>CAWGIJ010000001.1:0-304621 GCA_963822655.1 uncultured Actinomycetota bacterium
CAACCAAGGCGCTTTCGGGTTTTCCGAACCGTGTGCCGAATGCCGCGGCAGCGGGTCGATCATCGAGCACCCCTGCGACGAGTGCAAGGGCACCGGTGTCACCACCCGCAGCCGCACGATCAATGTCCGGATCCCACCGGGCGTGGAAGACGGGCAGCGGATCCGGTTGGCCGGTCAGGGCGAAGCGGGCCTGCGCGGCGCTCCATCGGGAGACCTTTACGTCACCGTGCATGTACGACCGGACAAGGTGTTCTCCCGGGACGGCGACGACCTCACGGTCACCGTACCGGTCGCATTCAGCGAATTAGCCCTGGGTACAACGCTTTCCGTACCTACACTGGACGGCAAGGTCGGCGTCCGGGTGCCCAGGGGAACGACCGACGGCCGAATCCTGCGTGTTCGCGGTCGCGGTGTGCCCAAGAGGTCCGGAGGTCAGGGTGACCTGCTGGTCACTGTGAAAGTCGCTGTGCCGCCAAACCTGGAGGGCGCCGCCAAGGAAGCGCTGGAGGCCTACGCGGTCGCCGAGCGGTCCAGTGGTTTCGACCCTCGTGCCGGATGGGCGGGTAACCGCTGATGGCCAAGAAGGACGACGCGAGGACATTTCTGATCTCGGTGGCCGCCGAGTTGGCCGGTATGCATGCGCAGACGCTGCGTACTTACGACCGGCTCGGTCTGGTCAGCCCCAGCCGCAGTTCCGGTGGGGGACGGCGCTATTCGCAGCACGACGTGGATCTGCTCCGCGAGGTGCAGCGGCTGTCTCAGGACGAAGGCGTCAACCTTGCTGGTATCAAACGGATTATCGAGTTGACCAATCAGGTCGAGGCGCTGCAGTCCCGGCTGATGGAGATGGCCGCCGAGATCGAGGTGCTCACGCGCAACCAGCGGCGCGACATCGCGGTGGTGCCCAAGAGCACCGCGGTGGTGGTCTGGAAGCCGCGACGCTAGATTTTTCACGCGAAACACAAGTCAGGGCCGCGATTCTTCCGAAATCGCTAGCCCTGGATTGTGTTTCGGGGCGTTAGACACGTATGGAGAACTGCGCGATGCCCCAGTCGCGGGGTTGCGCGGAGCGGTAGCCGCCGCGGCGCAGCGCGTCGGTGACGGCCGTCATCGGCTCGAAGCACACCAGGCTCTCGCCCCGCGGCGCGAAGATCTGCGCCGCGGGATAGCCCTCCTCGAAGTGCACCTCGATGCGGCGTCCGCCGCCGGACACCGCGAACGCCGAGCCATCGGCAACTTGGTCATATCCATCATCAAAAGCCCTGTCGCCCAACGGTTCGCTGAGGGCAGGCTGGACGACAGCCTCGCCGGTGGGCAGTCCTTTTTCATCGAGCGTCAGGTGTCGCATCGCCGGGGTTTCGATGACCCACTCGTCGCGAGGCACCTCCGGCAGCTGAAGGTACGGATGGAAACCGAAGCAGAGCGGCACCGCGAGCTCACCGGTCGGTGTCACGGCGACGCGCAGCCGCAGGGTGCGCTCGACCAGGGTGATGTTCAGCGACAACCGATGTGGAAACGGGAAGCTGGCCAGCAACTCCTCGTCGCTGGTGAAGTCGACCTCGGAGGTCAGCTCGTGGCCGGATTCGTGCGTAACCCGCCAGTTCGGAAAGGCGGCGAGCACGCCGTGGATCGGCAGACCGTTCGGGTCCGTCCGGACCCCGAATTCACCGTCCGTCAGCGTAATCGTCTTGCCCTCGGCCTCATATGTGTTGGCGCCCAACCGATTTGCCCACGGGTACAACAGCGGGATGCCCATGGTCTTGCCGTTCTCGACGTAGGCGTCCAGTCCACGGCGTTGTCCCAGCAGTTCTACGCCGTCGTCGGTCAGGGAAATGCCGATCATGCCGGCTTCCGGGACGAACTGCGCCTCGACTGCGGATGACGGATCGCTCAGCGTGACGGTGTTCACCTGACGAGCCTAGCCCGCCAGGTTAGCGGGACAACGGGTCGTGCTGAATATGTTCCGGTGGCGCACCTTTGGTGATCAACGCGTCTTTGGTGGTACGGACCATGTCCGGACCGCCGGAGAGCAGGATCTGGCGGTCGCCCCAGTTGCCGAATCGGGTGACGACGTCCATCAGCTTGCCGGTCTGGCGAACATGCAGGCCGCGTGGCGGTGTCACGTCGGGATAGTCGGCGGCCCACTCCGGATCGCCGGCCCGTTCGGACACCGGAGTCACCGCGAGCCATGGATTGTTCGCCGCGATCTGCCACAACGTTTGCAGGTCGTACAGCTCGCACGGGTAGCGCGCGCCGAAAAACATGTGTACGCGCGGGTTTTCGCCCCACCGGGTCAGGTCCATGATGATCGAACGCAGCGGCGCGAGCCCGGTGCTGCCCGCGACCATCAGCACGTCGGAGCCGTCGCGGTCGACGTGTAAGCCGCCGTGTGGACTCGACATCCGCCACCGATCGCCGGATTGCGTCTCGTTGACGATGGCACTGCTGACCAGGCCGCCGGACACCGAGCGGACGTGGAATTCCACCGCGCCCGTCTCGTCCGGCGGGATGGCCGGCGTCAGATACCGCCACCGCCGTGGGCACTGCGGGACGGTGACGTTGACGTACTGGCCCGCGTGATACGGCATCGGGTTGTCCAGTTGCAGCCGGACCACGGCCAGGTCGCGGGACACCCGAAGTCGCTCGACGACCGTGCCGTCCCACCAGGCGGGTCCCTGTTCGGCCTCGGCCGCTCCGCTCATCACGCCGGTGATCAGATTCAGCGACTGCAGGGCTGCGGCGTCGACGGCGTCGTTCCACGAATCGGCCAGCGTGTCGCGCATAGTCGCATACAGCGCCTGCCCCAGGCTTTCGTAGTGCTCGGGCTGCACGCCGTACTTGCGGTGGTCGCGGCCCAGTTGGGCGAGAAACGCCACGGGCTCCTGCGAGCGCTGCGCGACCAGTTCGCCGTACAGCCACTTCAGCGCCTGGGCGAATGCGGCACGCTGGGCGCCCATGTCGGGCGGGAACAGATCGCGCGGCGAGCCGTCGGAGGCAAACCAGCGGGCGTAGAACCGGCCGATGAGCCCGTTGGCGTCGTCCGGGTCGAGCGCCGCATGCAACACCGCCAGCGCATCCCGGTCGTTGAGGCTCACGGCCGCCGATTTTATGCCCGGCCGGGCCGGAATCAGGTCAACGCGTTGACGCCGTGGTAGAGCACCATCCCGCCGATCAGCACCAGGACGGCGGCGAGCATCGCGGCATTGTTGCGCTCCATCCACTCTCGGAGCCGCGCCATCGGACCGTCGAGACGGTGACCAGCGGCGACGTATGCGAGGACGGGGATTGCGACAGTGGATGCGGCGACGGCGACATAGATCGCACCGGTCACCAGTTCGCCCGTGGAGCCGAGGTTGGCGCTGCCGATCCCCAGGCCGGCCAGGGCGCACATGGTCAGCACTTCGAACCGCACCACCACTAACACCAACCCGGTGGCCAGAGCCCGTGCGGGGGTGAGGGTTTCGAACGATCGCATCCACTTCGGCGACTCGGTGTGGCCCCCGCGGGTCAGCCAGCGGTAGATGCCGAAGGCGATCAGCGCCAATCCCAGCACCACGCGCGTCCACGATGCCCACACCGGCGGCTTGTTGTGCAGCCCGCTCAGCGCATCCGAGGACGCGATGAATGCGGCGGTCAGAGCGACCAGGCCCAGCAGCCAGCCGCCCAGGAAGGCGAGGCCGGTCGGTCGGGGCCGCGGCGTCTGCAGCACCAACACCGCCGGAATCACCGACAGCGGGGAGATCGAGACGACGAGCGCCAGCGGAATCAACGTGGCCAGCAGGGAAACCCAACTTCCTGTCACAGGCTGAATCTTCGCATTGACAGGCGAACGGTGGGTGACCGTTGGCGTCAGCGCTGGCGCAATGTCCACGCCGGCACCCAGTGGGTGACGGTCTTGCGCTTGGACCCATAGGCGATCGGATAGGTCACCAGCCCCCACCAGTCGCCTTGCTCGCAGATGCCCCAGCAGGTCAGCCGGCCCTCGACCACTTTGTGCAACTGCAGACCATTGGCCTGGTATCGCCCGGTGCGATGCGGCTCGCGGGGGAACAGCACGGTCAGATCGATCAGCACGGTGATCGGCGGGCGCACCACCCGGAACGGATTGCGCACCGGCTGCCCGTTGTATCCGATCGACGCGAGGTCTCCCACCGTTCGATCATACGTTCGAAAGGATTGCCCGGCGGGCGTTCCGATCGGCACCCGATCGCCGCTGCTGGGGCCTACTATCAAGGGCCGACGGGGCTGGCCGGAGGTGCATTCGATGGGCCGATTCTCGCGTGGCTGGGCGCTTACGCGGCAGAGCTGGGACGTGCTTCGGGGTGACGCCTCGCTGGCGTTGTTCCCGCTGCTGTCGACGATCTTCGCCGGCCTGGCGATGGTGTCGATCTGGGCGCCCACGCTGATTACCCGTGGCGTCTTCGACCATCAGACCGTCGAGCGCAACGACCCCGTCATCTACGCCGCAGGCATCGCGTCGGCTTATGTGTCGACCTTCGTCGCGTTGTTCTTCAACGTCGCGCTGGCCGCCTGCGCGGCCCGCTCGATGCGCGGCGAGGACACCAAGGTGCGCGAGGGTCTGGCTGCGGCCGCGCGCCGGATCGGACCGATCCTGGGCTGGACGCTGGTGGCGACGACGTTCGGGCTGCTGCTGCGGGCGTTCGAGAATCGGGTGCCGCTGCTGGGCAAGATCGTCGCCGGAATCGCCGGAGCCGCTTGGGGTATCGCCACCTTCTTCGTGGTGCCGGTGATCGCGCTCGAGGGCAGCGGTCCGTTGACGTCATTGCGGCATTCGGCGGCCATCATCAAGGCGCGCTGGGGAGAGGGCGCCACCGGCGCGGCGACCATCGGGCTGGTGACGGTCGGCATCAGCCTCGTTCTGGGGACGGCCGCGGTGTTCGCCGTGATGGTGCTGCTGACGGGCGGGCAGGCGCTGGTGGGATACGTGGTGCTGGGCGTCGCGGTGTTGCTGATGTTCGCGTTCGCGGTGGTCTCGGCGACGCTGAGCCAGATTTTCCGGGTCGCCGTCTACGAGTTCGCGCTGCACGGTCAGACGCCCGGCGGGTTCGACGGCCCTCAACTGCAAGGTGCGTTTCAGCCGGCGTGACCGGCATCTCCCAAAAATAGTCAGAGTTGAGCGGAACAGACTCAACCTTGACGGCGTTGAACAACGCGACAAGCATTTTCTTCATCTCTGGGGGCTCGTTTCCCGTCCCCAGCACAAACTCTGAACGGAGGTGTCGTGGACTCTTTCAACCCGACAACCAAGACGCAGGCGGTGCTGACGTCGGCGCTGCAGGCGGCCACTGCCGCCGGCAACCCCGAGATCAAGCCGGCTCACCTGCTGCTGGCCCTGCTTACGCAGAACGACGGGATCGCCGCTCCGCTGCTGGAGGCTGTCGGCGTCGAGCCCGCCACTATCCGGGCCGAAGCGCAACGCATTCTGGACCGGCTGCCGCAGGCCACCGGCTCGAACTCGCAACCTCAGCTGTCCCGCGAGTCGGTCCAGGCCATCACGACCGCGCAGAACCTGGCCACCGAGATGGACGACGAATACGTCTCCACCGAGCACCTGTTGGTCGGCCTGGCCACCGGTGACTCCGAGGTCGCCAAACTGCTGACCGGTCACGGCGCATCGCCGCAGGCGTTGCGCGAGGCGTTCGTGAAGGTCCGCGGCAGCGCCCGCGTCACCAACCCCGACCCCGAGGCCACCTATCAGGCGCTGGAGAAGTACTCCACCGATCTGACCGAGCGCGCCCGCGAAGGCAAGCTCGACCCGGTCATCGGACGGGACAACGAGATTCGTCGCGTCGTGCAGGTGCTGAGCCGCCGCACCAAGAACAACCCGGTACTGATCGGTGAGCCCGGTGTCGGTAAGACCGCGATCGTGGAGGGCCTGGCCCAGCGCATCGTCGACGGCGACGTCCCCGAGAGCCTGCGCGACAAGACGGTCGTCTCGCTCGACATGGGTTCGATGGTGGCCGGCGCCAAATACCGCGGCGAATTCGAAGAACGGCTCAAGGCCGTCCTCGACGACATCAAGAACTCAGCGGGCCAGATCATCACCTTCATCGACGAGCTGCACACCATCGTCGGCGCCGGTGCGGCCGGCGAGGGTGCGATGGACGCCGGCAACATGATCAAGCCGATGCTGGCCCGCGGCGAACTGCGATTGGTCGGGGCCACCACTCTCGACGAGTACCGCAAGTACATCGAAAAGGATGCCGCGCTGGAGCGGCGCTTCCAGCAGGTGTTCGTCGGCGAGCCATCGGTGGAGGACACCGTCGGAATCCTGCGCGGACTCAAGGACCGCTACGAGGTGCACCACGGTGTGCGCATCACCGACTCCGCGCTGGTGGCAGCCGCGACGCTGTCCGACCGCTACATCACCGCCCGTTTCCTGCCGGACAAGGCGATCGACCTGGTCGACGAGGCGGCCAGCCGGCTGAAGATGGAGATCGACTCGCGGCCCGTCGAGGTCGACGAGGTGGAGCGCCTGGTGCGCCGACTCGAGATCGAAGAGATGGCGCTGGCGAAGGAGGAAGATGCGGCGTCCAAGGATCGCTTGGAGAAGTTGCGCTCCGAACTGGCCGACCAGAAGGAGAAGCTGGCCGAGCTGACGACCCGGTGGCAGAACGAGAAGAACGCCATCGACGTCGTGCGCGACCTCAAAGAACAGCTGGACTCGCTGCGCGGCGAATCCGAGCGTGCCGAGCGTGACGGCGACCTGGCCAAGGCCGCCGAGCTGCGCTACGGGCGCATCCCGGAACTCGAGAAGAAGCTCGACGCCACGCTGCCGCAGGCAGCGGCCCGCGAGAACGTGATGCTCAAGGAGGAAGTCGGTCCCGATGACATCGCCGACGTGGTGTCGGCGTGGACCGGCATCCCGGCCGGGCGGCTGCTGGAAGGCGAGACCGCCAAGCTGCTGCGGATGGAAGACGAGCTGGGCCGGCGCGTCGTCGGGCAGAAGAAGGCGGTGGCGGCGGTTTCTGACGCCGTCCGGCGTACTCGGGCCGGGGTCGCCGATCCCAACCGGCCGACAGGTTCGTTCCTGTTCCTCGGACCCACCGGAGTTGGTAAGACCGAGCTGGCCAAGGCGCTGGCCGACTTCCTGTTCGACGACGAGCGGGCGATGGTCCGCATCGACATGAGCGAGTACGGCGAGAAGCACTCGGTGGCCCGCCTGGTCGGCGCGCCTCCCGGCTACATCGGCTACGACCAGGGCGGTCAGCTGACCGAGGCGGTGCGCCGCCGGCCCTACACCGTCGTGTTGTTCGACGAGGTGGAAAAGGCCCACCCGGACGTGTTCGACGTGCTACTGCAGGTCCTCGACGAGGGCCGGCTGACCGACGGGCAGGGCCGCACGGTCGACTTCCGCAACACCATCCTCATCCTGACGTCCAACCTCGGGTCGGGCGGTACGGAGGAGCAGGTAATGGCGGCGGTGCGGTCGGCGTTCAAGCCCGAGTTCATCAACCGGCTCGACGACGTGTTGATCTTCGACGGGCTCCAGCCCGACGAGCTGGTCCGGATCGTCGACATCCAGCTCGAGCAGCTGGCTAAACGGTTGGCGCAGCGGCGGCTGCAGCTCGAGGTGTCGCTGCCGGCCAAGGAGTGGCTGTCCAAGCGTGGATTCGACCCGGTCTACGGCGCCCGCCCGCTGCGGCGGTTGGTGCAGCAGGCCATCGGCGACCAGCTGGCCAAGATGCTGCTGGCGGGTGACGTGCACGACGGCGACGTGGTGCCGGTGAACGTCAGCGCCGACGGTGACGGGCTGGTCCTGGGCTAAAGCCTTGCTGGCGCTTCGGCGGTCTCATCGCTGCCGAAGCGCTAGCAAACTTTAATTCTGTTGTGACCTGCTCGCATTCCCGGTCCGGGGGTCACAGCGGTTACGCTACGTGGCGATGGTTCCGCTCTGGTTTACGCTTTCCGCGCTGTGCTTCGTCGGTGCGGCGGTGCTGCTGTACGTCGACATCGACCGCCGCCGTGGACGAGGCCGGCGCCGTAAGTCGTGGGCTCGTTCGCACGGATTCGACTACGAGCAGGAATCCACCGAGATCCTCAAGCGCTGGAAGCGCGGCGTCATGTCGACCGTGGGCAGCAACATCCCCGCCCACAACGTCGTGCTCGGCCAGATCCGCGGCGAGGCCGTCTTCATCTTCGACCTCGACGAGGTCGCCACCGTCATTGCACTGCACCGCAAGGTCGGCACCAACGTCGTCGTCGATGTTCGCCTCAAGGGCCTCAAAGAGCCTCGCGAGAACGACATTTGGCTGCTCGGGGCGATCGGGCCGCGGATGGTGTACTCCACCAACCTCGACGCCGCCCGTCGTGCCTGCGACCGCCGCATGGTCACCTTCGCGCACACCGCACCGGACTGCGCCGAGATCATGTGGAACGAAGAGAACTGGACGCTGGTCAGCATGCCGATCGGCAGCACGCGCGCCCAGTGGGACGAGGGTCTGCGCACCGTGCGCCAGTTCAACGACCTGCTCCGGGTGCTGCCGCCGGTGCCGCAGTCGAGCGGATCCGTCGCGCCGTCGGCCGCGAGTCGCCGCAGCGCATCACCCAGCCGTCCGCTGGCCCCCGCCGGTCGCAGCGAGGCCCCTGTCGGCCGCAGCGAGGCCCCGCAGCGCGCGCCCGAGGCGTTCTCCCGCGAGAGCGGGTCGACGACTCGGTCGGCCGCGACCCCGCCTCCCGCCCGTCAGGAACCGATTCGTCGCCCGCCGACCGGCCGTAACGGCCACCAGGCGTCACATCACCAACGCTGAATCCGCCTCGTTCGGGCGCTAAGTACACTGGCGCCGTGCCTCGCCCCGTTGCCCTGATCACCGGGCCCACTTCTGGTATCGGCGAAGGCTTTGCGCGACGTTATGCCGCCGACGGCTACGACCTCGTGCTGGTCGCCCGCGATGCGAATCGCCTCAGGGCGCTGGCCGCCGAGCTGTCCAATGAGGGCGGACGGAACGTGGAAGTGCTGCCCGCCGACCTGTCTGACGCCGCCGGTCGCGACAAGGTCGCCGAGCGTCTGGCCGCCCGCGTCGACGTGCTGGTGAACAACGCCGGGTTCGGTACCTCCGGGGAATTCTGGACCGCGGAGCCCGCCCTGCTGCAGCGCCAACTGGACGTCAACGTCACCGCGATCGTGCAGCTCACCCGCGCCGCGCTGCCGCCGATGCTGGACAACGGCGCCGGCACGGTCATCAACGTCTCCAGCGTGGCCGGCCTGCTGTCCGGCCGCGGCTCGACCTACTCGGCCTCCAAGGCCTACGTGGTGTCGTTCACCGAAGGTCTGGCCGTCGGGCTGCGCGGCACCGGCGTCGGTATCCACGTGGTGTGCCCCGGCTACGTGCACACCGAATTCCACGATCGCGCCGGCATCGATATGACGTCGCTGCCGTCGTTCATGTGGCTCGAGGTCGACGACGTGGTGCGGGAAACCCTTGCCGAGGTGGCCCGCGGCAACACGTTGATCATTCCCGGGCTGCAGTACAAGGCGATCACCACCGTCACCCGGATGGTGCCTCGGCCGGTGTCGCGAGCGTTCACGGGCGTGTTTGGGCGGGGCCGTGGCCGCACCTGAAAAAGCCGAATTAGCCGAGCTGGTCAAGGAATTGGCAGTCGTCTACGGTCGCGTCACCCTGTCGTCCGGCAAGGAGGCCGACTACTACGTCGACCTGCGTCGGGCCACGCTGCACCACCTGGCCGCCCCGCTGATCGGCCGGCTGGTTCGCGAAGTCACCGCCGACTGGGACTACGCCGCGGTTGGCGGCCTCACCCTCGGAGCCGACCCGGTCGCCACCGCCGTCATGCATGCGCCCGGACGCCCGATCGATGCGTTCGTCGTGCGTAAATCGGTGAAAACCCATGGCATGCAACGCCTTATCGAAGGTCCCGACATCACCGGCCAGCGTGTGCTGGTGGTCGAGGACACCAGCACCACCGGCGGTTCGGCGCTAACCGCGGTGCGCGCCGTGTTGGAGGCCGGCGCGCAGGTCGTCGGCGTCGCGACAGTCGTCGACCGGGCCACCGGTGCCGCCGAAGCCATTGAGGCCGAAGGATTTCCGTACCGCAGCGTGCTGGGGCTGGCGGACCTCGGGCTGAGTTAATCGCCGTGCGCAGAGTCATCGCGGTGATCGCGACATTGGCGCTGGTCTGTTCGTGCTCGAATTCGTCTGCCCGCCAACAGGTCTACGGCGCAGGAACCGCCAAGCTGGGCGAGTCGCTGGCCGTGCTGGGCTGGAACACGTCGATATCGAACCTACGTTGGCAGGACGACTACGTGCTCGTCGACGTCGACGCGGCTCCCGCCGATCCGGCTAAACCCCACGCCGATCCGCGCGACGTCCGCTTCGGGCTGTACGGCGCGCTGGCGCATCCGATGGAAGCTGTCGGCATCGGCAGCTGTGATGACGTGAAAAACCTTGTCATCCGGTCCCTTTCCGCGCCGGAGGGTAAGCGGATGACCGGCACGGTCTGCCTGGGGCCGATGAAGGATCGTGCCGCCGTGCGTGGCGTCTACCTGTACTCTCCCCGCGACCGCATCGCCGATACCGCCGCGGCCTATGCGGCGGCGTTCCCGGTCGGGGTGCTGCCGACCAAGGAGAGCGACACGGGCCTGGTGGTCAAGACCACCAGCGTGGCCGCGTGGCGGGTCGACGGAACCCAGCTGAGTGAAGCCTCGCTCGGCGACCCCGCCGCGTTCAGCGGCAGCGGATACATGCTGCTTGGCTTGGCGGCCAACACGATTGCGGCCAAATACCGCGACGACTCCACCGCTCGCGGCGGCCCGATGATGCTGCTGGTCTCGCCGACGCTGCCGCCGCCCGGCCTGAACCCCGCCTGCACGGCGTACGGGTCCTCGGTGCTGATCCTGCCGGAGGCGTCGCTCGACGCGGTGCACGTCAACTCATCACTGTGCACCCAGGGCGACCTCAATGACGCGCTGCTCTACGCGACGGTGTCGATCGTCGGCACCCACGCCGCGGTGTGGACGATACGGTGATCGACCTGCCCCCCTCCTCCCCGGACCATGCCGGTCTGCATCGTCAGGACACAGTGGGCGAGCCCGGTCCGACCGAGTGGAGTGCGCCGGTGGCCGGCGTCGGCCCGTGGGAGGGGCCGCTGCCCGACGACCCGCGCTACGACCCCGAGTTGCTGCGCGACGGCGACAGCCGCAACGTCGTCGACGCCTACCGGTACTGGACGCGGGAGGCGATCGTCGCCGACATCGACACCCGTCGGCATCCGCTGCACGTGGCGATCGAGAACTTCGGCCAGGACGCCAACATCGGCGGGGTGGTCCGCGCGGCCAACGCGTTCGCCGTCGACACCGTGCACATCGTCGGCCGCCGGAGGTGGAATCGCCGCGGCGCCATGGTGACCGACCGCTATCAACGTCTGCAGCATCACGATGACACCGCCGAGTTGCTGCGCTTCGCCGCCGAGGCCGGCTTGACCGTGGTCGCCGTCGACATCGTGCCGGGCGCCGCCCGGCTTGAGCAGACGACGCTGCCGCGGGATTGCCTGCTGCTGTTCGGCAGCGAGGGCCCCGGGATCAGCGACGACGCCCGCGACGGCGCCACCCTGACCGTCTCCATCGCCCAGTTCGGGTCGACGCGCAGCATCAACGTCGCCGTCGCTGCCGGTATCGCTATGCATAGCTGGATCAGTCAACATGCGGACATGGGAGGGGCCTGGTAGGGCGCTGCTAACCCGTTGACGCGCAGTCGAATTCGATGGGCAGAGTTGATGGCCCGGTCAGCGCGGTGAACGGCTTCCACGGTGCCGGTCCGGCTCGCCGCGCATTCGGCATGCGCTGCGTCATCACGGTCAGAGCTTCGGCGAGTTCGAGCCGCGCGAGGTTCGCGCCCAGGCAGTAGTGCATGCCCGCGTCGAACACACCCGGGTAACCGCGGGCAGGCACGGTGTCGGTGGTCATGACGGCTCCTCGCGTCGAAGTGGTTGGCGGTTGCTGGCCGCGACGTCATCGTTGCTTCGGCGATGTCGAGAACACGTCAGTAGACAGATACTGATCTTTCCTTTCACCGCAGGGTTACCGCTTCTAGGCTGTACGGGTGCGGTTGACGTGGCCATTGACCGGCCGCTCAGAAGAGCAGCGACTCATCGAAGCCGCTGTGTTCGGCTCGGACTCGTCCGGCATCGTGATTTGCGGGGCGGCCGGAGTGGGGAAGAGCCGGGTCGCGCGTGAAGCACTGAATTCCGCAGCGTCGCGGGGATGTGAAACCCGCTGGATCGTCGGCACGTCGTCGGCGCGGTCAATCCCGTTGGGCGCTTTGTCGTCCTGGGCTGAGCCCACGGGGAGGGATAACCTCCAGCTGATCCGCGGTGCGATCGCGGCACTGACCTCCGCGAGCTCCGGCACCGGGGTCATCCTCGGGGTCGACGACGTGGCCCTGCTCGACGATCTGTCGACATTCGTTGTGCACCAGATCATTCAGCGTCGCAGTGCAAAGGTGGTGCTCACCATCCGAGAGGGTGAGTCGACTCCGGCCGGCGTGCGGGAGTTGTGGGACCGCGGACAGCTCGACCGCATCGACCTGCAGCCGCTGTCCGAGGCCGAGACGACCGCTCTGGTCTCGGCAGCGCTGGGTGGTCCGGTAGATCCGCAGGCCGCCGAACGGATGTGGATGTTGACGCGGGGCAATCCGCTGTATCTGCGCAACATCGTCGAGCAGGAGGTCGCCGACGAACGGCTCATCGTGTCGGATGGGCGTTGGTGTTGGGTGGCTGATCCGGTTTTGCCGCCCAGCCTGATTGAGCTGATCGAGGGACGTGTCGGAGGTCTACCCGGCTCGGTGAGTGATGTGATCGACGCCCTGGCCGTCGGCGAGCCCCTCGAGCTCGCATCGCTCATCCGGATCACCGACTCGGACGCGGTCGAGCAAGCGGACCTCCGCGGTCTCATCGCTCTCGATCAGATTGGCGATCGGATCGAGGCGCGATTGGCGCACCCGCTATACGGGCAGGTGCGGCGAAATCGGGCCGCCGCCATCAGATTGCGGCGACTACGTGGCCGGGTGGCCACCGAGCTCGCCATGCCGGATGATCGTGACGACATGCGGATCGTGGTCCGACGCGCCGCTCTCAGCCTGGACTCCGATCTCGAGCCGGATTCCGATCTCCTGGTTCGGGCGGCACGCGGCGCTGTCTGGCTCTGGGAATTTCCGCTGGCCGATCGATTCGCGGCGGCTGCTATTCGCGCTGGAGGTGCAGCCGACGCGAAACTCATTCGCGCGTATGCCTTTTCGTGTATAGGACAAGGGCGGGAAGCGGATGCGTTGCTCGCCGACCTTCAAGCAGGTGAGCTGGCCGGGCCGATGTACGGGCGGGTGGCCTTTCTGCGATCTACCAATCGGCTGTTCACGTTGGCCGACCCGGAGGGCGCGAAAGCGCTCATCGACGAGGCGTCGCACAACGCGGGACCGCGAGACCGCAGCTGTATCGACGCGTTCCTGACGGTGTACTGGGCGGCGATGGGCAAGCCGCATGCGGCCATCGAGTCGGCGGAGAAGTTCACCTGGAACGAGCTACCCGACCTCGTCGCCCAGCGGGTAACCGCTTGGGCGCTTGCCGTTTCGTTTGGCGAAGTGGGCCGTACCGCCGACGCCGTCGCCGCAGCAGAAGCCGGCTATCCCATCCCGATACGGTCGTTCGTCATCATCACCGACGCACATATCAGCGCCCTGCTGCTATCGGGCCGGATCATCGACGCGGGCGCGCCGGCGGACACGATCCAGCAGCGCCAAATCGAATTCCGCGCATTCCGGTTCTTCCAGGTTGGCACCCTGGCGGTGGGCAGGGTGACACTCGGCGCAGGTCGGGTCGACGCCGCGATCTCCCAGCTCAGTTCGGCGATGGACGAAGTGCGTACCTCCAACGACTGGAGTTACCGATGTCGGTTGGCGCTGACGACGGCACTCGCGATGCGCGGCTCGATCGACGAGGCAACGGCCTGCCTGGCCGAACTCGAAGCGTGGCGCCATCCCGGTTGGCGCTATCTCGACTACGAGTACGCGATCGCGACGGCATGGGTGGCGGGTGGGCAGGGGGCCATCAGCGAGGCCATTGAGCTTTCGCTGGCGGCCGCCGAAACAGCGAGGGCCAATGGGCAATTCGCTCCCGAGGTGATGTGTCTGCAGATGGCCACCCAATTCGGGGACCGGTCCTGCGGCCCGCGTTTGCGGGAGCTTGCCGCGGTCGTCGACGGGCCCCGCGCCTCCGTCGCGGCCCGCTTCGCCGAAGCGCTGCACGACGGCGACGGTGCCGAATTATCGTCATTATCAGTGGAATTCGAGAAGATGGGTGATCTCATCGCCGCCGTCGATGCGGCTGCGCACGCGGCTATCGCTTACCGGCATCAGGATCTGCGTGGTTCGGCACTGGGATGCTCGACGCGGGCCGAGGCGTTGGCGGAGCGGTGCGGCGGCGCCCGCACCCCGACCCTGCGCAAGGCTGTCGAACGATTGCCGTTCACCGACCGCGAACGCGAAATCGTGATGCTCATCGGAGAAGGCTTGTCCAACCGCGACATTGCGCATCGGTTGACGCTCTCGGTCCGGACTGTCGAAAGCCACATCTACAAGGCGATGGCCAAGACTGGCACGCCCAACCGCGACGAACTCGCGGCACTACTACCCCGGCTGCGTCACGGTCACGACTCGCCTCAGCCAGCTGACCGGTCACGGCAGCCGCATCCAGCCAGAGGTGTTCCCGGCTGATCAGGCCGTCGCGAAACTCGACGACATGCATCATCCGGAAACTGATCCGTCGTCAACTATTGATCCGCCTCTCGGTGGTATCACGCCGCAACGGTGAGAAATATCAGTAGTGCGCCACTGACGTCGACTAGTCCTCCGCGATCAACGATTCCAGTAACGGATCTCGGCAACGGAGGATCGAAATGCTCACCCAAAACCTGGCACTCATCACCCCCGACGAGGTCCGAGAGCGCATGGTCGCCCCGGCCCCGGCCCCGGCCCCGGCCCCGGCCCTGATCAGCGAGCACGAGGTCACGCTCGCCACGGCGATCGCGTTAGGGGCACGACCACAGGCTCGCCGTCGGTGGATGGAAGCCACCCACGGCCTGCTTGCCGCCGTCCAGCGTTCGTTTGCCGCGCCGACTCATGACCGCCCGGCCGGGCGCGAGTGCCCCAAGCACTACGCGTTCCTGGAAAACGCCTGCATGGCACGCGAAATGGAGCGTCTCTGACGCCGGTGCTCCGCGAATCGCTTTCCTGACGACTCGCTCCCTCGGCGGGCATCCTTCCGGGACCGGAACTTCCCGGAAGGATGCCCGCTTACGTGCCCTGTCCATAGGGCAGGATCAGCAGTCATGGATCAGGTATGGGTCAACCGGGCGGTCAGTGCGGAGGCCGCTGTCGCTGGTCGGCATCTGAAAAAGCTCTGGACACTGCCCGGTACGCAACTCGGCGTCGTGGGTTGGCCCGCGACCCGGCGCGACAAGTGGTTCGGCGGCTGGCACTACTGGTGGCAAGCGCATCTCCTGGACTGCCTGGTCGACGCGCAGCAGCGGGACCCGCAGCCCGAACGTCGCGTCAAGATCGAGCGCCAGATCCGCGCGCACCGACTGCGCAACAACGGATCGTGGGTCAACAATTACTACGACGACATGGCCTGGCTAGCGCTGTCGCTGGAGCGGGCCTCGCGGTTCGCGGAGGTCGATCGCGAGCGTGCGCTTCGCAAGCTCAACGAGCAACTGGTCAACGCCTGGGTGCCCGAGGACGGCGGCGGCATCCCGTGGCGCAAGCAGGACCAGTTCTTCAATGCCCCGGCCAATGGGCCGGCCGGACTTTTCCTGGCCCGCTACGGCGACCGGCTACGCCGCGCGCAGCAGATGGCCGACTGGATCGACGAGACGCTGATCGACCCGGAGACGCACCTGGTGTTCGACGGCATCAAAGCCGGCTCGCTGGTCCGCGCCGAGTACACCTATTGCCAGGGCGTCGTGCTGGGGCTGGAGACCGAGCTGGCCGCCCGCACCCAGGATGACCGGCACGCGCCGCGGGTGCATCGCCTGGTGGCCGCCGTTGACGAGCGGATGGCCCCGGACGGGGTGATCCGCGGCGCCGGCGGCGGTGACGGCGGGTTGTTCTCCGGTATCACCGCCCGCTACCTGGCGCTGGTCGCCACCACGCTGCCCGGCGATGGCCCCGATGACGTCAAGGCCCGCGATACCGCCCGCCGCATCGTGCTGACGTCGGCGCAGTCGGCGTGGGACAACAGGCAAACCGTCGAGGGGCTGCCACTGTTCGGGCCGTTCTGGGACCGCCCGGCCGAGCTGCCCACCGGCGGGGGAGAGAAGGCGCAATTCGTCGCGGGTGCGGTCACCGCGTCGGAGATCCCCGAGCGCGACCTGTCCGTCCAGCTGTCCGGCTGGATGTTGATGGAGGCCGCCTACGCCGTGACCGAAGGGACCAGCCATGAGTAAAGTCCACGCCGACGCCGTCTCCGCCTGGGACGGTCTGCTGAAGGACGGAATCACCATTGCCGCAGGCGGTTTCGGCCTCTGCGGTATTCCGGAGAACCTGATCCAGGCCCTGGTGGACAGCGGTATCAAAGACCTCACGATCGTCGGGAACAACGCCGGCGTAGACGATTTCGGCATGGGTCTGCTGCTTAAGGAGCACCAGGTAAGCAAGGTGATCGCCTCCTACGTGGGCGAGAACAAAGAGTTCGAGCGCCAGGTGCTGGCCGGTGAACTCGACCTCGTGCTGACACCGCAGGGCACGCTCGCCGAGAAGCTGCGCGCCGGCGGCGCCGGCATCCCGGGCTTCTACACCCGCACCGCATTCGGCACCAACCTCGCCGAGGGTAAAGACACCCGAGTCTTCAACGGCACGGAATACGTTCTGGAAGAAGGCATTACGGCCGACGTGGCGATCGTCAAGGCATGGAAGGGTGATAAGGCGGGCAACCTGATCTACCGCAAGACGGCCCGCAACTTCAACCCGATGATCGCCACCTGCGGCGCGGTGACCATCGCTGAGGTCGAGGAACTCGTCGAGGTCGGCGAGCTGGACCCCGACCTGATCCACACCCCCGGCATCTACGTCGACCGCATCATCAAAGGTCCCGGCTACCAGAAACGCATCGAGTTCCGCACCACCAGCGGTGGCGCCGCGGTCAAGAAAGACAGCCCGATTCGCGAGGTGATGGCGCAGCGCGCCGCCAAGGAACTGCGCGACGGCTACTACGTCAACCTCGGTATCGGCATCCCGACGTTGGTGGCCAACTACATTCCCAACGGCATCAAGGTCACGCTGCAGTCCGAGAACGGTCTGCTCGGTATCGGCGCCTACCCGACCGAAGACGACGTCGACCCCGATCTGGTCAACGCCGGCAAGCAGACCGTTACCAGCTTGCCCGGGTCGAGCTTCTTCAACAGCGCCGACTCCTTCGCGATGATCCGCGGCGGGCATATCGACCTGTCCATCCTGGGCGGCCTCGAGGTCGCCGAGAACGGCGACCTGGCCAACTGGATGGTCCCCGGCAAGATGGTCAAAGGGCCAGGCGGCGCAATGGATTTGGTGTCCGGCGTTCAGCGGGTGATTGTCGTGATGGACCACACCGCCAAGGACGGCAGCCCGAAGATCCTCAAGCAGTGCACCCTGCCCGTCACCGGCAAGGCGGTCGTCGACCTGATCATCACCGACCTGTGCGTCTTCGACGTCAACACCGAGCACGGCCTCACGCTGATCGAGTTGCACCCCGGCGTCACCGTCGCCGACGTCCGCGCCAAGACCGGCTGCGATTTCCAGGTGGCCGTCTGAAAAAGCCGTTGACTCTGCGCTGACGGCGATGCTCACTCGCACTTCGTCGCCAGGTTTGCAGAGTCAACTGTCGAGCTACTCTGGAAGACATGACTACCCGACGCAACGTCCTGTTCGGCGCGGCGGTCGGTGTGCTCGCCGGTGCCGGCGCCCTGACCGCCTACACCGCATCCGGCGCCCCGATCGGACCGGCCAAGACATTCGAGGTCAATCACTCCGACGCCGAGTGGCGCCAGATGCTGTCGCCCGCGGCGTACGACGTGCTCCGCAACGCGGGGACCGAGCGGCCCTTCACCAGCCCGCTTAACGACGAACACCGTTCCGGCGCCTTCACCTGCGCCGGCTGCGGCCAGGCCCTGTTCTCGTCATCGACCAAGTTCGACAGCGGCACCGGCTGGCCCAGCTTCTATCAGGCCTTGGGTAACTCCGTCATCCAGCGGACGGACGACAGCCTGGGGATGGCGCGCACCGAGGTGCTCTGTAGCCGATGCGGCGGACACCTCGGCCACGTCTTCGACGACGGTCCGCCGCCGACCGGCCTGCGGTTCTGCATGAACGGCGTCGCAATGGGCTTCAAGCCGGCCTAGCTCGCGCCGACTGTGCAGGTTGTCAGCGCCCCAGCGGCGAAGCTATGTACGTATCCTGCACAGTCGAACGCTATTCGGCGACGGTCAGCTCGGTCTGCTCGTCGCGGGCGGCCCGCTTGCGGCGCAGGTACGCCCGCCCGGTGGCGATGAAGGCGGGGATCATCGATACGAACAGGATGACCAGAACGATCTTTTCCAGGTTCTGATGGATGAATGGAATGTTGCCCAGGAAATAGCCGGCGATCGTCACCCCGCCGCCCCAGAGGACACCGCCGACGATGTCGAAGGCCAGGTACACGGGGTAGCGCATGTAGGACACCCCGGCGACCACTGGCGTGAAGGTCCGGACGAACGGCATGAACCTGGCCAGGATGATCGCCGCCGGCCCGTACTTCTCGAAGAACGCGTGCGACTCGGTCACGTGGTGCTGCTTGAAAAAGCGCGAGTCTTCCTTCTTGAACAGCGCGGGCCCGATCCGGCGGCCGATGAAGTACCCGGTCTGGTCGCCGGCGATTGCGGTCAGGGCCACGGCGGGCGCGAGAACCCAGATGTCGAGGGTGCCGTGCGCGGCCAGCAGACCGCCGGTGAACAGCAGCGACTCACCGGGCAGCAGGGGGAACAGCAGACCGGTTTCGACGAAGACGATTGCCAGGATCGTCGGCAGCACCGCGGATGCGAACAATCCCTGCGGACCGATCCAGTACATGGGGTCGAGGATGTTGGGCATAGCCACCACGGTGGTGATCACGGTGTTCAAGATACCGGCGGTTCGGCCGGGCTTTTACCAACCGCCTACCGGGCTGGCCTGCGAACGTCCCGAGGGTGTTGCGATACTGATGGGCAATCGGGCTCAGCGCAACACCTGCTCAGGAGGAGAACTCATGCCCATCGCGACGCCAGACGTTTACGCCGAAATGCTGCAACGCGCCAAGAAGAACGAGTACGCGTTCCCGGCGATCAACTGTGTCGGCTCAGAATCCGTCAACGCCGCCATCAAGGGTTTCGCCGATGCCGGCAGTGACGGCATCATCCAGTTCTCCACCGGCGGAGCTGAATTCGCTTCCGGACTCGGCGTCAAAGACATGGTGACCGGTGCCGTGGCGCTGGCCGAGTTCGCCCACGTCGTCGCGGCCGAGTACCCGATCAACGTGGCCCTGCACACCGACCACTGCCCGAAGGACAAGCTGGACACCTACGTCCGCCCGCTGCTGGCGATCTCGGCCGAGCGGGTGTCCGCCGGCAAGAACCCGCTGTTCCAGTCGCACATGTGGGACGGCTCGGCCGTGCCGATCGACGAGAACCTTGAGATCGCGCAGGAGCTGCTGAAGCTGGCCGCCGCCGCCAAGATCGTGCTCGAGGTCGAGATCGGCGTCGTGGGTGGCGAGGAGGACGGCGTCGAGGCCGAGATCAACGACAAGCTCTACACCACCCCCGAGGACTTCGAGAAGACCATCGACGCGCTCGGCCACGGCGAGCACGGTCACTACCTGCTGGCCGCCACCTTCGGCAACGTGCACGGCGTCTACAAGCCGGGCAACGTCAAGCTGCGCCCCGACATTCTGGACCAGGGCCAGAAGGTGGCCTCGGCGAAGCTCGGCCTGGCCGACGGCTCCAAGCCGTTCGACTTCGTCTTCCACGGCGGATCCGGCTCGCTGAAGTCCGAGATCGAAGAGGCACTCCGCTACGGCGTGGTGAAGATGAACGTCGACACCGACACTCAGTACGCGTTCACCCGGCCGCTGGCCGCGCACATGTTCGCCAATTACGACGGCGTGCTGAAGGTCGACGGCGAAGTGGGCAACAAGAAGGCGTACGACCCGCGCAGCTACCTGAAGAAGGGCGAAGCGTCCATGACCGAGCGAGTCATCGAGGCCTGCCACGACTTGCACTGCGACGGCAAGTCAGTCTCATCCAGCTAGTCGCTGGGCGGGGTCGAAAAACGTTTAGCCCGAATTAGATTCGCAGATCTTCCACTGGTCGTCGCGATACTGCAGATCGAAGCTGCGCGAAGAACGGGTCTGCGGCGCATACGCCATGAACGCGGTGACGTTGGCTTCGGCGTGGTTTCCGTTGACGACCACCTGGTCGATGTTGGCGACGACGGGATACTGCCTGGCCGCCGCGACCCGGTGGTAGACATCGCTCCACTCGCGCTGGTTGTAGTTGACGTAGTCGTCGCGCATGCTGCCGCAGGTCAGGCTGCGCAGCTTGGTCAGATCGCCGGTCTGCACAGCGGCGTCGAAACTCTGAATCGTGTTGCGTACCTGCTCTTCCTGCGACGCGCTCGAGTTTCCGCTATGGCGGGTCAGCAGCACGGTGCCGAGCACCGCGACCGCGGCCAGCGCCAGGATGATCAGGATCAGCGCCAGCACCCAGCCCCAGCTACGTTGGCCCGACGGACGAAGCTTGGCGCCCAGTCGCGGCGGAATCAGTTGCGGCGTAGCGATTCTGGGGCCTGCTTGGCCACCGATCGGCGGCCGGCCGGGCTCGAAGGCCTCGGTAGCGGGCTCGTTGGCTGCATTGATGATCGCGGTTTCCTTGGCGTCGAATCCGGGGGCGGTGAAGCGGCGTTCACCCGGTTGCAGCTGAGGCATCGGCGGCTGCTCGTGCCCGGGGGTACCGATCACCTCGGTGGCCGGGTCGGCGGCTCGGGAAGCCCCGGTGGTCTTTGCGTCGGCACCGGCGGCCGGTTCGACAGCGGTATCGGCCTCTGATTCCACCGGGTCTTCGACGGCATCTCGATCGACGGCGTCGGGGTCTGGTCCTGATGGATTCGGCATAGGCTCTGCTATCCCCTTCGGTGTCGAAATACCTATTGGAGCTTAGCGACCCGACGCCAGTCCCGGCGTGGCGGCGTCGTCGTCGCACGGCACAATGGCGCCATGACGCCAATGCATGATCTGCTGGGACCCGATCCGACCTTGTTGCCCGGTGACCCCGAGGCCGAGGACCAACTGGACGCCGGAGAAAACCCGACCGCCGTCGCCGCGGCCCACCCGTCCGCGTCGGTCGCATGGGCCGCGCTGGCCGAGGATGCGCTGGCCGACGACAAGGCGGTCACCGCCTACGCCTACGCCCGTACCGGCTATCACCGCGGCCTGGATCAGTTGCGCCGCAACGGGTGGAAAGGCTTTGGGCCGGTGCCGTTTTCGCACGAACCCAATCAAGGTTTCCTGCGTTGCGTGGCGGCGCTGGCACGCGCGGCCGACGCGATCGGGGAGACCGACGAGCAGGCCCGCTGCCTGGATCTGCTCGACGACTGTGACCCGGCGGCCCGCCGGGAACTCGGCCTGAATTAGAAGTCGGGCGCGCACTCGCGCACGCCGTCGGGCAACTCGATCTGGATCGTCGCGTGCTCGAGTCCGCGTTCGGCCAGCACTGCCTGGGCCTCGCGCAGCACCTGCGCGGAGTTCTCGCGGCTGGCCAGGTGCGCGGTCACCATGTCCTTGCCGGGAACCAACGTCCAGACGTGTAGATCGTGCACTTCGGTGACGCCGTCGACGGCGGCCAATGCGGCGCGCAGTTCGTCGACGTCGATGTGGCTGGGCGACGACTCGGACAGGATGCGCAGCGCGCCCGCGGCCAGCGACAGCGCCCGGGGCAGCACCCACAATGCGACCAGTACGGCGACGACGATGTCGGCGTAGGGCCAGTGCGTGGTGATGGTGACGACGCCGGCGATCAGCACGCCGATGCTGCCGACCGTGTCGGCGATGACCTCCATGTAGGCGCCCTTGACGGCCAGGCTTTCCGACGACTGCGAGCGCAGCAGCAGCGCGACCGCGGCGTTGGTGGCCAGCCCGGTCAGCGCGACGACGATCATCGGGATGCCCGGTACCTCGGGTGGGTGGCCGATTCGCCCGATCGATTCGCGCAGGATGATGGTCCCCACCCCGATCAGCAGGACGGCGTTGGCGACGGCGGTGAACACCTCGGCGCGGTGCCAGCCGTAGGTGCGGGCCGGCGAGGTGCTGCCGCGCCTGGCCAGGATCACGGCGCACAACCCCATGAAGGTGGCGGCGACGTCGGTGAGGATGTGCCCGGCGTCGGCGAGCAGCGACATCGAGCCGATCAGCAGGGCGGTGGTCAGTTCAACGACGAAGAATGCGCCGAGCAACGCGGTGGCGATCGCCAGTCTGGGTGCGGGCGTGCCCGGGCTTGCGTGTTCGTGGCCGGCGCCCATCCTCAGCGCCGCCAGAACTGCATGAGTCCGGCCCCGGTCCGCCACAACAGGCCCGGCACACCGGACAGCTCGAAGACGCCGTCGACCAGGCCGAAGAACAACTGGTTCAGCGGCGGGGCGAGTAGCAGGACGAACAGCAGCAGGAACCCGTACGGCTTGAACTGCTCCAGGGCGCGCTGAGTTTCCGGGCTCAGGTGCGGTTCGAGCGCGTTGTAGCCGTCCAGGCCGGGAATCGGCAGCAGGTTCAGCAGCAGCGCGGTGATCTGCAGGAAGCCCAGGAACGCTATACCGGACCACAACACCGGATGCATCGGGTCGAAGAATAGATTGGTCACCCCGAGTAACACGATCGCCAGCAGCAGATTCGCCGCCGGTCCGGCCAGGCTGACCAGCGTGCGCTGCCTGTTCGTCATGTAGCCGGTCCGCACGTAGACCGCCGCGCCCGGTAACCCAATCCCGCCGATCGCGGTGATCAGGATCGGGATCAGGATCGACCACACCGGGCTGACGTAGCGGCGCGGATCCATGTCGAGGTAGCCACGCAGCGCGACGCCCTGATCGCCGAACCGCCATGCGGTGTAGGCGTGCCCGAACTCGTGCAGGCACAGCGACACCACCCAGCCCGCGATCACCAGGACGAAAACGGCCAGGTAGGTCAGCGGGCCCACCTCGGCGCCCACCCAGTAGGCCAGTCCGCCGCCGAATACGGCGACGCCGACGATGGCCCAGAAGATCGGGCTGGGCCGCACCGACTGGTGCAAGTTACGGGCGCTCACTCGACGAATCTACCGAACGGGGTTGCTGCGCCGGCTCCTTGCGCCTCACGGCGCCGTCACCGGACGGGGGTTGCTGCGCCGGCTCCTCGCGCCTCACGGCGCCGTCACCGGACGGCCAACCAGCCCTCAGTGTTTCGGTAGATCGTCGACCGCCGCGCCGACCGCGGCGCGACTACGCCGTCACGAACCACCATCACCCCGACGCAACCCAGCTGCGCGGCGCGCCCGATCAGCCAACGACGCGTGCCCGCCACCCGCGCCCGCAACCCGGGTAGCGCCGCCGTCGGCTGCACGGTCACCTCGGCGACGTTGCCGTCGAACAGCACCGCATCGTCAACGACAGCCTCGCCGTGCAGCGTCTGACCCTCGTCGGCGGGGCGCCAGACGACCGACCCGACGATCACCGAGCCCGTCTCGTCGCGGATCAGCGGCAGCCGCTGCGCCGATCCGCGCAGCGCCCGCCGGGCCGCCCGGCGACCGGACGGCAGGCGGTACGCGCGGGTCGCGGGCGTCCGGCGAGCCGGGACGTAGGCCACCTCGACGTTCAGCAGCTCCGCGCGCATCAGCCGGGTCAGCACCGACGCGAGGTCGGCGTCGGCCCCGACCACCACCACCCGCCGAACCGAGGCGAGCGCCGTGTCGATGTCGCCCGGGCCGATTACCGTCAGGCCCCGCAGGATGCGCGGCAGGTGATCTCCGAAGGCCAACACGGCCGGTTCTGGGCTCAATTGCGCGTCTCCTCCTCGGCCCGTGCCGGCCCGCATCGTCGACGCGCGGATATTCAGGAGCTTCCTCGCAAACGGCTGAGATAGTGTGGGTCACCGGCTGGACCACAATAAGCGGCCTGAATACGTGGGATTTAACAGGAGTAAGCCATGCCGGCAATCGTCCTGATCGGCGCCCAGTGGGGCGACGAGGGTAAGGGCAAGGCCACCGACCTGCTCGGCGGCCGCACCAAATGGGTCGTTCGCTACCAAGGCGGCAACAACGCCGGGCACACCGTCGTGTTGCCCAGCGGTGAGAACTTCGCCCTACACCTCATCCCATCGGGTGTGCTGACACCGGGCGTCACCAACGTCATCGGTAACGGCGTGGTGATCGACCCGGGCGTGCTGCTCGAGGAGCTCAAGGGCCTCGAAGACCGCGGCGTCGACACCTCGAAGCTGCTGATCTCCGCCGACGCACACCTGCTGATGCCGTATCACGTGGCCATCGACAAGGTGACCGAGCGCTACATGGGCAACAAGAAGATCGGCACCACCGGCCGCGGCATCGGACCCTGCTATCAGGACAAGATCGCCCGCCAGGGGATCCGGGTCGCCGACGTGCTCGACCCCGAGGAGCTGACCCACAAGATCGAGGCCGTGCTGGAATTCAAGAACCAGGTGCTGGTCAAGATCTACAACCGCAAGGCTCTGGACGCGACGCAGATCGTCGACGCCCTGCTGGAACAGGCGGAAAGCTTCAAGCACCGCATCGCCGACACCCGGCTGCTGCTCAACAGTGCGCTGGAGGCCGGTGAGACCGTCCTGTTGGAGGGCTCGCAGGGCACGCTGCTCGACGTCGATCACGGCACATATCCCTATGTGACGTCCTCGAATCCGACCGCCGGGGGTGCGGCCGTCGGCTCCGGAATCGGCCCTACCCGGATCACCACCGTGCTGGGAATCCTGAAGGCGTACACCACCCGGGTCGGCTCGGGCCCGTTCCCGACCGAGTTGTTCGACGAGAACGGCGAATACCTGTCCAAGACCGGCGGTGAGTTCGGCGTGACGACAGGCCGGCGCCGGCGCTGTGGCTGGTTCGACGCGGTCATCGCCCGTTACGCCACCCGGGTCAACGGCATCACCGACTACTTCCTGACCAAGCTCGACGTGCTGTCCAGCCTGGAGACGGTTCCGGTGTGTGTCGGCTACCGGGTCGACGGCAAGGAGACCTCCGAGATGCCGATGACGCAGAACGATCTGCACCGCGCCGAGCCGATCTACGAAGAGCTGCCCGGCTGGTGGGAGGACATCTCGGAGGCACGCGAGTTCGACGACCTGCCCGCCAAGGCGCGGGACTACGTGCTGCGGCTGGAAGAGCTTGGCGGAGCCCATATTTCGTGCATCGGCGTGGGCCCGGGTCGCGACCAGACCATCGTGCGTCGCGATGTGCTGGCGGCTCGCCCGTGACCGACTCGTCAGACGAGCTGGACCCCGACTACGACCATCACGGCGGCTTCCCCGAATACGGCGCCGCCAGCCCCGGCCCGGGCTTCGGCAGGTTCGTCGCGGCCATGCGGCGGGTGCAGGACCTGGCAGTGTCCGCCGACCCCAGCGACGACCTGTGGAATGACGCGGCCGGGCACGCCGAAGCCCTGGCTGCACAGCTCGCCCCGTTCAGGGCCGCCGAAGGACAGGCTCCGGCGGGTCGCTCGCCGCAACTGCCGGGGATGGGCAGTCTGCTGCTGCCGCCATGGACTATGAGCAGGTACGACCCCGACGGCGTCGAGATGCGCGGCCACTTCAGCCGCTTCCACGTCGGCGGCAATGGCGCGGTGCACGGCGGTGTGCTCCCGCTGCTGTTCGATCACGTCTTCGGGATGGTGGTGCACGCCGCCGGCCGGCCGATCAGCCGCACCGGCTTCATCCACGTCGACTACCGCAAGATCACCCCGATCGACACCCCGCTGATCGTCCGCGGTCACGTCGCGGCCACCGAGGGGCGCAAGGCCTTCGTCCGCGGCGAGCTGCTCGACGGCGAGACCCTGTTGGCCGAGGCCAACGGCCTGATGATCCGATTACTGCCCGGCCAGCCGTAACGCCCCACCTATCCTTGGGCATCGTGACCACGCCGAATAACGAGTCGACCCCGCAGCGCAGCGACGCCGACCGGCCGACGGTGCTGCTCCTGGGGGCCGGGGAGTTCAGCCGCGAACTGTCCACCGCGCTACGGCGTCTGGGGGCGCACGTGATCGTTGCCGCACAACAGCCCAATGCGAACGTCCCGGCCGACGAGTCGCTGCTGATCGATCTGACCAGCGCCGACGAGCTGGGCGCCGCGATCAAGCGGGGGCGACCGCGCTTCGTGGTCACCGCCTCCAACGCGGTTGCCGCTGACGCGTGGACCGCCGCCGCAGACGAGAACGGCGCCGCGGAGTTCGTTCCGACCCCGCGCTGCGCGCGGCTCACGGCCGACCGCGAAGGCCTGCGCCGGCTCGCCGCCGACGAGCTGGGCCTGCCCACCGCGCCGTTCTGGTTCGCGGGATCGCTCGACGAACTGCGCGCCATCGCCGACCACGCCGGCTACCCGCTGCGGGTGCTACCGGTCGATACCGCCGGCGCGCAAGGCCACTCGGTGGTGCTGTTGCCGGGTGACCTCGAGCCCGCATGGCAGCGGGCCGTGTCCGCCGGCTCGCGCAACCGGGTGCTGGCCGAGACGCTGGTCGAGATCGACTTCCATGTCACGCTGCTGACGATTCGCGGCGAAGGGCCGTCGGGACCGACTCTGGACTTCTGTGCGCCGATCGGCCACGGCGACGCCGTCGGCGACGTGCGCGAGTTCTGGCAGCCGCAGGACCTGAGCCCGGCGGCGCAGGACGCCGCCCGGTCGATCGCCGCCCGAGTCGTCAAGGCGCTCGGCGGGCGCGGAGTGTTCGGCGTCGAGCTGATGATCCGGGGCGACGAGGTCTACTTCAATGACGTCACCGCGCGGCCGTTCGAGAGCGGCCTGCTCACCTTCCGCACCCAGCGGCTGTCGGAGTTCGACCTGCAAGCGCGGGCCATCCTGGGTCTGCCGACGGACACGATCATGATCTCGCCGGGTGCGGCCGAGGTGATTTATGCGGGGATCGACGGCGGGGTGCAACAGCCCGGGCGCGGTGGCGCGCTGGGCGAGGCGCTGCGGACCACCGAGAGTGATGTCCGGGTATTCGCTCGCGACGAGTCTGAGGCGCGGCATCCGCTGGGGGCCGCAGTCGTGACCGCCGCCGACGTGACCACCGCCCGCGGTCGGGCCAGGCAGGCGTCGGCCGCGCTGCGACGCCTCTGGTAGGTCACAGCTTCCCCTCCAGCCGCATGTGCGAGACTTTCGCGGGTGAGCTACGCAGGAGATATCACCCCCGAACAGGCGTGGAAGCTACTCAGCGAGAACCCCGAGGCGGTGCTGGTCGACGTTCGTACCCACGCCGAATGGCGGTTCGTCGGCGTGCCCGACCTGGCCAGCCTGGGCCGCGACGTGGTGTACATCGAGTGGAACGACTTCGACGGCAAGCACAACGACAACTTCGTCGCCGACCTGCTCGAGCACGTTCCGGCCGGTGGCGATCGTCCCGTGGCGTTCCTGTGTCGTTCCGGTAACCGCTCGATCGGGGCCGCCGAGGCCGCCACCGAGGCCGGTATTGCCCCGTCCTACAACGTGATCGACGGCTTCGAAGGTCAGCTCGACGGCGACAGCCACCGCGGCGGACGGGGTTGGCGCGCAATCGGTTTGCCGTGGACGCAGACATGACCGACGAGCACAGGGAAGTGCCGTCGGTCCGCATCCCCGATCCGCTGCCCGACGGCGTCAGCCAAGCCACGATCGGGGTGCGCGGCGGAATTCTGCGCTCGCAGTTCGAAGAGACTTCGGAAGCCATGTATTTGGCGTCCGGCTACGTCTACGGGTCGGCAGCCGAAGCGGAGCAAGCCTTCACCGGTGAGGTCGACCGCTACGTCTACTCGCGCTACGGCAACCCTACGATCAGCATGTTCGAGGAGCGCCTGCGCCTGATCGAGGGCGCCCCCGCGGCGTTCGCCACCGCCAGCGGTATGGCCGCGGTCTTCACGTCGTTGGGCGCACTGCTGGGCGCGGGCGATCGACTTGTGGCTGCGCGCAGTCTTTTCGGCTCCTGTTTCGTGGTGTGTAGCGAGATACTGCCGCGCTGGGGGGTCGAAGTCGAGTTTGTCGACGGCGACGACCCGTCGCAGTGGGAGAAGGCGCTCTCCGTGCCGACTCAGGCGGTGTTCTTCGAGACGCCGTCCAACCCGATGCAGTCACTGGTCGACATTGTCGCGGTCACCGAGCTCGCCCACGCCGCGGGAGCAAAGGTCGTGCTGGACAACGTCTTTGCGACTCCACTACTGCAGCAAGGCTTTCCGTTGGGTGTCGACGTGGTGGTCTATTCGGGCACCAAACACATCGACGGACAGGGTCGTGTGCTCGGCGGCGCCATCCTCGGCGACAAGGAATACATCGACGGTCCGGTGCAGAAGCTGATGCGTCACACCGGGCCCGCGATGAGCGCCTTCAACGCCTGGGTGATGCTCAAAGGCCTTGAAACGCTGGCAATTCGGGTCGACTACCAGAACAACTCGGCCCAGCGGATCGCCGAATACCTGGAGAGTCACTCCGCGGTGCGGTGGGTGCGTTACCCGTTCCTGCCGTCACATCCGCAGTACGACCTGGCCAAGCGGCAGATGTCCGGCGGAGGCACCGTCGTGACCTTCGAACTCGACGTCCCGGACAGTGCCGCCAAGCAACGCGCGTTCGAGGTGCTCGACGGGATGCAGCTGATCGATATCTCCAACAACCTTGGAGACGCGAAATCGCTTGTGACGCATCCCGCCACGACAACCCACCGTGCGATGGGCCCAGAGGGTCGTGCCGCAATTGGCTTGGGTGACGGGGTAGTTCGCATCTCCGTGGGCCTCGAGGGCACTGAGGACCTGATCGCCGACCTCGACAGGGCTTTGAGCTAAGAGTCTGCTGGGAGTTCGCTGAGCGTCAATCAGCATGTCTGGCAACGGATATTGCGGCTTCAGACACCCGCGTTACCCGGCTATTCATTCAATCGTTGCTTGATCTTTCCAACCGCAGGGATTTTCGGCGCAATAGTAACGCCATAGCGAAGGTGCTCGATAGCAGTAGGACGGTGCGTTATCGCAGCGTCGTACCTGCTTGAATGCGTTGGGCCCGAAATGGAGAGACTTGAGTGATATCGAGCATCAGCCGGCCGCGGACTTCACCTCATCCGCTGACCGGCGATTTCTACGAGTGGGCCGTCATTGTCGACGGCACTGAAATTGCCTGGCAGAGTTACGCCGGCCCGCTCAGATTCGACGAGACCGACTTCGCCATCGCGACGCGCAAACTGCTGTCGATCGAACCCGGCGAACTGCCCGACCTGGTGCCCGAACACATCGAATTCGCCTCACCCGGCCCGGGGCAGCCCCGCCTGATGGTGCACTCGACCACGCCCTACGCCAGCAGCTTCGAAACCGACCTGACCGCAATGGTCGAGGGTCGGCCGGTGCTCGACCTCACCACGTATGTGGAGACCCGCGGCCTGTACCTGGCCAGAAGCGGCGATCTCGTGATCGGGCGGACGCAGCCGTGGCAGCACGGCACCGCGGCGGAAGGCGTTGAGCGCCTGCTACTTCCGGATTCCGACTACTACTACATGTCTCAGGCGCTGCTGCGCCGCGCGGTGGACGGCGGCGACCGCGATCCGGTGATGCGTCAGATCATCGGTTACATGCGGGAGAACCCGTCAACCGTGGTGTGCCCCTACGACTTTGAGCCTGAGTTGCAACTCTTCGTGGCGTGGCTGGCGCGCATCACCGGACTCGGCCGAATCCGGGTGGACGCCAACGACTCCCGCCTCGGCGTCTGGAACCGCAAACGCATGTTGCATCCGACCGTCGAAGCGGCGCTGCTGCTCGACGGTCAGGTGGCCGGCCTACCCGGCCCGGTCGTCCTCGAGCGGGAGCACCGGGCCAGCGAGGCGTTTTACGCCCTGCAGAAACCGATTCCGGTGTTGCCCGGCTATGCCGTTGTGTGGCAGCAAGATTGCGACGCTTTCGTCGGCGACCTGCTCCGGGCGGGCGCGTTGTTGCGGCAGCGCTACGGCCTTACCCACGCCTGCTTGAAACCGTCCGACGGCGGCAACGGCGGCCGCATTACGCCGGGCGTCGAACTCGGCGATACTCGCCGCCTCGAAGAGCTTGCCGCCGGCGCCTGGAAGATGGGCGGCGATCAGGTTCTCGAAGCGCACGTCACTTACTTCGAGCGCGAAGTCGGCGGCGAGCAGGTCCTGACGACTCCGTCGGCGCATGTCCGCTCCGGGGAACTGCTCGACGGGCTCACACTGCAGTTCATGCGCGGCACGTCGTGGAAGGGCAACATCTTCGTCGGGCCCGCGGAGTGGGACGGACTGGGACTGGACCACAGCGTCTACGCCGGCCTGCGCGCCACGATGACCCAGCTGCACCAGCGGCTCGGATTGCTGCACTGCGGCATCGACTTTGCCGTCGGCACGATCGGCGGCGTGTTCGGCGACACCGTGATGGCCGCCGTCCAGGACGTCAATCCGAAAGTCACGGGCGCACTGTTCCTGCGCGAATTCATGGCGCGCCACCCCGAGGTCGGCGCCGGCGCCGCCACCCGCGTGCTGAGCCCTGACGCGACCGCGAGTGCGGAGCGCATCCGTGAGTTGGTCGGGGACTGCTCGACAGCCGCGCGGCCCTGCGAAGAGGTCGGCGTCGTGCCCGGCCGATGGGCGATGATCGCCACGTCGGCCGCGACGTCCCTCACCGCCGGCGCCCAGGCGTTGAGCATGGAGCGGATGCTCGCCGCCCGGCACTGAACTCGTTTGGTGACAGCGCGATAACAACTCCGGCGACGCGCTTCTGGCATCCCACGATCGCGGCGGTGCGGGATTTATCGTCACGTTGTGTATCGCCGCACTGTTCTCCAACTGCCGCTGCTGCTGGCGGCGGGCACGGCATTGGCCCACGCGCCGCGCGCCTCCGCTGACCCGCCGCGGGCGTCCGCGGAGTCGAGTCGGTGGTCCTCCGATCGGGCGAATCGTTGGTATTCAGCCCAGGGTTGGCCCGTCGGCGCAAACTTCATCACCTCCACCGCGATCAACCAACTCGAGATGTTCCAGCCCGGCACGTACGACCCGCGGCGCATCGACCAGGAATTGGGTTGGGCCCGTGCGCATGGACTTAACACTGTGCGGGTCTTCCTGCACGACCAACTGTGGGCGCAGGACTCGCGTGGTTTCCAGACGCGGCTGGCGCAATTCACGAGCATCGCCGCCCGCCACCGCATCAAGCCGCTGTACGTGCTGTTCGACTCCTGCTGGGACCCACACCCGCAGGTCGGTCGCCAGAAGGCTCCGACTCCGGGGGTGCACAACAGCGGCTGGGTGCAGGGCCCGGGTGCCGACCGCATCGACGACAAGGCTTACACCCGCACCCTGCAGGAGTACGTCACCGGCGTGATGACCCAATTCCGCAACGACGACCGGGTTTTGGGCTGGGACGTGTGGAATGAGCCTGACAATCCCGCGCCGCAGTACGCCCGAGTCGAGCGCGCCGACAAGCTCGACCGGGTGGCCGACCTGCTTCCCCAGGTGTTCAACTGGGCGCGCTCTGTCGACGCCCGCCAGCCGCTGACCAGTGGAGTGTGGGACGGGGAATGGGCAGATCCCGGCAGCCGCACCACAATTCAGAATATCCAGCTGGCCAACTCCGACGTGATCAGCTTCCACTCCTATGCCGGCCCGTCCACGTTCGAGTCGCGTATCAACGAGCTCACCCCGCACGGCCGCCCGATCCTGTGCACCGAGTACATGGCCCGCCCGCAGGGCAGTACCATCGAGTCGATTCTTCCGGTTGCCAAGCGGCGCAACGTCGGTGCGATCAACTGGGGCCTGGTGGCCGGTAAAACGCAGACCTATTTCCCCTGGGACTCCTGGAATCACCCGTACTCGGCGGTCCCGAAGGTATGGTTCCACGACCTGCTACGGCCGGACGGTACCGCGTTCCAGAACAGTGAATCCCAGACGATCCGATCCCTGAGCGCCTCCACGGCCGGCTAGGCCATGACCGTCTTCAAGTCGATACTGCTGTTTGGATTGGCCGCGCTGCTGGAAATCGGCGGCGCCTGGCTGGTCTGGCAGAGTGTTCGCGAGCACCGCGGCGTGCTCTGGGCTGGTATCGGCGTAATCGCTTTGGGCGCTTATGGTTTCGTCGCAACCTTTCAGCCCGACGCGCAGTTCGGCCGGGTGCTGGCTGCCTACGGTGGCGTGTTTGTCGCCGGATCGCTCGCGTGGGGTATGGCGCTGGACGGTTTTCGGCCCGACCGATGGGACGTCATCGGCGCGGCGGTCTGCCTGGCCGGGGTCGTCGTGATCATGTATGCACCGCGAGGGCGCTGATCAGTCTTTGTGCTCGACGACTCCGGTCGCGTGCTGCGCCCGGTCTTCGTAGCTGCGCCGTGCGGTGTTGTCGAGGTTGAGGAACACCGTGTCGTTGCCCATCCTCTTGCTCAGCCAGCGGCGACCACCGTCAGGCAGCAGCGTGGCCGCGGCGGCGAATGACTTGCCCCAACTCGGCACGGAAACACGGGATTTCGGCTTGTCCAACACCTTGACGATCGCCGCGGCGATGTCGGCCGGCTCGACCGGCTTCTGCGCGGCCGACGGCGTCGTTCCCGCGATCAGTTCGGTGTTGGTGAAGGTCGGCAGGACCACGGTGATCTTGACGCCCTGCGGAGCGAACTCGTCGGCCATGGCGCTGGACAGCCCGACGACCCCGAATTTGGTTGCGGCGTAAACGACCTGGCCGGGGACGGCGACCATTCCGGCGAGCGAGGCGATATTGATGATGTGGCCGCTGCGGCGCTTCACCATGTCGGGCAATGCCAGCTGACAACCGGTCAGCACACCGTAGAGGTTCACCTCGATCGATGAGCGGATCGCTTGCGCCGACTGCTCCAGGAACGGACCCACCGGCATCACGCCGGCGTTGTTGATCAACACGTCGATGTGGCCGCCGCCGTCGGCACGCGCCTTATCGAGGAAGGCCGCGAACGACTCTTTGTCGGTGACATCGAGGGGATGGCCGGTGACCTGGCCGAGGCTGCTGATACCGGCGACGGCGTTTTCGAGCACATCGAGGTCGCGGTCGCCGATGACGACGCGGGCGCCGCGCGCCAGGAGCGCCTGCGCGGTCGCATAGCCGATGCCGCGTGCGGCGCCGGTGATGACGATGGCCTTGCCCCTGATGTTGTCCATTCGACGGACTTTACAGGTGTCAAGTCTGGTGCGAAACCGTGCTGTAGCGCGGCCTCCAGTGCGGCCAGCGGGCGCCGTGACAGCGATGATTCGATCAATCGCCGCAGATCAGCGGCCTAAAGGAACCGAGTTCATCGCTATTGCGTCGAACTACATACTCAAGTCTCAGCGTATGTGCGTCTGATAGGTCGGAAATACTGCCTATTGTGCGAACAGATGCTGTCTGGTATCTCTAAGATGGCAAAAAGATACTAAATGAATGAAAAGTTGCGTTTTCGCAAATAGTCAGTCTGATGTGGAGAGAGGAGCCTCGTGAGACCAGCATCCGTGAGCACCGCCGCTAGTGGATTCTCCCTCGGGCAGGGATTCAGCTGGCCCGATCCCGACATCGAAGGCACTCTCGTCGTGTCGCAGCCCTCGGCCGACCCGGAACTGTGGGCCGAATACGCCGCCGGCGCGGTCCGCAGCTACAGCAAGCGCGGGGTGGAATGCGCCCTCGACATACAAGCGCTGCGCAGCGGTGACAACACGATCATGTTCGGCGCCGTGGTCGACGACTCCGGGCACGTCGTGGGCGGATGCCGGGCGATCGCGCTGCGCTCGGCCGACGACTCCCACGCGGTCGACGAATGGTCCGGCCAGCCTGGGCAAGCCGACGTGCGGCGAATGATCGCCGAGCGGATTCCGTATGGAGTCCTGGAAGTGAAATCCGGCTGGGTCACCGATGCCGCCGGCCGCAACCCGCTTCTGACCACCGCCCTGGCACGCAGCTGCTTCTACATGATGGTGCTGTTGGATTTTCAATACACGATGTGCACGGCGGCCACGCCGGTCCTCAACAGCTGGCGTTCGTCCGGATCCGTCGTCGCGCCCATCCCGGTGACGCCGTATCCCAACGAGCACTACCGCACCAAGATGATGTGGTGGAACCGACGTGATTTCGTCAGCCATGCGAAGCCCGGCCAGCTCACCAAGATCGTCAGTGAGACAAAAGATCTGCTGCACGAGCAATTCCGCCGAGGTCCGGTCGTCGCCGACATCTCCAGCCTGATTCCGTCCTCCCCGGCGCAGCTCGTGCTCGCCCACGCCTTCGAGGTGGCCTAGCCACCATGCCTGCCCATTTCCCCCGACGCCCCGTCCAAGAACCTGCGGAGGTAAAAACCATGGACAACAACTCGGAACCCGTGTGGATCATGTTCGCCACTGACGTCGAGAGCCGCGACAAGCTGCTCAAGTACGCCGGCGGATCGCAATGGCAGGTCGACGCGAATACCGCTGCGTCGCTGATCCTGGTCGGAGCGGCCGAGCGGCTGGCTTCGCCGCACGAGGCGCCGATCCTGCCCGGTGTCAAAGGGATGTCGATGATCGCCCGCGAAAGCGCCTGAGTTTTATCTCAGTCCTGCCCGCCACTGCAGCACCGTCAGCTGGCTGCGGCCCGTTGCTGAAAATGTGACCACATGCGATATCACCCGAGACGGTGATATCGCCCGTGAGCAAAAAACGAAAAAAGAATGCGGTCGCGCTGAGCGGCCGATGATCGTCAGATCCCGAGGTCCTTGGCGACGATCGTCTTCATGATCTCGGTGGTCCCACCGTAAATCGTCTGGATGCGGGCGTCGACGAACGCCCGCGAGACCGGATATTCGCGCATGTATCCGTACCCGCCGTGAAGTTGTAGACAGCGATCGGCGGTCCGCACCTGAAGCTCGGTAGTCCACCACTTCAACTTCGCGGCCCGCGCCGCGGTCAACGCGCCCACCAGATGTTCGGCGATGCAGTCGTCGAGATAGGTACGAGCCACGTCGATTTCCGTCGACAGTTCGGCCATCACGAACTGTGTATTCTGCAGGCCCGAGATGGGAGAGCCAAAAGCCTTGCGCTGCTTGACGTATTCGAGCGTCTCGGCCAAGACGGCCTCGGCGGCGGCCACCGCGCCGACGGCCAGCGACAGCCGTTCCTGCGGGAGGTTGTTCATCAGCTGGTAGAAGCCCCGGCCTTCCTCGCCGAGCAGATTCTCGACGGGAACCCGCATGTCGGTGAAGCTCAATTCGCTGGTGTCCTGGGCGTGCAGGCCGATCTTCTCCAGGTTGCGGCCGCGACTGAAACCGGGCGTCTCCGGGTCGACGACCAACAGCGACAGGCCCTTATGGCGGTCGGCGCTGGTGCGGGCCGCGACGACGAAGAGGTCGCCGGTCTGCCCATTCGAGATGAAGGTCTTCGCGCCGTTGACGACGTAGTGGTCGCCGTCGCGCACCGCCGTGGTGCGAATGCCGGCGAGGTCGCTGCCGGCGCCCGGCTCGGTCATGGCGATGCCGATCACCGTCTCGCCGGTGACGACGCCCGGCAGCCAGCGCTGCTTCTGCTCGGCCGTCGTCAGGTCGGTTAGGTAGGGCAGCACGATGTCGTTCTGCAGCGACAACGCGATCGCCTCGGCCGCCGCGCCGGCCCGCTGCAGCTCGTCGACCACGATCGCGTTGTAGCGAAAGTCCTCGACGCCCGCCCCGCCGAATTCTTCGGGCACCGAAAAGGCCAGCAGCCCAAGCTTTCCGGCCTCAGTGAACAGCGACCGGTCCAGGCTGCCGGCCTTCTCCCAGTCTTCGTGGGCGGGGACGACGATCTGCTGCACGAACTCGTGCACCATGTCGCGGAACTGCCGATGCTCGGAGGTGTACTCCAGGCGCGCGCTCACCGGAAGGCGTCCAAACCGGTGAAGGCCTGGCCCAGGATCAGCTGATGCATCTCCGGTGTGCCTTCGTAGGTGAGCACCGACTCCAGGTTCACCATGTGTCGGATGACCGGGTACTCCAGCGAAATTCCGTTGCCGCCCAGAATGGTTCGCGCCGTGCGGCAGATCTCGATCGCCTCGCGGGTGTTGTTCAACTTGCCGAAGCTAACCTGCTCGGGACGCAGACCGGTGCTGTCCTTGAGCCGGCCCAGCTGCAGCGCGAGCAGCAGACCCTTATGCAACTCGACGGCCATGTCAACGAGTTTGGCCTGGGTCAGCTGGAATCCGGCGATCGGCTTGTCGAACTGGGTGCGCTCGCCGGCGTAGTCCAGCGCGGCCTGCCACGCGGACCGCGCCGCGCCCATCGAGCCCCAGATGATGCCGTAGCGCGCCTCCGACAGACAGGACAGCGGACCCTTGAGGCCTTTGACCTCGGGCAGCAGCGCGTCGTCCGGCAGGCGAACGTCGTCGAGCACCAGCTCGCTGGTGATCGACGCCCGCAGCGACAGCTTGTGGTGGATGGTGTTGGCCGAGAATCCCGGGGTGTCGGTGGGGACGATGAAGCCGCGGACGCCATCGTCGGTGGCCGCCCACACGACCGCGACGTCGGCGACCGAGCCGTTGGTGATCCACATCTTGCGGCCGTTGAGCACCCAGTCCGACCCGTCGCGCTTGGCCCGCGTCGTCATCGCCGCCGGGTCGGAGCCGGCGTCGGGCTCGGTCAGCCCGAAACAGCCGAGCAGCTCACCGGCGGCCATGCCGGGCAGCCACTGCTGCTTCTGCTCCTCGGAGCCGAAGCGCCAGATCGCGAACATCGCCAACGAGCCCTGCACCGACACCATCGACCGGATCCCGGAGTCGGCGGCCTCCAACTCGGTGCACGCCAGCCCGTAGTGCACCGCCGACGCCCCGCCGCAGCCGTAGCCCTCCAAGTGCATACCGAGCAACCCGAGCTGGCCGAAGTGTTTGGCCAGTTCGCGAACCGGCAGGTCACCGATCTCGAACCATTCTGCGATGTGGGGAAGGACGTGTTCGCCGCAGAACTGCCGGACGGTGTCGCGTACCGCGATCTCGTCGTCGGACAGCGAAGCGTCCAGGCCGAGCGGGTCCTGCGGATTGAAGGCGGGAAGTGTGTTGGAACTCATGGCCTCATACTGCCACCGAACCGAATTCGGCCTAGGCTGCCTTCGGGGAGTGAACATGGAGGTGACGGGCATGCCCCCACTAGGCCGCATCTCGGCCATCCTTCTGACAGTTATCGCGCTGGCCCCGCCGGCCGTCGCCGATCCCGTCGACCCGATCCCCGGTAACGGTGTCTTCGTCGTCGGGCCGGACATCACGCCAGGGCTGTACCACACCGCCGGGTCGGGATCGACGTTCGGCGTGTGGATCAACAACGTGCCGACGCAGGATTCGATGTGTTCGTGGTTTACCTACAGCACTCCCGATGCGGCCAAGGATCATGTCCTGCAGACCAATACGTCCGTCGGCCCGATGTTCGCGAACATCAACACTGGCGTCAAAGCTTTCGAGTCGCACAACTGCCAATCCTGGACACGGGTGCCCTGACCCTGATTCAGTGAGTGGGATAGGCCGAGCGCGAGCAGAGCTGCACCGCCGGACGCGCGGCGTTCATCAGCTGGCAGAGCGGGTACCGCACCGGCATGAGCAAGGTCGGGGCGCCTGGATCTGACATCGGTTGGGCCGCTGAGGATCCCACCATCGACCGACCCTGACGATCCGAAATTCGGCCCTGTGGGCGCTCAGACCATCGAAGACACCGGCGCGCTGACGAAGAAGCGTATGACCATCGACGACGAAATCACTTCCGCCACAATCGACTACATCGAACGCCAGCACGCCGGTAGTACCCGTTCTTTGTGTGGATGAACACCACTCACATGCACGTGTACACCCATACCAAGCCCCAGAGCCGCGGCCAGGCCGGTCTGTGGCAGTCGGGTTATCACGACACCATGACCGACCACGACCGTAACGTCGGGCAGGTACTGGACTGCCTCGATCGCCTTGGCATTGCCGACGACACCATCGTGATTTACTCCACCGACAACGGGCCGCACCGCAACAGCTGGCCCGTTGCCGCACCACCGCGTTCCGCAGTGAGAAGGACACCAACTGGGAGGGAGCGTTTCGGGTCCGGAGATGATCCGCTGGCCCGGCCAAATCCCCGCCGGCACGGTCTCCAACGAGATCATTCAGCATCATGACTGGCTCCCGACGCTGCTGGCCGCGGTAGGTGAACCCGACATCTCAGAGAAGTTGAAGAGCGGCCACAGAGTGTCTCTGCCGGCGGGTGACAAGACATTCAGAGTTCATATCGACGGCTTCAATCTATTGCCGTATCTGACTGGCAAGGTAGAAGCCAGCCCGCGGCGCGGATTCTTCTTCATGGAGCACCGCTGCCAGGGCACCTTGCGAATCTGGGTCGAGCCGTTCACCCACCTACGGATCCCCAAGTTGTTCAACCTGCGCACCGACCCGTGTACGCCGACGTCACCTCGAACACCTATTACGACTGGTTCCTCCACCATGATTACTTCGTGTTCTATGCGATCGCCATGGCGACGAAATTCCTTGAGACATTTGAGGAACTCCCGCCCCGGCATCCCCCGGCGAGCTTCACCATCGACCAGGCTGTCGAAAAGCTGCACGCCTTCCTGGCCAAGGACTGATTGTGGCTAGTCGCAGTTGACGCAGATGCCGGTCAGCGACCGCTGCATGCCGCAGCTGCAGAAGCTGCCCTCGCGCCGGACGTCGGCGGTCCGTTTACCGCCTGAGCGGACCCGGTTTTCCGGATGCTCGACGTACCACGTCCCCTTGCGGGAACTGGGCCCGTGCAGGGCGCCGGCGTCCGTCAGGCCGACGATCTCTTGTTCGGTGGTGAACCCCGTCGTGTAGTCGTGGTAGATGTGCAGATCGGGGAGCCCGTCGCGCCGCTTGGCGATCACATACGGCTTGTCGGCATTGGCGACTGCACGGTATTCGGTGATACCGATCGCGGCCGTGACTCTACGGATGAATTGGTGGTTGTTTGCTGGGATGCGTGCATTCGCCATCGCCGCGAGTAGCGACTCCGGCGGTTGCTCTGCTGTGGTCACGTTAGTCAACGATAAGCTCGCGGATCGATGACGTCGGTGTTGCGCGCCGCCTCGACGTGACTATTAAGCAGTCTGTAGTCGGCTGGCTGACAGCAATTAACAACCTGAACACCTCGTGACCTGAATTTGCTAACTATAGCATGTCAAAGCCAGCTCTATCCTTGCGCCGCAAGGCCCGACGGAATTCTGATCGGCGCGGTGTCGTCGCTGGACGGCGATTCCGCCGCCGGCTTGTCGATCCGGCTCTTCAGTCGGCCGCTGAGAAACATCCGCATGGTGAGATTCGTCGAGGTGAACATCGGGATGAAGCCGAGGTACGTGCGCTCGGACGGCTGCGCGCCGTGCAGATGCTCGAGGCTGCCGAAGATGTAGAAGGCGCCGATCGTGAAGAACGCCGCCGGAATCGAGAAGGCCATCAGCGGTCGGCGAGCGTCGAAAACCTGTGTGGCAAGCGGCTTTTCGTAGTCTTTCAGCGGCACTTTCTTGCGTAGCTTGCCCAGCACGGTGGGGACGCCTGCGTAGGAGAACGCCACCGTGGCCGGAATGACGAAGGCGGCCTGGTCATCGTCGTGCCTCTCTTCGCTGTCACGTGACGTCGTTATGCAGGCCCACTGTCACATCTGACTCTATTCACGTCAAGGCAAATGGGAGCGTCGATTCGATATCGAACGATTTCCTGACCAGCGGGAATAAAGCGTCATCTAGCTGGGTTTATGCAGCCTCAATCGAAGGCGCGCGCCTCGGTAGCTCGCGCGGTTCAGCCAATGCGCTACGCGCCGGTCGGGGCAGCCGCCACCAAAAGTGGCTGATACCAACGCCACCGAGACGGCGTTCTACCAGTTGACTTGACAATGCTCAAGACAGCCGCGATGGTTGACCGACATGCCAGTGCAACCCGTCGCCCACGCTCAAGGAGAGTCCCGATGAGCGGTTCAACCGCGCCCACTCTGGTGACGGGGGCCACCGGACGACACGGGTCCACCGGTGCGCACGTCGCGCGCCGACTGCTCGAAGAGGGCAGGTCCGTGCGGATCCTGGCCCGTACGCCCGGGGAACGCACCGACGCGCTGGCCGCACTCGGTGCCGAGGTGGTGACCGGCGATCTGCACGACCGGCGCAGTCTGGTGACCGCACTGGCCGATGTCGACCAGACCTATTTCACCTATCCGGTCGAGGCCGGAATCGTATCGGCCGCAGCCAATTACACAGCGGCCGTTCGTGAGTCGGGTCGCGTAGTGCGCACTGTGGTGATGTCGATGGGGCCCTCGCACCCGCTGCACCCCAGCGAGCTCGGCCGTGCCCAGTGGCTCGCAGAAGAGGTGATGACCTGGGGCGGCCTCGACGTGCTGGTGCTGCGGGTCACGGCAACCTTCCACCAGAACCTGGTCGCCTTGCACGGAGACTCGATCAGACGGGAAGGGCTGCTGCGCAACAGCTTCGGCGACGGCCCGGTCGGCTGGATCAACGGTAGCGATGCCGGGGAGTTGGCCGTTGCAGCGCTGTTGCGACCGGCCGCCTTCGACGGCCCGGTCTGCTACCCGGCCGGCTCGGAACTACTGAGCCACCACGAGGTCGCCGCGATCCTCACCGAGGAACTCGGCCGCCCGATCACCTTCGAGCCGGTCTCACCCCAGGCGTGGCGTGAGGATCTGGTCAAGCTCGCCGACAAGTATCCCGGCGGCGTGGTCAACATGGCGATGGCCGGCCACATCGCCAATGTCGGTGCGGCCGTGGCGGCCCGGGGCGCGCTCACTTCTGACTGCGGCGAGTTGGCCCGCCTCATTGACCGCACACCGCTGTCGCTTCGCGAATTCATCCGTGCCAATCGAGATGCTCTGGAGGTAACCCGATGACCCATATCGCAGCTGTGACTGCCGACGTCCGGACCAACGGCCACGATGTGGACCGCACGAGGACCTTCAGCTGGGAGGACCCGATGACCGGGGCCCAGGCAGCGATGACCATGGCAGGCATCGACTACCTACGGGCCATGCAGGCCGGTACTTGCCGGCACCGCCGCTGTTGCACACGTTGAACATGGCGCTGGAGTCGGTCGAGTCCGGCATCGTCGATCTTCTCCATGGTGCCGGCGGAATTCCATTACAACCCAATCGGTTCCGTGCACGGCGGCGTGTACAGCACCCTGCTGGACTCTGCGGCAGGGTGCGCGGTGCACAGCTTGCTGCCTGCGGGGACGGGATACACGAGTCAGGACTTGTCCGTCCGATTTCTCGGCGCGATCCGGGTGGACACCGGGCTGGTTCGGTGCACCGGCACGGTCCGTCACCTCGGACGCCGCACCGCCCTGGCCGAGGCCTCACTGACCACCGAGTCCGGCAAGCTGCTGGCCACGGCAACGAGCAGCTGTCTGATTCTCCCCGGGCCGAAATAGCATCTGGCTACATAAAAGTATGGTCAGCGAGTAGGGTGGTGCGATGACCGTAGCAACTGACGCGATGACTCTGACGGGTCGTCTCGCCGACGGCAACAGAACCGGCTACCGCGAAGTCTGCCCGATCGAACGGGCTCTGGACACCATCGGAACTCGTTCAGCCCTGATACTGCTCCGCGAAGCGTTCTGGGGCACAACTCGTTTCGAAGATTTTGCGCAGCGTGCCGGCTTCACCGAGCAGATCGCGGCGACGCGGCTCAAGCAACTGGTGGACGCCGGTGTGCTGGCCAAGCAGCCGTACAAAACCCCGGGTCAGCGCACCCGTTACGAGTACGTGCTGACCAGCCGCGGCTGGCAGTTGTTCCCCGTCCTGGTCAGCCTCGTCGAATTCGGCATGCTGTTGCAGGGCGACGCGCGCCGGCTGGACCTCGTGCACGGCGACGGTTGCGGCGCTCCGCTCGTCACCCATGTGCAGTGCACCGAAGGGCATAACGTGCCGGTCGCGCAGGCAGAGGCGCGGATGCGGCCCAAACCGAAGCGCTGAGCCCCAAACTGCGCGCTGCCGCACGTAAACTGCCTGAAATACAAACGCTTTCGCGACGTTATGCGGCGTCCATCGCGCTTTTAGCCGCGGTTTTTTCGGTCTCGGCACCCGCGTTGCTCAAACCGCCGTCGGCGTTCTCGAGATGTGCGCGGATGAACCATTGGAACTTCTCGAGTTCGGTGGCGTGGGCGATCAACAAGTCCTGCGTGACCAAGTCCAGGTCGTCCAGTTGCGCAATGTTTTTCCGCGTGTCTTCGACGATCCCTGTGTAGACGAGGTCCAAGGCCGCCATGTGCGCCACGGTGGTGTCGCGGCCCAACGAGTAGTCGCTCCAGGTCCGGTCTTCGATGATGGCCCCTGGGGTGCCTTTGGGGGATGCGCCCAACGTCGCGATGCGCTCGGCAACTTCGTCGGCATAACCGCGGACCAACAACACCTGGGGGTCGAGCATCTCGTGGACGCCGATGAAGCTCGGTCCCACGACATTCCAGTGCACGTGTTTGAGAGTGAGGTGCAAGTCGTTGTATGCGCTGAGTTGCTTTTGCAGGAGGTCTGCGATTTCGGCGCCCTGCGCAGCAGTGAGCCCCGGAATTGTGAAGCGTGACATGAGATTTCCAACCATTATGGGCCACAAGATGCGCTCACCAACTGACAGCGGGGAGTTTTGACCTAGGCCCGGTGTACCCACAGGGGGCGATGGTCAATCCGAACCGAGTTCGTGGCCGGAACCCTCCCGGTAACCTCATGACATGGCGCGACGCGGTCCGGTTTGGCTGGGTATCGATGTGGCCTGTGTGCTGGTCTTTTGCGCCATCGGGCGGCGTAGTCACGACGAGGGGCTCAACGTCGCGGGCATCGCAACCACCGCGTGGCCCTTTCTGAGCGGGACCGCGGTCGGCTGGCTGGCGTCGCAGGCCTGGCGCCGCCCCGCCGCCGTCTATCCCACCGGGGTGGTGGTGTGGCTGTGCACGGTCGTCATCGGGATGCTGCTGCGCAAGGTCACCGCCGCCGGTGCGGCCGGCAGTTTCGTCGTGGTCGCCTCGACGGTCACCGCCCTGTTGCTGCTGGGCTGGCGGGCGATCGCCCGCTCCGTTCCGTCCAAAGGGCGGGCGTGAGATATGGCGCGCACCGATAACGACACGTGGGGTCCGGCGACCGGCGTCGGTACCACCGCCACGTTGGTTGCGACCGCACGGGCATTGGCCAACCGGGCGGGACTGATCAGCGACCCGTTCGCCGAACCGTTGGTCAATGCGGTGGGATTGGATTTCTTCACCAAGGTCGCCAGCGGAGAGTTGGCTCTCAGCGATCTCGGCGATGACAACGGATTAGCCTTGCTGACAGATCTTTTGGCGGTCCGAACCCGATTCTTCGACAACTTTCTCGCCGATGCCTGCCGGGCCGGGATCAGGCAGGCGGTGATCCTGGGATCGGGCCTGGACGCGCGACCGTACCGGTTGTGGTGGCCCCCCGGCACTATCGTTTACGAGATCGATCAGCCACAGGTGATCGATTTCAAGACTCAGACGCTGCGCCGCCTGGACGCCGCTCCGACCGCCAACCGGCGTGCGCTGGGCATCGACCTTCGGCAGGACTGGCCGGACGCGTTGCGGCGGGTCGGGTTCGACGCCACTGCGCCCACCGTGTGGATCGGCGAGGGTCTGTTCATCGGATTTCTCCCGGCGGCTGTGCAGGATCTGTTGCTTGACAGCGTCACCGCGCTGAGCGCGCCCGGCAGCCGGGCCGCGGCCGACTATCTGCCGGAGCGACAGAAGCCGTTGATGAGCCAGGAACACGCGCTGGCCAAGCGCTGGCGGAACTTCGGCTATCGGAGTGACCTGGCCGAACTGACCTACCAGGACGAGTATCACGACGTTGCCGAGTCGATGGCCGCACTCGGCTGGCGGACCGACGTGACAGGGCTCGAGAAGCTGTTCACCGTGACGGGGCTGCCGGGTTTGCGTCGTCAGGATCTAAACGGTGCGCCGGTGGCGGGCCGCTACATCCGCGCCGTTCTGGCGTAGTAGCGCCGGAATGCGGCCGACGCCGAGACGTTAGAAATGTAGTGATGCCATCTGCCAGCCAGCCCGCACCGCCGCAGCAGCTCCGCTTTGTCGCGGTCACCGCGGACGATCCCAGGGCGCAGCCGTTGCTCGACGAGCTGGCGGTCGAATACGCCGACCGCTACGAGAGCACCCTGCCGAGGGTGACGGCGTGGATGAGGTCGGTGCCGATAGTGGAGTTCTCCCCACCCGATGGCGGCTTTCTCATCGGCGAGGTGGACGCGACGTTGGTCACCGGGGGTGCGTTCCAGCGGTTCGATGCCGAGACCGCCGAACTCAAGCGAATCTGGACCGACCGCGCGCATCGCCGCCGCGGCTACGCCTTCGCCCTGCTGGTCGAACTGGAGGCCACCATCGCCCAGCGTGGCTATCGACGGGTTTATCTGACCACTGGCAATCGCCAGCCCGAGGCCGAGGCGCTCTACGAATCAACGGGCTACACCAGGCTTTCAGAACCGCTGCCCTCACGCGGGCCGGTCTTCCCGATCGCGTTCGTCAAGGATCTCCCATGACCGACCAGCTGCGTCTCGGCGTGGCCCTCGACGGCTACGGATGGCACCCGCACGCATGGCGACCCACCCTGGCCGCCGACCCGGCGGCGGAATCGGTACTGTCCGGCCGGTATTGGGCCGGACTGGCGGGGACCGCCGAGCGCGGGCTGCTGGATTTCCTCACCATCGACGACACCCTGCAACCCCAACCGGGTCGGCGCGAACCGATCAGCCCGCGTCGACTCGCCGGCCGTGCCGACGCCGTCCTGGTCGCCGCCCGCATCGCGCCGGCCACCCAACACATCGGGCTCATCCCGGTTGTCACCGTGACCCATACCGAGCCGTTCCATGTCTCCAAGGCCATCGCGACGCTGGATCACGTCTCGCGCGGCCGTGCGGGCTGGCAGCCGCGGGTGAGCTCGACAGCTCACGAGGCCGCCCTGTTCGGGCGGCGCGGCGCGTCCGGCGACGGCGAGGACTTGTTCGACGAGGCTGCCGACGCCGTCGAGGTGGTGCGCCGGCTGTGGGACAGCTGGGAGGACGACGCGATCATCCGCGACGCCGCGACCGCCCGTTACATCGATCGAAAGAAGCTGCACTACATCGACTTTCAGGGCAAGTACTTTTCGGTGAAGGGCCCGTCGATCACCCCGCGTTCGCCGCAGGGCCAGCCGGTTGTCGCCGCTCTCGCCCACGCGCCGCGCATCTACGAATTCGCGGCGACCAGCGCCGACCTGGTTTTCATTACGCCGGCCGACGACGCGTCGCTCGACGCAATCCTCGACGAGGTCAAGGCGGCCGGTGGTGAGCACCTCAAGGTCTACGCCGACCTCGTGGTGACATTTGGCGGCGACACCGAATTCGGCTCGGACGCCCGGATATTCGACGGCAGCCCGACGGAGGTGGTCGATCTGCTGTTGAGCTGGCAGCAACGCGGCATCGACGGCGCCCGGCTGCGGCCAGCCGTGAATGCGACCGACCTTCCCGTGATCGTCGACGAGGTGGTGCCATTGCTGCAGCGCGCCAACCGCTTTCGCACGGCGTACCGCGACGGTGAGACGTTACGGCAACGACTCGACCTGCCCGTTGCGCCCAACCGATACGTGGAGGTGACGCGATGAGTAACGTCCCGCTGTCCGTCCTTGATTTGTCCCCGATCAGTTCCGGCAGCGATGCCGCGGCGGCGCTGCGCAACACGATCGACCTGGCTCAGCGTGCCGAGCGCTGGGGGTATCGCCGGTTCTGGATCGCCGAGCATCACTTCGTCGGTGTCGCCAGCTCGGCGCCTGCCGTCCTGATCGGGCAGATCGCCGCCGCTACCAACACGATTCGAGTCGGATCGGCCGCCGTGCAGCTGAGCCACACCACCGCCCCCGCGGTGGTCGAAAGCTTCGGCATGCTCGACGCGTTCTACCCGGGACGCATCGACCTCGGTCTCGGCCGGGGGCAGCGACGCGACACCGGTTTCAAACCGAAGCACCCGTCGTCCAAGAATCGTCCACCGCGGCAGTGGCGCGAAGTCGACGGCGTTGTGATCCCATTGCCGTTCAACCTGCAGGGGCTACTCGATACCGACCGGGTCGTGGCCACCATGGAAGTACTGCAACAACCGCAGGCCGTCGCACCGGATTTCGCCGACCAACTTGGCGACATCCTCGCGCTACTCGACGGCAGTTACCAGGCGGGTGGTTTCGACGTGCACGCGGTACCGGGGGAGCGATCCGGGTTGGCGCCGTGGATCTTTGGCAGCACGCGCGGACAGAGCGGACGGCTGGCCGGGGCGCACGGCCTGCCCTTCGTCGCGAGCTACCACATCACCCCGGCGACGGCGCTGGAAGCGATCGAGGCATACCGTGACACGTTTGTCCCGTCGGCGACGCTGAAGGAGCCCTACGTCGTGGTCTCCGCCGACGTCGTGGTCGCCGAAGACAGTGCCACCGCACAGGAACTCGCGTCCGGCTACGGGCAATGGGTGTACTCGATCCGCACCGGGGTCGGCGCGACGCCGTACCCTGCCCCAGGTGAATCCAAGCCCCTGACCGAGGAACAACTGCCGGTGGTCAACGACCGCTTGGAGACGCAGTTCGTCGGCGATCCCGACGAGGTCGCCGAGCGGCTGTCCGCGCTGCAGCGTCTCAGTGCCGCCGACGAACTGGTCATCACCTCGGTGACGCACGATCACCAGGCTCGGCTGCGCTCACATGAGCTTCTCGCGAAGCGCTGGGGCCTATGAGCATCCGAGAAGGTCAGCACCGCAAGCCTATTCACCTGGCCGCCCACTTCCCTGGCGTCAACAGCACCACGGTCTGGACCGACCCGCAATCGGGCAGCCAGGTCGCGTTCGAGTCGTTCGAGCATATGGCCCGCACCGCCGAACGCGGACTGTTCGACTTCTTCTTCCTCGCCGAGGGGCTGCGGCTCCGCGAGCATCGCGGTCAGATCTACGACCTCGACGTGGTGGGCCGGCCGGACACGTTCACGGTGCTGGCCGCGCTGGCCGGCGTCACCGAGCGGCTCGGACTGACCGGAACCATCAACACCACCTTCAACGAACCCTTTGAAGTGGCACGGCAATTCGCGACCCTCGATCAGTTGTCCGACGGGCGGGCCGGCTGGAACATCGTCACCTCTTCCGACACGTTCACCGGCGAGAACTTCCGCCGCGGCGGCTTTCTCGACCACGCGCATCGTTACGAGCGGGCCGAGGAGTTCCTCACGGTGGCCCGTGAATTCTGGGACAGCTGGGCGTCGGACGCCATCCGCGCCGACATCGAGGCCGGCATCTACGCCGACCCCGACCGCATCGCGACCGTCGAGCATCATGGACCCCATTTTGACGTGCGAGGGGTGGCGACGCTGCCCAGCGGACCACAGGGTCACCCAATTCTGTTGCAGGCCGGCGACTCCCATGACGGCCGCAATTTCGGCGCTCACTATGCCGACGCTCTCTTCACCCTGCACGGGTCGCTGGAAGACGGCCAGCGTTACTACGCCGACGTGAAGAGCCGCGCGGAGTCGTTCGGCCGAAACCCCGACGAGCTCAAGGTGTTTCCGGCCGCCACGTTCGTTCTCGGTGACTCCGCGAAAGAGGCCGACGAGAAGGCACGTCACATCCGGCGCCAACAGGTCAGCGGGCCGACGGCGATCGCGATGCTCGAACAGGTCTGGGGTCGCGACCTGTCCGACCACGACCCAGACGGCCCGCTACCCGCGGACGATCCGACCGGCGACACCAGCATCACCCGGGGCCGGGTGCGGCACGGTGACCCGGTCGAGGTCGCCCGCAGCTACCGCGAACGCGCTGAGGCGCGGAAGCTTTCGATCCGCGACCTGATCATCGAGGTATCCAGCCGGGAACAGTTCGTCGGCACCGCCGAGCATGTCGCCGCCGAGATCGACCGCTACATCCAGGCGGACGCCTGCGATGGGTTCATCTTCGTGCCGCACCTGACGCCGCACGGACTGGACGAGTTCGTCGACCGCGTGGTGCCGGTTCTTCAGGAACGAGCGGGATATCGCACCGAATACAGCGGCACCACGCTGCGCGAGCATTTAGGTCTGGCGAACAAGCCTTAGCCGGCCCTTGGCGTCACACCAGCCGCGGGCGCCACTACCAGTTGGCATGTAGTGACTTTCGGAATTGAACGCGCATGCGATATCACCGACCGGTGGACCGTTGAGGGGCGATATCACATGTGCGTTCAATTCCGAAAATGGTTGTGCCCCAGGACGAAGGTGCGCATGTGGTCGGTGGGACCCGAGTCCCTGCTCGAGCTATAGCGCCAGCGCGGTCGCCTGTTGAGTCGCCTCGCGGATCGGGCCGCGCCACAGATCGCCGTGGCCGGGCACCAGGATCTCGGTGTCGAGCAACGCCAGCGCGGCCAGGCTGCGGATGCAACCGTCCTGGTCGTGGCTGAACAGTTCGGGCAGCAGTTGCGGACCACTCTTGGCGAGCAGCGGGTGTCCCGTCACCAGCGCGTCGCCGCTGATAAGGACGCCGTCGACTACGTACGAGCAGTGCCCGCCGGTATGGCCAGGGGTGGGGATCGCCATCGGGTTGCCGGGCAGCGACGCGGCCACCTCGGCGGTCAGCGGTTGGGTGGTCGGGATGCCCTCGCGGCTGAGCCCGCCATCGCGCACGAGGTGGGCGGTCCAGCGCGCCCACGTCGGCCGCCAGATATTCTTCGCCACATCGATCGGCGAGGCCTGCTCGAGATACTCGCGCTTGGCGTGGCCGACCTCGTCGGCGTGGCAGTAGACCGGGGTGCCGTGGGTCTTGGCGAACCAGATCGCCGAACCCAAATGGTCGATGTGGGCGTGGGTCAGCAGGATGGCGCGCACGTCTTCGGGCTGGTAGCCGAGCTGGCGCAGGGAGGTCAGGACGTTCTCGCGGTCACCGGGGTAGCCCGCGTCGATCAGCATGACCCCGCGTTCGTCGGTGACCAGAGTCCAGTTGACCGCCCCGCCCTGGGCGAGGTGTACGTGTTCGGTGACGGCTTTCAGGACTGGTGCCATGTCGGGGAGTCTAGGCATTGGAGTAGAAACGACAGCGTGGCTGAACTCAAACTCGGATACAAGGCGTCGGCGGAACAGTTCGCCCCGCGAGAACTCGTCGAGCTGGCGGTCGCCGCCGAGGCGCACGGCATGGACAGCGCGACGGTCAGCGACCACTTCCAGCCCTGGCGGCACGAGGGCGGGCACGCGCCGTTCTCGCTGGCCTGGATGACCGCAGTCGGTGAGCGCACCAAGCGACTGCTGCTTGGCACCTCGGTGCTCACGCCGACCTTCCGCTACAACCCGGCCGTCATCGCGCAGGCGTTCGCGACTATGGGCTGCCTCTATCCGGACCGCATCTTTCTCGGCATCGGCACCGGTGAGGCGCTCAACGAGATCGCCACCGGCTATGAGGGGGAGTGGCCGGAGTTCAAGGAGCGCTACGCGCGGTTGCGCGAGTCGGTCCGCCTGATGCGCGACTTGTGGCTGGGCGACCGCGTCGACTTCGAGGGCGAGTACTACAAGACCAAGGGCGCATCGATCTACGACGTGCCCGAGGGCGGCATCCCGATCTACATCGCTGCCGGCGGGCCGCAGGTGGCCAAGTACGCCGGTCGCGCGGGCGACGGCTTCATCTGCACCTCCGGCAAGGGCGAAGAGCTGTACAAAGACAAGCTGATTCCCGCCATGCGCGAGGGCGCCGAGGCCGCCGGAAAGAACCCCGACGACATCGACCGGATGATCGAGATCAAGATCTCCTACGACCCGGACCCGAAGCTGGCACTGGAGAACACCCGCTTCTGGGCGCCGCTGTCGCTGACCGCCGAGCAGAAGCACAGCATCGACGACCCGATCGAAATGGAGAAGGCCGCCGACGCGCTGCCGATCGAACAGGTCGCCAAGCGCTGGATCGTGGCGTCAGATCCCGACGAGGCCGTCGAGAAGGTCAAGGACTACGTCGACTGGGGCCTGAACCACTTGGTGTTCCATGACCCTCGGCAGGACCAGCGCCGCTTCCTGGAGCTGTTCCAGAAGGACCTCGAGCCCCGGCTTCGACGGTTGGGCTGACCCGCAGCCGTGCCTGCCGGTATCTACATCGCTGCGCCGGAAGGCGACAGTGGCAAGTCGACGATCGCGCTGGGAATCCTGCACCGCCTGACCGCCACGGTTGCCAAAGTCGGTGTCTTCCGGCCGATTACACGAGCAGATGACGATCGTGACTACATCGTCGACCTGCTGTTGGCACACAGCACCGCGGGCCTGCCCTACGAACGCTGCATCGGTGTGGACTACCAGCAGTTGCACGCGGATCGTGATGCCGCCATCGAAGAGATCGTCGAGCGATATCACGCGATGGCCGACGAGTGCGACGCGGTCGTCATCGTCGGCAGCGACTACACCGACGTCGCCAGCCCGGCCGAGCTGAGCGTCAACGCGCGCATCGCGGTCAACCTGGGCGCGCCGGTGGTACTGGCCATCCGGGCCGATGATCGCAGCCCCGATCAGATCGTCCACGCCGTGGAGGTGTGCCTGACCGAGCTCAATGCCCAGCATGCGCACACGGCCGCTGTTGTCGCCAACCGTTGCGAGCCAACGCAATTGTCGGCGATCGCCGGGGCGCTGCGCCCGCTCGCGCCGAAGACCTACGCGGTGCCGGACGAGCCGCTGCTGAAGGCCCCCAACGTCGCCGACCTCCAGGCCGCCGTCAACGGCACCGTGGTCAGCGGTGAGGCAGCGCTGATGGACCGCGAAGTGATGAGTGTGGTGGTCGCCGGCATGACGGCCGACCATGTGCTCGAGCGGTTGGCGGAAGCCGCTGCGGTGGTAACGCCGGGCGACCGCTCGGACGTTGTGCTGGCGGTTGCGAGTGCCCATGCCGCCGATGGGTTTCCGTCGCTGGCGTGCATCATCCTCAACGGCGGGTTCGAGTTGCACCACTCGACCGCGGCCCTCGTCGCCGGTCTTCGGGTGCGGCTGCCGATCATCGCCACCACGTTGGGTACGTTCGACACCGCCACCGCGGTCGGGTCGGCCCGCGGCCGGGTGACCGCGACGTCGCAGCGGAAGGTGGATACGGCGCTGCAGCTGATCGAAAGCCACGTCGACCTGGCAGACATGTTGGCGCAGTTGGCGATTCCGATCCCTAAGGTGACGACGCCGCAAATGTTCACCTATCAACTGCGCGAGCGTGCCCGCTCGGATCGCAAGCGCATCGTGCTGCCCGAGGGTGACGACGACCGGATCCTCAAGTCGGCGGGACGAGTGTTGCAGCGCGGCATCGCCGATCTGACGATTCTCGGTGATGAAAGCCAGGTCCGCGCCCGCGCGGCCGAGCTGGGGGTAAACCTAGACGGGGCAACGATTTACGATCCGCGAACCAGCGAGCTGTGCGATCAGTTCGCCGAGCAATACGCACAGCTTCGGGCCAAGAAGGGCGTGACCGTCGAGCAGGCTCGCGAGATCATCCACGACGTGTCGTACTTCGGCACCATGCTCGTGCACAACGGCATGGTCGACGGGATGGTGTCGGGTGCGTCGCACACCACCGCCCACACGGTGCGCCCGGCATTCGAGATCATCCGTACGGCGCCGGGCATATCGACGGTGTCCAGTGTCTTCTTGATGTGTCTGCCGGATCAGGTGCTTGCTTACGGCGACTGCGCGATCGTCCCCGACCCGACCGTCGAACAGCTCGCCGACATCGCGATCAGCGGCGCACAGACCGCGGCCCAGTTCGGCATCGAGCCGCGGGTGGCCATGCTGTCCTATTCGACCGGTGAGTCCGGCACGGGTGTCGATGTCGACAAGGTCAGGGAGGCAACAGGATTGGTGCGCAGCAGAGCACCGCAGTTGCTCGTGGAAGGGCCGATCCAATACGACGCCGCCGTCGAGCCTTCCGTTGCGGCGACCAAGATGCGCGACTCTCCAGTCGCCGGCAAGGCCACCGTGCTGATCTTCCCGGACCTCAACTCAGGCAACAACGCGTACAAGGCCGTGCAACGCAGCGCCGGGGCCATCGCGATCGGCCCGGTGTTGCAGGGCTTGAACAAACCGGTCAACGATCTGTCGCGCGGTGCACTGGTCGAAGACATCGTCAACACGGTGGCGATCACCGCAATCCAGGCGCAGAGCAGCCGTGAGTAATCCGCCGGCGACGGTGCAGAGCGCAGCGATGAGGAGGAGCGGCGATGACTAGCACCGTGCTGGTGCTGAACGCCGGCTCGTCGTCGCTGAAATACCAACTGATCGAACCGGATTCGGGCCAGTCGCTGGCCGACGGCACCATAGAGCAGATCGGTGAGCCGTCGTCACCGGTCGCCGACCATCGCGCCGCGCTGCAGGCGGCATTCGAGGCGCTGTCCGAGAGCGGCATCGACGTAAGGGTGAGCGGGCTTGCGGCGGTGGGACATCGAGTGGTGCACGGCGGGCCGGTCTTCTACCGACCAACGGTCCTTGACGACGCGGTGATCGCTGAGCTCAAGAAGCTTTCGATGCTGGCCCCGCTACACAATCCGCCGGCCATTCAGGGTATCGAAGTCGCCCGCACGCTCCTGCCGAACGTGCCGCACGTCGCGGTCTTCGATACCGCGTTCTTCCATAACTTGCCGGCCGCCGCCGCGACCTACGCGATCGATCGCGAGGTGGCGAAGACGTGGCACATCCGGCGATACGGGTTCCATGGGACGTCGCACCGCTACGTCAGCGAACAGGCCGCGGCCTTCCTGGGGCGGCCCCTGGACGAACTGAATCAGATTGTGCTGCACCTGGGAAACGGTGCGTCAGCATCGGCGATCGCCGGTAGCCGGCCCGTCGAAACCTCGATGGGACTGACGCCGCTCGAGGGTCTGGTGATGGGCACCCGCAGCGGTGACATCGACCCGAGCATCATCGGCTACCTGAACCGCGAGGCCGGCATGACGGTGCAAGACATCGAGTCGATGCTCAACCACCACTCCGGCCTGCTCGGTCTGGCGGGCGAGCGGGACTTCCGCCGGCTCCGTGAGCTGATCGAATCAGGCGACACATCAGCACAATTGGCCTACGACGTCTTCATCCACCGGCTGCGCAAATACGTCGGCGCATACCTGGCGATCCTGGGCCGGACCGACGTGGTGAGCTTTACCGCCGGTGTCGGAGAGAATGTCGCCGCGGTGCGCCGCGACGCGCTCGGCGGGCTAGCCGCGCTGGGTATCGAGATCGACGAGCGACGAAACTCTCAGTCCACCAAGGGGGCTCGCCAGATCTCCAGTGACAGCTCGCCGGTCGCCGTTCTCGTCGTCCCGACGAACGAAGAGTTGGCCATCGCGCGGGACTGCTTGGCGGTGCTTTAGTCACCAGCGGTCGGCACGACGGTGAGCGTCATCGGGTGTCCGCCGCGAACAAGGTCGATCGGTGCGGGCTGGCCGATCGAGAGACGGCGAATCGCGACGACGCACTCGTTCGCGTCGGCGACCGAGCGGCCGCCGACCTTGACGATCACGTCGTTCTCCAGGACGCCGCCCTTTTCGGCGGGGCCGCCGGCTTTGACGTTGGCCACCAGCGCGCCCGACGCGATCGAGTCACTCACCGATCGCGTGTTGATTCCCAGCGTTGGGTGCTGAATTCTGCCCTCACGGATCAATACGTCGGCGACGGTCTTCGCCTCGTTAATCGGGATGGCGAATCCGATGGTGAAGGTGCGCGCCGCGTTGATGCCGATCACGCGGGCATCCATGTCGACCAGTGGGCCGCCGGAGTTGCCGGGATTGGTTGCTGCGTCGATCTGTATCGCGTCGAACACCGTGTCTGCGAAGGACCGCGCGATGCACAGCGCTGACGATGCCATGCGTAACCGTGCTGCGCAGTCCCAACGGCGAGCCGGCCGCAACCACGAGATCACCGATGTGTGCCTTATCGGAGTCGCCGAGCGTTGCGGTGCTCAGATTTTTGACATCGTCGACTTTCAATACGGCTAAGTCTGTTTCTGGATCGCGACCGACCACACTGGCCGGGACCTTTCGGCCGTCCTCGAAGATCACCGACACGCCGGGCGGATCGGGGTTGTAGCCAACGTCGGCGATCACGTGGTTGTTGGTGATGATGTGGCCCTTGTCGTCAATGATCACGCCGGAGCCTTCGGAGAACGCGTCGCCGCTCACGGCTACGACTTCGACCACCGCATTCGCAATGGCGGTAACGACTTTCGTGAATCTCGATTCCGGCGGGTGTGCGGCGCTCTGGTTCGATAGCGAGATCCTCGGGTCGGTGAACGCTTCTGTGACGTTCGCGGTCTTTCGGCCGACCACTCCGCCGACGAAGCCGATTAACAGTGCGGTGATCGCCAAGGCAGCCAGCGACATGCGCGAGACCTTGCTGGCAGCCAGGATCTGGCGGACACCGACTTTGGGTGTGATCGACGTTCCGAGCGGTCTCCGTAGCACGTCAGCCGTGTGCTAACGCGCGATCGGCGAAGGCGCCGAGCACCGGTCCCAGTTGCTGCGAGTATTCCAACGTCACATGCTTGCGGTCGAAGTAGACCAACGTGTTGCCGACGATGACGGGGCAGATGTCTGCGGCGCAGAAGAGCGCGGTGACGTCAGCGTACTGTCCGCCGCCGGAGGTGACAGCGGCTGTCTCAGCGGCGATTCCGGACTCGTTCACCGCAAGTGACTTCGGCGGGAAGCACAACGGTGCGTCATCGAGGTGGCGTGACAGGCAGTCGGTCGGCGGCGACTGGGGGTCTGGAATCGGCCCGAGTACCAGCACCTGTGCGCCGGTGCCGCGCAGTCGCCGGACGAGTTTCGTCAGGCTGTCGATCCACGCGGGGTCGTAGGAGTTGAAAGGCTCCGGTTGCTCATGCCCGAATCGACGAAATATGCTGAACACCACTAGTTTTGGGTGTTCTCGGGCTAGCCGGGTGAGTATTTCGGTGCGCCACTGGTCGCATTCGGTGTACGCGCGGCCATAGATCAGTGTGGGCAGATCGAGCACGGGGCACAGGCCCTTGGCCAGCATCTCGAGCCGCCAATGCCGTTGTGAGGCGACCTGTTGAAATGCCGGCGTCCACATCGCGGCGTTCGAGTCGCCGATCAAGGCCACCGTTGTGGATGATGTGGCGTCGCCCATCGCGCATTCGGCTTGGCCAACCTCGAGGTAATTGCGTAGGCACCCTCCGAAGAAAAGGCGCTGAGCCTCAGCTATCGAGCCGGTGAGCGGTGGAGTGAGATTCGACGGTACGTCGTGCAGATCCGCCGACGCCGTGAGCGCCTCCTGCACCTGGGCGACGGCGCGCTGTACCGCGGCCTCGTACTCCTCGGCCGTTCCCGCCGTTACGGGTGGCCCCGCATCGATCGTCAGTTCTCGGGCTCGGCTGTGTCCGACGGGGGGAGGAACCCATAGCAGTAGTGCGAGTCCGACGCTGACGGCTGTGGCGGTGGCGATTGCGCCGACGGCGAGGCTGCGCAGCGGTGAGCGGCGTAGCGATGTCGCGTAGCGCAGTGGGTTTTCGACGGCGTGCAAGGTGAGCATGGCCAGTCCGCCGGAGATGGCCACGGAGGCCAGCCTGTCGGCCAGTCCCATGGGGCGGTCGAGCAGGATGGGGATGAACAACAGGATCGGCCAGTGCCACAGATACCACGAATATGACAGTCGCCCGATCGCGCGCATGGGTACCCATGCCAAGACCAGGCCGCATCCGTGGGTGGTTTTGGCGCAGCCGGCGCCCAGGACCAGCACGGTGCCCAGCAGTGGCAGCAGGGCGGCGGTACCGGGGTAGGGGACGGTAGAGCGGAATTGGTTGCACACCAACAGGATCAGTGTCAGTCCCGCCCAGCCGAGGATCGCGGCGGGTAACGGTGGTAGTCGGCGCCACTGGTTAGCCGTGAGAGCCAGCAGGCAGCCGGCTGCCAGGTCGAAAGCTCGGCTGGGCAGTGAAAAGTAGGCCATCGGGGGCATCGCCTGGGTCGCCCACAACGAGAACGCGAACGAGGCGACGGCGATCAGCCCGAGCAGCACGAGGTATGGGGTTTTCGAGGGGTCGGCGGCTCCGCGATGAGATCCCCTGCGGCGGCGCGCACGTCGGAGGATCCATGCCGTGGCGATGAGCATGATCGGCCAGAGCAGGTAGAACTGTTCCTCCACGCCCAGCGTCCAGTAGTGCTGAAACGGTGAAGGGGCTCGGTCGGAGGCGAAGTAGTCGACGCCCTGTAGGGCGAATCGGTAGTTGCCCACATACAGGGCGCAGGCGATGCCGTCGCCGATGACGGACCGAATCTGTAATGGGGGCAATAAGATAACCGAGCAGATCGTCGTGACTACACCCACCAGTGCGGCCACCGGCAGCAGTCGGCGGGCCCGTCCTCCGTAGAAGCGCCGTGTCGCGAGGGTGCCGTTGGCTGCGATCTCCTTCCACAACTGCCCGGTGATCACGAAGCCTGAAATGATGAAAAAGATGTCAGGCCCGACGAATCCACCACCCACACCGGGAACCTCGGCATGAAAGCCGAGAATCGCCAATAACGTCACGCCGCGTAAGCCCTCGATGTCATACCGATACTCCGGCTGCGGCGCAGTAGCGCCCTCCATCACCGGAGCGGGCGTGATGCTGTCAACGTAGGACATGACGACTCGCCCGAGTAACGGACGCGTGTTTAGCTACCGCCCCGGCTGCCGACGCACGAGCCACCAGTGGCCCCCTGGTGTGAAGTCTGATGTTTATCACGCAGGTGCAAGGTAGCGCGTATGCTGCGGCGCTGTCCCGAATTTGCAGATGGCGCCTCAGTCGTGTCATTGCTGCCGTACAGCGATTGCGCTGTGCGGCGCACCGATCATCCTGCGGCTCAGCGGGATCGGATTAACGGCCGCGAGCAAGGGCTGTTCGGGCTACAGTTCGAACGTCTGCACTGCAACGACTCTCGTGGAGGTCACGCCGGTGATGAGCGCCGCGCTGTCAGGTAGCGACGAGAGATGACGAACCAGACCTTTGGCCGCGACAAGCTGGTCCAGCGCTACCTGAATCTTCTCGAGGCATCCTTGACCGGCATGCTCATCCAGGATGCGCCGTGTGACCCGTGGTCGGGAGGTGGCGCGTTCGATCCGAATCTCCGCTTCATGGGTCGAGACTGGCCCTCGCTCGCGTTCTCCATGATCGGCAGCGTCCGCATGCGGAACCTGCGTCAGGCATGCGAGACGGTATTGCTGGACGGCATTGAAGGGGACTTCATCGAGACCGGCGTCTGGCGGGGAGGCGCCTGCATCTTCATGAGGGGGGTCCTCGAGGCGTACGGAGACGAGACGCGACGTGTTTTCGTCGCCGACAGTTTCGCGGGCCTCCCGCCGCCGAACGCTGAGCAGTTCCCCGCGGACATCAACGACGGCCACCACACCTACACCGAACTGCGGGTGTCGCGCGTGGACGTCGAGAACAATTTCCGCCATTTCGGGCTGCTCGACGATCGGGTTGTTTTTCTCGAGGGATGGTTCAAGGACACATTGCCGAGCGCGCCAATCGACCGGCTGGCGGTACTGCGGCTGGACGGCGATATGTACGAATCGACTATCGAGGCACTGGGTGCGCTCTATCACAAGGTCTCATACGGGGGATTCGTGATTATCGACGACTATTTCTTGGCGCCGTGCGCGAAGGCCGTCCACGATTTTCGCGAACATCACGGAATCACCACGCCCATACTCCCGATCGACGGCGTGGGCACCTATTGGCGCGTCGACCACCAGCCGATCAAAGCGGCGCACTGAATCCGCTGCGCGCTCAGCGCGTCAACGGCGGGCTAGTGCGCGATCGGCCAACGCGCCGAGTACCGGTGCCAGCAGTTGTGCGTACTCCAAGGTCACGTGCATCCAGTCGAAGTACACGAGGTTGTTGCCGACGATGGCGGGACAGGTCACGGCTGTGCAGAAGAGCGCGGTGATGTCGGCGTAGTCGCCGCCGCCGGACTTGACCGCAGCGGCTTCGGCTGCGATGCCGGGTTCGTTCACTGCCGTCGACTTAGGAAGGGAACACAGCGTCGCATCGGCGAGGTGGCGCGACAGGCAGTCAGGCACCTGTAGACGGTGGGGATCAGGAATCGGCCCCAGCACCAATACCTGCGCCCCGCTAGTGCGAAGCTGCCGGACCGTGCGTGTGAGCGCATCTATCCATCCAGGGTCGTAGGACGCGAATGGCTCCTGAAGCTCGGGCGGATCGCCATACTGCCGCAGGATGCTCAGCACGATGAGTTTTGGGTGTTCTCGGGCTAACCGGGTGAGTATTTCGGTGCGCCATTGGTCGCATTCGGTGTACGCGCGGCCATAGATCAGTGTGGGCAGGTCCAGCATGGGACACCTGCCCTTGGCGAGCATTTCGAGTCGCCAGTGTCGTTGCGTGGCGGCCAGTTGGAATCCCGGGGTCCACATTGCGGCATTCGAGTCGCCGATCAGTGCCACGGTGGTCGGTGAGGTGGTGTCGCCCATCGCACACTCGGGTTGCCCGACCTCTAAAAAATTCCGCAGGCAACCGTCGAAGAAGATGCGTTGTAATTCGGTGGCAATGTTGGCAAGCGGCGGGTTGAGGTTGGCGGGTACGTCTTGGATGTCTGCGGATGCTGTGAGTGCGTCTTGGATTTGGGTGATGAGGTGTTGTAGGGCGGTGTCGTGTTCTTGGGGGGTTCCGTTGCTGAGGGGTGGCCCCGCATCGATCGTCAGTTCTCGGGCTCGGCTGTGTCCGACGGGGGGAGGAACCCATAGCAGTAGTGCGAGTCCGACGCTGACGGCTGTGGCGGTGGCGATTGCGCCGACGGCGAGGCTGCGCAGCGGTGAGCGGCGTAGCGATGTCGCGTAGCGCAGTGGGTTTTCGACGGCGTGCAAGGTGAGCATGGCCAGTCCGCCGGAGATGGCCACGGAGGCCAGCCTGTCGGCCAGTCCCATGGGGCGGTCGAGCAGGATGGGGATGAACAACAGGATCGGCCAGTGCCACAGATACCACGAATATGACAGTCGCCCGATCGCGCGCATGGGTACCCATGCCAAGACCAGGCCGCATCCGTGGGTGGTTTTGGCGCAGCCGGCGCCCAGGACCAGCACGGTGCCCAGCAGTGGCAGCAGGGCGGCGGTACCGGGGTAGGGGACGGTAGAGCGGAATTGGTTGCACACCAACAGGATCAGTGTCAGTCCCGCCCAGCCGAGGATCGCGGCGGGTAACGGTGGTAGTCGGCGCCACTGGTTAGCCGTGAGAGCCAGCAGGCAGCCGGCTGCCAGGTCGAAAGCTCGGCTGGGCAGTGAAAAGTAGGCCATCGGGGGCATCGCCTGGGTCGCCCACAACGAGAACGCGAACGAGGCGACGGCGATCAGCCCGAGCAGCACGAGGTATGGGGTTTTCGAGGGGTCGGCGGCTCCGCGATGAGATCCCCTGCGGCGGCGCGCACGTCGGAGGATCCATGCCGTGGCGATGAGCATGATCGGCCAGAGCAGGTAGAACTGTTCCTCCACGCCCAGCGTCCAGTAGTGCTGAAACGGTGAAGGGGCTCGGTCGGAGGCGAAGTAGTCGACGCCCTGTAGGGCGAATCGGTAGTTGCCCACATACAGGGCGCAGGCGATGCCGTCGCCGATGACGGACCGAATCTGTAATGGGGGCAATAAGATAACCGAGCAGATCGTCGTGACTACACCCACCAGTGCGGCCACCGGCAGCAGTCGGCGGGCCCGTCCTCCGTAGAAGCGCCGTGTCGCGAGGGTGCCGTTGGCTGCGATCTCCTTCCACAACTGCCCGGTGATCACGAAGCCTGAAATGATGAAAAAGATGTCAGGCCCGACGAATCCACCACCCACACCGGGAACCTCGGCATGAAAGCCGAGAATCGCCAATAACGTCACGCCGCGTAAGCCCTCGATGTCATACCGATACTCCGGCTGCGGCGCAGTAGCGCCCTCCATCACCGGAGCGGGCGTGATGCTGTCAACAGAAGACACAGGTACGCATTCGTCGTCGCTACTCAAGCGAAGTCAGTAAAGACTGAACTGTTCGGTCAAACGGTCGGGTTCGGCATAAAGCGATCGTGTGTCGACCAAATCCAGCTTCTCCCAGAACGATCGCAACCGATTCCAGTCCATGACGGATCCCGCGTACTCGTCGACGATGTCGTAGTAGGAATCAGCCAACGTCTGCGACGCCGGGTCGAGCCGGGTAATCGCAACCAGACCTGTCGGCGGGCAGTCCAGCACATGTATCCGGAGGTCAGGCCGGTGCTTTTCCAGGATTGGCAGCAACTTCCACACGTCACCGGTCCAAAAAGACGGGGGCACTCCCTCGGAGGGATCGCCAGGTATCCGCTGGCGCAAGGCCATTCGTGGATTCAATGGGACGCAGTCATGTAGCAGAATCAGCGATCTGCGATGGCAGACGGACTCGGCGCCGATGAGATCTCGCAGCAAGAATTCAGACCGGTGCATACCGTCTAGAAAAATCATGTCCACCGGTTGTCCGAGCAAGTCGCGCACATTCTCTGTCGCGAAGAATGCATCCGATGGCATCTGGAAAAAGAACGTCCGTCTGCGGTTGCCGGTCGCGCTGACTTGGAGTTGGAATCGCGGGTCCACGGCGATTGCGTCGCAGTTGACGAGTGCTAGCGAAGCCCCCGTCTCGGTACCGATCTCGAGATACGTTCGAGGTGCCAAATGGTCATGCAGGGCCAGCAGAAAATCCAGATATGGCACGCCAGACATGCTGAATGAGCCAGTCGCAGCGTTCAGATCGTGCACCTGGGCCACCCTCCCGTCCATTATCGACGCAACGCAGCGAGCAGCGTCCGAATTTCGGCGAGGCTTACCGGCCGTACATAAGATCCGATATCGAACACGCGAACGGTAACACTCGGCGGCACTGCACGGGACGGCATTCGCTGACCGTTTCGGGCTGTATTCCAGTGTCGAAAGTCCACGAGGCTGCAGACGAGCGAAGTCCGAAACCGACACCAGCGGTGCAAAACAAAGCCAACGGGCGTGCGCGGCGAACTATAGTTTTGGACCATGGCCGATACCACTCTCGCCTTTACGCCGGGCCAGCAATTGCGGTTTGGCGGAGAAACGGCGGTGGTGGTCGAAGCCGGTCGGCATAACGGCCAGGCTGGCTATCTGGTGGCAGTTGGCCCGGTCCCCGTGCCGATGTGGCTGCCGGCCGCGGTTCTCGCGAAACATCAACTCGACGTTGGTGTTTCGGATGTCTTCGCGCAGCGGACTCCGCATATGTTGGCGGTCGACGACTTCTTCGAGAACCCGGATGAGATACGGGCTATCGCACTCGCTCAAGAGTACGGCGAGGATTTGCGGTACTTCAAAGGTCTGCGCTCCAAGCAGCGCTATCTGTGGCCGCATATGTGTGAGGAACTGGGACGACTGCTCGGCACTCCAGTGCGGAACTGGATTAAATACTCGACGAACGGTGTTTTTCAACAAACCAGTCACTTGGATCCACTCGTCTGGCACCACGACACTCAAAGTTATGCGGCAGCGGTCTATCTGACACCGGATGCACCGCCGAGCAGCGGAACCAGCTTTTGGCGGGACCTCTCGCATGGGTGCCGCAGGCGGCCGGACCATCCCTTGGAGCGCCAGCGGTTAGGCAGCGACGACGCCGTATCGGCTGCGAGCTCGATTGTGTACGACCTGTACAACATCGAACACGGCGACAACTGGGAGCTCGTGGAATCTGTTGCGGGACTTTATAATCGGCTCGTCATTTGGGATGCGTCGTTATTCCACTCGGCGACGACCTACGATCACTTCAACGCCGAAGGGACGGCGCCGACTCGGCTAGTACAGCTGTTCTTCTTCGACATCTGACAGCCGCAACCGGCCACGCCGCCGAGGTTGTCAGTTCTCGGGGCGGTACCAGAGCGTCGAATGGTCGTGCGTGTACTCATTCGGCGCCTCGACAGAAAAGAAGTACGCGGCGAAGCTCCGTCGTGAGCGTGGGCCTGGCAAGGGCTCTGGATGACCATGGATTGACCATTCGGAGGTCTCGAAGATCACCGTTCGGTTGAAATCTGGCCGTATCCGCGTGACGCTTCCGTCCTGTGCGACGAGCTCTAATTGCCCGCCATCATCGTCGGTCCAGTCGGGGTTGAGGTAGACCAGCACATTCAGCCGTCGATACAGGCCGTCCTCGTCGCGGTTGAAATCGGCGTGTAAGGCGAGCGCACCACCGGGTTCGATTTGGTGATAGCCGCCGCCGGTTGGACGGATGATGAGTTCCGGCATACCGAAAGCCTCGGACAGCCTCGGTCCGAGCGCCTCCATGCCGCGGTAGAGCTCGACAGTTCGCGGACCCCATAGCGCTGGAGTTCCGTGGAGTTTCTTCAACTCGCGCGGATTGTTGTAGCGGATCCAGTCGGCCGCGTTGGCGGACGGAAATTCGCCGAGGACCGCATACAAGTCATCTTCGTTCCACAACCCGTCGATGATCGCGTGTGGAAACGGACTTCGCTCAACGGTGATTGTTGGTGCTGCGGTATCCATCGCTCGTAGCCCCTATCTACGCCCGGCAGTCCGGATTGCTGAGTATCGCACGATTCTCGGTCCGTCTTTTGCGGATCGGCGAGGGCAGATGTTGTTGGATCTGAGCGTCGCTTCTCTTCGTTCCGGAGCGTCCACGTCCGAAATGCAACGCTCTGATTCCACGCCGCGGCTCCAAATGGCCGGATACGATTTGGGGCTGTGTCCGAGCCATTGCCGAACCGTCCTGCGATCTGCTTGAACATGATCGTGCGCAACGACGCGTACATGCGAGGCGACACACATATCATTCAGAACACCCTCGACTCAGTCGCGCCTCACATCAGCTCGTGGGTGATCGTGGACACCGGCTCCGACGACGGCACCCAGGACTTGATTCGGAACCACATGGGCCGGCTGGGAATTCCAGGCGAGCTGCATGAAAGGCCGTGGCGTAATTTTGGCCAAAACCGCACCGAAGCAATAGATCTCGCGCAAGGTCACGGTGATTACGTCTGGGTGGTTGACGCCGACGACGTATTAGTGGGTGTCCCCGACTTCACCGAGTTGAGTGCCGACGCATACGCCTTACGCTATCTGCAAGCAGGACGCACAGGCTGGCGCACACGGCTGTTCCGTGATGGGAAGCGCTGGCGTTATGAAGGGGCGTTGCTCGAAATCCCCTCGTGCGAAGATCCTTTCGCCGTTGAGCAACTCGATGGTGTGTACCGCATCGAAGATCGCCCTCTCGGCGCGCGAAGCCGGGATTCACAGCGGTATACGCATGAGACCGATTCGCTTCTGGCAGATGTAGAACGCAATCCCGAGGACCGCGACTCGGTCGTCTTGCTAGCCGAGAGCTACTTCAATCAGGGTGATTTCGGGAATGCGCGCAAGTGGTACGCCCAGCGGCTCGAAATGGGTACCTTGAGCCCGACCGAGGAATCTTTTTTCGTGCTTTACCGGTTCGCCGAGTCGATGTCGAGAAGCGGCGAGTCCTGGCCGGCTGTTCAGGACGCGTACCTCAGAGCGTGGGAGTTTCGGCGGACGCGTGCTGAACCGTTGTACACCATCGCCTTTCGGTATCGGGTCGAGCGGGAGTACCGCCTCGGCCACCACTTCGCCAAGCGTGCGGCGCAAATCCCGTTCCCCGAAGATGACATGCTGGTTGCACACCCAGATATCTACGCATGGCTCGCCGCCGATGAGCAGGCGGTGTGCGCCTCCTGGATCGACAAGCACCCCGAAGCGTTTTCGCTCTGCCGACGCGTCCTGGACCGCGAAGACCTTTCTGACGAACAGCGACGCAGGATCGCAATCAACCGCGACTACTCGGTGCCGACCATGGTCGAGTTGGCGTCGGCATATCCAGATACGCTGGTTGGCGAACTTGTGACGGGCGCACGCGACGCCGAGGTCACCCTCAGCCTTATCGCCGGTCCCGATCCAGAAACCACCGAACAGACGCTCAACTCGTTTCTGAATTGTTGCGGCGATCTGCATCGGGTCGGGCGCTTTCTGGTCTTGGATGCCGGCTTGTCGGCCCGGGACCGTTCAGTGTTGCAGGACCGCTACGGCTTCCTCGAGTTTGCCGATCTCACTGGTAATGGATCGCATCTCGGGCAGATCCGTGGCCATGTCCAGGGTCGCTTCTGGCTGCACCTGGGCCATGGCTGGAGGCTCTTCGCGCCCGAGGATCTGATCTCGCGTCTCACTGCGGTGCTCGCCGCTGAGACGCAGGTATTCCAAGTAGGGATCAACCTGGCCGACGCGACGAAGTTGACCGGCGAGTGTGCGGTCGAGGATGCGGTGCGGCGAGCGCCGGGAACAGGCCGTTACCTGTTATCCGAAGCTGTGGCCAGCGGTCCCGCGATGTTTGAAACCACACGCCTTGATCGAATTGGCGCTGTGGCTAGCACCGACGGTGATCTGATCGCGAAACTCGGACAGCTAGCTTCGGCCGCGGGACTTGTGACCGCGACTCTCGATCAAGTTCTGTGCCAGGACCTTGGCGGAGGCCTGAGTGCGACGACGCTATCGAAGTTTCTATCGCCGATGCCCTTGCCGTCCAAGAGAATTCACAGATTCTGCCTAGCGCATAAGGAACCACTCCTGCCGGAGAGTTGGTACGACGACTGCATCGCATTGGGTAGCTATCAGGCTCACTCCGTGTCACACATCAGCAAGCTCGACCGATACTGGCACGAAGCCCGACCGATCGCGTTTGGCGCGGCGGGTGCATATGCCGTGCCCGCCGCGATTGAAAGGTTCGCTGAAGGCGCTGTGCTGATCGAACTGTCGTCGCAAAGGAAGCGCGTCCTACTGTCCCCCGAGGGGGTCGGTTCGCAGGTTTACCGGACATCGACGGCAACAATCCGAGAGCTGAGCACTGAGGAGTGTCGGGCAAGGACCGACCTATCGCCGGTGATCATGCCCCCGAATGACTCAGGATTTCTCGTCTCACATCCTCGGTACTACGAACTACCGTTGAGCGGGCTCTACAACAGAGAGTTCCATTTTGTAGACATCCTCGACTACACGTCGATAGCCATCGAGTTAGGCGTGTTGGACAACAAGTCGGCCTGCGAGTTCATGGCGACACAGAAAATCATTCCCGCCGGCACCGAACTCGGGATCTTTCCCACTTCGTGGTTGATCTCAGCGTTGACGAAACTCGAGAAAGTCGGCAGGGAATTTCTCGATCGTCACGGGGACCGGATCAGAACCTACAACATCTACCAGGTCAGAGCCGTGGGCTTTCTTTCTGAATGCCTTGGCTCGTTTTTGCTCCTTCGCCACCTCGCGGAACAGCACTCGGGCAACATTCCCGCTAATGTCTTTGGGTACATGACCTGCATCACCGAGGACGGTCAGCCCTTCCAGGTGGGTGTCGCGGACGCAGCCGACCTCACACAACCCTCATGAAAGCCGTTCTGCTAGCCGGCGGATTAGGCACTCGGTTCAGAGAAGAAACCGTCATACGTCCCAAGCCGATGATCGAGATCGGCGGCAGGCCGATCCTGTGGCACATCATGAAGTTGTACTCGCAACACGGGATTCACGAGTTCATCGTCTGCTGCGGCTACAAGGGCTACGTCATCAAGGAGTACTTCGCCAACTATTTCCTGCACATGTCGGATGTCACCTTCGACATGTCGACAAATACAACGGAAGTCCATGAGCGCCACGCGGAACCATGGCGTGTCACCTTGGTCGATACCGGCGACGACACCCAAACAGGGGGGCGGCTCAAACGGGTCGCCGGATACATCCGTAACGATGAGGCCTTCTGCTTCACCTACGGCGACGGGCTCGGCGATGTCGATATATCCGGCAGCCTCGACTTTCACCGCCGACACGGCCGGCACGCCACGGTTACCACGGTGATCCCGCCCGGCCGCTATGGAGCCATCGAGCGCGATGGTGACCGCGTTAAAGGCTTCATCGAGAAGCCGCCCGGTGATGGTGGATCGATCAACGGCGGCTTCTTCGTGCTGTCACCCGCGGTGCTCGACTATATCGACGGTGATCACATCGCATTCGAGACCGAGCCGTTGACCAGGCTCGCCGCGGACGGGCAACTCATGGCGTTCAGTCACTCCGGCTTCTGGCAGCCGATGGACACGCTCAGAGACAAGAATCAACTCGAAGACATGTGGAGTAGCGGTACCGCTCCCTGGAAATGCTGGCCGTGAAAGAAGGTCGCGCGGCATGAACATCGTCGATACCCCGCTAACCGATCTCAAGCTCGTGCAGTCGGCGCCCCATCGTGATGACCGCGGCGAGTTCGTCCGGCTTTTCTGTGCGAGGGACCTCGAGGGCGTGCTGGGTAACCGTCAGATTGCGCAGATCAACCGGTCGATAACGACCCAGGCCGGCATGGTTCGCGGCCTGCATTTTCAACACCCACCGCACGCGGAGATGAAGATGGTTCGCTGCCTGCGCGGCCGACTTTGGGACGTCGCGGTTGATCTGCGGGCCGGCTCGCCCACGTTTTTGCGTTGGCACGCACAAGAATTGACGCAGGATGATGCCCAAATGCTGGTCATCCCGGAGGGCTTTGCGCACGGCTTTCAAGCATTGGAGCCGAACAGCGAGCTGCTGTATCTGTGTACGGCCTTCTACGAGCCGCAATCCGAGGGCGGGTTGTGTCATGACGACCCGCGACTCGCTATTTCCTGGCCGCTGCCGCCGCATGGGCTATCACCGCGCGATATTTCGCATCCGCCGATCGGGCTGGACTTTCCCGGAATCGCGCTCTAGTCCGTCGACCTTGCAGCAGCCGCTTGGCCGAGAAGTGTTGTGAAAGTGGCTATCTGGTCGTTCGTAATCTTCAATGGCTCGGCTCCGGCGTGAACGCTCCGTTCCCAGGCGACAGTCCACGCCACCCCGCTGTGTGATCCGAGCTGGTTGCGCCAGCCCAGTTTGCGCTGCGCTTTGGTGGTGTCGAGGGCTAGCAGACTTGCCTCACGGGGATGGTCGCCTCGATCGAGCACCCAGTCTGTCCCGCTTCCCCAGAGTTCGGCTACCAAAGTGGCAATCTGTCCGACTTCGATGAAGCTCTCGCTGCCTGGTCCGAAATTCCACTGGCCCTGGCCGAACCCGGCCAATAGTGCGTCGACGAGCGTCAGATAACCGTTGAGGCAGTCGAGCACATGCTGCCATGGGCGCACTGCTCGGGGAAATCGCAGCCGCGGCGCCTCACCCCGCGAATGGGCGGCGATCAGGTCTGGCAGCAGCCGATCCCGACTGACATCTCCGCCGCCAATAACGTTGCCTGCGCGGGCAATTGCCGTAGGAACGCCCGGGAAGCTCTGAATCCACGATTGCGCCAAGAGATCAGCCATCGCCTTGGAGGCGCTATATGGGTCGTCGCCATTGAGGGGATCGGTTTCGACGTAAGCGATCTCTTTGTGGCTGTCGCGGTAGACCTTGTCGGTCGTCACGATGACCAACGCGCGAATGGACCGGCTGGCTGCGACAGCCTCCAACACGTTGAGTGTTCCCATGACGTTGGTTTCGTAGGTGTATCGCGGTCTGCGGTATGACTCGCGGACCAAGGGTTGAGCGGCCATATGCACCAGCACATCTGGAGCCGCCGCGGTGATAGCCGCGGCGGTAGCGTCAACGTCACGGATGTCGACCCGGAAGTCGCGGTCAAGCTGGGTGGCAACTCCAGCCCGTTCGAAGAGACTGCCGGCGGCCGGGTCGAGGGCTAAGCCGGACACTTGGTGCCCCCGGCTGGCCAGCAGGAGTGTTAGCCACGCCCCTTTGAATCCGGTATGCCCGGTGATCAGATAATGCACTGCTACCGCGCGGCTTCAGCCGTGCATGCGGACATCGGGCTCGCTGAGCCGTCGAGCACCGCTCTCGTCACATCAACTCCTCGTGTTGCAGAGGCAGAGCGCGAAGCGATAATAAGCCACACTGTGCGCCCGATGACCTACATTGAGTAACGGTAATCCGACACGTAGACCAATCTGGCCGGGAGTTGTGGTCCGATCTCGGGTAGCTTTCGGATTGTCGGCTGGGGGAGGATGTGAGATGGCCTCGGTGACAACTCTTTACGAGCAGTCAGACTTTCCGGTCTTTCAGAACCGGATCCACGAGTCCGCTGACGATGCACGCGCTTGTCCCCGCGGCGATATTCGACTGGTCCAGGATGGCCAGAGCGGCCTTGTGTACAACGCAGCGTTCCGGCCGGAATTGATGACTTATGACGCCTCCTACCAGAACGAGCAGGCGCACAGTCCGATGTTCAAGGATCACCTCGAACAGGTGGCCGTGATCGTTGAGCGCAATCTGGGCCGTGACGATTTGGTCGAAGTTGGTTGCGGTAAAGCGTATTTCCTCGAGTTACTGCAGTCGCGGGGTTTCTCCGTCGCCGGATTCGATCCCACGTACGAAGGTGAGAATCCCGCGATCCAGCGCCGCTACTTCGGCCAAGGCGTCGCGGTGTCGGCCAGCGGTATCGTCTTGCGTCACGTCCTCGAGCATGTGCAGGATCCGGTCGATTTCCTTGATGGATTGCGGAACGCCAACGGCGGTGGGCTGATTTACATCGAGGTCCCGTGCATCGACTGGATTCTCCACGCGAGAGCCTGGTTCGATATTTTCTACGAGCACGTGAACTACTTCAGGATTGGCGATTTCGCGCGGATGTTCGGCCGGTTGATCGAGAGCGGACATCTCTTCGGCGGTCAATACCTGTATGTCGTCGCCGACCTAGCCACCCTCCGACGACCGTTGTACCGCGACGTGGATCGAGTGGATTTCCCGGATGATTTCCTCGATATGGCCACTGCGACGACAACTTGCCATGGCGGAGTCCGAGCGGCTTGGGGTGCGTCATCGAAGGGCGTCATATATTCGCTACTGCGGGAACGCAGCGGACATCCAGTCGAGATCCTCATCGACATAAGCCCGGCGAAGTGCGGAAAGTTTGTGCCGGCGACCGGTCTGCGCGTGTTATCGCCAGAGGAAGGTACGGCCGGATTGCCTCCGGGGTCGGATATCTGCGTAATGAACACCAACTACCTGCATGAGATTCGCGAGATGACCAGAGGCCGATTCAACCTGATTGCCGTTGAAAGACAGCGGGATTGACGGCTCAAGCGGTAATGCAGAGCACTTCGTCGAGGCAGGCGGTTCGCAGCCCGGCGGCTGTCGCTCGTCGCTGGAACTCAGCCACCGGATAGGCTTCGGAGGTATCAATTCCGCCGGCGAGGTCAAAGCGGGCGGTGTCGAACATCCCTGGGCCACTGAAGATGTCACGGGTCAAAACGAAGCGGCCGGCGTTGGCATCTCGACAGACCTGCTGCTCCGGCGCGGTGGTGCCGATGAGCTTCGTCGCATCCGCGTAGTTGATGCCCACCTGAACAACGTCATGCCGACTTTCCAACACAGTCGTCAGCCGCGTGATCAGATTCTCCGGCGCGAAGAACTGCCATCCCATGTACAAGTGCAGCCAGAAACGGCCATCGACGTCCTCACGAATCCGCGCAAGTTGTGCAACAGGTGAGGGCGCGGCTCGGTGTTGGCCGAACTCGAGGAAGGGGTAACGCTCGAGTAGTTGCCGACGGTCCTGCGCGGAGAGCCCTGTGTCAGCGACCAGGAATCGGGCGACTTTGGAGACATCGGTGCAGCAGTTGAGAAAGGAGTTCAGCGTCCGTTCGGTCGTGGTGCGATCGGGTCCGGCGATCAGACTCACCGTTACGTCAGACTGTGCGCTACCGCCAATAGCGTTATCCGTTAAACTCTTTGGATAAGTTAACGCAGTTTCCATCACGGCTGGAACAAGATAGTCGCGGTTGCCGGTGATCCTTCGTCGATCGCCTTCGGGTATGTCAGGACGTGCCAAGATGCGACGGCACAGTGTGAACGCCTCAGCCTGCTTGCCGATCCAGCCCGCGCATACTGCTTGCTCGTCGATCGCGCTCCACGCGTAGACCGCAGCGTCGGTGAGCATGGTGTCGTGTTCGGGCAGCGGGAGCTGGGCGGCGCGTTCGGCGAACAGGTAGCCCAGAGCGTAGCGGCCTTCGGATCTATACCGACGCGCGATGGCGTGCAGCGGCTCGGCACGGGTCGGGCGGAAAGCCCACGCCTTCAGATAAGCGTCTTGTACACCCGGCCAGGGTTCACCCAGGTGTGCCATCGACTCGGCTAAACGCCACATTGCGAAATAGGTTTCCTCATCGTCGAATCCACCTAACTCGAGTTGACGTGTATACCAAAGCCGCGCGTTGGCGTAGTCGCCGGAATCGAAATAGCTTCGCGCCCACATGTACACCGACCCTGCGTCGTCGAAATCGCGTTCGACATCGGTGAGCAACTCGTCGATTCCATAGGGATCGGCGTCGCGAGGTACGTCGGCGGGACTCATTACGCTGTCCACCGCGGACTGCAGTTGTGCCTCGGTCACCTGGAGACCGAGGTCGTCCGCGAGGCGCCGGACCACTAGCTCAGGAGCGGCTCGCAGTGCTTCGAAGTCGACCCGTACCGAGGGGATATCGTGAATCCCGTTGTCACGAGCCATAGTTAGGCGGTAGATAGAGTCGGACCGCGCTTGTTCATCGGCCCACCACCCGAGCCGATTCAGCGAGGTCAACACGTTGTCGAAGGGGCGATCCACCGCTACGGCCACGACCGGACCGCACGAGCGTCGAATGAAATCCATCGCGACGCAGAGCAGGGGGTGCTTAGCGCCCGGTCGGCCGCCTGCCTCGCGGGCAGCGCGCCGATGGTTGTCTGCCCAGGTACGAAGTTGTTTCTGCAGGGCGACAGCATCCATCTGCAGCTGTCCACCGGGTTCGCTAAAAGCTCTGCGGCATAACAGACTTAGATATGAGTCCTCCCAGGTGTCGTGGGGTGTGCGATAGGTCCAGTCGAAGTGATTGCCCATGAATACGCCAAGGTGGTGCAATACCTTGGCGACGGCCGATGTGCCACCGCCAAACGGCCCCAGAACGAGGATGATCGGATCGACGGGATCGGTTGCCGCCTCCATCAGCTTGGCAGCTCGATGGTGCAGTGTGATTCGATTTCGGGGTGAGGCTTGCTGAAGTCAAGGCCCTGCGGCGTCCACACGAAGTCGTCGACGCCGAGTTCGAGAAGACGCTCGTGAATCCTTTGTTCGTAGTGATTCTCGACAAAACGAACGATTCGCTGGATCTCTTTGTTGCGGGAGTGCTGGGTATTGCCAATCGATTCGGTGTTGTAGAACTGCACGTAGCCGAGGCGTGGAATGTGTACGAACCGGGTCGTCAGGAAACTGCGCACTAGAAGCTCGTAGTCGTCGGCCACATGGAGTCCGCTGTAACCGCCCGCGTCGTGGTAGGCCCTGCGTGTCCAGGCCCGGATGTGGTTAGGGACCCCGACTATGTGACGGATTGTCTTCGCATTGATCCGAAGCGAGTCCTGGACGAAGTACTGCGTTTCGACTTTCTCGAATGTCGCGTAGTTTTCTGGGTGCCACTCCCAATGGGCTTTGCCATAGCCGTGCGCGTAATCGTCGCCGTAGTCGTGGAACTCCAGTCGGCCTTCGTACTGCTCTGACCAGTTCGTGTAGGCCACGCCGCATTCCGGATGCTGAGCGAACGCATCGACTATCCAGCCGACGGCGTCGGGCGTGAGTACATCGTCGTGATCGAGTTCTAGAAAAATGTCTCCGGAGGCTGCCGAGCACAGATAGCCCTTGAGTTCTCCGATGTTGCCGCTGGGCTTCTCGAGACGGTGGATCGACACCCGGTAGTCGGCCTGGATTTCTCTGAGCGTCTGCAGGGTGCCGGCATCGGATGAATGGTCGTCGACGATCACCCATTCCCAATCGACGTAGGACTGGCGCCGCAGCGACTGCCAGGTTCGCAGCAGACGCTCTCGGCCGGTGTTGTACGTCGGTGTGTAGACGCTGACCTTGCGAACGGCTTGCTGACTTTCGTAGCCCGGCAGCGTGGCGCCGAGGAAGCACTGCAGGATGTCGCTGCCGTGCAGGTCATCCGTGCGAGCTACGTGAATCCACTTGCGGCGTATGTAATACGGCGCCGCCATCAAGTTTGTGAAACTGTACATATCGCCAATCGTGACGATGCACTGCGGGTCGAGCACCTTCAAGATCTGGCCGAGGTTGCGATCATCTTCGAAGAGCGAGAACGAAAAGGTATCGGCCTCGAAGCTCGGTGCCGGATGTGATCGCAACTGCTCGGCGCTCGGCAGCTGGTCCATCGATGTGACGCCGAAGATGGCAACTTTCGGGAGACCAGGATTACGCATTGCCTCCCCAAGGGTCCTGGCAGGTATTGCTGGCCACTGACTGTGATTGTGGCAAAACGGATGTCAAGGTTGAGACATTCATGTTGCCGCTGTGCAGAGGACTTCGTCGAGCGTAGCGGTATGTCGCTCGGACGCGGCCATTTCGGTCTGGCTGGACAGCGATTCGCTCGCTTCGTCTAGTCGGAGGGTGTCGATCATGGCGGGACCGCTCGCCAATGAATCGGTGAGAACATAACGGCCGGCCCTAGGCGCACGCCGCACATCCCGCTCGGCGGGGGTAGCACCAGAGGGTCGACACGCGTCGGCGAAGTTGACGCCGACCTGAAATACGTGTGGTTCGGCCTTAAGCACCGCAGTTAAACGGGTGATCAATTTTTCGGGGGCGAAGAATTGCCATCCCTGACCCAGGTGCAGCCAGTACCGTTCGACGATCTGCTTCCGGATCTGCGCCAAGCCGGTGCCGCACGTTGGGGACACGAATTCGACAAAGCGATAGTGCTGCTCTAGGGCCACGCGATCCCGAGCGGTCACGCCCACATCGAGGACCAAGATGCGTCCGATCAGTTCCATGTCGATGCAGGAGTTCAGAAACGAGTTGAGTGTGCGTTCGGTTTCGAAGTGATCAGGTCCGGCGATAACGGTGACAACGACCTCGGATCCCTCGGACTTGAGGATTGTCTCCTCCAACCTCGTGGGATACGACGACATCGCATCCATCATGGCTGGCACAAGTGCGTCTCGGTTGACGGCGATCCGCGCCCGGTCATGTTCGGGAATATCATTGCGGGAGAGAATTTTTCGGCATAGGGCGAAGGACTCGGTTTGCTTGCCGATCCAACTCGCGCACACGGCTTGCTCGTCAAGTGCGTACCACGTATAAACGCCGGCCGTCACGAACAGCTGGTCCTCGGGTGGGGGAATCTGGGCGGCGCGTTCAGCGAAAAGGTAACCGAGCTGGTATTGCTTGGCAGTGCGGTAGTGAAAAGCTAAGGCATGCAGCGCTTCTGCACGGCTGGGTCGAAACTCCCACGCCCGCAGGTAGGCGTCTTGCGCATCCGGCCACGGCGCATCGAGATACTTGAGTGATTCGGCCAATCTGAACATCGCGTGGTAGACCTCTTGGTCCCATCCGCCCAAGTCGATCCGCCGCTCGTACCATTTGCGTGCGTTGGCGTAATCGCCTAGGTCGTAGTAAGTCTGGGCGAGGTAAAAGACCCAACGCGGATTTTGCGGCTGGCTTTCCACCTCGGCCAGCAAGAGATCACGGTCTCGTTCGTATTTCCGCGGGTCTTTATTGCGGGCGCCGAGCCGGCGAGACTCGATGTGATAGTCGCTTTTGAGAAAGCTGATAACGCAAGAGTCGTCCCATACGGGCGTCTCGTGGACGACACCTACGTAACGCAGAGGCGTTCCGTTGCGGAAAAGCTGTGCACGCCAATGGACGATCCCGTTGTCCAGCAAGCGCATAAAGCAGACGTCAGCGTCGATGTGGGTGAAGTCGGGCTCACCAACGATCTTGTCGTCAGCGTCCATTACAAGAATAAAGTCGGCGTGGCCCTGCGCGAGCGTGAGTGCCTCGGTGCGGTTATGGCCGAAATCGCGCCAGGCCCGCTCTCGTAGCTCTCCGGGTATGCCGAGAATTGCCATGTGATCGCGTATGAGGTCCTGAGTTCCGTCTTCGGAGCCGGTGTCCACGATGACCCACGAGCTGATGTACGGCGCGACGGAGTCAAGCGTTTCGCGGATCACGTGGGTCTCGTTTCGCACGATCATGTTGAGACAGATCCTGGGATGCGCGGCCGCGAGCTCGGACACCGGACGAGCGTAACGGCTGTATGAGATCAGCGGTGTGGGATCGCCCGGTGCGTTTTGCCATGGGTTTCGAAAGATGCTGTTGCTCAACCGTTCGCGTGGCTCGCTCACCGCGCTTAAGTATCAAACCGTCGGTTATCGCCCGCTGACTGCGATGCGTGGGCTCAATGTTCGTTGAGTCGACGACCCCCTGCAATTCCGCGCTCGTTGCCCAGCGCGTTCATAGCCAGCAAAGCGTACAAAGCCTGATTTTTTGCTGAGATTCGGCCCGATTACGATTCGTAGATACCCGGACGTGAGACCCGAGTCTCGGATGTTCTCGGTCAATTGCCGCATCTCTGGCAAATTTTTTGGCCGAATCAGTATCGATAAAGAGGCATTGATCTGCGGAGATAGCGAATCGGCAGCGGGCCTCGAAAATTTTCTCCGACTTCTTGGACGTTTTGGCGTCCGTGAGCTTTCGCCAAGGATTACCTTAACGGGACCTAAGAGTCGATAACCGCACACAAGGTAGGCCAATGGCTTGTCGGGGCAACGAGCTACGGCGTCCGCCGCTTGAAAGCGGTTGGACGCTGGCAGTCGGGTTGCCTCATCAAGTGCGCGCGTCAGACGCATTCACGGCCGGTCATGCCAGGTGTTCTTTTGTGGCGCAGGGAATTAGGGCAAACAGCGCGGTGAGCCGAGTCGGGGTCGTCAAGAAGGTGCCCGGTCATGGCTAAGCACCGGCGCCAAAAGGAGCGCAAGCCGCTATTTCAGCGAGCTGCAACTCGCCGAATAATCGGCATGAGCGGCGCGACGAGTGCGTTTTTGACGTACGGTCTGAGCCCGATTTTGACGTTGCCGCCTGCGAAGGCCGACGGGCTAGACGCCATTATCGACCCGATCATCAACTCCCTCTCGGGCGTCGATCCGGCTCTTGCGCTAGACATGACCAGCTGGCTCGCGAGCTTGGACGCTGCGCTGTCGGCCGCCTCGAACTTCGATCCGTCGACCCTAGATGTGGCTCTCAACTCGGCAGGAATCTTCGATCCGTCGGCTGTCGATGCCGCGTTGGGCGCCGCGTCGGCGGTAGATCCGTCCAGCGTTGATGCGGCGCTGGGTGCGGCGTCGGCTCTTGATCCGTCGAGTCTTGATGCGGCGCTGGGTGCAGTGTCGGCTCTTGATCCGTCGAGTCTTGATGCGGCGCTGGGCGCGATGTCGGTTCTTGATCCGTCGAGCGTGGACGCGGCTCTGAGTGCTGCAGGGACGCTTGACCCGTCGAGTGTTGATGCCGCTTTGAGTGCCGCATCGGCGGTTGAACCCGCAAGTTCGACAGTGTCGTCCGCGGATCTCACGCAGCTTTTCGAGACGTATCTCTGGGATCCGATACACGCGTTCGACCAGAAATGGATCGACGGCACGACCCTCCTTGGCCACCTAACCATCCAGTGGGACAACGCTCTTAACGCCTTCTGGGCCGAGGGCGGTCACAGCGGCATTCTGATCGGCAACGGCGCCGACGGAATAACCGGCGGGACATTAGGCGAGGCTAGCGGCGCGGCCGGTGGTCTGTGGTTCGGTGACGGCGGCGACGGCGGCACTGACCTGCTCGGGCAAGGCGGCGCCGGTGGTGCGGCCACTTTCGGTAATGCCGGCGATGGCGGGGAGGGGATCTTCGGCGGCGCGGGTGGCGACGGCGGCAATACGTTCATCGGCCTCGCAGGCAACGGCGGCAACGGCGGAGACGCCGTGGGGACGCTTTTGGGCAACGGCGCAAGCGGCGGTGCCGGCGGCGACGGCGGCAACGCGACGGGCTTCCTCTTCGGCATCGGCGGGCACGGCGGTAACGGCGGCGCGGGAGCCGATGGGGCACAAGGTCTTCCCCAACTGCTTCCAGGCGTATCCGGCAACCCCGGTTTTGACGGCGGCAATGGTGGGGCCGGCGGTGACGGTGGTTACGGCGCAACGCTATTCGGCTCTGGCGGCAGTGGTGGCAATGGAGGTGCTGGCGGCGACGGTGGTATTGGTGGCACTGGCGGGCTAGGCGCGGGCGGCGGCTACGGCGGCTATGGCGGGTACGGCGGGGCCGGCGGCGAAGGCGGAGCTGGCGGCCTCTTCGGCCACGACGGCCAGAACGGCCTGAATGGCATCGACGGCCGCTCGGGTCCGGGCGGAGCTGGCGGCGCCGGCGGGTCCCAAGGTGCAACGGGTCCTCAGGGTTCGCAAGGTCTGACGGGGTCGCAGGGTCTGACGGGTTCGCAGGGCCTCACCGGGTCGCAGGGTTTGACGGGGTCGCAGGGGTCGCAGGGTTTGACCGGCGCCCAGGGTTTGACGGGGTCGCAGGGGTCGCAGGGTTTGACCGGCGCCCAGGGTTTGACGGGGTCGCAGGGGTCGCAGGGTTTGACCGGCGCCCAGGGTTTGACGGGGTCGCAGGGGTCGCAGGGTTTGACCGGCGCCCAGGGTTTGACGGGGTCGCAGGGTTCGCAGGGTTTGACCGGCGCCCAGGGTTTGACGGGGTCGCAGGGTTCGCAGGGCCTCACCGGGTCGCAGGGCTCGACAGGCTCTCAGGGTCTTACCGGGTCGCAGGGTTCGACGGGTTTGACTGGTGCGCAGGGTCTTACCGGGTCGCAGGGCTCGACAGGCTCTCAGGGTCTTACCGGGTCGCAGGGCTCGACAGGTTTGACTGGCTGCGCAGGGTTTACCGGGTCGCAGGGTTCGACGGGTTTGACTGGTGCGCAGGGTTTGACCGGGTCGCAGGGTTCGACGGGTTTGACTGGTGCGCAGGGTTCGACGGGTTTGACTGGTGCGCAAGGCTTGACCGGGTCGCAGGGCTCGACAGGCTCTCAGGGCTTGACGGGTTCCCAAGGTTCGACCGGTTTGACTGGAGCGCAGGGTCTTACCGGTTCGCAGGGCTCGACGGGTCTGACTGGTGCGCAGGGTCTTACCGGGTCGCAGGGTTCGACCGGTTTGACTGGAGCGCAGGGTCTGACCGGGTCGCAGGGTTCGACGGGTTTGACTGGTGCGCAGGGTCTGACCGGGTCGCAGGGTTCGACCGGTTTGACTGGTGCGCAGGGTTTGACCGGGTCGCAGGGCTCGACCGGTTTGACTGGTGCGCAAGGTTTGACCGGGTCGCAGGGCTCGACCGGTTTGACTGGTGCGCAAGGTTTGACCGGGTCGCAGGGCTCGACAGGCTCTCAGGGCTTGACGGGTTCCCAGGGTTCGACGGGTCTGACTGGTGCTCAGGGTTTGACCGGTGCGCAGGGCTCGACGGGTCTGACTGGTGCGCAGGGTTTGACCGGGTCGCAGGGTTCGACCGGTCTGACTGGAGCGCAGGGTCTTACCGGGTCGCAGGGTTCGACAGGTCTGACTGGTGCGCAGGGTCTTACCGGGTCGCAGGGTTCGACAGGTCTGACTGGTTCGCAGGGTTCGACGGGTTTGACCGGGTCGCAGGGTCTTACCGGGTCGCAGGGTTCGACGGGTTTGACTGGTGCGCAAGGTTTGACCGGGTCGCAGGGCTCGACAGGCTCTCAGGGCTTGACGGGTTCCCAAGGTTCGACGGGTCTGACTGGTGCGCAGGGTTTGACCGGGTCGCAGGGTTCGACCGGTTTGACTGGTGCGCAGGGTTTGACCGGGTCGCAGGGTTCGACCGGTTTGACTGGTGCGCAGGGTCTTACCGGGTCGCAGGGTTCGACGGGTTTGACTGGTGCGCAGGGTTTGACCGGGTCGCAGGGTTCGACCGGTTTGACTGGAGCGCAAGGTCTTACCGGGTCGCAGGGCTCGACGGGTTTGACTGGTGCGCAGGGTTTGACCGGGTCGCAGGGCTCGACAGGCTCTCAGGGCTTGACGGGTTCCCAAGGTTCGACGGGTCTGACTGGAGCGCAGGGTCTTACCGGGTCGCAGGGCTCGACGGGTCTGACTGGTGCGCAGGGTTTGACCGGTGTCGCAGGGTTCGACGGGTCTGACTGGTGCGCAGGGTTCGACGGGTTTGACCGGGTCGCAGGGTCTTACCGGGTCGCAGGGTTCGACGGGTTTGACTGGTGCGCAAGGCTTGACCGGGTCGCAGGGCTCGACAGGCTCTCAGGGCTTGACGGGTTCCCAAGGTTCGACCGGTTTGACTGGAGCGCAGGGTCTTGACCGGTTCGCAGGGCTCGACGGGTCTGACTGGTGCGCAGGGTCTTGACCGGGTCGCAGGGTTCGACCGGTTTGACTGGAGCGCAGGGTCTTACCGGGTCGCAGGGTTCGACGGGTTTGACTGGGCGCAGGGTCTTACCGGTTCGCAGGGTTCGACCGGGTCTGACTGGAGCGCAGGGTTTGACCGGGTCGCAGGGTTCGACCGGTTTGACTGGTGCGCAGGGTTTGACCGGGTCGCAGGGTTCGACCGGTTTGACTGGTGCTCAGGGTTTGACCGGGTCGCAGGGTTCGACCGGTTTGACTGGTGCGCAGGGTTTGACCGGGTTCGCAGGGTTCGACGGGTTTGACTGGTGCCAGGGTTTGACCGGGTCGCAGGGTTCGACCGGTTTGACTGGTGCGCAGGGTTTGACCGGGTCGCAGGGTTCGACGGGTTTGACTGGAGCGCAGGGTCTTACCGGTTCGCAGGGCTCGACGGGTCTGACTGGAGCGCAAGGTTTGACCGGGTCGCAGGGTTCGACGGGTTTGACTGGAGCGCAGGGTTTGACCGGTTCGCAGGGTTCGACGGGTCTGACTGGAGCGCAGGGTCTGACCGGGTCGCAAGGTTCGACGGGTCTGACTGGAGCGCAGGGTTTGACCGGGTCGCAAGGTTCGACCGGTTTGACTGGTGCTCAGGGTCTGACCGGGTCGCAGGGTTCGACGGGTCTGACTGGAGCGCAGGGTTTGACCGGGTCGCAGGGTTCGACTGGTCTGACTGGTGCGCAGGGTTTGACCGGGTCGCAGGGTTCGACGGGTCTGACTGGTGCTCAGGGTTTGACCGGGTCGCAGGGTTCGACGGGTCTGACTGGTGCTCAGGGTTTGACCGGGTCGCAGGGTTCGACGGGTCTGACTGGTGCTCAGGGTTTGACCGGGTCGCAGGGTTCGACGGGTTTGACTGGAGCGCAAGGTTTGACTGGTTCGCAGGGCTCGACAGGCTCTCAGGGCTTGACGGGTTCCCAAGGTTCGACGGGTCTGACTGGTGCTCAGGGTCTTACCGGGTCGCAAGGTTCGACCGGTTTGACTGGTGCTCAGGGTTTGACTGGTTCGCAGGGCTCGACAGGCTCTCAGGGCTTGACGGGTTCCCAAGGTTCGACGGGTCTGACTGGTGCTCAGGGTTTGACCGGTGCGCAGGGTCTGACCGGTTCGCAGGGTTCCACGGGCGCTCAGGGCTTGACCGGTTCGCAAGGTTCGACGGGTGCGCAGGGCTCGACTGGGTCGACGGGCACCCAAGGTTCGACCGGTTCACAGGGTTCGACGGGCACCCAAGGTTCGACCGGTTCGCAGGGTTCGACTGGGTCGACGGGCACCCAAGGTTCGACCGGTTCGCAGGGTTCGACGGGTGCTCAAGGGTCGACGGGGTCGACGGGGTCGACGGGCACCCAAGGTTCGACCGGTGCGCAAGGAGCAACGGGTGGTGCCCAAGGCGCTCAAGGCGCCAGCGGCGCGCAGGGCGCGCAAGGGAAGTCGGGCTAGGGCCATTGCGCAGGCGCCAACGCCGGCATCTAACGCCGCAAAGAGTGCTCTCTGGCGCAAGGTGATCAACCCTCGCTTCTAAGCCGGGCGCTGGCCCTCGCGATCGGACGTGACGCGTTCACCTGGTGGTGAATTGCAACGCGGTCTGTGGCAGCTCATAAGCGAATCAGAACCCCTCGCAATAGCAGTCGCGAGGCCGCCGGCGATTTTATGCCTGCGTATCCCGTAATCAATTTCCGACTGGACACGGTTATAGCAAGCTCTTGACGCCGAATCCCGTTGGGAACGAGCGATTTCGGAAATGGTTGACGTCTAGCTTGAATTGCCGATATTGCCTCACATGGTGCGCTATCTTGGACAAATGTCTACAGCTTTTCCGTCCGCTCCAGCTCCGCCGCATAGCCGTGGTGAAGGTGAATCCCGATGGAAGTCTGGCCCCTTTCCCACCTACGCCGCCTTCGCGATCGCCTTGATCGCGGTCGCGGTCGCGGTCGCTGCGTGGCTTCGTCCTGCGCACGACTCGGCATCGTTCAGTGGTCAGCAATCTGACCAGGCGAAAAAGAATGTCTGCGCCGCGTCGTTAGTTGTCAATAAGGCGGTGTATGCGGACGCGAAGAACCCGCATCCAGGAGATCCCGTCGGCGTGGTCGCGGTAGCCGCCAACGTCCGGCTCGCACTATTGGGAGGCGGCGCATATTTGCGGCAAGTAGTAGCTGCAGAACCCGCGACGTCCGAAAGTCTCGCGAAAGCCGCGAATTCGATGGCTAACACGCTGCAGCAGATGGGCATAAATTACGCGGCGAATACCGCGACCCCTGCTGTGCTGGGCCCGTTGCAGCAGGACCTCAACTCAGAGATGCGGCAAATCAATAGCCTCTGCGGCTTCGCCGAAAAGCACTGACGCGCTAGGCCAAAAACCCGAGACTCCTCCGACCGGTGCCGACTGACGGAGCCGGATCGGTCTGTAGCGTCCTGGCAAGCAGTTCGTAGTAGACATCTCGAAAGTCGGTCGTGCCCTTGAGGTCACCGTTGTCGAGGTCGATAAGACTGGGCTCGTCGCCGTAGAAGCCGCCCTTGACGGGGCCTCCCGCGACAAACACCGGGCCGGCGGTGCCGTGGTCGGTGCCACCGGCACCGTTGACCTTTACCCGTCGTCCAAACTCGGAATATGCCAACAGGACAACATTTTTGCCGTATTTGTCGCCGGCCATATCCTTGAGAAACGGTGTCACGGCTTGATCGAGGCTGTGCAAGAGATACTGCTGGATTCCGCGCTCCACCACGTGGGTGTCGAAATTGCTCAACTGCACCGAGTACACCCGGGTGGGCACCGCTGCCTTCACCGCCGCGGCGACCATGCTCAATTGGCCGGCGAGTGACCGCGGTTTCGCGCCCGCCGGCTCGACGGACTTGAAGGTTGAATCGACGGTGCGGGTCGCTCGGTAGGCCTCACACACCGCCGCCATCGCGGGTGTGTCGCTGGGGTCGTCGGCTCCGAGCGCATCCATCGTCGCGGTGAATTTCTCCGCCGACTTCAGCTCTTTCGACGTGGAAAGCGCAGCTGCCGTGGTCTTTTCACCGACTGCCAGCGGAGGCAGCACGGCACCGACGTTGACGGCACGCAGCGGGTCGGTACCGGTGGCATCCAGCCATCGGCCGATCCATCCGGAGTTGACGGGCTCGGTGGGGGAGCCGGTCTGCCAGATATCCATCGAACGGAAGTGGCTGCGGTCAGGCTTCGGATAGCTGACACCGCGAACGATCGCCAGCTTCCCCTGCTTCCACTCTTGCTCGAGGCCTGTGAGCGCCGGATTGAGACCCAACTGATCGTCCAGATGCAGGACTTGGTCTACGGGATAAGCCAATTGGGGCCGAAGATCGTGATAGGCGTTGTCCGCGTAGGGAATTACCGTGTTGATGCCGTCATTCCCGCCGTACAGCGTCAGGATCACGAGCACGCCGCTCCCTTCGGCGAGCGGTCGATCCTGCGCCGCGCGCATCAGGTCGGGCCAGCTGCAACCGACGGCGCCCGACAGTAGACCAGCCGCGCCGGCTCCGGCGCTGGCGATCAAAAACTTTCGGCGGCTCAAGGCAGTCATTGGTGTTCTCGCTACGACGTCAGGTATTCGGGCGTGTTGACGGCGGCGGCAACCAACTGAACTGGCCTGCGTACCAACGGCTTCAGCGCCTCGGCGCTCCGGTCGGACCATGCTCCGATGCCGACCAGGTAGCCGACAGCATCGATTCGATCGTCTGCACCGGCGTGCTCGACGGCGGAGAGATCACCGGCGCGAGCCAGTTGGGTTGCGGCCTCCATGCGTACGTCTGCACTGGCGGTCGACATCCAGGACCGGCCGTGCGGCCACCCGCCGACGTCGGGCGGATAGAACGGCCGCTGTCCCAGCGCCTTAAGCGTGTCGTTGGCCATCTTCACTCGGGCTGGGCGTTCGACCGGAACATTCAAGCTTCGGATCACCCCGACGAGCCACTCCACCGGCGTATTGACGATGGCCGCCCGCGCGTTGACGAATTCGTCATCGGTGAGGATCGCCCGAGTCAGTGCCCGCAAGTCGCGACCGGGGCCGTACGCGGCAACCAGGCGGTCGAGCACCTCCGGCGATGCCGGGGTGTCGGAAGCCAGTTGCCGCCACAGCCGACCGGCGACATACTCTGCGGACTTCGGCTGGGCCAGCACAATGTCGCAAAACCCCTGGGTATCGAAATCTTTGGTGACGCCGAACAGTGTTTTGGGCGTCCGGTCGTAGCGGCTGGACACCAGCGTCGTCTTGGCGCCGAGCCGTGGCACCCAGCCGGTCAGGGCCCGGGCACCGTTGCGTACGTCGTCTTCGGTGTAGCCGTTGCCGTGCCCGAGCGCGAAGAGCTCCATGAATTCCCGAGCGAGGTTTTCGTTGTTGGCCTCAGCGGTGTTCTTGTCTCCGTCCAGCCAACGCAGCATGGCGGCATCGGTCAGCATCGCGTAGGCGAACGTGCGGAAATCGCCGAGGGACAGCGTGCGTAGTGTCTGATTTTGCGCGGCGAACTCCGACGGGAAGCCGGCTTTCTTCGCTGAGGTGGCAAAGTGGTTGTGCCACAACAGTGTCAGCTTTTCGTGAACGGGCTGTTCGACCGCGATCATGCGGCGCAACCACCATTCCGAAAGCCCGGACATCAAAGCGAACCGTTCGCGGTTGTAATCTCTGCGCACTTGTGCCGGCGCGTTTCTTCCGGGGCCATGCTTGTCGGTCAGCGTTGGTACAGGTGTCGAGAGGGCGCCCGGGTCGGCCTCGGGATCGGCGCGTAGAGCGGCCTCGACGTAATCCGGCCAATTCTGCTTGGCGACTGCGTCGACCTGAGCGCCGGTCACACCGAATCCAGCACGGCGCAGCATACGAGCGGTGGTGATCCACCGGTCAGACTGGCCAGCCACGGAGCCAGTGTGCACCAGGAATCTTGTGATCTTCTTGCCGGCCTCAGAGGGCTAGAAAGTACTGATCGGCCGAACCCGGTTGGCCATATCGATCAGCTTGTAGCGGTGCGCCTGGGTGGGCGCGGCACGCGCCAGCCCGCGCAGCGACGCTTCGACTCCGAGTCGAAGACCGTGTTCGGTGAAGGGAAAGCCGAGGATGTGATTGGTGCTGGCTTCGTGGTCGCTCAGCCAGTCCAACGCGCTGCCCAGCACCAAGGCGCGAATCTGCAACACCCGTGGCTCGGTCGGCGGCAGCGCCTCCACTCGCCGGGCCGCATCCCGGATCTGGTCCTCGGTGATGTCGGTGGCCGAGCGACCAGACAGCAGCGTCACCGCACTGGTCAGTCGTGCCGTAGTGAAATACCTTGACGTCGCTGGCACTTCGTCGAGGGTTCGAACTGCGCCGCCGCGATCACCCTCGACCGACTGAGCTCTGGCCAACCCGAATGCCGCTGAAATGACCCCGTCGTCGGTCTTCCAGACTTCCTCGTAGTACATATGTTCGTCGGAGCTGCCGGCCAACTCGGCCGTCGCCGCCAACGCCATTTTGGGCGCCAGCTCGCCGGGGAAGGTGTCCAACACCTCGCTGAAATGCTTGCTCGCGGAATCGTAGTCGCCAGTGAGCAATTCGGAGACAGCGCGATACCAGACGAGCCGCCATCGCCAACCCACCCGCTCGGCCAGGTCGTCGAGCTTGCGCGTTGCCTTGGCGACATCGCCGAGGTCGAGCAACGCTCGGACCTCCATCAGCGGCAGCTCGACCGAGTCCGACAGGTCGATGTCCTCGGAATCCATTGCGCCATGCCGGAATGCACGCAACGAGTCCAAGGTCTGTACGGGCTGCGACAACACAGTGGCCTGTAACAGCGGCGCCGCGACGTCGGCCGGGTCGACCAGCGGCACCTGCAGGGCGGTGACGATCTCCTTGGCGGTCAACTTCTCCGAGTGCACATGGCCATCCAGGTACACGTCGGTATGGGCGACCAGCAGCGCTTCGCCGAACGTCGCCCGGCTGCGCGAGAAGATGGTCGACAGGCTCGGCCGCCGAACACCGGTGTCCTGGGCCACCACTTCACGCAACACACCGGAGAGCTGGCCCGACATTTCCTCGGCGCTACCGAAGCGCCGGCTCGGGTCCGGATCGATTGCACGGCGCAACAATCGGCCGAACGAGTCGTACTCGGCCAGCACCGGATCGTCTTCGGGAAGCCCGTCGACGTAACGCCCGCCGCGGGCACGCAGCTTCAGCGTGAGGGCCGCCAGCGTGCGGCCGACGGTATACATGTCGGTGGCCACCGTCGGGCCGGTGCGCACGATCTCGGGTGCTTGGTAGCCCGGTGTGCCGTACAGATAGCCGAACGAGTTGATCCGCGAGACGGCACCGAGGTCGATCAGCTTGAGTTGCTCCTCGGTGAGCATGATGTTCTCCGGCTTCAGGTCGTTGTAGACCAGGCCGATGGAGTGCAGATAGCCCAGTGCGGGAAGGATTTCCAGTACGTACGCGATCGCCTCAGCCACCGGCAGCCTGTCGCCCTTGCGCCGTTTGAGCGACTGTCCACCGACGTATTCCATGACGATGTAGCCGACGGGCTCACCGTGCTGATCGGTGTGTTCGACGAAGTTGAAGATCTGCACGATCGAAGGGTGGACAACCTCGGCGAGGAATCGCCGCTCGGCCATGGCGATCGCCTGTGCCTCGGCGTCGCCGGAATGCACCAGGCCTTTGAGCACCACCGGACGGTCGTTGACGTTGCGGTCCAACGCCAGGTACACCCAGCCCAGCCCGCCGTGCGCGATGCAACCTTTGATCTCATACTGCCCGGCGACCACATCGCCCGGATTGAGCTGCGGCAGAAACGAATACGGGCTCCCGCAATACGGGCACTCGCCCTCGGACCGAGCCTTCTCCTCTTCAGTGGATCGACCGACGGGCCGTCCACAGTTCCAGCAGAAGCGCTTGGACTCCGGCACAACCGGATTCGGCATCAACGCTTCGATTGGGTCGATGTCCGGCACCCGCGGAATCTCGACCAGTCCACCGCCGAGCCGGCGAACCGGAGCCCGCGCGGTGGGTTTCGTATGTGAGGGGACGGTGTCGCTGAGGTTCATGACGAAGTCGTCGTCATCATCGTCGAAGTCGGGCCTGAAGATCGCCTGGGTGGCAATCGGACGGCTCTGCGCCGACGAGTCCACCATGAAGTCGACAGGCTGGGTACCCGGACCGATGTCGTCCGCGTCCTGAGTATCCGGTTGCTCCGGCTGCTTGTTCATCAGTCCACGTATCTCGGATTGGGTGGCGCAGGCGCCGGCCCGAGCACGGTTAACCATTTCCGGTACAACGTATTCCACGTGCCGTCGCGGCGGATCCGCTCCAGGGTGCCGTTGACGAACCGCACCAGACCGGTGTTGTCGAGTTGGACCCCGATGCCGTAGGGCTGCGTGTCCATGTTGGGCCCGACGATATGCAGGTACGGGTCCTGGGACACCAAGCCAGCGAGGATCGAGTCGTCGGTGCTGACCGCGTCCACCTGCCGCTGCTGCAGCGTTACCAGGCAGTCTGCCCAGTTCACCACCTCGACAACGATTGGCGGCGGGGCGATCTCGCGGATTCGCTGCAGTGACGTGGTGCCCTTGGCCACGCAGACCCGCTTGCCGGAAAGGTCGGCGGCCTTGGTGATGGGGGAATCGCGCGGCGCGAGAATCCGTTGGGACGCATCGAGATAGACGGTGGAGAAGTTGACGTCCTTGCGCCGGTCGCAGGTGATGGTCATCGTCTTGACGACGGCGTCGACCTCGCCCTTCTGCAGCGCGGTGATTCGCTCGGCCGACGACAGGATCCGGTACTCGACTTGCGACGGGTTCCCGAAGATGTCGCGCGCCACCTCCCCCGCGATGTCGACGTCGAATCCGACGATTTCGCCGCTGATCGGGTCGCGGAAGCTGAACAGGTTGCTGCCGATGTCGAGGCCCACGATCAGCCGGCCGCGGGCGCGGATGTTGGCCACAGCGGCGTCGGCGTCCGCAGGGCTGTCGAACGGGCGCAGGCTGGCTGTCGGGTTGCAGGCGTTCGCGGTCTTGTCGGGTGGAAGCACCGGCTGCGGCGGCATCTCCTGCATACCGGCCGGAGTGGGCGGCGGCAGCGTCGGGGCCGGCGCGACGACCATCGAACCCGACTCGCTGCAACCTCCCAGCACCGTGGCCGCAACGACAGCGGCGCACAGCATGCGCATCGGCCGGCGTCTCATCGGTACTCCATCAGCCGCGGCCACAGTCCCAGGGCGACCGCGACAGCCGCGCCGAGGCTGAGCACGATGCCGCCGACGGTGGCGCCGGACAATCCGGCGCGCGCATTGAGGACGTCATCGCGCAACTCATGCCGGCTCTGCTCCATGACTTTCACCAACGCGCGGTCGAGTTTGTCGAAGGCGGGCGTCGAGTCGTCTTCACCGCTGCCGAGAGCGACCTGAGTGGCGGCCCGGTAATTACCGACCGATATGTAGGAATTGATCCGATCGTCGGCTCGGCGCCACTGGTTGAGCAGATTGTCGGCACCCTGCAAGTCGCTCTTGTCGACTGCGTCGGTTCGAGCGAGATATTCGTCGAGTTGCTTGTGCATGGCGTCGATGCGTTCGTAGAAGGACTGTTTGCGGACCTCTTCGTCCCCGCGCCGAATCAGAGACAAGGTCTCGTCAGCACGTGCCTGCTGGGCACTGATGGACAGATTTGTAATCGTCTTCAGTGACTCTGCCGCAGTGTTTTTGGCGCTGCGACTGCTGCTGGTGGAGATCGCGAGCGCGGTTCCCACCCACACCACCATAACGAGAATCGCCAGCGCACCGGCGACGAGACCGGGATTGATCCGCCGCTTGGTGTGCCGGGCCAGCCAGCGGTGCGAGAAGGAGCCGAACACCGCGGTGGCGAGGACTACGAGGATTACCGGCGCGGGAATCTGGGTGGACGCCGTGGTTTCGCTGTCGACCCGCTCCGAGGTCTGGCTGTAGAGCCGTGCGGCGTCCGGCAGGATCGTCGACTGCATAAGCGTCGACGCCTCGGACAGATAGGACGAGCCGACGGGGTTACCGGCCCGGTTGTTGGTGCGGGCGATCTCGATCAATCCGGTGTAGACCGCAAGCTCGGCGTTGACCCGCCCGAGCAATTGGACCAGCGGCTCGTCGGTCAGACCGCTCGACGCCCGCGTCACCGCGACCGCCGCGTCCGTGATGGCCTGCTCGTAGCGCTGCCGAACGGTTCGCGGCTCGGCTTGGGCGATGAACGCGGTGGCAGCGGCGGCGTCGGCGACCGACAGCGTGGTGTAGAGCCGGCCGGCGGCGAATGCCAGCGGCTCGGTATGACTCAACACGGTGGTCAGGGCGTGCTGGCGCTGGTTGATGGTGGTTGACGTGGCGAACGCGCTGAGTCCGCCGAGGATGGCCAGGACCAGACCGATCGACAGGATGCGGCCGGGCGTCGTCGCCACGAACCACCAGCGGGGGTGGGCCGGCTCGATCGGCGACCGCGAACCCAGCGGCTCCGTCGACGGGTGCGCCAACTCAACGGTCACGTTTGTCCGGACCTCATCTTTCGGGCGTGCATGTCACGAACGGTATTAAGTGAAGTCTAAGAGTGTTTTCCTGAGATGCGGGGAACTGCTTACTCAGATTTCCCGACTCGTTACCAGTCCGCGACACAGGCAGCGCCATTCGGGCCTGTTGCTTACTCCTCGGGCCGCTTTCTTTGCGGCCCGCATCGTCGGCGGGGCGTGCTTAACATGAACGCGTGCGCGGTGACGGTGACGGATGGGTGGTGTCTGACACTGGTAGCCCGCATTGGGGTCGATTCGGCGCCGCCGGTCTGTTGCTGCGGGCGCCGCGATCAGACGGTTCACCCGCGGTGCTGCTGCAGCATCGCGCACCGTGGAGCCATCAGGGTGGGACGTGGGGTCTGCCGGGCGGTGCCCGCGACAGTCACGAGACCGTCGAACAGGCCGCGGTCCGGGAGGCAGAAGAAGAGGCCGGCGTGGTTAGCCGGTTCGTGTCGGTGCGGGCAACCGTGATCACCGCCGTGGCGAGTGGTACCGACTGGACTTACACCACCGTTGTCGCCGACGCCCCTGAACAGCTGCGGACCGTCGCCAACTACGAGAGCGCCGAGATGCGCTGGGTCGGCGAGTCCGAGGTCGACGAACTCCCGCTGCATCCCGGATTCGCTGCCAGCTGGCATAGACTGCGCACCGCGCTGGACATGCTGCCCTGGAGCTACAGCGATGGGCCGCGCGGCGAGCCCGAACGCGAGGTCGAGATCGGGGACAGCGGCCTGGTGCTACGCATCCTGGGCTTGCCGGCTTAACCGAGTGCGAAACGAAGCTGCGCGGCCGCGGCCCGCGGATCCTCGGCGGCGGTGATCGCTCGGACGACCACGATCCGCCGCGCGCCCGCCTCCACTACCTCGGGTAGCCGAGCCGCGTCGATGCCGCCGATGGCGAACCATGGCTTCTCGCCGGACAACTCGGCCGTCGAGCGCACCAGGGGTAGTCCGGGTGCCGTGCGTCCGGGTTTCGTCGGGGTCGGCCAGCACGGGCCGACGCAGAAATAGTCGACGGCCTCGGACACGGCGGCGGCGACCTGGTCGGCGTCGTGCGTCGAGCGACCAATCAGCGTGTCGGGCCCGACGATGTCGCGGGCGACGTCAAGCGGCAGGTCGTCCTGCCCGAGGTGCAGCACATCGGCTCCGGCTGCGCGCGCGATGTCGGCGCGGTCGTTGACGGCCAACAGCGCGCCGTGCCGTCGTGCGGCGTCGGCCAGCACCTCGAGTGCCGCCAACTCGTCGCGCGCCTCCAGCGGACCCAGCTTCTGCTCTCCTGCTGAACCCTTGTCGCGCAACTGGATGATGTCGACGCCGCCGGCCAGTGCGGCGTCGGAGAATTCGGCCAGGTCACCGGTGTCGCGGCGGGCGTCGGTGCAGAGGTAGAGCCGCGCGCTGGCGAGCCGGCCTGATGGTTGATGCACACCGCGACGCTAACGACTACCGTGGTGAGTCGACACGGGAGTCCCGCGCATACGGGGTCTGAGAGTGGGCACGTCGGCCCTTACCGTCACACCTGATCCGGATCATGCCGGCGAAGGGAGCGAAGATGCCACCGGACTTGGGATCGCTGGCCGTCATCGGCGGCGGCGTCATCGGGTTGTCCGTGGCTCGCCGCGCGGCCCAAGCCGGTTGGTCGGTGCGGGTACATCGTTCCGGGCAACAGGGCGCTTCATGGGTGGCCGCGGGAATGCTGGCGCCGCACAGTGAAGGCTGGCCCGGTGAGGAGCGCCTGCTGCAGTTGGGACTGAAATCTCTGCGGCTGTGGCGGCAGGGCGAATTCACCGACGGACTGCCCCCGGACGTGATCACCGCCCGGGAGTCGTTGGTGGTGGCCGTGGACCGTGCCGACGTGGCCGACCTTCGTACAATCGCCGATTGGCTGTCCGGGCAGGGGCATCCGGTGGTCTGGGAGTCGGCGATGCGCGACGTGGAACCGATTCTTGCACAAGGTATTCGGCACGGTTTCCGGGCACCGACCGAACTGGCGGTCGACAACCGCGCTCTGCTCGACGGCCTCGCGGCGGCCTGCGACCGGCTCGGCGTCGAGTGGGACGGGCCGGTCGCCGATCTGGATTCCGTGCGGACCGATGCGGTGGTGATCGCCAACGGAATCGACGCCCCGGCGTTGTGGCCGGGCCTGCAGATTCGACCAGTGAAGGGTGAAGTGCTCAGGCTACGGTGGCGCAAAGGGTGCATGCCGTTGCCGCAGCGGGTAATTCGTGCCCGCGTACACGGACGTCAGGTGTACGTGGTGCCGCGCGCCGACGGGGTAGTGGTCGGCGCGACGCAGTACGAGCACGGCCGTGACACGGCACCCACGGTGTCCGGTGTGCGGGATCTGCTCGATGACGCGTGCACGGTGATACCGGCGCTCGGCGAGTACGAATTCGCCGAATGCGTCGCCGGCCTGCGGCCGATGACGCCCGACAACCTACCGCTGGTGGGCCGGCTGGACGCGCGGACGCTGATCGCCTCCGGCCACGGCCGGTCGGGTTTCCTGCTCGCGCCGTGGACGGCTGAACAGATTGTGTCCGAACTCATTCCGGTGGGAGTCGCGTGATCATCAACGTCAACTCGGAAAGGGTCGAAGTCGACGACCAGACGACCGTCGCGGCTCTGCTGCAGTCGCTGGGCTACCCGGACCGCGGCATCGCGGTCGCCGTCGACCAAGCGGTTGTGCCGCGATCACGCTGGGCGACAGCACTTTCCGACGGTGCCAGCATCGAAGTCGTGACGGCGGTGCAGGGTGGCTGACCAGAAACTGACCATCGCCGGTCGCGGCTTCGGCTCGCGGCTGATCATGGGTACCGGGGGAGCGGCCAACCTGGCCGTCCTCGAGGAAGCACTGATCGCGTCCGGAACCGAGCTGACCACCGTCGCGATGCGCCGAGTCGACGCCGAGGGCGGTACCGGCATGCTCGACCTGCTGAGCCGGCTGGGCATCACGCCGCTGCCCAACACCGCCGGCTGTCGCAGCGCCGCCGAGGCGGTGCTCACCGCCCAGCTCGCCCGCGAAGCGCTTGGCACCGAATGGGTCAAGCTCGAAGTGATCGCCGACGAGCGCACCCTGTTGCCGGATGCGATCGAATTGGTCCGCGCCGCCGAACAATTGGTTGACGACGGCTTTGTGGTGCTGCCGTACACCAACGACGATCCGGTGCTGGCCAAACGACTGGAAGACACCGGATGCGTGGCGGTGATGCCGCTTGGGTCGCCAATCGGCACCGGGCTGGGTATCGCCAACCCGCACAACATCGAGATGATCGTCGCCCAGTCTGGTGTTCCAGTCGTGCTGGACGCGGGCATCGGCACGGCGAGTGACGCCGCACTGGCGATGGAATTGGGTTGTGACGCGGTGCTGTTGGCCACCGCAGTCACCCGGGCGGTCGATCCGCCCGCGATGGCGGCCGCTATGGCCAGCGCCGTCACCGCGGGATACCTCGCCCGCCGTGCCGGGCGTATCCCGAAGAGATTCTGGGCGCAGGCATCGAGTCCTGACCTGTGAGCCGATACGTGGCGCTCGGCAGCTCGATGGCGGCCGGGCCGGGCATCAAGCCGTCCGCGCCGGGCGCGCCGTTCGGTTCGGGCCGGTCGGCGCATAACTATGCCCACCTCGTCGCCGAACGGATGGGGCTCGAACTGGTCGACGTCACCTTCTCCGGCGCCACCACCGCCAATGTGCTGGCCGAGCGGCAACGCAGCGCCCCGCCGCAAATCGAGGCGCTGGACGGCTCCGAAGAGCTGGTCACGATCACGATCGGCGGCAACGACGTCGGATACGTGCCCGCCCTGATGGCCGCATCGCTGCCGGCACTAGCCCGCAGACTGCCCCCGATCCGCGAACTGCTCGATCGCGATGCCCGCGACACGGCGCTCAGCGAAATCGGTGACTCGCTGCGGGCCGTCGGCGCCACCGTGCGCGAGCGCGCCCCGCGAGCCCGAGTGATGTTCGTCGACTACCTCACGCTCCTGCCACCGGCCGCCGTGGCCGCCGCTCCGTTGTCGGCCGAGCACGCCGCGCTGGGCCGGTATGTCGCCGACCGTCTGGCGGACGCCACCGCGGCGGCCGCCGATGCCACCGGCTGCGAAGTCATCCGGGCCGCGCAGGCCAGCCGGGAGCATCACCCCTGGTCGCAAAATCCCTGGGCGCGGGGTGCGGGCTGGCCGCTGCCCTGGCGGCCGGCGCCGTTTCATCCCAATGCCGCAGGTATGCGGGCCGTGGCTGACTTGATCGTGGAGCGAGTCAGCCAACCCTGATTAGGTTTTTGGCACCTGGGTAAATCAACGTGGCGACCATGCCGATAAGCAATTATTCGCCTACCAGGACACTGAGAACCCACGTGGACCATCGAGGCTTCGACCATGCCGCGCTTTGTTATGAATCAGAGCGCGAATACGTCGATTGCCTGGTGGACTTCATCACCGACGGACTGGATCAACTCCAACCGGTGATGTTGGCGGTGCCGGGGGATCGCCTCGACGTGTTACGTCGCGCGTTGGGCGATGCCGCCGACGACGTCGCGATGTCCGACATCACCGACCTCGGACGCAATCCCGGCCGGATTCTTGCCAGCCAGATCGCGTTCGTCGATAGCCGTGCCGGTCAATCCGTCCGCATCGTCTCCGAACTGGCCTGGGCGGGACGAACCGAGTTCGAGTATCTGGCGTGCATGCAGCACGAGGCGTTGGCCAACATCGCGCTGGCCGACAACGACATCATCGGCTTGTGCCCGTATGACGTCTCGGAGCTCGACGACAGCGTTCTGGAGCACGTCCGCCTCACTCATCCGCAGGTTTGGGTGGGTGGATCGCGGCGGCACTGCCCCGAATACGGTGTCGACGCCGCGCTCGATCGCTGCAACCAGCCGCTGGAGACCAGCCCGGCAGCGGTGACACACACCGTCGGCCACGCGTTTGATCTCGCCGGGGCACGCCGGTGCGCCGAGCGCTACGGTCGGCTGCTCGGGTTGCCCCCCGATCGGGTCGCGGATCTGCTGCTGGTGACCACCGAGCTGGCGACCAACAGCCTGGACCACGCCGAGGGCCCATGCCGGCTCGCATTCTGGTACGACGACGGCTTTGTGGTGTGCGAGGCCCGCGACCTCGGCCACTGGGCCGATCCGCTCGCGGGCCGGCGGCCACCGGCCGGGGGAGGCATCGGTCCCTATGGGCTGTTCGTCGTCAACGCGATCGCCGACCTGTTGCGCACCCACACCACGTCCGCCGGGACCACCGTCCACGCGTATCTGCGGCGTGACGATCCCGCCGACGCGGCCGTGTGCGTCTAACCTTGGGCGCAATGGCTACCAAATCATCACCGCTGCTGATCGCCGCCACGACCCTGACGCTGGCACTCGGCGGGTGTGCGTCCTCCGACAACGCCAACTCGATGAAGACGATCTCGGGTCCCGACTTCGCCGCGTCGCTGCGGGGCCGCGTCACCACCGACGCCATGATGGCGCACCTGTCGAAGCTGCAGGACATCGCCAACGCGAACAACAACACTCGCGCGGTCGGCACCCCCGGCTACGACGCCAGCGTCGACTACGTCGTGGGCAAGCTGCGGGACAAGGGTTTTGACGTCCAGATGATGCAGTTCGACGCGCATGTGTTCCATGCCGAACCGGGTGATGTGACGATCGCGGACAAGAAGTTCGAGGCACGTGCCCTCGAGTACAGCATCGGAACTCCCGCTGAAGGCGTGACCGGTCCGCTGGTGGCCTTGCCAGCCGACGGCAGCCCGGCCTGTGCTCCCACCGACTACGACCACTTCCAGGTCAATGGCGCGATCGTGCTGGTCGACCGAGGCACCTGCCCGTTCTCGCAGAAGGCCGACGCCGCCGCGCAGCGGGGCGCGCTAGCGATCGTGGTCGCGGACAACGTCGTCGAGGAGCACATCGCCGGCACCCTCGGCGAAAGCAACAACGTGAAGATTCCGGTCGTCGGCGTCACCAAACCCGACGGGGCGCTGCTTCGCTCTAGCCTCGGGCCCGCCACGGTGCACCTGGCCGCCGACACCAAGACCATTTCGGCCCGAAATATCATCGCGCAGACCAAGACCGGCTCGAACAGCGATGTGGTGATGGCTGGGGCGCACCTCGACAGCGTTCCCGAGGGGCCGGGCATCAACGACAACGGCTCCGGCGTTGCCGCGGTGCTCGAGACCGCATTGCAACTGGGTCCGTCGCCGGGCATCCGTAACGCGGTGCGATTCGGCTTCTGGGGAGCCGAGGAACTCGGGCTGATCGGGTCGCGCAAGTACGTCGAGTCGTTGGATGTCAACGCGCTCAAGAACATTGCGTTGTACCTGAATTTCGACATGCTCGCATCGCCGAACCCGGGTTACTTGACGTACGACGGCGACCAGTCCCTGCCCGCCGACAAGCGCGGCAACCCGGTGGTTCCCGAGGGATCCGCCGGCATCGAACGCGAATTGGCCGCGTACCTCAATTCCGCCGGAAAGACGCCGCAGGACACGCAATTCGACGGTCGGTCCGACTACGACGGATTCACCGAGGCCGGAGTTCCTTCCGGCGGGCTGTTCTCCGGCGCGGAGAATAAAAAGACCGCGGACGAAGCCAAGCTGTGGGGCGGCCAGGAAGACCAGCCGTTCGACCCCAACTACCATAAGAGCACGGACACCCTGGAGCACATCGATAAAGCCGAGTTGGGTATCAACGGCGGCGGAGTCGCTTATGCCACAGGCTTTTACGCTCAGGACATCACCGGGCGCAACGGTGTCCCGGTCCGTGAGGACCGGACCCGCCACCAGCTCACCACCAAGTAGGCCGGTGGGCTACAGCCCAGGTAGGCAGATCGGCGCGCCGTAGCACGGGCCGGGACCATGGGGCGGCGGAGTCGCTCCGTCCCATACGAATTGGCCGGCATTGCCCATCCCGCCAACTGGCACCCAGTACCAGGTGTGACAGATGTTGTTGTCCCAGTGCACATCGCCCATCGGGAGAGGCTGACCGGGGCACCATTGATGAGGTTGAGAGAAGTTGTCGCCGGGCGCGGCCTGCGCGGTGGCCGGCGAAACTCCCATGCCGAGCAGCGCGAGGCCGCCCGACAGAAGCGCGGCGGCGATGGTCCGCCGGGGCAGGTGTGAGTTGTTCATGCCGACACGCTAGGAAGCGGCGCTGAATGCATTCTTAATGCTGCGACTAGTCGCCGGTACGCTCGAACTTGTCTTCGAAATCGCCACCCGCGCAAGTGCTTCCGGTCGTTACATTGTGGCCGTGCCCGGTGAGCACGGGAATCGGGTCCTGTAACGGATCGGGCAGCGGATACTCGGCGCTGATCTTGATGTGCGCGGTCCCGCCGGAGTTACACGGCACGGTGCCCTCGTCTTCACGGGTCCACTTGTTGCCGCTGAACACCAGCGGCACCACCCCGTCGATCGCGTGGAAGAGGCTCATGCACCTGTCGCCGGTGCGCAGGCAGACAGTGCGAACCGAGAGGTCGTCCTGTCCCGGCGCGGATCCGCCATTCGCATATGTGATTGTCTCGTGGTAACGGCCGTGCAGTGCGGTCGACGGCGATGCCGCCCGTGGCGGCAGCGAGGCCGGGTCCGGGACTTTGGCGAGATCGGGATCGCCTGTGCGGATGAAGGTTACGGTGCGTTTGGCGGCGCTGCAGCTGTTGATGGTGGATCGGGTGGTCTCGCCGGTCAGGGTGCCGTCGGGTTGCGGTTGCAGGGTGAACACCACCCAGACCTCGGTGGGCACGTCGTTGCACGGCGTCGAACCAAGGCCCACCGCAACCCACGTGGAACCCACCTCGTCGAACACCAGATTCGAAACGAGCACGATTCCGCTGCCGCCGTTGTAGGACGCGGTCGCGACGCACCCGCCCGGGCCGCAGCTGGATCGCACATCCCAGGTGCCGGTCATCGGGGGAGCGCCCGCCGGTTTGCCTTCGAGGTCGGTGCCCGGTCCGTAGTCGGCGCGGTAGGTGCCGGAAAAGGTGTGGGCGACGGCGGCCGTTGGGGTCGTGCCGGCGCGATCGTGGTGGCCGGCGAGCTTGATGCCGGCGAATATGGCCGCCGCGAGGAGTATTGTGCTCACCGCAAGTGCCGCAATGAGTTTCGGTCTCCACGCTCGCCGGGTCGGATTGACGAGGGTGGCCGCTGGGGCGTCGGAGGGCGGTGGGGGAGCGGGCCGGTAGACGTGGCCGGACGGCGGGTTGAGCGCGTAGTTCAGCTCCCTCGCGAAGGCCAGGCAGGTGGGATACCGGTCTGCCGCGGATTTGGCCATCGCCCTGGCCAGTACCGGATCCAGCGCCGCGAGTTCCGGGCGGCGCTCACTCACCGGAGGTATCGGCGCGGCAACGTGTTTGGTGATCACCACCGCGGGGTTGGAATCGACATACGGCGGAGAGCCCGTCAACAAGTCAAAAGTCGTGCAGGCCAACGCGTATTGATCGGTTCGTCCATCCAGCGGCTCGCCTCGCAGTTGCTCGGGTGCCGCGTAGGCCATGGTTCCGACCGCCATGTTGGTCGCGGTCAGTCCTGCTGGGTCGTCGATAAGCCGGGCAATACCGAAGTCGGCCAGAAAGATTCGTTGCCGCTTCTGGTCCAGCAGTATGTTCGCCGGTTTGATGTCGCGGTGCAGCAGCCCCTGTTCGTGCGCGTAGTCCAACGCCGATGCCACGGCGGTGACGATCTCGAGCGCCTGGCCGGCGGGCAATCCGTCGGGATTGTGCTCGCGAACCAGCTTGGACGCGTCGGTGCCGCCGACGTAGTCCATCGAGATCCACAACTGCCCGTCGTACTCGCCGCGGTCGTGGACGCCCAGGATGTTGGGATGCGAGAGGCTGGCGCTCAGGTCCGCTTCCCGCAGGAACCGCTCCCGGTACTCCGGATCTGAGGTCCACTGCGCGGACAACACCTTTAGCGCGTCCTGACGCGGCAACCGTGGATGCGCGGCCAGATACACCGTGCCCATGCCACCGGCGCCAAGCACACGCAGGATGGTGAATCCCGCGAAGACCTCACCTACCGCCACCGGCATGGGCAAATCGTAGCTAAGCTGGGCGATGTTTAGCTGACGAACCTGGTGAACGCGGAAACCACATGATGGTCGATGGGTTGGGCACGGAGCCGGTCTTTGCGGGCCCTGACACTGTTCAATTCGGGGTGTTGGGCCCGGTGCGGATACGCGTCGGGGGAGTCTCGCTGCCGCTGGGTACGCCCAAGCAACGGGTGGTCCTGGCGGTGCTCATCGTCAATGCCAATCGACCGGTGGCCATCGACACGCTAATCGGTGCCGCCTGGGATCAACGCCCGCCACCGGGCGCGCGCGCCACGCTGCACGCCTACATCTCCAACTTGCGCAAGCTGATGGGTACCGCCGGCATCGACCGGTCGGCGCTGGCCAGCACGCCGCCGGGGTACCAATTGTCGCTGCGTGACAACCAATACGACTTTGGCCGGTTCACCGCTGAGAAAAATGCGGGCGTGCAAGCCGCGGCCGCGGCGCAGTTCGAAGATGCCAGCAGCCACCTCGCGACCGCGCTGGCCCAGTGGCGCGGCCCGGTTCTGGAAGATCTGCGCGACTTCCAGTTCGTCGAAACCCTCTCGGTGGCTCTCGAAGAAGAGAAGGTCCTCACGCACATCGCCCACGCCGAGGCCGAAATCGCTTGTGGCCGACCATATTCGGTGATCGGCGAGCTGGAAGCGCTGACGGGCGCGCATGGCTACCGCGAGCCACTGTGGGCCCAATTGATCACCGCCTATTACCTGGCCGACCGCCAGTCAGACGCTCTGGACGCTTATCAACGGCTCAAGGCACTGCTCGCCGACGACCTGGGCATTGACCCGGGGTGGACGATACGTGAACTGCACCAGCGGATCCTGCGCCAGGAACCGCTCGACGTGCGCAAGGTCGCGCAGTCGCATGCCGAAGACACCCTCGTCGCGCAGTCGGACAGCGCGATCCGGGTTCGACAACCCGGGTCGGCCGCGCTGCGCGGCGCCGAGGGGCAACGGCATCCGTTGGTCGGCACGGCCACCCGGATCGGGCGCAGCCCCGACAACGACATCGTGTTGTCCGACGCGAAAGTCAGCCGCCACCACGCCGTCGTCACCGATGACGGCACCACGTTTCTGATCACGGATCTGGGGTCGGCCAACGGCGTTCGGGTGCTCGGTCGACGCATCGAACCCAGCGCCGAATTGCACGACGGAGACCGTATCCGGATCGGCGATCAGGAATTCGTTCTCGAGACCGGTGCGCAGCAGGCTACTTAGGATCCGTTCAGACCATCATCGGACGCTGTCAGGACGGATGACTGATCAGGAGGATGGACATGAGCAATGCCTACCGGCCCGAGCCGCCGCAACTGCTACCGACCACCGTCGCGGACGGGCGCGCACCCGGCGTCTACTACCGCATCGACGGCGAATTGGTGCCGGTTCTGCATATGTGGCTCGACGGCAGCGTTCCGGTGTTTTTCGAGCATCACGTGATCCTGTGGAAGGACCCGCGACTCGACATCGGAATCAGGGGCAAAGGCGCGCTCAAGCGGATGATCGCCGGCATGCAACTGCTGCTGACCGAGGCGCGCGGACCGGGCCAGGTCGCGTTCTCCCGCGACGGCGCCGGGCACGTCTTCCCGCTGCATCTTCGCCCGGGAACCGCCGTTCAGGTGCGCGAGCACCAATACCTTGCTGCAACGGGCAACTTGGAGTACGGCTTCGCCCGCCAAAAGGGCATCGGCAACATGCTCTTCGGGTCGACCGGGTTCTTCGTGGACCGGTTCGCCGCAACGCAGACCGAAGGGATCGTGTGGTTGCACGGCTACGGCAACGTCTTCGAGAAGGTACTCGCCCCGGGTGAGCAGATCGATGTGGAGCCGGGTAGCTGGATCTACCGCGACGAGAGCGTGCAGATGAAGCCTCAGGTGTACGGCCTGCGCACCGGAATCTTCGGCGGCACGGGCAATCTCATCTTCAATCGCTTCACCGGGCCGGGACGGGTCGGGCTGCAGTCGATGTTCGTGGACATGTCGACCGACTCCGATCGTTAGCGCCGCGCTTCGGCATTAAGGATCCATAAAGTCTGCTGCCGCACAGTGATCGAGCATCACGTCAGCAATCCAGACAAGGAGTCCTCATGAAGCGCGAAGTCCTGATCACGGCCGGTGTGGCCGCAACCCTCGCCACCGTGATGGTGGGTTGCTCCCACCACGACAAGGCGGTCAGCGTCGGCAACGCCGCAGTCGCACCCGCCGGCGCATCCAACACCAAGGTGATGGTCGACGGCAAGGACCAGAACGTCACCGGTCAGGTGGCATGCACCACCGCGGCCGGCACGGTCAACATCGCCATCAGTGGCGGCGGAAAGGGTGGCGCGGCCACCGGCATCGGCGCCGTCCTCAGCGACGCCACCCCGCCCGTCGTGAAATCCGTTGCCCTGGGCAACGTCAACGGCGTCACGCTCGGTGTCGGTGGTACCACCGGCAAGGCGGACGCCAAGAAGGACGGCAGCTCGTACAAGATCAGCGGCACCGCCACCGGGGTGGACATGTCCAACCCGATGGGCGGACCGGTCAACAAGTCGTTCGAACTCGACGTCACCTGCCCCTGACACCGATGCCGTTCGGCCGGCGCCGCCCGCCGGCCGAACGGCATTCGGCCCCAGCACATTTCACAACGAAAGGAAGACTCTATGAACAACTACAACAACAACAAACCCTTCATCATCCTGGCCGGAGTCATCGGCGCGGTTTTCGTCACCTCGTTCGTCATCCGCTTCGTCGTGCTGAGCGAGATGGGCCTGCCCGGCAGCTGGATGTTGATGTTCCTGCTTCCGGCCGGTGGCATCGGTCTGCTCGTCCTGCTGTTCCGCCTCGGACTGCTCAACAGCATGACCCAGAACTTCAGCGCGTTCGGCTCCGCCAACCCGTCGGCGCCGTCGAAGTCCCGACGGCTGCAGGAGATCGAGAACCTGCGCGCCAGCGGAGCCATGTCGGAAGACGAGTACACCGCCGAGCGTGCTCGGATCATCTCCAGCATCTGAACCAGCGGTGGCTCAACCGATCTCGGAAATCCTCGGCATGACCTCATCGCCGAATCGCTTCACGAAGCCAGCGGGATCCGGCGAGCCAGGGACCGGGCCGGTGTTGATCATGTCGACACCGAGCCCGGCCATCCGCTCTACCTTCGCGAGATACGAGTCGACATCGGTGAACGGGTCCGCGAAGAAGCCAACGGTTTTACGAATTTCATCGACGTCGCGGCCCACGGTGTCGCAGTGTCGTTTCAACACGTCGAGCTTGTGGGTCAGCACATCGATCTCGGAGTCAGTGGAGTTCCAGATGTCGGCATACTGTGCCACTAGTCGCAGCGTCTTCTTCTCGCCACCACCCCCGATCAACACCGGTGGGCGCCGAATCGGTTGGGGCACGCACAGCGTCTCGGCCAATTGGTAATGCGCACCGTCGTAGGGCCCGTCGTTGTCGCTCCACATCTGCCGGCAGATCTGCAGCGTCTCCTCGAGCATCTCGAACCGCGTGCTCACCGGCGGATACGGCACTCCCAGAGCCAGGTGCTCACGCTCGTACCAGGCGGCGCCGATGCCGAGCATCGACCGGCCCCGCGACAGCACGTCGAGCGTCGTCACCGTCTTGGCCAGCAACCCCGGATGCCGATACGTCACGCCGGTGACCAGGAGGGACAAGTTGATGGTGCTCGTCCGGCCCGCAAGGTAGCCAAGCGAGGTATAGCCCTCCAGGAACGGATCCTCCGCGCGGCCAACGGCTTCCATCTGGAAGAAGTGATCGGCCAGGGTGAACAGCGTCGCGCCGATATCCTCTGCGGCCGTCGCGGTCGACAGCAGGGTGGGCGTGAGGGCCTTCGCGTCGCCCGGCAGGAAATCGATGAAGTGTATGCCCAATTCCATTGCTAACTCTCCTCGTTAGTCGGTCAAGCGCGTGAGCAGCGACAACGCGTCGTTGATGACGCGCCGTTCCGGCTCCGAGTAGCGCTCCTGCATGGCACGGGCCAGCCATTCCTCGCGGACCTGACGGTCACTCTCCGCACGCCGTCGGCCGGCCGCGGTCAGCGAAATAACCTGTCGCCGACCATCATCGGGGTCGGCGGCACGCTTGATGAGACCGTGTTGATCGAGTGCCGCCACGATGGTCGCCATCGACTGCGGCCGTACCTGCTCGGCGGCGGCCAGCGCGCTGGTCGACGACGAGCCGTCTTTCCACAGCCGAGTGAGAACCGCGGTCTGCGACGGCGTCAGGCCACCATCGGTGGCCACGTTTCTGAGCCGGCGCCGTAGCCGGCTGAACACCACCCGCAGATCCCGGGCGGCCGATGAGGCCGACTCGCTGATCCCGTCCATTTACCCGACGATACAGTAGACAGTTAAAACTGTACAGTTCCGGCTGTATATTTTCTCAGGTGGCGTTGGCGTCGACCTCACCCGAGTCGACCAGGAATTGCTGCGCAGCGTTCAAGGCTCGACGATCGACGCCTGGATGCGCGTGCTGGCGGCGGCGCTTCCCGAACTCAGCAGGATGCACCGCCTATCCGCAGGCGCGTGTGCGAAAGCTGATGAAAGCTAGCCTTTTTGGGATTGCCGGATAGCGCTGCCGCCCAGGTAGGCGAGGTATCCGATGATCCCGACGACGCCGAGGCTGCGCGTCTGCTTGCTGGCGAAGCTCAGCCCGAGCGCCGTCTCGATGCTGCCGTTGGTGTAGACGTGCTGGCGGGTGTTCCGGGGGAACGCCGACTTGGTGATCGGCTCGAACAAGCCCGGGCTGGTGAAGTGGGCCAGTCCGGCGCCGGCCAATGCCAGACCCGAAAAGCGGGCGATGCGGTTGCTTTTACGGGACATGCCTCTCCTTAGCTGATCGCGTAGTCGCTCAACGGAAAACTCGACGCCTCTTCGATCGCCGTCTTGGTGGCCATCGGACGCAGCAGCGAGGGTTCTCCGCTGGGAGCGAAGTAGTACGAACGAGACGTGGCGCAGTTACCGAGGATCCACAGCGAATCACCGAGTAGTTCGGTCATCCGGTCCAGGTAGCGCGCGTTGGCCTCTTCGGTCACCTCGAAGGTGTCCGCACCCCGGCGCTTGAGTTCGGTGAAAAGGCGGTCCATCAACTGCATCTGGTACTCCATCGTATTGAAGAAGTTCAGACCCAGGAATGCGAACGGGCTGGCCAGGCTCAGGTAGTTCGGGAAGTACGGCATCGAAACACCCTGATACGCCTGGAAATGGGTGTCGCGCCACCACTTTCCGAGGTTGCGCCCGTCGCGGCCGATCACCTCGATGGCCGGGAAGTTGGCCTCCCACAGGTCGAACCCGGTGGCCAGCACCAGCGTGTCGATGTGCGTCTTCGTTCCGTCGGCATTGACAATGCCGTCGGCCTCGACGCGCTCGATCCCGTCGGCCTGCAGGTGCACGTGTGGCTTGGTGAAGCTGCGGAAGTAGGTGTTGGAGAACGTCGGCCGCTTGCAGCCGAGGTCGTAGTCCGGAGTCAGCTTGCGGCGTAGCTCCTTGTCGCGAATGGCGATGAACTGGTTCATCTTGCACAGATCCGATGCAGAGATGTTGAGCCGCTTGAACAGCGGCACGCTGTATCGCACCAACCCGACGGTGATCATCATCTCGTAGATCGTGTCGGTGATCGCGCGGATCGCGCGCTGTGTCCACGGGAAGCGGGCGAATAGCCACTTGGCTCGGTCCGAGAATCGCAGATCGACCTTCGGCGCCACCCAGATCGGGGTGCGCTGATACACGGTGAGATCGGCAGCCTTCTTCGCGAGTTGCGGGATGAGCTGCACCGCAGTGGCGCCGGTTCCGATGATGCCGATCCGGCGGCCGGATGGATCGAAGTCGTCTTCCCACTCCGTGGTGTGGATGACCCTGCCCTCGAATGTTGCAATGCCGGGGATGTCGGGCGTCTTGGGCTGCGACAAGAATCCGGTGGCGGTGATCAGGTAGCGGACCGAGAGCACGTCACCGCCGGAGAGTGCGACCTCCCAGCGCCGAGTTTCCTCATCCCAGCGGGCGCTCTCCACGACCGTGTTGAACCGCATGTGTCGGCGGACGTCGTATTTGTCGGCTACGCCCGCGGCGTACTGCTTGATCTCCGGGCCGGGGGTGAATAGCCGCGACCAGTTCGGGTTCGGCTCGAAGAAGTACGAATAGGTGGTGGTGGGGACGTCGACGGCCAGTCCGGGGTAGTGGTTGACGTGCCAGGTGCCACCGAGGTCGTCCTCGCGGTCCACGATGACGAAGTCCTCGATGCCCATGCGCTTGAGCTGGATAGCGGCGCCGATACCACCGAAGCCAGCGCCGACGATCAGGACTTCGAAGTGCTCCGAACTCATGGCACGACAATATACGCAGTACCGGCGGTACCGGTAAACCCCGGCGTCGCGCCCTCAGTCGGACAGGGGTTTCCTTGCCGCCCTGAGATTCATCGATCGATTCGTGGCGACCAAGGCGGCGTTGTCGTCCTGCAGTTCGAGAATGCGGGCGATACCGGCGAGATTGATGCCGACCGCGACGAGTTCGCTAATGCGACGCAGACGAGCCAGGTCGTCGGCGCTGTAGCGACGTGTACCGCCATCACTGCGCGACGGCCGGACGAGGCCGTAGCGCTCGTAGAGGCGCAGCGACTGCACGGGCACACCGGAGAGTTCGGCAGCTACCGAGATGCCGTAAACCCCCTGATTGGCGGCTGGCTGGTTTGGATTATCGAAAAGATCAACCATCGGAAATATTTATAACACGGTTGAAGCTTGCTAGTCGAGGTGTTATAAAAAATCTCTTGGTTTAGACATAGGTAATGGGTGGGAACAGACTGAAAAGAAGTTGGGTGCTGCACACATGGCACCCGGTAATCCGCCGTCTGATCCCGGAACATCCCGGGCCGTGAGTGAGGAGCCTGCCGTGACGTCGCAACCTCATGTCGACCCGAAAGGTGTGTTCGCGGCGCTTGCCGACATGGTCGGTAAGGGTTCGACAACTCGGGAGATCTACTCGGCGGTCTGTGTCGCGGCGACGCTGACTATTCCGGGTTGCGATCATGCCAGCCTGATGGTGAGCCAGGATGGCGCCCGTGCGACCGTCGGTGTCAGTGACTCCATCGCCCACCTGATCGACAAACTCGAGCTGACCCTCGGCATGGGCCCCTGCATCGATGCCCTTGAAATGCAGACTGCCCAACTCGACTCGGATCTCGCTGCCGGTGCCCGCTGGCCAGAACTGTCGGCCCGCGTGCTGGTCGAAACACCGGTGCGTGGAGCGATGAGCATTCGGATGCCCGTCGACCGGTCCAAGATCGGCGCACTGAACCTGTTCTCCGACAACGCCAACGAACTCGACGACGCGTCCATCGAGGATGCGGTCGTGCTGGGCGCCTTCGCCACGATCGCGATCAATGCCGCAGCGCACGCCGAAGACGTCGTGACGTTGCGGCGTGGGCTGTCCAGCAACCGCGCGATCGGAAAGGCCATCGGCATGCTGATGGTCCTCAACGACATATCAGACGCGGATGCGTTCGACTTGCTCCGTCGGACTTCGCAGGCCACCAACGTCAAACTCGCCGACGTCGCGGCCGGCGTGGTCGAACGAGCGGTCCTGCAGGGGAAGAAGGTGAGCTAGCCGCGGCCCAGCAGGCGGAGTGCCGCCGCAGCCGCCAAACCCGGTACGTCGAGAGTCTTCGAGCCGAGATCGTGCCGCGCTCCGGCGATCTCGACGATCTGGGTGGGAGCGGAGATCAGCGCGGCGGCGTCGCGCACCTCCTCCGGCGTCCCGAACGGATCCGACGTTCCGTGGGTGAACACCGTCGGCACCGTGATGCCGGGCAGGTGTTCAGTGCGCGCACGCTCCGGCTTGCCGGGCGGGTGCACCGGGTAGGAGAACAACGTCAACACGTCGGCACGCGCTTCCTTTGCGGCGACGACCATCGACGTCATGCGGCCGCCGTAGGAGTGCCCCCCGGCGATCAACGGACCGTCGGCCAGCCCGCGGCAGACGGCGATCGCCTCGACGATGCCCGCGCGATCGGCGGCCGAAGAACCCGACGGTGGACCCTTCGGTCGTCGCCGCCGGTACGGCAGGTCGTAGCGGACGGCGAGCCAGCCGCGTCGGGCCCACTCGTCGCAAAGGCGTTGCAGCATCGGCGATTCCCGATTACCGCCGGCGCCATGCGTCAGAACTACCACGCCGTCCGGGGTCCCGTGGGGCTCATGGGCGATGCCCGCGATGTCGTCGAGGGTCACTGGTGCAGCCTAAACAGCGCTGAGACCGGACCATGGCCGTGCCCCAGCGGATAGGAGGCGCGCAGCCCCTCGGTCACCCAGCGTTTGGCGAACGCGACGGCGTCGAGTACGGGGTAGCCGTGCGCCAGCGCGCAGGCGGTGGCCGCCGCCAGTGTGTCGCCGGCGCCGTGATCGTGGGCGGTGTTCACTCGCGGCGACTCGAACTCGTGAAAGTCCTTGCCGTCGAACAATAGGTCGGCGCTGCTGTCAGACCCGGGCATGTGCCCACCCTTGACCATCGCCCACTTCGGACCCAAGGCGTGTAAGGCGCGGGCCGCCTCGGCCTGTGTGGTCGCGTCGACCACGTCGATGTCCACCAGCAGTCGCACCTCATCCAGGTTGGGCGTCACCAGCGTTGCGAGTGGAAACAGTTCGGATTTCAGGGAATTCAGCGCGCCGAGGTCGAGTAGCGGATCGCCGTGCATCGAGGCGCACACCGGGTCGACCACGAGCGGCACGCCCGCGCCGTGTTGCCGCCAACTCCGCGCGATCGCCTCGATGATCTCGGCCGTCGCCAGCATCCCGGTCTTGGCCGCCTGCATCCCGATGTCATCGCTGACAGCCGCGATCTGTGCGGCGACCACATCCGGCGGAATGGGGTGAAAGTCCTTGACGCCCAGGGAGTTCTGCACCGTCACCGCCGTCACCGCGCACAGGGTGTGCACGCCCAGCAGGGTGCAGGTGCGGATGTCGGCCTGCATGCCCGCGCCGCCGCCGGAGTCGGACCCGGCGATAGTTAGCACCCGCGGCGGCGTCGCGCCCAGCGGCGCCAGCGGGAGGAAGGTCACGCCTGGGCGAGCGGCAGATACACCCGGTTGCCGTGCTCGGCGAATTCGACCGACTTCTCCGCCATGGCCGCCTCGATGGCTTCCTCGCTGTCGAGTCCGTGCTTAGCCGCGTAATCCCGAACGTCCTGCGTGATGCGCATCGAGCAGAACTTGGGCCCACACATCGAGCAGAAGTGCGCGGCCTTGGCGGGTGCGGCCGGCAGCGTCTCGTCGTGGTACTCCCGCGCGGTATCCGGATCCAGCGACAGCGCGAATTGGTCGTTCCACCGGAACTCGAAGCGCGCCGTCGACAACGCATTGTCACGCTCCTGCGCGTGCGGGTGGCCCTTCGCCAGATCGCCTGCGTGCGCGGCGATCTTGTAGGCGATCACGCCGTCCTTGACGTCCTTGCGGTCGGGAAGGCCGAGGTGTTCCTTGGGAGTCACGTAGCAGAGCATCGCGGTGCCGGCCTGGGCGATGATCGCCGCGCCGATCGCCGACGTGATGTGGTCGTAGGCGGGCGCGATGTCGGTGGTCAGGGGCCCCAGCGTGTAGAACGGGGCCTCCTCGCACAGCTCCTCTTCCAGTCGCACGTTCTCGACGATCTTGTGCATCGGGACGTGGCCCGGGCCTTCGATCATCACCTGCACGCCATGGGCTTTCGCAATCTTGGTCAGTTCACCCAGGGTGCGAAGCTCGGCGAACTGGGCGGCGTCGTTGGCGTCGGCGATCGAGCCGGGACGCAGGCCGTCGCCGAGGGAGAAGGTGACGTCATACTGCGCGAGGATGTCGCAGAGCTCTTCAAAGTTGGTGTACAGGAACGATTCCTGATGATGCGCGAGGCACCACGCGGCCATGATCGAACCGCCGCGGGACACAATGCCGGTCACCCGCTTTGCGGTCAGCGGCACGTACCGCAGCAGCACGCCAGCATGCACGGTCATGTAGTCGACACCCTGCTCGCATTGCTCAATCACAGTGTCGCGGTACATCTCCCAGTTCAGCTGAGTCGGGTCGCCATCCACCTTCTCCAATGCCTGGTAGATCGGCACGGTGCCGACCGGCACCGGCGAGTTACGCAGAATCCACTCGCGGGTGGCGTGAATGTCCTTGCCGGTGGACAGATCCATGATGGTGTCCGCGCCCCAACGGGTCGCCCACACCAACTTGTCCACCTCCTCGGCGATCGACGACGTCACCGCCGAGTTGCCGATGTTGGCGTTGACCTTGACCGCGAACGCCTTGCCGATGATCATCGGCTCGCTCTCGGGGTGGTTGTGGTTGGCCGGGATCACCGCGCGGCCCAGCGCCACCTCGTCGCGCACCAACTCGGCGGGCATCTGCTCGCGCGCGGCGATGAAGGCCATCTCGGCGGTGATCTCGCCGGCGCGGGCCCGCTGCAGCTGAGTGCCGCGGTCTCGAACCACGCCGGGGCGCGGCGGCAGGCCCGCGTGCAGGTCGATCACCGCGTCGGAGTCGGTGTACGGGCCGGAGGTGTCGTACAGGTCGAGGTGTTCGCCGTTGGACAGATTCACCCGGCGGAACGGCACCTTCGCGCCGGGAACGGCGTCGATGCCGTGGTAGATCTTGCTGCTGCCGGCGATCGCGCCGGTGGTGACTGTCGGTTCGACTACTACATCGGTCATGGTGCTCTCCCTACGTCGGCATTACCCGATCAGGTTCGTACGGTCGACGGCCCCGAGCCGTCCTCTCAGCGCACCGGGCGTGCGCTCCCGTGTTGAGGTGTGAAGCAGTGTCCACGCTAGCGCAGGCTCGCCGTTGCTGGCCTACCCAATCGAGTGCGGCTCAACCGGTAGGAAAGTCAAGGCATCGGTGGAAAGATATTCAGCGTGCGCGAGGTCGCCCAAACAAGGTTCGGTCCCGATGCCTGGCCCGCTAGGTGGCCGGCCGTGGATGCGGACAAACCGGGCGTCGGCTCGTTTCGATTCTGGTTCGTCGGTCAGCACTGGGAGTGGTCCGACGAGTTGGCGCGGATGCACGGCTACGAACCGGGGACCGTCGAGCCGACGACGGAGTTGCTGTTGTCGCACAAACACCCCGACGACCGTGGTCACGTCGAAGATCTGCTCGACCGGGCGCTGCTGTCCAAGAGTTCGTTTTCCAGTCGTCACCGCTTCATCGACACGGTCGGCGCCGTGCACGACGCGATCGTGGTGGCCGACCGGATGTCCGACGAGACCGGCGCGGTGGTGGGTACCGCCGGCTATTACCTCGATTTGACGGCGACCTTCGTCGAGAATCGGCAGAACGCGCTCGACGAGGCGCTGCCCGACCTGTTCGAGGCCCGCGCCATCATCGAGCAAGCCAAGGGCATCCTGATTGCCATGTACCGAGTCAGTCCGGAGCAGGCCTTCGCTGTGCTGCGCTGGCGGTCTCAGGAGACCAACACCAAGCTGCGCTCGCTGGCCAAACAGCTCATCACCGAAATGGCCACGCAGCCGCCGGCCGCGGCCGACACTCAGGCCGGCTTCGACCATTTACTGCTGACCGTGCACCAACGTATTCCGGGTGAACCCTCCGCGTAACCGCCCTGCCAGATAGGCTCGTCGACATGGTGGGTGGCATGCCAATGCGCCCAGCGGTCCGGGCCAAAGCCCGTGGTTCCGGGCTGAGCAATTGGGTGTGTCGAAGCGGGTGAGCGCAATGGATTTGTTTGTGGTCGACTCTGAAGTCCGACCAGAAGCCGTACTGGTGCACGCATCTGGAGAGATCGACTCCAGCACCGCGGGCGAGCTGAGGTCCCGGCTGGAGTCCGCGCTCGAGGAGGCCGGCGCGTTGGAGTCGCGGCTGCTCGTCGTCGACCTGCAGGGCGTGACGTACTTCGGCAGTGCCGGACTCAATGCCGTGCTCGACTGTCACAAACAAGGCCTGCGCGCTGGGACGACGGTTCGGCTGGTCGCGGACAACGGACTGGTGGTTCGACCGATCGAGGTGACGAACCTGGACAGCCTGCTCGACCTCTACCCGACGCTGCCGGCGGCACTGGAAGGCCGTGATTCCGAGTCGTGAGCGGGGACGAACGCCGCGGCTGGCCTCGCGATCCGAAGATTCTGCCGCCTGACCTGGCTGCTGCCGTGGCGCTCGGCGGCGAGATGGGACAGCGCTTCGCCGAATTCGATTGGACCGCGCATCCGCTGGGGTCGCCGCAGGCGTGGCCGACGGAGATGCGGTCGGTAGTCGCGATGGTGTTGACGTCCAGCTTTCCGATCGTGTTGTGGCTGGACACCGAACAGCTGTTCCTTATCTACAACGACGCCTACATCCCGATCCTTGCCGACCGGCACCCCGCGGCATTGGGGCAGCGTGGGCAGTACGCGTGGTGGGACGTGTGGGGACCGGTCGAGCCGATGCTCGCGGGTGTCATCGAGACCGGGCGGGCCACTTGGTCGCACGACTTGATGCTGCCTATCTTGACCGCGGGTCGGCGCCGTGAGCGCTTTTTCACCTTCACCTACAGCCCGTTGGTCGGGCAGGACGGCGCGACCTTCGGGATCATCTGCCCGTCGTACGAAACGACCGATCGGGTGCTGAGCGAACGGCGGCTGACGTTGTTGAACGGCGTGGCCTCGGCGGTGCTGGACGGCAACACGATTGACGACATGGTGCAGGCCGCTGTCGCCGTGTGCGAGCAACAATCGGCCGACGTGCCGTTCCTCGCCGCGTATGTCGGCGACACCGAGTCGGACGACGTTACGTTGCGCGCGGCGACGTCGTCGGTATTGCCGTTGTTGCCGCAGACGCTGGCCATGTTGACCAAATCGGCCGCGGTGCCGCGGCCCCGTTCGCATGCGCGAGTCATCGAGAACGTCGCCGCGATGATCGACGGCGTTCACGAGGCATTGGGCGACGAGTGCCCCGACCACGCCCTGCTGTTGCCGCTGGGCGAGGGGGCGGCGGCCGGTGCGCTGCTGGTCGGGACGAATCCGCTTGCGCCGCTGGACGACCAGTACGTCGGGTTCTGCCAGTTGCTGGCCGACCAGCTGTCCTCGGCCATGGCATCCGCGGTGTCTTACGAGCGGCAGCTGCAGCGGGCCGACGCGCTCGCCGAACTGGACGATGCGAAGACGGACTTCCTCACCAACATCAGCCACGAATTCCGCACGCCGCTAACGCTTTTGCTCGGCCCGCTGGAAGACGCATTGTCGGACAGCAGCCCGGACAGCACGATCGAGAATCAGCTGACTGTCGCGCGGCGCAATGCGGGGCGCCTGCAACGGATGGTCGATGCGCTGCTGGATTTCTCCCGGATCGAAGCCGGACGTGCCACCGCGACCTTGTTGTGCATCGATATCGGGGCGCTGACGTCGCATATCGCGTCGTCGTTCTCCGAGCTGTGTCACAGCGCCGGGCTCGAGCTGGTGATCGACTGCAGCCCGGCGGTGGCCGACGTCGACCCGGGTATGTGGGAAACCATTCTGCTCAACCTGCTGTCCAACGCGGTGAAATACACCCTGAGTGGTTCCATCACGGTAACCACGCACAGCGATGCGTCTTTCTGCCGCATCATGATTCGTGACACTGGTGTCGGGATCGCCGAGGCCGATGTCAAGCGGTTGGGAGAGCGGTTCTTTCGCGCGGATAGTGCACAGGGACGCAGTGTCGACGGCACCGGCATCGGACTGTCGTTGGTGCAGGGTCTGGTCGACTTGCAGGATGGAACAGTGGAGTTCGACAGTGAACTCGGCCGCGGCACCACGGTCACCATCCGGTTTCCCCGGTCGGTGGGCGGCAAGCCGGTCGACCATACGACCGCCGGGCTGCTGGGTAACCCGTATCTGGTGGAGGCGGATAAGTGGGTGACATCCCGGCCGTCGTCATCGAAGGCCGTCGCGCCCGAGGTCGACGGGCGCGAGCTGGTGCTGATCGCCGACGACAACGCTGATATGCGAGCGCATTTGGAGCGGGTGCTCTCCCCGCGCTGGCGGACGGTGCTCGTCGCGGATGGGCAGGAAGCCCTCGATGCGACCCGTAGGCTGCGTCCGGACATCGTCGTCACCGATGTGATGATGCCGCGCCTGGATGGCTTCGAACTGGTCGAGGCCATCCGCGCCGATCCGGCGCTGGCCGCCACCCCGGTGCTGCTGCTCTCGGCCCGGGCGGGCGCGGAAGCGGTCAGCGAGGGCTTCGCCGCCGGCGCCGACGACTATCTGCCAAAGCCGTTCCGCTCACAGGATTTAACCGATCGCGTGGCGGCGCGATTGTCGGCCGCGGCGCGCGAGCGCGCCAGCCGGCGAACCAGCGATGCCCGCGCGCAGATTGCTCTCGATTTCGCACAGCTCGACGCGGCTCTGCAGGCTGCCGATTCGCCCGGAGCCATCGTGGCGGCGTTGCAGGGTGCGGCGCTGGGTTCGGGTGAACCACCGATCGTCTGCCTTGGCCTGCTCGACGCCGACGGGAAGAACATGCGCTTCGAATACGGCTCGCCGGTGCCGCCGGAGATCCGCGACCGCTACCACGTCGCGTCGATGGACACCCCGATCGTGCCCGTCGACGTCGTGAAGACCGGTCAGCCCATGATCATCACGGACACCCTCAATCTCAGCTCGCGCTACCAGCACGTGGTGAGCGAGACGGTGCATGAAGTGCGTTCCTGTATCAGCCAGCCGCTGCGCGACATGGACGGCAAGATCATCGGCTCGCTCGGCATGCTCTGGTCGATGCCGCGCGATTTCCAGCCCGCCGAACTCGATTGGGCCGCGCAGGTTGCCAGGGTCACGCAGTCGACCGTCGACCGGATCCGAAACGTCCAGCGCGAGCATCGGATCGCCGTCGACTTCCAGGACCATCTGCTCGATCTCGACCACGGGTCGACGACTGCGGTCGTTGCCGCGGTGTATCAACCCGGCGGTGAGGCGATGCGCGTCGGTGGCGATTGGTATCTCGTCATGCCGCTGGAACAGCGAGGGCAGGTTGCAATCTCGGTCGGCGACGTGGTCGGCCACGGCTTGCCGGCCGCGATCGCGATGAGCAGGCTGCGCGCGGGGGTGGCTGCCAGCGCGTTGACCGACGCCGACCCCGGCGCGGTGCTGGCCATCCTCGACCGTTATGCGACGACCGTGCCCGGCGCCCGCTGCGCGACGGTCAGCTACGCGGTGATCGACGACGGCCCGGACCCGGACACCGGGGGCGCCGCTCGCGTGCGCTATTCCTGTGCGGGACATCCATATCCGCTATTGGTCACGCCGGACCAACCGCCCATGTTCCTCAAGGACGGCCGGCGTCCCCCGGTGGCGGCCTGGGACGGCCCGTTCACACGCAATACCGCGGAGCACGAATTGCCGGCTGGCAGTGTGATTTTGCTGTACACCGACGGGCTGATCGAGCGGCCGGGCGAGTCGCTCGATCAGGGATTTATCCGGCTGCAGGGCGCGGCGGCCTACCGCGCCGACCTGCCGGTCGGTGACCTGTGCGACGAGTTGCTCGACCGGATGGCCCCCGACGGCGGCTACACCGACGACGTGGTGCTGTTGGCGCTGCGTCCCTGTCACAGCTCGGCGCGCAGCTTCGCCACCGTGGTGTCCGCGTCACTGGACAACATCGCCGACGCGCGACATCGGTTGCGCGACTGGCTCTCCGGTGTCGAGGTGGACCCGGCCCGAGAGTCCGACATTCTGCTGGCCACCGGAGAAGCGGTGACCAATGCGATCGAGCACGGTAGCGGCGGTGACGCCAGCATGACGGTGTCGATCGAGGCGTTCGTACGAGGGCGGACCGTCACCGCGACGGTCAATGACGCCGGCCAGTGGTCCGGGGATTCGTCGGCCAGCCAGCGCAGCCAGAAACGTGGACGCGGGCTCACCATGATCAACGGTCTCGCCGACGACGTGAAAACCATTCGTAGCGGGGCCGGCACGCGTGTCACGATGACGTTCGAGCGTGCGGTCCTGCCGGCGCGTGGCCTCGTGGAAGGCGTGACGCCATGAGCCGCGCGGAATTTCAGTTGCAGAGCGACGCATCGTCTGCGCCGGTCGAGGTGACGGTGACCGGCGAGGTCGATGCGTCCAATGTCGTCGACTTCAATCGAGCGGTGCGCGACCTGGCTGACGATCGGCCGGTCGTCTTGAACCTCAGTGACGTGAAATACCTGGACAGCGCGGGATTCTCGACGCTGGACCGGCTGCTCGCGGACGGCGAGATCGTTATCGTGCTGGCGCCCAATAGCTTCATGTACCGGGTGGCGGAGCTGATGTGCATGCCGATCCACCCTGACGCCAAGACCGCGCGTAAGGCGCTGAAAAGGGGCGGCTGAGCTACTCGGCGTCCTCGATGGCCTCGCCGAGCTCCTCCAGGAGTCGGTTGCGGTGGTTGCTCGCCAGCAGGTGACCCGCCGCGATGACCACCGCGACCGGCCAATCGATCAGCTCGAGCGCCGCCAGCGCCGCCAGGCCGCCGTAATAGGCCAGCGCTTCGGGCCGAGGAATCTCGACCTGGCCGATCACCGGCAGGTTGATCGCAAAAGTCTCACCGTCACGGATCTGCGCTACGGCGTCTGCCTGCGACGTGTCGCGCCGCACCTTCTTTTCGGCCATCATTTGCCTTTCAGTCATGTTGGCGTTGCCATTGGGACTGGTGTTGCGGTCACCCTCGGGTTATGTCGACGACCGATTCTCTCGCCGACCCACTAGGTGGAGCTGTGGCCGGCCTTCTGACCGTCCCGTTGACCCAGTTGTACGCCGTTCTGTGGCGCCTCGGCGCTGTGGAGGTCGTGGCGACTCGGTCGGAGCGGGCTCGCCGGTCTCCAGCTCCAACGGCCGCTTAGCGGCGAAGGCGCGGGTCGCGACAGCGACCGCGCCCGTCGCGACCCCGGCTGACCCCAGCGCCTGTGCCCAGGCGAGCGGGCCGAGTGGGGTACAGCCGAGCAGTTGACTGACCCCGGGAATGCTGATCAGCGTTCCCATCACGGCCAGCGATCCGCCCGCGGTCAGCACCACCAGCGGCGTCCGCGAGTCCAGTAGCGTCTGACCCAGCTGAGCCGAGACCAACGCGACCAGCGCCACCGTCGACGCACGTTGTGGCCGTCCGGTGAATCCCGCCATCGTCCACGCCGCCGTCGCGGCCGCGGCGGTCGTCGCGCCACGGATCGCGACGGCCTGCCACAACGCCCGCTCGTCGGGTCCCCTGCCTTCGGTCTGCGCCGGTCCGCTCGGCTTGCTGACCGCCAGGGCGGCGGCGGGCAGCGCGTCGGTGAAGATGTTGACCAGCAGCAGCTGGCGGGTGTTCAGCGGCGAATTCCCGGTGATCGCGCTGCCGATGACCGCGAACGCGACCTCGCCGGCGTTGCCGCCGAGCAGCACCGACACCGCGGCCTGCACCCGGCGCCACAGTTCGCGGCCCTCCTCGATCGCGTGCAGCAGGGACTCGATGCGGGCGTCGAGCAGCACCACGTCCGCCGCGACGCTGGACGAGTCGCTGCCGCGGGCGACCACCCCGATGCCGACGGTGGCGGCCCGGATCGCGGCGGCGTCGTTGGCGCCGTCGCCGACCATCGCGCAGACCTTGCCGGCGCGCTCCAGCGTCTGCACCACCTGGACCTTGTTCTCCGGAGACATCCGGGCGAAGATCACCCGCTCGGCGACCACCCGTTCCTGATCCTTGCGCGACAGCGCATCCCACTCGGCGCCGCTGATGACCTCGGCCGCGGTCACCGGCATGCCCATCTCCCGGGCGATCGCCGCCGCGGTGATCGGGTGGTCGCCGGTGATGAGCCGGATGCCGACACCCCGCTCGGCGAGTCCGGCCAGCAGCGCGGGCGCCTCGGCCCGCGGGGTGTCGGACAGGCCTAGCAGGCCCGCTAGCGTCAGCTCCCCGCCGGCCAGATCCGCGATCGCGTCCTCGTCCTCGACGACCAATTGTGCCTGTTGCGGAGTCAGCCGGCGTCGCGCCACGGCGATCACCCGCAGCCCCTCGGCCGCCAGGCCACGAACGGTCGCGTCGACGTCAGGGCCGACGCCGGTGCAGGCCGCCAGGACTACCTCGGGTGCGCCCTTCACGGTCAGCTCGTCGTCGAACACCGACGCCGAGAACGACCGGCCCGAGCGGAACGGTAGGTGCGCGTCGGCCTCGTCGGCCTCGTCGAGGACGGACTTCGCCGCCTCGATGATCGCGCGGTCGGTCGCGTGCACCTGCGGCCCGCCGTTGGAGTCCGGCGCGGCGCTGGCGGCACACCGCAACACGTCATCGCGGGAGTAGCCCTCGGCCGGATGCACCTGCGAGACACGGAGCCTGTTCTCAGACAGCGTGCCCGTCTTGTCGAAGCAGACCACGTCGATGCGGCCCAGCGCCTCCACCGACCGCGGAACACGCACCAGCGCGCCGTAATTCGTGAGTCGGCGCGCCGACGCCGCCTGCGCGAGGGTGGCGACCAGCGGCATGCCCTCGGGCACCGCCGCCACCGTGATCGCGATGCCGCTGGCCACGGCCTGGCGTAAACCCTTGTTGCGCAACACCCCCAGGCCGCTGACCAGAAGCCCGCCGCCGACGCTGACCGGGAAGGCCCGGTTGGTCAGCTGGCTGAGCTGATGTTCCAGACCGATCTGCGGCAGCTCGCCGGAGACCAGGTCGGCGGCGCGGCGGGCCTGGGTGTCGGCGCCGACGGCGGTCACCAGCGCCACCGCGGTGCCCGCAACGATGGTGGTACCGCCGTAGAGCATGCAGCGACGCTCGGCCAGTATCGCGCCCGGCGTCGGGTCGACCTGCTTTTCCACTGGCAGCGATTCGCCGGTCAGGGTGGACTCGTCGACCTCGAGGTCTTCTTCTTCGACCAGCCGGGCGTCGGCGGGCACCACCTCGTGGGTGCGGACCTCGATCACGTCGCCGGGCCGCAACTGCGCGGCGATGACGTCGGTGTAGACCGGTGACCCGTCCGGGCCGAATGTCACCTTGCGAGCCGGCGGAATCTGCTGGGCCAGAAGCTCGTTCAGTCGACTCTCGGCGCGAAGCCGTTGGCTGGCGGCCAGGATGGAGTTGCCCGTCAGCACCGACCCGACCAGCACCGCGTCGACGGGCGAACCCAGCACCGCGCTGGCCGCCGAACCGAGAGCCAGCACCGGGGTCAGCGGGTCGGACAACTCGGCGCGCACCGCCCTGAGGAACTGACCGACCGCCTGCACCGGGCGGCCGGTCAACTCGGCGCCGCGCTGTGCGGTATCCATCGCCCGACTGGCCAACCCGTGCCGGGCCGCGGCGTCGTGTTCGGCCTCGGGCGGCGGCAACATCTTTCGGACCTGCTCGACCGACATCGCGTGCCACTCTTGGATCGACGCCGGCAGCGGTGTCGGCGCACGCAGCACCCGGCGGGCCATCAGGTAGCCCGACAGCAGACCGGCGGCCGCGCCCGTCGTCACCGGGCCCGGCCCGGTGCCGCGCACCCCGGGCACCATCAGCAGCGCACCCAACGCTGTTGCGCCGGTGGCTATTTCGATACCACGTTGGCTCGCCGACTTGGCGGCGGGGATAGCGTGCAATAGCCGCCAGGCGCCGTCGAGATCGCTCAGGATGATGTCCGCGGTCCACGGCGGCGGCTCGGAGTCGGAGTTGGGCATCAGGCCCAGCCCGACGTCGGCCGACGAGAGTGCTTGCCCCGCAGCGGATGACAGGACCGCGACGGTATGGCCATGCTCCTGCAGCTCGGCCAGCGCGGCGGCCAGCGCGACATTGATGGACACCTGCTGCAGCGGCCGCAGCTCATCGAACGCGGGCTGCAACTCGCCGAGGTCATCGACGTCGACGGAGATCAGCTCCAGGCCCGCCCGTCGCCCCTCGGCAAGCACGGCCGAGGCCAGCGGGTCGTGCGTCGGACCGATCAGCGCCTCGATATTGGAATCGACCGAGTGCCAACCGACGGTCAGGCCCTTCTTCTCCAGCAACAGCTGGGCGCGGTTCCAGGCCGGTGTCAGCTCGTCCTCGTCGGCGTTGCGGATGCGCACCACCCGCAGCGCGTCGGTGCACAACACCCGCGGGTCGATGATCAGCGCGTCGACCCGGTCCAGCCAGCGCAGCTTCTCCGGACGCAACGGCAGCACCGCGTGCTGGTCTGCCAGCCCCTGCCCGAGAGCCGCGGCGAACGACTCGCGGGTGGTTCGGGTGGCCTTGGGCGCGGTGACCAGCGTCGCCGTCGAGGCCATACCCAGGTTGCGGGTGAACGCGCCGACGGCTGCGGTCCCGATCACCTGGACCAGCGCGCTGCGCCGGGCATGGCGCTCGACCGGCCCCTCGGCCGGTGGCACCGGCCGCGACGGCGGGTGCACCTCGAGATGCTCGGCGTGGCGGGCCAGCGCCGGCTCGTGCCGACTCCAGGCCTGCGCCTCGGCTTGGAACTCGGCCGCCTTCAGGATTTCCATCGCCAGGTCGACGGCCAGCGACGCCGGCGACAACTCCAGCACGTGCGCGATCACCATCGCCGTCGACAGCACCGCATCGGTCGCCGAGTGCCCGAGGCTGTCCTCGAGCAGCTTGCGCAGTCGCGGCTGGTAGTCGATGCCCACCACTACCGCTTCGACGCCGTGGAACAGATGCGGCCACCGCAGGAACCGGCCGGCGGTCGCGGCGGTGACGCCGATCGCGGTGGCACCGACACCCAGGGCGTTGGTGGCCAGCAGCAGCCCGTCGCCGGGCAGCGGCTTCGGGCGGGTGTCGCTGCGCTTCTCGTCCACGGTGCCGCTTGCCCGCCAACGCTTTTCGGCGGTGTCGACATCGCGGCACAGGTCGCGTAGCGAGACCTGGTCGTTGCTGAGGCCGACCACGATCCGCGACAGCGGGCGGTTGACGCTGACGGATTTCACGCCGGGCCGGCCGACGACGGCGTCGACCACGAAGCGGCCGAGTTCGGCGCCGTCGGGACCGTCGAGTCCGCGGACCTCGACCCAGGCGCGACCGCGTCCACGCCAGCTGTGCCGGGTCAACGTGGGTGCCGGCAGTCCGGCGGACAGCGCCCTGGCGCCCTCGCGGACCGGAATGACAGCCATCGACAGGCCGGTCGACGCGACCGTGCTCAGTGAGTCAACGAGCGAAGTGACCGCGCGAAGCGGGAAGGGTGTTCTCGACAAAATCAGCGGCGGGTGGTGCTGCGCGTCTGGCGCGCCGGCGTCCGCTTGGCCGGCGTCTTGCGCGGCCGTGCGGAACTGGTCGACTTGGCGGGAGCCGCCTTGACCGGGGTGACCGATGCAATGCGCGGTGCTTCGCCGCGGGAGTTGCTCAGCCGCCGCAGCAACAGTGCGCCGCCGCCGACGGCCAGCAGGATCGGCCACTCGACCAGGCCGGCGACGCCGATTGCGCCCAGCGTCAACGCCGCTGCAGGCGTGGAGTGGCTGCCGCTGTCGATGCCCTTCTGCACACCCGCTGCGGCACCGGTCACGGCGCCGACGACGCCGTTGACCGCGGCGCCCCCGACGGCGCCCGCTGCGGCGGTGGTTGCTGAGGCGGCGCGGCTGACCGTTCGACTTACGTTGCGTACGGCGCCGTCAACGACACCCATGGTGACTCCCTGTACTCGATGTTGGGCCTTCGATCCTATGACCTTGATGGGTAAATGAACAGCGGATGAATACCCGAGCGTGTAACTTCTGCGGGTCAAATCCTGTGAAGATCCACCACGACTGGTGCATGGTCGCTGGGAGCCTTGCCTTTCCGCTCCTCGCGAACGATCTCTGCGGCGGCAATCCGCGTCGCGAGTGCCGGGGAGGCGAGGATGAAATCGATACGCATCCCCTGTTTTTTGGGGAACCGCAACTGGGTGTAGTCCCAGTAGGTATAAACACCGGGGCCTGGGGTGAAAGGCCTTACCACGTCGGTGAATTGAGCGTCGGTGATCGCCTCGAACGCTTGCCGTTCGGGTTCGGAGACATGGGTGGACTCCTTGAAGAATTCGACATCCCAGACATCGTCGTCGGTCGGCGCGATATTCCAGTCGCCGACCAGTGCGATCGGCGCCGATGGATCATCTCGCAGCCAGCCCTCAGCCGTATCACGAAGGGCGGCAAGCCAATTCAGCTTGTACGTGTAATGCGGGTCTTCCAGGGTGCGGCCGTTGGGCACGTAAAGGCTCCAGACCCGCACCCCGGCACAGGTGGCGGCTATCGCGCGCGCCTCGGCGGCGGCGGCCACGTCTGGTTTACTGCTCCAGGTCGGCTGGCCGTCGAAACCGACTTCGACGTTGTCCAGGCCGACCCGCGACGCGATCGCCACACCGTTCCACTGATTGAAGCCGACGTGGGCGACCTCGTAGCCGAGTTCGAGGAACGGCATGGTCGGGAACTGCTCGTCGGAGCACTTGGTCTCCTGCATCGCGAGCACATCGACCTCGGCCGCGCTCCAGCCAATCGAGGACGCGGGGCAGGCGGGTGCGAATCGAGTTCACGTTCCAGGTGGCTATCCGCAGCAGCGGCGATCGCAAGGGCGGCGGAGCCGGGCGCGGCGGGTCGCCGTCATCAACTGCGCCGTCGGGCATGGCTGAGACCCTACGGGAGCGTGATATAGCGCGAGTGATGGTGCAGGACGAAGCCCAGCGATCGGGCCAGGACCGCGGCGGCGCGGTCGTCTTCGGGCATCCGGACGTAGCCGCGGGTGGCGCCCTGGGACGCACCCCAGGCCAGCTGGGCCTCGCAGCCGTCGTGAATCCGCGACAGGCCGACCCAGCGCGTGCCGTCGGGGGCGTCGGTGACCACGGCGTCCGACTGCTCGACGGCGGCGCGGGCGTGGACATCGCAGACCATCACCCGGTTGGCCTGCTCGCCCTCACCGGGCAGTCGCAGCAGGCGATCGGGCACGGCCAGCCGCGGCGCCTTGCCGCGGCTTCGGTACCAGTCGACAATTTCCGGGATCGGGAACTGCGTGGCGGAAATATCGACTGCCACAGCCGAATTGGAGGCATACGCGTCATCGGTCCCCGCGCGTAGCAGCCAGCCGTCGAGCCACTGCCGCTCGATGTCCGGCCACGCCAGCGCGTCCGCGTGCTCGAGCGCGCGAATCTCCGACGCGCGCACCGGCTTATCGCTGAGCAGACGCGCAGTGACCACGTCGTCGGCGGCGACCTGCACGACTTCGCCGGACTTCGTCTGGACGCTAATCTGCGCGCCGAGTTCCATCAGGTGGCCGAGGACATCGGTCAACGGCGGGACCGATCCGGCGGGCCTGCGGTAGCGCACCGACACCCGGGCGCCGAGTTCTGGCCACGAAACCATCAGTGGCCGAAGGGATCCGGTCCCTCGCCCGGCATCCAGGACAGTCCGGGTACACCCCAGCCGTGTGACTTGACCGCGCGCTTGGCCGAGCGTGCGTGGCGGCCTACGAGGCGATCGAGATAGAGGAAGCCGTCGAGGTGGCCGGTCTCGTGCTGCAGCATGCGGGCGAAAAGCCCTGTGCCTTCAAGGGTTATCGGGCCGCCATCGGCGTCGAGTCCGGTGACTTTGGCCCACTTTGCCCGCCCGGTGGGGAACGATTCGCCTGGCACCGAGAGGCAACCTTCATCGTCGTCATCGGGCTCGGGCATGGTCTCGGGAACCTCGGAGGTTTCCAGCACCGGATTGATCACCACGCCGCGCTGGCGTGCGACCTGCCCGCGCTCGTCGGGGCAGTCGAAGACGAACAGTCGCAGGTTGACCCCGATCTGGTTGGCGGCCAGACCGACTCCGTAGGCGGCATCCATCGTGTCGTAGAGATTTGTGATCAACTCGGCCAGGTCGGCGGGCAGTGATCCGTCCGCCGCGACGGGCACCGGCGTGGTGGGAGTGTGCAGCACGGGGTCTCCCACAATGCGGATTGGAACAACTGCCATGACCGCAAAGCTTAAGCCCGGGTCCGACGGCCCCGAGTTGCGGAGTCGGTGGGCGACAGGCAACCTCACGTAGTCAGCCGACTCGCGGGTCTGGCTTCCAGGTCAACAGGTGTCGACGTGGTTGAATAATCGCCGGAGCAGCGGGCATTCGAGATTTCGCCGAAAGGGTCGAGGAAGCGATATGGACAGCGCTATGGCGCGGGCTAATCGATCGGGAGACGACTCAGAACTCGCCGATGGGTTGACTCGCCGCGAACACGACATCTTGGCCTTCGAGCGTCAGTGGTGGAAGTACGCCGGCGCCAAAGAAGAAGCCATCAAAGAACTGTTCGGAATGTCGGCGACGGCCTACTACCGAGTGCTGAACGCGTTGGTCGACCGACCCGAGGCGCTGGCTGCCGACCCGATGCTGGTGAAGCGACTCCGCCGGCTACGTGCCAGCCGGCAGAAGGCCCGGGCCGCGCGGCGGCTGGGCTTCGAGCTCACCTAAGAATTTTGCCTGCTCACAGGGCGTCGGTGTGGGTTTTCCCGCACTCCTGGATACAGTGACGTCAATGAATGAGCGCGTTCCCGACTCGACCGGCCTCCCGTTGCGGGCCATGGTGATGGTGCTGCTGTTCCTGGGCGTCATCTTTTTGCTGGTCGGATTTCAGGCCATGGGATCGGGCAGCAACACCGACGACGATTCGTCGGTGGCGAGCGTCTCGACCAGCGCCGCCGCGTCCAAGACGTCGGCGAAGCCCGCGCCCAAGGCCGACGTGCTCGTGTTCAACATCTCCACTACCAAGGGTGTTGCCGGGAAAGCCGCGGATCAGATCAAACAGGGCGGCTTCAACGTCACCAAGATCGACAACATGACCTTGCCCGACGTCTCGAAGACCACCGTGTATTTCAGCGACGCTCCCGGTGAGCACGAAACCGCCGACGCGGTGGGCCAGCTGCTCAAAGCGCCCGTCGCACCGCGGACAAAGGACATTGCCGATCAGCCGCCGGGCGTGATCGTCCTCGTCACGGGCTAGGGCCCCGGCGCCCTAGGGGCTAGGAGCAGGAGGCGCCTGCGGAGCTACAATTCCATGCAGGCAGTCCTGAAACTCCGGAGTGCCCGGGACGTTGTCGGAACCGCAGGTGCAATCGCGAATCTGCGCGGGCGGAAGCGAGTCGCAGAAGTCGCTGCCCGCCGAGGCCGATGGCGCGGTCAACATGGCACCAGCGACCAGGACCGCCGCCGCACGACCGACCGTCGCCAGCAATGCTCTCGTCGTCATGTCGGGATTCCTTTTCACTGGAAGACTTTGGCAGTTCGGCACCGCTGTTTCGAATCCTAGGGTTACGACAAGTTGCCCGCTGCTCAGCGGGTCGTTCCGGCGCCGAGATAGGCTCTCCCCATGCTCAAGCCCGCCCGTAGCCGCAAACTTGCCGCCGCCACCGCACTGATCCCACTCGCCGCCTCGGCCGCGCTGATGAGCGCATGCAAAGCCCCGCAAGACCCCGCGACCACACCCGGGACCCAGCCCTCGATCTGGACCGGCTCGCCGGCGCCGTCGAGCGCCGAGCCGACCGGCCAGCAGGGCGGGACCGACAGCTTGACCGCGCAATTGCTCAACGCCCAGGGCGCGAAGGTCGCCACCGCGAAATTCGAGTTCAACCCTGGCTACGTCACCATCACCGTCGAGACCACCGGGACCGGTCAGCTGACCCCCGGCTTCCACGGTATGCACATCCACTCGGTGGGCAAGTGCGAGACCAACTCCGTCGCCCCGGCGGGCGGCGAGCCCGGCGACTTCCTCTCCGCGGGTGGGCACTTCGCGTCGCGCGGCGAGCACGGCAGCGGCGACCTGACCTCACTGCAGGTACGGAAGGACGGTGGTGCGTTGCTCGAAACCACCACCGACGGGTTCACCAAAGCCGACCTGCTCGGCGGCGCGGGAACCGCGATCGTCATCCACGCCGGCCCGGACAACTTCGCCAACATTCCGACGGACCGCTACAACCAGGTCAACGGCGCGCCCGGCCCCGACCAGACGACGATGTCGACTGGCGACGCCGGCAAGCGGGTGGCTTGCGGTGTGATCGGCTCCGGTTAGTTCTTCGTCGGACAGGGGTACCGCTATCAGGGTGAACTTCGCGTCATCGCCCCGCCCGACACTTGGCGTCGAATGGGAGTTCGCGCTCGTCGACGCCGAGACCCGCGACCTGAGCAACGAAGCGACCGCGGTGTTCGCCGAGATCGGTGAGAATCCCCGTGTGCACAAGGAATTGCTGCGCAATACCGTCGAGGTCGTCACTGGTATCTGCGACAACACCGCGCAGGCGATGGACGATCTGCAGTCCACTCTGAAATCCGTTCTGCCGATCGTCCGGCAGCGCGGTATGGAGCTGTTCGGCGCGGGTACGCATCCGTTCGCGAGTTGGTCGGCCCAGAAGTTGACCGAGGGACCCAGGTACGCCGAGTTGATCAAGCGCACCCAGTGGTGGGGCCGGCAGATGCTCATCTGGGGAGTCCACGTGCACGTCGGCGTTTCCGCACCGCAGAAGGTGATGCCGGTCATGTCGGCATTGCTCAACTGGTATCCACATCTGCTGGCGTTGTCCGCGTCTTCGCCCTGGTGGGTCGGCGACGACACCGGCTATGCCAGCAACCGGGCGATGATGTTCCAGCAGCTCCCCACCGCCGGATTGCCGTTCCAGTTCGAAAAGTGGTCCCAATTCGAGGGTTTCGTGCATGACCAGAAGAAGACCGGGATCATCGAGGACGTCAACGAGGTGCGGTGGGACGTCCGTCCGTCGCCGCAGAACGGAACACTCGAGGTGCGCATCTGCGACGGTGTGTCCAACGTTCGCGAACTCAGTGCGCTGGTTGCATTGACGCACTGCCTGGTGGTCGACCTCGAGCGGCGACTGGATGCCGGCGAGGCGTTGCCGACGATCCCGCCGTGGCACAACCAGGAAAACAAGTGGCGGGCAGCCCGTTACGGACTCGACTCAATCATCATTCTCGATGCGGACAGCAACGAGCGCTTGGTCACCGAGGACCTCGACGATCTACTGACCCGGCTGGAACCCATTGCCGCTTCACTGGATTGCGCGGACGAATTGGCCGCGGTGGCCGAGATTCCCAAGCGCGGGGCGTCGTATCAGCGGCAGCGGCGGGTCGCCGAAGAGCATGACGGCGATCTGCGTGCCGTCGTCGATGCGCTTGCCGCAGAGTTGGAGATCTGATGACCTCCGCAGCCGAATTCGGGCGCTTGGCAATGTTTCCGCTGCAATCGGCATTCCTGCCCGGCGAGGAATTGCCGCTACAGATCTTCGAGCCCCGCTACGCCGAAATGGTCCGGGACTGCTTGAAGGACAACGCCCCCCGGTTCGGCACGGTGCTGATCTCCCAGGGACGCGAAGTCGGCGGCGGCGACGTCCGGTGCGACATCGGGACAGTCGCGCGGATCACCGAATGCGTGGAGATCGCCGGAGCCGGCCGGTTCATGCTGAAATGCACCACCGCCGAGCGGATCAAGGTGTGCGAGTGGCTGCCCGACGACCCCTACCCCCGGGCGGTGGTGGAGGAATGGCCCGACGAGCCGGGGGCGTCGGTGAGCGCGGGCCAACTCGAACAACTCGAAGACCGGATGATGGCGCTGTTCGAGCGCATCGCCAACGCCCGCGACTTCCCGGTCCCCGGTCGCGAAGAGGTCCTCGGCTCCGGACTCGACTTCGACGACGCAGGAGAACGGTTGTACGCCTTGGCATGCCGCATTCCGATCGGACCGGCCGACCGCTACTCGGTGCTGTCTGCGCCGTCGGCGGACGCGCGGCTGACGGCGCTGAGCGAAGCGGTCGACTCCGTCGCCGCCGTGATCGAATTTCAGCTCTCGCAGTAGCGCAGCGGGGGAACCGCGTGCAGGCGGCCTTCGACGAAGACACCGCGCGGCGCCATATCGGCGACGGCCTCCTCGGGCATCCGGTCGAAGCGGCGCATCAGATCCATTCCTTCGGTCGCGGTGACCGTCCAGTCACGGTCGGTCAGCCACCTTCCGACATCGGCACGCTCCTCCTTGAACAACAGGTCGGTGAGGCCGACCCCGTCGTCACCCAGAAATTCGCGGCCGCGTGCGAGGTAGTCCGCATCGAAGGCGCTCGGGTGCAACGCTTCTGCCGCGATCCGGCTGCCCGCGGCGCTCAGTTCCACGATCCGTTCGAACAGCAGGTCCTGAGCGGCCGACGGCAGGTAGGGGAGTAGGCCTTCGGCCGACCATGCCGTGGGTGTCGACGGGTCGAACCCGGCCTTCTGCAATGCGCTCGGCCAGTCGCCGCGTAGGTCAATCGGCACGGCCTGATACTTGCTCGCCGGTCGGGCGTTGCGCGCGCTCAGCGTTTCCGCTTTGAACGCCAACACCTGTGGCTGGTCGATCTCGTAGACGACGCTGCCGCTGACCCACGGCAGTCGCCACGCGCGGGCGTCGAGTCCTGCCGCCAGGATCACCACCTGATCGATGCCGTTGGCGCCGGCGGCGATGAAGTATTCGTCGAACCACTTCGTGCGCGCCGCGGCGTAATTCTGAACTAGGGGAAGGTGCTTGGCGACATCCGAGGGGTCCCAGCCGCGTCCGACGGCGGCGTCGACAAAGTGTTGCGCGTACCGGTCGATGAACAGTGGGCAGCCGCAATCGGATTCGGCGGCCCGCGCCATCGCCACGCCCAGCGCGGTCGCACCGACGCTCTCGGTGATATACCAACTGTCGTCGTCGGCTCGCGCCATGACCATTGCCCATCTCGCTTCCGCGCAGTGCTGAATGCGGCGACGACGTTGTCCGCAAGGACCAGGCTAGTGAAATTCGAAAACAGCCGCTCAGTGGGAGGTCGCGTGGTGTACTTCGACCCGATGAGCACCGACGTGACCGTGGACGTCGACGCGGGTGTGGCCGTGCTGACGCTCAACCGCCCCGAGCATCTCAACGCCTACACCGCCGAGATGGGCGCCTTGCTGAGCCAGGCCTACCGTCGGTGCGACGAGGACGACGGTGTGCGCGCCATCGTGCTCACCGGCGCCGGCCGGGCATTTTGTGCAGGGGCGGATTTCTCCGGCGGCGCGACACCGTTCGATGCGCCCGACAACGGGTTCTCGTCTTCGCCGATCGACCCGCCCGCCTTCGCGCTACGCAAGCCGGTGATCGCCGCGCTCAACGGCCACGCCATCGGCATCGGCCTGACCATTGCGTTGCAGGCCGATCTTCGCATCGTCACCGAGGACGCGAAATACGGTGTGGTGCAGGTGCGTCGGGGTGTCATACCGGACTGCATGGCGCACTGGACGCTGGCCCATCTGACCAACCTCGGGGTCGCGGCGGAGGTGCTGCTGACCGGACGCACCTTCAGTGGCGCCGAGGCCCTCGCGTGGGGCGTCGCCAACCGGGCACTGTCCGCCGCGGACGTCCTCGGCCACGCGATGGATATCGCCCGCGACATCGCGACCAACGTCGCACCGATGTCGGCGGCGCTGTCCAAGCGACTGCTGTGGGACACCGCGATCAACGGGTACACCCCGCGTCAGGTCGCATCGCTGGAAACCGCACTGCACCATCGGGTGATGGGCACCGACGATGCCCGCGAGGGCGTCAACGCCTTTCTGGAGCGGCGGGCGCCGAGGTTCAGTGCGAAGCTCTCGGCCGACTGGAAGCCGCTACCGGAGCCGCGAGTATGAACATCGAGCTGATAGCGGATGGTCTCGGATTCACCGAGGGGCCGGTCTGGCTGCCCGATGACCGGGTGGCGCTGACGTCGATCAGTCATGGCTGCGTCTACATTGTCGACCCCCGCGGCGGGCCGGTCGAACGCATCGATACCGGCGGCGGGCCGAACGGCCTCGCGTGCGGCGCCGACGGGACCTTGTACGTTGCGCAGAACGGCGGCGTTTGGGGCGCAAGCGGTACCGCCGAGCCGGGCGTTCAGGTGATCACCGGTACGCAGGTCGACTACCTGGTCGAGGGGCTGGGTGCACCAAACGATCTGACGTTCGGGCCAGACGGGCGGCTGTGGATCACCGACACTCGCGGGGAGTTCGACATGAGCGTGCCCGGGGCCGGACCGCCCGGGCACGTGTATGCGACCGACGTCGAGTCGGGGGACACGCAACAGATCATCGACGACGGGCCCGTGTTCATCAATGGGCTGGGCTTTGATTACGAGGGCTCGACATTGCTTGTGACGGCCACACTTTCGTCGCAGCTGCTGTCCTACACGATCGCAGCGCCGGACTACCGGCCAATCGGTACGCCCGAGCTGTTGCACACCTTCGCCGAGGGCTGGCCTGACGGTATGGCGGTCAGCACTCGCGGCGACTACTGGGTCGCACTGACGGGCGGGGATCGCGTCGACGTGATCGACGCCTGGGGTCGTTGCGTCGGGGCGGTCGCGCTGCCGGGCGGATCGTTGCCGACCAACGTCTGCATCGGTGGCCGCCGCTACGACGAGCTGTTCGTCACCGCGGCCCACGACCAGGCACTGGTGAGAATTCAATTCGACGATTACGAACCAGAGGGCGACCTGATCAGGGCGTGAGCAATTCGGCCAGAGCTACGCCCAGGTTGTGCAAGTTGGTCTCCAGGGAATAGGTCGCGTCGACGGTCCAGTTGACGATGCCGCCCGATAGCGCACCAACGATGATGTCCGCCAACGTTTCCGCGTCGTGCCGCCCGCTGACCTCGCCGCACGCAACGCCCTCCTTGACGAGTTCGACGAACGTGTCGTGCAGGTTGAACCCACGCTGGATGCCGTAGCCACTGGCGGCCAGCATTTCCCCGATCATCTCTCGGTAGGCGTCCCCGGATGTGACCAGCGCGACGGCAATGTCGTCGAACACGCCGATCAGCCGGGCCGGTACCGGTTCGTCTTCGCGGTCGAAGAACACGTCGTGCAGGTTGACCAGCCGTCGCTGCGCCAGCGCGCGGATCATGTCCTGACGGGTGGCGAAGTGGTTGAAGAACGTCCGGTTGGCCACGTCGGCGCGCTGGCAGATCTCCTCGATCTTGGTCGCCGCGACACCCTGGGCGAGGAAGAGGTCGAACGCGGCCGCGAGAATCTTCTCGCGGACTTCTTGTTTGCGCCGCTCGATTCTGTTCATGTTGTCGCACATAACTTCTCGGAGAGAGACCACAACTCCGCGGCGTGCTCGGCATCGCTCGCGTAGGGCGCGACCGCGTCGCTGACACCGCAGTTTTCCAGGTACAGACCACCGCGATCGGCGAGCTCAGGACTCACCGCGGCCCACACCTGAGTGGCTGCGCCGTATTCCGGCGTGGTGAAGTCGAGGTGGCCGTCGCTTTTCTCGCCACGGGCCGTGCCGCTCGCGGCGGCGAATTTGCGCAGTTGTGAGAAGTCGGACTTGGACATGTACCGGGCCAGCGACGTGGCCACGGTTCCGGGGTGGACGGCGTAGGCGCGGATTCCCAACTCGGACAAGCGGCGATCGGCTTCCTTGGCATGCAGGATGTTCGCCGTCTTGGACGAACCGTAGGCGACAAACTTGTCGTAGTCGCGATGTTCCCAGTTGGGATCGTCGATGTCGACGTCGCCCAAAACGTGTCCGCCGGAGGACAGGATGACGATCCGGGCGCCGGCTGCGGCGGCCAGTTGCGGCGTAAGGATCCGCGTCAGTTCGAAATGCCCGAGATGATTTGTGCCGAACTGTATTTCGAAGCCATCCTGAGTGCGGCTGAACGGCGTGAACATGACGCCCGCATTGTTCATCAGGATGTCGATGACGGGGCTGGCCTCGCCGATCTTCCCGGCCGCGGCGCGGACGCTGGTCAGCGAGGTCAGATCGAGTTCCACGGTCGCGGTCTTGGCATCGGGCACCTCGGCACGTATCCACCGCTCGGTCTCCGCCAGCGCATCGATGTTGCGGGCGGCCAGAATCACCTTCGCGCCCACTGCGGCCAGCGCCCGGGCCGACTCGCGACCCAGACCCGACGATGCCCCGGTGATCACGCATGTCTTGCCCGACAGGTCGATACCCTCGACGACGTGCAGGGTGCTGCGGGACTCGGTCATGCGGGCGCAAGCTTCCACAGCGGGATGACGACGTCGGCGTCACATTCCTCGTCGACGATCCACTTGCACATTCGCCGGATCGGCTCGATGGCGTCCTGCGGTGCGGCTATCGCGACATTGCAGGCGTAGCCCAAACTGGTCAGTCGTTGGGCACCGAACAGCGGCAACGTGTCTCGCAGCCGGCGCTTGAGCGATTCGGGATAGATGCCGATTGTCTGGGTGTACCCGTTCACCGCGGCGGTCACCTTGTCGATGCTATCCACCGGCACGATGTTGGCAACGCGCCCCGACAGCATCGGCGAGTAGTCGACGGGCTCGTCGAGCTGGGAGACGACGATTGCGCCTTCGCGTTGCTCACCGCCGATGACGCGATAGAAGTCGTCGTTCATCCGGGAGGATTCCAGGTGGTCGAGCAGCTCGCGGTTGGGGTAGCGCGGCGGCGTGCTGACGATGGCGGGCAGCGAGGTCAACTCCCGGTAGATCAATTCGCCCAGCCGGTTGGCGTTCGCGAGGCCGTCGGCGTCCGTGCCGCTGAGCACGTAGATGACCCGTGCGTTGGCGCAGCCTTCCTGGTTCGCGACGCCGATGTCGGTCGCGGCGCGGGCGGCGACCTCACGCAAGGTGGCGTCGTCGTCGAAGGCCTCGCGGCCGATGATCGTCGCGCTGCGCTTGGGATCCAGCGCGATCAGCTCCAAACCGGGCTGAATGTAACGGGTTACGTGCTTGACCGACGCGAGCCCACCCCACGCCACAATCTTTTCGATGTGGTGTGGCTGGTACAGGGTCTCCTCGACCGCCAAGTCGCCGCCCTTCCAATACCCGACCGTCAGGTGCTTGGTGATCGGGTGGTTCGGCGCGACATCGGCAAGGGTCCGGGCGATGGCGATCGCGGTCAGTGGATCGTTCGAGGGCGCCTTGATGATCACGTCCGATCGGGTGATCACCGACCGCAGGATGGTGACAGCCGAGACCAGCCCGCCGTTGCCGGCCGGGATATGCAGCACTCGGGATCCGAACGCCCGCACCCGTAATTCGCGGCCGTCCCGCAAGGTCTGGGGAACCCACCCATTGAGGTAGTTCAGCCCGACCTGGCTGTCGGCGATTTCGGTGACGTTGTCGCGGGAGAACAGCGGCCGCAGAATGCGATAGCTGTTCTGCATCATCTGTGGCGGCAACACGTTGGCCACCAGCGAAGCTTCGTAGGCCTCCTGCAGGTGAGCATTCGAGTCGAAATCCAGCGCGTTGCCCAGGGCCTCGAGCACGTCGAGGATCTCGTCGAAGCTCAACTCGTAGAGGTCGCTCATGTCGGCCGGGCTCTTGAGCGGCAGCTGCTCGACGTATCTGCTCATGTCGGGCGCCTGGAACTGTGCCGCGCCGATGCGGGTATCGAACGGCACGAGGTGATCGGTGATGACGCGTCCGCGCAGAAACAGCGGAACCGTGTAGGCGATCACAGCTCGACGCCCTTCATGAAGTTCACCGCTTCGTTGTGCACCTCTTGTGTTGCGGCGCAGGTGATCCGGTCGTCCTCGACACCCTGCTTCTCGCTGTAGCGCATGATGTCGGATTCGAACGCGACGCTGGACTGGCCGCAGGGGCAGCGCAGGTCCCAGTCGATGGTGACTTCGTCGCCGGAGATCACTCCGCCCCAGTGGGCGCGAAGCAGAATGTCGTACACCGCGGCCCGGCCGGTCTGTATGCCGGTGCGGGGGAGTGGCTCGCTGGTCTCGGGGTCGAGCACGAACGGGATGACCCACGGCGCCACGTGATAGCGGCCTTCGCTGCAGCCCCAATGGAACGTGCTGGATTCGGAGAAGCCGTAGCCGACTTGGATGCGGTCGACACCGAGAAAGTCGGTGATGACGTCCATGAAATCATCCGGCAGCGCAACGCCTTTCATGCCGCCGCCGGTCAGGATCGCCGAGTCGGGTGAGAACACGTTGCGCACGCCACGTTCGAGGCCGGCCCGGGCAATGTCATACATCAGGTGGTAAGTGCCGAGCATGAATACCCGCTTGCCCCGCAGCTGTTCGGTGATCCGGGTGAAGAACACGTCCATGTCCTGAGCCTGCCGTGCCTGCATGGCGATGAACTCGTCTTTGCGGGCGGCCAGGGCCGGATCGATCTGCAGACGGTCGAGTTCGCCGCGGGAGGCCGCCGCCCGCATCTTGGACGCAAGAAACATCAGGTCGGTGTCGACGGCGAAGGGGTAGAGGGCGTGGAATCTGGATTCGTCGCCGCCGGTGAAGCCGCGCTTGATCATGTTGGCGATCCGTAGGTGACCGAGCTTGCCGTCGGCGAAGTTCGGCCACACCACGTCTACCGCCGGGTTGAGCTGTTCGTCGGTGGGCTCGTGCCCGAACGTCTGGAACAGGCAGATCTTCCACAGCACCATGCCGTCCTCGGCCCCGCGCTTGTCCTTCGGGAGTATCGAGATGGTTCCGGTGGTGCCGCTGGACGTGATGACCTCCAGTGGCGTCTGCGCATCGAGGCGCTCGATCCAGTCGTCGATCCCCGTGCAATCGGTGGCGTCGACGCCTGCCAAGTCGTAGCTGGTCAGCTTGTCCAGCCATGTGGTCATCAGGTCGAAGCGCTTCTTGTCGATGAGCGCCGCCGGATACGACTTGAAGGCGGTATGCGAGAAGAACAGCGGGACAACGTCGTTGAACTCGTCGACCGCGGTGATGCCGAGCCGGTCAGCGAGCTTCCGCAGCATCTCGATGCTCTGATAGTGCTGCTGGAATCGGACGGCCATGGCCTGCCGTTGCAGCGATTCCAATTCGTCGCGGTCGATGCTGTGCATCTGCGTATAGGACTGGCCGAAGAAGTTGATCGGGTCATCCATGAACTCAGTCAGCGACCGCGCTGTCTTTTGCATGACTGTCATTTGCGAAGGTTAGACCGCGAATGCAGTGATACGCAAGAGTGCAGTTAACTGCAAGTTCTGGGCAGCGGTGCACGCTGGACCGTAGCGCCCGCAAAAGGACTGTGCTCAAACCGTATTCGGAGATGGCACGGAACTACGGCGGACAGCGCGTCTCATCAGCTGCGGCGCGATGATCCGATGCAGCGGGCCGACGACGGCCCAGACCGCTCGGGCGGCGAGTTTGCGCCGGTAGTGCAGCCGCGTGGTGAGAACGGCGCGCCGGCCGTCCTCGCGCCGCAGCCTCAGCTGGCCGCGCATCAGCGGGCCGTCCGCCGCGAGCGTGATCTCGTCGTAGTCCGAGTGCGTGATCGACCAGCCGATCAGATGCTCGGGTGACGAATACGGACCGAGCTGAAATCTCAAGATGTGGCGGTGGATCCACAACACCATGCCGCCACCCGCGCCCGCCCGGTGACCAAGGGCGCCACGTAACGCCTGTTCGCCAGTGCGTGAATCATCGTGGTGGACCGGCACTTCGAATACGTCCACGTAATCGGCCGCGGCCTCGTCGGCGGCCGCTCGCTCGGCGACGATACCCGCCGCAATGCGTTTCAGCGTCGCCCGCACGACCACGCGGTGTGCTCCGGACCCAATGACCAGCGCGCGATAGATCTTGCCGTGCAGACCGGGGAAGTCCGCCCAGGTCGCCGACCGAATGCGAGTGCGCTGCGCCGCTTCAGCGTCCAACTCGAACACCCACAGGTAGCGCGCGAAGAGATGGCGGCCTTTGAGTGCCAACCGCTCCGGCGGCCGGGCCTCGTCCAGGACGAAACCGGTGGGGAAGGCCGAGGAATCGTGCGGGTCGCGGCAGATGGTTCGCAGCACCGCGGCCCATGTCTCGGCCCGGCCGGCGGCGACGGATATGGCATGCTCATCGATATAGGGTAATCGTTCCATATAGAAGGACCGTACTAGATCATGGCACCTCCGCGGAAGCATCAAACCGATGTGATCCTGGACGCAGCTCGCTCACTGGTGCTGACCGACGGGCCGCGGGCCGCCAGCGTCGGCGCGATCGCGAAGGCCAGCGGAGCGCCGGCCGGGACGCTGTACCACCGGTTCGCCAACCGCGACGGAATCCTGGCCGCCGCCTGGTTGCGGGCACTCGACCGGTTTCAGAGCCGCGCACTCGCCGCGACCGCCGACACCGTGCTCGAGTCCGCGGTCGCGACCGCCGTCGCGGCCATCGATTTCCTGCGGGAGGTTCCCGACGACGCCCGACTGCTAGTGGCGCTGCGGCCCAGCGACCTGCTCGACGGTGAACCCGACGACGACCTCCAGCAGACCCTGGCCACGCAGAACGCGCCGCTGATCGAGCGACTCAACGCGTTCGCCCGCGAGCTGTACGGGAGCGCCGATCCCCGCTGCATCGACGCGGTCGCGCGCGCGATCGTCGATCTGCCCTCTGCCGTCGTCCGGCGTCATGCCAACTCCACACCGATCCCGGACTGGCTCGAAGACGACGTCGCCGCGGCGTCGCGCGCCCTGCTGACCGGCTTCGCCGGTGTTTCCGGGCAGGCAGATCGGGGTACCTGACGCGCTGGTGATGAGGTGACCGACCACGATTGTCCAAAGCGCATGACGTTCGGGCCGTGTGGCGGCGTCAAGCCGGACGGGCAGTGTGAAATGCGATCGGGTCCCTGCGTTTTCGATGATGTGGTGCCGTGGTCGGGGACCGTCGCGCCGGTGCCCGCGGTGGTGGCGCCGCTGATCCTCACCGATTTCAGCTGTGCGCCGTTTGATGCCGCAGATGCGGCTGCGACCGCCGCCACGCTCGCGCCGAGTTGCGACGCGGTACTTGTCGGCGAGCACCAGAACCGGCCCGACTTCCCACCGACCCTGATGAGTCAGCTGATCCTCGACGAGGGCGTTACCCCGTGGATTACCTTGTCCTGCCGCGACCGCAATCGTGTTGTCCTGGAACAGGAGTTGCGCGGCCTCCGGTTCACCGGCGCCACGACCGTGTTCTGCGTGACCGGCGACGGCCGCGGCTACGACGTGCGCCCCGACGTCACGCAGACCTTCGATCTCGACGGGCCGCGGCTGGTGGCGCTGGCCGCGTCGCTGAACATGGTGGCGGCCGTTCCCGAAACGCCGACTGCCCCTCCGGTTCACGCCCGCGCGCGTCGACTCGTCGAGAAGCAGCGGGCCGGCGCGAGCCTGGCGGTGTTGAACCACGTGTCGTCGGCACCGGCGCTGTCGGCGTTCATGGACGACGCCCGCAAGGCCGGCCTGCGCATGCCGGTGCTGGCCGCGGTCGCGGTGTTCACCGATGTGGTGTCGGCCGCGGTGCTGCAGGGCCTGCCGGGACTCGACCTAGAGCCCACGCTGGTTGAGGAGGTGGTCAACGCCGCCGATCCGATCGAGGCCGGCATCGAGTCGGCCGTTGCGCAGGCGCGAGAGTTATTGGCTATCAACGGTATTGACGGGGTGAATCTGTCCGGCCTGGCATCGGCGTCGGGAACGCGGCGGGGCGCAGAGATCAAGGCCGAGGTGGCTGCCCGCATCCGAGCGGAGTGGAGCAGGTGAGTGACGAGGCCGACGCCGAATTCGACACGCTGGCCGAATGGACGGCCGAAGTCGCCGGCGACCTCGGCCAAGAGTTTCACATCCCGGCCGGCTGCCGAGGCAGTGGGAGCCCGGCAGTCCTCGACTGGCTGATCGAGCAGCTGGGTCTACGTGCCGGGGAGACACTGCTTGACTGCGGCGCTGGAGTGGGCGGGCCCGCCGCGTATGCGGAGGCGCAGCGTGGCAGCCGTCCGGTCCTGGTCGAACCGCAGGCCGGCGGATGCCGTGCGTCGCGGGCGCTCTTCGGCTTTCCTGCCATCCAAGCCGATGCCGTGAAGCTTCCGTTCGCCAACGAGACCTTCGATGCCGCGTGGGCTTTGGGTGTGCTCTGCACGACCGAGCAGCAGGTGGAATTGCTGAGCGAGTTGCGACGCGTGGTGCGCGCACCCGGCCGGATCGCGCTGCTGGTGCTGGTGGCTCGCGAACCGTCGCCGCCGGGAGAGCCGGAGGACAGCTTCTTCCCGACCCGCGACATCTTCACCGAATCGGTGGATCGCGCCGGCCTGCGCATCGACCGGTATCGCAGCGTCAGCGACATCTGGGATCCGCCGGACGCATGGCAGCAGCGGGTGAAGGCCGTCGAGGTCGAGTTGCAGCGCCGGCACGGCCACACGCAGGCGTGGCGGGTTGCCGAACAGCAGTCGCAGCGCATCGCACGACTGCTCGGCGACTCCGATATCGATCCGCAGGTGTTTCTGCTGCGACGCGCCGACTAGCGATCTGCGGCGAACGCCCGCAGGTTGGCCAGTTGCGCGGAATCCAATGAGGGATGGACGTTTTCGCGGGCGGCCGCGACGTCGGCCGCGGTGATCTCGGCCGCATCGACCGAGCGGCGCATCGCGGTGAGTGCGGCCTCGCGCAGCAGCGCCACACAGTCGGCAGCGCTGTAGCCGTCCAGGTCGGCGGCCAAGGCGTCCAGGTCCACATCGTGCAGTGGAATCGACTTGCCGGCGGCGCGCAGAATGGCCGCTCGCGCTTGCGCATCGGGTGGTTCGACGAACACCAGCTTCTCCAGCCGGCCTGGCCGCAGCAGACCCGGATCGATCAGATCCGGCCGGTTGGTCGCGCCGACCACCACGACGTCCCGCATCGGCTCGATGCCGTCGAGTTCGGTGAGCAGTGCGGCCACCACGCGATCGGTGACGCCGGAGTCGAAGCTCTGCCCGCGCCGCGGCGCCAGCGCGTCGACCTCGTCGAGGAAGACCAGCGACGGCGCGGAATCGCGGGCACGGCCGAACAGTTCGCGCACGGCCTTCTCCGACGAGCCGACCCACTTGTCCATCAGCTCAGAGCCTTTGACGGCGTGCACGGACAGCCGCCCGCTGCTGGCCAGCGCGCGGACTACGAAGGTCTTGCCGCAGCCCGGGGGGCCGTACAGCAGCACGCCTCGCGGCGGCTGGACGCCGAGCCGGGCAAAGGTGTCGGGATGTTCCAGCGGCCACAGCACCGCTTCGGTGAGCGCCTGTTTGGTTTCGACCATGTCGCCCACGTCGTCCAGCGTGATCGAGCCGACCGATACCTCCATCGTGGCCGAGCGGGACAGCGGCCGGATCACGCTCAGTGCGCCGAGCAGGTCGTCCTGGGTGAGCTTCGGCGCTTTGCCGTCGGCGCTGGCCCGCGCCGCCGCACGCAACGCGGCCTCGCGAACCAGTGCGGCCAGGTCGGCAACGACGAAACCAGGTGTGCGATCGGCGATCTCGCCGAGGTTGAGGTCCTCGGTGGGAACCCGGTCCAGCAGGCCTTGTAGTAGCGCGGTGCGGGTCGGCCCGTCCGGCAGGCTGAGCACCAGTTCCCGGTCGCACAGGTCCGGGGCGCGCAGTCGCGGGTCGACGTTCTCCGGGACCGACGACGTGACGATCACCGCGACCCCAGCGGCGGCGACCGCGTTACGAAGCTCCGAGAGAATCAGCGTCGCAACCGGTTCGGTGGTGGCGGGCAACAGCGCGTCGATGTCGGCGACCAAGAGGACTCCACCGCCGTCGCACACCTTCGTCACCGACGCGGTGACCCGCTGCAGGCGATCGTCGGCGGCCAGCGCGCCGACCTCGGGGCTGTCGAGTTCGACCAGTCGCCGGCCGGCGCACACCGCCCGCACCAGCGTCGTCTTACCGACACCGGCAGGGCCCGATACCAGGACGCCCAAATTGGTTGTGGCGCCGAGTGTTTGCAATAGGTGCGGCTCATCGAGCGCAAGCTTCAGCCACTCGGTCAACTTAGCCGCTTGGGCGCTGACGCCTTTGAGATCGCTGACGCTCAGCTGCGGCGCCTTCACGGTGACCGGCGCCTCGACGGCGCCGGCCGCGACACCGTTGCCCCACGTCACCAACGAATTCGGCTGCACGCTCACCGGTCCGACCGGGTCCACCCCGGTGACCGTCAACAGCTCCGAGGTCCAACTGATACCTACCGCGGCGGCCAGCGCGCGCGTCGCCGCCGACGTCGAGGTGCCCGGCCCCAGGTCCCGCGGCAGCAACGACACCGCGTCACCGACGGTCAACACCTTGCCCAGCAAGGCTTGTCGCAAGGTGATCGACGGGACCGATTGAGAGGTCAGCGTGGAGCCGCTCAACGTCACCGACCGTGCGCCGTACACCGTGGCGGCGACGAGGATGACGGCCGCATCCTCGCTCAGCCCCGCGTTGGACAGCGTCACGTCATCGAGCAGGGCGGTGCCGACCGGCGTGGTGGGGCCGGCCAGGCCGGCCACCGCGGTCGTAGTCCGCGAGCCGGTGAGCGACACCGCGTCCCACTCCCGAATGCCAAGCGCAGCAATCGCATTCGGGTGTAGTCGGATAACCCCTCGCCGAGAGTCGACCGCCGAGGTGTTCAGCCGGGCGGTCAGGGTCAGCTGAGCCGGAGAGGTCATGGTCGGCCGGTGGGCCTACGCAGTCCGAGCCGCGCCACCGATCGGCGGCGGCTGGGCTGTGCCCGGCGGATCGCGCGCCGGGTTGCGCGCCGCTGCTTGGGTTTCTCACCCCACGCCTCGGGATGCGCGGCCAGCCAGTGGTGGCTGCGGACCGAGAACGGGATGTAGCAGAGGTAGGCCGCGATGACCACCATGATCAGGATGTAGGGGAACAGCAGTGCGGCGGCGGCGACGATGGTGAGCCCGGCCAGCAGCAGCGCGGCCAGGTTTGGCGGCACGGAGACGGCGTGCATCTTGCGCATCGGGAGCCGGCTCACCAGCAGCATCGAGCACGCGGTGATCCACGCGCAGACGAACCACGGCGACGTCCACCAGCCCGAGCCGAACTGCAGCTTCGCCGCCAGCGGTCCGAGCGCGATGATGGCGCCGGCGGGCGCCGGTACGCCGACGAAGAACTCCCGCGTGAACGACGGCTGGCTGGTGTCGTCGAGCAATGCGTTGAACCTGGCCAGGCGCAACACGATTGACACCGCGTAGAGCATAACCACCACCCAGCCGGCCGGCAGACCTGGCAGCATCGACACGTAGACCACAATGGCCGGCGCCACTCCGAAGTTCACTGCGTCAGCCAGTGAATCGATCTCCTCGCCCATCCTGGACTCGGCGTCCAGGGCGCGGGCCACCCGTCCGTCGAGTCCGTCGAGGATCGCAGCGGCGGCGATCAGGGCGATCGCCACATACGGCTGACGTTCCAGCGCGAACCGGATCGAGGTGAGGCCGGCGCAGATCGCCAGCACACTCATCGAGCTGGGCAGGATGCGCAGGGGTGCAACTCGTCTGCTGCGGGGCTTGGTGGTGATCACGGCAATTCGGCCAGCACCGTCTCGCCGCCGACCGCGCGTTGGCCGAGGTTGACCGACACCTGGGCGCCGGCGGGTAGGTAGGTGTCGAGCCGCGACCCGAATCGGATCAGGCCGTAGGTGTCACCCATCGACAGCTTGTCGCCCACTCGGGTGTTGCAGACGATTCGGCGGGCCACCAGACCGGCGATCTGCACGGCCACGATGTCGACCCCGTCCTCGGTGCGGATCCGGACGCTGTTGCGCTCGTTGCTCTCGCTGGCGACGGGCAGGTCGGCCGAGCCGAACAAACCCGGCCGGTGCTGCACGGCGATCACCTCGCCGCTGACCGGGGCCCGCTGCACGTGGGCGTCGAACACCGACAGGAAGATGCTGATCCGGGTGAGCTCCGTGTCACCCATCTCCAATTCGGGCGGCGGCGCGGCCGATTCGATGAGGCAGACCTGGCCGTCGGCCGGTGCGACGACGACGCCGGGCCGGGTCGGCGGCACCCGCGGCGGGTGCCGGAAGAAGCCGGCGCACGCGCCTGCGACGAGCAGACCGGTGCGGCGAAGCCAACGCGAGCGGCGCCCGACCAGCGCCAGGCCGAGCCCGGCGGAGATGAAGGGAAGGCCCGCGGGATGCACGGGTGGGACGGTCTGCCTCAGCAGCGACAGCACATGCTGCGGAGTGATCGTCGGGTTCTCGGCGTTCGGGCGGGGACGTCGTGCCACGCGGTTATCTTACGGAGCCGCGACGATTGTCAGACCGGATACGTGACGCCGGTCAGTTCCTCGGAGGCCGTCCACAGCCGGTGCTGCAGGTCCTCGTCGCGCGACTGCGCGCTGGACGACACCACCTTGGGGTGGCCACGCTGCTCGCCCAGGCCGTCGGGGCCGTAGTACTGGCCGCCCTCGACACCCGGATCGGTGGCCGCCCTCAGCGTCGGCAGCGCGCCCATCGCCGCGCCCTGGAACAGCAGTGGACCGGCCACCGCGAACACCGGTTTGAGCAGCATCGGGATGCTGCGGGCCAGTTCAGTGCTTGAGGCGCCGGGATGGGCCGCGACGGCGACGGTGTTCTGCTGGTGTTCGGCCAGCCGGTGCTGCAGTTCGTAGGTGAACAGCAGGTTGGCCAGCTTGGACTGCCCGTAGGCGGCGTACCGGTCGTAGCTGCGCTCCCACTGCAGGTCGTCGAAGTGGATCGCGGCGCGGAGCCGGTGGCCCATGCTGCTGACGGTCACCACCCGCGACCCCCGCACCGGCAGCAGGTTGTCCAGCAGCAGCCCGGTCAGGGCGAAGTGGCCCAGATGGTTGGTGCCGAACTGCATCTCGAAGCCGTCGGCGGTGACCTGCTTCGGGGTCCACATCACGCCGGCGTTATTGATCAGCAGATCGATGCGCGGATAGGCCTTGAGCAGCGACGCCGCGGCGGCACGCACCGAGGCCAGCGAGCTGAGGTCGAGTTCCTGCAAGGTCACGTCTGCGCTGGGGTGGGCGGCGACGATGCGGGCCAGCGCGAGATTGCCCTTTTCCAGGTTGCGCACCGCAAGGATGACACGCGCTCCGGCCTGCGCCAGCGCGGCGGCGGTGTGATAGCCGAGGCCGGTGTTCGCGCCGGTCACGACCGCGACGCGGCCGCTCTGGTCGGGTATGTCGCCGGTGGTCCACTTCCCGTTGGAACTCATCGGAGGAAACGATACTCAAGGAACCTTGGGAGTTGCATCGGCGTCGATGGCATCCTCTGAAGGCGTGGACATGGTTGATCCCGCAAATCTGCCGAGTCGACGCGCACCACTGCGGTGGGCCGTCGGCGGCGTCTTTCCGTGGCTGTTGCTGGCAGCGGCACAGGTCGTCTGGCTCGAGTTCGACAAGCGAATGCTGTGGCTGCACATTCTGATCGGCGCCGTGACGCTGCTCGGCGCGCTGGTCTCGGTCGCCGTGATGCCGACATGGCGGTACCGGGTGCACCGCTGGGAACTGGGCCCGCAGGCGGTGTTCACCCGCACCGGATGGTTGGTCCAGGAGCGCCGCATCGCACCGATCTCGCGGGTGCAGACCGTCGACACCTACCGCGGCCCCGTCGACCGATTGTTCGGTCTGGCCAACGTCACCGTCACGACGGCATCGTCGGCGGGTGCGGTGCACATCATCGCGCTCGACGTCGACGTCGCCGATCATCTCGTCGCTCAGCTGACCGACATCGCGGCGATCGGCGCCGAGGACGCGACGTGAGCCGCGCCAGCGACTCGGCCGTGCGCCGCATGAGCGGCGCTAACGCTGAGGAGCGGCGCCGATGAGTCAAACCGGTTGGCAGCGGCTGAGTCCTAGGATGCTGCTGGTACACCCGATTCACGAGTTGCTGCGTGAGCTGCCCTTTCTGATCGGCGCGATCGTGGTCGGAACGACGACCGGTAACCAGCTGTGGACGGTCGGAGTGGTGGCCTACACCGTCGTGATCGGTGTGGCGCGCTGGCTGGCCACCAGGTACCGGATCGACACCGGCCAGCTGCAACTGCGGACCGGTCTAGTGCAGCGCAAGGTTTTGTCGTTGCCGCTCAACAGAATTCGTTCGGTGAGCAGCGATGCGCGGCTGCTGCACCGGCTGATGGGATTGGCTGTCGTGCGGGTGAGCACCGGCCAGGAAGCCAAGGGCGAGAACGGGTCCGGGGCCTTCGAGCTCAACGCCGTCGAAGTCGGTCGGGTGCCGCAACTGAAGGCGATCTTGTTGGCCGACTCCGCTGCGCCGGATGACTCGGTGGCCGTGGAGCCTGCCGATGTGCTGGCCCGCTGGCAGCCGGCGTGGCTGCGGTACTCGCCGCTGAGCGTGTCCGGTCTGCTGACGCTGGCCGCCGCGGCCGCGCTGGTCTACGAGTACGGATTTGTTGGGCCGCTGCAACATTCGCGGATTGTGACGTCGGTGCTCGACGAGGCTCGACAGTTGGGAACGACCAAGGCAGTCGCGGTCGTCGTGGGTGCGATCGTGGTCGCGTCGGTGCTGCTGGCCGTGCTGCGGTCGCTGCTCACCTGGGGCAACCTGGTGCTGCTGCGCCAGGCAGATGTGCTGCACCTGCGCCACGGTTTGCTCCGGCTTCGCGAGCGGGCCTACGACATGAGCAGGCTGCGCGGTGGAACCCTGCGGCAACCGTTACTGGTGCGGATGTTCGGCGGCGCCCGACTGGACGCCGTGATGACCGGCGTGCACGGCGCCGGCGAGGCGTCGGTGCTGCTGCCGCCGTGCCCGGCGGCAACCGCCGAGGCCGTGCTGACCCAACTGGTCGGCGACCCCGAGGTCGTCTCCGGGCCGTTACGCGGTCACGGCCGCCGGGCGGCGACCCGGCGCTGGACGCGGGCGCTCGGGCTGCCCGTGTTGGCCGGAGCGGGGCTGGCCGTGGTCACTGGGCTTTTCGGGAAAACTTTTGTGCCCCTGTGGGTATGGCCCGCCTGGATCGCGGTGACGGCGTGGTGTGCGCTGCTGGCGGTCGACCGGATCGGCGCGCTCGGTCACCGGGTCCATGACGGCTGGCTGGTGATGCGATCCGGCAGCGTGGAGCGACGCCGCGACTGCCTCGCTACGGCAGGCATCATCAGCTGGACGGTGCGCCAGACGCCATTTCAGCGCCGTGCCAAGGTCGCCACTCTGGTCGCAGCCACGGCCGCAGGCGTCAAGCGCTATCCGTTGATCGACGTGCCGGAGGACCTGGTGTGGTCGATCGCGGCGGAGGCGTCGCCGTGGGTGGCCGACAGCATCTGGGCGATCCGCTAGGCCGTCGGGCTTGGCCGAAAGTGAAGCTGTTGCGAACTTTTGGCCGATTCTTCGCAGTGGCTTCACGCTCGCCGCGAGATCCGCTAGGCCGTCAGCCCGCTAGGCGGTCAGCCCGCGCACCGCGATGATGCGCTCCGCGAGTTGCTCGCTGGTGGCCGCGGCCACCGGTGGGCCGCCGCACAACCGACGCAGTTCGTTGTGAATCCACCCGTGCGGCTTGCCAAGTCGGTAGTGGGCCGCTGACACCAGCGCATTGAGCTCGCGACGGAGGTCACGCAGTTGCCCGTGCCGGGTGACTGGTTCGGCCTTGGTCACGCCGTCGCGGCTACGGCGGTCGTACTGCTCTTCTTGCTGACGGCGCAACAGCTCTCGCATCTGCACAGGGTCCAGCAAGCCGGGTATTCCCAAGTAGTCGGCCTCCTCGTCGCTGCCGGCCGGGGTCGCGGTACCGAACGACGAGCCGTCGAAAATCACCTGATCCAGTTCGGCGTCGGCGCCCAGCGACTCGAATTTGTTGTCCATCTCGGACGGCTCGTCCTGACGGCGCTGCGCTTCTTCGAGCTCGTCCTTCTCTCGATGTGGTTGGCCGAGAACGTGATTGCGCTGCGCCTCCAACTCGCTGGCCAGCAGCAGCAGCGAGGGCACTGACGGCAGGAAGACGCTTGCGGTTTCCCCGGGCCGCCGGGACCGGACGAACCGGCCGATGGCCTGAGCGAAGAACAGCGGCGTGGAGGCGCTGGTGGCGTAGACGCCGACCGCAAGGCGCGGCACGTCGACACCTTCGGAGACCATCCGCACCGCGACCAGCCAGCGGGTGTTGCCCGCAGAGAACTGAGCGATGCGCTTGGACGCGCCAGGGTCGTCCGACAGCACGACGGTCGGCTCTTCACCGGTAATCCGTTTCAGCAGAACGGCATACGCGCGGGCGGCCTGCTGATCCGAGGCGATCACCATGCCACCGGCGTCCGGAACCCCGCCGGCCCGTAGCTGCCGCAGCCGGGTGTCGGCCGCAGTGACGACCGCGGGCATCCACTCGCCGGTCGGGTCCAACGCGGTGCGCCACGCGCGGGCGGTGTGCTCGGCGCTGGCCGGCTCACCGAGTCGCGCGGCGTACTCCGCACCTGCGCTGTCCCGCCACCGGGTCTCGCCGGAGTAGGCCATGAACACCACCGGGCGCACCACGCCGTCGGCGAGTGCGTCGGTGTAGCCGTAGGTGTGGTCAGCCTGCGAGCGCATCAGCCCGCCGGCGTCCGGTTCGTAGCGCACGAACGGGATCGCGGAGTCGTCGCTGCGGAACGGCGTGCCCGTCAGCGCCAACCGGCGGGTGGCGTCGTCGAACGCCTCCCGCAACGCATCGCCCCAACTCTTGGCCTCACCGCCGTGGTGGATCTCGTCGAAGATGACCAGCGTTCGTCTGCCCTCGGTCCGCACCCGGTGACGGGTCGGGTGGCTCGCCACCTGTGCGTAGGTGACGACCACGCCGTGGTACTCCGCCGAGGTGTGGGCCGCGCTGTTGCTGAACTTCGGGTCCAGCGAGATGCCGTCGACGGCGGCCGCCAGGGCCCATTGCACCTTGAGGTGTTCGGTGGGCACCACCACCGTGATCGCGTCGATGGTGCGGTCGCCCAGCAACTCGGCGGCGATGCGCAGAGCAAACGCGGTCTTGCCGGCGCCGGGAGTAGCGACCAGCAAATAGTCGCGTGGTTTGGCGCTCAGATAGCGCACCAAGGCTCGCCGCTGCCAGCCCCGCAAAGCCCGGGTGCTGGGCGCTTCTACTGCCCGCACCCGGAACTCCTATCTGATCGAGATGCAGTCTAGGGCAAGGACATCGGAGCATGCATCTCTGCAGGAAAGCGGCGAGTCGCAGCGGGTCTGTAGTGCTACGACGACATTTTTGGCATGGTCAGATAGATGATCAGCGGATTCGCTCATAGCGGAGTGTGTGTGCCCGACTGCGAGGCTGCGGTCGCCTTCTATCGGGACGTGCTGGGCCTGCGGGTGCTCTCGCCACCGTATGTGATGGCCGGTGACGCGATTCGCGAGGACATGGGCCAGCTGGTGTCCGACCCCACGATGAAGGCGGCGATTGTCGGGTTCGACGACGACGGCGATCGGGTCCTCGAGGTGATCGAGTACCTGGGCGTCGCCGGCGGCGATCAGCGAACCGCCGCGGCCCTCACTGACCACGGCTTGTCGCACGTCGGGCTGATCTGTGAAGACCTCGACGCGACCCGGGCTGAACTCGAAGCAAAAGGGGTCCGGTTTCTGGTCGACGGCATCGCCGATGTGGCGCGAGTCCGCACGACGTGGTTCGTCGATCCGTGGGGTGTGGTGTTCATCCTCGTCGAGAAGAGCAAGCCGGGGCGGCCCTACTTCGCGCAGTACGGCTGACGCCGGCCGGCCGTAGCATCGATGCGGTGACCGACGAAAACGCCCGCGCTGAAAGGCTTCTTGACGCACAGGCCAAGGCCGCGCAGCTGTTCGAGGAGATCGAACGTCGCGAGATGATCCGGGCCGGCGTCGGGGAGAAGGAACTCTCCGACGAGATCAACGCGCTGGCCGCAGACCTGCTCGGCGTCACCCGGCATTGGCACCGGCGGATCGTCCGGGCCGGCGAGAACACGCTGCAGCCGTTCAAGGAGCACCCACCGGACCGGGTCATCGCTGACGACGACATCGCGTTCCTCGACCTCGGCCCGATCTTCGAAGAGTGGGAGGCCGACTTCGGTCGCACCTACGTCCTCGGCGATGACCCGGACAAGCTCGCCCTGCGCGATGCCCTACCACGCGTGTGGCAGGCCGGACGCGACTACTTCGAGAACCACCCGGACGTGACGGGCGCCGAATTGTTCGACGCCACAGTCGAACTCGCGCGCGCCGAGGGATTCGGGTGGGGGAGCCACATCGCCGGCCATCTGGTCGGGGAGTTCCCGCACAAGAAGATCCCCGGCACCCAGACCGAGTGGTACGTCATGCCCGGATCCACCAAACCGATGCGGCGGCTCGACCCCAGTGGCCGTCAGTGCCACTGGATTCTGGAGATCCACCTGATCGACCCGCAGCAGCGGTTCGGCGGCTTCTTCGAGCAATTGCTCGATCTGGCCTAGACGGGGAACGTCACCCCGGTCAGTTCTTCGGAGACGGCCCACAGCTTGCGCTGGCGCTCGGCGTCGTGCGACTTCTTGCTGGAGCCGACAACGACGGGCGAGCCCTGCGACTGCGCGATACCGGACGGGCCGTAGTACTGCCCACCGACCACCGCCGGGTCGGTCGCGGCCCGCAACTGCGGAAGTGCGCCGTGTGCCGCGTCCTGGGTGACGAGCGGTGCGGCCAACCGGAAGACCGCTTCCAGCGACCCGGGCAGGTGGCGCATCAACTCGGTGTCCGAGAAGCCGGGGTGGCCCGCGGCGGCGATCGTCGGCGCGCCGTGCGCCGCCAGCCGCCGCTGCAGTTCATAGGTGAAGAGCAGGTTGCTCAGCTTGGCCTGCCCGTAGGCGCGGACCCGGTTGTAGCTGCGATCCCACTGGAGGTCGTCGAAGTGAATGTCCGCCAGGATGCGGTGCCCCACACTGCTGACCGTCACGACCCGCGAGCCCGCGACCGGCAGCAGCCGGTCCAGCAGCAAGCCGGTGAGGGCGAAGTGGCCCAAATGGTTGGTGCCGAACTGCATCTCGAAGCCGTCTTTGGTGGTCTGCTTCGGCGTGTACATCACGCCGGCGTTATTGATCAGCAGATCGATGCGGTCATGGTCGGCGCGCAACTGCGCCGCCGCGGCGCGGGTCGACTCCAGCGACGACAGGTCGAGTTCCTGCAGGGCCACGTCGGCGTTGGGGGAACGCTTCCGGATCAGGAGTTCGGCGTCTTTGCCCTTGTCGAGGTTGCGTACCGCCATCACGACGTGGGCACCCTTGGCGGCCAGCGCGGCCGCGGTCTCGAAGCCAAGCCCGGTGTTGGATCCGGTGACGACGGCAACGCGGCCGGTCTGGTCGGGAATGTCGGCGGTGGTCCACTTCGCCATGAAAAGCTCCTAACGCTGTAAGGTAAACGGGGCGTGCGCTCCGGTTGATACTGCGACTATACGGAACGTGCGCTCCGTTTTGTCAACTGCTAGGTGGTGAACAGTGCCTCTGCCCGAGCGGCGACTGCGCGCTGACGCCGCCCTCAACCGCGCCCGGGTGCTCGAGACCGCCTACGAGACTTTCGCGGACCGGGGTCTCTCGGTGCCGATTGACGAAATTGCCCGACGCGCGGGCGTCGGTGCCGGCACGATCTACCGGCACTTCCCGACCAAGGGGGACCTGTTCGTCGCGGTTGTCGAAAGCCGGCTGCGGCAGATCATCGACGCGGGTCGCGCCCTGCTCGACGACCCGGGACCCGGCGAGGCCCTGTTCGCGTTCCTGCGGCGCATGGTCTTGGATTTCGGCGCCACCGACCAGGGTCTTGTCGATGCGCTCGCCGGGCTCGGTATCGACGTGGAGTCAGTTGCGCCCGACGCCGAAGACGCCTTCCGTTCGCTACTGGGTGAACTGCTGGCGGCCGCGCAGAAAGCCGGGACTGTCCGCGCTGATGTCGACGTTCCGGAGATTAAGACGCTCCTAGTTGGCTGCCAGGCCATGCAGGGCTACGACACCGCGCGCGCCGAGCGGGTGACCGACGTCGTCATCGACGGTTTACGCCCGTCGCGATAGACCCACCCTCTCCTTGCACTCGATATGGGCGAGTGCTAAAAATGACACTGGCACTCGCGACCGGTGAGTGCTAGGTCGGGACGGTGAGGCCGGGGCCGCGTCAGCGGAGACAACCCCCATGCCGTCCGTCGCGGGCACTGCACCCGACCGCAGACGTGTCACCCCCTAATCGGAGGAATCACTTCGCAATGTCCAAGATAATTGCGTACGACGAAGAGGCCCGTCGCGGCCTCGAGCGGGGCCTCAACGCCCTCGCCGACGCGGTAAAGGTGACGTTGGGTCCCAAGGGCCGCAACGTCGTCCTGGAGAAGAAGTGGGGCGCTCCCACGATCACCAACGATGGTGTGTCCATCGCCAAGGAGATCGACCTGGAGGACCCCTACGAGAAGATCGGCGCCGAGCTGGTCAAAGAGGTCGCCAAGAAAACCGACGATGTTGCCGGCGACGGCACCACCACGGCGACCGTGCTCGCTCAGGCGCTCGTCAAAGAGGGCCTGCGCAACGTTGCGGCCGGCGCCAACCCGTTGGGCCTCAAGCGCGGCATCGAGAAGGCCGTCGAGAAGATCACCGAGACCCTGCTGAAGTCGGCCAAAGAGGTCGAGACCAAAGAGCAGATCGCCGCAACGGCCGCGATCTCGGCCGGCGACGTCCAGATCGGCGAGCTGATCGCCGAGGCGATGGACAAGGTCGGCAACGAGGGTGTCATCACCGTCGAGGAGTCGAACACCTTCGGCCTGCAGCTCGAGCTCACCGAGGGTATGCGCTTCGACAAGGGCTACATCTCGGGTTACTTCGTCACCGACGCCGAGCGTCAGGAAGCGGTCCTCGAGGACCCGTACATCCTGCTGGTGTCGTCGAAGGTGTCGACGGTCAAGGATCTGCTGCCGCTGCTGGAGAAGGTCATCCAGTCCGGCAAGCCGTTGCTGATCATCGCCGAGGACGTCGAGGGCGAAGCCCTGTCGACCCTGGTCGTGAACAAGATCCGTGGCACCTTCAAGTCGGTCGCCGTCAAGGCGCCGGGCTTCGGTGACCGCCGCAAGGCCATGCTGCAGGACATCGCGATCCTGACCGGTGGCCAGGTTGTGAGCGAAGAGGTCGGCCTCTCCCTGGAGACCGCTGACATCTCGCTGCTGGGTCAGGCCCGCAAGGTGGTCATCAACAAGGACGAGACCACCATCGTCGAGGGCGCCGGTGACTCCGACGCCATCGCCGGCCGGGTTGCCCAGATCCGCGCCGAGATCGAGAACAGCGACTCCGACTACGACCGCGAGAAGCTGCAGGAGCGCCTGGCCAAGCTGGCCGGCGGTGTTGCGGTGATCAAGGCCGGTGCTGCCACCGAGGTGGAGCTCAAGGAGCGCAAGCACCGCATCGAGGACGCCGTGCGTAACGCCAAGGCGGCCGTCGAAGAGGGCATCGTCGCCGGTGGCGGCGTGGCTCTGCTGCAGTCGGCTCCCGCGCTGGACGACCTGAAGCTGACCGGTGACGAGGCGACGGGCGCGAACATCGTGCGCGTGGCGCTGTCGGCTCCGCTGAAGCAGATCGCGTTCAACGGTGGGCTCGAGCCCGGCGTCGTCGCAGAGAAGGTCACCAACTCCAAGCCGGGCGTCGGCCTCAACGCCGCCACCGGTGAGTACGAGGACCTGCTCAAGGCGGGCGTCGCCGACCCGGTCAAGGTGACGCGTTCGGCGCTGCAGAACGCGGCGTCCATCGCGGCGCTGTTCCTGACCACCGAGGCCGTCGTGGCCGACAAGCCGGAGAAGGCCGCGGCTCCCGCCGGCGACCCGACCGGTGGCATGGGTGGTATGGACTTCTAAGTCCTTTAGCCAAACGAGAAACCCGGTCCCCGTGTGGGGCCGGGTTTTTCGTGTTTGCGGGTCCGTAGGGTTGAGGAATGCCCCTTCCGACACCATCGGCCACCAGCACCGCTGTCGTCACGGGTGCCTCGTCGGGCATCGGCAGCGACATCGCCCGCGAACTGGTCGAGCGCGGTCATGGCGTGACGCTGGTCGCCCGCCGCGAGGACAAGCTGCGCGAATTGGCCGACGAACTCGGGGACCGGTCTCGCGTCGAGTGGATCGTGTCTGACGTCGCCGATCCGGACTCGCGTGCCAGGCTCTTCGACGACGTAGCCGCTAGGGGACTGACCGCCGACGTCCTGGTCAACAATGCCGGGATCGGCACCATCGGGTCGGTGACGAAGACCGCCGTCGACGACGAGATAGCCCAGGTGCGGGTCAACGTCGAGGCCGTCATCGACCTGACGACGCGCGCCATCCAGCAGATGGTGCCTCGAGGACGCGGCGCGATCCTCAACGTCGGATCGACCGCGGGCTTCCACCCGTTTCCCGGGCAGGTCGGCTACAGCGGCACCAAGGCATTCGTGAAGGTCTACACCGAGGGGCTGCGCGGAGAGCTCGCTGGAACCGGTGTCACCATCGCGTTGCTGTGTCCAGGGCCGGTGCGTACCGAGTTCCTGGAAAGCGCCGGCATGGACGAGCGGGCCTTCGCCGCTGCGTTTCCGAAGTTCCTGTGGATGGCGTCGCGCGACGTGGCGCGCATCGGCATCGACGCGCTCGACGGCGACCGCGGCACGGTGATCGCCGGGCTGCCGAGCCAGCTCAGTACCCGGCTGTTTCAGTTCATGCCGCGACGACTGCTGATGCCGCTGCTCAAGAGTCAGCATCCGGGCCTGCGCAGGGACCGGGTCAGTTAACTGACGCAGGCCATTTCCGCATCCAACCCTCTACCGGCAGCGCGAGGGCGTTGCACAGCGTGCAGATCGTTCGGTACCAGCCAACGGCCGTAAGCAGCTCGATCCGTTGCTCGTCGTCGAGATCGCGGCCGAGTGCCGTCCAGATTGCGTTCGACCACGAGCCGGCGCGTTCCAGCTCGTCCACCGCCTCGATCACCGTCCGATCGGCCAAGCTCCAGCGCGGGTCGTCCGGGCCGCCGGTCACCAGCGCGTCGCATTCGTCATCGCCGACTCCCGCGATGGGGCCCCAGAACGCGGCCTGTCCGCCCCACTCGTACTCGCAACCCACCAGCGCGCAGGTACGCAGGATCGCGATGGTCCGAACGCGGGGTGGCAAAAGTGCCGCCACGTAAAGAGACTCGCCCATCTTGCGCAGCCGACCGGCCAGCACCGGGTGGCGCTGGAGGCAACGAACCAACAGCAGCGGCTCGTAGGTGCGGTCGGGGTGACCCCAGCTGTTGATGGCGGCGGCGTCTTCCTCGCTCCACGGCGGAGCAAGGGGTTCGACGCGGGTCAACCGGCGCTCACGGCACTCATGGCCCCGAGGATAGGCCGGGTTTTTCGTATTTCTGGGTAAATGATCTACTGAAACATTCGAACAGTTGGGGAACGAAGGGACGACACAATGGGAAAATCGTTACGACACATGCTTTTTGGAGTGATCCCCGGCTGTGTTCTTTGTCTGATGGTTGCGCCGACCGCGGGCGCCGCTGATCCCTGCTCGGCCAGTGGGGTCGCCGCCACCGCGAGCGGAGTGCTGAATTCGGCGAGCGGCTACCTCGATGCTCATCCGGACGCCAACAACCTGCTCACGAGTGCAGTCAATCAACCGCCGGCCGAAGCGAAATCGACGATCCGCGGGTACTTCATCGGTCACCCCGGCGAGGCGTTGGACTTGAAGAACATCGCCCAGCCGCTGCTCAACCTGAAGGGTCAGTGCCCCAACGCGGTATCGCCAGACCAGCTGGCCGCGCTGGTCGATTCACTGTCGGGCTAGGCGGGCACCGACTGGCGGCCGCGGATCAACTTGCCGGGTCGCGCGTCAGTGGGCACGCCGTTCTCGGCGATCACCTCGCCGCTGACGATGGTGGCGACGTAGCCCTCGGCCGTCTGGTCGAGCCGGCGCCCGCCGGCCGGCAGGTCGTGGACGATCACCGGTTTGTGAATGCGCAGCGCGGCATGGTCGATGACGTTGAGGTCGGCCTTGTATCCGACGGCGATGCGGCCACGGTCGGCTAGACCGGCCACGCGGGCCGGCACCGAGGTGAGTCGGCGGACCGCTTCGGCAACCTCGAATCGGCCGGATGCGCGGTCACGCGCCCAGTGCGCCAGGAAGTACGTCGAATAGCTTGCGTCGCAGATCATTCCGTAGTGCGCACCGCCGTCTCCGAGGCCGAGTACCACGTCGTCGCGGTGCAGCAACTCGCCCACGGTGTCCAGTGAGTTGTTCTCCAGGTTGCTGGTTGCAACTAGCAGCATGGCGCGGCCGTCGTCGTCGAGCAGTCGGTCGTAGGCCTCTTCCATCGGGCTGAGGCCCTTGGCTCGCGCGCGGGCGCCGATGCTGTCCGCTGGATCCGGCTCGTAGTTCGGGTGATCGGTCAGCGGGAAGATCCAGTCCCACATCTGCGTGACGAACAGCAGCGGATGGCCGTCGCCGGGCTTGTCGGCGAGGATGCGGGCCCGGACTTCGGGCTTGCGCATCTCGGCGACGCGCTCGGCAAGCGGCAGGTCAGCGATCTCGCGGTAGCTGGGGTAGAGAACAAATGGATTCGCAGTCAGCTGCAGCCCGATGATCAGCCCGATCGGTCGCGGTAGCAGTTGCGCGGTGATGTCGCCGCCCGCCGCGTTGGCCTTCTCGATCATCGTGATGGCGTCCGGCCAGGTCGGGTCACCGGCGTTGCCGACGACGAGGGTAAACGTCACCGGCAGCCCGACATCCTCGGCCACATCGAAAACCGTCTGCAGCACCGGCTGATAGCCGCCCGCGGGAATGTCGGGGACGAACTGCAGCAGCCCGCCACCGCCGTCGACCACGCCGCGCGCGATCTCCTCGATCTCCTCGCGTGCCGCGTCGTAACTCGGTATCGGAGAACCACTTTCGGTCTTGTGGATGGTGAAGCGAGACGTCGCGAAGCCCAGCGCCCCGGCCTCGATCGCCTCCTTGGCCAGCTCCCGCATCCGGGCCAGATCCTCGGCGGTGGCCGCCTCACGGTTCGCGCCGCGCTGCCCCATCACGTAGACCCGCAGCGGCGAGTGCGGCAGATAGGCCGCTACGTCGATGTCCCGCCTGCCGGCATCGAGGGTGTCCATGTACTGCGGGAAAGTCTCCCAGTTCCACGGCAGGCCGTCGGTCATCACGACACCGGGGATGTCCTCCACGCCGGCCATCACGTCGACCAGCACGTCATGGTCTTCCTGGCGGCAGGGCGCGAAGCCGACGCCGCAGTTGCCCATCACCACCGTGGTCACACCGTGCGCCGAGGACGGGGTGAGGCGCTCCGACCAGATCGACTGCCCGTCGTAGTGGGTGTGCAGGTCGACGAAGCCGGGCGTCACCAGTTGGCCGGTCGCGTCGATCTCCCGCGTCGCCCCGGAACCGTTGACATGGCCAACGGCGGCGATCACCCCGTTCTGCACGGCGACGTCGCCGACGAACGGCTCACCGCCCAGCCCGTCGACGATGGTGCCGTTGCGGATGATCAGGTCGTAGGTCATCTGAATAATCTAACTCTGGCGGGCGTGATGCCAGTTCATAACAGCGGGACAACTGGCCGTTACTGCTGTGCCACGCCGCTGAGCCGTTTGGGTGGGTTGGTCCACATCAGTTCGGTGATATCGGTGACGCCGATCAGCAGTATTTGGTCAGTGGCGCGAAGGAACAACATGTCGGATACGACACTTCGGACCGGGAAGCCCTCGGCGTGAAGCCAGTCGACGACCAAGGTCTCGGCGGCGCGTAATGCGGTGACACAGTCACGCGGCGCGGTCGCCGAACGTCCGGCCAGCAGCGTCGGAAGCCGTCGTCCGATCAGAGTGATGGTGTCGGGGTGGTAGCCGAGCGTGGTGGCGAAAGCACGGTTGGTGTAGACGACGACGCCGTCGAGTCCGGTAGCGAGCATGGGCACGGGCAATCTGTCCAACAGAACCAACGCGGGCAGCGCGCGGAGGAGTTCGGCCGGGTTGCTCGGTGAAGGTCGGCGGCGTCGCTCGGTGCTGGGCTTATTCGCGTCCGCGAAGTTGCCGTTGGGTTGGGCACCGGCGGACTCAGCAAAGTCAGGTAATGCGGTCATCGTGATCCAGGTATTGCAGACGATCACCGTGAATGTCGGGTGACGGCGCGGTTCGCCCGGAGTTCTGCGGCTGATAGCAGTGCGGCGGAACTCATCCCAGACCAGCTGTTATTCCAGCGTCCCCGAATTTACCGGATCTGATCCGATAGCGGAGGCTATACGACCGGATAATGCCCGACTAGCCGCTAATCTGCGGCCGTGTCGGTGGCAGATGCCAGGATCAGCGGATGATCGATCACTTCGGGATCAACTGCAAGGACTACGCCAAGGCGCAAGAGTTCTACGACCGGGTGCTGCCGAAGCTGGGCTTCACGCGGCAACTCGATTTCGGCGAGGCCGTCGGCTACGGGCCGGACGGCAGCCCGGACTTCTGGATCGCCGAGGGCGCGACCATGGGGCCCAACCGGGAGACCCACTTCGCGTTCAAGGCTTCCGATGAGGACTCGGTGCGCGCCTTTCACGACGCCGCGGTCGAGATCGGCGCCGAGTCGTTGCATGCTCCGCGGCTCTGGCCGGAGTACGGCGAGGGTTACTTCGCCGCGTTCGTCCGTGACCCGGACGGCAACAATGTCGAGGCCGTCTGCCACGCGTAGGGTCGCGACTATGTCTGATGACGCGGTACGAGAGTTGTTGCGCGACTCCTTCACTCGACTGATCGAGCACGTCGACGAGATCACCGACGGTCTGACCGACGAGCAGGCCGACTACCGACCGTCGCCGAGCGCGAACAGCATCGCCTGGCTGATCTGGCACAGCGCGCGAGTGCAGGACATCCAGCTGGCGCCGATCGCCGGTATCGAGCAGGTGTGGACGGCCGGCGGCTGGGTCGACCGGTTCGGCCTCGACCTGCCGCGCAACGACTCCGGCTACGGTCACGGCCCGGCGGAGGTGGCCAAGGTGCACGCCTCGGCCGACCTGCTCGCCGGCTACTATCACGCCCTGCACGAGGCGACGCTGGCGTTCGTCGCCGGCGTCACCGCCGCGGACCTGGAGAAGATCGTCGACCGCAACTGGGATCCGCCCGTGACCGCCAGTGCGCGGATCGTCAGCGTCATCGACGACTGCGCCCAGCACCTCGGCCAGGCGGCCTACCTACTGCCGCTCGCCCCTGAGCCCAGCTAAAACTTGACACCTGTCGACAGCTCGCGGCAGGCGTCTACCATTGCGGCTATGACCACGATCACACCCGCTGCGACTGAGTCCGACTTCACCGGCACCGGCACCATTCACAACCCCGCCAACGGCGCCATCGCCGGGCAGGTGCAGTGGACCGACCCGGCCGACATCACGACCATCGCCGCCGGGCTGCGTGTCACGCAGCGCGAGTGGGAGCAGCGCGGGCCCGAGGGGCGCGCCAAGGCGCTGGCCCGCTTCGCCGTCTGGCTCGGCGACCATCGCGGCGAGGTCGAAGAACTGCTGATCAAGGAGACCGGCAAGTCCGCCGCCGACGCGGCGCAGGAAGTGCCGATGCTGCTGATGATCCTGTCGTACTACATCAAGACGATGGCCAAGGCGCTCGAGCCCGAAAAGCGGCCCGCGGCATTGCCGTTCATGGCGATCAAGAAGATCACCGTGCACTACCGGCCGCGGCCCGTCGTTGGCGTCATCGCGCCGTGGAACTACCCGGTGGCCAACGCCCTGATGGACGGCCTGGGGGCGCTGGCCGCGGGCTGCGCGGTGTTGTTGAAGCCGTCGGAGCGGACTCCGCTGACCGCCGAGGTGCTGCGCCGCGGCTGGCTGGAATCCGGCGCACCCGATGTGTTCGCCGTCGTCCAGGGTGCCCGCGCAGTGTCCGAGGCCGTCATCGACAACTCGGACTACATCCAGTTCACCGGCTCGTGTGCCACCGGCAGCAAGGTAATGGAGCGCGCCGCCCGACGGCTCACCCCGGTCAGCCTGGAACTCGGCGGTAAGGACCCGATGATCGTCCTTGAGGACGCCGATATCGACCTCGCCGCGCACGCCGCGGTCTGGGGGGCGATGTTCAACGCCGGCCAGACCTGCGTCTCGGTCGAACGGGTCTACGTCCTCGACCAGGTGTACGACAAGTTCGTCGACGCCGTGGTGCGCGACGTGAACAAGCTGCAGGTCGGCGCCGGCGAAGGACACAACTTCGGCTCGCTGATCGACGAGCAGCAGCTGTCCGTCACCGAACGGCACGTCAACGAGGCGCTGGCGGCCGGCGCTCGCGCGCTGACCGGCGGCAAGCGCACCATCACCTCGGGCAGCTTCTACCCGCCGACCGTGTTGGTCGACGTGGACCACTCGATGACCTGCATGACCGAGGAGACGTTCGGCCCGACCCTGCCGATCATGAAGGTCGGTTCGGTGGAGGAAGCGGTCCGGCTGGCCAACGACAGCGAATACGGGTTGAGCGCGTCGGTGTTCTCCAAAGACTTCGAGCGCGCCAAAGAGGTTGCGCTGCGGCTTGATTGCGGTGCCGTCAACATCAACGACGTGATCACCAACCTGATGTGCATCTCGGCCCCGATGGGCGGCTGGAAGACCTCGGGCATCGGCGCGCGCTTCGGCGCCGCGGACGGGCTGCGCAAGTTCTGTCGCGTCGAAACCGTTGTCGGGCCGCGCACCAATGTCGGTGCGGGCGGCAACTACTACCACAACTCGTTCAAGGCGCTGAAGCGGATGAACACGTTCATGACCAAGATGGCGCTGTCGCGCCCGCGCCGCGTCGCCAAGTAGTGCGGTTCGCACTGTCGGCACTGCTTTGGCTGTGCTCCACCGTCGCACTGGCGGTCGCCGTGCCGACGGTGTGGACCCAGGTGCACGTCGTCGACGTCAACGGGTATACCGCGATGGCGCGCACCGCGGCCGGCGACAAGGCACTGCAGGCGGCGGTAGCGGCTGAACTCGCCACCAAGGCAACGGTGTTGATCAATCAGAGCAGCCACCACGTCGATTCGGCACAGGTCCACGCCGTCGCGGCGGGATACACCGCCGGCCCGGATTTCTCGACGCAGTTCGCCGACGCCAACCGGTTGGCGCACGACTGGATGTTCACCGGCGCCCACGCGCAAGCCGAGGGCGACCAGTGGGTGGTCGACCTGGCCGGCATGCTCAAGGACACCGCGTTCGAGCAACTGCTGTCCAATTACAACGTGAAGGTCCCCGACACGGTCCGGGTGCCGGTAACCGTGTCGACGCCAAAGGTGTTGCAGCCGGGTGAGTTACGGCCGTTGGCAACGTGGGGACTGTGGGCTGCCATCGGCGTGTCCGCACTGACCGGCTTCTTCGCACTGCTCACGTTGGCCGCTGCGCGCAGCCGTGGCCGGGGGCTGGCCAGTCTCGGCGTCGCGACACTCCTGGTGGGCGCCGGGGGATGGGCCGCGATCGAACTCGCCCGCTATCCGCTCAACGACACGCTGAACAACACCACCGGCGGTATCCGGGGGATCGCCGACGTGATGGTGGGCCAGGCCGAGGGCAGCCTGCACGACTGGCTCGACGTCACGCTGGCCGCGGGTGGCGCGCTGGTATTGGTCGGCGTATTAGTGGCTGGCGTCGGCAGTCTCCGGAAGGGCTGAAAGGTGGTTGCTCAGTAGCTTTTCCAGCCCCTCGTTCGCTGAGCGCAGGCCCGTCACGATCAGGCCGAAGACTTTCTTGCGGACCTTTTCCGGCGCGTCGATCAGCGGGGCGTACATGTGTCGCATCAGGTCCAGCCGCGCACCGCACAGCCAGTTCATCAGCTCGGCGTCCTCGAGCCAGGTGATCTGGTTGCGCTGCTCGGCGAGCGTTGTGGTCAGCCAGTCGATGTCGGTGCTGGGGTGTGGCACCGGCTGGCACAACCGATTTCGGGTCTCGTCATCACCATAGGATGCCTCGACGTGGGCGATCATTCCGGAGCTGAACACCTGCTGGCAGCCCCGGATGCTCTGCAATGTGATCCGATTGCCGTCGAAAACTGTTGTGGCTGGCCGTTTTTCTAGTCCATCGGCGCTGCAGTCGACGAACAGAGCCGAGCCGTCGATGCTGACCTCGCCTTCGTCCAAGACAACTTTGCCGCGCTCGATGCTGCGCACGCGGCCCATCCGCACCACGTCGCGGATGCGTCGCAACTGATCCAGCTCAGTCTTCGTCACGTTGGCGCAGCGATACATGGTCGGCTGGACCGACGGGTCAAGCCGCAGCAGATTGCCGCACTCCTCGAGACGGTCGAACAGGTCGACCACGTCGGTGGCGGCCCCGATCGCCCCCAGGCGCTGCGTGAACCCGGCCTGGAAGCGCTCCAGGAATTGCGGGCCAGGCTGGATGTTGGCGCGGTCCATCAACCAGGCATCGCGCGGCACGATCCAGGTGAGCCGCTCGGGCGGAATGCCGTTGCGCAGCAACCACAGACACGCGTCGATTCCGGTCTTGCCGGCGCCGACGATGACGAAGCGGTCGCGACCGACCGCGCGGGCCGGCATGCCGTTGGGCGGCACGCAGTCGACGCCGTCGGCTACCCCATACACCGGTGGCCGCATCGACGGCACCGTGGTTTGCAGGTAGGTGGCGTCGACGATCCGCTTGCGGACGTGGACGGTGTGATCGCCGCCCGCCAATGAGCGAAATCGGCCCTCGCCCAGATACTCCGCCATCGGGAAGTAGGACACCTGGCCGCTGGGCAGCAGATCCTGATGCATCACCTTCTCGAAGTAGGCGCAGATCTCGCCCACCGTGGCCAGTTCGTAAAGCCCTTCGTTCCAACCGAGTTGGTCGATGGTGTCGCTGCCCAGGCCGCGCGAATTGACGCCGTAGTAGGCCGACGGCTGATGCAGGCGGACAAACGGATACGCGCTGTTCCAATGGCCACCCGGCGAATGCCCGCGGTCGACGATCACCACCCGCGCGTCGGTCTCGGTCACCAGCGTGTCGGTGAAGGCCATCCCCATTGCGCCCGCGCCGACGACCAAATAATCCGTATCAATTGCAGTCACAGCCGGACCCCCTTGTGGCCAGGCTAGCGCAACGGCAACTTGCTGATGATCGTCCCGGTCGGTTGCGGCGACCCGTCGCCGGGTTCGACGGTGAATGCCAGCACGTTGGAGTTCTGCAGGCTGCCGAACACGTGGGTCATCGTCGGTGTGACTGCGGCGGAGTTCATCGTTCCCGCCGGCTGCGGACCCTTGTCGCCGACCAGCCACATCTCGTACACGGTGCCCTGCGCCGGCGGCGGCACATCCTTCATCACCAGCACACCGGCGTTCATGCCCCGGGAAAACGATATGGTGGCCGTCCCTCCGGCCAGCTGACCGGAGACGGTGCGCATGTCGGGTGCCGCCATGATCTGCTCGGTCATGGTCGGTGTGTGCGGCGCACGCAGCGCGATTCCCGCGCCGAAGGCTGCCAGCGCCACGACGACGGCGGCCGCCACCGCCAATAGCGCTGTGCGCCAGCGAGACCGGCGTGCGGTGTCCTGCTGCACGATGGCGAGTAGGGCAGCGCGCAGATGATCCGGCGGCTCGGCGGCGGTCGCGGCCGAGACGACCGCCATCGCCTCCCGCACCTCGCGTACCTCGTCGTCGAAGGCGCGCGCGACCGCGGCCGGGGTCGCCGCGAGCTGCCGGTCGATCGCCGCGCGCTCGCTCTCGGAGACGGCGTGCAACGCGTACGGCGTCGCCAGCGCCAGGAGGTCGAATTCGTTGGGCGCGGTCATGAGATACCCAGACAGCCGCGGAGTCCACGCAACGCGTCCCGCATCCGGGATTTGATCGTCGAGAGGTTGGACGAAAGTCGCTGTGAGACTTCCGCATACGTCAATCCGCCGTAATACGCCATGTCGATGCACTGCCGCTGGACATCGGTCAGCGAGTCCAAGCAGGCCGCCACCCGACGGTACTCGTCGGCGGCGATGGCCGAATCGGAGACCAGATCGGTGGACCTTTCGACAGTGCTCGCGCCGTATTTCGACTCGCGTTGGCCGGCCGCTTGCTCAGCGCGAACCCGATCGACCGCGCGCCGATGCGCCATGGTCATCAGCCAGGACAAGGCAGACCCCTTCGCGGGGTCGAACGAGCCGGCGTTTCGCCATACCTCGAGGAAGATCTCCTGGGTGGTCTCCTCGCTGTACCCGGTATCTCGCAGCACGCGAACCACCAGCCCGTACACCCGCGACCTGGTCTGATCGTAGAGCGCAGCGAACGCGTCGGCATCGCGCTGCGCCACGTGGCGCAGCAATGCGTCCAGGTCACTGCTGTGCCGGGGTCCAGTCATCGACCGGTAGCCTAGCCGCTCCGCCACAAGAGTCGTCATGTTCTTGCCGATCGTGGCGGACGTGGGATGAAAAACGATGTCCGTTGCTGGTATTCGGCAAAGCCGGGTCGGTCCCGCATGTACTTCTCGGTCAGCCGGGCCCCGGTGACCGAAACCAGGAAATAGCTCATCAACGCCGGCGAGAGCACGGTCGCCAGCGACCAGCAGCCGGCGATAGTCACCAACCACAGCCCCCACCAGACGCACGCGTCGCCGAAGTAGTTGGGGTGACGCGTCCACGCCCACAGACCCTTGTCCATCACCACACCGCGGTGCGCAGGATCGGCCTTGAATGCCCGCAACTGGCTGTCGCCGACGGCTTCGAACAGGACGCCGATCAGCCACACCACAACCCCGGCAGCTCCGATCGCCTGCAACGGCCGCGGAGTCGAGCCGATGACCGCCGAGAGTTGCAGCGGCAACGAGATGAACCATGTCGCGAAACCCTGCACCACGAACACCTTTCGGATCACCTGGCCGACGCTCGCGCCACGCAGCATGTCGGCATAGCGCGGATCCTCGCCCTTGCCCGACGACCGTCGATGGATGTACCAGCTCAGCCGCAGTGCCCAGATTGCCACGAGGGCGAGCAACAGCCATCGTCGCAGCGGGTCGCCGTGGCCGAGAATCGCAGCGACGGCCGCGACGGCGATGAAGCCCACACCCCAGGCCACGTCGACGACGTTGTAGCGGCCGACCCGGCGCGCGACCGCGAAAGTCGCGGCGAACACCACGACGAGTGCTGCCGCCGAGGCAGCCGAGACGATGGCGAAGTCGCCGATCATTGCAGCACCTCACGCACGAATGTCCACTGGTAGACGTTGAGGTACTCGGACCGGAACCCGGCCTCCGAGTACGCCAGGTAAAACTCCCACATTCGCGCGAACACGTCGTCGAAGCCCACGTGTGACAGTGTTCTCCGGCGGTTCAGGAATCGCTCGCGCCACAGCCGGAGAGTCTCCGAGTAATGTTCCCGAATCCCGAGAACGTCGACGGCCCGCAGGTCGGTTTCGCGTTCGACAGTCTCGGCGATGGCTTTGGTAGACGGAATCAGCCCGCTCGGGAAGATGTACTTCTGAATCCAAGTGTGGGTTTTGCGGCTGGCCAGCATCCGGTCGTGCGGCATGGTGATCGATTGAATAACCAGTCGCCCACCGGGCTTCAGCAGTTGCTCCAGCACACGGAAGTACTCGGGCCACGCGTGGTAACCGATCGCCTCGATCATCTCAACCGAGATGACGGCGTCGTAGTTACCGCCGACGTCCCGGAAATCGCGCAGGTCGACCTCCACGCGGTCGGACAGACCTGCGGCGGCGACCCGCTGGCGGGCCAACCAGGCCTGACGCTGCGAGAGCGTCAACGACCGGACGTGAGCTCCGCGGGCCGCCGCGCGGATGCACAGTTCGCCCCAGCCGGTGCCGACCTCCAGCAGTTGGGTGCCGGGTCCCACGCCGGCCTCGTCCAGCAGCCGGTCGATCTTGCGCCGTTGTGCGTCCGCGAGCTCCGGCCACGTCGCCGGGAGCTGGTCGAACAGCGCACTCGAATACGTCATGGTCTCGTCGAGGAATTCGCCGAAGAGGTCGTTGGACCTGTCGTAGTGACTGGAGACCGCGCGGCGGGCCTCCGCGCGGTTCGGCCGCGCCGAACCCGGTTGGGAGGCAACGATAATGGGCCGGAGCCACTGCAGCGCCGGTGGTACCAGGTTCGCCATGTCCGACGCGAGGACGGTCAGCGCGTCGGTGAGGCGGTCCGACTCCCACTCACCGGCCACATAGGACTCACCGAAGCCGATCAGCCCGTGCCGTCCGATCCGGCGGTTCAGCCGATCCGGCTGCGTGACGGTCAAGGTCGGCGACTCCGCGTCGCCGGCGCCGATCACCGTTCCGTCGGGGAAGGCGAACCTCAAAGGCAACCGGCGGGCAATACGGCGCAACAATCGTTGGGCAGCGAACGCCGATATCGCGGCCCGCGGGCCGGTCGGCACCGCCGGCACCGTCGGCGAAGGTCCGGAGTCACTTGAGGGACAAGGGTTTTGGGCGATCTGGGAAGGGCGCGCAACGACCGGGACCCGACGCAGCCACAGGGCGATGCCCTGCAGTCGGATGCGTGCCGACACCACCAGCGGCGCCAGTGGCGAGAGGATCTGCATTCGGGCGATGTACTGCAGCGTCGCCGGCCGCTGGGTGCCGTGCAGTCGGGCAATGAAGGCCGGCTTGCTTCCGTCGTGCAGTGACACCACTAAGTCCAGTTTCTGGTCCGGGCGCGGCGCCAGCACCTGGTAGTGACCGTCCACCCCGTTGAACGGCGAGACATAGAGCTTTTTGGGGACCTCCACAGGCCTCTCAGACGGTGGGACCAGATAGGCGTGACGTTGTCCGTAGGTGTTGTGTACCTCCGCGATGACGTGTCGCAGAACGCCGGCGCGATCGTGGCACCAGAACACGCTGATCGGATTGAACACGTAGCCGAACACGCGAGCCTGCAGCAGTGCGGTGATGCGACCACCGGGCAGTGCCGCGTCGTGATGTGCCAGATACGCGTCCACCCGGTCGCGAAGCGACTGGCCCGGGTTGCCGGCCAGGTGATCCCGCGGGTCGAACCGGGCGAACACCTTCAACCACCAAGGCAGCGAGGGTAATTCGTCGATATCGACGTACCAGCTGTAGCTGCGGTATTCGAAGGAGTGCCGCACGGGCGCTTGCCGATCATGGGTGATCGTGGTGCGGTAGATCGCCGGGGTCAGCATGCCACTGCCTCCGTGAGAAGCGGTGTCGCAGGCCAGTCTGCACCCAATCGCCGCGCGGCCCGCAGGCCGGACGCGGCGCCGTCTTCGTGGAAGCCCCAGCCGTGGTACGCGCCCGCATAGGCGACGCGGTCGTCGTCAAGCATCGGCAACATCTTCTGTGCAGCAACGGATTCCGAGGTGTACAGCGGATGGCTGTAGGACATTTCGGCGATCACGGAACGGGGGTCCACGCGATCGTGGCCGCCGAGTGTCACCAGGAAGCGTCGGTGCCCTTTGATACGCATGAGCCGACTGATGTCATACGTCACCAGCACGTGGTCGCTGTTCGGCGCGATCAGGTAGTTCCATGAAGCGCGGGCGTGGGGGCTTAGCGGCAACACCGACTCGTCGGTATGCAGTTGCGCGGCATTCGTTGAGTAGGTAATGGCCCCGAGTACGGCGCGCTCGCGCGACGTGGGCTCGTTGAGCAGCGACAGCGCCTGGTCGGGGTGCACGGCCACCACCGCGGCGTCGAAGCTTCGCGGCGGCGAGTCACCCACCTGCACCGCTACCCCGTCCGGCACCCGTCGCAGCGAGGTCACGGGCTGGCCGACGCTGATTTCGTGCACGAGGTCGGCGATCGCCAGAACGTACTGCGCCGAACCACCGCTCACCGTGCGCCAGGTCGGTGAATCGAAGACCGAGAGCATGCCGTGATGTTCGAGAAAGACGAACAGGTAGCGGGCGGGGTAGCGCAGCGCGTCACCGCTGGCGCATGACCACACCGCCGCGACCAGTGGCGTCATGAAGTGCTCGACGAAGTACGCCGAAAACCGGTGCCTGCGCAGGAATTCCCCGAGAGCCTCCGTTTCGTGCTCGACGTTCTCGTCGTCGAGCAGTCGGCGTGCGACCCGGTGGAACCGCGTGATCTCGCCGAGCATGCGCAGGTAACTAGGCCGAGCCGTATGCCATGAGGCGAAGAGGCCGCGGATTCCCAGAGCTCCGGCGTATTCCAGTCCGGTGGCGTCGGATCGCACCGACATCGACATCTCGGACTCCTGTGTCTGGATGCCCAGTTCATCGAACAACCGGCACAGCGTCGGGTAGGTGCGGTCGTTGTGGACCAGGAAGGCCGAATCGACACCCACGACCACGCCGTCACCGCGGTTGACCAGGTGAGTGTGCGCGTGACCGCCCAGCCGCGTATCCGCCTCGTAGAGCGTGACCTGGTCGCGACCGGACAAGACGTAGGCGGCCGTCAGGCCCGCCACGCCGCTGCCGATCACGGCTACTGAACGACCCATCTTCTTGAGCACATCGGTTATTCGGAGCACGGGCCGTGGAGGACGCCCGTGAGTGACGTCACCTTTGTCGACCAACCGCGCCGCCCGCGGCTCCGAATAGCAAGTGTTCGGTTGGTAAGCGGCGGTGTCCACCGTCGCTGCGCAAGAGGCAAAGGAGCCATGGCGGGATGAAAGACGTTCAGAGCAAGTCGCTGGCGGTGGGACTGGCTGCTGTTGCGGTCATGGGGTTCTCCGCGTGTTCGAGCAACAAGTCCGACTCCGGGCAACAGACCAGCTCGAGTCCGGCGAGCAGCAGCGCAGCGCCCGCGATGACCGGTACTCCGGCCGCGCCGGCATCCGACTTGATCGGTTCCGGCTGCGCGGGCTATGCCGAGCAAAACCCGAGTGGTCCGGCATCGGTAAGCGGAATGGCGGCAGACCCGGTGGCGACAGCGGCATCGCACAATCCATTGCTGTCGACGCTGACCAACGCGCTGTCCGGCAAGCTCAACCCGGCCGTCAACCTGGTCGACACGCTGAACAACGGCGAGTACACGGTGTTCGCGCCGACCAACGCCGCGTTCGACAAGCTGCCGGCCAGCACGATCGAAGAACTCAAGACGAATGCCGACATGTTGAAGAGCATCCTGACCTTCCACGTGGTGCAAGGCCAGGCGAGTCCCGCCAAGGTCGACGGGATGCACAAGACGCTGCAGGGCGCCGAGGTGAACGTGACCGGCATGGGCAACGACCTCAAGGTCAACGACGCAGGTTTGGTGTGCGGAGGGGTGCACACCGCTAACGCGACGGTGTACATGATCGACACTGTGCTGGTTCCCCCCAGTCAGTAGGGTCATCCGTCGCGAGATAAGGCAGTCCGGTTTTCCGGGCTGCCTTATCGCCTTTCAGGACGAGGTACCCGTCCGACCCGCTTCCGGTGGCGAATAATGATCATGGTGTCGCTCGTATTGATCGGTCTGGTCGGAGGTCTCATCACCGGCATCTCGCCGTGCATACTCCCGGTGCTGCCGGTGATCTTCTTCTCCGGCGCGCAGGGCGACGCCGAGAGCGCGCCCAGCGGCGGTGAGGTCGCGCTCGCGGTCAAGCCAAAACAGGATGTGTCGCGGCCGTATCGGGTGATCGCGGGCCTGGTGCTGAGCTTCAGTCTGGTGACGCTGATCGGTTCGGCGCTGCTGTCGCTGCTGCGCCTGCCGCAGGACGCGATCCGCTGGGTTGCTCTGGTCGCGCTCGTGGCGATTGGCCTAGGCCTGATCTTCCCGCAGGTTGAGGAGCTACTGGAGAAGCCATTCTCGCGCATCCCGCAGAAGCGGATCATGCAACGCGCCAACGGCTTTGGTCTCGGACTCGCGTTGGGCGTGCTCTACGTGCCGTGTGCCGGCCCGGTGCTGGCCGCGATCGTGGTGGCCGGGGCGACCGCGAACATCGGCCTGCCGATCGTGCTGCTCACCCTGTCGTTCGCGGTGGGCACCGCGGTGCCGCTGTTGTTCTTCGCTGTGGCCGGCCAGCGGGTTGCGCAGCGCGTCAGTGCTTTTCGGCGTCGTCAGCGCGGCGTTCGCGTCGTTGCCGGAGTCGTCACCATCCTGCTGGCGGTCGCGCTCGTGTTCAATCTGCCGGCGACGCTGCAGCGAGCCATCCCCGATTACACCCACTCGCTGGAAGACAAGCTGGGCAGCAACAAGCAGGTCCAACAGCAACTCGGCGGCATCGTCAACGACCAGAACAAAGAACTGTCGAATTGCAGCAACCAGTCCGAGAAATTGCAGAACTGCGGAACCGCACCCGACCTCAAAGGCATCGTCGGATGGCTGAACACCCCCGGCAACAAGCCGATCGACCTGCACTCGTTGCGGGGCAAGGTGGTGCTGATCGACTTCTGGGCCTATTCGTGCATCAACTGCCAGCGCGCCATACCGCACGTCGAAGGTTGGTATAAGGCATACCGCGACAAGGGTTTTGAGGTCATCGGTGTGCACACCCCGGAGTACGCCTTCGAAAAGGTCGCCAGCAACGTCGCGAAAGGCGCTGCCGACCTCGGTATCACCTACCCGATCGCCCAGGACAACAGTTTTGCGACGTGGACCAACTACCGCAACCAATACTGGCCCGCTGAATATCTGATCGATGCCAACGGTACGGTGCGCCACACCAAGTTCGGTGAGGGCGACTACAACGGCACCGAGAAGCTGATCCGCGAACTGATCACCGACGCCCAGCCTGGAGTCGCGCTGCCGCCGCCGGTGGATGCGCCCGACACCACCCCGCAACAAGGACTGACTCGCGAGACCTACTTCGGTGTGGGCAAGGTGGTCAACTACGCCGGCAGTGGCACCTACGACGAGGGCCAGGCGACCTTCGCGTATCCGCAGTCACTGCCGGATGACTCGTTCGCGTTGCAGGGCCCGTGGAAGCTCGACTACCAGGGCGCGACGTCGGACGGCGACGCGTCGAATATCGAGCTCAGCTATCACGCCAAGAGCGTCTTCATCGTGGTTGGCGGATCGGGCAACCTGGTCGTGACCCAGAACGGCAAGACCACGACCCTGCCGATCGACGGGCCGCCGCAATCGCATCAGATCGCCGCCGGCAACGACGTGTCGAAGGGTGCCCTGCAGGTCCATGCCAGCCCTGGCCTGCAGGTGTTTTCCTTCACCTACGGCTGACATTCCATCCACCACCGGTCCGGCTCCGAAGTACACATGACAAGCAATCGTCAACATACGAGGAGTCCAGGCACGATGAATACGCACATCAAGGCGACCCCAGCAATGGGTTTCGCGGCGGCCAGCATCGTCGGCCTCGCCATAGCTACCTCAGCGTCCGCGGTGGCCGCGCCGGTCGGTTCGGGCTGCGCAGGCTATGCGGCGTCGAACCCGAGTGGCCCGGCTTCGGTCAGCGGCATGTCGACGGTGCCCGTTGCGACCGCGGCGTCGAACAACCCGCAGCTCAGCACCCTGACCAAAGCCGTTTCGGGTCAGCTCAACCCCAACGTCAACTTGGTCGACACCCTCAACGGCGGCCAATTCACGGTGTTCGCGCCGACCGACGCCGCCTTCAGCAAGCTGCCGGCTTCCACGATCGATGAGCTCAAGACGAATTCGGACATGCTCAAGAGCATCCTGACCTACCACGTCGTTCCCGGTCAGCTGAGCCCCGGCCAGGTGGACGGATCGCACAACACCGTCCAGGGCGCACCGGTGAACGTGATGGGCAATGGCGACGGCATCAAGGTCAACAACGCTGGCCTGGTCTGCGGTGGCGTCCCGACGGCCAACGCGCAGGTTTACATGATCGACACCGTGCTGATGCCGCCAGGCCAGTGAGTTCGGCGGGCACCGCGTTGACGCGTTCGGCCAACGACGTTGCCCCCGCACTGGTTTCGGCTGTCCAGCCGCTCATCGGTGGAGAGCTGCCGATTCGCCTGATCGCCTGGGACGGTAGCGTCGCCGGACCCGAAGCGGCGCCGGTTATCCGGCTCCGCAGTCCGGCGGTACTTCGCCGAATGCTGTGGAACCCAGGCGAACTCGGCGCCGCCCAGGCCTATGTATCCGGCGAGATCGATGTCGACGGAGACCTGGTGACGGCGATGAGTGCGGTGTGGTCGCAGACCGCGGAGCGCAAACTCCGGCCGGTCAAGCACTCGCCGGCGGCAGCGGTGCGACTGTGCGCCATCGCTATTCGGCTGGGCGCGTTGGGCATGCCATTGCCTGCGCCCGCTACGCAGGCCCGGATGCGCGGACGGCTGCACAGCCTGTCCCGCGACCGGGACGCGATCAGCCATCACTACGACATGTCAAACGATTTCTATCGTCTGATTCTCGATCCGTCGATGGCCTATTCCTGTGCGTACTGGGATCGCTCACGACCGAATCTCACTCTGGCGCAGGCGCAACGCGACAAGCTGGACCGGATCTGCCGCAAGATCGGGCTGCACGAACATCCGGCCATGCGCCTGCTCGACGTCGGGTGTGGTTGGGGCTCTTTGAGTTTGCACGCCGCCGAGAACTACGATGCGCAAGTCGTTGGCCTGACCCTCTCGGCTGAGCAGAAGGTCTACATCGATGGGGTTCTCGCCGAGCGCGGACTGCAGGACCGGGTGGAGATCCGGGTCGAGGACTACCGGACGCTGACTGACGGACCCTTCGACGCGGTCGCGTCGATCGAGATGGGTGAGCACGTCGGCGAGGACAACTATCCGACGTATGCATGGGTGCTGCACAACGGCGTTCGCCCCGGCGGCCGGGTGCTGGTGCAGCAGATGTCGCGGCGGGGCAGTCACCCGGGCGGCGGCCCGTTCATCGAATCGTTCATCGCGCCGGACATGCACATGCGTCCGATCGGGAACACCGTCGCGCTGTTGGAGGACTCCGGCCTCTCGGTGATTTCGGTGGAGGCCATGCGGGAACACTATGTGCACACTGCGGACGCCTGGATCGAAAACCTCGAAAACCATTGGAACGCAGTGGTGGAACTGATCGGCGAGGAAGCCGCGCGAGTGTGGCGGCTGTACCTGGCGGGTGGCCGGCTGGCCTTCGACCAGGGCCGGATGGGCGTCGACCAGATTCTGCTCATGCGCTGATGCAGGAAGGACGATGAGCTGACCACGGAAGACGAAGTCTCGCTCGACGTCGAATCGGCCAGCACAACACGGCGATGGTCGATGTTGTTGGTCTCGCAGGCGGCGACGTTGTGCGCCAACGTGTTCATCAACGGGGCCGCCTTCCTGATTCCGGCGCTGGTCAATAAACACCACGCCGGATTGGTCGAAGCGGCGCTGCTCGCGTCGATGCCGAATGTCGGCATGATGCTGACCCTGATCCCGTGGGGGTATCTGCTGGACCGGGTGGGGGAGCGCATCGTGCTCACCCTGGGCCTGGCGATGACCGCCGCAGCGGGCTTCGCCGCGGCCTCGTCGCATTCGATGGCCGCGGTGGGAACGTTTCTCGTGCTCGGCGGAATGGCGGCGGCGAGCACTCTGGCCGCCAGCGGTCGCCTGGTGACGGGTTGGTTCGCGCCAGATCAGCGTGCCCAGGTGATGGGGATCCGCCAAACCGCGCAGCCGCTGGGTATCGCTGTCGCCGCTCTGGTGATTCCGGAGCTTGCAAAGCGAAACTTGGCTCTGGCCTTGCTGTTTCCCGCCGTCCTATGCGCGGTGGCGGCGGTGGCCAGCGTGCTGGGCGTGCACGATCCGCCACGTCCGGAACGAACCGAGGTCGACTTCAGCGAGTTACGCGACCTCTACCGTCGCCCGGTGTTGTGGCGGATTCATCTGGCCTCGGCGCTGCTGATGGTGCCCCAGCCGGTGGTGCTGACGTTCATGCTGGTGTGGTTTATCGGTCGGCATGGACTGTCGATGGTGTGGGCCGGCGTCCTGGTGGGCGTCTCGCAGCTGCTCGGCGCGCTGGGCCGCGTTTTGGTCGGGCGGTGGTCTGACCGCATCGGCTCGCGGATGCGGCCACTACGCATAATCGCTGTCGTGTCCGCCGCTGTCATGGTGGTGCTCGCCGTCACCGATCGCCCGGGTTGGGGATTTGTCGCGGTGCCGATGATGGTCATCGCGTCGGCCATGGCCGGCGATAATGGGTTGCCGTTCACCACGGTTCCCGAACTTGCCGGACCATTCTGGAGTGGTTGGGCGCTGGCCACCCAGAACACCTTCGAACGGCTGGTGGTCGCCGCCGCACCTCCGCTGTTCGCCGTGGTGATCGTGGCGTCCGGGTATCCGTTGGCGTTCTCGATAGCGGCGATTTTCCCGCTGGTCGCGCTGCCGCTGGTGCCGCTGCGCGTTCGCGGCGCGGAATCGACTGTGCTGTAGGGCTTTACGGCGTGATGATGTGCGATGGGTCGGGCCGCAACTCCGGCGGCGCCTGGCTGTAGTCGCCGAACGGCCCGTCGCGTTGCTCGACGGCGGCGCGGACGCCGTCGTTGGCGGCGGTGTGAATGAAGCCGAGCGCGTCGGGGGTGTTACGCATCAGGCCGTCGAGGATGCCGCCCAGCGTCTGCGTCGACGACAGCCCCATGTTCTCGTAGGCCTGGTTCACGATCAGCTTCTGAGCCTGTAACTGCGACAACGGGATTCGCGACAGTTCGGCGGCGATCTCGGCCACCCGGGCCTCCAGTCGCTCGAACGGCACCGCCTCGTTGATCAGCTCGACCTCGGCGGCCTGGACGCCGGTCAGCGGACGGCCGGTCAGAGAATGCCACTTCACCTTCGCCAGGCTGAGCCGGTAGAGCCACATCCCGGTCAGATACGCGCCCCACATCCGGCTGTAGGGCGTGCCGATGACGGCATCCTCGCTCGCGATGACGAGGTCGGCGCATAGCGCGTAATCGCTTGCGCCACCGACGCACCAGCCATGCACCTGTGCGATCACCGGCTTGGAGGCCCGCCAGATCGCCATGAATTTCTGCGTCGGACCCGTCTCGCGAGCGCTGACCATCGCGAAGTCCTTGCCGGGATCCCAACGCCCGTCGGTGTTCATCGCCTCGCCCCATTGCTGGAAGCCGTCGCCGAAGTTGTAACCACCGGAGAAGGCCCGGCCGGCGCCGCGCAGCACGATCACCTTGACCGCCGAGTCCCGCTCGGCCAGTCCTACGGCGGCCTCGATCTCGTCGGGCATGGGCGGAACGATGGTGTTGAGCTGTTCCGGGCGATTGAGCGTGATGGTCGCGACTGGTCCGGCCGTGGAGTAGAGCAGCGTCTCGAACGTTGACATCGTTAACTCGCTGCGGGAGGGAGCATTTGGAACCCGGCCAGAACCGTCCCGGTGTCGTGGACGTAGCTGGCGTTGTCGGGATCGGTGGACTGGACCGTGACCGTCGTGACGTAGGTGTTGTCGTTGTAGGAGGCCGCCACCATGAGCGTCTTGGCCTTCCGCGGCGGAATGTTGCCCATGCTGGGGGCGTCGTAGTCGACGATCTCCGCATCGTCGCCGCACCGGGTGGTCTCCAGCGTGTGCAGGCCGGTGGCCCCCAGACGATCCACCAACGCCCCGCGCTCCTGGTCGAAGATCGCCTTGGCGTCGGTGTCGCCGCCGGCTACCGATTCCAGCGTCACCACCGCCGTCGGCATGAAGCTATGGGACACCAGGTCCTTGTTTCGCATCGTGAAACGTATGACGTCGGAGTCGAGCATCGACGCGCTCTCCCAGCCGGGCGGCTGCGGAATCTTGAGCTGCGGCTCACCGTCTGCACGCGAATCGATCGCCGTCAGAGGCGCCGAAACTTGCTCGCATTCATTCGGTTTCGGCGTGGACGCGTGGGCGTCCCTGGCCGCGGTTCCGGTGACCACCTTCGAGCACCCCGGCGCGGCCAGCAGCGCCGCGGCAGTCAACGTCGCACACAGCGTGTACGGCACGCGCATTGCACCACACCACACATTCATCGGTTTGACTCCTCTGTACCCAACATTCGCCACAGAAACGCGAAGGCCAGTGCCGTTTTGAACGCGCTCTGGGCGTTGTCAGCCGCACCGGCGTGGCCGCCCTCGATGTTCTCGTAGTACCAGACCCGGTGACCCGCCGCTTCCAGCGCCGCGGTCATCTTGCGGGCATGGCCGGGGTGCACCCTGTCGTCTCGGGTGGACGTGGTGATCAGCACCGGCGGGTAGTCGGCGTCGGTCGAAACATTCTGATACGGAGAGTATTCGGCGATGAACTCCCAGTCTGCCGGATCGTCGGGGTTGCCGTACTCGGCTACCCATGACGCGCCCGCCAGCAGCAGGTGGAAACGGCGCATGTCCAGCAGCGGCACCTGGCACACCAGAGCACCGAACAACGCGGGATACTGGGTCAGCATGATGCCCATCAGCAGGCCGCCGTTGCTGCCGCCCTGCGCGCCGAGTTGTGCGACGGTGGTGATGCCGCGGTCCACCAAATCGGTTGCCACCGCGGCGAAGTCCTCGGCCACTAGGTGCCGGCCCTCGCGCATCGCCTGGGTGTGCCACCGCGGTCCGTACTCGCCGCCGCCGCGGATGTTGGCCAGCACGTAGCTGCCGCCGCGGGACAGCCAGAGCCGGCCCATCACCGGGCTGTAGCCGGGAGTGTAGGAGTTCTCGAATCCGCCGTAGCCGTAGAGCAGGGTGGGGCCCGGCCCCGTCGCGTCGCCGGGCCGGACGACGAAGTAAGGGATTGCGGTGCCGTCCTTGGACGTCGCGAAATACTGCGCGATGGAAAGGTTTTCGGCGTCGAAGAAGGCGGGCGCTGCTTTGACCTGTTGCAGCGGGCCGGTGCCGGTGCCGCGCAACAGCCGGGACGGGCTGTCGAAGCCACTGGAGTCCACGAAGAACTCGTCGCCGGTGTCATCGGCGGCGGCGATCACGCTCTCGGTGGCCGGCGGAATGCCTTTCAACGGCGCGCGCTCCCAGCTGCCCGGTGTGACGATCTCGATTCGGCTGGCCACGTCGGCCAATGTCACGAGCAGCAGCCGGTCGCGGGTCCAGGCGTACTGGTGCAGGCAGGTGTGCTCGTCAGGCTCGAACACCACGGTTAATTCGCCTGTGCCGTCGATGAATTTGTCGTATTCAGTGGCCAGGAGTGAGCCCGCCGGATAGGTCTTGGTGCCGTACTCCCAGTCGGTGCGCGGCTCGATCAGCAGCCATTCCCGGTGGACCGAGGTACTGCTGGCGTCAGATGGCACGTCGATGCGGACCAGTTCGGTGCCGCGCAGTTCGTAGCGGTCGCTGTTCCAGAAGTCGGTCGAGCGGGACAGGAAGGTGCGCTCGAAACCCGGTGTCCGATCCGTCCCCGCGCCGACGCTGACATCGGTGCTTGCCCCCTCGAAGACCAATTCCGCGTCGTCGATCGAGGTGCCGCGCCGCCACTTCTTGACGATGCGCGGATAGCCGGATTCGGTAAGCGAGCCGGGCCCGAAGTCGGTGCCCACCAGGACCGCGTCCGGGTCGTGCCAGCCGATCTGTGTCTTGGCTTCCGGTAGCTCGAAACCGCCGTCGACGAATTGCCTTGTCTGCATGTCGAACTCGCGCACGATCACCGCGTCTGCGCCGCCCTTGGACAGATTGATCAGGGCGCGGGTGAATTCCGGCTCGAGGACGACGGCGCCCGACCAGACCCAGTTCTCGTCGTCATCGCGGGCCAGCGCGTCGACGTCGATCAGGACGTCCCAATCGGTGTCGTCGCTGCGGTAGCTGTCGAACGTGGCCCGCCGCCACAAGCCGCGGGGGTTGGCGGCATCGCGCCAGAAGTTGTACAGGTATTCGCCGCGGCGGCGCACGTAGGGGATGCGGGCGTCGGTGTCGAGCACCTCGAGCGCCTCGGCGCGCATCCGGTCGAACTCCTCGCCGGCGAACTGGGCGACCGTCGGGTCGTTGCGGTTGCGCACCCAATTCAACGGCTCGTCGCCGAGCACGTCTTCGAGCCAGAGGTAGGGGTCGTTCACGTCCACACCAGCCATGGCTCCCATTCTGACTACGACGGTACTGTGAGCTGTGTAACACCGTCTCGCGATGAAGAAGGAGTGCAAAAAATGACCGTCTTCGCACGACCGGGTTCCACGGGGGCCCTGATGTCCTTCGAATCGCGGTACGACAACTTCATCGGCGGCGAGTGGGTGGCCCCGGCCAGCGGTAAGTACTTCGAGAACCTCACGCCGGTCACCGGTCAGGCGTTCTGCGAGGTGGCGCGGTCCGACGGCGCCGATGTCGAGAAGGCGCTCGACGCCGCCCACGGCGCTGCGCGGGCGTGGGGCAAGACCGCTCCGGCCGAGCGGGCCGCCATCCTGAACAAGATCGCCGACCGGATCGAGGAGAACCGGGACGCGCTGGCGTTGGCCGAGGTCTGGGACAACGGCAAACCCATCCGCGAGACGCTGGCCGCCGACATCCCGAATGCGGCCGACCATTTCCGGTATTTCGCCAGTGCCATCCGCGCGCAGGAAGGCTCACTGAGCCAGATCGACGACGACACCGTCGCCTACCACTTCCACGAGCCGCTCGGCGTTGTCGGGCAGATCATCCCGTGGAATTTCCCGATCCTGATGGCCGCCTGGAAGCTGGCACCCGCGCTGGCCGCCGGCAACGCGGCGGTGCTCAAGCCCGCCGAGCAGACTCCGGCGTCGGTGATGTACCTGATGTCGCTGATCGGCGATCTGCTGCCGCCGGGTGTGGTCAACGTCGTCAACGGCTTCGGCGCCGAAGCCGGCAAGCCGCTGGCGTCGAGCAACCGGATCAACAAGGTTTCCTTCACCGGGGAGACCACCACCGGGCGCCTGATCATGCAGTACGCCAGCCAGAACCTGATCCCGGTCACCCTGGAGTTGGGCGGCAAGAGCCCGAACATCTTCTTCAACGACGTCATGGCCGCCCACGACGACTTCCAGGACAAGGCGCTGGAAGGATTCACCATGTTCGCGCTCAACCAGGGCGAGGTGTGCACCTGCCCGTCGCGCAGCCTGGTGCAGGCCGACATCTACGACGAATTCCTCGAGCTGGCCGCCATCCGCACCAAAGCGGTCCGCCAAGGTGACCCGCTGGACACTGAGACCATGGTCGGCTCGCAGGCCTCCAACGATCAGCTGGAAAAGGTGTTGTCCTACATCGAGATCGGCAAAGGCGAGGGTGCCAAGATCATCACCGGCGGTGAGCGCGCCGAGTTGGGCGGCGACCTGTCCGGTGGCTACTACGTGCAGCCCACCATTTTGGCCGGCAACAACAAGATGCGGGTCTTCCAGGAGGAGATCTTCGGGCCGGTGGTCTCGGTGGCGTCGTTCAAGGATTACGACGACGCCATCTCGATCGCCAACGACACCCTTTACGGGCTGGGCGCCGGCGTGTGGAGTCGCGACGGCAACACCGCCTACCGGGCCGGTCGCGACATCCAGGCCGGCCGGGTGTGGGTCAACTGCTACCACGTCTACCCGGCACACGCCGCGTTCGGCGGGTACAAGCAGTCCGGCATCGGCCGGGAAAACCACAAGATGATGCTCGACCACTACCAGCAGACCAAGAACCTGCTGGTGTCGTATTCGCAGCAGGCGCAAGGGTTCTTCTGATGACGTCCCCCCGCGTTGTGGTGACCGCCCACGCTGCCACGCTGCTCGACCAACTACGAGAGCAGCACGGCCCGTTGATGTTTCATCAATCCGGTGGCTGCTGCGACGGGTCGTCGCCGATGTGTTACCCGGACGGCGACTTCATCGTCGGTGATCGCGACGTGCTGCTCGGCGTGCTCGATGTCGGCGATGACGGGGTGCCGGTGTGGATTTCGGGGCCGCAGTTCCAGGCGTGGAAGCACACCCAGCTCGTCATCGACGTGGTGCCCGGCCGGGGCAGCGGCTTCAGCCTGGAAGCGCCGGAGGGCAAGCGTTTCCTGTCCCGCGGACGCGCCTTCACCGACGGCGAGAACGCCGAATTGGCGGCGTCCACGCTGGTCACCGGTGCCGACTACGAGCGCGGCGAGCGGTTGACTCACCGCGCGCCGGTGGTCGCCGCGGCCGTCGACGCCTGCCCAGTACCCGCAGGGCGCGCCGCGCAGGTAAAGCCGTAGAGGGCGGTCGCGGCAGTATCTTTGAATCGTGATCCCGCTCCCGCGGCCCTGGCTGTTGACCAGCGCAATGCTGCTCGGCGTCGCGGCCGGTCTTCTTGGCGGGACAGCTGCGCTGACCGTGGAGCACGCTCGGATGCGTCCCGACATCGCAATCGCCCTGGTGGTCGGTTTTCCCAGCGTCGTCGGGCTGCTGGTGGTGCTGATGGCCCGCCGCCGATGGCTCACCACCCTGGGTGCATTCATCCTTGCGGTGGCGCCGGGATACTTCGGCGTGCTCGCCCTAGTCGAGGTCGTGACCCGTGGCTGACCACGAACGCGTCGAAACCGAGTCGATGCCGCTGACCGAGCGCTACACGCCGACGTTCGATACCGGCATGCAGCCGAAGGCTGAACCCGCGTTCATCGAGCCCGAGCCGCCGCCCCGCCGCCGTCGGTGGTGGCATCGCGGCTCGGACAGCCACCCGGACCAGCCGGAAAGCGGCATGATTCCCACGGCTTACACCGAGACCGAGGCACCGCCGTCCGCGGCGATTCCGGCGGTCTCGGCGTCGGGTCCCTACCTGTACCTCAAGTGGTGGAAGTTCATCCTGATGCTGCTTGCGGTCTGGGTGCCGGCGGGCGCGATCGGTGCGGGCCTGTTTTTTTGGTGGAGCCACGATGCGTCCAGGCACAAGACCACGGTGGTTTTCGCCGTGTTGGCCTACGTCGTGGTGACGACGGTCGTCGGGCTGATCCTGGCGATGGTGGCCGAGCGGCCGCTGGTGTCGGCGCTGGCCATCGCGATGCTCTCGGCGGTGTTCGCCTCTGTGGTCGGCGCGGCCCCGGCGTACGGCAAGTTCTACTGCGAGCACAGCCAACGCCATTGCGTGGCGGGCGTGCTGCCGTATTGAGCAGCGGCGCGAAACCGAAGCCACGGCCGCGATCGCACTGACATCACGACCCTCAGTTCGGTCTCAGAGCAACCACTAGGGTGGGTGCCGTGACCCACTATGACGTTGTCGTCCTCGGAGCCGGACCCGGTGGATACGTAGCGGCCATCCGCGCCGCGCAGCTGGGACTGAATACGGCCATCGTTGAACCGAAGTACTGGGGCGGGGTCTGCCTCAATGTCGGTTGCATCCCGTCCAAGGCGCTGCTGCGCAACGCCGAACTCGCGCACATCTTCACCAAGGAAGCCAAGACCTTTGGCATCAGCGGCGAGGTGACCTTCGACTACGGCGCCGCGTTCGACCGCAGCCGCAAGGTGGCCGACGGCCGGGTGGCCGGCGTGCACTTCTTGATGAAGAAGAACAAGATCACCGAGATCCACGGCTACGGCAAGTTCGCCGACGCCCACACCCTGACGGTCGAACCGTCTGCGGGCGGCGCTGAAGATCCTGTGACGGTCACCTTCGACAATGTGATCATCGCGACCGGAAGCAGCACCCGGCTGGTCCCCGGCACCTCGCTGTCGAAGAACGTGGTCACCTACGAGGAACTGATCCTGTCCCGCGAGCTGCCCGAGTCGATCATCATCGCCGGCGCCGGGGCCATCGGCATCGAATTCGCCTACGTGCTCAAGAACTACGGCGTCGAGGTGACCATCGTGGAGTTCCTGCCGCGCGCCCTGCCCAACGAGGACGTCGATGTCTCCAAGGAGATCGAGAAGCAGTACAAGAAGCTCGGCGTCAAGATCCTCACCGGCACCAAGGTCGAGTCGATCGACGACGACGGCTCAGTGGTGACCGTGACCGTCAGCAAGGACGGCAAGACCGAGGAGCTCAAGGCCACGAAAGTCTTGCAGGCCATCGGCTTTGCGCCCAACGTCGACGGGTTCGGGCTCGACAAGGTCGGCGTCGCGCTGACCGACCGCAAGGCCATCGCCGTCACCGAGTACCTGCGCACCAACGTCGACCACATCTACGCCATCGGCGACGTAACGGGCCTGCTGCAGCTGGCCCACGTCGCCGAGGCGCAGGGAGTGGTGGCGGCCGAAACCATCGCCGGCGCGGAGACTTTGGCCCTCGGCGACATCCGCATGCTGCCTCGCGCCACCTTCTGCCAGCCGAACGTGGCGAGTTTCGGGCTCACCGAGCAGCAGGCCCGCGACGAGGGTTACGACGTCGTCGTCTCCAAGTTTCCGTTCACCGCCAACGGCAAGGCACACGGTGTCGGCGACCCGAGCGGCTTCGTGAAACTCGTGGCGGACGCCAAGCATCTCGAGCTGCTGGGCGGACACCTGGTCGGCCACGATGTTGCCGAGCTGCTGCCTGAGTTGACGTTGGCCCAGAAGTGGGACCTGACCGCACATGAGTTGGCGCGCAACGTCCATACCCACCCGACCATGTCGGAGGCGATGCAGGAATGCTTCCACGGGTTGACCGGACACATGATCAACTTCTGACCCGAGGAGCGACATGGCCAGATTGAAAGCGGTGCGAGCCGACTCGATGTGGGCCGCGCTCGGCGGGTCGCTGACCGGCTACGTGCTCTGGCTGATCGGGATCTCGATCGGCGACTTCTTCACCACGGCAGGCCTCTGGGGGCCGATTGTGCTGGCCGTATCCGCGGTCTTGGCGCTGGGCGCGATGCTGTGGCGACGGCGGCTACTGGCCGCGGGAAATCTCACCCTGGCTGCCTTCGCGGTCGGGTTGCCGGTGCTCCCCGTCCTGCTGTCGGCGCTTGTGGTGGTCGACAGTTATTTGTGACTCCCCGGGTTGTCCAGCGGGATCTCCAGCGCCGACATCGTTGCGGCAAGGGCGTCGTATTGCCCTGCCAGCAAGCAGAATTCGATGAGTCTGTGCCGGTCGAGATGACTGGACAGCTGCTGCCACACCTCGGGGCTGATCGTTCGGTCCAAGACGAATTCGTCGGTCGCGGTGAGCAGCACTCGCTGCCGTTCTGTCAACGTTGAGTCGTGTGCCGATTCGGGCCAGGAGAAGATCAGTTCCTGCGTGGGGTCGTCGAGTCCGCGACGTCGTCCGATCCAGCGATGGTGCTGCAGTTCGTATTCCGACTTGCGCAGATGCGCGACTCGCAAGATCACCAATTCGGTGTCGGCCTGCGGTAAACGGCCCCGCAACAGCCGGGCGCCGTAGATCGCCCACACCCAGAACAGGAATCGACGCTGACCAAGCGTGGTGAACAAATGCATCTCCGGGGCTTTCACCGCGCGGGCGCCCAGCTTCGCGAGCACCCAGTTGATCGGCCCGAGTTCGCGGAACCGCCCGGGCGGTATGCGGCCGACGTCTTGAGTCATGCATGCCTCACTAAGTAGGGCGACACCGTGCTGCGGTGCTCATCGAGATCAAGGGCCCGCCCCAGTGCCGGGAACGCCCGCTGCGGGCAGTTGTCCCGCTCGCAGACTCGACAGCCCGCACCGATCGGTGTGGCCAACAAGGCTGGGTCGCCGGACAAGTCGAGTCCTTCCGAGTAGACGAGCCGGTGGGCGTGCCGGAGTTCGCAGCCCAGCCCGATCGCGAAGGTTTTACCGGGCTGACCATATCGCGATGCTCGCCGCTCGACGGTGCGGGCCACCCACATGTAACTGCGGCCATCCGGCATCTGGGCGATCTGTACCAGAATCTTGCCCGGGTTGGCGAATGTCTCGTAGACGTTCCACAGCGGGCAGGTACCTCCCGCCGAGGAGAAGTGAAAACCAGTGGCGGACTGACGTTTTGACATATTCCCGGCCCGGTCGACGCGGACGAACGACAACGGCACGCCGCGCATCGACGGGCGCTGCAGGGTGGACAGCCGGTGGGCGATGGTCTCGTAGCTCACCGCGTAGAACGCAGACAGCCGCTCGACGTCGTAGCGGAAGCTCTCGGCGACCTCGTGGAACCGCTTGTAGGGCAGCACGGTCGCGGCGGCGAAATAGTTGGCCAGCCCCAGGCGGGCCAGCTTGCGGGACTCGTCGCTGGTGAAGCTGCCCTCGTCGACGAGGCGGTCGATCAGGTCGCCGTGCTCCAGGTACGCCAGCTCGGCGGCGAGCTTGAACGCGTACTGCCCCGACGGCAGGTGTCCGGCGATCTCGAGAGTCCGTGTTTCGGCGTCGAAGCGGTGAAGGACGTTGTCGCCCAAATCGATTCGCTTGATTCGCACGTCGTGCACCGAGGTCAGCCGGTCGGACAGGTCGCGGACCAGGTCGGCGCGATGCATGCGCATCCGCACGGTGAGCTCCTCGGCGGCGGTGTCCAGCTCGTGCAGGTAGTTCTGCCGCTCGTAGAAATAGTCGCGGACCTCTTCGTGCGGCATGGTGATCGACCCGCTGCCGCTGCCGTCGGAGAAGCGGTCCTCGGTCGCGGCGGCGAGCTGCGTCGTGGTGAGCCGGTAGCGCCGGTGCAGGTTGACGAGCGCGCGCGCCAGCGCCGGGTGCGAATTCACGACGTCGGCCAACTCCGACTGGTCCACCTCGACGCTGAGGTCGTGGTCGAGGGTCACCTCGCGAAGCTCGGCCAGCAGGCGCGTGTCGTCCTCGGAGGCGAAGAACGTCGCGTCCACCCCGAAAACTTCGGTGATGCGCAACAGCACCGCGACCGTCAGCGGCCGGACGTCGTGCTCGATCTGGTTGAGGTAGCTGGGGGAGATGTCCAGCATCTGCGCCAGCGCGGCCTGGCTGAATCCCCGCTCGCCGCGCAGCTGCCGCACCCGTGAGCCAACGAATGTCTTGGCCATTCGGCCAGCGTACCCGCGTTGCGAAGACGCGGTTAGCAAAATTTGCAGCTCAAGTGAGGATTGGCGCCGCGGCGACGTCTTTTGGCATTATGCGCACATCAGCTAGCGCGCCTAGCAAGTTTGGGGAGTGAAGCCGTGAGCTTGGACAAGGTGATGATGCCGGTTCCTGACGGGCATCCCGATGTCTTCGAGCGGGAATGGCCGTTACGTGTCGCCGACATCGACCGCGACGGCCGGCTGCGCTTCGACTCCGCCGCCCGCCACATCGTCGACATCGGTCAGGATCAGTTGCGCGAGATGGGGTTCGAGGAAACCCATCCGCTGTGGATTGTCCGCCGGACGATGATCGACGTGATTCGGCCGATCGAGTTCGGCGACATGCTGCGGATGCGCCGGTGGTGTTCGGGCACGTCGAACCGGTGGTGTGAGATGCGGGTCCGCATCGACGGGCGCAAGGGCGGCCTGTTGGAGTCGGAAGCATTTTGGATCAACTTCAACCGGGAGACCCAGACGCCGGCACGCATCTCCGACGACTTCCTCGACGGCCTGCGCACGACCACCGACGTCACCCGGCTGCGCTGGAAGGGCTATCTCAAGGCGGGCAGCCGCGAGGACGCCGCGGAGATGCACGAGTTCCCGGTCCGATTCACCGACATCGACTTCTTCGACCACATGAACAACTCGGTGTACTGGAGCGTTGTCGAGGACTACCTCTCGTCATACCCGGACCTGCTCAAGGCGCCGCTGCGCGTGACAATCGAGCACGATGCCGCGGTGGCGCTCGGTGACAAGTTGGAGGTCATCGCGCACGTGCACCCGGCCGGCTCGACCGAGCGGTTCGGCGATGGCCTCTCGGATCGCACTGTTAGAACGCTCACATATGCGGTCGGCGACGAGGTCAAGGCGCTCGCCGCGATCTTCCCGCTTTAACCGTACGAGCGTTATGCAAACCGCCGGGCTGACCTGCGAATTTAAGTTACCAGCGGGTAACGACTGAACCGGTTCGGTCGGCACTGATCTTCGCAATCTTTGCAAAAACCGTCAGAGCCCTAGCCAAAATTGGCAGCAAAATAGGTGGACCTGGGCCGCTGACCTGTGCCATCTTCGTGTTAGCAAGTCAGCAACGATGCTGGGGTCCTTAGCAAGGCTGGAAATCTCGGGTCCTCAGGTCAATAACTTTGAGGAGAACGCTATGTCGAGCGTTGGCACACCTAAGACCCCCGAAGAGATCCAGAAGGACTGGGACACCAACCCCCGCTGGAAGGGCATCAACCGCACCTACAGCCCCGCCGACGTGGTGGCCCTGCAGGGCTCGGTCGTCGAGGAGTCCACTCTGGCCCGCCGCGGCGCCGAGGTGCTGTGGAGCCAGCTGCACGACCTGGAGTTCGTCAACGCGCTGGGCGCGCTGACCGGCAACATGGCCGTCCAGCAGGTGCGCGCCGGCCTGAAGGCCATCTACCTGTCCGGTTGGCAGGTCGCCGGTGACGCGAACCTGTCCGGCCACACCTACCCGGACCAGAGCCTCTACCCGGCCAACTCGGTGCCGCAGGTGGTCCGCCGGATCAACAACGCGCTGCTGCGTGCTGACCAGATCGCCAAGGTCGAGGGCGACACGTCGATCGAGAACTGGCTTGCACCGATCGTCGCCGACGGTGAAGCGGGCTTCGGTGGCGCGCTCAACGTCTACGAGCTGCAGAAGGCCATGATCGCGGCCGGTGTCGCCGGTTCGCACTGGGAAGACCAGCTCGCCTCGGAGAAGAAGTGTGGCCACCTGGGCGGCAAGGTGCTGATCCCGACCCAGCAGCACATCCGCACCCTGACCTCGGCCCGCCTGGCCGCTGACGTGGCCGACGTGCCGACCGTCGTCATCGCCCGCACCGACGCCGAGGCCGCCACGCTGATCACCAGCGACGTGGACGAGCGCGACCGCCCGTTCGTCACCGGTGAGCGCACCTCCGAGGGCTTCTACCGGGTGAAGAACGGACTCGAGCCGTGCATCGCCCGCGCCAAGGCCTACGCGCCGTACTCCGACCTGATCTGGATGGAGACCGGTACCCCGGACCTCGACCTGGCCCGCCGCTTCGCCGAGGGCGTCAAGAGCGAGTTCCCGGACCAGCTGCTGGCCTACAACTGCTCGCCCTCGTTCAACTGGCGCAAGCACCTGGACGACTCGACCATCGCTCGCTTCCAGAAGGAGCTCGGCGCGATGGGCTTCAAGTTCCAGTTCATCACGCTGGCCGGCTTCCACGCCCTGAACTACTCGATGTTCGACCTGGCCTACGGCTACGCCCGCAACCAGATGAGCGCCTACGTCGAGCTGCAAGAGCGCGAGTTCGCTGCCGAGGAGCGCGGCTACACCGCCACCAAGCATCAGCGCGAGGTCGGCGCCGGCTACTTCGACCGGATCGCGACCACGGTGGACCCGACCTCGTCGACGACCGCTCTGGCCGGCTCCACCGAAGAGGGCCAGTTTCACTGAGCTGAGCCCACTAAGACCAGGCCGTAGCCACAAGCTCGCGGCTTGACAGCGCAGGCCCCGCCCGGAAACCCTGGGCGGGGCCTGACGCATATCGAGAGGATTTCCAGCAGTGAGCAATGCGATTGAGCGCGTTGGTGTGATCGGCGCCGGGCAGATGGGCGGCGGCATCGCCGAGGTGTCGGCGAAGGCCGGCGCCGACGTGGTGGTCTACGAGCCCACCGACGAACTGGCCGCCGCGGGCAAGGCTCGCATCGAGGCGTCACTCGAGCGGGCCGTCAGCAAGGGCAAGCTGTCCGCCGACGACCGCGACGCGACCCTGGCTCGGCTGCGCTACACCAGCACGCTGTCCGACCTCGCCGACCGTCAGCTGACCATCGAGGCGATCGTCGAGAACGAGGCAGTCAAGGCCAAGCTGTTCGCGGAACTCGACGAGATCATCACCGATCCGCAGGCCGTGCTCGCCTCCAACACGTCGAGCATCCCGATCATGAAAATCGCTGCGGCAACGAAGAATCCGAGTCGCGTGCTGGGTCTGCACTTCTTCAACCCGGTGCCCGTACTGCCGCTGGTCGAGCTGATCAGCACGCTGGTCACCTCCGATGACGCCGTCGAGCGCGTGGGGCACTTCGCGAGCGAAGTGCTGGGCAAAAAAGTGGTGCGCTGCGGCGACCGGTCCGGCTTCGTCGTCAACGCGCTGCTGGTGCCCTACCTGCTGTCGGCCATCAGGATGGTCGAGTCGGGCGTCGCATCGATCGAAGACGTCGACACCGCGGTGGTCGCCGGCCTCTCGCACCCGATGGGTCCGCTGCGGCTGTCCGACCTGATCGGCCTCGACACCATGAAGCTGATCGCCGACGCCATGTACGACGAGCTCAAAGATCCGCACTATGCCGCGCCGCCCCTGCTGCAGCGCATGGTCGAGGCCGGTCAGCTCGGCAAAAAATCCGGCAAGGGTTTTTACTCGTACTAGCGCGCCACGATTCGGTATGTACTGCTGTGCGCATTAGACTTGCGCCAGCGACTAGTCTTGCGCATCGGGGACGGGCGTAGCCTCGTTCCCGGTGTCGAGCGGCCGGCACTCAAAGTACGCAATTTCATTTCAACTCGTCAGGACGAATGGTGTCAGACTCCTCAAGCGCAACGCCCACCGCGCAGTCCACGTGGCTGTCGAAGTCTGCCTCGCAGACCCGGGGCTCGGACAAAAAAGAAGTCCAGTTCCACTACGACATCTCCAACGACTTCTTCGCGCTGTGGCAAGACCCGTCCCAGACGTACAGCTGTGCGTACTTCGAAAAGGACGACTACACGCTCGAGCAGGCGCAGGCGGCAAAGGTCGACCTGTCGTTGGGCAAGCTCGGCCTAAAACCGGGCATGACGCTGCTCGACATCGGCTGTGGCTGGGGCTCCACCATCCAGCGCGCCGTCGAGAAGTACGACGTGAATGTCATCGGCCTGACGCTGTCGGAAAACCAGAAGCAGCACATCGAGACGAACCGCTTCCCGAACATCGACACCACCCGCAGCATGGAAGTCCGGCTGCAGCCATGGGAGGACTTCGACGAGCCGGTCGACCGGGTGGTCTCAATCGGCGCATTTGAGCACTTCGGCTTCAACAAGTACGACGACTACTTCAAGAAGACGCTCAACCTGATGCCCGACGACGGCGTGATGATGCTGCACACCATCATCATTCCGAGCGACACAGAGATCAAAGAGCGCAAGTTGCCGCTGACGATGTCGAAGGTTCGATTCATCAAATTCATCATGGACGAGATCTACCCCGGCGGCCGTCTACCGCTGGCCGCGCAGGTCGAGGACGCCGCGGTGAAGGCGGGCTACACGATCACCAAGAAGCAGCCGCTGCGGCCGCATTACGCCCGCACGCTGGACACCTGGGCGAGCAATCTGGAAGCCAAGAAAGCCGAGGCAATCGAGATCACGTCCGAGGAGATCTACGAGCGCTTCTACAAGTACTTGACCGGTTGTGCCGACCTCTTCCGCGACGGCTACACCGATGTCTGCCAATTCACCTGCGAAAAGTCCCCCGCGTAGAAGAATCGATAAAAGTGCGTTATACAGATCGTTCGAAACAGCAGAACCTAACGACCTGAACGAGATTCATTGTGAAAGGCTCATCGCAGATGATCGACAACGGGTCGGAGGATTCGTCGAATTTGCGGCCTGCATACGAAGACGTGCAAGCCCACTACGACACCTCCAACGAATTCTTCGGCCTGTTCCAGGATCCGACGCGCACCTATAGCTGCGCCTACTACGAGCGTGACGACATGACGCTCGAAGAGGCGCAGATCGCCAAACTCGACCTCTCCCTGGCCAAGCTGAACCTCGAGCCCGGGATGACCCTGCTCGATGTCGGCTGCGGCTGGGGCGCCATGATGAAGCGCGCGGTCGAGAAGTACGACGTGAACGTCGTCGGGCTCACCCTGAGCAAGAACCAGCATTCGCTCGGGCAACAGATCCTCGATCAGGTCGACTCCGCACGATCGAGGCGGGTGCTGCTGCGCGGCTGGGAAGAGTTCGACGAGCCGGTCGACCGGATTGTCAGCATCGAGGCCTTCGAGGCGTTTCCGAAAACGCGGTACAAGGCATTCTTCGATCTGTGCTACCGCATCATGCCGGGCGACGGCCGGATGGTGCTGCAGACCATCATGGGACATCCACTCAAGCGCTGGCCGGAGATGGGCATCCCGATCACCATGAGCGACCTGCGGTTCATGCGGTTCATTGCCGCGGAGATCTTCCCCGGCGGCGCGGTTCCCTGCGACGAGGACGTCGTCGAGTACTCCCAGAACGCCGGCTTCTCGGTCGAGCGGCTGCAGAAGATGACCCCGCACTACGTACGGACGCTCGACACCTGGACCACCAGACTGGAAGCCGCCCGCGACGACGCGATCGCCGCGACCTCCCAGGAGATCTACGACCGCTACATGCGTTACTTGATCGGGTGCTCAGACTTCTTCCAGCGCAACGTATCTGAGGTTGGCCAATTTACTCTGGTGAAGAGCTAACGGCTTAGTCCGGGCACGAACGCACCGATCGCCAGACCGACCACCAGCAGCGCGCCGGCTTGGCGCACATGCACCCAGGCCAGCGCCGCGTACCAGAGCGGCCAGACCGGGAAATCGGCCGGCGGCTCGTCGGGTGGCGGACGGCGGAAATACGGCCAGACCTTGACCAGTCGTGGCAGGGCCAATACGACAAGCAGTGCCGGCCAGGGCATCGCCCCGACCAGCACTGCGGCGACCACAAGTACGTAGAAGCCGACCATCATCCCAAGTGTCACTGCGCGGGCCCGCTTTTCGCCGAAAAGCACTGGGAGCGTGTGGATTCCGAGTGGCTGGTCGTAGGGAATCTTGTCGGTGTGCTTGCCCATCAACACCGTCGTGCAGAGCAGACCGTAGGGCAGCGAGGCCAGCAGCACCGGCCAGCCGACGTGGCCGACCGCGGAGTAGTAAGTGCCGCAGACCATCATCGGGCCCCACACCACGAACACGTCCGGCTCGCCGAGGCCACGCTTCTTCAGCCGCAGCGGTGGCGCGGTGTAGGCGAAGCTGAGCGCGAATCCGGCCAGCGCGAATGCCACCACCGGCCAACCACGCGCCCAGGTCAACACGATCAGGATCGCGAGGTCGCCCAGATTCACCAGGCCGATCGCGATGAGCAACGTACGGCGGCTGACCAGCCCGGAGAGCACCGGGTGCGGGGCGTACAGCGCCCGCGGATAAGTCGCGCTGTCCAAGCCGGTCTGCGTGTCGTAGAGGTCGTTCATCAGGTTGTTGGCGGTATGCGCCAATAGGATTCCGACGATCGCGAGAGTCAGCCAGCGCCAGTCGAATCCGGGCTGGCGCACCGCGAGCAGCGCGGCGACCAGTCCGGCGAGCAATGTCATCGGCAGAACGGCGGCGCGGGTGACGACCAGCCATCGGGTGACGAAGTCTACCGGTCCGTCCGGCGGCGGGTTGGTGGTGCGCAGGGCGTAGGCCCAGGAGCTGAAGCGCGAACGCGTCGTTGCGTTGGTCATGTGCGCAAGGTAGTCCCGCTAGTCGCTCAGCGGCGGCACAATCGGCGAGGGATGCGGCTGGCCTCGGAACTTGTCCAGCGACCCGGCGACCTCGACGATCCCGCACAGCGCGCTCCAGCTCAGCATGGTCAGGTAGTCGATCAGCTCATCGGAGCTCATTCGCGGATCCAGCAGCCACGAGTGCGTGGCCAGCTGGACGCCGCCGACGATGTGATAGGCCCACGGCTCGACCCCGCCGATATCCATGCCCGCGGCCCGCATCCGACGGCGCAGCATCACCGCGAGCATGCGGGCGATGATGCGCTCGGAGTCGGCGACCACCTTATTCTTGCCGGCCGAGTTGTTGGCCATCAGGAAGCGGTACGGCTCCGGCTCGGAGGCCACCGTCTCGACGTAGACGTGAATGATCTCGCGGGTCAGGTCGAAGCCGTCCAGATTCGACGACAGCGCCTTGGCCATGTTGGGAATCAGGGTGGTCTGCGTAAACCGCATGATCACCGCGGTCGTCAGGTCGTTTTTGTCGACGAAGTAGCGGTAGAGCACGGTCTTCGAGACGCCGATCTCGCCGGCGATCTCGTCCATGCTGACGTACTGGCCACGCTGGCGTATCGCCTCGAGCGTTCCATCGATCAACTCGTTGCGGCGTTCAACCTTGTGCTGGTGCCAACGTCGCTTCCGGCCATCGGCTTTCACCGTCACGGCCGGGACCTGCTTTGCCACTATGCCGGTTCCTATCCGTTCAATATTTTTCATAGTAAGGCTTATCTCTAATGATTTCCTGTCTGGACCTCCGGCGATGGTCCGATGTCGGGATGCCGGTAACAGTTACCACGCAAAATCGCAGGCCTCGCCGCAGGCCGTCGCAAACGAACACCGCCGCCGATAGCGGATGATGGGGGAGTGGCAGTCGGACTGAACGGAATACCCGCTTCGGGACCCAAGCACCGAGCCGGTCCGCAGCGCCCCGGACCGGCGGGCTTGGACCCGGCGCTGCCGCCGCCGGGCGATCCTCGCAAAGCGGCATCCTTCGCCGAGTCGTTCGCCGGGGCCGACCCGCAGGCCGACGCGGAGCGGCAACAGGGGCTGCGCCGGATGAAGGTGGTCGCGCTGAGCTTCCTGGTCGGCGCCACGGTGGTATTCCTCGGGTGCCGGTGGGCACAGGCCGGCGGGATGACCGCCGCGTGGGTCGGCTACGTCGGCGCCGCGGGTGAAGCCGGGATGGTCGGCGCGCTCGCGGACTGGTTCGCGGTGACCGCGTTGTTCAAGCATCCGTTGGGCATCCCGATCCCGCACACCGCGATCATCAAGCGCAAGAAGGACCAGCTCGGCGAGGGCCTGGGTACCTTTGTGCGGGAGAACTTTCTGTCGCCGGAGGTGGTCGGCACCAAGATCCGCGACGCGCAGGTGCCGAGCCGGCTGGGCAAGTGGCTCTCCGAGCAGGCGCACGCCGAGCGGGTGGCCGCCGAATCCGCCACCGTGCTCAGGGTTGTGGTGGAACTTCTGCGCGACGAGGACGTGCAGCAGGTGATCGACCGGATGATCGTGCGCCGCATCGCCGAACCGGAGTGGGGACCGCCGGTGGGGCGCGTGCTGTCGACGCTGCTGGCCGAGCACCGTCAGGAGGCCCTGATCCAGCTGCTCGCCGACCGGGCGTTTCAGTGGTCGCTGAATGCCGGCGAGGTGATCCAGCGGGTCATCGAGCGCGATTCGCCGACCTGGTCACCGCGCTTCGTCGACCACCTCGTCGGCGACCGTATCCATCGCGAGCTGATGGACTTCACCGACAAGGTGCGCCGCAACCCCGACCACGAACTGCGCCGGTCCGCGACGCGGTTCCTGTTCGAATTCGCCGACGACCTGCAGAACGACGACGCGACGATCGCCCGGGCCGAGGCGGTCAAGGAGCAGTTGATGTCGCGCGAAGAGGTCACCAACGCCGCCGGAACGGCGTGGAAAACGCTCAAGAGATTAGTGCTCGAAGGCGTCGACGATCCGTCGAGCACATTGCGCACGCGCATTGCTGACGCGGTGGTTCGGATCGGGGAATCGCTACGCGATGACGCGGAATTGCGCGACAAGGTCGATAACTGGATCGTGCGGGCGGCCGAGCATTTGGTCGCCCAATATGGGGTCGAGATCACAGCGATTATTACCGACACCATCGAACGCTGGGACGCCGAGGAGGCGAGCCGCCGCATCGAATTGCACGTGGGCCGTGACCTGCAATTCATCCGGATAAACGGCACAGTTGTGGGCTCGCTGGCCGGGCTCATTATCTATGCGATGGCACAGCTGCTCTTCTGAGAGTGCTTGCAAAAGTTCTTCGGCCTGCTAACAGTGCTTGCAAAAGCTAGCACTCGTTAGCTACCGTGGGCGCGTTCGCACCGACCAGGCGACGCGAGGAGTGATCATGCCGCAGGACGAAAACCTTGCTGCTGTGGTGACAACCGCTGCGTCGGATATCGGCAGCTTCATCAAAGCGCAGCGTGAAGCGGCCCAGGTATCGGTGCGACAGCTGGCCGAAAAGGCCGGCGTCAGCAATCCGTATCTCAGTCAGATCGAGCGTGGATTGCGCAAACCTTCGGCTGGCGTGCTCAACCAACTCGCCAAAGCACTGCGAGTCTCCGCCGAGGTGCTCTACGTCCAGGCCGGAATGCTCGAGCCCGGCCCCAAGAGCGAAGTCCGCGACGCCATCGTCGGCGACGCGACGATCACCGAAGGGCAGAAGCAGGTTCTGCTGGACATCTACACGTCCTTCGTTCAACAAAACGAGGCTACCCGGGAGGAGACCACCTCTGCGTAAACCCGGACACCTCACGGAACTCCCCTGACGCACAAGAAGAATGACGAAAGGAACCACCATGGCGGAAAACAACCCGAACATCGAAGACCTGAAGGCCCCGCTGCTCGCCGCGCTGGGTGCCGCTGACCTGGCCCTGGCCACGGTCAACGACCTGCTCACCGAGCTCCGTGAGCGTGCCGAGGAGACCCGCACGACCACCAGCAGCCGTGTCGAGGAGAGCCGTGCTCGCCTGACCAAGCTGCAGGAGGACCTGCCCGAGCAGCTGCGCGACCTGCGCGACCGCTTCACCGCCGACGAGCTGCGTAGCGCCGCCGAGGGCTACGTCGAGGCCGCGACCTCGCGTTACAACGAGCTGGTCGAGCGCGGCGAGGCCGCCCTGGAGCGCCTGCGCAGCCAGTCCGGTATCGACGACGCCTCGGCGAATGCCCAGGGCTACGTCGACCAGGCCGTCGAGCTGACCCAGGAGGCGCTGGGCACCGTGGCGTCGCAGACTCGCGCGGTCGGCGAGCGTGCCGCCAAGCTGGTCGGCATCGAGCTGCCGAAGAAGACCGACGCGGCCGCCAAGAAGGCGCAGAAGGCCGTCGCAAAGAAGGCCCCGGCCAAGAAGGCGCCCGCCAAGAAGGCTCCGGCCAAGAAGGCTCCGGCCAAAAAGGTCACCCAGAAGTAATCTCGTACGACCGCTCGACTCCGAGTCGCCCGCTTGGGTGGCTCGGAGTCGACGTTTCTGGAGGCGCCCATTTACGCTTGTTGGGTGACCCTCGTGAATAGCGTCGTTTTGATCTTGCAGGTCGCCGTCGCGATGACAGCGCTCTACGCCTTCGTGCACGCGGCGATGCAGCGGCCCGACGCCTACACGGCGGCCGACAAGATGACCAAGCCGGTGTGGCTGCTGATCCTGGGCGCCTCGGTGCCGCTGACCATGATGCTCAGCGCACTGGGCGCGACCATCGGTGCCTGCGCGGCGGGGGTCTACCTTGTCGATGTGCGGCCCAAACTTCTTGAGATCCAAGGTAAGTCGCGATAGCCGCATGCGAGTTCTGATCTTCGCGGCGACGGTTGCCGGCGCGCTGCTCGTGGCCGCTCCGGTGTCCGCCGATCCCGGCCCGGTGGGTGTCCAGACCTACGCGCCGCCGTTCGTCGACCACGTTGCCTGGGCGCAATGGAATCGTCGCTCCAGTCTGCGCGTCTACCCGACGGCGTCGGGCCGCGCGGCATCCAAGCAACTCGGCTCACAGAGCCCCGAAGCCGACGAGGCGTGGGCCGAAGTGCTGGCGCAGGCGCCGACGGCCGCCACCCCCGGGATGCGCGAACAGTTCCGCTGCCATTGGGATTTCGCCGAAACCGCCGAGCCGGGCAAGACCAGTTGGAACCTCGAGCCGTGGCGCCCGGTCGTCGACGACGCGACCATGGTCAGCACCGGCTGCAACCCCGGCGGCGGTGGGGAGCCGTTCTGATGTCCTGGACCCGCGAACAGGTCGCCGCCGTCGTCGACCACACTCTACTCAAGCCGGAGGCCACCACGGCCGACGTAACCGCCGTCGCCGATGAGGCCGCGGCGCTGGGCGTCTACTGCGTCTGCGTCTCGCCGTCGATGGTCTCGCACGCGATGGCGTCCGGCGTCCGGGTGGCCGCCGTCGCCGGATTCCCTTCCGGCAAACACGTTTCCGAGCTCAAGGCCGCCGAGGCCGCGCAGGCCGTCGCGGCCGGTGCCGTGGAGGTCGACATGGTCATCGACGTCGGCGCGGCGGTGGCCGGTGACATCGACGTCGTGCGATCCGACGTCGCGGCGGTGCGCGCCGCGATCCCCGGCGTCGTGCTCAAGGTGATCGTCGAGTCGGCCGCTCTGCTGACGCTCGCCGACGACAAGACCTTGGTCGACGTGTGCCGCGCCGCCGAGGACGCCGGCGCGGATTTCGTGAAGACCTCCACCGGTTTTCATCCCACCGGGGGTGCGTCACTGGCCGCCGTCTCGCTGATGGCCGACACCGTCGGCGGTCGACTGGGCGTCAAAGCCAGCGGCGGAATCCGCACGGCCGCAGCCGCTGTGGCGATGCTCGATGCGGGAGCGACCAGGCTCGGCCTGTCCGCCACCCGTGCCGTGCTCGACGAGCTGGGCTAGAGGTTGGCCAGGCAGGAGTCCTGGGTGCCGCCGGCGGGGATGGTCGCGTTGGTGCTGGAGAACGTCGCCTGCACTCCGCTGCCGGTGACCTTGATGCTGTCGGCGTGCAACCCCAGCGGATAGTTCCGGGTGGCCTTCGCCATCAGGTCGTCGATGTATTTCTGCGCGGTGTCCGTCGAGATCTTCGCGCCGAGCGCGGACACGCTGACCACTTGCAGCGAGATGCCGTTGTTGACGATCTGCGGTTTGAGGGTGGCCGTGTTGACCAAGCCCTTGAGCTCGATCGTCCCGTCGCTGGTGTTCGTGGTGACCCCGCTGGTGACGAAGGCGCCGAGCACCGGCACGGCGTTGTGAATCGACTGCTTGATGCCGTCCGACGACCAGTCGACCGTGCCGTTGATCGACCCGATCGTGCCGCGCGAGTTGCCGGTGTCGTCCAGCTTGATGTCGCGGGCGTCGAAGCTGACCTTCATGCCTTTGGCCTGGCGGATCTGATTGCCGGCGGTCTGCACGGAGATGTCGCTGTAATCCTTGGTGAGGTACTGCCACAGCACCGGGGGGACCGGAGAGAACGACACCGAGGAGCTGTCCTGCACCTCGCATTGCACGGCGTTCGCCACCTTCGTGCTCGCGGCGTGCCGGGCGTACAACTCGCCACCGATCGGAATCGCGATCGCGACCAGGGCCACGATCAGCACGATCAGCAACAGCGACGTCCGGTTGGCGAAGAACGTGCGCCGCCCCGTGTCCTCGGTGGCCTCGAAGCTGGGCGGGGGAGGCGCCGGGACCGAGATGCGGGTGGTGAGGTCCTCGTGCGCCAGCGGCGGCGGTGGCCCCGGTTGCTGCGCCCGCGGGTTGGGTGGCGGAGCCGGCTGTTGCGGCGGCGGGCCGGGCTGTTGGGGCGGCCGGTTGGGCGGCGGAGGCGGCTGTTGCGGTGGACGACTGGGTGGACGCCCGGGTTGCTGCGGCCGCGGCACGTCGCGGGCGGCCGGCTGCTGTGGCCGGTTGGGCTGCGGGATGTTCCGGGTCGGCGACTCCGACGGGGGCGGCGGCACCCGGCGCCGCGGGAAGCCGCGGTTGGGCGGGCCGGCCGGCCGCAGCGGTCGGCCGCGCTCGGGCGGCTCGTTGCCCGGCGGGTTAGACATGCGCGAAGCAGGGGTCGCTGCTCGCCGCCGGAATCGAGGCGTTGTGCGTCGAAAAGTGAGCGCTCACACCATCATTCGTTACCTGCACGCTGTCCGCCTTGATGCCGAGCGGATATTGCTTGAGCAGCGCCGCAGTGAAGGTGTTCAGCGCGGACTGCGCGGTCTCGTGCGGGATGAGCACCCCGAGCGCGTTGACCTTGTAGACCTGCAGCGTCAGCTGGCCGTCGGTAACCTGCGGCTTGACGGTGACACCGCCCAGGCCCATTGCCCCGGTGAGTTCGATGGTGCCGGCACTGGGGTCGGTGGTGACCTTGTTGACGAAGCCACCGATGAACGGCAGGGAGTCCTGGATGGTTTCCTGGATGCCCTCCGACGTCCAGGTGATGTTGGCGTCGAGCTTGCCGATGGTGCCTTTGGAGTCGGCGTTGCCGTGCAGGTCGACATCGTCGATGCTGATGTCGGCCTTCATGCCCTTGGCGTTGCGGATGTTGTGCCCGGCGGTGTGGATCGTGATGTTCCCGTAGTGGCCCATGATGTGCTGCAACAGGAATGGGCTCGGCCCGAAGGATGCGGTGGCGCCGTCCTGGACGACGCACTGGGTTGCGGTCGCGACGACGTTGTTGGCCCGGTTGCGGGCGTAGAGTTCACCGCCGACCAGACCCGCGATACCCAGTGCGGCGACGATGACCAGCACCAGAATGATCGACACCGGGTCGCCGCGAAAGTGGAAGCGGCGCTTGGGTTTCGGTGGCTCGACGGAATCCTGCGGCGGCTGGCCAAAGGTCGCGGTCGGTGGATATTCCGCCGGCGGCGGCGGATACGATGGCGTGGTCGGCGGCTGATACGAGTACTCGCCCTGCGGGCTCTGCTGTTGGGGCGAATTCTGCTCCCCCGGACGCGACCATGGCGAGGACGGGTCCTGGTGAGGAGGCCCCTGAGGATTCGTCACCCGCGCGATTCTGCCTTATCGCCATGAGCAAACGCTGTGTAATTGCGTAGCACAGCGATCGTCTCGCGAGCCTTGGCCACCTGGTCCAGGTCCAGGTCGGTAACCAGCAGTTCGGGTTCGGAAGCCGCCGCGGCGACGACCTTGCCGAACGGCGACACCACCACGCTGCCGCCGACTCCGGTCGGCGCGCTCGAGGCGAGCGGCTCGCCGGGATCGGCCTGTCCGGCCGCGACGACGTAGCTGGTGGAGTCCAGGGCACGGGCGCGCGCCAGCAACGTCCATTGCTCGAGTTTTCCCGGACCGGCAGCCCACGACGCGCTCACCACGATCAGCTGGGCATCGCGGCGGGCCAGCGTGGTGAACAGCTCGGGGAAGCGGAGGTCGTAGCAGGTCGTCAGGCCCACCCCGACATCGTCGACGGTGACCACCATCGGCTCGTGGCCGGGCGCGACCGTAGCCGACTCGGTGAAGCCGAACGCGTCGTAGAGGTGGATCTTGTCGTAGTGGGCGTCGATTCCGCGACCGGTCGCGAGGAGCGTGTTGTAGACCCGACCGTCGTCGGCCGGGGTGAACATGCCGGCCACCACGGCGACGTCGGCCTCGGCGGCGATGCGGCGCACGCCGTCGGCCCATGGCCCGTCGACAGGCTCGGCGACGGGGGCCAGGGGCACGCCGAACCGGCACATCGTCGCCTCGGGAAACACCACCAGCGACGCCCCGGCGTCGGCGGCCCGCTCGGTGTAGTCCTTGACCAGCTGCAGGTTGTCGGACGGGTCGGTGCCGCTGTTCAACTGGGCCACCGCGATGCGCATGAACGCCAGCCTAGGGGCGATCGCTTTTGGCCGGATGCTTGAATCCTCACATGATCGAGTTCACGCTTAAGCAGTCGACGACGGCACCGATCGAGAAGGTGTTCGACTCGCTGACCAACCACCGCGGCATTGCGGACTACGTGTCACTGGCCCGTCGCAGCACGCTGGACCGTGAGGGCGTCCCCGCGCCCAACGGCGTCGGCGCCGTCCGCCGTATCGAGGCGCTCGGACCAGCCATCGTCGAGGAGATCATCGAGTACGTGCGGCCCACCCGGTACGCCTACAAGATGATCTCCGGCGCACCGGTCCGCGACCACGTCGGCACGGTGACGCTGCGCGAAGCGGGCACCGGCACCGAAGCCGAGTGGCACCTGCGGTCGACGCCGAAGATCCCCGGCCTGGACTGGTTGTTGACGCCGGTCCTGAAGAAGGTGATCGGCGACCTGTTCAAGGGCGCGATCGCCGCCGCGGAGCGAAACAGCTGACCGCTAAGCGGTTTCGCCGATCCACCGCGTGGTGAAGCGCTGCTCGCGGATCAGCAGCTCGACCAGTTGGCCGCCGATGAAGCTCTCCAGCTTGCCGCCGACCAGCGGGATTTTCACCTCGACGGTGGCCCGTAGTTTCAGCCTGGCCCCACCGTCGCCCAGCGGTTCCAGCACGGCGGTTCCGGCCAGCGAGGCCGGCGAGTCCACGATCGAGCCGCTGACCGTCGCGGTCGCGGACCCGTCGACGATCGGATCCCAGCGCTCCTCGCGGCGGATGTGCAGGTCGCCGCGGTGGAACTGGGTGACCACGGCCGGCATCCGATCCGCCCGCAGCACCTGCGTGGTGACCACGTCGATGACGCCGTCGCCGACCTCCATCGAATCGAGGGCCGAGCCGTCGGCCCCGGAATCGTCCAGCCGGGCCAGCCAGTACTGCTCCTCGCTGAACGCCCGGAGCACCGCCTCAACGGATTCCGCGTAGTCGGTGGACATGTCGAACGAACGCGGCATAGCTGGTCAGGCTACCGTCAAAAACCAGGTAATCGGGGTTGAAGGGAGCACCGTGGGAACGGCTTTCGCCGGTGCGCGCGTCGACGAAAACGTGCCGCTGGCGCCGCTGACCACCTTGCGGGTCGGCCCGGTCGCGGCGCGGGTGATCACCTGCACCAGCACCGATCAGGTGGTCGCGTCGCTACGTCACCTCGATGGATCCGGCTCGGAGCCGCCGCTGGTGTTGGCGGGCGGCTCGAACGTGGTGATCTCCGATGCGCTGACCGATTTGACCGTAATCCGGTTGGCCAACAACAACATTCGCGTGGACGGCAACGTCCTGCACGCCGAGGCGGCTGCGGTGTGGGACGACGTGGTGGTCGCGGCGGTCGAGTCCGGCCTGGGTGGGCTGGAGTGCCTGTCCGGGATTCCCGGTTCGGCCGGCGCCACGCCGGTGCAGAACGTCGGTGCCTACGGCGTCGAGGTGGCCGACGCGATCACCCGGGTTCGGCTGCTCGACCGGCGCAGCGGGGAGGTGCGCTGGGCAGCCGCCGACGAGCTCGGTTTCGGCTATCGGACGAGCGCGCTGAAGCACTCCGATGGCGCCACCGTCCTCGAGGTGGAGTTCGCCCTGGATGAGTCGGGTCGCAGCGCGCCGCTGCGGTACGGCGAACTGGTCAACGCCCTGGGCGCCGCCGCGGGCGAGCGGGACGACCCTGCCGTGGTCCGCGCCGCCGTCCTCGCCCTGCGGGCCGGCAAGGGCATGGTGCTCGACGAGGCCGACCACGACACGTGGAGTGTCGGGTCGTTCTTCACCAATCCCGTTGTACCGCAATCGGTTTACCAAGAGCTGGCTGAGCGCAGCGATCGCGCGGTGCCGAACTACCCGGCGCCCGACGGTGTCAAGCTGGCCGCCGGCTGGCTGGTCGAGCGGGCCGGCTTCGGCAAGGGTTACCCGAACGCCGACGGCGCGCGCTGCCGGCTGTCCACCAAGCACGCGCTGGCGTTGACGAATCGCGGTGGGGCCAGCACCGAGGACGTGCTCGCGCTGGCCCGGAATGTGCGCGACGGGGTGCGGGATGTGTTTGGCGTCACACTGATACCCGAGCCGGTGCTGGTCGGCTGCTCCCTCTAGATCGCGCGCGGAAGGAGAGTGCCGTTTCCGCCGGTATCTTGTTGGCGTGGACACAGAGCGCGGAGACTTGCCGGTCACCCGGCGCCGAGCCCTGACGACGCTGGCAGTCGGCGTCTTCGCGCCCAGCGTCCTCGCCGCCTGCGGTGGCAGTTCGTCGCGGCAGGCCGAGAAGTCCAAGCCTCCGGCGGAAGCCGCCCTGACGTTCCGTCCGGCCGACAAGACCACCAAGGTGCTGCCTACCGCGCCGATCAGTGTCGAGGTGCGCGACGGCTGGTTCCAGCACGTCACGCTGGCCAACGCGGACGGTAAGGCGGTCGCCGGCGTCCTCAACCGCGACCGGACGATGTACACCGTCACCGAGCCGCTGGGCTATGACGGCACCTACACCTGGAACGGATCGGCGGTCGGCCACGACGGCAAAGCCCTCCCGGTGAAGGGCGAGATCTCCACGATCGCGCCCACCAAGGTGATCGACGGCGGGTTCCAGCTGGCCGACGGCCAGACCGTCGGCGTCGCGGCCCCGATCATCATCCAGTTCGACGCGCCGATCTCGGACAAGGCCACGGTGGAGCGGGCGCTGAAGATCACCACCGAACCGCCCGTCGAGGGCAGCTGGGCGTGGCTGCCTGACGAGGCCCAGGGCGCCCGCGTGCACTGGCGCGGCCGCGAGTACTACCCGGCCGGCACCAAGGTCAGCGTCGACGCCAAGCTCTACGGGCTGGCCTTCGGCGACGGCGCCTATGGCAAGCAGGACATGAGCCTGAAGTTCGACGTCGGCCGCCGCCAGGTGGTGAAGGCCGAAATCTCGTCGCATCGCATCCAGGTGGTCCGCGACAGCGGCGTCATCATGGACTTCCCCTGCAGCTATGGCGAGGGGGACAAGGCCCGCAACGTCACCCGCAACGGCATCCACGTGGTCAGCGAGAAGTACTCCGACTTCTACATGTCCAACCCGGCCGCCGGCTACAGCCACGTGCACGAGCGCTGGGCGGTGCGGATCTCCAACAACGGCGAGTTCATCCACGCCAACCCGTCGAGCGCCGGTGCGCAGGGCAACAGCAACGTCACCAACGGCTGTGTCAATCTGTCGACCGCCGACGCCGAGCAGTACTTCGGCAGCGCTATCTACGGAGACCCCGTCGAAGTGACCGGCAGCCGGATCGAGCTGTCCTATGCCGACGGCGACATCTGGGATTGGGCGGTCGACTGGAATACCTGGGTCGGGATGTCGGCGCTGCCGCCGCCCAGTGACGCCAAGCCCGCCCCGGTGTCGATCCCGCGCAGTGCGCCGGCCACGCCGCGTGACGCTCCGACGCTGTCGGGCACCCCGACCACGTCGACTAGTCCTGCGGGGCCCGGCGGTTAAACCGGCTGCCCGGGGCCTGGTCGCGCGGCCGGATGACGATCAAGTCGAGGTCGACATGCGACGGCCGGGACGCCACGAAGCCGATCACCTCGGCGACGTCGCCCGCCGTCAACGGCGTGATTCCTTGGTACACGGCATCGGCGCGGTCCTCGTCACCGTCGAAGCGCACCAGCGAGAACTCCGTTTCTACTGCGCCGGGGGCAATCTCGGTGAGCCGCACCGGCTTTCCGAGCAGCTCGCCGCGTAGTGTGCGGTGCAACGCCCCTTGGGCGTGCTTGGCCGACGTATAGCCCGAGCCGTTGTCGTAGGTCTCCAACGCTGCGATCGACGTGATGGTGACGATCAGGCCGTCGCCACAGTCGATCAGCTTGGGCAGCAACGCGCGGGTGACTCGCAGCGTGCCCAGCACATTGGTCTCCCACATCCAACGCCAATGTTCGAGATCGGCGTCGGCCACCGGTGCCAGGCCCTTGGCGCCACCTGCATTGTTGACCAGCACGTCGACCCGCTCGAGTTTCGCGGCCAGGGCGTCGACGGCCGCGTCGTCAGTGACGTCGGCCACAATCGCAGTGCCGTCGATTTCATCGGCCAGCGCCTCGACCCGGTCGGCTCGTCGCGCCACTGCGACAACGTGGAAGCCCTGGGCTGCAAGGGTTCTCGCGGCGGCTTCGCCGATTCCCGAGCTGGCGCCGGTAACGACCGCGACGGGTTGCCCGTCGTGCCGGTGGTCAGATCTCGTCGAGTGCCGATCAGCGGAATCCATCTGACCAACTGTAGTAAGCGTGCTAAATTTCCTTTCGTGTACTCGAGCGCCTTTTTTGGCTGTCCGCCCGCGTGCTGTTGCGCGGGCTGCGCGTGTTGTCGCCGCGCAGCCAGCCGCTCCTGAGCTAAGCGCCTAGCGCTCGCGACGGTGTGCGGCACAGACCGCCATCGGAACTCGGACAAGGAATCGCAAATGCGCTCAACAACATTCACTTCACATCAGCACAACCCGCTGGCGGCTGCCCGTCGGCGCGGGCCGGGTCGGCACCGCGTGGTGGCGCCCTCGCTGCAACTCTCCGACGCCGCCGCGTCCTCGGTCTTCCGGGCTGTGCGGCTGCGCGGCCCCATCGGCCGCGACGTCATCGCCCAGATCACCTCGCTGTCGATTGCGACCGTCAACCGCCAGGTGATCGCCCTGCTGGACGCCGGAGTCCTCCGGGAACGCGCTGACCTGGCCGTTTCCGGTGCGATCGGGCGTCCCCGGGTACCCGTCGAGGTCAACCACGAGCCGTTCCTGACGCTGGGCATGCACGTCGGTGCACGGACCACCAGCATCGTGGCCACCGATCTGTTCGGCCGCACTCTGGACGCCGTCGAGACCCCGACCCCGCGGACCGCGCAGGGACCGGCGTTGGCCGCCCTGGCCGACGGCGCCAAGCGCTACCTACGTCGCTGGCACCGGCGGCGGGCACTGTGGGTCGGTGTCGCGATCGGTGGCACGGTCGATGCGGCCAGTGGCCACGTCGACCACGCGCGACTCGGCTGGCGCGACGCCCCGGTCGGCCTGGTGATCGCCGAGGCGCTCGAACTGCCGGTGTCGGTGGCCTCGCACGTCGACGCGATGGCCGCCGCCGAGTTGCTGCTCGGCATGCGTCGGTTCGGACCGAACTCGTCGACCAGCCTCTACGTCTACGCCCGCGAGACCGTCGGCTATGCCCTGATGATCGACGGTCGGGTGCACAGCCCCGCCAGCGGTCCCGGCACGATCACCAACCTGCCCGCGCAGTCCGAATTGCTCGGTGGCACAGGGCTGTTGGAGTCGACTGTCAGCGACGAAGCCGTCGTCGCCGCCGCACGCCGGCTGCGCATCCTGCCCGCCCACACCGGCGGGTCGGTCACCGACGTCCTGAAGGCGGCCCGTAGCGGCAATCAGCAGGCGCTGGAACTCCTGGACGAGCGCGCCCGTGTGCTCGGTGAATCGGTTGGGCTGCTGCGCGATCTGCTGAACCCCGACGACCTGGTGGTCGGTGGGCAGGCGTTCACCGAATACCCGGAGGGCATGAAGCGGGTCGAAGAGGCCTATAAGGCCCGCCTGGTGCTGCCGCCCCGCGATATCCGGATGACCGCCTTCGGCAACCGGGTGCAGGAATCCGGGGCCGGCATCGTGTCACTAGCCGGGTTGTACTCCGACCCGCTGGGTGCCATGCGCCGCGCCGCGCCGCCGGTTCCCGTCTACGAGGTTGACGTCGAGACACCCGCCTGACCTGCGACTCCTGCGGGTGCTGCAAAGATGGCTGGGTGGGCTCTTCTGATCTGACCGATCCGCGCCGCGTTGCGGTGCTGGCGGTGCACACCTCGCCGCTGGCGCAGCCCGGCGTCGGGGATGCCGGCGGGATGAACGTTTACGTGCTGCAAAGCGCGTTGCACCTGGCCCGCCGCGGTGTCGAGGTGGAAATCTTCACCCGGGCAACCGCGTCCACCGATCCGCCCGTCGCGCGAGTGGCGCCGGGTGTGCTGGTGCGCAACGTCGTCGCCGGGCCGTTCGAGGGTCTGGACAAGTACGACCTGCCGACGCAGCTGTGCGCGTTCGCGGCCGGTGTGCTGCGGGCCGAGGCTGCCCACGAGCCCGGCCACTACGACATCGTGCACTCGCATTACTGGCTGTCCGGTCAGGTCGGCTGGCTGGCCCGCGACCGGTGGTCGGTGCCGCTAGTGCACACCGCGCACACCCTGGCCGCGGTCAAGAACGCCGCGCTGGCCGAGGGCGACACCCCCGAGCCGCCGCTGCGGACGGTGGGGGAGCAGCAGGTGGTCGACGAGGCCGACCGGTTGATCGCCAACACCGATGACGAAGCGGCGCAACTGGTTTCGCTGCATCATGCCGATCCGGCCCGGATCGACATCGCGCATCCTGGCGTCGACGTGGAGGTGTTCCGCCCGGGCGATCGCCGTGCCGCGCGGGCGCAGTTGGGCCTGCCGGCCGACCAGGACGTGGTCGCGTTCGTCGGGCGCATCCAGCCGCTCAAAGGGCCCGACGTGCTGCTGCGTGCGGCGGCCAAATTGCCGCGGGTGCACGTGCTGGTCGTCGGCGGACCGTCGGGCAGCGGGCTTGCCGTTCCGGACGGGCTGGTTCGGCTCGCGGGGGAATTGGGTATCTCCGACCGGGTGACTTTCCTGCCCCCGCAGACGCGGGAAAACCTCGCGAGGGTGTTCCGGGCCGTCGACCTGGTCGCGGTGCCGAGCTACTCCGAGTCGTTCGGGCTCGTCGCCCTGGAGGCGCAGGCCTGCGGCACACCGGTGGTCGCCGCCGCGGTCGGTGGGCTGCCGGTGGCAGTGCGCGACGGGGTGACCGGCACGCTGGTCCCCGGCCACGACGCCGACCGGTGGGCGCACGCGATCGACGAGACGTTGCGGCGCGGCCCGGCGGCATTCGAGCAGGCCGCCGTAGCGCACGCAGCGGGCTTCTCGTGGGATAACACCGTCGACGCGCAACTGGCCAGCTACCGCCGCGCGATCGGCGACTTCAACGCCCGCCGCGCGGTGCGTGGCCTGCCGTCGACCAGGCGGACGGCGCAGCCCGGCTGGCGCCCGTCACGACGTAAGGCGTGGGCATGAGCACGAACGGCGACAGCGGCGCGCCGATCACCCACGTCCAGCGGTTGATCGAAGACACCCTGGAAACCAACGACCTGGAATACAGCCGCCACGAGGGCGCCCACGGCGGGCTGCCCGGGCTGATCGTCGCGTTGCCCGGCGAGCGTCGGCTCAAGACCAACACCATCCTGAGCATCGGTGAGCATTCGGTGCGCGTCGAGGCGTTCGTCTGCCGCAAGCCCGACGAAAACCACGAGGGCGTCTACAAGTTCCTGCTCAAGCGCAACCGTCGGCTGTACGGCGTCGCCTACACCATCGACAACGTCGGCGACATCTATCTGGTCGGCCGGATGGCGCTGGCATCGGTGGACGCCGCCGAAATCGACCGCATCCTCGGCCAGGTCCTCGAGGCCGTCGATTCCGACTTCAATACGTTGCTGGAGTTGGGTTTTCGCTCGTCGATCCAGAAAGAGTGGGAGTGGCGGGTGTCGCGCGGCGAGTCGCTGAAGAACCTCGAAGCGTTTGCTCACTTGATCGAGGACGACGACTAGGTCGCGACCGCGCGCAGGAACGCCTCGGCGAACACCGTGCATGCCCGATCCAGTTCCGGCAGCTCGACTTCCGGGATGGTATCGGCTGCCGGGCGAACCATGGTGTGGATCCCAATAGGCGCAAGCATCTGCTGAATCACCAAGGGCAGCGGTAGATCTCGGATCCGTCCGGCGGCGATTTCGGCCGCCAGCCACTGGCCTACACTGCCGAGCATGAGCGGCACGTGGTGCTGCAGCAGGGCCTGTACGGCGGGTTCGGTCGGACGTGCCAGCGCCTCGGCGAGCATCGCCGGAGCCACCCGCGGTTCGCGACTGAACGCCTCGGCCAGCGCCCGGTAGATCCGGTGGACGGTTTCGCCTAGTTCGGCATCGGGTTCGGAGAGCACCTCGTCGAGGTCCAGGATCGGGCTGTAGCGGTCGAACACCGCGCGCATCAATTCGTCTCGTCCACCAAACACGGCGTACAGGCTGTGGACTGAGCAATCTGCTTGTGCGGCAACCGCTTCCAAGGTTGCGGCGATGAGTCCTCGATTGCTGATCAGCGTCGCCGCGGCCTGCACTGCACGCTCGCGCACTGGCGGACGGCCACCGGGTTCGACGCCGGCCGCGCGCACCGCGTCGTCCAGCGATTGGCGTGAACCGTTCAATCGGCGCACCAGCGTGCTGCGGGACATCCCGGCCTCACGGGCGATCGCGACCAGCGGCACATCCGCAACGTCCCTGCCGAGAGTTTCGGCGGCCCGCAGTGCGGCGTCGACCACCTCGGCGGGAACGTCGTTGACCGTCGGAACCGTCATCGGTGCATTGTCGACGTCGATCGCGCTGCTCGGCGGGCGAACTGCGGGGCATGTTCGGGTCGGACGCCGACGCCCATCAGATAGGCGGGAATGGCGGACAGCTGCGGAAAGCGAAGCAAAATGCGCAGCAACACGTTCGGCATCGGCGTGGTGCCGGCATTCATCGCGCGCAGCATCGCCGCGTGCAGGAAGCGCTGAAACGTCTGGGTCACCGCGGTCGGGAATTCGCGGCGGCGCTGCACGGCGGCCAGGTCCTCGGTGGTGACGCGGTGATCGCGAAGCGGGGCAGCGAGCAGCCTCGCGGTGGCCACGGCGTCCTGGACAGCCATGTTGATGCCGACGCCGCCGGCTGGAGACATGGCATGGGCGGCATCGCCGATGCACAGCAGCCCGCCGGTGTACCAGCGGCGCAGCCGGTTCAGCTTGATATCCAGCAACTTGACGTCGTCCATCTGGAGGCTTTGAACCGCTTCGGACAGTTCGGGTATGGCGGTGACGATCTCTGTGCGCAGCGCCTCGACCCCACGCGCCCGGAGTTGCGCGTCGGCTCCTTTGCGAAGGAAGTAGGCGGTCTGTAGATAGTCCTCGCGCGGGATGACGCCGATGAACTGGCCGTCCTTGAACCGGGGGAGCAGGGTGTCGCCGATGCCTTCGGCCTTCGGCAGCCGGAACCACCAGACGTCGGAGTCGACCGGATACTCGCGCGGAACGAGTCCGCCCTCGCGGCGGCACAGCGACCAGCGTCCGTCGCAGGCGATCGTCAGGTCGGCGCGCAGCTCGCCGGGCCCGTCGGGGCTGTCGTAGCGCACCCCGACGACGTCACCCCGGTCGTACAGCAGCCCGGTGACGTCGTGGCTCATCCGCAGTGTGAATGTCGGTTCCTTCTTGCCGGCGTCAGCGAGCAGGTCGAGAAGATCCCATTGCGGCACCATCGCCAGGTAGCGATGCGGCAGCCGTAGCCGGGTGAAGTCGATCACCGGCGCCGTGCGACCGTCGGGCAGGTCCCATCCCCAGCTGGAGATTTTGGTGTGCGGCAGCGCGTCGAATTGCTCGAAGAGTCCGAGTTCGTCGAGCAGCCGCAGCGTCGAGGGGTGCACCGTATCGCCGCGGAAGTCGCGGAGGAAGTCCGCATGCTTCTCTAGCACGGTGACCTCCACGCCATCTCGCGCCAGCAGCAATCCCGCGATCATCCCGGCGGGGCCACCGCCGACGATGAGGCATGTCGTCGTGTCGCTCATCGCATCTCCTCACGCCATTGTGATACTCGATTACGGACTAACTGTATAACTGTGTCAGTCATAATGAAACGGATGTGACCCGTCTCACCGTGCGCCGACACCCTCGGTGGTCGCGCCTCGCAAAGTGAGAGACTTTCCGGCATGGGAGAGGCTGTTGCGACACTGGTTCTGCTCCGCCACGGCGAGAGCGAATGGAACGCCAGTAACCAGTTCACCGGCTGGGTGGACGTCAACCTGACCGACAAGGGCCGCCGCGAAGCGGTCCGCGGTGGCGAACTGCTGGCCGAAAACGACCTACTACCCGACGTGCTCTACACGTCACTGCTGCGCCGTGCGATCACCACCGCGCACATCTCACTGGACACTCTCGACCGACTGTGGATCCCGGTGCACCGCTCGTGGCGCCTCAACGAGCGGCACTACGGCGCCCTGCAAGGCTTGGACAAGGCCGAGATCCGCGAGCGCTACGGCGACGACCAGTTCATGACCTGGCGACGCAGTTACGACACGCCGCCGCCGCCCATCGAGAAGGGCAGCGAATACAGCCAGGACGCCGACCCGCGCTACATCGACATCGGCGGCGGGCCGCTTACCGAATGCCTGGCCGACGTGGTGGCGCGCTTCCTGCCGTACTTCACCGACGTCATCATCCCTGACCTGCGGGTGGGCAAGACGGTCTTGATCGCGGCGCACGGCAACTCGCTGCGGGCCCTGGTGAAATATCTCGACGGCATGTCCGACGATGACGTCACCGGTTTGAACATCCCGACCGGAATTCCGCTGCGCTACGACCTCGACGCCGACATGCATCCGCTGGTGCCGGGCGGTAGCTACCTCGACCCGGACGCCGCGGCGGCCGGCGCGGCGGCGGTGGCCAGCCAGGGGGCGAAATAACCGGCCATTCGCAGCAACTCGGCTAACGCCGGGTGAACGGGCCCCGAATACCTGTCTCACGACATGTGACATGACCGGTTTCGGCCTTGTGCTGCTGGGTTGGCGTTCACCGGAATCGTAAGCTCGTCATGTGACCGTGTACTCGGCCCTGTCACTGGCCGGGGTGTTGTTCCTCGCGGCCTTGGCCGTGGGAATCACCGTCGGCGCCCGATGGGCGCCGCGGGCGATGGAGCGACGGCAACGTGTGGCGGTCGAAGCGGCCGGAATCACCGTCGCGCAGATGCTCGATCGCATCGTCGCACTAATGCCCCTGGGCGCCGCGGTCGTCGACCGGCATCGGGACGTGGTCTATCACAACGGCCGAGCCAAAGAGCTGGGCCTGGTTCGCGAACGCCAGCTCGACGACGAGGCCTGGAAGGCTGCCCGTAAGACGCTGGCCGACGGCGGCGACGTCGAATTCGACCTGCTGCCCGGTAAGCGGCAAGTGCCGGGCCGGGCGGGCCTGGCGGTACACGGACAGGCGCGACTGCTCAGCGAAGAAGACCGCCGGTTCGCCGTGGTCTTCGTCTACGACCATTCCGAATACGCCCGCATGGAGGCGACCCGTCGCGACTTCGTCGCCAACGTCAGCCACGAGCTCAAGACACCGGTTGGCGCCATGTCGGTGCTCGCCGAGGCGTTGCTGTCGTCGGCCGACGACCCCGAGACCGTGCGGCGGTTCGGCGAGAAAGTACTCGTCGAGGCCACCCGGTTGGGCAGCATGGTCAGCGAGCTGATCGAGCTGTCCCGGCTGCAGGGCGCCGAGGCCATGCCGGATATGGGCCCGGTCGAGGTGGACGACGTTGTCTCGGAAGCGATTTCGCGGCACAAGGTGCCTGCCGACAACGCCGACATCATCGTGCGCACCGACGACGCCAGCGGCCTGCGGATGCACGGCGAGCAGGCCCTGCTGGTTACCGCGCTGGCCAACCTGGTTTCCAATGCGATCGCCTATTCGCCCCGAGGTTCGCTGGTGTCGATCAGCCGGCGCCGCCGCGGCGACAACATCGAAGTCGCCGTCACCGACCGGGGAATCGGCATCGACCGCAAAGACCAGGAGCGAGTCTTCGAGCGGTTCTTCCGCGCCGACAAGGCCCGCTCACGGGCGACCGGCGGCACCGGACTAGGGCTGGCCATCGTCAAGCACGTCGCCGCCAACCACGGCGGCAGCATCGGGCTGTGGAGCCAGCTGGGCACCGGCTCGACGTTCACCCTGTCGATCCCGGCCTACGCCGGCGAACTCGAACCCGAAGAATCCGAGCGCGATTCGCGCCCCATGAAGCCCGTACGGGAGCCCCAACGAGAGGAAGAACTACACCGATGACAATGGAATCGCGCCGATGACACGTGCCGCTGACGATGCAGAGCGCAGCGATGAGGAGGAGGGGCACTGATGACCAGTGTGCTGATAGTGGAGGACGAAGAATCGCTGGCCGATCCGCTGGCGTTTCTGCTCCGCAAGGAGGGCTTCGAGGCCACCGTGGTGACCGACGGCCAGACCGCATTGGCCGAGTTCGACCGGTCCGGCGCTGACATCGTGCTGCTCGACTTGATGCTGCCGGGCATGTCAGGCACCGACGTATGCAAGCAACTGCGCTCGCGTTCCAGCGTGCCGGTGATCATGGTGACCGCGCGTGACAGCGAGATCGACAAGGTCGTCGGGCTCGAGCTGGGCGCCGATGACTATGTCACCAAGCCGTATTCGGCCCGCGAGCTGATCGCCCGGATCCGGGCGGTGCTGCGCCGCGGCGGCGACGACGACTCCGAGGTCACCGATGGCGTTCTCGAATCCGGTCCGGTGCGCATGGATGTCGAGCGCCACGTCGTCTCCGTCAATGGTGAAGCAATCACTTTGCCGCTCAAGGAGTTCGACCTGCTCGAGTATCTGATGCGCAACAGTGGCCGGGTGCTGACGCGTGGACAGCTGATCGACCGGGTGTGGGGCGCCGACTACGTCGGTGACACCAAAACGCTCGACGTTCACGTCAAGCGGTTGCGCTCCAAGATCGAGTCCGACCCGGCCAACCCGATCCATCTGGTGACGGTGCGCGGGCTGGGTTACAAGCTCGAGGGCTGAGACGGCGGGCGGCAGATTCGTAACCCGGTGGAATACGTGCCGGTTTTTTCAGCGTTTTCTTAGGTCTGCTGATCACAATTGGTCTATGGACCAGTCAAGCTCTCGTCGATCAGTTTCTGTCAGGGCGGGAGAACGGCTGCGCATCGCCGCGCTCGTCATCGGCGCAGTGGTGTTGATGGTCGCCACCGTCGGCTGCATGACGGGCCCGTCTCCCTACGGCAGCCCCGGAGTTCGCGCAACGACCAAGATGTGGCCGTTCAAGCAGGATGCCGGCGGCGATCCGGAGTGGATGCACAAGTACGGCCAGGACGCGCGGACGATGCCGAATCTGCCGGACGTGGCCGCCGCCACCCCGGAGCAACGCGCTGCCGCGACCGACCTGATGCTTAAAACCGAGGCCGGCACCGCCAAGTACAACGACCCTGACGTGGCCTCCGCCGCCGGGTACGGCCTCGTCGGCACCTTGGCCCGCGCCGCGCAGAACCCGGGGCTTGCCAGTGCCATGCAGGCAATTGCCAGCAGGAGACCGGGCCAGATGGTGATGGTGCACGTGGCGAACCGAAATCACCCCAACACGCTGCTGGACCCCAACCTGCCCGAGGAGATGATGTACGGCTACCAGGCCGATGGCTCCTTCAAGCTCGTCGGAGTCATGTTCCTGGCCGACAGCGCCTACCCGGGTCCGCCCCCGACGCCGGGCGGTCCGATCACCCGCTGGCACTACCACAGCATGATGCCCGGGGGGCACCTTGGCATGCACGTCTTCTTCGGCATGGACAACGATCTAGCCCAGGCCTACGCGATCAACATGGGCGCGATGTAACGGCGCGTCAGGCCGAATTGTGTTGCACAGCAGGCGATAACGAGTTAGTTATTCAGCGGCCCGGGTTGCCGGATGCACCGCGATGAGCCCTAATCCGCTGCGGCGCTTGCACATTGCGGCGAGTTCGGCGTAGGCCTTCTCGCCGAGCAACTCGGTGAGTTCGGGACCCATGCTCACCCACACCTGGTCGGCGCCGACGTGGGCCGCCGGGTCGCCGGTGCAGTACCAGTGCAGGTCGGCGCCGCCGGCGCCCCAGCCGCGCCGATCGTATTCGGTGACAGTCGTTTTCAGGATCTCAGTGCCGTCGGGGCGCGTGACCCATTCCTGACTGCGGCGGATCGGCAACTGCCAGCAGACGTCCGGCTTCATCGTCAGCGGCTGCACGCCGATCTTCAGGGCCTTGGAATGCAGCGCGCAGCCTTGGCCGCCGGCGAAGTCCGGACGATTCAAGAAGATGCAGGCGCCCTTGTACTTGCGGGTGCGGAACTGCTCTTCGCCCTCGTGCTCGTCGAGTTCGAGATAGCCCTTGCGGCCCAGGCCCTTCTCCCGGAATTGCCAATCGGCGTCGGTGAGCTTGGACACAGCGTCGTCGAGACGCGCCCGATCGTCATCGTCGGACAGGAACGCGCCGTGCGAGCAGCACCCGTCGTCGGGGCGTTCCTCGACCGTGCCCTGACACGCGGGAGTGCCGAACACGCACGTCCACCGCGACAGCAGCCAGGTCAGGTCGGCGGCGATCAGGTGTTCGGGGTTGTCCGGGTCATAGAACTCGACCCACTCCCGGGCGAAGTCCAATTCGACCTCGCCAGGATGATTTGGCTGCGCACTTGCCACAGTTTTCACGGTAGTCCAAGCCGCGCCCAGCGTGCTCGCACGCTCTGGTGCGTTTTGCCCCACTCCTCCTCGCGCCGCTCGCGGCGCGCATCGTCGTCGGGCTAGGTCCACTCCTCCTCGCGCCGCTCGCGGCGCGCATCGTCGTCGGGCTAGGCCGATTGCCCCACTCCTCCTCGCGCCGCTCGCGGCGCGCATCGTCGTCGGGCTAGGTTGTGTCTCGTGCGATTAGGTGTTCTCGACGTCGGCAGCAACACGGTCAATCTGCTCGTGGTGGATGCACGCCGCGGCGGGCACCCGACACCGATGAGTTCGACCAAGGCGACACTGCGACTTGCCGAGTCGATCGACAACTCCGGCAAGATCACCCGCAAGGGGGCCGACAAGCTGATCGAGACGATCGAAGAGTTCGAAAAGATCGCCGACAGCTCTGGCTGCGCCGAGTTGATGGCCTTCGCCACCTCGGCCGTCCGCGACGCGAAGAACTCCGACGACCTGCTGACCCGGGTCCGCAAGGAGACCGGAGTCCAGCTGCAGGTGCTACGCGGCGTCGACGAGTCGCGACTGACCTTCCTCGCGGTGCGCCGCTGGTACGGCTGGAGCGCGGGCCGGATCATCAACCTCGACATCGGTGGCGGCTCGCTGGAGCTCTCCAATGGCGTCGACGAAGAGCCCGAGGTCGCCATGTCGCTGCCGCTGGGCGCCGGCCGGCTAACCCGCGAGTGGCTCACCGACGACCCGCCCGGACGGCGCCGTGTCGGCATGCTGCGGGACTGGCTGGACGCCGAGTTGGCCGATGCCGCAGCCAAAATGCTGGACGCCGGCAGCCCCGACCTGGCCGTCGCGACGTCGAAGACGTTTCGTTCGCTGGCCCGCCTCACCGGAGCCGCGCCGTCGGCCGCCGGACCGCGCGTTAAGAGAACGCTAACGGCGAATGGACTCAGACAACTCATATCTTTCATATCTAGGATGACGACCGCTGACCGTGCAGAACTGGAAGGGGTGAGCGCCGAGCGAGCGCCGCAAATTGTGGCGGGAGCTCTGGTCGCAGAAGCGAGTATGCGAGCGCTGTCGATAGAAACGGTGGACATTTGCCCGTGGGCGCTGAGAGAAGGTCTCATTTTGCGCAAGCTCGATAGCGAAGCCGACGGAACCGCCTTCGTAGAGACATCCGTGCGGGAAGCTGGAAGTCAGCGAGCGAATCGGAACGGCGGCAAGAAATGACCGGACCCAACGACACCACCCGACCCATCTCGGTTGCCGAGCTGTTGGCCAAGAACGGCACCCACGGCGCTCCCGCTCCGGCTCGCCGTCGCCGTCGTCGCGGAAACTCCGACGCGGTGACCGTCGCCGAGTTGACCGGTGAGATTCCCGTCATCACCGACGAGACCGATCCCGACGCAGACGAGCACCGCCCGCACGAAACGCGCGCCCACCGCGCCAACGGATTCGGCCGTGCCGCCGAGAAGGTCGTCGAGGAGCCCGCAGCGGAGCCGCCACCGGCCGAGAAGGCGTTCTGGTCCGAACCCGAGCCACGCTGGCCGGCATCCGCGCCGCCGCGCCCTCGCGAGGAAGCCGCCCAGGTGCGCGAGTCGCGGCCGCAGCGCAGCGCCTATCCGCGCCCGGTGCGCAACAACGTGCGCGCGGAGGCGGAGCGCGAGCGCGCCGAGCGGCGTGACGACAAGCCCGTCGACCGGTCCGGCGCCGAGGGCATGAACCCCGATCCGCTCGAGGACTACGCCGGCATGTCGGTGGACGTGATGGACACCGATGTACGCGACGCCGAGCCGGCCATCGAAGACTCCGCCTACGTGCGCTCCTACCTCGGCAAAGATGACGTCGAAACCCGTTCCGGCGAGGACTATCACGACATCGACGACGTCGCCGACGAAGAGGACTACCCCGACGACGATGGCGGCGAGCCGCACACCTGGTCGCGCTCGGAGAGCATGCGCTTCGGCGGAATGGTTGTGGCGCAATCATTTTTGGCCGTCGGATTCGGTGCGGGCCTGTTCATTGCGTTCGATCAGCTCTGGCGGTGGAACAACATCGTCGCGCTGGTGCTGTCGGTGCTCGTCATCCTTGGCCTGGTCGTCGGTGTGCGGGTGGTGCGTAAGACCGAGGACATCGGCAGCACACTGATCGCTGTGGCGGTGGGGGCACTGGTCACACTGGGCCCCCTAGCGTTGCTGCAATCCGGCTAAACCGCAACCGAATTCACGTGCGCCCCGCAATCAAGGTCGGTCTGTCGACGGCCTCGGTCTACCCGATGAAGACCGAGGCCGCTTTCGAGTTCGCGGCTAATCTGGGCTACGACGGCGTCGAGCTGATGGTGTGGGGCGAGTCCGTCAGCCAGGACATCGACGCGGTGGCCAAGCTGTCGCGGAAGTACCGGATGCCGGTGCTGTCCGTCCATGCGCCATGTCTGCTGATCTCGCAGCGGGTGTGGGGCGCCAACCCGATCACGAAGCTGGACCGCAGCGTGCGGGCCGCCGAGAAGCTCGGTGCGCAAACCGTTGTCGTGCATCCGCCGTTCCGCTGGCAGCGCCGCTACGTCGAGGGTTTCACCGAGCAGGTGGCCGAGTTGGAAGCGACCAGCGACGTGCTGGTCGCCGTGGAGAACATGTTTCCGTTCCGCACCGACCGGTTCTTCCCGGCGCAGACCATGGAGCGGATGCGCCGTCGCGGCGGTGGCCCAGGGCCGGGGATTTCGGCGTTCGCGCCGTCCTATGACCCACTGGACGGCAATCACGCGCACTACACGCTTGACCTGTCGCACTCCGCGACCGCGGGCACCGATGCGATCGACATGGCCGAGCGGATGGGTGAGGGCCTGGTGCATCTGCACCTGTGCGACGGCACCGGCCTGCCCGCCGACGAGCACCTGGCTCCCGGCCGCGGCGGCCAGCCCGTCGTCGAGGTGTGCCAGATGCTGGCCACCGGAGACTTTACGGGCCACGTCGTGCTGGAGGTGTCGACATCGTCGGCGCGGTCGGTGCACGAGCGCGAGGCGATCCTGGCCGAGTCGTTGCAATTCGCCCGCTCGCACCTGTTGCGTTGACAGCCAAAGGAACTCCGACACCTTGACTGCGTCATTCACCGAAGCGATGGAGCTTCGGGAGATCGACACCGACGGCGTGCATAGCGTCTACGAGGCCGAGCTGAACAAATTCTGGACCATCGGGCCCAAGGTGCACGGCGGTGTCATGGTTGCGTTGTGCGCCAACGCCGCTCGCACCGCGCACGGCGGACCCATTGAGCCGGTTGCGGTTTCGGCTAGCTTCCTGTCGGCTCCCGACCCCGGCCCGATGCGACTCGTCACGTCGATGCGCAAGCGCGGTCGCCGGATCAGCGTGGTCGACGTCGAGCTGATCCAGGGCGACCGTGCCGCGGTGCACGCCGTGGTCACGCTGGGGGAGCCCGAGCACCTGGCGCCGCCGCTGCTGTCGGCCAATCCGGCGGTGGGCCTGATGGACCCCGAGCCGCCCGCCGATATCGAGCCGATCCAGCCCGGCCACCAGTTGCGCGGATTGGTGAACCTGGCCGAAGGCTGCGACATCCGGACACGGACATCGACTCTGGGCATCGCCACCGACGGCAAGCCGCCGGTGATCCAGAACTGGGCCCGGCCCCGCGATGGAGCCCCGGACGTGCTGTTCGCGCTGATGTGCGGCGACATCTCGGCGCCGGTGAGCTTCGCCGTCGACCGCACCGGGTGGGCGCCCACCGTGCAGCTGACGGCTTATCTGCGGGGGCTGCCGGCCGACGGCTGGCTGCGGGTGGTGTGCTCGTGCGTGCAGATCGGCCAGGACTGGTTCGACGAAGACCACACGGTCGTCGACTCGACGGGGCGCATCATCGTGCAGAGCCGCCAGCTGGCGATGGTCCCCGCGCCCCAAGCCCGTTAGCCGCAAAAGTCACATGCGTCTGCCATGCTGAGCGTCATGGCCAGAATCGCGCTCGTCGGTGGGGGAAGCATGGGCGAAGCCCTGCTGTCGGGCTTGCTGCGGGCCGGGCGCCAGGTCAAGGATCTCGTCGTAGCGGAGAAGAGTCCGGACCGCGCCCGCTACCTCGCCGACACCTACGGCGTCCTGGTCACCTCGTTGTCTGACGCGGTGGAGAACGCGACGTTCGTGATCATCGCCGTCAAGCCCTCTGACGTCGGCTCGGTGATCGGCGAGATCGGCAAGGTCGCCGCGGATGCCGCCCACGACAGCCCCGATCAGGTGTTCATCACCGTCGCGGCCGGGGTGACGACGGGCTACCTGGAATCCAAGCTGCTGGCCGGGACTCCGGTTGTTCGTGTGATGCCGAATGCGCCGGCGTTGGTCGGCGCGGGGATCAGCGCCATCGCCGCAGGCCGTTTCGCGACCCCTGAGCAGCTCAAGGAGGTCGCGGCGCTGTTCGACTCGGTCGGAGCGGTGCTGACGGTCGCCGAGGAGCACATGGACGCGGTGACGGCCGTTTCCGGCTCCGGCCCGGCGTACTTCTTCTTGATGATCGAGGCCTTGGTCGACGCGGGCGTCGGAGCGGGGCTGAGCCGGGCGGTGTCGACGGAGCTGGTGGCCCAGACAGTGGCCGGTTCGGCGGCGCTTTTGCTGGACCGCATCGAGCACGACCGTGGAACCGGGGCCGACTCGCGGCGCGACCTGTCGCTGGATACCACCGCGGCCCGGCTACGAGCCATTGTTACGTCGCCCGGCGGCACTACCGCCGCTGCGCTGCGGGAATTGGAAAAGCATGGGTTGCGCGCGGCCGTCGATGATGCGGTAAGGGCTGCAAAAACCCGCTCTGAGCAGCTAAGAATTACATCTGAGTAATTTATAGAATTTTATTTATTTGCCACCACCCGTCGCAATAACCACACTAGTCCCGCTATTCTCCTTGTTGGTATGCACCTGTTGGTGTCAGCGGAGGGGAAGCCGCTGGAACTGCAGGAGCCTGACGATTGGGTTGCGATGACGTCTATGAACGGGCCATCGGCTGGCGGTAAAGCGGGACGCGACACGGGTTCCGTTGACGGCCAGCAGCCCCGGACGCAATTCCTGACCGTTGCGGAAGTGGCAGCACTGATGCGGGTCAGCAAGATGACGGTCTACCGGTTGGTTCACAACGGCGAACTGCCCGCGGTCCGCGTCGGCCGTTCGTTCCGCGTGCACGCCAAGGCCGTGCACGACATGCTGGAGACCTCATACTTCGACGCCGGCTAGGCGGCCGAAGTCAGGCCGCGATTCCAGCAGGCCGCGACACGTAAAACGCTGCGAGGACACGCCGAGAGGCGCCGCAGCGGCTTATGTCTCGCGGCCATCCCGTCGCACCCGGTGGGTCGCCTGCGGCGCTGGCACCGGCTTTGGTGTTCGACCCGCCCACCCGGGTAGAGTGTCTGGGTTATTGCATATGCCCGGCCACGGCGGACTCGGGCCGCCACCTAGCGCGACGACAATGCGGGACGCCCAGCGTCCCGAGGAGGAGTCGGGCAATCAAGCACAGATAGCGGAGTTATGGGTTCAGTAATCAAGAAGCGGCGTAAGCGGATGTCGAAGAAGAAGCACCGTAAGCTGCTTCGCCGCACTCGGGTGCAGCGCAGAAAACTCGGTAAGTAATCCCCGCTGTCGCTCGCGGTCGACGCCGCGTCAGCGCGAGATCGCTAGGCTAGCCACGTGGACTCGTCGGACGGCCAATCAGGTACCGGCACCGAGACCGTGCACTATCCAAAGGTTGTGCTGGTTACCGGCGCATGCCGGTTTCTGGGCGGTTATCTGACGGCCCGGCTGGCGCAGAACCCGATGATCAACCGGGTCATCGCCGTCGACGCCGTCGCTCCCAGCAAGGACATGCTGCGCCGGATGGGCCGCGCAGAGTTCGTGCGGGCCGACATCCGCAATCCCTTTGTCGCCAAGGTGATTAGAAATGGCGACGTCGACACCGTGGTGCACGCGGCGGCGGCGTCCTTCGCTCCGCGGTCCGGCGGTGGAGCGGCGCTCAAGGAGATCAACGTGCTGGGGGCGATGCAGCTTTTCGCTGCATGCCAGAAGGCGCCGTCGGTCCGTCGTGTCGTGCTGAAGTCGACGTCGGAGGTGTACGGCAGCAGCGCCTACGACCCGGTGATGTTCACCGAGGACAGCAGCAGCCGTCGCCCGTTCCGTGAGGGCTTTCCGAAAGACAGCCTCGACATCGAGGGTTACACACGCGGGCTCGGTCGCCGCCGACCCGACATCTCGGTGACGATTTTAAGGCTGGCCAACATGATCGGCCCGGCGATGGAGACGACGCTGTCGCGCTATCTCGCGGGGCCGTTGGTCCCGACGGTGTTCGGCCGCGACGCGCGACTGCAATTGCTGCATGAGCAGGACGCACTCGGTGCGATGGAGCGCGCGGTGATGGCCGGCAAGCCCGGGACCTTCAACGTCGGCGCCAGCGGCATCATCATGCTCTCGCAAGCGATCCGTCGTGCTGGCCGAGTTGCCTTGCCGGTACCGGGATTTGGACTCGCGGCGCTCGACTCACTGCGTCACGCCAACCGCTATCTCGACATCAACCGTGAGCAACTCGACTATCTGAGCTATGGCCGCGTGATGGACACCACGCGAATGGAACGGGAACTCGAATACCACCCCAAGTGGTCGACTGCGGAGGCTTTCGACGATTACGTGCGCGGCCGAGGTTTGACTCCCATTATCGACCCCGAATGGGTACGCTCCATTGAAGGTCGGGCCGTAGCAGCAGTGCAGCGCTTTGGTCCCCGAGCCAAAACCAATTGACGCGGGGGGAGGTTTTTTCTATGGCGAGCGACTCTAAAGCGAAAGTCATTCCACTGCACGGGAATTCAACCCGTGCGGCGGCACAGCGACGTGCCGGTCAGCGCGCGCAGAATTCTCGTCAACACCCCTCCCTGCTCACCGAGCCGAATACTCGCGCCTCCGCCGACGAGGTTGCCGCTGTCGTACGCGAAATCGACCAGCACCGCCGCGGTGCGAGCGCGCGAGCCGACGCCGAACAGCCCAGCAACGAACTCGCCAACAAGGTCAGCGCCGTCGCCGACTTCTTGCGGCACCGGCTCACCGGCGACTATCGCGTCGACGAGTTCGGCTTCGACCCGCACTTCAACGAAGCGATCGTCCGGCCGCTGCTGCGGTTCTTCTTTAAGTCGTGGTTCCGCGTCGAGGTCAGCGGCATCGAGAACCTCCCCGACACCGGAGCGGGGCTGGTGGTGGCCAACCACGCCGGCGTGTTGCCGTTTGACGGGCTGATGGCCTCTGTCGCCGTGCACGACGAGCACCCGGCCCACCGCGATCTGCGACTGCTGGCCGCCGACATGGTGTTCGATCTTCCGATGGTGAGCGCGGCGGCCCGTAAGGCCGGCCACACCATGGCGTGCACCGCCGACGCGCACCGGCTGTTGGCAGCCGGCGAGCTGACCGCGGTGTTCCCGGAGGGCTACAAGGGTCTGGGCAAGCGCTTCAAGGACCGCTACAAGCTGCAGCGATTCGGCCGCGGCGGGTTCGTGGCGGCCGCGCTCCGAGCCAAGGCGCCGATCATCCCGTGCTCGATCGTCGGGTCGGAGGAGATCTACCCGATGCTGACCGACGTGCGGCTGCTGGCGCGGTTGTTCGGGTTGCCGTATTTCCCAGTCACGCCGCTGTTTCCGCTGGCAGGTCCAGCCGGGCTGGTGCCGCTGCCGTCGAAGTGGCACATCGCGTTCGGCGAGCCGATCGACACCGCGCAATACGAGGGCGCGGATGCCGAGGATCCGATGGTCACGTTCGAACTGACGGACCAAGTGCGCGAGACCATTCAGCAGACGCTGTATCAGCTGCTGGCCGGCCGCCGCAATATGTTCTTCGGCTGATTATGCAGCCGGCTTGACCAACGTGAACTGGGCGACGTCGCAGGCGCCCTCGCGGAACAGGTTGGCGCAGCCAGTCAGGTACTTCATGTAGCGCTCGTAGACCTCTTCGGACTGGATCTTGATGGCCTCGTCCTTGCGGCCTTCCAGCGCCTCAGCCCAGAAGTCCAGGGTCCGCGCGTAGTGCTCCCGCAAAGGCTGTACGCGGGCGACCTCGAAGCCGGCCTTGGTGGCGTGATCCTCGACGATGGCGACCGTCGGTAGCCGACCGCCGGGAAAAATCTCGTTCATCATGAATAAGGCGAAGCGCGCCCGCGTCATGGTGATCTTGATCCCGCGGTCGCTCAATTCCTGATCGCTCGGGACCACGATGGTGTGCAGCATCATGGTGCCGCCGGCTGGCAGTGCATCCCACGCCATCTTGAAGAAGTCGTCGTAGCGCTCGAAGCCGAAGTGCTCGAAGGCGCCGATCGAGACGATCCGGTCGACCTTGTCGTGGAATTGCTCCCAGCCGTTCAGCAGCACTGTGCGCGAGCGCTGCGTGTCCAGCGCGTCGAACGATTTCTGCACGTGGGCGGCTTGGTTCTTGCTCAGCGTCAGACCGATGACATTGACGTCGTATTTCTCGATCGCGCGGCGCAGCGTGGCCCCCCAGCCACAGCCCACGTCGAGCAGCGTCATCCCCGGTTCGAGGCCGAGTTTGCCCAAGGACAGGTCGACCTTTGCCTGCTGAGCTTCTTCGAGTGTCATGTCGTCACGCTCGAAATACGCGCAGCTGTAGGTCTGGCTGGAATCGAGGAAGAGTTGGTAGAACTCGTCGGATAAGTCGTAGTGCGACTGAACGTCCTCGAAATGCGGCGTGAGGTCGGTGCTCATTGGTTGGGATCCCCCTAAAGGTTCCGGCTGAGACTAGGCTCCGGCGCGAATAGAAGCAATTGCGGCGATCGTCGCCTCGGCGTTTGCGTCGGGGTTGGACGACTCGCCCAGCATGGTGACAACGCTGGTGATGATCGGTTTGCCGTCGGCATCTGTGACTTCGCTGCGGATCTCGGCGATCACCGTGCCGTGCGACTCGATTACCGAGTCCAGATAGGTGTCGAAGTACAGTCGGTCACCGGTCTTGATCGGGCGGTGGTACAGGAACTTCTGGTCGCGGTGCAGCACCCGGGCCATGTTGATCGGGATGTTGAACTTGGTGAACACGTCCATCTGGACGCGACGTCCGGCGACTGCAAGGAAGGTCAGCGGCGCCACCGTGGCGTCGTAGCCGTGCTCGGCGGCGGCTTCCTCGCTGTGGTGGGAGGGGTGATCGTTGCTGATGGACTCAGCGAACTCGCGGATCTTCTCGCGACCGACGTCGAAGTAGTCGGGATACCGGTAGTGCGTGCCGATCAGGCCTTCGGCGCCTGCGGGCAATGACATGCGCTGCTCTCCACTCTGATGTGTGCTCAGCGGCGCAGTTTATCAGCGAGATTGCCGCCTCGATGCCACCGCGGCCAGTGCGCCGCCCGCCGCGCCCAGTGCCAGCGCTGACGGTACGCCGATGCGGGCGGCCTTGCGGGCGGTCCGGAAGTCGCGGATTTCCCAGTCTCGTTTGCGCGCGTAATCCCTGAGTGCAGCGTCGGGGTTGATGGCGACGGCGGTCCCGACGAGAGAGAGCAGAGGGACGTCGTTGTAGCTGTCGGAATAGGCAGTACAGCGCTTGAGGTTGAGGCCCTCGCGGATGGCCAGTGAGCGCACCGCGTGCGCCTTGCCGGGGCCGTGCAAGATGTCGCCGACGAGCCGGCCCGTGAAGACGCCATTCTCCGATTCGGCGACGGTACCCAGCGCTCCGGTGAGGCCGAGCCGACGGGCGATGGTGATCGCGAGCTCGTACGGCGTGGCGGTGACGAGCCAGACCTGTTGGCCGGCGTCGAGGTGCATCTGGGCGAGATCGCGGGTGCCTTCCCAGATTTTCTCGGCGATGATCTCGTCGTAGACCTCTTCGCCGAGTTGCATCAGTTCGGCGGTGGGGCGACCTTCGATGAAGGCCAGCGCTTTGCGGCGGCCGGCGGCGACGTCGTTGCTGTTTTCTTTGCCGAGGACCTGAAACTTGGCCTGCGCGTACACGAAGCCGAGGACGTCGCGATACGTGAAGTACTTGCGTGAGGCCAGGCCGCGGCCGAAGTGAACCAGCGACGAGCCCTGCACCAGTGTGTTGTCGACGTCGAAGAATGCCGCGGCGGTGAGGTCGACGGGCGGTTGCTCCGGGCTGGATTCGTCGTCGGAATGGACGTCTTCCAGCGCCCGCTCCGCGCTGGCGTTGGCCGCCAGGGTCTGGAATTGCTGCTCAGCGGGGTCGGGTTCTGCGTTCGGGCCGGGTTCGACAGTGCCCGGGCCGCCGGGAGCGGTCACGGTTTCACATTATCTGTCCGCGCCACGTTGGGTCGGGGTTGGCGGTAGGTCTACTTGTCGCGCCAGCCCTCGTACTCGGTGCCAGAGGTGTCGTCCCAGAATTTGGGGGAGATTTCGGTCCAACGCTCCGATTCAGGTACTTGGTCCACCCGCTCCTGAAACTCGTCGAACAACTTGCGGGCTTCCGCCAACTCCTCTTTGGACGGTCGGGTAACCCCGGCTTCCTCGGGTGTCGAGAATATTTTTCCGGCTATCTCTTCGGCCATAACTCAATTCCTCTATCGCCCAATCATTTCAATGATCGTTCTTCCGGTCCGTGGGTCGGTCTTTCGATCCACGACGTAAAACTGTCTGCCGCTAGGAAATAGAACTTCATGCTCGCTCGGAAACACGGATGCCGCAGAAATATCGCGCCCGGTCTTCGACAGGATCCTGAGCTCGACGTTGCCCGCGAACGCTGAGGACTGGGCAACGGTAGGCTCCATCGATGTGCTGAGGAACGCGCGTTCGGTGATGACGCGGTCCGGTTGATATTTCGCAAGCAGGTCGGCTGGCAGATCGGTGCCACGCACTACTGGACCGATGTGGGGAGGCATCTTCTGCAACGCCTGATTTAGCGCATCGACACGAGCCTGCTGGGATGCGTCCACGGTTTTGGTCCTCAACGCGTCATTTAATTCGGAGTAGCCATATTTAGTGTAGTCAGCCACGGCTGATCGATCTTCTGACGACAGAGTCGCTGCAGGGTAGTCGTCTTGATGCGCAACGGGGCCGTGGTGATCATGCGTCGACGATGGCTGGAGGTATCCGCTCGCGGCACCGCCGTTCGGCACGGGCACAGACGTCTTGTCGGCGGGACCATGCGTCGCGTCGGGCGGCTTCGGTGTGGCGTGCCCCGGTTGGGCCGACTCCGTCATCGGTTTGGGCAATGTCCCCGACACGGACTTGAGATTGGACGGGTTCTTCGACTCGGTGAGACCGTATGGCGGCAAGGCTGTTCCGGGCTTCGGCGCGGGCTGTCCGCCGACTGGTGAGTCGTTACGTGGTGGCGGGTTGTCGTGTGGCGCGGGGTTGGGTAAGCGACCCGGCGTAGGTATGTGAGGGGCCTTGGGCGCCTCCGCGACATCTACCGCGAGACGTTCCAGTTTCGGGAGTTTCGTCAGGGCGCCGCCGGGAAGCGCGACGGTCGCAACGTCGAACAGGGACTCGCCCGCCGCCTTGAAGGGATTGGTGGCCCATTCGTCCCAGTGCAGGACATTCTTGCCGAGCTGCTCCCACGACTCCTCGAACTTCTTCTCACCGTCTATTCCGCTGAGCGACTCCAACTTCTCGAGAGCACCGGATACCGAGTGGCAAAACCCTTTTGGATCTACGACAGCCCGCGCTGGGTTGAGGTTCCACATACCCTTGAGGGTGCTTTCCGTCTCGGAAAGCACGCCGCCGCAAATCTGGCCGAAGTGGTCGAGTGCTCGGCCGATATCGGTGTTGTGCAAGAAGTGGTCCCACTCCTTCTCGGCGTAGCGGGCCACCGTGGAGAGGATCGTGGCTGCCTCGTTGAGCGCCGCAGTGAGCTGTTGACACAGCGCATGAACCTCGGCGGTGAATTGGTTGACGATGACGCGAATGTCGTTGGCAATATTCTTGATTTCGTCTTCGTCATCATCGGTGAGGAATTCCCAGACCTCCTTGAATCCGGTCAGGGGATTGCAGATGCGCGACAGCAGATCGACGATCGCGGCGTGGGCTGTGTCGATCTTGGTCGCGTATGAGGTCAGGTGCGTCGCGATAGTGGTGGACTGCTGCAAAATTCCGGCCGCGCAGCGATGGGTTTCGGTGAATGCCGCGGCGATCGCCGCACCTTCCGGGATCTGTTGAGCACCAATGCTTCCCATTGCCCCGACGGCGCCGACAATCTCGCTCGCTTCAAAGGTAGTCCCTGCTTGTGTCCACGCCGCCGCGGCGCGGCGCAGCTTGGCCGAGTCGCCGGTCGGCCAGATCATGCCGATGTACTTGGACACCCAACCCCAGCCCGCGGGAGCATGGATTCCGCAACCGACGGACGACGGCGTGGGGCCCGCTGAGATTGCGCCGGTTGGGTGCGGGTCAGGCAAGGGCCTTCCCTGGCCCGAGATATTTGAGTTCGCTTCCGCGAGCGAGTAGTTATGCGCGGAGATCCGCACGCCGTCGCCCAAGCGGCACAACCCGTTTCGTGTGGTTGCCATCGCCTCCAGCAGCGTGGACGTCGAGCTGTCGTAACTGTGGCCGAAGGCTGCACCGACGGGATCGTCGCCCGACATTTCATGGCAGTCGGCGAGCGCGTTGGTCAATGTCGAAATCGTCAACCCGAGCCCTTTGCCGACTGAAATGACCGCGGCGCCAGCGCCATCCAGCGCATCGGGGTCGACCACAAGCGGTGCCATCAGCGCCCTTCGACTTCATCCCGCAACGTGTCGCGCTCGCCCACGGTGGCAAAGCTATCGAGCTTGTCCACGCTGCACAATTCACCTTGGTGCCGCGAGTTACGACCGTCGCGGAGAGAAACGGCCGGGCGAGTGCACGGTGATGGGCTCGCGCAGTAGAGCAGCAGCTACCTGTGAATTGACGACGCGCTTGAGTTCTGGCAAGCCGGCTGGAAGCCCGGACGCCGTAACGGTTTCAGCCCGCAGCTTCGAAAGTTTGTCGACGATGTCAGTTGCCATGTGCAGCCTCGGTCGCGCGGATCGCGGCCAGCGTCGCGTCTGCGGTTCGGCGCACGAATACGTCGCCGCGCGCCTCGGCGTGAATGTTCCACTGCCAACTACCCACATACGTGTGGCTGTCGTGGTGGATGCCCGGGAAGCCTATCTGGATGATCTCAGTTGGTTGGATCGCCTCTGGCGGAGTGTTGTAAGCCTTGACTAGCTCGAGCACTACTTCGGGCGAATTGACAACCACTACAGGCGAATCCGCCTGGTTGTGCCCAACCAGAAAGTCCGACGCCCGATCGGCCGTGCGGGACTTTCCGTTGACTGCAATCCATAAGGCCGTCGGCCCGGATGTACCACGATGGCATGCTCATTGGCCCGTTGGGCGCAACCTGAGTCTCATCAGTCCGTCGGCAAAACCAGAAATTGCGTCGTGAGGGTAGTTCCACAACGAGTGACAGGCCTCGCGTCCACCGATCGTCCATTTGCGAGCGTGTGGAGCCAACAGGCCTTCGCAGCCGGAGATTACGGTCGACCGGCGCCGTCCTCTCCCATGATCTTCGACCGCGAGAGCGCCACGAGACTAGGACCACATGCTGGTATTCGCGGTCATCGCGCCAGTGTAATTGTGATGGGCCGCGGTACCCGCAGCCGTCAGTCGCGCTAGAGCTTCGCGCATATGCGCCTCACCGCGCGTCCAGAGTCGGTGCGCCTCGGCATGAGCTGTCGCCGCTTCGCCTGACCATGTGACGTGCAGATTCGTTACCAACGTGTCGATTTCAGCAACCACGCTCTCGGCGTAGCGAACAAATTCGCCCATTCTGTTGGCTGCATCTTCTAACGCCGCGGGATCGACGCTGAAAGCATCAGCCACGGTAGATCCCCTCCAGCTTCTGTTCGGCCGCTGCGTCGTGCGCTTGGAATTGATTTCCCGCGTTGCCAACGGCTTTCGCTAAGGTGCTCAAGCCGAGTTGCAGCTCAGCCGCACCCTTGTGCCAAAGTGCCCAGGCTTCGGCGTACGCGCCGCCTGAGCTACCCTGCCAGCCGGCCAACATTTCGCGGACCTGTGCGTCGAGATCGACGAGTCTGGTTTGCAGATCCTTGGACGCGCCAGCCAATGCCTGCGATGCGGTCTGCATCACCTCGGGTTGCACCCGCAAAGTTCCGCGATCAGCCATGCCCAAAACCTAGTGACCTGCTGCGCCCGGCACAATTCACCGTCGCTTCTCAGCGCTTGCGGTCGACGTCGTCCGCCTCGTCTTCGGCTTTGGCGTCCGAGGGCAGAATGCGACGGCTGGCGATCGGTTTACCCGCAACACGTTTGACGACTTCCGGAGCACTCTGCGGCGTCGTGATGCGGCCCTGAACCGGTGCACCGTTCTTAACGGACGGGGGCACGACGCGCTTGGTGTCGGCCTTGCTGTCGTTTCCACCTGCGGCGGCACCGCCTGCGCCCGGCGGCATCATCGGCATGCCACCGCCCGCACTTCCGCGCGCGCCCGTGCCCTCACCAGGCGGCGGTGAGGTCACGGGTGCCTGTTGCGCAGACATTGGCACGGTGCCAGACGATGGAACTGGCGGTGGCCCAAGGTTTCCGGCCGGGGTGGTAGCCCCAGCGAGCCCCGCGCCACCTCCGCCAGCGCCCATCGCGGCACCACCGGCACCGAGCCCGTCTCCGAGGGCGCTGGCCGGCAGCGATGCACCTGCACCTGCTCCGGCCTTACCCAAACTGCTGGCCATCTGTTGTCCGACCTGCATGCCTTGCTGCATAGCCTGATTCATGCCCTGGGACAGACCCTGGAACATCTGCGTGAACGCTTGCATGAACTGCTGTGGCATCTGAGTCGCGGAGCTCATCAATTGCTCGAGTTGTTGGCTCGATTGCTGGTCCTGGCCAGGGAACTGGGTCGCGGCGTCGCCGGCCTTCTGGCCACGCTTCGCGTGGTTTCCCTCGGCGTCGGCCATGTCCGTTGGGTCGCCTGCGTTACCGGCGAGACCGAGCGTGGCGAGCAACTGGCTCATCAGTGAGGTGCCCGACGCGATCTGGTCCGGGGTCAGCGGGGGAGGCGGCGGCAGACCCGCCGCCATCGCGAATTGTCCGGCGACGGCCTGAAAATCTTGTCCGTTACTCATGAATCCCTCTCCTAGGGAACGCGATTCAGGGCCTGGAACCAGGCGAAGTGGTAGTTGGCACCGATAGTGTCGGCTGCAGCAAGCGCATTGATCGAGGCAAGCAATTGCCAGTTCGCCACTGCAGCGGCGTCCACGTCATCTGGATAGGCGTCCAGTACACGGTCACGCAGCATCGTGAGGTGCTGATCTAGGAATTCGGCTTCGTTGCCTTCCACGCTGATGCCGCTTGACGCAGCCTTGGCGAGGGTGTGTGCCATCATCGGCAGTCCGTCTCGCCATTTGGTGGCTTGACCGAGTTCCCAGCCGAGCTCGTCGACGGCGGGCACCTGCCGCGGCCTCGGCGACGAGGGGATCGGCTCCCCATCGTTCGGCGACTCGGGCAGATAGTGCAGTGGCGTGTAGCTCACTGAGGCGCTCACTTCACCGAGCAATGTTTCGAGGTCGCCGCGACGGTCGCCCGGACCGAGCAGGGTCACAACGGCGGGTATGGCGATCTCCGGCGGAATCCAGCCGCTCGCAAGGTCGGTCACGAGAATGGTGGTTCCGTCGGGTTGCTCACCGGCGGCCCATCGCAGCCGTGGTTCCTGGCTGGCGACGAAGTCGACTAGCCGCTGGAGGCGCGCTTTTGCGGTCGCCGCTGCCGAGGCGGCACCGGCAGCGGCGCCACCAGCCGTCGCGACGACAGCCTGCTCGCCGATGCCGGCGGGTGCCGCATGGGTGACTGCGGTGATCGTCGGTTGACGGACAACCGGCTGGGCGAGTCCACCCGCTCCGGCGGACGGGCTGACGGGGGCGGAAGCCGGTGAGGCGGCGGAAGATACGGACGAAATCGCCGACGGGCTGGATGGGATTGTCGGCGCGGACACCGTCGGAGTCGGCGGCCTGATGTCGGATCCGTATGTCGGTAGCGGGCCGGCGGGTGCCACGGCGGGCTGCTGCGGCGGATGCAGGGCCAGCCAAATACGTTGTGCTCGAATCAGTTACCGAGGTATGGCTGGTGATCGGTGGCGGGCCGCGGCGGGTGCTGGCGCGCCGGTGCGTCGAAGGCGGGTGCGTGTGCCGTCGATGGCAGTTGGCGCGGAGAATTCGGACATCGCAGGCTGCGTGGGCACCTGCGGCTGAACCGGGCCGGTCACCGGCGGCACGTTGTTCAGTGCTGCCGAAGATCGGGGCGCCTTGGCTTAAGGCTTGGGTTGAGGCCTTGCGCCAATGCGTTCGGGCTGAGGGCCAGAAGCTATGGCTGCTGGACTCATTGCGCTTGTCGGGGCGCCAGATTTGAGGACCGGTGGACGTTAGCGGTGCGTTGGGGGGCGGTAAGTTGCGGCCAGCCCTCCTGGCTTTGAAAGCCCGGATCCGGCGGTGGCTTGGGGCGCGGGAACGCCGGCGCGTTCCAAGAACTGGCGCTTGCCCAGCTGGCGTTCCGCCCGAGTCTCCAGCTGGTGTGCCTTGTGCGCCCAAAACCGTAGCGGGCGGGAGTGGTTGTGACACTGGGTTATTCGGTTGCTGAATTGGAGCGTCGCCTTTGCCGAGGACAGGAGGCGGATTCGGCCGCCCTCCTTATTGTCCGAGCATTGACCTGACTTGCTGCCGGATGGAGCTTTCGTTCGGGGACCTGACCATGCCGTGTTGTGTCATGCCCGCATGCCTGGGCAAACTGACGCGCCGACATATGGATTCCTCGTTGATCCAGGATGGTCTGCATTGCCTCGAATACATTCTGGGTGCACGGCGCCGCCGCGGAGTTGGCCTGACCTTGGCAGTCCATAACGACTTCGACTATCTTCCCCGACCTTGATCGGGGCCAAGTCTTTGGACTGCTGGATCTGCTGTATTCGCGATTTGCCATCGCTGGCAATTTCGTTAAGACGAGAGTTCAGACTCGTAACCGCTTCGTGGGCGGATCCATTCGCCTTGCTGATTACACCGTTGTATCCCCGACATCCCCGCTTGATTGGCGCCCCATTGGAAGATTTCGCGGATGTTATCGGCAGCCATACCCTTTTGAATTCAGGACTTAATGGTCCTGATAGTTGCTGAGTTAGCTGCTCCGAAAAGTGATGCCAGGCGGTTGCGGTTGCTTGCCGTTTAGTCGCCGCCGAATTTACGAGAGCAAGATCGGATTCCGGGGTCAACCATTGACCCACGTATCTGACGCCAACCGACACCGCCACCACTAGTCATTTACATTGCTCGTCTATCTTCGCAATCGCCCCAGGAACTGCGTCCCGTAGTGGCGCTTGAACGGACTCTGGCTGTTCACCGGGTCCACTACGCGCGAGCTATAATATTGTCTCGCCCAAGATCGAAAAGAACGTTCGACAGATGCTGACGCGCCGAGAGTTCCGGCGAGTCGCCGGATCAGTCGACTGCGGAGATATCAGCCGCCTCCATAAAGTGCCAGTCGGCGCGTTAGCCGCTATCGCGGTCATTTGCGGCGAATGCATCTCCTCCAGTGCTCTGCTTGTTAGTGCTGGCTGATACGGCCCTTTATGACTAGTGTCATACGCATCGCAAACATCGTGTCTTTGCGTCCGAAATCTGCTGCTCGGTGTATGTCGGGCCGCCGGATCCGGCGGCGGAGTGGCGCGGTTGGGTCGGTCGAAACCACCCAACAACCGCCAAAACGGTTGCGACAACCGAAATCCCGAGCGCTGACAAAAGTCAGCGTCGCGGGATTGCGCCGCGAGGCGGCGAGGTCGGCCACGACGGCGGCCCACTGGGTGCGCCGGAAAACTGTCCGGGCGCACCCGGAAACCCACTCGTGCCCTGTCCATACGAAGGCCCACCGGGTGGAGTCTCAGCCATGCCTCAAATCGTATCGCCGATCACAGGATCAGGTATTCACCATCGCAATCCGCGACTACGCCGCAACCCGTGCAAGTAATGCGAACTGCCACACTGATTCCATGCCACGTCACCAGGTCCAGCTGCTCACCCGTGCCGGCTGCACGATCTGCGACGGCGTCCACGCGCAGCTGATCGAACTGGCCAAAGAACTCGACTTCGGGCTGACAAAAACCGACGTCGACGCCAAGGCGCAAGAAGGCGACCCGTCGCTGCGGGCCGAATTCGGCGACCGTCTACCCGTCGTCCTACTCGATGGCCGCGAGCACAGCTACTGGGAGCTCGACGAACCCCGGCTCCGCAAGGATCTGGCCAGCGGGTGACTTCGCCGTAAATTTGGTGGCCTATCAATTGACCGTCTACGGTGGACACCAGTCAATTCACCGGTGTTAGCAAGGGAGCAGGCCAGGTGATTCAGCCGTGAGCGTTCTGCTCTTCGGTGTGTCGCACCGCAGCGCGCCGGTCTCCGTCCTGGAGCAACTGAGCACCGACGAGTCCGAGCAAGATCAAGATCGTCGACCGGATCATGCAGTCACCGCTGGTGACCGAGGCGATGGTGCTCTCCACCTGCAACCGTGTCGAGGTCTACGCCGTCGTCGACGCCTTCCACGGCGGCCTGTCGGCCATCGGCCAGGTGCTCGCCGAGCACTCCGGCATGTCGGTGCCCGACCTCACCAAGTACGCCTACGTCCGCTACAGCGAGGCCGCCGTCGAGCACCTGTTCGCCGTGGCCAGCGGCCTGGACTCCGCCGTCGTCGGCGAGCAGCAGGTGCTCGGCCAGGTCCGCCGCGCCTACGCCGCCGCCGAGGCCAACCGCACCGTCGGCCGGACGCTGCACGAGCTGGCCCAGCGCGCGCTCGCGGTCGGCAAGCGCGTGCACTCCGAAACCGGCATCGACGCGGCGGGCGCGTCGGTGGTCTCCGTCGCGCTCGGCATGGCCGACGACGAAACTCCAAGGCCTGCAAGGCAAGACGGCCGTCGTCGTCGGCGCCGGAGCCATGGGCGCGCGTCAGCGTGGCCCACCTGACCCGCGCCGGCATCGGCCACGTCTACGTCGTCAACCGGTCGCTGCCCCGCGCGCAGCGACTGGCCCGCAAGATCCGCGAAGCCGGCACTCCCGCTGAGGCTTTGAGCCTGGAGAAGCTGTCCACCGTGCTGGCCGACGCCCATGTCGTGGTCAGCTGCACCGGCGCCGTGCGCCCGGTCATCTCGCTGGCCGACGTGCACAACGCCTTGACGGCCAGCAGCCGCGACGACCAGCCGCTGGTGATCTGCGACCTCGGCATGCCCCGCGACGTCGACCCGGCGGTCGCCGGCCTGCCCGGCGTCTACGTCGTCGATATGGACCGCATTCAGCGCGAGCCCACTGCAAGAGCCGCGGCAGAAGACGCCGAGGCGGCCCGCCACATGGTCGCTGCGGAAGTGGCCACCTACCTGGCCGGACAGCGGATGGCCGAGGTCACCCCGACCGTCACCGCGCTGCGCCAGCGCGCGGCCGACGTCGTCGAGGCCGAACTCCTGCGCCTGGAGAACCGACTCCCGGGCCTCGAGGCCGCCCACAAAGACGAGGTCGCCCGGACCGTGCGCCGCGTCGTCGACAAGCTGCTGCACGCACCCACCGTGCGGATCAAGCAACTGGCCAGCGCGCCCGGCGGCGACAGCTACGCCGAAGCGCTGCGAGAACTGTTCGAGCTCGACCAGACCGCCGTCGACGCTGTCGCTAACGCGGGCGAATTGCCCGCTTTACCAACAGATTCTGCTGAGTAACCGCTTGCCCGACGTGATCCGGATAGGCACCCGTGGCAGCCTGCTGGCTACCACCCAGGCCGGCGCGATCCGCGACGCCTTGCAGGCCAAGGGCCACCAGGCCGAGTTGGTGATCATCAAGACCGCTGGCGACCAGTCGCAAGAACCGATCGCTGATATCGGCGTCGGAGTGTTCACCGCTGCGCTGCGGGAAGCGATCGACGCCGGCGAGGTCGATATGGCAGTCCATTCCTACAAGGACCTGCCAACCGCCGACGACCCGAGGTTCGTGATCGCCGCCATCCCGACGCGCGAAGACGCGCGCGATGCGCTGGTGGCCCGCGACGGGTTGGTGCTGGGAGAGCTGCCGAACGGCGCGATCGTGGGCACATCGTCGCCGCGCAGGGCCGCGCAGCTTAGAGCACTGGGTCTCGGTTTGGAAATTCGCCCCCTACGAGGCAACCTAGACACCAGGTTGAACAGGGTAAGCAGTGGTGATTTGGACGCGATCGTGGTTGCCCGGGCGGGTCTGACCCGGCTGGGACGTCTCGACGCCGTTACCGAGACGCTGGAGCCGGTACAGATGTTGCCGGCGCCGGCTCAAGGGGCCCTCGCCATCGAGTGCCGCTCCGGGGATTCCCGGCTCGCGACACTGCTGGCAGAGCTGCTGGACGACGGCGACACCCGCGCCGCGGTCACCGCCGAGCGTGCCCTGCTCGCCGAACTGGAGGCGGGTTGTTCCGCGCCGGTGGGGGCGATCGCGGAAGTGGTCGAGTCCATCGACGAGGACGGCCACATCTTCGAGGAGCTGTCGCTGCGCAGCTGTGTGGCGGCGCTGGACGGATCCGACGTGATCCGCGCGTCCGGGATCGGCAGTCCGGATCGGGCACGAGAGCTCGGGCTCTCGGTGGCCGCCGAGCTGTTCGACTTGGGGGCACGGGAAGTCATGTCGAGCGCACGGCAATGAGGCCGTGGGCGAAAACGAGGTAGGAGCGACGATGACTACGCGAGGGCGTAAGCCGAGGCCCGGCCGCATCATGTTCGTGGGGGCGGGTCCAGGCGACCCGGCGCTACTGACGACGCGGGCCGCAGCGGTGCTGGCCAATGCCCCCCTGGTGTTCATTGATCCCGACGTGCCCGAGGCAGTGCTGGCGTTGATCGGCAAGGATCTACCGCCTGTCTCCGGGCCCGCGCAGGCCGAACCGGCTGCGCCGTCGGACAACGGAACCGAGGGTGCCGACAACACCACCGACCAACCCGCCGCCGTGGTGTCGGTGGGACCCGACATCCGGCCCGCCCTGGGCGACCCCGCCGAGGTGGCCAAGACGCTGGTCGCCGAGGCCCGCACCGGCGCCGACGTCGTGCGCCTGGTCGCCGGCGACCCGCTGTCGGTGGACTCGGTGATCACCGAGGTGAACTCCGTCGCGCGCAGCCACCTGCACTTCGAGATCGTGCCGGGCCTGGCCGCCAGCGACGCCGTGCCGACGTACGCCGGTCTGCCGCTTGGTTCGTCGCACACCGTTGCCGACGTGCGCGGCGATGTCGACTGGGGCGCCCTGGCCGCCGGACCGGGCCCGCTGATCCTGCAGGCCACCTCCTCGCATGTGGCCGAATCGGCCCGCACGCTGATCGAGTACGGCCTGTCCGACACCACCCCCTGCGTGGTGACCTCGTCGGGCACCACGTGCCAGCAGCGTTCGGTGGAGTCGACGCTGGGCGGGCTGACCGATTCGACGCTGCTGTTCGGCCGCGGACGGCGCGGCGCCGTCACCGGTGGTCGTCACCATCGGCAAGACGGTCGCCAACCGGGCCAAGCTGAACTGGTGGGAGAGCCGCGCCCTGTACGGCTGGACCGTGCTGGTGCCGCGCACCAAGGACCAGGCCGGTGAGATGAGCGACCGGCTGACCGCGCACGGCGCACTGCCGATCGAGGTGCCGACCATCGCCGTCGAGCCGCCGCGCAGCCCCGCGCAGATGGAGCGCGCGGTCAAGGGTCTGGTCGACGGCCGCTACCAGTGGGTCGTGTTCACCTCCACCAACGCGGTGCGTGCGGTGTGGGAGAAGTTCGGCGAGTTCGGTCTCGACGCCCGCGCGTTCTCCGGCGTGAAGATCGCCTGCGTCGGCGAATCGACCGCCGACCGGGTCCGCGCCTTCGGGATCAGCCCCGAGCTGGTGCCCTCCGGCGAGCAGTCGTCGCTGGGTCTGCTGGACGAATTCCCGGACTACGACAGCATTTTCGACCCGGTGAACCGGGTGCTGCTGCCGCGCGCCGACATCGCCACCGAGACGCTGGCCGAGGGTCTGCGCGAACGCGGCTGGGAGATCGAGGACGTCACCGCCTACCGGACCGTGCGGGCTGCCCCGCCGCCGGCGGCCACCCGCGAGATGATCAAGACCGGTGGTTTCGACGCGGTGTGCTTCACCTCGAGCTCGACGGTGCGCAACCTGGTCGGTATCGCCGGCAAGCCGCACGCGCGCACCATCGTCGCGTGCATCGGCCCGAAAACCGCTGAGACCGCAGCCGAATTCGGTCTGCGCGTCGACGTGCAACCCGAAACCGCCGCGGTCGGTCCGCTGATCGAGGCGCTGGCCGAGCACGCCGCCCGGCTGCGTGCCGAGGGTGCGCTGCCGCCGCCGCGTAAGAAGAGCCGCAGGCGCGTCACGGCTGTGGCGATCGCAAGCGCGGCGAAGCCGGGCGCAGCGGGTCGCCACGATGCGACTACCCCGGCAGCGTCCGCGTCGACTCCGGTCGACTCCGGCGCTGCGCCGGTTGGTCGCGCAAACATCGCTGGAGCCAAGGCATTTGGTGCTGCCGATGTTCGTCGCCGACGGCATCGACGAGCCGGCGCCGATCGCCTCCATGCCGGGCGTCGTGCAACACACCCGCGACTCGTTGCGTTCGGCCGCGGCCGACGCGGTGACCGCCGGCGTGGGCGGGCTGATGCTGTTCGGCGTGCCGCGCGCCGAGGACAAGGACGCCGCTGGGTCGGCGGGCTCGGATCCCGACGGCATCCTCAACGTCGCGCTGCGCGACCTGACCAAGGACCTCGGCGACTCGACCGTGCTGATGGCCGACACCTGCCTGGACGAATTCACCGACCACGGCCACTGCGGCGTGCTCGACGAGCGCGGCCGGGTCGACAACGACACGACCTTGAAGCGGTACGTGGAACTGGCTGTCGCGCAAGCAGATTCGGGCGCCCACGTGGTCGGCCCGAGCGGCATGATGGACGGCCAGGTGGCGGCCATCCGCGACGGCCTGGACGCCGCCGGCCACACCGACGTGATCATCCTGGCCTACGCGGCCAAGTTCGCGTCGGCGTTCTACGGCCCGTTCCGGGAAGCGGTGAGCTCCAGCCTGATCGGCGACCGGCGCACCTACCAGCAGGAGCCGGGCAACGCCCGCGAGGCGCTGCGTGAAGTGCAGCTCGACCTCGACGAGGGTGCCGACATCGTGATGGTGAAGCCGGCGATGAGCTACCTCGACCTGGTCAGGGCCGCCGCGGAAATCTCGCCGGTGCCCGTCGCCGCCTACCAGGTGTCGGGGGAGTACGCGATGATCGTCCGCGGCCGCCGCCAACGGCTGGATCGACGAGCGAGCCGCCGCACTCGAGTCGTTGACCAGCATTCGGCGCGCCGGCGCCGACATCGTGCTGACCTACTGGGCCGCCGCGGCGGCCACCTGGTTGTCGTGACGGGTCCCGGTCGGCAGTGGCCGCAGAATCGGCCGAGCCGCCGGACCAGGCCGGTCGACGTCGACACCGGCTTCTGGCTGTGGCTGGTGGCGCTGCCGCTGATGGTGGTCGGCTACGTCGCCGACGTGTTCGGCTCGTCGAACGGTCACGGCGCGACACCGCTGCTGATCGCGTCAGGGCTGTTCACCGGTGTGCTGTGCGCGATCGTGGTGACGTTCCTGATCCTGATGCGGGCCGGATACCGATGGGCCCGAACAACTTTGACGGGCGGTGCGATCGCCACCGTCGTCTACGTCGGCATCCGGCTATTCACCGTCACCTGGCCGCCGATGTGGGCCGTTGCCTGCGGCGCCGCCGGAATCACCGGATCGGTGCTGATCGCCGGGGGAATGTTCCTGCTGCACCGCAGCGACTCGCACGACTACTTCACCAGGTGAACGGCGACAATGACCCAGATAGTTCGACCGCTCGTCCAGCAGGGATGATGGACGACGTGACTGCCGGTACGGACACCGAAGCGGCACCGATCTTTCGCGAGGTCGGCGCCACCTGGTACTGGTTGCTCGCCGGCCCGATCGTCCGCCGGGATCATGCTGTGGATCGAGAAATCCAACGGCAACGGCTGGCAGATCTCCGTCCCGGCGTTCTTCCTTGTGGTGATCACGGGTTTCATTGCACTGCAAATCAAAGCGGCGCGCATCCACACCTCTGTCGTGCTGACCCCGCAGACCCTGCGCCAGGGCACCGAGACGATCAAGGTATCCGAGATCGTCAAGGTCTACCCCGAACCCGACAATCCGCTGTCCGGGAAGAAAGACCTCGAGCGCTGGCAGTCCGCCCGCGCGCTCGGCGAACTGGTCGGCGTGCCGAAGGGCCGAACCGGCATCGGAGTGAGACTCACCGGTGGGCGCACCGCGCAGGCGTGGGCGCGCAAGCATCGTCATCTGCGCAACCTGCTGACCCCGCTGGTCGAGGAGCGCGTCGGACCCAACAAGGCACCCGACGACGATGACGAAAGTTCGCGCTGGTGAGCCGATTTCGCGCTGTCGTCGAACTGCTGCTGGCCTGCACCGCGGCTGTGGGCTGCTGGGCCGCCTGGTCGGCAGTGCGCTCCACCGTCGCCGTCGCGCCCGTCGTCAAGGACAAGCCGGCGACCATGTCGGTCGTCTATGACCCCTCGATGCTGCTGATTACTCTGCTGTTAGCGACGGTCGCCGGCATGTTGGCAGTGATCGGCATCGCCCGGTTGCGGCGGGCCGGCCGCCCCCCGACGGCATGATCACCACCGATCTCGAACTGCGCGGTATGACCTGCGGGTCATGCGCTGCCCGCGTCGAAGGCGCGCTGAATCGCCTCGACGGCGTGCGCGCCGCGGTGAACTTCGCGCTCGAGCGGGCCCACGTCGAGCACGAGTCCGCGGTGTCGGCCGGCGATCTGATCCGCGCGGTGGAGTCGACGGGCTACCAGGCCTCGGTGGTCGCTGACCCGTTCGGTCAATCCGACGACGTGCCGCAGGACGAGCTGCGCTCGCGGCTGGTCGGATCGACAATGCTGGCGATCCCGGTGGTCGCTGTGTCGATGGTGATGGGATGGCAGTTCGACGGCTGGCAGTGGCTGGCCCTGGCACTGACGACCCCGGTGGTGGCGTGGGGCGGCTACCCGTTCCACCGCGCCGCGCTGCGCGGCCTTCGGCACCGCACCTCGACGATGGACACGCTGGTGTCGCTCGGCACGCTCGCCGCCTATCTCTGGTCGACGGTCGCGGTGGTGCGCGGTGTGGGCCCGGTGTACTTCGAAGTCGCCGCCGCGGTCACGGTGTTCCAACTGGCCGGCCGGTACGCCGAGGCGCGGGCCAAGCGGGCGTCCGGGACGGCGTTGCGCTCGCTGCTGAGCCTGGGCGCCAAGGACGCCGTGGTGCTGCGCGACAACGACGAGGTGCGCGTTGCGGTGTCGCAGCTTCAGGTCGGCGACGTAGTCGTGGTACGGCCAGGGGAGCGTGTCGCCAGCGACGGCGTAATCGTCGACGGCGCAACGGCTTTGGACACCTCCGCGATGACCGGTGAGCCAGTGCCTGTCGACGTGACGACCGGCGACACCGTGGTCGGCGGATCGCTCAACACCTACGGCCGACTGCTGGTGCGCGCGAACCGCGTCGGCGCCGACACCCAGCTGGCCCGGATGGCCAAGCTGGTCAGCGACGCCCAGAGCAGCAAGGCCCCGGTCCAGCGGACTGCCGACCGGGTCGCGGCGATCTTCGTGCCCGCCGTACTGCTGATCGCGACCGCGACGATGGTCGGCTGGCTGCTGACCGGGCAGCCGGCGGCCTCGGCGTTCACCGCGGCTGTCGCGGTGCTGATCGTCGCCTGCCCGTGCGCGCTCGGGCTGGCCACCCCGACCGCGATCCTGGTCGGCACCGGCCGCGGCGCGCAGTTGGGCATCCTGATCAAAGACCCGAAGCTGCTCGAGACCATCGAGGGTGTCGACACCGTCGTCTTCGACAAGACCGGCACCCTGACCACCGGCGCGATGGCCGTGCTCGACATCGAGGCCCGCCCTGGTGAACACGCCGACGATGTGCTGGCCAAGGCCGCCGTGGTCGAGTCGGCCTCCGAGCATCCACTGGCCGCCGCCATCGTCGCCGCCGCCCGCGACCACGGGATCCACATCGGCAGCGGCCCTGATGAATTCGTGAACAACCCTGGCACCGGGGTCGCCGGCGTGGTCGGCGGCGTCGAGGTGACGGTGTCGCGCGTCGGATCACTGGCCGGGGTCGACCTGCTGGCGCCCGCGCGCGAGACCGCGGTACAGGTGTCGTGGGGCGGTCAGGTGCGCGGCGTCATCACCCTGGCCGACCAGGTCAAGCCCGACAGTGCCGCGGCGATCTCCGAACTGAAGTCGATGGGCATCACACCGATGCTGCTCACCGGAGACAGCGTCGCGGTGGCGCGACACGTCGCCAGCGCGGTGGGCATCGCGCCCGACGATGTCATCGCCGGGGTGCTGCCGACCGAAAAGGCCGACGCCATCAAGGTTTTGCAGGCTCAGGGCCGGACGGTCGCCATGGTCGGCGACGGTATCAACGATTCGGTGGCATTGGCCGTTTCCGATATAGGGATGGCAATGGGCAGCGGCGCGGACGCCGCGATCGACGCCGGCGACCTGACACTGATGCGTGCCGACGTGCATACCGTGCCGACCGCGTTACGGCTGTCGGCGCGCACGCTGCGGACGATCCGGATGAATCTGTTCTGGGCGTTCGCCTACAACGCTGCGGCAATTCCGCTGGCGGCACTGGGGTGGCTGCAGCCGATGATCTCGGGCGCGGCGATGGCCTGCTCGTCGCTGCTAGTTGTGACAAACAGCTTGCGGCTCAGGCAGTTTGGAGCTCAACCACGTCAGGATGCCAGCCAGGCGAGCTCGCCGGACAGCTGCTGACGCCAGTACACCTCGTCGTGTCCGCCGGGCGCGAACCCGCCCGCGGGCGGCGTGTGGAGCTGACCGATGAACTGGTGGGCGGCCGGCGCGAACCGGTCGTCGTTTCCGCAGTCGATCCGCAGCGGAATCGTCGCCAGCGCAGGCGATCCGAACACGGTGTTGCGCGTCCAGTCGTCGTAGCTGTCAAACGCCCCGAGCGTGCTGGCGGTGTAGGACTGGTACAGCGCCGGGCTGACGGCGCAGATCCCTGCGGTGCGGGCCGGGCCGAGTCGCGAGCCCAGCAGCAGCGCCCCGTAGCCGCCCATCGACCAGCCGATGAATCCGACACGGGTGATGTCCAGGCTCATCGTCGACAGCATGGGGATCAGCTCGTTGAGCACCATGGAGCCGGCGTCCTCGCCTCCGGCGCGGCGATGCCAATAGGTGTCGCCGCCGTCGACGGCGACCACCGCGAACGGTGGCCGGCCCGCCCTGACCAACTCGGCGAGCGTCTCCTCGACGCCAAAGCTCATCACTTGCTTGGCATTACCGCGCACACCGTGTAGCGCAATCACCGGGCGCAGCGGCCCGGTGATGCCGGGCGGCCGGGCGATGATGTAGTTCGTCACCACGCCGCCGCGGGCTGCCGACACGAACGACCCGGACACTTTGGTCGGGAACGGCGGCGGCGCTGCGACGGGCGGTGCGGGTGGACCGGGCGGCGCGGCGGGCTGAACCGGGCCGGGGTCGGCCGGCACCTGGGTCGGATCCACCACACCGCCGAGCGTCCAGACTGCCGCTGCGCCCACGAGGGCACGAGCCCCCAGGCGCAGTGCAGCACGGCGGCTCATGGAATCCACCAGCGAATCGTGCCAAGGCAACGGGTGCTCGGCGGCAACGGTCTGACAACATTCCGGCAACAACGCCCGGTTGCTAGGGTCAGATAATGCTTCTTGTCGCTGGCGCACGTCGAATAGGCATCGCATCCCTCATCGCCGCCGCCGTCGGTTCCGGATTGGCTGGATGCAGTTCCGGCGACAAGTCCGCGTCGCAGAACTCATCGTCGTCCACGTCGACAACTTCGGAAGCGCCCGGCGGTTTCGACATCTCCCGAATCGACCAGCTGGCAAATCAATTCCCGCCGGACGCCGACGTCACCCCGATTCCGCACACCAAGCTGAATCAAGAAGAGGCCAACACCCTGGCCGGCATGCGTAAAGAATTCCAGTACGACCCGCCGCAGTGCGGAACGCTGCTGTCGAAGTCAACACATCTCGGCGAAGGCAGCCAAATTCAGGGCATCTCCGTCCGCCAACCCGAGCAGGTCGTGATCCTGGCGGTGGAGTCGCCGGCAGCCGTCGTGGATCCCCCGGAGGTTGCCGGCTGTAATCGCGTCACCTTCAACGTCCCTGACGAGGTGAAGGGAACCGCCGAACGCATCCCCGCTCCACCTATCGCAGGAATCAAGACCACCGGCACCAAGACACACATGGAGATTAAGACCCCTGAGGGTCCGAGGACCGTCGACGAAACGACCTTTCGCGCTGAGCTCAGCGGCAGGGTCGAGATCGCCGTCGGAGGCAAGGCCGATCCGGCCCGGCTCGGGGACCTGCTGAATAAGGCGGTTGTCGCTGTTCGGGGCCACTGACAGACAAGCCTCGAACCCGCACTTGGTACAAAGTGCGAAATATGTAACACTGTTTCTTATGACCGAGTTGATCAACTCCGAGCCGGTGACGGACGCACTGCCGCTGGGTCCGGAGTCGCTGGTGTGGCGCTACTTTGGCGACAACCGGATGTTCCTGATTGGCCCTCGGCCCGCAGTGCTGCAGAACATGCTGGCCGAACTCGGACAGGGCGTGCTCGACCACTCGGTGTTCTTCAGCGACACCTCGGCGCGCATCAAGCGCTCGCTGCCGCCGATCTTCAGGACCGTCTACGGCTCCGACGATGACAACACCGGCCAGCAGGTCCGCGACTTCCACCACCAGATCAAGGGCGAAATGCCAAGTGGTGAACGGTATCACGCCCTCGACCCCGATACTTACTTCTGGGCGCACGCCACCTTCGTCGAGCAGGTGCTCTACTTCGCCGACACCTTCGTCAAGCGGTTGACCGAGGCGGAAAAGGAGCAGATCTACCTCGAGTCCAAAACGTGGTACCGCCGCTACGGCGTCAGCGAGCGGCCGATGCCCGCGAACTACCAGGAGTTCGAGAAGTACTGGAACCGCATGATGAACGACGTCGTGGTCGACCACCCGACCGCGAAATACGGTGTGGGATATGTGACCAAAGGCTTCCCGCGGCCCAAGGGCGTGTCGCCGCTGGCGTGGCGACTCCTGGCGCCGGTGTTCAATCCGCTCGCGGCGTTCCTCACCACCGGTGGGATGCCGCCGCGCGGCCGCGAGTTGCTCGGCCTGCCGTGGAGCGACCGGCAGGAACGCCGGTACCAGCGGTTCGCCGCGGTGTGGCGGTCGAGGCCGGTGAATTGGCTGTGGGATCATCTGCCGATGATCCTGCGCTACAACGGTTTTGCGCGTGGCGGTTATGCCCGGGGCTGAGGCGGCCACCAATGCGATCCTCGACGCCGCCGTCGTCGAGTTCCAGCAGCACGGCTTCCGCCGCGTCGCACTCGACGACGTGGCCCGCCGCGCCGGCATCAGTCGTACCACCATCTACCGCCGCTTCGCCAACCGCGACGAGCTGGTGGCCGCCGTCATCGATCGCGAGAATGCCGTCCTGTTCGACAACATCGCCGAAGAGCTGAAAAGCCGCCGACCGCAATCGAATTACTACGTCGAGGCGTTCACGCTGTCGATGATGCGGTTCCGCGAACACCGGGTGCTGACCCGGATGCTGGCCGACGAGCCCGGCCTGATGATCGAGTTGGCCCACCAGCACTGGGACGGGGCCGTCGAGCGGATGGCGGCCGCACTGCGGGTGATCTTCCCCGACGGCTTCGCCGAGCGCATCGGCGTCGATGCCGTCGACGACCTGGCCGACACCATCCTGCGCTACGCGGCGATGCTGCTGTTGCTGCCGGCCCGCCAGGCCGCCGCCGACGAAGACGACATCCGTGCCTTCGCCACCGCACACTTCCTGCCCAGCCTGCCCGGAGCGCTACGCGCCGTCCCCGTCTAGGTGTTAGCGTCCGGTCATGCCGGAGAGCGCCACACCGCAACTCAGCCAAGGGCTCTCGCAGCGTCAGCTGATGATGATCGCGATCGGCGGCATCATCGGCGCCGGCTTCTTCGTCGGGTCGGGCATCGTCATCGGCAAGGCCGGACCCGCGGCGTTCCTCACCTATGCGCTCTGCGGCGTGCTGATCATCCTGGTGATGCGGATGCTCGGGGAGATGGCCACCGCGAACCCGACGACCGGATCGTTCGCGGAGTACGCCCGCGAGGCGCTCGGCGGCTGGGCCGGGTTCTCGGTGGGCTGGCTCTATTGGTACTACTGGGTGATCGTCGTCGGCTTCGAGGCGGTCGCCGGGGCGAAAGTCATCACCTACTGGTTCCACGCGCCGCTGTGGGTGCTGTCGCTTACCTTGATGGTATTGATGACGGCGACGAATCTGTTCTCGGTGTCGTCCTACGGCGAGTTCGAATTCTGGTTCGCGGGAATCAAAGTCGCGAGCATCCTGATCTTCCTGCTGCTCGGGTCGATGTACGCCTTCGGGCTCTGGCCGCACCGGCACACCGACTTCTCCAACATGTACGCGCACGGCGGGTTTCTCCCAAATGGACTGCACGGCGCCTTCGGCGCGATCGTGACGGTGATCTTCTCGATGGTCGGCGCCGAGATCGCGACCATCGCCGCCGCGGAGACCTCGGACCCGGAGAAGGCCGTCCGGCGCGCCACCAATGCAGTGGCCGCCCGCATCGCGATCTTCTTCGTCGGCTCGGTCTTTCTACTGACGGTCGTAATGCCCTGGAATACAGCGCAATCCGGCTCGTCACCGTTCGTCGGCGCGCTGAAGCAGATGGGCATTCCCGGTGCCGACCACGTGATGAACGCGGTCGTGCTGACCGCGGTGCTGTCCTGCCTGAACTCTGGCCTTTACAGCGCGTCGCGGGTGCTGTTCGTGCTCGCGGGCCAGCACGAGGCGCCGGCCCGAATGCTGAAAGTCAGCACCCGTGGGGTGCCCTACTTCGCGATCGTCGCCTCGTCGCTGGTCGGGTTCCTCTGCGTGGTGATGGCCGGCGTTGCACCCAACACCGTGTTCCAGTTTCTGCTCAACTCGTCGGGCGCCATCGTGTTGCTGGTCTACCTGCTGATTGCCTTGTCGCAGATCGTGTTACGACGCAAGACGCCGCCCGAGAAGCTGCGGGTCAAGATGTGGTTCTTCCCGGTGCTGTCGATCCTGACGGTCGCCGGGATCGCCGCAGTGCTGGTGCAGATGGCTTTCGACAGCACGGCGCGCGTGCAGTTCTGGCTCAGCCTGCTGTCCTGGGCGGTCACGGCCGGCCTGTACTTCGCAACCAGACGTTTTGCGGCCCAGGCTGATTAGTTGGTCTTTGTCAGCAGCACGGCCTGCTCGAACGGCAGCCGCGCGAAGACCCGGTGTGCTCCGCCGCCGACGTGAGTGGCCGCCTGCTCCTTACTGAGGGTCCGCGGGTTCGCGACGCCGAACGTCTTGCCGTGGCGTTGCATGCGCCCACTGCCGGCCGCGTTGAGGTTTTTCAGCCAGTCGCGGTCCGGGCCGTAGGTCAGCAGGATCGCCACCCCGGGTTTGCCGTCGACCTCGGCGTTGAACACCGTCAATGGGGTGCGGTAGGGCTTGCCGGATTTGCGGCCGACATGCTCGAGAATGCCGAACGACGGGGCCCAGCCGGCCCACATTCGCTGAATCGGATTGGTCACGTACCGGTTGAACCGGGCGAGTCGCTGCGGTAGTTGCATACCGCTATCCAACCCTGATCCCGAGGGTCGCCTCAAGACCACAAAGACGATCTTCTTGAGTCGCAAGAGACCTGTGCGACTGATGAGACGCAATTGGCTAAATTCTTTTAAGACTTTAGGTTTATTCAGGTGCGCCCGCGGCCAATACCTGTGACACGCGCCACAAGTCGGCGTCTGGAAAGTGTCGGGGGGCAACGATGACTGATCTTCGCGTCGAAGTAGGGCCGTGCGAGGTCGCGGCGAACTCGTTCGGTGGCACCGTGGCGGACTTGGCAGGCTCGGTTCATACCGGCCAGCTGTCCCGCCTGAGCGTCGGGGAACTCAACGAACTGCGGCATTCGGTCGTCGCCGAGTCGCGAGTCAACGGACTCATCGTGGCGGAGCTGTTTCTGCGGGTGTACACGCAAGCGGCGATCGACTCAAAGGCCGCGGTCATCGTCGACGAAGAGCGTCGCCTCGCGTGCGAGCGCGGAGAGCGTTGAGCTCACCTCGCTTCGCGTAGATCTCCTGTAATCAGATTCCGTCCAGGCCGACGTCAGCTCCGAATCGCTGTGTACGTGTGCACAGGAGGATCACAATGACCTATCCCGCCGTCGATGGTCTAGCCGAAGAGGCAACCTCCACTCTGTTGGGCGTGGTCGCGCAGTTGTCACGCTCGCGGCACCGAGGTGTGGCGCGGTGGGCCGCCTCGGTGTCCGACGCCCTGCTGGCCCGGCTCATTGCGGTGACGACCGGTGTCAACGTCGACAGCAATAATGCGGAGCCCTGTCCACTGAAAACCCTCGACGCGGCGGAGCTCGAAGGACTGCACGCGCTGCTGCGGGCGGGCGCCGAAGCGAGCGACGACGAGCAAGTCGTTCGCTGGTGCACCCGGATGGACGGACTGATCATCGCCGACTTCTACCGCCGCGTACTGGAGCAGGCGGCCTTCGACGCCAAGGCCGCCGCGATCGTCGGCGAGGAGCGGCGCCTGGCCTGCCTTACCGGGCACGAGGGGCTCTTCGCCTAGCCGTCAAACGCGTGCGGCACTCCCGAGTGAGAGGGTGCGAAATTCTCGAATTTCGCAATGGGCTGCTACCTGGCCTGGTCCCGACGAAAAAGCGCATTCAAGCCGACGTCCAACTCGGCCTGTTTACTGCGCCGGGCAGCCGAGGAGAACACGCGGTCGCCGTGCTGCATAGGCTGCAGATGAAGTTGTTACGACGCCATCGAGCGTTTGGTAACCGCCGCTACTGCGAGTACGGCTTCGTCTCGGGATGCGTTAAGGAATTGCCAAGGCACCTGCCGCAATCTGTGCTCAACGGCGGGTACCGGCAACCCGCCGGCGCCGTCGCGGCACCCCAGAACGGAAAACCAGCCATGAAGCGATTCGCGAACCAACAACACCTGATGTATACCCGGATCGCGAGATCTGCGTTGATGGCCGCGGCGACGACGGCCGCAGCGATCGCCGTTTCGGCAACCGCCCTCGCCGACAACCATCCGATCCAGTTCGCGTCCCCGTCGGGAAACATACGGTGCACGGGCTCGAATGTCGGGATATACGTGGTGTGCGAAATCCGCGACTACACCTATGTCGTGCCGCACGCCGAAATAACCGGCTGCCAGGACGCACGGTTTCCGCGCGGCAATGTCCTGCAGCTCGCCGCAGACTCTGGTGCCGACTGGACTTGTCCCGGGCCTGAGTTCGATAGCGGTCCCTGGCCAACGCTCGACTATGGCCAAAAACTGTCCCTCGGTGGCATCACCTGCGGCAGCGAGCCTTCCGGGGTGACGTGCACCGCCTCCCGCACCGGTTTCTTCTTCAGCCTGTCGCGCGATTCCTATCAGCGGGGCTGACCGCAGTGTTCGCAGGCCGTTGAAGACCCGCCCGCTGATATCGCCGGTGATCACGTTTTCGAAAACGGGTCACCCCCAACTCTGCGGGGCTGCTGTGACTGCTGAGGTCAACGTCTGAACAACTACACCCTGTAGTCGACAGGCTCTCTAGGGCTGGGACACTGGGGGGCGTGCATGGACAAGATCGCGTGGCTCCTCCTCGGGCCGCTGCACGGCCCGCATCGTCGCCGCGCACCGAGGTCTCGTCGAAGCTTTTCGACGCTGCCAGCGCGGTCATTCCGGGCGGGGTGAACTCGCCGGTTCGTGCGTTCAAGGCGGTCGGCGGCATCCCCCGCTTCATCACCGAAGCCAGCGGCTACTGGCTCACCGATGCCGATGGCAACCGTTACGTCGACCTGGTCTGTTCGTGGGGGCCGATGATCCTCGGTCACGCGCACCCGTCGGTGGTGGATGCGGTCATCAACGCCGCGCGCAGCGGGCTGTCCTTCGGGGCGCCGACACCCGCCGAGAGCGAGCTGGCCGCCGAGATCATCGACCGGGTGGCGCCGGTCGAACTGATCCGCCTGGTCAACTCCGGCACCGAGGCCACCATGAGCGCGGTCCGGCTGGCCCGCGGATTCACCGGTCGCGCCAAGATCGTCAAGTTCTCCGGCTGCTACCACGGCCACGTCGATGCGCTGTTGGCCGACGCCGGATCCGGCGTCGCGACGCTGGGTCTGCCGTCCTCGCCAGGGGTCACCGGCGCGACCGCTGCCGACACAATTGTGCTGCCGTACAACGACATTGCCGCGGTGCGGGAGACCTTCGAGCAATTCGGCGACCAGATCGCCGCCATCATCACCGAGGCCAGCCCGGGCAACATGGGCGTCGTCCCACCAGCAGCGGGCTACAACGCCGGCCTGCGCGCGATCACCGAACAGCACGGCGCCCTGCTCATCGTCGATGAGGTGATGACCGGCTTCCGGATCAGCCGAAGTGGTTGGTACGGAGTCGATCCCGTCGATGCCGACCTGTTCACCTTCGGCAAGGTGATGAGCGGCGGCCTGCCGGCCGCGGCGTTCGGCGGTCGTGCCGAGGTGATGCAACGGTTGGCCCCGCTGGGCCCGGTGTATCAGGCCGGCACCCTGTCGGGGAACCCGGTGGCCGTGGCCGCCGGGCTGGCCACGCTGCGCGCCGCCGATAACGCGGTGTACAGCGCGCTCGACACCAACGCCGACCGGCTCAGCGGTCTACTCTCGCTGGCCTTGACCGAAGCCGGTGTCCCGCATCAGATCCCGCGGGCCGGCAACATGCTCAGTGTCTTCTTCGGCGACGCGCCTGTGACCGACTTCGCGTCGGCGCGCGCCAGTGAAACCTGGCGCTTCGCCCCGTTCTTCCATGCTCTGCTCGACGGCGGGGTGTATCCACCCTGCAGCGCCTTCGAAGCCTGGTTCGTCTCGGCGGCGCTCGACGATGCCGCGTTCGCCCGAATCGCCGACGCCCTGCCCGCCGCCGCCGACGCGGCAGCCGCAGCCAAGGAGACCACGCCCTGATGGCCGAACACACCCGCGTCCACCTCATCCGCCACGGCGAGGTGTATAACCCCGACGCCATCCTCTATGGGCGGCTCCCCGGATTCCGGTTGTCCGACAAAGGAAATCGGCAGGCGCAGGCGGCCGCCGACGCGCTGGCCGACCGCGACATCGTCGCCGTCATCGCCTCACCGCTGCAGCGCGCGCAGGAGACCGCCGCGCCGATCGCGGTCAAGCACAACCTCACGGTCGACACCGACCCCGATCTGATCGAGTCGGCCAACTTCTTCGAAGGCAGGCGGGTCGGCCCCGGCGACGGTGCCTGGCGCGACCCGCGGTTCTGGTGGCAACTGCGCAACCCGTTCACCCCGTCGTGGGGCGAGCCGTACAAGCAGATCGCCGCCCGCATGACGACCGCCATCGACAAGGCCCGCGCCCGGGCTGCCGGCCATGAAGCCGTATGCGTGAGCCACCAACTTCCGGTGTGGACCAGTCGGCTGGCGGTCAGCGGCAAGCGGCTCTGGCACGACCCGCGCCGCCGAGAGTGTGCGGTGGGCTCGGTGACCTCGCTGGTCTACGACGGGGATCGACTGGTCGACGTGCTGTACATGGAGCCGGCACTCAGGTGACCAAGCTGGCGTTCGTCGTCCTGGCGGCGGTCGGCCTACTGGTCGGCTGCTCCACCGGCGACGACGCTGTCGCGCAGGGCGGAACCTTCGAATTCGTCTCTCCCGGAGGCAAAACCGACATCTCCTACAACCCGCCGGACCGACGAGGCAAGCCTGGGCTGATCTCCGGCCCCGACCTGATGAACCCGGCCCGCACGGTCACGGTCGACGACTTCGTCGGCGAAGTCGTGGTCATCAACGTGTGGGGTCAGTGGTGCGGGCCATGCCGGGCCGAGGCGTCGGCGCTGCAGAAGGTCTACGAGGCCACCCACACCGAGGGCGTCGCGATGCTGGGCATCGACGTACGCGACAACAACCGCGCGGCCGCGCAGGACTTCGTCACCGACCGCAAGGTGACCTACCCGTCGATCTACGACCCTGCGATGCGCACCTTGATTGCCTTCGGCGGCAAATTCCCCACCTCGGTGATTCCTTCGACGCTGGTGCTGGACCGCCAGCACCGTGTCGCCGCGGTCTTCCTGCGCGAGCTGCTCGCCGAGGATCTGCAGCCGATCGTCCAACGGATCGCAGCCGAGAAATGAGTTTCACCGAAACCGCCACCGCCGGGCCGCTTTTGCTGGCACTGGCGGTGTCCGTGCTGGCCGGTCTGGTCTCGTTCGCGTCGCCGTGCGTGGTGCCGCTGGTGCCGGGTTATCTCTCCTATCTGGCGGCGGTGGTCGGCGTGGACGAATCCGACAACGCCGCGCCGAACGCGCGCTGGCGTGTCGCCGGGTCGGCGGCGCTGTTCGTCGCGGGTTTCACCGTCGTCTTTCTGCTCGGCACCGTCGCGGTACTGGGCATGACCACGTCGCTCATCGCCAATCAGCTTGTGCTGCAACGGGTCGGCGGCGCGATCACGATCGTGATGGGGCTGGTGTTCGTCGGCTATGTGCCGGTGCTGCAACGTCAGTTCCGGTTCGCGCCGCGGCAGTTGTCGACGCTGGCCGGCGCGCCGCTACTGGGCGCGGTGTTCGCGCTGGGCTGGACGCCGTGCCTGGGTCCGACGCTGGCCGGGGTGGTCACCGTCGCCTCGGCGACCGACGGCGCCAGCGTGGCCCGCGGCATCGTGCTGGTGATCGCCTACTGTCTGGGGCTGGGGATTCCGTTCGTGCTGTTGGCTTTTGGATCGGCCTCCGCCGTCGCGGGTCTGGGCTGGCTGCGCCGCCACACCCGGGCGCTGCAGATCTTCGGCGGCGTGCTGCTGATCGCCGTCGGTATCGCTCTGGTCAGCGGCGGGTGGAACGACTTCGTGTCGTGGCTGCGCGACGGGTTCGTCTCGGATGTGAGGTTGCCGATTTGAGCCGCGTATTCGCCTACGCCCGCAATACCTGGCGGGCGCTGACCTCGATGGGCACCGCTCTGGTGCTGCTTTTTTTGTTGGCGCTGGGCGCGATGCCCGGCGCGCTGCTGCCGCAACGCAGCCTGAACGCCAGTAAGGTCGACGAGTACCTGGTCGCGCACCCGAAGATCGGCCCGGTGCTGGATAAGTTGCAGGCGTTCAACGTGTTTGGCAGCTTCTGGTTCACCGCGATCTACACGCTGCTGTTCATCTCGCTGCTGGGTTGCCTGACGCCGCGGATGATCGAGCACGCCCGCAGCATGCGCGCGACTCCGGTGCCGGCGCCGCGCAACCTGACTCGGTTGCCCAAGCACGCCGTCGCCACCATTTCCGGAGATGCCGACGAGATCAGCGCCACGCTGACCGAGCGACTCCGCGGCTGGCGTACCACCGTCCGCCGCGGCGACACCATCGACATCTCCGCCGAGAAGGGCTATTTGCGCGAATTCGGCAACCTGGTCTTTCACTTCTCACTGCTGGGCCTACTGGTCGCGGTGGCCGCCGGCAAGCTGTTCGGCTACGAGGGCAACGTCGTCGTCATCGCCGACGGGGGACCCGGCTTCTGCTCGGCATCGCCCGCGGCGTTCGACTCGTTCCGGGCGGGCAACACCGTCGACGGCACGTCGCTGCATCCGATCTGCCTGCGCGTCAACGACTTCAAGGCCAAGTACCTACCGTCGGGTCAGGCCACGTCGTTCGCCGCCGACATCGACTACCAGTCCGGCCACGACCTCGCCGGCGGCAGCTGGCGTCCCTACCGGCTCGAGGTCAACCACCCGCTGCGGGTCGGCGGCGACCGGGTGTACCTGCAGGGCCACGGCTACGCGCCGACCTTCAGCGTCGTCTTCCCCGACGGGCAGACCCGCACCTCGACCGTGCAGTGGCGGCCGGACAACCCCCGCACGCTGCTGTCGTCCGGCGTCGCGCGCATCGACCCGCCGGCGGGCACGTATCCCGACCCCGTCGAACGACGCAAGCACCAGATCGCCATCACCGGCTTGCTCGCGCCCACCGAGCAACTGGAAGGCAAGCTGCTCTCGTCGAGCTTTCCCGCGCTGATCGCGCCGGCGGTCGCCGTCGACATCTATACCGGCGACACCGGACTGGACAGCGGCCGTCCGCAGTCGCTCTACACCCTCGACCCGCGACTGATCGACCAGCACCGCATCACCCGCGCCAAGAGGGTCAACCTGCGGGTGGGCCAGCAGGTGCGGATCGACGACGGCCCCGCGGCGGGTACCGTCGTGCGCTTCGACGGCGCGGTTCCGTTCGTCAACCTGCAGGTCTCCCACGATCCTGGGCAGATCTGGGTGCTGGTGTCGGCGATGGCGATGATGGCGGGCCTCGTCGTCTCCTTGCTGGTGCGGCGGCGACGGATCTGGGTGCGGCTGGAAACCACCTCGCCGGGTACGGTGAACGTCCAGGTAGGCGGATTGGCGCGGACCGACAACGCCGGTTGGGGCGACGAATTCGAGCGGCTCGTCCAGCGCCTTGAAGACGGGCTGAGCGTGTCGCATGCCGAGCCGATCGCGACCGGAAGGAACAATCCGTGAACACCACGCACATCCACCTCGGACTGGCGCGCAACTCCGACTGGGCGTTCACCTCCGCGGTGGTGATCATGGTCGTCGCCCTGCTGCTGCTGGCCGTCGAACTCGCCTACACCCGCAGCCGAACAACCGATCGTGAACTGGTCGGGGTCGGCGCGGACAGCGCCACTCCCGGCGTGGTGACCGAGGCCCCGCGACGGCCTATCGACGAGCGCGTCGGGCGGGCCGGGCTGTTCCTGGTCTACGCCGGCATCGGCCTGTTGTTCCTGTGCATTGTGCTGCGCGGCCTGGCCACGCAGCGGGTGCCGTGGGGCAACATGTACGAGTTCATCAACCTGACCTGCTTCTGCGGGCTGGTCGCCGGCGCTATTGTGCTGCGCCGCCCGCAATACCGCCCGCTGTGGGTCTTTCTGCTGCTGCCGGTGCTCATCCTGCTGACGGTGTCCGGCCGCTGGCTCTACACCAACGCCGCCCCGGTGATGCCCGCGCTGCAGTCGTACTGGCTGCCCATCCATGTGTCGGTGGTGAGCCTGGGTTCCGGCGTGTTCATGGTCGCCGGGGTGGCCAGCATCCTGTTCCTGCTGCGCACATCCCGGCTGAGTGAACCGGCCGCGCACGGCAGGTTCGCCCAGCTCGTGCAGCGTTTGCCGGACGCGCAGACGCTCGACCGGATCGCGTACCGGACCACGATCTTCGGGTTCCCGGTCTTCGGTTTCGGGGTGATCTTCGGCGCGATCTGGGCCGAGGAGGCCTGGGGCCGGTACTGGGGCTGGGACCCCAAGGAAACTGTGGCGTTCATCGCATGGGTGGTCTACGCCGCATACCTGCATGCGCGGTCGACTGCCGGGTGGCGGGACCGGAAATCGGCCTGGATCAACGTGGTTGGCTTCGTGGCCATGGTGTTCAACCTGTTCTTCGTCAATCTGGTTACGGTCGGCCTGCACTCCTACGCGGGAGTCGGATAAGCGCAGCTCAGCGTCTTCCAAGGCCGCTGAGCTATGTTCGATCGATAAGACTGTTCGTCAACTAGCGACCCGAGTGTTGCAACGAGGGGATTTTTCACGTGTCTGACAATCCGTCGCAGGACCCTAACGCGGGCCGTCGCGGAGACCATCCGACGACCCAGATTCCCCCGCACGCGCCGCCGCCGCCACCGCCACCGGCCGCTGAGCCGGCGACCCGGGCGTTCGCCGGATTTCGCACCGAGCGCCGTTTCGGTGACAACTCGACCCAGAACGCGCCACTTCCACAGACCCGAGTCGAGCCACGCGCCTGGGCGGAGACGCCCTACCAGGGCCTGCCCCGCGTGGTCGACGCCCCGGACGCCCCGCGCCGCGTCTACGGCAACTACGGCGGAGCGCCCGCCTCGCCGGGCGACGCGGGTGCCGCGCAGTCGAACCTGCCGCCGTCGCGGTACCCGGAGCTGTCCACCAGCACACTGCTGCGTCAGGTCAAACCCGCGCCGACGGAGGGCTGGCGCCGCTGGCTGTACAAACTGTCGGGGCAGCTGATCAACGTCGGCGAGAGCCCGCGCACCATGCGCTACAACGACCTGACCGTCCAGGTGAACCGGCCGCTGCGCGGCTGCTACCGGATTGCGATGCTGTCGCTCAAGGGCGGCGTCGGCAAGACCACCATCACCGCGACGCTGGGCGCGACCTACGCGTCGATTCGTGGCGACCGGGTAGTGGCGGTGGACGCCAACCCCGACCGCGGGACGCTCAGCCAGAAGGTTCCGCTGGAAACCCCGGCCACCGTGCGGCATCTGCTGCGCGACTCCGACGGCATCGAGCGTTACAGCGATGTCCGCGGCTATACCTCGCAGGGGCGCAGCAGGATGGAAGTGCTTGCGTCCGATAGTGATCCAGCGATGTCGGAGGCTTTCAGCGCCGAGGATTACACGAAGACGCTGGACATCCTCGAGCGGTTCTACGGTTTGGTGCTGACCGACTGCGGGACAGGGCTTTTGCACTCCGCGATGACGGCGGTGCTGGAAAAGGCCGACGCGCTGGTCGTGGTCAGCTCGGGCTCGATCGACGGCGCCCGCAGTGCCTCAGCGACTTTGGACTGGCTCGATGCCCACGGTCATGAGAACCTGGTGAGCAATTCGATCGCGGTGATCAACGCGGTGCGGCCGCGGTCCGGCAAGGTCGACATGCAAAAAGTAGTCGACCACTTCTCCCGGCGTTGCCGCGCAGTGCGTTTGGTGCCGTTCGACCCGCATCTCGAAGAGGGTGCCGAGATTGACCTCGACCTGCTGCGGCGAGACACCCGCGAAGCGCTGATCGAGCTGGCAGCCGTTGTCGCAGAAGGCTTTCCGAGCGATCAGCGTCGCTCGAACGAGCACTTCATCTAATTAACGCGGGTTGTTGTCGCCGTGGCTCAGACGCCACAAGAAATCCGGATCGTCGTCGGGTCCGATGACGCGGCTCTTGGGCCGGTTGATGTAGGCGCGCGCCACGCGCACCCCGAAGTAGACCAGCGATCCGAGAATGAAGACCAGGAGCAGGTACAGCACTCAACACCTCCTTAGTCTGAATATACGCGGCGACCTAGGCTCGCAGTGTGTCAACTGGAGAGAGCTCAGCCGGCCGAGCCATCGCGAGCGTGTTGCTCTACGTCGTGGCCCGGCTCGCGCTGGTGGCGGCGATCACCGCGGCGATCTACGGCATCGGCCGAGCGCTCGGGGTGCACGAGTTTCCGATCGTCGTCGCGATGCTCTTCGCGTTGGTCATCGCAATGCCGCTGGGCATGTGGCTGTTCGCGCCGTTGCGGCGACGAGCCACCGCCGGGATTGAAGTGGCCAACGCCCGCCGCCGCCGGGACCGCGAGCAGTTGCAGGCCCGACTTCGCGGCGAGGAGCCACCGGCGGAGACATCTGATTGAGGCTGTCAACCTTTCTTGACGCGTGTGGGGTGTCAAGTTATGTTGACGATCGTGAGCGAATTGACCGACCTGGCGCTGGGCCCCGATGCCGCCGGCAGTGCTGACCCCGCGGTGGGACTGCGTGCCGTGCGCGCGCTGCAACGGTTGCAGGAGCAGCTGGAGGCCATCCACGTCGCCAACGCCCGCAAGCAGGGTTGGAGTTGGCAGGCCATCGCCAACGCGCTCGGCGTGAGCCGCCAGGCGATGCACCAGAAGTACAACCGGAGGAGATGACCGATGAGGCCTCTTGAGCGGTTCGCGCGCAACGCCCGGGTCGCGGTCATGCTGGCTTCCGAAGAAGCCCGTGAACTGCGTGACCGCGAAACCGGTTCGCACCACTTGCTTCTCGGTGTACTGCAGGCGGCCGGTGCGGAATTGTCGGCCGTCGTCCACGGTTACGGGCTGACCGCCGATGTCGTCCGGTCCCGTCTGGTCGAAACCTCAACCGGTGAAATGTCTTTCGACGAAGACGCCGATGCGCTGAGCACCATCGGGATCGACCTGCGGGCGGTCCGGGACAGCGTGTCGCGGACCTTCGGTGCCGACGCATTCGACAACGCGTTATCGCGGTCGGGGCGTAGACGCCGCCCGCGCGGACACCGGTCACTCAGTCAAGGGGCTAAGAAGGTACTGGAACTGGCGCTACGTGAAGCGTTGGCGCACAAGGACACCGAGATCCGTTGCGAGCATCTGCTGCTGGGCGTCCTGGGCAGCGGCGAAAAGTTGGCCGTGGGGCTGATCACCGAGCATGTCTACACCGCGCAACTGCGCGCCGCCGTCCTCAAGCTGCTGGAGCAGGCCGCCTAGGCCGTCAGCGCCAACGCCGCGGCCACCGCGATCGACCACACCAGCATCGTCAGCCCGGTGTCGCGCAGCACCGGAATCAGTGCCGGGCCGAGTTGCCCGGTCCGCACCGGTTTCGCCGCCCGCACCGCCAGCGGCGCGGCAACCAGGCCTAGCGCGCACCACGGCGTCGCGGCAACCAAAGCCAGCGTCGACACCGCGGCGACGGCCAGCAGCGCCTGATAGAAGCGACGAGTTCCTTTGTCGCCCAACCGAACTGCCAGCGTGATCTTGCCGGACTCGGCGTCGGTCGGGATGTCGCGCAAATTGTTGGCCACCAAGACCGCCGATGACAGCGATCCGGTCGCCACCGCGAGCACCGCGCCGACCCAGTCGACCCGCAGCGCCTGCGTGTACTGGGTGCCCAGCACCGCAACCAGGCCGAAGAAGACGAACACCGCGACCTCGCCGAGGCCCGCGTAGCCATAAGGCCGCGAGCCACCGGTATACAGCCATGCCCCGGCGATGCACAGCGCGCCGACCGCGATCAGCCACGGCGCGCTGGTCAAGGCGAGCGCCAGTCCGGCGACCGAGCCGACGGCCAGGCTGGACAGCGCCACCGCGAGCACCGACCGCGGCGCGGCCAACCGAGAGCCCACCAGGCGCAGCGGCCCGGCCCGGTTGTCGTCCGTACCACGGATGCCGTCGGAGTAGTCGTTGGCGAAATTGACCCCGATGATCAGCGCCACCGCGACGGCGAGCGCGAGCAGCGCCTTCCACCAGAGCGCGCCGTGCAGCCACGCAGCGCCGCCGGTACCAGCGATGACGGGGGCGATGGCATTAGGGAGTGTGCGCGGTCGCGCGCCGGCGATCCACTGGGCAAGACTGGCCACCCCCCAATCGTTCCATGTGGGTCCGCGACAATAACCAGCATGCCCGCGGACGACGATGCAGGGCGGAGCGATGAGGGGGAGTGGCGCAGATGCTCGGAGTGATTGGCGGCAGCGGCTTCTACAGTTTCTTCGACTCGGCCGCCCGCACTGTCAGCCTGGACACGCCGTTCGGTGAGCCCAGCGGCCCGGTCACCATCGGCGCGATCGGGGAGCACGAGGTGGCATTCCTGCCCCGCCACGGCGCCGACCATCGATATCCCGCCCACAAGGTGCCCTACCGGGCGAACATGTGGGCGCTGCGCGCGCTGGGCATCCGGCAAGTGTTCGCGCCGTGCGCGGTCGGCAGCCTGACCACCGATCACGGGCCGGGCGCGATCGTGGTGCCCGATCAACTCGTCGACCGCACCCGTCGCCGCGCCGACACCTACTTCGACACCGGGTCGGCACACGTCGCCTTTGCCGACCCCTATTGCCCGACGCTGCGTTCGGCCGTCACCGGCCTGCCCGACGTCGTCGACGGCGGCACCATGGTCGTCATCGAAGGGCCGCGGTTTTCCACCCGTGCCGAGAGCCGGTGGTTCGCCTCGGCCGGATTCACGCTGATCAACATGACCGGCTACCCCGAGGCCGTGCTGGCTCGCGAACTCGAAATCTGTTATGCCGCAATCGCTTTGGTCACCGACCTGGACGCCGGTATCGAATCGGGCACCGGTGTGACGGTCGAGAACGTTATCGAGGAGTTCGCCAAGAACATCGAGCCGTTCAAAAAGCTGATTCGCGAAGCGGTGGGCCGGGTCGGCACCGAGCGCACGTGCACCGAATGCCTGCCACACACCGGGATGCCGTCGCCGTTCGACGAGGCGTAAGAGCTCAGCCGGCCTTGCGGGTCTCGTCGCTGCCGGGCTGACGCGGCGGCCGTCCCCGTCGCAGCGTGTCGATCAGCTCGCGGTACGGCCCGACCAGGTAGACGGTGTCGTCGCCGTGCAGCCGGGCATCGCGGCGTGGGTGCAGCTTGACCAGCCCGTTGGACGTGGTGATCGCGATGACCCGGGCCTGGGTCGACAGCTCGAACATCCGCAGACCGTCCAGCTCACTGCCCGCGGCCACCTGCATGCCGCCGACGACGAACGAGCTCTGGCCCACCGAGAACGTGCCCAGCACCTGCAGGCCGATCGCGGCACCGATGAAGTACGGCACGGCCAGCTCGACGGTGGAGCGGACGTTCTCGAAGCCGAACCGCTGCGCGACCGCGAAACCCAGCGTGCGGTCGTACACCCGGAGCACCAGCGGGATGTCGGTCCAGTGGTCTCGGGTCGCGGTCTTCCTGCCGAGCATCTCGCTCAGCACGATGCCGGTTTCGATGTTGATTATGTCGTCGCGGGTCAGCACCGCGACGGCCCGCGCGCGATCGACGCGCGCCGCCTGCAGCGTCTGGCGCAGCGTGGCGTCGCCGAAGATCACCGGCACGTCGAGGTCGCGCACGGCCGACAAGAAGCGGTTCTCCTCGTTCTGTTCGATCACCGCGACCTCGTAGCCGGCGGCGGTCAGGTCCTGCACCACCCGCATGCCAAGGTTGCTGAGCCCGACGATGACGAAGTGATTGCGCAGGTGCCCGACCCGGGGGCGCGCAGACGCGAAAACGAAACGGCGCGAGAGCAATACGTCGGCGACAAACGACACCAGCAGCGCGGTGGTGGTCACGCCGCTGAACATCAGCAGCGTCGAGAACGTGCGCAACCAGGTGGGCTGGTTGACGAAGCTGAAGTCGCCGTACCCGGTCGTGGTCATCGTCTCGATGGTGAAGTAGAACGCGTCGACCCAGCCCATCTTCGGGGGCGGCCGGTAGCCGAACCGCAGCACGAACGTCGCCGTCACCAACACCATCAGCGTCGCGCCGACCACCGGATAGAACGTCGGGTTGAAGTCGTTGATCACCCCGCGAACCACGTCGGCCACCCGGCGGAACACCGTGCGGCGCGACCGCGGCAGCGCCGACTTCGGCACCTTGATGCCTTGGGCGGCCAACTCGTCGGCGGTACCGATCATCATCGTCCAGTCGCCGGCGTGCACGCGGCGGTCGCGGCCGGGGCAAATCTCCATCTCACCGGGGTCGGGGGAGTCTTCGCCGTGGATGACCGCCACCGGCGCCAGGTCGCCGTAGAGCTCGCGCAGCGTCGCCTCGCGCGATGCGGTCTTACCCGAGACGAGGAACTTCATGCCGGCGGCCTCGAAGTCGTGGGTGGCCTGCGACAGACACGCCTCGACCACCGCGGGCGCGGCCAGTTCGGCGACGTCGAGAATCGCGCCCGGCCCGTTGTCGTTGGCGATCGCTTCGCGCAGCACGTCGTTGGATACCCGCGACACCACCCGTACATTGGGGCTGGCTTTCCTTGCGAGCAAAGCGATTTCGAGGTTCACCGCGTCGTCGTCACCGGCACAGACGACCGCGATCGAGTGCTTGACGTCGGCCAGGGCGAGCTCCCGAGCAACGCTCGCCTCGGACGTGTCGGCGTTCAACATGCGATGCACCATCGCGCCGGCATTCTTCAGCTCATCGGCGATGGTCGTCGCCAGCGCGTCGTCACCGCTGACAATGATGTGGCGCTGCATGGTCTCGTCCGTAGTTGGAAAGCCCGATCGACGTCGGAGGCTGGAGGACGTCAGGCCGGTTCACCAGCGCATTATCTCACCCGGTGTGACCAGTGACGCGCATTAGTGCCGCTAGGACAGGCCGTATCCCAGCAGGCGCGCCAGGGCGGCGCGGTCGACCTTGCCGATGCCCCGCAGGGGCAGCGCCTCGACGATGTGCAGCTCACGGGGTGCGGCGGTGTGGTCGAGCCCCCGTGTCACGTGGGTCCGCAGCTCGTCGAGGGAGGGTGCCGTCGACCCGTCGGTCAGCACGACGGCAACGACCACCCGCTGGCCCAGCCGCTCGTCGGGCAGCCCGAACACCGCGCAGTCGGCTATCGCGGGATGCGTCCGCAGCGCCGACTCGACGAGCTGCGGCAGCACCGTCAACCCGCCGGTGCTGATCGCGTCGTCGGCGCGGCCCAGCACGCGGAGCACCCCTGAATCGTCAACGACGCCAAGGTCGTCGGTGCGAAACCAGCCGGCCTCGGCGAACGGGTCGGGGTCGGGCGGGTTGCGGTAGCCCTTGGCCAGCGTCGCGCCGCCGAGCACGACCCGGCCGTCGTCGATGCGGAGTGCGACGCCGTCAAGCGGTACGCCGTCGTAGACGCAGCCGCCCGCGGTCTCGCTCATGCCGTAGGTCCGTACGACGGTGATGCCGGCACTCGCGGCCGCGTCGAGCACCGGTCGGGGGGCGGGGCCGCCGCCGAGCAACACCGCGTCCAGGCCGGCCAATGCGGCGGTGGCCCTGGGATCGCCCAACGCCTTGGACAGCTGCGTGGCGACGAGCGAGGTGTAACGTCGGCCCGGGCCGAGTTCGCCTATGGCAGAAGGTAATCGGCCGACATCGAAGCCGGTCGAGACGTCGATTTCGACGGGTGTGGTGCCGGCCAGCAGGCTGCGCACGAGCACCTGGATGCCGGCGATGTGATACGACGGCAGGGCAAGCAACCAGTGGCCCGGCCCGCCAAGGCGATCATGGGTAGCCGTCGCGCTGGAGGTCAGCGCCGCGGCGGTGAGCAACGCGCCCTTGGGGGCGCCGGTGGTGCCCGACGTCGTCGCCACCAGGGCCACGTCGTCGTCGATGGGCGCGTCGATCCGCAGCCCGTCCAACGCCGAACGATCGAGCCCGTCGGCGATCGGGACCAGCGCGGAGGCCTCCCCGTCCAACACCTGCTCCAGCGCGGCCAGTAGTGGGCCGGCCGAGGAACCCGGTTCGATCGGGAAGGCCCGCAGGACTGCTATGCGGTGTCCTCGCCGTCGCGGGCGTTGTCCAGCGGCCAACCCTTGGTGGCCAGCCGCTCGCGCACCCGGTCGACGTCCTCGGGCGACGGCAACTCGTCCGTCAGCCGGGTGATCAGCACGCCGATGTCGACGGCATCGAAACCGGCCGCATGCTTGAACTCGCGGGCTATTTGCTTGACCTCGTCATGACTCAGCCGACGGGACAGCAGGGCGAGCACGGGGAAGTAGTCGGTCTGCGGGATGCCGTCGGGATAGCCCGCGCGCAGCCACGCCACTACGGAGGTCAGGAATCGGTTCACGGTTTGTGCACTTCCCCCGCCGGACGGTCGATATGCCTAACTTTGAAATGAAATTCCGATGCTACGCGGGCTTCGCTCCGAGGACATACAGACCGGTCCATGCCCCAACGGCGTCGCGGGCGATGTAGAGCACGCCGATGACGACCGCGGCCAGCGCCGCCGCGTAGATCGCGTAGCTGACGGCGGTCAGCGCCGGATTCTTGTGTGCGGCGGAGCCGTCAGCACCTGGAGCGCCGGCGCCGTGGGAGCCCACCCGGACCGCGACGGCGAACAAGGCCGGCAATCCGCTGCCCAGCACTAGGCCGAAGAACAAGATCTTCAGCGAGGCTTGGTAGTTGAACCAGTGGCTGAAGTGGCTCATAGCGTGCCTGCTTTCTTGCTCTCGGGCTGGACGGCGGTGCCGGGCGCTTCGCCGTTGCTGTAGGGGGCACCGGCGAGGCCCGGGCGGCCCTGCTCGTCGAGTCCGGCGGTCAGGTCGCCCTTCCACTCGGCGTTGACGTTGCTGGCGTCGACCTTGGTCTTGCGCGACTGCATGTAGATCGCCGCAGCGGTGGCCACCAGCAGCAGGAAGCCGATGACCGCGCCGGGGTAGCCGCCGATCCCGTGCACCACCCAGTAGGTGACGGCACCGACCAGGCCGGCGCTGGGCAGGGTGATCAGCCAGGCGGCGGCCATCCGGCCCGCGACAGCCCAGCGCACCTCGGCGCCGGGCTTGCCCACCCCGCTGCCGAGCACCGATCCGGTGACGACCTGGGTGGTGGACAGCGCGTAGCCGAACTGGGCGGACAGCAAAATGATGACGGCCGAAGAGGATTCGGCGGCCATGCCCTGCGGCGACTTGATCTCGACGATGCCCTTGCCCATCGTGCGGATGATCCGCCATCCGCCGGTGTAGGTGCCCAGCGCCATCGCGCAGGCGCACGCCAGGATCACCCAGAACGGTGGCAGGTGCTCCGTCCGGCTGACCGCGCCGTACGAGATCAGCGCCAGGAAGATCACGCCCATCGTTTTCTGCGCGTCATTGGTTCCGTGGGCCAGCGAGACCAGCGATGCCGAGAAGATCTGGCCGCGACGGAAGGCGGCTTCGCTGCGCTCCTCGGGGACGCCGCGGTTGATCCGGTAGATCAGCCAGGTGCCGACTGCGCCGACGACTCCGGCCAAAAAGACCGAGACCAGAGCGGGGATCAGGACCAGCGACACCACGCCGGTCCAGATCACGCCGTGTCCGCCGACCGCGGCGATCATCGCGCCGATGATGCCGCCGACCAGAGCATGCGACGAGCTCGAGGGGATACCCAGCAGCCATGTCAGCAGGTTCCAGACGATCCCACCGACCAGCCCGGCGAAGATCAAGTCGGGCTTCACCAGGTGAGCGTCGACCAGGTTCTTCGCGATCGTTCCGGCCACGGCGGTGGACAGGAACGCTCCCAGGAGATTCAGCACGGCCGAGAGCGATACCGCCGCCTTCGGCTTGAGTGCCCCACTCGCGATGGAGGTGGCCATGGCGTTGGCGGTGTCGTGGAAGCCGTTCGTGAAATCGAATGCGAGGGCGGTGATCACGACAATGATCAGAAGGAACAACTGAAGGTTCACGGGCCTAATTCTGGGGGTAGGTGGGTGCGGTTGTCGAAAGAACGATGACGGTAAACCAAGGAAATTTGCACTCGTCGTTGAATGTTCGCCTGCGGTTAACCTACAGGTCAGTCCCTCTAACCACGGGTATCGCGCCGCAGCGGATGCTCGGGCGGGATCTGCACGAAAATCAGTAAAACACCGTCGGGGTCGATCACGTGCATCTCGTGCAGACCCCACGGCTCCTGACGGGCTTCGCGGGTGATCTCGACGCCCCGGCCCTCGAGTTCGGCCTGCGTCGCCGCCACGTCGCGAACCTGGAGCCACAGCGCGCCCGGGAAGTCCGCGGCGCGGTGATCCGGAGCGCCGTGGTCGGCCAGTTCGATCAGCGACTGGCCGGCGAAGAACACGGTGCCCGCGCCGTAGTCGCGGAAGATCGCCAGCCCGAGCTTGTCTCGATAGAAGGTCAGTGACTTTTGGTAGTCCACCGGCCGAAACAGCATCCGGCTGGCGAGAATCTCCATGCCGTCGTGTCTATCACGCGTTGGGCTGAAGACGCTGGCGCCGGATGGCCTTGGTCGCGATTCCAGGAAAGGCGGTGTCGATGGCCTGCGCGGCGATCGCCATGCGGGGCGCGATCCGGACCGGCCGGGTGCGCGCCGCGTCGATCATCCAGCCCGCGGCCTCCTCGGACGTCAGCGCGGGCAGGCCCTGGTACTCCTTGGTCGGGGCGATCATCGGCGTCGCCACCAGCGGGTAGTACAGCGTGGTCGAGTGCACACCCTTTGTGGCCCATTCGGTTTCGATCACCCGGCTGACCGCCGACAGTGCGGCCTTCGACGCGTTGTAGACGCCGAACAGCGGCGACGGCTCGCTGAAGACGCCCCAGGTCGCGACGTTGATGATGTGCCCGTCGCCGCGCTCGAGCATGCCGGGCGCAAGGGCGCGGATCAACCGCAGCGGCGAGGTGTAGTTGAGCAGCATGGTGCGGTCGACGTCATGCCAGCGTTCCAGCGACTCGGCCAGCGGCCGGCGGATGGACCGGCCGGCATTGTTGATCAGAATGTCCACCCCGCCGAGTCGCTTCTCGACATCGGCGGCCAGCGCGTCGACGGCGTCCAGGTCGGACAGGTCACAGGGGATCGCGATCGCCTCGCCGCCGCCGGCGGTGATCCGGCCGACCACCTCGTCCAGCAGGTCCTTACGGCGGGCCACCGCGACGACGGTGGCGCCGCGGCGGGCGAACTGCTCGGCGGCGCACTCACCGATGCCGGAGGAGGCGCCGGTGAGCACGACGCGCTTGCCGGCCAGGTCGATGTCTGCGCCGCGCCGGGACAGCAGGCGTCCCGCCAGTGGCGGGCGCATCGAGCTCAGCGTGATCTGCGCGGACAGTCGTCGAATCGGGTTCCAACTCACAGGTCGGAAGTCTAGGCCGCGGCCATTGGCGCCTAGAAGTAGCGCGGGAACGGGCTCCAGTCGGGTGGCCGCTTCTCCAGGAACGCGTCGCGACCCTCGACGGCCTCGTCGGTCATGTAGGCCAGCCGGGTGGCTTCACCGGCGAACAGTTGCTGGCCGACCAGCCCGTCGTCGAGAAGGTTGAATGCATATTTCAGCATCCGTTGTGCCTGAGGCGATTTCGCGTTGATCTCGGCGGCCCACTGGATGGCTTCGGTCTCCAGCTCGGCATGGTCGACGACCGCGTTGACCGCGCCCATCTGATGCATCTGCTCGGCGGTGTACGGCCGGCCCAGGAAGAAGACCTCGCGGGCGAACTTCTGACCGACCTGCCGGGCCAGATAGGCGCTGCCGTAGCCGCCGTCGAAGCTGCCGACGTCGGCGTCGGTCTGCTTGAACCGGGCGTGCTCGCGGCTGGCCAGGGTCAGGTCGCAGACCACGTGCAGGCTGTGCCCGCCGCCCGCCGCCCAGCCGTTGACCAGGCAGATCACCACCTTGGGCATGAACCGGATCAGTCGCTGCACTTCGAGGATGTGCAACCTGCCGGCTCGGGCGGCGTCGACGGTGTCACCGGTGTCTCCGCTCGCGTACTGGTAGCCGCTGCGGCCGCGGATGCGCTGATCGCCGCCGGAGCAGAACGCCCAGCCGCCGTCTTTCGCCGACGGGCCGTTACCCGTCAGCAGCACCACGCCGACGTCTGGCGACATCCGGGCGTGGTCGAGAACGCGGTACAACTCGTCGACGGTGTGCGGCCGGAACGCGTTGCGCACCTCGGGCCGGTCGAACGCGACCCGCACGGTCGCGTCGTCGACGTGCCGGTGATAGGTGATGTCGGTCAGCTCAGCGAACCCGTCGACCGGCGTCCACTGGTCGGCGTGAAATGGATTGTCGCTCAAACTTACTGGATCCCGTCTACTCGAAAGACCGCGATGCGGCCGGCCAGCGCCTCGAATTCCTCCGGCCGGCCGTCGACGACCAGGCCCGCCCGTTTCATGAAGCCGACGCCGGTGGGCACCTTCTCCGGGAACACCCGCAGCAGTGGGCGGGCGTCGTCGGCGGACAACTCGACCATTCTGGCCTGCCGCACGTTGCGACCGCGGGCCAGCGTCACCTCCCCGGCGGATCGGACGTTGGCCACCCAGTCGGCGGCGGGAAATCCGGCGACCACATATTCGCGGCCGTCGACCGTCATCGGCGTGACGGGAGTCGATCGCTCACGACCCGATTTGCGGCCCCGCACCGTCAGCACCACTGGGCTCTCGCCGCCGAAACTCAGGCCCAACCGCGACATTTGGATGAAGACCTTGTTCGCCGGTTTGAGCCACCACGGCGGGCGGACCGGTTTGCTGCCGCGCATAGGCCAGACCGTAGTCGGCCCGCTTCGGGAAGGCTATCTTTGCTGGCCAGCGACGGGCGCGGCGGCTTACCGTGCCAGCATGACCGCTTCCTTGCATTCCCACGAACCGCACAGTGGATCGGTGTCCGCCCGATTGAACTGGCTGCGCGCAGGCGTCCTAGGCGCCAACGACGGAATCGTGTCGACGGCGGGCATTGTCGTCGGGGTGGCCGCGGCCACGGCGGCGCGCGATCCGCTCGTTACCGCCGGCGTCGCGGGGCTGGCCGCGGGTGCGGTGTCCATGGCGCTGGGGGAGTACGTCTCAGTGAGCGCTCAACGAGATACCGAGCAGGCGCTGCTGCGCACCGAGCGGCACGAACTCGCCGAGGACCCGGCCGCGGAGCTGGACGAGTTGGCCGCGCTCTACGAGGCCAAAGGACTGTCGGCGGCGACGGCGCGTCGCGTGGCCGAGGAATTCACCGCGCATGATCCGGTCGCCGCCCACGCCGAGGTGGAGCTCGGTTTCGACCCTTCCGAGCTGACCAACCCGTGGCAGGCGGCGGCGTCGTCGGCTCTGGCCTTCAGCGTCGGAGCCCTGCTGCCTTTGTTCGCCATCCTGGTCGCACCGCCCGGCGCCCGGATACCGCTGACCGTGGTCGCGGTGCTGATCGCTCTGCTGATCACCGGAACCGTCTCGGCTCATCTCGGTGGGGCGTCGAAACATCGTGCGGCGCTGCGTAATTTCGTCGGCGGGGGAGTCGCTCTTGCCGTCACCTATTTCATCGGCCACCTGGTCGGCGCCGTCGTCGGTTGACCGCTATTCGTGGTCGGCGAAGCCTTCGATGCCATCCGGCAGCGCGCTGGATCCGGGCGCGGTGATGGCGTCCAGGCGGGCCAGCGCGTCGGCGCTCAACGTCACGTCGCCGACGCGGAGGTTCTCCTCGAGGTGTGCGATCGACCGCGTGCCCGGAATCAGCAACGTCGTCGGCGCATGCGCCAGCAGCCACGCCAAGCCGACCTGCGACGGCGTCACATCGAGCTCGTCGGCGATCTCGATGACCACCGGATGTACCGACGCCTTCGGGAACCCGGGAAAAGCCGAGCCGAGCGGAAAATACGGTACCCAGGCGATGTTTTCGGCGGTGCAGACATCGAGCATGTCCTCTTGCGAGCGGTCCATCAGGCTGTAGGAGTTCTGCACGCACGCGATGCCGACGGGCAGGGCGCGTCGCAGGACGTCCAGTGGCACGCTGCTGACCCCTATGGCGCCGATCTTGCCCTCGTCGCGCAGGGCGATCATCTCGGCCAACTGGTCGTCGAGGTCGACGATCTGGTCCCCTTCGGCCGTCATCCCGGGGCCCAGGTCGAGGCGCCGCAGGTTGACGATCGGGATCTGGTCGAGGCCCAGTTGATCCAGATCGTCTTCGACCGCGGCGCGCAGGTCGGCCGGCCGCTGCGCTGGGGCGAGGGGCACCGGGCCGTCGCCGCCGATATGGCGGGCGCCGACCTTGCTGACGATCACGAGGTCGTCGGGGTAGGGCTGCAGGGCCGCGCGGATCCGGCGGTTGACCTCGCCGGGGCCGTAGAACGATGCGGTGTCGATGTGGTTGACGCCCAACTCAACTGCGCGACGCAGCACGGCGACCGCGTCGTCGAGCGCCGGCTCGAAGAGTTGCATGGCGCCGTAGCCGACCCGCGCCACCGGGTGGGTGCCGATGGTGGCCGTGCCGCCGAGTTTGTCGGTCATGGTGCTCCCGTCATGAGACACTTGGCAGAGATGCGGAGGTTCCTCCGTTTCGTCGACTGTAGCAGAACCGGAGGTACCTCCGCTTTGGCTGGACGCGTGCGCTCTGATGCTCGACGCAATCGAGAGAAGCTGCTCGAGGCCGCGACCGCGGCTTTCACCGCCGCCGACGGTCGACCGGTGTCACTGGAGTCGATCGCCCGAGACGCCGGCGTCGGCATCGGCACGTTGTACCGCCATTTCCCCACCCGGGACGCGCTGGTCGAGGCGATCTACCGGACCGAGCTCGCCGAAGTGGCCGAGGCCGCCGCGACATTGCTCACGCGGCATCCGCCCAAGACGGCGCTCCGTCGCTGGATGGACCGCTACGCGAGCTTCGTGGCCGCCAAGCGCGGTATGGCCGAATCACTGCACGCGATGTTCGACTCCGGCGCCATGCAGCCCAACGACACCCGAGCCAGGATCGCGGGTGCCGTCGACCTGCTGCTGCGGGCGGGTGCCGACGACGGCAGCTTGCGGGCGGACGTGCAGGCCGACGACGTGGTGTCCAGCCTGATTGGCATCTTCCTGGCCAGCGGCTCACCCGAGCAGACCGGCCGCCTGCTGGACCTGTTGGTGGCCGGCGCGTCCGCTGGTTGAGGGAATCAATCGGCGTCTGCCGTGTTGGATGCAGGCATGACACTCAATGATGCGGCGCGTGAACTCATCGGCAACGGCGCCGACGCGACTTTGGTGACGATCAACCCCGATGGCAGCCCACAGGTATCGCTGGTCTGGGTGGCCTTGCGTCCTGGCCCCGATGGCGACGAGCTGGTCACCGGCCACCTCGCCGAACACAAGAAGGTCCGCAATATCCACCGCGACCCTCGCGTCGCGGTGACGATCGCGTCTCCCGGAGAGCTGAACAAGGAACTGCGGCCTTATCTTTCGGTCGAGGGGACCGCGTATATCGAAGAGGGCGGTGCGCCGGAGCTGCTCGAAGCTCTGTCGACGGAGCTGCTGGATCCCACCGTGTTTCCGCCAAAGGACGCGCCACCGGGATTCGTCACCCACATCCGCATCGAAAAGGTCGGCGGCGTCGGTCTCTAGTCGCGCCGCATATCAGCCGACGGCTTGCTTGCCGAACGCCCGAGCTGCCGGGCGCTGGGGCGCGAAAGCCCGGCTGGCCGGGCGCTCGAGCCCCGAGACCTAGCCGACGGCTCGGCCGGCGCCTTCCCAGAACCGCGCGCGGACGGCCTTCTTGTCCGGCTTGCCCAGCCCCGTCAACGGCAGTGCGTCGACGATCTCCACCCGCTTGGGCGACTGCACCGATCCCTTGCGGTCCTTGACCGCGGCTTGGACGTCGGCAGTCAACGCCTCGATCGCGGCGTCGTCGCGCGCCGCGTCCTCGCGCAACACCACCACCGCGGTGACGGCCTCGCCCCACTTGTCGTCCGGCGTGCCGACCACGCACACCTGCGCCACCGACGGATGCTCGGCGATCACGTCCTCCACTTCGCGGGGGAACACGTTGAAGCCACCGGTCACGATCATGTCCTTGACCCGGTCGACGATGAAGTAGAAGCCGTCCTCGTCCTCGCGGGCCATGTCGCCGGTGTGCAGCCAGCCGTCCTTGAACGTGTCAGCGGTCGCGTCGGGCAGATGCCAGTAGCCACCCGCCAAAAGTGGCCCACTGACACAGATTTCGCCGGGCTCGCCCTGTGGAACCGGCTTGCCGTCATCGCCGAGCAGCGCCACCCGCGAGAACAGGGTCGGGCGTCCACAGGACGTCAGCCGCTTCTCGTCGTGGTCGGCCTTGGCCAGGTAGGTGATCACCATCGGCGCCTCGGACTGCCCGTAGTACTGGGCGAAGATCGGGCCGAACCGCTTGATCGCCTCGGCCAGTCGCACCGGGTTGATCGCCGACGCGCCGTAGTACACCGTTTCCAGCGACGACAGGTCGCGGGTCTTGGAATCCGGGTGGTCCATCAGCGCGTAGAGCATCGACGGGACCAGCATCGTAGCCGTAATCTTCTGCTCTTCAATGACTTTCAGCACCTCGGCCGGGTCGAACTTGCTCAGCACCACCATCTCGCCACCCTTGACCACGGTCGGTGTGAAGAACGCGGCGCCGGCGTGCGACAGCGGCGTACACATCAGGAACCGCGGGTGCTCGGGCCACTCCCATTCGGCGAGCTGGATCGACGTCATCGTGGCGATGTTGCCGGTGGTGCCGATGACGCCCTTGGGCTTGCCTGTCGTCCCGCCGGTGTAGGTCAGGCCGCCGACGTGGCCGGGCGGCAGGTCGGCGACGGCGATCGGCTGCGGCGAGTACTTCGCGGCCTCGGCGTTCAGGTCGACCGCAACGTCTTTCAACGCATCGGGGACGGGGCCGATGGTCAGAATCTGCTTCAGCGAGTCGACCTTGTCCAGCAGGCCCAGCGCACGCTCGATGAACATCGGGTTGGGGTCGATGATCAGCGCGGTGGCACCGGCGTCGGAGAGCACGTAGGCGTGGTCGTCCAGTGAGCCCAGCGGGTGCAGCGCGGTGCGCCGGTAGCCCTGAGTCTGGCTGGCGCCGAGGATCATCAGCACCTCGGGGCGATTGAGCGAGAGCAGGCCGACGGTGACACCGGTGCCGGCGCCCAGCGCGTCGAACGCCTGGATGTATTGGCTGATCCGCTCGGCCAGCTGACCGCCGGTGAGCGTGGTGTCGCCGAGGAACAGCACCGGCCGGTTCTTGTGGCGCTTCAGCGCGCCGACGAGCAGGTGGCCGTTGTGGGTCGGATTGCGCAACAAGTCGTCACTCATACGAGCCAGACTAGAACGTGTTGCAATTCTTGTCTGCCACCCCCTGTGACACCCCGACGATCACTAGCATTCGTACCCATGGCCGCCGCAGATGTCGTCATGTACGGAACTGTCCTGACCGTCGACGACGCCCGGCCCACCGCCGAGGCCCTGGCTTTCGCGGATGGCCGGATCGTCGCGGTCGGTAGCCGGGCAGACGTGGCCGGGTTCGTCGGCCCCAACACCCAGACCATCGAACTCGGCGACGGCTGTGTGATGCCGGGTTTCGTTGAGGCACATGGCCATCCGCTGATGGAGGCCATCGCGCTATCGGACCGGCTCGTCGACATCCGGCCGGTCACTCTGCGCGACGCCGGCGAGGTGGTCGACGCGGTGCACCGCGAAGTGGCCCGCCGCGGCCCGGACGGCGCCTTCCTCAACGGCTGGGACCCGCTGCTGCAGGACGGACTGCCGGAGCCGACGCTGAGCTGGCTGAACGAGGTCGCCCCCGACGATCCGCTGGTGATCATCCACAACTCCGGGCACAAGGCCTACTTCAATTCGCGCGCCGCCCAACGGGCCGGGCTCACCCGCGACACCGCCGACCCCAAGGGCGCCAAGTACGGCCGCGCCGCCAACGGCGACCTCGACGGCAGCGCCGAGGAATCCGCCGCGGTGTTCCCGCTGCTCAACGGGGCCATCTCGCCGAGCGATTACCCGGCGATGCTGCTGGCCGAGTGCGCCCGCCTCAACCAGGCCGGGCTGACCACCTGTTCGGAGATGGCCTTCGATCCGTCACTGCGCCCCCTCGTCGAGGGCCTGCACGACATGCTCACCGTGCGGTTGCGGACCTACGAGATGTCCAACCCGCAGATGAAGACCGACGCCACGCCCGGCGAAGGCGACGACATGCTGCGCCAGGTCGGCATCAAGATCTGGGTCGACGGCTCGCCGTGGATCGGCAACATCGCGCTGTCGTTCCCGTACCTCGACACCGCGGCCACCCGGACCATCGGCGTGCCGCCCGGCTCGTGCGGCCACGCCAACTACACCGCCGAACAGCTCACCGAGATCGTCGGCGCCTATTACCCGCTGGGCTGGCCGATGGCCTGTCACGTGCAAGGCGACGCCGGGGTGGACACCATCCTCGACGTGTACGAAGCGGCTCTGAAACAGCACCCGCGGGACGACCACCGGCTGAGGCTCGAGCACGTCGGCGCCATTCGGCCCGAGCAGTTGCAGCGCGCCCACGACCTCGGGGTTACGTGCAGCATCTTCGTCGACCAGATTCACTACTGGGGTGACGTGATCGTCGACGGGTTGTTCGGCGAGGAGCGTGGAAACCGTTGGATGCCAGCGGGTTCCGCTGTCAGGACGGGCATGCGGATTTCGCTGCACAACGACCCGCCGGTGACGCCCGAGGAGCCGCTGCGCAACATCAGCGTCGCGGTGACCCGCACCGCGCCGAGCGGTCGGGTGCTGGGTCCGGAGGAGCGGCTGACCGTCGAGCAGGCGATCCGCGCGCAGACCATCGACGCGGCTTGGCAGCTGTTCGCCGACGACATCATCGGCTCGCTGGAGGTCGGCAAGTATGCCGATCTCGTTGTGCTGTCGGCGGATCCGCGCGCCGTGCCGCCGGAGGTCATCGCCGACCTCGAGGTGCGCGCGACGTTCCTGGCGGGCCGTCCGGTCTACGCGTCGTGAGCCCCACTCTCGACGACATCCTCGACCGCCTGCACGTCGTCTCGCTGCCGATGCGAGTTCGCTTCCGCGGCATCACCACTCGCGAGTTGGCCCTGATCGACGGCCCGGCCGGCTGGGGCGAATTCGGCGCGTTCCTCGAATACGGTGAGGCCGAGGCCGCGCACTGGCTGGTCGCTGCCCTCGACTCGGCCTACCGGGAACCGCCGCCGCCGCTACGGGACCGCGTCGACGTCAACGCCACCGTCCCGGCCGTCCCCGCCGAGCAGGTGCCCGAGATCCTTGCCCGATTCCCCGGCGCGCGGACGGCGAAGGTGAAGGTCGCCGAGCCCGGCCAGACGCTCGACGACGACGTCGCCCGGGTCGACGCGGTCCGCGCGGTGGTGCCGATCGTGCGGGTCGACGCCAACGGCGCCTGGAGTGTCGCGCAGGCCGTGGAGGCCGCGAAAGTGCTTGGCCCGCTGGAATATATGGAACAGCCGTGCGCCACGGTCGACGAGCTCGGGCAGGTGCGACGCCAGATCGACGTACCGGTGGCCGCCGACGAGAGCATCCGCAAGGCAGGCGATCCGCTGGCCGTGGTCCGCGCCGGGGCCGCGGACGTCGCGGTGCTGAAAGTCGCTCCGCTGGGTGGTATTTCGGCCCTGATCGACATCGCGGCGCAGATCGACATTCCCGTCGTGGTCTCCAGCGCGCTCGACTCAGCGGTGGGCATCGCGATCGGGCTGCAGGCGGCCGCGGCGCTGCCGAAGCTCGAGCATGCGTGCGGGCTGGGCACCGGGCGGTTGTTCGTCGAGGACGTCGCCGAACCGGCCGTGGCCGTCGACGGCTATCTGCCGGTCGGTCCGGTCGTCCCCGACCCGGCCCGTCTGCGGGCTCTCAGGGCGTCGCCCGACCGGCGGCAGTGGTGGATCGACCGGGTCAGGGCTTGTTTCCCGCTCATGTCCTAATATGTGGGGTACAAGGCGTAGACGACATGGGGTCCGATCGCCAACACTGAGGACATGACCCAGAAAGTCCTCGTAGTCGCCTTTCCCGGCGTGCAAGCGCTGGACCTGGTCGGCCCGTTCGAGGTGTTCGCCGGGGCGTCGCAGGTGCTGGCCGCGCAGGGCAGGGACGGCTACGCGCCGCGGGTCGCCGCGCTGGACGGACTACCGGTGACCACCGACGCCGGGCTGAGCTTCAACGCCGCGCCGTTGCCCAAAGCCGGGGACGTCCGCGAAGAAATAGACACCCTGCTGTTGCCGGGCGGTAGCGGCGCCCGCGGAGACCGGCGCGACCCGCGACTGGTCGACTGGATCGTCGCCGCGGCGCCGCACGCCCGTCGCGTCGTCAGCGTCTGCACCGGCGCCTTCCTGGCCGCGCAGGCCGGCCTGCTCGACGGGTGCCGGGCCACCACGCACTGGGCCTACGCCGACAAGCTGGCCCGCGAATTCCCCGCCGTCGAAGTCGATCCCGACCCGATCTTCATCCGCAGTTCGCCGACGATGTGGACCGCCGCCGGTGTCAGCGCCGGCATCGATCTGGCGCTGGCGCTCGTCGAGGAAGACCACGGCACCGAGGTCGCGCAGACGGTCGCGCGCTGGTTGGTGCTGCACCTGCGCCGGCCCGGCGGGCAGACCCAGTTCGCCGCCCCGGTCTGGGTGGCCCGCGCCAAACGTGAGCCGATCCGCGCCGTCCAGGAGGCCGTCGAGTCCGAACCCGGTGGCGCACACAGCATCACCGACCTGGCCCGCCTTGCCGCGATGAGCCCGCGGCACTTCACCCGGGTGTTCACCGACGAAGTTGGCGAAGCTCCGGGCGCCTACGTCGAACGGGTTCGCACCGAGGCGGCCCGTCGCCAACTCGAGCAGACCGACGACACCGTCGTGACCATCGCGTCCCGCTGCGGCTTCGGGACCGCGGAAACGATGCGCCGCAACTTCATTCGCCGTGTCGGGGTCTCACCCGACCAATACCGAAAGGCATTCGCATGACTCAGATCGCGATCGTCATTTATCCCGGCTTCACCGCCCTCGACTTCATCGGCCCCTACGAGGTGCTGCACCGGCTGCCCGACACAGAGATCCGCTTCGTGTGGCACGAGCCCGGCCCGATCACCGCCGACTCCAGTGCTCTCGTCATCGGAGCCACCCACTCCTTCGACGAAACTCCCTCGCCGGACGTGATTTTGGTGCCAGGCGGACCGACCACAGTCGAAATCGCCCGCGACGAAAAGCTGCTGGACTGGGTGCGCACCGCACATCAGAGTGCGACCTGGACGACGTCGGTGTGCTCGGGTTCGCTCATCCTGGCTGCCGCCGGCCTGCTCGACGGCAAACGCGCCACCTCGCACTGGAGTGTGTTGCCCTTGCTGAAAACGTTGGGCGTCAACGCGGTTGGCGACGAACGGGTGGTGCACGAAGGGAGCATCGTCAGCAGCGCCGGGGTGTCGGCCGGCATCGACCTGGCGTTGTGGCTGGCCGGCCAGATCGGCGGCGAAGACCGCGCCAAGGCCATCCAGTTGGGGATCGAGTACGACCCGCAACCCCCATTCGATTCTGGTCACATGTCCAAGGCATCGGCGAGAACCAAAGCGGCCGCCACCGCGGCGCTCGGCCGGGACGTCGCGATACCGGCAACGCTCACCGCCGGCGCGCAGTTGCTGTGGAAGCGCGCGCTGGATGCGGTGCGGTCCAAATCCGTTCGCTAGGAGGCGATCGCGTCGATCACCGCGTCGGGCTGATCGGTAACGTCGATCTGCCGCGGATTGCCTCGGACGCGGACAGTGATGACCCACTCACGAAACCAGCCACGCAGACGACGAAGCATGCCCTGAGTTTATTGGGCCGCCGGTGTCGCTCGGCGAGTCCGCACCATCACCATGGCGCCGACAGCTCAGATGCCGTGAGCCGACTTTTCCCGGCGTCCTACCGCGGCCCAGCCGACGCCGACGAGACCGACCACGGCCAGTGGAATCGTCCACAGCCGTCGATCACCGAGAGCGGAGTTGCAGGATGCAACGAATTCGCTTTTGGGTGCTAGCTGGTTGGCAATCGGGATTTGTTGAACCACAGGGGAGTTGCCGACATTGCGATCGTCTTGCGCGCGGGCGGCCGATAAGTCGGAGTGCACCGCACTGCCGCACCCGATTCCACCGGAGACTGTCACTGGCACAAACAGTCCGATCACACCCGCGACGAAGAGAATTGCACTGCTCAAGAGAATAATTCGCCGCGCAGTCATCGTGATGCACTCCTTATCTCAGGCCCTGTTGAGGCTTCGCCGTGCAGATAAATAACCCGTTGGCCTTCGCGGTAAACCAGGCCGGCGCCCGCGCAGTCACCGATGTTCCGATCTCGTGGACGTCCATCGTGCCTGCGAAATGCCCTCCGTGGAGTCGGCGTCGAGTCCATGACAGTGGCGAAAGAGCAGTGACACTGATGTGCCGTCATCGCGCCCATTTACGGTGCACGCGTCGGCCAGCTTTCTCATCAGGATCAGACCCCGGCCGCGAGTGGCGGTGATCGGGGTGGGGGCGGGTTCGCGCCAGTGGCCGTGATCGGTTATGCGGATCTCGACGGTCGCGGTCGACGCGGAGTACGAAAGGTCAAGTGTTACAAGACCGGCACCGGCCAAATCCCGGTAAGCGTGGTCGACCACGTTGGTCACTGCCTCGTCGGCGGCAAGCACGATATCGCATCCCCGCTCAGCACTGACGTCCACGGTGCGCTCCAGCCATGCGTGCAGCGCTTCGCGGAAACCGCCTACGGCATTGCTGCAGGCGTAGCCGCTGTAGGTGCTCGTCTCGGCGCCGCTGATCGCTGAGCTCTCGGTCACCCGGTGATGGTTACCCCACCTCGTCTGCGGCTAAGCCAAGACCGTGCATGGCTTCAGCTACCAGCGGATAAACCGGGAAGATCTTGTCGATACCGAGTAGTTGCAACGGGCGGCTGGTGGCGGGCCCGTGCGCGACGACCGCGAAGGGCATGTCGGCGGCATCGTTGCGAACATGCACCAGCACGGCGATGCCGGCGGTGCCCAGGAATTCCACCCGCGACAGATCGATGACCAGCGCCGTGGGTCGGCGCGCAAGGATCGTGTTGACGTGCTCCTGCAGTTGGGGAGCGGTGACCATATCGACAGCGCCGGCGACCGCTAGCACTGCCGCGACGTCGGATTCTTGTTCGGAAACTAGTAGTCCCTGATGGGAACGCTCGCGATGAGCCATTGTCAGTTGCACCTCATTGGCTAACTGCGCGTGAGGCTTTGGGCTGAACCGGCGCACGGCGTGATCAAGTGAGACTTTACTACATCGCGCGAGGTCGGTGTCTCGACTTTCCATGCGTACCGCTGGGTCGCAGCCAGCGCGCGCTCTTTTCGCAGTCCGCTCGTTGGGGTGTGACCATCAATCCATGGTGAATGTGACGAGCGCGGTTGAGCAGGTGGCAAATGGTCCTCAGATCGTGCTGGGGCTGGTTGGGGCGCCGGGGGTGGCGGCTTCGGTGGCCCGCGAGCTGTTCGACGGGGGTTTGGGGGAGGAGCTCGAGCGGCGGTTGCCTGGGGCGAGTTGGCAGATTGAGGTGCAGGAAGCTCGCTTGACACAGGCGCCGGCTTCCGATGCGGCGATTGTGGATGCGGCGCGGCGCCTGTTGCTCGATCGCGGCTGGAATGTGGTGGTGTATTTGACCGATCTTCCGTTGCACGTCCATCGACGCCCGGTGGTGGCGCACGCGAATCCAGTTCACAATGTGGCGATCGTGTCGGTGCCCGCGTTCGGTGCGCTCGGCGCACGGCCTCGGATCCGTGAGGCGATTGTGCGTCTGCTTGAGCGATTGATCGGCTCTCACCAGCGCCATGCCGACGCCCGGCGGAACGTGCCCAGACCGCGACGGTTGTCGATGCAGCGGGTGCGCGAACTTGGCACCAACACTGCAGATGGCACGTTCGCATTTACCGCCCGTGTTTTATCGGGCAATCTCATGTTGCTGGGCGGGATGGTGGCGGCCAACCAGCCATGGCAACTATCCCTGAGATTGTCACGTGCTTTGACGGGTGCGGTAGCGGTAGGGGTTTTTGGCCTGGTGTATTCAGACGTGTGGCGGCTGTCGGACGCGTTCGGGTGGTGGCGCCTGGTAGGAACCACGTTGTTGTCCGTGGGTGCGACCGCCGCGACACTGATTGTGGGAGCCGAGCTTTGGGAGCGCACGTCGGCGCGAGGAGTGCGCAAGCAGGTGATGCTGTTCAACATCGCGACGGTGTTGACTGTCGTCCTTGGGGTGACCGTGCTTTACGGGGCGTTGTATGTGTTGGCGCTGGGTGCTGCCTTCTGGTTTGTCGTGCCGCAGGTCTTCACCAGCGCAGTGGGCCACTCGGCGTCGCTGCGCGACTACTTCGAACTCGCCTGGTTGACGTGCTCGTTGGCGATGATCGGAGGTGCGCTGGGCGCGGCTCTAGAGACTGAAGATGCGGTGCGCGACGCAGCCTATGTCCGACGCTTGGACGCGCAGACTGAACAGCAAGAGGAAGCTGGGTGACCGGCAGACGTCAAGATCTCCTGGGGCGCGCCTTCATCCCGCCCCACGACCGAGCTCGAGGTCGAGCGCGACAATTCGGTGGTCTCTGGCCCCACTCGTGGTCACGGATCTATAACAATCAAAGTTGCAACTCGTTAAGAGGTTTCCGGGGTTCCTAAGAGGTCTCATCGACGGTTAATGGAACCTGTCGCGAGATTCACAAAACAACGCTGCCACAGTCGGTTTACTCGCCACAGTCAGCTCAGATCCGTTTGCGTGCGCGCCTTTTCACGACCCGGGCCGACATCGGCTTCGGTATCGTGAATTCCAGGGGCGAGCAGTGTTCCCGACACTCAATGGAGTTCAATCTCGAAGGACGTATCGATGACGAAAATCAGTCATACCATCATGCGGCGGCGCACCGCGGGCATGAGCGCGGCTGTCTGGGCGGGCACCATGGCCGCTGCGATCTGGGCGGCGCCGACGGCGCTGGCAGCACCGGACTGCAGCCCCGGAGGAGTACACGCGACCGTTTCTTCGGCAACCGGCGCGGCGCAGCAGTATCTTGATGCGCATCCAGGCGCCAGCCAGGTTGTCATGGCCGCCTACGGCCAGCCGCGCCCGCAGGCGGCGTCGGATTTGCGCACCTATTTCACTGCGCACCCCAACGAGTACTACGACCTGCGCGGTGTTCTGGCTCCCATTGGTGACACCGAACGGCAGTGCAATGTCACGGCGCTGCCGGCGGGGTTGGAATCGGCCTACCAGGAATTCATGGCCGGTTGATGCTGACCGGAATGGCCCGTCCCGATCCCGGGTCGGGCCATTCTGCGTTTGGCCACAACCGATTTCGGTCTGGGGCCGCCGCACTCAGCCCGACATTTGTCGGTTACCGACTGTGGCTTCGCCTGCCCTGCGTGAACTTCGGCGTCGGCGACTCGTGCTGACGCCGGTACGAGGACCGCGCATCCTCCGTAACTCCGGCTGTCGAACATGCTGTGGCACAACGACGGTCTGTCCAGCGGCACAATGCTTAGACTCCAACTCGGAAATGTAGCGCAAAGTCGCTCGCCGAGTTGAGTTTCCGCCGCACATTCCGCCTGGCGATCTATGAGATTTGCCGCCCGGCCGTGCCTGGGCGGTGCATGAACCAGAACCCCGTCGTCTCGCAAAGCGAGGGCGGCGCCGCCTCAAGCCATTTGTCGCGATACGCGCTAGCGGCGACGCGGGAAATCCTGGCTTCTCAAGATGGTGGGCTTCATCGTGTCACCTTGCGACGGACTAGAGCCACCACTCCCGTTTCCGTCGCCATAACAAGCCTACGCGGCCAACTCGCGACAACATGGGCTTAGCAACCGAGCACCTTGCCGCGGCGTCTCCCCAGGTTCTGACTCTGAGAACCTGATCACGTCATGTAGGGCCCTGCGTGGGCCCACGTGGCACGTCACCTTGGTCGGGGTGATTCGTGACCCGCTCGTAAAACCCAATTCGGTGACTGCAACCGCGGAGCAAGAGGTGACTCAATCGGGCGGCTCGTTATCCGAGACACGAGTGGCGGTGTTTTCCCGGTCACTGGGTTTGCCCGGAACGCCTTCCGCTTCGCGTTCGTCGGCAACCTTTTCGTCGAGGCCATCGACGATGCCCTCGAGCTCACGAGCCCGACCCAACGGGTCGTCCTTTTCGGGTTCCGTCATACCGTTTCCCCTGGCGCGAGAGCGTGTGCGGCGGGCGCCGCTGTTGGCACGCCACAGTCAGTCATACCCTTCAGTGACCCCTCGTAACCGCTGGCGCTGCTCTCAACGACAACTGCACACCGCCCGATCATCCGGACGTATCCGACTGTCGCGAACCGACAATCGGAATCACAACGAAAACCCGCGACTATGGTTGCGCCGGAATGCCGTTAGCTCCTCCAGACGACCTTCTCGGTGCCGCCCGCGTCCCGTTAGGCAACGCTATCGGGCGCTGTGCCACCTTTGACGTCGAAGTAGAGCCGTCCATTGACCTGAGTGCCCGGCGCGAGCGGTTGGTTCGGAAGGCCGTCCGGCTCGTTCCCCTTGCGGAAGACCCTTGGATCACCGAATTACCCGGCGTGTCAATTGAATTGAAGCTTGTCACATCGGCGGTTGATGCACCGGCGAAAATTAGCACGCGATCTGGTTTGGCGACGGTAGCGGCGGCTGCGGGCGCTCTCGGCTTCGGCTTCCTTCTTTGCGGCCTCACGTTGGGCGTCGGATTTGTCCTGTTGGGCCTGTCCCTCACGCTGGATGTCGTCTCGGCCCGTCACCACGCCGATAGCCTCCTTGGCTTTGCCCTTGACGCCTTCGACAACGCCGTTCACGCCTTCTGCTGGCAATTCATGCGCCACTGACATTGCAGGCCTGACGAGAAGGAATGGCAGTCTCCTTCGATCCAGCCGAGTGGCCTCAAAGCGCGTCGCGAACGTAATAGAATCGTTGGCGCGTTGGGGGGTTAGGGGGCGTCGTTGCTAGTCGAAGATCCGATCAGCAGCTCCATCGAATTCCGCGGTGGTGTTGCGGTGCTGACGGTCCGCGGCGAGATCGATGTAGCGAGTGCGCCGGCGTTCAAAAGCGCGATCGCTGAGGCGCTGGCAGGCAATCCACAGGGGCTGGTTCTGGATCTGCTGGAAGTCGATTTTCTCGGCTCTGTTGGGGTGCGGATCCTGTTGGAGGCACAGGAGAAAGTCGGCGACCAAGATCGGTTCGCCGTGGTGGCACGACGTCCTGCCGCCGGTCGGATGCTCCAGTTACTCTCCCTGGACGAACTGATCTCCGTGCATGAGACGGTAGGTCAAGCGCTGAGCCGGGTGACGGCGAATTAGCCGGGTGAGCGTCAAAGTACCTTGCCGGCAGCCGTCAATCAGTCGCCTACCTACAGGATCGGCCTGCCGCCGGTGACGGCTATGCGGGCACCGGAGACGTAGCTGGCGTCGTCGGAGGCAAGCAGCACGTAAACCGGAGCAAGCTCGGCCGGTTGGCCGGCGCGTCCGAGCGGTGTGTTCTCACCGAAAGACTTGACCTTGTCTGCATCCATGGTCGCCGGAATCAGCGGCGTCCATATGGGTCCCGGTGCCACGCTGTTGACGCGGATGCCGCGAGGGCCGAGTAATTGAGCAAGGCTGGCCGAGAAGTTCGCGATCGCTGCCTTGGTAGCCGCATAGGGTGCAAGCGTCGGGTTGGGCGAATCGGAGTTGACCGAGGAGCTGCCGATGATCGATGCACCCTCGCCCATATGCGGCAGAGCCGACTTGGCGAGATAGAAATAGGAACCGACGTTGAGTTTGAACGTGTGGTCCCATTCCTCGTCCGCGATCTCTTCGAGGCTTTCGTGCGTCATCTGGTAGGCAGCGTTGACGACCAGCACGTCGATTCGACCGAACTCCGATACGGCGCGCTCGACAACCGCGCGACAGTGCTGCGCGTCGGACAAGTCGCCGCTGACCAAGACGCACTTACGTCCAGCGTCTTCGATGTAGCGGGCAACGTCTTGAGCGTCTTCGTCTTCATCGAGGTAGGCAATGAGGACATCCGCGCCCTCACGCGCGAAAGCGATAGCGACTGCTCGGCCAATTCCGCTGTCGCCTCCGGTGACGATCGCAGTTTTTCCGACCAGCTTGCCCGAACCGACGTAGCTGTCCTCGCCGCAGTCCGGAACCGGATCCATGCGTGCTTGGATGCCTGGCACGTCCTGCTGCTGCTCGGGAAATCCCATCCTCAACCTTTCTCACGCACGGGAGCAGACCTGCATGTGCTCCGCGCTTCGGCCCGCCGACCACAGCAGAATTCTCGGAGATCGGATAACCGCGCGCCTTTCCTGGTAAACGCGCACACTCCGACCCGATCGGCGGCGGTCCAAACACGCACCACGACACAGCATTTGAGTGCCGGTAGCGATAGCGAAGCGGCCGGCTCCTGCGGCGGGGCCGCGGTCGACCGCCGCATCAGAAATTTTTCGCGCGAGCACTTGCCTCAATGCGGCAGCGAGTGCTATATAAAACCTGTGCCCGAAGGCATAGATTACCAACGACACTGACACCAGATTGGAGAAAGTTGAGGTGGCGACCATGTTGATGCGAACCGACCCATTCCGGGACTTGGATCGCTTCACTGAGCAGGCCTTGGGGACCGCGGCCCGGCCGGCCGTTATGCCCATGGACGCTTGGCGCGAGGGTGAGGAATTCATCGTCGAGTTCGACCTTCCTGGGATCAAGGACGGCTCACTGGACCTGGACATCGAACGAAACGTCGTGACCGTCCGCGCCGAGCGCCCCGGCATCGATCCCGGCCGGGAAATGCTGGCCACCGAGCGCCGTCGCGGGGTGTTCAGTCGGCAATTGGTGCTGGGAGACAACCTTGACACCGAAAAGATCGACGCGACCTACGACGGCGGCGTGCTGCGATTGCGGATCCCGGTGGCTGAACGGGCCAAGCCGCGCAAAATCGCGATCGGTGGCCGCGCAAACGGTCACCAGGTCCTCAACGCCTGATCGGCCGCACCGATGGTCGAACGTCTACTAAAAGGTAGGTGATGGCATCGCAAGTGAGTCGATCGGACAGCCCGCCTCCGGCCGAAAGGGTCGCCCGGGGGCGGGCTATCCGGCCCTTAGCCGGCGATCGCAACCACTCGTAACGTGAATAATGGTGTGATTCAGTCAAATTGAGGGATCGAGCTCTGTGCCCAGACTTGCCGGGCGGCGTTGAGTCCCCGGTGCGGTCGCGGCGCGTGAGGTGCGGTCGTTTTGTGGTCGCGCCGCCGGGGTCATCGACTACCGCGTGACATCTTTGTGGCTCAGTGGCCGAGCCGAACCGCCATGGACTGCAACCGAGCTCGATGACAGTGCCCACAGCGCTGAGGTCGTCGTGGTCGGCGCCGGGATCACCGGTCTGACTGCGGTTCTGTTGGCACAGCTACCGGGGCGCCTCCGTCGGCGCGGCTTTGAAGAGGAGCGTGCCCGCGTGCCGGCCCAGTTCGGCCAGATCGCGCTCGGCGTGGCTCTGGCGGATATACACCGTGAGGTCAGCGACCCGTTGCGCGTGGCCGCCGTCCTGGCAGAGTGGGCCGGGTCCCAGTGCGCGACCAGTGCGCGCGATGGCCTCGTCGGCGGCCCGTTCCACCACTGCGCGAACCCGGCGAGCCAGCAACTGAGCGGTTTCGTTGCGGTCGAACGGATCCCGATCGATCTGCGCCGCGGCCACGTCAAGCATCGCGCTACCTGCCGCAAGCGCCGCGTCGACAGCGCCGAGGTGTGCGAGCGTGTGCGGATCGGCCGCGCCGTCCGCGGCGCGACGGTAGAGGGGCTCGGCCACCCGTCGGGCTCCGCCGAGCCAGCAGGCGGCCACCCCGATCGCGCCGTACCAAAAGCCAGGCCGTTCAAGGTAATCGCCGGGTTGACCTACGGCGACTGCAGGTGCGTCGGCGAACCGCACAGCGCGGGTGTCGCTACCGGCCATCCCGTTGTTGGCCCACGTGCTCGGCTGAGGCTCAACTGCACCATCATCGATCGCAACAGCGAATAGGCCGCGACCGGTCTCTGCGGGGTCGTCCAGGGAGGCGGTGACAAGCGCGTGGCTGCACAACCCGGCAGCAGAACACCATTGCTTGACACCGTTGAGAAGGAAGGCATCACCGGTTGGGGTGGCAACGACCGAACCGTCGCGGGATTCGGCCGCCCACACACCCCACAGCTGATCGCTGCCGGGCGGCTTCGCGCCAAGCTCGTCGAGAATGGCGACAGCGTCGAGATGTGCCTCAGCGATCCGGGCCGCCACCAGATCTTCCTCGGCGAGCGCGGCGAGTCGCCGCCAGCGTTCGGCGGTGTTTCCCGAGGCGGGTAACGGCAATTCGAGCCGACCGCGGGCGAGCCAAACCCGTACGAGCTGACGTGTCACGAGTGGTCTCCCACACCGAGATCTGCAACGTAGCTAGCGAATCCACCTTCGACTCGCGACTGTGTGCGTGCCGACGTCGTCACATTGGTCCGATGAGTCGTTATCCAGTGCGCAGTGCACGCCTTGATGCGGTGGACCAGATCGAGGTCTTCGTGCAGCGACACCGCCGCGAACCCGCCGGCCTCCAGGTACGTGCCTGCCCGCAGCCCCAGGTTTGCCCCGTGCACATGGTTGTGGCCCTCGTCGAGCCGGTGTCGTTGCCGCCAGATGCGGTCCAGTCGGGGGTCGAGTCCGTCGGGTGTGACAGTCCCGATGACAGCGTCGAAACCTGAGTCGGCGAAATTCAGCTGGGTAGTGAGCCAGTCGTCGGGCACGATGCTGTCGGCGTCGGTGTTGGCCAGCCAGAGCTGGTGATCAGGAATGCCGGCGTGGCGAGAGCGAGTGATCGCGTCCACGGCACCGAGATGTCGGGCGGCGCCCACCCGGCCGGCGCTGCTGGTGATGGTGCGGACACCGTGGCGCGCGACGACGTCGCCGGTCTGGTCGGTACAACGGTCCAGAACCACCGCGACATCGCATGACACGTGCGGATGTTCGTGCCGAAGCTGGCGGGTCGATGCACGGATGCTGCGGAGGCACAACGTGATGTGCCTTTCTTCGTTGCAGGCCGGCACGACGATCGCGATGCGGCACAGAGGTTTCATACGGTGTCCGCGCATTCGCGGTACACCGACAGCGGTTCGCCCCACACCTGGATGGTGAGATCGGCGTCGTGGTAGCGGGCCCGAAGCGGCAGATCGAACAGCGCGGCTGCTTGGTCCTGGGCGGTGGGCCCATCCAGCGGGATGTTCTCGGTGGGAGCGGACCAGGTCGCGATCAGTATCTCGCCGTGTGTGCGCAGACGACGGCGTACCGTCCGCAGCGTGGCCAAAAGCTCAGGGCCGTCGAGGAAGTAGGCGACTTCGGAGAGCACGATGAGGTCGAATTCGAGGTCAGGGATGTCGGCTGGGGCCGCCCCGAGCAGCCATTCGACCGCGTCGGTTCGCCCGCGTGCCACGCCGAGGGCCTTCTCGCTGACATCCATCCCGATGACGTTGTCTGCGCGACCACGCAGCTGTGCAGCGAGTTGTCCGGTGGCGCAGCCGATCTCCAAGACATGCTGATAATGCGGGCGGCCCAGGCAGGCGAGGGTGAGCGCAAGCCGACGCTTCTCGTACTCCGACTCATCGAGGCGCCAGGGGTCCGTGACATCGTCGTCGAGCATGGTGTCGAAGGGAGCGGCCATTTGCGGTCGCGAACGATGTGCTGCGACGTCACCTGCGACGCGTGCAGCGAGGTCGTGCGGCAACGGGACAAAGACGGTCTCCATGACTCGCCGGGCGCGAGTGATAACCGATTGTCCCACAACGGGATAACCGTCGGCAGATACGAGCTGGCTGGTGTAGCAGTCGATTGCCGCGGACTTCGCGATCAGTGCCCGCAGCGACGGCGCGACCGTGCGTACTCGAGTCCAGTCGACATCGTCCGGCGTGGCCCAGTGCCAGAGCCAGACCGGGTACAGCAGGAGCGCGGCCTGGCGTTCCCGCGCCACCCCCGCGGCCGCCGCCGCCATCGCCTCGTGGTCGGAGTGCCCGTCGCATTCAACCGGCGCGAACAGCAGCGTCTGGGCGTCGACGAGTTCCGAGAGCCGTGCCGTCATATCGCCGATCGCGTTGTGCAGGTCGCCGTCAGGCAAGTCCCACCACACTGTCTTGATGTGTGCGCCCAAAATCGCAGTGGCGCGCTCTGCTTCGAGGCGGCGTTCGGTGGATCCCGGTCCGCTGCCGCCGTGAGTGGCGACGGCGACCGTCACCGTGGTTGCGCCGTCGGCCAGATCGGCCAAAGCGCCGCCCAGCGCCAACGTTTCATCATCGGGGTGCGGCGCTAGCAGCACGACATGCGGGTACCGCGCGAGGAGATTATCGAGCCCGAGCCGGGGAACGGTGTCCCATCTGGAATCAAGCAGCCAGGTCGGCTCGTCGGTTCCGTTCTCGCGATGAGTGAATGGGCGCGCGCTGGATACGGGGTGAGACTTGTTGGCTACCGCCGCAGCGGAGTCCTTGTTCGACGCTTCGGATCGGTCGAGCCTGCGTGCGGGGCGCATGAGGAAACTCCGGGATATCCGTATTTGTCACCCGCGGGGCTGGCGTGGTGCGGTTCAACCACTTCAGATACCCGTTCCGTACCGATCCAACCCTGGTGAGGAAGAACGGCCGGTTGAATCGTTCCCGAGTCGGCTGATTGTCGACAGGTGCCAATAACCGAATCGAACGCCGGGATACGCAGCGCACTGCTCGCCGAAGGGTCGGCCCCGACTTCATCACCGTCGACGGCGCGGAAGGCGGCACCGCCGCCGCTCCAGTGGAATATGAAGACCACGTTGGCCTTCCGCCCACCGACCGGGCTGGTGATCGTGCACGCCCGCGCGATGGCGACCGGGGAGAAGGTCCGACGTCGTCGGCGTCGGATCGCGGCGAGCAGTGCGGCCCAAATCCGCTTGCTAGCCGGCAATCGCGTCGATCACGGCGCCGGGCTCGTCCAGTGCGACGAACGTCCGCGAACCCGGCACCTCGATCAGCTTGGCGTTACTGAACACCGCGGCCAACCGACGGCCCAGGCTCGGCTTGAACACCACGTCGTCCTGGCCCCAGACCAGCGTGACCGGCTTGTCGAAGCGGGTGAGCCGGTTCGCCACGTCGGTCAGGTCGGTGACGGCGATCTGACGCAGCAGCGCGGCCAGGTCGCGGCAGATCCGAGAGTCGTTGAGGCAGGGCGCAATCCAGCGACCCGTCATGCCCGAATCCGGGTGGGTGATCAGCAGGCCGAAACCGGCTGCTGAGTTGCGCACCGCGGCCAGCCGCATCGGCGCCGCCAGTGTCTTGATGGTGAGCGGGCCGCGCAGCAAGCCGAAGACGGTGTTGAACGGGAACGGCGGGCACTGGTCGAAGGCATCGCAGTTGGTCAGCACCAGCCGGCCGATCCGGTCCGATCGGGCGTCGACGGCGAGCTGGCAGATCCCGCCGCCGGTGTCGCTGCCGACCAGCGTCACCTCGGACAGATCCAACGCCTCGATCGCGTCGTTGACGATCCCGGCGACACCCTGCAGCGACAGCGCGGCGGAGTCGGTGACCGGGATCGTGTGTGAGCCCAGCGGCAGGGTGGGCACGATGCAGCGGTAGCCGAGCCTGCCCAGTTTCTCGGCGACCTCGTGCCAGAGCTCGCCGTCGACCAGAACGCCGTGCACGAAGAACACCGGCGGATGCGCCGAATCCTGCGGACCGTACTCGCGATATTGGATGGTTGCCTGCTTGAGTGCCAGTTGAGTCATGGTTCCCACTCAAACGGCAAAGCCGCTGCCAGTGCGACGCCGCCGACTGCCAAATACTGCCAGCGCGCGGGTGTCGCGTAGGTTCGTCGTCGTGATCAACCTGGCTTACGACGACAACGGGACGGGGCAGCCCGTCCTCTTCATCGCCGGCCGCGGCGGTCTGGGGCGCACCTGGCATCTGCATCAGGTTCCCGCGTTTCTGAACGCCGGCTACCGCGTCATCACCTTCGACAACCGCGGGGTGGGCGCGACGGCGAGCGCCGACCAGTTCACCACGGAGAGCATGGTCGCCGACACCGCGGCGCTGATCGAGTCGCTGGGCGTGGGCCCGGTCCGCATCGTAGGGGTGTCGATGGGCTCGTTCATCGCCCAGGAGCTGATGCTGGCTCGCCCCGACCTGGTGACCCAGACGGTGCTGATGGCAACTCGCGGGCGGTTAGACAAGGCCCGCGACTTCTTCCGTACCGCCGAGGACGAGCTGGGCGCATCCGGTGTGCAGATCCCGACCGCCTACGACGCCAAGATCCGACTGCTGGAGAGTTTCTCGCCCAAGACGCTCAGCAACGACGAGGCCGTCGCCGAGTGGATCAGCATGTTCACCATCTGGCCGATCAAGATCACGCCGGGCATCATCCGGCAGGGCTGGATCTCGCCGCAGGGCAACCACCTGCCCTCCTACGCCGGCATCCACACGCCAACGCTGGTGCTCGGCTTCGCCGACGACGTGGTCACCCCGCCGCATCTGGGCAAAGAGGTCGCCGACGCCATCCCCGGCGCCAAGTACCAGCTGATCGCCGACACCGGCCACCTCGGCTTCCTGGAGCGCCCCGAGGCGGTCAACGCCGCCGTGCTCAAGTTCTTCAACAGCATGGGGTTCTGAGCGCGCCGTAGGCTGATCTGGTGAATCCCTCGACGGCTCAGGCCCGCGTCGTCGTCGACGAACTGATCCGTGGCGGCGTTCGCGACGTCGTGTTGTGCCCGGGTTCGCGCAACGCCCCGCTGGCCTTCGCGCTGCAGGACGCCGACCGCGAGGGCCGGGTGCGGCTGCACGTGCGCATCGACGAGCGGACAGCGGGCTTTCTGGCCATCGGGCTGGCAATCGCCGCGGGCAAGCCGGTCTGCGTCGCGATGACGTCGGGCACCGCGGTGGCCAACCTCGGACCCGCCGTTGTCGAGGCCAACTACGCCCGCGTGCCGCTGATCGTGCTGTCGGCCAACCGGCCCTACGAGATGCTCGGCACCGGCGCCAACCAGACCATGGAACAGCTCGGCTACTTCGGCACCCAGGTGCGCGCCGCCATCAGCCTCGGGCTCGCCGAGGACACTCCGGACAAGATGGATGCGCTCAACGCGACCTGGCGCTCGGCCACCTGCCGAGTCCTGGTGGCCGCCACCGGCTCTCGCACCGCCAACGCCGGCCCGGTGCAGTTCGACATCCCGCTGCGCGAGCCGCTGGTGCCCGAGCTGGAGCCCGGGCCGATCCCGCCCGGTCGGCCCGACGGCAAGCCGTGGACCTACACCCCGACCGTCACCTTCGACCAGCCGCTCGACATCGACTTGACCCTGGACACCATCGTCATCGCCGGCCACGGCGCCGGAGTGCGACCGGAACTGGCCGCGCTGCCGACCGTCGCCGAGCCGACCGCCCCGCCTGCCGCCAACCCGCTGCACCCGCTGGCGCTGCCGCGGCTGCGCCCGCAGCAGGTGATCATGCTGGGCCGGCCCACCCTGCACCGGCCGGTGTCGGCGATGCTGGCCGACCCGTCGCTGCCGGTGTACGCGCTGACCACCGGGCCGCGCTGGCCCGACGTCTCGGGTAACTCGCAGGCCAACGGCACCCGCGCCGTCACCAGCGGCACGCCCCGACCGGACTGGCTGAAGCGCTGCGCCGAGCTCAACGGCCACGCCCTCGTCGCCGTCCGCGACCAACTCGCGGCCCACCCCCTGACCACCGGCCTGCATGTGGCCGCCGCCGTGACCGACGCGCTGCGGCCCGGCGACCAGCTGGTCCTGGGCGCGTCCAACCCGGTACGCGACGTGGCCCTGGTCGGCCTGGGGGCCGCGCCGTATCGCGGCGAAATCTCCGTTCGCTCCAACCGCGGCGTCGCGGGCATCGACGGCACCGTCTCCACCGCGATCGGCGCGGCCCTGGCCCACGACCCGACCGGCGGGCGGACCGTCGCGCTGATCGGCGACCTGACCTTCGTGCACGACAGCTCCGGGCTGCTGATCGGGCCGACCGAGCCCGTCCCCGCGGATCTGACCATCGTGGTGTCCAACGACAATGGCGGCGGCATCTTCGAACTGCTCGAGCAGGGCGACCCGCGGTTCTCCGACGTGTCCGCCCGGGTCTTCGGCACCCCGCACGACGTCGACGTCGGCGCGCTCTGCCGGGCGTACCACATCGACAGCAAGCAGATCGAGCTCGACGACGTCGGCGCGGCGCTCGACGAGCCGGCCGGCGGCATGCGGGTGCTGGAGGTCAAGGCGGACCGGTCGTCGCTGCGACAGCTGCACGCCGCCATCAAGGCCGCTCTGTGACTCGTCCGGCCGGCGCTGTCGCTGTGCTGAAAACCTGGTGGCGCATAGTCGTTCACGGCCGCAGCGGCGAATTCCCAGATACCCGTGGGCATCACGCGGTGCGCTTGGCGCGCATCATGGTGCTGATCATCACTGGTCTGGTCACGCTGCAGTCGGTGTTGCTGGTCGCCGGTGCGGTGCGCGACGACTTCGCGATCCAGAACAACATGGGCGTAGCCGAGGCCGAGGTGCTCGACGCGGGGCCGCGGCGTTCGACCATCGAGTTCGTCACGCCGGACCGGGTCACCTATCGGCCAGAGCTCGGCGTGTTGTATCCGTCCGAATTGGCAACGGGCATGCGGATTTACGTCGAGTTCGACAAACTCAACCCCAATTTGGTTCGCGTGCAACACCGTAACGCCAAGCTGGCGATCATCCCGGCGGGTTCCATCGCGGTGGTCTGCTGGCTCATCGCGGCGGGTGTGCTGACCGGCCTGGCGTGGGTCGACAAGCGGTTGGACCGTCAGTTGGTCAGCGCGTCCAGCCAGCCCGGATCCTGAGTGTCCACAACGCTTCTGGTGTTCAGGTTGTAGATCGTCGGGGTGCCCGGATTCTCCGGATTCTCGTCTTTGAGCCGCGCTTTATTCGCATCGCCGACCACTTGCGGGTCGACCACGAACTCGCGGGCCGCGATCCGGTTCGCCACCACGTCGGGCAGGCCACTTTCCCGGGCCATCGCCGCGACGGCGTCGGTGGTCGGACCGTCCTTGCTCTGGTGGCGGTAAATGTCTTGCACGAAAGCCTGATACGCGGTCGGTGGCGTGGCCGGATCGGCGGCCAGGAACAGCGCGTTCACCAGTCCGGTGGAGACGTCGTTGTGATGCCGGCCGTTCAGGAACGTCAGCCACCGATACGTGATCGCAAGCCGACCGCTGGCCAGTGCCGCAGCCAGTTTGTCGCCGTCGGTCGATTCCATCTCCGCGCAGTAGGGGCACTGCGGCTCGCAGAAGATCTCCAACTGCACCGGGGCGAACCACGACCCCAGCAGCACGCCGTTACCGTCGAATGTCCGTGGCACATCGGCGTGCGCGGACCCGGTGGTGAACATCACCAATCCCAGCATCGTTGCCAATACGCCCAGGTAGGACCGCATTGTCGGCTCCCCTTTAGGTCAGAGTTCGTGTCGTGTACGCCAGTCGGTAACCATATCGACAGTCGGCGCTGAGACCGTGATGGAGTGCGAGTAGCGATTGTCGCGGAATCTTTTCTCCCGCACGTCAACGGCGTGAGCAACTCCGTCATCCGAACACTGGAGCACCTGCGCCGCACCGGCCACGAAGCGCTCGTCATTGCACCCGACACCCCGCGCGGCGAAGAACCCGCGGACCGTCTCTACGACGGTATCCGAGTTCACCGCGTGCCGTCGTGGATGTTCCCGAAGGTCACCACACTTCCACTGGGCCTGCCGATGCCCCGAATCCTGCGCGTACTGCGCGGATTCGAGCCCGACGTCGTCCATCTCGCCTCGCCCGCCCTGCTCGGCTGGGGTGGCGTAAAGGCGGCGCGACGGCTCGGTGTGCCGACCGTCGCGGTGTACCAGACCGACGTGCCCGGGTTTGCCGCCAGCTACGGCATCGGCCCCACCGAGCGGACGGCCTGGGCCTGGTTCCGGCACCTGCACAAGCTCGCCGACCGGACCCTGGCGCCGTCGACCGCGACGATGGAATCGCTTGTCGAGCATGGCATTCCGCGAGTCCACAAGTGGGCGCGCGGCGTCGACATGATCGGCTACGCGCCGTCGGCACGCGACGAGGCCCTGCGCGAGTCCTGGTCGCCGGACGGCAAGCCGGTCGTTGGCTTCGTCGGCCGGTTGGCGCCGGAGAAGCATGTCGAGCGGCTCACCGCGCTGGCCGCTGCCGGCGACGTGCAGGTCGTGATCGTCGGCGACGGGGTCGACCGCCCCAAGCTGCAATCGGCAATGCCCACAGCGGTTTTCACCGGCGCGCTGTACGGCGAGGAGCTGGCCAAGGCCTACGCGAGCATGGACGTCTTCGTCCACGCCGGTGAGCACGAGACGTTCTGCCAGGTGGTCCAGGAGGCGCTGGCCTCCGGGCTGCCGGTGATCGCCCCCGACGCGGGTGGGCCGCGCGACCTGGTGACGCCCTACCGCACCGGATTGCTGTTGCCTGTCAAGGAATTCGAGGCCCAGCTGCCGCAGGCCGTCGCGCACCTCGTCGAGGAGCGGCAGCGCTATTCGATCGCGGCCCGCAAGAGCATCCTGGAGCGCAGTTGGCCCGCCATCTGCGACGAGCTACTCGGCCACTACGAGGCCGTCCTGTCGCCGATGGCCCGCGCGCGCGTGGCCCGCCGGCGGCACGCGCAGGGCCAGTAACTCAGCCCTGCGCCAGTTCGGCGACGGGCTGCCACTCCTCCCAGGTGCGCAGCCGCTGCTCGTAGTCGGCCTTGGCCATCCCCAACGGCGCGTTGCCGAAGAACACCCGCAGCGGCGGCTTGTCCGCATCGACAACCTTGAGTACCGCTGCCGCAGACGCTTTCGGATCGCCCGGTGCTGACCACCGGGTCCTGCGGATCTCCTCGCTGGCCTTGTGCACCTCGGCGTAGTCCGACAACTCCGTGGCCCGCCGCGACGACGACCCCGACCAGTCGGTCGAGAAACCAGCCGGCTCGATCAGCGTGACGTTGATCCCGAACGACGCGACCTCATGCGCCAGCGCCTGCGAGAAGCCCTCCAGCGCCCACTTCGAGGCGTTGTAGATGCCGACATCCGGCATCGCTGTGATACCGCCGATCGACGACACCTGGATGATGTGCCCGCCGCGCTGCGCACGCAGATACGGTAGCGCGGCCTGCGTGACCCACAGCGCGCCGAATACGTTCGTCTCGATCTGGTCGCGGGCGTCCTGCTCGGACAGCTCTTCGACAAAGCCGAACTGGCCGTAGCCGGCGTTGTTGACGACGACGTCCAGGCGTCCGAAGTGTTCGTGAGCCTGCTTGACCGCGGCGAAGTCGGCGGCGCGGTCGGTGACGTCCAACTGGATCGGCAGGATCGCGTCGCCGAACTTGTCGACCAGGTCGTCCAGGGACGAGGTGTCGCGGGCGGTGGCAGCGACCTTGTCGCCTCGATCCAGGGCCGCGATCGCCCACTCCCGCCCGAAGCCGCGTGAAGTACCGGTGATGAACCACACTTTTTCAGCCATGTCGAGGTGCAACGCATCGGTCGACGCCCCATTCCCGGAGGCCGGTAAGTTCGAGGAGTGAATCGCGCCACGCTGGACAAAGACCCCCGAGAGGTGGCGTCGATGTTCGACGGCGTCGCGCGCCGCTACGACATCACCAACACCGTGCTCTCGCTGGGCCAGGACCGGTACTGGCGGCGCGCCACCCGCACGGCGCTCGACATCGCGCCGGGGGACAAGGTGCTCGACCTGGCCGCCGGCACTGCGGTGTCGACGGTCGAGCTCGCCAGCTCCGGGGCGTGGTGTGTGGCCGCAGACTTCTCGGTCGGGATGCTCAGCGCCGGACAGGCCCGGATGGTTCCCAAGGTGGCCGGCGACGCCACCCGATTGCCGTTCGACGACAACGTCTTTGACGCGGTCACCATCAGCTTCGGGCTGCGCAACGTCGCCGAACGCGGCACGGCGCTACGCGAGATGGCCCGCGTGACGCGGCCCGGCGGGCGATTGGTGGTCTGCGAGTTCTCCACGCCCACCAGCCGGTTGTTCGCCACGGTGTATAAGGAGTACCTGATGCAGGCCCTGCCGCGGGTCGCGACCGCGGTGTCGAGCAACCCGGATGCCTATGTGTACCTTGCGGAATCGATCCGGGCCTGGCCCGACCAGGCCGAGTTGGCCCACCAGATCTCGGCCGCCGGGTGGTCGGCGGTGCGGTGGCGCAACCTCACCGGCGGCATCGTTGCTTTACACGCCGCCTACAAGGCCCGCTGAATTACATTCGCGTTGATTTTCTGACTGGTCCAGTTCACCTTCGTGTGCCACCATCGGGTCCGGTGAGCCGCGAATTTCTTTGGTACATACCGAATACCGTTCTAGCTGGGCACCGAGGCGACGACACCGTCGACGGCTGGGGCAGCCTGGAATACTCCGTCGAACTCGCGCAACGCGCTGAGCAGCACGGCTGGGGGGGCGCCCTGATCGGCGCCGGCTGGGGTCGGCCCGACGCGTTCACCATCGCGACCGCGATCGCCGCGCGGACCTCCACCTTCGCGCCACTGGCCGCGATCCGTCCCGGGTACTGGCATCCCGCGCATTTCGCCAGCGCCGCCGCCACACTCGACCAGTTGAGCGGCGGCCGGTTGCTGGTCAACGTCGTCACCGGCGCCGACGACGTGCTGGCCTACGGTGACGTCGAACTCGAGAAGTCGGCCCGCTACGACCGCACCCGCGAATTCCTGCAACTGGTCCGCCGGCTGTGGACCGAGGAAGACGTCACCTTCGACGGCGAATACTTCTCCGTCGAACACTCGACGCTGCAGCCGCGACCGTTCGGTGACCGGTACCCGAAGCTGTATTTCGGCGGCGCTTCGGCGGCCGCCGAGGAGGTCGCCGCCGAAGAGGCTGACGTGCAACTGTTTTGGGGTGAGCCGCTCGACGGCATCGCCGAGCGCATCGAACGGCTCAAGGCATTGTCCGAGAAGCTGGGCCGCGAGCATCCTCCGCTGGAGTACGGGCTGCGCATCACGACGCTGGTCCGCGACACCTCCGAGGAGGCGTGGCACGACGCCGAGGCGAAGGTCGCCGAGTTGGCCGGCAAGCCATCGTTGTCGGCGCTGCACAACGCGGCATCGGCGGAGGGTCAGCGGCGGCTGACCGATCTCGCCGGCCGTGGCGAAGTATTGGATTCCTGCCTCTACACCACGCCGAGCAAATACGGCGGTGAGGGTGCCGGGACTACGTGGCTGGTCGGGTCGGCCGCGGAAGTCGCTGCGGCACTGCAGAAATACGCTGACCTCGGTGTGACGCACTTCGTGCTGTCGGACACGCCGTACCTGTCCGAAGTCGCCAGGATCGGCGAGCAGGTGCTCCCGCTGCTGCGGGACTCCGTCAGCTGAAGGGCTTGCGACGGTCCAGCAGTCGGGAGACTCGGCCGCCGCCGCGCCATGCCCGCGCGACCCAGTCGGCGTCCTCGTCGGTGACCAGGTTGCCCATCACCCGCACCGCGATGCTCATCAGCGTCGTCGAGCGCATCGCGAGCGGGCCGGTCGCGGGCAGGAACCGCGGGAACGTCAGCAGCAGTCCGAGTCGACGGGCCACGGAAAAGCCTCGGCCGTAATGGGTCTGGAGCAAGTGCGGCCACGACGCGGAGAGGTCGCCGGAGCCGAGCATCTCGACGGCCAGGCGGCCGGTCTCCAGGCCGTAGTCGATGCCCTCGCCGTTCAGCGGGTTGACGCACGCCGCGGCGTCACCGATCAGCATCCAGTTGCGGCCCGCCACACCCGACACCGCGCCGCCCATCGGCAGCAGCGCCGACGACATCGCCCGGGGTTGGCCCTCGAAGCCCCATTCCTCGCGGCGCAGATCGGTGTAGTACGACATCAGCGGCCGCAGGGCCAGGTCGGCCGGCCGCTTGACCGTCGACAGCGCGCCGACGCCGATGTTCACCTCGCCGTTGCCCAGCGGGAAGATCCAGCCGTAGCCCGGCAGCACCGCGCCGTCGGGGGAGCGCAGTTCCAAATGTGAAGTGAGCCAAGGGTCTTCGCCGCGCGGCGTGGTCAGGTATCCGCGGGCCGCGATCCCGTACACCGTCTCCTGATGCCAGCGTCGGCCCAGCACGCGACCGAGCGTCGAGCGCGCGCCGTCGGCGACGATCAGCTCGCGGCAGCCGATCTGGCTGCCGTCGGACAGCCTCACCGAGGTGACGCGTCCCACCGAGTCATGCTGAGCACCAACGACTTTGATGCCCAGCCGCATTCGGGCGCCGGATTCCTCGGCGACCTTGCGGATCCGGTCGTCAAGCTCGACGCGAGCGCAGGCGCTGCCGGTGGACGGGAACGACGGGCCGGGCCACTCGACTTCGACCTCTCCGCCGAACCCGCTCATTCGCAGGCCGCGGTGCCGGATCCGGGCGTCGAGCCACTCGCCGAGACCCAGCCGCTCCAACTCCGCGACCGCCCGCGGGGTCAGCCCGTCGCCGCAGGCCTTGTCGCGGGGAAAGTTGGCCGCGTCGATCACCAGCACGTCGCGACCGGCGCGCGCCGCCCACGCGGCCGCGGCCGAGCCCGCCGGTCCGGCGCCCACGACCACCACGTCGGCATGGGAGTCCATGCTCACCAGTATGTTGGTTGAGTGAGGACTCCGGAAACGGTAGTGGCGGGCATCGATCTCAGCGCCTTCGGCGACGCCGAATTCGCCACCAGCGTGCGCGACGGGGTGGCCCGCATCGAGCAACTGATGGAAACCGAGCTGCGTGGGTCAGACGACCTGATGACGGATGCGGTGCTGCACCTCTTCGAGGCCGGCGGCAAACGTTTCCGGCCGCTTTTCGCGGTGCTGTCGGCCCAATTGGGCCCCGATCCCGACTCCAGCGACGTGACGATTGCCGGCGCCGTCATCGAATTGGTACACCTGGCCACCCTGTACCACGACGACGTGATGGACGAGGCCCAAGTGCGTCGCGGTGCACCGAGCGCCAACCTGCGATGGAGCAACAACGTCGCGATCCTGGCCGGCGACTACCTGTTCGCCACCGCGTCGCGACTGGTGTCACGGCTGGGCCCGGACGCGGTCCGGATCATCGCCGAGACGTTCGCCCAGCTGGTCACCGGGCAGATGCGCGAAACCCAGGGCGCCACCGACAAAGCCGACCCGATCGCCCACTACCTCAGGGTGGTCCACGAGAAGACGGCCTGCCTGATCGGCGCCGCCGGCCGGTTCGGAGCGATGTTCTCCGGCGCCGACCACGACCAGACCGAGCGGCTCAGCCGGCTCGGTGACCTGGTCGGCACGGCGTTCCAGATCTCCGACGACATCATCGACATCGACAGCGACCCGGACGAGTCCGGCAAGTTGCCCGGCACTGACCTGCGCGAAGGCGTGCACACGCTGCCGGTGCTCTACGCGCTGCACGACAGCGGACCGGACGCCGACCGGCTGCGGGAACTGCTGGCCGGGCCGATCGAGGACGACGACGCCCTGGCTGAGGCGTTGCGGCTGTTACGAGCCTCGCCGGGCATGGCCAAGGCCAAGGAGACGGTTGCGCAGTACGCGGCGCAGGCCCGCGAGGAGCTGGCCGCCCTGCCCGAAGGCCCGGGCCGCAACGCGCTCGCAACGCTCGTGGACTACACGATCCACCGACACGGCTAGTTTGCGGAACTCTGCCGCGGCTCCTCGGCGTTAAATGGGGAGAATCGTAGGAGGACTTTGATGACCTGGCATCCGCATCACAACACGGCCAAGACGTTCGCGTTGCTGGTCGGTATGTCGGCGCTGATCGTATTTGTGGGCAGTTTGTTCGGCCGGGGCGTGATGTTCGTCGCCGTGCTGTTCGCCGTCGGCATGAACGTCTACACCTACTTCAACAGCGACAAGCTGGCACTGCGGGCGATGCACGCGCAGCCGGTGTCGGAGGTGCAGGAGCCGATGATCTACCGGATCGTGCGTGAGCTGGCCACCACCGCTCACCAGCCGATGCCGCGGCTCTACATCAGCGACACCGCCGCGCCCAACGCGTTCGCCACCGGCCGCAACCCGCGCAACGCCGCGGTATGTTGCACCACCGGGATTTTGAGCATCCTCGACGAGCGTGAGCTGCGCGCCGTACTCGGTCACGAGCTGTCGCATGTCTACAACCGGGACATCCTGATCTCCTGCGTGGCCGGCGCACTGGCGTCGGTGGTCAGCGCCGTGGCCAACATGGCGTTGATCTTCGGATCGATGAGCGGCAACGATCGCGAAGGCGGCAATCCCGTTGCGCTGCTGCTGGTTTCGATGCTCGGTCCGATCGCGGCGACCATTGTGAAGATGGCGGTGTCGCGGTCGCGTGAGTACCAGGCCGACGAGTCCGGTGCGATGCTGACCGGCGACCCGCTGGCGCTGGCGTCCGCACTGCGCAAGATCTCCGGCGGCGTGCAGGCCGCGCCGCTGCCGCCTGAGCCGCAACTGGCGGCCCAGGCGCACCTGATGATCGCCAGCCCGTTCCGTGCGGGCGAGAAGATCGGCTCGTTGTTCTCGACGCACCCGCCGATGGCCGACCGGATCCGCCGCCTCGAGGAAATGGCCGGCCACTAGGCACACCCGTGCCAGCAGCCCCTGTCAGCTAGGGGTGTGGTGAATTCGAAATCATGACCACCCGCGATATCACCGCGCCCAGGTGATATCGCATGCGCGTCGTTTTCGAAAAAGAGTTGTGCCCGCACTCTCCACAGGGTGAATCCCGCACTGAGCGCGCAGGTGCTATCACCTATAGGTGAACCGCTACACCTACCGCGCTGAATGGTCTTCTGAATTCGGTCAATACACCGGCCGCTGCCTGGAGTTGCCGTGGCTGTCGCAGTACGCGCCGACGATGCGAGACGCCATCGCCGCCGTCGAGAGTGCCGTGGACGAGTACCTCGCGGATCGCAATGGAGACGGCCCGCGGCCGCTCACCGACGGCAAGTTCAGCGGCACGTTCCTGGTGCGCACATCGCCGATGCTGCATGCGCGGCTCACCGTCGAGGCCAAGGAGCAGAACGTCTCGCTGAATCAGTGGGTGGTGCAGAAGTTGGCGGGCCGCCCACCCATTGGCTTGTTCGATTAGAAGCCGGCGCCGTGCACCTCGTGGCCCGGGGTCTCGGCCGCCAGCCCGCGGTAGGCGTCCTCGACGGTCGCGCCGTGGTTGATCACGCCGTCGACCTCGCGCGCGATCGGCATGTTCAGACCGTACTTGTCGGCGAACTCCATGATCACGCTCGCGGCCTTGACGCCCTCGGCGACCTGGTTCATCGACGAGATGATCTCGTCGATGGTCTTGCCCGAACCCAACTGCTCGCCGACGTGCCGGTTCCGGCTGCGCTGGCTGGTGCAAGTGACGATCAGGTCGCCCATCCCGGCCAGCCCCGCGAAGGTGTCGCGCCGCCCGCCCATCGCCTCGCCGAGCTTCGACATCTCGCTCACCGAGCGGGCGATCACCATCGCCCGAGTATTTTCGCCGATGCCCAGCGAGTAGCCCATGCCAACGGCGATCGCGTAGACGTTCTTCAATGCTCCGGCCATCTCGACGCCGAGTACGTCGTCGATCGTGTACACGCGAAAACGCTTGGTGCGGAACAGCTGACCGAGCTGCGCGGCCAGATGCTGGTCGGGCATCGCGAGCACCGCCGCCGCGGCGTAACCCTCGGCGACCTCACGGGCGATGTTGGGCCCGGCCAGGATGCCGGCGGGGTGGCCGGGCAGGACCTCGTCGACGATCTGCGACATCCGCATGTTGGTGCCCTGCTCGAGACCCTTGACCAACGACACCACCGGCACCCACGGTCGAAGCTCCGTCGCGAGCTCGGTCAGCACGGCGCGGAATCCGTGCGACGGCACTCCCATCACGACCACGTCGGCGCACTGTGCGGCCTCGGCGAAGTCGGTGGTGGCGCGCAGGCTCTCGGACAGAACATGCTCTTCGCCAAGGTATTTGGTGTTGCGGTGGTTTTCGTTGATGTCCTTGGCGGTCTCTTCCGAGCGGACCCACTGCAACGCCGGTCCGCGGCGCGCGCAGATGGAGGCGACGGTGGTGCCCCATGAGCCTCCACCGAGGACGACGACTTTGGGTTCGCGCTGAGCTGCCATGGCGCCAGCGTATTGCCGTCGTCTGATCTTTACCGGCAGTTGGCCAGATGCGCGTTATCCGGCCAGCGCGGACTTCTGCGAGACCCGACCGAACACCATCGCCTCGGTGATCCGGTCGAACCGGTAGTCGATGGCGTCGGCGTAGTAGTTCTGCCGGACGTTCCACGGCCGCTTGATCCCGGACTTCGGCAACGCGTGCGGCGCGCGCAGCACGTAGCCGGCCTGGATGTCCCACGCCGACTTTTCCGGCATCGGCTCGCCGGACAAGTGCGGGTAGGCGTGGGTGTAGCCGTGAGAGGCCATGTGATGCAACAGCTTTGCCGTCGCCCGCGCGGTCATGTCAGCGCGCAACGTCCACGACGCATTGGTGTAGCCGACGCACCAGAACAGGTTCGGCACTTCCTCCAGCATGTGCGCCTTATAGACGAAGCGGTCCTGCGGCTTGACCTCGCCGCCGTCCATCGACACCGTCACCCCGCCGAGCGCCTGTAGTTGCAATCCGGTCGCGGTGACGATCACGTCGGCATCCAGGTGCGCACCGGACTTCAAAGCGATTCCGGTGGAATCGAAGTGGTCGATGTGATCGGTCACCACCTCGGCTCGCCCGTCACCGATCGCGACGTAGAGGTCGGCGTCGGGGATCAGGCACAGCCGCTGATCCCACGGGTTGTACCTGGGCTTGAAATGAGTGTCGACGTCGTAACCCTTGGGCAGGTAGTGCATGGCGATCGATCGGATCCACCACTTCACGAAACCCGGTGTCGTGCGGGCCAGGAGCCAGATCACGCCTTCCATCAACGCGTTGCTCTGCCGCGCGTAGGAATGGGCCAGCTTGCGCGGCAATATCTTTCGCAGCATGTTCGTCGCCCCACTGCTGCGAGCCGCCGAGAACAGGTAGGTCGGCGAGCGCTGCAGCATCGTCACCTTGGACGCCTTCTCGGCCAGCGACGGAATCAGCGACATCGCGGTTGCCCCGCTCCCGATGACCACGATCTTCTTGCCCCGATAATCGAGATCTTCGGGCCAGTACTGCGGATGAACGACGGTGCCCTCGAACTCGTTGAAGCCGGGGAAGTCCGGGGTGTAGCCCTCGTCGTAGTTGTAGTAGCCCGATCCGAAGAACACGAAGCGGCCGCGGAACACCTTCTCGCCGCCGTTCTGCGAGGCGGTGACGGTCCAGGTGTCGGTCGAGGAGTCCCAGTCCGCCGAGCGGACGTGGGTGTCGAACTGGATGTGCTCGTCGAGGCCGTACTTGTGCGCCGTCTCGGTCAGGTACGCGCGGATGTCGACGCCGTCGGCAACCCGCTCCTCTTTCGTCCACGGTTCCCACGGGAAGCACAGCGTGAAGATGCTGCTGTCGGAACGCACCCCTGGGTAGCGGAACAGGTCCCAGGTGCCGCCGATCTGCTCACGGCGCTCCAGGATGACGTAGGTCGTCCCGGGGTTGCGCTCGGTGATGCGGTAAGCGGCCCCAAGGCCCGATATGCCCGCGCCGATGATGACGACGTCGACGTCGATCACGCTCATTTCGCTAACGGTAGTTGACGAACTGCAGCGCGACCTCGAGATCGGCCCCCTTCAGCAGCGCCTGGACGGCCTGCAGGTCGTCGCGGCTCTTACTGGTGATGCGGACTTCCTCGCCCTGGATCTGGGTCTTGACGCTCTTGGGGCCCTCGTCGCGGATCAGCTTGGTGATCTTCTTGGCGTGCTCGCTGGTGATGCCCTCTTTGAGGGTGCCAGTGACCTTGAACGTCTTGCCGGAGGCCTGCGGCTCACCGGCGTCGAACGCCTTGAGGCTGATGTCGCGACGGATCAGCTTCTCCTTGAAGACGTCGACGGCGGCCTTCACCCGCTCCTCGGTGGAGCTGGTCAGCTCGATCGCCTCTTCGCCCTTCCAGGCGATCTTGGTGTCGGTGCCGCGGAAGTCATACCGGGTACCGAGTTCCTTGGCGGCCTGGTTGAGGGCGTTGTCGACCTCTTGGCGGTCAAGCTTGCTCACGACGTCGAACGATGAATCTGCCATCGGATACGTCTCCTTCCATCGGCGTTGGCCGTTTGTGCCGTGTTGGCGGTTTGTTATGGGAGTACATCTTCGTTGTAGGCTAGCTACCCGTAATACACCGGCAGATTGCCCGAGCGGCCAATGGGAGCGGACTGTAAATCCGTCGGCTAACGCCTACCCAGGTTCGAATCCTGGATCTGCCACTTCGAGGTGCGTGGTCCCGCAGCAACATTTCGAGCTGCGGGCCAGCCCAACTCACACGTTCAGCGGCGCGATCGGCTCGTCCGGGTCGACGATGATCCCGCCCTTGGTCACCGCGGTGTTGAGCAGCGACCACATCCATTCGGCGAGTTGCGTGATGAATTCTCTGCGGGGCAAGGGTTCCGGGTCGTTGAGCCAGTTCGTCACCGAGGACTCGACGAACCCGACGGCACCGATGCTCAGTGGAACGGCGGGCCGCTCCTCGACTCCGACAGCGCGATAGAACGCCGCGATCACCTTGGCGAGATTTGCGGCGACAGCCCGGTTGACATCGTGGATGGCGGCGACGCCATGGGCGTCGTCGCTCAGCGGATGACGGTTCAGGTACTCGTACAGATTCGGGTGCTCCAGCCGCCATTTCACGTGCATCACCACGGTTGCGGTGACCACCTGCATCGGGCTGGCAGGTACGTCCCACACAATCGTCTGCTGGGCGGTCAGCATGTCGCCGGCGCGCCGGGCGATGCTGTGATGCAGGTCGGCTGCGCCGTCGAAGTACCGGTAGAGCTTGGTGCGGGTGACGCCAACGTGGTCGGCTACCTGCTCTGTCGATGCGTTCGGGCCGTAGAGGGCGATCGCTTCCAACGCGGCCTCGACGAACTCGTCCCGACGCTTCTCTCGTTGTCCGTTCCAGCGGGCCGCCCGCCCGTCGACTGTCCGAGATTTGGAGTCCCTGGCCGACACCTCGGAAACCATTCTTTACACGCTACGTGTCGTCCCGCTAACCTCCCAACTGGTACGCGACGTACCGTCAACTTCAGGCCCCGGGAGGTTGCGATGATTCGCACTGTCCCGCTGGTCGTGATCGACGACCACCCCATCGTTCATGCCGGCGTCGTTCGATGGGTCGCAGAAGCGTCCATCCCGACCGGCGCCGTACCCGCGTACCGTTCGGTGGCGGATTTCCTCAAAGAGCGTCATTCCGACAACGGCGCGACTGATGTCATCATCTTCGACCCCGAGCGCGGTGAGCAACGGCCGGATTATGCTGGTCTGCAAGAACTTTGCAAGCTCAACCACCGCGTGGTCGCCTATTCGCGAATCGCGTCGTCGGAAATCATCTTGAAATGCCTGGACGCCGGCGCCATCAACTACATCGTGAAATCCGAATCGCCGCAACGCCTGATCGAAGCGATCATGGCCGCTCAGCACGGGATGGAGGCGCACGGACCGCTCGCGGCGGCCGCCGTGCAGGCCGCGCGGCAGAGCGGGCGGCCGGACCTTACCGCGCAGGAGCGACGTGTGCTCGTCGAGTGGTTGCTGACAAATAACAAGGAGTCGGTCAGCCAGAAACTCCACATCGCTCCGAGCACGGTCCGAACCCATCTGCAGCGAATTCGCAAGCGCTACAGCGAGATCCAACGCTCAGCGCCGTCGAAGGCGGCACTATTCGCCAGGGCTGTCCAAGATGGTCTGATCGGCATTCACGACGTCTGAGCCGGCACCTCGGCAATGATGCCGGTGCCGTGCCCCGGAGCGGTATCGACAGACAGTTTTCCGCCGATCGCCGACACCCGGTCGGTCATGTTCGTCAGCCCCGTGCCGGATGCGCCCGCTTGGAAACCGCACCCGGTGTCGCGGATCGTGAGTGTGAGCGTCCGCGCCTCGGCGCGAGCGGTGATCGTGACCTCGGTGCCGGGACCGCCATGCTTGGCGGCGTTCTGGAGCGCTTCGCTGCAGCAGAAGTACAGGGCGGCTTCGACCGGAGCGGGGTAGCGCCCCACGTCATGCATGTCGAGGTGAATCGGCATCGGCGAGTGCGCGGCGACCGCCGACAGGGCCTGGCTGAGGCCCCCGCTGACCAGCGACGGTGGGTAAATGCCGTGCGCCAGCCTGCGCATCTCGGCGATCGCGTCGTCGAGCAGTCCGGATGCCTCGGTCAGCAGCTGCTCGGCGTTGTCCCGCTCGGCGGTGCGGGCCAGCTGCAGCAGCACCGCCAATGCGACAAGGTGTTGCTGGGCGCCGTCATGCAGGTCCCGCTCGAGGCGGCGCCGCTCCTCGTCGGCGGCCGTGATCAAGCGGCTGCGCGAGGCCTCGACTTCGGCGGCTCGCTCGGCGAGCATCTCCTCCGAGACGGTCAGCGCGCCGGCGTTGTTGAAGGCGATCACCAGAAGATGAAAAGCGTGCAACGGCAACGCAATCAGAATGAACGCGTTCTCGATCCAGCGCGGCGGTTCGACCGCCAGGTGTGCGAAGTGCTGAAACCGGGCCAGCACCGCCAGGCCCACCACGCAGCCCGCGGTGATCACGGCGAACGCCAGACCGCGTTGCAAGCCAATGTAGGGCTGCGCGAAAACGACGGGCACCAACGAGGCCAACACCATCACCGGCAGCAGGCGCGGCGCGACAGAGGTGATGAGCAGGACGGCGCCCCAGTTGCCGATGCAGGCCACGGTGATCGACTGCCCGTGCTTCCCGTGCCGGGCCAACGTCAGCGCGACCAAGAGCACCACGCACTGGCCACCGCAGATCATGGCGATCGCCAGGAACCAGGCCGATCGCAACACCCAGAAGTACTCCCACAGCGGTAGCAGCACTCCGGCGCCGCCATACATGGCCAGGTAGCCGCCCAGAAACAGTTGGAAGCGCTCCACCGTGAACCGATTGACGAGCTCGTGCGGCAGTAGGGACGACGACCGGACCGCCGCATCCAACAGCACCTTCGGTGCCCGCCAGGTGGGCACCGGTTCGGTTGACGGCGTTGGGCTTAGCGGTTGTCTCGCCATAATCGCGTCAGCAGGTCGGGGCTCAGCTGTTCTTTGTGTATGTAGGCCACTGCACCGCAATCCGCGGCCTCCCGCGGAAGATCTTCGACGTCATAGGTCGAGGTCAACGCGACGATCAGTTCCGGGTGCGCGGCCAGGATGCGGCGCGTCGCCTCGATGCCGCCCATTCCGGGCATGTGAATGTCCATCAGCACGAGCCCGGTCCTGCCGTCCGGAATGAGATCCATGGCGAATTCGCCCGTTTCGTAGTCACCGGCCAGTTCGAACTCCGCGGTGGCGGCCACCGTGGCGGCGGTGGCGCGACGGAAACTGGCCTGGTCGTCGACGACCCATACCGGTACCCGTTCCTCCGCCACCTCCGGATGATGCGGCTTGCCTTCATCGGAGGCCAATGGTGTACACACCACCTTTTCCGTGCTGCGCCCATCAGGGCGCCGAGGTGTCGTCGCCGAGGAACATCAGCACCGCCTTCACTCGCCGATCAACGGAGTCGTCGACGGTCAGGTCCAGCTTGGCGAAGATGGAATTGATGTGCTTTTCCACCGCCCGCTGGGTCAGCACGAGTCGCTTCGCGACGGTGCGGTTGCTCAGCCCGGTCGCCAGTTCTGCGAGCACCTCGCGCTCTCTGGCTGTCAGCCGGCTCAGCGTCGCCGCAGAGCGGGGCTGCGCCAGCAGCGCCTCGACGACCAGGGGATCCAACACCGTCCCACCCGCGGCGACCTGGTGGACCGCCTCGCTGAGCTGATCGAAATGCGACACCCGCTCCTTCAACAGGTAACCCCGGGCTGCCGTGCCGCCGTCCAGCAATCCCGCCACGTAGCCGGGATCCGCGTATTGCGACAACACGATCACGCCGATGTCCGGGTGCGCCGACCTCATCCACCGGGCCAGCCGAATGCCCTCGTCGGTTGAGGTGGGCGGCATCCGCACATCGGTGAAAAGAAGGGTCGGGCGGTGCTCCTCGATCAGGGCGACCGCGGAGTCGTAATCTTCGGCGGTTCCAACGACATTCACATCGGAGTCAACGGAAAGTGCTCGGTGGACACTGTCTCGCACCAAGAGGCTGTCTTCAGCAATGACGACCGAAATGGGATCACTCACCGTGATGCCGTCCTTCCTCGATCGTCAGCGTACTCAACCGATGTCGCATCTCGAAAGCGTCGATCTTGATTGGGAGAAACTATCCACCCATTTGCTGCAGCCCGCTAGAGTGGCGGGCTTTCTGGGTCGCGCCGGAAGCGCGTGATAACTGAACTATTGGCCTGCGCAGCAATTTCGACACCCGGGGGTGTACGCACCACCACGACTGTGGTGTGCGCATTCTGTTCGCCAACGCCTTGCCCGATGAGACTCGATAGCTATCCGAGCAGGTTCGCCAACCGGCGGACCGTACCCAGAAGGAGGCGAAATGTCCCAAACGACAGTGGTATCCGCGCCAACGCCCGCCGATACCGATGAAACAGCGAAGACCTCACCCACGGTCAGCGCGGCTCCGGCGCCCGTCCTGATCACCGAGCGGGAGGTGCTGTTGGGCACGCGGGTGGCCGTGTCCCCGCCGAAGGTGTCGATCTCGCGTCGGCTGTTCGATTCCGTGCGGGCCGCCGCGAGTTCCGTGCATCTGCCGCCGGCGCATGAGCACTACCCGACGGATATGGGTTATCTGGAGCGTTCGCGGATGGCTCGCGAGATGGACCGGTTGTGACCGCCCCTTACAACGGCCGGCCGGGCTCGCCCCGACTCGAGGCTCTGCTCCTCGAGCTCGGGGCAAGTCTGCGCCGTGGCGACGTCAGGGCGAAGGCGCTGCCATCACCGAATTCGAAGCCGCCCAGTCAGTGGAGACCTTCCGATGCTTGATCAGCCAGATGTCGCCGTCGGGAACAAGGGTGTCCCGGTAGCGCCCCACGTGGTCGAGCCCGATGTGGGTCACGACCGTGAAGTAACACGACACCTGCGCCTGGTCGCGTGTCACGGCGTCGAAGAGCAGGTTGGCGACGTTGTGCCGGACGATTCGCTTGACGCCGGCGCCGGCGGCGACGTTCCCGGTGACGCCGCCGAGGAATGCGACGATCTCGGGTCGGCCGCGCAGCGGCTCGAAGCCACGGATCTCCAGAACGCCGTCCGCGCAAAAGGTGTCGGCGAGGTCGTCGAGCCGACCGGCGTCGCCGACCCAGTTGTACCGGGCGATGGTGTCCCGAATCTGCTCGCGGATCAACAGTTCCCAGATCTCCATGATGCCGACGACCCGCCTCAGGACGGCATCATCGCGTGTTGGTGATGAAACACCAACGCGTCCGGTTGTGGCAGCTGGGATAACCCACCCCAGAACCATAACCGCACAACGCACTGCGACCGTCCCGCATGACGAAGCCGCCATCACGCGACGGACGCCCACTGTTTGTTTGCCGGCCACCAGCGAGCGGGCTGGGTCTGCGAGCCTTGACGGCAGGTACCGCTGAAAGGGTCGTGATGACGGAACACTTGCGCGCTTACAACAGCCTGTGGCAGGTCCGCAGTGACTCCTGGTGCCGGCTGGAGGAAGCCGCCGACCGGCTGACCCGCCCGGACACCGCAGGCAAACTGAAAGAGAAGTGCATCACCTCCTGCCAGGAGCTGCTGAACCAGTTGAGCTCATTGGAGCCGTACTGGGCCTACCCCGGCACGCCGCAATTTGCCCGTGTGCAAAGGCTTTTCACCGCGGGTAGCTACGACAAGTTCTGCCAGTTGGTCGCGCGGATCAACCGGGCGCTGACTCAGGAGTCGTACCGCACCGGGGATGTCGAGAACGCCGGCGCCGACGAGCTGGACATGTTCCCGTCGGACCCGCGCCAACTCGAGGGACAGACCGAAGCCGAACGCGACCGTCCCTACTTCGAGGTGCTTGTCGTCGAGAAGATGACCGAAGCCCAGGAACGGGCGCTGCGCAACGAGGTTCGCAAATGGCGGCGCCCCGACGACGAATTCGTCTACGAACTGGTGGTCGTCGCCAGCGGCGACGAGGCGCTGATCGCCGCGCGGCTCAACGTCAACCTGCAGGCCGTCGTCATCCGCCGGCGCTTCTCGCACCAGTCCACCCGCGACCTCTCGTCGCTGTCGGAGTTCGTCGACACCGGCGTATCGAACGAGTTGGCCGACCACTACTCGCCCGAAGAGCGCGCGCAGATCCTCGCCACATCGCTGGGGAAGCTGCGGCCCGAACTCGACCTCTACCTGATGACCGAGATCGAGGTCGAGGACATCGCCGGCCGGCTGGGCCAGTACTTCCGCCGCGTGTTCCACGCCCGCGAAGGCATGCTCGAACTGCACCTGTCGATCCTGCACGGCGTTGCCGCGCGGTACCGCACCCCGTTCTTCAGCGCGCTCAAGCAGTACAGCCACCGGCCGACCGGGGTCTTCCACGCGCTGCCGATCTCGCAGGGCAAGTCGATCGTCAACTCGCACTGGATCAAGGACATGGTCGGCTTCTACGGCCTGGAAGTCTTCATGGCGGAGACCTCGGCGACCTGCGGTGGCCTGGACTCGCTGCTGGAGCCCACCGGCCCGCTGCGGGAGTCGCAGCAGCTGGCCGCTAAAGCCTATGGCTCGCGGCACACCTACTTCGTCACCAACGGCACGTCGACGGCCAACAAGATCGTCACCCAGGCGGTGGTCGCGCCCGGCGACATCGTGCTGCTCGACCGCAACTGCCACCAGTCGCATCACTACGGCATGATGATGGCCGGCGCGAATGTCGTGTACCTCGAGGCCTATCCGCTGAATGACTACTCGATGTACGGCGCGGTGCCGCTGCGCGAGATCAAGTCAAAGTTGTTGGCGCTCAAGCGCGCCGGCAAGCTCGACCGGGTCAAGATGATGTCGCTGACCAACTGCACGTTCGACGGGATCGTCTACGACGTCGAGCGGGTCATGGAGGAGTGCCTGGCGATCAAGCCTGACCTGGTGTTCCTCTGGGACGAGGCGTGGTTCGCGTTCGCCCGATTCCACCCGGTGTATCGCACCCGTACCGCGATGGCGGCTGCGGCGGCGGTGCGCGAGCGGCTGCACAGCCCGGAATACCGGGCCGAGTACGAGAAGTACCTGGCCACGCAGACCGCCGAAAAGCCCAGCGACGACGACCTTTTGGACCGCCGCCTGATGCCGGACCCGGCGCGGGCCCGGGTGCGGGTGTACGCCGCGCAGTCGACGCACAAGACGCTGACCTCGCTGCGGCAGGGCTCGATGATCCACGTCTACGACCAGGACTTCGACCAGAAGGTTGCGGTGCCGTTCCACGAGGCCTACATGGCGCACACCTCGACCTCGCCGAACTACCAGATTCTGGCGTCGCTGGACCTGGGTCGGCGGCAGGTGGCGCTGGAGGGCGCCGAGTTGGTCCAGCGTCAGATCGAGAACGCCATGCAGTTGCGCGACGCGATCGACAACCACCCGGTGCTGAGCAAATACATGAATAGCCTTGGGACGTCTGATCTCATCCCGAACGAGTTCCGGCCGACGGGTATCGACCAGCCGCTGCGCTCGGGCCTGAAGAACATGATGGCCGCGTGGCACGGGGACGAATTCGTGCTCGACCCGACGCGAATCACGTTGTCCATCGGGCGGACCGGCTACGACGGCGACACGTTCAAGCGTGAGCAGCTGATGGACCGCTACGGCATCCAGATCAACAAGACCTCGCGCAACAGTGTGCTGTTCATGACCAACATCGGCACCACCCGCAGCTCGGTCGCGTTCCTCGTCGAGGTGTTGGTCAGCATCGCCGCCGAGCTGGATCAGTCGATTTCCGAGATGAGCCTGGGCGAACGCGAGCACTTCGAGCAGGCGGTGTGGCGGCTGACCGAACGGCCGGTGCCGCTGTGCAACTTCAGCGGATTCCACGCGGCGTTCCGGGACCACAGCGGTTCGGAGCCGACGCCCGAGGGTGATGTTCGCAGCGCGTTCTACCTGTCCTACGACGACACGAACTGCGAATACCTGAAGGGCGAACAGATCATCGAGAAGCTGGACGCCGGAACCGATGTGGTGTCCGCGACGTTCGTGACGCCGTACCCGCCCGGGTTCCCGGTGCTGGTGCCCGGTCAGGTGTTCAGCCGCGAGATCCTGCAGTTCATGCGTGATCTGGACACCCCGGAGATCCACGGCTACGAGCCGAACTTCGGCTACCGGGTGTACACCGAGAAGGCGATCGAAATGGTCGCCGCGGCTGCGGGATTGCCGAGCAACGGGCACGCGGCAGCCGAGACGTCCAAGGCGTCGTCGAAGAAGAAGCCGACCAAGCGCTCCGGCAACGGCAACGGCCATGACGTGCCCGAGGTCGGCCAGGACGAGTTGCTCGGCCAGCAGCAGCCCGGTGACGCGCTGACCGCCGACTAGAACGGCGCGCCGTCGAAGCGTTCCCGGGTGGCCAACTCGGCGACGCCGGCGCGACGCAGCTTCGTCAGCTGCTTGGTTGGCTTGCCCATCGGCAGCACCGCGGCCAACGCGTAGGTCTCCGGGACGCCGAGGAGTTCGCGGACCCGCGGCTCCTCGGACACCGCGCTGGTGGTGATGCAGCCGCCGAAGCCTTCGTTGCGCGCGGCCAGCAGGATATTCCAGATCAGCGGGTAGACCGAGCCGCCGCTGATCACCCCGATCCGGTCGAGGTTCTGGTCGACGGCGGCGACGACTTCGAGGTTGACGAAGACCGCCAGCACGACGGCGGCGTTGAGCAGTGGCTCGGTGAAGCGCCCCGGCACCTCGGTGGTGGCGATCTGTTCGGCCGTCACCATGGGCGGATGCACTGGATTCCAAGGGCTTTCACCGTTCATCGCCTGGGCGGTGTAGCGTCGCGCGCTCGGCAGCGACAGTTCGGCGAGCGCCTCCCGGGTCGCCCGTTCGCGGATCACCACCACGTGGGCGCCCTGCCGGTTGCCGCCGCTGGGTGCAAACCGCGCGTTGTCGAGAATCCGCTCGAGCACGTCGTCGGGCAGGGGGTCGTCGGTGTACTCGCGCGCGGCGAACGTCGTCCGCATGACGTCATAGATGTCCACCAACCCATAGTGCGCCTACAGTCCATGTCGTGAGCTCTCGCGTAGACGCCCAACGGCGAGATGTCGCATTCAGCGTCCTCGGCGGCCCCACTACCGTCATCGATCTCGGCGGTCGCCGGTTCCTGATCGACCCGACGTTCGACGAGCCCGGCCCGCACGACTACCTGAAGAAAATGGTCGGGCCGGCGATCGCGCCCGACGCGCTCGGCCCGATCGACGTGGTGTTGGTCAGCCATGACAATCACCCCGACAACTTCGACGACGAGGGTCGACGGGTGGCGCTCGCCGCGCCGCTGGTGCTGACGAATCCCGGCGCCGCGGCCCGGCTGGGCGCGCCGGCGGTCGGCATCAAGCCGTTCGACACCTTCGAGCTACCCGCCACCGAGGTGGCGAAAGCGATGACGGTGCAAGCGGTTCCGGCCGTGCACGGCCCGGCCGACGGGGTGCGCGACGCCGACGGGCATGTCAACTGCGAAGTCACCGGCTTCGTGCTGTCCGGCGCCGGCCTGCCGACGGTGTACCTCAGCGGCGACAACGCCTCGATCGCGGCGGTGCGGGAGATCGCCGAGCGGGTCGGCAGCGTCGACGTGGCGGTGATCTTCGCCGGCGCCGCGCGAGTTCCGGCCAAGGAGCGCGGGCGTCCGCTGACGATGACGGGCCAGCGGGCCGCCGCCGCCGCCGAGGTGCTGGGCGCTCGGCTGGTGATCCCGGCTCACGTCGACGGGTGGGCGCATTTCAGCGAGGGCGTCGGCGAAGTCGGGGTCGCGTTCGACGAGTCGGGCCTGCTCGATCTGCTGGCCGTCGCGCCCTACGGCGAATGGATCGTGCCGCCGTGGCTGTAGTCACACCAGCCCCAGGAGTTTCGTGAGCTGGTCGGTAATGGTTTTTCGTTTTAGACGCGCATGCGATATCACCCACCGGAGTGATATCGCATGTGATCACAATTCCAGAAAAGGCTTGTGCCCCTGAGCAGTGCGCGTGTGGCCCGTGTGACCGCGGACTAGCC
>CAWGIJ010000002.1:0-68090 GCA_963822655.1 uncultured Actinomycetota bacterium
TGAGCCGGGTGCGCACCGTGCACCACGTCGCCGAGTCCGAAGTCGGCGACGATCAGCGGTGCATACGTCTCGATGTCCGGGCACATCACCAAGATGTCGCGCGGCTCCAAGGTCGGGTCGTCTTGCAGCAGGCCGAGCAGCACCTCACGCAGCACATCGACCTGACGGGCCGGGCCGTGACAGCTGTGCACCTGCACCGAGCGATCATCTGCGGCGAGCGTACGGCCTTGTGGCCGAACGCGATGGCGCTGATGTCGGCCTGCAGCCAACCCAGTAGGGTCTCCGGGCGGTCCTCGTTCGGCAGATATTCGTCGGTCTGCACGCCGGCGGGCAGGCTGCGTTGGAGTTCGCGGAGGTCGCGCCCGAGCGTCGCTAGCAGGGATGGTCGACCTCGCGGTGGCTGGTGTCCTCGCGCCGAGGGATCGCCCCGTGATGGTGGCGAGCTTCTCCACAACGCGTCGCTGGGGTGGGGGAGCCATAGATGCAGGTCGTGGTGGGTCGACACCGCCTGCAGTAGCTCGATGTCGGTCGAGGCCAGCCGGGTGTGCCCGAACAGCGACAGCCGGCCGGCAGGTCGCTCGGTCCCTCCTGCAGCCGTGCGACGGTCTTCTGCTGGCGGATGTGCGGGGGATCCCGTCGACGCGGTCGACGAGTGCGCGCCACAGGTCAGGTTGCCAGTGCAGATCGGGGTCGAGGCCTTCTGCGTTGCCGTCGAGCCAGTCGATGAGCAGTTGCGGCCGCTGCCGGGCGTAGGAGGCGAACAGTCCGGCCAGTCGTCGCGCAACCGAATATCTTCGGCCCCTTCGTAACTCGGCCTCATCGCCCGCATCGAAGTGGCCGAGGTGCCTGGCCAGGATGGCGCACCACGGCTGATCGAGCGAGGCGTCGATGGTGTCGATCAGCGGCCACGTCAGTGCATCCGGTGACCATGGATCGTCGTCGACCGTGCCGGTGATTTCGGCGATCAACGAGGCCGGGCTGCGGAACGACACTCCCGCGCACACTCCATCGCCGTTACCGCCGGCGCCCAGGACATGCGACAGCCGCTGGCTCAGCCAGCGTTCGACGCCGCGGGCCGGCACCAGGACGAGTTCCTCGGCGAACGGGTCCGGCAGGGGGTTGGCCAGCAGCGCGCCCAACCCGTCGGCCAGCAGGTCGGTGCGTTCGGCACGGTGGACGTGGAGTGCCATCATTGCCACCCTAAAACGGCACGCATGTACCGATGGCCGGATCGGGCGATTTGTCGTACGAACGGACTAAACGACCCGGCGGCCTAGCACGGGTCGAAATGACTCGTAGGCTGCCGGTCGCCACCCCCGTGCTGAATTCCGCCTGTTATTGTCGGCTCACTCATCCGCCAAGCGTTTGCGCTGCGTGTCGGTGAACTCCGGCATGGCGGCGCACGGGTCCTCCATCCTGGCGTTGCGGTAGCCGCGGACGTTCTCGGACACCGTCAGCAGCGTGTCGCGGGACTTGCCCTTGGCGTAGGTGACGGACTGCCCTTCCTTGACACCCAATCCCCCTGCCGACCTCGACGGCGTCCTGATCGGCGCCCATGTAGAGGAACTCCCAGCCGTGGTCGTTAGTTTGTTGCTCCACAAGGGCTTTGATATCTGCGCTGCCGCCATTCGCGGCTGGCGTTTTCCAGACCGTCGGTCATGATTGCCACGACGACCGTGCCCGGCTTGTCGTCCTCGGGCAGGGCGTTGATTTCGGCGGCGGTGTCCGTGATGAGCTTGCCCATCGAGTCGTGTAGTGCTGTCATGCCGCGCGGAAACAACGCCAGCGGGGGCACCTGGCCGACGGCGATGCCGCGGTAGACCACCTCGTACTCGTTGTCGAACTGCGCCAGCGTCGCGGTGCACAGCCCTTCGCCTCCGCGCTGCAGGTCGACGAATGCCTCGAATCCGCCGATGATGTCGGACGCGATCGATTGCATCGATCCGGACCGGTCGAGCAGGAACACCAGGTGGGTGAGATTCGGGTTTGACATGAGTAGTCCTTTCGAGATCGCTAGGAGGGATTGGTTTTTCGGCGTGGTTTGAACCGCATCGGCTCAGCGGGGCTGCTGCCGGCGGCAGCGGTTGGCGGGCGTACTTGTCTTGGCGGGCGCGTTTGACGTCTTCGGCCTTCACGCGGCCTGCCGACGTGGAATACGGGGCCAGCCTGGCCGTGTTGGCCAGCCGTGGTCCCACCGCATTTTCGGTGAGGCCGGCGTGCTTGCCGGCCGCCGCGATCGACAATTCGTCGTCGACGACGGCATTGGCGAGTTGCTCGTCGAGTAGTCGGCCGACCTCGTTGAGGATCGGACCGAAGGTGTTGCAGCACTTCGGCTGTGGACTCGGAAGATTCCGCTTGGTCAAGGAGCGAGCGGATCAGCTTGTATTGATCGGACACACGTCACTGTACCGCATAAAGTGCGGACGCCGCAATAACTGCGGATAATTCGGTCGCGTCCACTCATCCACCTTTCGGGTGCAACCGCCGCAGCGCCGCTCTGGAAGTCCGCGTTCGGGCGGGCGCCGGGCAGGACCTCTGCCACGTCACGCAAGGCGGTGTCGATGTCGACGTCCCGCTTCCGAGCGCCGTAGAGCGCGGAGATCGTGGGCGTGCGGCTGTAGGCCTGCACGCAGTGCAGGAACACGGTCCGGCCCTCGGCGCGCAACTGCTCGACCGCGCGCACCGTGTCGAGCAGCACGAAGTCGAGATTCTCGTTTTCGCCGACGATAGTCGATGAGCCGGACATCGAGGTGGGTTGCGCCGTCGGGCAGTTGTGCGTCCTCGACGCGGCACAGCGAGACGACCGCGTCGACTTCCGTCGGGCAGCTTCTGCAGCGCAGCGACGCCACCGATCCACAGCCCGTCGTCGTAGGGGTGCTGGACGAGCTGACGAGATCGGGGTAGCCGCCGTAGGTGTAGTCGAACCGGTCGGGCTGACCCTTGATGCGTATCGTGTCGGCGAGCGCGACCAGGCCTACGAGTGTCCAGCCCGGGCCAGCCGTGCAACATCAGCCGCCAGCGCGCCGGGACCGCGGAGGCGCCGTACGCGGCACCGAGCAGGCCGCCGGCGATGGCCGCGACCGTGTCGGTGTCGTTGCCGCCGCGGACGGCGGCGTCCAGCGCCAGTCGCAGATGATCGGCCCGAAACACTTCGGACGCCGGATCATCGACGGGCACAGAGTATTCGTGATCGCCGACCAGGCGGCCTGCAGCGCGGCGACCACCCAGCCGTTCTTGTCGGGAAAGCCGACGGCTGCGACGCCTCGGCCTCGTCGAGTCGGGACGACCACAGGGCGCGGCGGTCGGCAGGGATGCGGTCCAGGCCGACGCGCACGTCGAGCTCCCGGTGAGGATGGCGTGGCGGATCGCCAGCACCACAGCACGCAGGCATCGCCGGCCTCGGGGTCGAAGTGGGTCAGCTCGCTGACGGCGCGGGCGGCCTCGACCAGGGCGTCCTCGTCGTCGAGGTAGGCGAGGGCGACCGGCGCGGTCCGCATCAGCGAGCCGTTGCCGGCGGTGCGGCCGCTGCGCGTGCAGCGCCTCGGACTCGTCGCGGGCGGTGCGCGCCGAGATTCCGCGGGCCTTCGCGGCAGGACAGCACCGAACTGGTCTGCATACCGATGTCTTTGGCGGTCTGCGCCCAGCCGTTCCAGCGGTCACGAGCTCGTCCTGCGCCTGCTCGTCGCGCAGGTCGGCGCCGGTGGCCGCGACCTCGGCGATCGCGATGGCCATCGAGGTGTCGTCGGTCCACTCGCCCGCTCGAACGCTCCCAGGCCGCCGCCGATCATGGCGACCGCGGCGTCGGCTGGCTCGGTGGGTCGAACTCGTACGGTGCGCCGAGGGCGTCGCCGGCGGCGGTGGCGAGCAGCGCGCCGCAGGCTCGATCACGTTGTGCAGCAGTTAAAGTCATAGTCCGACCTCCTTGGTTGTGAGTGATAGGTGACGGGGCTGGTGGTCATCAGACGAATCCCTGGTCGACGAGAACTGAGCCGTCGGGCGTCACCAGGTGTGCCTGACCCGACCCCTCGACGAGACCGCACCAGCTCTTGACTTCGAGCCCTCCGCGCTGCAGTTCGATGTGAAAGCCGTACTTACCGGGAAGCGGGAACCACACCCGTTGACCGGGCAGCTCGTGCAGGATCTCGACCGGCGGATAACGCAGCACTGTGCGCAAGTCGCCGTCGAAAAGCCTTCCGGCGATGCGTCCGTCGATGAGTTCGGCAAGTCGCTCGTCGAGGGCGTCGATCTTCGGCGCCGTCAGCCGAGATCGTGCCGGCCTCAGCAGTCGTCGCAGAGTGGGCGAAGCGTCGTGCTCGACAGCGACATCGAAAGCGGTGCGGCCTTTCGCGTCACGGAGCGACCGCAGTGCACCCCGATCGAGCAACTCTGGCGGCGACCTCGACGGGCGCGCCATGCCACGCGACCTGATGCAGCGCGGTGAACCATGCCTTGCCGCCCGGTCGCCACTGGTTGACGACGAGCCACTGCCACTCGTTGTCCAGCACATGCATCACCGCCGGCCAGTCGCCGACCTTCGCGGCATCGGCGAGTTGATGGCCGGCGCGGACCAAGTCGTCGGCCATCACCGATGGGTCCAAGACGCCCTGCCAGGGACGGGCGCCGGCGATGATTTCGCTGTAAGACGTCATGCAGGCCTCCTTCGGATCGTGCCCCGCGCGGGGGTGGTGTTGGACGTCGAACTGCTGCGATCTCGCAGTAGTTACTGTTGCATGACAGTAGCATCGACGTCTGACATTCTGCAATGGAGCAGGGTAGGCTGCAGCTGTGCAGGAGCCTCGAGGACAACCCCTGACCTCTGGAGACCAGGTCATCAGCACATTCGCGGCCCGGGCCGAAAAGTGCTCGATTGCGGGCTGGCTTGACGCAGGCGCAACTTGCCAAGCGGCTGGAGGACGAAACGCCGGTCGTGCTCGACACGTCGGCCATCACTCGGATCGAGGCTGGTCAACGGGAGCCCCGACTCGGGGAGGCCCTCGCGATCGCCAAGGTGCTCAATTTCGGATTGAACAACCTCGTTCCCAAGGTCGATCTCGATCTCTATCTGAGCGACGTCGAGCGACTCATGAAGGAGAGCCGCGCCGCGTTGGTGCGGATGGTCAAGTCGGTGGACCCCCTGATCGAGTTCGTTCAGGCAAACCCCGGTGCCCTTGGTGACGACCGAATCGAGGATCGGCTCCGCGAGATCGCCGAGGAGTTCGGGGAGACCTCTGCCCGTGACGAATTGACGAACGTCGCGATCACCACGCAACCGGACCGACGAGAGGCTCAAGCGGCAACTCTTGCGGGCCGTGAGCGACGGAATTTTGGTCAGAACCGAAGATGTTCAGCCGTCCTACGAAGGTTGGTATAAGGACGATGTCGGCGCCGGACGTGCGTCGGTTTCCGATGCGCCGCAAGCTGGTTGGCGGCGCGGAGAAAGTCGGGTGCGCGCCGGGCAGTGGGAGAGGCATTACGAGCAACTCCTCGAATACGTTCGCGATCATGGAAATGCTCGAGTGCCGCTAGCTCATGTCAGCCAGAATGGCGACCGGCTTGGTGCCTGGGTCGTTGAGCAACGCGACGACTTCGCGCGGGGGATGCTCGATGCCGATCGCTCATCGCGGCTTGAGCAACTTCCCGCGCTGGACCTGGGGTTCCGGGGTGCGCGATCGCGAACCTCTGGATCGGATCCCGTGTGAGCACTTACCCCCGTCGGGGGTGGGTTGGCGGTGGTCCCGTTACCCCCGTCGGGGGGCTTCGCGGTGTCAGCCGGCGTACGCGAAATAGTGCTCGGGCTTGATGCGGTTCTCACCTGACCATCGGTATGCCATCAGCGTGCCCTTCTTCACCGCACTGAAGTCCACGCAGGCGCTCATCGAGTTCCAGTCGCGATGCTGTTGCGGCTGGCCTTGCCGCCAGTAATGGCCGTAGAACACCGGAACGCTGCCGGTGTAGACGAATGACCGGTTTTCCGGCGTGACTTCGACTCTCGGCAAGTCGGGATACGGCTTGCCGTCTTCGGTGGTGAAAGTGCTTGATATTTCCGCGATCTCACGCAGCGTCGTCGCCTCGCCATTCCACCAGCGGACCCTGGCGTTCGTTCGCAGATGACCGTCCTTGTCCATGTAGGGCGGCTGGCCGTGATCGACCAAGCTGATCTCCGGGCCTTTGAGCAGCACCTCGATCGCTGTGTAGAGCGGGTCGCCCTTCGTGCTTGCGCGCACGAGGTCGTCCTCTGAGCTGAAACGATTCGACCCCAACTCACGCGTCACGATGTCGATCGAGTCCTTGTGCCAGCACGCATGGATGACTCGAACGTCGCCGAGGTCGAGCCATAGCGGCAACGTCTTGAACCATTCGATGTACTTGGTGCGCTCCGCACCGGCGACCTGGTCGAGGAAGCTCTGGTGCTGATGGTTGTTCTTCTCGTTGTGGGGTCGCAGGTAGCGTCCGCTGCCCACAGGGTGTTCGGTGGCATAGGCGACTGCATTGAATTCGTGATTGCCCATCACGATCTGGGCGCTGCCGGCGTCGACCATCGCTTTCACGGTCGCGAGGACACGCAGCTGTTCCGGCCCGCGGTCGATCAGGTCGCCGACGAAGATCGCCTGTCGTTGCGGGTGTCGGTAGGCGCCGCTACGTTCGTCCGGCTGGTAGCCGAGATCGCCGAGCAGCGCCTCGAGATGGGCGGCGCATCCATGAATGTCGCCGATGATGTCGTAACCTTCCACGCCCCGATTGTCGCGCCTGGGTCTGACAAGGTCATCGAGGCGGTGGCACCATGGCGAACGAACCTCAACAAAAGGAATGCGATGGAAACCTGGGACGCGATCACAGCCCGACGCAACGTGCGGGAGTACACGGAGCAGCTTGTCTCCGAGACGGACCTGAACCGCATCGCCGAAGCCGGGTGGCGGGCGCCATCAGCGAAGAATCGACAGGCCTGGGATTTCGTCATCGTCACCGGCAAGCCGCAACTGCAGGAACTCTCCACGGTCTGGCGGGGCGCCGGGCACATCGCCGGCGCTGCCGCGGCGATCGCGCTGGTGATCCCCGAGCCGCCGGACGAGCGCCGCAGAGTGACCGACCAGTACGACGTCGGGCAGGCCACGATGGCGATGATGATCGCGGCGACCGACCTCGGCATCGGCACGGGTCACTCGTCGGTGGGGGAGCAGGACAAAGCCAAGGCGATTCTGGGTGTGCCCGAGGGCTACGAGGTCGCCTACTTGCTTGGTGTGGGGTATCCCGCTGACCGACCACTCAAGCCGATCCGCAAGCCGAACCGGCGACCGTTCGAAGAAGTTGTGCACCAAGAGCATTGGTGACGTGCTGTCGCGCGGTTATGGAGCATCAGGACGATGCTCGACGGTGGCGCCGTCCTCGTCGAGTGCCACGGTGGTGACGCCTCGCGCCGCCAGCAGCGCCCCATAGTCGGTGGCTAAGAGCGAACCTTCGATTTCGGCGGCGATCTCAGCATTGAACGCGGCGCCCTCTTCGGTGCTCAGTTCGCGCAATTCCAGATCGCCGGTCAGTGCGGCCTCGATCCGCTGCCGGGCTTTCTGCCGACTCGGCTTCCCCTGTCTCAGTTTCATATGGGTCAACTCACTTCCATCGAGGCTGACTACCGGTATATCGGCCATGCTTCCAGGTAGGCGTCGATCGCGCGTTCAACCGCGAGCCCGTAATCGTTCGGCATGTGTCCCGGACCGTAATTTCCGCTCAGTGCGGACGAAAGCGCACTGATGACGGCGTCGCTCTGACAATTGCTAGGGCGCTCGACGTTGGCAAGCTCTGCAATGAGGTTTGGATTTCGGCGCTCTAGTTCGTTCAAGATGAGAGCTCGGTGGTCCGGCGGCACAGCGTTGAGCACCTTGTTCATGTGGTCCTCCATCCGTCATGTGGCCAACGTGTCGACGCTCGTGTGAACTGCGTACGTTTCGTGAAACGGCGCCGTCCCGGTTGGTGTGCGCGACTCACCCATTTAGCGGCCACTTTTCAGGGAATGCCTTCACCGCACGCTCCACCATTAATCCGCGCGCGTTGGGAACCCAGTCGTTTCCCATAGATCTAATCACCGCTCTGGCGAGCAGTTCGTTGACGGCAGCACGCTGTTCGTTCGTCGGTTCCTGCGTGCTGCGAAGCTGGGACAGCAAGCCAGGGTCTGCGGTTGCAAGCTCTTCTTCTATTGCAGCGGAGGATTCTGACGGCAGACCGTCGAGAGCGTTTGCCATCAATGTCTCCGACCCTGCCGATTATTTTGGCCATGCCTCGCTCTTCAGCCTCTGTCACTGGGATTATTTCGTTGCCGGAGGACTTCATCAGAGGCTTCGAGACCACGGGAAGTCAGATTGAGCCAGGTCGAGTACTCCCAAGAGTCGGGATCGCTGGCGCGACCAACGATCCGCTCCGTTAGACCCGTCATCACCTCGTCGAGGTTGCCCGGCCACGCCAGGAATCCGGAATCGTCGGGTCCCGGGATGTCGCCGACCTCAACCAGCCCGTCCTGGAGCAGCGATCGAATGGTTTGCAATGCCAAGTGCTGTTGTTCCGACGTCGAATTGGCGAGCCGGCCGCGCGAAATATAACTACGTACCTCGGCCATGGACACCCAGTCGTCATGGCCGCCGGCCAGAATCTCGCTATGCAAGATGTCCTGAGCAGCCGCTAGTGAATCTGTCATCGTCCCTCAGCTCCCAGATGTTCGTGCGCTGCGGTTGGCTCAATGCTTGAAGTCACGTAGGTCCTCACCAGGGTCGTCTTCACCGAGGATCGGAATTCCATGGTCGATAGTGCCCGGCGGGTGCACCAAATGCAGTCCCGGTGGTATGCCTGCGGGCCCACCGCCCGCGAAACTTTCTAACGGACCCGATTCGGCTGGTGCCCTCGCAGTCGGGGCGGGGTCGACCGGAGCCGCCTGCACGCCGGGAAGGTCGGGCACCCCTCCCGACTCAGGATTGATGTGAATCTTCCAGTACTCGTTGCCGTTCGGACCAGGGATGTCAACGTCAAGAGCATTTCTACCGGTTGAGCCAGCAGCGTTGCGCTCGCCGATCTTGCTCCCGTCTGGTAAGTCGGTCCACGAGCCCTTGGCGGGATCTTTGTAGCGGTTGTATCCGTCGACTCCGTGTTCGGTGAGCCATCGTTTCAGGTTCTGCAGATCCTCCGATGTGCGGACCTCTCTGATGGCGTTGCTGGAGCCTTTCGGCAGCTTCTCGATCACTTTGCGGATGTCGTCGCCCGTGGGGACTTTCGGTGAGGAAACGACGGATCTTGCTTGAACGTGTGATTGTCGACGGCTTGAACCTGGCCGTTAGTCGATGGCGTCTGCGGGAACTTCGACCCGACGCCGGCCACCGCCCCCGTGACCCGCGCCCCGACTTGAGCGTCGGTGCTGACGAGAGTCGCCGCACGCCCGCCGATATCAGCGGCGAAGGATTGAGCCATAGCCTGCCGGGCAGTTACCTGTGCCGCCGATCCACCCGTCGTCCGATCAGTGACCGAAAGATCCTCGCCCACTGCGAATCCCGCCGCTTGTGCATCTTGCACGGCGTAACCGACTTGCGAACGGGCTGCCTCTAACTAGACGCTCCGGCGCGTGCAACCCCGGCCGCGTCTGCAGCTGGTCGACCACCCCGCTCGTCGTCATCAGGTCTGCGTGAGTGTCGGTACGAAGCGCGTCGGCGGTCTCGCCGTCCCAATCGACGCCGAGCGCGTCGCTCCACACTCCGTGTGCCACCCCATAGCTGCGCTCGCCGGCGGATTCCCAGTGAGCCGCTGCCTCGGTGAGGTGGTCGGTGGGCCAGGCCAAGAGAGCCGATAGGCCGACCCTGCTCGAGACCGCAGCCATCGCTACTCGTTGATGGCAGCGATCGCTGCCGTCGACGCGGCTTCTTGGCTGAGGTAGCTGGTCGCATCCTGGACGACGCTGGCGGCACGCTCACCAATGCGCGACGCCAATCCCGCGGTGAAAGCCGCGACGTCACCGTGCGCCGCTTCGACGGCAGCCGCGCTGGTCTGGCACGACAACCCCAGCCCCGTCGGAGCCACGACTTCACCGAGTTCGTCGACGTGAGTGCCCCACCGGGCGGCCATCGCGTGAACACCAGCAGTATCGACGCGCAACACCTGCTCCACGGGTCGCAGTGTAGGCATCCCAGCGCGCCCCAGCCAGTCACCCGGGAGACGCCGCATAGAGTTGGTTGAAAGCAACGATGCTCAATCGAAAGAGGGTTCGCAATGTCCCACGCGATGCCGCGAGATCACAAGGGCGACTACGGAATCGACGGGTCGTTCCACACCATCTCTGCTCGCGGGCAGGCGATCAGCATCGGCGTCGGATCTGCAGCTCTCGCAGTGTGGTCGGCGATCAGCGCCGCCCGCGGCAAGCGTTTGGTCGCAGCGGCAACGGCATCGTCGTCGATCGGCATCGCCGCAAGCACAGCTCTCTACATCCACGCGACTAAGGCCGGCAAGTTTCAGGTCTGGCAGCGGATCCTCGACGAACTCGTGCTCGAGGGTGACGAGACGGTCCTCGACATGGGATGCGGTCGCGGCGCGGTCCTGCTCGCCACCGCCAAGCGACTTCCCCATGGCAAAGCCGTCGGCGTCGACCTCTGGCACGCCGACCAGACCGACAACTCGCCGTCGGCCACCCTGGCCAACGCGGAAGTCGAAGGCGTCCAGGACCGTATCGAATTGCACACCGCCGACATGACCGCACTTCCGTTCGACGACAACAGCTTTGACGCGATCGTCAGCAACCTTGCCATCCACAACATCCCCAGCCAAGACGGACGTCGCCACGCTTTGCAAGAGGCGATGCGCGTCCTCAAGCCCGGCGGCCGGCTCCGGATCGCCGATCTGTGGGAGACGAAACAGCACGCCGAACACCTGCGACAGCAGGGCTGGCGGGAGGTCGAGCGGAAAAGCGTCGGGTGGCGGATGTGGTACGGCGGCCCATGGTTTCCGACGCATCTTGTCATCGCGACAAAGCCGCGATGAATCGCGCGGGAACTCCTGCCTAACACTGCGCTCAACTGCGCATTCGGTGGTCAAGGGTGGGCGAATCGGTCCCTAGTCTCGAACTCAATGGACAACCCACTGCATCACCCTCCCGGCGTACCGCGCGTCGAGAAGCCGCGAGCCGAAGGTCAGTTCCACCTCTCCGACGGCCGTCGTCTCGGCTACGCAGAATTCGGCGACCCCGCGGGTCCGGTGGTGCTGTGGTTCCACGGCACCCTCGGCGCACGGCGCCAGTTCCTCGCCAAGGGCCGGCGTGCCGCCGAGAAGCTCGGCCTTCGCGTCATCGTCATCGAACGGCCGGGCACCGGGCTCTCCGATTCTCACCGTTACTCGTCGGTGAGCGAGTGGGTTGCCGACATGGCTCAGGTGGCCGACGCACTCGACGCCGAAAAGCTCGGAGTCGTCGGCATGTCCGGTGGTGGCCCTACGCGCTGGCCTGCGGTGCGCTGCCTCCGATGGTCGATCGCGTGGCAGCCGTTGGCGTGCTCGACGGCACCGTCCCGGCGGTCGGGCCGGAGGCCACTCGCGCGGGGGCGACTGAAATCGCCCGGCGCTTCGGTCCGGTTCTCACCCAGCTGCGCCGGCCGCTGGCCGTCATCGCCACCATGCTGCTCGCGCCGCTGATTCCGTTCGCGCACTACGCGTATCGCGTCTACATGCGGATGTGGCCTGAGGTTGACCGGAAGGTTCTCGACGATCCCGAGGTCGAGGCGATCTTCGTCGACGACATGGTCAACGCCTTCCGTGGCCGCTGCCTGGCCATGGTCGACGACGCCCGACTTCTCGGGCGCGACTGGGGCTTTCAGCTCGCTGACGTGAAGGCGCCCGTGCGGTGGTGGCACGGCGTCACCGACCACGTCGTGCCGATCGCCGGCGTGCACACGGCCATCACTCGCCTGCAGGACGGTGAACTCACCGTGCGCTCCGAAAGTCACCTGGGCGGCTTCGCCATGACCGAGGATGTGCTCGAGCACATGCGCGAGAGGCTCATCGGCGGCGTGGGGGACCTCCCAGCGGTTGCTCAGTAACTCACGAGTCTCACCAGCACCGTCAGCGGGGTGACACCCTTTTTTGGAATCGTGACCACATGCGATATCAACCGAGGCCGTGATATCGCATGTGGTCATAAAACGAAAAAAGAGAGTCGCCTCGGAGACGTGACGGATGAGGCATCGCGGCAGCGGGCTTCAGTTATCGCCGCGCGCCAACCGGCACCGCGGTCGGCTCGGATAACGTCGATGGGCATGACCGGCACCGTGAGGCGAGCAGCGCTTGCCGGTGTCTTGACCATTGGGCTGACGGCACCACCCGCCGACGCGGCGCCGGAGACGCGCACTGCGTACGTCACCGTCTCGGTGGCTACGGTCTGGACCACACCGCAGAGCCCGCGCCCTGTCGACCACCCGGCCCTGACAAACCCGGTCGATATTCGCGGCTGGGTGTCCGCGATGACGCCGGACCAGCAGGAAGCGCTCACCTCGGACGAGCTCGACCAGACGCAGGTCCTCTTCGGCGACCGCGTGGTGGTCGTGCGGGAACAGGGCGACTGGGACGAGGTGCGGGTCCCAGGTCAGGCCACCCCGAAGGACTCCCAGGGCTACCCCGGCTGGATTCCCAAGTCCCAGTTGACAATCGACGCAGGCTACGGCGCACTGCAGCACTATGGTCCCTTCGCGCTGGCGGATCGTGGCGTCACCAGCTGGCTGTATCGCGAACCCGGACTCTCCGATCGCGACCTCGAGATCAGTACCAACACCCGGCTTCCCATCCTGAATCGCACGGAGAAGGCCGTTCAGGTGGCCACCCCCGATCGCGGCCCGAAGTGGCTGGATGCCCGAACGGTGGCGGTCTACGAAAAGCCCTCGGACATACCGCGTCCCACCGGAGCAGACCTAGTCCGATACGCCGCCACATTCGTCGGCATCCCCTACGTGTGGGGTGGCGTCTCCGGGTTCGGGATCGATTGCTCCGGCTTCACCGCCGCCGTCTACCAGGTGCACGGCATCACCCTTCCACGCGATGCGGGCCCGCAAGCCGCCGACAGCCGGGGCCGCGCGATAGACAAATCTGCCTTGCAACCCGGCGATCTGCTCTTCTACTCGCACGGCGGCAGCGACCCCGTCAATCCCGACGACATGTACCACGTGGCCATGTACTACGGGAACGGCGCCATGATCGAGGCCTACGACAAGTCGGAACCCGTGCGCATCACCCCGGTTCGGCTGGACGCGGACTACTGGGGTGCGCGCCGCTACCTCGGGCAGACGTGATCCTCGCCGTCGACCTCGGCAAGACATCCTGCCGCGCCGCCGCACATGGCCGCAGGGCCGAGGGCGCGGGTGCACCGGGCCTGGCGACTCCCGGCGGCGTGCGCGCTGCGGAGGCTGCGATCGTCTCTGTCGCAAGGGATCTCGGTCCGGTCGACGAGGTGATCGTGGGCGCCGCCGGAGCGTTCGCAGCCCCGGACGCGGCCCGCGCGTTGGGCGACGCACTGCTGGCCTCGCTGCGCGCCCAACGCGTCGCGGTCACCAGTGACGCCGTCACCGCGCACGCCGGCGCGCTGAACGGGCAGCCGGGCATCGTGCTGATCGTCGGCACCGGCGTCACGGCGCTCGCGATCGACGCGGACGGCACACTGCGGACCGCCGACGGCTGGGGTCCGTGGCTGGGCGACGAGGGCGGCGGCGGGTGGATCGGCGCCATCGCGTTGCGCGCGGCGTTGCGCGCCCACGACGGCCGCGGGCCCTCCACCACACTGCTCGACGCCGCCCGCGCCCGCTTCGGCGCACCGCAGACGTGGCCCATGCAGCTCAACGATGCCGCCGCGTTCGCATCGTTCACGCCCGACGTGCTCGCCGCGCAGGACGACGCCGTCGCGCTGGCGATCGTCGCTGCCGCCGCCGAGGCGCTCGCCACGACCGCCCGCGCGGTCGGTGACGGCCCGGTGACGATGGTCGGCGGCCTGTCGGGAGTCCAGGCGCTGCGCGAACGGCTCGACCTCGTCCCAGCCGCCGGCGACGCGCTCGACGGCGCGCTGCGGCTGGGGGCGATTCACGAGCCGCACCTGATCCGGACGCACGCCAAAGCCGTTCCCGCACATAGTCTCGACGCGCTCGCTACCGAAGGCGTGCGCACAGACCTGTACGACCTCGACGCGCGGCCGATCGGTGAGGTCGTCGCGCTGCTCGTCGCTGCCGAGGGCGAGGCGCACGGTGCGATCAAGGCAGCGGTCCCGCGCATCGCGGCGGCGGCCGAGGCGATTGCCGCGCGGCTCGACCACGGCGGTCGGCTGATTTACGCCGGCGCCGGAACACCCGGTCGGCTCGGTGTACTCGACGCGGCCGAGTGCGGGCCGACATTCGGAACCGACCTCGTGCGCGGCGTGATCGCCGGCGGGCCAAGAGCTTTGACCGAGGCGATCGAGGGCGCTGAGGACGCATTCGACCCCGTCGACCTCGCCGACCTCACCGCCGCCGACGCGCTTGTCGGGATCACGGCATCAGGCCGCACGCCGTACGTGCTCGGGGCGCTCGACCGCGCCCGCGCGGTGGGTGCGCTGACCGTCGCGATCGTCAACAACGCGAACAGCGAAGCCTCCGCCGACGTCGTGATCGAATTGCTCACGGGCCCTGAAGTTCTCGCGGGCTCCACGCGGCTGACCGCCGGAACGGCGCAGAAGGTGGTGCTGAACGCGCTGTCAACCAGCGTGATGATCGCGTTCGGCAAGGCCTACGGACCGCGGATGGTTGACCTGCGCCTGACCAACGCGAAGGTGCGCCGCCGCGCCGTGCGCATCGTCCGCGACGCCGCCGGCGTCAACGAAGACATCGCGTCCGCCGCGCTCGCGGCTGCACAAGGTCACGCGAAGACCGCGATCGTCGCGCTGCTCGCGGGCATCGACGCCGCCGAGGCCGCGCTGCGGCTCGACCGGGCGCGGGGCCGGGTCCGCGTCGCGCTCGGTGAGTAGGTTGAGCGTCATGCAGATCCCGTTCGCCGACGCGGTGCTCAGTCGCCTGGGCCGCCGCGACGCCGGGCTCGAGGTCATCGAGGAGATCGAGGACGAGGCCGGGGAGTCGGACGACACCGCCGACCCGCTTTCCGCCGAGCCGGCCCTGCTGTTGCAGCGGATGGAAAACCGGCTGATCCGCCATCAGCTCGCCGAGCCCGACGTGCTGAGCGCGGAGGAACTCCGCCGGTTGCGCTACATCCTCAACTTCGCCAGGCTCGCCGATTTCGAGCCCGGCGCCGCGGGACCGGGCGGCAGCCGCGGGCGCGGCGACGTCTCGATCGGCGCCGAAATCGCGCCCTGGCGGTCGCGGGTCGCCGACGCCCTCTACGGGCCGCTGCGCGAGGAAACCGACCCCGTCACGGCGCTGCAAACCGCGCGCGACGCCCTGGCAGGTCTGGCCGCCGACCAGGACGACCAACGCAACGTGCTCATCGAGCGACACGGAAACGACTTCTCCGCAGCCGAATTGGACGCCGAGGTGGGCTACAAGAAGCTCGTCACGGTCCTCGGCGGCGGCGGGGGTGCGGGGTTCGTCTACATCGGCGGCATGCAGCGACTGCTGGAAGCCGGTCAGGTACCCGACTACATGGTCGGCGCGTCGATCGGGTCGATCCTCGGCAGCCTGGTGAGCCGCGAATTGCCGGTGCCGATCGAGGAGTACGTCGACTGGGCGAAGACGGTGTCGTATCGCGCCATCCTGGGACCCGAACGGCTGCGGCGCCGTCACGGCCTGGCCGGCATGTTCGCGTTGCGGTTCGACCAGTTCGCCCACGCGATGCTCAGCCGCGAAGACGGCCAGCGAATGCGCATGTCGGACTTGGCAATTCCGTTCGATGTCGTCGTCGCCGGTGTGCGACGGCAACCGTATACCGCGCTGCCGTCGCGGTTCCGCCGTCCCGCGCTGGCGGCACTGCAGATGCGCTCGGTTCCGTTCCGCCCGATCGGAATCGGGCCCGTGGTCGGGACCCGGATGTGGCAGGTGGCCGCGTTCATCGACCTGCGCGTCGTCAAACCCATCATCATCGGCGCCGACGCCCCAGAGCGCGACTTCGATGTCGTCGACGCCGCATCTTTCTCGGCCGCCATTCCCGGTGTGCTGCACCATGAAACGACCGACCCGAGGATGATTCCGATTCTCGACGACCTCTTCGAACAGGAAGACATCGCCGCCCTCGTCGACGGCGGCACGGCCAGCAACGTCCCGATCGAACTGGCATGGAAGCGGGTCCGCGACGGCAGGCTCGGCACCCGCAACGCGTGCTACCTGGCCTTCGATTGCTTTCACCCGCAATGGGATCCGCGCAACCTCTGGCTGGTGCCGATCACCCAGGCGATCCAGTTGCAGATGGTCCGCAACCTGCCGTATGCCGACTATCTCGTCCGGTTCGGACCAACGCTCTCGCCGGTCAATCTGGCACCCTCCGCCACATCCATCGATCGCGCGAGCCGGTGGGGGCACAACAGCGTCGACACAGCGATTCCGCTGACGACGGCACTGTTGCAGCCGACCTGGTGGGTAGGCGACGGCCCGCCGACGGGCGAGCCGAAGACTCCGCCGAAGTCGCTGGCCTCGCCGATGAGCGCGGTGATGGCGGCGATTCAGGCGCCGACGACCCGCTTGGCCCGGTTGCGGGACCGCTACCTGACGTGAAGCGCATAGCCGTTGTTGGTGCAGCTGCCGTGCTCGTGTTCGTGGTGGCGGTGGCGTCGGGCAGGCATGTGCTGAGCAGAAGAGGAATGCCAGCTCCCACAACCGAATTCGCAACAGTCTCGGCGCTGATGAACGATGCGATCGCGACCGAGAAGCTGCCCGGTGGTGTGGTGGTGATCGGGCATGGCGGCAGGATCGCCTTCGAGCGGGCGTACGGATCGCGCAAGCTCGACGGTGAGCCGGGACTGGACGGCTTACCCGCACCCGCCGAGCCGATGACCGCGGACACAATTTTCGACATCGCCTCGCTGACGAAGCCCCTCGCGACGGCAACCGCGGTGCTGCAGCTCTACGAACGTGGCGAGGTTGCGTTCGACGATCCCGTGCAGAAGTATCTGCCCGAGTTCAATCCGGCGAACGATCCAGTGCGTGCACAGGTCACGGTGCGTCTGCTGCTGACGCACACGTCAGGCGAGCCGATCGACGTCGACCTGCGCGATCCGTGGGGGCTGGCGGCCGCCGACAAGGCCGGGGGTGTTGGTCGTGCGCTCACCATGCCGCTGCAGTCGGCCCCCGGTGCGGAATTCCGCTATGCCGACATCAACTACATCCTGCTCGGCGCGCTGGTCGAAAAGCTCACCGGCGAAACAGAAGACGACTACGTCCAGCAGAACATCTTCGCGCCACTGGGCATGACCCAGACCCGCTATCTGCCGCCGCCGAGTCAATTGCCGCGCATCGCGCCGACGGCCATCGACGACGAGAGCGCTGCGGATCCCGGCAAGAATCCCGACTTCGGTCGTCTGCTTCGCGGCACCGTGCACGACCCGACGGCGCGGCGCATGGGGGGAGTGGCCGGACACGCCGGCGTGTTCTCGACGGCACACGATGTCGGTCTCTTTGCACAGGCGCTGCTCGATCGGCTGGCGGGCCGCCCCAGCACATTTCCGCTGCAACAAGCGACTCTGGAGTTGATGACAACTCCTCAGCAGCCCGGACATGGGGCCGACCAGGTCGAGGCGGCGAACGATGCGCTCCGTCGGGCCGCCACGACGACGCCGAACACCACGGATCCGCTACTCGCTCCGCACTATCCGGCGATCGAGGGGCAGGAGCTGTTCGGCTTCGGCTGGGATATCGACACGGACTTCTCCAAGCCGCGCGGCCTGATCTTTCCGGTCGGTAGCTTCGGCGCGACCGGGTTCACCGGGACATCGCTGTGGCTGGACCCGGGCTCCGATACGTACGTGGTACTGCTCGCGAACTCGATTCATCTGCGGGGCAGTCCGCCGATCTCAGGCCTGCGGGGTGACGTGGCAACCGCGGCGGCCCAGGCCCTGCGCATCTGAGAGTGCGGCAGCTGTTGTGCAGATTCGCTCCTGGGCGACCTTAACTGCGTTATCTTGCGTGGGTAATCGGTCGGGCCAGCTGATGGCCGTGTCGTAGGAGGAAGAACGTGCAGATCTCCAAGTTTCGGTTGGCGGTTGCCGGTGTGATCACGGCGACCAGCTTCACTGTCTTCGGGGCCGGGGCGGCCTATGCTTTCCAGCCGCACATGGTCAGTGCCAGGGACCACTTGAACGCGGCCCTGAATGAGTTGCAGATGGCGGTGGCAGACAAGGGTGGCCACCGTGAGATCGCGATCGATCGGACCCGCGAGGCGCTCGATCAGACCAACCAGGGCATCGCGTGGTTCGACATGATGCATCAGTAGCCTGTCCGAATCAGTCGACGGCCGGTGGCTCCATACCGGCCGTCGACTGTTTTTCGCCGTGCCCGCGCCACTTACGAAACCCCTGCCGCGCGGCGAACGCGCCGACGACAGCCGTGACGCACCACACCCCGATCGCGGCATACGCCAACGCCGGTGACTTGTTGCCGATCGACGCGCCCAAGGCGGTATACACGAACGCGCGCGGCACCGATCCGATGAACGCGCCAACCGCCATCTGCCACAACGGAACCCCGAATGCACCGAACGCATAGGATGCCAGCGCATCCGACAGTCCGGGAATGAACCGCTGGCCGACCACCGCCCACAGCCCGCGGCGCTGGATCAGCGCGTCCAGCCGATCCGCCCGCGCAGCACCCAGTAAGGCCCGGGCGCTGTCGCGTCCAGCCCGGCGACCGAGGAAGGCTGCGACCACCGCGGTGCCGACCGTCGCACCCAGCGTCACGAACACCCCGAGCAGGGGGCCGAACAGCAGCCCGCTGCTCGCCGCCAGGATCGGGCCTGGCACGAAGATCGCCCCGAGCACCGCCGACAGCACGACGTAGGCGAACGGCGCCAGCGGGCCCGTCGCCCTGACCCAGCCGCGGACGTCCTCGATGTTGACCACGTGCTTGACGGCCAACAGATAGAACATCACCACCAGGAACGCGGCGAATACCGCCAGCCGGATGATGTGCGGCCGCCGCGACGGGGGTGCAGTGGTCATGGTGACCGTGATTCTTCCGCATGTCCGCCTCACGTAGGGTCGGGTCGTGGCGAGAACCGATGACGACTCCTGGGACATCACCGAGAGTGTCGGCGCGACGGCCCTGGGTGTGGCCGCGGCGCGCGCGGCGGACACCGAGAGCAGCGACCCGCTGATCAACGACCCCTTTGCGCGGGTGTTCCTGGACCGCGTCGGCAGCGGCGTGTGGGACTGGTACGGCGCCCCTGAATTGCCCGCCACCCTCGTCGAGGCCGAGCCCGACATGCCGCAGCGGATGCAGTCATTGGTGAGCTACTTTGCCACGCGGACAAGGTTTTTCGACACGGCATTCATCGACGCGGCCGAGGCGGGGGTGCGCCAGGCGGTGATCCTGGCCGCCGGCCTCGACGCCCGCTCGTGGCGGCTGCCCTGGCCCGATGGGACCACGGTCTACGAGCTCGACCAGGATCGCGTGCTGGACTTCAAGCTCGCCACCTTGCACGAGCATGGCGCGGAACCGAAAGCCACCAGGGTCCCGGTCGCGGTCGATCTGCGTCAGGATTGGCCAACGGCGTTGCAGCAGGCTGGTTTTGACGCATCAGCACCAAGCGTCTGGTCGATCGAGGGCCTGCTCATGTATCTGCCGGCCGCGGCGCAGGAGCTGCTGTTCAACCGCATTCAGGAACTCGCCGCACCGGGCAGCCGTGTCGCGGTCGAAGGCCTTGGGCCCGAGTTCGCCGTTCCCGAACTCCGCGAGCAGCGCCGCGCGCGGATGGACCGCGTTCGCGAGCTGATGGCGGAGTCTGGTTCGCAGATCGAGGTTCCCAAGACAGACGAGCTGTGGTACTTCGAAGAGCGCGAAGACGTCGGCGACTGGTTGCGCCGGCACGGTTGGGACGTGACTGCCATACCGTCCGACGAGCTGATGGCCAGCTACGGCCGCCCATCGCCCGAAGGCCTGGAAGAGGCCTCACCGACCCACTGGTTCATCTCGGGCGAGCGAAAGTCTTTGTGACAGCACGCAACTGACCATGACTGGCATGGTTGCGCGCTGTGGATTCAGTTAATGGTCGAGGGGCGCAGCGGTGTGAGCACGGGGCCGCGCGACTGACGGATGCCCCATCTTGGGCCCAACGCCCATCTCTGGAAGGACGCCGTGGCCCGGCTCCCCGATTCTCTGCCCACCTGGACCGCCGCCAGGACCGGGTAGGCACACGGAACAGGGTGTTTGTGGATTCGACGGGGCTGCGTGAACGGGCGCTACGACGGAGGTCAGGGGTGATAGTCCGACTCCGACGGCGATCACGGCAACCCCGGCCAGGAGTTGAATTCTCATAGCCGATTGCTCCTCTCTGGGAGCGGGTTTTACATGGTGTTAACATGCTACGCCGTTCAACCGGGCTTATGAAGGTCTTTCGACAAGAGTTATGCGTCGACTCAGCGCAGCCGCACCAGCCGGGTCGTCGAGCTCTCGTCCAGCTCGACCACATCGGTGCGCGACCGCAGAAAGTCGCTGAAAGACTTGAAGCCCAGCGACTTTTCGCTGAACGACGGATCCATCCGCTTCATCTGCGCCTTGACCGCGGAGTTGTGCAGCCAGTCGACGTCGTCCTTCTCGGTGCCGATCCGCAGCGCGCGGGTCAGCAGTGCGGTTGCGGCGGCTTGCTGATCCGGTGCGGGGGGTTCGTCGTCGGCGGGCTTCGAGCGGGTCTTCGGCGCCGGTTCGGGCACCGGAACCCCGGGCAGCGCGTCGTAGATGACGAAGTCGTCGCAGGCCGCGGCCAGCGCCTTGCTCGACGAACCGGCCACCCCGACGCCCACCACGTAGCGGCCCAGTCGTTTGCAGCGTTGTGCCAGCGCGATGTAGTCGGAGTCGCCGGCCACGATCACCACATGCGTCAGGTCGGGCAGGCGGAACATGTCCTCGACCGCGTCGACGGCCAACCGGATGTCGGCGCCGTTCTTGCCGTACGCCGCAGCGGGGAAGAGTTGCACCAAATCGACTGCCCGACCGACCAATTGCTCGCGGTAGCCGGTGTTGACCTCGGCCGACCAGTCGGCGTACGCGCGGGTCAGCACGAGCGTGCCGAACGACGACGCGAAGTCGATGATCGCGCCGACGTCGACGGTGGCCCGCGCGAGCCGGTCCTCTTTGAGTCCCTTGGCCTTGTCCTTCTGGAACGAGCTGCGGCCGTTGACCTGGTCATACCGAGAGATCACGATGTTGTCGAAGTCGAGGTACACCGCGACGCGGTCCGAGTCGGCATCTGTCATTGGTCCAGTCTTGACCATTGGTGGCCTCCCGAGCCTGATTTGCGGATAGTGGATGCCATGATCGAACTACTGCCGGATATGCCCAAGGGAGTGACCGGCGTTCGCGTGTCGGGCAAGCTGGCCGGCGACGAGCTGCGCGAGATCAAGCCCGTCATCGAGGACATGCTGAAAACCGGCGAGATCAGGATCGTCGAAGTCGTCGGCAACGACTACGAGGGCTTCGGACCCGGCGGATTGTTCGAAGACCTCAAACTCGGCCTGAGCACCGTCTGGCCACATCACGCGCACTTCAAGCGCATCGCCGTCGTCTCCGACAAGACGTGGGTCACCCACACCGTCCACGCCATGGCGTGGATGATCCCCGGCGAGCTCAAGACCTTCAAGCTGGACGAACTCGACGACGCCAAGGAGTGGGCCGCCGGCTGAAGAGCCACGTTGCGGTGAGCAATTGCCACGCGGTGATCGGGTAGACGCTACAGCGCTCCACCAGGCCGAGATGCCCTGTGCCGGTCTTCAATTCGACCGCGAACAGCGCGAAGCTCAGTAGTCCGAGCACGCCCAAACCGACCGAAACCACGCGATGCCATCCGCCGGTAATTGACGACCCTGCAAGGATTGCCGCGTTTCCGCCGACGATCGCGAGCACCGCGCCGACGGCGTGCGTCGCGGATCCGCTGTGAAAAAACGCGATCGTTAAGTTTCCGAAGAAATTCACCGCGGTTAACGCGGTTAACCATGGCGCCCGAATGGCAACGGCGCCAACCACAAACAGCACGCCCTGCACACAGAAGCCGGTGTTCATCAGCCACGCCAGCGGCGACTGTGCCGGGACGCCCAATTCGCTGATGAAGTTGCGAACGTAGCTGTACGAGGGCGGAAACGAGGCTGCGGCAATGCCTTCCGACATTAGGTAGATCAGTCCGGCTGCCAGCCACGCGACGGCGGCAGGCCGAAGCCGGCGAGAAGAATCTGTCATTTGCCATGAACGCTAGCGGAATCGGCTGGCAGCTCACGACTGGAGAGTTACGGTGGCGACTACGCCCAAGTACGGAGGCTCTCATGAGTGATTACCAGGTCAAGCTCATCATCCTGTCCACCGACGACCTCGACGAGTCGATCAGGTTCTACAGCGACACTCTCGGCATGGCGCTGAAGTTCCGCGACGGCGACCACTTCGCCGCGCTCGACGGCGGCCCGGTCACCTTCGCCCTGGCGACCGAGGTCGACCATCCGATTCCCGGGCAGGTCGTCGTCGGCATCAAGACCGACGACGTCGACGGCGCGGCCAAGGCCATCGAGGCCAACGGCGGCGGCGTTGTCAAAGGCCCATATGACGACGCCCACGAGCGCCGCGCGGTGGTCTACGACAACAAGGGCAACGGGATCGTCTTCTATAAGCCGCTGGGCCGGTAGTTTCTCGAGGGCTAGCCGCCCAGGTGCGCGCTGTCGTCGTCTAACTCGTTGCGGCGCAGCGCCATCGGCGTCGTGGCGGGCACATCGCCGGCCTCCACCACCACGCGGGTGATCGGCGTCAGCGCCCGGAACATTGTCTCCACCTCGTCGTCGCTCAGCGCGTCGAACACCGACAGCGCCAACTCGTCCGTCCTCGACTCGACGTGGTCTTTCAGTTCCCGACCGGCCGCAGTGAGCGATCCGTCGTCCGCCAACAGGCCCCGCGCGGCCAAGCTTTGCTCGTGCGAATGCCATTCCTCGTCGTCGTAATCACGGGTGGCGGCGATGTAATCGCGCGGGATCGCACCCGCCGCCGCGTGCAGGACGTTGCTTTCCCGGCCGGTGATGCCCGCGGCGCTCAGGACCGACGAGTGGGCGTCGCCGCGGTGTTCGCGAAGCAACGTCGTCGCATGCCACAGCGCGGCCAGTGGTTCGTCAGGCCAGGGGAGTGCGCGGTTCGCGGCGAACAGCGGTCGCCCGCACACCGGCGCCTCCCGCGCAACTTTGCCCAGCAATGACGCTGCGGTAGTGACGTTTTCGTCTGCGGTAAGGCCGTAGCGCCGAAGCACCGCGACCGCGGTGTCCGATCGAACGCGCAACGCCTCTTCCGGGCCGGCGAACTCCCACGCGGCCGGCAGTGCCTTGGCGACCCGCGACGGCGCGAAGTTGTAGAAGATCGCGGTCACCACCTCGGGTGGAACCTGGCCCAGCGGCGCCGAGCGCGCTGCGAAGTAGCCCATCCAGTAACCCTTGTAACCCAACCCGTCCAGCGCCTCGCGCACCTCGGGCGCGAAATATGTCACGCCGTGGATGGGTTCGAACCGATCCAGAAAGCGCCGTGCGAGCGTTGGTTCTCTAGGCATGATCGCAGTCAACCATCCACCGCAGCCGTGGCCAAGATCTAAAAAGCCCGCCTGAATTGAAGTAGCCGGGTACTTACGCACGACGGCGATACGTGTGGAAATGTGTTGGACACGTGTTTTACAGCAAGCGGTCCACGGGGGTACCGGAAGGAAACCCACCATGGCCGACATCGTCCTGATCAATCCGCAGTTCCAGGTGTCCTACTGGGGCCTTGAACACGCACTTCCGCTGCTCGGCAAGAAGTGCAACATACCGTCCGCCTGTCTGCCGCTACTCGCGGCGCTCACGCCCGCCGGCCATACCGTGACCTGCATCGATGAGAACGTCGAGCCGATCGACTACGACCGTTTGGCGCGGGTCGACATCGTGGGGCTCACCGGCATGACCGTCCAGCGCGCACGAATGCTCGAGATCCTGCGCGAACTGAAATCCCGCGGCATCTTCACGATCGTCGGGGGCCCGTGGGTGAGCGTGCAGGAAGACTACTTCGATGGCCTGACCGACGTGATCTTCGTCGGCGAAGCGGAGACCACCTGGCCCCAGTTTCTCGAAGACTGGGCCGAGGGGCGGCATCAGCGCCGCTACGAGCAAGCCGAGCCGACCGACATGACGACGGTGCCGGTGCCCCGTTACGACCTGCTGAAGACCAAGGACTACTTGTTCGGGAGTGTCCAGTTCAGCCGGGGCTGCCCATTCCAATGCGAGTTCTGCGACATCATCGTCACGTTCGGTCGTCGGCCGAGGCTCAAGACGAGCGCGCAGGTGATCGCCGAGTTGGAGGCGATGCGCAAGCAACATTTGAAAATGGCGTTCATCGTCGACGACAACCTGATCGGCAACAAGATCGCCGCGAAGGAGCTGCTGCGCGACCTCGCCGCGTGGCAGAACGCGGAGGGGTATCCGTTCACGTTCTTCACCGAGGCGTCGCTCAACCTGGCCGAAGACGAAGAGATGATCCAGTTGATGGATGCGGCCAACATCGTGACCGTCTTCATCGGCATCGAGAGCCCCAACGAGGAATCGTTGAAAGAGACGAAGAAGTATCAAAACGTCAAGAAAACCGGCTCGATCGTCGACCGCGTCCGCACAGTGCAAGACGCCGGCATCGAAGTCTGGTGCGGCATGATCGTCGGGTTCGACCACGACGACATCCGGATCTTCAAGGCGCAGCACGAGTTCCTGCGCCAGACCGACATCATGCACGCGATGGTGGGCATGCTGTCGGCGATCCCGAAGACGCCGTTGCATGCCCGCTTGAAAAACGAGGGCCGCCTCGATCTCGACGACGAGCAGCCCTATGGCACCAATGTCATTCCGCTCGGCATGACGCGTGACGAATTGCGAGACGGCTACGTCGACCTGATGCAAGAGCTCTACGATCCCGACTTCTACTTCGAGCGTCTCGAAAGCCTCTTCCTTACAAGGGAATTCAATTGGGCACGAAACCGCAACGCCTACTGGCGCAAGCATCCGTGGCGGAAGGTGAAGTCGCAATCGGTCGATGCCGTGCTGGCGGCCGGCCTGTTCCTGCGGCTGATGAAAAACATTCCCGACCCGGAGCTGCGCCGGATCTACCGCCGCCGGATGGCCACCATGGTCCGTAGGCGGCCCGACCCGAGCCTGTTGTTCATCTGCGTGATCAAGTGCGCGATGCACTATCACCACTACACGATGTCCCGCCAGATGGCCGAGTCGCACGAGACGGTGAACACCTTCTAGAAAACGCCGGACCGTTGCCGAACTACCCGAAACCACCGGCAGCGCCAAGTAAAGTCCCGCAGATGACACAGGGTAAGCGCATCGTCCTGTGCTTCGACGGCACCGCGCAGCAAATCGGCGCGGGCAGTCTCACCAACGTCGCCAAGCTCTTCGACATGCTGAAGAAGGACGATCCGACGACGCAACTCGCCTACTACGAGCCCGGGGTCGGAACCCTGGCGCGGGAGAACGCGTCATTCATCGGCAAGGTGACCCTGCTCTACGAGCAGGCGTTCGGCGCCGGCATCAAAGACCATGTCGCACAGGCATATCGATACCTGATGCAGCACTGGCGTCCCGGCGACGCGGTGTACATCTTCGGCTTCAGCCGCGGCGCCTTTACCGCCCGCGCATTGGCCGGCATGCTGCTGCGCCCGGGTCTGCTACGGCCCGGTTCGGAGAACCTGGTGCCGTATGCCGTCGAAAAGTACGCCATCAACCGGTATTTCACCCAGGATGAATACGACAACTGGGCGCAGTTCGCCCGCGCCTTCTGCTGGCGCACCGAGAACGAACCGCTGTTCGCGACCGTGCGGCAGAACAGCCCGAATCAGGTGTGGCACTACGCCGTACCGGTGGCCTACCTCGGCCTGTGGGACACGGTAAAGGCGGCCGGCTTCCTGCGTTTCGGGACCCTGCGCTGGCCGTACACCCGCGCCCTGTCCAACGTGGCCCGCATCCGGCACGCCGTCTCGATCGACGAACGTCGCCGCCCGTATCGCGAATACCTCGTCGAACGGCACCCCCTCGGCCTCGAAGAGCGCTGGTTCGCCGGCGTGCACGCCGACGTCGGCGGAACGTTCGCCGATCACCGGCTCGCCACCATCGCCCTGAAATGGGTCTCCGACGGCATTGTCGGCGAATTGGACCTCGACACAACGGTTTACCAGGAGCAGTGCGCGGTCCAGGACAGCTTCGCCGACGCACCGATCCACGACAACGGATGGCCCTGGTACCTGGTTGGCCGCCGCAAGCGTCCGATGGGCCCCGACGCGTTGGTGCATCCCAGTGTTCTGGTCCGCCGCCGCGACAACCCCGGCTACCTGCCGAACTTGACCGCCGATCAGCTGCAACGAAGCGCTGACCCGACGGTCTTGGACCAACCCGGCGTTGTAAGAGGAGCAAGCCATGGCACTGGATTCGCTGACCGCACTGGACAAGTACAAGGCCGCACCGTTTCCGCCGGGCTACCCCGACACCACGCGAACCTTCTACAGTCCGGTCGACAAGGTCCACGAGGCGCTCAAGGACCTGCTGACGTCGGCGAACAAGAGCATCGTGGTGGCGATGTACGGCTTCGACGACCCTGAGTTGAACGATGTTCTGCAGTCGTCACTGAAGAACCCCGACATGTACGTGCAGATGAGTCTCGACTCGACACAGGCGAAAGGCAAAGCCGAGCAGCCGCTGCTCGATCCCTGGCTCAACCAAAAGATCGGCAACAGCATCGCGATCGGCCACAGCGAGAAGTCGGCGATCATGCACCTGAAGATGGTCATCATCGACGGCGTCGACGTCATCACCGGGTCGACCAACTGGTCTACCGGGGGAGAAACCAAGCAGGACAACCAACTCACGGTGATCCGCGACCCCTACGTCTGCGCCGAGGCCCGCTCACGCATCGACATCATCCACGACAGCATGCTCAAGCAGATGGCCCTGAAGCTGATTAACGCCAAGTAGGTGCTACCGGCTCAACCGAGAAGCGTAGGGCCACGGCCGGTTTCGCTCGGGTACGGAGTCAAAGCGGGCCTGCTTGAGCTGGGTGCGCAGGTGCTGACGCAGCTCATGCAGGTCGGGATCGGTCCAGCGATTATGGGCCTCGATCGGGTCATCGGATAGGTCATAGAGCTCCCACTGGTCATCGAGTGGGCTCATCCGGTACGCCTCTCCACCCAGCCCGTTCGCGGCGAGATGCCGAGTGCCCGGTTCGGTCCAGGTCGCCGGGTCGTCGAACGTGCGGACCAGCTTCCACAGCCGACCGTCGACGCGGAGCACCAGGCCTTCGAAGTTCGACCCGACGTGTGCCGGTACCCGGATACGAATCAGCGCGGGCGGATTCGATGTTTGACGTAGCCGCCGTGCCGCCGCCGAGGCGCCGCTGTCGCCCTCGAGCATGTTGTCGCGGGTCATGATGTAGACGGCCCGATGCTCGTCGGCCGGCCCGCCATCCACCACCGGCATCAAGTTCTGACCCGGTAGCCGATGTACCTCGGAGAACGAGTCGGCCAGATCGTCGGCCGTTGCCTCGACATCCACGCCCGCCGCCGCCAGCAGTGTCGGCAGCAGGTCCACATGCGACGTCGGCGCGGACACCTGGCGCGCCGTCGTCGCCTCGGCGCCGATTCTCGCGATGACGAACGGAACACGGGTCGCCTCGTCGTAGAGGTTGAACCACTTCTGATGCAAACCACCATGTGCGCCAAGCACATCCCCGTGATCGGACGTTCGCACCAGCACCGCGTTGTCGGAACCGCCCTCGGTGACCGTGCGGCGCACCCGGTCGATCGGCCCGTCGACCTCGGCGTGCAACCTGTAGTACAGGTCGCGGTAGCGCTGCGCGTTGCCGCGATAGGCCCGCTCGATCACCGGCGCGGGCCCGTAGCCGGTGGCGTAGGCCTCCCGGTACGCGATCTGCGCGGCCGGCTTGCTCGCCAAGTCCTCGTCAGCGGTCGGTGCGGCGGGCACGTGTGGTGGATCCAGCGGCGACGGCTTGATCGGGCTGCGACGCACCCAACCCGGGAACAGCACGATGTCGTGCGGGTTGACGAAGCTGGCCACCAACAGAAACGGCCGCAACGCCGCCAGGTCACCGGCACGCCGCCGCGCATACCGGTCGATCAACCACGCCACGACCCGATCGGCCACTAACGGGTCGCGGCGCACACCGGCATTACCCGGCAACGCGCCGTGTGGCTCCGGGCCGACCCAGCCCGAGAAGCCAAACGGCCCAAGAGGATCGGCGTCCAGGTACCGCCGCACCGCGGCATGATCGACGGCCCCGTTCGCGTCGTTGGTCGCGACGACGGTCCCGTCGGCCTCATGCAGGTCGGCGTGCGAGATGTGCCACTTGCCGTCGTAGTGGGTGTCGTAGCCTGCGGCACGAAACCAGTTGCCCATCGTCGGCACCTCGCCTGCGCGCAGCCAGCGCATCCGCGAGTCGTCGGGCATCTTGCCCAGCCCGTCGGTCTGCGTGACGCCATGCAAGTCGGGGTAGTGACCCGTGAAAATCGTTGGGCGACTGGGCGCGCAGGCCAATGACCCGGTGTAGTGCCGCGTGAAGCTGACGCCGTTATGGTCGAACCACTTGCGGCCGTGCAGAGTTCGGTCACGCCACGCGAGCACCTCCGGCGACTCGTAGGGCGGGATCGCGCGTTCCTCATCGGTCATCAGGATGATCACGTCGGGCTGACTAGTCACGAGCCTTCTCCAATCGCTGCGCAAGACCGGCGAGCATGATGTCGGACTGTCGGGTCTGAATACGGCAGATCGCACGCTCGGCGAGCTTCTGCCAAGGGGCGGAACCGATTTCGACCGTGCTGGTCAGTGTCACCACAGTGCCGTCGCCCGCAGGCCGCAGACCCCAGCGGTTGGTGAACCGCCGCACCCGGGTTGGTAGGCCGTCGACCGCATAGGCCAAAGCGCGCAGCGTGTCGAACTCGGTAATCGTCTCCACCAGAGCGTTGCGGCCGATCTGGACGCGGCGCGTGGTCCCGAGCGGCTCGTCACCCCGAATGAGGATGCAGGAGTGGTCAATGTTGTCGGCCCACGCGCTGATCGAGGCGAAGTCGGCCAACACATCCCAGACGGCTTGCGGCCCTGCCGCGATGGTCCGGCTGCGGTCAATGGCGGCCACCGCTTCACGGTACGCGGCTGCCGAGCGCATTTCTGCGGAAACCGCGGGCCCCGACTTGAACGGCGTTACCGTCTCCTCATGGCGACCTACAACACCGTGCTGGTGGGCACCGACGGCTCGGAATCCTCGCTGCGCGCGGTCGAGCGAGCCGGCAGGATCGCTGCCGATTCCGACGCGACGCTGATCATCGCAACCGGGTACTTTCCGCAAAAGGACGACACCCATGCGGCCGACGCCCTCGGGCAAGAGGCCTACAAAGTGACCGGCAATGCGCCGGTGTACGCCCTGCTGCACGACGCGCACGACCGCGCTCGGGCGGCGGGCGCGACCAAGATCGAGGACCGGTCGGTCAAAGGCACGCCGGTGCACGCATTGGTCGACCTCGCCCAAGAGGTCCGGGCGGACCTGCTGGTGGTTGGCGACGTCGGCATCGAGGGGCGATCGGCAATCATGGGCCGGATGTTCTCAGTGCCGGGAGCCGTTGCGAGCCACGCCAAGATCGACGTCCTGATCGCGCACACCGCCAGCTGACACTCAGGCCCGTTCGGTAAGAGTGGGCGAGTGAAGATCATCGCCTTCGAGGAGCACTACACGCTTGCGGCCATCGTCGACGCCAACCCCAACAGCCCGCGCAAGTTGCCGGATCAGACCAAGGGCTGGCCGCCGCCCGGCATCGAAGACCTGGGGGAGGGTCGCATCGCCGCGATGGATGCCGCCGGCATCGACGTGCAGATCCTCTCCAACGTTCCCGGTGTGGAGGCAGTCGCGCTGCCGCAGGCCGTCGACTTGGCGCGCCAGGCCAACGATGCCGCTGCCGCGGCGGCGGCGAGGTACCCCGGTCGATTCCTCGGCTTCGCCACGTTGCCGATGCGCGACCCGACCGCCAGCGTCGCCGAACTGGAGCGCACTGTCGGCGAGCACGGCTTCGTCGGCGCCCTGATCAATGGCCACGTCGACGGCCGCTACCTCGACGACGAGTTCTTCTGGCCGGTGTTCGAAGCCGCCGAGGCACTGGGAGTGCCGATTTATCTGCACCCCACCCTGCCGCCACAGCCGGTGATCGACGCGTACTACCAAGGCTTTGCGCCGGCGGTGTCGAGCAGGCTGGCCGTTGCGGGGCTCGGCTGGCACATCGACACCGGAATCCATTGCATCCGTTTGATTCTCGGCGGAGTTTTCGACCGCTTTCCCACGCTTCAGGTGATCGTCGGCCATCATTTCGAAGCGCTGAGCTGGATGGCGTGGCGGACGGATTACGCGTTCCCGACGGCGGAGACCGGCCTGCAGCGAACGGTGAAGGAATACCTGCGGGAGAACTTCTATGGCGGCATCCTGGCCGGCGAGTTTGCCGGGCAGGAACCCGGTGCGAATGACGCCAGCTGGAGCCTGTCGTTCAACGCCTACCAAGCTATGGTCAACGTGGTCGGCATCGACCGGATCGTGTTCACCGCCGACTATCCGTTCGCCAACATGGAGGCAGGCCGGAAGTTCCTGGTGCAGATGCCGATTCCGCCGGTGGACAAGGAAAAGATCGCGCACGGCAACGCCGAACGGCTGCTGAAGCTTTCGATGTAGTTTACGCGGCAAGCGCGGCAGTTGAGACGTTTGGGATCACCGGCATCGGTGTATCCCACCCGTACAGCGCCAAATCAGTCGCGTTGAATTTCCGAAATTTATTGGCCTGCGGTCGGCTTCGGGCGCATTTGGGTCTTTTCTTTAGAAGGGTTTCTTCATGTCGAATCGCAATACTGTTGTCCGGTCGATGCACGACCTCGGCGCGGCCGCCTGGTTCGGCGGCGCGCTCATGGGCGCCATCGGTGTCAACGGCGCCGCTGCCGCAGTCCGCGAACCGCGGGATCGCGCGCGAGTCGCGTCGGTCGGCTGGGCGAAGTGGAGTCCGGTCAACGCCGCCGCGATTGCTGCGCACCTGGTCGGCGGGTCCGCAATTCTCTACGCGAACCGGCGTCGCGCAAAGCACCAGTCCGGGGTGACGGCGAATACCGTCACCAAGATCATCGCCACCGGTGCCGCTCTCGGCGCCACCGCCTACAGCGGAGCCCTCGGTGTGAAGGCGGCACAGGGCGACGGCCACGCCGCGCATGGCGCAACCGAGCCCACGTCGGAAACACCTGATGACGTCGCGAGTGCGCAGCGCCAGCTGAAGTATCTGCAGTGGGCGCTCCCGGTGTTGACCGGCACCGTCGTCGTACTCGGAGCGCAGCAGGGTGAGCAGCAACGGCCCAAGGAGATCTTGGCCGGGCTGGGCAACACCCTCGTGCGCCGAACACGCAGCAAGGCACCGTCTCTATCTGCTGCCTAGTCGTTGCTGCTGCAGCGGAGCCTCATCGAACGGGGTTCCGCTGCAGCGCTTTTTAACGTGATGATGTGCGTCGTCAGTCGTGCGGGGGGTACTCAAAGGTATGCAAGCAATCACCGAACAATTCGTCGCGGCGCTGGCCGACCTACACCGCAACCATGAGTCCGGGCCTCTTGTCGACCTGTTCGCGGAAAACGCAACACTCAGCAAAGTCGGCATGCCCCATCAAGATCACGGCAAGCAAGGCGCTCGGGATTTCTGGCGGCGCTACCGTGGCGTCTTCGACGCCATCGATGCGACCTTTCAGCACGTCGCCGGCGACGACCGAGTGACGTTTTTGGAGTGGACCTCGGAAGGAACCTTGAAGGACGGCAGTGACTTTCACTACCAAGGCGTGAGTGTGTTGGAAGCCGACGGCGATCTGATCGACTCGTTCCGGACCTACTACGACACCGCCGCGTTCATCGACAGGTGATATCGCATGTGAGTCGTTTTCCACATTCGGTGACTGGTTGAGAGGGCCGTCGGTGTCAAGGCATGCTGTCAGCCATGACTCGCAACGAGCTCACCGAACAGATCGTGGTCGCCCGGCTCGCCAAAGGCCTGACCTGGCAGCAATTGGCCGACGCGATCAACAAGCCCGTCGTCTGGACGACCTCAGCCCTTCTCGGCCAGCAACCGATCGCCGCCGATCTCGCCAAGGTGCTGGTGGAGATGCTCGGCCTCGACGACACGGCGGTCCCGGTACTCGCCGCGGTGCCGTACCGCGGCGGACTGCCGACCGCGGTGCCCACCGACCCGACCATCTACCGCTTCTACGAGGCGCTGCAGGTCTACGGCCCGGCGCTCAAAGAACTCATCCATGAGAATTTCGGCGACGGCATCATGAGCGCGATCAACTTCAGCGTCGACATGCAGAAGAAGTCGCATCCGTCCGGCGACCGCGTCGTCGTCACCTTCGACGGTAAATTCCTTCCCTACGACTGGGTTTCGGCGCAGCCGTAAAGAATTCGTCAAGAGCCGAGCGGCGTCAGGCGACTGCGCCTAGCGTCTTATGAAATGCGCGGTCCATACACCGAGGCGGATTGGCGCCGCGAGGCGCTGCGTACCAACCTCTGGCTCGTTCCCGTGGTCGAGACCGTCGCCGCTGCTGTGCTGTTCGCGGCCACCTATGCCGTCGACCGCTCGGCCTATGACGGGCTGATCACGCTTCCCACCTGGGTACTCAGCGGCACAGCCGATGTCGCCCGTGTCCTGCTGGCGACGGTGGCTGCGGCGATCATCACCGTGGTGGGCATCGTCTTCTCCATCACGATCGTTGCGCTGACGCTGGCCTCGACGCAGTTCGGTCCGCGAATGCTGCGCAACTTCGTGCGCGACCCCGGGACGCAGATCGCCCTGGGCACCTTCGTGGCGAGCTTCTCCTACGCCATAATCGCGCTGGTCTCGGTAGGCGGCGGGCCACACGGCGACTTCGTACCGCACCTGTCGATCACGGTGACCCTGCTGCTCACGTTGCTGGACGTGGCGGTGCTGATCTACTTCCTCAACCACATCGCGACGATGATTCAGCTTCCGGTGGTGATCGCGAATATCGCCACCACGCTCGTCGACGAGGTCACGGCGATGGAGAACTCCGACGTATTCGGTGTCGGAGCGGCGCGCGGCCCGTCGCACGAGGAGTTATTGACACGACTGGCTGACCAAGGTGCTCCTATTCGCACCCCCCGCAGCGGCTATCTCCAGGTCATCCGCCACGACGTGCTGGTCAAAATCGCCTCCAAGTCGAACGCGGTGGTGCAGTTGCCGCACCGCCCGGGGCATTTCATGGTTGCCGGGCAGGTGATCGCCCGGGTCTGGCCACCCGAGGCCGCCGCGCAGGTCGCCGAGCAGCTGGCGCTGGGGCACGTCGCTGGGGCGTATCGCACACTGCCGCAGGATGTTTCGTTCGGATTCGACCAGCTGGTGGAAATTGCGCTCAGGGCGCTGTCGCCGGCGGTCAACGACACCTTTACCGGGATGACCTGCGTCGACTGGATCGCCGATTGTCTGTGCCGGATCGCCCCGGTCTGGCATCCGCACCGCATCCGTCGCGACGCCGACGGCGACATTCGCGTGATTGCCTTCCAGCCGAGCTTCGAGCGGCTCGTCGAGCGGACCTTCGACACGATAAGACAGGCCGCAATTGGCATGCCCGCCATCATGATTCGACAACTCGAGGCTATTGCCAAGATCATCGAACAGGTGCCGGACCGTAAGCGGCGCACTGCATTGATCCGGCAGGCCGAGGCGATACAGCGGTCCAACCTCGCCACCGTGCCGGATCCGTCCGACCGCGAAGACGTCACGCGACGATACGAGGCAGTCCTGGGGCTGATCACCCCAGCGGTTACCGTGGGGGCGTGACCTCCGAACTCAAGGCCGACCTCGTCCTCTCCGGCGGTGGCGTCAAGGGCATCGGCCTGGCCGGTGCGGCCGTCGCGCTGCTTGAAGCGGGCTACCAGATCCAGCGGGTCTCCGGCACCTCAGCCGGCTCGATCGTCGGCGCGATCCTGGCGGCCGGCGCCGACGAGCTCACACCGGAACAGGTCGAGAGCCTCACCATGACGCTGCCGTACAAGAAGTTCCTCGACCCGACGCGCCTCACCGGCATCCCGCTACTCGGACCGGCGTGGGGTGTGCTCAGCGAAACCGGTATCTACAAAGGCGATTACGCGCACGACTGGATCCGCACCGAGCTGGCCAACCTCAATGTGCACACGTTCGGCGACCTGGCCATCGACGCGCCGGGCCTGCCGCCCGAGCGGCGCTACCGGCTGGTCGTGACCGCCGCGGACGTCACCACCGGCCAACTAGTGCGGCTGCCGTGGGACTACAAGCGGATCTACGGCCTCGACCCCGACGAGCAACCCGTCGCCGACGCGGTGCGCGCCTCGATGTCGATTCCGTTCTTCTTCAAGACGGTCAAGCTGACCAGCAAGGCCGGCGTGACGTCGACGCTCGTCGATGGCGGCATGCTGTCGAACTTCCCGATCGACTCGTTTGACCGGCGCGACGGCAAGCTGCCGCGCTGGCCCACCTTCGGCGTGACGCTGCTGCCGAACCTGCCGCAGGGCAACGACAAGGTGATTCCCGCTCTGGCGCCGGTCAATTGGCTCTTCGGTGGTCCACCACTGATCGAAGCGTTGATCACCACGATGATCGTCGGCCGCGATCAGGCCTACCTGAATCAGCCCTGGGTCGACTCACGCGCGATTCGTGTCGATTCGTCGAAGGTCGGCTTTCTCGACTTCGACATCAAGGACAAGCAGAAGCAGGAGCTCTATCACAGCGGGCACGAGGCGACGGTCGAGTTCCTCAAGACGTGGGACTGGGAAGAATACGTCGAGCGATTCCGCCGACCGGGAGCCTGAGTCGACGGGGGCCTAACTCCCGAATTCGTCTGCCATGTTGTCGATTCCGGCACGAATCGCCGTCAGCGCTTCGGCCCGCGTCCGCAGTTTCGTCGCGGTGTGGGCGTGCCGCTTCAGCGTCGCGAATTCGCGCGCGGCCTCCTCGGCGCGGCTGAGCACCATGTCCGGCAGCACGATCTCGTCGACCCAGCCCGATGCCACCGCGGTCTCACCGAAGAACGTCTTCGCCAGCCCGGCCGACTGCTGGAAAGCCGCTCGCGTCAAACGCAGCTTCATCACTTCCAGCGCGGCGTAGGGGATCGTCATGCCGATCGCGACCTCGTTGGCCTGAATGTTGTAGGCATGAGCGGCAATTCGGTGATCGCCGCTGGCCAGCAAAAAGGCGCCCATCGCGATCGCGTGGCCGGTGCAGGCCATCACCACCGGCTTGGGGTAGGACAGCAGCCGGTACGACAACTCGAAGCCGCCCTTGAGCATGTCGATCGCGGCGGGGATGTCGCCGGAATTGAAGACCTTGAGGTCGAACCCGCCGCTGAAAACCCGGTCGTTTCCGGCGATCACGATCGCGCCGACGTCGTCGCGGTCGGCGTGGTCGATGGCCTCCTGCAACGCCTGCTGCATCGTGGGGCCGAGAACGTTCACCTTGCCGTCGTCCATGGTGATGAACGCGATGGAGTCGTCGAGACGATAACTAACCGGGCCGTCGCTCATGGAGTCGATTGAATCAGACTCGCTCGCCGCGATGCTTGCCCAGTTCCTCTTGGGCGTTACCCCAGCGCAGGCTGACGTCCGTTGGCGGCGCGTCGATCTGACGGGTGCGCCACCGATCCTTGGTCTCGTCGACCGCGCGGTTGATCCGCTCGATCTCGGTGCGGAACACGTCCGCCCGGGTCTCTTTGGTGGCGTAGTGGAAATAGGTGAGCAAGCTCCGCAGCAGTTCCAGCTTCTGCTTCTCCCGCTTGGCCAGGTCGTGGTTGGTCATCAACTCGATGCGTTGCACCGGCGGCAGCGACGCCCAGTCCAGCACCACCTTGGTCTCCAGCGGCTGCCGGCCACGCCGCCAGAACTTCCAGCCGCGGGGGATATCGACCCGGTCGTAGTAGGTCACGGTGCCGGGGAAACGAGACTCGATGCCTTCGCCTAGTTCGGTGCGGTCGAGCGCGGAGTCCCACACCGTCCGCCATTCCTGCCCGGGGGCCAGGGTTGGAATCTGGCGGGGGAGTTGGAGTTCGACGACGTCGGCATAACCATCGGTGGCGTTCTCGTATTCGGCGACGGTCGGCGGGTGCGGGAAGGTGAAGGAGATGTCGTGGGCGGAGGTCTTACCGAAGTTGCGGACAACCAGCTCGATCACGTGCCAATCGGCGGCGTGCGGCTCCATGAACATGTTGACGTGCGGACGGTTTTCTTCGGAGGCCAATCGACGGTGCCGGCGGACTTGGACATTCGCGTAGATGAGGGCGATGACGCCGAGGGCGAGCAACGCCCATACGGCCCACGCCAACCAGGTCGCGGAGCCGGCGCCCGCCACCTCGTGCCATCGATCGCGGATCCATTCCATCGAAGAACCCATCGCTTTCGTTACATCACGCGCTTGGCCGCGTGAAAATTCGCTGGCGAACTAGTCTGCGTTACGGCTATCCGCCCATCAGAGTTCGCCACTGTTCCAGATTAGCCACCCGGTAAACGTAATTTGAACGCTTGACCTCAGACAACGAGGCGCTCGGTTCCATCGAATACCAGTGTCCGGGAAATACTGTCGGATCACCTGATAGCTGTGCAAGTTTTTGCAGGCTGCGGAATATCTCGTCGGAATCGCCGCCCGGAAAATCAGTGCGACCGCAACCCTCCAAAAAAAGCGTGTCACCGGCGATCAGCCGCCCGTCGAGCAAGAAGCATTGGCTGCCCGGCGTGTGCCCGGGGGTGTGCAGCAGTTCGATGTCGATATCGCCGATGCTGACCTTGTCGCCGTTCTCATGCGTAGTCAGATCGCTCATCGGAATTCCGGTAATACGCGAAACAAAAAGCGCCTCTTCGGAATTGACGTGGACGGGCACGCTGACCCGTTCGAGCAGCTCGGCCAGCCCCTTCAATTCGAAGCCCATCATCGAGCCGCCGACATGGTCGGGGTGGTGATGGGTCACGAGCACCCCGGACAGGTGCATGCCGTCGGCCTCCAGCGCGTCGACCAAGTCGCCGGCGGCGTACGCGGGATCCACCACCACGCAGTCACCGGTCTGCCGGTCGCCGATGAGATAGGCGAAGTTACGCATCTGCTCGGCGATCGGATCGCCCACGGCGAAGTCGCGTCCGGAAAGCAATTGGCGGAAGTACAGCTGGTCGGTATCAGGCACTCGATCAGCCTAGGCGGGCTGGCGACAAGGGGTAAACCTCACCGTTTGGTGCCGCTGCGCCGCAGCCTGTACCCTTTTTTAGGCCTGAGGCATGACTCCACGGTCATTTCGGGTGCGGCCCCCTTAGCTCAGTCGGTAGAGCGTTTCCATGGTAAGGAAAAGGTCAACGGTTCGATTCCGTTAGGGGGCTCGGCTGACGCCAAGCATGCACGTGGCTCGTACCGAGGCGGTGTAGCTCAGCTGGTTAGAGCGAACGACTCATAATCGTTAGGTCGCCGGTTCAAGTCCGGCCATCGCTACAAGACAACAACGAAGACCGGAAAGAAGAACCACAGTGGCCTCCAGTACCGACGTACGGCCCAAGATCACCTTGGCGTGCGAGGTGTGCAAGCACCGCAACTACATCACCAAGAAGAACCGGCGCAACGACCCCGACCGGTTGGAGCTGAAGAAGTTCTGCCCCAACTGCGGCAAGCATCAGGCACACCGCGAAACACGCTGACGGCTCCCCGTCAGCTATCTATGCAGACTGACTAGATAGGTTCTAGAGCTGTGTCGTTGGGCCAGAAAATCGTCGGTAGGCATTACCGTTACCCCGAGTACTACGAGGTCGAGCGGGAAAAGATTCGCGAATACGCCGAAGCCGTCAAGAACGACGACCCTCCCTTCTTCGAAGAGAAGGCCGCCTCCGAGTTGGGTCACGAGTCGTTGCTGGCGCCGCTGACGTTCATCTCGGTGTTCGGCTACCGCGCGCAGAGGTCGTTCTTCGAGGACGCCAACATCGGCATCCAGGACGCGAAGATCGTGCAGGTCGACCAAGTCCTGAAATTTGTGAAGCCGATCAAGGCCGGCGACAAGCTTTACTGCGATGTACACGTGGACTCGGTTCGGCAGGCCCACGGCACCGACATCATTGTGTTGAAGAACATCGTCACCAACGAGGCTGGTGACCTTGTTCAGGAGAGCTACACGACCCTGGCGGGCCGTGCTGGCGAAGGAGAAGAGGGTTTCAGCGATGCCACTGCGTGAATTCGATTCGGTAAAGGTGGGCGACCAGCTTCCGGAGAAGATCTATCCGCTGACCCGCCAGGATTTGGTCAACTATGCGGGAGTCTCCGGTGACCTGAACCCGATCCACTGGGATGACGAGATCGCCAAAGTCGTCGGGCTCGACACCGCGATCGCGCACGGCATGCTGACCATGGGCCTGGGCGGTGGCTTCGTCACGTCGTGGGTCGGCGACCCCGGGGCCGTAACCGAGTACAACGTGCGGTTCACCGCGGTGGTGCCGGTGCCGAACGACGGTAAGGGGGCCGAGATCGTATTCAGCGGTCGTGTCAAGTCGGTCGACCCGGAGAGCAAGTCGGTCACGATCGCGCTGACTGCCACCACCGACGGCAAGAAGATCTTCGGTCGGGCGATCGCTGCGGCGAAGTTAGCCTAACCGTGGCGATCAACACCGACATCCTGGGAATGGTGTGGGACTACGAGGACACTTACGTGGTGGGCCGGGAGAAGGTCCGCGAATTCGCCAAAGCGGTCAAGGCCGTTGATCCAGCCAGTCTGGATGCGGCTGCAGCAGCCGAACTCGGTTATGACGATGTCGTTGCGCCACTGACGTTCGTCACGATCTTCGGGCAGCTCGTCCAGGCCGATTTCATGCGAAAGGTCAACACCGGCTACGACACGATGCAGATCGTCCAGGTCGACCAGCGATTCGTCTTCCACAAGGCGATCATTGCCGGCGACGTGTTGCACGCCCGGATGGAAATTCACTCCGTCACCGAGCGATTCGGCGCCGACATCGTCGTCACCAAGAACACCTGCACCAACGCGGCCGGCGAAGTTGTGCTGGAGGCGTACACCACGGTGATGGGTCACGAAGGCGACGACTCCGTCAACATCAAGTGGGACAAGGAGAGCGGCCAGATCGTCAGGACCGCGTGATTAGTACCTGACACCTGGTCCGATGTACACTCGGACCTCGGGGTTTTCCCAGTACCAGCGTGTTTTTCCCTCAGGTGGGCGAAGCGCGCGTCCTGGAAGGCCCCGACACGCGCAGGTTGGCCTGCCAACCGGCGAAGGGGCGTAGCTCAACTGGCAGAGCAGCGGTCTCCAAAACCGCAGGTTGCAGGTTCAAGTCCTGTCGCCCCTGCACTGCGTCTGGTGACGATGCGGGCCGGTACGGCCCGAGGAGGAGCCGGACCTGCGATGCGTCTGGTGACGATGCGGGCCGGTACGGCCCGAGGAGGAGCCGGACCTGCAATGGTGGACACTGGAATGTGAACACCACGCACACGATTGAACGAAGGAGCATGCGGTGAGCGACGAACGCGTCGATGCCGACGCCGCAGCAGACGGCGGCGGACCCGACGACTCGCAGGGCGGTAGGACGGCTGTGGTCGCCCCGCAGCGGCCCTCCGGCAAGCGGTCTCGTCAGCGTGCCGACGACGACTCTTCCGGTGCCGTCGAACTCACCGACAGCGATGCCGACGATGCGAAGAAGGCCAAGAAGGCGAAGAAGGTCAAGAAGTCCGACGAGCCGTCGAGCAACCCGTTCGTCTTCGTTCTCACGTACCTCAAGCAAGTCGTCGCCGAACTGCGCAAGGTCATTTGGCCCAACCGCAAGCAGATGGGCTCCTACACCTCGGTGGTGTTGGCGTTCCTGGTGTTCATGGTGACGTTGATCGGCCTGGTGGATCTGGGCTTGGCCAAGCTAGTGCTGCTGGTATTCGGCTGAGCTATCTGAAGTCCATCAAGCGCTGACATATAGGAAGGACCCAACAACCGTGACTACCTCCGACGGCGATCTGCCGGTGGGTGAGACGGTCGACATCGAAGCTGCTCTGCAAGAGGTCACCGCCGACGACGCAGCCGAGACGGCCAGCGCCGAATCGTCGGTCGACGAGGCTGCTGAGGCCGAGGCGCCCGCCGCCGCAGCCGAGGCGCCCGCCGCCGCAGCCGAGGAGCCGGCCGTAGCCGAGGAGCCGACCGAGGACGAAGACGTCGACCCCGCCGTCGCGCTGAAGGCCGAGCTGCGAGCCAAGCCGGGCGACTGGTACGTCATTCACTCCTACGCCGGTTACGAGAACAAGGTGAAGGCCAACCTCGAAACCCGTGTGCAGAACTTGGACGTCGGCGACTACATCTTCCAGGTGGAAGTGCCCACCGAAGAGGTCACCGAGATCAAGAACGGTCAGCGCAAGCAGGTCAACCGCAAGGTGCTGCCGGGCTACATCCTGGTCCGGATGGATCTCACCGACGAGTCGTGGAGCGCGGTGCGTAACACCCCGGGCGTGACCGGGTTCGTCGGCGCGACCTCGAAGCCGTCGGCGCTGACGCTCAACGACGTGGTGAAGTTCCTGCTGCCGCAGGGCGCCGCCAAGAAGCCCGCCAAGGGCACTGCCGCTGCGGCGGCCGCGGTTGCCGACGGCGGACTGGAACGTGCCGTCATCGAGGTGGACTACGAGGTCGGCGAGTCGGTCACCGTCATGGACGGCCCGTTCGCCACGCTGCCGGCGACGATCAACGAGGTCAACGCCGAACAACAGAAACTCAAGGTGCTGGTGTCCATCTTCGGCCGCGAAACACCTGTGGAACTGGGCTTCACCCAGGTCTCGAAGATTTAGTTAGGCGCCGGACGACGATGCGGGAGGTCCCGCTGAGGAGTCCGGCAATAGGAAGGAACACCAACACTCATGGCCCCGAAGAAGAAGGCCGTCGGCCTGATCAAGCTCCAGATCAAGGCCGGGGAAGCCAACCCCGCTCCGCCGGTCGGTCCGGCGCTCGGCCAGCACGGCGTCAACATCATGGAGTTCTGCAAGGCGTACAACGCTGCGACGGACGCCCAGCGCGGCAACGTGGTTCCGGTCGAGATCACCGTGTACGAGGACCGCAGCTTCACCTTCGCGCTGAAGACGCCGCCGGCCGCGCGGCTGCTGCTCAAGGCCGCCAAGGTGGCCAAGGGTTCGGCCGAGCCGCACAAGGAGAAGGTTGCCACGGTTACGTGGGACCAGGTCCGCGAGATCGCCGAGACGAAGAAGGCCGACCTCAACGCCAACGACATCGACGCGGCGGCCAAGATCATCGCCGGGACTGCCCGGTCGATGGGGATCACCGTCAAATAGTTTTCGGCGCGCTCAGCGCCGAACGTGGGAGGGCCAGCTTCGGCCCGTCTCAACCACGACCCAACACCATCGATTGGATGAACGAATGAGCAAGAACAGCAAGGCATATCGCGCGGCGCTCGAGAAGATCGACCGCGACAACCTCTACAGCCCGTTGCAGGCCGCCAAGTTGGCCAAGGAGACGGCGTCGACCAAGCAGGACTCGACCGTCGAGGTCGCGATCCGGCTGGGTGTCGACCCGCGCAAGGCGGACCAGATGGTCCGTGGCACGGTCAACCTGCCGCACGGCACCGGTAAGACCGCCCGGGTCGCGGTGTTCGCCGTCGGTGAGAAGGCCGAAGAGGCCGCCGCGGCCGGCGCCGACGTGGTCGGCAGTGACGACCTGATCGAGAAGATCCAGGGCGGCTTCCTCGACTTCGACGCCGCGATCGCGGCGCCGGACCAGATGGCCAAGGTCGGCCGGATCGCCCGCATCCTCGGCCCGCGTGGCCTGATGCCGAACCCCAAGACCGGCACCGTCACCCCGGACATCACCAAGGCTGTCAACGACATCAAGGGCGGCAAGATCAACTTCCGCGTCGACAAGCAGGCCAACCTGCACTTCGTGATCGGCAAGGCGTCCTTCGACGAGAAGCAGCTCGCGGAGAACTACGGCGCGGCGATCGACGAGGTGCTGCGGCACAAGCCGTCGTCCTCCAAAGGCCGCTTCCTGAAGAAGATCACGGTGTCGACCACCACCGGACCGGGCATTCCGGTCGACCCGGCCGTCACCCGCAACTTCTCCGAGGCGTAAGCACGGTCGCGGCCGGCCACTAGCCGCCGCACTCGGCGATGCGCCGCCGCAGGTAGTCGCGGCCAGGGTCGGAACCGTTGGACGCCAACGCCTCTCGATACCAGGTCAACGCGTCGTCTCGTCGCCCCGCGCGGCGTAGCAGGTCGGCGCGCACGGTGTGGACGAGGTTGGAGTGCTTCAGCCGCGGGTCGTGGGCGACGCGGTCCAGTGCAATCAAGCCGGCGTCGGGCCCGTCGCGGAAACCCACCGCGAGCGCCCGATTCGCCCGCACCACTGGCGAATCCGTCATGGCGACCAGTCGGTCGTAGGCCGTGCAAATGGTCCGCCAGTCGGTCTGCTCCCACGACGGCGCCGTTGCATGGACAGCGGCGATCACCGCCTGCGGCAGGTACGTCCCCGTCGAGCCGTGGGCCAGCTTGAGCCGGTCCAGTCCACGCGCGATCCGGCCGCGATCCCAGCGACGGCGGTCCTGCTCCTCGAGCGGCACCAACGCGCCGTTGGCGTCCACCCGGGTCGCTCGCCGCGAATCATGCAGCAGGACAAGGGCGGCCAGCGCATGGGCTTCGAACTCGGTGGGCATCAGCGTGCACAGTTCGGACGCGAGCCGCACCCCCTCGTCGCACAGCTCGTCGCGTATCGCCGATGGCCCCGCCGTCGACCAGTACCCTTCGGTGAACACCGAGTAGATGCAACTCAAGACATGCGGCGTCCGCTGCGGCAGCAGCTCGGCCGGCGGCACCCGCAGCGGGATGTTGGCGTGCCGGACCTTGGCCTTGGCCCGGGTAATACGTTGTCCGACAGCCGCTTCGGTCTGCAGTAGGGCGCGGGCGATCTCCGCGACGGTTAAGCCGGACACCAGCCGCAGCGTCAGTGCCAGCTGCGACAACCGGTCGAGTGCAGGATGCGCGCAGGTGAACATCATCCGCAGCTCGTCGTCGCGCACCGGGTGCACGTCGATCTCGGTGCGCCGTTGGATCTGGTCGACCACAGCGGCTAATTCCTTTCCCGGGCGCACCATCTCGCGACGCAACCGGTCGCGGGCGCGGTTGCGGGCCACAGTCAGCACCCAACCCCCGGGGTTGTCCGGTATGCCGTCACGCGGCCAGGCCCGCAACGCCTCGGCGAAGGCCTCCTGAACGGCGTCCTCGGCGACGGTGAGGTCGCCCGACCAGCGGGCCAAAGCGGCCACGGCCGGACCCCACTCGCGCCGAAAGACGCCGTCCAGGTTGACCATTCGTGGGCTAGAGCCTCGATACCCCGGCCAACTGCCGCAGCTCCACGGTCGAAGCAGGAATCATCGACGCCAGCTTGACGGCTTCGTCCCGGTCGGTGGTGGACAGCAGGTAGAAGCCCGTCGCGATCTCCGCGCTCTCCGCGAACGGGCCGTCGGTGAGCAACACCTCGCCGTCGCGGACCCGCACGGTGGTTGCGGTCGCCGGCTCGTGTAAGGCCGCGCCGCCGACGATCTGGTCGCCCGCCGCCGCGGCGAAATCACCGTGCCGCCCGGCCTCGGCCTGCCATTCCGGACTACCCGGAATGTTCACGCCCTCCGGCGGTTCGAGCAGCAGCGCCAGCCACTGGGCGTCGTTGCGCGACCACGCGTCGTCGACGGTGTGGAAGATCGGCCGCACCTCGACAGCCCCGTACCCGGCCGCGGGGATGCCGCGCGCGAGTTCCAGTGCGTCATCGAGGTTTTCGGCTTCGAGCACGTAGTAGCCGCCGGCGATCTCGGCGGCCTCGACGAACGGGCCGTCGGTCGGTGCGTCGGGCCCGCCCGAGATGCGCGCGCCGGTCGGCAACAGCGCGTCACCGCCGCGGATCGCCGAGCCGGCCTTCGCGTGGAATTCCTGGTAGAGCGCCATCTCCGCGGATTGCTCGTCAGGTGTGAGGTTCCGCTCCGGGCGGAACAGCAAAGCGAGATACTGCATCGTCGTTACCTCCGATAGTGAGCAGAACCCTGTGTCCCACTCTCTACCTGTCCGACGAACGGCGCGCCCGCAATCCGACAGCCGCAGAGAAAAAACTTTAGGCGGCGGCGCCGGGCTTCAGGTAGGTGACCAGGCTGACGTCGATGACCTCGTCGGCGAAGTAGTGCTGGCAGCCGCGTAGGTAGCGCATGTAGCGGTCGTAGACCTCTTCGGACTGGATCTCGATGGCCTTGTCCTTGTTGGCCTCGAGCGCATCGCCCCAGATCGTCAGCGTCTTGATGTAGCTCTCCCGCAGCGAAAGCGGTTCGGGCACAATGAAGCCCGCCTTCTCGCCGTGCTCGACCATCATGCCGGTGGACGGCAGGCGACCGCCGGGGAAGATCTCGGTGAGGATGAACTTGATGAACCGCGCGGTCTCGAAGGTGATTTTCTTGCCGCGGGCGTTCAGGTCGTACGGGTGATAGGCCACGCTGCTCTGGACCGTCATCCGCCCGTCCTCGGGCATGATGTTGAACGCGTTCTTGAAGTAGTGGTCGTAGTTCTCGAAGCCGAAGTGCTCGAACGCCTCGATGGACACGATCCGGTCGACGGGATCGCTGAAGTCCTCCCAGCCGCGCAGCAGCACCGTGCGTGTGCGGTCGGTGTCGAGGTCGTCCAGGACCTGCTGAGCGCGGGCGTGCTGGTTGTTGGACAGCGTCAGGCCGATCACGTTGACGTCGTACTTCTCGACGGCGCGGCGCATCGTGGTTCCCCACCCGCAGCCGATGTCGAGCAGCGTCATGCCGGGCTTGAGGTCCAGCTTGTCGAGGTTCAGATCGACTTTGGCGATCTGTGCCTCCTCCAGCGACTGGTCGTCACGGGTGAAGTAGGCGCTGCTGTAGGTCCGCGTCGGGTCCTGGAACAGCCCGAAGAAGTCGTCGGAGAGGTCGTAGTGCGCCTGGATGTCTTCCGGACGCGTCCTTGTCTGGATCGAACTATCGTGATTCTCAGGCATCAGCGTCTGTAACCCTTTCCTACTGCCCCGGTATTACCGCACCCAGGATGCGAAAGCACCATACCTGGCTCCAACAGACGCCGGAGTGACAACACCGCCGTTTTGAGCGCCTGTCTAAAGATCATTTCTCCAGCGTGAACTGGTTGACGTCGACGTAACCGACCCGGAACCCCTTGGCGCAACCGGTCAAGTAGTGCATGTAGCGGTCGTACATCTCCTGCGACTGGATCTCGATGGCCTCGTCCTTGTGGGCCTCCAACGCAGTGGACCAACAGTCCAGAGTTCTGGCGTAGTGCGGCTGCAACGACTGCCGGCGGGTCAGGGTGAAGCCGCCCGCGGAGGAGCGCTCCTCGACCATCTCGATCGATGGCAACCGGCCGCCGGGGAAAATCTCCGTGATGATGAACTTCATGAATCGCGCCAGATCGAACGTCAGCGGCATGCCCCGCTCGGTCATCTGCGCCGGCACCAGGGCGGTGATCGTGTGCAGCAACATCACACCGTCGTCCGGCAGCGCGTTGTTGGCCATCGCGAAGAAATCGTCGTAGCGGTCGTGGCCGAAGTGCTCGAAGGCGCCGATCGACACGATCCGGTCGACCGGCTCGTTGAACTCCTCCCAGCCGGCCAGCCGGACTTCCTTGCTGCGGGGGCTGTCGATGGCGTCCAGCGTCTTCTGGGCGTAGCCGGCCTGGTTCTTGGACAGCGTCAGGCCGATCACGTTGACGTCGTACTTCTCCACGGCGCGTCGCATCGTGCTGCCCCAGCCGCAGCCGACGTCGAGCAGGGTCATGCCGGGCTGCAGGCCGAGCTTGCCGAGGGCCAGGTCGACCTTGGCCTGCTGGGCCTCTTCGAGCGTCATGTCTTCGCGTTGGAAGTAGGCGCAGCTGTAGGTCTGGCTCGGGTCGAGGAAGAGCGCGAAGAACTCGTCCGACAGGTCGTAATGGGCTTGCACGTCTTCGAAATGCGGCCTCAGCTTTTCGGCCATTGCGCTGCGCGCCTTCCTGGATTCTCGTGTCGACCCGATTTGGGAGTGACTGCCGCCCCCCGGCGATCCGACCGACAGCTTAGTCGCTTCGGCTGGTCAGGCCGAATCGGCGGAAACCCGTATCACGCCTGGGTGAACGTGGTGGTCAGCTCGCCGGTGATGTCGTCCCACAGCTCTTCGGGCAGATCGTGGCCCATGCCGTCGAACAACACCAGGCGAGCGCCCGGGATGGTCCGGGCGACCACCTTGCCGCCGAACGGCCGTTGCAATTTGTCGGCCTTTCCGTGCAGGACGACGGTCGGTGCGGTGATCTGCTTGTCGTATTTGGCGAGGCTGCCGCTGGCGATGATCGCGCCGAAGTGCCGCGCCGTCCCCCACGGGTAGTAGCAGCGCTCGTAGCCTTCGATCGCATCGGCGCGCAGCCGCTGCTCGGGAGCGGGGTACTTCGGGCTGCCGATGATCCGCCAGACCTTCACCGAATAGTCGGCGATCACGTCGATCGGCGAATTCGGTGCCGGGCCCCTCAAGACGGCGAACAGTGCTTGCGGGTGCGGAGGCGGCAGGAACGGCCGGTTGTTGCTGGAGAAGATCACCGCCAGCGAACGGGTGCGTTGCTTGAACCGCGCCGCGAAAATCTGCGCGATCATGCCGCCCATCGAGGCGCCGACGATGTGGGCTTTGTCGATGCCGAGCTCGTCGAGGATGGCGGCCGCGTCGTCGGCCATGTCCTCGAGCCGGTAGTCGGCCTTGCCCGGGATGCCCACGAAGAACTTGATCATGTTGGGGATCATCGCGCCGCCGCCGCTGCGCCGTTCGGTCTTGCTGGACAGGCCGACGTCGCGGTTGTCGTAGCGGATTACCCGCAGCCCCTGGGCGACCAGCTTCTCGCAGAACCCGTCGCGCCACAGCAACAGCTGCGAGCCCAGTCCCATGATCAGCAGGACGGCCGGGTCGGTCGGCTCACCCATGTCCTCGTAGTAGATGTCTAAGTCGCCCGAACGTGCTGTGCCGGTGCGGATTTCCATGCTTTAGACCTCTAGTCCGGATTCGTTGTGTTCGCGGGTGACCTCGACCATGAAGTTGGCGAAGTATCCGGTGAGCTGTGGGTCGGCCATCATCTGCCAGCTCGGGGCCAGCAGCTTCATGTAGCGCTCGACGTAGAGGAACTGCTTGCCGATCAGCACCAGCTCACGCGGCAGTTTGACGTCGTAGGCGTCGGCCAGCGTGGACAGCTGCTTGCCGATGTCGGCGTAGGACAGGTCGCCGAGGGTCGACATGGTCAGCGGGGTGGCGAACTTCTCCAGGTCCCTCGCGGCCTCGGCTTCCGGACGCATGGTGCCCACCGCTCCCATCAGCACGACGATCTTGCCGGCCGCGGCGTGGTCCTTCTTCACCAGCAGCGCGTGCACCAGCTCGCGCAGCAGCCAGCGGGTCCGCGGGTCGATGCGGCCCATGATGCCGAAGTCGAAGAACACGATCCGGCCCTTGTCGTCGACGTAGAGGTTGCCGGCGTGCAGGTCGCCGTGGAACAGGCCGTGCCGCAGTCCACCCTCGAAGAGACTGAACAGCAGGGCCTTGACCAGCTCGGTGCCGTCGAAGCCGGCCTTGCGGATGGCCGCGACGTCGTCGATACGGATGCCCTGGATGCGCTCCATTGTCAGGACCTTCTCCGAGGTCAGGTCCCAGTACACCTGAGGGACCCGGATGTTCTTGCCGAGCGGCGACGTGTTCAGGTGCGAGACCCAGGCCTCCATCGATTGCGCCTCGAGGCGGAAGCTCAGCTCCTCGGCCAGGTTGTCGGAGAAGTCGGCGACGACGTCCTGGGCGGACAGCCGGCGGCCGAGCTTGGCCAGCTCGACGGCCTGCGCGAAGCGCTTAAGGATCTGCAGGTCGGCGGCCACCCGGCGGCGGATGCCCGGCCGCTGGATCTTGACGACGACCTCTTCGCCGCTGTGCAGGGTGGCGTAGTGCACCTGGGCGATGGACGCCGAGGCGAACGGGTGCTCGTCGAAGCTGGCGAACAGGTCTGCCGGGTCGCCGCCGAGCTCCTCTTTGACGAGTTTGTGTACCTGGTCCCGGTCGGCCGGCGGCACCCGGTCGAGCAGGCCGCGGAATTCGCCGGACAGCTGCTCGCCGAACGCGCCGGGGCTGGACGCGATGATCTGGCCGAACTTGACGTAGGTCGGGCCCAGGTCGGCGAAGGTCTGGGGGAGCTGCTTGATGACCTTCTGCTGGACCGGACCTTTGCGTGGCAGCTGGGTCAGGATGCGGGCGAGGGTGCGGGTGAGCTGCCAACCGGTCACGCCGATGCGAGCCGCCTCGACCGGCAACGGCACCCGGTCGAGCCTGGCAACCCCGCGGTGATTGTTGGAACTCATTCGTGCAGTCTGCCAAAACGGCCGTTTTAAGTCACAATTCCTGTGAGCCCGCTCACGAACGGTCGGCTTTGGCAAAGTTCTCGGTGAGCGTTTCCACGATCGGCCGCCACACGGGTTCGGGGAGGTCGTGGCCCATGCCGTCGATCACCACATACCGTGCGCCCGGGATGGCCGCGGCGACGTTGCGGCCGTTGCGGGGACGCAGCATCGGGTCGTGCGAGCCGTGCAACACCACCGTCGGCGCGGAGATCGCCTTGCTGAAGCGCAGCAGGCTGCCGGTGCCCAGGACCGCGTCGAACTGCCGCAGCATGCCGGATGGATAGGTGGACCGCTCGGCCAGCCCCTCGATGCGGCGGCGCAGCTCGGACTCCGGCGGCAGGAAGTTGGGGCCGTTGAATACCGCGACGTTGCGGACCTCGAACGCCAGCTTCTCCTCCTCGGTCGCGTCCTTCGCGGGCGCGCCGAACGCCAGCCGGATCACCCGCCAGGCCGGCGGCCGGGAGAACGGCTTGCCGGTGCTGGACATGACGATGGCCAGCGATGCGACCCGCTCCGGCTCGGTGGCGGCCAGGATCTGCGCGATCATGCCGCCCATCGAGGCGCCGACGACATGCGCCCGGCCGATGACGAGGTGGTCGAGCAGCGCGACCACGTCGGCCGTCATGTCGATCAACGTGTAGGGCACCTCGCTGCGCCGGCCGACCACATAGCGGCCGACCCGGCGGTACACCGAGCCCGCCGCGCGCTGGCCGTGCATCTTGGCCGACAGCCCGGTGTCGCGGTGGTCGAATCGGATCACCCGATACCCCGCGCCGACCAGCTGCGCGCAGAAGCCGTCCGGCCACATCGGCAGCTGAGCGCCGAGACCCATGATCAGCAGGACCGCCGGGTCGTTCGGGTCGCCGAGGTCTTCGTAATACAGCTCGACCGCGCCGTTATGGGCCAGGCCGCTACGAATCTGCACTCGGTCTCCAGGGTTGCACCCAGCCGTCGATCGACCAGCCCTCGAGGCCGGCGAGCAACTCGTACATGGTGGCGCCGTCGATGCTCTCGCGAATGATGTCGGCGTGGCCGGAGTGCCGGGTCAGCTCGTTGATCACGTGCAGGATCACCCACCGCACCGACCAGTCCTTGATGCCCCTCGGGAACCACGGGATATCCTGCGGCACCGGCACTTTCGCGCCCAGGTCGGCTGTCTCGGTCAGCCGCAGCGACGTGGCATTCTCTGCCTCGAATGCGCGTAGCAGGCCGTCCAGCGTCTCGTCGGGCCGCATGACGTGCTGGTCGCCGAAGTCCTTGGCGATCTCGTCGAACGAGCGGGGATCTTTCGGCGGCGCATCCGGTGCGGCCGCGACCCGCGACATCCAGGTGCGCTGCATACCGGTGACGTGCTTGATCAGCCCGCCGATCGACAACTCGCTGACCGTCGGGCACGAGCGGGCCTGCTCGTCGGTGAGACCATAGGCCACCGCGAAAAACGCGCTCTGGTGGTAGGCCAGGTACTCGCGCAGGGCGCTGCGTTCGTCAGCGACGGGCGAGGCAAGAGCAGGCATCGGCGTTCCTTTCGGTGACGTGCCTCAAGCCTTGCACCCCTATCGGACAAGTACGTCGTAGGGTGCGGGAATGCAGGTGATGTCGGCGGAGTCGACGGAACTGTTCGTGGGTTCGGCGGACGCGCCTGTGCAGCTGGTTCGGGTGACGCTGGACGGTGTTGACCAACCGATTGACGTTCGCGTTGAGGGCGACGGATTGGCCGGTTCCGCCACGGGCCGCGACGTGATCGAGGTGCCGGTCGTCGTCGAGCGCCCGGTGGTCGGGGAGCGACGGGCCGCAACGGTGCATGCCGCGGGGTCGTCGGCGGAGTTCGACTTCGTCGTCGCCGAGTCGGGCTGGACGATGTTCATGATCAGCCACTTCCACTACGACCCGGTCTGGTGGAACACCCAGGGCGCCTACACCAGCCTGTGGACCGAGGACCCGCCCGGAAAAGCCCGCCAGACAAACGCTTTCGAGTTGGTGCACGCGCATCTGGAGATGGCCCGGCGCGAACCCGAATACAAGTTCGTCCTCGCCGAGGTGGACTACCTCAAGCCGTATTGGGACACCCATCCCGAGGACCGCGCCGATCTGCGCCGGTTGATGAAGCAGGGCCGGGTGGAGATCATGGGCGGCACCTACAACGAGCCGAACACCAACCTCACCAGCGCCGAAACCACGATCCGAAACTTCGTGCACGGCATTGGTTTTCAGCGCGATGTACTCGGCGGCGACCCGGCCACCGCGTGGCAACTCGACGTCTTCGGGCACGACCCGCAGTTTCCCGGCATGGCCGCCGATGCGGGTCTGACATCGAGTTCGTGGGCCCGCGGACCACACCACCAGTGGGGCCCGATGCACAGCGAGGGCGGCGTCTCGGGCATGCAGTTCAGCAGCGAGTTCGAGTGGATCTCGCCCTCGGGCCGTGGCCTGCTCACGCACTACATGCCGGCCCACTACTCGGCCGGCTGGTGGATGGACGAGTCGACCACGGTGGCCGAGGCCGAGAAGGCCTGCTTCGAGTTGTTCACCGAGCTGAAGAAGGTCGCGCTGACCCGCAACGTGCTACTGCCGGTGGGCACCGACTACACGCCACCGAACAAGTGGGTCACCGAGATTCATCGGGACTGGGCCTCGCGGTACACCTGGCCGCGGTTCGTCTGCGCGCTGCCGCGGGAGTTCTTCGCGGCGGTGCTCAGCGAGTTGGACGACCGTGGGGAGACGCCGTCGCCGCAGACCCGCGACATGAACCCGATCTACACCGGCAAGGACGTGTCGTTCATCGACACCAAACAGGCCAACCGTGCCGCCGAGGACGCCGTGCTCGACGCCGAGAAGTTCGCGGTGTTCGCCGGTTTGGTCGGCGGCGCGGGCTATCCGCAGGCGGCGCTGGCCAAGGCGTGGGTGCAGTTGGCCTACGGCGCTCACCACGACGCGATCACCGGGTCGGAGTCCGACCAGGTGTACCTCGACCTGTTGACCAGCTGGCGCGACGCGTGGGAACTGGGCCGGGCGGCCCGGGACAACTCGCTGGCGCTGCTGTCGAGCGCGGTCGACGGCGAGGTCGTCGTGTGGAACACGTTGGCGCACAACCGGACCGATGTCGTCACCGCCCGGTTCGCAGAGCCTGTCGGCGCGGTGCTGGACGCCGACGGCGTCGCCTTGCCCGCGGTGGTCGAGCACGACGGTCGATCGGTCAGCTGGCTGGCCCGGGACGTGCCGTCGCTGGGTTGGCGGTCATATCGGGTGGTGGCGGGCGATGCCCCCGATGGTTGGGAGTCGTTGGAGGGCAACGAGATCGCCAACGAGCATTACCGCCTGGCGGTGGATCCCGCACGTGGTGGCGGCGTGACGTCGCTGGTGCGCGACGGCAAGCAGCTGATCGGCGAGGGCCGCGTCGGCAACGAGTTGGCCGTCTACGAGGAATACCCGGCGCATCCGACCGGTGGCGAAGGGCCCTGGCATCTACTGCCGAAGGGGCCGGTGGTCGGCTCGTCGTCGGCGGTAGCCGAGGTGCGGTCCTACCGGAGTCCGTTGGGGCGGCGGCTCGTTGTCCGCGGCCGGATCGGCGATCTGCTGCGCTACACGCAGACGTTGACGTTGTGGCGCGGTGTCGACCGGGTCGACTGCTCCACCACCATCGACGACTTCGTCGGCGAAGACCGGCTGCTGCGACTGCGCTGGCCGTGCCCGGTGCCGGGCGCCATGCCGGTCAGCGAAGTCGGTGACGCCGTCGTCGGTCGTGGATTTGCGTTGCTGCACCATCCTCATACGGACTCCGTGTCCGTGGACACCGCCGATCAGCCATGGACGCTGGACAACCCGGCCTACGGCTGGTTCGGGCTCTCGTCGGCGGCACGGATCCGCGTCGGCGACGGCGTGCGCGCGGTGTCGGTGGCCGAGGTGGTCACGCCGTCGGAGGCCGCCGGCGGGCAGTTGGCCCGCGACCTGGTGGTCGCACTGGTGCGGGCCGGGGTCACGGCGACCTGCAGCAGCGCCGACCGGCCGCGGTACGGGCTGCTCGGCGTCGACTCCAATCTGCCCGACATGCGGATTACTCTGGGCCAGAACGCTTTTACCGATTCGGTGTTGGCGGCCGCCGACCCGGCCTACGCGCGCGCGGTCAAGCGGCAGGTAGCCGACACGGGTCGCGCCGTGGTGTGGGTTCCGGCGGCGGGACCGCTGGCCGAGGCCTGGGTTCCCGACGCCGACCTGCGCGACGCCCGTGCACTGCCGGTGCTGGTGATCACCGGACGCGACGACGCCCACCTCGCCGCGGCGATCGCTTCGGTGGTCGACGACCTCGTCGACGCCGAGATCGTCGTCGAGCAGCACGCCCCATCGGGCCTGCGGGACTTCGAGTCGCGGACGGTCGCCCTGTGCAACCGTGGGGTGCCCAGTTTCGCCGTCGAGACCGACGGCACGCTGCACACCGCGCTGATGCGATCGTGCACCGGCTGGCCGTCCGGCATCTGGATCGACGAGCCGCGGCGCACCGCGCCCGACGGCTCGAACTTCCAATTGCAGCACTGGACACACACTTTCGACTACGCGCTGGTGTGCGGTGGGGGTGACTGGCGGCACGCCGATATCCCGGAGCGCAGCGCCGAGTTCTCGCATCCGCTGCTTCCCGTCACCGCGTCGGGCTCACTGAGTGGTCTGTCGTCGACCGGCTCACTGCTCGAGGTCGACCCCGCCGGGGCGGTGCAACTGGGTGCGCTCAAGGCCGCCGGCAACCCGCTGGCGCACGGCAGCGGGTTGCGCGTGGACCCGGGCCATGTCGCGATTCGATTGGTTGAAACCCGCGGCGGGCAGGCCGATGTGACGGTGCGCTCGGGGCTCGGAACGGTGTCCGAGTTGCGGGCCGCCGATCTGCTCGAGCAGCCGCAGGGCCGGCACCACCTCACGACGCTGCACGGCCACCAGGTCGGCACCGCGCTCGCGCGGCTGGATCTACCGCGCCTGCTCGACGCCGAAAACACCGTCCTGGCACCGGATGCCGAGATCGCCCAGCCGCTCTACGCGCGATACTGGCTGCACAATCGCGGACCGGCGCCGCTCGGTGGCCTGCCCGCCGTCGCACACCTGCACCCGCAGCATCTCACCGCCGAAGCGGGCTCCGAGGTCAGGCTGCGGTTGACGCTGGCCAGCGACAGCACCGATGCGTCGCAGGCCGGAACGGTGTCGCTGGTCTGCCCGCCCGGCTGGTCTGCTCACCCGGCCGCCCTGCCCTTCACGTTGCCGGCCGGGGAACACCTCGAGGCCGATCTGGTGATCACGACACCCGCGCGCGTCAAGCCCGGCGTGTATCCGGTGCGGGCGCAAGTGCAGGTCACCGATGTCGCCGTCCCGGCGTCGTGGCGCCAGGTGGTCGAGGACGTGGCATTGGTCTCCGTCGGCGGGGCCGACGACAGCGGGCTGATCTATCTGGATCGGGACCCGTCGGATGTCGTTGTCGCCGCAGGGGATTCGGCCCGCCTGACCGTGACGATCGGCAGCAAGGCGGGTGCCGACCTGAGCCTGGAGGCTCACCTGATCAGCCCGTGGGGGACGTGGGAATGGATTGGCCCAGCGGCGTTGGGCGCGGTGCTGCCCGGCCACGGCACCGTCGAGGTCGGCTTCGACGTCAGTCCGCCGGCATGGGTAGACCCCGGGCAATGGTGGGCGCTGATCCGGGTCGGCTGCGCCGGTCGGCTGGTCTACTCGCCTGCGGTGAAAGTGGCCGTCCGATGAATGTTGCTTCGGTGCAAGGTGTTTCGATCCCAGTCGACGAGGTCGACGCGCGCGAGGCGCGACTGCGCGCCGGCCCGCACGCGTCCGCGCTGCCGACCGCTGGCACCAGCGAGGGCCGACAGCTACGGCGCTGGCTGACGCAGCTGATCGTGACCGAGCGGGTGATCGCCGTCGAAGCCGAGGCCCGCGGAGTGAGCGCCGACAGCGCGCCCGCCGAGGACGACCTGCTACCCGATATCACGGCCCGCTTGGAGATCGGCAGCATCGCCGCCGCGGCGCTGGCCGACCCTCGCGCTCGGGCGCTGTTCGCGCACATTACCGCCGACGTCGAGGTCAGCGATGAAGACATCACCGCCTACCACGATCGAAACCCGTGGCGGTTCGCGGGTTTTCACGCCGTCGACGGATGGCGCGCTCCGGCCGTTACCGCCCCGCCGCTGGCCGAGGCGCGGCCGATGATCGCCGGACACCTGCGCGCCGCCGCGCGGCGCCGCGCATTCCGGGTGTGGCTCGACCAGCGTCGGGCCGACCTGGTGCGGCTCGCCCCCGGCTACGAGCATCCCGGCGACCCCCGCCAGCCCGACAACACCCACCGGCACTGATGCTCACCCTCGCCGTGGACGTCGGCGGCACCAAGATCGCGGTCGGACTCGTCAACCCGGCGGGCGAATTGGTGCACACCGCGATCGAGCCCACGCCGAAAGGCCATCAGACCGAACATGTTTGGTCCGTACTCGACCGCATGCTCACCGATGCACTCACGGCTGCGGGCGGGCCGATTCGCGGAGTGGGGATCGGATCTGCGGGCCCTATCGACGCGTCACGGGGAACGGTCAGCCCGGTCAATATCGCCTCTTGGCGCGGGTTTCCGCTGCGCGACCGGGTTGCGGCCGCGGTGCCCGGCGTGCCGGTGCGATTGGCCGGCGACGCCATCTGCATGGCGTTGGCCGAGCATTGGCGCGGCGCGGGCAAGGGCGCCCGCTTCATGCTCGGCATGGTGGTGTCGACCGGCATCGGCGGCGGACTGGTGCTCGACGGAAAGCCGTATCACGGGCGGACCGGCAATGCCGGTCACGTCGGGCATGTCGTCGTCGAACTCGACGGTGAGTCGTGTCCCTGCGGCGGCCGCGGCTGCGTCGAGACCGTCGCCTCCGGGCCGTGGATGACGCGCTGGGCGCTGGCCAACGGATGGGACGGCCCGGCCGGCGCCGACGCGGTGGCGCTGGGCGAAGCCGCCGAAGCCGGTGACCCCGTCGCGCTGAGCGCGTTTCACCGCGGCGCCACGGCGCTGGCCGCGATGATTGCTTCGGTCGGCGCGGTGTGCGACCTCGACCTGGTCGTCATCGGTGGGGGAGTGGCCAAATCCGGCGCCCTGCTGTTCGACCCCTTGCGCGCGGCGCTGGCCAGCTACGCCGGGCTGAGCTTCATCCGCGGCCTGCGGGTGGTGCCGGCCGCACTCGGCGGAGACGCCGGTCTGATCGGTGCCGCTGCGCTGTTCTGACCATGCACGATCTGCCCGCCTCTGAGCGAATTGGTCGACGGTGTCGTCGACGGTGTCGTAGTGCTATGCAAGATTTCGCCGATGAAGAAGCTGCGCGGCATCGAGCTGCGTTACGTCCTCACGATGCATCTGGCCAGGCACGGCCGCTCGACCATTCGAGAGCTTGTCGACGCGCTGGCCTTTCATGGATTTACCGCCGACCACCCGGCGAACAAGTCGGTGTCGGACGCATTGCGATGGGAGCGCCGACGCGGCCGAGTTCGGCGTCTCGGGCGCGGGATCTACGGTCCGGGCTCGATGCCACGCGGAACCGAGTACCGAATACGGCAGCGAGAGTTGGCACTGCGAGAGGCAATTCGCTCAGAGGCGGGCAGATCGGCGTATCCCTCCGCGCTGTGACGCCTGAGGCGTTTTGGCTGATCGCGGCGCCGCACTGTATGGTGGTCGGCGATCCACCGAAGACCGTCGGTCACCGAGCAATCGGTTGAAGGTCCGGGCCCGCACAAGATGTATGGGCCGGGCGGCCCACGCAGGAGGACGAGGCAGACCTTCGTTTGGCGCGAGCCAGCCGAAACTTCACGCCCCGACCGCATCCTGCGTCGGGGCGTTCGTCGTTTCCGGGCCGAGAACCCAAGGAGGAATGCATGGCACAGGCTGACAAGGCCACCGCCGTTGCAGACATCGCTGAGCAGTTCAAGAGCTCAACGGCGACCGTTATCACCGAGTATCGCGGTCTGACGGTCGCAAACCTGGCCGAATTGCGTCGCTCGCTGGCTGGTTCCGCAACCTATTCGGTCGCCAAGAACACGCTGATCAAGCGCGCCGCGTCGGACGCCGGTGTCCAAGGTCTCGACGAGCTGTTCGTCGGCCCGACCGCGATCGCGTTCGTCAGCGGCGAAGCAGTCGACGCCGCAAAGGCGATCAAGAAGTTCGCCAAGGACCACAAGGCGCTCGTCATCAAGGGCGGCTACATGGACGGCCGCGCGCTGTCCGTCGCCGAAGTCGAGAAGATCGCCGACCTGGAGTCACGCGAGGTCCTGCTGGCCAAACTGGCCGGAGCGATGAAGGCCAACCTGTCCAAGGCGGCCGGGCTGTTCAACGCGCCCGCGTCGCAGGTGGCCAGGCTTGCCGCTGCACTGCAAGAGAAGCGAGCCGCAGAAGAACCTGCGGCCCCGGCAGACGCTGCGGCCCCCGCGGCAGAAGCCCCGGCCGCCGAAGCCGAGGCAACCGAAGCACCTGCGGAATCACCCGCCGAAACCACCGAATAAACCCCGTAACACCCAGGAAGGACCCACAACATGTCCAAGCTCTCCACTGACGAACTGCTCGACGCCTTCAAGGAACTGACCTTGCTGGAGCTCTCGGAGTTCGTGAAGAAGTTCGAAGAGACCTTCGAGGTCACCGCGGCCGCACCGGTCGCCGTCGCCGCTGCCGGCCCCGCCGCCGGTGCAGCCCCGGCCGAAGCCGCCGAGGAGCAGTCGGAGTTCGACGTCATCCTCGAGGCCGCCGGTGACAAGAAGATCGGCGTCATCAAGGTCGTGCGTGAGATCGTCTCCGGCCTGGGCCTGAAGGAAGCCAAGGACCTGGTCGACGGCGCACCGAAGCCGGTTCTGGAGAAGGCCCCCAAGGAGGCCGCCGAGGAAGCCAAGAGCAAGCTCGAGGCCGCTGGCGCCACCGTCACCGTCAAGTAGTAAAACTCAGCGAAAACCCCCGGAGCCGAACAGGTTCCGGGGGTTTCGTGTATCTAGCGCTGGACCGAAGCCAGTTGTGACTGTCGCACCAGATCAGGCGAATCACCTAGCGCGACAAGCAAATTCGTAGTCAACGCGGCCAGCACCGGCCCGACAGCGCTGCCCTGCGCGCCGTAGGAGCCGGCCAGTTCGAGCATGACGAAGCCGTGAATGGCCGCCCAGAACTGCGCCGCGGTGGCTACCACCAGGGCATCGTCATCGGGCGAGCCGTTGATGCGCCCGGCCTGCATGGCCCGGTGCACACCGCGAACGACATGGGCGAAGCTGGGGTAGTGCTCGTTGATCTCGGCCAACGTCAGCGTGAGCACGTTGTGTGCCGGCGCATTGATGCCATGCGCGCTGGTGCTGCCGAACATCAAGCGATACATGTGCGGGCATTCGATCGCGTAGCTCCGGTAGGCGATGCCAGTCGCCATCAGATCCGCGACCGGGTCGGACGTCGACGGCATCGTCATCGCCGCGTCGAACTGCCGCAACCCCTCGTCGGCCACCGCGGCGATCAGCCCGGGCATGCCACTGAAATAGGTGTAGACCGCCATCGTCGAGGTACCGGCGGCGCTGGCGATCTTGCGGGTCTGCAGTCCGTCCGGGCCGTCCTGGTTGAGGATGTCGACGGCAACGCGCAACAACTCGTCACGCACATTGCGTTCCGGCGGTGGGGTCGAAGAAGTCATCAGCAGACATCTTGACACACCTCGTAAAGATTGGGTATAACAATGGCATATCAATGTTATTCCAGCTAGGAGGCAGAAGAAGTGAGTAATGCCGTCACGACACCGCCAGCAAATCCGTATCTCGACGACTTCCTCGCCCCGGTCAGCAACGAGGTCACCGCGACCGACCTGCCCGTCACCGGGCACATCCCCGACTTTCTCGACGGCCGCTACCTGCGCAACGGGCCAAACCCGGTCGCCGAGGTGGACCCGGCCACCTATCACTGGTTCACCGGCGACGGCATGGTGCACGGCGTCGCGCTGCAGGGCGGCAAGGCGGACTGGTACCGCAACCGCTGGGTCCGCAGCGCCGCTGTGCGGCACGCCCTCAAGGAGCCGGCCGCGACCACCCGCAACCTCAAGGCCGGCATGCAGTCCCTCGGGGCCAACACCAACGTTATGGCCCACGCCGGCAAGACGCTGGCCCTGGTCGAGGGAGGCGTCGCCAACTACGAGCTCACCGACGAACTCGACACCGTCGGCGCGTGCGACTTCGACGGCACCCTGTCGGGCGGCTACGCGGCCCATCCGCACCGCGACCCGCGCACCGGCGAACTGCACGCGATCTACTACTCATTCGCCCGCGGCAAGTCCGTGCAGTATTCGGTCATCGACATCAACGGTCGCGCCCGTCGCACCGTCGACATCGAGGTCTCGGGATCGCCGATGATGCATGATTTCTCGTTGACCGAGAAATACGTCGTGCTCTACGACCTGCCGGTGACCCTCGACCCGATGCAGGTGTTGCCCAAGAAAATGCCCCGCTGGATGCGGCGCCCGGCGCAGATCGTCGCCGAAGCCGTCGTCGGACAGGTCCCGGTGCCCGGGCCGATCGCGGCGATGTTCAACCGCAACGAGAAGTCGGCCTACCAGCTGCCCTACGCGTGGAACCCGAAATACCCGGCGCGCATCGGGGTCATGCCGCGCGAGGGGAACAACAGTGACGTTCGGTGGTTCGAGATCGAACCCTGCTACGTCTACCACCCCCTGAACGCCTACTCCGAGGACCGCAACGGCCAGGAAGTGCTGGTGCTCGACGTGGTGCGCTACGACCGGATGTTCGACCGCGACCGGCGCGGGCCGGGCGAGGTCACGCCCGCCCTGGACCGGTGGACGATCAACCTGGCCACCGGCGCCGTGACCACCGAACGCCGCGACGACCGATCGCAGGAATTTCCGCGGATCAACGAGACGCTGCTGGGCAGCAGGCACCGCTTCGGCTACACCGTCGGCATCGACGGCGGCTTCGTGGACTCAGGCAGATCGAAAATGCTCTCGGCGCTCTACAAGCACGACTACGCGACCGGATCGAGCGTGGTCGCACCGCTTGACCCAGAGCTGCTGATCGGCGAGATGTCGTTCGTCCCGCGCCCGGTCGCTGGTTCGGCTAGCTTGTCTGAGGACGACGGAATCCTGATCGGTTACGGGTATCACCGCGGACACGACGAGGGCCAGCTCGTACTGCTCGATGCGCAAACATGCGAGTCGGTGGCGACGGTCCACTTACCGCAGCGCGTGCCGATGGGATTTCACGGAAACTGGGCGCCGCAGGACTGATCAAAACTGACCTTCCTGTGCGCTACAGTGACTCAAGCCACAAGCTGGGCTTGGGCTGCGATCAGCAACTTCAGCGGGAGGGTTTCGCGTGGGTATCGGTATCTCGGTTGAGGGACTGACCAAGTCTTTCGGTTCCCAGCGAATCTGGGAAGACGTCACGATGGAGGTCCCCGAGGGCGAGGTCAGCGTTCTGCTGGGCCCGTCCGGTACGGGTAAATCCGTCTTCCTGAAGTCGCTGATCGGCCTGCTGCGCCCCGAGCGCGGCTCGATCATCGTCGACGGCACGGACATCACCGAGTGTTCGGCCAAAGAGCTGTACGACATCCGCACCCTGTTCGGCGTCATGTTCCAGGACGGCGCGCTGTTCGGGTCGATGAACCTCTACGACAACACCGCGTTCCCGTTGCGCGAGCACACCAAGAAGAAGGAAAGCGAAATCCGTGACGTCGTCATGGAGAAGCTGGAGCTGGTGGGTCTGGGCGGGGACGAGAAGAAGTTCCCCGGTGAGATCTCCGGTGGTATGCGCAAGCGTGCCGGCCTGGCCCGCTCGCTGGTGCTGGACCCGCAGATCATCCTCTGTGACGAGCCGGACTCGGGTCTGGACCCGGTCCGTACCGCCTACCTGTCCCAGCTGCTGATCGACATCAACGCCCAGATCGACTGCACGATCCTGATCGTGACGCACAACATCAACATCGCCCGCACGGTGCCCGACAACATGGGCATGCTGTTCCGCCGCAAGCTGGTCATGTTCGGCCCCCGCGAGGTGCTGCTGACCAGCGACGAGCCGGTCGTCAAACAGTTCCTCAACGGTCGCCGTATCGGCCCGATCGGTATGTCGGAGGAAAAGGACGAGGCCACCATGGCCGAGGAGCAGGCCCACATCGAGGCCGGCCACCACGACGGTGGCACCGACGAGGTCGAGGGTGTGCCGCCGCAGATCACCGCCACCCCCGGCATGCCGGAGCGCAAGGCGGCCGGCCGCCGCCAGGCCCGGGTCCGGGAGAACCTGCACCTGCTGCCCAAGGATGCCCAGGAGGCCATCCTCGAGTCCTTCGAGGACGACAAGCAGGAAAACGCGAACAACAGAGACTACGACGACCGCGCTTCCCGGCATCGGACGAGGCCGACACCGCATCGATCCCGACGCAGCGCCGCCACTGACGGCGCGCCCGGTAGGCCCGATGCGGAAGGAGTTTGTTCCACAAACAAGGTGCGTCACCTCTTGACGGAAACCGCCGAAGGGGTCACTCTGTTGGGCAGAATGAATGCACGGGAATTTCGAGTCGCCAGCCAGCGCCGCCTACCCCCAGGAAAATGAGGCCCGAGCAGGGTAGTTGAGGAATGCGCCGTCCTGCGCTATTGTTGGACGTTGCGCTGGCTGCCTCCTGCCCACCTCACACTCGCCACATGACACACGTGGTCCTAGCTTGAGCTATCGCTGATACAGCGAATTAGCTCTCGTGCGTGAGTAACCGGACAGATCGTTCGCCAGCCGACCCGACAAAGTTATAGCGGCGAACGGCTCCGGTGGCCTCCGGAATCTGCAGTCGCGTGAGGTGCTGGAAGGAATGCATCTTGGCAGTCTCCCGCCAGAGCAAGAAAACCCCTCAAAGTTCTACCTCCTCCAACAGTTCCGTACCCGGGGCTCCTGATCGCGTTTCGTTCGCCAAGCTGCGTGAACCTCTCGAGGTTCCGGGCTTGCTGGACGTGCAGACCGACTCTTTCGAGTGGTTGATCGGTGCTCCCCGCTGGCGCGAAATTGCCGCCGGGACGTGGCGACGAGAACCCGACAGGTGGCCTCGAAGAGGTTCTCTACGAGCTCTCGCCGATCGAGGATTTCTCGGGCTCGATGTCGCTGTCCTTCTCCGACCCACGATTCGACGAGGTCAAGGCCCCCGTCGATGAGTGCAAAGACAAGGACATGACGTACGCGGCCCCGCTGTTCGTCACCGCGGAGTTCATCAACAACAACACCGGCGAGATCAAGAGCCAGACGGTGTTCATGGGTGACTTCCCGATGATGACCGAGAAGGGCACGTTCATCATCAACGGGACCGAGCGCGTGGTGGTCAGCCAGCTGGTCCGCTCGCCCGGTGTGTACTTCGACGACACCATCGACAAGTCCACCGAGAAGGTGCTGCACAGCGTCAAGGTGATCCCGAGCCGCGGTGCGTGGCTGGAGTTCGACATCGACAAGCGCGACACCGTCGGTGTCCGCATCGACCGCAAGCGTCGCCAGGCCGTCACCGTGCTGCTCAAGGCGCTGGGCTGGAGCAACGAGCAGATCCGCGAGCGCTTCGGCTTCTCCGAGATCATGATGCAGACCCTCGAGCGGGACCCCACCCAGAACTCCGACGAGGCGCTGCTGGAGATCTACCGCCGGCTGCGTCCGGGCGAGCCGCCGACCAAGGAGTCCGCGCAGACCCTGCTGGAGAACCTGTTCTTCAAGGAGAAGCGCTACGACCTGGCCCGCGTTGGTCGCTACAAGATCAACAAGAAGCTGGGCCTGAGCGCCACGCCGGCCGAGACGTCGTCGACCACGCTGACCGAGGAAGACGTCGTCGCGACCGTCGAGTACCTGGTGCGCCTGCACGAGGGCCAGACCTCGATGACCGTCCCCGGCGGCGTCGAGGTGCCGGTGGAGACCGACGACATCGACCACTTCGGTAACCGTCGTCTGCGCACGGTCGGCGAGCTGATCCAGAACCAGATCCGGGTCGGCATGTCCCGGATGGAGCGCGTGGTCCGCGAGCGGATGACGACTCAGGACGTCGAGGCGATCACGCCGCAGACCCTGATCAACATCCGGCCGGTGGTCGCCGCGATCAAGGAGTTCTTCGGCACCAGCCAGCTCTCGCAGTTCATGGACCAGAACAACCCGCTGTCGGGTCTGACCCACAAGCGCCGCCTGTCGGCGCTGGGCCCCGGTGGTCTGTCCCGTGAGCGCGCCGGCCTCGAGGTTCGTGACGTGCACCCCAGCCACTACGGCCGGATGTGTCCGATCGAGACCCCGGAAGGTCCGAACATCGGTCTGATCGGGTCGCTGTCGGTGTACGCGCGGGTCAACCCGTTCGGCTTCATCGAGACGCCGTACCGCAAGGTGAACGACGGTGTGGTCTCCGACGAGATCCAGTACCTGACCGCCGACGAGGAAGACCGCCACGTCGTCGCCCAGGCCAACTCGCCGATCGACGACGGGGGCCAGTTCACTCGAGGACCGCGTGCTGGTTCGACGCAAGGGTGGCGAGGTCGAGTACGTGTCCTCGGCCGAGGTCGACTACATGGACGTCTCGCCGCGGCAGATGGTCTCCGTGGCCACCGCGATGATTCCGTTCCTCGAGCACGACGACGCCAACCGTGCCCTGATGGGTGCCAACATGCAGCGCCAGGCGGTTCCGCTGGTGCGTAGTGAGGCACCGCTGGTGGGTACCGGCATGGAGCTGCGCGCCGCGATCGACGCCGGCGACGTCGTCGTCGCCGACAAGGCCGGTGTGATCGAGGAGGTGTCCGCCGACTACATCACCGTGATGGCCGACGACGGCACCCGGCACACCTACCGGATGCGCAAGTTCGCCCGGTCCAACCACGGCACCTGCGCCAACCAGCGTCCGATCGTGGACTCCGGTGAGCGGGTCGAGTCCGGCCAGGTCATCGCCGACGGGCCGTGCACCGACAACGGTGAGATGGCGCTCGGCAAGAACCTGCTGGTCGCGATCATGCCGTGGGAAGGTCACAACTACGAGGACGCGATCATCCTGTCCAACCGCCTGGTTGAGGAGGACGTGCTCACCTCGATTCACATCGAGGAGCACGAGATCGACGCCCGCGACACCAAGCTGGGTGCCGAGGAGATCACGCGGGACATCCCGAACGTCTCCGACGAGGTGCTGGCTGACCTCGACGAGCGCGGCATCGTCCGCATCGGCGCCGAGGTCCGCGACGGCGACATCCTGGTCGGCAAGGTCACCCCGAAGGGTGAGACCGAGCTGACTCCGGAGGAGCGGCTGCTCCGCGCGATCTTCGGTGAGAAGGCCCGCGAGGTCCGCGACACGTCGCTGAAGGTGCCGCACGGTGAGTCCGGCAAGGTGATCGGTATCCGGGTGTTCTCGCGCGAGGACGACGACGAGCTGCCGGCCGGTGTCAACGAGCTGGTCCGCGTCTACGTCGCCCAGAAGCGCAAGATCTCCGACGGTGACAAGCTGGCCGGACGCCACGGCAACAAGGGCGTCATCGGCAAGATCCTGCCGGCCGAGGACATGCCGTTCCTCCCGGACGGCACTCCGGTGGACATCATCTTGAACACCCACGGTGTGCCGCGACGGATGAACATCGGCCAGATCCTGGAAACCCACCTCGGGTGGGTGGCCAAGGCCGGCTGGAACATCGAAGGTGCTCCCGAGTGGGCGGCGAACCTGCCCGAGGATCTGCACACGCTCCGAGCCGGACGCGATCGTCGCGACCCCGGTCTTCGACGGCGCCAAGGAAGAGGAGCTGACGGGCCTGCTGGCCTCGACGCTGCCCAACCGCGACGGCGACGTGATGGTGAACAAGGACGGCAAGGCGGTCTTGTTCGACGGTCGCAGTGGTGAGCCGTTCCCGTACCCGGTCACGGTCGGCTACATGTACATCATGAAGCTGCACCACTTGGTGGACGACAAGATCCACGCTCGCTCCACCGGCCCGTACTCGATGATCACCCAGCAGCCGTTGGGTGGTAAGGCGCAGTTCGGTGGTCAGCGGTTCGGTGAGATGGAGTGCTGGGCCATGCAGGCCTACGGTGCCGCGTACACGCTGCAGGAGCTGTTGACCATCAAGTCGGACGACACCGTCGGCCGGGTCAAGGTGTACGAGGCAATCGTCAAGGGCGAGAACATCCCCGAGCCGGGCATTCCCGAATCGTTCAAGGTGCTTCTCAAAGAGCTGCAGTCGCTGTGCCTCAACGTCGAGGTGCTCTCCAGCGATGGTGCGGCGATCGAGATGCGCGACGGCGACGACGAGGACCTGGAGCGCGCTGCCGCGAACCTGGGAATCAACTTGTCTCGCAACGAATCTGCGTCCGTTGAGGATCTTGCCTAATTGATTTTCAGTATTTTCTAGTCCCGCAAGGGGAAAGGGAGTTACGTGTTAGACGTCAACTTCTTCGATGAACTCCGTATTGGCCTGGCCACCGCAGAGGACATCCGTAACTGGTCCTTCGGCGAGGTCAAGAAGCCGGAGACGATCAACTACCGCACATTGAAGCCCGAGAAGGACGGCCTGTTCTGCGAGAAGATCTTCGGACCGACTCGCGACTGGGAGTGCTACTGCGGCAAGTACAAGCGCGTCCGCTTCAAGGGCATCATCTGTGAGCGCTGTGGCGTCGAGGTGACTCGTGCCAAGGTGCGCCGTGAGCGGATGGGCCACATCGAGCTGGCCGCGCCGGTCACGCACATCTGGTACTTCAAGGGTGTGCCCTCGCGGTTGGGCTACCTGCTCGACCTGGCGCCGAAGGATCTCGAGAAGATCATCTACTTCGCCGCTTACGTGATCACCGCGGTCGACACCGAGATGCGGCACAACGAGCTGTCGACTCTCGAGGCCGAGATGGTTGTCGAGCGCAAGGCGATCGAGGACCAGCGCGATGCCGACCTCGAAGCGCGTGCGCAGAAGCTGGAAGCCGACCTGGCCGAGTTGGAGGCCGAGGGCGCCAAAGCCGATGCGCGGCGCAAGGTTCGCGACGGTGGCGAGCGTGAGATGCGTCAGCTCCGTGACCGCACCCAGCGTGAGCTGGACCGGCTGGAGGAAATCTGGACCACCTTCACCAAGCTGGCTCCCAAGCAGCTGATCGTCGACGAGAACCTGTACCGCGAGATCATCGACCGGTACGGCGAGTACTTCAACGGCGCCATGGGCGCGGAGTCGATCCAGAAGCTGATCGAGAACTTCGACGTCGACGCCGAGGCCGAAATCCTGCGCGACGTCATCAAGAACGGCAAGGGGCAGAAGAAGCTTCGTGCGCTCAAGCGGCTGAAGGTCGTCGCGGCTTTCGCGACGAACCGCAACTCGCCGATGGGCATGGTGCTCAACGCCGTTCCGGTGATCCCGCCGGAGCTGCGTCCGATGGTTCAGCTCGACGGTGGCCGCTTCGCGACCTCCGACCTCAACGACCTGTACCGCCGCGTCATCAACCGCAACAACCGCCTCAAGAGGCTGATCGACCTCGGCGCGCCCGAGATCATCGTCAACAACGAGAAGCGGATGCTGCAGGAGTCGGTCGACGCGCTGTTCGACAACGGCCGTCGCGGCCGTCCGGTCACCGGGCCGGGCAACCGCCCGCTCAAGTCGCTGTCGGATCTGCTCAAGGGTAAGCAGGGGCGGTTCCGTCAGAACCTGCTCGGTAAGCGTGTCGACTACTCGGGCCGTTCGGTCATCGTGGTCGGCCCGCAGCTCAAGCTGCACCAGTGTGGTCTGCCCAAGCTGATGGCTCTCGAGCTGTTCAAGCCGTTCGTGATGAAGCGACTGGTTGACCTCAACCACGCGCAGAACATCAAGAGCGCCAAGCGCATGGTCGAGCGTCAGCGTCCGCAGGTGTGGGATGTCCTCGAAGAGGTCATCGCCGAGCACCCGGTGCTGCTGAACCGTGCACCGACTCTGCACCGGTTGGGTATTCAGGCTTTCGAGCCACAGCTGGTGGAGGGCAAGGCTATTCAGCTGCACCCGTTGGTGTGTGAGGCGTTCAACGCCGACTTCGACGGTGACCAGATGGCCGTGCACTTGCCGCTGAGTGCCGAGGCGCAGGCCGAGGCCCGCATCCTGATGCTGTCGTCGAACAACATCCTGTCGCCGGCCTCGGGTCGCCCGCTGGCCATGCCGCGACTGGACATGGTGACCGGGTTGTTCTTCCTGACCACCGAGATCCCCGGCGACACGGGCGAATACACGCCGCCCGCCAAGGATCAGCCGGAGTCCGGGGTGTACTCCTCGCCGTCCGAGGCCATCATGGCGCTGGACCGCGGCGCTCTGAGCGTGCGCGCCAAGATCAAGATCCGGCTGACTCAGTTGCGTCCGCCGGCCGAGATCGAGGCCGAGCGGTTCGGTCAAAACGGTTGGCAGCCAGGCGATGCCTGGATCGCCGAGACGACGCTGGGCCGGGTGATCTTCAACGAGCTGTTGCCGGTCGGGTACCCGTTCGTGGACAAGCAGATGCACAAGAAGGTGCAGGCTGCGATCATCAACGATCTGGCCGAGCGCTACCCGATGATCGTGGTCGCGCAGACCGTCGACAAGCTCAAGGACGCCGGCTTCCACTGGGCCACGCGTTCGGGTGTCACCGTGTCGATGGCGGACGTGCTGGTGCCGCCGAACAAGGCCGAGATTCTGGACGCCTACGAAGGGCGCGCCGACAAGGTCGAAAAGCAGTTCCAGCGTGGTGCTTTGAACAAGGACGAGCGCAACGAGGCCTTGGTGGAGATCTGGAAGGAAGCCACCGACGAGGTCGGTGAGGCTCTTCGCGATCACTACCCGGCCGACAACCCGATCATCACGATCGTCGAATCGGGTGCCACGGGTAACTTCACCCAGACGCGAACGCTGGCCGGCATGAAGGGTCTGGTGACCAACCCCAAGGGTGAGTTCATCCCGCGCCCGATCAAGTCGTCGTTCCGTGAAGGCCTGACGGTGTTGGAGTACTTCATCAACACCCACGGCGCGCGGAAGGGTCTGGCGGACACCGCATTGCGTACCGCCGACTCGGGTTACCTGACCCGTCGTCTGGTCGACGTGAGCCAGGACGTCATCGTTCGCGAGACCGACTGTGGTACCGAGCGCGGCATCCTCGTCGAGCTGGCCGAGCGTCAGCCCGACGGCACGCTGATCCGTGACCCGCACATCGAAACCTCGGCCTACGCACGGACTTTGGGTACCGACGCGACCGACGAGGCGGGCAACGTCGTCGCCGCTCGTGGCGAGGACCTGGGTGACCCGCAGATCGATGCGCTGCTGGCGGCCGGCATCACGCAGGTGAAGGTCCGCTCCGTGCTGACCTGCACCACCGGTACCGGCGTGTGCGCGACGTGCTACGGCCGTTCGATGGCCACCGGCAAGCTGGTCGACATCGGTGAGGCCGTGGGTATCGTTGCGGCGCAGTCGATTGGTGAGCCCGGCACGCAGCTGACCATGCGTACCTTCCACCAGGGTGGTGTCGGTGAGGACATCACCGGCGG
>CAWGIJ010000003.1:0-177748 GCA_963822655.1 uncultured Actinomycetota bacterium
GTGCGGAGGCTCACGTGGGTCGGGCGCACGGCCCGTCAGACGGCGACGTCACCCGGGCCGACGACGTCAACGTCCGCTCGTAATGCTTTCTCGCGCAGGCAATTTGGGGTGAGTACGCCCCGTAAGGTGTCGGCGTTGATCACCGTCACCGGTCACGACAAACCGGGCGTGACGTCGGCATTGTTCGGCGTGCTCTCCGAGTACAAGGTCGAGTTACTCAACGTTGAGCAGGTGGTGATCCGCGGCCGCCTGACCCTGGGCGTGCTGGTCACCGCACCCGCGGAAGTCGTTGACGGCCAAGCCTTTCGCGACGAGGTCGAAGCCGCGGTGCACTCGGTGGGCCTCGACGTCACCATCGAGCGCAGTGACGATCTGCGGATCATTCGTGAGCCTTCGACTCACACGATCATGGTGCTGGGCCGGCCGATCACCGCTGAGGCGTTCGGAGCCGTCGCCCGCGAGGTCGCTGGTCTCGGTGTCAACATCGACCTGATCCGCGGCGTCTCCGATTATCCGGTCACCGGCCTGGAGTTGCGGGTGTCGGTGCCGGCGGGTGTCGGGGGACAGCTGCAGGAAGTGCTGACCCGGGTGGCTGCCGACGTCGGTGTCGACGTCGCTCTCGAGGACTACAGCATCGCGCGACGGGCCAAGCGGCTCATCGTGTTCGACGTCGACTCGACGCTGATCCAGCAGGAAGTCATCGAGATGCTCGCGGCGCGCGCGGGCGCTGAAGAAGCCGTCAAGGCGATCACTGACGCCGCGATGCGCGGCGAGCTCGACTTCGCCGAGTCTCTGCACCAGCGGGTCGGCACGCTCGCCGGCCTGCCCGTCGATGTGATCGATCAGGTCGCCGAAGACGTGGAGCTGACCCCCGGTGCGCGGACCACCATCCGCACCCTGCGACGGCTGGGCTATCACGTCGGCGTGGTCTCAGGCGGTTTCCGCCAGGTGATTCAGCCGCTGGCCGATGAGCTCATGCTGGACTTTGTCGCGGCCAACGTGCTCGAGGTCGTCGACGGCAAGCTCACCGGCAAGGTGGTCGGCGAGATCGTCGACCGCGCCGGAAAAGCCAAGGCGCTGCGGGACTTTGCCAGTCAGGCAGGAGTGCCGATGGCGCAGACGGTCGCGGTCGGCGACGGCGCCAACGACATCGACATGCTGTCCGCGGCCGGCTTGGGCATCGCCTTCAATGCCAAGCCCGCGCTGCGCGAGGTCGCCGACGCGTCGCTGAGCCACCCCTATCTGGACACCGTGCTGTTTCTGCTCGGTGTGACGCGCGGCGAGATCGAGGCCGCCGACGCGCTCGACGGCGTGGTGAGCCGCGTCGACATCCCGCCGGAGTAGTCGCGCGGTCGGTACGGCACGATGGGCGGGTGGCCGAAAACGGTAGCCGGAGGTGGAATCTGAGGATTCGGGAGAATCCGAGGATGGAACCGACATGACTGACGAGGCAGTCGACCCCGACCTGCTGATCGACTTCACCGATGTCGCGCTCATCCGCGACGGCCACACCCTGGTCGGGCCCGTGACCTGGTCGGTCGAGCTCGACGAACGCTGGGTGATCATCGGCCCCAACGGCGCGGGCAAGACATCGTTACTGCGCATCGCCGCGGCCAGCGAGCATCCCAGCTCGGGGACGGCCTATGTGCTGGGCGAGCGGCTCGGCCGGGTCGACATGTCCGAACTGCGGTCGCGAGTGGGGTTGAGCTCCTCGGCGCTGGCGCAACGGATTCCCGGCAACGAGGTGGTGCGCGATCTGGTCGTCTCCGCCGGCTACGCGGTGCTGGGCCGATGGCGGGAAAAGTACGAAGAGGTCGACTACCACCGCGCCGTCGACATGCTGGAGAGCCTGGGCGCCGAGCACCTCGCCGACCGTCGCTACGAAACCCTGTCCGAGGGCGAGCGAAAGCGGATCCTGATCGCCCGCGCGCTGATGACCGACCCCGAACTGCTATTGCTCGATGAACCCGCCGCGGGTCTCGACCTCGGCGGACGGGAAGAGTTGGTGGCCCGCCTCGCCGACCTGGCCGCCGACCCCGATGCACCCGCGCTGGTCCTGGTGACCCACCACGTCGAGGAGATTCCGCCTGGCTTCAGCCACTGCATGCTGCTCGCGGAAGGGCAGGTTGTCTCGGCCGGGTTGCTGTCTGATGTGCTGACCGGAGAGAACCTGTCCACGGCGTTCGGGCAGTCGATCGACGTGGACGTGCTCGACGGGCGTTACTTCGCCCGGCGTACCCGCACCCGTGCGGCCCACCGGAGGCGCTGATGAGTGATGACGACGTCGTACCGCTACCGGTACGACCGGCCGCGACCGTAATGCTGGTGCGTGACGGGTCAGCCGGCATCGACGTCTTCTTGATGCGCCGCCACTCGAAGATGGAGTTCGCCCCCGGAACGATGGTGTTCCCGGGCGGCGGAGTCGACGACCGCGACCGCAACGCCGACATCGCCTGGGCCGGACCGCCACCCGCGTGGTGGGCCGAGCGGTTCGGCACCGACGTCGAGTTGGCCGCCGCGCTGGTGTGCGCCGCGGCCCGCGAGACGTTTGAAGAGTCCGGGGTCTTGTTCGCCGGCCCGGCAGACGACCCGAGCGGGATCGTCGGCGACGCCTCGGTCTACGCCGACGCCCGCCGCGACCTGGACAACCGGACGCTGTCGTTCGCCGACTTCCTGCGCCGCGAAAACCTGGTGCTGCGAGCCGATCTGCTGCGGCCGTGGGCCAACTGGGTGACGCCGGAAGCCGAGCGCACCCGCCGCTACGACACCTACTTCTTCGTCGGCGCCCTGCCCGAAGGCCAGCGGGCCGACGGCGACAACACCGAATCCGACCGCGCGGCATGGACGACGCCGCAAGAGGCCATCGGTGACTTCGAAGCCGGCCGCTGCTTCCTGCTCCCGCCGACTTGGACCCAACTGGACTCGCTGAGCGGGCGCACCGTTGCCGACGTGCTGGCCGTCGAGCGCCAGATCGTCACCGTGCAACCGAACGTCGAAATCGACGGCGACAACTGGATTTTCGAGTTCTTCGACTCCGACCGCTACCACCGGGCCCGCAAAGCGGGCGGGCAGCGATGGCACCTTTGAGCGAGTTCGTCAGCGTCCACCTCGACGCCGAACGTCCAGGGCTCGGGACCATCGTGCTCTCCCGACCGCCGACCAACGCACTGACCCGGCAGGCCTATCGGGAGATCGAGCAGGCCGCGGCCGAGGTGAGCCGCGACGACGACATCGCCGCAGTCATCCTGTTCGGCGGTCACGAGATCTTCTCCGCCGGCGACGACACGCCCGCATTGCGCACGCTGACCACGGCGGAGGCAGACAGCTGGCTACGCGCGCACCGCGCCGCCGTCGACGCCGTCGCGGCGATCCCGAAACCGACCGTCGCCGCCGTGACCGGTTACGCGCTGGGCGCCGGACTCGGCCTGGCGCTCGCCGCCGACTGTCGGGTGAGCGGCGACAACGTCCGATTCGGTGCGACGGAGATACTGGCCGGTCTGGTCCCCGCTGGCGACGAAATGGCGCGACTGGCCCACACCGTCGGCGCCGGCACGGCCAAAGAACTCATCTACAGCGGCCGGTTCTTCGACGCCGAGGAGGCCAAGGAGCTGGGCCTGATCGACGAGATGGTGGCACCTGACGGCGTGTACGACGCCGCCGCGGCCTGGGCGAGCCGCTTCGTCGGTGCCCCCCGCGCCGCGATCGCTGCCGCCAAGGCCGCCATCAACGAGCTCTACACGCTGGCCCCGGCCGAGCGCCGCGATGCCGAGCGCCGCAGATACCTGGAAGTGTTCGATCGGGCGAGCCGAGGGGTCTGAGCTCGACGCAACCCGTCGTTTTCCTAGAAAAAGCTGAGAAGCGCAGTCGCCGACGTGGCCGGTGCAGGATTCGCCGACCGTGCGCGCCGAATTCGATCCTGCGCAACCGCGCCTACCGCCGTTGACAGGCGCGGATCGCGCTCTCGCGCGCATTCCCAAGCACGCGGGCCGACATGATTGACAAATTAATTGCCGCGCGGTAGTAATTCGGGGAGTTCTTCGGATCGCTCGAAACCTGAGAGTAGGGCAAGACATGCGCATTCCCCCGAAGTCACTACTCCGCACCCGGTCTCCGTGGCGTCACCGCGCCGTCGGCGCGGGCACCGCAGCGGGAGCGTTCCTGGCCATCGGTTTGACTCCGGTGGCCCTTGCGCCCACCGCCAATGCCGACGAGTTGGAGGTGATCCTGGACCCGATACTCAATTCGCTGTCCGGCATCGCTCCGGCCCTGACCACGGATCTGACGTCGATGGTGGCCGGCTTCGATCCGTCTTTCGCCGCCGAGGGTGCGGTGACCGCGGCTCTGCCGGCGTCCGCGGATCTGGCGACGATGTTCCAGCAGCACGTGTTCACGCCGCTGGAAACGGCCGCCCAAGCGTGGATCAACAATCCGTTCGGCGAGCACGTGGACAGCATTATCAACACCAGGTTCGGCGAGTTCCTGATCGGGAACGGCGCCATCGGAACCCCAGACGATCCGACTGGGGGTGCCGGCGGCCTGTGGTTCGGTGACGGCGGTTCAGGTTGGGACAGCACGGTGGCCGGTGAGCCCGGCGGCGCCGGCGGCTCGGCGGGGATTTTCGGCGACGGCGGCATGGGCGGTAACGGCGACGCCGCGGCCGGTGGCGCAGGTGGTGCGGGCGGATCGTTTATGGGCCTGGGCGGCGAGGGTGGTGCAGGCGGCGCGGGAAGCTACGGCGGCGACGGTGGCGCTGCCACCGGCTCGCTGTTCGGCATCGGCGGCGACGGCGGCAACGCCGGAAATGGCGTCACCGCCGACGGTCTACCGGCGCTCGGCGGCGCGGGCGGCAATGGCAGCGCGTTGCTCGGCGACCACGGCATGGTCGGCACTTACGGCACGCTGCCCGGCGGCTCCAACGAGACGTCGGGATACTTGCTGCCCCTGGGAACCACCGGTCAGTCGATCACGAACAGCGACGGCCAGGTGGTCATCTTGCACGGGTTCGGCGAAGTGGTGAAAGTCCCGCCTTACGAGCCATCGGCTACCGGGTTCAGCGATGCCGACGCGGCATTCCTGCAAGAGAACGGTTTCAACGTCGTACGCCTCGGCGTGGACTGGGCTGCGCTGGAGCCCGCGCCGGGCGAGTTCAGCACGAGCTACCTCGACTCGATCGAACAGACCGTGCAAACCCTTGGGCAGCATGGCATTTACAGCATCCTTGACATGCACCAGGATGCCTGGGGCACCGCGTTCGGCGGCGAGGGCGCACCCGCGTGGGCGACGCTGACGGGCGGGGCCACCAACGGCACGACGACCTTCCCGCTCAATGAATTCTTCAATCCCGCCGAGACGCAAGCTTGGGATTCATTCTGGGGTAACGACGCCGCGTCAAACGGGATCGGGTTGGAAGACAACTACTCCCAGATGCTGGAGTACCTGGCGAACGCATTCAACGGCAACTCGAACGTGGCTGGTTTCGAGATCATGAACGAACCCGATCCCGGATCGCAGCTGCTCCCAACCATTTTGGGCAACTCGTTTTTCGAGGGCCGGGAGCTGACTCCGTTCTATGACCAAGCGGCGACGGCGATTAGGGCCGTCGACCCCAGTACTCCGATCTTCTACGAACCGGACGTCATCACCAGTGAGGGACTTCCTTACACGCTGGGCACCGTGGATCAGCCCGGCATGGTGCTGTCCTTCCACGACTACACGGGCGCACTGAGTGTGCGAAACGCCGAGTCGTACGCATCGGAGCAAGGCATTCCGGCATTCATGACCGAGTTCGGAGCCACCAGCAAGCAGGCCACCATCACTGCCTCGATGGACCCGGCCAACCAAAATTTGATGGGCTGGACGGAATGGGCCTTCACCGGCAAAGACGACATCACCACCAGCGCATCGCCGTCCAGCCTCGAGTCGCTTGTCTACGACCCGTCGAAGGCGCCCATCGGCGACAACGTCAACACCGCAAACCTCGAAACACTGGCCGAGCCCTATCCGCAGGAGATTTCGGGAACCCCGAGCTCGTTCTCGTTCGACAACGGCATATTCCACTTCAGTTACTCCACCGAAAATCCAGACGGCCTGGCGAACTTCCCGGCCGGCTCGCAGACAACCATCTCGGTACCGTCCGTCGAGTTCCCGAACGGCTACACGGTGAGTGTCACTGGGGGAGAAGTGATGTCGGCTCCCAACGCCGCGGAATTAATCATCACCTCGAACACCGGCGCAACTACCGTCGGCGTCACGGTGAGTCCCGTGGCCGCCGGCTGACAACGGCGCGACGTGCGGGCGCTTAGCATTGTGTCGATGTCCGACAGTCCGCCGCGTCGCGGCCGTCCGCCGCAGATCAGCCGGGAGCAGATCGTGGCCGCGGCCCGAAGCGTGCCGCGCGAGCAGTTGACGATGAAGGCCATCGCCGATGCCCTCGGTGTGAGCCGAAAGGCGCTGCACTATCACGTCGGCGATAAGGAAGGCCTGCTCAATCTCGTCGTTGCCGACCTGTTCGAAACCGAGCTGGCCACTATCGACCTGCCGGAAGCGGATTGGCGGGTCGTGGTCGGAGCGTGGGCGCACGCCTTCCGCGACGGTGTCCTGCAGGTCGGTGTGGCTGCTACCTATGTCCAACTGCACGGCATGGCCGGAGTGACCGCCATGAAGCTGACGGAGCGCGTCCTCCAATCGTTGTTCGATGCCGGATTCGACGAAACCCTCGCCCGTCGAGGTCTGACGGTGATCTCGAACATCGCGATGACGCATGCGGACATCGGCCTCGTCAAGGCTCGGCATCAAGGCATGTATCCGCAGGAGGCCGAGCTGACGGACGTTCTCGGCCAGGGATTCTCGGAGCAGTTTCCGGCACTGCGCCGAATCCTTGCCTGTGTGCAGAATGAGGACGCCGACGACCAGTTCGCATTCGAACTGGACCTGGCGATCGCAGGCCTGGAACGGCGTCTCGAGAGGGCCTGATTCATCCGGCGCGAAATGTGTTACCGCTGCTCGTAGCGCCGCAGGCCAGGCAGGGTGCCTGGCCGACCGTCCGGCCGTTAGGCTGGGCGACCATGACCAGTACCGATCCGGCGCCGCAGCCGCACGCCACCGCTGAGCAGGTCGAGGCCGCACGCCACGACAGCAAGCTGGCCCAGGTGCTCTACCACGACTGGGAAGCGGAGAACTACGACGACAAATGGTCGATCTCCTACGACCAGCGCTGCATCGACTACGCCCGGGACTGCTTCGACAGCGTCGTCCCCGACGACGAAGTCCGGCGCCTGCCCTACGACAACGCGCTCGAGCTGGGCTGCGGCAGTGGCTTCTTCCTGCTGAACCTGGTCCAGTCGGGGGTGGCCCGCCGCGGATCCGTCACCGACCTGTCGCCGGGAATGGTCAAAGTCGCCACCCGCAACGGGCAATCACTCGGGCTCGAGATCGACGGCCGGGTGGCCGACGCCGAACGGATTCCCTACGACAACGATTCGTTCGACCTTGTCGTCGGACACGCTGTGTTGCATCACATTCCGGACGTAGAGCTGACCCTGCGCGAGGTGCTGCGGGTACTGCGGCCGGGCGGCCGCTTCGTGTTCGCCGGCGAGCCGACCACCATCGGCAACAGGTACGCGCGGACGCTCTCGACGCTGACCTGGCGGGTCGCGACCAACGTCACCAAACTGCCCGGCCTGGACGGCTGGCGACGGCCGCAGGCTGAGCTCGACGAGTCTTCGCGTGCCGCGGCGCTGGAGGCGCTCGTCGACCTGCACACGTTCTCTCCGGAACAGCTGGAGAAGATGGCCCGCAGCGCGGGCGCCGTCGCTGTCGACACCGCCACCGTCGAATTCACCGCGGCGATGCTCGGTTGGCCGCTGCGGACCTTCGAATACGCCGTACCGCCGGGCAAGCTGGGCTGGGCCTACGCCAACTTCGCGTTCAACGGCTGGAAGTTGTTGAGCTGGGCCGACGGCAACCTATGGCGGCATGTGGTGCCCAAGGGCTGGTTCTACAACGTCGAGATCACCGGGACCAAGCCGTCCTGAACTTCGGCCTCGACGACGTCGCGTACCTGACGTCGGACGAAGGATCGGCCGCGTTGGCCGTGGTCGAAGCCCTACCGCTGGCCGACCGGGTCGGCGAGATCGCGAAGCTTCGACAGCAATTCGGCGACCGCACAGCGGTGTTGGTCGAGACTGTGCTGCAGCGCCGCCGCGCGGCGGCGAAGCTGAGTGAGCTGCCGGGCACCGACCAGTGGCTGTTCACCGACGAGGCGCTGCAGCAGGCCAGCGCCGCTCCGGTTGCATTGCATCGCTCGAAGCGGTTGAGCGGCAGGATGGTTCACGACGTCACCTGCTCGATCGGTACCGAGTTGGCGGCGCTGCGGGGCGCGGCGGCCCAGGTGCTCGGCAGCGACATCGACCCGGTACGGCTGGCGATGGCGCGCCACAACCTTCGCGAGGCTGTCGACATATGTCGCGCCGATGCGCTGCGCCCGATCACCCGCGACGCGGTGGTGGTCGCCGACCCGGCGCGACGCAGCGGTAGTCGGCGACGGTTCGATCCACGCGATTACCAGCCCGCTCTCGACGAGCTGATCGAGGCCTACCGAGGTCGGGACCTGATCGTCAAGTGCGCCCCGGGAATCGATTTCGACGTGCTGGCGAACTTCGGGTTTGACGGTGAGATCGAGGTGACGTCGTATCGCGGTTCGGTGCGGGAAGCCTGCCTGTGGTCAGCGGGCCTGACCGAGCGGGGGGTGCGCCGCCGGGCCACCATTCTCGACCGCGACGAACACCTCACCGACACCGATCCGGCAGACTGCCCGGTGAAGCCGGCCGGACGTTGGATCGTCGACCCCGACGGTGCGGTCGTGCGTGCCGGTCTAGTACGCCACTACGCGGCGCGGTACGGACTCTGGCAGCTCGACCCGCAAATCGCGTACCTATCCGGCGACGCTCTTCCGCCCGGCATCCGGGGCTTCGAAGTCCTCGACCAGCTCGCATTCGACGAGCGCCGGCTGCGACAGGCCCTGCGGGCGCTTGACTGCGGCGCGCTCGAGATATTGGTTCGTGGTCTGGATGTAGACCCTGACGCGTTGCGCCGCCGTCTGGCTCTACGCGGGGGCCGCCCGCTGACGGTGGTCGCCACACGGATCGGCGCCGGTACTCGAGCCCGGAGGACGGCGTTCGTCTGCCGACCATCGCGGTGAGCACGCAACATGCGACCGGATTGGGACAAAAAATAGGGAAATCTCCCCATGAACTCGTGCCACCGCGCACCGCAGACTTGTGTGAGCGCGCCGGGGGGTCGGCACCGCTGCAGCGAAGCATTACCGGGACATGATGTAGCTGCTGTGGCCTCGCCGCCCCCGGTTGCGCGACATCGACCGGGTGCTGCCGACGCCGCGCGCAGTGCCGCTGTCTTCCTGGTGGGTCCGCACTGACGCCTGAGCGCGAACCCACCAGGACTTTCCCGCTGCGTTTGCCAAAAATGTCAGTAGCTACCGGTACACCCGTTGTTAGTCGGGCGTTCCGCTGCACGTAAACGCCATTTCTACGACGCGCGCAGGCGTATTTGCTAACTCATAAAAGTTTCTCAGGTAACCTGGTTTTAACACGGTTGCCTCACTAGCATCTGATTCGGGGTCCAGTTGCCGGCCAGCCCTAGACCGTCGACACCCAGTGGGCGAAAGGACGTTCGACGATGAACGCTCGCGGTTCTGAAGGACTGGGTCTGCTCATCTCCGGACTGGTCCTGACTGCCGTACTGACGTGTGGTGGCTACGAGCTTTTTCGCGGACCGGCCAGCATGGCGACCGCCGCGTCCAGCTTCGAGAGCGGGGGCGGCGTCGCCGGTTATGTGGCCGGCGGGACTGCTGCACAGTCCATGGGCCCGGGCTGCGAACGTGAGCGCCGGCCGAACTGCAATCGGCCCGGACGGCGCTCCACTCGTCGCTGATGTAATCAATTGCGCCGTTGGGTGCATTCATCCGGACTTTCCGTCCTGAATCCGGAAATCCGGAACCGCAGTCCGTCTAGTCGAACGCAACCTTCACAAATACCGCCGGTATCTCTCAGGTTTGCTGCGGATCCGTCTCACGGCGACCATCGATGCGGGCCATACCGGTTGCCGCTGATCTGACGGGAAATCCTGCAAAATAGCCAGGCTAAAGGAATCTCGTGATACCACCGATACTCGCTATTGATCGAAACAAGATCAATAGACTTTTTCAAGAATTATCAGACTTTGTTCGAACAGAATTAACGGCTGCGCATATGCTGGGGCCACTCGGCGCGCGGTAGCGCCGACTGAATACGGGCGCCTATTGGCGTTGTGGGGGAAGGAACCATCATGAGAAAAACGCGTGCGATAGCGCGGCTGGGATTGCTGGCCGTGGGGTTGGGAATTGCTGGGGCAGTTGGTACTACGCCGACAATGGCCTCTGCGGACGTGCGGGATTGGCTGTCAACGGTCGGCGGCTCTTTGGGTCCGCTATCGGCGGCATCCGCGACGCCGAATTTGAATCTCGCCCTCTCAGTCAATGGGCACGTGCTGTTTCAATATGGCACTGCCCAAGCCGTTTCGGACAAGGGCGACTATGCGATCGCCAATGGCGCCGGCTCTCTAGCCCAAGCGACCGGCGGTACCGGTAACTACGCCAGCGCCAGCGGGGTCGACTCGACCGCTATCGCCGGTGGCCCGGGCTCGAGCGGCGACTCCGCCTTCGTCGCCGGCGACAACAGCTACGCCTGGGCCGGCGGTACCGCCGACAACCCCGGGACTTCTGACTACGCCATGATCTTTGGTAACAACGACACGGCGCTCGCCGGCAGCAGCGCAACAGCCGCGGGCAGCTACGACTCCGCGTACGTCGAGGGCAACAATCTCGCGACCGCCAACGCGACAGGCGGCAACTATCTGGCGGACTTCGTGAAGTTCTATGGCGACGGGGGTTCTACCAGCACCACCGCCGCTGCTTCCGAGAGCAGCCACCCGATTCTGGATCTGCTGTCTGGCAACGGCGCCTCGGACAGCGCTCACCCGTTCCTGGATCTGTTGTCCGGCGGCGGTGCCGCAGGCGACAGCGCCCACCCGTTCCTCGACCTGTTATCGGGGGTGGACATCTCGGACGGCGCCCACCCGATCCTGGATCTGTTGACCGGTGTGGACGCCGGGGGTGCCCTCGCTGACGGCGGCGGTCTCTGGGCTGACCTGATGTCGTCCTTCGACGGCGGCAGCTTGGCTGCAGACTTCAGCAACATTTGGACGGACCTCACGACACTGTTCTAAGGGGGGAGCTGCAGGCAGCGGCCACCTTCGGGAGGATGGTGGCCGCTGACCTGCGGACTAGCTCGTCAGCATCGGCCGATCGGGCATGATCGCGGTCGATTGCGGGACCTCGACGGGACGCCAGGTACGCTGGCGAGACGGCATTTCAGCCGTTCTGAGTCTCCGAGGACAAGTCGATCGATGCGCAAGATGATGTCGGCCGCGCTGATAGCGGCCGGGGCCCTGCTGGGCTGGTCGGGTGGCGCCGTCGCGGCCGCGGATTCGGCTTGCGCCAGTTTGGGTGGCGCCTTACAGGATGATCAAACATGCAACGTGCATGCTGTGACTCCCACTTACACGGTGAACATGGTATTCCCGGCGGACTATCCGGATCAGGCGCTGACCGATTTCCTCGGCCAGAATCGCGACGGCTTCGTGAACGTCGCGCAGACGTCCTCGCAAACCTCGGGTCCGCGTGACGTGCCTTATCAAATGGACGTCACTTCCGAGCAGTATCACTCCGGCCAGGCGTCGAGCGGAACCCGGAGCGTGGTGCTCAAAGTTTTCGAGGACCTCGGAGGGCCACGTCCGTCCACTTTCTATAAGGGCTTCAATTACGACGTCGCGGGACAGAAGGCGATCACCTTCGACACGCTTTTCGCGCCGAATACCAAGCCGCTGGATTCCATTTTCCCGATCGTGCAACGGGAAATCGGAAGGCAAACCGGCCTCGGCGCCGCAATTTCGCAGGGCTCCGGATTGGACGCTTCGCACTACCAAAACTTTGCGATCACCGACGACGAGCTGATCTTCTACTTTGCGCCCGGCGAACTCCTGCCGTCTTTGGCGGGCGCCAGCCAGATTCATGTTCCCCGGACCGCAATCCCGCCGCTGGCATTCAAGAGCTAGGCCGCCGCGTCAATTGGGCGCGAAGCTGTACACCTGGCCGTCGCTGGTCGCGGTAACGACTCGGCGATCGCGGCCGATCGAGACGCCGACGGGATAACCGGTCGCCTCCGGTAGCGAGTAGCTGTTCCGCGTCTTGCCGTTGTTCGGGTCGAAAACCAGCAGGGTCATGCCGCGCGCGCCCTCGCCCGGCCCGCCGGTCACCACGGCGTAGCCGACCCCGCTCCCGGCCAGGCTCGACGTCGACAACGGGCTGACATCGTTGCGGCGCCACACTTCCTGCGCATGGTCGCCGGCGTCTTTGAATGCAACCAGGCGGGTGTCTGGGCCGCCGCCCGACACGATCAGCCCTTCCGGCGTCACCGACGGGGGCGTCTGGGCCAGAAATTTCAGCGGCACCGACCATTTCGGCTTGCCGTCTGCGGCGTGCAGCGCCCACAGGCGCTGGTCGCGTCCGTTGACGTAAATCGTGGAGCCGTCGCTGGACACCACCGGGCTGGCCTGGACGCCCGCCCCCACCGCGTTGCTGGACCACTCGCGGGTCAGCAGCGGATTCTGGCCCGGGTGGTATCTCAGCCCGACCAGCATCGGCGCCGGGGCCCCAGGCTCCCACAGCCCGACCACGATCAGCCCCTTGTCCTTGGCGAACGCCGGCGCCGCCGCAACCGGGCAGCCTTCCTTCGCCAGTTCGCAGTCGCCGAGCCCGCGGGTGAAGTCGCGTGGGTCGACGTTGTCGACCAGGTCCACCGCATTGCCGACGGTCGTGCCGCGATGGCCGTCGAAAACCTGCACCTGCCCCAGATGCGTGATCACCAATATGTGGCCGTTGCCGAGAATCCGTGGCGTGGAGGGCATTCCCATCACCGGTCGGCGCCAGCGAATCCACTGGGTGACCGGAAAGGACAGGATCGCCCCGGGCTGGCCCACATAGAGATTGTCGAAACCGTCGAACAGCGGGCTGGCGATGCCGCCACCCTGGAACAGTCGCGTGCACCAGCGCTGGCGGCCGTTTGCGTCGTTCTCCCACTCCATCAGCGAACAACCGCCCGGGGTCTGCGCGTTGGCGGCGAGCCAGTTGCGCGAACTGAGCGCCACCGATGACGCCAGTGAACCTTTGACGGAGCGGGTCCAGCGCAGGCTCAGCTTGTCCGCGCCGGCAGTCGGGCTGTAGCTGCTGTTGGCGGCGTCGCCATATTGCGCGGGCCAACCCTCGGCGGGCACGGTGTCAACCCATGTGTCGGTATTGCCGCACCCTGCCGCCATTGCGGTCAGAGCGATCGCCGATGTCACGGATGACCAAAGCCGCACGGCGCGACGGGGAGTTGGCCAGGGCACGTTGCGAGACTAACCCGCGACATCGCCCGCAGGTCCGATTGCCCGGCTCACAACGCGCCGCGCCACGGCGATAGGCTTTCCGGCCATGACGAGCATGTGGGGAGCCCCGATTCACCGCCGCTGGCGGGGGTCGAATCTGCGCGATCCGCGCCAGGCCAAATTCCTCACGCTGGCGTCGCTGAAGTGGGTTTTACGCAATCGCGCGTACACACCGTGGTACCTGGTGCGCTATTACCGGCTGCTGAAGTTCAAGCTGGCCAACCCCCACATCATCACCCGAGGCATGGTGTTCATCGGCAAGGGCGTCGAGATCCATGCGACCCCGGAGCTGGCGCAGCTGGAAATCGGGCGGTGGGTGCATATCGGCGACAAGAACACCATCCGCGCGCATGAAGGCTCGCTGCGATTCGGCGACAAAGTGGTATTGGGGCGCGACAACGTCATCAACTGCTACCTGGACATCGAGCTGGGTGCTTCCGTGCTGATGGCCGACTGGTGCTACATCTGCGATTTCGATCATCGGATGGACGACATCACGCTCCCGATCAAAGACCAGGGCATCGTCAAGGCGCCAGTGCGGATCGGACCGGACACCTGGGTCGGAGTGAAGGTAACCGTCCTGCGTGGCACCGCGATCGGACGGGGCTGCGTGCTCGGGTCGCACGCCGTGGTCCGGGGCGAGGTGCCGGACTACTCCATTGCGGTGGGGGCACCGGCCAAGGTGGTCAAGAATCGTCAGCTGGCATGGGAGACCTCAGCCGCCCAGCGCGCCGAATTGGCGGCCGCGCTCGCCGACATCGAGCGCAAGAAAGCCGCCCGCTAGCTCATGTCCTGATAGCGGCGCAACGCCTCGTTGCGCTCCGCGCTGTGGTCCACCATCGGCTCCGGATACTCATCCGGGCGCTCGCTCTTGGCTAGCGTGACGTCCTTGGTGTCGGCGAGCTCTGCCACGTAACGGCGGACGTAATCGCCTGAGGGATCGAACTTTTCGGCCTGTCTGGTGGGGTTGAAGACCCGGAAGTAAGGCGCCGCGTCGGTGCCGCACCCCGCGGACCACTGCCAGCCGTGCTGGTTGCTGGCCATGTCGCCGTCGACCAGTTGGTCGAGGAACCAACGGGCTCCCCACTGCCAGGGCAGGTGCAAATCCTTGACCAAGAACGACGAGACGATCATCCGGACCCGGTTGTGCATGAAGCCGGTCTCGCTGAGCTGGCGCATGCCCGCATCGACGATCGGGAACCCGGTCCTGCCGGCCTTCCATGCATCGAAGCGCCGCTCCGCTTCCTTGTCGTCGTCGATCTCGATGGCATCGAAGTCGCGATTCCAGTTCCACCAAACGCTGTGCGGCCAGTGATAAAGCACGGCGGCATAGAAGTCGCGAAATGCCAACTCCCGCACGTATGCTCGCGCGGCGGCGCGTCGCTGGTCCAAGTCGGCAACAATGGTGCGCGGGTGAATCGTGCCGAACTTCAAATGTGCCGACATCCGGCTGGTGCCGTCGTGGTCGGGGCGGTCGCGGTCCTCGCCGTAGTCCTCGAGTCCTTGGTCGACGAACTTCTTCCACTGCTTGTGCGCGGCTGCCTCGCCGGCCGGCAGATCCAATTCGACGCAAGGATCCGGTATCTCGACCGGCTTGGCGCGCTTGCCGAGCTTCTTCGGGTCAACCCAGGTAGCGGACTGGGCCGTCGAGTGCGCGGCCGCGCGCCATCCCATGTCGCGCCATCGGCTGAAAAACGGGGTGAACACCTTGTACGGCTCGCCGTCGTCCTTTTTGACCCGGCCCGGCGACACCAGATACGGCGACCCCGTCGCCACCAACGGCACGTCGCCGAGTGCCTCGCGAACCCGATCGTCGCGCGTGCGTCCATACGGGGCGAAGTCCTCGGAGATGTGTACCGAGGGCGCCTCGATCTCCTTGACCAGGGCCGGAATTCGTTCCTCGGCCCGCCCGCGGGTGACGAGGAGCCGGCCGTCCAGATCATCATGTAACTGCCGTAGCGAATCGCACAGAAACTGCATGCGCCGACTACCCGACGATTTCTCCAACTGAGGATCGAACACGAAGCATGCGAGCACGTCGTCGCTGTCGGCGGCGGCCCGCAACAGCGGTGGAAGGTCGCGCAGTCTGAGGTCTCGACGGAACCACAACAGCGCGGGCACTAGACAGTCACCTGTGTCATCGGCGATTGAGTACCCAAATATGCCCTGACATCAAAGTGGCGAACGAGCACCACAGCGGATACGGCAGCAGGGCGGCGCCGGCGCGCGGGTCCGCCGCGGCGGTGCGCCGGGCCAGATCGGCACTGCTCGCGGCCAATACCACCGCACCGATCGCGGAGGCGCCCAGCTTTTGATACTTGAAGAACAACCAGCTCCAGCCGGCATTGAGAAGCAGGTTCGCGGCCAGCGCGACGATGAAGTTGCGGGCCTCGGCATCTCGGCCGGTCGAGCGGAGGCGGTCGATCGCCGTCGCGGACGTCACCGCGATGTCGGCATACAGCGCGGTCCACGCGATCGGGAACACCCCGTTCGGCGGCACGTAGCTCGGTTTGCGCAGCTTCGAGTACCAGCGGGTGATCCGCGGCTGGCTGGCTACGCTGCCGATGCCCGCGGTCGCCCCTACGGCGAGGGTCGTTGCGGCAAGTGTCTGCTTATTCACCATTAATCCCTTCGACCCGGCAATTATTTCAGTGTATTAAGTATTAATCAACTGAAGTAATCGTCTGGTACCGATAAACTGGTGGCCGTCATGGGCCCTGATGAAACCGAGCGCGCCGTACTCGAGCAGCAGATCTCCGCGTATCTGCGGGTGATGACGGCCGAGTCTGAACAGATCGGCCGAGCTTTTGCTGCGGTACATGAGGTGCGGCCCACCGACTTTCGTGCTCTGCTCCATGTCATGGTCGCCGAAACGGCGGGCGAACCCGTCACCTCCGGTGAGCTGCGCCAGCGGATGGGACTCTCCGGTGCCGCCATCACCTATCTGGTGGACCGGATGATGGCGTCCGGTCACATCACGCGTGAGTCCGATCCGGCCGATAGACGAAAGGTGATCCTGCGTTACTCCGATTCGGGTCTGGCGACTGCGCGAGCGTTCTTCGCTCCGCTGGGCATGCACTCTCATGACGCGATGGCAGACTTGCCCGACACCGATCTGCATGCCGCGGGAAGGGTCTTCACCGCGCTGATCGAAGCGATGCGGAAATACCAGGACGACCTCGCGTCGTGCACACACCCGGAGCGGCCGGCGGATTGAGTGACATGAAGGGGGGTGCTGTGCCAACCGATTCGAATGGGATGACGACCCGTAAACGCCGTCACATCGACGTGTGCCTGGACGAGCGGGTCTCCTATACCGGTGTGACGACCGGGCTGGAGCGATATCGGCTGCCGTACAACGCGTTGACGCAGACCAGCCTCGCCCGTGTCGATCTGTCCACTCACTTCCTCGGTGCGCCACTGCGAGCGCCGATCCTGGTCGGAGCGATGACGGGTGGCGCCGAGTTGTCGGGGACCATCAACAAGAACCTGGCAGGTGCCGCGCAGCAGCTGGGAATCGGCATGATGCTCGGCTCGCAGCGGATCATGTTGGATAGCGCGCTGGGGGAGCAGGCCGCATCAAGCTTCACCGTTCGCGATGTTGCACCGGATGTTTTGCTGTTCGGGAACATTGGGCTCGCTCAGGTGACTGAGTCTGCGGTCGATGATATTTCGAATGCACTCAAGCGGGTTGGTGCGAATGCCCTTGCAGTGCATACCAATCCGCTACAAGAAGCCGTTCAGCGAAACGGCGACGGTGACTTCTCCGGATCCATCGATCGGCTTCGTCGGGTTGCGGCCGCACTGGATTACCCGATCCTGCTCAAGGAAGTCGGCCACGGAATCGGCTCCTCCGCGGTGACCGAGCTAACCAGTGGGCCAGGCGATTTGCCGGTAGCGGCGATCGATGTCGCGGGCGCCGGCGGCACGTCGTGGTCGCGGGTCGAGCAACTCGTGCGCTACGGCGAGGTCCGTTTTCCGGATCTCGCCGATTGGGGCATCCCGACCGCACGAGCCATTGTCGAGGTGCGCGAGGCGCTGCCCGCGGTCCCACTGGTCGCTTCGGGCGGCATCCGCACTGGTATGGACGCGGCCAAGGCGCTGGCCCTGGGTGCCGACGTGGTGGCGGTGGCTCGGCCACTGCTGACCGCGGCGATCGAATCGACTGCGGCAGTGCTGGATTGGCTGCAGCAGTTTATTGACGAGCTTCGAATCTGCTTGCACGGCGCCGGCGCCGCGGATCTGCCGGCATTACGCCAGATCGGCGTGACGCCGGTCCAGTTACCCTGATTGGCAGCGTTTTTCGCGCTAGACGAGGTTGCGCGCAGGGGTTGGCTCGGGAGTCGCCGCCGCCTTTTGCTGCATGACGAGGTCGCCCTCGAAGATCGACATCGCAGAGATCATCGCGCTGAATACCCGGTGTGCGGCAGCGAGATCTTCGTCGGGCAGATCAGCGAGCGCGGCGCGTAGACGAATGCCGAGCGGTGTGAAGAATCCGTGCGCGAGTTCCATGCCGCTGGCTTCGTAGCGGAGAAGAGCTTTGCGCCGGTCCGCGGGATCCGATTCGCGCCGGACGTGCCCGGCGTCGATCATTCGGTCGACGAGATAGGTGATCGCGGCCGGCGACACATCCATGCGCTGTCGCAGTTGGGCCATGGTCAGCGGGGTTCCCGCCGTCTCCGCGACCATGACGTGCAGCAGCGCGTGAAAGTCGTTGCCGCTCACGTCGTGCTGGCGCGCGAAATACCGGCCAACCCGATCGGATTGCGCCGTGACCGCCCGCATGTCGGCCGACATCAGCTTCTCGAGCTGTGGCCTGCTGAGAGGTGAACTGCTTGTGCCCCGTTTGGTCACTTGACTGCACCCTTGTTTAGCAACTCTGACCCAGGGTATCGGAACCCCGCAGGATCAGGGACGATACGCGAGCACCATACACAATGTAGCGCCGACTCGCGGGCGCTCGAGTCGCGACGTTGTGCACGCCGATGGAATTGCGCGGGCCCGGTCCGCGACAGTGATAGCTCCGCGCCGAAAGTGAAAGTGGTTGCCGCGGAACGATTTTGTTATCGCGCTGACGGCCAGACTTCGCCCGCGACAACGCGTTGTGCGACCTGGGCGATGGGGGTGTTGGAGTCCTGCGACATCATCTTGAGCATCTCGAATGCTGCGTCGGCGTCAATATTGAATCGCTCCATCATCCTGCCCTTGGCCTGGCCGATGACGTCGCGCGACACCAGTGCGGCGCGGAACTGCTGATCGCGGCGCATCATGTTCCACACCAGGGCGGCATGGGTCGCAAAAATTCGGCCCAGTTTGGCAGATCCGTCGCCGAACGCCCGCGTCCGCTCGGCATAGAAGTTGAGCGTGGACGTGGTGCCGCCCTCCCGGAACATCGGCACCGACAGGATCGATCGGATTGGGGTCTGCGCCAGGGCTTCCTCGCGGTAGGCCGACCACCGATCGTCGTCGGCCAGGTCGTCCACTCTGACTGTTTCGTCCAGTGCCGCGGCGCTGAGCGACGGCCCCTGCTGCGAGCGATTCTGGATTTCGTCGAGCAGTACCGGATACCGATGCGTCGCCGACGCGGTCTCGCTGAGTCGCCGTCGCCTACTCACGGTTATACCGGCGTATTGGGCTCCCGGGACCGACGCGGCGGCGGCGTCAATGACATCGCGAAGCAGCGCGGGAATGTCGAACGACGCGCGCTGGTGCAGATCGGACACGATGTGCGTGGCCCGCAGACACCTATCCGACAGCGAATCAGGCGAGGGCCCCTCCGGTTCGGAGGTATCGACGGCGATGTGTGCGGTCACCTGATGTACTCCTGAGGTGTCATCGACAGACCTTCCGTGACGAGCCGCTGAACTCATCGGTCAGGTGTTCGACCCCCGATACACCTGATTCCACTGACGTAGATGTAACTATAAACTTAACTATTAATATTGTGAAGAAGATGGATCGGCAACGCCGATCGAACGAGAAAGCGGGTATACCCCACCGGCGGGGCCGGATGCCGCCACCACGATCGGAGTGAAATGAGGACACAGCGATGCGGTGCGTAATCTTCGGCGCCACCGGTTACCTCGGAGTGCGGCTGGTTCCCGAACTGTTGTCAGCGGGTCACCAAGTGCGGGTGATGGCCCGTACGCCCGCCAAACTCGACGACGTGCCCTGGCGTCACGACGTCGAGGTCGTCGAAGGCGACGTCACCGACGCCAACAAGGTTCGCCAGGCGCTCAGCGGCCAGGAAGTTCTCTACTACCTGGTGCACTCGATGCTTGCGGCGGACTTCGTCAACGTCGACGCGCGGGGCGCTTCGATCGTCGCCGATGCGGCGGCCGCGGGGGGCCTCACCCGCATTGTCTACGTGGGCGGAATCATCGCCCAGCATCAGCAGTTGTCCGACCACCTGTCATCACGTGCGGAAGTCGGCCGCCTGCTTCATGATTCCGGAGTTCCTACGGCCGAACTGCGGGCCGCGGCCATCATCGGCGCGGGCTCGGCCAGCTTCGAGATGCTGCGGTATCTGACCGAACGGCTGCCGGTGATGGTCACGCCGAAATGGCTGCGCACCCGGGTCCAGCCGATCGCGGTGCGCGACGTGCTCTACTACCTGACCAAGGCGGCTGAACTCCCGCCAGATGTCAGCCGTCCCTTCGACATCGGCGGCCCCGAAACCTTCACCTACACCGAGATGATCCGCAAATTTGCCGCCATCGCGGGGCTGCGGCGGCGCGTGGCGATCCCGGTGCCGGTGCTGACGCCGTTGCTGTCCTCGCATTGGGTGAATCTGATCACGCCGCTGCCACGTTCGCTGGCCTCGTCGCTGATGGAGTCTCTGGAGAACGACGTGGTGTGCGCCGACCACGACATCGCCGCTCACATCCCGGACCCCGAGAACGGCCTCATGCACTACGGCGACTCGGTCGAGCTGGCGCTCGAGCGGACCCGCGACAGCGCGTTGACCACTCGTTGGTCGCGTCCGGGCGGCCATGACGCGCCGTCACAGCCCCTGCCGACCGATCCGGAGTGGGCCGGCGGATCGTTGCACGAGCGGGTGTCGGAACGCATCGTCGACGCCGACGTCGAGACGCTGTGGCAGGTGTTCGAGTCGATCGGCTCCGAGCACGGCTGGTCCGCGGCGCCACCGGCGTGGGCGCTGCGCGGCTGGACCGGGCGAAATGGCAACGGGCGCAAGCACGGACCGCTGCGACACCTCCATCCCGGAGAGGCGCTGGACTGGTGGCGCGTCGAGCATGTCGATCGGCCCCACCTGTTGCGCCTGCGGGCCGACGTGCACCTTCCGGGGCGGCTATGGCTGGAGCTGTCGTCCAGTGCGCAGGGCGGCGGTCGTTGCCTGTTCCGCCAGCGGGTGGTGTTTCAGCCGTATGGCCTTGCCGGTGAGGCATTTTGGCGGACGTCGGCACCGCTTCGCGATGCGGTGTTCGCGGGGATCGCGCGCGACATCACCGCGCAGGCCCGCGCGGCCTACGTGCCGGCCCGGAGCTGATAGCGGCGCTCGGCGTAGGCGAGGTCGTCTTTCCACAGCCGCGCCGCCGCGACCCGCATCAATGGCCTGATCAGCGGGGTGGCCGACAATGCTTTGCGAAATCCGGTCCGGTCGGACTGCGCGATGGTCGCCTCGATCACCGCCGTGCGCGGTAGCTTGTCCGGACCCAAACCGATTGGTGTGGCGTGGGTTTCGACCACGCTGCCAACCCCCTCGCCATCGACGATGCGCATCACGATGGTGCGTGCTTCGGGGCTGGTGAACTCCGCGACGGTGGGCACGCCGACGCGGCCGATGCGAAACGTCACCGCGACCATGAAGCTGTCTTCGTCCTCGGTGGGAGTGGTCAACACTTCTAGCTGGGTGAACGAGTATGGGTGGTACCAGCCGCCATGCCACGGGTCCAGGCGGTTGGCGATGATGTCGGACGGCTCGCAGGTGCCGACCAGCCGGGCGACGGCGGACATGGAGTCGCCGGCGGGCCGGGCCGGGATCACCGGGTGATCGAGCGGCTCCTCGCCACCCACCGCATCGAGACGCACCCAGGCGAGGACACCGTCGTCGCAGCTGGGTAGCGTCCGCCAACCGTATTCGGTGGTGTCGCGGCCCAGGCAGAGTCCATGCCACCGGCAGATCAGGTTGCCGTCGTGCACCGCGGCCGTCGCCAGGTCGGCGCCGAGATGAGGGCAACTGCGGGGCCCCACGCACAGTCGGGATCGCTCATCGCGCCAGGCGACCAGCTCGACGCCGGCGACGCGGGTGCCCATCGGCCGTCCGCCGTGCACGTCTCGGCTGGCGGCGAACGCGTACCAGTTGCCCGTCGGCCGGCGCTGCGAGCGATTCAGAGCGGCGTTGATGATCGCCGGGGATGCGTCTCGGTAGGTCGGACGTTGGCCAGTCCACGCGCCGGGCGGGATCGGTTGCAGCGGCCAGTCTTTGGGCCAGCGGCGTCGTACGTTGTCGCCGATGTTCATCGTCGTGAAAGCCTCTCCCGGCCGGCGAGATACCGCAGCAGCGCCGAGCGTCCCCGCGTGGGGACCGTCGACAGCTCGTGGCCGGCGATTCCCCAGCGCTGCAGTATCTCGTTGGCAGCCGTCCATCCGGTGGTTGCCGCGCGCTCCATCAACGCGACCGGCAGGTCGATGCGTACCCCGTCACCGGCGAGCAGCAACCCCGGTTGCGGGGTCACGACGCTGGGCCGGTGCGCGTAGGTTCCTGGCGCGAAGAGCGGGCAGTCGCGCCGTTGGAGCATGCGGTCGTGGACGATGTTCGCGTGCACGGTTTCCGGATACAGTTTGTGCAGCTGGTCGAGCATGGCGTGCTGCGGCTGTGCGGATTCGACCGCGTACGAATGCAATTCGACCACCGAGCCGCCGGTGCGGCGGGACCAGTCGGCGGCTTGGCGTTCGTAGCGGTCCAGGACGCTGATGTTGTCGACGGGTTCGTGGCCCGAGGTGCCCAGAAATGCCGCCCGGCCGGCGGCGACCGGGCGATCAAGCCACAGGCGCTGCACCATGAACGGCGGCGCGGTGCGCAGCCGCCTGATTCGGGCCCGCCACAGGTCGTCGCCGAGCCCCGGAGATGCGTCGACGATGCGCTGCAGTCCGGCGATCTCGGTGGCCAGCACGACGGCGTCGGCGTTCACGCCGTCGCCCGTGTCCGTGTCGACGCGGAACGTCCCATCGTCACCGCAGTCGACGCTCGTCGCCGAAACACCTTGATGGAAGCGCACTCCCAGGTCGGCCAGATACCGCTGCAGTGGATTCCATAGTGCGGTGTCGAAGTTTGAATTGACGACATCGAAGACGAGGCCCTCGCTGGAGCCGAGGAAGTAGATGTGGAACATCGTGGCCAACTCGGCGGCGGACAGGTCGGTGGGGCTGGCGAAGAAGCTGCGCGAGAACACCTCGAAGGCCAGATGCCGCGCCGCTTCCGGAAAGTTGATGCTCTTGAGGAAGGTCTCCGCGTCGATGTGGTCGAGGCGATCGAAGATGTCGGGCAGCGACACCGCCGCCAGCGGCGCCGCGGCCCGGGCGTCGATCTTGGCAAGGTCGGTGAGCCGAAAAGTGGGGCTGCGCAACGCGAATACCAGAGCGTTCCACGGCGGGGTCTGGGGCAGGCCGCGAAACGTGTCCTGCCGTCCGGCGCCGTCGATCAGGGGGTAGTCGTCGACGGCGGTCAGCATCGACAGCGTCGGGTCGACGCGGCTCAGCAGTGCCCGCAGGTTGTAGTACTGCCGGAAGAAGGCGTGGAAGCCGCGATTCATCGCCAGGTCGACACCGTCGGCGTCCTCGGTCCAGGCGCCCACCCGGCCACCGAGATACCGCTCGCGTTCGACGACGTCGACCGCGATGCCACGCTCGGCCAGACCCGTCGCGGCCGCCAGTCCCGCGATTCCGGCGCCGACGACGACGACCCGCGGCTGGGACGCCAGCGCTGCCGCGCTGGGCAGGCCGTGTGGTGCCGGGAAGGTGCGGCGGCGCCGATCGGTCATGACGGCGCGTCTCCGAGGAAGGTGTGCGCGATGTTCGTCTCCCAGCCCGGCATCGTTTCGCTGTGTACCGCAACGAATCCCGCGTCGCGCATCCGCTGCCGGAATCGTGTTGCGCCATCGAAGGTCAACACGCTGCGCCACAGATGCCGATACAGTGTCGCGTCGCGGGTCTGCCGCCACCCGGAGGGGATGATGATGCCCCAGCAGACGGCATTCCAGACCGCGGTGGCGAGGCGGGAGTCGCGCACCGAATAGTCGTGCACTGCGAGGGTGGCACCGGGTGCCAGCAGGTTGCGCAGCTTGCGCAATTGTGCGTCGGGGTCGGCCAGATTGCGGATCAGGTAGGCGGCCAGGATCCCGTCGAATGGACCGATGACGCCGTTGTCGGCCAGGCCTTCGACCGGGGTGTGCACGAATTGGACGGACGGGGGCCATGGCTTGTTCTTTGCTTGGTCCAGCATGCCTTTCGAGGCGTCGATGGCCACGATGTCGGCTCGCGGGGCGACGCTCAGCAACGCGGCCGTCGATGCACCGGTCCCGCAACCGGCGTCGAGCAGTCGTAGGCCGCGACCGTCATTCGGCAGCCGCAGTCGCTGCGCCGAAAGCCGAAGGTGGGCATGGTATCCCGGGCTGGTGCCGACGAGTCGGTCGTACGCGAAGGCGCCGACGTCGAAGGCCGCTGGCACATCTGCGCGGGGCAGGCCGGTGTTACTGACGTTCACGTTGTCGCTCCCATAGCAGCAGTACGGCGGTGACCAGGGCGAAGCCGAACAGGAAGTCTTCGATCGGGATGTCGAACGGAAAGCGGAGGCCGCTGGTCTGCCGGTCGTCGTAGATGACGATCGGCGCGCTCAGCTTGGTCAGCCACCCGTCGGTGAGAATTTGAAAGCCGATCACGATCACCATCGACAGCCAATATGCGAGCCGCCGAAAGAGCCCGGTGTGCAATACGATCACCTCGAGTGCGATGACGATCAGCACCGACAACGCGGCCGGCAGCGTGTATCCCAGGCCGGTCATCGGCGTGTGACCATCCGCAGAATGGCGTTTACCGCGTTGTACGTCAGCAAGCCGCAGAACGGAATCACGAGAAAGAACAGGACCTCTTCGATGGGCATGTGGATGGGAAGGTTGATGCCGATGACATAGGCGGGGTTGTAGTGCCAGAGGTGTGCGCCGATCGCGATCTCGTCCCACAGAATGAAAATCGCGGCGACGGGGAGCACGGCCCGCGCGGCCCGTCGCGCCCGGCGATAGACGCCAGGTCGAAAGATCTCCAGCGGCAAGGTGATCGCCAGACACGCCCCGAGCACAATCAGATATTGCCAGCGATCCATCACACCGCGCCAGACCTGCGCGCGCCCGACGCGACGGGATGCGCCCGCCGCGCTCGCCAGGCCCGGTACAGGCCGGCCGCGGCGACGCGCAGGCGGCGGCCGTTGCCGACGGTCGCGCGTTGGCTGAACACCGCGAAGTCGCTGGCTTCGATGCGGTCGAGGATCTCCGAGTACAACGTCAGAGCGGTCGAGACGCACGGCCGCGACCGCGGTTGCAGCAGTGCGACACCTTCTGCGGCGTGGCGGTAGACGCGCCGGGCGATGGCGTGCTGATCGGCCAGAGCATTCCGGACCCGGGGATCGGTCTGCCGATTGGTATGGCACCACATCAGCAGGTTGCGGTCGACGTCGAAGGACGCCAATTCATCGGCGGGCAGATAGACCCGTCCGCGCATCAGGTCTTCGTCGATGTCGCGCAAGAAGTTGGTCAGCTGAAATGCCCGGCCCAGCGCGGCCGCGTGCGGCGCCGCTTCGTCTGCGGGGCCGACGGTGCCCAGGATTGGAAGTACCTGCAGGCCAATGGCTTCCGCCGAACCCTTCATGTAGACGTTGATGGCGTCGCGGTCCGGATAGTCGGTGACCGTCAGGTCCATCCGCATCGACGTCAGGAAGTCGTCGAACAGTTCGTCGGCGATCTCGTAGCGCCGCGCGGTGTGCCGCACCGCGGCCAGCACCGGGTTGTCCGGATGTTCGTCGGCGGAAAAGAACTGATCGGACAGTCGCTGCAGCCGTGCCGCCCGCATCGGGGTGTCCAGCGTCGAATCGAAGTCGTCGAGGATGTCGTCGGCGTAGCGAGCGAAGCCGTACAGGGCGTGAATCGGCGGTCGCTGGTCCGGTGCGAGCAGGCGGGTGGCCAGGAAGAACGTGCGACCGTGCGCGGCGTTGAGGGTGCGGCAGCGCCGGTACACCTCGCGCAATTCGGGGTCGTCGATGCCGGCGGCACTCAGTTCGGTGCGGATCATGACTGTCCCGCCTTCGCGATCACGGTCCGGCCGGATCTCTGCGGTGTGCCGGTGATCCGATCGGCGGCCAGCCGACCGGAGATCATCGCGGTCGGCACCCCGACGCCGGGGACCGTCGACGATCCGGCCAACACCGCATTGTCGATGCCGCGCACCATGTTTGCCGGACGGAATGGGCCCGTCTGAGCGAAGGTATGCGCCAGTGCGAACGGGGTTCCGGCGAGCATGCCTTGCGCGGCCCAGTCTTCGGGGTTGGTGACATGCAGTACCTCGGCGCCGTCGCGGAACCCCGGCATGAGCCGTGCCCCAACGGTATCGATGAGTTGCTCGGTGTAGCTGTCGCCAAGGTGTGACCAGTCGACGGTGCCGCGGTCGAGGTTCGGTGCGGGGGCGAGCACGTAGAACAGCTCGTGGCCGCGCGGGGCCAGATTCGGGTCGCTGGCCGTCGGGCGGGTGACGAGCAGCGACGGGTCGCGCATCAACCGGCCGTCCCGGATGATGTCGGTGAAGGTCTGGTCCCACTCGCCGCCGAAGAGGATGTTGTGGTGTGCCAGGCCATGATTGAGTGACTCCGGCTGACGTCGGCCGATGTGCGCGACGACCGCCGAGGGCGCCGGCCGCAGCCGACCCAGGCGCCGCGGTGTCCGTCCCAGCAAGCCGTAGGTGGCCGGAAGCTCGGTGGTCAACACGACGGCATCGCAGGTGATCCGCTCGTCGGTGTCAGTGCGAACGGCGGCGATGCGCCCGCCGTTGCGCTCGAGGTCGGTGACGTTCGCGCCGTAGACGAAGCGCACCCCGGCATCGGTGGCCGCGGCGGCAAGCGCGTCGGGCAGCGCGCGCATCCCGCCGCGGGGGAAGTAAACGCCGGAAATCGTGTCCATGTAGGCGATCACCGCGTACACCGCCAAGGCCCGGCGCGGGGCGACACCGGCGTACAACGATTGGAAAGTGAACACCCGCCGAAGCCGCGGGTCGGCGATGTGACGACCGACCATGGTGTCCCACTTGCGGAATCCACCCAGTGCGGTCAGCTTGGCGAGCTGCGAATTAACAAGTGACAGCGGGGAATCGAAGTTCTCGGAGATGAAGCCGTCGAACTCGGTCTGGTAGAGCCGGGTCAGCCAGTCGCGCAGTCTCCGATAGCCTTGCGCCTCCTTCGAGCCGGCGAACTCGGCAACCGCGTCCGCCATGACGTCGGCGTCGCTGTGCACGTCGAGGCTGCTGCCGTCGGCGAACTGCGCGCGGTAGGCGGGGTCGACCGTCATCAATTCCAGACGGTCGGAACGATTTTCACCGACCGCGGCGAACGCCTCGTCGATGATGTCGGGCATGGTGAGCACCGTCGGGCCCGTGTCCAGCTGGTAGCCCCGGATGTCGACCCGGCCGGCCCGTCCACCGGGCCAGGCTTCCCGCTCGACGACGATCACCTCGCGGCCGCGCCCGGCCAAGTGCAGCGCCGCGCACAACCCCGACAGCCCGGCGCCGACGACGACGACGCGGGCGCTGGGACCCTTGACGCTGCGCATCAGTCGGTTCGCTCCGTGCAGACGGCGGCCATGTTGGTCAGCGCGGCCCGCACCGGCGCGCCGATCCGGAGCTGGTCGATCTCGTCGAGTGCGAAGGAGACCCGTTCGCTGATGGTGTCCTCGATCCATTCGACGGCGCCGGTGGTGACAATCAGCGTCCGCCAGCGCTCGATGGCGCCGTCGTCGAGTTCGGCGATGTTCATCAACTCGCCGAGTTGGCGACGGGTGGGCGGGTCGGCCAGCTGGTGGGCGGCGATGACCACACTGGTGGCCTTGCGCTCGATGAGGTCCTGACCGTCGGGTTTGCCGGTCACCGCGGCGGCGCCGAACACACCGAGCAGGTCGTCGCGGAGCTGAAACGCTTCCCCGACCGCCTCGCCGTAGCGGCCCAGCCCCGACACGGTGCGCTCACTGCAGCCGCTCATCGCGGCGCCGATCTCCAACGGTCGGCGCACGGTGTAGTTGCCCGATTTTCGTCGTGCCACCTCCAGCACACTATCGATCGGCGGCAGGTCGCGAACGTCGCTTGCCAGATCGCAGAATTGGCCGAGCGCGAGCTCCGTGCGCATGGCGTCGTAGCGCGGCCATGCCTGCAGCAGACTCCGGTGCGCCACGCCGCTTTCGCGCAGCATCTGCTCGGCCCAGATCAGGCACAGGTCGCCGAGCAGGATCGCGGCGGATTCACCGAAGCGCTCCGCGGACCCGGAGAGCTGTCGGTTTCGGTGCCATTCGCTGAACTGGATGTGTGCAGAGGGCCGCCCGCGCCGTGACGCCGCGGCGTCCATCACGTCGTCCTGCAGCAGCGCGAAGGCGTGCAGCAGTTCCAATCCGGCCGACGCGAACAGCGCCTCGTCGTTGTCGCCGGATCCAGCGAGCCAGCCCAGGTACATGTAGGTCGAGCGCAGGCACTTTCCGCCGGCCACGAAATCCAGCAGGATCTCGCCGGCCACCTCGACGCCGGATTCGGCCAGTTCGGCGGCGCACCGCTTGGCCACGAATTCGCTGAGGTGGTCAAGAACCTTGCGGCGCAACGCAATTCGCCATAGTCCGAACTTCTCGGGATCCGACCAGGACTGCTGATCCAGCTCGGCAGGCGCCGCGGACGGTGCTAACGAGAGTGCACGAACCTCGCCCACTTAGGCCCCTCTCGGATGATCGGGTCATGGCCGAGCCGTGTCGCCCGGACTCACGCGCAGTACCTCACACAGGGCGAAGGCAAACACGTTCTCCCTGCTGAAGCACGTTCGCTTCACAAGATTAAACTTTAACTTACTGAACATCTTGCTTGCTCGCCAGCGGGATGGGCCCACCTAGGGTGGAGAGCATGACCCGCGCCGTCGACGGGCCCGTGCGCCGGGCGAGCGGCGCCGATCAGGAGGAGTGGTGCCAATGACAGCAGCACAGCGTGAACGACATGGCCTGGTGGCCACCTTCCGAGACGTCGGCCCGCACGCCCCCACGCTGTGCGAGGGCTGGAACACCACCGATCTCGCCGCTCACCTGATGGTTCGGGAGCGCCGCCTGGACGCGACCGCCGGAATCGCCCTGCCGTTCCTCGCCGGCTACACGGCGAAGGTGCAGGGCAAAGTGGCGCGCTCGACGGACTGGGACGCCCTGGTCGACCTGGTGGATTCCGGGCCACCGCTCTACTCGCCCTTCAAGCTGCTCGACCCGCTCGTCAACCTCGGCGAGATGTTCATCCACCACGAGGACGTGCGGCGCGCGGTCGACGGCTGGCAGCCACGAGTTCTCGACGAATCCACCGCCGCGCAGCTGCGGCGCCAGGTCACCTTGATGGGACGCGTGCTGCTCAGCAAGATGCCCGCGGAGGTCGTCCTGCGGACACCGGCCGGCGAACAGATCGCTCGCGCAGGGCACGGCGACACCGTCACGCTGACCGGCGACCCGCAGGAGTTGCTGCTGTTCGTCGCGGGCCGGGACGCCGTGCGTGTCGAATTCGACGGCGGCGTGGAGGCTGTCGCCGCTGTGCGGGCGGCGCCGCGGGGACTCTAGCCGCGGCCGAGCAGATGCCGCAGGGCCTGCTCCAGCTCGGGTCGGCGGAAGTGATGGTCGACCTGTTGCAACCGGGCAGGCAACACCCGCTGGTTGGCCAGCGCCAGTTCGCGCGCGCCCTGTTCGCCGAGAAGCACCTTCGGTCCGAGCGGGGGCACCGGCAGAATCGCGGGACGGCGCAGCACGTGTGCGAGCACCTTGGTGTACTCGCTGTTGCGGACCGGTTCCGGGTCCACGGCGTTGACCGGGCCCGACAGGTCGGTGTCCCACAGCGCTCGGTGGTAGACGTCGACGAGGTCGTCGATGCCGATCCAGGAGAACCACTGCCGGCCGCTGCCGAGTCGGCCGCCGAGTCCGGCTGCGAACAGCGGGCGCAGCAGACGCAGCGTGCCGCCGGCGGGAGACTGCACGATGCCGGTGCGCACCTTCACCACGCGCGTGCCCGCTTCCTCGGCCGGAGCCGACGCGGCCTCCCAGTCGGCGACTACGTCGGCCAGGAATCCGTCTCCGCGCTCGCTGGTCTCGGTCAGGGTGTCCTCGCCGCGGTCGTAGCCGTAGTAGCCGATCGCGGAGGCGCTGATCAGCACCTTGGGTCCGTCGGAGGACTGCCCGATCAGCTCGGCCAGCCGGCGGGTCGGCCCGATGCGGCTGTCGCGGATCGCGGTGCGGTGGTCGTCGGTGAATCGGCCCGCGATCGAGGCGCCCGCGAGATGGATCACCGCGTCGACTCCGGCCAGCAGGCCAGGGCTCGGGTCATCCGGATTCCATTGCCGTTCATCGTCTTTGGTGTCCGAGTGGCGAACCAGTCGGATCACGCGGTGACCACCCGTGGATAGGAATGCGGCCAACTGTGAGCCGACGAGCCCGGAGGCGCCGGTGATGGCGACGGTAGTTGGGGCCAGGCCGTTCGCGGCCGCCCTGCGGTGGGCGGCGATGTCGTCGGCCAACTGCCGGTGGCGATAGCGGAACATCGACTTCAGTGCGGCCCCGGGAACCGGGGTCTCGACGTGGTCGGTCACCCGCGTCTTGTCGACCGGAACCTCTTCGAAGTCGTGGGTGTGCCGCCAGCGCACCGCCACCTTGGCCGGCAGCGAGGCCAGTCCGTCGGAGCCGATCGCGTCGACGAAGCGTCGCGGCGGGTCGTATCCGTCCGGTTGATGCTCGGCCACCCAGCGCAGACCGCCCGGCAGGCCGAGTTCGGCGATGCCGTTCTCCAGCGAGTCCGCCTCGGTGATCAGCTTCATCGGCGACCACGGCGGGGTGAGCCGGGCGAAGGCCCCCGGGCGGGCGTGCCAGTCGAACACGTCGTAGATGGGTGCGTCGATCACGCTCGAGTACTCAAGTCCCATGAGCCCGACGGTACCTGCGTGCGGAACTGCTACCGATCGGGCAGTGCGTGCTCCACGATGGGGAGCCGGGGGAGCGCCTGGCGCTCGGCACGCTTGGCGGCCAGGTAGACCTGCGCGGTCTCGTCGGCCACGGTGTGCCAGTCGAAATCCGCGGTCAGCCGTTCGCGTGCGGCCTGTGCCCGGCGCTGGGCGGCCGCCGGGTCGTCGAGTACCGTCACGACGGCCTTGGCCAGCCGGGCCACATCCCTTGGTGGGCAGGACATTCCGGTCTCGCCGTTGATCACCGCTTCACCGAGGCCGCCGACATCCGACGTCACCAACGGGGTTCCCGCGGCGGCAGCTTCCAGCGCTGCGAGTCCGAACGGCTCGTAGTGACTGGGCAGCACGGCGGCGTCGGCACGATGCAGCGCGGCCAACAGGTCATCGTGGTCGAGGCGCCCGACGAAGCGAGTCGCTTTGAGCACCTTGTGTTTACGGGCCTGCTCGACGAGCCAGTCCTGCTGTGTGCCGTCGCCGGCGATGGTCAGGGTGGTGCCAGGGTGGGCCCGGCGGATCCGCGACAGCGCGGCGATCGCCTCGTGCACGCCCTTCTCGTACTCCAGTCGGCCGACGTACAGCAGTTCGGGCGGTCCGGTGTGTGACCGGCGGGCGGCGAACGGCCAGCGCGCCACCTCGATGCCGTTGCGAATCACGGTCGTTTCGGCCAGTCCGGGCCCGAACAACTCGGTGATCTCGTCGCTCATCGAATGCGAACAGGTGATCAGCGAATCGGATTCGCGCACCAACCACGATTCGACAGCGTGCACCTGCCGACTGATCGAACCCGACACCCAGCCGGAGTGCCGGCCGGCCTCGGTCGCGTGAATCGTGGAAACCATTGGCACGTCGTGAAACTCGGCGAGCGCGATCGCCGGGTGGGCGACCAGCCAGTCGTGTGCGTGCACCACGTCGGGCTGCCACCTCTCAACGCCGCTCCGCTCCCGGATCGACAGTCCGGCGCGCACCATCGCGTGCCCCATGGCCAGTGTCCAGGCCATCATGTCGGTGCCGAAGCTGAACTCGTGCGGGTCATGCGCTGCGGCGACAACCCGGACGTTCTCGTTGACTTCGTCCGACGACGGGTGGGTGCTGGGATCGGTGCCGGTCGGTCGGCGCGACAACACCACCACGTCGTGCCCCGCCGCGGCGAGCGCGGTCGACAGGTGGTGAACGTGGCGGCCGAGTCCGCCGATGACCACCGGCGGGTACTCCCATGACACCATCAGGATCTTCATCGCGGCAGCCTCCGGGCGTCCAGCGCACCGAACAGACCGTCGGCTCGATTCCAGCCGTCGGCCAGGCGTTGCGCCGCTTCGCGCCGGCCCGACGCGAGGGCGCCGGAGATCTCGCGGGTGGCGTGGGCATGCAGGTGCGCCCGGTAGCGCGCGTAGTCGGCGGCGGAATCCTTGCTCACCATGAAGGGCCAATCGCTGGACACCGTGAGCAGGGTTTCCCGCAGGATCTGATCGGCGACGCGGTCGCGGGGGGTCGGGCCGTCCAGCGTCGCGGTCTGAGCGAGCGCCTTGTCGACGGTCGACAACGCGGTGTCGACCACCTCTGCGTTGAGATGGACCAGATCGGCGACTTTGTCGCCGGACCACACCTGCCAGTCCTTGCCGGAACCCCAAGAGCTGGGCGGCAATTCGACTGCGCTGCCGATGAGGCCAGCGGCGGCGGCGTCGCTGAGCGTGCCAACGCTGACGCCCGCCTCGGGCAGTGCCCGCAGTACGCGCTCGAGCCAAGCCGGTCCTTCGTACCACCAGTGGCCGAACAACTCGGTGTCGAACGCCGCGACCACATGGGCGGGCCGGCCGATGCGCTCGGCTTCCGACAGCAGTCGGCTGCGCACCGTGTCGACGAAATCGGCGACGTGCCCGTCGATCGCGCGATCGGCGCGGTCGGGGTCGTAGGGCGCCTTCTTGTCCGAGGGCACGTTGCGACCGGTGACCCGGGCCGGCTTGAGGCCAGTGCGATGGTCGTAGGTGTGGAAGTCGCGGTATGCGGCATGACCCGGGTAGCCGGACTTCGGCGACCACACCCGGTAGCTCACCTGTAGGTCGCGCCCGAACGCGACGACGCCGGAGTCGCCGACCGGCCTGCCCAACGCCGTGTCGCCATGCAGCGACGGACCGTCGACCATGAAGTGCCCGACACCCGCGGCCGCATAGTCGTGCTCCATGCCCGGGGCGTAGGCGCATTCGGGAGCCCAGATTCCAGTCGGCCTGTGGGACAACCGTTGCCGGGCATCCGCCAGCCCTTCGCGGAGCGCGAACTCACGCAGCCGCGGGTTCAGCAACGGCTGGAACGGATGGGCGAGTGGCCCGCCCAGCAGTTCGACGGTGTCCGCGTCGATAAGCCGGCGCAGCAACGGGCTCGCGCCGTGCCGCCAGTAGGTGCTGAAATCCTCGAGCGCTTGCTCGGTTTCGGCCATCTCGCGAATACCGAAGGCGCGCAACGCCTCCGGGTCCGACGCGAGTGACCCGTCGGTGACGTCACCGGGGCGAACACTGGCGGCTTCCGTGGCGCGCAGGTGCCAGTTGGCCAGCCAATGATGCATCCCGTCAAGGCAGTACGGGTCGTCGAGCTGCGCCATCACCACCGGGGTGACGCCCAGGGTGATCAGCCGGTGGCGGTCCTCGTCGGCCAGCCGGTTGAGCACCCGCAGCAGCGGCAGATACGACGCCGCCCAGGACTGATAGAGCCACTCTTCGCCGACCGGCCAGCGGCCGTGATGCGCCAGCCACGGCAGATGCGTGTGCAGCACCAGGGTGAACAGCCCGGGTACCGGCTCGCGCGTCGGGATCACCGGCGCCGCTCCTCGATCCCGGCTGCGCCGGCATCATCGTCGCCGGCGGGGCGCACCGCGATCGCCACCAGATCGAGGCTGTCGTCGATGTGGTGCGACTCGTCGGCGCCGGCCTCGACGATGTCGAAATCGTCAATGGCGACTGCTGCGACGTCGGCCAGCAGATCGGACGGCCACGGCGCATCGGCGACGGCGCGCGCGATCTGGGCATCGATGATCGAGCCGCCATGCCGGGTGTCCATCTCCACCAGCCGCGGTCCGTGGAACACGCCGCTCATCGTCACCGACGCAAAGCCCGCGTCGCGCAACAGCTCCGTCATCTCGTCGGCGTTGAGCTCGCGGGTGTGGAACGGGTTGATCGGTGTGTCACGCCCCGGAGAGAAGGTGATCCGGTTGGGGGTGGACATCATCAGCACCCCGGACGGACGCAGAACCCGCGCGCACTCGCGAACGAACTGTGGCTGATCCCACAAGTGCTCGATCACCTGGAAGTTGACCACAACATCGACCGACTGGTCAGGCAGGGGCAGCTCGGCGAGATTGCCGTGGACCACCTGCACCCGTGGGTAGCGCGCGCGGACGTGCGCGACGGTCGCCTCGTCGTAGTCCAGCGCCGTCACCTGCCGCGCGACGCCGGCGATCAGATCGGCGCCGTAGCCCTCGCCGCAGCCCGCTTCGAGCACGTCGCGTCCCACGCAGCGCCGTGCCAACCGCTGGTAGACCACCTCGTGGCGGCGAAACCAGTAGTTCTCCACGTCGAGGCCCGGGATGGTGCGCTCACCGGTCAACGGCAGGGCGGCGTCCGCGGGGGGGTGCGGAACATCAGGGATGAATGCGCTCATTGCATAGGCAGGCTAACGCGTGGCGATAGTTTTCTGCGGGTTCGCGAACGCTTCACTTCGGGTAATCCAGCGTGTGAAGCAGCGCGGTGCGCTCGTGAGATGACACAGGGGGGACAGAACCTGCAGGACGACCCGCTATGGTGTGAGAGCAAACCACACTAAGTTACCGGTCAGTAACATGCGGGTGCGGTGCGCACAAGACGTGACCTAAGTTCTGCGGCCACCGGCTGTGGAATTCACTCGAGGAGGACGAGCCACTCTCATGACGAACATCGTGGTCCTGATCAAGCAGGTCCCGGACACCTGGTCAGAGCGCAAGCTGAAGGACGGCGACTGGACGCTGGACCGTGAGGCCGCCGACGCCGTGCTGGATGAAATCAACGAGCGCGCTGTCGAAGAAGCGCTACTGATCCGCGAGAAGGAAGCCGCCGACGGCACCGAGGGATCGGTCACCGTGCTGACCGCCGGCCCGGAGCGCGCCACCGAGGCAATCCGCAAGGCGCTCTCCATGGGCGCCGACAAGGCCGTTCACCTGCTCGACGACGGGCTGCACGGCTCGGACGTCGTCCAGACCGGCTGGGCGCTGGCCCGCGCGCTGGGCACCATCGAGGGCACCGAGTTGGTCATCGCCGGCAACGAGGCCACCGACGGCACCGGCGGCGCGGTTCCCGCCGTGATCGCCGAGTACCTGGGCCTGCCGCAGCTGACTCACCTGCGCAAGATGTCGCTGGACGGCGGCAAGATCACCGGTGAGCGTGAGACCGACGACGGCGTGTTCACCGTCGAGGCCTCGCTGCCCGCCGTGGTGAGCGTCAACGAGAAGATCAACGAGCCGCGCTTCCCGTCCTTCAAGGGCATCATGGCCGCCAAAAAGAAGGAAGTCACCAAGCTGACGCTGGCTGAGATCGGTGTCGAGGCCGACGAGGTGGGCCTGGACAACGCCGGCTCCAAGGTGTTGACGTCCACGCCGAAGCCGCCGAAGACCGCGGGCGAGAAGATCACCGACGAGGGCGAAGGCGGCAACGACATCGCCAAGTACCTGGTCGGCCAGAAGATCATCTAAGACCCCGAAACCTTTGACCGAAAGATACGGAATAACTCATGGCTGAAGTACTGGTGCTCGTCGAGCACGCAGAAGGCGCTGTCAAAAAGGTCACCGCCGAATTGATCACCGCGGCACGCGTTTTGGGCGACCCCGCGGCCGTCGTGGTGGGCAAGCCCGGCACCGCCGAGCCGCTCATCGAGGGCCTGAAGTCGGCCGGTGCCGCAAAGATCTATGTCGCGGAGTCCGACAACGCGGAGAACTACTTGGTCACCCCGGCCGTAGACGTGCTCGCGTCGCTGGCCGAATCCGCCACTCCGGCAGCGGTTTTGCTGGCCGCCAGCGCTGATGGCAAGGAGATCGCGGGTCGCCTCGCCGCCCGGATCGGCTCCGGTCTGCTGGTCGACGTCGTCGGCGTCGAGGCCGACAACAAGGCGACGTGGTCGATCTTCGGTGGCGCTTTCACCGTCGAGGGTCAGGCCAACGGGGACACCCCCGTGATCACCGTGCGTCCCGGTGCGATCGAGGCCGAGCCGTCCGACGGTGCCGGCGAGAAGGTCGACGTCGAGGTCCCCGAGCCCGCCGAGAACGCCACCAAGATCACCTCGCGCGAGCCCGCCGTCGCCGGCGACCGTCCGGAGCTGACCGAGGCCACCATCGTGGTGTCGGGCGGCCGCGGAGTCGGCAGCGCCGACAAGTTCAGCGTCGTCGAAGAGCTGGCCGACTCGCTGGGTGCCGCAGTCGGCGCCTCGCGTGCCGCGGTGGACTCCGGTTACTACCCGGGTCAATTCCAGGTGGGCCAGACCGGCAAGACCGTGTCGCCGCAGCTGTACATCGCGCTGGGCATCTCGGGTGCGATTCAGCACCGCGCCGGCATGCAGACCTCGAAGACGATCGTCGCCGTCAACAAGGACGAAGAGGCGCCGATCTTCGAGATCGCCGATTACGGCATCGTGGGCGACCTGTTCAAGGTCGCGCCGCAGCTGACCGAGGCGGTCAAGACCCGTAAGGGCTGACAGCACGCGAAAGCCCCCGCCACGCCTGCGCGTGTCGGGGGCTTTGTGCGTTGCGGCCTAACCCGCGTCGGGGAAGTTGACGTCCTTCGTGACGGATTTCCACTCCTCGATCGATGCCGATGTCGCGGCGATCTTGTCGCGCATGGCCTTGAGCACGTCGCGTCCCAGCAGCAGACGCAGCGGTGGTTCGTCGAGGGTGGTCACCATCAGCACCGCCTCGGCGACTTTCGTCGGGTCGCCGGGTAGGTGGTCGGCGAACTGCTTGATCAGGTCTTTGCGTGCCGCCACATCGGCGTAATCGGCTATCGGAGTGCCGGATTCCTTCATCGACCGCGTTGCCCAGTCGGTGCGGAACGCGCCCGGTTCGATCGCGGTGACCTTGATGCCCAGCGGCCGCACCTCGGTGGCGAGTGCCTCGGTGACCGCTTCCAGGGCGAACTTGGTCGACGAGTAGTAAGCGTTGGGTGGGTTGGCCACCAGGCCGGTCATCGACGAGATGTTGATGATGTGTCCTGAGCCGCGGACACGCATCGCCGGCAGGACGGCCTTGATCATGTCGACCGCGCCGAAGTAGTTGACGTCGAACAGCTTTCGAACTTCGGCATCCTCGCCTTCCTCGACTGCGGAGAGATAACCGTGGCCGGCGTTGTTGACCAGTACGTCGATGCCGCCGAAAGCTTTCTCGGTCGCGGCCACCGCCTCGGCGATCTGGTCGCGGTCGGTCACATCGAGCGCCAGCGCCGCGGCACGGTCGCCGAACTCGTCGACGAAGTTCTGCACCGCCTCGGCCCGTCGGGCGGTCACCGCCACGCTGTGGCCGGATGCGAGAGCGGCGCGGGCGATTTCACGTCCGAAACCGGTGGAGCAGCCGGTGATCAACCAGCGCCCCACCTCAGACCGTCCCTTCCGGTAGCCGCCGCAGATACGCCGTGCGGCGGTCGGCTAGTTGCGCCGCACGTTGCTCGGCGCTGACTCGCGGCACGTGCGGTACCTCAGCGTCGAGACTGTCCAGCTTGACCACCCGTCCGCGCGCGCCGAGGTCCTCGCGGGGACCGCCTTCGCCGAACTCGGCCATCCGCAGCGTGAGAATGCCTTCGCGCAGGCCATCGGAGTCGATCCAATTCGCCACTCCGGGATCGGTCGGTGCAATCACGTAGGTGTAGCTGCCGTCGTCGTTGGCAACTGACTGCGCCTTGTTGAGGCTGCCCGTGCGATCCACGAGTTCCAGCGTGGTGCCCCAGATGTTGCTTAATGGCACGGTGAAATACTCGGCGCCGCCGTCACCGACGTCGACCACAAACGCCTCGTCGGGCCCGAGGTCGAACCGCCCCATGACGTAGACCTGGTTGCGCATCGCGCCGACCTTGTCGGCTGACCATGCAAGGTTGAAATGGTTGGGCGGCATCTTGTACACACCGTGGCTGAGCTTGCCGGTGAAATCGGCGAAATGCGCCATCATCGCCGCGGTCGCCTCGGCCTGCTCGTCGATTGTGCGCGCGGGCGTCGTCGTCGGACCGCCGAGTCGTTGTACCTCAATGTGATTCGGGTCGTCGCGACCCCAGTCCAACAGCACGTCGCGGATGTAGAACTCGTGCGCCTCCGCAGTGCTCTGCACATGGTTGGGCCGGCCGTTGGCGGGTTTCGCGTCCACGGTGATGGTGTAACTGCCGTCTGCCTCCACCTGCATGGTCCGGCCGTTGAGCACGTCGACCGTGCCCATGTGCGCATCCCACAAGGTGAAATAGTTCTCCGCCATCCGGTTCTCGCCGACCCGTCCGTGGATCTCGTAACGCTCGTCGCCGGAGATCGGGATGACCCGATACACGCTGTCGGGATTATCGATGCCCCAACGCGATCCGGGAACATTGCGGCCATCAACGGGATGGGCCAGCCGGGTGATGCAACTGACTTTGGGTCGTAATTTGTCCTGATTGGACGACCACACCGCCGCCGAGAACATCACCTCGGCGAACGCGTCGTCAAAGCGTTGTCGCATCGCGTCGGACGCCTTCGCGCGGGCCAGCCAGTTGTCGGCGACGCTGCGGTAGGCCGCTTTGACCACGGGATGCTCGACGAGGTCCAGCGCGGCCAGTTCCTGTTCGTGCTGCGACGTCGTCGCGACCGGATCGTCACCCATGCACTGCTCCTAAGCCTCGATATCCTGACGAAAACGTTTGTTGTACAACCTAAAACGATCATCGACCTGCTCGGCCCGCAGACCGTAGGTAGCCAGGTCGTAGGGCGGGCGGGCCTCGCGGGGACGCTCGGCGAGCCAGTCGCGCATCGCGCGTTCGGCCTCGGCCGTCAGCGGTAGCCCGATGGCGTCGTACACGCGCGCCGCTTGCCCGACCGGATCGGCCACCGCGTCGTCGAATGAGATATCGATGACGCGGGCCGCGTCATCGGCCCAGCCGTCGCGGATCTGCATGGCCCGGTCGTTGGTCCAGCCCATCCGCTGCAGCCACTGCGCGCCGACGCGGTGGCGGTCGACGGTGTCGGCGTGCATGGCATGCAGTGTCGCGTTCAGGCTGGCGCCGGAGGCGATCGTGGTGCGCGGGTCGCGATGCATGTGCACGATGTGCAGATCGGTAAAGTGCTTCCGCAGCACGTCCAGATAGCCCAGGTGCGCGGGCGATTTGAGTACCCAACGCTCGCCCTGCATGCCTCGCTCGCCGCTTCTGCCACTGCAGGAACTGCAGCATGCGACGCAGATAGACGTACGCCGGCGTGAAATCCTGCTCGTCGAGCCAGGATCGGTAGCGGGGGAGATGCGCGCCGGACTCGGGAACGTGCGACAGGAACGCGTCGGCGAGGAAGACGATCTCCTCCTCGGCCTCCCGGGCATACATCGGGTGGATCGCGAACAGTTCCGGCGCCAGTTCGCGGGATTTGGCCTCGCGCGTCTCGCTGATCGCGATGCGGGGATCGGCTGTGCCGAAGTCGTAGTCGAGCTTGGGCGCGACCTCGACGACCTCCCACCCGTACGCACAGTGCAACCTACCGTCGGCCGCGAGCAGACGCTGCAGCAACGTAGTTCCGCTGCGCATCATCCCGACGACGACGATCGGCGCCTCGACCTGCTCGTCGAGAATCTCGGGGTGCCGGCGGATCCACTCCTGGGTGCGAAGGCGGATCCTCAGGCTGTGCACGATGCCGGACCGGATGATCTGCGTGCCAACAGCATTGAGATCGGCGTCGGCGTAGTCGGCCAGCAGGATCTCGAGCGGTTGCTCGAATTCTCCCGGGCCCCAGTCGGTGAAGCCTTCCTTGCGCTGCGCCTGCGTCAGCACGGCGGTCAGGTCGAAAGCACTCGAATTGTTCACGCGTTCAGAACTTCAGGTGCTGGCTGACGTCGCCGACCTGGTCGACGAACATGATCCGGGTGTCGAACCACCACTGGTCGTCGACGCGGTGGAAAGTGTCTTTGTAATGCCCCGTGACGATCACCTGTAGTGGCAGGTCCGGGGTCGCCTGGGTGACGCAGTAGTACGAGCGGCTGCGGGCAGTGCCCTTGGCCTCGTCGATCTCGAGCCACACATTGGAGGTGTTGTGCTTAGTCTTCGGGGTGCCGTCCTCGTAGAGCCGGGTGGCCATGTCGTACATCCGGCGGACGCCGGCGGCCCCGGCGAACACCGTCTCCGGCGGTCCGTCTTCCATCCCGCAGATGCGGCCGTGGGTGAAGAGCCCGGCTACCGCATCCAAGTCACCCGCATCGAGGAGTTCGGCGTAGCTGTAGATCAGGTTGGTGATGTCGAGCGCACTATCGGTCATCGCGAATCGCCCCACATGAACACCGTTGTCCGTCCCATCCCGATGGCAGTACCGGCACGTCGCAGACCATGGTGGCAGAACAGGCCTGTCGGTGAGAGCCTTTCGCCCGGTAGCTTGCCGTCATGGGTGAACTCGACAACACCGTCGCCGTCATAACCGGCGCCGGCCGCGGCCAGGGCCGCAGTCATGCGGTGACGCTGGCCGAACAGGGCGCCGACATCATCGCCGTGGACCTGTGCGCCGACCTTGAGGCGATTCCCTACCCGCTGGCAACGAAGGCCGACCTCGACAAGACCGCACGGCTCGTTCACGAGACCGGACGCAAGGCGGTGGCTGTCGTCGCCGACGTCCGTGACCTTGCCCAGCTGCAGGCGGGCGTGCAGGTCGCGGTGGACGATCTCGGCGAGGTCGACATCGTCGTCGCCAATGCGGGCGTGGTGGCCATCGGTGACACCCAGGTCGACTCCGAGCCGATCTTCAACACGATCGTCGACACCAATCTCAAGGGCGTGTGGCACACGATCCTCGCGACCGTTCCGTCGATCATCCGAAAGGGCCGGGGCGGCTCCATTGTTTTGGTCAGCTCGTCGCAAGGTCTGACGGGCCGGGGCGGCGACGGCAGCGCGGCGATGTTCGCCTACGCCGCATCCAAGCACGGCGTGGTCGGACTGATGCGCTCGGCCGCCAACGCGTATGGACCACATAACATTCGGGTCAACTCCGTGCACCCGAGCGGGGTCGCGACGCCGATGATCATCAACGACTTCGTGGTCAACCGGATGCTGGAGAATCCCAACCCCGCGGTGTCGCAGATGTTGTTGCCGGACGTCCCACTGGTCCAGCCCCAAGACGTCACAGAGGCGGTGCTGTGGCTGGTCAGCCCGCGATCTCGGTACGTGACCGGCACGGCGTTACCGATCGACGCCGGCCACTTGGTCATGTAGCGGCCTAGCCTGGTGGGGTGAGCAGCGACCCGCACCGTGAGTTGACCCGGGCGGCCGACGGCGGCGGTCCCGGTGCCCGCACCGCGAAGACTGCGCTCGGCACGGGATCGGATGCGACCCGGTTGCGGGCGGCGATCCTGGCTCTGGCGTGCCACCGCGGACCGGGCTCCAGCATCTGCCCATCGGACGCGGCCAGGGCGATCGGCGGGGGCGACTGGCGTGACCTGACCGATGAAAGTCGCAGCATCGCTGTCGAATTGGCCCGCAATGGCGAGGTGGAGATCACCCAGCGCGGCGACGTCGTCGACCCTCAACGGCCGGTACGCGGGCCGATCCGCATCCGGATGACACGTGGATAGCGTTTGAAAACGTCCGCTGCGGTGTACAGGGAGTTGCTATCTCGTTCGAACGAAAGGGCTCGATGATGAAGGCAATGATGCCTGCTGCATTCGCGATCGCGGCGGTTCTGTTCAGCGGATGTTCTGCATCGCAGATCATCAACACCGGTGGTGACACGAAGTGCAAGGACTTCACCACGCAGGACGAGAAGAAGCAGAACGACGAGGTCAGCAAGATGCTGAAGGACAAGAGCGGGGCCGACCCGTCGAACCTGCAGATCACCGCGACCCGGTTGTCGGCGGCCACGTACTGCCAGACGCTGGGCAAGCCGGACTCCAAGATCGACGAGGCTCCGCACGGCTGAGCCGGAATCGGCTGCGCCGACGAGTTACCCGGTGTGGGCCTGTAAGACCATCATCGCGCGCGCAGCCACCTGAACCGCGCGACCGGCCGGAGTCGCCTCTGCGTCTTCGAGATTCGCCGCACCGGCTTCGGTGTCAATTACGGGCGTCCACGCCGGGCCGAATTCCCCTGGCGGCAGGGTGAATTCGATCGGCTCGTGGTGGGCGTTGAAACACAGGAAAAACGAGTCGTCGGTGACCCGCTGACCGCGGGCGTCGAGGTCGGGGATGCCCAGCCCGTTCAGGTAAACCGCCACCGACTTCCCGAAGCCCGAATCCCAGTCGTCGTCGCTCATCTCGGAGCCATCCGGCCGAAACCAGGAGATGTCGGGCTGGCCCTCCACGCCGCGGCGGCGTACGGGTACCCCTCGGAAGAACCTGCGCCTGCGGAATACCGGGTGCTCAGCGCGCAGGGCGGACACCGAACGGGTGAACTCCAGGAGATCGGTGTCGGTCTCTTCCCAGTGTACCCAGGTGATCTCGTTGTCCTGGCAGAACCCATTGTTGTTGCCGTTCTGGGTACGGCCGAGTTCGTCGCCGTGGCAGAGCATCGGAACCCCTTGCGACAGAAGGGTTGTTGCCAGCAAGTTGCGCTGCTGATGAGCGCGAAGAGCGTTGATTTCGGGGTCGTCGGTCGGGCCTTCGACGCCACAGTTCCAGGACCGGTTGTGGCTCTCGCCGTCGTTGTTGTCCTCGCCGTTGGCGTCGTTGTGTTTGTCGTTGTAGGACACCAGGTCACGCAACGTAAAACCGTCGTGCGCCGTGACGAAGTTGATCGACGCGACGGGCCGGCGCGCGGTGTGCTCGTAGAGGTCGGCCGAACCGGTCAGCCGGGATGCGAACTCTCCCAAGGTTGCCGCCTCGCCGCGCCAGTAGTCGCGTACGGTGTCGCGGTACTTGCCGTTCCACTCGGTCCACTGCGGCGGAAAGTTACCGACCTGGTATCCGCCCGGGCCAACGTCCCACGGCTCGGCGATCAGCTTGACCTGGCTGACGGTCGGATCCTGTTGCACCAGTTCGAAAAATGCGGACAGCCGGTCGACGTCGTAGAACTCGCGAGCCAGCGTGGCGGCGAGGTCGAAACGGAATCCGTCGACGTGCATCTCGGTCACCCAGTACCGCAGCGAATCCATGATCAATTGCAGCGAGTGGGGATTGCCGACGTTGAGACTGTTCCCGGTCCCGGTGTAGTCCATGTAGTACTGCTTCTCGTCGTCGACGAGTCGGTAGTACGCGGCGTTGTCGATCCCGCGCATGGACAGCGTGGGGCCCATATGGTTTCCCTCGGCGGTGTGGTTGTACACGACATCGAGGATCACCTCGATGCCCTCGTCGTGCAGCGCGCGCACCATGGTTTTGAACTCCTGCACCTGACCGCCCGGCGTGGGGCTCGCCGCGTACTTGGAGTCGGGCGCGAAGAACCCGATGGTGTTGTAGCCCCAGTAGTTCGACAGCCCCTTATCGATCAGCGTCGAGTCGTTGGCGAAGTGATGGACCGGCATCAGCTCAATGGCGTTGATGCCCAGGCTTTTCAGGTGCTCGATGATGACCGGGTGCGCGATGCCGGCATACGTGCCGCGCATCCGTTCCGGGATATCGGGATGCAGCTGGGTCAAGCCCTTGACGTGTGCCTCGTAAATGACGGTGTCGGCGTATTCGTGGTCCGGCGGGCGGTCGTTGCCCCAGTCGAAATACGGGTTGATCACCACCGACTTCGGCATGTTCGGCGCTGAGTCCTCGTCGTTGCGGCTGTCCGGGTCGCCGAAGTTGTAGCTGAACAGCGACTGGTGCCATTCGAAGGAGCCGTCTATCGCCTTGGCGTACGGGTCGAGGAGCAGCTTGTTCGGGTTGCATCGCTGCCCGGCGGAAGGGTCGTAGGGCCCGTAGACCCGGTAGCCGTAGCGCTGTCCGGGCTCGATGGAGGGTAGGAAGCCGTGCCAGACGAATCCGTCCACTTCGTTGAGCGTCACCCGCGACTCGTTGCCGTCGGCGTCGAACAGGCACAGTTCGACCTTGTCGGCGACCTCGCTGAACATCGCGAAGTTGGTGCCCGAGCCGTCGTACGTGGCGCCCAGCGGGTAGGCCTTGCCGGGCCATTGCTCGATGCGCACCTGCGCAGATTCCGTCACACGGCCCTCTTTCGCTAGAGGGCCGCACGGATGCGACCCGACGGTGCAGATTACCCCCCGGACGCCAAGTCACACATGATGTGAATCGAGGCACAATGGCGTGATGACACCCTGGCCGACACGCGACAAGCCCGGACCCGGGCAGGAGTCGGTATGGGACTACCCGCGCCCGCCGCGGCTAGAAGAGTTCGCCGGCTCGATCACCGTCGAGTTGGGTGACCGCACGATCGCGTCGACGACGCAGGCCTGGCGCGTGCTGGAGACCAGTCACCCGCCGACCTACTACCTTCCCGAGACCGCCTTCGCCGACGGAGTGCTGCGCCGCGCCGAGGGCTCGTCGTGGTGCGAATGGAAAGGGCAGGCATCGTATTACGACCTGGTGACCGATACGCGGGTCGCGCCGCAGGCGGGGTGGACGTATCTGCAGCCAACCCGCGGTTTCGCGGCTCTGACGGGTGCAATCGCGGTAATGGCTGCGGCCGTGGATCGCTGCACAGTCAACGGTGAGACGGTGACACCGCAGCCGGGTGGCTTCTACGGCGGCTGGGTCACCAGCTGGATTACCGGTCCCTTCAAAGGAATTCCGGGCTCGATGGGCTGGTGACCTGGGCCCGGCTAGGGCCCCGCGGTCGCTAGGTGGTCGATGCGGCGCAGCGCGATTGCGCATACCGACAGGTAGGCGGCGGCCCACCATGGAACAGCCATGCTGGCTCGGGACTGGTTGCCGACCGGCTCGATGCGATGGTGTGTTGCCGGAATTCCTGCCACCTTCCACGCCCAGCGCCGGCCGGGTTCGAACTCCGTCACGGTGAACGGGACTGTGACACCGAAAGACGTTCGCACGGTGCCGGTTACGTTCGATTCGAGCCGGGCGTAGGGAGCATCGAGCCACGCCGCGCTGACCGACGGCCCCCACTGCGGCCACGCGTCGAGGTCGACCAACAGATTCCACACCACCGATGGTGGCGCTGCGATGAACCGGTCGACGGAAAGCATTACGGCGCGCGCCCTCCGAGGCTTCGCTGTTGTTCGACGACGGCGTCGAGATCCTTGAGGCGCCGCATTCCGGCCAGTGGCTGATTCATCCGCTGGTTGTTCGCCAGGTGTTTGGCGTTGCGGTCCAGGAACCACCAGTACCCGCCGGTGAACGGGCAGGCCTCGTCACCCACCCGCTTGTTGGGGCGGTAGCGGCAGTCGCCGCAGTAGTTGCTCATCCGATTGATGTAGGCGCCACCGGACGCGTACGGCTTGGTCGCCATCAGTCCGCCGTCGGCGTGCTGCGACATGCCGACCACGTTGGCGACCATCACCCACTCATAGCCGTCGACGAAGCAGCGATGGAACCAGTCCGTCATCGCGGCGGGACTCCAACCGCGTTGCAGCGCATAGTTGGACAGCACCATCAGCCGCGGAATGTGGTGCACCCAACCGTGATCGCGAACCTGTGCAAGCACATCGCTCAGGCAGTGCGCCTCGACCGCGTCGGCGTCCAGCTCGGCGAACCACTTCGGCACCCGGGCGCGCGCATCCAGCGCGTTGCGCCGTCGGTAACCGCGCCCGAAATGCCAGTAGACGTGCCAGATGTAGTCGCGCCAGCCGATCAACTGGCGGATGTAGCCCTCGACGCCGGCCAGCGGCGCCTTGCCCGAGCGGAACGCATCTTCGGCGGCATACGCGCAGTCGAGTGGGTCCAGCACACCGAGATTCATCGGCGCCGACAGCAGGCTGTGTGCCATGAACCGGTCGCCGCTGAGCATGGCATCCTCGTGAGGGCCGAAGTACGGCAAGCGATCTCGCAGGAAGACTGCGAGAGCCTCCTGGGCCTCGGAAGCAGTGACGGCGAATTCGCGCGGGCCGTCGCGGCCGACGAACGACACGTGTCCGTCGCGTTCCCACTTGTCCAGATCCTCGCGTACCTGCTCGTCGATCTCGTCCTCGTCGGGCAGCCAGGGCTCCGTGACCCCGAGGTTGTCGCTCTTCGGCGCGGGCTCGCGGTTGTCGGCGTCGAAATTCCACCGGCCCTGCACGGGTTGATTGCCGTCCATCAGCAGGTCGAAGCGGCGTCTCGCATCGCGGTAGAAGTTTTCCAGCTTCAGGACTCGGTGGCCTTCGGCCCATTCGCCGAATGTTTCGCGGTCGGTGCAGAATCCGCGCGCGGGCAGCACCTCGACGCCTGGCAGCGAGCGGACGAACCGGTCGGCGGCCCATGAGGTGGGCTGGCACACGCTGAGTGGCTCGTCGACCTGCTCGAGCGCCTCAGCGTAGGTGCGGGTCCGCAGGAACGTCGCCTGGTCGCCGAGTTCCGCGGCGCGGTGGCGGAGCGCGGTGAGCAGCAGGTGCGCTTTGCGGCGGTGAAAGCGCCGACGTTCGAACGCGGCTCGGGACTCGATGAGCAGCACCGGCTGATCGGGGTCGTCGAGGAAATGCGGCCCGAGCTGATCGGCGAAACACCAGCGCCGGGTGTCAGAGCTCATCCGGGTGCCATACCCTTGCGTGCAGTTTCTCAACCGGGTACCAATCCAAGGAGTGCGATGTCGGACGCCATCTCGGCCCTGGGTGCGGAGAAATTCGTCTCGCTGACGACGTTCAAAAAGGACGGCACCGCGGTTGCCACGCCAATGTGGGTCGGGCGCGACGGCGGCCAGCTCTTCTTCTGGACACCCGCCGACAGTTGGAAGGCCAAGCGGGCGAGGAACAACCCGAGGGTTCTGCTCGTGCCGTGCAGCCGTGGCGGAAAGGTCCGCGACGGCGCCCAGCAGGTTGAGGGCACCGCCGAAGTCATCACCGACCAGGCGACGGTTCAGCGGCTCGCCGGCGAGATCCGCCGCAAGTACGGCTTCGAGTTCACCATCGTGACGTTCATCGAGCGACTGCTCGCGCGCGGGCAGAAGCAGCGACTCGTGCTGCGGATCGCGCTACCGGGCTGACGTCGACTCGCGGACGTCGAACCCGTCGAGCGTGCCCGCCGTTCGCCAGGCGGCCAGGATGTCGGCGTATTCGGTTGGGCTGCCGAAGAAAAAGCTGTCGCGGTTGAGTCGCGCGCTCGCCTGGCCTTCCCGGTTGTAGTAGCCGGGCGTGCACGATTCCCGCCGGCCGGCGATCACACTGGAGCGCTCGACGACGGTGTCGACCCAGCCTGCCTCGGCATCGGCGGTGGCCTCTAACTCGGCGGCATCGTGCTGCAGCGCCCACGCGATCACCCATGCGATGTGACGGGATTGGGTGTCGATCAGGTACGGGAAGTTCACCGTAAAGCCGGACTGGGCAATGCTTTCGATGAAGCAGTTAGGAAAACCGTTGACGTGCAGGCCATGTAGCGTCCGTACACCATCGGCCCACTTGTCGGTGAGGGTGAGGCCGTCGCGGCCGATGATCTCGAAGCCGGTGCGCTGCGAATAGCTGGTGCCGACCTCGAAACCGGTGGCGAAAATCAAGCAGTCCAACCGATATTCGACACCGCCGACGACGACGCCTTCCGCGGTGATCTGCTCCACGCCCTGGCCCTTGGTGTCGACCAGAGCGACGTTGGCGCGATTGAAGGCCTGCAGGTACTCGTCGTGGAAGCAGGGACGCTTACAGTAGTACCCGTACCAGGGCTTGAGCGCCTCCGCCGTGGCGGAATCGGTGACGACGGCTTCGACGCGGGCCCGAATTTCCTCCATCTTGGCGAAATCGGCCAGTTCCGCGGCGTTCGCTCCGCCCTCGTTGACGATCGGCATCTTCTTGGTGAGGCTGGTCCACGCGTCATCGACCAGGTCTTCGTCGGAAGTTCCACCGGCAGTGAGGATTTGGAAGTTCTCCATCCGGCGCTGCTGCCAACCGGGTTCCAGCGATGCGGCCCAGCCCGGTTCGGTCGGCCGATTTGCCCGCACATCCACCGTCGATGGGGTGCGCTGAAACACGAAGAGCTGACCGACGGCCTCGGCGAGCCTCGGCACACACTGAATGGCGGTCGCGCCGGTCCCGACGATTCCGACCCGCTTGTCCGACAGCCTGCTCAGGTCGCGGCCGGTGTAGTCATAGTCCCACCGGCTGGTGTGGAACGTGTGTCCGCCGAAGTTCGTAATACCGGCAATGCCGGGTAGTTTCGGCTTCTGCAGGTAACCGTTGGCCATCGCGACGAACCGGGCGCGCATCTCGTCGCCGCGATCGGTCGAGATCACCCATCGGGAACTGGCTGGTTCCCAACGGATTTCCTGCACCTCGGTCTGCAGGCATGCGTCGCGGTACAGGTCGAAGTGCTCGGCGATGCGACGGCAGTGCTCCCAGATCTCGGGGCCCTTGGCGTACTTCTCGGTCGGAACGTAGTCGAGTTCCTCGAGCAGCGGCATGTAGACATAGGACTCGACGTCGCAGGCGATTCCGGGATAGCGATTCCAGTACCAGGTGCCGCCGACGTCGGCGGCCTTGTCGATCAGCCGTACATTGTCGACACCCAGCTGCCTGCACCGCGCCCCGATCAACAGCCCACCAAAGCCGGCGCCGACGACGGCAACGTCGACGGTGTCGGTGATCGGGTCGCGGGTGAAATCCGGATCGGCCCAGGGATCGTCACCGAACTTGCTGAATGCGCCGGTGATCTCCACATACTGCGAGATGCCGTCGGAGCGCAGGCGTCGCTGCCGCTCTTCTGCGTATTTGGCGCGTAATGCGTCCGGGTCGAATGTTTCTCCGCCAGCCGTCACGGCTGAATACTGGACTAATTTTGTGAGCCAGGCAACGGTGAAAAGTAGTCCTTTGTCATCTTCCGTGCACGGACACGTTACGGCTTTGATGCCATTTAGCTGATCAACAACGCCACAGTGGCGCCATGAGCACTGAATCGGTCCTCATCGCCGCGGAAAAGCCGGCCCTGGGGACGCGTTCAACGGCAGAGCCCAGGTATTCGCTCTTGCTGTCCAACGACCCCGCGCAAGTCGAAGCGGCGCAACGCCTTCGCTACGACGTGTTCAGCAGCGAACCGGGTTTCGCGCTGACGTCAGAGAGCGACGGCCTCGACGCCGACCGGTTCGACGAGCACTGTGACCACCTGCTGGTGCGTGAGGAGAACTCCGGTCAGCTGGTGGGCTGCTACCGCATGCTGACGCCGACCGGCGCTGTCGCGGCCGGAGGTCTTTACACCGCAACGGAATTCGATGTCCGGTCGCTGGACTCACTTCGCCCGTCGCTGGTCGAGATGGGCCGTGCGGTGGTGCACAACGACCACCGCAACGGCGCCGTCGTGCTGCTGATGTGGGCGGGCATCCTGGCCTACCTCGACCACTGCGACTACGACTACGTCACCGGCTGCGTGTCGGTGCCGGTGGTCGTCGAGGGCCAGCCGCCGGGCACCCAGATCCGCGGCGTGCGTGACTTCGTGCAGAAGCGGCACGCCGCCCCGGATGGATATCAGATGCGGCCGTACCGCCCGGTGGTCGTCGACGGGCGATCGCTCGACGAGATCGTGCCGCCCGCGCGGCCGGTAATCCCCCCGCTGATGCGCGGTTACCTGCGATTAGGGGCCCGGATCTGCGGGGAGCCGGCCCACGACCCCGACTTCGGGGTCGGAGACTTCCCGGCACTGCTGGACAAACGCCAGGCCGACACCCGCTACCTGCGCCGACTCCGATCGATGTCAGCGGCTACCGAGGCAGCGAGCCGGGTGGCCTGATGAGCGCTCCAGCGATGCACGACCACGCCTGGCTCCCACGGGCGACCTGTGACACCGCTTGCATCCGCGCTGGAGGCTACGACGCGACTCGACGGGTGATCGTGGCCCTGCGCGTCGCCCGGCGACTCACGCTGCTGGCTCTGCTGACACCCGCGCTGCCGCTGCTGGCGGGCGTGATTCCGGGCTGGTCGAAGTCGCGGAAAATCTATTGCCGGCTGCTGCTGTGGTGCCTCGGTGTCAGGGTCGACGTTTCCGGCGGCCCGATCCGCAACCTGCCGGGCGTTCTGGTGGTCAGTGACCACATGTCCTGGCTGGACATCCTGACCATCGGGGCGACGCTGCCGTCGAGCCGGTGGAAGGCCGCACCGCTGTCGTTCGTGGCCCGCGCCGACGTCGCGGCCACCGGCGCGGTGAAGATGATGGCCCGCATCGTCGAGGTCATCCCGATCGAACGCGCCAAACTGCGTCAGCTGCCCGAGGTGGTGGCCACCGTCGCCGCGCGCCTGTACGCCGGCCACACCGTGGTGGCGTTCCCGGAGGGCACCACCTGGTGCGGCCTCTCGGGACACAGCCACCAGGGGTCGGGGCCGTTCTACCCGGCCATGTTCCAGGCCGCCGTCGACACCGGCCGGCCTGTTCAGCCACTGCGCCTGCGCTACCAGCACCGGGACGGCAGCGTCTCGACCGTTCCGGCCTATATCGGCGACGACACCCTGCTGGCGTCGATCCGGCGGCTGATGGTCGCCCGCCGCACGGTGGCCAAGATCTACGTCGAATCGCTGCAGTTGCCGGGGGAGGACCGTCGCGAGCTGGCCCGCCGCTGCCAGGCGGCGATCCGCATGACATCGACGCCGCGCCCGGATCACGGCCAGCGGCCGTCTGTCCTCGCGTCCTGACCACTCCGGAGCCGTCGGTATCCTGGGCAGGTCATGGTCTACCTGGATCACGCTGCCACCTCTCCGATGCACCCCGCTGCCGTCGAGGCGATTACCGCTGTCCTGAGCACCGTCGGTAACGCCTCGTCGCTGCACGCCACCGGCCGCGTGGCCCGCCGTCGCATGGAAGAAGCGCGCGAACTGATCGCGGCCAAGCTCGGCGCCCGCCCGTCCGAGGTCATCTTCACCGCCGGCGGCACCGAAAGCGACAACCTCGCCGTCAAGGGCATCTACTGGGCCCGCCGCGACGCCGAGTCGCGCCACCGCCGCATCATCACCACCGAGGTCGAGCACCACGCCGTGCTGGACGCGGTGACCTGGCTCGCCGAGCACGAAGGTGCCGATATCACCTGGCTGCCGACGAACGCGGACGGGTCGGTTTCCGCCGCCTCGTTGCGCGACGCGCTGGAACGTTACGACGATGTCGCGCTGGTAACGGTCATGTGGGCCAACAACGAGGTCGGGACGATCATGCCGATTGACGAACTCGCCGCCGTCGCAGCCGAATTCGACGTTCCGATGCACAGCGACGCCGTCCAGGCGGTGGGACAGCTGCCGGTCGACTTCGGTGCCAGTCAGCTGTCCGCGATGAGCGTGGCCGCGCACAAGTTCGGCGGCCCGGTCGGCGCGGGTGCGTTGCTGCTTCGCCGTGACGTCACCTGCACGCCTATCTCGCACGGCGGCGGCCAGGAGCGTGACATTCGTTCCGGCACACCAGATGTCGCTGCAGCAGTCGGCATGGCGGCCGCGATAGAGGTCGCCGTCGACGAACTCGAGGCCAATAGCGCGCGGATCCGGCTGCTGCGCGACCGGCTCATCGAGGGAGTGCTGGCCGCGATCGAGGACACTCGGCTCAACGGTGCCACCGGCGCCCGCCGGCTGCCCGGCAACGCGCACTTCACCTTCGACGGCTGCGAAGGCGACGCCCTGCTGATGTTGTTGGACGCCAACGGAATCGAGTGCTCGACCGGATCGGCGTGTACCGCCGGTGTTGCCCAGCCGTCGCACGTGCTGATCGCGATGGGCGCCGATGCGCCCAGCGCCCGCGGATCGCTGCGACTCTCGTTGGGGCACACCAGCGTCGAGTCAGATGTCGACGCGGCGCTCGAGGTGATTCCCGGCGCGGTGGCTCGTGCCCGACAGGCCGCACTCGCCACGGCAGGAGCGGCACGATGAGGGTGCTCGCCGCGATGAGCGGTGGCGTCGACTCGTCGGTCGCCGCCGCCCGAATGGTCGACGCGGGCCACGACGTGGTCGGCGTGCACTTGGCCCTGTCGCAGGCCCCGGGCACGTTGCGCACCGGCTCGCGCGGCTGCTGCTCCAAGGAAGACGCCGGCGATGCGCGGCGAGTCGCCGATGTACTCGGAATTCCTTTCTACGTCTGGGATTTCGCGGACAGATTCAAAGAAGATGTGATCGACGACTTCGTGTCGTCCTACGCACGGGGCGAAACCCCGAACCCGTGCGTGCGCTGCAACGAGCGAATCAAGTTCTCCGCGTTGGCCGCTCGCGCGCTGGCGCTCGGTTTCGACGCGGTCGCGACCGGTCACTACGCGCGGCTGTCCGACGGGCGGCTGCGCCGTGCCGTCGACGCCGACAAGGACCAGTCCTACGTGCTCGCGGTGCTGACCGCCGACCAACTGCGCCACGCAGCGTTTCCAATCGGGGACACCCCCAAGTCCGAGATCCGCGCCGAGGCGGCCCGTCGCGGCCTGTCGGTCGCCGAAAAGCCGGACAGCCACGACATCTGCTTCATCCCGTCCGGCGACACCCGCGCCTTCCTGGGCGCGCGGATCGGGGTGCGCCGGGGTTCGGTGGTCGATCAGGGCGGCACGGTGCTGGCCACCCACGAGGGTGTGCACGGCTTCACCATCGGCCAGCGCAAGGGCCTGGGCATTGCCGGCCCCGGACCGGACGGCCGGCCGCGTTACGTCACCGCCATCGACGCCGACAGCGGCACCGTCCACGTCGGTTCGGTCGCCGACCTCGAGGTGTGGCGGCTGACCGGCCACCGGCCGGTGTTCACGGCGGGCACCACACCGAGCGGGCCGCTCGACTGCGCGGTGCAGGTGCGCGCCCACGGCGAAACCGTCGACGCCGAGGCGCAACTGACCGGCGACGAGCTGGTGGTCCGGCTGCGCACCCCGCTGCGCGGCGTCGCGCCGGGCCAGACCCTGGTGCTCTACCGCCGCGACACGCTCGGCGACGAAGTGCTCGGCAGCGCCACCATCGCCGCGGCGGCCTAGCCCGGGACGTTTGCGGCGAGGTTCGAGATCACGATTGTGGACACCGAATCCGGAAACCCGCAGAACGTGACCTCGATGAGCACCACCGTCTTGAGCAGGTAGTCGCGCCCGCAGTCGCCGGGCCGCGTCTGCAACGACCGGTCGTCGGCGTTCCAGGTGCCGACCAATCCCGTCCCGGAACCGCTGTCCGCACAATTGCGGACCGTCGCCACCAAAGCCCCGAACGCGCGCCGCGCGGTCTCGCCGTCGTGGTACGCCGCAGCTCCTTCGGAGATGATCCCGCCGTGCGGCGGATCTTGATAGGTGATCTTGTGGAACGTTTCGATGTCGGGTCCGAACGTCGCGGTGTCCGAGTAGACGAAGCGGCACTGCGGTGGCGCGGTCTTGGCGAGGGTGTCGATGTCCACCGGCGACGTGGCGTCCATCGACGGAATGATCGTCAGATGCTCACCGCCACCGGTGATCGCCTGCATCCGGGACTGATCGAGCAGCAGCCGTTGAACGTCAAAACCGCCGGGGGCGACACCGAATTCGGACGCCGGAGTTCCACTGACCACGCGCGTGCACGCCGCCGCCAGTAGAGCCGCGGCACACAGCAGAACCCGTCGCATCGTCATCCTGACCAGAGCGTAATCGCAGCAATCGAATACGGTTCTCCGGTGAATGTTTTCGCAACCTCGACCGGCGTCGGCTCGTGGCCCGGCACGACAGCGCGATCGGCCGCCGAGGTGGTGGTCGGCGAATTGGGTTCGGCGATGGCCCACTTGGTCGAGTTGCCGGCCAGGGGGGTGGGCGCCGACATCATCGGACGGGCCGCCGGCCTGCTCGTCGACATCGCCCTCGACACCGTCCCGCGGGGCTATCGGATTGGGGCCCGGCCGGGCGCGGTGACACGACGAGCGATCAGCCTGCTGGGCGAGGACGTCGACGCGCTCGAGGAAGCGTGGGAGGTCGCGGGTCTGCGCGGCAGTGGCCGGCCGGTCAAGGTTCAGGCGCCCGGTCCGATCACGCTGGCGGCCGAGTTGGAACTGTCCAACGGGCACCGCGCGATCACCGACCCGGGTGCCTTCCACGACATCGCGGCCTCGCTGGCCGAGGGGGTCGCCATCCACCGGGCATCGGTGTCCCGTCGACTCGATACGCCGGTGGTCGTGCAGTTCGACGAGCCGGCGCTACCCGCCGCGATCGCCGGCCACTTGACCGGCGTCACCACGCTGAGCCCGGTCACCGCTATCGAGGAGACGCTGGCCACCACCATGCTCGACAGGTGTGCCTCCGCCGCGGGTGCCGAGGTGTCCGTGCACAGCTGTGCTTCGTCGATGCCGTGGAAAGTGTTGCAGAACAGCAGTATTGACGCTATTTCGGTGGATGCCGGTACGTTGCACGCGGCCGATTTGGACGCCGTAGCGGAGTTCGTGGAATCGGGGCGGGTCGTCATGCTGGGCGTGGTGCCCTCCAGCGCCCCGGCCCGCAGTCCCGCAGTGGAAGAGGTCGCGAAAAACGTTGTCGCCGTGACCGACCGGATCGGCTTCGCGCGCTCCGTGCTGCGCGATCGCGTCGGTGTCACCCCCGCGTGCGGGTTGGCGGCCGCGACCCCGGAGTGGGCCCGTGCCGCCATCGGGCTGGCCCGCCAGGTCGCCGAGATCTTCGCCGAGGACCCGGACGCCGTTTAAAAGGCAACCAAATGGTTGCTATTTATCGGTGTCTCATGCTTGGCTATAGGCAACCAGGAGGTTGCGTATGGATACCAAGATCGAGAAGCAGGTTGTGTTGCGGGCGCCGTTGGAACGGGTGTGGCGGGCTATCAGTGATTCTCAGGAGTTCGGCCGCTGGTTCGGCGTCAGCATCGACGGACCCTTCGTGGCCGGCAGGTCGGTGACCGCGACGATCACCGGAACCACCGTCGACGACGAGGTGGCCGAAATGCAGCGCCCGCACATCGGCGCCACTGCCACCTGGCAGATCGTCGCGGTGGAACCGCAGCGGCGATTCGCCTACCGCTGGCACCCCTTCGCCGTTGACTCCCACGTCGACTACGCCGCCGAACCCACCACGCTCGTCGAATTCATCCTGTCGGAAACAGACGACGGCGTCCTGCTGCAGATCGTCGAGTCCGGGTTCGACGCCATTCCCGACGCACGGCGGAAGGATGCGTTCGAGGCCAACAGCGGCGGCTGGGCCAAGCAGACACAGTTGGTGCGCATATACCTGTCCCTGGAGCAGCGGTTGTGACGTCGATGGTCGCGGCGGCGCCAATGAGCCCGCTGTTCAGCGCGCTTGGGGATCGCAACCGGCTGCGCATCGTCGCGCGGCTGTGCGATAGCGGACCGAGTTCGACTTCTCAAGTCACGCAGGCTGTTTCGGTGACCCGCCAGGCGGCCACCAAGCATCTCGAGTTGTTGGAGACGGCAGGTTTGGTCGTCAGCAGCCGGCGGGGGCGCGAACGCATCTGGACGCTGCGTACGGAGCCGCTCATCGACGCCGGCGACTATCTTGCCCAGCTGTCGCGGCGCTGGGACACCGCGATCGATCGACTGCGCGCCTACGTCGAGGATTGAGGGTTGCCGGTAGGGCCATGCGTTTCGCGGTTAGCGTTGCACGATGTCTTCACCCGACGTCCAAGAGATGCTCGACGAATACGCGCTGCGCAAACTCGTGCACGGCTACTGCCGCGCGGTCGATCGCGGCGACCTCGAGAGCCTGCGCGACCTCTATCACGACGACGCCGACGACAGCCACGGATCCTTCTCGTCGGGCTCGGTCGACACATTTCTGCGTACGCTCGCCGAAACCCGGCCCTACATCCGGTCGATGCAGCACCACATCACCACCACGAACTTCGCCATCGACGGCAACGTCGCGGAGGGCGAGATCTACAGCATCGCAACGCACTCCTTCGCCGCGAAAGACGGTGAGACCGAGGTCGTGGTGGGCGGGCGCTACCTCGACAAATATGAAAAACGCGACGGCACATGGAAATTCACCACCCGCGCCATCGTTACCGATTGGGCGCACGTGCACGATCCGTCCACCGTCGACATCAGTCATCCGATGACCCGGGACACCCCGCGGGGCCGCCCCGGGCCGGATGATCCGTCCCGAGAATTCTTCTCGCTGCTCTGACCCCCGGGGTGGAAACAACGGTCACGGCGCCGTTCACCGAACTGCTATACCCTGGCGGTTTCTGGGGGAGAGGACGATCAGATGAACACACACGGAACTCCGCGTCAGCGAGTGGTGCTGGGAGGTTGGCTCGCGGTCGTCGGCTTTGCCGCGGCCGCGTTCCTGGTCCAGAGTCCAGCGATGCCGACCGCCCGAGGGACGACGGCGAGCGCGCTTCCGACACCGACCGTCGACGAGCCGACGGCCGGCGGCTCGAAGTCCGAGACAGCGGTGCTGGCCGGCGGTTGCTTCTGGGGCGTGCAAGGCGTGTTCCAGCACGTCAAGGGTGTGTCATCAGCCACATCCGGATACGCCGGAGGAGACGCGGCGACAGCCAACTACGAGACCGTCAGCAGCGAGACCACCGGGCACGCCGAGTCCGTTCGCATCACCTACGACCCGACTCAGATCACCTACGGCCAGCTGCTGCGGGTGTTTTTCGGCGTCGTGCAAGATCCGACCGAACTCAACTACCAGGGTCCCGACGTGGGCTCTTCGTACCGCTCGGTGATCTTCACGCAGAACGACAGCCAGCAGAAGATCGCGAACGCCTACATCGCCCAATTGAATGCGGCGGGCACGTTCCCCGCGCCGATCGTCACGACCGTGACGCCGGGTGCCCAGTTCTTCCCCGCCGAGGCCTATCACCAGGACTACCTCGCCCTGCACCCGAACAACCCGTACATCGTGCAGAACGACCTGCCCAAGATCGGCGCGCTCAAGGCGGACTTCCCCAACCTGTATCGCGACTAGCCGCGGGGGGCTGTCGGCGCGCTCCGATAGCCTGCCAAGGTGAGTTCACCCGAGGCTGATCCGGTTTCGCCAGAGGTCCGTCGCACCTGGAGCGAACTGGCCGACGAGGTGCGCGAACACCAGTTTCGCTACTACGTGCGTGACGCGCCGATCATCTCCGACGCGGACTTCGACGTGCTGCTGCGCACACTCGCCGCGCTCGAAGACGAACACCCCGAGCTGCGCACGCCGGATTCGCCGACCCAGCTCGTCGGCGGCGCGGGCTTCGCCACGGATTTCACCTCCGCCGACCATCTCGAGCGGATGCTGTCGCTCGACAACGTGTTCAGCGCTGAGGAGTTCGATCTCTGGGCGGGCCGCATCCACGCCGAAGTCGGTGCCGACGTTCCGTTCCTCTGCGAGCTCAAGATCGACGGCGTGGCGTTGGCGTTGGTCTATCGTGACGGCCGCCTCGTCCGGGCCGCGACCCGTGGCGACGGGCGCACCGGCGAGGACGTGACGCTGAACGCGCGCACGATTGACGATGTCCCCGAACGACTTACGCCCAGCGACGACTATCCGGTGCCTGCCGTCCTCGAGGTGCGCGGCGAGGTCTTCTTTCGGCTCGACGATTTCGAAACACTCAACGCCGCGCTCGTCGACGACGGCAAGGCTCCCTTCGCCAACCCTCGCAACAGCGCGGCCGGGTCGTTGCGGCAGAAGGATCCGTCCGTCACCGCGCGCCGCAAACTGCGGATGATCTGTCACGGGCTGGGGCAGGTGGAGGGCTATCGACCCGAGAATCTGCACGACGCGTATCTGGCATTGGCCGCCTGGGGGTTGCCGGTCTCCGACCACACCACCCGGGTGCAGAACGCGGCGGGCGCGCTGGAGCGCATCGCGTACTGGGGCGAGCACCGCCACGATGTCGACCACGAAATCGACGGTGTGGTGGTCAAAGTCGACGATGTCACGCTGCAGCGCAGGCTCGGTTCGACCTCGCGGGCGCCGCGATGGGCGATCGCCTACAAGTATCCGCCGCAGGAAGTGCAGACCGAACTGCTCGACATCCGCGTCAACGTCGGCCGCACCGGCCGGGTGACGCCGTTCGCGTTCATGACTCCGGTGACCGTTTCCGGGTCGACGGTCGGGCTCGCCACGTTGCACAACGCCGCCGAGGTCAAGCGCAAGGGCGTGCTGATCGGCGACACCGTGGTGATCCGCAAGGCCGGCGACGTGATCCCCGAAGTGCTTGGCCCCGTCGTCGATCTGCGGGACGGCTCCGAGCGCGAATTCGTCATGCCCACAACGTGTCCCGAATGCGGCACAACGCTGGCGCCAGCGAAGGAAGGCGACGCCGACATCCGCTGCCCGAACTCGCGGTCCTGTCCCGCGCAGCTGCGTGAGCGGGTCTTCCACGTCGCCGGTCGCGGGGCATTCGACATCGAGGGGCTCGGTTACGAGGCGGCGACCGCGCTGCTCAAAGCTGAGGTGATCGACGACGAGGGCGATCTCTTCGGCCTCAGCGAAGAACAGCTGTTGCGGACCGAGCTGTTCACGACCAAGGCGGGGACGCTGTCGGCGAACGGCAAGCGCCTGCTGGCCAACCTGGACAAGGCCAAGCAGCAGCCGCTGTGGCGGGTGCTGGTGGCGTTGTCGATCCGGCACGTCGGGCCAACGGCCGCAAGGGCTTTGGCCACCGAGTTCGGCAGCCTGGGGGCGATCACGTCGGCATCAACGGAACAGCTCGCCGCTGTTGAGGGTGTGGGCCCGACCATCGCCGACGCGGTGACGGAGTGGTTCACCGTCGACTGGCACTGCCAGATCGTGGACAAGTGGCGGTCGGCCGGCGTGCGGATGGCCGACGAACGCGACGCCAGCGTGCCGCGCACGCTCGAGGGCCTGACCATCGTCGTCACCGGGTCGCTGCCCAATTTCTCCCGCGACGATGCCAAGGAGGCGATCCTGACGCGCGGCGGAAAAGCCGCCGGCTCAGTGTCGAAGAAGACCGATTACGTCGTCGCGGGCGACTCGCCGGGGTCGAAGTACGACAAGGCCGTCGAACTCGGCGTGCCCATTCTCGACGAGGACGGGTTCCGAAAACTTCTTGCAGATGGCGAATCCCGCGAGTCCGTTTAGAATCAACTCGCAAAGGAGCAGTGACGGGGGCAGGGCTCGGACAATTGCTTGCTGGGGAGAGCGGATGGCTGGTCTCGAAGTCCACCACGACGGATATCCGACGCAGCGCCGAAAGGCGCGCTTCGACTGGTCGAACACTCCACTGCACTGGATACCGGGCGACCCATTCGCCACCCACCTGCTGAACGTGTTCCATTTGCTGCTGCCGGTCAGCGAACGTTGGTTCATCCAGGCTCTCACCGAAGCGGAACCACTGGTCGCAGATGCCGAGGTGCGAGCGGCCATCAAGCCGTTCGTCCATCAGGAGTCTTGGCATTCGTGGGCGCATCAGATGGTCCTTCAGCATCTGGCCTCGCAGGGCATCGACACCACGCCATACACCGACAGGCTGCAGAACTGGCTGTCCAAGCTGGGCAAACAGCACCCGCGGTGGCCACGCCCGCTGCAACGAGTGTCGCTCTACCGGCGCCTCGCGGTAGTCGCGGCATTGGAACCCTTTAACGCCGCGTTGGGTGAATGGTTCATCCAGAACCGGGGTCTCGACTACGCGGGCGCCGACGAGACCATGCTCGATCTGCTGCGCTGGCACGGGGCCGAAGAGATTGAGCATCGCTCGTTGGTGTTCGACGTCTACCAGGACGTGTGTGGCAACTACCTGCTGAGAGCGGTGACGATGCTGTCAACGGCGCCGACGTTCGCATACTGGTGGATTGCGGGAGTGCGGTTTCTGATGGCGAACGACCCGACCGTCAGTGCCAAGCCACGCTGGCGAGACTGGTTCCGGGCGGCCAGGCAATACCGGGTGCCGGGGCCGTGGCTGGTCGCGGTGACAGTGCCGAGTCGCTTCATTCGGCCGGGGTATCACCCCAGCGCGGAGGTGTCCACACAGCTCGCGGTCGACTACCTGAAGCAGTCACCCGCGGCCCTCGCCGCGCACGAACGGGCTGAAGCGCAACTGACGAGATCTGAAGGGTAACAACGGCACTCAGTGCAGCAGGGTCCCGACGATCCCGGCCAGGTAGCCGAGTCGCGCAACCTCCGAGGGCCGGAAGGCCGGGCCGCCGGGCCGACCGAGCATCACCGCTGTGTCGTCAGAACCCAGCGGGGCGGCGATCAGCGTGGTGTCCAGGTCGCGCCAGACCTGCGGAACCCAGTCCTCGGTCGCGTCCAGCGCGACGGCGTGGTCGATCGGCATCCACGGCACGTCGCTCAGAATGGTCTCCGGCGCACCGGGACTGCCTGCGATGCGGGCGAATTCGTCGCTGGACTTGCGGAACACCGAACACCAACTCACCCGAAGCACCTGAGGCGCCTCGCTCACCAACACCTTCAATTTGGCGGCGGTATTTCCCGCGGCGGCGACGTGATCGATCAGCGCCAGTTCGCGGTGCGCGTCCAGCAACCCGGTGTGCGGCCGCAGGCTGTCCACCCGCACACCCTGCAGCGCTTCGGCCGCCGTGATGAGGGTGTCGGGCATGCCGCCCGGTGGCAGTTCGACCACCAGATCGTCGATGGCGTAATCGGGTCCGCGCTCAACGACGTCCAGCGAGAGGATGTCGGCGCCCACCGTTCCCAGTGCCACGGCCAGCGAGCCGAGGCTGCCTGGTCGGTCGGCCAACTGGACGCGGAGCAGATACGACGACACGCGGACACTGTTTCACAGCGACGCGCGGTCGGCATGTCGGCGGATGCCCGGCGCCATGTCGGTCACGCGCTCGCTAGGCTTTGCAGTCGTGTCCCAGATCTCGCGCGATGAGGTGGCCCATCTCGCCCGGTTGGCCCGACTGGCGCTGACCGACGATGAGCTGGACAACTACGCAGGTCAACTCGACGCCATCCTGACTCACGTCGGCCAGATCCAGTCCGTCGACGTCACCGGTGTCGAGCCGACCGACAACCCGCTCAAGGCGGTCAACGTCACCCGCCCGGACCAGGTCGCGCCCTGCCTGACCCAACAGGAGGCGTTGGCCGAAGCCCCCGTCGCGCTCGACGGCCGGTTCGCGGTCCCACAGATCCTCGGGGAAGTGGAATGACCGACATCATCCGGCAGGACGCCGCCACCCTGGCCGAGAGCATCGCGGCCAAGGAACTGTCGTCGACCGAGGTCACGCAGGCGTTCCTGGACCAGATCGCGGCCACCGATGAGCGATACGCGGCATTCCTGCACGTCGCGGCCGATGCGGCGCTAAAGGCCGCGGCCGCTGTCGACACGTCGTTGGCCGCCGGTGACCAGCCGGCCTCGGCGCTGGCGGGCGTCCCACTGGCCCTCAAAGACGTCTTCACCAGCGTCGACATGCCGACCACCTGCGGGTCGAAGATCCTGGAGGGCTGGCGCTCACCCTACGACGCAACCGTCACCGCGCGGTTGCGCGCGGCCGGCATCCCGATCCTGGGCAAGACCAACATGGACGAGTTCGCGATGGGCTCGTCGACCGAAAACTCGGCGTACGGCCCGACCCGCAACCCGTGGAACACCGAGCGGGTGCCCGGCGGATCCGGCGGCGGCAGCGCCGCCGCGCTCGCCGCGTTCCAGGCGCCCTTGGCCATCGGCACCGACACCGGCGGGTCGATCCGCCAGCCGGCCGCGCTGACCGCGACCGTCGGAGTCAAACCCACCTACGGCACGGTGTCGCGCTACGGGCTGGTCGCGTGCGCGTCCTCGCTCGACCAAGGCGGACCCTGCGCCCGCACGGTGCTGGACACCGCGCTACTGCACCAGGTGATCGCCGGGCATGACCCGCGCGACTCCACCTCCATCGACGCCGCGGTGCCTGATGTCGTCGCGGCCGCAAAGGCCGGGGCCGCAGGCGATCTCAGCGGTGTGCGGGTCGGCGTGGTCAAGCAGTTGCGCGGCGAGGGATACCAGCCCGGCGTGTTGGCGTCGTTCAACAAAGCCGTCGAAAAGCTCACCGCGCTCGGTGCCGACGTCTCCGAGGTCGACTGCCCGCACTTCGATCACGCACTGGCCGCCTACTACCTGATCCTGCCGTCGGAGGTGTCGAGCAACCTGGCGCGCTTCGACGGGATGCGCTACGGGCTGCGGGTCGGCGACGACGGCACACACAGCGCCGAGGAAGTGATGGCATTGACCCGGGCCGCCGGTTTCGGCCCGGAAGTCAAGCGGCGCATCATGATTGGGACTTACGCGCTGTCGGCGGGCTACTACGACGCCTACTACAACCAGGCGCAGAAGGTGCGCACGCTGATCGCGCGCGACCTCGACACCGCCTACCAGTCAGTCGACGTGCTGGTGTCGCCGACGACCCCGACGACGGCGTTCCGGTTGGGGGAGAAGGTCGACGATCCGCTGGCGATGTACCTCTTCGACCTGTGCACGCTGCCGCTCAATCTGGCCGGGCACTGCGGAATGTCGGTGCCCTCCGGGCTGTCCGACGACGACAATCTGCCGGTCGGCCTGCAGATCATGGCGCCGGCGCTGGCCGACGACCGGATCTACCGCGTGGGTGCCGCCTACGAGGCCGCCCGCGGAGCGCTGCCCTCGGCGATCTGAGAAGCACTGCTCCGTCGGCGACGGCGGGGCAAGATGAGTGAATGCGGATCGGAATTCTCACCGGTGGTGGTGACTGTCCTGGGCTGAACGCTGTCATTCGGGCGGTAGTGCGTACCTGCGACTCCCGGTACGGGTCGTCGGTGGTCGGGTTTCAGGACGGCTGGCGCGGGCTGCTGGAGAACCGGCGCATTCAGTTGGCCAACGACGACCGCAACGACCGCCTGCTGGCCAAGGGCGGAACGATGCTCGGCACCGCGCGGGTCAATCCGGACAAGTTGCGGGCCGGCCTCCACCAGGTCAGGCAGACGCTGGACGACAACGGCATCGACGTGCTCATCCCGATCGGGGGCGAAGGCACGTTGACCGCCGCCCATTGGCTGTCCGAAGAGAATGTGCCCGTCGTCGGAGTCCCCAAGACCATCGACAACGACATCGATTGCACCGATGTGACTTTCGGCCATGACACCGCGTTGATGGTGGCCACCGACGCGATCGACCGGCTGCACAGCACGGCCGAGTCGCACCAGCGGGTCATGCTGGTCGAGGTGATGGGCCGGCACGCCGGCTGGATCGCGCTCAACTCCGGGCTGGCGTCCGGCGCGCACATGACCCTGATCCCCGAGCAGCCCTTCGACATCGACGAGGTGTGCCGTCTGGTCAAGCGCCGCTTCCAGCGCGGCGACTCCCACTTCATCTGCGTTGTCGCCGAGGGCGCCAAGCCCGCCGCGGGATCGATGAAGCTGGCCGAGGGTGGCACCGATGAATTCGGCCACGAGCGATTCACCGGTGTCGCGGCGCAGCTGGCCGTCGAGGTGGAGAAGCGGATCAACAAAGACGTCCGGGTGACGGTGCTCGGCCACGTCCAACGCGGCGGCATCCCAACCGCCTACGACCGCGTTCTCGCCACCCGGTTCGGCGTCAACGCCGCCGACGCCGCCCACGCCGGGGAGTACGGGCAGATGGTATCGCTGCGTGGCCAGGACATCGGCAGGGTGCCACTGGCCGACGCGGTACGCCAATTGAAGCTCGTGCCACAGAGCCGCTACGACGACGCCGCCGCGTTTTTCGGCTGAGAAGCGCCGCCGGTTGGGTGTTACAGCTATCCGTCACGTAACGGATAGCTGTAACGTTTGCCGGGTGAGAGGAATGCTGATCTGCGGCGAGTGCAGCGCGCGGTTCGCCGGCCGGTCCGACGCGATCTACTGCTCAGGTGCATGCCGACAGAAGGCTCATCGCGGACGGAGCGCCAAGCGGGTCGCCGCGGGGGCGGGGCCGGATGGCCTGTCGCCGCGACCGCCCACCCGAAACATCACCAGATCCGAAGTGGCCGCGACCCGTCGATGGGCTCAAGACCAACGCAACCGGGCTCACTTGCTGTGCACCGCGGCGGCGGACGTGCGGGCCATGGCATATGCGTCATCGCGCAAGTTCAACGGCACTGTGGGCGGTCTGCCGTGACGGCGCCCGAGTCCGACGACTGCGTCGAGGTGCGTGAAGCGCTCGCGGGCGCGCCGCAACGCGTCGGCTGGTTCCGGTTCTATTTCGGCGACCACCGCTGGGAGTGGTCGGACGAGGTGCAACGCATGCACGGCTACGAGCCGGGCACGGTGGCGCCGACCACCGAATTGGTGTTGGCGCACCAGCATCCCGAAGATCGAGGTGAGGTCGCGAGAACCATCGACGCGATGCTGCAGAGCCGCTGTGCGTTCAGCACCCGGCACCGCATCATCGACACCAGAGATGAGGTCAGACAGGTCGTGGTGGTGGGTGATCGCCTCACCGGCGACGACGGTGCGGTGATCGGTATGCACGGCTACTACGTGGACATCACGCCAACCAACGATCGGGCCCGAGAGGAGATCATCACCGCACGGGTCGCGGAGATCACCGAAAGCCGCGCTGTCATCGAGCAGGCCAAAGGCATGCTGATGTTGGTGTACGGCCTCGACGAGGACTCCGCATTCGACCTCCTCAGATGGCGGTCTCAAGCGAGCAACACCAAGGTGCGACGGCTCGCGGAGCGTATCGTCGCCAACTTTCGGGATATCCGCGACGAGGCCATCACGACACGCGGGATGTTCGATCACGCTCTGCTGAACGGCGATGGGACGGCTCCCGCGGCGGCCAATTAGGATCATCGGCATGACTTCAGCGGCGATGGCGAGCGGGGAGCTGCTCGACTACGAGGACGTGATCGCGCGCTATGACCCGGTGCTCGGCATGGAAGTGCACGTCGAGCTGTCCACCGCCACCAAGATGTTCTGCGGCTGCGCCAACGAGTTCGGTGCCGAGCCGAACACCCACGTCTGTCCGGTATGCCTCGGCCTGCCCGGTTCGTTGCCCGTCCTCAACGAGGCGGCGGTCGAGTCGGCGATCCGAATCGGGCTTGCGCTGAACTGCGACATCGCGCCGTGGGGCCGGTTCGCCCGGAAGAACTACTTCTACCCCGACCAGCCCAAGAACTACCAGATCTCGCAATACGACGAGCCGATCGCCGTGAACGGTTACCTCGACGTGCCGCTCGACGACGGCAGCACCTGGCGGATCGACATCGAGCGCGCGCACATGGAAGAGGACACCGGCAAGCTCACCCACCTGGGCAGCGACACCGGCCGAATCGCCGGCGCGACAACCTCACTGGCCGACTTCAATCGCGCAGGGGTTCCGCTCGTCGAGATCGTCACCAGACCCATCGAGGGCACCGGCGAACGCGCACCCGAAATCGCCCGCGCTTACGTCACTGCTCTGCGAAACCTGTTGCGCGCATTGGATGTTTCCGACGTTCGGATGGACCAGGGATCGATGCGATGCGATTCCAACGTGTCGCTGAAGCCCAGCGGCGCCACCGAGTTCGGCATCCGCAGCGAGACCAAGAACGTCAACTCGCTCAAGAGTGTCGAGATCGCCGTCCGCTACGAGATGCGGCGCCAGGGCGCGGTTCTGGAGTCGGGTGGCCGAGTGATCCAGGAGACCAGGCACTTTCACGAGGATGGCTTCACCAGCCCAGGCCGCACCAAGGAGACCGCCGAGGATTACCGCTACTTTCCCGAGCCCGATCTCGAACCGGTCGCGCCCAGCACCGAACTCGTCGAGCGGCTGCGCGGAACCATCCCCGAACTACCGTGGCTGCGCCGCAAGCGGATTCAGCAGGACTGGGGTATCTCCGACGAGGTGATGCGCGACCTGGTCAACGCCGGCGCCGTCGAATTGGTCATCGCGACCGTCGACCAGGGTGCGTCGAGCGAGTCTGCGCGCGCGTGGTGGGGCAACTTCCTGGTGCAGAAGGCCAACGAAGCCGGCGTCGAACTCGACGAATTGCCCATCAGCCCAGCGCAAGTCGCCGCGGTCGTGGGGCTGGTCGACGACGGCAAGCTGACCACCAAGCTCGCGCGCCAGGTCGTCGAGGGCGTGCTGGCCGGTGAGGGCGAACCCGAACACGTCATGACGGCCCGCGGGTTGGCCGTGGTCCGCGACGACTCGCTGATCCAGGCCGCGGTGGACGAGGCGCTGGCTGCCAATCCGGATGTGGCCGAGAAGATTCGCGGCGGCAAGGTGCAAGCGGCCGGAGCAATCGTGGGCGCTGTGATGAAGGCGACCAAGGGCCAGGCCGACGCCGCGCGGGTGCGCGAACTGGTGCTCGCTGCCTGCAGCTAGTTGAACAACGTCGTCAGGTCGGTGAACAAGTGGGCGAGCGGCTGACCAACGCCGTCCCAGCCGATCGCTTCGGCGATCGCCTGGTCTTGCTCGAACAACGACGCGATGGGTCCGACGGCGGACGACGGAACGTCGAGCGTCGCGCATACGATGCTGCAACTACCCAACGTGTCGGTGATGCCGATGCCGTCGATGAGGGATCCCCCGGGCTGAGCAATCCGCCGAGGTCGAGTTGGATCGCGGTGACATCCAGTCCCGAGGGCGCGCTGATGCCGAAGTCCGTCGTCAAGGTATCGAGGTTGATGTCGCCGTAGCCGTTGAGGAAGGCGTTGGTGACGTTGGCCGGTATGTCGAGCTAAATCTTTTAACGCGGCCGCGTAGTCGGGCGTGGATCCACTGAGTGAGCTTGCGATAGAAGCGAAGTCGTCGTGGAGTTGCAGCAGAGGACTCACCGTGGTGCCGAAGCTGCCCCACAGGATTCCGCTGAGCGGTGATCCCGAGAACTCCAGGTACGGTGCGATCTGCGCGGCCTCGTCGTCGCCGACCAGCAGCGGCAAGATCGGAATGTTGACCCGTGCAGAGGGGCAAAGCCCGATATTGACGTCGAGCCCATTGGTCAAGACGTCGATCAGGCCGTCTTTGCCCGGCAGGGGAATGCTGGGGAGGGTCCCCAGAAACGTGTCGATGCCGATGGTGCTATGCGCGGGATCGACCGAGGTGTAGACGTACGGCTCGGGATCGGCCGGGATCGAACGGGTTCGTGGCCGCCGTGTACGCCAGACCCAGGTCGGTCTCGAAGTTCCGGGTGCCGTCGAAGTACGCCGGGACGTTGGCGAGGAACTGCTGGACGTCGGCGAAGGTATCGGGGGCGAAGTGGTCGTAGATGCCAGTCGAATTGGTCAGCGCGCTGTGCAGCACCTCATCCCAGGTGACGTCACCGGAGACCAGTCGAACAGCGTGGCTCGCTACGGCGGGGAGGCTGGTCGCGGGTGCGATGACCGGCGCGGCGATCGCGCCGGCGCCAGCCACGGAGGCGGCGAATCCTGCTGCGATCCAAGGGCTGGCGGTGATCTGCATGGCGTCTCCTAGGCGCGTCGGCCTTCACAGGCAGCTAGATATTAACTGAGATCTCACTGAGGAACGCCTTAACGCAGATCTTGCGGCTGAGTATGGTGATGGCAATGACGAGCATCGGCGAGCAGCTCAGCGAACACACCGTCGACACCGTCCTCGGCCGAATTCGGCTGCAGGTCGGCGGATCTGGCTCGCCGATCGTTTTGTGGCCCAGCCTGCTGATGACGGGCGACATGTGGCACGGCGTGGCCGCCGGTCTGATCGCGAACCATCAGGTCGTGCTCGTCGACCCGCCCGGTCAGGGTGGTAGTCAGCCGTTGACGGACTACTTCAACTTCGATGACTGCGCCCGCTGTGTGGCCGACATCCTCGACGGCCTCGGCCTCGACCGGGCGCACTTCGTCGGCAACTCGTGGGGCGGCATGATCGGCGCGACCTTCGCCGCGACATATCCCGAGCGGGTCGAGGGAGCGGTACTGATGAATTGCACCGCCGGCCGCGCCAGCCTCCGGCAAAAGGTCGAATTCGCGATCCTGCTCAAAGTCGCGAGCTGGACTGGTGGGATCGGTCCGCTCTTGAATCGTCCTGTGCTGAAAGCATTTCTGGGGCCGACCACCATGCGCGAGCGTCCCGACGTCGTCGCGCACGTGAGCACGACCGTGCGGGCGGTCAACGTCGGCTCAGCGTCGTGGGCCGTGAAGAGCGTGGTCCCGCGCCGACCGGACCAGCGGCCGCTGCTCGGCCGGATCCACACACCGGTGCTGGTGGTCGGCGGCGCCGAGGACGCGACCTTTCCGCCGCGCGACGCGATCGAGATGGCCAGAGGCATTCCGGGAGCATCTATTCGGGTGTTGGATGGGGTCGCTCACCTTGCCGGTCTGGAAAACCCGCCGCTGGTCAGTGCCTTGGTCGAAGAGTTCCTGGCCGGTGAAAGCGGCTCTGCCGCGGTGTAAATGGACGGTGACCCGTTGGACCGATTCGTCGGCCTGTTCGCCGTTAGGTCTTGTCGTCGTTGGCCCGCGGGAAGCCACCACCCTGCGGGAACAGCGGGAACACCACGTCGTCGAGTCTCATAGCGTCGCCGCTGGTCTTGTTGATCGTGTCGCCCCAGATGTTGCCGTCCGGCGACATCTTCAGCGCCCAGGCGTGGCCGTGGGTGTCCTGACGGACGACGTCCGGTTGACCCGTCACGGCGCCGGTGCCCTGCGCGAGGTGGATCGCGACCGTCTGCTTGGTGTTGACCAAGTTGATCAGCACCGTGCCGTCCAGCGCTGAACAGCCGGCCACGCCGGGGCGGTCGGGCCAGGTCCACACGGTGGAAACCTTGGAGTCCTTGGTGATTCGCTGCAGCCGGTCCGCGGTGGGCGTGCGGTCGGCGATGAACAGCGAGCCGTCGACCGGGTCGGTGCACATGCCGCCGCCGACACCGATGCCGCTGAGTGCCGTCGTCGGCGGCGCCGGGTTCAGCGTGGTGGGCTGCTCGAGGCGAAGCACCTTGCCCGCCAACGATGCCGGGTCATTGGCCGCACCTGGGTTACCGGCGTCACCGGTCATCACGACCAGGGTCGTCGGGCTGGTGAACAGCATCGCGCCGGTATTACCCATGGGGCCCTTGGGGATTCCTGTCAGGATGTCCTTCGGGACGTCGCCGTCCGCGATCCGGATGACCCGGTTGTCGGTGGGCGTGCTGATGTAGGCGTACATGAGGCGGTCCTGCTTGTACGTCGGCGACAGCACGATGTCCATCAACCCGCCGTCGCCGGCCGGGTCGACCGGGATGACCACCTTGACCTTGGGCTCGGCGCTGACCGACACCTCTTTGACCGCACCGGTCGTCCGCTCGGCCACCAACGCCGACTTGCTGTCGGGCTGCATCAGCAGGCCGCTGGTGCTTTCCAGGCAGCCCTGCATCACACCCGGGCGCGGGGCATTCCTTCGGGAACGGCTTGTCGGGGAGCGGCGGCGGCGGAGGCGGCGACGAACTCGGGGCGCCATGGCGTTCGGGCTCCGTGGTGAACGGTTGCGACTGGATATCGTTGAACTGGGCGCAACCAGCCAGAACGAGCATCGCCGAGCAGAGCACAGGCACACTGCGCCGCCCCGGCCACCACAACTGCATAGCTGCCAGGTTACGGATAGGTCGTGTGCTGCGCCCGGGACGGGTACCGCGTGCCACTCCTACCTGCCCGCAAACCCCGACCCGCGCCCGATTGTGCACAAATCGCCACCGCGAAAGCGCCGCTCAAATCCCCGATCTGCAGGAATTTGCCCTTACCCTGACACGGGTGAGCAGTCAATCGAAAAACGCGCATTGGCAACGACCTGACTCCTCCGCGCTGCCGACCGCGGAGAGGCCGACCGCCGCGCAACTGGTGGATCCCGAAGACGACCTGCCGTCGGACACCTACGCGGGCGATTTCGAGACGACCCTGATCCCGCACTACGACTCCTCTGACTCGGGCAGCGTCCGCTCGTCGAGCAGCGGCGTGGGCGTACTCGGGGTCCACGAGCCGCTGCCGTATCAGCCCCAGCCCACCGGTCAGCATTCCGTGTTCGCCCCCGACGGCGTGGACGAACACGACCCCTTCGCCGACGAGCGGGTGCGCGCCGCCAGCCGTCGCGGCACCCAGCACCTCGGTCTGCTGGTCCTGCGCGTCGGCCTCGGTGCCGTATTCCTTGCGCATGGGCTGCAGAAGTTGTTCGGCTGGTGGGGCGGCGAGGGTCTGTCCGGCTTCAAGAACGCGCTGACCGAGGTCGGCTACCAGCACGCGGACATCCTCACCTACTGTGCTGCCGGCGGCGAGATCGCCGCGGGCGTGCTGCTGATCCTCGGCCTGTTCACGCCGATCGCGGCCGCGGGTGCACTGGCTTACCTGACCAACAGCCTGCTCGCCGGCATGTCGGCACAGCACGCCCCGCGCTCGTTCCCATACTTCCTGCCGAACGGCCACGAGTACGAGATCACCCTGATCGTGATGGCCGCGGCAGTCATCCTGTCCGGACCCGGGCGCTACGGCTTCGACGCAGGTCGGGGTTGGGCGCGGCGACCGTTCATCGGCTCGTTTGCCGCCCTGGTCGTGGGGATCGGGGCCGGCGTCGGGCTGTGGATGCTGCTCAACGGCGCCAACCCGGTCGGCTAATCCGCGTACGGATTGGGCACGCGGCCGCCGCTGGCCGCGGTCAGCTGCGGCAATGTCGCGAAGGTCACCGCGGGTAACCGCAACTGGCCGCCCTCTTTCAGCTGAGCGCGGCCCCACGAGCCTCGGCTGAACCGCAGGCCGTCGATGTCTTCCCAACGCACCGAACGGCTGCCCAACAGTGTCCGCACCGTGACGCCGGTGCTGTCGGCCTGCGTCCGAAGCCGAACGATCAATGCCGACAACAACACCGGGATGATCAGCAGCGGCGCCGTAAACGGCCACGACAGCACCGGGATAAGGAGTCCGAGCGCGAAGAAGCCCACCGCGAAGTGCGCCATCGGGGAAATGTTGATCACCAGCGGCGGCGTGGGGGCCGTTTCGTGTGGTGAGTCGGTCGCCATGCATGCATCATGGCATCGACGTCCGGCCCGGATCGCCAGAGCGCCCGCGAGCGACCGGGATTTGACGTTTGACCAGTACGGCCGCTACCGTCGTGGGGCGATGAACACTTCTGGAAAGCTCGTAGTAATCCACATGCGCGTTGGTGCCTGACTGATCAGTCTTACCGACGCGCAACCCTCGTGCAGCTGCTGAGCTGACGGGGGTTTTTTGTTGCCCACAACTTTCCAGAGCAAACGAGGACAAGAGGACACCGTGAGCGCACCCGCCCGATCTGCGTCGCAGGAAGTGGCCCGTATCGCGTCCGACGCGGCGAAGCCCGCCGCCAAGCCGCCGACGGTCCGGCCGAAACATGTTGCCCCCGAGCAACTTACCGGCGCGCAGTCGGTAATTCGATCGCTGGAGGAGCTCGACGTCGAGGTCATCTTCGGCATCCCCGGCGGTGCCGTGCTTCCGGTCTACGACCCGCTTTTCGACTCGAAGAAGCTGCGGCACGTGCTGGTTCGCCACGAGCAGGGCGCCGGCCACGCGGCCAGTGGCTACGCGCACGCCACCGGCAAGGTCGGCGTGATGATGGCCACCTCCGGCCCGGGTGCCACCAACCTGGTGACCCCGCTGGCCGACGCGCAGATGGACTCCATCCCGGTGGTCGCGGTGACCGGTCAGGTCGGTCGCGCGTTGATCGGGACGGACGCCTTCCAGGAGGCCGACATCTCCGGCATCACCATGCCGATCACCAAGCACAACTTTTTGGTTCGCGACGGCGACGAGATCCCCCGGGTGATGGCCGAGGCCTTCCACATCGCCGCCAGCGGACGACCGGGTGCGGTGCTCGTCGACATCCCGAAAGATGTGCTGCAGAGCCAGTGCACGTTCAGCTGGCCGCCACGGCTGGATCTGCCCGGCTACAAGCCGAACACCAAGCCGCACAACCGTCAGATCAACGAGGCCGCCAAGCTGATCGCCGCCGCGCACAAGCCGGTGCTCTACGTCGGCGGTGGCGTCATCCGCGGCGAGGCCACCGAGCAGCTGCGGGAGCTGGCCGAGCTGACCGGCATTCCGGTGGTCACCACACTGATGGCGCGCGGCGCCTTCCCCGACAGCCACCGCCAGCATCTGGGCATGCCGGGTATGCACGGCACCGTCGCCGCGGTGGCCGGCCTGCAGCGCAGCGACCTGCTGATCGCGCTGGGCACCCGGTTCGACGACCGGGTCACCGGTCAGCTCGACTCGTTCGCGCCCGAGGCCAAGGTCATCCACGCCGACATCGACCCCGCCGAGATCGGCAAGAACCGGCATGCCGACGTGCCGATCGTCGGTGACGTCAAAGCCGTGATCACCGAACTGATCTCGGCGCTGCGCCACCACGGGACGCGCCGGCCAAGATCGACATCGCCGACTGGTGGACCTACCTCGACGAGGTCAAGGCCACCTTCCCGTTGAGCTACGGGCCGCAGAGCGACGGCAGCCTCAGCCCCGAGTACGTCATCGAGAAACTGGGCGAGATCGCCGGTCCCGACGCGATATACGTCGCGGGTGTCGGCCAGCATCAGATGTGGGCGGCGCAGTTCGTCTCCTACGAGAAGCCGCGAACCTGGCTCAACTCAGGCGGTTTGGGCACCATGGGCTTCGCTGTCCCGGCGGCCATGGGCGCCAAGATGGCCCGCCCCGATGCCGAGGTCTGGGCGATCGACGGCGACGGTTGCTTCCAGATGACCAATCAGGAGTTGGCCACCTGTGCGATCGAGGGTGCGCCGATCAAGGTGGCATTGATCAACAACGGCAACCTCGGCATGGTGCGACAATGGCAGACGCTGTTCTACCAAGAGCGTTACTCGCAGACCGATCTGGCCACCCACTCGCGCCGGATCCCCGACTTCGTCAAGCTGGCCGAGGCGCTGGGTTGTGTCGGATTACGTTGCGAGCGTGAGGAAGACGTCGTCGACGTGATCAACCAGGCCCGGGAGATCAACGACCGCCCGGTGGTGATCGACTTCATCGTCGGCGCCGACGCGCAGGTGTGGCCGATGGTGGCCGCCGGGACCTCGAACGACGAGATCCAGGCCGCCCGCGGTATCCGCCCGCTGTTCGACGACGGCGTCGAGGGGCACGCCTGATGACCGGATCGACGAGGACGCACACCCTTTCGGTGTTGGTCGAAGACAAGCCCGGTGTGCTGGCTCGCGTTGCCGCGCTGTTCTCGCGGCGCGGGTTCAACATCGAGTCGCTGGCCGTCGGTGCCACCGAGCAGAAGGACATGTCGCGGATGACGATCGTCGTCTCCGCCGAGAGCACCCCGCTCGAGCAGATCACCAAGCAGCTGAACAAGCTCATCAACGTCATCAAGATCATCGAGCAGGACGATGTCAGCTCGGTGTCGCGCGAGCTGGCGCTGATCAAGGTCCGCGCCGACGCGGGCAGCCGCAGCCAGGTGATCGAGGCAGTGAACCTGTTCCGCGGCAAGGTCATTGACGTGTCGCCCGAATCGCTCACCATCGAGGCCACCGGCGACCGCGGCAAGCTGGAGGCCCTGCTGAAGGTGCTCGAGCCGTTCGGCATCCGCGAGATCGTTCAGTCCGGAGTGGTGTCGCTCTCCCGAGGGCCACGCGCCATCGGTACCGCCAAATAACCCATAGTTCGAAAAGCCAAGAAAGAAGGAGACATTCACGTGGCTTTGGAGATGTTCTACGACGACGATGCCGACCTTTCGATCATTCAGGGCCGCAAGGTCGGTGTCATCGGCTACGGCAGCCAGGGGCACGCGCACTCGCTCAGCCTGCGCGACTCCGGCGTTCAGGTGCACGTCGGCCTGAAGGAGGGCTCGAAGTCGCGTGCCAAGGTCGAGGAGCAGGGCCTGACCGTCGACACGCCGGCCGAGGTGGCCAAGTGGGCCGACGTGATCATGCTGCTGGCGCCCGACACCGCGCAGGCCGACATCTTCAAGAACGACATCGAGCCCAACCTGAAGGATGGCGACGCGCTCTTCTTCGGTCACGGCCTCAACATCCACTTCGATCTGATCAAGCCGCCCGGCAACGTCACCATCGCGATGGTGGCGCCGAAGGGCCCGGGCCACCTGGTGCGCCGACAATTCGTCGACGGCAAGGGTGTGCCCGCGTTGATCGCCGTCGACCAGGACCCGAACGGCAACGGTGAGGCGCTCGCGCTGTCCTACGCCAAGGCCATCGGCGGCACCCGCGCCGGCGTCATCAAGACCACTTTCAAGGACGAGACCGAGACCGACCTGTTCGGTGAGCAGGCTGTGTTGTGCGGTGGCACTGAGGAATTGGTGAAGACCGGTTTCGACGTGATGGTCGAGGCGGGCTACCCGCCGGAGATGGCCTACTTCGAGGTGCTGCACGAGCTGAAGCTGATCGTCGACCTGATGTACGAGGGCGGCATCGCGCGGATGAACTACTCGGTGTCCGACACCGCGGAGTTCGGTGGCTACCTGTCCGGCCCGCGGGTGATCGACGCCGACACCAAGGAGCGGATGCGCGCCATCCTGCGCGACATTCAAAACGGCGACTTCACCAAGAAGCTGGTCGCCAACGTCGAAGGTGGCAACAAGCAACTCGAGCAGCTGCGCAAGGAGAACGCCGAGCATCCGATCGAGGTCACCGGCAAGAAGCTGCGCGACCTGATGAGCTGGGTCGACCGCCCGATCACCGAGACCGCCTGACGAGCTGCGCCGATCGTGAAGCTGTTGCGAGTTTCTCGTTGAAATCTCGCAACAGCTTCACGTTGGTCACTCTGCATCCGGCGGCTCGACGCGGACGCCGAACACCGGCTGCCGCACCTCGCCGTTACTGAATTTCGCGCACCACGGCCGGTGCCCCTGGTCGTCGGGCCAGACCACCTGTAGGGCCCGCAGGTCAGGGCCGTAGATCGAGTACGCGAATTTCAAATGGGCGATTGGGTGCTGCACCTGGACGAAATCGAGCAGCAGTTCGCCGCCGATCAGCATCCGCTCGCCCGGTACCGGCCGTCCGCCTTCGAGGAGATACTTGGCGACGGAGCTGAGCACGAGGTTGGCCCGCTCGGGCGGCATGCCCGTCACCAAGAGTTCCGGTAAGCCGCGCTCATGAAGACCGATCGTGTAGGCGAACGGCCTGCGGTCGTCCTCGGCGAATATCGGAGTCCAACCGTCCTCTTTGACCCGCTCATAAAGCAGTTCCAGCCACTCGTTCAGGGTGGCCTCGGGGTGCTCGCATTTCCAGCACATCGGCGCTCCTCCTCTCGTCGTACTTACCGACAGGCTTCACCAGGGCACTGACACGCAGAGCGGCCCACGCCGAACGTGCACTCAGGGCGACATTTTGGTGATTTCTTCGCCGTGAGTGCACGTTCGACGCTGCTAGGGCTCGCAATCGGTGACGGTGGCGTCGGCCGCCACAACCGCGACCATTAGGCTGGCCCGCGTGAGCCTGCCTGTTGTTCTCATCGCTGACAAACTTGCCGAATCAACCGTCGCCGCGCTCGGCGATCAGGTCGAGGTGCGCTGGGTGGATGGCCCCGATCGCGAGAAGCTGCTCGCGGCCGTGCCCGAAGCCGACGCGCTGCTCGTCCGCTCCGCGACCACCGTCGACGCCGAGGTACTCAAAGCCGCGCCGAAACTCAAGATCGTCGCCCGCGCCGGCGTCGGCCTGGACAACGTCGACGTCAAGACCGCCACCGAACACGGTGTTCTGGTCGTCAACGCCCCGACGTCGAACATCCACAGCGCCGCCGAGCACGCCTTGGCACTGCTGCTGTCGGCCGCTCGCCAGATCCCCGCAGCCGACGCCACGCTGCGCGAGCACGCCTGGAAGCGCTCGTCGTTCTCCGGCACCGAGATCTTCGGCAAGACGGTCGGCGTCGTCGGCCTCGGTCGCATCGGGCAGCTGGTCGCGCAGCGACTGGCCGCGTTCGAAGCCAAGATCGTCGCCTACGACCCGTACGTGTCGGCGGCGCGCGCGGCCCAGCTCGGCATCGAGCTGCTGACGCTCGACGAGCTGCTCGGGCGGGCCGACTTCATCTCCGTGCATCTGCCGAAAACGCCTGAGACCGCAGGGCTCATCGACAAGGATGCGCTGGCCAAGACCAAGCCCGGCGTCATCATCGTCAACGCCGCCCGCGGCGGGCTGATCGACGAGGCCGCCCTGGCCGACGCGATCCGAAGCGGACACGTTCGCGCCGCCGGTCTCGACGTGTACTCCAAGGAGCCGTGCACCGACAGCCCACTGTTCGAGCTGTCCGAGGTCGTGGTGACGCCGCACCTCGGCGCCTCGACCGAAGAGGCCCAGGACCGCGCCGGCACCGACGTGGCCGCCAGCGTCAAGCTCGCGTTGGCGGGGGAGTTCGTTCCCGACGCCGTCAATGTCGGCGGCGGGACGGTCAACGAAGAGGTGGCGCCGTGGCTGGACCTGGTGCGCAAGCTCGGCCTGCTGGCCGGTGCGCTCGCCGAGGACCTGCCCAACTCGCTGTCGGTGCAGGTGCGCGGTGAGCTGGCCGCCGAAGACGTTGAGGTGCTTCGCCTTTCGGCGTTGCGCGGTCTGTTCTCGGCCGTCATCGAAGACCAGGTGACGTTCGTCAACGCCCCGTCCATCGCCGAGGAGCGCGGGGTTGCCGCCGATATCAGCACCGCCACCGAAAGCCCCAACCACCGCAGCGTCGTCGACGTGCGCGCGGTGGCCGCCGACGGTTCGGTCGTCAATGTGGCCGGTGCGCTGTCCGGCCCGCAGCAGGTCGAGAAGATCGTGCAGATCAACGGCCGTAACTTCGACCTGCGCGCGCAGGGTATCTATCTCGTCATCAACTACGGCGATCAGCCCGGTGCGTTGGGCAAGATCGGCACGCTGCTCGGTGCGGCCGGGGTCAACATCCAGGCCGCCCAGTTGTCCGAGGACGCGGAGGGCCCGGGCGCGACGATCCTGCTGCGCGTCGACCGCGACATCCCCGCCGGCGTCCGTGCCGAGATCGGGTCCGCCGTGTCGGCCAACAAGCTGGAAGTGGTTGACCTGTCGTGAAACTCGCGATCATCCCGGGTGACGGGATCGGCCCGGAGGTGATTGCCGAAGCGGTCAGGGTTCTCGACACGGTGTTACCGGGTGTGGAGAAGACGCAGTACGACCTGGGCGCCAAGCGATATCACGCGACAGGTGAACTGCTGCCCGATTCGACGGTCGCCGAGCTGCGCGAGCACGACGCCATCCTGCTGGGCGCGATCGGCGACCCCTCGGTACCCAGCGGCGTGCTCGAGCGAGGGTTGTTGCTACGCCTACGTTTTGAGCTCGATCACCACGTGAATCTGCGGCCGGGCCGGCTGTACCCGGGCGTGAGCAGCCCGCTGGCGGGCAACCCGGAGATCGACTTCGTGGTGATTCGTGAGGGCACCGAAGGCCCGTACACCGGCACGGGCGGCGCGATTCGCGTCGGCACGCCGCACGAGGTGGCCACCGAGGTCAGCACCAACACGGCGTTCGGGATTCGACGCGTCGTGGAGGACGCGTTCGCGCGCGCCCAGCAACGCCGCAAGCATCTGACGCTCGTGCACAAGACGAACGTGCTGACCTTCGCCGGATCGCTGTGGTCGCGGACGGTGGCCGAGGTCGGCGAGAAGTTTCCGGCCGTCGAGGTCGCCTACCAGCACGTCGACGCCGCCACCATTCACCTGGTCACCGACCCGGGCCGCTTCGATGTGATCGTCACCGACAACCTGTTCGGCGACATCATCACCGACCTGGCGGCCGCGGTGTGCGGCGGTATCGGGTTGGCGGCCAGCGGAAACATCGACGCCACCCGGACCAACCCGTCGATGTTCGAGCCGGTGCATGGCAGCGCGCCCGACATCGCCGGTCAGGGCATCGCCGACCCGACCGCCGCGGTCATGTCGGTGGCGCTACTGCTTTCCCACGTCGGCGAAGACGCTGCCGCCGCGCGAGTGGACCGGGCCGTGGCGTCCCATCTGGCCAGTCGCCCGAGCGAAAAGCTATCCACCGCCGAAGTCGGTGAAAGGATAGTGTCCGCGCTCTAGTCTCCAGCCCGGGTGGCAACGTCCTGGCCGGAACGATCGGGACCGCCAGAAGCGGAAACACCGCGCACAGAATGAATCCGGGCGGGTAACCGTGCGAGGCGATCAGCCCACCGAACACCGGCGGCGCACCGGCGGCCATCACTCGTTGGTAGGTGTTCTGCAGCCCGAGCGAGCGTCCACTCCAGAACGGGCCGGCGTACTCGGTGATCGCGACCGACTCCAGGCCGTTGTCGAGTACGGCCACCACCGATGCCGCGACCATCAGCGGCACCGCGATCCACGCGCCCAGGTGATCGGCGAACGCCAGGCCCGCCAGCACCAGAACGCCGATGACCGACATGATCCGCACCGGACGTAACCGCGACCCGACCCGGTCCGACCACCGGCCCACCATTACGCGCCCGATCGCGCCGAGCACCTGCGACACCGTGACGAGGCAGCCTGCCAACCCAATTGAGCATTGGTAGTTGGCGATCAACCAGATCAGCATGAAGGTCACGGTCACCGTCTGCGGGACCATCAGCAGCGCTGAGACCGCATGAATCCGACGCAGCACCCACGACCGGCGATACGGGTTGGCCAGTTCCTCTTCGGTGGCCTCGTCCCATTCCTTGCGCGGCGGGTCGGTGATCGCCACCACGCTGAGGACCGCCGAGGCCGCGCACAGGATGGCCGGAAAAATCAGCGCCGACGTCGCCGACTTGCTGCTCTCGGCCAGCTCGGGAATGACCAACGCGCCCAACGCAATTCCCAGCGGTTGCGCGGCCTGGCGGACGCCCATCGCCAGCCCGCGCTGCTCCGGAGGGAACCAACCCGAGACCAGGCGGCCGCCGGCGGAGTTGCAACTCGCGGCCGCCATTCCTCCGACGAACAGCCACGCCCCGAACGCCACCATCGAGTGCATGTTGGCCGCGGCGTACGCGGCGCCGGCCGTCAGCACGCTACCGAGCGTCAGCACGATCCGCTCGCCGACCCGATCGAGCAGATAGCCCCAGAGGATCAGCGTGGCCACCATGCCGAAGCTCGGCATCGACGAGAGCAACCCGGCCTCTTCGAGTGGTGTGCCGAGGTCTTCCTTCAGAGCGGGGATGAGGAAAGCGACGCCGTTGATGAAGATGAACGCGCTCGCGGTCACCAGCAACGAAACGACGACGATCGCCCAGCGTCGTCCCGCACTGATTCCGACCGTGCCGGCCGGGTCCGTCGGCATCAGTCCATGTTCGCATAACCGGGTGTTCATCAGGGGTTGAAGCGAGGACCGCCCCGGCTGCGTGGGTGGCCATGACCGCTCACTAGGCTCAGGCGAATGCGCCTTGGCCGAATTGCCAGTCCCGATGGCGTCGCGTTCGTCTCGATCGAGGGCGAGCCTGACGACATGACCGTCCGCGAAATCGCCGAGCATCCCTTTGGCACGCCAACTTTCACGGGTCGCTCCTGGCCACTGGACGATGTGCGGCTGTTGGCACCGATTTTGGCCAGCAAGGTGGTGTGCATCGGCAAGAACTACGCCGATCACGTCGCCGAGATGGGCGGTGAAGCACCGGCCGATCCAGTGATCTTCCTCAAACCCAACACCGCGATCATCGGGCCGAACGTTCCGATTCGGTTGCCCGGCAACGCATCGCCGGTGCACTTCGAGGGCGAGTTGGCCGCGGTCATCAGCCGGCCCTGCAAGGACGTCACGGCCGACCGGGCGGCGGAGAGCATCCTCGGTTACACGATCGCCAACGACGTGTCCGCTCGCGACCAGCAAAAGTCTGACGGGCAGTGGACGCGGGCCAAGGGCCACGACACGTTCTGCCCGGTCGGGCCGTGGATCGAAACCGAGGTTGACCCGGCCGACCTGGAACTGCGCACGGAGGTCAACGGCGAGGTCAAGCAGGACAGCCGGACCTCGCTGATGATCCACGACGTAGGTGCGATCGTGGAGTGGATCTCCGGGGTGATGACCTTGCTCCCGGGCGACCTGATCCTGACCGGAACCCCGGCGGGCGTGGGTCCGATCGTGGACGGCGATACCGTCAACATCAGCATTTCGGGCATCGGCACTTTGTCGAATCCGGTTGTCCAGAAGTCGAATTCATAACACCGGTATTGGCGCGCCACATGCCGGCGTGGCGCGGCACCGTCAGCCGGGCGCCGCGGGGGAGTCGGGCGCTGGTGAGAGGTGAGCTGTTTGTTTGGTAGTCTGCTCGTCGGCCCATAACGGCTGGCAGCAAAGCCCGTACGACCGCAGCGGCTACCGGCAGGCCCCTGACCAGCAGTTTTAGGCAGCCAATGGGGTATGGTGTAATTGGCAACACAGCTGATTCTGGTTCAGCCATTCTAGGTTCGAGTCCTGGTACCCCAGCCATATTTTTTCAAATTCGTCCGCCGCCTAGCGATTAGGTGGGCGTTGGGCGGTCGAGCTATGCTGGCTGCTCGGTATCGGTTCCGGCCCCGTCGTCTAGCGGCCTAGGACGCCGCCCTCTCACGGCGGTAGCGTGGGTTCGAATCCCATCGGGGCTACTCATCTTTCAATCAGCGCGGCTGCCTAGCTGGCCGCGGGGGCGGTCGAACCGCCCACCGGCATCGCCGGAATTCCCAGCTTGCGGTGATCCCACGAGCGCGTGCGCTGGCCTGACGATGCGCACCGCGACGCGCTTGTTCATCATCATGTCGACCGCGGGCTTCATCTCGTCGGTGTAGGGACCGGTGTAGCGCTCCCACACGCTGACGCCGACGCGGAAGATCGCGTCCGGGTCGTCGACGATCTCGGCGACGCCTTCGAAGGACACCCCGCGCAAGGTGTCGTAGGTGTCGCCGTCCTCGATCATGAAACTCACCCGCGGATCGCGCTTGAGGTTGACGGCCTTCTGCGACTTCGCTTTGGTCTCCAGCCAGATCTCGCCGTCGACCACGCCGTACCACATCGCGGTCAGGTGCGGCTGTCCGTCGGACCCGATGGTGGCCAGGGTGCCGGTGCGGCTGTTGTTGACGAAGTCGGTGATCTCCGACTCGGACATGATGATCTGCGCGCGCTGGTTCGTTCCCATACGCGACAGTGTCTCAGGTCACGAAACCGCGGGTCACAACCGCCTCGGTCAGTGCGTCGGCCGCCGCGAGCAGGTCGGCTGCCCAGCGCTCGCCCGGGCGACGGCCCATGCGGTCGATCGGGCCCGACACCGAGATGGCGGCGACCACCGATCCGTGGGCGTCGCGCACCGGCGCCGACACACTCGCCACCCCGGGCTCCCGTTCGGCCGCGCTCTGCGCCCATCCCCGCCGCCGCACTTCGGTCAGAATCCGGTCGCTGAACTTGGCGTCGGGCAACACCGCGGCCCGGGTGGCGTCGTCGCTGAAGGCCAGCAGCACCTTGGCGCCGGAGCCGGCCGTCATCGGCAGGCGAGCGCCGACCAGGACGGTATCGCGAAGGCCCGCAGGCGGTTCCATCGCTGCGATACAAATCCGCGAGGTGCCTTCGCGGCGATACAACTGGACACTCTCGCCGGTGATCTCGCGCAGCCGCGGCAGCACCGCCGCGCTGGCCGCCAGCAGCGGGTCGTTGACCTGTGCCGCCAATTCGCTCACCGCGGGGCCCAGCCGCCACCGCCCCTCGCCGTCGCGCGCGAGCAGTCGGTGGATTTCCAGGCCCGCGGCCAAGCGGTGCGCGGTAGCCCTGGGCAGTCCGGTGCGGTCGCACAATTCGGCTAGCCCGCAGGGTGATTCCGCGATCGTCTGCAGAACCCCCACGGCTTTGTCGAGAACGCCGATGCCGCTATCCTGTCTCACAGAGAGATACTAGCGTCTCGCATAGTGAGATCGACGAATTGGGATGAGCTCGTGACGAAAACTTCAGCCCCGGAGCTACCGCGCGCCCTCGCACGCTGGCGGAGAAGGTGTGGGACGACCATGTCGTCGCGTCCGGTGGAGGCACCGAACCCGACTTGATCTACATCGATCTGCATCTGGTGCACGAAGTGACCAGTCCGCAGGCCTTCGACGGCCTGCGACTCGGGGACCGCCCGGTGCGCCGTCCCGATCTGACGCTGGCCACCGAAGACCACAACGTGCCGACGATCGACATCGACAAGCCGATCGCGGATCCCGTACGTCGCGCAATCAGGTGGAGACGCTTCGTCGCAACTGCGAAGAATTCGGGATCCGGTTGTACCCGATGGGCGATATCGAACAGGGCATCGTCCACGTCGTCGGCCCGCAATTGGGTCTGACCCAGCCGGGAATGACCGTCGTGTGCGGTGACAGCCACACCTCGACGCACGGTGCATTCGGCGCAATCGCAATGGGCATCGGCACTTCGGAGGTCGAGCACGTGCTGGCGACCCAGACGCTGCCGCTGCGGCCGTTCAAGACGATGGCGGTCAACGTCGACGGTGAACTGCCGTCCGGCGTGACCGCCAAAGACATCATTCTGGCCGTCATCGCCAAGATCGGCACCGGCGGCGGTCAGGGCCACGTCATCGAATACCGCGGCAGCGCCATCGAATCACTGTCGATGGAAGCCCGGATGACGATCTGCAACATGAGCATCGAAGCCGGCGCCAGGGCGGGCATGGTGGCACCGGATGCCACTACCTACGAATTTCTGCGCGGCCGCCCGCACGCCCCGACAAGGCGCGCAGTGGGATGCGGCGCAGGCCTATTGGGACCAGCTGCGCACCGACGAGGGCGCCGAGTTCGACACCGAGGTCTACCTGGACGCCGCGACATTGACGCCGTTCGTGACGTGGGGGACCAACCCGGGCCAGGGCGTTCCGCTGGGGGCCAGCCGTCCCCGACCCCGAGCTGATGACCGATGACCACGAGCGTCAGGCGGCCGAGAAAGCACTGGCGTACATGGATCTTCGGCCCGGCGTACCCGATGCGTGAGATCGCCGTCGACACGGTGTTCGTCGGATCGTGCACCAACGGCCGCATCGAGGATCTGCGTGCGGTCGCCGACATCCTGCGCGGCCGAAAAGTGGCCGACGGCGTGCGGATGCTGATCGTGCCCGGCTCGATGCGGGTCCGCGCGCAGGCCGAAAGTGAAGGCCTGGGCCAGATCTTCACCGCTGCCGGCGCCGAGTGGCGCCAGGCCGGCTGCTCGATGTGTCTGGGCATGAACCCCGACCAGCTCGCACCGGGGGAGCGCTGCGCGGCAACGTCAAACCGGAATTTCGAAGGCCGCCAGGGCAAGGGCAGCCGTACGCATTTGGTGTCGCCGGCGGTTGCCGCCGCCACCGCAGTGCGCGGAAAGCTCTCCGCGCCGGACGACTTGAATTGACGACAGGGGTAAACACAATGGACGCATTTCACACCCACACCGGGATCGGAGTGCCGCTGCGGCGGTCCAATGTCGACACCGACCAGATCATTCCCGCGGTCTATTTGAAGCGAGTCACCCGAACGGGTTTCGACGATGGATTGTTCGCGGCATGGCGCAACGATCCGTCTTTCATCTTGAATCTCAGCCCATTTGACAGAGGTTCAGTACTGGTGGCGGGACCCGATTTCGGCACCGGATCCTCACGCGAGCACGCGGTGTGGGCGCTTATGGACTACGGCTTCCGGGTGGTGATCTCGTCGCGGTTCGGTGACATTTTTCGCGGCAATGCGGGGAAGTCCGGTCTGTTAGCGGCCGAAGTTGCTCAAGATGATGTGGAACTTCTTTGGAAGCTCATCGAGACCAGCCCGGGGTTGGAAATCACTGTGAATCTTCAAGATCGGAATGTGTCGGCGGGAACGGTGGTGGTGCCGTTCACGATTGACGATTACACCGCATGGCGTCTGCTCGAGGGTCTCGACGACATAGCCCTTACGCTGCGGAAACGCGATCAGATCGAAGTCTTCGAGGCGGCTCGCCCGGACTGGAAGCCGAAGACTTTGCCCGCTTCCTAACGGCTCGATTGAGCCCGAATTTGCGGCGCCCCAGGGCCATATTTGACCGCTGCGCCACCTCCCAAGGGCGGCAAGCGGATTCCTAAAAAGTTCGCCAGGAACCATTGAAATTGCGCGTGGCTCTTGGAAATCAGGCACTTGAGGGTTTACCGTGTCTGCTAGTCGGTCCAAACGAGGACCACTAGCTTCGGAGGATTTGCATGAACAAAGCAGAGCTCATCGATGTACTCACAGACAAATTGGGCTCAGACCGTCGGCACGCAACCGCGGCCGTCGAGAATGTCGTCGACACGATTGTGCGCGCCGTGCACAAGGGCGACAGTGTCACCATTACCGGGTTCGGTGTTTTCGAGCAGCGGCGCCGCGCGGCCCGCGTAGCCCGTAACCCCCGCACCGGCGAGACGGTAAAGGTGAAGCCAACCTCCGTGCCGGCCTTCCGGCCCGGCGCACAATTCAAAGCGGTTGTTTCTGGCTCGCAACGACTCCCGGCGGAAGGACCAGCAGTGAAGCGTGGTGTTGTCGCAAGAGGCGGTGCAGCCAAGAAGGCCGCCAAGAAAGCGCCTGCCAAGAAGGCCGCCGCGAAGAAGGTCGTGAAGAAGGCTCCGGCCAAGAAGGCGGCAGTCAAGAAGGTCGTGCAAGAAGGCTCCGGCCAAGAAGGCGGCAGTGCAAGAAGGCTCCGGCCAAGAAGGCCGCGACCAAGCGGACGCACGGTCGTGCAAGAAGGCTCCCGCCAAGAAGGCAGCGACGAAGCGGGCGCCGGCCAAGAAGGCCACCAAGGCTCCGGCCAAGAAGGCCGCGGCACGTCGCGGTCGTCGCTAAGCACTAACCGCATCAAACGCAGATTCGCCGCGGAACCGGCTCTCACGAGCCGCCCGCGGCGAATTTGCGTGTCAGGCCTCTACGTTGGAGGCCAGCGCGCTGCCGATGTGATCGGCCGCGATCAGCCGCCCGTCCGCCAAGCGAGAGCACCCACGTGCTGCCCTTGCGGTTGCGTGACTTGTCCGGGCGTACCCCGTCGCGCTCACACCACCACGCGATCAGGTCCGGAATCACCTTGCCCTGCGTGCAAATCACCGGCGTGCGGTGTGATTCGGCGATCTGCAGCACCCGGCGCCGAGCCGCGCTTGGGGTTGTCGGCGTATGCCTCTTCGGTCAGCGTGCGGCTCGTTGTTGATGGTGACGCCCAGTTCCTCGGCCAGCGGCTCCACGGTCTGATGGCAGCGCACCCGGTCCGCGGAGTAGACGTCGGTGGGGCCGAAGGTCGACAGCTGCGCGACGAGCGCCTCAGCCTGCGCCCGGCCCTTCTTGTCCAGCGGCCGAATCTTGTCGTCGCCGGAGAACCGGGACTTGCTGCCCGCGGTGCCGTGTCGCACGATCAGGACCGACTTCGTGTCCGGCGGGTGTTTGGCCCACCGCCGCAATACCTTTCGGTCGTACGGATACGACACCTTCTTGATCGCGGCAGCGGCCGACAGCCAGATGAGATCGTCGACTTCGTTGTTGGGGGCGAAGCTGCCGCCGATGACTGCGGGCCGACCAGTACTGCACCTTCTTGGTGCGCTGCTCGATCGGATAGCTCACCGTCGCGATCCGGCGGCCCAGCTGAACGTGGTGCCCCGTCTCTTCGAAGACCTCACGAACGGCGGTCACCGGCTCCGTCTCGCCGGGGTCGACCTTGCCCTTGGGCAGCGACCAGTCGTCGTAACGCGGACGGTGGATCACCGCAACTTCGGCGGCGGATTCGCGGTGCCCGGGTCGCCACAGCACGCCACCCGCGGCGAGAACGATCTTGCTCGCCGAGCGACTCGACGAGGATTGTGTCGACACCTGAACTCCTGCAGGTCAATTCGAGCCCCGGGGACCCGCGGCCAGAAGTACTAGAGGCTGCGTGTCAGTTAGCTACTGCGGCGCTTTTCCATCAGCGACACCTGGTGATCGCGCACCGAGTGGCCCGCTTGCGGCGACGCCTTCCACTGGCCTTCCGGCTCCAATTCCCAGCACCGCGTTGCGGGATCCAGCGCCGAGTCGAGGATGTCGTTGAGTTGAGCGGTCAGGCGGGGATCTTTGACCTGAACCAGAACTTCCACGCGGCGATCGAGGTTGCGGTGCATCATGTCGGCGCTGCCGATCCAGTATTCGTTGATGGCGCCGAAATTGAAGATTCGCGAGTGCTCTAGATATTGTCCGAGAATCGACCGCACGGTGATGTTTTCGGAGAAACCCGCAACGCCGGGGCGCAGCGCGCAGATTCCGCGCACCACGACCTCGACGCGTACGCCGGCCTGCGACGCGCGATAAAGCGCATCGATGACCTGCTCGTCGACAAGGGAGTTCATCTTCAGCCGGATGTGCCCGTTACCGGTTTCCTGATGTGCGGCGATCTCCTGGTCGACGCGCTCGGTGATGCCCACGCGAATACCGTGCGGTGCGACCAGAAGGTTGCGATAAGACACTTTGCGTGAATAGCCGGTCAGAGTGTTGAACAGATCGGTCAGGTCCGCGCCGATGTCAGGATCGGCGGTCAGCAGGCCGATGTCCTCATACAGCCGGGCCGTCTTGCTGTTGTAGTTTCCGGTCCCGATGTGGCAGTAACGGCGAATGGTCGAACCTTCGCGCCGTACCACCAGACATGTCTTGCAGTGCGTCTTCAGGCCGACGAGGCCATAGGCGACGTGGACTCCCGCCTGCTCCAGTGCACGCGCCCACTTGATGTTGGCTTGTTCGTCGAACCGGGCCTTGATTTCCACCAACGCCACGACTTGCTTTCCTGCAGCGGCCGCTTCGATGAGTGACCGCACGATCGGTGAATCGCCGGAGGTGCGGTAGAGCGTTTGCTTGATCGCCAGCACGTTGGGGTCGGCGGCGGCCAGTTCGATGAATCGCTGCGTGCTCGTCGAAAACGATTCGTAGGGATGGTGTACCAGCACGTCACCTTCGCGCAGCGTCGCGAAAATACTCTTCGGCGATTCCCGGTCGGCGAAAGCGGGGCTGGTCGCGGGAACGAACGCGGGGTCCTTCAACGCCGGACGGTCGACGCCATAGATCTGCCAGAGCGAGGAGAGATCAAGCAGTCCTGGGACCTGGATGACATCGCCGGGGTGAACGTCGAGTTCCCGCAGCAGCAGTTCCAGCATGTGTTCGGTCATGTCGTCGGCCACCTCTAGGCGCACCGGTGATCCGAACCGACGCCGGGCAAGCTCGCGCTCCAGCGCCTGAAGCAGATCTTCGTCGCGGTCCTCGTCGACCTCGAAGTCAGCGTTGCGGGTGATGCGGAATGCATGGTGCTCAACGATTTCCATGCCGGGGAACAGCGCGGTCAGGAAGGCCGCGATCAGCTCCTCCATCGGCAAAAACCGGACTTCCTTCTTGCCCGCCGACTGGTCCGAGCCCTTACGGTCGTCGAGTTCGACGAAACGATCGACGTTGTCGGGCACCTTGACTCGCGCGAAGTGCTGGCCGTTGTCATCGGGCTGTTTGACCGTGACCGCGAGGTTCAGACTCAGGCCGCTGACGAACGGGAACGGGTGCGCGGGATCTACGGCCAATGGAGTCAGGACCGGGAACACCTGCTCGGTGAAGTAGGTCGAGAGCCGGTCGCGTTCGGTCGGATCCAGGTCCGCCCACGTGACGATGTGAATGCCTTCGCCGGCCAGCCCCGGCTCCACCGAGTTGAGAAACACCTCGGCGTGCCGGGTCGCGATCGTCTGGGTCTGCTCGCCGATCCGGCGGAGTTGCTCGCGTGGGGTCAGGCCGTCCGCGGAGCGCACCGACAGGCCCATCTCGTCGCGTCGCTTCAAGCCGGCGACGCGAACCATGTAGAACTCGTCGAGGTTGGAGGCGAAGATCGCCAGGAATTTTAGGCGCTCCAGCAACGCCATCGACGTGTCTTCGGCGAGCGCGAGGACGCGCGAGTTGAAGTCCAGCCAGCTAAGTTCGCGGTTGAGGTAGCGGTCCTCGGGGAGAGGATTCTCGACGGCGGCGGCCGTGGTGGCAGGCGGTGCACCCGGCGCCGAATCGGTGGCTGGCCACTCGGTCGACTCGGCGACGGTCTTGTCCGGGGCTTCAATGTCAGTCACGCTTGCGATCATTCCCCATCGGTGGGGTGTGCTGCCACCGCCCGGGGACGGGTCATTTGCCGTTGAGCCGCTGTTTACCCGTCGTTACCCGGCCTGGTGCGACAACCCGTCGATCGCCCGCGCGGTGGCCGGGCCCAATCCCAGCCGCCGAGCGACCGCCAGATCGTCGGGGGTGTCGATGTCGCAGCGCAGTCCGGGCCATCCGCCGGTGAGTTCGACGGCTCCCGAATCCCGGTGTCGGCCAGACGAATTGACCCCGAACCGGGGGTCGAGCGTGGTTCCGAAGGCGCACAACGCCGCGGTGCCGGTGCCGAGTCGATCGGCGACGAAACTGCGGCGGTATTCGCGCGCCTCGGCGATCGCCTCGGCGAGTTCCTCAGTTTGCAGCGCCGGTAGGTCACCTTGTAGGACAACGATATTCGCCAGCGATTCGGACACCATCCGTTCGGCCACGGCGATTGCGTTGTTCAGTGGATCCGGGTGACCCGCGGGCGTCGGATCGGCGAGCACCTCTGCCCCGAGCTGCGCCGCGGTGGCTGCCGCGACGTCGTCCGGCGTGACGACGGTGATGAGACGCACCGCGCTCACCCTCGCGGCCGCGGAGAGGGTGTCGACCAGCATGCCCAATACGATGTCCTCGCGTGCCTTGAACATCGGCGCGAGCCGAGTCTTCGCGGCCGCCAGCCGTTTGACGGCGACAATCACGCCGACGTCACCGTCGGCGCCGGGTCGACTGAGGCTCACCGCACCATCCTGCCAGTGCCGACTGCGGGCGAGGTCAGGCCCGTGCCGGCCTGCAACGTCGCTGGGTTTGGTCGGATGGCCCAGCTCCTTCTCAGGCCGTGCCGGCCTGCAACGTCGCTGGGCTTGGTCGGATGGCCCAGCTCCTTCTCAGGCCGTGCCGGCCTGCAACGTCGCTGGGTTACGGTGAAGCGCCGGGAGTTAGAGCACACTGACCAGACGGGACCGAGCCGCACCATGCCCACCACAAGAGCAGTCGCCGTCATGGGTTCGGGCGCGTGGGGCACGGCGTTGGCCAAACTGCTCGCCGACGCCGGCAGTGAGGTCAGGTTGTGGGCGCGGCGTTCCGACGTCGCCGCCGAGATCAACTCCAGTCGGCACAACGCCGGATACCTGCCGGGAGTGGGGCTACCGGCCGGCATCACGGCGACGGCCGACGCGGATGAGGCGCTCAACCGCGTGACGACGGTGTTGCTGGCGGTGCCCGCGCAGACGCTGCGGACCAACCTCGAACAGTGGGCGGGACTGGTCACTCCAGGGGCGACATTGGTCAGTACCGCCAAGGGCATCGAGCTCGGCACGCTGATGCGGATGAGCCAGGTGATCGTCGACGTGACCGGTGTCGACCCCTCGCAGGTTGCGGTGATCTCCGGGCCGAACCTCGCCAGCGAGATTTCGGCCGGGCAACCCGCCGCGACCGTCATCGCCTGCAGCGACTCCGGCCGCGCGGTTGCCCTGCAGCGCATGTTGAAAGCCGGGTATTTCCGCCCGTACACCAATGCCGATGTGATCGGCACCGAGATCGGCGGCGCCTGTAAGAACGTGATCGCACTGGCCAGCGGCATGGCTGCGGGAGTGGGCCTGGGGGAAAACACCGCGGCGGCGATCATTACCCGCGGCCTGGCCGAGATCATGCGACTCGGTATCGCGGTCGGGGCCAAGGGCGCGACGATGGCCGGATTGGCCGGAGTGGGCGACCTGGTCGCCACCTGTACGTCCCCCCGATCCCGCAATCGCAGCTTCGGCGAGAGCCTGGGACGCGGCGGAACGCTGGAATCGGCGATGGAGGAGCGCGGCGGCCACGTCGTCGAGGGCGTGACCTCGTGCGAGTCGATCCTGGCGCTGGCCTCCAGTTACGACGTCGAGATGCCGCTCACCGACGCCGTCCACCGGGTTTGTCACAAAGGGCTGTCAGTGTACGAAGCCGTGGCGCTGCTGCTCGGCCGGAGCGCCAAGCCGGAATGAGCTTGTAACCAGCACTGCCGTGCCAGAAGGTAGCCTCTCTAGGTTGTGAACGCCCGTCTGCCCTCCAGCGCGCCCGACCAGGGACGCATCCGGGTCGCCGTCGTCTTCGGCGGACGCAGCAACGAGCACGCCATTTCCTGTGTGTCGGCGGGCAGCATCTTGCGCAACCTCGACCCGCAGCGATTCGATGTCGTCGCGATCGGCATCACCCCGGAAGGCTCGTGGGTGCTCACCGACGGCGATCCCGACACCCTCGCGATCGCTAACCGGCAGCTGCCGGGCGTGCGCTCCGACTCGGGCGCCGAGTTGGTGCTGACCGCCGATCCGCGCCGGGCCGGCCAGCTGGTGTCGCTGGCGCCGGGCGGGGCCGAGGTGCTGGCGGCGGTCGACGTCGTCTTCCCGGTGCTGCACGGGCCCTACGGCGAGGACGGCACCATCCAGGGTCTGCTCGAGCTGGCCGGGGTGCCCTACGTGGGTGCCGGCGTGTTGGCCAGCGCGGCCGGCATGGACAAGGAATTCACCAAGAAGCTACTGGTGGCCGAGGGGCTTCCGATCGGCGACTACGCGGTACTGCGGCCGTCGGAGTCCGCGCTGGACGCCGAACAGCTTGACCGACTTGGCCTTCCGGCCTTCGTCAAGCCCGCCCGCGGCGGCTCGTCGATCGGGGTCAGCCGGGTGACCAGCCGGCAGGAACTCCCCGCCGCGATCGACTACGCCCGCAAGCACGACCCGAAGGTGATCGTCGAGTCCGCGATCGTCGGGCGCGAGCTGGAATGTGGAGTGCTCGAATTCCCCAACGGCACAATGCAAGCCAGCACCGTCGGCGAGATCCGGGTCGCCGGTGTCCGTGGACGTGAGGACTCGTTCTACGACTTCGCGACCAAATATCTCGACGACGCGGCCGAGCTCGACGTTCCCGCCAAGATCGACGACGATGTCAGCGATGCGGTGCGCGAGTTGGCGATTCGGGCGTTCAAGGCCATCGACGGCCGCGGTCTGGCGCGGGTGGACTTCTTCCTCACCGAGGATGGCCCATTGATCAACGAGGTCAACACGATGCCCGGCTTCACCACGATCTCGATGTATCCGCGGATGTGGGCGGCCAGCGGCGTGGACTATCAGACCCTGCTGGCGACCATGGTCGACACGGCGCTGTCGCGGGGGATGGGCCTGCGCTAGTTCGGGCGCACCGGGTCTATCGGCCGCGCCGGAATGTCGCGGTCGATCAGTTCGGAGAGCTGCTGGATCGGTGTCGGCCCGGAGCCCTGCGGCAGCGTCAGCGCGACGTAGACCGCGCGATCCACGGTGTACCAGGTCGTTCGCTGATCTTGGCTGACCTCAAACCACTGCACCCGATCGACGACCTGGAGCGGGGATCCGACGACGAAATCGGTTGGGCGCTCGAGGCCGCAGCGCAGCACGACGGGATCGCCGCCGCCCGACCGTTGCCAGGCGGCGGCGCCGACCGGTGCGGGTTGGGCCAACTGGGCGCGGGTGTAGTCGCCGAGTCGCTGGGGCAGCGCGTCGGTCAGCGTTCGGCACGCGGGGTCTTGGGCCCGCGGCGCGGGCACCGCGGCGACTACCACCGGATCCGCGTGTTGGCGGGTGGTCGCGATGGCGAGGATGACGCCGATCGTGCCGATGGCCAGCACCAACGCGGCAATCAGCGCTACCCGCGGTGGCCCGTCGGAATCGGCCATTACCTCACCCTCTGCTCGATCTCGGCGCTCTAGAACCTACCGTTGTCGACGTGGACAACGACGAGTCGGATCGCACACTCGGCGACCTCGGCGAGTTCGAGGTGATCGACCGACTGACCCGCGGCCGGCCCCGGTCGGACGACGTGGTCGTCGGGCCGGGCGATGACGGCGCTGTGGTCGCGGCCGGCGACGGCCGCGTCGTAGTGTCCACCGACATGCTCGTCGAAGGTCGGCACTTCCGGCTGGACTGGTCAACGCCGCATGACGTCGGACGTAAAGCCGTGGCGCAGAACGCCGCCGACATCGAGGCGATGGGCGCCCGGGTCACCGCGTTCGTCGTCGGGTTCGGCGTGCCGGCGAAAACCCCTGCCGCACAGGTCAATGCGCTGGCCGATGGAATGTGGGGCGAAGCAGCCAGGGTCGGCGCCGGGATCGTCGGGGGAGACCTGGTGAGTAGCCCGCAGTGGGTGGTGTCGGTAACCGTGCTCGGCGACCTCGACGGTCGCACGCCGGTGCTGCGGTCCGGCGCGCGACCCGGCTCCCGGCTCGCCGTCGCCGGTCAACTGGGATACTCCGCCGCGGGATACGCGCTGTGGTGCAACAGCATTGACCAATTCGCCGAGTTCCGCCGGCGCCATCTGGTGCCGCAGCCGCCGTACCGGCAGGGTCGGCTCGCCGCCGAGGCCGGCGCCGAGGCGATGATCGATATCTCGGACGGATTGGTCGGCGACCTGCGGCATGTGGCCGAAGCCTCCCGCGTGGCCGTCGATCTGAGCACCGAAGCCTTGAGCGCGGATCGCGACGCACTGGTTGGTGTCGCCGGTGCGCTCGGCGTCGACCCGTGGGACTGGGTGTTCGGCGGGGGCGAGGACCACGCGTTGGTCGCCGCGTTCGCCGGCCCGGTTCCTGCAGGGTGGCGGGTGATCGGACGGGTGCTGGACGGCCCGGCCGATGTGCTCGTCGACGGGGCGCCGTGGCGCGGGTACGCGGGCTGGCAGTCGTATGAATCGTAGGGTGACCCGATGACCGTTTACGCGATCGCCCAGTTGCGGTTCACCGACCGGCCGGCCTACGACCGGTACCAGCAGCGCTTCATGGCGGTGTTCGGTCACTTTCGCGGCACGTTGCTGGCCGCCGACGAGCGACCGCAGGTCGTCGAGGGCGATTGGGATCGGGAGAAAGTGGTTCTGATGTCGTTTCCTGACGAGGCCGAATTCCGGCGATGGTCGGAATCGCCTCAGTATCAAGCTATTTCGGAAGATCGGGAGGCGGGGTCGGACTCGGTGGTCCTGCTGGTGAAGGGGCTGGTGTGACGGCGAAACCACTGCATGAACTCGTCGATGACGGCTGGGCCACCGCACTGCAGCCGGTGCAGGAGCAGGTCGCGACGATGGGGCAGTTCTTGCGAGACGAAGTCGCGGCCGGCCGTAGATACCTGCCCACGGGTGAAAATGTGTTGCGCGCCTTCACCTTTCCGTTCGAACAGGTGCGGGTGCTGATCGTCGGCCAGGATCCGTATCCCACACCCGGACATGCCGTCGGGTTGAGCTTTTCGGTGGCCCCGGACGTGCGACCACTGCCGCGAAGCCTGGAGAACATCTTCCGCGAATACGCCGGCGATCTGGGCCTTCCTGCGCCGTCGTGCGGCGACCTCACGCCGTGGGCGCAGCGGGGCGTGATGATGCTCAACCGGGTCCTCACGGTCCGGCCGGGAAACGCGGCGTCGCACCGTGGCAAGGGCTGGGAAGCGGTGACGGAGTGCGCAATTCGAGCCCTGGTTGGTCGCGGCCGGCCGCTGGTGGCGATCTTGTGGGGTCGTGACGCCTCGACACTCAAGCCGATGCTGACCGGCAGCGACTGCATGTCGATCGAATCACCACATCCCTCACCGCTATCGGCGTCGCGCGGATTTTTCGGGTCGCGGCCGTTCAGTCGCGCCAACGAGTTGCTCGCCCAGATGGGTGCCGAACCCATCGACTGGCGGCTGCCGTGAGAACGCGACCTGCAGGCCCACGCGGACCGCATCCGCACACCGGACATTCGCAGTCGCGCCGACCGGATGGTGGCGATCAATCGGGACATGTTCGAACAGTGGAAGCACTGGATGGCCGAGAGCCGCACCCGGCCCTACGAGCGAGCTACCCCGTCATCGTCGGACAAGCAGTTCGATATCGCGTTCGCTGCCGACACGCGGAAGCGGAAACTGGTAGACGCGGACTGGACGCCGCGTGCCCCGCCTGAGGGGTCTAGCCCCGGACGACCTTGCCGGCCTTGATGCACGACGTGCACACGTTCACACGGTGCTTGTTGCCACCGGGGCGGTCGGCGACGCGCACGCTCTGGATGTTCGGGTCCCAGCGGCGGCTGGTCCGGCGATGGGAGTGCGACACCGACTTACCGAAGCCGGGGGCCTTCCCGCAGATATCGCAGACGGCAGCCATACGTGCAACTCCTCAGACTCTGGGGCCAACGACCTTACGGGTGGCCGGACAACCTCGTAAGAATAGCGGCTGGCGGCCAGAACTGCCAAAACGGTCAACAACCGGCGGGTGTCGTGTGAGCAGTGCTGTCGTCGCGACTGGATAGGCTGGCGCGCACCGAGAGGCGGTGCGAGGAGGTGGTTCCAGGTGGGGTCGGGGCTGGATGAGCCGATTCGCGTGCTGGATGCGGCCGCTCTTCGCGACTGGGCGCACACCGCCGTCGGCGACCTGATCACCCACATCGACGAGATCAACCGGCTCAACGTGTTCCCGGTCGCGGACTCCGATACCGGGGTGAACATGCTGTTCACCATGCGATCGGCGCTGGCCGAGGCCAACGTCGAAGCGAAGGCCGCCGACGTCGTCAAAACCGCGGCGGCCCTGTCGTCCGGCGCGCTCAACGGCGCGCGCGGCAACTCCGGGGTGATCCTGTCGCAGATCCTTCGCGGCATCGCCGATGTCACCGCGCACGCGTCGTCCGGCGCCGAACTGCACGACATCGACGCCGCCCTGCTCGGCGCGGCGCTGCACCGCGGGGTCGACCTGGTTGTCGCCTCGATGGGCGGCCGCGAGGTCAAGGGGACGATCGTCTCGGTGCTCAAGGCCGCCGGCGAAGCGGTCGAACACTGCGCCCACGACGGCCTGGCGCACGCGGTCACAGCCGCCGGAGAGGCCGCCGTGATCGCCTTGGAAAAGACTCCCGAGCAACTCGACGTGCTCGGTGAAGCGGGTGTGGTCGATGCCGGCGGCCGCGGACTGCTGGTCCTGCTGGACGCGCTGCGCTCGACCGTGACCGGCCAGGCCCCCAACCGCAAAGTCTACGAACCCGCTCCGCGACGGTCGGCGCCCGAGCTCGCCGCGCAGCCGCCCGCGCCGCAGTTCGAAGTGATGTACCTGCTCGGCGGGTGCGACGAGGACGACGCCGACCAGCTGCGCGAGCGGCTCAACGAACTCGGCGAGTCGGTCGCGATCGCGACGTCGGGCGTGGTCGGCGGCTATTCGGTCCACGTGCACACCGACGACGCCGGGGCGGCGATCGAGTCGGGCCTGGTGTTCGGCCACCCGCGGCGGATCCAGATCTCCTTGCTGACCAGTGGTACCAGCGGGCTGCCGCCGGGCAGTTGGACCAGGGAGAGGGCCGTGCTCGCGGTCGTGGACGGTGACGGCGCGGCCGAACTGTTCGGCGACGAGGGCGCCTGCGTGCTGCGGCCCGATCCGCTCGCCGAGGACCCGACGACGGTGATCACCGCCCAACAGCTGCTGCGCGCCGTCGTCGACACCGGGGCGGCCCAGGTGATGGTGCTGCCCAACGGATACGTGCTGGCCGAGGAACTCGTCGCCGGCTGCACCGCGGCCATCGGATGGGGGATCGACGTGGTGCCACTACCCGCCGGATCGATGGTGCAGGGGCTGGCCGCGCTCGCGGTGCACGAACCTGGGCGCCAAGCAGTCGACGACGGTTACACGATGGCCCGGGCCGCGGGCAGCGCCCGACACGGCACGGTGCGCGTCGCGACCGAGACGGCGCTGACATGGGCGGGCACCTGTGAGCCGGGTAATGGGCTGGGCATCGCCGGCGACGAGGTACTGATCGTGGCGCCCGATGTCCCCTCGGCCGCGACGGGCCTGATCGATCTGTTGCTCGGCGCCGGCGGTGAGTTGATCACCGTGCTCATCGGAGGCGACATCGACGGGGACGCCGTCGAGTCGGCGCTGCGGGCGCACGTGCACGACCGCCATCTGGGCACCGAGCTCGCGATCTACCGCACCGGCCATCGTGGCGACGCGCTGCTGATCGGGGTCGAGTAACTATGGTGTCGCTCAGCGACCGCCTGGATTTCGTGGTCGGCGCCAAGGCAGCCGGCCCGCTCGACGAAGTGTTCGGCATTCAGACGGTTGACGACCTGTTGCGCCACTACCCGCGCAGTTACGTCGAGGGCGCAGGAGTTCGCGGCGCCGACGACGAACAGCCGCCGGAGGGCGAGCACGTCACCCTCGTCGACGAGATCACCGACGCGGCCCTGCTCCCGATCCGAAACCGACCCAGGGACAGGCTTTTTCGCGTGACCCTGGGCTCCGGTCGCGGCAAGGTCACCGCGACGTTCTTTCATCCGAAGAAGTGGATCACCGACCAGTTGTCCAAGGGCACGCGCGTCATGTTGTCTGGGGAGGTCGGCTATTTCCGTGGCGCCATGCAGTTGACCCACCCCGATTTCCTGGTGCTCGACGCCGTGGACGGACGCAACCGGGGCAGCCGGTCGCTGAAGATGATCGCCGACGCCTCGCAGGCGGTGAGTGGGGAGGTGCTGCAGGAGGCCTTTGAGCGCACCTTCTACCCGATCTACCCCGCCAGCGCGAAGTTGCAGAGCTGGGACATCTTCCACTGTGTCCGGCAGGTGCTCGAGGTGCTCGACCCGATCGCCGACCCGCTGCCGGAATCGCTCTGTGCCGCACACAATCTGGCCTCCGAGGACGAGGCCCTACGCGCCATCCATCTGGCGGAGAACGACGCCGACCGGCGCCGAGCCAAGGAGCGCCTGGCTTTCGACGAAGCGGTGGGTCTGCAGTGGGCGCTGGTGAGCCGGCGCCACGGCGAGCTGGCCCAGTCCGGGCCGTTGGCGCCGTCGACCGAGGAGGGTCTCGCACACCAACTGCTGCATCGCTTGCCGTTCGACCTGACCGCCGGCCAGCGTGAGGTGCTCGACGTGCTGTCCGGCGAACTTGCCGCGAACCGTCCGATGAACCGGCTGCTCCAGGGTGAGGTGGGCTCTGGCAAGACCATCGTCTCGGTGTTGGCGATGCTGCAGATGGTCGACGCCGGTTACCAGTGCGCGTTGCTGGCACCCACTGAAGTGCTTGCCGCGCAGCATCTTCGGTCGATCAGCGATGTACTCGGCTCGCTCGCGATGGGTGGCCAACTCGGCGGCGAAGAGGGCGCGACCAGGCTGGCACTGCTGACCGGCTCGATGACGGCCGGCCAGAAAAAACAGGTTCGCGCCGAGATCGCGGGCGGCGAGGCCGGCATCGTCGTCGGCACGCACGCGCTGCTGCAGGACACGGTCGAGTTTCGCAACCTCGGCATGGTGGTCGTCGACGAGCAGCACCGGTTCGGAGTCGAGCAGCGAGACCAGTTGCGCGCCAAGGCTCCTGACGGCATCACGCCGCATCTGCTGGTGATGACTGCCACCCCGATACCGCGGACCGTCGCACTGACCGTGTTCGGCGACCTGGAAACGTCCACGCTCCGCGAGCTGCCCAGGGGCCGCCAGCCGATCACCACCACCGCGATCTTCGTCAACGAGAAACCCGCCTGGCTGGACCGCGCCTGGCATCGCATCGTCGAGGAAGTGCGCGAAGGCCGTCAGGCCTATGTGGTGGCGCCGCGCATCGACGACTCAGATAGTACCGGCCAGAACGAGAACGACCAAAGGCCCTCGGCCACAGTCGAAGAGCTCTACGCCCGGCTGGGTGAGGACCAGTTGGCGGGCCTGCGGCTGGGGTTGATGCACGGCCGGTTGAGCGGCGACGAGAAGGACGCGGTGATGACGGCGTTCCGGAATCGCGAGATCGACGTGCTGGTGTGCACGACCGTCATCGAGGTCGGCGTCGACGTCCCCAACGCGACCGTGATGCTGGTGATGGACGCCGACCGCTTCGGCATCAGCCAGTTACACCAGCTGCGCGGCCGCATCGGTCGCGGCCAGCACGCCAGCATCTGCCTGCTGGCCAGCTGGATGTCCGCGCAGTCCCGGGCCGGCCGGCGGCTCAGCGCGGTGGCCGGGACGCTGGACGGCTTCGAGCTCGCCGATCTGGATCTACGGGAACGCCGCGAAGGAGATGTGTTGGGCCGCAGCCAGTCCGGTCGCGCGATCACGCTTCGGCTGCTGTCGCTGATCGATCACCGGGAGGTCATCGAGGCCGCGCGCGAGTTCTGCGAGCAGGCCTACGATGACCCGGCCGCCCATGCCGGGCTGGCGCTGCTTGCCGCGCCGTTCACCGGAAACGAGCGCATCGAATTCTTGGACAAGTCATGACGCGCAGGACATGGCTGTGGCTTTCCGCGCTCGCGATTCTCACCGTTCTGGTCGCCTACCAGGTGGTAGTTACGAGCGCGGGGGACCGGGACCGGGAATTCGCGGCCCGCGCCGACGTCCCGACCGTGCAGCCGGGCGTCGACGTGCTGGGCGGAATCACCGTGGTGCCGTGGCGGACCCGGCACTACGACTACCACCGCGCGGCGTTCGGCGAGGCCTGGACCGATGAGAACGACGCGCCCGGCGGGCACAACGGCTGCGATACCCGCGACGACATCCTCGATCGCGACCTGGTCGACAAGACTTTCGTCTGGACCAAGCGGTGTCCCGACGCCGTCGAGACGGGCACACTGCACGACCCGTATACCAACGCCACCATCACCTTTCACCGCGGCGCCAAGGTTGGCGAGGCGGTGCAGATCGACCACATCGTGCCGCTGGCGCTGGCCTGGGACATGGGGGCCAACGACTGGCCGATCGCCCAGCGGATCCGGTTCGCCAACGACCCGGCGAATCTCCTTGCGGTACAAGGCCAGGCGAACCAGGACAAGGGCGACGATCAGCCCGCGCTGTGGATGCCGCCCAACGCGGCGTTTCACTGCCAGTACGCGATGCAGTTCATCGCGGTGTCCCGCGGCTACGGCCTACCGATCGACCTGGTGTCGAGCAACGTGCTGCGGCAGGCGGCGAGCACCTGCCCGACCGGTTAGGCGCCGGTGTAGGTCAGCGGATCCGGCCGTGAGCGGGTGCCGTCGTTGAGACCGTTCAGTGTCTCCATGTGATCGGCGGTCAATTCGAAATCGAAGACGTCGAAGTTGCTGGCGATGCGCTCGGGGTTGCCCGATCGCGGGATCACCACGTTGCCGAGCTGAATGCTCCACCGGATCAGCACCTGCGCGGCGCTGCGGTCATACTCGCCGGCGATCGACACCACGGTCGGGTTATCCAACAGTCCGCCGATTGCCAGCGGGCTGTAGGCCTCGGTCACCACATTGTGTTGCGCGTTGACCGCGCGCAGCTCCGCCTGGTTGAGCAGCGGGTGCAGCTCGATCTGGTTGACCGCGGGGGTGACGTAGGCCAGGTCGATGACCGTCTCGAGGTGGTCCTCGGTGAAGTTGCAGACCCCGATCGACTTGGTATGCCCGTTGCCACGGGCCTGGATCAGGGCGCCGAACGTGTCGACGTACATCCCGCGTTCCGGCATCGGCCAGTGCACGAGAAACAGGTCCACGTAGTCCAGGCCGAGCTTGTCCAGGCTGACCTTGACCGCGTCCTGCGCGGTCTGGAAACCCTGGTCGGCGTTAGCGACCTTGGTGGTGACGAACAGTTCGGCCCGCGGGATGCCCGACGTCGCGATGGCGCGGCCGACAGCCTCTTCGTTGCCGTATACCGCGGCGGTGTCGATCAGCCGGTAGCCGATCTCCAGCGCCGCAGACACCGCGCGCTCGGTTTCCTCATCGGACAGTTCCGCGACGCCGAGGCCAAGCACCGGCATCGTGTTCTCGTCGTTGAGCGCTATGGAGGGGACGTAGGCGCCCGACTCGCCAGTCACGTCATTCACCTACCTGTGAAGTCGAAGGTTCGTGGATCAGGACCGAGCCGGTTTCCATCGTCGAGCGACGAGATTGACGACATGTCGTTTTCGCTCAATTCGAAATCGAACACGTCGAAGTTGCTCGCAATCCGCTCAGGGTTTACCGACTTGGGGATGACGATATTACCGAGTTGCAGATGCCATCGGATCAGGACCTGAGCTGGCGTCCGGCCCACGCCCTCGGCCACCGCGGTCACGGCGGGGTCGGTGAGCAGTGATCCCTGCCCGAGCGGGCCCCAGGCTTCGGTCGCGATGCCGAGGCGGGCGTGCAGTTCGCGCAGCTCGTTCTGCGGCAGCCGGGGGTGCAACTCGATCTGGTTGACCGCGGGCACGATCCCGGTCGCGTCCACGAGCGCGTTGATGTGCTCGGGCTCGAAGTTGCTGACCCCGATGGACCGGATGCGTCCCTGGTCGCGCAGGTGGGCGAACGCCGTGAAGGTCTCGACGAACTTGTTCAGCTTGGGCATCGGCCAATGCACCAGGTAGAGGTCCAGATAGTCGATGCCGAGGCGCTCCATGCTGACGTCGAATGCGGCCAGCGTGCTGTCGTAGCCCTGCTCGGAATTCCACAGCTTGGTGACCAAGTACAGTTCGTGCCTGGGTATGCCGGATGCCGCGACCGCGCGGCCAGTTTCGCGTTCGTTTCCGTACACCGCGGCCGTGTCGATGTGGCGGTATCCGGCTTCCAGCGCAGTGCTCACCGACTGCTCGGTGTCCGCGGGCGGGACTTTGAAAACGCCGAATCCGAGCGCGGGGATCGATTTGCCGTCGTTCAGCGGGACCGAGGGACTCAAGGAACTAGCCATGACACGAAGTCTGCCAGGTGCATCGGATACTCAGCTCAACGCCGGCGGGTGGGCCGGCCGGTTGCAGAATGCCGCCACCGCGGCCGGTCTCAAGGCGATTCCGTGGGTCCCGACCCGCGCCAAACGGCTGCTGTCGGGAGGCCGCGCGGTCACTATCGACGGCAACACCCTGGACCCCACGCTGCAGCTTGCCCTCGCCGGCATGCGCGTATTCGGGATGAACGGCTTGGTGAACGGTCAGGACGTCGCGGTGTCGCGGGCTCAGATGCGCGAGATGACGCAGGGCTTCGGTGGGCCACAGATTCACGTCGGAGTCAGCGAGCTGTCGATTCCCGGGCCCGCCGGACCGATTCCCGCCCGGCATTACCGCCCCACGACGCCGGGCCCCGCCCCGCTGCTGGTCTTCTATCATGGCGGCGGCTGGGTGCTCGGTGACCTCGACACCCACGACCCACTCTGCAGGCTGACCTGCCGGGACGCCGACGTCCATGTGCTGTCGATCGACTACCGCCTGGCCCCCGAACATGTGGCGCCGGCCGCCGTCGACGACGCCTACGCGGCATACCTATGGGCCGCCGAGCATGCCGGAGAACTCGGCGCGATCCCGGGCAAGGTCGCGGTGGGCGGCGACAGCGCGGGCGGCAACCTGGCCGCGGTCGTATCACAGCTGGCCCGCGACGAAGGGGCTCCGCTGCCGGTGCTGCAGTGGCTGATCTACCCGCGCACCGACTTCAGCGCACAGACCAGGTCACTCACGTTGTTCGCCGACGGGTTCCTGCTCACCAGGGCCGACATCGATTGGTTCAACGAGCAATACCTGGGCGGCTCGGGCATCGACGCGACCAACCCGCGCGTCTCGCCGCTGCTGGCCGAATCGCTGGCGGGCCTGCCGCCGGCGCTGATCGCGACCGCGGGCTTCGACCCGCTGCGCGACGAGGGCGACAGCTACGCCGCGGCGCTCAGCGCGGCCGGCACGCACGTCGACCGGCGTTCGATGGGATCGCTGACCCACGGCTTCGCCAGCCTGTTCCCGCTCGGCGGTGGCAGCGCACTGGCGACAACCGAATTGGTTTCGGCATTGCGGGCGCATCTCAGCCGCGTCTGACCTGGCACAAGCAACGCCGGTAGGCTTATGCGCTATCGCCGACCGCACCGCGGTCGGATGTCGAAGCCGACTATCCGGAGTGTGAGCAAACCCGTGGCCGCCAAATCGAATCGCCCAGCCAAATACGACCTGAACGCCGCCAGTCGCCGACGCGACCTGCTCGTCCGGATCGGGCTCACCTCGATCGTGGTGCTCTTCGCCGTCGCCTTGGTCGGCTACATCGTGACCTCGCACGACAAGAAGACCGCCGCCAGCGCCCCGCGCGCGATTCGGGTCACATCGAGCAAGCTGGTCACCAAGGACGGAACCAAAGACCCCAAGGTCGTCGTCTCGTTCTACGAAGACTTCCTCTGCCCGGCGTGCGGCAACTTCGAGCGCGGCTTCGGTCCGACCGTGTCCAAGCTGATCGACGACGGCGCCATCGCGGCCGACTACTACATGACCGGCTTCTTGAGCCGGCCGTCGAACCAGGACTACTCGTCGCGTGCCGCCAACGCCGCCTACTGCATCGCCGACGAGTCGAACGACGCCTTCCGTCGATTCCACACGGCGTTGTACACCAAGGACATTCAGCCCTCCGAGAGCGGCACGTCGTTCCCCGACAACGCGAAGCTGACGGAGTTGGCCCGCGAGGCCGGCGTCGTGGGCAAGGTTCCCGAGTGCATCAAGGACGGCAAGTACCTGCCGATGGTGGACGGACTGGTCGCGTCGGCGGGCATTCACGCCACCCCGACGGTCCGGATCAACGGCAAGGATTACCAGTTCACGGAGAACCCGGCAGACTTTGTGGCCAAGATCAAAGAGATCGTCGGGGACGTCCCGGGAATCGACTCGGCTGCGACCCCAGCGGCGTCGTGACAGCGACGGCGGCAGCCAAACCGGTTGGGCCGGGTGACGATTCGAGCCCGCAACCGGCGGCGGTGTCCGCCGCGGGCGCGTGGTGGATCGTGGTCGCGGGAGTGCTCGGCCTGGTCTCTTCGGCCACACTGACCATCGAGAAGATCGAGCTGCTGCTCAACCCGGCCTACGTGCCGTCGTGCAATCTGAACCCGGTGGTGTCCTGCGGGTCGGTGATGACCACGCCCCAGGCCGCGGCCTTCGGCTTCCCGAACTCGTTGATCGGAGTCGGGGCGTTCGCAGTCGTCACAGTCACCGGAGTGCTGACGGTGGCCAAAGTGCCACTGCCACGGTGGTATTGGGTGGGTCTAGCGGTGGGGACGCTGTTCGGTGCGGGGTTCGTGCACTGGCTGATCTTCCAGAGCCTGTACCGCATCGGCGCGTTGTGCCCGTATTGCATGGTGGTGTGGGTGGCGACCATCTCGCTGCTGGTGGTGGTCGCTTCGATCGCCTTCGGGCCGGGCGATGACGGCCGTGGCGGGGCGGTGGTGCGCGAGCTCCATCATTGGCGGTGGTCGCTCGCGACGATCTGGTTCACCGCCGTCTTTCTGCTCATTGTGGTCCGGTTCTGGGACTTCTGGTCCACGCTGATCTGAACAACCTGCCCATCCGAATACCGAAGAGGGACGTACGTTGATCTCCAAAGTGCTGGTTGCCAATCGCGGCGAGATCGCCGTCCGGGCATTTCGCGCGGCCTATGAACTCGGCGTCGGCACCGTCGCTGTCTACCCGTACGAAGACCGAAATTCCTTGCACCGCTTGAAGGCCGACGAGTCGTACCAGATCGGCGAGATCGGCCACCCGGTCCGCGCGTACCTGTCGGTCAGCGAGATCATGGACACCGCGCGCCGTGCGGGCGCCGACGCCGTGTACCCCGGCTACGGGTTCCTCTCGGAGAACCCGCAATTGGCCGCCGAATGCGCGAAGCAGGGCATCACCTTCGTCGGCCCGAAAGCCGAGGTGCTTTCGCTGACCGGCAACAAGTCGCGCGCGATCGCCGCGGCCCGTGAGGCGGGCCTGCCGGTGCTGACGTCATCGGAGCCGTCGTCATCGGTCGACGAGTTGGTGGCGGCGTCGGCGGAGATGGAATTCCCGTTGTTCGTCAAGGCCGTTGCCGGCGGCGGCGGTCGCGGGATGCGACGGGTGACCGATGCCGGGGCGTTGCCCGAAGCGATCGAAGCGGCCAGCCGGGAAGCCGAGTCGGCCTTCGGCGATCCCACGGTGTACCTCGAGCAGGCCGTGCTCAACCCGCGTCACATCGAGGTGCAGATCCTCGCCGATACGCACGGCAACGTGATTCATCTTTACGAGCGCGACTGCAGTGTGCAGCGGCGCCATCAGAAGGTCGTCGAGTTGGCGCCCGCCCCGAACCTGCCAGAAGAGTTGCGCGACAAGATGTGTGCCGACGCGGTGGCCTTCGCCCGCCACATCGGCTACAGCTGCGCGGGCACGGTGGAGTTCCTGCTCGACGAGCGGGGCCACCACGTCTTCATCGAGATGAACCCGCGCATCCAGGTCGAACACACAGTCACCGAGGAGATCACCGACGTCGACCTGGTCTCCAGCCAGCTGCGCATCGCCGGCGGAGAGACGCTCGACGACTTGGGATTACAGCAGGAGAGCATCAAACTGCGCGGCGCCGCGCTGCAATGCCGCATCACCACCGAGGACCCGGCCAACGGGTTCCGCCCGGACACCGGGCGGATCACGACCTACCGCAGCCCGGGTGGAGCGGGAATCCGTCTCGATGGCGGGACGAACCTCGGCGCCGAGATCAGCGCGCACTTCGACTCCATGTTGGTGAAGCTGACCTGCCGGGGGCGCGACTTCCCGACGGCGGTCAAGCGGGCCCGGCGCGCGATCGCGGAGTTCCGCATCCGTGGCGTGTCGACGAATATCCCTTTCCTGCAGGCGATCCTGGACGATCCGGCTTTTCAGGCCGGCCACGTCACCACGTCGTTCATCGAGGAGCATCCGGCGCTGCTCACCGCGCGGTCGTCGGCCGACCGCGGCACCAAGATCCTCAACTACCTGGCCGATGTGACCGTCAACAAGCCGCACGGATCGCGGCCGTCGACGGTCTACCCGCAGGACAAACTGCCCGACATCGACCTGACCAAGGCGCCGCCGGCCGGTTCCAAGCAACTTCTTGTCGAACTCGGCCCCGAAGGCTTCGCGCGCTGGCTGCGCGACTCGTCCGGAGTTCGCCTCACCGACACCACTTTTCGCGACGCCCACCAGTCGCTGTTGGCGACCCGGGTGCGCACCAGCGGACTGGGGCTGGTCGCGCCGTACATCGCCCGGACCATGCCGCAACTGCTGTCCGTCGAATGCTGGGGCGGCGCGACGTACGACGTGGCGCTGCGCTTCCTGAAGGAAGACCCATGGGAGCGGCTGGCCACCCTGCGCGAACTGATGCCCAACATCTGCCTGCAGATGCTGCTGCGCGGACGCAACACCGTTGGGTACACGCCGTATCCGGAACTGGTCACCTCGGCGTTCGTCGAGGAGGCGACCGCGACCGGCATCGATATCTTCCGGATCTTCGACGCGCTGAACAATCTCGAGTCGATGCGCCCGGCGATCGACGCGGTGCGCGAGACAGGCTCTGCGATAGCCGAAGTCGCGATGTGTTACACCGGCGATCTGTCCGACCCGGCGGAGAACCTCTACACGCTGGACTACTACCTGAAGCTGGCCGACGAGATCGTCGAGGCCGGCGCGCACGTGCTGGCCATCAAGGACATGGCCGGCCTGTTGCGCCCGCAGGCCGCGCGCCAACTCGTCCGTGCGCTGCGCAGTCGCTTCGACCTGCCGGTGCATGTGCACACCCATGACACCCCCGGCGGCCAGTTGGCCAGCTACGTCGCGGCCTGGCAGGCCGGCGCCGATGCGGTCGACGGCGCCAGCGCCCCGATGGCGGGCACCACCAGCCAGCCCGCGCTGAGCTCGATCGTCGCGGCGGCCGCCCATACCGACTACGACACCGGGTTGTCGCTGTCGGCGGTCTGCGAGCTGGAGCCCTACTGGGAGGCGTTACGAAAGGTGTACGCGCCGTTCGAATCCGGGCTCCCGGGTCCGACCGGGCGGGTGTATCACCACGAGATCCCGGGCGGTCAGCTGTCGAACCTGCGCCAGCAGGCCATCGCGCTCGGGCTGGGGGACCGGTTCGAAGAAGTCGAGGAGGCCTACGCCGGCGCCGACCGGGTCTTGGGCCGGCTGATCAAGGTCACCCCGTCGTCCAAGGTGGTTGGCGACCTCGCGCTGGCACTCGTCGGGGCCGGTTTGAGCGCCGACGAGTTCGCTTCTCATCCAGATCATTTCGACATTCCGGAGTCGGTGCTCGGTTTTCTGCGCGGAGATCTGGGCGAGCCGGCGGGCGGATGGCCGGAACCGTTGCGGTCCAAGGCCTTGGCCGGTCGTGGCGAGCCCAAGCCGATCGAGGAACTGACACCCGAGGACGAGACCACGCTCGGGCTGCAGGGGCACAAGCGGCAGGCCGCCCTCAACCGATTGTTATTTCCCGGCCCGACAAAGGAATTCGAGACGCACCGGGATACCTACGGCGACATCTCGCGGCTGTCGGCCAACCAGTTCTTCTACGGTCTCCGTCAGGGCGAGGAGCACCGGGTGCAGTTGGAGCCAGGCGTCGAGCTGCTGATCGGTCTGGAGGCGATCTCCGAACCCGACGAGCGCGGTATGCGCACGGTGATGTTTATCATCAACGGCCAGCTGAGGCCGGTGGAAGTGCGAGATCGCGGCATTGCCAGCGAGGTTCCGGCCGCTGAGAAGGCGGACAAGGGCAACCCGAACCACGTCGCCGCGCCGTTCGCCGGTGTCGTGACCGTCGGCGTGTCCGTCGGCGACAAGGTGCACGCCGGCCAGACCATCGCCACGATCGAGGCGATGAAGATGGAAGCCCCCATCACCGCGCCCGCCGACGGCACTGTCGAACGGGTCGCCGTTTCAGATACCGCTCAGGTCGAAGGCGGGGATCTGCTGGTGGTGCTCGCCTGACGCGCATCGTTGGCGGGGTCGCCGGGGGACGCCGGATCGTGGTCCCGTCGCAGGGCACCCGGCCGACGACCGATCGGGTGCGGGAGGCGTTGTTCAACATCCTTGCGGCGCGCCTCGATTTCACCGGCCTGTCGGTACTCGACCTGTATGCGGGCTCGGGTGCCCTGGGCTTGGAGGCGCTCTCCCGCGGTGCGGCTTCGGCGATATTCGTCGAGTCGGATCGCCGCGCGGCGAGCGTGCTCGACCGCAACATCGCCACCCTCGGACTGCCCGGGGCGACCCTGCGGCGCGGACAGGTCGCCGCCATGCTGGCGGCCGGTGGCTCCGGACCGGTGGACCTGGTTCTGGCCGACCCGCCCTATGACGTCGACGCCCACGAGATCGAAGTGCTGCTCGACGCGCTCGCTCGGAACGGCTGGGTGCGCGACGGCAGTGTCGCGGTGGTGGAGCGCGCAGCCGGCGGCCCGGCGCTGAATTGGCCCGACGGCTGGGATCTCTGGCCGCACCGGGTTTACGGCGACACCCGCTTGGAGCTGGCCGAACGGCTCTGAGCCGACGTGTACCGTTTGCGGCTATGAGCAGCGGCGCCGTATGCCCGGGATCGTTCGACCCGGTGACGTTGGGCCACATCGACGTCTTCGAACGGGCCGCGGCTCAGTTCGACGAAGTGGTAGTGGCGATTCTGGTCAACCCCGCCAAGAAGGGCATGTTCGACATCGACGAGCGGATCGCAATGATCGAAGAGGCGACAGCGCATCTGCCCAACCTGCGGGTCGAATGCGGGCAGGGATTGGTTGTCGACTTCGTGACGTCGCGCGGACTGACCGCCATCGTCAAGGGTCTGCGCACCGACACCGATTTCGAGTACGAGCTGCAGATGGCGCAGATGAACAAGCACATCGCGGGCGTCGACACCTTCTTCGTCGCAACGGCGCCACAATATTCGTTCGTGTCGTCGTCGCTGGCCAAGGAAGTCGCGATGCTGGGCGGCGATGTGACGGCGTTGCTGCCCGACCCGGTAAACCGCCGACTGGCCGAGAAACTCGACGAGGCCAAGCGGCGGTAGATCATCAGCGCGACCGGGCGAAAGCCGCGGCCGCGCTGATGATTTGGCCACCTACTGGGCGAGAGCGCCGTGCAGCGACTGCTTCGCCTCGGTGATCGCCGCGAGAACCTTGGCCCGCGCCTCAGCGAGCGTCTCCTTCTGAGCGTCGGTGCCCGACCAGTGAATGGTCCGCGCCAGTCCGGCGAGCTCGAACAGGCCCCACCGAATCTTGGCGACGTCGCCGAACTTGCCGGCTTGGGCCAGCCGCGCGTGAATGCTCTCGCTGCTGACGCCCTTCCACTGCAATACATTCCTGCCCAGTTCGGACAGGGTGGCTACGCCATCGGTCACGGTGACAAAGCCACGCCCGGCCAGCTTGCCGATCGCCAGCTCGACGATCTCTTGCGGGGGCGCGAACGCGCCGTCGGTCGCCTCGTGTACGCGCTGAACGATCTGCTCAGCGTTCGCCGGCCCGTCGAGCAGCAGCGCGGCCGTGCCGACCACTACCCGCTTGTGCCGTCCGCCGAATCCACGCGCGCCGGGTCCGCCGTGTCCGCCCCAACCCTGGCCCCCGAAACCGGGTCCACCGAATCCAGGCCCGCCGAAGCCGGGCCCACCGAAACCGGGTCCGCCCCAACCGGGTCCACCGGAAAATCCTCCACCGAACATCCTTGTTCTCCTTCAGTCTCTGGCCCCGAGCCCGCTGGCCCGAGTGCCGTCTTGCATATCTAGTTCCTTGATACCGAAGGCCCACCAGCGTGTCAAGGAACTTGATATCGCTGAGAGAAAAAGCTGCAGTCCGGCGTTCGCCTTCGCTGCCGACGCGCCCGCAAATGGGGGCTGGACCAGTATTTCCATGTCAGCATGGGGGAGATGAGCGACATCGACGATCAGCCGCTGGGTTTCCTGGTGCGCGGATTGATGGCGCGCTTGCGCCCGCTGGCGGTCCAGGCGTTACGCCCGCTCGGTCTGGGGCTGCCCGAATTTGTCTGTATGCGCATCTTGGATGACGACCCCGGTCGCACCAGCGCGGAGCTCGCCCGGCACACCCACGTGACGGCGCAGGCGATGAACCAGGTGCTGCAGGGCCTCGAAGAGGCGGGGTTGGTGACCCGTCCCGCGACCGCGTCTTCCGGCCGTGCGCTGCCGGCTCAACTCACCCGCAAGGGCAAAGCGTTGCTGAAACGCGCCGAGGAAGCCGTGGCGTCGTCCGATGAACAGCTGTTGAGTCATCTCAGTGCCGCCGAGCGTCGCCAGCTCAAACGACTGCTGCATCGGGCCGGTAATCCGCAGGCCCTAGACGGCGCCGCGTGCGATCGGCTCGATTAGACTGTTACGCAACGCTTTACGGCGTGTTCTCGGCATTCGGTGCTGCCGCGGCGCCCGTCAGTGATGATGGTCGTGCTCCGTGTCGGGGGAGCCGCCCATCGCCCGCAGCATCGGGACTCCGCCGGTGGCCACGAAGCGAATGACGAGCACCGTCGCGAGCGCGAGGAACGCGATATTCAGCCACGTCGTGTAGTTCCAGGAGATGCCGGCCTCCAGCACCGTTGCGTTGCGCTGCGACGGAATGAGACCCGCTGTGCCGAAGGCGAATTCGACAAGGTAGCCGGCGGACACCATGGCAGCGTAGAAGGTGGCCAGCAGCGTCAGCATCATCCGGGTGCCGTAGTACTTCCGGTAGATGTTCAGGATCGGCAGGATGAGCAGGTCGGCGAAGATGAAGGCGACGACGCCGCCGAAGCTGATGCCGCCGTTCCACAACACCGCGGCCAGCGGCACGTTGCCGATCGAGCAGACGAACGAGGCGATGGCCACGATCGGCCCGACGATTGGTCCCCACACCGCGGACAACACCGGATGGTCAGCGAAAAAGAAGTGTTGCCAGAACGACTCGGGCACCCACGCCCCGACGGCGCCCGCGATCAGCAGTCCGATCACCAGGTCGCGCAGGATTGCGGCCCACTCCATCACGAAGACGTGCGAGACCGAGGTGAAGCCCTGCCGCGACAGCAGCCGTCGCATGAACGACCCGTCGCGCTGCACCGACATGTCCATGGCGGCATGACCTTCCATCGATCCGGCCAGCCCAATGTCGGCCTGTTCGCGGGCCGCGTCGACGAGTCGTGTGCGCACAAACAGCCGGAACAAGACCGCCAGAGCGATGATCATCAACGGTCCGCCGACGAACTCGGCAGCGGTGAACTGCCACCCCATCAGCAGAGCCAGGATGATGCCCAACTCGATCACCAGGTTGGTGGAGCCGATTTCGAACGCCATCGCGGCGGTGAAGTTTGCGCCCTTGCGGAACAGCGACCGGGCCAGGGCCACCGCGGCGTAGGAGCACGACGAGGAGGCGGCGCCCAGCCCCGCCGCGACAACCAGCGTCCGGGGCCGGTCGTCACCCAGCAGCGCCACCACCGTCGACCGGCGCACCACCGCCTGGATCACGGCCGACAGCGCGAAACCCAGGATCAACGCCCACAGGATTTCCCACGTCATGGACCCGGTCAGTGCCAGCGCGTGTCCAAGAGTGTGTGTCATGGCACCTCCAACTCGATACCCCTAGGGGGTATTCCCACTCTCGCTACCGCCGATGCGGCCCGCAACCCGGGGATTGCCCCGGCTGCGGAACAGTCGACATAATGTCGACATAATTACGTCAAGTGTGCAGGTAATTGGGATGCTTCCGAGACCTAAAAGCCCGACACACCGGGCCTGGCATGCGCAATCACAGAAGCAACACCAGGCACACTGGTAACAACAACGAAGCCGGGAGGGTGTTGCCGTGTACCGAGTTTTTGAGGCGCTCGATGAGCTGGGCGCCATTGTCGAGGAAGCTCGTGGCCTCCCAATGACCGCGGGCTGTGTCGTTCCCCGCGGTGACGTGCTCGAGCTGATCGACGACATCAAGGACGCGATCCCGGGCGAGCTGGACGATGCCCAGGACGTGCTCGATGCCCGCGATTCGCTGCTGCACGAAGCCAAGGTGCACGCGGACCAGACGGTGACCTCGGCAACCACCGAGTCGGAGTCGATGGTCAACCACGCCCGCGCCGAAGCCGACCGCATCCTGGCCGACGCCAAGGCGCAGGCCGACCGGATGGTCGGTGAGGCGCGTCAGCACAGTGAGCGAATGGTCGGCGAGGCGCGCGAAGAGGCGTCGCGCATCGCCGCATCGGCGAAGCGCGAATACGAAGCCACCACCGGCCGGGCGAAGTCGGAGGCTGACCGGCTCCTTGAGAACGGCAACATCTCTTACGAGAACGCCGTGCAAGAAGGCATCAAGGAGCAGCAGCGCCTGGTATCGCAGACCGAGGTCGTACAGTCGGCAAACGCCGAATCCACCCGGTTGATCGATGCGGCACACATGGAGGCCGATCGACTGCGCGGGGAGTGCGACGTCTACGTCGACAGCAAGCTCGCCGAGTTCGAAGAGCACCTCAACACCACCCTGCGCTCGGTCAACCGCGGCCGTCACCAGTTGCGCACGGCCGCGGGCGTGCACGACTACGCGCAGCGGTAGCTCCCCACGAGTGGAACGGGGCCGCTGGTAGGCACCCGTAGAATTCCCGGCATGGCGCGCCAGCACAGCCAGACGGCACAACCACGCTCGGATTCGCCCCTCGTCGTCAACGTCTCACGGTTGGGCCGACGTCCTGGGGCGATGTTCCCGCTGCAGCAGACCGTGGCCAACCCGACCCGCATCGGTCTCGACATGGTCGGCATCGCTGCGGGGGCGCCGATGGACCTCGACATGAGGGTGGAATCGGTTTCTGAAGGAGTACTGGTCAGCGGGACGGTATCGGCTCAGGTCTCGGGCGAATGCTCGCGCTGCCTGACGCCGTTCGAAGAGCAGATTCACGTCGACGTGACCGAGCTGTTCGCCTATCCGAACAGCCTCACCGAGGCGACCACCGACGAGGACGAGGTCGGCCGCGTCATCGCCGACACCGTCGACCTGGAGCAGCCGATCATCGACGCCGTCGGCCTCGAATTGCCGTTCTCGCCGGTGTGCCGGGAGGACTGCCCGGGGCTGTGCGCGATATGTGGCGTCGCCCTGGCCAGTGCGGAGCCTGGGCATCATCACGATCAGATCGACCCGCGTTGGGCGAAGCTGACCACGATGCTGGGCGACAACGACGGAGCCAGTGGTGAGTGATCTGCTCGACGCGCTCGGCGTCGATCTGCCCGACGACCTGTTGACTTTGGCGCTGACGCATCGCAGTTACGCCTACGAACACGGTGGCTTGCCCACCAACGAGCGGCTGGAATTCCTCGGCGACGCCGTGCTCGGGCTGACCGTGACCGACGAGCTGTTCCATCGGCACCCGGAACGCCCGGAAAGCGATCTCGCGAAGATGCGGGCCGGGGTGGTCAACACTCACGCACTGGCCGACGTGGCGCGATCACTGACCGATCAGGGGCTGGGCGCGCATCTGCTGCTCGGTCGTGGCGAGCTGAAGTCCGGCGGCAAGGACAAGTCCAGCATCCTCGCCGACGGCCTCGAATCATTGCTCGGCGCAATCTATTTGCATAACGGCATCGAGGCCGCGCGGAAGGTCATCCTGCGGTTGTTCAGTGAATTGCTCAATGCCGGTGGCCTTTTGGACTGGAAAACCAGCCTGCAGGAGTTGGCGGCCGCGCGCGGCCTCGGCACGGTCGCCTATCGCGTCACCGCGACCGGGCCAGACCACAAGCGTGAGTTCACCGCGGTCGTCGTCGTGATGGACACCGAGTACGGGTCAGGGATCGGCCGGACCAAGAAAGAAGCCGAGCAGAAGGCCGCCGAACAGGCGTGTCAGGCGTTGAACCAACTCGACGGCGCCCTACCCGGAGAAACTGCCGGCTAGATGCCCGAACTACCCGAAGTCGAGGTGGTGCGGCGCGGACTGCAGGCCCATGTGGTGGGCAAGACCATCACCGCGGTCCGCGTGCATCACCCGCGCGCCATCCGCCGCCACGAAGCCGGGCCCGCCGACCTGACCGCGCGCCTGCTCGATGCGCGGATCACCGGCAGCGACCGGCGCGGCAAGTACCTGTGGCTGACGCTCGACGGGCCGAGCGGCGATGAGCAGGCGCTGGTCGTGCACCTCGGGATGAGTGGCCAGATGCTGCTCGGGGACATTCCGAACGCCAACCACCTGCGCATCGCCGCATTGCTCGACGACGGCACCACAGTGAGCTTCGTCGACCAGCGGACCTTCGGTGGCTGGCAGCTGGCCGATCTCGTCACCGTCGACGACAGCGTGGTGCCAGTCCCAGTCGCCCATATCGCGCGCGACCCGCTGGACCCACGCTTCGACGTCGACGCGGTGATAAAAGTGTTGCGGCGCAAGCACTCCGAGATCAAACGCCAGCTTCTCGACCAGACCGTCGTGTCGGGCATCGGCAATATCTACGCCGACGAGTCGCTGTGGCGGGCCAAGATCAACGGCGCCCGGCTGGCCGAGAAGCTGACCCGCCCACAGCTGAAAACCCTGCTGGCGGCCGCCGCCGAGGTGATGCGCGATGCGCTGGCGCAGGGCGGCACGTCATTCGACTCGCTGTACGTCAACGTGAACGGACAATCGGGCTATTTCGACCGTTCGCTGAATGTGTATGGCCGCGAAGGCAAACCGTGCAAGCGCTGCGGTGCGGTGATCCGCCGGGACAAGTTCATGAACCGGTCCTCGTTCTACTGCCCGCGCGATCAGCCGCGGCCGCGCAGCTGACCAGCTTTTAGCGTTCACCCTGCTTAGGAGCCACGAGTCAACCGGCGGGTAGAAATGACGCATGACTGATCTGTGGGTCGAGCGCAATGGCGTGCGCCGCTACACCGGCCGTAGCTCGCGCGGCGCGGAAGTGCTCATCGGCTCCGAGACCGTCGACGGTGTCTTCACGCCCGGCGAGCTGATGAAGATCGCGCTCGCGGCGTGCAGCGGGATGTCCAGCGACTCGCCCTTGGCCCGCCGGCTCGGCGACGACTACCAGACGACTATTCGGGTGTCCGGCGACGCCGATCGCGATCACGAGGTCTATCCGCTGCTGGAGGAGAAGCTCGAGATCGACCTCTCGGGTTTGGATAGCGACGAGAAGGCGCGGGTTCTGACCGTGGTCCGGCGCGCCGTCGACCAGGTGTGCACGGTCGGGCGAACGCTGAAGGCCGGAACGACAGTCGACTTCCGGGTCGTCGATGTCGGACGCTGATGTCCGGCTCACCGCGTGGGTACACGGCCGGGTGCAGGGTGTCGGCTTTCGGTGGTGGACCCGCTCCCGGGCGCTCGAGCTGGGCCTGACCGGCTATGCGGCCAATCGGCCGGACGGCCGGGTGCAGGTCGTGGCGCAGGGTTCGCGTGACGCCTGTGAACAGCTGTTACGCCTGTTGCAGGGCGGAAAAACGCCGGGCCACGTCGACACGGTTGTGGTCGACTGGTCGCCGCGCGGCGAAGCCATCAGCGGCTTCTCCGAGCGGTAGTCTGGCTCGCCGTGTACCTCAAGAGTCTGACGCTGAAGGGCTTCAAGTCCTTCGCCTCGCCGACGACTCTGCGGTTCGAGCCCGGGATCACCGCGGTGGTCGGCCCGAATGGCTCGGGCAAGTCCAATGTCGTCGACGCGCTCGCCTGGGTGATGGGGGAGCAGGGCGCCAAGACGCTGCGCGGCGGCAAGATGGAAGACGTCATCTTCGCGGGCACGTCGTCGCGCGCGCCGCTGGGCCGCGCCGAGGTCACCGTCACGATCGACAACTCCGACAACGCGTTGCCGATCGAGTACTCCGAGGTGTCGATCACCCGTCGGATGTTCCGCGACGGCGCCAGCGAATACGAAATCAACGGCAGCAATTGCCGTTTGATGGACGTGCAGGAATTGCTGAGCGACTCCGGCATCGGCCGCGAGATGCACGTCATCGTCGGTCAGGGCAAGCTCAACGAGATCCTGGAATCGCGGCCCGAGGACCGTCGCGCGTTCATCGAGGAAGCGGCCGGTGTGCTCAAGCACCGCAAGCGCAAGGAGAAGGCGGTCCGCAAGCTCGAGTCGATGTCGGCGAACCTGGCCCGGCTGACCGATCTGACCACCGAGTTGCGCCGCCAGCTCAAACCCCTTGGCCGCCAAGCGGAGGTGGCCCGTCGCGCCCAGACCATCCAGGCCGACCTGCGCGACGCCCGGCTGCGGCTGGCCGCCGACGACGTGGTCATCCGGCAGTCCGAGCTCAACAACACCAACCACGCCGAGGCGACGCTGCGCCGCGAGCACGACGAGGCGTCGGCACGGATGGCGGTGGCCTCCGAGGAACTGGCCGCGCACGAGACCGCGCTGTCGGCGCTGTCGGAGCGCGCGGAATCCGCTCAGCAGACCTGGTTTCGGTTGTCTGCCTTGGCCGAACGAGTCAGCGCGACGGTACGCATCGCCAGCGAGCGCGCCCAGCACCTGGACGTCGAAACCGCCTCGACCGGCGGTCCCGACCCCGACGAGTTGGAGGCCGAGGCCGAGCAGGTGGCCGCCGCCGAGCAGCAGCTGCTCGCCGAGCTCGAGGGCACCCGCACCCGGCTGGAGGCGGCCCGCGCGGAGCTGGCCGAACGCGAGCGCGCCGCCGCCGAGGCCGAACGGGCCCACGTCGCGGCGGTGCAAGCCGAGGCCGACCGCCGCGAGGGCCTGGCCAGGCTGGCCGGCCAGGTCGAGACGATGCGAGCCCGCGTCGAGTCGATCGACGATGGCGTGGCCAAGCTGTCGGAGCGCATCGAGGAGGCCGCGGCCCGCGCCCAGCAGGCCAAGGCGGAGTTCGAGACCGTGCAGGGCCGGGTCGGTGAGCTCGACCAGGGCGAGGTCGGGCTCGACGAACACCACGACCGGACGGTCGCCGCGCTGCGACTGGCCGACGAGCGGGTCACCGAACTGCAGGCGGCCGAGCGCGGCGCCGAACGTCAGGTCGCCTCGCTGCGGGCGCGCATCGATGCGCTGTCGGTCGGGCCTCGAGCGCAAGGACGGCGCCGCCTGGCTCACTCAAAACCTCAGTGGCGCAGGGCTTTTCGGCTCGATCGCCAAACTGGTCGCAGTGCAGCCCGGCTACGAGGCGGCGCTGGCCGCGGTGCTCGGATCCGCAGCCGACGCCGTGGCCGCCGAGAACTTCACCGCGGCCGCGAACGCGGTGACCGCGCTCAAGCAGGCCGACGGCGGGCGGGCCGCCATCGTGCTCGGCGACTGGCCCGCAGACGATCCGGCACCGGCGGGCGCACTGCCCGACGGCGCGCGCTGGGCGCTGGACCTGGTCGACGCGCCGTCCCGATTGCGCGGCGCGATGGTTGCCATGCTGTCGCGGGTCGCCGTGGTCGGCAGCCTGTCCGAGGCGATGAATCTGGTTGCCGCGCGGCCACAATTGCGCGCGGTCACCCGCGACGGCGACCTGGTCGGCGCGGGCTGGATCAGCGGCGGCTCGGACCGCAAACCCTCGACGCTGGAGATCGCCTCCGAAATCGCCAAGGCGCGAGCCGAACTCGCCGCCGCCGAGCAACAGACCAACGAGCTGGGCGCGGCGCTGTCCGGGGCGATGACCGAGCAGACCGCCCGGCAGGATTCCGCCGAGCAGGCGCTGGCGGCGCTCAACGAGTCCGATGCCGCGATCTCGGCGATCTACGAGCAGCTCGGCCGGCTGGGCCAGGATGCCCGCGCCGCCGACGACGAGTGGCACCGGCTGACGCGCCAGCGCGAGGAGCTGGAGACCGGCCGCGCCGAGACCCTCGAGGAGCTCGGTGAACTCGAGACGCGACTGGGCAACGTCGAACAGCCCCAACGAGTTTCGAGCTGAGCCCAACCACGGCGAGGTTCGGCAGCAGATCGCCGCCGCGGCCGAGGCCGCCCGCGGCGTCGAGGTGGAGGCCCGGCTGGCGGTGCGCACCGCCGAAGAACGCGCGAATGCCGTTCGCGGAAAGGCGGATTCGCTTCGCCGGGCCGCTGCCGCCGAGCGCGAGGCGCGGGTGCGCGCCCAGCAGGCCCGGGCCGCGCGTCAGCGCGCCGCCGAGGTGGCCGCGGCGGTCGCCGACGCCGGCCGGCGGCTCGCGGGTCGACTGGGTGAGGTGGTCGGCGGCCGCGTCGCAGAACCGCGACGTGCTGGCCGCCGAGCGTCAGCAACGGTCGGCCGCGATGGTCGCCGTTCGTGACGAGGTGAACACGCTCGGCGCCCGGATCGGCGTGCTCACCGAGTCGCTGCACCGCGACGAGGTCGCCAAAGCCCAAGCGGCGCTTCGCATCGAGCAACTCGAGCAGATGGTGCTCGAGCAGTTCGGCATGGCGCCCGACGTCCTGGTCGCCGAATACGGCCCGCAGGTGGCGCTGCCGCCCGACCGAGCTGGAGATGGCCGAGTACGAGCAGGCCCGCGAGCGCGGCGAGCAGGTGACTGCGCCGGCCCCGCTGCCGTTCGACCGGCCGACCCAGGAGCGTCGCGCCAAACGCGCCGAGCGCGAACTGGCCGAGCTGGGCCGGGTCAACCCGCTGGCGCTCGAGGAGTTCGCCGCGCTGGAGGAGCGCTTCAACTTCCTGTCCACCCAGCTCGAGGACGTCAAGGCCGCCCGCAAGGATCTGCTCGACGTCGTCGCCGACGTCGACGCCCGCATCCTGCAGGTGTTCACCGAGGCCTACGTCGACGTGGAGCGGGAATTCCAAGGGGTTTTCGCCTCGCTGTTCCCCGGCGGCGAGGGTCGGCTGCTGCTACCAACCCCGACGACATGCTCACCACCGGCATCGAGGTCGAGGCGCGGCCGCCCGGCAAGAAGGTCAAGCGGCTGTCGCTGCTGTCCGGCGGCGAGAAATCGCTGACCGCGGTGGCGATGCTGGTGGCGATCTTCCGGGCCCGCCCGTCGCCGTTCTACATCATGGACGAGGTCGAGGCGGCGCTCGACGACACCAACCTGCGGCGGCTGATCGGTCTGTTCGAGCTGCTGCGGGCCAAGTCGCAGCTGATCGTCATCACCCACCAGAAGCCGACCATGGAGGTCGCCGACTCGCTCTACGGCGTGACGATGCGCGACGACGGCATCACCACGGTGATCTCGCAGCGGATGCGCGGTCAGCAGGTCAACGAGCTGGTCACGACAAACTAAGCGAGGAATACGTTGCCGCAAGCCCTGTGGATCGCGATCGCGGTCGTTGCCGCGCTGATCGTCATCGCCGTCCTGGTCGTGGGACTGGTGCGGTACCGGCGCCGGCAGATCAGCCTGTCGGCGCCCGAGCAGACCACCACCCTCGATCGCTCCGGTGGATACACCGCGTCGTCGGGAATCACGTTCAGCCGCACCGAAACTCCCGAGCGCATCGACACCACCGGGCTGCCCGCCGTCGGTGACGACGCGACCGTCCCGCGCGACGCGCCGAAGCGCACGGTCTCCGATGTCGAACTGCCGCAACTCGATACGGCCACGCACCCCGTCGAGCCCGAACCGGAGTCCGAGCCGGCGCCACCGGTAGCGGCGCCCGCGACCGAGGAGATCGCCCCGACCGAAGGCCGACTGGAGCGGCTGCGCGGCCGGCTGGCCCGATCGCAGAACGCGCTGGGCCGCAGCCTGCTCGGCCTCATCGGCGGTGGCGACCTCGACGAGGACTCCTGGGAGCAGATCGAGGACACCCTGCTGATCGCCGATCTCGGTCCGACCGTGACCAGTTCGGTTGTGGCCGAGCTGCGCAGCCGGCTCGCCAGCCGGGATGTCCGGACCGAGGCCGATGCCCGCGCTGTGCTGCGCGACGTGCTGATCGCTGAACTGCAGCCCGATCTCGACCGCTCGGTCCGGGCGCTGCCGCACGACGACCACCCGTCGGTGCTGCTCGTCGTCGGCGTCAACGGCACCGGAAAGACCACGACCGTCGGCAAACTCGCGCGCGTGCTGGTCGCCGACGGCCGGCGCGTCGTGCTGGGCGCCGCCGATACCTTCCGCGCCGCGGCCGCGGATCAGTTGCAGTCATGGGCCTCTCGGGTGGGCGCCGAGGTGGTGCGCGGGCCCGAGGGGGCCGATCCCGGCGGCGGTGGCATTCGACGCCGTCGACAAGGGCATCGAGGCGGGCGCCGACGTCGTTGTGATCGACACCGCGGGCCGACTGCATACCAAGACCGGGCTGATGGACGAACTGGGCAAGGTCAAACGCGTGGTGACCAAGCGCGCCGCCGTCGACGAGGTGCTGTTGGTGCTCGACGCGACCATCGGCCAGAACGGATTGGCCCAGGCGCGGGTGTTCGCCGAGGTGGTCGAGATCACCGGCGCCGTGCTGACCAAGCTGGACGGCACCGCCAAGGGCGGCATTGTCTTTCGCGTCCAGCAGGAGCTCGGGGTGCCGGTGAAGCTGGTCGGACTCGGCGAGGGGCCCGACGACCTCGCGCCGTTCGAACCGGCGGCCTTCGTCGACGCTCTGCTGGGCTGATCTACTCGCTCGTCAGATGTAACACCGGCGAAACCTGTCAGCGTCGCTTTTTGTAACAACTCTTTGCACAGTTCTCGTGCAGGCCACAGGCATTTGTCTGACGGCCATTCGTGCCTACCGGAGGTGAAAGCGAGTGAGTTTCCCGACAATGGGCCAGCCGGATACCGGCGATACCGCTTGGATGCTGGCTAGTTCTGCGCTGGTGCTGTTGATGACGCCGGGCTTGGCGTTCTTCTACGGCGGGATGGTCCGCGCCCGAAGCGTGCTCAACATGATCATGATGAGCATCAGCGCGATGGGCGTGGTGACCGTGCTGTGGGTGCTGTACGGCTACTCGATGGCGTTCGGCAACGACAAGGCCGGCTTCTTCGGCGACCCGATGGAGTACTTGGGCCTGAAGGGACTCATCGGCGGCAACTCCGCCGCCGCGGCCGCCGGGTAAGGCCGCCACCGACATCCCGCTCGCCGGAACCATGCCGCTGAACGTGTTCGTCGCCTTCCAGCTGATGTTCGCCATCATCACGGTCGCGTTGGTCTCCGGCGCGGTCGCCGACCGGCTGAAGTTCGGCTCCTGGCTGGTGTTCGCCGGACTCTGGGCCACCTTCGTCTACTTCCCGGTCGCGCACTGGGTCTTCTCTTTCGACGGTGTCACGGCCGAGCACGGCGGCTGGATCGCCAACAAGCTGAAGGCGATCGACTTCGCCGGCGGAACCGCGGTCCATATCAACTCCGGTGCGGCCGGCTTGGTGCTGGCACTCGTTCTGGGCAAGCGCAAGGGCTGGCCGACGACGCTGTTCCGTCCGCACAACGTTCCGTTCGTGATGCTCGGCGCCGGCCTGCTGTGGTTCGGCTGGTACGGGTTCAACGCCGGTTCGGCCACCAGCTCCAACGGTGTTGCCGCGTCGACCTTCATCACCACCACTGTGGCCACTGCCGCGGCGATGCTGGCCTGGCTGGCCACGGAGCGCATCCGCGACGGCCACGCGACGACACTGGGCGCCGCCTCGGGCATCGTGGCGGGACTGGTCGCCATCACGCCGTCCTGTTCGTCGGTCAACGTGGTCGGCGCCCTGGTGATCGGCGTGGTGGGCGGCTGCCTCTGCGCTCTGGCGGTCGGGCTGAAGTTCAAGCTCGGCTTCGACGACTCGCTGGACGTGGTCGGGGTGCACATGGTCGGCGGTCTGGCCGGCACGCTGTTGATCGGCCTGCTGGCCACGCCCGAAGCTCCCGCGGCGGTCAAGGGATTGTTCTACGGCGGAGGTTGGGACCAGCTGTGGCGACAGGCGGTCGGCGCGTTCAGCGTCCTCGGGTACTCCGCTATCGTCACCCTTATCATGGCCTTGATACTCAAGTACACGATCGGCCTGCGCCTGAGCCCCGAGGGCGAGGCGGCCGGTATCGACGAGTCCCAGCACGCGGAGAGCGGATACGACTTCGCGACCGCGGGCGGCTCCGGCTCTGGTGTTCTTCCGCACGCGAGTTTGCCGGAGAGCACATTTGGCCATAACCGAGCGGGCGACAAAGTAGAGGCGGAATAAGAATGAAGCTGATCACCGCAATCGTTAAGCCGTTCACGCTCGAAGACATCAAGGCCAGCCTCGAGCAGGTGGGCATCCTGGGCATGACGGTCAGCGAAGTTCAGGGTTACGGACGCCAGAAGGGGCACACTGAGGTCTACCGGGGTGCCGAGTACTCCGTCGACTTCGTGCCCAAGGTCCGGGTCGAGGTGTTGATCGAGGACTACGACGCCGACAAAGCGCTCGACAGCATCGTGCGGGCCGCGCGCACCGGCAAGATCGGTGATGGCAAGGTCTGGGTCAGCCCGGTGGAGACGGTCGTGCGGGTGCGCACCGGCGAGCGCGGAGCTGACGCGATCTGATCCCCGCCGCATGACGATTCCGGCGACGTGGCCGATCCGACCAGGACGGGAATGAAGCAACGCGAACACGAGTCATCTGATCCGTCCGGTCAACCACCCGCGACGGAGAAGATCGCCGGGGCGGCAAGTGATTTGGCGGCAGCTCGGGAAAAGTTGCTGGCCCGTGGGCCCAATGAGCTCGACTCGGCGGCACTCCGTGAAGCGTGGGGTGAGCTACACGAATTCTGGTTGACGACAAAGGCTTCCGAGATCGGCATCATGCCCGGCAGTGGATTCGCGATCGTCGCCACGGGTTCACTGGGCCGCCGCGAACTGGTGCCCTACTCGGACCTGGACCTGCTGCTGCTGCACGACGGGATGAACACCGACGCGGTCCGAGACGTTGCCGACTCGCTGTGGTATCCACTGTGGGACGCCAACATTCGTCTCGATCACAGCGTCCGTACCGTCGCACAGACGCTGAAGGTCGCCACCGCCGACGTCTCGGCCTGCCTGGCGATGCTCGACACCCGGCACATCGCCGGCGACGAGGAGCTGTCCGGGCGGCTGATCGAGGGCATCCGCCGCCAGTGGCGCTCCGGAATCCAGTCCATCTTCGGCGAGGTCGTCGACGAGACCCATGCCCGGTGGCGTCGGTTCGGCGAGATCGCGCACCGCGCCGAACCCGATTTGAAGTCCGGTCGCGGCGGCCTGCGAGACATCCAACTGCTCGACGCGCTGGCCATCGCCCATCTCACCGACCGACTGGCGGTGGGCGAGACCGACGACCCGTTGGGCTCGCTGACCGGCGCTCACCTGACCCTGCTCAACGTCCGCACCGAACTGCATCGGGTGTCGGGTCGCGGGCACGACCAGGTGCTGGCCCAATTCGCCGACGAGATCAGCGCGGCGCTGCACATCGGCGACCGGTTCGACCTGTCACGGGTGCTTTCCGATGTCGGCCGCACCATCAGCTACCGCGTCGACGCGGGCCTGCGCACCGCCTCCAACGCGCTTCCGCGGCGCGGAATGTCGGCCATCCGCCGCCGCCCGCGGCGGCCCCTGGACGAGGGTGTGGTCGAGTACGCCGGTGAAATCGTGCTGGCCCGCGATGCCCGCCCGCAAAGCGACCCCGCGTTGCTGCTGCGGGTGGCGGCGGCCTCGGCCGCCAGCGGGTTGCCGATCTCGGTCTCGACGCTGACCCGGCTGGCGGACACCGCGCCGGAACTGCCCACACCGTGGCCGCGCGACGCGCTGGACAACCTCCTGGTCATGCTGACGGCGGGCCCGGACACCATCGCGGTGATCGAGACGCTGGACCGCACCGGGTTGTGGGGCCGACTCTTCCCGGAGTGGGGTGCCGTGCGGGACCTGCCGCCGCGCGATGTCGTCCATATCTGGACCGTCGACCGCCACCTCGCCGAAACCGTCTCGCGGGCAAGGATTTTCACCACCCGGGTGGCGCGGTCGGACTTGCTGATCTTGGCGGCGCTGATGCACGACATCGGCAAGGGGCGCGACGCCGACCATTGTGTGCTGGGCGCGCAGCTGGCCACCCAGATCGGCACCAGGCTGGGCATGTGGCCGTCGGACATCGAGATGCTGTCGAAGCTGGTATTCCACCATCTGCTGCTGGCCAAGGTCGCGATCCGGCAGGACCTCAACGACCCGCAGACGATCGCCTCGGTCTGCGGCGCACTCGACGGCGACCCGGTACTGCTGGATGTGCTGCACGCACTAACCGAGGCCGACTCGCTGGCCACCGGGCCCGGGGTGTGGACCGACTGGAAGGCCTCGCTGGTCAATGACCTGGTGCGGCGCTGCCGGATGGCCATGAACGGCGAGGCGTTGCCGGAGGCCGATCCGCTCGACCCCGAGTACCTCGAGTTGGCCGCCGACCGCAAGGTGCACGTCGAACTCAAGCCCGGCACCGATCGTCGCCTCTACCACGCGGTGGTGATCGCCCCGGACCAACGTGGGTTGCTGTCGAAGTCGGCAGGCGTGCTGACGCTGAACTCGCTGCGCGTGCATTCGGCGTCGATCAACGTCCAGGACGGGGTCGCGATCAGTGAGTTCGTGGTCTCACCGCATTTCGGCAGCCCACCCGCCTCGGGCCTGCTGCGCCAGCAACTCATCCGCGCGCTGGGTGGCCAGACCGACGTCTTCAGCGCGCTGGAGGAGCGGTCGGCCGACGCGAAGCCGAAGCCGATCGGCGACGCGCCGACGGCGGTCCCGGTCCATCACTCGTCGGCGCCGCCGCGAATCCTGTGGTTCGAGGGCACCCCGGGCCGACTGATCATCGAGATCCGGGCCAACGATCGTCCGGGCCTACTTGCACTGCTCACCGGCGCGCTGGAACGCGCCGGCGTGGACATCGACTGGGCCAAGGTCACGACGCGCGGATCGATGGCCGACGACGTGTTCTGCATCGCGCTGCCGGAGCGCAGCGCGGCGTCCAAGGCGACCGGTGAGCCGGGTTCGAGCACCCGATCGGCGATCGAGCATCACCTACTGGGCGTACTGGAAGCGTCGGCGGAAGCGGCCGCGGTCTAACGCAGCCACGCCCGGATGCGTTCGGCGACGCTCACCCAGCCGGGCTCCTGCATCATGTTGTGTCCCATGTCGGCGAAGAACTCGGCGTCGGTGCCGTAGGCCCGTGCGGTGGCGCGCACCTCGGCGTTGGTGACCATCCCGTCGTGCGCGGCGCCCAGCACCAGCATCGGGGTGTTGACCCGTCTGGTTCGCACCCGCCGGAACAGCGGGTCGACAAGGGAGGCCCGCACCGCCTCGGGTTGCACACGCGCAGCGCATGATTCGACGATATCCTCGGGCGTGTGCGGGTTGAAGAGGTGCTCGCGCACCAGCGGCGTGGTGCCGATGAAGCCGGTGAGGTTGCCGACCGGCAGCGAACGCAGGGAGACCCACGGGTGTCGGGTCCAGATTCGCGTCGCGAGCCCCAGCACGCCCTGCGGCGGCACGGAAGCCACCAGGACCGCCGCCGGGGCGTCGTGGTCTTCCAGGTAGCGCTGCACGACGAAACCGCCGAGCGAGTGGGAGATGAGAATCGGGCGCCCACCCAGGGTGTCGGCGACGGTGCGGACGTCGTCGATGTAGTCGGCTATCGAACAGAGGTGAAACGGCTTGCCGGCCGGGCTGCCGCCATGGCCGCGCAGGCTCATCGCGACCGCGCGGTAGCCGGCGTCGGCGAAGTAGTCGACGAAGTTGGTCCAGCACGAGGCGGAATGCCAGCCGCCGTGGACGAACAGCAGCGGCACGTCGCCACTGCCCTTGTCGATCACCTCGAGCATGCGCTGATCATCTGCCAAAAATGCGCCCAGTGTGCGGCTAGCCGCACATTCGGCATCCCGTGTGCGGCTAGCTGCACACTCGGACTCGTCGGGCCGCCAGTAGGCTGGACCGCGTGTTTGAATCGCTGTCCGATCGGCTCACCGGTGCCCTGCAAGGACTTCGCGGCAAGGGCCGGCTGACCGACGCCGACATCGACGCCACCACTCGCGAAATCCGGCTGGCGTTGCTCGAGGCCGATGTCTCGCTGCCCGTCGTCCGGGAGTTCGTCAGCCGCATCAAGGAACGCGCCAAGGGCGCGGAGGTCTCCGGCGCTCTCAACCCGGCGCAGCAGGTCGTCAAGATCGTCAACGAGGAACTCATCGCCATCCTCGGCGGGCAGACCCGCCAACTGGCTTTCGCCAAGACGCCGCCGACCGTGGTGATGCTGGCCGGTCTGCAGGGTTCCGGTAAGACCACGCTGGCGGGCAAGCTCGCGCTGTGGCTGCGCAAGCAGGGCCACACCCCGCTGCTGGTGGCCTGCGACCTGCAACGCCCGGGCGCGGTCAGCCAGCTGCAGATCGTCGGGGAGCGGGCCGGTGTCGCGGTCTTTGCGCCCCACCCCGGCACCTCGGCCGACACCGACCAGGCGGCCGGCCCCGGTGACCCGGTTGCCGTCGCCGCCGCCGGGCTGGCCGAGGCGCGGGCCAAGCACTTCGACGTGGTGATCGTCGACACCGCCGGACGGTTGGGCATCGACGAGGAGATGATGGCCCAGGCCGGTGCCATCCGCGACGCCGTCAACCCCGACGAAACCATCTTCGTCCTGGACGCGATGGTCGGTCAGGACGCCGTGGCCACCGCGCAGGCATTCGGTGCGGGTGTCGGCTTCACCGGGGTGGTGCTGACCAAGCTGGACGGTGACGCCCGCGGTGGTGCCGCACTGTCGGTGCGCGAAATCGCCGGTGTGCCAATCCTTTTCGCGTCAGCGGGGGAGAAGCTGGAAGACTTCGACGTCTTCCACCCGGACCGCATGGCCAGCCGCATCCTCGGCATGGGCGACGTACTCAGCCTGATCGAGCAGGCCGAGCAGGTATTCGACGCCGAGCAGGCGCAGGCCGCCGCGATGAAGATCGGGTCCGGCGAGCTGACGCTGGAGGACTTCCTCGAGCAGATGCTGGCCATCCGCAAGATGGGCCCGATCGGCAACCTGCTGGGCATGCTGCCCGGCGCGGGCCAGATGAAAGAAGCCCTGGCCGCGGTCGACGACCGGCAACTCGACCGGTTGCAAGCCATCATCCGTGGCATGACGCCGCAGGAGCGGGCCGACCCGAAGATCATCAACGCCTCGCGCCGGCTGCGCATCGCCAACGGATCCGGCGTCGCGGTGTCCGAGGTCAACCAACTGGTCGACCGCTTCTTCGAAGCGCGCAAGATGATGTCCTCGATGGTCGGTGGCATGGGCATCCCCGGACTGGGCCGCAAGTCGGCAACTCGCAAGAGCGGAAAAGGTAAGGGCGGCAAGGGCAAGAAGGGCAAGAAGTTCGGGCCGACGCAGCCGAAGGTCCGCGGGCCGCTCGGTGCGGGCATGCCTGCCGGTTTCCCCGACCTGTCTAACATGCCGCAAGGCCTCGACGAATTACCGCCAGGGCTGGCCGATTTCGACTTGTCCAAGCTGAAGTTCCCGGGCAACAAGTAGTGCCGCACCACGTTCGAGGGATCGGGCTGCCCGACGAAGAGCCCATCGAACTGTGGATTGTTGAAGGCCGCATCAGCCGCGAACCGGTCAACGGCGCCGACACGATTTTCGACGGCGGGTGGATTCTGCCCGGGCTGGTCGATGCGCACTGTCACGTCGGGCTGGGCCCGGGCGGCGGTGTCGAACTCGACGAGGCGATCGCGCAGGCCGAGGCCGAGCGGGACGCCGGCGCGCTGTTGTTGCGCGACTGCGGATCTCCCATCGACACCCGCAGTCTCGATGACCGCGACGACCTGCCGCGCATCATCCGTGCGGGACGCCATCTCGCCCGCCCCAAGCGATACATTCCCGGCCTGCCGATCGACATCGAAGACGAATCGCAGCTTCCCGACTACGTCGCCGAGCAGGCGCGCCGGGGCGACGGCTGGGTCAAGCTGGTCGGCGACTGGATCGACCGCGGCATCGGCGATTTGGCGCCGCTGTGGTCCGACGACGTGCTGACCGCGGCCATCGATGCCGCCCACGACAACGGCGCGCGGGTCACCGCGCACGTCTTCGGCGAGGACGCCCTGCCCGGTCTGATCAGGGCGGGAATCGACTGCATCGAACACGGCACCGGGCTGACCGACGACATCATCGAGTTGATGCTCGAATACGGCACCGCCCTGGTGCCGACCCTGATCAACGTCGCGAACTTTCCCGGTATCGCCGACGCGGCGGGGAAGTACCCGACATACGCCGCACACATGCGCGACCTCTACGCCAATGCCTATCCGCGGCTCAGCGCCGCGCACGAGGCCGGCATCCCGATCTACGCCGGCACCGATGCGGGCGGCATGATCGCCCACGGGCGCATCGGCGACGAGGTCGAGGCGCTGACCCGCATCGGGATGTCTCCCACCGACGCGCTCGGCGCGGCCTGCTGGGATGCCCGTGACTGGCTCGAACGCCCGGGCCTGGATGACGGCGCCTCGGCAGACCTGTTGTGCTACTACGACGATCCCCGTTACGGCCCCGAGGTGCTGCACCGCGCGGACGTGGTCATTCTGCGCGGCCAGCTCTACTGAACGACCTGACCGGTCAGCCCTCGACGGAGTTCGGGTCGAGCCGATCGGTCGGCACCCCATTGACATAAGTCGCCACGCCATTGCCCATGGAGAAGTCAGGAGAGTTGACGGTCACGAGGTTGAAGAAGACATCCTCCCGCCGCACTTGAATCTTCTCCTCCAAGTCGTCGACGACCGCTTTGTAGAACGCGGCTTTCTGCTCAGGACTCGCGACGTCAAGGAAGATCAGCTGGATGAAGATGCAGTTTTCGGACCGGTAGAGACTCAGGTAGTCGCGGTCGAAAAAGAAGTTCTCCGCTTTGTGCTCGGTGATGGTCTGAAATCTGTCCTCGGGCACTCCCAGACATTCGATCATCCTGTCGTACACGACATCTGCGATCGTCCGTCGATATTCGACGGACTTGCCCTCGATGAGGTCGATCCGAGCGAGTGGCATGAAGGCTGTCCTTTCGAAGGTGCCGGACGTGTCGGATTCATCGTCTCTGTTAAATGGAGACTATGCCGATCCCTGAATTCATCGTCGAGCTTCGACAGCACATCGGCCACGCGCCGTTGTGGTTGCCCGGCATCACCGCGGTGGTCATTCGCGACCACCAGGTGCTGCTGATCAAACGGTCCGACAACCACGCGTGGACGCCCGTCACCGGGATCGTCGAACCGGGGGAGAACCCGGCCGACTGCGCGGCCCGGGAAGTGTTGGAAGAAGCCGGAATCGAATCCGTCGCCCGTCGGCTGGCCTGGGTGCACGTGTCGCGGCCGATCGTCCACGTCAACGGCGACCACGCGCAATACCTCGACCACGTGTTCCGGATGGCCTGGTTGTCGGGCGAGCCGTTTCCCGCCGACGACGAGGGCCTCGAGGCCCGCTGGTTCGGGCTCCACGAGGTGCCGGACATGTCGGAGGACATGCGCCGGCGGATCGCGTACGCCCGCGAGGGCAACGCGCATACCCCGACAGCGTTCGAGGCGGCGACGCCGTGACCTACATCGCCGACCAACTCGCCGAATTCGTCGTCGGCGCCGGGCAATCCGACATCAGCGGGCGGGCACGCGCGACGCTGAAGCGCAACGTCCTGGACAGCGTCGCCTGCGCGATCGGCGCGCTCGACGGGGCACTGATCCCTGCCATCCGCGCCCACGCCGAGCAGTTCGGCGGCCATCCCACAGCGACTTTCGTCGGCGGCGGCCGCGCATCGGTCGACCAGGCGGCATTCTTGAACGCGGTGCTGGTGCGTTATCCCGACCTGCTCGACACTTATCTGACCCCCGGCGGTCTGTGTCATCCGGCCGACAACTTCGGCGCGATCCTCGCCGTCGCCGAACACGTCGATGCCAGCGGGGCGGACTTCCTGCTCGCGCTCGCGGTCGCCTACGAGATCCAATGTCGTTTCAGCGCACAGGTTCCCGTGATGGGACGCGGGCTCAACCACGCCCTGCAGCTCGCGATGTCGGTGGCCGCCGGCTCGGCCAAACTGCTCGGTCTCGACGCGGGCGCCACCGCCGATGCGATCGCCTCGTCGACGGTGGACAACGTGTCGCTGGCCGCGGTGCACACCGAACCGGTATCGACCTGGAAGGGCATCTCGCCGGCGATCACCGGGATGCGCGCCGTCTACGCGACGATGCTGGCGGGTCGCGGAATCACCGGGCCCCGAGCGTTTTTCGAAGGCCCCAACGGTATGGAGCAACTCTTCGACCAGCGAATCGACATGCGGCCATCCGACCGCTCGCTGAACTCGGTCGAGCGGACCTACCTCAAGCAGTACTGCGCGCTGATCCATGGTCAGGTGGTGATCGACGCGACGCTGGCGCTGCGCGACGACAACGGCATCACGGCGGCCGACGTCGAGACTGTGCGCCTCGAGGTGATCCAGGGCGCGTTCGACATTGCCGGCGGCGGCCGCTACGGCGACAAGGATCACCCGTCGACCAAGGAGCAGGCGGACTACAACCTTAAATACCTGGTTGCCGTTGCCCTGCTGGACGGTCAGGTCGGCCCCGAACAGCTCGAGACCGAACGCGTCGGCCGCAGCGACGTGCAAGAGCTCCTGCGGCGCGTCGAGGTGCGACCCGCGGACGACCTGACCGAGGCCTACCCGGAACGCACCGGGACCCGGGTCCGCATTTCACTGCAGGACGGTCGCGAGCTCGATCGGGAGCAGTCCGACTTCGAGGGGTCGCCCACCCGGCCGATGTCCTGGAATCGCGTCGTCGAGAAACTGGATTGGCTCGCCGAACCGTTCGCGGATGCGGCGTTGCGTGACGAGATCGTCGACGCGGTGCGCCGGCTCGACGAGATTCCGCTGGCCCACCTCGCGGCGCTGCTGGGTGCCGTCAGCCCGGTGGCGCGGGCTCCTCGCAGCAGGGGCCGACTGTAATCCCAGCGGGAAAGATTGCGAGTACTTACTCGCTATGTTAGCTTCAGGGCACCCAACGATGCGGAGGACAGCTGTGAGCTACGACGTGATCATTCGTGACGGATTGTGGTTCGACGGCACGGGGAGCGCGCCGCAGACCCGCTCGCTGGGGATCCGCGACGGGGTCGTGGTCACCGTGTCCTCCAGCCCGCTCGACGACACGGGTTGCCCCGAGGTCATCGACGCCAAGGGCAAGTGGGTCGTCCCCGGATTCGTCGACGTGCACACCCACTACGACGCCGAAGTCCTGCTGGACCCCGGCCTGCGCGAGTCGGTGCGGCACGGCGTCACCACGGTGCTGCTGGGCATGTGCTCGCTGTCGACCGTCTATGCCGATGCCGATGACGCCGCCGACTTGTTCAGTCGTGTCGAGGCGGTGCCGCGCAAGTTCGTCTTGGGGGCTCTGCAAGAGAAGAACTGGTCGACGCCGGCGGAGTACGTCAAGACCATCGACGATCTGCCGCTCGGGCCGAATGTCAGCTCGCTGCTGGGTCATTCGGATCTGCGGACCGCGGTGCTCGGACTGGAACGCGCCACCACCCCAGACGTAGAGCCCACCGACGCCGAGCTCGACAAGATGGCGGCGCTGCTCGACGAGGCGCTCAAGGCGGGGATGCTCGGCATGTCCGGTATGGACGCCGCGATCGACAAGCTCGACGGTGACCGCTTCCGCTCCCGCGCCCTGCCGTCGACATTCGCGACCTGGCGTGAACGTCGCAAGCTGATCAAGGTGCTGCGCAAGCGCGGCCGCATTCTGCAAAGTGCACCCAACGTTGCCAAGGCCGAGTCGGGGTTGCTGTTCTTCCTCGCCAGCAGCCCATTCTTCGGATTGCGCAAGGCGGTTCGGATGAGCCTGCTGGTATCCGCGGACGCCAAGTCCATGCCGCTGGCCGTGCACGTCTTCGGCCGGGGCACGCGCCTGATGAACTTCCTGCTCCGCTCGAAGGTCCGGTTCCAGCACTTGCCGGTGCCCTTCGAGCTCTACTCCGACGGCATCGACCTGCCGGTCTTCGAAGAGTTTGGCGCGGGCACAGCGGCGCTGCACCTGCGAGACCAATTGGAGCGCAACGAGTTACTCGCCGACGAGGAGTACCGTCGCCGCTTCCGCCGGCAGTTCGACCGCGTCAAGCTCGGGCCGTCGCTGTGGCACAAGGACTTCCACGAGGCCGTGATCGTCGAATGCCCGGACGAGTCGCTGATCGGCAAGAGCTTCGGCGCGATCGCCGAGGAGCGCAAGCTGCACCCGCTGGACGCATTCCTCGATGTTCTGGTGGAAAACGGGGAGCGCAACGTGCGCTGGACCACGATCGTTGCCAACCACCGGCCCAAGCAACTCAACAAGCTGGCCAACGAGCCGAGCATCCACCTCGGGTTCTCGGACGCCGGTGCGCATTTGCGTAATATGGCCTTCTACAACTACGCGGTCCGATTCCTGAAGCGCACCCTGGCGGCGTACCAAGAAGGTCAGCCGTTCATCACCGTAGAGCGCGCGGTGCATCGCCTCACCGGCGAAGTGGCCGAATGGTTCGGTCTGGACGCCGGCACGTTGCGTGAAGGCGACCGCGCCGACTTCGTGGTGATCGATCCGGCCGGGCTCGATGATTCGGTGGACGCATATCACGAGGAGAAAGTCCCGTTCTACGGCGACTTGAGCCGCATGGTCAACCGCAACGACGCCGCGGTGGTCGCCACCGGCGTGGCCGGCTCAGTCGTGTTCCGCGACGGACAATTCCGTGACGGCTATGGCAAGACCGTGAAGTCCGGTCGCTATCTGCGGGCGGGCGTGGCGCACCGCCGGCTCGCCGGCTCGAGCGTCTAGGTATCCGATGGCGCGGACCCAGCAGCAGCGCCGGGAAGAGACGGTGGCGCGTCTGCTCGAGGCCAGCATCGCGACGATCATCGAGGTCGGTTATGCGCGGGCCTCGGCGGCAGTCATCACCAAGCGGGCCGGTGTGTCCGTCGGCGCCTTGTTCCGGCACTTCGACACGATGGGCGATTTCATGGCCGCCACGGCGTACGAAGTGCTTCGGCGCCAACTGGATTCGTTCACCAAGCAGATTGCGGCTATACCGTCCGACCGTCCGGCGATGGAAGCGGGCCTGACCATCCTGCGCGACATCACCAGCAGCCCCACCAACGCGGTGCTCTACGAGTTGATGATTGCCGCGCGCACCGATGAAAAGCTCAACGCCACACTGCAACACGTGCTTGAGCAGTACACCAGCAAGATCTGCGAAGCGGGTCGCTCGCTGCCCGGCGCCGATGGTCTGTCCGAGGAGACTTTCCCGGTCCTCGTCGCCTTGCTCACCAACACCTTCGACGGAGCGGCGATGTTGCGGGCAGTGCTGCCTCAACCCGAGATCGAGGACCGGCGCATCGCGCTGCTCTCGTCGTTGCTGAGCGGGATCGGTCTACCGGCCTGAGGGTCAGCTTTCGGTCAGCTTGCTGATCGCGTCATCTAACCGGCGGCTCAGGCTCATCAACTCGTTGATGCCCAGCAGGGTGAGCGGTCGGTGCGTCGCAGGCCCGTCGGCGACCACGCAGAATGGGGTGGCCTCGCCGAGGGTGTCGCGGGTTTTCATCAATACGCTGATGCCGGCGGAACCGAGAAACTCCACCTTCGACAGATCCACGATCAAGCCCTTCGGCTTCTTTGCAAGCGCGGCGTCGATGGCTTCGGAAAGCCCCGGGGCGGTGAGCATGTCGACGCTGCCCCCGACTGAGACCACGGCCAGACCCTCGACCTCAGATTCGTGCGAGAAAAAGTCGTCTTTGTCGGATTGAGGTGGCGAACCCGATGCCGCGTGCTGGTTTTCGGCCATCATCGATCTCTCATTCCTTACAGATACCTGCGTTGCCGGCTCGCAACACAGACATCGTTGGTAATGGCTGTCGACTCAACCCACGGACGATGTCGACGTTTGTCGACGGGACGCCGCGGATACGCATATTGAACTCCTGTCCAACAAACTGCCACGGCATCAGAAGACTAGCCGAAACCACCGACACTGTCGTCGCAGCCCTACAGCGCGCCGATTCCTGATTGCGGGTTGAGGGCAAAGCCCCAGTCAAGCAGGCTGCCTGCTTGATCCCAGTAAGTCGGCCCGCCTTCGCGCACCAACCCATACATCATGGCTACCACCAGACGGCGTCCTCCGCGAGCGGCGGCGCCGACGAAGGTCTTGCGCGCGGCGTCGGTGAAACCGGTCTTGCCGCCGATCGCGCCTGGATACCGGCTCAAGAGCTCGTCACGGTTGCCGATCGGGTGATCTCCGCCGTCCCCGGGGAACATCGCCGACGGCTCGGCGGTGATCTCGGCAAACACCGGGTTGGCCATCGCCGCACGGAAGATGACCGCGAGATCGTGCGCCGTCGACCAGCCCGAGCCGCCGGGGCCGTCCAGGCCCGACGGGGTGGCGGCGTGGGTGTTCACCGCGCCGAGCGACGCCGCCTTGGCGTCCATCTTGGCCACGGTTGCGTCCATGCCGCCGAGCATGTGCGCCAGCGTGTTCGCGGCGTCATTCCCGGACACCAGCAGCAGGCCGTCCAGCAGCTGGCGGGCCGTGTAGGTGCGGCCCGCCTGCACGCCGACGCAACTGCACTCGACATGACTGTCGGCAGCGTCGGCGACGACGGTCGAGTCCAGGTTGAGCTCGTCGAGCACGACGAGCGCCAGCAGCACCTTGATCGTGCTCGCGGGCGGGTGGCGCAGATTCTCGTCCCGGGCGGCCAGCACCTGGCCGGAGTCGAGATCGGCCACCAGCCACGTCTGCGCCGGCCCGTCGGGGATGGGCACCGACCCTACCGGCTGCACGCCGGCATCGGCCCACGAGATCGGTGCCACGGCGACGGCGGTCGCGGCGAGCAACGCAGCAGCAGTTGTCAGGAGCTTTTGCATGGGCGCAGAGTCTAACTTCCGGGGCGCGCGACGCCCAGCTTCATCCACTGCAGATCGGCGGAGGCAACTATGAGTGAACGGATCGACTACACGCAGGCGGCTCCGCGCGGCGTGAAAGCGCTTGGCGGCGTCCACCTTTACCTCACGCAGTCGGGTCTGCCGCCGGCGCTGCTCGCCCTGGTCTATCTGCGGGTGTCGCTGATCAACGGCTGCGCCTACTGCATCGATATGCATTCACGCGAGCTGCGAAACCTGGGTGTTCCGCCGGAGAAGATCGCCCTGGTGCCGGTGTCGGGCGAGGCAGGTCACCTGTTCGATGCCCGCGAACGGGCCGCGCTGGCTTGGGCGGACGTCGTCACCCGGATCGCGGTAACCGGTGCGCCCGACAGCGCCTATGCGCAGGTATCGGAGCGCTTCGAGGTCAAGGAACTGGCCGACCTGACGATCGCGATTGGGCTGATGAACGCCTACAACCGCCTGGCCATCGGCTTCCGCAACCCGCCCGCTGCCGTCGCGGCGAACACCGAGTAGCGCACTGTGGCGTCGTGTTCAATCAATCCATGTTGAGCCTCGCCGAAATCTCGGACCGGTTGGAAATCCAGCAGCTGATCACCGATTACTCGACCGCGATCGACAACCGTCGCTTCGACGACCTGGACGCGGTGTTCACTCCCGATGCCTACATCGACTACACCGCGCTCGGTGGAATCGAAGGCCACTATCCCGAGGTCAAGGCCTGGCTGGCGGAAGTACTGCCGAACTTCCCGATGTACGCGCACATGCTGGGCAATTTCTCCGTTCACATCGACGGAGACACCGCGTCGTCGCGCACGATCTGCTTCAACCCGATGGTGCTCGGCGGCGAGAAAGAGCAGATCATGTTCTGCGGCCTCTGGTACGACGACCAGTTCGCCCGGACCGCCGACGGCTGGCGGATGACCCGCCGGGTCGAGGCCAAGTGCTTCCAGAAAATCCTCTAGTGGCCGCATCCGCGGCGTGATTTCTGACTCAGGCCCTGGCTCTGGCACAATAGGCGGCTGTCCGTCGCGCGACCCACCGCTGGTGCGGTGCTTGTTCGTCGGTCACACACGCGAGGCAAAACCGGATCCGGGCACTCCCGCCCGCATCGCCGAATTGCAGCGTGACACCACGTAGGAGAAGTCGCTTCACCATGGCTGTAAAAATCAAGCTCACGCGGCTCGGCAAGATCCGCAACCCGCAGTACCGCATCGCCGTCGCCGATTCGCGGACGCGCCGCGAAGGCCGCGCCATCGAGGTCATCGGCCGGTACCACCCGAAGGAAGACCCGAGCCTGATCGAGGTCGACTCCGAGCGCGCCCAGTACTGGCTGTCGGTCGGTGCCCAGCCCACCGAACCCGTCCTCAAGCTGCTGAAGATCACCGGTGACTGGCAGAAGTTCAAGGGCCTGCCCGGCGCAGAGGGTCGGCTGAAGATCGCCGAGCCCAAGCCCAGCAAGCTCGAGCTGTTCAACGCCGCCCTGGCCGCCGCCGATGGCGCCCCCGACACCGAGGCCGCCAAGCCGAAGCAGAAGAAGGCGCCGGCCAAAAAGGCCGCCGAGAAGGTCGAGAAGGCTGACGACGCCGCAGTCGCCGAGAAGCCGGCCGCTGAGCCCGAAGCCGCCGCGCCGGCCGCTGAACCCGAAGCCGCCGCGCCGGCCACCGAGAGCTGACCGCCGCCATGAGCACCGTCGTCGTCGACGCCGTCGAGCACCTGGTCCGCGGGATCGTCGACAACCCTGATGATGTCCGCGTCGACCTGGTCACCAGCCGGCGTGGCCGGACCGTCGAAGTGCACGTTCACCCGGAAGATCTGGGCAAGGTGATCGGCCGCGGCGGGCGTACCGCGACCGCGCTGCGCACCCTGGTCGCGGGCATCGGCGGTCGTGGCATCCGCGTCGACGTGGTGGACACCGACCAGTAGCGGAGAGCCCGCAGTGGAGTTGACAGTCGGGCGCGTGGTCAAGGCGCACGGCGTCACCGGCGAACTCGTCGTCGACGTTCGCACCGACGACCCCGATTTGCGGTTTGCGCCCGGTTCGGTGTTGCGCGCCAAGGGATCTGATCGCCGTGAGCGCACTTATACCGTCGACACGGTTCGCCCACACGGCAGCCGTCTGCTGCTCCGGCTCGAGGGCGTCGCCGACCGTAACGCCGCCGACGCGCTGCGCGGCAGCGTGTTCCTCATCGACTCGGCGGACCTGCCGCCGATCGACGAGGAGGACACCTATTACGACCATCAACTCGAGGGCCTTCGCGTGCGCACGACTGCAGGACTCGAGATCGGCACTGTCACAGAGGTTTTGCACACCGGCGCCGGCGAGCTGTTGGCGGTCAAGCGGGACGACGAACCGGAATTGCTGGTGCCGTTCGTCAGCGCCATCGTCATGTCGGTGTCGCTCGAGGACGGCGTCGTCGACATCGACCCGCCCGACGGTCTGCTCGAGTTGGAGAACTGAGGGCGCGCCGGGATGAGAATCGACGTCGTCACGATCTTCCCGTCCTATCTGGACCCCATTCGACAGTCGTTGCCGGGCAAGGCAATCGAGTCCGGCTTAGTCCAGTTGGCGGTACACGACCTGCGTGAGTGGACGCTCGACGTGCACCGTTCGGTCGACGACTCGCCCTACGGCGGGGGGCCGGGCATGGTGATGAAGGCGCCGATCTGGGGCGCGGCGCTCGACGAGATCTGCTCGCCGGAAACGCTTCTCGTCATCCCGACGCCGGCCGGCCGGCTGTTCGACCAGTCGACCGCGCAGCGGTGGGGCAGCGAATCGCACCTGGTGTTCGCCTGCGGTCGTTACGAGGGAATCGACCAGCGGGTCGCCGAGGACGCCGCCACGCGGATGCGGGTCGAAGAAGTGTCGATCGGGGACTACGTGTTACCGGGTGGCGAATCCGCGGCGCTGGTGATGATCGAGGCGGTGCTGCGGCTGCTACCGAACGTGCTGGGCAATCCGCTGTCACACCAGGACGATTCACATTCGGAGGGAGTCCTGGAGGGCCCGTCGTACACCCGGCCGCCGACGTGGCGTGGTCTCGAGGTTCCCGAGGTGCTGCTGTCCGGCGACCACGCCCGCATTGATACGTGGCGGCGGCAGGCCTCCGAGGAGCGCACCCGCGAACGCCGCCCCGACCTGTGGCAGCGGCGCCAGAGCTAGGCGATCTGCTCGGACGGGAACAGCGTATTGGCGGCCCCGTGATCGTCTCTCGCGCCGTCGGCGTTGGCGTCGGCAAGGGTGGATGCGGCAGTCCGTCGAACGCGGCCGTGGGGGCGATGGGGCGCAGGCAAGGCCGGCGCCGGGGCGTCGGACGCGCAGTTTTCGCCCACGTCACGTCGGGCGACGCAGCGACGGCGATTCGGCGTGATTTCGCTGCGTGCGGCCGATCTGGCACAATTGACCAGTTGTCTCCCGCGGTTGTCGGCCGACCGGCTCGCTTCCGCTACCTGTGAGACTCCCAGATGTCCGAATCCATCGGCTGAGTTGCCTGCTCACGCGCCCTTAGTGGCGAGCGGCGGCACGCAGCCGCGACCGCAAGAAAGTGTCTTCCGACATGAACACGCTGGACTTCCTCGACAAGACGTCGATGCGCGACGACCTCCCCTCCTTCGGCCCCGGCGACACGATCAACGTCCACGTGAAGGTCATCGAGGGCGCCAAAGAGCGCGTCCAGGTGTTCAAGGGCGTGGTGCTGCGCCGTCAGGGCGGCGGGGTTCGTGAGACCTTCACCGTCCGCAAGGAGAGCTACGGCGTCGGCGTCGAGCGGACGTTCCCGGTGCACTCGCCGAACATCGACCACATCGACGTGGTGACGCGCGGCGACGTCCGTCGCGCCAAGCTCTACTACCTGCGCGAGCTGCGCGGCAAGAAGGCCAAGATCAAGGAGAAGCGCTGATTTTCGGCGCGGACGGCGTTTCTGCGGCGGCCCTGCCGAACCACGCTGTGACGCTGGCTACTCTGAAGCGGTGACTGACAAGACCGACTCGCCTGAGGGTCAACCCGATTCCGGTCCGGCCGATCCAGAAGTCGCGAAAGACTCTCCTTCCACGCCCGAGCCGCCGCCATCACACGCGGACGAGCACAAGGAAAAGCGACGGGCCGCGCTGCGCGAGACCGTATTGCTCGCGGTCATCGCTCTGGCGCTGTACTACGTCATGTTGACGTTCGTCGCGCGCCCCTACCTGATTCCGTCGGAGTCGATGGAGCCCACGCTGCACGGCTGCTCGGGTTGCGTCGGCGACCGGATCATGGTCGACAAGGTCACCTACCACTTCGACAAGCCGAGCCCCGGCGACGTCATCGTGTTCAAGGGCCCGCCACCGTGGAACGTGGGCTACAAGTCGATTCGCTCGCACAACGCGGCGATCCGTTGGCTGCAGAACTCGTTGTCGTTCATCGGCTTTGTGCCGCCCGACGAGAACGACTTGGTCAAGCGCGTGATCGCGATGGGTGGACAAACCGTCCAGTGCCGCAACAGCACCGGGCTGACCGTCGACGGCAAGCGCCTGAACGAGCCGTACCTGGATCCGGCCACGCTGAACGCGGATCCGACTTCCTATCCGTGCCTGGGTCCGGAGTTCGGACCAGTCAACGTGCCGCAGGGCCGACTGTGGGTGATGGGGGACAACCGCACTCACTCCGCCGACTCCCGCGCTCACTGCACCAGCACTCCGCAAGACGCGATCAACGGTTTGCTGTGCACCGGTGATCCGATGGCCGGCACGGTGCCGGTCGACAACGTCATCGGCAAGGCGCGATTCATTGTGTGGCCGCCCTCGCGGTGGGGTGCTGTGCGATCGGTGAATCCACAGCAGAATCATTAGGCATGGCCACCACCTGGCCGCCACGGACGGTGATCCGTAAATCTGGGGGTCCGCGGGGGCTGCGCACCCTGGAGTCCGCGCTGTACCGCAGCGGTCTCGGGCCGGTGGCCGGTGTGGACGAGGTCGGGCGCGGCGCCTGCGCCGGCCCGCTGGTGGTGGCGGCCTGCGTGCTCGGCCCCAATCGGCTGGAAAGCCTTGCCGCCCTTGATGATTCCAAGAAGCTCACGGAGACGTCGCGGGAAAAGCTGTTCCCCTTGATTCGCCGCTACGCACTGGCCTATCACGTGGTGTTCATCCCATCCACCGAGGTCGACCGGCGCGGTGTGCACGTCGCCAACATCGAGGGAATGCGCCGCGCGGTGGCCGGGCTCTCGCTACGTCCGGGCTACGTGCTGAGCGACGGCTTTCGGGTGCCCGGTCTGGCGGTGCCGTCGCTGCCGGTGATCGGAGGCGACGCCGCGGCCGCGTGTATCGCCGCGGCCAGCGTGCTGGCCAAGGTCAGTCGGGACCGGTTGATGGTGGCGATGGAGGCGGACCATCCGGGCTACGGTTTCGCCGTGCACAAGGGCTACAGCACCGCGGCGCACTCGGCGGCGCTCACCGAGATGGGGCCCTGCCCGCAGCATCGGTACTCGTTCATCAACGTGCGGCGGGTGGCGTCCGGATCGGGTACCCGCACCGTGGCGGAATGCCCTCACGCCGCTACGGATGAGCCGGGTCGGCAGACCGACGACGAGTGGGGAAAGATGGGTCAGGTCGATCAACCACTGGACGAAGAAGGACGGTTGAGCTGATGAGTGCCGAGGATCTCGAAAAGTATGAAACCGAGATGGAGCTCTCGCTGTACCGCGAATACAAGGACATCGTGGGCCAGTTCAGCTACGTGGTGGAGACCGAGCGGCGCTTCTACCTCGCCAACAGCGTGGAAATGGTGCCGCGCAACGCCGACGGCGAGGTCTACTTCGAACTGCGGCTCTCCGATGCGTGGGTCTGGGACATGTACCGGCCGGCCCGCTTCGTCAAGCAGGTCCGTGTAGTGACCTTCAAAGACGTCAACATCGAAGAGGTCGAAAAGCCCGAGCTTCGGCTGCCCGAATAGGAGGCCGCGCTAGACCCGGTCGCCCTCGCCGAAGGTCGGCTTGCCACGGTTGTCGATCACCGACCGAGCCACGTCGGCCAGCTTGATGTTCAGGTCCTGCGAATAGCGGCGCAGGACGTTGAACGCCTCCTGCTCGTCGACACCGTGCAGCATCATCAGCATTCCGACGGCCTTGCCGATCTCACGATTCGACATCAGACCCCGCCGCAGCGTCGAGACATCCTCGCCCTGCGCGACAGCGTTGATCGCCACGCTGGCGAACGACGCCAACACGATTGCCTGCCCGGCGGATTCGGTGTCGAAAACGCCCGCGCGGTCGCTGAACAAATTGAGCGCGCCGGTCTTGCGCTTGTCCACCAGGATGCGGAAACCCATCGCCCCGCGCACCGGCGTCTCGGCGACGATCTTGGCCGCCAGGTTCGGCCACTGATTGGGCGTGACGAGGTCGGTTTCGATCTGGGGTGTTTCTTCTTCGATCGCGTCGACACACGGCCCGTCGCCGGCCGCTCGCTCCATGTCGTCGATTCGCTGTGCAATGTCGTCGCTTGCCCCGACCGTGACGTACCGGCCGTCGCGGCGCACCAGGAGGCTGGCGTGGTCGCACCCGGTCACGACCAAGGTTGCGGCCACACAGATGGCCGCGTAGATCTGGCTCGACTCCGAGCCCTGGTAGATGATCTCTGCCAGGGCCGCGAACACCGTGCCAGGGTCAGCGGCCGCCAGTTCTGCGCCGCTACCGTTCTTTGCCTCGTCCGTCACGTCTACATCATTTCAAGCCCCGCACCCTGCGTGCCACCGTATCGACGTTTCTGCCGAATCGATTGGCTACCGACGCCCAGGTGACGACCGTCAAGATTGCGTAAGAATGGCGCAAGATCCCGTAAGGACGCAGGCGGGCGGGCCTGATCATCGGTTAGGAATGGCTGGTGACAGGTCCGGCTGCCGAGCGAAAAATCGAGCCGTCATTCGTTGACGGTTGGAAGCGGGTTGTGCTCGGCAAGCCGTTGATCAACGACGACCTCCACCATGAAAAGCTATCGAATCCTGTTGCACTGGGTGCACTTTCACCGGATGCCATCTCTTCGACCGCATACGGTCCCGAGCAGATCATGGTCGAGTTGCTGCCGGCAGCGGGGATGGCGGCATTTGTCCTGCTGCTCCCGCTGACCGGAGTGATCCTGCTGATCCTGGCTCTGGTTGCGGCGTCCTACCGCCAGGTCGTCATGACCTACACCCGGGCCGGCGGCTCGTATGTCGTGGCCCGCGAGAATTTCGGACCACGGATCGCGCAGATCGCGGCGGCCGCGCTGTTGATCGACTACGTCGTGACCGTGGCCATCCAATGCGCCGCGGGCACCGTGGCGGTGGTGTCGGCGATACCGCCGCTCGGGCCCTACAGCCTGGAGATCACCATCGGGGCCGTTCTGATCTTCTCCTTCGCCAATTTGCGCGGCCTACGTGAGGCTGGGCGCACCTTCGCGGTGCCCACGTATTGGTTCATCGCGATGCTCGCACTGATGGTCGTGGTCGGGGTCGTGCGTGAGATGTTCGGGCATCTGCCGATCTACGATCCGGCCCACCTCGACGGGGCTGTCCCGGTTCATCAGGGCAACGGACTGGTGATGGGCGCGACGATCCTGGTGTTGCTGCGAGCGTTCGCCAACGGCGGCTCGTCGCTGACGGGCGTCGAGGCAATCTCCAACACTGTCAACCTTTTTCGACGCCCTGAGGGTCTCAACGCGCGGCGGGTGCTCACCGTGATGGCGTGGACTCTGGGCCTGCTGTTGGCCGGCGTCGCCTGGTTGGCGTTCGTCACCCATGCGACGCCCTATACCGCGGGCTACCCGTCGATGCTGTCCGAAATCGGCCGCGCGGTATTCGGCAACGGACTCGTCGGCAACGTCTTGTTCTTCTCGTTGCAGGCGGCCAGTGCGGCGATCCTCTACAACGGCGCCAACACCAGCTTCAACGGCTTCCCCGCCTTGGCGCACTTCGTCGCCGAGGACGGATTCCTGCCGCGCCCGCTGATGAAACGCGGCCACCGATTGGTCTTTTCGAATGCCATCCTCGTGCTGGCAGCGCTTGCGGTCCTGCTGTTGCTGGCCACCGGCGGCTCAGTGAATGATCTGGTGCCGCTGTTCGCGATGGGAGTGTTCAGCGCGTTCGCCATGGCCGGCTACGGGATGGCCAAACATCATCTGTCCCAACCTGATAGCGGCTGGCGGCGCAAGCTGGCGATCAACGTGGCGGCCGGCGTGCTGTCGACGATCGTGGTGTTGATCTTCGCGGTCGCAAAGTTCACCGAAGGCGCCTGGCTGATCGTGGTGGTGTTTCCGGCGCTGGTCTTCGCTCTGATTCGGCTGAACGATCGATATCGCGCTGAGGCGGCGGCATTGGAGATGGCACTCGGCGACCTCCCCGACCTGACCGAGCACACGTCCCATCGCGTACTGGTGTTCATCGATTCCATCGACCCGGCCGAGGTCGAAACCATGCGCTACGCAAAGGGATTGAAAGCCGACCGGCTGACGGCGGTGCACTTCGTACTCGATGAGGCCCGGGCCGCCCGGCTGCAGGTGCGTTGGCAACGCTTCGGCGAGAGCACCGAGTTGCGGATGGTCGATTGCCGGGACCGACAACTCGGCCGCGCCGCGCAGCAGCTGGTCGCTCAGGTCAGGACGGACTTTCCGGACAGCAGAGTCACCGTCCTGCTCCCGCGGCGAATCTCCTCGCCGCTCGCCGACCGATTGCTGCACGATCGGACCGCGGACATGATGGCGCGCGTGATCAGCAGGATTCCGGAGGCGAGCGCGCAGATCCTGTCGTATGACGTGGGGTCGCGGGTCGCGCAGGCAATTCGGGCCAAAACGGGTGAAATCCCTGGTCGAATGGCCGCGGACTCCGGAAAACCGCAGGCCACAACGCCTGTCAACTGACGTTCCAGTTGTGCCGGTCGAGATGCGCTGACCTGGTAATTGGCTGAGAATAATCCCTGGTAGCGCCCCTCGAGTCGGCCAATCGCCACGAGAGCCGCTAGCGTTCACCTGCGTAAGTTTTGCGTAAGTTTTGGGATCGCAGAGGGCGGGGAAGTTTTCACCGTGGTAGAGCTGGCTGACGAGCACAAGGCCCCGTTGAGTTTTGGCGACGCGTGGAAGCGGTTTTTCCTGGGCAAGCCGCTGATCAATGACGATCTCGAGCATGAAGCGTTGTCTAATCCTATTGCGCTAGGCGCTCTTTCGCCCGATGCCGTCTCGTCGACGGCTTATGGTCCCGAGCAGATCCTGATCGAGCTGCTGCCCGCCGCCGGGCTCGCGGCGTTCACCCTGATCCTTCCGCTCGGCGGCGTCATTCTGCTGATTTTGGCGCTGGTCACCGCGTCGTACCGGCAGGTCGTCATGGTCTACACCCAGCGGGGCGGCTCCTATGTGGTGGCCCGCTCAAACTTCGGACCGAAGGTCGCCCAGCTGTCGTCGGCCGCCCTGCTGATCGACTATGTGGTCACGGTGGCCATTCAATGCTCGGCGGGCACGGTAGCGGTGGTCTCCGCAATACCCAGTCTGAGCCCGTATCACCTGGAAATCACCGTGGGCGCGTTGCTGCTGCTCTCGTTCGGCAACCTGCGCGGCATGAAGGAGGCCGGCCGGCTCTTCGCGGTCCCGGTGTACGCGTTCGCCGCGATGATGACGACGCTGATCGTCACCGGTGTCGTCCGTGAAATCATCGGAAACCTACCGACGTACGACGCGCAACACATCGCCGGATCCGTGCCGATCCATCAAGGCAATGGCTTCGTCATGGGCGCCACGATCCTGGTGCTACTCCGTTCGTTCGCCAACGGAGGGACGTCGTTGACCGGGGTCGAGGCAATTGCCGACGCGGTCAATGTCTTCCGCCAGCCGCAGGGCCCCAACGCCCGCAGGGCGCTGACCATGATGGCCTGTCTGCTCGGATTCCTGCTGTTCGGCGTCATCTGGCTGGCCCACATCACCCACGCGACGCCGTACGCCGCCGGCTACCCGTCGATGCTGTCCGAGATCGCCCGCGCCGTCTTCGGCAGCGGCACCGTCGGCAACATTTTGTTCGCGCTATTGCAGGCGGCCAGCGCGACGATCCTGTTCTTCGGCGCCAACACCAGCTTCAACGGCTTCCCGGCGCTGACCAGCTTCGTCGCTGAGGACAGCTTCCTGCCGCGGCCGATGATGAAGCGGGGGCACAAGCTGGTGTTCTCCAACGCCATCATCGTGCTCACCGTGGCCTCGACGGCGTTGGTACTCGTCACCGACGGCTCGGTCGACGCAGTCGTGCCGCTGTACGCGATGGGCGTCTTCATGGGCTTCTCTATATGCGGCTACGGCATGACGAAATACCATCTCGGCCATCGTGACCCCGGTTGGCGCAGCAAGCTGGCGATCAACCTGTCGGCGGCGATCTTGTCGACGATCATTGTGCTGATCTTCGCGATAGCGAAGTTCACCGAGGGTGCCTGGCTGGTCTGCGTTGTGTTCCCGATTCTGGTGGTCGCGTTGATGCGGCTGAACCGCGAATACCGCAGCGAGAATGCCGTTTTGGAGATGCAGCTGACCGAGCCCCAGGACGTGGAGAAGTATCCGCACCACACCGTCGTGGTGTTGGTCGATCACTTCGACTTCGCGACCGTCGAGGCCCTGCATTACGCCAGCGGACTGCAGGCCGACAAGCTGAGCGCGGTGCACTTCATCATCGACACGCGCCACGCGGCACGGCTTCAGGATCGTTGGCAGCACTTTGCGGACGACATTCCGCTGGAGATGTTGGAGTGCCCCGACCGCTACCTCAGTCGTGCGGCCCAGGAACTGGCGATGCGAGAGATCGAGGACGACCCGCAGACCAAGGTGACCGTGCTGTTGCCACGCCGTACCTACGCACCGCTGGTGGGCCGGCTACTGCACGATCGGACCGCCGACAAGATGGCGGGCGCGGTAAGCCGGGTCGACGGCGCAACCGCGCAGATCGTGGCCTACGACGTGAGCTCGCGGATCGCGCAGGCGACCGCCGCCGACCGTTTGGCGAAAGACGAGGCGTCGCACGAAGAGAGCTCGCCAGTCGGCGGGTAGGCGGCGTCAGCCCAGGAAACGCCGCTTCTGCTCGGTGACCTCCTCGGTGGTCAGCAGCCCCGATTGGGCCAGCTTGCTCAGCAGCGACTGCGCACGGGTGGCGAGTTCCTGCAATTCGGTGGCGATGGCGGCAACCGCTTCCGTCGATGGCTGCGGTGCCGGTTTCGGGCTCTGCCGCGGCGTGATGCGCACCCGCTCGTTACCGCGTCCGGCCGACGCGGTGCTGCCGACCGCGCCGCCCGCCGCGCCAGCCAGGCCCATGCTGCTGAACAGATTTCCGGCGCCGCCGACCTCCGGCGCCCCGGCTGCGCTCGTGATGGGCAACGTGAAGGCGGCCGGACGCAGTTCGGGAGCGGCGACTGTCCAGCCCGACGGCACCGACAGCCGGCCGACCTTGTTCGCCCGGCCCATGGCACCCTCGGTGTCCGGAACCGCGTCCGACGGCGCACCGATGCCGCCGGTGCCGTTGATGATCCATTGCGGCAACATTGTTCCGCCGACGCCGTTGCCGGTGAATGGACCCTTGCCGTTGTCGTAGTCGCGGTCGGCGTTGATCAGCAGGCCTCGCACTGTGGTGCCGAACGAGGTAAGCGACGTACAGATGCCGACCGTTCCGACGGTTCCGGCGGTGACGGTGATCGGGAGCGTCACCAGGGGCAGCAGCGCCAACGGATCCGCCGCCGCGGGCGCCGCAGCGGCCGAAAGCCCCTGCAGCGCTTGCGGTATCGCTGTGAGTAGCCGTGCACCGTTCGGCATGGTTGACGCCGCCGCCTGTTGCGTGCCGCCAACCGGGTTGGTCGTCGCCGGCGGCTCGGAGAACGGCGTCAGCGCCGACGCCGTCGCGGCCGACCCGGCGTAGCCGTACATGGCGGTGGCGTCCTGGGCCCACATCTCGGCGTACTGCACTTCGGTGGCCGCGATCGCCGCGGTGTTCTGCCCGAGCACGTTGGTCGCGATCAATGTCATGAGCAGGCTGCGGTTGGCGGCGATCACCGGGGGCGGCACGGTCATCGCGAACGCCGTCTCATAGGCGGCGGCCGCCGTCCGGGCCTGCGTGGCGGTCTGTTCGGCCTGCGCGGCGGTGGTCGTCATCCAGCCGAGGTACGGGTTCACCGCTGTCCTCATCTCCAACGACGAGGCGCCCAACCACGGCCCGCCAGTGAGCTCCGAGATCGCCGCACGATAGGTCGCCGCGGTCGACTGAAGTTCGGCAGCCAGGGCATCCCAGGCGGAGGCCGCCGCCAGCATCGGGCCCGCCCCGGGGCCGGCGTACATGCGTGCGGAGTTGACCTCCGGCGGGAGCATTGCGAAATCCATTGTGTTGTCCTGTCTTAACGGGCCGCGATGGCATTGGTGACTTCGGCGGCGGCGTAGGACAGCCCGTTGGTGTGCAGTGTGCTCACCAGTTGCTGGTGAATCGCCTCGGCCTGGGCGCTGACCGCCTGATACATCTCTGCGTGGACGGCGAATTGGAGCGCGGCCAACGCCGAGACCTGGTCGGCGGCCGCCGGGAGCACGCCGGTCGTCGGGGCTGCGGCCGCGGAGTTTTGCGCGCTCATCGTCGCGCCTGCGCCAGACAAAGTCGCAGCGGTAGCGCTCAGTGCCTCGGGCTGCGTCGTCACATACAACATCGGACTTCCTTTCGGTGGGTATCGCAGACACCGTTCGGCATGCGAATCCCGCACGTCTGCAGATGAATTCGTTGAATGCGCCGCGAAACAGCGGAACCGTGAATCAGGGTGACCACCCCGCCTTCTGAAGGCGAACTTCGTCGCCTGAACGCGATGCTAACGGCGGTTGAACGGCATATGCAATGAGGCGCGCGCGTTCATTGTGGATTGCTATGTAACTGGGGATAACTCGCGGTGGTCGGACTCTGACCGGAGATTCGTGTCGGGTCGCTGCCGCAGGGTTGCGGCATGACCACGTGGACCCGGACCGAGATCGGCGCGCTCGGTGAGCAGTTGGCGGCCGATCACCTTGCCGGGCTCGGTTTGCGAATAGTTTGCCGCAACTGGCGCTGCCGCTACGGCGAACTCGATCTGATCGCCGTCGATCCGAGTGCCGACACGGTGATATTCGTCGAGGTCAAGACCCGTACCGGCGACGGCTTCGGCGGGCTGGAGCAGGCGGTCACCCCGCAGAAGGCGCGTCGGTTGCGCCGGCTGGCCGGCATCTGGCTCGCGGCCCAGGACCGGCGGTGGGCGCAGGTCCGCATCGACGTCGTCGGCGTGCGCATCGGCCGGCGGCGCACGCCGGAGCTCACCCACCTGCGGGGCGTGGGCTGATGGCGCTCGGACGCGCATTCTCGGTCGCGGTGCTCGGCCTCGACGGGACGATCGTCGAGATCGAAGCCGACATCACGTCGGGCCTACCGGGGGTGCATCTCGTTGGACTACCCGACGCTGCCCTGCAGGAGTCCCGCGATCGGGTTCGCGCCGCGATCACGAACTGCAACAACAAGTGGCCGATGTCGCGTCTGACGCTGGCGCTGTCGCCGGCGACGCTGCCGAAGATGGGATCGGTCTACGACCTGGCGCTGGCGGCCGCGGTCCTTTCCGCGCAGCGCAAAAGGCCGTGGCGGCAACTGGAATCGGCGGTCGTACTCGGCGAGCTGGCGTTGGACGGGCGGATCCGTCCGGTGCGCGGGGTGTTGCCCGCCGTACTGGCGGCCAAGGGTGCGGGGTGGGGGATTGCGGTGGTGCCGGCGGAGAATCTGCCGGAAGCCGGCCTGGTCGACGGCATCGAGGTCTGGGGCGTGCGCACGCTGGCACAGCTGGTGGGGTGGCTCGACGGTGCCGCGCATCTCGACGAGCCGATCGGCGGTGCGGCGCCGGAGGCGGAGCCGCCCGCAGACCTGGCCGACGTGGTGGGGCAGACCCAGGCCCGCTTCGCCGTCGAGGTGGCCGCTGCCGGTTCGCATCACCTGATGCTGACCGGGCCGCCAGGGGTCGGCAAAACCATGCTGGCGCAACGCCTTCCGGGACTGCTACCGACGCTGTCGGACGGCGAGTCGTTGGAGGTCACCGCGATCCATTCGGTGGCCGGCCTGTTGTCGGACGCGACGCCACTGATTACCCGGCCGCCGTTCGTGGCGCCGCATCACAGCTCGAGTGTCGCCGCCCTGGTCGGCGGCGGATCGGGGATGGCCCGGCCGGGTGCGGTGAGCCGGGCGCACCGCGGCGTGTTGTTCCTCGACGAGTGCGCCGAGATAGGAGTGCGCGCCCTGGAAGCGCTGCGAACGCCATTGGAGGAGGGCGAGATTCGTCTGGCCCGACGAGACGGGGTGGCGTGTTACCCGGCACGCTTTCAGCTTGTGCTGGCGGCCAACCCGTGTCCGTGTGCACCGGCCGATCCACAAGACTGCATGTGCGCGGCAGCCGTCAAGCGGCGGTACCTCGGCCGGTTGTCCGGCCCGCTGCTCGACCGCGTCGATCTGCGTGTGCAGATGCATTCGGTACGTATGAGCGTGTTCGCGAGTGCCGAAGCCGAGTCGACGGGCGAGGTCCGTCATCGGGTCACGGTGGCGCGCGATGCGGCCGCACAACGCTGGCAGGAGCACGGGTTCCGGACCAACGCCGAGGTCAGCGGAACGCTGCTGCGACGCCGGTTTCGGCCGGGCAATGCTGCGATGGAACCCCTGCACACGGCGCTGGACCGCGGAATGTTGAGCATCCGTGGCCTCGACCGAACACTTCGGGTCGCGTGGACGCTGAGTGACTTGGCGGGTCGCACGTCACCGGGACGCGACGAGGTGGCGACCGCCCTGAGCTTCCGTCAGCCGGGAGCGGCGCGATGACCGACACGACGCGCCACGCTTGGGCCTACCTGTCGCGGGTCGTGGAGCCGCCCTGCGCGGAGCTGGCCACCCTTGTCGGTCAGGTGGGACCGGCCGAAGCGGCGGCGCGGATCCGGCAAGGTCGGGTGGACGACGGCCTCGCGCGGCGTACCCGAGCCAGGCGTGAGATCGATTGTGCTGCCGCTGATCTCGAACTGCTGGCCCGCCGCGGCGGTAGGCTGATCACACCGGACGACGACGAATGGCCGTCGCTGGCGTTCACCGCGTTCGGTGGCGCGCCGCTCGCGGGCAAACCGCAGGGCAGGCCGCCGCTGGTGCTGTGGGCGCTGGGCGAGGCGCGCCTTGACGAGGTGGCGCAGCGTGCCGCAGCGATCGTCGGAACGCGGGCGGCCACCAGTTACGGCGAGCACGTGGCCGCCGACCTGGCGGTCGGACTGTCCGAGCGAGGCGTCACGGTGATCTCCGGCGGCGCCTACGGCATCGACGGGGCCGCCCACCGCGCGGCCCTCACCGTCGACGGCCTCACCGTTGCGGTTCTTGCGGGTGGTCTCGACATTCCTTATCCCGCAGGCCATTCCGCACTGCTGCACCGCATCGCCGCGGAGGGGTTGTTGGTCACCGAGTATCCGCCCGGGGTGCGACCGGCCCGCCATCGCTTCCTGACGCGCAATCGATTGGTGGCCGCGTTCGCCGGCGCGGCGATTGTGGTGGAGGCCGGCCTGCGCAGTGGCGCCGCCAACACGGCTGCCTGGGCGCGCGCCCTGGGCCGAGTCGTCGGAGCGGTACCCGGCCCCGTGACCTCCTCGGCGTCGAGCGGATGCCATGCGCTGCTGCGCTCGGGAGCCGAGGTGATCACCCGCGCCGACGACGTCATCGAATTGGTCGGCCGGATCGGCGAATTCGCTTCCGAACAGGCCGGTCCGACAAGCCCGCTCGACGGGCTCAGCGACGGCGAACGTCGGGTGTACGAGGCGCTGCCCGGGCGGGGGACCGCGTCGGTCGACGAGATCGCGATCGCCGCCGCGGTGGACCCGGCCAGCGTCCTGGCTCCGCTGGCGATGCTAGAGATCGCCGGTTTGGCCGAGCGTCACGACGGTTGCTGGCGCATCGTCCGGAATCGTAGACAGCCGGCATAGTCGGGCCGCCTCTATAGTTGGAAGGGTCAGTGCTTACGGAGAGGAATCACGTGCCAGGTCGACCAGTGCACACTTTTGACGTCGTGCGCACCGAACAAGTCACGTCGCATATGGTTCGAGTGACGTTGGGCGGCAACGGCTTCGACACGTTCACGCCCAGCGAGTTCACCGACTCCTACGTCAAGCTGGTCTTCGTGCCCGACGACGTCGACGTGGCCGCGCTGCCGCACCCGTTGACGCTGGACTCCTTCAACGACCTGCCGGCCGTCAAGAAGCCGGTGGTGCGAACGATCACCGTCCGGCACGCCGATCCAGTCGCCCGCGAGATCGCCGTCGACATCGCGGTGCACGGCGAGCATGGCGCCGCCGGGCCGTGGGCAGCGAGCGCGCAGCCCGACCAGCGGATGTACCTGATGGGCCCCAGCGGGGCCTATTCGCCCGACCCTGCCGCGGACTGGCACCTGCTGGTGGGTGACGAGACCGCGTTGCCGGCCATCAGCGTCGCGCTGGAGGCATTGCCCGCCAATTCAATTGGCCAGGTCTTCGTCGAGGTCGCTGACCCCGACGACGAAATCCCATTGACCGCACCGGAAGGCGTGCAGATCAACTGGATTCTCCGTGGCGGCCGCTCCGACCTCGTCGGCGAGGACCGAGCCGGCGACCATGCGCCGCTGGTTGAAGCCGTCAAGACCGCCTTCTGGATGCCCGGGCAGGTGCACGCCTTCGTCCACGGCGAGGCCCAGGCCGTCATGCACAACCTGCGGCCCTACATCCGTAAAGAGCGTGGTGTCGACGCGAAATGGGCGTCCATCTCGGGTTACTGGCGACGCGGCCGCACCGAGGAGACCTTCCGGCAGTGGAAGAAGGAACTCGCCGAGGCCGAGGCCGGAGCGCAGTAGGGCCTCGTCAGCCCGATCGCCGGCTGGCATGCTCAACGCATGGCATTCGGCGATTATCAGAACGAGATCTACCTTCAGGGCTTGGGCGGAGTCGTTCCCAAGCTGCCGATGATCTTCGCGGAGTTGGAGGCGAAGGCCGAAAAGGCACTGCCGCCGTCGATCTGGTCCTACGTCGCGGGCGGAGCCGGCGACGAGCGCACCCAGCGGGCGAACGCCGAAGTGTTCAAAAAGTGGGGCCTGATGCCGCGGATGTTCGTCGGCGCCAAGGATCGCGACCTGTCCGTCGATCTGTTCGGGCTGAAGCTGCCGAGCCCGCTGTTCATGGCGCCGATCGGCGTGATCGCGCTGTGCGCGCAGGACGGCCACGGCGATCTGGCCACCGCACGCGCCGCCGCCCGCACCGGGGTCCCGATGGTGATGTCGACGCTCACCGAGGATCCGTTGGAAGACGTCGCCGCCGAATTCGGCGACACCCCTGGCTTTTTCCAGCTCTACACGCCGACCGACCGCGACCTGGCCGCCAGCCTCGTGCATCGAGCCGAGGCCGCCGGTTTCAAGGGCATCGTGGTCACCCTGGACACCTGGGTCACCGGCTGGCGTCCGCGCGACCTGAGCACGTCGAACTTCCCGCAGCTGCGCGGCAAATGCCTCGCGAACTACACCAGCGACCCGGTGTTCCGGGCGAGCCTGACGCAGAGTCCCGAGGAAAACCCGCAGGGCGCGGTGCTGAAGTGGATATCGGTCTTCGGTAACCCGCTGACGTGGGATGACCTGCCGTGGTTGCGGTCGCTGACCTCGCTGCCGCTGCTGGTGAAGGGCATCTGCCATCCCGATGACGCCCGCCGTGCCATCGACGGTGGCGTCGACGGCATCTACTGCTCGAATCACGGCGGCCGGCAGGCCAACGGCGGGATCCCCGCGCTGGACTGCCTGCCCGGTGTGGTCGAGGCCGCCAACGGGGTGCCGGTGCTGTTCGACTCCGGGATCCGTAGCGGCGCCGACGCGGTCAAGGCGCTGGCGCTTGGGGCGACGGCCGTCGGGGTGGGGCGACCCTACGCCTACGGCCTGGCGCTCGACGGGGTCGACGGCGTCGTGCACGTGCTGCGTTCGCTGCTCGCCGAAACCGACCTGACCATGGCCGTCGACGGCTATCCGACGCTGAAAGATCTCACTCCGGACACCTTGCGGCGCGTCACCTGAGTCATGCCGCGCGTCTCTGCGACCGTGAGGTAGTGGAGGCGATCCTCGACGAGTTCGACAGCTACCTGGACCTGCAGTGCCTGCGCTCGGCGCACACCCGCCGCGCGTACCTTGGCGATCTGCGGTCGCTGTTCGCGTTTCTCGACGAGCGCGTTCCCGGCCGAGGCCTGGAAGGCCTGAGCCTGCCGGTGCTGCGGTCCTGGCTGGCGGCCGGCGCAGGTGCGGGGGCGGCGCGCACGACGCTGGCCCGCCGCACGTCGGCGGTCAAAACGTTCACGGCGTGGGCAGTGCGACGCGGTCTGCTCGCCGGTGACCCCGCAACCCGGTTGCAGGTGCCCAAGGCGCGACGGGCCCTACCGGCGGTGCTGCGGCAGGATCAGGCGCAGGCGGCCATGGCGGCGGCGAAATCCGGTTCGCAGCAAGGCGATCCGATGGCGCAGCGGGACCGCCTGATCGTTGAGTTGTTGTACGCCACCGGGATTCGGGTCAGCGAGCTGTGCGGCCTGAACCTCGACGACATCGACTCCTCGCACCGGATCTTGCGGGTGCTCGGCAAGGGCAACAAACAGCGCAGCGTGCCGTTCGGCGAACCCGCCGCCGACGCGCTGCACGCCTGGCTGACCGAAGGGCGACCGGAACTGGTCAACGTCGAGTCCGGGCCGGCGCTGCTGCTGGGGGTGCGGGGGAGACGACTCGACGTGCGGCAGGCACGCACGGTCGTGCATGAGACCGTCGGTGCCGTCGACGGCGCACCCGATATGGGCCCGCATGGTTTACGGCACAGCGCCGCAACACATTTGCTCGAGGGTGGCGCCGACCTGCGCGTCGTCCAGGAGCTGCTGGGCCACTCCAGCCTGGCGACCACGCAGCTCTACACGCACGTCACGGTGGCCCGGTTGCGTGCTGTGCACGACCAGGCCCACCCGCGTGCCTGAACGGGTCCGAACCACGCCAGCGCCAGCCGCTAACCGTGTAACGGTTTGAGCCGTATAGGCGTCGACGCCAGTAAGCCCAGCGGATCGACATAGTCGGCGCGCGACGCTGGACCCCACATCGCCCCCCAATGCAGGCACGCGGATGCGGGGCAGCCCGAATGGCCGGCCAACAACTCGCCGATCACCGAGCCCGGCGCGACATGCTGCCCGGCCTTCACCGCGGCGCGGACCGGTTCGTAGCTGGTGTGCAGTCCACCGGGATGCGCCAGCGACACCAGCGGACGCCCGGCCAGAGACCCCGCGTACACCACCGTCGCCTCGCCGTCCGCGTATACCGGCTGCCCGGCCGACCCGCCAAGATCGACCCCACGATGACCCCGGTTCCAGTTCGGCGACGGAGCGTCGAAGGCTCGTGTCACCGTCGGCGCAGGCCGCAGCGGCCAACGCAGCCGAACACCGTCGGCGCGGGCCGGCGGCACGCAGATCAGCGCCACGGCCACGGCAACAGTCCATCGCACCTGGTCAGTTCATCGCGGCGGCCGCCGGTCGGCCAGCCAGTGCTGTGGACAAAGCACCTGGCCGGACCGTGTAAACTGCTCTGCGCAGCCCGTACTACGAGCTGACTTCGCGCGTCTGCATCGCGTCTCCCGTTCCACTAGGAGTTCGCATTGCATGCCGGGCGGTCCCGTCTCACGACGGGTCCGGCATCGCAGCAGTCGCCAGGGCCCGACTTCACCCGTCGCCGGGCGTCAACCGACACACAGAGGCACATCAGCATGGCCGTAGTAACCATGAAGCAGCTGCTTGACAGCGGCACCCACTTCGGGCACCAGACCCGTCGCTGGAACCCCAAGATGAAGCGGTTCATCTTCACCGACCGCAACGGCATCTACATCATCGACCTGCAGCAGACGCTGACCTTCATCGATCAGGCGTACGAGTTCGTCAAAGAGACCGTCGCCCACGGTGGCTCGGTGCTTTTCGTCGGGACCAAGAAGCAGGCTCAGGAATCCATCGCCGCCGAGGCGACCCGCGTGGGCATGCCCTACGTCAACCAGCGCTGGTTGGGCGGCATGCTGACCAACTTCTCCACCGTGCACAAGCGCCTTCAGCGGCTCAAGGAGCTCGAGGCGATGGAGCAGACCGGTGGCTTCGAAGGTCGCACCAAGAAGGAAATCTTGATGCTGACCCGCGAGAAGAACAAGCTCGAGCGCAGCCTTGGCGGTATCCGCGACATGGCGAAGGTTCCGTCGGCGGTCTGGGTCGTCGACACAAACAAGGAACACCTCGCGGTCGCCGAAGCGATCAAGCTGGGCATCCCGGTCATCGCGATCCTGGACACCAACTGCGATCCCGACCAGGTGGACTACCCGATCCCGGGCAACGACGATGCGATCCGCTCGGCGGCGCTGCTGACCAAGGTGATCGCCTCCGCGGTCGCCGAGGGCCTGCAGGCGCGTGCCGGCGTAGGCCGCACCGACGGCAAGCCCGAGGCCGAAGGCGCCGAGCCGCTGGCCGAATGGGAGCAGGAGTTGCTCGCGTCGGCGACCGCCACCGCCGCGCCGGCCGAGCAGGCCGCCGCGGTCGCATCAGAAACAACCCCCACGGAAGGCTGAGATGGCGAACTTCACCGCTGCCGACGTCAAGCGACTTCGGGAGCTGACCGGCGCCGGAATGCTCGACTGCAAGAACGCGCTTGCCGAGAGCGACGGCGAGTTCGACAAGGCCGTCGAGGCGCTGCGCATCAAGGGCGCCAAGGACGTCGGCAAGCGTGCCGAGCGGGCGACCGCCGAGGGCCTGGTCGCGGCCAAGGACGGCGCGCTGATCGAGCTGAACAGCGAGACCGACTTCGTCGCCAAGAACGCGGAGTTCCAGAAGGTCGCCAATGACATCGTGGCCGCCGCGGCCGCGTCCAAGGCGGCTGACGTCGACGCTCTCAAGGCCGCCAAGGCCGGCGACAAGACCGTCGAGCAGGTCATCGCCGAGCTGTCCGCCAAGATCGGCGAGAAGCTCGAACTGCGCCGGGTCGCGTACTTCGACGGCACCGTTGAGACCTACCTGCACAAGCGCGCGGCGGACCTGCCGCCGGGTGTCGGCGTGCTGGTCGAATACACCGGCGGCAACGCCGAAGCCGCGCACGCCGCGGCGCTGCAGATCGCCGCGCTCAAGGCCCGCTACCTGTCCCGGGACGACGTGCCCGAAGACGTGGTGGCCAGCGAGCGTCGCATCGCCGAGGAGACCGCGAAGGAAGAGGGCAAGCCGGAGCAGGCGCTGCCCAAGATCGTCGAGGGCCGACTGAACGGCTTCTTCAAGGACGTCGTGCTGCTGGAGCAGCCGTCGGTGTCCGACAGCAAGAAGACCGTCAAGGCGCTGCTCGACGACGCCGGTGTCACCGTGACGCGGTTCGTCCGCTTCGAGGTCGGCCAGCAGTAGCATCAGCCGAATGCGACATGTCAACGCATTCGGCGACGACGCGCTCGGGCACCTCGACGCCGTCGGAGTGGTCGAGGCTCTCGACTCCGGACAGGTCAGCCGGGTTGAGGTCCTCGAGGCCGCCATCGCCCGCACTCAAGCCGTCAACCCGCGCTGAACGGGCTGGCCTACGAGGCGTTCGACCGGGCGCGGGCCCAGGCTGTAGCGCCGCCGAAGCTCGGCGGCTTCTTCAGACGGTGTGCCGACATTCGTCAAAGACAACGTCGACGTCGCCGGGCATGCCGACAATGCGCGGCACCGATGCGTGGCCGCCCAGCCCCGCCGCAGCCGACAGCGAGTTCGCTCGGGTGTATCTGGCGCACCGGGATGACGGCGCTGGGCAAAACTCAGATGTCGGAGTTCGGGTTCAGCGCATCGGCCGAACATCCGCGGCTCGGGCCGGTGCGCAACCCGTGGAACCCCGACCACACCGCGGGCGCGTCGTCGTCGGGCTCCGGCGCTTTCGTCGCCGCCGGCGTGGTGCCGATCGCGCACGCCAACGACGGCGGCGGCTCGATCCGAATTCCGGCCTCCTGCAACGGGCTTGTCGGTCTGAAGCCGTCGCGTGGCCGTTTGCCGCTGGACAAGGAAGTGCGCCAGATGCCGATCCGCATCGTGGCCAACGGGGTGGTCAGCCGCTCAGTACGCGACACCGCGGCGTTCTACCGTGAGGCCGAACGCTCTGGCCGCGCACGGAAACTCCCACCGATCGGCGACGTGCGGCACGCCGGCAAGCAGCGGCTGCGGATCGTCGTCATCACGCAATCCCTGCTGCGGGAGTCCAGCCCGGAAGTCCGCGAGCTGACCCTCAAATCCGCGGCCCTCCTTGAAGAGCTCGGCCACCGCGTCGACCACCTCGAAAAGCCGCCGGTGCCAGACAGTTTCGTGCCCGACTTCGTGTTGTACTGGGGCCTACTGGCATTGGGCCAGATCCAGCAGAACAAGCGCACCTTCGACCGGATTCGACGTGAATAAGCTGGACAACCTGTCCCGCGGCCTGGACCGGCATGCGCGCCGCAATCTGCACAAGATTCCGCTGGCGCTGCTGCGACTCTCCCGCACGCGACGACACACGGAGCGACTGGCCCGCACCTATGACGTGGTGTTGACGCCGACGCTCGCCGACGAGCCGCCACGAATCGGCTATCTCGACCCGACGGCCGACTACGAGCAGATCATCGATCGGCTGCAGGACTGGGTGGCTTTTACGCCGCTGCAGAACGTGACGGGGGAGCCGGCCATCTCGCTGCCACTGGGGGTATCCGCCGGCGGCCTGCCGGTGGGGATGATGTTCTCCGCGGCCACCGGCCACGAGGCCAGGCTGCTGGAACTGGCCTATGAGCTCGAGGATGCCCGGGCGTTCGCGCGCATCGACCAGCAGGCTTAGTCGGGTGCCAGCGTCGCCAGCATCCGTTTGAACTCCCGCTGCTGAGCCGCCGACAGCTTCGCCAGCACGCGGGCATCGGCCTCACCGACCGCGGCCTCGGCCCGTTTGAGCAGCGCCCTGCCCTCGGCGGTCAGTGACGCAGGCAGTGCGCGGCCCGACGCGACCGACGTGGGCCGGCTCACCGTCTGCGCGTTCTCCAGCCGGTGCAGCACGGTGTTCATCGCCTGAGGTGACACGTTGCCCAGCCGGGCGAGATCTGCGCTGGACAGCCCGGGCGTCATGGAAAGCATTCGCATGCAGACGAATTCGGGCAGCGTCAAGGCCAGTGGACTGAGCGCGGCCGAGACCTCCGGCCGCAAGGCGGCCATCACGTGAAACAGCAGGTAACCAAGCGGTGCATTCTCGGTGGCGCCCATATCAACTATGTTGACACATATCAGTCTGGTTGATATATCTGGGGTATGACTGAAATGAAGGAATTCAATTTCGATTTCGATCCCGCCTACCGCGGCGAGACCAACGAGTTCGGCGCCGGCGCCCGGCCGCCGTGGAGTCTCGGTGAGCCGCAACCGGAGATCGCCGCGCTCATCGACCAGGGCAAGATCCAGGGTGATGTGCTCGACGCCGGCTGTGGCGAAGCGGCTTTGGCGCTGTACATGGCGGCTCTGGGACACAACGCAGTTGGTCTGGACGCCTCGCCGACGGCGATCGAGCTGGCCAAGGCCGGCGCGGCCCGCCAGGGGCTGACGAACGTGTCGTTCGAGGTGGCCGACATCTCCGCGTTCACCGGCTACGACGAGCGGTTCGACACCATCGTGGACAGCACGCTGTTCCACTCGATGCCCGTCGAGCTGCGCGAGGGCTACCAGCAGTCGATCGTTCGGGCCGCCGCCCCGGGGGCGTCGTACTACGTGCTGGTCTTCGCCCAGACCGCCGAAGGTGGTCCCGCCAATCCGGTTACCGAGGACGAACTGCGCGATGTTGTCTCGAAGTACTGGGTCATCGATGAGATCCGTCCGGCGAGAATCCACGGCAATTTTGCCCAAGCCAACAGCCCGGAGTTTCCGTTCTCCGACGTTCGCGACGAGGGCAACGGCCGCAAGTCGGTCCCGGCCTGGCTGTTGTCCGCCCACCTGGGCTGAGGTGTTAGCGGCGAAAGCCGTTACGTTCCAACGTTGAACAAACCCCTCGATGTGCTCACGCACATCGAGGGGTCCCCGCCAAGGTGCCGGCCCCGTCCGGGACTTCATGCGAAGTGCCAGGGTGCGCCTCCGGCGTCGAGGAGGACGGTGCTGGGTGCCATTGCAGCGGCCTTTCGGTTGATTCGGATCGCGGGGTGGGTACCCCTGACCCGTCCGGAGAACTCCGGGATCCGCAAAACGGCGGGAAGGTGCGCGATGCCGAAAGTCACCAGGGGTGGGAAGCCCAAGAAAGATGAATTACCTAGCACCATAGAACGGTCAAATGCCAAGGCGCAGCGCACCTTCGCCAAGGCGCATGATGCAGCCGCAGACGAGTACGGCAGCGAGTCGCGCGCCCATCGGGTGGCGTACGCGGCACTCAAGCGCAGCTTCGAGAAAGTCGGCGATCGTTGGCTGCCCAAGAAAAAGACCGGGCCGTCGGATGCCCGCGCGGAGCGCGGTGGCCTCAACAACCCCATTCCGTCCGCCGAAGGCGTCGACGCCAACGCCAGCAAGAAGCATCTACTCGACGTCGCCCGCAAGCTCGACATCGCCGGCCGGTCCTCGATGGACAAGTCGCAGTTGGTCGATGCGATCAAGAAACACAACCGCAAGGTGAGGGGCCGATAAGGGCCCGGTCGCTGTCGAGCGCGGATGCAGGCAACCTGAACGGCGTGCACATATCCGGACACGATCGCCTACGATTCGGAGGTTCGTGGGTGGGATCGAGCGATCCCGCGGCGCGTGAGTTCTCGGAACGAAGAGTGGGTCGTGGCGGAACGCCAGAACGAAGTGCACATCGACGCTGACGACGTCGGTAACGTCCGGTTGCTCAGCCTCAAGGGCGCACTTGACGCGGTCACCTATCGCTCCGTCCGGGACGCGATCGTCAAGGCCGCGCTCGATGAGCCGCAAACCCTGGTCGTGGATGTCACCGGACTGATCGTTCGGGAAGACCCGGCGTGGGCCGTGTTCACCAGCGCGCGCTGGCAGATCGCCGAATGGCCCGACGTTCCGATCGCCCTGGTCTGCGCCCACGAACAAGGGCAAAATGCACTGCGCCGCAACGGAATAACTCGTCACATCCCGGTCTATCCTACGCTGGACTCCGCCATCGCCGGGTCGTCGGCGGAGCAGCAGCGCCGCTATCGGCGGTGCGCCCGAGCTTCGATACCCGCACACCGCAAGAGCATTCGCCGGTGTCGAGAACTCACCGCGGAGTGGTTGTCGGCATGGTCGAGAACGGATTTCACCCACGTGGTGTCGCTGGTTGCGACCGAACTGGTTGAGGCCGCCCTCGCTGCGACCGACACCGACTTCGTACTTCGACTCGAGACCGATGGGTCGACGGTCGCCGTCGCGGTACAACACGTTGGCATCGCGAACCGAGTGGGTCGAAAGTCGTTGGACGACAACGTCTCCGGACTCGACCTCGTTGCTGCGAACACCCGGACGTGGGGGACCTACACCACTCTGTGGGGTAATACGGTCTGGGGCGTCGTAGGCCCCGAAAACCGTTTCTGAGTAAGCATCGGGCCCGGTCCGAGTTGGACCGGGCCCGATGCTGTCGTGCTTAGTTCTGGTGCGCCTGCTGACGCTTCTCGGCCGCTTCTTCGCTGCCACGAGCTGCCTCAGCTTCGGCTTCCTTCTTGGCGACGTCGCGTTGCGCCTGCGCCTTGTCCTGCTGGGCTTCGCCCTCTTTCTCGAGGTCCTTGTTGCCAACGACGCTGCCCACGGCCTCTTTCGCGAGACCCTTCGCGCCCTCGACCACGCCCTTGATGCCTTCTTCAGGTCCGCTCTTGTTGTCTTCCGACATGGAATTCTCCTCTTGGGTCGTGTCTCGTCACCGTCTCGTCGCCGGCCGCGTGGCTGGACCGGGTCGACGTCGAAAGGGCCGTGCTACCTGCTCCTTCGCGACGCAACTGGCAGATTCCCCCGCCGCCGGATAGCCAAACCTCGCCCGCCGCCGAATCGCCGTTGCGAACCCGCCAACACCTGGTAGGGCAGCCGATGTGACGCCGGACACGGTGAATTCGGATGCAGCGGTCAAAGCCGTCGACTCCCGGGACGCGCGGTCAGACAATAAGGCAGGATGGACCCGGCTGTCTGGGGACGGCCGTCGCGGGGACTGCTGCAGCGGCATCCCTCCGGGCGAGGAGTCAGATGACGGAGCAGGGTGGCAACGGCGCCAAGTCGTCGATCCGGCCCAACTACACCCGCGTGTTGCTCAAACTCGGTGGCGAGATGTTCGGCGGCGGGCAGGTAGGCCTGGACCCCGACGTGGTGGCGCAGGTAGCGCGCCAGATCGCCGAGGTGGTCCGCACCGGGGTGCAGATTGCGGTGGTGATCGGGGGCGGCAACTTCTTCCGCGGCGCACAGCTTCAGCAGCGCGGTATGGAACGCACTCGCTCGGACTACATGGGCATGCTCGGCACCGTCATGAACAGCCTTGCCTTGCAAGACTTCTTGGAAAAGGAAGGCATCGCCACGCGGGTGCAGACGGCCATCACCATGGGTCAGGTCGCCGAGCCCTACATTCCGCTGCGCGCCGTGCGCCATTTGGAGAAGGGCAGGGTCGTCATTTTCGGCGCAGGCATGGGGTTGCCGTACTTCTCCACCGACACCACCGCCGCGCAGCGTGCGCTGGAGATCGGCGCCGATGTGGTGTTGATGGCCAAGGCGGTCGACGGGGTGTTCGCCGAGGACCCGCGGGTGAATCCGGCGGCCGAACTGTTCACCGCGATCACCCACCGGGAAGTCATCGATCGTGGCCTGCAGGTGGCCGACGCCACCGCATTCAGCCTGTGCATGGACAATCGCATGCCAATTCTGGTTTTCAACCTACTTACCGACGGCAATATCGCTCGAGCCGTCGCAGGTGAGAAAATCGGAACGCTGGTGACAACGTGATGAAGGGAGCGGCGCAGTGATTGACGAGACTCTCTTCGACGCCGAAGAGAAGATGGAAAAAGCCGTAGGGGTGGATCGCGACGACTTGTCGACGATCCGGACCGGCCGGGCCAACCCCAGCATGTTCAACCGCATCGTCATCGACTACTACGGGTCTGCCACCCCGATCACCCAGCTGGCCAGCATCAACGTCCCGGAGGCGCGGCTGGTTGTGATCAAGCCCTACGAGGCCGGCCAACTCGGCAACATCGAGGCCGCGATCCGCAACTCCGACCTCGGGGTCAACCCCACCAACGACGGGACGCTGATCCGGGTGGCGGTCCCGCAGCTGACTGAGGAGCGTCGCCGCGAACTGGTCAAGCAGGCCAAGTCGAAGGGTGAGGATGCCAAGGTCTCGGTGCGCAACATCCGTCGCAAGGCGATGGAGGAGCTGGGCCGCATCCGCAAGGACGGCGAAGCCGGCGAGGACGAGGTGTCGCGCGCGGAAAAAGAACTGGACAAGGCCACTCAGGGTTACGTGAACCAGATCGACGACCTGGTCAAGCACAAGGAAGGCGAGTTGCTGGAGGTCTAGCGGCCGCTCAGCAGACAACGTCCGTGGCAGAGATCGATACCGGCGCAGACCTCCCGGCCGAGGATGCGGTGCGCGAGCCCAAGCAGAAGAAATCGCGGGCTGGCCGCAACCTGCCCGCGGCGATCGCCGTGGGTGCCGCTCTGGCGTTCACGATCGTTGCGATCCTGATCCGAGACCGCTATCTGTGGGTCTTCCTGCTTGCCGTCGCGATGCCCATCGCCACTCACGAGGTGGTGCGCAGGCTGCGCGAGGCCGGATACCTGATCCCGGTCGTCCCGCTGCTGGTTGGCGGCGAAGCTATGGTCTGGCTGGCCTGGTACCAGCATGCTTACGGTCTGCTGGCGGGCTTTGGCGCCACCACGGTCGTCTGCATGTTCTGGCGATTGCGCTCGGGACCACGCCGCGTCTGACGGATCGCCGACTCACCGTCGGGGAACTATCTGCGCGACGTGGCGGCCACCGTCTTCCTCGCCGCCTGGGTGCCGCTGTTCGGGTCTTTCAGCGCGCTGCTGGCCTTTCCGTCGGACGGCGCCGGCCGGGTGTTCTGCCTGATGATCGGCGTCGCTGTCTCCGATATAGGTGGGTACGCGGTCGGCGTGCTGGTCGGTAAGCACCCGATGGTCCCGACGATCAGCCCGAAGAAGTCGTGGGAAGGCCTGGCCGGCTCGCTGATCTCCGGGATCGCCGCGGTCACCTTGACCGCGACCCAGCTGGCCCACCGCCCGGTGTGGGTCGGCCTGCTGCTCGGTCTGACGATCGTGGCCACCGCAACGCTGGGTGACCTGGTGGAATCGCAGATCAAGCGCGACCTGGGCATCAAGGACATGGGCCGCATCCTGCCGGGCCACGGCGGCCTGATGGATCGGCTGGACGGGGCGCTACCGTCGGCGGTCGCCACCTGGGCCGTCCTGACATTGCTGCGTTGAGGCCACCCGACGTGAAGCAGGAGTTGATATTCGAGGCGCCGCGACGCGCGCTGCCGCCGCGCCACCTGGCCGACCTCGACGATGCCGGCTGCGCCGAAGCTGTTGCGGCGCTGGGGCTACCGGCGTTTCGCGCCAAGCAGTTGGCCAATCAGTACTACGGCCGGCTGATTGCCGACCCGCAGCAGATGACCGACCTGCCCGCCGCGGTCCGCGGCCAGGTGGCCGAGGCGCTGTTCCCGACGCTGCTGACCGCGGCCCGCGAGATCACCTGCGACGCCGGCGAAACCCGCAAGACGTTGTGGCGGGCGGTCGACGGCACCACCTTCGAGTCGGTACTGATGCGGTACCCGAAGCGCAATACCGTCTGCATCTCCTCGCAGGCGGGCTGCGGGATGGCGTGCCCGTTCTGCGCGACCGGCCAGGGCGGGCTGACCAGGAATCTGTCGACCGGCGAGATCGTCGAACAGGTGCGTTCCGCGGCCGCAACTTTGCGCGACGAGTGGGGCGACCGGCTGTCCAACATCGTGTTCATGGGCATGGGGGAGCCGCTGGCCAACTATGCCCGGGTGCTGGCAGCGGTCCGGCGCATCACTGCGCCCGCGCCGTATGGCTTCGGCATCTCGGCCCGCTCGGTGACGGTGTCGACGGTCGGCCTGGCCCCGGCCGTCCGCAAACTCGCCGACGAGCGACTCGGCGTAACACTGGCGCTGTCGCTGCACGCCCCGGACGACGAGCTGCGCGACACGTTGGTCCCGGTCAACAACCGGTGGAAGGTCAGCGAGGCTCTCGACGCCGCGCACTACTACGCCGAGCAGACCGGACGACGGGTGTCGGTGGAGTACGCGCTGATCCGCGACATCAACGATCAGCCGTGGCGGGCCGACCTGCTGGGCAAGCGGCTACACAAGGCCCTGGGCCCGCTGGTGCATGTGAATCTGATTCCGCTGAACCCGACGCCGGGCAGCGAATGGGACGCCAGCCCGAAAGGCGCAGAGCGGGAATTCGTGCGACGCGTACGCGCCGCCGGGGTGGCCTGCACGGTGCGCGATACGCGAGGCCGTGAGATCGCTGCCGCATGCGGTCAGTTGGCCGCCGAGCTGCCTACCTGAGCCAGCCGCGCCGACGGCCCCACCAGTCGCGCACCAGGAAGAAGACACCCAGCAGCGCGAAGCCGATGACCCACAGGTCCTCGACGTGGCCGATGTGGTTGCCGCGCAAAAACGCGACCAACAGCCCGATCATCAGCAGCCCGTAGACGTGCCAGTTGCGGTGGCTGATCTTGCTCCAGCCCCAAGCGGCCGACGGCACCTCGGCGAGGTCAACGCCGTCGACGTGACCGCCCGTGCGCTCCACTTCGGTACCGGCCACGGCAAACTCCTCGGGTTGGGATCGGGATGCACGCACATTCTGGCATACCGGGATTCGTCGGGCGCGCTGGTGGCGCGGCACAATGAATGGGTGTCCACCCCCCGCGATGGCGGCGGCGAAAGCCGCCGTCTCAAGACCCTGGTGCTGGGCAGCACCGGCTCCATCGGCACCCAGGCGCTCGAGGTCATCGCCGCCAACCCCGACCGCTTCGAGCTGGTCGGCCTGGCCGCCGGGGGCGGCCACCCTGACGTGCTGGCCCAGCAGCGTGCCCAGACCGGGATCACCAACCTCGCCGTCGCCGACAAGCGCGCCGCGCAGACCATCGGCGACGTCACCTATACCGGTCCCGAGGCCGCGACCCGGCTGATCGAGAACACCGACGCCGACGTCGTGCTGAATGCCCTGGTCGGTGCGCTGGGCCTGCAGCCGACGCTGACTGCGCTGGCATCGGGAGCCCGGCTGGCGCTGGCCAACAAGGAGTCGCTGATCGCGGGCGGGCCGCTGGTGCTGGCCGCCGCTGCGCCCGGCCAGATCGTTCCGGTCGACTCCGAGCACTCCGCGCTGGCGCAGTGCCTACGCGGAGGCAGTGCCGACGAGGTCGCCAAACTGGTGCTCACCGCGTCGGGCGGGCCCTTCCGCGGCTGGTCGGCCGCCCAACTCGAGGACGTCACGCCTGAGCAGGCCGGGGCGCACCCGACCTGGTCGATGGGGCCGATGAACACGCTGAACTCGGCCTCGCTGGTCAACAAGGGACTCGAGCTGATCGAGGCGCATTTGCTGTTCGGCATCCCGTACGACCGCATCGACGTCGTCGTACACCCGCAGTCGATCGTGCACTCGATGGTGACGTTCACCGACGGATCGACGATCGCGCAGGCCAGCCCGCCCGACATGAAACTGCCGATCGCGCTCGCGCTGGGCTGGCCGGATCGGGTGCCCGCCGCGGCCGCTGCCTGCGACTTCACCACCGCCTCGACGTGGGACTTCGAGCCGCTCGACGGTGCGGTTTTCCCGGCGGTCGGGTTGGCCCGACGGTCCGGCGAGACGGGTGGCTGCATGACCGCCGTCTACAACGCCGCCAACGAAGAAGCGGCCGAGGCCTTCCTCGCCGGCCGGATCGGTTTCCCGGCGATCGTGCACACAATTGCCGACGTCCTGAGCGCCGCCGACCAGTGGGCCGCAGAACCCGCTACCGTGGAAGAAGTACTCGACGCGCAGCGCTGGGCCCGAGAGCGCGCTCGTAGTGCGATCACACAGGAGGTTTCACCAACACGATGATGTTCGTTATCGGCATCGTGCTGTTCGCACTCGCCATCCTCATCTCGGTGGCGCTGCACGAGTGCGGCCACATGTGGGTCGCGCGGGGCACCGGCATGAAGGTGCGGCGTTATTTCGTCGGTTTCGGCCCGACCATCTGGTCGACGCGTCGCGGCGAAATCGAATACGGACTCAAAGCGATCCCGGCCGGTGGCTTCTGCGACATCGCCGGCATGACGTCGGTGGAGGAGCTTGCGCCCGACGAGCACGACCGCGCGATGTACAAGCAGAAGACTTGGAAGCGCGTCGCGGTGCTGTTCGCGGGGCCGGGGATGAACTTCGTCATCGGCCTGGTATTGATCTACGCGATTGCCGTCATTTGGGGCCTGCCGAATTTGCACCCCACCGCGGTAGTCGGCCAAACAGCCTGCGCAGCAAGCGAAATCAAGCAGGGCGACTTGGAGAAGTGCACGGGTGAAGGGCCGGCGGCCGCCGCCGGGATCCGGGCCGGGGACGTCGTGGTCAAGGTCAACGGCACCCCGGTGACGGACTTCTCCGACATGGCGGGCGTGGTGCAGAAACTGCACGGCACCGTCCCGGTCGTGATTCAGCGCGACGGCCAGACGATGACCAAGTACGTCGACATCGCCCAGCGGCAGCGCTTCGTCACCAACGGCAAGAACGGCGCTCCGAGGCCCGCGCAGCTCGGCGTGATGGGCGTTGTCGGTTCGCAGCCCGGCCCGAGGCATTACAACCCGGTCAGCGCGATTCCGGGCACCATCACCTTCACCGGCAATCTGACCGTGCTGCTGGGCAAGTCGCTGATCGCGATCCCGACGAAGATCGGCGCGCTGGTGCACGCGATCGGCGGCGGCGAGCGTTCCCTCGATACTCCGATCAGCGTCGTCGGCGCCAGCATCATCGGCGGCGACACCGTCGACCACGGCGTGTGGGTGGCGTTCTGGTTGTTCCTGGCGCAGCTGAACTTCATCCTCGGCGTCATCAACCTGGTGCCGTTGTTGCCGTTCGACGGCGGCCACATCGCCATCGCGCTGTACGAAAAGCTGCGCAACGTGATTCGGTCCGCCCGCGGCAAGGTCGCCGCGGCGCCGGTCAACTATCTCAAGCTGATGCCCGCCACCTACGTAGTGTTGGTGCTGGTTGTCGGCTACATGCTGCTGACGGTGACCGCGGACGTGGTCAACCCGATCCGGCTGTTCCAATAAGGAAGGCACACAGTGACCACAGGTTTGGGTATGCCGGCGGCGCCGGCGCCCACGCTGGCACCGCGCCGCAAGACGCGCCAGCTGATGGTCCGCAACGTCGGGGTGGGCAGCGATAGCCCGATTTCGGTGCAGTCGATGTGCACCACCAAGACCCACGACGTGAACTCGACCCTGCAGCAGATCGCCGAGTTGACCGCCGCCGGTTGCGACATCGTGCGGGTGGCCTGCCCGCGTCAGGAAGACGCCGATGCGCTCGCCGCGATCGCCACGAAGAGCCAGATTCCGGTCATCGCCGACATCCACTTCCAGCCGAAGTACATCTTCGCCGCGATCGACGCCGGGTGCGCCGCGGTGCGGGTAAACCCCGGCAACATCAAGGAATTCGACGGTCGCGTCGGTGAGGTTGCGAAAGCCGCTGGCGCGGCCGGCATTCCGATCCGCATCGGCGTCAACGCCGGATCGCTGGACAAGCGGTTCATGGAGAAGTACGGCAAGGCGACCCCCGAAGCGCTGGTCGAGTCGGCGCTGTGGGAAGCCTCGCTGTTCGAGGAACACGGCTTCGGCGACATCAAGATCAGCGTCAAGCACAACGACCCCGTGGTGATGGTCGCGGCCTACGAACAACTAGCGGCCCAGTGCGACTACCCGCTGCACCTGGGCGTCACCGAGGCCGGCCCGGCATTCCAGGGCACCATCAAGTCGGCTGTGGCGTTCGGTGCGCTGCTCTCGAAGGGCATCGGCGACACCATTCGGGTGTCGTTGTCGGCGCCGCCGGTCGAGGAAGTCAAGGTCGGCACTCAGATCCTGGAGTCGCTGAACCTCCACCCGCGCGGGCTGGAGATCGTGTCCTGCCCGTCCTGCGGGCGCGCCCAGGTTGATGTCTACAGCCTGGCCAACGAGGTCTCCGCGGGGCTCGACGGACTCGATGTCCCGCTCCGGGTGGCCGTGATGGGCTGCGTCGTCAACGGGCCGGGGGAGGCGCGCGAGGCCGACCTCGGCGTCGCATCCGGTAACGGCAAGGGGCAGATCTTCGTCCGCGGCGAAGTCATCAAGACCGTGCCCGAGGCGCAGATCGTCGAGACGTTGATCGAAGAGGCACTGCGATTGGCTAACGAGTCGGGCACCGAAGGGTCAACGGCAAGCGGTTCGCCGGTTGTGACCGTAAGCTGACGTTGGCCTGATTCGGCCGAGTATTCGTCGCAGAAAGAGTCAGTATGTCGGCTCCTCCCATCCGCCGCATCGTCCACGAGCGACGGGTGTCTGTTGTGCGCGATGGCGCGTCGGTGCGCCGGGTTTTCGACGACGATCCAGTCGGCTCGTGCATGGTGGCCGCCAGGGTCGCCGATCACGGCTTGGACCCCAACTTGATTGGCGGAGAGCTGTGGACGCGACGGGGGCCTGACGAGTCGCTGTGCTACGCCGGCGCGAACCTGATTCCGCTGCGTGGCCGGCTCAACGACCTGTATGCCTTCGCCGATGCGGCGTTGACCGGATCGCGACGATGCTCTTCGCTGGTCGGCCGGGCCGAGTTGGTGATGCCGATGTGGCAGCGCCTCGAGCCGGCCTGGGGCCCGCCGCGCGACGTGCGTGACCGTCAGCCGTTGATGGCGCTTGCCACGATGCCGACCTGCGCGATCGACCCCGGTGTGCGGCAGGTCAAGCCCGACGAACTCGACGCCTATCTGGTGGCGGCAGTCGACATGTTCATCGGCGAGGTCGGTGTCGACCCCCGCCTCGGCGACGGCGGGCGCGGGTACCGTCGCCGCGTCGCCAGCCTGATCGCGGCGGGACGGGCGTGGGCCCGCTTCGAAAACGGACACGTCGTCTTCAAGGCCGAGGTCGGATCGCAGTCACCGGCGGTGAGCCAGATCCAAGGGGTCTGGGTGCATCCAGAATGGCGTGGCCGGGGCCTTGGGACTGCGGGCACGGCGACCTTGTCGGCGGTCATCGTCGGCACGGGCCGCGTTGCCAGCCTCTACGTCAACGACTTCAACACCGTCGCGCGGGCGACGTACGACCGGATCGGCTTCGCCGAGGTCGGCACCTTCGCCACCATTCTGCTCGACTGACCAGCCCGGTTTTCTCGTTCGACATCAATGCCGGCGCGGTATGCACGGTTCGGTCGATCTCGGCGCGGCAACGATTCGATCTCGGTGCGCCTCCGCAGTTCTGGCCGGTTGGTTTATAACATCAGTCACAATGGCAACAAAATTCACATTGGCATCAGCTGCCACAGTCGGCATCGCGGTACTTATCACGGCGAACGCCGTCTCGGCGTGCACTCCGAAACAGGAGGGTCCCGCGCCGGAGGCCCAGAAGTTCTTCTCGGCGCTGGCCACCGGCGACACCGCGAAGGCGGCGGATCTCAGCGACAATCCGAGCGATGCCCGCGAAGCACTCAATGCAGCGTGGGCCGGACTGCAGGCCGGCCATCTGGACGCTCAGATCACTGGGTCGAAGTACGCCGAGGACACCGGTTCAGTGAGCTACCGCTACACGTGGCATCTGCCGAAGAACCGGATGTGGACGTACGACGGGCAGCTGAAAATGGCCCGCTACGAAGGACATTGGCAGGTCCGCTGGAGCAGCACCGACCTGCATCCGCGCCTCGGCGAACACCAGACGCTGGCATTGCGGGCCGACCCGCCGAAGCGCGCCTCGGTCAACGAGGTCGGTGGCACCGACGTGCTGGCGCCCGGCTACCTGTACCACTACTCGTTGGACGCGTCGAAGGCCGGCGCGTTCCTGATCAGCACCGCCCGTTCGGTGGTCGACGCGCTCCACCCGTTCGACGACACGATCAACGACCCACAGCGCCTGGCCGAGCAGGCCAGCGGCACTGGCAAGCCGGTCGACCTGATCACGTTGCGCACCGACGACAACAATCGCATCGCCCCCGCCCTGAACAGCCTGCCCGGAGTGGTGATCACGCCGCAGGCCGAATTGCTGCCGACCGACTACCACTTCGCGCCGGCGCTGATCAATCAGGTGAAGAAGTCAGTGATCGACCAACTCGACGGCGAAGCGGGTTGGCGCGTGGTCAGCCTCAACCAGAACAACGTCGACCTCGCGGTGCTACACGAGGTTCAGCCGTCGCCGGCGCCGTCGGTGTCGATCAGCCTCGACCGGGCGGTGCAGAACGCGGCGCAACGAGCCGTGGACAACCAAAGCCGTCAGGCGATGATCGTCGTGATCAAGCCGTCGACGGGGGAGATCCTCGCCGTCGCACAGAATTCCGCGGCCGACGCGCTGGGGCCGATGGCCACCACCGGGCTCTATCCGCCGGGGTCGACGTTCAAGATGGTCACCGCCGGCGCTGCCCTCGAGCGTGACTTGGCAAGTCCCAACACACTCTTGGGCTGCCCCGGCCACTTGGACATCGGGCAGCGGGTGGTTCCCAACTACGGCGGTTTCGATCTCGGCGTGGTGCCGATGTCACGCGCGTTCGCCAGCTCGTGCAACACGACCTTCGCCCAGTTGGCCAGCCAGATGCCGCCGCGCGGATTGACGCAGGCCGCCAACAAGTACGGGATGGGCCTGGACTATCAGATCGACGGGCTCAGCACGGTCACCGGATCGGTGCCTCCCACGGTCGATTTGGCCGAGCGCACCGAGGACGGCTTCGGCCAGGGCAAGGTGTTGGCCTCGCCCTTCGGCATGGCGATGGTTGCGGCGACCGTGGCGGCCGGAAAGGCGCCGGTGCCCAGGCTCATCGAGGGACGTCCGACAACGATCACCGGCGACACCACGCCCATCAGCGAGAAGATGATAGAAGGGTTGCGCCCGATGATGCGGCTGGTGGTGACCAACGGCACCGGCAAGGAGATCGCCGGCTGCGGCGAGGTCTACGCCAAGACCGGTGAGGCGGAATTCCCCGGCGGTTCGCACTCCTGGTTCGCGGGTTACCGCGGCGACCTGGCCTTCGCGTCGCTGATCGTCGGGGGAGGCAGCTCGGAGTACGCGGTGCGGATGACGAAGTTCATGTTCGAATCGATGCCCGCCGACTACCTGGCCTGAAAGCCATTCAACCGCAGCACAAAAGGCTGTCGCCCGGCCGCGAGGGGCGACCGGGCGACAGGCTTTTAATTCGCCGAGTGAGCGGCATCCAGGGGCTCTGGGTTAGACCGCTACTGGCTCGACGCCTTGGCATCCGAACCGGTGGGGATTGACCCCCCACTCCCCACCGGTCCGGACGGCCACCTCACTGAGGTGGACTTCCTCATCACCGACTTCAGCCAATCTCGTTAAACTGTTTTCGACTCATGTGCGAGCCTCCTATCTAGGTGTCACGCCTTCGGAACTGTGGGGCTGCCGCCCCACAGCCGTTGGCTCGCACATGAGTCTTTGTCTTCATGGCGGACGAGCCGTTCGACGGGTCGAAGCGTATAGCAGCGACCGGCCTATATTAACCAAATTTCCAGGGAAAAAACTCAGGTAAACCTGCTGGAGCTTTAAGCCTCCTCTTATTCACGGTTCGAAGTGTTCGATCCGTTAAGAAACTGAATCAACAGGCGAGCCGGATTGGGCCTGCATATGTCCGTGCGGCAGGTCGTGACGGTGAATAGCTGCTAGACGACGTATACGGCGGTGCCCTCTTTTGTTGACCGGCGCGATCGAGCTAATGCGGCACATTGCATGCCATTGAATCTGAAGTCCAGTAAATCAGATCGAAAATCCGATTAACTGAACTACTTGTCTGAGAATTGCTAACAATGGTTTTGACACTTTAATCAATAGTGTCGATCGGCTAAACGTGGTCCCAAAAATTCGCCTCAAATTGGAATGCCTTCGTGCGAATGATCCTCAACAGCGGTTCATGGAAAACGCACGTGTCGTACCTGAGGTATCAACGGGGGTCGCGGGCGGGGTGAACGTTCACTGCACCTCGGAAACGGCGACGGCGGTAGATTGGTACGGCCATGACTCGTCCTGACGAACTGTCCGAGCTCCGCGTCTCGGATGCCGATCGCAACGGCACGCTGCGACGGCTGCACAACGCCGTCGCGCTCGGACTGATCGACATCGGCGAGTTCGAGGAACGTTCCAGCCACGTGTCCTACGCCCGGACGCGCCACGAGCTGGACAGCCTCGTGATCGACCTGCCCGGTCCTGGGGCGATCGTGACCTCGGCCGCCGATCGGGTCGAGTTGCGCGGCTGGGCGGGCTCGCTCAAGCGGCACGGCGAATGGACCGTCCCCACCCGGCTGGCGCTGGTGCGCCGGATGGGATCCGTCGAACTGGACCTCGTGAACGCCCGATTCGCCGGGCCTGTCGTCGTCATCGAACTCGACATGCGTTTCGGTTCGGTCGAGATCCGGTTGCCCGACGGCGCCAGCGCGTCCATCGACGACGTCGAGGTCTACGGCGGCAGTGCCAGCGATCGGCGCAAGATTGCGCCCGCTGAGGGCACCCCGCACGTGGTGTTGACCGGTCGCGTGTTCTGCGGCTCGGTCAAGGTCAAGGGGCCGCGCCGCTCGCTCATGCGGCGCCGCGGCCGCGCCTGACCCGCCCGGATACGGATACCCTGACTACATGCCAGTTCGTTCCGCCCTGTCTGCCGGCGTGGTCTCGCCGACGCTTCCAGTACCCACGTCGATCGAGCGCCCGGAGTACGTCGGCAAGTCGACAGCCAAAGAAGGCACCGAGCCATGGGTGCAGAGCCCCGAGGTGATCGAGAAGATGCGGATCGCCGGCCGGATCGCCGCCCGGGCACTCGCCGAGGCGGGCAAGGCCGTCGTGCCCGGCGTCACGACCGACGCGCTGGACCGCGTCGCGCATGAGTACATGGTCGACCACGGCGCCTACCCGTCGACGCTGGGTTACAGGGGCTATCCCAAATCGTGCTGCACCTCGCTGAATGAGGTGATCTGCCACGGCATTCCCGACTCGACGGTGGTCGAGGACGGCGACATCGTCAACATCGACGTCACCGCCTACATCGACGGCGTGCACGGTGACACCAACGCCACCTTCCTGGCCGGCGACGTCTCCGAGGAGCATCGCCTGCTCGTCGAACGCACCTACGAGGCCACCATGCGCGCGATCAAGGCCGTCAAGCCGGGCCGTGCACTCTCCGTGGTCGGCCGGGTCATCGAGTCCTACGCAAACCGGTTCGGCTACAACGTGGTTCGCGACTTCACCGGCCATGGCATCGGGACCACCTTCCATAACGGACTAGTGGTACTGCACTATGACCAGCCCGCCGTCACCACCATCCTCGAGCCGGGTATGACGTTCACCATCGAGCCGATGATCAACCTCGGCTCACTGGACTACGAGATCTGGGACGACGACTGGACCGTCGTCACCACCGACCGCAAGTGGACCGCACAGTTCGAGCACACCCTGCTGGTCACCGACGCCGGCGCGGAAATCCTGACCCTGCCTTGAGCGGCGCGCTGCTGGTCGCCGGCACGACCTCGGACGCAGGTAAGTCGACGGTGGTCGCCGGGCTGTGCCGATCGCTGGCGCGCAACGGAATTCGGGTCGCCCCGTTCAAGGCGCAGAACATGTCGAACAACTCCGCGGTGACCGTCGAGGGCGGCGAGATCGGGCGGGCTCAGGCGATGCAGGCCCGCGCCGCGGGCCTGGAGCCCAGCGTGCGGTTCAACCCGATCTTGCTCAAGCCCGGTAGCGACATGACCTCGCAACTGGTGGTGAAGGGTCAGGTAGTCGGTACGGCCACCGCCACCGGCTACTGGTCGGACCGTAACAAGCTGGCCGCCGTGGTGCAGGACGAATTGGCCTGCCTGCGAATGGAATTCGATGCGGTGATCTGCGAGGGCGCCGGATCGCCGGCCGAAATCAACCTGCGCGCATCGGACTTGGTCAACATGGGCTTGGCGCGCGCAGCGAATTTGCCGGTGGTGATCGTCGGCGACATCGACCGCGGCGGCTTGCTCGCGCACCTGTTCGGGACGGTGGCGGTGCTCGATCCGCAGGACCAGGCGCTGATCGCCGGCTTCATCGTCAACAAGTTCCGCGGCGACGTCTCGCTGCTGGAGCCCGGTCTGCGCCAACTCGCAGACCTCACCGGCCGGCCCAGCTACGGCGTAGTTCCCTACACCGACGACCTGTGGCTGGACACCGAGGACGCGGTGCCGGTGCTGGCGCACCGGATCCTGGGCACCCCGCAACCGCCCCGCGGCGAGCAGTGGTTGCGGATCGCGGTGCTGCGGCTGCCACGGATCTCCAACTCCACCGATGTCGAGGCGCTGGCCTGCGAACCCGGCGTGCTGGTGCGCTGGGTCCGGGAGCCCGCGGACCTGGCCGACACCGATGTGATCGTGCTGCCCGGCACCAAGGCCACCGTCGCCGACCTGGCCTGGGTGCGGGAGCGCGGGCTGGAGTCGGCCATCCGCGCGCATGCCGGCTCGGGCCGCGCCGTACTCGGCCTCTGCGGTGGTTTCCAGATGCTGTGCCGCTCGATCGACGACGCGATAGAAAGCCGCTGGGGTCGGACCGAGGCGATGGGGATGCTGGACGCCGCCGTCGCGTTCGCGCCGGACAAGGTGCTGCGTCGCCGGCAGGGCGCGCTGCACGGCTACGAGATCCATCACGGGCGGGTGACCGAGTGCGCGGAGGATGCGTGGTTCGAGGTGGACGGGGTGCCACAGGGCTATCGCCGTGGCCAGGTGTTCGGCACGCACTGGCACGGTCTGTTCGACAACGACGACTTCCGCCGGCGGTGGCTGACCGACGTCGCCGTCGCGGCCGGGCGTAACGGATTCGTGGTTGCCGATGACACCGATGTGTCTGCACGACGGGATGCTCAGCTCGATGTGATGGCCGATCTGCTCGAGGCCCATCTCGACGTCGACGCCATCACCGCATTGCTGGAAGACGGGCCGCCGGCACGCTCGACGATCGTCTCCACATTGCGCTGACCGCCGCCAATGGCCGCCCCGATCAATGGTTTTCGGCGGAGACGTCGCGCGTTGTCACGCGCATGCTCGCAAGTTCGATGTTGCAAGAACATTTCCAACCGCCACTCGGTTAACGATCCGGCCGAAAATGGCCCGCGCGCGGGGCAATTCACTGTAATTTGCTGTGGTGCCCTCGGCGATGATGACTACCGTCGACGGGTTCCCCATCCAGGTCTGCGACACCGGTCCGGAGAAGGGCTCCGTCGTCGTGCTGCTGTGCGCAGCCCAGCGCGGGCTGCCTGCCTACGAGGCCGTATGCGAGCGTCTGCACACCGCGTCGTTACGCACGATCGCCATCGCCCCGGACCCGCGCCTGACGCCGAAGTCGGTAGTCGGGATTCTCGACGTGCTCGACGTCAGCTGGGGCGTGCTGGTCGGCGATCGCGACGGCGCCGAACTCGCCTGGGAGCTGGCGGCCACCCGGCTCGACCGCTTCACCGGCCTGGTGGTGATCGACCGCGGCCACCCGCGGGTCGCCGACCACGTCGGCGTTGTCCGCTCCGAAGACTGCCCGCCGGTCGAGATCAACACGACGGCTCTGGTCAGCAGCTCGGCGTCGCATTCGATCGCGCAAGCCAGCCAGCGGTTCGTCTACGGCGACTATCGGGTGGTCGAACTGCTCGGACGACGCAACGCGCACGAGTCGACGGCGCAACTGGCCGCCGAGATCGTGCTGCGCACCAGCACCTGGTGACCGATACCATCACGCCGTGAACTTGACCCGCGACGGGCTCGAGCGGCTGGTCGCCGCCGGCGACATCGACACGATCATCGTGGCGTTCAGCGACATGCAGGGCCGCCTGATGGGCAAGCGGGTCTCCGCCGCGTTCTTCGCCGATCAGGTTGCCGAGAGCGGCGCCGAATGCTGCAACTACCTCTTCGCCGTCGACGTCGACATGAACACCGTCAAGGGCTACGCGATGGCCGGCTGGCACACCGGCTACGGCGACATGGTGATGAAGCCGGATCTGACCACGCTGCGGCAAATTCCGTGGCTGCCCGGCACGGCGCTGGTGCTGGCCGATCTGCTGTGGCACGACGGCCGTCCCATCGAGCCCGCACCGCGTCGCGTGCTCGCCCGCCAGCTTGATCGCCTGCGCGATAAGGGCCTGCGCGCCTACGTCGCCACCGAGCTGGAATTCATGGTCTTCGACGACACGTATCGCGAGGCCTGGGCGAAGGATTACCGGGAGCTCACGCCGGCCAGCGACTACAACCTGGATTACGCGGTGATGGCGTCGAGCCGCATGGAGCCGTTGTTGCGCGATATCCGGCAGCACATGCAGGGCGCGGGCCTGCGCTGGGAAGCGGTCAAGGGGGAGTGCAACAACGGACAGCAGGAACTCGGATTCACCTACGACGAGGCTCTGGTCACCTGCGACAACCACGGCATCTACAAGAACGGGGCCAAGGAGATCGCCGATCAGCACGGCAAGTCGCTGACGTTCATGTCGAAATACGATGAGCGCGAAGGCAACAGCTGCCACATCCACATGTCGTTGCGGTCGTTGGAGGATGCGGCGATATTCGCCGACGACGGCCAGCCACACGGCATGTCACAGACCTTCCGCAGCTTCGTCGCCGGCCAGTTGGCGACGCTGCGCGAGCTCACGCTGTGCTACGCGCCGAACATCAATTCCTACAAGCGGTTTGCCGATCGCAGTTTCGCGCCGACCGTGGTCACGTGGGGAGTGGACAATCGCACCTGCGCGCTGCGTGTCGTCGGCCACGGCGACAGCATGCGGGTGGAATGCCGGGTGCCGGGCGGGGACGTCAACCAATACCTGGCCGTGGCGGCGCTGATCGCCGGGGGGCTGCACGGAATCGAACAGGAACTGCCGTTGCCGGAGCCCTGCGCCGGCAACGCCTATCAGCTCGCCGACGACGACGAGTCCGCCCGCTTGCCCGGTACGCTGGCCGAGGCGGCGACGCTGTTCGATGCGTCCGCGGTGGCCCGGCACGCGTTCGGCGATGCGGTGGTCGACCACTACGCCAACACCGCCCAGGTCGAGATCACCGCATTCAACAGGGCTGTCACCGACTGGGAGAGGGTGCGCGGGTTTGAGCGGTTCTAAACGCCCGGTCATCGGCCTGACCACCTATCTCACCCGCGCGCAGATGGGCGTCTGGGATGCGCGGGCCAGCTATCTGCCCGAGGTCTATTTCAGGGGCGTCACCGATGCCGGTGGCGTGGCCGTCCTGCTGCCGCCGCAGCCGGTTGATCCCGATATCGCCGAGCGTGTGCTCGACAGTCTGGATGGGCTGCTGATCACCGGCGGCAACGACGTCGATCCCGCCCGCTACGGTCAGCAGCCGAATCCGAACAACGACAAACCCGCTCCGCAGCGCGACGACTGGGAGTTCGCGCTGCTGCGTGGCGCGCTTGCGCGGCACCTTCCGGTCCTCGGCATCTGCCGCGGCGCGCAGGTGCTCAATGTCGCGCTGGGTGGCACGCTGCACCAGCACCTACCCGACGTCATCGGCCACAGCGGTCACCGGGCCGGCAACGCGGTGTTCACCACGCTGCGGGTGCGCACGGTGCCCGGCACCCAATTGGCTTCGCTCGTCGGCGAATCCGTCGACGCACGCTGCTATCACCATCAGGCCATCGCCGAACTCGGCGAGGGTCTGGCCGTCAGCGGCTGGGACGCCGACGGGGTGGTTGAGGCGTTGGAGCTGCCGGGGCCCGGCTTCGTGCTCGCGGTCCAGTGGCATCCGGAAGAGAGTCTGGACGATCTGCGACTGTTCTCGGCGATCGTCGAGGCGGCGCAGGCTTACGCGAAGGAGCGGTAGTGGATCTGACACAGCGGCTGGCCGGCAGGGTCGCCGTCATCACCGGCGGCGGCGGCGGTATCGGGCTGGCGTCGGCGCGACGGCTGCACGCCGAGGGAGCCACGGTGGTCATCGCCGACATCGACGAGCGGACCGGGACCGCGGCCGCCGACGAGGTCGATGGTTCGTTTGTGGCCGTTGATGTTTCGGACGAAGATTCGGTCAACCAGCTCTTCGACACCGTCGCGAGTCGGCACGGCTCGGTCGACATCGCCGTCAACAACGCCGGCATCTCGCCGGCCGATGACGACCTGATCGAGAACACCGAACTGCCTGCCTGGCAACGGGTTCAGGACGTCAACCTGAAGTCGGTGTACCTGTGTTGCCGAGCGGGGCTGCGGCACATGGCACCCGCCGGACGCGGGTCGATCATCAACATCGCGTCGTTCGTGGCGGTGATGGGATCGGCGACGTCACAAATCTCCTACACCGCCTCCAAGGGCGGGGTATTGGCCATGTCGCGCGAACTTGGCGTGCAGTTCGCCCGGCAGGGCATCCGGGTTAACGCGCTGTGTCCAGGTCCGGTGAATACCCCGCTGCTGCAAGAGCTTTTCGCCAAAGACCCCGAGCGGGCCGCCCGCCGCATGGTGCACGTGCCGATGGGCCGATTCGGCGAAGCCGATGAAATCGCCGCCGTCGTTGCATTTTTGGCCAGCGACGATGCGTCGTTCATTACCGCGGCGAGCTATCTCGTCGACGGCGGTATCAGCGCGGCCTACACCACGCCGCTGTAGTGGTTCAGTCAACCCGCTGACGGTGGGTGTGCCATCACCGTTGGGCGAACTCCATATCGGGGAGTGTTGGCGCCGAAGCGATTTCCGGCCGAGTTGGCGGCCGACATCCCGGGTATGCCGGCCGCGACTGCGGACGGAGGGGCCGGCGGCATGCCTCCGAGCGCCGCCCCGGAGAGCGGGCTCACTGTGGGGGGGACCACAGTCCAACTAGGTGGCACCGCTAATGCTCCGAGCGCCGTACCCCGGCCTAGGGCGGCTGACACCGCGCCGGCGCTCCCCAAATCGCCGACTCCCGCGGCAACCGGGGCCGCCAGCGCGCCGCCGACCCCGGTTGCCGCGGCTGCATCCCCGGCGGCTGCCGAAGCACCCCCGGCAGCTTCCGAAGCCGCACCGGCGTTTTCGAGTCCCACGAAATCCGACATCGTGCCCAGAAAGTTGCCGGGCATGTAGAAACCTGACGAAAACATCGTATTGAGGCCGTTGTCATTCAAGAAGGCGCCCAGCGGGGAACCATCGGCTCCGGAAAGGAATCTCAGGATTCCGGCTGGGGTGGTGAGATTCGATCCCCCTAGCCCGAGCCAGTTCATGATGCCGCTGATACCCGACCCCGCCGACGTCGTCGTCGCAGGCGAGGCGAGCCCTTGCAGCGCAGCGGGGACCGAAGTCACCAACTGCGACAGGGGTGTCGATGTCCCAGTGCCGGCTGTCTGACCGACAGTGGTGGTCGCCGGAGGCACCGCGAATGGCGTCAATATCGTTGCGGCAGATGAAGATCCGGCGTAGCCGTACATCGCCGCGGCGTCTTGGGCCCACATCTCGGCGTAATGGGCTTCGGTCATCGCGATCGCTGGGGTGTTCTGGCCGAGGATGTTGGAGGCGATTAGCGACGCCAGCAACGTGCGATTGGCGGCGATGACTGGTGGCGCAACCGTCGCGGTGAACGCGACTTCGAATGCACTGGCCGCCGCTTTGGCTTGGTCGGCGGCCTGTTCTGCTTGTGCGGCAGTGGAACT
>CAWGIJ010000004.1:0-988510 GCA_963822655.1 uncultured Actinomycetota bacterium
TCGAGCCGAAGATGATGATCGACGGCAAGTTGGTCGACGGCCAGGCCGGCACCTTCACCAACATCAACCCGGCCACCGAAGAAGCACTGGGCGAGGTCGCTGACGCGTCGAAAGAGGACATGAATCGGGCGATCGACGCCGCCCGCCGCGCGTTCGACGAAAGCGACTGGTCGACCAATCACAAGCTGCGTCAGCGATGCCTGCTGCAGTTGCACGACGCGATCGAATCGGAGAAAGAGGAGTTGCGCGAGGAACTCATCCTCGAAGTGGGCTCGCCGCGTGCCATCACGTTCGGCCCACAGCTGGACGCTCCGCTGGCCGACGGGCTGAAGTACCCGGCCCGGCTGATCGACGAATACGCCTGGGAAACCGATCTCGGTGACCGGGTGATCAGCCTCACCGGCACCAACACCTCCATCAAGGTCTGGCGCGAGCCGGTCGGCGTGGTCGGTGCCATCGTGCCGTGGAACTTTCCGTTCGAGGTGACGATCAACAAGCTGGGCCAGGCGCTGGGCGCCGGCAACACCGTCGTGCTCAAACCGGCGCCCAACACCCCGTTCAACGCGACCCGCCTGGGCCGCCTGATCGCCGAGAAGACCGACATCCCCGCCGGCGTCGTCAACGTCGTCACCGCATCGGATCACTTTGTCGGTGAGGAACTTACGCTGTCGCCCAAGGTTGACCTGATCTCGTTCACCGGCTCGACGGTGGTCGGCAAGCGGATCATGGAAAAAGGCGCGGCCACCATGAAGCGGCTGTTCCTCGAACTCGGCGGCAAGTCGGCCACGATTGTCTTGGAGGACGCCGACTTCGGGCTGGCCTGCGCGATCGGCATCGCCCCGTGTATGCACGCCGGGCAGGGTTGCGCCAATCCGACCCGGATGCTGTTGCCGCGGTCTCGCTATGAGGAGGGTGTGGCGATCCTCAAGAGCATCTACGAGAACGTCACCTGCGCTGACCCGCAGGACCCCGGCACCCTGTGCGGGCCGGTGATTTCGCAGCGACAGTTCGACCGCGTGACGGACTACATCAAGAAGGGCGTCGACGAAGGCGCCACCGCGCTGGTTGGCGGGCCCGGCGCGGAGACCGGCTTCGACAAGGGATACTTCATCCGCCCAACACTTTTCACCGACGTCGACAACAAAATGACGATCGCCCAGGAGGAGATCTTCGGCCCGGTGCTGTCGGTCATCCCGTTCGACGACGAAGAAGACGCGATCCGGATCGCCAACGACAGCCCGTACGGTCTGGCCGGCAACGTGATGTCGGGCTCCCTCGAGCATTCGCTGGCCGTCGCCCGGCGCATCAAGGCCGGCTTCATGGGCGTCAACGGCGGCGCACCGTACGCCGCGGACGCGCCGTTCGGCGGATACAAGGACAGCGGCATCGGCCGCCAGAATGGCGTCGCCGGTTTCGACCAGTACACCGAGATTAAGACCGTGGGATACCCCGCGGTCTGACTCACCTGCACTACCCGCGGGCTGGGCTACGTTTGTCCCGTGACCGACGCCGGACGAGCGCAGCGCGTGACCGGCCGCAACATGGCGATCCGCTATGCGGCCGGCCTCGCCTGCGCTCACCTGATCGGTACCGCCGATGCCGCTGCGATCGTCATCCCATTGCACGGTCAGTTCGCCCTTGACGCCACGGCGTATTTCGCTCCGACCGGCCTGATCACCGCGGCGGTCATCGTCGTGCTCGGGGCCGTTGCCGTCGCGGCCGGCGGTATCGCGAATCTCGTTCCGGTGCTGCGGTGGTTCGTCGACGGGCGGCAGCCGGATGCCGCTCAGCGACACTCGGCCATGCGGCTGTTGACGCGGCAGTCGATGATGCTGGCGGCGGTGTGGGCGACCAGCGGGTTGAGCTATCTGGCGCTGAATTTCGCTGGTGTCAAAGCGCTTTGGATCCCGACCTTGCTGGCGGTCGTCTTCGGGGGGTCGGCAGCGGCCAGTCTCAGCCTGCTGCTGACGCAGCGATCGCTGCGGCCGATCATGCTGGCCGCCGCCCAGGGGACCGAAGGCCTGGTGGTCGCTCCCAGCGTGCTGACCCGCCTGGTCGGCATGTGGTTGCTGGGAAGTGGGCTGCCGTGTCTGGCTATCGCCGGGCTGGTGTTGACGCGCTCGAACGGCTGGATCATCCAGAAGACCGGGTCGGTCGAAATGCCGATCCTGGTGGTCACGCTTGTCGCGATCCTGATCGGGCTTCCGGTGATGATCATGACCTCCCGGTCGATCTCCGATCCGGTGCGTGAGGTCGTCGACGCGATGGCGCGCGTCGAGCGGGGCACGATCGACACCGTCGTCGGTGTCTACGAAAAATCCGAAATCGGCCGGCTGCAAGACGGATTCAACCGCATGGTCGCCGGAATCAGCGAACGCGACCGGTTGCGCGATCTTTTCGGCCGCCATGTCGGCGCCGACGTGGCGCGTCGCGCGATCGAAGAGGGCACGTCACTGTCCGGCGATGTCCGGGACGCGGCCATCCTCTTCATCGACCTGGTCGGGTCGACGACGTTGGCGGCGACCAGTCCTCCACAGGACGTGGCCCGCGTGCTCAACGACTTCTTCCGCATCGTGGTGAGCACTGTCGACGACCACCGCGGTCTGGTCAACAAGTTCCAGGGTGATGCGGTACTGGCCGTCTTCGGAGCGCCGCTGGCACTCGACGATGCGGCGTCGGCCGCGCTGGCCGCCGCCCGTGGACTGCGCGACCAACTGCACCGGCTGCCCCGGGTCGACTTCGGGATCGGGGTGTCCGCCGGGCCGGTGTTCGCCGGAAACATCGGCGCCGAAAACCGTTACGAATACACCGTTGTCGGCGATGCAGTCAACGAAGCCGCGCGGTTGGCCGACTTCGCAAAGACCCGAAACCAGCGGATCGCCTGTTCGGCCGCGGCCATCGAGCGCGCCGACCACACCGAGCGTCAGCACTGGGCGGGGGATGGCGAGACGGTACTGCGTGGCCGCAGGGAATCCACCCAGGTCTGGACCCCGGCGGGAGAGGAGTAGCCGTGGCCGGTGTCGATGAGCAGTTCGTGTTCGCGGCGGTCGCAGCCCAGCGTCGCAGTTTCGCCGAGCTGATCGACGGGCTCGACGACGCGCAGTTGGCGACGCCCAGCCTCTGCGCGGGTTGGGACGTCAAGACCGTCGCGGCCCACGTGGTGAGCACCGTGTCCGACGGGATGCCCGGGTTTCTCCGGATGGCGGTGCGGTGCGCGAGCCTGAGTCGCGGGATCGACCGGCTCGCGCGGAGCCGGGCGCAGGCGCCGGTCTCCGACATCGTCGCCGCCCTGCGTGAAAACGCCGATCGCCCGATCACCTCGCCGGTGTTCGGCCCGCGGGGGCCGCTGGCCGACATCCTGGTGCACACCGGCGACGTCCGCATCGCACTCGGCCTGCCATTTCAGCCCGACCCGCAGTGCGCGGTGTCGGCCATGGACTTCCTCACCGGCGGATGGCCGATTGGCTTCCTGCCCCTGGGCCAACTGCGGGGAATTCGGTTGTCCGCCAGCGATATACGCCAGTCGTGGCGCGACGGCGCCGAGATCAGCGGGCCGGTGGGCGCCCTGATGATGGGTGTCTGCGGGCGCACCGCAACACTGAACGCGCTCGACGGTCCGGGAATGGAGATTCTGCGGCGCCGCCTGGCTGGGTGAGTCGGCGCGGTCTGAAACTCAATGGTCGTGAACGATGATGCCGCGAATGTTGAGGCCGGCCAGCATGTCGTCGTAGCCCTGATTGATGTCATCGAGTTTGTACTCGGTGGTCACCGTCTCGTCGAGCAAGAGCTTGCCTTCGCGGTACAGGCTCAGCAGTCGATGTATGTCGGCGCGCGGGTTGGCCTCGCCGTAAAGGCTGCCCAGCAGCCGCTTTTGAAAAAGCGTGAACATCGCCATCGGGAGGGTCGGCGTCACGTCGGTCACCGGTGCCAGCGCCGTCAACACCACGGCCCCGCCCTTGCGGACGAGGTCCAGCGCCTCACCGATCATGTGGCCCTCGGCGAGCCCAACCGTCAGCACGGCCGAGTCGGCCATGACACCACGCGTCAAGTCGCCGACCAGAGCAGTGGCTTCGGCCATAGAGGTGGCGAAATGGGTTGCTCCGAACCGAAAAACTATGTCCCGTTTGCCCTCCGCGATATCAACCGCCACAATCTTTTCCGCGCCGGCCAATCGCGCACCCTGGATGGCGCCGCTACCGATTCCGCCGCAGCCGATCACCACGACTGTGTCGCCCGGCCCCACCTTGGCAGTGTTGACCGCTGATCCCCACCCGGTGGTGACCCCGCAGCCGAGCAGGCAGGCACGCGACAGCGGGAGGTCTTCGTCGATCTTGACGATCGACGAGTCCGGAACCGTGCCGTATTGGGCGAACGTGCCTAAAAAGCACGCGGCGCCCACATCTCGGCCCCTGGACCGGCGCCGGAACGTCCCATCGAGCTGGGCGCCGCTCAGCAGCATCGCGCCCTGGTCGCACAGGTTCTGCTGACCGCTCGCGCACCATCGGCATCGCCCGCATGCCGGGAGGAAAGACGCCACTACATGATCGCCGACCTTCACGTCCCGCACGCCGGGGCCTACCTCTTGCACGACGCCGGCGCCCTCGTGGCCACCGACGATAGGCAGCGGGATGGGAAGGTCGCCGGTGCGGACATGATGATCTGAGTGGCAGAGCCCGGCGGCCTCGAACGACACCAGAACCTCGCCGTCTTGCGGGCCGTCGAGGTCCACCTCCTCGACGCTCCATGCTTCGTTGAAGTCCCACAGAACCGCGGCATTCATCTTCATGGTGAATCACCCCTGCAGCCGGATAAGTGGAGCGAGTTTAAGGCGGCCCACACGCGCGACGGGCAGTATTCGGACATTTGCGTGCCGGTCAGACGATGGATGCCGGCTCGTTGATCGCGGCAGCCGAGGCAACCTGACGGCAGCACTTGCCGAATGGCTTACAGTTGTCCAGTCGGTCGAGCCAGCGAAAGGGGCGAAGATCCCGATGGCCATTCCCCGATATCCCGACGACGTCACCATCGAGTGGCTCTCTACTGTCCTGAGCAACCGCGGCACTCCGACGCGGTTGTCCGACATTGACGTGGTGGCCATTGGCACCGGGCAGACCGGGGCGACGTACCGGGTGTCGGTGACCTATGCAGGAGCCAGCGACCTGCCCACCACATTCGTGATCAAGCTGCCAGCCCAGGACGACACCGTGCGCGATCGGGTCACGATCGGGTATCGCAGCGAATGCGCCTTCTACACCGGGGTCGTCGAGCACGTGAAGGTGCCGACCCCGCAGTGCTTCTACTGCGAGATCAGCGACGACGCACTGGACTACGCGCTGCTCCTCGCTGACCAGGCCCCGGCGGTGCAGGGCGATCAGATCGCGGGCTGCGGCGAGACCGAGGCACGGGTGGTGGTCACCGCGCTCGCCGGTCTGCACGGGCCGAGTTGGTGCGACACCCGGTGGTTGGACTTCCCCGGTATCGCCTTCGCCCGCCCGGACGCCGCCTCGGCCGGCGGTCTCGGCGAGGTGGCGCGGATGAGCGTCGAGATCACCCTGGACAAACTCGGCGACCGGATGAGCGCCGACGATCGGGAGACATTCCGCGCTGCAATGGAATTGACGACGCCGTGGCTACTCGCCGAGCATGACCGGTTTGCGCTACTGCACGGCGACTACCGGTTGGATAACTTGCTGTTCTTCCCCGACGGTGGCGGGGTGTCGGTGGTGGACTGGCAGACGCTCGGCATCGGCCTGCCCGCGCGAGACCTGGCCTACTTCACTGCGACCAGCCTCAAGCCCGAGCTGCGGGCGTCGATCGAGCATGACCTCGTCAACGAATATCACCGCGCGCTATTGGGCTACGGCGTCACCGGCTACGATCGCGAAAGCTGTTGGCGCGATTACCGACTCGGCATGTTGCAGGCATTGCTGATCTCGGCTCTGGGCTTCGCGTTCGCGACCGCGACCGACCGCGGCGACGACATGGTGCTGGCCATGCTGGCCCGCGGCTGCCGGGCGATCCGCGAACTGGGCACCGTCGATCTGGTCCGGGAGTACGCGGCAAAGCAGGCGACCGCTTCGTGACCGCCCGCCCCCGCACCGCGGTGATCGGCGCGGGCATCAGCGGCCTGACCGCCGGAAAGATGCTCGGCGACTACGATGTTTCCTACACCACGTTTGAGATGTCCGACCGGATCGGCGGTAACTGGGCGTTCGGCAATCCGAACGGCCGCAGCAGTGCGTACCGCTCACTGCACATCGACACGTCCAAGCATCGATTGTCGTTCCGGGACTTTCCGATTCCCGAGGGATACCCGGCCTTTCCGCACCACTCCGACATCAAGGCGTATCTCGACTCCTACGCTGATACCTTCGGGTTGCTGAACCATATCGAGTTCAACAACGGCGTCGTGCACGCCCGCCGTGCGGACGGCGGCGGTTGGCTCATCGACGATGAGGCGGGCAACACCCGGGAGTTCGACCTGCTGGTGGTCGGCAACGGCCATCACTGGGATGCGCGGCTGCCGGATTTCCCCGGCACCTACACCGGCGAATCGATCCACTCGCACCAGTACATCGATCCGCACACCCCGCTGGAGTTGACCGGCAAGCGGATCCTGGTGGTGGGACTGGGCAACAGCGCCGCTGACATCACCGTCGAACTGTCGTCGCGCGCGTTGCAGAACCGGGTGACGTTGTCGACCCGGTCCAGCGCGTGGATCGTTCCCAAGTACATCGCCGGCAGGCCCGGCGACAAGTTGTTCAAGACGTCGCCCTACATACCGTTGTCGTGGCAGCGCAAGGCGATTCAGGCGTTGATGCCGCTGATGGGCACCGACCCCACGCTCTATGGGCTGCCGGCGCCGAACCACAAGATCTTCGAGGCGCACCCGACGCAGTCGGTGGAGTTGCCGCTGAGGCTGGGCTCGGGCGACGTCATCCCGAAGCCCAACGTGTCCCGACTTGACGGCGCGGTGGTGCATTTTGAGGATGGCACCAGCGACGAGTTCGACGCGATCGTCTACGCCACCGGATACAACATCACCTTCCCGTTCTTCGACCCCGGACTGATCAGCGCGCCCGACAACCACATTCGGCTCTACAAGCGAATGTTCAAGCCCGGCTTCGACGATCTGGTGTTCATCGGCTTCGCCCAGGCAGTTCCGACGCTGTTCCCGTTCGTGGAATGCCAGTCGCGACTGCTCGCGGCGTACGCCGTGGGTCGCTACGCGCTGCCGCCGGAGGCGGAGATGGAACGGGTGATCGACGGCGACCAGCAGATGTATGTCGGACACTGCACGGACCGGCCACGCCACACGCAACAGGTCGACTACTTCTACTACGAGCACGACATCCGCGCCCGCGAACTTCCCGCCGGTATCAAGCGGGCCGCCAACCGGGTCGCCCGAGTATGACCTACACCCCCGTGTCGTTCCGCTCGGGCGATGTGGACTGCGACGCCTGGCATTTCCGCGCAGCCGGCGCATCCGCTCGGCCCGTCGTCGTGATGGCACACGGCATCGCCGGCACCAAGGACTCCGGGCTCCAGGCGTTCGGCGAACGACTGAGCGATGCAGGCGTGGACGTGCTGGCCTTCGACTACCGCGGCTTCGGCGCATCGAAAGGTGAACCACGCCAGACGGTCTCGGTGACGGGCCAGCAGGACGACTACCGTGCCGCGGTCGCCGCGGCACAGCGGTTGCCGGGTGTCGATCCCGACCGGGTATTTCTGTGGGGTGTCTCGTTCTCCGGCGGTCACGTGTTGCGGGTCGGCGCCGATCGCGCCGACATCGCGGGCGTCATCGCGTTGACGCCGTTGACCAGCGGGCTCGCCACCGGTCGACTGGCCGTCGCGCAGCGCGACCTCATCTCGGGAGTGCGGTGGACCGCCGCCGGGATGAAGGGCCGCGTCGCCGCGGCGATGGGCGGCAGCGCCACGTTCATGCCGGTGGTCGGCCGTCCCGGCGAGCCGGGCGCACTCACGCTGCCCGGCGCCTACGAGAACTACCTGTCCATGGCGGGCCCGACGTGGCGCAACGAGATCGACGCCGGCGTCGGACTCCAATTGGCGATGGTCCGATCATCCAGTGCGGCAAGGAAACTCCGCTGCCCCCTGCTGGTTCAGATTGCCGACTTCGACCGGTTCGTACCCGCGGAGTCGATAGCCAGGGTCGCGGAGCGGGGGAGGGCCGAGGTGCACCACTATCCGTGCGACCATTTCGACGTCTGGCCCGGCCACTACTGGTTCGACAAAGTCGTCGAGCACCAGGTGGCGTTCATCGGTCGAGTGTTGACCAAGGCGGGCGCCGCCGCGCGTCAGTACTGAGTCGAGCCCTGGTCGACGGGGACCGCCGCGGCAGTCACGTTGCGGGACTCGTCGCTGGCGAGCCAGCACACCGTGTCGGCGATGTCCTCGGGCTCGGAGACCCAGTTGGGCAGGAATGGCGTCAGCACATTGGCCATCGTCGGAACGGTCTCGTTGGCGCGGCCGACCGCCGCGACCATGTCGCCGCTTCCCATCGCGGTGTTGACCGGACCGGGGTGCACGCTGTTGACCCTGATCTTGTGGGGGCCCAGTTCGGCGGCGAAGGCCCGCGCCATACCGGTGACGGCGTGCTTGCTGGCGGTGTAGTGGATCATGAACGGCTGCATCTTCAGGCCCGCCGCCGAACTGATCAAGATGACCGATCCGCCGCGGCCGCCGTCGATGATCCGCTGGGCGCCGGCCATCACGGTGTTCCAGACGCCGGTCACGTTGACGTCCATCACGTCGCGGAACGACTCGGGCGTGATCTCGTTCCACACCTGCGGTGCCGAGATGCCGGCGTTGGCAACGATCACGTCGAGTCGGCCGAGCGTGGCCACGGCGTCATTGACCGTGTCGCGCAGACCGTCGAAGTCGCGAACATCGATGGCAGAGGAGATGATTCGACGACCGGTCGCCTCGACCAACCGGACGGTCTCGTCGAGGTCGTCCGTTGTAGCCGAGTCGTACGGCACGCAGGACGGCAGCTTGTCGGCGATGTCGACCGCGATGATGTCGGCGCCCTCGCGCGCCATGCGCACGGCGTGCGCGCGCCCCTGGCCTCGCGCAGCGCCGGTGATGAAGGCGACCTTGTTCGTGAGTCGACCGGTCATGAGCGCTCCTTATCGTAAAGGCCACTGTAACGGGAACGATACTAACGTCCCGAATAGCTCCGGGCCCCCGCAGCAAAAGATCCAGTCACTGTTTGCGCTGTGCCGCCTTGACCAGGTTGCCGCCGATGATCAGTCGCTGGATCTCGCTGGTGCCCTCGTACAGTCGCAGCAGGCGCACGTCACGGTAGATGCGCTCGACCGGCACCTCGCGCATATAGCCGCTGCCGCCGTGGATCTGCACGGCGAGATCGGCTACCTTGCCGGCCATCTCGGTGCAGAACACCTTCGCCGCCGACGGGGCGATCCGGCGGTCCTCGTCGTTGAGCCATGCCCGGGCGGCGTCGCGAACCAGCGCGCGGCCGGCCATCACGCCGGTCTGCTGGTCGGCGAGCATCGCCTGCACGAGCTGAAAGCTGCCGATCGGTGTGCCGCCCTGCGTGGCGGTCGCCGCGTAGGCGACGGATTCGTCCAGCGCCCGCTGGGCGGCTCCCACCGCGAGCGCCGCGATGTGGATCCGCCCGCGCGCCAACGACGTCATCGCCGCCCGGTAACCGACGTCTTCGCTGCCGCCGATCAGGGCGGTCGTCCGGCACGCGGACATCGGTGAAGCTGACGTCGGCGGTCCAGGCGCCTTCCTGTCCCATCTTGGCGTCCTTGGGGCCGACCTCGACCCCCGCCGCGTCGGCGGGCACCAGGAACACCGCGATGCCTGGGCCGTCGTCGTCGGCGGGACGGGTCCGTGCAAAGACGACGAACAGGTCGGCAACCGGGGCGTTGGTGATGTACTGCTTCTCACCGTTGATCAGCCAGTCGCCGTCGTGGCGAATTGCCTTGGTGCGCAATCCCGCTGGATTCGACCCGGCCCCGGGCTCGGTCAGCGCGAACGAGGCGACCATTCCCGGTGGCCAGTTCTGCGAGCCAGCGTGGCCTTCTGCTCGTCAGTGCCGAAGCCGACCAGCACCTGGCCGGCGATGCCGTTGTTGGTGCCGAACATCGACCGCAGCGCCAGCGAGGTGTAGCCGAGTTCCATCGCCAACTCGACGTCCTGCGTGATGTCGAGGCCGAGCCCACCCCACTCCTGCGGGATGGCGTAGCCGAACAGGCCCATGTCCTTCGCCTGGTTCCGCAGATCGTCGGGCACCTGGTCGGTCGCGAGAATCTCCTGCTCGCGTGGCATGACGGCGGTCCTGACGAACTCGCGGGTGGCCGCCAGGATCTGCTGGAAATCGTCGTCGTCGACGGCAGCAGTGGGCATGGTGAAACGCTCCTTCGTGGCAAACGGCGTCGGATTCCGCGGCTACGGGACCCCGCCGACAGCCGCCTCGTCACGATCATATATGAAATATGATGTTCGATAGGCCTCGCGTTCGGGGTGCAGACGAGAGAACGGGTGATCGTGTGTCGTTGTTGACCGGTAAGACCGCAGTCGTCACTGGTGGCGCCCAGGGCCTGGGCTTGGCCATCGCGCAGCTCTTCGTCGACGAGGGCGCCCGCGTGGTGCTCGGCGACGTGAATCTCGACGCGACGCAGGAGGCGGCCGCCAAACTCGGCGGCGACGAGGTCGCCCTCGCCGTGCGCTGCGACGTGACCTCCGGCGACGACGTCGACGCGCTGATCGGCGCCGCGGTGGACGGATTCGGCGCGCTGGACATCATGATCAACAACGCCGGCATCACCCGCGACGCGACGATGCGCAAGATGACCGAGGACCAGTTCGACCAGGTGATCGCCGTGCACCTGAAGGGAACCTGGAACGGACTGCGCAAGGCCGCGGCGGTCATGCGGGAGAACAAGAGCGGCGCGATCGTCAACATGTCGTCGATCTCCGGGAAGGTCGGCATGATCGGCCAGACCAACTACTCGGCGGCCAAGGCCGGCATCGTGGGCATGACCAAGGCGGCGTCCAAGGAACTCGCGCACCTCGGTGTGCGGGTCAACGCGATCCAGCCCGGTCTGATCAGGTCGGCGATGACCGAGGCCATGCCGCAACGGATCTGGGACGAGAAGCTGGCCGAGATCCCGATGGGGCGGGCCGGTGAGCCCGACGAGGTCGCCAAGGTCGCGCTCTTCCTCGCCAGCGACCTGTCGTCGTACATGACCGGCACCGTTCTCGAAGTGACCGGCGGGCAGGCACCTGTGAGCGCACGCGAGGCGGTCATCTGCGAACCCGTCCGCACACCGATCGGCCGTTACGGCGGAATGTTCAAGTCCCAGAGCGCCGTTGAGCTCGGCGTCGCCGCCCTGACCGGACTTCTCGAACGGACGGGCGTGCCGCCCGAGGCCGTTCAGGACGTCATTCTCGGCCACTGCTATCCCAACAGCGAGGCTCCCGCGATCGGTCGCGTGGTCGGGCTGGACTCCGGTCTGCCGGTGACCGTGCCCGGTATGCAGGTCGACCGTCGCTGCGGATCGGGTTTGCAGGCCGTGATCCAGGCGTGCATGCAAATCCGTTCCGGCGATAACGATCTCGTGGTCGCCGGTGGAGCGGAGAGCATGAGCAACGTGGCGTTCTACTCCACCGATATGCGCTGGGGCGGGGCCCGCGGGGTCCAGGTGCACGACGGGTTGGCGCGCGGGCGGACCACCGCGGGCGGGCGCCACTACCCGGTGCACGGCGGCATGCTGGAGACCGCGGAGAACCTGCGCCGCCAGTACGGCATCTCACGTCAGGAGCAGGACGAACTCGCGGTGACGTCGCACCAGCGGGCGGTAGCCGCGCAGAAGGATGGGCTACTGGTCGAGGAGATCATCCCGGTCACCGTGCGCAGCCGTCGCGGCGACGAGGTGATCGACACCGACGAGCATCCGCGCGCCGACGCCACGGTCGAATCGCTGAGCAAGCTCAAACCCGTTCTGCTCAAGGATGATCCGGATGCCACTGTCACGGCCGGTAATGCCAGCGGCCAGAACGACGCGGCATCCATGTGCGTGGTCACCACCCCGGAGCGAGCCGCGGAACTCGGCCTGACGCCGTTGGTGCGCATGGTGTCGTGGGCGACGGCGGGTGTGGCGCCCAACGTGATGGGCATCGGCCCGGTGCCGGCCACCGCCGCGGCGCTTGCCAAGGCCGGTCTGCAACTGAGCGACATCGATCTCATCGAACTCAACGAGGCGTTCGCCGCGCAGGCGCTCGCCGTCATGCGGGAGTGGGGTTTCGGCGCCGGCGACCTCGAGCGGACGAACGTGCTCGGCTCGGGGATCTCGCTCGGCCACCCGGTGGGCGCGACCGGCGGCAGGATGCTCGCGACCTTGGCGCGTGAACTGCAGCGGCGCGAGGCACGCTACGGGCTGGAAACCATGTGCATCGGTGGCGGACAAGGTCTTGCCGCGATCTTCGAACGGGTTGCGTGACAGTGAGCGCACCGTTGGCCGATCTCACCGTCGTCGAGGTGTCCAGCTTCGTCGCCGCGCCATTGTGCGGAATGACGTTGAGTCAACTCGGCGCCGAGGTGATCCGCGTCGACCCAATCGGAGGTGGGGCGGACGCTCACCGCTGGCCGCTCACCGCGGACGGCACGTCCATCTACTGGACCGGTCTGAACAAGGGAAAGCGTTCGGCCACCATCGATTTGCGTTCCGCCGAGGGTCAGGACCTGGTGCAGCGACTGATCGTCGAGGGTGACGGCATCGTGGTGACGAACGCCGCGGGGCTGTCGTGGCTGTCGTATGACACCCTCGCAGCCAAGCGTCCCGACCTGATCCACCTGCAGGTGCTCGGCCGCCACGACGGCTCCACCGGCGTCGACTACACGGTGAACGCGGCTACTGGATTTCCATTGGTCACCGGCCCGGTGGATCACGCCGGCCCGATCAACCACGTGCTGCCCGCATGGGATGTGTGCTGCGGCCTCTACGCGGCGCTCGCGATCGTCGCCGCGGTCCGCCGCCGCGACCAGTCCGGCGCGGGCGCCCAGGTCAACCTTCCACTCGAGGATGTCGCGCTGGCCACCGCCGGCAACCTGGGGCTGCTGACCGAGCCGCAGATCAACGGCACCGAGCGCGAGCGTCTCGGCAACGCGATCTACGGGCAGTACGGTCAGGACTTCACCAGCCGCGACGGCGCCGCGTTCATGGTGGTCACGCTGACGAAGCGTCACTTCCAGGACCTGGTGGCGGTAACCGGTTGCGGTGCAGCCGTTTCCGCACTCGCCGACTCGCTCGGCGCCGACTTCGCCGACGAAGGTGTGCGCTACCGCTACCGGGGTGTGCTGAGCGGCCTGTTCGCGACGTGGTTCGCCGACCACTCGGCCGACGAGATCACGCCGGCCCTGTCGGCCACCAGTGTGCTGTTCGAGCGCTATCGCACGTTCGCCGAAACCGCAGCCGACGAGCGAGTGACCGCGAACCCGTTGTTCTCCCGGCTGCATCAGGACGGGCTGGGGGAGTACCTGGCGCCCGGCCTGCCCACGGTTTTCGACGGCACCCATTACGCCGGCCAACCCGCGCCGCGCCTCGGCGGCGACACCGCCGAGGTGTTGACCCAGGCCCTCGGCCTGAGCGCCGACGACATCGTGCGACTGACCGATGCGAACACGATCGCCCGCTGACTTACCGAAAGGCCCCCCATGACCAAACTCGCCCAGACGATCGGCCTCACCGACGTCCAGAACGAGATCATCTCCACGGTAAGGCAATTCGTCGAGAAAGAGGTCATCCCGAACGCGCCCGAACTGGAGCGCGCCGACACCTATCCGCAGGCGATCGTCGACCAGATGCGCGAAATGGGTCTGTTCGGGTTGATGATCCCGCGAAGAGTATGGCGGGTTGGCCGAGTCGCTGCTGACCTATGCGCTGTGCGTCGAAGAACTGGCTCGCGGCTGGATGAGCATTTCCGGCGTGCTCAACACCCACTTCATCGTCGCCTACATGCTGCGCCAGCACGGTACTGACGAACAGAAGCAACGCTTCCTGCCGCGGATGGCGACCGGCGAGATACGCGGATCGTTCTCGATGTCCGAGCCGGAGTTGGGATCCGACGTCGCCGCGATCCGCACCCGCGCCACCCGTGGCAGCGACGGTGACTACACCATCAATGGCCAGAAGATGTGGCTGACCAACGGGGCCAGCTCTAGCCTGGTGGCGGCATTGGTCCGCACCGACGAGGGCGCCGACGCGCCGCATCGCAACCTGACCGCGTTCCTCATCGAAAAGCCCTCCGGCTTCGGCGAAGTGAAGCCCGGGCTGCTGATACCCGGCAAGATCGACAAGCTCGGCTACAAGGGAATCGACACCACCGAGCTGATCTTCGACGGCTATGCCGCGAGCGCCGACGACATCCTGGGCGGGACACCCGGCCAGGGCTTCTACCAGATGATGGACGGCATCGAGGTCGGCCGGGTCAACGTCTCGGCCCGGGCGGTCGGCGTGGCCATTCGCGCGTTCGAACTGGCCGCCCGGTACGCCCAGCAACGGCACACCTTCGGCAAGCCGATCGCCGAACACCAGGCCATCGCATTCCAAATCGCCGAGATGGCAACCAAAGTCGAGGCCGCCCACCTGATGATGGTCAACGCGGCACGGCTCAAGGACTCCGGTGAGCGTAACGACGTCGCGGCGGGGATGGCGAAATACCTCGCCAGCGAATTCTGCTCCGAAGTCACCCAGCAGAGCTTCCGTATCCATGGCGGATACGGCTACTCCAAGGAATACGAGATCGAACGGCTGATGCGCGACGCGCCGTTCCTGCTGATCGGCGAGGGCACCAGCGAGATCCAGAAGTCCATCATCAGCAAGCGACTGCTTGCCGAGTATCGGATTTGACATGAGCGTCCCGGATTTCGTCGCGCGGCCTCAACTCTCCGAAGATGTTGCGCGCTATGTCCGTAAGCGGATCTTCGACGGCACCTACTCCGCGGGTGAGTACGTGCGTCTGGACCAACTGGCCGCCGAATTGGGCATCAGCGTGACCCCGGTCCGGGAGGCGCTTTTCGAGCTGCGTTCCGAGGGACTACTCGCGCAACAGCCGCGCCGCGGCTTCGTGGTGCTGCCGGTCACCGAGCGCGATCTCGCCGACGTCGCCAACCTGCAGGCCCACGTGGGAGGCGAGCTCGCGGCGCGGGCCGCGGCCAACATCGACGACGACCAGCTGCGCGAGCTGAAGAACATCCAGGCCCAGCTGGAAGAGGCATACGCCGGCAACGACATCGAGCGAACCGTGCGGCTGAACCACGAGTTCCACCGCGCCATCAACGTGGCGGCCGAGTCACCGAAGCTGGCGCAGATGATGTCCCAGATCACGCGTTACGCACCCGAATCCGTTTTCCCCGTCATCGCCGGCTGGCCCGGCCAGTCGATCAAGGACCACCGCCGGGTGGTGGCCGCATTGGCCAAGCGCGACGGCGAGTCTGCGCGCAGAGCCATGTCGGAGCATCTCGCCGCGGGGGCGGCACCGTTGATCGACCACCTCGCCGAACACGGCGTGGTCGACCCGGCCTAGCCGTCGAGTAGCATCTCGCGCAACGCCCGGCTGTCGACCTTGCCGGTCGACCCTCGCGGAATCGTGTCATCGGAGTCGAGCAGCAGCCACACGGTCGGCACCTTGAACGAGCTGAGCAGCGCCCGGGCCGAGGCGCGCACCTGCTCAGCGGTCATGCTGTCGGTGTCACACACCACCGCTGCACCCACGCGATCTCCCTGTGCAGTAGGAACATTGGTGACGAAGGCGTGGGTGACTCCGTCGATGTCACGGAGCGCCTGTTCGACTTCGGCGGGGTAGACGGTCGCGCCGCTGACTTTGAACATATCGTCGGATCGGCCGTGATAGAACAGGAAGCCATCGTCGTCGAGCCGGCCGAGGTCGCCGGTGGGGTAGAAGCCGTCGACCGTGAACAGTTCCTCGCGGCTGCGTCGGCACATCCCGCGCAGCGTGTGAGGACCCCGGATCTGAATCATCCCAATGGTTCCCGCGGATACCGGCTGTCCGGTGTCCGGGTCGGCGATCCGGACTTCCATTCCCGGAAACGGCTTGCCGCAACTGCCCCACGCCGAACGCGGCATGTCGGTGTCGGCGGGAAAGCCGCAGTACGGCCCGAAGGCTTCGGTCATGCCGAACAGGGTTGCGCGTGAGCCGGGTTGGGCCCGTTGGTCGTCGGGCAACAGTGCGTCCAGACTGCCGGACCGCAGCGTCGACAGGTCGACCTTGTCTCGATACGGGTGCCGCGCCAAGGCCTCGGCCTGATCCGGCCAACCGCGGAACAATGTCACCCGCTCGCGCTCCAGCAGGCGCAGCGTGGTCTCCGGTTGCGGGATCGCCTCGGTGATCAGCGTCGCCCCGGCCACTAAGGCGGACAGCACCCCACTGCCGAAGCCGCCGACCCAGAAGAACGGCATCGGCAAGTACAGGCGGGTGTCGGATGCGATACAGCGGCTTGCCAAGCCGGACCGGACCGCCCCGATCGCGTTGCCATGCGAATGCAGCACGCCTTTGGGTGCGCCGCTGCTGCCGGAGGTGAAGATGATGGTCATCGTGTCGCTTGGGTTGACTGTTGCCGTCACCGCATCGACGAACGAATCGGCGGGCTTCACCGGCAGCCCATCGGCCGGCCACACCCGTTGCAGAGCAGGCAGTTCGGAGCTGTCCGTGTGCACGTCGTCGAGGTACCGGTGCCCGCGGAATTCCTCGACGGCGATCAGGAACTGAACGGACGCGGTGCGCAACTGCGCGACGAGTTCCCGTCGTGGCTGCAAGGTGCTCAGCGGGACCAGCACCGCGCCGATCCGGGTGAGCGCGATCGCGATCTGCACCCACCGCACGCCGTTGGGCATGATGAGCCCGACCCGGCTGCCCTTGCCGACACCCGCGTCGATGAAGCCCGCAGCCAGATCCGCTGTCGTGGAAGCGAGTTGGCGATAGCTCAACTCTCGCTCGGGCTCGATCACGATCGGCTTGTCGGTGTGATCGATGCAGCGCCGCCGAACCAGATCGTCGATGGTGTCAGGCATCGAACAGCCTGCTCATCCGCTGCACATCCGGTTTGCCGCTGGCCCGCAGTGGCACCTCGGTCGCCCGCACGAAAGCGAACCTCTTCGGGATCTTGTATGCCGAAAGATGCTTGGCGAGCGAGTGTCTGAGGGCTGCTTCATCGACGTCGACCGTGTCCGTAGCGATGACGGCGACGACAATCTGCCCTCGGTCGGGATCGGGGAGACCGAACACATACGCGCCTGTGCCGCTGATGACCGCGGCGATCGCCTGCTCTATCTCGCTGGGTGAGACGTTCGCTCCGGCCGTCTTGATCATCGAACCGCGCCGGCCCAGGTAGTAGATGAACCCCTCGCTGTCGGATGCCGCCCGGTCGCCGGTATGTAGCCAGCCGTCGGCGTCGAAGCAATCTTCCCGACTGCGCCCGTAGTAGCGCTGCATCACACATGCCCCGCGTATGAGGAGTTCGCCGGGTGCACCGGGTTCGACCGGCCTTCCGGTTTCGGGGTCGATGATCTGCACCTGCAGCCCAGGCGCGGGTCTGCCGAACGACCCGCGCCGCTGCTCGGGCTGCTCGGTCTCGTCTGCGCTGATCAGTGCCACGCTGCCGGCTTCAGTGAGCCCGAGCATGTTGTGTCGCAACTCAGGGTCGGCCGGTCGCGCTCGCGGATCCATGATCGGATAAAGGTTGCCGCGCCGCATCGACGAGAGGTCGCGGTCGGCGAACGTCGGATGCTGGGTCAGATGCCTGATGCCCGCAGCGAAACCATTGGTCACCGTGGGCCGTTCGGCCTCGAGTAGATCGAGTGTTTGGCCGGGATCCTCGGCGTTCGAGCAGACCAGCGTCGACCCGGCAATCATGCTGGCCAGCAACGCAAATCCCAGTCCACCGATCCAGAAGAACGGTGAATTGCAGAACAGGGAGTCCGCCTCGGTGAGGTCGCGTACCGCGTTGAGATTGCGCTGATGGTCGAGCAGCGAAGCTTGGGTGTGCAGCACGCCCTTGGGCGCGCTCGTGGTTCCCGACGTATAGACGATCGTCATCGGGTCGGAGCCGTCGACGTCGTCTTCGAGCGCGGCCAAACGAGTGTGGTCGACGGCACGGCACTGGAGCTGATCTGGATCGACGATCACATGGCGCAATTGCGGTGCTGCGACGGTGAATAACCGATCTGCGGAGTCGAAGGTGCAGTCCGGGATGACCTCAGTCAACCGTTGCACGTAGTCGTGAGATCTGAACGATGTCGCGGCAAGCAGGATTTCGGTGTCGCTGTGGACGAGTTGTTCGCGAACTTCGCGTGCGGTGGCGAATGTGGAGAACGGTATGACCACCGCGCCGATCCGGCTCGCCGCCAGCATCGCGACGACGAAGCCGACTCCGTTGGGGTACAACACCCCGATGTGGGTGCCCTTCCCGGCGCCGAGGGCGATCAGGCCCCTGCTCAGCAGCGCAGACCGCCGCTCGGCGTCTGCGTAACTGATGCGCTCGGAGTCGCAGACCAGCAAGGGGTGATCGCCCCTGGCGTGTGCCTGCGCGCGCACGATCTCGCCAACGGTCGCCATCTCAGTCGACGTCGCTGCCGAAATATCGCCTGATCGCGCCGAGGTCCGGCTTGCCCGACGGCGTTCTCGGGATCTCGGCTACCAGCATTACCTCGGTGGGAATCTCGTATCGGGCCAATCGGTCTCGTAGATAGTCGACGAGCTCGGTGGTGTCCGCCGCATCGGGGGCCCGCAGCTCCACCATGGCCACCGGGGTTTCGCCGAGACGGGCGTCGGCGCGCGCGACGACAGCGGCACCCGCCACCGCGGGGTGGCTTTCCAGGGCGACGCGCACATCGTCCGGCATGACTTTGAAGCCGCCGCGAATGATGGCCTGGTCGGCCCGACCGACGATCCAGACAAATCCGTCGGCGTCGATGCGGGCCAGGTCCGTGGTGCGCATCCAGGCGGCCTCGGGCCCGAGTTGGGCCGGCTTGACCTCCAGCACACCGATCTGATCGGACCCCAGTGCGACACCGTCGTCGTCGATCACCCGTAGTTGCGCGCCCGGGTTTGCGCGGCCCACACTGCCACGTTTGCGCTGCCAATACTTCTGATGGTCAGCCAACGTCCAACCGGCGACGCCTCCGCCGAATTCGGTTGCCGCATAGGATGTCAGCACCGGAATGCCGTATTTCTCAGTGAAGGCGTCGGCGTCGTCCGCGGATAGCGGGGCGGTCCCCGATGTCACCGCGCGGACACCCGCCAGATCTTCGCGACGCAGGTTCGAGTGCAGCACCATGCGCAGCGCGGTCGGCACCAGCGACACCGCGCGCGGCCGGTGGGTGCGGACCGCATCCGCCCACCGGTCCAACTCGAATCGCTCCAGCAACACGAAGGGACGCCCCTGCGCAACGCACTGCAGGATCCGGAAGACACCGCCAATGTGGACCAGTGGCGAGTTGACGATCGCGACCCCGCCGCGCAATTCCGTTGGCGCCGGCCGCTGCTCGGCCGGGGCCCCCATCACGCTGTGTGCCAGCATGTCGTAGCTGAGGTCGACCCGCTTGGGCGGTCCGGTCGTGCCGCTGGTCAGCATCCGCACGGCGACGCCCGGTCGACTCGGAGCCGGGCAGTCCTGGCTGCCGGCAGTCACTTTCGGCTCACCGGTGAGATCCGCGATCAACACCGTGGTCGCGCCCGTCATGCCCAGCAGCGCCACGTCCTCGGGCTCGCCGACGATGAGCGGCAGGGCAAGCGGAGCGACGTCGGCCTTGACGCGGTCATCGCCACGGCCCGGATTGATCACCACGACGCTTGCGCCGGTCAGCAAGACGCCGAGCAGCGCCGCGACGTGCGCAGGCCGATTGCGCAGCAGGATCCCGACCTGAGGTTGCCCGTCGCCGACGAGCGATGCGATCCGCTCGGCCAGCGCACCGATCTGCTCGTACGAAACCCATTGGCCGTCATACTCGACCGCACGTGCGTCGGGCTGCAGGTGCAGGACGTGCGTGATGCGCCGGCTGAGCCGGTGCGCCGTCATCGAATCGTCGGATCGGGCGCCTCGCGTTCCGCACGCCCGGCTAGTTCGGCGGTGCCGAGGGGATTGCCGAGCCGGGTGTAGATCAGGCCCTGCTCCATCGCCGCCCGGTAGGGCTTGTCCAGCGACTCCCAGATCGCTTTGACGGTGCCCTGGGTGGCCGACGGGGGATGGGCCGCGATCGTTGCGGCGATCTTGTGCGCGCGGGCCCACAGCGCGTCGCGGGCGACCACCTCGGATACCAGTCCGATGCGCAGGGCGGTGTCGGCGCTGACGCGTTCGTCGTTGCCCATCAATGCGATTCGCAATGTTTCGCCCAGGCCGATCCGCCGCATCAGCCCGATCGGCTCCAGAGCGCATACCAGTCCGGCCGAGACGTGGGAGTCGAAAAACGTCGCATCGGTCGAGCAGATCACCACGTCGGCTTCGTTGACGAAGTAAAACGCGCCCGCAGTGCACATTCCCTGCACCGCGCATACCACCGGCTTCCACATCTTTTGCCACTTGGGGCTCAGGGCTTCGCCCGGATCCTCGTGGTTCCAGACATTTTCGGGCTGGCCGTACGGAGCTTTGATGTCGAGTCCCGCGCTGAACGCACGGTCGCCGGCGGCCCGCACTACGACGGCGTTGATGGAGTCGTCCGCTTTGACGGTGCGCCACGCTTCGGTCATCTCGTCGCACATGGCGCGGTTGAAGGCGTTGAGCTGATCGGGCCGATTCAGCGTGATCGTGGCGACCCGGTCGTCGTTGTCGAGGTCGAGCCTGATGGTGTCGAAGCTCATCGGCACTTCCAGTCCGGCGGCCGCTTCTCGACGAATGCCCGTGGCCCTTCGAGCGAGTCTTCGGTGTGCAGATTGCGCTCGCGGAACGATTCGGCCAGCATCTCGGCTTCGTGCAGCGGCAGATCGAGACCCTTGATGATGGCCAATCGGGTGCCCCGAACTGCAAGCGGTGCATTGGAATTGACCGTGTCGGCGATTTCGTGGGCGCGCTCCAGCAGCCGTTCGTGGTCGACGATCTCGCTGATCATGCCGAGCTCGTAGGCGCGTTGTGCGCCCATTCGCTCGTGTTTGCCCATCATCGCCATCCGAAGCGCGATGTTGCGGGGGAGCACCCGGGCAACCCGGACCAGCTCGCGGGCGGCAACCAGTCCGATGCTGACATGCGGGTCGAAGAACGTCGCCTTGTCGGAGGCGATCACGATGTCGCCGGTGGTCACCCAGTCCAGGCCCGCGCCGCAACACAATCCGTTGACCGCGGCGAGCACCGGCTTGGCCATCGTCCGAAACGGCGGGGTGCCTTCCTGTGGCGCCTCCCACTGCTCGTAGGTGGACAGGTACGGCCGCTCGTTGACGACCTTGCCGTCGCCGGGAATCGCCTTGACGTCGGCGCCGGTGCAGAATGCCCGGCCGGTACCCGTGACGATGAGAATCCATACGCCGTGGTCGTTTTCGGCTTCGAGGTAGGCGTGTCGCAGCTCGGTGACCATGTGCGGGCTGAGTGCATTCAGCGCGTCCGGCCGGTTCAGGGTGATGGTGGCCTTGTGGCCGTCCACCTCGTATTTGATGGTGTCGTATGACCCGGAAGACATCTCAGCTCTCCTTGATCGCTGTCATCGGCCGTCGAATTGAGGCGGGCGTTGCTCGCGGAACGCCGTGAGCCCCTCTTTGAAATCGGCCGTCCTGCAGGACAGCTCGACGTCGTACAGTTCTTGCGTCATCGACTGGCTCAGCGCCGCGTGCTGGCCGTAGTGGATGGCCTGCTTCGCCAGCCCGAGCGCCACGGTGGGGCCGTCCGCCAGCCGGGTCAGCAGCTCGTCGGTCGCGCGGTCCAGCTCGTCCGGGGCAACGGCTTGGTGAATCAACCCCCAGTCGGCGGCCTCGTTCGCGCCGACCTTGTCTCCGAGCAACAGCATTCGTTTGGCGCGGGCGAGGCCGATCAGGCGGGGTAGCAGCCAGGTGGCGCCCGAGTCCGGGCTGAACCCGCGCGCCGCGAACGGTTCCCAGAACACCGCGTCGTCCGCGGCGACGGTGAAATCGGCGGCCAGCGCCAGGTTGCAGCCCAGGCCGGCGGCGAACCCGCGCACGCTGCAGACCACCGGCAGGTGGATGCCGTGCACCAGCTCGATCACCCTATTCGCGGCGTGGGGGATGCGCCTGACGATGTCGCCGGTGCGCGGGCGCTGCCCGCCGCTGTTGGTGGCCACCCAGTCGACGCCCGAGCAGAAGTCCCCACCGGCCCCGCGGATATGGATGGCCCGCAACGAGTCATCGGTGGCGGCCGCGGTCAGTGCTTCGACGAGGGCCGCGATCATGCTCTGCGTCAACGAGTTACGACGCGCGGGTCGGTCGAGGGTGAGCCGAAGAATCGAGCCGTTCCGGCTTGCGATGAGCGAGCCGTCGACTGCCGTGGCGTCCGCGTCCTGACTCACCTGCGAATCTGCCCTTCCCTGAAGTTATGGATACCTCTACAGTAGGCTCTACAATTGCTTCGCTGTATAACTTAGCAAGGAAAGCGGCGCTGGGGAACATCTGCGTCGGGAAGAGGTCGGATGGGCGAACAGGAGCCAGTGGGGGCGCGCGCCCGATTCGGCGAAATGCCGCTCGCTCAAACCGTGGCCGCGGCCAGAGCGATTCGCCGACTGGGTGACGCATTGCTGTCGCTGGAACATGACCACCCCACGGTGGACGCGATCGTCATGCAGGTCGATGCGTGGGAACAAGAGTTACGCGCCGTGGCCCCGCCGAACAGTGCGCCCCGGGTCGGTGATGCCGGCGACCACCGGGTGTATCTGGACCATGCGACGGACATCGGAGCGTTCAACCCGTGCTTTCCCGAGTACCACTTCGATCGACTCGACGACGAGACCGGTTCGGGGCGAGTCACTTTCCCGCTGGTGTACGAAGGCCCACCCGGATTGGTGCACGGCGGGTTTCTCGCGGTGTTCTTCGACAGCGTGGTCCAGCATCACAACTGCGTTCGCGGGCTTTCCGGAAAGACCCGGTCGCTACAGGTCACATTCCGGCGGCCGACGCCGATGCTGACCGAGTTGCTGTTCGACATCTCGCGTTCCGAGGTGCCGCGGGGCATCACCTCGACGGCCCGTCTGCTCCTCGACGACGAGGTGCTGTGCTTCGGTGAAATCACCACGCTGGCCGTGCCGCCCGAGAAGCTGACCGGGCACCTACTCGGCAAGCGCCGAGCCGAGCAAGTGTGAGATGGCAGTGCATCGCATTCGCCAGCCGCGGGTGGCCGAACTCGTCGCCTCGAAGCTTCGGGACGACATCTTGTCCGGTCGCCTGAAGGAAGGAGACGTGCTGCCGTCACAGGAAGCGCTGCTCGCCGAGTTCGGGGTGAGCCCGCCGGCCTTGCGCGAGGCTATCCACCTTCTGGAGACGGACGGGTTGATCTCGGTGCGGCGCGGCAACGTCGGTGGCGCGCTCGTGCATCATCCGACCGCCGAGCGGACCGCGCACATGATCAGCATGGTGTTGCAGACCCGGGCCGCGACGCCGGTCGACGTGAGCGCGGCGCTGATGCATCTCGAACCCGTCTGCGCGGGGATGTGCGCCGCGCGCGAGGACCGGATGACCGACGTGGTGCCCTACCTTCAGGCCGAAATCGAGATCCAGACCGAGCAATTCGACGACGTGTCGCGATACGTGCCGAACGCCCGCCGCTTTCACGAGACGCTGGTCTCCCGATGCGGCAATGAGTCGATGATCCTGTTGATCGGGTCTCTGGAGCTGATCTGGTCCGCGCACGAGTCGGCGGTGTGGAACGGCCATGGCGAGCCGGCGCCCATGGTGGACAAGACCAGACGGGCCGCGCTCCGCGACCACCAGCGACTGCTCGACGCGATCCGTGACGGCAACGCCGACAAGGCGGTCCGGCTGGCGCAGGACCACCTTGCCGCGGCGCGACGCAACACGCTCGCGCTCGGCACGGAGCACACCATCGAGGCGAGGCTGGTATCGAATTTCGACATCGGCCACAACGGCAGGAAGGGCCCGGCTCATGACTGACTCGGACGGCCACGACGATCGCGTACTTTTCCAGGTCGACCGTGAAAAGCGGATCGCCACAATCACATTGAACAACCCTCAGCAGCGCAACTCCTACGACGCCGTCATGCGCGACGCCGTTGCCCAATGCCTGGACACCGTCGCCGACGACGACGATCTCACGGTGGTCCTGCTGCGCGGTGCCGACGGGGTGTTCAGCACCGGGGCGGACATGAACAACGCCTACGGCTGGTACGGCGAGCGCGGAGCCGACAAACCCGCCAAGAGCCGTCCCAGCCAGCGCCGTCGGCTCACGGTCGATCGCAAGTCGTTCGGCTTCTACCACAACCTGATGGGGTTCCCGAAGGTCACCGTTGGGGAGATCAGCGGCTACGCACTCGGCGGTGGCTTCGAGATCGCTTTGATGACAGACATTTCCGTGATCGCCCGGGACACCAGGATCGGCATGCCGGCGACTCGATTCCTCGGGCCGGCGTTGGGCAGCCTGCACATGTTCTTCCACCGTCTGGGCCCGGTGCTCGCCCGCCGACTGTTACTGACCGGCGACATCATCGCCGCCGAAGCGGTCGAACATCTCGGGATCTTCACCGAGACATGCGATCCCGGCCATGTCGCGGCACGGGCCCGGTACTGGGCCGAAAAGGCCGCCAAGATGCCCGCCGACGGCGTCGTGATCGCGAAGGAGGCATTTCGGCTCGTCGAGCAGAGCCAGGCGTACCAGGGCGAGGAGGTCGCCAGCTACCTGTTTCACGCATATGGCACGAACCTGCAATTCGCCCCCGGGGAGTTCAACTTCGTCAAGACGCGCGCGCAGCACGGCACCAAGGAGGCGTTCCGGTTGCGCGACGAGCACTTCAGTGTGCCGGAGCCGCCGCAGGGCTAGGCGCGCTTGCGCGGCGCCGGCTTGCGTTGCCGGCCAGCCGACTTCGAGCCCTGTTCGATGAGCCGGTTGGCATTGTCGAGGATGCAGTCGAGGCCGTACTCGAAGTTGTTGTCGTCGGGGGCCCCGATGTGGTGACCCTCTGCGGTCATCCGGGCGAGCAGCGGGGTCGCCTCTGAGTCGATGACCATCGCGTCTTCGATTGTGCGCCCGCCGTTTTCGGTCACTTCATTCTTCTCATGCAGTCGGTGCAGTACCACCGATCCCCGGACGTGCACCGACATCGCGGAGTAGGTGTCGAAGGCCTGCTCGGGCGACAGCCCCGCTTCGACCAAACCGGCGATGGCCTTCTCGATCTCTTGGACGCCGACCTTGGCGGCCCTCGGGCTCAGGGCCGACCTGATCAGAATCAGGTCGCACAGGATCGGGTTGCCCATGAAGGTTTTACGCATCGAGCGGGCATGGTTGCGCAGCGTCTCGCGCCAGTCGGTGGCCTCCACATACGGGGTGGCGAACACATACTTGCGCAGTGCACGGTCTGTCATCGCGTTGAGCAGGTCGTCCTTCTTGCGGAAATACCAATAGATGCTCGTGACTCCGACGCCGAGATGCTTGCCGAGCAGCGGCATGCTCAGGTTGTCGATGGAGACCTGCTCCGCGAGCTCGAACGCGCCGCTGATGATGTCGTCCGGATTGATGGAGCCGCGTTCGCGCCGCTGCCGCTTCTCGGCGGCTGCCTGCTTGGCCACTGTGGGCACCTCCATGACGTTCGATGCTGCATCGGGTCGGGGGCAGCAGGGTATTTCAGCTACCTACTGTAATACCTATCGTAGGCGTTTTGATATGCATCACGCGGAGCGTAAGGCGTCTCATCACGCGCCCCGAAACGTTGTGGCGGTCGAAAGCCCTTCTACGGTATTGGTTTTGGCGCCATCGACTGATCGCTGCGAGCGGCATGCACGAGCCGTCCTTTGGCGGTGGGCGAGGGCCGATATGGCGGTCCTCAACGGCCTGTGCGGACTGTTGCAGAATGCGCTACCGATAGGTATACAGTATGCGTACATGCTGTAGTGGAGTTGCCGCCTGAGCTCAGGGGAGGACGGTCGATGAGCACCACCGAAGACCGTGTCGCCGACCCCAGCCAGGACGAGGCGGTGATCTACAAGGTCACCCCGACCGGCGTCGCGGTGATGACGCTCAATCGGCCCGACCGGCTCAACACCTGGGGCGGCGATATCGCGACGGCGTTCTACGCCGGACTGGATCGTGCCGAGCAGGACCCGGACGTTCGCGCGATCGTGCTGACCGGACGCGGGCGGGCGTTTTGTGCCGGCGCCCAGTTGGGCGCTACGGAGAACTTCGCCCAGTCGATCGAGAAGACGGATGAGAGCAAGCTCGCGAGCCTGATCGGAGATCGACAGCCCTACCACCTGACCACGCTGTCCAAGCCGGTCATCGCCGCGATCAACGGATCCTGTGTCGGCATTGGACTCACCCAGGCGCTGATGTGCGACATTCGATTCGCCGCCGCGGGCGCGAAATTCGCGGCCTCGTTCGCCCGCCGCGGGCTGATCGCCGAGTACGGCGTCTCGTGGATCCTGCCGCGGCTGACGGGCTGGGGCGTCGCGCTCGACCTCCTGTTGAGCGGCCGGACATTCCTCGCCGACGAGGCGGCGCAACTCGGATTGGTCAAAGAGGTCGTACCGGCCGACGAACTGATGACCCGCGCGATGACCTACGCCGAAGACATCGCCCAAAACTGTTCTCCCGCATCGATGGCCATCATCAAGCGACAGGCTTACGGCGACGCGATGCGCGAGGTGGCCGACGCGAACTCACGGTCCGAGGTCCTGCTGCAGCAGTCCCTGACGCGCCCCGACGTCATCGAGGGCATCACCAGCTTCCTGGAAAAGCGCGCCCCGAGTTTCCCGGGCCTGCGCGGATCCGACGAATCGTGCGGCACCGGAAAGGATCACGATGGCGACCTTGGGCTATAAGGCGATCGACGTCGACAACCACTACTACGAACCGCTCGACGCCTTCACCCGGCATCTCGACAAAAAGTTCCGCAGGCGCGGCGTGCAGATCTTTCAGGACGGCAGGCACTCCCAGGCGGTCATCGGGGACCGGGTGAATCGCTTCATCCCCAACCCGACCTTCGATCCCATCATCAAGCCCGGATGCCTCGACTTACTCTTCCGCGGCGAGATCCCGGACGGCGTCGACCCGGCGTCACTGATGAAAGTCGAGCGGCTCGAACAACATCCGGAGTATCAGAATCGCGACGCCCGGATCACCGTGATGGAGACCCAGGGCATCGAAACCGTCTTCATGTTGCCGACATTCGCCTGCGGTGTGGAAGAAGCACTCAAGCACGACGTCGAAGCGACGATGGCCTCGATCCACGCCTTCAATCTGTGGCTGGACGAGGACTGGGGCTTTGATCGGCCCGACCACCGCATCATCGCCGCGCCGATCATCTCGCTGGCCGACCCGACCGGCGCCCTCGAGGAAGTGGAGTTCGTCCTCGCTCGGGGGGCGAAGCTGATACTGGTGCGCCCGGCCCCGGTGCCCGGCGTGGTGAAGCCGCGGTCGTTGGGCGACCCGTTGCACGACCGGGTCTGGGCCGCGCTGGCCGAGGCGGGCGTTCCCGTGGGCTTCCACCTCAGTGACTCCGGCTATCTCCAGGTGGCTGGAATGTGGGGTGGGAAGTCGACTTTCGAGGCCTTCGGCGGCTCGGACCCGTTGGACCAGATCCTCGTCGACGACCGCGCCATCCACGACACGATGGCCTCGATGATCGCCCACGGTGTGTTCACCCGGCACCCGCAACTCAAAGCCGTCAGCATCGAGAACGGATCGTATTTCGTGCACCGGCTGATCAAGCGGCTGAAGAAGGTTGCCAACAACCACCCCAAGCTGTTCCCGGCCGATCCGGTCGAGCAGCTGCGCAACAACGTCTGGGTCGCGCCCTACTACGAAGACGATCTGACCGAGCTGGCGTCGTTGATCGGTGTCGAGAAGATCCTGTTCGGATCCGACTGGCCACACGGCGAGGGACTGGAAGACCCGGTGTCCTTTACCGGTGAACTCGCCGGCTTCAGCGACACCGACATCCGAAAGGTGATGCGCGACAACGCGTTGGACCTGCTGGACGTCAAGGTCGGCTCGGCCGCGTGAACACCCGGAGCCGCCTGACACCATGAGCGAGTGGACCATAGGCGCGGTTCTCGACGTGATCGCCGGGGTCATCCCGGACCGGGCGATCACCGTCTGCGGTGAGCATCGCCGGACGTACGCCGAAGCCGCCGACCGAACGCGACGGCTGGCAAACTATCTGGCCGGCAACGGCTTCGGTGCTCATCAGGAGCGAACGTCGCTGCAGAACTGGGAGTGCGGCCAAGACCGTGTCGCGCTGCTGATGCACAACGACCTGTACGCCGACATGGTCATCGGCTGTCTGAAGGCCCGCACCGTTCCAGTGAACGTCAACTACCACTACACGCCGCGCGAAGTCCACGAGTTGCTCGACTATGTCCGGCCCCGCGCCGTCATCTACCACAAGTCGCTCGGCGCCAAGTTCGCCGATGTGCTCCCGCCGGGGAGTGCCGATCTGCTGCTCTGCGTCGACGACGGTAGCGAAGCCCTCGAACTGCCGGGTGCGGTGGCGCTGGAAGATGCTCTGGCGCAAGGGAACATCGACCAGGATATCGCCTGTTCACCGGATGACCTGCTGATGATCTGCACCGGCGGCACTACCGGCCGGCCCAAGGGTGTGCTGTGGCGCCAGTCCGACATCTACGTCTCGTCGATGGTCGGCGCCGATCATGACTCCGCGCAAGACATCCATGACAAAGTCAGCCGAAACGGCGGACCGCCGTGGTTCGCGGTGTCACCGCTGATGCACGCCGCGGGCATGTGGACCGCGTTCTCAGCGATCATGGCCGGCCTGACGGTGGTGCTGTACGACACCAGCAAGAGGCTGGACCCGCAACTGGTATGGCAGACCGCGGAACGCGAAAAGGTCGCCATGATGACGATGGTCGGCGACGCCTACGCGGCGCCGCTGGTCGACGAGTTGCGGCGCGGCAGATACGACCTGTCCTCGCTGGGCGCGATCGGCACCGGCGGCGCCGCAACGAATCTGAAGCACCAGCGGGCGCTGCTGGAGCTCCTGCCTCAGCTCACGCTGATCAACGGCTACGGGTCGTCCGAAACCGGGAACATGGGGTTCGGACACAGTCGTCGCGACACCCGGACCGACACTTTCACCCTGCGTGAGGGTGGACTGGTGCTCTCCGAGGACTACACCCGCTTCGTGTCTCCCGGTGAAGACGAGGTGGGCTGGGCGGCCCGCGAGGGGCGTATTCCGTTGGGATACTTCGACGATCCCGAGGCCACCCGCAGGACCTTCCCGGTGGTCGACGGCAAGCGGGTGGTGATATCGGGCGACCGCGCGGCGCTCGATGCGGACGGGACGCTGCGGTTGTACGGCCGCGACTCGTTGGTGGTCAACACCGGTGGCGAAAAGGTGTTCGTGGAAGAAGTCGAGGAAGTGCTGCGCGCGCACCCGGATGTCGCCGACGCCTTGGTGGTCGGCCGTCCGAGCGATCGGTGGGGCGAGGAGGTGGTGGCCCTGATCCAGCCGCGACACGCGGCGATGCCGGAGTCATTGGCCGAGCACTGCGCCTCGCACCTGGCGAGGTTCAAGGGGCCGAAGGAATTCATCCTCGTGGATCAGGTTCATCGTCTCGGCAACGGCAAGGCCGATTATCGTTGGGCGAAAAGGCAAGCGACAGAGAAGGCGCCGATGTCGAAATGACCGCAACCAACGTGATCGACTGCCTCATCAACGTGCATTTCGGCGAGACCGAGAAGCAACCCACGTGGATGGTCAAGGTACGCGACGACTATTTCAAGGGTCCCGACTCGATGTTCGCGCCGGTCGACCTGTCCGCGCTGCTGGACGAGATGGACGAGCATGGCGTGCGCAAGGCGGTGCTGATGGATAACCTCGCGAAGCCATCCGTGACGGCCCGTAAATTTGTCGAAGCCAAGCCCGAGCGTTTCGTCCTGGCGATGGGTGGCGTCAACCTGCTTCGCCCGATGCCGTCGCTGCGCGAGCTCAGTGCCGTGGTGAACGACCTTCCGGTCGCGTACGCCGTTGTCGGGCCGAGCTTTTGGGGTGACGGTCAATACCCGCCGAGCAACGCCGTCTACTACCCGCTTTACACCAAATGCGCCGAGATCGGGCTGCCGTTGTGCATCAACACCGGACTTCCGGGGCCGCCGATCCCGGGTGAGGTGCAAAACCCGATCCACCTCGACCGGGTCTGCGTCCGGTTCCCGGAGTTGAAGCTCTGCATGATCCACGGCGCGGATCCCTGGTGGGACGTCGCCATTCGGCTACTGATCAAATATTCGAATCTGCGCCTGATGACATCGGCGTGGTCGCCGAAACGGTTGCCGGACAGCCTGCTGCACTACATGCGGACGCGCGGAAAAGACAAGATCATCTACGCCTCGGACTGGCCGGTGCTGAAGATGAGTCGCGTGATACCCGAAGCGCAGGCGCTCGACCTGCCGGCCGACGTCCTGGAGAACTATCTCTACAACAACGCCCACACCTTCTTCTTCGAGGGCAACGAGGAGCACTGACCATGGATCGCTACGAATTGCGCCGGCTCGATTACAGCCTGAGCGACGATCATCAGGCGTTGCAGGCGGCATACAAAGACTTCTTCGCGACGCACTGCTCGATCGAAACAGTCCGCGCGGCAGAGGAATCCGGCTTCGACAAGAGCCTGTGGGAACGGCTCTGCGGGACGGGTGCCACCACGATGGCGCTGCCCGACGAGTTCGGGGGAGACGGGGCGACGCTGGTCGACCTGACCCTGGTCGCCGAGGAGATCGGTCGGTCCCTGGCGCCCGTGCCCTGGATCGACCACGTATGCGCGGCACGGTTGCTCGCCCGGCTGGGTGCTGTCGATCCCGACGTGGTCAGCGGCCGTCAACTCGCGGCGCTCGATGCTCAGCACGACAGCGTCCCGGGGCGGCGGCTCATCCCGACCGGATCGATCGCCGATCACATCGTCGTCCGCGACGGAGAAGATGTGGTGCGGCTCAGTTTTGCCACCCGGCCGGCGAAGGTCGACAACATCGGCCGCCTCCCGATGGCGTGGGTCGATCCAGCCGCCGCGGACAGCCGGGTGGTGCTGGCCAGCGGTCCCACGGCGTTGGCGGAATACCAACGGGCGCTCAACGAGTGGCGGGTGTTGATGGCGGCCGCGCTGACCGGCCTGGTCGAAGAGACGATGACCATCGCGGCGGAGTTCGCGAAAACCCGCTACACGCTAGGGGTTCCGATCTCAACGCTACAGGGTATCTCGCATCCGTTGGCGAACATCGCGATCACCGTGCAGGGCGGCCGCAACCTGGCGCGGCGGGCCGCGTGGTTCCTGGACAACGAACCAGATGAGCGTCCCGAATTGGCACCGGCGGCATTCGTATTCATGGCGGAGGAAGCCTCGAAGGCCGCGACGATGGCCGTGCACGTGCAAGGCGGCCTCGGGGTGTCGGCAGAGGCGGCAGCGACCGCCTACCTGGTGCGAGCCCGCGGCTGGGCGTTGGCGGGCGGGGACCCCGGCGCCAGCGCGAAATACATCGGTGAGCTCGTCGCCGCCCGCGAAAGTCGTTGAGGACATATCGGTGGATTTCTCACGAGTTGCACTCGCCGACGACGACCAGACCTTTCTCGCGGAGGCGCGCGAATTCCTCACGAGCCAGGTGACCGATGAGGTAAAGCGCCGCGACCGGGAGACCGGTGACAACTTCGACGAGGGCGTGCACCTGGCGCTCGGCGCCGGGGGATACCTGGAGAACGAATGGAAAGGGGCATCCGACGGTGGCTTCCCCCGGATCCGCCGCCGCATCTGGGAACTGGAGAAGCGCCGCGCCCACGTGCCGTGGGTGACCTGGGGGACCACCGCGATGGTGGCGCATTCGGTGGCGAGGTTCGGTTCGCCGGAGTTGCGGGCCGAGGTGATGCCGAAGGTGTTCAGCGGCGAAGCGCGACTGTGCCTGGGATACACCGAACCCGAGGGCGGCTCCGACATCGCGACGTGCAAGACCCGCGCGGTGCGCGATGGCGACGGCTGGGTGGTCAACGGCTCGAAGATGTTCACCACCGGCGCACACAACTGTCAGTACGTCTTCCTGATCACCAACACCGATCCCGAGGCTCCAAAACACAAGAGCCTGACCATGTTTCTGGTGCCGCTCGACTCTGCCGGCATCGACATCCAGGGCATCCGCACCGTCGACGGTGACCGCACCAATATCGTCTATTACAGCGACGTCCGCGTCGACGACAAATACCGGCTCGGCGAGGTCAACGGCGGCTGGACGGTGTTGCGCGAGCCGCTCAACACCGAGCATGGCGCCGTCGCCGCCGCACCCGATGGGCTGCAGGACGTCTCGATCATGATGCACCAGGCGAGCTTCATGACGTTCGCGCTGGATAAGAGCGCGGCCAGGGCCGCGGAGCGAGACCCGAACGGGCACCGGCTCGTTGACGACGCGTCGGTGGCATACCGGCTGGGTCGCAGCGCTGCCCGCATCGAAGCGGCGCTGAGCGCGCCGAGCATCTTCGGCCGCGTCGCGATCGCCCAGACGATGCGCGACGTGTCACCGGAATTGATGGATCTTCTCGGTACCTCATCGACGCTGCCGCTGGGCACGGACGGCGCGGCCGATGACGGTGCGTCGGAGTACGTCTACCGCTTCGCGCCTTTGGTCGGCATCTACGGCGGCACCCTGGAGGTGTTCCGCAACATGATCGCGCAGTATGTGCTCGGCTTGGGCAAGCCGAACTACTCCGCGCCTAAAAAAGTTTCGTGAGCTAGGTCGTCAGCACCGTCGCGGCCGCGGTCCCGGGCGCACCGTACACCTGCGCGAACCCGACCTTGGGAGACCCCGGAACCTGGCGCTCGCCCGCCTCGCCACGCAGCTGGCGCACCAGCTCGTGCATCTGCCGCAGACCCGATGCGCCAATGGGTTCGCCGTTGGCGATCAGCCCGCCGTCGGTGTTGACCGGCATCGCCCCGCCGATCTCGGTGGCGCCGTCGGCCAGCAGCTTCTCCTGATCGCCGTCGGCACAGAAGCCTGCCTCGGCCATGTGGATGATCTCGGCGCCGGCGTCGGTGTCCTGAAGCTGGATCACGTCGACGTCCTGCGGCGCGACGCCGGCCTTCTCGAACGCGGCCTCGGCGGCGTAGACCGTCGGCGAGACGTCCTCGTCGACCGGTGCATAGGTGGTGTTGACCTCGTAGGCACCGTATCGGCGCGTGCGGACTTCGACCGCCCGCACGTAGATCGGCTTGTCGGTGAATCGGTGAGCGATGTCGGCGCGACACATCACCACGGCGGCGGCGCCTTCGTCGGGAGCGCAGAACATGTACTGAGTCAGCGGGTAGTTCAGCATCGGCGAGGCCAGGATGGCCTCCTCGGACATCGGCTTACGGCGAAATGCGTTGGGATTCAATACCCCGTTACGGAAGTTCTTCGCGGCGACCTTGGCCAGCGTCTTCGTCGAGATGCCATGGTCGTGCAGGTATCTGTTGGCCTTCATGCCGAAGTACTGGGTGGTCAGGTACTGGCCGTTCTCGGCGTACCAACTCGGCATGCCCACCAGGCCCGGATCCTCGGTGAAGGCTCCGCGCGGGTGCTTGTCCATGCCGACCGCGATACCAATGTCGTAGTCGCCCAACCGAATGCTGTCGGCGCACAGCTTCGTCGCGCTGGCCGCGGTGGCACAGGCGTTGAACACGTCGGTGAACGGGATGCCAGTCAGCCCGACCATACCGACGATCGCGTCCGGGTTGGCCACCGTCCAGCTACCGCCGACCGCGAACTGGACGTCGCTCCATCCGATTCCGGCGTCGTTGAGAGCGAACCGGATCGCGTCGGAGGCCATCTGCATCGCCGACTTGCCCTCGAAGCGGCCGAACGGGTGCAGGCCGACGCCGATGATCGCGACGTCGTTGGTACTCCGGCTCATGCGTTGGCTCCCGTTGATACGAAGTTGACAGGCAGTGCGGTGGGCGAGCGGAATGGCTGACCGAAGATGTGCGGGTGGTCATCGACGACGAGTTCGATGTCGGTGAGCCGGGTCAGCAGGCACTCCAACGCGACCCGCGTCTCCATGCGGGCGAGGTGCAGACCCAGGCAGGTGTGCTCGCCGGCGGCAAACGAGATGTGCGGCAGCGGTTTACGGAATATGTCGAACTCCTCGGAGCGTTCCCAGCGCTGCTCGTCACGGTTGGCCGACCCGACGCACAGGTCGACCGCCGAACCCGCCGGGATCGAAACGCCCTGCAGCACAGTGTCTTCAGTGGTGAATCGCTGAACCGTTGTCAGCGGCGTCTCGAAGCGCAGACCTTCCTCGATCGCCGGACCGATCAGCGCGTGGTCCGCGCGCACCGCGGCGAACTGGTCGGGATGACTGAGCAGGAGGAAAAGCAGGTTGCCGGACGAGCGATAGGTGGTCTCCAGGCCCGCGGGCAGCAGTAACCGCAGGAACGAGTAGATCGCTTCGTCACTCAGCTTTTCGCCGTCGATCTCCGCGGTCACCAGGTCGCCGATGATGTCCTCGGTCGGGTTCACCCGGCGTCGCTCGATCTGCTCCAGGAAGTAGTCCTTCAGCGCCGCGGAGGCTTCGAATGCCCGCTCGTACTTGACGGTGTAGTTGATCAGCTGCACCGCACGCTCGCGGAACGTCGACAGGTCCTCGGCGGGCAGGCCCAGCAGCTCAGCGATCACGCGCGTCGGGAATTCGAAGGTGAAATCGCGAATCAGGTCGGCCTGCCCGGAGTCGACGAACTCGTCGATGAGCGCCTCGCAGATCGGACGAACGATCTCAAGCTCCCAACGCGCGAGCGCCTTGGACTTGAATGCCGCGGACACCAGGTTGCGGTGCTCGCGATGTATCCTGCCGGCCATCGCCAAGATCGACGGACCGATGAACAGGCCGATGGTGTTGTCGTAGTACGACGAGCTGAACGTGTGTGCGTCGCGGAATGCTGCGTTCACGGCCTCGAACGACATGGCCGCGAAGGAGTTCTTGGGGCGCAGTGACTCCGGCGTCTTGGAGTAGTCGACGACGGTTCCGTGAAATACGCCCGCTTGGCTGCGTTTCTGACTGAAGTACGGGTACGGATCGCGGATGAAGCCGGCGGGTTTGTCATCGCTGACGGTGGCGTCCCGGAGGTGACCTTGCACAGCTGTGCTCCAGCTTCGTCGAGCGGTCGGCATTCTCCCGCATGATCGTACTGTAATTATTACAGTAGAGTACCTCAGCGATCCGTGTGGATCGTGCCGTCGCCGAAACCCGGACGACCGGGAAGTCAGGAGTCGCGGCCGCGATTCCGCTTGGTCAACTCGACGCCGAGTTCGTCCGGCGGCACCGGGTGGCCTTCGGTGCAACGAACTTCGACGGTCGCATCGGCGCCGCAGCCCAGATGAGTGAGCCGTAATCGGTTGCGGCCCGGCAGATGCCGTTGGCCCCACTCGAACATCGCCCACACCACGGGCATGAAGTCGACGCCGGCACTCGGTGAGGATGTATTCGTCGCGGGTCCGTTGCCCGGGCTCACGGTAGGGCTGCCTGGTCAGCAGCCCGAGGTCGACAAGTTCCGACAGCCGTGCGGCGGCCGCGGCCTTGGTGATCCCGACGCGGAGAGCGAAGTCGTCGAACCGGGTGGTGCCGTAGTAGGCCTCGCGCATGATCAGCATCGCGGATTTGGTGCCGAGAGCCGCCATGGTCTTTCCGATCGAGCACTCTCCGACTGCGCAGTCCACGCGTCGCGATCGGCCAGTACGCCTTGCAGGAGTGGCACAGATCACCTCCGTTCTGGGTTGCTCCCAGTATACCTAGGTGTTACACCTGGGTATAGCGGGATAAACCCAGCATCGGACTCGAGGAGGAGTCATGGCATACCAGGATCGCGACGCCGTCATCGTGGGCGCGGTACGCACACCCGTCGGTAAGGGCAAGGCCAGTGGCGCTCTGCACGGCATCCTGCCCGCCGACCTGTTGGCGCACAGCCTGCGTGAACTGGTAGCGCGCACCGGAGTGGACCCAGCTCAGATCGACGACGTCATCGCCGGAGCCGTGACCCAGGTGGGTGACCAGGCCGTCAACATCGCCCGCAATTCCCTGCTGGGCGCTGGGTTCCCGGAGTCGGTTCCGGGCACGACGATCGACCGTCAGTGCGGCAGCAGCCAGCAGGCCATCAGCTTCGCCGCACAGGGCGTGCTCGCGGGCGCGTACGACATCGTCGTGGCCGCGGGTGTCGAGTCGATGAGCCGGGTGCCGATGGGCACCTCGGTGTTGCCCGGCAGCAACCCGTTCGGCGCCGGCATGAAGGATCGCTACCCCGAAGGCCTTGTGCCACAGGGAATCAGCGCCGAGCTGATCGCCTCCCGGTGGGGGTTCTCGCGGGCTGATCTCGACGAGTTCTCCGCGGGCAGCCACGAGAAGGCCGCGCGGGCAACCAAAGAGGGACTGTTCGACAACGAGCTGGCGCCGATCGCGGGGTTGAGCACCGACGAGATCATCCGGCCCGGAACCACGGTCGAGACGCTGGCCGGCCTCAAGCCGGCGTTCTACGACCAAGCGGTGGGAGAGCGCTTCCCGCAGATCAATTGGGAGATCACACCTGGCAACTCGTCGCCGCTGTCGGACGGTAGCGCCGCCGTGCTGATCACCAGCGGCGCGGCCGCAAGGAAACTCGGTCTGCGCCCGCTGGCCCGGATCCACACCACGACCGTGGTCGGGTCGGACCCGCTCTACATGCTGACCGGCGTCATCCCGGCGACCGAGAAGGTGCTGCACCGCGCCGGGTCTGAAGCTGTCCGACATCGACCTGTTCGAGGTCAACGAGGCCTTCGCTCCGGTTGTGCTGGCCTGGGCCAAGGACACCGGCGCCGACCTGGCCAAGACCAACGTCAACGGTGGCGCGATCGCCATCGGACATCCGTTGGGCGCCAGCGGCGCTCGCATCATGACCACGATGGTCAACGCCCTGGAACAACGCGGCGGCCGGTACGCGCTGCAGACGATGTGTGAGGGCGGCGGCATGGCCAACGCCACCATCATCGAGCGACTGGACTAGCCGCGCTCGCAAGACAGACCCCGGACCCAATCATTTTGAGGGTCCGGGGTCTCTGCTTTTACACCTCATTCGAGCGAGACTTCGTCGATTGTGGCGGACGGTTTTGCGCCCGCAGGCTGTCCTTCGGCCAGAATCCTGAGATAACAGTGACCGGACAGAAATGTTGGCTTGTCAGGAAACTCCGACTGACATAGCGCCGGAAGCGATCGGTGCAGCGTGTGCTGGGTCTCCCAAGCGATCTGGCGAATCGTGGCATGCGCTAGATTGCCTGTGACCTCCAAGCTGTTGATCTTGAATCCGTGGTTATCGCGGGTCAAAGCTTCGTAGTCCTCGTCTAACTCAGAGTCGACGTGAGCTGCATCAGTTGTTCGCCATTTCGTAAACGACGTACTCCCTTGTCAGGAAGGGTCGGTTTGTCGGGTAAATAGCCGCTTGGGACCACCAGTTCGGAAACGGAACTGTCGGTGGGGGATGATCCTCAAACGCTCCGCCGAGAGGAGCGACAATCTGGCCGCCACCTACGCTTCCGTTTTCCCAACCGGCATTAGCGCGAATGCGGGTGAGACCGAAGCCGTAACCGCCGACAAGACCTTCCGGCAGGCGGTCAGCCGAGTCGGCGAAGCACAGTTGGTCAAGGGGCGTGATCTTGTCAATGAGCCGGTCTGTAAGCAGCGACCGCAAATGGATTGCCATGTTCGTGACGTGGTCTTCGTTTCCAGCGTCGTAGTGGTCGGCGGCGTCAGAGAGCAGTCGAAACCGCTTGGCTAACTCTCCTTCGTAAGCGGCCCTCTCCCGCTGCACAGACGGAGATCCTGCACGTATTGTCTTGCGGCTCACAGGTGCGAGCCTATGTTTTCGTTGGCCCCTCACTCGCACAAATCGCCGTCTTTCCGGGCTGCGTCGCTAGGATGGAGAGGTGCTCGACGAGACTTGGCAAACGACACACGAGCGTCTTTTGCGGTCATGGATTGCGGACGGCGGGACTGCCGTTCAGAGTGTGCACGTTGCAGATCAAATGAAGCAGGCATCCCCCACCCCATTGCTACAGATTGACTGGAAGACGGCTGTGCTGGCACCGGGCGTCAATCTTGTCCCCAGCGGCACTGTCTAAGCCGTAGTAGTTTCGCGAGAGCATCGCCCACGATTCGTGACGTATGCCTTCATCGCTGAACTCTCGAATGGAGCAATGCCGTGTCCGATTTGAACAACAAGGTTGCGCTTGTCACCGGGGCGTCAAGGGGGATTGGTGCCGCCATCGCCAAACGTCTTGCCGCAGACGGTGCCAGCGTCGCAATCACCTACGCCAGAGGTGCGGACGATGCCGCACATGTGGTCGATGAGATTGAGGCCAGCGGGGGAAAGGCTATCGCGATCCAGGCTAATGCCACCGACGCCGGGGCCGTCCAGGCGGCGGTGGACAAAGTGGTTTCGACCTACGGAAAGCTCGACATTCTGGTGAACAACGCCGGTACTGCAATTCCAAAGCCGTTCGAGGAAACCACGCTTGAGGAGATGGACCAGGTCGTGGACCTCAACGTGCGCGGCCTGTTCATTGCCACCCGGACGGCACTCAAGCACTTGCCGGAGGGAGGTCGCATCATTTCAATCGGCTCTTGCGTGGGCGAAAGGATGATGACGCCCGGTTTGGTCGTCTACTCGGCGACCAAGGGTGCAGTGAAGATGTTCACCCAAGGGTTGGCGCGGGAAGTGGGTCCGCGTGGCATCACGGTCAACAACATCCAGCCAGGCCCTATAGACACCGACCTGAATCCAGCCGACGACGAGTGGGCTGAGCCTCAACTCGCGGCCACTGCGCTTAAGCGGTATGGAAACGTCGACGACATTGCCCCGATGGTTTCGTTCATCGCGGGGCCAGAGGCCGGTTACATCACCGGAGCGAGCCTCACGGTCGACGGCGGAACCAACGCTTAATACATCGCTACGTCGGTGTTCCTGCCGACGAATCATTCGACGGCGTCGTCCTGCACGGCAAGTACGCGATACACCGTCGCGCGACTGACCCCGAGCGTCGATGCGATCGTGCTTGCTGACTCACCGCTTGAGTGCATCCGCTGCGCCAGGGCAACCTTCGACTGATCTAGCGCCTTCGGTTGGCCAATCGACTGACCGCGTGCCCGCCGCGCATCCCGCGATGCCATGCGCCGTTCCTTGCCAAGTTCCAACTCAAGCTCGGCGAGGCTGGCAAGAACACCGGCCACCATCCGACCCGTCGCGTTGCTGGTGTCGATACCCTCGTCTCTCTCGGCGCAGACCTTGCGGAGGTTGAGGTGGTCTTCCATGCCACGTGCTGCACGGGACGCCTCCCACATGACGAGCACGTCACCTTGGCGGAGTTCCGTTTGTAGGCGTTCCCACTCGGGGCGGCGCTTTCCGTAGCGCGACGCGCTGATGTTGTTGTCGCAGAACACCTTGCGCACGGTCCACCCCCTCCGTTCGCGCTAGGCCAGGCACTCGCGCTCCTGGGACTCGACGGAGATACGCTCGCCCTTGGTGTCGCGGGAGACTCGTGTGTAGATGACGGCGTCCATGCTGCCAGGTTACAGCCCGGCCCCTATAGCCGACGGCGGCCTGGGCCAAGGACACCGGCGCCGACCTGGCCAAGACCAACGTCAACGGTGGCGCGATCGCCATCGGACATCCGTTGGGCGCCAGCGGCGCTCGCATCATGACCACGATGGTCAACGCCCTGGAACAACGCGGCGGCCGGTACGCGCTGCAGACGATGTGTGAGGGCGGTGGCATGGCCAACGCCACCATCATCGAGCGACTGGACTAAGCCGTAACAGAGGACCCCCGGCCACCGCCGCGGGTCCTCTTGTTGGGGTTATGGCTCCGGTAAGCCTATGGCTTGCGTAACCCTGCATCGCAACGGTTTTCGCGTACTGTCCGATGCGACTCAACCAAAGGCATGGCACGGTACCGCCTGCAGCCGGGTTCCAGCATGTCCGGCCGCATGATCCGTTGGCGGCAACGCATCTCAATATTGCTATGCGTTAGTCGTCGCGACGGGCGTTGTACCAAAACGCGTCCATTGCAGCCATGGCGCTGTCGTGGGTGAGGAACCAGTGCCCGTGTTGGTTGACGAGCACGATGGGCTTGGCCTTGCTGACCTGATGAAACGACCCGGTGGTGGCCAAGGTGGCTCCCGCGAAATTGTTCGGTGCCGGCTGAATGTCGGTCACAACGAATGGCAGCGGCACGATCTGGACGGCCGCCATTCGGCGAAGATGGTTGTCAATTGTGCGAGCTTCGTCGGGCGAAAACGCGGGCGTGACGATGTCGCCCTTGGCGGCGGCGGGCTTATTCGGGTCAGTTAACTCGGCCATGATCGCGACCACTTGATCGACAGTGGGGACGGGATCGGTGCAGGGGTCCTGGCTGGGGTCTCCACAGTCTGCGTAAACCGTTGCGGGAGAGGCGATGAGTACCGTCGCTAACAGCGTGATTGCGGTAGCCGAGAGTCTCCTCACGGCGAAGGCGGTCCAGGTGCGTCGGGCGGTGGCGGAGCGTCACCCGGTTCATCGGGTACCCGTGGCTGGTCACCCGGTGGCCGTGGCGGCGGAGAATCCGGTGGTGGATCACAGCACGGCCAGTAAAAATAGCCTGGTGGGGCATCGTGTGGAACATAGCCCCGGGGTAACACCCCTAGCATCCACATTGAGTCCATGCAGCGCATCGGGACTGCGACGTTCGGATTGCCGCGGTAAGCCCTTGCGAGTCTGTTGCAATAGCTGGGTATGACGCCGCCGATGGCTTGGGCTTGGGGTAGCGCGGAAGCCGGGAGCGTCACAGGTGCAGCCACCGCGGCTATCGCTAGCAACGCGGCTCCGACGGCGGTCTTCATGCGCGAAATTTAACTGTTTTCGCTGTCAACAACCTGAAAGTGTCGTGTGCAAACGCCATTTCAGTTGTTGATGAGGTGTTGCGCCACCCAGCAACGGGCTGGGTGATGTTTGCTATTGCGATGTAGCGAGCGGGCGGCTTAGCTCGAAGCGATAGCCGTCGACGCTGTAAAACCAGACGTATCCATGGTTTTCGCTTCGCCACAGTTCGCCGACTTCAACACCGCGCTCGATCACCAGGCTTCGCGCCGTCAGCGGGTAGCTGCTTCAGCTGGAGCCCCCGACTCGAGGGAGCGCGGGCTTTGTCTATTCCGGGACGAGTCGCAGCGTCGTCGCGGCGGCCTCGTCGCCGACCATCCTGTCGGTCGACCCTCCGCCGTACTTGGCGCGATAGGCGTCGTCGACGGCGGCCCGCAGTGTCGACGGCTTGGCGCCGACATCTTCGGCGCGAACGTCGGCCTCGACACCGGGCACGCGAATACGTGCCCGCTGGGTCCGCAGAATCCGGCCGAACCAACCGGTCGATCTGCGGTGCCAGGTGCGTACGAACACTTCGCCGTCCGCGCACACCGCCCAGATCGGCGTCCACGATCCCGGCGTCCCGTCGCTGCGCGGTACCGCGATCTCGAGTTCGACGGCCGAGCCGATCCGGTCGAGTTGATCGAGGGGCCAGGCCAAGGTCAGAGCCAGCCGGTGCGGGCCGCCGCCACCGGCTCCGCGGGAGCGGGCGCCAGGTCGCCGTCGCGCACGCCGTCGAGCATCCGCTGTACCGCCGCGACGATGTCCGGGGCCGCGGCCGCCAGCCCGGCCTTATCGGCTTCGCTGACCTCGCCCGGATCGATGCCGGCGCGGGTCAACACGGCGTCCGGGTCGGCGAGCTCGCCGGCCAGCCAGGACACCGGATCGGCCGACAGCTCGGGAACGAAGTTGCGACGGCCCGGCTCCCAATCCGTGAAGCGGGGATGATGGTGGGCGCGGTCCAGCGTCCCGGGCGGACTCTCGGTGGATCCAAACAGATCAACCCGCCAGACCGGGCGGGCTAGCGAGATCGGAACGCCGGCGTAAATCGAACCCTGCGGCTCACCTTTGTCGACCAGGCGCAGTTCCAATCTGACACCGCGCTCCGGCGTCTCCTGCCCCTCGTTCGGCGTCGGGTCGACGAAGAATATGTCTCCGACCACCACGCCCATCGTTTCGAATCCGAAAGCTGCGAACATAATTCCGAGAGTAGACCCGTTCAGCAACAGGCCCTTAGGCTCTTGCGCAACAGATTGACAGGGAGTGTGGGCACGTGGACCTGCCGATCCGGAATGTGGCGCACTGGGCGACCGGCCACGGACTGCCACGCACGATGCTGAAGCTGCTGGCACGGCAGGGTGATCCGATGGCCAAGCTGCTGACCATCGACAGCAACCCGGTCGACGACATCTATCCCCTGATCGAGCAGGTTCGTGCCCGTGGACGGATGTCCCGGGTACCGGGAGCCGGCTGGGTGAGCACCGACGCGCAGATCCTGCGCGAGTTGCTGCGGGACAGCCGCATCAGGACCGCCAAACCCAGCGACCGGTCGCCGTTCCGGTTCGGCCAGTGGATCCTGGCCAAGACCGACCCCGATCTGATGAACCCGATCGAACCCCCGTCGATGCTGGTCACCGATCCTCCCGAGCACGCCCGGTTACGGCAACCCGTGACCCGGGCGTTCACGCCAAAGGCACTGGATCAACTTCGCACGGGTATTGCGGACCTCGCCAACGCGCTGCTCGACGGCCTGGCGGGCCGGACGGAATGCGACCTGGTCACCGAGTACTCCTCGCAGATTCCGATGGCGGTGATCGCCGACATGATGGGCATGCCCCGCGACGACACGCCATATTTGCTGCACGTCGCCGAAACCGCGACGAGCCTGCTCGGCAGCGTCGGCGCCTCGTGGAGCGACTATCGATCCGGCACGAAGATCCTGCACGAATTCGAAGGCTATGTCGGGAGCCATATCGAGCGGCTGAGGGCCGGGGGCAGCGACAGCATCCTGTCCGACGTGATCCGCAATAGCGATCTGACCGAAGCCGAACTCAAGATGCTCGCAGCATTGCTCTTCGGCGCCGGGTTCATCACCACCACTCACATCCTGGGCAAGGCGGTCATCGCACTCACCCGTCACCCGGATCAGCTCGAAGCGCTCTGCGCGGACCCCGACGGATGGCCCAACGCCGTCGAGGAAATCCTGCGCTTCGACACCCCGGTTCAATTCGTGCCCCGCGTCGCGGCGGAAGACGTTGACATCGAGGGATATTCGATCCGGGCCGGCGAGGCGGTCTTCGTCATGTACGGCGGCGCCAACCGCGATCCGGCGATTTTCGACGACCCGAACAGCTTCGACGTCACCCGTCCCAACGCCCGCGAGCACCTCACTTTCGGTACCGGCGTGCACACCTGCCTGGGTGCCGCGCTGGGGCGGATGGAGGTGCAGATCGGCCTGCAAACCCTGTTCGAGCGTTTCCCGCGGCTGCGCCTCGCCGGCAAACCCGTCTACAACAACAACATCGGGCTACACGGGCTCAAGCACCTACCGGTCGCACTGCACGCGGCCTAGGCTCGACCACAACCGACCGTCGGGAGTGTGGGCACATGGCCGTGCCGGTTCGAGATTGGACGCACTGGGCGCTGGGGTATGCGCCGACACGTACCGCGCTCAAGGTGCTGCGACGCAACGATCCGCTCGCCGAACTGCTGACCATCGAGACCCATCCCCTCGACGACATCTATCCGCTCATCGAACAGATTCGGCGACGCGGACGAATATCGCGGGTCGCCGCACTGCGCGGTTGGGTCACTGCTGACGCGCAGATCGCACGCGAGGTGTTGCGCGACGGTCGGTTCAGAACGCTTAAACCCCGGGACCGATCGGCCTTTCGTCTGGTCCGGTCGATACTGGCGAAAACCAACCCCAATGTGCCGAACCCGGTCGAACCGCCCGCGCTGCTGGTCACCGATCCGCCCGAGCACACCCGGCTTCGCCGTCCGGTCTCGCGTGCGTTCACACCGCGAGCGCTCGACGGATTACGTGCCCACGTGCGGAACATGGCCGACAGATTGCTCAGTGATCTGGACGGCAGGCCGTCGTGTGACCTGGTGGCCGACTACTGCTCGCAAATTCCACTCGCGGTCATCACCGAAATGCTGGGCATGCCGCCCGACGAGATGTCCTACCTGCAGCACGTCGCCGACACTACCGCACGACTGACCGGCCAGGTCTCGGCATCGTGGACCGAATTTCGCGCTGCCACAGTCGCTCTGGGCGAATTCGACCGATACCTCGCCGGCCACGTCGAGCGGCTGCGAAAGGGCGGTGTCGGCGACAGCGTGCTCTCCGACGTCGTCCACAGCGGCGATTTAACCGATGCCGAGATCCGCATGCTGGCGGGGTTCCTGCTCGGTGCGGGGTTCATCACCACGAACCACGTGATGAGCAAGGGCGTCGTTGCGCTGGTCCGTCATCCCGATCAACTGGCCAGGCTGCGCGCGACTCCCGAACTGTGGCCGGGCGCGGTCGAAGAGATCCTGCGGTACGACACGGCGGGCCAGATAACTCCGCGCATCGCCACCGAAGACCTTGAGATCCATGGCTGTTCGCTGCGCACGAACGAACCGCTCATCCTGTTGATCGGCGGAGCGAACCGCGATCCCGCGGTCTTCGAGCATCCCGACACCCTCGATGTCAGTCGCGCCAATGCCCGCGAACACCTCAGCTTCAGCACCGGCATCCACGTGTGCCTGGGCGCGGCGCTGGCCCGCATGGAGCTGCATATCGGCCTGCAGTCACTGTTCGAGCGCTTCCCCAATCTGACCCTCGCCGGCGAGCCAGTCTCCAACAACAGCATCGGATTGAACGGGCTGAAGCACCTGCCGGTGTCGCTGGGCGGGGCAACTGCCATCGCCGTCTAGGCCGGGAGTGCTGGCTACGGCTGCGCCTGCGGCGTCACGAGGAACTTCGCGCCGGTCGCGCGCTGTGTGTAGGCATGAAATGCGTCGGGTTGCAGCATGCCGGCAAGTGACACCTCCTGGGTGTAGCTGCTCGCGAAGATGGTAGTGAGATCCGCGGCAACCCGGGCCCGAAGCGTGGCAAAGCCTTCGGCCCCAACGCTTCCCAGGAAAGGCGTCAACAGCCATCCGCCCACGCCCCATGCCATCCCGAAGTTGCGGATCAGCGTGGTCGGGCCCGTGTCGAGTCCGCCGTAGATATAGACCTGCTTGTGCACGGCTGACCCGTAGCGGGAGTACTCCGTGGCGGTAGCATTCGCCGCCTGCTCCATTCCGCTGAGGATCTGACTCGCCAGCGTGCCGCCGCCAGTGGCATCGAAAGCGATCGTTGCCCCCGTCGCCGTAAGCGCGTCGACGAGATCCGTGGAGAAGGACGGTGAGTTTGAGTTGCAGACGTGTTCGGCGCCAAGCGATCTCAGCAAATTCTCCTGATCGTCCTTGCGCACGATATTGACGAGCGGCACCCCGTCGGCAAGGCAGAGCTTGACCAGCATCTGGCCGAGATTGGATGCGGCGGCGGTGTGGACGAGTGCCGAATGACCGTCGCGGCGCATGGTTTCCAACATCCCGAGCGCTGTCAGTGGATTCACGAACGACGACGCCCCGTCGGCGGGTGAGGCGCCCTCCGGCAGGACCAGGCACGCGGAGGCGTCGATCGTTCGGTACTGCGTGTACATGCCGCCACCGGCGACGCCCACTGTTTTGCCGAGGAGGGCCTGTGCTTCCGGCGATGAGCCGGCGGCGACGACCGTGCCCGCTCCCTCGTTACCCGCCGGGAGCGGCTTGCCCACCCGTGTCGACAGCGCCGCGAGTGCAGCGTCACCGAGCGGCGCGGTGACGACCGGGCGGTCCGGCGTCCCGGTCACCGTCGCGGCGGACATATCGGCGCCGGGGATGAAAACGCCCAGGTCCGAAGGGTTGATCGGCGAGGCTTCCACCCGGACCAACACCTGATTCGGGCCCGGCGGGGCAACCGGCACATCACACAGCGAGAGTTCGAGGGTGCCCTGCGGTGTCACCAACGAGCGAAGTTCGAGTGCCTGTTCAGGCAGATCTGGTGTCATCGGGATGCCTCTCTGCTGTTGCCGGATTCACCCGAATAGAAACACGTCGCAGCCCAAGATCTTCCCGACCCGCTACATTCGCTCGACCCACTGAGCCCGAGACGGCCCCGGATCGAACGGGTCGCCGAAATACTGCGATTCGCGGATGACCTGTCCTGTATCGAATTCCATGATGCTGACCACGTATGACGGCTTCCCGTCGTAGGTCATCACCAGCTCAGTGACCCAGAGGTCGCCGCTACCGAGCATGCGTCTTACCGTGAACCGCTTGAGGTTTGGCTGCGCGGCTCGCGATGCCTGAATGTTGGCCCGACCGCTGATGCGCTCGCCCGATTGCGGATACTCGAGAACCGCGTCGTCGCGGTAGATCTCATGCTCGGCGTCGAAGTCGTTGACGTCAGAGGCATCCCAGTGGCGCTGCAGCGCGGCCCGCAGCTGGACGTCGTCACTCATGTCTACTCGCTCACCGCCTGCTCGCGGGCCCAACGATAGTCGGCCTTACCGGCCGGACTGCGCACGATCGTGGCCCTGAACACGATCGCCTTCGGCAGTTTGTAGCGCGCCAAAGTCTGTGCGGCGTGGTCGATCAACTCACCTGACTCGGTGGTCGCGCCGTCGGTGAGCGCGACCACCGCGACGACTTCCTGGCCCCACCGCTCACTCGGTCGTCCGGCGACGACCACATCGGTCACGGCCGGATGCGACGCGATCGCCGTCTCGACTTCTTCGACGAAGATCTTCTCGCCGCCGGAGTTGATCGTCACCGAGTCGCGGCCCAGCAATTCGATCCGGCCGTCGTCGCGGTGCCGCGCCCGGTCGCCGGGAACGGCGTAGCGCACGCCGTCGATCACCGGAAACGTGGCGGCCGTCTTGGTCGCGTCGCCCTTGTAGCCGAGCGGGATGTAGCCACGCTGCGCCAGCCAACCCATGCCATCGTGGCCCAAAGGTAGTATGGTGCCAAGGTTTTCGGCGACGACGGCGGTATCGGGGCTGGCATTGAAGGTGCCCGTCGATACCGCGGCGGACGTCGACATGTGGTGCATCTGGCCACCGGTCTCCGACGAGCCAACGCCGTCGACGACGATCGCGTTGGGCAGCACGTCGATCAGTCGCTGCTTGACGTAGGGCGTCAGCAGTGCGCCACCGTTGGCCACCACCATCAACGACGACACGTCCGCGATGCCCTTCTCGATGGCGGCAATGAGCGGGCGCGCGATGGCGTCGCCGACCACCGTTACCGTCATCACCTTCTCCCGCTCGATTGTGCGAACCACCTCGTCGGCGTCCAAATGATCCACGACAGAGGGGAATACGACGGTCTGGCCGGTCGTTATCGCCGTCATCACGCTCCACTGTGCCGCGCCGTGAATCAGCGGAGGCAGGATCATCAGCTTCGTGCCGCCGGGTCCGGCCAGCCGTGCCACGATCTCGTCGAGCGAGCTACTGGGCTCGCCGGTCATCAGGTTGCGCCCGCCGAACGACGTCATGAAGATGTCGGCCTGACGCCACAGCACGCCTTTCGGCATTCCAGTCGTGCCGCCGGTGTAGAGCACGTACAGGTCGTCGGGGGAGTGCTCGACGGCCGGCGGCGGAGCCCCCGAATTGATCGCGTCTTCGTAGTCCACGGCGCCGTCGAGCAGGGCGTTGCCCGAGTCGTCGGCGATCTGGATCAGGACCCGCAGCTGGGGAAGCTCCGCCAACACCTCGGCAACCCGGGGAGCGAACGCGGAGTGGTAGATCAGCGCCGTCGCACCCGAGTCGGCGAGCAGATACTGCAACTCGCTCTTGACGTAGCGGAAGTTGACGTTGAACGGCGCGACCCGCGCATCGAAGGCGCCGAGTAGCGACTCGACGAATTCGTTGCCGTTGTAGGCGTAGAGGCCAACGAGGTCCTGCCCCACCTCGTGGCCGTCGAGCGCGGATCGCTCGGTGTGGCAGCCCAACTCGCGGGAATGTAGATAGGCCGCCAGTCTTCGCGACCGGTCCATGATCTCGGCGTAGGAGTAGCGCTTTTCGCCCTGGATGATCAGCTCGCGGTCAGGAATCGCGGCCGCGACGGCTGCGGTGACTGCGGGGACGGTGAATTCGACTGCAGTGTCGGACATCTGGACCCTTACGGCTGGTGCGGAAGCAAGCGAACCATCAGGCCGTTGGCTTCGCTGAGCACCGCGCCGTCAGCCGATGTCATAGTAGCGTTTATGAAAACCTTGCGGCCGTCGATGTCGCTGATCGTGGCCCGGGCCTCCAGTGGCTCGTCGATCGGGGTGATCTTGCGGTAGTCGACGTGCAGGAACGCCGTCCGGGTCGGCCGGATGTTCGCGGCGGTGACGGTCATCCCAAACAGCCAGTCGTAGAGCAGCGGAATCATGCCGCCGTGTACCGCGCGGTTGCCGCCGATGTGCGCCTCGGTGAAGTGGCCGGCCATCGTGACGCCCTCGGGTCCGGTATCGGTCAACATCCACGGCGGCATCAGGGGATGGGCCAGCCCGGGGATGCTCAGCACCCGACCGGCGACGACGTCGGTCTCCGGCACGTGGTGGCCGTCCAAGATCGCGCAGGCGCTTTCGAGATGCGCTGCGGCGTCGCCCCATCGCGAGGCACCCGGATTAGTAGAGACGGTCAGGTCTTGCAGCCGGCGCAGCGCTTCCACGAACCGGCCCAGCTCCTCGGGGGCGTCCTCGACCGGTCGGACGTCGGGAAACCCGCCTCGTTCTGCGGGTGCGGTGTCGGTCATGAAGCCCCCTCGGCGGGCCGGCCCCAGGCTTGGAGCAGGTCGTCGGTGCTGGTGATCGTCGCCAGCAACGACAGCATGTTGTCGATGATCGCATCGCCGTACTCGGCGGGAATTCCGGCGACGGCGTCCCGTGGCACGACCACGCGGTAGGCGGCGTTGACCGCGTCCATCACGACGTTGGGGATCGCGAGGTTCAGCGACACCCCAACCACCACGATCGTCGACACGCCGAGGTTGCGCAGTACGGCGTCGAGGTCCGTCCCGCCCATCGGGCCGATGCCGTGCCATCTGCTGAGCACGAGATCGGTTGGCCCGGGCCCCAATTCGGGCATCACGGCGGCTCCGGGCGTGCCCGGGAGGATGTTCACCTCGCCGCGTCCGATGTGGAAGATCTTGGCGTTGTGGTTGGAGCCGAGGCCATCGGGCCGTCGCTGCACGGTGCAGTGCACCACCCGCACACCGGCGACCCGCGCCGCCGGCAGCAGTCGGACGATGTTGGGCAGTGCGACGCGGCGCGCCTCGTCGGCCAGTTGCCGCAAACCGGCGTCCGGGCCGATGACGGCACCCTGGCACTCCTGGGTCACGATGGCGGTGTGGGCGGGTGCCACGAGTTCCGCCAGGCTCGTCATACCGGCACTTCGTAGAACTGTTTCGCCCACTTACGCAGTGCCATATAGCCTTTCGCGTCCTCTCGGGACAGCGCGGGATTCTCCACGTACTTCTGGTAACGCCAGATCTGCAGATCGTCGAAGACCGTTGACAGGAAGTGCTTTTCGATGGTGTCGCGCAGCTTGCCCGCCGGGACGTCGGACGTGTCGCCGGGCAGGCGCGGCCACCAGATCGAATAGAACAGGTCCGAGCACTCGTCGTCGACCGGTGTGCAGGTGAAGATCAGCCGATGGTTCTGGGCACCCTCGAACACGCTGATCGCGCCGCCGAGGCCGAACAGGTCGCTGTGGAAACGCAGGGCGAGATCCTCGGAATCGTCGCTCCCGGCGTCCGGCCAACCCGCGACGAATTGCCATTCGTGGTCGACGATCTTCCAGTCCAGCACCCGCGGCGTCACGGTGGCACGGTGCACGTACTCGAAATGTGCACTGTCAGGGGCATTCTCGGCCACGGTCTGCGGGTGTACCGGCTCGCGTTCGGCCCGTCGGGAGAACTCCGGGTACGCACGGTAATACGCGGCCGGATCGGTCTCGAACTGCGGGAACTTGTCGAAGATGTCCGGCATTTCCCATTGCGGCTCTTTGCCTTCCGGCTGATGCCAGATGAACACGCAGTCGTGTTGCTCACGGACGGGATACACCCGCAATCGCAGCACCTTGTTCGGCCGGTCCGGCTGGTAGGGGATGTGCCGGTTGGTGCCGTCCGGTCCCCAACGCCAGCCGTGGAATGGGCACTGGACACAGTCGCCGACGACCGTGCCGCCGTGGCCGATGTGGGCGCCGAGGTGTTTGCAGTGCGCTTCCATCACGTGCAGCTCGCCCTGCTCGTCGCGGTAGGCGACCTGATCCTCGCCGAAGTAATGCAGTGGACGCGTCTCACCGATCGGGAATTCCGGCGACCAGCCGACCATGAACCAGCCGGTGACTTTCCAGGTGAACGGAACTTTCACGCCGGCGCCTCCTGGCCTCGTCGTTGTGATACTAAGGACGTTACAGTAGTACTTTCAGGTCAAGGAGGCGTGGCGAAGTGTCTGACGATCTCGAAGCGATCCGACAGTTGAAGGCCCGGTACTGCCGCTTTCTGGACGCCAAGGACGCCGGCGGATGGCGCAGCGTGTTCACCGACGACGTCGAGGTCCTACTCGACATGGCCGTGTCGACCGGCGGCGCCGACCCGATGACGGCTCCACCGGTCGAAGGTGTCGACAACTTCGTCCCGATGGTGCTGGGCAGCCTCGAGGGTGCGCAGACCATGCACCACTGCCACACCCCGGAGATCGCCCTCACCTCGGCCGAGACGGCCACCGGCATCTGGGCCATGGAGGACTGGATCATCTTCGCCAACGGCAACGAGCTGCACGGTGCCGGCCACTACCACGAGACCTACGAAAAAGTCGACGGCGCTTGGCGCATCAAGACGCTGCACCTGACGCGGACGATCCAGCAGATCAGCGGGGACAATGCCTGATCCGTCTCCACGCTTCGATGCGCTGGTGATCGGCGCCGGATTCTCCGGGCTTTACACGCTGCATCGGCTGCGCCAACTCGGTCTCCGGGTTCTGGTGCTGGAGATGGCCGAAAACGTCGGCGGGACTTGGCTGTACAACCGTTACCCCGGTGCGCGCTGCGACATCGAGAGCATCGAGTACTCCTACAGCTTCTCCGAGGAGATCCAGCAGGAGTGGGTCTGGACCGAAACGATGCCGGCGCAGCCCGAGGTGGAGGCGTACCTGAATTTCGTCGCCGACCGCCTCGACCTTCGTCGCGACATCCAATTCGGCACCGAGGTCGTTGCGATGACATTCGACGAGCAGGCCGCCGAGTGGGTGGTGCGGACTCGGGCGGGCGAGTCGTTCGTCGCTCCGTTTGTCGTCGCGGCCTCCGGCATTCTGTCGGTGCCACTGACACCCGACATCCCCGGGATGGACGACTTCGCCGGCACGACGTTGTTCACCGCGCAGTGGCCGGAGCGCGGTGTCGACTTCGCCGGCAAGCGGGTCGGTGTAATCGGCACCGGCTCGACCGGCGTGCAACTCATCCCGATCGTCGCACGAGAAGCGCAGCAGCTATTGGTGTTTCAGCGCTCGCCGGCCTACACGCTGCCCTGGACGGTGCGTCGGTTCGAGCCAGGCGAGCTGGACGACATGAAGGCCCGCTACGACGACATCCGCGCCGCGCAACGGGCGCACCCGATCGGGGCCGCCCGGTTGAGTGCGTTCTCGGTGCTGCTCGAGATGCTGACCAGGCCACCGTTGAAATCGGCGTCGCGCGACGACCAACTGCGGGCCATCGACGAGCACGGCGTGATGGGCGCCCTGAACTGGGGCGACATCTTCTTCGACATCGAGGCCAACCGGATGGCCGCGGTGCTGTATGGCGAGGCGGTGGCCCGCATCGTGACGGACCCGCAGACCGCGGCGTCCCTGGTGCCCGACTACCCGTTCGCCTGCAAGCGGCCGATCATCGACCAGGGCTACTACGAGACGTTCAACCGCGACAACGTGAGGCTGGTGGACCTGCGCCGTGCGCCGATCCGCGAGGTGACGGCGACAGGCATCCGCACCGAGGACGCGTCGTACGAACTCGATGCGATCGTGTACGCCACCGGATTCGACGCGATGACCGGCGCGCTGAGCCGCATCGACGTCCGCGGCCGCGACGGCGCGTCGTTAGCCGCGTTCTGGGCGAACGAGGGGCCGCTGTCGTACCTCGGACTCGCGGTCGCCGATTTCCCGAACCTGTTCACCATCCAGGGCCCGGGCAGCCCCAGCGCCGCCTCCAACTTCGTCGCGGCGCTCGAACAGCATGTGGAGTGGATCGGCGACTGCATTGCGCATCTGCGCGCCAACGGTATTCGTACGATCGAGGCTACGCCGTCGGCTCAACGGGACTGGATCGACCACGCCACCTCGCTGGTCGCGCCTACCGTTCTGGTCCACCCGTCCTGCAACTCCTGGTACAACGGTGGAAACGTGCCCGGCAAGAAACGGATGTACATGGGTTACACCGGCGGAATCCCCGAATACCGGCGCCGCTGCGACGAGATCGCGGCCGCCGGATATACCGGCTTCACGCTGGCATAGGTGCGCGCAATGCCGATTGGCCTCACCGCAGCCCGCGAATTAGGGCTGATACTGCCGCGAACGGTTGCCGGTCTTCGTGAATCGACCGGCTGGAATCCACTGTCACCGCGAGGCGTGCGCCAGTTCGGCGAGGTGATGCTCGACGAGCTTGTGCTGTCAGGCTTTTCGCTCATCGGCGGGGCGCCGAAGGGAATCCGCTCGCCCGAGGCGTGCATGGCGGCGGCCGAGGAGTTGTCGTCGCTGGGCATCGATGGCGCGCACTCCGACCCGGAACCGCTACGGGTAAAGAACAGTGAACGACGGCGCATCGCCGGATTGGCTTACGAGCGGCTGACTTTCGAACACGACCCCGCCCTACCACCGACGTTGGCGAACGAGCTTCTCGGCGGCCCGGTCAACGCGGTCGTGCATGTGTGCCGGCATACCGACGGCCCCAGGCCGTGGCTCATCTGGGTGCACGGCGCGGGGCAGGGCGGCGTCGAGGATCTGCTCTTGACCCGAGTCGGACGCATCCACCATCAATTGGGGTTCAACGTCGCGATGCCGGTGCAGCCCGGCCACGGCTGCCGGCGACAGGAATGGCCGGCCTATCCGGACATGGATCCGCTGGGCAACGTCGCGGGCATGATGCGCGCGGTCTCGGAGATCCGCGCCGTCGTCCAGTGGGCGCGACCGCAGGCCAGTGCGGTTGTGGTGGCGGGAATTTCGATGGGCACCCCAGTGGCTGCCCTGGTGTCGCACCTCGAACGAAACATCGACGCGGTCGGGTTGTACACGCCGATCCTCGGGCTCAACGCGATGATCGCCCAGCACCTCGGCCGCTGGGGCTCGTCACGGGACGAGTTCCGGGAACTGCTGGGCTCGCCGGTGGTGGCGAAGCTGACGTCGGTCATCGATCCGCTGGCCGTCGATCCGGCACCGCCACCGCAACGCCGGCTGATCGTCGGTGCGTGGCACGACCGGATGGCGATGCGTGAACCCACGGACTTGCTGCAGCAGCGCTGGGGCGGACAGCTGTACTGGTATGACGGCAGCCACGTCGGCCATGTGTTCTCCCGCAGAGTTTTTGGGGTGACAGAGCGATTCCTGCGAGGAGTTACTGAGCAGCTGTAAATCCATACTGGCGAATGATCCGCGAACGAACGGACGTCAGCTCGGCGTCGAGGTCGTGAGCTTGCGGCACGGCTACCCACTGAAACGCGATGCCGAACACCGCCGCGGTGATGTCTTGGACCGCGGTATCGATGTCGACTTCGGGCCGGACCGACCCGTCCTCGATGCCGTTGCGCAGTCCTGCCTCGACTTTGATTGCGCCGCTTAAGAGTTGCGTCTGAACCCGATCACGCAAGGGCGACGTCGTCTTCGCGGCTTCGAAAGTGGCGACGAACATCGCCCGCAGCAGTTCACGGTCCTCGGCATGGATTTCCTGGATCCGGTCGAAATGCGCCAGTAGCTGGTCCATACCGCTGCTGCTGGGGTCGGGATCGGGGTTCAGGCGCTTTACATACTCGGCGAGGAAGGCCTCGAGGATCGCGTCCTTGCTTCCGTACCGGGCGTGCACCATGGCTCGGCTGTAACCTGCGCGACGGCCGATTTCTGCGGCCGTGGTTGCTTCCCAACCTTTCTCCACGATCAGTTCAGCCGCCGCGTGCAGCAGGCGGCGGCTCGACAACTCCACGCGCTCGGGTTGGGTGAGCCCGCGGGTAGGGGACGGCATGGTTGCACTTTAATCGGTCTACGGCTAAGTTAGTTGTTCATCGTCAAATATCTTTCTCAGGAGTTGGATGGTGACACTGGCCGAAGTGCGCGTGCCGGGCGCGATCGACGCGGTCACGGCCGCGTGGCTCAGCGAGGTGTTGCAGGCAGGCTGCACCGCGTCGAAAGCGTTGACTGTCAGGTCGTTTCGCGTCGAACGGATCGCGCAGGACACCGGATTCTCGTCGCTTTTGTACCGGCTCCATCTGACCGGTGACGGCGATGTGCCGTCGACTGTGATCGTCAAGCTGCCTGCCCAATCGGAGGCTCGCTGGGCCATGGACTTGCTGGGTGGTTACCGGCGGGAGTTGTCCTTCTACCGGCACATTGCGGGCCGCGCGCCGATAGCGACGCCGCAGGCATATGCCGCTGGAATGGTGCAGGACTCAGCGGATTTCGTGCTGGTCCTCGAAGATCTTCAGGACTGGGAGAATGCCGACCATCTGGCGGGACTGTCGATGCATCGGGCTCGGCTGTGCATCGAACAGCTGGCTGGTATGCACGCTTGGTCGGTCACCGCCGCCGGCGTCGGCGCGCTCGAAGAGTTTCCGAGCCTAGACGCGCCGATCGCTCGTGAAATCTTGCTACCCGCCTTCGAGTTGGGCTGGCCCGTGTACCGCAACCATGCCACTGTGCCGATTCCGACCGCGGTAGCCGATTACGCCGAGCGGTTCGTCGAATTCGCTCCGCAGGCATTGGCAGCGTTGGCGATGCGCCCAATGCTGTTGCACGGCGACATCAGGGCCGACAACATGTTCTTCGACGGGGACGCGCTCAAAATCGTCGATTTCCAATTCGTGTCGAGGGGCGCGGGCGTGACCGACATCGGTTACCTGATCAGCCAAGGATTGCCGACCGAAGTGCGCCGCGGCCATGACGCGGAACTGCTGCGCGAGTACCTCGCTCGACTCGCCGAACGCGGCGTCGCCGACTATTCGTTCGACGAGGCATGGCGCCACTACCGCTTTGCGGTCGCCTACCTCATGCTGCTACCCGTGATCACGCTTGTCGGCTGGGACGCGCTGCCGGAGCGATCGCGCGCGCTGTGTCTGAAGCTCACTGAGCGGGCCGTCGCCACAATCGATGACGTCAACGCGACCGAGGTCTTCGAATGAACCCTCCGACCCACACGGCCCGCGAAGTGGTCGAGCTCTACAACCTCGTGGTGTGGAACAAACGCGACTTCGAGCTCGCCGAAGAGTTGATTGGCGACACGGTCACTCGGCACGAGGTGGGTGATGCGACGCTGCTTACGCACGAGGAGGCAGTCAACCGCATTATCGACCACTGGGCCATGTTCGAGGCCATCAGATTTGACCTGAACCTGGTGGTGGCCGGTGACGATGGCGAACACGTCGCCATCGTCTATCAGTCTCCGATGACGCTCAAGGACGGCACCAACATTGAGGTCGGCAGCATGGAAATCTTCCGCGTCGTCGAGGGCAAGATCACCGAGGTGTGGAACTGCGGCTACGAGCAAGGAGTGTGGAGTTGATGAAACCACTCGACGAATTGGGCTACTACCTGCTGGCCGGGGCAGGTGGTGAAGGCCCGGCGACGCTGATGGACGAGGCCCGCCGCGGTGAGGACCTGGGCTTTGGCACGGCATTCATTTCTGAACGCTGGAATGTCAAGGAAGCGTCTTCCCTGGTCGGCGCTGCGTGCGCGGTAACCACTCGGATGCAGATCGCCACGGCCGCAACCAATCACAACACTCGCCACCCGCTGATCACCGGATCGTGGGCCACCACCATGCACCGCCTGTCCGGTGGCCGCTTCACCCTCGGCGTGGGCCGCGGCATCGCGGCCATTTACGGGGCATTCGGCATCCCGGCGGTGACGACCGCACAGATGGAGGACTGGGCCCAGGTCATGCGCCGACTCTGGCACGGCGAGGTGATCTTCAACCACGACGGCCCGATGGGCAAGTACAACATCCTGTTTCTCGATCCCGACTTCCGCGAGGACATCCGGCTTGCATTGGTCGCGTTCGGCCCGAACACGCTGGCGTTGGGCGGCCGGGTCTTCGACGACGTCATTTTGCACACCTACTTCACCCCGGAGACGTTGCAGCGTTCCGTGAAAACCGTCAAGGACGCCGCGGAGAAGGCCGGGCGCGATCCGGACAGCGTGCGGGTGTGGTCGTGCTTCGCCACGGTCGGCGACCACCTGCCAGAGGAGTTGCGGCTGAAGAAGACCGTCGCACGCCTGGCCACTTACCTGCAAGGCTACGGCGACCTGTTGGTGCGGACGAACGACTGGGATCCGGCTGTCCTGGAACGGTTTCGGGCCGACTCGGTGGTGACGTCGATCGCCGGCGGTATCGACCACAAGGCCACCGCCGAGCAGATCGAGCACATCGCGACCCTGATTCCCGACGAATGGTTGGAGCCGTCGGCCACCGGGTCGGCGCAGCGGTGCGTCGACCGCATCCGCAAGGAGTTCGACTACGGCGCCGACGCGGTGATCATGCACGGCGCGACCCCCGACGAACTGGAGCCGATCGTCGGGGCGTACCGGGCCACCGGGTAGGAATGACCTATGTCGTCGTATCTGCAGGACAAGGTCATCATCGTCACGGGCGCCGCGAGTGGTTTCGGCAAGTTGATCTCGGAGAAGTGCGCAGCCGGTGGCGCAAAGGTGGTCGGCGTGGATGTCAGCGTCGACGCCCTGAATGAGGTCTTCGAGGGTATTCGGTCCGCTGGCCACGACGGCACCACCCAGGTGGCCGATGTCGCCGACATGGCTCAGATGCGCGCCGCCGCCGCGCACGCCGTCGACACCTACGGCCGCATCGACGTGATCGTGAACAACGCCGGCGTGATGCCGCTGGCGTTCTTCGCCGACCATGACCGCGCCTGGGAGAAGTGGCACAAGGCAATTGACATCAACATCAAGGGCGTCGTCAACGGTATCGCCGCCGTCTACGACACAATGATCGAGCAGGGCCGCGGACAGGTTGTCAACATCTCGTCGATCTATGGCGGAGCCGGGACCGAAGGCTCCGGTGTGTACAGCGCGACCAAAGCGGCCGTCGACGCGCTGTCGAATTCGTTGCGGGTGGAGGCGCAAGGCAAGATTAAGGTGACCACCATCCGTCCCACCGGTGTGCTCGGCACTCATCTGGCAGGCGGCGTGATCAATGACGAGGCAGTCATCGGCATCACCGGGCAGAAGGGCGGCCAGTTCGCCGAGAACCTGGGCAACATGATGACCGGTGCGCTTCGTCCCGAGCAGCTGGACGTGGATTCGATCGGCTACTGGCTCATCACCCCGGACGATCTGACCGACTCCGTGATCCACGTGATCGACCAGCCGTGGGGGATCAGCATCAGCGACGTGACCGTGCGGGCGAGCGGCGAAAACTACGTCTACTGAGTCAGTTTCACGGCATGATGACGGTCCGGCTGACCGGTTCGGCGGCGGCCTGACGGCTGGACAACCCACGTCGCAGCGCCGCCATCAACGCATCGCGGGTCTCCCGAGGGTCGATCAGTTCGTCGAATCCCATCGACTCCGCCGAGCGGAACGACGCCTGCAGCTCCGCGTCGCGCAGCTTGGCCGTGAGATCCTCGCCGGCGTGTGAGGCCTTGCTCAGCGCCGCTGCGCTCATCGCCCCCATCGTCGCGCCGGGGTAGGCGAACGTCGCGCCCTGGCTGTCAAAGCTCAACAGCGACATGACCATTGACCCGAACCCGTACGCCTTGCGCAGCGTGACATGAAGTTTCACGGTGGTCGCGGCGGTCTGAGCGGCGAACATCCGCGCGCCCGCCCGCAACACACCGCTGCGCTCCGAGCGACTTCCGGGCAGCATGCCGGGGTTGTCGGCGAGGAACACGATGGGCAGATGGAACGAGTCCGCAACCAGGATGAAGTGCGCCGCCTTGTCCGCGGCGTCGGCATCGATGGAGCCCGCCAACACCTTTGGCTGATTAGCCACCACCGCGACCGGATGCCCGCCGAGATGGGCCAGCGCACAGATGATCGCCCTGCCGAACCGCGGTTGCACCTCGAACCAGTCCGGGCTGTCGAAGACCACGTCGAGGACGGCGCGCATGTCGTAGACGCGGCGGTTGTCCCGCGACACGATCTCGGTCAACTCCGGCAGTTGGCGCGGCTTCGTTGCTGCGTCCTCGGTGCGCGACGGCGGATATGACCATGCGCTGGACGGGAAGTAGGACAGGTAACGGCGGATGTCGTCGAGGACCGCTTCGTCGTCGTCGGCGACGTTGTGGATCACCCCGCTGGGTAGCGCGACGCTCGGGCCGCCGAGGTCTTCTTTCGAGATGTCTTCTCCGGTGGATTCTTTCACGACGGGCGGGCCAGCCGTGAAGATCGCGCCCTGTTCACTCATGATGCGGAAGTCGCAGACGGGAGCCACCAGCGCACCGTGCCCCGCGGATGGGCCCAGCACGGCGCCGACGGTCGGCACCTTGCCCGAGCACCGCGCCTGCGCGAGCAGATCGGTTGGGGAGCGTCCGTAGTGCCCGCCGCCGGGCCGAAAGCCGGCGCCTTCGAGGAGCATCACCAGTGGAATCTTGTCTCGCAGGGCCAACTCCGCGATGCGGTAACGCTTGGAGTTTCCGCCGGGGCCGATGCTGCCGGCCAGCGTGGTGAAGTCCTCGGCGCCGAGCATCACGGGCGATCCGTTGATCAGGCCGGACCCGACGATGATGCCGTCGGCCGCGACCTCGCCACCGACCAGCGTGCCGATTTCGCGAAACGAGTTCGGGTCGAGGAGATACTCGACGCGTGCTCGCGCGTCGAGTTTGCCTTTGTCACGGTGCTTGGCGAGTCGTTCGGGCCCGCCCATCGCCAACGTCTGCTCGCGGCGACGGGCGAGGTCGTCGAGTGTCTCCGCCCAGTCGGGGGGTTTCGTCATCGGCACGTCCCTTGTCGTTGGCGGCCATCTACCGAAGTGCTTACTGTAGCGTCTGCGAGAGGCGGACGGCGAGAGGCGGCGCGATGGGCACCCGGCTGACGGAGGATGAGGTGTGCAAGGCCGTGGAATCGGCGCACACCGGAACGCTCCCCACGCTGCGGCGTGACGGCATTCCGATCGCCCTCCGGTGTGGTTCGCGGTCGAGGATCGCACGGTCCTGCTGATGACCCGTCCAGCACCAAGAAGGTCGCCCGGGCCCGGCGCCCAGCAGGCATTTCTGCGTTTCATGCCCGAGGGCCGGATTTTGACGTGGGACAACGCCGGGCTCGGTCTGTCGAAGTGACCGTGCCGCAGCGCTTTTCCCCCGCGCCGGTCCGCTTCATTGACCCTACCGAATTGCTTACTGTAGCTTCACGAGTATGACGCGCGCTGCCCGCCTGAAAGTCGACGGCGGAATCTTCACGGACCTCGCGCGGGTGCCGGGCCTGGCCGGAGAACTCGAGCGACAGGGCTACGACGCCTGCTGGACCGGCGAGATCAACCACGACCCGTTCTTCCCGCTGCTGCTGGCCGCCGAGCACACGTCACGCTTGGAACTGGGCACCAGCATCGCAGTCGCGTTCGCGCGCAATCCGATGACCGTCGCCAACGTCGGCTGGGATCTGCAGACCTACTCGCAGGGCCGGTTCATGCTGGGACTCGGAACCCAGATCAAGCCGCATATCGAGAAGCGGTTCAGCATGCCGTGGAGCCGGCCGGTCGCCCGGATGCGAGAGTTCGTGCTTGCGCTGCATGCGATCTGGTCGGCCTGGAACGACGGCACCAAGCTGCGTTTCGAGGGCGAGTTCTACACCCACAAGCTGATGACACCGATGTTCACGCCTGAGCCGCAACCGTTTTCGGCCCCGAAGATCTTCATCGCCGCGGTTGGCGAGGCGATGACCGACATGTGCGGCGAGGTTGCCGACGGCCTGCTGGCCCACGCCTTCACGACGCGGCGGTATCTACACGAGGTGACGCTGCCCGCGGTGGAGCGCGGGTTGGGGCGAGCCGGCCGGGACCGCGGCGACTTTCAGGTCGCCTGCCCGGTCTTCGTGGTGACGGGTGGCGACGAGGACGAGCTCGGCGAGGCTTCGGCTGGCGTCCGCAAGCAGGTCGCCTTCTACGGATCGACCCCGGCCTACCGCAAAGTCCTTGCGCTGCATGGCTGGGGTGATGTCGCCGACGAACTGCACCGGCTGTCGCTGCAGGGCGAGTGGGACGCGATGGCGACGCTGATCGACGACGAGATACTCGAAGCCTTTGCCGTTGTCGCGACCATCGACAAGCTGACGGCCGCATTGAAAGACCGGTGCGACGGCGTCATCGACCGGGTGATGCCGGCGTTTCCCCGCACCCTGTCTTCGGACACCGTCGTGGCGGTGCTGAATGAGTTGCGCCAGTGAGGAGTTGCCGATGAGCACACCGACGATGGACGAGGCGGCGAAGGTGTTCGCCGATCCGCAGGCCTACACCGACGAGACGGCGTTGCATGCGGCTCTGACGCATCTGCGGGCCAACGCTCCGGTCTCCTTGGTCGACGTGCCGAACTATCGGCCGTTCTGGGCGATCACCAAGCATGCCGACATCATGGACATCGAACGCAACAACGCGCTGTTCACCAACTGGCCGCGCCCCGTGCTGACGACTACCGAGGGCGACGAGTTGCAGGCTGCGGCCGGCGTGAAAACGCTGATCCATCTGGACGACCCACAGCACCGGGTGGTGCGTGCGATCGGTGCCGACTGGTTCCGGCCGAAGGCGATGCGGGCGTTGAAAATTCGCGTCGACGAGTTGGCGAAGAACTACGTCGACAAGATGTTGGAGGTCGGGCCCGAGTGCGATTTCGTGCAAGAGGTCGCGGTGAATTACCCGCTCTACGTGATCATGTCGCTGCTGGGGATTCCGGAGTCCGACTTCACCCGGATGCTCAAGCTCACCCAGGAGCTGTTCGGTAGCGACGACAGCGAATTCAAGCGTGGCAGTAGCAACGAGGATCAGCTACCGGCGCTGTTGGACATGTTCGGCTACTTCAACGGCGTCACCACGTCGCGGCGCCAGCACCCGACCGAGGATCTAGCGTCCGCGATCGCCAACGCGCGCATCGACGGCGAGCCGCTGTCGGACATCGAGACGGTGTCCTACTACCTGATTGTCGCGACCGCCGGCCACGACACCACGAGCGCGACCATCTCCGGCGGCCTGCACGCTCTGATCGAAAGCCCCGACCAGTTGCAACGGCTGCGCGACAACCTCGACCTGATGCCGCTGGCCACCGAGGAGATGATCCGATGGACCACTCCGGTCAAGGAATTCATGCGGACCGCCGCCGAGGACACCACCGTGCGCGGCGTCCCGATCGCGGCCGGGGAGTCGCTGCTGCTGTCCTACGTATCGGGCAATCGCGACGAGGAGGTCTTCGCCGATCCGGCCCGCTTCGACGTCGGGCGCGACCCCAACAAGCACCTGGCCTTCGGCTACGGTGTGCACTTCTGCCTCGGCGCGGCGCTGGCCCGCATGGAGGTCAGCAGCTTCTTCTCCGAGCTGGTGCCGCGGCTGAAATCGATTGAGCTGACCGGCGATCCGGAGCATGTCGCGACCACCTTTGTCGGCGGGCTCAAGCATCTGCCGGTCCGCTACTCGCTGCGCTAGGACGCCTCGTCGTCATCGTCACCGCCGCCCAATAGCTTCTCGGGGTGGTGGTAGGTGTTGACGCGCGGTTGGCCTCGGTCGAGGTGTGGTGGGGGGATCCATTCGGTGTCGTTGTGGGCGTTTTTGCGGGTGGTCCAGCCTTGTTCGGCTTGATCGTGGTTGGGGCCGCAGCCGAAGGTGAGCTGGTTGACGTCGGTGACGGGGTGGTGTCTGTAGGGGTTGCAGTGGTGGACCTCGCAGAGGTAGCCGGGCACGGTGCAGCCGGGGAACGTGCACCCGCGATCCTTCGCGTACAGGACGATTCGCTGGGCCGGTGAGGCGAGGCGCTTGGTGTGATAGAGCGCCAACGCTTTGCCGTTGTCGAAGATGGCCAGGTAGTGGTGGGCGTGTGAGCCGAGCCGGATCACATCCGACATCGGCAATAACGTCCCGCCGCCGGTGAGGCCGCGGCCGTGGCCCTTCTCCAACTCCTGCAGCGTGGTGGTGACGATGATGCTGGCGGGCAGGCCATTGTGTTGGCCGAGGTCGCCGGAGGCCAGTAGCGCGCGGGTCGCAGCCAGCAGGGCGTCGTGGTTGCGCTGCCCGAGGCTGCGGCTGTCGCCCTGGATGGCGGCTTGTGACGGGGTGCCTTTGATGCAGGGTTCGTCGTCGGCGGGGTTGCACATCCCGGGTGCGGCCAACTTCGCCAGCACCGCATCCCACGTGGCACGGGCTTCGGGGGTGAGCCATCCATTGACCGGCGACATGCCGTCGATGTGTTGGCGGCCGATGGTCAGGCCGCGCCGCTTGGCGCGGTCGACGTCGCTGAAGTCACCGTCGGGGTTGAGGCAGTCGGTGAGCTTATCGGCCAGCTTGGCCAACTCATCGGGGCGGTGCTCAAGGCTTAATCGGGCCAACTGTGCCTCGGCCTTGGCGCGGGTCTCCACATCGACAAAGTCCGGGAGTCGGTGGAAGAAGCTGCGGATCACCGCGACATGGCCGGCGCCGAGCTCGCCATTGCGCTGGGCTTCGGCCGTCGCGGACAGCACCGGCGGCAACGGCTCACCGTTCAACGCCCGCCGCTCACCCAGATCAGCGGCCTCATGAATCCGCCGAGAGGCTTCGGCGCGGCTGATCCGCAACCTGTTCGCCAACGCCGGGGCCAGCTTGCCACCCAACTCGGTCGCATCAGCCTGTGCGGCGAGCTGGTTGATCAGTGGATGCTCCACGGCAGACAGCACGCGCCGCAGTTGCTCAAAGCTTTCCAGCACGGCCAGCCGTTCGGGCGTAGTCAACACATCGAAGGTCAGATCTCGCGCTCGTTTGTGAGCAGCCCGCAGCGCGTCGAGGACCTCGACGATCTCTTCCCGGCTACTAGAACGCATGTTCGAATAATAACGACGGGATCCGACAAGTTTTACAGCGTGAAACTCAAGTGACACAAGTGGTTTGGGATGCGTTACAGCGATCGAGCAAGATCTCGGCCAGCAGCAGGGGCTCGCTGATCATGAGGTCGTGGCAGGTGTCGATCGGGATCAGCGTCTGTACGCCGCCCAACGCGGCGATGCTGCGCAACTGTGTGCGCCGAAAGAGCGCGTGATCACGCAGGGTCAGGATCCAGGTCCGTGGAACATCGTCAGGCAGGTCACTGCGATCGACTGACTCGGCAATGATCGTCGTGGCCTCGTTGTGAATCCGCGACAACGTGAAGCGGCGCTGCGCACGGGTCATGCCGTTACAAAAGATCAAGGCGCTCAGCACATTCGGCATCGTCGAGGGCGGTTTGCGTAGCCGGACGGCCCGTCGCACATACCAGGCCAGCGGGCCGACGAGGGTGTCGACGATCGCCGTGCCCTGCACGGGAAGGCAGGCCGCCGCCAGGATCATCTCGCGGACCCGCGAGCGACCCAACGCCCCAACAATTCCAGGCACCGTCAGGCCCGCAAGCGAATGACCAACAATAACGACCTCGTCGAGCCCGGCGTTCTCGATCTGTTCGATCGCCGAGCGCACACAGTCGGCGATGGTGACTGTGGTCAGATCTCCGGGTGTCGCGCCGTGGCCGGGCATGTCGACGGCCAGCACCGGTAACTCCGGTGCCAGACGGCGCAATTCCTCGACGGTGAGGTCCCAGCAATCCGCCGAGTGTTCACCGCCGTGTACGAGAACGAGGGCCGGCGAGCGCAGGCTATTCGGCTCCGAAATCGATGATGCCGCGGATGATTTCGCCGTTGAGCAAATCGGCGTAAGCGTCGTTGATGTCGTCGAGACGGTAACGCCGGGTGATCATCTCGTCGAGCATCAGTTGCCCGCTCTGATAGAGCTTGGCCAGCTGGGCGATGTCGGATTTCATGTTGCACGAGCCGAAGATGGTGCCGGCCAGCGTCTTGTTCATCAGGATGAAGTCCTGCAAGTTGATCTTCACCGACTGGGTCAACTGCGACGTCATCCCGGTGAGCACGCATGTGCCGCCCTTGCGCGTCAGGGCAACGCCGTCGCGGACGTCCTCGCGGCTCATCAACGACGGCGAGACCACTACGGCGTCGGCCATCACCCCGTAGGTCAGACCCCGAACCAGGTCCATCGCCTCTTCGGCGGAGGACGCGGTGTGCGTCGCGCCAAATCGCAGCGCCGACTTCTGTTTGAACTCAACGGGATCGACGGCAATGATCTGCGCGGCGCCGTTGATCCGGGCACTCTGGATCGCCGCTGTGCCGATGCCGCCGACGCCGATCACCACGACGGTGTCCCCGGCGCGCATGTTGGAGCGGTTCGAGACCGAGCCGTAGCCGGTGGGGATCGCGCAGGACAACAGCGCGATCGGCGCCAGTGGTAGATGCGGCTCGATCTTCACCAGCGAATTGGTCGATGCGACAGTGTGTTCGGCGAAGGTCCCGACCTTGGCCAGGTGTCCCAGGTCTCCGCCGTCCGAGGTGTGGTGGCGGAAGGTCCCGTCGGTGGGCATGCCCGGGATCATGGTGCCGATGCCTGCGTCGCAGATGTACTCGGCTCCGCTTGCGCACCAACGGCATTGACCACACGCCGCGACGAACGACATCACCACGTGGTCGCCCGGGGCGTAGTCGGCGACGCCGGGGCCGACCTCCAACACGATGCCCGAACCCTCGTGGCCGCCGATCATCGGGAACATCGAGGGAAGCCCCATTGCCTTCATCACCTCGTTGGGCGCCGACATGTCGCCCTTGAGGATGTGGTCGTCGGAGTGGCACAACCCGGCAGCGGCCAGCTTCACCAAGACCTCGCCGGCCTTCGGTGGATCGAGCTCGAATTCCTCGACAGACCAAGGGCCGCCGACATCGTGCAGGATCGCGGCGCGGCTTTTCACGAGACCGGGGTAAAGGTCACGGGCAGGCTGTTGGGGGAGCGGAACGTGACGCCGACGATGCGGGTCTCCTCGTCCGGCTCGAGCGTGAGGTTTTCCACCCGGTCTAGCAGGCTTTCCAGCATCACTCGAGTTTCTAAGCGCGCCAAGTGCATTCCGAGACACATGTGGATACCGCCGGCGAACGCGATGTGGGCCTGACGTGGCCGCGAAATGTCGAAGATGTTGGAGTCGGGCCAGCGGCTCTCATCTCGATTGGCCGATCCCATGCACAAGTCGACCTGGGCACCGGCCGGGATTGTCGTGCCGCTGATGTCGACGTCGCGGGTCGTGGTTCGCATGACCATGGTCAGCGGGGTCTCGACGCGCAGCCCCTCCTCCATGGCGGCCGGAATCAACGAGCGGTCCCGCTGCACCATCGCCAACTGCTCGGGATGGGTCAGCAGCAGATAAAGCAGGTTGCCCGAGGATCGATATGTCGTTTCCAGCCCGGCGGGCAGCAGCAGCCGCAGGAAGGCGATGATCGCTTCGTCGTCGAGCTTCTCGCCGTCGATCTCCGCGGTGCACAGGTCGCCGATGATGTCGTTGGTCGGCTTGCGGCGGCGCTGCTGAACCTGGTCGGAGAAGTAGGTGTGCAATTCGCCCGCCGCGACCAATCCCGCCTCGATGTCGGTCTGGATCGAGATGAGGCCGAGCGACAATCGCCGGAACATGTCGAGGTCTTCGCGGGGAAGCCCGAGCAGTTCCGAGATGATCCGGGTGGGGAACTCGAACGTCAACGCCTTCACCAGGTCGGCGTGCCCGTCGGCCTTGATCTCGTCGACCAGCTGGTCGCAGACCGGCCCGATGACCGACGGTTCCCATCGCTCCAGCGCTGTGGCGCGGAAGGCCTTGGCCACCAGGCTGCGATGGTCGTGATGCTCCTTGCCCTCCATCGCCAGGATGGTATGGCCCATCACCAGGCCGATCGTCTTGTCGTAGGCGGCGGAGGTGAAGGCCTTCTCGTCACGGAAGGCCTGGAAGACCCCGTCGTAGCCGAACAACACATACTCGTCGTCCGGCTTCAGCTCCGGCGGCAGCATCTCGATGTCCATGAAAGTTCCGTGGAACACCGGATCGGTGTGGCGCATGTACTCGAAGAACGGGTAGGGGCTGGTTTCACCGGTGGTGTCGAGGACGATCGGCTGATCCCCAACTTCGGACTGTTCGGTGCGCAGCGTCATTGCCGCTCCTTCGTGACTGGGAATCTCGCTATCATAATATAAATAGCAACGAAGCCCAATGGCTTGTGGCGGTTACCGTAACGAGGACAGTATTAACTGTGGCTGAACGCCGGCTTGTGTGTTCGCTCGACGATTTGCCGCCGGGCGCGATGAAACTCGTCGACGTCGGCAAGTTCGGCGTCGGGGTGTACAACGTCGCCGGTTCGCTGCACGCGATCGTCAACTACTGCTCCCACGAAGGCGCTCCGCTGTGCGAGGGCCTCCTCGGCGGCACCAACGAGTTCGCACCAGAGGAGCCCGGCGGCCTGCGACGGGTCAAGGATGGGCAGATCGTCCGATGCCCTTGGCACAACTGGGAATTCGATGTGACGACCGGGCGGAACCTCGCCGACCCGAAGCGGCGGATCCGCACCTACGACGTCGACGTCGCCGACGGGAAGGTGTACCTGACCGCGTGATAATCGACACGAATGTCCAGCCGCACTTCCGCTATAACGCCGAAATACGGCGCTACCTACCGGACGCGCACAAGCTGCGCTCGATCCCCGACGTCGAGCAGCAGTGGTACCAGGCGCCGGGCGGAAACTACCGCCAGGACCTGTACGGCGAGCACTATCCTGGGTCCGACCGGGAGACCGTGGCCAGGCACCTGTTCGACGATGCCGGTGTCGACTACGCGGTGTTGAATCCGTTGACCCGCGGCAACATCGCCGATTACCTGCTGAACAGCCGAATCTGCGCCGCGGTCAACGACTGGCTGCTGGATCGTTGGCTCGAGCCCGACACGTCGAATCGCTTCCGTGGCACCATCCGGGTCAACCCGGAAGACCCCCGGGGTGCGGTGGCCGAGATCGAACGTCTGGCCTCGCATCCCAAGCTGGTGCAGGTCGGCGTCCCGATGCAGTCGCGCGAGCCCTACGGCAAGCCGATGTTCGAGCCGATCTGGGAAGCCGCTGCGGCGCACGGACTTCCGGTGGCCGTCCACATCAACGGCGGTAACGGCGTCGACTACGCGCCCACCTTCGCCGGTCACGCCGGCACCTATCCCGGTTACGCGTCTTTCATGCCGTTGAATTACTTCGTCCACCTGGCGACGCTCATCGTCGAGGGGACGTTCGGCCGGCACCCCGGCCTCAGGTTCGTCTTCGCCGACGGTGGCTACGACATCCTGACGCCGTTGATGTGGCGGCTGGACACGTTCTGGTTGTCGATGCGCGACCAGACCCCGTGGGTGGACCGCTATCCCAGCGAGTACCTGCCCGGCCACGTCCGGTTCTGCTCGTCGTCTCTCGACGGGCCCACCGACCTCGCCCAGACGCAGCGATGGATGGATTTCTCCGGTAAGGCCGATCTGCTGATGTACGGGTCGGGCTACCCGCACTGGTCGATGTCGTCGCCGGAGGATGTCGCCGGCGGACTGGACGACGCCCAGCGCGACAAGGTGTTGTGGCGGAACGCCGCCGAACTGTATGGACTTCACGCGCCCGCCGAGGGGAGTAGCAGATGACCATCATCGAACGGGTCGAACCGCACACCGAGAGCGACGAGATCGCGGTTGCCATCGTCGATACCGACGTGCACCCGATGCCGGTCTCGACCGATGTGCTCAAGTCGTATGCGCCGCCCGAATGGGTGGACCAGATCTGGCCGACCGGCAACGCCGTCACCCCGCTGCCACACTTCTACGACACACCGGATTCGTACAAAACGATGTCGATGCGCGTCGACGCGGCGCCGCCCGGCGGTGGCTTCGCCGGCACCGATCCCGACTACGCCGCCAAGCAACTGCTCGTCGACGCCGGGGTCGGCATCGCCACCCTCGAGCCGATGTGCGATGCGCAGTTGCCGCAAGCGGAACACGTGCTGAAGTCGACCTACAACGACTGGCTCGCCGATGTCTGGCTGGACCGCAACAACGCCCACGGCCGCTGGCGCGGGTCGATCAGCGTCAGCGCGCAGGTACCCGACATGGCGGCACGTGAGGTTCTGCGCTGGGCGGGTCATCCATATATGGCGCAGGTGTTGATGACACCGCAGACCCGTGGAATCCCCTTCGGCAACCCACATTTCGATCCGCTGTACGCGGCGGCATCGGCCAACGGTCTGCCGGTCGCCACCCACCTGATGGGTCAGACGCCCTTCGAGTTGATCCCGATCTTTCCGGTCGGCAATCCCGCGCATTGGCACGACTTCTTCGCGTCGTGGCCGCTGCTGTATGTCTCGCACTTGATGAGCCTGGTGTTCGACGGCGCCTTCGACCGGCACCCCGATCTCCGGGTGGTGTTCGTCGAGGGCGGCTTCACCTGGGCCATGCCGGTGATGTCGCGGATGGACCGGATCTGGGAAGCGCGGCGCGGCGACCTGCCGCATGTCCGGCGCCGGCCGTCGGAGTACGTCCGCGAGCACGTCCGGTTCACCACCCAACCCTTGGAGGATGCGGACGTCACGCAGTTCCGCGACTACGTAGAGATGATGGATCTGGGCGACAACCTGATGTTCTCGACGGACTATCCGCACTGGAGTTACGACGCGCCGACCTACGCGATCAACCGGTTTCCGGCGGCGCAGCGCGAGCGAATAATGCGCGGCAACGCGACCACGTTGTATGGCCTACCGCCCACCGTCAAGGCACTGCCCGGAGAGCGTCCCTCGCAACCCGTTTAAATAGGGTGACCTAACTACGCTGAGGGGCGAGAATGACGACTGAGACCGATCGCGTCGAGGCGAAGAGGCCCAAAGGGATCGGCCGCATCGACCCGGCGCTGCGTGACGTGGCGGCCGGCCTCGACATCGCCGAGTTGCACACCGATTCGCTGCCGGGGGAGCGCACGCGGGCCGACCGGTCGGCCGCAGAGCGCGCCGCGGCCGTCGACACCGCCGGCGTTCAGGTCGAGGACAGCAAGATAGCCGGACCCGGCGGACAGCTGGGGCTGCGTCTGTACCGCGGTCCGGTCACGTCGGCGGCGCCGCTGGCCATTTACGCGCACGGCGGCGGGTTCGTCACCGGCAACCTCGATACCGACCACGGACACTGCGTGGAGTTGGCCCGCGACGCCGGCTGCCTGGTGGTCTCGGTCGACTACCGGCTGGCACCCGAGCATCCCTGCCCGGCCGCGCTGGACGATGTCGAGGCGGCGTTCCGCCATGTCGTCGACAACGCCGCCGCGCTCGATGCCGACGGCAGCCGGATCGTCGTGATGGGGCGCGATGCGGGCGCGGCGCTGGTCGCCGCCCTGGCCCAGCGCACGTTCGACCTGGAGGGGCCGACGATCTTGGCCCAGGTGCTGCACCAGCCGATGCTCGACTCAGATGCGACACCGTCGCGCCGGGAATTTCAGCTCACCCCGGGTCTCAACGGACCGGCGGTGAGCCGGGCGTGGGCGCACTATCTCGGCCACGGCGCTGCGACGGCGTACGACGTTCCGGCGCATCGGGCGAATCTGGAGGGGCTGCCGCCGGCGTTCATCAGTTGCGCCGAGATCGACCCCTGCCGCGACGAGGCGATCGACTACGCCAACCGGTTGCTGCACGCTTTTGTGCACACGGAGTTGCACGTCGTCGCCGCGACGTTCCACGGGTTCGACTCGGTAGTGCCGGACTGGGTGGTCTCGAGGGAGAGTGGCGCGCTGCACGCGCGGACGCTGCGGCGGTCTTTCGTCGTCTAGCTAGAGCGGATCGAACTTGTTGATCAGCCACTGACCGTTCGTCTTGACCAGCGACACCTTGACGGAGCTCGACGCCATGGCTGGGTCCGGTCGTTCCTTGCTGGTGGTGACCTGATTGACGAAGACCAGCACGACCGCCGAATCCGGGTGCAGCTCGGACGGCGCCGCGCCCACCACCTGCGCGGCGGTCGCCACCCCTTTCGTCGTGGCGGCCGGCGTTACGACCTGCTTGGTGAAGTCGTTGTAGTAGTTCAGGAAGTCGCCAGTGAGGTGTGACCTCGCCGCGGCGAAGTCCTTGTCGAGGCTTTCGGGTTTGTACGACAGCAGGGCCACCGTGCCATCGCGTGCCGCGTTCACCACGCTCTGCGCGACCGCATGGTCGGTCTGCTGGTCGGGCCGGTACTGCGTGAAGAACAGCCAGCCGGCCAGCGCGCCGGCCGCCAGCAATGCCAGCACCAGCACCACAGGGATGAGCGGGACGGCGCTCGACCGGCGCCGCGTCTCGCCCGTGCTGGTGGCGTCGGACGTGTCCTTCGCCGGCGAATCTTCTTTTATGTCAGTCGACTTGTCGATCTCGACGCCTTCGGTCGGCTCGACGTCGGCTGTGGTCTCGTCGTCGCTCACAGCACGAACTCCACTTTCGACAGCTTCAGGTCGTCGCCGTCATGCACCACAGTCACCCGGAACCGGAACGTCCGCGGTTGGTCCTTCGCGCCCGCGATGTTGGTGACATTCTCGTTGGACAGGACCAGGATGACCGCGGAGCCGTCGGTCATCGACTCGACCGCGGTGGCCGTGACCGTTCCCTCGGTCACCGCTTTGGAATCTTTCACCACGGACGCGAAATCCTCAGCGCGCCTTTGGAAGTCATCTTTGAATTCGCCGGTCGCAATGTCGAGCACGCGCTGGACGTCCTCCTTGGCCTTGTTGAAATCCAGCGAGGTCAGGTTGACGACACCCTGTCGGGCGGTCGCTACGTAGGCAGCGGCCTGCTGCCGCTTCTTCGTGGCGTCGTGATGCTGATAGGCCATCCAGCCGCTGGCCGCGAGCAGGCCGACGATGGCGACCACCGCGGCAACGATCAGGGTGATCGACAGGTTCGGCACCCGCAGCCGCCGGCCGGTCGGTTCGGTCGTCTCCGCGGCCTCTGCCTCGTCGACCTGGTCGGCCGGTTCGGCTGCCTCGGCCGCATCGGCGGTGGCGGGGTCGGCCTGCGCCTCGCGCTCGGCCTCGCGTCGCAACTGGATCGCCCGGGCGCGGGCCCGGGCCGCCGCCGCGAGGGCCTCGGCCTCGGCGGCTTCGGCCTCCGCTTGCTCGGCGAGCGACAGTGCATCCGACTTCGCCTTGGCGGAATCCGGCGGTCCGTCACCCGCGTCAGCCATGGGGACCGCGGCTTCTCAACGTCATTATCGATCGAACTCCGGTATCTCTTACGGTATTGCTCATTGCTACCATCGGGTCACCAGCGACCACCAGCTGGGACGCACGGCCAGGAAGGTTTTCGCCAACACTATGACTGCCGTCGATTCCCCCGAAAAGATACTCTTCGCCTCCACCACCCAAGCATTTCTCGTCAAAGAGGTTCCGGTGAGTCGCGTCCGCGATCTGCACTCTGAGGGTGTCTCCTTCGAGGCGGCCTGGTGGCAGCGCGCGGCCGAACTCGGGTGGACGGCGTTGCTGGTTCCTGAGGAGCTCGGCGGCGGAAGCGTCTCCGGCGATGGCTTTGCCGACCTGGCCATGGTCGCCGAACAACTCGGCAAGACCGTGGCGCCGGGGCCGCTGTATCCGGTCAGCATCGTGCTCTCGGCGCTGGTGGATTCCGCCGACCCGCAAGCCCACGCCGACACGATTGAGTCGTTGGTCGCCGGCGAGACAGTCGCGTCGTGGGCGGTGTACGAGCCGGGTCAAGGCTGGGCACCGCACGACGCGTCGGTGACCGCGACGGCCACCGGCTCCGGCTACCGCATCGACGGCGTCAAGGACCGCGTCGAGGCCGGCGCGCAGAGCGGCGTGCTGCTCGTGGTGGCTCGCACCGACGACGGTGTGCGCCAGTTCCTGGTCCCCGCAGACGCGCCCGGCGTGCACATCGAGCCGCAGCAGTCGATCGACATGGTCAAGCAGTACGCGCGGGTGCAATTCGACGGGGTAGAAGTCGATCAGAGCGCGGCGGTCGACGTTCCGGACATCGACCGTCAGGGCCAGATCGCCCAGGTGCTGCAGTGCGCAGAGGTGGTCGGCATTCTGCAGACCGTCTTCGACTTCACCGTGGCGTGGGCGTTGGACCGGCACAGCTTCGGCCGTCCGCTCGCGTCCTACCAGGCGCTCAAGCATCGCTTCGCCGACATGAAGATGTGGCTGGAGGCGTGCCGGGCGACGACCGGTGCGGCGGTCGCCGCCATCTCCACGCGGGCCCCCGATGCGTCGTTGTCGGCCAGCATCGCCAAGTCCTACGTCGGCGAGATGGCCACCGAAATCATCCAGGCCTGCGTGCAGATGCACGGCGGTATCGGGGTCACCTGGGAGCACGACCTGCACGTGTATCTGCGCCGAGCCGCGTTGTATCGCTCCATGTTCGGCACACCCGAGGAGCACAACCTGCGGGTGTACGCGCTGCAGGAGGCGGTGCAGCAGACCCCGAGGTCCGCCTGATGAGTAGCACCCGCCAGGCGGAGAAAACAGGGGCCACCGACGCGGAGACCGTCGACGAATTTCGCGCGCGCGCCCGCGCGTGGCTGGCCGACAACATGCCACCGATCGATCCGGCGCATCCACCGGCGGCCCACCGTGACGAGGAGCAGTGCTGGCTGCGCGCGCGCGAACTCCAAAAGCGACTCCACGACGGCGGATTCGCCGGGATCTGCTTTCCCCGCGACTATGGTGGACTCGGTCTCGACTACGAGTATCAGAAGGCGTTCAACGACGAGAGCCTCAGCTATGAGATGCCGCTGATTCTCAACACGCCGACCTTCACCATCTGCTGTGCGACGCTGCTGGACACCGCAAGCGAGGAGCAGAAGCGTCAGCACATCGGCGCCGCGCTGCGCGGCGACGAGATTCTGGTGCAGCTGCTGTCCGAGCCCAGCGGCGGCTCGGATCTCGCGGGAGTGCTCACCCGCGCCGAGCGCGTGGGCGATCACTGGGTGCTCAACGGCGCAAAGACGTGGAGCACCAGTGCTTTTGGCGCCGACTACGGCCTGTGCCTTGCCCGCACCGACTGGGATGTGCCCAAGCACGACGGCCTGACGATGTTCCTGGTCCCGATCAAGCATCCGGGAATCACGTTGCGGCGCATCACTCAACTCAACGGCTCGACGGAGTTCTGCGAAGAATTCCTCGACAACGTCGACGTCGGTGACGACGCGGTGGTCGGCGAGGTCAACGACGGGTGGTCGGTCGCCTCCCGTCAGCTCTACCACGAGCGCCGTGCGGTCGGGATGGGCTCGGAATTCGCCAGCGGCAGCGGCAGCGAGGGCGGCCGCTCGACACCGGTGAACTACACCCGGCTGCTCGCCAGGGCCGGACAGTCCGACAACGAGCGGTTGCGGCAGATCGCTGGGCGGGCACTGGTGCACCGCGCGGTCAGCGACCAACTCGGCGGGCACGTGTTCCGCAGCGTGAACGACGGCTCACTGCCACCGGCGGCGGGAACGCTGCTGCGGCTATTCCATGCCGAGACAGTCACTTTGGAGATGGACGCCGGATTGGCGATCACCGGAACTGCCGGCGTAGTCGGCGCCGAGGGGGAGGGTCTGGAGACCGGGCTGCGCTACCTGTCCCGCCAGACGGTCTGCATCGGCGGGGGCACCAGCGAGTTGGCCCGCAACGTAATCGGCGAGCGGGTACTGAACTTCCCGCGCGAATTCGCAGCCGACCGCGGAGTGCCGTTCAACCAGGTCAAGCACGGCAAATCCGGCGGTTAGACCGTTCTCGTCAACCGGTTCGCCAGCAGTTCGGCGAAACGCGCCGGATTCTCGGGCGCGTTGCCCTCGGCCAGAAGTGCTGCGCCGTAGAGCAATTCGGCGGTCTCACCGTTCATCGGGTCGTCGCCGCGGTCTTTGTGCGCCTGCTGCAGGCCGGCGATCAGCGGGTGCGTGGGGTTGAGCTCCAACGTCCGCTTCCCGACCGGGACGTCCTGGCCGGTCGCCCGGTAGATGCGGGCCAGCGACGGCGTGATGCCGAACGCGTCGGTGATCAGGCAGGCCGGCGAGTCGGTCAAACGGGTAGAGAGTCGCACTTCCTTGACGTGCTCGCTGAGCGTCTCGGTCAGCCACGCGAGCAGGTCGGCGAAATTCTCCTCCTGCTCTTTGCGCTCGGCCTCGTGCTCCGACTTCTCTTCCTCGGTGTCGAGGTCGACATCGCCCATCGCGATCGATTGCAGCGGCTTCTCGTCGAACTCGGTGACCGAGCCGAGCCAGATCTCGTCGACGGTGTCGGACAGCAGCAGCACCTCGTAGCCCTTGGCCTTGAACGCCTCAAGGTGCGGGGTGTTGAGAATCTGCTGCGGGGATTCACCGGTGGCGTAGAAGATCTGCCGCTGGCCCTCTTTCATTCGGGAGACGTAATCGGCGAGCGTGGTGAGTTGGTCCTCGCTGTGGGTCGAGGCGAACGAACAGACCTCGAGCAGCGTCTCCTGGTTGTCGAAGTCGCGCATCAGCCCCTCTTTGAGGACCTTGCCGAATTCGCCCCAGAAGGTGCGGTAGTCGTCGGGTCGCTCGGACTGCAGCTCCTTGATCGTCGACAGCACCTTTTTTGTCAGGCGGCGCCGAATCGCATTGATCTGCCGGTCTTGTTGCAGCATCTCGCGGGACACGTTCAGTGACAGGTCCTGCGCGTCGACGACGCCCTTGACGAACCGCAGGTATCGCGGCATCAGTTGGTCGCAGTCGCCCATGATGAAGACGCGCTTGACGTACAGCTGCACGCCGATGGCCGCCTCGGGCTCGTAGAGGTCGAGCGGTGCCCGCGTCGGAATGAACAGCAGCGCTTGGTATTCAAACGTGCCCTCGGCCTTCATCGAGATGACCTCGAGTGGCTCGTCCCAGGCGTGCGCGATGTGCTTGTAGAACTCTTTGTACTCCTCGTCGGACACCTCGTCCTTGGGCCGCGCCCACAGCGCCTTACCCGAGTTGAGCGTCTCGACCTCCGTGGTCACGGTCTCTTCGCCGGCTGTCCCTTCTTCGTCGTGAGCCCTTTTCTCGACTTCCATCCGGATGGGCCAGGCGATGAAGTCGGAGTACTTCTTCACCAGCGTCCGCAGCTTCCACTCCGAGGAGTAGTCGTGCAGCGCGTCCTCGGCGTCCACCGGCTTGAGGTGCAAGGTGACCGACGTTCCTTGTGGCGCGTTCTCGACCGCTTCGATCGTGTAGGTGCCATCGCCGCTGGACTGCCACTTGATGGCCTCGCTGTCGCCGGCCTTGTGGGTGAGCAGCTCGACCTTGTCGGCCACCATGAAGGTGGAGTAGAAGCCGATGCCGAACTGGCCGATCAGCTCCTCGGAGACCGCGGCGTCCTTCGCGTCCTTCAATTGCTGGCGCAACTCGGCGGTCCCGGACTTCGCCAGGGTGCCGATCAGGTCGACTACTTCGGCGCGGGTCATGCCGATGCCGTTGTCGCGGACCGTCAGGGTGCGGGCCGCGGTGTCGGCGTCGATCTCGATGTGCAGGTCTGACGTGTCGACGTCGAGGTCCTTGTTCCGGAACGCCTCGATCCGCAGCTTGTCCAGCGCGTCAGACGCGTTGGAGATCAACTCCCGCAGGAAAGAGTCCTTGTCGGAGTAGACCGAGTGGACCATCAAGTCCAGCAGTTGACGCGCCTCGGCTTGAAATTCCAACTGCTCGACGCCCGAAGTCATGTGATTCCCCTCTACCAGACGGCATTCGAGGGCAGGCTACAGGATGCTCCGCGAGCCTTCGGGCCAGCACCTTCTCGGTGTCTTTCCTATCTTTAGTAGAATAGATAGTATAGATTTTCGTCAGCCTGTCCTGCAATGACGCAGCGTCGTGGAAGAGATGCGATGGAGTCGAACGCTCATCCGGTCCCAGTCGTGGGTCGGGTCGGCGCTCCTGCCGCGCCCACGTTGACGATTGCAGATGCCGATCCCAGACCGAATGGCTTGAGCGCCAATGCAGGTCGCGTCGTGGAGCGCGGGAGAGGGGATCGGCTATGGGCAGGGTGAACGGCAAGGTCGCAGTCATCAGTGGGGCCGCGCGCGGGCAGGGCCGCTCGCACGCACGGACGCTGGCCGCGGAGGGCGCCGACATCATCGCGATCGACCTGTGCGAGGACATCGAGACCAACGAGTACCCGTTGGCCCGGCCTGAGGACCTCGACGAAACCGCGCGTTTGGTCGAGAAGGAGGGGCAGCGCGTCCACACCGAGATCGCCGACGTCCGCGACCGGGCCGCGCTCTCGGCGGCGCTAGACCGCGGCGTAGCGGAACTCGGCCATCTCGACATCGTCGTCGCTAACGCCGGCATCTGCCCGTTGACGGCGGGCCTCCCGCCGCAGGCGTTCGCCGACGCCGTCGACGTGGACCTGGGTGGTGTGCTCAACCTGGTGCACTCCAGCCTGAAACATCTGGAGTCGGGCGCGTCGATCGTCGTGATCGGCTCCAATGCGGCTTTCATGTCGACGATGAACACCACCGGCATCGACGGCGGCCCCGGGGGCGCGGGATATGCGTTCGCGAAAATCGCTGCCGCGCACTATGTCAACGACTTCGCGCGGGCGCTGGCGCCGTTCTCGATCCGGATGAACGCGGTCCACCCGACCAACGTCAACACCGACATGCTGCACAGCGCGCCGATGTACCGGGCGTTCCGGCCCGACCTGCAGAACCCGACCCGCGAGGACGCCGAGCCGATCTTCCCGCTGGTGCAGGCGATGCCGATTCCGTACGTCGAACCCGAGGACATCAGCGAGGCCGTGCTGTTCCTGGCCTCCGATGCCGCACGCTACGTCACGGGCCAGCAACTGCGTGTCGACGGCGGCGGCTTCCTCAAGGTCAAGCCGTGGTCGGGCGGCTAAGCAACGCAAACGAATTGGAAGGGTTGCCACGTGGCTAACGCCAACGACGATGCAGAGCGCAGCGATGAGGAGGAGTGGCGAAATGCCTAAAGGCGTCATTTACCTGCAGACCATGCCGGTGTCGTCGGACCTCGAGGAGGAGTACCACAACTGGTACAACGACACCCATCTGGCCGAGATCTGCTCGGTTGACGGCATTGTCTCGGCGCGTCGTTTCGCGCCGACCGACGGAAACGGTCCGTTCATCGCCATCTATGAGCTCGACTGCGACGACCTCGACGGCGTGGTCGCAAAGCTCGGTGAGCTCGGTGCCAGCGGCAAAATGTCGTCGCTGGAGTATCTCAGCCTGGATCCCCCGCCGATTCCCAAGGTGTACCGCGAGATCGGCTCTTACACCAAGTGACTGCGGTGGTCGAGACCGGAGATATTCAGCGGGGCATCTACGAGCTGATGGTCTTGATGAAGGCCGCAGATGACCGGCTGTCCAAGGGCATCGGCACCGGCGAGTTCATGTGCGTCTACTGGCCGTCGCGCGGCCAGGAGGCGATCGCCGCCGCGATGGGGGTGGCGCTGCGGGCCGACGACCAACTGGTCACGACGTATCGCGGGTTGCACGACCTGATCGGCAAAGGCGTTCCGCTCGAAGAGATCTACGGCGAGATGATGGGCCGCGTCGTCGGGGCCAGCCGCGGCAAGGGCGGCACCATGCACATCGCCAGACCCGAGAACGGGGTGATGCTGTCGACCGGAATCGTCGGGGCCGGTCCGCCGGTGGCGGTCGGCCTGGCGATGTCGGCCAAGCGCAAAGGGTTGGACCGGGTGACCGTGGTCAGCTTCGGCGATGGCGCGACCAATACCGGCTCTTTCCACGAGGCGGCGAACATGGCTGCGCTGTGGGATCTTCCGTTGGTATTCGTCTGCCAGAACAACCTGTACGCCGAGATGACGCCCACCAGCGACACCATGAAGATCGAGCACGTCGCCGACCGGGCGGCCGGCTACGGTATGCCCGGCGTGCGGGTCGACGGTAACGACCCGCTGGCGGTGAAAGCCGTTCTGGACGAGGCACTTCAGCGCGCCCGCACCGGCGGCGGGCCGACCTTCATCGAGTGTGTGACGTTCCGCTTCCGCGGCCACTACTTCGGCGACCGGATGCCCTACATCCCCAAGGAGCAATTGGCCGCCGCGATGGACGCCGACCCGGTGCCGAAATTCCGCGCACACCTGGAAGACGCCGGGATCTGCACCGTGGCGGAGTTGGACGGCATCGACAGCGAGGCGCTGGCGACCGTGGAAGCGGCGCTGCAGACGGTGATGAACGCCGAGTCGCCGACGGCCGACGAACTCGACCACGACGTGTACGCAACCTCGATCAAGTACCCGGTGTAAAGGCATGGACGACAAAGAGATGACGATGCGCGAGGCGCTCAACCTCGCGCTGGATCAGGCACTGCAGGCCGACGATCGGGTGTTCCTGCTCGGCGAGGACATCGCCGACCCGGGAGCGTCCGGACCGACCGCAGGGCTGTCGACGAAGTACGGCCACGACCGAGTGCTGGACACCCCGATCTCGGAAGCCGCCATCGTCGGCGCCGCCATCGGCGCCGCGATCGACGGGATGCTGCCGGTCGCCGAGATCATGATCATGGATTTTATCGGGATCGCCGCCGACCAGTTGATCAACAACGCCGCGAAGCTGCGATTCATGACCGCCGGGCGCACCACCGCCCCGATCACGATCCGCACCCAGGTGTATGCGGGATTGGCAACCGGCGCAACGCATTCGCAAAGCCTCGAGGCGTGGTTCATGCACATCCCGGGCATGAAGGTGATCGTCCCGTCCACCCCGCGGGACGGCAAGGGTCTGCTGGCGTCGGCGATCTTCGACCCCGACCCGTGCCTGTTCGTCGAAACGGTGCGGCTGCAGAGCAAGAAAGGCCCGGTGCCCGTCGACCCGGATTTCCGGATTCCGCTGGGCCAGGCCGACATCAAGCGGCCCGGCAGCGACGTGACGCTGATCAGTTACGGCCGCCCGGTGCACGACGCGCTGGCCGCGGCGGAAACGCTTGCCGGCCAGGGCATCAGCGCCGAGGTCGTCGACCTGCGGACGCTGGTGCCGCTCGATGTCGAGACCCTCATCGAGTCGGTGCGGCGCACCCGCCGTGCGGTGATCGCCCACGACGCCGTTCAATTCGCCGGCCCGGGCGCGGAGGTGGCCGCGATCCTGCAAGCCGAGTTGTTCGGCGAGCTCGCCGCGCCGATCGAGCGGGTGGCCGCCCGATTCATCCCCAATCCGGCGGCCGCGGCGCTCGAAGCGCAGGTCTTCCCGTCGCCGGCACGGATCGTCGCCGCGGCGCAGCGCACGCTGGAGAGGGCGGGAGCCCGTGGCTGACTTCGTCATTCGCATCCCGCGGGTGTCGGTGGCCGTTGCCGAAGCCGAGCTGACCGACCTGCTGGTGCCGGCCGGCCAGCACGTCGACGAGGGCACACCGATCTTCGTGATCGCCACCGAGAAGGTGGAACAGGAAATCGAGGCCGGGGCATCGGGCACCGTGCAATGGACCGGCGAGATCGGTACGACTTACGACATCGGCGCAGAAATCGGCGTTATCACTTCATAGCGTCATCACGTGAAAAGAAGGGTGTAACTGTATGGACGTCAACGAGACTCGCGAACGGATCATCTACCAGAAGGATGGCCCGATCGCGAAGATCACCCTGAACTGGCCGGAGAAGGCCAACGCTCAGGACCAGAAGCTGGCCGAGGAAGTCGACGCCGCGCTGCTGGACGCCGACCGCGACTACGACATCAAGGTGTTGGTTCTCAAGGCCAACGGCAAGGGCTTCTGCTCCGGCCACGCGATCGGCAACAACGCCGTCGACTACCCGGCGTTCGTCGAGAACGCCATGGTGACCGGCCATCCGTGGAAGGCGCAGACGGATCTGTTCGTCAAGCCGACGCTGAACCTGTGGGAGTTCTCCAAGCCCACCATCGCGCAGGTGCACGGCTACTGCGTCGGAGGCGGCACGCATATGGGCCTGACCACCGACATCGTCATCGCCTCCGAGGACGCCTACTTCTCCTACCCGCCGCTGCAGGGGTTCGGCATGCCATCCGGCGAATGTTCCATCGAGCCTTGGGTGTTCATGAACTGGCGTCGCGCGGCCTACTACCTGTTCACCGCCGAGGTGATCGACGCGAAGAGGGCGCTGGAGGTCGGTCTGGTCAACGAGGTGGTCAAGAAAGACGAACTGGACGACCGGGTCGAGGCGATCGCCCGCCACATCGCGCAGGCGCCGTTGACCACGCTGATGCTGACCAAGGCCAACCTCAAGCGGGCCTGGGAGCTGATGGGCATGCGGGTGCACTGGCAGAGCTCCAACGACCTGGTCGCGCTCGCGTCGATCAGCAAGGACGTGCAGCAGCTGATCCAGACCGTGTTCAAGGACAAGGTGCTGCCGTCCGAGCACGCGCGGCGGCAGGCGGCCGCTGCGGCGTCGAGCGACGGCGCGTACCTAGGCCGGCTCGTCGTGAACATCGCCGATCACGCGATCAGCGCCGGCGCAGTCGCCGGCGCTGATCATGTCCGACGGCGATGTGGTCTCGTTCGGCGAGTTGTACGCCAGGAGCCAACGGGTCGCCGCAGCCCTGCACAGCGCGGGGCTGCGCCCCGGTGACGGCGTGGCGCTGGTGTTGCCGAATCGGCCGGAGTTCTTCGAAATCACTTGGGGCTGCCAGCTTTCCGGGCTGTACTACACCGCGGTCAACACCCATTTCACCCCGGACGAGGTCGCGTACGTCATCGACGACTCCGACGCCAAGGCGGTCTTCGTCGACGCGTCGATGGCGCGAGCTCGCGGAGCACCTGCGCGTGGCCTCCGATCCACCTGCACATCGCTGTCGGCGGGGATCTGCCCGGCTGGCGGTCTTATGGCGAGTCGGGCGGCCGGCGGACGCGCCGCCGGTGGCGGACGGTTCGGAGATGCTGTACTCGTCGGGAACCACCGGCCGGCCCAAGGCTGTTCGCCGGCCGCTGCCGACCGACGGCAACGGCTCGTGGGCACAGTCCGTGCTGGAGTTGGCGCTGATCCACAAATACGGCATGAACGCCGAAAGCGTGTATCTGTCGCCCGCGCCGATGTATCACGCGGCCGGGGTCAACTACACGATGGCGGTCAATCGGGTCGGCGCGGCAGCGATCATGATGCGCAAGTTCGACGCCGAAGACGTGCTGCGGCTGATCGAGACGTACCGTGTGACCCACGCGCAGTTCGTGCCGACGATGTTCGTGCGGATGCTGAAGTTGCCCGAGACGGTGCGCCGGCGCTACGACGTGTCGAGCCTGCAGTGCGTCATCCACGCCGCCGCCCCGTGCCCGGTGGACGTCAAGCAGCAGATGATGGACTGGTTCGGCCCGATCATTCACGAATACTACGGCGGCACAGAGGGATTCGCGGGCACGACGATCGGGCCGCAGGAGTGGCTGGCTCACCCCGGCTCGGTGGGGATCCCGATGTCGCCGGTGCACGTCGTCGACGATGACGGGGCAGAGGTTCCGGTGGGGCAGACCGGTGAGCTCTTCTTCGAGGGCGGGCCGAGGTTCGAGTACTTCAAGGACCCCGCCAAGACCGCGTCGGTCTCCAACGACCGCGGCTGGCGGTCGCTGGGCGACATGGGTTACGTCGACGACGACGGCTATCTGTATCTCACCGACCGGTCGACATTCATGATCGTCTCCGGCGGCGTGAACATCTATCCGCAGGAGGCGGAGAACCTGCTGATGATGCATCCCAAGCTGGTCGACGCGGCGGTGTTCGGTGTGCCGAACGACGAGTTCGGCGAAGAGGTGAAGGCGGTCGTGCAACCGGCGGACGGCGTCGGCGACCGGGCCCGAGCTGGAAGCCGAACTCATCGAATATTGCCGAACCCACCTCGCGGCCTACAAGTGCCCGCGCACAATCGAATTCGATGTCTTGCCCCGTGACCCGAACGGAAAGCTGTACAAGCGGCGTATCCGCGAACGGTACTGGCAGGGCCGGGCGTCCCGGATCGTATGAAGCTGACAAGGACAACCAGATGAACGCGCGAACTGAGGTGGACTGGACACCGCTGCCGGTGCCGTTGGCGGTCCAGAGCCCGAGCCGGATTCCCAAGCAGCGCTACTACGATCCAGACTTCTACGCCGCCGAAGCCGAACTGTTCTGGCCGCGGGTCTGGCAGATGGCATGCCGGCTCGAGGAGATCCCGAAGGCCGGCGACTTCGTCGAATACGAGATCCTGGATCAGTCGATCATCGTCGTGCGCGTCGACGCCGACACCGTCCGTGCGTATCACAACGCCTGCCGCCACCGCGGGGTAAAGCTGGTGGAGGGCAACGGCTCTCTTCCTGGGGCCCGGCGCACCTTCGTCTGCCCGTTCCACGGTTGGTGCTGGGGCGTCGACGGTCGCAACACCTTCGTGCTACGGCCCGAGGCCTTCGCCGACGACAACATGGCGCCCGAAGACCTCGAGCTGGTGTCGGTCAAGTGCGAGCTGTGGGGCGGCTGCGCGTGGATCAACCTCGACGATCACGCTCCGCCGCTGCGGGACTGGATGGAACCCTTCGCCTCGATCTACGACGCGTGGAAAGTCGAGTCGCTGCGCGTCGAGTGGTGGCAATCCTGCCGGCTGCCGGTGAACTGGAAGCTGGCGACCGCCGCCTTCATGGAGGGCTACCACGTCCCGCAGACGCATCCGCAGCTGTTGCCCTCGGCCGCCACCGGCAATCCGTCCGAGGCCGTGCACCCCGTCGTGGCGAGCAGCTTGTATTTCATGCGCACGTTGGGCGACGGCATGGGCGGCATGACCCACGAGAACGACATCCGCATCGCCGAGGGTCTGCAGACGATCACCCTGCCCTCGGATCCGGCTGCGGCACTGGCCGGCTGGCGCGGCGCGCTCAACGACGCGGTGGTGAACTGGCACCGGGCGCGGGGGAGCGCGATGCCCGACCTGAACGACCTGATCCGGCGTGGGATCACCGACGCGATCGGCTTCGCCTTCCCGCACCACTTCATCCTGCCCACGTACAGCAGCGCCTCGTCGTATCGGATCCGTCCGCTCGGCCCGGAGGAGACGCTGTTCGAAATCTGGTCGCTGACCCGGACGCCCGACGATCAGTCGACGGGCAAACCGACGCCACCCGAGCCGTTGGCGCCCGACGACCCGCGCTGGCCGCCGATTCCCGCGCAAGATTTCTCGAACCTGCCACGGCAGCAAAAGGGATTGCACTCCAAGGGCTTTGACTACATGCGGCTGTCGGACCGGATCGAGGGTTTGATCTCGAACTTCGAGCGCGTGATCGACGGCTTTCTCGCCGGTCTGCCATACGAGACGCTGGTACCCGCGATCCAGAAGACAAACACCACCATCGACGTTCCGATCGCCGATCTCGGTTTCACCTCGGGGGCGAAATGACCACGCAATGGGACCGCTCGGTCGACCTGGTGATCGCGGGCAGCGGCGGCGGCGGGATGGTCGCGGGCCTGGCCGCACTCGACAGCGGCCTCGAACCGCTGATCGTGGAAAAGCAAGCGCTGGTGGGCGGTTCGACCGGGCTGTCCGGTGGCATCGTTTGGCTGCCCAACAATCCGTTGATGCGGGCAGACGCTATCGCCGACTCGCACGAGGACGGCCTGGCCTACCTCGCCGACGTCGTGGGCGACATCGGTGCACCGTCGTCACCCGAGCGCCGCGAGATGTTTCTGACCGCGGGCTACGAGATGATCAACTTCCTGATCCGTCGTGGCGTCAAGCTGATCCGTTGCGATGGCTGGAGCGACTACTACCCGAACCACAAGGGCGGCAACGCCGCCGGCCGTGCCATCGAGGGCATCCCGTTCGACGCCGCCGAGTTGGGGGACTGGCACGACAAGGTGCAGCCGGCGCTGGCGAAGAACTACGGCTACACCGTGCTGACCAACGAGCTGCGCTCGGTGCAGTACTTCAACCGTGCGCCACAGGCTTTCGCGGTGGCAACCAAGGTCTTCCTGCGCACCGCAGCGGGCCGTGCGCGCCGGCGGCAGATCCTCACCAACGGCGCCTCGCTGATCGGGCAGATGCTCAAGTCGCTGATGGACCTGAGCAACGGCCGGCCGCCGCTGTGGATCAACGCCGCTTTTGACGACCTCATCGTCGAAGACGGCCGCGTCGTCGGCGCGCGCATCGTGCACGACGGCAAGTCGCTGAACGTCGAGGCACGCAGGGGAGTCCTGTTGGCCGCGGGCGGCTTTGGGCACAACGCCGAGATGCGCCAGAAATACAGCGGAGATCAGCCCAACGACGCCAAGTGGTCGATCGCCAACCCCGGCGACACCGGCGAAGTGCTGCAGACCGCGATGGAACTCGGCGCCAAGGTCGACCTGCTTGACGAAGCGTGGTGGCTGCCTTCGGTGTTCCTGCCCGACCGAGTGGTCGCGGCATCGCTGGGCTCCGGACGGCAACGGCCCGGCGCCATCTACGTCGACTCGACCGGTCGGCGATTCTGCAACGAGTCGAACTCCTACGTCGAAGTCGGCAAGGCGATGTACGCCAACAAGGCGGTGCCGTGCTGGATGATCTTCGACGACGGCTACGTGCGCCGCTATGTCACCAGCGCCAACCCGCTCAAGCGCAACCAGCAGCTACCGGTCGAGCTGATCGAGTCCGGTGCGGTCAAGCGCGCCGACACCATTGAGTACCTGGCCCGCGAAACTGAGCTGCCCGCTGCAGAGTTGGCGCGAACGGTCCAGCGGTTCAACGAGTTTGCCGCCAAGGGGCTCGATCCCGACTTCGGTCGCGGGCAGTCGGCGTACAACGACTGCCTCGGTGACCCCGGCTATCGTCCCAACGCCGCGGTCGGCCCGCTGGACCGCGCGCCGTTTTATGCGACCAGGGTGCTGCCCTCCGACGTCGGCACCTGTGGCGGCGTGATCACCAACGAGTACGCGCAGGTTCTCGACGAGAAGGATCAGGTCATCGACGGCTTGTACGCCACCGGGAACACCACCGCGACCGTCATGGGCCGAACCTATCCCGGCGCCGGGGCGAGCATCGCGAGCTCGATGGTGTTCGGCTACGTCGCCGCGCGGCACGCGGCCGGGCGCGCGCTTCCGGGCGAGCGGAGCCGCTAGAGCTCCTCTGCTGAGTTTGGCTGCGAGATCCCGTCTAGCCGGGCGTTTGGGTGCGAGATCCCGTCTAGCCGGGCGCTCGGCGAGATCTATGTGGGCGCTGGCTCGTCATCATCGCGATCGATGAATTCCCTTGGCTTCAAACCGGATTGCATGAGCTGGGCTCGGCGCTCCTGAACGTCGGAGGCCGCACCGACCATGTTGGTGAGGATGTGGCTGACCTGTAGGTGCACCCGCATTCCCATCAACTCGTAGGCCCGCTTGACGCTGTTCTTCACCGCCATCGAGGTCGTCAGCGGGACCTGGGCGATCCTGCGGGCCATCTCCTCGACGGTGTCCTCGAGCTGATCGCGAGGTACCACCTTGTTGAGCAGGCCCCACTCCAGCGCCTCGGCCGCGGTTAGTGTCGGCGCCAGTAGCAGCCAGTCCATCGTGCGGTGCCAGTTCATCAGCAGCCACGGTTCGATCATGGTGTGCCCGCCGGGTTCTCCGAGACTCTGCGCCAGCGGCATCTGGAAGTAGGCATCCTCGGACGCCACGCAGAAATCGGTCAGCAGACCAAGATAGATCCCGCCGCCCATGCAGTAACCGTGAATCTGCGAGATCGTCGGCTTCGGAAACTCCCACAGATACAACGTCGGCCAGAGAAACAGGTCGGCGGTGCCCTTGTAGAGGTCCTCGAAAGAGTCGCCGAAATCGGGGTAGGGGTTCTCGTCTGGGCCCCAGCGAGCCACGTGCCCGCCGCAAAAACCTTTGCCGTTGGCCTTGAGGATCACGACTTTGATATCGCGGTCACGGTCGGCTTCATGCAGGCAGGCGTCGACCTCCTGGACCAGCGTCGCATCCTTCGTATTGGCCTTGTCGGCCCGGTTCAGGATGATCCGCGCAATCGGCGGTTCGCGTTCGTAGATAACCGCTTCCAGGGTGCGCCGCTCCATGCTCGCGACCCTATTACGGTAAGTCGGCGGATCAGGCGTTTACCGGCTTGCCGACCTTCATCAGTTCCATCAGGTTGCCGCCCATGATCTTGGCGACGTCCTCTTCGCCGAAGTCCTTGAGCTCGTCGACGAAGCTGATCGGGTCCTTGAGGCCTTCAGGGTGCGGCCAGTCGGATCCGAACAGCACCCGGTCGGTGCCGACCATGTTGACGATCTCGGTGAACCGGTCCTCCCAGAACGGGGTGATGTAGACGCAGCGCTTGAACGCCTCCACCGGGTCCTCGAGGAAGGCCTGCGGCATCTTCTTGTACACGCCGGTAAGGCCTTTGAACAGATCGGGCACCCAGTCGGCGCCGTTCTCGATCGAGAGGATGCGCAGCTCGGGGTTACGCGACAGCGCACCGTGGCAGACCAGTGCGCCCATCGCGTCGAGGATCGGGCGGTGGCCCATCGCGAAGCTGCGGAAGGGGGTGGGCTTGAACGGCAGGAACTCGTCGCCGGGCTCCCAGACGTTGGCGAACTCCGAGTAGCCGCTGTCGGAGGCGTGCATCGACACCGGGATGCCGGCCTTGACGCAGGCCTGCCAGAACGGGTCGAACTCTTCGAGCCCGAAGGAGCGGCTGCCCTTGAAACCGGGCACCGGCGCGGGGCGGACCAGTACGGTGCGGGCGCCACGCTCCAGACACCATTCGAGCTCTTCGAGCGCGCGCTCGACGATGGGCAGGGTGATCACCGGGGTGGCGAAGATGCGGTCCTTGTGGTTGAACGACCACTGCTCGTGCATCCACTCGTTGAGCGCGTGGATGACGTCGTGGGTCATCTCCGGGTCGTCCTTCATGCGCTCTTCGACCAGGCTGGCCAGGGTCGGGAACATCAGCGCATAGTCGATGCCGAGTTCGTCCATCATCTCAAGTCGCGCGGCCGGCTCACGGAACGCCGGGATCGACTTCATCGGCTCGCCGAGAATCTCGCGGTAGGTCTTGCCCTGCGCGCCATTGCGGAAGTAATCCTCTTGGGCACCCGGCTTCGCGACGACAGAGAAGGTCGGGTTCGGGATGTATTCGCTGATGTGGCCGCGCACCACGATTTTGGTGCGGCCGCGAACCTCCACGTAGTCGATGGCCCGCTTGCGGTTGTCCGGGAGGTACTTGGTCAGCGCTTCCTGCGGCTCGTACATGTGGTTGTCGGCATCGAAGACGGGGAAGGAAAGCTGGCGAGACGGCATGGCGATCTCCTGCTGAGGCGGATCTGGGGGCTTGGGATTCTCACTTGCTGGTAATGACGTTACCACCCGTGCGCAGTACCCGGAAAATCGCTTTACCCGGGCGGCCAGTCCGGCAGCTTCGGGGTGGCCCCGTTGATCACGGCGAAGTTGACCGTCGCCGAGGCGAGCAATCCCTCGTCGCCGTCGTCGTCGCTGAGCACGTCGACTTGCATGACCATCGCCCGCCGGCCGCCGCGCAGCATCCGCGGCACCGCATACGCCGTGCCCTGCCGAATCGGCCGTAGGTAGCGGATGTTCATGTCGGCGGTCGTCATCGTGGTGCCGTCCTGCAGATAGTCCAGACCAAACTGTCCGCCGGCGACGTCGATCAGGGTGGCGATCAGGCCGCCCTGCAGCGCCCCGGAAGTGTTGACCACCTGCGGGCTCACCGGGATCGTCATCGCGAACTCGCCGTTGCGGGTGCCCGGTCGCATGCCGATCTGGTTGAACAGCTCCGACAGCGTCGGCGTCTCGGGTTGGACGCTCTCGTCGACGCCCAGCGCGCGGACGCAGAAGTCGTAGAGGTGCGCGGAATCGATTGGCGCACCGGTCAATTCGGCGCCCAGCCAGTGCAGGCGCAGGGCGCCCAGGATGGTCTGCATGACGATCGCGGCGGCGGGCCCGACGTCGAGATTGGGCCGGAACACCCCTTCGCTGATGCCACGCCGGATGACGTCGCGCAACAGATCATGCAGTGGGGAGAGGACGCGGGCGTAGTCGCGCGGCCTGGTTTCGGACAGGTGCTGGTTATACAGGTTCATTGCCCGGTTGAGGCTGTCCTGCGTGCTCGACTCGGGTTCGGCACTGATTCGGTCGATGATCAACTTGATGGCCGCGGTGCTGGCCAACCCGGCGGTTTCGACCCGCCAGGCTTCGGCGGACAGCGCCATCGTCCGCTCGAGCAGGGCGATCAGCAGTTCGTCCTTGCTGCTGAAGTGTTGGTAGAACGCGCGGAGCGAGGTCTTGGAGCGGGCCACCACTTCCTGCACGGTGAAGTCGGTGCGCCCGGTCTCGCGGAGGATGTCGACAGCGGTCTTGATGAAGCGCGCGTCGCGAGTCGTCGGTTCGGGTTCGTCGGCTTCGATGTCCGCGGCCATGCTGTCTCCCTTGAGCTCACGTGCGTTGCGCTGTGAGAATGAGGTTACCGCGCATGGGCCGTCAGGGAACCGTGTCCCAGCCCTGCTCGGGCCCGCCGCCGCAGGTTCGGCTGCCGACCGAAGTGCCGGGATCCGGGCCGCCCAGGACCGTGAGACAGCCGCCAAGAGGCGCCGTGATGTGGCCGTCGGGTTGGCTGTTCCAATGCTGGCTGTTCCAACAGGCCACCAGGTGCAGCGCTTCGACGTCTTTCGGGAAATTCAAGCATTTACCCGGGAAAGCCGCGCTTTCCAGTCTCTGATCGGCGGTGAGATTCCAGCGCTGAAAGTTCGCCCCGTTGCACGGGTCGACGATGACGTGGGTGGGCCAGGCGTCGCTGGGTGCGTCGAGGCAGGCGTCGCCCATCCGGCTCTTGATCTCGACCGGTCCGTCGGCAGATGCCTGGCCCGCAGTCGCGATAGCGCCAGCGACTCCGGCGACGACAAAGGCTTCGCGTATTCCGTGCATCAATCAAGTGTTGACCACACGCAGCGGAGTCGAATGCGTTCTCGCCGGAATCCCCAGAACGGCGGCTGATCGTCGTGCATGCATGGGGGGCGACACGCCCGGGTCAGGGCAGCAGCGGCAGGCGCCATACCGGAGTCGCGGGGTCGAGAAACCACATGCGCGACGCCGTCAGACGGACGAGCCGGAGTGCGCCGATGATCATGATCGCGGCGAGCGGCACGTTGACCAGGGCAGCGGTTGCCACCGGGATCCACACCTGACCCGTTCCGGCGGTCATGATGTCAAACCAAGCGTCACAGATCAGCAAGACTCCGGTGGTGAACGCCGGGAGGATGACCAGCTGGCGGCGCAGCCAGCCGAGCGTCGCCGTGGCGATCATCGAAGTGATGAGGACGCAGTCGAAGCCGATCCAGGTGGCCGGCCAGTTATGGGCCACATAGTTGTCGGGCAGAGTGAAGGCAAGGTAGACCATCCACGGGATCAACGCGATGGTGCCGCCCACCATCAGCGTCAACCGATTGCGTCGCATGCGTTTGGCAAGCGTTGGCGGAAACACCTCGTCAAGCGGACGTTCCAGACGATGAATCAGGTCCCGGCGTTGCGCCGGCGACATCGCTGCGATCTGAGCATCCGACAGGTCGCTGTCCCCATAGTCGGTCATGACTGACGAGTATCCGCCGCACAAGCAACGACCGGCCGCCGAAGCGACCGGTCGTCGGGCAGTGCGGTCCAGTTAGGCGGCGTCTTCGGCCGCTTCCTTCTTGCCGATGTCTTCGAGGTTCAGCCCCGTGGTCTCGATCCGGAAGAAGTACGTCACGACGGCTCCCAGCAGGAAGCACACCACCAGGCCCCAGAGCAGCGCGGTGGTACCGATCGACTTGAGCAGGATCGGGAACATGAACGCGGTCAGCACCGCGCCGATCTTGGCGAACGACGCGGCGAATCCGGCGCCCTTGCCCCGGACTTCGGTCGGAAAGACCTCGCCTGCAAGGAGATAGGTCATCGCGTTCGGTCCGAAGTTGACCATGAAGTAGAAGATCGTGAAGCCGAGGAAGAGCAGCCACATCGTGTTGCTGCCGTCCGGATTGATCGACAGGCCGGAGAGCAGCAGCCCGACCGCGCAGCCGATGAAGCCCCAGATCTGCAGCTTGATGCGGCCGACCCGGTCTACCAGGAAGATGGCGACGATGACGCCGAGCACGAATAGCACGTCCATCATGGCCGAGCCCTTGGCGCCGAGGATGTCGTTGTGGATGGTGTCAGACAGCCCGTGCGACTTCGACTCCTTGCCGATCACGGCGCCCAGGATGGTCGGTGTGAAGATACCGATGCCGTAGACGCCGAGGTCTTGCAGGAACCACGGGACCGAGGCCAGGATCGTCGCGCGGCGGTTGCGCTTCTTGAACAGGGACAGGTAGGTCGCGTGCTCTTCGGCGGCCTTGTGCGTCTGCGCCAGGTGTCCCAGCGACACGTCCTTGGGGTACTGCGGAGTGCGCTTGAGCAGCTGCGTGGTGGCCTTTTCGCCTTCCTCGGTGCGACCCTTCGACACTAGCCAGTGTGGGCTTTCGGTGACGTAGAGACGTCCGACGACGACCAGCACGGCCGGGACGATCGCGGCGGCGTACATCATCCGCCAGGCGCCCAGGTTCGGGTTGGCGTACAGGATGCCGAAGCCCAGCGCGGTGCCGAAGAATGCTCCGACAGCCTGGAATGCGAAGGCGCTCAGCACAAGTCGACCGCGCATCGAGGTGGCGATGCTTTCCGAGATCACCATGTGCGCGGTGGGGTAGTCACAACCCAGCGCGATGCCGGCGCCGAACAGGCAGACGACCAGCGTGATGAAGTTCGGCGCTAACGTCAGCCCCACCAGGAACACCGAGAAGATGATCATCTCGATGATGAACATCTTCTTGCGTCCGTAGCTGTCGGCCAGGCCCCCGAGGGCGGTCGCACCGACCAGGATGCCCGCCAGGGAGGAAGCGGTCACCAAGCCTTTGTCGGTGGCGTTCAGGTGGAATTGGATCGAAATGAGCGGCAGGGCAACGCCTGTCATGAACACGACCATGCCCTCGAAGAATTTGCCCGCGCAGGCCAGCGCCCAAATGCGGAATTGCATCGCGGTCATCGGCATTGACTTCAGCGCCGTGCCATCCGGCCACTGGGGCAACTCGTCGATGTATTCCTGCACCGTCTTGCCACTGACTTTCGGTGCTTGCGATTTGTCGAGCGTGTCGGTCATGTCACCTCTCTCGGCGGAGCGAATCAATGCCGTTCCGCTGGCATGCGTGAGCACACTGACCAGCGCCAACCACGCAGACGCTAAGTCAGGTAACTGAACGGCCGATAACGGCCACATGAATTTGGCACATTCACAGGCGCAGCCAATGGCTTCACCTGTTGTTTGCCTTCGTACTGATTCGAATTCCAAGTCGGTGCCTTTTAATGATCGCGGACGGCGCTCGACCCGACGCGCGGTAGTGTCACGCGCCGACGTCCGGCTAACCGGTTGTTGTCAAGGAGGCAAACATGAAGCAGCACAAGGGATTCCTGGCCGCCGCGGGGGTGCTCGTCGCGGGCAGTCTTGCGCTGTCAGGGTGCACGCACCTCGACACGCCGCCGAAATACGCCAAGGACGCGAAGGTCGACTGCGGGGGCAAGCAGGACTTGACCGGCAGCGGTTCGACCGCCCAGGCGAACGCGATGAGCCACTTCATCACCAGCTACGAGGAGTCGTGCTCGGGCAAGCAGCTGAACTACTCGGCCACCGGATCGGGCGCCGGCCTCGCCGATTTCATCGGCGCCAAGACCGACTTCGGCGGCTCGGACTCACCGCTGAGCGGCGAGGAATACACGAACGCAAAGCAGCGCTGCGGCGGCAACGACGCCTGGAACCTGCCGGCCGTGTTCGGCCCGATCGCGATCACGTTCAACGTCAAGTCGACCGACGTCCTGACGTTCGACGCGCCCACCCTCGCCAAGATCTTCAGCGGCGTCATCACCCGCTGGAACGACCCGGCCATCACCGCGCTGAACGGCGGCAGCAGCCTGCCCGACGAGGAGATCAAGGTCGTCTACCGCAGCGACGCCTCGGGCACCAGCGACAACTTCCAGCAGTACCTGCAAGCCGCCTCGGGCGGCGCCTGGACCAAGGGTGCGGGCAAGACCTTCAACGGCGGTGTCGGCACCTCCGCCCAGGGCAACGAGGGGACCTCGGAGGCGGTCAAGAAGACCGAGGGCGCGATCAGCTACAACGAGTGGTCCTACGCGATGAAGCAGCATCTCGACGTGGCCGGCATCCAGACCGCGGGTGGCGTCGTGCACATCGGCAACGACTGGGTCGGCAAGACCATCTCCGACGTCACCATCAAGGGCACGGGCAACGACCTGGTGCTCGACCTGTCCAAGGTCTACGCCACAGGCACCCCGGGCGCGTATCCGATCCTGCTGGCCAGTTACGAGCTGGTCTGCTCGAAATACCCTGACGCGCAAGTGGGTACGGCGGTGAAGGCATTCATGGAGTCGACCGTCTCGAGCGGTCAGGACGGCTTGACGCCGCTCGGCTACATCCCGCTGCCGGCCGACTTCCAGGCCCGCGTCGCGGCGGCCGCCAAGAGCATCAGCTGAGCTCAGCCGCCGCGGGCTTCGACCATCGCGGAGCGGTTGACCTTGGTCGCCGCGGTGCGCGGAATCTGGTCGACGAACTCGACTGTCTTGGGAACCTTGTAGGCGGCCAGGCGGGACTTCGCGAAGCCGATGATGTCCCGCTCGGTGAGCGGCGTGCATCCGTCGCTCAGTTGGATGACGGCGTGCACACGGCGGCCCCACTCGCTGTCGGTGAGGCCGATGACGACGACGTCGGCGATGCCGTCATGTTCAACGAGCGCGCTCTCCACTTCTGCGGGAAAGACATTGGCCCCACCGGTGATGATCATGTCGCTGCGGCGATCGGCGATGTAGAGGTAGCCGTCGTCGTCGACATGCCCGATGTCGCCGGCGGTCCGGAATCCGTCCGGTGTGGACGGCAACAGGGGGGCGCCACCGAGATAGAGGTATCCGGCGCTCATCGGTGAGCGCAGGTACACCTCGCCGAGTTCGCCGGCCCGCACCGGTTGGCCGTTCGCGTCGAGGATGCGCACCTCGGTGTCGCGAAAGCCGAGGCCGACGCTGCCGGGATGGGCCAACCACTCGTCGCCGCGCAGGGCGGTAATGCCCAGGCCCTCGGTCATCCCGTAGGCCATCACGACTTGTTCAGGGCTGAGCAGCTCGAACCAGGTACGTAGCAATGTGTGTGGCATGACCGCGGCGCCCTGCAAAATCCACGCGACGCTGGACAGATCCCGGCGGCGGATACCGGGCAACGCCGCGATGCGCGACAGCATCGTCGGCGTCGCGGTGAAGTTGGTGATCCGATAGCGCTCTATGGTGTCGACAACCAGTGCCGCATCGAACTTTTCGAGGACCACCAGGTGGTCGCCGCCGAGCAGGTAGGTCAGCGGCGAGAACCCGTTGGTGTGATACATCGGTCCGGGCACCATGATGGTCTGTGGCGTGGGCGTCGGAGCCCAGGCGGCCAAGAACGGGAACGACGACTCCGGAGTCCACACGCCCTGCGCCAACGTCAGGATCACCTTGGGCAGGCCGGTCGACCCGCTACTGCATATCCCATTCGCCTTGGGCGACACCACGTCCGGTAGCGAATCGGCGGATTGGCTCGCGGCGCTCGCGGTCAGCGCGGCCCGGGTGTCGTCGTCGACGGTGACGGCCGGCCCGATCACCTCCAGCACCCGGGACCGTTCCCAGTCGGGCAGGTCCCAGCGCATCGGCACCGGGACCGCGCCGATCTTCCAGCAGCCTAGTGCTGCCAGCACCAGCTGCTCGGAGTTCGGAATTCCCAGTGCGACAAGCGAACCGAGCTGAGCGCCAGCAGCCGCCAGCGCCCGGCCCCACTGGTTGGCCCGGCGGTCTAATTCGGCGAAGGTCATTGAGGTGGCGCTGGCGTCGCGGGCAACGATGGTCACAGCCGAGTCGGTGCCGCGTTCTTCGGCCAGCTGTCGAAGCTTGGCGCCGAACGGGATTCCCTCGTCGACCGGCTGGCTCATGCCGAGACCGGGCCGGAGAACAAGGTCTCGAGCCCGCCGCCGCGGACGTCCGGCAGGAGTCGCGTCGCGAGTTCCTCGGTGCCGGCCGGTAGCCGGATGAGCGGCTGTGTGTGGCGGTCGAGCACGCTCACGTCGGATTCATCGCAGAAGCCCAGTGCGCCCAGGAGTTGGTGCGCGGCCCGAAACACCTGCCGGGCCGTCTCGGTGGACTTCAGCCGGAGCACTAGCGCGTCGGCCGAACGTACCTGCGCCGGAGCCGATTCCATGCGGCTGATCGTATACTTCGCGAGCTCGTGCAACCCGCGGGCGGCGACGGAGGCGTCGGCGATGGTGAACCGAACGGCCTGGAATTCCGCGAGTGGCTTGCCGAACTGCGTCCGGGCGACGACGTGCTGGCGGGTGATCTCCAACGCCTGCTGCACCGCGCCGAGAATCCGCCACGATCCCAACGCCAGGTGCAGGTCCACGTCGAAGGCCGGCACCGAGCCGTCCGCCTCGCTCAGTGTGGCCGGTACAAGAAACGGGCCGAGTCTGGCCGCGGTGCGCGACGACGGCTGGACGGCGTAGCGCGTCGCGTCGAGATCGGCAGCGATCCAGTCGCCAGGAAGGTCGCCGTGGTCGACGCGCGGCACCGCGGGATTGACCAGAGCGAGACGCGCGCCGTCGATCGCGAGCAGTTGCTCGACGAGCGGGTAGGGCAGTACCGACGCGCCGGCGGCCCGGCACAGGACTGCGCCCGCGAGTAGGTCCTCGGCGGAGCCCCGGACGTCGAGGTCGAACGCGCCGAGGTCGGACAGCGCGGTCCGCGCGTCGTCGCGGAGCTGGTCCTCGGCCTCGGCTCGCAAGGCGGCCTGCACGCCGCCGAACCGTAGGAATCGCTTTCCCGCGACCGCGGCGAAGTCGGCAATGTCCTCTGGCAGAGCAGTTTTCATCAGTGATCTCCCAGTGTCTCGCGCGCCACCAGCATCCGCTGCACCTCGATGGTTCCTGACGCGACCGTGGCCGCCTGGGCGTAGCGCCAGTGGTCCTCGATGGCGCCGTGCAGTGGCGCCGACATGCCGCTGTCCAATGCCGACGGGCCGAGCACGTCGAACAGCAACTCGGCGACCAACTGGTCGCAGGTGGTGGTCGCGATGCGGGCGGCGCTGGCCGCGCCGCCGGCCGTGGGGTCATCCTGTAGAGACACCGCCCGATAGGCCAGCAACCGGGCGATGCGCAGATCGATCAACGCCCGTACCCAGCGGGTCCGGATCGACTCGGGCAGCGTGTCCCAGTCGTCGCCGAGTTCGGTCTGCATCCGGTGCAGCAGTGACTCGCAGCGGGCGTAGCGGGCGATGCCGACCCGCTCGAACGCCAGCGCCTCGCGCATCACCCGCCAGCCGTCGCCCTCGTCGCCGAGGACTTCGTCGCGACCCACCTCGACGCCGTCGAGAAACACCTCGTTGAGGTGGTGCGGGCCGAGCATCGACCGGATGGGTCGCACGGTGATGCCCGGTCGGTCCATCGGGACCAGAAACAGCGTGAGCCGCTTGGGTTTTGGAGCGTCCGGGTCGGTGCAGGCGGCCAGCACGCACCACGACGCCATCTGCGCATAGGACGTCCATACCTTCTGTCCGGTGACACGCCACCCGTCGCCGTCGGGGACCGCGCGGGTGCGCAGCGAGGCGAGGTCGGTGCCGGCCTCGGGTTCGGAGAATCCCTGGCACCAGATCACCTCGCCGCCGGCGATCGCGGACAGGTGCCGGGCCTTCTGCTCCTCGGTGCCGTACCGCATGAGCGCCGGGCCCACCCAGTTGATGCCCATGTACTGGGCGCCGCGGGGTTCGTGGTGCGCCCACATCTCTTCGCGCAGCACGGTCTGCTGCCAGACCGAACCTCCGCCCCCGCCATGCTCTTTCGGCCATGCCAGGGCCAGCAGTCCGTCGGACGCGAGCATCTTGCAGAACGACTCGGTGGTCGCCAGGTCTTTCGGGTCGCTGGTGCAGGCCCCGAGGAAGCCCTCGGGGATATGCGTCGAGATCAACTCGCGTAGGCGGGTTCTGAGTTCGACGGCATCGGTGCCGAGGTCGTAATCCATCGTCATCCCTTCGGCAATCCGAGCAACCGCTCGGCGATGATGTTGCGCTGGACTTCGGATGTCCCGCCGTAGATGGTCGCCGCGAGTGCGTCCTGGCGTTCGAAGAGCAGGTCGTGGTCGTCGATCGAACGCGGTCCGGCCGCCGCGGCTGCCAATTCCCAAACCCGTTGCAGGGTAACCGAACCGAGCAGCTTGAGGATGTCAGCCTCGGGGCTGGGCAGGCCGGCGAGTTCGTTGCTCAGCGCGCGGTAGCCGGTCGCCCGCAGTGCATCGGCATCGGCGAGCAGCGAGCCGAGTTCGGCGAACACCTGACCGGAGGCGTGGTCGTCATCGATGGCTTGGGAATCCCGGACTTCGGTGAGCCCGCGCTGGATCTCCACCCAGTTCATGATCCAAATCATCTGTCGCTCGTGGTTGAGCGACGACATCGCCACCTGCCAACCAGCGTTCACGGTTCCCAACAGGCTGTCGGCCGGAATCTCGACGTCGTCGAGAATGACTTCGCAGAACGTCTCGTCGGAAATCGAGGCCATCCGAATGGGTTCGATGGTGACTCCAGGCGACTCCAGATCGAGTATGAGGCAAGAGATTCCGCGGTGCTTGGCGGCGTCTGGATCGGTGCGGGCATACAGGGTGCACCAGCGCGACTGGTGTGCCTGGGTCGTCCAGATCTTCCTGCCCTTGACCCGGAACACGTCACCGTCGCGGACGGCGCGGGTACGCAGGCCGGCGAAGTCGGAGCCGGCCTCGGGCTCGGACATGCCCAGCGCCCACCACTCGTCGCCTCGCAGCAACGGAATTAGCAGGCGGTCGATCTGTTCGGGGGTGCCGAACTGGCGAATGCCGGGCGCAGCGACGCCCGGGCCGGCGACGTTGGGCAGCTTCGGCGCCGACCGCATCGCCGCCTCGAGCCGGATCTCCATCGCCTCAGCCAGGCCCACCGATCGGCCGCCGTGCTCGCGGGTCCAGGTCGGCTGCAACCAGCCCGCCTCGAACGCCGCGCGCTGGTGGTCCCGCCGAAGCCCGATGTCCCAGCGGTATTCGTCGTAACGCTGGTAGTAGTCGGCGGGCAGGAAGTCGGCCAGCCACGCGCCGTATTCGACCGTCAGCTCGGTCATGAGGCGCTCCCGGCAAACCGGCGGCCGACCGCGTGGTACAGCGATCGGCTGTCTCCCAGCGTCGACGCACCCTGCCACGCATGGCGTAGGTAGAGGTGCATGTCGTGTTCCCACGTCTGCGCCAATGCGCCGTGGACCTGCACGCCCGTGCGCGCGCACCCGACCGCGGCCTCGGCGGCCGCCGCCTTGGCCAGCGCCGCCGCGTTCCAGGCCGCCGCTGCGGGCGTTGCCGGATCGTCGAGGTGTGCCGCGGCGGCGTAGGTGAGTCCACGGGCCCGCTCGAGCGCGACATAGTTGTCGGCCAGCGCGTGCTTGATGCCCTGGAATGCGCCGATCGGCTTGCCGAACTGCTGACGTGTTTTCGCATGCTCGACCGACCGGGCCAGCGCGGCGCTCGCGACTCCGACCAGGTCGGCGGCGGCGGCCAGCAGCGGCGTGGCCAGCGCCGTGTCCAGGTCGACCGACGCGGTCGCGATGGGCTCGGCGTCGATCTCGACGTCGGCGACCGGTTGCGCGGGATCGATGCACTCGGCGTCCTGCACGGTGACGCCGTCACCGACGCGGACGACGGCGGCGACGGGCCCATCGGCCGACGAGGCCAGCGTGACGACCAGCTCGGCGCGGGGAAGGCCGGGCACCGCGATCGCACGGCCCTGCACGCGTCCGCCCCGCAGGGTCGTGGGGACACCGGGTAGGCGACACCCGGCCGGATGAACGGCGAGCGCCGCGACGACGCCGCTCCCGATGTCGGTCACCACGTCGGCACCGGCGGGCCCGGCCTGCCGCAGCAGACCCGCGGCCAACCCGACGCTGGACAGCAGGGGAACCGGTGCCATCGCCGCGCCGCACTCCTCCAAGACGACGACGAGGTCCATCCGGCCGAAGGAGCTGTCGCTGACCAGTTCGGTCCAGCCGAGGTCGACGACCGTCTTCCAGACCGTGCGCCAGTGGTCCGGGTCCGTCATGGCCTGCCGCGCGATGGCCGGCGGGCATTCGGCACGCAGGACGTCGCGCACGCTGTCGCGCAGCGCCAATTGTCCGGAATTCAGTCCGACGTCCATAAGGCCCCTAACATAGTAAAAATAGTAAACTAGCGCGACCAACGTCAATCGCCACGGCGGCGCAATTCTGAATGCTGGAGGGTCATGGCCGAGTGGTACTTGTTCCTGCCCCAAGTGCGGGTGCCGGTCGCCGACATCGTGGATCGGGCTCGCCACGCCGAGGCCAGTGGCTTCGACGGCATCGCGTTCATCGATCACCTCGAGGCGCCCGGACTTCCGGCCGAAAGTATTTGGGAGGCAATGAGCGTCGCGACCTGGGCGGCCGCCAAGACCGAACGGTTGCGGATCGGCCATCTGGTGCTCTGCGACGCATTCCGGCACCCAGCGGTGCTGGCCAAGCAAGCGCTCACGCTGTCGGAGGCATCGGACGGCCGATTCGACCTCGGCCTGGGCTCGGGATCGTGGCCCGCCGAGATGGCCAGATTCGATGTCGGCCAACAAGATCCGCTGGCTCGGGTCAAACAGCTCGAACGCAACCTCGACCTGATGAACCAGTACTGGGGGAGGGGCGACGATCCCGCCGGCGGCCAGTCGCCGCTGCCGACGCACCACATCCCGCTGCTCCTCGGTGGGGCGGGACCACGGATGATGGAACTTGTTCGCAGACATGCGGATTGGTGGAACGTACCGGTCACCCACCTCGACAAGCTCGCGGAGCTGGCGCCGAAGGCGGGCAATGCCCGGGTGTCGATTCAGCAGATGGTCGGCTTCATCCGCAAAGACAGCGACCCGAACAAGGTGCGCGAGCTGAGCGCTAAGCGCTTCGGCAACCTCGGGTCAGGGCTGATGTGTGGCGATGCCGACGAATTGTCCGGACACTTCACGCAATTGTCCGGTCAAGGCGTCGAGCGTTTCTATGTCTGGTTCGCCGATTTCGCGGCACCGGAGTCGCTGCACGAATTCGGCGAGACGGTGATCAAGACGTTTCCGCGATAGCCGCCCGTCGGTGAACTTCCTCCGGCACCACCGGCACTCGGGCGTACGGCCCGCGTCGTACCGCGCTCAGCCGGATCTCCGGTAGGTCCACGGACGGGTCCACGGTGTCGAGCCACGCGACGGTGTCGGCGACATCGGAGACCTGAATGGCCTGCATCTCGAACGGAACATCCTGCAGCATTTCGGTTTCCACTGGCCCCGGGGTGACGATGTGGACGGCGATGCCGTCCCGATCCACCTCCCGAGCCAGCGCGCGGGCGAAGCCGTTCATGCCGGCCTTGGACGCCGAGTAGGCGGTGCGGGCCATCATCGGCTCGTGCGCCGCCGAGGACGAAATGAAAACGAACCGCGATCCCGCGCGCATCTTCGGCAACGCCGCCGATGTCAGCACGAAGCAGGAGTCCAGGTTGGCGGCGATGATTGTCTGCCACTGCTCGAAAGTCTGCTTACGCGCATAGGTTCCGCCCAGCGCGCCGGCCGCGTGCACGACCAGATCGAGGGAGGGCTCGGGAGCGATGGATTCGGCGAAGCCGGTCGGGTCCGAGGCGTCGGCGACCAGGTAGCGGGCCCCGATCTCGTCGGCGGCAGCACGCAGCGGCGCTTCGCGACGCGCGGAAACGATGACGTCGTAACCCAATTCGCACAGCTTGCCGGCGCAGGCCTTGCCGATGCCGCCGCTGCCACCGGTGACCAGCGCGGTTCTAGGGATGGCGGTTATCCCGCGGGCGGGACAACGCCTGCGGCGACAGGGCGTAGATCCGTTGGTCGGGTCCGTTGGCCAGCACATGGCTCTGAGTGTCGGAAAGGTGGCGGGCCGCAACGCGGCGCGCGCGCTCGACATCGCCCGCCTCGATCATCTCGGCCATCTTGATGTGCGTATTGAGCACGGCGCGTCGCTTGGTCAGCGACGGGTACGTGCCCTTGGCCGCGCTCTCGTCGGCCCACTGTTGTTCGTGACTGGTCCACAGCGTCTCGAGCGTGCCAACGACGGCGATGATGGTCTTGTTGCCGCAGCCCTGGACGATGGCATCGTGGAATCTGCGGCCGATTTCGGTGAATTCGGGGCCGTCCTCCAAATGGATTTCCATCGCGTTGTTGATCTCGTCGAGTTCTTTGACAATGGTGTCGGCGCGGTCGGCCCGCTGTGCGGCCAGTGCGGCGCAGGCGGGCTCGAGTTCGAGGATCGCGGTCCCGAGGTCGGCCACTACCACCGACTCGCTCTGCAGCAGCAGGCCGAGCATGTATGCGGCGCTCGTCTTGGCCGGGGCATGCACGATCGCGCCGCCGCGGTTGCCGCGCCGAACCGAGACCAGGCCTTCGGTCTCCAAGATTCGCAAGGCTTCTCGCAGTGAAACGAGGCTGACATTGAACTGCTCGACGAGCACTTCCTGGCGAGGCAGCAAATCGCCGTCAGCCAACTCACCGTCGATGATCTGCCGCCGCAACTCGTCCGCCACGATTTCGGCGATCCGCGGCGCCGACAGGCGGCGGCGCGCCTCGGGGCCAATTCCCAGCGCAGTCATCTGATTCCAACAGCGGAGCGGCCGGCCGAAGTCACGGCCGCTGCGCCCGCGAACTCCATATACTGCAATCTTAGCAGTAATGGCATAATAGCCGCGCTGGTCAATCCTGCAGCTACATCGTCAGCGGACCTCGGCCGGCACATTACTACGAGACGGATACACGTTGAGTGACGGGCAAGGCAGCCGACCGACACCGCTAGCGGACGTCCGGGTCGTCGAGGTCAGCGACCGCATCGCCGGCAGCTACTGCGGCAAGCTCTTGGTCGACGCCGGCGCCGACGTCCGCAAAATCGAGCCGCCGCAAGGGGATTGGCTGCGACGCTACAGCGCCAGCGGGTCGGACATTCCCGCCGGCTGCGACGCCCCGCTGTTCAGCTACCTCAACGCCGGCAAGCGCAGCCTGACCTGGCCGGGTGTCGACCTGCACGCCGAGTTCGCCGGCGCCGACATCATCGTCGTGACAGCCACCCGCTCGCGCGCCGCCGAGTGGGGCGTCGACCCGGTCCGGTTGTGCGCCGAGTTCCCGCGAGCCGTCATCGTCACGATCTCCGACTTCGGCTGGACCGGGCCCTACGCCGAACGCGCCGCCAGCGAGTTCACGCTGCAGGCGTGGTCGGGGCTGACCGGCTTCCGCGGCGACCCTGCCGGACCACCGATCTCGATCGGCGGCGATCTCGGCGAGTACATGGGCGGGGTGTTCGCCGCGTTCGGCGCGCTGGCGATACGGCGCCGCGTCGCCCACGGAGGGCCCGGCGAGCACCTGGATCTGTCGATGCTGGAAGCGATCACGTTGATGCAAAGCGGCGAGTGGCTGCATTCGCATCTGTTGAATGCGCCGCACGTGACGCGCACGATCGAAGTGCCGTCGATCGAGCCGGCTCGGGACGGCTACATCGGCATCACGATGGTCACCGGCCAGCAGTGGCTGGACTTCGCTGCGATGGTCGACTGCCCGGAGCTGACGGAGAATCCGCAGCTGAGTTTCCAGATCGGTCGCTGGCAGTACCGCGACCAGATCCGCGAACAGATCCGACCGTGGCTTGCCGAGCGCACGGTTGCCGAGGTGGTCGAGCTCGGGCAGTTGTTCCGGTTGCCGATCGCTGCGCTGGGCAACGGCGCGACGATCCGCGACACGGCGTATGCGACCGAACGCGGGGCATTCGTGCGCAACTCGGCGGGATTCCACCAGCCCCGAACCCCGTGGTTGATGTCGCAGTGCGCGCCCGCGGCGCTGTGTGGCGCGCCCGCACTCGGCGAGGCGGACGGCACCGCGCCGTGGCCCGCCCGCGAATACCGCGAGCCGCCATCCGAATCGCGACTGCCGCTGGACGGTGTTCGCATCGTCGACCTCACCGCGTTCTGGGCTGGACCCGCCGCCACACATCTGCTCGCGGCCTTCGGCGCCGACGTCGTCAAGGTGGAGTCGATCCAGCGGCCCGACGGAATCCGATACTCGGGTGGCATGCGCAAGGACGTCGAAGACTGGTGGGAATACGGCTGGGTCTTCCATGCCATGAACACCAACAAGCGTTCCGTCACACTGGATTTGGGCTCCGATGATGGCCGTCGCCTGTTCGGCGAACTGGTCGCCGACGCCGATGTCGTGATCGAGAATTTCTCCCCGCGGGTGATGGAACACTTCGGCCTCACCGCGGACGCATTACTGGCTGTCAACCCACGGCTGGTCATCGCCCGCATGCCGGCATTCGGCCTCGACGGCCCGTGGCGCGACCGCGTCGGATTCGCCCCGACCATGGAGCAGATCGCCGGCCTCGCGTGGGTCACCGGAGCGGCGGACGGCCCGCCGGTCCCGCCGCGGGGCGCGTGCGACCCGCTGGCCGGGGTGCATGCGGCATTCGCCGTGACGGCCGCGCTGTCCTTCGCCGACCGCACCGGAGCGGGTCAACTGGTCGAGTTGCCGATGATCGAAACCGTCATGAACGTCACCGCGATTCAGCCGATCGAGGCCGAGGTTTTCGGCGTCACACTCAGCCGTCGGGGCAACCGCGGACACGGCTGGGCCGTGCAGAACCTGTACCGCTGCGACGGCGACGACGACTGGATCGCGATCACGGTGGGCACCGACGCGCAGTGGCGCGCGCTGGTCGACCTGATGGGAAATCCGGCCTGGGCGGACGATGTTCGATTCGACACGGTCGACGGTCGGCACACGCACGCCGACGAGATCGACCGGAATCTGCGGGATTGGTTCGCGGGCCGGAAACTGGACGATGCGATGAATGCGCTTGCTGCCGTGGGGGTTCCCGTCGCGCCGGTGGTGTCGCCGTCGCTGGTGACCGAGAACGACCAGCTCAACGACCGCGGGTTCTTGGAAACACTCGAGCATCCGCGCACCGGGGTGGCCCGCTACCCGCGTCCACCGTTCGCGCCGCTGGACGGGCAGCGGACTTGGCTGCTGCGCCCACCACCCACTCTCGGTCAGCACAACGACGAGGTGCTGCGTGACCGGTGCGGTCTGACCGACGACGATCTGGCACGACTGGCAGCCGCCGGGGTGATCGGCACCCGACCCAAAGGTTTATGACGCTGTGGAGAAGGAGTAAGCGATGCGAATAGTGGTCGACGAATCATTGTGTGAGGCCAACGGATTCTGTGAATCGTTAGCGCCGGATGTCTTCGAGATCGGCAAGTCGGATGTGGTGCACGTCGCCGACGGCGAGGTGCCCGAGCATCTGGAGATCGACGTCGCGGCGGCGGTCGACCAGTGCCCGAAGGCCGCGCTGCGGGTGGTCGATTGAGGCGCTAGCGCGCGGTGAGCGTGATCGGCATCCCGTCGAAGATCGACATGTTGGTGGTCAGGTTCGGGTAGCTGACCTGAGATTCACCAAGCGTGATGTTGTCGGAGCGCAGCAACAGCTCGTCGAGCACGGCGCGGATCTCGGCGCGGGCCAGCATCGCGCCCAGGCAGTGGTGTGCCCCGCCGCCACCGAACGCGACGTGCGGGTTGGGTTGGCGCCCGATGTCGAAGGTGAACGGCGAGTCGAAAACCTCCTCGTCCCGGTTCGCCGACCTCAACATCGCGACTACGCGTTCACCCTTGGGAATGTGCTGGCCGTCCATCTCGATGTCGACCTTGGTGGTGCGGGTCCAGTAGGCGACCGGCGACGTCCAGCGCAGTACCTCTTCGACGGCGCTGGACCGGACCGATTCGTCGTCGCGGTACCGCTCGATCTGGCCGGGATTGTCGACGAACGCCTGCAGTCCGATGGCTAGCGCGTTCTTGGTGGTGTCGCTGCCGGCGAAGGCCAGCACGAAGAAGAAGAACTCGAGTTCGTTTGCTGCCAGGCTGAACTCGACGCCGTCGTCGCCTGTGATGACACCCGAGGCGATCGTGCTCCAGATGTCGTCGGCGGGGTTGCGGCGCTTCTCGGCGGTGAGGTCCATCGCGTAGCTGAAGATCGTGGTGAAGACCTCGGTGTCCATCTCGGCGGCCTGGGACTGGACCTTGAGGATGTGGTCGAAGCCGTCGAAGATGCGCGGCCGATCCTGCTCTGGGATGCCGATGATGTCGCCGATGACGGTCATCGGCAATGCGTCGGCCACGTCGTCGATCCAGTCGCCACTGCCGCGCGCGATCAGGTCGTCGATCATCCGGGCGGCGCGGGCCCGGATGCCATCTTCCAGCTTGGCGATCGCCCGCGGGGTGAATGCGCTCGAGATGAGTTTGCGGTGCTTGCTCTGCTCGGGCGGGTCCAGGGTGATGATGGTCGGATTCGACGCGAAGAGGTCCGCGGGCTGAATAAGCGGTCCGTCTACAGCGGTGAATGCATCGGCGTCGCGGTGTAGCCGTACCGCGTGCCGATGCTTGGTGGTCATCCAAAAATCGCGTTTGACCGTCTTCTCGACACCCGGCGTCAGGCCATGCCGGAACAGTGGCCGCTCGCGCCGCAGTTCGGTGAAGACGTCGTCGGGAAAGCCGTTGCGCCACAATGCGACATCGGACAGATCGACCGTCGAAGCCGTCATCCGCAACCTCGATTCACTCAGACAAGCACAACGCTTAGCGGAGGGGTTTGCTGACTGACCCTACCGCCGCCGCGCGTGCGCGTTGACGTTCAATGCTTAAAATAGTAAAAATAGACGGAATCTTCAAAAGCGCGGTGAGCGTCAGCGCGGCCGTGCGCCAATTGGCTGGCGCGGAATTGGACGCAGAAGGAGCAGCCAATGACGGACACAATTTCGGACTCGTCGATCGATCCGTCCGAGCGGGAATTCGGGCCGACCGGCATCAGCCTGTCGCCGTACCGATTCCCGACCGGTTGGTTCATCATCGGCTTCGCGTCGGAGTTGGCACCCGGCGACGTCAAGCGGGTGCACTACTTCGGCGAGGAGATGGTGCTGTTCCGTACCGAGTCCGGGGAAGCGAAGGTGCTCGACGCGTACTGCCAGCACCTCGGCGCCAACATGGGCGTCGGCGGCACCGTCGAGGGCGAGAACATCGTCTGTCCGTGGCACGGCTGGCAGTGGCGCGGCGACGGCACCAACGCGCTGATTCCGTACAGCAAGATCGGCTGCAAGAACAACGTCCGCATCAAGACCTACCACTGTGCCGAGTGGTACGGCTTCATCCTGGTATGGCACGAGCGGCACGGCCGGGCGCCGTACTGGCAGCCGCCGGTGCTGCCCGAGTTGGAGACCGACGAGTACTATCCGCTGCACCCGCACAGCCGCATGCTCAACCGGGTCAAGGTGCATGCACAGATGATCATCGAAAACGCCGCCGACCCGTACCACGTGCAGTACGTGCACAAGGCGGCCAATCCGGCCAACACCACGTCGTTCGAGGTGGCCGGTTATCACCTGCACGCCACCGTCAGCGCCCACTTCGGCGGCGGGCGGTCGCAGACCTGGCTGACCCCGAACGGTCCGGTCGACGCCAAGATCGTCTACGACAACTACTCGTTGGGACTGGGCATCGTCCGCTTCCCCAGCGACCTGGTGGCCACCATCGAGGTGACCGGCCAGACTCCGGTCGACGAGGACTACACCGACTACTTCTACACGCAGGCGTCGGTGCGCGAGCCCGGAGACTCCGGCGACGCGCCGACCGGTCGCGCCGCGAAATTCCTGGCGCTGCAGCAAGAAGTCATCAAGCAGGACTTCTTCACCTGGGAGAACATGAAGTACCTGGAGAAGCCGAACCTCGCACCGGAGGAGGCGCACGACTATGCGGCGCTGCGGCGCTGGGCGCACCGCTTCTACCCGGGTGAGGAGGCCGCGGCCGACGACTTCGGCTACACCGCCAACGGTGACCCGGACCCGGCGGCTGCAGGGGCCTGATGCCCATCGGCCCGGCCGATTTCGGCGTCGAGCGGTTCAGCGTCGCGGCCGTGCTCGACCGTCGAGCCGAGCAGTTTCCCGACCGGGTGATGATGTCGATCGACGGCGTCGACGTGACGTTCGAGCAGATGCGGCGACGGTCGTTCGCGGCAGCTCAGGCCTTGCGGGAGTTTGGCATCGGACCGGGCGACGGTGTCGCCCTGTACGCCGGCACCTGTCCGGAATGGGTCTACTACTGGTTGGGGGCGGGCCGCATCGGCGCGGTAGCCGCGGCGGTGAACACGGCCAACAAGGGCGAATTCCTGCTGCACGCGCTTCGGCTGGCGCAGGCGAAAGTCGTGGTCTCCGACGGCGAGCGGCATTCGCGCATCGACGAGCTGCCCGGGCTGACCAGCCTTGTGATTGAGCGTCATTCGCTCGATGCCGGCGTTGACTCGGTCGACGAGCACATCGGTCAGATCGGCGACACCGGGTCGCTGTTCTTCACCTCCGGCACGACCGGGCCGTCGAAGGCCGTGGCGACGACGTGGCACTACCTGTTCACGACTGCCGCCACCGCGGCGGCGGCGTGGGAGTTCGCCGCCGGCGAGGCGTTGTGGACGGCGATGCCGCTGTTCCACCTCAGCGCCGCGCCGGCGGTACTGGCGCCGCTGCTGGTCGGTGGGACGACGGTGTTGGCGTCGGCCTTTCATCCCGCGTCGGTGTGGGACGATGTGCGGGCGCGCGGCGCCGTGGGTTTCGTCGGTGCCGGTGCGATGGTGTCGATGCTGTGGAACCAACCGCCGGATCACCGCGATGCCGAGTTGCCGCTGCGCTTCATTTCCGCGGCGCCGATTGCCGCCGAGGTCTACCGCGACATCGAAAAGCGTTACGACTGCCGCGTTGTCACGATGTACGGCATGACCGAGGCGTTTCCGATCGCGGTCAAGGGCGTAGCTGAGGAGGGCGTGCCCGGTACGTCGGGCCGGCCGAACCCGGACTTCGACGTGCGCATCGTCGACGCGGACGGCGTGCCTCTGGCACCCGGGGCGGTGGGTGAAATCGCCTGCCGTCCGCGCTATCCGCATGTGATGAGCGAGGGCTACGTCGACCCGTCGGACCACGCGGTCGTCCCGCACCCGGAGTGGTTTCGCACCGGGGATCTCGGCACGCTGGACAGCGAGCAGAACCTGACTTACGTTGACCGCGTTAAGGATTCGTTGCGCCGCCGCGGCGAGAACATCTCGTCGGTCGAAGTCGAGACGGTGGTGGCCCGGCATCCGGTGGTGCTCGAGGCCGCGGTGGTCGGCGTGCCCAGCGACCTGGGCGAAGACGACATCCTGCTTTTCGCCACGGTACGAGCGGGCAGCGAGCTGGATTGCGCAGAGCTGCTGGACTTTTGCGGCGACCGGATGCCGTACTTCGCGGTGCCGCGTTACGTCGAGATCGTCGGCGAACTGCCGAAGACCGTCATCGGGCGAATTCGTAAAGACGTCCTTCGCGCTCGAGGTGTCGGACCAACGGCCTGGGACCGCGAAGTCCACGGATACATCGTCAGTCGTTAAGACAGGGAGAAAAACAGATGGCCATGACCTATCAACAGCAGTACGTGCTCGACGGCTCGGTGAGCCGAGACGCGATCTTGAACCTGACTGCGCGGCACAACCGGTGCTTCTCGGAGGGCGACCGCAACGGGTGGATAGCCACGTTCCGCCACTCGGGTGCCTCGTTCACCCGCGACGGAGCGGAATTCACCGATCTGCGTGAGGCTTTCGACGGGGGGATTGGTCGGCTGGTGACCGTCGACCACGAGATCACTGTCGACGGTGTCAACGCGACCCAGCGCTGCGTCGCGCTGCTCTTCACCGCGGGCGAAGGCGGCTCGACGTTGCGGGCCACCGGCAGCTACCGCGATCAGCTGATCTACGAGCGTGGCGGCTGGTACTTCACATCCCGCGAACTGCACTGGGATTCGGTGCCGGTATCGGCGTGATCAGCTACAAGCTCGCGTTCGGCAGCTACGAGGACGCGCTGCGGATGGTCGGCGTGACCTCCGATCCGCGGGTCGCGGGCACCGTGGTCAGCGCGGCCCGGATCCAGATGTTCGCTGCGACAGTGCAAGACGGCAACCCGTCGTACTGGGACGCTGATTTCGCGACGAAGACCTGGGGAGGGCTGCTGGCCCCGCCGGCGCTGCTGATGGGCTGGCTGGTTCCGCTGCCATGGGAACCGGGTGGGGCGCCGCCGGTCGCGGCGATTGCGTTGCGAGTTCCGTTGCCCGGCACCACGATCGTGAACGCGGCCAACGAGGCGGAGTTTCCGCTGCCCATCGTCGACGGCGACCGGCTCACCATCGTCGAACAGGTGGTGTCGGTGTCGCCGGAGAAGCAGTCCAAGCTCGGGGTCGGGCATTTCATCGAAACGCTGGACACCTTCACCCGCCAGGACGGTGCAGTCGTGTCGACCAACCGGAACACCCTGTTCCGCTTCAGCCCGGCGGGGGCGTCGTGATCACCTGGGACAGCGTCACGGTGCCGATGGACCTGCCCGAGGTGCGCGACGAGATCAGCTACCAACGGGTCGTGATGAACTCCGGGTCCACGTGGGACTACACCCCGGTCCATTTCGACCCGTACTACGCCGAAAAGCAAGGCCACCCCGGTATTTTCGTCAACACCATGCACGTCGCCGGGTTCGCTGACCGGATCGCCACCGACTGGGCCGGCCCGCAGAGTCGGGTGGTGCGACGCACGATGCGGCTGGCCGGATCGATCTACGCCGGCGACACGATGGTGGGTCAGGCCCGGGTGGTGGCCAAGCCGGCGCCGGGACTGGTCGACCTACAGATCAACGTCACCAATCAGCGTGGCGAATTGTGCAGCCCGGTCGAGCTCACGCTGCAACTGCCCTAACCGCGTCATGGTCTCGCGGAGAAGGTGGGCGCATCGGGCCTAACCTGACAGCGGCGGCATCGTGCCCTTGCTGATCACCGACTGCAGCTCGACGTACTCGTGCAATCCCTCGGGGCCGAACTCGCGGCCGATGCCGGACTGCTTGAAACCGCCGAACGGGCTGCCGATGTCGAGCGTGTACATGTTGATGCCATAGGTGCCGGCCCGGACACTCGCCGCGATTTCGAGGCCGTGCGCGATGTCGGCGGTCCACACCGACCCGGCCAGCCCGTAGTCGCTGTCGTTGGCGATGCGCACGGCGTCGGCCTCGTCGCGGTAGGTCAGCACGCTGAGCACCGGGCCGAAGATCTCCTCGCGCGCAATCCGCATGTCATTGGTGACGCCGGTGAACAGCGTCGGGCGCACGTACCAGCCTTGGCTGTGCGGGGCGTCGTCGCCGCCGAGGACCATCGTCGCGCCCTCCTTGACCCCGGACCTGATGAATTCCTGCACGCGGGTCTGCTGACGCTGAGCGACCAGCGGGCCGACGTCGGTGGCGTCGTCGGCCGGGTCTCCGACCTGCAGGCCCGACATCATCTCGCCCAGCGCGTCGACCACCTCGTCGTGCCGCCGCTCGCTGACCAGGATCCGGGTCTGCGCGACACAGGCCTGCCCGTTGTTCATCAGGCTCGCGGACTTCAACTCGCGGACCGTCTTACCGATATCGGCGTCGTCGAGAATGATCGCGGCCGACTTGCCGCCGAGTTCGAGGCTGTAGCGCTTGAGCTGTTCTCCGCAGAGCGTGGCAATGCGACGTCCGACGGCGCTGGACCCGGTGAATGACACCTTGTCGACGCCGGGATGGCGAACTAGTGCCTCACCCACATCGGTGCCTCCGGGCAGCACGGATACCACGCCCTCGGGCAGGTCCAGCTGCTCGATCATCTCGGCCAACCACAAAGCGTCGAACGGCGTTTCGGGCGCGGGCTTGACGATCACCGGGCAGCCCGCGATCAGCGCGGGAATCAGTTTGGGCATGATCAGGAACTGCGGCACATTCCACGGCACGATAGCGGCGACCACCCCTACCGGGGCCCGGTGTAGGTGCACTTCGCCGAGCACGCCATGCCGCCGTTCGGCCCAGGGGAAGTCGCGGGCGACACCCAGGGTCAGGTGGATCATCGACACCGCCGCCGCGGACTGGCCCAGCCGGCTGAAACTGCGCGGGGAGCCCATCTCGTCGGTGATCAGGTCGGCCATCTCGTCGAGGTGCTCGCCGTAGATGGTGGCGAGTTGCTCGACCTTGCGCATCCGTTCCTGCGGACTCAGCCGCGGCCACGGACCGTAGTCGAAGGCGTTCCGGGCTGCGGCCACCGCATCGTCGACGTCGGCCGGGGTGGCCGCAGGGACGTCGCCGATCGGTTTCTCGGTATGCGGCGAGATGACCGTCAGCCGCGCATCGGTGGAGGGCTTGCGCCACCGTCCGCCGACGAAAAGCTGGTCGTAGCAACGGTGGTCACGGTTATCCGGCATGAGCACGACCTTTGGAAAGGCGATGGCAACTTCGCTATTGATGCTAACATAGCAAAAAAGGCGGGACGCCTGGCATCTGTTGTGAAAACCCCGAGGTGTGAGATGAACGCTGACTGGCGCACGTATCCGTTCCGCCTCGTGCCCGACGACACCGCGCTGGACTTCCCGGCGGCCGAGGGTCTGCACGACGACCAGGAGTCAGACACCTGGTTCATCGCCGGCGAGTTGACCGGTGCGACCGGTCGCACTTTCGCCTTTTTGACCATCTTCAACAAGAACCGACCGGGCGGCACCATCGTCGCCGACTTCTACACCATGGCGCTATTCGATTGCGATACAGGTGAATACGGCACCTACACCGACTACGACATGCCGCCGAAGAACATGCAGCCCGGCGCGCAACCGAAGCTGACGATGGCTACCGGGTACCTCGACATATGCTACGACAGCGCCGCCGGCCCGGTGGCGTGGACGGCGTGCCGGGACGAGCACGGTGAACTGAAGCCTTACACCTATCGGGTGAGCCTGCGTGGCACCGATCAGGCGGGCCAGTCGATGGAAATGGACCTGGACGTGACGCCAACCCGCGCGCCGGTGCCGGTCGGCGCCGACGCCTACAACGGCGTGATCACCTGCTTCGGCCAACCGGGCACCTACTCCTACTTCCAGACCGGGATGGCGATGAACGGCACGCTGCGCTGGGGTGAGCAGCGCGAAGTGGTCAGCGGCAGTGCGGGACACGTCGACCGGCAGTGGTTCCCCAAATACGCCGGCGGCGGCGGGACCGAGGGAGACCCGCGGGCCAGGTCCCACGAGTGGCGCACGATCAACCTGGACAACGGCGTCGACATGAGCATCTGGCATCAGTTCGACCGAACCGATGGTAATGTGCTGCAACCATTCTCGGGTGCCACGGTGAGCTACCCCGATCCGTCGAAAGCTCCGGAATGTGTCGAGGACGTCGAAGTCACGACGAGTAGCTATGTGCGCTGGCCGAACTCGATCCGCCCGCTGGTTCGCCCGTCGGCGCCCGATCGATTCATGCCCAACCTGCACCGGTTGCGCAGTGCGGCGTTGGAATTGGAACTTACCGGCGAACCGCTCGTACCCGCGCCGGCTCACGGGCTTCCGATCGAATACATGGAGGGCCCGTACCGCTATCACGGCACAATGCGGGGCGAGCCCGTGAGCGGCTTCGCGTTTTACGAACGCTCGCTGGCGCTGTACCGCGATTGGGAGCTGATCGAGGTGCTTGCCTCCGCGGTCGACAACGCGGAGTTGGTTGGCGAGCTGCGTACGCTACTCGCATCCGGTAAGCGGTCGCAGGCGCGAAAGGTGTTGCAGTCCATGCTCGCAGCCCTACCCGAAGGCGGCGAACACGCTCGCGATGTCGCCAACACCCTCACCGAGGTACTGTCGGGCGACAGCTGAATAGCGTTGTCGGGCAGGCGCTTTTAGAACAAGGCGGCCAGCAGGTGCAAGGCTGCCTCGACGTGTGGGAAGGGATCGAGCAGTGCGTCTGCGGGAACCCCGGCCGATGGGTCGGCGACGCTGGCCGCGGCCATCGGATCGAAGAATTGGTCGTGGTTGAGACCCGCCGCGAAGTCCACATTGGTGTGCACAGCGTGTTCCCGTCCGAAGCCGTTGATCATATATTCCGAAATCTGATTCCCGCTCGGAGAGGTGAAGTCGGAGTAGATAGTCTCGCGGCCGCCGTCCGTGTAATCCTCGATCACCGAACCGACCGGCGGGATGTCGTTGGGTCCCGTACCAGATGTGCCTGACACGTCGTTCATGACGAGGAGCACTTCGCTGGCACGGTTGCCGCTCTTCATTGCGGTAGTCACGTCGGCGTCGAAAATCCCAATCTGAGCATGGGTAGTCGGGTCCTCCACGATGAACTGCTGATATCCCTGTACAGACACGTCAGCGGGCGGCAGTCCGTTCACGCCGGAATACACCTCGGGGGACGTGGGGACGATCTCGTAGTTTTCTGAGGGCAGCATGATGTTGTGGGTGGAAGTTGCTTGAGCGGCATCAAAATGGGTGTGTATGGGAGACTCATCCCCGTTGGGGTGAATGCGGTAATCCGAGATTGCGTTGCCGTCCGGCGAGGCCAAGTCGGAGTAGATGTAGTAGTGGTCGTCACTGCCGTAGTAGAAGACGTTGAAGATCGAGCCGACCGCCGGCACGTCTCCAGGGTCGACTCCAGGTGTCCCCAGGGTGTCCTGAGTGACGAGCAGCGCCTCGGTGTAGTTGCCGATGAAATCGGAAGTGTTTGCCTGCACCCCATCGAACGATCCGACTATGTTGCCGTCGGGGTCGACGAAGTTGAATTCCTGGGTGCCTGGGACGTCGACATCTAAAGGCGGAAGTCCGTTGATCGCTGTGAGTTGCTCGCCGTCCGGAATGACCGGCACGATGCTGTAGTGGTCGGCGAGATCGATTGGCTTAGTGCCTAGAGAATTATCCCAAAGATGTTGGGCTGCATCGTAATTTGCATGTATCGGCTCCACGCGCCCGTTAGCGTAGACACGATAATCTGAGACGACATCACCGGATGGTGAGGTCAGCGCAGAGTATATGGTCTCGGTATTGCCACTCGCCGAGATATCGATGATCGACCCGGGCGCCGGAACGTCTCCGTCGGCTGTGCCTGGTGAGCCCGACATGTCTTGGAGGACAAGAAATTCATCGTGGTGGTCACCGACCTGCGTAACGGACTCTCTTGCCGTGAAGGTGCCGACGGTTTGGCCGGTGTTCATATCGACGTAGTCATACAACCCAGACCCCTCGACGGATCCCTCCAGCACCGGGGCGGTGTTGAGAAACTGCCCGTAGAAGCCGGTCACCTGTTCGGTAGAACTGGGATCGAGAACGACGTCGTAGACGTCGGCTGAGGCGATCGTCGCCGGGAAAACGACGGCGCCTAGCACCGCGCCCGCAAGCGCCCCGAGAGAATGCGTAAGTCGACATTGAATTCTGGTCATGCCAAAACCCCCTACGTCATTCGGCCTACGTGGGCCGGGGGGAGTCCGCCGGGTCGGAATCCGTTGGGTTACAACTGACAGTCGGTGTGCCGAAATCACCTGAGAGGAAGCTTAGATTCGTCTGAGCGGAATCGTCAGGATTCCGTCAGGGTCGCTGGCAATTTGTCTAAATTGCACCGCTGCGCGATTTCGGCAGGGATAATTTCGCGCCGGTCAGGCGCCGGTCAGGCGCCGGGGGGCTCCCAGGCGGATCCGCCCGGAGTCCCCACGCAGGTGACCGGGCCCCCTGAGTTGGACACCGCCACGGAACCTTCTGGGCCGCAAGGCATCCCGACCGCGGGCCGGGTGTCGAGACCAGTCGGGGTGGTCGTCGTCGTTGTCGCTTTGGGCGATTTCGACACCGTCGTCTTCGGAGCGGTGGTGGTCTGAGCCGGCGTCGTGGTGATCGGATGCTTGACGGTCGACGGCGCGGTCGTGGTTGGGAGCACCGTGGTGGCGACGGGCGGCGGCGGCGCGACCGGCGGAGGCGGCGGAGCGACGACGACCGGGGGCGCGATCAGCGCGGGTGCCGTGGTGGTCGGTTCGGTGGTCGTGGTCTCGACGTTGGCGGGCGCCTCGTCCGGCTGCGACGCAGAGCGCAGAGCTTTGACGCCGGCGAACCAGGCGACCAGCACGACGACGATGACGCCGCCGATGGCCGCCGAGTGCTTCAGTCGACGTCTGCGTGCTTCGGCCGCGTCGGCGTCGGCGTCGTCGTCGACATCGTCGTCATACTCGTCGAGTTCTTCGGGCTCCGGCAGCGCCGCAGTCGTGGCCGCCTCGTGAATGTGGTGATCGGCCTTGCCGTTTGACGAGACGGTCGAAGCGAGCTTCACGGTCTTCGGTTCCGGTGGGGGCGTGGGCCTGGCGATAGTCGGTTCCGCGGCCTCGTGTTTCGGTGCGGCGACGGTTGCGGCCGCCGCGGGGGCGCTGGGCTCGGGCGCGTCGCGGAAGATCGACGCCGCACGTACCTCGGACGTGGCGCGAATGTGCGAGCGGGAGCCACCGATTGATTCGAGCGCCTTGGCAAGGTCCCGGCACCGCCGGAATCTATCGACCGGGTCCTTCGAGAGTGCGCGCGCGAAGATCGCGTCGAATTCGGTGAGGTCCGGCCGGATCTCGCTCGGTCGGGGTGCTCGATCGTTGAGCTGTCGGTTGACCACCACGGAGGGGTTGAAGTGTGCGAACGGCGGCGCGCCGGTCAGCAGGTGAAAAGCGCTGGCCGCCAAGGCGTATTGGTCGGCTCGGCCGTCGAATTCGTCGCCCATCAGCTGTTCGGGTGCGGTGTAGCCGGCGGTGCCGATGAACATGCCGGCCCGGGTCAGCGTGTTCTGGGCCCCATCCGGCCGCGCAACACCGAAGCCGGTCAACACAATTCGTCGTCGGTCGCCGGGCGACTTGCCCACCAGGATGTGACCGGGGTTGACGAAGCGGTGCACCACGCCGGCGTCGTGCGCGTAGTCCAGGGCCTCGGCGATCGCCGTCACGATCTCGATCACCATCCGCGGTGGCATGCCGTCGAGGTGGCCGTCGCCGAGCACCTCGGCGGCGTCTGAGCCCTCGACGTATTCCGTAGAGATCCACAGCTGGTTTTCGAATTCGCCGCGGTCGGTGAGTACCGCGATGTTCGGGTGCCACAGTGCCGCAGCCTGATCGGACTGCGCGAAAAACCGCTCGCGGTAATCCAGGTCGATCGACGTCTCCGCGGGAATCAGGTGCAGCACTTGCCGGCGGGGGAGCCGCGGATGCTCGGCGACGTAGAGTTCACCGAACTCTTCGTATCCGAGCTGCCGCACGATGTTGAACTCGGCGGCCGTCGCTCCAATGACCAGCGGCATGGGGAGGATCGTACAGAGTGCCGCCCGCTGTTAACGGTTCTGGTGCAAAGCGGACACTCAATTGAGATCGCGGGAAAATAAACCGGTGAGCGAACCTGTAGGGCACCGAAATTACCCGAACCTTGCGCACCGGCTCCGCAGGATGTCGGGCCGCGATCCGCACGAGCCGCACCGGGCGGCCACGCCGCTGGAATTGCTGTTCGACCTGACCTTCGTCATCGCCTTCGGCGTCGCCGGCTCGCAGTTCGCGCACTCGTTGGCATCCGGGCATGTCGAATCCGGTCTGATCAGCTTCACCTTCGCGACGTTCTCGGTGTGCTGGGCGTGGATCAACTTCAGCTGGTTCGCCTCGGCCTACGACACCGACGACTGGGTCTACCGGCTGACAACGATGCTGCAGATGGTCGGCGTCCTGGTGCTCGCCCTCGGGATTCCCCAGGTGTTCTCGTCGCTCGACTCCGGCGCTCATGTCGACAACCGGGTGTTGGTCGCGGGCTACGTGGTGATGCGGGTGGCGATGGTGATTCAGTGGCTGCGAGCCGCGGCACAGGATCCGGGGCGCAAGTCCGCGTGCCTGACGTATGCGGCCACCGTCACCGTCGCGCAGGTGGGATGGATCGCGATCGCCGTTTGCGATACCTCGGTCGGCGTCACGTTCCTCATGTTCGCGCTGATGGTCGCCATCGAGGTGAGTGGTCCGCTGATCGCAGAGAAGCGCAAGGGCGGGACGCCCTGGCATGCGCACCACATCGCCGAACGCAATGGGCTGCTGACGATCATCGCGCTCGGTGAAGGCGTGGTCGGCACGGTCGCCTCGCTGTCGGCGGTGGTTGCCGAGCACGGGTGGACCGCAGACGCCGCGCTCATCGCGGTCGCGGGTACCGGGCTCACGTTCGGCATGTGGTGGGTCTACTTCGTCGTACCGGCGGCGGACCTGCTGCACGCTCACCGCGACCGCTCCTTCGGCTACGGCTACCTGCACATCGCGGTGTTCGGATCGATCGTCGCCACCGGCGCCGGTCTGCATGCGTCCGCCGACTTCATCCAGCATCACTCGGCGATGAGCCCGGTCGGCACCGTGCTGGCGGTCGCGAGTCCGGTCGGCGTGTACATCGGTGCCGTCTATGGCACCTATATCTCGCTGACCCGCGCCTGGGATGGCTTCTATGCCGTCGTCGTGCTGGTCACGCTGGTGCTGCTGGGTACGGCGGCGGCCCTCGCGTCGGCCGGCATCTCGATCCCACTGTGTCTGCTTGTCGTTACCGCCGCCCCGGCGGGCGTAGTCGCCAGTTACGAGTGGCGGGGACACCACCGGACTTCGCAGGCGCTGGCAAGGAGCCTGGACCAGAGCTGACTCTTGAGTAAGTTCCCAGCAAACTTCTTCAGACAGAGCGCCCGGGCCGATTGTCAACAGTCGCACTGAGCCGTCTTGTCAACATCGATACGCAAGGCCGGATATGGCGCAAATTTTTCAGATAACGATTCGATAACAATACTGCCTTGATCTGCGCAGTTATAGCTACTCAACCGTAACCACCCGCATGCAGCAGGTTTGGTCCGGACGCTACGAGCGGCCCGTGAGCGGAGTGTTACCTAGCGCACCGTTACTCGCGCGTAGAACTCACCAGTAACCAAAATTCGTCGGAAAGCTCCATATTTCTTATGACACTCTTAGTGCAGCTGATGACGCCCCCTTGGCACGTCCCGCGGAAGCCGGGTCGGCCAACTCGAGGCCGCTGTGCCCGGAGGCTCGATCAGCACCTTGACGATATTCACGGGGCAGCGCTGCTCTGGCGGGTGTGCGGACGAGCGCTATTGAGGGAGATACATACGTGACGATCTACGAGCACCACCGAGTGTCCGCTGACCACGACGGCATCGGCGCGGATCATGCTCTCGTCGATCGTCTGACCGCGGGTGAGCCCTACGCGGTTGCGTTTGGTGGGCAAGGTGGCGCCTGGCTCGAGACGCTCGAAGAGCTGGTCTCGTCATCCGGCATCGAATCCGAGCTGGCGACGCTGGCCGGTGAGGTCGACCTGCTGCTCGAGCCGGTGGCCAACGAGCTCGTCGTGGTGCGGCCGATCGGCTTCGAGCCGCTGCACTGGGTCCGCGCCCTGGCCGCCGAAGACCCGGTCCCGTCCGGCAAGCACCTGACCTCGGCGGCGGTGTCGCTGCCAGGCGTCCTGCTCACCCAGATCGCCGCGATCCGCACGCTGGCCCGTCAGGGCATGGACCTGCTGGCCACCCCGCCGGTCGCGGTCGTCGGGCACTCGCAGGGAATCCTCGGCGTCGAGGCCCTCAAGGCCGGTGGTACGCGCGACATCGAACTGCTGGCAATGGCGCAGCTGATCGGCGCCGCCGGCACGCTCGTCGCGCGCCGGCGGGGCATCTCGGTGCTGGGCGACCGGTCGCCGATGGTGTCGGTCAGCAATGCCGACCCCGAGCGCATCTACCGCCTGCTCGAAGACTTCTCCACGGACGTCCGCACGATGCTGCCGCCGGTCATGTCCATTCGCAACGGCCGGCGCTCCGTCGTCATCACCGGCACCCCCGAACAGCTGTCCCGCTTCGAGCTGTACTGCCGGCAGATCTCCGAGAAGGAAGAAGCCGACCGCAAGAACAAGCTTCGCGGCGGCGACGTCTTCGCGCCGGTCTTCGACACCGTTCAGGTCGAGGTCGGTTTCCACACGCCGCGGCTGGCAGACAGCATCGACATCGTCGGCGACTGGGCCGAAAAGGTGGGCATCGACGTCGAATTGGCCCGCGCGATGGCCGAGGCGATTCTGGTGCAGCCGGTCGACTGGGTCGACGAGGTCATCGGTGTCCACGAGGCCGGTGCCCGCTGGATCCTCGACCTGGGTCCCGGGGACATCCTGACCCGGCTCACCGCGCCGGTCATCCGTGGGCTCGGCGTTGGCATCGTGCCCGCCGCGACTCGCGGCGGACAGCGCAACCTTTTCACCGTCGGCGCCGTTCCCGAGGTGGCCCGGCCGTGGTCGAGCTACGCGCCTTCGGTGGTCTCCCTGCCAGACGGGCGCGTCAAGCTGTCGACCAAGTTCACCCGGCTGACCGGCCGGTCGCCGATCCTGCTGGCGGGCATGACGCCGACCACGGTCGACGCCAAGATCGTCGCGGCCGCGGCCAACGCGGGGCACTGGTCCGAGCTCGCCGGTGGCGGGCAGGTCACCGAGCCGATCTTCAACGACCGCATCGACGAGCTCGCCCGGATGCTCGAGCCCGGCCGCACCTACCAGTTCAACTCTCTGTTCCTCGACCCGTACCTGTGGAAGCTGCAGGTCGGTGGAAAGCGGTTGGTGCAGAAGGCCCGTCAGTCCGGCGCGGCGATCGATGGCCTTGTGGTCAGCGCCGGCATCCCGGAGCTGGAAGAGGCCGTCGAGCTGATCGAAGAGCTCAACGAGACCGGCATCTCGCATGTGGTGTTCAAGCCGGGCACCGTCGAGCAGATCCGCTCGGTCATCCGCATCGCTACCGAAGTGCCGACCAAGCCGGTCATCGTGCACGTCGAGGGTGGCCGCGCCGGTGGACACCACTCGTGGGAAGACCTCGACGACCTGCTGTTGGCCACCTACTCCGAACTGAGGTCGCGGCCCAACATCACGGTCTGCGTCGGCGGCGGCATCGGCACCCCCGAGCAGGCGGCCGAGTACCTGTCCGGTCGCTGGTCCCAGTCCTACGGCTTCCCGCTGATGCCGGTCGACGGCATCCTGGTCGGCACCGCGGCGATGGCCACCCTCGAGGCCACCACGTCGCCGTCGGTCAAGCAGATGCTGGTCGACATCCAGGGCACCGACCAGTGGGTCGGCGCCGGAAAAGCGCAGGGCGGCATGGCCTCTGGCCGTAGCCAGCTCGGCGCCGACATCCACGAGATCGACAACACCGCGTCGCGCTGCGGCCGGCTGCTCGACGAGGTCGCCGGTGACGCCGACGCGGTCGCCGCCCGCCGCGACGAGATCATCGCCGCCATGGCCAACACTGCCAAGCCGTACTTCGGCGACGTGGGCGAGATGACCTACCTGCAGTGGTTGCAGCGCTATGTCGAGCTGGCCATCGGCGACGGCGACAGCACCGCCGACACCGCCGCTCCCGGCAGCCCGTGGCTCGCGGACACCTGGGTCGACCGTTTCGAGGCGATGCTGCAGCGCGCCGAGGCGCGGTTGCACCCGCAGGACTCCGGCCAGATCGACACCTTATTTTCAGCGTCCGCCGGTTCTGATTTGCTCGAGCGCCCCGACGAGGCGATCGCCGCGCTGGTCGCCCGCTACCCGGACGCCGCCACCGTACAGCTGCACCCGGCCGACGTGCCGTTCTTCGTCACGCAGTGCAAGACGCTGGGCAAGCCGGTGAACTTCGTGCCGGTGATCGACAAGGACGTACGCCGTTGGTGGCGAAGCGATTCGCTGTGGCAGGCCCACGACGCCCGCTACGCCGCCGACCAGGTCTGCATCATCCCCGGCACCGCCGCTGTCGCCGGCATCACCCGACTCGACGAACCCGTCGGCGAGCTGCTGGACCGCTTCGAGCAGGCCGCCGTCGACGACGTGATCGCGACCGGCGTGACGCCGACGCCCGTCACCGCGCGCCGCCAGGGCCGCATCGACGTGCGCGGTCCACTCGCCACCGTGCTCGACGCGCCAGATGTGTTGTGGGCCGGACGCGTTGCCACCAACCCGGTGCACCGCATCGCCGACCCCGCCGACTGGCAGGTCCACGACGGACCCGAGGAGACGCGGGCCACCCACTCGTCCACCGGAGCGCGCCTGCAGACCGAGGGCGACCAGGTGGTGCTGAGCGTGCCGATCGCCGGCGTGTGGATCTACATCCGATTCACTTTGCCGCCCAGCACAATTGACGGCGCCATCCCGGTGATCCGCCCCAAGGACGCGATCGAGGCGATGCGTTCGGTGCTGGCGATCGCCGCCGGCGCCGACAGCCCCGAGACGCTGCCGCGGGTGCACAACGGCACCGCGACCGTGACCGTCCACTGGGACCCCGAGCGGGTCGCCGACCACACCGGTGTCACCGCGATCTTCGGTGAGCCGCTGGCGCCGACCCTGTCGACCGTGCCCGATGCACTGGTCGGGCGCTGCTGGCCGGCGGTGTTCGCGGCCATCGGCTCCGCCGTCACCGGCGCGGGCGTCCCGGTCATCGAAGGCCTGCTGAGCCTGGTGCACCTCGACCACGCCGCCCACCTCGTCGCCGCGCTTCCCAAGGTGCCGGCCGAATTGACGGTCACCGCAACCGCTTCGGTAGCCACCGACACCGAAGTCGGCAGGGTCGTCCCGATCACGGTGACGGTGACGGACGCGTACCGCACGGTGCTCGCCACCATGGAGGAGCGGTTCGCGATCCGCGGCCGCACCGGACCCGCCGAATTGACCGACCCGGTGCGGGCCGGCGGTGCGGTGTCCGAGAACGCCACCGACACCCCGCGCCGTCGCCGTCGCGACGTCACGCTCACCGCGCCGGTCAACATGCGGCCGTTCGCGGTGGTGTCGGGTGACCACAACCCGATCCACACCGACCGGGCGGCCGCGCTGCTGGCCGGCCTCGAGTCGCCGATCGTGCACGGCATGTGGCTGTCGGCCGCCGCCCAGCACGTCGTCACCGCCACCGACGGCCAGGCCCGGCCGCCAGCCCGGCTGATCGGCTGGACCGCCCGATTCCTGGGCATGGTGAAGCCCGGTGACGAGGTGGACTTCCGCGTCGACCGCGTCGGAATCGACCGGGGTGCTGAGGTTTTGGAGGTCACCGCCCGGATTGGCTCCGACCTGGTGATGTCGGCGACGGCACGGCTGGCCTCGCCCAAGACCGTCTACGCCTTCCCGGGTCAGGGCATCCAGCACAAGGGCATGGGCATGGACGTCCGCGCCCGCTCCAAGGCGGCTCGCAAGGTCTGGGACGACGCGGACAAGTACACCCGCGAGACCCTCGGCTTCTCGATCCTGCACGTAGTGCGCGACAACCCGACCAGCCTGATCGCCAGCGGCGTGCACTACCAGCACCCCGAAGGCGTGCTGTACCTGACGCAATTCACTCAGGTCGCGATGGCGACCGTGGCCAGCGCGCAGGTCGCCGAGATGCGCGAGCAGGGCGCCTTCGTCGAAGACGCGATCGCGTGTGGCCACTCCGTCGGCGAGTACACCGCGCTGGCGTGTGTCAGCGATATCTACGGCTTGGAAGCGTTGCTGGAGACCGTGTTTCAACGGGGCTCCAATATGCACGACATCGTCCCGCGTGACGAGTTGGGTCGGTCCAACTACCGGTTGGCCGCGATCCGGCCGTCGCAGATCGACCTCGACGATGCCGATGTGGTGGCGTTCGTCGACGAGATCTCGCAGCGCACTGGGGAATTCCTGCAGATCGTCAACTTCAACCTGCGCGGCGCGCAGTACGCCATCGCCGGCACGGTTCGCGGACTGGAGGAGCTCGAGGCCGAGGTCGAGCGGCGCCGCGAAATCTCCGGTGGGAAACGGTCTTTCATTCTCGTGCCGGGCATCGACGTGCCGTTCCACTCCGAAGTGCTGCGGGTCGGTGTGGGCGACTTCCGCCGTTCGCTGGAGCGGGCGATGCCGCGGGGCAAGGACCCCAAGGTGATCATCGGGCGCTATATCCCGAACCTGGTGCCGCGGCCGTTCAGCCTCGACCGCGACTTCATTCAGGAGATCCGAGATCTGGTGCCGGCCGAGCCGCTCGACGAGATCCTGGAGAACTACGAGTACTGGCGCACCGAGCGCCCGTTCGACCTGGCGCGCACGCTGATCATCGAGCTGCTGGCCTGGCAGTTCGCCAGCCCCGTGCGCTGGATCGAGACCCAGGATCTGCTCTTCACCGAAGAGGCCGCCGGTGGTCTGGGTGTCGAACGGTTCGTCGAGATCGGCGTCAAGTCGGCGCCGACCGTCGCGGGCCTGGCCACCAACACCCTCAAGCTGGCCGAATACGCCCACAGCACAATCGAAGTGCTCAACGCTGAGCGCGACGCCGCGGTGCTGTTCGCCACCGACACCGACCCCGAGCCCGAGGATGTCGTCGACGAGGCGCCGGCCGCCGATGGGGCCGCCGCCCCCGCGGTCGACGCCGCACCTGCCGCCGCTCCGGCCGCACCGACGGCGCCGTCGGGTGCTCCACGGCCCGACGACATCGGATTCGACGCCGCCGACGCCACACTGGCGCTGATCGCACTGTCGGCCAAGATGCGCATCGACCAGATCGAGGAGCTGGACTCCATCGAGTCCATCACCGACGGCGCGTCGTCGCGACGTAACCAGTTGCTGGTCGACCTGGGTTCGGAGCTGAATCTTGGTGCCATCGATGGCGCCGCCGAGGCCGACCTGGCCGGGCTGCGCGCTCAGGTCACCAAGCTGGCCCGCACCTACAAGCCTTACGGCCCAGTGCTTTCCGACGCGATCAACGACCAGCTACGCACGATTCTCGGCCCGTCCGGTAAGCGGCCCGCCGCGATCGCCGAGCGGGTGAAGAAGACGTGGGAGCTCGGCGACGGCTGGGTCAAGCACGTCACGGTCGAGGTCGCCCTGGGGACCCGCGAGGGCACCAGCGTCCGTGGCGGATCGCTGGGGAACTTGCATGAGGGTGCGCTGGCGGATGCCGCTGCGGTGGACAGCGTCATCGACGCCGCTGTCATGGCCGTGGCGGCCCGCCGGGGCATCGCGGTCGCATTGCCGTCCACCGGCGGTGGCGGCGGTGCGACCGTCGACGCGGCCGCGCTGAGCGAATTCACCGATCAGATCACCGGCCCCGACGGAGTGCTCGCCTCGGCGGCCCGCCTGGTGCTGGGCCAATTGGGTCTCGACGAGAAGGTCAGCGTGCCGCCGGCCGCCAGCGACGCAGAGCTGATCGACCTCGTTACCACCGAACTCGGTGCGGAGTGGCCGCGGCTGGTGGCACCGGTGTTCGACGGCAAGAAGGCCGTCGTGTTCGACGACCGGTGGGCCAGCGCCCGCGAAGATCTGGTCAAGCTGTGGCTGGTCGACGAGGACGAGGCCAACGCCGACTGGGCGAAGCTGTCGGAGCGCTTCGAGGGCGCCGGGCACGTCGTCGCCACGCAGGCAACCTGGTGGCAGGGCAGGGCTCTGGCGGCCGGACGCCAGATCCACGCGTCGCTGTATGGCCGCATCGCGGCCGGCGCCGAGAACCCCGACAACGGCCCGTTCCACGCCGAGGTCGCCGTCGTGACCGGTGCGTCGAAGGGCTCGATCGCGGCGTCGGTGGTCGGCAAGCTGCTCGATGGCGGGGCCACCGTCATCGCCACGACGTCGAAGCTCGACGACGACCGACTGGCGTTCTACCGCAACCTCTACCGCGACCACGCCCGCTTCGGCGCCTCGCTGTGGGTGGTGGCCGCCAACATGGCGTCCTACTCCGACATCGACGCACTCGCCGAGTGGGTGGGCAACGAGCAGTCTGAAAGCCTTGGGCCACAATCGATTCACATCAAGGACGCCCACGTCCCGACGCTGCTGTTCCCGTTCGCGGCGCCTCGGGTAGTCGGCGACCTGTCCGAGGCCGGCGCGCGCTCGGAGATGGAGATGAAGGTGCTGTTGTGGGCCGTGCAGCGGCTCATCGGCGGCCTGTCCAAGATCGGTGCCGAGCGCGACATCGCGTCGCGTCTGCACGTGGTGCTGCCGGGCTCGCCCAACCGCGGCATGTTCGGCGGCGACGGCGCCTACGGTGAGGCCAAGTCGGCGCTGGACGCGGTGGTGACCCGCTGGAGCGCCGAGACGTCGTGGGCGCAGCGTGTCAGCCTGGCCCACGCGCTGATCGGCTGGACCCGCGGCACCGGGCTGATGGGGCACAACGACGCGATCGTCAGCGCCGTCGAAGAAGCCGGTGTGACAACGTATTCCACCGACGAGATGGCCGACATGCTGCTCGGCCTGTGCGACATCAACTCTCGCGCGGCCGCGTCGAGCTCGCCGATCAAGGTCGACTTCACCGGCGGTCTTGGCGACGTCGACATCGACATGGCAGAGCTTGCTGCCAAGGCCCGCGAGGAGATGACGTCGGAGTCCGCCGGGGCCGACGACGAAGCCGCCGCGGGCACCATCGCAGCGCTGCCGTCGCCGCCACGCGGCTTCAGCCCGGCGCCCCCGCCGGTGTGGGACCACCTCGACCTCGACCCGTCGGACTTGGTGGTCATCGTCGGCGGCGCCGAACTCGGCCCGTACGGCTCGTCGCGGACCCGCTTCGAGATGGAGGTCGACAACGAACTGTCGGCCGCCGGCGTTCTCGAATTGGCTTGGACCACAGGGCTGATCAAGTGGGAAGAGGACCCCACCCCGGGCTGGTATGACACCGAGTCCGGCGACCTGGTCGACGAGGCCGAGTTGGTCGAGCGCTACCACGACACTGTGGTCGAGCGTGTCGGCATCCGCGAGTTCGTCGACGACGGCGCGATCGACCCGGACCACGCCTCGCCGCTCATGGTGAGCGTGTTCCTGGACAAGGACTTCACGTTCGTCGTCTCCTCGGAGGCCGACGCTCGCGGGTTCGCGCAGTTCGACGCCGAGCACACGGTGGTCCAGCCGATTCCGGGTTCGAGCGACTGGCAGGTTACGCGCAAGGCGGGCACCGAGATTCGCGTACCGCGCAAGACGAAGCTGTCGCGGACCGTCGGCGCGCAGATCCCGACGGGGTTCGACCCGACCGTGTTCGGCATCAGTCAGGACATGGCCAGCTCGATCGACCGGGTGGCGTTGTGGAACATCGTCGCGACCGTCGACGCGTTCCTGTCGTCGGGCTTCACCCCGACCGAGCTGATGCGCTGGGTGCACCCCGGCCTGGTGGCCAGCACGCAGGGCACCGGCATGGGCGGAATGACGTCGATGCAGACCATGTATCACGGCAACCTGCTCGGCCGGAACAAGCCGAACGACATCTTGCAGGAAGTCCTGCCGAACGTCGTTGCCGCACACGTTATTCAGTCCTACGTGGGTAGCTACGGGGCGATGATCCACCCGGTCGGCGCGTGCGCCACCGCGGCCGTCTCGGTCGAAGAGGGCATGGACAAGATTCGACTCGGCAAGGCCGAGTTGGTGATCGCGGGTGGCTTCGACGACCTGACACTGGAGGCCATCATCGGCTTCGGTGACATGGCCGCGACCGCCGACACCGCCATGATGCGCGACAGGGGCATCAGCGACTCGAAGTTCTCCCGGCCCAACGACCGTCGCCGGCTCGGGTTCCTGGAGGCCCAGGGCGGCGGGACGATTCTGTTGGCCCGCGGTGACCTCGCCGTCAAGATGGGCCTGCCGGTGCTGGCCGTGGTGGGCTACGCGCAGTCGTTCGCCGACGGTGTGCACACCTCGATCCCGGCTCCGGGCCTGGGCGCGCTGGGCGCGGGACGGGGCGGGAAGGATTCGCCGCTGGCCCGCTCCCTGGCCAAGCTGGGTGTCAGCGCCGACGATGTCGCGGTGATTTCCAAGCACGACACCTCGACGTTGGCCAACGACCCCAACGAAACGGAAATGCATGAGCGCCTGGCTGATTCGATCGGCCGATCCGAAGGTGCGCCACTGTTCATCGTCTCGCAGAAGAGCCTCACCGGGCACTCCAAGGGCGGGGCGGCGGTCTTCCAGATGATGGGCCTGTGCCAGATCCTGCGCGACGGGGTGATCCCGCCGAACCGCAGCCTGGACTGCGTCGACGACGAGCTCGCGAGTTCGGCCCACTTCGTCTGGGTTCGCGACACGCTGCGGCTCGGGGAGAAGTTCCCGCTGAAGGCCGGCCTGGTGACCAGCCTCGGATTCGGTCACGTGTCCGGTCTGGTGGCTCTGGTGCACCCGGAGGCCTTCATGGCCACGCTGGGCGCCGAGGAGCGTGCCGATTACCAGCGGCGGGCGGACGCCCGACTGCTGGCCGGACAGCGCCGGCTGGCGTCGGCGATCGCCGGCGGTCGCCCGATGTACGAGCGGCCCGCCGACCGTCGCTTCGACCACGAGGTGTCCGAGAAGCGGCAGGAATCGGCAATGCTGCTCGACGCGAACGCACGGTTGGGCGACGACGACATCTACCGCCGTTGAGGCATCCGCTAGGTTCTAGTCGATGAGCCGCGCCGATGACGATGGTGCCGGCGCAGCCGGCATCGAGGAGTGGCGCTAGTGAGCATCGTCGGAGTGGGGATAGACCTCGTCTCCATTACTGAATTCGCCGAGCAGGTCGACCAGCCCGGGACCATGTTCGCCGAAACCTTCACGCCAGGTGAGCGGCGTGACGCCTCGGACAAGAGTTCGTCGGCGGCGCGCCATTTGGCGGCCCGGTGGGCGGCCAAGGAAGCGGTGATCAAGGCCTGGTCCGGGTCGCGGTTCTCGCAGCGGCCGGTGCTGCGCGAGGACATCCACCGCGACATCGAGGTCGTCACCGACATGTGGGGCCGGCCGCGGGTGCGGCTGACCGGCGACATCGCCAAGCACCTGAAGGACGTGACGATTCACGTGTCGCTGACGCACGAGGCCGATACTGCGGCCGCGGTGGCGATCCTGGAGATGCCGTAGCTTTTTGTCCCCGTCGCAAGGAGTCAGGCTGTGCCGGAGTGCCCGCCTCTGAGCGAATGACTAGCCTCGAGTCCATGAGCGATCTGGTCGAGCGCGTGCGGGAAGTGCTGCCGTCGGTGCGCCGCGATCTCGAAGATCTGGTCCGCATCCAGTCGGTGTGGGCCGACCCGGCCCGCCGCGACCAGGTGCACCGCAGCGCGCAGGCGACCGCAGACCTGTTGTTGCAAGCCGGTTTTGGCGACGTGCAGATCGTCAGCGAAGGTGGTGCCCCCGCCGTCATCGCGCGGCATCCCGCGCCGCCCGGCGCGCCGACGGTGCTGCTGTACGCCCACCATGACGTGCAACCCGAAGGCGACCGCGAGCAGTGGGTGTCGCCGCCTTTCGAGCCGACCGAACGCGACGGGCGACTGTATGGCCGCGGCAGCGCCGACGACAAGGCTGGCATCGCAACGCATTTGGCGGCGTTCCGGGCGCACGACGGCCATCCGCCGGTCGGGGTGACGGTGTTCGTCGAGGGCGAGGAGGAGTCGGGCTCGCCGTCGCTGGGACGGCTGCTGGCCGCCCACCGCGACGCGCTGAAGGCCGACGTCATTGTCATCGCCGACTCGGACAACTGGAGCACCGAGACACCGGCGCTGACGGTCTCGCTGCGCGGCCTGGCCGACTGTGTCGTCGAGGTCGCTACGCTCGACCACGGCCTGCACTCCGGGCTATGGGGCGGCGTGGTGCCCGACGCGCTGTCGGTACTCGTGCGGCTGCTGGCCAGCCTGCATGACGACGACGGCAACGTCGCGGTTGTCGGCCTGCACGAAAGCACCGCGGCCGCAGTCGATTACCCTGCCGGACGGGTTCGCGAGGAATCGGGTCTGCTGGACGGGGTGCGCGAGATCGGCTCCGGTTCGGTGCCGCAACGGATGTGGGCCAAGGCGGCGATCACGGTGATCGGTATCGACACCACTTCCATTGCGGCGTCGTCGAATACGTTGATCCCACGCGCCAAAGCCAAGGTGAGTATGCGGGTCGCACCCGGCGGCGACGCCGCGGCGCACCTGGACGCCCTGCGCGGCCACCTCGAGCAGCACGCGCCGTGGGGCGCCCACGTCACGGTGACACCAGGCGATATCGGTCAGCCCTACGCCATTGACGCGTCGGGACCCGTCTACGACGCCGCCCGCGCTGCGTTCCGCCAGGCGTGGGGCACCGAGCCGATCGACATGGGCATGGGTGGATCGATCCCGTTCATCGCGGAGTTCGCCGCCGCCTATCCCGACGCGGCCATCCTGGTGACCGGTGTGGAGGACCCCGGAACGCAGGCGCACAGCGTCAACGAGAGCCTGGATTTGGGTGTGCTGGAACGGGCTGCGACGGCCGAGGCGTTGCTGCTGGCGAATCTGGCCTAGACAGAGACGCGGCGCGCGCCCGATTCAGCACCGGTCGTACCAGTTGTCGGAGAGCAGGCTCGGCGGGCAGTAGCCGGCGGGGGGTGGTATGAGTTCCCCTGGCCCAAACGTCCGGTAGCGAAAGTTGTGGCAGACGTTCATGTCCCAGGTGATGGGCGCGCCCGACTTGGGGAGAGGTTTTCCGGGGCACCAGCAGAAGTATGGAGATTCCGGGCAGGTGCCCGGGTCGGCCTGGGCCATCCCCGCCGACGGTCCGAAGCCTCCCAGCGCGACGCCACCCGACAGCAGCGTGCTAGCCACAATCAGCTTGAAGGTGTTGGTGGTGTTCACTTCGTGCCCCATTCCTGCGCCTGATGCGGTCTGCATAGGAGTTTGCTTCCAGCAGCGTAAGTGCTTAAGAGGGCACATTCATGGGGCAGTTGCCCCATATTTCGGTGGTCGGGCCTGCTGGACGGGGTTCCGAGATCGGCTCCGGTTCAGTGCCGCAACAGATGTGGGCCAAGCCGGCGATCACGCTGATCGGCGTCCACACCACTTCCATTGCGGCGTAATCGAATACGCCGATCCTACGCGCCAAAGCGCAGGCGAGTATGCGGGTCGCTCATGTCACGCGGCGACGGCCGAAGTGCTGTTGCTGGCGGAGGTGGGTTGACCGGCGTCACAGGCCATTTCACACAGCCTCCGCCAGGATCTCCATACATGCCCGGTACCGCTCACTGACGGTGTAGCGCCGCGGCTCGAAGCGAGTCTCTCGCAGCAGCGCGTACAGCCTTTCGCGGGTGAAATTGTGGTAGTGCTCGATCTCGTACCAATATGGGTTCTGCCTTGTTGTGCTCAGGTAGTCCCATAGCGGCGCATGTGCATTGGGCATGGATATCAGCAGTATGCCCGGGCTGTCGATGAGCTCTCTCGCGCATCGCAAAACATCGACTGGAAACGGTTCGTGTTCGACGACGTCCGCCATGCTGATCACGGATGGCTTGGATGTGAATTCGGCATCTGCTGCCAGATCTAGCAGGGTGCCGTGATACGCAGCGAATCCGAACTTCCTCATGTCCTCGATATTTTTCACGCGCAGGTCGAGGCCGAGGACCTCGAAGCCGAACTCTTTGGCGGTCATCAGCAGCGACCCATTGCCTAGGCCGATATCGAGCCACAGCCTGTCATTCGGCAAGCCGGATGCTTCGACCACACGCTCGACCATCTTCGCTGAAATGTGCCGGTGGTACTCCATTTGTTCGCCGACGAACTGTGAATCCTGTGTGTTGCTCATGATGAAGTGGAGAGCCTCGTCGGTGAAATACCCGTCGGTGAAGACGTGTTCGCACGATCCGCACGTCATCCAGGACATTGACCGCTCTAGCGGCGCCCGCCACAGTGCATGGCCGGAACAGTCGACGGTCGACAACGGATGGAAATCGGCCGACGAGCACAACGGACACGCGGCGTATTTGATTCTTTCGTTTTCCATCCTCGTTCCTCAATCGGAGAGGCTAGACGGACAGGTCCCGGCGGAGCTTGGCCACGTGCCCGGTGGCCTTCACGTTGTACTGCGCCTCGGCGATCTTGCCAACATGGAAACGCTTCGCGCTGTGGTCGGCGCCCGTGTCTCTCTCCTGGACGACAATAAGGACAGCACCACGAAAGTTTCACATTTAGCGGCCGACCGCGAGTCCCCGATTGAATGTCATAGTTTTCTCCCCTCAGTGTCGAGGCATGGAATTGAACATGCATTGGAAATCTTTTGGCGGACACCCGTATTTGGTGGGGTCCGGGACGCCCGCGCATCCTGTTCCGTCTTGTGTGGGAAATTGCCCCTGGGGACATTGAGCGGGTTCATCTCCGCTTGCGATGGGGGTGGCGAACAGGCCAACCGCGGTGATCCCTGCCGCCGCGGCGAGGATCGCGAATCGCGTGGTCTTCATGGCACTCCTTCTATGCTCCCGAGGCGACTCTTGTCACCCCCTCGGGCAAACGGTATGCCGATCGCTTCGCTGCGAGATAGAGGGATTTCCCTGGTAAATGGCCCCTGCCCGTCTTAGCGGCAGAGCTGTTTCGCTCTGCGCAGCTGTCTTTACGTCGTCTGCGTCGACCTGCGATCGCGCCTTCTCAGATAGAGAGGTCCCGGCGCAGCTTGGCGACGTGACCGGTGGCCTTCACGTTGTACTGCGCCTCGGCGATCTTGCCCTTCTCGTCCACGACGAACGTCGAGCGAATGACGCCCTGCATGGTCTTGCCGTACATTTTCTTCTCGCCGAACGCGCCGTAGGCCGTCAGCGCCGTGCGCTCGGGGTCGGACAGCAACGGAAAGGTCAGCCCCTCGGCGTCGCGGAACTTGGCCAGCTTCTCCGGCTTGTCGGGGGAGATGCCGACCACGTCCAGACCGGCGCCGTTGAGTTCGCCCAGGCTGTCGCGGAAGTCGCAGGCCTGCTTGGTGCATCCTGGCGTGGATGCCGCGGGGTAGAAGTAGACGATGACGCGACGGCCCTTGTAGTCGGACAGCGAGACTTTCTTCCCGTCGGCGTCCGGAAGGGTGAAGGCGGGTGCTTTGTCGCCAGGCTCGAGGCGTGCTGTGTCGGTCACGGAGCTGCCTTTCTGTTCACCGGCAGGTGGGATTCTGCGCCGGCTGATCTAGGGTAGGTCGGCAGGCACCAACCTAGACCGCGCCTGGTTTGGGTTCGCCGACGACAGGGAGGACGAGTGTGGCGGAGCGGGACCCCGACACCATCAAGCAGGAGATCGACAAGGCCCGCGACCAGCTCGCCTCGACGGTCGACTCCCTGGCTGTGCGGGCCAACCCCCGCAGACTCGCCGACGACGCCAAGGCCCGGGCGATCGGGTTCGTCAAGAAGCCGCCCGTGGCGATCTCGCTGGCCGGAATCGCGGCGCTGGCCATCGCCCTCACGGTGCGCCGCATCCGTCACAGGTAAACACCGGCAGTGCCGGGTCGAACCAAATCGACGCCCACGTCGTGTCATTACCGGAAGGCTGGTGATGGGCATTCCGGAGACCAACCCCACAGTGGTAGCGGACGCGCTCGCGCGACTGTCCGCTGACGAACGCGCGTTGGTACGACGCGCGTACTACTACGGCTGGTCGACTGCACAAATCAGCGCGGATCTGGGAATGGCGGAAGGCACCGTGAAAGAGGGTCTGCACCACGCGCTGCGAGCCTTGCTACGAATGCTGCAGGAGATGGGGGTGGCGACATGACCGCCTTACCGGATCGAGACGGCCATAAATATGCGCACTGGGACGCGGCCTACGTTCTGAACTCGCTGTCCGACGACGACAGGCGCGAATTCGACATTCACCTGAACGACTGCCAGTCGTGCAGCGATGCGGTGTCCGAGATTTCCGGGGTGCCTGCCCTTCTTGCCTTGCTCGATGTCGACGATGTCGTCGACGATGGCGACCCGATAGCGGCTCGGCCGCCGTTGCCGGAGCCGGATCTGGTCGGCCGGCAGTGGGAAATGTCCGCGTTCGCAGGCTTGTTGAACCGCGCGCTGGACGGCCGCGGCACGGTGGTCGGCGTGGCCGGCTCGGCCGGTATCGGCAAAAGCCGTCTAGTGCGCGAAGTTTCGGCGATAGCCGGCGGCAAGGGCGTCGACGTGTTCACGGCCTTCTGCGAGTCGCACACCAGCCAGATTCCATTCCATGCCGTAGCAAAATTGTTGCGCGCAGCCATTGGCGTCGAGAACCTTGATGCGCCCGCCGCCCGGGCGCGGATCCGGGCGCAGGCTCCCGAAGCGGTGCCGGAGGACGTGCTGCTGCTCGAGGACTTGCTGGGCGTCGCCGATCCCGATGTCGAACTGCCGAAGATCGATCCCGATGCCCGTCGACGGCGGTTGACCGTGCTGGTCAATGCGGCCTCGACGGCCCGCCGGGCCCCAGCGGTCTTCGTCATCGAGGACGCTCACTTGATCGACGAGGCCAGTGAGTCGGTGTTGGCCGAGTTCGTCACGGTCTTGGCGCAGATGCCGTCGCTGGTGCTGATGACATACCGGCCCGAATACCGAGGCGCTTTGACCCGGGTAACCGGTGCCCAGACGATTTCCCTTGCGCCGCTGAGTGATTCAGAGACCGCGGGACTGGTCGCCGAATTGCTCGGCCCGGATCCCTCGAATGGCGCTCTGGGTCGCAGGGTCGCCGAGCGGGCCGCCGGTAACCCATTCTTCGCCGAGGAGATCGTCCGCGAACTGGCCGGGCGCGGCGTGCTGCGGGGCGCGCCGGGTGCGTACCTCTCGACGGCGGAGGTCGGCGAGGTGAGCGTGCCGGTCACGCTGCAGGCAACCATCGCCGCGCGCGTCGACCGGCTCGGCGCCGCGGCCAAACGCACGCTGAGCGCGGCGTCGGTACTCGGTGCGCGGTTCGACCTCGACCTGCTGGCCGCGATGGGCGATGACGTGAAGGTCGACGAGCTGGTGACCGCTCAGCTCATCGCCAAGGTCCGCTCCGCCCGGCAACGCGAGTACCTTTTCCACCACCCGTCGATCCGCACGGTGGCCTACGAACTGCAGCCCGAAGCGGACCGCGCCGACCTCCATCGACGCGCCGCCGACGCCATCGCGGCACGAAACCCGTTGTCGGGCGACGAGAATGCCGCGTTGATCGCCGAACACCTGGAGGCGGCCGGCGACGGGCACGCCGCCTACGGCTGGCAGATGCGGGCCGCAACGTGGGCGACCAACCGCGACATCACCGCGGCATGGCGGAGCTGGGAGCGAGCCCGGACGATCGCGGACGCCCTTCCGGTCGGCGACCCCGACCGCGCGGTCATGCGCATCGCGCCGCGCACCATGTTGTGCGGCATCGCCTGGCGAGTCAACGAGCACGCGACAGGCGACCGTGTCGAGGAATTGCGCGAGTTGTGCGCCGCCGCGGGAGACAAGCCCTCACTGGCCATCGCTATGTCGGGGCAGGTGATGGATCACCTGCATCAGGGCCGACTCGACGAGGCGTCGCATCTCGCCTCCGAGGCAATGGCCCTCATCGAGTCGCTCGACGACCCGAACCTGACGGTGGGCCTGGCTCTCGCGTCGATCTATGCCAGAGCCAAGAGCGCCGAGTGGCCCGACGCGCTGCGGTGGTCGCAGATGGTGATCGACCTGGCCGACGGTGATCCGTCCATGGGCAATTTCATCATCGGCTCGCCGCTGGCGCTCGCCTTGACGACACGGGCGACGGCCAGATATTGCTTGGGACTTCCGGGATGGCGCGACGACCTGCAGCGCGGTCTCGCCATGTCCCGCAGCACCGACCCGATGTCCTACGCCACCGTCGTTACTTACGCCTACTCCGCGGCAATACCGCCGGGCATGCTGAAGCCCGACGACCGTGCGGTGGGCGAGATCGAGGATGCCCTGCGCATCGCCGAACGATCCGGTGATGACGTCGCCGTAGCGATCTCGCGGATGACGCTGGGGATCGCATTCGCGCACCGGGGGACCAGCGAGGAGCGCGACCGGGGACGGCAAGTCCTCGCGGACGTCCGTGAAGTATTCGTGCGCCGGGGGTTCTTCCTGGCCGAGGTGCCCATCGTCGACGTCTGCCTGGCCCGTGAGGACGCTCAACGCGGAGATCGCGATGGCGCCGTGCATGTGCTGCGCGAGGCCGCAGACGGCCAATTCCGTGCGGGACGGCTGCTCGGGTGGGCCATTCCGGCCACCGGCGTTCTGGTGGAAACACTGCTAGAACGGGCGGCCGACGGCGACCTGGCCGAAGCGCAGTCCGCGATCGAGCGGTTGGCGCAGGCGCCGATCGAACAGCTCACGGCACCCGCGGACGGCGGCTTCGCGGTGCGGGATATCTGGCTGCTGCGGCTGCGGGCTCTGCTGGCGCGTGCCCGCGGCGACATGGCATCGTATGCGCGCCTACGTGATGCTTACCGCGACATGGCGGAAGAGCTTGGCTTCGAGGGTCATGCCGAATGGGCCGAGGCCATGCCGTGACCCGCGAAGGGTGATGGTGGTGCGCCGTCAGGGTTTCGAACCCCGGACCCGCTGATTAAGAGTCAGCTGCTCTACCAACTGAGCTAACGGCGCGTGCGACCTGCTGGACCGCGTTTGAGACAATAACAGCCATTCCGTCGACGGACGAAATCGTCGAGTCGGGGACGATCGTCAACAGTCGTCCAAGCCCTAGAATACTCGGCAGTAACAACCCATTACACGTCGCGAGGGGAGAGAGCGCAGGTGGTAGGTCGCTTCGACAGGCCTCAGCACGGAGGCCGGCGGTGGCTGGCTGTGCTGGTGGTGCCGCTCGCCATCTTCGGCGCGTCGGCCTGTGGCGGCAGCGGGAGCAGCCCGCAGCCCAAGGCCATCATGGACAAGGCCACCCCCTTCGGCGACCTGATGGTGCCCAAGCTCACCGCGTCGGTGACCGACGGCGCTGTCGGTGTCGCGGTCGACACACCGGTGACGGTGAACGCCGACGACGGCGTGCTGGCTTCGGTCGAGATGGTCAACGAAAACGGCCGCACGATCGAGGGTCAACTCAGTCCCGACGGCGTGCACTGGGCCACCAGCGAGCGGCTCGGCTACAACCGGATGTACACGCTGACCGCGAAGGCTCGGGGGCTGGGCGGCGTCGCGACCCGTCAGGTGTCTTTCCAGACCCACTCGCCGCACAACCTGACCATGGCGTACCCCAGACCGAGCGATGGCGAGGTAGTGGGCATCGGGGAGACGGTCGCCGTTCAGTTCGACGAGGTCATCGCGAACCGCCAGGCCGCTGAGAAGGCGATCCGGGTGACCACGGACCCGCCCGTCGAAGGCGCCTTCTACTGGTTGAATAACCGCGAAGTCCGTTGGCGTCCAGAGCATTTCTGGAAGCCGGGAACGAACGTCGACGTCGCGGTCAACACCTACGGGGTGGATCTCGGCGACGGATTGTTCGGCCAGGACAACGCCCACACACACTTCACCGTCGGTGACGAAGTCATCGCGACCGCCGACGACAACACCAAGATGGTGACGGTTCGGGTCAACGGCGAGGTCGTCAAGACCATGCCGACTTCGATGGGCAAGGACAGCACGCCCACCGCGAGCGGCACCTACATTCTCGGTGTGCGGTTCGCGCACATGATCATGGACTCGTCGACCTACGGCGTTCCGGTCAACTCCCCCAACGGATATCGCACCGAGGTGGACTTCGCCACCCAGATGTCCTACAGCGGCGTGTTCGTGCACTCGGCGCCGTGGTCGGTGGGTGCTCAGGGGCACACCAACACCAGCCACGGCTGCCTGAACGTCAGCCCCAGCAACGCGCAGTGGTTCTTCGAGCACACCAAGCGCGGCGATGTGGTCGAGGTGCTCAACACCATCGGTCCGCCGCTCTCGGGCACCGAGGGTCTCGGAGACTGGAACATCCCGTGGGATCAGTGGCACGCCGGCAACGCCAAGGCGTGACACCGGTTCGCAACGCCATCGTCGTTATCTAGCAACCTCATTCGCGTGTCGTTAAGACGTTGGACGCCTGACACGCCGATTCGATCACACGTCCGTGCACCGGCGTGTCTGTGCTCTTAGCCTTTGAGGTATGAGTGCAACTCTCGGTGAGCGCGAGGCGCCGGCCCAGCGCGGTCGCCTCGCCGAGTTCGGCGGCATCGTGCTGTGGCAGGTGGTCGGCGCAGCGGCCACCGCGATCAGCTACGCGGCCGAGGCGGGCGGATTCGAGCTCGAGATGCGAAGGGCCGCCCTGCGCGCTCAGCGTTGACGATCACGCCGAGCGCGTGGCGCCCGATTGGGGTGACTGACGGGACTTGAACCCGCGACATCCAGGATCACAACCTGGCGCTCTACCAACTGAACTACAGCCACCATTGCCGCCAAAGCAAGAAGCGGCGTCGTCGATACTAGCGGCTTGGACCGTCGGCGGCCGAATCCGTTTCGTCGGGCGCGGGCGAGTTGACCCCGAGTCCGTTGGCCACCGCGGCGATTTCGCTGGTCATCGGTCCGGGCGGCGGCACGAACGCGGTGCCCCGGTAGTACTTCAGCTCGCGAATCGACTCGTGAATGTCGGCCAGCGCGCGGTGTGCCAGGCCTTTGGCAGGCTGGCCGTAGTAGATCTTCGGATACCAGCGGCGGCACAGCTCCTTGATCGAGCTCACATCGATCATCCGATAGTGCAGAAACGAGTCCAGAGTCGGCATGTCGCGGGCGATGAAGCCACGGTCGGTGCCGATCGAGTTACCGGCCAGCGGCGCTGTGTTGGCCTGCTTGACGTGCCGGCGGATGTAGTCGAGCACCGCCGCCTCGGCGGTCGCGAGGTCGACCGTCGACGCACGCACCTCGTCAATCAGCCCCGAGCGGTTGTGCATCTCGGTGACGACCGGCAGCATTCCGGTCAGCGCCGTGTCGTCGGCATGAATTACCACGTCGACGCCGTCGCCGAGGATGTTCAGATCGCCATCGGTCACCAGAACGGCGATCTCGATCAACTTGTCCGAGCTGAGATCCAGTCCCGTCATCTCGCAGTCGATCCACACCAGTTCGTCTCGCACAGCGTTCACAGTAGGCAAAGTTAGCTGGCAGGGCTGCACCCACCCCGCCTGAGCGGGGTTGCCAGTAAGGTCGTGCGTGATCAAGACCACGACGTCCAGGGGAGAACCAGCGGCCTTATGAGCACAGAATCGACTTCGACCCCCGCACAGCAGATCGCGGCCGGCTACGCCGTCGGAGGCCAGGCTCTGGAACTGGGTACAGTCGTCATCGACGGGAAGACGGACCCCAAGGCGCAGATCCGGATCCCGCTGGCCACCGTCAACCGGCACGGACTCGTGGCCGGCGCGACGGGGACCGGCAAGACCAAGACGCTGCAGGTCATTGCGGAGCAGCTGTCGGCAGCGGGCGTGCCGGTCTTGATGGCCGACGTCAAGGGCGACCTGTCCGGCTTGTCCAAGCCGGGGGAGAGCAACGACAAGATCACCGCTCGTGCCAAGGAACTCGGCGACGATTGGCAGCCGAGTGGTTTCCCGGTGGAGTTTCTGTCGTTGGGCACCAAGGGAATTGGCGTTCCGATCCGGGCCACCATTGCTAGCTTTGGGCCCATCTTGCTGTCAAAAGTTTTGGGCCTCAACGGCACCCAAGAATCGACCCTTGGCTTGATCTTCAAGTGGGCGAATGACCAGAAGCTCGAACTGCTCAACCTTGCCGACCTGCGCGAGGTGATCGGCCACCTCACCAGCGACGAGGGTAAGGCCGAGCTGAAAACGCTTGGCGGTGTGTCGGCCCAGACGGCGGGGGTGATTCTGCGCGCGCTGGTCAATCTGGAAGGCGAAGGCGGCGACACGTTTTTCGGCGAGCCGGAGCTCGACCCCAACGACTTGTTGACCGTCGACGGCGGTAAGGGCCGTATTTCGTTGCTGGAGCTCGGCGATCAGGCCACCCGTCCGGTCCTTTTCTCCACCTTCTTGATGTGGATGTTGTCCACCTTGTTCAAGTCGTTGCCGGAAGTCGGTGACATCGACAAGCCCAAACTGGTGTTCTTCTTCGACGAGGCTCACCTGCTGTTCGCCGATGCGTCAAAGGCTTTCCTGGACCAGGTGGAACAGACCGTGAAGCTTATTCGCTCCCGCGGCGTCGGGGTGTTCTTCTGCACCCAGTTGCCCACCGACATTCCCAACGAGGTGCTGTCGCAGCTCGGTGCCCGCATCCAGCACGCGCTGCGAGCCTTCACGCCCGACGATCAGAAGGCGTTGACCAGAACCGTCCGCACGTATCCGAAAACCGATGTCTACGACCTGGCTTCGGCGCTGACATCGCTGGGTATCGGTGAAGCGATCGTCACCGTGCTCTCCGAGCGCGGCGCGCCGACACCGGTGGCGTGGACCCGGCTGCGACCCCCGCGTTCGCTGATGGCAGCGATCGGCAACGACGCGATCAGCTCGGCGGCCCAGTCCAGCCCGCTGCACCAGAAGTACGGCACGACCGTCGACCGCGAATCGGCCTACGAGAAACTGCAAGCCAAAAAGACTGAGGCGCAAGCCAATCAACCGGCGCCCGCGGGGTCGAAGAACGCGCCCGAGGCCGCCAAGAAGCCCGGCTGGTTCAGTCGTTTCGTGAACAGCCGCGGATTCCAGACCTTCCTCAAGGCGCTGGGAACCGAGCTGATCCGCAACATGTTCGGCGGCGGCAGCAAGCGCCGTCGGTAGGTTAGCCGCCGCCCATCTTCTTGTAGAACGCTCCCACGATGGGCGCGACGATCGCGCGCGGCGCGTACTGGCTCGCCGAGGACATCGCCTTCGATGTGAGTCCTGGCACCACCCGCATCTTGTTGCGCGCCAACGCATCCAGCGACTTCTTCGCGGTGTAGGTAGTGGAGATCCACAAGAACTCGGGCACCAGCTTTTCGACGATCGACGCATCCGCCGGTCCGGGCAATTCGTTGCGCACCGGCCCAGGCGCCAAAACAGTCACGTGCACACCGGTTTTGCGCAGTTCGCCCCGCAGCGATTCGCTGAAGGTATTTGCAAACGCCTTCGTCGCGGCGTAGGTCGCGTTGTTGGGGATCGGCGAATTGCCTGCTGCGGAACCGGAAATCAAGATGCCGCCGGCCTTACGCTCCAGCATCCCCGGCAGCACCGCCAACGCCATGTCGTGGACCGCGACGGCATTCAGTTGCACCTGGGCCCGCTCGATTTCGGGGTCGAGACCGGACACCGGGCCGAACGTGGCCGTGCCGGCGTTGGCGCACAGTATCGAGATGTCGCGAGTGGCCAACTCGTCGACCAGTTTTGCGCGTTCGGCGGGATCGGCGAGGTCGCAGGGGCGCACCTCGACGACGACCGCGTATTTTTCGGTCAGCTTGGCAGCCAGCGCGTTGAGCATGTCTTCACGGCGCGCCGTGATGATCAGGTTGTGGCCTCGAGCGGCCAATTCGGTGGCCAGAGCCTCACCGATGTTCTGTGAAGCTCCGGTTACAACTGCGCGCGCGTCGGGACTGGGAGAGGGTACCGGCATGCGCCAATGGTAGACAGACCAGCGATGCCTGATTCCAGCAGTGAGCTTCCGCGCGCGCCCAAGCGGTCCCAGGTGCTGGCGTGGGCCCTGTGGGACACCGGTTCGGCCGGCGTGACCGCGGTCGTCGTGACCTTCGTGTTTTCGGTGTACCTGACTACCGCTGTCGGCAAAGGTGCGCCCTCGGGTGCCACGCCGGCGAGCTGGCTGGGCCGCGCTCTGGCGGTCTCCGGGGTCATGGTCGCCCTACTGGCGCCGATGATCGGCGCCTGGGTCGACAATCCGCGTCGGCGCCGCCTCGCTCTGACCGTCCTGACCGGGCTGGTGGTGGCTTTCGTCAGCGCGATGAGCTTGGTTCGCGAGAGCCCCGGATACCTGTGGTTGGGGTTGGCGTTGCTCGGGGTCGCGGCGGCCTGCGGAGATCTGGCCAGCGTCCCCTACAACGCGATGCTGCGGCAGCTCTCGACACCGCAGAACTCCGGCAGGATCTCCGGATTCGGCTTGACGGCGGCATTCATCGGCAGCGTCGGTCTACTGCTGGTCGTCTTGTTCGGCTGCATCTCGGGTGACGGCGCCACCCGCGGATTTTTCAATCTGCCCGCCGCCGACGGCATGAACATCCGGATCGCGATGCTGGTGGCCGCCGGGTGGTTCGCGGTGTTTGCGCTACCGCTGCTGCTGACCGCGTATCACCTGCCGGCGCCGATCGATGCCACCAATGCAGTGCGGGGGGTTCTCGGCGGCTATCGCAAACTCTGGCGGGATCTGGTCGGGGAGTGGCACCGCGACCGCAACCTGGTGTTCTACTTGCTGGCCGCTGCGGTCTTTCGAGACGGACTGGCCGGCGTGACGCAGTTCGGCGGCGTGCTCGGCGTCAAGGCGTATGGGATCTCGCCGGCCGTCGTGCCGATCTTCGGTGTGGCGTTCTGTGTGGTGGCGGCGGTCGGGGCCGTAATCGGCGGATTTCTCGACGACAAGTTCGGCTCCAAACCGGTGATCGTCGGATCGTTGGCCAGCATCCTTGCGGCCGGGCTGGCGATGATGGCGCTGTCGGGGCCGCACGCGTTCTGGGTCACTGGATTGCTGCTGTGCGCGTTCATCGGTCCGGCGCAGGCATCCGCGCGAACGCTGCTGCTGCGGCTGTCCAGCGAAGGGAAGGAAGGCGTGGCCTTCGGTCTCTTCACGATGACCGGGCGAGCTGTGACTTTTGTTGCGCCGCTGCTGTATTCGATCTTTGTCGACCAGTTCCACGCCGAGCGGGCCGGCATGGCCGGGCTGCTTCTCGTCGTGGCCGTCGGTCTGTTGGGCTTGCTGGCGGTGCGGGCCCCGCAGCGCGCTTAGCCGTTGCCGTTGCAGATCGTCAGGCCGGCGCCGGTGCGTGTGGTCACCTCGACGCCGTCCACCGTCAACGTGCAGGTGACGTCATGGCCGATGTTGACGATGGTGACGTTGGGCATCTTGCTGCCAGACTCGGGCAGGCTGACTTCCTTGGTCCATGGCAGCCCGACGTTGAACTCGGTCTGCATCATTCCGTCGTTGTCCACGTAGGTGATGCTGATGGCGCGGCCGTCACCGCTGACGTTGTAGACCACGGTCTGCATCGAGCTCGGGTCCGACGGCTGGCTGGGCTCGGTCGGGGCGGGCTCGGGCGCCTGGGCCGTGTGCGACGGCGACCTCGGCACGACCGGGATGGGCGCCGGCGAGCTCGGCGTCGACGGCAGCGCAGGCACGGCAGTCTGCTTGCGGGCAGTGCCGTTCGCGAGCACTAGGGCGATGACCAACCCGGCGACCAACACGACGGCCGCGACCGCGACGATCCACAGCCAACGGGGGGCCTTGGGCTTGTCCGGTTCGGGGTCGTGCGGCGGCTGGCCCGGCGTCGGCTGACCCTGCAGCCAGTACTGCGGCAATTTGTCAGTGGGGTTTGCGGAATGTGGGTCACGTGGCGAACCCGGGTAGTACGGCGGGGGGTAATACGGCTGGCCGCTATAGGCGGGATCGACGTAGGGCCGGTACGGCTGGCTCAGTCGTTGAGTTTGCTCGGTCCGCTCTTGGGTTGAACGGGTGTATTCGGGATGACGTCGATCGCTCATGCCCACCTCATTTCTGCAGGGTACCTGCAGCACAACCGTTGGGGCCGAAACGTTCGATGAACAGTGAAAATGCTGGTCAATCCGGCCCGGCGCCCACGGTCAGCGCGGCGACCGTCATCGCCCGCATCACTGCCCGCGACCGCGCGGCGCCATCGGGTTTCAGGCTGTGCGGCGTCGAGTTGAGCAGACCGAACGCGGCGTGCGCCATCAGCCGCGCATCGGTCTCCGCGAGACCGGAGTCCAACTGCCGCAAGACGCCGACCCACACCTCGACGTACTGACGCTGGGCCCGTCGCACCTGACGCTCGGCGGTGGTCGGCAGGTAGGCGAGGTCGCGGTCCTGGATACGGATCAGGTCCGGCTCGCCCAGCGCGAAGTCGAGGTGAAAGTCGATCAGCCCGTCCAGCGTCGCGGCGGCCCCGGTCTCGCGGGACTGGACCTCGCGGGCGCCGGCGAGCAGCCGGGTGCTGATCCCCACCAACAACTCGACCAGCAGCGACTCCTTATTGGGGAAGTGCCGGTAGATCGCGGGTCCGCTGACTCCTGCCGCGGCGCCAATGTCTTCGAGTCGCACCGCCAGGAACCCGCGCTCGGCGAAGAGCCGCTCCGCGGCGGCCAGCAGTTGCAGGCGGCGGTCGGACTTGCGCCGGCTGCGGGGGTTCGGCGCGGGGGCATCCTCGCCGCGGTCGGCCGGAGCGGATGCCGCCATGCCAGCCTCCCTAGACAGTTCGGTTAATCGCCACTAACATAACACGAGTTAGTGACCATTAACCGAAATTAGCGTGCAATCGATGACCTCACCGGCGGAAAACCGCGTCGCGCATACCGCTCTTGTCGAGCAGTTACGAGGCAAGCTCGCGACCGCTGCGCGGGGCGGTTCGGAACGTTCCCGCGCTCGGCACGTCGACCGCGGCAAACTGCTGCCGCGCGACCGCGTCGATGGCCTGCTCGATCCCGGTAGTCCATTGCTCGAGATCGCGCCGCTGGCCGCCGACGGCATGTACGACGACGAGTGTCCCGGGGCCGGCATCATCACCGGCATCGGCCGCATCTCGGGCCGCGAGTGCATGATCGTCGCCAACGATGCGACGGTCAAAGGTGGGACCTACTACCCGATTACGGTCAAGAAGCACCTAAGGGCGCAGGAGATCGCGGCGCAGAATCGGCTGCCGTGTATTTATCTGGTCGACTCCGGAGGCGCGTTCCTGCCTCGCCAGGACGAGGTGTTCCCCGACCGCGATCACTTCGGCCGAATCTTCTTCAACCAGGCCAACCTCAGCGCGCAGGGCATCCCGCAGATCGCCGCGGTGCTGGGGTCGTGCACCGCGGGCGGCGCCTACGTCCCCGCAATGAGCGACGAGGCCGTGATCGTCCGTAATCAGGGAACCATCTTTCTCGGCGGTCCACCGTTGGTGAAAGCGGCGACCGGAGAAGTGGTTTCGGCCGAGGATCTGGGTGGCGGCGACCTGCATTCGAAGACCTCCGGCGTCACCGACCATCTCGCGCAGGACGACCGTGACGCGTTGCGGATCGTCCGTCGCATCGTGGCCACGCTGGGGCCTCGCGAACGGCCGATCTGGGACGTGCTGCCCGCGGTGGAGCCGATCGCCGATCAGTCGGAGTTGTACGACGTCGTCCCGGTCGACCCGCGCATCCCCTACGACGTGCACAACGTCATCAACCGGATCGTCGACGGCGGTGAATTCCAGGAATTCAAAGCCGAATACGGGAGCACCCTGGTCACCGGGTTCGCTCACATCCACGGCCATCCAGTCGGCATCGTGGCGAACAACGGGGTGCTGTTCTCCGAATCCGCAGTCAAGGGAGCGCATTTCATCGAGCTCTGTGACAAGCGGATGGTGCCCCTGCTGTTCCTGCAGAACATCTCCGGCTTCATGGTCGGCCGCGAATACGAGGCCGGCGGCATCGCCAAACACGGCGCCAAGATGGTCACCGCCGTGGCCTGCGCGCGAGTGCCCAAGCTCACCGTGGTGATCGGTGGCTCGTATGGCGCCGGCAACTATTCGATGTGCGGCCGGGCGTATTCGCCCCGTTTTCTGTGGATGTGGCCCAACGCGCGGATCTCCGTCATGGGCGGCGAGCAGGCGGCGTCGGTGTTGGCCACGGTGCGCGGGGAGATGACCGCCGAGGAGGAAGAAGCGTTGAAGGCTCCGATCCGCGTCCAATACGAGCACCAGGGCAACCCGTACTACTCGACGGCCCGGCTCTGGGACGACGGCGTGATCGATCCGGCCGACACCAGAACTGTTGTCGGCCTGGCGCTTTCGGTGACATCGACCGCGCCGGTAAACCCGGTCTCCTACGGCGTCTTCCGGATGTGAGCGCGATGGGATTCCACACCGTTCTGGTGGCCAACCGTGGCGAGATCGCCGTCCGGGTGATCCGCACGCTGAAGGCGATGGGCATTCGGTCGGTCGCGGTGTACAGCGACGCCGACGCGGATGCGCGCCACGTCGCCGAGGCCGACGTCGCCGTCGCGATCGGTCCGGCGGCGGCGCGCGAGAGCTACCTCAACATTGCCAAGATCGTCGACGCTGCCGTGCGCACCGGTGCGCAGGCCGTGCACCCGGGCTACGGATTTCTTTCGGAGAACGCCGATTTCGCCGCGGCGCTGGAAAAGGCCGACATCGCGTTCATCGGGCCGCCGGTGGGCGCCATCCAGACCATGGGCGACAAGATCGCCGCCAAGGGCACGGTGTCGGCGTTCGGCGTCCCAGTGGTCCCCGGCATCGCCCGGCCCGGACTCGGCGATGACGAACTGATCGCCGCCGCCGACGACGTCGGATATCCGGTCCTGGTCAAACCGTCGGCCGGTGGCGGCGGCAAGGGGATGCGGATGGTCGAGCAGCCGGCCGACCTGCCCGCGGCGCTGGTCAGCGCGCGACGCGAGTCGGCCGCCGCGTTCGGCGACGACACGCTGTTCCTCGAGCGGTTTGTGCTGCGTCCCAGGCACATCGAGGTGCAGGTGCTGGCCGACAACCACGGCAACGTGGTGCACTTCGGTGAGCGGGAATGCAGCCTGCAACGCCGCCACCAGAAGGTCATCGAAGAGGCCCCCTCACCGCTGCTCGACGCCGAGACCCGGGCCCGGATCGGGGCGGCCGCCTGCGACACCGCCCGCAGCGTGGACTACTCCGGCGCCGGCACCGTCGAGTTCATCGTCTCCGCCGACCACCCTGACGAGTTCTTCTTCATGGAGATGAACACCCGACTGCAGGTCGAACACCCGGTCACCGAATTGGTGACCGGATGGGACCTCGTCGAGTGGCAGGTGCGGATCGCCGCGGGGGAGCGACTCACCATCGACCAGGCCGACATCGCGTTGCGGGGCCACGCGATCGAAGCGCGCGTGTACGCGGAAGATCCGGCGCACGGCTTCCTGCCCACCGGCGGCGACGTGCTCGCGCTGACGGAATCCGCCGCCGCCGGCGTGCGCGTCGACTCCGGACTGTCCGCCGGAATGGTCGTGGGCAGCGACTACGACCCGATGCTCGCGAAAGTCATTGCCTACGGGCCGGATCGGGCCGCGGCGCTGCGAACCCTCGACCGAGCGCTTGCCGACACCGCCGTGCTCGGCGTCGTCACCAACATCGAGTTCATCCGCTTCCTGCTGGCCGACCCCGACGTCGTTGCGGGCCGACTGGACACCGGACTGCTCGACCGCCGCGCGGGCGATTTCGTCGCGGCAGAACCCGGCGACGAGCTGTTCATCGCCGCAGCGGCTCACCAATGGCTGCAGCGCTTTCCGGCGCCGGGTGCCGACCTGTGGGCGGTGCCGTCCGGCTGGCGCGTCGGCCGACATGCGCCGGTCAGCGTCCGGCTGCGTTCCGGTGAGCGTACCGACCACGTCCACATTGTCGGCGGCCCCGGTGCCGCCGAGGTCCGCATCGAAGACGGTGAATCCCGTTCCCTGCGCGCCGCTTTGGCGGGTGACCAGCTGACCGTGACACTGGACGGGCTGCGGGCCACCCACACCGTGGCCGTGCAGGACAGCAGGATCTGGTTGGCCGGCGACGGAGTCTTCGCGGTGCTCGACGAGGTGCGCGAGGCGTCAGTCCGCGAAGACGAGACGCACAGCGGGGACGCGGAATTGACCAGCCCGATGCCGGGCGCCGTGGTCGCGGTCAGCGTCGACGACGGCGCGGCGGTCGAAGCGGGCGCGGTCGTTGTCACCGTCGAGGCGATGAAGATGGAGCACGCGCTCACGGCGCCGGTCGACGGTGTCGTCGAACTTCTCGTCGCGGCCGGCGATCAAGTCAAGGTGGGCCAGCCGCTGGCCCGAATTACGGCGAAAGTTGAGGATCATGACTGACTTCCTATCGACCGGGACGCTCCCGGACGAATACCAGCAATTGGCCAAAACGGTCCGCGACTTCGCGCAGAGCGTGGTCGCCCCGGTCGCCGCGAAGCACGACGCCGAGCACTCCTTCCCGTACGAAGTGGTGGCCGGCATGGCCGAGATGGGCCTGTTCGGCCTGCCGTTCCCCGAGGAGTGGGGCGGCATGGGCGGCGACTACTTCGCGCTCTGTCTGGCGCTGGAGGAATTGGGCAAGGTCGACCAGAGCGTCGCCATCACGCTGGAGGCCGGCGTCTCGCTCGGCGCGATGCCCGTCTACCGGTTCGGCAACGACGACCAGAAGCGGGAATGGTTGCCGCAGTTGACCAGTGGCCAAGCTCTGGGCGCGTTCGGTCTGACCGAACCGGGCGGTGGCACCGACGCGGGCGCGACGAAAACCACCGCACAACTCGACGACGGCCAGTGGGTGATCAACGGCTCCAAGCAGTTCATCACCAACTCCGGCACCGACATCACCAAGCTCGTCACCGTCACCGCGGTCACCGGTGGGCACGACGGTAAGAAGGAAATCTCGGCGATCCTGGTGCCCACGCCCACGTCGGGCTTCACCGTGGAACCCGCCTACGACAAGGTCGGCTGGAACGCCTCGGACACCCACCCGCTGAGCTTCGACGACGTGCGCGTGCCCGAGGAGAATCTGCTCGGCGAACGCGGCCGCGGCTACGCCAACTTCCTGCGCATCCTCGACGAGGGTCGGATCGCCATCGCCGCGCTGTCCACCGGGGTCGCGCAGGGCTGCGTCGACGAGAGCGTGAAGTACGCCAAGGAGCGCGAGGCCTTCGGGCAGGCGATCGGCCGCTACCAGGCGATCGCATTCACCATCGCCCGGATGGAGGCCCGTGCCCACACCGCCCGCACCGCCTACTACGACGCCGCGGCGCTGATGCTGGCCGGCAAGCCGTTCAAGAAGCAGGCGGCGATCGCCAAGCTGGTGGCCAGCGAGGCGGCGATGGACAACGCCCGGGACGCCACCCAGATTCACGGCGGCTACGGCTTTATGAATGAATTCACTGTGGCCCGGCATTACCGGGACTCCAAGATTCTCGAGATCGGCGAGGGGACCACAGAGGTGCAGCTGATGTTGATCGGCCGCGAGGTCGGCCTGTGAAGTCGAGTGAGCGGAACGAACGCAAGTGAGTGACGAGTTTCGCGAGGTAGTCCAGCGGGGGTTGTGGTTCGAGGAGTTCGAAACCGGCGTCCGCTATCTGCACCGGCCGGGGCGCACGATCACCGAGGCCGACAACGTGTTGTTCACGACGTTGACCATGAACACCCAGGCGCTGCACCTCGACGCGGCATTCTCCGACGCGCTGCCGCCCTTCAACCAGCGGCTGGTCAACTCGATGTTCACGCTGTCGACGTTGGTAGGCCTGTCGGTGGCGCAGCTGACCCAGGGCACCATCGTCGGCAACCTCGGATTCTCCGAAATCGCTTTCCCCAAGCCACTTTTCCACGGCGACACGCTGTACGCCGAGTCGATCATCGTCGAGAAGCGGGCGTCCAAGAGCCGACCGGGCGAGGGCATCGTGACCTTCGCGCATACCGGTCGCAACCAGCACGACGACGTGGTCGCCACCGCCCACCGCAAGACCATGGTGCGGATGCGCCCGTCGGAGGGCAACGGCTGATGGGTCTTGCCAACCCCGGCCCGGCTTGGCTGTTCTGTCCGGCCGACCGTCACGAGCGCTACGAAAAGGCCGCGGCGGCAGCCGATGTCGTGATTGTCGACCTCGAGGACGGTTGTGCGGCCGCCGATCGGCCCGCCGCCCGCAAGTCTCTGGTCGACGTCCCACTCGACCCGTCTCGAACGGTGGTGCGCGTCAACCAGTTCGGCACCGAAGATCAGAAACTGGATCTGCAGGCGCTGAAGGACACCCCGTACGACACCATCATGTTGCCTAAATGCGAAGCGGTCGAACATGTTAGCGCCCTCGCGCCGCTGAACGTGATCGTGCTCGTCGAGTCGCCGAAGGGGGCCCTGGTCGTCACCGAGACGGTTCAGGTCGACAACGCGATCGCAGTGATGTGGGGCGCCGAAGACCTGTTCGCGGTCCTGGGCGGCACGGCCAACCGCTACCCGGACGGCAGCTACCGCGAGGTGGCGCGGCATGTTCGCTCGCAGTCGCTGCTGGCGGCCAAGGCGTATGGCCGGATGGCGCTGGATTCGGTCTACCTCGACATCAAAAACCTCGACGGGTTGCGCGGCGAGGTCGACGATGCCGTCGCCGTCGGCTTCGACGCGAAGGTCGCCATTCATCCCAGCCAGGTTCCGGTGATCCGGGCTGGTTATGCCCCATCTCTGGAGCAGGTGGAGTGGGCGCGACACGTTCTCGCGGCAGCCGTTGATCAACGCGGTGTCTTCGCTTTCGAGGGCATGATGGTGGATGCGCCCGTGTTGCGGCGAGCCGAGCGAATCGTGCACCTGGCAGGTGAAGCCGGCTCGTAGCAGCCTCGGTATTGGGGTTTGCCACCTCGCCGCCCGCCGTCGTGGACGGCGCCGTCGTCGCTCGCCCACAGATGACCCTGACGTGTGCCTTCGATCATCGAATCGCCGACGGCGCCAACGCCGCTCAATTCCTCCGCGAGCTGCGCGGGTTGATCGAGTCGCCGGAGACCGCGCTGCTCGATCTCTAGCGACGTTTGGCCGCGGCCAGTCGCGCCGCGAATTCCGGCGACTGGATTGAGTGGGCCTGCGGTCCGATCTCGGTGTCTTTGGCCTGCTCGTGCAGGTCGACGTCCAGCGAACCCGGGCTGGCGGTGGCGCGCATGGTGGCCTTCGTCGCGAGCACCACTTCGCGTGGCGCGGAGGCCGGGCCGGCTGCCAACTCCAACGCGGCGGCCACCGGGTCGTCGGCGACACTGAGCGCAAGGCCGTGTTGCACAGCGGATTCCGCGTCGAAGCGCATACCGAACAGCAGGGCCGCGCGGGCCACCTGCGGTCCGACCCCGCGTTGCAGCATCCACGTCGCGCCGCCGCCGGGATGGATGCCCAATTTCTGAAAACGGGCGTCGAACAACGCATGTGGCCCCGCGATGCGCACGTCGGCGGCCAGCGCCAGATTCAGGCCGGCGCCGACGGCCGGTCCGTTGACGGCGGCGATCGTCGGCAGTGTGCATTTCCCGACTGCCATGAACCCGTCGTAGAGCTGGCGCAGCCCCTCCTCGGCCGCGCTGCCCAGCGCGCTGAGGTCTGCCCCGGCGCAGAACGCCTTTCCGGCGCCTGTCACCACGACGGCGTGCACGTCGGCGTCGGCTTCGGCCTGCTCGATGGCGGCCCGCAGCTGAGCCGAGATCTCCCCGGTCACAGCGTTGCGGCGGTCCGGATCGTTGACGGTGATCAGCGCAACGTGTTCGTCGACGCTGTACAAAATCAGGGACACCGGGCACCTCCAAAGACTTGCCGGCGACGGCAGGGCCCGCCGCCCCAAAACGTGCGCCACATCCGTCCCGCTGGACGCAGTGGCACCTGCCTGTGTACCCCCGGCAGGATTCGAACCTGCGACCACAAGATTAGAAGTCATGTGCTCTATCCAGCTGAGCTACGGGGGCCGAATACTCCAAGCGCAGGTCAGTGTAGCCAAAAGAAAAAGTGGGTACAGACGCTCCGCAACGCCGGAGCAAATGGCGTTGGCACGATTGATGATTGAGCTAGTGTGAGGCCCGCCACACACGTACGCTACCGACGGCGTGTGCTCAACGACGAGGAGTGGCAGGTCATGACCACAGTCCTGGAAGTCAGGGCGCGGTATTCGCGCGCGTGCGCCGACATGTTGCGCCACGGATTGCAGCTTGCGTCCGGACCGATGGGTGCGTACCGCACCGGCTCGCTACTCCTTCGCGGCTCGCCAACCGTCGCCGGCTTCCTGGCCGGGTGGCTGACCGCCGAATTTCCGCCGCACGTCCTCACCGGTCACGCGCTGTCGGGAGTGGCTCCGCTGTCGAAGGTCGCGACGAGTTGGGCGGCTCAGCGCGCCGATCGCATCCTGACCGCCGCGCTGGAAGAAGCCTTCGGCAAGCACTACCGCGAGTCGGTCCACCACCCGATTGACGACGGCCCCGTGCGACGCGGCGGGGTGCTGCACTCCGCCGGCGGCCACCGCCGCTACGCGGCCGAGACCTCGGACATCGTCTACGGCCCCAACGCCCGCGACAACATGCTCGACATCTGGCGCCACCGCAACATCAAGCCCGGTCACAAGGCGCCCGTGCTGCTGCAGATTCCCGGCGGCGCCTGGACGGTCAACGGCCGGCGGCCACAGGGCTATCCGCTGATGGGCCGGATGGCCGAACTCGGCTGGGTCTGCGTGTCCATCGACTACTGCAAGAGCCCTCGCAACGCGTGGCCCGCGCACATCGTCGACGTCAAGCGCGCGCTGGCGTGGGTGCGCGAGAACATCGCCCACTACGGCGGTGACCCCGACTTCATCGCGGTCACCGGCGGATCAGCGGGCGGCCACCTGGCGGCGCTGGTCGCGCTCACCGCCAACGACCCGCGACTGCAGCCCGGCTTCGAGGATGCCGACACGAGCGTCCAAGCCGCAGCACCCTATTACGGCGTCTACGACCTGACCGATCCCGCGAAAATGCACGACATGATGATGCAGTTCCTCGAACTGTTCGTCATGAAGGAGCAGTACGCCGAGAATCCCGAACTCTTCGAATTGGCCTCGCCGATTTCGCACGTCCACCGGGATGCGCCGCCATTCCTCGTGCTGCATGGCGAGAGCGACTCGGTGATCCCGACCGTGCAGGCGCGCTCGTTCGTCGACACGCTGCGTGAGGCCGGCGCCCCGACGGTCGGCTACGCCGAACTGCCCAACGCGCACCACGCTTTTGACTTGTTCGCCACCGTCCGGTCCCGGTTGGCCGCCGACGCGGTCGCGGAATTCCTGGGTGTGGTGTACGGGAAGCACGTGCGGGCGCGATCCAGGGCCGCGCGCAAGCGTGCCGCGCCAACCGGCTAGGTCGCATTTGCGCGTTTCGAATTCAGTGGCACCCCAGGGTGATTCGCACAGCGCCTGAAGCGCGTGTGAACTCGCGTTCTGATCCGGACAATCGGCTACCACCGTTGCGGCAAGCGGACTACCTTGGAGTGGCCCGCAGCGCCCCGGAAACGGGGTGCGCGGACTATTCGAAACGGGAGGTTTGCGTGGGAATGGCGGCGTTGACGCGGGGGGCTGTCAATGGCTGAGCAGGTCGACGCGGCCGGGTTACCTACCGCGCTGGGGCCGGTCGATTACCTCCTGCATCGCGGCGAGGCCAATCCCCGCACCCGCTCCGGCATCATGGCCCTCGAGATCCTGGACCGCACACCGGACTGGGAGCTGTTCCGCACCCGGTTCGAGAACGCCTCGCGAAAGGCGTTGCGGCTGCGGCAGAAGGTGGTCGTGCCGACGCTCCCGACCGCGGCGCCGCGCTGGGTGGTCGATCCGGACTTCAACCTGGATTTCCACGTCCGCAGGATGCGGGTTGTCGAACCGGGCTCGCTGCGCCAACTTCTCGACATTGCCGAGCTCATGTTGCAGTCGCCGATGGACATCGCCCGCCCGCTGTGGACGGCGACCCTGATCGAGGGCCTGCCCGACGGCAAGGCTGCGACGCTGTTGCACCTGTCGCATGCCGTCACCGACGGGGTGGGCAGCGTGGAGATGTTCGCCCACATCTACGACCTCGAGCGCGATCCGCCGCCGCAGCCAAAACCCGACCAGCCCATTCCGCAGGACTTGTCGGCCAACGACCTGATGCTCGAGGGTTTCAACAACCTGCCGGTGAACGTCGCCAAGGGAGCGGGCGGGGCGCTGTGGGGCGCCGTGTCGATGGTCGGCAGGGCCGTGTCCCGTCCGAGCGCCGCTCTCTCGGGCGTCCTGAGCTACGCCAGATCGGGCAGACGGGTGGTGGCTCGAGCGGCCGAACCGTCTCCGCTGCTGCGTCGGCGCAGCCTCGCCACCCGTAGCGAAGCCATCGACATTCCGCTGGCAGATCTGCACCGAGCGGCCAAGGCGGGCGGCGGCTCGATCAATGACGCCTATCTCGCCGGTCTGTCCGGTGCGCTCGGCCGCTATCACGAAGCTCTCGGTGTGCCGATCTCGACGCTGCCGATGGCGGTGCCGGTCAGCCTGCGGGCCGAATCCGATGCGGCCGGCGGGAACCGCTTCACTGGAGTGAATCTGGCCGCGCCGATCGGCACCAAAGATCCCGTCTCCCGCATGCACAAGATCCGCTTGCAAATGACGCAGCGGCGCGACGAACCCGCGATGGACATCATCGGCTCGATCGCTCCTGTACTGAGTGTGCTGCCAGGGCCGCTGTTGGAGTCGATGACCGCTTCGGTGGTGGGCTCGGACGTGCAGGCCAGCAACGTACCGGTCTATCCCGGTGACACTTTCATCGCAGGTGCAAAGGTGTTGCGGCAGTACGGCATTGGACCACTGCCAGGCGTCGCGATGATGGTCGTGCTGATCTCCCGCGGCGGCTACTGCACGATCACCGCTCGCTACGACCGAGCCGCGATCCGCGACGAGAAACTGTTCGCACGGTGTTTCCTGGACGGGTTCAACGAAATCCTCGCGCTGGCAGATGATCCCGATGCGTACGTGGTGCCCGCATCGTTCGAGGCAGGGGAGGAGCGGCGCGCATGAACAAACAGAACGGCGAGGCAAAGAAACCGGTGCGTGATCTCCGGCTGCCGGGTTCGGTCGCCGAAATCATGGCCAGCCCACCGGGTCCCAAGATCGGGGCCTTCTTCGACCTCGACGGGACGCTGGTGGCGGGCTTCACCGCCATCATCCTGACCCAGGAACGCCTGCGGCGCCGCGACATGGGCGTCGGCGAGCTGATCAGCATGGTCACCGCAGGCCTGAACCATCAACTCGGGCGTATCGAATTCGAGGAGCTGATCAGCAAGGCCTCCGGAGCGCTGCGCGGACGCATGCTCAGCGATCTGGACGAGATCGGCGAGCGACTCTTCGTCCAGCGCATCGAATCTCGGATCTACCCCGAGATGCGCGAGCTGGTGCGCGCACATCTGGCCCGCGGCCACACCGTGGTGCTCAGTTCGTCGGCGCTCACCATCCAGGTCGCCCCGGTGGCCGCCTTCCTCGGCATCGTCAACACGCTGACCAACAAGTTCGCGACCAATGACGACGGCGTCCTCACCGGCGACGTGGTCAAGCCGATTCTGTGGGGGCCGGGCAAGGCCTCGGCCGTGCAGAAGTTCGCCGGCGAGAACGGAATCGACCTCAAGGACAGCTACTTCTACGCCGACGGTGACGAGGACGTCGCGCTGATGTACCTGGTCGGCAACCCACGGCCGACCAACCCCGAAGGCAAGATGGCTGCCGTCGCCAAGCGGCGTGGCTGGCCGATTCTGCGATTCAGCAGCCGCAGCGGGGGCGGGATCACCGCCCAACTGCGCACGCTGGCCGGAGTCGGCTCGGTGGTGCCCGTCGCGGCCGGGGCGCTCGGAATCGGGTTGCTGACCCGCAGCCGACGTCGAGGGGTCAACTTCTTCACGGCCACGTGGTCGCAGATGTTGTTGACCGCCAGCGGTGTTCAGCTCAACATCCTCGGCGAGGAGAACCTGACCGCCGAGCGGCCCGCGGTGTTCATCTTCAACCACCGCAACCAGGCCGACCCTGTCATCGCGGGCGCACTGATCCGCGACAACTGGGTTGCGGTCGGCAAGAAGGAGCTCGAAGGCGACCCGATCATGGGCACCCTCGGCAAGGCGCTCGACTCCGTCTTCATCGATCGGGACAACCCGACCGCGGCGATCGAGTCGTTGCATCAAGTGGAAGAACGTGCCCGGCAAGGGCTTTCGATCATGATCGCCCCCGAGGGCACCAGGCTGGACACCACCAGCGTCGGGCCGTTCAAGAAGGGGCCGTTCCGGATGGCGATGGCGGTCGGGATACCGGTCGTGCCGATCGTGATCCGCAACGCGGAGATCATCGCCGCCCGCAACTCCACCACCATGAACCCCGGCACAGTGGATGTTGCTGTCTTCCCACCGATTTCGGTCGCGGATTGGACCGTGGAGACACTCTCCGATCGCATCGCCGAGGTGCGGCAGCTCTACGTCGACACGTTGGCAAACTGGCCGGTCGACGAGTTGCCCGACCACGACGTGTATCGCAAAAAGCCGGCGCCGCGCAAGGCCGCGCCTGCCAAAGCCCCCGCCAAGGCGCCCGCGAAAGCCGCGGCAAAGAAGGCGCCCGCCAAAGCCGCAGCGAAGAAGACCCCCGCGAAGAAGACGCCCGCGAAAGCCGCGGCAGAGAAGGCGCCCGCCAAAGCCGCAGCGAAGAAGACGCCCGCGAAGAAGACGCCCGCGAAAAAGGCCGCGGCAAAGAAGGCGCCACCGCGCAAGGCGACCAAGGCTCAACCCAGCACACCGCGGCCGAAGGGACGATCGTGAGCACGCAGTCCGCCGACATCGGGTCGTTCACCACCGGCGCCCCGACGTTGGTTCTGGCGGCGGCGTCCTCGCCGATCGAATCGGATCTGCTGGCCGAATGGGTTGATCAGCAGCGGGCGCGCCACCCCGAGTCCAATCTCGAGGTGCTGGCGCTTCCTGAGCAGGATCCGTCGCCGGGCACGCTCGCCCAGCTCGTCGAGCAACTCGAATTGGACGAAGACCGGTCGATCGTCCCGGTGCGGGTCTTCTGGATGCCGCGAGCCGACGCGACGGCGCTGAACCGGCTGACGGCGCTGCTCCCCGGCCGAAACCCTTACCAGCCCAGTCCGCGTCTGCAACGTTTGATCGTGCGGTCGGATCGCGCCCGTGCACAGGTGGTGGCCGGTGAGTCGGCCAAGGTGTCCGAGCTTCGCCAGCAGTGGCGCGACATCACCGTCGGCGACAATCCCAGGGAATTCGCGCATTTCGTGACGCGCCGCGCCTTGCTGGCGATGGAACGCGCCGAGTACCGAATCCTGGGCCCGCAATACAAATCGCCGCGATTGGTCCGCCCCGAAATCATGGCGTCCGCGCGATTCCGCGCCGGCCTGGAGAAGATCCCGGGTGCCGATCTCGAGAAAGCCGGCGAGATGCTCGACGAACTCGCCACCGGCTGGAGCCGAGTGTCCGTCGACCTCGTCGGCGTGCTGGGCCGACTGTTCAGCCGCGGCTTTGACCGCGAGATCGACTACGACGAATATCAGGTGGCGGCGCTGCGCACCGCGCTGGAATCTCACCCGGCGGTGCTGCTGTTCTCGCACCGGTCCTACATCGACGGCGCCGTCATGCCGGTTGCGATGCAGGAGAATCGGCTGCCGCCGGTGCACGTATTCGCCGGTGTCAACCTGGCTTTCGGTGTCATGGGACCACTGATGCGTCGTGCCGGGACCATCTTCATCCGCCGCAACATCGGCAACGACCCGGTCTACAAATACGTGCTCAAGGAGTACGTCGGCTACGTCGTCGAGAAGCGGTTCAACCTGAGCTGGTCCATCGAGGGTACCCGCTCGCGTACCGGCAAGATGTTGCCGCCCAAGCTCGGACTGATGAGCTACGTGGCCGACGCCTATCTGGATGGCCGCAGCGATGACATTCTGCTGCAAGGGGTTTCGATCAGCTTTGATCAGTTGCACGAGACGGCCGAGTATGCGGCGTATGCGCGCGGCGGCGAGAAGCGGCCCGAGGGTCTGAGCTGGATGTACAACTTCATCAAGGCGCAGGGCGAACGCAACTACGGCAAAATCTACGTCCGCTTCCCCGAGGCGGTCTCGATGCGCGAGTACCTCGGCCCGCCGCATGGCGAGGTCGCCAACGACGAGGCCTTCAAACGGCTTGCACTGCAAAAGATGTCGTTCGAGGTCGCGCTGCGGATCCTGCAGTCCACCCCGGTGAACGCGACCGGCCTGGTGTCCGCGCTACTGCTGACGACACACGGGCTGGCGTTGACGCTCACTCAGTTGCACCACACGCTGCAGGATTCGCTGGACTACCTCGAGCGTAAGAACACCCCGATGTCCACTAGCGCGCTGCGGCTGCGCACACCCGAAGGTGTTCGTGCGGCAGTGGATTCGCTGTCGAACGGCCATCCGGTGACGCGGGTGGACAGCGGCCGAGAACCGGTGTGGCGCATCGCTCCCGAGGACGAGCACACCGCGGCGTTCTACCGGAACTCGGTCATTCACGCGTTCCTGGAGACTGTGATCGTCGAGCTGGCGTTGGCGTATGCGGCTCGCGTCGAAGGCGACCATCTCGAGGCGTTTTGGACCCAGGCGATGCGCCTGCGCGATCTGCTGAAGTTTGACTTCTACTTCGCCGACTCGGCCACATTCCGGCAGAACATCGCCGACGAAATGGCGTGGAACGACGGTTGGGAGGAACAGGTCGCGGCGGGCCCCGAGCAGATCGATGCGATGCTCTACGCCAAGCGGCCGCTCATGTCGGACGCGATGCTGCGGGTGTTCTTCGAGGCCTACGAGATCGTCGCCGACGTGTTGCGCGATGCTCCAGCCGAGATCGGCGCCAAGGAGCTCACCCAGTTGGCGCTGGGCGTGGGCAAGCAGTACGTCGCGCAAGGTCGTGTGCGGAGCAGCGAACCGGTGTCGACGTTGCTGTTCGACACCGCGCGCCAAGTCGTCGCCGATCAGGATCTGCTCGAGCCAGGGCCGGATCTGGAGGAGCGACGGGTCGCGTTTCGCCGTGAATTGCAGGCCATCCTGCACGATTTCGACCATGTCGCGCACATCGCCCGCAGACAGTTCGTCGCCCGTGAGGTCGAGTCGCGTAACGCGGGTAAGACGTAGGAAACGCGCCCGTACGCTCTGGGTATGACGAGATCCCCGGCGGTGAAGCGCCGAGCAGCGGCGTGGCCGCTGCTCGTCGGCGTCGCGGTGCTGGCCGGATGCACCGCCGCGGGCATCGGGGTGCTCTCGCTGGCGGCGGCGCTGACCGCCACCGGATTGCCCGATCCCGGGCCGGCCACCACGATCGGGCTGCCGTTCGTCCGCGCGGCAGGTGAGATCGCCGCGGTGATCGCGGTCGGCTCGTTCCTGACCGCCGGATTTCTGGTCCCGCCGCAGGACAACGGAGTCTTGGACGCCGACGGCTACCGCGCCCTGCGGGCCGGGACGGTCGCGGCCGGGGCGTGGACGGTGTGCTCGGCGCTGCTGGTGCCGCTCACCGTTTCCGACGTGTCCGGGCAGCCGTTCACGGCACACCTGAACCCGGCGAGTCTGTGGTCGCTGGCCGGGATCATCAACATCTCCGCGGCGTGGCGGTGGACCGCACTGCTTGCCGGCGTGCTGACGCTGGCCAGCCTCCCGGTGCTGCGCTGGTCGTGGACGCCGTTTCTGCTCGCCGGGTCGCTGGCGACGCTGATTCCGCTCGGCCTGACCGGTCACTCCTCGGCGGGCGGCTCCCACGATCTGGCCACCAACAGCCTGCTGATCCATCTGGTCGCGGGCAGCGTGTGGGCCGGCGGCCTGTTGGCCCTGCTGACCCACGTGGTTCGCCGTGGTCGGCACGCGGACCTGGCCTCTCGGCGGTTCTCGACGGTCGCGCTGTGGTGCTTCGTTGCGATGGCGGTCAGCGGCGTCGTCAACGCCTTGGTGCGGATCGGCCTGTCGGACGTGTTCTCCAGTGACTACGGGCGCCTGGTCGTGGTGAAGTTCGTGGCGCTGTGTCTGCTCGGGGTCACCGGATGGCGGCAGCGGCGCACCGGGGTCGTTGCGCTGCAACAAGATCCGGACTCGCGAGCCCCGCTGATCCGGTTGGCGGTCGTCGAGGCGGTCCTGTTCGGTCTCACCTTCGGCGTCGCGGTGGGTCTTGGTCGCACCCCTCCGCCGCCGATGCCGAGCGGCATTCCGTCGATACCCGAGGTCAAGATCGGCTACGACTTCGACGGGCCACCCACCCCGTTCCGGGTGCTTTTCGACTGGCGGTTCGACCTGATCTTCGGCACTGCCGCGATTGTGTTCGCCGCGCTGTATCTGGCCGGCGTGCGACGGCTCCGTCGCCGCGGCGACCAGTGGCCGATGGGCCGGACGGCGGCCTGGCTGCTGGGCTGCTTCGCGCTGCTGTTCGTCACCTCCTCGGGGGTAGGGCGCTACATGCCGGCCATGTTCAGCATGCACATGGCCGCGCACATGCTGCTGTCGATGCTGGTGCCGATCCTGCTGGTGCTCGGCGGGCCAGTCGGGTTGGCGCTGCGAGCGCTTCCGGCCGCCGGCCGCGGCGACCCCCCGGGCCCGAGGGAGTGGCTGCTGGCGGCCCTGCACAGCAGGCTGTCGAGGGTCCTGACCAACCCGGTGGTCGCGACGGCGTTGTTCGTCGCGGGCTTCTACGGGCTCTATCTGGGCGGGCTGTTCGACGCCGCAGTCGGCAGCCACGTCGGACACCTCGTGATGAACGTGCACTTCCTGGCCAGCGGCTACCTCTTCTATTGGGTGGTTATCGGGGTCGACCCGACGCCGCGGCCGATCCCTCCGTTGGCCAAGCTGGCGGTGGTGTTCGCCTCGCTGCCATTGCACGCGTTCTTCGCGATCATCCTGATGAGCACGAACAACGTGCTGGGCGAGAGCTTCTACCGGTCGCTGCATCTGAGCTGGCACACCGACCTGCTGGGCGATCAGCACCTGGGTGGTGGAATGGCTTGGGCCGCAGGCGAAATACCGCTGATGGTGGTGATGATCGCGTTGCTCGTGCAGTGGACGCGCAGCGACCAGCGAACCGCGAAGCGGCTCGATCGCGCCGCCGACCGCGACGAGGACGCCGAGCTGGCGGCCTACAACGCGATGCTCGCGCAGTTGGCGCGCCGCGAGCGCTGAGCTTTCCCCCAATTGCGCGCTGTCCACAGTCTCCGCTTTGTCCACACCTCGGCGGACCAGGCCACGGCGACCGGCCGGCCTGTCGGTGATCCCGAGCTGAATGACGGGCAGCACCGGTTGTGGTGCGTGACAAGAAAGGTGAATAACACATGTTCGAAACACCGCTGACCGTGATCGGCAACGTCGTCAACGACCCGAAACGTCGCCGAGTCGGCGACCAGGAAGTCCTCAAATTCCGGGTCGCCAGCAACTCGCGGCGCCGCGCTGCCGACGGCACCTGGGAGCCCGGCAACTCGCTGTTCGTCACCGTCAACTGCTGGGGGCGGCTGGTCTCCGGCGTGGGCGCATCGCTGGGCAAGGGCTCGCCGGTGATCGTCTCCGGTCACGTCTACACCAGCGAATATGAGGACCGCGACGGCAATCAGCGCTCGAGCCTCGAGATGCGTGCCACCGCGGTCGGCCCCGACCTGGCTCGGTGCATCGCCCGTGTGGAGAAGACCGTCTCGTCCGGATCGGTGCCTGCTCCGATCGATGCCGAGGCGGACAACGAGGCCGACACCGCACCGGCCGAGGAGGCGCCGCTGCCGCTATCGGCTTAGCTCCGCGCACGCAGCGGTGCCCGTCCGGTGACGAAGCTCGCTGCGCAGCAGCGTGCGGAGGAGCCGGACGAGTTGCCTAGGATGGGCGCGAGCACTACCTCGCAATCAGAAAGGCAACACCGCGGCATGGCTGAGTTCATCTACACGATGAAGAAGGTCCGCAAGGCGCACGGCGACAAGGTCATCCTCGACGACGTCACCTTGAACTTCCTTCCGGGCGCCAAGATCGGCGTCGTCGGCCCGAACGGGGCCGGTAAGTCGAGCGTCTTGCGGATCATGGCCGGTTTGGACAAGGCCAACAACGGCGACGCCTTCCTCGCCACCGGCGCGACGGTCGGCATCCTGCAGCAGGAGCCGCCGCTGAACGAAGAGAAGACGGTTCGCGGCAACGTCGAGGAGGGCCTCGGCGACATCAAGGTCAAGCTCGACCGGTTCAACGAGGTCGCCGAGCTGATGGCCACCGACTACTCCGACGAGCTGATGGAGGAGATGGGCCGGCTGCAGGAGGAGCTCGACCACGCCGACGCGTGGGATCTCGACTCCCAGCTCGAGCAGGCGATGGACGCGCTGCGCTGCCCGCCGCCCGACGAGCCGGTGACGCACCTGTCCGGTGGTGAGCGTCGCCGCGTCGCGCTGTGCAAGCTGCTGCTGTCCAAGCCCGACCTGCTGCTGCTCGACGAGCCCACCAACCACCTCGACGCCGAGAGCGTGCAGTGGCTGGAGCAGCACCTGGCCGACTACAAGGGCGCGATCCTGGCCGTCACCCACGACCGTTACTTCCTGGACAACGTCGCCGAGTGGATCCTCGAGCTCGACCGCGGCCGCGCCTACCCCTACGAGGGCAACTACTCCACCTACCTGGAGAAGAAGGCCGAGCGCATCGCGGTGCAGGGCCGCAAGGACGCCAAGCTGCAGAAGCGGCTGACCGAGGAGCTGGCCTGGGTGCGCTCCGGCGCCAAGGCCCGGCAGGCCAAGAACAAGGCTCGCCTGGGGCGCTACGAGGAGATGGTAGCCGAGGCCGAGAAGACCCGCAAGCTCGACTTCGAGGAGATCCAGATCCCGACCGGGCCGCGGCTGGGCAACCTGGTTGTCGAGGTCGACCACCTCGACAAGGGCTTCGACGGCACGCATGCTGATCAAGGACCTGTCCTTCACGCTGCCGCGCAACGGCATCGTCGGCGTCATCGGCCCCAACGGTGTCGGTAAGACGACGCTGTTCAAGACGATCGTCGGCCTCGAGCAGCCGGACAGCGGCATCGTCAAGGTCGGCGAGACCGTCAAGCTCAGCTACGTCGACCAGACCCGCGGCGGCATCGACCCGAAGAAGAACGTCTGGGAGGTCGTCTCCGACGGGCTGGACTACATCGAGGTCGGCCAGAACGAGATCCCTTCGCGGGCCTACGTTTCGGCGTTCGGCTTCAAGGGCCCCGACCAGCAGAAGCCGGCCGGCGTGCTGTCCGGTGGTGAGCGCAACCGGCTGAACCTGGCGCTCACCCTCAAGGAGGGCGGCAACCTGATCCTGCTCGACGAGCCGACCAACGACCTCGACGTCGAGACGCTCGAGCTCGCTGGAGAACGCGCTGGAGAAGTTCCCCGGCTGCGCGGTGGTGATCTCCCACGACCGGTGGTTCCTCGACCGCACCTGCACGCACATCCTGGCGTGGGAGGGCGACGACGACAACGAGGCCAAGTGGTTCTGGTTCGAGGGCAACTTCGGTGCCTACGAGGAGAACAAGATGGAGCGACTCGGAGCCGACGCGGCACGTCCGCACCGGGTCACCCACCGGAGGCTCACGCGCGACTAGTGTCGCGTGCATGCCAGCGTCGGTACGCATGTGCCAGGAGCGGTCGGCATGACGGTTGACGCTCTGGATTGGACGACGTTCACGGACGGACTACGAGATCCCCGAGTGGATCGTCGGGCGCCTACTCGGGCAGCTACCTGCGGCCCCCACGAAGACTGAGGACCGACACCGGAGCGGAACGTGCCGCGGCGCCGTCGGTGAGCGCCGGCGCTACTCGGTGCGCACTACCGCCTCGGCTCGCATCGCCCGACGGGGGAGAGCCGGGTCGCCGTCTATCTGCCGGACGACGCGGGCGGCTTCGGCCCCGCGCTGCAGGTGGTCACCGACGACGGCGCGATGCTGATGGATTCGGTGACCGTACTGCTGCACCGACTCGGCGTGGCGCTACGCCGCGATCATGAACCCGGTCTTCCACGTCCGCCGCGATGGTGCCGGCGACCTCCTCGCCGTCGGCCCCCACGATGCCGGTCGGCGACGGCATCGACGAGACCTGGATCCACGTCCAGCTCGCACCGTCGGTGGACCGCAACGCCTTAGCCGATGCCGAGCGCCTGCTGCCGGGCGTGCTCGGCCGACGCCCGCCAGGTGGCGGTGGACGCGGCCGCGATGCTCGCCGTCCTCGAGGACCTTGCCGGCGACGTCGAGACCAACGCCAACGGTCACTTCCCGGGCGCCGACCGCGCGGACGTCGCCACGCTGTTGCGCTGGCTGGCCGACAGGGAATTTCACGCTGCTGGGCTATCAGCGCTGCCCGGTGCGCGACGGGCGGGTTTCGGGCGACACCGCGACGGCCAGCCTCGGAGTACTGCGGCGGCGCAACGGGTTCTCGACCGCCGCCTGACGCTGGACGACGAACTGTTGGCGTTGGCGCAGACCGACGATGCCAGCTACCTGCGCTTCGGCGCCTACCCGTACATCTTCGCGGTTCGCGAAGACGCCGGCGGCGAGATATTCGAGCATCGCTTCGATCGGCCTCTTCACCGTCGCGGCGATGAACGCCAACGTGTTGGAGATCCCGATCATCTCCCGCCGCGCCCACGAGGTGCTCGCCCTGGCCGACCTCGACCCCGGCCACCCTGGGCAGTTGGTACTCGACGTCCTCCAGACCGTCCCGCGCTCGGAGCTTTTCGCGCGCAGCGCCGACGAGCTGCTGGCGATGGCGAAGTCGGTGGTGGACCTTGGATCGGGCCGCCGCGCACTACTGTTCTTGCGCGCCGACCGCCTCGAGTATTTTGTGTCCTGCCTGGTCTACCTGCCCCGCGATCGCTACACGACGGCGGTACGCCTTCAGATCGAGGACATCCTGGTCCGCGAGTTCGGCGGCACCAGCCTCGAATTCACCGCCCGTGTCACCGAATCGCCTTGGGCGCTACTGCATTTCATGGTCCGGCTGCGCGAAGGCAAAGCGATCAAGGTCGACACCTCCTGGACGCCAACCGGGTCCGGCTGCAGGCGCTGCTGACCGATGCCGCGCGGACCTGGTCCGACCGGCTGATCACCGAAGCGGCCACGGCCGGCGTCGACGCGGTCGAGGCCGAGCACTACGCGAGCACCTTCACCGAGGCCTACAAGCAATTCGTCACGCCGCGGGACGCGATCGACGACATCGCGATCTTTGACGATTTGACCGACGACTCGGTCAACCTGGTGCTCTCCGACCATAGCGACGACGAAACCGTTCGGCTGAATTGGTATTTGGGTGGGCGGACGGCGTCACTGAGCGAACTGCTGCCGATGCTGCAGTCGATGGGCGTCGAGGTGCTCGAAGAGCGGCCGTTCACCATCACGCGCGCCGACGGGCTACCCATCTGGATCTACCAGTTCAAGATCACGCCGCAACCCACCGTCCCGCTCGCCCGAACCGGGGCCCGAACGCGAGGCCACGGCGGAGCGCTTCGCCGATGCCGTGACCGCGATCTGGGAAGGGCGCGCCGAGATCGACCGGTTCAACGAACTGGTGATGCGCGCGGGCCTGACTTGGCAGCAGGTAGTCCTGCTGCGCGCCTATGCCAAGTACCTACGCCAGGCGGGGTTCCCTACAGCCAGTCGCACATCGAATCGGTCGTCAACGAAAACCCCCGTACCGCAAGGGCTTTGGTGGCTCTCTTCGAGGCGCTCTTCGACCCCGACCTGTCGAGCTCGAAGAACCGCGACGCCCAAGCCGCGGCCGCTGCGGTCGCCCAGGACATCGACGCCCTGGTCAGCATGGACACCGACCGCGTGCTACGCGCCTTCGCCGAGTTGATCCAGGCCACGCTGCGCACTAATTACTTTGTGACGCGCGAAGGTTCGGCCCGCAGCCAGAATGTGCTGTCGCTGAAACTGGACGCCCAGCTCATCGAAGAACTGCCGCTGCCGCGTCCAAAGTTCGAGATCTTCGTGTACGCACCGCGGGTGGAGGGTGTGCACCTGCGGTTCGGTTTCGTCGCGCGCGGCGGGCTGCGCTGGTCGGACCGTCGCGAAGACTTCCGGACCGAAATCCTCGGGCTGGTCAAGGCGCAGGCCGTCAAGAACGCCGTCATCGTGCCGGTCGGCGCCAAGGGCGGATTCGTCGTCAAGCAGCCGCCGCTGCCCACCGGCGACTCCGCCGCCGACCGCGACGCGAATCGCAACGAAGGCGTCGCCTGCTACAAGCTGTTCATTTCCGGCCTGCTCGACATCACCGACAATGTCGACCACAACACCCGAGCGGTAAGCGCCCCAACCGAAGTCGTACGGCGCGACGGCGACGATGCCTACCTCGTGGTCGCCGCGGACAAGGGCACCGCGACATTCTCCGACATCGCCAACGAGGTCGCCGGTTCGTACGGTTACTGGCTCGGCGACGCCTTCGCCTCCGGCGGATCGGTCGGCTACGACCACAAGGTCATGGGCATCACCGCCAAGGGGGCCTGGGAAGCGGTCAAGCGGCACTTCCGGGAGATGGGCGCCGACACCCAGACTGAGGACTTCACGGTCGTCGGCGTCGGCGACATGAGCGGCGACGTGTTTGGTAATGGCATGTTGCTGTCCAAGCACATTCGGCTACTGGCCGCCTTCGACCACCGGCACATCTTTCTCGACCCCGACCCCGATGCCGCGTCGTCCTGGCAGGAGCGCCAACGGATGTTCGACTTGCCACGCTCCAGTTGGGACGATTACGACACGTCGAAGATCAGCGCCGGCGGCGGGGTTTACAGCCGCGAACACAAGTCGATCCCGATCAGCGAGCAGGTGCGCGCCGCGCTGGGCATCGACGACGACGTCACCGAGATGACGCCACCCAGCCTGGTGCGGGCTATCCTGCAGTCGCCGGTCGACCTGTTGTTCAACGGCGGCATCGGCACCTATATCAAGGCCGAGGCGGAGTCGGACGCCGATGTCGGTGACCGGGCCAACGACGCGCTGCGAGTCAACGCGAATCAGGTGCGTGCGAAAGTCATTGGCGAGGGCGGCAATCTGGGCGTCACCGCGCTCGGCCGCGTCGAGTTCGACCTGTGCGGCGGACGGATCAACACCGACGCGATGGACAACTCCGCCGGCGTCGACTGCTCCGACCACGAGGTCAACATCAAGATCCTGGTCGACGCACAGGTGACCGCAGGCAAGATCGATCCCGGTGAGCGCACCGCGCTGCTGGAGTCGATGACCGACGAGGTCGCCGAACTGGTGCTCGCCGACAACGCCGACCAGAACGACCTGATGGGCACCAGCCGCGCCAACGCGCCGAGCCTGTTGCCGGTGCACGCCGACCAGATCAAGTATCTGGTCGCCGAGCGTGGGCTCAACCGCGAACTCGAAGCGCTGCCGTCGGAGAAGGAGATCGCGCGCCGCCTGGAGGTTGGCCTGGGTCTCACTTCACCGGAACTCGCGACGCTGATGGCGCACGTCAAGCTGACGCTGAAAGACGAACTGCTGGAAACGGATCTGCCCGACCAGGAAGTGTTCGCCCGCAAGCTGCCGAGTTACTTCCCGTCGCAGTTGCGCGCCCGCTGCGGCCCGGCGATCCGCTCGCACCAGCTGCGGCGCGAGATCGTCACCACGATGCTGGTCAACGATCTGGTCGACACCGCCGGCATCAGCTACGACTACCGCGTCGCGCACGACACCGGGGTCAGCCCGGTCGATGCCGTGCGCACCTACGCGGCGACCGATGCGATCTTCGGCATCGGGGAGCTGTGGCACAGCATCCGCGACGCCGGCCTGCCGATCGCGGTGTCCGATCAGATGACGCTGGATACCCGCCGGCTGATCGACCGCGCCGGGCGCTGGCTGCTCAACTACCGCCCGCAGCCGATCGCGGTGGGTGCCGAAATCAACCGGTTTGCAAGGAAAGTCACCGAGCTGACGCCGCGGATGTCGGAGTGGCTTCGCGGCGATGACAAAGCGATCGTCGAGAAGGAAGCCGCCGAATTCGTCCGGCAGGGTGCGTCGCAGGACCTCGGCTACATGGTGGCCGTCGGCCTGTATCGCTACAGCCTGCTGGACATCATCGACGTCGCCGACATCGAAGACCGCGAGCCGGACGAGGTCGCCGACACCTACTTCGCGTTGATGGGGAGCCTGGGTACCGACGGCCTGCTCACCGCGGTGTCCGAACTACCCCGCGCGGACCGCTGGCACTCGTTGGCGCGGTTGGCGATTCGCGACGACATCTATTCATCGCTACGCTCATTGTGTTTCGACGTGCTGGCGGTCGGTGAGCCCGACGAGACCGGCGAGCAGAAGATCGCCGAGTGGGAACACACCAGCGCCTCGCGAGTCGAGCGGGCGCGACGGACCCTGATCGAGATTTACGAAAGCGGCCAACGGGATTTGGCCACGTTGTCGGTGGCGGCGCGTCAGATTCGGTCGATGACGCGCACCAGCGGGCGAGGAGCAGCAGGGTGAGCGCACCAGCCGCGGGGTTCGTGGCACCGGTCCCGGTCCGCTGGTCGGACATCGACATGTACCAGCACGTCAACCACGCGACCATGGTCACCATCATGGAAGAGGCGCGGGTCCCATTCCTCAAACCGGCCTTCGAGTCCGACATTCTCGAAGTCGGACTGCTGATCGCCGACGTCCGCGTCACCTACAAAGACCAACTACGGCTGATTGACTCGCCACTGCAGGTCACGATGTGGACGAAGCGACTTCGCGCGGTCGACTTCACGCTCGGCTATGAAGTCCGCTCGGTCAACGCCGATCTGGCCTCCAAGCCCGCGGTAATCGGGGAGTCGCAGCTGGCCGCGTTCAACATCGACGAGCAGCGACTGGTGCGCCTGTCGCCACACCATCGGGAGTACCTGCAGCGGTGGCTGAGGTAGCCGACCGGGGCGTGTGGCTGGGTCCGGACGCCGTCGAAGCGCACCGCGCCGACCTGGCCGCCTTCGTCGAACGGGCAGTGCGCCTCGACACTGCGGCCGTCATCCGGTTGCGCGCGCGGTCGGCAGACCAGTTCGCAGCATGGGCCGCGACCGGCCTGGACGTGCTGGCCAGCAGGGTGGTGGCGGGCGTGCTCCGACCCGACGACTTGTCCGTCGGCGCAGACGAATTGGCGCGCGGGCTGGCCGCCATGGACAGCTCCGACAGCTCGGGATACGTCAATCCCGGCTTTCCGATGGACTCCGCCTGGCGGGGTGCGCTGCCGCCGAACTCGGGCTTCACCCATCTCGACGACGTGCCCGCGCGGCTGATGCTGGATCTGGCGCAGCGCGGTTCGGAGCTGGCAAAAGAGCACGGCAGTTCGCAGGGCCCGCCCGCGTCGCTGCTCGACCAGGAGGTGATCCGGGTCAGCGCCGGCGATGACAGTGTGGGTGTGCCGATGCGGTGCGTATTCGCTTTGACCGCAATGGGTTTCCTGCCGCAGGAGGCTGACGCTGTCGACTCGGGTGAGATCGTGCGGGTGCGCCTGCAACGGGCCTGGCTGCGTATCGACGCGCGGTTCGGTTCGGTGTACCGGCGCCGCGGGAACCCGGCCGTCGTGCTTCGCTGACTACGTCGAGTAGCGCGTCCACAAGGGCAGCACCTCGTGCAGGTGGTCCATGAACTTCTTCAGCCCGACGCGGTACTCGACGTAGCCGTACCGGTCGACCGCACGCGCCGGAAAGGCGATCCCGACGCCGAACAGGCCCGGCGCCAGAATGCCGTTGTCGGGGTTGTAATCAAGCTGACCGAATTGGCTGGTCTCGGGCAGCGATCTGCGCTCGAGGCCGACGGTGTAGACCGCGAGATCGCATTCGGCGAGCCTGGTGTCGAAGTCGGGTCCGTCCACCAGACATCGGTCCAAGCGGTCCGGCAGCACGCCGTCGATGTTCTCCCGGGCCCAGTCGGCGGCGCGGCCCTTGAGGCCGGTGTCGTCGAACAAGATCCAGTCGTCGAGGTAGACAGCGTACTGCACCGGGCTGCGGTAGAAGTTGACGACTTTCGTGACCGGGAGACGCAGCAGATGCGGGAGCACGATCATCGACGAGTGCGACGAGCCGAACACCGCGACGGTGGCGTTCTCCAACGGCTCGGCGGCGAGCTTCTCCGGATCGAGCGCGACCTCCAGCGGAATCTCACGCAGCTGTGGGTAGTTGAGCGTTTTCGGTGTCGCGCCCACCGCCAGGATCACATTGGCCGACGCCAGTTGCTGTCCCTCGGTCTCGATGTGCCACCGCCGGTTCTGCAAGACCAACCCGGTCGCCGTGGTCTCGAAGGCGTCCACCCGCTCGCGCAGGCGGTCGGTGATCCACAGCAGCGGGTCGGCGACGAGGGCGAGGGCGCAGGTCTCATCGGGGTCGGTTTCGGTCAGTGGCATCGGCGGTGCCTGGGAAAACCGAAAGGCCTTGGCTCCGTTGAGGTATTCCAGGAAGGTGGCCACCTTGGTATTACTGGACACCGAACGCCACTTGGCGCCGAGGTCGCCGGCCGCGAAGGACGGGTCAACCCAGGCGATGTCGGTGTCGGCAATGCCGAGATCGAGTAGTTTTCCCACGGCCGCAATGCCGGCAGGCCCGGCACCGATGACCGTCCACGCGTACGTCATGCGTTATGTATGCCAGACGCGTGGGGCGATGCGCTACTCGCCGGAGTCAGACAACACCACCCACGCCGCCGCATTCGCCGGTAGTTCTCCGTCGACCAGCGGCGCGCTGGTCAGCAGCGACTCGCCGTCGGGCAGCGCTATCGGCTCCTTGCCGGCGTTGAGCACGCAGCACAACCCGTCTTCGCCGCGGGCGAAGGCGAGAGTGCCCTGGGGTGCTTCCAGCCACTGGACGCTGTCACCGGTGAATTCTATTCGGCTGCGGCGTAACTCGAGGGCGTGCTGGAAGAACGACAACGTCGAGTCGGCGTTGAGCACCTGCTTCTCCACGGTCAGCGCCTCCCACTCCGGGGGTATCGGCAGCCAGGTGTCGTCATTCGTGGAAAAGCCGAATGGGGGAGTGCCGCCGCGCCACGGGATCGGAATGCGGCACCCGTCGCGTCCGCGCACCGTGTGATCGGACCGCTCCCAGGTCGGGTCGCGCAGTGCCTCGTCGGGCAGCTCGACGTTGGGTAGTCCCAATTCCTGCCCGTTGTACAGGAATACCGCACCCGGCAACGCGAGCATCACCAGCGCCATCGCGCGAGCGCGATCCAGTCCGACCGTGCCTCCGCCGTAGCGGGTGGGTGCCCGAACGACGTCGTGGTTTTCCAATGTCCAAGTAGGAGTGGCATTTTCCATCGCCGCCGCGACCAGCGTGTTGTCGATCGCATCGTGGATCTCGGTCAGGTCGAATTCGGCACGCACCATGCGGAAGTTGAAGCCGAGGTGCAATTCGTCGGCGCGGACGTATTCGGCCCAGCTGGCGTTGTCGAAGACCCACACCTCGCCGATCGTCACCGCGTCGGGGTAGTCATCCATCACCCGACGGATGTTGCGATGAATCGCGTGCACATTGGGGTGGTTGAATCGCGGATCGCCGTCGCTGAGCATCCGCGGGCGCATCTCGACATCGGTGTCGGGCAGACCCGGTGGCTTCGCCATCCCGTGCGCGACATCGATGCGGAAGCCGTCGACACCGCGCTCCAGCCAGAATCGCAGAGTCTTCTCGAGGTCGTCGAACACCTCCGGGTTGTCCCAATTGAGGTCTGGCTGTTCGACATCGAAGAGATGCAGGTACCACTGACCCGGCGTGCCGTCCGGTTCGGTGACCCGCGTCCAGGACGGGCCGCCGAACACCGACTGCCAATTGTTCGGCGCCTCAGAGCCATTCGGTCCGCGGCCGTCGCGGAAGATGTAGCGGCTGCGCGCGGGGCTGCCCGGTGCGGCCGCCAGCGCCTCCTGAAACCATGGGTGCTCCGAGCTGGTGTGGTTGGGCACCAGGTCCATGGTGATCTTGATGCCGCGCGTATGTGCCGACGCGATCAGCCCCTCGAGTGCGGCCAGGCTGCCGAACAGCGGGTCGATGTCGCGGGGGTCTGACACGTCGTAACCGTGATCGGCCATGGGGGACACCATGATCGGGCTGAACCAGATCGAGTTGACGCCGAGCCGTTGAAGGTAGTCCAACCGCTCGGCCACGCCGTCGATGTCGCCGACACCGTCACCGTTGCTGTCGGCGAACGACCGCGGATAGACCTGATAGAACAGCGCGTCCGCCCACCACGGCCGCTGCACAGGAGTGCCCATCAGAACGCCGAATTGACCATTGAGTGCGCCGCCATTTCCAAGTAATCGAGTAGCGCCTTGCGGTGAACGTCGTCGAGAGTCGTCGAGTCGATCGAGGCGACCGCGGTGTGCATACAGCGCAGCCACGCGTCGCGCTCGAAGGGGCCGATCTGGAACGGCGCGTGCCGCATCCGCAGCCGCGGATGGCCGCGCTGATCGGAATACGTCCGCGGGCCGCCCCAGTATTGCTCGAGGAACATCCGCAGACGGACCTCGGCGCCGGCCAGGTCGTCCTCGGGGTACAGCGGCCGCAAGATCTCGTCCTCGGCGACCAGCTCGTAGAAGCGCGCCACGATCTTGTGGAAGGTTTCCGCGCCGCCCACGGCGTCGTAGAAGGTCTCTTGTGGTTTTTCCATCGCCTCCATTGTGGGCCATGCCCGACGTGGCCCGCCGAGTGACATATGAACCTTCAGGGCGCGCGGGGCCACGCGGTGTTCACCGGATTGACCAGCTAACACCGGCCAATTAAGCGTGCGCTCGCTGGCGAATCGTGGTGGACTATCCACGGAGGACGCATGGCGCAGCGCACAAAACGCCGCAGCCACCACAGTTCAGGTGCCGCGGCTGGCCTCACCGGGCCCGCGATCGGCTCTACCCTGCACAGCGTCCATTCCGTCGATACCCACCCCCCGGCGCTCGAAGGCGGCTCGGTCTGGAATCGCCGCCGCGTGCTCCTGCTCAACTCCACCTACGAGCCGTTGACCGCGTTGCCGGTCCGGCGCGCGATCGTCATGCTGATCTGCGGCAAGGCCGAGGTCGTGCATGACGATCCGACCGGCCCTGTCGTCCATTCCTCCACCCGCACGATCGCGGTGCCTTCGGTAATCCGGCTGCGGACGTTCGTCCGGGTGCCCTACCGGGCCCGGGTCCCGATGACCCGCGCGGCGCTGATGCACCGCGACCGGTTCTGCTGCGCCTACTGCGGGGCCAAGGCCGACACCGTCGACCACGTGGTGCCGCGCAGTCGCGGCGGTGAACACTCCTGGGAGAACTGCGTCGCGTGCTGCTCGACCTGCAACCACCGCAAGGGCGACAAACTGCTGTCCGAGCTTGGCTGGACGCTGCGGATGGCGCCCATGCCGCCGAAGGGCCAGCACTGGCGGCTGCTGTCCACGGTCAAGGAGCTCGATCCGTCGTGGGCGCGCTATTTGGGCGAAGGCGCGGCCTAGCTCGGCCTAGCTTCTGTAGCCGTCGGATCGGCGGTGGGATACGGTTTGCGTCGTGAGCACGATGGCAATCCACTCGCTCTTCCTCGGCGTCCCGTTATTGCTGGCGGCCATTCTCGCGACCATGATCTGGTCGCGTAAGGGTCCGCACCCGGCGACCTATTCGATGTCCGACCCGTGGACGCATGCACCCGTCCTGTGGGCCGCAACCGACGAGCACGTCGGCCACGGTCACGGCAACAGCGAATTCAGCGTGGGAGGTGGAGCAAGTGGCAAGTGGTGAGGTAGCAACCGTCACCCAGGCCGAGCTGCCCCACGGCTCGGCGATCACGACCAGCGGCCGCATCTCCGGCGTCACGGAGCCTGGCGAACTGTCGTCGCACTACCCGTTCCCGCTCAGCGATCTCGTCGCCCTCGACGACGCACTGACCTACGGGTCGCGCGCGTCGGGCGCACGCTTCGCTGTGTACATCGGGGACCTGGGTAGCGACACCGGTGCAAGGGCCCGCCAAATCCTGGCGAACGTGCCGACGCCGAACGACGCGGTGCTGATCGCGGTCTCACCGGATCAACACGCGATCGAGGTCGTGTACGGCTCGTCGGTCCGCGGCCGCGGAGCCGAGTCGGCGGCGCCGCTCGGTGTCGCCGCAGCGGCGGCGTCGTTCAACTACGGCCACCTGATCGGCGGTCTGATCAGCGCGATCAACGTGACCAGCGCCGGCATCTCACCGGCGTAACTCGCTCCTAGGCCTCGCCGCCGACGTCGAATCGTCGCGCCCGCAGCGACCTTTCGATGCCGGCCCGGCCCTCGAGCACCAGTCGGCGTAACGCCGGCGGCAAGTCCGGGTCGGAGAGGAACTTGTCCGCAGCGGCGATGCCGTCCTCGCTGATGTCCCACGACGGGTACAGGCCGACCACCACAGTCTGCGCGACCTCGCTGGACCGCCGCTCCCAGATTCCCGGGATAGCCGCGAAATAACGCGCGCCGAAACGCGTCAGCAGTTCGGCCTGCCCGGGCTGGGCGAAGCCGGTGATGATCGACCGGCCGACGATGTTGGCCAGCGTGTCGTCCTCGGTGACCTGTTGCCAGGCCTGCTCTTTCACAGCCGACTGTGGCCGCGCGGCCGACGCCTGCGCACCGAGTCGCTTGCCCGCAGACGTCGGGTCGCGCTGCACCTCGGCGTCGATGAACGGCGTCTCGGGCCCGTCGGCGTCGACCGCCCCGGCCGCGGCCAGCGCGGTGACGATCCGCCAGCGCAGGTCGGTGTCGACCGTCAGCCCGGCCAGGTCCAGTTCCGCGGGGTCGCGGTCAAGGAGCTCGGTCAGCACCGACACCTGTTGCTCGGACAGCTTCGACGTGCACAGCGCGTTCACGAACGCCAGCTGATGGTCCGATCCCGCCGCTGCGGCGCGCGCCAACTCCAGCAGCCGGTCGGCAAATGCCGGCCAGCCTTGCGACTCGGCCCATTCGGGGTCGGCGTAGGACCCCAACGCGGTCTGCGCCTGCAGCAGCAGCCGTTGCGCGACACCGACTTCCGACTCGGCGTGAATGCCGCCGGACACCAGCGACACGAAGTCGCGGGCCCGCAGCTCGGAGTCCCGGGTCATCTCCCATGCGGCCGACCACACCAGCGTCCGCGGCAGGGGTTCGACGATGTCCGCGATGCGGCCCAGCGCAGTGTCCAGCGATCCGGCGTCCAGCCGCATCGAGCAGTAGGTCAGGTCGTCGTCGTTGACCAGAACCAGCCGGCCGGCTGAAACTCCGGCCAGCGCAGGGACATCAGTGCTGGGGCCGTCGACGTCGAGCTCTTCGCGGTGCGAACGGGTGAGCTTTCCGTTGCCGTCGTCGTCATAGATGCCGATCGCCAACCGATGCACCCGCGTCTCGCCGGCGCCGGGCGTGGCGCCGCTCTGAGTCACGGCGAACCGGGTGAACTTGCCGTCCGCGTCGACGTCGAAGTCCGCCCGAAGTGTGTTCAGGCCAGTCGTTTTCAGCCACTGCCGACCCCAGTCGGACAGATCGCGGCCCGACGCCGTCTCCAGCGCGGCCAGCAGATCGTCGAACGTGGCGTTGTCGAAGGCGTGGGCACGGAAGTAGTCGCGCAGCCCGGTCAGGAAGTGCTCCAGCCCGACGTAGGCGACCAATTGCTTGAGCACGCTGGCGCCCTTGGCGTAGGTGATGCCGTCGAAGTTGACCTCGACGGCGGCCAGGTCGGGGATGTCGGCGGCGACCGGATGCGTCGAGGGCAACTGGTCTTGCCGGTAGGCCCACGACTTTTCGGCGTTGGCGAACGTGGTCCACGCCTCGGTGTATTCGGTGGCCTCGCTCTGGCAGAGCACCGACGCGAAGGTGGCGAAGGACTCGTTGAGCCACAAGTCATCCCACCATCGCATGGTGACCAGATCGCCGAACCACATGTGCGCCATCTCGTGCAGCACCGTCTCGGCGCGCCGCTCGTAGGACGCGCGGGTCACCTTGCTGCGAAAGACATAGTCCTCCAGAAACGTCACCGCCCCGGCATTCTCCATCGCGCCCGCGTTGAACTCCGGGACGAACAGCTGGTCGTACTTGCCGAACGCGTAGGGCACGCCAAAGTTCTTGTGGTAGAAGCCAAAACCCTGCTTGGTCTGGGTGAACAGCCGCTCCGCGTCCATGTGGTCGGCCAACGTGGCGCGGCAGAACAGCCCGAGCGCGATCTCGCCGTCCTCGTCGCGGTAGACGTCGTCCCAACGCGCGTAGGGTCCGGCGATCAGCGCGACGAGGTAGGTGCTCATCTTCGGGGTGGTGTCGAAGGTGTGCACGCCGTCGACCGCGCTCACCGTGGCGCCATTGGACACCACCTGCCAGTGCCGCGGTGCCGTCACCCGTACGTCGAAGGTGGCTTTGAGGTCGGGCTGGTCGAAGCACGCGAACATCCGCTTGGCGTCGGCGGTTTCGAATTGCGAGTACAGGTAGACCTCGTCGTCGACCGGGTCGACGAACCGGTGCAGCCCCTCACCGGTGTTGGAGTAGCGGCAGTCCGCGTCGACCACCAGGACGTTGTGCTCGGCCAAACCCGCCAACGGAATGCCGGTCGACTCGTCGTAGCCCGACACGTCGAGGTCGCGGCTGTTGAGCGTCGCGCTGCGGATGGTGCCCGCGGCGATGTCGATCACGGTGTCCGCGCCGGGCAATGCGTCGAAGGTGACGGTCGTGCTGGAGCGGAAGGTTCGCTCGCCCGGTTTGCCGTCACCGTCGGTGAGGTCGAGGTCGATCTTGTAGTTGTCGACGGTGACGAGCGCCGCACGTTCGACGGCCTGGTCGCGGGTCAGATTGGGGAGTGCCACGTCGTCCAACCTATGCAATGACGACGCGCGGGCGGGAATTGGACCGCCGCGACTAGGGTTGTGCTGAGCGGCCTGCCGACCGATGACGAGAGGATTCCGCATGTCCGAGAAGTCTGTTGCCGATTTCTGGTTCGACCCGCTGTGCCCCTGGGCGTGGATCACCTCCCGTTGGATCCTGGAAGTGGAAAAGGTCCGCGACATCAAGGTGAACTTTCAGGTGATGAGCCTGGCGGTGCTCAACGAGAACCGCGAGAACCTGCCCGCGGAATACAAGGAGAAGTTGGCCAAGGCCTTCGGACCGGTCCGGGTCGCGATCGCGGCCGAGCAGGCGCACGGGCTCCGAGATCCTCGCGCCGCTGTACAAGGCGATGGGCACCCGGATTCACAACGAGGGCAACAAGGATCTCGCCGACGTCATCAGGCAGTCGCTGAAAGAGCTGGATCTGCCCGCTGAACTGGCCGAAGCCGCTACCAGCGACGCCTACGACGAAGCGCTGCGCAAGAGCCACCACGCCGGAATGGACGCTGTCGGCGACGACGTCGGCACGCCCACCATTCACATCAACGGGACCGCGTTCTTCGGCCCGGTGCTGTCGAAGATCCCGCGTGGGGAAGAGGCCGGCAAGCTTTGGGATGCCTCAGTGACATTCGCGGCCTACCCGCACTTCTGGGAGCTCAAGCGCAGTCGCACGGAGGCGCCCGAGTTCGACTAGATCCGCTCGGCGGTGCAAGGATCACGGGCATGCGCGTCTACCTCGGATCCGACCACGCCGGCTACGAACTCAAACAGCAGATCATCGCCCACCTGACTGAGACCGGCCACGAGCCGGTCGACTGTGGCGCGTTCACCTACGACGCCGAGGACGACTACCCCGCGTTTTGCATCGATGCCGCAACGCGCACCGTGGCCGACCCGGACAGCCTCGGAATTGTGATCGGGGGATCGGGCAACGGAGAGCAGATCGCGGCCAACAAGGTTCCGGGTGCGCGGTGTGCGCTGGCGTGGAGTGTGGAGACCGCGTCGCTGGCCCGCGAGCACAACAACGCTCAGCTGATCGGCATCGGCGGACGCATGCACACCGTGCCCGAGGCGCTGTCGTTCGTCGACGCGTTCCTGAGCACCCCGTGGTCGAAAGCCGAGCGCCACCAACGGCGTATCGACATCCTCGACGAATACGAGCGCACCCACCAGGCACCGCCGGTGCCCGGCGCGCCCGCTTAGGAGCTCCCTTGCCCGAAGGGCATACCCTGCACCGCCTGGCCCGGCTGCATCAGCGTCGCTTCGCCGGATCGCCGGTCGCGGTGTCGAGCCCACAGGGCCGGTTCGAGGCGGCCCCCGTGAATGGACAGACGCTGCGCAGCGCAAGCGCCTGGGGCAAACATCTGTTCCATCACTACGACGATGGCGCGATCGTGCATGTGCACCTGGGCCTGTACGGCAAATTCACCGAATGGGCGCGAACTCCCGGTGAGGATCTGCCGGAAGCGGTCGGACAGGTGCGAATGCGCATGGTCGGCGCCGAGTACGGCACCGATCTGCGCGGGCCGACGGTGTGCGAGGTCATCGACGAAGGGCAGGTCGCCGACGTGGTCGCCCGGTTGGGGCCCGACCCGATTCGAAAGGACGCCGACCCGTCCTGGCCGTGGAAGCGAATCAGTAAGTCGCGCAGGCCTATTGGCGCATTGCTGATGGACCAGACCATCATCGCGGGCGTGGGCAACGTCTATCGCAACGAGTTGTTGTTCCGGCACGGCATCGATCCCTATCGGCCCGGCCAGAAGATCGGCGAGGCCGAGTTCGCCGAGGCCTGGACCGACTTGGTCGAGCTGATGAAGGTCGGGGTGCGGCGCGGCAAGATCATCACGGTGCGGCCTGAGCATGACCTCGGTGCGCCGTCATACGGCCGCGGCCGACCGCGGAGCTACGTCTACCGCCGTGCCGGCGAGCCGTGTCGGGTGTGCGGAGCCTCAATTCGCACGGCCGAATTGGAGGGTCGCAACCTCTTCTGGTGTCCGACCGACCAGACGTAGCCGACCGTCTCTCATCCGACGAATAGGAATTGCTGGGCGCGTGCATAGCCTGTCCAGGTACGCATAACGCATGAACAAGTTCGCCAGTTGTGCGATCGCATCGGCAGCGATCGCCGCAACACTTGGATTCGGCGGTATCGCCGAGGCTCACGCGCAGCCCGGACTCAACTGGTGTCCCGGTGATTTCTGGGACCCGTCGTGGGGCACTAACTGGGATTGGAATGCCTGCCACGTCAATTCGACACCACCGACGATCATCAACAACGGGCCGACCATCGTCCACCGTCCTCCCCCTCCGCCGCCTATCGGACACCCGGGCGGGCCGGGCGGGCCCGGCGGCCCGGGCGGTGGCGGTCCAGGGCCCGGCGGCCCGGGCGGACCCGGCGGACCGGGCGGGCCCGGCGATCCTGGGGGACCGGGCGGGCCCGGCGGCCACGAACCGGGCGGTGGTCACGGGGGTCACGGCGGCCACGGCCCGGGCGGGCATGATCCGGGCGGCCCCGGTGGGCATGACCCGGGCGGTCCAGGTGGCCCAGGCGGGCCTGGCGGACCCGGCGATCCCGGCGGCCCAGGGCCGGGTGGGCCCGGCGACCCGGGCGGTCACGATCCCGGCGGACATGACCCGGGAGGCGCGGGCGAACATGACCCGGGTGGACACGACCAGGGTGGGTCAGATCCCGACGGGCATGACCCCGGAGGCCATGATCCGGGCGGAGCCGGCGGTCAAGACCCGGGCGGGCCGAATGCGGGCGGTTCCGGGCCCGACTCGGGCGGATCACCCGATAGCGGGGGACCGGCCGCGGGTTCGGACAGTTCGGGCGGCGGCGATTCGTCGGGAAGCATGGGTTCGGGCAGTGACTCCGGCAGCAGCGACTCCGGCGGTGGTGATTCGGGCTCGAGCGATTCGGGCGGAGGCGGCGGCGATTCGTCGTAATCGCCTGCAGCTCAATCGGTTTTGACGCCGAGCACCCGATAGATCTCGTTGCTCATCACGACGCTGCGTGGGTCGGCATTGGCCTTGGTCGGGTCGAAGTGATTCATCACGTAGGCATAGCCGATCCGGTTCTCCAGGTCGACGAAGCCGAACGAGCCGCCGAGTCCGCCGTGGCCGAAGATCCACGGGTTGGGTCCGTTCACGCAGCGCTGATTGAGCATGTAGCCCAGGCCCCAACCGTGGTCGGCGACGCGCGGGCCGAGCACCAGGTCCGTGTCCAGCCCGCCTTGGCAGACCCGGATCACGTCCATGTGCTTGCGGCCGAGCAGCCGCTCCTGCGCCATCGCGTTGTAGAACGTCGCCAAACCCAGCGCCGACACCTGCCCGTTCGTGCCCGGGAATTCGAGCTCGCGCCACAGGTCGAGATCGTTGGAGCCGACCTCGTCGTCCGGAGCGAATCCCATCGACACCGCGAGGCCCGCCTTCGGGTGTTCGCTGAGCGAGGTGGGATAGCCGGGGGCGTTGACGTCGGCCAGCATCTTGCGGATGTGCGGCTTGGCGACGCGATCGGCGCAGCGGTGCTGCACGCCGCGCGGCGTGCCGATGTGGATCTCGGCGCCCAGCGGCTCGGCGATCTGGGTGCGCAGGTAGTGACCCACTGTGCCGCCAGTGACTCGGCGGAAGATCTCGCCGAGGATGAAGCCGAACGTGGTCATGTGATAGCCCTGTGCGGTCCCCGGCTCCCACCACGGCTCGGCCGCGGCCAGTTGCTCGCACACGAAATCCCAGTCGGTGACCTTGGTCCAGTCCATCCGCTCGCGCGGTCCGATCACACCGGATCGGTGGCTCATCACCATGCCGATGGTGATGTCGGCTTTCCCGCCCTGGGCGAAGTCGGGCCAGTAGCGGGCCACGGGCGCATTCAAGTCGAGTTCACCGCGCTCGACGAGCTGGTGCACGCAGGTACTGGTCAGGCCTTTGGTGCCGGACAGCACGGTGGACAGAGTGTCCACCTGCCACGGGCGCGCGCCATCGGCGTCGGCCGAGCCGGCCCACAGGTTGACGACCAGTTCGCCGTCGACCCATGCGGCGACCGCGGCGCCAATCTCCTTGCCATTCAAAAAGTTCTGCTCGAACGCCTCGCGGACGCCGTCGAATCGCGACTCGCACGAGCCGTGAATGGTGATGTCGGCGGTGGCACCTGGATGCTGAACGGTCAGCCTCCTCAGGTTGCCGAGTCCACCTCGTCGGCCGGTGGCCGACGCAGGCGCGTAAAGCGCTCTCAGCCTAGTCCGCCACTGTTCCGGCGCCTATGTGGAGCGGGCGACGGGAATCGAACCCGCGTAGCTAGTTTGGAAGACTAGGGCTCTACCATTGAGCTACGCCCGCGTGTGTTAGTCGAGCGCGACTTTACGGCGCGGCAGACATCAAATCCAAATGTTGCCGTCCCGTGATCTGGTCGTGAGACCAGTACACAGGGCTGGCGAGCCGTGGCCGTAGGATCGCGTGGTCACCGCGGGGTGTAGCGCAGCTTGGTAGCGCATCCGCTTTGGGAGCGGAAGGCCGCAGGTTCAAATCCTGTCACCCCGACTGGCACGCCACATCCTATGGGCTTGAGCAGTACAAGACCGTCAGCACAACCAAGGAGTACATCCGTGAAGAGCACCGTCGAACAGCTGAGCCCGACCCGGGTTCGCATCAACGTAGAGGTGCCATTCGGGGAACTGAAGCCAGACTTCGACCGCGCGTACAAGGAGCTCGCGAAGCAGGTGCGGCTGCCGGGCTTCCGCCCCGGCAAGGCGCCCGCCAAGCTGCTCGAGGCGCGAGTGGGCAAGGAAGCGATCCTCGACCAGGTCATCAACGAGGCCCTGCCGAGCCGGTACGGCCAGGCCGTGACCGAGTCCGACGTGCGGCCGCTCGGCCAGCCCGAGATCGACGTCACCAACAAGGTGTATGGCGAGGACCTGGTCTTCACCGCCGAGGTCGACGTGCGGCCCGACTTCACCCTCCCGGACCTGAGCGCCCTCAAGATCACCGTCGACCCGATCAAGGTCGGCGACGAGGACGTCGACACCGAGCTGCAGAACCTGCGTGCCCGGTTCGGCACCTTGAAGGGCGTCGAGCGGGCCGTCGCGACCGGCGACTTCGTCTCGATCGACCTGAAGGCCACCATCGACGGCGAGGACGTACCCGAAGCCTCCACCGAGGGTCTGTCCCACGAGGTCGGGTCCGGTCAGCTGATCGACGGTTTGGACGACGCGATCGTCGGCTTGTCGGCCGGCGAGTCGAAGGTCTTCACCACCGAGCTGGCCGCTGGCCCGCACGCCGGCAAGGAGGCTGAGGTCACCGTCACCGTCGGCTCCGTCAAAGAGCGCGAGCTGCCCGAGCCCGACGACGAATTCGCGCAATTGGCAAGCGAATTCGACACCATCGACGAGCTGAAGGCCAACCTCTCTGAGCAGGTCAGCAGGGTCAAGCGGGCGCAGCAGGCCGAGGAGATCCGCGGCGCCGCCATCGAGGCGCTGCTGGACGGTGTCGACATGCCGCTGCCCGAGGCGATCGTGCAGGCGCAAGTGGACAGCACCATTCACAATGCGCTGCACGGCCTGGACCATGACGAGGCCAAGCTCGCCGAGGCCCTCGAGAAGCAGGGCACCACGCGGGAGAAGTTCGACGCCGACGCCCGCACCGAGGCCGAGAAGGCGATCAAGACGCAGCTGCTGCTCGACGCGCTCGGCGACGACCTCGACATCCAGGTCGGTCAGGAAGACCTGACCGAGCGGCTGGTGACGACCTCGCGTCAGTACGGCATCCAGCCCCAGGAGCTGCTCGGCTACCTGCAGCAGCAGAACCAGTTGCCGGCGATGTTCGCCGATGTGCGTCGGGGCAAGACCATCGCCGCGGCGGTCGAGGCGGCCACCGTCAGCGATTCCGACGGAAACGTGATCGACACCTCCGAGTTCTTCGGCTCGCGTGACGCCGAGGACGCGGAAGATGTGGAGGCTGACGCGTCGTCGGAGGAGCCCTCGGGCGACACGGAGTGACGCTCTGAGCGAACGACGGGGCTTCGGGGACTCCTCGACGGTCCGGGTTGGTTAGTGTCGGTGCATACGGAACTCGAGAAAGCAGGTAACCCACTGTGAGCCGTGGGAGTGAAATGCGCGCCAGCGCGCTGGGTCTGAACCTCACCGACTCGGTCTATGAGCGTTTGCTCTCCGAGCGCATCATCTTCCTGGGGTCGCAGGTCGACGACGACATCGCCAACCGGTTGTGCGCGCAGATCCTGCTGCTGGCCGCGGAGGATTCGGCCAAGGACATTCACCTCTACATCAATTCGCCCGGCGGCTCGATCAGCGCCGGCATGGCGATCTACGACACGATGGTGCTGGCGCCGTGCGACATCGCCACCTACGCGATGGGCATGGCGGCCTCGATGGGCGAGTTCCTGTTGGCGGCCGGCACCAAGGGCAAGCGCTACGCGCTGCCGCACGCGCGGATCCTGATGCACCAGCCGCTCGGTGGTGTGACCGGCAGCGCGGCCGACATCGCCATCCAGGCCGAGCAGTTCCATGTCATCAAGAAAGAGATGTTCCGGCTCAACGCCGAATTCACCGGCCAGACGATCGAGCGCATCGAGGCCGACTCCGACCGCGACCGGTGGTTCACCGCGCAGGAGGCGCTGGAGTACGGATTCGTCGACCACATCATCACCCGCGCCGCTCACATCACTGGAGAAGCCGAATGAACCCCGAGATCCAACCGCAGGCGCGCTACATCCTGCCGTCGTTCGTCGAGCACTCCAGCTGGGGTGTCAAGGAATCGAACCCGTACAACAAGCTGTTCGAAGAGCGCATCATTTTCCTCGGCGTGCAGGTCGACGACGCGTCGGCGAACGACATCATGGCCCAGCTGCTGGTGCTCGAGTCGCTGGATCCCGACCGCGACATCACCATGTACATCAACTCGCCCGGCGGCAGCTTCACGTCGCTGATGGCGATCTACGACACCATGCAGTACGTCCGCGCCGACATCCAGACCGTGTGCCTGGGCCAGGCCGCGTCGGCCGCCGCGGTGCTGCTGGCCGCGGGCACCCCGGGCAAGCGCATGGCGCTGCCGAACGCGCGCGTGCTGATTCACCAACCGTCGCTGTCCGGCGTGATCCAGGGCCAGTTCTCCGACCTCGAGATCCAGGCCGCTGAGATTGAGCGGATGCGCACGCTGATGGAGACGACGCTGGCGCACCACACCAACAAGGACCCCGGGACCGTCCGCAAGGACACCGACCGCGACAAGATCCTGACCGCCCCGGAGGCGAAGGAATACGGGATCATCGACACCGTCCTGGAGTACCGCAAGCTGTCGGCATCGACATCGTAATCAGCTGTCGCGCAACCTAATTCAAGGCGGCCGCTACCGCGGCGATGTCGGCCGGGCGCACGCGGCAGCAGCCGCCGACCACCCGCGCGCCGGCTGACGCCCACCGCACGGCCGACTCCGGATGGAAACGCGACGGACCGCTCCACCCGCTGTGGGCGGCGTCCCACTGTTCGCCGCTGTTGGGATAGACGATTACCGGTGTGCCGGTGCCGGCTGCGACCTCGATCGCCGCGGGAACGTCGGCGGGCGCGCAGCAATTGACTCCCACGGCAAGGATTTCCGGAACTCCGGCCGCCACGGCGAACGCCTCGGCCAGCGGCTGGCCCGCTCGGGTCTTGGTGCCGTCGATCGTGTAGCTGAGCCAGGCCCCGACGCCGAGCGAGCGCACGATGGTCACCAACGCCTCGGCCTCGTCGGCGTCGGGAATCGTCTCCAGCGCCAGCACGTCGGCGCCCGCCTCGGCCAGCACTTCCAGCCGCGGTCGATGCCAGTCCCGCAGTTGCGCAACGCTGAGGCCGTAGCGGCCGCGGTACTCCGAGCCGTCGGCCCGCGCCGCGCCGTATGGGCCCACCGACGCTGCGATCCACGCCTCAACGCCCGCCTCGGCACGCGCACGGTCGGCGAGTTCGACGCTGCGGTGTAACAACCGGGCCGTCTCGGCACGGTCGATGCCGCGAGCCGCGAAACCGTCGAACGACGCTTGATAGCTGGCCGTGGTCACGATTTTCGCGCCGGCCCGAAGGAACGACAGGTGCGCCGCGATGATCTCCTGCGGTGCGTCGGCCAGCAGTCGCGCCGACCACAATGCATCGGACAGATCATGGCCCCGCGCCTCGAGTTCGGTCGCCAGACCCCCGTCGGCCACCAACACGGTATCCTCGGCCACGGCGAACCTCACGGGGATCAATGTAGGACTGCCCGATCTGAAGACCTATCAGTCCAATAACGGCCGCGACACGGCGGCGCGCCCGCCGAGCGTATAACCGCCTCAAGCGATATGTTCAGGCGCACAACACGAATATCACCGACGCGATTCACCTCTAACGGTCGCATCGTCGTAGAGCAAGCGGGTAGCGTCGGTTAATACACGCGACGTAGCACAATTCACTCGGTGAACAGGAAGTAGGCCCCTAGCACCATGGCGCGCATCGGAGACGGCGGCGACCTGCTGAAGTGCTCATTCTGCGGGAAGAGTCAAAAGCAGGTCAAAAAGCTCATTGCGGGGCCTGGCGTATACATCTGCGATGAGTGCATAGATCTGTGCAACGAGATCATCGAAGAGGAACTCGCCGACGCCGACGACGTAAAACTCGACGAACTGCCCAAGCCCGCCGAGATCCGGGAATTCCTGGAGGGTTACGTCATTGGGCAGGACACCGCCAAGCGGACGCTGGCCGTCGCGGTCTACAACCACTACAAGCGCATCCAGGCCGGCGAGAAGGGCCGGGATTCGCGCTCCAGCGAGGCGGTCGAGCTGACCAAGTCCAACATCCTGATGCTGGGCCCCACCGGTTGCGGCAAGACCTACCTGGCCCAGACGCTGGCCAAGATGCTGAACGTCCCGTTCGCCATCGCCGACGCCACCGCGCTGACCGAAGCCGGCTACGTCGGTGAAGACGTCGAGAACATTCTGCTCAAGCTGATCCAGGCCGCCGACTACGACGTCAAGCGCGCGGAGACCGGCATCATCTACATCGACGAGGTCGACAAGATCGCCCGCAAGAGCGAGAACCCCTCGATCACCCGCGACGTCTCCGGTGAGGGCGTGCAGCAGGCCCTGCTGAAGATTCTGGAAGGCACGCAAGCCTCCGTGCCCCCGCAGGGCGGTCGTAAGCACCCGCACCAGGAGTTCATCCAGATCGACACCACCAACGTGCTGTTCATCGTGGCAGGCGCGTTCGCCGGACTGGAGAAGATCGTCTCCGACCGCATCGGCAAGCGTGGACTGGGCTTCGGCGCCGAGGTCCGCAGCAAGGCCGAGATCGACACCCAAGACCACTTCGCCGAGGTCATGCCCGAAGACCTGATCAAGTACGGGCTGATCCCCGAGTTCATCGGGCGTCTGCCGGTGGTCGCCTCGGTGACGAACCTGGACATGGAGTCGCTGGTCACGATCCTGTCGGAGCCCAAGAACGCGCTGGTCAAGCAGTACACCCGGCTGTTCGAGATGGACAACGTCGAACTCGAGTTCAGCGAGGACGCCCTGGAGGCGATCGCCGAGCAGGCGATCCACCGTGGCACCGGAGCCCGCGGGCTGCGCGCGATCATGGAAGAGGTCCTGCTGCCGGTGATGTATGACATCCCGAGCCGCGACGACGTCGCCAAGGTCGTGGTGACCAAGGAGACCGTGGAGGACAACGTGCTGCCGACCATCGTGCCGCGCAAGCCGTCGCGCGCCGAACGTCGCGACAAGAGCGCCTAGTCACCGCTAGACCTTGAACGCCGATGCCGCTGACGCGGTACCGGCGCGGGTCACCCGCGCGCTGGACCTGTCGAACTTCTTCCTGGCGGACGTGCGCGACGGCCTCGGGCCCTATCTCTCGATCTATCTGCTGCTGACCCACCACTGGGACCAGGCCTCGATCGGGTTCGTAATGGGGGTCGGCGGCATTGCCGCGATCGCCGCCCAGACGCCAGTCGGCGGGCTCGTCGACCGCACCTCGGCCAAACGTGCGCTGATCGTTGCCGGTGCCCTGACCGTCACTGCCGGAACGCTGGCAATGCCACTGTGTCCGCGCTTCGCGGCGATCTCGGTGCTGCAGGCGCTGACCGGGATCGCCGGATCGGTCTTCGCTCCGGCGCTGGCCGCGATCACGCTGGGTGTGGTCGGCGCCCGGCGCTTCTCCCGACGGATCGGGCGCAACGAGTCGTTCAACCACGCCGGCAATGCGACCGCCGGCGCCATTACGGGCGGACTGGCCTACGGTTTCGGCCCGGTGGTCGTGTTCTGGGTGCTGGCGGCCATGGCCGCGCTCAGCGTCGCTGCGACGCTGTCGATCCCTGGCGACGCCATCGACCATGACCGGGCCCGCGGCATGGACCCCGCCGCGGGGGAGGTGCACCCGCAGCCGTCCGGGTTCGCGGCCCTGCTGCGCGACCGGCGGCTACTCGTCTTCGCCGTGGCCATGCTCACCTTCCATCTGGCCAATGCCGCGATGCTGCCGCTGGTCGGGCAGGTGCTGGCGCTGCAGAACAAGGACGTCGGCACCGCGCTGATGGCGTCATGCGTGGTGGCCGCCCAGGTCGTCATGGTGCCGATGGCGTATCTGGCCGGCGCCAAGGCGGACAGTTGGGGGCGCAAGCCGATCTTTCTGGCCGCCTTCGCCTTCCTCACCGCGCGCGGCTTCCTCTACACGCTGTCCGACAACCCCTACTGGCTGGTCGGCGTGCAGGTTCTCGACGGCGTCGGGGCGGGAATCTTCGGCGCGCTGTTCCCGCTCGTCGTGCAGGATCTGACCCACGGCTCCGGGCGGTTCAACGTCAGCCTCGGCGCACTCACCACCATTTGGGGTGTCGGCGCCGCATGCTCGAACATCCTCGCAGGCTGGATCATCGTCGTCGCTGGCTACCACGCGGCCTTCATTTCACTCGGAATTATCGCCGCCGTGGGCCTGATTCTGTACGCGACGGCCATGCCGGAAACGGGCCCCAGGAACCGCGGAAATAACGCGTTAACGCAGGCTGGCGGCCTCCCCCAAATGGGGGAGCAGACGGGTTAGCCAATGTTACTCATGCGTAGCTTTTAACTCTTAGACTTTGTGGCCCAGCAAAGTGACGAACGCCACACTTCTTGTTGGTCGGTGGCAGCGGCGTGTGTCTGACCTCGCGCTATGGCGGAGAAGCGGTAGCGTGCAGGTATAGACGGGTGTCCATGAATCCCTAAGAGAAGTGCAATAATCGGTACCGCCAGTGACATAAAAATCGGTCGGGACCGCACTCGGGCGATTCGCTCCGGTTTCGGCGACATGCCGAGGCGGTGAACAGCTACGGGAGGCAGCGACGTGGGTCCGAACGGAAACGGAGCCGATACGGCGCCCCCGGGTCGTAGAAAACCCGAGAAGCTAGAAAAGATCGTCATTCGTTTCGCGGGGGACTCCGGCGACGGTATGCAGCTCACCGGCGACCGATTCACTTCCGAGGCAGCGCTTTTCGGTAACGACCTGGCCACCCAGCCGAACTACCCCGCCGAGATCCGCGCGCCACAGGGCACCTTGCCCGGCGTCTCGTCGTTCCAGATCCAGATCGCCGACTACGACATCCTGACCGCCGGTGACCGGCCCGACGTGCTCGTGGCGATGAACCCGGCTGCGCTCAAGGCCAACATCATCGACCTGCCGATCGGCGGCCTGGTGATTGCCAACTCCGACGAGTTCACCAAGCGCAACCTGGCCAAGGTCGGCTACGACAACAACCCACTGGAAAGCGGGGAGCTGTCCGACTACAAGGTCGAAGCCGTCGCGATGACCACGCTGACCCTCGGTGCCGTCGAGGCCATCGGCGCGTCGAAGAAAGACGGTCAGCGCGCCAAGAACATGTTCGCGCTTGGCCTGTTGTCGTGGATGTACGGCCGCGAGCTCGAATCCAGCGAGCGGTTCATTCGGGAGAAGTTCGGCCGCAAGCCTGACATCGCCGAGGCGAACGTCCTGGCGCTCAAGGCGGGCTGGAACTACGGCGAGACCACCGAGGCGTTCGCCGTCACCTACGAGGTGTCGCCCGCGAAGCTGGCGCCCGGTGAGTACCGCCAGATCTCCGGCAACACCGCGCTGGCCTACGGCATCGTTGCCGCCGGCCAACTGGCCGACCTTCAGGTCATGCTGGGCAGCTACCCGATCACTCCGGCGTCAGACATCCTGCACGAGCTGTCCAAGCACAAGAACTTCAACGTCCTGACCTTCCAGGCTGAGGACGAAATCAGTGGTATCTGTGCGGCCCTGGGCGCGTCCTACGGCGGTGCGCTGGGCGTCACGAGCACCTCAGGGCCCGGCCTGTCGCTGAAGTCCGAGGCGCTGGGGCTCGCGGTGATGACCGAGTTGCCGCTGATCGTCATCGACGTGCAGCGCGGCGGACCGTCGACCGGTCTGCCGACCAAGACCGAGCAATCCGACCTGTTGCAGGCGCTCTACGGACGCAACGGTGAGTCGCCGGTGGCCGTGCTCGCGCCGCGATCGCCATCGGACTGCTTCGACGTTGCTCTCGAGGCGGTGCGTATCGCGGTGGGGTACCACACCCCGGTGCTGATCCTGTCCGACGGCGCGATCGCCAACGGCTCCGAGCCGTGGCGAATCCCGAATGTCGAAGACCTGCAACCGATTCAGCACACCTTCGCCAGTCCGGACGAACCTTTCATGCCGTACGCGCGTGACCCGGAGACGCTGGCCCGGATGTTCGCGATTCCGGGCACGCCCGGGCTCGAGCACCGGATCGGCGGCCTGGAGTCCGCGAATGGCACCGGCGCGATCTCCTACGACCCGGCCAACCACGACCTGATGGTGCGGCTGCGCGAGGCGAAGATCGAGGGCATCTCCGTGCCGGACATCGAAGTCGACGACCCGACCGGTGACGCCGAACTGCTGCTGATCGGATGGGGCAGCTCTTACGGCCCGATCGGCGAGGCCTGCCGGCGTGCCCGGCGCAACGACATCAAGGTCGCCCACGCGCACCTGCGCCACCTGCGTCCGTTCCCGGCCAACCTCGGCGAGGTGCTGCGGCGCTACTCGCAGGTGGTGTGCCCGGAGATGAACCTGGGTCAGCTGGCGCTGCTGTTGCGCGGGAAGTACCTGGTGGATGTGCAATCGGTCTCGAAGGTCCAGGGCGCCGCATTTCTGTCCGACGAGATCGGGCGCATCATCCGGGCGGCGGAGAGCGGCACGTTGGCCGAAATCGAGCAAGACAAGGCCATGGTCGCCAGATTGGCGGCGGCCACGGTGGGAGCAGGGAGCTAGTTCTATGACTGACCTGATCGGCACAGACCTCGGCCTCACGGACATGCTGTCCGGACATGGCCGCGTGCCCACCACGGACCAACCGCAGAAGGCCAAGGACTTCACCAGCGACCAGGAAGTCCGCTGGTGTCCTGGGTGTGGCGACTACGTCATCCTCAACACGATGCGTAACTTCTTGCCCGAGTTGGGATTGCGGCGCGAGAACATCGTCTTCGTCAGCGGCATCGGTTGCTCGAGCCGGTTCCCGTACTACCTGGAGACCTACGGCCTGCACTCGATTCACGGCCGCGCGCCTGCCATCGCGACCGGCTTGGCGCTGTCGCGCGAGGACCTCTCGGTCTGGGTCGTCACCGGCGACGGCGACGCATTGTCGATCGGTGGTAACCACCTGATCCACGCGCTCCGCCGCAACATCAACCTGACCATCCTGCTGTTCAACAACCGGATCTACGGGTTGACCAAGGGCCAGTACTCGCCGACCTCCGAGGTCGGCAAGGTCACCAAGTCGACGCCGATGGGCTCGCTGGACCACCCGTTCAACCCGGTCTCGCTGGCACTGGGCGCCGAGGCGACTTTCGTCGGCCGCGCGCTGGATTCGGATCGCAAAGGCTCTCGGAGGTGTTGCGCGCGCGGCCGAGCATCGCGGCTCGGCGCTCGTCGAGATCCTGCAGGACTGCCGATCTTCAACGACGGCTCGTCGACGCTCTCCGCAAAGAGGGCGCGAGGATCGGGTGATCGCGTTCTCACGGCGAGCCGATCCCGGCGCCAACGGCGAATACTGCGTTGGGGGACGGCCGAAGTGAGCCGCGGACGTCAGCGCCGACGAGATGCGGTGCACAACGCGCACGCCGACGACCCGCGTACGCCTACGCTATCGCGGCTGGGGGGGGGGGGGGGGGGGGGGGTGGGGTGGTGGGGGGGGGGTGGGGGGGTGGTGTGGTGGGTGCCTCTCGGAGGTGTTGCGCGCAGCGGCCGAGCATCGCGGCTCGGCGCTCGTCGAGATCCTGCAGGACTGCCCGATCTTCAACGACGGCTCGTTCGACGCTCTCCGCAAAGAGGGCGCCGAGGATCGGGTGATCAGCGTTCATCACGGCGAGCCGATCACCTTCGGCGCCAACGGCGAATACTGCGTTGTGCGTTCCGGATACGGCCTCGAAGTCGCCAAGACCGCGGACGTCAGCGCCGACGAGATTGCGGTGCACAACGCGCACGCCGACGACTCCGCGTACGCCTACGCCTTATCGCGGCTGTCGCAGCAGAATCTCGAGCACACCGTGATGGGCATCTTCCGTCAGGTCAGCCGGCCCACTTATGATGACGCTGCACGGTCGCAGATTCAGGCCGCGCAGGAATCAACGCCCTCTGACCGCGCCGCCCTGCAGTCGCTGCTGCACGGCCGTGACACTTGGACTGTGAACTGACATGACTGCTACGGGTAAGCCGGCTTCGCTCGCCGGTGTGGTTGTGGCTGCGGGCGCTTCGCCCTGGCAAGGCCGCGCGCAGGCGTTGAAGCAGGTTCCCGGCGAGCACACCACGGCGGTCGAACGCGTCGTGAGCGTCCTCAGGGAGCGGTGCGAACCCGTCTTCGTGGTGACTTCGCCAGGTCAGTCGCTGCCGCAACTCCCGGCGCAAGTGGTGCGCGACGATGTGCGCGGCCACGGGCAGCTGTCCGCGGTCGGTCGCGGGCTGCGCGCCGCCGCCGAAGCCGGGGCGAAGTTCGCATTCCTGTCTTCAGTCGATGCGACGGTTCTCGACGCAGATCTGATCGACGTGCTCGCGGCCCGGGCGGTTGCACTGGACGTCGACATCGTGTTGCCGTGGGACGGCGCGAACCACTACCTGGCCGCGGTGTACCGGACCGAATTGGCTTCTGTCGTGGACGATCTCGTCGCCGCGGGGGAGCGTGACGTCGCCGCTCTGATCAAGCGGGCGGACACCCAGCGCGTCGTGGTTGCCGGCGCCGCCTCGCGTGTGGAGGTCGGGCAGACCTCCGGTGTTGCGTAGGCCGACCCGAAATCCGCTGCGGCGCTGGCGAATTGCCGTTCTGCCGTTGCGCGACAGCATTTCTGCGCCTCGTGAACTGAAAAACTTTGCGCGGCAAACATTTTAGAAGAATGCGCCCGACGAGCGTTCCGCGCTGCTGAAATCGTTTGCGACACGCGAATCTAACGTGTGATCTTGATAACTTTTACCGCGACTTCGCACGTCACGACGGGTTTGAGTCACACGGTCTCGACGCCGAAAACCGGTGTCGCAGCTCACAAAAAGTGCGTGATTTGACTCACCACAAGTCGTGAAGATGTCGATACTGACGCGCGCGACAAACATGCGTTTGACCAGCGAAGTCCATGGGTCACACCCTCGGTGAACGAACCTTGACCCGTACCGCACCCCGGCGTGTCTCGAGATGACGAGTGCGGTGCGTTTCTCGTACCGTCCGTTGCGACCTGAAAAGGCCAAGAAAAATCGAAACCCACGGACCCGCGTGTGAGCGGGGGCTGCGGACGGCGATGTCGCCTCCGTGCGGCCGCCGGGCACCCGCTCGGTATTGGCTGACGCCCCAGCTGTCGTGCCTGATCGAGACGGCGCGATTCGAAGTATCCACACCGCCACTAAACCGGCACCTAGCCCACTTCGGTGGGCTTGCTTCGGCGCGCGCCCCGCGAAAGGAACGATGTTGAAGAACGTCCGCCAGACGCTTCGCATGGCTGCGCTCACTGCGGTGCTCGCTTCGACCCCGCTGAGCCTGTCCAACGCGATCGCCTCCGCCGATTTCGAGCGGGTGACCCCGAACGCCCCGATCGAGCTGGCTGGCTTCGTGCCCGCGCCGGACGTACCGCCTGCCGGTGACGCCCCGGCCACGCCGGACGCACCGCCCGTCCCGGACGCTCCGAACGTTGCGCCGGCTGCCGACATCCCGCCGGCCCCCGAGGCTCCGCCGGCTCCGGACGCGCCGCCGGCTCCCGCGCCGGACGCTCCGCCGGCTCCCGAGGCCCCGGCCCCGGCTCCCGAGGCTCCGCCGGCACCGCCCGCGCCGGACGCTCCGCCGGCTCCCGAGGCCCCGGCCCCGGCTCCCGAGGCTCCGCCGGCCCCGGCCAACGACGCTCCTGCCCCGGAAGAGGCCCCGGCCCCCAAGAAGGCGTACAGCGTCAACTGGGACGCCATCGCCGGCTGCGAGTCCGGTGGTAACTGGGCCATCAGCACCGGCAACGGCTACTCCGGCGGCCTGCAGTTCACGTCAAGCACCTGGCACGCCAACGGCGGCTCGGGATCGGCGAACGGCGCGAGCCGCGAGGAGCAGATCCGAGTGGCCGAGAATGTGCTGCACTCGCAGGGCATCGGCGCATGGCCGGTCTGCGGCCGTCGCGGCTGATCACACGCTCTACCGACTAACGGCGGTGCCGGGCTCACGCCCGCCACCGCCGTTGGCGTCTGGTCTGCAGTCGCACGCCACGCTGTGTTACCAACGAGGCATGACCGCAACACCGTTCGACAACCTCGACGACTACGTCGCGCTGCCCCGCGTGTCCGGCCTCGCGCTGTCGGCGGACGGGTCACGGCTGGTGACGACGGTGGCGGAACTCGACGACGCAGGTGCACAGCACGTCAGCGCAATCTGGGAAATCGACCCGGCGGGGCGCCGCCCCGCGAACCGGCTCAGCCGCAGCCCGAACGGGGAGTCGTCGCCGACCTTCACGCCCGACGGCGACCTGCTTTTCCTCTCGTCGCGGCCCACCGCCGACGAGGCAAAGCCGCCCGCCGGGCTCTGGCGGCTGCCGGCAACCGGCGGCGAGGCTGCTGAGGTCGTAACCCTGCCGGCCGCGATCACCGCGGTGCGGACCGCGCGCGCCGCCGCCAAGACCGTCATCGGGGCGTCGATGCTGCCGGCCGCCAGCGATGTCGACGACGACCGACGGCTGCGCGACCTGCGCAAGGACGGCAAGGTCACGGCGATCCTGCACACCGGCTACCCGGTGCGATTCTGGAACGCCGACATCGGCCCGGACCAACCGCATCTGCTCGACGTCGACGGATTGCGTGACCTGACGCCGCATCCCGGCGCCGCCCTGCTCGCGGCCGGCTTCGGGGACGCCGCTTTCGACGTCAGCGCCGACGGCAGCTTCCTCGTCACGACCTGGCAGCTCACCGGGCCCGGCCCGACCCAACGGTCGGTGCTGCTGCGGATCGACCTGGCGTCCGGGGAGCGCCGCGTCATCGTCGACGATCCCGGCGCGAGCCTGGACCATCCGGTGATCGCACCCGACGGCTCGGCGGTCGCCTTCACCCGCGAAACCATCACCACCCCGGACTGCGCTCCACGAATGACGTTGCAGTGCCTGCGATTCGGCGATGAGCCGCGACCCCTGGCCGAGGAGTGGGATCGACGGCCGAGCTCGATCCGATGGGCGGGCGATGGCGCCGCACTGATCGTGACCGCCGACCAGAGCGGGCGCGCACCGGTATTCAGCGTCGACGTGGCGACGTCGACCGTCGTCCAGCTGACCGACGACGAGTTCGCCTACAGCGATGTGGTCGCATCGCCCAGCGGTGTGCTCTACGCGTTGCGGAGTTCCTATGCGGCGCCGCCACATCCGGTGCGCATCGATGCCGACGGCACGATCACGACGCTGCCCTGCATCGACTTACCGGCGCTGCCAGGCACTTTGACCGAAGTGTCCACCACAACCTCAGACGGTGCGACGGTGCGGTCATGGCTGGTGCTGCCCGAAGGCGAGTCGCCCGCCCCGCTGCTGCTCTGGGTGCACGGTGGCCCGCTGGGCAGTTGGAACGACTGGGCGTGGCGCTGGAATCCGTGGCTGCTGGCGGCTCAGGGGTACGCGGTGCTGCTGCCCGACCCGGCGTTGTCGACCGGCTACGGACAGGATTTCATTCAGCGCGGATGGGGCGCCTGGGGCGGACCGCCATTCGACGATCTCATGGCGGCGACCGACGGGGTGTTGACGCATCCGCGGATCGACGCGACCCGCATGGCCGCGATGGGCGGGTCGTTCGGTGGCTACATGGCCAACTGGATTGCGGGGCGCACCAACCGTTTTGCCGCGATCGTGACGCATGCCAGCCTGTGGGCGCTTGACCAGTTCGGGCCGACCACCGACACGGCATACTACTGGCGCCGCGAGATGACCCCGGAGATGACCGCGGCCAACTCGCCGCATCACTTCGTCGGCAACATCAGCACGCCGATGCTGGTGATCCACGGCGACAAGGACTATCGCGTGCCGATCGGCGAAGGGCTGCGGCTCTGGTACGAGTTGCTGGCCAACTCGGCACTGCCCGCCGGCGATGACGGCGGCAGCCCGCACCGGTTCCTGTATTTCCCCAGCGAGGATCACTGGGTGTTGGCACCGCAGAATTCCAAGGTCTGGTACCAGGCGGTCATCGCCTTCCTCGCCGAGCACGTGCTCGGGGAAAGCGTCGAATGGCCCGAGGTGCTCGGAGTAGCGTCGGCCGAGTGACTGCAACGCGCGAATTCGACATCGTCCTGTACGGCGCGACCGGCTTCGTCGGTAAGTTGACAGCCGAATACCTAGCCCGGGCGGGAGGCGACGCGCGCATCGCGCTGGCCGGCCGCTCGACGGACCGCCTGCGGGCGATCCGCGACACGCTGGGGGAGTCGGCCCGGTCGTGGCAACTGCTGACGGCCGACGCCTCGTCGCCGAAGACCCTCGACGCGATGGCCGAGCAGACGCAGGTCGTCGTCACCACCGTCGGGCCGTACACCCGCTACGGTCTGCCATTGGTCGCGGCCTGCGCGTCCGCAGGCACCGACTACGCCGACCTGACCGGTGAGCCGCCGTTCATCCGGGAGAGCATCGACCTCTATCACAAGCAGGCCCAGGACACCGGCGCCCGCATCGTGCACGCGTGTGGATTCGACTCCATCCCTTCGGATCTCACCGTCTACGCGCTCTACCGCCGGGCCCGCGAAGACGGCGCGGGTGAACTGATCGGCACCGACTTCGTCGTGAAGTCGATGTCCGGAGGGCTTTCCGGCGGCACGATCGCCTCGGGTGTGGAAGTCATGGACGCGACGTCGCGCGATGCCGATGTGCGCCGCCAATTCGCCGACCCCTACACACTGAGCCCGGACCGCGGCGCGGAACCCGAACTCGGGTCGCAGCCCGATCTGCCGCGTCGCCGCGGCCGGCAGATCGCGCCGGAGCTCACCGGCATCTGGACGGCCGGATTCATGATGGCGCCGTCCAACACACGAATTGTTCGTCGCAGCAACGCTTTACAAGACTGGGCCTATGGTCGGCGATTTAAATACAGCGAGCACATGAGCGTGGGTTCGTCGGTGGCGGCGCCGGTGACCTCAGCCGTCATCAGCGGAGTCGGCAACGCGATGTCGGCACTGGGCAGTCGCTACTTCCGGCTGCTGCCACGCACATTGGTCGATCGGGCGCTGCCCAAGCCTGGCACCGGGCCCAGCGCAGCCGTCCGCGAAAAGGGCTTCTACAAGGTCGAGACCTACACCACCACGACGTCCGGCGCGCGCTACATCGCGACCATGGCGCAGCGCGGCGACCCCGGCTATAAAGCGACGGCGGTGCTGCTGGGCGAGAGCGGCCTGACGTTGGCCAAGGACCGGGACGCACTGTCTGACCTGCACGGGGTGCTGACCCCGGCGGCGGCGATGGGGGACGCGCTGCTGGCCCGCTTCCCGGCCGCCGAGGTGTCGCTGGAAACCGCGCGGCTGATGCACCGCTGACGTATCGATCTGCTCTGGAAAGAACTGCTGTCGGACAAGATCAGAAGGGCTAGTGTCATCGGCAGAAGCACACCATCCCAGCAACGTTAGGTGGACGGGTCCATGTCTGGCCTAGAAGATCTTCTGTCTCAGATTCCCACGGGCGACATCGCCAGCAAGATCGGTGTCGACGAAAGCGAAGTCAACAAGGCGGTGCAACTGCTGGTTCCGGTGCTCGTCGGCGGCCTGCAGGAGAACGCGCAGGATCCCGAGCACGCCAGCAACATCGAGTCCGCGGCCGACAATCACGCAGCCAGCGGTCTGCTCGACGGTGGCGTGAGCCTGGACCAGGTCAACGAGGCCGACGGCGCGCAGGCCATCTCGAGAATCTTCGGTGGTAACGATGCCGCGCAAGTTGCCAGCGCGCTGGCCGGCGGCGGCGGCGGCAACAGCGATCTGCTCAAGCAACTATTGCCGATCCTGGCTCCGATCGTGCTCGCGTACGTCGGCAAGCAGCTCGGCCAGAAGAGCGAGCCCGCCAAGCAGGAGTCCGGCGGAGCGCTCAACGATGTGCTGGGCAGCATCCTCGGCGGGATGGCCGGCGGCAACAAGTCGTTGGGCTCCGTGCTGGGCAATGCGCTGGGCTCCAAGGCGGGCGACATCCTCGGCGGACTGTTCGGCAACAAGAAGTAGCCCACGCTCCCGCGATACCGCCTGTGATGGGCGGTGTTCGTCGCACGCGCCGGTGCTTTCTAGAATCGTGCGTGTGACCACAAGCCCAGAACGCGCCGCTGACTCGCGGGCAGATGACCTGCCCAAGGCGTGGGACCCGGGCTCGGTAGAAAGCTCGATCTATCAGGGCTGGGTTGACGCCGGGTATTTCACCGCCGATCCGACGAGCGGCAAGCCCGCCTATTCGATCGTGCTGCCGCCGCCCAACGTGACCGGCAGCCTGCACATGGGTCACGCGCTCGAGCACACCATGATGGATGTGCTCACGCGCCGTAAGCGGATGCAGGGTTACGAGGTGCTGTGGCAACCCGGTATGGACCACGCGGGGATCGCCACCCAGAGCGTGGTCGAAAAGCAGCTGGCCGTCGACGGCAAGACCAAAGAGGATTTCGGTCGCGAACTCTTCGTCGACAAGGTGTGGGACTGGAAGCGTGAGTCGGGCGGTGCCATCGGCGGTCAGATGCGTCGCCTCGGCGACGGTGTCGACTGGAGCCGGGATCGCTTCACGATGGACGACGGCCTGTCGCGGGCCGTGCGGACCATCTTCAAGCAGTTGTACGACGCCGGCCTGATTTATCAGGCCGAGCGACTGGTCAACTGGTCGCCGGTGCTCGAGACCGCAATCTCCGACATCGAGGTCGATTACAAAGACGTTGAGGGCGAACTGGTCTCGTTCCGGTACGGCTCGATGAACGACGACGAGCCGCACATCGTGGTCGCCACCACCCGGCTCGAGACCATGCTGGGGGACACCGCGATCGCAGTGCACCCCGACGACGACCGGTACCGCCACCTGGTCGGCCAGACGCTGTCGCATCCGTTCGTCGACCGCGAGATCGTGATTGTCGCCGACGGGCATGTGGACCCCGAATTCGGCACGGGAGCAGTCAAAGTGACGCCCGCGCACGATCCCAACGACTTTGAGATCGGGCTGCGGCACAACCTGCCGATGCCCACGATGCTGGACACCAAGGGCCGGATCGCCAACACCGGAACGAAGTTCGACGGCCAGGACCGCTTCGAGGCGCGGGTGAAAATCCGCGAGGAGTTGGCCACGCAGGGCCGGATCGTCGCCGAGAAGCGGCCGTACCTGCACAGCGTCGGGCACTCCGAACGCAGCGGTGAGCCGATCGAACCGCGGTTGTCGCTGCAGTGGTGGGTCAAGGTCGAGTCACTGGCCAAGGCCGCGGGCGACGCGGTTCGCAACGGCGACACCGTGATTCATCCCGCGCGATTGAAGCCGCGTTGGTTCGCCTGGGTCGACGACATGCACGATTGGTGCATTTCGCGTCAGCTGTGGTGGGGCCACCGCATCCCGATCTGGTACGGGCCCGATGGACAGAAGGTCTGCGTCGGTCCGGACGAGACACCGCCCGAGGGCTGGGAGCAGGACGCTGACGTGCTCGACACCTGGTTCTCGTCGGGGCTGTGGCCGTTTTCCACGCTGGGCTGGCCCGACCGGACTCCTGCGATCGAGAAGTTCTATCCTACAACCGTTCTCGTCACGGGCTACGACATCCTGTTCTTCTGGGTGGCCCGGATGATGATGTTCGGCACCTTTGTCGGCAGCGACGATGTCATCACGCTCAGCGGCGAGCGCGGTCCGCAGGTGCCCTTCCAGAATGTCTTCCTGCACGGCCTGATTCGCGACGAGTTCGGCCGCAAGATGAGCAAGTCCAAGGGCAACGTCATCGACCCGCTGGACTGGTTGGATGCCTACGGCGCCGATGCTCTGCGGTTCACTCTCGCCCGCGGATCCAGTCCCGGCAGCGATCTCAGCGTCGGCGAGGACGACGTGCGGGCATCGCGCAACTTCGCGACCAAGCTCTTCAACGCGACCCGTTTCGCGATGATGAACGGCGCCGCCCCGGCGCCACTACCGGGTTCCGACGAACTCACCGATGCCGACCGCTGGATCCTCGGCCGGCTCGAAGAGGTTCGCGCCGAAGTGGACTCGGCGTTCGACAGCTACGAGTTCAGCCGCGCCTGCGAGTCGCTCTACCACTTCGCGTGGGACGAGTTCTGCGACTGGTACCTGGAGCTGGCCAAGGTGCAGCTGTCCAATCCCGACGACGCGTCCACCACGGCGGTCCTGGCGAACGTGCTCGACGCGTTGCTCAAGTTGCTGCACCCGGTCATCCCGTTCGTCACCGAGACGCTGTGGAAGAACCTGACCGGCGGCGAGTCCGTCGTCATCGCGGCGTGGCCGCAGTCTTCCGGTCTCGCGTTGGATCAGGTTGCCGCGCAACGGATCATCGACATGCAGAAGCTGGTCACCGAGATCCGCCGGTTCCGCAGCGATCAGGGTCTTGCCGACCGGCAGAAGGTGCCGGCCCGGCTTTCCGGCATCGACACCGCCGACCTGGGCAGCCAGATCGGCGCCGTCACCTCGTTGGCCTGGCTCACCGAGCCCGCCGCGGATTTCAGCCCATCGGCGTCGCTGGAGGTCGGGCTCAAGGGTGGCATCGTCACCGTCGAACTCGACACCTCGGGCACCATCGACGTCGAGGCCGAACGTCGCCGCCTGGAAAAGGACCTGGCCGCCGCCGCAGAAGGAATTAGCCTCCACCACAGCGAAATTGGGCAACGCCGACTTCATGGCCAAGGCCCCGGGAGCGGTCGTCGAGAAGCAGCGCGAGCGGCAGCGTGTGGCGCGCGAGGAAGCGGAGCGGATCACCGCCAGGTTGGCCGGGCTCACGTGACGTTGGAACCCGACCCCGACGACTACGACGATGCCCGGCCCGTCGAGGCGGTTCCCACCCCCGACGAGATCGCTGCTCTGCTCCAGGTCGAGCACCTGCTAGACCAGCGCTGGCCGGAAACCAAAATCGAGCCCAGCCTGGACCGCATCGCGGCACTGATGGACCTGCTCGGGTCGCCGCAGCGCAGCTATCCGTCGATCCACATCGCCGGGACCAACGGCAAGACCTCGGTCGCGCGGATGGTCGATGCGCTGCTGACCGCCCTGCAGCGACGCACCGGGCGCACCACCAGCCCGCATCTGCAGTCCGCGGTCGAGCGCATCGCGATCGACGGAAAACCCATCAGCCCAGCGACATACGTGTCGACCTACACCGAGCTCGAACCGTTCATCCAGATGATCGACCAGCAGTCGGAGGCGGGCGGAGGGCCGGCGATGAGCAAGTTCGAGGTGCTCACCGCAATGGCGTTCGCGGCGTTCGCCGACGCCCCGATCGACGTGGCGGTGATCGAGGTCGGCCTCGGCGGTCGCTGGGACGCCACCAACGTGATCGACGCGACTGTCGCGGTGATCACCCCGATCAGCGTCGACCACGTCGAATACCTTGGCGACGACATCGCCGGCATTGCGGCCGAAAAGGCCGGCATCATCCACCGCGCCGAGGACGGAGCACCGGACACGGTTGCGGTCATCGGCCGACAGGTGCCCGAGGCCATGGAGGTGGTGCTTGCGCAGACGATGCGCGCGGATGCCGCTGTCGCACGCGAGGATTCGGAGTTCGCGGTGCTGAGCCGCCAGGTCGCGATCGGCGGGCAGCTGCTGGAGTTGCAGGGCCTCGGCGGGGTGTACTCCGAGGTGTTCCTTCCCCTGCACGGCGAACACCAGGCCCACAACGCGGCGATCGCGCTGGCCGCGGTCGAGGCGTTCTTCGGCGCCGGTGCCCAGCGTCAGCTCGACGTCGACGCCGTTCGGGCCGGATTCGCCGCCGCAACCAGCCCCGGCCGACTGGAGCGGATGCGCAGCGCGCCGACGGTGTTCGTCGACGCCGCGCACAATCCGGCGGGGGCGGCGGCGCTGGCCCAGGCTCTGGCCGAGGAGTTCGATTTCCGCTTCTTGGTCGGCGTGGTGAGCGTGATGGGGGACAAGGACGTCGGCGGAATTCTAGCCGCGCTCGAGCCGGTCTTCGATCGAATTGTGGTCACCCATAACGGTTCACCCCGGGCGCTGGATGTGGACGCGCTGGCGCTGACCGCGCAGCAGTACTTCGGCCCCGACCGGGTGGTCACCGCCGAGAATCTGCGGGACGCCATCGACACCGCGACCGCGCTCGTGGACGACGCGGACGCCGACGACACGTCGTTCTCCGGGACGGGCATCGTGATCACCGGTTCGGTGGTCACCGCTGGCACGGCCCGCACGCTGTTTGGTCGTGATCCCGCGTGACCGCGTCCGATGACGCGGCAGAGGCGCCAAAACCCGATCCGTGGAAGAGCTTTCGCGGGGTAACGGCCGGGACGCTGATCCTCGAAGCCATCGTGGTGCTGCTGGCGCTGCCGGTGGTCGGAGCGGTCGGCGGCGGCTTGACTGCCGGCACGCTGATCTATCTGTTGGGTTTGACGGCGATCCTGGTCGTTCTGACCGGCCTGCAGGGCCGGTCGTGGGCGATCTGGGCGGATCTCGGCGTACAGGCGATCCCGATCGCCGGGTTCGCGGTCTATCCGGGGATCGGTGTGATCGGGCTGATCTTCGCCGGGGTGTGGGCGCTGATCGTTTATGTGCGGTCGGAGGTTCTGCGCCGCGAGCGGCTGGGGCTGCTGCCTGGTCAGGATGGGCCGCCGGACTGATCGGCTACAGTGTGCGCCGTGACTGAGCGGACCCTCCTGCTGATCAAGCCCGATGGTGTCGAGCGTCGCCTGGTGGGCGAGATCCTCGGCCGTGTCGAGCGCAAAGGCTTGACCATTGCGACGCTGGAATTGCGGACCGTCAGCGAGAAGCTGGCGAAAAGCCACTACGCCGAGCACGACGGCAAGCCGTTCTTCGGCTCACTGGTGGAGTTCATCACGTCATCGCCGCTGGTAGCGGCAATTATCGAAGGCCCACGAGCGATCGCCGCGATCCGGCAGCTCGCGGGCGGCACCGACCCGGTCGAGAAGGCTCTGCCCGGCACCATCCGCGGCGACTTCGGCCTGGAAACCCAGTACAACCTGGTGCACGGCTCGGATTCAAGCGAGTCCGCAGAGCGCGAAATCGCGCTCTGGTTCAGCAAGGCTTGATAACAGCTCAGCGCACTTGGTCCGACCCGGCACATGGGTATGGGATACTGCTAGACGGGTGAACGTCGCCAGACCGGCGTCCAAAGCCCGAATGAAGACTTTGACAAGCGCGACCACCGCGATTCGCGGCGCGGCTGTCCAGCCATCATTCAGACCGGCACCGAGTGTGTTCGACCCGAACTGCTCGGGGCAAGACCATCACAAGCCCGGGAGGAAGTGACCCGGGTACATAGCGAAGCCCTCGCGTGGCCGCGTCGAAAAGACGCGCCCGGGGGCTAGAGGAGAATTCGTGATAGACGGTGGCCCATTCTCAGAAGTTCCCGAAGAGCCGTCGCAGGGCGAGGAGCTGCCAGAACGCCTGAGGGTGCACTCCCTGGCCCGGGCGCTCGGCACAACCAGCCGGCAGGTACTCGACGCGCTCACTGAGCTCGACGGGCGGATCCGCAGCGCGCATTCCACGGTCGAGCGAGTCGACGCGGTCCGCGTTCGCGACCTGCTGGCCAACGCGCCGGCCCCCGCGACCGTCGGCGTGCCGGCCGCGTCGGAAGCCGAGGCGTCTGCCGAGTCGGGCGAGCCCGAGTCGCGGCTGATGCTGGAGACCCCCCCGGCCGAGCGGCCCGAATACATGCCGCTGTTCGTCGCCCCGCAACCGGTCGAGCGGGCCGGGGCCCCGAAGAAGGCCGAAAGCTCCGATTCGGACGACGACGACGACGATGACGACGACTTCGATGGCGACAGCGACAGCGACAGCGACGGCGACGACGAGCAGTCCGACCGCCCGGCCAACCGACGGCGTCGCCGCGGACGCCGCGGACGGGGACGTGGCCGTGGCGAACAGAACGGCGCCGAGAACGGCTCCGGCGACGGCGGCACGGACAAGTCGGGCGACTCCGACGGCGAGTCGGACGACGACTCCGATGACGACAGCGACGACTCGGACTCCACCGACGACGACAACGGCTCCGGCGACGGTGCCACCAAGCGCCGCCGCCGCCGCCGTCGGCGTAAGTCCGGTTCCGGCGACGACTCCGAGGACAGCGCGTCCCCGGACGACCCGCCCAACACCGTGGTGCACGAGCGGGCGCCGCGCGCCAAGAACAAGCCCGACTCCAGCAACAACGAGATCCAGGGCATCGATGGCTCGACCCGCCTCGAAGCAAAGCGTCAGCGTCGCCGCGACGGTCGTGACGCCGGCCGCCGCCGCCCGCCGGTCTTGACCGAGGCCGAGTTCCTGGCCCGTCGCGAAGCGGTCGAACGGGTCATGGTCGTCCGCGACACGGTCCGCACCGAGCCGCCGCACCCCGGCAGCCGCTACACCCAGATCGCGGTGCTCGAGGACGGCATCGTCGTCGAACACTTCGTCACCAGCGCGGCGTCGGCGTCCCTGGTGGGCAACATCTACCTGGGCATCGTGCAGAACGTGCTGCCGTCGATGGAAGCGGCATTCGTCGACATCGGCCGCGGCCGCAACGGCGTGCTCTACGCGGGTGAGGTGAACTGGGAGGCCGCCGGCCTCGGCGGCCAGAACCGCAAGATCGAGCAGGCCCTGCGGCCCGGCGACTACGTCGTGGTCCAGGTCAGCAAGGACCCGGTGGGTCACAAGGGCGCCCGGCTCACCACACAGGTGTCGCTGGCGGGCCGCTACCTGGTGTATGTGCCGGGCGCGTCGTCGACCGGCATCAGCCGCAAGCTGCCCGACACCGAGCGCCAGCGCCTCAAGGAGATTCTGAAAGAGGTCGTCCCGTCCGACGCCGGCGTGATCATCCGGACCGCCTCCGAGGGCGTCAAGGAGGAGGACATCCGCTCCGACGTCAATCGGCTGCAGGAGCGCTGGACCGAGATCGCCGAGCGGGCGGCCGACACCAAGAAGAAGGCGGCCGGAGCCGCCGTTGCGCTCTATGAAGAGCCCGACGTCCTGGTCAAGGTCATCCGCGACCTGTTCAACGAAGACTTCGCCAAGCTCGTGGTCTCCGGCGATGACGCCTGGACCACTATCAACGAGTATGTGAGTTCGGTTGCACCCGAACTTGTTTCGAAGCTGAACAAATACGAGCAGTCCGCCGAGGACGGCCCCGACGTGTTCGCGGTGCACCGCATCGACGAGCAGTTGGCCAAGGCGATGGATCGTAAGGTGTGGCTGCCGTCCGGCGGCACGTTGGTCATCGACCGGACGGAGGCGATGACCATCGTCGACGTCAACACCGGCAAGTTCACCGGGTCCGGGGGAAACCTCGAGCAGACCGTGACCAAGAACAACCTCGAGGCGGCCGAGGAGACCGTGCGCCAGCTGCGGCTGCGCGACATCGGCGGCATCGTTGTCATCGACTTCATCGACATGGTCCTGGAGTCCAACCGCGACCTGGTGTTGCGGCGGTTGACCGAGGCGCTGGCTCGCGACCGCACCCGCCACCAGGTGTCCGAGGTGACCTCGTTGGGCCTGGTGCAGCTGACCCGAAAGCGGCTGGGCACCGGCCTGGTCGAGGCCTTCTCCACGACGTGCCCGCATTGCAGCGGCCGCGGCATCATGCTGCACGCCGATCCCGTCGACTCCGCCCCGTCGACCGGCCGCAAGTCGGAGTCCGGCGGCGGCCGCCGCGGGCGCCGCTCCAAGAAGGGCAAGCCCGAGGAGCAGCAGGAGCCGGTGGCCAAGGTGCCCGCTCACCCGCAGGGCGAGCACCCGATGTTCAAAGCCATGGCCGCGGCCAATGGCGATCCCCACGAGGACGACGAGTCGGCGCCCGCCGATGACGCCGAGCACATCCCCGGCGAGGACTTGGCCGACTCGGAGGCCGACGAGCAGCGCCAGAAGCAGGCGGCGCGGGAGACGGCCGAGGACGACCTCGACGACGACTTCGACGACGAGGACGACACCGACGAGGACGACACCGACGAGGACGACACCGACGAGGACGACACCGATCAGGTCGACCTCGATGACGATGATGACGACCTCGATGAAGACGACGACCTCGACGACGAGGACGACGAGGACGACGATGGGGACGACGACTTCGACGACAGCGACGACGACGAGGACGACGACTCCGATGACGAGCACCAGGTCGCCGCGGTATCGGAGCGGCCCCGTCGGCGTCGGGCAGCGGCCCGACCTGCCGGTCCACCCATCCACTAAGGCCGATTCGCCCTGCTTCTCCTCGGTTCGCTGCGCGAACCGCATCGTCGCAGGGGGACTGATCGGCCGGTTTGACCCTGTAGCCGCTGGTCACGTACCCTGGACCAGTTGTCGCCAGGTCCGCTGACCGGTTTTGGCCGACACCCCCCGACCAGTCCGCGCATATTTTGGCTGCGCGACGCCCGCACGAAGAAGAGGTAGACGTAACCATGGCGACCTACGCAATCGTCAAGACCGGCGGTAAGCAGTACAAAGTTGCCGTCGGCGACGTCGTCAAGGTCGAGAAGCTCGACTCGGAGCCAGGCGCCAAGGTGTCGCTGCCGGTCGCGCTGGTCGTCGACGGCGCCGCGGTGACCTCCGATGCCTCCGCACTGGCCAAGGTTGCCGTCGCGGCAGAGGTGCTCGAGCACACCAAAGGCCCCAAGATCCGCATCCACAAGTTCAAGAACAAGACCGGCTACCACAAGCGTCAGGGTCACCGTCAGCAGCTGACGGTCCTGAAGGTCACCGGAATCAAGTAGCAGGAGGCGACAGACATGGCACACAAAAAGGGCGCTTCCAGCTCACGCAACGGTCGCGATTCCAACTCTCAGCGCCTCGGCGTCAAGCGGTTCGGCGGTCAGGTCGTGAAGGCCGGCGAGATCCTGGTCCGTCAGCGCGGCACTCACTTCCACCCCGGCGTCAACGTCGGCCGTGGCGGCGATGACACGCTGTTCGCCAAGGCGGCCGGCGCCGTCGAGTTCGGTGTGAAGCGCGGTCGCAAGATGATCAACATCGTCTCGGCCGCTTCTTCAACCGACTGAGCATCGCGGGCGTGTCTGCACGCCTGACGAGTTAGAGGAATTCCGATGGCTCCCCGGTTTGTCGACCGCGTCGTCATCCACGCGCGTGCCGGCTCTGGCGGCAACGGCTGCGCCTCGGTTCACCGGGAGAAATTCAAGCCGCTCGGCGGGCCCGACGGCGGCAATGGCGGTCGCGGCGGCAGCATCGTGCTGGTCGTCGACCCGCAGGTGCACACGCTGCTCGACTTCCACTTTCACCCGCATGTCGTCGCCGCGTCCGGCAAGCAGGGCATGGGCGGTAACCGCGCCGGCGCCGCCGCCCCGGACCTGGAAATCAAGGTCCCCGACGGCACGATCGTGGTCGACGACGACGGCCGGATGCTGGCGGACCTGGTCGGTGTGGGCACTCGCTTCGAAGCCGCCGCCGGCGGTCGCGGCGGGCTGGGCAACGCCGCGCTGGCGTCGCGCGCTCGCAAGGCGCCCGGGTTCGCGCTGCTGGGCGAGAAGGGCGAAGAGCGTGACTTCACCCTCGAACTCAAAACGGTCGCCGACGTCGGCCTGGTCGGATTCCCGTCGGCGGGCAAATCCTCCCTGGTGTCGACGATCTCGGCGGCCAAGCCCAAGATCGCCGACTACCCGTTCACCACGCTGGCTCCCAACCTCGGGGTGGTGTCGGCTGGGGAGCGCACGTTCACCGTCGCCGATGTGCCGGGCCTGATCCCGGGCGCTTCGCAGGGCCGCGGTCTCGGCCTGGACTTCCTGCGCCACATCGAGCGATGCGCGGTGCTGGTGCACGTGGTGGATTGTGCGACAGCCGAACCCGGCCGCGATCCGATCTCCGACATCGACGCACTGGAAGCCGAACTGGCCGCGTACACGCCGACCTTGCAAGGGGATTCGACGCTCGGCGACCTGATCGAGCGCCCGCGGGCGGTCGTGCTCAACAAGGTCGACGTGCCCGAGGCCCGCGAGATGGCCGAGTTCGTCCGTGACGAGATCGCCGAGCGTGGTTGGCCGGTGTACATCGTGTCGGCTGTTGCCCGGGAAGGATTGCAGCCGTTGATCTTCGGGCTCGCGGGCATGGTCGCCGACTTTAAGGCAGCCCAGCCTGAGGTGGTACCGCGACGCCCGGTGATTCGCCCGGTGCCCGTCGACGAGTCCGGTTTCACGGTCGAATCGGACGGGGACGGCGGGTTCGTGGTTCGTGGCCGGCGGCCCGAACGCTGGATCTCGCAGACCAGCTTCGACAACGACGAGGCGGTCGGCTATCTCGGCGACCGGCTCGCCCGCCTCGGCGTCGAGGACGAGCTGATGCGGTTGGGCGCGCGTCCGGGCTGCGCGGTCACCATCGGCGACGTCACGTTCGATTGGGAGCCGCAGACTCCCGCCGGTGTCGACACGCTGATGACCAGGCGCGGCACGGACACCCGACTGGACACCAGTGAGCGGGTTGGCGCAGACGAGCGTAAAGCGGCCCGGCGCGCGCGTCGTGACCATGAATAGTCCTGCGCGCGACGCTGTTCGCACCGCGCGCAGCGTCGTCGTCAAGGTCGGCACCACCGCGCTGACCGCCCCGACCGGCGTGTTCGACGCCAGCCGACTGGCCGGGCTCGTCGACGCCATCGAGGCGCGGATGAAGGCGGGATCGGACGTCATCATCGTGTCCTCCGGTGCCATCGCCGCCGGCATCGAACCGCTCGGGCTGAGCAAGCGGCCCACCGACTTGGCGACCAAGCAGGCGGCGGCCAGCGTGGGTCAGGTCGCATTGGTCAACGCGTGGAGTACCGCGTTCGCCCGCTACCAGCGCAGCGTCGGGCAGGTGCTGCTCACCGCGCACGACGTGTCAATGCGGGTGCAGCACAACAACGCTCAGCGCACCCTCGACCGGTTGCGGGCCCTGCACGCGGTGGCGATCGTCAACGAGAACGACACGGTGGCCACCAACGAGATCCGCTTCGGCGACAACGACCGGCTCTCGGCGCTGGTGGCGCATCTGGTCGGCGCTGACGCGCTGATCCTGCTCAGCGACATCGACGGCCTCTACGACTCCGACCCGCGGAAGTCCGCCGAAAGTCATTTCATCGCAGAGGTTTCCGGGCCGGAAGATCTGGACGGCGTGATCGCCGGGCAGAGCAGCCACCTGGGCACCGGTGGGATGGCATCCAAGCTTTCCTCGGCACTGCTGGCCGCCGACGCCGGCGTGCCGGTGCTGTTGGCGGCCGCGGCCAACGCCGAGGCGGCGCTGGCCGACGCCTCGGTGGGGACCGTGTTCGCCCCGCGATCCAATCGCATGTCCGCGCGCCGCTTCTGGGTTCGCTACGCCGCCGAGTCGGCGGGGGTCCTCACCCTCGATGGGGGTGCGGTGAGTGCCGTTCTGGGTCAACGTCGTTCGCTGCTGCCGGCCGGAATCACCGCGCTGGCCGGCCGCTTCCACGGCGGCGACGTCGTCGATCTCAACGGGCCGGACGAGACGCTGGTGGCTCGCGGAGTGGTGGCCTATGACGCCTCCGAGCTGGCTACCATGATCGGCCGGTCGACGTCGGACCTGCCCACGGAGCTACGCCGGCCCGCGGTGCACGCCGACGACCTGGTCGCCGTCTAACCTCGCGGTATCGGAACGAGATACAATGCGCCCCAAGCAATCTCGGTCAGCGATGTGATGAGCTCGCCGTCGTATTCCGATGGGCTGTTCGGAAGATTCTGCTGACAGGCCCGCTCGACCATCCAGCTCAGGGCGCTGGCCGTGGTGGCCGCGGGTAGCTCGCGGCGGATCGAGCCGTCGGCCTGGCCGTCCTCGATCACCTGCGTCAATCTCCGCGAGATGCCATCCAGCAGTTCGCGATACGTTGCGGCCACCTGCGGGTCATAGCCGGCCATTTCGTTGAGTGCGACCAGCACGGGCTGGTGGCGCCGGTAACTGGCGACGATGCCGGCCATCGCGGCGCGCACGTCGTCGGGATCGTGGCGTCCGGCCACGCCCCACCAGAGTTCGGCGCTGTCCGCGAGCTCGCCGAACACCTGACCGGCCAGCCGTCGCAGCAGGTCGCCCTTGTCCTCGAAGTAGATGTAGAAGTTGGCCCGCGACATCCCGGCCTCGGTGGACAGCCGGTCCACGCTGAGCTCGGTGAAGCTCGCACCGTCGCGCATCAGCCGCTCGGTGGCGTCGAGCAGCCGGCGTTCGATCTGCTCACGTCGCTCCCGCCGGTTGGCTTGCGGCTTGCGGGTCACGGACGGCATGGCAGCCAGTATGACACCTTGACTAGACACTCTGTCTAGTCTTATCGTCGTGGTTCCGAGTCTGTGACCGGCGTCATATCCGATGGAGGAGTTCCCATGACAGCGACGGCTGCCACCCCGCGTCCGTACGACACCATCGACTTGTCGTCCCGCGCGTTCTGGTCGACCACCGCCGAGGAGCGCGACACGTCATTCGCGGAGCTTCGGGCCGCCCGCCCAGTCAGCTGGCATCCGCCGGTGGAGGACGCCATGTTGCCCGACCCGAATGATCCCGGCTACTGGGCGGTCACCCGTCGCGACGACATCGTCGCGATCAGCCGCGACAACGAGTCGTTCCTGTCGGGCAAGGGCGTCATGTTCGAGAACTTCCCGGAGGAGTTGCTGGAGGCGTCGCAATCCTTCCTGGCCATGGACCCGCCGCGGCACACCTTCCTGCGCAAACTCGTCAGCGCCGCGTTCACCCCGCGGCAGGTCCGCCGCATCGACGACTCGATCAAGGCCAACGCCAAAACCATCGTCGAGGAGTTAAAGGCCGCAGGCAGCGGCGCCGACTTCGTCGACCTCTGCGCCAAGGAATTGCCCATCCGCACGCTGTCGGACATGGTCGGCATTCCGGAATCGGAGCGGCAGAAGCTCGCGCATGCGGCCGACGCGATGGTCTCCTCCGGCGACCCGGAGTACCTCAACGGGCGTCACCCGCTGGAGGTGCTGTTCGAGGCGCAGACCTACGTGCACCAGGTGGCCGGGACACTGGCCGCGGAGCGCCGCGAGCACCCGGGCGACGACCTGTTCACCAGTCTGGTGACGGCCGAGGTCGATGGCGACAAGCTGGCCGACGCCGACGTTGCCGCGTTCTTCGTGTTGATGACAGTCGCCGGCAACGACACCACCCGCCAGACCACCAGCCTCGCACTGAAGGCCCTCACCGACTTTCCCGATCAGCGGGCCTGGTTGCTGGAAGATTTCGACAACCGCATCGGGACGGCGGTCGAGGAGTTCATCCGATGGGGCAGCCCGGTGATGACGTTCCGCCGCACGGCCGCCAAGGATGTCGAGATCGGCGGCCAAGCCATCCGGGCGGGCGAGAAGGTCGTGATGTTCTACTCCTCGGGCAACTTCGACACCGAGGTGTTCGACCACCCCGAGCGCCTCGACCTGAGCCGCAATCCCAACCCGCACGTCGGCTTCGGCGGCGGTGGCGTGCACTTCTGTCTGGGCGCGAACCTGGCCCGGGCGCAGCTGCGCGCGATCATCGGCGAGCTACTGCACCAGCTGCCGGACATCGCGGCCGGCGACCCGGTATACCTGGCCGGCAACTTCATTCACGGCATCCGCAGCATGACCTGCACGTTCTAGCCGACTGCGGCGGGGGAGAGCTCCTCGGCCAGCAACGTCAGCAGTTCCGAGCAGCCGCCGTCGACCTTCACACTCGCCAGGTCGTCGCCGCGGGTGGGTCCGCGGTTGACGATGGCGATCGGTATGCCGCGGGCCGCGGCGTGCCGCGCGAAGCGATAGCCGGAGAACACCGTCAGCGACGAACCGGCGACCAGTAGTGCATCCGCGTCGTCGACCATCGAAAACGCCTGCCGAACAACATCTTTGGCAACGCTCTCACCGAAGTAGACGATGTCGGGCTTAAGCATGCCGCCACACGACGGGCAGTCGATGTAGCGGAACGACGCGGTGTCGTCGACCATCGCGTCGGCGTCCGGTGCCACCGCGAGCCCGCCGACAGCTTCGATCCGTTCGGTGAAGCCCGGGTTCAGCGCGTCCAGTTGGTCGCCCAGCGCCGCTCGCGTCATCGTGTGGCCACACGTCAGGCACACCACCTGCGAATAGGTGCCGTGCAGGTTGATCACGCTGCGGCTGCCGGCCTTGGTGTGCAGCAGGTCGACGTTCTGGGTGATGACGCCACTGACGACGCCGGCGCGTTCGAGCGTGGCGATCGCGCGGTGCCCGGCGTTGGGCCGGGTGTCGTCCATGTGCCGCCAGCCGACGTGATTACGCGCCCAGTACCGCTGACGGAAGACCGGATCCGACGTGAACTGGCGAATCGTCATCGGATTGCTCGGCGGCGAATCGGGTCCGCGGTAGTCGGGGATTCCGGAGTCGGTCGACATGCCGGCGCCGGTCACGACGGCGACCCGGCGGCCGGTGAGCGCAGCGACCAACTCCGGAGCCTCCGCGCGCACGACCGTCACCCCTTCGAGGGTACGGACGCGGCTAGTCGAGCGTCGGCAGCAGAGCTGGCGTCAGGGCACCCGCACGAGCTTCATGTCGTTGGTCTCCTGGTGGCCCGCCTGCTGGCCGCAAACGGGTTTGACGTCGGTGGAAACGACGGTCCCGGTGAGCGTGTTGGCGTCCCAGCTGAAATGCGCCGTGGTGGCATCGGGAGCGCTGGTGCCGTCCTCGCACTCGAGACTGTCGGTGCTGTCGAGGTTCCACTGCCCGTTGTTGAGGTGTGCCTGCTTGGTCGGCCCGCCGGGCTTCAGCGCCACCGACACGCAGCCGTCGCCGCACGGGGTGACGTACCAGTCGCTGCTGGCGGCGGGGCCGTTCGCTTCCGTCTCGGTGAAGGTGTAATGGCCGTTGAAATCGTCGGCCGAGCTGGGCGCGGCCAGCGCGATGGCGAGCCCGGTGAGTATCGCGGCGGCTGCAACGCCCCGTTCGATGGCCATGGACATCTCTCTTTCGTCGGTTGAGTGGATCGTGTATCGGGCGCTGTTCGGGGTGTAGCACAGGTTGCGCGCTGGGCGCGCGGCATTGAACATCTCAGATTGTCGGCGCCGACTCTACCGGCTGTTTCGTTGTCTCGGCGAGTAGAAACCCTCAGTTGAACCGCAAATCTTGCACTCGTTTCAGCCATCCGGAGGTCTACTCTCTGTGGCGTGGATTTCACCTTGAGTTCAGGTGAAGTTGCCGCTAGGTGCAAGGGGGTAACACAATGCTCGATTTCGGTGCGCTGCCGCCCGAGGTCAACTCGGGACGACTGTATGCGGGCCCGGGGTCGGCCCCGATCATGGCCGCGGCGTCGGCCTGGCATGCGATGGCAGGCCAGCTGGAAGCCGTCGTCCGTGGCTACTCCGCGGTGATCACGGGGTTGCAGGGCGATTCGTGGGCGGGCAGCGCCGCATCGGCGATGGCCGACGCGGCCGCACCCTACATCGACTGGATCGCGACGGCGGCGACCCAGGCGGAGCAAACGGCCGGCCAGGCGCGCGCCGCGGCCGCGGCCTACGAGGCGGCTTTCGCAGCGACCGTGCCTCCGCCCCTGGTGGCCGCCAACCGTGCCCAGTACGCCGCGCTGGTGACGGCCAATATCTTCGGCCAGTACACCGCTCAGATCGCGGCGACCGAGGCGGCGTATGCCGACATGTGGGCCCAGGATGCGCAGGCGATGTACGGCTACGCGTCGGCGTCGTCGACCGCCACCGCGCTCTCGCGGTTCACTGAGCCACCGGAAACCACCACGGCGTCAGGCCAAATCGCGCAGGCCGCTGCGGTGACGCAGGCCGCCGGCAGCTCTGGCTCGGCGACCGCCCAGTCGACGCTGACTCACTTGCTGGCGTCGATTCCGCAGCACTTGCAGAACTTGGCGTCCAGCGGGTCCTCGACGGCCGCCACCGGTACGTCGGCGTCGATCCTCAGCGCTTTCAGCAGCTTCAATACCCTGACCGGTCCGGTGAGTCTCGGCGCGGCCTTTAGTCGAACCGCCACCAGCGGCGGAAGCTTCTTGACCCAGGCATACCGGACCGGACTGCAAGCGCAGGATCTGCCCAAGATCGCCGCGGAGGGTGCAGAAGGAGCCGACAAGGCCGCGCGCGGCGCCAAGGCGGCCGGGTGGGTGGCGGAAGACATCGATCGGCCGGTGCTCGCCGGTATCGGTAAGGCCGAGCCGATCGGCGGGCTGTCTGTCCCGCAGACCTGGGCCTCGGCCACTCCGGTGGCCAGCGCGGTCACTGACCCGCAGTGGCTGTCGGAGGCCGATCTCGGGGCTATTCCGGCGTCGGAAACCACGATGGGCGGTATGTCGGGCGCGCCCATGCTCGGGATGACGCAGCAGCCCGGCGCATGGTCGCGCCCCTCGGTCAGCAACATCTTGCGGGTGCAGGCGGGTCGCTTCACGATGCCGCGTCCGGTCTCCGGCGGCTAATCGCTTTCGTGCCAACCCGTTCGGAATTCGAGACGCCCGCTCGGTCTGCCGGCCAGTCGTTTGCCACCAGGGGAGCTGATGCTTGATTTCGGGGCGCTGCCGCCCGAGGTTAACTCGGCCAGGATGTATACCGGTCCGGGTTCGGGTCCGATGATGGCCGCGGCCGCGGCGTGGGACGGTGTGACCGCACAACTCGAGATGTTCGCCGCGCGCCATTCGGCGTTGGTCTCGGAACTGCATGGCCAGACGTGGTCCGGCGCATCGTCGGCCGCGATGGTCGCGGCGAGCGCGCCGTACGTGGCATGGGTGACGACGACGTCGCAGCGGGCGGAGCAGGCCGCGAACCAAGCGCGGGCAGCGGCGGCCGCCTTCGAAGCCGCATTCGCCGCCACGGTGCCGCCGGCGCTGGTGGCGGCCAATCGTGCATTGCTGGCGATGCTGGTGGCGAGCAACTTCTTCGGGCAGAACACCCCGGCGATCGCCGCGACCGAAGCCGCATACGCCGACATGTGGGCGCAGGACGCCGCGGCGATGTACAACTACGCCGGATCGGCGTCCTCCGCGGCCAGCCTCACCCAGTTCGGGGAGCCTCCGCCGACCACGACGGACCAATACGCGCAGAGCGCAGCGGTTTCTCAGACCATCGGTGCGTCTGCCAACCAATCGCAGAACGCACTGTCTCAACTGATGGCGGCACTGCCGCAGCAGCTGCAGAGCCTGGCGTCTGGTGGGGCCACCAACGCCGCGTCAACGGCCGCCACGCCGGCGTCGATCGTCACCGCGTTTCACACGATCAACACCCTGACCGGACCGCTGGTTCCGTCGTACCAGCTCACCTACTCGACCTTTCAGATGGGCCAGTTCGTGCAGGGACTCGCCCAGTCCGGTACGCAAGCGAAACTTCTGCCACAGATCGCGGCTCCGCTGGGGAATGCCGCGTCGGCGACGCAAAGCGTTGCATCGCAAGGTGTTTCGGGACCAACACTGGCCAGTTTCGGTCGTGCAGTGCCGATCGGCGGGCTATCCGCTCCGCCGAACTGGGCGGCGACGGCCCCAGCGGACAGCCCTGCCGTCGCGCCGGCGGTCGTCACTGAGGCCGGCTATCGGGCGTTACCCGCATGGGCTGCGCAACCGGCACCGTCTACCCGTTCGGGGCTACCGCCCATGGCCCAGATCACCCACCCCGGTCCTCGCCGCGGTGACAACACGGTCTTCCGAATGAGGGATCGCCGATACCGCATGCCGCGACCCGCACCGGGTGGGTAACACCCGATAGTCGCCAATCGGGGCTGGACAAGCGACAATAGACGAACAATGGACTTCTACAACGTCTATAGCCAGGGATTTGCCCGCGTCGCCGCGTGCACGCACCACGCCGCGATCGGCGACCCCGCCGCGAACGCCGAATCGGTGCTGCGGCTGGCCCGGGAGTGTCACGACGACGGAGTCGCACTGGCGGTTTTCCCGGAACTGACGTTGTCCGGCTACTCCATCGAGGACATCCTGCTGCAGGACGTGTTGCTGGACGCCGTCGAAGATGCTGTGCGCGGCATCGTCTCGGCGACAAAGAACCTACTGCCGGTTCTGGTGGTCGGTGCGCCGCTGCGCCATCGGCACCGCATATACAACACCGCGGTCGTCATCCACCGCGGCGTCGTGCTGGGTGTCGCGCCGAAGTCGTATCTGCCGACCTATCGCGAGTTCTACGAGCGCCGACAGCTCGCGCCCGGAGACGACGAACACGGCACCATCCAGATCGCCGGTGCGCAAGCACCGTTCGGCCCGGACCTGTTGTTCGCGGCATCCGACGTCGCGGGATTAGTAGTGCACGTGGAGATTTGCGAGGACATGTTCGTGCCCATCCCGCCCAGCGCCGAGGCGGCTTTGGCGGGTGCGACGGTGTTGGCCAACCTGTCCGGCAGCCCGATCACGATCGGTCGCGCCGACGACCGCTCGCTGCTGGCTCGTTCGGCGTCGCAGCGTTGCCTGGCCGCCTACGTGTATGCCGCTGCCGGAGAGGGGGAGTCGACGACCGACCTGGCCTGGGACGGCCAAACGATGGTGTGGGAGAACGGTCGGCTGCTCGCCCAGTCGGAACGTTTTCCCAAGGGTGAGCGGCGCAGTGTCGCAGATGTCGACCTCGATCTGCTGCGTGCCGAGAGGCTGCGGATGGGTACGTTCGACGACAACCGTCGGCATCACCGCGCTTCCGCGGAGTCGTTCCGGCAGGTCGGCTTTCGGCTGCAGCCGCCCGCGGGCGACATCGGGTTTCGCCGCAGCGTCGAGCGGTTCCCGTTCGTGCCCGCGGACGCGAATCGTCTGCAGCAGGATTGCTACGAGGCCTACAGCATTCAGGTCGCGGGGCTCGAACAACGGTTGCGCGCCTTGGACTTTCCGAAGGTCGTCATCGGAGTCTCCGGTGGCCTCGACTCGACGCATGCGCTGATCGTCGCCGCGCGCGCGATGGATCGAGAAGAGCGGCCGCGCAGCGACATTCTGGCGTTCACGCTGCCCGGCTTCGCGACCGGCGAGCACACCAAACGCAACGCGGCCGAACTGTGTCGCGCGCTCGGTGTCACCTTCGCCGAGATCGACATCACCGAGACCGCGTCGCTGATGCTCAAGGAGATGGATCACCCGTTCTCCCGCGGCGAGAAGCTCTACGACGTCACGTTTGAAAATGTCCAGGCCGGCCTGCGCACCGACTACCTGTTCCGGCTGGCCAACCAGCACGGCGGTATCGTGTTGGGCACCGGTGATCTGTCCGAGTTGGGGCTCGGGTGGTCGACCTACGGTGTGGGCGACCAGATGTCGCATTACAACGTCAACGGCGGCGTGCCGAAGACCCTGATCCAGCATCTGATTCGGTGGGTCATCGCCTCGAATCAATTCCCGTCGGACGTGGACGCGGTGTTGCAGTCGGTGCTCGACACCGAGATCACCCCCGAACTCGTCCCGGCGGGCGAGGACGAAGACTTGCAGAGCAGCGAGGCGAAGGTCGGACCGTATGCGCTGCAGGACTTTTCGCTGTACCACGTGCTGCGCTATGGGTTCCGGCCGGCGAAGGTCGCGTTCCTGGCTTGGCACGCGTGGAGCGACGCCGAGAACGGAAGTTGGCCGCCAGGGTTCCCGGAGAACAAGCGGCCGTCCTACACGCTCAAAGAGATTCGGCACTGGCTGCAGGTCTTCGTGCAGCGGTTCTACTCGTTCAGCCAGTTCAAGCGGTCTGCTCTGCCCAACGGCCCTAAGGTGTCTCACGGTGGCGCGCTGTCGCCGCGCGGCGACTGGCGGGCCCCGTCCGACATGTCAGCGCGGGCCTGGCTCGACGCGATCGAACGCGAGATCCCCGAGGACTAGCCGCCGCACAGAGCGAGCAGGCGGCTGACGTCCTCCGCCTTGTGCAAGGTGGTCACCGCCGTAAGCGTCGCCGCGGCGCGCTCGGCGCCGAGGATCGGTGCGGCAATTGTCGAGAATTTCTCCTGCACCCGGTCGCACGTCTTCGCGGTGTCGGGGTCCGGTGTGTTGGCATCGTGCGCAGCGCTGAGTTCTCGCCCGTCGATCGTGGTGACCTCGACACGGGTGGGTGCGCCGCTGCTCCCGTCGCCGACCACAGTGACCTTGTCGCGTAACGCGATAACGTCGGCATCCCGCGCGTCGGCATCGTCGATGACCGTGAGCGGGCGGTGCAGCGCGGCCATGGACACCAGATGAGCGATGCTGAACTTGACCTCGAGACCGGTGCGCGGTTGCGGTATCGCGCAGGTGTTGATTTCCAACTCACCGAGGTGCAGTCGGACCGCGGCCAGATCGCGCACGCCGATGTCGTGCTCGGCCATGACATCGCGGATGCCCGCCAGCGCGGAGTGGGTCATGTAGCAGGAGGCGTCGAATTTGAAGAGGTTGTTCAGCAGGTGCCAGCCGTGGGGCGGCTCGAGCCAACGCGGCCGCGTCGTCGCAGTGTCCGGTCGAGGCTGCCGCGAAACCTTTCGGTGCTTCGATCGCTGCCTGGTTGGCGGTAAAGCCACGCGCCGCGAGTTGCGCGGCGAAAACCCCGTTCTGACAGGCGCGTCCGGCGTGCAGCGACTTGGTCATGGTGCCCACCATGCAGCCCAGCCCCGCTGCTTGGGTCGCGGCCAACCCCAGTGTGGTCTGGGTCAGTTCGGCATCGAGTCCCATGAGGTGCGCCGCTGCCGCTGCCGCACCGAAGGTCCCGATTGTCGCGGTGTTATGGAATCCGCGAAGGTACGACATCGGCCCCACGGCTGCGGCGACCCGGCACGCGGTCTCGTAGCCGGCTACGAACGCCGTGATCAGCTCTCGTCCGGACGACCCGAGTGATTCGGCGAGAGCGAACGCGGCGCCGAGGATGGCGACTGACGGATGACCGATCAGGACCGTGTTGACGTCGTCGAAATCGAGGACGTGCGAGCTGGTTCCGTTGATCAGCGCGGCATCGCGGGCGGACAGACGCACCCCGGGATGGCCGATCACGCTTGCCCCGCCGGTTTCGACTGGGCTGTGCATGTCGAGGAGGATGCGGGGCCCCGGCTCACTGCTGCCGGCCAGCGTGACCCCGAGCCAGTCGAGGACACACAGCTGTGCGGTGTCGACGACCAGTTGCGGAAGGTCGGCGAATTCCACAGCGGCATAGCGTTGTGCGAGGCGCTCGGTGAGTGTTTCGGTCATGCTGTCTCGGCGGGCAGGTAGGCCTGTCCGGCCATCAGGCGGCGGGCCGTACGGGCGAATCCCAACGTGGTGAAGCCGATGTCGTCACCGCGACTGTCTGGGTCGACGGTCACGACCACGTCCATCACGCCCATCGGATGGCCGATGCGCAGCGCAGGGGGCGTGCAGTCGTCGTCGAGCACCCGCTGGACGATTGAACCGGGAATGCGCGAGGCTGCGGTCAGACATGTCGCGCCGGTGCCGGCCATCGAGTCGTGACATCGGTTGACGAACAGCAGTCGGGCCCGTAGGTCCATCGTGGACGCGTCGTGTTCGGCGCCGGCGGCATCGGTGTAGTTGGCCGGCGGGGCGACGAGAACGGCGAGCGGGAATCCGGGCATGGTGACGTCCTGCCACTTCGGCCAGAGCCCGAACATCTGCCCGGCCTTCGACTGGATCTCACCAATCGTCGTCATCAGTGCTGTGTTGGCCGAAATCTCATCGGGCAGTTCGTTTCCGGTCAGACCGACGTCGGCGGCGGCGAGGAACACGCAGGGGTTGGCCACGTCGCACAACGTGACATCGAGGCACCGGCCGTCCTCGAGTTCGATCTTGTCGACCACATAGCCGGTGGGCAACAGCCGACCCGACACGGCGCCGACCGTGCCGGAGTAGTCCATGATGATGGGCGCACCCGAACCGGGCACACCCGCGATCACACAGTCGCCGTGAACTTGAGCTCTGCCTTCTTGCACTGGCACTTTCGCGCACAGCACCTTGTCGGTGTTGGTGTTGTAGATCCGCACCGTGGTGTAGGGCTCGGTCGCATCGATAAGGCGTTCGTCGATGGCGAAGGGGCCCACCCCGGAGGAGATATTGCCGCAATTTCCGACGTAGCCGATGAGGTCGCGCTCGATGTCGACCTGTCCGAAGGTGTAGTCCACGTCGGCGTCGTCCCGGTCGGAGGTCGCAATAATGGCCACTTTCGACGTCACCGGTCGCGATCCGCCCAGGCCATCGATCTGCAAGATGTCGGGAGATCCCATGAGTCGCTTGAGCACTCGATCGCGTTCGTCACCTTCCGGAGGGAGATCGTCGCGGTGAAAGTAGAGGCCTTTGCTGGTCCCGCCGCGCATGATGACGCAGGGCACTGTCGTCTGCTCCACCTCAGCCGCCCCTTTCGTATGTTCCGGTCAGCATTCCTCGGGCCGTTACGTGCCCGGCCATGCTCCTCAGCAGTGCCTTGGGCTTCGTGACGTCGTCGGCAATCGGCGCGTCAAGGGCGAACAGGTGAAAGCGGTAGCGGTGCGGCCCGTGACCCGGTATCGGGCGCGGGCCGGCGTAGCCATGGTGGGGGAGATCGCCACGCAGGAAACGGATTCCGGCAGTACCCGGCTGCATCGCTCCGGCGTCGACATGCGCGACGCCCGGATCGATCACCGCGACGGTGTGCACGATCGGCCGCGGCAGCGGCACGTCCACGTCGTCGATGATCAGTACCAATTGACGGGTTTCCGACGGCACCCCGGTCCAGCTCAGCTGCGGCGACTCGTTGTCGCCGACGCCCTTGCCGCCGCTCGCCACGGGCAGTTGTTGACCATCCCGAAAGACATTGCTGGTCAGGGTGATTGCGTACGGCACCACGAAATCCTCGCCGGCCAGCGGGCCTCGGCCTTCACCGGCGACCGGGAAACGGCGGAGCAGCTTGCCGATCATGCGCCGCTACCCGCGCCGCGAATCGCGACCGTGCTGGATTTCAACAGCTCGCCGAGCTCCGCGGGCAGGTAACCCTGCGCGGCCAGCCGGGGCAGCACGCCGCCGCTCGAGATGATGTCGAGGATCAGGTCGGGCAGCTTGGGCACCTCTCCCGACTCCCCGGTGGTGTCGTTGCGCCATGCGCCGGAGCTCAAATCGAATGTCCCGGTGTCGCCCTCGCTGAACACGTTCGTCGCTTCCGGCAGCGTCATCGCGGGCAGCCCGGCGTTGACGGCGTTGCGGAAGAACAGTGAGTTGAACTCCTCGGCGACCAACCCGGCGACGCCGAGCTCGGCGAACAGTGCGGCGACCGGACGCGACGAGCCCAGCCCGAAGTTCTTGCCGGCCAGCACGATGTCACCGCGCGACACCTCATCGGTCCAGCCGGGGCGCACCTCGTAGAAGACGTGTTTGGCCGCCTCCGGCGGATCCATCTTCATCGCGAAAGCGGGGTACATGGCGTCGGTGTTGAGGTCGTCGCCGAACACCCACACCTTTCCGGTGATGGCCAGCGTCATGCGGTCACGCTCCTCGCGTCGGTGATGTAGCCGGTAAGAGCCGAGGCGGCGACGGTCGCCGGAGAGGCCATGTAGATTTCGGCGTCCGGGCTGCCCATTCGCCCGGTGAAGTTGCGGGTGCTCGACGTCAGACACACCTCGCCGGGTCCCACTACGCCCATGTGATAACCGAAGCAGGCGCCGCACGTGGAGTTGGTGATCACCGCGCCGGCGTCGGCGATGTCCTGGAGGTAGCCCAGCCGCATCGCTTCGCGGTACACCGCCTGCGAGGCCGGTGTGACGAGCAACCGGACCCCGGGCGCAACAGTGTTGCCGCGCAGGATGTTCGCCGCGATCTCCAGGTCTTCCAATTGGCCGTTGGCGCACGACCCGATGAATGCCTGGTCGATCTTCTGCCGCTCGATCCGTGACACCGGCAGGCCGTTGCGGCTTACCGTGCCGGGGCGGGCCACGTAGGGCTCGAGCGCGGCCAGGTCAATACGCCTTACATCGCGGTATTGCGCATCGGAATCCGGTGCCGCACTGACGTATCCGGTGATGCCGTGTTCGTCGAGGTAGGACATCAGTACCTGGTCGGGCTCGAACGTGCTGAAGTCGGCGGAGATTTCGGCGCCCTGGGTCGCTATCGTGCGGCGGTCGTGCATCGGGATGCCGGCCAGACCGGGCCCGCCGAACTCCAGATTCAGATTCGCCGCGTCACCGTACTCGTTGGCGATGTGCAGGAAGATGTCCTTGCCGCTGACGCTGTCCGGCTTGACACCCTCGAGTTGGTAGCGGATGGTCGGCGCGACCTGAAACCAGGTGCTGCCGGTGCACATGATCGAAAACACCTCGGCGGGGCCGAGTCCGCGGGCGGCGGTGTTGTAGGCGCCGGCCGCGCACGTGTGCGAGTCGGTACATGCCAGGATTTCTCCGGGACGAGCCAGCCCGTTCTCGGCGATCACCTGATGGCAGATGCCGTGCCGGCCGACGTCATAGAACCGGTCGATCCCGAACGTGGCGGCGAACTTTCGGGCCAGCGGCCCACCCGCCGCGTCTTTGATCGTCGGCGCGGGCACCGCGTGATCCATCACGATCGCCAGCTTCTCCGGGTCGTGAATCCGCAGCGGTTCCATCCACATCGTGGCGAACTGCAGATCGATCAGCACGGTCATGTCGACATCCACGACGACGGTGTCACCCACCGACACCTGACTCAGCCCGGCCTTGCGGGCGAAGATCTTCTCGATGATCGTCATGCTCATCGGACTTCCTCCAAACGTGTGTAGGTGGCGTCGAGGGCAAGCCATTCAGCCATCCCGACCAGGTTGAAGAATTCGGCCGGCCGGCTGGGCAGATGGTCGGCGACGTTTTCGCCGTTGAGCTCGCAGAGGCCTTCCAGCATCCCGAACACCGCGCGGCCGAGGGGGTTGCTCGGATGAATGGCGATGGCGAATCCGAGTTCCTGTAGCCGCGTTGCCGATTCGAGTGGCGTCAGGCCGCCCTGCACGAGATTGAGCAGTAGCGGCGCCTCCACCTCGCACGCAATGCGCTCGATCTCCTCGATGCTCTGCGGGGCCTCGACAAAAATCACGTCGGCACCGGCCTTTGCGTACCGGTTCGCCCGTTCGATCGCCACGTCCAGGCCGAGGGGGGCCCGCGCGTCCGTCCGCGCGATCACCAGCAGATCGTCGTCCGTGCGAGCATCCAGCGCCGCGGCCAACGTCTGCTCGAACTCCGCGGTCTCGACGACGTGCTTATCCTCCAGGTGTCCGCAACGCTTGGGAAAGACCTGATCCTCCAGTTGGATCGCCGCGACACCGGCCTGCTCGTAGAGCCGGACCGTGCGGACTACGTTCATCGCGGCGCCGTATCCGGTGTCGGCATCGGCGATCAGCGGCACGTCGCCGAGCACGCCGACCAGCATGCGGGCGCGCTCGGCCATCTCGGTGGCGGTGACGAGGCCGATATCCGGCAGGCCGAAGCCGGACGCGGCGACCCCCGCGCCAGTCATGTAGGCCGCCGATTGACGGGTGCGCCGGGCCAGATGGGCGGTGATACCGTCGAAAACGCCTGGCGCGATGACAAGTTCGCGCTTGTCGAGCAGGTCGCGAAGATTCTGCCGGGCCCGGGTGGTTGCCATGTGGTGTCCTTTCAGTCGAGAGCGCCGCTGACCGGCGAGGCTAGAAGAGTGATCAGATCGCTGATGTTGTCGAGGTTTTCGAGTCCGACCACCGCGCGTTCGATCGCGGTGGCGCGGTCGCGGTCCATGACGCGGTCTGTGAGGGCGTGGAATTTTGCGACCAGTTCATCGTTGGTGACGGGATCCCAGGGCGCCCCGTGCGGCGCGACGATCCTGGCGTGGTGGACCTCGCCGCCGTGCGTGGTGACGGCAAGGTCAGTGCGGAATCGCTCGGTCAGCGGGGCATCATTCAGCGACTCGTCGAGGTGCACGGTGGTCTTGTCGATCAGTGACCAGATGTCGTCGGAGTCCAGGCGTGCCGGGGTGAACTGCTCGGGCAGTGCGTTGCCGTCGAGAAGCGTGGCGGCAGTCGCGTAGCCGATATTCATTTGCGCGCCGATGACGGTCAGCGGCCGTTCGGGTGCCCACCAGCCGTGCTTGTAGACGGTCTCGCCGACGGTGATGTCGATCTTCGAGATATCCTCGGCGGCAATCGATTGCCGTAGTTGGCGAGCCGCGTCGACAGCGCCGTGCAGGCCGCCCATCACCGCGTAGGACTTGACCATGATGGTGGACGTCTCCCAGCGCTCGCCGAGTTGGTCGGTCAGCAGCGAGGCGTCGGGTTGGTGCCCCTCGCCGAAAACGCTGAGGAAGCCGCCGTATTCACGCTCGAAGACCCGTTTGATGCCCGTGTAGCCGGCGGCGGCCAGGCCGGCCGCGTAGAAGCCGTTACGGGCGGCGAAACCGTGGTGCATGCGCTTACTCATCGCCTCGTACTGAGCGGCCATCAGGCCGCCCGACTGGGTGCCGGCCAGGCCGAGCGCATCTTCCAGTTGGGCCGGCGTCAGCCCGCGCAGCTTGCCGGAAGCCATCGCGGCCGAATGGGTGCCGAAGACCGGACCCGAGTGCCAGCCGCGGTCGAGCATCTGCGCGCCGTGCAGGGTGTAACCGACCCGCGGGCCGACCTCGAAACCGATGATCGCCGCGAGCAGGAAGTCCGCTCCGGCCGTCGGGTGCGATGACGCCGCGACCGTGGACAACAGCGACGGGATGACCAGCGAGCAACTGTGCACCGGCGCGATCGGGTGGAAGTCGTCGAGTTCGAAGCCCTGGATGAAGGTGCCGTTCAGCACGGCTGCCGCGGGTCCGCTGGTGGACATGCCGGTGCCGATGACGACGCTGTCACCGTCGTTCTCGAGGTCGAGGACGGCCCGGGTCGCGACCCGGGACCAGGGGAGTTGCGCTCCGATCAGGCCGCAACCCAAGCCGTCGAGCAGTAGGTGCTTGGCGCGGTCGACGACGTCGTGAGGGATGTCGGCGAGCGTCAGGCCGGCTACCCAGGTGGCCAACAGTCCGGTCGGCCCGCTCGGGTCGGTGGCGTTCTGCTGGGGGGTCATCGGAGGTCTCTCGTCGGAGTATTTATCATATTGTCTTGTTGTTATATACTCATAACAAATACTGCGGAATCACGCAAGTGGGGTGTGAAAACATGGCGCTCATGCAAGAAAGTCGACCGGTGGCACTCGGTGCCGGTGTGCCTTTGCACCGGCAGTTGTTTCTCGTGCTGCACGACGAGATCGCCCGCGGCGTGATCGCCCCCGGCGACGCGTTGCCCACCGAGCAGGCGCTCTGCGAGCAATTCGGGGTGTCACGTATCACCGTGCGACGGGCGCTGGCCGATCTGGCCGACCAGGGCTACATCGAGCGTCGGCAAGGCGTGGGATCTTTCGTCCGGCGACGCGATCGGTCCGACGAGGCATCGCAAGCCGGGTCCTATATGGACAACCTGCGGCAGGCGCAATTCCAGACTTCGGTCGACGTCGTTGAGTACGACACCCGATTGCCGCCTCCCGCGATCGGGGTGGCGCTGGGCGTCGACGCCGACATGCTGCACATCCTGCGGGTCCGTCGTGAGCGTAGAACTCGCGAGCCGTTGATGATCACCGAGGCCTGGCTGCCGTCCGATCTGGCCGGCGTATTGACCGAACCACTGCTGCGGCGGACACCGCTGTACGAATTGCTCTCGGGTGCAGGCATTGTCGTGGGCCGGGTCCAGCACGAGATCACCGCGGAGATCGCGGGTCCGCGCAACGCGCAGCTACTCGACGTGGCGATCGGATCGGCGCTGGTTCGGGTGAACCGGCTGGCGTACGTGAACGGGTTGCCGCACCACCACGTGTCGATCCTGTTGACACCCAACCGTAGTCGCGTGCTGATCGACCAGAATGGCGACGAGTTGCACACCGGCGACGGTTTCGTGCTCGCTCACGACGTGCGTCGCGGACCGTGATGACGTCGCTGGCCGAGATCGAGCAGCGACTGCGCCGCTTGCCGATCACCGCCGCGCAGATCTGCCATGCGGGCAAGGCCCTCGTCGACGTCGGCGATGTCAGCCGCCCGATCGATGTCCACTCCATGCGCAAGTCGATTCTTAGCGCGCTCATCGGCCGGGCGTGTGCGCGCGGCGAGATCGACCTGGAGACGACGTTGGGGGAGTTGGGGATCGACGACACGCCCGCCCTGACCGAGCAGGAGAAATCGGCGACCATCGGTGACCTGCTGTCTGCCCGATCCGGCGTGCACCTGCCGGTCGACGACGGTGGCGCACTCGGACGCCCACCACGAGGATCGCATCCGCCTGGGACGTTCTGGTGTTACAGCAATTGGGATTTCAACGTGCTGGGGCAGATCTACGAACGCCTCACCGGGCGCAGCGTGTTCGTGGCGTTCGACCGCGAACTCGCCGCGCCGCTGAAGATGGTCGACTGGGACATGTACCAGCACGGCGCCTACCGGTACCACTCCGACATCGCGGGTGCCACGGCTCGCTATCCGAACTACAAGTTCCGCCTGTCGGCGCGTGACTTCAGCAGATTCGGTCAGCTGTACCTCGACGACGGCCGTCAGTTGCTCTCGCCGGAATGGATCCGGCGCAGCACCCGTCCGCTGTCACGCACGAACCAGCCCGCGGGAGTGTTCGGGATGTACGGCTACTGCTGGTGGGTGGCGGGCCCCACGGACGAGTTGGGCGCCAGCGGCATTGCCGACGGTACCTATTCCGCGGTTGGCCTCGGCGGGAATTTCCTGACCGTGCTGCCAGCCGTCGATGCGGTGCTGACCGTGCTGGCCGACCCCGGAGAGACGTCGATGGCAAACAACGACTATCAGGCGCTGGTCGCCGACGTGGCGGCCGCGCTGACCTAACTAAACTTTCTTCCAGTTAGGGGAATAAAGGCTCTGCGGTGATCCCTTGGACGTGATGTAGGCAACGCAACCGCCGTCGGTTGCGCCCAATCGCGGAAGGTATCGACATGCTCTTGATCTCGGTAGGAATCGGCTTCTTGTTGCTGTTCGGGGTGCTGATCTCGGACGGATTTTCCGGCAGTTCCTCACGCTCTAGCAGCATCAAGCCGACCGACACGTCGTCGAGGACTCGCAGATCGGAGGGTGCGACGGAGGCCACGTCACTGCGCCCTCGTGGAATCGGCGCTCACCGGCCGGACGACGGCATCAGCCGCGCCGCCTGAGCGGTTCAGCGGATCAGCCCGAGGCCGGGGACGAACCGCCCGACACGGGCGGCGTAGTCCCGATAGGCCGCAGGGTGTTTGGTGAGCAAGTGCGGTTCCTCGACGCGGCGCACCTGCAATTCGAGTGAAGCAAGCGCCAACACGAAACCGGCGACCGTCACCGGATTCATTGCCAGCAAGGTGATTCCGATCTCGAAGACGAGCATCGCGGAGTAGATCGGGTTGCGCACCAACCCGAATATTCCGCGATGCACGAGCTCGGTCGTCTCCTCGGTGTCGACGCCGATCCGCCACGAGTCACCCATCTGCAGCTGCGACCAGACGGTCAGCGCAATGCCGGCCGCCGCAACGGCGACCCCCGTGAGCCGCGTCCACTCCGCGGTCGGCCACGGCGGCACAACGGCGAGGAACTGTAGCAGTGGCCCGAGGCCCGCGACCACCACCGCGACGACGAAGCCTACCCCGGCTATCCATTCCAGCGAGCCGACGCGACCACTCACGCCGTGAAATCCATACGAGCCCGTGCGCCGTCGCTGTAGCCATGCGCGCCAACCGAATCCGAGCAGGCCGAAGACGGCCAGCAATGCCAGGGCGATGGCAGCGGCGATCGTGGATGGCATGCCCCTCAGCTCCTCAGCGTCGCCGTGTCGATCGCATCGGCATACGGCGCGCAGTCGCCCGCGCCGGACACCAGGGTCGCGAGTGCGCCGGCCGCGCAGGCCCGGCGCAGCGCGTTATCACGGTCGACGCCCCAATTGGCCGCCAGGACACCGGCGAACACGTCGCCCGCGCCCGACATGTCCAGCGCATCGACTGCTGGCGTGGCAACGGTGAAGTCAGACCCGTCGCCGGTGTAGCGGGCACCGCGAGCGCCGAGGGTGACCACCCGATGCGGGACCGGCCAAACCCACTGCGCGGCTTCGGTTTCGTTGACCACCAACACGTCGGTCACCTCGGCCAGTCGGGCCAGTTCGGCCGCCTCAACGCCCGCGGGCGAGGCGTTGAGCATCACCGTCACACCGGCCGAATGGGCCGTGCGGGCGGCCGCGGTCGCCGTGGCGACGGGAATCTCCAACTGCAGCAACACCACATCGCTGTCCGCGACCAGCCCGCGCAGCGCGTCCGCGTCGAGGGTCAACCGACCGTTGGCCTCCGGCGCGACCACGATGATGTTCTCGCCGTGCGAGTCGACGATGACGGCCGCGTTGCCGCTGCGTCCGGCGAGGGCAACCAGGCCCTCGGTGCAGACGCCGTTCGCGTGCAGGTGCTCGCGCAATTCCGCCGCGGCGGCGTCCTGTCCGACCGCTCCGACAAACTGCACGTCAGCGCCGGCGCGGGCCGCCGCCACCGCCTGGTTGGCCCCCTTGCCGCCGGGCGTTGAGCGCACCGTCGTCGCCAATGCCGTCTCACCCGGTCGCGGCAGGGTGTCGACGTCGAAACCGATATCCATATTCACGCTGCCGATCACACATACGCGCGTCATAACGCCGACGTTATGGACAAGCATTCGGATACACAAACGTCGTGTTGATAACGGTTTTCGTCAAATCCGTTTTCACCCTTGCGCAGGCGTTATTCTGCTGCGTGATCTGGGCTTATCGGCCCGGCAGCGAAAGGACGTCGATTGACGGCGCAGGGCTTGGCTGACTCCGACGCCGAGGATCAACCGGTTCGCGTGAAAATCGGCAGGCACCGGCACGGCCGGTTGTTGTCGAAGTTGAGCATCCAGTCGAAAATCATGGTGATGCTGTTGGCCTCGTCTTTGGCGACGCTGGCAGTCATCGGTGTTGTCACATACTTTTCCGGCCGCGAGAGCCTGCTGCCAGTCGCCGCCGAGCGCATGACGCAGTTGCGCGAAGGACAGAAGCGCGCGATTGAAATGCTGTTCACGGATCTGTCGAACTCGTTGGCGATCTACAGTCGCGGTTACACCGCCGACGAAGCGGTGCTGGCTTTCTCGGCAGCCTTCGACCAACTCGCCGATGCGCCGACAGACCCCGCGGAGCAGCACGCGCTGGAAAGCTATTACTCCGAGAAGTTGATCACGCCCATTCAGAAGTCCACCGGCGTCAAGGTGGACATGGCCGCCGTGTTGCCCACCGGCAACGCGCAGAAATATCTGCAGACGCATTACACGATCCATACATCGGGTTCGTCGCCCGCCGCTGGGGACGCGGGCGATGGCAGCGCGTGGTCGGCGGCGAATGTTCGTTTCAATGGGTACTTTCGCGAGATTGCGACCCGTTTCGAGTATCGCGACGCTTTGCTGATGGACACCCGTGGCAACGTGGTCTACAACGCCAACAAAGGTCCGACGCTCGGCTCGAACATCCTGACCGGCCCGTTCCGGGGGTCCAACCTGCGCGGCGCGTACGAAAAGGCAATGAACGCAGACTCGGTCGACTTTGTGTGGATCACCGACTTCCAGGCGTTCCAAGCCGCCGGTGGCATGCCCATCGCCTGGCTGGTGTCGCCGATAGGTTCGCCGGGCAAAACGGATGGGGTGCTGGCACTTCCGCTGCCGATTTCCAAAGTCAACCGCATCATGACCGCCGACCAACAATGGAGCGCCGCCGGCATGGGCGCCACCGCAGAAACGTACCTGGCCGGCCCGGACGGGTTGATGCGTTCGGACTCTCGGCTCTTCCTGCAGGATCCCGCGAAGTATCAACGCGACGCGGTGGCGGCGGGGACGCCAGAGGATATTGTCGACAAGGCAATCCGTTGGCATGGAACAACATTGGTGCAGCCCGTCGGAACCAAGGCGTTCCGTCTCGCGCAGCGCGGGCAGTCCGGAACGGTGACCGACACCGGCTATCTCGGCGATCAAGAACTCGCGGCGTACGCACCGGTGGCGATCCCGAATTCCGATCTGCGTTGGTCGATTCTGGCCACCCGGGACAGCGAAGAAGCCTATGCGCGGATAGCGGCGTTCGCTCGGACGTTGGTGGTGACGGCCGCGGTCTTGGTCTTCGTACTGTGTGTGCTCGCGATGCTGATCGCGCAGCGATTCGTGGGCCCGATCCGGCGATTGCGGGCCGGCGCCGAGGAGATCAGCGCGGGCCACTACAACATGTCGATACCGGTGACGACTAACGACGAAATCGGTCACCTGACAGCCGCTTTCAACGAAATGAGCCGCAATCTCGAGATCAAGGAAGGCCTGCTTACCGAACAGCGCAAGGAGAACGACCGGCTGCTGCTGTCGCTGATGCCGGAGCCGGTGGTGCAGCGCTATCGCGATGGCGAGCAGACGATCGCGCAGGAGCACCAGAACGTCACCATCATCTTCGCCGACATCATCGGCCTCGACGAGATTTGCAGTGGCCTGTCCGGTGACGAGGTTGTCGGGATCGTCGACGAGCTGATGCGTGAACTCGACTCGACTGCGGAAACCCTTGGCGTCGAGCCGATCCGCACCGTGCACAACGGGTATTTCGCCAGCTGCGGCCTGACCGTCCCGCGGCTGGACAGCATTCCGCGAACCGTCGACTTCGCCATGGAGATGCAGCGCACCATCGAGCGCTTCAACAGCAGCAAGGGCTATCAGCTCCATATTCGGGCCGGGATCAACACCGGAAATGTGATCAGCGGACTGGTCGGCAGATCCAGCGTCATCTACGACATGTGGGGCGCAGCGGTGAACATGGCCCACCAGATGCGCAGCAGCACCTCGGATTACGGAATCTTCGTCACGACCGACGTCTACGAGGTGATGCGCGACATCCGCCAGTTCACCTCGGCCGAAACCATCACCGTCGACGGCGTGGAGCAGCCGATCTGGCGACTGGCGGAGCGAAAATGACCGGCGTGAATCCGGTGTGGCTGTACTGGGCCATCGGATTGGCGCTCGGTCTGCCGCTGCTGCTGATCAGTCTTACTGAATGGCAACACTTCCTGGCCCGCCGCGGGAGCGCGCTGGCTAAACCCGTCAACCTGTTGCGCAGCTACCTGGTGCCGCTTGCGGCCCTGCTTGTGCTGCTGGTGAAGGTGGCGCAGTTGCCCGCCGGTATGGACTCGGTGCGGATGCTCGCAACCGTGTTCGGCTTCGTGGCCCTGTTGCTGGTGTTGTCGGGCCTCAACGCCACGGTGTTCGAAGGCGCGCCGCAAGGTTCGTGGCGTCAGCGGGTCCCGACGATATTCCGGGACGTCACAAGGTTTTTGCTGATCGCTATCGGCCTCGCGCTGATCTTCTCCTACGTGTGGGGTGTGCGGGTCGGTGGCCTGTTCACCGCGCTCGGCGTGACGTCGGTGGTCATCGGCCTCATGTTGCAGAACTCCGTCGGGCAGATCGTGTCCGGGTTGTTCATGCTGTTCGAGCAGCCGTTTCGGATCGGCGACTGGCTGGACACCCCGACCGCACGCGGACGCATCGTCGAGGCGAATTGGCGCGCCGTCCACATCCAGACCGGGCACGGTCTGCAGATCACGCCGAACTCGGTGCTGGCCGCGACGTCGTTCACCAACCTGAGCCGGCCGTCCAACTCCCACAAGCTCTCGATCAGCACCACCTTCTCCCTCGCCGATCCGCCCGACCGGGTGCGACTCCTGCTGGTGCGGGTGGCAAGTGCGCTGCCGCAACTCAAGGCCGACAGCGTGCCGACATCGTCGATCGTCGGTGCCGGCGAATATCAGGTCAGTGTTGCGTTGCGGTCGCCGGCCGACGACGGCGCCGCGAAAGCCACATTCCTGCGCTGGATCTGGTACGCGGCGCGACGCGACGGGTTGCACCTCGACGGTGAGACCGACGATTTCTCCACGCCCGCGCGGGTGCAGATGGCGATGCGCGATGTGGTGGCGCCGGCGCTGCGCCTGAGCCTGGCCGACCAGCAGATGCTGATCCCGCACGCGCGGATGGTGCGTTACGGCACCGACGAAATCGTGCAGTACACCGGCGAAGTGCCTACGGGCATGACATTTTTGATCAAGGGCAGCGTCCGTCGCACCTCGATCGGCGATAACGGTTCGGTGGCGCCGCTGAGCCTTCTGGAGGAGGGCTCGTTCCTCGGGCTGAGCTCATTGACTCGTCAGCCGAGCATTGCCGGCGCGTACGCGGTGGACGAAGTGACCGCGCTCGAAATCGAGCGGGAGCACATCGAAGACCTCGTGTTGCGGACCCCGCTGCTGTTGCAGGAGTTGGGCCGCATCGTCGAGGACCGACGCAGAGACGTGCGCAGCCTCAGCTCGTAAAGCGTTCGGCTTAAAAGAGATTCGGCATCAGCTCGGCGAGATTGGGCATCAGGTCACCGAGTAGGTGGGGGATCGACTCACCGAGTCCGTCGGGTACGAAGAACGACCCCCCAGCTGCATTCGCGGCAAGGTCGAAAGTCGGATGGAGCGCGAAGTCACCGAACGGCGTAACCAGGGTTTCCGTAATCACGTTCGGGCCCGTCGGCGAAACGATGTCGGAATAGATGGATTCGAAACCGAACCCGAGGTGGTTGACGTCGAACACCGAGCCCACCGCCGGAAGTTCGCCTGCCATGGTGCCCGCGGCGGGCGAGTCGGAGGTGACCAGGATCGCCTCGCTGTAACCGCCGAAGAAGTTGTTGGGACCGCCGAAGATGTCGTTGGTTGTCGAGACGTCGGCGTCGAAGGTCCCGATCTGGCTGCCGGACGCGTCGTTGAGCGCGAACTCCTGGTAGCCGTTGTAGGTCGAGTCCAATGGCGGGACACCGTTGACGCCGGAGATCTGCTCGGCGCCCACCGGGACGATGCTGTCCCCGGTGGTGGGATCGGTGAATTGCTCTGGGGCGAGGTTGGTCGCGTCATAGAACGAGATCGGAATTTTGATGTCGCCGTACGGCGTTACCAGCTTGTCCGTGACGATGTTGCCGTCCGCGGACGGTTGCACCTCGTAGATGTTGTAGAACTTGTCGCTGCCGAATAGGTAGAAGACGTTGTACAGCGAGCCGACCGGCGGCGTGTCGCCCGCTGCGGTGCCGACGGTGCCGGAGACGTCGCCGGTCACCAGGATTTCCTCGGTGTAGTTGAGGAACACGTCCGACGTGTTGGTCACCTCCCCCTCGAAAGCGCCCGTTGCTTCACCTGTGGCCGCGTCATAGACGTCGAACAGTTGATTGCCCTCGATGGCGACGTCGGTCGGCGCAAGCCCGGTCACCGAGGTGATGGTTTCGGCAGCCCCGGTGGCGGGAGCCAATTCGTAGCCGTCGGTCAGGACGATGGGTTGCTGGTCCGACATGTGATCGCTGAGACCCAGAGCGACGTCATAAAAGAAGGGAATTGTGTGGGTTCCCGACGGTGTGACCAGAGAGATGGTGACCACGTCATTGCCGTCGGGTTGGGCCAGGGCGGAATAGATGGTCTCAACCCCGTTGCCGTAGTTGCCGATATCGATCACCGAACCGACCGGTGGCGTATCACCGGCGGCGGTGCCGGCCGCGCCGGAAACGTCATCGGTGACGAGCAACAGCTCGTGCGCGGCCCCATACAGTGACGGCTGGGTGCTCTCCTGGGCGTCGAAGGTGCCCACTACCTGACCGGTCGTTTTGTCAAAAACCTCGAACAGCTGTTGTCCCTGCACGCTCCCGGCGACCGCGGGAGGAGTCGCGGGCTCGCCGTAGAAGCCGGTGATCACTTCAGTGGAGTTCGGGTCCGGAAGAATCTCGTAGGTGTCAGCGAACGCGACGGCCGTCGGCAGGAGCGCGGTGCAGAGCATTGCGCCGGCAACTGCGCCCAGCGAACGGTTGGTGCGACGACTGGGCACGGACATCTCGCTTCGCTCGACGGTGTTTCGGGCAAGTTAGGAAATCCTAACCGGGCCGAGGCCCAGCGGCCTGCCGTGGTGTGCCAACTGAGGACGGGGAGATGACTTGGAGCCAGGTCCACAGGACGGTACGCACTCAATTACCCTGGGCTGATGAGTGTGCATGCCTTCTCGGCCCCCGATGTGCGCCAGCAGGTGCGCGACGCGGCGCGCCGGGCCCAGGTCGCCGCTCGCGTGCTGGCTTCGTTGCCGACCGTGGCGAAAGACCAGGCGTTGCTGGTCGCGGCGGACGCGATCGTCGCCAACACCGACCGGATTCTGGCGGCCAACATCGAGGATCTGAATTCCGCTCGCGCCGCCGACACGCCCACCGCCATGCTCGACCGCCTTGCGCTGGACCCCAAGCGCGTCGAGGGGATCGCCGCGGGCCTGCGTCAGGTCGCCGGCCTCCCCGACCCGGTCGGGGAGGTGCTGCGCGGCTACACCCTGCCCAACGGGCTGGCCCTGCGCCAGCAGCGCGTCCCGCTCGGTGTCGTCGGCATCGTCTACGAAGGCCGGCCCAACGTCACCGTCGACGCGTTCGGCCTGACGCTCAAATCCGGCAACGCCGTGCTGCTGCGCGGCAGCGCATCCGCGGTGCACTCCAACGAGGCGCTGGTCGCAGTGTTGCGTGGTGCCCTGCACGGCGAGGACTTGCCCGACGATGCGGTGCAACTGCTCCCGTCCGCCGATCGTTCGTCGGTCACGCATCTGATCCGGGCGCGCGGTTTGGTTGACGTGGTGATTCCGCGCGGGGGAGCCGGCCTGATCGACGCCGTGGTACGTGACGCACAGGTGCCGACCATCGAGACCGGCGTCGGTAACTGCCATGTCTATGTGCACGACGCCGCCGATCTCGACATGGCCGAGCGAATCCTGTTGAACTCCAAGACTCGTCGCCCCAGCGTGTGCAACGCCGCAGAGACCTTGCTGGTCGACCGCGCCATCGCCGATGAGGCGATGCCGCGACTGATCAACGCGCTGCAGGACGCCGGAGTCAGCGTGCATCTGGACCCCGACGACGACCACCTACGTCGCGAATACCTCGAGATGGAGATCGCGGTCGCGGTCGTCGACGGTGTCGACGCGGCCATCGCGCACATCAACGAATACGGAACTGGTCACACCGAGGCCATCGTGACCTCGAATATGGCTGCGGCGCAACGCTTCACCGAGTGCGTCGACGCGGCCGCGGTAATGGTGAACGCCGCAACGAGTTTCACCGACGGTGAGCAGTTCGGGTTCGGTGCCGAGATCGGCATTTCCACTCAGAAGCTACATGCCCGCGGCCCGATGGGGCTCGCCGAACTGACCTCGACCAAGTGGATCGGCTGGGGAGACGGCCAGACCCGCCAGGTCTGACATAGCTGAGGAGAGAAATTCGTGAGTGTGCCCGCGCGGCCAGCGCCGCTGTTCGCCGACATCGACGACGTCGGCCGCAAGCTGGCCGAAACCGGCTACCTGTGCGACACCGCCACTGCCACAGCCGTATTTCTTGCGGACCGGCTTGGTAAGCCGCTTCTGGTGGAAGGCCCGGCCGGAGTCGGTAAGACCGAACTCGCCCGCGCCGTCGCGCAATCCACCGGTTCCGGTCTGGTCCGGCTGCAGTGCTACGAGGGTGTTGACGAGGCCCGCGCGCTCTACGAGTGGAACCACGCCAAGCAGATACTTCGTATTCAAGCGGGATCCGACGACTGGGACCAGACCAAGACCGACGTCTTCACCGAGGAGTTCCTGTTGTCGCGGCCGCTGCTCACTGCGATTCGCCGCACCGAGCCGACCGTGCTGCTGATCGACGAAACCGATAAGGCCGACATCGAAATCGAGGGGCTGCTGCTGGAGGTGTTGTCGGACTTCGCGGTGACGATCCCCGAGTTGGGCACCATCGCCGCCGACCGGAAGCCGTTCGTGGTGTTGACCTCCAATGCCACCCGCGAGTTGTCCGAGGCGCTCAAACGCCGCTGCCTGTTTCTGCACATCGACTTCCCGGACGCTGAGCTGGAACGCCGAATCCTGTTGTCCCGCGTGCCGGAACTGCCGGCCCACATCGCCGAAGAACTGGTGCGCATCATCGGCGTGCTGCGTGGCATGCAGCTCAAGAAGGTGCCGTCGGTGGCCGAGACCATTGACTGGGGTCGCACGGTGCTGGCCCTGGGCCTGGACACCATCGACGACGCGACGATCGCCGCCACGATGGGGGTCGTGCTCAAGCACCAGTCCGACCAGACCCGCGCCACTTCCGAGCTACGGCTGAACTGAGGGAAGAGCTGATGGCCGTCCGCCGCGTTCGCCCCAGCCAGCCGCTGGCCCCGCATGGCATTCCGGGCCATCTGGTCGGGTTCGTCGAAGCGCTACGCGGACAGGGCATCTCGGTCGGCCCGTCGGAGACCGTCGATGCCGGCCGGGTGATGGGCGTCCTCGGACTCGGTGACCGCGAGATCCTGCGCGCAGGCCTGGCATGTGCGGTGCTGCGTCGGCCCGAGCACCGCGAGACCTACGACGCGATGTTCGACCTGTGGTGGCCGGCCGCACTGGGTACCCGGGCGGCGGTCGCCGACGAAGATGCCATCGACCCCGAGGTGCAGTTGCCGCCCGACGATGTCGAGGCGATGCGGCAGATGTTGCTGGATCTGCTCAACGACAACCCCGATCTCGCCGACATGGACGATCGACTGGTCGCAATGATCGCCCAAATCGTCGACGCCTACGGCAAATACAACTCCAGCCGCGGACCGTCGTACTCGTCGTATCAGGCACTCAAGTCGATGGCGCTCGACGAGTTGGAGGGCAAGCTGCTGGCCGGTCTGCTCGCCGGCTACGGCGACGAGCCCACGCCGACGCAGGAGGAGATCGCCAAAGCACTAGCCGCGCAACGGATCACGCAGCTCCGAAAAATGGTCGACGCCGAGACCAAACGGCGTACGGCCGAGCAACTCGGCCGCGACCACGTCCAGATGTACGGCATCCCGCAGCTGTCCGAGAACGTCGAATTCCTGCGCGCCTCCGGCGATCAGCTGCGGTCCATGCGCCGCGTCGTGCAGCCGTTGGCCCGCACGCTCGCTACCCGGCTGGCCGCACGCCGGCGCCGATCCCGTGCGGGCGCGATCGACTTGCGCAAGACGCTGCGCAAATCGATGTCGACCGGCGGTGTGCCGATCGACCTGGTGCTGCGTAAGCCCCGCCCGGCCCGCCCGGAGCTGGTGGTGCTGTGCGACGTGTCCGGCTCGGTGGCCGGGTTCAGTCACTTCACCCTGCTGCTGGTGCACGCGCTGCGCCAGCAGTTCTCCCGGGTCCGGGTGTTCGCGTTCATCGACACCAGCGACGAGGTCACCCACATGTTCGGCCCGGACGCCGACCTCGCCGTCGCGATCCAGCGGATCACCCGGGAGGCCGGCGTCTACACCCGCGACGGCCACAGCGACTACGGCAACGCCTTCGTCTCGTTCATCCAGGACCATCCCAACGTGCTCTCGCCGCGCAGCTCACTGCTGGTACTCGGCGACGGGCGCACCAACTATCGCGACCCGGCCACCGACGTGCTGTCACACATGGTCACGGCGAGCCGGCACGCGCATTGGCTCAACCCGGAGCCCAAGCATCTGTGGGGCAGCGGCGACTCGGCGGTGCCGCGCTACCAGCAGGTCATCACCATGCACGAATGCCGCTCCGCCAGGCAGCTGGCGTCGGTGATCGACCAGCTGCTGCCGGTCTGATTTCGCTGGGTCGTTGAAAGGCGCGCACATCGAGTGCCGCCCGGCCGACGTGCTGGTGTGGCCTCTGTGACATTGGAAGCCCGCTCTACGCCGCTCAAGTAAACTCGCACATCGTGCAAAAGCGGCGGCTGGGAGTGATGGGTGGGACGTTCGATCCCGTCCACAACGGACACCTCGTTGCCGCCAGCGAGGTGGCCGACCGGTTCGACCTCGACGAGGTGGTGTTCGTGCCCACCGGCCAGCCCTGGCTGAAGGGCCGCGTGGTCAGCGCCGGCGAAGACCGCTACCTGATGACGGTCATCGCTACCGCGGCCAACCCGCGCTTTTCGGTCAGCCGCGCCGATATCGACCGCGCCGGACCCACCTACACCAAGGACACCCTGCGCGACCTGCAGGCGCTCAACCCCGACTCCGACCTGTACTTCATCACCGGGGCCGATGCGCTGGCCTCCATCCTGTCCTGGCAGGACCTCGACGAGCTGTTCGCGGCGGCACGCTTCGTCGGCGTGAGCCGGCCCGGCTACGAGCTCAACAGCGAGCATCTCGCCGGCGTCCTCGACGGTCTGCCCGCGGACGCGCTGTCGCTCGTCGAAATCCCCGCGCTGGCAATCTCTTCCACCGACTGCCGGCTGCGCGCGGCCGAGGGCCGCCCGCTCTGGTACCTGATGCCCGACGGCGTCGTGCAGTACATCTCCAAGACCGATCTCTACCGCAAACCGGGGGAGCAGACGTGACCGCCGCACCCGAGGCGATCGACATGGCGACCGTCGCCGCCCGCGCGGCAGCCTCGAAACTCGCCGACGATGTCGTCGTCATCGACGTCTCCGACCAACTCGTCATCACCGACTGCTTCGTGATCGCCTCGGCGTCCAACGAGCGTCAGGTCAACGCGATCGTCGACGAGGTCGAGGACAAGATGCGCGAGGCCGGCTACAAGCCCGCCCGCCGCGAAGGCACCCGCGAGGGTCGCTGGACCCTGTTGGACTACGTCGACATCGTCGTGCACATTCAGCACCAGGACGAACGCGACTTCTACGCCCTCGATCGGCTGTGGCGCGACTGTCCGGTCGTCGCGATGGACCTGGCATGACGGTCCGCCGGCTGGTCATGCTGCGGCACGGCCAGACCGCCTACAACTTCGGCAGCCGGATGCAGGGCCAACTCGACACCGAGCTGACCGACCTCGGTCGCGCCCAGGCCGTGGCCGCGGCCGAGGCGCTCGCCAAACACCAGCCGCTGACCATCGTGTCGTCGGACCTGCGGCGCGCCTATGACACCGCCGTCGCGCTGCAGGAGCGCACCGGCCTGCCGGTGCGGGCCGACGATCGCCTGCGCGAGACCCATCTCGGCGATTGGCAGGGCATGACGCACACCGAGATCGACGCACTCGCGCCGGGGGCGCGGCTGGCGTGGCGTGACGACGCCACCTGGGCGCCGCACGGCGGCGAGAACCGAGTCGACGTCGCGCAGCGCAGTGTTCCACTGGTCGCCGAGCTGGTCGCGGGCGAGCCGGAGTGGGGCGCCGCCGACGAGGGGCGCCCAGTCGTCCTGGTCGCCCATGGTGGCCTGATCGCCGCACTGACCGCGGCATTGCTGCGGCTCCCGGTCGACAACTGGCCGGTGCTGGGCGGCATGGGCAACGCCAGCTGGACGCAGCTGTCCGGGCACAGCGCCGATGGAGACGACGACTTCTACGCGATCCGCTGGCGGCTCGACGTGTGGAACGCCTCGGCCCAGGTTGCCGGCGATGTCCTCTGAACCGCGGCCGACACTGCTGGTCTTCGCCGATTCGCTCGCCTACTACGGCCCGACCGGAGGACTGCCTGCCGACGACCCCAGAATCTGGCCGAATATCGTCGCGGCCCAACTCGGTTGGGACCTCGAGCTGATCGGCCGAATCGGGTGGACGTGCCGCGACATCTGGTGGGCGGCAACTCAGGATCCGCGGGCCTGGGCGGCGTTGCCGCGGGCCGGCGCCGTGGTCTTCGCGACCAGTGGCATGGATTCGCTGCCCTCGCCGTTGCCGACCGCCCTGCGCGAGCTCATCCGTTACGTACGCCCGCCGTGGCTGCGGCGCTGGGTGCGCGACGGTTACGGCTGGGTGCAGCCGCGGTTGTCGCCGATCGCGCGGGCCGCGCTGCCGCCGCACCTGTCGGCCGAATACCTCGAAGACACCCGTGCCGCAATCGATTTCAACCGTCCCGGGATTCCGATCGTGGCGTCGTTGCCGTCGGTGCATATCGCCGAGGCCTACGGCAAGGCCCACCACGGGCGGGAGGGCACGGTCGCTGCGCTCACCCAGTGGGCCGGCGAACACGACGTTCCGCTCGTCGACCTCAAAGCCGCCGTCGCCGACGAGGTGATGAGCGGTCGCGGCAACCCGGACGGCATCCACTGGAATTTCGAAGCGCACCAGGCGGTTGCGGAGTTGATGCTCAAGGCGCTGGCCGAGGCCGGCGTTCGAGTCGACGGCTGAGTTCATGCCCGTCATCGTCGTCACCGACTCTTCGGCGCGCCTGCCCGACGACCTGCGGGCGCAGTGGGGCATACGTCGGGTGCCGCTGCACGTCCTGCTGGACGGTAGCGACCTGCGCGACGGCGTTGACGACATTCCGGACAACATCCACGAACGCAGCAATGCGACCACCGCCGCCGCGACACCGGCCGAGCTGGCCGACGTCTACCGGCAGGCGCTGGTCGACAGCGGCGGCGACGGCGTGGTCGCGGTACATCTGTCCGGTGCGCTGTCTGGCACGCTCGGCGCAGCGCAGGCGACCGCAGCCGAAATCGGCTCAGGGGTCAGGGTTCTCGACTCCAAATTCACCGGCATGAACACCGGCTTCATCGCGGTCGCTGCGGCCCGGGCCGCAGCGGACGGGGCGGATCAGGACGGAGTCGCCGCGGTCGCGACGGCCGCCATCGACCGCAACTACGGGTTCATCGTGGTGCACCAACTGGACAACCTGCGCCGCAGTGGACGCATTGGCGGCGCGGGCGCTTGGCTGGGCACCAAGTTGTCCCTGAAGCCGCTGCTCCGCATCGACGACGGCAAACTGGTTCTGGCGCAACGGGTTCGGACGGCGAACAAAGCGGTCGCGACGATGGTCGACCGGGTCGTCGAGATCGTCGGGGATCGACCCGCCTCGATCGCGGTGCACCATGTCGCCAACCCGGACGGTGCGCAGACGGTGGTCGACGCGCTGCGGGATCGGTTGCCCGCCTGCGCATCGCCGATCGTCACCGGATTGGGCCCGGTACTCGCACTGCACGTCGGGTCCGGCGCGCTCGGTGTGTGCGTGGAATTGGACGATGATGCTGCCCCGCGGGTGAGCGCCCCGGAATGACCGGCTCGTCGCGCGCCGCCAGCCTATGAACGTGTTCAACTGGGCGCGCTGATTTGGCCGCTGATCTGTATGGTTTGCCTCAACACTTTGCTGAGACTCGCACACAGGGGCAGGAGGAGGTGGTTAGCGGCAATGCGAATTACCAGCGCAGAAGTGCACATCACCGAGCACCAGTGCGCGCTGCGGGTCTCGCTCCGATGAAACCTCGTTGCGCACTGTGTATCGTCGCCGATAGGTCGCGACGCCCACTGCGCGCGCCGCAATGCTTCCAGCGCGAAACCGCACACTTGGATATTCCACAATGACCTCCGACGTCCACCGCGCAGACAGATTCGAGCACTGGGCTGATCGCGACGCGGCCGAGTGCGTTTTGCCGGAAGACGACATTCGGCGGCTCGACCGCGACCTGCGGATCCTCATCGCGTGCAACGGCACTCTCACCCGAATTCTTGGCATCGTCGCGGACGAAGAGATCGTCGTGGACATCGTTGACCAGCAGTTTCGCGGCGATTCGCCGTGGGTCCCCGCATCCGGTCCGCAACTTAACGGCCGGGTCCTTCAGCGCCGGGTCTTCCTGAAGGGCCGCAGTTCAGGGCAGGCTTTTGTGGCGGCGGAGTCGCTGGTCGCCGTTGACCTGGTACCGCCCGCAATTGCGACCAGGTTGATGAACACCGACCATCCAATCGGCGAGGTCATGGCCGCCAGCTCCCTCGAATCTTTCAAGGAGGCCGCCGAGGTCTGGAGCGGCCCACCGCCGACCTGGCTCGCGGCTGCCGGATATCAGCATCCAGAGCAGAGCATCGTCGGCCGTCGTTACCGCGTCATCACCGGCGGGCAACCGGCCATCGTCATCACCGAATACTTCCTCCGACCCTCGCGCGACGCTTGCTGAAGGTGAACCCGGTGTTTGCCGACGTCCAACCTGCCCGTGAGCCGACCCGCTGATGCAGGACGAGAACGCAGCGAGACTGCTGGCTGGCCGGGCGTCACAAGGCGGATGGGCGGACAAGCCTGCTTACCACTCGCCGCACGCGGTGACCCACGCCGAAGTCCACGACACCGCCGCACGGCTCGGGCAAGCGCTGTCAGACCGGGGCCTGTCCGCAGGCGACCGCGTCTTGTTGTGCCTTCCGGATTCGCCGGAGTTGGTGATGCTGCTGCTCGCGTGCCTCGCTCGAGGATTGGTCGCGTTTCTGTGCAATCCGGACCTTCACCGCGAAGACCATGCGTATCAGGAAGCAGACGCGGAGCCGGCTCTCGTCGTCGCACCCGGCGCGCTACGCGACCGGTTTCAGCGGACCTCGGTTGTCGAGGCCGACGAGCTGTTGTCCGAGGCGAGCCGCGGTGAGCGGGCGGATTACGAACCGGTCAGCGGTGATGCGTTCGCCTATGCCACCTACACCTCCGGCACGACGGGTCCGCCGAAAGCGGCCATCCACCGGCACCGCGACATGTGGGCCTATGTCGACGCGATGTGCCGAGGGGCGCTGCAGCTGACCGCCCAGGACGTCGCGTTGAGCACCGCGCGGATGCATTTCGCGTACGGCCTGGGCAATTCGGTCTGGTTTCCATTGGCGACGGGTGGCTCGGCGATCATCAGCGCGCCACCGATGAGCGCGCAGATGGCTGCCGAGCTCGCGGCCAAGTCAGCGCCGTCCGTGCTCTATGGGGTGCCGACGTTCTTCGCCAGAGTCATCGAGAATTGCTCGCCGGATTCGTTCGGGTCCGTGCGTTGTGTGGTGTCGGCGGGCGAGGCGCTCGGGGTCGGTCTGTCCAAACGACTCTCGAAGTTCTTCGGCGATGTTCCGATCCTCGATGGACTCGGGTCGACCGAGGTGGGCCAGACGTTCGTGTCGAACAGCGTCGACGCATGGCGTCCCGGCACGTTGGGAAAGGTTCTTTCGCCGTACGAGATTCGAGTCGTGACGCCGGACGGTGCCACCGCCGAGCCGGGAGTTGAGGGCGACCTGTGGGTCCGCGGACCGTCGATTGCGGCCGCCTACTGGAACCGGCCCGAGGAATCCGTCACCGAAGGCGGCTGGCTCAACACACGCGATCGGGTGTCCGTCGACGACCACGGATGGGTCACATACAGCTGCCGCTCAGACGACATCGAAATCGTGGGTGGCCTCAACGTCAACCCCATTGAGGTCGAGCGGCTCATCGCCGAAGACGACAACGTTGCCGAAGTCGCGGTTGTCTCGGTGACCGAGTCCGCCGGTGCGCGGGCGTTGCAAGCGTTTCTGCTGCCGGCGAGCGGCGCAACGCTGCAGCCGTCGACGTTTCACGACCTCCACCGCCGACTGCTCACCCGCCTGTCGGCGTTCAAGGTGCCGCACAGATTTGCCGTCGTCGACCGGCTACCGCGGACCTCCACCGGCAAGCTGATGCGAAGCGCGCTGCGCGAGGAGAACCCGGTGACCCCGATCTGGGACCTCCCCGGCGCCGTGCCCGAGCCGCCCGCGAGTGTTCCGATCGTCGAGACGCCGGGCGGTCTGACGCTGCAGGAGCGGCTGGCCCTCCTGCAGGACGAGCGCCACCGGCTGGTGGTGGAGACCGTGACCGCGGAGACGGCGAAAATCCTGGGTCGATCGGGTCCCCAGTCGATCGACCCGGACCTGACCTTCGCCGAGCTGGGCTTCGACTCGCAGATGACCGTCGCGCTTCGGCACCGGCTGGCGGCCGGAACCGGTCTGCGGCTACCCGACACGCTCGGATGGGACTACGGCTCCGTCAGCGGCCTGGCCCGCTACCTGGAGACGGAGCTTTCGGGATCGGCCGGCACGGTCGCGCTGCCATCCGCGGCGAGTGCCGATGAGCCGATCGTCGTGGTGGGAATGGGTTGCCGCTATCCGGGCGTCGACTCCCCACGCGGGCTGTGGGATGTCGTCGCGGCGGGCCGGGACGTGATGTCGGACTTCCCGACCAATCGTGGCTGGGACGTAGACGGGTTGTATGACCCCGATCCCGATGTACCCCACAAGACCTATACGCAGACGGGCGGATTCGTCGCCGGCATGACGGATTTCGACGCCAACTTCTTCGGGATCGCCACCAGCGAGGCTCTGGATATGAATCCCGAGCAGCGACAGATATTGGAAGTCACCTGGGAGGCGTTGGAGGACGCGGGCATCGATCCGATGTCGTTGCGCGGCACGGCGACCGGAGTTTTCACCGGAATCTTCGGGCAGAGCTACGGAAGTTGGGCAGACGACGCGCTCGAGGGCTACCGGTTGACCGGCTCGGCGGCGAGTGTCGCCTCCGGCCGGGTTTCGTACGTGTTGGGTCTGGAGGGACCGGCGGTGTCGGTGGACACCGCGTGCTCGTCGTCGTTGGTGGCGATGCACTGGGCGGTGCAATCGCTGCGGTCGGGGGAGTCCGACCTTGCGCTGGCCGGTGGAGTGACGGTCATCTCGTCGCCGGGTGTCTTCCTGGGATTCAGTCGGCAGCGGGGTCTGGCCATGGACGGGCGGTGCAAGTCGTTCGCCGGGTCAGCCGACGGCACCGGCTGGGGCGAGGGCGTCGGGGTGCTGGTGCTCGAGCGACTGTCGGACGCCAGGCGGCTGGGACACACGCCGTTGGCGGTGGTCCGCGGCACCGCGATCAATCAGGACGGCGCCTCGAACGGGCTCACCGCGCCCAACGGTCCGTCGCAGCAGCGCGTAATCCGGGCGGCGCTGGCCAGCGCGGGGTTGACCGCCAACGATGTCGACGTCGTGGAGGCTCACGGCACGGGGACCAAACTCGGCGACCCGATCGAGGCACAGGCGCTGCTCAGCGCCTACGGCCGCGACCGCCCAGCGGGCCGGCCACTTTGGCTTGGGTCGATCAAATCGAACATGGGTCACACTCAGGCCGCCGCGGGGGTGGCCGGGGTGATCAAGATGGTCCAGGCGATGCGCAACGGCGTGATGCCGCCGACGCTGCACGTCGACGCTCCGACCCCCTACGTGGATTGGTCGAGCGGGTCGGTGGAACTGCTGACGGAGACCCGGGACTGGCCGTCTGAGGGCCGTCCGCGCCGGGCGGGTGTGTCGTCGTTCGGCATCAGCGGCACCAACGCTCACGTCATCTTGGAGCAAGCCCCCGCCGAGTCGGCCGACGAAGGCCCAGTGGTTCACCGGGATTCCGGCCGGACGGTGATGTCGGCGCTGCCGTGGATCGTGTCGGCTCGATCGGCTGAGGCGCTGACCGCGCAGGCGGATCGGCTGCTCGCCTGCCTCGATGCCGACCCCCAGCTGGACGCGCTGGATGTGGGCTGGTCGTTGGCGCGGCGATCGCTGTTCGAACACCGGGCAGTGGTCGTCGCCGGTGATCGCGCCGGGCTGATCGAGGGCCTGAGCGCGGTCGCCCGCAACGAGCCGGCCGTGGGCACGGCGGTCGGCCGAGCCGGGTCCGCCGGTAAGACGGTGATGGTCTTTCCCGGCCAGGGCGCGCAATCCATCGGGATGGGCCGCGAGCTGTATGCGCAGCTGCCGGTGTTCGCCCAGGCCTTCGACGCGGTCGCCGGCGAGTTGGACAAGCACCTGCGCCTGCCGCTGCGCGACGTCGTCTGGGGCGAAGACCAGGCTCTGCTCGACACCACCGAGTTCGCTCAACCGGCGCTGTTCGCCGTTGAGGCAGCGCTGTTCGCGCTGTTGCGGAACTGGGGCATGAGTCCTGATTTCGTGATGGGGCACTCCGTGGGCGAGCTGACGGCGGCCCATGCGACGGGGGTCCTGACGCTGGCCGATGCCGCGCTGCTGGTCGCCGCGCGGGGTCGGCTGATGCAGGGTCTTGCGGCGGGCGGCGCCATGGTCTCGGTGAGTGCCAGCGCGGACGCCGTCATGCCGTTGCTGCGCGACGGCGTGGCGATCGCGGCGATCAACGCGCCGGAGTCGGTGGTGCTCTCGGGCGAACATTCCGCAGTGAGCGCGATCGTGCAGCAGCTCGCCGAGCGGGGCTGCCGGACCCGTCAATTGGCCGTGTCGCACGCATTCCATTCGTCGTTGATGGAGCCGATACTGGCCGATTTCGAGCGAATCGCCGCCGGTGTCGACGTGCGAAAGCCGCAGATCGGGCTTGTCTCGAATGTCACGGCCGAGTTGGCCGGAGCGGGTTTCGGGTCGCCGCAGTACTGGGTGACTCACATCCGCCAGCCGGTACGGTTCGCCGACAGCGTGCGGCATCTGCAAGCGCGCGGCGCTACGCACTTTGTCGAGGTGGGCCCGGGCGGCGGTCTGACGGCGGCCATCGAGCAGTCGTTGTTGCCCGGCCAGACCGAGGTGATCCCCGTCCTGGCCAAAGGACGTCCCGAAGTCGCCTCGCTACTCAATGCGGCCGGCCGGCACTGTGCGACCGGAGCCCGGGTGGACTGGGCGGCGGTGTTCGCCGGCTCGGGCGGACGACGGGTGGAGTTGCCCACCTACGCGTTCCAGGGGCGGCGGTTCTGGTCGATGCGCGACCTGTCGGAGCCCGCTGATGCGGCCGGGCTGGGCATGGGAAGCGCCGGGCACGCGCTGCTGGGCGCCGTGCTCCAGCGACCCGATTCCGGCGGAGTGGTACTGACGGGCCGGGTGTCGCTGGCCGCTCAGCCGTGGTTGGCCGACCACCAGATCGGCGGGGTGGTGCTGTTTCCGGGGACCGGTTTCGTCGAACTGGTCATCCGCGCCGCCGACGAGGCCAGGTGCGCAAGCATCGACGAGTTGATTCTGGCCACCCCGTTGGTGCTGCAGCAGGGCAATGCCGCGCAGGTGCAGGTGGTGGTCGGGGCCGCCGGCGACTCCGGCACGCGCGCGGTGTCGGTGTATTCCCGCCGCGAGGAATCGGATGCGGAATGGGTCCTGCACGCGCAAGGCACGCTCGGCGTGGCCGCCGCCGAACCGTCCGCCGACTTGTCGGAGTGGCCGCCGGCCGGGGCGGAGCGCGTGGACATCGTCGACGGCTATGCCCGGTTCGCGGAGCGCGGTCATCGGTACGGCCCGGCGTTCCAGGGCCTGGACAAGGTGTGGCGGCGCGGCCAGGAAGTCTTCGCCGAGGCGGTCGCCGCCGCCGATGCCGGTGTCGCGGTCGACGGGCTGGGCATCCACCCCGCGCTGTTGGACGCTGTCCTGCACGCCGCGGGTCTGGCCGCCGAAACCGGTGACACGACGCTTGCCGTTCTGCTGGCGGAACGTTTCGCTGCACGCCGGCGGCGCCGGACGAGTGCGCGCCCGCCTGATTGTCCTCGCCGACGACGCGATGTCGCTGGAGGTGACGGACGCTTCCGGGGCGCCGGTGCTGACGGTGGGATCGCTGACGACCCGCCCGGTGACCATGGACCAGTTGAATGCCGTGACGGCGGCCGCCGGGCGCCGCGACGGCGACCCGCTGGAGGTGGTGTGGTCGCCGCTTTCGGCGAAGACCGTCGCCACGAACGGGTCGGCGCCACCCCCGGCGGTGTCCTGGGAAGACTTCTGCGCCGGCGCCGGCATTGACGATCAGGTGGTGGTGTGGCGGTGCCGACCCGCCGACGGCGACGTGGTGGATGCAGTGCACGCGAGCACCCACGCCGCGCTGTCCGCGCTGCAGCGCTGGCTCGGCGCTGACCAAAGCGGCACCTTGGTGGTGATCACTCACGGCGCGGTAGGGCTGCCCGACGAGGACATCGCCGACCTGGCCGCCGCGGCCGTGTGCGGGCTGGTACGCGCGGCGCAGGCCGAGAACCCGGGACGCATCGTGTTGGTCGACGCGGAGACGGACGCGGACGTCGACGCGGCGGCCCTCGCCGCCGCCGGCGAAACTCAGCTGCTGGTGCGCGCCGGAACCGTCTACGCCGCGAGGCTGGCGGCTGCCCCGGCGCTGCTGGCTGTGCCGGCGAAGCAGCAGGCCTGGCGGCTGGCGGCCGGCGGTGGAACGTTCGAGGACTTGGCGATTCGGCCCAGCCCGGAGGCAGAGGCACCGCTGCAGGCAGGCCAGGTGCGGGTGGCGGTGGCCGCTTCCGGGGTGAACTTCCGCGACGTGCTGGCCGCGCTGGGCATGTATCCCGGCCAGGCGCCGGTGCTGGGGGCCGAAGGCGCCGGGGTGGTTGTCGAGACCGGTCCCGAGGTCTCCGGTCTCGCGGTCGGCGACGCCGTGATGGGACTGATCGACGGGGTGGGTCCGCTGGCCGTGGTCGACCGCCAACTGCTGGTCAAGAAGCCGCAGGGGTGGTCCTTCGCCGAGGCGGCCAGCGCGCCGGTCGCGTTCATGACGGCCCTGTACGGGCTGGCGGATCTGGCCGGCCTAGGTGCCGGCGACGCGGTGCTGATCCATGCCGCGACCGGTGGCGTGGGCATGGCGGCGGTGCAACTGGCCAGGCACCTGGGTGCGGAGGTGTTCGTTACTGCCAGCCGCGGCAAGTGGGACACGCTGCGCGCCATGGGTTTTGGCGCCGACCACATCGCCGATTCCCGCACCCTCGAGTTCGAGGAGAAGATCCTTGCGGCCACGGCCGGCCGCGGCGTGGATGTGGTGCTCAACTCGCTGGCGAACGAGTTCGTCGACGCCTCGCTTCGACTGCTGGTCCGCGGCGGACGCTTCATCGAGATGGGTAAGACCGACATTCGCGACGCGCAGGTGATCGCCGCGGAATACGCGGCCGTCCGGTATCAGGCGTTCGACTTGATCGAGGCCGGCCCCGTGCGCCTGCAGGAGATGCTGAACGAGCTGACGGGTTTGTTCGACAGCCGGGTCCTGCAGCGGCCGCCGGTACGCACCTGGGATGTGCGTCGCGCCGCCGAGGCCTACCGGTTCATCAGCCAGGCCCGTCATGTCGGCAAGGTCGCACTGACCATGCCGTCGGCGCTGGCCGACGAACTGGCCGAAGGCACGGTGCTGATCACCGGCGGCACCGGGATGGCCGGCGCCGAGTTGGCCCGCCACGTGGTCAAGACCTACGGCGTCCGGCATGTCGTGCTGGCCAGTCGGCGCGGCGGTCGGGCGGAGTCGACCGCGGAGCTGACCCTCGACCTGGCGCGGGCCGGCGTGCAGGTGCAGGTACTGGCTTGCGACATTGCAGACCGAAGCGCGGTGGAAGGCATGCTGGCCCAGCTAGCCCGGCGATTCCCGCCGCTGCGCGGGGTGATTCACGCCGCCGGCGTCCTCGACGACGCGGTGGTCACCTCGTTGACACCGGATCGGGTCGACACCGTCCTGCGGGCCAAGGTCGACGCGGCGTGGAATTTGCACGAGCTGACCCGTGATCTGCCGCTGTCGATGTTCGCGCTGTGCTCCTCGATCGCCGGCACGGTGGGCGCAGCGGGCCAGGGAAACTACGCCGCAGCCAACGCCTTCCTGGACGGATTGGCCGCGCACCGACGCGCTGCGGGACTGCCCGGGGTGTCGCTCGTGTGGGGACTGTGGGAGCAGTCGAGTGCGATGACCGCGCATTTGAGCGGACGGGATCTGGCCCGGCTCAACCGCGACGGCGTGGTAGCGATGAGCTCCGCGCAGGCGCTGGAGATGTTCGATACCGCGCTGGCGTTGAGCCGGCCCGTCGTCGTCACCGCCCGATTCGATCGCGCGGCGCTGGACGCCCGGGCGATGGGTGGCGACTTGCCGGCACTGTTCGCGGGCTTGGCACGCCGCCAGCGGCGACGTCCGGCCGAGGAGGTCGTCGACGCGACCGAGTCGCGGCTGGCATTGACCGAACGGCTAAGCGCGCTGGACCCCGACGATCAACATCGCCTGCTCGTGGAGACGGTGTGCTCGCATGCCGCCGCGGTGATGGGCCACCCCGCCCCGGAGGAAATCGACCCCGAAACCCCATTCCGGGACTTGGGATTCGACTCGCTGACCGCCGTCGAGCTGCGCAACCACGTCAAGTCCGTCACGGGCCTGACGTTGTCGCACACGCTGATCTTCGACCACCCAACCCCTGCGGCGGTGGCGATCTATCTCGGCGGGCAGTTCGCCGGCAGCCGCGACGCCGCGAACGCGGCAAGCAACTAAACGATCAGGACTTCTGCACGGCCAGCGGCGCCGTGTTGGCCTCGTCGGCAACAGCTTTCGGCTTCGACTTTCCATAGTCGCCGCGCGGATGGACCACCAGCGGCCACCAGAACCAGCGGCCGAGCAGCGTCGCCAGCGACGGCATGAACAGCGTCCGCACGACCAGGGTGTCGAGCAGCAGACCGATGCAGACCGTCGAGCCGAACTGGCCCAGCACGGTCAGGTCGCTGCCGAGCATCGCGGCCATAGTGAAGGCGAACACCAGGCCCGCCGAGGTGACCACCGAACCGGTCCCGGCCATCGACCGGATGTAGCCGGTCTTGAGCCCGTTATGGATCTCTTCCTTGAACCGGGAGACCAGCAGCAGGTTGTAGTCGGAGCCGACCGCCAACAGGATGATCACCGACAGCGCCAACACGATCCAGTGAATGTTCATGCCGAACAAGTCCTGCCAGATCAGCACCGACAGACCGAACGAGGCGGCGATCGAACTGCTAGCCGTGCCTACGATCACCAAGGCCGCCACCACACTTCGCGTCAACAGCAGCATGATCATGAAGATCAGCGTCAGTGCCGACACTACGGCGATCATCAAGTCGTATTTCTCGCCGTCGGCCATGTCCCGGAATGTTGCGGCGGTGCCGCCGAGATAGATCTTCGCCTCGGAGAGTGACGACTGCTTGATGCCTTCCTGCGCGGCTTGGCGTTCTGCGGAGGTCCGGGCGATCCCCTCCGGTGTCATCGGGTCGCCCTGGTGAGTGATGAAGAACCGCACCGACTTTCCGTCGGGGGAGAAGAACATCTTCACACCGCGGATGAACTCCGGGTTCTGAAACGCCTCGGGTGGCAGGTAGAAGAAGTCGTCGTTCTGCGACTTGTCGAAGCTCTGCCCCATCACGATGGAGGTGTTACTCATCGCCTCCATCTGGTCGATCATCGCCTTGAACGTCTGGTACATGGTCAGCGTCAGACCATGCGTTGTCTTCAGCGTTTCCAGCATGATCGGGATCAGCTGCTCCAACTCATGCGAGGCCGTTGCGGTCCGGTCGATGTCGCCGGACAGCTGGTGGAACTTCTCCGCGAGCTGGTCGAAGCCGTCGATCGAGTCGAACAACGACCGGAACGAGATGCACACCGGAATGTCGTAGCAGTGCTTCTCCCAGTAGAAGTAGCTGCGGATCGGCCGGTAGAAATCCTCGAAGTCGGCGATGTGGTCGCGCAGTGTGTCGGTGATCTCCGACGTCTCTCGCGTGGTGGTCGCGCTGTCGCGGGCGGCGTCGGCCAGGTCGTGGGTGACCTTTGCCTGACGGGTCGTCACGTCGATCATGATCTGCATCTCGTCGGCCATCTTCAGGATGTCGCCCATCCGGTCCTTCAGAAACTTCATATTCTGCATCGTGGTCTGGCTCTGGATGCTGTTCTGGAACGGAATTGAGCTGTGCTGGATGGGGATTCCCAGCGGCCGGGTGATGTCCTGGATCATCGCGATGCCGACGGTGCGGATCACGTTTTTCGCGACCTTGTCCAGCACCAGCATGTCGGAGGTATTCCGCATATCGTGATCGGCCTCGATCAACAGCAGGTCGGGGTTCATCCGGGCTTCGCTGAAGTGCCGGTCGGCGGCGGCGTATCCGACGTTGGACGGCGCCGACTCCGGTAGGTAGTGCCGGTCGTTGTAGCTCGGCCGGAAGCCGGGCAGCGCCACCATGCCCACCAGCACAACGGCGGTGCTCACCGCGAAAATCGGTGCGGGCCAACGAACTACGGCGGTGCCTACGCGCCGCCAGAGCTTGCCCTGGGATTTGCCCTTCTTCTTTTCGAAGAGCCCGAAGCGGCTGCCGAGGAACACCAGCGCCGGCCCTAACGTGAGGCCGGCTACCACGACGACGATCATGCCGATCGCCACCGGCGCGCCCATCGTGGCGAACCACGGCAGCCGGCAGAAGCTCAGGCAGTAGGTCGCGCCGGCGATAGTCAGGCCCGAGCCCAGCACGACCGGCGCCACACCCTTGAAGGTCGTGTAGTACGCCTCTTCCCGGTCCTCGCCGGCATGTCGGGCTTCTTGATATCGGCCGACCAGGAAGATGCCGTAGTCGGTTCCCGCGGCAATGGCCAGCATCGTGAGAATGTTCGCGGCGAACGTGGTGAGGCCGAACGCATCGTTATAGGCAAGGACGGCGACGATTCCGCGTGCGCACGCCAGCGCTACGAAGGTCATGAACAGCTGGATCAGTGTGGTCACAATCGAGCGGTAGACCAGCAACAGCATGATCGCGATCGCGCCCAGGGTGAACAGCGTGATGGTGGCCAGGCTGTCGTTGCCGATCACGTGCATGTCGTCGGACAGGGCGGCCGAACCGGTGACGAAGGCCTTCACGCCCGGGGGTGCGGGCTCCTCGTCGACGACCTTGCGCACGGCTTCGACCGAGTTGTTCGCCGTGGTGGTGCCTTGATTGCCGGCGATGTTGACCTGCACGTAGGCGCCCTTGGCGTCGGAGCTCTGCGCACCGGCGGCGGTGAACCGGTCGCCCCAGAAGTCCTGAATGTGCTGGACGTGCTTAGTGTCCTTGCGCAGCTTGCGGACAATGTCGTCGTAGTACTTGTGGGCCGAATCGCCAAGTGGCTGTTGGCTTTCCACGACGACCATGATCGTGCTGTTGGAGTTGAACTCCTGGAAGTTGTGCCCCATCAGCATCATCGCCTTCATCGACGGCGCATCGAGTGGCGCCATCGGGGCTGAGTGCGCTTCGCCGACCACTTCCAGCGTCGGGACGACCATGTTCACGATGACGGTGACGACAACCCAGCCGATGATGATCGGGATCGAGAAGATGCGGATGAAGTGGGGGAGGTACGGACGGTGCGGTTTCTTGGTCTCGGGGGGCTGAGTTGCGGCTGTGCCAGTCATGCGCCGCTTCTCAGCATCGCTTCGCTCTGCATCGTCGCCCGCGCGGCTCATGCGGACTTCACCAAGCAGAAGGCCTGAGCATTGTGCCCCTCGGAGCTCTGATGCTCGCGTAATTCACCGTCGACGGTGATGCGGCAGCCGATGTAGCTACCGTCGGTCTGCGCCATGATGTTGGCGCTGACCGTGGGCAGGGTCGTCGACACCGTGAACGTCCACGGCAGCGGCGCGTTGTTGACCTGATGGGTGTCGGCGTCGGCGTCCCAGTAGTTGATGTTGGCCGTCGTCCCGGGGTTTCCGAAGATTTCGTACTTCACAACCTTGGGATTGAATTGCACGATCTTGATGCCGGCTCCCGAGTTGGCATTGAGGTCCTCCGAGGCGAATACCTTGTGAAGTCGCGTCACGACGAGTACGGACACCGACAACACGACAATCAGCAGCAGTGGTATCCAGCCCCGTTTGAGTAAACCGCTCACCGATATCGCCCTCACTCGGTCTCCTCCCGCCGGCCGAGCAGGCCTCAGCGGACACCTATACCGATGCCGATTAAAACCTTTGCTCGGCTAACGATGCTAGACGATAGGGCACGTCCGCGTTCTGCTTGGGTGCCAAGAATTTTGTCAGTGCGCGGCGCGGCCGGTGACAGGCGGAAGGTCGGCCAGCGTGACGATTCCGGGCTTGGCCGCGACCACCGCCGGCACCGCATTGGTCACCGGCATCGCGGTGTAGATCATGCCCAGCCCCATGAATCCCGGCTCAGTCCAGTCCTTCGGCGGCAGGCAGTGCACCACCGTGCGCATGTTGGGCACGCCGAACACCTGGATGACGTGGCCGTGCTCGAGGGGCTTGGGCGGCGTCACGTGGTTGCCCATCGTCCAGTTGAATCCGACGCTGACCACGTTGTGATCGCCCACCCAGCCGCGGTGGTAGCCGAACACGCTGCCGACGGTGCCGGCCGGAATCTTCATGAAGCCAAGGTCGGAATCGCCGGTCGCCGCGGTGAAGGTGACATCGAATGTCATCTTGTCCAGCTTGGCGCCGATCGCGTCGGCCATCATCGCGGCCGACTCGGCAAAGACCTCGCTCTCGCGGCGCACATTCTCGGCCAGGCCCGGCGTCTCCGGGTCCTGTGAGAAGCCCATCGCGGTCTGGGTCTCCGCGGACTCGTAGGTAGAGCAGTCCACCGACTCGGTGATGCGGATTTCGTCGACGCGCTCGCACGACCCGCTGAGCGCCATCGCGACCAGGTTCGTCATTCCCGGATGTGCGCCGCTACCGAAGATCGTCGAGCGGCCGGCTTCGCAGGCGTCGAGGATTCGCTGCCGATCCTGCGGCGTCTGCTTGCCGCCGGTGATCCACGCCGCGCTCGTGCACACGTTGACACCGGACTCGAGCAGTCGAACCAGTTCGTCGACGCTGGGCCACAGCGGGTTGTAGCAACAGGCGTCGGGGTGAAGTGCCAGCAGCGCGTCGATGTCGTTGGTGGCGGTGACGCCGGTCGGCTCAGGCCAACCTGACAGCTCGGCCGCGTCTACTCCCACCTTGTCCTGCCCGTGGGCGTAGACGCCGACCAGTTCCATGTCGGGCCGGCCGATGATCGCGTGGAGCGACCGCCGCCCGATATTTCCGGTTGTCCACTGGATCACGCGAAGCGGATGGTCTGCCTGTGTCGCGCTCATCGGGGCTCCTTTGCGGATGGTGACTCAACTCATTATGTTCACCCCGCTGACCTGCCCCCGAGCGGGGCGGCTCTTAACCAGAGTTAATTTTGCCGTCCCTGATAATTTCTCGGCTGCCTACCGACCAGCGTCCGTCAATCGGACCATCACGGAACGCCCAATGCGACCGCGGGCGAAATCGAGCAACGAACTCTGGACAACCGTCAAAGTCGACCGGACGTGGTTATTTACATTAAACAAGCGTTGAATTCGGGCCGAAATCCGTACTGGCGCAACCGATCGAGCCAACCGAACGGTCGGGTGGGTGAAGGGCGGACCGCCGGTACCGAAATTGACCTAGCAAGTTGACAAGTGACCAACCGTTTACTTACTCTGGAGTAACCTACGCCCGCGTAAGTTGTTCGAACCGCCGAGAGGGGTCTGACCGCATGGGCACGCAGCAAACTTGTCGTGAAAGACGTCCGAGAAGATAGCTCGAGGCTTTCCAACGATGGCGCAATTACATGAGATCAGCGCACGGATCATCGGCGAGGCGGACATGACGCACGCTTCGCTGCCCGGTTACGGCCAGCTCGACCCACTGTCGGCGGTCGCCGTGGAGGAGTGGGTGCGGCGCGGAAGCCTACTGCCGGTGCAGAACATTCCGGTGGCGTCGATCCGTAACTCGTACACCCCTCGCAAGAACAAGGCCAACGAGAGCCACATCCAGGTGCTGGCGCAGTCTCCGCTACCGCTGCCGCCGATCGTTATCCATCGCGGCTCGATGCGGGTGATCGACGGGGTGCACCGACTGCGCGCGACCGAGCTCCGTGGGCACAGCACAATCGCGGCCCGGCTATTCGAAGGCAATGATGCGGAGGCATTTGCGTTAGCGGTGCATTTGAATGTCACGCACGGTTTGCCGCTGACTCTGGCGGAGCGCAAAGCCGCCGCTCAAAGAGTTTTGACATCCTACCCGCATTGGTCGGATCGGTCTATTGGGTTGATCGCAGGTGTATCGAACAAAACGGTCGGGAAATTGCGTGACTGTACAACCGAGGAAATCTCCCAGTTGAACCCTAGGCTTGGGCGTGATGGCAAGGTGCGTCCGGTGAGTCCGGCTCACGGCCGGCGTCGTGCTGCCGAGTTCCTGTCGACGAACCCGCGGGCCTCGCTGCGCGAGATCGCGCGCAAAGCGGGTGTGTCGGTGACGACCGCGCGCGATGTGCGTCAGCGCCTCGACAAGGGTGAGAGCCCGTTGCCGGACAACCTCGCGAAGAAGCTGAGTCAGGCTGCCGCCTCGGTGGTCAGCGCCACGGTGCCGCCACTGGCGAATGCGCGCGATGCCTCGCGTGTCTCGAGAATGGTCCCCGAAGGCCGCGGCCGCGACCTCCTCCAGCGACTCCGCGACGACCCGTCGGTCCGGTCGTCGGAACGCGGCCGGACGCTGCTCCGGCTGCTCTCGACGGTCGTGGTGGCGATCAGCGCGTGCAACGAATTCTCTGAGGCCGTTCCGATCCACTGCTCGGGCACCTTCGCCGAGATCGCTCGGAAGAACGCTCGCGCCTGGCAGGAAATCGCCGAGAAGTTCGAAGTCAAAGCGGACTGAATCATCCTGCGGCTGAATCAGTTTCGCGTTTAAGCGATCTCAGATGCCGACGGCGCCTGCGGCGAGGAACGCGCAGCCGATGACGGCCAGGGCGATCGCCACGTCGCGACGCGGCCGCGACTTGATCCAGTCGTGCAGCGCGGTCACCGCCCGGGCGGTCGGCTTGGGTGCCAGCAGATAGGCCAGCAGCGGAATCTCCACAAGCGCGAAGGCCACCACATTGAAGGCCACCAGCGCGGCCACCTGGGTCAACGCTGCCGCGCCGGACGCGAGGATCACGGCGAGGGCGGCCAGGTAGTCGACCGAGGGCAGCGCGATGCTCAAGCCCGCGATTCCGGCGACCGAGAGCGAGTCACCCTTCATCAGCCTGGTGGCCGGGCTCGCCAACTTCTTGGGCCCGGAACCGAGGCGGCCGAAGATGTCGAAACCCACGATCGCGGCGATGCCGAGGAACAGCAGCCCGACCAGGAGCTGAACCCGGGGGACCGTGACGAATGACGTACCGAGCAGAATGCGCCGGAATACGAACAGGACGATCAACCCCACCGACGTTCCCATGGCGAAGCCGCCACACAAAAAGGCGAGAAGCTGCTGGACGGGCCGCGGCCGATTCAGCATCAGCACCGTCATTCCGATGCGAAACGGTTCGACACTGACGGCAAGGGCCATTATCAGGACTGTCGCCAGCATGACGTAATTGTGGTGGTGCGGCCCTCTACAGGGCTACGCGTCCAGCCGCGCGAACTGCTTCTGGCGATATTGCTCGACGCACGCCGCGCGCCGGATCTTTCCGCTCGTCGTGGTCGGAATCGAACCGGCCGGGACCAGGACAACATCGCCGACATTGAGGCCGTGCGCATTCGAAATCGCCGACGTGACGTCGTTTCTGACCCCGCTGAGCCGCGTTGCCAGATCCTCGCTGGCCTCTCCGCGCTTCTTCTTCACCTCGATCACGGTGACCAGCTGCTCGGTACTGTCCACCTGCACCGAGATTGCCGCGACCCGGCCCTGGGCGATCTGCTGGACCGTCGCCTCGATGTCCTCGGGGTAGTGGTTACGCCCGCGGATGATCAGCAGGTCTTTGATGCGGCCGACGATGAACAGCTCGCCCCCGTGGATGAAGCCGAGGTCACCGGTGCGCAGCCAGGTGCCGTCCGGGATGCCGGGCGACGGGTCGACGAGCGTGGCGCCGAAGCAGCCCTGCTCCTCCGGCGGCTTGTTCCAGTAGCCCTCGGCGATATTCTCGCCGTGCACCCAGATCTCGCCAACCTCGTTGGGCGGGCATTCCCGTCGCGTCTCGCTGTCGACGATCCGCAGCACGGGTGACTTCGGCACCTGGTACTTGACCAGCGCGGATCCGCCGCCGGGCGCACACCGCTCGACGTGTCCCATGCCCAGCTCGCCGACGTCGAAGTGGCTGGCGGGATCGTCTTCATGCCAGGTGCCGGTCGTCACGAAGACGGTGGCCTCGGCCAGGCCGTACGACGGCCGCATCATGGTGTCTTTGAAATTGAAATGCGAGAACCGGTCGACGAAGCGCTGCAGGGTGGCCGGCTCGACGCGCTCGGCTCCACTGATGATGCCCAGCACGCCGCCCAGATCGAGTCCGGCGAGGTCGGCATCGGTCGTCTTGCGGGCGGCCAGGTCGAAGGCGAAGTTGGGCGCCGACGACCACGCGTCAGTGTTCTCGGCCAGCGCGCGAACCCATCGGGCCGGCCGCTCCAGGAAGCCGACCGGGCTGGTCAGAGCCGCGCGGTAGCCACCGAGGATCGGGGCGCAGACGCCCAGCACCAAGCCCATGTCGTGGTAAAACGGCAGCCACGACACGATGGTCGCGCTGGCCGGGACCTTCGAGTTCGCGAAGAAGCTTTGCATGAGCTGCTCGAAGTTAACCGTGAGGTTGCGGTGCGACATCATCACGCCGGTCGGCGTACGCGTCGATCCCGAGCTGTACTGCAGATACGCGATGTTGGGCAGTTCGGCCGCGGCGAGACTCGGCCCGCCCTCGGCGTCCAGGTTCAGCGAGTCGATCGAGACGATTTTGGGCGCGGTGTCCATCCGCGACTGGTCGACGTAGTCGCCGACGTCTTCGGCCGCCGAGGAGGTGGTGAGGACCACCGAGGGGGTGGTATCGGCGAACACGGCGCCCACTCGCTCGTAGTTCGAGCCGCGGTGGGGCAGCGGCAGCGGTACCGCGATCAGGCCGGCCTGCATCGCGCCCAGGAACGCGCGGATGTAGTCCAAACCCTGCGGGGCAAGAATGACGGCCCGATCGCCGACGGATCCGTGGGCGCGGATTTCGCGGGCCACATTCATCGTCTGCCGCGACAGCTGCGACCAGGTCAGTGTCTCGGCGACGCCTGCATAATCTTTCTCGTAGTCCGTGAAAGTAAATGCGACGTCGTTGGGTCGCAGACTCGCGCGACCGTGCAACATCGAAAGAATCGTTGACTGAGACATAGGTTTCGTCTGCCACTTCTTTTCAAATTAAAGTTTCATATCCGGTGGTTAGTTCGCCGATTGGCTTGCGCCGTGCTCGAGCACAGACATGGCACCGCTGATCGCCTGCGATAGTGGGTCGGCACCGCCACCGAACGTGGCTTGATTCGTCGGGGCGGTGACCACTGCCGGGTCGAAACCGTGCACTGGGTCCACCTGAACCGGCGCCGTCGCCGGATCATCGTTTCTAATGTAACCCGCATTGACGCGAGGGATGAGTATCGCGTCGAGCTTGTTCAGCGTGTCCTCCGGGATCCCGATGTATTTCAGCGGCATGACCAGCGGAAGGTGTTGCTGCGGGACCATGATCGTGGTGTCTTTGGCGCCCCGCGCGTTGATGGTTGTCCGGATGTTGCCGGGCGGCACCATGCTCGCGTTGGTGAATGCCACCGCGGTGTGTCCGGTGGCCAGGCCCATCAGTGTGTTGGCGAGAGCGAACATGTTGTCCGGGCGGTCCGGAAAATCCGCGATTGAGTCGTAGGCTGCGACGAAACGGTTGGTGTCGTACTGGCTCACGTACTCCGGAGGCATGGTGTAGTCCAGCGCCGGGACGACGCTGCCGACCGGGAAAGTGGCCCTGAGGTAGCTCTGGCCCCAGGCGTGACGCCCGATCGGATCGCCGAACGTGGCGAAGTTGAGCGTGTTCGGCGGGGGAGCGTCCGGGGCGTCTGCCAGTCGCGACTGCTCGCCGTCGACCACGAACCCGCCTTCGGACAGACCGATCGCTGTGCCGGGCCGGCCGGTGGTGCGGATCGCGTTGTCGAGGTTGTCGACGCCGACGTCGACCGAGTAGCCGACGGTGGGGCCGTCGAGGCCGACGCCCGGGAACTGCTTGTCGATTTTGTCGATGTCGGACTTCAGGCCCGGGAAGAGATTGGCCAGCACGTGACCCTGCACCTGGCCCGCCGGGTAGCGGACGATCTGGCGCCGCTGGCCGGGGAACCACTCCGCGCCCTCCATACGGATGTAGTTGTCGTAGGGCACGCCCAGCACGTGGGCGCCGCCGAGGGCGTACGCGGTTTGATCGCCCGGGGCGCCGGGTGACGGCGGTCCGCTGACCTCCGGGCCGTCGGCCGACGCGGTCCCGACGCCGAAACATACTGTGGCGCCGACGGTTACCAGCGCCGATACTCCTGCGAGTAGTTTCTTCATCGCTACCCCTGACCTTCGGGTTCTTCTCGTAGTTTCACATACATGACGGGTGTGCGCTAACTCGCTTGCGGCTGTGCGCCTACGCCTGCCGACCGCCGCGTGCCAAGGCGCGAGGGCCACCAGTTCGCCTGCCCCATCAGCGCGGCAATGGCGGGGACGGTGATTGTGCGGACCAGGAAGGTGTCGAGCAGGATGCCCACCCCGATCACGAACCCGCCCTGCACCACCGTGCCGATGCTGGAGAACAACAAGCCGGCCATCGACGCCGCGAAAATCAGGCCTGCCGCAGTGATCACACCGCCAGTCGAACTCAGCGTGCGGATGATGCCGTAGCGCAGGCTGTGCGGCGACTCGTCACGCATCCGGGAGACCAACAGCATGTTGTAGTCGGCGCCCACCGCGACCAGCACCACGAAGGCCAGCGGCGGCACGCTCCAGTGCAACGGTTGGCCGAGGATGAACTGGAAGACCACGGCGCCGATGCCAACCGCCGACAGGTACGACACGACGACCGATGCGACCAGGTAGAGCGGCGCAACGATCGCGCGCAACAGCACGATCAAGGTCAGCAGCACCACCAGCAGCGTCGTCGCGATGATGAAGCGAATGTCGTGGTTGTAATAGTCGCGGGTGTCCTTGAGGCCGACGGTGTAGCCCGCCATCGAGATCTTGGCGTCGGACAACGTGGTGTTCGGTTGGGCGCCCTTCGCGGTCGACAGGATCTGGTTGACCTGGTCCATGGCCTGAGTGCTGAATGGGTTGAGCTTCGTCTGCGCCAGGTAGCGCACCGAGTGACCGTCAGCTGAGATGAACACCTTGGCGGCATCCTGGAATTCCGGCAGGCGCAGCAACTGCGCCGGGATGTTGAACCCGGCCATCGCCGGCTGCGCCGCGTCCTTCTTCAGCGACAGCAGGAAGGTGGCCGACTCGCTCAGTCCGGCGCCCAACTGCTTGACCTGGTCGACGAGCTGGTTGACCGCGTCGGCGATCTGGCGGCTGCCACCGGCGAACTGGTCGGCGCCGCCCTGGAGCTGGTCCAGGTTGGCCTGCAAGCCGCCGGGCTGGTCCATGCCCAGCGTTTTCAGTACCCCGGAGAGCTTTGAGATCGCGGCGCGCATCCGGTCGGTTGACGCCTTGAGCTCCTTTTTGTCCGGGTAATCCTGCATCTGTTGCGCGAGGTCATTGATCGCGTCGACGTCTCCTTGGTCGCGGCTCGCGAGCAGTTCCTCGAACACGTTGCGCGTGTTGCTGCACGACTCGTCGAGGTCACAGGTCGGGTTGCCCCGCAAGGCCGTCGCCACCGGCCCGACCCACATGAAGAAGTCCTTGGCGCCGTTGTAGGTGATCCCCAGCTTGTTGGTGAGGGAGTTGACGTGGTCGACCAGCTGGGCCGCGAGGTCGACTTCGTGGACCAGCGTCTCGCCGCTGTACTGGTCTTTCGTCGATTTGAAGGTGCTCTCCAGCTCCTGGACGCTGCCGGCGAGTTCCATGACCTGGCCGCGCACTTGGTCGAGCTTGTCGGCCAGCGTGACGGATCCCTCGGACAGCTGGTTGAGGTCGTTGGTGTGGTCGTTGATCAGGGTCGACCCGCCGGCCAGGAAGCTGCCGATCGCTCCTGCCTGATAGGTGGCCCGGAACTGTTCGGGCACATTGCCGGTGGGACGGGTGATGCCGCTGATCGCCGCGACGTTGGGCAGTTGACTGATCCGGTCCGCCATCTGCTCCAGGTCAGCGAGCGCCTGCGGGTTGCGCAGGTCACGCGGCGACTGGATGAAGATGTATTCCGGAATCGACTGGTTGACGGGGAAGTGGCGATCCAGCGCGGTGTACCCGGCCGAACTCGGCGCCGACGCTTTCAGCGCTTTGCGGTCGTCGTAGTTGTAGTGGACCAACGTCGCGCAACTGCCGAGCGCGATCAGCACCAGCAGGCTGGCAACCAGATGCAGCCGGGGTCGGCGCACGATGCGGATGCCCGAGCGTCGCCAGAACCGAGCCGTCAGCTCACGCCGCGGCTTGACCCACCCGCGCGGACCGGCGATAGCCACGATGGACGGCAGTAATGTCACCGCGGCCAGGAACGCCACGCCGATGCCGATCGCCGATGCGATGCCGACGGTTTGGAAGACACCCATCTGGGCGAAGCTGATCACCAGGAACGTGATGCCGACCGTGCTGGCCGATGCCGTGATCACCTTGCCAATCGAGACCAGTGCCTTCTTGAGCGCCGCCTCGTGGTTTTCGCCCAGCCGTAGATAGTCGTGATAGCGGCTGATCAGGAAGACCGCGTAGTCCGTTCCGGCGCCGGCCATGATCGCGCTCAAGAAGACGATCGACTGATTCGAGACGCCGGCGCTCGTCAGGAAGGAATAGGCGGCCACCATCGCCTGCGCGATCATGAGCGACAACGCGATGGTGATCAGCGGCAACATCATCGTGATCGCGCTGCGATAGACGATCAGCAGCACGAGCAGCACCAGCACACCGATGGCCAGCTCGATCGGCATCCTGTCCTGCTGGCCCGCGAGGGTGAGGTCAGCGACCGTGCCGGCGGGGCCGGTGAGATTGGCCTTCAGCGAGGTGCCGGCGACGGCATGGTTGACGACGCTGGTGATCTGCTTGAACGCCTCGTAGGACCTGGGCGTGCCCAGTTCGCCCGCGACACCGACCGGCAGCACCCAGGCCTTGTTGTCTTTGCTGGTGACGATCGACTTCAGCGGCGGCGTGCTGATGAAGTCCTGCAGCATGACGACGTTTTTGGTGTCTTTGCGCAGCGTGTCCGCCAGATTTCGGTAGACGGTCTCGTCGGGTTCGCTGAGGCCCTTGTCGTCGGTCAGGACAACCAGCAGCAGGTCTTCGGAGCCCGCTTCGTGGAAGGCCTCGGTCATCTTCCGCGCGGTGACGTTCGACGGCGCGTCACTGGGCAGGATCGCCAGCGGATGCTTTTCCGACATCTCGTTCAGCGACGGGAACGAGAGCGGCAGAGCCACCGCGATTGCGATCCAGACCCCGATCACCAACCAGGGCCATCGCACCACGAAATCGGCTAGCCGTCGCATACAGATCGTCCCCCCGGTCGGCGCAGTTGTCCGCGCCCGTCGGCGACGCTCGCCGACGATGTGTCATGTCGCGCCATCTCGTACCGTGCCCATCGATTGTTTTCGCACTCCGGACGAGCCTCAGCCATCGAACTGGCCCACGTCAGGCGACGCGTCCCCAGTGCCCGCTGTCGGCGACTCGCGCGCACACGGATCGCATCGCCTCCATGTAGCGGGTTGCCGACTTCTGGGCCACCGGGTTGTCCGGGTGCATGATCGCCATCACGGTGCCCTCTTTGTACCGGAAGATGTAGATCGTCAGCTGGTACGAAAAACGTCCGTCGGGGTAGATGCCGATGTTCTCCGCGAGGCCCAAGTCACCCGCGGCGAGAATAGCGTTCAGCGGAGCCGCCCCGCCATGCAGGAAGTTCGTCACCGGGAAGTTCGGCTGCGGCCACTTCAGCCACGGCGCTAACTCGAGCACGCGGTAATACGGCACCCGAGCCATGTCCAGCCCCGAGTCGAATGACGTCTGGGCCGAGTATGCCGCCTCGTTGAATGAGGTCGCGGCGATGGGCACGGTGATCGGGATCAGCCCGGTGAACCACCCCTGGGTCATGAAGTTGTCCGCGCCGGTGCGGGAGTCCCTCGGGGTGAGGCCGTAATAGGTGACCGCGCCGGTGAATTCATGCTCGACCAAGGCGAGGCAGGCGAACAGGCCCCCGACGAACCGCGCGCCGGCCCCCGCGCAGGCAGCATCGAATCGCTCTGTCTGGTCTGGGTCCAACAACAGTTCGTCGGTCATGTCGCTCTTGGACGAGTCCTGCGGGCTGCCCAGCGGAAGCGGGAATTCGGGAAACGAGCCGTCGCAGTTCTCGGCGAAGTCGATCCACGTCTGCACGCCCGGTGAATCCACGGTCAGCTGCGAGGTGTGCTCGCGCTCCCGGACGCAGAAGTCGTTGAAGCTACCGGCATCGGGCAACTGGAGGGCCTCGCCGCCGGCACTCAGCGCCTGGTACATGCCGTTGGCTTCCATCATCGTGGTGCCGATCAGGGTTGCGTCACCGTGCACGTGGTCCATCGCGACGAAGAAGGTGAACTTGTCCTCGCGCTGCACCACGCCGAACGTCCAGCAGCCCCACTCCAGCGGATTCGGAATTCCGGTCACGTGCTCGTGGATCTGCTCGACGGTCATGTGGCCGTAATTGATCGGCTCGAACTCGATGTCATCCGGATCGGCGATCTCGTGCCTGATGAATTCGCCGCCGTCGGCGCGCTCGAACCAACTGCGGAAGGTGTCGTGCCGACGCAAATATGTATTGAGGCCCTGGTCCATCGCGTCGATGTCGCAGACGCCCGGCGCGTCACAGCTGCCGATGATCTGACGGGAGAAATTCAGCCCGGCGGCATGGCGCTCGTAGTAATTACGTAGGTGCTGGCCCTGCATGTAGCTCACCGGTACCGAACTGACCGGAGCTTGCCGCGCCTTATCGACCGATGCCGCCTTCGGATGCCATGAAATGACAGTGCCCGGGGTCAGCGTCCACTCACGCAATGAGCCGACCGTGATTTGCCCGATGCGCAAAAGAATGTCCTCCTCAGTTGAACGGCTCCGGGCCGACCGCTGCTGCCCGCGGCGAGTCTCAAGATAGTCGGCCCGGCTGTGACTGTCGCCCGCTGTCGCCAGGGCGTACAGGCGCCCGTACTGGTCCGATAATGTCAATGAGTACGCCTATTGACATAGAACCACGCGCCATGCATCGGGGTGATGTAAGCCATACCCTGGAGGATGGAGCGCGTGTCCGGCAACGTTGCCGGAGCCGTACTTGCAATACTCGGCCTCGGCAGCAATCCTTTGCGCATCCGGGCCGAACGCGGCGACCGAATCTCTCCCAGTCCCCAAATTGAAGGACAACGCATGGCATCCGAAAGCCAACAGCCGGCATCCAGTTTTGCGATCGTCGGATACGCGGCGCGTTTCCCCGGGGCGGCAGACGCAGCTGAGTTCTGGGATGTGCTGCGCGAAGGTCGGGACGCGATTTCCGAGGTGCCCGCGGACCGGTGGGACGTCGATGACTTCTTCGACCCGGACCCGGATACACCGGGCAAGGTCGCGACCCGCCGGGCCGGCTTCGTCGATGACGTGACCGGCTTCGACGCGCCGTTCTTCGGCATGTCGGTCCGCGAAACCAGGCTGATGGACCCACAGCACCGGCTGCTGCTCGAGACTGCCTGGCAGGCGGTCGAGCATTCCGGAACCGCACCAACATCGTTGGCGGGAAGCAACACCGGTGTGTTCGTCGGTCTGGCCACGCACGACTACCTCGGCATGGCATCGGGAGAGCTGACGTTCCCCGAGATCGAGGCCTACATGGCGATCGGGACGTCGAACGCCGCGGCGGCCGGCCGGATCAGCTTCCGGCTCGGACTGCAGGGCCCGTCGGTCGCGGTCGACACCGCCTGCAGCTCGTCGCTGGTCGCGATCCACAATGCCTGCCAGGCGCTGCAGCTCGAGGAATGCGACATGGCGTTGGCCGGTGGGGCGAACGTCCTGCTGACACCGGCGACGATGATCACCTTCTCCAGTGCACACATGCTGGCGCCCGATGGCCGGTGCAAGACGTTCGACGCGGCCGCCGACGGCTACGTCCGCGGCGAGGGTTGCGGCGTCATTGTCATCAAGCGACTCGAAGACGCGATCAATGACGGCGACCACATCCGCGCCGTCATCCGCGGCAGCGCGATCAACCAGGACGGCGCCTCGGGCGGCTTGACCGTACCGAACGGGGTTGCGCAGCAACGGGTTATCTCTAAGGCGCTACGGCGGGCCGGCTTGACGGCGACCGATATCGACTACCTCGAGGCGCACGGAACCGGTACATCTCTGGGCGACCCGATCGAGGCTCAGGCCGCGGGCGCGGTGCTCGGCGAGGGCCGCAAGGACGGCGACCGGCTGCTGATCGGCTCGGCCAAGACCAACATCGGCCACCTGGAGGCCGCCGCCGGCATTGCCGGTGTTATCAAGGTCATCCTGTCGCTAGAAAACGAGCTGCTGCCGCCGCACCTGCACTTCGAAAACCCGTCGCCGCACATCCCGTGGGATCGGCTCGCGCTGGAAGTGGTCACGGAGGCCACCCCGTGGGAGCGCAGCGGCAGGCCGCGCATCGCCGGCATCAGCTCGTTCGGGTTTGCCGGCACCAACGCGCACGTCATCCTCGAGGAAGCGCCCGCACAGCAGACCCAGATCGTCGATGCCGACGTTCCGACCGACCGGGGCGCGGAGAAGCGGTTCAGCATCCTGCCGATCTCGGCGCGCACACCCGACGCGCTGGTCCAGATCGCGGACCAGTACCGCAGCTGGCTGAACCAGAATCCGGAAGCCACCCTGGCCGACGTGTGCCTGACAACAGGTGTGGGACGGGCGCACTTCGAGCACCGTGCCGCGCTCGTGGTCAACTCCCGCGAGTCCGCCAGCGAGCTGCTCGGCGCGCTCGCCGACGACCGGCCGGCGCCCGGCCTGGTGCGCGGCGTCTCCGACGACACACCAAAGACGGCATGGCTGTTCACCGGCCAGGGCAGCCAGTACCCCGGCATGGCGCGCGAGCTGTACGACACCGAGCCGGTGTTCGCCGAGACGTTGGACCGCTGCGCTGCCGCAGTCGCCGATGTGCTCGAAAAGCCGTTACTGGACGTCATTTTCGACGTCGATGACCCGAAGGCCGAAGACACCCTGCGGCAGACCACCTACGCTCAGCCGGCGCTGTTCGCCGTGGAGATGGGTCTGGCCCGGCTCTGGCAGTACTGGGGCTTCGAGCCGGCCGTCGTGTTGGGTCACAGCGTCGGCCAGTATTCGGCGGCCTGCGTGGCCGGCGTGTTCAGCCTGGAGGACGGCGCAAAGCTGATGGCCGAGCGCGGCCGCCTGTTCGGCAGCCTGCCCACGGGCGGACGGATGGTCGCCGTGTTCGCGGCCGCCGAACGGGTCGAGGCCTTGACCGACCAGTACCCAAGTCTGTCCGTCGCCGCCTACAACGGTGCGAACACCGTATTGTCGGGGCCCGCAGGCGATCTGGACAAGGCCGTTTCCGCGCTGACGTCCGACGGCGTGCGATGCGATTGGCTGGAGACCAGCCACGCATTCCACTCAGCACTGCTGGACCCGATCCTCGACGAGTTCGAGAAGTTCGCGGACGGCTTCAAATATGCTTCGCCGCAACGGATTCTGATCGACAACCGCACCGGCGCCGTGATCGGCCGCAGCCAGAAGCTGGACGGCAACTACTGGCGCCGCCACGCGCGTCAGCCGGTCGAGTTCGCCAAGAGCGTGCACACGCTGTCCGACCTGAGCTGCAAGGTGCTGCTGGAGATCGGCCCGCAGCCGGTCCTCACGGCCGCGGCCCTGCGCGCCTGGCCAGACCCGGCCACCTCGCCCCGGGCGATCGCCTCGCTGCGGAAGAACACCGCCGACCACCGCCAGATCATCGAGGCCCTTGCCGACGCCTACGCGCTCGGCGCTCAGCCCGATTTCGGCACCGTGCTGCAGGGTTCGGCCCGCAAGCTCGATCTGCCCACCTATCCGTTCCAGCACCGGCAGTACTGGTACCGGGAAAACCGCGAGTTGCCCCACCCGAATTCGCACATGGGCACCAGCAGCGAAACCGTTCGGCTCCTTGAAGACGGCAAGATCGAGGAGCTCGCCGCCTTGCTCGGCGGCACCGGCGATGACGGCCAAACTCTCAGTGTGCTGACAAAGCTTGCGGCGCAACATAATCAACAGCGCAAGACCAAGTCGATCAGCGATGCGCGTTACCAGTTCCGATGGGACAAGATCAGCGCGGCGGCATCCGGCCCGGCCGAGTCGGCCACCTGGCTGCTGATCGGCGAGAACGGCGACGCGGTGGCGCCGCTGATCGAGGCGCTGACCGAGAGTGGTCAGAAGCACCGGATCATCGGCTTGCCCGCCTCGGACTCCGACGAGCAGGAGCTCACCGCGGCCTTGCGGGCGGCGGCTGAGGAGTCGGCGGCCCTGCGCATCATCGATTTCTCGGCGATCGAATCCGACACCGTGCCGTCGCAGGGTTCGCTGTCGCGGGTGCAGCAGCGGGTCCTGGGCGGTACCCGGCGGCTCTTCCGCGCCGCCGCGGCTGCCGAGCTGCGGGTCCCGATCTGGGTGATCACCCGTGGCGCGCAACGTGTTACCGACACCGACACGGTGTCGCCCGAGCAGACGGCGCTGTGGGGATTCGGCCGTGCCGCATCTCTGGAGTTGCCGCACCTGTGGGGTGGACTGGCCGACCTGGCCGAAGGCACCGCAGACGAGTGGTCGCGGGTGATCAACCAGGCCGCGACCGAACCGCGCGTCGAGGACCAGCTCGCGGTTCGCGGCCAGGACGTCTACGTGCCACGGCTGGTCCGGCGCGAGGGGAAGCCGAGCGCCGCACCGCTGGTATTACGTGACGAAGCAACGTATTTGGTGACCGGTGGACTCGGCTCCATCGGCCTGGAAATCGCCGGCTACCTGGCCGCCAATGGTGCCAAGCACCTGGTGCTGACAAGCCGCCGCGCGCCGACCGAGGTCGCGCAGAAGCGTATCGACGCGCTGAGCGAGCAGCACGGCAGCGACATCCGTGTCGTGACCGCTGACGTAGCGGACGCGGATGACGTCGCGCGGTTGCTGTCCACCATCAAGGCCGATCTGCCGGCGCTGGCCGGAATCGTGCACGCCGCCGGTGAAATCGACACGACTCCGCTGGCCGAGCTCACCGACGCCGAGATCGACCGCGTATTTGCCGGAAAAGTCTGGGGTGCTTGGCATTTGAGTCAAGCAGCTGTCGACCTGAAGCCGGACTTCTTCGTCACCACCTCGTCGATCGCGTCGGTGTGGGGCGGATACGGCCAGACCGCGTACGGCGCGGCCAACGCCTTCCTCGACGGGCTGACCTGGCGCCTGCGTGAGCAGGGCATCGCGGGCGTGAGCGCGAACTTCGGCCCGTGGTCGGCGGGCATGGCCGACGCCGACGCGCGGGCCAAGCTGGCCAAGCGTGGCATCAAGACCTTGTCGCCGTCCGACGCGCTCGCGGGCCTGGCCGACCTGATCGCGCTGTCCGGCGAGCAGGGCGCAGCATCGGGTGTGGTGGCCCGGATCGACTGGGCGAAGTTCCTTCCGCTGTACCAGAATGCTGGCCGGCGGGCGTTCCTCGCCGAGTTGGAGCGCGAGGTGCCCAGCGCAGTGCCGGTAATCACGACCGCGTCCGGCAAGACCGAACTGGTCGAGCGGCTCACCAATGCGCCTGTGCAGCAACGCCGCAAGCTGATGTCGGACTTCCTGCGCGATGCGGTGGCCGACGTGACCCGGGTCGACCCGTCCGAAATCCGGGAGGACGCCGGCTTCTTCGACCTCGGCATGGATTCACTGATGGCCGTCGAACTGCGCCGTCGTATCGAGCAGAACGTGGGCAAGGAGATTCCGGCCACGCTGGCGATGGACCACCCGCGACTCTCGGACACGGTGGATTACCTGCTCAGCGATGTGCTTGCGTTGACCGAGCAGAAGTCCGGCCCGGCGGTCGCCACCACGGTGACACGCTCCGACGAGCCGATCGCGATCGTCGCCGTGTCGTGCCGTTTCCCGGGCGCCCCGAACCCTGAAGCGTTCTGGGAGCTGTTGTCCGGCGGCCTCAACGCGATCCGGGAAGTGCCCGAGGATCGCTTCGACATCGACGAGTTCTACGACCCGGACCCTGACGTTGCGGGCAAGACCTACACCCGTTTCGGCGGATTCCTGGAGGGTATCGACGGATTCGATCCCGAGTTCTTCGGCATCTCGCCGCGTGAGGCGGTCTGGATCGAGCCGCAGCAACGCCTGATGCTCGAAACAGTGTGGGAAGGCCTCGAGCGGGCCGGCTATGCGCCGGCGGCGTTGCGCGGCAGCCGAACCGGCATCTTCGCCGGTGTGGCCGCCAACGAATACGCCCACCTGCTGTCCGCTGAGTCGATCGACAAGATCGAGCCGTACTTCATCACCGGGAACGCACTCAACGCTATCTCCGGCCGGGTTGCCTTCGCCCTCGGATTCGAAGGGCCGGCCGTCGCGGTCGACACCGCCTGCAGCTCGTCGCTGGTGGCTGTCCACCAGGCCGTGCAGGCATTGCACTCCGGCGACTGCGATCTCGCGGTCGCCGGTGGGGTCAACGTCCTGCTGAGCCCGGTGACGGTGGTCGCCGCGTCCCGCGCGCGGATGCTGTCGCCGGTCGGGCAGTGCAAGACCTTCGACGCGTCGGCCGACGGCTACGTCCGCAGTGAGGGCTGCGGCGTCCTGGTGCTCAAGCGACTCAGCGACGCCGAGCGCGACGGCGACCGGATCGCCGCGGTGATCCCCGGCACCGCCGTCAACCAGGACGGTGCGTCCAGCGGTCTGACCGTCCCGAATGGTGGTGCGCAGCAGCGCCTTATCGCGACGGCCCTGGCCCGGGCGGGACTGTCCGGCGGCGACGTCGACTACCTCGAGGCGCACGGGACGGGTACTCCGCTCGGCGACCCGATCGAGGTCCAGGCGGCCGGCGCCGTCTACGGCGCATCCCGCGAGGCCAACCGCCCGCTGCTGATGGGCTCGGTGAAGACCAACATCGGTCACACCGAATCCGCTTCTGGTGCAGCCGGCCTCATCAAGGTCGTGCTGTCGCTACAGAACAGTCTGCTGCCGCAGAGCCTGCACTTCGACAACCCATCGCCGCACATTCCGTGGGGATCGCTGCCGGTGAAGGTCGTCGACAAGTTGACCCCATGGGAGCCCGACGGCCGGCCGCGCCGTGCCGGTGTCAGCTCGTTCGGATTCACCGGCACCAACGCTCACGTGCTGATCGAGGAGGCGCCGGCGCCGAAGCCGGTGATCGTCGACGAGCAGCCGTCGGACAGTGCACCGGCGCCCGAGCCGGCTGGCCAGGAAGAGTCGATCAGCGTGTTGCCGCTGTCGGCGCGCTCCCCGCAAGCGCTGGTGGAGTTGGCACAGCGCTACGGAACCTGGCTGACCGATCACCCGGATGCCGATCTGGCCTCGGTGGCGATGACCGCCGGTGTGGGTCGGTCGCACTTCGAGCACCGGGCCGCCCTCGTGGTGGACTCGGTGCAGACCGCGAGCGACGGCCTGGCCGATCTGGCTGCTGGCCAGCAGCGTCCCGGTGTGGTCCGCGGCGAGTGCACCGACCGTCCGACGACGGCGTGGCTGTTCACCGGCCAAGGCAGCCAGTACGCCGGCATGGCGCGCGAGTTGTACGCCGCTGAGCCGGTTTTCGCGGAAACCGTGAAGCGTTGCGCAGACGCGGTCAGCGACCTCCTGCCGGAGCCATTGCTCGAGGTGATTTTTGCGACTGACCGCGAGACGGGCGGTAAGGCCGGAGAACGGCTGAAGCACACATCATTTGCGCAGCCGGCGCTGTTCGCCATCGAGATGGGTCTGGCCCGGCTGTGGCAATCGTGGGGCCTCGAGCCTGACGTGGTGCTGGGCCACAGCGTCGGCCAGTACGCCGCGGCCTGCGTGGCCGGGGTGTTCAGCCTCGAAGACGGCGTGCGCCTGATGGCCGAGCGGGGCCGGCTATTCGGCAGCCTGCCCGAGGGCGGTCGCATGGTGGCGGTCTTCGCCGACCCCAAGCAGGTCGAGCAGGTCGCCGGGGAATTCTCGAAGGTGTCGGTCGGTGCCTACAACGGACCGAACACCGTGCTGTCGGGCCCGGGGGCGGACCTCGAGCAGGCGGTTGCCAAGTTCAGCGAGGACGGCGTGCGCTGCACGTGGCTGGAGACCAGTCACGCGTTCCACTCGGAGCTGTTGGACCCGGTGCTCGGCGAGTTCGAAACCTTCGCAAGCCAATTCGAGTTCGGGGTGCCGACGCTGCCGCTGGTCTGCAACCGGACGGGATCCATCCTGACGGCGGAGACCCCGCTGGACGCGCCGTACTGGCGCCGGCATTCCCGGCAGCCGGTGCAGTTCGCCGAAAGCGTACGTACCGTCGCGGCGCTGGGCTGCACGGTGCTCATGGAGATCGGCCCGCAACCGGTGCTGACCGGAGCCGCGGTGCAGGTCTGGCCGGAGCACCTGGCCGCGCCGCGCGCGATCGTGTCGCTGCGTAAGGGTGTTCCCGACCGTCGTCAGATCGCCGACGCGTTGTCCAACGCCTACGTCAGCGGCCACCGGCCGAACTTCGCTGCTCTGCACCGCCAGCCCGGGCGCCGACTCGAGTTGCCGACGTATCCGTTCCAGCGCCGTCGGTTCTGGCCGAAGAGCTCGGGCATCACCTTCGACGGCCCGGCCACGTCCGGATTGCTCGGCAGCGGAAAGGATCTCGCGTCCGGCGATTCGGTCTACACCAGCAGGCTGTCGGTCAAGTCGCAGCCGTGGCTCAACGACCACGTCATCTACGGCACCGTCGTCGTTCCCGGCGCCACCTATGCCGCGATGGCACTGGCTGCCGTCGGCACGCCGGCGCACGTCAGGGAGGTCTTCTTCTACGAGCCGATCATCTTGCCGGAGAAGGCGTCTCGCGAGGTGCAGCTGACGCTGCATCCGCTCGACGAAGGCGAGGGCTGGAAGTTCCAGGTCCACAGTCGTCCCTACGGCGTGAAGGACGCGGATTGGTCGCTGAACGCTGACGGAACCGCGATCCCCGGCCCCGGACAAGAGCCCGAGGCCACCGATCCGGAGGAGCCGATCGACGCGGCGATCGAGCGGATGGAGCGCATGCGTCCGCAGGAGTTGTTCGAAACCTTCGACGACATGGAACTGTCGTGGGGCCCGAACTGGTCCGGATCGCTGAAGTCGCTGTGGCTCGGCGAAGGTGAAGCGATCGGCGACATCTCGGTCGGCGAGGAGCTGTCCGAGAATCTCGGCACCGAGCCGATGCACCCGGTCCTGATGGACCTGTGCACCGGTGTCGCCTTCCCCGCGTTCCCGGCGCTGCGCGCTGCCGAAGCCGGCGTCAACGGCCTGTTCCTGCCGCTGCGCTACGAGCAGGTGACGCTGAAGGACAAGATGCCGCGCCGGTTCTACTGCCGGGCGAAGTGGCACACCAATGAACTCGACAGCGAAACCCAGGTGTTCGATCTCGACTACATCGATCGGGACGGCCGCAACCTGGGTGGGATTCGCGGCTTCACCGTCAAGCGGGCACCGCGAGAAGCGTTGCTGCGCGGCCTCGGTGGCGACGCCACCCGGCTGCTGTACTCCCTCGGCTGGCACGAGGTGCCGATCGCGCCGAGCGACGGCGACGGCGACGCAAGCCTGCCGGGCATCTGGTTGATCGCCGGATTCGACGAGCTGGCTGCCGAATTGACCGGTTGCATCTCGTTCGACCGGTCCATGGACCCGGAGCTCTTGGGACAGCTTCTGACGCAGTCGCAGGAAAAGGGAATGCCGATTTCGGGCATCGTGTGGCGCGCCGCCGGCGCCGCTGAGGACGAGTCGAGCGCTGACTCGGCTGCACGGCTGGAGGCGGAGGTGTCCCATCTGCTCGGCGCCGTGCACGCGCTGCAGGCCGACAAGGGACTGAAACTGCCGGGCGGACTGTGGATCGTCACCGAACGTGCGGTGGCCACCGAGTCCGGTGAACCGGTGGACCCGGTGCAGGCGGGGCTGTGGGGCCTCGGGCGGACCGTCGTCAACGAGGAGCCCGGGCTACGCAGCAAGTTGGTCGACGTCGACGGTTCGCCGGAGGCCGTGAAGCTGCTGACCGGCATGCTCGCAGCACCGGTCGACGAACCGGAATTGGCACTGCGCCAAGGGAAGGCGTTGGCGTCCCGGTTGCTGCAGTGGTCGCGGAGCGGTCACCTCAACGTGCCGCGCGCCGACGACTACGCCCTGCTCCCGACGGAGCGCGGTGCGATCGACAACCTGCGGCTGACCGAGAAGGCAGTCGAGCCCCCAGAGCCTGGCTACGTGCAGGTGCGAGTCGAGGCCGCGGGCCTGAACTTCCGCGACGTCCTCAACGTGCTGGGCCTGTACCCGGGTGACCCGGGGCCGGTCGGCGGCGACTTCGCCGGCACCGTAACCCAATTGGGTGACGGGGTGACCCATGTGCAGGTCGGTCAGCGGGTCTACGGCTCGATGCAGGGCGCGTTCGCCAGCCGGTTCAACGTGCCGGGCCAGTTCCTGGCGCCGATCCCGGACGGGGTGAGTGCCGTTGAGGCGGCGACGATTCCGGCCGCGGCCCTGACTGTGCGGCTGTCGTTCGACTGGTCGAAGCTGAACCCTGGCGACAAGGTGCTGATCCACGCCGCCAGCGGCGGTGTCGGTTTGGCCGCCATCCAGATGGCGCAGCACCACGGCGCAGAGGTGTACGCGACGGCGAGCACCTTCAAACGGGCAACGCTGCGCAAGCTCGGCGTGAAGCATGTGTACGACTCGCGTACAACCGATTTCGCCGACCAGATATTAGCGGATACCGGTGGCTCAGGTGTGGACGTAGTACTCAACTCCTTGACCAGCGAAGGGTTCATCGAGGCGACCGTGCGGGCCACGGCCAAGAACGGCCGCTTCGCGGAGATTGCCAAGCGTGACATCTGGACTCCCGAGAAGATGGCCGAGGTCCGGCCCGACATCGCCTACGAGATCGTCGCGCTGGACACGGTGATGTTCACCGAACCCGACCGCATCCGCGACCTGCTCACCGAGGTCTCGGACGGGTTGGCCAAGGGGGAGTGGACGCCACTGCCCGCGGAGATCTATCCGCTCACGGAGGCCAGGACGGCGTTCCGTCGCATGCAGCAGGCACGGCACATCGGGAAGATCGTCTGCCAGATGCCGAATCCACTTGCGCCGCGGCCGGATCGGACGTATCTAATTACCGGTGGTCTGGGGGCCATCGGCCTGAGCACGGCGTCGTACCTCGCCCAGCGTGGTGCCGGCGATATCGTGCTGACCAGCCGGCGCGAGCCGGATGCCGACGCCCAGAAGGTGATCGACGAAATCACCGAGCGGTACAAGACCCGCGTCCACACCTTCTCGGCCGATGTCGGTGAGGAGTCGGAAGTCGAGAAGCTGCTGGAGCGCATTCGCACGGAACTGTCTCCGCTGGCGGGCGTCGCTCACTTGGCGGGTGTCCTCGACGACGCGCTGCTGTCCAACCAGGACGCGGACCGCTTCCGCAAGGTCTTGGCGCCCAAGGCGTTCGGCGCGTTCCATCTGGACCGGCTGACGAGGGACGACAAGCTCGACTTCTTCATCGTCTCCTCGTCGGTATCGAGCCTGCTCGGTCCGCCGGGACAGGCGAACTACTCAACGGCGAACGCGTTGCTCGATGGTCTGGTCGCAGACCGCAAGGCGCACGGCCTGCCGGCCACCGGGATCAACTTCGGTCCGTGGGGTGGCGCCGGTATGGCCTCGTCGGAGGCGGCCAGCTCCAACATCAGCGCGCAGGGTCTGCTCCCGCTGGATGCTTCCGGGGCGCTGGGTGCGCTCGCCGAAGTGGTGGCCAACGGCACCGGGCAGGCGACGGTGCTGAAGGCCAACTGGGCGCGGGCGGCGAAGGTCATGGGTAGCTCGCGGCCGCCGATCCTGGATCTGGTGCTGCCGAGCGAAATGTCCGAGGTGGTCGACAGCGAGTTGCTCAAGCAACTGCAAGAACTTCCGGTGGCCGAGCGGGCGACGTTCATCACCGAGTTCCTGCAGCGCGAAGTGCAGGGCTTCCTGCGGCTCGCGCAGCCGCCCGCGGCGACCAGCCGGTTCCTCGACCTAGGTACCGACTCGCTGATGGCGGTCGAACTGCGCAACCGACTGCACAGCCAGTTCGGCGGAAAATTCACCATCAACGCCACCGCGGTGTTCGACTACCCGACCATCGGCGGGCTGGGTGAGTACCTGGCGGCCCAGATGCCGGACGCGGACGGCGAAGCTGTCGAGGCGGCGTCCGCCCCGGAGGAGGGCGCCGTGACTGAAGGCGAAACCGCTTCAGAGTCGGATTCCGTTGCGGCGCAGGCGGAGCCCGCGGCGTCGCCTAACGGTTCACCGAACGGCTCGGGATCTGCTGTGGCAGAGCCGGAGTCCGAGTCGGCCTCGGAAAAGAGTTGATGGGGGGCGGGTTCAGTCGGCGACTTCGGCGGTGAGATCGGCCATCTCGGCTCTTACAGCGTGACGATTTCGTAGTCGTTGACCTGATCGATCAGCACATGCAGCTGGTCTTGCGACGAGCCGAGGGTGTGATCGATCGCGGTCAGACGGGCCGCGTAGTGGCCCACCGGGTATTCGTTGGTCACCCCGATGCCGCCGTGCAATTGGATCGCCTCCTGGCTGATGTGCCGGCCCGAACGGCCGATCTGCAGCTTGGCGCGCGCGGCAATCACCGGGTCGAAGTTGCCGTCCGCCACCGACAATCCGGCGTAGAGGCTCATACTGCGGGCCAACTCGAGCGAGACGTACATGTCGGCCGACCGCTGGGTCAGCGTCTGGAAGGTGTTCAGCGTGACGCCGAACTGCTTGCGCTGCTTGAGATAGTCGGTCGTCAACCTCAGCGCCTCTTCCATGGCGCCGACCGCCTCGGCGCACAGCGACGACTGGATGCGCACCAGACCGTTGCGGATTGCCGTCGACGCGTCGACCGCCTCGCCGAGCGGCTCGCCGGGAGCGCTGTCGAGGTCGATCTGCGCGCCGCGCTGGCCGTCGAAGGTGCGGTACGGGTGGCGGGTGACGGCGTCAGCGTCAGCGTCCACCAGGAACAGGCCGACTCCGCCGTCGGGCAGCTTCGCGCTGACCACCAGAGTGTCGGCGGAGTCGCCGGCCAGCACCGGGTTCTTGTGTCCCGTCAGCACCCACGAATCACCTTGCTGCTCAGCGGTTGTCGCGATCGTGTCGTGCGACGTGCCGCGAGCGCCCGGCTCCAGATGGGCAAAGGCCAGTAGCCGTTCGCCTTCGGCGACCTCCCCGAGGAGTTCCTGCTGGGCGTCGTTGCCGACCTCGGCGATGATCGCGCCGGGGCCGAGCGCCGCGTGTACGACGGGTTCGGGCGCCAGCCGGCGACCGACCTCGGTCAGCACGGTGATCACCTCGAGCTGCCCCGCCTCTTCCGGGTCGAATCCCAGTCCGAGAATGCCGGTTTCGGCCAGTTGCTTCCACACCTCGCGGCTCCAGCCGAGGTCGGATTCGACGGCTTTGATCCGGCTTTCGGCGTCGTAGCTGCGCGACAGCAGTTCGCGGGTGGTGTCGCGAAGCAGCGTCTGTTCTTCACTCAGTTGAAAGTCCATGTCTGCTCCTGCCTTACAAGCCGAGAATCGTCGACGCGATGATGGTGCGCTGAACCTCGTTGCTGCCGCCGTAGATCGACGTCTTGCGGTAATTCAGGTAGTGCGGCGCGCTGTGCTGTGCCCATGACGGAGATGAGATGTCGTTGCCGGCTTCAAAGGGCAACGCGTCCGGGCCGGCGACCTCGACGAGCAACTCGGTGGCGGTCTGCTGCAGTTGGCTGCCGCGCAGCTTCAGCACCGATGACGCCGGGTTCGGCTTGCCGTCCACTGAGCTCGTTGCGACGCGCGCCTGGGTGAGTTCCAGTGCCAGCAACTCGTTTTCGACTTCGGCGAGCCGCGCGGCGAACAGCGGGTCCTTGATCAGCCCGTTCTCGTTGGCACGCCGCTTGACCTCCGCCAGACCGACTTTGGTGCGGCCGACGCCGGCGATACCGGTGCGCTCGTTGCCCAGCAGAAACTTCGCGTAGCTCCAGCCCTGGTTCTCTTCTCCGACAAGCTGATCGGCGGGCACCCGGACGTCTTCGAAGAACACCTCGTTGACCTCGACGCTGCCGTCGATCAGCTTGATCGGGCGCATCGTGATGCCGGGGGTGTCCAGGTCGATCAGCAGGAATGAGATACCCGCCTGCTTCTTGGGCGCCTGCGGGTCGGTACGCACCAGGCAGAAGATCCAATCGGCGTACTGACCGAGCGTGGTCCACGTCTTCTGCCCGTTGACGACGTAGCTTTCGCCGTCGCGGATGGCCGTGGTGCGCAGCGAAGCTAGGTCGGAGCCGGCCTCCGGCTCGGAGAATCCTTGGCACCACCAGATGTCCAGGGCGGCCGTCGGCGGCAGGAAGCGCTCCTTGATCTCCTGCGAGCCGAACTCGGCGATCACCGGTCCGACCATCTTGGCGTTGAAGTTCAGCGGCTCGGGCACCGAGGCGAGCTGCATTTCATCCAGCCAGATCTGATGCTGAGTGGGCGTCCAGTCCTTGCCGCCCCATTCGACGGGCCAGGCCGGTACTGCGAGCCCATGCTCATGCAGGATCTTGTGGGTGGTGGCGATGTCGTCGTGGTCGTACCCGCCCTGGCGGGCCCGCTCGCGGATCTCCGCGGGAATCTTCGTCGTGTAGAACTCGCGCAGCTCGTCGCGGAACGCGGCTTCGTCCTTGGTGAGCGCCAGTTGCATGGCAGTCTCCTTCGTTGGATCTGTCGGACCTGTGTTGAACGTTATCCGGCGACCCAACCAACCAGTCAGGCGGCTCGACGCTGAATCGTTCATGCACAGTCGTCTGCGCATCCACAGTGGGTGCTCGACGGGCGCCGTGACGGCCTCGGGGTGCGGGTGGGCGGTCCTACCGTCGGCCCATGCGAACAGAACTGCCCGCCGAGCGATTGCGCCGCCGAATCGGCGCCGAACCGGACGAAGACGGGGATGACGACAGCGATCCGAACTCGTTGCTGCCGCGGTGGGTTCCGGACGGTGTGGCCGGCGACGACGGCTGGCTGGCGAAAGTGCGCGCCGATCCGGGTCGTGCCGGGGCCGTCGCGTTGGCCGCCGTCGCCGTGATCGCGGTGCTGGTCACGATCTTCACGCTGATGCGCGAGCAGCCCGCGCCGGTGGCGTCGGCGAAGCTTCCGCCGGTCGACGTGGGGGCCTCGGCGAGCCGCAACCCGAGTCCGGCGGCGCGTTCGAATCAGCCGGTCGTGGTCAGCGTTGTCGGCCTCGTGCACACGCCGGGCCTGGTGACGCTGGCGCCCGGCGCGCGGATCGCCGACGCGTTGAAGGCCGCCGGAGGGGCGACGGATGGCGCCGACACCGTGGGGCTCAACATGGCCCGCCAGGTCGACGACGGCGAACAGATCGTGGTGGGCCTTGTTCCGGCCAAGGGACAGCCTGCGGTGTTGGGCAGTTCGGTGAGCCCGGGTTCGGCCGCCCCCGGCCCGACAAGTTCGCCGTCGCGGCCCGCCAAGGGCGGCCCGGCCCAGCCGATCAACCTGAATACCGCGACCGTGCAGCAGTTGGACACCCTGCCCGGCGTGGGCCCGGTGATGGCCGCCGCGATCGTCGCGTGGCGCGACGCCAACGGCAAGTTCACCAGCGTCGACCAACTGGGCGAGGTGGACGGCATCGGCCCCGGGCGTCTGGAGAAGCTGCGCCCGCTGGTCCGTGTCTGAGGCCGGTGGCGCAACAACCCGAGCGCCGAGCCGACCGCGGCACGGCTGGATGCGCGCCTGGTCCCGGCGGCGCTGACCAGTTGGGTCGTGACCGCGGCCGGAATCATCTGGCCGATCGGCGCCGTCGTCGGGTGGGTCTGCCTGGCGGCATGCGCGGCGGGCGTGGCGCTGTGGCGCGTCGCGCCGCGATGGCGGGCGATCGGGATCGGGCTCGCCGCCGCTGGCGCGGTCGGCGGCGGGCTTCGGATTCGCGATCACGTTGCGCGCCAACGCAGTCGCGCACCACCCGATCACCGCGGCATTCGGCACCACCGTCGAGGTGGCCGTCACGCCGATCGAAAGTGCGCGGTCGGTGGGTCACGGTCGGCTGCTGTTCCGCGCCAAACTTCGTCAGCTCGCCCGCAACGAGACATCCGGCCGTGCAGTGGTTTTCGCCTCGCCGCGCGACTTCTGCCGCCGTGATGGTCGGTCAGCCGATGCGCTTTCGTGCGCGCATCACCTCGCCGACCCGTCGCGACCTGACGGTGGCTGTGGTCACCGCGATCGGTGCGCCGACGATGGGCCGCGCCGGACCGCTCAACCGCGCCGCGTACGCCGTCCGCGGCAGGGTTCGCCGACACGGCCCGTCGCGTGCTGCCCGCCGACCAGGCCTCGATGCTGCCCGCACTGGTGCTCGGCGACATGTCGACGGTCACCCCGATCACCAACCAGGAATTCCGCACCGCCGGTCTGACGCACCTGACCGCGGTATCTGGCGCCAACGTGACGATCGTGTGTGGCGCGGTGCTGTTTTCGTCGCGGCTGATCGGCCCGCGCGCCGCGGTCGGACTGGCCGGCATCGCGCTGAGTGCTGTTCGTCATCGTGGTGCAGCCGTCGGCCAGCGTGTTGCGGGCGGCGGTGATGGGCGCGATCGCGCTCGTCGGTGTGCTGTCGTCGCGGCGCCGGCAAGCGATTCCGGCGCTGGCGGCCACCGTGCTGCTGTTGATGGTGATGACGCCGCAGTTGGCCGTGGACGTGGGGCTGGCGTTGTCGGTGGTGGCGACGGCTGCGCTGGTGGTCATCGCGCCGATCTGGTCGCAGCGGCTGGTGGCGGCGGGCTGGCCCAAGCCGCTGGCCGACGCGATCTGCGTGGCGTGCGCGGCGCAGCTGGTCACGGCGCCGCTGATCGCCGGCATCTCCGGCCGAGTAAGCCTGGTGTCGGCGGTGGCCAATCTTGCGGTCGCGGCGTTGATCGCGCCGATCACGGTGCTGGGAAGTGCCGCGGCGGCGTTGTGTCTGTTCTGGCCGGGCGGGGCGCAGCTGCTGATCAGGTTCACCGGCCCGGAAATGTGGTGGCTGTTGCGGATCGCGCACTGGTCGGCGAGCGTGCCCGGCGCGAGTGTGCCGGTGCCATCGGGGCTTTTCCGGCGTGCTGGTCGGTCGGCGCCGTGGGGTTGCTCGCGGTGTTGCTCTGGCGGTGGCGGTGGTTCCGGGCCGGGCATGGCGTTGGCGGCCTGCGCGCTGCTCGCCTGGTCGCTGTCCGGTCTGTTGGCAGGGGTTGGCGGAGCTGTCGGCCGCACGTGACACGATCAACCGGTGAGCCAGCAGGATTCGGCAGTGCACCTCGTACTCGGGGATGAGGCGCTGCTGGTCGAGCGTGCCATCGCGGACGTGCTGCGGTTGGCTCGCGAGCGCGCGCGGCAACGACGACGTTCCTGTCGACCGGGTCCGGGCCGGCGATGTCGGTGTCTACGAACTGGCCGAGCTGCTTAGCCCCTCGCTGTTCGCCGACGAACGCGTCGTCGTCTTGGAGTCGGCGGGTGAGGCCGGCAAAGAAGCCGCCGAGTTGATCGCCAAAGCCGCGGCCGACGTGCCCGCGGGAACCGAACTGGTGGTCGTGCACTCCGGCGGCGGCCGGGCCAAAGCGATGGCTAATCAGCTGCAAAAGCTGGGCGCGCGGGAGCATCCATGCGCGCGGATCACGAAGACCGGCGAGCGGTTGGACTTCGTGCGTAAGGAGTTTCGTGCACTCAAGGTCAAGGTCGACGACGACACGCTCACGTCTCTGCTCGACGCCGTCGGCTCCGATATTCGCGAATTAGCCTCGGCCTGTTCACAATTGGTCGCCGACACCGGCGGGCACGTGGACGCCGCGGCGGTGCGGCGCTATCACCACGGCAAGGCCGAGGTGAAAGGATTCGATATCGCCGACATGGCCGTGGTCGGTGACGTCGAGGGCGCGGTCGAGGCGCTGCGCTGGGCGATGCTGCGCGGCGAACCGCAGGTGGTGTTGGCCGACGCGCTGGCCGAGGCGGTCCACAGCATCGGACGGGTCGGGTCGCTGTCGGGCGACCCATATCGGCTGGCTTCGGAATTGGGGATGCCGCCGTGGCGGGTGCAGAAGGCGCAGAAGCAGGCCCGGCGCTGGTCGCGCGATTCGGTGGCTACCGCGATGCGGCTGGTGGCGGCGCTGAACGCCGACGTGAAGGGGGCGGCCGCCGACGCGGACTACGCGTTGGAGGCGGCGGTGCGAAAGGTCGCAGAACTCGTCGCCGAGTGACGACGCGGACTAGCTGCCGAGCTTGTGCAGAGCGTGGGCGAGCGCAGACTTCTTGTTCGCCGCCTGGTTCTTGTGGATCACGCCCTTGCTGGCAGCCTTGTCCAACTGGCGGCTGGTCGAGACCAGCAGTTCGGCGGCCTTGTCCTTCTCGCCGGCCTCGGCGGCCTCGCGGAAGTGACGGACAGCCGTGCGAAGCGACGACTTCACCGACTTGTTGCGCAGTCGGGCGCGCTCGTTGGTGCGGTTGCGCTTTTGCTGCGACTTGATGTTGGCCACGCGTAATTCCTTCTTAAAGTCTGATGGCTTGTGCTGTCTCGGGTTTGCCGGCGGTCTCACGCTTAAGCAGCGACTGCCCAGGGTATCAGTCCCGGATGCATTCTCCCAAAGTCAAGGGGCCGGCCCTGCGGAGCAGGACGATCTGATGCAGCATGGCAGCGTGGCCCTTCGAACCTGTTCCCGCCGACACCAAGCGGCAAAAGCAGAAGCAGTCTCGCACGAACTACGAGCGCATTTTCGACGGCTATAACGCGATCAACGGCTATTCCGAAGCCTTCGACGAGATGTTCGATGCCCAGGGCAATGTTCGGGGGCCTTACAAAGGCATCTACCGGGAGCTGGCGCCGTCGAGCGCCGATGATCTCGACGACCGCGCCGAGGCGCTGAGCCGGGCGTTCGTCGACCAGGGCATCACCTTCTCGCTGTCCGGCCAGGAGCGGCCTTTCCCGCTGGACCAGGTACCGCGCGTCATCTCCGCCGCGGAATGGACGAAATTGGAGCGCGGCCTCGTCCAGCGCGTCAAGGCGCTCGAGGCATATCTCGACGACATCTACGGCGACCAGGAGATCCTGCGCGACGGCGTCATCCCGCGGCGGCTGATCACCTCCTGCGAGCACTTCCACCGCCAGGCCGTCGGCATCATGCCGCCCAACGGCGTGCGGATCCACGTCGCCGGCATCGACCTGATCAAGGACGAGAAAGGCATCTGGCGGGTCCTCGAGGACAACCTACGGTCGCCGTCGGGCGTCTCCTACGTCATGGAGAACCGGCGAACGATGGCGCGGGTCTTTCCGAATCTGTTCGCCAGCCACCGGGTCCGGGCCGTCGACGATTACGCCGCGCACTTGCTGCGAGCGCTGCGTAACTGCGCGGCTACCAACGAGGCCGACCCGACAGTCGTGGTGCTCACGCCGGGCGTCTACAACTCGGCGTACTTCGAGCATTCGCTGCTGGCGCGCCAGATGGGCGTCGAGCTGGTCGAGGGTCGCGACCTGTTCTGCCGCGACAACCAGGTCTACATGCGCACCACCGAGGGGGAGCAGCAGGTCGACGTCATCTACCGGCGTATCGACGACATCTACCTGGACCCGATGCAGTTCAAGCCCGATTCGGTGTTGGGCGTCGCTGGTCTGCTCAACGCCGCGCGGGCGGGCAACGTCGTGATTTCCAGCGCCGTCGGTAACGGGGTGGGCGACGACAAACTCGTCTACACCTATCTGCCGACCATCATCGAGTACTACCTGGGTGAAAAGCCGCTGCTGGCCAACGTGGACACCTACCGATGCTGGTTGGACGACGAGCGCGAGGAAGTGCTCGACCGGGTCGCCGAATTGGTGATCAAGCCCGTCGAGGGGTCCGGCGGCTACGGCATCGTCTTCGGCCCGGAAGCGTCTGCGAAGGAATTGAACGCGATCAGCAAGAGCATCCGCGACGACCCGCGAGGCTGGATAGCGCAGCCGATGATGCAGTTGTCGACGGTGCCGACCCAGATCGGCGACACGCTCACTCCGCGTTACGTCGACCTGCGGCCGTTCATCGTCAACGACGGCGAAGAGATCTGGACCTTCCCGGCGGACTGACCCGGGTGGCGCTGGTCGAAGGGTCCCGGGTGGTCAACTCCAGCCAGGGCGGCGGGTCGAAGGACACCTGGGTGTTGGCGTCGCGGACTTCGGCCGATGAGCACGAGTTGGGCGCCGCCGAGGTGGTCAAGGCCTTGCCGGCGCCGGCGACCGCGGCCGACGAAGAAGCCGCCGAGAAGCCGACTCAGCCGCAGAAGCAGAGGCAGTCGCAGATGAAAGGCGGGCCCGCGAAAGCAGTCGGGCCAGCAGCAACAACAACAGCAGGCGGTGATTCGCTGATGCTCGCGCGCAACGCAGAGGCGCTGTACTGGATCGGTCGCTATGTCGAGCGCGCCGACGACACGGCACGCATCCTCGATGTCACCTTGCACCAGTTGCTGGAGGATTCCAGCGTCGACCCCGACCACACGTCTCGAGTGTTGTTGCAGGTCTTGGGAATTGAAGAACCGGACAACGAGCTGAACCTGTGGTCGCTGACGGACGTGGTGGCATTCCGGCGTCACACGCTGGGCGGTGGCAGCTCGATCGTCGACGCCATCACGGCCGCGCGCGAGAACGCGAGGTCGGCGCGTGAGGTGACGTCCACCGAGACCTGGGAGTGCCTGAACACCACCTACAACGCGATGGGTGAACGCATGCGTGCCGCCAAACGTCTTGGCCCGCACGAGTTCCTGTCGTTCATCGAGGGCCGCGCGGCGATGTTCGCCGGCCTGGCCGATTCGACGCTGTCCCGCGATGACGGTTACCGCTTCATGATGCTGGGTCGCGCGATCGAGCGGGTCGACATGACGGTCCGCATGGTGCTGTCGCGGGTGGGCGACAGCGCGGCCTCGCCGGCGTGGGTGACCGTGCTGCGATCCGCGGGTGCCCATGACAGCTATCTGCGGACGCATCGCGGCGTGCTCGATGCGAATCGGGTGGTCGAGTTCATTCTGCTCGACCGGCGGTTTCCGCGGTCGATTTTCTATTCGCTGAAAATGGCCGAGCACCACCTGGACGAACTGATGCACAACTCGCACGGCAATGTCGGCACCATTTCCGAGGCGCAGCGGCTGCTGGGCCGAGCCCGGAGCGAACTCGAATTCGTCCGGCCGGGCGTGCTGCTGGAATCGCTGGAGATGCGGCTGGCCGGGTTGCAGAAGTCATGTTCCGATGTGGGAGAAGCGTTGGCAGTGCAGTACTTTCACGCCGTTCCGTGGGTGGCCTGGACCGATGCGGGCCATCGCGATCCGGTATCGAGCGAAGCAGGGGAAGAACTGATGTGGCGCATGCGCGTGCTGCACGCGACCGGTTATGCGTATCCGTCGCCGGCGACGGCCTCCTTCAACGAAGCGAGGCTCACACCGAGATCGGACTCCCGGCAGAACGTCGTACTCAACCGCGTCGAAACCGTGCCGGCGACAAGGTCGTATCGCTACATCGACTACTGGGGCACGGCGGTGACGGCGTTCGACCTGCATGCCCCGCACACCGAACTGACCGTGACGTCCGCATCGGTGCTCGAGACCGAGAAGCCCGACCCGCCGGCCAAGGAGCTCACCTGGTCGGAACTGCAGAACGAGTCCGTCATCGATCGCTACGACGAAGTGCTGACCCCCACCGAGCACACGCCGGCAAGCAAACGCATTACATCCGTGGGTAAGAAGATCGCCAAGGAACACGGACCCGTGGATGCGGTCCTCGCCGCATCTGAGTGGGTGCGCAGTGAGCTGGACTACGTCAAGGGCAGCACCAGCGTCGCCTCATCGGGAGCGGACGCGCTGCGTCAAGGCAAGGGCGTATGTCAGGACTTCGTTCATCTGTCGCTGATGGTGTTGCGCGGCATGGGAATTCCTGCGCGCTACGTATCGGGATATCACCATCCCAAGCCCAATGCCAAAGTCGGCGACACCGTCGACGGGCAGAGCCACGCCTGGATCCAAGCGTGGACGGGCGCCTGGTGGGACCACGACCCGACCATCGACAGCGCGATCACCGAGCAGTACGTAACGGTCGGCGTCGGGCGGAACTACACCGACGTATCGCCGTTGAAGGGCATCTACTCCGGCCAAGGCGCCACCGACCTCGACGTCGTCGTGGAAATCACCCGCCTCGCCTAGACCACGCCGCGCCTGAGCTGGGCGTTCCATCGAATTTCGTCAGCTACTTACCTCTGGGCCGATGTCGTCGTAGCCTGGGTGTGAACCTGATCACACTAGGCGGGAGGCTCGATGCGGATAGCGGATGTGTTGCGCGGCAAAGGCGGCGCGGTGGTGACGATCAACCCCGATGCAACGGTCGCAGAGTTGCTCGCCGGGCTCGCCGATCACAACATCGGTGCCATGGTGGTGGCTGGGCCGGACGGCGTCAAAGGGATCGTCTCCGAGCGCGACGTAGTGCGCCAGCTCCACAATCACGGCGCATCGGTGATGTCGCAGCCGGTTTCGAAGATCATGACGTCGATGGTCTCGACCTGCTGCAAGGAAGACACCGTCGACAGCCTTACGTTGCTGATGACCGAACGCCGGGTGCGGCACGTGCCGGTGCTCGAGGACGGGGAGCTGATCGGCATCGTCAGCATCGGCGACGTCGTCAAGTCCCGGATGCAGGAGCTGGAAAGCGAGCACGAGCAACTGCAGTCCTACATCACGCAGGGCTGACTCAGCTCCAGGAGTAGTCGCGGCGCAGGCGCACGGCGACGCGGTCGAACACCGTCCGCTCCAGGATCGCGCCTTCTCGGCGGATGCTCTCTTCGGGAACGTCGAGCACGCGGTCGAGGCGGACCCAGCTGGGCCGGCCCTCGCCGTCCCAGCTTCCGCTGCCGATACCGACCCAAGATCCTTCGGCGGCGTGTCTTTCCTGGCTCGACATGATCAAGCCGAGCAGCGTCGCGTGGTCCCGGCCGACAACCAGGACGGGGCGGTCCTTGCCGCGCGTCGGGTCTTCGTCATAGGTGACCCACGTCCACACCACCTCGCCCGGATCGGCACGGCCGTCCAGATCAGGGGCGTAGACGATCTTGCGGGCGCGATAAGCGGTGGGCGCACTGTTTCTGGTGACCGGCCGTCCGGCGGTGATTTCGGCTGGCGGGTCCACTGGGTGCCCGGCCAGCGCGTCGAGGCCGATCTTGATGGCGCCTTGGACGGTCGGTGACTGTTGTAGCTGCCGGATCAGCTTCGGCGCCTCGTTGAACACCAGATGCTCGGCCATCCGCTGGAAGGTTCTCCATTGTGACGGCATCTTCGCAGCATAAATGCGGATGCTTCGGTCGTGCTCGTGGGACGGGCACCGTCCCACGCACGGCCAGAGCTGTGACGACCCGTGAATCTTCGAAGAACTTCTCAGCTAGTGATGCGGGGAATCCGCCAACTCTCTCAGCAGCACTATGAAAAATGGCGGCGAAACCCGCTGGCGATGACGCACAAGCATTTAATTCTTGAAGACCTGAATACTCTTGTTGTCGCTGCTCAGAGACCTCTTCAGATCGATCGGCGATGTCGATCCGCGCACCAAGATAAATCTTCCGACATTCCGGAATCGGGTTTCCGAATCACACATCGGCTTGTTATTTTCTTCTCAGGTTTTTACCAGGGGGACTTGGGGACCTCCGCCGGTGCAGCCCAGGACCGACGGTGGACATCTTTGAAAGGCAGAACCTTGTACATTCGCAAAATCGCGGCTGCCGCGAGCCTCGCCACTGGAGCAGCGCTGGCCCTTGCGCCGTTCGCGCACGCGGACATCGAGAGCACCGTGCTCGACAGTGAGGTTTCGGTGGAAAACCACATTTTCGAAGTGGAGGCGCTGCTCGCCGGTCAATACGGCGACATCACCGTCAACAGCGCCCCGGGTGCCTTCGACACCATCCCCGCCTCAGACATCCCGACCACCGCCGCGACCGGAGCTCCGACGACCTTCGAAACCGAGCTTTACGGGGTGAACCCGATCGCTGCCGGCATCTCTGGTGGGACGGGCCCGTTCAACGAGTTCAACGGCGCACTGACGCAATTCTTCAACGCCGGTAACGCCGAGCTCTACTCGCTGTTCAACGGGGGCCAACTCGACACCAACGCCACCGACTACATCGGCAACAAATTCACCGACACTGTGCTGGGAACGCAAGGAGAAACCGCGAAAGAGGCTTTCGACGCGTTCTACAACCGGGGCATCGGCGATCTGTCCGGCTACTTCCAGAAGGACCTGTCGGCCCTGCTGATCCCGACGACGACGGCGACGAACGACGCGGTGCCCGGCGCGGCCAGCGGTTTCAACTTCGACTCTCTGCTGACCGGTGAAGTGCACGGGCTGAATAACCTATTCGACACGGACGCTTCCCTCGCCGGGGTTTCCGGGGATATCGTCCACGGCACCGGCGTCCTCCCGTTCGACACCATTCCCACTGCAGACGCCAACACGATGTTCGACTCGCTGGTATTCGGGTTCAACCCGGACAGCGTCAGCGGTGACCCTGGTTCCTATGACGTGCTGAACGGTGCACTCGGTGAGTTCGCCAACGCCTTCAATGTCGAGACGTACTCGCTGGTGAATGGCGGTGACATGCTTCCGGTTACCGACCTCATCGGAACCCACACCGACTATCTGACGGGCACCGTCGCCACCGCCATCGGCGACTTCCTCCACACCGGCGTGCTCGACCTGGCCGGATACTTCGACTTCAGCTCGTTGGTCGGCTCGCTGTAGAGCCCGCTTCACGACAAAACCCCCGGGAGACGCCCCCCGGGGGTTTTGTCGTGCCCGACCGATCCCGCGATTGTGCCGCGGCGCCCCAGGCTGGATACGCTGGTAGCGCTCAAGTCCGGCCTCAACAGGAGATTCCCATCAGCAGCTTCGCCGACCAGACCTTCACCGCGCCGGCGCAGATTCGGAACTTCTGCATCATCGCCCACATCGACCACGGCAAGTCCACGCTGGCCGACCGGATGCTCCAGCTCACCGGCGTCGTCGACGAGCGGTCGATGCGCGCCCAGTACCTCGACCGGATGGACATCGAGCGCGAGCGCGGCATCACCATCAAGGCGCAGAACGTCCGCCTGCCGTGGCAGGTCGACGGCACCGATTACGTCCTGCATCTGATCGACACCCCCGGCCACGTCGACTTCACCTACGAGGTGTCGCGCGCACTGGAGGCCTGCGAGGGCGCCGTACTGCTGGTCGACGCCGCCCAGGGCATCGAGGCGCAGACGCTGGCCAACCTCTACCTCGCGCTCGACCGCGATCTGCACATCATTCCGGTGCTCAACAAGATCGACCTGCCCGCTGCCGACCCGGAGCGCTACGCCGGCGAGATCGCCCATATCATCGGCTGCGAGCCGAGCGACGTGCTGCGGGTCTCCGGCAAGACGGGGGAGGGCGTCGCCGACCTGCTCGACCACGTCGTCCGCGAGGTGCCGGCGCCCAGTCGGTGACGCTGACGCACCCACGCGCGCAATGATTTTCGACTCCGTCTACGACATCTACCGCGGCGTCGTCACCTACGTTCGCGTGGTGGACGGCAAAATCACTCCGCGCCAGAAGGTCACGATGATGTCCACTGGCTCCACCCATGAGCTGCTGGAAGTCGGCATCGTCTCGCCTGAGCCCAAGGCATCTGTCGGCCTCGGCGTCGGCGAGGTCGGCTACCTGATCACCGGTGTGAAGGACGTTCGCCAATCCAAGGTCGGCGACACCGTCACCACCGCGAAGCACGGTGCCACCGAACCGTTGACCGGATATCGCGAACCCAGGCCGATGGTGTACTCGGGGTTGTATCCCGTCGATGGGTCCGACTATCCCGATCTGCGTGACGCATTGGAGCGGCTGCAGCTCAACGACGCCGCGCTCACCTACGAGCCGGAAACGTCGGTGGCGCTCGGCTTCGGCTTCCGCTGCGGCTTCCTCGGGCTGCTGCACATGGAGATCACCCGCGAGCGGTTGGAGCGGGAGTTCGACCTCGACCTGATCTCGACGTCGCCGAACGTCGTGTATCGCGTTGTCAAAGAAGACAATTCGGAAGTCGTCGTCACCAACCCGTCGGACTGGCCCGAAGGCAAGGTCCGCGCCGTCTACGAGCCCATCACCAAGACCACCATCATCACGCCCAGCGAATTCATCGGCACCATCATGGAGCTGTGCCAGTCGCGCCGGGGTGAACTGGGCGGCATGGACTACCTGTCGCCCGAACGCGTCGAGCTCCGCTACACGATGCCGATGGGGGAGATCATCTTCGACTTTTTCGACTCGCTGAAGTCGCGCACCCGCGGCTACGCCAGCCTCGACTACGAAGAGTCCGGCGAGCAGGAGGCCGCACTGGTCAAGGTCGACATCCTGCTGCAGGGTGAGGCCGTCGACGCGTTCAGCGCCATCGTGCACAAGGACGGCGCCGCGGCCTACGGCAACAAGATGACCACCCGGCTCAAGGAGCTGATCCCGCGTCAGCAGTTCGAGGTGCCGGTGCAGGCCGCTATCGGATCCAAAATCATTGCGCGCGAAAACATCCGCGCGATCCGCAAAGACGTGCTGTCCAAGTGCTACGGCGGTGACATCACCCGTAAGCGCAAACTGCTCGAGAAGCAGAAGGAAGGCAAGAAGCGGATGAAGACCATCGGCCGGGTCGAAGTGCCGCAGGAGGCGTTCGTCGCCGCGCTGTCCACGGACGCCGCATCGGACAAAGGCGCCAAGAAGTAGCCATGCGGACGCCTCTGCTGGCTACGGCGATTGCGGTGATTGTCGCATCGGCGGTGGGCTGTGGGCCGGTAGTCGCCGGCACCGCCAAACCGGCGCCGAACCTCAAGCCGAAGCCGTTGTCCGGCAATTCCGTTCGGCACGTGCTGCTCGACGGTAAGACGCTGTCGCGGATGCTCGCCCAGCCGTTCGTTCCCCGTCAGCCCGCGAAATTCGGTGGTCCGGATAAACTCGACCAGCGTGAGGCGCCCCCGGAGTCGGCCGACTGCATCGGTGTGACGGCCATGCTGCAGAAAAGCGTGTACGACTCCGCCGACATCACGAATGTGGCGTCGGTGTCGTGGTGGAACGACGGCGACCCGGCTCAGGTGATCAGCGTGATGGAGGGTGTGGCCGCGCTGCCGACGGCCCAGCAGGCGCAGGCGCTCTTCGCGACGTTCCCGGACAAATGGCAGGGCTGCACAGGCCAGACGACGACCGAGAAGGCAGGCCCAATCGATACGTCGACGGTGATCAACGACGTTCGGGTGCTGGATTCCATTGTCGCAGCGACGAATACCGCTACTGCGACGCTGCCCAACATGCCTGCCCTGCAGCCGACACCGGTGGCTCGCGCCGTCGGCGTCCGGCTCAACTGCATCGTCGAGGTCGACATGGTCTTCTTCGGCGACCGGCGAGCATCGGACCCGGGGTCGGCGAACCCCGACACCAGCGCGGTCGATGTCGCGCAAGCAATGATGGACAAGGTCAGCGACCTGAGCTGACCCAGAAAGGCCGCCAATGACGACGGACTCTCGCACCCGGACCGACATGTGTCCCGGCGTGTGGCGACCGTGGCAGGCCGACGACGGGTTGTTGGTCCGCATCCGGCTGATGGGCGGTCGGCTGCCCGCCGGGGCGCTGCGGCGACTGTCCGAGGTCAGCCGGCAGTACGCCGATGACGCTATCTACCTGACCCGCCGCGCCAACCTGCAATTGCGCGGGTTCGCTTGCGAGGGCGGGCAGTTGAGCTCAGATGCCATCGCGGCGATCGAGTCGACCGGCCTGATCCCCACGCGCACAAACGAACTCGTGCGCAACGTGCTCGCCTCGCCGCAGACCGGCCTCGCCGGCGGCCGCGCCGACCTGCGCCCCGTCATGGATCGTCTCGACGCTCTGCTGTGCGCCGACTCCGACCTCGGTCGGCTGCCGGGCCGTTTCTTGTTCACGCTCGACGACGGCCGCGGCGATCTGCTCGACCGCCTCACTGGAGCCGGTAAGCGTGGCACCGACCTGGGGTGTGTGATGCTCGGCGACGACGCGGCGCAGTTGCGTGTCGGCGATCACTGGGGAGCCGTGGTTCCCGAGGGCGACATCACCGACCGGTTGGCCGACCTGGCAATGCAATTCCTCGACGCTCGAGGGACGGGTGCCGACGCGCCGTGGCACATCCGCGAACTCGCCAAGCCCTTCCAGCCGCCCGTCGCCGCGGACTCGCGCATCCCCGCCCCGTCGCCGCCGCTGGCCTATGGAAAGGTGCCCGGCGGCACTCACGTGTCCGCCGGGGACGGCGTCTTGACCCCTGAACTCGTCACGTCGCTGCTCGGACTCGCAGCCGATGTGCCGCATGTCGTCATCACTCCCTGGCGCGGCGTCCTCGTTCCGAATGAGCCGGAGGTATCCGAGTGACCCAGACGAGCGGTGCGCGCCAGCCGACGCGGCGCTACGCCTACGTCGCTGACGGGCCCGCGATCTACGCTGACTCGTTCGCCACGATCCGCCGCGAGGCCGACCTGTCACATATCCCCGCCGAGGCCGAAAAGCTCGCTGTTCGAATGATTCACGGCACCGGTCAGCCGGACCTTGTCGACGACCTCGTCATCCATCCCACCCTGGTGTCGTCCGCGCGCTCGGCCCTGCGAGCCGGTGCGCCCATCCTGTGCGATGCTCGCATGGTGGCCACCGGGATCACCGCCGGACGCCTTCCCGCCGCCAACGAGGTGCACTGCTATCTGAACGAGGAAGGCGTGCCGGCGCTGGCCGCACAGTGGAACACCACCCGCACCGCGGCGGCGGTCTCGTTGTGGGAGCCACTGCTGGATGGCGCGGTCGTCGCCATCGGCAACGCCCCGACCGCGCTGTTCCATCTGCTCGAGATGCTCATAGACGGAGCGCCCCGGCCCGCGGCGATCGTCGGCTGCCCGGTCGGCTTCATCGGCGCAGCCGAGTCCAAGGACGCGCTCGCATCGTTCGCCCACGACCACGGCATCGATGTCCCGTTCGTGACGGTGCGAGGTCGGCGTGGCGGGTCGGCGATCACGTCGTCGGCCATCAACGCGCTGGCCTCGGAGGCCGAATGACAGCCGGCCGCTTCTACGGAATCGGCTTGGGGCCAGGGGATCCCGAGCTGATCACCCTCAAGGCGGCGCGGATCATCGGCGAAGCCGACGTCATCGCCTATCACGCCGGCGTCAACAAGCGGTCATATGCGCGGACGATCGCGGCCGACCTGATTCCGGACGCCGCGATCGAGGAGGAGCTGCGCTACCCGCTCACCACCGGGACGACGGATCACCCGGGTGGATACGCCGGCGCGCTCGCCGAGTTCTACGAGGAGTCGGCCACCAGGCTCGCCGCACACCTCGATGCCGGCCGCACGGTCGCCCTGCTGGCCGAAGGGGATCCGCTGTTCTACGGGTCGTTCATGTACATGCACGACCGGCTCAGCAGCCGCTTCGCGACCGAGATCGTTCCCGGCATTCCGGCATTCACCGCCGCGACGGCGGCCGTCGCCTCGCCGCTGGTCCGCCAGACCGACGTGTTGACCGTGTTGCCCGGAACGTTGCCGGAGGCCGAGCTGGCCCGGCGACTCGCCGACACCGACGGCGCGATCATCATGAAACTCGGCCGGACTTTTCCGGCCGTGCGTCGCGCGCTCGCCGCGGCGGGCCGAATCGACCACGCGATGTACGTCGAGCGGGCCAGCCACCCGCAGCAGCGCTGGATGCCCGTTGTCGATGTCGACGAAGCAGAGGTGCCCTACCTGTCGCTGATCGTCGTCAACGGTGACTCGATCAACGGCCCGCGGTCTCGCGTCATGGTCGAAGAGCCCAGTCCCGCAACCGTTTCCCCGGGGGCAGCCGAACTTCTGGTTGTCGGACTGGGCCCCGGGCCGGACGACTGGATCACACCGGAGGCGACCGCAGCGCTCGCCGAGGTGCGGCACGTGGTCGGCTATGCGACGTATGTCGCTCGGGTTCCGCAGCGGGAAGGCCTGCAGCGGCACGCATCCGGCAACACCGTCGAAGTCGACCGGGCCCGTTTCGCTCTCGACCTCGCCATGCAGGGTGAGCCGGTAGCGGTCGTGTCCGGTGGCGACCCCGGGGTGTTCGGCATGGCCGCGGCGGTGTTCGAGGCGGCCGAAGACGAGCGATACGCCGGCATTGCGATCCGGGTGTTGCCGGGCGTCTCGGCCGTCCAGGCCGTCGCCGCGTTGGCCGGTGCGCCGCTTGGCGCCGACTTCGCGGTGCTGAGCCTCTCGGATCGGCTCAAGCCGTGGCAGGTGATCGAGACCAGGTTGCGGGCCATCGCGGATGCGGATCTGATTCTGGCGATCTACAACCCGGCCTCGCGCACCCGCACCGACCAGATCAAGCTGGCCCGCGAGATTCTGCTCGAACATCGCAGTGCCGACACCGTTGTCGTGGTCGGCCGCGACGTCGGGAGGCCCGAGGAATCTCTGACCGTCACGACGCTAGGCGACCTCGACACCGACGATATCGACATGAAAAGTCTTGTCCTGGTGGGGGCGTCGAGGACCCGAGTCTCACCGACCGGACGGGTCTGGACGCCACGGTGGGTGCAATGACCGCGGTGCAATTCGTCGGCGCCGGACCGGGCGCGGCCGACCTGCTGACCGTGCGGGCCACGCGGCTGCTCGCGCAGGCCGATACGGTCCTATACCCGGGCAGCTACGTCGAGCCTGATGTGCTGCAAAGCTGCTCGCCGGCAGCGAATCTGGTCGATACCCAAAGCCTGAACCTCGACGAGATCGTCGCTGCGATCGTCGAGGCACACCATTGCGGCCGACGGGTGGTGCGCCTGGTGTCGGGTGATCCGTCGCTGTACAGCGCCGTGTCGGAGCAGACGCGGCGACTCGACGCCGCCGGTGTGCCGTGGGAGATCACTCCGGGTGTCGCGGCCTATGCGGCCGCGGCCGCACGCATCGGCCGAGAGCTCACCGTCCCGCTCGTCGCGCAATCCGTCGTGCTGACGCGAATGCAGGCTCGGTCGACCGCGATGCCGGACACCGAATCGCTGGCCGCGTTCGCGGCGACCCGCGCGACCCTGGTACTGCACCTGGCGATCACCGCCATCCGCTCCCTGATGGACGAGATCGCACCGGCGTACGGCCCGGAGTGCCCGGTCGCGGTGGTGTACCGGGCCTCGCAGCCCGAAGAGCTGATCCTGCGCGGCACCGTCGCCGACATCGCTGAGAAAGTCGAGTCGGTCGGCCTGAAGCAGGCCGCCGTGATCCTGGTAGGTGAATCACTTGACGCACAAGCGGATCCGCGGGCGGGGCAGAGTCACCTGTACGACCCGGAACGCGATCGATCGGCTACTTCGTGAACGCCCACTGCGTCACCGCGCGCACCGGCGTCCAGCCCGTGAAGGACCCGACCGGAGCGGCATGCTCGACATGAATACGAGTCAGCTCACCGCCATGCTCCGCATACGCCGCGGCGAGCACGGCTTCGGTCTCGACGGTGACCCCGTGTACGACGATCCGGCCACCGCACGGCAGCGCGTCGAGGCAATGCGGCAACACCCCGGGCCGGCTCGCGCCGCCACCGACGAAAACGGCGTCGGGAGTGGCCCACTCGTGCAGCGCATCGGGAGCCGAGCCGCAGACCACGTGCAGCGCAGGCACGCCCAGCGCCCGGGCGTTGCGGCCGATCCGGTCGGCTCGTTCCGCGTCGGCCTCGACCGCGACAGTCCGGCAGCTCGGGTGAGCGCGCATCCACTCGATACCCACCGAACCCGCGCCCGCGCCGACATCCCACAGCAGCTGCCCCGGTGCGGGCAGCAGGCGAGCCAGCGCAGCCGCCCGCAGGTCCCGCTTGGTGAGCTGGCCGTCGTGCTCGAACGCATCGTCGGGCAATCCCGTTGCCCAGCCGGTCAGCAACGGTCCATCCAGTTGCAGCGCAACGACATTCAACCGCGGCGCATCGCCGGCGAATTGAGCGGCCGTCGAATCCCGACACGTCTCGTCGCCGCCGCCGATGTCGCCCAGCACCACGAAGCGGCTGGACCCGTACCCGCGCGCGACGAGCAAATCGGCAAGGGCCGCAGGCGTTTTGTCGTCGGACGACAGCACCAGCACCCGGCGCCCGGGGGCCAGCTCGCGGAGTACGGCGTGCACGTCGCGGCCCACGACGCTGACCACGGCGGTCGATTCCGCGGACCAGCCGAGCCGGGCTCGGGCGACTGTCACCGACGACAGATGCGGGATCACGGTCACCCGCTCGGCGCCCAGGATGTCAACCAGCGTGGTGCCGATGCCGCTCAGCATCGGGTCGCCCGATGCCAGCGCGACCACCCGTCGCCCCGCGAACTGGGTGACGAAATCCGGCAGCGCAGCGCTCAGAGGAGAGGGCCACGGCCGGTGGACCTGACTGTCGTGAGGGGGCAGCAGCCTCAGCTGACGCGGCCCACCGAGCACGACATCCGCCGACGCGATGACCGCCCGCGCGGCCGGTGTCAGGCCGTCCCACCCGTCGGCGCCGACACCGACGACAGTTACCCGCAGGTCAGAGGTCGGCACGGCGGCGATGCTAGCCTAGTGACCGCGAGGCACCCCGCGAACAGGGGAAATACCCGGTATAAACGAGCGGAGCGCTATGCCTCAGGCTGATCGGCTGTACCCGTTTCCCGCTGTGGTCGGCGGCGATCCCGACGCACCCGGCGGGCTCGACGACATGGCGCTGGCGCTCGTCCTCAGCGTTATCGATCCCGGTATCGGCGGCGTGCTCGTGCGTGGTGAGAAGGGCACCGCGAAGTCGACTCTGGTGCGCGCGCTGACCCAGATCCTGCCGCCCATCGACGTCATCGCCGGGGACCGGTTTTCTACCGATCCCGCCCAGTCGGATCCCTCGTCGCCGGACGGGACGTTCGGTGCCGACGCGGCGGTGGAGACGCGGTCGGTTCGGCTGGTCGAGCTTCCTGTCGGGGCCACCGAGGATCGGGTGGCCGGATCGATCGACCTCAAACAGGCGCTCGGCGAGGGCGCCGTGCACTTCGAACCGGGCCTTCTTGCCAAGGCGCACCGCGGAATTCTGTACGTCGACGAGGTCAATCTGCTGCACGACCATCTGGTCGACCTGCTCCTCGACGCCGCCGCGATGGGCACCGTCACCGTCGAACGCGACGGGATCTCCGTGACCCACTCGGCGCGATTCGTGCTCGTCGGCACCATGAATCCCGAAGAGGGAGAGCTGCGTCCGCAGTTGCTCGACCGCTTCGGTCTCACCGTCGAGGTCGCCGCACCGCAAGACCCGGCCCTGCGCGCCGACGTGGTCCGCCGGCGGCTGCAATTCGACGCGGACCCGCAGGCCTTCCGCGCGCGGTACGCGAATGCCGAAGAGCGGCTGCGCAATCGGATCCAGCACGCCCAGTCGGTCCTGCCCCGGATCGAGCTCACCGACGCGGCACTGCTCAGGATCGCCGAAGTCTGCGCGGCGGCCGGCGTCGACGGCATGCGCGCCGACATCGTCATGGCGCGCGCGGCCGCCGCCCATGCGGCGTGGCACGACCGCGACCACCCCAACATCGACGATCTGCGCGCCGCGGCGAAACTCGCTCTGCCGCACCGTCGCCGGCGAAATCCTTTCGACGCGCCCGGGCTCGACGACAACGAGCTCGACGAACTGTTGCCGCCCGACACCGATGCGGGCCCCGAGCCCGATCCCGACCCGGATGACCCGGGCGGCGGGCAGGACGCTCCCGAGCCCTCTCAGACCGCCGGCGGCCCGCAGGGCTCGACCTCCGCGCCACCTGTCGGCGCCGGGGAGCCTTATCGGACAAAGCTGTTCACGGTCCGCGGGGTGGGGGACGGTCGTGCCGGCCGTCGTAGCCGCGCGCGGACCACGACGGGTCGACGAACCGGGGCCAGCCCACTGTCCGACTCGGGCATTCATCTCGTCGAGACCCTGCGCGCCGCGGCTCCGCATCAGGCCGCCCGCGGCCGCAGCGGTGGTCGGCTTCGACTGCTGCCGAGCGACCTCCGTGGGGCCGTCCGCGAAGGACGCGAGGCCAACCTGGTGCTATTCGTTGTCGACACCTCGGGATCGATGGCCGCCCGGGAGCGGATGCGCCAGGTCAAGACGGCGATCCTGTCGCTGCTGCTGGACGCCTACCGACGGCGTGACCGGGTCGGCGTCGTCACGTTCCGCGACCGCGCTGCCGAGATCGCCCTTCCGCCAACCGGTTCGATCGACATTGCGGCCAAGCGACTGGACGATCTGCCGGCCGGTGGCCGTACACCGCTCGCCGAGGGACTGATGAAGGCCGCGGAAGTGGTGCGGCGCGAGCGCCTGCGCGACCCGAGCCGACGGCCGCTGCTCGTCGTCGTCACCGACGGCCGGGCCACCGCCGGAGCAGATCCGGTCGTCCGCGCCCACCAGGCCGCAGCGCTTCTCGTGCATGACCGGGTCGACAGCATCGTCGTCGACTGCGAAAGCGGCCGGATGAGAATTGGCTTGGCCGCCAACCTCGCCGAGCATCTCAACGCCGAGCACATACCGCTCGCCCAAGTCAACGCCCAAGCGCTGGCCGACATCGTCCGCGGCGCAACGACTCCCGGGGCGGCCTGATGCCGCAGGGTCAGGTGTCGGTCGTGCCCGACGACAAGCTCACGACACGGCAACGCCGCAACCGGCCGCTGCTGATGATCCACACCGGCGACGGCAAGGGAAAGTCCACCGCCGCCTTCGGATTGGCGCTGCGCGGATGGAACCAGGGCTTCCGCATCGGGGTGTTCCAGTTCGTCAAGTCGGCCAAGTGGCGCATCGGCGAGCAGACCGTCCTCGAGCGACTGGGCGCGCTGCACACCGAGACCGGCGAGGGCGGGCCGGTCGAATGGCACAAGATGGGGTCCGGCTGGTCGTGGAGCCGCAAGGCGGGCACTGACGTCGACCATGCCCAGGAGGCCGCGGCGGGCTGGACCGAGATCAAGCGCCGCCTTGCCGCCGAGACCCACGACCTCTACGTGCTCGACGAGTTCACCTACCCGATGACGTGGGGCTGGGTCGACATCGACGACATCGTCGACACCCTCGCCAACCGGCCAGGCCACCAGCATGTCGTCATCACCGGCCGCAACGCCGACCCGAAGCTGATGGGCATCGCCGACCTGGTCACCGAGATGACCAACGTGAAGCACCCGATGGACGCCGGCCAGAAAGGCCAACGAGGCATCGAGTGGTAGCCACCGCCCTCCCTCGCATCGTCATCGCCGCGCCCGCCTCCGGGCACGGAAAGACCACTGTCGCAACCGGATTGATGGCGGCTCTGGTCGCGCGCGGCCTGACGGTCTCCGGCCACAAGGTGGGGCCCGACTTCATCGACCCCGGCTACCACGCCCTGGCCACCGGCCGGCCGGGCCGAAACCTCGACCCGTTCATGGTCGGCGAGCCGCGCATCGTCCCGTTGCTCTTACACGGCGCCCGGTCCGCCGACGTCGCCGTCATCGAGGGCGTGATGGGGCTTTTCGACGGCCGACTCGGCACCGGCGGTGAAGCGTCCACCGCCCACGTCGCCTCGCTGACGACCTCACCGGTGCTGCTGGTCGTCGACATCTCGCACGCCTCGCGCACGCACGCGGCGGTGGTCGCCGGGTTGGCGGCGTTCGACCCGTCGGTGCACATCGCGGGGGTGATCCTCAACAAGGCGGGCAGCCAACGGCACGCTGACGAGGTGCGCGACGCGCTAAACCCCATCGGCATTCCCGTGCTCGGCGTCCTGCCCCGCGATGCGGGGATCGCGACGCCGTCGCGTCATCTCGGCTTGGTGCCCGCCGCCGAGCGCGTCGAGTCCGCGCACACCCTCGAGCGGATGGCGGAAGTCATTGCCGCGCATCTCGACATCGACGCGGTGCTAGCCGTCGCTCGCGAAGCTGCAGCGCTGACCGGAACGCCGTGGGATCCGGCGCAGGAGATCGAGCCGCCGTCGCAACATCATCGCGCCGTCGTCGCCATGGCCGGCGGGCGTGCCTTCACGTTTCGCTACCCCGAGACCGAGGAACTACTGCGGGCGGCCGGCTGCGACGTGGTCGAATTCGACCCGCTGACCGACGCAGCGCTACCTGCCGACACCGCCGGTATCTATCTCGGCGGCGGCGTTCCCGGAAGTCCATGCCACCGAGCTCGCCGAAAACCATTGCTTGACAGCCGAAATACGCGCCGCGATCGCTGCAGGTGTCCCCACGGTCGCCGAGTGCGCCGGCCTGCTCTACCTGTGCCGCTCGCTCGACGGCACCCCGATGGTCGGCGCGGTCCCTGCCGATGCCGCGATGACCCCGCGACTCACCCTCGGTTACCGAACCGCCACCAGCCCGACGGATTCACTGCTCGCCGAGGCCGGCCGGCGGGTCACCGGCCACGAATTCCACCGCACCGCAACAACGTCCGCCGTGGGCCGCCCGGCGTGGCAACTGCCCACGGGCCCCGAGGGTTTCGCCACGCCCACGCTGCACGCGGCGTATCTGCACACGCACTGGGCCGGTCACCCAGCGCTCGCGGCGCGCTTCGCGAACGCCGTACACGGTCTATCCGCTTAGCCATTCCACGGCGTGGTCCACATCGGACACCACCCGCACGCCGGCCGGCACCGCGGGCCGACGCACGACGACCACCGGAATACCCAACTCGTCCGCGGCCTGCATCTTGGGCCAGGTGTACTCGCCACCAGAGTCCTTGGTGACCAACACATCCGCGCGATGCTCGCGCAGCAGAGTCAGCTCACCGGTCAGTACGTAGGGTCCCCGGTCGCGGATCAGCCGCCACGAGGCCGGCAATGCGAAGTCCGGCTCGTCGACGACCCGCGCCAGCACCGCCGACTCACCGAGCGCCGCGACGAACGCCGCCAACCGCTGACGGCCGACGGTCAGCAGCGGGCGGGTGCCCAGCCGTGCCGCCTCATCGGCGGCCTCCTCGTGCGAGCCCACCCAGTGCCATGAACGGGTGGCCTGCGCGGCCCAGCCCGCTCGCTGCAATCGCAGCAGCGGCACCGCGGCCGCGGTGCACGCGCGAAAAGCGTTGTCCGAGATCGTCGCCGAGAACGGATGGGTGGCATCGACCACGACGTCAAAGTCGCTCAACGCCGTTCGTAGCCCGTCGACCCCGCCGAACCCGCCGATGCGTACCTGCCCCTCGGGCAGTCGTGGGTGGGCCACCCTGCCGGCCAGCGAGCTCGTCACGTCGATCCCGTCGGCCACCAGCAACGCCGCCAGCGCACGGGCCTCCGATGTGCCGCCCAGCAGCAGCACCCGCCGAGCCATTACTGCCGCCGCAGCAGATAAATGTCCATCACGAAGCCGGCCTCGTCGCGAGCCCGCGCACGGGCCTCGGCGATCTGCGTGGTGACATCGCCGAGTCGTCCCGCGATCAACTGCTCGCCGGTCCCCCCGAGGTTGGCGGCCCACCACACCGACCAATCGTCGAGACCGGTGAGGTCGAGCCGCTCCGGCGGCGGGTTGAGCATCGCGACGATGTTGTCCTGCCCGGCCGCCACGGCGTCCTGCAGCAGGCGGCCGGTGGTGACGTGCACCGGCCGGCCGACGTCGTGCAACACGATGCGGTGCCGGGCGGCCAGCACCTGCGGCGCGCTGACGCCCGGCAGCACATCGAATTCGACGGGGACACCTAGCTTCTGGATCTTTTCGATGACCCGGATGGTCGAGTCGTAGAGCGACGGATCGCCGAACACCAGGAATGCCGCGGTGCCACCACGCGTCCGCAGCACGTCGGCGTAGGCCTCGGCGCGGGCGTCGTGCCAATCGGCCACTGCTTGCTGATAACCCTCTTTGTCCAAGTCGGGTGCGCGATCCCGCTCCGGATCACGCAGCGCCACAACGTCGACCGAGCCGTCGGTGTACGCATCGACTATCTCCCACCGCAGCGCCAGCAGTTCGTCGTCCGCGCCTTTGAACGCGGCCAGCACGTAGTCCGCTGATCGCAGCGCCTCTGCCACCTCGGGGGTGACATGTTGCGGCCCCATACCGACACCGAGGACGCGTATCCGGACTGGCTCAGGCACCGGCGCGGTCCTCGATGTCGCCCTCCACCTCGAGGTACGCCTGACGCAAGGCGGCCAACGTCTCTGGCGACGGGTCGGCCCACAGGCCGCGGTCGGCGGCCTCCTGCAGGCGCTCGACCATGCCGTGCAACGCCCACGGGTTGGACTGGTCGAGAAACTGGCGCGTCTCGGGGTCGAGAACGTATGACTCGGCCAGCTTTTCGTACATCCAGTCGTGCACGACGCCAGCGGTGGCGTCGAAGCCGAAGAGGTAGTCGACGGTCGCCGCGAGTTCGAACGCGCCCTTGTAGCCGTGCCGACGCATCGCCGAGATCCAGCGCGGGTTGACGACGCGGGCGCGGAACACCCGCGCCGTTTCCTCGGCCAGCGTGCGGGTGCGCACCGCGTCGGGGGTGGTCGAGTCGCCGATGTAAGCCTTGGGGTCCGTACCGGTCAGTGCGCGGATCGTCGCCACCATGCCGCCGTGGTACTGGAAGTAGTCGTCGCTGTCGGCGATGTCATGTTCGCGGGTGTCGATGTTCTTGGCGGCCACCTTGATTCGCGCGTAGTTGGTGCGCATGTCGTCGGCGGCCGCGGCGCCGTCCAGCCCGCGGCCGTAGGCGAAGCCGCCCCACGCGGTGTAAACCTCGGCCAGATCCTTGTCGTCGCGCCAGGTGCCCGATTCGATCAGCTGCAGGATGCCCGCCCCGTACGAGCCCGGTTTGGAGCCGAAAACCCTTGTCGTGGCGCGCCGCTCGTCGCCATGGTCGGCTAAGTCGGCGCGGGCGTGCGCGGCAACGTAGTTGTCCTTGTCCGCCTCATCGAGCAGTGCCACCATCCGTACCGCGTCGTCGAGCATCATCACCACGTGCGGGAAGGCGTCGCGGAAGAACCCGGAGATGCGAATGGTTACGTCGATGCGCGGCCGGCCGAGTTCGTCGAGCGGGATCACCTCGAGACGGCCGACTCGCCGCGATGCCTCGTCCCACTCCGGCCGAACGCCCAACAGCGCCAACACCTCCGCGATGTCGTCGCCGGAGGTGCGCATCGCGGACGTGCCCCACACCGACAGCCCGACCGACTCGGGGTAGGTGCCGGTGTCGTCGAGGTAGCGCTGCAGCAGCGACTCGGCCATCGCCAGGCCGGTCTGCCAGGCCAGCCGTGACGGGACCGCCCGCGGGTCGACGGTGTAGAAGTTGCGGCCGGTCGGCAGCACGTTGACCAGACCTCGCAGCGGTGAGCCGGACGGGCCGGGACGCACGAAACCGCCCGACAACGCCAGCATCACCGCATCGAGCTCACCCGCCGTGCCGGACAGTCGCGGCACCACCTCGGTGGCGGCGAACCGCAGCGATGCCCGCACATCCGGCTCGTCGTGCAACCCGTCGACCGCACCGGCGTCCCAGCCCGCGGCCTCCATGGCCTCGACCAAAGCGCGCGCACGGCTTTCGATTTCGTCGACCGCTGTGGTCTCGGCGCCGTCCTTCAAGCCGAGGGCGGTACGCAGTCCCGGGACGGCGTGGTCCTTGCCACCCCACACCTGGGCGGCGCGCAGGATCGCCAGCACCAGGTTGACCCGCGCCTCACCGGCAGGCACTTCGCCGAGCACGTGCAGCCCGTCGCGGATCTGGGCGTCCTTGATCTCGCACAGCCAGCCGTCGACGTGCAGCAGGAAGTCGTCGAAGTCGTCGTCCTCGGGCCGGTCGTCGAGGCCGAGGTCGCGGTGCATCTCCGCGGCGCGCATCAGATTCCAGATCTCGCCGCGAATGGCCGGTAGCTTCGCCGGATCCATCGCCGCGATATTGCCGTACTCGTCGAGCAACTGCTCGAGGCGGGCGATGTCGCCGTAGCTCTCGGCGCGCGCCATCGGCGGGATCAGATGGTCGACGATGGTCGCGTGCGCGCGGCGCTTGGCCTGCGCGCCCTCGCCCGGGTCGTTGACCAGAAACGGGTAGACCAGCGGCAGGTTGCCCAGCACCGCATCGGTGGCGCAGGCCGCCGACAACGCGGCGTTCTTGCCGGGCAGCCACTCCATCGAGCCGTGCTTGCCGAGATGCACCACCGCGTGGGCGCCGAAACCGTTCTCCAGCCAGCGGTAGGCGGCCAGGTAGTGATGGCTGACGGCCATGTCGGGGTCGTGGTAGATCGCTACCGGGTTTTCGCCGAATCCGCGCGGCGGCTGGATCATCAGCACGACGTTGCCCGACCGCAGCGCGGCGATCACCAGATCGCCGTCGTCGTTGACGAACAGCCGCCCCGGCGACGGGCCCCAGACCTCGGCGATCGCGTCGCGCAGTTCGCCGGGTAGCTCCGCGGTCCACTCGGTGTATTGCGCCGCGGTGACTTTCACCTGCGCGCCGTCGACCTGCGTCGCGCTCAGCCACTGCTCGTCTTGGCCGCCCGCATCGATCAGCGTGTGCATCAACTGGTCGCCGGCCCGCGTCTCGTCCTCGATGCCGAGCACACCGAATCCGTCGCCCACGTCGTAGCCGTCCCGGGCGAGGCGGTGCAACAACCGCACCGCGGACGCGGGGGTGTCGAGGCCGACGGCGTTGCCGACCCGCGAATGCTTGGTCGGATAGGCCGACAGCACCAGTGCAAGCTTCTTGTCCGCGTTGGGGATCCGGCGCAGCATCGCGTGGTTGACCGCGATGGCGGCGACCCGCGCGCAACGCTCCGCGTCGGCGACGTAGTGGGGGAGGCCGTCGTTGTCGATCTCTTTGAAGGAATACGGCGCGGTGATGATGCGCCCGTCGAACTCCGGGATCGCGATCTGCGTCGCGGAGTCGAGCGGGGTGACGCCGTCGTCGTTGGACTCCCATTCGTCGCGAGACGACGTCAGGCAAAGCCCTTGCAGGACGGGGATATTCATCGCGGCGATACGCTCGATGTCCCACGATGAGTCGTCTTCACCCGCGCCGGCGGCTGCCGACTTCGACCCGCCCGCCGCCAGCATGCTGACCACGACAGCGTCCAAACTGCCCAGTGCGTCGAACAATTCGTCGGGCGCGCTGCGCAGCGAGGATGCGAAAATCGGCAGGCCGACCGCATTTCCGGTGGCGTCGATCGCGTCGGCCAGCGCATGCGCGAATCCGGAGTTGCCGCTGACCTCGTGGGCGCGGTAGTAGAGGACGCCGATCCTCGCGCGTCCCGTGACGTCGGTGTGGCGATCGGCGTAGCCCCATTCGGGAATCGCGACGGGCTCGTCGAAGCCCTCGCCCGTCAGCAACACGGTGTCGCACAGAAATGCGTGCAGCTGAGCCAGATTCGCCGGGCCGCCTTCGGCAAGGTACGAGTGGGCCTGCGCGGCAAGCCCGATCGGGACCGTCGAACACTCCATCAGCTCGGCGCTGGGCGCGCGCTCGCCGCCGAGCACGATCAGGGGCAGACCGGTGGCGCGCAGCGCGCTGAGTTCGGCGGCCATCTCAGCCGACGAGCCAAGTACCCGAAGTACGACGACTTCGGCATCGTCGAGGACATCCGCGATGGCCTGGCGGGCCGGGTTGCCCAAGACGTACGACGCCTGCGAGGCGCGCGCCGACAACAAGTCGGTGTCGGACGTCGACAGCAGCGCAATGCGATGGCTCACGGGGTCCTCCCCGGGGTTCTCGCCCCGTCGGTGTGGAGTGCCTCGCGGCCAGTATCTGGCTCGGACCGCCGGCCGGACGCCGAGGCCCTCACAGTGGCGGAACCGCCCCGGGCTCGCACCGGGTTCCTGCTACCACGAGACATGCGCGCATCAGCTTAGTAGAGCGTGTTGGCTTCACCGAGCGCGCGGAATAGGGTGAGCCCGATGAATGCGATCCTCAACTGGTGGGACGGCGTCGAGCTGTGGCTGTCCGGCCTGGGGTTTGTCTTCCAGAGCATCGTGGTGATGCCGGTGGTGCTGGTGTTGGCGTATCTGATCGCGGCGGCGCTGGACGGGGCCCTCGGCCGCGGCATCAGCCTGATGCGCCGGCTTCGGCACGACGGCGAAGAGCCCGCATGAGCGCAAATACCGGAATGCCCCGATCGCGGGTCACCCTGATTCTGGTTGCGCTGGTCGTGCTGGTCATCGTTGCCTGGTTGATGACGCGCTGACCTGCGTCGAGTTCGCCTGCGCGCTCACAGCATTCTGTTAGGCTTCGTCCATGCACGCAGTGTCCGGCAGTACCGAGTGCCACGTCTTGGCGCTCATTGCCGTGGGCAATTGCGCCGTTGCTGACGTGCATTGTTGTCGTTGACCTATTGCCCGCGCGCCGGAAACATCGTTTTCCTTCGCAACGGGAACCCGTCAGCCGTCAAGCTCACTGTCGAAAGGTCGACCATTGTTCGACGACAACAAAAATCCCGTGAGGTGGCGGCACGTTGTCGCGCTGGCCCTCGCCACGGGCCTGATCGCCGGGTGCCACGGGGGCGCCAGCGACGTCGTCGGCGGTGGCGGGTCCAACGGCGCGAGCACCAGCATCACGCTCGTCGCCTATTCGGTGCCCGAGCCCGGCTGGAGCAAGGTGATCCCGGCCTTCAACGCCTCGCAGGAAGGCAAGGGCATCCAGGTCGTCGCCTCCTACGGCGCGTCCGGTGACCAGTCCCGCGGCGTCGTCGACGGCAAGCCCGCCGACATCGTCAACTTCTCCGTCGGGCCCGACATCACCCGACTGGTCAAGGCGGGCAAGGTCGCAAAGGACTGGGACAAAGACGCCACCAAGGGCATCCCGTTCGGATCTGTCGTCACTCTGGTGGTGCGGCCCGGCAATCCCAAGCACATCAAAGACTGGGACGATCTCCTGCGCCCCGGCGTCGAGGTCATCACGCCCAGCCCGTTGAGTTCGGGCTCGGCCAGATGGAACCTGCTCGCGCCCTATGTCGTCAAGAGCGGCGGCGGCCACGACTCGAAGGCGGGCCTCGCCTTCGTCCAGAAGCTGGTCACCGAGCACATCAAACTGCGGCCCGGATCGGGCCGCGAGGCCACCGACGTCTTTGTCCAGGGCAGCGGTGACGTGCTGATCAGTTACGAGAACGAGGCGATCGCCACCGAGCGCCAAGGCAAGCCGATCGAGCACTACAACCCGCCGCAGACCATCAAAATCGAGAACCCGGTAGCCGTGGTGACCAGCAGCCCGCACCTGAAAGCCGCCGTCGCGTTCAAGAACTTCCAGTACACCGCCGACGCCCAAAAAGTCTGGGCGGCAGCCGGATTCCGTCCGGTCGACCCCGCCGTTGCGGCCTCCGTCCGCGACAAGTTCCCAGCCCCGGAGAAGCTGTGGACGATCGCCGATCTCGGCGGCTGGCCGACCGTGGACTCGCAGCTGTTCGACAAGAAGTCGGGCAGCATCACCAAGATCTACACCAAGGCAACCGGATGACGACCGCGATCGCACACGAGCTCACGACGCCCACTGGCAGTGGAAAACGGTTGGGCCGCAACAAGTTAGCCAACAACGGAACCTCGCTACGGGTCGGCGTGTCCGTCGTCTGGCTCTCGGTCATCGTGCTGCTGCCGATGGCCGCCATCCTGTGGCAGTCGATCGGCGGGGGCTGGGACGCGTTCTGGCTCGCGGTCACCTCTAACGCCGCGCTCGAATCCTTCCGGGTGACGCTGACGATCTCCGCGGGCGTCACCGTGGTCAACATGTTCTTCGGTCTGTTGATCGCCTGGGTTCTGGTGCGCGACGAGTTCGTCGGAAAGCGATTCGTCGACGTTCTCATCGACCTACCATTCGCGCTGCCGACCATCGTGGCCAGCCTGGTGTTGTTGGCGCTCTATGGAAATCACAGTCCGGTCAGCCTGCATTTGCAGCACACGTCGTGGGGCGTCGGCGTCGCGCTGGCATTCGTCACATTGCCGTTCGTGGTGCGGGCCGTGCAACCGGTGCTGATGGAGATCGACCACGAAACCGAAGAGGCCGCCGCATCGCTGGGTGCGAACAACGCGACGATCTTCACCACCGTGGTGCTGCCCTCGCTGACCCCGGTGCTGCTGACCGGTGCCGGCCTGACGTTCGCAAGGGCGATCGGAGAGTTCGGCTCGGTGGTGCTGATCGGTGGCGCGGTTCCGGGCAAGACCGAGGTGTCCTCGCAGTGGATCCGCACCCTGATCGAGAACGACGACCGCGTCGGCGCCGCCGCGATCTCGATTGTGCTGCTGCTCATCTCGTTTGTCGTGCTCTTTGTGCTGCGCACGGTGGGCTCGCGGGCGGCCAAGCGTGAGGAGCTCTCGTGACCGCACCGACGACGATCAACAGAGCAGTGCGATCCACAATGAGCAGGGGGAGTGGTGCCATATGACCCTTTCGCCCAAGGTGCGCTACCTGCTCCGCTTCCTGGCGCTGGCCTACGTGACCGTGCTGCTGGTCATCCCGGTCGGACTGATCCTGTGGCGGACCTTCCAGCCCGGCGTCGGACAATTCATCGACTGGATCAGTACACCCGCCGCGATTTCGGCGTTGAACCTGTCGGTGCTTGTCGTCGCGATCGTGGTGCCACTCAACGTCGTCTTCGGAATCCCGACGGCACTGATGTTGGCGCGCAACCGGTTCCGCGGCAAGGGTGTGCTGCAGGCCATCATCGACCTGCCGTTCGCGGTGTCGCCCGTGGTGGTCGGTGTGGCGTTGATCGTGTTGTGGGGTTCGGCGGGACTGCTCGGCTTCGTCGAGAAGGATTTCGGCTTCAAGATCATCTTCGGCCTGCCCGGCATCGTCCTCGCCAGCATTTTCGCGACGCTTCCTTTCGTGGTGCGTGAAGTCGAGCCGGTGCTGCACGAGCTGGGTAATGACCAGGAGCAGGCGGCGGCCACGCTGGGATCGAATTGGTGGCAGACGTTTTGGCGGATCACCTTGCCGTCGATCCGCTGGGGTCTGACCTACGGGGTCGTGCTGACCGTCGCCCGCACGCTCGGTGAATACGGCGCGGTCCTCATCGTGTCGTCCAATCTTCCGGGGCAGTCGCAGACGCTGACGCTGTTGGTGTCCGACCGCTACAACCGGGGCGCCGAGTACGGCGCGTACGCACTGTCGACGCTGCTGATGGCGGTGTCGATAGTGGTTCTGATCGTTCAGGTGATTCTCGATGCTCGCCGCAAGCGAGCGGCCAAGCAGCCTTGACAAATAAGGAGTGCCAGTGACTGAGAACTCAATCACGGTGCGGGGCGCCAACAAACGCTACGGCGACTTCGTCGCGCTCGACAACGTCGACTTCGACGTTCCGAAAGGTTCGTTGACGGCGTTGCTCGGCCCCAGCGGGTCGGGTAAGTCGACGCTGTTACGCGCGATCGCCGGACTCGACCAACCGGACAGCGGAACGATCACGATCAACGGCCGCGACGTCACGACCACAGCGCCGCAACGACGCGAAATCGGGTTCGTGTTCCAGCATTACGCGGCTTTCAAGCACTTGAGCGTCCGCGACAACGTGGCTTTCGGGTTGAAGATCCGCAAGCGGCCCAAAGCCGAGATCGCTGCGAAGGTCGACAATCTGTTGGAAGTCGTCGGTCTCAGCGGATTCCAAACCCGTTATCCCAGCCAGCTTTCCGGCGGGCAGCGCCAGCGCATGGCACTCGCGCGCGCGTTGGCCGTCGACCCTCAGGTGCTGCTGCTCGACGAGCCGTTCGGCGCTCTCGACGCGAAAGTCCGCGACGACCTGCGGGCGTGGCTGCGTCGCCTGCACGATGACGTACACGTCACGACCGTGCTGGTCACCCACGACCAGTCCGAGGCGCTGGATGTCGCGGATCGGATCGCTGTGCTCAAGGACGGACGCATCGAACAGGTGGGATCACCCAGCGCCGTGTACGACACCCCGGCCAACCCGTTCGTGATGTCGTTCCTGGGTGCGGTGTCGTCGCTGAACGGCATCCTGGTTCGGCCTCATGACCTTCGGGTGGGCCGCAATCCCGACATGAAGATCGCCGCAGGCGGTGGCACCGCCGGGGCCACCGGCGTGGTGCGGGCAACCATTGACCGGGTGGTCGTGTTGGGCTTCGAGGTGCGGGTCGAATTGACCAACGCCGCCACCGGAGGCTCGTTCATCGCTCAGATCACCCGCGGCGACGCCGAAGCGCTCGGCCTCAAGCGTGGCGACACCGTCTACGTGCACGCCACCCGCGTGCCGGCGCTTCCCGAAAAAGCAGTGGACGCCGTCGAAGCCGACGCAACCACGGATGACGTCAGGGTGAGTTCCAGCTGAAGGCCGGCCCGAGCTTGAGCGAGCCGACCCGGTCGGAATCGGAGTGCGCGATACAGCCGGCCGCGTGATTGTCGAGCTGTTTCCACTCGGTACCCGGTGACCAGGCATCCACCCGGATACCCGGGTCGCGGCCGGCGCTGACTGAATAGTTTTGAAGCTCCGCCTTGCAACGAGTCTCGATCTGCTTCTGCTCGGGATCGCTGTCGGGGAAACGGGACAGCGACAGCATCGCGAACAGCTCGTCGGAGTGCGGCTTGTCGCAGCTGACCGGTGAGTTGATGGTGTCCGCGAAGCAGGTGCCGACCCGATCGGAGTGCAGTGTTCCGGTGATCAGCCCACCTTTAGGCCACGCGATGTAGGTCCAGATCGCCGACCACAGCACGCAAATGACGATTCCGGCGACGGCGAGGCCGCGTCCGGGCTCCCTGCCACCCTTGGTCTTGGCCAGCGCGACGACCGCGGAGAGCAGGCTCAGCGGTATGAGGCTGACCAGTCCGAGCAGGAACGTCGCTACCGCCCATCGACTCACGGGTCGGTCGGCGCTGCTCGAGTCGGGTTCGGGTGCTGCTGGCGAAGTCATGGTCAGGGATACGGTACTGCCTAGGCGGCGATGCGGGCGGCGATTGCCGACTCGAAACGGTCCAGCACCGTCTCGGCCACCAGCCGATGCGCACCCAGCGGTGCGGCCATCGGGATGCCCTCCGCCGCGGCGTATTTCGCAACCCGGTCGGTCAGCCGACCGGGGGCTAGAAACCAGGGGGCGATGACGACCCGGCGGGCACCTCGGCGACGCAGCTCCTCCACGGCGTCCGCCGGCGACGGCCCGTTCCCGGTGGCGAAAGCTGTTGTCGTACAGGCCCACTGCGCTTGCGCGTCGAGTTTGTCCGCGACCACCGTCGTGCGGACATTGGCGGCGGCGCGCGTCGAGCCGATCGCGACGACCGCGACACCCACCGCCGGGTCGGCGCTTACGCCCAGCTCGCCCAGTCGCTCGCCCAAAACGGCCACCAGCCGGTCGTCTTCGCCCAGCACCTCGGCCTGGCGCACCGGCAGCTCGCACCCGGCGATCTGGTTCGGGATGTCGACGCGGGCGTGGTAGGCGTCGGCCAGCAGGAACGGCGTGACCACCGCGTCCGCCGTGAGAACGTCTGGCAGCCGTGGCGTGTTCAGGTCGCAGAACGCGATCCGCACCCGCAAACCGGGTCGCATGAAACGGATCTGGTTCGCCACCGCCCGGGCATTAGCAGCCGACCGCGGATCGGCGCTACCATGCGCCGTCAACACCAGGCTGGTCATATGGCGCCGCTCCTCCTCATCGCTGCGCTCTGCATCGTCGCCGGCGCGTCACGACGCGTGCAGCCCGCATTCCGTCTTCGACAGCCCCTGCCAGCGACCGCTGCGCGGGTCGGCGCCTTCGACGGGCTTCGCCGTGCACGGCGCGCAGCCGATGGACGGATAACCTTCGTAGACAAGCGGATTGACCAAGACATCGTTCTCGTCGATGTAGGTCTGCAACTCGTCATCGGACCAGGTGGCCAGCGGGTTGATCTTCACCAGACCGAACGCCTCGTCGAAGCTGACCAGTGGCGCGTTGGCGCGGGTCGGCGCTTCCACCCGCCGCAGACCGGTCACCCACGCAGAGTAGCCGCTCAGCGCCTTACCCAGCGGCGCAACCTTGCGCATCCGGCAGCATTCGCTGGGCTTGCGGGCGAACAGGTCTTTGCCCAGCAGTTGGTCTTGCTCGGCAACGCTGTGCTCGGGCGTGACGTTGAGGACTCGCACGTCATAGACAGCTTCAACCGCGTCGCGGGTGCCGATGGTTTCAACGAAGTGATATCCGGTGTCCAGGAACAGGACTGGCACGCCGGGGCGGACCTTGGCGGCCAGATCGACCAGCACGGCGTCCTGCATGTTGGAGGCGACGACGTAGTTGCAGGTCGCCGAGGACCGGGGGCCTCCGACGCCGCCGAAGTTCTCGTCAGTCCAGCGCAGCAGGTCGGCGGCGCTGGCGCCCTCCAACTCTGCGGCGCCCTTGTCGGCGAGCTCTCGTAATTCTGCTTCCGTCAGGTTGCTCATCGCAGATCTGCCTCCTCGGCACGCAACGCCCAGTTGGCGAAACGTTCGTCACCGTCTCGCTGCTTGACGAAGTTGCGTACCACGCGATCGATGTAGTCAGCCAGTTCGTCGCTGGTGACCTTGTGCTGTCGCAGTTTTCGCCCGAACCCACTGTCGAGACCCAGACTGCCTCCTAGGTGAACCTGGAATCCCTCGACGGAATTCCCGTCGCCGTCGTCGACCATCTGGCCCTTGAAGCCGATGTCGGCGACCTGGATGCGCGCGCACGAGTTGGGGCAACCGTTGATGTTCACGGTGACCGGTACGTCCAGTCGCGTGTTGAGGTCTTCGAGTCGCTGCTCCAGTTCGGGCACCAGCGTCTGCGACCGCACCCGGGTTTCGGCGAACGACAGCTTGCAGTATTCGATTCCGGTGCAGGCCATCAGGTTTCGACGCCAGCGCGACGGCTGGTGCGGCAGGCCCAGCGCGTCGAGCCCGGCGATCAAGACATCCAGCTTGTCGTCGGCGACGTTGAGGATGATCAGCTTCTGGTAGGGGGTGAAGCTGACCTTGTCCGCTCCCGCCTGCTCGGCGAGATCGGCGACCTTCGACAGGATCGTGCCGGACACCCGCCCGGCGATCGGCGCGACGCCGACGGCGTTGAGCCCGTTCTTCAGCTTCTGCACTCCGACGTGGTCGATCGGGCGGGTCAGCTGTTGGGGGGCGGGGCCGTCGACGAGTTTGCGCTTCAGGTACTCGGTTTCGAGCACATCGCGGAACTTCTCGATGCCCCAGTCCTTGATCAGGAATTTCAGCCGGGCCTTGGCCCGCAGTCGCCGGTATCCGTAGTCACGGAACAGCGAGGTGACGGCCTGCCACACATCGGGCACCTCGTCGAGCGGCACCCATGCGCCAACCCGTTGCGCCAACATCGGATTCGTGGATAGGCCGCCGCCGACCCAGAGGTCCAACCCGGGACCGTGCTCGGGGTGGTTGACGCCGATGAACGCGATGTCGTTGATCTCGTGCGCAACGTCCTGCAGACCCGAGATCGCCGTCTTGTACTTACGCGGCAGGTTGGAGAATTCGGGGTTGCCGATCCAGCGGCGGACGATCTCGTCGACCGCGGGCGTGGGGTCGAGTACCTCGTTGACCGAGAGGCCGGCCAGCGGGGAGCCCAGCACCACACGGGGGCAGTCGCCGCAGGCCTCTGTGGTCTGCAATCCGACCGTGGCGAGACGTTCCCAGATCTGCGGCACATCCTCGATCTGGATCCAGTGGTACTGAACGTTCTCGCGGTCGGAGATGTCGGCGGTGTCGCGGGCGAACTCGGTGGAGATCTCGCCGAGGACGCGCAGCGCCGCAGTCGAGATGGCCCCGCCATCGCAGCGGACCCGCATCATGAAGTACTTGGCTTCGAGCATGTCGATGTTCTCGTCGCCGGTGAAGCTGCCGTCGTAACCCTGCTCACGCTGGGTGTAAAGGCCGGCCCACCGCATGCGGCCGCGCAGGTCGTTCTTCTCGATGCTGTCGAAGCCGGTTTTCGAGTACTCGTTGATGATGCGGTCGCGTACGTTGAGCGCGTCGTCATCCTTCTTGAACTGCTCGTTTGGGTTGAGCGGTTCACGCTCACCGAGCGCCCACTGGCCCTGGCTCTTGGTCGGGCGGGGGGACGTCATGCGGCAATCTCCTTTTGTGGAGTAGCCGGCTTGGAACGCGCAGACACCGGTGGCTGACCCGGTGGCGCAGATCCGGGAGCCAGCTGGAATTCAGTGGTCGGGTCTACGACATCAAGGCAGACAACAACAGCTGCAAACGCGCTTGAAATCGACATGACGACGCGCCACCAACGGGATGCGAATTTGGCTGTGGTGGGCAACGGTCACTCCGCCATTGTGCCACGAAAATCGCCCACCGCCGCTACCAGGGGGTTATTCCGCTCACAGTGAGCGAAACCCAGGTCGTGTGGCCGCGCCACGCCACACATCGGTGCGGCTGGAGGTTAGCCGCGAACTCGGGGATATTAGGAAGACGTGACGGCACCCAGTTCGCCAGTCGAGCTCCCTGACCTGCAGTTGAATATCGACGGACCGTTCGGCATCTATGTGCACGTGCCGTTCTGTTTCACCCGGTGTGGGTACTGCGACTTCAACACCTACACCCCGGCCGAACTGGGCGGGGTGAACCCCGACGCCTGGCTCGAGAATCTGGCCGCCGAGCTCGAGCTGGCCGCGGCCAAGCTGGGCGGCCCGACGGCGCAGACCGTGTTCATCGGCGGCGGAACCCCGTCGCTGCTGGGCCCGGCGCGGCTGACCCACTTGATGAAGTCGGTGCGGGACAGCTTCGAGCTGGCCCCCGACGCGGAGGTGACCACCGAGGCCAACCCCGAGTCAGCGTGGCCGGATTTCTTCGCGGCGGCCAGGGCGGCCGGCGTCACCCGGCTGTCGCTGGGCATGCAGTCGGTGGCGCCGCGCGTGCTGGGTGTGCTCGACCGGATCCACACGCCCAACCGGTCGGCGGCGGCGGCTCGCGAAGCGCTGGCCGAAGGGTTCGAGCACGTCAGCCTCGACCTGATCTATGGAACGCCGGGGGAGTCCGACGACGACCTGCTGTGGTCGGTCGAAACGGCGATCGAGACCGGCGTCGACCACGTGTCCGCCTATGCGCTCGTGGTCGAGGAGGGAACCGCGCTGGCCCGTCGCGTCCGCAGCGGCGAGCTGGCCGCGCCTGACGACGACGTTCTCGCGCACCGTTACGAATTACTCGACGAGCAACTCTCGGCAGCCGGCCTCCACTGGTATGAGGTATCGAATTGGAGCCATCCCGGCGGGGAGTGCCGGCACAACCTCGGCTACTGGGACGGCGGACAGTGGTGGGGCGCCGGGCCGGGCGCGCACAGCTTCGTCGGCGCAACGCGCTGGTGGAATGTCAAGCACCCCAACACTTATGCGCAGCTCTTGGGTGGGGCGGTCTTGCCGGTCGCCGACTTCGAGCAATTGGATGCCGACACGCGGCACACCGAGGACGTGCTGCTGCGTATCCGGCTGCGTCAGGGACTGCCGACGGCCCTGCTGGACGAGGCCGAGCGCGGGCGGGCCGACACCGCCATCGAGGACGGCTTATTGACGCGCGAGGGCGAGTGTCTGGTGCTCACCAACCGAGGGCGGTTACTGGCCGACGGGGTGGTGCGCGACCTCCTGGGGTGAGCTAGGCGGCGTGCTTCGCCAGGGCGATGCCGATGCTGACCTCGAGTTCGCTGACGACTAATGCCGGCGCGCGCGGCGGTGCAGTCGATCGATGACGTCCGCCGGTCGGGGTGGTGAATTCCGCTGTGTGCGTTCCGGTTTCGTCGACGTCGGTGCTGACCTGCCAACCGGCGTTCTCTTTGACGTAGTTGCACCGTTCGCACAGTCCCAACCCGTTGGCGACCGTGGTCAAGCCTCCGCGAGCACAGGGCGTGGCATGGTCGCGATGCCGGATCGGAGCGTCGCAATAGGGGGTGCGGCATCGCTCATCCCGCAGCCCGATAAAGGTCGCAAGGCCGGTCGGAAAATTCCTGGTGCGTGACTCCATGGCCACCAACGCGCCGGACCGAGGATGGGCGTACAGCCGTCGCAGGGTCGCGCGCGACTGCGGGTCGTCAACCGTCGCCGACACTAAACCGCGGGCGACGTCGGCCGGGATCGGGCCGTATCCAACGATATTCGCCGGCGTGGTGTCGTCGGTGAGCAGTGTGCTGTCCGAGAGAACCAGGTTGACGGCGATCGGTGTCGGCGTCGCCGCGCTACGGCCCGTCGCGCGTTCGACGAGCGTATCGGCCATGACCTGCCCGCGGGATCGGTTGTCGATGGTGGTGTCTGCCGCGCGGCGCAGTGCTGCATACACCGAGACTCCTTGGGCGACAGGCAGTAGCGCAGTCAAGTACGTCATGGTGTCGGGCGCCGGCCGAATGGTGACCGTGCGTTCGGCCTCGGCTCTGGCGGCCCGGTCTACGATCGCATGCGGGTCGAGTCGGTAGGCGATCGCCTTGGCCGCAGCGGCCACTCGGGCGTCACCCATCCCTTCCAATCCGGCACAGTCGCTGCACAACTCGGCATCCAACGTGCGCCGGTCGTCGACGTCCAAGCAGGCGCTTTCCCGCACAATCAACGTGGCGCGCCACTCGGTGAGCACTCCGGTCTCCAAGGCGGCAAGAGTGTGCGGCATCTCGTAGACCAGCGCCTTCGCGAAACCGAGATGTCGTCCGCCGCGGGCCGGCGAGTCTCGTCGGGCGAGCGCGATCTCGCTGCCGACGCCGCGGCCGCGACGCGCGGACGGCACGCCCGCTGCGGACTCGGCGGCCCGGCGTGCGGCGTCCAACGCCGCCGCTGCTCGAGCCTGCCCCGCCGCTGCCGCGCACTTGACCCGCTCCAGTTCGGCGATCCGCTCGACCAGCGCCGATTCGTCGCTCGAAGGGTTCACGCCGGTCAGATATTCGAACATGTGTGCGATGATATGCCGGCCTGCCGACAAGAGTCGCCAACTGGCTCCCCGTGCGCGTCTTTGGTGTCACGCTGACGTGATGACAGAAGCCGAAGGGTATGTCGACCAGGCGGTGGCCGGCCTCGCCGAACCGCAGCCGATGTACAAGGCATTGCGGGAGTCGACCCCGGTGTTCCGATCGCCGCAGGCTGTCGTGCTCAGCCGGCTGGCCGACATCGAGATGGCGCTCAAACACACCGAGTTGTTCTCGTCGAGCATGGATGCGGTTGACCTAGGCAACATCCGGCCGCTGATCCCGTTGCAGATCGACCCGCCCGACCACGCGAAGTACCGCCGCATCCTCGATCCGCTGTTTACTCCGCGCGAGATGGCCCGACGAGAGCCGCGCGTCACCGAACTAGTGAACGAGATGATCGATCGCTTCGTCGACCGCGGCGAGTGCGACTTTCACGAAGAGTTTGCCGTGCCGCTTCCGTGCACGGTGTTTCTGCAACTTCTCGGCCTGCCGCTGGAGGACCTGGATCAGTTCCTCGCGTGGAAGGACGCCGTGATCCGCCCGGAGGGCGAGTCGGGGTACGACCGCAGCCACGAAAACATGGCGCCCGCGGCGCAACAGATTTACGACTACTTCGAACGCTCCATCGACGATCACATCGCCAATCCGCGCGACGACGTGATGTCCTCACTCATCGCAGCACGGATCGAGGGCGAACCGCTCACCCGCGATGAAATCCTCGACATCTGCTTCCTCTTCCTGATCGCGGGCCTCGACACGGTGACCGATTCGCTCGATTGTTTCTTCGTGTATCTGGCCAGGCATCCCGACCATCGTCATCAGCTCGTCGAGCAACCCGACGTGCTCCCCAGCGCCATCGAGGAATTATTGCGCTGGGAGACACCGGTTCCCGGCGTCGTGCGGGTCGCCATGGAAGACGTGGAGGTCAGTGGCTGCCCAATCAGCAAGGGTGAACGCGTGAGTCCCTTGCTTGGCGCGGCTAATACGGATCCCGCCGAGTTTCCCGACCCTGATCTCGTCGACTTCCGCCGTAACCCGAACCGGCACCGAGCCTTTGGCGGCGGTCCGCACCGCTGCCTCGGCTCTCACCTGGCCCGGATGGAGCTGCGCGTCGCACTGCGCGAATTTCACCGCCGCATACCGGATTACGAGATCAAGCCCGGTACCGAGCTGGCCTTCACGGCGGCGCTGCGGTCGGTCGAGTCGTTGCCGCTGACCTTCGCGACGTCATGACACACGTCCACGTAGACGGCGAGCGGTGTGTCGGCCACGGGCGCTGTTACACCTTGGCGCCCAAGGTATTCGATGCAGATGATGTCGGGCATGCGATAGTACGCGCCGAAGAAGTCTCCGGCGAACTCGAGACGCAGGGCAGCGACGCCGAGCGAAATTGCCCCGAGGGCGCGATCACGCTGTCGTGACGGTGTTACTCCCTTGCACCGATGAGTGACCGCCGCATCCCGTGCACCTGTTGACTCGGTGCGGTCCTCCCGGGGGTGCGCGGCGTATTAGGGGATCAGTGTGGGACGAGGGCATGAACGGAGCGGAAAAGCCGCATGCCAACGGTGTCGGGACTTCTCGTCACCAGCGCGAAACAGCGCTGGCCAGCGAGTTGGCCACATTCGCTGACTGGAGTTGCCCGCCGCTGGATAGGTTAGGCTAAATTTACTAACCGTGACCGAAGTTGGTGTCGACACCAGTCCCGCGGGCGCCGCTTCCTTGTCGTTTTCGCTGCCTGTAGGCATCTCGCCGGCGGACCTGGCCGCCGAGTTGGCGGCAGTGCTGGCGGAGGCCGACGGCGAGCAATATTTGCTCTATGAGCGCGACGGCCGATGGGAGTTGGCCATTGGCGCGCTGGCGACGATTGAGCTGGACAGCGAAGAACTGCGCATCGTCCGGGACGGTGTGACCCAGCGGCAGACCTGGTCCGGTCGCCCGGGCCCAGTACTCGGGGAGGCCGTCGACCGGCTGCTGCTGGAGACCGACGACGCGTTCGGGTGGATCGCATTCGAATTCGGCGCGTACCGCTTCGGGCTGCAGGACCGCTTGGCGCCGCGCACACCGCTGGCGCGGGTGTTCTGGCCGCGCACCCGGATTATCGTCGCCGACGACTCCGTCGCGCTGACGGACGCCGACGACCGCCAGATCGACGCCGTGACCCGATTGCTCAGCACCGGCCTCCCGGCCTTGCCGACGCCGTCGGCCGTCGACGTCTCCGTCGACGAGTCCGACTACCGTGCCCGCGTCGGTGCCGCTATCGACGAAATCGTCGCCGGCGACTACCACAAGGTGATCCTGTCCCGCTGCGTCAATGTGCCCTTCGCGTTGGACTTTCCGTCGACGTATCGGGTGGGACGTCGGCAGAACACGCCGGCGCGCTCATTCCTGTTGCATCTCGGTGGTTTTCGGGCACTGGGTTACAGCCCCGAGCTGGTGGCGGCGGTGCACGACGACGGTGTGGTCGTGACCGAGCCACTGGCGGGGACGCGGGCGCTGGGCCGCGGTGCCGCGCAGGACCGCGCGGCCCGCAAGGACCTGGAATCCGATACCAAAGAGATTGTCGAGCATGCGATGTCGGTGCGGAGTTCCAAGGAGGAGATCGACGAGGTCGCCGAACCCGGTAGTTCCGCGGTGGTTGATTTCATGACGGTGCGTGAGCGCGGCAGCGTGCAACATCTCGGCTCGACGGTCACCGGCCGACTCCGGGCATCCAAGGACCGGATGGACGCGCTGGAGACGCTGTTCCCCGCCGTGACGGCGTCGGGCATCCCCAAGGCTGCGAGTGTGGACGCGATCCTGCGCCTCGACGAAAGTCCGCGGGAGTTGTACTCCGGTGCGGTCGTTCGATTTTCGGCCGACGGCGCGCTGGATGCCGCACTGACACTGCGGACCGTTTACGAGCGGGACGGGCGCACCTGGCTGCGTGCGGGCGCGGGCATCATCGCCGCTTCGACGCCCGACCGGGAATTCGAAGAGACCTGCGAGAAGCTGGCCACGCTGGCGCCGCATCTGGTGGCGCGCAAGCGTTAGCCGACCTCGGATTCCGGCGTGCGCTCGAGGTATTCGGACAGGATCTGGCCGACCAGTGACTCGATGGTCGTCTCGATCGACGACGCCAGGGTGGCGGTCACCGACGACACCGCCTGCGTGCGGAAGCGCACCAGCATGGTGATCAGTTCGGCGATTTCGGTGTCGGCCGGCAGCGCTTTGCCGGGTTTGATCCGGTCGCGTACGTGCTCGGCCCCGGCGCGCACCAGCATCTCGCTGATCTGATCGATCAACGGGGAGATGTTCTCGTGCAGGCCGACGAGCTTGTCCATGCTCATGCCGTAGCCGCGAACCTCGTTGAACGCTTCGATCAGTTTCGGCCGGGTGATGGTCGCCTGACCGTCGTCGACGCTGATGATATGCAGCTGCACCAAGCGGTCGAAAGCCTTGTCGTCGTCGACAAGTCGCTGCGCCTCGGCCAGGGGCATGCTCTTCGACTTCTCACTGGTCCAGCTGCCTACGATGGCGGTCTCCAGACCGAGCACATCGCCGAGATCTTTGCCTTCTTCCCAGGCGCTGAGCATCTCCCGGACGTGGGCGATGTTGTACCCGCGGTCGAGCATCGAGGTGATCAGCCGCAGCCGGGTCAGGTGGGTGTCGTTGAACAGCGCGATGCGCCCGACCCGCAGCGGTGGCGGCAGGAGCCCACGGTCGCGGTACACCCGGATGTTGCGGGTGGTGGTGCCGGCCAACCGGGCCAAGTCTTCGATGCGGTACTCGCCCGATCCAGGGGCTGCCGTGCGGATAGCGGACGGCCGCGTCGAACAATTGGGACACCGCGTTCTCGACGACCTCCCGCGACTGGCGCCGAACCCGCTTGGGGGCGCGGCGCAGATTCGCCAAAATACCGGCGATGGTGCCGGTTTCAGCGCGGGGCGGTCGGTCCGGGGCCATCGCGTCAGGCGGACGAGCTCACGCGTACCGCGGAATGCTCGACCGCGTCGTAGTCGGCGTACTGGAAATCGCGCATCTGTCGAAGATACTGGGTGGCGAATCCCGGGTACATCGAGACGTTGTGTCCGTCCTTGGTCAAATACCAACTGCTGCAACCCGACATCCAGGTCGTCTTGGTGAGCCGCCGCTGGATGCGTTCGTTGTAGCGGCGCTGCACGTCCTGGCGGACATCGAGATAGCGCAGGTCGCTGTCCAGGATGGTCGTGATGCCGCGCACGGCGTAGTCGAGTTGACCCTCGATGTAGACCAGCAGCGAGTTGTGGCCCGGCCCGGAGTTCGGTCCGGTCGTGAAGAACAGGTTCGGGTAGCCATGCGCGCTGGCACTCTTGTAAGCCTGTGCGCCATCGGTCCATTCGGCGCTCAACGATCGTCCACCCAGGCCGGTCACCGGGAACGGCGGACCGGTCAGGTGCACGTCGTACCCGGTCGCGAACACGATGCAATCCAGATGGTGCTCGATACCGTCGCTGGTGCGCAGGCCCACCGGGCTCATCGTCGCGATGGGCCAGTCGATCAGCTTGCAGTTCTCCCGCTGCAGGGCGGGGTAGTAGTCGCTAGAAACCAGCATGCGTTTGCAGCCCGGGGTGAAGTCGGGCGTCAACTGGCGGCGCAGCCACGGGTCCTTGACCTGACGCCGCAGGTGCATCTTGCCCAGCCGGGCGACCAGCGACGTCAGCGGCGTATCCCAGACCAGCGCGGTAGCGCTCGCCTCGTGCCCCCAGTACAGGGCTTGACGCGCAAGCTGTTGCATCGCAGGGGCTTTGGCGAAGACGGTCTGCACCGCAGGTGGCGTCGCGAAGTCGAAGCGGGGGAGCACCCAGCCCGGGGTGCGCTGATACACCTTCACGAACTCGGCCTGCTTCACCAGTTCGGGGATGATCTGGATCGCGCTGGCGCCGGTGCCGATGACGCCGACCCGCTTGCCGGTGAAGTCGTAGTCCTTGTCCCAGCGGGCGCTGTGGATCTTGTGGCCCTCGTAGGAGTCGATGCCCCGGATATCGGGGAAGCTGGAGTCGGGAAGCGGTCCGGACGCCAGCACGACAGTGCGGGCGCGAAAACGCTTGCGGGTGGCCGTGGTTGCGGTCCATACCCCGGTGCCTTCGTCGAAGGACAGCCCGGTTACTTCTTGGCCGAACTCGATGCGGCGACGGATGTCGAACCGGTCGGCCATCTCCTCGATGTGATCGCGGATCTCGTCGGCCGGCGAGTAGGTCCGAGACCAGGTCGGGTTCTTGACGAACGAGAACGAGTACAGCAGCGACGGGATGTCGCAACTGGCGCCGGGATAGCTGGTGTCGCGCCAGGTTCCGCCAACCCGGTCGCTGCGCTCCAGAACGACGATGTCGTTGACGCCCGCCTGGGCCAATTTGATCGCCGCCCCCAGACCGCTGAATCCAGCTCCGACGATGAGGGTTTCGTGGGTGTGTGTTCTCACCATGATCACGCCGCCGGCTCGTGGGTTACTTCTTTTACCCAGCTGGGTACCGCCGGCAGCAGCGGCCGTGGGTACCGATCGGACAACCAGACCATCGAATTTGCCAATAGGTGGTATGGGTGGCGCGGGTTGGTGACCACTGCGGCGTAGCGCCGCAGGAACCGATACGTCGGTACCCGCTGGGTGTGGTCGCCGCGGTCGCCGAGCTCTTTGAATCGCTTGACGGCCTTGTACAGCCGCTCGGGCTCCATTCCCATCGCGGTGATCTCGTTGCGGATCCGGTTGATCAGCGGGGCGCCCATGATCGCGCCGATGATGAGACCCGGAGTAGCGTTGTGACCGACGAAGTCGATCAGCAACCGACGGATCTTCGCGTGCCCGATCAGGTTGAGAACCTCGAAATCGACGACCAGGTGCCGTGATTCGTCGTTGTTGATCTTCTCGAACACCTGATGACACACCGGGTCGTGCACCTCGTCGAGGAGAAACTTCAGCAGGGCGCCGTCCAGCGCGACCTCGAGCATCGGAATGACGGTGCCCAGCAACGACAGTGGCATGTCGTCGGCCCAACGGTCCAGCCAATCGATGGCCAGCCGGATGTTCACGTTTGGCTCGGGAACTTCACCGTCCTCGAGCATGCCCCAGCGCTTCATCAACGCCAGTTCGGCGTTGGCATGCCGCTGCTCCTCGGCGTGGAAGTAGCGGTAGATCTCACCGATAGTCGGAGTGGGTGCCTTCTTGGCCAGCGCCGCGAACCCTCGGGCGCCAATGTTTTCGATCCAGCACAGGTCGGCCATGAAGGCCTTGAGCTGTGGCCGCTGTTCGTCAGTGACCATCTCGGTACCCGGTGCGTCCCAGTCGATGTCGGCCAGCGCCCACTGCCGATCCTTGATCTTGGCCAGCATTGCGTCCATGTCGATAGCCATTGGTTCTCCTTTGTGCGATCGGTCTGTTCAGAGCGGTGCGATGCGGTTCAGCAGGCCGGCCACGCGGGTGTAGGTCCCTGGCGCAAGTCGCTTGGTGTTCCAGCCGAACTTCGCCTCGAGCTGCGGCATGCAGTACAGGTCGCCCCGGTCGTGGGCGTCCAGGCACGTCTTTGCGACCTTCTCCGCCGTGAAACCCGTCAACCCCATGACGCGGTTGGCCAGTTTCGTCGCGCCTGCCGAGATGCGGCCGGCCTCGATGATGTTGGTTTTGACGAACGTCGGACACAGCACAGTGACTTTCACTCCGCTGCCGGACAATTCGGCCGCCAATGTCTCCGACAGCATCAGCACGCCGGCCTTGCTCACGTTGTAAGCGCTCATCCCGGGTGCGGCAGCAAAGGCCGCAGCCGAGGCGACGTTGATGATGCCTCGTGGGACGTCGGAGTCGCCGGTCCGCAGGATTGGGGCGAACACGTGCGAGCCGTGAATCGGACCCCACAGGTTGATGCCGAGCACCCACTGCCAGTCTTCTAGTGGCAGTTCGCCGATCGGAGCGCCGCCGGAGCCGACTCCGGCGTTGTTGATCACCAGCGTGGGCGCGGCGCCGAACCACGACTGCGACTGGGTGGCCAGATCCTGGACGGCGTCGAACTGGGTCACGTCGCATGTGATGGCGACGGCGTCGCCGCCGAATTCGCCGATCGCGGTGACGGTTCGCTTCGCCGCGACCTCGTCGATGTCGCTGCAGACGACGCGGCTGCCGCGCTTCGCGAGTTCGATCGCGAACGCCGCGCCGATGCCGCTGCCGGCGCCGGTGATTACCGCGCGGGCGTGGTGGCTCACCTTGGGGGACTTGCCGAACGGTCCGATCATGCTCAGCCCGCCTTTCCTGTGATGGTCTCGAGTTTGTTGTCGCGCAATGCGGTTCCGATGAACGTTGCGGCCTTGGCCATCGCCTTCGCGGCTTCCGGTGTCAGCCGGGGTAGCGCCTGGAAGACGTGTACCTGGTCCGGCCAGACCTGCAGGGTGCATCGGCCGCCGCCGGTGCGGATGTCGGCGGCCAGATGGCGCGCGTCGGCGAGCAGGAATTCGGCGCCACCGGCCTGAATGAGCGTGGGTGGCATCGGCGGTCCGCCGGCGATGTCGAGCTTCAGTCGTGGATGTGCGGGATCGACACCCTTGCTGTAGAGCCGGACCAGGCGCGCGGCGTCGGCGGCGCGAATGGCCGGATCACGGCGCAAATCCTCACGCGCGCGGGCGAGTTCGAGGGTGAGGTCGATCAGCGGGGAGAACAGCACCAGCGCGGCTGGGCCGCGGGCCGCCACGTCGGGTTGCAGCAGCAGATCCACCGACAGGTGGCCACCGGCCGAATCACCGGCAATCACAACATGTTCGGCCGGCAGTTGGGCGGTGAGCCAATCCCAACCCGCGCGCACGTCGTCGGCTGCGCTGGGGAAGCGGTGACGCGGCGCGAGTCGGTAGTTGATGGTGAACACCGGTAGCCCGGTCAGCCGCGACAGCCATGCCGTCAGGCGGCGGTGCGTCTTGGGTGAACACAGCGCGAAACCGCTGCCGTGCACGAAGTAGATGGCGCCCCGACTCGTCGAGACGCCGGGGGCGCGCACCCACTCACCGACAACGCGACGACCATCGTGTTGCACGTCGATGTGCTCGATGTCCGTCCCGGCCAGTGAAGGCCCGAAGGTGTCCATGATGCCGGCGATGATCCGTCGTGACGCCCACAAGCCCCAGGCTTGCTCGGGCGGTAGCACCGCGCTGACTTGCCGCAATGTCGCCATGCTCACCAGCGCTGCAGAACGTGATCGCAACGAACCGCGAGTCGGCATTGACTCCGTCATGCGGGAGAGTCAACACGCAATGGTGACATTCGTCAATGGCAACGTCGTTGCGGCGTGTTACCTGGAGGCCGCTCCGACCGCGTGAAGGTGATCATGGAGGCACCCGATGAAGGCCTGTGCTGCGGCCGATCGCAAGGCATCCGGGGGAGCGACGAGATTCACCTGGCGGTAAAGGTCGACACCGGCCACCGGACGCAGCGCGAGCGTCGAATCGTGACCCACGCGAGAAACCGCGACCGACTCCGGCAGTAGCGCAACTCCGAGATCCTTTCTGACGAAATGGATTACCTCGTCCACGCGGGTGACCTCGAATGCGACTCGCCGCGGCACATCGGCGAACCCGCGGTCGGTCTCGTGGCGCAGGCCGTAGCCGGTGGGGAAGTCGATGAACGGCAGCGACGCCAACTGCTCGAGACGTACCGCCTTCGCGGCGGACAACTCGTGACCGGCGGGCAGCACCGCCACGAGCGGTTCGACGAAAAGTTCGGTGGTCGTCAACCGGCCGGCGGAAGACGGCAGGTTGGAGCCGACAATGGCGACGTCGAGCTTGCGGTCGCGTACCGCGTCGATCAGCAGGTCGCTGCCACCACTGCGCAGAGTCACGCTGACTGCGGGATAGCGAGTGTGAAAGGTGGCTATCAGGGCCGCGACATCGAGACTTTCTGACGGCACCTCCATCATCCCGACGGTCAGCCGGCCGCCGATGGTGCCACTGATCGCCTGGGCGTCGAACGTGATCTGGTCGACCCCGGCCAGCACCCGGCGCATCAGCGGCAGCAGTGCCTCACCGGCCGGGGTGGCCGTGACCTTCCGCGTGGTGCGTTCGAAGAGGGTGACGCCCAGCTCGTCCTCGAGCTTGCGAAGCTGCTGGCTGAGCGCCGATTGCACGACGTACTCGTTGACGGCCGCCTTGGTGAAGCTCTGCGCGTCGGCGAGCGCAACCGCGTAACGCAACTGCTGAAGGTTCATCTGATTGTTCACTCCTGATGATTAATCGCATCATATCTATGCGTTGGACTGAGAAGTGTGACGACGCCAGAATCGAGAGATGTCCTCGGTTCGGATCTCCGCGCGCGCCCTCGGCGCCCCGGACACCAACGACTGCTCCGACCCGACCGTGCGGGAGGCCGTCACCGCCGAAATGACCGCGCTGCCATTCCTCGGGGAATTGACCTGTCCGACATCCACGCTCGTCGCGGGATCGACCGAAGAGTTGGTCTTCACATACACCGTCGGACAGTCGGGGATAGCCGACAGCGGATGGCTCAAGCTGTGCTTCCGCTTCTATTCGGACTGGGATCTGCAGACCGACGATCCGCACGGCCGCGACTTCGCTTCGGCGCGACTGGTCAGCCGGTCGCTGATCGGGTGCGCATCGGAGAATTCGGCGGCGACGGCGCGTCAGCTGAAAGTCCGCTACGACGTCAAGGGCGGCGAGCGGCCGTTCCAGAAGGCACTGCTGATTCATGTCGTCGACGGATATCTACGGCCGGGCGATGTCATCGAAATCCGATTGGGGGATCGCCGTTTCGGTGGCCCGGGCACCCGGGTGCAGACGTTCGTCGAAGACGAGTTCGAATTTCACCTGTTCGTGGATCCACTGGGAACGTCGCGAATGGCACGTGCCGCGCGTTCGGTGTTCGCGGTGGTTCCCGGTCCGCCGGAACACCTTGCGGTATATGGTCCGCGGCTGGTGCGCTCGGACACCGACTCGGCCGATCTGCGTCTGCACCTGCAGGACCGGTGGGGCAATGCGTGCCGCGACGTCAGTGCCGCCGTCGCCGTCCGCGCCGGCGAAAAGACCCTTGCCTCAGCGGACCTCGCGGCGGCGGGATGGGCGGTCGCCACGCTGACGGTCCCGGCCGGGTGCCGTCGCGTCGAGGTACTTGCGCACAACGCATCCGGCGTCATCGACGAACAGCACTGCTACCTCGACCAGATCGATGACTTTCCCTCGCCGCGAGCACTTTTCGCAGACCTACACGTACACTCCAACGACACGGTGGGCACCCAGGACACCCCGTGGAACCTGGCCTACGGACGTGACGTCGGCGCGCTCGACGTGATCGGCTACACCGCCAACGACTTTCAGATCACGGACGACGTCTGGGCCGACGTCGTCGCGGCTTGCCGAGACATCAACGACGACGGTGGACTGGTCTGCTATCCAGGCGTCGAATGGTGTGGCACCGCCGGCGTCGGCGGCGATCACAACGTCGTGTTCCTCGGTGACGACACCACCTTGGCGCGGTCGCTGGAGTGGCATCAGGGCATGGCGTCATCGGCGCCTGTCCCGCAGACCTGGCCGATCACCCAGCTTTACGCGGCGTACGACAAGGACCCCGATTCCTATCTGCTGATCCCGCACGTCGGTGGGCGGCGAGCGATACTCGACTGGCATCACCCGGAGTTGGAGCGACTGATCGAAGTGCACTCCGCGTGGGGCACCAGCCCTTGGTTCTTCCAGGATGCGATGGGCCGGGGACTGCGCCTGGGCGCTAGCGCGGCCAGCGACGAGCACCGCGGACGGCCCGGTGGCGGCGCACCCGGAGCGAACATCTTCGGCGGGCACGGCGGCCTCACCGGTGTGCTGGCCTCCGAGCTCACCCGCGGCGAGGTTGGACGCTCGCTGCGCGCCCGGCGGACCTGGGCGACCACCGGCGCGCGAGCGGTGGCGCTGCTGCACAGCGGCGAGCACTGGATGGGCGACGAGTTCGACTGTGCCGCAAACGAACTTGTTGCTGATTACGCGCTCTACGGTTCGGCGGGCTGGGAAGAGCTTCAGGTGTGGGATGCGGCAGGCCTGCTGTATCGCCGTGACTTCCACGCCGAGGCTGGGCTGTCCGACACTCTGGTGCGCGTCCGCTGGGGCGGCGCACGGCACAAGGACCGCTATCGGTGGGCGACCTGGGCCGGCCGCCTCACCGTTGACGGCAGCTCGTTCGACGACGTCACCCCATGGGCGGCAACCCATCCCGAGCAGACCTTCACGCGCGAAGGAAGCGAGGTCACCTGGCGCACCCAGACGTTCGGCGCCGACATCGGTGTCGTCGTGCGTCTCGCCGACTTGGCCGGCGCGACGCTCCGGGTCACCAGCACCGTCGAAGAGGACGACCTGCACGCCGACCTGTCGGTCACCGGTGCCGATTTATTGGCAGGCGGCGACCGCGAGATCGCCGTCGGTGGGCTCAACCTCACACTCAGAGTGGAGCGCATCGCCGACCCGGCAGCCCTTCCCGTCACTGTGAACGGAAAGCTCTCCATCGATCTGCCGCCGTCCGACACTGCGGTTTACCTGCGGGGGCGGCAAACCGACGGGCATCAGGTGTGGACCAGTCCACTTTTCATCAACGGCGGCCGGGCCGAATAATGTTGCCTCTCGGCTCCTGTCGCTGACCGGCTGGTCTTGCCACGTCTTGTCGACGCGGCGCACGGCTACAGACGGATCACCCTTCTTGCTTCCAGGAGAGAACCACCATGACGCCTCGCACTCTCACCAGCCCGATGATCGCGGTTGCGCTCACCGCCACGATGCTGACCGGCTGCGGGCATTCCGCGACCACCGGGTCAGGGGCGCACGTCACGTTGCGTCTGGGCTACCTGACCCGCGTTACGCATGCGTCGGCTCTGGTCGGCATCGACCGAGGTCTGTTCGCGAAGAACCTGGGTCCGGGAGCGACGCTGGACGCGCAGCCGTTCGGGCAGGGCACGGCCGAGGCGACTGCACTGCTCTCCGGCAAAATCGACGCCGCGTACGTCGGGCCCAACCCGGCTTTCAACGCCTGGCAGAAGTCGAACGGCACCGCCATCAAGATCATTTCCGGGTCCGCCAAGGGCGGAACGTCATTCGTCGTCAAACCCGAGGTCAAGTCCGCGCAGGATCTGCGCGGCAAGACGGTTGCCGATCCGGCACTGGGCGGCAACCACGACGTCCTGCTACGAAGCTGGTTGAAAGACAACGGCTTGCAAACCAACAAGCAGGGTGGCGGCGACGTGTTCATCAAGCCCACGAAGCCTGAGTCGGCCATTACGCAGGAGTTCGCCGCCAACCAGATCGCCGGCGCCGTAGAGTCCGCCCCCTACGACGTGGAGATGGTCAGATCCGGCGGAGTCCGGCTGTGGCCCGACCTTGGGACGATCACCATTTTGGTTGTACGCCAAGACTTTCTTGCCGCACACCCCGACGCCGTCGCGGGTCTGTTGCGTGGGCAGGTGGAAGCCGACGACCTGATTCATCACAACCCGGGCGCAGCACAGCAGTCGGCGAATGCTGCGCTGGCTAAGACTGTCGGCAAGGGCCTGGACGCGGATGTGCTCAACGCGTCCTTCCAGGAGACCACCTTCACCAACGATCCGGACGCCGCTTCGCTCAACGATCTGGCCCGCAAGTCGGTCTCGGTGGGCCTGCTCGAACCGATCGACCTGGCAAAGCTTTTCGACCTGGCCCCCCTCAACAGCGTGCTGAAAACCTCGGGCCGCCCGCAGGTCAACTCATGAGCACCGCTAGTGCCGAGGCCGAACGGAAAGCTTTGACCGACAGCATCATTCGGCTCTGCTCGGTGTCGAAGACCTACGGCCGCGGTGACTCGGCGGTCGAGGCGCTGAGAGACGTGTCGATCAGCGTGGCCGCGGGCGAATTCGTCTGCTTCGTCGGGGCGTCGGGCTGCGGCAAAAGCTCACTGCTGTCGCTGGTCGCCGGGCTGGATAAGCCGACCTCTGGCGTGGTATGTACCGGAGATCGTAAGGTAGCCTTCATGTTTCAGGAGCCGGCACTGTTCCCGTGGCTGACGGCGTCCGGGAACATCGAGTTAGCCTTGCGGGCCCGCAAGGTACTCAAGGCGCAGCGGCGTAGCCGAGTCGCTGAACTGCTGAACATCGTCGGCCTGTCCGGCTTCGCCGGCGCGCGGCCGCACCAGCTTTCCGGTGGTATGCGTCAGCGGGTCGCGCTGGCACGCGCGTTGGCGCAGGACGCCGATGTGCTGCTCATGGACGAGCCGTTCGGTGCCCTCGACGCGATCACCCGTGACCTGCTGCACGGCGAGCTCGAACGCATTGTCGCCGAGACAGGATTGACGGTTCTCTTCGTGACCCACAACGTCAGTGAGGCCGTGCGGCTCGGCGACCGGGTGATCGTGTTGAGCAATCGTCCGGGTCGCATCGTCGCCGAGCACCGCGTCGACCTGCCGCGACCGCGTCGCACCGACGACCCACAGGCCTCGGAGTTGACCGCGGCGATCAACGCCGGTTTGCAGGGGATCCGCGATGGTGCTTAGCGATGTGCAGCGTGACCGGCCGCCGGCCGACGAATCGCGTCGTCCCGCGGAGTCCGCCGTGCGGCGACGGGCGCGTTCGTTATGGGCCCCGGGAATAGGACTTCTGGTGGTTCTCGCGCTATGGCAGGCGGTTTACCTGAGCGGCTGGAAGCCCGCCTTCGTACTGCCCAGTCCCGCGGCGGCGCTCGGCAGCCTCTGGACCCAGGCGCAGCAGCCGGTGCTCTGGCAGGCCATTGCGACCACAATGGGCCGGGCCGTTTACGGGTTCTCCCTTGCCGTGGCGATCGGACTCGCGGTCGGAATCGTGATCTCGCGGAGCAAGGTCGTACGGGCAGCGTTCGGTCCGATCATCACTGGCATGCAGACCATGCCCGCGATCGCCTGGTTCCCATTCGCCATCATCTTCTTCGGGCTCACCACGTCGGCCATCTTGTTTGTCATCGTGATCGGTACCGCGCCCGCAATTGCCGTCGCCGTCATCGCGGGCAACGACCACATCCCGGTGCTGCACCGGCGTGCCGCAAAGATGATGGGGCTCAGAGGGTTCGCACTCTACCGGCATCTGATCCTGCCCGCGTCGCTGCCCGTCTTCGTCACCGGACTGAAGCAGGGCTGGGCGTTCGCCTGGCGAAGTCTGATGTCGGGGGAGCTGGTGGTGATCGTGGCCAACTCGGCATCCATCGGCGTTCTGCTGGAGAACGCGCAGAATCTCTCCGATATGCCGTCGGCGATCGCGATCATGATCGTCATCCTGGCTCTTGGCATCGTCATCGACGGGCTGTTCTCCCTGCTGGACAACGTCGTCCGCCGCCGGCGGGGCCTGCTCGGAGCCGACGAGTCGTGACGGGGGAGTCGCGGCCGTTGCGGCTGTGGGCTTTTGGCGACGCACATGTCGGCACCGACAAACTGCACGGCAGAAGCAGCCTGGCCGAGGCGATTTCGCAATCAGAGTTCGGCGGGGTCGAAGGCGGTCCGGCTTTCCCGTGGGACATCGCGATCGACGTCGGCGACATGTCCGGAGCGCACCACAGCTTGCCCGACGACGCCGAGGGCGAGGAAGTCGTCAAGCAGCTCTCCGCGTTGCGGACCCACCGACGCGAGGACATCTACAGCGTGTGCGGCAATCACGATCGCAGCGGACTCGACGAACCCGAAGCGTGGTGGTGGCAGAGGTGGATCGACCCGCTCGGCGAGAACACCGAGTTCTCGGGCGTCGACCCGGCTGCCCGGCCGTACGGGGTCGAGGGGAGCTGGGAGCGATACGCCTTCCGGGTTGGCAATCTGCTGTTCCTGATGATGAGCGACCGCAACGAACCCACCCAGCACGCCGGTCGTGGGACTCTTGGCGGGAACCCCGGCGGGGTGGTCAGCGGTGAAACCTTTGATTGGTGGGCGTCGATGGTCGACGACAATCCCGAGGCGATCATCGTCTCGGCGCATCACTACGTCCTCAAGGACACGACGGTCGCGTCAGGTGAGTGGGAGGGTGTCCGGCGTTCTCCCACCGGCGAATTGGTGGAGCACTACCACCGACCGTTCGAGCAGGGCACGCCCAATGGTGCGTCGTATCTGTACTGGGTGGACAGCAAGCCGGACTCGGCCGCGTTCGAATCCTTCCTGGCCGCCCGACCGGGCCGGGTGGCGCTGTGGCTCGCCGGCCACACGCACACCCACCCGGAGGACTCGTTCGGCGGCAAGACGCATATCGAACAGCGTTGGGGGACATGGTTCCTCAACGTCGCGTCGCTGAGTCGCCACCACATGCCGATCACCACGCTGCCGATCAGTCGACTGCTGACGTTCGAGCCGGGCAGCGCCGAGGTGCGTGTGCAGTGCTACCTGCACACCAGTCAGTTCGCCCCCCAGGGCTGGTACGAGAAGTCCGAGAGAACGTTGACGCTGAATCGGCCGTTCCGCTGGACTTGATGTCAGCAGCCGCAATGACATCGTAAATGCTCTTTACCAGGGGGTATCGCGGGCGTAGTGTTCCGGCTTGCCAGACAGCGACGGAGGCCGACTCTGATGTCACGCGTTGCAGTGATCACCGGCGCCAGCCGCGGAATCGGCGCGGCGACCGCGTTGCGGCTGGCGAAGCAGGGGTTCCGGGTTGTCGTCAATTACCGTTCCAGTGCCTCGGAGGCCGACGAGGTGGTCAGCGCGGTACACGCGGCCGGCGGTGAGGCTCGGGCGATTCGGGCCGACGTCACCGAATCCGATGATGTCGCGCGGTTGATCGCTGAAACCATGGCCACCTGGGGTCAGATCGACGTACTCGTTCACAACGCTCTCATTCCCTACGTCGTCACCTCGTTCGCCGATCTAAGCTGGGAGCAACTCGGCGGCAAGGTGGACCGCGAGCTACATGCGGCCTTCTTGTTAACTAAAGCTGTTGTCCCCGAGATGATTTCCCGTAACTATGGTCGCCTGATCTATATGACGACGATCTTGTCGCGCCGCCCACGGGACGGAATGATCACGGTGGGATCGGCTAAAGCGGCTCTGGATCAATTCGTCCGCTACGTCGCGCTGGAGTTGGCCCCGCAGGGCATCACCGCCAATCTGATTTCGCCGGCGACGGTCGGGAACAAGACGGCATCGACATTGCTGACAACGGACGAGTTTCGCAGGCTCGGCGCCGCCAGTCCGATGGGCCGCCTGGTCACTCCCGACGAAGTGGCCCACACCATCGCGTTCGTGGCCGGCGAGGATTCCGGCTTCATCACGGGCCACTGCCTGGAGGTCAACGGCGGCTTGGCCATGGATTGATATCCGGTTCGGGAGAGGGTTATTGCCGGTGGACACCATCGATCTCGCTTATGTCGGCCGTGGGTTGCATGAAGAACTGGTCGCCCACGTTGCCGACCAGGAGGGCTTCTACCAAGACGAAGGTGTCCATGTCGCCGTCCGGGACGGCGTGGGTTGGCCGGCGGAACGGTTGCGACGTTCGGCCGTGATCGGCCTGGGCCGCACCCTGTTGTCGCGGATGACCGACGGCATTGGTTGGACCGCGCTCAGTGTCAACACCGACCGCCCGTTGTTCTGGTTTCTCGGCAACGCCGATATCACGTCGATGGCCGATCTTCGCGGTCGACGCCTGGCGGTCCACGGACCCATGGATCCGCCCGGTACCTTCGCCCGAATTGTGTTGCGTCAACATGGTTTAGACCCCGAGCACGATCTGGAGTGCGTGGTCCGACATCCTGGCGACTATCAAATGGACCTGCGCCGGCTGCGAGACGGCTCGATCGATGCGGCCTACGTCGGCAGCACGCTCTCCCCGGAACAGGTCGCCGACGAGGAAGGCTTTCATGTGTTGGCCTGGGTCGGCGATCACTTCCAGATTCCCACCGTGGGTGTCGTCGTCGACCCCGATCACATCCCGCTGGACAGCCGCGCGCTCCAATCCCTGCTGCGAGCCAACAAGCGTGCGCTGCAACTACTTTGCGATCAACCGGCGCGGGGCGTCGATTACGTGGCCTGGTTTCTCGACCGGCTCACGCGTGACGAGGCACAGCAGTATTTCGAGCGCTACGTTGGTCCGTATTTCGCGCCGGACCGCACGGTGGACCTCACCACGGTCCAGAAGTCGGTCGACGCGGTAGCCGGCGAACTCGGGGTCGCATCGGTCGCTGCTGATTCCTTCTACGTAGTCAACGACATCAACGTCTGAACGAGGAGGTCGAAACCCTATGGGGTTGAACGAAGATCTACGACTGCGCACATTTCCGCTCAACGACGGCAATGGTGCGATCCCCGCGCTCGGCTTCGGAACATCGCTGTCGGACAACACCAAAACGCGGGATGCCGTCAAGGCCGCGGTCAAGGTGGGGTTCCGTCACCTCGACGCCGCCGAACGCTACCGCAACGAAGCCGACGTCGGCGCGGCGATCAAAGAATTGCTCGCCGACGGGACAGTGCGTCGCGACGAGTTGTTCGTGACGACCAAGTTGTGGAACAACAATCACCGGCCCGAGCGGGTCGAAGCCGCACTGCATGCCAGCCTGGAACGTCTTGGACTCGACGATGTCGATCTCTACCTAGTGCACACCCCGTTCGCGTTCCGGCCCGGCGACGACCAGGATCCGCGCAATTCGGACGGAAGCGCCAGTTACGACGACGGTGTCACGCTGCAGGAGACCTGGGGCGCGATGGAAGCGCTTGTCGACAAGGGGCTTTCGCGGTCCATCGGTCTGTCCGATATCGACGCTCACGGGGTGACGCAGATCGTCGACACCGCTCGGATCAAGCCCGCCGTCGTCGAGGTCGAATCCCATCCTTATCACCCACAGTGGGACGTACACGAGCTGCACGAGGCGCATGGCATTGTCCTGCTGGCGTTCGCAGCGCTCGGCCACGCGCTGGAACCGCGACTGCTCGACGATCCGCTGATCGTGTCGATCGCCGGGCAGCTGGGCAAGACCCCCGCTCAGGTTCTACTCGCGTGGGGAATCCAGCGTGGAAGTGCGGTTCTGACCGCGTCGGTCACGCCGTCGCGCATCGAGGAGAACTTCGATGTGACCGCGATACCCGAAAGCGCCGTCGCCGAGATCAGCGAGAATCTGCAGACCCGGTTCCGGTTCAATTCGGTCGTCGACGGGGGAGAACCGGGATTCCCCGAGGTGCCGTCCGACCGCTGACCATCGATTCCTGTTTACATATGAGACCACGTATGTAACATTGCTCAGCATGGTGGTGCCGGCGAGGAAGCCGCGGGTGGGCGTCGTCGGCGCCGGTCCCGGCGGCATCGCCATGGGCATTCAGCTGGCCCGGGCCGGCTATGACTTCACCATCTTCGAGCGCGGCGACGGGTTCGGTGGGACGTGGCGCAACAACACCTACCCGGGGGCGGCGTGCGATGTGCCGTCGCACTTCTATTCGTTCTCGTTCGCGCTCAACCCGTACTGGAGCAAGACCTTCGCCAACCAGCCGGAGATCCTGACCTATCTGGAGAAGGTGGCCGAGGACCACGGACTCGGGCCGCACTTGCGGGCCAACACCGCGGTGACCGAGCTGCGGTGGTCCGACGCCGATTGTCGATGGACGATCGGCACCGAGCACGGAGACCGGCACGAGGTCGACATCGTCGTCAGCGCTGTCGGCATGCTCGACGTGCCCAACATTCCGGCCATCCCGGGTCGGGAGCGTTTCTGCGGGAGGGTCTTCCACTCGTCGCGGTGGGACCACTCGACATCGACCGCAGGTGAACGGGTCGCGTCGATCGGTACGGGTGCCAGCGCGGTGCAGTACGTCCCGGCGATCGCTGCGGAGACCAAGCACCTGACGGTCTTTCAGCGCACGCCGATATGGGTGGCCCCGCGGTTTGACGACCCCTTCACGCCCGAGCAGCAAGCGTTGTTCGCCAATGACCCAGCCGAAGCGCTCAAGGTTCGAGACGCTGCCTTCCAGCAGTACGAGGCCGCCGACTTCGACGTCGAATCCGATATGACCAAGATGCTGACCGACATGTCGTACGGCTACCTGATGAAGAAGGTGCAAGACCCGGTACTGCGGTCAAAGCTGTTGCCCGACTATCCCGTTGGCTGCAAGCGTCCGTTGCAGTCCAAGACGTGGTTTCCGGTGTTCGCGTTGCCGAACGTCACGCTGGAAACCTCGCCGATCGTGGAATTCACCGAGGACGGTCTACGCACGGCCGACGGTGTCGAGCATCCGGCGGACACGGTGATCTTCGGAACCGGCTTCAAAGCCGCCGAATACCTGAGCAGCCTCGACGTCTACGGCAGCGGTGGGCGGCGGCTTCGCGACGAGTGGTCGGACGGCGCCGAGGCCTATCTGGGCACCGTCGTGCCCGGCTATCCGAACCTGTTCACGCTGTACGGGCCGAACACCAACGGCATCACCTCGATGATCTACATCCTGGAAGCCCAGGCCGAATTCGTGTGCCGGCTGCTCGACGTCATGAGTCGGGAAGCCATCGCGGCAATCGACATTCAACGCGGCCCGCACGACGAGTTCAACACCGAGATCCAAGCTGAACTGGATACCACCGTCTGGGCGGCCAACTGCAGCAATTACTTTCGTCATCCCAGCGGCAAAATGGTGACCCAGTACCCCTACAGCGGGGCCATGTTCGCGCAGCGACTGGCTGCGGTCAACCTCGATGTCTTCGATACCTACGCAAAGGCTGGTGGCGCATGACCGGTGTTCATCACACGGCGATCGTGACGACGGATGTCGAGCGCGCACTGGGCTTCTGGCAGGACGGCCTGGGTCTCTCGATCCTGTTCGATCATGCCTTCACCGGCGATTGGCCAAGCCTTTTCGATGCCAAGTCCGAGACCTTACGGTCGATTTTTCTCGGCGACCCGAGCACACCGGACACCGGAATCGTCGAGCTCGTCGTCTTCGAGGATCCGGATCCAGCACGCGAGCCGGGGGCGGGACCCGCGCCCGGGTTCTTTCTTGTCTCGTTGAATCGCGACGTCGAACCGACGCTACGCCGCTTGGCGGAAGTCGGTTTCGCCGAAGGAGTTCGGCAGATCGCCGTGCCCGCGCCGCATGGCAAGCAGGTGCAGATGGCCGTGATCACCGCGCCGGACGGCGTCCGCGTCGAGCTGATCGGACCGGCTCGATGAGCGCTATCGTGACGGGCGGCGCGTCGGGTATCGGTGCCGCCACCGCCGAGCGACTGCGCGGCGCCGGCCACGACGTCGTCACCTGGGATGTGCGCGGCGGGGATATCGACTGCGACATCAGTGATCCCGATGCGGTGGCAACAGCACTGGAGCAGACGCTCGCCCGGGTCGGAGTGCCGGATCGTTTGGTCGCGTGCGCTGCGATGGGCGCCTCCGGCATGTTGATCGCGCAGGATCCCGCCGACTGGAAGCGTGTGATCGACGTCAATCTCACCGGCACCTGGCTGACGATGCGCGCCGTTGCGCAGGCAATGATCGACAACGGTGGCGGCGGATCGATCGTCGCGGTGTCGAGCATCAGTGGCACGGTTGCCGACCGCGGCATGGGCGCCTACTGCGTGTCGAAGGCGGGGGTCGACATGCTCATTCGGGTGGCGGCCAGCGAATGGGGCCCGCACGCCATCCGGGTCAATGCGGTGGGGCCGGGCGTCACCCGGACGCCCATGCTCGCCGGCGCGGAGCAGCTTCCCGGCTGGCTGGACGCTCTGAGCGAGCGGACGGCTCTGGGCCGGGTAGGAGAGGCCGACGATGTCGCTGAGGTCATCGTTTCGGTGCTCGAGATGGGTTGGGTGACTGGGCAAACCGTGCTGGCCGACGGCGGGCTGGCCCAGCATAGCCCGATCGACAACTACGGCCAGGTGCAGCGGTTGCGCAGGCGCTGACCGACATCCAGCATCTGGGCGCACCTGAATCGCGGCGCATTTGTCGTCAAAGAGAAAGAAGTAACGCCATGGGCGGTGATCCGGCGCGCGAATCGCGGCTGTGGAAGGTGACTGCGGAGTTACTTGCCGTGGAACGCTAGCAAGGCGTCCCCGGGGATCATGCTGGACGGTGAGGCCATCGCCGCACCCGCACCGAGGAACGTCGCCCCCGCCGCAAGTATCGAAAAGGCGATCGACATGACTGACCGGTTCGCCTCCATGCGGCCGTTTACCGCGGACGATGTGTCATCAGGTGCCTTCATGTTGTTGACAGTAATGACTAAAGGTAAAGGATCTCTGTCCGAACTCGATGAATTCGCCGACGAATCCTAAGACTGTAATTGCCGAACAATGGCCTTCTTGTCGACCTTGCCGACCGGTGTGGTCGGCAACGAGGCCATCGCGCTCAGCGCGTCGGGCCGGGCATGGCGAGCCACCCCGCGCTGGTCGAGGTATGCGTTCAGTTCGGTCAGCGTCACCGGCGTGCCGGTGAAAACAACCGCCACGCAGATCTTTTCACCCAGGTATGAATCGGGCAGCGCCACCGCCGCCGCCGAAGAGATGGCCGGGTGCGTGCGCAGATGCTCTTCCAAGTCGGCCGCGGCAATCGTCTCGCCACCGCGATGAATGACGTCTTTCACCCGTCCGGTGACCTCTAAGTTGCCGTCCTTATTTTGACGGACGAGGTCGCCACTGCGATAGAAGCCCTGGGGGTCGAACGAGGTGGCGTTGGTCTCCTCGGCGCAGAAGTAACCATTGAACGTGTACGGGCCGCGGACCAGCAGTTCACCCTCGGTGCCGACCGGGACGGGTTGCCCGGCCTCGTCGACGATCCGTAACTCGTCGTCGGCGCAGAGCGGCCGGCCCTGGGTGTGATCGACCACCGCGGGCGGGTCACCCGGACGGGTGTAGTTCAGCAGGCCCTCGGCCATGCCGAACACCTGCTGCAGACCCTGCGTTAATGTTTCGCGAACCCGTTGAGCATCAACGGCTTCCAGCTTGGCACCGCCAACTTGCAACAGCCGCAACGATGTTGGCGCCTCCGGTTCCCACTCGGTGGCCTGCGCCCACAGATTGGCCAGCGCCGGCACCAGTGCGGTGACCGTGACTCCGTGGCGGGCGATCGCGGCGAACGCCGACTCCGGGCTGGGGTTGGTGAGGAACACGGTGGTGGCGCCCACCGAGATAGCACCCAGCAAACCAGGGCAGCAGAGTGAAAAGTTGTGTGCGGCCGGCAACGCCGCCAGATAGACGTCGTCGGCGGTGAGTTCGCAGACCTGCGCGCTGGCGGTCGCGTTGTAGACGTAGTCGTTGTGGGTGCGGGGGATGAGCTTCGGCAGTCCGGTCGTGCCGCCCGAAACCAACAGCAGGGCAGGCGAACTGGGGTCTGGGGCAGCCGGTTTGGGTCGCTCGTCTGAACTCGCGCACACCTGCGACCATGCGGCAAATTGGCCGGCGTCGCCGTCGACAATGACGTGCCGCAGCCCCGCGTACTCCGCAGTCAGCTGCCGCGCCATCTGGACGTAGTCGAAACCCTCTGCAGTATCAGGGATTAAGAGTGCCTTTGCGTTGCTGACGGCGGCGAAGTGTCTCAATTCGGCCTCGCGGTGACCCGTCAGGCACATCACTGGAATCGCGCCGACACGTAGTAACCCGAACAGCGCCACCGCGAACTCGCAGCCGTTCGGGAACTGCAACAACACCCGATCGCCGGCCGCGATGCCCAGCGCCGCCAGTCCTGCCGCGGCGCGGTCGGCGCGCTCGTCGAGTTCGGAAAATGTCAGCGCGTTCCCGGCGTCGATCACGCCAGCATGTGCGGGCCGACGCTGCGCCGCGGTCGTCAGTAGTGAGTCGAGGATCTGCCCGGTCCAGTAACCGTCGGCCTGGTAGCGGGCCGCGCGTTCTGCGGGGAACGGCACAAAGCCATCCATCACTGGCCTCCAGATTGGCTTGTCCGACAAGCGAAAGGGCGGGACGGACGATACACGTCCATCCCGCCCCGTCGCGTCCTTCGTTTACCGGGAGATCACAGCCCGCTGAAGATCGAGGCCGCTACATCGGGCACCGTGGCGGCTACGGATTCCGTCGCTGCCGTGGTCGCCGATTCGGTCAGCGCCGTCGCGAGCTGCTCCGGCCAGGTCACCAGCAACGATTCGAGCAGGCTGCCGCTGTTGAGCAGCCCCGTGAAGGCTTCACCCGTGCCCGCGTAGGGGTCGCTCCACCCATTGAGAAGGGCGTTGATCAGGTCCGACGGCAGATCCTTGATGTCGGTGAGGCCCGCGGTGTAATCGCCGGTGGAGAAGTCCGTGGCAATCAGGTCAAGGTCGTTCGCAAAGGCGAACGCAACACTGAGCTCGGGCGACAGCAGCGAATCCCCGAGTGCCTTGAGCTCGTTGTAATTGCCGAACTGCTCGAGCAGGTTTGTCTGAATCTGCGACAGCTCAACGGGAATCGACAGCGTGGTGACCCCCTTGGTGGTCTCATCCAGGATCGGGCCCAGCAGCGGCTTCAGGGTGTGGTCCAACGTCTCCAGCGACCAGGTGTCGAAGTAGCTGAAAGCCTGGAACGCGTTGGTCGAGTGCGCGATCTCCGCCAGGGTGCTGCCTTCCACACCCGGAGTCGGCCCGGTTTCGACTGGCATTCCGCCGAACAGCCCGTATACGTAGCCGTCGTCGCTGCCGTACCAGCCACCGAAAAGCGAGTTCTCGATACCCATCCCGAAGCCTTTGACAGCGTCGCCGAACTGCCCGCCGAACTCTGTCGACAAACCGGACAAAGCAGACGACAGCTCGGTGTGCGCGTCCGTGACACCATCTTGCAGCGCGCTCAGACTTCCCTGCGTGTTTGTGATGAGTCCGGCCCAGTCAACCTCACCGGAAGTCAGCTTCACGTCGTGATGCTGAACCCACGGACCGGCGTAAGTGGGCGCGTTGAGCGCGAATAGACCGACGCCGACGACCGCGGCGCCGGCGATCATGAGGCGGCTCAAGTAAGCCGTCTTCGAATCGGAGGGGGAAGCTAGATGCACGGCATCTCCTTAAGTGAACATAAGTGGGGACAGCGCCATAAGCAGGCGGAACGGCACGCTACCTGAGATTTAGCTGAGGTGCAATAGGTAAACCTACCCTAAGTTGAAGAACCCCGGTCGGCTCGTGCGGACGTCGTATACACGCTGGTCCGGCCCCGATAGTTGAGGCGGACGGTCCGCACTTGCGAGGTAGTCCGATCGCATGACGCGCCATACGCCCGTGCGTTTCTTAGCGCCGCCTGAGGGCGCTAGCGTCGTGGGTACCCGACTACTAAAGTAGCCAGCAATTTAGGCTAGCCTCACATAACCAGTAGGAGGGTTGAATATTGACGGGCGGGGCCGGGGCTTCCATCGCAGGTAGCCCGAGCGACGTGCGCGCTGAGGTCGCCGAGTTGCTCGGCGTCGGCGCCGATTCCGTCGACCCCGCCGGCAACCTTGTCAGTCAGGGCCTCGATTCGATCCGGATGATGTCGCTGGCGGGTAAGTGGCGTCGTCGAGGGATCGACGTCGACTTCGCCGCGCTGGCCGCCGACCCCACCGTCGAGGCTTGGGCAATGCTTCTCGGGGCGGGTGCTTCAGAGCCCGTCGCCATGGCGGCCCCGACCGGCTCGCCCGACGACGCGTTTGCGCTTGCTCCCATGCAGCACGCGATGTGGGTGGGGCGCCACGACAGCCAGCCACTGGGCGGCGTGGCCGGGCATCTGTACGTCGAATTCGACGGTCGCGCAATCGATCCCGAGCGTCTGCGCAGCGCTGCCACCGCGCTGTCCGCACGTCATCCGATGCTGCGGGTCCGCTTTCTCGCCGACGGCACCCAGAAGATTCAGCCGCCCGCCGATTATCCGCTGGCCGTTCACGACTTCCGCGACCTCGCCGACGGAGTGGTCGAGCAGCGGCTGCTCGATACGCGGGAGGCGAAGTCGCATCAGCAGCTGGACGGGCAGGTATTCGAGTTGACCCTGTCACAGTTGCCGGGCGAAAAGTCGCGTCTTCACGTCGATTTGGACATGCAGGCCGCCGACGCGATGAGCTACCGCACGCTGATGGCGGATTTGGCGGCGTTCTATCAAGGCCGGCGAATGCCGGACCTGGGCTTCAGCTACCGGGAGTACCGCCAGGAGATCGTGCGCCGCGAGGCCGACCCGCGGCCGGCCCACGACGCCGACCGGCATTGGTGGTCGCACCGCATTCCGGAGCTCCCAGATCCACCCAGCCTGCCGTCGGTGAATCGTAATATACTGTCGCGCAACAGCACTCGACGCTGGCAGCGGCTGGATGCCGAGATCAGCGACGCCCTGTTCGCGCACGCCCGCGCTCGCGGTGTCACGCCCGCAATGATGTTCGCCTCGGCATTCGCGCACACTGTGGCGAGCTGGTCGAGCACGTCGCGGTTCCTGCTGAACGTGCCGCTGTTCGGCCGAGAGGCCATGCACCCCGACGTCGACAGCCTGGTCGGCGACTTCACCTCGTCGCTATTGCTCGACATCGACCTGACCCAGACGTCGGACGCGGCATCGCGTGCCGACGCCGTGCAGGACGCCATGCGGACCGCCGCGTCGCACGCTGACTACCCGGGACTGTCGGTGCTGCGGGACCTGGCCCGGCATCGCGGCGCACCGGTTCTGGCGCCGATCGTGTTCACCAGCGCACTAGGTCTCGGCGAGTTGTTCTCCCAGGGCGTCACCGAGTCGTTCGGCACGCCCAGTTGGATCATCTCGCAGGGACCGCAGGTGTCGCTTGATGCTCAGGTCACCGAGTTCGACGGCGGCGTGCTGGTGAATTGGGATGTGCGCGAAGACCTTTTCCCGCCCGGCGTGATCGACGCGATGTTCACCCATCACATCGACGAGCTGCGACGGCTGGCCGCCACGCCCGAGGCATGGACGCAGCCAGACCCGCCCGCGGCGCCGGCCGAGCAGCGCGCGGTGCGCGCGGCGGTCAACGGCCGCGCGGCCGCGCCCAGTGGGGAACGGCTGCACGACGGCTTCTTTCGGCAGGCCGAGCAGCGACCGGACGCGCCAGCCGTCCTATCCAGCTCCGGCGACCTGACCTACGGCCAGCTGCGAGCTCAGGCGCTGGCAATTGCCAAGGCTCTGCGCGACAACGGAATCGGAGAGGGTGACACCGTCGCGATCGTCGGTCCGAAGACCGCCGAGCAGGTGCCGGCGCTGCTGGGAGTCCTGGCGGCCGGCGGTGTGTACCTGCCGATCAGTGCCGACCAGCCCCGCGACCGGGCCGACCGCATTCTGCAGGCCGGTCAGGTGAAGCTGGCCCTGGTCTGCGGCGGTCAAGCTTTCTCGCTACCGGTGCCCGCCTCGATGATTTCCGACCTACTCGACGGCGCGCCCGCGGATCCCCGATTCGATCTCGCGGCAACCGAATCCGCGGAACTTGCCTATGTGCTGTTCACGTCGGGCTCGACGGGGGAGCCCAAGGGCGTCGAGGTCACCCACGATGCCTCGATGAACACCGTCGAGTTCATCGGTCGGCATTTCGAGATCGGGCCCGCGGACCGCTGCCTCGCCCTGTCGACGCTCGAGGGCGACATCTCCGTGATGGACGTCTTCGTGACCCTCCGGACCGGCGGATCGATTGTGGTGGTCGACGAGGCGCAGCGCCGTGACCCCGACGCCTGGGCGCGGCTGATCGCCGAACACCAGGTCACGGTGTTGCACTTCATGCCCGGTTGGCTGGAGATGCTGACCGAGGTCGGTAGGGGACGGCTGTCGTCGGTGCGGGTCGTTCCGACCGGGGGTGACTGGGTCCGGCCAGAGGTGGTTCGCCGCCTGCGTACCGACGCGCCGACGCTGCGGTTCGCCGGGCTGGGCGGCGCGACCGAAACCGCAACGCACAACAGCATTTTCGAAGTCGGCGACCTCGATGAGCTTCCCGAGGGGCTGACTGCGTTGCCGTTCGGCACCCCGCTGGCCAACAACTCGTGCCGCGTGGTGAGCGACCGCGGCGGTGACTGCCCGGACTGGGTCGCCGGCGAACTCTGGATCTCCGGGCGCGGTATCGCCCGCGGCTATCGCGGACGACCGGACCTCACCGCCGAACGCTTCCTCGAGCACGACGGCCGCACCTGGTACCGCACCGGCGACCTGGTCAGATACTGGCCGAACGGCGTGCTGGAGTTCGTCGGGCGAACCGACCATCGCGTGAAAATCAGCGGCTATCGCGTGGAGATCGGTGACGTCGAGGTCGCGCTGCGCCACATCCCTGGCGTGGCAACGGCGGTCGCAGGGATGGTGACGACGACCGGCGGTGGCGAGGTGCTGGCCGCGGCGATCCATGCCGACGACCCGCAGCTCGTCGCCGACACGGTGAGCGCGGCTATGGCCGATCTCGTTCCCACGCACATGATTCCGCAGCATCTGTCGTTCGTCGACCAGATTCCGTACACGCCGGCGGGCAAGATCGACCGGCGCATGGTCACGGCTCAACTGGCGGCCGCCGTGGCGCAATCGACGGCGCCCCAGCGGCGCGCGCCGTCGACGCCGGTGGAAGCCGCGATCGCCGCGATCATCGGCGACGTGCTCGGCGCGGACGCGGTCGGCGTCGACGACGACTTCTTCGCGTTGGGTGGCGACTCGGTGTTGGCGACACAGACCGTGGCACGTATTCGCGCCTGGCTGGACACCCCCGACATCATCGTGGCCGACATCTTCGCGACCAGAACCGTCTCCGCGCTGGCCGGGCTGCTCGCGGGCCGGGAGTCCGATCCCGGGCGCCTGGAGCAGGTCGCCGAGCTCTATCTTGAGGTTGTCGGCATGGATGCCGGTAACGTTGCGGCTGCCATCGCCGGAAGTGAAGCTGCACAATGATTTTCGATAACCTGACTTCTGTCCAGAAGAAGGACTTCCCGGCCTGGGTGAAACGATTCCCCGGCCGGGGTGGGGGAGCGCGAGGCGCCACCGTGGTGTTTCCGCATGCCGGCGGGTCTGCGACCGGATACCGCAAGCTGGCGACCGCGTTGGCCGCCGGTGGCGGTGACGCCTTCATCGTCCAGTACCCGCAGCGGGCAGAGCGCCTCGCCGAGCCCGCCGCCAATACCGTGCAGGATCTCGCGCGAAGTCTGTTCGTCGCCGGGCCGTGGCGTCAGGTGGCGCCGCTGCGGCTGTTCGGCCACAGCATGGGTGCCGTCGTTGCGTTCGAGTTCGCGAAGATCGCCGAGTCCCGTGGCGCCGCAGTGCAGAAGCTGTGGGCGTCGGCGGCTCCGGCGCCGAGTGCCGTCGAAGCCAAGCCCGACCTGCCGACCAGCCACGACGATCTCCTGATCGATATGACCGAGTTCGGCGGTACCGAAGTCGAATTGCTCGACGATCCCGAGTTCGCCGAGTTGCTGGTGACCGCGATGCGTGCCGACTACGCCGCGATCAACCGCTACACGTGCGCCTCCGACGTGCAGATCGCCGCGGACATCTCGGCGTTGGGCGCACACGGCGATCCGCGCGTCGACGCCTCGGAATTGGAACTGTGGGCGGACCACACCTCCGGCAGCTTCGACCTCAACTGGTACGACGGCGGACATTTCTATCTCGACGACCACATCGACGACGTCGCCGCGCGGGTGAATGCGGATGGCTGAGGATCCGATCGTGGTGGTCGGCATGGCGCTGGAAGCGCCGGGTGGAATCGACAGCGCCGTGGGGTTGTGGGAACTGCTGTCGGAGGGACGCGAAGCGCTGACCCCGTTCCCCGTCGACCGCGGCTGGTCAATCCGCGAGCTGTTCGCCGGCTCGCGCCGCAGCGGCTTCAAGGAGATCCACGACCGCGGTGGGTTTCTCAGCGGGGCAACGATGTTCGATCCGGAATTCTTCGGCATCTCGCCGCGTGAGGCGATCGCGATGGATCCCCAGCAGCGAGTCGCGCTGCGGGTGTCGTGGCGGGCGCTGGAGAACAGTGGCATCAACCCCGACGAGATGGCCGGCCACGACATGGGTTGCTATCTCGGCGCGTCCGCCACGGGATATGGACCCCAGATGGCCGAATTCTCCGAATACAGCGGCCATCTGCTCGCCGGCACCGCCTTGAGCGTGATCTCCGGGCGAATCGCCTACACGTTGGGCTCGACCGGTCCGGCGGTCACCATCGACTCGTCCTGCGCGTCGGCGTTGGTGGCTTTCCACGCCGCCGTGCGCGCGCTACAGAACGGTGACTGCGACCTGGCACTGGCGGGTGGTGTGAATGTGCTCGGGTCTCCTGGCTTCTTCGTCGAATTCTCCAAGCAACACGCGCTGTCCGACGACGGCCACTGCCGCGCCTTCAGCGCGCAGGCCAGCGGCACCGTCTGGGCCGAGGGCGCCGCAGTCTTTGTGCTGCAACGAAAGTCGGGGGCCCTGCGCGACGGGCGACACATCGTCGCGGAGGTACTCGGAAGCGCGATCAACCACGACGGCCGCAGCGCCGGACTGAGCGCGCCCAGTGGCGCGGCCCAAGTCAGCCTGTTCCGCCGCGCCATCGCCGAGGCGGGCATCCGGCCCGACGACGTCGGCATGGTCGAAGGACACGGGACCGGCACCCGACTGGGTGACCGCACCGAACTGCAGTCGCTGGCCCAGACTTACGGCGACACCGATTCCGCCAGCGGGGCCCTGCTGGGGTCGGTGAAGTCCAATCTGGGCCATGCGCTGGCCGCCAGCGGAGCCTTGGGGTTGGCCAAAATTCTGGTGTCCGCCGAACACGGCGCGATCCCGCCGACGCTGCACGCCGCCGAAGCCAGCCCCGAGATCGACTGGGAGAAGCAAAGTCTGCGCCTGGCGACCACGCTGACGCCCTGGCCCGCGGTCGACGGGCAACGCATCGCCGCAACGTCGGCGTTCGGCATCGCCGGCACCAACGCGCACGTGATCGTCGCGCTACCCGAGGTCGCGTGATGCTCGCGCAACCACTGCCCGACGGCCGCACACCGGTTGTTCTGTCGGCGCACGACGAACGGCTGATCGGGCAGGATGCCCGGGCGATTCTCGACTACCTCGACCGACTCGGCACCGATCACGACCCGACCGTCGAGGTGGCGTCCACGGTGCTGCGACTGCGGCGGGTACGCCGTCACCGCGCCGTGGTGCGGGCCGCCGATCGTGGCGAACTGGTGTCCGCGCTGTCGGCGCTGGCTCACGACCAAGAGCATCCGTTGGTAGCGCGGTCGTCGAAAAGCGTAGCGCCCTGTGCCGCATTCGTCTTCCCCGGGCAGGGCAATCAGTGGCAGTCGATGGGGTCCGAGGCCTACCGGCGACTCGCGGCGTATCGAGCCGAGGCCGATCGTTGCGCGCAGGCATTCGTTGCGGCCGGGTATCCGTCGCCGCTGCCGTATCTGCAGGGCGGCGGTGAGCAGGGCTGGTCACGCCCCGAGATTCAGGGCGCGCAATTCACCCATGCGGTCAGCCTGGCCGCGCAATGGAAATTCTGCGGTGTGCTGCCGCCGATCACCATCGGACACAGCCTCGGTGAGATCGGGGCGGCCTATGTGGCCGAGAAGATTCCGCTGGCCGACGCGGCATCGCTGGTCGGTGCCCGCGCGACCGTGGTCGGCCGGTTGACCGGTCGCTACGCCATGGTGGTGTTGGGCCTCAGCGTCGACGAGGCGCAGGCACTGATCGCCGAAACACCAGGCTGGCTCGAGGTTTCCGCGGTCAACGGCCCGTCGGCCACCGTGGTGTCGGGCGATCACGACGCGGTGGTGTCGGTGACCAAGCTGGCGCAAACGCGCGATGTGTTCGCCCAGAAGCTCATCGTCGACTATCCCGGCCACACCAGTGCGCTGCGGCCTCTGGGCGCCGAACTCGTCACGCTGCAGCCCCGGTCGGCATTCCGCAACGGCCCGATGGCATTTATCGGGTCGGCTATCGGTGCCGAAGTCGGTAGTGACACGAATTTCACGCAGTACTGGTACGAGAGCCTCTGCAGCATCGTGCGTTTCGACCGTGCCGTGGTGGCCGCCCAAAAGTGCGGTGCCGATGCCTTCATCGAAATGTCGGCGCACCCGTCGCTGCTGTACCCCCTCAACGAGTTGGTCGGCGACGACTCGGCGGTGATCCTCGGTTCGGGTCACCGCGATGGCTCGATCACCGACGTGCTGTCGGCCAACATCGCCGCCGCCGCGGTGGCCGACCCCGGTTACCCGTGGGCCGCCACGCTGCCCGCGGACGTTGCGCCGCCGCTACGCGGATTTCCCAATGCCCCGATGCGGGCGGTGCACCTATGGGTCGCGCCGGAGCCCACCAGGGTCGCCGACAAGGAAGGCATGCTGACCGTCGCGGTCGAGGACTGGCAGCAGGCCGACGTGCCGACACCGGCATCCGCGACGCGGTGCGCCATCGCGATTCTCGGCGACGGCGGGGGACAGCGTTGGCCGCGGCCGCGTCCAGGCACCGCGGATACCGGGTGGTGCCGCCCCGTGACGCGGAAGTCGTTGCGGTGGTGGCACCTTCACTCGATCAGATGGACGTGACCGACGCCGTCGCGCAGATCGCCGGTCGGGACGATGTCGGTCTGCCGGACTACGATGCGATCGTCGGCCCGCGCTGCCGCGCCGTCTGGTTGCTCACCCGGGGCGGCGAACGCGTCCTGCCTGGCGACACCGCGGTGCGGCCCGCCCAGGCGGCGCTGGCCGCGATGCACCGCAGCATCGGCTTCGAATTCGGCGACCAGACGTTCGGCAGCCTCGACCTGCCGGCCGGCGAGATCGACGAGCGGACCGCGGCGGTCGCCCTCGACGTGCTCATCGGCGATGCCGGTGTGATGGCGCTGCGTGGCGGCGACACGCTGCGCTACGTCCGCACCCTGCGCGAAGACCGCGAGCCCGCGAACGCCCGACCCCTCGACGCGGCCGCGCTGGAGAACGTCGTGATCACCGGAGGCAGCGGCGCCATCGGACTTCGATACGCCCAGCACTGCATCGAGCTTGGTGCGCGCCGGGTTATCCTGTTGAGCCGCAATGGGCTAGCGCCCGAGGAGCTGACCGAGCTGATTGGGCGGCATCACGTCGAGGTACGCGCTCCGCACTGCGACATCGCCGACCGGGCAGCCGTCGCGGCCGTCGCGGCCGAATACGCCGGAACCGGCGCGTCATTGCTGATTCACACGGCAGGGATAGCCGCCGCGTCGACCCGGGCCGACATCACCGGTGCCGACGTCGCCGCCGTGTGCGCCGCGAAGGTGACGGGCCTGGCGGTGATGGCCGACGCATGGCCGCTGCAACCCGAATGCCGAATCCTTGCCTGCTCGTCGGTGTTCGGCGTGTGGGGCGGTGACGGGCACGCGGCCTACGCGGCGTCGAATCGGATCCTCGACGTACTGGCCGCGCAACTGCGTGCAACGGGTTTGGACTGCACGGCAATTCGCTGGGGTCTGTGGCAGGACGCGGGGGTGGTGACCGCGGCCGAGATCACCCGCACCGAACGCTCCGGGCTGATCGCCATGCGGCCCGCGGCCGCGGTGGGAGCGAGCCTGGCTCGATTCTCCGACGACCCGCTGATTTTCGATGCCGACCTCGACCGGTTGCGGGTGTTCTTCGAGAGCCAGGGCATCGCCATGCCATTCGCCGTACCGTCGGACACCGACGACACCGTGGAGCGCAACGGCTTCGAGGCGCGTCCGCTCGCCGAGGTGGTGTGTGACGAACTCGCGGCGACGCTGCATCTCGGCGACTCGGTGTCGATCGACGCGACCGCGTCGCTGATCGACTTGGGTCTGGATTCACTGCTGGCACTCGACCTGCGGCGGCGACTGCGCCGGTCGGTGGGTCACTCGGCTCCGGTGGCGCGGATGCTCGGCGGGATCACCGTCAAGGAACTGATCGACGTCCTCGGCGCGACCAACGGCCAGGACATGGGGAAGGTTGGAACCCACGCGTGACTGACACAACCGGCTTGGACACGCTCGACGCGCAGCGCCTGGAGTTGTTGCGCCGCAAGATGGCCGAGCGTGGCCTGACCCGAGTGGGTGACCCGGCCATCGCGGACGAGAACCCGGCGATGTCCGACGGCCAACGCCGGATGTGGTTCGTCCAGTCGGTCGACCCCGATGGGGCGCTGCTCAACATCTGCGTGTCGTACCGCGTCACCGGCGACGTCGACGTGACCCGCCTGCACGAGGCGGTGGATGCCGTCGCGCTGCGCCACCCGGTGCTGCGCACGACGTACCAGACCGGTACCGACGGTGACCCGTATCCCGTCGTCCACGACGACCTGCGGCCCGACTGGGCCGTGCACGACCTGTCCGCCCTGGCCGAGCAGGCCCGCCAGCTCAGGCTGGAAGTGTTGGCGCAGCGCCAGTTTCGTCAGCCGTTCGATCTGACCAAGGACTCGCCACTTCGGATCGCCGCTGCACGGGTGGGAGCCGGCGAGCTGATGCTGTTGTTCACCGCCCACCACATCGCCTGGGATGACGGTTCCTGGGCGCCGTTCTTCACCGACCTGATGCGCGCCTACACCGATACGGACACCGCGGCGCCGGTATCGACGGCGGTCGCGGGGGATCCGGTCCGCGCCGGCGACGAGGACCTGGCCCACTGGCGCTCGCTGATGACCGATCTGCCCGAGCCGCTGGAACTTCCGGGCCCGAACGGGTCCGTGGTCCCCAGCACATGGCGCGCCCAGCGGGCCACCGCGCAACTGTCGGCCGACACCGTCGACCGTGCGGCGGCACTCGCGAAGGACACCGGCGCCACGCCCTACATGGTGCTGATGGCGGCGTTCGGGGCGTTGGTCCACCGCTACACCCACGCCTCGGACTTCCTCGTGGCGACGCCGGTACTGAACCGTGGTGCCGGAACCGAGAACGCGATCGGCTACTTCGGCAACACCCTGGTGATGCGAATGAAGCCGCAACCCCGCCAGACATTCCGCGCACTGCTCGCGCAGACCCGGGACAGCGCGGTCAGTGCGCTGGCCCACTCCCGGGTCGACCTGGAATGGCTGGTGCGCGAATCCAATCCGGACCGCCGGCATGGCGCCGAACGGATGACGCGGGTCAGCTTCGGCATGCGTGAGCCCGACGGGGGCGGGTTCAGCCCGCCCGGGGTGCACTGCGAGCGCGCCGAGTTACGCGGACATTTCAGTCAGCTGCCGCTTGGATTGATGATCGAACTCGACGGCCCCGGACGCGGCGCGGTGATCGAAGCCGAATACCTGGTCGAAGTCCTCGACCGGCCGTTGGTCGACCAATTGCTGCGCCACTACGCCGTGTTGCTTGAGCATGCACTCGCGAACCCGGACACCACGCTATCGGCGTGCGAGCTGATGAGCGACGCGGACGCCGAATGGCTGAGTGGCGTCTCGGCAGGCGAGGACTTCCACACCCCGGCCGCAACGCTGCCGGGCCTGGTGACCCGCCGCGCGGCGCTGAGCCCCGACGCCGTCGCGGTCGTCTACGAAGGGCGGCAGTACAGCTACCGGGAGATCGACAACGAGTCGAACCGGTTGGCGCACTGGCTGATCAAGCGTGGCATCGGCACCGAGGACCGGGTCGCCGTGCTGCTGGACAAGTCGCCGGAACTGGTCATCACCGCGCTCGGTGTCCTCAAAGCGGGTGGCGTCTACCTGCCCGTCGACCCCACCTACCCGGATGACCGGCTGGCCTTCATCCTCGACGACGCTCAGGCGAAACTCGTTCTGCGCGAACCGGTCAGCGGCCTGGCCGACTACCCGGCCACCGAGCCGACCGACCTGGTCCGCCCGCTGGGCCCGACCAACACCGCCTATTTGATCTACACCTCGGGCTCCACCGGGCTGCCCAAGGGCGTGCCGGTGCCACACGCGCCGATCGCCGAATACTTCGTCTGGTTCGGCGACGAATATCGCGTCGACGAGACCGACCGCCTGCTGCAGGTGGCCTCGCCGAGCTTCGACGTGTCGATCGGCGAGATCTTCGGAACGCTGATCTGCGGTGCGCGATTGGTGATTCCGCGACCCGACGGGCTGCGGGACATCGGTTACCTGACCGAACTGCTGCGCCACGAGGGCATCACCTCGATGCACTTCGTCCCGTCGTTGCTCGGCCTGTTCCTGTCGCTGCCCGGCGTCAACCAGTGGCGCACGTTGCGCCGGGTGCCGATCGGCGGCGAGCCGTTGCCCGGCGAGATCGCCGACAAGTTCCACGCCACCTTCGACGCGCTGCTCTACAACTTCTACGGCCCCACCGAGACCATCGTCAACGCCACCAGCTATCCGGTGGAGGGCGCCCAGGGAACCCGGGTGGTGCCGATCGGCCGCCCCAAGATCAACACTCAGATTCATCTGCTCGATGACGCGTTGCGGCCGGTCCCGGTCGGTGTGATCGGTGAGATCTACATCGGCGGAACGCATGTGGCTCGCGGCTACCACCGCCGCCCGGGCTTGACCGCCGAGCGCTTCGTCGCCGACCCGTTCACTGCGGGCGGGCGGCTCTACCGCTCCGGCGACCTGGCCCGCCGCAACGCCGACGGCGACATCGAGTTCGTCGGCCGCGCCGACGAGCAGGTGAAGATCCGTGGGTTTCGCATCGAGTTGGGCGAAGTCGGCGCGGCGATCTCCGTCGACCCCAGTGTCGGCCAGGCCGTCGTGCTCGCCAGCGACCTTCCCGGACTGGGCAAGAGCCTGGTGGGGTACGTGACCCCGGCCGACAGCGCCGGACTCGACACCGTCGACCTCGAGCGCATTCGCGCGCGCGTCGCCGCGGCGCTGCCGGAGTACATGACACCGGCCGCCTACGTGGTGATCCACGAGATCCCGATCACGGCGCACGGGAAGATCGACCGCGCGGCACTGCCGGAGCCGGAGATCATGGCGAAGGCGGAATACCGCGAGCCGTCCACCGTTACCGAGAGACGAATCGCCACACTGTTTTCCGAGCTGCTGGGCCACGCCAAGGTGGGCATCGAAGACTCGTTCTTCGACCTGGGCGGCCACTCGCTGGTGGCCACCAAGCTGGTCACCGCGATCCGCTCGGAGTGCGGGGTGGAGCTGGGCATCCGCGACGTCTTCGAACTCGGCACGGTCGGATCGCTGGCCGAGCGGGTCGACGAGCTGCGTTCCGGTGCGCGCGGGCAGGCGCGACCCAAGCTGGTCGCCACCTCCCACGACGAGCCGCTGCCGCTGTCGGCATCGCAGCTGCGCAGCTGGTTCGCATTCCGTGTCGACGGGCCGAGCCCGGTGAACAACATCCCGTTCGCCGCCCGGCTGAACGGGCCGTGGGACGTCGATGCATTGATCGCGGCGGTGGGCGACGTCGTCGCGCGCCACGAAATCCTGCGCACCACCTACGTCGACGACGACGGTGTGCCGTACCAGGTCGTGAACCCGGTGGCCGAGTTGGCGGTGCGACGCGCCACCGGCAACGGCGAGCGGTGGCTGCAGGATCAGCTCGAGACCGAGCGCCGGCACTGCTTCGAGTTGGACCGCGAATGGCCGATCCGGGTTGCCGTGCTGGACAACGACGGTGAGCACGTCCTGTCGCTGGTCGTGCACCACATCGCCTCCGACCACTGGTCGGCCGGGGTGTTGTTCGCCGACGTGATGACCGCATACCGGGCCCGCCGGGAGGGCGAAGCGCCGTCATGGGCGCCGCTGCGTGTGCAATACGCGGATTACGCTGCCTGGCAACGGGATTTCCTGGGGGAGCCGGGCGGCCGGGAGACTGCGGTCGCGGCCGAACAGCGCGACTACTGGACCAGCCAGCTGGCCGGGCTGCCAGAGGACAGCGGGCTGCGGCCGGACTTCCCGCGTCCGCCGCTGCCCAGCGGCGACGGTGAGTCGGTGACCTTCAGCATCGACGCGGCCACCCGGGCCAAGCTTTCCGATCGCTGCCGAGAGTTGGGTGTCACGGAGTTCATGGCGCTGCAAGCCGCCGTCGCGGTGGTGCTGCACAAGGCGGGCAGTGGCATCGACATCCCGCTGGGCACGCCGGTTGCCGGGCGCACCGAGGCGGAGCTCGATCAGCTGATCGGCTTCTTCGTCAATATTCTGGTGCTGCGCAATGATTTACGCGGCAACCCCACCCTGCGAGACGTGCTGACCCGATCGCGGGAGACGGCGCTGGCCGCCTACGCCCACCAGGACCTTCCGTTCGACCGGGTAGTCGACAGCGTTAGCCCGGTGCGGTCGCTGTCGCGCAATCCGCTGTTCCAGGTGATCGTGCACGTCCGCGACCACCTGCCCGCCACGCGCGTCATCGAGTCGGCGCCCGACGGCGGGCAGGACACCGTGTGCACGTCGCTGGACCCTGTGTTCGACATGGCGCACGCGGACCTCAGCGTCAACTTCTTCGGCACCGACGGCACCGACGACTCCGGTTCCGCAGGCTATCGCGGCATGCTCATCTTCCGCACCGAGCTGTATCAGCGCAACACCATCGAAAGACTGGCCGGCTGGCTCACCCGCGTCGTCACCGAGTTCGCCGACGACATCGACCAGAACCTGCGGGACGTGGTGCTGGCCGATGCGGCTGAACAGCAACGCATCCTGACCGAGTGGAGTCGCGGCACGGAGTCGCCGAGCGACCGGCCCGTACGGTGCCCGAGGTGCTCGACGCGAGCCGGCAGTGCGACGCGGACCGGGTGGCGGTGCGCTGCGCTGGTGAGGATCTCGATTACGTCGCACTGCATCGCCGTTCGGACAACCTGGCGGCGCTGCTCGCCGACCGCGGTGTGCGCCCGGGTTCCTTCGTGGGGCTGTCGACCCGTCGCGGTATCGACATGGTGGTGGCGCTCGTCGCCATCGTGAAGGCCGGTGCGGCGTACTTCCCGATCGATCCCGGTTATCCGTTGGCGCGCATGCAGTTCATGCTCGACGACGTCCGACCGCCGGTGGTGGTCGCGACGGTCGAGGCGCTCGACACCATGCCGGACGACTCGGACGCCGCCATCCTGCTGCTCGACGACGTCGAGGTGCGCGCCGCGATCGAGGGGGCGGAGCGGGTAGCGCCGTCGACGCTGCCGCATCCCGAAGACCCGATGTATCTGGTGTTCACCTCCGGCTCGACCGGAAAGCCCAAGGGCGCGCTCGGAACTCAGCGCGCCATGGCGGCCCGGATCGATTGGCAGCTGCGTCATTACCCGCCGCGCGCCGCCGACATTCGGCTGTCGCAGGCGTCGATGACGTTCCTCGAGGGCGGCATGGAACTGCTGGCCGGCCTGGCCGCCGGGGCCACCATGATCCTGGCCGACGACACCGAGCACCGCGACGCGGAAGCGCTCGGCGCGCTGATGAAACGCGAGTCGGTCGCCCAGATCACCGCTGTGCCCAGCCTGGTCTCGGCGCTGGTCGACAGTGCGCCCGAGTCGGTGCGCGGGCTGGCCCGGTTGGTGTGCGGTGGTGAGCCGGTGAGCAATTCACTGCTGCAGCGGCTGACGGCCGCATGCGCGGACACCGGCGATCAGGGCCCGGAGTTGTTGAACAACATCGGCTCGACCGAGACCTCTGGCGCGGTGTCGCGTGGACGGCTGAGCCTGCCGAGCCCGCTGGTCGGCTCCCCGGTGGCCGGGGCGCAGGCCTACCTGCTGGACGACGGTCTACGACCGGTACCGGTCGGCGTCGTGGGCGAGTTGTACTACGCCGGTGACCAATTAGCTCGCGGTTACTGGAAGCGGTCCGCGCTGACCTCGACGCGGTTCATCGCGAATCCGTTCGCCACCGAGCCGGGCAGCCGGTTGTACCGCAGTGGCGACTTGGCCCGGTGGACCGACGACGGCCGGCTCGAGTTCGCGGGCCGCGCCGACCATCAGGTACAGGTGCGTGGATTCCGTGTCGAGCTCGCCGAGGTGGAGTCCGCCCTGGCCGCAGCCGACGGAGTCGCCGCCGCGGCCGCGCGCACCTGGGAGGTGCACGACGGGACCAGCCTGGCCGGATACGTTGTGCCGCAACATCCTGTCGACGACGAGGCCGGCTTCGCGGCTTCGGTGCGTGCGGCGATCGGCACACTGTTGCCCGGCTATATGGTGCCGTCGACGCTGACCGTCCTCGACGCGCTGCCCAAGACCGAGTCGGGCAAGCTCAACCGACCTGGTCTGCCGCGGCCCGCGGTCAGCACCAGCGGCCACACCGAACCGGCTCGCACCGAGACCGAACGCGCGCTGGCCGCGGTCTTCGCGGACCTGCTGTCCACGTCCGATGTTGGACGATTCGACGACTTCTTCGCGCTCGGCGGAGACAGTATCCTATCGGTCCAATTGTCTTCGCGGGCAAGGGCCGTCGGCCTCTCTGTAAATCCGCGGATGGTGTTCGAGAACCCAACGGTCGAGCAGCTGGCCTCGGCGATCGACGCGCTTCCGGCGGACGGTGACGCCGGCCCCGTGGAAGACACGGCCCGGTTCGAACCGATGACGGCGTCCGGTCTGTCGTCGACAGACCTGGCCACGGTGACGCAGCTGTGGTCACAATCGCGGGACGGAACCTCATGACGGCGACGGAGGCCCAAGCCCCCGACATCGAGGACGTGATGGCGCTCAGCCCGCTTCAGGAGGGGCTGTACTCGCTGACGACGCTGGCCGAGTTCGCCGACGGTCAGCCCGCCGACGACCCGTACGTGATCGGCATGGCCGCCGACATTTTCGGCTCGCTCGATGTCGCGCTGCTGCGTGACTGCGCGGCGAAGATGTTGGTCCGGCACCCGAACCTGCGGGCCAGCTTCTTCAGTCGCGGGATTCCGCGCCCGGTGCAGATCGTCCCGTCGCGGGTCGACCTGCCATGGCGTGACGTCACCGCCGCCAGCGAAATCGACATCGAGGCGCTGGAAGCCGACGAGCGTCGGCGACCGTTCGATCTCGAGCGGCTACCGGCCATCCGGTTCCTGCTCGTCGAATTGCCCGATGCGCGTTGGCGGTTGGCGATCACCGCGCACCACATCGTGATCGACGGTTGGTCGCTGCCGGTGTTCGTCGCGGAGATGATGATCCTCTACCGGGCCGGCGGCGATCTGGGTGCGCTGCCGATCGCCCCGCGCCCATACCGGGACTACATCGGCTGGCTTGCCGGCCGCGATCAGGAAGCCAGCCAACGGGTGTGGCGTGCGCATCTCGACGGCCTGCCGGGGCCGACGCTGCTGGCGTCCGCGTTCGGCGGTGAGGACGCGGCGCGCACGTCGACCGCGCTGCCGCAGAGCACCGAGTTGCAACTCGATGCCGAGGCCACCGAGCGGCTGGTCAGCGGGGCCCGCTCACGCGGCGTCACGCTGAACACCCTGCTGCAGACGGCGTGGGCGCTCATCGTGTCGCGCCTCACCGACCGCGACGACGTCGTATTCGGCGTCACCGTGTCCGGCCGGCCCGCCGAATTGGCCGGTGTCGAGACCATGGTCGGCCTGTTCATCAACACCGTCCCGCTGCGGGTGCGGCTCGACGACTCCGCGCCCGTCGGCGAGCAATGCCGCGCCGTGCAACGTGATTCGGCGATCCTGCGCGATCACAGCTACCTGGGGCACGCGCAGCTGCGGGCGATGGGCGGCGTCGGCGAAATGTACGACAGCCTGCTGGTGTACGAGAACTTCCCGACCGGTGGCATGGCGTCGGGCGACCAGTTGGTCGGTACCGGCGTCACCTTCCGGCCGGCTGCCGTCGAAAGCCTCACCCATTTCCCGATCGTCCTCGCCGCGCACATGGGCGACGAGGGTCTGATCCTGATGGTCGAGGTCATTGACGGCGCGATCGGGCACACCACCGCCGAGACGCTCGGTCAACGTCTGCTGGTCACCGCCGATCGACTGCTGCAGCACTGGGACGTCCCGTTGCGTGACGTCAGCGTGCTGCTGGCCGACGAGGCGGCCCCCTTAGGTGCAAAGTCAGCGAAAAGCGAAGCAACGCAAGGTATTCACACCCGGTTCGCCGACGTTGCCGCCCGGGTGCCCGACAGCCCGGCCGTCACCTCGGCTGACGGCACACTGAGCTACCGCGAACTCGACGATGCGGCCAACCGGCTCGCCGCCACGCTCGCGGCGCGCGGCGTCGGGGCCGAAACACCGGTTGCCATCAAGCTTCCTCGCAGCCCGCAGTACATCGTGGCGATCCTCGCCGCCTTGAAAGCCGGCGCGATGTACGTGCCGCTGGAACCGGGTATGCCCGCCGAGCGGGTGAATTCGATTCTGCGCCAAAGCGCTGCCGTCCTCGTCATCGACGAGAGCTTCGAAGCCGAGCCCATTGCCGACTTCGAGCCCGTCGAGGTCGACCCTGCGCGCGCCGCGTACGTCGTGTTCACCTCCGGAACCACCGGAGAACCCAAGGGCGTCATCGGAACTCACGCCGCGGTCAACGCCTACGCCGACGACCACCTCGACCATGTGCTGCGGCCGGCGTCGGCGCGGCTGGGCCGACCGGTGCGCATCGCGCACGCATGGTCGTTCGCGTTCGACGCGGCCTGGCAGCCGCTCGTGGCGTTGCTCGATGGCCACATCGTGCACATCATCGACGAACACACCCAGACCGATGCCGAGGCGCTCGTCGCCGCCATTGCCGGGCACGGCGTCGACATGATCGACACCACCCCGTCGATGTTTGCTCAACTGAGGTCGGCCGGTCTGCTGACCCGGGTGCCGCTGGCCGTGCTCGCGCTGGGCGGTGAAGCACTGGGCAGCAGCTCCTGGACGTTCATCCGTACCGAGTGCGCGCGCACCAGCATGACCGCGTTCAACTGCTACGGACCCACCGAGACCACGGTCGAGGCAGTGGTGGCCGCAATCGACCACCACGACGTGCCATCGATCGGGCACCCGACCAGTCACACCCGCGGCTACGTGCTGGACTCCGCTCTGCGCGCGGTTCCCGACGGTGTGGCGGGGGAGCTGTACCTCGGCGGCGCTCAGCTGACCCGCGGTTATCTGAATCGCGCACCCGAAACCGTGCAACGCTTCATCGCGGACCCCTTCGTGGTGGGCGAACGGATGTATCGCACCGGCGATTTGGTGCGCCGCCAACCCGGCGGGTCACTGCAGTACGTGGGACGAGCCGATGCACAAGTGAAGATTCGCGGCCATCGGGTGGAGCCGGGCGAGATCGCCGTGGTGCTCGAATCGCACCCGGGCGTGCGGCATGCCAGCGTCGTGGTGCACGAAAGGCACGGCGTTCCGCGACTGGTCGCCTATGTGGCGGTGGGGGATTCGAGAGGTAGGTCACTGACGGTAGACGAGCTGCGCCGCGCGCTGTCTGCCCGGTTGCCGCGGTACATGGTCCCGCAGCGCATCGTGATCGTCGATGACATCCCGCTGACCCCGAATGGAAAACTGGACGAAGCAGCCTTATTGGCAATAGATCCGTTGGACGCTTCTGAGCCGATTCAAACCGATCCGGCAACGGCGACAGAGCTGGCTCTCGCTGGTGTGCTTACTGACGTACTACAGGTCGGGCGGATCGACTTGGACGCCGACTTTTTCGAGCTTGGACTGGACAGCATCGTGGCCCTGTCGGTGGTGCACGCTGCCCGCTCACGAGGAATTCCCCTGCGGGCCAGACTTATTCTCGAGGCCGGCACCTTACGTGAGCTCGCGGCATTGATCGACGCCCATGCGATGTCTCCACAGCAGTTCTCGCCCGCCAAACTGCACTCTTCCGAACCTATTCCGCCGCTGCCGATCGTGGCATGGATGTACGAATGCGGTAATTTCCGCCGCTTCAGCCAGGCCATCACCATTACGCTGCCACGGGACGTCACCGCGGAGCGACTGGAAGCGACGCTGCAGGCGGTGTTGGACCGCCACGAGATGCTCAGGGGCACAATCGAGGTCGATGACGCCGGTTACCGCTTGACGACCCGGCCTCCGGGCTCAGTGTGTGCAACGGACATTCTCACCCATATTCCGGGGCTTGTTTCCAGTACTCTCGCCGAACATGCCGAGGCGGTAATCGACAAAGTTGATCCGTTCGCCGGGGCCATGATTCAGGCATTGTGGTGCGATGCCGAAGCCGGCGGTGCGAGTTGTTTATTGCTTGTAGTGCACCATCTGGCCACCGACGCAGTTTCCTGGTACGTACTGCTGGCAAATTTGTCGGCTGCGTGGGCGGCTTGTGCGGACACAACAACCGTTGCGCTGCCTGGGGAACATACGACCTACCGGGAGTGGTGTCGGCTGCTGGAGACTCGTGCGCAGCAAGCTCACCTACTGGGCCAGCGAGACTACTGGCTCAGTCAGCTAGCTCCACCGGACCCGGCGTTGGGGACTCGATTACCGGATCCGTCCCACGACACCTGGGCATCGCTTCGGACAAATGAAACCCGTAGCTCAGTCGCGGAGACCGAGGAGATGTTACGCAAGTTGGCATCCGCCGGTCGTGGTACCGGTGTCCGCGAATTTCTGCTGGCCGCACTGACGTTGACGTTGACGTCGTGGCGGGTGAGGCGCGGCGACCCACAAGGCGACGGAGTGCTCGTCGCACTAGAAGGTCATGGCCGAGAGGACTCGCTCTTCCACGGTGGCGATTCGGACTCCGGCGACGTGGATACCTCGGCGACGGTGGGCTGGTTCACCAATGTGTTCCCGATTAGGTTGGGCGTCGGTGGGAGCGCCGTGGACGTGGACACAGCGTGTCGCAATCCCATTGCGGCACTTGGACTACTGCAGGGTGTTGGCGATCAGCTAGCTGAAGTGCCTAACGCGGGACTGGATTACGGCTTGTTGCGGTACACACTTGGGGATTCCACGCTGGCATGCGCCCGTCAACCGCAGGTTGAATTCAACTATCTCGGCCGGCTCGACATGACGCCGACGTACCATGACGGTGACGCCTGGACCCTGGTTTCGGACCCTGAGTTGACCCTGGCGATACCGCTGGCGACGGAACCCGAGCTGCCCTTGCGATATACCTTCGATGTCATTGCGGTGGTGCAAGCGACCGCTGCGGGTCCGCAACTGTTGACCAACTGGATCTACAGTGATTTGCTCACCACTGCCGAAGAAGCCGCGGAAATCGGCTCGCTATGGCGTCAAGCGATCGCGGTACTCGTGGATGCCTTGTGAGACAGAAGGCGGTAGCGACATGACCACGCTCGCGGTGCTGGGCGCCGGTGTGAAAGCGGTGGCGGTTGCCGCCAAAGCGCACGTGCTGAGCGAGATGGGTGTCGACGTGCCCCGCGTGGTGGCCATCGAGCGGACCGGCGTCGGCGCCAACTGGCAGTCCAGCGGCGGCTGGACTGACGGCGCCCAGCGGCTGGGCACCAGCCCGGAGAAGGACGTCGGATTTCCGTATCGCTCGTCGCTGATTCCGCGCCGCAACGCCGAGGTCGACGAGCGGATGATGCGGTACGGATGGCAGTCGTATCTGATAGCCACCAGTCAGTTCGCCCAGTGGATCGACCGTGGCCGGCCGGCGCCGACCCACCATCGGTGGAGCCAGTACCTGCGCTGGGTGGCCGACGAGATCGGCATGTCGGTGGTCTACGGCGAGGTCGATCGCCTTGCCGTCGACGGCGAGCAGTGGGCGCTGCACACTGACGAAGCATGCGTGCACGCAGACGGTTTGATGATCACCGGGCCCGGACAGGCCGAGCGCTCGCTGTTGCCGGGCAACCCGCGGGTGCTGTCGATCGCGCAGTTCTGGCATCGTGCCGGGCAGCAGGACCGGATCAACGCCGAGCGGGTGGCCGTAATCGGCGGCGGGGAGACCGCCGCAGCGATGCTCAATGAGCTCTTCCGCCATCGGGTTTCGACCATCACAGTGATCTCGCCGCAGGTGACACTGTTCACCCGCGGCGAGAGCTTCTTCGAGAACACATTGTTCTCCGATCCCAGCGACTGGACCGCGCTGACCGTCGACGAACGTCGCGACGCGATCGCCCGCACCGACCGTGGGGTGTTTTCGTCGAACGTCCAGGACGCGTTGCTGGCCGACGACCGGATCCGTCACCTGCGCGGGCGGGTGGCTCATGCGGTCGGCCGCGATGAGCAGATCCGGCTGACGCTGTCGACCAATCGGGGCAGCGAAAACCTCGAGACCGTGCACGGTTTCGACCTTGTCATCGACGGGTCGGGCGCCGACCCGTTGTGGTTCACCTCGCTGTTCAGCCAGGACGCCCTCGACCTGCTGGAGCTCGGCCTGGGTGGGCCGCTGACCGGAGACCGCGTCCAGGAAGCCATCGGCCACGATCTTGCCGTCGGCGACGTCGCGCCAAAGTTGTTCTTGCCCAACCTCGCCGGGCTCAACCAGGGGCCCGGTTTTCCCAACCTCAGTTGTCTGGGGCTGCTGTCCGATCGGGTGCTCGGCGCCGATCTGGGCGGCAGTGCCCATTTCTCGACCAGCCGAGCCGCGATCAGGAGAGATGATGAGCACCAACCCCTTCGATGACGACAGCGGCACCTTCGTCGTGCTCGTCAACGGCGAAGACCAGCACAGCCTGTGGCCGACGTTCGCCGACATCCCCGCGGGCTGGCGCAAGATCTTCGGCGAGGCCGGCCGCGCGGAATGCCTGGCCTTCGTCGAGGAGAACTGGACCGACATGCGGCCACGGAGCCTCCGCGAGTCGATGGACAACTGATGGCCCGCGGGTTCCAAGGGGCGATGCTGCGGGGCTTCGGCGCCCGCGACCACACCGCGACCGTCATCGAAACCGTCCGAATCGCAACACATTTCGTGCGGATCCGGATGGAATCGCCCACGTTGTTCGCCGATGCCCAAGCTGAGCCCGCCGCCTGGCTGCGGTTCTGGTTCCCGGACCCCGACGGGTCGACCACCGAATTCCAGCGGGCATATACGATTTCCGAAGCCGACATGCCCGCCGGCCGCTTCGCCGTCGACGTGCTGCTGCACGACCCGGCCGGCCCGGCGTCGACGTGGGCCCGCACGGTCGAGCCCGGCGCCACCATCGCGGTGATGTCGCTGATGGGCTCGTCACGCTTCGACACGCCCGACGAGCACCCGGCCGGCTACCTGTTGATCGGTGACGCGGCGTCGATCCCGGGCATCAATGGCATCATCGGCATCGTCCCCGACGACGTACCGATCGAGGTCTACCTCGAGCAGCACGACGACAACGACCGGCAGATCCCGGTCGCCCAGCACCCGCGGCTGCGACTGCACTGGGTCGGCCGGCGCGATGAGAAATCGCTTGCGGCCGCGATCGACACCCGCGACTGGTCCAACTGGTATTGCTGGGCAACACCGGAAGCCACCACGCTCAAGAACGTCCGAACCCGGCTGCGGGACGACTTCGGATTCCCCAAGTCCGAGATCCACGCGCAGGCCTACTGGAGCGCCGGGCGTGAGATGGGCACCCGCCGCGGCGACCAAGAGGCGGCGGTCGCCGGAAAGCCCGACACCGTTGCGCTGAGCAACGACCCCGTCACTGCGGAGCCGGAAACCGTTGTCGTCCAGGATATGCCGGCCGTCGCGGCGGGTAGCTGGCGCGCACAGGCCGCGGGTCGGTTGCTCGCGCCGCTGCGCTCGGCGCTGATTGCCTCCGGTGTGCTGCAGGCGATCATCACGCTGGTCCAGTTGGCGCCCTTCGTCCTGCTGGTCGAACTCGCCCGGCAACTGGTGTCCGGCGCCGGGGCGTCGCAACTGAAGGAGATCGGGTTCGCAGCCGTGGTGCTACTCGGCACGGGCACCCTGCTGGGCGCCGCGCTGACGCTGTGGCTGCACGTCGTCGACGCCCGGTTCGCGAGCGACCTGCGCTCACGGTTGCTGAGCAAACTGTCTCGAGTTCCGTTGGGCTGGTTCACCGCTCGCGGATCGGGGTCGATCAAGCAGCTGGTCGCCGACGACACGTTGTCGCTGCACTATCTGGTCACCCACGCCATTCCCGACGCCGTCGCCGCGGTGGTCGCTCCGCTGGCGGTGCTCGTCTACCTGTTCGTGGTGGACTGGCGGGTGGCACTGGTGCTGTTAGTCCCGGTGTTGGTGTATCTGGTGTTGACGTCGTCGATGACGATTCAATCCGGCCCGAAAATCCCGCAGTCGCAGCGCTGGGCGGAGCGGATGGGCAGCGAGGCCGGCGCCTACCTCGAAGGCCAGCCGGTGATCCGGGTGTTCGGCGGGGCCGCCGCGTCCAGCTTCCGGGGCAGACTCGACGAATACGTCGGCTTCCTGACCGACTGGCAGCGCCCGCTGGCCGGCAAGAAGACCCTGATGGATCTGGTCACCCGGCCGACCACGTTCCTGTGGCTGATCGTCGGGACCGGCACGCTGCTGGTGGTTGCCGACGATATGAACCCCGTCGATCTGCTGCCGTTCCTGTTGCTGGGCACCACCTTCGGTGCGCGGCTGCTCAACATCGCGTACGGGCTGGGTGGTATCCGCGCCGGGCTGCTCGCGGCGCGCCGACTGCAGATCGCCCTCGACGAGCCGGAACTGTCGGTGCGCGACGCACCGCGCGCAGCGGCCGGAGACTCGGTGGTGTTCGACCGGGTCACGTTCGGCTACCGCCCCGGCGTGCCGGTGCTGCATGACATCTCGCTGACGCTGCGGCCCGGCACGGTCACCGCGTTGGTCGGCCCGTCCGGGTCCGGCAAGTCGACGCTGGCCGCGCTGTTGGCCCGCTTCTACGACGTGCAGGACGGCGCGATCACCGTTGACGGGCGAGACCTTCGGTCGCTGACCGCCGACGAGCTCTACAGCAAGGTCGGATTCGTGCTGCAGGAAACCCAACTCGTGCACGGCACCGTGGCCGAGAACATCGCGCTGGCCGTTCCGGACGCCGCCCGCGAACGAGTCGAGGCCGCCGCGCGCGAGGCACAGATCCACGACCGCATCATGCGGTTGCCGAACGGCTACGACACCATGCTCGGAGCGGCCAGCGGCCTGTCCGGCGGGGAACGCCAGCGGCTGACCATCGCCCGCGCGATCCTCGCCGACACCGGGGTGCTGATCCTGGACGAGGCCACCGCATTCGCAGACCCCGAGTCGGAATACCTTGTGCAGCAGGCACTCAACCGGCTGACCCGGGAGCGCACGGTCTTGGTGATCGCGCACCGGCTGCACACCATCGTCGGGGCCGACCAGATCGTCGTGCTCGACCACGGCCGGATAGCCGAGCAGGGCACCCATGACGAGTTGCTGTCCGCCGACGGACGTTACCGGCGACTGTGGGACAGCGGTCGTCGCGACCCGGTGACCGCGACCAGCACCCAGGAGTCCACCCGATGATCCGCACCTGGATCGGCCTTGTCCCCGCGGAGTATCGCGGCAGGGTGATCGTCTACACCGCGCTCGCCTTGATCTCGGTGATCGTGCGGGCCGCCGGCACCGTGCTGTTGGTTCCCTTGATCGGAGCGTTGTTCAGCGACGACCCGCACCGGGCGCTGGCGTGGCTGGGTTGGCTCACCGCCGCGACCGCGGCCGGCTGGGCGATCGACACCGCCACTGCGCGAATCGGTTTCGACCTCGGCTTCGCGGTGCTCGACCACACCCAGCACGATGTCGCCGACCAACTGCCCGAGGTGCGGCTGGACTGGTTCAGCGCCGACAACACCGCGACGGCGCGGCAGGCGATCGCCGCGACCGGACCGGAACTGGTCGGGCTCGCCGTCAACCTGCTCACTCCGTTGGTCACCGCTGTGCTGCTGCCGGCCGCGATCGCGATCGCCCTGCTGCCGGTGTCGTGGCAACTCGGCGCCGCGGCGATGGGCGGCGTGCCATTGCTGCTCGGCGCCCTGTGGGCTTCGGCCCGGCTGGCGCGTCGCGCCGATCAGGCTGCGGCCGAAGCCAATACGTCGCTGACCGAGCGGATCATCGAGTTCGCCCGCACGCAGCAGGCGTTGCGCGCGGCACGCCGCGTCGAGCCGGCCCGCAGTATGGTGGGCGACGCGCTGGCTGCCCAGCACGGCGCCACCATGCGACTGCTGGGCATGCAGGTTCCCGGCCAGCTGCTGTTCAGCCTGGCCAGCCAGCTCGCGTTGATCCTGTTCGCCGGCGCGACAACGGCTTTGACGATCTCCCATCGGCTGAGCGTGCCGGAGGCGATCGCCCTGATCGTGGTGATCGCCCGCTACCTCGAGCCGTTCACGTCGATCAGCGAGCTGGGCCCGGCCCTGGAGAGCACCCGGGCCACCCTCGACCGGATTCGGGCGGTGCTCGGCGCCCCCGTCGTGGCGGCCGGAAACCTCACCCGCCGTGGGCATGACGACGCGCCGCTGATCGAGTTCGACAACGTCACGTTCGGCTACGACGGGACGAGCGCGCCGGTGCTCGACGGCGTCAGCTTTGCGCTGCAACCCGGAACCACGACCGCGATCGTCGGACCATCAGGGTCGGGCAAGAGCACGATCCTGGCGCTGATCGCCGGGTTACACCAGCCCACGGGCGGCCGCGTCCTTGTCGACGGTGTCGACGTCGCGACGCTGGACGCCGAGGCGCGCCGCGCCGCGAGCAGCGTCGTCTTCCAGCACCCCTACCTCTTCCACGGGACCATCCGCGAGAACGTCGCCGCCGGAGACCCCACCGCCGGCGAGGCGCAATTCGGCCGGGCTGTCGCCCTGGCCCGGGTGGACGAGTTGACGGGCCGCCTTCCCGCCGGCGCCGAGACCGTCGTCGGGGAAGCCGGCTCGGCGCTGTCCGGCGGCGAACGCCAGCGGGTCAGCATCGCGCGGGCTCTGCTCAAGCCGGCGCCCATCCTGCTGGTCGACGAGGCGACGAGCGCTTTGGACACCGAGAACGAGGCCGCCGTGGTGGACGCGCTCACCGCCGACCCACAGCCTCGGACCCGGGTGATCGTGGCGCACCGGCTGGCCAGCATCCGTCATGCCGACCGGGTGCTGTTTCTGGATGCGGGCGCGATCATCGAGGACGGGACGGTCGACGAGTTGCTCACGGCAAGCGGACGGTTCGACGACTTCTGGCGTCAGCAACGTGACGCAGCCGAGTGGCGAATTCACGCCGGTTAGCTGAACACGCCGCTGAACAGCGGTTCTGCCACGGCGCAGCGGGTGATCCGACACGCCAGGGCTAAGGTCGCTACAGACCAGGCGGTGACCACCAGAATGGCACCGATGACCGGGTCCGAATCGGAGGGACAACGATGACCATGAAATTCTTCACGACCGGGGTGGCCGCCGTCGCCGCGATGGGCGCCGCAGCCGTCGGCGCGACGTCACTGACCTTCAGTGCCGCGCCGCAGGTCGCGCCCGTCGTGTTCAACGTGCCGCTCGACCCGCCGCCCGCCCCACCCGGACAGGCGCCGCTGCCGAGCCCGGAGCAGCTGGCTGACGTGTGCAACCGCGTGACCGACCCCGGCGTGAACTACGACACCAAGACCAACCTCGTCGAGAACGGGATCGAGCCGGGCGAGGGCCACGTGGCCGATCACGACCTGCGCAAGGCCTATCGCAACGGAAACTTCCCGGAGCAATTCGCCGTCAGCAACATCCAGCCGGTCCCGGGCAACGGGGTCAAGGCGGATGTCGCGATCACCGGCCCCAAATTCGCCGGTCCGGTCGAAAAGACCCTGGTGTTCATCGACCAGGGCGGCACCTGGGAGCTGCAGCACGACTCGGCGCTCGCCCTGATTCAGGCGGCCACCGCCGTCAACTAGGCGTGCTGGGTGACGGCGTCGAGGTCGAGCAACCGCGCGTGCAGGACGGTGCGATTACGCAGCGCCGCCCGCACCGCGCGGTGCAGGCCGTCCTCCAGATAGATGACGCCCTTCCACAGCACGGCGTGTGGGAAGAGGTCGCCGTAGAAGGTGGAGTCCTCGGACAGCAGGCGATCCAGCGCCAGCACTGTCGTGGTGGTGACGATTTCGTCGAGCCGGAGCTGACGCGGGGGAATGCGTGACCAGTCTCGGTACGAGAGGTTGTGGTCCGGGTACGGCTTGCCCTCGCGTACACCCTTGAAGATCATCCGCGGCCCGTCTCAGACGTGAGCCTCCCCGATGCGGCCATGCAGGACAGGGTACTTGCTGGTGATCCCCGTAAACTGGTCGGAGGTTAGGAGGGATGAGCGGAGATGGGCACTGCCGATGAGCGCCGCTTTCAGGTGCTGCACGCGATCGTCGCCGACTTCGTCGCCACCAAAGAACCGATCGGCTCGAAGTCGCTGGTAGATCGTCACAATCTCGGCGTCTCGTCGGCGACCGTCCGCAACGACATGGCCGTGCTCGAGGCCGAGGGCTACATCACCCAGCCGCACACCAGCTCTGGCCGGGTGCCGACGGAAAAGGGCTACCGCGAATTCGTCGACCGGCTCGACGACGTCAAGCCGCTGTCGGTGGCCGAGCGGCGGGCCATCCAGGGATTTCTGGAGTCCGGTGTCGACCTCGACGACGTGCTGCGGCGCGCGGTGCGGCTGCTTGCCCAACTAACCCGCCAGGTCGCCGTCGTCCAGTATCCGACGCTGTCGACGTCGACGGTCCGCCATCTGGAGGTGATCGCGCTGACCCCGGCCCGGTTGCTGATGGTGGTGATCACCGACACCGGCCGGGTGGATCAGCGCGTCGTCGAACTCGGCGACGTGATCGACGACCACCAGCTGTCCCAGCTGCGCGAGATGCTCGGCGCGGCGCTGGAAGGCAAGAAGCTGTCGGCCGCGTCCATCGCCGTCGCCGACCTCGCCGGTCAGCTCGACGGTCGCGGCGGCCAGTCCAAGAGCCTCAGTGATGCGGTCGGCCGCTCGGCGACCGTGCTGCTCGAGTCGCTGGTCGAGCACACCGAGGAGCGGCTGCTGCTGGGCGGCACCGCCAACCTGACCCGCAACACCGCCGACTTCGGCGGCTCGCTGCGTTCCATCCTGGAAGCGCTCGAAGAGCAGGTCGTCGTCTTGAAGCTGCTGGCGGCCCAGCAGGAAGCGGGCAAGGTCACCGTCCGGATCGGGCATGAGACCGAAGCCGAGCAGATGATGGGCACCTCGGTGGTGTCGACCACCTATGGCACCCTCGACACGGTCTACGGCGGCATGGGCGTGCTCGGGCCCACTCGAATGGACTATCCCGGAACTATCGCTAGTGTCGCTGCGGTTGCTCTCTACATCGGCGAAGTGCTGGGTACACGATGAGCCTGCACACCAGGCACAATTCATAGAGGGCCGTTTCGCACGGCAAATCTGGGCCGGTAGGCCCAGGAAGGCTTAGGAAGGTCAAGCGTGGCACGCGACTATTACGGTCTGCTCGGCGTGGGCAAGAACGCGAGCGATACGGAGCTGAAGCGCGCGTATCGCAAGCTTGCCCGCGAGCTGCACCCCGACGTGAACCCCGACGAGGCCGCGCAGGCGAAGTTCAAGGAGATCAGCGCCGCCTACGAGGTGCTGTCCGACCCGGAGAAGCGGCGCATCGTCGACCTCGGCGGCGACCCGTTGGAGAACGCGGCGGCCGGCGGCGGTGGCGGTTTCGGTGGGTTCGGAGGTCTCGGTGACGTCTTCGAGGCGTTCTTCGGCGGCGGCGCGACCACGCGCGGGCCGGTCGGCCGGGTGCGCCCGGGCTCGGACTCGCTGCTGCGGATGCGGCTGGATCTGACCGAATGCGCGACCGGCGTCAGCAAGCAGGTCACGGTCGACACCGCGGTGCTGTGCGACCGCTGCCAGGGCAAGGGCACCAACGGCAACTCGACACCGGTGGCCTGCGACACCTGCGATGGCCGCGGCGAAGTGCAGACCGTGCAGCGCTCGCTGCTCGGTCAGGTGCTGACCGCGCGGCCGTGCCCGACCTGCCGCGGGGTCGGTGAGGTCATCCCGGATCCCTGCCACCAGTGCGGTGGCGACGGACGGGTGCAGGCCCGCCGCGAGATCGCGGTGAAGATCCCGGCCGGCGTCGGCGACGGCATGCGGGTCCGGCTCGCCGCGCAGGGCGAAGTAGGTCCCGGCGGGGGCCCGGCCGGCGATCTCTACGTCGAGATCCACGAGCAGCCCCACGACATCTTTGTGCGCGACGGCGACGACCTGCACTGCACGATCTCGGTGCCGATGGTCGACGCGGCGCTCGGCACGACGGTGACCGTCGACGCGATCCTCGACGGCCTGACCGAAATCACCATTCCCGCTGGGACGCAACCCAGTTCGGTGACCACCCGGCGCGGACACGGTATGCCGCATCTGCGATCCGGTGTGCGCGGCGACCTGCACGTCCACGTCGAGGTGGTGGTGCCCGAGCGGCTCGACCATCAGGACGCCGACGTGCTGCGCGACTTCAAGAACCGTCGCACCCGCGACGTCGCCGCGGTCCGGTCGACGCACACCAACACGGGCAACAACGGCGGGTTGTTCAGCCGGCTGCGCGAAACCTTCTCTGGGCGCTAATTGCCCGGCCTGTTCTACATCGACGCGCTGCCCGACAACGGTGGGCTGGCCGTCGTCGACGGTGACGAAGGTTTCCACGCCGCCACCGTGCGGCGCATCCGCATCGGCGAGGAGTTGATGCTCGGCGACGGCGCCGGCGTCGTGGCCCGGTGCGTCGTCGAGGAGGTCGCACGCGACGGGCTGCGAGCCCGGGTGGTGGAGCGCACGCAGGTGGCGCCCGCCGGGCCGCCGGTGACCGTGGTTCAGGCGCTGCCCAAGACGGAGCGCTCCGAGCTGGCGATCGAGCTTGCTACCGAAGCCGGGGCCGACGCCTTCGTGCCGTGGCGGGCGGCGCGCTGCGTGGCCCGCTGGGACGGCGCCCGCGCCGAGAAGGGCCTGCGACGCTGGCGGGCGGTGGCGCGGGCCGCGTCGCAGCAGTCGCGGCGCGCCTACATTCCGACGGTCGACGGGCTGCTGTCTACCGCCGCGCTGGCCACCCGGATCGGCGAGGAGGTGGCGTCGGGCGGTGTCGCGCTGGCGTTGCACGAGTCGGCCGACGGTCCGTTGACGGATCTGAATCTGGCGCAGGCGAAGTCGGTGATGCTGGTGGTCGGACCCGAGGGCGGCATCGCCCCGGATGAGTTGATCGCGATGGTCGACGCCGGCGCCACCGCCGTCCGGCTCGGCCCGACCGTGCTGCGCACCTCGACCGCGGCCACCGTCGCGCTCGGCGCGCTAGGAGTGTTGACGCCGAGATGGGGCTGGGCTCAAAGCGGTTGACTCACAACCGTTCACGTAGGTCAGCGACTCCGTCGCCGCTGAGTTGGCCGAGTGCCCATGGTCGCCCTGCCAACACGGAAGCCAAGTGCACGGCAGTACCGGCCACGCCGCGCCTGCCCTGCCCATATCGCCAGTCGAGATCGGTTGCGTGTAGCGCGAGACCGCGGGCGCGCGCTGCCGCGGGAACGAACGGATTAGGCACTCGGACTTGAGTTTCCAGAACCGCGGTGATCACCCCAGGATTGACGGTGGGCTCCATACCGAGCGGCAACAGGATGTCCAACTCGTGGATTATGTGATCTCCCAGCAACAGTCGCGGGGGAAACGCCCGGCCGATGCCGCGCGGTCGCTCGATCAGCTCGGCGAAAGCGTCAATCAACGCCGACGGTTCCTGCCGTTGTGCTTCGTTGCGGGCTAGCGCCACATTGGCGCGGTCGAACGAGCCGCGATGTCTGATCAGGTCTGCGGCGAGAACTCTTGGCGACACCTGGCAGCCCACGACCAGATGGCCCAGCACGTCCCGGTTGCTCCATTCGGAACACAAGCTCCTCCGCGACCAGTCGCGATCCGACAACGTGCGAGCGATCTCAAGGAACCGAAGATCGTTGTCGCGCAGCCGTTCACGCGCGGTGGACATTGAGATGCCTCTGCAGAAAAGCGGTCTGGTCGGTCAACAGCTGGTTCAGTAGCGGCTGGTGGTAGACCTCGAAATGATCACCGTCGTAGTGCCGTGCTTCGCCGCGCGGTGCGCTGCGTGCGACATCCTCGGCGTGCCGGGGGTCCATCAGTGTCTCCCGCTGCGAAACGCACACCAGCAGTGGTGCCGCGATCATGCGCGCGGACCGTTTGGCACTCGTGACGGCGATACCCATGGTGTTGGCCGCGGCGACGCGGTTGTCGAAGTTCCCGCCGCGATCGACGGTCGAGTTCCAGCCGTGCTGCGCGCCTGGCACGGTCACGGCCGCGATGCTTCCCGGCGGCCCGACGATCGGCACGTAACGGCGGCCGAGCCGCAATCCGGCGCGCACAGTGTCTTCGACGATTGCCGGCGTAAGCCTGGCCATCGCGACCGGGCCGAGCCGATTCAGGGTGGCGACGCCCGACACGATCGGGCATTGCACGACCACCGCCGCGATGTCTGTTCGCCCGGCAGCCACCTGCAGTACGTGCATCGCCCCGAGGCTGGTTCCCCAGAGCGCCACCCGGTCGCGGTCGACGTCCGCGAGAGTTCTTGCGAAGTCGATCGCCGCGACGATGTCCTGACGGTGGCGGCGCAGGCTGAGTCGCTGACGAGGCTGGCCGTCCGATTCGCCGAGATGGCGGTAGTCAAAGCTGAGCGTCGCGATGCCTGACGCGGAGAAGTGCTGCTCGTAGCGCGTCAGCGCCATGGTGTGGTTGGCGCCGAACCCGTGGGCAAGCACCGCGAGGGGGTGCGGTCCCGCGCTGTCGGGGAGGGCCAGCCAGGCTGCGCAACGCTGGCCGGCGGATCTGAATGAGGTCGAGGTAGTCGTGGTCGGTGCCATGCCGTCTCCTAAACGCGTACGATGTACGTGTTGTAGTCCACGTACGCTGTACGTGTCAAGAGTGACGAGAGGAAAAGCATGCGAGCTCGGTACAGCGTCGCGGAAATCTCCGATCACGCTTTGGCGATCGTGGATCGCGACGGCCTCGGCGGGTTGAGCATGAGGACCCTGGCCCGCGCGCTGGGCACCGGACCGATGACGCTCTACAACTACGTGAAGGATCGAGGTCAGCTCGAGGAGTTGGTCGCGGACGCGGTCATCGCCGGGGTGGAACTGCCTGATCCTTCGCAGGATTGGGCCGATGACGTGCGAGCCGTCGCGACCGCGATGTGGAAGGCGATGCGCCGTCACCCCAACGTGGTGCCGCTGGTGTTGACGCGGCGAACGATGTCGGCCACGAGTTACGCGCCGGCCGAGCGACTCGTCGAGGCGCTCACGCGGAGTGGACTAGACGGCGTCGACTTGCTGGCGGCCTTTCGCGCCGTCCTCGCACTCGTAATGGGCAGCGCGCAGGTGGAGTTGGCCGGCCCGCTGGCCGGGACGAACCGCGACGTCGAGCAGGCGGCGGTGGCGGCGACGATCGGGCGGCTCGCCGGCGCCGAACACCCGCGGCTGGCGACGCTTGCGCAGACCAGTCAGCAATCCACCGCGGCCGAGGACTTTCGCCGCGCCCTCGACCTGCTGCTCGCCGGTGTGCGTAACCGCTAGGCATTGGGTTCGTTCACCCACCGGCGGTAGACTCGGACCGCTAACCCGCTGGATACACCACAGAAAGCAGGCTTTAGGACACACGTGACGCCCCGCGAAACCAACGCTGCTGGCCCGTCCACATCCTCGGTTCGCAGCAGCATCGATGTTCCGCCCGACCTCGTCATGGGCCTGCTCGGCTCGGCCGACGAAAACCTGCGCGCACTCGAACGTATTCTGGCCGCCGATCTGCACGTCCGCGGCAACGCGGTGACGATCTCCGGTCAGCCGGCCGACGTCGCACTCGGCGAACGGGTGATCTCTGAGCTCATCGCGATCGTGGCCAGCGGCCAGCAACTCAGCCCGGAAGGCGTGCGGCACAGTGTCGCGATGTTGGTCGGCACCGGCAACGAGTCGCCGGCCGAAGTCCTCACGTTGGACGTCCTGTCCCGTCGCGGCAAGACGATTCGTCCCAAGACGCTCAACCAGAAGCGCTACGTCGACGCGATCGACGACCACACCATTGTTTTCGGGATCGGCCCCGCCGGCACCGGAAAGACCTATCTGGCGATGGCCAAGGCGGTCAACGCGCTGCAGACCAAACAGGTCACCCGCATCATCTTGACCCGGCCGGCGGTGGAAGCCGGTGAGCGCCTTGGCTTTCTGCCCGGCACGCTCAGCGAGAAGATCGACCCCTATCTTCGTCCGCTGTACGACGCTCTGCACGACATGATGGACCCCGACTTGATTCCCAAGCTGATGTCGTCGGGCGTCATCGAGGTGGCGCCGTTGGCTTACATGCGCGGCCGCACGCTCAACGACGCGTTCATCATCCTCGACGAGGCGCAGAACACCACGGCCGAGCAGATGAAGATGTTCCTCACCCGGCTGGGCTTCGGCTCGAAAATCGTTGTCACCGGCGATATTACGCAGATCGACCTGCCCGGCAACAGCCGATCGGGACTGCGCGCCGCGGTCGACATCCTGGACGGAATCGAGGACATCCACATCGCCGAGCTCACCAGCGCCGACGTGGTCCGGCACCGACTGGTTGCCGACATCGTGGACGCCTACGCGCGGCACGAGCAGCCCGGCCTGACGATGAACCGGGCCTCGCGTCGTGGCACGGGTCGCCGGTGATCGCGTGACCATCGAAGTCGCGAACGAATCCGGATTCGACATCTCTGAATCCGAGTTGATCAGCGTCGCAAAGTTTGTCATCGAACAGATGGACGTGAACCCGGCCGCCGAGCTGTCGATGGTGCTGCTCGACACCGCCGCGATGGCCGACCTGCACATGCGCTGGATGGACCTGCCCGGACCGACCGACGTGATGAGCTTCCCGATGGACGAGCTCGAGCCGGGCGGGCGCCCCGACGCGCCCGAGCCGGGACCAGCCATGCTCGGCGACATCGTGCTCTGCCCGGAATTCGCGGCCGAGCAGGCCGCCGCCGCCGGCCATTCGCTGGGGCATGAGTTGGCGCTGTTGACGATTCACGGCGTCCTGCATCTGCTCGGCTATGACCACGCCGAGCCGGATGAGGAAAAAGAGATGTTCGGGCTGCAGCGCCGCCTGCTCGAGGAGTGGGTCGCCGACCAGGTCCAATTCTACCGCCAGCAGCGTCAGCAGGATCGCGACCAGCGGTTGCTCGACAAATCAAGGCATTTCGAACATTGAGCCACTCCGCTTCGCTGTTCGGCGCGATCGTGCTGATCTCTCTGGGCAGTATTTTCGCGGCCATCGACGCGGCGATCAGTACCGTGTCGATCGCGCGGGTGCAAGAGATGGTTCGCGACGAACGCCCGGGTTCGTCGCGGCTGTCGCGGGTAATGACCGACCGGCCCCGCTACATCAACCTCGTTGTGCTACTGCGCATCGTCTGCGAGATCAGCGCGACGGTGCTGCTCGCTCAGTTCTTCTACCGTCAGGTGAGCCGCGACTGGGGCCTTTTTATCGCCGCAGTCGTCATGGTGGTGATCAGCTTCGTGGTCATCGGTGTCGGCCCACGCACGCTGGGCCGTCAGAACGCCTACTCGATCGCTCTGGTATCAGCGCTTCCGCTGCAAGCGATTTCAGTGCTGCTGACTCCGATCAGCCGGGTGCTGGTGGTGCTCGGAAACATGCTGACACCGGGTCGCGGCTTCCGCAACGGTCCGTTTGCGTCCGAGATCGAGTTGCGCGAGGTAGTAGACCTGGCGCAGCAGCGCGGGGTGGTGGCCGCCGACGAGCGTCGGATGATCGAGTCGGTGTTCGAACTCGGCGACACCCCGGCCCGAGAAGTGATGGTGCCGCGCACCGAGATGATCTGGATCGAGAGCGACAAGACCGCCGCCGAGGCGACATCGGTCGCCGTGCGTAGCGGACATTCCCGCATCCCGGTCATCGGCGAGAACGTCGACGATATCGTCGGCGTGGTGTACCTGAAAGACTGTGTGCAGCGGGCATATTACTCGTCGAACGGTGGGCAGGAGACCGCCGTGGCGGACGTGATGCGGCCCGCGGTGTTCGTGCCGGACTCCAAGCCGCTCGACGATTTGCTGCGGGAAATGCAACGCGACCGCAACCACATGACGCTGCTGGTCGACGAATACGGCGCGATCGCCGGCCTGGTGACGATCGAGGACGTGCTGGAGGAGATCGTCGGCGAAATCGCCGACGAGTACGACGCCGGCGAGGTCGCCCCGGTAGAAGACTTGGGCGACAACCGCTTCCGGGTGTCGGCCCGGCTGCCGATCGAAGACGTCGGCGAGCTGTACGACGTGGAATTCGGGGAGGACCTGGACGTGGATACCGTCGGCGGGCTGCTGGCCCTGGAGCTGGGCCGGGTGCCGCTGCCCGGCTCCGAGGTGGTGTCGCACGGGCTGCGGTTGCATGCCGAGGGCGGCCCCGATCACCGCGGCCGGGTTCGGATCGGCACCGTTCTGCTCAGCCGCGTCGAGCCGCACAAGCCCGACCAGCGCCATCGCAATGGTGCGCGATGACCGAATTCCATTCCGGCTTCGTCTGTTTCGTCGGCCGGCCGAACACCGGCAAGTCGACGCTGACCAATGCGCTGGTCGGCTCGAAAGTGGCGATCACGTCGAACCGGCCGCAAACAACTCGGCACACCATCCGGGGGATCGTGCACCGCGACGACTTTCAGATCATCCTGGTCGACACCCCCGGGCTGCACCGACCGCGCACCCTGCTGGGCAAGCGGCTCAACGACTTGGTCCGCGACACCTACAGCGAAGTCGACGCCATCGGCCTGTGCATTCCGGCCGACGAGGCGATCGGGCCGGGGGACCGCTGGATCGTCGAGCAGATCCGATCCACCGCACCCAGAACACAATTGATCGCCGTCGTCACCAAGATCGACACGGTGTCCAAGGACGCGTTGGCCGCCCAGCTGGTCGCGGTCAGCGAACTCGTGGGCAGCGATGCCGAAGTCGTGCCGGTTTCGGCGACCACCGGTGAGCAACTCGACGTGCTGACCGGCGTGCTGGCCGCCGCACTGCCACCAGGCCCGCCCTACTACCCGGACGGCGAGCTCACCGACGAGCCGGAAGAGACTCTGATGGCCGAGTTCATCCGCGAGGCCGCGCTGGAGGGAGTGCGCGACGAGTTACCGCACTCGCTGGCGGTGGTGATCGACGAGGTCACTCCGCGTGAGGGCCGCGACGACCTGATCGATGTCTATGCCGTTCTTTACGTCGAACGGGACAGCCAGAAGGGCATCGTGATCGGCAAGGGCGGAGCGCGGCTACGTGAAGTGGGCACCGCCGCCCGGGGTCAGATCGAGAAACTGCTCGGCACCAACGTCTTCCTCGACCTGCGGGTCAAGGTCGCCAAGAACTGGCAGCGAGACCCGAAACAGCTTGGCCGACTAGGCTTTTAACGCCGCTGGAACGTCGTGGGGACCCATCTGCGCCGCGGTGAACTGATACGGGCTGTTCTTGTCGCGCAGCGCCAGGTTGGGCATGACCAAGCCGCCCAACGTCGCTCCGACCGCACCGGCCAACCCGTTGCGCCAGTCTTGCCTGCTGATCGGGTCCTCGTCCTGTCGCGCTCGCACGTAGGCGATGCCGATCGGCAAATGCAGTAACAGAGCGGTCAGAAAGCCGGGGCCGTAGCGGTCACCGGCGCGACGCGGGAGCACCACTCCGTGCAGGACGACCTGGCTCCAGCCGAGGATTACCGTGGCAAGCCCGAGCCATTTCGGCCGGCGAAGCACGACCGGCCCGAGATAGAACGGGTAGGCCAGGGCGGTGTTGATGATCATCGCGGTCTGCGGGTTCAAGGGATAGTTGCGTGGACTGTCGCTCTTGAACATGCCCCGATTGAATTGGCCGGGAAAATAACCCGGCTCGACGTACTCCTCGTACTGGTGCGCCAGCAGCGCGACCAGGTTGGCCGCCGCAAACAACTGCGTCCTGGCCAGCCGTCCACTGGTCAACGCGATGACACCGCTGAGTGCCAGCGCGATCACCGCTCCGATACGTGGCCACTGCCTGCGGTAGACGTCCAAAAGTCCGTCAGCCACGCGGTCTCTCCTCACGCTCTGTGTTCGACGGGTGCGAGCACCTAGATTAGGCGCGAACCCGTTCTCGGGAGCCAGGTTCGACGCTATCGCATCGCTTCGGACTCGGCGTTCCACCAGACGGCCGGCTGGTTGGATGCCCAGCCGCCCAGCGCCTCGAGTTCGGCGGCCAGCGACACCAGCAGCGGCTCGCTGTTGGCCGGCCCCATCAGCTGTACGCCAATCGGTAAGCCGTCCGACGTAAAGCCGGCCGGAACGTTGATCGAGGGCCACCCCAACACATTCCACGGCCACGTCACCGGGCAGGCCGCGATCATCTCGCGGTCGGTGCCCAGTCCGCTGAGCTTGTCGAAAGCCTCCACGCGTGGCGGCGGCAGCGCGGTCGTCGGCGCCAGCACCACATCCACAATGCGGAAGATCGAACCCACCCGACGCTGGTTGGCGGTCTCGCTGGCCCGCGCCGCGCGCAGGATCTGCTGCGACAGCAACCGTCCCATTCGCATGTTGGACAGCGTCCGGTGGTCGAAGTCGACACCGTCACCCAACCGCTCAGCCCAATCCAGCAGCCCAGATGTGGACCGCGACAAGAAGTTCCACGACAATTTCAACCCGTAGTCGGGATTGCCGTCGACGACCGTGTGACCCAACTGCCGAAGCCGGTCGCCCACCGAGTCCAGCGCCGATTCGATCTCCGGATCCAGTCGCGCCGGAAAGACGGTGAACGGGAACCGGGTCGACAGCGCGATCCGCAGCGAGCCGGGCGCGATCCCGACGTGGTCGGACACCGTCACCGGCCGCGGCTTGTGCAGATCGCCTTCGACATTGCCGGACGCCGCGTCGAGCACCAGCGCCGCGTCGGCGACCGTGCGCGCCAGCACGCCGTTGACCGTGATCCCGTTGAACGCCTCGCGCAGCGGCCACGTCGAGATGCGACCACGCTGAGGCTTGATGCCGACCAGATGCGTCCAGGCCGCCGGGATGCGCACGCTGCCCGCGCCATCGGAGCCGATTGCGGCGGTCACCAGACCGGCGGCCACCGCGGCTGCGCTACCGCCCGACGAGCCGCCCGGTGTGTGCTGGCGTGACCACGGGTTTCGGGTGTGGCCGAATCCGGGCCCGCTGGTGAACGGCCACTGGCCGAGCTCGCAGGTGTTGGTCTTGCCAACGATCACTGCGCCGGCGGCCTTCAGGCGACGCACTACCTCGGCGTCCTGGGTGGCCGGCTGGACGAATCCGGACGTGCCGAAGTAGGTGGGCTGGCCGGCAACGTCGACGTCGTCCTTGACCGCGATCGGCACGCCCAGCAATGGCGCCTGGTCGCCGTCGGCCCGGCGACGATCGGCCTCGGCCGCGTCGGCAAGCGCCGACTCGGTGAGCACCACGCGGAAGGCGTTCAGCGTGGATTGGCTCGACTCGATGGCATGCAACGAACGGCGAACCAGCTCGTCAGAGGTCACCTCGCCGCTAGCCAACTGGTACAGCTGATCGGTCAAAGTGGGGAAGCGGCGTTCGACAGAGCTACTCATCAGTATCGACCTTATCGGCGCGTACGCCGGGTGCCGTCGCAACCGGGTGACAAACTGATATCTATGCGGCTGTACCGGGATCGAGCGGTGGTGCTGCGCCAGCACAAGCTTGGCGAAGCCGACCGGATCGTCACCATGCTCACCCGCGACCATGGGCTGGTTCGCGCGGTGGCCAAGGGTGTTCGCCGTACCCGCAGCAAGTTCGGTGCGCGGCTGGAGCCGTTCGCGCACATCGACGTCCAGCTACATCCGGGCCGCAACCTCGACATCGTCACGCAGGTCGTCTCGCTCGATGCGTTCGCCACCGACATCGTCAGCGACTACGGCCGCTACACCAGCGCGTGCGCGATGCTGGAGACCGCCGAGCGCCTCGCGGGCGAGGAGCGGGCACCGGCGCCGGAGCTGCATCGCCTCACGGTCGGAGCCCTGCGGGCGGTGGCCGACGGCAGCCGGCCCCGTGAACTGCTGCTGGACGCGTATTTATTGCGGGCCATGGGCATCGCCGGATGGGCCCCGGCGCTGACCGAGTGCGCGCGCTGCGCCACACCGGGACCGCACCGGGCCTTCCACGTCGCCGCCGGCGGCAGCGTGTGCAGCTATTGCCGCCCGCCTGGCGCGACGACACCGCCGCTGGGCGTGCTGGATCTGATGACCGCGCTGCGCGACGGCGATTGGGAGGGCGCGGAGATCGCGCCGCAGTCAGCCCGCAGCCATGCCAGCGGCCTGGTCGCCGCCCACCTGCAATGGCATTTGGAGCGGCAGCTGCGGACGCTGCCGTTGGTCGAGCGGATACGACGGGTCGACGTGATCGATCAGAGCCTGCTCGACCGTCGGGTCGCTTTGGTCAGGCAGGATGTGGCGCATGGAGACGAGCCGGGTGAGCCGCTCAGAGCGGAGGGCTGAGCGCAAGCGGAAGTCCGACTTCCCGCAGCTCGCTCCCGCGCCCCACGACTATCCGGTCTTCCCGGACACCTCGACGTGGCCGGTGGAGTTCCCGGCATTACCGCCCTCGCCGGACGGCGGTCCCCGCCGGCCACCGCAGCACATCTCCAGGGCGGTTGCCCCGTCGATCCCGGCGGATCAGCTGCCCAATCACGTCGCGATCGTGATGGACGGCAACGGTCGCTGGGCCACCCAACGCGGCCTGTCGCGGGTCGAGGGTCACAAGATGGGCGAGGCGGTTGTCATCGACATCGTCTGCGGCGCAATCGAACTGGGCATCAAGTGGCTGAGCCTCTACGCGTTCTCCACCGAGAACTGGAAGCGCTCCGCCGACGAGGTCCGCTTCCTGATGGGATTCAACCGCGACGTCGTGCGGCGCCGCCGGGTCAACCTCAACGACATGGGCGTCAAGATCCGCTGGGTCGGGTCGCGCCCCAGGCTGTGGCGCAGCGTCATCCACGAGTTGGCGGTCGCCGAGGAGTTGACCCTCAACAACGACGTGATCACGGTCAACTACTGCGTCAACTACGGTGGTCGGACCGAAATCGCCGAAGCGGCAAGGGATATCGCGCGTGCGGCGGCGGCGGGCAAGCTCAACCCTGAGCGGGTCAACGAGGCGACCATCGCCCGGCACCTGCAGCGCCCGGACATTCCCGACGTCGATCTGCTGCTGCGCACGTCGGGGGAGCAGCGGACCAGCAACTTCATGCTGTGGCAAGCGGCTTACGCGGAGTACGTGTTTCAGGACACGCTCTGGCCCGACTACGACCGCCGCAACCTGTGGGCGGCGTGCGAGGAGTACGTATTGCGTAATCGACGATTCGGGACGGCGTGATGGAGCAGGTCCGGGCACATCGTCGACCCCGCCCGAGCGGCGACGGATGCGGCGGGAGTTACTGATGGCGTCGTTGCAGGAACGGTTATTCGCGGTGCTCTCCGAGGTGTTGCCCGTCGACGCGGAATCCGACGGGGCGCTCACCGTGCACCACCGCGGGACGATCGCCTCGCTCCGGGTGGTGCCCATCAACGAGGACCTCGACCTGGTGTCGCTAACCCAGGTCGTGGCGTGGGACCTGGTCGCGTCCAAGAAGATCCGTGACACTGTGGCCGAACAGGCGCAGTCCACGCTGCTGGGTTCGGTAAGTCTGGTCACCAAGGGTAAGTCCGCAGATGTGTTGTTGCGCTATAACTTTCCCGGTAACGGGCTCAACGACGAAGCATTGCGCACGCTGATATTGATGGTGCTCGACAAGGGTGCCGAGATTCGTGTGGCGTTGACCTCATGACCTGGAGGATCGCGGCTTTGGTGCTAACTACATTGATAACGGCGAGCTGTGGCGGATTGCCCTCGAAAGGTGCTGCTCATCGGGCAACGACGAGCCAAAGCTCAACGCAGACTCCGCAGTTGGCGGTACCCCGGCTCGAGGGTCCCTACAAGGTTGTCGCGGGTGGTCCGGGCACGCCGCCCGACACCTGGGTTTTCGCTCCATGCGGCGACGGCTGCGCCGAGGTCGAGATAGGCGGAGAAGGGTCCACCAAGCGGGCAACGGCGCGCTACGTCGATATGAATTGGACGGTCGACATACATTCCCCCCGCGCGCTGCAGTGCGGCGATGGAATCTCTGTACCCGGAACAGCGCACTACAGCTGGAATCCCGACACGCTCGAGGGTCGCTATTGGTCAACTGCCGACGGCAGTCACCCGTGCGGATACGACCAATCGCTCGACACCTATCCCGTGCCCTTGAGACTGACCTGGGCCGGCCCGCCGCGCGCTGGGGCTTAACGGGCTAACTGCAGTCCGAGCAGGTGCCGTAGATCTCGATGGTGTGACTGACGTCGGAGAACCCGTGCTTGCTCGCGATCTCGGCTGCCCACGTTTCGACCTCGCGGTCGCCGACCTCGACGGTCGCCCCGCAATTGCGGCACACCAGGTGATGGTGGTGGTGGTCGGAGCAACGCCGGTACACGGATTCGCCGGTGTCGTTGCGCAACGTGTCGAGCAGCCCCGCCGCGGCCATCGACTGCAGCGTCCGATACACGGTGGTCAGCCCGATGTTCTCGCCGCGCTGACGTAGTTCGTCGTGTAGCTCCTGGGCAGAGCGGAATTCGTCCAGGGTGTCCAACAGGCCCGCGATCGCGGCGCGCTGTCGGGTCGCGCGCACGCCGGCGCCGGTCGTCACGGCTTGTCCTCCCCGGCATGCGCCACGGCGTCGACCACGATGTGCGCCAGGTGGTGATCGGCCAACCGGTAGAGCACCTCGCGGCCGGACCGCTCACCGGCGACCACGCCCGCGGCTTTGAGAATCTTCAGGTGCTGACTGACCAACGGTTGCGGCACCCCGAGCGCGTCGACCAGCTCGTGCACGCAGCGCTGAGACACGTGCAGCTGCAGCACGATTGCGATCCGGACCGGCGCGGCGAGCGCGCGCAGCAGCTCGCCGGCCGCGTCGAGAATCTCGCGGGGCGGCGGCGCCGGCAGCTCTGCCGAGTCGCTGTGCTGGTGCTCGCCGACGAGTTCGTCGCCGTCGGCTGCGGTGGAGGATGGAAGAGACATGCTGCGTCCACTGTCACATGCATAACCGTGCATGTCAAAGAGCGCAGGGTAGATCGCTACGATGACGGATCGTCCGCGTTTTACAACCTCAGGAGTCCTCAGCTCGTGGCGTCCGTCATCGACACCGTCGTCAACCTCGCCAAGCGGCGTGGCCTGGTCTATCCCGCCGGCGAGATCTACGGGGGCACCAAATCGGCGTGGGACTACGGGCCACTTGGCGTGGAGCTCAAGGAGAACATCAAGCGGCAGTGGTGGCGGTCCGTCGTCACCGGCCGCGACGACGTCGTCGGCCTCGACTCCTCGATCATCCTGCCGCGCGCGGTCTGGGTGGCCTCCGGTCACGTCGAGGTCTTCAACGACCCGCTCGTCGAGTGCCTGAACTGCCACAAGCGTCATCGTCAGGACCATATGCAAGAGGCCTACGCCCTGAAAAAGAGTAAGGGGGAGACAGCCGTCGACCCCGACGACGTGCCGATGAGCGAGATCGTTTGCCCCGACTGCGGCACCAAAGGCCAGTGGACCGAGCCACGCGACTTCAACATGATGCTCAAGACCTACCTCGGCCCGATCGAGACCGAGGAGGGGCTGCACTATCTGCGGCCCGAAACCGCGCAGGGCATCTTTGTGAACTTCGCCAACGTGGTGACGACCTCGCGCCGTAAGCCGCCGTTCGGCATCGGTCAGATCGGCAAGAGCTTCCGCAACGAAATCACCCCGGGCAACTTCATCTTCCGCACCCGCGAGTTCGAGCAGATGGAGATGGAGTTCTTCGTCGAGCCGTCGACGGCGAAGGAATGGCACCAGTACTGGATCGACACCCGCAAGGAGTGGTACGTCGATCTCGGCATCAACCCAGAGAACCTGCGGCTTTACGAGCACGCTCCGGAGAAGCTGTCGCACTACTCCGACCGCACCGTCGACATCGAGTACAAGTTCGGCTTCTCGGGCAACCCGTGGGGTGAGCTCGAAGGTATCGCCAACCGCACCGACTTCGACTTGTCCACGCACTCAAAGCATTCCGGTGTTGATCTGTCGTACTACGACCAGGCCAACGACACCCGGTACACGCCTTATGTGATCGAGCCGGCGGCCGGACTGACCCGCTCCTTCATGGCGTTCCTGGTCGACGCGTACTACGAAGACGAGGCGCCCAATGCCAAAGGCGGCGTGGACAAGCGGACCGTCCTGCGCCTCGACCCGCGGCTCGCGCCGGTGAAGGCCGCGGTGCTCCCGCTGTCCCGGCACGCCGACCTCAGCCCGAAGGCCCGCGACCTTGCCCAGGAGTTGCGCAGGTGCTGGAATGTCGAGTTCGACGACGCCGGTGCGATCGGTCGCCGCTACCGGCGCCAGGACGAGGTGGGCACGCCGTACTGTGTGACGCTGGACTTCGACTCGCTCGAGGACCACGCCGTCACGATCCGCGAACGCGACGCGATGACGCAGGATAGGGTGGCACTCGACGGGGTCGTCGACTATCTCGGTGCGCGCCTCCGGGGCTGCTAGACAGAGGTCCGAAAGAAACTTTGCCGAAACCGATGACTATTGGTCATTCGTTTAATATCATCGTTAAGTCGACGCGGCGGCTCACTAGGGCGTGGTGAGCTGCCGCGTCCACCATTTTGGGGATGGTCCGGCGCTAGATCGCCCGTGCAATGCCTCGGACGGCCCGAAGCCGACCGTCGGCGAGTGCATCGGTGAGGTTCGTGGCCTTTACCGCGAAGTCGGGAACGAAGGCTTCAAGTCCGAGCGGGCCCGGCGATGACAGCACTGTCCGCATGATCGCGGACGCATCGTCGCTGAGGTCGTCCCAGTGCTCGATCGCGAACCCGGCCGACTCGACGGCGGCACGCAGCCGGTCTGGGGTTACCAGGTGACTACGCAGCGCGCTGTCGGCCCATGGCAGCGGATAGTCGAGATCGCCTCGGCCGCCATCGGTGATATCCCAGATAGCGAGCTGTCCGCCGTCGACAATGACCCGGCGCGCCTCGCCGTAGAGCCGGGCTTTGTCGGCCACATTCATCTGGACGTGTTGGCTGAACGCGACGTGAAAAGCGCCGTCGCTGAAGGGAAGTTCGGTGACGTCCGCCTGCCGAACCGAAATTTTTTCGCCGAGACCGACCAGTCCGTTGAGCCAGCGGGCCGTGTCGCAGTACTCCTCGGTCAGGTCGACCGCGGCCACTCTGCAGCCGCACCGGTCGGCGACGTAACGGGCGGTACCGCCGATTCCACTGCCCGCGTCGAGCACCTCGGTCTCGGGGCTGATTTCGAGCAGGTCTACGAGTTGGCCGGTGGCGATGCGGCCCATGGTGTGGAAGTCCTCGAGCATGCCGAGGTCCGCGGGCTGAAGGTGGTCGAGGTCGTATCCGGCCGCGATGAGTGTTTTCTCGATGTTGTTGCGCGACAGCCCCGTCGAATACTGCGCGCGGATGTCGGTGGTCGTCATGGTTGCGCCTCCAAGGCGGGCTCGGACAGATCGGATTCGAGGGCCTGCGGCACCGGCAATCGCATGAGTCGCAGCAGCGCCGCGAGTTTGGCGTCCAGCGCCGATCCGACCTCGGCGATACGCGCGTCGCCGAAGCTACCGAACTTGGTCGACGGCTGGTCGACGCTCAGATACACGTGACCGTCGGCGTTCTCGTAAATGGCGACTCGCAGTGGCGCATACAGCATCACGCCGGGATCATGCCGAAACATCGTCTCCACGATGACGTTGTTTCCCATCATGTAGGTGGTCGCCCGAGTGTGATGCCCCACCAATCGCATCATCGGCGTCGGATCGAACGTCCAGAAGTTGACGAACGAGTGCGGAGCCTGCTCGGCGGTGTATCGCTGCACGCCGGACAGGTCGCCCGCCTCGATGAGCTCGGTGAGCTTCACGAAATCGATTGTCGGGACCAGAGATTCGAAATGCTTCTGCACGTTCTCGAACGTGTCGCCGGTGTCCATGACGAATCGGTTGACCAGGTGGGGAGTAGTTATGGTCACAGTGTGCTCCCGACAAGCGCACGCTCGGTGGCTTTCGCCGCTGCGACCTTCTGCAGCGACAGCAGATGCAGCGCCGTCGCAAGCGGCACGATCGCAGTGAGTATCAGGGCAAGGGGGAGAAGTGAAATGGCTTCCGTGGATGGCGAAACATCCAGCAGCCGAGCGAATCCGGGCGCTGCAGTAAAGCCGATGGCACCCGCGGCCACCAGGTCGACAAGGCCCAGAATGTTGAACCACGCCACGCGGCGGTCGACAATGCCGCGCCGTAGGTTTCGCGCGACGAACACCGCCTCTAAGCCGATGGCGATATCGCCCAAGCCTGCCGGCAGGGCGAAGATCGCGGGCAGTTGGCCCAGAGCCATCGCCACCAGGAAAGCTGCGCCGACCGGCCGAAAGATCTGCGGCACGGTCAAGCGCCACAGCGAGTCCGGTTCGGATAGGACGCGAGACGCGAACGGCGTACGTGAAAGCGCCAGCGCGGCGGCCAGAGGTGCGATGACCGCGACCCCGATCCACGGCACTGCCCGCGCCTGCTGGAATCGGTAGACATCGCTGTTGGCCAGTGCCGCGCTGACCAGTCCCCAGCTGCTCCAGACGATTCCGGCGCCGACGGCGACCCGCGTTGCGGTCCTTCGCCTGACGCCCGCATTCAGCGCACCACGCCATAACCCGGCGCAGATGGCTGCGACCGTGCCTATCAACCCGAGCAGCACGATAGCCCATGCATATATCGGCAAAGTGCTCATGATCAGCTCCCTTCGAAAGTTGTAAACATCCCGTATGTTTCGGGATAGTGTGTTCAATACAAGCTTCGCGGTCGAAATTCCGTCAACAACCAATGGAGGCGAGATGTCCGATACCGAACAACAACGCCGAAATGTCCTGAAACCCATCGGATCTGACGCGAAGGTGCCGGACCGGCGGGTCAAGCGAACACGCAAGCTGCTACACGAGGCGTTCCTCGCGCTGGTGATCGAACAGGGCTATGAGAAGACCACGATCCAGGACATCCTCGACCGCGCCGACGTGGGTCGGTCGACCTTCTACGTGCACTACCGAGACAAGGAAGCGTTGTTGACGGCGAATTTCGACAGTGTCCGTGACCAACTCGAGCGGGAACTGGCCGCCATCGAGGCCACCGGCAGCGTCGACGTCACCCTTCCCGCGGCCCTGCTCTACGAGCATGCGTATCGCAATCAGCGCGTGTATCGCGCGCTTTGCGGACGGCAGGGCGGAGCCCTGGTTCAGCGCTATCTGCGGCGTCTGATCGGCGACTTGTTGCGGAAACGCATACGACCGCAGTTCACCCCGGGGGTGTCGAACTGCCGGCCGACGTCGCGGCGGAGTTCTACACGTCGGCCGCGTTGGGTTTGTTGGTGTGGTGGATCGACCACGATTTCTGCGGCGATCACACATGGCTGACCGGGTTGTACCGCGAACTCGCGGCGCCGGACAGATTCGAACGCGGCTGACGAGCGGCGGCTCAGAAGCGGCCGCCGCCACCCATGAAGCCGCCGCCCGAGTCGCCCGAACCGCCGAATGACGTCGGGCCCCAGCCTCCGCCGCCCCAGCCGCCACCGCGCATGGCGCCACCAAGCATGTCGCCGATGATGATGCCGCCCATCATGGCGCCGGTGTGGTCGCCGCTGCCGTAGCGCGAGGTGTAGGCCATCTGAGCGGACTGGACGTCCGACTCGGCGAGCGACTGGGCCTCGGCGGCCAACGACGCGGCCTTGTTGGCAAGAGTGATCGCGGCGTTCAGGTCGGTTGTCTTCTGGTCCTGCGCGGCGTCGATCTGCCGGCTCGCCTCGGCCAATCGGGTCCGCGCCTCGGGCCCGACGCTGCCCCTGCGGTTGTCGATGTACTCCGACACCGCATGCACCCGCGACTGGGCTGTGAACAATGCCTGCTCCAGCGTGCGGGTCAGGCGTTCGGCGGCGGCCTGTTCCTCGGCGACGGTGGTCAGCAGCCGGCTGAGGTCGGCCTCGGCCTTGGTCAGTCCGGTGAATGCGCTCAGTGGGTCGGCCGAACCGCCACTGTGCGCGGCGTCGAGCGCCCTGGCGGCCGCGTTGCGGGCACTGGACAGCTCTCGCAGATGCGCTGTCTTGTTCTTCTGCCCGCTGTTGAGCGTGGTGTCGGCGTGCTCGACGCCGGACTGCACGTCGGCGATCAGCGCCGGCAGGGTGGCGACCGCGTGCCGGATGTCGCCGGCGGCGCTGTCGACCGCGTCCAGCAGTGAACGGGCCTGTCCCAAGGACGATTCCGCGGCGTGAACGGCGTCGACCAGTGCGCTCTGCTCACCGCTGACCGGCTTGGACGCCTTCTCCCGTGCCTGGCCGAGATTCTGTTCGGCGAAGGCCAAACGGTCCTTGGCCGTGGTGACGTTAGTGGCTACCGAGGCCAGCGCGGACGGATCGAACTCGTTGTGCAACTCCGTCATTCGCTGTTCGGCCGGCGCGATGCGGGCGGTCAGGTCGACGACCTGCTGGGTCAGGGCGTCCAGCCGCGACGGCGCGTTGACCACCAGGTCGCGCATCTCCTCGAAGTCCTCGCGCTGCGACTCCAGCTCGCGGTCGGCGCGGGCTGCGGCGACGATCACCTCGGTCAGCAACTCGCGCCGCTGCTGCCGGGTCTCGGGGATCGCATCGTCGAGTTGCTGGCGCACGGTGAAGGCTTGCGCCAGCGCCGCTTTCGCGGCTTCCACCGCTGTTGCGAACGGCTGGGTCCGCTGTTCGCCGAACTCCTCGAGCGTCAACGCCAGCTCGTTGGCGCTGGTACGGACCGCGTTGTCGACGTCGACGACTTTCCACCGGGACAGATCATCGAGGGCGCCCACCGACAGGCTGGCCAACGCGGCGGGATTCGTGGCATCGACATTCTTGGCCGCGGCCAGCTCCGCGGCCCGCCGCCGGCGGCGGCGCCACCGGGTGAACACGTATAGCGCCACGACCGCGACCAGCAGCACGCCCAGCCCGATCAGCAGGGGCGCCGAACTCGTCGACTCCGGGCCCTTGTCGAGGCCGTTGGCCGCCGCGACTGCCGCGCCGCTCCAATCGCCGCGGCGCAGCGCGGGCTCGATCTGGTTGCGGCGCAGATCGTCGACCTGGCCGGCGCTGATCGTCTTCACCCGGTTCGGTATCCGGAACGCGTAGGCGTGGTCGATGGTCGCTACTGCCAAGATGGCATCGAAGTCGCCAAGGTCGCTGGCGGCTCTTGTGCTGTCGGTCCAGTTCACCGCCGACTGCCCGGAGAAATCGTCGACGAACACCACCCACAGCTGGATGCGTCTGTCGGAGTACAGCTTGCCGCTGGCCGACTGGATCGCCGCGCGGCCGGCGCCATTCACAGCGCCGGCGTTGTCGGTGATGTAGCTGGAGAGCCGGAACGGCGGCTGGGCGGCGGCCGACGGCGCGACGATGAATCCAGCGAGAGCGGTAGTCAGCATCGCCATGAACACGGCGACCGAGCGGCGGAGGGTGCTCATGCTCGACAATCTAGCCCGGTAACGAAGCGGGTCCCAGGGCAATCGGTCTGACTGGCAGACTGTCCGTCGATGACGCAGCAAGGCCCCTATGACGACTTCGACCGCGAGCGGGTAGTGCCCGAGGTGCCGAAGACCGCGGGCCTGCCCGGCACCGAAGGTCAGTTGCGCACCGACTTCGCCCGCGACCGCGCCCGGGTGCTGCACTGCGCGGCGCTGCGTCGGCTCGCAGACAAGACTCAGGTCGTCGGACCGCGCGAGGGGGACACGCCGCGCACCCGCCTGACGCACTCGCTGGAGGTCGCGCAGATCGGCCGGGGGATGGCGATCGGGCTGGGCTGCGACCCCGACCTCGTCGACATGGCCGGCCTGGCCCACGACATCGGCCATCCGCCCTACGGCCACAACGGCGAGCAGGCCCTCGACGAGGTCGCGGTCGCGCATGGCGGCTTCGAGGGCAATGCGCAAAACTTCCGCATCCTGACCAGCCTGGAACCCAAAGTCCTTGACCAACAAGGGCATAGCGCTGGCCTCAACCTGACGCGGGCGGCGCTGGACGCTGTGACGAAATACCCGTGGCCGCGCGAGGAGCATCGCCGCAAATTCGGCTTCTATGACATCGACGGCGCGAAGGCCGAGTGGATGCGCAACCGCGCTCCCGCCGGTCGACCCTGCCTGGAAGCCCAGGTGATGGACTGGGCCGACGACGTCGCCTATTCGGTGCACGACGTCGAGGACGGCGTCGTCTCCGGGCGGATCGACCTGCGCGTACTCGCCGACGATGACGACGCCGCGGCGCTGGCCAAGCTCGGCGAGCGTGATTTCGCCGGTGTGCGCGCCGACGACCTGATCGCCGCCGCTCACCGCTTGTCGAACCTCCCGGCCGTCGCCGCCGTCGGGAAATACGACGCGACGCTGTCGGCCGCCGTCTCCCTCAAGCGCCTCACCAGTGAGCTGGTAGGCCGGTTCGCGTCGGCGGCCATCGCGGCCACCCGCGCCGACGCCGGCGCCGGACCGCTCGCCCGCTACCAGGCCGAGCTATCGGTGCCCGAGGTGGTGCGCGCCGAGGTGGCCCTGCTGAAAACACTTGCGCTGCAATTCATCATGTCCGATCCGCGGCACCAGGAAGTCCAGGCCCGGCAGCGGGAATGCATCCATCGGGTAGCGCAGGCGCTACTGGCTGGAGCGCCCAACACACTCGACCCGATCTTCGTCCCGGCCTTCAACGACGCCGCCGACGATGGCGGGCGCCTGCGCGTGGTCGTCGACCAGATCGCCTCGTACACCGAGGGGCGTCTGGAGCGCATCGCCGCGGCCCACCCGTAGGCCCGGACCACGGGGCAAACGACTAACCGACGTCGCGCTTTCAGAGTCGGCTCTACACTGGCCCGATGGCCGGCCGCATCTCTGATCGCGATATCGCCGCCATCCGCGAACGCGTCCCCATCGAAGACATTGTCGGCGACTACGTCCAACTGCGCAGGGCGGGCGCGGATTCGATGAAGGGCCTCTGCCCGTTCCACGACGAGAAGTCGCCGTCGTTCCACGTGCGCCCCAACCACGGCCACTTCCACTGCTTCGGCTGCGGCGAGGGCGGCGACGTGTACGCCTTCCTGCAGAAGATCGAGCACGTGAGCTTCGTCGAGGCGGTCGAGGTGCTGGCCGACCGGATCGGGCACACCATCACCTACACCGGGGCCGCCGCCACCAACGTGCAGCGCGACCGGGGGAGTCGCAGCCGGCTGATCGCCGCGAACGCCGAGGCGCAGTCGTTCTACGCCGCCGCGCTGGAGTCGCCCGAGGCTCAGCTGGCCCGTACATACCTGACCGAGCGCAATTTCGACGGTGACGCCGCCCGGCACTTCGGCTGCGGCTTCGCGCCGTCGGGCTGGGACATGCTGACAAAGCATTTGCTGCGCAAGGGCTTTGAATTCAAGGAACTCGAGGCGGCGGGCTTGTCGCGGGAGGGTCGGCGCGGCCCGATGGACCGATTCCACCGGCGTTTGCTGTGGCCGATCCGGTCGACATCCGGCGAGGTGATCGGATTCGGCGCGCGGCGGCTGTTCGACGACGACCCGATGGAAGCCAAGTACGTCAACACGCCAGAGACGTTGCTGTACAAGAAGTCATCGGTGTTGTTCGGTATCGACCTGGCCAAGCGCGACATCGCCAAGGGGCATCAGGCCGTCGTCGTCGAGGGCTACACCGACGTGATGGCGATGCATCTGGCCGGGGTCACCACGGCGGTGGCATCCTGCGGCACCGCGTTCGGCGACGAGCACCTCTCGATGCTGCGTCGACTCATGATGGACGACAACTTCTTTCGCGGCGAGCTCATCTACGTCTTCGACGGCGACGAGGCGGGCAAGGCCGCCGCGCTCAAAGCGTTCGGCGGCGAGCAGCAACTGGCCGGGCAGTCGTTCGTGGCGGTCGCCGCCGACGGCATGGACCCGTGTGACTTGCGGCTGAAATCCGGCGACGCCGTTCTGCGCGACCTGGTGGCGCGACGAACTCCGTTGTTCGAGTTCGCCATTCGGACCACACTCAGCGACATCGACCTCGACAACGCCGAAGGCCGGGTGTCCGCGCTGCGGCGGTGCGTGCCGATCGTCGCGCAGATCAAGGATCCGACCCTGCGCGATGAGTACGCGCGTCAACTCGCGGGCTGGGTCGGCTGGGCGGACGTCGCGCAGGTCATCAGCCGGGTGCGCGAAGAGGCGAAAAGCCCGACGGGGCAAGGCCGCAACAAGACTCGTCGCCCCGCTGCGCAGGCCGAGGCCGGCGCGAAACCGGCCGTGCCCCGGCCCAACCCGAAAGATCCGACGCTGTGGCCGCAGCGCGAGGCGCTCAAGTCCGCGTTGCAGTACCCCGCCCTGGCCGGTCCGGTGTTCGACCAACTCACCGTCGAGAGTTTCACCCACCCCGGGTACGCCGCGGTGTGCACCGCGATCGAGGCGGCGGGTGGCACCGCGACCGGTATCGGCGGCGCCGAGTGGCTGGACTCCGTGCGCCAGAAGGCACTGTCACCGGCGGCCGCCGGGCTCGTCAACGAACTCGGCGTCGAAGCCATCCGCATCGAGGACGACGAGAGGCTGCCGCGCTACATCGCCGGTGTGCTGGCCCGGCTGCAAGAGGTCTGGATCGGCCGGCAGATCGCCGACGTGAAGTCCAAGCTGCAGCGGATGTCGCCGGTCGAGCAGGGCGACGAGTATCACGCGCTGTTCGGCGACCTGGTCGCGATGGAGGCCTACCGGCGCAGCCTGCTCGAGCAGGCCAGCGGCGACGACCTCACCGCTTGACAGTCACGACTGCTGACGTTCGATCACGCTGGTCTGGTCGTCGATCTCGGTCAGCGTCACCATCCGCGAGTCCGGTGAGACCCGGTTCGCGATCCTGCGCCGGCTGCCGTCGATCACCGACTTGGCGGCGGGGCTGCTGGTGAGTGCGCGATAGGTACCGACGATCTGCTCGTAACGACGGCGACCGGCCTTTGTGCCCAACACATAGCCCAGCCCCAGCGCGACGACGTAGCGGATCAAAACGGTCCCTTCTTCAGGATTGGTCGGTGTGCATCCATCCTGCCCCATGACACCGAACACCCGCCTCCCGGCGGGCGAACGGTGTGGTTGGGCGCGCGGACGCCGGTACGCTAGAGTCAGCACTCGGTCCGCGCCGTGTTCGTGGACACCAAGCAGTCCCCTGTAGCTCAATTGGCAGAGCATTCGGCTGTTAACCGGAGGGTTGGTGGTTCGAGTCCACCCGGGGGAGCAAGTCCTTTAGCGGCTCGGACCCAATCCTGGGAACGGCGAGGGATTACTGGTCTTCGTGCTCGACTTGTTCAGGTAGTCCGGGCAGTAAGCGCTCGACGCCAGTGCCGCGAATTTCATCGCGCCGCCGGCGTTCAAACCGGGGTTGAGCATGCTCAATTTGTTGACGACGTCGGTTTCGGCCGCTCCGTTGTTCATCATGTCGCAGGCGTACCTGCCGGCCGCGACGGCGTCTGACGGGTTCCGGAAGGTCATCCCGGCCTTGCTGAGCGACGCGATGAAGTTGCTATCGGCAGCAGGGTCGGGCGGCACCGGGCCGTCGGTCGGATCGGCCAGCGAGGGTACGGCCAGGCCGATGGCGGCCATACCGGCGGCAAGTGTCACGAGCAATCGCATCATGCCATTGTCCTGCACATTCGCAGGATTGTCCTGTTGATAGCCGTCGCCACGGGGTTGGATGGTTCGCGTGACCTCTGTTGAGACCACCGTCGGGTGGGCTGACGGCGCGATCTCGGCCATCGACCAGCGCGCGCTGCCGCACCAGTTGCTTTGGCTGCGGATCGCCACGGTCGACGACCTCATCGACGCCATCGAGACCCTCGCCATCCGCGGTGCCCCCGCCCTCGGGGTGGCCGGCGCGTTCGGTGTCGCCCTGGCCGCGTACACGCATGTCGACGACTCCGACGCAGCGACGGCGGAGGCCCAGCGGATCGCGTCGGCCCGGCCCACCGCGGTGAACTTGGCGTGGGGCGTGCGCCGTGCGCTGGCCGCACTGTCGGAGGGCCCGCAGGCAGTACTCGCCGAGGCGCAGCAGATGCTGACCGAAGACGCCGAAGCCAACCGGCGATCCGCCGCCCACACCGCCGACCTGGTGTCATGGCTGTGTCCCGACGGTCCATTGCGGGTGCTCACGCACTGCAACACCGGGCGACTGGCCACCACCGCGGTCGGCACCGCGCTGGGCGCCGTGATGGAGTTGCACGCCCGCGGCCGGATCGCCGAGGTGCTGGTCGACGAGACCCGGCCGCTGCTGCAGGGCGCCCGGCTGACCGCGTGGGAGTTGGCGGAGGCGGGCATACCCCACCGGCTGACGATCGACTCCGCGGCGGCGTGGGCGATGGCCACCGAACAAGTCGACTGCGTGATGGTCGGCGCGGACCGCATCACCGCCGACGGCTCGGTCGCCAACAAGATCGGCACCTACTCGCTGGCGATCGCCGCGCGGAGGCACGGGATTCCGTTCATCGTCGTCGCGCCCGAATCGACCCGCGACCTGGCGACGGCCACGGGCGGCGAGATCGTCGTCGAGCAACGGGCGGGCACCGAAGTCACCCACGTCGGTGGGGTTGCCACTGCCCCGCACCGAACTGCAGCCTTCAATCCCGCGTTCGACGTCACCCCGCCCGACCTCATCACCGCCATCGTCACCGAGAACGGCGTGATCGGGGAGGTGAATACCGCTGCGAGACAAGCGATCACTGAAACGACGCGATAGCCTTCACCAGGAACTTCTTGAACTCACGATGATTTCAAATTGCTGGCGCACCGCCTTACCGGGAAACTTGGAGCGATGATCTTCACGCAGCACTACCTGGACTGCCTGTCGCAGGGCTCGTATCTGATCGGCGACGAGTCAACCGGCCGCGCGGTGGTCGTCGACCCCCGCCGCGACGTCAAGATCTACCTGGCCGAAGCCGCCGAGCACGGCCTGACGATCGAGCGAGTCATCGAAACGCACATCCACGCCGACTTTCTCACCGGTCACCTGGAATTGGCCGACGCCACCGGAGCGCGGATCAGCTACAGCGAAGCCGCCGAAGTCGAATTCTCAGTCGACCCGCTGGCGGACGGTCAGCGAATTTCTTTGGGCGAGGTCACGTTAGAGATTCTTGCGACGCCCGGACACACACCCGAGTCCATCTGCGTGGTGGTCTACGAACACCCCGACGACGAGGTGCCGTACGGCGTACTCACCGGCGACACGCTGTTCGTGGGCGACGTGGGTCGCCCGGATCTGCTGTCCGGCCAAGGGCTTTCGTCGGATCAGTTGGCGCGCTCGCTGTACAACTCATTGCACGACAAGCTGCTGCGGCTGCCTGATGCGACTCGCGTCTTTCCGGCACATGGCGCCGGGTCGGCCTGTGGCAAGCAGATGTCGAGTGAGACCAGTTCGACGATCGGCGATCAGCGCCGCGACAACTACGCCTTGCGATTCTCCGATGTCGACGAATTCGTCGCCGCGATCACCGAAGGTCAATCGCCGCAACCGCGTTACTTCGAGTTCGACTCGGTGCGCAACCGTGAGCGGCGCCCATTGCTGGAGGACAACTCGCCGCCGCTACTCAGCCTCGACGAGGTGCGCAGGCACGTCGCGGTGGGGGCGATCCTGCTGGACACCCGAGAAGCTGCCGAGTACACCCGCGGCCACGTGAGCGGCGCGGTCAACATCGGTCTGAACGGTCGCTTCGCCGAAGGCGCGGGCCAGGTCTTTCCCCCCGACCGCGACATCGTCCTGGTAGGAGACTCGTCGCTCGGGCACGAGTCCAGGATTCGTCTCGCGCGAGTCGGCTTCGACAGGGTGATCGGCCAATTAGACGATCTCGCCGGTGTTTTCACACGATTCCCGCACCTGGTGGAGACCGCGGCGCGCTTCAGCCCGGAGCAGTTGGCTGAGTTGATGAACTACGAACCCGGCTTGCAGGTCGTCGATGTTCGGAATCCGGGGGAGACGGAGGGCGGGACCATCAGCGGGGCGCAAGAGATCCCGCTGCCAACCCTCATCGACTCGATCGAACACCTCGATCCGGCAGCGCCGGTCGTGACCTACTGTGCGAGTGGATACCGCTCGTTGATAGCCGCCAGCCTGCTGCGCGCGGCCGGTTTCGAGAATGTGGGAGATCTGCTCGGCGGCTATCAGGCCTGGGACGAAGCCGGTCTGACGTTCAGATAGAGAAGTCTTCGCCGTGCCAGACTCCGGCCTCTGGTGGCCGGATGATGCCCTCGGTCTGTGGTGTGTCGGCCTGATCTTCGAGCTTGGCCACCCGAGTGAGCAGTGACTGCAGGCTGACGCCGACCAGGTCGGGCATCATCGAGTCGTCGCTCGTACCCGGCTTGGCGCGGCTGATGGCTTGTCCAGGCACACCGACGACCACGGCGCTCGACGGAACCTCTTTCACTACAACGGCATTCGCGCCGATCCGGCTGTCGTCGCCAATCTTGATCGCGCCGAGAATCTTGGCGCCGGCGCCGATGGTCACCCGGTCGCCGATGGTGGGATGCCGCTTGCCGGTATCTTTTCCGCTGCCGCCGAGCGTGACGCCGTGATAGATCGTGACGTCGTCGCCGACCTCGGCGGTTTCACCGATCACCACGCCGGTGGCGTGGTCGATGAACAGCCCGGTGCCCAGCGTTGCCCCTGGATGGATGTCGACCCCGGTGAGGATCCGGGTGACCTCGCCGAGTGTGCGGGCGGCCACCTTCGCGCCGCGTCCCCATAACCAATGGCTGACTCGGTGACCCCAAATGGCATGCACGCCTGGGTAGGCGAAGACGATCTGCAGCGTGCTGGGGACGGCGGGATCGCGTTCCCTCGCCGCCGCGATATCGCCTCGGAACGCGTCGAGCATCGCTAGTCCGCCAGATCGGAGAACAGCACCGTGCTCAGATACCGTTCGCCGTTCGAGGGCAGGACCACCACGATCTGTTTGCCCTTGTTCTCGGGCCGGTGAGCAACTTCCAGTGCCGCGACAACCGCTGCGCCCGAAGATATTCCGGCCAGCAGGCCTTCTTCGGAGGCCAGCCGTCGGGCCAACTCGAGCGCTTCCTCGTTGCCGACCTGGATGACCTCGTCGACGACGTCCTCGTCGTAGACCGGCGGGACGAACCCAGCGCCGATGCCCTGGATCGGGTGCGGCCCTTTCTGCCCGCCGGACAGCACCGGCGATGCGGACGGTTCGACCGCGATGACCTGTACGTCCGGCTTGCGCTCCTTGAGCACCTGCCCGACACCGGTGATGGTGCCGCCGGTGCCGACCCCGGCGATGAAGATGTCGACCTTCCCGTCGGTCTGCTTCCACACCTCTTCCGCGGTGGTGGCGCGGTGGATGGCCGGGTTAGCCGGATTCTCGAACTGCTGCGGGATGAAGTACCGCTGGTCGCTCTTGGCCAGTTCTTCGGCCTTGGCGATCGCCCCCGGCATGCCTTCTTTGCCCGGGGTCAAGACGAGCTCGGCGCCGTAGGCGCGCAACAGAATTCGCCGCTCGATACTCATGGTGTCCGGCATCGTCAGGACCAGCTTGTAGCCGCGTGCCGCCGCGACCATCGCCAGCGCAATGCCGGTGTTGCCGCTCGTGGGCTCCAGAATGATGGTGTCCGGCTTGATCAGCCCCGCCTCTTCGGCGGCATCGAGCATGGCGACCCCGATACGGTCTTTGACGCTGCCGCCGGGATTGAAGTACTCGAGCTTGGCAATTACGTCGGCCCCGGCGCCGTCGGTGACCCGGCGTAGCCGCACCAGCGGTGTGTGTCCGACGAGTTCGGTGATGTTCTCGGCAATGCTCATTTAGATTCGCTCCCACGGTCGCGGATCAACGGTCGTCGCCTTCCCAGCTTATGTCGAACTCTATGGCCGTCTCGGTGGGGATGGCCAGCGCCACGGGGGTCAACCGTTGCGCCGCAGGGTCCAGCGCCACACCGGTCAGCACGCGTCCGTGCAGATCGCCGGGAGTTCTGGCGGTCACCGTCACGCCCGATGAACCCGGAACCCGGCGCACGTAGAAATCGGCGCACGGTGCGACTGACTCGACTGGGAATCCGTCCGCGCAAACGAGGTCGTGGCCGTCGGAAGCGGTCAGCGTGAGTCGCGTCGTCACCTGGAAGGGCCCGATCAGGTCGGCGTCGGCGACGGCGTGGGTATCGATGAGTGCCGGCCCGATGCTGTGGTTTCCGGCCGCCCTGGCGGCGGCCGCTGTCCCGGCGAGCAGGTAGTTGTAGCAGTGCACGACCTTGTCGGAGTTGCGGTAGTGCCGCGAACCGGTCAGCCAGAAGTTGACGTGGTCGATGCGTGGGGAGCCGGTTTCGGACGTGGCGATCAGCCGGTAGTAGCGATAGCCGCGTCCGCCGCGGCCGTGACTGCTTGCCGACAGCGTGCTGCCCTCGCCCAGCGTGCGCTGGTAGCGGCCCGCTTCGGCTCCAGTGGTCAGCAGTGAGCCTGAAACATCTTGCCAGACACGCCCATTCGACGACTTCTGCAACCGCAGCTGCGCGCTGGACCGTGACCACACCGAGTAGCCGCCCAGTTGGGGCTCGCCGTCGAACTCGAACGTGGTGACCCCGGAGCGCGTGCGCTGCACTGCGATCGGCACGTTCAGCGGCCGGGTTTCCAGGGCCAGACCATTGGTCAGGTACCAGATCGCGGCCTGGGTGGCGGCGATCGCCTCGTGCTCGCTGATGTTGCCAGTGCCGATCGGGTAGCCCGCCGCGCGCACCTGCCGGCTCAACTCAGCGGTGGGCAGCAGCGGGTAGGAGTGCCGCAGGATCCAGTCGACCTCGGCCTCATTACCGGATACGTGCAGGTGCGGGAGATCGGACCAGGTGCCCGGCTGGTAGCGCGAGGGATAGTTGGGCGAGACGCCGGTGAAATCCAGGGAGTAGGCCGGGACGTTGGGATTGAGCCTGATCAGGTCGGTGCGCGCCACGTTCCCGTCGGTGAAGACGACTTTCTCCACCGTGTGCGAATAAGTGCCGCCCCGGTAGCGAGTCATGCGTGACAGTTCGGCGGCCGGACGCACCGCGACGCGGCTCTCGGCCGCTACTCGTCCGGTCGTGCCGTGGCTCGAAAACAAAATAGTCATTGTTGCTTGAGCTTCCTGAAAGACTTTGTTGCGGTGCGCATTTCGACGTCTCCGGCCGTGCGGAGGCAGTCGCCCTGAGGCGGGGAAGCGCGATGATTTCTACAGCGTCAGATGGGCGTCAGGAAATCAACGACAACAACAGCAACAACAGCTGGCAGCGAGGCAGCGCGAAAGGGCGTGGCGCGGCTGTGCGGCGTGTTGCATATCGCCACTATAGGGCATGATTTGACGCGGGCCTGGTGAGCGACAAAACAGCACCCCGCCGAGAAAAAAATCATGGTGAGTTTTACACTTGCCTCGGCTCGGCGCGGAGCCGAAATCTCCTGCTGGCCTGCGCGGCCCGATACCGATCAGCACTCGACGATGGAAGGAACACAATGACCTCGGCTCAGAACGAGTCACAGGCACTTGGCGACCTTGGAGCCAGGCAGCTAGCGAACGCGACGAAGACTGTTCCCCAGCTCTCGACCATCACCCCGCGTTGGCTGCTGCATCTGCTCAGCTGGGTGCCGGTCGAGGCCGGTATCTACCGGGTGAACCGCGTCGTCAACCCCGAGTCGGTTGCGGTCAAGGCCGAAGACGGTGCGGGGACCGAAGGACCGTTGCCCGAAACCTACGTCGACTACGAGACCAGTCCCCGCGAGTACGCGCTGCGAACGATCTCGACGCTGCTCGACGTGCACACCCGGGTCTCCGACCTCTACTCCAGCCCGCACGACCAGGTCGCCCAGCAGCTGCGGCTGACCATCGAGACGATCAAGGAACGCCAGGAGTTCGAGCTGGTCAACAGCCCCGAATACGGCCTGCTCGCCCAGGCGACGCCGGAGCAGACGATCCAGACGCTGACCGGTCCGCCCACCCCCGACGACCTCGACGCCCTGATCACCAAGGTGTGGAAGACGCCGAGCTTCATCCTGACCCACCCGCTGGGCGTGGCCGCCTTCGGTCGTGAGGCCACCCGTCGCGGCGTGCCGCCGGTCGTCGTGAGCCTGTTCGGGGCGCAGTTCATCACCTGGCGCGGGATCCCGATCATCCCGTCGGACAAGGTGCCGGTGGAGAAGGGCAAGACCAAGTTCATCCTGGTCCGCACCGGTGAGGAGCGCCAAGGCGTGGTGGGTCTGTTCCAGCCAGGACTTGTCGGCGAGCAGGCGCCGGGCCTTTCGGTCCGGTTCACCGGCATCAACGAGTCGGCGATCGCCCGCTACTTGGTGACGCTGTACACCTCCCTGGCAGTGCTGACCGACGACGCACTCGCCGTCCTCGATGGCGTTGCTGTGGACCGTTTCCATGAGTACAAGTGAGCACCGCGCGGTAGACGCCGAAAGCGACTTGCCACTCAGCTCTGCGGAACTCTCGGCGCTGGCCAGCCAGTTGTACGCGGCCAGCATCCGGCCGGGTTTCGACAGTCCGCCGCAGTCGGCACCCGTCGCCCCGCGGGGCAACGTGCCCGACACCACGGCGGCTACCTCGGCAGGTCAGACAGCGGCCGGCTCCGCGGATCAGTATCCGGTGCCGGTTCCGCTGCTCGGTGTCTCCGACGTCTACGTTCCTGCTCCCACGTCTCCGGAACCGGAGCCGCCGCCGCAGACGGTTCCGGTAGCTCCGCGGGGCAACGTGCCAGACACGACAGCGGGGCCGTCGGCCGCCGCGACTTCCGGAAGTATCGCGGATCCGTTCGTGCCGGCTGGACTCGGTGCATTTGCGGTGCCCACCGAGGGCATCGTTCCGACGCTGCCGGGCGTGCTGGCCGGCGGAGTGCCGGCGGTTCCGGTGGCTCCCCGCGGTTCGGCGCCGTCATGGCCGACGGGCGCACCGTCGGTTCCCGACCTCGGCTGGACGGGCGCCGTGCCCGTCGCGCCGGATGCGCCGATCGGCGATGAGGGCAACTATCACTTTCTCACCGCCAACGATCCGGTGCCGCGACTGACCGACGAGCACGAGATCTTCGACGTCAACGCGGTGCGGGCGGATTTCCCGATCCTCAAAGAAGTCGTCAACGGCAAGCCGCTGATCTGGTTCGACAACGCGGCCACCACGCAGAAGCCGCAGGTGGTGATCGACAGGCTGGTGAAGTTCTACTCGCACGAGAATTCGAACATTCACCGCGCCGCGCACGAGTTGGCGGCCAGGGCCACCGATGCCTACGAGGAGGCGCGCGACACCGTCGCCGACTTCATCGGTGCGCCGAGCTCGGACAACATCGTGTTCGTCCGCGGCACCACCGAGGCGATCAACCTGGTGGCGCATGCGTGGGGCGGCAAGCACCTGCAGCCGGGTGACGAGATCGTCATCACCCACCTGGAGCACCATGCGAATATCGTTCCGTGGCAGCTGGTCTCGCAGAAGACTGGAGCGATCCTCAAGGTCGCCCCGATCGACGACGCCGGCAACCTGCTGCTGAACGAGTTCGAGCAACTGCTCGGTCCGCGAACCAAACTGGTTGCGGCCAGCCAGGTTTCGAATGCACTTGGCACGGTGGTGCCGGTAGACAAGATCGTCGAGCTGGGTCACCGGTACGGCGCTCGCGTGTTGATCGACGGCGCTCAGTCGATCCAGCACATCCCGACCAACGTCGCTGAGCTCGGTGCGGACTTCTTCGTGTTCTCCGGTCACAAGATCTACGGGCCCACCGGGATCGGTGCGCTTTACGGAACCGAAGAGGCGCTCACCGAAACGCCGCCGTGGCAGGGCGGCGGCCACATGATCGCCGACGTCACGCTGGATCGCTCGCTGTATCAGGGTCCGCCGTTCAAGTTCGAGGCCGGCACCGGCAACATCGCCGATGCGGTGGGCCTGACCGAAGCCCTGAGGTACGTGCAGCGGCTGGGCATCGAACGCATCGCGGCCTACGAGCGGACCTTGCTCGAGTACGCGACGCCGCGACTGGCCGACATCCCCGGTGTGCGCCTGGTCGGCACCGCCGAGGAGAAGGCCAGCGTGCTGTCATTCGTGCTGGCCGGACACGAGCCGCTCGAAGTGGGCAAGGCGCTGAACGCCGAGGGCATCGCGGTCCGAGCGGGGCACCACTGTGCGCAGCCCGCCCTGCGGCGGCTGGGGCTGGAGGCCACGGTCCGTCCGTCGTTCTCCTTCTACAACACCCACGAGGAGATCGACGTGTTCCTGCGCGCGGTGCGGCGCATCGCCGAGGGCGGCGCAGCAGTCGGCTGAATCCGTTCCCACCGGCCCGGCACTCGGCGAAGACAGCCGCCGTGCCGGTGGGGCATTCACGGATGTTTGCCAGCTCAGCAGCCGATTTCAGGTGTTTCGAGCATGTCGGTCTCACATTTCTTCTGGCTGATTGGAAACCTCGTACCCGCGGCGATGGGCCCGTAAGTTTCCGACGTGATCTGTGTGTGCTGGCGAGCAGCGGCTTCGGTGCCGCGTGCCTGCGCGTGTGGATGCCCGCAGACAGCTGGGTGACCCCGAGCCTTCCCCATAGTCAGAGGAGCGTGATGACGTGCATCACGAGTCGGCGAAACGAGCAAACTCGCTGAATGTCACCGTCGCTGTCGAAAATGGCCGTCTAGCAAGTCAGATGATCCATCCGATGCTCTGGTGCGGGCCTGCTGAGCAAAGTCCTACACCGAGAATGCGGTGGTCCTCGTCACATGACGACCGGCGGATCGGGTAGGCGGGTGCCGGAAAAGTCTGGGGGGTCGGCTCTTTCTAGAGTCGAGTGGTCAAAGCCCGCTGCGGCAATCGGTGACTTCGTCGTGCTCACCGGTGAAACCTTCTCTGCCGCCGTCCGCACGCCGCTGGCTGTCCGGGAGTTGATCGACCAGATCTGGTTCATCGCGCGGGTGTCGATCGTTCCGACGCTGGTGCTGTCGATTCCCTACACCGTTCTCATCGTTTTCACCCTGAACATCGTCCTGATCGAGGTGGGCGCGGGAGACCTGTCCGGCGCCGGCGCGGCGCTGGCCTCGGTCACCCAGGTCGGCCCCGTCGTCACGGCGATCGTGGTGTCCGGCGCCGGTGCCACCGCGATCTGCGCGGACCTTGGAGCGCGGACCATCCGTGAAGAGATCGACGCGATGAAGGTGATTGGCATCAACCCGATTCAAGCCCTGGTTGTTCCACGGGTGATTGCCGCGACTTTCGTTGCGCTGCTGCTGTATTCGGCGGTGGCCGTGGTCGGTCTCACCGGCAGCTACTTCTTCGTGGTGTACGTCCAGCACGTCACACCGGGTGCTTTCATCTTCGGTATGACGATCCTGACCGGCCTTCCGCAGGTGATCGTGTCGCTGGTCAAGGCATTGCTTTTCGGGCTGTCGGCGGGCCTGATCGCTTGCTACAAAGGACTTTCCGTTGGCGGTGGGCCGACGGCAGTGGGCAACGCGGTCAACGAGACCGTGGTGTTCGCGTTCATGGCGCTGTTCCTGATCAACATCCTGGCGACCGCGTTCGGCGTGAAGGTGTCGCCATGACGACCGGGCGCGAGGGGGCGGGTGGACACAGGCAGAAGCGGGAACGGCAATATGCCAAGTCCGAGCAGGGTGGCGCGACCCTGCGCAAGTACGCGTCCAGGACGGGCAATAGGGCCGAGCCGGACGAGGAACCGTCGCGGTTCGGCGAGACCGTCGACTCGCTGGTCGATTCCGTCCGGACCCTGGGCGAGCAGACCGCTTTCATCGGCACCGCACTCGGGTCGACGGTCGACGCGGTGCGGCGCTATCCCGGCGAGGTACTCCGGCTGATCGCGGTTCTGGGCATGGGGACCGGGGCGCTCGCCGTCATCGGCGGCACGGTGGTCATTGTCGGATTCTTGACCCTGACTACCGGCGCGCTGATCGCCGTCCAGGGCTACAACACCCTGTCCAATGTCGGAATCGAAGCTCTCACCGGGTTTTTGGGCGCCTTTCTCAACGTCCGCTTCATCGTGCCGGCAACCGCCGGGGTGGCGCTGGCGGCGACGATCGGCGCCGGCGCGACCGCGCAACTCGGCGCCATGCGGATCAACGAGGAGGTCGACGCGCTGGAGGCGATGGCCATCCGGCCGATCACCTACCTGGCGTCCACCCGGATCGTGGCCGGGGTTGTGGCCGTTATCCCGATCTACACCATCGCCATGCTGATGGGATTTCTGGCGACCCGGTTCGGCACCACCGTCATCTACGGCCAATCTCGCGGCGTATACGACCACTACTTCTCGTCGTTCCTGCACCCCACCGATCTGATCTGGTCCTTCACCGAGGCGCTGTCGATGGCGGCCGCGGTGATGGCGATCCACACCTACTACGGCTACAACGCGACGGGCGGACCGGCGGGGGTCGGCGAGGCGGTCGGTCGCGCCGTGCGGTCGTCAATCACCGCAGGGGTTTTCATCCTCTTGACCATCACACTGTCGGTGTACGGGCAGTCCGGCAACTTCCACTTGTCGGGGTGATCGGGTGAGCCAGGAGACCCGGCGGCGCCGGGGGATCGATCCCATCGTGTGGGCGCCCGTGCTCGTGCTGTTCGTCGTGGCTGTCAGCACGCTCACCGCGATGGCGTTCGAAGGGACGCTGAAGACCACGGTGCCGCTCACCGTCATCTCCGATCGGGCCGGCCTGGTCATGGAGGACGACGCGAAGGTGAAGTTGCGCGGCGTCCAGATCGGTGAAGTGTCCAAAGTCGAGTCCTACACGGACTCGGCGGGCACCGACCTGTCGAAGCTGAAGCTGAAGATCTATCCCAACGAGTTCCGCTACCTGCCCAGTAACGTCGAAGCGGAGATCAAGTCCAGCACTGCCTTCGGAGCCAAGTACGTCGACCTGATCGTCCCGGAATCCGGCGCCAGCCATCGGGAGCTGACCAAAGGCGCTGTGCTGCACAGCCGCAACACGACCGTCGAGGTCAACACGGTGTTTCAGAATCTGCAGTCGATCGTGCACGCGATCGACCCGGCGAAGCTCAACGGGGTGCTCTCGGCGCTGGCCGAGGGTTTCCGCGGCAAGGGTGAGCGCATCGGTCAGGCGATCAGCGGAGGCAACGAATTCCTCGTCGCCATCAACCCGAAACAAGCGACCATCCGCAAAGACTGGCAGCTCTTCGGCCGGACCGCCGCGGCCTATTCGGTCGCGGCCCAGGATCTTTTGTCGACCCTTGACTCTTTTTCGACGACGAGCGTGACGATCGCGAAGAACAAAAAGGCGCTCAACGAAGTGCTGCTGGATGCGATCGGCTTCTCGAACGCGGGGATCAACACGATCGGCCGCAACGAACAGAACCTGGTGGGTGCGATCAACTTGGTGGCGCCGACGTTCGAGCTGCTGAACAAATATTCGCCGACATACAAATGCACCTTCGAGGGCGCGGTCTGGTACCTGGAGAACGGCGGCCGCGCCGCCATGGGCGGAAATGGCAAGTCCCTCAACATCGATGGTGGTCTGCTGTTCGGTGACGATCCGTATCGTTTCCCGGAAAACCTGCCCCGGGTGCAGGCCAAGGGTGGCCCCGGCGGAAGGCCGAGCTGTGGCTCGTTGCCGGACGCGAGCGCGAACTTCCCGGTGAAGTACCTTGTCACCGATACCGGATTCGGCACCGGGCTGGACATCCGACCCAACTCGGGCATCGGCTTCCCGGGTTACGTGAACTACTTCCCGGTCACCAAGGGGACGCCACAGCCGCCGCTGATCCGCTACCCCGGCGGGCCGGCGCCGGGCCTGCCGCCCGCTTACCCTGGCCAACCGCCCTCTGGCGCACCGGATTACGCGGGTGCCGCGACGCCACCGGCTCCGCCAGGGTCCTAGATCAACATGTCCGTGCCGAGTAGTAAGGAATCGCAATGAGAACCAACACCGGCGCCATCGCGCGTGTGGTGGCGTTCACCGTTGTCTCCCTTGCTTTCGTCTTCATTCTGGTGACCGTGTTCGGGCAGTTCCGGTTTGACTCCCGCACGTCCTACAGCGCGGTGTTCTCCAATGTCTCCGGGCTCAAGGGCGGCAACTTCGTGCGCATCGCCGGGGTGGAGGTCGGAAAGGTCAGCAACCTCAGGCTGGAAAAGGACGGCACCGTCCATGTCGACTTCGCGATCGACAATGGCCTTCGGTTGACCGAAGGCACCAAGGCATCAGTACGGTACGAAAACCTGATCGGGGACCGGTATCTCGCGCTCGAGGACGGACCCGGTCCACCCAGGCGACTACCCGAGAAATCAACGATCCCGCTGGCCCGCACTTCTCCGGCGCTCGACGTCGACGCGCTCATTGGTGGCTTCCGGCCGTTGTTCCGGGCTCTGGATCCCGATCAGGTCAATGCGCTCTCCGGCCAACTGCTCCGGGTGTTCCAGGGCGAGGGCGCAACCATCTCGTCGGTGCTCGGCGAAACCTCCGCGCTGACAACGACACTGGCCAACCGCGACAAGCTGATCGGCGATGTGATCACCAACCTGAACACCGTGTTGCACACCTTCGGCACCCGCGACAAGCAGTTTTCCAACGGCCTGGACAAGTTGTCCCAACTCGTCGGAGCGCTGTCCGAGCGCAAGACCGACATCACCAAGGACGTGGCCTACATCAACGCCGCGACCGGATCGGTCGCCGATTTGTTGACCCAGGCGCGGCAACCGATCAAAGACACTGTGGTGCAAACGGATCGGGTGTCGGGACAGATCGAGTCCGATCACACCTACTTCGACGACCTCGTCAAGACCCTTCCCGAGGTCTACCAGGTGCTGTCCCGGCAGGGTCTCTACGGCGATTACTTCGGCTTCTACATCTGCGACGTCGTCATCAAGCTCAACGGCCGCAACGGACAACCCACGTTCGTCAAGCTGGTGAGCCAGGTGACGGGGAGGTGCCTGCCGAAAAAATGACCTCCTTCACAAGCCGCCTCGGCGCTCTGAAAGACAGGCTCACGCCGCGCGACATCAAACCGCTCGCGGACCGCAACCGGGTCACCGTCGGTCTGGTCGGCATCGGGATCGTCGTCGCATTGGTCGTCGCCGTCTTCTCCTACGAGAAGATCCCGTTCCTCACCGGAAAGTCCGGCTACTCCGCATATTTCACCGAGGCGGGCGGAATCAAACCGGACAGCGACGTGCGGGTGTCGGGACTGTCGGTCGGCCGGGTGTCCAGCGTCAAACTGGACGGCACCAAGGTGCTGGTCAATTTCACCGTGGACAACGACGTCGCGCTCGGCAACCGCACCGAGGCGTCGATCAAGACCGAGACCGTGCTGGGCACGAAGATGCTCGAGATCACCCCACGAGGAGACGGCACGCTGCAGGGGCCGATCCCGGTGGAGCGCACTCGCGCGCCGTACGACTTGCCCGATGCCCTGGGGGATTTGACCAGTACCGTCAGCGCGTTGGACACCGCGAAGTTGTCGTCGGCGCTGACCACGCTGGCCAACACCTTCAAAGACACCCCACCCGATGTGAAGGCGGCGCTGGAAGGGGTTGCGCAGTTCTCCAGCACGCTGGACAACCGCGACGCGAAGCTGCGCAGCCTGCTGACCAACGCGAACAAGGTTGTCGGGGTACTGGGCGAGCGCAGCGACCAGATCGCCAATCTGGTGATCAACGCGAATGCCTTATTGGCCGAGCTGCTGAGCCAACGCAACGCGGTCGACGCGCTGATGACCAACGTCGGTGCCGCGGCCCGGGAGATTTCCGCGGTCGTCGGTGACAACCGGACGCAACTCAAGCCCGCGCTGGACAAGCTCAACGGCGTGCTGGGCGTTCTCGACGACCGCAAGAAGGAACTACAGCGCACGCTGTACTTGATTCCCAAGTACGCCATGTCATTTGGTGAAGTGCTGGGATCGGGACCGTTCTTCAAAGCCTCGCTGCCGAACCTGACCCTGGGCCAGTTCGTGCAGCCGTTCACCGACGCGGCGTTCTCCGATCTGGGACTTGACCCCAACACGCTGCTGCCGTCGCAACTTGTCGATCCGGGCAACGGTCAACCGGGTCTGCCGTTGCTGCCGTTGCCGTATCCGCGCACCGGGCAGGGCGGCGAACCGCGGCGGTCGATCCCCGATGCCATCACGGGTAACCCGGATCAGACTTCATGCGGCCCGGCCGGCGTGCCGCTGCCCGGTCCCGGTTGCTACCCGTATCGACCGCCGCCACCGGCACCCGCGCCGGGTGGGCCGCCGCCCGGGCCACCGGCCGACCTCAAGCCGCCGCCGAAGCAGACGCCGGTGTACGTCCCCGCCCCCAACGAAGTGCCGGCGAACGGGGGTCACTGATGGTATTCGCGAAAGTTCGCGCTCGCCTTGGTGATGGCGACGCCTGGATCGGGAACCATCGACGGGGCACCAGGATCGGGACGGCGCTGAGCTTGTTGGTGATCCTGGCGGTCGGAATCAGCATGATGGTGTCGCCGTGGTGGAAGCAGATGACCCGCAACACCTACATCGCCTACTTCCCGAACACCAACGGCGTCTACACCGGCGACGAAATCCGCATCCTCGGCGTCGCGGTCGGGACCATCGAAAAGATCGAACCGCAACCCAAGGCGGCGAAGGTGACGTTCACCGTCGACGCGCAGTACTCGTTGCCTGCCGATGTCAAAGCGGCGATCCTGTCACCGTCGCTGGTCACGTCGCGGGCGATCCAGCTCGTCCCGGTGTACTCCGGCGGCCCGAAACTGGCTGACGGAGCGACTATTCCGGAGGAGCGGACCGCCGTCCCGGTCGAATGGGACGACCTGCGCAAGCAATTGGAGAAGCTGACCGACTCCCTCCAGCCGACGACCGAGGGCGGGACCAGCCCGCTGGGCCAGTTCGTCAACACCTCGGCCGCGAACCTGCGCGGTGAGGGGGACACCGCGCGGGACACCGTGATCAAGCTGTCCCAGGCGGTGTCGGCGCTCGGCGACCACAGCACGGACATCTTCAGCACGCTGCGCAACTTGGAAACGTTCGTCTGCGCGCTGACCTCGAGCAGCGAACTGCTGGCATCGTTCAACAAGAACCTGGCCACCATCACCACGGTGATGTCCAATACCCCCAACGAGTGGGGCCAAGCCATCGCGGGACTCGACGCCGCGGTCAACGACCTGCGCCCCTTCGTCGCCGAGAACCGCGAGGCGATCGGTACGACCTTCGACCACCTCAACGAAATCACCACAGCGTTGAACGACAGCCGTCGCGACATCAAGCAGACCTTGCACGTCGCGCCGAACGTGTTCCAGAACTTCCTGAACATCTATCAGCCGGCACAGAGCGCGGTCACCGGGATTCTGGCCCTGTCGAACTTCGCCGACACGGTTCAATCCATCTGCGGCTCAATCGAGTCCGATGGTCGCGTCGGGGCCAAAAAGTCGGCTCGGTTGTGCGAGCAGTACCTGGCGCCGATTATCAAGAACCGGCAGTACAACTTCCTGCCGATCGGCCTCAACCCGTTCGTCGGGGCGGCGGCGCGTCCCAACGAGATCACCTACAGCGAGGACAAACTCAATCCGCACATCCCGCCGCCGGCCGCACCGGGTGGCCCGCCCGCCGACGCCCCGCCGCCGGTGTCGCCGCAGGCACTGCCGGGTGGCGCGGTGCCGCCCGCACCGGTCGCGGTTCGGGCCACCGACCCGCACGCGGGTCTGCCGGGCCTGATGGTGCCGGCGGCCGCGCCGCCGGGAGGTGCGCCATGAGGCGGATAGTGTCTGCGGTGCTTGTCCTTTCGTGCCTGTGCGTACTGACGGGCTGCGGGGGATGGCGGGGCCTCAACTCGCTGCCGCTGCCCGGGACCGCCGGTCAGGGCAAGGGCTCGTACACGATTCAGGCCCAGCTGCCCGATGTCGTCGTCATCCAGCCGAACACCAGGGTGCGGGTCGCCGACGTCAACATCGGCAACGTCACCAAGATCGAGGTCCAGGATTGGCATGCCTTGGTGACGATGCGCATCGACGGTGGCATTCATCTGCCGGAGAACAGCACCGCCAAGGTCGGCCAAACCAGCCTGCTCGGCTCGATGCACATCGAGCTGGCGCCGCCGACCGACGAGCCGCCGCGCGGACAGCTCAAGAACGGATCGGTGATTCCGCTGTCGAAGGCCGCCACTTACCCGACCACCGAGCAGACTCTCGCGTCGGTGGCGATCTTGCTCAACGGCGGTGGGCTCGGTCATATCCAAGAGCTCACAAGGACTTTCGCAACGGCGCTGAACGGCCGGGAGAAAGAGATGCGCAGCCTGCTGACCCAGTTGGACGTCTTCGTCACCGAGACGAAGAAGCAGACCGACGACATCATCACGGCCATCGACAGCCTCAACGACCTGGTCGGTCAGGTGGCGGAGAAGGACCAGACGGTCGATAGGGCACTGACGACGATCCCGCAGGCACTAGAGGTCCTTGCCGACACCCGCAAGGTGTTGGTCGACGCGATCGACAAGGTCGGCCAATTCAGCGCCGTCGCGGCCTCGACGATCAACCAGTCCAAGAAATCGCTCGTCGACAACTTCCGCAACCTCGCGCCGGCGCTGCGTGAATTGGCCAACGCCGGGCCGGCGCTCACCCGGGGTCTGGACTTCCTGTCCACGCTGCCCTGGGTGAAAAGCACTGTGCCGAACTGGTTCAGGGGCGACTTCGCCAACATCTCACTCGTCGTCGACCTGACCCTGAGCCGGCTCGACAGCGGATTCTTCACCGGATCGCGGTGGGAGGGAAACCTCACCGAACTCGAGATGCAGTGGGGCCGCACGATCGGTCAGATGCCCAGCCCGTACACCGCGGTCAACCCGTTGATCGCGCCGTACCACTGGGGGGGTTACTGAGATGGCCCGCTCGAGTTCACTGCGGCTGTCCCGCACGATCTGGACGCAGTTGGCGATCCTTGCATCGGTCACCATCATCTCCATCCTCGTGATGGCCTTCGGCTTCATCAAAGTGCCTGCGCTGCTTGGGGTTGGCCGATACACGGTGAAGGTCGACCTGCCCGCGTCGGGCGGCCTGTACCCGACGTCGGTGGTGAACTATCGCGGTAGCGAGATCGGCAGCGTCAAGTCGGTGGACGTCACCCAGAACGGTGTTCAGGCCGTCCTCTCGCTGAAATCGGAGATCGCGATTCCCCGCGATGTGACTGCCGCGGTGCACAGCCGCTCGGCGGTCGGGGAGCAGTTCCTCGAGCTGACTCCGCAGTCGGGGACCGTGCAGGACACCGGCCCGAAGTTGAGTGACGGCGACGTGATCGCGGTTGGCAGAACACAGATCCCGGTCGACATCGGTCTGCTGCTCGACACCACCAACAAGGCCCTCGCTGCGATCCCACAAGACAACTTGCACACCGTCGTCGAGGAAGCCTCGAAGGCCGTCGCCGGCTTGGGGCCGGAGCTGTCCCGCCTCGTGGACGGCGGCACCGCGCTGGCGATCGACGCCGGCAAGACCACCGACTCGTTCTCCCGTCTGATCGACGAGTTCCCGCCCGTCGCCAGTTCTCAAGTCCGAACGTCGGATTCGATCGCGACATGGGCGAAGCGGGTGAACGCGATCACCAGCCAGGTGAAGGACCAGGACAGCAAGCTCGCGGACCTGCTCAACACCGCGGGCCCGGCGCTGGGCGAGGGAACGGCGCTGTTTGACCGGCTGGCGCCAACCCTGCCGGTGTTGCTGTCGAACCTGGTCAGCCTGGGCACGATCGCGGTGAACTACCGCAACGACCTCGAACAGCTCTTGGTGATGTTCCCGCAGGGGACGGCGGTGATGTCGTCCATCATCGTGCCGGACCGTGTGGCCAAGATGGACTACAAGGGCATCTATCTCGACTTCAACCTCAACCTCAACTCGCCGCCACCGTGCAACGCCGGATTCCTGCCGGTACAGCAGCAACGCATTCCGGTTCGCGAGGACTATCCCGACCGCACCAACGGCGAACTGTATTGCCGCATCCCGCAGAACTCAGACATGAACGTCCGCGGCGTTCGCAACGTGCCCTGCGAAACCAAGCCGGGTAAGCGTGCGCCGACCGTCGAGATGTGCGAAAGCGACGAGCAGTACGTGCCTTTGAACGATGGCCTGTTCTGGAAGGGCGATCCGAACGCGACGTTGAGCGGCCAGAGTGTGCCGCAGTTCCCGAAGGGCGGGCCGCCGTACTCCCCGGGCGAGCACTGGCACCCCGCCGTTGATCCGGCGGCGCCCAAGCCGCCGGCTTTCATTCCCTACGACCCCATGACCGGGAATTACGTCGGGCCGGATGGCAAGCACTACAGCGATTCCGACCTGAGATTCAGTTCGAAAGGCAAGACATGGCAAAGCATGATGACGCCACCCAAAAAGCCGAATCCGTAGACACCCCGGCCGATCTCGACAGCACCGCTGAAGAGATCGACGCGGAGGTTCTGGACGCGGAGGCCCTGGATGCCGAGGACTTCGACGCCGAGGACGCCGCTGCGGATGACGCCGACAAGGCCCGGCATCGCCCGAAGCGAGCACCGGCCTGGGTGTCCCGTGTTCCGACACCGGTCGCCGTCGGAGTTGGCACGCTCGTGGCCCTGCTTGGCGTGGGAGGCTGGCTCGGATTCCGCCTGCACCAAGACCACCAGGTGGACGACCAGCGCAGCCTCTACCTGCAGGTCGCCCGGCAGACCGCGATCAATCTGACCACGATCAACTACGCCCAGGTCGATGCCGACATCAAGCGGGTGCTGGACTCGGCCACCGGTGGGTTCCACGACGAATTCCAGAACCGGTCGCAGCCTTTCGTCGAGGTTGTCAAGAAGGTGCAGTCGAAAACTGAGGGCACGATCGCCGAGGCGGGCTTACTGTCCTCTACGAAAGACCAAGCGCAGGTGCTGGTTGCGATATCGGTCAAGACGTCGATGGGTACGGCACCGGCCGACCAAGAGCCTCGCCGGTGGAGAATGCGCCTGACCGTGGACCGGGTGGGCGATGGCGCCAAGGTGTCGAATGTGGAGTTCGTGCCGTGAGCAGTCGAACCGCACTGACCACGCGAGAGGAGGACTGCGCAATGTCCGATGACCATGACTCAGTCTCCGACGAGCCGTCGAACGACGATCTCGCCGAGCGCAACGACCTGGCTGACGCGGCGGAGGCCGCGGACGAGGAAGACCTGCTCGAAGCCGACGAGGACGACGACACGGACGACGCGCCGGACACGCCGCGTGCTCGATTCGGATGGGGCCGGCTGATCGTCGCGGCGCTGCCTGTGTCGGCGTTGGTGCTGGCGCTCGGCGTCGGATACCTGAAGTGGCTGGACGGCAAGGATCATGAATCCGCCGCTGCCGCAGAGCAATCCGTGCGAGCTGCCTCCGAAAGCACGATCGCGATCTTGTCGTACAAGCCCGAGACCGTCGACCAGGACCTGAAGGCCGCCGCCGACCGCCTGACTGCCGGCTTCCGCCAGCAATACACCCAACTCGTCACCGACGTCGTCGCGCCGGGGGCCAAGCAGCAGCACATCACCGCGGTGGCCACCGTGCCCGCCGCGGCGTCGGTCTCGGCCACCGGAAAGCAGGCGGTGGTCCTGGTTTTCGTCGACCAGACCACCACCATCGGCAACGATCCGCCCACGCAGAGCACGTCCAGCGTGCGGGTCACGCTCGACAAGGTCGACGGACGATGGCTCATCTCACAGTTCGACCCGGTGTGACCGAATGACAAGCGAGGCGAAGATGACACGTATCCCGAGGATGCTCCGGCGCCTGTCGGTGGTCACGCTGATCGTCGGATGGTGTGCGACGACGGCGATTTCAGGAGCGACAGGCACCACGAAAGCGGCCGGTTTCGAAACCCTGCAAGTGCCGTCCGCGTCGATGGGCCGCTCCATCCCGGTGCAATTCCTCGCCGGCGGCCCACACGCCGCCTACCTGCTCGACGGCTTCAATGCCGCGCCGGATGTGAGCAACTGGGCGACCGCGGGCAATGGCTTCAACACGCTTGGTGGCAAAGGCATCTCGGTGGTCGCGCCCGCCGGTGGCGCTTACAGCATGTACACCAACTGGGAGCAGGACGGCAGCAAGCAGTGGGAGACGTTCCTGTCCCAGGAGTTGCCGGACTGGCTGGCTGCCAACAAGGGCCTCGCGCCCGGCGGACACGGCGTGGTCGGCGTCTCACAGGGTGGATATGCGGCGACGGCGCTGGTGACATTTCATCCCGACCGATTCCGTTATGCCGGTTCGTTTTCCGGCTTTCTGACTCCCGAACGCACCGGCGTCGACGGGGCGATCACCGCTGCGCTGCGGCAGGGTGGCGCGGACACCGCCCAGATGTGGGGCGCACCGCAACTGGGTCGCTGGAAGTGGCATTCGCCAAACCAGAACATCCAGCAATTGGTCGACAACGACGCCCGGCTCTGGATTTACAGTCCGGGCAGCGGCGCGCCGACCGACCAGGGTGCGATGGCCGGCTTCGGAGACATCTCGCAGGGCACCAACGCGCAGTTCTACTCGCACTTCCGTGATGTCGGTGGCACGAACGGGCACTTCGACCTGGGCCGCGGCGGCGGCAACGACTGGCCCACCTGGTCGCGCCAGCTGAGCGCGATGTCCGGCGACCTCGCGGCGAACATTCGCTAGGAGATGCCATGACTGACAAGCGCATTGGCCGACTCGCGCCGATCGTCTGGATACCGCTGGCGCTCGTCGCGCCCAGCGCCGTCACCGCGGCGGCTCCCGGCGTTCCCGGCAACAACGACCGGCTCAACAACGGCATCGTGGTCAATGTCGACACCGTCAAGGCGCAGGCCGGCTGCACCACCAAGCTGAAGAAAAACCCGCAACTGGAGGCCGCAGCGCAGCGCCACACCGTCGATGTGCTCAACAATCGAAGCCTCGACGCGGACGTCGGCTCGGACGGAACGTCGGTGGCCGACCGGGCGCGCGGCGCGGGATATCGCGGCGTCGTTGCCGAGACCGTGGCCATCAACAACTCGCTGGCCATCAATGACCTTGATGTGATGGGCAATTGGTACTACCGGCCCGACTACATGGCGATCATGTCGAACTGCGCCAACACCCAGATCGGAGTGTGGTCGGAGAACAGCGTCGACCGCAGCGTGCTGGTCGCCGTCTACGGACAACCGGACCGATGAGGCGGCCAATCTGGTTGGCCGCCGTGGTCACCGCCGCATCGGTGGTGGGCGCGACGCCTCTGGCGCACGCCGTCCCGGCGCCTGACATCGAATTCATCTACGACACCACCGTGCGCAAGCAATACAGCTTCGCGAACACGGCCGAGGCGATCGCCTACGCCCACGGGATCTGCGACAAGATCACCGGCGGCGCCGGCTACGGCCAAGTCATCGGCGACGTGAAACGCGACGTGCAGCCCAACGACGAATACTCGGCCAACTACCTGATCTCCAACGCCGTCAACATCTACTGCCCGGCTCAGTTGTGGCAGTTACGCAATACGGCGGGCGGCTACGTCCCGCCGCCGCAGTGATTAATTCCCGGTGCTGGCGTTGCCCAAGTCGGGCCCGTACGACGGCGGCGGGTAGACGCCACGGAGCAGCCAGGCGAAGCCCGCGATGCCGTATTCCAGTTCGTCGCTGGCGTCGTAATCCGGGTTCGGGTTCATACGGTTGAGCTTATCGCGGCGGGTCGCCGAGCACTCGTCGAATTGGCTCTACCAGGTGGTCCGGCCAAGATTTGCGGTGATTCTAACGATGGACGCCAGCGCGGCGGCCGAGTCGGGACAGCACAGTCTCGGCATCGGAGGACACTCCCCGGTTGTACGGCAGCTTCGACAGCGCGGTACCCATCGCGCAGGTATTCGAGACCGCGGCGAAGGTCAGTCCGCCGCCGATCGCCGCAGCCAGCCACTTGAGTCGGGGGATGGCGACGCTGCCGACAACTGCGGACAACACGACCGAACCGGCGACCAGCCGCACCTGACGCTCCAGATCCCAGCGCTCGGCGCCGCGATTGACCTCGAAGCCCTGGCTCTCCCATTCGGTGATTCCGTTGCGCAGTATGCGCCCACCGCTGACGCCGGTGCGCTGCAACAGCTCCGCGGCCTGGCTGGCCCGTTGACCCGAACGGCACACCAGGACCAGATCGTCGCCACCGTCGAGCCGTTCGGCGACGTCGGATCCGTGACTGCTCAGCACGTCGAGCGGCACGTTGTACGACCCGTCGATGTGCGCGGTCTCGAACTCGGCGGGCGTTCGCACGTCGAGGATCCGCAACGGTGTTTGCGATGCGATGCGCTCGTTCAATTCGGCAGAGGTGATAGCAGTAGTCATTCCGTGCGCATACCCGGCGGGCCGATTGCCGAGAAAGTTTCACTCGACGTGAGTCTTGCCGAAGGACGGCTAACTCGTCACCCGTGGGTCAGTGCCGAATCAGTGGCGCCTGTCTCATCGGTGTCCTCGGCGCCGGCCTGGGGCAGCTTCTCCGGGTGCAACATGTCGGCATAACGCAGCGACTCCGGAATGCCGAACCCGTCGACGAGCAGTTCTGCGTGGGGGCGCAGCAACCGGCACCGGTCGTTGATGCCGCGGGTGACTGCCTTGGCCCGCTCGATGGACAGGAATCGGTGCTCGACGTACCAGGCCTTGTCCTCTTCGATCACGCTCAACGCGTACAGGTCGCACACCAGACCGAGAACCTCACGCGCTTCGTCGTTTTCGCACGCATCGATGCCGGCGACGAACGCCTCCAACACCACCCGGTCGATGTGCGCCCGCGCGGCGTGCAGCACGTGATCCTGCACCGAGTTGAACGCGTCGAATTCCGACATCTCCTTGGACTTACTCTGCAACCGGCGCGCCACCGAGGCGATGATGTACTGCTCGCGGTCCTCGAACATCTGGACCTGGGTACCGCGGTTGAACAGGCTGCCTTCTTCTTCGTTATCCTGTCGCGCGTCGATGATCGTTTGGATGATCGTCTCGGCCGCAGTGCGTTTCAGCACCCGCTCGCCCGCAAAGTTCGCCGCGAATCGGACCCACTCGACCGGGCTCATCCCCTTGATGTCGTCCGCGTAGGCGGTGAGCAGTTCCTTGGCGACCAGCTGCGTCAGAACGTGGTTGTCGCCTTCGAAGGTGGTGAACACGTCGGTGTCGGCGCGCAGCGCGATCAAACGGTTGTCGGCCAGATAGCCTGCGCCGCCGCAGGCTTCGCGGGCTTCCTGAATGGCGGTGGACGCATGCCAGGTGTTGGCCGCCTTGAGGCCCGCCGCCCGCGACTCCAGTTCGCGCTGCTCCTCGGCGTCGGGCGACTCGGTGGTCTGCATGTCGTGGGTCTTCGATACCAGTTCGTTCTGTGCGAACTGCAATGCGTACGACCTGGCGATCAGCGGGAACAGCCGGCGCTGGTGCGCCAGGTAGTCCATGATCAGCACTTCGCTGTCATCGCCGGGCGCGGTGAACTGCTTGCGCTGCAACGCATATCGGGTGGCGATGTCGAGGGCCACCCGTGCCGCGTTGCCCGCGCTGCCGCCAACGGTGACGCGTCCACGGATCAGGGTGCCGATCATCGTGAAGAAACGGCGGTTAGGATTCTCGATGTCCGAGCTGTAGGTGCCGTCGGCCGCGACGTCGCCGTACTTGTTCAGCAGGTTGACTCGAGGCACGCGAACGTGGTCGAACATGATGCGACCGTTGTCGACACCAGGCAGGCCGCCCTTGTACTGACAGTCCGACGTCGTCACGCCAGGCAGGTCGTTGCCCTCGTCGTCGCGGATCGGCACCAGCAGGCAGTGCACGCCGTGGTTGACCTGTTCGCCCTTCTCGGTGGTGATGAGCTGCGCGAAAACCGCTGCGATGGTGGCGGTTTCGGCTGCGCCGCCGATGTAGTCCTTGCGGGCGTTCGGGGTTTCGGAGTGGATCACGAATTCTTCGGTGTCCGCGTCGTAGGTGGCCGACGTCTCCAGCGCCTGCACGTCGCTGCCATGCCCGGTCTCGGTCATCGCGAAGCAGCCGCGCAGTTCGAGGCTGATGATCTTTCTCACGTACGCCTCGTGGTGGCGCTCGGTGCCCAGGTTCTCCACGGCGCCACCGAACAGGCCCCACTGCACGCCGGCCTTGACCATCAGCGACAGGTCCGACATCGCCAGCATCTCGATCATCGTCACCGCGGCGCCAACGTTGCCATTACCGCCGTGCTCTTTACGGAAGCTGTCCTCGGCCGCACCCTCCGCGGCCATGATGCTCATCTGCTCGGCCACCTTGGTGCGGGCGATCACGGTGTTCGGGGTGTAGTGCGGACGAAAGACGTCGTTGGCCAATCGCTGGCGCATTTCGTTCTTGACGTCGCGAAAGCGTCCGTCGAGGGAGTTACGCAAATGTTCCGCAATGGAGGTCATACCAGACGGTAACCGATCAGAATTGAGACGCCGACAGCTACGGCGCCGGTAAACCGACACTTCGGGGCGGCGGGGCAAGTGAACGTTCCGTTAACCAAAGGTGTCTATAGTCTGCTCCGCGGTCGTGGTCAAACGACCACAGAAAGGTGCGCCATGAGCGGGACTTCCCGCGCTTTCAGCAAGGAGGGCGCGGTCGACGTCGACGCCGTCGCCGCCGCCTTGCAGCCGAAGTTCACATTGGCGGGCCAGGGTGGGTCGAGGGCGTCGCACACCTGGCTGGACACCTTTGACTGGCGGCTGCACTCGGCCGGGATTTCGCTGCACTACGGCGAGGGCGGGCCGTTGGTTCTGCAGCTGTCCGACGGCGCCCGGTTGCAAGCCCCGATGGCCGGGGTGAAGTGGCCGGCACACGCGGACGACCTGCCGGCCGGGCCGATCCGCGACGCGCTGGCACCCCTGATCGAACCGCGGGCGCTGATGCCCGTCGTCACCGTGCACTCGGCCTCGCAGGACGCCCGGGTTCTGGACGGTGAAGAGAAGACTGTCGCCCACCTGCTGACCGAGAGCGTCGAGGACGGCACCAGCCAACTGCGCATTCAACCGCTGCGCGGCTACGACTCCGAGGTGGAGCGGATCGCGCGGCTGCTGGCCCGGCTCGACGGGTTCAGCCCGGTGTCGACGACGCCGTATGACGTCGCGCTCACCCACGCCGATCGCAGGCCCACCAACGGAACTGGGCCCACCACCATGCTGCGGCCGAAAACGCTTGCAGCCGTGGCGATCGCAGAGATGCTGACCGGATTCGCGGCCGCCATCGACGAGAACGTGCCGGGAACCATCGCGTCGATCGACACCGAATTCCTGCACGATCTGCGGGTCGCGGTGCGGCGCACCCGCTCCATCTTGAAGCTGGTCGGCGACGTCTTGCCCAACGACCTCGCGGATCGGTTCGCACCGGATTTCAAATGGCTGGGCGACCTGACGACCCCGGTGCGAGACCTCGACGTCTACCTGCTCGAACTCGACTCGATGTCTGCGCGGCTCACCTCAGCCGACCCCGCGGACCTGGACCCCTTCCGGTCATTTCTGGTCACGCACCGCGCCGCCGAGCGACGCAAACTGGTGCGTGGACTGCGGTCGAAACGATTCCAGAATCTGCTCGGCGACTGGCGCGCCGAACTGGCGGAGGTCACGGCCGAAGACGGGTTGACGGTCGCGCTGCTGGCGCGCCAAAGACTCGCGCAGGCGTACCGCCACGCCGCTCGGCGCGGGAAGCGAATCAACGAAGACTCACCCAGCGACGACGTCCACGCGCTACGCAAGCGATGCAAGGAACTGCGCTACCTGCTCGAGGTGTTCAAGCCGGTCTGCGACAGCGAATCGCACCGCGCGCTGCTCAAAGAGCTCAAGTTGCTGCAAGACACCCTCGGTGACTTCCAGGATGGCGAGGTGCAACGCGAGGCCGTCCGTGAGTTCGCCGCGGTGATGATGGAGCGGGGCGCGGCGCCCCCGAAGACGCTGCTGGCGATGGGGGAGATGGCCGCGCAACTCGATGCGCACCAACTCCATGCACGCGCCGCGCTGGCCGGCCGGCTGCAACCCTTCCTGGCCGATGAGAATCGTGCCCGAGTGAAGGCACTGGTGCGCTGATGAAGGTCTACGCGACGTACAACATCAAGGGTGGCGTCGGTAAGACGTCGACCGCGGTGAACCTAGCGCACCTGGCGGCGCTCGAAGGGCACAACGTGCTGCTGTGGGATCTCGACCCGCAGGGCGCGGCGACCTTCATGTTTCGGGTCCGGCCCAAGGTGAAGGGCGGTGGCCGGGCGCTCGTGGAGGGCTCGCGCACGCTGGACGACGCCATCAAGGCCACCGATTTCGAGGGGCTGGACCTGGTGCCCGCGGATTTCCGGTATCGCAATCTCGATGTGCAACTCGACGACATGAAGCGGCCGACCCGCCGATTGCGGGAGTTGTTGCGGCCACTCGAGTCTCAATACGACATGGTTTTTCTCGACTGCCCGCCGAGCATCTCGCTGCTGTCGGAGAACGTGCTGCACGCCGTCGACACGCTGCTGGTGCCGATGATCCCGGCGACCCTGTCGGTACGTACGTTCGACCAGTTGACGGGTTTCGTCAACGATTTCGAAGGCCGCCGACCGCGAGTGCGCGCCTTCTTCTCGATGGTCGACCGGCGCAAGCGACTGCACTGCGATCTTGTGCAGAACTTGTCGTCCGAGCGTTCGGGAATCATGACCACATCCATTCCCGCGCTGTCGATCATCGAGCAGATGGCCGAACATCGGGCTCCGGTCACCGCCGCCGCGCCACACAGTCCCGCGGCGCATTGCTACAAGGCGTTGTGGTCGGAGATTCGCCGCGACGAACTCAGCTAGCCGGCGGCTCATTGTGCCGGTGCGACGGACGTCGCAGCCGCCATCGCAGCGCCGCGAGAGCGAGGACACCGAACCCGATCAGCAGGCCCATGTCCAGCAGCCACTGTCCTAACGTGTGCTTCCACGAATCATCGGCCTCGGCAAGCGGATTGACCGTGTGCAGGTCGACGGTGGACGCCGTCGCGGCGAAGCCCCACCGGGAGGGCACCAGCCCGGCGATCTGCTCCAGCGGGAAGCGGTTGGCGACCGGGAACAGCGCTCCGGCGAACACCAGTGAGACCATTACCGTCAGCACGGCGACCAACAGGATCTGTTCGTAGAACGTCGCCGGGTACGAGAAGGCCAGCGCGACTAACGCCGTGACGATGGCGGTGACGGCAAGGGCGATGAGCAGCTCGACGCAGGCTCCGAACTTGTTGTGGCCGAGCAGAACAGCGCCATGGGTAGGAGCCTTGTGCCCGACGGTCGCGACGGCCGTGATGATGGCGGTTTGGACGATCGCGGTCAAGCTGTAGACGATCACCTTGCCGGCGAGAAATGCCGACGCCGACAATCCGTGCGCCTGCTCCCGACGGAAAATGCGGCGCTCGCTGAACAGGTCACGCACGCCGAGCGCTGTTCCCATCGCGATCGCGCCGAGCAGGAGCACCGTGAGAATCGCGACGGCCTGATCGGGGTTGTTGCCGTAACGACTGGCCGGGCCGAGACCGGCATCCCCGGGTATCAGCAGGGTGATGGCGCCGAACAGGACCGGCAGGATAGCCAAGAAGATGAAGTACCGCTGATCGCCGATCATCAGCCACGCCTGCCGGCGGGCGGATATACCGATCTGGCGCAACATATTTCGTTGCATCGGCGGGGCGGCCGGCGGCTCGGTCGGCGCCGGGGGAGGCTCGGGTGGCGGCGGTTCCTGTTGGCGGGCCAGGTATTCATCGTGGGCACCGTACGGATCGTTGCGGGCGCGCCGGACGATCTCGGTCCAATCGGTCGTGCCCAACTGCGGACCGATCTGCGAGGGAGCGCCGGCGAACACCGGAATGCCGGTCGGGGTGAGCAGCACCACCTGGTCGCACACCGTGAGCTCGGTCGGTGCCGTTGTCACCTCGAGGACAACGCGTCCCTCGTCGGCGAGTTGACGCAGTATCGCCGTGATCCGTTGCGCCGCCTCGGAGTCGAGATCGGCGGTCGGCTCGTCGAAGACAATCAGCGCCGGATCGGTCAATAGTTCGACGGCCAGCGATGCGCGCTTACGCTGCTCGACGGTCAGCGTGCCCGCCCTGGCGGTGCGCAGCTCACTGAGTTCCATCTTGTCGAGCACCGACCGCACGGTCTCGCGTCGCTCGTCTGCGGAAGTGCTTGACGGCATGCGTAATTCGGCGGCATAGCGCAACCCCTGCTCGACCGTGAGCTGCGGGCGCAGCAGGTCGTGACGCGGGACCACACCAACGTGCGGTCGCACGTCGTCGGCCGCGACGTCGTGGCCGTCGAAGTCAACCTCACCCATGCTCGGCTGCACGGCGCCCGCGAGGACGTCGACCAACGCGGACGTGCTGGCCTCGGAGAGCCCGACCACCGAGGTGAGGGTGCCGGGTGACGCGGTGAAGGAGAGGTCCGTCAGTGCTTGCTCGCCGTCGATGCTGAGCCGCACGCGGCGCGCCTCCAGCTTCCCGGAGATGGCCGTTGGTGTCGGGGTCGACGTTTCTTCGCGCGGTTCGCTCGGCTGCGGTGGTTCCGCGGCCACTGCCGGTTGCTTGGCTTGGCGCTCGGGGAGGCGCGGCTTCAGCTTCTGCAATGTCTGCGCGGCGGCGGCGAGGCGGGCGGTTGCGCTCGGCTTGTCCGGCGACGGCGTGAGGTCTGCCGGCGCAGGGGACGGTGGCGGCGGTGCCTGAGGAGGTGCTGGTGGGGGCGGCGGCCACCGATGTTCGACCGGCGGCCCGGCCGGCGGGGGCGGAGGTGGTGGCGGTGCCCATTGCGCCGGGCGCGGTGGTGCCTGCGGCGGTGGTGGCGGTGCCCATTGCGCCGGGCGTGGCGGTCGCGGCGGTGGTGGCGGTGCCCATTGCGCCGGGCGTGGCTGGTGGTGGCGGCGAGGGCCGATACTGCGGGACTGGCCTCGGCGGCGACGGCGGCGGTGGCTGAGGGCGCATCGGCGGTGGCGGGACGCGCGGTGGCGGCGCAACAGCAGGTGGCGCCGGGAGTTGGAATACCACCCGCTGGCCGTTCTGCGGATGGCCGAACGTGATCTCGCGACCTTCGTGGATGAAGACCGTCGACATGCGCACCCCGTCGACGTACATCCCGGCTTCGCCTCGATCGACCGCAATCCACTCGACGCCGTTGAAATGCAGCAACACCTGAGGCTCGGCAAGCCCGCCCAGGCCGTAGATCTGCACATCTGCGCCGTTGTTGGAGCCGATGGTGACATCGCGGTCAGAGGAAAACGCGTAGCGGCGTGGGCCGTGCCAGACGATCAGGGGGGAGCCGAACGACGCCATCGACACGCCCGCCCCCTTTCTCGCCCATGAACCTGGGCCGAGACTCCATTATCCAGCAGCCATGATGCGCTGAGATCCGACCGTAGGTCGTCCGCGCTGGCCAGAGCCTGGCGGGGCAGGTAGCTAGCGAGAACCGCCGGAGCGCGGAAAAGGCGCCGAGTCGTCGAGGAGGCGGCGCAAAACTGTCACGGCGTTTACCAATGTATGCGTGTCGGCCGCATTCAGTTCGGCGAGTTGCGGCTCGATCGCGCTGGCGCGGTCGGCCCGAACCCGGTTCAGCGTCTGCATGCCCTCAGCGGTGATCTTGATGCGGACTGCGCGGGCATCGCCAGGATCGACGGTCCGGGTGACCAGGCCGGCGTCTTCGAGTCTCCGCACCTGGGTGGTCATCGTCGGCTGCGAGCAATGATCTACCGCCGCCAGGTCGCAGATCCGCGCTTCACCATGAGCGTCGATGGTCGACAGCAGACGGGCCTGCGCCGCCGGCAACTGCATCTGGATGCGTTGGGTGGCATAGCGGTTGAGTCGCGCGACGACGGCCAGCAGATCCGCGCCAAGACCAGCGACAGCCTCCTCGGCGGCGGCGCGCTCAGTGGTTGCGGATGGTGTCATGCGTCTATAGTTGCATAGCTAGGCTATCTAGGGCACGAACCGGCCAATTTCATTCTTGTTAACTAGAACTGACCCACATTGTTTGCTTGCGGGCGCACTCCGCGAGTGCTGGCAGAATTGATCCAATGAACGCGACTCGCCCTGCGCCTGGGACGACCACGTCCCGCGCGCTGCTTCCCGGCGAACTCGCGCAGGCGTCGGTGATGGCCGCGCTGTGTGCAGCGACCGCGATCATCTCGATCATCATTCCGTTCGCCGGAGCGCTATCGTTGCTCGGCACCGTTCCGATGGGATTGCTGGCCTACCGCTACCGGGTTCGCGTGCTGATCGCCGCGACGGTCGCCGCCGGCTTGATCGCCTTTCTGATCGCGGGCCTCGGCGGATTGATCACGGTGGGTAACAGTGCCTACGTCGGGGGGCTGACCGGTGTCGTCAAGCGGCGGGGCCGCGGCACCGGGACGGTCGTTGTGGTGTCCGTCCTCGCCGGGGCGGTGTTCAACGTCTTGGCGGTCGCCGCGCTGGCAGTGCTGTCGCGGCTGCGGCACCTGATCTTCGACGCGATCACCGCCAACGTCAACGGCGTTGCGGCCGTCCTGCGATCAGTCGGGCGGATCGCCACCGATCATCCATTCCCGGGCAGTGCCCATCTCGGGTCCACTCTCGAATGGACGGCGCACCAGAGTCAATGGATCCTCGCCTGGGCGTTGCACTTCTGGCCCTGGCTGATTTTCGTCAACGGCCTCGTCTCGATCATGGGCGTGTCATTGGTCGGATGGTGGGCGCTGTCGCGGGTGCTGGACCGGATGCGCGGAATCCCCGACGTGCACAAGCTGGACGCGCCGATGGATGATGCACCTGTCGGCCCGGTTCCGGTGCGGCTGAACCAAGTGCGCTTCCGCTATCCGAACACCGACCACGACGCGCTGCGGCCAGTCGATCTCGAGGTCGATCCCGGCGAACACTTGGCCATCACCGGCGCGAACGGGTCTGGCAAGACGACGCTGATGCTGGTGCTGGCCGGGCGGGAACCGACCTCGGGAGTCATCGAGCGTCCCGGTTCGGTCGGCCTGGGCCGGATCGGTGGCACCGCGGTGGTCATGCAGCACCCCGAGAGCCAGGTGCTCGGCACCCGGGTCGCCGACGACGTGGTGTGGGGTCTGCCGCCGGGCACCAAAACCGATGTGGCCCAACTGCTTCGCGAAGTCGGCCTGGAATCGCACGCCGAACGCGACACCGGAAGCCTCTCCGGCGGTGAACTGCAGCGGCTGGCGGTCGCGGCCGCGCTGGCGCGCGAACCGGCGCTGCTGATCGCCGACGAAGTCACCAGCATGGTCGACCAGGAGGGCCGTGACGCGTTACTCGGCGTGCTGTCCGGCCTGAAGCGGCAGCACCGCACCTCGGTCGTGCACATCACCCACTACAACAATGAAGCTGCATCGGCCGACAGCACAATCAATCTCAGCGAATCCGGCGACAACACCAACATGGTCGAGACGGTGGCCGCTCCCGTCGCCGCAGCGACGATCGGGCACGAGTCGGGCCCGGCGATCCTTGAGGTCATCGGTGTCAGCCACGAATACAACAGCGGCACACCGTGGGCCAAGCCCGCTCTGCGCGACGTCGACTTCGCGGTCCACCAGGGCGACGGCCTGCTGATCCACGGCGGCAACGGGTCGGGCAAATCGACGCTGGCGTGGATCCTGGCTGGGCTGACCGTGCCGACAACGGGGACCTGCCTGCTGGATGGCCGGCCCGTCCACGAGCAGGTCGGCGCGATCGCGTTGTCCTTCCAGGCCGCCCGGCTGCAGCTGATGCGCAGCCGGGTCGATCTGGAAGTGGCTTCGGCGGCGGGTTTTTCGCCGAAGGACCAGGAGCGCGTGGCCCAGGCGCTGGCCGTCGTCGGTTTGGACAGTGGGTTGGGCAAGCGCCGCATCGATCAACTCAGCGGCGGCCAGATGCGCCGAGTGGTGCTGGCCGGTCTGCTGGCCCGCTCGCCGCGGGCGCTGATCCTCGACGAGCCGCTGGCGGGGCTGGACGCCGACACGCAGCATGGTTTGGTGCGACTGCTCGAGGAACTTCGCCGCGAGCAAGGTCTGACTGTCGTGGTGATCTCGCACGACTTCGCCGGCCTGGAAGAGCTGTGCCCAAGCACGCTGGATCTGCGTGACGGCGTGCTGCACACGGCGTCGGCAGCGGCCGGGGGATTGTCGTGACCACGGCGCCACCCGAGGAACAAGCGGAACGCCGGCCGTCGCGCTCGGTGGTGCTGCTGCGGCCGGTGCCGGGCACGTCCGTGGTGCACAACCTGTGGGCCGGCACCAAACTACTTGCGGTGGCTGGCATCTCGGTGCTGCTGACGTTCTATCCGGGTTGGATCGCGATCGGAATGGTGGCCGCGCTGGTGCTGGCCGCGGCCCGGCTCGCGCGCATTCCGCGCGGCGCGTTGCCGAATGTGCCGCACTGGTTGTGGATTCTGCTGCTGTTGGGCGGGGCCTCCGCGGCGTTCGCCGGCGGCAGCCCGGTCGTGCATCTGGCGGGCGTTCCGCTCGGACTGGGCGGGCTGCTGAATTTCCTGCGGATCACCACGCTGTCGATTGTCCTGCTCGGACTTGGCGGAATGGTGTCGTGGACGACCAACGTCGCCGAAATAGCTCCTGCAGTAGCCGCTTTGGGCCGGCCTCTGAAATTCCTGCGTGTGCCGGTCGACGAGTGGGCGGTGACCATCGCGCTGGCCCTGCGCGCCTTCCCCATGCTGATCGGCGAATTCAGCGTGCTCTACGCCGCACGCCGACTGCGGCCCAAGCGCAAGGCCGACACCCGTCGGGAGCGCCGCCGGGGGCGGGCGCGGGAGGCGGTCGACCTGATCGCTGCGGCGCTGACGGTGACGTTGCGGCGGGCCGACGAGATGGGTGACGCCATCACCGCGCGCGGTGGCATCGGCCAGATCTCGGCGGTGCCCTCGCGGCCTAAGCAGGCCGACTGGACTGCGTTGGCGATCACCGTCGCGGTGTGTGCCGTGGCCGTCGCACTCGAGATTCGTACCGGCGCTATCGTTGTGCCGCGGCATTAGCCGCGTCTTGAGCGCGGCGCAGTGTTGACGCGACATCGGCACGGCCGAGGAACATTTCGTCGAAGTACGGCTTGATCGCGATGTTTCCCGCGGCGAAACCGGGCCCACCGGGTGCGGCGATACGCGGGCCGGCAAGCACGTCGAAGAACGGCCGGACATCAACGCCCTTGCTCAGCCAGTGGTCGAAGTAGACCTGTTGGGCCGGCGTGACCGCGGGAATGGCGCTGCCCTGGCGCCCCACGTACTGGTTGCCCTCAGTGCTGCCCATCCAGGCCAGCACCTGACGTACGGCGGCGGGATGGTGTGACGCTGAATTACCCGCGGCCGCAATGCCGTTGGTGACGCTTACCCGACCCTTTGGGCCTTCGGGAAGCATTGCGACACCCCAGTGGAAGGTGGCCTGTCCGGCGACGGCGGCCAGGTTGTAGGTGCCGGACTGAAAAAGCGCCATCTTGCCGGCCAGGAACTGGTTACGGGAGAAATCGCCGTTCTCGTTGGTGTCCGAGGCGGGTGGCGCGACGTGGTCGCGGTCGATCAGCGTGACCAGGTAGTTGAAAGCCTCGACCGCGCCCGGATTGTCGAACGCGAACTGATCGCCGCTTTGGAAGACACCGCCGGCCGACCCGATGTAGTTGAGGTAGATGCCTTGCGGGTCGTTGGCCGCGTTGTATGCCCACCGCCGGACGCGGTTGGGGTCGAAACCCGGTGTGCCCGCGGAGTGTCCGTTAGCGTCGACGGTGAGTCTGGCCAGCAGGGGGCGCAGCGTGTCACTGCCGTCGGCGCCCCATCGCAGCCTCGACAACGAGGCTGGGTCGACGCCCGCGGCGGCGAGCAGGTCCGCGTTGTAGTAGACCGCAATGCCGGCGTCGGTCAGTTGAGGGACGGCCCACAGCGTGGCGTTGCGGGTGAACTGCTGAACCACCGACGATTCCGACGTCGATGCGATGCCGGGTCCTAAGGTCGCCCCGATGTCCAGCAGTCGGCCGCTGTCGGCGTATTGGGCGAGGTACGCGTTCGACAGCCAAAAGATGTCGTCGGCGGTGCCGCCGGCGACATCGGTGCGCAGGGTGTTGAAGTAGGTGGAGTAGGACACGACGTCGGTCTGCACGTCGATGTCGGGATGCGTCTTCATGAACGCCGCGAAAGACAGTCGGTACGCCTTGGCGACCTGCTGATCCCAGAGTCGCACCATCACAACGGTTTTACCGCTGGGTGGCGTGGCTGTGACGTCAAGCAGTACCGCGGCGGCGGCCAGTAGCGCCGCGGTCAGTACCCAGCCCAGGGCGACCACCGTGGAGAACCGGAACCTGCTCACTTGAGCCCCGTCACGACGATCGAGCGGACGATGTGGCGCTGAAAGATCAGGAACAACACCAGCAGTGGTACGACGGCCACCCCAACCGCGGCCATCACCAGCGTCCACTGCGCGTTGTAGCGGGACTGCAGCGCCGCCGTCGCCATCGTCAGCACCTGCCATTTGGTGCCGCTGGTGATGATCAGCGGCCACAAGAAGTGGTGCCACTCCGCGACGACGGTGATCAGCGCTAGCGTAACGATCACCGCGCGGCTGGACGGCACCACCACGTGCACGATCACGTCCAGGGTGTTGGCGCCGTCGAGGTAGGCCGCGTTGATCAGGTCATCGGGGATCGTGCGGAAGTGCTGACGCAGCAGGAAGATTGCGTAGGGGGAGCCGAAGACAAACGGTAAGATCAACGCCCAGAACGTGTTACGCAGCCCGACCTGCGACATCATCAGGTACAGCGGTATGACGGTGACCGTGCCGGGGACCATCAGCGTCGCGAGGTACACCCAGAACAGGACGTCGCGGCCGGGAAAGCGCAGCCGGGCGAACGCGTATGCGGCGAAGATCGACGAGGTCAGTTGGCCGACCAGGCTGGTCGCCGTCATCAGCGCCGTCACCGCGAGTGCTCGGGTGAATCCGTGATCGGCCAAGCCGGAGTAGTTGGACAGGGTCAGTGGTCGCGGCCACGTCAGCGGTGTGCCGGTCGCAAACTGATGTGCGGTGGTGAACGACGTGAGCAGGCCGAGGCCGAAAGGCGCCAGCGTGATCACCGCGCCTGCCGTCAGGGCGAGGTAAACCGCTGCCGCCGAGGGCTTTTTAAGTGAGGTCATAGCTGGTCCGCCGTCGGAAGTACAGGTTCTGTGCGAGGGTGATCGTGACCAGGATGACGAAGAGCACCACCGCCATCACCGACGCCCGGCCGATGGCCGCGGCCCCGAACGCCTCGGCGTAGATGCGGTGCGCGACCAGGTCGGTGCGGTCCTGCGGACCGCCTCCGGTCAGCGCAAACACCGTGTCGAAAACCTGTGCGGCACTGACGACTCCGGTGACCAACACAAAGAACAGCGTCGGCCGCAGCATCGGCAGGGTGATGCGCCAGAACCGTTGCCACGACGTCGCGCCGTCGGTGCGAGCCGCCGAGTGGATCTCGTCGGGAATCGCGAGAATGCCGGCCAGGAAGAACAGCGAGACATAGCCGACGTTGCTCCACACCACCACCGCGCACACCACCGGCAGGGCTAGCCCGGGATCGGTGAGCCATTCGATGCGATGACCCAGCACCGTGCTGACGGCGCCGTCGGTGGGGGCCAGAATCCAGCGCCACAGCACCGCGATCGCCAGCGGGACACTGATCCACGGGAGCACATAGATGGTGCGGAACAGCCCGCTGCCGGGCAATTCGCGGGCCAGCAGCGCGCCAACGGCCAGCCCGAGCACGGTTTGCACCGGCACCACGATCGCGACGAATGTCAGCGTCACCAGCAGCGAGTTACCGAACGTCTTGTCGGCGAGCACCGAGCGCCAATTCTGGCCTCCGACATACTCAATCGGCCCGAGCAGATCCCAGCGGTGCAGGCTCAGCCACACGACCACCAGGATCGGCAGCAGCATGAAGGTGACGACGCCGAACAGGCTCGGAGCGATCAACGCGTAGCCGAGTGCGGATCCGCGCCTGATGCTCACGCCCGCGTCGCGCATACGGCTATTAAAGCCGGTCGATACGGTAGTTGTCGTGACACCGAACCGGGGTATCGATGCCGACTTTCTCAGTCTGCCCCGCCGCGAGTTAGCTGACGCCGCGCTGGCCGCCGCCACCGCCGCCGGCGCCAGCCATGCCGACCTGCGAATTCACCGGCTGGTCAGCGAGGTCATCCAATTGCGCGACGGCGAGCTCGAGACCGCGGTACTCAACCGCGAGATCGGACTGGCCGTCCGGGTGGTGGTCGACGGAACCTGGGGCTTCGCGTCGCACGCCGAGTTGTCACTCGAGGTCGCCGCGCAGACGGCCCGTCGCGCCGTGTCGGTGGCTCGCACGCTGGCCGCGCTGAACACCGACCGCGTCGAGCTGGCCGCCGAACCGGTGTACGCCGATGCCACCTGGGTGTCGAGCTACCGCGTCGACCCGTTCACGGTGTCGCTCGCCGACAAGATCACCGTGCTCGACGAGTACTCCGGCCGACTGCTGGCCGCCGACGGCATTAACCACGTGTCTGCCGCCATGATGTCGGTCAAGGAGCAGACTTTCTACGCCGACACCGCGGGCTCGTCGATCACCCAGCAGCGGGTGCGGGTACAACCCCGCTTCGAGGCCATCAGCGTCGACCCCGGCGGAGGTGGCTTCGACTCGATGCGCACCCTCGCACCGCCGATGGGCCGCGGCTGGGAGGCGCTGACCGACGACGACGTGTGGAACTGGGGCCACGAGCTCGCACAGCTGCCGTCGCTGCTGGCCGAGAAGATCAAGGCACCCGGCGTCACGGCCGGCCCGACCGACCTGGTGATCGACCCGACCAACCTCTGGCTGACCATCCACGAATCCATCGGTCACGCAACCGAATATGACCGTGCCATCGGTTATGAAGCCGCGTACGCGGGCACGTCGTTCGCCACCCCCGACAAGCTCAACACGCTGCAATACGGGTCACCGATCATGAACGTGACCGCCGACCGCACCGTCGAATTCGGCCTGGCCAGCATCGGTTACGACGACGAGGGCGTCGCTGCGCAGAGCTGGGATCTGGTGCGCGACGGCATCTTCGTCGGCTATCAACTCGACCGGGTGTTCGCCCGGCGGCTCGGGCAGACCCGGTCCAATGGGTGCTCCTATGCCGACTCGCCGCATCACGTGCCGATCCAGCGGATGGCAAACGTGTCACTGCAGCCCTGCCCCGAAGACCTCAGCACCGACGACCTGATCGGTCGCGTCGAGGACGGCATCTACATCGTCGGCGACCGGTCGTGGTCGATCGACATGCAGCGCTACAACTTCCAGTTCACCGGGCAGCGGTTCTACCGCATCCGCGACGGACGGCTGGACGGCCAACTGCGCGACGTGGCGTATCAGGCCACCACGACCGACTTCTGGAATTCGATGGAAGCCGTTGGCGGAGTGTCGACCTGGCGACTCGGCGGAGCGTTCAACTGCGGCAAGGCCCAGCCAGGGCAGGTGGCCGCCGTCAGCCACGGCTGCCCGTCGGCCCTGTTCCGCGGGGTCAACGTGCTCAACACCCGTGCGGAGGGTGGACTGTGATCCCCGCGCAGCAGGCCATCGACATCGCGCTGGAGACCGCGGCCAGGCTGGGTCACGCCGCCGACACCATCGTGCTGGTCACCGACCGGTCCACGACGTCGCTGCGGTGGGCCAACAACTCGATGACCACCAACGGTGCATCGACGGCCAGGCAGACCACCGTGATTTCGATTGCACGACAGGGAGATATCGCGCGGGTCGGTTCCTTGACCACCGCCGAGGTGGAGCCGCCGGCGATCGAGGAGTTGGTCGCCGCCTCGCAGGCAGCTGCCGTCGCGGCACCCGAGGCTCGCGACGCCGCACCGCTGCTGAGCGGCAACACCGCGCCGGACGACTGGGACGCGTCGGTTCCGGTGACCGGCCCTGAGGCTTTCGCGGGGGTCGCCGGTTCGCTGGCGCGTGGATTCCGTGGCGCCGAACAACTCTATGGTTTCGCACAGCACAGCGTGGAGACGGCGTTCCTGGCCACGTCGACCGGGCTACGCCGTCGCTACACCCAGCCCGCGGGCTCGGTCGAGATCAACGCCAAGCGTAATGGGGCCAGCGCGTGGGCGGGCGTGGGAGCCCCGGATTTCGTTGGGGTGTCGACGGATTCGCTGCTGGAGCAGCTGTCGATACGGCTGGGGTGGGCTACGAGGCGGGTCGAGTTGCCGGCGGGCCGCTACGAGACGATCCTGCCGCCGTCGGCGGTCGCGGACATGATGGTCTACCTCGGCTGGTCGATGACGGGTCGCGGCGCGCAGGAGGGCCGCACCGCGTTGAGCGCACCGAGCGGCGGTACCCGGGTGGGAGAGAAGCTGACTGATCTGCCCCTGACGCTGTACTCCGATCCCGCAGAACCCGGATTGGGCTGTGCACCGTTTGTGCGGGCGACGAGTTCGTCGGAGACGCTGTCGATCTTCGACAATGGGATGAACATCGGTCGGGTGGACTGGATTCGCGACGGAGTGGTCAACGCGTTGGCCTATCCGCGGGCTGCGGCGGACGAGTTCGGCGCCCCGGTCGCCGTCGCCGCCGACAACATCCTGATGACCGGCGACGGTGTCGAGCTGGCCGACATGATCGCGCAGACCGAGCGCGGGTTACTGCTGACCACGCTCTGGTACATGCGCGAGGTCGACCCCACTACGCTGCTGATGACCGGCCTGACCCGTGACGGCGTCTACCTGATCGAGGACGGCGAAGTGACATCAGCCGTCAACAATTTTCGCTTCAACGAGAGCCCGCTGGATCTCCTGCGGCGGGCCACGCAGGCCGGGGTAAGCGAGCCGACGCTGCCGCGGGAGTGGGGCGACTGGGTCACCCGCGCGGCGATGCCGTCGCTGCGAATTCCAGACTTTCACATGTCCTCAGTGAGCCAAGCGACATAATCGGCGTGTGGTGTTGCACGACGACCTGACCCGACTGGTGGCCCTGTCGCCCGGCGACGGGCGGGTGTGCGCGCTGGTTCGGAAGGTGTGCGGCCAGACCCTCGGCCTGCCGGCGCTTCCCGCCGCGGCGGACCCGGCGGCCGAGGATGTTGTCTCCGAGTTCGCCGAGCAGTTCAGCATCGACGTCTCGGCGATTACCGGCGAGCACCGCTCGAGGTTGTGGAAAGCGCTGGGCAACAGCACTTTCGGTGTGGTGGTACAGATGTATATCGCCGACTTTGTGCCGCGGGTGCGCGCCGGCCTGGAAGCGCTCGCCGTCGGCGAGCAATACCTCGGCTGGGTGGCCGGCTCGGTTGTGTGGGATCACGCCACCGATCCGTCCGACCTTGTCTTCAACACGTTTCTGCCAACCGTGGCCCGGCTGCGTGAGCTCGATGCGCTGACGGCGGAGGTGGTGCGGTTGCGTGGCGCGACGCAGCACAACTGCCGGCTGTGCAAGTCGCTGCGCGAGACGACGGCGCTGGACGCCGGCGGCACGGAGACGCTGTACGAGGACATCGAACGGTTCGAGAAGTCGACGAGGTTGAGCGAGCGACACAAGGCGGCGCTGCGTTATGCCGACGCGCTGATCTGGTCGCCGGACTCGATAGCCCCCGACGTCGCTGCGGGGGTGCGCGAGCACTTCGCTGACGCCGAGGCCGTCGAGCTCACGCTCGACGTGATGCGCAATGCGAGCAACAAGATCGCCGTCGCGCTGGCCGGCGATGCGCCGCGGGTCGAGCACGGCACCGAGCAGTACCTGCTCGACGTCGACGGTCAGACGGTGTTCAGCTGACACGTGGCGCTAATCTCTACGTTGATCTAGGGGCGGTAGCTCAGTCGGTTAGAGCCGCGGACTCATAATCCGTTGGTCGCGGGTTCGAGCCCCGCCCGCCCCACTTCGACGGTTCGTCGTTAACGCACGGCTCGGAGCTTGTCGGCGGCGACTGCATCGCGCCAACTCGACGCGATGTGCCACACGTCGTCCGGCCGCGCGGTGGTCGCGGCCTCGCAGTGTCCGCATCCGCACTCAGGCGCATGGGTCAGCAGGTCGTCGATCACACGTCGAACGAGCGTCATGGTGACCGGCTCACCGGTGACCTGGGCGGCGTTGAACACGTCAACGGCGACCATGTCGTCGGCATCGGCCATGCGCATGCTCATCAGTGTGACAGCAGTTTCATGCCGGCAAGCGTCGGTACACCTAACAACACGCTGGCAGTTTGGCGCGCTCAGTCCAGGTCGGCGAGAGCTTTGCGAGCCGCGTCCAATTCGGCCTCGAGGGCGGCGACCTTGGCGGCCTGCTGCGAGCGTGCCTCCTCGATGACCTGGTCGATCGGGTTGGCGAGATCCTCGTGCAACTCCTTCGCGGCCCGGGATACGGCGGCGGCCGCGACGGCGAGGTCGCGCGCCAGGTAGCTGCTGCCCTGCTTGAGCTCCGCATGCCATTCGCCGTCGGCGGTGCCGGTCACGGTCAGAGTCAGCTCGAGGGTCTTGGCTTTCTTGCCGACCGTCTTCTTGGCCGGGGCTTTTCGCGGCCTTACGTCGACAGATGCTGCAGCGTCAGGCTGCTCGGGGGTCGGCTCACTGGAAGCGGAGTTGCGCTCGACGACAGAATCCCAGTCATCGGAAATGTCAGTGTCGGCGTGTGACGCTTCCATCGCCAAGGTGTTTGCGGTCATCATTGAAGCGTTCTCCTCTGGAGTATCGGGCGCTGATGGACAGCGATCATTAGAACATATGTTCGACATACTGATCAAGTATGTCAGCGGAAATTATGCCCGCGCAAGACTGAAAAGTACTGTGTCGCAGCATATCTGGACGATGCCACGCGTGCCGGGCAAGCGCGGCCCGTCGCGCGTGTCAGCCGAACCTACAGCGAGTTCACAGCTGGATCAAAGGGCTCAGCGATGCTGTCGGTTTAGCGTTGAGCCAACCACACCAGCATCAGGAGGCTCGCAGTGAGCAACTACCTAGTGACTATCGAGTTCGACGACGGTGCGCGTGCGATCACGCAGTACTCGTCACCGACTGACGTGCGGACCAAACTGGCCGAGGTTGTTCGGGACTTGACGGATGAAGACGGCATCGAGCACTTCCGAAGCGTGACGGTCACTCAAGCTCAAGCCGCCTGAGTGGCCCAAACACCTTGTAGCGCAGCGGAAGCTACGGCGTAGCGAGTAATGCCAAGGCGCCGGCCGTCGCGTCATCAGCGGTATTTTGCCGTCCGGTGGCCCGCGCGGTCACGAACGCCCCTTCGATCACCGCGATCAGGGCGGCGGCGGTCTTCTTCGGATCCAGCTGGGGAAGTAGGGAGCCATCCTGCTGGCCTGCTCTTACCGCCTCTGTCACCAAGGCTTCCAGCTTCGTAAAGACGGATCCGAGACTTTCCCGAAGCGACGCTTCAGCCAAAAATCCTGCGTCATACGCGAAGCCGCCGACCCGGCAGCCGTCGAGCGCCTCGCTCGCCGACCCGAGGAACGCGGCTAACCGGTCACGCCCGGTCGGTTGGTCGTCCATAGCCGCCCGCACCGCGTCCAAGACGTCGCGACCGTTGGCTTCGACGACCTCCCGGCCAAGCTCGGACTTGGTGGGGAAGTGGTGATAAAAGCTGCCCTGATTCACGCCGGAGTCGGCCATCACCTGCCGCGGGCTGGTTGTCGAGTAACCGTGATGCCAGAACATCCGCTTCGCCGAGTCGACGATCTTCTGTCTGCTATCCACGCACGAATGATATCAGCAAACATACCTACCTCTAGGGTTGCTAACATACCTTGAGGTAGGTATGGTCGATCGCACGCTGTCACAATGTTTGAGAAGGAGAGCCGCCATGGCCACCCCGCCAACTGTTCCCGCTGTGCACTACAAGGTCGAGGACCTCGACGGATTCGAGATGTTCTATCGCGAGGCCGGGCCGGCAGACGCCCCGGTCGTGCTTCTGCTGCACGGTTTCCCGACGTCATCGCATATGTTCAGGAACCTGATGCCGTATCTGGCGGATCGTTTCCACGTCATTGCCCCGGACCTGCCGGGATATGGGCAAAGCGCGGCACCTGACCACACGGAGTTCCCCTACACGTTCGACTCGGCCGCTCAACTCGTGCAGAAGCTGTTGGCCAGGCTCGGCGTCACCAAGTATGCGGTGAACGTCTTCGATTACGGGGCTCCGACCGCGTGGCGGCTCGCACTCGCCGACCCCGAGGCAATAACCGCCCTCGTCGTGCAAAACGGCAACGCCTACGACGAGGGCCTGGACAACGACTTCTGGGCGCAGATCAAGCGATACTGGGCCGACCCGAGCGCCGAGAACCGGGATGCCCTGCGCAAGCTTGTCACCGCGGATTTGACGAAGTTCCAGTACACCGACGGTATGGCCAACCCGGCGCGCATCTCACCCGACAACTGGGTGATCGATCAGGCGCTGTTGGACCGTCCCGGCAATGACGAGATCCAGCTCGATTACTTTCTGGACTACGGGACCAATCCCGCGCTCTATCCTGCGGTCCAACAGTGGCTACGGGACAAGCAACCGCCCACGCTGGTCGTTTGGGGCGCAAACGATGTGATCTTCCCGGCCGATGGCGCCCACCCGTACAAGCGCGACGTACAGGACGTCGAATTCCACCTCTTCGACAGCGGACACTTCCTCCTTGAAGACCGCCCCGACGAGGTCTTCCCGCTGATCTACGACTTCCTGGCGCGAAAGCTCGGGTAGCCCGGCGACGCGGACGGGAAAAGTGTGGTCTCGCAGGCGTCGTCCCTAGGCGCGGCGCTTGGTCATCCGCGCCGGGGGCAGTACCTCGCCCAGGCAGCCGCGCCGACAGGTTGCTGACTCAGCAATCGGTGGCAGTGGGCGCCCACCTTTGGCGAAGTCCCGTTTAACCAACACGTCGACCGGGCCGCCACACATGTCGCAAACATCTTCTTCGATCCAAAAATTCGCCGCCATGGGTGGTGGCTCCCGTCTAGCCGAGTCGCTGTTATCGAGGCTACTGCTGCCGGATCCGGATCGCAGAACGTGGACGCGGCGCGCCGTGCAGCGGCTACTTTTGGCCGATTGTCGGACCGGGCCGCAGCGGCCCGGCTGGCGGCTTGGGCACCACCAGTTCCGTCGTCGCTCCGGGCCGTTGGAGACTTCGGGAACCACCTGAACCGCTGTGCCGCAACGCAAACAGGGTCGACCCGCCCGCCCCGACACCCAGGGCTGCTCGTTCTTGCGTTTCCTGCCCGCGCGGTGTCCCTCCGGCATGCACTCCACCGTCCGCGGCGAACGAACATCGGTGGATCGGCGTAGGCACGGCTACTTCTCGCCGGTTCCGGGTACCTATACCGGACGGCGCCCTGCAGCCCACGGGAGCGGCCGGTCTCACGAGGAGGTACTTCATATGACTGAGCGATACACGACCACCGACGGCGGCGCCCCCGCACCCAGCGACAAACAGTCGCTGACCGTCGGGCCCGACGGCCCGATCCTGCTGCAAGACCACTACCTGATCGAGCAGATGGCGCAGTTCAACCGGGAGCGAATCCCGGAACGCCAGCCGCATGCCAAAGGCGGCGGCGCCTTCGGTCACTTCGAGGTGACCAACGACGTCAGCAAATACACCAAAGCCGCGGTGTTCCAGCCGGGCACCAAGACCGACACGCTTATCCGCTTCTCCACGGTCGCCGGCGAGCGAGGCAGCCCAGACACCTGGCGCGACCCGCGCGGATTTTCGCTGAAGTTCTACACGTCCGAGGGCAACTGGGACATGGTCGGCAACAACACGCCCGTGTTCTTCATTCGCGACCCGATGAAGTTCCAGCACTTCATCCGCAGCCAAAAGCGCATGCAGGCAACCAATTTGCGTGACAACAACATGCAGTGGGACTTCTGGACGCTGACGCCGGAGTCGGCGCATCAGGTGACGTGGCTGATGGGTGATCGCGGTATCCCGAAGAGTTGGCGGCAGATGAATGGCTACAGCAGCCACACCTACAGCTGGATAAATGCGAGCGATGAGATCTTCTGGGTGAAGTATCACTTCATCAGCGACCAAGGAATCGACTTCCTCACTCAGGAGGAGGGTGACCAGCTCGCCGGCGAGGACGGCGACTACCACCAGCGCGACCTCTACGACGCGATCGAGGGCGGCAACTTCCCGAGTTGGACGCTGAAGATGCAGATCATGCCGTTCGAGGAGGCCAAGTCGTATCGGTTCAACCCGTTCGACCTGACCAAAGTCTGGCCGCACAGCGACTATCCGCTGATCGATGTCGGCAAGCTGACGCTCGACCGCAACGTCACTGACTACCACACCGAGATCGAGCAGGCCGCGTTCGAGCCAAACAACCTCGTTCCCGGAACGGGGTTGAGCCCGGACAAGATGCTGCTGGCCCGAGGGTTCTCCTATGCGGACGCGCACCGCGCCCGGTTAGGGACGAACTACAAGCAGATTCCGGTCAACTCGCCGCACGTGGAGGTGAACAGCTACTCCAAAGACGGTGCGATGCGGATCAAGAATGTCACCGATCCGGTTTATGCGCCGAATTCCTACGGCGGGCCCCATGCCGACCCGGCCCGTGCTTCCGAGATCCGCTGGCAGGCCGACGGCGAACTGATTCGCGCCGCGTACACGCTGCGGCCCGAGGACGACGACTGGGGACAAGCCGGCACCCTGGTGCGGGAGGTGCTCGACGACGACGCGCGAGACCGATTGGTGCACAACATCGCTGGGCATCTGTCGAAGGGCGTCAAAGAGCCGGTGCTGTCGCGGGCATTCGAATACTGGCGCAATGTCGATCCCGATGTCGGGAAGAAGGTTGAGGAGGAATTTCGCTCGGGCCAGTAGTTTACCGAGTGACCTCGCGCTTGCTCGGCAGTCGATGCTGAGATCTGCCAGTCCGTAGAAAAATCGGCCACTGTCAGGGCAAAATACCTTGGACCAGTGGGTAGCGAGGCGCTTCCCAGAGGACCCGTTCGACGGGGTCTGAATCAGGAGGCGACGGATGGCACATCGGTTGGCGGGCAAGGTGGCCGTGGTCAGCGGCGGCGCACGCGGGATGGGTGCGTCCCACGTTCGGGCGTTGGTGGAGGAGGGTGCCAGGGTGGTCTTCGGCGATATCCTGGACGCCGAAGGCGAGGCGGTCGCCAAAGATGTTGGGGCAGATACACGTTACGTGCACCTCGACGTCACCCAACCCGACGACTGGCAGCGCGTAGTCGCCACCGCGGTCGACGAGTTCGGCGGCGTCGACATCCTGGTGAACAACGCCGGCATCATCAATGTGGGACTCATCGAGGATTACGAGCTCTCGGAGTGGCACCGCATCCTCGACGTCAACCTGACGGGCGTCTTCCTCGGCATCCGGGCCGTGGTCCCGCCGATGAAGGCGGTAGGTCGCGGCTCGATCATCAACATCTCGTCCATCGAGGGTATGGCCGGCACGATCGCCTGCCATGGCTACACCGCCAGCAAGTTCGCCGTGCGCGGCTTGACGAAGTCGACTGCGCTTGAGTTGGGCCCCAGCGGAATTCGGGTCAACTCGATCCACCCGGGACTGATCAAGACGCCGATGACCGACTGGGTGCCCGACGATTTGTTCACCACCGCGCTGGGTCGCGCCGCCGATCCCCGGGAGGTGTCGAACCTGGTGATCTACCTGGCCAGCGACGAGTCCAGCTACTCGACAGGTTCGGAGTTCGTCGTCGACGGCGGCTGCACGGCGGGGTTGGCGCACAAGGACTTCTCCGCCGTCGAGACCGAGCAGCAGCCCGAGTGGGTCACTTAGGCTCCAAATAGCTTGCCAGCGCGTTGGTTAACCCGCGGCGCGCCTCGTCGAGGTCGGCGTACGAGCCGAGTTGTCGCTCGGAGACCAAGCCGCGCATCGCGCCGGGGATCAGCGCGGCCACTTCGCGCACACGTTGCGGGTCGACGCCCAGCCCCGCGAACGCGCGCCGGCACGTTTCCTGCCAGCTCTTGCCCCACGAGAACAACTCGGCCGCCGTGCGCGGGAACTGCCGCTCCAACTCGTCGGGCTCGCGGGGGAGGGCGGCCCGTAGATTCTCGATCGCACGCGAATCTTGGGACGCCAGGCCGTGATACAGCGTGTCGATGATCGCAGCGACCCGCTCACGCAGCGGTGCGTCGGGTTCGGCGCTGGTGAACGCGGACATCGTCGCGTCACGCTTCTCCGCGGTGCGATGCAGCACCGCGGCCCAGAAGCCGTCGACGTCGCCGAATTGATACTGCACCGCACCCCACGTTGCGCCACTCTCCTTCGCGATGCGACTGGCCGACACCGCGCCCGGATCGCCGGAGGCCAACGAGCGCACCGCCGCGTCCAGCATGGCCTCGCGGGTCGCGAGGCCGCGCTTGTTGCTGCGCCGGTGATGGACGTCCGCGGGGGCCATGACCTGGATGGTAGCCGCTTTTCGAGAGTTTCATAGTGCCCCCTATGAATTTTCCTCGAGGCTCGCTACTATCCGGGACATGGCCAAACCGCCACTGTCAATGAAGCCGACCGGCTGGTTCCAGGTCGCCTGGTCCGATGAGATCTCCGTCGGCGACGTCCACAAGATGACGTACTTCGGCCAGGAGATGGTTGCGTGGCGGGCCGAGTCCGGCGCCCTCACTGTGATGAACGCCTACTGCGAACACCTCGGCGCGCACCTCGGGTTCGGTGGCAAGGTCGTCGGCGAGATTCTGCAGTGCCCGTTTCACGGTTGGCAGTGGAGTCACGAGGGTCGCAACGTCTGCATCCCGTATCAGGACCGCCCGAACCGTGGGCGGCGCATCAAGACCTACCCGGTGGTGGAGCGCAACGAGTCGGTCTATATCTGGCACGACGTGCAAGGCCGTGAACCGTACTTCGAGGCGCCGGACATCTTCGCCGACTTCGACGACGGCCGCAGCGCGGCCGACTACTACCCGCAGCAGCGGCTGTACCGCGAACGCCGCGAGATGCATCCGCAGTATGTGCTCGAAAACGGCGTGGATTTCGCGCATTTCAAGTACGTGCACAACACACCGATCGTTCCCGTCTTCACCCGCCACGACTTCGCCGCGCCGGTTTCCTTCGTCGACTTCACCATCACCTTTGAAGGCGACGACAACCAGAAGATCGAAGACATCGACAGCCGCGTCGAAGCCATCAACGGCGGACTCGGCATCGCGGTCACCAAGAGCTACGGCATGATCGACAACCGCACGATCTCGGCGATCACCCCGGTGGACGAGTCCACCTCCGACATCCGATTCATGGTCCACATCGGCCGCACGCCCGGCAAGGATTCGGAGCGCGCCGAAACCAAGGCCCGTGAGTTCGGTCAAGAAGTGATCCGCCAGTTCGAGCAGGACGTCGAAATCTGGCAGCACCAACGCTATTCGGACCCGCCCGCGTTGGCCCCCGCCGAGTACGAGGGCTTCACCGCGATCCGCACGTGGGCCAAACAGTTCTATCCCGACGGCATCGGTGGCAGCGCCGCCGAGGTCTACGCCGCATCCCAGAAAGGCTGAATCGCATGACTGCACCGCTGCGTGTGTTCCAAGTCGCCACCGGCAATGTCGGTTCGGAGATGATCAAACGCATCGCGCTGCGATCGGACCTGGAACTGATTGGCGTGCACTGCTATTCGCCTGACAAGATCGGCAAGGACACCGGCGAGCTGGCCGGGATCGCACCCAACGGCATCAAGGCGACCGGCAGCGTCGAGGAAATCATCGCGGCGAAACCTGACGTCCTGACCTTCCATGGTGTGTTCCCCGACGAGGACCTCTACGCCACAGTGCTTGAGGCAGGGATCAACGTCGTCACCACCGCCGACTGGATCACCGGCTGGCACCGCGACACCAACCACCCGCATCCCTCCGGCAAGCCGGTGAGCCAGCTGCTGCAAGAGGCATGCGAGAAGGGTGGTTCGACGTTCTACGGCACCGGGATGAACCCAGGGCTGAATCAGATTCTCGGCGTGGTGTGTTCGGCCGACGTCGCCGAAATCGAAAACGTCACCACCATCGAGTCGGTCGATGTCTCGTGCCACCACTCCAAGGACACCTGGATCGAAGTCGGCTACGGACTGCCCGTCGATGACCCCGAAATCCCGGGCAAGCTCGAGAAATACACCCGGGTGTTCGCGGACAGCGTGCTGATGATGGCCGACTGCTTCGACCTCACATTGGACGAGGTGAAATTCAGCTACGAACTCGGCGCCTGCACCAAAGACGTGGACCTCGGCTGGTACACGCTGCCGAAGGGATCGTTGGGCGGCAATTACATCAAATACCAGGGCATGGTTGACGGCGTTCCGCGCGTTGAGACGCACCTCGAGTGGCAGATGACACCGCACACCGACCCCAGCTGGCACATCAAGGGCTGCTACATCACCCAGATCATGGGAGATCCGTGCGTTTACAACAAGCACATGATCTTCCCGAAGCCCGGCGTCGACCTGTCCAACCCAGCGAACTTCGCGTCCATCGGGATGACCGTGACGGGCATGCCTGCGTTGGCCGCCATCGCCGGCGTCGTCGCGGCCCCCCCGGGCCTGATGACGAGCGCTGACCTGCCGCTACGCGGATTCGCCGGCCGCTTCAAGCGGTAGCCGCCACCCGCAACACCACCGTGACGGCGAACGACGTCGCTGCCATCAGAGTTTGACAGCGACGTAACATTCCCGGAACCGATCGTCCCTAATGTCAGCCGCACATCTAGCTGACCAATCTGGCGATAGGGAATCAATTGAGCGGCAATGCTGTACGCCTGCAGGCAATCACCAACGTCGAGGCGTACGTGCCTCCCGCAATCAGTTTCGACCCGGGCGAAGAACCGGGCGAGATCTTCGGGGCGAACGTTTTCACCAAAGCGGAGATGCAGGCGCGGCTGCCCAAGGCGACCTACAAGTCTGTGATCGCGACAATCGACAAGGGCGCCAAGCTCGATCCCGATGTGGCCGACGCGGTCGCGGTGGCCATGAAGGACTGGGCACTGGAAAAAGGCGCCACCCACTACGCCCATGTCTTCTACCCGATGACCGGCTTCACCGCCGAAAAGCACGACAGCTTCCTGGATCCGGTCGGCGACGGAACGACGCTCGCCGAGTTCGCCGGCAAGACCTTGATCCAGGGCGAGCCCGATGCTTCGAGCTTCCCGTCCGGCGGACTACGCAGCACGTTCGAGGCGCGCGGTTACACCGGCTGGGACGCCACCAGCCCGGCGTACATCCTTGAGAACCCGAACGGCAACACTCTCTGCATCCCAACGGTTTTCGTCTCGATGACCGGTGAGGCGCTGGATTACAAGACGCCGCTGCTGCGCAGCCAGCAGGCCATGGGTGTGCACGCCGAGCGCATCCTGAAGATGTTCGGTCACAAGGACCTCAACCACGTCGTCTCGTTCTGCGGCCCGGAGCAGGAGTATTTCCTGGTCGATCGGCACTTCTTCCTGGCCCGCCCGGACCTCGTCAACGCGGGCCGCACCCTGTTCGGCGCCAAGCCGCCCAAGGGCCAGGAGTTCGACGACCACTACTTCGGTGCCGTCCCCGAGCGCGTGCTGGGCTTCATGATGGACACCGAGCGCGAGCTGTTCAAGCTCGGCATCCCGGCCAAGACCCGGCATAACGAGGTGGCCCCCGGTCAGTTCGAGATCGCGCCGATGTTCGAGCGGGCCAACATCGCCTCCGACCACCAGCAGCTGTTGATGACGGTGTTCAAGAACATCGCCAAAAAGCACGGTATGGAGTGTCTGTTCCATGAGAAGCCGTTCGCCGGCGTCAACGGCTCGGGTAAGCACGTCAACTTCTCGCTGGGCAACTCCGAGCTCGGTTCGCTGCTGGTTCCCGGCGACACACCGCACGAGAACGCACAGTTCCTGGTCTTCTGCGCGGCGGTGATCCGCGCGGTGCACAAGTTCTCCGGCCTGCTGCGCGTTTCGGTCGCCTCCGCCACCAACGACCACCGGCTCGGCGCGAACGAGGCGCCGCCGGCGATCATCTCGATCTTCCTCGGTGAACAACTCGCCGACGTGTTCGAGCAGATCGCCAAGGGCGCGGCGACATCGTCAAAGGGCAAGGGCACCATGATCATCGGTGTCGACACGCTGCCTCCGCTGCCGACCGACCCGGGTGACCGCAACCGCACCAGTCCGTTCGCGTTCACCGGCAACAGGTTTGAATTCCGGGCGCCCGGCTCGGGGCAGACGGTCGCCGTGCCGTTGATCGTGCTCAACACGATCATGGCTGACTCGTTGGATTACCTTGCCACCAAGCTGGAGAAGGCTGTCGAAGGCGGCACCGAGTTCGATACCGCGGTGCAGACGCTGCTCACCGAGGTCATCACCGAGCACGGAGCGGTGGTGTTCAACGGCGACGGCTACTCGGACAACTGGCAGATCGAGGCGGCGGAACGCGGCCTTCCGAACCTCAAAACGACATTGGACGCCATTCCCGAGCTGATCAAACCGGATGCGATCGAGCTCTTCGAAAAGTATGGCGTGTTCAACGAGCGGGAGCTGCACAGCCGCTACGAGGTCCGCTTGGAGCAGTACGCGCTGACCGTCGCGGTCGAGGCCAAGCTCGCGTTGGAGATCGGCACCACCGTCATCCTGCCGGCCGCGGTCCGGTACCAGACCGAGCTCGCTCAAAACGTGTTGGCGTTGAAGGCTGCCGGTGTGCCGCCCAGTATGACTGCGCTGGAATCGGTTTCGGGATGCCTCTCCGAACTCGAGTCCGGACTGGCCGAACTGAAGGCGGCCTTGGCCGACCACTCCGCGCACTCGGCAGCGGATGAGGCCAAGCATGCGCAGGAAAAGCTGTTGCCCGCGATGGAGATGATCCGGACCGCCGCCGACGAGCTGGAATCGCTCGTTGCCGACGACCTGTGGCCGCTGCCCACCTACCAGGAAATGCTCTACATCCTCTGAGGCAGTAAATCTGGTCGCCCTATACTCTGGTCTCGAAGTCTGTGCCCTGGTTGAGTCCGCAGCCGATGGCGAATGCGAAACAGTTCGTGGGGACATCGGTCGAGGGCAGCCCATTGTCTCGGCGCGCAATGCTTGCGACAACGAAAGGGCGGTACACCCATGCCCTCATGGCGGCAACCCGACGACGGAAGCGAGGCGTTGGCGACCACGATTGCCAACCGGGAAGTCGGCGCCCAGATCGACGTCGAGATCCTGGCTCCCACGACGCTGGAGTTTCAGATCGCCGTCGCCCGGCTGCCGGGACTAGAGGTCCGTGAGTCGTTGGCAATCATGTTCAACGGCAAGCAACTTCAGCCCCGCGAGATCCTCGGCTCACACGACACCCGGATTCATTCGGTCGATGTCGGTGAGGGCGAGGTGAGCCTGTCGTATCAGGCCACCGTCATCGGCGAGGCCGCGCCGTCGCCGGTGCGCGACATCGACATCACGACCTATCTGCGCCCGAGTCGCTACGCCGAGTGCGATAAATTCTTCGGCTTCGCGGCGACCGAGTTCGGACGATACGCCGACTCTGCGACGCTGCTCGAAAGAGTGTCGTCGTGGGTGGGCACCCGCCTGGATTACGTTCCGGGTTCCAGCGATCCGATCGACGGCGCTGCCGACACGCTGCTCGCGGGCGCCGGTGTGTGCCGCGACTACGCCCACCTGGTGATCGCGTTGCTGCGCGCGGTCAATGTGCCGGCCCGGATGGCGGCGGTCTACGCGCCGGGGTGCGACCCGATGGACTTCCACGCGGTGGCCGAGGCGTACGTGGACGGGGAGTGGCGGGTCGTCGATGCGACGTGCCTGGCACCGCGGCAGTCGATGGTGCGGATCGCGACCGGACGCGACGCCGCCGACACCGCGTTCCTGGACAACCACTCGGGGTCGATCAACTTGCGCGCCATGACCGTAACGGCGTACGTCGACGGTGAACTGCCGATCGATTCGATCGACCACCTGGTGAGCCTCGACTAGCCGAGATGTAGCCGTTCCCGGATCGAGTCGGCGAGAAAGCGTCTGGCGGATACCGGCCTAAAGTTGCGGGCCGCCTCTGTCAGCGCCGCGTGCGACTCCGCGCTGAGCTCGATATCGGCTGCGGCGACGTTGAATTCGAGTTGCTCGACGCTCGACGCGCCCGGGATGGCAACGACGCCCGGCAGTTGAATCAGCCAGGCCAGCGCCACCTGAGCAGGCTTGGCGTCGACGTCTTTCGCGACGTCGCGCAGCGTCTGCAGCAGGGGCTCGATGCGGCGCAGATTCTCGGTGCCGAACAGGCGGTTCGCCGCGCGGACGCCGCCGGGGCGATTGTCCACGCCGTACTTGCCGCCCAGGAGTCCCTGGGCCAGTGGGCTGTATGCGATCACCACGCGGTTCTCCTGCTCAGCGAACGGCACCAGACCCTTCAGCGCCTGCGGGTGGGCCAGCGAGAAGTGCACCTGGTTGCTGATCACCGGCCGCCCGAGCGCGGCATCCGCTTGCTTCCATCGGGCCAGCGAGTAGTTCGAGACACCGGCGGCGCCGATCGCGCCGCTGTCGAGCAGATCGCGCATCCCGGGCATGATCACCGAATCGGGGACCACCGGGTTGGGCTGGTGGATCTGATACAGCGGAATCCGGTCCAACTGCAAACGGCGCGCGCTGGCGCGCTCGCGTTGTTTCACCACGGCCGGGAACGGCGCCACCGGAAAGATCTTGCTGGCCACCGCGACCTGATCGCGCTCGTCGCCGAGCGCCTCGCCGAGGATCCGCTCGCTCTTGCCGAGCCCGTACACCTCGGCGGTGTCGAAGAACGTCACGCCCAAAGACCTTGCGCGACGGACGATGTCGCGAGCAGGACCGGAGGCATAGTCGTCGCCGTAGCCCCATTCGCGGGACCCGAACTGCCAGGTGCCCAGCCCAATCCGGCTGACGCTACCGATACCGTCGACGTCGAGATACTTCATCTAGCCCACGGTACGGCGTGACGTGACTAGGTGGTTGCGCCGTGCCTTTGCAGGACTTCCATGACCTCGTGGCTCTGCACCACGTCTTCGACCTCGCACAGGTCGCGCAGTTCGTTGACGACCGTCTGCAGGACGTCGAGACGCTCGGATGCCTGCGTCAGGGTGGTGAGCCAACTGTCGTAGTCACGCTCGTCCCTGCTGATCTCTATCGCCATCGTGGTCATGCTGTGTGCCCCATTTCCGGTGCCGAGAGCGCACCGAATCGTCTGCTGTTGGTCGCCGATTAACCCAATACAAACGTGTCTAAACTCACAAAGCCAGTTGCGGCCAACTACCCGGACCCCTCGTCTGAAGACTCGGAAATCAACACGAGTATGGAAGGTCAGAGCGGCTGCGGATACGCTGTGGCAGCAGCCGGGAACGTTACAAGAAAGGTCGAAAATGTCACGGACAGTGGTCATCGGGGCGTCGAGTGGGCTCGGGCGCTGTATCGGTGTCGGTCTGGCTCAGCGCGGCGGACAGGTCGCGCTGCTTGCGCGGCGTCGGGAGCGCATCGAGGCGGCGGCCGAAGAGGCCGGCTCGGACGCGATCGCCATCGAATGTGACGTGGTCGACGAACGGTCGTGCCGGTCAGCCTTCGACCGGGCAGCCGAGTCCATGGGCGGCATCGACAACCTCATCTACACGCCGGCGATCAGCCCGCTGGTGCGCATGGTCGACACCGGCGCCGACACCTGGCGGCGCATCTTCGACACCAATGTGATCGGCGCGTCGCTGGCGACCGCGGCGGCCATCCCACACCTGACCTCCTCGGCGGGCAAGGCGGTATATCTCTCCTCGGACGCCGGCGGCTTCGGGCCGCCGTGGCCCGGCCTCGGCGCCTACGGCGTCAGCAAAGCCGCGCTGGAACGACTTGTCGAAGCCTGGCGGGCCGAGCACCCCGACGTCGGCTTCACGTCCCTCATTGTCGGCGAGTGCGCCGGCGGCGAAGGCGATGCGGCGACGGGCATGAACGCCGGCTGGGACATGGACCTGGCGATGAAGGCCTACCCGCTGTGGGTGTCCGGCGGGTGCATGCCCGGCAAGCTGATGCCCGTCGAAGATCTCATCGAGGTGGTGCAGACGATCCTGCAGACCAACTCCTCGACCTCGATGCCGGTCGTGGTCGCCCGCGGCGCACCGGCCGCGCAGGTAGCTTTCCCCGACACGAATTAGCCCAGGCCGCAATGCCAATCGGTACTGCGGCTTTCGCGTGTCCTCTACAGTTGCGCTGACAATCACGAGCGAAGGAGACGCGGATGGCGTGGTTCATGGCCCTCCAGGGCCCACATCACACGCCCCACCAGTCGTTGGTCTACGAACTCCAAGATGGGGCGGACGTGGACAAGATCGCTCAAGAGCTGGTCAGTTCGGCCACCCTCGACCGGGTCGTGGCTGTTCCGGCGGTCCTGACAGCCAATAAGCGCCGGCATCAGAAAGTGACGATTTACGTCCGTCCTTCCGCCTGGGGCTTGTGGTCGTTCTACGAGCTGTCCGAAGAAGACCGCCGCGAGATGGCGAAGAACAACCCCGTGGTCAACGCGATCGCGGCGGCGCAGCAGCGTAACGCGGCACAACAAGGTAGGCACGCCCCGGGCGGGCCGATGACCGTTCAGGTCAACCCGCTGACCGGCCAGGTGGGCCCGGCCCAATCCAGCTAGGCGGTGTGCTGAGAGTCGCCGGGGTCGTCGTCGAGCGAGGCGGCCCCGAGCGTGCTCAGCATGCCGACGGCGGCCCGCTGCCAGGTGAACATCTCGGCGCGCTGCCGTGCGCTGGCGCGGCGATGTTGCTCGGGGCGGCGGACGACCGCGGTGACGGCTTCGGCGATGGCCTCCGGGTTGTTGTCGGCGAGCGCTCCGCAGTCGGGGGTGATGATTTCGCCCAGCGCCGAGGTGCGTGACACGACCGCCGGCGTGCCGCAGGCCAGCGACTCGAGCGCGGCCAGCCCGAACGTCTCATGCGGCCCGGGTGCGAGCGCGACGTCGGCGGTGGCCAGCAGTTCGGCGACACTATGCCTGTCGGAGACGAAGCCGGTGAAGTCGATCGGCAGCTTCGCGGCCTGCCGCTGCAACCTGGCCCGCAGCGGCCCGTCGCCCACCACAAGCAGCCTGGCCTCAATACCGGCGTCGCAGAGAGCGGCCACTGCGTCGATGCTGCGGTCGGCCCGCTTCTCCACCGACAGCCGGCCGCAGTGCACCAGCAGGATCTCGCCCGGCTTGGCCCAGCGCTGCCGCACCTGCGGCGAGCGCCGCGCTGGGTGGAACGTCTCGAGGTCTACACCAAGCGGAATGGTCACGGTGTTGGTCGCGCCAATGCGGTCGAACTCCTCGCGGGCAAACCCCGTCGTGCACACCACGGTGTCGTAGTCGGCGGCGGTGCGTCGGTTGGCGAAGTCGGCGAACCGGCGCGCGGCGCGGCGCGGGAGTAGTTGTCCCGCAAGGCGATCCAGCCGTTCGTGAGAGATCATCACCGTCGTCGCGCCGTGATCGCGGCCCCAGTGGCCCAGCGAGCGCAACGTGAGTCGGTCCGACACCTCGAGGGTGTCGGGCTGCAATGCTTCCAACAGCGTGCGTACCGGACCGGGCAGCACCGCGCGGTAGCCGCCGGTGAAAGGAATCAGCCTGGCGGGCACCGTGATTCGCTCAACTCCGGTGGAGAGATGCACGTGTTCGGCATGACGGCCGGGGACAATCAGGACCACCTGGTGGCCGGCGGAGTAGTACTCCGCACCCAGCCGATCGACGGCAGTACGAAGGCCTCCGGAGCGGGGGCCGTAGAAATTGGCCACCTGAACGACACGCATCCAACCAGCACAACCGGCGCTCGTGTGCGGTCAACGATCTAACACTGACCATCGGCTGAACAGGCCGTGAACACCGCAGATCGGGCGGCGAAGTACGTGCCGTCGCAAGCGCATTCCGCAAACCCTGTCGGGTCCTTGACGGTCGCTCAGCGGACGTGACACTGGTCTGCTGCCCTGGGGTTACCCGCGGACTTTCCCGGGTAAAGTCACCCGAGCGGGTTCTGACCGGCAACGCCGAGGGGTGTCATACCGCAACCAGGTCAGGACTACGACCGGATGGGGACGAGGAGATGCGCCGTTTCGTCGCCACCTGCAGCGTCGCCGGCGTCGGGGCCCTCGTCGCGGGATGCGGCGGCGGCAACCAGGCCAGTCAAACCGCAACGACGACCATCAACTCGCTGATCCCGCGCCCGGTGGTGGAGCGCGAACTCGATTCGCTGCTGCTGACCCCGGCCCAGGTCAACCCGCTGATGGGGGCCTCGGGCATGGCGGTGATCCGCAGGCACGACAAGATGTCCGACGACAGCGCCACCATGAAGCCGCCGGAATGCCTGGCCATCGACGGGTCGGCGCAGGCGAAGGTCTACGAGAACAGCGGCTTCACCGCCGTCAGAGATCAGGAACTCAACGATGGCGACAACTTCACCCACTACGCCGAGCAGGCGGTGGTGCTCTTTCAAACCGTTAAGCAGGCCCACGTGTTCTTCGTCGGCTCGTCACTTCGCTGGCCGGCCTGCCACCAGTACACCCACACGCAGACGCGGACCAAGTGGGACGTCGGGCCGGTGTCGACCGACAACGACGACCTGAGTGCCTTGTCGACGCAGGAAGAAGCGAAGACCGGCGGATGGGCCTGTGGCCGCGCGCTCGCCGTCAAGAACAACGTCGTCGTCGACGTCAACACCTGCAGCGCAAAACCCGGCAGCTCCGCGGTCGACATCGCCAACCAGATCATCGCGAAAGTTGTTTCGCGGTAACGCTTTCGGCTAGTCCGGTCCCGACGGCCCCAACAGCCGGGCTTCTTCGAGATCCATCGACTCCTGCAATTCGAGCAGCACGATGTCATCGATCCGGCGCTGGTCGCGAAGCTCGGTGATGGCCCGGCGTTTGTAGTCGAGCACGCCGAGGCGCACCTGCCGGATCATGTCGCTCTTGGCCTCGGCCTCGTCGCGGGTCGAGCCGTCGTCGCTGGCCCTGACCAACGCCGCGTGCTTCTGATACTCGGCGTGCATCCGGTCCTGAATCGCGTCACTTGCGCCGAGTTCGGCGGCCACCGTCGGCAGCGCGTCGAGCGCGGCCTGCGCGCCGGCGCACCGGGCCAGTCGTAGTTCGTCGGCGTGGGCGACGTCTTCGGGGAGCTTCGCCCAGCGGACGATGCTGGGCAGGGTGCTGCCCTGCACGATCACGGTGGTGAGGATGACAAAGGACACCACGAAGATGATCAGGTTGCGGTCGGGGAATGGTGCACCGCTGTGGGTGGTCAGCGGAACGGCCAGCGCCGCGGCCAGCGAGACAGCCCCGCGGAACCCGGCCCACCCGGACACCATGCGCTGTCGCCAGTCGATCCGGCGTGCGCGCTGCACCTCCCGCCGGTCCACGGTGCGGATCAGCCACGTGGTGACTTCGCCCCAGATGAGTCGGGTCGCGACGACCACGATCGTGACCGCGATGGCCAGCGCGATGGCGTGGTGGATGCCGTGATCGATCCGGCTGGCTCCGCGAATCGCGCTGGGCAGTTGCACGCCCACGAACACCCACAGCGCGCCGTTGATCAGGAAGGTCGCGATGTCCCAGAACGCGAATGACACCAGCCGCGATCGCGCCCGGATCACCCGGGGCGAGGCGTAGGCGAGCATCAACGCCGACACCAGCACGGCGACCACGCCGCTGCAGTCGAAGGCGTACGCGAGCAGGAACGCGGCGAACGGTGTCAGCAGGCTCAGCGCCGCTTCCTCCTGGGGTGCGTCGAGCCGGGTCCGGACGAACGTCACGGCGCTCCCGATGACGAGGCCGGCGGCGATACCGCCGAGGTAGGAGACCACGAATCGGACGGTCAGGTCGATCGGACCGACGGGCGCGCCCCCCATCGCGACCGACACGGCCACGCCGAACAGAACCAGCGCCGTCCCGTCGTTGATGATGCTCTCGCCCTTCAAGACCGTCAGGGTGCGGCGCGGCAACTGCTTCGCCAGACCGGCGACGGCGGCGGCGTCGGTCGGGGAGAGCACGGCGCCGAGCACGGATGCGGCGTGCGATTCCATGCCGAACGCCCGCGCCGTCCACGTCACCGCGATCGCGCTGGCGATCACCAGTCCGATGCTGAGCAGCACGATCACGCGCATGTTGGCCCGGATCTCGCGGATGCTCGTGTTCAGGCTTTCCCAGTAGAGAATCGCCGGCAGGAACAGCAGCAGCACGATTTCGCCGTCGAGTCGCACATGGCCGAACTGGGGGATGAGCCCGAGCAGCCCGCCGAGACCGATGAGCAACACCGGCGGGCCGACGCGATAGCGCCGGCCCAGCACCGTGCCGACGATGACGATGGCGAACAACACCACGATGACGACGAGGCCGAACATCAGCACATCATGCTGTACGAACCGGACAACTTTCACCTTGCCGGGCCGCCTGCGCCGCGCGCAGGGTCAGCGCCGGATCGGAATTCGGAGGTCGTCGAGCAGCCAGCGCACCCGGCGCTCGATCTCGTCGCGGATCGGTCGCACCTCGGACAGGTCTTTGCCCGAGGGGTCAGGGAGGGCCCATTTTTCGTAGCGGGAACTCGGCGGCGGCTGCGCGGCGTCACCGCAGCCCATGCTGACGATCACGTCGGCCGCCTGGACGATCTCGCCCGTCCAGGGCTTGGGGAATTCGCCGGAGATGTCGATGCCGCGCTCGGCCATGACGGCTACGACGGCCGGATTGATACGGCCCTCCGGGTCGGACCCGCCAGACCACACCACCGCGCCGCCGCCGGCGAGGTGATTGAAAAACCCCATCGCCATCTGTGAACGCCCGGCGTTGTGGTTGCAGAGAAACAGCACGACAAGCATCTCCTCATCGGATTTGCTGGTGATTTTCGCGCGAGCCTGCAACTGCTGCCGGGCGAAGCGTTGAGCGAGCAACGGCAGGAAGTCGTGGATTGTCGCGGTGGCGCTGAGCTTTTCGTACGACGCGAACACCATCCGCCGGACCGTGTCGGCATCGAAACTGTCGGCGAACTCGCGCTGTAATGCGGCCGCGGCGCTGTCCAGCGCGCGATGCAACTCGGGAGTCGTGGTGGCGCCGAACATTATCCGCGCGGCGTCCATGAGATCGGCAGCGTCTTGATGCCGTGGATGAACGGCGACAGCAACCGCGACGGTTCGTCGGTCGCGACGATGTCGGGGATCTCGCGGCGCAACTCCTCGAACATCACCCGGATTTCGCGGCGGGCCAGGTTGGCGCCCAGGCAGAAGTGCGCTCCGCCCCCGCCGAAGCCGACATGCGGATTCGGGTCGCGGGTCACGTCGAACTTCCACGGGTTGGCGAACTTCGACTCGTCGCGATTGGCCGAGCAGTACCACAGCGTGGCCTTATCGCCAGCCGCCATCTTGGTGCCGTGCATCTCGAAATCGCGGGTGAGCGTGCGCCGCATGTAGACCACCGGCGAGGCCCATCGCACGACCTCTTCGACGGCGGTGTGGGACAGGGCGTCGAAGTCCGCCCACCACGCCTCGCGCTGCTCGGGGTAGCGGGTCAGGGCCACCAGCCCGTGACTGATCGCATTGCGGGTGGTCTCGTTGCCCGCTACCGCCAACAGGATGAAGAACGAGGCGACCTCCGCCGACGTCAGCCGTTCGCCGTCGACCTCGGCCTCCACCAGGCTGGAGGTCAAATCGTCGTGGTGGTTGACGCGGCGGTCTTCGGCCAGCGCGCTGGCGTAGGCGCCGATGTCCATCGACACCTTGAGGAAGTCGTCGAAGTCGGTGGTCAGGTCGGGGTCGCCGAAGCCGAGAATGACGTTGGTCCAATGGAATACGAGCTGATGGTCTTCCTCGGGGATACCCATCATGTCGCAGATGACCTGCAGCGGCAGCGGCCCGGCCAGTTCGGCGACGGCCTCGCCGTGGCCGTCGGGGTGCTTGGCGACCATGTCCGCGACGAGCCTGCGGGCACGCTCGCGCACCGATGTCTCGATGCGCGCCACCACTTTCGGGGTGAACGCCCGGCTGACGATCGATCGCAGCCGCTGATGCCGCGGGTCGTCGAGCACGATCATCGAGCCGAAGTACTCCGAGACCTCCGGCGTCTGGTCGTTGATCGTGATGTTGGGGCTGGAGCTGAAGATGTCAGGGTGGCGGCTGGCGAAGAACACGTCGTCGAGTCCGGTCAGCGCCCAGTGCCCGTCGCCCTGCTGGAAACCCTCCTGCGCGGGCTCGCTCCAGAATGAGATCGGCGCCTCGCGGCGGAGCGTGGTGAACGCGCCGTCGCGCTGATCGTCGTCGAGCCCCCAGAATTTCCAGTTGCCGAGATCGATGTCGCCCAGCGCGAGATCGGGTGGCGCTGTGCCGTTTTTGCGCGTCGCAAGACTCACGTCGCCTGCCTTCGAACGGTCAATTGGAACAGACGGTGCGGGCCGGCGCCCCGTTTGCCGTCGCCTGATTGACGACCTTGCCGTCGACCAGGATCGAGCAGCTGATCGAGCCGGCGCTCTGCGCGCTGATCACCGCCACGGGGTTGCCCACGAAGGTGAACTGGCCCTTCCATGGCAGCGGCACGTGCGTCTGCTGCACCTGACCCACCACCCCGGTGTCCGTCTGATACGAGATGTAATCAGCGAACGCGGCGCTGCCGCTCAGCTGATAGGTCACCTGAAGGGGCGGGTTTGCCTGCGCCACTCCGGCCGGGCCCACCGTGGCCACGAACGCAGTGAGGGTCGCAACGAAAATCGACTTGCCGGTCATGGTCATACATCGTGTCCCGCCCGGCCGCCGCGTGGGCCGGTTTTCGGGGTCTTTCCCGAAATGCCGAACCGGTGGCCAAGAATTGCCGTGACACCAGTGTGCGGCTGCGGCGAAGGAGCTCATCTCGATGACCGAACCGACCGAGCCGTCGGGGACCGCGCGTCCCGGTCGGCGCGAGATCCTCCGGGGAGCCGCCGCGGTGGGCGCCTTCTTCGCCGTCGACACGGCCGCGTTGCTGGCCGCGTTCAACTGGCTCGGCCCACAGCGGTTGACGCCGCAGGCGTTTCTCGACGCGTTCAACAAGGCGTTCGGCCGGCACCCCGGATATCGCACCAACCACGCCAAAGGCGTCTCCGTCGCGGGCTGGTTCGACAGCAACGGCAACGGTAGGGAGTTGTCGACGGCGGCGGTGTTCGCGCCCGGTCCCACGCCGGTGATCGGCCGGTTCTCGGCGGCCGGCGGCAACCCGCACACCGCCGACTCGCCGGCCGGCGGGCGTGGCCTTGGCCTCGCCTTCGGTTTCCCCGGCAGTCAGCAATGGCGGATGGCGATGCTGAATCTGCCTGTCTTCCCCGACCCTTCGCCGCAGAGCATCTACGACCGGCTGGTCGCGACGGCCGTCGTTCCCGCCACCGGCAAGCCCGACCCGAATGCATTGACGCGGTTCTACGCCACCCACCCGCCCGCAGCCCGCGCCATGACGATCCTCAAACAACACAAGCCCACCGCCGGCTTCGCCGACAGCACCTTCAGCGGGTTGATCGCCTTCTACTTCGTCAACGCATCGGGTAAGCGCACGCCGGTGCGATGGTCGCTGACGCCGTTGCAGCAGGCGCTGCCGCCGTCGTCCGGGCCCGACGCACTGTTCAATCCGCTCGTTGCGCAGTTGCGTGCCGGCCCGCTGCGGTGGCGGCTGATGTTGACGGTGGGCGCGCCCGGCGACCCGACCGGCGACGCGACCATCCCGTGGCCGGCCGATCGTCGCGACGTCGATGCGGGTGTGCTGACGCTCGATTCGGTTGCGACCGAGGCGAAAGGCAATGCGCGCGATATCAACTTCGACCCGCTCGTGCTGCCGACGGGTATCGAGCCCTCCGATGATCCACTTCTGAGCGCGCGGTCCGCCGTGTACGCCGCCTCGTACCGCCGTCGCGCCGGGGAGAACACGCTATGACCGAGGTGAAACAGTTCACCGTGCTGAGCAGGATGCTGCACTGGGTGACGGCGATCTTGGTGTTCGCGGCGCTGTCGATCGGATTCGTCGTGGTCAACTCTGTCGGCTCCTACGCCCAGCTGATCGTGGTGCACAAGACGATTGGCGTGCTGATCCTGCTGGTCATGGTGGCGCGCATCGTCAATCGGATGCGGCATCACCCACCGGCGTGGCCGCCGACGATCGGCGCACTCGAGGGCCGACTCGTCGGGCTGTCCGAGAAGCTGTTGTACGGACTGCTGCTGCTTCAGCCGCTGGTCGGTTGGGCGATGCTCTCCGCCGCCGGGGGCCCGATCGTCGTTTTCGGCGCGATCCATCTGCCGCGGATCGCGCCTTTCGATGCACAGCTGTATTGGGTTCTGCGCCAGACTCATTCGGTGATCGCGTACACTTTGACGGCGGTGATCGCCGCCCACATCTCGGCGGTGCTGCTTCACACGCTGACGCTGCGCGATCGCCTGATCGAGAGGATGACTTTCCGGTTTCGGAGTAGGGCCGACCGCAGCCGCGCCTAGGGTGAACCGCATGGCTAAACGCGTTGTGGTGTGGGGCACCGGCTTCGTCGGCAAGATGGTGATCGCCGAGATCGTCAAGCATCCGGAGTTCGAACTCGTCGGCGTCGGCGTCAGCAACCCGCAGAAAGTCGGCCAGGACGTAGGCGAAATCTGCGATCTGGGCGAGAAGGTCGGCGTGACCGCCACCGACGACGTCGATGCGCTGATCGCGCTGAAGCCCGACGCGCTGGTGCACTACGGACCGACCGCTGCACACGCGGACGCCAACATCGCGTTGATGACGCGGTTCCTTCGTGCGGGCATCGACGTGTGCTCGACCGCGATGACTCCGTGGGTATGGCCCACCATGCACCTCAACCCGCCCAACTGGATTCAGCCGATCACCGAAGCGTGCGAACTCGGGGAGTCGTCGTGCTTCACCACCGGCATCGACCCCGGGTTCGCCAACGACCTGTTCCCGATGACGTTGATGGGTCTCTGTTCGGAGGTGCGCACGGTCCGCGCGTCCGAACTGCTCGACTACACCAACTACGAGGGCGACTACGAAATCGAGATGGGCATCGGGCGCGAACCCGAATTCCGCCCGATGCTGGAAAATCGCGACGTACTGATCTTCGCCTGGGGCGGCACCGTCCCGATGATCGCCCACGCCGCAGGCATCATGCTCGACGAGATCACCACGACGTGGGACAAGTGGGTGACGCCCAACGAACGCAAGACCGCCAAGGGAATTATCCCGGCGGGGAACGTCGCCGCAGTCCGCTTCACCATCAACGGTGTCTACAAGGGCGAGACCAGGATTCAGCTCGAGCACGTCAACCGCATCGGCCTGGACGCCGCGCCGGACTGGCCGGCCGGCACCAAGGACGACGTCTACCGCGTGGATATCGAAGGCACGCCGAGCATTTCGCAGGAGACCGCGTTCCGGTTCACCGACGGATCCGGGCGCGACGCCGCCGCGGCCGGTTGCCTGTCCACCGGGCTGCGTGCGCTGAACGCGGTTCCGGCGGTCAACGACCTGCCGCCTGGCTGGGTCACCGCGCTGGACCTGCCGCTGATCGCCGGCGCCGGCACCATCCGCTAGACGACGGGGGCTACCAGGCAAAACCGGAAAAGCCGATAAGTTGGTGCCAATGCGCACGATGAGACGACATGGCTGACGGCCCTCGGTCCGCATTGGGCCTTTCGATCGGGGCCACCAACCTGGCCGGGGTCACCGCCGACCGGGCGGTGACCCGCAAGCCGGTGCTGACGTTGTACCGGCAGCGCCCACCCGAGGTGGGCGTGCCGTCGGAGAACCCCAAGCTCAACGAGCCCGGCCTGGTCATCACCGATTTCGTCGACCGGGTCGGTGATCCGGCCGGCATCGCGGCCGCCGACCACACCACCCATCGCAGCGAAACCCTGATCGCCGATGCCCTGCGCGCAGTGGCCTACACCGCCACTGACGGCGGCCCACTGCCGGACGCCGTTGCCATCACCCATCCGGCGCACTGGGATCCAGCCGCGGTCAACTCCGTGCGGGTCGCGGTGAGTCGGGTATCGGAATGGTCGCGCGGCAGGCTGATTCTGCTGCCGGACTCGTCGGCGGCGCTGTTCGCGCTGCACTCCAGTCCGGGTGTGCCGGGCAACGGCATCGTCGCCGTGTGCGACTTCGGCGGATCCGGAACCACTGTCAGCCTGCTCGACGCCGCGAACGGATACCAGGCCATCACCGCGGCCGAGCGGGACACCGAGTTCTCCGGGAGCCGGATCGACCAGACGCTGCTGACCCACGTCGTCGGCAACCTCTCCACCGGGGGATCGTTCGACAGTTCGGCGACGTCGGCGATCGGCTCGCTGAGCCAGCTGCGGACCGCCTGCCGCAACGCCAAGGAACGGCTCTCGTCGTCGAATGCGACCATGCTGACCGCCGACGTGCCCGGATACCAGGGCGACATCGGGCTGACCCGCGAAGAACTCGACGAGGCGATCCGGCAGCCGCTGGACAGCTTCGTCGGCTTCTTCCACGAAGTGTTGCAGCGCAACGGAATTCGTCTCGGCGACTTGGCGGCAGTGGCGTCGGTCGGCGGAGGCGCCGCCATCCCGATCGTGACCAGGGTTCTGTCGGAGCAGTCGGGCGCCCTCGTCATCTCGGCGCCGCGGCCGCACCTGACCGCAGCGGTCGGTGCGGCCTTGCGGGCAACGCGCGGGCCGGGCGACGGCGACACCGCGCTGGCGCCGACCGCGCTCGGCTCGGTCAGCGATGCGACGACCATCTCGGAGATGCCGGTGGAACCCGCCGCCGCGCCGGCACTGGCGTGGTCGGAGGCGGATGACGATTCCGGCATTATCCCAATCCGACCCGGCGAGTACGACGATGCGCCCAATGTCGGCCTGACTTCGTCGCGCCCACGGGCCAGGGTAGATGTTGCATCCGCCGAACCGGACGTGATCGGAGCGCGGGTCGATGCTTGGTATCGACGGCCGCTGGTGGTAGCGGTCGGAACGGCGCTTGCGGTGCTGGCCATCGGCGCCGGGGTGTTGATCACGCTGCGGCATACGTCGGGCAACTCGCCCAGCACGCCGTCGCCCAGTGTGAGCACCACGCCGGCGCCGTCGCCGCCATCGTCGTCGGAGACCAGTGCAAGCCGGGAGCCGACCTCAAACCCGCCGTCGTCCACCGAAACTACGACGCAACCGCCGCCTACAACCAGCGAAACGCCAACCACTACAACGACAACCGAACCCGTGACCACGACGACAACGACGTCAGAGCGTCCGCGCTGGCCGTTCCGTCCGCGGTTCCCCGGTGATCGGGGAGACCGGTTCCCCGGACCAGGTGGACGCTAGTCGGCGTCCTTCTGATGCTCGTCTGAGTCGCCCTCGCGGTCGTTGTTCTTCTCTTCGTCCTTGCCGAACTTCGGATTGCCGTCGTCGTCCAGCCATTCATTGACCGCGACGCCGGTGATGGTGTTGTCGGTGCCCGGCAGAACGGCCGTCGGCCGATCGTCGTCGTAGGCCTGCTGCATCTGCTCGACTTGTTCCCTGCCCTCGTCGCTCAGCTCCGGCTTCTCGTCCTCGCCGCTCGACTCCGAGGCGTCGTGCTCGCTGGTCTGTTCCTTCTCTTCGGTGCTCATGGCTGTCCCGTCCTCCCAGTGGCCGTATTGCGGCACTTTGCGAGGGCTACCCGATGCCGCGAGGTCCAAACGGCCGCCATCTCTGCCACACTGCCTGCATGAGCACCGGACGGGTTGCGAAGATCGCGCGCACGGTGGCCATCCTGGTGCTGGTCGGGTCGGTGATCGGCTTCGTTGCGACCCTCGTTCTCGGCGCATTCGTGCTGGACAAATTCGACGCTTACGGCGAGGTGCCAATCCCGGGCACCGGCAAGTTGCACCTGCCCGCCGGGCAGGCCACCGTCAGCTTCCACACCATCACCGTCGGGAGTTCCTCCGGTGGCGGGCTCCCGGTGCCGCACCTCGTATTGGACATCGATCCGCCCGCGGGTGTCGCCGACCCGAAAGTCACCGAAGATATCGGCGGGTCAACGTCGGTCAACAACGATATCCACCGCCGGGTCTGGGTGGTTGACATTCTCGTCGAGGGCGACTACATCATCACGACCAGCGGCGATGTCAATGGATTCATCAGTCCTCGAATGGCTTTCGGCCATGACAGCGATTCGAATGCCTGGCTGGGCATCTTCGCGGGCTTGTTCTTCTTCGGGCTGGTCGGCACGATCACGTCGTCGGTGCGGCGGTCCCGCGCCAAACGCATGGAGCCACCGGCGTGGCAAGTGACCGCACCGCCGACCGTCGACGGGCCTGCCGTCGTCCCCTCAAACCAGGGTGTGAAGATCGAGCAGTTGAAAACGCTTGCGGCACTGCGAGATTCCGGGGCATTGACGGAAAAGGAATTCCAGGCCGAAAAGCGCCGGGTGCTCGACAGCGACTAGTGGCCGCGGGCGACCCATTCGTCGTAGTGGACGATCTCGTCGCCGATGTGGGTGGTGTCGCCGTGGCCGGTGTAGACGACTGTGTCGCCGGGGAGGCTGCCGAGTCTTCCCGAGATCGAGGCCAGGATGGTCGGGAAGTCGGAGAACGACCGCCCGGTGGCGCCTGGCCCGCCGGAGAACAAGGTGTCGCCGCTGAATACCGCGGTCAGGTCGGGGGCGTGCCAGCACACCGACCCGGGCGAGTGTCCCGGGGTGTGCAGGGCGTGCAACTCTAGTCCGGCGACGCTAATCCGCTCGTCATCAGAGATCGCGCGAAAGTTCTTGTCCGGGTGCGTCATCCGCCACAGCATGTCGTCGCCCGCGTGTAACAGCACGGGCGCGTCGAGGGCGTCGCCGAGTTCGGGTGCAACGGTGACGTGATCGTTGTGGCCGTGGGTGCACACCACCGCCACGACGTTGCGCCCGTTGACCGCGTCGATGATCGGTGCCGAGGTGTGCGCGGCATCGAATACCACGACATCGCTGTCGTCGCCGACCAGCCAGATGTTGTTGTCGACTTCCCAACTGCCGCCGTCGAGTTCGAAGGTGCCGTGGGTGACGATGCGTTCGATGTTGGCCATCAGAGCAGCACCACCGAGCGCAGCACCGTGCCGTCGTGCATCTTGTGGAAAGCGTCTTCGATATCGCCGAGGCCGATCCGCTCGGAGACGAATTTCTCCAGCGGCAGTCGGCCTTGCAGGTAGAGGTCGATCAGGGTTGGGAAGTCGCGTTCGGGGAGGCAGTCGCCATACCAGGATGACTTGAGCGACCCGCCGTGGCTGAAGAAGTCGACCAGCGGCATGTCCAGGGTCATGTCGGGGGTCGGAACACCCACCAGCACAACGGTTCCGGCGAGGTCGCGGGCGTAGAACGCCTGCTTCCAGGTTTCGGGCCGGCCGACGGCGTCGATCACCACGTTGGCGCCGAAGCCGTCGGTGAGGTCCTGCACGGTTTTCACCACATCGAGTTCGCGGGCGTTGACGGTGTGGGTGGCGCCGAACTTGCGCGCCCAGTCCAGTTTGGTGTTGTCGGTGTCGACCGCGATGATCCGCCGTGCGCCGACCAGCGCCGCCCCGGCGATCGCGGCGTCGCCGACACCACCGCAGCCGATCACCGCCACGGTGTCGTCACGGGTCACGGCGCCGGTGTTGATCGCGGCGCCGATGCCGGCCATCACCCCGCAGCCCAGCAGGCCGGCGACCGCCGGGTCGGCTTCGGGGTTGACCTTCGTGCACTGGCCCTGGTGCACCAGGGTCTTGTCGGCGAACGCGCCGATGCCCAGTGCGGGGGTCAACTCGGTGCCGTCGGTCAGCGTCATCTTCTGCTCGGCATTGAAGGTGTCGAAGCACAGTTGCGGGCGTCCACGCTTGCAGGCCCGGCACTGCCCGCACACCGCACGCCAGTTCAAGATCACGAAATCGCCTGGCTGCACGGCGGTTACGCCCTCGCCGACGGCCTCGACGGAGCCCGCGGCCTCATGGCCGAGCAGGAATGGGAACTCGTCGTTGATGCCGCCCTCGCGGTAGGTCAGGTCGGTGTGGCACACCCCGCACGCGGTGATGTCGACGACGACCTCGCCCGGACCGGGATCGGGAATGACGATGTCGACCACCTCGACGGGCTCACCCTTACTCCGAGCGATCACTCCGCGCACTGTCTGACTCATGGCCTTCAACCTAGCGCTCGGTAGGCTCTGCGCGATGCCCGCACTCGACATGCTCGACGACTGGCCGGTGCCGAACGCGGCCGCCGCGATCGTCGGACCCGACGGCGTGCTGGCCACCCACGGCGACACCGCGCGGGTGTTCGCGCTGGCGTCGGTGACAAAGCCTCTGGTGGCGCGCGCCGCGCAGGTCGCGATCGAAGAAGGCGCGGTCGAATTGGATACACCGGCCGGCCCGCCGGGATCGACCGTGCGCCACCTGCTGGCTCACGCCTCGGGGTTGGCGATGCTCGACGGTAAGACGCTGACTCGGCCCGGCACCCGCCGCGTGTACTCGAACTACGGCTTCGAGGTGCTGGCCGACACCGTGCAGCAGGCCTCCGGCATCGAGTTCAGCCGCTACCTCACCGAAGCGGTGCTGGAACCGCTCGGCATGACCGCCACCCGGCTGGACGGCGGAGCGCCGGCGGCCGGTTACGGCGCGATGTCGACGGTCGCGGACCTGGCGGCGTTCGCCACCGACCTGCTCGCGCCGGCGACGGTGTCACCGCAACTGCACGCCGAGGCGACCAACGTTCAATTTCCCGGTCTCGACGGCGTCCTTCCCGGTTACGGGGTTCAGCGACCCAACGACTGGGGCCTGGGATTCGAAATCAGGGACTCGAAAACTCCGCACTGGACCGGCGCGGGCAATGCGCCGGGCACCTTCGGTCATTTCGGCCAGTCAGGCACGTTGATCTGGGCAGATCCCGTCGCGAAGCTGGCGCTGGTGGTGCTCACCGACCGCGATTTCGGGGACTGGGCGCGTCCGCTCTGGCCGGCCATTTCTGACAGTGTGCTGAGGGTATTCAACTCGCACTAGCGCAACACAGGCCTCAGAAGGCACAATAGACACGCAAGACACCACAATCGTTATTTGTGCTCGTCGGAATCACCAGGTCGTTGGGGAAGACGTCTCTCGTGGAGCCGAAGGAGCAACAAGATGCGTGCGTCGAACCAGTTCGCCGACGTGACGACAGGCGTGGTCTATGTCCATGCCTCGCCCGCCGCGGTATGTCCGCATGTCGAGTGGGCGTTGTCGTCCACGCTGGCTTCCAAAGCCAACCTCAAATGGACCCCCCAGCCGGCCATGCCTGGCCAGCTGCGTGCGGTCACCAACTGGGTCGGACCGGTGGGCACCGGCGCCCGGTTGGCCAACGCGCTGCGGTCCTGGTCGGTGTTGCGGTTCGAGGTCACCGAGGATCCCAGCACCGGCGTCGACGGTCACCGGTTCTGCCACACCCCGCAGCTGGGTCTGTGGAACGGGGCGATGAGCGCCAACGGCGACGTGATGATCGGCGAGATGCGGCTGCGCACGATGATGGCCGCCGGCGCCGACGCGCTGGCCGCCGAGTTGGATTCGGCGCTGGGCACGGCATGGGACGACGCGTTGGAGGCGTACCGCGACGGTGGCGACGGCGCCGAGGTGTCGTGGCTCAACCGCGGGGTAGGTTAAGCCCCGTCAAGACGTGCAGCGCGCCCGGTACCGCCGAGATCTGGGCGGGTAGCGCGCATGCGAAATCTCCGTCGGCATAGGCATTGATGCCCGGTGACTCGACGTCGACCGTCGTCACCCGCGCGGTGGTCACCTCATCGAGACTGATGTGGGTCCCCTTGTAGACGGTGGGGAACAGGCGGATCAGCCGGGTCCGCGACGCCGAGTTCACCATGGTGATGTCGAGTTTGCCGTCGGTCGGATCGGCGTTGGGGCACACCAGCATTCCGCCGCCGTAGCTTCGGGTGTTACCGAACGCCGCGAGCGTGAGGTCGGTGATGATTTCCTCGCGGCCGTCCAGCACCAACCTGAAGGGCAGCAGCCGCAGCTGGGAGAGCTCGGCGAGCATGGCCAGGTTGTAGCGCATGCGGCCACGCGGCCAGCGCATCCGGTTGGCCCGATCGGTCACGAGCGAGTCGAACCCCGCAGCCGCGACGGTGCCGAACCACTTGGTGGCGCCGCCGTTGTCGCGGATCCGGCCGAGGTCGACGGTCTGGATGCGGCCGTCGGCGATGATGTCGGCCGCGGCGACGGGATCCTTTGTCGGCACACCGAATTCGCGGGCATGGTCGTTACCTGTGCCGGCCGGGACCATGCCGAGCGGGATGTCCGTTTCGGCGAGTGCCTGCAACGCGTCGGCGATCACCCCGTCGCCGCCGACGACCACCAGTGCGTCGGTGCCCTTGTCGACGGCTTCGTGCAGCAGCCGGCGCGCGTGTTCGGCGTCGCTGCCGACGATCGCGGTGATGTCGATGCCGCGCTGCTGCAATCGGGCGATCGCCTTCTCGGCGGCGTGCGGCGCGTTGCCATGTCCTGACGCCGGATTGGTCAGCACGGTCACCCGGCCAATCTGGCGCGTGGTCATACGGCGCCGCTCCTTCTCATCGCTGCGCTCTGCATCGTCGCGGCGCGGTCACGGGATCAGCTTGCCCGGGTTGAGGATTCCCGCGGGGTCCAGCGTCGCCTTGACCGCACGGAGCACCTGCACGCCCAGGTCACCGACCTCGTCGGCCATCCACGGCCGGTGGTCGGCGCCGACGGCGTGGTGATGGGTGATCGTGGCGCCGGCGGCGACGATCGCGTTGCTCGCCGCGGTTTTGGCGGCGCGCCACTGTTCGATCGGGTTGCCACGCTGCCCGGCGACGACCGTGAAGTACAACGAGGCGCCGGTGGCATACACATGCGAAATGTGGCACAGCACCAGCGCCGGCGTGCCGGTTTCGCCCAGCGCCCCGATCAGTGCCTCGGTGACAGCGGCTTTGAGCGCCGGGACATTCGACCAGTCGGTGGCCGTCTCGAGGGTCTCGCAGAGCGCGCCGTTGGCGAGCAGGGCGTCGCGCAGGTAGGGCGCGCCGAAACGGCCACGCTCCCAGGCCTTGGCGGGTTCTTCGCCGAGCGACGTGGCGCCGTGGGATTCCATCAGTGCCCGGGTTTCGGCGTGCCGGCTCTCGGCATGCTCTGGTGTTCCCTCGAAGACGGTGATCGCCAGGCAGCCGCCGGTGATCTGGTTGTCGCCGATCGACTCGGTGGTAGCGAGGTTGACGCCGGTCTCGGCCTCGTCGGACAGCCGGATCACCGTTGGCCCGGCGCCGGTCTGTGTAACTGCACGCAGCGCCGCGGCGCCGGTCGCGAAGTCGGGGAACGACCACGCCTCGTAGCGGGTGGCCTGCGGCGTGGGGTGCACGTGAACCCGCACCCGGGTGATGACGCCGAAGACGCCCTCCGACCCGACGACCAGTTCGCGCAGATCCGGCCCGGCCGCCGACTTCGGGGCCCGGCCGAGATCCAGCGTCCCGGCGGGAGTGATCACCCGCAGCGCGCGAATCATGTCGTCGAAACGGCCGTAGCCCGCCGAGTCCTGCCCGGACGAGCGGGTCGCGGCGAAGCCGCCCAGGCTGGCGAACTCGAAACTCTGCGGAAAATGCCCCAGCGAAAAGCCATGCGCGCCAAGCAGTTCCTCGGCCATAGGCCCCGTGACGCCGGCACCGAACAGCGCCTCGCCGGACACCTCGTCGAAGTCGAGCAGCTGGTCGAAGCGTCGCAGATCCAGCGACACCGCCGCGGCGAACCCGCCCCGGATCGGGTCGAGCCCCCCGACCACACTGGTGCCGCCACCGAACGGGACGACGGCGATGCCGTGCTGCGAGCAGTACCGCAGGATCGCGGCGACTTCATCGTCGGAGTCGGGCAGCAGCACGGCGTCCGGAGCGTCCTGCTCACCGGAGTTTTTGCGCCGCAACAGGTCCAGCGTCGACTTGCCGCCGGCGCGCAACAGGCGGTCGCGGCCGTCAACGCGGCAGTAATCCGGGCCCACGATGGCGGCCAGCGCGTCGCGGTGGTCGGTCGTCAGGGCCGATGGCCGCAGTCGCACCTGGTCGGCGTCGAGTTCGGCTTCGGGTGAACCCGTCACGCCCAGTGCCTGGGCCAGCAACGCGCGGATGCCCTCCGAAAGCGGCTTGGCGTGGCCGGGGTCGCCCCAGGCATTCCACTTCATCGGGGGTAGCAAGTCGGAAGACATGCGTTACAGTATTACACATGCTGTCAATCAGTAACGCTCCGGTGCAGGACCGCATCCTGACCGCCGCGGCGAGTTGCGTTGTCGATTTCGGCGTCGAGCGGGTGACGCTGGCCGAGATCGCGCGGCGCGCGGGCGTAAGCCGGCCGACCGTATATCGCCGCTGGCCAGACACCCGGTCGGTGCTGGCCGCCCTGCTCACCAGCCACATCACCGAGACATTGGCCGACACGCCGGTGCGCGGCAGTGGTCGGGCGGCGATCGTCGAGCGGGTGGTCGAGGTGGCCGGGCGGCTGCGCGACGACGACCTGGTGATGGCGGTGCTGCGTTCGGAGTTGGCGCTGGTCTACATCGCGCAACGGCTGGGCAGCAGCCAGCAGATGCTGATCGACGCGCTGGCCAGGGATCTGCGTGCGGCCCAGTGCGACGGCAGCGTGCGGGCGGGGGATCCGCGTCAGATGGCGGCGATGATTCTGCTCATCGCCCAGTCGACCATTCAGTCGGCCCAGATCGTTCGCCCGATTCTCGACGCCGAAGCGCTGGCTGGAGAGTTGGCTCACTCGCTGAACGGATACCTCGCGTGACGTCGACCGCTCTGAACGCCGCACGCCGGACCGCCGACCTGGAGGCGCTTGCCGACGGCGCGCCCACCGACGTGGTGGTGATCGGTGGCGGCATCACCGGCGTCGGCATCGCGCTCGATGCCGCGTCGCGGGGTCTGCGAGTTGCGCTGGTGGAGAAGCACGATCTGGCCTTCGGGACCAGTCGGTGGAGCTCCAAGCTGGTGCACGGCGGGCTGCGATACTTGGCGACCGGAAACGTCGGGATCGCCCGGCGCAGCGCCGTCGAACGTGGAATCCTGATGACGCGCAACGCCCCTCATCTGGTTCGGGCCATGCCGCAACTGGTTCCGTTGCTGCCGTCGATGAGCCGGACGAATCGGGCACTGGTGCGCGTCGGATTCCTGGCCGGCGACATGCTCCGCAAGACCGCGGGCACACCGGGCTCGGTTCTGCCCGGCTCACAACGGGTTTCGGCCCAGCGCGCGATCGACCTCGCGCCGGTGGTCCGACGCGACGGCCTCGACGGCGGGCTGCTGGCCTACGACGGGCAACTGATCGACGACGCGCGCCTTGTTGCCGCCGTCGCGCGGACCGCGGCACAGCGCGGTGCTCGGATCCTGACCTACACCGCGGCGTCCCACGCCACGGGGACCTCGGTGCGCCTGACCGATCAGCGCGGCGGCGAGTCGTTCGATGTGTCGGCGAAGGCCGTCATCAACGCCACCGGCGTGTGGGCGGGGGAGATCGACGCGTCGCTGAAACTGCGGCCCAGCCGCGGCACCCACCTCGTCTTCGACGCCGAGACCTTCGGCAATCCCACTGCGGCGCTGACCATTCCGATTCCCGGCGAGCTGAACCGATTCGTCTTCGCGATGCCCGAGCAGCTCGGCCGGATCTACCTCGGGCTGACCGACGAAGAGTCGTCCGGGCCGATTCCCGATGTGCCGCAACCGACTCCCGCGGAGATCACGTTCCTGCTCGACGTGACGAACACCGCGCTGGGCATCACGCTGGACCACGACGACATCGTGGGCTCGTACGCGGGGCTGCGGCCCCTCATCGACACCGGCGCCGGCCCCACCGCCGACGTCTCCCGCGACCACGCCGTTGTCGAGTCGGCGTCCGGGTTGATCAGCGTGATCGGCGGCAAGCTCACCGAATACCGGCACATGGCCGAGGATGTCCTGGACCGCGCAATCGAATTGCGCAACCTCGATGCCGGGGCGTGCCAGACGCGAAACCTGCCGTTGGTGGGCGCGCCGAGCAACCCGGGGTCGACGACCGCGCCGATGGCCGGGCTGCCTGAGTCGCTGGTGCTGCGGTACGGCGCCGAGGCGGCGAACGTCTTCGCCGAGGCCACCTGCGAGCGGCCCGCCGATGCGGTGGCCGACGGCATCGACGTCACCCGCGCGGAATTCGAGTACGCCGTCACCCATGAGGGCGCGCTGACCGTCGACGACATCGTCGACCGGCGCACCCGGATCGGGCTGGTCGCTGCCGACCGGGAACGAGTTACCGACGTGGCCGAGGAGATTCTGTCGCAGTTCGGCTGACGCGAGCGCGATACCATGAAGCGGAACTAGTCTGTATCGACAAGGATGGACCATGGAGCAGGCGGCGAGCACCCCGCGTCCGGCGCGCAGCCCGGGACGCCTCGATCGGTCGCTGGATGCGACCATCCTCGATGCCGCGCTGGCCGGTGTGGCCGAACAAGGTTTCGACCGCTTGAGCATGGATGACATCGCGTCCCGCGCTGGTGTCGGGAAGGCCGCGATATATCGTCGCTGGCCGTCGAAGGCTGTCGTGGTGGCCGACGCGATCGCCCATTGGAGACGGCGACTCGGACCCGTCGAGCCGCCGAACACTGGCAGCCTTCGTGGCGATGTCGATGCTCTCATCGGAGCCGTTCCTGACCTGAATGACGCTGATGTCAGCACAATTCAGGTCATTGTCGGGGTGGCGACCGCAGCGATGCACAATCCGGTCTTGGCGGCTGCCCTGGATGACCTTGTGTTGTCCACTCCGCGGCAGGTGGTCCGGGCGGTACTGGACCATGCGGTGGCTCGCGGGGAGATATCCGCCGATCGTGATCTGAGTCTGATCCCCGACGTGGCCCTGGGTCTGAACGTCCTGCGGCTCATGACGGGACGCCCGATCGACCGCGTCTACGTCCGCCGCGTGCTGGAAGGCGTGATCCTGCCGCTGGCCGGGGCGTCGGAACTCTAACAGTTGCGCGTTCCTCCCTAAGGTGCCAGTCTGGCCAAGGCGGAACTAGTCAGTTCCGCCTAAAAGGAGGAAGGCAATGAGCGCTGTCCACGTTCCGGTTCTCATCGTCGGCGCGGGAGTCGCCGGGCTTGCCACCTCGACCTTGCTGGCCGAGCACGGGGTCCGCTCACTGCTGGTGGAAAAGCGGCGCGAGATCTTCATCTACCCGAAAGCCCGAAACCTCAGCTTCCGCAGCCTGGAGATCCTGCGCGGTCTCGGTCTGGGCGACCAGATCCACGCCGTCGCCGATCGAGTTTCCGACATGGTGGTCAAGCCGACGCTGAACAGTGCGGAAGAAAACCTGGCCATCGACATCCACGCGCTTTTCGCCGGCCTGGATCTGCTGAGCCCCGAGCCCGCCGTCCAGTACTGCCCGCAGAGCGGCCTCGAGCCGATCCTGCTCGCCGAAACCCGGCGGCGTGGCAGCGAAGTGCGCTACGGAACGGAGTTGCGTTCGTTCGAACAGGACGACACCGGCGTCACAGTGGTGCTGCGTGATCTGGAGTCCGGCGTGGAACAGATGGTTCGGGCAGACTTTCTGATCGCCGCGGACGGTGTGCACAGCAAGATCCGGGAATCGCTCGATATCACAACGTCGGGATACGGGGCGCTACCGATCTTCGTGGTGTTCATCTACTTCCGTGCCCCCTGGCGGAGGTTCGTCCCGCATCTGAGTGAAGGCGACGGCGTTCAGGTCAAGAATCCCGACGCGGACGGCATATTCCTGGTGGCCAAGGACGACCTCGGCATGTTCATCACCACCTACTTCCCGGATAAAGGGGAGACCGCCGCGCAATTCACCCCGCAGTACTGCAGCGAACTGCTCACCAACGCCATCGGCGAGCAGATCGACCTCGAGATCATCGAGGCCGCGGCATGGCAACCATACGAACAGGTAGCCGACCAATTCCAAAGCGGACGAGTCTTTCTCGTCGGCGACAGCGGTCATACCATGCCGCCATTCAAAGCCGGGGGAGCCAACACCGCCATCCAGAGCGCACACAACCTGGCCTGGAAGCTGGCCGCCGTTCTGGGTGGAACAGCCGATCCGGCGTTGCTGGCCAGCTACCATGCCGAGCGCCATCCGGTCGGCAAGTTCGCCGCTCGTCAGTCGCTCACCGGGCCGACGGTGGCATTGATCCGATCTGGACGACCAGAGTCCGGGATTGCCGCCGGAAGAGGAGGCGTCGATGTTCTCCCTGCTGATCGGCTACCAATACCGCTCGGCGGCAGTCGTTTCCGATCAGCCGGCACCGGCGAATGCCGATGCTTTGTCACTGGTGGAGCAGTTGGGAGCTCAGCCCGGAACCCGAGTGCCTCATGCGTGGGTGCAACGCGCGGGTCGCCGCGTCTCGACGCTCGACCTGGTCGGACCCGCCTTCACGCTTTTCACCGGATCGTCCGGTACGACCTGGGCAACCGCGGCCGACGAGGTATCCGCCACGATGCATGTCCCGATCCGCGTGCACTGCATAGCTCCGATGGCGAAATACGCGACATCGACGGTCGATGGGTGCATTTGACGGGTTTGTCACCTGATGAAGCGCTACTGGTGCGTCCTGACGGCTTTGTCGCCTGGCGCACCGGCCCGCTGCCGCCTTCACCCGAGAATTGCCTCAGTCAGGTGCTGCGTCAGATCCTCGGTCTGGCGAGCACTCGTGACTATTGACCAAAATCGTCTTTTAGTCATACAGTGGCTGCTGTGCTGCAGTCAAAGGGTCGGTGATGCCGGACCGTCACGGCGTCGATCGACAAGACCGGGCGGATCGCATCCTCGATGCGGCCCGAGAGTTGTTGCTGTCGTGGGGCTATCGAAGGGTGACCATCGACGAATTGTCCCGACGGGCCGGTGTCGGCAAGGGCACGATCTACCTGCACTGGCGGTCTCGTGAGGACATCTTTCACGCGGTGAGCGCCCGCGAGGGCGCGACGATGGCCGACGCGATCGTCGACGCGGTTCGTGCCGACCCGACAGAGGTAGCGCTGCACCGTTACCACCGGCGGTTGTTCGTCGAGGCAATGCAGCGGCCCGTGCTTCGCGCGCTCTATACGCGCGACGCCGACACGCTCGGAAGCTTTCTGGCCGCTCCACATCATCAGCAGCTGGAAGAAAGCAAGCTCGGAGTCACCCGTGATTATCTGGCGGTTCTCGCGTCGGAATCGATGTTGAGGTCCGATCTGCGGTTGAGCGATCTCGACTACGCACTGCCCACCATCGTGTTCGGATTCTTTGCGGCGGAACCGTTTCTGTCGCCGACCCTCGGTCTGACGTTAGAGCACAAGGCCGACCAGCTTGCCGAGACGATCCGACGAGCTTTCGAGCCGGCCGCGCCGCCGAGTAGAGCCACGATGAAACGTACTGCGGACAAAGCTGTCCCGATTCTCGAGCGACTTGCTCGCGGCTACCGGGCGGCCACCTACGGAGGCGATGATTATGAGTGATGTTGCGACCGAACTCGCCCACCCGCATGGGGACTATGGGATTGACGGTGACTTCTCGTTGGTTCCCGCGCCGGTGCTTTTCTCCTGCTATCTGTTGTTATGTCTTGCCGCAACCGTTTTCGCCGGATTATGGCTGACCTCTGGGCGGGTACCGGCGGGCGTCGCGGCTGCCGCGGTCGCTGTTGCGTTGATTGTCGCCGGTTTCGGCGTTCGGCGGTTCAGCCGGCGAGGAAAGTTCGAAGTCTGGGCACAACTACTGACCGGGCTGAGCCTGCGGGGGGACGAGCGGGTGCTCGACCTCGGCTGCGGACGCGGGGCCGTGTTGCTGGCGGCAGCGAAGCTGGTGCCACGCGGGCATGCTGTGGGAGTTGACATCTGGCGTCCCGACCAGACCGGCAACTGCATGCGGTCGACGCTGGCGAATGCCGACGCTGAGGGGGTTGCCGACCGGATCGAATTGCACACCCGAGATATGACCGACCTGCAATTGCCAGGGGAGTCAGTCGATCTCATCGTGAGTAGCCTTGCCATCCACAATCTTCCCGGCAACGAAGTGCGCCGGTCTGCGATTGTCGAGGCTGTGCGGGTGCTCCGACCCGGCGGCCGCGTCGTGATCGCCGACATCGGCTTCACGCGCCGATATGCCGCGTGGCTCGGCCAGTGTGGGATGACAGGAATCGAGCGGCGAAGCCTCGGCTGGCGGGCATGGTGGGGACTGCCGCTGATCCGCACCCACGTCGTCACTGCGGCCAAGCCGATGACGACGCGCTGAGCGGAGCCCGCTGATTTACAGCGGGATGTTCTTGTGCCGTCCGCGCCGGGCCGGCGCCTCCGCCAGCGCCTCGGTGATCCGGCTGCGGGTGTGGGCGGGGTCGATCTTCTCGTCGACGACGCCGATCTCAATGGCGTTGTCCACACCACCGGCGATCCGCTCGTGCTCGGCGGCCAGCTCCTCGTGCAGCGCGTCGCGTTCGTGGTCGGCCGCGGCTGCCAGCTTCTTCTTGTGCAGGATGCCGACGGCCGCCTTGGCGCCCATCACGGCGACCTCAGCGTCCGGCCAGGCGAACACCTTGGTGGCGCCCAGCGAACGCGAGTTCATCGCAATGTAGGCCCCGCCGTAGATCTTTCGCGTGACGAGGGTGACGCGTGGAACGGTGGCCTCACCGAACGCGTGCAGCAGCTTGGCGCCACGTCGCACGACGCCGCCCCATTCCTGGTCGACACCGGGCAGGTAGCCCGGCACGTCGACGATCACGACCAGCGGGATGCCGAAGGCGTCGCAGAGGCGCACGAAACGTGCTGCCTTCTCGGCGCTTTCGGAGTTCAAGCAGCCACCCAGGCGCAGCGGGTTGTTAGCCAGCACGCCCACCGAGCGTCCGGCCAGCCGGCCGAGGCCGACCACCATCGAGGGCGCCCACTTGGCCTGAAACTCATCAAAGGAGGGTGCGTCGTCAGTACTGGAGTCGAGCAGCGCGTTGACCAGCGGGTGCACGTCGTAGGCACGCCGTGCCGACTGCGGTAGTAGCGCGTGCAGGTCGGTCTCGTGCGCTTCGGCCTTGCTGCGGTCGAAATGTCCCTGCTGGCAGAACAATCCGACCAGGCGGCGACCGCGCTCGTAGGCGTCGTCCTCGCCGTCGGCAACGATGTGGCACACGCCGGACTTCTTGTGGTGGGTGTCCGGGCCGCCGAGGGAGGCCATGTCGACGTCCTCACCGGTGACGCTGCGGACGACGTCGGGTCCGGTGACGAACACCCGGCCTTCCGGCGCCATGATGACGACGTCGGTCAGCGCCGGCCCGTAGGCGGCACCGCCGGCGGCAAATCCGACGACGACAGAGATCTGGGGGACGTAGCCCGACGCCCGGATCATCGCCTCGAAGACCAGTCCGACCGCGTGCAGCGCCTTGACGCCCTCGGCCAGCCGCGCGCCACCGGAGTGCCAGATGCCGATGATCGGGCTCTGCTCCTCGATGGCGGTGTCGTAGGCGGTGACGATGTGGGTGCAGCCCTCGAGGCCCATCGCGCCCCCCATCACGGTGCCGTCGGTGGCGAATGCGATGGTGCGCACGCCGTTTACGGTTCCGCCCGCGGCGAGCACTCCGGAGCGGTCACGCTCGTGCAGCAGCTCGATGCTGCCGTTGTCAAAAAACCTGCTCAGTCGCAGCAGCGGGTCGCGCGGGTCGAGCGACTCGTCGATTGCCTCAGGGGCCATTGTCGTCATCGCAGGTCTCCTCGTCTCATTGCTGTTCGCGGATCCGGGATTAGTAGCGGCCAAAGGTCAACGCCACGTTGTGCCCACCGAAACCGAACGAATTGTTGACGGCGTACTCGAAATCGCCTGTTCGTGGTTCGCCCGCAACGACGTCGAGGTCGATCTCCGGGTCGAGGTTCTTCAGGTTCAGGGTCGGGGGGATGACCTGGTCACGCAGGGCCTGCACGGTCAGGATCGACTCCACGGCACCGACGGCGCCGACGGAGTGGCCGAGCGCGCCCTTGGGGGCGTACACGGCCGCGTTGCCGCCATGCGGACCCAGGGCGCGGTTGATCGCCTTGCCCTCGGCCACGTCACCCACCGAGGTGCCGGTGGCGTGGGCGTTGATGTGGTCGATGTCGGACGGGGAGAGCCCGGCCAGCTCGATCGACCGGCTGATCGCGTGCCCGGCCCGCTCGCCATTGGGATCCGGCGCCACCATGTGGAAACCGTCCGAGGTGACGCTTGCCCCCATCAGACGAGCCAGAATGTGGGCGCCGCGCGCTTTGGCGTGTTCCTCGGTCTCGATCACCATCAGCGCGCCGGCTTCGCCGAACACGAAGCCGTTGCGGTCTTTGTCGAACGGGCGGCAGGCACCGGCCGGGTCGTCGTTGTTCTTCGACAACACGATGCGCATCGCGGCGAAAGACGCGATCGGCACCGCCTCGATCTTGGTCTCGACGCCACCGCAGATCGCGATGTCTGCCTCGCCGAGCACGATCTGCTGCCAGGCACGGGCGATGCCTTCCGACCCGGACGCGCAGGCCGACACCGGGGTCATCACCCCGGCCTTGGCATGACGTTGCAGACCTACGGCCGCGGATGCGCCGTTGGGCATGTACATCTGTACGCCCAGCGGGTTGACTCCTCGCATGCCGTGTTCGCGCATCTTGTCGTAGCCGAAAATCAGCTCTTCGCTGGAGCCCATCCCGGTGCCGATCGACACCAGCAACCGGTTGGTGTCCACCTCGGGCGAACCCGCGTTTTCCCACAGCCGCCGGTTGAGCACGGTGGCCATTTTCTGCAGGTAGCCCGACCGGCGGTTCTCGACCCGCGTCAGCTGGCTATCGAATTCTTCGACGAGGTGCCCGCCGATGCGGACCGGTAGGTCGAATGCCTCCACGAACGGGTCGTCGAGCGTACGAATACCGCTCTGTCCGTCCAGCAGCAGCTTCCAGGTGGTCTCCGCATCGGACGCGAGCGCAGTCGTCATGGCGATCCCGGTGACGACCACATTGGGAAAACCGTTGCCAGTGGCCAACGTTGACGATGTTGTCATGCGAACTGCGCACGCATCCTTTCTCGCTTCTCAGTACCGTCCGAAGGCCAATGCGACGTTGTGTCCGCCGAAACCGAACGAGTTGTTGATGGCGTACTGGTACTCGCCATAACGTGGCTCGCCGGCGACGACGTCGAGGTCGATCTCCGGATCGGGCGTCGTGTAGTTAAGTGTCGGCGGAATGACGCCGTCCCGCAGTGCGAGCACCGTCAGGATCGACTCGAGCGCCCCAACGGCGCCGATGGAGTGACCCAGCGCCCCCTTGGGAGCGTAGACCGCCGCATGTTCGGCACCCGCGACGCGGATGGCGTTGGCCTCGGCGGTATCACCGATCGGAGTAGCGGTCGCGTGCGCGTTGATGTGGTCCACGTCCTTGGGGGACAAGCCGGCCAACTCCAGCGAGCGCGCCATCGCACGTCCGGCGCGGATGCCATCGGCTGCCGGGGCCACCATGTGGAAGGCATCCGACGTGATGCCGGCACCCAGCAACCGGGCCAGGGGCTTGGCGCCCCGGGCCTTGGCGTGCTCCTCGGTTTCGATGATCATCATCGCGCCGGCCTCGCCGAACACGAAGCCGTCACGGTTCTTGTCGAACGGACGAGACGCGCCCTCGGGGTTGTCGTTGTTGGTCGACATCGCGCGCATCATCGAGAACGCCGCGATCGGCAGTGCCTCGATGTTGCCCTCGACGCCACCGCAGACTGCGAAGTCCGCGTCGCCCATGACGATTTGCCGCCATGCGTGCGCAATGGCCTCCGAGCCCGACGAACAGGCCGACACCGGCGTGATCACTCCGGCGCGGGCGCCGAGTTGCAGGCCGACGACGGCGGCAGCGCCGTTGGGCATGATCATCTGCACGGCGAGCGGGGACACCTTGCGGGGCCCGCCCTCGTTCATCAGGTCATAGGTCTCGACGATTTTCTCGGCGCCGCCCAGCCCGGTGCCGACCACGACCGCGAAGCGGTCAGGGTCGACCTCGGGGCTGCCGGCCGACTCCCAGAGCTTCCCGCTGAGGTGCTTGGCCAGACGCTGGACGTAGGACATACGTCGCAGGTCCAGCCGGCCCATGTGGTCGTCGACGGCCTCCTTGAGGTGTCCGCCGATCTTGACGGGCAGATCCCACTTCGTGACGAACTCGTCCTCGAGCACGCGGATGCCGGACTCGCCGGCCAACAGACCCTTCCACGTGCCTTCGATGTCCGGCGCGATTGAAGTCGTCGCCTCGACGGCGGTTACCACAACACTGGGGTAACCGCCGTTAGCAGTGGAAGGTTTGGTCACTTGCTGTCCGCTTCGAACTTGGCACGCAGCGCCTGCGCGGCCTCGGGGTTCTCTTCTTCCAGCTTCTGGATGTAGTTGACGACGTCACCGACGGTACGCAGACCGGCGAGGTCCTCGTCCGGGATCTTCACGCCGTACTTGTCTTCGGTCTGCACGGCGATCTCCACCATCGACAGCGAGTCGATGTCCAGGTCGTCGACGAACGACTTCTCCGGAGTGATCTCCGAGGGCTCGATACCGGTGACCTCTTCGATGATCTCGGCGATACCGGCGATGATTTCCTGCTGGCTGACGGACACGTTGTGTTTCCCTTCGTAATGTGTTGTGTACTGCTGATTTACGTGATTCGTGCGGTTGTAAAAGTGAACAGTTTCGGGTTTAGAGTTCGGCCAGACCGTCCAGGTCTGCTGGGGTCTTGACGGCGTGCGTCGGCGTCCCTCGAAGTTCCCGCTTGGCGATGCCGGATAGAGCTCCCGCCGGTGGGAACTCGACAATCGCCGTCACGCTGCGCTGCCGCAGCGTCTCGGAGCACAGGTCCCAGCGCACTGGCCGGGTCAGTTGTGCGACAAGCTTTTCCATCGCGTCGGCGGCCGAGCTGACCGGCTGGCCATCGCGGTTCGACAGCAGGGTGGCGGTCGGCTCGGCGGTCGCGACATTCTGCGCGGCCGCGGCATAGCTCTCGAGGGCCGAGCCCATGAACTCGGTGTGGAAGGCGCCGGCGACGCCCAGCGCGCGAACACGGGCCTTCTCCGGCGGGTCTTCGGCAAGCTTGTCCAGTGCGCTCAACCGTCCGGCGGCGACGATCTGGCCGGCGGCGTTGCGGTTGGCCGGCACCAGGTCGAGCTGTTCAAGGCGGGCGAGGACGGCGGTCTCGTCGCCGCCGAGCACGGCGGACATCCCGGTCGGCTCGTTGGCGCAGGCTTTGGCCATCTCGGCACCGCGGGTGGCGGCCAGCGCGACGGCGTCATCGGCGGAGAGCACGCCGGCGATCGCGTAGGCGGCGATCTCACCGACCGAGTGGCCGGCGACGACCACCTCGTTGTCGGCGAGCAGGCCGCGGTTGGTCAGCTCCTGGTACGCGAGCAGGGTGGCCGCGACGATTAGCGGCTGAGCGATCGCGGTGTCGGTGATCTCCTCGGTGGAGGCGGTGGTGCCGAGCCGGGCGAGGTCCAGGCCGCTGGCCGTCGACCATGACGACAGCCGGTCCGCGGCGCCGGGCAATTCCAGCCACGGCGACAGCATCCCCTCGGTCTGCGACCCTTGTCCGGGCGCGAGCAATGCAATCACGTTATTAAGGGAACACTGTGAAGACGTCTTTGCGCCGTGTAAAGGATTATGAACCTTGTCTTATGTTTTTGTGGAAACCCTACAAAAAGGCACGCGATGCGACGTGTTCGATATCGTGCCGCGATCTGTCACCCGGCTTCCGCCGTTCTTGTCGGCGCGACCAGGTCCTTTTCGATCCGCGGGGTGACGGGCGTCACGATGTTGCCTGCAGCACTGGACTGCTGTGCCTGGTATGCGAGGTGGCCGACGGTCGCCGCGACCCGGAGAACGTAGGCGTCGCGCGGCAGGGTCGGATCGCGGCCGGTGAAGTCGGCGATGCGGCGCAATCGGTAGCGCACCGTGTTTGGATGAACGAACAACTTGCGGGCGCAGGCCTCGATCGCGCCGCCACAGTCGAGGTAGGCATCCAGGGTCTCGGTGAGGGTCGGACCGGCGTCGGCGAGCGGTCGCATCACGTCGGTGTGCAACGCCGCAATCGCGGACGCGTCACCAGTCAACGCCCGCTCAGGGAGCAGTTCGCGGGCCAGGACGGGCCGCGGCGCACCCCGCCAACCGGCCACGGCGTTCATCCCGGAGATCGCCTCGCTGGCGCTGTGATAGGCCGCGGTCAGCATCGGCGCCGTCGGGCCGATCACTACCGGGCCGTCGGAGAACGCGTCCAGTAACGCGGCGAAGACCTTCTCGGTCGGGGTCAGCTGGCCGGAGACGATGGCGACCAGGTAAGTGCCGTGCACATCGGTGAGGGCGGCGCGACCGTAACGGATGGCGATGTCCCGCACGTCCTGGCTGGCGGCATTCTCCCGGCCCGGCGGCGGGGTGCCCACCACGACCGTCGCCGGGGCCGTGGTGTCCCAGTTCAGCGCCGCCGCCCGGGACAGCAGCTCGGGGCCGGTGTCACCGCGCACGACGGCGTCGACGACGCTGGCCTCCATCCGGCTGTCCCAGTTCCCGCGGGCCTCGGCGGCGTCGGCGTAAGCGGTCGCGGCGCTGAAGGCCAGGTCGCGGCTGTACTTGAGGATGCCGACCGTCATCGCCGTCAGCTGCTCCTCCGAACGGGCCACCAGCGGGACCACTTCCTCGAAGAACTCCATGGTCACACGCAACATGTCGACCGAGTGCCGCAGCGCGATCTGGCGGGTCAGGTCCTGCGGCATCAATTCAAAGGCGCGCGCCGTGTAGTTGATGTTGCTGCCCGGGTCGGCCATCCACTCGACGAAGTTCACCACGGCTGTCTGCACGACCAGCGCCAGGCTGGCCCGCTCGGAGGCCTCCAGCTCGGCGAAGAAGGGCAGTCGCTCCTGCATGGCGTTGATCGCCTCGGTCGACAGCCGGCCGGAATACTGCTTCAAGCTGCGCAGAAGCGAGTCAGGGACGCTGTCCAACAGTTCCAGCGTGGTGCGCGGAGTCGGAAACTGCTTGTCGACCATCCCTAAAAGTTACGCCGCTTTTCTGGATGATTCCGCTAACTCGCGCTGCGTCAGGCTCCCGGGCCGGGATCGGAGGTCTGCTCCGGCGCGGCCTGGACGTCGTCGATGCGGTACTGCCGGGCGGCCGCGATCGGCACCGACGGGTCGATCTCACCATCGCGTGCGAGGGCCTCGAGTACCGCGACGGTCTGGGATTCGGCGTCGGTGTTGAAGTAGCGGCGGGCCGCCGGCCGAGTGTCGGAGAAGCCGAACCCGTCGGTGCCCAGCGTGACGTAGGTGCCAGGCACCCACGGCCGGATCTGCTCGGGCACGGCCCGCATCCAGTCCGAGACGGCGACGAACGGTCCGGTCGCCTTGGACAGCGCCTGCGTCACGTACGGCTCGGCGGCGGGCTGGTCGGGATGACGCAGCCGCTGCTTCTGGATTGCGACGCCGTCGCGGTTGAGCTCACTCCAGCTGGTCACGGACCACACATCTGCGGCGACGTCCCACTCGGCGGCCAGCATCTCGGCGGCCTTCAGCGCCGCGGGCATCGATACTCCGGACGCCAGGATGTTCGCGGCGTTGGTGCGGCTGTCGTTAGCCCGCCGGTAGCGGTAGATGCCGCGCAGCGCGCCATCGGGGTCGAAGTTCTCCGGTTCGGCCGGCTGCACGTACGGCTCGTTGTAGATCGTGAGGTAGTAGAAGATGTTTTCGGGGTGCTCGCCATACATCCGGCGTAGGCCGTCTTCGATGATGTAGGCGATCTCGTAGGCAAAGGCCGGATCGTAGGACAGCACAGCGGGATTGGTGGCGGCGATCAGAAGCGACTGGCCGTCGGCGTGCTGCAGGCCTTCGCCGGTCAGCGTGGTGCGTCCGGCGGTGGCGCCGAGCAGGAAGCCGCGCGCCATCTGGTCGGCGGCGGCCCACATGCCATCGCCGGTGCGCTGGAAGCCGAACATCGAATAGAAGATGTAAATCGGGATCATCGGCTCGTTATGCGTCGAATACGACGTCCCGACCGCGGTGAACGAGGCCACCGACCCGGCTTCGTTGATGCCCTCGTGCAGGATCTGGCCGGTTTCGCTTTCCTTATAAGCCAACATCAGATCGGCGTCGACGGCGGTGTACAGCTGGCCGTTGCGGTTGTAGATCTTCAGCGACGGGAACCACGAGTCCATCCCGAAGGTACGGGCCTCGTCGGGGATGATCGGGACTATCCGCTTACCAATCTCTTTGTCGCGCAACAGTTCTTTGAAGGTTCGAACCGTTGCCATGGTGGTGGCCACTTCCTGGTGGCCCGATCCCTTCTTCAGGGGTGCGTAGATGTCGCGTCCCGGCAGTCGCAGCGTCTTGGTCTTGGTGCGGCGCTCGGGGACGAAACCGCCGAGCGCGTGACGCCGCTCGAGCAGATAGCGGATCTCCGGCGCCTCCGGCCCGGGGTGGAAATACGGCGGCAGGTAGGGGTCCTGCTCGAGTTGCTCGTCGCTGATCGGGATTCGGATCGCGTCGCGGAAGTCCTTGAGGTCTTGCAGCGCAAGCTTTTTCATCTGATGGGTGGCATTGCGGCCCTGGAAGTGCGCGCCCAGCGAGTAGCCCTTGATGGTCTTCGCCAGGATCACGGTCGGTTGGCCATGGTGGTCGACCGCCGCCCGGTACGCCGCGTAGACCTTCCGGTAGTCGTGGCCGCCGCGCTTGAGGTTCCAGATCTCGGCGTCGGTCATCGGTTCGACGAGCGCCTTAGTGCGCGGGTCGCGGCCGAAGAAGTGGTCGCGCACGTAGGCGCCGTCGTTGGCCTTGTACGTCTGGTAGTCGCCGTCGGGCGTCGTGTTCATCAGGTTGACCAGCGCGCCGTCGCGGTCGGCGTGTAGCAGGGCGTCCCACTCGCGACCCCACACCACCTTGATCACGTTCCAGCCGGCACCGCGGAAGAACGACTCCAGCTCCTGAATGATCTTGCCGTTGCCGCGAACCGGGCCGTCGAGGCGCTGCAGGTTGCAGTTGATGACGAAGGTCAGGTTGTCCAGGCTCTCGTTGGCGGCCACCTGGATCAGCCCGCGGCTCTCCGGCTCGTCCATCTCGCCGTCGCCGAGGAACGCCCAGACGTGTTGGTCGGAGGTGTCTTTGAGGCCGCGGTCGTGCAGGTAGTGGTTGAACCGCGCCTGATAGATCGCGTTCATCGGGCCCAGGCCCATCGACACCGTCGGGAATTCCCAGAAGTCGGGCATCAATCGTGGGTGCGGGTAGGAGGGCAGACCGCCGCCGGGATGGCTGTGCTCCTGCCGGAATCCGTCCAACTGGTCGGTGGACAACCGGCCCTCCAGAAACGCGCGGGCGTAGATGCCGGGGGAGGCGTGGCCCTGGATGAACACCTGGTCGCCACCGCCGGGATGGCTCTTGCCGCGGAAGAAGTGGTTGAACCCGACCTCATACAGCGCCGCCGAGGATGCATACGTCGAAATGTGGCCGCCCACACCGACTCCCGGGCGCTGCGCGCGGTGCACCATGATCGCCGCGTTCCACCGGATCCAGGCCCGGAAGCGGCGCTCGACGTCCTCGTCACCGGGGAACCAGGGCTCCATCTCGGTCGGGATCGTGTTCACGTAGTCGGTCGACGTCAGCGACGGTAGCGCCACGCGCTGCTCGCCGGCACGCTCCAGCAGTCGCAGCATCAGATACCGCGCCCGCGCCGGGCCCTGCCGCTCCAGCAGCTCGTCGAAGGATTCCAGCCACTCGGCGGTTTCCTCGGGATCGATGTCGGGCAGATACGACGCGACGCCCTCGCGGATCACCCGCACGCGGTCGGGTTCGCTTGTGCCGGTTGGATTCTTCGCCAGATCGTGGCGGACGAATTCGGTGGTCAACGCACTACTCCTTTGTAGGCGGCTGACCGGCTTGTGGCAGATCGAGCCGTCGCGGATTGACGTCTTCGGTGGTTGGCCCCGGTGGGGGTTGCTCCTATCGTGCCGCACCGGATGTCGCGCCGCGCAGTCCCCGTCAAAGCCGGTCCGCCCCGCCACGATCGCGGCGGCCGACGACGCCTGCCGACGTCACCCGGTAACGTCGGAACCTGTGCGTATCGGATGGCTTCGCCGGCCCGGATGGCCCGCAGCGGCGCGAGCGGCGGGCTGCGTCGCGGCCGTCCTGATCGCCGTCGTCGGGTGCACCACCGTCACCGACGGGTCCCCGGGCGTCGACGTCGCGATCGCGCCCGCCTACCGAGCATCTGTGTCCGCGTCCGTCTCGGCCTCGGCGGCCACCTCCAGCATCCGGGAGTCGCGGCATCAGCAGTCGCTGACCACCCAGGCGGTGGTCAAGGTCTGCGAGTCGTTCATCACCAGCAGCAAAGAGGCGGTCGACCGGGTCAACGACTTCGTCGCCGCCTACAACAAGGGTGGCAACACCTCCGGTGCCGAGCAACCCGCCATCGACGCGCTCACCCACAGCGCCGACGCGGTGGAGGGTGACAGCAACGGCCCGCTCTCTCAGCAGCTTCGCGAGGCACTCAACGCCTACAACGACGCCGCCCGCGACGTCGCGAACGCGATCCGCTCACACTTCGCGACCGACCAATTCAATCAACGGGTGAATCAACTCAACGACGCCAAGACCGAAGCTGTGAAGCGCTGCCGGGCATCTCTTTGAGTCGGCTAATGTGCAACGCTTCGGGCTATGCGACGATAAATTGCATCGCACGGCGTCTTTCAGACGCTCGAGCGGCTCGGAACTGACAAGGAGGTCGCACGGTGGTCCCGGCGGATGGCGCCCCGAGTTATGCCCGCAAACTGGATATCCAGACAGGGCACGTTGTCCAGGAGTGGGGTTGGGACGAGGACACCGACGACGACATTCGTGCCGACGTCGAGGATGCGTGCGGCGGCGAGTTGCTCGACGAAGACACCGATGAGGTGATCGACGTCGTCCTGCTGTGGTGGCGCGACGACGACGGTGACCTGGTGGACACCCTGATGGACGCGATCGCCTCGCTGGCGGACGACGGCGTGATCTGGGTGCTCACACCCAAGACCGGCAAGCGCGGCCACGTGCAGCCCGCCGAGATTGCGGAGGCCGCACCGACCGCCGGCCTGATGCCGACCTCATCGGTCAACCTCGGCGACTGGGCCGCCAGCCGCCTGGTGCCACCGAAGTCGAAAGCCGCCGGTCGGCGCTGATGCTTCCGGTCGGTAGCACCGCACCGGACTTCACACTGCACGACCAGAATCGACAGCCGGTCACCCTCAGCGACTTTCGCGGCGCCAAAGACGTGCTGCTGGTGTTCTTTCCGCTCGCCTTCACCGGCATCTGCCAAGGCGAACTCGACGAGATTCGTGATCACCTACCCGAATACGAGAACGAGAACCGCGCGGTGCTGGCCATCTCGATTGGACCGGCGCCCACCCACAAGGTGTGGGCTACCCAGAGCGGTTTCCTGTTCCCGGTGCTCGCCGATTTCTGGCCGCACGGCGCCGTCAGCCAGGCCTACGGCGTGTTCAACGACGACGCCGGCGTCTCCAACCGCGGCACCTTCGTGATCGACCGGTCCGGGATCATCCGGTTCGCCGAGATGAAGCAGCCCGGCGAGGCCCGTGACCAGCGGCTGTGGGTCGACGCGCTGGCGGCGCTAAACGCCTGATCGTTTTGGGGCAGGGGCCACCGGACGGTATCTTTGCCCGGCACGGGCGCGTAGCTCAGTGGTAGAGCTCTGGTTTTACACACCAGCGGTCGGCGGTTCGATACCGTCCGCGCCCACCAGAAGTCGACCGGCGGACCCGCCGAGAGAGAAGCTGCCATGCCCGCGGTCGCGGCGACGCCCTTTTTCGTCTCCGACGGCGACAGCTTCGTCCCCAACCAGGTCGCCCAGGGCGGATGGGGTCCTACCCTCGGCGGGCATGTGGTGGGCGGCCTGCTGGCCCGCAGCGTCGAGAGCAAGCGGGCTGACGCCGACCTGGTGCCCGCCCGCTTCACGGTCGACATCCTGCGTCGGGTAGCAGCCGAACCCGTTGAGGTCCAGTCGAATGTGCTGCGGACCGGCCGGCGCAATCAATCGATCGACGCGACCATGACGCAGGGCGGAGAAGTCGTGGCTAGGGCGTCATCGCTGTTCCTGCGACGCAGCAGCCAGCCCGAGGTGCTGCCCTGGACTTCGGCGATCGCCATGCCGCCGGTGCCCGTCGAACCGGCGGAGTTCGACGATTCCGCCCCGATCTTCATCGCGCCGTTCGGTGGCGGCGAGGGAGCCAACCCCTGGCAGCACTTGGGCCCGCGTTTCGCCTGGATTCGGCACATCCATGCGCTGGTGGACGACGAGGAGCCGACGCCGTTCGTGTGCGCGGCGATGGCCGTCGACGTCACCGCGTCGCTGACCGGTTTCTCGGAGGCCGGCCTGGGATTCATCAACGCCGATTACACGATGACGTTGAGCCGACTGCCCGACGGCCCCTTCATTGGGCTGGCGGCGTTGACCCACTACAGCGACGCTGGAATCGGGACGGGCTGCGCTAGCATGTTCGACGTCCACGGCCCGATCGGCACCGGTCTGACGACGGCTGCGGCCAACCCTAATTTCATTGGCGCAGTGGGCTAGCCCGCCGCCAGCGCAGCCGACTGTCCGTCGTCACGCCGGCGTCGTCCGTCCTTGTCGCCGAGAGGGTCAACACGTCGCCCTCGATCGTGGCGTGCCGAAACTGGGGCTGGGCCAACAACTCCGGCATCATCGAGATCATGACGTCGTGATGTAGCGTCGAGGCCCCTTCGTCGACCGAAAAGCGTCCGCCGTACGCGATGTAGCCCTTCATGTCGGGGTCGGCGAGTTGGGCCGACATGTGTCCGTCGGCGGTGTAGAGAATCAGGCCGCGCGGTGACGTGCCGAGTGGATGGCGATCTTCGCCAGTGGCTACGTCGCGCGCGACGAACGACACCAGTTCCCACGCGCCCAAGACCGCCTCCCGCAACGTCACGGTCGCGACAATACTGTCCGGTGGCTACGCGCCTTGAACACGAGATGGCGTTCCAGTGACGTCCAGGGATTCGTCGCGCCGGTGCGGCCGGAGCGGGTATGAAACAACGGTGAGCAACCACCACGTGAATCTGACCCAGCAGGAAAGCTCGCTGATCGCCGAGAGCCAGCCCGACACGCTGGAACGCTTGGATGAGAAGCAGTTGAAAGATCTGCAGAGCCGGCTGCGGACGGTGCGCGAGAAGAACTTCAACATGTTGCGGCGCCAAGGGGCGGTCCGGGTGGAGGCCGAAGGTGCGCGCGGCGCCGCGCAGCCCGCCAACGAGCGGCGCAACGAGAAGGTCGACGTCATCGACGAGGCGCTCGCCCGGGTGACCCAGCGCCTCGAGGCCATCTAGGAAATCTGTCGAACTCGGCTCCGCGGTTCCGGGCGTGGTGAATAGTCCGCGCTATGAGTCACGACGCGTTTCCCGATGTGCGGTGGGGCCGCGAACCCGGTCCACTCTTGCTGCGGCCGATCACCGCCGTTCTCGGTTCGCGAGCGGGAGCATGGTGTGTCCGGAAGCTGACGCCGCTGGATCACCGGCTACTGCGGCGAAGCCGCGGGCGCTTCACGATCTTCGGACCGGTAGGGGTGCCACTGCTACTGCTGACGACGACGGGCAGCAAGACGGGTCAGCGGCGCGAGATACCGCTGACCTATTTGCGTGAAGGCGACCGATTGTTCTTGGTGGGCAGCAATTTCGGGCAGGCTCGCCATCCGGCGTGGTCGTCGAATCTGCTGGCGGACCCCAATGCGTGGGTGACGATGGGCGGAGAAGAGATACCCGTCGTCGCCCGCCAACTGACCGGGCCGGACGCGGAGCGGGTCTTCAACGACTTCGCCGACTACGCCCGAAATTACGCCGCATACCGAGACCGAACCGACCGCCAGATTCGGGTTTTCGAGCTGACGAAGCGGTAGCGGCCTAGTCCTTCCAGTGATTCGGCCCGATTCACTGCTCGGAGCGTGGCAGGGGATCGTCGCCTTCGCCGGATCAGGGGACTAGGACGACCTTGCCGACGTTCTCGCGCGCCGCCAGAATACGGTGTGCCTCGGGTGCATCGGCAAACGGCACTGCGGCGTGGACGACCGGTGACGCGGTGCCATCGGTCAGCGCCGTCGACAGCGGTCCGATCCATGGCTCGAGCGTCCCGCGGTCGTCCCACAGCCGCAGCATGTTGATGCCGACGACCGTCTTGGAGTCGCTGATCTGATCGATCAGGCTGATCCCGCGCAGCATCGCCAGCCCATGCGGGGCCGCCCGCAGCAGCGACCGCTTCTCACCCTGCTGCAGCGCCGAAAGGCCATATGCGACAAGGCGTCCACCCGGGCGCAGCAGCGCGAACGACCGTTTCAGCGACGTGCCGCCGAGCCCATCGAGCACCATGTCGTAGGGCCCCAGGCCTTTCCACCAGCCGTCGCGGCGGTAGTCGATCGCCTGGTCGACCCCGAGCTCGGCGAGCCGCGCGTGCTTACCCGGCGACGCGGTGCCGTGCACGATCGCGCCGGCCGCCTTGGCGAGCTGGATCGCCGCGATGCCGACGCCGCCGGCCGCCGCGTGCACCAGCACCTGCTCGCCGGCGCGCAACGAGCCGTAACCGAGCAGCGCCGCCCAGGCCGTCGCATAATTGACCGGGACCGCGGCACCCTGCTCGAAGCTCATCGAATCCGGAAGTGGGACAGTGTCATTGGCGTCGGCGTTGACGATTTCGGAGTAGCCGCCGAAACGCGTTCCGGCCAGCACCCGCTGGCCCACCCGCGCGGGATCGACGCCAGCGCCGACCGCCTCGATCGTCCCGGCCACCTCGTAGCCCACGACACACGGCAGCTTGGGCGCATCGGGATACAGCCCGACCCGGGCGAGATGGTCGGCGAAATTCACGCCTGCCGCGCGCACCGTGATGCGCACCTGACCCGTCGCGGGCGGCGGAGGGTCGGGCCGCTCCTGCACCTGCAGGACGGACGGCGGACCGTGCTTGGTGATGACGACGGCGCGCACGGTTACAGCTTGCCCGCGACGAATGCCGCGGCTTGGGCGGGCATTCCGGTGTGCGGGTAGGACAGGTGGGCCGGGGACGCCATGTCCTCGTGCGTCGGTATGGAGTACATGGGGCCGAGCGAGCAGACCGGGTCGCCCTGCGCGCACAGGTCGATGGCCTTGGCGCCGTACCAGGGGCTGGCGGTGCTGACAGATTGACCCAGGTACCGGTCGGCCGGGTTGCCGAAGAGTGCGAGCGCGGCGACGTGCTCGGCGACCTCGGCCGTGAGGATGTCCGGCACGAAACCTGCGACCGGAGCTTGGGCGATGGTGATCTGGTCGATCACGAAGGCGCCCTGGGAGTATCCGCCGAGCACCAGCTTGGTGTTGGGACAGCTGGACGCGATGGAGTTGACGTGGGCGCTCGCGTCCTCGGTGCCGGCGTTCGCCGATGGAACGAAATCGTCGGAGGCGGGGTAGTTGACCGCGTAGACCGCCAGGGACCGGCCACCGATCTGTCCGCGCAGCGAGTCGATGAACTCCTGCCCGGCGACGCCGACACCGGGCGCCTCGCCGGTTGCCCGGGCGAATGTCACGTCTATGTCGGGGCAGGGGGCGGCGGACGCGGGCGGGGGCGGCACGGACAGCAGGGTCGAGACGGAGACGATGGCGGCGCCCAGCCAGTGGGCGATCTTCGGTGCGCTCACCCGGTCATGCTGACATATTTGCCGTGCGCAGAGGGTGCTTCAGGCGGGTCAGTCCGGAGGCGCGAAGAACTCCAGCGCGATGCCGTCCGGGTCGCGGAAACTCAGGCCCGACCCGTAGGACGCATCGATGATTCCGCCGTGCTGGATGCGCAGCTCACCGAGCCTATTCATCCAGGTCTCGAGCTCGGCCCGGCTCGCGCAGCCGAAGCCGACGTGGTCGAGGCCGACCCGGAACTCGCTGAAGCGCTCGTTCGGTGCCGGGTGCTCGTGCTGGTGGATTCCGAACAGCGTTCCGCCGTCGAGCACCCACACCAGATGTCGGAAACCGGCCGCGGTGTGCTCGTCGATCACCGGGTCGGCATCGAACAGCCGGCGATACCAAGGGCCGCTCACCTTCATGTCGCGGACGGTGATCGCAACATGGTTGAGTGCGGGAAAAGGCATTCGTCTATCTTCCTTCTGCAGGACTTCCTACGAGTGTGACCTACGTCATATACCGGCCAGTAGGGTGGCGAGCGCCACATTTACTTCGCCACTCTAATTAGTCATGCTTGGTACATGACTTCGCAGCTGGCCTCCGAGCGTAACGACTCCGACGTTCTCCCCAAGGATTTCGACGCCCAGACCGGACCCCTCTACCTGCAGCCGTGGTTCTGGCTGGCAATCGTGGGTGTCATCGGCATGGTGGCGCTCACCGCCCTCGGCTAGGACTCACACCACCCGCCAACCATGGCGGGCACGAAGGCGCATATCCCACAGGTAGAGCCGATAACCGAAAATCCATGCTTGATGTGGAATCACGCGGTCGGCCAACCGCAAAGCGGCGATCAACCACTCAAAGCGGCGCTGCTGGGATTCTGACCAATCCAACTGCATCAACGCGCGGAACTCCGGAGGCAGAAAGCCCGTCGTCGCGAACAGGTTGAACGGACCGCCGATCGCCCGCAGTGGCCAGGGGAGAAACGCCATTGCCGCGACCCCGCGCAGATGCTCGCGGACCGGGGGATCGATTCGCAGGTCTTCCAGCGAGCGCTTCCAATAGGCGTCGAAGGCGACCCGGTCCGGCGGCCACATCGACTCGCGCACCTGCAGCGTGGTGCCCAATTTCCGGGCGTCCTGATAGACCGCGTCGGCCGCCGCCTCATCGAGCGGGCCGTACAAGTACTCGTGCTGGTCGACGAAATATCGGTACAGGCACGCTGCCACCCATAGCTGCAGCGCCGGGTCGAACGCGTTGTAGGACAACGGACTCGACGCCGTTGATCGCACCTGGCGGTGCGCGGTGTCGACGGCCGCGCGGATCAGCGCGCGATCGGAATCGGTGCCGAGGGTCGCGACGGCCAGATACGTTCCGGTGGTGCGGGCCCGTTTGAACGGGCGCTTGTAGACGTTGCCACTGTCGACCGGGCTCTCCAGCACCCCGTAGCCCACGCCCGGCAACGACAGCTGCATGATCACGTTCGCGGCGGGCAGCAGGACGGCCGCCGGATTCAGCAGGTCGGCGACGCGGGCTACCGGCCGCTTCATCGGGGACCGGGCTCCATCAGCCGAGTAGACCACGTGTGAGACGCTGCCGGGGTGTTTGGCGCCACGCGGCTGACCCGGGTCCTCGGTGTGCTGTTGGGATACCTGGCCGACCTCGTGCTTGCCGACCCGCGAACCGGCCATCCGGTGGCGGGATTCGGCACTGCGGCAGCGTCACTCGAGCGCTACACCTATCGCGACAGCCGGGCCGCGGGTGTCGCTCACGTCGCCGTTCTGGTCGGTGCGATGACGTTGGCCGGGGCTGCGCTGGAGCGGCAGGCCAGGCGTAGGGGCGCCGTCTGGTCGGTGGCGACGACCGCGCTGGCCACCTGGATCGCGCTGGGCGGCACATCGCTGGCGCGCGTTGGGTCGGCGATGGGCGAGCGGCTGATCCGCGACGACCTCGCTGGCGCGCGTCGGCTGCTGCCGTCGCTATGCGGCCGCGACCCCGACACCCTCGATGCCGCCGGGCTGACCCGCGCGACGGTCGAGTCGGTGGCCGAGAACACCTCCGACGCCCAGGTGGCGCCGCTGCTGTGGGCGATGGCCGGCGGCGTGCCCGGTGCCCTGGGCTACCGCGCGGTCAACACCCTGGACGCGATGATCGGACACCGGTCGGAGCGTTACAACCGGTTCGGTTGGGCCGCAGCACGATTGGACGACGGTGCCAACTATCTCGCCGCGCGGATCACAGCGGCGCTGACCGTGGTGTGCGCGCCGATCGTCGGCGGCTCGGCGCTGGGCGCGATCGACGCGTGGCGCAGCGACGCCGCCCGTCATCCCAGCCCCAACGCCGGCGTCGTGGAAGCCGCGTTCGCCGGTGCGCTGGGTGTGCGACTCGGCGGCCCCACCCAGTACCACTACGAGTTGCAGATCCGGCCCGCGCTCGGCGACGGTCCAGCGCCGGCGTTCGCCGATGTGCGTCGCGCCGTACGGCTGTCGCGGGCGGTGCAGGCCGCGGCGGCGATGCTGTTCGTCAGCCTGGCGACGATGCGGCCCGCGAAAGCGGGCGGAGAAGGAGCCGGGCCCGAGATCAGCGCCGCCGTCCGTAGCGGTCGGTGAGCTTGTCCTCGACGGTCACCGGCTTCTCGACGGGTTGCGCGGCCTTTTCGGCGCGACGCGCCTTCAATTCAGCAAAGACGAAGTAGCCCAACAGAATCGGCGCGACGACGCCGAACGTGATCCACTGGATGCCGTAGGACAGGAACGGGCCCGCGTCCAGGTGGGGCAGCGCGAGAACGCCGAGCCCGCCGGGTTGGCCGGCGACCAGTTGCAGGTACGACCCGGTCAGCGGGCTGGCGATCAGCGACGAGATCTGGCCGGTGCTGATCGAATACACCTGCCGCACACCGTCGCTGACGAAGGATTTCTTGTCCAGCACCGCCGGTTCGGAGTCCCGCAGTCGCGCGGTGATCGTCACCGTCCCGCCCGGCGGCGGCGTGATCGGGGGCACCCGCGAGCCGGGCAGCGGCCGGACGAAGCCGCGGTCGATCAGTACGGTTGGTCCGTCGTCGACGACGAACGGCAGCAGTACATCCATCGCCTGGTCGCCCTCGGCGACCCGTAGCCGGGCGACCACCTGCTTATCCGGCAGGTAGTGCCCGGTCGCCGTGACGCGGCGCCATTGCTCATCGGGTGCCAACGAATCCTCTTGTGGCAACAGTGTTTTCAGCGGTACCGGATCGGAGGTCAGCGAGTGCTGGATCTGGTCGTTCTCCCGCGACGTCTTGGTGTTCTTGCCGAGCTGCCAGGGGGCGAGCACGGTGAAGCAGAGGTAGGTGAACGCGATCACCACCACGGCCAGCGCGATCCAGCCCGGCCGCAGCAGGAAGGCCAGGCGGCGCATCAGCCGGGTCCGTCCTGGGCGAGTTGTTCGTCGACCCAGCTGTGCAGTCCGGGCAGCGCCGCCTCGATGGCGGCGAAGGTGATCTCGAAATCACGGTTGTCGCCGTAGTAGGGGTCGTCGACGTCGAGAACGAATGCGCCGGAACGGGGGTCGAAGGATCGCAGCATCCGGATCCGGTCGGCGTCGACGCCGAGTTGCTGCAGCAGCGGGACGTGATTGCGGGCCAGCGCGATCACGAGGTCGGCGTTGATGTGGTCGACGTCGACCTGTGCGGCGCTGTGGTCGGTGGGATAGCCGTGCGCGCGCAGCACCCGGTTGGCCCGCTCGTCGGCCGACTTGCCGATGTGCCAACCCGCGGTTCCCGCGCTGGTGACCCGCACGGCTTCGTCCAGACCGCGCTCGCCGATCTGGTGGGCGAACATCTTCTCCGCCATCGGCGACCGGCAGATGTTGCCCGTGCAGACGAACGTGATGTGGAGTTTGGAATCAGACACCCAACGCCCTCCGCAGTTCGTCGATCGTCTCGACATGCACGGCGCCACTGGGCTTGTCGGCGAAATCGTCCTGACCGTAGCCCCACCCGACCACCACGGCGTCGATACCGTGCGCGGCCGCGCCCTCGACATCGTGGTGGCGGTCGCCGACCATCAGAACGCGTCCGGGCAGCGGCTGCAGTTGCGCCAGTGCGTGCGCGAGCACGTCGGCCTTGGCGGCGCGGGTGCCGTCCACGCTGGCGCCGGCGATGACGTCGAAGTGCCCGTCCAGGCCGAAGTGCTCAAGGATTCGCTGCGCGGTGGGCTCGGCCTTGGAGGTGGCCACCGCGAGGCGGACGCCGGCGGCGCGCAGGTCGTCCAGCAACGGGCCGATCCCGTCGAACAGGGTGTTGATGGCCCAGCCACGGGTGGTGTAGTCGGCGCGATAGGCGGCGATGGCGGCGTCGGCGTGCTCGCCGAGCCCCATGGCCTCGAAGGTGTGGTGCATCGGTGGGCCGACGATCTGGCTGGCCAGGTCGCCCTTGGGAACGGCCGCGCCGATCTCGCCGAGCGCATGACGGAAGCTCGACACGATGCCGTCCGCGGAGTCGGTGAGGGTGCCGTCGAGGTCGAAGATCACCAAGTCGGCGAAGACGGTGCCTGTCACGCCCCCAATTGTCCATGTCCCGATGCCCCGGCCCCGCGCGCGGTCGTTACTGTTTCAGTTGTGGCGAGTCAGGGTCCTAACGCGTCGATTCCGCTCGCTGCGGCGCGCTACCACGGCGATCAGGCCGCCGAACCCGGCATGCTCGATTTCGCCGTCAACGTCCGCCACTCGCAGCCCCCCGCCTGGCTGATCGATCGACTCGCCGCTCGGCTGCCCGACCTGGGCCGATACCCGAGCGCCCAGGACGAGCACGCGGCGAAGACGGCCGTCGCCGACCGGCACGGCCGCGCCGTCGACGAGGTCGCGCTGCTGGGCGGCGCCGCCGAGGGGTTCGCGTTGCTCGCCAACCTGCGGCCACGACGTGCGGCGCTCATTGCGCCGTCGTTCACCGAACCCGACGCCGCGCTGCGTGCGGCCGACGTCGCAGTGCACCACGTCGTTCTCGACCCACCGTTCGGGCTGGCAGGCGCGCAGATTCCCGACGACGCCGACCTCCTGGTGGTCGGCAACCCGACCAACCCGACCGGGGTGCTGCACACGCGTGAGCAGATCCTGGCGCTGCGGCGGCCTGGCCGCATCGTCGTGGTGGACGAGGCCTTCGCCGACGCCGTTGCGGGCGAACCCGAATCGCTGGCCGCGATGTCGCTGCCGGACGTCGTGGTGCTGCGCAGCCTGACCAAGACGTGGGCGCTGGCCGGGTTGCGGGTCGGATATGCGCTGGGCACACCGGAGGTGCTGGCCCGGCTGACCGCGACCCGGCCGCACTGGCCACTGGGAACCCTGCAGTTGACCGCGATCGCGGCGTGCAATGCACCCGACGCGGTCGCCGAGGCCGAGGCCGGTGCCCGGGAGTTGGCATCGATGCGCGCCGGGATGGTGGCCGGTCTGCGCTCGGTGGGCGCCGACATCGTCTACGGCGAGGCGCCGTTCGTGCTGTTCGGCGTCGACGATGCCGCGTTGCTGCGAAAGCATCTGCACACCAAGGGAATTGCGATCCGGCGCTGCGACACGTTCGTGGGTCTGGACGGGCAGTATCTGCGTGCCGCGGTGGGGCCGGAGTGGCCGGTGCTGGTCGAGGCGATCGCCGACAGCGGGGTGGCCCGATGACGGTGCGATTGGGCGCGGTGATCGAGGCGCTGGACGCGGCGTACCCGCCGGGGCTGGCGCAGTCGTGGGATTCGGTCGGCCTGGTCTGCGGCGACCCCGATGAGACGCTGAGCTCGGTGATGATCGCCGTCGACGCCACCGCGGAGGTGGTCGATGCGGTCCCTGACGGCGGACTGCTGCTGGCCCACCATCCGCTGCTGTTGCGCGGCGTCGACACGGTGGCCGCCGACACTGCCAAGGGTGCTCTGATCCATCGGCTGATCCGGTCGGGGCGTTCGCTGTTCACCGCGCACACCAACGCCGACTCCGCCGCACCGGGGGTGTCCGACGCGCTGGCACAGGCGCTGGGGCTGACGGTCGACGAGATCCTGGAGCCCACGCTCGCCCGTCCGGAACTCGACAAGTGGGTGATCTTCGTGCCGCCGGACAACGCAGACGCGCTGCGAGCAGCCATCTTTGCGGCCGGGGCCGGCCACATCGGCGACTACTCATGCTGCGGTTGGAGCGTCACCGGCACCGGCCAGTTCCTGCCGGAAGTCGGTGCGAACCCGGCCATCGGCGCGGTCGGCGCGGTAGAACGCGTCGTCGAAGACCGGGTCGAGGTCGTCGCGCCCGCGCGGGCGCGCCAGCAGGTGCTGACCGCGATGCGTCAGGCGCACCCGTACGAGGAGCCCGCGTTCGACGTGATCGCGTTGCAGCCGCTGCCCGCCGGCGTCGGGCTGGGTCGCATCGGGTCGCTGTCGCGGCCAGAGCCGTTGAGCGCGTTCGTCTCCCGCGTCCGGGCCGGTCTGCCGCAGACGTCGTGGGGAGTGCGGGCGGCGGGCGACCCGGACGCCGTCGTGTCTCGCGTCGCGGTATGCGGCGGCGCGGGCGATTCGTTGCTGGGCGCCGCCGCGGCGGCCGATGTGCAGGCCTACGTGACGGCGGATCTGCGCCACCATCCGGCCGACGAGCATCGCCGCGCGTCGGACGTGGCGCTGGTTGACGTCGCCCACTGGGCCAGCGAATTCCCGTGGTGCGAACAGGCGGCCGACGTACTACGGTCGGCGTTCGGCACCGCGCTGTCGATCGACGTATGCCGGATCCGCACCGATCCCTGGAATGTCGAAAAAAGGGGAGAGGACGCATGAAAGCCGAAGTCGCACAGCAGCGCTCGCTACTCGAAGTCGCCGAGCTGGACGCCGAGCTGGCAAAGATGGACCACCGCGCCAGCCACCTGCCCGAGCGCGGCGAGAGCGCCCGGATCCAGACCGAGCAGGTCGCGGCCAACGACCGCCTGGGTGCCCTGCAGATTGCGTTGGAAGACTTGAACACTCAGGTCTCGCGCTTCGAGTCGGAGATCGACGGCGTTCGCCAGCGCGAAGACCGGGACCGGTCGCTGTTGCAGTCTGTGGCGGATTCCAAGCAGCTGTCGGAGTTGCAGCACGAGTTGGAGACGTTGCAACGCCGCCAGTCCAGCCTGGAGGATTCGCTGCTGGAAGTGATGGAGCACCGCGAGCAGCTGCAGACCGAGGCGGCCGCGGAGATCGCCGTCATCGAGGGCCTGCAATCCGATCTCGCTGCCGCACAGCAGGCCATCGATACGACAGTGGCCGACATCGAGCACCATCGCCGGGTGCACACGACGCGACGCGACGAACTGACCGCCGACCTGGCTCCGGAGTTGCTGGCGCTCTACGAGCGGCAGCGCGTCAGCGGCGGCCCCGGCGCCGCGCTGATGCAGGGTGGTCGCTGCGGGGCGTGCCGGATCGATCTCGACCGCGGCGAGTTGTCCCGGATCTCGGCGGCCGCCGAGGACGAGGTGCTGCGCTGCCCGGAATGCAGTGCGATCATGTTGCGGCTCAAGGGGATCAACCGGTGAGGGTGATTGTCGAGGCCGACGGGGGATCGCGGGGCAACCCCGGACCGGCGGGTTACGGGTCGGTGGTGTGGAGCGGCGACCGCTCCCTCGTGCTTGCCGAAGCCAAACAGGCGATTGGACGGGCCACCAACAACGTCGCCGAATACCGCGGGCTGATCTCGGGTCTGGAAGAAGCGGCGAAGCTGCACGCCACCGAAGTCGCGGTCGCGATGGACTCCAAGCTGGTCGTCGAGCAGATGTCGGGTGGGTGGAAGGTCAAGCACCCCGACCTGGCCGAGTTGCACGCCGAAGCCCGCAGACTGGCAGCGCAATTCGACCAGATCACCTACAGGTGGATCCCGCGGGCCGAGAACTCTCACGCCGACCGGTTGGCCAACGAGGCGATGGACGCCGCCGCCGACACGGAAGCACAGCCGGACGCATCGCCGGCCACCGCGAGCGAGACCGCGTCGCCGCCGGGATGGACGGGTGCCCGCGGCGCCGCCACCCGGCTGCTGTTGCTGCGGCACGGGCAGACCGAGTTGTCCGTGCAGCGACGCTATTCCGGGCGCGGCAACCCGCCCCTGACTACGTTGGGCCGGCAGCAGGCCGAAGCGGCGGCGACCTTTCTCGGCTCGCGCGGCGGGGTTGCGGCGGTGATCAGTTCGCCGCTGCAGCGCGCCCACGACACCGCGACGACCGCCGCCAAACGGCTGGGCCTCGACGTCGCGATCGACGACGACCTGATCGAAACCGACTTCGGCGGTTGGGAGGGCCTGACGTTCTCTGAGGCCGCCGAGCGCGACCCCGAACTGCACCGCCGCTGGTTGCGCGACACCAGCACCGAACCACCCGACGGAGAGAGCTTCGACGACGTCAACCTGCGGGTGTCGCGGGCGCGCGATCGCATCATCGCCGACCATCGCGGCGGCACGGTGCTGGTGGTGTCGCATGTGACCCCGATCAAGATGCTGCTGCGCGAGGCGCTCGACGCCGGGCCGGGCATTCTGTACCGGTTGCACCTGGACCTGGCATCGCTGAGCATCGCGGAGTTCTATCCCGACGGGGCCTCGTCAGTCCGGCTGGTCAACCAGACCGGGTATCTGGGTTAGAGATCGTCTACAGCGGGGTAGTGGGCCAATTGTGGAGTGGTTAGCGTCGCACGCCCTGGCCATCGGATCAGCGTTGCTGGCAGCGCTTTTTGCCGCGGTGGGCATTGTGGTCCGGCAGCGCGCAATTCAGGCCGAGGCCGCGAGCGCGGCGGACTCCGGTGCGATCGTCACCTCGTGGGTGCGCCAGCCGTCGTGGTGGCTGGGAGCCCTGGGCGCGATCGGTGGTTACGTATTCCAGGCACTTGCGTTGGCGCACGGCTCGCTGCTCCTCGTGCAGCCGCTGCTGGTGTCGTCGCTGCTGTTCGTGCTGCCGCTGGGCGCGCGGTTCTCCAATCAGCATGTGCGGGCGCGTGATTGGGGTTGGGCGCTGTTGCTGACGGCAGCGCTGACGGTCTTTGTCCTGGTGGGCCAGCCGCGTGAGGGGCACTATCGGGCTCCGGTGCCGGCCTGGAGCGTCGCGCTGGGGATATCGGTCCCGGTGGTCATCATCTGCGTGCTGGCTGCCCGCAGGGCCACCGGTCGCCCCCGGGCGATGTTGTTGGCCAGTGGCGTCGCGGTGCTGCTCGGCATGGTCGCGGTCTTGACGAAGGTCAGCACCCACCGCCTTGCCGCGCACGGTTGGCACGGTCTGCTGACGGTGCCGGCCCCGTATTTGCTGGTGGCGCTCGCAATCACGGTGACCGTGCTGCAGCAGTCGGCTTTTCACGCGGGTGCGCTGCAGGCGTCGGTGCCGATCATGCTCGTCGGCGAGCCCATCGTGGCGGTACTGCTGGGCGTGGAGATCCTCGGCGAGTACCTCGTGGTGCACGATGCCAGTGCCGCGATCCTTGCGGTGGCCGTCGCCGCGATGACGGCGGCGACGATCGCGCTCGGCCGGGATTCGGCCTCTCCGGCGCAGGCGGCCGTAACGTCTACCGAAGCGGAAAGTGTTCCAAACTGAGGCTTTCCACGCCTACAACCCCGAATCGCAGTCCTGCTGGGTCAAGAAGGTGGCCAATGACATTTACGAGTTCGACTCACGCGGGCCCCGGCTCTGTTGTGCTGCGACTGACCGGGGCGTTGCTCTTCGTGCACGAGCACCTGGTGGCCTGGTCGATGGAGGACAAGATCCGGTGGCCAGCACCGTGGTCAACGTGTTCGCAGAGAATGCGCTGAGTCACACGACCGACGGCTTCGACGTGCGCCTCGAGGGCGCCGACGACGAGGTCCTCATCGCGGTCTCCGACTTTAGTCGCGCACTGGCCGTCCGCCGCGAACGTCCGCGCGGCAGTTCGCTTGCCGGTTTGGACATCGTCTCCGGACTGTGCCGTCGCTGGGGCAACACCCCTACGTCGACGGGGAAGTCCGTGTGGGCCCGCATCGGGCCGGACGACACCTTCGCGCGAATCAACAGACCGGCGCGTTAGGCGGCGTCGTGAAAGATCAGGCCGAGCGCATACCGCTCGCCGGATCGCACGACCGAAATGCCATGGCGCACAGGCGCGGCCGCCCAGCCGCGGACTGATTGAACCGGTCGGTCGCGGGTGGTGAACAGATAGCCGTGGCCCTGCGGCAATTGGGTCGCGGTGCCGCGGGACTGGGCCCGTGCCCGTTGCTCGACGAGCATGAACTCGCCACCGGTGAACTCAGTTTCCGGGTCGCTGAGGTTGATCACCACCTGAAGCGGAAACACCAAGTCGCCGTAGAGGTCTCGATGCAACGCATTCCAGTCGTCGGCCTCGTATTTGAGCACCAGCGCGGTCGAACGCGTCTGCCCGGCGGCATAGCAGATGGCCAGCCACTCGTCGAGGGTGTCCGGCCACGGCGCGTCGCGGCCGAGCTTGGCCCACCACTCCCGGGCGATGGGCAGCAGCCGCGGATACAGCGCCTGCTTGAGTTGCTCGATCGGCTCGGGGTACGGCGCGTGGAAATAGCGGTACCGGCCGGAGCCGTAGCGGCGTGGAGCCATGTCGATGGTGGAACGGAAGAGGTCGTCGTTGGCGAACAATCCGCGGATGCGCCGCGCCTCGGTCACCGTGAGCAGCCGCGGCAGGAGAGCCCCGCCGAAATCGCTGACCTCGGCCGCGATGGCGTTCCAGTCGCCCGTCTCGACCCGCTTGGACCATCGATCAGACACCATGACCTGTAGACGATAGGGATGCCCGCAATGTGAGGTGCGGGGAAAGGCGCTGGCCGGGGGATTCCGCAGCGAGTACGGTGTTAGCGCGGACGAGTTGGCCGGGCGGCCGCGGCTCGGGCTCTTGCAGCGCCGAGTCGAGGAAAGTCCGGACTTCACAGAGCAGGGTGATTGCTAACGGCAATCCGAGGTGACTCGCGGGAAAGTGCCACAGAGAACAGACCGCCACCCTCGCGGTGGTAAGGGTGAAACGGTGCGGTAAGAGCGCACCAGCATTCCGGGTGACCGGGGTGGCTTGGCAAACCCCACCCGAAGCAAGGTCAAGAAGACCGCGCTCGGCGTGGTCGCGCAGGTGCCTGAGGGCTGCTCGCCCGAGCCTGCGGGTAGACCGCTCGAGGCACCCGGCAACGGTGTGTCCAGATGGATGGTCGCCGCCGCGCGTTGTTGAGCGCGGAACAGAATCCGGCTTACAGGCCAACTCGTCCGCCCCGATCAGCCGACGGCTTGCGAACCGCCTCGTACAGCCGCGCCAGCTTGGAGTCAAGCCGGCTGCGGCGGTCGGCCGCGAGGTCCGCTTCGCGTTGGTAGAGCAGGCCGTAGGTGAAGGTGTCCTCGCCCGCCGCGTGCGCGGCGGTGGCTTGGCGGTCAGATGGTCGCGACTGACGACGCTGTCCTGATGATCGCCGAGCAGCGACTGGATCGACTTGGCCTGCTCGGCGACCTTGCTCTGCGCCGAGCGGCGGCCGCGGTGTAGCGAAGACTGCTTGGCGCGCTTGCGAATCTTGTGCGGTGCCTCGCGGCTCGTCGTCGGATACGGCGTCGCCCTGGGCATGCGTCGCGCCTTCTTCGCCGCCTTGCGGACGCGCTTGTAGGCCGCGTCGACGGTGACCGGTGCGGGCTCGTCACCGCGTCGGCGGTTCGGCGCCTCGGCGATCAGCGCCTCGAGCTCGTCGAGCAGGCGGAAGTAGCGTTCGGAGCGCATGGCCGCCAGCGGCGTGTCCAGCCCGGCCGAGGTAGCGCTGCTCGGCGCCGTCGACCAGACGATCCCGGATCGGCCCGCGGACCAACTCGCGGGCAAACCGTCGAGCGCGTCTCGTACTTCTCGGCCAGCACCTCGGCGTCGCGGGCGACGCCGAGGATCGCTGGCCAGCTCGCTGAGTTCGTCGAGATCGGCGCGTCGTCGGCGAGCCCGAAGGACTCCGCCGACGCCTGCAGCAGGCTGCGGATCTTGCGGGTCGTCACCCGCATCTGGTGCACCGAGTCCCGGCGTCTGCTCGCACCGCCCGGTCCCACAGCAGCAACTCGTCGATCTGCTCGGCCACCCGCGATGCAGCGGGTCGGCCGGCGTGCTCTTCGGCGACGTGGTCCAGCACCGTGCCAGCTTGGAGCTGACACCGGCCGGCTCGGCGCCCGCATCGAGCAGGCGGTCGCCGATGACGTCCAACAGCTCGCTGCTCACCCCGGCGCCGACGAGTTCGAGCTCCCACTCGCGCCAGCGTTGCTCGCCCGTGGTGCCGTCGGGACCATGCCCGGCGGCGACCTGGTCGTCGCAGAACTCGGCAATGACGGCGTCGTCGGCGCCATGCAGTAGCTGAATCTTGCGGGTGGTGCTGATGCGCGCCACCGGGGCCACCGGACGATCGCGGACTATGGCCAGCACCACGTCCAGTAACTCGTTGGGCACGTCGTCGGCTTCGGTGTGCAACGGCAACCGCACCTCGGTGCGGGCCTCCGCGCCCGCCGGCAGCTTCAGATGCCAGCCCGCGTCGGCCCCGCCGGTGCGCCGGCGCAACGTGATTCGGTTAATCGCCAGATCGCGCGACGCGGTGTCGAAGTACACCGCGTCCAGCTGCTCGGTCTCGGCGTGCTCCACCCGCGCCACCACGCCGTCAAAGGACGGTGGCTGCGTGGCGGCATCGACGTCGAACTTGCGCTCGACCTCGAGGTAACGCTTAGCGCCGGACATCGCCGTCAGCGTGCCACATACGCGTGACGGCTAAACAAGGTGGTTAGAAGCTGTGCTCCTCGTCCGGGAACGTGCCGGACGCCACCTCGTCGGCGTACTGCGTTGCCGCGCGGGACAATTCACCACCGACGTCGCCGAAGCGCTTGACGAACTTGGCGGTCTTGCCGCTGGTGAGGCCCGCCATGTCCTGCCAGACCAGCACCTGGGCGTCGCAGTTGCGGCCCGCGCCGATCCCAACCGTGGGGATTGTCAGCTTCCCGGTGATCTGGGTGGCCAACTCGGCCGGCACCATTTCCATCACAACGGAGAAGGCCCCGGCCTCGGCAACGGCGATCGCGTCGTGGATGGTCTGCTCGGCGGCATCGCCGCGGCCCTGCACCCGGAAGCCACCCAGGGTGTTGACGCTTTGCGGGGTGAAGCCGATATGGGCCATCACCGGGATGCCGGCCGCGGTCAGCGTGGCGATCTGCGGGGCGACCCGCTCGCCGCCTTCCAGCTTGACCGCGTGCGCGCCGGCTTCTTTCATGAAGCGGATCGCGGCGTCCATTGCGGCCCCGGGGCCGGCCTCGTAGCTGCCGAACGGCAGGTCGGCGACCACCAGCGCGTGCGGTGCTCCGCGCACGACTCCGCGCACCAACGGAATCAGCTCGTCGATCGATACCGGCACGGTGGTGTCGTAGCCGTAGACGACGTTGGCCGCGGAGTCGCCGACCAACAGCACCGGGATGCCGGCGTCGTCGAAAATCCGGGCGGTGGAGTAGTCGTAGGCCGTGAGCATGGCCCACTTGTGGCCTTCGGCCTTCATCTTTTGAAGGTGGTGAATGCGGGTCTTGGCCCGCGGCGCTGCGTTCGAGGATTGGGCACCATAAACAGTCTGTTCAGACATCATTGTCCCTAGTTGTGGTCCGGTCGATCCTCGAGGCCCATTCGGGTCCCCGGGTTCGTCTGACCCGTCGATTCTGCCACTTCACGGTGGCTATGTGGATAGCCGGCCCAGTGGATTTCCTCACACCACGGCCCATCGGGCGATTCCGGTACCGCCTTTCGGCGGCGGACATACCATCGGCGGATGCAGCGCCTCAGCGGACTCGACGCCAGCTTTCTTTATCTGGAGACCCCCACGCAGCCGTTGCACGTCTGCTCGATTCTGGAGCTCGACACGTCGACGATGCCGGGCGGCTACACCTTCGATCGGCTCCGCGACGAATTGGCGTTACGCATCAAGGCGATGCCGCAGTTCCGCGAGAAGCTGGCTGACAGCGCCTTCAACCTCGACCATCCGGTGTGGGTGGACGACAACAACTTTGACGTCAACCGGCATCTGCATCGGATCGGCCTGCCGCCGCCGGGGGGACGGGTCGAGCTCGCCGAGATCTGCGGCCACATCGCATCGTTGCAACTGGACCGCACCCGGCCGCTGTGGGAGATGTGGGTGATCGAAGGCGTGGCGGGCACCGACGCCCAGCAGGGCGGCCGGTTGGCCGTGATGACGAAGGTGCACCATGCCGCGGTGGACGGTGTGACCGGGGCCGACCTGATGTCCCAGCTGTGCAGCACCGAGGCGGACGCACCCGCGCCCGACCCGGTCGACGGCGTCGGCGGCGCCAACGAACTCGAGATCGCGGTCACCGGCGCGGTCAAGTTCGCGGCCCGGCCGATGCGCCTCGCCAAGGCGCTCAACGGCACCGCAACCTCGGTGGTCAAAACCGTGATGCGGGCGCGTAGCGGTCAGACGATGGCCCCGCCCTTCGCGGCGCCGCCGACCGCGTTCAACGCCAGCGTCAGCGCACGCCGCAACATCGCCTACGCGCAGCTCGACCTCGAGGACATCAAGAAGGTCAAGGAACACTTCGACGTCAAGGTCAACGACGTGGTGATGGCGCTGGTCTCGGGCGTGCTGCGGCAGTTCCTGCTCGACCGCGGCGAATTGCCGGACTCGTCGCTGGTGGCGATGGTGCCGGTGTCGGTGCACGGCAAGTCCGATCGGCCTGGGCGCAACCAGGTTTCGGGCATGTTCTCCAGCCTGCATACCCACATCGCCGACCCGGTCGAGCGGATCCAGGCCATCGCCGCCGCGAATTCGGTTGCCAAGCAACACAGTTCGGCGATCAAGGCCACGCTGCTGCAGGACTGGTCGCAGTTCGCCGCGCCCGCGGTGTTCGGCATGGCGATGCGCGTTTACTCGCGGACCAGCCTCACCAAGAGCCGGCCGGTGCACAACCTGGTGATCTCCAACGTGCCCGGCCCGCAGGTGCCGCTATATTTCCTGGGCAGCGAGGTCAAGGCGATGTACCCGCTCGGGCCGATCTTCCACGGCTCGGGCCTCAATATCACTGTGATGTCGCTGACCGGCAAACTCGATGTCGGGATCATCGCCTGCCCGGAGCTGCTGCCGGACCTGTGGGAGTTGGCCGACGATTTCGCGGTCGGGATGGAAGAACTGCTGCTCGCGACACGGTAGCCGCCCCGGCGGCCCGGAGCACGCTCCGGCGCATGGCAGCATGTGTGGAATGGGGACCCCTCGCCGCGGCAAGATCGCGCGCACGATGCTGATCTGGACCGTGCTGGCGGTTACCACAGTCACGGTGGCCAGTTGCACGCATGTCGTCAAGGGGCGCGCCGTGATGTACGGGCCCAAAGTCGGCCAGCCGATCGAGTGGGGCCCGTGCCGCGTCGCCGGCAGCGGCGCTCCGGCCAAGCTGCCCAGCGGCGTGCAGTGCGGCAAACTCGCCGTGCCCGTCGACTACAAGCACCGCAACGGCGACGCCGCCACGCTGGGTCTGGTTCGATTCCCCGCCACCCGGGACAAGATCGGCTCGCTGGTGATCAACCCCGGCGGGCCGGGAGAGTCCGGCATCGAAGCGGCCGTCGGCCTCGTGCAGTCGCTGCCGCCGCAGATCCGTGAGCGGTTCGACCTGGTCGGCTTCGACCCGCGCGGGGTTGCCACGTCGCGCCCGGCGATCTGGTGCAACTCCGACGCAGACAACGACCGGCTGCGCAAGGAGACCCAGGCCGACTACAGCCCGGCGGGCGTGGCGCACATCGAGGATGAGACGAAAGAGTACGTCGCGCGCTGCGTGGCCAAGATGGGCAAGAAATTCCTCTCGAACGTCGGAACCGACAACGTCGCACGCGATCTGGACGCCATCCGGGAAGCGTTGGGAGACAGCAAGCTGACCTTCCTGGGCTACTCCTACGGCACCCGGATCGGGGCCGCCTACGCCGAAGCGTTTCCGAAGAACGTCCGCGCGATGATCCTCGACGGTGCGATCGACCCGAATGTCGACCCGATCGAGTCAGACCTGCGGCAGGCCAAGGGTTTTCAGGACGCATTCGACAACTACGCGAAAGACTGCGCCAAGTCGCCGACCTGCCCGCTCGGCACCGACCCGGCGAAAGCCGTTGACGTGTACCACGATCTGGTCTATCCGATGGTGGACAAGAACAACCCGACGCGTGGCATTCCGATGCGCACCAAGGATCCTCGTGGGCTGAGCTACAGCGACGCGATCATCGGCACCATCATGGCGCTGTATTCGCCGGCGTTCTGGCACAACCTGACGTCGGCGCTGACCGAGATGGCGCACCACCACGGCGACGTCATGCTCCAATTGGCAGACCTCTACATGCGTCGCGACAAACACGGCCACTACAGCAACTCCACCGATGCCCGGGTCGCAATCAACTGTGTAGACCAGCCGCCCGTCACGGACCGGGCCAAGGTCGTCGACGAGGACCGCCGGTCCCGTGAATTGGCGCCGTTTATGAACTACGGCAAGTACACCGGCGACGCACCGCTGGCCACGTGCGCGTTCTGGCCGGTGCCGCCGACGAGCAAGCCGCATAGCGTCTCGGTGGCGAACCTGACGCAGACCCTGGTGGTGTCCACCACCCACGACCCGGCGACGCCCTATCAGGCAGGCGTCGACCTGTCGAACCAATTGAAGGGTGGGCTGCTCACCTACGACGGCACCCAGCACACGGTGGTGTTCCAGGGCAACAGCTGCATCGACGACTATGCGACGGCCTACCTGGTCAGCGGTACTGTGCCGTCGAAGGGGGCCAAGTGCTGACGCCTACAGGCGTCTGACACATCACGACCACGAACAATAACGAGACCAAGGTGTGACCAATGGGATCACGGCCTGTGGCCGACGCATGCCACGATTGACCACCATGTGGCGTATGGGACAGATGAGCTCTGCGCTGCTTTCCCTCATCCTGACGACATCGATGGTCACACCGTCGCCAGCCAGTGCGACGCCGGGCTACGACGCCGGGCCGACGCCCAGTCCGGCGGCGCCGCAGCCGGCCGCGGCGCCGCAACTGAATTGGGGGACCTGCAGCCAGGTGGTCAAAGCTCCGGGCGACGTCCCCACCGCGCAGTGCGGGGTCGTCGACGTACCGGTCGACTACGCGAATCCCGCTGGCGCGCAAGCACACATCGCGGTGATCCGCATTCCGGCGACCGGCCCGCGGATCGGGGCGCTACTGGTCAACCCGGGCGGACCGGGCGCATCGGCGGTCGACATGGTCGCCTCGATGGGCCGCGAACTGGCCGGCTCCGACGTCAGCCGCCGCTTCGACCTGGTCGGCTTCGACCCGCGCGGCGTCGGCCACTCCACGCCCGGCGTGCACTGCCAGACCGACGCCGAGTTCGACGCCTTCCGCCGCGACCCGATGGTCGACTACAGCCCGGCGGGCGTCGCGCATATCGAGCAGGTGTACCGCCAGATCGCCCAGCGGTGCGCGGCCCGCAACGGCTCGGCCTTCCTGGAGAACGTCGGCACCGCCTCGGCGGCCCGCGACATGGACGTGGTCCGCCAGGCCCTCGGCGATGACCAGCTCAACTACCTCGGTTACAGCTACGGCACCGAACTGGGCACCGCCTACGTCGAGAAGTTCGGCGACCATGTTCGCGCGATGGTGCTCGACGGCGCGATCGACCCGGCCATCGGCCCGGTCGACGAGCTGATCAACCAGGAGGCCGGATTCCAGACCGCCTTCAACGACTACGCCACCGACTGCGCCCGCTCGACGGACTGCCCGCTGGGTACCGACCCGAACCAGTGGGTCGCGCGCTACCACCAGCTGATCGACCCGCTGGTGACCAAGCCGGCCGCGACCTCCGAAGGGCGTGTGCTCGGCTACTCCGACGCGATGACCGGCACCATCAACGCGCTGTACACCCCACAGTTCTGGAAATTCCTGACCAGCGGGCTGCTCGGCCTGCGGCGCGGCTCCGACCCCGGTGACCTGCTCACCCTGGCCGACGAGTACTACGGGCGCGACCCCAAGGGGCATTACAACAGCTCGCAGGACGCGTTCAACGCGATCCGATGCGTCGACGCACCTGAGCCGACCGACCCGGCGAGCTGGGCCGACACCGACAGGCGGATCCGTGAGGTCGCGCCGTTCACATCCTTCGGGCAATTCACCGGCCACGCGCCGCGCGACCTGTGCGCGGTGTGGCCGGTCCCCGCCACGTCGTCGCCGCATCCGGCGGACCCGGTGGCCCCCGGCAAGGTTGTCGTCGTATCCACCACCCACGACCCGGCCACCCCGTACCAAGCGGGGGTGAACCTGGCCCATCAACTCGGCGCCGACCTGATCACGTTCGAGGGCACTCAGCACACCGTGACGTTCAATGGAAACGACTGTGTGGATGGCGCCGTGACCCGCTACTTGGTCGACGGCACCGCGCCCGGAAACTTACGGTGTTAAGCCGCGCCGGTAATGCAAATTTAACGGCGGATGCATACTGTTCCAGGTATGGATCGACAAAAGGAATTTGTGCTCCGCACGCTGGAAGAACGGGACATCCGATTCGTCCGGCTGTGGTTTACCGACGTGCTCGGTTTCCTCAAATCGGTCGCGATCGCGCCGGCCGAACTCGAGGGTGCCTTTGAAGAAGGCATCGGCTTCGACGGCTCGTCCATTGAAGGCTTCGCCCGCGTCTCGGAGTCCGACACCGTCGCGCACCCGGATCCGTCGACCTTTCAAGTGCTGCCCTGGACGACCCACACCGGCCACCACCACTCGGCAAGGATGTTCTGCGACATCAAGATGCCTGACGGGTCGCCGTCGTGGGCCGACCCGCGGCACGTCCTGCGCCGCCAGCTAGGAAAGGCCAACGATCTCGGCTTCTCCTGCTACATACATCCCGAGATCGAATTCTTTCTGTTGGAAGCCGGCCCCGAAGACGGCACCGAACCCATTCCCGCGGATAACGCCGGCTATTTCGACCAGGCCGTGCACACCGCCGGCAGCTTTCGCCGGCACGCGATCGACGCGCTGGAATCCATGGGCATTTCGGTGGAGTTCAGCCACCACGAAGGTGCGCCCGGCCAGCAGGAGATCGACCTGCGCTTCGCCGACGCGCTGTCGATGGCCGACAACGTCATGACGTTCCGGTACCTGATCAAAGAGGTCGCGCTCACCGAGGGATCGCGAGCGACCTTCATGCCCAAGCCGTTTGGCCAGTACCCGGGCTCGGCGATGCACACCCACATGAGCCTGTTCGAGGGCGAGGTCAACGCGTTCCACAGCCCGGACGACCCGCTGCAGCTTTCCGACATCGCCAAGTCGTTCATCGCCGGGATCCTCGAGCACGCCAGCGAGATCAGCGCCGTCACCAACCAGTGGGTCAACTCTTACAAGCGGCTGGTACTGGGTGGAGAGGCTCCCACGGCCGCGTCGTGGGGTGCCGCCAACCGGTCTGCGCTGGTGCGCATCCCGATGTACAGCCCGCACAAGACGTCATCGCGGCGCGTCGAGGTGCGCAGCCCGGATTCGGCCTGCAACCCGTATCTGGCCTTCGCCGTGCTGCTTGCCGCCGGGTTGCGCGGGGTCGAGAAGGGCTACGTGCTGGGCCCGCAGGCCGAGGACAACGTCTGGGATCTCACGCCCACCGAACGCCGCGCGATGGGCTACCGGGAACTGCCCTCCAGCCTGGACGAGGCGCTGCGGACGATGGAGGGCTCGGAGCTGGTGGCCGAAGCGCTGGGGGAGCACGTCTTCGACTTCTTCCTCCGCAACAAGCGCGCCGAGTGGGCGAACTACCGCCGGCACGTAACCCCGTACGAGTTGAAGACCTACATCTCGCTCTAGGTGTTTAGGACCCAACCAGATCAAAAGCCATCTGCGCTAACGTCGAAGGCGTGAACCAGCCAGTGACAGAACGGCCTAAGGTGCCCAGCCTCGGCCGCCTCGGGTTGGTCGACGACCGCGCGAGCGCGAATGTGACGCAGCTCGGTTGGAACATCGAAGAGCGTATCGACGTGCTGTGGTCGCTCTCGCGAGCGCCCGACGCGGACGCCGCCCTGTGCGCGATGGTCCGGCTGGCCGAAGCGCTCGGCGACAAGTGGGGCGAGCTGAACGCGGCGCTGGCCACCGACCGCTGCCTGCGCGGCAGGCTGTTCGGTGTCCTCGGCTCGTCCCTGGCGCTGGGCGACCATCTGGTCGCCAACCCGCAGGCGTGGCATCTGTTGCAGGGCAGCGTGCGGCTGCCATCGCCCGAGCAACTGCGCGCCGCCTTCGCCGAATGCGTGGCCGAACCTCCCACCGCCACCGGGTCGGTGGTCTGGCGGCTGCGCACGCTGTACCGCGACCGGCTGCTGGTGCTGGCCGCGATGGACCTGGCGCCGATCGTCGAGAACGAGCCGGTGCTGACCTTCCCGGAGGTGGGCGCGCATCTGGCCGACCTCGCCGACGCCGCACTGGGCGCCGCGCTGGCGGTCGCCGAGCTCACCGTGTGCGGGGAGGACACCCCGCCCCGGTTGGCGATCATCGCGATGGGCAAATGCGGCGCACGCGAACTCAATTACGTCAGCGACGTCGATGTCATCTTCGTCGCCGAGCCGGCCGACCCGACGTCGGCGCGAATCGCCGGCGAGATGATGCGGCTGGCCTCGGACGCCTTCTTCCAGGTGGATGCCGGACTGCGCCCGGAGGGCCGGCACGGCGAACTGGTCCGCACCCTCGACTCCCATGTCGCCTACTACCAGCAGTGGGCCAAGACGTGGGAGTTCCAGGCGCTGCTCAAGGCGAGGCCCGCCGCCGGCGACGCCGAACTGGGTAAGCAGTACGCCGACACGCTGATGCCGATGGTGTGGAACGCCTGCGAGCGTAAGGATTTCGTGCCTGAAGTGCAGGCGATGCGGCGACGGGTCGAGCAGTTGGTGCCCGCCGACGTCCGCAACCGCGAGCTGAAGCTCGGCACCGGCGGGCTGCGCGACGTCGAATTCGCGGTTCAGCTCCTGCAGTTGGTGCACGGCCGCAACGACGAGACGCTGCACGTGGCCTCAACGGTCGACGCGCTGGCCGCGCTGGGCGCCGGCGGCTACGTCGGTCGCGACGACACCGCGAACCTGACCGCGTCGTACGAGTTCCTGCGCCTGCTGGAGCACCGGCTGCAGTTGCAGCGGCTCAAGCGGACCCACATGCTGCCGCCCTCGGACGACGAGGAGGCGATGCGCTGGCTGGCCCGCGCGGCACATGTCCGCACCGACGGCACCCACGACCGGCTCGAGGTGCTTCGCGAGGAATTGAAGCGCCACCACCTTCGCGTCTCGCGGCTGCACACCAAGTTGTTCTATCAACCGCTGCTGGAATCGCTTGCGCCAGAAGGCCTGGAGTTCTCGCAGGGCATGACGCCGGCGGCCGCCGAGCGTCAGCTGGCTGCCCTTGGCTACGAGTCTCCGCACAGCGCGTTGACGCATCTCGCGGCGTTGATCAACCAGAGCGGGCGCCGCGGCCGGGTGCAGTCGGTGCTGCTGCCCCGACTGCTGGACTGGCTCTCCGACACCCCCGATCCCGACGCCGGGTTGCTCGCGTACCGGAAGATCAGCGAAGTGATGGTCTCGCAGCGCTGGTACCTGTCGACGCTGCGGGACAAACCGGCGGTGGCCAAGCGGTTGATGCATGTGCTCGGCACCTCGGCCTACGTGCCGGAGTTGCTGATGCGGGCGCCGGAAGTCGTGCAGAACTACAGCGACGGTCCGGAGGGGCCGAAGCTGCTCGACGTCGATCCCGACGCGGTCGGCGGCGCGCTGGTGGCTTCGGCGGGCCGGCAGAGCGACCCGGTGCGCGCGATCGCGATCGCCCGCTCGCTGCGCCGACGCGAACTGGCCCGCGTCGCCTCGGCCGACCTGTTGGGCATGCTCGACGTCACCGATGTGTGCGCGGCGCTGACCGCGGTCTGGGTCGCGGTGCTGCAGGCCGCGCTGAACGCCGTCATTCGGGTCAACATGCCCGAAAGTGGCTCGGCCCCAGCCGCTATCGCGGTGATCGGGATGGGCCGGCTGGGTGGTCGCGAGCTCGGCTACGGCTCCGACGCCGACGTGCTGTTCGTCTGCGAGCCGGCCGAAGGCGTGCAGGATTCCGACGCGGTGAAGTGGTCGGTGACGGTCGCCGAGCAGATCCGCGCGCTGCTGGGCACCCCGAGCGCGGACCCGCCGCTGGAGGTCGACGCCAACCTGCGGCCCGAGGGTCGCAGCGGCCCGCTGGTCCGCACGCTTGCGTCGTACGCCACGTACTACGAGCAGTGGGCCCAGCCATGGGAGATCCAGGCGTTGCTGCGGGCCGACGCGGTCGCGGGCGACGCCGATCTGGGCCGACGGTTCCTGCATATGGCCGACAAGACGCGCTACCCGTCGGGCGGGGTGTCCGCCGAAGCGGTCCTCGAGATCCGGCGGATCAAGGCCCGGGTCGACTCCGAGCGGCTGCCGCGCGGCGCTGACCCCAAGACCCACACCAAGCTCGGCCGCGGGGGACTGGCCGACATCGAGTGGACCGTGCAGCTGCTGCAGCTGCGCTACGCCAGCGAGATCGCGGCCCTGCACAACACGTCAACGTTGGAGAGCCTGGACGTCGCAGCCGAAGCCGGGCTGATCACTATGGAGGACGCCGACCTGCTACGCGAGGCCTGGCTGACCGCGACTCGGGCCCGCAACGCGCTGGTGCTGGTGCGCGGCAAGCCCACCGATCAGCTGCCCGGCCCCGGACGGCAGCTCAACACCGTCGCGGTGGCCGCCGGCTGGGCCAAGAACGGTGACGGCGGCGAATTCCTGGACAACTACCTCCGGGTGACCCGGCGCGCAAAAGCCGTCGTACACAAGATCTTCGACGAGTAGACCGCCCCGGTCGCGGTACGCCACCGGCCTCGGTGTTAGTAAAGAGGTGACGGTCGGCTGCTGAGAAGGCCCGCCACAAGCGCCAGGAGGCGGGTTGGACGCGAAGATCCCCTATGAGGTGATGACCGCCGACGAACACGATCGGCTCGCGGCGATCTACGGCCCGCTCACCGCGGAGGTCCGCGACCTCATCGATGCGGTGCTCAAGACCGAAGTGGAACCGGAGCGCATCGATGAGGCGCGCGCCGCGATCCGGTCCGCGACCGAGATGCTGCGCACCCGGCGACGCGAGGAGGTCCGGGTGGTCCGGCACGCCGTCGGCGGACGTCCGGTGGTGTGGGGCAACGCGGTGATCGGGCTGCGCAACGCGGTTGCGCCCCCGCTGGTCATCGAGCACGGCGAGGATGGGTCGTGTTGGAGCGAATTCACCCTGAACTCCGCCTACGAAGGCCCACCCGGCTGGGTGCACGGCGGCGTCTGCGCGCTGGTGCTCGACCATGTGCTCGGCGAGGCCGCCAGCTCCGGGCTGACCAAGCCGCTGTTCACCGGCACCCTGACGCTGCGGTTCGTACGCGGGACACCGCTGGGCCAGTTACGGGCCGACGCCGCCATCGAGCGCACCGAAGGCGTCAAATCGTTTGTCTCCGGCCATCTTTCCGACGCCGACGGGGTCACCGTCGAAGCGGAGGGCATCTTCATCACCCCGTCCTGGGCGCGGACGGGCGAATGAAGTTCTACGTCAGCAGCGCGTTCCTGGACACCAAAGAGATCGTCGAGGTCGCCAAGGTGGCCGACGATCTCGGCTACGACGGCATGGCGATCCCGGACCACATCGTCAACCTGGAAAGCCTGAACACCCCGTACCCCTACACCAAGGATGGCGAACGTCGCTGGCAGCCATTCACCGAATGGCCCGACCCGTGGGTGCTGGTCGGCTCGCTGGCCCAGGTCACCCGCCGGCTCCGGTTCGTCACCACCGTCTACATCCCGGCGATGCGCAATCCCTACTCGGCAGCGAAAGCCATTGGCACAGCGGCATATCTGGCCGACGGCCGCGTCGAACTCGGCATCGGTGTCGGCTGGTGTGAAGAAGAATTCGACCTGATGGAGCAGCCGTTCGCCAAACGGGGCAAGCGCACCGACGAAATGCTCGATCTGATGCGGACGCTGTGGTCGCCGGACTGGACGGAGTTCGACGGCGAGTTCTATCAGACGCCCAAGCTGGAGATGCAGCCCACGCCGCCGCGGATTCCGATCTATGTCGGCGGGCTCAGCGACATCGCACTGCGCAGAGCGGCGCGGTACGACGGCTGGATCGGCGACCTGATCAACACCGACCAGGCGATCGCCGCCGCCGATCGGATTCGCGAACTGCGAGCCGAAAACGGTTTAGGGATGGACGATTTCACGATTCTCACGCCGCTGACCGACGCCTTCACCCCCGCGCACTACCAGCGGGCGGAAGACTCGGGGATCTGCGGCATCCTGACCATGCCGTGGATGTTCTATTCCGGGCCGGACGCGACGCTGGCACAGAAGGTCGACGGCATGCAGCGGTTCCGCAAGGACCTAGGCCTCGACGCCTGATCGTCGGCCTGCATGATGAAGGCTATGTCGGAAATCAGGCCGTATCGCATCGACGTTCCCGCTGCTGTTCTCGACGACCTGCAGGAGCGCCTGGCGCGCACCCGATGGCCGGAGTCCGAGACCGTCGACGACTGGAGCCAGGGCATCCCGCTGGCCTACACCCGTGAGCTGGCTGACTACTGGGCCAACGGCTACGACTGGCGGACGCGGGAGGCCGCGTTGAACCGCTTCGACCAGTACGTCACCGAAATCGACGGGCTGGACATCCATTTCATCCACCAGCGCTCACCGCACGAAGGTGCGCTGCCCCTGCTGATCACCCACGGTTGGCCCGGCTCGGTGGTCGAATTCCACAAGGTGATCGAGCCGCTGGTCAACCCGCCGTCGGGCCGCGCCGAGGATGCCTTTCACGTGATCTGCCCGTCGCTGCCCGGCTACGGGTTCTCCGGCAAGCCCACCGGCACCGGCTGGGGTGTCGAGAAGGTTGCCGAGGTCTGGGAGACACTGGTCGGCCGGCTCGGCTACGACCGCTACGGCGCGCAGGGCGGCGACTGGGGTGCCGCGGTGACGACGCAGATCGGCCGCAACGGCGGGCACTGTGTGGGCATCCACCTGAACATGCCGATCGCGAAACCCACCAAGGGTGACGGGTCTGAGTTCACCGACGACGATCAGCAGGCGCTGGCCGCGTACGTGGAACACCGTAAATGGGGCACCGGCTACTCCAAGCAGCAGTCCACCCGGCCGCAGACGTTGGGCTATGGGCTGGTCGACTCACCGGTGGGGCAGATGGCGTGGGTCGTCGAGAAGTTCTGGGCATGGTCGCAATGCGACGGGCACCCCGAAAACGTTTTCACCAAAGACGAATTGCTCGACAACGTGATGCTGTACTGGGTCACCGGGAGCGGCGCCTCGTCGGCGCGGCTGTACTGGGAGAGCTTCAACCGGTTCGTCAGCGACGGCCGGGTCGATCTGCCCACCGGGGTCGCCGCGTTCCCGAAGGAAATCCTGCGCACCCCGCGCGCCTGGTGCGACGCGGCCTACAACATCACGCACTGGACGAGGATGCCACGTGGCGGGCACTTCGCCGCCTTCGAGCAGCCGGAGTTGTACGTCGAGGACGTCCGGGCGTTCTTTGCGACGGTGCGTTAAGGCTCAGCGCCGCAACCGGCCTCGCCGTCGGGCCTCGAGCGCGTAGGGGCCACCGCCGACGAAGACCAACAGCAGGAACGCGAAGCAGAACATCACCGAGTCTTCACCGTGGTTGTTGATCGGGAAGAACCCGTGCGGGAAGTGGACGGTGAAGTAGGCGAACGCCATCTCGCCGGACGCCAGAAACGCCGCTGGCCGGGTGAACAGCCCGAGGCTGATCAACGCGCCGGTGATCAACTCGATCCACCCGGCGTAGAAGTCCGGCCAATGACCCACTTGCGCAACGTGACTCGCCGCCGGCCAGCCGATCACCGAGGACAACCCGTGGCTGAGGAACAGCAGCCCGAATATCACCCTGAAGACCGACAGGGCGAGCGGCCGATACGCGTTCAGTCGGGCCTCGAGATTCTGCGCCATGCGCCGAGGATACGGCCTAGAGCTGCATCCAGACCGACTTGGTCTTCATGTACATGTCGATGCCTTCTTTTCCGAACTCGTGTCCCCAGCCCGATTGTTTGTGGCCGCCGAACGGCACGTCGTGGTCAAACACCAACTGGCAGTTGACCTGCACGCTGCCCGCCTGCATGCGCTTGACCAGTCGGTGGGCGCGGCCGAGGTTCTCGGTGTACGCGGTGGCGGCCAGGCCGTAAGTGGTGTCGTTGGCCATCGCGATGGCCTCGTCCTCGTCGTCGAACGGCAGGATGCTGACCACTGGGCCGAAGATCTCCTGCCGATAGAGCCGCATTCCCGGGTCGACATTGGTCAACACGGTCGGGTGAACGAAGTAGCCCTTGCGGTCCAGGCGGTGGCCGCCGGTAACGATTTCGACGCCGTCCTTCTTGCCCTCGTCGATGAAGCCCATCACCCGGGTCAGCTGCTTCTGGCTGATCAGCGGTCCGCTGACGCAGCCCTCTTCGCTGGGTGCGCCGAGCTTAAAGGTGTTGGCCATCATCGAGATGCCTTCCACCACACGGTCATACACGCCGCGCTGGGCGAAGATCCGCGACCCGCAGACACAGCCCTGGCCGGAGTGCACGAAGATGCCCAGCGACGCCATCAGGATGGTCTTGTCCATGTCGGCGTCGTCGAAGATCAGCACCGGCGATTTGCCGCCCAGTTCCAGAGTGACTTTCTTCAGGTTGTCCGCCGACGCCCGCACGATCTCCTTGCCGACCTCCGTCGAGCCGGTGAACGCGACCTTCTCGACGTCAGGGTGCGCGGTGATCGCTGCACCAGCGGTGTGGCCGTAGCCAGTCAACAGGTTGACGACGCCATCGGGGACACCCGCCTCGTGGATGAGCCGGTCGAGCAGCAGGGCCGAAAGTGGCGTCTCCTCAGCGGGTTTCACGAGCAGGCTGCAGCCGGCGGCCAGTGCGGGCGCGAGCTTGGCGCTGGCGTTGAAGATCGGGCCGTTCCACGGGAAGATCAGGCCGACAACGCCGTACGGCTCTTTGAGCGTGTAGGCGTGCATGTTGACGTAGGCGTCCGTCGCGATGCCGTCGGTGCGCACGTCGTAGGCGACGCCGTTGAGCTTGGAACACCAACCGGCGTAGTAGCGGAAGAACTCCGCACACGTGGACATCTGCAGGGTCGCTTGCAGCAGTGGCATGCCGGTGTTCAGCGAGTCCAATTGGGCGAACTCTTCGGCGTGCTGGTCGATCAGATCGGCGATCTTCCACAGCACCTTGGCCCGTTCGCGGCCCGGCAATTGTGACCAGACGCCGGACTCGAATGCGGCCTTCGCTCGCGCGACGGCGTCGTTGACCGCTGCCTCACCGCAGTCGGTGAACTCGGTGATGGTCTCCTCGGTTGCGGGATTGATGACCGGAATGACGTCACCCGTGCCGGGCCGCTTACGAATGTCGTCCAAAACAGTCTGCAGCGCCATCTGATCCCTTTCGCCTTCGCGATGCTGAGCAGTTGCCCAGCATTTCTGGATGCTACCGGTTCTCCGATCGGCTGAATTCAGATACCCAATGCTTTGGCCAGCAGCGCCGTCAACCGCTTCTGCTCACCGGTGTTCAGTCGACTTGTCAGCGGCTCGATTCGGTCGCCGATCGCCCCGGTGACCTGGGGAACCAGCTCGCGGGCCGAGTCAGTGAGAGTAACCCGCACCGCGCGGCCGTCGTGCGGATCGGCCGTCCTGGCGACCAGTCCGCGGTGTGCCGCGCGGTCGATCAGGCCGCTGATCGTGGAACGCTCCAGGCCGGTGAAGTTCGCCAGCTCGGCCATGGTCGGCTCGCGGTCGCGCAGTATGCCCAGCACGCGCAGCTGAGTGAGCGACAGGTCGTGCTCGGCTGCGACTTCGGTGAGGACGGCCATCAGCGTAAAAGACGTCTGCGCCAACGCATCTCGTAACTCGTCAAGATGATTGTTGCTCTGAACGCGATCGCCTGTCACCGGGGCGATGATATCAAATAGATGGTATTACGAACTAGATGAAACGCTGGCGCGCCGAATCAGATGAACGTGGCTTTCGGCAGGCAGTTCTTTGCCCCCACGCACTCGACAAAACTTCTCCCAAGATTCCGCTGTTAGTCATATGTTTTACAGGCCGAGGCTCGCACAATGACTGCACCCGTACGCCGATATAGAAGGATGCGCACCCGATGCCCTCACCTCGCTGGCTCGTCGGACTGACCCTCCCGATGATCGCCGCCGCTGCCCTGGCCATCAGCCCCGCGACTGCGAAGGCCGATCCCGCCGGCGACGCCTACCTCGACCAGCTGCGTGGTGCAGGCCTGACCTGGCCGCCGGGACACGAGCAGGCGTTGATCGGGACGGCTTTGCTCATCTGCGACGACCTCGGGTGGGGTTGGACGCCGCAGCAGATTGCCAACAACGTCCACGCGAACCTGGACCCGGACCAAATCCATGTGCATGACGTCGGAGCGATGGTGAACATCGCACGCGCGGTGTACTGCCCCAACCAGCGATGCTGGGCTCCGCACTGCTGAGCTCTTCGGTAAGGCGCAAGGCGCGGACGCTCATGCGAGCGTCCGCGCTTTCGACGTTATGTCGGTGCCCGGGGCTACTCTCATCACTCGATCCGTCCGCCCACGACAGAAGAGGAGAACTTGATTGATGACTTTCGAGGCCCCGCATACTTTCTCAGCAACTTCTACCGCCACCCGGTCCTCATCGGCGACGACGTCTACCCGACAGCCGAACACGCGTTTCAAGCACTGAAAGCCGCCGACCCGGCCGAACGCGCCTGGGTTATCGCATCCGAGACGCCGCTGATCGCCAAGCGTCGCGGCCGGACAGTCCGGGTCGTCGAATACTGGGGAGACATCAGAGTGCTTGTCATGGAACAGGTGCTCGAAGCGAAATTCGGTGAGCCACCCCTCGCCGACCAACTCATCGCAACTCACCCGCACACCCTCGTCGAGGGCAATACCTGGCACGACCAATTCTGGGGCGACTGTCACTGCGGGCGCGTCGAGTGCCTGTCGCAGGGAGAGAACGTCCTCGGCGTGGCGCTGATGCTTCGGCGCGACCAATTACGTTGCGGCGCAGTATGACAACGCAGAAAGCGCGGACGCTCCGGTGAGCGCCCGCGCCTTCTGCCGGCGTCTATTTACACGTCGTAGTACAGCGCGAACTCGTAGGGGTGCGGACGGATCTGCACCGGCAGGATCTCGTTCTCACGCTTGTAGCTGATCCACGTCTCGATCAAGTCGGGCGTGAAAACGCCTCCCTCGGTGAGGTATTCGTGGTCCTCTTCCAGGCGGTCGATCACTGCCGACAGCTGGGTCGGAGCCTGCGGGATGTTCGCAGCCTCCTCCGGCGGCAGCTCGTAGAGGTCCTTGTCGACCGGCGTCTGCGGCTCGATCTTGTTCTTGATGCCGTCCAGGCCGGCCATCAGCATGGCCGCGAACGCCAGGTACGGGTTGCCCGACGAGTCGGGGCAACGGAACTCGAGACGCTTCGCCTTCGGGTTGCTGCCGGTGATCGGGATACGCACACACGCCGAGCGGTTGCGCTGGCTGTACACCAGGTTGATCGGCGCCTCGAAGCCCGGGACCAGACGCTTGTAGGAGTTCACCGTCGGGTTCGTGAACGCGAGCAGCGACGGCGCGTGGTGCAGCAGGCCGCCGATGTAGTGGCGCGCGGTGTCGGAGAGGCCGGCGTAACCGGTCTCGTCATACATCAACGGGTTGCCGTCTTTCCACAGCGACTGGTGGGTGTGCATACCCGAGCCGTTGTCACCGAACAGCGGCTTGGGCATGAACGTGACGGTCTTGCCCGCCTGCCATGCGGTGTTCTTGACGATGTACTTGTACAGCTGCATGTCGTCGGCCGCGTGCAGCAAGGTGTTGAACTTGTAGTTGATCTCGGCCTGGCCACCGGTGCCCACCTCGTGGTGGCCCTTCTCCAGGCTGAAGCCGGCGGTGATCAGGTTCTGCAGCATCTTGGCGCGCAGGTCGACGTAGTGGTCGACGGGCGCGACGGGGAAGTAGCCACCCTTGGGGCGCACCTTGTAGCCGCGGTTCGGGCTGCCGTCGCGCTCGGTCGGCTCGCCGGTGTTCCACCACCCGGAGATGGCGTCCACTTCGTAGAACGTGCCGTTGATGTTCGAGTCGAAGGCGACCGAGTCGAAGATGTAGAACTCGGCCTCGGCCCCGAAGTAAGCCGTGTCGGCGATGCCGGTGCTCTTCAGGTAGTTCTCCGCCTTACGGGCGACGTTGCGTGGGTCGCGCGAGTACGGCTCGAGGGTGAACGGGTCGTGCACGAAGAAGTTCAGGTTCAGCGTCTTGGCCTGTGTGAACAGGTCGATGTGCGCTGTGCCGGTGTCGGGGAGGAGCAGCATGTCGGATTCGTGGATGGACTGGAAGCCCCGAATCGACGAGCCGTCGAAGGCCAGTCCCTCTTCGAACACGCTCTCGTCGAAGAACGAGATCGGGATCGTGAAGTGCTGCATGATGCCAGGCAGGTCGCAGAACCGGACGTCGACGAATTCGACGTGCTCGTCCTTGGCGAGTTTGATGATGTCATCGGCCGTTTTTTCGGACACCGAGGCGCTCTCCTTTGTTGCGAGCTTCGAACCACTGTGGTTGATGAGCTTTCGTTTACGTGCCTGTAATTGAAAGCTCGGTCAGACGCTATGGACGCAATGTTGCCCAGTCAAACGTCGTGTTACATCCGTGTTACGTGGCACCACATCGCCCCTGGGAGTCTGGCCAGGTCTGACCCTATTGTGGGGTGATGACGCGCAGCAACCGGCCCCCGGAATCCGGCGATGCGGAGCAGTCGCAGGAATATCCGGGCGCGCCCCTCGGCCTGCCCGAAAGTGGTCCCGGCTCGCTGGCCGGACTGGGTCGCCGATTAGTGGCGCTGCTGGTCGACTGGTTCATCGCGTATGGCCTGGCCCGCCTCACCGTTGCGTTCGGGCTGATGACGACCCCGCAGTTCCTCTACGGCCAGGCCGGCGCAGCCGCAGTGCTGGTGACGTGGCTGGTGCTGGGCATCCTCGCGGTGCGGTTATTCCAGTTCACCCCCGGGCAGTTCGCGCTGGGGCTGCGGGTGGCGTCGGTTGACGAGCGGCAGAACGTCGGCGTCGGCCGTGCGCTGGCGCGCGGCGTGCTGATCGCGTTCGTCATACCCGCGCTGTTCGTCGACGTCGACGGGCGGGGGATTCAAGACCGAGTGACGGGCACCGCGGTCGTTCGGCGCTGATTTCGGGCGCCGCTCCTCCGCAGGACCCCTGCATCGTCGCGGCGCTGATTTCGGGCGCCGCTCCTCCGCAGGACCCCCTGCATCGTCGCGGCGCTGATTTCGGGCGCCGCTCCTCCGCAGGACCCCCTGCATCGTCGCGGCGCTGATTTCTAGCGCCGGCGGGCGGCGCGCTGAGCCCCCCGTACCTTCGCGCCGGCGGGCATCGGACCCTTTGGCATCGCGGCGGTGCCGGCCCGCGAGCCCAGCGCGGCCAGCCGCGACTCCAGCGAGTCCATCTGCTTGACGGTGATGTTGGATGGCAGTTTGGTCAAGTGACGTTCCAGCTTGGCGAGGGGAACCTCACCGTCGCCGTTGCCGACGACGATGTCGTAGATCGGGACGTCGCCGACTAGCCGCGCCGTGCGCTTCTTCTCCTGTGCGAGTAGCGGTTTGACCCGGCCAGCCGCGCCCTCGCCGACCAGGATCACGCCGGGTCGGCCGAGCACCCGGTGCACGGCGTCGAGGTGGCCGGTGGCGGCAACCCCGGGAGTGACGCGCCACTTGCCACGTAGGTTGTCCAGCGCCCACGCGGCGGCGCCGGCTTGGCCTTCGGCCTTGCCGTACACCGACTTCTGCGCGCGCCGGCCGAAGATGATGAATGCCACGAGCGCGCCCAGCACGGTGCCGAGCAGGGGCAGCGAGAACACCGAGATGCCACCGAAGGACAGCCCGGCGGCAACGGAGATCCCGACGACCAGCAAGAACCCGCCGACCATGTAAGGCAGCAGCCGCTTGTCCTCTTTGCGTTGAATGTTGAACGCCTGCCAGAGCTGGCTGCGGCGTTCTTTGGTGGCCGCCTTACGCGTGGCTTTCGCCTCGGCTCGGGCGGCCTTGCTCGGCTTGGAGCCGCGGAATCTGGCCATAATCGCTAAGAATACTTACCGGCCGGGGTCAGCCCGGCTGGGCGGTCGGCGTCTCGAGCCGGCGCTGATTGGCCTGCTGATAGAGCCGTCCGGCGCGATACGACGAACGCACCAGTGGCCCGGCCAGCACCCCAGTGAAGCCGAGCTGCTCGGCGTAGCGCTCGTACTCGACAAACTCGTCCGGGTGGACCCAGCGATCAACCGGGTGATGCCGCGTCGTCGGGCGTAGGTACTGGGTGATGGTGACGATGTCGCAGCCCGCCTCATGCAGATCGGTGAGCGCGGCGCGCACCTCGTCGGGTGTCTCGCCCATGCCGAGGATCAGGTTGCTCTTGGTGACCAGGCCGACGTTGCGGGCCGCGGTGAGCACGCCGAGGCTGCGTTCGTAGGAGAATGCCGGGCGGATGCGCTTGAAGATGCGCGGCACCGTTTCAAGGTTGTGCGCCAACACTTCTGGGCGCGATCCGAAGACCTCCTGCAACTGGTCGGCGTTGCCGTTGAAGTCGGGGATCAGCAATTCCACCCCGGTGGACGGGTTGAGCTGCTTGATGGCGCGCACCGTCTCGGCATACAGCCAAGCGCCGCCGTCGGGCAGGTCGTCGCGGGCCACTCCGGTGATCGTGGAGTACCGCAGGCTCATTGCCTGCACACTCTCGGCGACCCGGCGCGGCTCGTCGCGATCCAGCGGCGCGGGCTTGCCGGTGTCGATCTGACAGAAGTCGCAGCGACGGCTGCAGACCTCGCCGCCGATCAGGAAGGTGGCCTCGCGGTCCTCCCAGCATTCGTAGATGTTGGGGCAGCCGGCTTCCTCGCACACGGTGTGCAGGCCTTCGCGGCGGACCAGCTTCTTCAGGTCGGTGTACTCGGGCCCCATCCGCAGCCGGGTCTTGATCCACGGCGGCTTGCGCTCGATCGGGGTCTCGGCGTTGCGCACTTCCAGGCGCAGCAGCTTTCGACCTTCGGGGGTGACGGTCACGGAGACGATGCTACGCGGGCGGCGCTGTGCTGCAGATCAACTGGCAGGCGGCCGTCGAGGGCGTCGCACACCGCCTCGGCGACGGCTTCGCGGACATCGTCGACGCCCACCCGGCGGCCCAGTTCGGCCGACAGCGACGTGACGCCGGCGTCGCTGATGCCGCACGGAACGATCGATGCGAACGCGTCGAGTTCGCAGTCGCAGTTGAGCGCGAAGCCGTGCAGCGTCGTCGCCCGCGACACCCGCACGCCGATGGCGGCCACCTTGCTGGCCGGTCGCCCGTTGGCTTCTGGAACCCAGACCCCCGAGCGCCCGTCGATGCGGCCGACCTGCAGGCCCACATCGGTGCAGACTTTGATCAACGCTTCCTCGACGCGGCGGACGTAGTTCACCACGTCGAGCGGCTCGGCCAGCCCGATGATCGGGTAGCCCACAAGTTGGCCCGGTCCGTGCCAGGTGATCTTGCCGCCGCGGTCGGTGTCGACGACCGGAGTGTCATCGGCCGGACGCTCCTCGGCGGCGGTGCGCCGACCCGCGGTGTAGACGGACGGGTGTTCGAGCAGTAGCAACGAGTCGAGCGCTCCGCCCGCCCGGGCGGTGGCAAGTTCCTGCTGCAGTTGCCAGGCGACCCGATAGTCGACGGTGTCCATCTGACGGATGTCGATGGCGGCACTGCTTGAGCGGATCGAACTCACCTCGCCGACGGTACAACTCAAACCTGGCGGCAACCTGACAACGGTCAAGCCACATCGCGGGTCGCGGTCGCGTAGCGCAGCGCCTCGCCGACGGTGTTGTGGTGGAATTCGAAACCCGACCGCTCCAGCACGCCCGGGATGGCGCGTTGTCCGCTCAGCAGCGCCTCGTCGGCGAACTCGCCGAGTGCGGTGCGCACGACGAACCCCGGCAGCATCAGCGGGGTCCGCCGGTCGACCGTACGGCCCAGCGCCGCAGTGAATTCGGCGTTGGTGACCGGCGCCGGGCCGGTGAGGTTGACGGGCCCGGACAGCCGCGTGTCGGAGATCGCGTGTTGCAGCGCGCGGACGGTGTCCTCCAGGCTGATCCACGACATGTACTGGCGACCGCTGCCCAGTCGCGCGCCGAGGCCGACCGAGAACAGCGGCCGCAACTGACGCAAGGCACCGCCGGCCGGCGCGAGCACCACGCCGGTGCGGGCCAGCACCACCCGGGCTCCGGCGTCGTGTGCGGGAGCGGTGACGTCTTCCCAGTCCACACAGAGTTGGGCAAGGAAACCTGTTCCCGCAGAGGCAGTTTCGTCGACCGCGTGATCTCGGGTGTCGCCGTAGTAGCCGACCGCGCTGGCATTGACCAGCACGTCGACACCGGCCTCGGCGACCGCGTGCGCCAGCACCTCGGTCGGAGTGATGCGGCTGTCGCGCAGGTTCTGTTTGAAGGCGCCCGACCAGCGCCGCTGGCCGACGTTGATGCCGCACATGTTGACGACGGCGTCGACGCCGCGCAGCGCCCCGGCGTCGAGTTCGCCGCTGTCGGGATCCCAGTGCAGCTCATTGGCGTTCGCCGGGGCCCGGCGCACGATGCGCATCACGTCGACGTCCGCGGTGCGCAGCGCCGTGACAAGAGCCGAACCGATCAGGCCGGACGAGCCTGCGATCGCGACGGTAGCGGCCACGAGTCGAGTTCCCCCTAGCGGACTCAGAGACCCAAGTCGGCCTCGAATGCGCCTTCTTCGAGCCGATGTTTGATGGTGGTCACGAATCGTCCCGCGTCGGCGCCGTCGATCAACCGGTGGTCGTAGGTCAGCGGCAACAGGCAGACCGACCGCACGCCGATCGATTCGTTGCCGGTCTCGTCGACGACCACCCGTGGGCGCTTGACGATCGCGCCGGTGCCCAGCATCGCGGCCTGCGGCGGCACCAGGATGGGCGTGTCGGTGAGCGCGCCCTGGCTGCCGATGTTGGTGATCGTGAAGGTGCCGCCGGACAGCTCGTCGGGCTTGAGCCGGTTCGACCGGGCGCGTTCGGCGATGTCCGCGATTGCGCGGGCCAGCCCGGCCAGCGACAGGTCGCCGGCGTTGTGGATGACGGGGGAGAGCAGACCCTGCTCGGTGTCGACCGCGAAGCCGAGGTGCTCGGCATCGTAGTAGGTGATCTCCTTGGTGCCCTCGTTGTAGCTGGCGTTGACGTTCGGGTGCACTTTGAGAGCGTCGATCACGGCGCGGGCGATGAACGGCAGGTAGGTCAGGTTCACCCCCTCGCGTTCGGCGAACGCGGCCTTGGCCCGGTTGCGCAGCGACACGATGCGGGTCATGTCGACCTCGTGCACCTGAGTGAGCTGCGCGGTCGCCTGCAGCGACTCCCGCGTTTTGTTCGCGGTGATCTGGCGGATCCGGCTGGCCTTCTGCGTGGTTCCGCGCAGATGCGCCAGCGCGGGTGCGGGCGTCGGGGCGCTCGGCTTAGCGGCGGTCGGAGCCGGCGCCGCGGGAGCCGCCGCTGACGGTGCGGGTGGCTGTGCGGCCTGCTTCTTCTGCTCGGCGGCGGCCAGCACGTCCTGCTTGCGGATGCGTCCGCCGACGCCGGTCCCGTTCAGCGCGGCGAGGTCGATGTTGTTCTCGGAGGCGAGTTTTCGAACCAGCGGAGTGACGTACGGGGTTTCGTCGCCACCATGCGTCGGTGCGGGTTCGGCCGGCGCAGCGGGTGCGGGCGGAGGCGTGGGTGTGGCCGCCGGCGCGGGCGGAGCCGGACGCGCGGCGGGCGCAGGAGGCGCCGGCACAGCGGGGGGTGCCGGCGGCGCGGCCGGCGCGGGTGCCGCGGGCGCCGGAGCAGAAGCCGATGTGGTGCCTCCGGTGCCGATGCGGGCCAGCTCACCGCCGACCGAGACGGTGACGTCCTCCTCGGCGGTGATGCTGATCAGCGTGCCCGCCACCGGCGACGGGATCTCGGTGTCGACCTTGTCGGTGGACACCTCGACCAGCGGTTCATCGACCTCGACCGCGTCGCCGACCTTCTTCAGCCAGCGGGTGACGGTGCCTTCGGTGACCGACTCGCCGAGTTCGGGCATGAGCACCGGCCGCGAGTCTCCGCTCGCGCCTTGGTCATTGGCGGCCGGGGCAGCGGGCGCCGGCGGTTCGGCTGCGGGTTGCGGCTCCGGCTCGGGAGCCGCTGGTGTTTCGGGCGCCGCCTGTGGCGCAGGCTGCTCGCCGCCCTGGGTGCCTCCCGATGCGTCGCCGATCACGGCCAGCTCGCCGCCGACCTCGACGGTGTCGTCTTCATGGGCGACGATCTTGGTAAGCACACCTGCTGCGGGCGAAGGGATCTCGGTGTCGACCTTGTCGGTGGACACTTCCAGCAGTGGCTCGTCGAGCTCGACGGTGTCGCCTTCTTGCTTCAGCCAGCGGGTAACAGTTCCCTCGGTCACGCTCTCACCGAGTGCCGGCATCTGCACTGAGAAGGCCATCTGAAGTCGCTCCTCGATCGATCGGTCGGTGGACCCGGGTCGACCTCTGGCTTACCACAGCGTGGTGTAGGAGAAGCTGCACCCTTGATTACCGAAACCATCCTGTCACTGCGGCACCGTGAGCACACAACCAGGGCGAGCTCGCGCGCCCGAATTCCGCGGCCGCGCCACGCCCGGAAACGCCGCCGCGCCGGCACTGTGAGCCACATCTCTTTTCACCTCGGCTTGGATGCATTTCACGTGGCCAGGCCGATCTCAGGGTGTCCGACATATTGGACTTTTGCTCCATTTAAGCGGATGCGTGTCGTTTATCCAGCCCCAAATAATCGGCATTTAACTCGAATGGCATTCCAGAAAGCCGAAATATTGGATATCTTGTTTCGCGTGTATCCCGATGACAGCGGCAAGGAACTTGCCACCGTGCTCTCGTATCTGGCGGGTCGCTCCCTGAGTAGGGAAGAGATCTGGACCGCGATGGAGCTTCCGCGCTCCACTTATTACGACCAGTTGGACAAAGGCACCCTGATCACCGCAGACAACTTGCGGGTCGCGGCAGCCAATCTCGGGATCAACCGGGCCGAGCTGCTGACGCGGTACCGGTTCATCGAGCCCGAAGAGGTCACCGCGTTGGCCGAAGAGATTCGAGGCGGCGCGCAGATGCACGCCATCGCGGCAGGCAACGTGAAAACGTTGAACCAGCCGACGAAGATCGCGGAGTGGCGTCCACGCTCCGACGCGCCACCGCTGTAAATATCTAGCTGCGTACGAGGTACTGCTGTGGGTCTTAGCGCTCTTGTCTTCATCACCCTCGCTTGTGTCGGGTGGAGTCTCTGGATTCGTCGGTTCACCTGGCATTGCCGTTGGGAAGTCGCCGCGACACTCAACATCGCCCTGCAGGGCGGTGCCGTCCTGCTGATGTCGCCGCTAGCGGCCGACACCATCGGCGTCGTGCTGCACGACGTCACCGGTGTCTGGAATCTGCAGAACTACCTCGGCCACGACTGCTACATCGTCGCGGCGTCGGCGATCGTCTACAACGCACTCGGCCGCATCACCGACGACCACATGCTGCAGACGTCGTTCAAGCAGTACATCGAACGTCCTGCCACACTCTGCATTCCGCTGTTGCTGGCGACGTTCACGCTCAGCCGCGGGAGCAAGACCTATGCGCGCGACTTCTTCGCGCTGCCCACCGACTTTTGGTTGAGCGTCTACTGGATCCTGTTGTGCGGAACGTTGATCTACCTTCTCGGATTCGGGTTCCGCGCCATGCTCGTCCTGCGCCAGGACCCGCGTTCGGCCAACATCGCCACCCTGTATCTGCTTGCCTGCGGCAGCGGCATTGCGGCCTGCTCGGTGCGGATCATCTCGGCCCTGGTGCCGGCGATCCAGGGCCCGGTGGACGCGGCACTGGTGTGGTTCTTCGCCTGCGCTTGCGGGGCCGGGTTCGCAGTCGTCTCGGCGTACTCCTGGCGGCAGAAGGTCCGCTGGTTCAGCCGCCCTACCGTCAGCGGCTAGCCGTTCGCGGCGATGTCCTCCAGCACCGCGAACATGGTGCGCGTCGGCACACCCGTCCCGCCTTTCGGCGTGTAGCCCCACGGGCCGCCGGTGTTGTACGCCGGCGCAGCGACATCGATGTGTGCCCAGTCGACTCCGTCGGCGACGAACTCGCGTAGGAACACGCCGGCCACCAGCATTCCGGCGAAGCGTTGTCCACTGATGTTGGCCAGGTCGGCCACCGTCGACTTGAGGTCATCCTTCAACTCGTCCGGAAGTGGCATAGCCCAACCGTTTTCGCCGATCCGTTGCGAGATCGCGGCGACCCGGTCGCGGAACTCGTCGCTGCCCATCACGCCGGGTGTGCGTGCCCCGAGGGCGACGGTCTGCGCGCCGGTCAGCGTCGACGTCTCGATCAGGTAGTCGGGACTGTCCTCGCATGCCCGCACGATCGCGTCGGCCAGGATCAACCGCCCTTCGGCGTCGGTGTTGAGCACCTCGACTGTGGTGCCGCCATACTGCGTCAACACGTCGCCGGGGCGCTGCGCCGTCGACGACGGCATGTTCTCGGCCATCGGCACGGTGGCGATCACGTCGATCGGAAGCTCCAGTTGCGCGGCCAGGGCCACGGTCGCAATCACCGCTGCGGCCCCACCCATATCGGAGGTCATGTGGTGCATCGACGCCGCGGGCTTGATCGAGATGCCACCGGTGTCGAAGGTGACGCCCTTGCCGACCAGCGCGACCTTCTTCGCCTGCTTCGGCTTCTTCGCCAGCCGCGACCCGCGATGGGACAACCGGACCAGCCGCGGCAGCCGCGACGATCCCTGTCCCACGCCGACGATGCCGCCGTAGCCGTTCTTCTGCAGAGCTTTGTCGTCGAGGATTTCGACTTCGAGACCGACTGACTCACCCAAAGCCTTTGCACGGGAGGCGAATTCAGCCGGGAACAGGTGGCTCGGCGGGGTGTTGATGAAGTCGCGCGCGGTGGCCACGGCGGTGGCGACTGCCGTCGCGTGCGCGGCCTGCGCCTTGGCGGCCTTGTCGGATGACAGCACGGTGATCGTGCGCAGACCGGGATCCTTCGGCGCCGTCTTGTCGGTGCGGAACGCGGTGAAGCGGTAGCCGCCCAGGATCAATCCCTCGACCGCCGCTTCCAGCGCGCCCTCGCCCGGCAACGCGCCCAGCGCGGTGATCGCAGCTTCGGCGCCGCCCAGTGCACGCGCGGCCGAACCGGACGCGCGCCGGACCAGATCTGCCGGGAACCCCTCGCGCGGCTTGCCCAACCCGATGGTCAGCACGCTGGCGACCGGCAGCGACTTCACCACCAGCCGGTGCACCTGCTCGACGGCGCCGGTGGCGTTGAGAGCCCGCAGGCCGTCCTCGATCTCGGCGACCGCGTCCTTCGGCAGAAACGCATCGGCCGCGGCAACGACAGCGCCCGGCTCGTCGTTCGCGTCCGCCGGACCCGACGACACGACCGGGACGATCAACACCGCCGACTTGGCGCCGCGGCGGGGCAGCGACGAGGCGACGGAGACAGCGGGGGCCAGGTAACCGGGTTGAGTGCTCACGAATTCAACCCTAACGACCGTCTCATTCGGTCGCTTGCCGCCCGTGTCTCGGCCCTGTTCACGGCGTCGGTGCGACTACTATTTGGCCGATGCCTACAGGACAACTCGCCGATTCGTGCGTGCTCTGGACGGGCTTCGACATATCGATCGTGGCCCGCAATTACGCGCAATTGGCCGGCGTGCTGGCCGGCTTTGCATTCGTGGTCATCAACCTTGTGCTCGACCGTGGTTACCGCCGTCGCGGTGACGGTAAACCGCGCGGCGCGACCGAGGTCGAGCACGAGTCGCTGACCGGCGTCGCACTGATGAGCGCGTTCCTCGGGCTGTTCCTGTCGGCGATCCAGTACAGCCTGCTCGCCGGTGAGAACGGCTGCTCGCTCACCGGCGGGCGGGCCTCGTCGGCGGAATTGCTGGGCGCCATTTCCTTTGTCGCGTCGGTGTACATGCTGCTGTACGCCGTCGTGCAATTCGTGTCGGGCTCGGCGGAGACGCTCGCCAAACACTGCGTATTCATTGTCGCGGTGCTGGTTCCGCCGATTGCGGTGTTCTTCATCGAGGCGACGGTTTCCGACCTGGCTCTGGCATTGGCGGACAAGCAGACCCGGGGGCCGCTCGAGCCGCTGTGGAGCGAGGCGAACAACCTCGGTGTGCCGATCGCGCTGACGGTGCTCGTCGTGTGCGCGACGGTCTGGTGGATCGGACGCGGCCGACGGATGTCGGGGTCGACGTCCAGCGCGCGGGTGCAGAGGTTCCGGACCGCCCTGCCCTACGTCACCGTGGTGGTGGTGGTCGCCGACGTGGTGTGCGCGCTGACGGCGCTACCCGTGCGGGATCCGTCCGCCCATCTGACCCCGGCCGCTGCGTGGCTGTGGGTCGGGGTGTTCGCCGGCGTGGTGGTCGGCCAGAGTGTGGCACTCTCGTTGCAGACCGGCGTCGAGGTCGCCTACGCAGAGGTGGCCGAGCCCGCCGCGCGGTCGAGTTCGTAGGCGATCACCGGTGCATCGAAACCCTTGAGCTGCAACGGTTCCTGGGCGACGGCTGGCCAGTTCGGCAGCTGCTCGTACAACTCGCCCGAGGCCAGGACCTGGCCTGGCGCTGCCGCCGCCACCAGCCGAGCTGCCAGGTTGACCGCGTTGCCGAAGTAGTCGCCGACCGTGGCCAGCATCTCGCCGTAGGCGATGCCAGCCCGAACCTGAAGACCGGCCTCTCGTGCCCGCGGATGGTCGACCAGTTCGATCGCCGCGTTCGCCAGGAGCGCCGGGTTGGCGTTGACCCACATCACCGCGTCGCCGAGGAACTTCACAATCCGCCCGCCGTCGGCGTGCACCACGTCGGCCGTGGTCGCGCCGAACTCGTCGAGCAGAGCCGATAATTCGGCCGGCGTGAGTGTCTGGGTCAGCGCGGTGAATCCGGACAGGTCGGCGAAGCCGACGCCGCACACCACGCCCGCCGACGGACCCCGGGTCATGCCCTCGATGAAGGTGCGGGTGCCGACCAGGTGGTGGCGGTGAAATGAGTCGATCATCTTTCCGATGCGGGGAACGAACCCGGCGACCTCGCGATAGGCCTGCGCGGTGGCGAGTTCGTCGCCGGTGTGGCCCAGCCACAATCGTGGCGTGGCGGTCCGGATCATCGATGAGACGGCCTCGGCCAACCGGGCGACCGACGCGCCGAGCACCCGCAGGTAGCCATCCGCGGCGTCGTCGCCCATCTGCGCCCGCATCGCCACCCATGTCTCCAGGCTGTCGACGTCGTCCTGGCTCAGCATCGGAATGTCCGGCCCACCGGCGGTCAGGCCCAGCATCGACCAGGCGTGCTCCACCTCGGCAACCGGAATCCCGATCGACTCGGCGGCGTCGCGCAGCGTGTATTTCTGCGGCCCGGACTGCAGCAGCTCGTCGCCGGCCAATCCGAACAGCCGGCCTCGCCGCTCGGCCTCGACCATGTCGTCGACGCTGAAGCCGAGGCCCGCCAGATATTCGAGCAGGCCGGCACGGGCCTGGGCATCAGCGATTCCGGCGGCCCGGACGGCCTCGAAGTCCAGCGAATCGACCACCGGCCAAGTGTGCCAGCCGCGGCCCGCATTAGGGTGAAATGTCTATGAGCGACTTGCTGCACGGACCGCTGGACGACCGTCATCGCGAACTCGGGGCAAGCTTCGCCGAATTCGGCGGCTGGCTGATGCCGGTGTCGTATGCCGGCACCGTCGCCGAGCACACCGCCACCCGCAACGCTGTCGGCCTGTTCGACGTCAGCCACCTGGGCAAGGCGCTGGTCAAAGGACCCGGCGCGGCGCAGTTCGTCAACTCGGCGCTGACCAACGACCTCGGCCGCATCCAGCCAGGCAAGGCCCAATACACGTTGTGCTGCAACGACTCCGGCGGTGTGATCGACGACCTGATCGCCTACTACGTCGCCGATGACGAGATCTTCCTGGTGCCCAACGCCGCCAACACCGCGGCCGTGGTGGCCGCACTGAAGGCCGCTGCGCCCACGGAGCTGACGATCACCGACGAGCACCGGTCCTACGCGGTGCTGGCCGTGCAGGGCCCGCGGTCGACCGAGGTGCTGACCGGGCTGGGTCTGCCCACCGACATGGACTACATGGGCTACGCCGACGCCGAGTTGAGCGGTGTCCCGGTGCGGGTGTGTCGCAGCGGCTACACCGGCGAGCACGGTTATGAGCTGCTGCCGCCGTGGGACTCCGCCGGAGTGGTGTTCGACGCCCTGCATGCCGCGGTGACCAAGGCCGACGGCCAACTGGCCGGCCTCGGGGCCCGCGACACGCTGCGCACCGAGATGGGTTATCCGCTGCACGGCCACGAACTCTCGGCCGACATCTCGCCGCTGCAGGCACGCTGCGGCTGGGCGATCGGCTGGAAGAAGGACGTGTTCTTCGGCCGCGACGCGCTGTTGGCCGAGAAGGAGGCGGGCCCGCCGCGGCTACTGCGCGGACTGCGAGCGGTGGGCCGCGGTGTGCTGCGGCCCGGCCTGAACGTTCTCGACGGCGACAAGGTCGTCGGCGTGACGACGTCGGGCACGTTCTCGCCGACGTTGAAGATCGGTATCGCGTTGGCGCTCATCGACGTTGACGCCGGCGTCGAGGACGGCCAGCGCATCACGGTCGACGTCCGAGGTCGCGGCCTCGAATGCGAAGTCGTCAAGCCCCCATTCGTCGACGCAAAAACCCGCTAGCGCGCGGTTATACAATCACCTGATGACCACCGGAGTCCTCGAGTTCACGGTGCAACGCGCCGCAAACCCGGCCACCGACGACGCGCGCCACGCGATCCTCGCCGACCCCGGTTTCGGCACGTACCACACCGACCACATGGTCTCGATCGACTACACCGTGGACCAGGGTTGGCACGATGCCCGGGTCACCGAATACGGGCCGATCCAGTTGGATCCCTCGGCGATCGTGCTGCACTACGCGCAGGAGATCTTCGAGGGCCTCAAGGCGTACCGCTGGGCCGACGGATCGATCGTGTCGTTCCGCGCCGAGGCCAACGCTGCGCGGCTGCGGACGTCCGCGCAGCGCATCGCGATTCCCGAGTTGCCCGACGAGCTGTTCCTCGAATCGCTGCGCCAACTCGTAGCGGTCGACAACGACTGGGTGCCACCGGCCGGCGGCGAGGAGTCGCTCTACCTGCGGCCGTTCATCTTCGCCACCGAACCCGGGCTGGGTGTGCGTCCCGCCAAGCAGTACCGCTACATGGTGATCGGCTCACCGGCGGGGGCGTACTTCAAGAACGGCATCAAGCCGGTAACTGTCTGGGTCTCAACGGATTACGTGCGGGCGAGTCCGGGTGGAACCGGCGCGGCCAAGTTCGGCGGCAACTATGCAGCCTCGCTGGTCGCCCAGGCCGAGGCCGCGGAGAAGGGCTGCGAACAGGTGGTCTGGCTGGACGCCGTCGAGCGCCGCTACATCGAAGAGATGGGCGGGATGAACCTGTTCTTCGTGTTCGGCAGCGGCGGGTCGGCCCGCCTGGTCACCCCGGAGCTGTCCGGGTCGCTGCTGCCGGGTATCACACGAGACTCGTTGCTGCAGTTGGCCACCGACGCCGGGTTCGCCATCGAAGAGCGCAAGATCGACATGGACGAGTGGCAGAAGAAGGCCGCCGCCGGCGAGATCACCGAGGTGTTCGCCTGCGGCACCGCCGCGGTGATCACTCCGGTGTCGCAGGTGAAGTACGGGACGAGCGAATTCACCATCGGTGACGGCGAATCCGGCGAGGTGACGATGGCGCTGCGCGACACGCTCACCGGAATCCAGCGCGGCACCTTCGCCGACACCCACGGCTGGATGTCGAAGCTCGGCTGACTCAGGCCTTGACCGCGAGCAGGACGGCGGCGACCGTCGTCGTCACTTCGATTGCCGCGCCCAGCACGTCGCCGTTGACGCCGCCGAACCGTCGCACGCAGTGCCGGACCAACAGCGTCGAGACGAGCAGGGCCGCGAACACCGCGGCCGGGCCGTGCCACAGCGGGCGACCCGCCACCGCGGCCGCCAGCACCGCGACCACCCACGCCGCTACCACCCACAACGGCTGGCTGCCAACGACTCCGGCGCCGAGCCTGCTGCCGGTCGACACCGGTAGTCCCCGGCGGCAGGCCAGCACCGCGGCCACCCGGCCGGCACACACCGCCACCACGATCTCGGCGGGCCGCAGCATCGAAAAGGCCAGTCCCTGAACGGCAATCACCGCGACGATCGCGGCAACGCCGAACGGGCCCGTCGACCCGTCGCGCATCACCTCGCGTGCCCGCTCGGGCGGCCCGTAGCAGCCGAGCCCGTCGGCGGTGTCGGCCACGCCGTCGATGTGCAGACCGCGGGTCAACGCCAGCAACACGAGTACCGCGAGCAGGCCGGCCAGCGGGTTGCCCGCGCCGAAGGCACACCAGCCCGCCCACGTCACCGCGGCGGCCACGCCGCCGAGAGCCGCGCCGACCACCGGCAGCGCGGTCATCGCGCCACGGCCGAACGGCCGCTGGCCGGGCATCGGAACGACGGTTTCGAAAGCGAAAGCCGTTGTCAAAGAGCCGATCACGTGCGATCGGTGACGTTGGCGTCGGCGAACGTGGCCATCGACGCGCACGTGGCCACCGCGGCCCGTAGCACCGGCAGCGCCATCGCTGCGCCGCTGCCTTCGCCGAGTCGCATTCGCAGGTCGACGATCGGATCCAGGCCGAGTTGAGCCAGCGCCAGCGCGTGCGCAGGCTCGGTCGACCGATGGCCGGCCTGCCACCACAGCCGGGCGCCCGGCGCCAACTGCTCGGCGATCAACGCGGCGGCCGTCACGACCATGCCGTCCAGCAGCACCGGGGTGCGCCGTATCGCGGCCTGCGCGCAGAAACCGGCGATGGCCGCCAGATCGGCTCCGCCGCAACACTGCAACGTCGCGACCGGATTGGCCAGCACATGCTCGGTGCGGAACATCGCGTCGCGCACCGCCGCGGTCTTGCGTGCCCAGCCTGCGTCGTCGATCCCGGTGCCATAGCCGACCGCGGCGACCGGTTCCACGCCCGTCAGCGCAGCGACCAGAACCGTTGCCGGCGTGGTGTTTCCGATGCCCATGTCGCCGGCGATGAGCAGATCGGCGCCCGCGTCGACCTCCTGGTCGGCGATCTGACGGCCAGCGTCGATCGCGTCGCGGGCCTCCTGCTCGGTGAGTGCGTCTTCTTTGGTGATGTCACCGCTGCCCCGGCGGATCTTGACGGCGCCGATCTCCAGTGACGCCGCGTCGGCGTCCACCGCGATGTCGACTACCCGCACTCCCGCGCCGGCGATGTCGGCCAGGACGTTGATCGCCGCGCCGCCGGCGGCGATGTTGGCGACCATTTGCGCAGTGACCTCTGGGGGATAGGCCGACACCCCGGACGTGGCGACGCCGTGGTCGCCGGCGAACACAACAATCCTGGCTCGTTCGAATTGGGTTGGCGGACATTGACCTTGGCACGACGACACCCAGATCGACAGGTCCTCCAGCCGGCCGAGCGCGCCGCGCGGCTTGGTCAGGGTGTCCTGGCGGGCGCGGGCGGCTGCCGCGGCGGCCGTGTCAGGCGGGGTCACCGGTGCGAACATCGTCACGCCCCGGGTTGCTTGATCGTCAGCGGTTGGCCGGCCACCACCAGCACCACGCGCTCGCAGAGCGCGGCCAATCGCTGATTGAGGTCGCCCAACTCGTCGGTGAAGCGGCGGGCCGATGCGGTGGCGCCGTGGACCGTCAGCCCGACCTCCGGGCTGACCATAACCAGTGCTGACCCGAACTCTGCTACGGCGGTGGTCAATTCGTCGAGGTCGGCCGAGATCGACTCGCCGTCCCAGGCGTGGTGTTCGTCCAGCGCGGCGGTCAGCCAGCTCCCGATGTCGTCGACCAGGGTCGCGGTGTTCGGCGATCGGCGCAATTGGCTTGCCACGTCGTTGGTTTCGACCGTGGACCAGTGCGACGGCCGGCGGTCGCGGTGTTCGGCGACGCGCGTCCGCCACGCCAGGTCTGAGTCGGACGTCTTACCGGTGGCGAGGTAGCGCACGGGCTGGTTGGCTGCCAGCGACTCGGCGATCGCGGCCTCGGCCCAACGAGACTTACCTGACCTGACTCCGCCGAGCACCAAAGTCCGCACTAGTCGACAGTGGCGCCGTGCTTGACCTGCGGCCGCGGCGCCCGCATCCGGCGCACCTGCGAGGCCCGGCTCGACGCGTAAAGGCCCAGCTTCCAACGGCTTTCGGTGTCCTCGGGGAACTTCTCGTCGACCATCCGGGACACCTTGCGGCCCAAGATGATTCCGTCCATCGCCATCACGGTCATCAACACCAGCATCGCAGGCGACACGTAGAACTGCAGCTGGGGCACGGCGAACATGAAGAACATCAGACCCAGGGCCGACGGCATGAACAGGCCGAGCACGTTGCGGCGGGCGTCGACGATGTCGCGGACGTACCGACGCACCGGCCCCTGGTCGCGCGACAGCAGGTAGCGTTCGTCGCCGTTCATCATGCGCTCGCGCCGCTCGTTCATGGCCGCGCGCCGCACCGAGCTCTGTTCCTTGCGCTCCTGGCGGTTGAGCTTAGGTCCCGCCAACGACTTCCGCCGGGCCCGCGCCTCCGACGAGGTCATCGGCGCCGGCGCGACCGGACCCTTGCGGCCGGCGTCGCGCCGCGGCGTGGGCCGTCCCTTGCGGGCGGTAGTCCCTGAGGAGCGGTTTGCGGGCGTGTCGATGACTCCGGGCGAGATCGAGGCCTCGCCCCCGTCGTCGTCCTTGTTCCGGCCCAGCAGCTTCACGCCCGCCAGGTTACTTCGCGCGCGACGGGTCTGGAAAATGGCGGGGTGCGGATACTCGTCGCACCCGACAGCTTCGGCGACAGCCTGACCGCAGTTCAGGCTGCCGCTGCCATCACCGCGGGCTGGGCGCGGTCCCGGCCTGAGGACCGCATCGTCAGCGCGCCGCAGTCCGACGGCGGACCGGGCTTCGTCGATGTGCTGGCCGGCAGATTGGGCAAACGCCGACAGCTGTGGGTGCGTGGGCCGCTGGACGACGACGTGAGCGCCGAGTGGGTGCTGGACGCTGCGTCGCACACCGCCTACCTCGAGTGTGCCCAGGCCTGCGGATTGTCCGCGCTCGGCGGCCCGCCGACACCGCGGACCGCGCTCGCGGCGCACAGCGGTGGAGTCGGCGAGCTCATCGCCGCGGCGCTGGACGCCGGCGCGACTCGCATCGTCGTCGGCTTGGGCGGCTCAGCCTGCACCGACGGCGGCCGTGGGCTGATCGACACGCTCGGTGGACTGGCCGACGCGCAGCGTCGGCTGGCAGCAGTGGAGCTGATCGCGGCCTGCGACGTCGAATACCCGCTGACCGGGCCGTCCGGCGCGGCACGGGTGTTCGGCCCGCAGAAGGGTGCCGACCGGGCGACCGTGGCCATCCTCGAGGAGCGCCTCGAGCGGTGGGCCGTCGAACTCGACGCCGCCGCGAGGCGGCCCATCAGCTCTGAACCGGGTGCCGGGGCCGCAGGCGGTATCGGGGCGGCGTTGCTCACACTCGGCGGTCGGTGCGAATCGGGCTCGTCGATCGTCGCCGGGCACACCGGTCTGGCCGCTGACCTGGCAGCCGCTGACCTGGTGATCACCGGAGAGGGCAAGTTCGACGAGCAATCGCTGCGCGGCAAGGTGGTCGGCGCGCTGGCCGCCGCGGCCAGATCGTCGCAGGTCGCGGTGCTGGTGCTGGCGGGTCAGGTCACACTGGATGCGCTGTCGGCGCGCGCGGCGGGAGTTCGGGGGGCCTACGCGGTTTCCGATCACGCCGGTTCGGTGCCGTTGGCACTGGCTGACGCCGCCAACCAGCTGACGGGGTTGGCCGCGGAGGTCGCGGCACAACTCGGGAATAGCGGCGCGACAAGGTACCTTTGATGAGGTGGGTTGAATCGCCCGAGCGAACCCACCAGGACACGAGTACTTACAGGGAGAAGCAATGACTGTTCAGGACGAGTCAACCGCCACCACGACCCACGGCGCGACCTTGACCGACGCCGCGGCAGCCAAGGCGAAGGCGCTGCTGGACCAGGAGGGGCGCGACGACCTGTCGCTGCGTATCGCGGTCCAGCCCGGCGGATGTGCCGGCCTGCGTTACAACCTGTTCTTCGACGACCGCGCCCTCGACGGTGACCTCACCGCCGACTTCGGCGGCGTGACGTTGACCGTCGACCGGATGAGCGCGCCGTACATCCAGGGCGCCTCGATCGACTTCGTCGACACCATCGAGAAGCAGGGTTTCACTATCGACAACCCGAACGCCTCCGGCTCGTGCGCCTGCGGCGACTCGTTCAACTGACGCGCCCCAGAGCTGACGCCCCAGAACTGACGCCTCAGTACAGTCCCGAGGTCCGCATCACGTAGGAGCACACCAGAATCCGGTTGTGCTGTCTGAGTAGCTGCGCGACGGCCTGCAGTTCGTGGCGGGTGCTGCTGCCCGACGACGGCTGGACGGTCATGCTGAACAGCACCTGGGCCTGGTAATCCGAGTTGTAGACGATCTTGTCGATCGCGGTCACCTTTGCCTCGGAGAACTGCTTGCGGAAGGCGTCGCTGCTGAGTTTGGCGAGCGCCTCGTCGGATCGGCGGTCGCGGACCGAGTCGTAGATCCCGCACAGCGCGTTGCGGGCGATGCTGTCGGTATCGCGGTGCTCGAGCGCGTCGAGGTAGCCCTGGATCGCCGTCGTCGCCGTCGCTTCGGAGAAGGCGCCCGACGAGGCGGGCGGTGGCCGGTGCGCGGCGTACAGGATCGCCGCGACGATCACGGCGATCACCAGGACCGCAGTGCCGCCGATGAGCAGCGGCCGGCGACGGCGCTTCGGATAGGGCAGTGGCAGCGGCACCGGACCCGGGAAGGCCCCGGCCGGCGGAATCGGCTCGCTGGCATGGGTGTCGGCGAACGGCGGTCCCTCGGCGCCCACGCGGTGGTCCGATGAGTACGGACCGGGCATAGCTGAATCTCCTGGATCGGGGAGTCGGTCCTACGGAGGCTAGCGGGCGTCCGCCCGCGATGCAGAGCCGACCGTAGTCACCGGTAGGCTCAGCCAGTCGGACTGTAGACCTTGAAGGGGTGGGATTTCGTGACGATCGCGGTAACCGGTTCTATTGCCACTGACAATTTGATGCGGTTCCCGGGTCGGTTCTCCGAACACCTGTTGGCCGAGCACCTGGAGAAGGTGTCGCTGAGCTTCCTGGTCGACGACCTGGTGATCCACCGGGGTGGCGTGGCCGGAAACATCGCGTTCGCCATCGGCGTGCTGGGCGGCGACGTGGCACTGGTCGGCGCCGCGGGCGACGATTTCACTGGCGATTACGGTAAGTGGCTGCAGTCGCACGGCGTCAACACCGACTACGTGCTGATCTCGAAATCCGCTCACACTGCGCGATTCGTCTGCACCACCGACGAGGACATGGCCCAGATCGCCTCGTTCTACCCGGGCGCGATGTCCGAGGCCAGCAACATCAAGCTCGCCGACCTGGTTTCCTCGCTCGGCAAGCCGGACCTGGTGATCATCGGGGCCAACGACCCGGCCGCGATGGTGGTGCACACCGAGGAGTGCCGCAAGCTCGGCCTGCCCTTCGCGGCCGACCCGTCGCAGCAGCTGCCGCGGCTGTCGGGCGAAGAGATCGACAAGCTCGTCGACGGCGCGGAGTACCTGTTCACCAATGACTACGAGTGGGAACTGCTGCAGTCCAAGACCGGCTGGACGGAGGCCGACGTGGCGAAGAAGGTGGGCTTGCGGGTCACCACGCTCGGCGCCAAGGGCGTCGACATCGTCGACAAAGACGGCGGCACTCTGCACGTCGACGTCATCCCCGACGCCAACCCAGTCGACCCGACCGGCGGCGGCGACGCTTTCCGGGCCGGCTTCCTCACCGCCCGCAGCGCTGGCCTGAATCTGGAGCGCTCGGCGCAGCTGGGCTCACTGGTCGCGGTGCTGGTGCTGGAGTCGACCGGCACCCAGGAGTGGACCTGGGACGCCGCGGCCGCCAAGACCCGGCTGGCCGACGCTTATGGTGACGAGGCCGCCGCCGAGATCGCGGCCATCCTGCATTAGAGCTCGACGGGGTACACCGGCTCGCTGATCTGGGGCACCACCCGGTGCTCGACGAAGATCGCGTGCCACAGCATGAAGATCAGCACCGTCCACAGTCGGCGGCTGTGATCGGCTGTGCCGCAACGATGTTCGTCGAGCATCCGCAGGACGGCCGCGCGGTCGATCAGGTAGTCGGTGGCTGAGCTGTCGATGGTCTCGTGCGCCCACTCCAGCAGTGGGCCGGCACGCAGCCAGTGCCGAATCGGCACCGGGAAGCCAAGTTTCGGGCGGTTGAGCACGTGCGGTGGGACGATCGGTTCCAGCGCGCGGCGCAGCGCGTACTTGGTGGTGGTCCGGGTGATCTTGGCGTCGACCGGCAGTCGGGACGCGACAGCGAACACCTCGGAGTCCAGGAACGGCACGCGCAATTCCAGTGAGTTGGCCATCGTCATCTTGTCGGCCTTGACGAGGATGTCGCCGCGCAGCCAGGTGAACAGGTCGATGTGCTGCATCCGCGCGACCGGGTCCCAGTCGGTGGAATCGGCGTAGATCGGGGCCGTGATGTCGGTGTGCGTCCACTCCGGCCGGAATGCGGCGAGCACGTCCTGTAGCTGAGCGTCGGAGAAGCTGCGGGCATTGCCGTAGTAGCGCTCCTCGAGCGTGAGCGATCCGCGGTGCAGCAGGCTCTTACCACGCATGCCCTCGGGCAGCGGCTTGGACACCTTGCCCATCGAGCGCCGCAGCGGCCGGGGGAGGTAGTCGAAAGGCTTCAGCGACAACGGTTCCCGGTAGATCGTGTAGCCGCCGAACAGCTCGTCGGCGCCCTCGCCCGAGAGCACCACCTTGACGTGTTTGCGGGCCTCGCGGGCCACGAAGAACAGCGGGACCAGCGCCGGGTCGGCCACCGGTTCGTCGAGATACCAGACGATTTCGGGCAGCGCCTCGACGAACTCGTCGGGAGCGACCACCTTGGCGATGTGCCGCGCGCCGATCGCCTCGGCCGAGGCCACCGCGACGTCAACCTCGGAGAATCCTTCGCGCTCGAAGCCGGTGGTGAAGGTGATCAGCCGCGGGTTGTGCCGGATGGCCAGCGCCGCGATCGCGGTCGAGTCGATGCCGCCGGACAGGAACGCGCCGACGGTGACGTCGGCCCGCATGTGCTTGGCCACCGAGTCCTCCAGGACTGCGGTGATCTCGTCGTAGCGGGCCTGCTCGGAGCCTTTCGCGAACGGAACGGCCTGCAGGCGTGGCACGAAGTAGCGGGTGGTCTGGGGCGTCTGGCCGGGCTTTATCCGCGCATAGCAGCCCGATTCCAGCCGGCGCACGCCCCGATGCAGTGTCTCGGGTTCGGGCACGTACTGCAGCACCGTGTAGTGCTGCACGGCGCGCTCGTCGATCGCGGTGTCGAATCCAACCAGATCGGCCAGGTCCAGCAGGCACTTCTTCTCGCTGGCCACTGCGGTGCCGCCCGGCCCGGTCGCCATGAACAGTGGCTTGATGCCGAAAGGGTCACGCGCGCAGAATAATTCGCCGGTCGCGGTGTCCCACAGCGCGAAGGCGAACATGCCCCGCAACCGGGGGAGTGCGTCGGCGCCCCAGTAGTGATATGCCGCAACGATCGCCTCGCCGTCGCCGTCGGTGGCGAACGCCGCGTCGTGCCGCTCGGCCAGCTCGGCGCGCAACTCCAGGTAGTTGTAGATCTCGCCGTTGAACACCAACTCGTAGCGGTCGGGGCTTTCCGGCGGACCCCAGCGCAGCGGCTGATGCGAGTGCGCGATGTCGATGATCGAGAGCCGGTTGAACCCGAACACGACGGTCCCGGCGGGGTCGTGCCACGTTCCCGGCTCGTCGGGACCGCGGTGCCGCATCAGGTGTGACGCCCGCGCGATGGCCTCCGCTGCGGCGCGCGCCGCCACCGACGGCTGGTCGCCGGCCGGGGCAGCCACGAAGGCCAGCAGTCCACACATCGCCGATAAGTATGCCGCAATGCCGCACTGCTCACCGAAGCCGCAAAGCGGTGACCCAAACAGCGGCGGGCCTGCACTCGGCTCGGCTGCGCGCGTGGTCTACGCTGCGTAGTATTCGACGTGCGTGTCAGCCGACAGTCCCCTTGACCGGGGGATGTGCGACGTCGGTCCAGCTTGTGATTCAGGGAGGCGCGACCGTGACATCTCGCGGGCCAGGCTGTTCGCAGGGCTTGTTGAAGAGCCGCTCATCCGGATTCCGTCAACTGTGCAGACCCGCGGTGATCGGCATGCTCGGACTGCTGGCGATGAGCCTGAGCGGCTGCAGTTGGTCAGACGCTATGGCGCTGGGCTGGCCGAAGGGCATCACAGAAGAGGGCGCCTGGAACCGGGAGCTGTGGATCGGCTCGGTGATCGCGGCCCTGGTGGTCGGCGCCCTCGTCTTCGCGCTGATGTTCTGGGCGACGATCTTCCACCGCAAGAAGGCCACCGACACCGAGCTGCCGCGTCAGTTCGGCTACAACATGCCGCTCGAGCTGGTACTGACCGTGACGCCGTTCCTGATCATCTCGGTGCTGTTCTACTTCACCGTGGTCGTGCAGGAGAAGATGCTGCACCTCGAGGCCAACCCCGAAGTCAAGATCGACGTCACCTCGTTCCAGTGGAACTGGAAGTTCGGTTACCAGACGGTCGATTTCAAGGACGGCACGTTCAAGTACGACGGCGCCGATCCGGCCAAGAAGGCTGCGATGGTGTCCAAGCCGGAGGGCAAGGACAAGCACGGCGAAGAGCGCGTCGGCCCGGTCCGCGGACTGAACACCGAAGACCGCACCTACCTCAACTTCGACAAGGTCGAGACCGTCGGTACCAGCACTGAGATCCCGATTCTGGTCCTGCCCGCGGGCAAGCGAATCGAGTTCGAGTTGGCCTCCGCGGACGTCATCCACGGATTTTGGGTGCCGGAATTCCTGTTCAAGCGCGACGTGATGCCCGACCCGGCGGCCAACCACTCGGTCAACCGCTTCCAGGTCGAAAAGATCGACCGGACCGGCGCGTTCGTCGGGCGCTGCACCGAGATGTGCGGCACGTATCACTCGATGATGAACTTCGAGGTCCGAGTCGTTCAGCCCAACGACTTCAAGGCCTATTTGCAGCAGCGGATCGCGGGCAAGACCAACGCCCAGGCGTTGCAGGCCATCGCGCAGTCGCCGGTCGCGGTCACCACTCATCCGTTCGACACCCGCCGCGGCGAGATGGCGCCCCAGGCGAGTAAGTAGGGATAGACCCATGCACATCGAAGCCAGGCTGTTCGAGTTCATCGCGGCGTTCTTCGTCTTCTGCACGGTGCTGTACGGCATCCTGACTAGCCTGTTCGCCACCGGCGGCATCGAGTGGGCCGGCACCACCGCGCTGGCACTGACCAGCGGTCTGGCGCTGATCATCGCGACGTTCTTCCGGTTCGTCGCTCGCCGGCTCGACACCCGTCCCGAGGACTACGAGGGCGCCGAGATCAGCGACGGCGCAGGCGAATTGGGCTTCTTCAGCCCGCACAGTTGGTGGCCGATCCTGATCGCGCTGTCCGGCTCGGTGGCGGCGGTCGGCATCGCCCTGTGGCTGCCATGGCTGATCGGCGCCGGGGTTGTGTTCATCCTGAGTTCGGCGGCCGGACTGGTCTTCGAGTACTACGTGGGCCCCGAGAAGCACTAACCGGTGTCGGGCCAAGGTCACAATCCGGACGTCAGTTGATCCGTGACCGGGTCGCCCAGAATGTCGCGCGAGATCCGGTTGGGTAGGGTTCTCCGAGGCATATTGAGGAACATCGGCGGGCGCGCCCACCACAAGAACCGCGGTGCTGCGCGTGCCGGTGAAGTAGTCGAACAGGACAGACGATCATGAGCGGGCCGAATCCACCTGGACCGGAGTCCGAAGAACTCGGGCCCGGCGCCGAGGCCGGCGAAAGCGGCGGCGAATTCGGCGGTGGCGACGGCGATTTCGCCTCGGAGTCGGGGGAGCCCGACGCCGAGGGCTCGACCGGCCAGACCGATGTCTACTCGCGGGCCTACTCCGCACCGGAGTCCGAACACATCAGCAGCGGTCCCTACGTACCCGCCAACCTCGACCTCTACGACTACGACCACTACGACGACACCCCGCCCGCGGAACCCGAGGAGAAGACCGCGCGCTGGCCGTGGATCGTCGGCATCGCCGCGATCGCCGCCGCCATCGCCCTCGTCGCCTCGGTGTCGCTGCTGTTCGCCCGCAACGACACCAATAAGCTGGCCACTCCCAGCACACCCACGACGTCAACGCCGCCGATTCAGGACGAGATCACCACGACGACCCACACGCCACCGCCGCCGTCGACTACCGAGCCGCCGCCCCCGCCGCCGTCCAGCGAGCAGTCGCCGCCGCCACCGCGCGCCTCCGCCACCGGCGCCCGCCCCGGCACCGGCTCCTGCCCCGGCACCCGCTCCGGCTCCGGCTCCGCCGCCCGCGCCCGCCCCGCCGCCGGCTCCGGCCGGGCCCAAGCAGTACACGTATTCGGTGACCGGCACCAAGGCGCCGTTCGACCAGATCACGATTACCTACACCGACGCGTCGGGCATGCGGCGCACCCTGCAGAACGTCTACATTCCGTGGACGATCACGCTGACGCCGATCTCGGCGTCGGACGTCGGTTCGATCGAGGCGTCCAGCCTGCTGCGACTGAGCAAGCTGAACTGCAAGGTCACCGCTAGCGACGGCACAGTGTTGTCGGCCAACGAGAACAACCAGCCGCAGGTCAACTGCTGATGATCGACAAGCATTCGCGCTGGGGCGGTCGCGGCAACATCTCGGCCGACACCTCAGACCGCATCCTGCTCGGCGTCTGCGCCGCCATTTGGCTGGCACTGGTCGGGGTGAGCGTCGCTGCGCTCGTCGCGCTGATGGATTTGGGCCGTGGCTTCCACTCCGCCAAGGGCAACCCGCATGCCTCGGCCGTGCTCTACGCGATCATCATCATCTCGGCGCTGATCATCCTGGCGGCCATCCCGATGCTGTTGCGGGCCCGCCGGATGACCCGCGACACTCCGGTCGCCCGCTCGGCGGGCTCACCGGCGCGGACGGTCAGCTCGCGGGCGATCAGGTCGGGGTCCGCTGCCGGGATGGCTTATGGCACACCCGAACGCGTCGCCGCCAAACGACCCGCCTTGCCCGACGCCGACGTGGACCGCTTCTGGCTGCGCGGCACGGCAGCGCTGATGAGCACGATGGGCGGGGCGCTGCTCGCAGTCGCCGCGGCCACCTACGCGATGGCGATCGGCCACGATGCTTTCTCCTGGACCGGCTATGGAATCGCCGGCGCCATCACGCTGGCCATGCCGCTGGTGCCGTGGCGTCAGGTGCGCCACCTGCGCGCCATGATCGCCGTCTGATTCGCTTGCACCACAGGGCCAGCCGGCCCGCGAGCACGGTGGCCCGGTAAACGAGCGAGCCCCGCTTCGGGTCCGAAGCGAGGCTCAGCTCAGCGTTGTTCTAGTGGTGACCGTTGGTTGAGCCGTGGCCGTTCGACGAGCCGTTGCCGTTGCTGCCACCCTGGTGGTCCCGCAGCGCGGTCAGCGAGCGCTGATGCGACGCGTGGGCGGCCTCGGTGAGCGCGTCGGCCTCGGAATCCGGGTCGGCGTAGAGGAAGCTGCCTGAGCCGGGGCTGCCGCCGGAGCCGAGCTTGTTCATCTTCACCGGCAGGGCCGCGCCCTGGTACTCCAGCGGGATGGGGTGGCCGTGGTCGTCGACCGGTCCCAGCGGCTGGTGCAGCTCGATGTAGGCGCCGTGCGGCAGTCGCTTAATGATGCCGGTCTCGATGCCGTGTTCGAGGATCGCCCGGTCGCTGCGCTGTAGACCGATGCACCAGCGGTACGCGATGAAGTAGACGATCGGCGGCAGCACCACCATGCCGATGCGGCCGATCCACGTCGTCGCGTTCAGCGAGATGTGGAACTCCAGGGCGATGACGTCGTTCATGGCGCTCAAGGTGAGCACCATGTAGAACGCGATGGCCATGGCGCCGATCGAGGTTCGCACCGGGACGTCACGGGGACGCTGCAGCAGGTTGTGGTGAGCGCGGTCGCCACTGGCCATCTTCTCCAGGAATGGGTAGGCGATCAGCAGCCCGAAGACCACTCCCATCAAGATGCCGACCCAGACCACGGCCGGGATGGTGTGACCCATCGGGTAGAACTCCCAGGCCGGCCAGATACGAGCCAGGCCCTCGGTCCACATCATGTAGAAGTCGGGCTGCGAGCCTGCCGACACGTGAGATGGCTTGTAGGGGCCCAGGTTCCAGATCGGGTTGATCTGCAGCAGGCCGCCCATCAGGCCGAGAATGCCGGTGGTGAAGGCGAAGAACGCGCCGGACTTGACGGCGAAGATGGGCATGACGCGCACGCCGACGACGTTGTTCTCGGTGCGTCCGGGGCCGGGGAACTGGGTGTGCTTCTGGAACCACACGAAGGCCAGGTGGGCGCCGATCAGCGCCAGAATGATGCCGGGCAGCAGCAGGATGTGCAGGCCGTACATCCGCGGGATGATGTAGCCCGCTGCGGTGCAGTCGTCGCCGGCGCCGCCGCAGGGGAAGTCACCGCCGAACAGCGCCCAGTGCAGCCAGGTGCCGATCACCGGCATGCCCATCGTGATGGACGACAGGGCGGCGCGCACGCCGATGCCGGAGAGCAGGTCGTCGGGCAGCGAGTAACCGAAGTAGCCCTCGAACATGGCCAGGATCAGCAACAGCGAGCCGATGACCCAGTTGGCCTCGCGGGGCCGGCGGAACGCGCCGGTGAAGAAGATGCGGGCCAGGTGCACCATGATCGACGCCGCGAACAGCAGCGCGGCCCAGTGGTGGACCTGGCGGACGAACAGCCCGCCGCGGACCTCGAAGCTGATGTCGAGGGCCGACGCGAACGCTTTCGACATCTCGACACCACGCAGCGGCTGGTAGACGCCGTTGTAGGTGACGTCCTGCATGGAGGGATCGAAGAACAGCGTCAGGTAGACGCCGGTGAGCAGCAGCACGATGAAGCTGTACATCGCGATCTCGCCGAGCAGGAACGACCAGTGCGTCGGGAAGACCTTGTTGAGCTGGCGGCGGGTTGCAGCCGAGAGGTGGTAACGCGAATCGACGGCGTTACCCTGGCCGGCCATGACGTCGCCGATGCTGGGCGGACTCAGTTTCGGACTCATGTTGTTTTGCGCTCCCAGAATGCCGGTCCGACAGGTTCGAGGAAATCACCGTTGGCGACTAGATACCCATCGGCGTCAATAGTTATCGGCAGCTGAGCCAATGCGCGCGCGGCCGGGCCGAAAATCGGCTTCGCGTAGTGCAGGGCGTCGAACTGCGACTGGTGGCACGGGCAGAGGATGCGGTAGTCCTGCTGCTCGTACAGTGATGCGGGACATCCCAGGTGGGAGCACACCTTCGTGTAAGCGAACAGCTCACCGAAGTTGAAACTCTCCTGGCCCTTGCGCTTCACCACCTTTGGCAGGTCGGCGGCCTTGATACGGATCAACATCACCGGGTTGCGGACGGCGGCCAGGATTCGCGAGAGCTTCTCGTGCGATTCCACCGTCGTGCCGTCGCCGTCGGACTCCCGCCACGGAAAGACGGTTTCCATGCCGCCGGCGTCGAGGTCCTCGGGGCGCATCTTGATGAACGGGGCGCTGGCAGTCTCGCCGGTGGCCCGGGCCAGGAAGATGGTTTCGCCGTGGTAGCGGGGCGTCCACCCCGAGGTCCACAGCACGGCCTTCTTGCCGTCCGCGGTCGGCACGACCGGTTTCCACGGGTTCTTGATCAGGCCGCCGGCAAACGCCACCAGCGTGCCCAGCCCGAAGGCGCCGAGGCCGGCGCCGAGCGACAGGCCGATCAGCTTGCGCCGACGCAGAGTCGATCCTTCCAACGCGTCAGTCAGGTTGGCGGTGACCGTCTTGCGGTCGATCTCGTCAGACCCGGACTCGCCGTAGTGGCGGTCCTGGATCGAAATCTCTTCGGGGATGAACTTTTTCTGGAACAGCACCGCGCCGATCGCGATGCATAGAACGGATCCACCGAAGGTCAGACCATAGAGCGGGGTGGCCAGCGAGTACGCCAGGTTGCCTGCCGCGCCCTCCGGCTGGTACTCCCACGGCCAGAACAGGAACACCAGCAGCAGGGCCAGCCCCAGCAAACCGCCGAGCAGCAGCCAGATGGCCACCTGACGCTCGGCGCGCTTCTCGGCCTTGGTGCCCTCGACGGGCCAGCGGGGGTCCTTGAAGACGGTCTGCACGCCGTCCAGGCGCCCGCCGAGCTCGACCAGCTCTTCGCGGGACATGGCGTTCAGTTCGGCCTCGGTGGGCTGTCCACTGTCGTTTGTCACGATCGAGCCCCAATCCACAGCGCCGCACCAATCAGCACGACCATCCCGACGATCCAGATCACCATGCCCTCGGGCGCGGGCCCGAACCCGCCGAGACCGTTTCCGCCCTGCGGGAGGGTCTCGGTTGCATTCTTGACGTAGGCGATGATGTCTTTCTTCGCGTCGAACGAGAGTTGCCGGTCGGAGAACTTCGGCATGTTCTGCGGCCCGGTGCGCATCGCGGCCAGGATCTGCTGCTCGTTGGCCGGCTCCAGCGGGGGAGCGAATTTCCCGGAGGACAGCGCGCCGCCCTTACCGGTGAAGTTGTGGCACGACGAGCAGTTCAGCCGGAACAGGTCGCCGCCGCGACCCAGGTTGTCGCCGCGCAGCGACTTCATCTCGATGCTGCCGTCGGCGTTGCGCTCCACCGTAGGACCGCCGCCGTTGGCCTGCACGTAAGCGCCGAGCGCGTCGATCTGCGACTCGTCGAAGATCGGGTCCTTCCGCATGGCCTGGGCCTCGCCGCGCATCGCGGGCATCCGGCCGCTGGACACTTGGAAGTAGACCGCGGCATCGCCGACGCCGATCAGGCTGGGCCCGCGGTCCGGCACGCCCTGCAGGTTGGCGCCGTGGCACGTCACGCACGAGGTGTCGAAAAGCTGCTTGCCCGTTCGCAATAGCGCCGACGAGGACTCGTCGGCGACGGCTATCTGCGGGCTCGGCGTCAGGACGGCGGCGAGCCCGCCGGCCACCACGAGTGCCAGCACCAGCAGTAGTCCGGCCGAGAACCGGCGACGCAGGCGACGACGCGCCCGATCGCTCAGCGATCGGTGCAAACCCAGCTTCTTCACCCGAGCACTCCTGTTCTTTCCGCTGCTGGTCATCGGATGAAATAGATCGTGGCGAAGAGCGCGATCCAGACGATGTCGACGAAGTGCCAGTAATACGAGACGACGATCGACGCGGTGGCTTGCGCAGGGGTGAACTTGGTCATCGTGGTGCGCGCCAACAGGAAGATGAAGGCGATCAGACCGCCGATGACGTGCAGCCCGTGGAAGCCGGTGGCCAGGTAGAACACGCTGCCGTAGGCGCTGCTCGGGATGGTGGTCCCGTGGCTCATCAGGTGGTGGTACTCGTAGGCCTGACCCAAGACGAAGAACAGCCCCATGCCGAAGGTCAGCAAGTACCAGCGGCGCAGCCCGAACACGTCGCCGCGTTCGGCCGCGAAAACGCCCATCTGGCACGAGAACGACGAGGCGATCAGCACCAGCGTGACCGGCACCGCCTGGTACAAGTTGAGCTCGGTGGGGTGCGGCGGCCAGTTACCCGCTGCCTGCGCCCGCGCCGTGAAGTAAAAAGCGAACAGTCCAGCAAAGAACATGAGCTCGCTGGAAAGCCACACTATGGTGCCAACACTGACCATGTTCGGGCGGTTGAGCGAATGTACTCGCGCCGTGATTGCTGTACCCGAGGTCCCTACCGCACTCGTCACATCCGCAAGTATGACGCTTTGTAGTTGTCTGCTTCTACCCGGGGCGGCAATTTGGCGCGCGAAATTCACATCGATTCGGCGCCTGCGCCCGGCCGCTCCGGTCGGCCTGCAACCGTGGGACGATTTCAGGTGTGTCGGCGACATCATCCGGACCCTCTGATCGGGCGCTCTCGTGGCCGCAAGTCCTGGACGCGCTGACCGCGGGCCGGGATCTGCCGCGGGGCCAAGCCGGCTGGGCGATGGAGCAGATCATGACCGGCGCGGCCACGCCGGCGCAGCTCGCGGCCTTCGCCGTCGCGATGAAGATGAAGGCGCCCACCTCGGCCGAAGTGGCCGAGTTGGCGGACGTGATGCTGCAGCACGGTCGCCGGCTGCCCACCGATCGGATCGGGACCGACACCGTCGACGTGGTCGGCACCGGGGGAGACGGGGCCAGCACGGTCAACCTGTCGACGATGGCGGCCATCGTCGTGGCGGCCAGCGGCATCCCGGTCGTCAAGCACGGCAACCGGGCAGCCTCGTCGCTGGCCGGTGGGGCCGACACTCTGGAAGCGCTCGGCGTCCGTATCGATCTGAGCCCGGACGACGTCGCGCGCAGCGTCACCGAGGTCGGCATCGGCTTCTGCTTTGCACCGCAGTTCCATCCGTCCTACCGGCACGCGTCGGCGGTCCGGCGTGAGATCGGAGTGCCGACGGTCTTCAATTTGCTTGGGCCGCTGACGAATCCGGGCCAACCGCGGGCCGGGCTGATCGGCTGCGCGTTCGCCGATCTGGCCGAGGTGATGGCCGGAGTGTTCGCCGCGCGCCAGTCCAGCGTGCTGGTGGTGCACGGCGACGACGGCCTCGACGAACTGACCACCACGACGACGAGCACCATCTGGCGGGTGCAGGCCGGAACGGTGGATCGGCTGAAGTTCGACCCGGCCGGTTTCGGGTTCGCCCGCGCCGACATCGCGGAACTGCGGGGCGGCGACGCGACGGCCAATGCGGCCGAAGCCCGCTCGGTGCTGGCCGGCGACAAAGGCCCGGTGCGCGATGCCGTCGTGCTCAACGCCGCGGGCGCGATCGTGGCCCACACCGGGCTATCCAGCCGCGCCGAGTGGCTGCCGGCGTGGGAGGACGGTCTGGGCCGCGCCGCCGAGGCGATCGACAGCGGTGCGGCCGAACAACTGCTCGCGCGTTGGGTGCGGTTCGGTCAGCAGCTCTGAGCCGCGACCGGTGACGGCCTGTTCGGCCGCCACCCGCGCCGACCGGGCCGCCGCGGCCCACTCGGCCCACGGCCCCGCCGACCGCAGCGGCGAGCACCAACCCTGCTCGCCGCCGGTCCGTACGATGCGCACGCCCGGGGCGGTCAGCCAGCGGGCGATCAATGCCGTCTCCTCGACCAATGCGCCGCCCAGCGGCGCAGGCTCCGGCAGCACCACCTGCGCGCCCACCTCGATCGCCTCGACGACGGGCATCGGTGGCACGCCGCGGCGAGCGGCCGCGGCCGCGGCGAGCTGGCCATGGCGGACGACGGCGAGCTGCCAGCCCCCGTCGCCGTCGGGGGCCGCAGCAACCAACTCCGGTAGCGCGGCCAGCGCCCGCAGGCGCTGACCGCGCCACAACACCTCGACGGCCGCGACCGTGTGATCGCGCAGGCGGGCCGCGGACTCGTAGCGCTGCCGCTCGGCGAGCTCGGCGATCCGCTCGGCCGCCCCCGCCAGCGCCGCGTTCCCCAGGCCGTCGATCAGCTCCGCGGCGGCGCTCGCCGCGGAGCTGTACTGCGCAGCCGTGACGTCGCGGCCGGCCGGACACGGTGACACCTCGTGCTGCGGGCAGGCTGGCCCGTGCAGCGCCGAACGGGCCAGCCGCGTGGTGCAGGTGCGGACACCGGTGCATCTGGCCAGCACGTCGACGGCGTCGACGGCGTCGGCGCGCGACCGGAACGGGCCGACCGCGCGGTCGTGACGCGGCGTGCGCACCACCGAGAACCGCGGGAAGGCCTCGTCGCTCAGGACAACCCACCACCAGCGTTGCGGGAATTTCGACCGACGGTTGTACGGCGGCGCGTGCGCTTTCAGCATCCGCAGCTCCCGCACGCCCGCCTCCAGCGCGTGCGCGCACTCGACATGCTCGACGCGGGTGGCCAGCGCCACCATCTCCCTCATCCGGGTGCGCTGATCGGAGCCGTTGAAGTATTGAGATACCCTGCGCCGCAAGTTAATTGCGGTCCCGACGTACAGCACCTCATCGGCAGGCCCGTGGAACAGGTAGACCCCCGGCCGGCGTGGCAGGCTCTCGGCCAGCACCCTCTTGCGGCGTTGTGCCGGTGGCACATTAGGCAGATAGGACCGCAGCGCGGAGAAGCTGTGGATGCCCTGGTTTCCGACGCGCTCGATCAACGCATGCAGCACCTCGACGGTGGCCCGGGCATCGTCGAGGGCGCGGTGGGTCGGCTCATTGGCCACGGCGAACAGCCGGGCCAGCGCCGCCAGCCGCACACTGGGGGCCTCCTCACGGGTCAGCACGCGACGGGCCAGCTGGACGGTGCACAGGCTCTGCGGCCGCCCCCACCGAATACCGCACTGAGCGGCGGCTGCCCGCAGAAACCCCATGTCGAACCGGGCGTTGTGGGCCACCAGCACGGCGCCGTGGGCGAATTCGAGAAACATCGGCAGCACCGCGGCGATGGTCGGCGCGTCACACACCATGGCCGTGGTGATGCCGGTCAGCTGCACGATCTGCGGCGGGATGCTGCGCTGCGGGTCGACCAGGGTGGCGAACTCACCCAGCACCACGCCGCCGCGGACCTTCACGGCGCCGATCTCGGTGATGGCATCGGCGAGCTTTCCGTCGCGTCCGGTCATCCGGCCGCCGGTGGTCTCCAGGTCGACGACGACGAAAGTTGTTTCGCGCAGCGATATTTCGGTAGCCCCGTCCAGATCGGGGATGCTCAACTGCTCGGCAGCGGGCGCGCCCATGGCGGGGACGTTAACGAGTCGTACCGACATCGCCGTTGCGACGCGCGCGAACAAACTTGTCGGTGCCTGCGGTTAGCGTCACGGCAAGACCTATCAATGAGAAGGAAGGGGCAGCCAGATGGCGCTCAGCAGCGAGCCTGAATGGGCGGCGGTCGCTCCGCCCGGATCGACAGAACCCGTGGTCATCGACTGTGAGGACTGCGCGGTGCGCGGTCCGGGATGTCGAGATTGCGTCGTCAGCGTGATACTCGGGGTACCGGAAACTTTGCTGGAAGACGAGCGGGCCGCACTCGATGTGCTCGCCGACGCGGGGATGGCACCGCGACTGCGGCTGGTACCCATCCATCGGCAACGACCGGGCGTCGCCTAACGGCGGTAACGTGAAATCTTGCTGTTTTCTTAATAACTCAGAGTTGGACAACGTCCAACCCGTTTCGTAACCTATCGGAGACCTACGGCAGTCAACGGCTGTCAAGCCGGCGGGTTTTAAGGAAACAAAGTCTTGCAATTATGGCGAAGCGGTGACCGCGTGTTCGCGCGCGTCGCCAAGCGCTTTGCTGGCGTTGGGCTAGCGGGACTCATTGCCCTCTCCGGCGCGGCCGCTGGCGATGTGCTGGCTGATCCGGCCAACGATGCGATGGCAAAGCTCAATGAGCTGTCCAGGCAGGCCGAGCAGACCACCGAGGCGATGCACAGCGCTCAGCTGGATCTGAACAACAAGCTGGCCGCGCAGCGCGATGCCGAGAAGAAGCACACCGACGACGAAGCCGCGGTGGACGCAGCGAAGACGAAGCTGGCAACGTTCCAGACCGGTGTCGACAAGTTTGCCGCCGCGATGTACATGGGCGGGCGCACCGACGGCATGAACGCGATCATGACCGCCGAGTCGCCCCAGCAGCTGATCGGCAAGCTGGCGGTGTCGCGGGTGATCTCCACCGCGATGCTGCAGCAGATGGCCACCTTCCGCGCCACCCGCGCAGAGACCGCCCAAGCCGAGAAAGACTCCGCCAAGTCTGCCGCCGACGCCAAGACCGCGGCCGAGCAGGCTGCCTCCGTGCGCGCGAACCTTCAGTCCAAGCAGAGCCGTCTGCAGCTGCAAATCGGCATCGTCAAGTCTCAGTACCTTGCGCTGAGCCCGCACGAGCGCACGGCGTTGGCAGCTCCCGGCCCGCCCCCGCCGCCAGCCGTGATGGCCGGCGCCACGGCGCCCGCGCCCGAGGCTCTGCCGCCGGGGATTGGACAGCCGGGTGGACCGGGTGCCGGCCCTGGCTCCGGCCAGGGCGCGATCGCCGTTCAGGCCGCCCTGACACGGGTCGGTGACCCTTACTCGTGGGGTGGCGCCGCCCCGGGTGGATTCGACTGCTCGGGCCTGGTGATGTGGGCATTCCAGCAGGCCGGCATCGCGCTGCCGCACTCCAGCCAGGCGCTGGCGCACGGCGGGCAGCCGGTCTCGATGTCTGATCTGCAGCCCGGCGATGTGTTGACGTTCTACTCCGACGCCTCGCACGCCGGCCTCTACATCGGCGACGGCCTGATGATCCACTCGTCCACGTACGGCGTGCCGGTGCGGGTAGTGCCGATGAACTCCTCCGGCCCGATCTACGACGCCCGCCGCTACTGACGCCGGACGTCGGCTGCTGGCCTGCGTCCTTATCGCGGAGATATTCGTCGGCAGTCGCCTGGCGGTCCTGCTGCATGACTCTGTCCCGTCGCCATCGCCGCCGTCGGTCAGCGCGCAGCCGGCAACCGTCGGCGACCGCACCCTGCACGTGACCAATCTCGGTGGCCAGCAGGCGCTGCTCGATCGGGTGGCCGCCGACATCCGCCCGGCCATCGACGCCGTCGAGAGCTTCTGGGGGACCGACTGGCCCCGCGACATCGAGATCGTGGCCACCGCCTCTCAGCAGCAGTTCGCGGCGACAGCCGGAGGTGGCCCGGCCGGGCAGTGGGCCGACATCGCCGCCGTTGCCGTCGCCGACAGCGTCGACCCCGGCCGCCGCACCGCGGTCGGGCAGCGAATCGTCTTCGCCCCCGGCGCGGCCGGTATGACCGAGCACGCACTGCGAATTGTGTTGACCCACGAGCTTTTCCACTACGCTGCCCGCGCGGACACCGCCATCGACGCACCACGTTGGCTCACCGAGGGCGTGGCCGACTACGTCGCGCGCCCGCACACCCCGCTGCCGAAGATCGCGCCGCCCGCAGCGTTGCCAGCCGACGCCGACCTCGACGCGCCTGGCCCGCAGCGGTCGCAGGCCTACGACCGGGCCTGGTCATTCGCGCTGTTCGTCGCCGACACCCGGGGCGCGCCGACACTGCGCGCCCTCTACATCACCGCGTGCGGCGCCAGGCACACCGATCTACCCGGCGCCGTGCGCGAGGTGCTCGGCACCGACGACCTGGCGACACTCGCCGACTGGCAGCACTGGCTCACCCGCTAGCCTTCCAACGTGTCCCGGGTCCTGCTGGTAACCAACGACTTTCCGCCCCGTCGCGGCGGTATTCAGTCGTATCTGCACGACTTGGTGACCCGCCTGACCGCGTCGGGGGAGCACATCCTCACCGTGTACGCGCCGCAGTGGAAGGACGCCGACGAGTTCGACGCCCGGGCGGACTACCGGGTCGTGCGTCACCCCGGGACGCTGATGCTGCCGGGGCCGACCGTCGAGCGTCGGATGCGCCGCCTGATCGGCGAGCACGGCATCGACACCGTCTGGTTCGGTGCCGCCGCGCCGCTGGGCCTGCTGGCCTCCCGCGCCCGGCACGCCGGCGCACGCCGCGTACTCGCCAGCACGCACGGCCACGAGGTGGGATGGTCGATGCTGCCGGGCGCGCGATCGGTGCTGCGCCGCATCGGCGACGACAGCGACGTCGTCACCTACGTCAGCCGTTACACGCGTGGACGTTTCGCGTCGGCGTTCGGGCCGAAGGCCGCGCTGGAGCATCTGCCACCCGGTGTCGACACCGAACGCTTCCGGCCCGATCCGGCCTGTCGCGACGAGATGCGCACCCGCTACGGCCTCGGCGCGCGGCCCACGGTCGTGTGCCTGTCACGTCTGGTGCCGCGCAAGGGGCAGGACATGCTGATCCGTGCGCTGCCCGCGATCCGAAAGCGGGTCAACGGCGCCGCACTCGTCATCGCCGGCGGCGGCCCATATCTCGACACGCTGCGCGGGCTGGCCGAGCAGTGCGACGTCACCGAGCACGTGACCTTCACCGGCGGAGTTCCATCGGCCGACCTGCCCGCGTATCACGCCATGGCCGACGTGTTCGCCATGCCGTGCCGCACCCGCGGCGCCGGACTCGACGTGGAGGGGCTCGGCATCGTGTTCCTGGAAGCATCCGCGACAGGCGTGCCGGTCATCGCCGGATCGTCCGGCGGGGCGCCGGAAACCGTGCAGCACAACAAGACTGGCATCGTGGTCGACGGCCGTTCGGTGACACAGATCGGCGATGCGGTCAGCGAGTTGCTTGCCGACCCGGACCGCGCCGCGAAGATGGGGGCCGCCGGCCGGGAGTGGGCGACCCGGCACTGGTGCTGGGACGACCTGGCCGGCCGACTGTCCGACCTGATCCGCGGTTAGTCCTTGGCGTAGATCGCCTCGATGTCGTCGGCGAATTTCTCGGCGACCACCTTGCGCTTCACCTTCATCGTCGGGGTCAGCTCACCGGTGTCCTCGGTGAAGTCGACGGGCAGGATGCGGAACTTGCGGATCGACTCCGCATGCGACACAGCCAGATTCGCCTGCTTGACGGCCGCGTCGACCTCGGCGAGCAGATCGGGGTCTCCTGCCAGGTCGCCCACCGACGCGCCGGCGGCCTTGCCGTTGCGCTGCTTCCAGCCCTCGATCGCCTCCGGGTCGATCGTGATCAGCGCGCCGATGAACGGCTTCGCATCGCCGACCACCATGGCCTGGCTGATCAGCGGGTGCGACCGCAACCGGTCTTCCAAAACAGCTGGGGCGACGTTCTTTCCGCCGGCGGTGACGATGATCTCCTTCTTGCGGCCGGTGATCCTCAGGAACCCGTCCTCGTCGACCGCACCCAGGTCGCCGGTCTTGAACCAGCCGTCCTCGAATGACTCGCTGGTGGCCTGGTCGTTGTCCCAGTAGCCGTGAAACACCACACCGCCGCGGAGCAGCAACTCGCCGTCGTCGGCGATACGTATGCTGTTGCCTGGCAACAACTTTCCGACCGTCCCGATCTTCAATGCGTCGATCTGGTTGACGGTGATCGCCGCGCTGGTCTCGGTCAGGCCGTAGCCCTCGTAGATCGTCAGGCCGACCCCGCGATAGAAGTGGCCCAGCCGCGCGCCCAGCGGCCCACCGCCGGAGATCGAGGCGTTGCAATCGCCGCCCAGGGCGGCGCGCAGCTTGTGGTACACCAGCCGATCGAACAGCGCGTGCTTGGCGCGCAGCAGCAGCCCGGGGCCGCCGTTGTCCTGCGCTTCGCTCCAATCGACCGCGGTCTGCGCGGCGGCCTCGAAGATGCGGCCCTTGCCGTCGCTGGCGGCGTTCTGCGCGGCGGTGTTGTAGACCTTCTCGAACACTCGCGGCACCGACACCACGACAGTCGGCTTGAACACCCCGAACATCGGCACGAGATTCTTGATGTCGCTGGTGAACCCGACAACCACCTTGTTCTGGAAGGCGCACAACGTCAGCGCGCGGGCCAGCACGTGGGCCAGCGGCAGGAACACCAGCAGGCGCTCGCCTTTACGCAACAGCGTCGGCAGAACCTTCTTGGCGCCGCGGGTCTCGTAGACCAGGTTCGCGTGGGTCAGCTGGCAGCCCTTCGGACGACCGGTGGTGCCGGAGGTGTAGATCAGCGTCGCCGGGTCCTCGCTGCTCAGCGCCTCGACGCGAGTCGTCAACTGAGCCGGATCGACCGACGTGCCCTCTTCCTGGAGTTGCTCGAGCGCCTTGGGTCCCGCGCCGTCGATGTGCAGCACCCGGCGCAGGTCGGGCAGCTCGCCGGCCAGCTCGGTGACGATCTTGGCGTGCGCGTCGGTCTCGGCGAACGCGAGCACTGCGGCCGAGTCGCTCAGCACCCAGCGGACCTGCTCGGCCGACGACGTCTCGTAGATCGGGACGGTGACCGCGCCGACGGCGAGGATGGCCTGGTCAAGGATCGCCCACTCGTAGCGGGTGGCCGAAAAGATCGCGACCCGGTCGCCCGGGTTCACCCCCTCGGCAATCAAACCCAGTGCGGTCGAACGGATTTGCGCGGCCGCCTGCGCACACGTGACGTCGACCCAGCTGCCGTCCACCAACCGTTGGAAGATCACCGCGTCCGGGTCGTTGCGCTCATGCTCGAATACCGTGGCCACGATGGTGTCGTGCTCTCCGACCGTGAACCCGGCGGGAACAGTTATTTCGCGCACTCTGGCGACCTCGCTTCAGTGATTTCCGGCGAACAAGCGACATACAGCTTAGTCCGATGGCGCTGCCAGGCCGTGGGGCCCGTCGATGACCAGGCGATTCCCGGCCGGGACCGTCATATGTGAAGCTAGTGGCCGTGCACAGCGTTCAGATTGCCGACGAGACGTACGTCGCCGCCGATCCGGCGCGCATCGGCGCCGCGGTCGGCGATCCGACCAACTGGCGACGGTGGTGGCCCGATCTGCGGCTGGCGGTCACCCAAGACCGCGGCCCGCAGGGCGTTCGGTGGACGGTGGCCGGACCGTTGACCGGGACGATGGAGATCTGGCTCGAGCCGATGCTGGGTGGTGCACTGCTGCACTACTTTCTGCATGCCGAGCCGTCCGCGGCGTCGGCCGCCAAGCCGAATCTCGCCAAACTGACGCATCAGCGTCGGGTCGCGGGAAAGAAGATGGCGTTCGAAGTGAAGACGACGCTGGAGAGTTCCCGCCCGGTCGGGGTTTCTCCAGTCCTTGACCAGGCCTGAGCTCGCTCGGGGAGTACCGTTTCTGCCGTGGGCTGACGATGAGCCCGATTGACGCAGGCGTACCGGCGGGCAGGGGAGCGATACCCGCGCGACGCGGAGAGGGAAGCGACCAGGTGGCGGAAAAGACGGCCCAGACGATCTACATCGACGCGGACCCCGGCACGGTGATGGACATCATCGCCGACATCGGCTCGTACCCGACATGGGTGTCGGAGTACAAGGAGGCCGAAGTCCTCGAAACCGACTCGGCCGGCAACCCCAAGGTCGCGCGCCTGGTGCTCGACACCAGCGTCCTCAAGGACACCATGGTGTTGTCCTACAAGTGGCCCAAAGACCGCAAGTCAGTGAGCTGGTCGCTGGTCTCGAGCTCGCTGCTGAAATCCCTGGACGGGGTATATCGGTTGGCACCCAAGGGATCCGGCACCGATGTCACCTACGAACTCACGGTCGACCTGGCGATCCCGATGATCGGGTTGCTCAAGCGCAAAGCCGAGCGCAGGTTGACCGACACCGCATTGAAGGATCTGAAGAAACGAGTCGAGGCTGAGTGAGTCAGGGTGAATCCGTATCGCCCCCCTCCAGCTCTCGGATCAGTCTTTTCGTCGGCAAGGGTGGGGTAGGCAAGTCCACGTTGGCGGCCGCGACGGCCGTGCATGAAGCGCGCGCCGGCGAGCGCGTGCTGCTGGTCTCTACCGACCAGGCGCACTCGCTGGGCGACGTGCTCGGTGTGACGGTCGCGCCGAACGGAGACCGTGACGCCGTGCGGGTGATGGCCGACCTCGAAACAGGTTCGCTCGACGTGCTGGCGATGGACACCCTTGCCCTGCTCGAAGCGCGTTGGGGCACCGTGGTCGACACGCTCGGCCGTCGCTTTCCCGAGTCGGAGCTGGGAGACATTGCGCCGGAAGAACTTTCGGCGCTGCCCGGTGTTCAGGAAGTGCTCGGCCTGCACGAGGTCGGCGAATTGGCCAGGTGCGGGCAGTGGGACCACTTGGTGGTCGACTGCGCCTCGACCGCCGACGCGTTGCGGATGCTCACACTGCCGGCCACGTTCGCGCTCTACGTCGAGCGGGCCTGGCCGCGCCACCGCCGGCTGTCTGCCGGCGCCGACGACCTGCGCTCCACCGCGGTGGTGGAAATGCTGGAGCGTATCGCCGGAAGCGTCGAGAAGCTCAGCGCGCTGCTGACCGACGGGACGCAAGTCGGCGCGCATCTGGTGCTCACCGCGGAGCGGGTGGTGGCCGCCGAGGCGATTCGGACGCTCGGTTCGCTGGCCCTGATGGGTGTACGGGTCGAAGAACTTATCGTCAACCAGATTCTGATGCAAGACGATTCGTACGAGTACCGCAACCTGCCGGCCCACCCGGCCTTCGACTGGTATTCGGAACGCATCAACGAACAGCGCACCGTGCTCGACGAGCTCGACGCCACGATTGGCGACGTAGCACTCGTTCTCACCCCGCATCTGGCCGGCGAGCCGATCGGCGTCAAGGCGTTGGCCGAACTGCTGGACAGCGCCCGCCGGCGCGACGGATCCGCGCCACCAGGGCCGCTGCGTCCGGTGGTGGATCTGGAATCAGGATCCGGACTGCAGTCGGTGTACCGAATGCGGCTAGAGTTGCCGCAGATTCAGTCCGGCGCGCTGAGCCTTGGCAGGGTCGGTGACGACCTGATCGTCGGGGCCGGCGGAGTGCGGCGAAGAGTTCGGTTGGCGTCGGTCCTGCGGCGGTGCACGGTGATGGATGCGCATCTTCGCGGCAGCGAACTGACAGTGCGTTTTCAACCCGACCCGGAGGTGTGGCCGAAGTGACCCACCCTGACATCGGACCGGAGTTGCGCAGGCTCGCCCAGAAAATTCTCGACCAGATCGACCCCGCGATTCGGCTGGCCGCCGCGCGCGCCACCGGCGCCGGCGCGGGCACCGGATCCTGCCAGCAGGTGTGGTGCCCGGTGTGCGCGCTGGCCGCGGTCGTGACCGGCGACGAGCATCCGCTGCTGACCGTGATCGCCGAACACAGCGTCGCGCTGCTGGCGGTGATCCGTGCCCTCGTCGACCAGGTCGACCGTCCCACCCCGACGCCGCCCGACGGCCCACCGAGCGGGCCCCGCGCCGAGACAGCTGCCGGCGAGCAGCCGCCGGCAAGTCGTTACCAGCCGATCGTCGTGACCGTCGAGGAATAGCCGGCAACTACCACACGTGCACACGTTGCATCGAAGTGTTAGCAAGTCGTCAACGTCATGTGGTCCCACACACACTGGGTCGGTACTCTTGGCGCTGAACACTGTTGGCGGGGCTGAGAAGGAGGCCTGATGGCGTACTGGCTTTTGAAGTACATCTTCCTCGGCCCGTTGCTCGCACTACTTGGCCGCCCGAAAATCGAAGGACTGGAACATGTCCCGCAGTCCGGCCCCGCGATTCTGGCCAGCAACCACCTGGCGGTGATGGACAGCTTCTACCTTCCGCTGGTGGAACGCCGCCGGATCACCTTCCTCGCGAAGTCGGAGTACTTCACCGGAACCGGCTTCAAAGGCTGGTGTAGCCGGTGGTTCTTCACCGCCGTCGGCCAGGTGCCGATCGACCGCAGCAGCGCAGACGCAGCGCAGGCCGCGCTGGACACCGCCAAGCGGGTTCTGGACGAAGGCAAGTTGCTCGGCATGTACCCCGAAGGCACCCGCTCACCCGACGGCCGGCTGTACAAGGGAAAGACCGGGCTCGCACGGCTGGCGCTGGAGACCGGTGTCCCGGTGATCCCCGTCGCCATGATCGGGACCAACAAGGTCAACCCGCCCGGAACCTCGATGCTGCGCTTCAGCAAGGTCACCGTCCGGTTCGGCAAGCCAATCGACTTCTCCCGGTTCGAGGGACTGGCGGGCAACCGCTTCATCGAACGCGCCGTGGTCGACGAGGTCATCTACGAACTGATGGGGCTGTCCGGTCAGGAGTATGTCGACATCTACGCCGCGACGCTGAAAAACGGCAACAGCCCGGAGTCCCCGGGAAAAGTACCGCCGTCTCGGGTTCCTGAGACGGCGGCCGGGTAGCAGATCAGGCCGATACCGGCGCGGGCGCGGTCGATGCCTGGGGCGCGGTCGCGGTAGACGTCCGGACGGCGATGGTCGCGCCGGTGACCACTATCGTCGCCAGCGCCCACCAGAGATACGACACCCCGACCAGCTGGCGCCACCAGCAGGCGGTGGTCTCGTGGTGTTTGGGCATCAGGTCGAGCGGCGTCCAGTACATCGCGGCCAGCCCGGCCGCGGTGACGAACGCCAGCGCGATATTGCGCCGCCGCCAGGCCAGCACCGCGGTGACGATGACCGTCTCGAGCATCCACACCCAGTGGTGTGACCACGACACCGGGGAGACGGCCAGGCCGAACAAGGCGATGCAGATCACGGCCAGCACCGGTTCGCCGGCGCGTAGCGCGCGCCGCGCCGCCCACACCGTCACAGCCAGCACCAAAAAACAGGCCAACACCCACGGCAGGAATCGCTGATGGTCGTCGAGGCCCAGCCGCGCCAGCGTGCCGGCGATGTTCTGGTTGGTGTTCAGGCTCGCCGATCCGATCCGGTCGGTGTTTCGGACGGTGTGGGTCCAGTACTCCCAGGAGTCGTTCCAGGCCAGCGCGAATCCGACGGCGATCGTTGCGACGACCGATGCCAGCGAAGTCACGACGGCGCGGCGATCGCGATTGAGCAGGAAATACAGCAGGAAGACCGCGGGCGTGAGCTTCAGCGCGATGCCCAGACCCAGCAGCAGCCCCCGTGGCCACGGCGTGCGCTGCGGCACGCATTCGGCGATCACCAGCGTCATCAGCACGACGTTGATCTGGCCGAACGCGAAGTTGGCCTGAATCGGCTCCAGGTTGAGCGTCGCAAACGCGACGATCGACGCGGTCAGCCACCAGCGCCGCAACCACGCCGGACCGGGCACCACGCGGCTGTCGCTCCAGACGTCGAGCCGGGTCAGCACCATCATCGTGGCGATCAGCAGCAGCACCAGCGTGATCGCCGTGATCGTGACGCTGGCCGCGGGCATGCCCAGCCAGGCGAACGGCGCGAAGATGACGGCGGCCAGCGGGGGATAGGTGAACGGCAGATTCAACCCGATCGGGGTGTGGAACTTGACGTCCGGGCTGTACAGCGGGTGGCCGTCCAGCCAGGCCTGCCCGCCCATCCGGTACACGTCGATGTCGATCCGGTAGACCGTGCTGCCGAGCACCTGCCAGCCGGCGTAGCCCAAGGCCGCCAGAGCGGCCAACTGAAGCAGCAGCCAGCAACCGTTTCGCCAGCTACTCGGCTGCGCCGTGGCTTCCCGCCCGCGCGAACTGCCCGCGTCGGGCGAGCGCCATCTACTCATGTCGGTGGACAGCCTATCGGTGTGGGACCGCCAAGTGGTGTCGCGGACGGTCATCGGCGCCACCTGCGCGTAGCTTTTGAGACGTGCTGCACTGGTTCGAACACGACATCATCGGTCGCGGTCGACTTCCGCTGCTGTGCTGTCTGATCGCCTTCATCCTCACCTTTTTCGTCACGCGGACGTTTGTGCGGCTGATCCGCAAGCGCAAGAGCGATGGGCGGCCGCCTCGGTGGTGGGAGCCCCGCAACATCCACATCGGGTCCAAACACATTCACCACGTTGTGGTCGGTGTGCTGCTCGTGATGATCTCGGGTATCACCCTGGTGACGCTGTCGGTCAACGGCACTGAAGCCGAATTCACCGCTGCGGCAATCATTTTCGGGATCGGCGCCGCGCTGGTGCTCGACGAGTACGCGTTGATCCTGCACCTGTCCGACGTCTACTGGGAAGAAGACGGACGGACCTCGGTCGACGCGGTGTTCGCGGCCATCGCGGTCGGCGGGCTGCTGGTGCTGGGCCTGCACCCGCTGATGTTCTTCATCAGCCTGTGGCAGGACACCACCCACTCGGTGGTGCTGCGCGCCGGCGTGGTGTTCGCCATGGTCCTGACGCTGCCGCTGGCCGTGCTGGTGGTGCTCAAGGGCAAGGTCTGGACCGGCCTGATCGGCATGTTCTTCGTCCCGCTGCTGGTCGTCGGCGCAATCCGGCTGTCCCGGCCGCAGGCCCCGTGGGCCCGCTACCTGTACATGACCCGGCTGAACAAGATGAGTCGCGCGCTGCAGCGCGAGCGGACGCTGCGCCGGCCGGTGGTGCGAGCCAAGCTGTGGCTGCAGTACACCATCGCCGGGACGCCGCGGGTGCCGTCGCACCGCATGGTCAACGCGGAGCTGGACCGCGAGGTGCATCCCGCCGCTCCGCCGGAGCAAGTGCCGAGCGTGCTCGCCGGCGGGCTCGGGGTGGGGTAGTCGGGTTGCGTTTCTTTTACGACACCGAATTCATCGACGACGGGTACACCATCGAGCTGATCTCGATCGGGGTGGTCGCCGAGGATGGTCGCGAGTATTACGCGGTCTCAACCGAATTCAACCCCGACCGAGCCGGGAGCTGGGTGCGGGCGAACGTGCTGCCCAAGCTGCCGTCACCGGCCTCGCAGGTGTATCGGTCGCGTGCTCAGATCCGCGACGACCTCGAGACGTTCTTCGACGTCGACGGACCCGAGCCGATCGAGTTGTGGGCGTGGGTCGGCGCCTACGACCACGTCGCGCTGTGCCAGCTATGGGGTCCGATGACGCACCTGCCGCCGCCGATCCCACGGTTCACCCACGAGCTGCGCCAGCTCTGGGAGCACAGCGGCAGCCCCAAACTCCCGCGTCGGTCGGCCAATGTGCACGACGCGCTCGTCGATGCCCGCGATCAGCTGACGCGCTACCAGGTGATCACGTCGAACGCAGACCGTCGGCCCTGATCGCGGCGGGATTGGGGGCGTCCGCAGCCCGGTTACCATAGACGGGTGAATTCCACCGTTGACCTTCCCATCGAGCAGCTGCCAGAGCTGCCGCCGCTACCTGCGGAGCTACGGGGCCGGCTCGACGCCGCGCTGGCCAAGCCCGCCGCCCAGCAGCCGAGCTGGACCCGCGAAGAGGTCGCACCCTGGCGGACGGTCCTGGAGAGTGTGCCGCCGGTAACGGTGGCGTCGGAAATCCTCCGGCTGCAGGACATGCTGGCCCAGGTCGCCCGCGGTGAGGCGTTCATGCTGCAGGGCGGCGACTGCGCCGAGACGTTCGTCGACAACACCGAGCCACACATCAAGGGCAACATCCGCGCCCTGCTCCAGATGGCGGTCGTGCTGACCTACGGCGCCAGCGTGCCGGTGCTCAAAGTGGCCCGCATCGCCGGGCAGTACGCCAAACCGCGCTCGGCCGACACCGACGCGCTGGGTCTACGGTCCTACCGCGGCGACATGATCAACGGATTCGCCCCGGACGCCGCGGCACGCGAGCACGACCCGTCGCGGCTCGTGCGCGCGTACGCCAACGCCGCCGCCGCGATGAACCTGGTGCGCGCGCTGACGTCGTCGGGTCTGGCGTCGTTGCACCTGGTGCACGACTGGAACCGCGAATTCGTCCGGACCTCGCCGGCCGGCGCCCGCTACGAGGCACTGGCCGCGGAGATCGATCGCGGCCTCAAGTTCATGAGCGCGTGCGGGGTAGCCGACCGCAACCTGCAGACCGCCGAAATCTATTCCAGCCATGAGGCTTTGGTCCTCGACTACGAGCGGGCCATGCTTCGGCTGTCAGCCGATGGAGACGGCGAGCCGCAGCTGTACGACATGTCGGCCCACTACCTGTGGATCGGGGACCGCACCCGGCAACTCGACGGCGCGCACATCGCGTTCGCCGAGGTCATCGCCAATCCGATCGGCGTCAAGATCGGGCCGTCGACCACGCCGGACCAGGTGGTCGAATACGTCGAGCGCCTCGACCCGCACAACAAGCCGGGCCGGCTGACACTGGTGAGCCGGATGGGCAACAACAAAGTCCGCGACCTGCTGCCGCCGATCATCGAAAAGGTCCAAGCCACAGGGCATCTGGTGATCTGGCAGTGCGACCCGATGCACGGCAACACCCACGAGTCGTCCACCGGCTACAAGACCCGGCACTTCGACCGCATCGTCGACGAGGTGCAGGGCTTCTTCGAGGTGCACCGCGCACTGGGCACGTACCCCGGCGGCATCCACGTCGAAATCACCGGCGAGAACGTCACCGAGTGTCTCGGTGGGGCGCAAGATATTTCGGACACCGACCTGAGCGGCCGCTACGAGACGGCGTGCGACCCGCGGCTGAACACCCAGCAGTCGTTGGAGCTGGCGTTCCTGGTCGCGGAGATGCTGCGCGACTGAGTGGCGACCCGCTTCGCCCGGCTCCGCCGCGCTCGCGATCGCCACGGCGACTGAGTGGCGACCCGCTTCGCCCGGCTCCGCCGCGCTCGCGATCGCCACGGCGACTGAGTGGCGACCCGCTTCGCCCGGCTCCGCCGCGCTCGCGATCGCCACGGCGACTGAGTGGCGACCCGCTTCGCCCGGCTCCGCCGCGCTCGCGATCGCCACGGCGACTAGAGCAGTCCGCCGATGTTGCTGCCGACGGTCCACGCCGCCGCGGCGACCATCCCGGTGATCGACAGCACGATCGCGATCCAGATCAGCATCATGCGCCGGGCGCGCTGCCGCTCGAAGGCGAACTCGATCAGGTCGATACCCGCGAATTGTCCTGATGTTTCCCGGTATTCGCCATGCTTGGCGGGCCAGTCCTTCGGGTCGCGGGTGAACTGACGGGTCGGCTGATGCACCGGCGGACGTGTGGCGGGCGGCTGACGCAGATCGCTGGTGCGGTTCTGGTCGATGCTGACCTGACTGCGGTGCGTCGTGGCCGAGCGGTGCTGCGCCGAGTTGCGCGGCGAGGGCACCCGGAAGTCGGGCAGTCTCAGATCCTCGACGATTGCCTGCAGTTGCGTGCCCATGTCCTGCGCATCGGCGTAGCGGTCAGCCGGATCGCGGGCGGTGGCCCGCTCGACCAGTTCGTCGAATTGTGCAGGGACTCCGCCGATCACGCTGCTGGGTGGCGGCACGTCGGTGTCCAGGCGCTGGAAGGCGACCGACAGGGACGTATCGCCGGAGAACGGAGTCTGCCCGGTCAGCAGCTCATAGGCGACGATTCCGGCGGCGTAGACGTCGCTGCGCGGGCTGGCTTTGCCGTCTCTGACCTGTTCGGGGGACAGGTAGGCCGCCGTGCCGAGAATGACGCTGGTGGAGGTGATTCCGGCTTCGGCGACAGCGCGCACCAGGCCGAAGTCGACGATCTTGACATCACCCTCATCGGAGATCAACACGTTCTCGGGCTTGACGTCGCGGTGCACGAGGCCGGCCCGATGCGCGGCGGCCAGCCCGCCAAGCACCGGGCGCAGCACCGCGGCGACGGCGTGCGGCGGCATCGGCCCGCGCTCGGCGAGAAGTTCGCGCAGTGTCCCGCCCTCGACGAGCTCCATCACCAGAAACGGGTGCCGCGCGTCGAGGCCTTGGTCGTAGACCGCGACGAGCCCGGGGTCCTTCAGCTTGGCGACGCTGCGCGCCTCGAGCTGGAAGCGGGTAAGAAACTGCTGGTCGCCGGCGTAGCGGGAGTCCATCACCTTCAGCGCGACCGGGCGGTCCAACCGGGTGTCGAGGCCGCGGTACACCGTCGAGGTGCCGCCGGTGGCGATCTTGGTCGCGACGCGATATCGCTCGTCGAGCAATGCGCCCTCGAGGTCATCGCTCGTCGCTGCGGTCACGCGCCCATCGTAGGCGTCGCGAACCCGAAAATCGGCCCGCGTCGGCCGTACACTGTTCCGGTGAGCAGGATTCCGGCCGGGGACGATGTTCTCGACCCCGACGAACCGACCTACGATCTCCGCAATGTTGCCGATCTGCTCGGTATCGCGGTGACCAAAGTGCAGCAGCATCTCAAAGAAGGCCACCTGGTCGCGGTGCGGCGGTCCGGCGACGTGGTGATCCCGCAGATCTTCTTCACCAGCGACGGCGAAGTGGTCAAGAGCCTGCCGGGCCTGCTGATGGTCCTGCGCGACGGCGGCTATCAGGACACCGAGATCGTGCGCTGGCTGTTCACCCCCGACCCGTCGCTGACGGTGACGCGCGACGGGTCGCGCGACGCGCTCAACAACGCCCGGCCGGTCGACGCGCTCCACGCCCACCAGGCCCGCGAAGTACTGCGCCGTGCACAGGCTATGGCGTACTGACCTCAGCCGCTTCGGTCCGGTCCATGGTCTTGAAGACGAACAGCGCCACCGTCGTCGCCAGCAGCACATGCGGCCACGAGTACATCCCGTGTGCCCCATCGGGTTTGAAGATCACCATGATCCACGTCGAAAATGCGGCGATCGACGCGACCGCGCGACGGGATTGGGCCAGCGGCGCCACCACCGCCAACGGCCACGAGTAGTACCAGGGCAGCGCGGCCGGCGCGAACAACACCACGACGAGCATCACCCACGCGATGCCGACGAGCGCCTCGCGGTCGTCGTGGCGGTACCGCCACCACAGCAGCGGCAGCGCCAGCACGATGATCGCGATCCCGATCATCCGGGTAACCTGCAGCACCCCATAGAAACTCACCGAGAAGAACAACCCGCCCAGCGCGTGGGCCAGGTTCGCGGCGGCGGTCGGCAGGCTCAGCCAATTGATGATCTTCACCGAACCGGCCAGCGCCGTGAGCCAGCCCAAGCCCACTCCGGCCAAACCGGACAGGACGGCGAACACCACCACGACGATGAGCACCGACGCGGCCGAGGCTACCGAAAACGCACGCAGCGGCCGGTATTCGCGGCGGTCGCGCAGATGCCGCATCCACACCCACACCAGGAACGGCAACGCGAGCCCGGCGGTGGCCTTGACCGCCATCCCGACGGCGACCACCGCGATGCCGGCGACGTGCCGCCGCTCGAAGGTCAGTGCGATGCCGGCGGCCATCAGGCCTACCATCAGCATCTCGTTGTGCACGCCACCCATCAGATGGATGATCACCAACGGGTTGAGCACGCAAACCCACAGTGCGATGGGTACATTCGCGGCGACGTGGCGCGCGATTCGCGGAGTCGCCCAGATCAGCATCGCCAACCCGGGCAGCATGCACAGCCGCAGCAGCATGGTGCCTTGGATCACGTGGTTGCCGACCAGCATCGTCACCAACCTGGCCACCATGATGAACGCCGGCCCGTACGGCGCGGTGGTGATCGTCCAAATCGGACTCACGTTGTCCAGCAACGGGTTCGGATTGTCAATCGGCCCGACAGCGTAGGGGTCGAGGCCGTCGCGCAGCAGGGCGCCCTGCGCGAGGTAGGAGTAGGTGTCGCGGCTGAACAGGGGGACCGACAGCAGTAATGGCGCCAGCCAGATCGCGGCGCTGGCCACCATCGTGAATTCGGTTGCGGCACCGGCCAGTGCGCGCCGGCCCAGCCACAGCCAGGCGCTGAGCATCAGGATGACGCCGATCCACAGCAGGATCGACGACAGCACCAGGCCGTGGCCGTAGCGCACCCAGGACAGATGCAGCGTTTCCAGTAGCGGGTCGTGTTGCTTGGTGCTCCCTGCCCCGAGTCCACCCGTCGTGATGAGTGCCGCGCCCAGACATCCGAGCAGAGCCGGCCGGCCGTCGGAGCTCGACGCGAACTCGCGGAGCCGCGAAAGTCCTTGGGGCGCAGTGGTGGTCGGGGCAGGGGCCGGCGCGGGGGTCGGAATGGACATCGGCGTCAGGCAGAACGATTCGCGGAGAATGCGGCGAGCTCGGACAGGCCGGCCTTGGCGGCGTCGTAGATCGGCGCGTCGGCCACCAGCTCCAGCGACCGACGCGTCAGCGTCGCGATCTGCTCCTCGACCGCGGCCAGGGCGCCGACGTGCGCGATCACATCGCACAGTTCGCGCGCCTGGTCGTCGCTCAGGTCGGTGCCGACCGCACTGCGTAACAGCCTGGCAGCGGCCGGATCTGACACGTCGGCCAACTCCATCGCAGTGGCCAGCAGCACGGTGCGCTTACCGGAGCGCAGGTCGTCCCCGGACGGCTTGCCGGTCACCGCCGGGTCGCCGAACACGCCGAGCACGTCGTCGCGCAATTGAAATGCGACGCCCAAGTGATTGCCGATCTCGTGGAACAGCGCCTGCACATCGGGCCGGTCGGCGGCCGCGGCGGCGCCGAGCTGCAGCGGGCGTGACACCGTGTAGGAGGCGGTCTTATAGGTGTTCACGGCCATCGCCGAGGCAATCGACTCGGCGGCGCTGGCCTCGGCCACGATGTCGAGGTACTGCCCGCCGAGCACGTCGGTGCGAATGTCGGCCCAGACGTGGCGAACTCGGCCGCGGGCGCCGGGCGGCAGTTCGACGCCGGCGACGATGTCGTCGGCCCATGCCAGCGCCAGGTCGCCGAGCAGGATGGCCGCCGAGGTGCCGAACTGATCTGCCGGTCCGCGCCAGCCACGGTCGCGGTGCAGGGTGGCGAATTGGATGTGGGTGGTCGGCCGGCCGCGGCGGGTGGCGGAGCAGTCGATGACGTCGTCGTGCACCAGCGCCGAGGCATGCAGCAGTTCCAGCGCCGCGAACAGCAGCATGCCCTCGTCGCCGGGATCCTCGGCGGAGACCGCCCGCCAGCCCCAATAGGCGAAAGCCGGGCGCAACCGCTTGCCGCCGCTGAGGACGAAATCCTCCAGGCCGGCAGTCAGCGCGTCATAGTCGCGTCCGATGTGGGCTGCCCCGGCTCGGCGCTCGCGCAGGTACCTGCGCAACTGGTCGGTGACGGCGTCGGCCAGCTCGACGGTCGTCGCTGCTCCTGCGCTCAGCGCGCCACCTCTTCCCGGTCCCTTGCGATCATGGCCCGCCAAGTCTATTCGGCGCAGCGCTGTCCAGCGGGTTTTGCCCTTCTCACGTCGACGGTCAGGTGCGTCGACGCCCTCACTATGCTGTCGGGGTGCACGGCTCTGCTGTGGCGGGGGAACTGGTCGTTGATTGAGGAGCAGCTCGTTGACTTTGAACACCATCGCGCTTGAGCTGGTGCCGCCGAACATCGAGCGCGGTACCGAGCAGGCTCTCGAAGACGCCCGCAAGGTCGTGCAGTTGGCGGCGAAGACGGGCATCGACGGCCGGATCGGTCACGTGATGATGCCCGGGCTGATCGAAGAAGACGACGACCGCCCGATCGAGATGAAGCCCAAGCTCGACGTGCTGGACTTCTGGTCGGCGATCAAGCCGGAGCTGCCCGGAGTGCGTGGGTTGTGCAGTCAGGTCACGGCTTTCATGGACGAGCCGGTGTTGCGCGAGCGGCTGGGCACGCTGGTCGGCGCGGGGATCGACGGCATCGTGTTCGTCGGTGTGCCGCGCACGATGGCCGACGGCGAGGGCTCCGGCGTGGCGCCGACCGACGCGTTGTCGATCTACCAGGAGTTGGTGACCAATCGGGGCGTGATCCTGATTCCCACCCGCGAGGGTGAGACGGGCCGGCTGAACTTCAAGTGCAATCAGGGTGCGACGTTCGCGCAGACGCAGTTGCTGTATTCCGACGCCATCGTGGGCTTTTTGGCGGACTTCGCCAAGGAGACCGACCACCGGCCGGAAATCCTGCTCGGCTTTGGCTTCGTCCCGAAGCTCGAGGAGAAGATCGGCTTCATCAACTGGCTGATCCAGGATCCGGGCAACGCGGTGGTGGCCGAGGAGCAGGCGTTCGTGACGACGCTGGCCAACACCGAACCGAAGCAACGGCGCACACTGCTACTCGACCTCTACAAGCGGGTGGTCGACGGCGTCGCCGACCTGGGCTACCCGCTGAGCCTGCACCTCGAGGCCACCTACGGTAATTCCGAGCCGGCGTTCGAGACGTTCGCCGAGATGCTGGATTACTGGTCGCCGACACGCTGAGCGCGGTTAGCTGGACGGCGGGTCGCTGGGTTCGGCGATCTTGGGCGACTGGTCGCGGGTGTACCAGGCCAGCCCGCCGACGGCGCCGGCCACCGCGAGCGACGCGAGCGCCAGCCACAGGGCCGCGCCCTGGAACGAGCGGGTGCTCGGATCGGTGTAGCGGGCCTGCGCGTTGAGCATGCTCACCACGCCGGGCTTCAATTTCCACTGCACGGTCTGCTCGTCGACGCGATCGCCGTTGGTGGAGGTCACCGTCCCCGGGAACGCGACGGACAGCTCCACCTCGGCGTCCGGGTCGTTCAGCGACGTCAGGTCCGCGCGGCCTTCCAGGATCACCAGATCGCCGGCCCGCCGCAGCGACAGGTTCACGCCCTGGGCGTCGGAGTTCATCCGGGCGAGTTCGGGCAACTCCGCGAATGTCAGGTCCGAGAAGGTGGCCTGCGAGCCCACGTAGCCGTCGCGGTCGTACTTCGAGACGGCAACCTTCTGCCCGAACGCCAGGTTGGGATCCAGCTGCGGGCCGTTGTCCTTCTCGTTTTTCGGCTTGGCCGCCGCGACGATGTCACCGGAGACCAGGTCCTCGGGGGAGATGGTGATCGACGCCTTGATCCGCACGCAGCCCGCGAGCACGGGTATCACGAGCAGCAGCAACGCCAAAGCAGTGATGCGGCGGCCTGCCGGCCGTGCCGCGAGACCCCGGGACGAGAGCTGTATACCGCTGGCGCGCACCAGGTCATCGTGCCAGACCGCGTGGGCGCAGGTGCCACTACAGCGGCAGCTTGCGCCCCAGGATCGCGAAAGCACGTGGGTCGCCGGTGAAGTGATAGCCGCGGATGACGTCGATGAAGCCCAGCCGCCGGTAGAGCCGCCAGGCTCGATTGGCTTCCCCGTTGGTTTCCGGCGTCGACAGCAACACGTTGGCTTCGCTGCGCTCGGAGAGCAGCCGGCGGGCGAGAGCTTCGCCCAGGCCACGGCCCTGCGCGCGGGGTGAGATGTGCAGCTCGGTCAGTTCGAAGTAGCTGGCCATCAGGCTTGGAGATCTCGGGGTCGGGGAAGCCGCTGCGCTGCAGTCCCGCGACGACCTGCTGCTGCCACCACTGATCGGGCGCGCCGCAGTAGCCGTAGGCAACGCCGAGCAGCGGCGCGTCGCTCAATTCGGTGGACGACGGCTCGGTGTCGGCCGGTGCGTCGACCTCGACCGCCGCGACGGCCTGCCAGCCGCGCCGCCGGGTGTGTTCGAGCCACATCGCGGCACGTTGATTCTCGGTGCCGGGCGGATAGCGCATGGCGTCGACGTAGACGCCCAGGGCCTCGGCTAGCCGCCGCTGCATGTCCTGCTGCGGCAGGTTGATGAGGAACGTCACCAACGTGTGGTCTCCTCCTCGGTCGTCCAGTGCGGGGCGCCATCCCATTATCGGGGCGGGCGGCGCGGCGTCGATCGCCGACCGGCCGCTATTACACTCAGCAGGCGAAGCGGTGGTAACGCGCAGATTGACCTCGTATCATTCTTATTAGTTGTCCCCGCAGCGGGTGCAAGCGTGCTATCGGTATTTACGTGACAGGTTTTCGGCAAGGAGGGACGAATGCCACTCTCCGATCATGAGCAGCGGATGCTCGACCAGATCGAGAGCGCTCTCTACGCTGAGGACCCTAAATTCGCCTCGAGCGTTCGCGGCGGCGGATTGCGCGCGCCGACCGCTCGGCGGCGTCTCCAGGGTGCGGCGCTGTTCGTGCTCGGACTCGCAATGCTGGTCTCCGGGGTGGCGTTCAAGGCCACCATGATCGGAACTTTCCCGGTGCTGTCGGTGCTGGGCTTCATCGTGATGTTCGGCGGCGTCGTCTTCGCGATCACCGGACCACGGCTTGCCGGCCGTGGCGAGCGCCAGGGTCCCGCTACGGCAGCGCGTCCGCGCCGCAACCGAGGTGCCGGTGGGTCGTTCACCAGCCGAATGGAAGACCGGTTCCGCCGCCGGTTTGAGCAGTAGCGCGCAGGACGAAAAAAAGGCAGCCGGCTGGCTGCCCTTTTTTGTGCCCCACTGACGCCGTCGACGCGCCCCACGGCGTGCCCCGTCACCCACAACGCCCCACCGGCCGCTAAAAAGCCTGTTCACAGCTCCTTTTGCGGTGAGACTCGCACGCCGCGGTGACATTGTCGGGTCGCCTTAGTGGCCGAGAACCTGCAGAAACGACACCCACCGGTGACATTCGTGTCGTTAAATGGAGCGAAGTGGGGGGTTGTGGGGTATCGTGGGCGAAGTCGAAAGGCATGGAGGTAGCCAGATGTTTCTCGGCACCTACACGCCAAAACTCGACGACAAAGGGCGACTCACGTTGCCCGCCAAATTCCGCGACGCACTGGCAGGGGGGTTGATGGTCACCAAGAGCCAAGACCACAGCCTCGCCGTCTACCCGCGGGCCGCGTTCGAGGAGCTCGCCCATAAGGCGAGCCAGACATCGCGTAGCAACCCCGAGGCGCGAGCGTTCCTGCGTAACCTGGCCGCCGGCACCGACGAACAGCATCCTGACGCGCAGGGCCGCATCACGTTGTCGGCCGACCACCGCCGCTACGCAGGCCTCTCCAAAGACTGCGTCGTCACCGGATCCATTGAGTACCTGGAGATCTGGGACGCGGCGGCCTGGCAGCACTACCAAGAGACCCACGAAGAGAACTTCTCCGCAGCCAGCGATGAAGCACTCGGCGACATTATCTGAGGCGCGTGCCCGTGCACCGTGGCCTCTGCCCGAACCGACCCTGACGTACTTCCCCGACGCCAGGTTCGTGCCATCGGACAGGGACCTCGATGCAACGGCCGGCCGATCGCCGGTGCGGCGAGCCGTCCACCAGTTATCCCGTCGGGAAGGTGTCCACATGCCTGACGCCGCTGGTGGTTTCGGCCATGTGCCCGTGCTGCTCGACCGTTGCTTCGACGTGTTGCACCCCGCCCTCACCCGTCGGAGCGCCGACGGATCCGGCTCGGTGCTCATCGACGGAACTGTCGGCGCCGGTGGGCATTCCGAGAAATTTCTGACCGACCTGACCGGACTGCGCGTGATCGGTGTCGACCGCGACCCGACCGCGCTGGACATCGTCCGCGGCCGGCTCGCCCGCTTCGCCGACCGGCTCACCCTGGTCCAGGCCCGGTACGACGACATCGAGAGTGCTCTGGCCGAATCCGGCTACGGGCCAATCGAATCGGTCGACGGCATGCTGTTCGACCTCGGCGTGTCGTCCATGCAACTGGACCGCACCGAACGGGGTTTCTCCTACGCGCAGAACGCCCCGCTGGACATGCGGATGGACCCGACCTCCCCGGTGACCGCCGCCGAGATCCTCAACACCTACGACGAGGCCGCGATCAGCGACATCCTGCGCCGATACGGTGAGGAGAAGTTGGCCCGCCGCATCGCGGCGCACATCGTCCGGCGCCGCGCCCGCGCACCGTTCGCCACGACTGCGGAGCTGGTCGAGGTCATCTACCAAGCGGTTCCGGCTCCGGCCCGGCGGACCGGGGGACACCCCGCGAAGCGGACATTCCAGGCCTTGCGCATCGCGGTCAACAGCGAGCTCGAAGCGCTGCGCGACATGCTGCCCGCGGCGCTCGACGCGCTCGCGGTCGGTGGTCGGATCGTCGTGATGGCCTACCAGTCACTGGAAGACCGCATTGTCAAACGGTCATTCGCCGCGGCGACGACGTCGAGCACACCGTCGGACCTGCCGGTCGAATTACCCGGGCACGCAGCGCGATTCACGCCTGTGACCCGCGGCGCCGAACGGGCCGATGCGGCGGAAATCGAGCAGAATCCGCGCAGCGCCGCGGTGAGATTACGCGCTATCGAACGCGCGCAATCGAATTCAGACGTAGCGAGGAAGGGAGGCTCATGAAAGCCAAGCGCCCAGCGCAACCGCCCCGCGCCGGCGAACGGCGTGGCGGCAAGGCCGGTGCTTCCCGGAAGTCGGGCCAGCGAGTACCCGACTCGGCCGCCGCTCGTCGCGGCCGACCCCGCGCCGGCAAGCCCACCGCACCGGCCCGCGAGTCGCATGCCGGTCGGTCGGCGCCCCAGACCACGCCGGTCGCCCGGCCGGTCGAGCGTCCGACCCGTGCGAAGAGCGCCACCCAGGCCAAGGCCCGGGCCAAAGCGCGGAAAGCGAAGGCCCCCAAGGTTATTCGCCCGCCTCTGCGGGAACGACTGCTGATCAAACTGTCGTCGATCGACTTGCGGCCGCGCACCCTGGCCGCCAAGGTCCCGTTCGTCGTGCTGGTCATCGGCGCGCTCGGCGCCGGGCTCGGCTTGACGCTGTGGCTCTCCACCGCCGCCGCCGAGCGGTCTTACCAGCTGGGCAGCGCCCGTCAGCGCACCGAATTGCTGCAGCAGGAAAAGGAAGCGCTCGAGCGCGATGTGCAAGAGGCGCAATCCGCGCCGGCGTTGGCCGAGGCGGCCCGTGGCCTGGGCATGATCCCGACTCGCGACACCGCACATCTGGTGCAGGACCCCGCCGGCAACTGGGTGGTGGTCGGCACGCCCAAGCCCGCGCAGGGTGTTCCACCGCCACCGCTGAACAGCAAGCTGCCCGACGAGAAGCCGGCCGGCCCGCAGGCTCCACCGGCCAACGCCGTCGAGGTGCCGTCACTTGTATTGCCCGGCAACGGCGCTCCGGCCGTCCCGCTGGCGCCCGGGCCGGGCGGACTGGTCCGCACGCCGGACGGCGCGACCACGCTGGGCCCCGAGCACCTGCCGTCACCCGACGGCCCGCTGCCGATGCCGGGCGCCGCACCGGGCCCCGTGCCCGGCATGCCTGTCCCCGGAGTGCCGTTGGCGCCCGGAACGCAACCGCTGCCCACCGCACCCCCTGCGCCGATTGTGCCGCTGGCGGTCGCGCCCGCCGTCCCGGTGGCGCCGCCGCCCGCCGCCGCCCCTGTCCCACTGGCCGGCCCGGTGGTGCTGCCGCCCGCCGCCCAGTCGCCCGCCGACCTGCCGGGCATGCCGCACCACATGGCGCCGTCTGGCCCACTCGTCGGTGAGCAGTTCGGCCCGCTCACCGTGACGACCCCCGGACCCGCCCGGTGAATCGGCCGGCCCGGTCTCGCAAGCCACTTCGAGCCAAGGCCAGTGAGCCCGACCGCTCGGCGCGCGCCCGTCGTACCCGCCAGGCAATCGAAATCGGAAGCCGCGGTGCATCATTCGCCTTCCGGCACCGCGTCGGCAATGGCGTCATTTTCCTCGCTCTGCTGATCGCCGGCGCCCAACTGTTCTACCTGCAGGTGCCCAAGGCCGCCGGGCTGCGCGCCGAGGCCGCGGGGCAGCTCAAGGTCACCGACACCGAAAAGGCTGTCCGCGGCAGCATCGTCGACCGGCGCAACAACCAGCTGGCGTTCACCATCGAGGCCCGCGCGCTGACCTTTCAGCCGAAGCGCATTCTCAAGCAGCTGACCGAGGCCAAGCAGAAGAACGCGAAAGCGCCCGACCCGCAACAGCGGTTGAACGAGATCGCCAAGGACATCGCCACCCGGCTCAACAACAAGCCCGACAAGGCGACCGTTCTCAAGAAGCTGCACAGCGACGACTCCTTCGTCTATCTGGCGCGTGCCGTCGACCCCGCCGTCGCCACCACGATCACCCGGAAATTCCCCGAGGTTGGCGCCGAGCGTCAGGACCTGCGGCAGTACCCGGGCGGATCGCTGGCGGCCAACGTCGTCGGCGGAATCGACTGGGACGGACACGGTTTGCTCGGCCTCGAAGACTCGATGGACGCCGAACTGGCCGGCACCGACGGCTCGGTCACCTACGACCGCGGCTCGGACGGCGTGGTGATCCCCGGGAGCTACCGCAACCAGCACCGGGCGGTCAACGGTGCGACGATCCAGCTCACCATCGACGACGACATCCAGTTCTATGTCCAGCAGCAGGTGCAGCAGGCCAAGAATCTCTCGGGTGCCCGAAACGTCTCGGCGGTCGTGATGGACTCCAGGACCGGCGAAGTGCTGGCCATGTCGAACGACAACACCTTCGACCCGTCGCAGGACATTGGGCGCCAGGGTGACAAGCAACTGGGCAACCCGTCGGTGTCGTCACCGTTCGAACCGGGATCGGTGAACAAGATCATCACCGCGTCGTCCGTGATCGAGTACGGGCTGTCCAATCCCGATGAGGTGCTCCAGGTTCCTGGCTCGATCAACATGGGCGGGGTCACCATCCACGACGCCTGGGTGCACGGCGTCGCGCCCTACACAACCACCGGCGTGTTCGGAAAGTCGTCCAACGTCGGAACGCTGATGCTGGCGCAACGCGTTGGGCCGCAACGGTATTACGACATGGTCGAGAAGTTCGGCCTCGGTCAGCGTACCGGCGTCGGCCTGCCCGGTGAGAGCGCGGGACTCGTGCCGCCGATCGGCCAGTGGTCGGGCAGCTCGTTCTCAAACTTGCCGATCGGCCAGGGTCTTTCGATGACCTTGGTGCAGATGGCCGGCATGTACCAAACGATCGCCAACGACGGCGTGCGGATGCCGCCGCGGATCGTCAAGTCCACGGTCACCGCCGATGGAACACGCACGGAGGAGCCCCGCCCCGAAGGCGTTCGGGTGGTGTCGCCGGAGACCGCGCGGACTGTGCGCAACATGTTGCGTGCTGTCGTGCAGCGCGACCCGACCGGCGTCCAGCAGGGTACGGGGCCGGCGGCGGCGGTCGAGGGATACCAGATCGCCGGTAAGACCGGCACCGCACAGCAGATCAACCCGGCGTGTGGCTGCTACTACGACAACGTCTACTGGATCACCTTCGCGGGCATGGCCACGGTGGACGACCCGCGCTACGTCATCGGGATCATGATGGACAACCCGACGCGCAATGCCGACGGGACACCGGGCCACTCGGCGGCCCCGCTGTTCCACAACATCGCCGGATGGCTGCTGCAACGCGGCAACGTCCCGCTGTCGCCGGACCCGGGCCCCCCGTTGTTGCTACAGGCCGGTTGACCTAGCTGGTGCTGTAAGCCCAGGAGTCGTACGTGCCGGGTTCCGGGCACAGGTTGTTGTACGCGGCCATCACGAAACGACCCGCTTCGTCGCTGGTCACCCCGGGGTGGTCGCGCGCGACGCCCGCGGCCACCTGGATGGCAGACGCGTGCTGGTTCCACAGCTGCCAGCACACGTTGTTGCCGTCTGACAGCATCGCCGGATCCGTGCCGTTGACGCCGCCCGCCCGCGCGGCGGCGAGGAAGGCAGGGACGGACGTCGGTTGTGGTGTCGGGTTGGCACTGGCCGGTGTGGCCAGGCCGATGGACACCATGGCGCCGGCGGCGCAGACGAGGACTTTTGTCATCACGAGAGAGCTCCGTTCACTCTTCGTTCACTTTTACGATGTTCGTAATTCATACCATGGACATGTGAACGTAAGCGTGCTTCTCGGCTTCTCGGCGACTTCGTTGCATAGTTGACATGACTTTCACCAGCACGTTCGTGGCAGAGTGGCAGGTGATGGAGGTCGCAACGTCGCTGGCGCGTCGCTAGCTGGTGCTGTACGCCCAGTAGTCGTATGCGCCGGGTACCGGGCACAGGTTGTTGTAGGCGGCGAGCACGAAGTGGGCCGCTTCGTCGGAACTCACTCCCGGGTGGTCCCGCACCAGGCCGGCGGCCACTGCCGTGCCCTCGGCGTGCGCATTCCACAGCTGCCAACACACGTCGTAGCCGTCTGCCAGCATCGCTGGATCACTGCCGGTGACGCCTCCGGCGCGCGCGGCGGCGAGGAATTCGGGGGCGGCCGCGGGGTGCGGCGCTGGACTGGCGCCGGCGGGCGTCGCGAGGCCGATCGACATGGCGGCTCCGGCGGCACCGAGGAGAACATTTCTCATCACGGGGGATACCTCTGTTCACTCTGCGTTCATCTATAAGATGTGTGGCATTCATATCATGGACACCCAAACTTGAGGCCCGCTGTGCGCAAGGTGGGGTATTCCTGTCCGTCGCGGGCCGGTCAGACTCGCGGAAAAGTGCCTTCTAGCTGAGCACTTGCTGTCTCGGCGGCAACGGCAAGCGATGCTTTTTGCCCTCGCGTGGGCGCGTCGCCTCTGGCGGAATCCGGTGAACGGAAGATGAACAAACGGGGCCGGCTCGGGTGAATTGCGGCCGACACCCGGTCCTGCTGAGATGGGAGTCGACTCAGCGGGAGGTTCCAATGAACGGTTTTCGCGTTGACATCGAAGCGCTGGCGGCGTCGGCGGCCCACGTTGCCGATCAGGGAGATGACCTGGCTAGCGCTCACTTGGCTTCGGACAACCGCATCGCCTCGGCCCAGTCCGGTTGGGTGGGTAGTTCGGCAGCCGCGCTGCAAGCCCGGACGGCGGCGTGGCTGGAAACCTCACGCCGGCTGCTGACTGGCGTGGGTGACCATGCGCTGAACCTGAATAACGACGGCGTCACCTTCGCGGAACTCGATCGCGGCAATGTCGACCGGCTGCGCGCCGTGCACCCGGACTGAGCCGTCGCGGCTTTCCGTCCATCTCGGCCCACTCGATAAGGTGTCAGGGCTGATCTGCAGACGGAGGTGATGACGGTGCCCGCTGCGCTGCGTCCCTCTACCTGCGTGGGCGTGCCGCTGTCGACCCTGGCCGCTCAGGTCGGCGCGGTTCCCGCCGACGGCAGCACCGAGTCCGATCTGCAAATCACCGGCGTCACGCTGCGCGCACAGGACGTCCAACCCGGCGATCTGTTCGCCGCACTGCCCGGCGCGACGACGCACGGCGCTCGCTTCTATGGGGACGCGGTCGAGAGCGGGGCCGCCGCGGTGCTGACCGACGCTGACGGGTTGGCCCAATTGAACCGCGACGCCGGCACGGTCCCCGTCCTGGTTCACCCCCAACCCCGCAGCGTGCTCGGCGAACTCGCCGCGACTGTCTACGGCCATCCGTCCGATCACCTCGCGGTGGTGGGCGTGACCGGAACCTCGGGGAAGACCACCACGACGTACCTGGTCGAGGCCGGCCTGCGGTCGGCAGGACGTTCGGTGGGTCTCATCGGCACGGTGGGCCTGCGGATCAACGGCGAAGACATCCCCAGCGCGCTGACCACGCCGGAGGCGCCGGCGCTGCAGGGCCTGCTGGCGGCGATGGCCGAGCGCGGCGTCGACACCGTGGTGATGGAGGTGTCCAGCCACGCGCTGTCCCTGGGACGTGTCGACGGAATCCGATTCGCCGTAAGCGGATTCACCAACCTGTCCCGCGATCACCTCGACTTCCATCCGACGATGGAGGACTACTTCGACGCCAAGGCGCGGCTGTTCGATCCGGCCTCGCCGTTGCATGCCCGGCGCGCCGTGGTGTGTGTCGACGACGACGCCGGTCGCGCAATGGCACACCGCGCTGACAAGGCCGTCACGGTCAGCACCAAGGGGCGGCCCGCCGACTGGCGAGCTGAAGCCGTCACCGCACGGCCCGGCGCGCAAGAGTTCACCGCGATCGACCCGGCCGGTGTCCACCACCGCATCGGTATCGCGCTGCCCGGCGACTACAACATCGCCAATTGCCTTGTTGCACTGGCGGTCCTCGACGGGGTCGGGGTGTCCCCGGAGCAGGCGTCGGCTGGGCTGCGGCACACCCGTGTACCTGGGCGGCTCGAGCGGATCGACCGCGGCCAGGACTTCCTTGCGCTGGTCGATTACGCCCACAAGCCGGGCGCCCTGCACGAGGTGTTGCGCACGCTCCGCCGCCCCGACGCCCGGCTCGGCGTGGTGTTCGGCGCCGGTGGCGACCGCGACCCCGGCAAGCGTGCCGAGATGGGCCGCGTCGCAGCGGAATTGGCTGACCTGATAGTGGTGACCGACGACAACCCGCGCAGCGAGGATCCCGCCGCCATTCGCCGCGAGATCCTTTCCGGCGCGGCCGAAGCCGGCACCGTGGCCGACGTGGTCGAGGTGGGGGACCGGCGCGCCGCGATCGACCACGCGGTGGCCTGGGCAGACGCCGGCGATGTCGTGCTGATCGCCGGCAAGGGCCACGAGACCGGTCAGACGCGCAACGGGCAGACCCAGCCGTTCGACGACCGGCTCGAACTCGCCGCCGCCCTCGAGGCACGGCGCTAGATGATCGACCTCACCGTGGCGCAGATCGCCGCCATAGTCGGCGGTGAGCTCGCCGACATCTCCGCCGCGGACGCGGCGACGCTGCACGTGACCGCGACCGTCGAATTCGACTCTCGCAAGGTCACTTCCGGCGGGCTGTTCCTGGCGTTGCCGGGGGCCCGGGTCGACGGCCACGAGCACGCCGCGTCGGCGGTGGCGGCCGGGGCGGTGGCCGTGCTGGCGGCCCGGCCGGTCGGGGTTCCGGCGATCGTGGTCCCGGTAACAGCGGTCGCCGACTCCGGTGCCGGCGTCCTCGAACACGACAGCGACGGCTCGGGCGCGGCGGTGCTGGGAGCGCTGGCCAAGCTCGCCGCCGTGGTCGCCGCCGAACTGGTTGCCGGCGGACTGACGATCGTCGGTATCACCGGCTCGTCGGGAAAGACGTCGACGAAAGACCTTCTGGCCGCTGTGCTTTCGCCGCTCGGCGAGGTGATTGCCCCGCCCGGGTCCTTCAACAACGAACTCGGCCACCCGTGGACCGTGCTGCGCGCCACGCCGGACACCGACTATCTGGTCCTCGAGCTATCGGCGCGCCATCCCGGCAACATCGCCGCGCTGGCCGCTATCGCGCCACCCGCCATCGGCGTCGTGCTCAACGTCGGAACCGCGCACCTCGGCGAATTCGGTTCGCGCGAAGCCATCGCGCAGACTAAATCCGAACTGCCACAAGCAGTTTCGGCGTCTGGCGTGGTCGTGCTCAACGCCGACGACCCGGCTGTCGCCGCGATGGCCGACGTGACCGCGGCCCGTGTGGTGCGCATCAGCCGCGACCGCGAGACCGATGTGTGGGCCGGACCGGTCACGCTCGACGAGCTGGCCAGGCCGCAGTTCACCCTGCATGCCGGCGACGCCGCCGTCGACATCAACCTGGCCGTGCACGGCGACCACCACGTCAGCAACGCCCTGTGCGCCGCCGCTGTCGCGCTGGAATGCGGCGCCACGACCACGCAGGTCGCCGAGGCGCTGGCCGGTGCCGGCCCGGTGTCGGGTCACCGGATGCGGGTCAGTACCCGCGCCGACGGCGTGACGGTGATCGACGACGCGTACAACGCCAACCCGGACTCGATGCGTGCCGGACTGCAGGCGCTGGCGTGGATCTCGGCTTCGGGCGAGGCAGACCGGCGCCGCAGCTGGGCGGTCCTGGGCGAGATGGCCGAACTCGGCGACGACGCGATATCCGAGCATGACCGCATCGGTCGGCTGGCGGTGCGATTAGATGTGTCTCGACTCATTGTCGTCGGAACGGGGAGGTCTATGAGCGCCATGCACCAGGGCGCGGTCATGGAGGGCTCGTGGGGCGAAGAGGCCGCCATCGTGGCCGATGCCGACGCCGCATTGGCGATCCTGCGGGCTGAACTGCAGCCCGGCGACGTGGTGCTGGTCAAGGCTTCCAACGCGGCGGGGCTCGGGGCGCTGGCCGATTCGCTGACGACAGAGAGCCAGGGCGACGCCCGATGATCGACATCCTGCTCGCCGTCGCGATCTCCGTGGCGGTCTCGATTCTGCTGACCCCGATGCTGATCCGGCTGTTCACCCGGCAGGGCTTCGGCCACGAGGTCCGCGAGGACGGGCCGCCGAGCCACAAGACCAAGCGCGGCACGCCGTCGATGGGCGGGGTCGCCATCCTGGCCGGCATCTGGGCGGGCTACCTGGGCACTCACCTGGCCGGTCTGGCGTTCAACGGCAACGGCCCGTCGGCATCGGGTCTGCTGGTGTTGTTCCTGGCCACCACGCTGGGCGCGGTCGGTTTCGTCGACGACCTGATCAAGGTTCGGCGGTCGCGCAACCTCGGGCTGAACAAGACAGCCAAGACGGTCGGCCAGATCGTCGCCGCCGTCCTGGTGGGCATCCTGGTGCTGCAGTTCCGCAACGACGCCGGCCTCACGCCCGGTACCTCCGACCTGTCGTATGTGCGCGAAATCGCCACTGTCACACTGGCTCCCGCGCTGTTCGTGTTGTTCTGCGTGATCGTCGTCAGCGCCTGGTCCAACGCGGTGAACTTCACCGACGGGCTCGACGGCTTGGCCGCCGGCTCGATGGCGATGGTGACCGCGGCCTACGTACTGATCACCTTCTGGCAGTACCGCAACGCGTGCGCGACCGCGCCCGGCCTGGGCTGCTACAACGTCCGCGATCCGCTGGACCTGGCCATCATCGCCGCCTCGACGGCCGGTGCTTGCATCGGATTCCTGTGGTGGAACGCCGCGCCGGCCAAGATCTTCATGGGCGACACCGGCTCGCTGGCGCTCGGCGGCATCATCGCCGGTATCTCGGTGACCAGTCGCACCGAGATTCTCGCGGTGGTGCTGGGCTCGTTGTTCGTCGCCGAGATCGTCTCGGTGGTGGTGCAGATTCTGGCCTTCCGGACGACCGGTCGGCGGGTGTTCCGAATGGCCCCGTTCCATCACCACTTCGAGCTGGTCGGCTGGGCCGAGACCACGGTGATCATCAGGTTCTGGCTGCTCACCGCGATCAGCTGCGGGCTGGGCGTCGCGCTGTTCTACAGCGAGTGGCTCGCGGCCACCGGCGGCGGATGAGTTACGCCGGCGACGCTCTCGACGAGTTGTCGGCCGGCGCGCCGATTCTCGTGGCGGGCGGCGGCGTGACCGGACGCGCGGTGCTCACGGCGCTCAGTGCGCTGGGCGCCACCACCACGCTGTGCGACGACTCCGCGGCCACCCGACAGCAGTTCGCCGATGCCGGCACTCCGACCGTCGACTCGGCGACCGCGGCCGCACACGTCGCCGACTACGCACTCGTCGTGGTCAGTCCCGGATTCGCGCCGACCGCGCCGGTTCCGGCTGCCGCGGCGGCGGCCGGTGTCCCGGTCTGGGGTGACGTCGAACTGGCCTGGCGCCTGGACCAGGCCGGCCGCTACGGCCCGCCGCGGCGCTGGCTCGCGGTCACCGGCACCAACGGCAAGACCACCACCACGTCGATGCTGCACGCGATGCTCGTCGCCGCGGGTGTACACAGCCGGCTGTGCGGCAACATCGGCAGCCCGGTGCTCAGTGCCTTGTCCGGCGGACCGCACGGCCCTGCCGATGTGCTGGCCGTCGAGTTGTCGAGTTTCCAGCTGCACTGGGCGCCGTCCGTGCGGCCCGAGGCCGGCGTCGTCCTCAACATCGCCGAGGACCACCTGGACTGGCACGGCACGCTGGCCGACTACGCCGCGGCCAAGGCCGGCGTGCTGAGCGGCCGGGTGGCCGTCGCCGGCGTCGACGACGCCCGGGCGGCGGAACTGCTCGCGACCGCCCCGGCGCCGGTCCGCGTCGGCTTCCGGCTCGGCGAACCCGCCGCCGGCGAACTCGGCGTGCGCGACGGGATGCTGCTCGACAGGGCTTTTGCCCCGGGCAGCCCCGACGGCCTGCCGCTGGCCCCGGCGTCGTCCATCCCGGTGCCCGGCCCGGTCGGCGTGCTCAACGCGCTCGCCGCGGCGGCGCTGGCCCGCAGCATCGGCGTCTCCGCCGACGCGATCGCGACCGCGCTGTCGTCGTTCCAGGTGGGGCGGCATCGCGCCGAACTCGTCGCCGTCGTCGACGAGATCAGCTACATCGACGACTCCAAGGCGACCAACCCGCACGCCGCCGAGGCGTCGCTGCTGGCCTATCCGCGGGTGGTCTGGATCGCCGGCGGCCTGCTCAAGGGCGCATCGGTGCACGAAACCGTGCAACGGGTGGCGTCGAGGCTGGTCGGAGCCGTTCTGATCGGCCGCGATCGGGCGATGGTTGCCGACGCGTTATCGCGACACGCGCCGGATGTGCCCGTCGTACAGGTCGTGGCAGGCGAGAATCCTGATATGCATGCGACTGCTGAGCCTCCTGTTACGTATGTGACACACGTGGTTCCCTCGTCGGAAGAGACAGTCGGCACTCGCGTGATGAACGCCGCCGTCGCCGCCGCCCGCGACCTCGCGAGACCCGGCGATGCGATCGTGCTGGCGCCGGCCGGTGCGTCCTTTGACCAATTCACCGGCTACGCGGACCGCGGCGACGCGTTCGCGGCCGCGGTCCGTACCGCGCGTCGGTAGCGGCGGGTGAAGATCTCACTGGGTCGGCTGCTGCGCCGGGGAACCGACGACGGCCAGCCGGCGGAGAAGAACGCCGACGAGGCCAAGGCGGTCGTCGCCAGCGGCGAGCCGCGTACCCGCTTCGGGGCCTGGCTGAGCCGGCCGATGACGTCCTTCCATCTGATCATCGCGGTGGCGGCGCTGCTGACCACGCTGGGCCTGATCATGGTGCTCTCGGCGTCCGGGGTCCGCTCCTACGACGACGACGGATCGGCCTGGACGATCTTCGGCCGCCAGGTGCTCTGGACGATCATCGGGCTCTTCGCCTGCTACCTGGCGCTGCGGCTTCCGGTCCGGTTCATGCGTCGGATGGCGTTCACCGGCTTCGCCAGCACCGTCGTGATGCTGGTGCTGGTGCTTATTCCGGGGATCGGTAAGGAAGCCAACGGTTCTCGCGGATGGTTCGTGATCGCCGGCTTCTCGATGCAGCCATCGGAACTGACCAAGATCGCGTTGGCGATCTGGGGCGCACACCTATTGGCGGCGCGCCGGATGGAGCGCGCTTCACTGCGGGAGATGCTGATCCCGCTGGTTCCGGCCGCGGTCATCGCGGTGGCCCTCATCCTCGCCCAGCCCGACCTCGGGCAGACGGTGTCGATGCTCATCATCCTGCTGGGCCTGTTCTGGTACGTGGGGCTGCCGCTGCGAGTGTTCCTCAGCTCGCTGTTCGCGGCGATCGTCGCAGCCGGCGTGCTGGCGGTCTCGGCCGGCTACCGCTCCGACCGGGTCCGCTCGTGGCTTGACCCCGGTCAGGACCCACAGGACTCCGGCTATCAGGCTCGGCAGGCCAAGTACGCGCTGGCCAACGGTGGAATCTTCGGCGACGGCCTGGGCCAGGGCACCGCGAAGTGGAACTACCTGCCCAACGCCCACAACGACTTCATCTTCGCGATCATCGGCGAGGAGCTCGGCCTGGTCGGGGCGCTCGGCCTGCTCGCGCTGTTCGGCTTGTTCGCCTACACCGGCATGCGCATCGCGCGCCGCTCCGCCGACCCGTTCCTGCGGCTGCTGACCGCAACCACCACCCTGTGGGTGATCGGCCAGTCGTTCATCAACGTTGGCTACGTGATCGGTCTGCTGCCGGTCACCGGCATCCAGCTACCGCTGATATCCGCCGGCGGAACATCCACGGCGACAACACTTTTGATGATCGGCATGATGGCCAATGCGGCCCGCCACGAACCCGAGGCGGTTGCCGCGCTGCGCGCCGGCCGCGACGACCGGATGACCCGCATCCTGCGGCTGCCATTGCCGGAGCCGTACTCGCCGACCCGGGTCGAGGCGCTGCGCGACCGGTTGCGTGGCAAGCCGAAGCCCGCCAAGCCGCAGCGCACGCCGCCATCGCCCCGCGGAGCCCGAAAAGCCAGACCGCCAGCGGCGGACAAACGCGCCACCCGGGCAGGGCATCATGTAGGCGGACAGCGGTACACCGGCCAGCGTCAAGCACCTGGCCGTCGAGCACTGGAAGGTCAGCGCTACGGGTGAGCGACAGGGTCACAGAGCCAACCGGGCAGGCGTCGTTGTCGGTTGTGCTCGCGGGCGGCGGCACAGCCGGCCACATTGAGCCCGCTATGGCCGTCGCCGACGCTCTGGTCAGCCTCGATCCCGATGTGCGCATCACCGCGTTGGGCACCGTGCGCGGCCTGGAAACCCGGCTGGTCCCCGAGCGTGGCTACGCACTCGAGCTGATCACCCCGGTTCCGTTGCCCCGCAAACCCACCGGCGATCTGGCCCGGCTGCCGGCGCGCGTGCTGCGCGCGGTTCGGCAGACCCGCGCCGTCCTCGACAAGGTCGACGCCGACGTCGTGATCGGCTTCGGTGGTTACGTTTCGCTGCCGGCCTATCTGGCGGCGCGCCGGCGGCGGGTGCCAGTGGTCGTTCACGAAGCCAACGCCAGCGCCGGCCTGGCCAACCGGATCGGCGCCAGGCGCGCGCAACGCGTGCTCTCGGCGGTGGACGACCCCGGCCTGCGCAACGCGGAGGTGGTGGGGGTGCCGGTGCGCGAGGCGATCACCTCGCTGGACCGCACCGCGCTGCGGCCGGAGGCGCGTGCGTATTTCGGCTTCGCCGACGATGCGCGGGTGCTGCTGGTGTTCGGCGGCTCGCAGGGCGCCGCGTCGCTCAACCGAGCGGTCTCGGGCGCAGCCGGCGATCTGGCGGCCGCCGGGGTTGCAGTGCTGCATGCCCACGGCGCCAAGAACACCCTCGATCTGCGCGAGCAGCAGCCCGGCGACCCGCCGTATGTCGCAGTGCCGTACCTGAATCGGATGGATCTCGCCTACGCCGCGGCCGACGTGGCGATCTGCCGGTCGGGCGCGATGACCGTCGCCGAGGTGACCGCCGTCGGCCTGCCCGCGATCTACGTGCCGTTGCCGATCGGCAACGGCGAGCAGCGACTCAACGCGCTGCCGGTGGTCAACGCCGGCGGCGGGATGCTGGTCGCCGACGCCAACCTGACGCCCGGCTTCGTCGCCGAACAGGTCTCTGTGCTGCTCAACGACGAGGCGCGGCTGTCCGCGATGACGACCGCGGCGGCACTGGTCGGCCATCCCGAAGCGGCCCGACAGGTGGCTCAGGTCGCGCTGGACGTGGCCCGGCAGGGGAGAGCGCGGCGATGACCGTGCCGACAACGACGAGGCCGGCGTCAGCCGGGATGGAGGAGTGGCGCCCATGAGCCAGCCGCTGCCTCCCGAACTGCAGCGTGTACACATGGTCGGCATCGGGGGAGCCGGCATGTCGGGGATCGCCCGCATTCTGCTGGACCGCGGCGGTCAGGTGTCCGGGTCGGACGCCAAGGAGTCGCGTGGGGTGCGCGCGCTGCAGGCCCGCGGCGCGCAGATCCGGATCGGGCACGACGCGTCGTCGCTGGATCTGTTGCCGGGCGGCCCGACCGCGGTGATTACCACGCACGCCGCGATCCCGAAGACCAACCCCGAACTCGTCGAGGCCCGCCGCCGCGGTATTCCGGTGGTGCTGCGGCCGGCGGTGCTGGCCAAGCTGATGGTCGGACGGACCACGCTGATGGTGACCGGGACGCACGGCAAGACGACCACCACGTCGATGTTGATTGTGGCGTTGCAACATTGCGGCCGCGATCCATCGTTCGCGGTCGGCGGTGAATTGGGCGAGGCCGGCACCAACGCCCACCACGGCAGCGGCGACTGCTTCGTCGCCGAGGCCGACGAGAGCGACGGCTCGCTGCTGGAATACACCCCGAATGTCGCGGTGGTGACCAACATCGAGGCCGACCACCTCGATTTCTTCGGCAGCGCCGACGCCTACATCGCGGTGTTCGACTCCTTCGCCGAGCGCCTCGCCCCGGGCGGCGCGCTGGTGGTCTGCGTCGACGACCCCGGCGCGGCAGCGCTAGCCGAACGCGTTGCGGCGCTGGGCATTCGGGTGCTGCGGTACGGCTCGTCCGGCGACGGACTGGCCGGGACGTTGCTGTCGTGGGAGCAGCAGGGCACCGAGGCGGTCGCGCACGTCACACTCGACGGCGAGATCATGGCGATGCGCCTGTCGGTGCCGGGTAGACACATGGCGCTCAACGCGCTGGGCGCGCTGCTGGCCGCCGTCGAGATCGGCGCATCGGCGGACTGCGTGCTCGACGGGCTGGCCGGTTTCGAGGGCGTCCGCCGCCGCTTTGAGCTGATCGGAACCGCCGCTGCGGTAAGGGTTTTCGACGACTACGCGCACCACCCGACCGAAGTCACCGCGACGCTGGGGGCCGTCCGGACGTTGCTCGACCAGACCGGCGCCGGACGCTCGCTGGTGGTGTTCCAGCCGCACTTGTATTCGCGCACACAATCTTTCGCCGCGGAATTCGGTGCGGCGCTCGACGGCGCCGACCAGGTGTTCGTGCTCGACGTCTACGGCGCCCGCGAGCAGCCCATCCCCGGGGTGAGCGGGGCGAGCGTCGCCGAACACGTCAACGTTCCCGTGCACTACCTGCCCGACCTGTCCACGGTCGCCGAGGCGGTGGCCGCGGCGGCCGAGCCCGGCGATGTCATCGTGACGATGGGCGCTGGCGACGTCACGATGCTCGCGCCCGAGATCGTCACCGCGCTGCGGGTGCGGTCGAACCGCAGCGCGCCGGGAGCGTCGCGGTGACCGAGCCGGACGACATCGTCGTACCGGACGAGCCCGACGTACCGGACGAGCCCGACGACGAGCCCACGACCGCCGAGCCCATCGCCGACGGGGAATCAGAAGAGCCGGAAGAGCCCGTCGAGGGCCCACGCCGCCGGGAGCGCCGCGAGCGCGCCGAGCGCCGCGAGGCCCAGGCGCGCGCCACCGCGATCGAGCAGGCCCGCCGCGACGCCAAACGTGCGGCCCGCGGACGTGGCGGGTCGACCCCGAAACCCGTTGCACGCGGCGCGGTTCGGGGCCTGAAGCTGTTCTTGGTGTCGCTGCTGCTGTGCGTGTCGATCGTCGGGATCGGGCTGATCCTCTACTTCACGCCGCTGATGGCGGCCCGCGGCATCATCGTCACCGGGATCGGCGCGGTCACCCGCGACGAGGTGCTCGATGCCGCGCACGTCAAGCTCGGTACGCCGCTGCTGCAGATCAACACCGACGCCATCGCCGACCGGGTGGCCGCGATCCGCCGGGTAGCCAGCGCGCGGGTGCAACGCGACTACCCGTCGGCGTTGATGATCACGATCGTCGAGCGAATTCCGGTGGTGGTCAAGGATCTTCCCGACGGACCGCACCTGTTCGACCGCGATGGCGTCGACTTCGCGACCGCGCCGCCGCCACCGGCGCTGCCCTACATCGACGTCGACAACCCCGGGCCGGCCGACCCGGCGACCAAGGCCGCGCTCGCGGTGCTGACGGCGCTGCGGCCCGAGGTCGTCGCGCAGGTGAGCCGGATCGCCGCGCCCTCGGTCGCGTCGATCACCCTGACGCTGACCGACGGGCGCATGGTGATCTGGGGGACCACCGACCGGACCGAGGAAAAGGCGCAAAAGCTGGCGGCGCTGCTGACCCGCCCGGGCCGGACCTACGACGTCTCCAGTCCGGATCTACCGACGATCAAATAGCGTCCCGCCGCCACAGTGCTGCGCACCGGCGGAAAATCGGGCGAAATTCGCCCGCGACGCGTCGGCGCGCCTGCATCGATCACGCGCACGACGGCCATACCGTTCTGTTTGCGCGAATCAACTTGACATAACTCTAACCCTTAACTAGAGGTTGAGGTTTGCCGGGCGATTCGCTTTAGGCAAGTCCCACCAGGGAGGAACACACATGATGACCCCGCCGCACAACTACTTGGCTGTCATCAAAGTCGTGGGTATCGGCGGAGGCGGCGTCAACGCCGTCAACCGCATGATCGAGCAGGGACTCAAAGGCGTTGAGTTCATTGCGATCAACACCGACGCACAGGCACTGTTGATGAGCGATGCGGACGTCAAGCTCGACGTCGGCCGCGACTCGACCCGAGGCCTGGGGGCCGGTGCCGACCCAGAGGTCGGCAAGAAGGCCGCCGAGGACGCCAAGGACGAGATCGAGGAGCTGCTACGCGGCGCCGACATGGTCTTCGTCACCGCCGGTGAAGGCGGTGGAACAGGCACCGGCGGCGCGCCCGTCGTGGCCAGCATCGCCCGCAAGCTGGGCGCGCTGACTGTCGGCGTGGTCACCCGGCCGTTCTCCTTCGAGGGCAAGCGCCGCAGCAACCAGGCGGAAAACGGCATCTCGTCGCTGCGGGAAAGCTGCGACACGCTGATCGTCATCCCGAACGACCGCCTGCTGCAGATGGGCGACGCCGCGGTCTCGCTGATGGATGCGTTCCGCAGCGCTGACGAGGTGCTACTCAACGGCGTCCAGGGCATCACCGACCTGATCACCACGCCGGGTCTGATCAACGTCGACTTCGCCGACGTCAAGGGCGTGATGTCCGGAGCGGGGACCGCGTTGATGGGCATCGGCTCGGCCCGCGGCGACGGCCGCGCGCTGAAAGCGGCTGAGATCGCGATCAATTCGCCGCTGCTCGAGGCATCGATGGAAGGCGCCCAGGGTGTGCTGCTCTCCGTCGCGGGTGGCAGTGACCTGGGGCTGTTCGAGATCAACGAGGCCGCCTCGCTGGTGCAGGACGCCGCGCACCAGGACGCCAACATCATCTTCGGAACGGTCATCGACGACTCGCTCGGCGACGAGGTGCGGGTGACGGTCATCGCCGCCGGCTTCGACGCCGCGGGTCCCGGTCGCAAGCCGGTCGTCGGCAATGCCGGCGCCGCCGCATCCCCGGTCGCGACCGTGACGTCGGGCAAGCACGGCAAGGTGAGCTCCAGCCTGTTCGAGCCCGCCGACGCGGTCAGCGTGTCGGTGCCGACCAACGGCGCGACGTTTGACATCGGCGGCGAGGACGACGACGTCGACGTGCCGCCGTTCATGCGGCGCTAGCCGCTCGACACGATGGCGGCCTTGCTCCGGCCGGATACTGGACGGGTGAGCGTTCGCATCCGGCGGGTCAGCACGACCCGGGCCGGCGGTGTGTCGGCACCGCCCTTCGACACCTTCAACCTCGGCGACCACGTGGGCGACGATCCGACCGCCGTGGCCACCAATCGCAAGCGGCTGGGCACCGCGATCGGGCTGGGTCCCGACCGGTTGGTCTGGATGAATCAGGTGCACAGTGATCGCGTCGAGGTGGTCGAGGGTCCACGCGGCACCGCGTTCGACGACACCGACGGACTGGTCACCCGCACACCGCGATTGGCGCTGGCGGTGGTGACCGCTGACTGCGTGCCGGTGCTGCTGGCGGACGCTCGGGGCGGCGTCGTCGGGGCAGTGCACGCCGGCCGGGTCGGCGCGCGCAACGGCGTGGTGATCCGCGCCGTTGAGGCCATGGTGGCCCTGGGTGCGCACGAGTCGGACATCTCGGTGCTGCTGGGCCCCGCGGTCAGCGGTCGCAACTACGAGGTGCCCGCCACGATGGCCGACGAGGTCGAGGCGGCGCTGCCGGGCAGTCGCACGACCACCTCGGCCGGCACGCCGGGACTGGATCTTCGCGCCGGAATCGCTTGCCAGCTACAGGCTTTGGGGATCAGTGCCATCGACATCGACCCGCGGTGCACGGTCGACGACGCCAACCTGTTCAGCCATCGGCGCGGGGCCCCGACCGGCCGGCTGGCGTCGGTGGTGTGGATGGAATGAGCGTGGCGCTAAACCTTTCAACCCGACCGGATCGGGAAATGGAATTGGCCGATTCTTTGGCGGCGTTACGATCGCGGCTTGCCGCGGCCGCCGAAGCCGCCGGCCGCAAACTCGACGAAATTCAACTCCTGCCTATTACCAAATTCTTTCCGGCAACCGATGTCGCGATTTTGTCGCGATTGGGATGCACCGCCTTCGGTGAATCCCGGGACCAGGAAGCGGCGGCAAAGGCGACCGAAGTCGATCGGTTGCTGGACGACTCGGGAGCGGGCGACCGCGGCTCGGCGCGCCGGCACTGGCACATGGTCGGCAAGATTCAGCGCAACAAGGCCAAGTCGCTGGCCAACTGGGCGCACACGGCGCACTCGGTCAGCAGCGCCCGCGTGGTCACCGCGCTCGACCGGGCGGTCGAAGGCGCACTCGGTGACGGGCGGCGGATCAACCCGCTGCGGGTCTATGTGCAGATCAGCCTCGACGGCGACGTGTCCCGCGGCGGGATGGACGTCTCCGACACCGCCGCGGTCGATGAGATCTGCGCGCAGGTCGACGACGCCGAGTCGCTGGAACTGGTTGGGCTGATGGGCATCCCGCCGCTGGACTGGGAGCCCGACCGGGCCTTCGCACGCCTGCAGTCCGAGCACCAGAGGGTGCGCCGCGCGCACCCGGATGCGGCAGGTCTGTCCGCCGGAATGTCCAACGATCTCGAAACGGCGGTCAAACATGGTTCGACGTGTGTGCGTGTCGGTACCGCATTGTTGGGTCAACGACCGCTACCGTCACCGTCAATAGTCACTCCAGTCACATCTTCATCACAGACACCGGAATCCCCAGAGCTGTAGAAGGGTCAAGCGATGAGCACACTTCACAAGGTCAAGGCCTACTTCGGCATGGCTCCGATGGAGGACTACGACGACGAGTACTACGACGACCACGCTCCGGCCCGGACCGGCGGCTATCCGCGGCAGCGGTTCGCCGACGACGGCTATGGCGGCCGGTACGACGGGCGTGAATACGACGACGCGCGTGGCGAGCCCGCCGAATACGGCGCCGGCTACCGCGGCGGCTACGCGGACGAAGCCCGTTTCCGCGGACCGGATTACGAGCGCACCGAGATGCCCCGTTCCCGCCTCGGCTCGCTGCGCGGCTCCACCCGCGGCGCGCTCGCGATGGACCCGCGCCGGATGGCGATGCTGTTCGACGAGAGCAGTCCGCTGTCGAAGATCACCACGCTGCGGCCCAAGGATTACAGCGAGGCCCGCACCATCGGCGAGCGCTTCCGCGACGGCACCCCGGTGATCATGGACCTGGTCTCGATGGACAACGCCGACGCGAAGCGCCTGGTCGACTTCGCCGCCGGCCTCGCCTTCGCGCTGCGTGGCTCATTCGACAAAGTGGCCACCAAGGTGTTCTTGCTCTCACCGGCCGACGTCGACGTGTCCCCTGAAGAGCGCCGACGCATCGCGGAGACCGGCTTCTACGCGTACCAGTAGCCGCCCGGCGAGGCGTTGTCCGACCCGGTAGGCTGACTTTTGCCCTGCTGACAGGCAGTGTGGGCAATCGCCAAGGTCACATCTTCGTCACTAAGGTCGGGCTCGCGTTGAACAGTTTGATTTACGCCATCGGGGTTGCGCTGTTCATTTTCTGGCTATTGCTGATCGCCCGCGTCGTCATCGAGTTCATCCGGTCCTTCAGCCGGGATTGGCATCCGCGCGGTCTCACCGTGGTGATTCTCGAGATCGTCCTGTCGATCACCGACCCGCCGGTGAATCTGCTTCGACGGCTGATCCCGCAGCTCACCGTCGGTGCTGTGCGGTTCGATCTGTCGATCATGGTGCTGCTGCTGGTGGCGTTCGTCGGCATGACGATGGCGTTCGACCACGCGGGGGCCTGACAGCCGAGGCGGCGCGCGGTGCCGTTGATTGACGGCCTGAGGCAGTTTGCTGGGGCTGGCATAAAGGTCACGTAAGGGTGAGTTTTGTTACCTCTTAATCTGTGAAATTCGGTCTTATTTATTGACCGATTCGGCAACCGGCGGGTCTCGTGTGACAGGATGGGCCGCAGTTGCAGTATGGCTACGACACTGTTGATCCCGTTCTACACTTTCCTGGTCGGTAGATCCGTCCACACTCAAGGGGGCTAAGAATGCCGCTGACACCCGCAGACGTCCACAATGTGGCGTTCAGCAAGCCGCCGATCGGCAAGCGTGGTTACAACGAGGATGAGGTCGACGCCTTCCTCGACCTGGTGGAAAACGAGCTGACCCGCCTCATCGAGGAGAACTCCGACCTGCGTCAGCGGGTCGCCGAGTTGGACCAGGAACTGAGCGGTGCGCGGGCCTCCGGCGGCGCGAGTGTGCAAGCCACGCAAACGATTCCGGTCTACGAGCCCGAGCCCGAGCCGGTCAAGCCGCCGCAGCCCGCCCCGGTGGCCGCCCCGGTGGCCGCTCCCGTCCCCGCGGCCCTCGGCGAGGAGCAGGCCATCAAGGCGGCCCGCGTGCTGGGCCTCGCCCAGGACACCGCCGACCGATTGACCAGCCAAGCCCAAGCGGAGTCAGACAAGCTGTTGTCGGACGCCCGGGCCAACGCCGACCAGATCCTTGGCGACGCCCGCCGCGAGGCCGAGACCACCGTTTCCGAGGCTCGGCAGCGTGCCGAATCGCTGCTGACCGACGCGCAGACCCGGTCGGAGACCCAGCTGCGCCAGGCTCAGGAGAAGGCCGACGCGCTGCAGGCCGACGCCGAGCGCAAGCACTCCGAGATCATGGGCACCATCAACCAGCAACGCACTGTGCTGGAAGGCCGGCTCGAGCAGCTGCGAACCTTTGAGCGCGAATACCGCACGCGCCTCAAGACCTATCTGGAATCGCAGCTCGAGGAGTTGGGCCAGCGCGGCTCGGCGGCGCCGGTGGACTCCAGCGCAACCAACGACTCGGCCGGATTCAACCAGTTCAATCGGGGTAATAACTAGGTCGGTCGGCGACACTGGTACCAACTGTCGCTATCCTGCACAGTTGGCAGTGTCGCCCCGTCGCCTGGAGGTCAACCGATGCTGATTGTCTCGCTGGTACTAGCGGTGATCGGCCTTGCTGCGCTCGTCTTCGCGGTCATCACCAGCAACGAGCTGGTGGCCTGGGTGTGCATCGGCGCCAGCGTTCTGGGCGTCATTCTGCTGATCATCGACGCGCTACAGGAGCGGCAGCGTCGTGACGCAGTCCCCGCGGCCGTGGCGCACGAGGCTGACCACCAAGACGACGAGGCCACGGACTTCCCGGCCGACGCCGTCGAGGATGCCGATGGCGTTTCCGCGCACCCGGATTCCGAAGGCGCCGACGATTCCGTCAGCGACGAACACAACACCCACTAAGCCCTAGGCCGAGTCACCAGCAATTCCCGTACCTCGTCATCGCTGACCTGGTGAAAGTCGGCGAATACCTGCCCGACCGCCTCGAAATCGTCGGGTGTGGTCGCGCAGACCACCTCGTCCGCCTCCTGGGCCAGCGATTCGCACACCGACCGCGGACCGACCGGCACCGCGACGACGATCGCGTCGGGCCCAGCGGCTCGCAGGGCACGCACCGCGGCGAGGATGCTTGCGCCGGTGGCGATCCCGTCGTCCACCACGATGACAGTTCTGCCGCGCGGATCGGCCATCGGCCGCCCGCCGCGATAGGCACTCTCGCGGCGATGCAGTTCGGCGGTCTCCCGGTCGATGGTTTCGCGCACCTGCTCGTCGCTGACACGCAGGCTGGTCACCACCTGCGAGTTCATCACCACGCCGCCGCCGCTGGCCAGCGCTCCCATGGCCAATTCCGGCCACTGCGGCACACCCAGCTTGCGGACCAGGAACACGTCGAATTCGGCGCCCAGTGCCGCCGCGACTTCCCATCCGACCGGCACGCCACCGCGGGCCAGTCCGAGCACCAGCAGCCCGTCTCGGCCGCGGTAGGCCGCCAGTTCGGCGGCGAGTACGCGACCCGCATCGCGGCGGTCGCGGAAGGTGCGTCGGTGTGGTGATCGCTTCATGTGCCTGGTAGCCCACAGCCTACGGCCGCGGCGAGAGTGCGACCACCGACTGCGGTTCGCGGGAGTTGCGTCCTCAGTTGCAGTTTCGACGCTGGTGATGGGTGTGCTCGCGGCTTCGCCGCTTCCACACTCCTTCGCTCACGAATGAATGCGAGCATTCATTCCGTTCGGTTCAATTGTGTGTCCGAGGGGGGACTTGAACCCCCACGCCCATTAGTAGGGCACTAGCACCTCAAGCTAGCGCGTCTGCCATTCCGCCACTCGGACCGACGCCAATGAATTGGCAGCTAAGGCTATCGGATCGGTCGCCGGCGCCCAAACCAGCCCGATGCGCCCGCGCGCCGCGCGGCGATGCCGGTGGCAATGGTAGGAAAGGTGACTGTGACGGGCCCTGCCGAGACTCCAACCGACGACGTCGTCGACGTGGTCAGCAGGCTGATCCAGTTCGACACCACCAACACCGGAGAACTCGACACCACCAAGGGCGAGGCCGAGTGCGCCCGCTGGGTGGTCGCGCAACTCGAAGAGGTCGGCTACGAGGTCGAATACCTGGAATCCGGTGCGCCCGGACGGGGCAACGTGTTCGCCCGCCTCAAGGGCGCAGACAGCTCGCGCGGCGCGCTGCTGATCCACGGCCACCTCGACGTGGTCCCCGCCGAGCCGGCCGAATGGAGCGTGCACCCCTTCTCCGGCGCAGTCGAGGACGGCTACGTGTGGGGCCGTGGCGCGGTCGACATGAAAGACATGGTCGGCATGATGATCGTGCTGGCCCGGCGCTTTCGCCGCGGCGGCATCGTTCCGCCGCGCGACCTGGTGTTCGCATTCGTCGCCGACGAGGAGAACGGCGGCAAGTGGGGGTCGCAGTGGCTGGTCGACCACCGGCCGGACCTGTTCGAGGGCATCACCGAGGCGGTCGGTGAGGTCGGCGGTTTCTCGCTGACCGTGCCGCGCCGCGATGGCGGCGAGCGGCGGCTGTACCTCGTCGAGACCGCCGAGAAGAGCATGCACTGGATGCGGCTGACCGCGCACGGCCGACCGGGCCATGGCTCGATGGTGCACGACCACAACGCGGTCACCACGCTCGCCGAGGCGGTCACGAAGCTGGGCCGGCACGTCTTCCCCGTGGTGGCGACCGACAGCGTCACGCAGTTCCTGACCGCGGTCGGGGAGGAAACCGGGTTCACGTTCGACACCGAGTCACCCGGCCTGGATGGGGCCGTCGAGAAGCTCGGGCCGATCGCCCGCATCGTGAAGGCCACCCTGCGCGACACCGCCAACCCAACGATGCTCAAGGCCGGCTACAAGACCAATGTGGTGCCCGCGACGGCCGAAGCGGTAGTGGACTGCCGGATTCTGCCCGGCCGCCTGGCGGCGTTCGAAGCCGAGGTCGACGAGCTGATCGGACCCGATGTGACCCGTGAGTGGATCACCAGCCTGCCCTCGTATGAGACGACATTCGACGGCGACCTGGTCGAGGCGATGAACGCGGCGCTGCTGTCGGTCGACCCGGATGCCCGGACGGTGCCGTACATGCTGTCCGGTGGCACGGATGCAAAAGCCTTCGAGCGCTTGGGTATTCGTTGCTTCGGGTTCGCCCCGCTGCGACTGCCGCCGGATCTCGACTTCGCGGCGTTGTTCCACGGCATCGACGAACGGGTACCCGTCGATGCGCTGAAGTTCGGCACCGAGGTGCTTGCACACTTTCTGACGCACTGCTAGCCGATTACACGAGAGGGGATCGATCATGACCGCAACCGACCCGTACGCCGCGCTGCCGAAGCTGCCGTCGTTTCACCTAGAGTCGGCGTCGTTCGCCGACGGGCAGGCGTTGTCGAAGCCGCAAGTCAGCGGAATCATGGGTGCCGGCGGCGAGGACGTCAGCCCGCAGCTGTCCTGGTCGGGATTCCCGAACGGCACAAAGAGTTTCGCGGTCACGGTGTACGACCCGGATGCCCCCACGGCGTCCGGCTTCTGGCACTGGGCGGTGGCCAACCTGCCCGCCTCGGTCCATGAACTGGCCGCCGGCGTCGGTGACGGCAGCAACCTGCCCGGCGACGCCTTGACGCTGGTCAACGACGCCGGCCAACGTCGCTACATCGGTGCGGCACCGCCGGCTGGCCACGGGCCGCACCACTACTTCGTTGCCGTGCACGCCGTCGACGTCGACACGCTCGACCTGCCCGAGGATGCCAGCCCGGCGTTCCTGGGCTTCAATCTCTTTCAGCACGCGATCGCGCGCGCGGTGATCCACGCGACCTACGAGCAGCACTAGACGATCACGATGACCAACCACGCATCGCGCGGGTGCGTGTTGGTGCTGCCGGGCGGCCGGGTGCGCAGCGAGCACGCATTCCGGCGTCGGCAATTGGCCAACGTACGAATGGAATTCATTGCGCAGGCGTTGCGACGCCGATTGGGTTCCGGAGTCGACGTGCGGCAGGTGCAGTACCGGTTGCGCGGCTGGAACGGCTCGCGCTGCGATCCGGTGCACGACGCACGGCGCGTTCTCGAGGACGTCCAGCGCCACTGCGAACCGGACGATATTGCGGTCGTTGGGCATTCGATGGGTGGCCGTGTCGCCGCGCACCTGGCCGCTGATGGCGGCGTCGGCGCGGTGGTGGCCCTCGCGCCGTGGTGGGCGCACGGCGACGGCGATCTGATCTCGGTCCGCACCCGGCTGCTGGTCGTCCACGGCACTGCGGATACGGTCACCGACCCCGCTGCGTCCCATGACCAAACCGAGCGGGCTTGCCGGCGGGGACTCGACGCGCGGTGGGTGGGCATCGACGGAGTCGGTCACCACATGGTTCGCCAGTGGCATCAATGGCACCGTCTGACAACCGATTTCGTTACCGGCCACCTGACGCGCTGAACCGCTGACGCGGGTCAGCCGGATCCGATGGCCTCGCTCAACGAGGTGAACCCGCCTTCGTGGAGGCGGTCGGCGATGCCGTCGTGAATGTGCTTGGCCCACAAGCCGCCGCCGTAGATGAAACCGGTATAGCCCTGCAGCAGCGCTGCTCCGGCGGTGATCCGGTCCCACGCGTCGTCGACGGTCTCGATGCCGCCGACGCTGATCAGGGTCAGCCGGTCGCCGACCCGGGCGTAGAGCCGCCGCAGCACCTCGCCGGCGCGGGCGCGTACCGGCGGGCCGGAGATGCCGCCGCTGCCGAGTTGGTCGACCCCGGGTGTGCGCAGGCCGTCGCGGGAGACGGTGGTGTTGGTGGCGACGATGCCGGCAAGCCCGAGTTCGACTGACAGGTCGGCGATGTCGTCGATGTCGCTGTCGGCGAGGTCGGGCGCGATCTTCACCAGCACCGGAGTCGATGTCTCGGCCAGTACGGCGGACAGGATGCTGCGCAGCGACTCGACAGTCTGCAGGTCGCGCAGTCCGGGGGTGTTCGGCGAGCTCACGTTGACCACCAGATACGCGGCGTGCGGCCCGACCAGTCGGGCACTGGCCCGGTAGTCCTCGGCGGCGTCGTGCGCCGGCGTGACCTTGGTCTTGCCGATGTTCACGCCGATCGGCACGTCGGGGCGGTGCTCGGCCAACCGGGCGGCGAGTGCGGCGGCTCCGTAGTTGTTGAAGCCCATCCGGTTGAGCAGCGCCCGGTCGTCCGGCAGCCGGAACAACCGCGGGGTCGGATTACCCGGCTGCGCGCGCGCGGTGACGGTGCCGACCTCGGCGTAGCCGAAACCCAGTGCGCCCCAGGCATTGAGGCCCGTGCCGTCTTTGTCGAAGCCGGCGGCCAGGCCCAGCGGTCCGGGAAAATGCACGCCGAACACCGTGCTGCCCAGTACCGGGTCGATAGGTGCCAGCCGGCGACTCAGTTGCCGGCGCAGCGGCGCTGTGGCGGTGGCGCCGCGGAGCCCGGCGAACACGACGCGATGGATGCGTTCGGCGGGCACCAGGAACAGCAGACCGCGCAGCGCTGAATAGGCCGTCACTGATCTGATTGGTCAGCTACGTTGTCGGCACGAGACTTCTTGCGGCGCAGCAGCACTCGTCTGCTACCGTCGGTGTAGAGCCGCACCCGGGTGAGCTCCCAGCCGCGATACTCCGCCTCGATGGAGAGGCGGGTCGAGGCGTTGAGTCGGGTGATCTCGGGCGGCAGACGCAAAGGGGCCCACTCGTATTCGTCGGACAGGTCGGCATTCCACTCCACCGGCATTCTGCCGTGCCGTGCCGCCGTCAACGCGCGCCCGTCGCCGCGTGCTCGATGATCTGGACACCCTCGCCCGCGTCCGAGACTACGTATAACGTGCCCGCGGCTTCGTCGAAAGCCAGCGCGTTGGGTTGCCGCACGGATGGGTACCGTACCTTTTCCAGTGGTATTCCGGTTGATAGATCGTAACCAATGACTGTATTCGCCGAAGTTTGCGACACCCAGGCCAACCCGTGCGATCCGTTGACGCCGTACGGCGAGTCCGCGACCGGATAGGCCTGCCGCAGGATCAGTGGGTCGATGCCGAAAACCAGCAGTTGACCGCCGCGGGTGTCGGCGACCAGCAACCGGCCGGCCGGATCGGACACCATCGTGGTCGCACCCTGCCCTGCGCGCAGCGACTGGCCGATCTTGCCGTCGGCCTCGACGGTGGTGATCGACGTCTGTCCGCGATCCAGCACCGCGACGGTATTACCTTGCGCGGCAAGCGAATCGACGTGCGCATGCACGGACGTCCGAGTGGCGTCGGTCGCGCCTGGCCCTAGCGCGAACACCGCCCCGTCTCCGGTTCCCAACACCATGGTGCCGTCGGCGCGGCGGGTGATCGCGCTGAAGTCGATGTGCTCCGAGTCACGAAGGCTGACGTGAGTGACATGTGCATCGGACAGGTCGACGACGAAATAGCCGCCGCGAGTGGACAGATAGACGAATCCGGCGTTGTCGCCGGCCAGGCCGACCGCCGCCGCGGGCAGGTTGATCGAGCGCTCCGGTGTTTGCCCGCGGCCCATCAGGGCAAGCCTCGAAGGCGCAGTCGACGTGGGTCCGGGAACCAGCACGACCAACTGCCCGGTGCGACCGTCGAACACCGCGGTGTTAGGCCGCCCGTCCAGCGGGCGGGTCACCCCTGCCGGAGCCTGCGTCAGCGGGGGAGATAGCGCCGCTTGGGCCGGCGCGATGGTGGCCGGGATGTCGTCGAAGGTTCGCCGTGAGCACGCCGTCGCCAGAAGTAGCGGAAACAGCAGACCAATGGCAGTGGCGCGACGCATGCGCGCATCGGGTTTGCGGTTTGCTGGCACAGGGTAACTCTCAGCTGATAAATGGCTCGCCGGTGTAACAGGGGTGGTCCGATTGCAGTTCGATTTTAGGGAACGTCGTTCGGCACGGCTCGCGGCTGTCGGAGTTTTCCGATGAAGACGGCGGGGTATGGTCGCCGTATGAGCGTTGCCGAACATGGCCAATTCTCAGACGGAAAGTTTGCTATCGAGGACATGTGGCTGGGGGTTTTCTCCGCCAAGATCCTGGCCAGCGGCTTCGGCCAGGTCGGTGACGGCCGAAGTTTCGCGTTCTGCATCGAGGGTCAGACGTTGCTGGTCGAGATCTACCGGCCGCGGCTCAAAGGTCCCGTCCCGCAACCGGAAGACGTTGTCGCCAGGGCGCGGCGAAATGTGGTCGACATCGACATCGCCGACGAGCGGAGCCTGGGCGCCGCCGTTCGCGACGCGGTAGCCGTGGCCGACGCGTCCGCCTAGATCCAGCCGCGGGGCTGTCTGGCGTAGCTGACCGGGGCACCCGGTACGGTCGTCGTCGTGCATGCGGTGCAAGCGATGTCGTGGTGGCAGGTTGTCGTCTTGTCCGTTGTGCAGGGTCTGACCGAGTTTCTCCCGGTCTCGTCGTCAGGCCATCTGGCGATCGTGTCCCGGGTGTTCTTCGCCGACGACGCGGGTGCGTCGTTCACGGCGGTAACCCAATTAGGCACTGAGGCAGCGGTTTTGGTGTACTTCGCGCGCGACATCGGTCGGATTCTGGTGGCGTGGTTCAAGGGTCTGGGCGCCACGTCGCATCGCACCGCCGACTACTGGCTGGGCTGGTGGGTCATCATCGGCACGATCCCGATCTGCGTGCTGGGCCTGCTGTTCAAAGATGAGATCCGCTCCGGCGTCCGCAACCTCTGGGTCATCGCGACGGCCCTGCTGGTGTTCTCGGCGGTGATCGCGCTGGCCGAGCGGCTTGGTCGGCAGACCCGCGACGTCGAGCAGCTGACCTGGCGCGACGCAGTCGTCGTCGGCATCGCCCAAACGCTGGCATTGGTGCCCGGAGTGTCCCGATCCGGGTCGACCATCAGCGCCGGGCTGTTCCTCGGGCAGCAGCGCGAGTTGTCCGCCCGGTTCGGCTTCCTGCTGGCGATCCCGGCGGTCTTCGCGTCCGGGTTGTTCTCGATTCCCGATGCGTTCCATCCGGTGCTGGAGGGTATGAGCGCGACCGGTGCGCAGCTGTTGGTCGCGATGGCGATCGCATTCGTCGTCGGCTTGGCCGCGGTGGCGTGGTTCCTGCGTTTCCTGGTTCGCCACAGCATGTATTGGTTCGTTGGTTACCGGGTGGTGGCCGGTGTCGCGGTGCTGATCCTGCTGGCGACAGGGGCGGTGAGCGCGACGTGACCGTCATCCTGCTGCGCCACGGCCGCTCCACTTCCAACACCGCCCACACGCTGGCCGGCCGCTCCGAAGGCGTCGAGCTCGACGACAAGGGCCGCGAGCAAGCCGCCGAGTTGGTCAACCGCCTGGGCGGGCTGCCGATACGCGAGTTGGTGAGGTCGCCGCTGCTGCGCTGCCGCCAAACGGTCGAGCCGCTGGCCACCGCGCTCGGCGTCGAGGTGATCGTCGACGACCGGCTCGCCGAGGTCGATTACGGCGAATGGACCGGCCGCTCGATCGGGGACCTGGTCAAGGAGCCGCTGTGGGCCGTGGTGCAGGCGCATCCCAGCGCGGCGGTGTTTCCGGAGGGCGAGGGGCTGGCCGAGGTGCAGGCCCGGGCGGTCGCCGCGATTCGCGACCACGATGCGCGGTTGGCCGAGCAGCACAAGGGCGACGTGCTCTGGCTGGCTTGCACTCACGGCGACGTGATCAAGTCGGTCGTTGCAGACGCGCTCGGCGTGCATCTCGATGGCTTCCAGAGGATCTCCGCCGACCCAGCGTCGGTCAGTGTGATCCGTTACACCCGCCTTCGTCCGTTCGTGCTGCATTCCAACCACACCGGCGCGAATCTGACGTCCGCGCTGATCCCGCCGCCGGCTGCCGAGGGCGACACCCCCGCCGAGGATGCGGTTGTCGGGGGCTCGACCGAATAAGCCGTCGGCGGACACCTGGATTTACGACTCCGCTGCAACAGCCGGTATTTTGGAATTGCCATGTCTCGTGCGATCCACGTCTTCCGCTCACCCGACCGATTCGTCGCCGGGACCGTTGGGCAGCCCGGAAACCGCACCTTCTACCTGCAGGCCGTGCACGACGCCCGGGTGGTGTCGGTGGTGCTGGAAAAGCAGCAAGTGGCGGTGCTCGCCGAACGGATCGACGCATTGTTGGTCGAGGTCAACCGACGCTTCGGCACTCCCGTGCCGCCCGAGACCGACAAGGTCGAGGACCTCAGCCCTCTGGTCACCCCGGTTGACGCGGAATTCCGGGTCGGGACCATGGGATTGGGCTGGGACTCCGAAGCGCAGACCGTGGTGGTCGAGTTACTCGCGGTCAGCGATACCGAGTTCGACGCCTCCGTCGTGCTCGACGACACCGACGAGGGTCCCGACGCCGTGCGGGTGTTCCTGTCGCCACAGTCGGCCCGCGAGTTCGCCACCCGCTCCAACGCCGTGATCTCCGCCGGCCGCCCGCCGTGCCCGCTGTGCGACGAGCCGCTGGACTCGGAGGGGCACATCTGTGCGCGAACGAACGGCTACCGGCGCAGCGCGCTGCTCGGGCCGGACGATGACGCCGAGGCCTGACGATCGCGAGGTCCTGCGCACCGGTGAGCTGACCGTTTTAGGACGCATTCGGTCGGCGAGCAACGCCACCTTTCTGTGCGAGGCGACGCTGGACGACCACACCGTGCACTGCGTCTACAAACCGGTCTCCGGCGAGCAGCCGCTGTGGGATTTTCCGGACGGCACCCTGGCCGGCCGCGAACTGAGCGCCTACCTGGTGTCGGCGCATCTGGGCTGGAACATCGTGCCTTACACCATCATTCGACACGGACCGGCCGGGCCGGGGATGTTGCAGCTGTGGATCGACCAGCCCGGTGACACCCCGGACACCGAGCCCGGGCCCGAGTTGGATCTGGTCGACCTGGTGCCCGCCGACCGCTGCCCGCGTGGCTACCTTCCGGTGCTGCGCGCCTACGACTACGCCGGCGATCCCGTCGAACTGGTGCACGCCGACGATGTCCGGCTGTGGCGGATGGCGGTGTTCGACGTCCTGGTCAACAACGCCGACCGTAAAGGCGGGCACGTGCTGCGCGGGGCCAACGGCGACGTGTACGGCGTCGACCACGGTGTGTGCCTGCACGTCGAGGACAAACTGCGCACGGTGCTGTGGGGGTGGGCCGGCAAGACCATCGACGACAACACGCTGGAGAAGGTGTCCTGCCTGGTGGACGGGCTGAGCGACTCGCTCGGCGAGACGCTGGCCGAACTCATCACCAGCGCCGAGATCGCCGCGATGCTGTTGCGCGCCCGCGTGCTGTTGGCCCGCCCGGTGATGCCCGGCCCCGACCGGCACCGACCGATTCCCTGGCCCGCGTTCTAGCCGCCGATGTCACGCTCACTGTCGCTGTCGCTCGACGCGCCCGTCACCGTCGACGAGATCCTGACGGCCTTCGCCGACGAGGACTACTGGCAGGCGCGGCTGGCCGCATTCGACAGTGGCACAGCGACATTGGATGCTCTGACCGTCGACGCAGACCGAAGCGTGACGGCGGCGCTGACCGTCAGTCTGTTCGCCAATCGGCTGCCCAAGGTCGTCACGGCATTGGTCCCCGGCGAATTCACCATGGCCCGCACCGAAACCTGGTGCCCTGCGCCCGACGGGCACGCTCGCGCCACCATCGATGTAGCGGTCCCCGGTGCGCCGGTCTCCGCGATCGGCGCCGTGTCGTTGGTACCCGTCGACACCGGCTCACGGCTGGACTTCACCACGACCGTGCGGGTCAACATTCCGCTCGTGGGCGGGCAGGTGGAGAGCTTCATCGTGAGCCGCCTCGGCGAGGAGATCAGCGCCGTCCAACGCTTCACCAACAACTGGATCGTGACGAACCGCTGAGGCCGTCGGGGATACTGGACCGGTGACACCCGAGCCCAGGACCGACGCGGCGCTGGCCGCTGACCTAGCCGAAGAGGCGGGAAAGCTGCTGCTGGCGGTGCGCGAACGGGTGGGGTTCGGCCACCCCTGGCTACTCGGCGACGAGGGCGACAGCCAGGCCAACGCGTTGCTGCTCGAGCGACTACACGCCGAACGTCCGGGTGACGCCGTCCTCAGCGAGGAAGCCTACGACGACCTGAATCGCCTGCAGTCCGACCGGGTCTGGATCGTCGACCCGCTCGACGGCACGCGCGAATTCTCCTGGGAGGGCCGTGACGACTGGGCCGTGCACGTCGCGCTGTGGCAGCGCCACGGTGGACCGAACGGCGCGATCACCGACGCCGCGGTCGCCCTGCCCGCGATGGGGGAGTTGCATCGCAGCGACACCGTAATCGCTCCCACCACAACGCTTTCCGGCCCGATTCGGATCACCGCCAGCTCCAACCGTCCCCCCGCGGTGCTGTACTACCTGGCCCGGCAACTCGACGTCGAATTCGTCCGGATCGGCTCGGCCGGAGCCAAGGCGATGTCGGTAATTCGCGGCGACGCCGACGCCTACATCCACGCCGGCGGGCAGTGGGAGTGGGATTCGGCGGCGCCAGCCGGAGTGATCCTTGCGGCGGGCATGCACGCGTCGCGGCTGGACGGTTCCGAGATGATCTACAACCGCCCCGACCCGTATCTGCCCGACTTCCTGATGTGTCGCGCCGAACTCGCGGATCTGTTGCTGGGCGCGATCCGGGTCGCAAGCTAGCGACACTTTAGAGTCGACGGTATGCAGTCCTGGGTTTCGGCACCCGTACCCGCGCTGCCGGGACGCGGCCCGGAGTTGCGCCTCTACGACAGCTCCGACCGCCAGGTGACGCCGGTGTCGGCCGGGCCTACGGCAACCATGTACGTCTGCGGCATCACCCCCTACGACGCCACCCATCTCGGCCATGCCGCGACCTACCTCACATTCGACCTGATCCACCGGATCTGGCGCGACCTCGGCCATGACGTGCACTACGTGCAGAACATCACCGACGTCGACGACCCACTGTTCGAGCGGGCCAACCGCGACGGCATCGACTGGCGCGAGCTGGCGGCCCGCGAGACACAGCTGTTTCGCGACGACATGACCGCGCTGCGGGTGCTCCCGCCGCGCGAATACGTCGCGGCCACCGAGGCGGTGGCCGAGGTCGTCGAGCTCGTCGAGAAGATGCTGGCCTCCGGCGCCGCGTACGTCGTCGAGGACGCCGAATTCCCCGACGTGTACTTCCGCGCCGACGCCACACCACAATTCGGCTACGAGTCCGGCTACGACCGCGACACCATGCTCGCGCTGTTCGCCGAGCGCGGCGGTGACCCCGACCGGGCCGGCAAGACCGATCAGCTCGACGCACTGCTGTGGCGGGCCGAACGGCCCGGCGAGCCGAGCTGGCCGTCACCTTTCGGACCCGGCCGCCCCGGATGGCACGTCGAGTGTGCGGCGATCGCCCTCAGCCGCATCGGCAGCGGCCTCGACATCCAGGGCGGCGGCAGCGACCTGATCTTCCCGCATCACGAGTTCACCGCCGCGCATGCCGAATCCGTCAGCGGCGAAAGACGATTCGCCGGCCATTACGTCCACGCCGGCATGATCGGCTGGGACGGCCACAAGATGTCGAAGAGCCGCGGCAACCTGGTGCTGGTGTCCCGGCTGCGCGCCGAGGGCGTCGACCCCGCCGCGGTCCGGCTGGGCCTGCTGGCCGGTCACTACCGCGCCGACCGGGAGTGGACGCCGCAGGTGCTCGACGAGGCCCACGCGCGGCTGCAGCGCTGGCGGTCCGCCGCCGCCCTGCCCGCCGGTCCGGACGCCGGCGACGCCATCGCCCGGGTGCGTCAATACCTCGCCGACGACCTGAACACGCCGAAAGCGGTTGCCGCACTGGATGGTTGGACCACCGATGCGCTGGAGTACGGCGGCCACGACGCCGAATCACCGCGGTCGGTGGCCGCGCTGTCGGATGCGCTGCTCGGAGTGGAATTGTCCTCGGCGCGGCCCTAGCGGGTAGGTTGCCGCCATGACCTCAGTTGACTCGCAAGTCGTATTCATCACCGGCGGAGGCCACGGTATCGGGGCCGAGGTGGCCCGGCGCCTGCACGCCAAGGGAGCCAAGCTGGTGCTGACCGACCTGGACCCGGCGGCGCTGGCGGGTATCTCCGGTGAACTCGGCGACGAGCGGGTGCTGACCGTCGTCGCCGACGTCTGCAACCTGGGCGCGATGGAGTCCGCGGCCGAGCAGGCGGTCAAGAGGTTCGGTGGCATCGACGTCGTGGTCGCCAACGCCGGCATCGCCAGCTACGGATCGGTGCTGCAGGTCGATCCCGAGGCGTTCAAGCGCGTCATAGACGTCAACCTGACCGGTGTGTTCCACACCGTCCGCGCCACGCTGCCCGCGGTGATCGGGACCAAGGGCTACGTCCTGGTCGTGTCGTCGCTGGCCGCCTTCGCGGCCGCTCCCGGCATGATTCCGTACGACGCCTCGAAGGCCGGCGTGGAGCACCTTGCCAATGCGTTGCGGCTTGAGGTCGCGGGCCACGGCGTCACCGTCGGCTCGGCGCACATGTCCTGGATCGACACCGCGCTGGTCCGCGATACCAAGGCCGACCTGCCGTCCTTCACCGAACTACTGTCCAAGCTGCCGTGGCCGCTGAACAAGACCACCTCGGTGGACGCCTGCACAGCGGCGTTCGTCAAGGGCATCGAGCAGCGCAAGCGGCGGGTCTACTGCCCAGGCTGGGTCGGCTACTTCCGCTGGCTCAAGCCGCTGCTGTCGACGCCGGTGGGCGAGAACGCGGTCGCCAAGACCGCCACCGAGCTGCTGCCGCGGATGGACGAGGAAGTCAAAGCGCTGGGACGCTCCACCAGCGCCTACAACAACACCCTCGGTAAGAGCTAGCGCCCGAAGCCCGGTCGGCGGCGGCGCAGGTAGCGTTCGAACTCGGCGGCCAGCGCGTCGCCGTCGATCTTGCCCAGCGCCTCGGTCATGTCGACCTCGGCGTCGCCGCGTTCCTCCAAAGACTGCACGTACTCGGCGATCTCGTCGTCGTCGGTGGTCATCTCGGTGACCGCCTGCTCCCACTCCTCGGCCTGCGCGGGCAAATCGGCCAGCGGCACCTCGATGTCGAGTACGTCCTCGACCCGGCGCAGCAGCGCGACCGTCGCTTTCGGGTTGGGGGGCTGCGACACGTAGTGCGGCACCGCGGCCCAGAAGGTGACCGCCGGAATTCCGGCCATCACGCAGGCGTCCTGGAATACCCCGGCGATGCCGGTCGGGCCCTCGTACCGGGTCTCCTCCAGCCCGAACCGCTCCGCCGACTCGGGGGAGTAGGCCGCCCCGGAGACCGGCACCGGCCGGGTGTGCGGCGTGTCGGCCAGCAGCGCGCCCAGGATCACGACGGTGTCGACGTTGAGCTTGTCGGCGACGGCCAGCAATTCGGCGCAGAACGTCCGCCACCGCATGTTCGGCTCGACGCCGTGCATCAGCACGATGTCGCGCTCGGCGCCTGGCGGGCGGCAGTGCGAGATCCGCATCGACGGCCACACCAGTTCCCGGGTGACACCGTCGACCTGGCGGATCACCGGGCGGTTCACCTGGTAGTCGTAGTACGCCTCGTCGTCGATCTCGACGATCGTGTCGGCTTCCCAAATCGCGTCCAGGTGCTCCAGCGCATCGCTGGCCGCGTCGCCCGCGTCATTCCAGCCCTCGAACGCAGCCACGACGATCGTGTTGTGCAGTTCGGGAAACGAGGCGCTGACATCCGGCGAGCTCACGCAATTAGCGTACGGCGTGATCATGGTCGCGGCGCGCAGAGCGCGTGGCTGTTTTCCATCGTCGTCGCGGTCGAATCGAAATAGGTTCGGCCGCAATCTTGTTAACCTTGGTAATTACCGCATTGCCAGGCAAGATCCGCGGGCGGTGACGTTGAAAAGCGGCGCGATCGCCGAGCGGTCGGGTCGAGTTGGGCGTCCAGAGCGTCGGGTGACGACGTAGACTTTTCTGGTCGAGAGGCGTTGCAACGGTTCCGGGTCCCTGCCGGTATCCGCCACGCTCGGCAGAGTTAAGGACGCCTTCCGCTACGGAAGGACTGCACGTGAACGCCCATGAGCCGAACGCCTTTGAGCCGAACATCCGCCCCGACTGCACCGACGAACTGACGGCCGCTCTGCGGCCAGCGGATCATGGTGATCGACGGCGCGATGGGCACGGCGATCCAGCGGGACCGGCCGGACGAGGCCGGTTACCGCGGCGACCGGTTCACGGAGTGGCCGACCGCGCTTCAGGGCAACAACGACCTGCTCACCCTGACGCAGCCGCAGATCATCGAGGGGATCCACCGCGAGTACCTCGAGGCGGGCGCCGACATCCTGGAGACCAACACGTTCAACGCGAACGCGGTCTCGCTCTCCGACTACGACATGGCGGACCTGGCCTACGAGCTGAACTACGCCGGCGCTGCCCTGGCCCGCAAGGCCGCCGACGAGTTCAGCACCCCGGAGAAGCCCCGCTACGTCGCCGGCGCCATCGGGCCGACGACGCGGACCGCGTCGATCTCGCCGGACGTCAACGACCCCGGAGCCCGCAACGTCTCCTACGACCAGCTGGTCGCCGCCTACCTCGAAGCTGCCAACGGCCTGGTCGACGGTGGTGCCGACCTCATCATCATCGAGACGATCTTCGACTCGCTGAACGCCAAGGCCGCGGTGTTCGCCGTCGAGACGCTGTTCGAGGAGCGCGGACGCCGCTGGCCGGTGATCATCTCGGGCACCATCACCGATGCCTCCGGGCGGACGCTGTCCGGTCAGGTCACCGAGGCGTTCTGGAACGCGATCAGGCACGCGAAGCCGATCGCGGTCGGCCTCAACTGCGCCCTGGGCGCGCCGGAGATGAGGCCCTACATCGCCGAGGTGGCGCGGATCGCGGACACCTTCGTCTCCTGCTACCCGAACGCCGGCCTGCCCAACGCCTTCGGCGAGTACGACGAGTCCCCGGAGCGCCAGGCCGGCTACATCGCCGAGTTCGCCGAGGCCGGCCTGGTCAACCTGGTCGGTGGCTGCTGCGGAACGGCGCCGCCGCACATCGCCGAGATCGCCAAGGTCGTCGAGGGCAAGCCGCCAGCGCGAGCTGCCGGAGATCGCGGAGGCCACCCGGCTCTCGGGCCTGGAGCCGCTCAACATCACCGACGACTCCCTGTTCGTGAACATCGGTGAGCGCACCAACATCACCGGCTCCGCCCGGTTCCGCAACCTGATCAAGGCCGAGGACTACGACACCGCGCTGTCGGTCGCCCTGCAGCAGGTCGAGGTCGGTGCGCAGGTCATCGACATCAACATGGACGAGGGCATGATCGACGGCATCGCCGCGATGGACCGGTTCACCAAGCTGATCGCGGCCGAGCCGGACATCAGCCGCGTCCCGGTGATGATCGACTCCTCCAAGTGGGAGGTCATCGAGGCGGGCCTGAAGAACGTGCAGGGCAAGCCGATCGTCAACTCGATCTCCATGAAGGAGGGCGAGGAGAAGTTCGTCCGCGAGGCGCGGCTGTGCCGCAAGTACGGCGCCGCCGTCGTCGTGATGGCCTTCGACGAGCAGGGTCAGGCCGACAACCTGGAGCGCCGCAAGGAGATCTGCGGGCGCGCCTACCGGATCCTGACCGAAGAGGTCGGCTTCCCGGCCGAGGACATCATCTTCGACCCGAACTGCTTCGCGCTGGCGACCGGTATCGAGGAGCACGCGACCTACGGGATCGACTTCATCGAGGCCTGCGCCTGGATCAAGGAGAACCTTCCCGGGGTGCACATCTCCGGCGGTATCTCGAACGTGTCGTTCTCGTTCCGGGGCAACAACCCCGTCCGCGAGGCGATCCACGCGGTGTTCCTGTTCCACGCCATCAAGGCCGGCCTGGACATGGGCATCGTCAACGCCGGTGCGCTGGTGCCCTACGACTCGATCGACCCCGAGCTGCGGGACCGGATCGAGGACGTCGTCCTGAACCGTCGCGAGGATGCGGCCGAGCGGCTCCTGGAGATCGCCGAGCGGTTCAACAAGTCGGAGAAGGCCGAGGACCCGAAGGCGGCCGAGTGGCGCAGCCTCCCGGTCCGCGAGCGGATCACGCACGCCCTGGTCAAGGGCATCGACGCCAACGTCGACGCCGACACCGAGGAACTGCGGGCCGAGATCGAGGCCGCAGGTGGTCGCCCGATCGAGGTGATCGAGGGCCCGCTGATGGACGGCATGAACGTCGTCGGCGACCTCTTCGGCGCGGGCAAGATGTTCCTGCCCCAGGTCGTGAAGTCGGCCCGGGTGATGAAGAAGGCCGTGGCGTACCTGCTGCCGTTCATCGAGGCGGAGAAGGAAGCAGTCCGGCACCACCGCGAAGAAGGACACCAACGGCACGATCATCATGGCGACCGTCAAGGGCGACGTCCACGACATCGGCAAGAACATCGTCGGGGTCGTCCTGCAGTGCAACAACTACGAAGTGATCGACCTCGGTGTGATGGTGCCCGCCCAGAAGATCCTGGACGCGGCGAAGGAGCACAACGCCGACATCATCGGGCTGTCCGGCCTGATCACTCCGTCCCTGGACGAGATGGTCAACTTCGCCGTCGAGATGGAACGCGAGGGGCTGGAGATCCCGCTGCTGATCGGTGGCGCGACCACCTCGCGCGCCCACACGGCCGTGAAGGTGTCGCCGCGTCGTAGCGGTCCGGTGGTCTGGGTCAAGGACGCGTCCCGCTCGGTGCCGGTCGCCGCGGCGCTGCTCGACGACAAGCAGCGTCCCGCCCTGCTGGAGGCCACCGAGACCGACTACGCAGCCCTGCGCGAACGGCACGCCCAGAAGAGCGAGCGGCCGATGCTGACGCTGGAGAAGGCCCGCGCGAACCGGACGCCGATCGAGTGGGACGGCTACACGCCGCCGGTGCCCGCCCAGGGCCTCGGCGTGCGCGAGTTCCTCGACTACGACATCGCCGAGCTGCGCGAGTACATCGACTGGCAGCCGTTCTTCAACGCCTGGGAGATGAAGGGCCGCTTCCCCGACATCCTCAACAACCCGGTCTCGGGCGAGACGGCCCGCAAGCTGTACGACGACGCCCAGGAGATGCTCGACACCCTGATCAAGGAGAAGTGGCTGACCGCCAACGGGGTGATCGGCTTCTTCCCGGCGAACGCGGTCGGCGACGACTTCGAGGTCTACACCGACGACGACCCGTACCGAGGTGCTGACCACGTTGCACAACCTGCGCCAGCAGGGCGAGCACCGCGACGGCATCCCGAACCGGTCGCTGGGCGACTTCATCGCCCCCAAGGAAACGGGCCTGCCGGGACTACGTCGGCGCCTTCGCCGTCACCACGGGGCTCGGCAGCCAGGACAAGATCGACGAGTTCAAGGCAGCCAACGACGACTACAACGCGATCCTGCTGGAGTCGCTCGCCGACCGGCTGGCGGAGGCGTTCGCCGAACGGATGCACCAACGGGTCCGCAAGGAGTTCTGGGGATTTCAGCCCGACGAGCAGCTGGACAACGAGGCGCTGATCGGTGAGAAGTACGTCGGGAATCCGCCCGGCCCCCGGCTATCCGGCCTGCCCGGAGCACACCGAGAAGGCGACGCTCTGGGAGTTGATGGACGTCAAGGAGCGGACCGGCATCGAGCTGACCGAGTCGATGGCGATGTGGCCCGGTGCCGCCGTCAGCGGCTGGTACTTCTCGCACCCGCAGTCGCAGTACTTCGTGGTCGGCCGGATGGCCCAGGACCAGGTCGCCGACTACGCGAAGCGCAAGGGCTGGACGCTGCAAGAGGCCGAGCGCTGGCTCGGCCCCAACCTCGGCTACAACCCGGAGGACTGAGGCTCGCGTTGGTGGAGGCCGCAGGCCAGCCGCAGCCGGCTGCCCATGAAGATCTGCCCGACGATCCGGGCGGCTCGCGCGGCCTTCCGGTCCGCGGTGCGCTTTGCGTCGGTGGCCGCGATCGGCGGCCTGCTGTTCGGCTACGACATTTCGACGACCAACCGCGCGGTCAAGGCGCTGCAGGTCACGTTTCATATCGGCAACGGGATCCTGGGGTTCGCGGGGGCCTCAGCGGTGCTGGGTGCGGCCGCCGGCGCGGTGTGGGCCGGCCGCATCGGCGACCGCTTGGGCCGCCTGTCGATGATGAAGCTCTCGGCCGCGTCGTTTCTCGTCAGCGGACTCGGCGCCGGGCTGGCGCCGAACATCTGGCTGTTCGTTGCCTTCCGCCTCATCGGCGGCATCGGCGTCGGCGTTCTCGTCGGTCGCGGCTCCGGCCTACATCGCCGAGGTCTCACCCCCGCGCTTCCGTGGCCGGCTGGGCTCCCTGCAGCAGCTCGCGATCGTGTGCGGCATCTTCCTGTCGCTGGCATTGACTGGGTGCCGTTCCGATCTTGCCGGCGGTGCGAGCAAGCCGCTCTGGCTCGGCCTGGCGGCCTGGCGCTGGACGTTCCTCAGCGAATTGATCCTGGCCCTGCTGTACTTCGCCTTGCTGCGTTCACCATTCCCGAGTCGCCGCGCTATCTCGTTGCCAGCGCAGATTCCGGAAGCCCGCAGGGTGCTCGCCATGCTGCTCGGCGAGAAGAACCTCGAGATCACCATCGACCGGATCACGGAGACGCTGGAGCGCGAGGACAAGCCCGTCGTGGCGCGATCTGCGGAAGCCGACGGAGCGGGATCTACGGCATCGTCTGGGTCGGCCTCGGGCTGTCGGTCTTCCAGCAGTTCGTCGGCATCAACGTGATCTTCTACTACTCCAACGTGCTGTGGGAGGCAGTCGGATTCGGCGAGAGCGTCTCGTTCACCATCGGTCTGGTGACCACCGGTGGTCAACGTGCTGACCACCTTGGTCGCCATCGCGCTGATCGACAAGATCGGCCGCAAGCCGCTGCTGCTGGCGGTTCGGCGGGCATGTCGCTGATGCTGATCACGATGACGGTCGTCTTCGCCGGTGCGAACTTCCGCGACGGGAAGCCGCACCTGGACGGCGCGTCCGGGATCGTCGCGCTGGTCGGCCGCCGACCTGTTCGTCGTCGCGTTCGCCATGTCCTGGGGACCGGTGGTGTGGGTGCTGCTCGGCGAGATGTTCCCCAACCGCATCCGATCGGCGGCGCTGGGCTTGGCCGCGGGCGTGCAGTGGATGGCCAACTGGACCATCACGGTGACCTTCCCGGCGCTGCGTCATGTACTCCGGGTGGCCTACGGCTTCTACTCACTGTGCGCGGTGCTGTCGCTGGTTTTCGTCTGGCGGTGGGTCCGCGAAACCAACGGAGTGTCGCTGGAGGACATGCCCGACGAGGCGGCTCCGAACGCCGGCGGCGCATCCGGCCGCCGCAGTAAACCGCCGTGACTTCGATCAGCTACCCATGAAACAATCGCTGGCCGTGAAGACCTTCGAGGATTTGTTTGCCGAACTCGGCGAACGCGCCCGCACCCGTCCGCCTGGCAGCGGCACGGTCGCGGCGCTGGACGGCGGCGTCCACACTCTTGGCAAGAAGATCCTCGAGGAGGCCGGCGAAGTATGGCTGGCCGCCGAGCACGAATGCGACGAGGCGCTGGCCGAGGAGATCAGCCAGTTGCTGTACTGGGCGCAGGTTCTGATGATCGCCCGCGGTCTCACCCTCGACGACGTGTACCGGAAGCTCTGATGACGGCGCACGGGTCGACCAATGCTGCGGGTGGCCGTTCCCAACAAGGGAGCGTTGAGCGAGGCGGCGGTCGAGATCCTGTCCGAGGCCGGCTACCGGCGTCGCACCGACCCCAAAGACCTGACCGTCGATCGACCCGCACAACAATGTCGAGTTCTTCTTCCTGCGGCCCAAGGACATCGCGATCTACGTCGGCTCGGGTGAGCTCGACTTCGGGATTACCGGACGGGATTTGGCCCGCGAGTCCCGCGCGCCGGTGCACGAGCGGCTGGCGCTGGGTTTCGGATCGTCGACTTTCCGCTACGCCGCGCCGAGGGGGCTCGACTGGACGGTCGACGACCTCGCCGGCCGGCGCATCGCCACGGCCTATCCGAACATCGTGCGAGAAGACCTGAAAGCCAGGGGGATTGACGCGACGGTGATTCGCCTCGACGGCGCGGTGGAGATCTCGATCCAGCTCGGGGTAGCCGACGCCATCGCCGACGTCGTCGGCTCGGGTCGCACCCTGAACCTGCACAACCTGGCGGCCTTCGGCGAAACGCTGTGTGACTCAGAGGCAGTCCTCATCGAACAGATCGACCCGCACGCCGCTGAGCGGCCGGATGCCGGTGCCCGCGATCAACTGGTCGCGCGGGTGCAGGGCGTGGTGTTCGGACAGCAGTACCTGATGCTGGATTACGACTGTCCGCGTGCATTTCTCGATCAGGCGACCGCGATCACGCCCGGGTTGGAGTCACCCACGATCTCTCCGCTGGCCGACCCGGACTGGGTGGCGATCCGCGCGATGGTGCCGCGTCGCGGCGTCAACGCACTCATGGATCAGCTGGCCGCCATCGGTGCGAAAGCGATTCTGGCGTCCAGCGTCCGGTTCTTCCGCTTCTGATCTTTTTGCGCTCCTGCAGTCGGCGCTGCTGTGTTAGCGTCCGGCTAGAACCGCGGTTGTCTGCCGATCCCTGAGGAGGGGTAGCAATGTCGCACATGTTGCATTTCCAAGTTCTGCTTCTTGCGCTCGGAGTCGGCGTGATCGCCGGTTTGCGAACGTTCACCGCACCAGCCATCGTCGCCTGGGCTGCGGTGCTGCACTGGATCAACCTCAGTGGCACGTGGGCGTCCTGGGTCGGGAACCTGATCACCGCCCTTGTCTTCAGCGTGCTGGCGCTCGGCGAACTCTTCCTCGACAAGCAGCCCAAGACCCCGCCGCGTACGGCGCCACCGTCATTCATCGGCCGGCTCCTCTTCGGCGGATTCGCCGGCGCTGTCGTCGGCACCGCGTGGGCCGTCACGTGGAGCGCGTTCGGCGCCGGTGTGCTCGGTGCCGTGATCGGCACGGTGGTCGGCTACCAGGCGCGCGCCAAGCTGTCCGGCTCCTTCGGGCGTGACCTGCCGGCCGCGCTGATCGAAGACGTGGTCGCGGTGGGGGGCGGGTTCGCGCTAGCCGCGCTCACTGCCGCTCTGTGACACAGCATTTCGACGCGATCATCGTCGGTGCCGGCCAGGCCGGGCCCCCGCTCGCAGGAAGGCTGACGTCGGCCGGTCAGACCGTTGCGATGGTGGAGCGCAAGCTCTTCGGCGGCACGTGCGTCAACACCGGCTGCATCCCGACCAAGACTCTGGTCGCCAGCGCCTACGCGGCCCACCTGGCCCGCCGCGGCGCCGACTACGGCGTCAGCACCGGACCGGTCAGCGTCGACATGTCAAAAGTCAAGGCGCGCAAGGACGGCATCGTGCTCGATGATCGCAACGGTGTCGAGGGCTGGCTGGACGGCATGGCTGGCTGCACAGTGTTGCGGGGCCACGCTCACTTCGACGATCCGCACACCCTGCGGGTCGGCGACGACGCGTTGCACGCGGACCGCGATCTTTCTCAACGTCGGGGGCCGCGCGGTGGTGCCCGATATTCCCGGGCTGGCCGATGTCGACTACCTCACCAACGTGTCGATCCTCGAACTCGACACGGTGCCCGATCATCTCGTCGTCGTCGGTGGTAGCTACATCGCGCTCGAGTTCGCCCAGATGTACCGCCGCTTCGGCGCCCGGGTGACCGTGGTCGAACGGGGCTCGCGACTGGCCTCCCGCGAAGACCACGACGTCTCCGACGCCATCCGGGACATCCTGGCGAACGAGGGCATCGACATCGTTGTCGACGCCGACGACATCCGAGTAGCCAAGCACGACAACGGGTTCGAGCTCACTCCGCGAGCCGGTGCCACGCCCGTCGCGGGCAGCCATCTGCTGCTGGCAGTCGGTCGCCGGCCCAACACCGACGACCTCGGCCTCGAGCGGGCCGGTGTCGCCACCGACGACCATGGCTACATCACCGTCGACGACCAACTGAAAACCAGTGTCGACCACATCTGGGCGCTCGGTGACTGCAACGGCAAAGGCGCCTTCACCCACACGTCCTACAACGATTTCGAGATCGTGGCGGCCAATCTGCTCGACAACGACCCCCGGCGGGTGAGCGACCGGATCCCCGCCTATGCGCTCTACATCGACCCGCCGCTGGGTCGCGCCGGTATGAGCGTCGAGCAGGTTCGGGCGTCCGGCCGGCCGGCGCTGGTCGGGCAGCGTCCGATGACACGGGTGGGCCGGGCCGTGGAAAAGGGTGAGACGCAAGGCTTTATGAAGGTCGTCGTCGACGCCGAGACCAAGCAGATCCTCGGTGCGGCCATCCTCGGTGTAGGGGGCGACGAGGCCATCCACGGCATCCTCGACACGATGTCGGCCAAGGCCCCGTACACCACGCTGGCCCGCACGATGCACATTCACCCGACGGTCAGCGAGCTGATTCCCACCATGCTGCAGGAGATGTCGCCGCTCGGGAAGCTCTAGGCGGCCGGCTCGGCCCCGTGCTGCAGGACGGTGTCGGCATTTCCCTCGTCGGGAATCTGCGGCCAGCCCGGGTACGGCGGCGGCGTGCCGCCGAACGCCGGACAGTGCGAGTGGTGTGCACACCAGTCGCACAGCCGCGACGGCCGTGGCCGGAAATCGCCGGTGGCGCCGGCGGATCGAATCGCGTGCCAGATCGCCATCAACGTCTTCTCGAAGCGCAGCAGCTCGGCTTCGTCGGGGGAGTAGTCCAGCAGCTGGCCGTCGGAGAGGTAGATCAGTCGCAGCCGCGTCGGCAGCACACCGCGGGAGCGCAACAACGCGACCGCATAAAACTTCATCTGGAACATCGCCTTGAACTCGGCCAGCGCGCGGGCCTCGGGCGGGGCCTTGCCGGTCTTGTAGTCGACCACCCGCAACTCGCCGGTGGGCGCGACGTCGATGCGGTCGATGATTCCGCGCAGCAGGGTGCCGTCGGCCAGCTCGACTTCGATGCGTTGCTCGCAGCTCTGAGGGTCGAAGCGGGTCGGGTCTTCCAGGCGGTAATAACCCGACAGCAGCTTGCGGGCCTCGTCCAGCAGGTGCGTCTGCTGCTCGGCGCCCAGCTGCTCGGCCAGCTCGGGTTCGGCGGCGATCACCTGCTCCCAGGCCGGGCCGACCAGGGCGTCGACAATCTGTGGGCCGCGCTGCTCCGCGGGCAGGCCGTACAACTGCTCCAGTGCGGCATGCACGACCGACCCGCGCACCTGAGCGGTCGACGGTGGCTCCGGCAGCCGGTCGATGGCCCGGAACCGGTAGAGCAAGGGACATTGCTTGAAGTCGGCGGCCCGCGACGGGGACAGGGCAGGCCGCCGCCTGACCGGCTTGTCCACTTCGTCTCCCATAACCCGCAGCCTAGAAGCCGGGTCGGACAACCCCGCGCACCTCGGGCGGCGCGTCTGCTGGCAGGCTTGTCGGCTGTGTCCACCACCGGCCCGTTCCTCATCGGTGATCGTGTGCAGCTCACCGACGCCAAGGGCCGGCACTACACGATGGTGCTGAGTACCGGCAGCGAGTTTCACACTCATCGCGGCGCAATCAAGCACGATGCGGTGATCGGGCAGCCCGAAGGCAGCGTGGTCAAGTCGGCCAACGGCGATCAATTCCTGGTGCTGCGTCCGCTGCTGGTCGACTACGTGCTGTCGATGCCGCGCGGCGCGCAGGTCGTCTACCCGAAAGATGCCGCGCAGATCGTGCACGAGGGCGACATCTTCCCGGGCGCACGGGTATTGGAGGCCGGCGCCGGGTCCGGCGCGTTGACCTGTTCGCTGCTGCGCGCCGTCGGGCCGCAGGGACACGTGATCTCCTACGACGTGCGCGCCGACCACGCCGAACACGCGCGCCGCAACGTCGAGACGTTCTTCGGTTGTGTTCCGGAGAACTGGCGACTGGTGATCGACGACGTCGTCGACGCAGACCTGCCCGACGGCTCGATCGACCGGGCGGTCTTGGACATGCTGGCGCCGTGGGAGGTGCTCGACCGGATCTCGCGGGCATTGGTCGCCGGCGGCGTGCTGATGATCTACGTTGCGACCGTCACGCAGCTGTCCAAGGCGGTGGAAGCGCTTCGCGCGCAACAGTGTTGGACAGAGCCGCGGGCGTGGGAGACGATGCAGCGCGGCTGGAACGTCGTCGGGCTGGCTGTGCGACCGCAACACAACATGCGCGGGCACACGGCTTTTTTGGTGTTCGCGCGCAAACTCGCACCGGGAGCCGTCACACCGACGCCGTTACGCAGAAAGCAGCGTCCCACCGAGCCGAGCTCAGTCGTCGCTGCGGAGCAAATCCCTTCGGACGGAGAGTAATTCGAACTCCGGATGCGCAGCCACCAGGCGCTCGGCGGCATCGAGCACCTGGACGGTGTGTGCACGGTCTGGCGCTGCGATCGCCACGCCGATACCGGCTCGGCGATGCAGATCCTGCGAATCCGTCTCGGAAGCCGAGACATTGAACTTGCGCCGCAGTTCGGCCACCACGGGCCGCACCACCGATCGCTTCTGTTTGAGCGAGTGCACTTCACCGAGCAGCAGGTCGAATTCGAGCCAGCCGATCCACACGCGAGGTCAGTGACCCGGAGGGGCGGGCGGCGCGGCGGTGTCGGTCCGGAACGCCAGCAGCACGTCGGCGGTCCGGGCCGAGAGCTGCCAACCGCCCGGGGCCGGTTTGAATTCCATCGGAAACCCGAAATGGGGGCCCTTGGCGTTGGTCGAGCTGACGTCGACGTTGGCCACCACGTCGGCCGGATCGCGGTCGGACCAGTTGACGTCGCGCACATCGAACTTCACCGGCGCATAGCCGCCGTTGATCAACGCATTCGCGAATTGGTCGAAGACACTGGCGTTTTCGGGGGTCGAGCCTTCGACCAAGTTGAGTTTCTGCGGGCCGGGTACCGAGGCGTCAGCCAGTCGGTACAGCACGCCCGCCAGTGCGTCGGGTGCCGGCAGGGGAGCGGCTTGCGGGGCCGCCGTCGCGCTCAGTGATGCCGTCGTCGACGGTGCCGCGCTGTCCGGCGCGCCATCCCCGTCCTCGTCGTTCGAACACCCCGGAAGCCCGAGCACCGCCGCAATCGCGGCCGTGCCCAAGACTGCGGTCAGGCGTCGGCGCATGCCGGAATTGTCAGTGGCTCGATTGGATCGAGCTGATCAGCGACATCGCCGAGTTGTGTGACAGTTTCCAGCCGCCCTGGTTGACGAACGTGAGGTTCTGGTACGTCGGGGCGAGGTGCGGACCCGTCGCGGTCAGCGACACCGCCGCGGTACCAGGGCCGGCGGGGGTGATGCTGGTGAAGTTGAACGTGAGCGGGACGCTGCCCTTGGCGGCGGCTTTCTGCAGTTCGTGGTCCGCGATCACGGCCGGAAACGGAATGCCGCCCTCGACCAGGTAGCCCTTGTTGGCGAACGACACGCTGGGGTCCTGCAACGTGTTGAGGACGGTCGCCAGCTGGCCGACGGTGGGTAGATCCACCCCTGCCGGAGCCACCGGGTCCAGCGGCAACGGCGCTCCGAATACGACCGGCTGAACGGTCGGCGACCCAGTGGTAACCGATGCAATACACGTCACACCTGCGGCGGCCGCGCTGATAGCGGCCACGGCGGCCATGCCTGTGGCTAGGGTTTTCACGGTCACGAAGGTCCTCTCGGTAAAGCCGACTAAACAAGATGTTAACGCTGTTGCCAGTGTGCCCCATTTCGAGTTCCCGCACGAAACGGAAATCGCCGGTAGCGTTGAGGTATCCACTGCACCACCGTCCCGGGGGCGGGAAAGGAGCGCACCATGGGTGAGTTTGACCATGAACCGTTCGGTAGCCCGCGCGAACCGGACCTCTCCACCGAGGACGCCGCCGAGTTGGAGGAGCTCCGACGCGAGGCCGCAATTCTGCGTGAGCAGCTGGACAACGCTGCTGGGTCGCACGGTGCCGGACGCAGTCCACGCGATATTCACCAGCTCGAGGCGCGCATCGACTCGTTGGCGTCACGTAACTCCAAGTTGATGGAGACCCTCAAGGAAGCCCGCCAGCAGCTGCTGGCGCTCCGCGAAGAGGTCGACCGGCTCGGACAGCCGCCCAGCGGCTACGGCGTGCTGCTTGCAACCCACGAGGACGACACCATCGACGTGTTCACCTCGGGCCGCAAGATGCGCCTCACGTGCTCACCCAACATCGACGTGAGCTCGATGCGGAAGGGGCAGACAGTTCGCCTCAACGAGGCCCTAACTGTGGTCGAGGCCGGCACGTACGAATCCGTCGGCGAGATTTCAACTCTGCGCGAGGTGTTGGCCGACGGCCACCGCGCCCTGGTGGTCGGCCACGCCGACGAAGAGCGGATCGTGTGGCTGGCCGACCCGCTGGTCGCCGAGGATCTGCCGGATGGCCACCCCGACGCGCTCAACGACGACACCCGGCCGCGGCGGCTGCGTCCCGGCGACTCGCTGCTGGTCGACACCAAGGCCGGGTACGCCTTCGAGCGCATCCCCAAGGCCGAGGTCGAGGACCTGGTGCTCGAAGAGGTTCCCGACGTCACTTACCACGACATCGGCGGGTTGACCCGGCAGATCGAGCAGATCCGCGACGCGGTCGAGCTGCCGTTCCTGCACAAGGATCTCTATCGCGAGTACGCGCTGCGTCCGCCGAAAGGCGTGCTGCTGTACGGCCCTCCCGGTTGCGGAAAGACGTTGATTGCCAAGGCTGTTGCCAACTCGTTGGCCAAGAAGATGGCCGAGGTCCGCGGTGAAGACGCGCGTGAGGCCAAGTCCTACTTCCTCAACATCAAGGGTCCAGAGCTGCTGAACAAGTTCGTCGGCGAGACGGAGCGGCACATCCGGCTGATCTTCCAGAGGGCGCGCGAGAAGGCGTCCGAGGGCACCCCGGTGATCGTGTTCTTCGACGAGATGGACTCGATCTTCCGTACCCGCGGCACCGGCGTCTCCTCCGACGTCGAGACCACGGTCGTCCCGCAGCTGCTGAGCGAGATCGACGGTGTGGAAGGCCTGGAGAACGTCATCGTGATCGGCGCCTCCAACCGTGAGGACATGATCGACCCGGCGATCCTGCGGCCCGGCCGCCTCGACGTGAAGATCAAGATCGAGCGCCCGGATGCTGAATCGGCGCAGGACATTTTCTCGAAGTACATCACCGAGGCACTGCCGATCAACGAAGACGATCTCTCCGAGTTCAGCGGCGACCGCGTCCAGACCATCAAGGCGATGATCGAAAAGGTCGTCGACCGGATGTACGCCGAGATCGACGACAACCGGTTCCTGGAAGTGACCTACGCCAACGGCGACAAAGAGGTCATGTACTTCAAGGACTTCAACTCCGGCGCGATGATCCAGAACGTCGTCGACCGGGCGAAGAAGAACGCCATCAAGTCAGTGTTGGAGAGCGGTCAGAGAGGTCTGCGAATCCAGCATCTGCTCGACTCGATCGTCGACGAGTTCGCCGAGAACGAGGACCTGCCCAACACCACCAACCCCGATGACTGGGCGCGGATTTCGGGCAAGAAGGGCGAGCGGATCGTCTACATCCGCACGTTGGTCACCGGCAAGAGCTCGAGCGCCTCGCGGGCAATCGACACCGAGTCCAACCTCGGCCAGTACCTGTAGAGGTCAGGCCAGCAGCGAGTAGCTGTTGGTCAGGTCGTCCTGCAGCACCAGTGCGGCATGCGTCGTGGTGTCGATGCGCAACGGGCTGGTCAGCGTTCGGGTTTGGTAGGTCCATCCCTCGGGCAGGTCGAGTCGCTCACCGAGCCTGGACAGATCGGCCCGCGTCAGGTTGGGATCGACGATCTGACTCCAGGTCTGCATCACCCAGCGCCGCAGGGCGGGGTCGTGCAGTTCGTAGACCTCTTCACCGGTGTCGAAGGTGAAGACGGTGTGCCGGTGCACCTGGTTCGCGGTGTAGGGCGCCGGGTTCAGACCTGACAGCAGGGTCTGCGCCTGCAGCACCATGTCGATTCCACCGAAGTTCTTGACGATCCGCGGGCCTTGTGTCGTCTTTTCGATCTCATTCATCAGCCAGTACCGTGGGCCGTTGAGTAGCGCTGTGGCAGCACCGTTTTCGGCTGCGACCGCTTTGGGGTCCAACACCGACCACAGCTCGGCGGGTAGGTCGTTGAGGCCGAAGCTGTTGTAGACCGCGGCCTGCGGTCCCGCCTCGCCGGGCGTCACGAGGAGCACTTCGCCGTAGCGCTTTCCGGACAGGCCGGTAATGGGTTCGGCAGACACCAGGGTGAAGGTAATGACTCCGATCACCTGCGTCAATGGGCGCGCAGGTTAACGGGGTGGGAGGCTCACCACTTGCACGAAGAATTCGTCGATCTGACGAATCACTTCCATGAATTCGTTGAAGCCGACGGGCTTGGTGACATAAGCGTTGGCGTGGAGCCGATAGCTGCGCAGAATGTCTTCCTCGGCGGCCGAGGTGGTGAGTACGACAACCGGGATAAGGCACAAATCCGGATCAGTCTTGATCTGTTCGAGCAGTTGGCGGCCGTCGTACTTCGGCAGGTTCAAATCGAGGAGGATCAGATCCGGCCGTGGCGCGCGCTCGTGCGGACCGCGTCGGTAGAGATAGTCGAGGCCTTCCTGGCCGTCGCGGGCAACATGCAATGTGTTGCGAATCTTGTAGTGCTCGAAGGCTTCTCGGGTGATGAGTATGTCGCCGGGATCATCCTCGATCAGCAGCACGTCGATCGGTCGGCCATCAGACGTCATCGCTGAGCTCCTTGGGCTGAGTCGGCGGGCTTCTCATCGCTGGCAGCGACAGTAGGCAAGGTGAACCAGAGTCGAGCTCCGACGCTGGTGGCGGAGTCGACGCCGATCGTACCGCCGTGCAGCTCAACGATTTTTTTGCAGATAGCCAGCCCGATACCTGTTCCGGTGTAGGTGTCTCGGCCATGCAAACGCTGGAAGATCACAAACACCTTCTCGACGAACTCGGGTGGAATGCCGATGCCGTTGTCCGTGACGGTGACCACCCACAGGCCCTCTTGATCGCCGACGCCTGATTCGCAGTCGATTTCGACCCGAGGTGCGCGATGCTCATGCCGGAACTTGACGGCGTTGCCGATCAAGTTCTGCCACAACATCGTGAGAAGCGTGGGGTCGCCGACGACCTCGGGAAGCGGTCGGTCCCCGCGAACGAGCTCCGCCCCGGATTCCTCGATCGCCACCGCCAGGTTGCGTGCTGCGGCGTCCAGAGTGGTGTCGAGGTCGGCGATGTGGTGGGTGGACCTCAGCCGACCGACTCGGGAAAAGGTGAGCAGATCGTTGATCAGCACCTGCATGCGTTTGGCACCGTCAACCGCGAAGCCGATGTATTCGACCCCTCGCTCGTCCAGCACGTCGGCGTAGCGCTGCTCCAGCAATTGGCAGAATGACGCGACTTTGCGCAGCGGCTCCTGCAGATCATGGGAGGCGACATACGCGAACTGTTCGAGATCGGAGTTGGATCGCCGTAGCTCGCCGGCCTGCTCGTCGAGAGCGACCGCTTGTTCCGCCAGGCGAGCCCCGTCCAGACGAGACCGTTCCAGTTCGCTGACGATCCGCCCGCGCATGTTGTCGACGTCACCGGCAATCGCTCGAATGTCTTTGGCCCCCCACATGGCGATGCTTTCGCCGAAGTTGCCCCGGGCGATTCGCCGACATGACGCGGTCAGCGCCGCCAACGGGCGGCTCACCACGCGGTGCATCAGAAACCCCAGCAGGATTGATCCGGCAACGAATACCACCGCCGCGCCGACCAGGACCCGGTCACGCCAGCGGCGCATCGCGTCCAGCTCGTTGACGGCCAGCGTCTGCGCAGCCGCTAGGTGGGCATTCTGAGTGGTGAACAGGGCCCTAATCTGGTCGAACTTGGCCTTGCCGCGATCAGCGGTCCCGGAATCGATCACATTTGGCCTGCCTGGGATCACGCTGTCGATCAGCGGCTCGGCGTAGGTCTCACGCCAGGCGGTACCGGCTTCCTCGATCGCGATCAGATCGGCGATCAGGTCCCCGCGGTGATGAAGTTGCGCGGTGACGTCTGAGGCCGCCTCGTGTTCGACGCGTTGCCCATCGACATAAGGTTTGAGAAACTGACGGTCAGCGGCAATGACGTAGCCGCGCAAGGCAGTCTCCTGGTCGCGCAGCGCGCCCTGCAATTGATACGCCGAGACGCGGGCGGGCTGGATTTGGTCCGTCAACTCGCGAGTCAGGACATTGGTGCGATTCATCAATGCCGCGCCGATCAAGGCGCCGGCCAGCAGCGCTGTTCCCATCACCGATAACACCAGGGTCTGCCAGCCGGCAACCGTCAAACGTGAAACCAGCTGTGCGCCTTGCGAAGGGGTGTTCTCGTGCACCGTCGATCCGTGCGTCACACGATGCTGCGTTCTACCCGTACTACCGCGACGTCGTCACTGAAACCGCCATTGGACTGAGCCAGAGCCTCGGCCTGGTCGATGAGCGTGTCGACGAACGCCGAGCCGGGTAAAGCGGCCAGTGGTCGGGCCAGCTCGAGTAGACCGTTCTCGCCGAGGCGGTCGGTACCGCGGCCAGAATGGCACTCGAATAATCCGTCGGTCAGCAGTACCAGGCCACTGCCCGTGCTGAGGTCGATCACGTGCTGCGGCCAGCGCGCGCCGCCCAGGCCCAAAGCGGGGCCACCGGAGGGCTCACACCAATCCACGGTGCCCGGCCCATGGACCAGCATCCCGGGATGGCCGGCGCGGACCACGTTGACTCGAGGGCTGTCGAGATCGACTGCCAAGCTCAGCATCGTCGCGAAAGTCCCGGCAATGGCGCCTTCAGCATGAAGAATCCGCTCTAACTGCCCCATCGCATCAGAGCCGTGGATGCCACTGAATGTCAATGTCCGCCAAGCGATCCGTAACGCGACCCCCAACGCCGCCTCGTCAGGTCCATGCCCGGCCACATCGCCGATCACGATGTGCACAGTCCGGTCCGGCGTCTGTACGACGTCGTAAAAATCTCCGCCCAGCAACGCGCTCGCGCGACTGGGGCGGTATCTGGTCACGATGTCGACTTCGGCGTCATCGAGGAGCAACGGGGAGGGCAGCAGTCCTCGCTCCAGCCGCGCATTTTCCTGGGCCCGCAAGTTACTTGCCAACAGATCCGCCGAAATGAGCTCGGCGCGCTTGCGTTCGATCGCGTATAGCAAAGTTCGACGCAGCATATCGGGCTCGACCTGCCCCTTGACCAGATAGTCCTGCGCACCGCTGGCGACCGCCGACACCCCGAACTGGTCGTCGTGCAACCCCGTCAGCACGACAACCGGAAGCGTGCCATCCCACCCGGCGATACGAGTGATGCCCTCGAATCCGGCGGCATCGGGGAGATGCAGGTCCAGGAGCACGCAATCCGGGCGCTCGCGCGCGAAGACCTCCGCGGCCTGGGCCATCGACGGCGCCCACTGCACCCGAATATCGACGGCCGAGTCTGCGATCAGTTCCTCCACCAACACCGCGTCGGCGCGGTCGTCCTCGATCAGCAGCAGTGAAAGTCCGCGATGAGCTAAAGCAGGGGGAAAGTCGCGGCGGCTTGCCGGGACGGTTCGTGTGTTCTGCGCCGGCTCAATCAATCACACCTCCACGCGCCCGGTTATGCCGACGATAACCTAAACGACGACGTAGCGCGGGAACCGATACTCAGCAGGGCAAGCCCGAAACGCACCGGCGCCGCACCGCGCCGCGGAGTCCGAATGCATCACGCCTAAGCTCGGGGGATGCAACGAATTATCGGAACGGAGGTCGAATACGGCATCTCCTCGCCGTCTGACCCGACCGCCAACCCGATCCTGACTTCGACGCAGGCAGTGCTGGCCTATGCGGCCGCCGCCGGGATCCAGCGCGCCAAGCGCACCCGCTGGGACTACGAGGTGGAATCGCCGCTGCGCGACGCCCGCGGTTTCGACCTCAGCCGCTCGGCCGGCCCGCCGCCGGTGGTGGACGCCGACGAGGTCGGTGCCGCCAACATGATTCTGACCAACGGCGCGCGCCTCTACGTCGACCATGCCCACCCCGAGTATTCGGCGCCTGAGTGCACCGACCCGCTGGACGCGGTGATCTGGGACAAGGCCGGCGAGCGTGTGATGGAGGCCGCCGCGCGGCACGTCGCCAGCGTCCCCGGGGCCGCCAAACTGCAGCTCTACAAGAACAACATCGACAACAAGGGCGCCTCCTACGGCTCTCACGAGAATTACCTGATGAGCCGTCAGACCCCGTTCTCGGCCGTCATCGCCGGCCTGACCCCCTTCCTGGTGTCCCGCCAGGTCGTCACGGGGTCGGGTCGTGTCGGCATCGGCCCGTCCGGCGACGAGGCGGGTTTCCAGCTTTCGCAACGCTCCGACTACATCGAGGTCGAGGTCGGGCTGGAGACCACGCTCAAGCGTGGGATCATCAACACCCGCGACGAGCCGCATGCGGACGCCGACCGCTATCGGCGGCTGCACGTCATCATCGGTGACGCCAACCTGTCCGAGACGTCGACGTTTCTCAAACTCGGCACCACCGCGCTGGCCCTCGACCTGATCGAAGACGGCCCCGCCCACGGAATCGACCTCAGCGACCTGGCGCTGGCGCGTCCGGTGCACGCCGTACACGCGATCAGCCGCGACCCGTCGCTTCGCGCGACCGTCGCCCTGGCAGATGGTCGTGAGCTGACTGCCCTTGCGCTGCAACGGATTTACCTCGACCGGGCGGCGAAGCTGATCGAGAGTCGCGACCCGGACCCCCGCGCGAACTACGTGATGGAGACGTGGGCCCACGTGCTCGACCTGCTCGAGCGCGATCCGATGGAATGCGCCGAGCTGCTGGACTGGCCCGCGAAGCTGCGCCTGCTCGAGGGATTCCGGCACCGCGAGAACCTGAGCTGGTCGGCACCGCGGCTGCATCTGGTCGATCTGCAGTATTCCGATGTCCGGTTGGACAAGGGGCTCTACAACCGGCTGGTCGCGCGGGGCTCGATGAAGCGTCTCGTCACCGAACAGCAGGTGATCGATGCGGTGGAGAACCCGCCAACCGACACCCGCGCGTACTTCCGCGGGGAATGCCTGCGCCGCTTCGGCGCGGACATCGCCGCGGCCAGTTGGGACTCGGTGATCTTCGATCTCGGCGGTGATTCGCTGGTCCGGATCCCGACGCTGGAGCCATTGCGGGGCAGCAAAGCGCACGTGGGGGCGCTGCTGGACTCGGTGGACAGTGCCGTCGAGCTGGTCGAACAGCTCACCACCTGACGGCTCGGACACAGGGATTTCACCTGAGCATTGACGCTATTGACCGGTAGGGTGGAGAAACCAACGGCGCGTTACACAGCCGATGACGATGCAGGAGGCAGTGATGGCCCAGGAGCAGACCAAGCGCGGTGGTGGCGGCGGCGATGACGACGACCCCACCGCCAGCACGGCCGCGGGCCAGGAGCGTCGCGAAAAGCTGACCGAAGAAACCGACGATCTGCTGGATGAGATCGACGATGTTCTGGAAGAGAACGCCGAAGACTTCGTCCGCGCATACGTCCAAAAGGGCGGACAGTGACCTGGCCTAACCGCGATCGACTGGCCACAAATTCTGCTCTTCCCGGATCCGCCTCCGGCGGCCTTTCTTCTTTCTCTGATTATTTGCGCCGCGAGGCGCCGGAACTGCTCCCCGTGACCTTCGGTGGCGGCGACGCCATCACGCCGAGTTCCGCGCTGCCGCACGGCACCACGATCGTCGCGCTGAAGTACCCGGGCGGCGTTCTGTTGGCCGGCGATCGGCGCTCGACGCAGGGCAACATGATCGCCGGGCGTGACGTGCAGAAGGTGTACATCACCGACGACTACACCGCGACAGGGATCGCCGGCACCGCGGCCATCGCGGTCGAGTTCGCCCGCCTCTACGCCGTCGAACTCGAGCACTACGAGAAGCTCGAAGGCGTGCCGCTTACGTTCGCCGGCAAGGTGAACCGGCTCGCAATCATGGTGCGCGGCAACCTCGCCGCGGCCATGCAGGGCTTGGTGGCGCTGCCACTGCTGGTCGGGTTCGACATCGACGACCCCCAACCGGAGAAGGCGGGCCGCATCGTGTCCTTCGACGCGGCCGGCGGCTGGAACCTCGAAGAGGAGGGCTATCAGTCGGTCGGTTCGGGTTCGATCTTCGCCAAATCGTCGGTCAAGAAGTTGTATTCGCAAGTGACGGATGCGGATTCGGCGCTGCGGGTCGCCGTGGAAGCGCTTTACGACGCGGCCGACGACGACTCGGCCACCGGTGGGCCGGACCTGGTCCGCGGGATTTTCCCTACCGCCGTCACGATCGGTGCCGACGGCGCCATCAACGTCGCCGAGCAACGGATCGCCGAGCTGGCCCGGGAAGTGATCAAGAAACGTTCCCGTGCAGATACTTTCGGGCCGGACGCCGATCGTGCGGGAAGTGACTCATGAGTTTTCCGTATTTCATCTCGCCCGAGCAGGCGATGCGGGAGCGCAGCGAGCTCGCCCGCAAGGGCATTGCCCGTGGCCGCAGCGTGGTTGCCTTGACGTACTCCGGTGGCGTGCTGTTCGTCGCGGAGAACCCGTCACGCTCGCTGCAGAAGATCAGCGAGCTCTACGACCGTGTCGGCTTCGCGGCCGTGGGCCGGTTCAACGAATTCGACAACCTGCGCCGCGGCGGAATCCAGTTCGCCGACACCCGCGGCTACGCCTACGACCGCCGCGACGTGACCGGCCGGCAGTTGGCCAACGTGTACGCGCAGACGCTGGGCACGATCTTCACCGAGCAGGCCAAGCCGTACGAGGTCGAGCTGTGCGTCGCCGAGGTCGCTCACCACGGCGAGACCAAAGCGCCTGAGCTGTACCGGATTACCTACGACGGATCGATCGCCGACGAGCCGCATTACGTGGTGATGGGCGGCACGACCGAGCCGATCATCACCGCGCTCAAGGACTCCTACGCCGAGAACGCCAACCTGGCCGATGCGGTGCACATCGCGGTCGAGGCTCTGGAAGCGGGCCGCGCCGAGGGCCCGAACAACGACCAACCGCCGCTCGGGGTGTCGAACTTGGAGGTCGCCATCCTCGACGCCAACCGGCCCCGGCGGGCGTTCCGTCGCATCACCGGCCCGGCGTTGGATCATCTGGTGCCCGAACGCAATGGCTCCGGGTCGACGGACGACTCGGCGGAGAAATCGACGAAATAGGCGCTGTCCCTTGCTGATCGGCTTGCTGCTCGCGCTCGGCTGTTCGGTTTGTTACGGCACAGCGACGGTGTTGCAGGCGGCAGCCACCCGCGAAGTCGACACCGGCACAAGCGATTCCGGTGTCGACCCTGCCTTGGTGCTGCGGGCGCTGCGGCAATGGCGGTATCTGCTGGGTATCGCTCTGGACGGCGCGGGTTTTCTGCTGCAGATAGCGGCGCTCAAGCTGGTTCCGATCTACGTCGTCGCCGCGGCGATCGCGGCGTCGCTGGCGGTCACCGCGATCGTGGCCGCTTGGCTGCTGTCGACCCGGTTGGCAGCGACGGAGTGGGCCGCGGTGGCGGTGGTGTGCGGAAGCCTGGCGATGCTCGGCTTCGCCGCCGGGCCCGAGGGTGACAGCCGAGGGCCGGCCGGGCTGGGCTGGGCGCTGTTGGTGATCGTTGCCGTGGTGTTCGCGGCCGGCGCGGTCGCGGGCCGATTAGGCGACCGGTCCCGGGCGCTGGTGTTGGGGTTCGGGGCGGGCGCGGGTTTCGGCGTCGTCGAGATCGCGGTCCGGTTGGTCGATTCGATCGACTTCACCGAGGCCACCTTTTGGACGAATCCGGCCGTGTACGCGCTGGTGGCCGGGGGAGCGGCTGGGTTTTTGTTACTCACCTCCGCGTTGACTCGCGGTTCGGTGACCACTGCGGTCGCGGGGATGGTGGTCGGCGAGACGGTCGGCCCCGCCCTGGTCGGGGTGGCTTGGCTGGGCGATCGGACCCGTCCGGGCATGGGCTGGATGGTGGAGACCGGATTCGTGATCGCCGTCCTGGCCGCGCTGGCGCTGAGCCGATTCGGCGAGGCGCCCGAGCCCGCCAAGTCGTGAACCCGCCTCGACAGCAGGCGCTTTCGTCGCGAGCGCCATCCCGTCGGCGGGGGTTCCACACCAGTTGCGCGTTCAGCAAGTAGGCTCGAATTGTGCAGCGACGAATCATGGGCATCGAAACCGAATTCGGTGTCACCTGCACATTTCACGGACACCGCCGCTTGTCGCCGGACGAAGTGGCCCGCTACCTGTTCCGACGGGTGGTCTCGTGGGGTCGCAGCTCCAACGTTTTCCTGCGCAACGGCGCCCGGCTCTACCTCGACGTGGGCAGCCATCCCGAGTACGCCACCGCCGAGTGCGACAGTCTGATCCAGTTGGTCACCCATGACCGCGCCGGCGAACGGGTGCTCGAAGACCTGCTGATCGACGCCGAGCAGCGGCTGGCCGATGAGGGTATAGGCGGCGACATCTACCTGTTCAAGAACAACACCGACTCGGCGGGCAACTCCTACGGCTGTCACGAGAACTACCTGATCGTGCGGGCCGGTGAATTCTCCCGGATCTCCGACGTGCTGCTGCCGTTCCTGGTCACCCGCCAGCTGATCTGTGGCGCAGGGAAGGTGCTGCAGACCCCGAAGGCCGCGACGTTCTGCCTGTCGCAGCGCGCCGAGCACATCTGGGAGGGCGTCTCCTCGGCCACCACCCGGAGCCGTCCGATCATCAACACCCGCGACGAGCCACACGCCGACGCCGAGAAGTACCGGCGCCTGCACGTTATCGTGGGCGACTCCAACATGTGCGAGTCCACCACGATGCTCAAGGTGGGCACCGCAGCGCTGGTGCTGGAGATGATCGAAGCGGGTGTGGCATTCCGTGACTTCTCGCTCGACAACCCGATCCGCGCCATCCGCGAGGTCAGCCACGACGTCACGGGCCGGCGGCCAGTGCGACTGGCGGGCGGGCGTCAGGCCAGCGCACTGGATATCCAGCGCGAGTACTACGCGCGCGCCGTCGAACATCTGCAGACCCGCGAACCCAATGCCCAGATCGAGCAGGTCGTCGACCTCTGGGGCCGGCAGCTCGACGCCGTCGAAAGCCAGGATTTCGCCAAGGTCGACACCGAGATCGACTGGGTGATCAAGCGCAAGCTGTTCCAGCGCTACCAGGACCGCTATGACATGGAGCTGTCCGACGCGAAGATCGCCCAGCTCGACCTGGCCTATCACGACATCAAACGTGGCCGCGGCGTCTTCGACCTGCTGCAGCGCAAGGGCTTGGCGGCCCGCATCACCACCGACGAGGAGATCGACGCCGCCGTCGACCAGCCGCCGCAGACCACCCGCGCGCGGCTACGCGGTGAGTTCATCAGCGCCGCCCAGGCGGCAGGCCGCGACTTCACCGTCGACTGGGTGCACCTCAAGCTCAACGACCAGGCTCAGCGGACCGTGCTGTGCAAGGACCCGTTCCGGTCCGTGGACGAGCGGGTCAAGAGGCTGATCGCCAGCATGTGACGGGGCCCCGTGGGTGACGACGCGGGTGAGTGTCCGGCAACTAGGGTGGTGTGAGTGGCGGTTTCCAAAGTCGAGCGGTTGATGAATCTCGTCATCGCACTGCTGTCCACCAATAGCTACATCACCGCGGAGAAGATCCGCTCCAGCGTGTACGGCTATGCGGACAGCGCCAGCGATGAAGCGTTCTCCCGGATGTTCGAGCGCGACAAGAACGAATTGCGCGATCTGGGCATCCCGTTGGAAACGGGCCGAGTGTCGTCCCACGACCCGGTCGAGGGCTACCGGATCAACCGCGACGCCTACGCGCTGCCGGCCGTAGCGCTGACCGGCGACGAGGCCGCCGCGGTTGCGGTGGCCACCCAGCTGTGGGAGTCGCCCGAGCTGATCACCGCCACCCAGGGCGCGCTGCTGAAGCTGCGTGCCGCCGGGGTCGACGTCGACCCGGACGCGCCGATCGCCATCGCATCACCGGCCGGCAGCGTTGGCCTGCGCGGCTCCGAGGACGTGCTCAACGCGCTGTTGTCGGCGGTCACCGCCGGGCGGGCCGTGCAGTTCCCGCATCGGCCGTCGCGTACCGAGCCCTACACCACGCGGACCGTCGAGCCGTGGGGAGTGGTGACCGAGAAGGGGCGCTGGTATCTCGTCGGGCACGACCGCGACCGCGACGCCACCCGGACATTCCGGCTGTCCCGGATCGGCGCCGGGGTGACACCGATTGGCCCGGCAGGCGCGGTCGCCAGCCCCACCGACGTCGACCTGCGCGACATCGTCGCCAAGGTCGTCGGCGACCCGCCCACCGGCGTCCGTGCCCAGGTCTGGGTTGCCGACGGGAAGGCCACCGCGCTGCGGCGCGCCGGAACGTCGCTCAGTGCGCGGCAGCTCAACGGCCGCGACGGTGACGTCATCGAACTCGAGATCGGCTCAACCGGCCAACTGGCCCGCGACATCGCCGGCTACGCCGCCGACGCAGTCGTGCTGGAACCGGAATCGCTACGCGACGAGGTCGTGGGCCTGTTGCGCGCCCACATCGAGGAGGGCCGATGACGCCGGTTTCGACGCGCCTGGTGCGGCTGCTGAACATGGTGCCGTACTTCCAGGTCAACCCGCGGGTCACCCGCGCCCAGGCCGCAGCTGACCTCGGCGTCTCGGTCAGGCAGTTGGGGGACGATCTCGACCAGCTGTGGCTGTGCGGCCTGCCCGGTTACGGGCCCGGCGACCTGATCGACTTCGAATTCACCGGCGACACCATCGAGGTGACGTTCTCCGCGGGAATGGACACCCCGCTGAAGCTCACCTCGCCGGAGGCGACCGGACTGCTGGTCGCGCTGCGCGCGCTCGTCGACATCCCGGGCCTCGTCGACCCCGAGGCGGCACGCAGCGCCATCGCCAAGATCGAGGCGGCGGCCGGGGCGGCCGGGCACGGCCACGAGGTCACCGCGGTCGACGAACCGGCAGCGGCCGAGAGCGCGTCGGCCGCCGCGGTACGGGCCGCGGTCCGCGACAACAAGGCGTTGAGCATCGACTACTACGCCGCCTCACACGACACCCTCGCCACCCGGATCGTCGACCCGATCCGGATCGTGCTCGTCGGCGACCAGAGCTATCTGGAGGCATGGTCGCGGGAGGCCGAGGGCGTGCGGTTGTTCCGCTTCGACCGCATCGTCGAGGCCGCCATGCTCGACGAACCTTCTGCGCCACCGGAACCCGCGCTTGCGGCGCCGCCGGACACCTCGCTGTTCGACGCCGACCCGGCGCTGCCGTCAGCGACGTTACAGCTGTCGCCGCAGGCCTCGTGGATGTTCGAGTACTACCCGATGCGCCTGCTGAAGGAGCTGCCCGACGGCTACTGCGAGGCGGCAATGACGTATGCCTCCGAAGACTGGATGGCCCGTCAAGTGCTGGGACTGGGCTCCGCGGTGCGCGTGCTGGCGCCGGACTCGCTGGCGGCCCGGGTGGCCGGTGACGCTGCGGCGGGACTCGAGGCCTACCAGGCGGCGGCGCGGTCCAGCTGATCGAACCGTGGCTGCGGTAGCATCGTGGAGACATCTGGAGGTAAACACAAGTGAACGCTCTGACTCCGGGTCACCTGGCTATCATCGCGGTCCTGGTGATTGTTCTGTTCGGCGCCAAGCGGCTTCCCGACGCCGCCCGCTCATTGGGCAAGTCGTTGCGGGTCTTCAAGGCCGAGGTGCGCGAACTGAACAGTGACAACAAGCCCGAAGCGTCCGCCACTCAAGCCGCGCCGGCACAGCCGGTGCACTCCGAGCGGGTCGAACCGCCCGCGGCTGACGGTCGCTCGGCCTAACCGCGCCTCGCGGCCACGGCGCCCGAGCGCCACTTCACTGTGCGCACCACCGGTTTATTCAGGCGGCTGGACCCGCGTGCCCGTCGCAGCCGCGTCAACCCCGACGCGACGATGTCGCTCGTGGCCCATCTCACCGAGCTGCGCACCCGGCTGCTGGTGTCGCTGGTCACCATCACCCTGACCACAGCGATCGGATTCGTCTGGTACTCGCATTCGCTATTCGGTCTGGAGAGTCTGGGCGAGTGGTTGCGCCACCCGTATTGCGCGCTGCCGTCGTCCGCGCGGGCGGACATCGCCAACGGTCACTGCCGATTGCTGGCCACCGCCCCGTTCGAGCAGTTCATGCTGCGGCTGAAAGTCGCGCTGACGGCCGGCGTGGTGATGGCCTGCCCGATGTGGCTGTACCAGCTCTGGGCGTTCATCACTCCCGGGTTGTACAAGAAGGAAAAGCGCTTCGCGGTCGCGTTCGTGGTGCCCGCCGCGCTGTTGTTCGTCACCGGCGCGGTACTGGCCTACCTCGTGCTGGCGAAAGCCCTGCAATTCCTGCTGACCGTCGGCAGCGACGTTCAGGTCACCGCACTGTCCGGCGATCGGTACTTCGGCTTCCTGATCAACTTGCTGCTGGTGTTCGGGGTCAGCTTCGAATTCCCGCTGCTGGTCGTGATGCTCAACTTCGTCGGCGTGCTGCCCTACGAGCGGCTGAAGGCGTGGCGGCGGGGCCTGATCTTCGCGATGTTCGTCTTCGCCGCCGTTTTCACGCCCGGCTCCGACCCGTTCTCGATGACCGCGTTGGGGCTGGCGCTGACGTTGCTGCTGGAACTGGCCATCCAGATCTCCCGGATCCACGACAAACGCAAAGCCAAGCGCGAGGCGCTGACCGCGCTCGACGATGACGAAGCTTCGGTCATCGAGCCGCCGTCTCCGGTCGACGCACCGTCCACGGTCGGAGCGCCGTCGAGCATCGCGGGACCCCATGACGACATCACCTGACGCGATGACGGGCGAATTAGCCCGGTTCTCAGCCGAATTGGCGTTCGAGCTCGACCCGTTCCAGCGCAAGGCGTGCGCGGCTCTGGAGAGCGGGCACGGTGTTCTGGTGTGCGCCCCGACTGGGGCGGGTAAGACGATCGTCGGCGAGTTCGCGGTGCATCTGGCGCTGGCATCGGGCGGTAAGTGCTTTTACACCACACCGATCAAGGCGCTGAGCAATCAGAAGCACAGCGACTTCGTGGCCCGGTACGGCAAGGAGCAGATCGGCTTGCTCACGGGTGACCTGTCTGTCAACGCCGACGCCCCGGTGGTAGTGATGACCACCGAGGTGCTGCGCAACATGCTCTACGCGGATTCGCCTGCACTGCGAGGACTTTCGTACGTGGTGATGGACGAGGTGCACTTCCTCGCCGACCGGATGCGCGGCGCGGTGTGGGAGGAGGTCATCCTGCACCTGCCCGGTGACGTGCGGCTGGTCAGCCTGTCGGCGACGGTGAGCAACGCCGAAGAGTTCGGCGGTTGGATCCAGACCGTGCGCGGCGACACGACCGTCGTCGTCGACGACCACCGCCCGGTTCCGCTGTGGCAGCACATGCTGGTCGGCAAGCGGCTATTCGACCTGTTCGACTATGACGCCCACGAGCCAGGCGACCGCCGACACGCGATCGTCGACCCAAACCTGTTGCGCCACATCGCGCATCGACGCGAGGCCGACCGGTTGTCCGACTGGCGAGGCCCACGTCGCGGGGGCGGCGGCAGGGGAGGGTCGGGTCGCTCCGACCACCGCGGTTTCTACCGCCCGCCGTCACGCCCCGACGTCATCAAGATGCTCGACGCCGACGGCCTGCTGCCCGCGATCACGTTCATCTTCTCCCGCGTCGGCTGCGACGCCGCGGTGCAACAGTGCCTGCGGTCGTCGCTGCGGCTGACCACCGAGGAGGAGCGGGCGCAGATCGCCGAGGTGATCGACCACCGCTGCGGCGACCTCGACGACTCCGACCTCGATGTGCTCGGCTATTACGAATGGCGCGAGGCGCTGATGCGCGGCATCGCCGCCCACCACGCCGGCCTGTTACCGGTGTTCCGGCACACGGTCGAGGAGCTGTTCGCCGCCGGTCTGATCCGCGCCGTCTTCGCCACGGAGACACTGGCTTTGGGCATCAACATGCCGGCCCGAACCGTCGTGCTGGAGCGGCTGGTGAAATTCAACGGCGAACAGCATCTGCCGCTGACGCCCGGCGAGTACACCCAGCTGACCGGGCGGGCCGGCCGCCGGGGCATCGACGTCGAGGGCCACGCCGTCGTGCTGTGGCATCCGGGCGAGGAAACCACCGAGCCCGCCGAGGTCGCCGGGCTGGCGTCGACCCGGACCTTCCCGCTGCGCAGTTCCTTTGCGCCGTCGTACAACATGACGATCAACCTGGTGAGCCGGGTGGGCACCGAGCAGGCGCACCGGCTGCTGGAGCAGTCCTTCGCGCAGTTCCAGGCCGACCGGTCGGTCGTCAGCCTGGTCCGCGGTGTCGAGCGCGGTGAGCAGATGCTCGACGGGCTGGCCGCGGAACTCGGCGGCAAGGACGCGCCGATCCTCGAATACGCCCGGCTGCGCGATGAGATCAGCCAGCTCGAACGCGCCCAGGCGAGGGCCTCGCGGCTGCAGCGCCGCCAGGCCACCAACGATGCGCTGTCGGCCCTGCGCAAGGGCGACATCATCACGCTCACCCAGGGCCGGCGGGGCGGGTTGGCCGTTGTCCTGGAGCCGGCCCGCGACGACTCCGACCCGCGACCGCTGGTGCTCACCGAAAACCGTTGGGCTGGAAGGATTTCCTCGGCCGACTATTCCGGGGAGTCGGCGCCGGTCGGGTCGATGACGTTGCCGAAGCGCATCGAGCACCGGCAGCCGCGGGTTCGCCGCGACCTCGCGTCGGCGCTGCGATCGGCAGCCGCCGGCATATCGGCATCTGGAAACCGTCGCGGCGCACGCGCCGAAACCCGGGACGCCGACCCGGAATTGGCGGCGTTACGGGAGAAGATGCGTCGCCACCCGGGGCACCGCGACGCTGACCGCGAGAGCCGGATGCGGGTCGCCGAGAGCTACCTGCGGATGGAACGCGACAACGCGGCACTGGAGAAGAAGGTTGCGGCTGCCACCAACTCGCTGGCCCGCACGTTCGACAAGATTGTCGGGCTGCTCACCGAGCGCGGATTCATCGCCCTCGAGGACGGCACCCCCACGGTGACGGACGACGGCCGGCTGCTGGCCCGGATTTACAGCGAGAGCGATCTTCTGGTGGCCGAGTGTCTGCGCACTGACGCCTGGACGGGACTCAAGGACGCCGAGTTGGCCGGCGTGTTGTCAGCGGTGCTCTTCGAGACGCGCGGCGGCGACGGGCCGGGGGCGCCGCGCCACGAGCAGATCCCGACGCCGCGGTTGCGCCAGGCGCTGAACCAGACCCGACGGCTATCGGCGAAGCTGCGTGCCGACGAGCACCATCACCACATCGCGCCGACCCGCGAGCCCGACGATGGCTTCGTCGCGGCCATCTACCGCTGGGCCAGCAACGGCGACCTGGTCACTGCGCTGGCCGCCGCCGACGCCGAGGGCACCGGGTCGGCGCTGTCGCCGGGCGATTTCGTCCGCTGGTGCCGACAGGTGCTTGACCTGCTCGACCAGGTCCGCAACGCCGCCCCGCAGCCGGAACTGCGGGCCGCCGCCAAGCACGCGATCGATGCGATTCGGCGCGGCGTCGTGGCAGTTGATGCCGGGTAGGCTGAGCCGAGGTTACGGTTGCCTACGGCGACCGACGCGAGGATTGCGATCAGGAGGACTGGGACACGATGAGCGGACCGCAGGGATCCGACCCGACGCAGGGGTGGCAGCCGCCTCAGGGTGAAGGTCAGCAATCCGGCGAGGAGCACACTCAACAGGCCTCCCCGTGGCAGCAATCCGGCGGTGAGCAGAGCTGGCAGCCCTCCGGCGGCGAGCCGCAGACCTGGCAAGCGCCGGCCTACACGCCCACCGAATACGGCCAGTACCAGCAGCCGCCGACTCAGTACTACCCGCCTGCGCAGTACCCGCAGGGCTACCCGCAGCAGGGTCAGTACACCCAGCCGGGCCAGACCGCCGCCTACGGTCAGCCCGGCCAGTACGCCCAGCCCGGCCAGACTGGTCAATACGGTCAACCAGGGCAGTACGGCCAGCCGGGCCAGTACCCGCAGCAGCCCGGCCAGTACGGCCAGTACCAGGGACCCTACGGACAGCCCCCGGCCGGCCCGAAGCGCTCGAAGAAGACCGTCGGCACGATCGCCGGTGTGCTGGCCGCCGTCGTCGTCGCGGTGATCCTGGTGCTCGGCTTCTGGGCGCCTGGCTTCTTCGTGACCACCCAGCTCGACGTGAGTAAGGCGCAGGCCGGCGTGCAGCAGGTGCTCACCGACAGCACCAACGGCTACGGCGCGAAAAACGTCAAGGACGTCAAGTGCAACAACGGTCAGAACCCGACCGTCAAGAAGGGCCAGAGCTTCGATTGCGACGTCAGCATCGATGGCACAAAGCGGTCGGTGACCGTGACGTTCCAGGACAGCAAGGGCACCTACGAGGTGGGTCGGCCCAAGTAGGTCACGACCCGGGCAGCGCGTCGAGCGCTTTCTGTAAGCGGGCGATCGACGAGCCGACTCCCAGTTGTGTCGCCAGTTCGGCGACGCGCGGCGGGTCGGCCGCCACCAGTGGCAGGGCATCGGTGGCCGTCGAGAACGTCACCGGCGCGTCTTTGGCCACCTGCACCACCGGTCCGGCCACCTCGATGTAGTCGGCCGCCGCACGTAGCTTCGCCCGAACCCCTTTGGCCAGTCCGGATTTCGGATCGTTGACGGCGTCGAGAATCGCGGCCAGCGAACCGTGCTGCGCCAGCAGGGTCGCCGCCGTCTTCTCGCCGACACCGGGCACGCCGGGCAGCCCGTCAGACGGGTCACCGCGCAGCAACGCCAACTCGGCATAGCCTTCGCCGGCCCGGTCGGCAGGCACGCCGTATTTCTCGGCCACCTCCGCCGGGCCCATCAGCGTCGCATTGGTCAAGCCGCGCCCGAGGTAGAGCACCCGGATCGCGACCGGGTCGTCGCGGACCACCTGCAGCAGGTCGCGGTCGCCGCTGACCACGATCACGGGATCACGCCGCTCCTTCGCGGCGAGCGTGCCGATCACATCGTCGGCCTCGTAGCCCTCGGCGCCGCCGGTGCAGATGCCGAACGCGTCGAGGATCTCGGTGATCATCTCGACCTGTGGCGACAAGTCGTCGGGCACTTCCTCGACATCGGTTTGGCCGCTTGGGTTTTCCTCCTCGACTCGATGCGCCTTGTACGACGGGATGGCATCGACCCGGAATTGCGGGCGCCAGTCCAGGTCGAGGCAGACCACCAGCCGGCCGGGCTGATGTCGGGTGATCACCGTGGCCACCGAGTCGAGGAAACCGCGGACCGCGTTGACCGGACGGCCGTCGGGGGAGGTGATCGAGGACGGGACGCCGAAGAACGATCGAAACCACATGCTGGCGCCGTCGAGCAGCAGCAGCGGTGCGGGCATGCCCGTCATCCTGCCAGTAGCCTGGCACGCATGAGTTCTGACCGCTTCGATGCCGACGTTTACCGCCGCCGGTTGGCGGCCGCGATCGATGCCACCGCGACGGCGGGCCTGGCCGGTCTGGTGATCACGCCTGGCTACGACCTGCGCTATCTGGTCGGCTCGCGGGCGCAGACCTTCGAGCGACTCACCGCGCTGGTGTTGCCGATCTCCGGCGACCCAACGCTCGTCGTGCCGCGGCTGGAGCTGGCATCGCTGAAAGAGTCCGCGGTGGCCGAACTCGGTGTGGTGGTTCGGGATTGGGTCGACGGCGACGACCCCTACGCGTTGGTTGCCGCCGCAGTCGGCGGTGTCCCGGCGGCGACGGCGGTCACCGATTCGATGCCCGCGCTGCACCTGCTGCCGCTGGCCGACGTCCTCGGCAGGCTGCCGGTGCTGGCCACCGACGTGCTACGGGAACTGCGGATGGTCAAAGACGCCGCCGAGATCGACGCGCTGCGCAAGGCGGGCGCGGCCATCGACCGGGTGCACGCCAGGGTGCCGGACTTCTTGCTGCCCGGCCGCACCGAGGCCGACGTCGCCGCTGACATCTCCGAAGCCATTGTCGCCGAAGGGCATACGGAGGTGGCATTCGTCATCGTCGGCTCCGGCCCGCACGGCGCCGACCCGCATCACGAATACTCCGATCGCGAGATCCAGGTGGGCGACATCGTGGTCGTGGACATCGGCGGCCCTTACGCGCCTGGGTACAACTCCGACTCGACGCGTACCTACAGCATCGGCGAGCCGAGTCCCGAAGTAGCGCAACAGTATTCAGTTCTACAGCGGGCGCAGCAGGCGGCCGTCGAGGCGGTGCGTCCCGGGGTGACCGCGGAGCAGGTGGACGCCGCGGCCCGCGACGTGCTGGCCGAGGCGGGGCTTGCCGAGTACTTCGTGCACCGCACCGGCCACGGCATCGGGCTCTCGGTGCACGAGGAGCCCTACATCGTCGCGGGCAACGATCTCCCGCTCCAGGCGGGTATGGCGTTTTCCGTCGAACCGGGGATCTACTTTCCGGGCCAGTGGGGGGCCCGCATCGAAGACATCGTGGTGGTGGCCGAAGACGGTGCTCAATCGGTGAATCACCGTCCGCACGAACTGATCGTGGTGCACGTCTAGCCACGACCAAGTCAAGCACTGCGACCGCCCTGAGTATTAGGCTCACATCATGACCGATCACGACCGCGCCGCGGCCCGCCGAGAAATCACCAACGCCTTCATCAACGCGCTGGAACGACGGCACGAAGTGCTGGACCTGATCGTGGACGCCGACGACAGACCGTCCGCGGTCGACGGCATCGTCGAGTTGCTCGGCACCTCACGGCTGGGTGCTGAAGCCGTGATCGGCATGTCGTTCGATCAACTGACCAAAGACTCGCGCAAGATCATCACCGCCGAACTCGAGGACCTGAACAACATCTTGAGTTTCACGTTCAAGGACCGGCCGGCCAGCTCGGGCGACACGATGGCGCTGCGGGCGTTCTCCGGCAAATCCGATCACGACATCTTCGCCGCGCGCACCCAGGAGATTGGCGCCAAGGGTGACGGCTCGGGCGCGCCCGCGGCCGGGGTCGAGGACGAAATCCGTTCGGCGCAAGAGCGTTTCGACGCTGAGGAGGCCGCCTGGTTTGTGGCGGTCGACGGCGACGAGAAGGTTGGCATGGTGTTCGGCGAACTCAACGGACACGAGGTGCACGTTCGGATTTGGATTCACCCGGACTACCGGCACCGTGGCTACGGCACCGCGGCGTTGGCCAAGTCGCGACCGGAGATGGCGGCGTACTTCCCGGCGGTACCGCTGGTGATTCGGGCGCCCGGCGCCACGCTCGTCTAGCGGTTATTCGCCCTTGCGGGTCAACAGATCCGAGGAGCCCAGCACGCGCTCGACATGAACCTCGATAACCACGCGTCGCGGGTTCTCCCGCGGCGTGCGGTATCGCTGCGCATAGCGCAACTCGGCGTCGCGCACGGCATCGATGTCGCCGTTGACGCTCGCCTGGCCTTCCAGCGACAGCCAGCGCGCGCCGTCGACCTGACTCAAGACGGCGACTCCACCGCGATCGGCGTTGACGGCCTTCTGCGAACCGCCGGTGGTGATCACCCGGGCGATGTGCGTCTTCGGGTCGAAGGTGAAGCCGACCGCGACGACGTGTGGCGAGTTGTCGGCGCGCAGCGTGGTCAACATCGCGAGGTGGCGTTCGGTGAGAAACGCCAGCGCGTCGTTGGTCAGCCGGGCTGTGGGGTTTGCCATCACCGCTCACGCTAGCGCAGGAGATAATCGCAGCCGTGGATGACACGGGCGCGCAAACGATCCTGATTCTCGGGGGCCGCAGCGAAATCGGCGTGGAACTCGCGGTGCGGCTCGCCCCTGGCGCGTCGATCGTGCTGGCCGCTCGCCGTGCCGACCGGCTCGACAGAGAGGTCGCGGCCATCCACTCCGCCGGTGCCGCACGCGTGATCACCCTCGAATTCGACGCCGACGACCTCGCGTCGCACGGCCCGCTGCTGGCCTCGGTGATCGCCGAGCACGGCGCGATCGACGTCGCGGTGCTGGCGTTCGGCATTCTCGGCGACCAGAGCCGCGCCGAGGTTGACGCCGCGCATGCGGTGGCCGTCGTGCACACCGACTACGTCGCGCAGGTCAGTCTGCTCACCGACCTGGCCGCAACGATGCGGCAGGCCGGTCACGGGTCGCTGGTGGTGTTCTCGTCGATCGCCGGCAACCGGGTGCGCCGGGCGAACTATGTTTACGGGTCGGCGAAGGCGGGCCTCGACGGGTTCGCGAGCGGGCTTGCCGACGCGCTGCACGGGTCCGGTGTGCACCTGCTGCTCGTGCGGCCGGGTTTCGTGATCGGCCGGATGACCGAGGGAATGTCGCCGGCGCCGCTGTCGAGCACTCCGGCGCAGGTGGCCGCCGCGACCGCCCGAGCATTGGCCAAAGGCCGACGGGCGGTGTGGATCCCGTGGTCGCTGGGACCGGTGGCCGGCGTGATGAAGCTGCTGCCGCAGTTCATCTGGCGCAGGATGCCGCGCTAGGCGTCAGGCGGCCTTGCCGCGGCCCCTCGCCGGCCGCAGTCCGGCCAGCGAGAACGTCGTATGCACCAGCGAACCGGCCCGCTCGAACAGGGATTTGCGGGGCGGGAAGTAGTGCATCGGTAGCCCGCGGCGGTCCGGCGGCGGGGCCATGAAGCTCGGCGCCTCGACCAGCGGGGTCTGATCGGAGGCCCGCCGGTACGCGGCCAAAGCCCGCGGATGAAGCCGGATCTCGTCGGGAACAGCGAGGAATGCGAGCTCGACCAGCTTCCCGAACAGCCGCAGCACCACCTCGTCACCGGGCGTCCAGCGCATACCGGCCTTTTCGCGGACCGCCGGCTCGAACAATCCGGCCGCGATCCAACGTTGGCCCGCCACAAGCGGTTTGAACAACTGGTCCCAGACCGGCGTGGGCATCAGCACGAATTTCGGCTTGGGAATCCGGATTTGGAAGATGTCCAGAGTGGCCTGGTTGATCTCCAGCTCGTCGCGACAGACACGCTGCCAGTACACCTGGAAGTCCTCCCACGACGCCGGCACCGGCCGCATGCTCATCCCATACATCCGATACCACTGCACGTGTTCGTCGAACAGCTGCCGCTTTTCGATGTCGGTGAGGCCGCCGCAGAAGTACTCGGCCACCTTGATCACCAGCATGAAAAAAGTTGCGTGCGCCCAGTAGAACGTCTCGGGATTCAGTGCGTGGTAGCGGCGACCGCTGGCGTCGACGCCCTTGATCGTGTGGTGGTACTGCTTGATCTGCTCGCCGGTCTGAGCCGCCCGGCCGCCGTCGTAGACGACGCCCATGATCGGGTACACCGACCGGGCCACCCGCTGCAGCGGCTCGCGCAACAGAATCGAGTGCTCCTCGACGCCGGCGCCGAGTTCGGGATACATGTTCTGGATCGCGCCGATCCAGACGCCCATCATCCCGGTCCGCAGGTCGCCGAAGTACTTCCAGGTCAGCGAATCGGGGCCAAGAGGAGAGCTCGACGGCAGCCTCTCGTCGTCCGGCGCGGCCGGCCCGCGCTGCGTGGGCGGCATTGACGTCACTGTCATCACGGCCTCCTGGTGCGGTTGGGGCTGGTCAGACAACGATAATGTTGACAACGCTAGTTGTCTACGATCCGACGGGCGCGTCGCGCGTGGTGTTACCGAGCGTCGACCCCCTCGTCGCACCGCCGTGATCAGGTGGTTCGCCGCGCTCAGTGGCGGACACCATGACGAGGGTCGTTGCCGGTCATTCCGAAATGCACCTAGTCTGAGCGTTGTGGAACTCGGGCCCCAACCAGTGTCCGGCGAGTCCGAGCAAACGGTGACCACGCCGGATTCACCTGCGATGCGACAGCATTCGCCGACCTCCCTGCGCGGAACCGCGCACTGGCTGCGCAGCACGAACCAGAGCCCCGCGCTGATCGCGCTGGTTCGGCGGGCTCGCCGTGGGCTGCCCGGCGATCCCGACTTCGGCGACCCACTGTCGACGGCCGGCCAGGGCGGTCCCCGCGCCGCCGCCCGGGCCGCAGGCCGGCTGCTGGGCGAACGCGGCGGAGCGTCCCGCGAAGTCAGCCTGGGCGCGCTGCAGGTGTGGCAGGCGCTCACCGAGAAGGTGTCGCGGCGCCCGGCCAACGAAGAGGTGACGATCGTCTTCACCGACCTGGTGGGCTTCTCCACCTGGTCACTGCACGCCGGCGATGACAAGACGCTGAAGCTGCTGCGACGGGTGGCGCGCGCGATCGAACCGCCGCTGCTGGATGCCGGCGGGCACATCGTCAAACGGATGGGTGACGGCGCCATGGCGGTGTTCGACGATCCGGGTATCGCGGTGGCGGCGGTACTGGAGGCCAAGCGGGCGTTGAAGACCGTTGACGTCGATGGCTACAAGCCTCGAATGCGGGTTGGAATCCACACCGGGCGCCCGCAGCGGCTGGCCGCCGATTGGCTGGGCGTCGACGTCAATGTCGCCGCGCGGGTGATGGAGCGCGCGACCCGTGGTGGAGTGATGATCTCAGGGGCCACATTGGACCAACTAGACACAGACGACTTGGTCACACTCGGGGTCTCCGCGAAGCGTGTTCACTGGACCGTTTTCACCAGTAAACCCGCAGGTCTACCGCCTGATCTGGCGATCTACCGACTCAAGTCGACCAGGGAAACTGTTAGCGACTTATCAGGTTTTGAGAATCCGGATGAGGACGGTCCGCAGGCATAGTAGATGGCGATGATATTGCAGATATTGTCGCGGGTCTCGCGCGTGCGCATCACGCTCGGCTACGCGGCCGTGCTGATCGGGGTCAGCTTGGCGCTTGCCGAGCTCCGCCCGCGTGCGCGTGCGCATGTCATCGCGCAGGCCAGCACGAATCTGCACAACCTTGCCCAGGGCCACCTCGCCACCTTGTTGGAGAGCGGGTTCGTCACCGATGCCGGTCCGATGTACTTCTGGCTGCCGTGCTTCGTCTGCCTGCTGGCCTTGGCCGAACTCATCTGGCGCAGCGGACGGTTGGCCATCGTGTTCGTCACCGGCCATATCGGCGCGACGTTACTGGTTGCCGTCGGGCTCACCGCCGCCATCGAATTCCACTGGCTGCCACTGTCGGTAGCGCGCGCCAGCGACGTCGGGGTCAGTTACGGCGCCGTCGCGGTGCTGGGCGCATTGGCGTCCGCGATCCCGCGACGACTGCGCCCGGCCTGGATCGCCTTCTGGGTTCCGGTCGGCCTCGCGGCGGCGGCGCTGGGCGAGGATTTCACCGACGTGGGACACGCCATCGCGCTGATGCTGGGGATGCTGGTCGCCACCCGACTGGACGGCCCGGCCCGCTGGACGAAGGTCCGCTGCGCACTGCTGGCGGTCTCCGCGGTGTTCGGGTTTTTCCTGCTGGCACATGGCGCCTGGTCGACCGTGGGCGCGTTCGCTGTCGGCGCGGTGGGCGCGCTGGTGGCCGTCGTGTTCACCCGCTCACGGGCGGTGCGTCACCCGGCGGCCGACGTGGCGCCGCAGCACGCCGTCACCGGCTGAGCCGGCAACTCAGGGCAGCGCCGTCGAGTAGAGCCAATTGGCCCACAACGACGCCAACGGCTCGTCGCAATACTCCGCAGCAAGTCCGGTGAAGTCATCGGTGACGGCGTTGCTGTGGCGGTAGCGGGTCGTCCAATCCTTCAGCAGCGCAAAGAACTTCTCGTCACCCAGCCGTCCGCGTAGTGCGTGCAGCGTGAGCGCACCCCGCTTGTAGACCCGGTCGTCGAACATGTCGCGCGCCCCGGGGTCGGATAGCAACAAATTTTGCGGCGCTCTGTGCAGCTTCTCCAGGTAATGTCGCGCCCAATACTCGGCACTGGAGCCGCCGCTGTGCTCCGACCACAACCACTCCGCGTAGCAGGCGAATCCTTCGTGCAGCCAGATGTCGCGCCACTGCCGGACGGTGACGGAGTTGCCGAACCACTGGTGGGCCAGCTCGTGGGCGATCAGCCGCTCGCTGGCCCTGGTGCCGTCGCAGTGGTTGGCGCCGAAGATCGAAATACCTTGCGCCTCAAGGGGTATTTCGAGGTCGTCGTCGGTCACGACGACCGTGTAGCCGTTCCCGAGCGGGTAGGGACCGAACAGTTCGACGAACAACTCCATCATCTCGGGCTGACGGCCGAAGTCCTCGTGGAAGTTCCGTCGGAGCCGTTCCGGCAGCGCGGCCCGCATCTGCACCGGCGTGGTACCCAGCCGGATCAGCTCGTACTGCCCGATCTGCAATGTGATCAGGTAGGTCGACGTTGGCTCGGGTTGCTCGTAGGTCCACACGGTCTGACCGGCTCGCGGCCGCCGCGACGCCAGTCGGCCATTGGCGACCACCCGGTAGGGGTTGTCGGCGCTGATCTGAATTCGATAGGAGGCCTTGGCGCTGGGATGATCGTCACACGGGAACCACGACGGGGCGCCGTTGGGTTGCCCGGCCACCAGAGCGCCGTCCGTCAACTCTTCGAATCCGATATCGCCCCACAGGGATCGCAGTGGTCGCGGCGAACCGTGGTAGTTGACGGCGACTTTCATCGCCGCGCCGGATGCCAGCTTCGTGGACAGCCGGACGCGCAATTTGCCCATCCGGCAACTGAATTGGGCTCGTTTGCCGTTGACCAGCACCTTGGCCACGGTCATCGCAGCGGAGAAATCGAGGGTGAATTCCTCCAACGCGGCGAGCGTTTCGGTGGTGATCGTCGCCGATCCGGACAGCCGATTGATCGCGACCTTGTACTCCAGCGCCAGGTCATAGTGCGACACGCGATAGCCGCGATTGCCGCTCCTGGGCAGGTACGGATCGATGACGGTCGAAGCCTGGCGGGGTGCCGGCTTCTTGGCGGCACGTTTCACGCGGCGGCCTTCTTGCCGCTCTTCTCCCGTGCGATCTCCCAGGGTCTGATCGGATTGCCTTGCCAGCGAGTCGATTTCGGTACCGAGTCACCACGGACCACCAGCGATGCGGGCCCCACCGTCACACCGGCGCCGAGCCGGGCTGACGGCAACACGACACCGTGCGGGCCCAGAGTTGCGCCGCGCTCGAGCACCACTTCGTCCATCCGCATGATTCTGTCGTGGAACAGGTGGGTCTGCACGACACAGCCGCGGTTGACCGTGCTGCCCGGACCGAGCGTGACGAGATCCGCCTCTGGTAGCCAATAGGTTTCGCACCACGCGCCACGGCCGACCTTTGCGCCGAGCCCGCGCAACCACATGTTCATCACCGGTGTGCCGCTCGCGGCGCGCGCGAACCACGGCGCCGCGACCGTCTCGACAAACGTGTCCGCGAGTTCGTTGCGCCACACGAACGACGACCACAGCGGAAACTCACCGGCCCGAATCCTCCCAACCAGAAGCCATTTCGCGGCCACCGCTATGAAAGCCGCCACCGCGCCCGCGGCCAGCAACACCAACCCGCCGCCCAGCACGGCCGCCCAGATCCCGAAAATCCGGGCCAGCGCCTGCAGCACACCCAACGTCGCCAGCCCGATCGCGGCCGTCACCATCACCGGAATCACCCGAAACGCCTCGACCGTCGCCCGCATCGCCCTCACATGCCATGGCGGCTCGTAGGTGCGTGCCGCGTCGGCCTCGATGGGGCGACGGCGCAACCGCATCGGCGGACTACCCAGCCACGACGAGCCGCGCTTCGCCTTCGCCGGCGCCGCCGACAGCACCGCCACCAGACCGTCGTCGGGCACCCGCCGGCCCGGTTGGGTGATGCCCGAGTTGCCGAGGAACGCACGCCTGCCGACCGTCGTCGTGGCCGCGTAAATCCAGCCGCCCCCGAGCTCGTACGAGGCGACCATGGTGTCGTCGGCCAGGAACGCGCCGTCCTCGATCACGGTGAACTTCGGCGTCAGCAACACCGTGGAGATCTCGGTGTCGCGACCGACCTTGGCGCCCAACACTCTCAGCCAGGTGGGCGTGGCGAGGCTGGCGTACAGCGGGAACAGGTAGTTGCGCGCGCCGTCCATCAGCCGCTCGGTGGCCCACAGCTGCCATCCGCTGCGACTGCGCACCGGGTGATAGCCCTCCCGCAAGCCGATTGACAACAGTCGCACCGCGATCACCGTCATCGCCCCGTATGCCGCAAGCGCGGCGACGGTCGCGACCGGCGTCCAGTACAGCGCCGGCAGCACCGCCTCCGAGAGCCGGCGGGTGCGGTGGACGACCGCCCCGATCACCGCGAGCCCCGCCGCCAACGCGATCAGCGGCATCGCGGCCAACAGCACCGAGGTCGTCGCGTAAACCGCGACCCAATGGCTGCGCCGTGCCGGGCGCTCGTCGGGCCAAGGGTGTTTCACCCGGCCGGATTTCACCGCGGGGGAGCCCTTCCAGTACTGGCGGCTCTTGACCTTGCCGATGACACCGGAGCCGGGCGCGACGTCGGCGTTCTTGCCCACCACGGCGCCGGGCAACAGCGTCGTGCGGGCGCCGATCGTGGCGTCGTTGCCAATCAGGATCGCGCCGATGTGAAACGCGTCGCCGTCGATCCAATGACCACACAAATCCACTTCAGGCTCGACCGCGCTGCGATGCCCCAGCGTCAGCAGACCCGTCACCGGCGGCAGCGAGTGTAGGTCGACGCCCTTGCCGATATCGGCACCGAGCGCCCGCGCGTAGTAGATCAGCCACGGCGCCCCGGCCAGGTTCTCGGCGCCGCTGGCCTCGGCGAGCCGCTCGGCCAGCCATACCCGCAGATGCAGCCATCCGCCGCGCCGGTAGACGCCGGGCTGCACGCTGGGCAGCAGCAGCCGCGCGGCCAGCACGGCGATCGTCATCCGGCCCAGCGGCGTGATGAACACCACGAATGCCGCCCCGACCAGCCACCAGTTCACCGCGATCGTCCACGGCACCAGATGCAGCGCGCGAGCGACGTTGTTGCCCAACGCCAACCACGTCACCCACGCCCACGCCGCCAGGGTGGCCAACGGCAGCGACAGCGCGGTCTGCGCCACCTGGGTCAGCCGCGGCGTCGGGCGCACTCGCCGCTCGACGACGTCCGGCGGCTTCTCCATCTCGTCCAGGAAGCCGGCGAGCGAGCCGAGCCGCGGATGGTCGTACAGGTCGGCGACGGTGACCCGCGGATAGCGCTCCCGCAGTGCGGCGACCAGTTGCGCCGCCGCGAGTGAGCCGCCGCCGAGCGCGAAGAAGTCGGCCTCCGGGCCGTCGATGGTCGCGGCGAGCAGGTCGCGCCACAAGCCGGCCAGCCAGCTTGCGGTGCCCACCAGGTCGAGGGCCAGGTCCGCGTCGCCACCGGGTGGCGGCCAGGGCAGCGCGTCGCGGTCGACTTTTCCCGACGTGCGGGTGGGCAATTCGTCGACGCGGACCAGGCGTGGCACCAACGCGGCCGGCAGCTGCTCGGCCAGCCGGGTCCGCGCGGCGGCCATGTCGAAGTCCGGGTCGGCGCTGGCGATGTAGCCGACCAGCACCGGCGTGCCGGCGCCCGTCCGCCGCACCGCCGCGGCCCCGCCGCTGACGCCCGGCAGGTGCACCAGCGCCGAGTCGACCTCGCCCAGCTCGATTCGGCGGCCGCCGACCTTGACCTGGTCGTCGGCACGCCCGCCGAAGATCAGGCCGTCGCTCTCCAGCCGCACCAGATCGCCGCTGCGGTATGCGCGTTGCCAGCCCAGCGTCGGCATCGGCGCGTACTTCTCGGCGTCCTTGGCCTCATCCAGGTAGCGGGCCAGTCCGACGCCCCCGATCACCAGCTCACCCGTCTCACCCTCCGCCACCGGCTCGCCCCCGCCGTTGACGACGGCCAGGTCCCAGCCCGGCAGCGGCAGGCCGATCCGCATCGGGCCCTCGGCGTCCAGCCGGGCCGCACACGCGACCACGGTGGCCTCGGTGGGGCCGTAGGTGTTCCACACCTCGCGGCCCTCGACTGCCAGCCGCGCGGCCAGCTCCGGCGGGCAGGCCTCGCCACCGAAGATCAACAGCCGCACCGCTTCCAGCGCCTCGGCGGGCCACAGCGCGGCGAGGGTCGGCACGGTCGACACCACGGTGACGTCACGGCTGACCAGCCACGGCCCGAGGTCCATCCCGCTGCGCACCAGCGACCGCGGCGCGGGGACCAGGCAGGCGCCGTGCCGCCAGGCCAGCCACATCTCCTCGCACGACGCGTCGAATGCCACCGATAGCCCGGCCAGCACACGGTCACCCGGACCAATCGGGTTGTCCCGCAGGAACATCTGTGATTCGGCGTCGACGAACGCGGCCGCGCTGCGATGCGTGACGGCCACACCCTTGGGTGTGCCAGTCGATCCGGAGGTGAAGATGATCCAGGCGTCGTCGCGGGGAGTCGGCGACCCGGCGCGCCAGCCGCGGGAGGGGCCGGGACCCCGCAACATGCCGGCCTCGGTGACGATGGCGACGACGTTGGCCTCGCCGAATACCAAGTCGGCCCGCTCGTCGGGGTCGTCGGCGTCGACCGGGACGTAGGCCGCGCCGGTGGCCAGCGTCGCGAGGATCGCCTCGTAGAGCGCGAAGCTGCCCGACGGCATCCGGATACCGATCCGGTCGCCGCGGCCGATGCCGCGGGCAGCCAGCCAGGCGACGCTCGCCTCGATGTCGCTGATCAGCTCGCTGTAGGTGAGCTGAACGGTGCCGTCGTCGATCGCCGCCGCCTCGGGAAAGCTGGCAGCGGTGTCGTAGAGGACGTCGATCAGCGTGCGTGGACCCGCGGCTTGCGACGACAACAGGTACTGCGCCGGGATGCGCTCGGGAGGTTGGGGCGTCGCCACTCGTACGAAAATACTCAAGCCCGGCCGCTTCAGCGGTTACCGGACGCACGGCGTGTGCGAAAAGTCGCTGACGGCGACCACATATGATCGGCACTTGCGCGGCGCGCGGCGCCGCTAACCCGCAGTCTTCAGCAAGAAGGAGTGTCGTCGCGTGGGTGGCCAGCCCCCGTCACCAGAAGCCATGTCGCCGGAGGCGTTGACCGCCGCGGTCGACGCGGCCCGCAGCGCCTTCGCGGCCGCGGCCGACCTCGACGCGTTGGCCCGCGCCAAGACCGAGCACCTCGGTGACCGCTCACCGGTGGCACTGGCACGCCAGGCCCTGGGCGCGGTGCCCAAGTCCGAACGGGCCGACGCCGGACGGCTGGTGAACACCTCGCGCGGCGAGGTCCAGCAGAGCTACGACGAGCGGCTGGCGGCCTTGCGAGCCGACCGCGACGCGGCGGTTCTGATCGCCGAGCGCATCGACGTGACGTTGCCCTCGACCCGGCAGCCGACCGGCGCGCGGCACCCGATCACGATCCTCGCCGAGCACGTCGCCGACACCTTCATCGCGATGGGGTGGGAACTGGCCGAGGGGCCGGAGGTCGAGACCGAGCAGTTCAACTTCGACGCGCTCAACTTTCCCGCCGATCACCCGGCGCGCAGCGAGCAGGACACCTTCTATATCGCGCCCGAGGGTGCCCGGCAGTTGCTGCGCACCCACACCTCGCCGGTGCAGGTCCGCGCGCTGCTGGAGCGGACGCTGCCGGTGTACGTGCTCTCGATCGGCCGCACGTTCCGCACCGACGAACTCGACGCCACCCACACGCCGGTCTTCCACCAGGTGGAGGGGCTCGCGGTCGATCGCGGATTGTCGATGGCCCACCTGCGAGGCACCCTCGACGCCTTCGCCCGCGCCGAGTTCGGGCCGCAGGCACGCACCCGGATCCGGCCGCACTTCTTTCCGTTCACCGAGCCGTCGGCCGAGGTCGACGTGTGGTTCGAGAACAAGAAGGGCGGCGCCGGATGGGTCGAATGGGGTGGCTGTGGCATGGTCAACCCAAATGTGTTGCGCGCCGTCGGTATTGACGCAGGCGAGTATTCGGGCTTCGCATTCGGGATGGGGCTCGAACGGACGCTGCAGTTCCGCAACGGCATTCCCGACATGCGCGACATGGTCGAGGGCGACGTGCGATTCTCGCTGCCGTTCGGGGTGGGTGCCTGATGCTCGTTCCGTATAGCTGGCTGCGCGAGGTCGTGAGCGCCGGCGCGCCCGGCTGGGACGTGCCGCCCAAGGACCTCGAGCAGGCGTTCATTCGTATCGGGCATGAAGTCGAAGACGTCATCACCCTCGGCCCGGTCGAAGGCCCCTTGACGGTGGGGCGCGTCGCCGACATCGAGGAGCTCACCGAGTTCAAGAAGCCGATCCGCGCCTGCAAAGTCGATGTCGGCGAATCGCAGCCGCGGGATATCGTCTGCGGCGCAACGAACTTCGCCGCGGGCGATCTGGTGGTGGTGGCCCTGCCCGGCACCACGTTGCCCGGCGGCTTCCACATCGCCTCCCGGAAGACCTATGGCCACACCTCCGACGGCATGATCTGCTCGTCGGCCGAACTCGGTGTGGGCGCATACCATTCCGGAATTTTGGTGCTGCCGCCGGGCACCGCCGAGCCGGGCGCGGACGGCGTCGAGGTGCTCGGCCTAGACGACGTGGTCTTCGATCTCGCCGTCACCCCGGACCGGGGCTACTGCATGTCGGTGCGCGGGTTGGCCCGTGAGATCGCCTGCGCGTACGACCTCGACTTCGTCGACCCGGCCGCCGTCCCGGCGTTGCCGCGTGCGGCGGAGGCCTGGCCACTGACCGTGCATCCCGAGACCGGCGTGCGCCGCTTCGCGCTGCGTCCAGTCAACGGTATCGACCCGAAGGCTCTGTCGCCGTGGTGGTTACAGCGTCGACTACTGCTCAGCGGCATCCGGGCCATCTCGCCTGCCGTCGACGCGACCAACTACGTGATGCTGGAACTCGGCCATCCCATGCACGCGCACGACCTCAACCGGATCACCGGCGGGTTCGACGTGCGGTTCGCCAAGCCGGGCGAGAAGGTCGAGACCCTCGACGACGTCGAGCGCACCCTCAATGAGGCCGACGTGCTGATCGTCGACGACGTGGCGACCGCCGCGATCGGCGGCGTGATGGGATCGGGCAGCACCGAGATGCGCGGCGACTCCACCGACGTCCTGCTGGAGGCCGCGGTCTGGGAGCCGGCCGCGGTCTCGCGCACCGCGCGGCGCCTGCACCTGCCCAGCGAGGCCGCCAAACGCTACGAGCGCGAAGTCGACCCCGCGATTTCCGTTGCGGCGCTTGATCGATGCGCGACGCTGCTCGCCGAGATCACCGGCGGCTCCGTCGCGCCGACGCTGACCGACTGGCGCGGCGACCCGCCGCGCGACGACTGGTCGCTACCGTCGATCCAGATCGCGGCCGACCTGCCCGACCGGATGGCCGGGGTGAGCTACCGGCCGGGCACCACAGCCCGGCGCCTGACGCAGATCGGGGCCGAGGTCGACGGAGGCGATGTGCTGACGGTGACGCCGCCGAGCTGGCGTCCCGACCTGCTGCAGCCGGCCGACCTGGTCGAGGAGGTACTGCGACTGGAGGGCCTGGAGGTCATCCCGTCGATTCTGCCGCCCGCCCCGGCCGGTCGCGGCCTGTCGCCGGTCCAGCGTCGACGTCGCGCCATCGGTAAGTCGCTTGCGCTGTCCGGCTACGTCGAGATCCTCCCGACGCCGTTCCTGCCCGCCGGCGTGTTCGACGCGTGGGGGCTGCCCGACGACGACGCTCGCCGGCGCACCACCCAGGTGCTCAACCCACTGGAAGCCGACCGGCCGCACCTGGCCACCACTTTGCTGCCCGGGCTGCTGGAGGCGTTGTCGCGCAACGTATCTCGGGGCATAGCCGACGTGGCGCTGTTCGCGGTCGCGCAGGTGGTGCAGCCGACCACCCAGACCAGAGGTGTCGCGGTGATCCCGGTGGACCGCCGCCCCACCGACGACGAGATCGCCGCCCTCGACGCGTCGCTACCCGAGCAGCCACAGCACGTCGCCGCGGTGCTGACCGGGCTGCGTGAGCCGCGTGGCCCGTGGGGCGAGGGCCGGCCGGCCGACGCCGCCGACGCGTTCGAGGCGGTCCGAATTATCGCCCGCGCCAGCGGAATCGACGTGACGCTGCGGGCCGCACACTACCTGCCGTGGCATCCCGGCCGCTGCGCCGAGGTCTTCGTCGGCGACACCGTCGTCGGGCACGCCGGCCAACTGCACCCGGCGGTCATCGAGCGGTCCGGTCTGCCGAAGGGCACCTGCGCGATCGAGCTGGACCTCGACGCGATGCCGATCGTCGAGGCATTCCCGACGCCACGGGTGTCCCCATTCCCCGCGGTCTTCCAGGACGTCAGCCTGGTCGTAGCCTCCGACGTCCCCGCGCAGGCAGTGGCTGACGCCGTTCGCGACGGCGCGGGGGAGTTGCTGGAAGAGGTCCGGCTCTTCGACGTCTATACCGGCCCGCAGCTCGGTGAGGACCGCAAATCGCTGACCTTCGCGCTCAGGTTCCGGGCTACCGACCGCACGCTCACCGAGGACGAGGCCAGCGCCGCCAGGGACGCGGCGGTGCAGCGAGCCTCCGAGCAGGTCGGCGCGACGCTGCGCAGCTGACATGCCCGCGTAGAATGAGTTTGCACTCTCTTGCATAGTCATGCAACGATTGGCGTCATGACCATACGGGTGGCGGTGGCCGGTGCCAGCGGCTATGCCGGCGGCGAGGTCCTGCGACTGCTGCTCGGACACCCCGCCTATCACGACGGCCGGCTGACGATCGGCGCGCTGACCGCCGCCGCCAGCGCGGGCACGGCGCTTGCCGGGCATCACCCCCATCTCCTGCCGCTGGCCCAGCGGGTACTGGAGCCCACCGAGGTCGACGTGCTCAAGGGCCATGACGTGGTGTTCCTGGGTCTGCCGCACGGCCACTCGGCGGCTCTGGCGGAGCAACTCGGCCCGCACACGTTGGTCGTCGACTGCGGCGCCGACTTCCGACTCAGCGACGCCGGCGCATGGGAGCGGTTCTATGGCTCGCCGCACGCCGGGAGCTGGCCGTACGGCCTGCCGGAACTCCCCGGCAACCGGGACGCGTTGCGGGCCACCCGGCGCATCGCCGTTCCCGGCTGTTATCCGACGGCGGCGGTGTTGGCGCTGTTCCCCGCGGTCGCAGCCGATCTCATCGAGCCCGCCGTGACCGTCGTCGCCGTCAGCGGCACCTCGGGCGCCGGCCGCGCCGCGAAAGTGGACCTGCTCGGCTCGGAGATCATCGGTTCGGCGCGGGCGTACAACGTCGGCGGCGCGCACCGGCACACGCCAGAGATCGTCCAGGGTCTCCGTCAGGTGACCGACCGCGATGTCACGGTCTCGTTCACGCCGGTGTTGATCCCGACCGCCCGCGGCATCCTGGCCACCTGCACCGCGCGGACCACGGCGCCGCTGTCCCAGCTGCGGGCGGCGTACGAAAAGGCTTATCACGACGAGCCTTTCGTGCACCTTCTGCCTGAAGGGCAACTGCCCCGTACCGGCTCGGTGGTGGGCAGCAACGCCGCGCAGATCGCGGTCGCGGTAGACGAGGACGCGTCGACCTTCATCGCGATCGCGGCAATCGACAACCTCGTCAAGGGCACCGCCGGCGCGGCCCTGCAGTCGATGAACCTGGCGTTGGGTTGGCCTGAGGCCGAAGGACTTTCGATCGTCGGGGTGGCACCGTGACCGAGATCGTGAACGCGGCGCCGCTGGTGCGCACCCAGGGCGTCACCGCGCCGGCCGGCTTCCGTGCCACCGGCATCGCGGCGGGCATCAAGGTATCCGGCAACCTCGACCTCGCGTTGGTGTTCAACGAGGGACCCGACCACGCGGCCGCAGGGGTATTCACCCGCAACCAGGTCAAGGCCGCGCCGGTGTTGTGGACCCAACAGGTGCTGTCTGACGGGCGTTTGCGGGCGGTGGTGCTGAATTCCGGTGGCGCCAATGCATGTACCGGCCCCGTCGGTTTCCAGGACACCCACGCCACCGCGGAGGCGTTGGCTGCGGCGCTGTCGGAGTGGGGAGCCGAGACCGGGGCCATCGATGTCGCGGTCTGCTCCACCGGCCTCATCGGCGACCGGCTGCCGATGGACAAGGTGCTCGCCGGCATCACCACCCTCGTGCACGAGATGGCCGGCGGCATCACCGGCGGCGAGGAAGCCGCGCGAGCCATCATGACCACCGACACGGTGCCCAAACAGGTTGCGTTGCACCACCCCGACAACTGGACGGTCGGCGGCATGGCCAAGGGCGCCGGCATGCTGGCGCCGTCGCTGGCCACCATGCTGGTCGTGCTCACCACCGACGCGGCCGTCGACGCCGCCGCGCTCGAGCAGGCGCTGCGTACGGCAACCGCGAAGACGTTCGACCGGCTCGACGTCGACGGAAGCTGCTCGACCAACGACACCGTGTTGCTGTTGGCCTCGGGTGCAAGCGAAATCACGCCCGGCCAAGCCGATCTCGACGAGGCCGTACTGCAGGTCTGCGACGATTTGTGCGCGCAACTGCAGGCCGACGCCGAGGGTGTCACCAAGCGCGTCACGATCAACGTGGTCGGCGCGCTCACCGAGGACGACGCGCTCAGCGCGGCCCGGGTGATCGCGCGGGACAGCCTGGTGAAGACCGCGTTGTTCGGCTCCGACCCGAACTGGGGCCGCGTGCTGGCCGCCGTAGGGATGGCACCCGTGCAACTCGACCCCGAACGAATCACGGTGTCTTTCAATGGTTCTGCGGTCTTCGCCGACGGCGTCGGCGCGCCGGGAGCTCGCGAGGTTGACCTGTCGGCCACCGACATCGATGTAAGCGTGGATCTGGGGGTCGGCACCGCGCACGCGGCGATCCGGACCACCGACCTGTCGCACGCCTACGTCGAAGAGAACTCGGCGTATTCGTCATGATCTCCACCGATATCAAGGCCCAGGTGCTGGCCGAAGCACTGCCGTGGCTGACCCAGTTGCACGGCAAGATCGTGGTGGTCAAGTACGGCGGCAACGCAATGACCAGTGGCGCACTGCAGCGAGAGTTCGCCGCGGACATGGCATTTTTGCGTAACTGCGGCATCCACCCGGTCGTCGTGCATGGCGGGGGCCCGCAGATCAGCGCGATGCTCAAGAGGCTGGGCATCGCCGGCGACTTCAGGGGCGGATTCCGCGTCACCACACCCGAGGTGCTCGACGTGGCGCGGATGGTGTTGTTCGGTCAGGTCGGCCGCGAGCTGGTGAATCTCATCAACGCGCACGGTCCCTACGCGGTCGGTGTCAGCGGCGAGGACGCGAACCTGTTCACCGCGGTGCGGCGCAGCGTCAGCGTGGATGGCGTCGAGACCGACATCGGCCTGGTCGGCAACATCGCTCGGGTGAATCCGGCGGTGGTGTTGGATCTGATTGCCGCCAACCGGATTCCGGTGGTGTCGACACTGGCGCCCGACATCGACGGTGTGGTGCATAACATCAACGCCGACACCGCGGCCGGGGCGCTGGCCGAGGCGCTGGGCGCCGACAAGCTCCTGATGCTCACCGACGTCGAAGGCCTGTACACCCGCTGGCCGGACAAAGATTCGCTGGCCAGCGAAATCGACACGGACACTTTGACTCAACTCCTTCCCACGCTGGAGTCGGGCATGATTCCGAAGGTCGAAGCCTGCTTACACGCGGTGAAGGGCGGCGTACTCAGCGCGCATGTCATCGACGGTCGCATCGAGCACTGCGTGTTGGTCGAACTGCTCACCGATCAAGGCTCCGGAACAAAGGTGGTGAGCGCGTGACGAACACGGTTGACATTCAGCGGCGCTGGTCGGCGGTGATGATGAACAACTACGGCGTCCCGCCGGTGGCTCTGGCCAGCGGCAACGGCGCTGTGGTCACCGATGTCGACGGGAAGTCGTACCTGGACCTGCTCGGTGGTATCGCGGTCAACGTGCTGGGCCACGGCCACCCCGCCATCGTGGAAGCGGTCACGCGGCAGATGTCGACGCTTGGGCACACGTCGAATCTGTATGCCGCCGAACCCGGTGTCGCGCTGGCCGAGGCGCTGGCCGGGCTCCTCGGCGCCGACGCGGAGACCCGGGTGTTGTTCTGCAACTCCGGCACCGAGGCCAACGAGGCGGCGTTCAAACTGTCCCGCCTCACCGGCCGCACGAAACTGGTTGCGGCTCAAGGCGGTTTCCATGGCCGGACGATGGGCGCCCTGGCGTTGACCGGCCAGCCGAGCAAGCAGGCGCCGTTCGCTCCACTGCCCGGCGACGTAACCCACGTGCCGTACGGTGACATCGCCGCGCTGGCCGCTGCGGTCGGCGACGACACGGCCGCGGTGTTCCTGGAGCCGATCATGGGGGAGAGCGGCATCATCGTGCCTCCCGACGGGTACCTGGTCGCCGCCCGCGAGATCACCGCCCGCTGTGGCGCGCTGCTGGTTCTCGACGAGGTGCAGACCGGAATGGGGCGCACCGGAACCTTTTTCGCGCACCAGCACGACGGCATCACCCCCGACGTCGTGACGCTGGCCAAAGGCCTCGGCGGCGGTCTACCGATCGGTGCGTGCCTGGCGATCGGCCCGGCGGCTCAACTGCTCACGCCCGGCCTGCATGGCAGCACCTTCGGCGGCAACCCGATCTGCGCAGCCGCGGCGCTCGCGGTGCTACGGGTGATCGCCGACGACGACCTGGTGCGCCGCGCCGGGGCGCTCGGAAAGACGTTGCACCAGAACATCGAATCGCTGCAGCACCCGTTGGTCGACCACGTCCGCGGCCGCGGCCTGTTGGTCGGCGTGGCACTCGCCACGCCGGCCGCCAAAGACGTCGAGACGTCCGCCCGCGAAGCCGGATTCCTCGTCAACGCGGCCGCTCCCGACGTCGTCCGGCTGGCACCGGCATTGACCATCACCGAGCCCCAGCTCGAAACCTTCGTCGCCGCGCTGCCGGGCATCCTCGACTCCGCACAAGGGGCATCATGATCCGGCACTTCCTGCGCGATGACGACCTGAACACGGACGAGCAGGCCGAAGTCCTCCGACTGGCCGCCGAACTGAAGAAGAACCCGTTCAGCCACCGTCCGCTCGAGGGCCCGCGCGGGGTAGCGGTGATCTTCGACAAGAACTCCACCCGCACCCGGTTCTCCTTCGAGGTGGGGATCGCTCAACTCGGCGGCCACGCCGTCGTGGTCGACGGCCGCAGTACCCAGCTGGGTCGCGAAGAGACGTTGCAGGACACCGCAAAAGTGTTGTCCCGCTACGTCGATGCCATCGTGTGGCGCACCTACGGTCAGGCCCGGCTGAGCGCGATGGCCGAAACCGCGACGGTGCCGATCGTCAACGCGCTCTCCGATCAGTTCCATCCCTGCCAGGTGCTGGCCGACCTGCAGACGGTGATCGAACGCAAGGGGTCACTGCGCGGCCTGCGGATGACCTACTTCGGTGACGGCGCCAACAACATGGCGCACTCGTTGATGCTCGGCGGCGTCACCGCCGGCATGCACGTCACCGTCGCGGCCCCGGCCGGTTTCGCACCCGACCCGCTGTTCACCGCCGCCGCCGAGCACCGCGGCGCGGACACCGGAGCCTCGGTCACCATCACCGCGGACCCGATCGCCGCGGCGTCCGGCGCCGACGTGCTGGTCACCGACACCTGGACGTCGATGGGCCAGGAGGACGACGGACTGGATCGAGTACGGCCGTTTCGTCCGTTCCAGCTCAACGCCGACCTGCTGGCCAAGGCCGACTCCGAAGCCGTTGTACTGCACTGTCTTCCGGCCCATCGCGGCCAGGAGATCACCGACGAAGTGATCGACGGGCCGCGCAGCGCGGTGTGGGACGAGGCCGAGAACCGGCTGCACGCGCAGAAGGCGCTGCTGGTCTGGCTGCTGGAGCGATCGACATGACCCGCACGAAGACCTCGCCGGAGATCACCCGCGTCGGGCGGCAGGCCCGCATCGTGGCGATCCTGTCGTCGGCCGAGGTCCGCAGCCAGAGCGAACTGGCGGCGCTACTGGCCGCCGACGGCATCGAGACCACCCAGGCCACGCTGTCGCGGGACCTCGAAGAGCTCGGCGCGGTGAAGTTGCGCGGCGCAGACGGCGGCGTCGGCGTCTACGTCGTGCCCGAGGACGGCAGCCCGCTGCGCGGCGTGGCCGGCGGCACCGCGCGGCTGTCGCGTCTGCTGAGCGAGGTGCTGGTGTCCACCGACGCGACCGGCAATCTCGCCGTGCTGCGCACCCCGCCCGGCGCGGCCGACTACCTGGCCAGCGCCATCGACCGTGCCGCACTGCCCTACGTGGTCGGCACCATTGCCGGGGATGACACCATCTTCGTGGCGGCCCGCGAGCCGATGACCGGCGTAGAACTCGCAAGCTTGATCCAAAACCTGACGTAACAGCACGAATCAAAGGAGAACACTTCATGTCCGAGCGCGTCATCTTGGCGTATTCCGGCGGTTTGGACACCTCGGTGGCGATCAGCTGGATCGGCAAGGAGACCGGCAAGGAGGTCGTCGCGGTCGCGATCGACCTGGGGCAGGGCGGCGAGGACATGGAGGTGGTGCGGCAGCGTGCGCTGGACTGCGGCGCGGTCGAAGCTGTCGTCGTCGATGCCCGCGATGAATTCGCCGAGGGCTACTGCCTGCCGACCATCTTGTCCAACGCCCTCTACATGGATCGCTACCCGCTGGTGTCGGCGATCAGCCGGCCGCTCATCGCCAAGCATCTGGTCACGGCGGCCCGCGAGCACGGCGGCGGAATCGTCGCGCACGGCTGCACCGGCAAGGGCAACGATCAGGTCCGCTTCGAGGTCGGATTCGCCTCGCTCGCACCGGATCTAGAGGTCCTCGCGCCGGTTCGCGATTACGCGTGGACGCGCGAGAAGGCCATCGCGTTCGCCGAACAGAACGACATCCCGATCAACGTCACCAAGCGCTCACCGTTCTCCATCGACCAGAACGTGTGGGGTCGCGCGGTGGAAACCGGCTTCCTGGAGCACCTCTGGAACGCCCCGACCAAGGACGTCTACGACTACACCGAAGACCCGACGGTCAACTGGAACACCCCGGACGAGGTCATCGTCGGCTTCGAGAAGGGCGTTCCGGTCACCATCGACGGGAACTCGGTGACCGTGCTGGAGGCCATCGAGCAACTCAATCGCCGCGCCGGCGCCCAGGGCGTTGGTCGCCTCGACGTCGTCGAAGACCGGCTGGTGGGCATCAAGAGTCGCGAAATCTACGAAGCCCCAGGTGCAATGGTGCTCATCACCGCGCACACCGAACTCGAGCACGTCACGCTGGAGCGCGAGCTGGGCCGCTTCAAGCGCCAGACCGATCAGCGCTGGGCCGAATTGGTGTACGACGGGCTGTGGTACTCGCCGTTGAAGGCCGCGCTGGAGACCTTCGTCGCCACAACTCAGGAGCACGTCACCGGCGAGATCCGGATGGTATTGCACGGCGGGCACATCGCCGTCAACGGCCGGCGCAGCTCCGAGTCGCTTTACGACTTCAATCTGGCCACCTACGACGAGGGCGACACCTTCGATCAGTCGATGGCCAAGGGCTTCGTGCACGTGCACGGGCTGTCGTCGAAGATCGCCGCGCGCCGGGACCTGGCCGCAGACCAGACGTGAGCACCAACGAGGGTTCGCTGTGGGGTGGGCGGTTTGCCGACGGCCCGTCCGATGCGCTTGCGGCGCTGAGCAAGTCGACCCACTTCGATTGGGTGCTCGCGCCGTATGACGTGCTGGCCTCCAAGGCGCACACCCAGGTGTTGTTCAACGCCGGACTACTGACCGCGGACCAACGGGACGGGCTGCTGGTCGGCTTGGACAGCCTGGCCGAGGACGTCGCCGACGGTAGCTTCGGTCCGCTGGTCACCGACGAGGACGTGCACGCGGCGTTGGAGCGTGGACTGATCGACCGGGTGGGTCCGGAGCTCGGTGGCCGACTGCGGGCCGGCCGGTCGCGAAACGACCAGGTGGCCACGCTGTTCCGGATGTGGCTACGGGATGCGCTCCGCCGGGTGGCCGCCGGTACGTTGGACCTCGTGGGCGCGTTGGCAGCCCAGGCGGCCGCGTACCCCGACGCGATCATGCCCGGCAAGACCCACATGCAGTCCGCCCAGCCGATCCTGCTGGCCCACCATCTGCTCGCGCACGCCCACCCGCTGCTGCGCGACGTCGACCGGATGGTCGACCTCGACGCGCGAACCGCGTTGTCGCCGTACGGTTCCGGGGCGCTGGCCGGTTCGTCGCTGGGCCTCGACCCCGACGCGATCGCCGAGCAACTCGGTTTCGCCTCGGCCACCGACAACTCCATCGATGCGACGGCGGCACGAGACTTCGCCGCCGAAGCGGCGTTCGTTTTCGCGATGATCGGCGTCGACATGTCCAGGCTTGCCGAAGACGTCATCATCTGGAGCTCAACCGAATTCGGCTATGTCACGTTGCACGATTCGTGGTCGACAGGCAGTTCGATCATGCCGCAGAAGAAGAACCCTGACATCGCCGAGCTGGCCCGTGGCAAGTCGGGCCGGCTGATCGGCAACCTGGCCGGATTGCTGGCCACCCTCAAGGCGCAGCCGCTGGCCTACAACCGGGACCTCCAGGAAGACAAGGAGCCGGTGTTCGACTCGGTGGCGCAGTTGGAGCTGCTGCTGCCCGCGATGGCCGGCATGGTCGCCACCCTGACCTTCAACGTGGAGCGGATGGCCGCCCTGGCGCCCGCGGGCTACACGCTGGCCACCGATATCGCTGAATGGCTGGTGCGCCAAGGAGTTCCATTCCGCGACGCCCACGAGGCCGCGGGGGCCGCGGTTCAGGTCGCCGAGAAGCTCGGTGTCGGCCTCGAGGACCTGACCGACGAGCAACTGGCCGCCATCAGCGACGCGCTGACCCCGCACGTGCGCGAGGTCCTCACGATCGAAGGGTCGGTGTCTTCACGCGACGCCCGCGGTGGAACCGCGCCCGCACAGGTTGCGCGCCAACGTGATGTGGTGCTGGCCACCGCCGAGGAGTTGCGCGCTCGCCTCAGCCGCTAGGCAGTGCCCGGCGCGCGGAAACCGATGGCACATACGGGATTTCGCCCGCTGGCAGCGGCCCGCAGTAGTAGTTGCCCTGCACCACGTCGCAACCGAACCGCCGCAGCCACCGGGCCGTTTCCTCGTTCTCGATGCCCTCGGCGACGCTGGCGATGTCGAACTCCTCGGCCAACTCGATCACGGACCGCGCGATCGTCGCGGCCCGCTGGTCATACAGGATCGGCGCGATCAACTGGCGGTCCAGCTTGACCTCGTCGATCGGCAATTCGCGCAGATAGGTCAGCGTGGAGTAGCCACTGCCGAAGTCGTCGATCGACACCCGAATACCGGCCTCTCGCAGGCGATTCAGCACGGCGCGGCTTTTGACGAAGTCAGCCACCATCAGTTCCTCGGTGATCTCGACGGTCAGTAGACTCGCCGACATGCCATGCTCGTCGAGCACGGTCATGATGCGGTCCGGCAGCGTGTCGTCGTCGAGCGATCGCGCCCACAGGTTGACGGCCACGGGAATCTCGGTTCCAGTGGCGTGCCAGGCCGCGCCGTCCGCGACCGCGCGGGACAGCACCAGGTCGGTGACCGCGTCCATCAATCCGTGCTCGCGAACAAGTGGCAAGAACTCGCTGGGTTCCAGGGTGCCCAAAGTGGGGTGTTCCCAACGTAATAATGCTTCGGCGCCGCAGACCGCACCACTGAGCATCCCGAATTGTGGCTGGTACACCAGTGTGAGGAGCCTGTCGTCGATGGCGCGGCGCAGATCCCACAGCAACTGCAGTCGCGCCACACCGTCGCGGAGCGACTGACGCTGGCCCAGATGTGTGTCGCGCTCGGGCGTGAAGGTCTGGACGTCGGTGGCGCTGGTGCGCTCCGCGCGGGACCGGGCTGCCTCAGCCTTGTTGAGCAGTTCGGCGGCCGTCAACGAGGCGTCCTCGTCGGGCATCGCCGTCGCCACACCGATACTCAGATGCACGTAGACCTTGTTGTCCCCGATGTCGAGGGCGCTGTCGAAGGCGCGGGCGATCCTCTTGGCCACCTGCTTGGCCACCTCGGGTCGGTCTTCGACCAGAATCGCGAATTCGTCGCCTCCCATGCGTGCCAACGTGTCGCCGGCCCGAACGCTGCCCTGAATCCGGGCGCCGACGCCGCGCAACAGCGCGTCACTCGCGGCATAACCCAGCGTGTCGTTGACGACGTTGAAGTCGTCGACCCGGATGCTGAGCACACTGAGCGGAACATCGAGGCGCTGATGCAACTGGGCCGCGTGCGCCAGCCTCTCGTCGAGAAGTCGCCGATTCGCCAGGCCGGTGACCGTATCCCGCAGTGCGGCATCGGCCATCGCTTCGAGGAGTCGCCGCTTACGTTCCAGGGCCATCAGGTGGCGCACGAGCATGGCGACGACAAGGGCCACTCCGGTCGAGAAGAGAAAGGCGTCGACTCGATCCTTGGGCCAGAAGCGAAAGGCGCCAAGGACGACCGCGAACGCCGAAGGGACATAAGGCAGCCATATCGCGAACCGGGACAGCGATGTTGATCTGCGCATGTCGAGGTCCGGCCCGGGCCGCGAAGCAGTCGCCGACAGCGCTAGAAGGTACACGCCGGCAATCCACCCGAGCGTCACGACGCCAGTCGGAACATGATTCGCGCTGTAGTTGCGGACGTGCAGCCCACCGGCTAGACCGATCGCGGCAAAACCGCCCGCCAGCAGCGCCGGTGAGAGCCGTCGGTCCCGCCCGGCCGCTCGCACGACGACCAATGCGATGAAGGTCAGACCGAGATAAAACGCAGTGATGACCGCCAACAACATCCGCGGGATGCTCACCTCGGCCGACCTGCCCAGCACGAGACTGCCCAAGCCCAACAACAGCGACGCGGCGACGATGATCCCGTCCAGCAGCAGGCCGAAGCCGAATTGGTTGTCATCACGGCTGGGAACCAAAACCGTTGCGCTCAAGGCACATACCGGTAGCACGAGGAAGCCGAGCTCGGCTGCCGAAGAGTTCGAGATCGGCGCCGCACCGCCGAAAGCGACGTAACACCAGACGGCGCTGCCGGCCGCCCAGCCACCCAGCCCAGCGGCCAGCGCGCTCCATGCGAGGCGCTGGCCACGACGCGACGCCTTTGCTGCGCCAGCCGCACACGCGGTCGCGAAGACACCCATGAGCACGGCGCCGAGCGGTTCGACGAGGTCTAGTTCGGTTCTCCCCGAGGCATCTCTGCCGAGCAACAACAACACGCCGAAGGCCAGCACCCCGACAGTCGCCAAAACGACCAACGCGATTCTTCGCGACGACATCGCGGACATCTCTCTACCTGTCAGAGGTGATCACCAAATTCCCGGTAAGCGACGGTCGCTTGGCGAGCATATTAAAAGACATTGCTGCTGGCCGGTGGCTATTTAACCGTGCGCAATATTTCCGAAAATCGGAATAGTGCCTCGGGGCTCGAATTTTCGAGAATTTTATGTCGGGGTCAATTAGCAAATTCAGTCCAGGGCTTCGGAAACGTGCATCCAGCGGTTCTCCAGATCCGCTACTTCTCCCTCCAGATCGCGCAACCGTTCGGTCAGCTTCGTGATGCCGACGTGGTCGGACTGGTCATGCTCAGCCATCTCGCGGTGGGTGGCCTCGATTTGCTCCGCGAGCCGCGCCAACCGTCGGTCTATGGAGGCGATCTCCTTCTGTGCGGCGCGCAACTCGGCGCCGGAGATCTCGTGCGAGTCGTCCGCTTTGGTCACCGCGGGACTGGCCCGCCGAGTATTCGCCTGTTCGGCCAGCCGCAGATACTCGTCGACTCCGCCGGGGAGGTGCCGCAGCCGGCCGTCGAGGATCGCGTACTGCTGATCGGTCACGCGCTCCAACAGATAGCGGTCGTGGGAGACGACGATCAGCGTGCCCGGCCAGGAGTCGAGCAGATCCTCGGTGGCGGCCAGCATGTCGGTGTCGACGTCGTTGGTCGGCTCATCGAGCAGTAGCACGTTGGGCTCGGCCAGCAGTGTGAGCATCAGTTGGAGGCGGCGGCGCTGACCGCCGGACAACTCGTCGACGCGCGCGGACAATTGGGCGCCGGCAAAACCCAGCCGCTCCAGTAACTGCGCCGGTGTGACATCGCGGCCGTCGACCTCGTAATCGCTGCGTAGTCGTCCGATGACATCGGCGACGCGCTCACTCGCAATCGGTTCCAGCTCGACTCCGCGCTGGTCGAGCATCCCGAGTCGAACTGTCTTGCCGCGCTTGACTCTTCCGTTGTCCGGCTGGACGGTGCCGGTGATGAGTCCCAGCAGTGTCGATTTACCGGCGCCGTTGGCACCGACGATGCCGGTTCGTTCACCCGGCCCGATCCGCCATTCGACGTCGCGCAGCACGGGTCGGCCGTCGAACGAGACCGACACGTCCAAGAGATCGATGACATCTTTACCGAGTCGCGCGGTGGCGAGTTTGGCCAGCTCGACGGTGTTGCGCAGCGGCGGCACATCGGCGATCAACTGGTTGGCCGCGTCGATGCGGAACTTCGGCTTCGACGTGCGAGCCGGCGGGCCGCGGCGCAGCCAGGCCAGTTCCTTGCGCATCAAGTTCTGCCGCTTGGATTCGGCGAGGGTTGCCTGGCGGTCCCGCTCGACCCGCTGTAAGACGTAGGCGGCGTATCCACCCTCGAATGGTTCGACGAGGCCGTCATGCACCTCCCATGTCATGGTCGCCACCTCGTCGAGGAACCAGCGGTCGTGGGTCACCAGCAGCAGGCCCCCGGTGTTGCGGGCCCAGCGGCCTCGCAAATGAGCGGCGAGCCAGGTGATGCCCTCGATGTCGAGGTGGTTCGTCGGCTCGTCGAAGGCGATGACGTCCCAGTCGCCGATCAGCAGCGCCGCCAACTGAACTCGACGACGCTGCCCGCCGCTGAGCGTGCCGATCACGGCGTCCCACGCGATGTCGGCGACCAAGCCGCTGACCACGTCCCGGGTCTGCGGATCGCCGGCCCACTCGTGGTCGGCTCGATCCGCGACAAGCGCCCATCCGACCGTGCTGTCCGAATCGAGATTGTCGGCCTGACTCAGCGCGCCGACGCGCAGTCCGCTGCGCTGAGTGACGCGTCCGGAGTCCGGGGTCAGCTGTCCGGTGAGCAGGCCCAGCAAACTGGATTTGCCGTCGCCGTTGCGTCCGACGATGCCGATGCGGTCGCCGTCGCTGACCCCGACGGTCGTCGATTCGAAGACGACCCGGTTCGGGTATTCGAGGTGGATCGCCTCGGCGCCGAGCAGGTGTGCCACCGGCCCGACCCTAGACGTATGCGCGGCAGCGACCGTCCGCGAGGCGGACGACTAGGCTGATCGGAACGGGCCAGACCGTGATCAAAGCAACGGGCGCACCCACTGCGATGTGCCATGATGTGCACGCTGTCAGGCCCACGCAGCACGGCGTGGTCTTCGTTTCGAGGGAGCGGCGGCATGGATCTGAAGTTCTCAGCGGTCACCCGACCGGTTGAGCGTTTGATCGCGACAGCACAGAACGGCCTCGAGGTTCTGCGACTCGGCGGCCTGGAAACCGGCAACTCCCCATCGCCGTCGCAAACCGTCGAGAGCACTCCGATGTACAAGCTCCGCCGGTACTACCCGCCGGACAGTCGGCCCGGGCACCCTCAGGCAGGCCCGCCGGTGCTGCTGGTGCACCCGATGATGATGTCGGCGAATATGTTCGACGTCACCCGCAACGAAGGCGCGGTCGGCATCCTGCACGCGGCCGGCCTGGACCCCTGGGTGATCGACTTCGGCTCACCCGACGAGATCGAAGGCGGGATGCGTCGCACGCTGGCCGACCACATCGTGGCGCTGAGCGAGGCGCTCGATGCCATCACCGACATCACCAGCCAGGACGTGCATCTCACCGGCTACTCGCAGGGTGGGATGTTCTGCTATCAGGCGGCCGCCTACCGGAGGTCGAAAGGCATTGCCAGCATCGTGACGTTCGGCTCGCCGGTCGACACCCTGGCGGCGCTGCCGATGGGACTGCCACCGAACTTGGCTCCCGGAATCGCCAACTTCATGGCCGATCACGTCTTCAACCGACTCGATATTCCAGGTTGGCTGGCGCGCACCGGTTTTCAGATGCTCGATCCCCTCAAGACAGCCAAAGCCCGGGTCGATTTCGTTCGCCAACTACACGATCGCGAGGCGCTGCTACCGCGGGAAGCCCAGCGGAGATTCCTGGAGTCGGAAGGCTGGATCGCCTGGTCCGGGCCAGCCATCTCCGAACTGCTCAAGCAGTTCATCGCACACAACCGGATGATGTCTGGTGGCTTCGCGATCAACGGGCAACTGGTGACGCTGACCGATATCACCTGCCCCATCCTGGCTTTCGTCGGTGAAGTCGATGACATCGGTCAACCGGCCGCGGTCCGGGGTATCAGGCGCGCAGCGCCCAACGCCGAGGTGTACGAATACCTGATCCGGACAGGTCATTTCGGTCTGGTAGTCGGATCGAGAGCAGCGCAGGAGTCGTGGCCGACTGTCGCCGATTGGGCGCTGTGGATTTCCGGGGGCGGAAACAAGCCCACCGACATCTTCCCGATGGCCGATCAGCCAACCGAACCGGACGATCGCGGGGTCGCATTCAGTTCCCGGCTGATGCACGGACTCGGTGAGGCCTCGGAGGTCGCGCTGACACTCGCCCGCGGAGCGGCCGATGCCGTCTTCGCGGCGAACAAGTCCATGCGTACGTTGGCGGTCGAAACCGCCAGGACGCTGCCCCGGCTGGCTCGTCTCGGTCAGATCAACGACCACACCCGGATCTCGTTGGGCCGCATCATCAGCGAGCAGGCGCACGAGGCTCCCAACGGCGAATTCCTGCTGTTCGACGGCCGCGTACACACCTACGAGGCGGTGAACCGTCGCATCGACAACGTGGTGCGCGGCCTGATCGCGGTCGGTGTGCGCCAGGGCGAACACGTCGGCGTGCTGATGGAAACCCGACCGAGCGCACTGGTCGCGATCGCCGCGTTGTCGCGCTTGGGCGCGGTTGCGGTGCTGCTGCATCCGGATGCGGACCTGTCCGCCGAGGTGCGACTCGGGGGAGTGTCCGAGATCATCACCGACCCGACCAATCTCGAGTTGGCCCGGCGGCTGCCCGAGCAGATTCTGGTGCTCGGTGGTGGTGAGTCCCGCGACCTGCACCTGGCCGACGACGCCAACGTTATCGACATGGAACAGATCGACCCCGACGCCGTCGAGCCGCCCGCCTGGTACCGGCCCAATCCGGGATATGCGCGCGACCTCGCCTTCATCGGATTCAGCACGGCAAGTGGACAACTCGTCGCCAAGCAGATCACCAACTACCGCTGGGCGCTGTCCGCCTTCGGTACCGCCTCGGCGGCCGCGTTGGGCCGCACCGACACGGTCTACTGCCTCACGCCGCTGCACCACGAGTCGGGTCTGTTGGTCAGCCTCGGCGGGGCGGTGGTGGGTGGTACCCGCATTGCGCTGTCCCGTGGGCTGCAACCGGACCGGTTCGCCGCCGAGGTTCATCAATACGGCGTCACTGTCGTCTCCTACACCTGGGCGATGCTGCGTGACGTCATCGACGATCCTGAGTTCGCGTTGCACAACCACCCGATCCGGGTGTTCATCGGATCCGGTATGCCGACCGGCATGTGGCAGCGGATCACCGATGTCTTTGCGCCGGCACAGGTCGTCGAGTTCTTCGCCACCACCGACGGACATGCGGTGTTGGCCAACGTCTCCGGCGCGAAGATCGGCAGCAAGGGCAGGCCGCTTCCCGGCGCCGGACGCGCCGAGTTGGGGGCCTACGACGCCGAGCACGACCTGATCCTGGAGAACGAGCGCGGCCTGGTCCGCATCCCAGAGGCCAACGAAGTCGGTGTGCTGCTCGCCGAACCGCGCGGGCCGATCGACCCGACCGCGTCGGTCAAGCGCGGCGTCTTCGGTCCCGCCGACACCTGGATCTCCACCGAGTACCTGTTCCGTCGCGACAACGACGGCGACTTCTGGTTGCTGGGCCGGCGCGGCTCCATCGTGCACACCCAGCGCGGCGTCGTGTACGCCGACCCGATTACCGATGCGCTCGGGCTCATTCCGGCGGTCGACCTCGCGGTGACCTATGGAGTACAGGTTGACGGCCACCAGGTCGCCGTCACGGCGCTGACGACACAGCCGGGCGCGACCATCACCGCCGCGGATCTCACTGAGGCCGTTGCCGCCATGCAGTTCGGGCTGGGGCCGGACATCGTCCACGTGCTGCCGCAGATGACGTTGAGCGCTACTTATCGGCCGACCGTCAGCGCGTTGCGGGCAGCCGGGATTCCGAAGGCGGGGCGCCACGCGTGGATCTTCGACGCCGAGGCGAATCAGTTCCGCCGATTGACCGGCCCGGCCCGCGCGGAACTGTCCGGTGCGTAATGACGTTCGGAGCCAACATGATTGACGAAACCCTCTTGGATATCCTGGTCTGCCCGGCGGATCGTGGCCCGTTGCTGCTGGTGGATCAGCAGCTCTACAACCCGCGGCTGCAGCGGGCCTACCGCATCGAAGACGGCATCCCGGTGCTGCTCGTGGACGAAGCGGTCGAGGTGGGCGATGACGAGCATGCCCGGCTCATGGCGCGGGCAACTCCGGCAGATCCCCAGTGAGATAGCGCTGCAGGTTGGGCGCGATGGTGTCCGCCACCTGCTGCGCGGGCAGGGATGCGAACGGTTCGAACCCCAGGATGTAGCGGGTCATCACGACGCCGACCAGTTGTGACGCGACGAACTGGATCCGGATGACCCCGCTACCCGGCGGATCGTCCACGCGGGGGGCGACTACCGACCCGACCACGTCCTGAACGAAGGTACGGAACAGGTTTACTTCGCTGCCTGCCAGTATCGAGCGCAGCGTGGCGATAAAGCTCGCTCCGACCTCGGAGTCCCACAGCCTCAGCAACGTTGACGCTATGTGGTGGCCGAGCTCGTCGACCGGTACCTCGCGAAGCGGCCCGATCACCTCCATCGGGTCGATCGGAATGTGGATCGCCGCGGCGAACAACTGCTCCTTGGTGCCGAAGTAATGATGCACCAGCGCCGAGTCAACCCCGGCCGCCGCGGCCACCGCACGTATCGAAGTGTTGCTGATCCCGTTGCCGGCGAACAACTCTCGAGCGCTGGCCAGAATGCGTTCCCGAGTGTTCGAGTTTCCGGCAGGCCGGCCCGGCTTTTTCCGGCTGGTATTGGCGGCGGTCACGGCGTCTGGCGTCGCAGGGTTGCGGCCGCCAGGCAGAGGGCGGCGATCGCGAAGCCCAACACGATTGCGATGTCACGGACGGCGGTGCCGGTGAGCTCGGTGTGCGAGCTGACCTGTTGCAGCGCTTCTAGGGCGTAGCTGGCTGGCATGACGTCACTGATCCACTGCAACCAGGACGGCATCACGGCGCGCGGCGCGATGATGCCGGCGAGCAACAGCTGCGGGACCATCACCAGTGGGATGAACTGCACCGCCTGAAATTCCGTGCGTGCGAACGCACTACACAACAGCCCAAGGCCCACACCGAGTACGGCGTTCACGATCGCGATCACGAACACCCACAGCGGACTGCCCGCAGTGGTGAAACCGAGTAACCAGAACGCCACCCCGCACGCCAACGTTGCCTGTACCGCTGCGGCAACGGAAAAGGCTGTGCCGTACGCGATCAGCAGATCGAGCCGGCGCAGGGGAGTGGTCAAGATCCGCTCAAGTGTCCCTGACGCCCGCTCCCGCTGCATTGTGATGCAGGTGATGATGAACATCAAGAACAGCGGAAACAGGCCAAGCAGAATCAGGCATGCGTTGTTGAACGGCGTCGGCGCGCCCGGCATGTGCGGCGCGTTCTCGAACATGAAATACATCAGCGTGATCACCAGAATCGGTACGAACAAGATCATCGCGATGCTGCGTGGGTCGGCGCCGAGCTGGCGGAGAATCCGAAACGTCGTGGCGCCAAACGGTTTCAGCTCACGAGCGAGGCCTAACTGGCTCGGCGCGTGATCATCGACAGGAATGCGTCCTCCAGCGATCGACATCCGGTGTCCTCTCGTAGTCGGGTAGGGGTGATGTGCGCGACGAGGTGGCCGTCCCGCATGAGCAACAGGTCACCGCAGTGTTCCGCCTCGTCCATGACGTGGCTCGACACCAGCAGTGTGGTTCCGCCACGGGCCAGTTCTTCGAACTGCTCCCACAAGCTGGCGCGCAAAACGGGGTCCAGGCCGACGGTCGGCTCGTCGAGCACCAGCAACTCCGGCCGGCAGACCAGTGCGCAGGCCAGCGACACCCGGGTGCGCTGACCGCCGGAGAGGTTGCCGCAGAAGGCGGTGCGGTGATCACCGAGTCCGACCAGGTCGACCGCCGAGTCGGCGGCCTTGCCGTCGACACCGTAGAGCGCCGCGAAGTACCGGATGTTGTCGATGACGCGCAGGTCGTCGTAGATCGTCGGGTTCTGCGGGACGTAGCCGATCCGATGGCGCAGCGGCGCCGACCCCGCGGGCAGCCCGAGCACCTGCACTGTGCCTGAGGCGACGAGCTGGGTGCCGACGATGCAGCGAATGAGCGTGGTCTTTCCGCAGCCCGACGGCCCGAGCAGACCGGTGATGCTGCCGCGCGCCACGCGCACCGAGAAGTCGTGCAGTGCGGGCCGTTTACCGCGGATGACTCGCAGGTGGTTGATGTCGATCGCCGCTTCGTGGCGATGGTGCAATAATTCATCGCTTGATGAAGTCATCATGCGATGAATATCCGCCCATGCGGGGGCAGTGTCAAGGGTCGCGGGCAGAATCGGTGCGGTGGACGCTGATCAACTCGCGGTGGATCCAGTCGAAGCCGCGCACCGGCTGCTCGGCGCCACGCTCATCGGTCGCGGCGTCACCGCGACGATCGTCGAGGTCGAGGCCTATGGAGGCATTCCCGACGGACCGTGGCCGGACGCCGCCGCGCACTCGTATCGCGGCGCGACCGCACGCAGTGCGATCATGTTCGGTCCACCCGGTCGGCTCTACGCATACCGCAGCCACGGCATTCACGTGTGCGCCAACGTGGTGTGCGCAACCGACGGGGTGGCCGCCGCTGTCCTACTCCGCGCCGCCGCCATCGACACCGGCCTCGATGTCGCCCAATCTCGGCGCGGCGCATCGATCCGCGCCAGAGCGCTGGCCCGTGGGCCGGGCAATCTGTGTTCGGCCGTCGGAATCACGATGGCCGACAACGGAATTGATCTGTTCGATCGACGCAGTCCGATTCGCATCCGGCTCAACGGCGCCGTCCCCGGGTCAACCGGGCCGCGGGTCGGGGTCAGCCTCGCGGCCGATCGACCCTGGCGGATGTGGCTGCCGGGACGGGCGGAGGTGTCGGCGTACCGGCGCAGTCCACGAGCACCGGCGCCCGGCACCAGCGACTGAGTCGCGCGGAACGAAGCCACCCGCATGGGAGAAGATTGGTGATCGTGGGCGCTGAAATCATCGGAGAGCTGAACTGGCGTGGGCTGATTGCACAGTCCACCGACCTCGATGCGCTGACCGCGGAGGCCGCCAAAGGCCCGATCACGCTGTACGCCGGCTTTGACCCCACCGCGCCCAGCCTGCATGCCGGACATCTGGTGCCGTTGCTGGCGCTGCGCCGCTTCCAGCAGGCCGGCCACCGGCCGATCGTGCTCGCCGGCGGCGCGACCGGCCTGATCGGCGACCCGCGCGAAACCGGCGAACGGATGCTCAACACCAGCGAGATCGTCCAGGAGTGGACCGGCCGGATACGCGGCCAGCTCGAGCGCTTCGTCGACTTCGACGGCACACCGACCAGCGCTGTCGTCGAGAACAACCTGGAGTGGACCGGCGCCATGTCGGCCATCGAATTGCTGCGCGACGTCGGAAAACACTTCTCGGTCAACGTCATGCTGGACCGCGACACCGTCAAGCGACGGCTCGAAGGCGAGGGGATCTCGTACACGGAGTTCAGCTACATGCTGTTGCAGGCCAACGACTTCGTCGAGCTGCACCGACGCCACCAGTGCGTGCTGCAGATCGGCGGGTCCGATCAGTGGGGCAACATCATCGCCGGTGTCCGGTTGGTCCGGCAGAAGTCGTCCGCCTCGGTGCACGCCCTCACGGTGCCGCTGGTGACCGCCGCCGACGGGACGAAGTTCGGTAAGTCCACCGGCGGTGGCAGCCTGTGGCTGGATCCCGAGCTCACCAGTCCCTATGCCTGGTACCAGTACTTCGTGAACACCGCCGACGCGGACGTGGTTCGTTATCTGCGTTGGTTCACGTTCCTCTCCGCCGACGAACTGGCTGAACTGGAGGCCGACACCGCCGAACGGCCGCAGCAGCGTGCCGCGCAGCGGCGCCTGGCGCGTGAACTCACGACGCTCGTCCACGGTGAACAGGCGACCGAGGCGGTCGAGCATGCGAGCGGCGCACTATTCGGCCGCGGTGAGCTGGCGCGTCTGGACGACGCCACGCTGCGGGCCGCACTCTCGGAGACCTCGATCGCCGAGCTGACGCCGGGAACACCCGACGGGATCGCCGATCTGCTCGTGGCGAGCGGTCTGGTGGCCAGCAAGGGAGCCGCGCGACGCACGATCGCCGAGGGCGGAGCGTACGTCAACAACGCCAAAATCGAGGACGAGGCGTGGACGCCGCAGCCCGCCGACTTCCTGCACGGACGGTGGCTGGTCCTGCGCCGCGGCAAGCGGAACATCGCCGGCGTCGAACGCGTCGATTGATCTTGAGGACGGGCCCAAACACGCCGTCTAGCAGGTTATTTGACTCTCAGTTTTCTGTCACGTAACTTAATCGAGTCGCTGCGACCCGGCCGGTCCGGAGAGCGCGGCGGCATCCCAGAGGGACTATTCACTTCGGTGGGGTTCTTCGACGTCTGTGGAGCGAGCAAGCGGCCAAAAGCCGCGGGTCTTGCTGCGCGGCCGGGGAGGGTGTTGTTTGAGAACTCAATAGTGTGTTTGGTGGTTTTGTTTTTGTTGTTGTTTTTTTGTCATGCCCTCGTATTTTTTCCCGTTTGTGGGGGTGTGGTTTTTTGATGCCAGTTTTTTGGTGTCTTTTTGCTGTGATCAGGTTTTTCTGATTGAAAATTTGCCCTGCCTGTGGGTGGGGGGTTTTTGTTTGGAGAGTTTGATCCTGGCTCAGGACGAACGCTGGCGGCGTGCTTAACACATGCAAGTCGAACGGAAAGGCCCTTTCGGGGGTACTCGAGTGGCGAACGGGTGAGTAACACGTGGGTGATCTGCCCTGCACTTCGGGATAAGCTTGGGAAACTGGGTCTAATACCGGATAGGACTACGAATCGCATGGTTTGTGGTGGAAAGCTTTTGCGGTGTGGGATGGGCCCGCGGCCTATCAGCTTGTTGGTGGGGTGATGGCCTACCAAGGCGACGACGGGTAGCCGGCCTGAGAGGGTGTCCGGCCACACTGGGACTGAGATACGGCCCAGACTCCTACGGGAGGCAGCAGTGGGGAATATTGCACAATGGGCGCAAGCCTGATGCAGCGACGCCGCGTGGGGGATGACGGCCTTCGGGTTGTAAACCTCTTTCACCATCGGCGAAGCCCATGATTTTTGTTGTGGGTGACGGTAGGTGGAGAAGAAGCACCGGCCAACTACGTGCCAGCAGCCGCGGTAATACGTAGGGTGCGAGCGTTGTCCGGAATTACTGGGCGTAAAGAGCTCGTAGGTGGTTTGTCGCGTTGTCCGTGAAATTCCCTGGCTTAACTGGGGGCGTGCGGGCGATACGGGCAGACTGGAGTACTGCAGGGGAGACTGGAATTCCTGGTGTAGCGGTGGAATGCGCAGATATCAGGAGGAACACCGGTGGCGAAGGCGGGTCTCTGGGCAGTAACTGACGCTGAGGAGCGAAAGCGTGGGGAGCGAACAGGATTAGATACCCTGGTAGTCCACGCCGTAAACGGTGGGTACTAGGTGTGGGTTTCCTTCCTTGGGATCCGTGCCGTAGCTAACGCATTAAGTACCCCGCCTGGGGAGTACGGCCGCAAGGCTAAAACTCAAAGGAATTGACGGGGGCCCGCACAAGCGGCGGAGCATGTGGATTAATTCGATGCAACGCGAAGAACCTTACCTGGGTTTGACATGCACAGGACGCCGGTAGAGATATCGGTTCCCTTGTGGTCTGTGTGCAGGTGGTGCATGGCTGTCGTCAGCTCGTGTCGTGAGATGTTGGGTTAAGTCCCGCAACGAGCGCAACCCTTGTCTCATGTTGCCAGCGCGTAATGGCGGGGACTCGTGAGAGACTGCCGGGGTCAACTCGGAGGAAGGTGGGGATGACGTCAAGTCATCATGCCCCTTATGTCCAGGGCTTCACACATGCTACAATGGCCGGTACAAAGGGCTGCGATGCCGTGAGGCTTAGCGAATCCTTGAAAGCCGGTCTCAGTTCGGATCGGGGTCTGCAACTCGACCCCGTGAAGTCGGAGTCGCTAGTAATCGCAGATCAGCAACGCTGCGGTGAATACGTTCCCGGGCCTTGTACACACCGCCCGTCACGTCATGAAAGTCGGTAACACCCGAAGCCAGTGGCCTAACCCTTGTGGGGGGAGCTGTCGAAGGTGGGATCGGCGATTGGGACGAAGTCGTAACAAGGTAGCCGTACCGGAAGGTGCGGCTGGATCACCTCCTTTCTAAGGAGCACCATTATTTCCCCCGCCCCCGCATCGAGCGGGATCAGTGTGGTTGGGATAGCAGTGCCGGCGCCTGTAGTGGGCGGTCCGGCCGGTGCGCGACAATGAATCGCTTTCCGGAATTTGTTTCGGGGGCAGCGGAATTCGCCAAACACACTGTTGGGTCCTGAGGCAACACCCGGTGTTGTTCCTAGGCCTGTTGAGGTCTGGGGCTGGGGTTGTCGCCCTGCTTGGTGGTGGGGTGTGGTGTTTGATTTGTGGATAGTGGTTGCGAGCATCTTTAGCAAAAAGTGCTGATTTTTTTGAAGCATGTTTTGTTGAGTTTGTTTTTTTGTGTTTGTAAGTGTTTAAGGGCACATGGTGGATGCCTTGGCATCAGGAGCCGATGAAGGACGTGGGAGGCTGCGATATGCCTCGGGGAGCTGCCAACCGAGCGTGGATCCGAGGATGTCCGAATGGGGAAACCCGGCACGAGTGATGTCGTGTCACCCGTATCTGAATACATAGGGTGCGGGAGGGAACGCGGGGAAGTGAAACATCTCAGTACCCGTAGGAAAAGAAAACAATAGTGATTCCGTGAGTAGTGGCGAGCGAAAGCGGAGGATGGCTAAACCGTGCGCATGTGATACCCGGCGGGGGTTGTGTGTGCGGTGTTGTGGGGTTTGTGTTCTCTGGTCCGCCGATCAGGGCATCAGTAGTGGTGTGTTAATCGAAATGGCCTGGGATGGTCTGCCGTAGACGGTGAGAGCCCGGTAGGTGAAAACATGTCATCTGGTGTCACAGATACCCGAGTAGCAGCGGGCCCGTGGAATCTGCTGTGAATCTGCCGAGACCACTCGGTAAGCCTGAATACTTCCTGATGACCGATAGCGGATTAGTACCGTGAGGGAATGGTGAAAAGTACCCCGGGAGGGGAGTGAAAGAGTACCTGAAACCGTGTGCCTACAAGCCGTCAGAGCCTTCTCTTTGAGTGGGGTGATGGCGTGCCTTTTGAAGAATGAGCCTGCGAGTCAGGGACATGTCGCGAGGTTAACCCGTGTGGGGTAGCCGCAGCGAAAGCGAGTCTGAATAGGGCGTATCCACAGAAATGGGTGTAGTGGTGTGTTCTGGACCCGAAGCGGAGTGATCTACCCATGGCCAGGGTGAAGCGCGGGTAAGACCGCGTGGAGGCCCGAACCCACTTAGGTTGAAGACTGAGGGGATGAGTTGTGGGTAGGGGTGAAAGGCCAATCAAACTCCGTGATAGCTGGTTCTCCCCGAAATGCATTTAGGTGCAGCGTTGCGTGTTTCTTGCCGGAGGTAGAGCTACTGGATGGCCGATGGGCCCTACTAGGTTACTGACGTCAGCCAAACTCCGAATGCCGGTAAGTCAAAGCGTGGCAGTGAGACGGCGGGGGATAAGCTCCGTGCGTCGAGAGGGAAACAGCCCAGATCGCCGGCTAAGGCCCCTAAGCGTGTGCTAAGTGGAAAAGGATGTGCAGTCGCATAGACAACCAGGAGGTTGGCTTAGAAGCAGCCACCCTTGAAAGAGTGCGTAATAGCTCACTGGTCAAGTGATTGTGCGCCGATAATGTAGCGGGGCTCAAGCACACCGCCGAAGCCGCGGCAATACGCAAGTATTGGGTAGGGGAGCGTCCTGCATCCAGTGAAGCCACCTAGTGATGGAGTGGTGGAGGGTGTGGGAGTGAGAATGCAGGCATGAGTAGCGATAAGGCAAGTGAGAACCTTGCCCGCCGAAAGACCAAGGGTTCCTGGGCCAGGCCAGTCCGCCCAGGGTGAGTCGGGACCTAAGGCGAGGCCGACAGGCGTAGTCGATGGACAACGGGTTGATATTCCCGTACCCGTGTGTGCGCGCCCATGACGAATCAGTGGCACTAACCACCCAAAAGGTGGCCCATCAGCGACCTTCGGGTCAACGAGAGCCACCGGCTGCGTGGGACCTTCACTGGTAGTAGTCAAGCGATGGGGTGACGCAGGAAGGTAGCCGTACCAGTCAGTGGTAATACTGGGGCAAACCCGTAGGACGACATCTAGGTAAATCCGGATGTCACATAAGTCCGAGAGGTGATGCATAACCGAATGAGGTGAATTCGGTGATCCTATGCTGCCGAGAAAAGCCTCTAGCGAGCACACACACGGCCCGTACCCCAAACCAACACAGGTGGTCAGGTAGAGAATACCAAGGCGTACGAGAGAACTATGGTTAAGGAACTCGGCAAAATACCCCCGTAACTTCGGGAGAAGGGGGGCCCACACACCGTCATGGCCTTCGCGGCCGGCAGCGGCAGTGGGTCGCAGAAACCAGTGAGAAGCGACTGTTTACTAAAAACACAGGTCCGTGCGAAGTCGCAAGACGATGTATACGGACTGACGCCTGCCCGGTGCTGGAAGGTTAAGAGGACCCGTTAACCGCAAGGTGAAGCGGAGAATTTAAGCCCCAGTAAACGGCGGTGGTAACTATAACCATCCTAAGGTAGCGAAATTCCTTGTCGGGTAAGTTCCGACCTGCACGAATGGCGTAACGACTTCTCAACTGTCTCAACCATAGACTCGGCGAAATTGCACTACGAGTAAAGATGCTCGTTACGCGCGGCAGGACGAAAAGACCCCGGGACCTTCACTATAGCTTGGTATTGATGTTCGGTACGGTTTGTGTAGGATAGGTGGGAGACTGTGAAACAATTACGCCAGTAATTGCGGAGTCGTTGTTGAAATACCACTCTGATCGTATTGGACCTCTAACCTCGAACCGTATATCCGGTTCAGGAACAGTGCCTGGTGGGTAGTTTAACTGGGGCGGTTGCCTCCCAAAATGTAACGGAGGCGCCCAAAGGTTCCCTCAACCTGGACGGCAATCAGGTGTTGAGTGCAAGTGCACAAGGGAGCTTGACTGCAAGACTGACACGTCAAGCAGGGACGAAAGTCGGGACTAGTGATCCGGCACCCCCGAGTGGAAGGGGTGTCGCTCAACGGATAAAAGGTACCCCGGGGATAACAGGCTGATCTTCCCCAAGAGTCCATATCGACGGGATGGTTTGGCACCTCGATGTCGGCTCGTCGCATCCTGGGGCTGGAGCAGGTCCCAAGGGTTGGGCTGTTCGCCCATTAAAGCGGCACGCGAGCTGGGTTTAGAACGTCGTGAGACAGTTCGGTCTCTATCCGCCGCGCGCGTCAGAAGCTTGAGGAAACCTGTCCCTAGTACGAGAGGACCGGGACGGACGAACCTCTGGTCCACCAGTTGTCCCACCAGGGGCACCGCTGGATAGCCACGTTCGGACAGGATAACCGCTGAAAGCATCTAAGCGGGAAACCTTCTCCAAGACCAGGCTTCTCACCCTTTTTAGAGGGATAAGGCCCCCCGCAGACCACGGGATCAATAGACCAGACCTACACGCCCAGCAATGAGCTCAGGGAACTGGCACTAACCGGCCGAAAACTTACACACACGCAACCACTGATCCGCGCAAACCAAACCACTACACCCCACCACCAACAACAACCTAAATAAAGTTACGGCGGCCACAGCGACAGGGAAACGCCCGGACCCATCCCGAACCCGGAAGCTAAGCCTGCCAGCGCCGATGATACTACCCACCCGGGTGGAAAAGTAGGACACCGCCGAACACACACAACAAACCCCGTGCCCCCCAAAACCCTTGGGGGGCACGGGCATTTGTGCATTTAGGGCCTTTGTCAGGACGGCGTGCTCCTGTATGAAGGAGTCCACCAGTTTTGAGTCCGGTGGCCCGATATCGGAGGATCACCTTCGCCCGCAGTGCATTTCGCGGTAGCCGCCTGGCGGCTACCGCCAAAACGCCTCAGCCGGCGATCAATGTCGCGACCGCGGACGGATCTTTGTAGTAGACATCGAGCTTGATGATCAGTCCGTCACGGAGCGTGTAAATCTCGACCAAATCCATCTCTACGTGCTTGCCCGTGGACCGGGCGGTGAAGGTGACTCGGAAGCTCGCCGCGACGGCGTCCTGCCCAAGAGGATGCATAGCGATCGGTCCCGGCGTGAGGTCAAGCACTTCGTTCATCTTCCCCATCAGATCGAAGAAGCCTCGCGGGCCTTGGTACTCGCCGCTGAATGGGAGTCCGCCCGCCGAGGACACGACGAAGTCCCTGTGGAGTAGTCGCGCCCGCTCGGCGCGCCCGCCCACGCCGGCCGCACTCATGAACCGGCGCACGATGACCAGGCCCAGGTCAGACTTATCCGTCGACATCGGTTTTAATTGGTGACGCCGACATGGAGATTCTCTCCCGAGAAGTGCGCCACCAGGTGGTGACGTTCGCCGATTGGACCGAAAGCATCTGGGCCGCAGCACTTCCGCCGACGATGGGTTCGCTGCCGATCGACGCAGCGACATCGGTCATTGCGTCGGGCGCACTCACGTCATGTCCTCGAATCGCGACACCACTCCCTCAGCACCAGGGCTGACGTACTGGGTAAGTTGGGGCATGCCTTCGGTCAGCTCCAGCATCTTGGGGACCGACTCCGTTACCCAGGGATTGCCTCCGTGCGCCGCGCACGCGTCCTGGTCACGATAGACCTCCACCACAACGTATTTATCCTCCTCTTCAACGCTTTTCGCGAAGCCGTAGTAGACGACTCCCGGCTCCTTGTCCAGCGTCGTGGTGGTGACATGACACATCAGGTCCTCGAACGCTTGGGCGTTCTGGGGCGAAACCTGCAAGTGAACGACGAAAGTAATCAACTGATTCCGCCTATACCTTTGCCGGCTCGCCGATGACGTGGTGCGAGGTGTTCAGTCGGTCTTTGGCGGCTTCGATCGTCCGACGCACACCTTCGCGGACCGACACCGTGTTCGTCCCCAAGAGCTCCACCATCTTCGTGGTATCGGCCCAGATCGGCCACGCCTTGCTGTTCTCGACGAACTTCGGTTCCACGCCGAGGATCTCGCCCGCCATCTGGCAATACTCCTGGGTCGTCACGGCCTCGGTTCCGCCGACATTGACGATTTCGGCGCCGACTTTGGCGATACCCGCTGCGGCGATGGTCTTTTCGACGTAGTCATCCTCGTAGAGCGGAGTGTGGACGTTGCGCACGCCGGGATAGACGCTGACCGCTTCACCTCGCATCATCTGGTCGATGCGCTGCGTGACGCCGCCGCCCCGCGGTCCGTAGAAGGAGAAGATCCGCACCAACACAACCGGCAGGTCGTAATCCACGCTGAGATGTTTCAGCAAGAATTCCGCCGCGATCTTGCTGGCGGCGTAGTTCTCCGCAGAACTGTGCAGGCCGTAGGGATCGTCTTCGCGCAGCGGACGCTCGCCCTGATACGCGTACAACGAGCCGGTACTGCCGTGCACGAAGGCGTCGCAGTCGCGATAGCGCCGCGCCAGCCGGCCCGTAGCTCCCGCATTGACCTCATAGGCTTTCGGCTGTGGCGGCAGCACTGCGTAATTGATGACGATGTCGACCGATTCCGGCAAAGGCGACAGATCGGGATCGGCGAGGTCGAAGGCGATCGTATGCGCGCCCGCCTCTTCCAACGTCCGTTTCTGCTCGGGATCGGAGAACCGGGCCACCGCATACACTTCGTTCGATTTCGCCAGTTCACGGGCCACCGGGTAGGCCACCACCCCACTCGCGCCGGTGACGAGAACCCGCCGTCCCGAAAGTTGCTGCATTACTTGACCTTTCCGTCGTGGTTATTGAGCGGATGTCGATGGTCGGAGGTGTGGCGGGCTAGCTTGGCTGCGGCAATGCGCAGCCGCCTGGCGACGCTCTGCGGCACGGCGCGAATGCCCGGCAGCGCAATGTCTTCGCGAAGCCTGGTCAGCCGGGACGAGCTGATGCGCCACTGTCCGTCCAGCTTCTCGTAGGTTTCGTGATAATGGCCGTAGCCATGAAGCGTCACTGCTGGAAGCAGGCGCACCAAATCGTTCATCGCCCAGACCCCACGTGCGGTCGTCATCGAGGTCAACGAGATCTCCGGGGCGTGCACGAGGTGAACGGTGCATTGCGACGGCCTGCCGAGGGTGCTGCGGGTATAGGCCATGAAGTCGTCCACGCCCAAGCGATGCCAACCTCCTTTCACGGCCAACTCGCTGACGAAATCATCGGCGAAGACGGCGCGCCATGAGACCCAGTCCTTGGCGTCGAGGTGCCGGCAGTAGCGGGCCTTCAATTGTTTGATCGCCTCGATGTCCCGTAGGGCTTCCGCGGTGTCGGTCGCGGGCTTCGTCGCATCAGCCACGGCGCTACTGATCGTCGCCGGCCACGGTCGTCGGCGGGCGGCTGTCCGAGTCATAGCTGCCCATGAATTCCATCGGCACACCGCCCATCGTGCAAATGAACAGATCAATCCCCGGCACGTCGTCGAACAAGACCGTGACGTCGCCGGCCACCCCGCGGGCCTTCTCCTGCATGGAGTGGTAATCGTCGGCCATGAAGGACAGCGCGGCCAGTCCTTCGGGTGCCGTGTCCCGCAGCTTCGCGGGAACGTCGAGCACTTCGATGAGCCCGGCGTCGCCGCTTCCGAGCATGGTCAGCGTCGCACCGTCAGACGGCGGCCACCCCAATGTGGTTTCGAGAACCTCACCGGGAAGGGGGAATTGGCTCTGCACTTCCATCCCGACGACATCGGTGAGGAACGTGATGAACGTGTCCGCCGAGTGGCTGCACATCACGACGTGGTGGAGATGATTGGGCATGGGAGACCTCTGTTCTCAAGCCGACACAGTTGCGGCCGCGGCCTGCGCGCCCGCCCGCCTGGTCAGGTAATCGATCTGCAGATAGATCGCGTAAATCACGAAGGGTGGCAGGATCATGAAGGGCAGGTTTTCAGCGAGGAACTTGAACCAGAAACCGAACGCACCCTGCCCGATGTCGCCGAATCCGGCCCGCACTTCAGCCGTGAAGTAGACGGCGGTACTGCTGAGGAGAATCGAGCACCCCGCGAAGGCGAGCCACAGGCAGCGGATGCGCGATTCGGTCGCCAGCCCGGGGCTGATCAACCGGAGCCATAGGACGAAGAGCGTCGTACCGGTGATGACGCCGACGAGCTCCAGGCCAAAGATCCAGTTGTTGGCACTGGTGTAGCGCGTGTCCGTCAATCCCCATTGCCACCACAGCCACTTCCAGCCCGGGTCGGCGGTCGGCGTCCACAGGTTGAATGGATGACCGATCAAGAAGATGGTCTCGTAGCCGAGTTGGCTGCCCGCGGTGTAGGGCAGATAGATCAAGGTCAGTTCGGCCGCTCGCTCCAACCGAGGGCGATGCTCACCCCGGCCCGTCCATAAATAGACCAGCGGCAGCAGGATCACCGGCACACCGAACGCCAGGTTGGCGATGACGTCGACGGTGAAGCTCGGCGGCAACACCCGCAAGCCCACTCCCGCGACGGCCAGTACGAATGCGACTCCGGTGAACGCCGTGAGGAGCAAGTACGTCCGCCGTCGATGCGCGGCCCAGGGTCGGGCCAAATTCGGTTGTTGGTCTGACGAAGCCTGCGTCACGACATCCGATGTCATTGCGTCATACCTGATTTCGTGGTCTTCGGTGAGCAAGAATCTGCCGCGCGCTTGGTGCCGTCTGTGAAGCTGAGCACTCGCTCAGCGTACGACGCCGGCCGACCGCCGGTTCGGTTTTGACCGGACCCGTTCCAGTCACGGCCATGGAACCGCGAGCGTCGGTGATCGGTTGCTCCCGCGTTACCCGAGGCAGCTTGGGCACCCGCCCGTCGGGCGAGATAGTCGATTTGCAGATGGATCGCTTAGAGGACCCCAGGCGGCGAAGACCACCACGCCTCTGTTACAGCCTGATTCACCACTCCGCTCGATGAGCGCTCTAGCAGGGACGAATGTGCGCAACCCGTATCCTTTGTCGGGAAGCACTACCTGATTCGAGGTGAAGGGCACGAGTGGACGACGACAGGCACGGCGACAGGGTCCGACGACCGAACCGATCGTCGCGACCCCAAGCTTCCACTTCGGGCTCCGGCCGTGACCGTAAACCCCCATCGCGGAACGGCTCCGACGAGGAACCCAAAGGCCCGCCGATCCCGCGCGAGATCGAAGCCAAGCAACTCGCACCCGAAATCCGCCGAGAACTCATCACTTTGGACAAGGCCAACGCCGACGCGGTGGCCCGCCATCTGGTTGCCGCGGGGGAGCTGCTCGACGAAGACCCCGAGTCCGCGCTCAGTCACGCCCGTGCCGCGCGAGCCCGCTCCGGCCGGATCGCGGCCGTGCGCGAGGCCGTCGGGATCGCGGCCTACCAATGTGGCGACTGGGCGCAGGCCATCGCCGAACTCCGGGCCGCACGCAGGATGGGCAGCAAATCGCCGCTGCTTCCGTTGATAGCCGACTGCGAACGCGGCCTCGGCCGGCCGGAACGGGCACTGGAACTGGCCCGCGGCGAGGAGGCGGCAAAGCTCACCGGTGATGAAGCCGACGAGATGCGCATTGTCATCGCCGGCGCCCGCGCCGACCTGGGCCAGCTCGAGCAAGCCCTCACCGTCCTGTCCACACCACAGCTGGACCCCACCCGCCTCGGCACGATCTCGGCCCGGCTGTTCTACGCGTACGCCGAGACACTGCTCGCGCTCGACCGCAAGGACGAAGCCCTGCGATGGTTCCTGCACGCCGCCGAAGCCGACCTCGACGGGGCCACCGACGCCGAGGACCGAGTGAGCGAGCTCGGCTGACGTGGGAACGCTTGCACAGCAACATGATTGCCTGCTTCTCGACCTCGATGGGACTGTCTTTCGCGGCCACGAGCTGACCGAGGGTGCCGCGGAAGCGCTGGAGAAAACGCCTGGCCGAACGCTCTTCGTCACCAACAACGCGTCCCGCAGTGCCGGCGAGGTCGCCGCACATCTGCAGGATCTCGGCCTGCACGCAGCCGATGACGACGTCGTGACCAGCGCGCAGAGCGCGGCACATATGCTGGCCGATCAACTCGCGCCGGGATCTCGGGTGCTGGTCGTTGGCACCGAGTCGCTGGCCGCCGAAATCGCGGCCGCCGGCCTCGTGCCGGTACGCAGCTTCGACGACAAGCCGGACGCGGTCGTCCAGGGTCATTCGCCCGATACCGGATGGGCGATTTTGGCCGAGGCGGCATTGGCCATCCGGGCCGGCGCGGTGTGGGTCGCCGCCAACGTCGATGCCACGCTGCCGACGGAGCGCGGGCTGCTGCCCGGCAACGGGTCGATGGTGGCGGCGCTGAAGGCGGCGACCGACGCCGAGCCTCAGGTCGCGGGCAAGCCGGCGCCGACACTGCTGCTCGATGCGTTGGCGCGCGGAGACTTTCGGACCCCGCTGGTGGTCGGCGACCGGCTGAACACCGACATCGCCGGCGCCAACGCGGCCGAATTGCCCAGCCTGATGGTGCTCACCGGAGTCAACTCCGCACGCGACGCCGTCTACGCCATCCCCGACCAGCGCGCGACCCTCGTCGGTCACGACCTCCGCGCGCTGCACCAAGACGCCGACGAGCTCGCGGTGGGCCCCCAGGCGGCGTGGAAAGTCGACACCGACGGCGGCGTCGCCACCGTCTCCGCCATCGCAGACGACGACGGTGACGGGCTCTCGATCGTCCGCGCCGTCGCCGATGCCGTCTGGTCTACCGGGGCCGACACGGTCAGAGCCGGCGACGACACCGCACACGCCGCCCTGCAACGGTGGTCCCTGACGTAAATCCCGTACCGTAGAACAGCGATGAGTACCGACCCTGAAGAGATTCGCGCACGGATCGACGCCATCCTCGCCGAGCTGCCGGATCCCGCCAACCCTGAGAAAATGCCCACCGAAGCCGATCTCGAAGAGCTCGCCCGCCAGCTTTCCGAGGCGCACGACATGCTGGTCCAGGCGCTGGAGTCGGCGGAAAAGGCCTGAGGCCACCGTGCCGCGGCGTACCCGTGTTGATGCCGAGCTAGTCCGTCGCGGGCTGGCCCGGTCGCGCCAACAGGCCGCGGAACTGATCGGCGCCGGCAAGGTCAGCATAGATGGGATGCCCGCCGTCAAACCGGGCACCGCCGTCGCCGTCACTGCGGCGCTGAAAGTCGTCGGCGAGGCCGAACGCGGCTGGGTCTCGCGCGGAGCCCACAAGCTCATCGGCGCCCTCGATGCGTTCGGTATCGACGTCGCCGGTCGACGCTGTCTGGACGCGGGGGCCTCGACCGGCGGATTCACCGAAGTCCTGCTGGATCGGGGCGCACGCGAAGTGGTTGCCGTGGACGTCGGCTACGGCCAGCTGGCTTGGTCGCTGCGGTCCGATTCGCGGGTGGTGGTGGTCGAGCGAACCAACGTACGTCAGCTGACGCCGGAGGCCATCGACGGCAAGGTCGACGCCGTCGTCGCCGACCTGTCCTTCATCTCGCTGACCACGGTGTTGCCCGCGCTGACTGGATGCGCAACGCCCGGCGCGGATATCGTTCCCATGGTGAAGCCGCAGTTCGAGGTGGGCAAAGGCCAGGTGGGAGCCGGCGGTGTCGTGCACAGCCCTGAGCTGCGGGCGAGCGCGGTCATCAACGTCGCCCGGCGCGCTGACGAGCTGGGCTGGCATGCCGTCGGCGTCACCGCCAGCCCGCTGCCAGGTCCGTCGGGCAACGTTGAATACTTCCTGTGGTTACGCGCCGAGACCGATCGGGGTTTGTCTGCTGATGAGCTGGAAAGTGCGGTCCACGGTGCAGTGCAGGCAGGTCCGCAATGACCACTGAGCGCACCGTTCTGCTGGTGGTCCACACCGGACGCGAGGAAGCGACCGAGACCGCCCGTCGAATCGAAAAGGTGTTGAGCGACAACAACATTGGGCTGCGAGTGCTGTCCGCCGAGGCGGTCGACCGTGGCCCGGTTCCGCTCGGCCCGGACGACATGCGCGCCCTCGGCGTCGACATCGAACTCGTCGACGCCGAACCCGACGCTGCCGAAGGTTGCGAGCTGGTCATCGGCCTCGGCGGCGACGGCACGTTCCTGCGGGCCGCCGAGCTCGCCCGCAACGCGAACGTGCCGGTGCTGGGCATCAACCTCGGCCGGATCGGTTTCCTCGCCGAAGCCGAAACCGAGGCCATCGACACCGTTCTCGAGCATGTGGTGGCGCGCAGCTACCGACTCGAAGAACGTCTGACCCTGGACGTCACCGTGCGGGTCAAAGGCGAGGTCATCGCGCGCGGCTGGGCGCTCAACGAGGCCAGCCTGGAAAAGGGCCCGCGACTCGGCGTGCTCGGCGTGGTCCTCGAGGTCGATGGCCGCCCGGTATCGACGTTCGGGTGCGACGGGGTGCTGGTGTCGACGCCGACCGGGTCGACGGCCTACGCATTCTCCGCGGGCGGACCCATCCTGTGGCCCGATCTGGAGGCGCTGCTGGTGGTGCCCAACAACGCTCACGCCCTGTTCGCACGGCCGATGGTGACCAGCCCCGACGCCCGGATCGCCATCGAGATCGAAGGCGACGGGCACGACGCCCTGGTGTTCTGCGACGGTCGCCGCGAGATGCGGGTGCCTGCCGGTGCGCGACTGGAAGTGCGGCGCTGCGACGTATCGGTGAAATGGGCCCGATTGGACAGCGCGCCGTTCACCGACCGTCTGGTGCGCAAATTCCGGCTGCCGGTCACCGGTTGGCGCGGACGGTAGCGGTGCTTTCCGAGATTCGGATCGAGTCGCTGGGCGCGATCAGCGTCGCGACGGCCGAATTCGACAGTGGCCTAACGGTTTTAACTGGCGAGACGGGTACCGGAAAGACGATGGTGGTGACGGGGCTGCACCTGCTCGGCGGGGCCCGTGCGGACGCCAACCGGGTGCGTTCCGGGGCCGAGCGGGCCGTTGTGGAAGGGCGGTTCGGCACCGGCGACCTCGACGACAAGGCCGCCGCGCTGCTCGACGAGATGCTCGACGGCTCAGGCGCCGAACGCGACGAAGACGGCAGCATCATCGCGCTGCGTTCGGTCAGCCGTGACGGACCGTCGCGGGCCTACCTGGGCGGGCGAAGCGTGCCGGCCAAGTCGCTGAGCGGCTTCACCGCCGAATTGCTCACGCTGCACGGGCAGAACGACCAGCTGCGGCTGATGCGGCCCGACGAGCAGCGTGGCGCGCTCGATCGCTTCGCCGGGGTCGACGCGAAGCTGGAGAAGTACCGCAAGCTACGCGACGCCTGGCAATCCGCGCGTCGTGACTTCGTCGACCGCAGCAACCGGGCGCGCGAACTCGCTCAGGAGGCCGATCGGCTGAAATTCGCGCTGAACGAGATCGACGCCGTCGACCCTGCGGCGGGCGAAGACGACATCTTGGTCGGCGACATCCGTCGGCTCTCGGAGCTGGATGCGTTGCGCGAGGCGGCTTCCGGCGCGCGTATAGCGCTGGCCGGGGCAACCGACGACGCGACCGCCGACCCGTCGGCGCAGTCCGTATCGGCGGCCGACTCTCTTGCGCGCGCCAAGGCCGCGCTGGAGTCGACCGACGACACCACGCTGCGCGCGCTGGCGATTCAACTCGACGAGGCGCTCGCCGTGGTCGGCGATGCGTCCCGCGAACTCGGGGACTATCTGGGCGAATTGCCCTCGGACGCCAGCACATTGGACTCCAAGCTGGCCCGGCAAGCGGAGCTGCGCACCCTCACCCGCAAGTACGCCGCCGACATCGACGGAGTACTGCTGTGGGCCCGCGAAGCGCGTGACCGGTTGGCCCAGCTCGACGTCTCCGAGGAGGCGCTGGCCGGCCTGCAGAAGCGGGTCGATGAGCTTGCGGTCGAATTAGCCGGTGCGGCACAGGAACTCAGTAAGGCGCGCAGCGGCGCGGCCAAGCGACTCGCCAAGGAGGTCACCGGTGAGCTCTCCGGCCTGGCGATGGCCGATGCCGAGTTCACCATCACCGTGTCGACCATGCCTGCCACTGCGGACGATCCCGCGGCGCTGGCACTGGCCTCCGGCGAGCGGGCTCATGCCGGCGGTGACGGCGTCGACCTGGTCGAGTTCGGCTTCGCCGCGCACCGGGGGATGACCGTGCTCCCGCTGGCCAAGAGCGCCTCGGGCGGCGAGCTGTCGCGGGTGATGCTGGCCCTCGAAGTCGTCCTGGCTGCCTCGACGACCGGCACCACGATGGTCTTCGACGAGGTGGACGCCGGCGTCGGTGGGCGGGCCGCGGTGCAGATCGGCCGGCGGCTGGCGCGACTGGCCCGCAACCGACAGGTCATCGTGGTGACACACCTGCCCCAGGTCGCCGCGTACGCGGACACGCACCTGATGGTCGACACGAACGGCAAGAACGGCGCCAGCGGGGTTCGGCGCCTCGACGGCGACGACCGGGTCGCCGAGCTCGCCAGAATGCTGGCCGGGCTGGGCGATTCGGACACCGCGCGTGCGCATGCCCGCGAGCTTCTCGACGCCGCAGACTGTGACCGTATTGCGACCTGAAGTGGCGTTTGACACTGTGACTGGTGTGACAAGATGTAACTTCTGAGGCTGTTGTTACGGCGCGCCTCCCCGCTCATTCTCGGTTCACCGACAGAATCTCCTCCATGAGCGTGACCACCACTTTGTCCTCACTGTTGTCCCGCAACACCGCGCGGCCGGGTGTTGTTGGTACTGCCCGGGTCGACCGCGACATTGATCGGTTGCTGCGCCGGGTGTGCCCCGGCGACATCGTGGTGCTCGACGTGCTGGACTTGGACCGGATCACTGCCGACGCTCTCGTCGACGCCGAGATCGCCGCCGTCATCAACGCATCCCCGTCGGTGTCGGGCCGCTATCCCAACCTCGGCCCCGAGGTTTTGCTGGCGAACGGCGTCACGCTGATCGACGAGACCGGCACCGAGGTCTTCAAGAAAGTCAAGGACGGCTCGAGGGTCCGCCTCTACAACGGCGGCGTCTACTCCGGCGACCGCCGCCTGATCAAGGGCACCGAGCGCACCGATGAAGAGATCGCCGCCCTGATGCAGGAAGCAAAGAGCGGCCTGGTTTCCCATCTGGAAGCGTTCGCGGGCAATACGATTGAGTTCATCCGCAGTGAGAGTCCGCTGCTGATCGACGGCATCGGCATCCCGGATGTCGACATCGAGCTCCGCCGCCGCCACGTCGTCGTGGTCTCCGACGAGGAAGACGCCACCGACGACCTCAAGCGACTCAAGCCGTTCATCAAGGAATACCAACCGGTCCTGATCGGTGTCGGCACCGGAGCAGATGTGTTGCGCAAGGCCGGATATCGCCCGCAGCTCATCGTCGGCGACCCGAGCGACCTGAGCGCCGAAGTCCTCAAGAGCGGGGCTCAGGTCGTACTGCCGGCCGACGCCGACGGCCACGCTCCCGGCCTGGAGCGCATCCAGGACCTCGGCGTGGGGGCCATGACGTTTCCCGCCGCGGGCTCGCCGACCGACCTGGCACTGCTGCTCGCCGACCACCACGGCGCGGCGCTGCTGGTGACCGCGGGCCACCGGGCCAACATCGAGACGTTCTTCGACAGGACCCGCCAGCACAGCAACCCCTCGACCTTCCTCACCCGGCTGCGGGTCGGCGAGAAGGTCGTCGACGCCAAAGCCGTTGCCACGCTGTACCACAACCGGATCTCCGGCGGCGCGATCGCGTTGCTGATCATGACGATGCTGCTCTCGATCATCGCCGCGCTGTGGGTGTCGCGCACCGACACGGTGGTACTGCACTGGGCCACCCTTTATTGGGACCACTTCTTCACCTGGCTACAGCACTGGATTCATTAGGACGGTAGCGACGTGATATCTCTTCGCCAGCACGCGATTTCGTTGGCCGCGGTGTTCCTGGCCCTGGCGGTGGGAGTCGTACTCGGGTCGGGTTTCCTGTCCAACACGCTTGTTTCCGGACTGCGGGACGAAACCAAGACGCTGCACGCACAGATCGACGGGCTCAACGGCGACAAGGCCGCGCTGAACGCAAAGATCAATTCTGCCAACGCCTTCGACGCACAGCTCGCAGGCCGGATAGTGCATGACGCGCTGAATGGCAAATCCATCGTCGTCTTCCGCGCCCCCGATGCGAAAGACGAAGACGTCGACGCCGTTGCGAAGGTCGTCAGCCAGGCCGGGGGAGCTGTCACCGGCACCGTCGCCCTGACGCAGGAATTCGTCGATGCCAACTCCGCGGAGAAGCTGCATTCGGTGGTCAACTCGTCGGTTCTGCCCGCGGGCGCTCAGCTGAGCACCAAGCTCGTCGACCAAGGCTCCCAGGCCGGCGACCTGCTTGGCATCGCGCTGCTGATCAACCGCGACCCCGCCGTCCCACCGGTCGACGACCCGCAGCGCGACACCGTGTTGGCCGCGCTGCGCGACACCGGCTTCATCACCTATGGCAATCAGCACGTCGGCGCGTCGAACGCCGCAGTGGTCGTCACCGGCGGCTCGCTGGGCAACGACGCGGGCAACCAGGGCGTCAGTGTCGCGCGGTTCGCCGCGGCCCTGGCCCCGCACGGTTCGGGAGTGCTGCTCGCCGGCCGCGACGGGTCGTCGGATGGACCCGCCGCGGTAGGCGTCGCCCGCGCCGACGCCGCGGTGACCCCGGTGATCAGCACGGTCGACAATCTCGACGTCGAGTCCGGCCGCGTCACGGCCGTCCTGGGCGTGGCGGATCTGATCAACGGGGGGCGGACCGGACAGTACGGCACCGGTCACCGCAACACCGGCCTCACCGTCGCGCAATAGCCGCGCCGTCGCGAGCCGGGCCAGAAACGGCGCTACCGGGCGTGTCAGCGACGCGACGCCGCAGTGTTTGTTAGGGTGAGTTTCCGTGGGTCGGCAGGCCCAAAGCTGGAAAACAGCCCTCACCAGAGGCTAGCCCTGCGCCGTCATCACGGAGGTCGCCACATTGCGAAAGCATCCGCAGACCGCCACCAAGCATCTCTTCGTCAGCGGTGGAGTCGTTTCGTCGCTCGGTAAGGGACTCACCGCGAGCAGCCTCGGCCAGTTGCTGACCGCCCGCGGTTTGCAGGTGACGATGCAAAAGCTGGATCCCTACCTCAACGTCGACCCGGGCACCATGAACCCGTTTCAGCACGGCGAGGTGTTCGTCACCGAGGATGGCGCCGAGACCGACCTCGACGTCGGCCACTACGAGCGATTCCTCGACCGCGACCTGTCGGGCTCCGCGAATGTGACTACCGGACAGGTGTATTCGACCGTCATCGCCAAGGAGCGGCGCGGCGAGTATCTCGGCGACACCGTTCAGGTCATCCCGCACATCACCGACGAGATCAAGAGTCGCATTCTGGCGATGGCGGAGCCGGACGCCGACGGCAACCGGCCGGACGTCGTCATCACCGAGATCGGCGGCACCGTCGGTGACATCGAGTCGCAGCCTTTCCTCGAGGCGGCGCGGCAGGTCCGCCACGACATCGGCCGGGAGAACGTCTTCTTCCTCCACGTCTCGCTGATTCCGTACCTCGCGCCGTCGGGGGAGCTGAAGACCAAGCCCACCCAGCACTCGGTGAACGCGTTGCGCAGCATCGGTATCACCCCCGACGCGCTGATCCTGCGCTGCGACCGCGACGTACCCGAGCCGCTGAAGAACAAGATCGCGCTGATGTGCGACGTCGACATCGACGGCATCATCTCCACGCCCGACGCGCCCTCCATCTACGACATCCCGAAGGTGCTGCACCGCGAGGAACTCGACGCCTACGTGGTGCGACGCCTGAACCTGCCGTTCCGCGACGTCGACTGGACCGAGTGGGACGACCTGCTGCGGCGCGTGCACGACCCGCAGGAGACCGTGCGAATTGCCTTGGTGGGCAAGTACATCGATCTCTCCGACGCCTACCTGTCGGTGAGTGAGGCATTGCGGGCCGCCGGTTTCAAGCACCGCGCGAAGGTCGAGATCCGCTGGGTGGGCTCCGACGACTGCGAGACCGCCAGCGGCGCGGCCGCGGTGCTCGAGGACGTCCACGGCGTGCTGATCCCGGGCGGATTCGGCATCCGGGGCATCGAAGGAAAAATCGGCGCGATCTCGTATGCGCGCTCGCACGGATTGCCCGTGCTCGGCCTCTGCCTCGGCATGCAGTGCATCGTGATCGAGGCCGCGCGGTCGGTGGGCCTGGCCGAAGCCAACTCCGCGGAGTTCGATCCCGACACGACCGACCCGGTCATCTCCACGATGGCCGACCAGGAAGAGATCGTCGCCGGCGAGGCCGACCTCGGCGGGACCATGCGACTGGGCGCCTACCCGGCCGTACTCGAGCCGGGTTCGATTGTCGCGCAGGCATATCAGGCGACCGAGGTGTCCGAGCGGCATCGGCATCGCTACGAGGTCAACAACGCCTACCGCGACCGCATCGCCGAGAGCGGCCTGACGTTCTCGGGGACCTCCCCGGACGGACACCTCGTCGAGTTCGTCGAGTACCCACCGGAGATGCACTCGTTCGTCGTCGGTACGCAGGCGCACCCCGAACTCAAGAGCCGCCCGACCCGCCCGCACCCGCTTTTCACCGGCTTCATCGGCGCGGCGATCGAGTACAAGGCGGCCGAGCGCCTGTCGCTGGAAATGCCCGAACACCGGGCCAACGGCAGCGAGCACCACGAGGACGCGGAGCCGTCGCTGCCCGAGCCCGAGCCCGAACCCGTCACCCGTGGGTGATCACGTCTTCGAGACGACCTCGTCCGAAATGCTGCACACGGGCAAGATTTTCGCGTTGCGGATCGACCACGTCCGCATGCCGGGCGGCAGTGAGGTAATCAGGGAAGTCGTCGAGCATTACGGCGCGGTGGCGATCGTCGCGATGGACGGCGACGGCCGGATTCCGCTGGTGTACCAGTACCGTCACCCGTTCGGCCGGCGGCTATGGGAGTTGCCCGCCGGGTTGCTCGACATCGCTGGTGAGGCGCCACACCTGGCCGCCGCCCGCGAGTTACACGAGGAAGCGGGTCTGGAGGCGCAGACTTGGCAGGTGTTGGCCGATCTGGATTCCGCGCCCGGTTTCAGCGACGAGTCGGTACGGATCTTCCTGGCCACCGGATTGACCGAGGTGGACAAGCCCGAGTCCTTCGACGAGGAAGCCGACATGACGGTGCAGTGGTATCCGCTCGCCGAGGCCGTGCAGAAGATCTTCAGCGGCGAGATCGTCAATTCCCTTGCGGTGGGAGGGATTCTGGCGGCACACGCCGTCGTCGAGGGTATCGCAGAGCCACGACCGCTGGACGCACCATGGATCGACCGGCCCACGGCGTTCAGCGCACGGAAGGCAACCGGTGCATTGGGTGGTGCCGGATGACGACACTGGCGCCGCCCCTGGAAGGCCAGTTGCAGGGATACCTCGATCACCTCACGATCGAGCGGGGCGTCGCGGCCAACACGTTGAGCTCCTACCGGCGGGATCTGCGGCGGTATTTCGAGCACCTGATGACGCGCGGCGTCGACGACTTGGCCAAGGCTGCCGAGGACGATGTCAGCGAATTCCTGATGGCGCTACGCCGCGGGAATCCGGAGGCAGGTACCGCGCCGCTGTCGGCGGTGTCGGCCGCGCGGACGCTGATCGCGGTGCGCGGTTTCCACCGCTTCGCCGCGGCCGAGGGCCTCGCCGAGTTCGACGTCGCTCAGGGCGTCAAGCCGCCGACGCCGGGTCGGCGGCTACCCAAGAGTCTGGGCCTCGACCAGGTGCTCGCACTGCTGGCGGGCGCCGGTGGCGACAGCCCGTCCGACGGCCCGCTGACCCTGCGCAACCGCGCGCTGCTCGAAATGCTGTACTCCACCGGTGCGCGCATCTCCGAGGCGGTCGGCCTCGACGTCGATGACGTTGACACACAAGCTCGTTCGGTTCTTTTGCACGGCAAGGGCGGCAAGCAGCGATTGGTGCCGATCGGTCGGCCGGCAGTGCAGGCCTTGGACGTCTACATGGTCCGGGGGCGCTCGGAATTGGCGCGTCGCGGCCGGGGCACGCCGGCGATCTTCCTCAATGCCCGCGGCGGGCGGTTATCGCGCCAGAGTGCGTGGCAGGTGCTGCAGGACGCCGCGGACCGGGCCGGCATCACATCGGGCGTCTCGCCGCACACTCTTCGGCATTCGTTCGCGACCCATCTGCTCGAAGGAGGGGCCGACGTCCGCGTCGTGCAGGAACTGCTCGGCCACGCGTCGGTGACCACCACGCAGATCTACACCATGGTCACCGTGCACGCGCTGCGCGAAGTGTGGGCCGAGGCCCACCCGCGGGCCCGCTAGCCGAGGTACTCCGACTCCAGCACCAGATCCGACACCAGGCTCTGATATTCCAGATGCGTCTTGTGTTCGATGGTGTTCCACAGCGTGCCCTGCTGCTGACGCATGTATTCGCGGTACTTCGGCGCACCCGGGATGCGGACATTGTCGGCCACGGCGATCGCGGCGCGGCGCAGCCAGCCCCGGTCGAGGATGCTCTGCAGATCGACCAGATACGCGTCTTTGTCGTGGTCGAGGAACACGAAATCGAGGGCGCCAGAACCGAAGCCCGGCTCGCCGGCCAGGACGTCGAGCGTGCGGCCGCCGTCGCCGATGGTGCCGACGACGCAGGTGATCCGGTCGGCGACACCGGCATGGTCCCAGATGCGACGGGCGTTGGCGGCGTTGGCTTCGGCAAGCTCGACGGAGTACACCTTGGCGCCCGGTGCCGCGCGGGCGATGCGCAGCGCCCCGTAGCCGCAGTACGTACCCAGTTCGAGGGCAAGCTTCGGGTCGGCCCGCCGGACGGCCGCGTCGAGCAGAGCGCCCTTCTCGTCGCCGACGTTGATCAGCATCGACTTCTCGTAGGCGAACTTGTCGATCGTCGCGATGACGTCGTCGACGTCGCCTGCGCGGGCGTGCGTCAGCACGTAATCGACTGCGGCGGCCTCGCGCCCATCGCCGATCTGGCCGGTCGTGGTGATATTGCGGACACCGGTTGCCATCCGCCAGAACGACCACCGCAGCAGGGGGATGCGCTGCTTCAAACTCATGATCGCCACTCTAGCCGCGGGGCTACGCCACCGTCGCCGCCAAATTCGCTGGTGACGTTGTTGCGGGTCTCCCGGCGCGGGCGCTCGTACCCGTTACACTTTCGTGCCATGCCCGCATGTTGCCCGCTCGCCGCACGAACGGCGCCGCGCGTGACTGACGACGCCGACAGCAGCACCGAGATCGGCCTGACCGGGCGCCCGCCGCGGGCGATTCCCGAACCCAAGCCGCGCACCTCACACGGGCCGGCCAAGGTCATCGCGATGTGCAACCAGAAGGGCGGCGTCGGAAAGACCACGTCGACCATCAATCTGGGCGCTGCACTGGCCGAATACGGTCGCCGCGTGCTGTTGGTGGACCTGGACCCGCAGGGTGCGCTGTCCGCCGGCCTGGGCGTGCCGCACTACGAGCTGGAGCACACGATTCACAACCTGCTGATCGAGCCGCGGGTATCGCTGGACCACGTGCTGATGCACACCCGGGTCAAGAACCTGGATCTGGTGCCCAGCAACATCGACCTGTCCGCTGCGGAGATCCAACTGGTCAACGAGGTCGGCCGCGAGCAGACATTGTCCCGTGCGCTGCACCCCGTGCTGGACCGCTACGACTACGTCCTGATCGACTGCCAGCCGTCGCTGGGTCTACTCACCGTCAACGGCCTGGCGTGCTCCGACGGTGTCGTGATCCCGACCGAATGCGAGTTCTTCTCGCTTCGTGGCCTGGCCCTGCTCACCGACACTGTCGAAAAGGTGCGTGACCGGCTCAACCCGAAGCTCGACATCAGCGGCATCCTCATCACCCGCTACGACCCGCGGACGGTCAACTCCCGCGAGGTGATGTCCCGCGTGGTCGAGCGGTTCGGCGACCTGGTGTTCGACACCGTCATCACCCGTACTGTCCGCTTCCCGGAGACCAGCGTCGCCGGCGAACCGATCACCTCCTGGGCACCGAAATCCGGCGGCGCGGCCGCCTATCGGTCGTTGGCCCGCGAGGTGATCGACCGGTTCGGCGCGTGACCGACGGAGCGACCTGCGAGGCACCCAACCAGAACGGCTTCCAGGTCAGACTGACCAATTTCGAGGGACCGTTCGACCTCCTGCTGCAGCTGATCTTCGCGCATCGCCTCGACGTGACCGAGGTCGCGCTGCACCAGGTCACCGACGACTTCATCGCCTACATCAAAGCGATCGGCGCGAAGCTGGAGCTCGAAGAGACCACCGCCTTCCTCGTCGTCGCCGCGACTTTGCTTGACCTCAAGGCGGCCCGGCTGCTGCCGTCCGGACAGGTCACCGACGAAGAAGACCTGGCATTGCTGGAGGTCCGCGACCTGCTGTTCGCCCGCCTGCTGCAATATCGGGCGTTCAAGCACGTCGCGATCATGTTCGGCGAGCTCGAAGCCGCCGCGCTGCGCAGTTACCCCCGCGCGGTCGCGCTGGAGGACCAGTTCGCCGACCTGTTGCCCGAGGTGATGCTCGGGGTCGATGCCCAGACGTTCGCGGAGATCGCCGCGACCGCCTTCACCCCGCGGCCGGTGCCGACCGTAGGCACCGAGCATCTGCACGAGGTGTACGTGTCGGTGCCGGAGCAAGCCAAGCGGCTGCTGTGGTTCCTGGAGCAGCGGGGTGTGGGGCAGTGGGCATCGTTCGCCGATCTCGTCGCCGAGTGCGAACCCATCGAGATCGTCGGCCGCTTCCTGGCGCTGCTCGAGCTGTATCGCTCGCGGGCGGTAGCATTCGACCAGTCAGAACCGCTTGGTGTGCTCCAGGTTTCGTGGACCGGGGAACAGCCGACCAGCGCAGAATTGCGGGACGAATACTCATGAGTGAACCGTTCGATGTCGAAGCGGGCATCGACGTACCCGAGAGCGACACATCCGACACCAACCTGGGCATCGACGTCGCGACAGCGCCCGAGCTCGAAGAAGGGGAGTTGGGCGCCGTCCTCGAAGCGCTGCTGCTGGTGGTCGACACCCCGGTGACAGTGGAGCAGCTGGGCGCCGCCACCGAGCAACCCACCTACCGGATCGCCGCCAAGCTCCGGCAGATGGCCGACGAGTTCACCGAGCGTGACAGCGGCATCGACCTGCGCGAAGCGGGTGGGGGGTGGCGGTTCTATACGCGGGCGCGGTTCGCTCCCTATGTGGAGCGGCTGCTGCTGGACGGATCTCGCTCGAAGCTGACCCGGGCCGCGCTGGAGACGCTGGCCGTGGTCGCGTATCGGCAACCCGTCACACGCGCGCGGGTCAGCGCGGTTCGCGGCGTCAACGTCGACGCGGTGATGCGCACCCTGCTGGCCCGTGGCCTGATCACCGAAGCGGGCACCGACGCCGACACCGGTGCGGTGACGTTCGCGACCACCGAGCTGTTCCTGGAGCGCCTCGGGTTGACGTCGCTGGCGGACCTACCTGACATCGCGCCGCTGCTTCCCGACATCGACACGATCGACGATCTCAGCGAATCACTCGACGTGGAGCCACGTTTCGTGAAGCTGGCCGGCGGTCCGGTCTCCGACAACCAGCCGCTGTCCTTCGACGTGGACACCGAATAATGGTCACCGACAGCGAGCCCGACGGGGTTCGCCTGCAGAAAGTGCTGTCGCAGGCCGGAATTGCGTCGCGGCGGGTGGCCGAACGGATGATCACCGACGGACGTGTCGAGGTCGACGGCCAGATCGTGACCGAGCTGGGTACCCGGGTCGACCCGGACGCGTCCGAGATCCGTGTCGACGGCGCGCGGGTCATCCTCGACGAGTCGATGGTGTACCTGGCGCTGAACAAGCCGCAGGGCATGCACTCGACGATGTCCGACGACCGCGGCCGGCCCTGCATCGGCGACCTGATCGAGCACCGAGTCCGCGGCAACAAGAAGCTCTTTCACGTCGGCCGGCTCGACGCCGACACCGAAGGGCTGATCCTGCTGACCAATGATGGTGAACTCGCGCACCGACTGATGCACCCGTCGTACGAGATACCCAAGACCTACGTCGCCACCGTGAACGGGGCGGTGCCGCGCGGGCTGGGCAAGAAGCTGCGCGGGGGCATCGAATTGGAAGACGGTCCCGTCGCCGTCGACGATTTCGCGGTGGTGGACGCCGTTCCCGGCAAGACGCTGATCCGGGTCACGCTGCACGAAGGCCGCAAGCGCATCGTGCGCCGAATGCTCAAGGCGGTGGGTTTCCCGGTGCAGGCGTTGGTGCGCACCGACCTCGGTGCGGTGACACTGGGCGATCAACGGCCGGGCAGCATCCGGGCCTTGCGTCGCAACGAGATCGGCGAACTCTACAAAGCGGTAGGGCTGTGAGCGTAGTCGTCGCCGTCGACGGCCCGGCCGGCACCGGAAAGTCTTCGGTATCAAGGGGATTGGCGCGCGTTTTGCGCGCGCGCTATCTCGACACCGGCGCGATGTATCGCATCGCGACGCTGGCGGTGCTGCGGTCCGGCGTCGACCCGGCAGACCAGGATGCGGTTCAGGCCGTCGCGGCGGCCGCGAACATGTCGGTGGGGCACGACCCCGACGAAGACCGCAGTTACCTTGACGGCGAAGATGTTTCGACGGAGATCCGCGGTGACGAAGTCACCAGAGCCGTATCCGCGGTGTCCTCGGTACCAGCAGTGCGCACCCGACTCGTCGACCTGCAGCGTGCCCTCGCCGGCGGACCGGGCAGCGTCGTGGTCGAAGGCCGCGACATCGGCACCGTCGTCCTGCCCGACGCTGACCTGAAGATCTTCCTGACGGCGTCGGCCGAGACGAGGGCCCGCCGCCGCAACGATCAGAACGTCGCCTCGGGCATGCTCGACGACTACGACAATGTGCTCACCGACGTCCGCCGGCGCGACCATCTCGACTCGACCCGAGCCGTGTCACCGCTGCGCGCCGCACCGGATGCCGTCGTGGTCGACACCAGCGCGATGAACGAGTCCCAAGTGATCGACCACCTTCTCGATTTGGTCAAGCAGCGAAGCGAGGCAGCCCGGTGAGTGAAGACGGCACCTGGGTCGACGAAAGCGACTGGGAATCAACGGGATTCATCGAGCCTACTGATGACGAACCGGGCGGTCCGCCGCCGGTCGTGGCGATCGTTGGTCGGCCCAACGTCGGTAAGTCGACGTTGGTCAACCGGATACTGGGTCGGCGCGAAGCAGTGGTCCAGGACGTGCCCGGGGTGACCCGTGACCGCGTCTCCTATGACGCGTTGTGGACCGGCCGCCGCTTTGTGGTGCAAGACACCGGCGGATGGGCGCCCGACGCCAAGGGCTTGCAGCAGCTGGTAGCCGAGCAAGCCGCGGTGGCCATGCGTACCGCCGACGCCATCATCTTTGTGGTCGATGCCGTCGTCGGCGCTACGGCTGGTGACGAGGCAGCCGCACGTCTCTTGCAACGCTCGGGCAAGCCAGTGTTCTTGGCCGCCAACAAAGTCGACAGCGACAAGGGCGAATCCGACGCAGCCGCGTTGTGGTCATTGGGTGTCGGTGAACCTTACGCGGTCAGCGCGATACACGGTCGTGGTGTCGCCGATCTGCTCGACGCGCTCGTCGGCGTGCTGCCGGAGGTCGCGGAATTGGGCTCCAGCCAAGGCGGTCCGCGACGGGTGGCGTTGGTCGGCAAGCCCAACGTCGGCAAGAGCTCGCTGCTGAATCGGCTGGCGGGCGATGAGCGCTCGGTGGTGCACGACGTCGCCGGCACCACCGTGGATCCGGTCGACTCACTGATCGAATTGGACGGCAAGATCTGGCGTTTCATCGACACTGCAGGTCTGCGACGCAAGGTCGGACAGGCCAGTGGCCACGAGTTCTACGCGTCTGTCCGCACGCACGGCGCGATCGACGCCGCCGAGGTGGTCATTGTGCTGATCGACGGTTCGGTGCCGTTGACCGAGCAGGATCAACGGGTGCTGTCCATGGTCGTCGAGTCGGGGCGAGCGCTCGTTCTGGCATACAACAAGTGGGATCTGGTCGACGAGGAACGCCGCTACCAGTTGGACAACGAGATCGACCGCGAGCTGGTGCAACTGCGGTGGGCGGAGCGGGTCAACATCTCCGCCAAGACCGGCCGGGCGGTGCAGAAGTTGGTACCGGCTCTGGAGAACGCGTTGGCGTCGTGGGATGCCCGAATCGGCACCGGCCGGTTGAACGCCTGGATCAAAGAGGTGGTGGCGGCGACTCCGCCGCCCGTGCGGGGCGGCAAACAGCCGCGGATCCTGTTCGCCACGCAGGCCGCCTCCCGGCCGCCGACCTTCGTGCTGTTCACCAGCGGCTTCTTGGAGGCGGGCTACCGCCGGTTCCTGGAGCGGCGACTGCGCGAGACGTTCGGGTTCGACGGCAGTCCGATCCGCATCAACGTTCGGGTGCGCGAGAAGCGCAAATCGAAGTCCCGCTGAGTGTGACGTAGTCGTCGAAACCGGGCCAGTTACAGTCGGTTCGGTGTCGTTGACTCACGCGATTCTCATCACCCTCGCCGGCTTGGCCGCAGGCGCGATCAACGCCGTCGTGGGCTCCGGCACGCTGATCACATTCCCAACCTTGGTCGCCATGGGCTATCCGCCGGTGACGTCGACCATGTCGAACGCGGTGGGCTTGGTCGCGGGCAGTGCATCCGGGACATGGGGTTACCGCCGCGAGTTGGGCGGCCAGTGGGACCGGCTGCGCTGGCAGATCCCGGCGTCGATCCTGGGTGCCGTGCTGGGCGCGTGGCTATTGCTGCACCTGCCCGAACAAGTGTTCGCCCAGGTGGTGCCGGTGCTACTGATCGCGGCACTGGCGTCTGGTGGCTATCGGACCGCGGATTCAGAACTGGGCGCGGCAGCAGTCCGAGAAAGCGGGCCGTGCCGCCGATCACGTCTCGTCCCGGCGGATGGCTGCTCTGGTGGCAAGCACTTTCGCTATCGGTGTTTACGGCGGTTATTTCACCGCGGCACAGGGGATCATGCTGGTTGCGGCCATGGGTGCCCTGCTGCCTGAATCGGTGCAGCGGACCAACGCCGCGAAGAACCTTCTGGCGCTATTGGTGAATATCGTTGCAGCGCTGGCCTATACGCTGGTCGCGTTCGATCGGGTCAGTTGGGTGGTGGCCGGGCTTATCGCAGTGGGCTCACTGATCGGCGGCTGGGTGGGCGCGCACTGGGGCCGCCGGCTGTCGCCGAATGCGTTGCGCGCCACGATCGTTGTCGTGGGCCTGATCGGGCTTTATCGGCTGCTGGCGGCCTGACCGGTCAGCCTTTCTGGACGGCGTTCCCGATACCGGACTGCCCGATTTTCGGGGATCCCGTGTGGTAGGTGACGTGGTTCTGCGAGCCGGAGGCCTGGATCGCGTCGGCCGTGTCGATGGTGACCTGGTTCTGGATGCCAGAAACGATCACGCTCGTGCAGTGGCCAGTCACAGTCACTGTGTTCGTGATTCCGCTGACGCTGACGCTGCCCCCGTTGCAGGCGATGGTCCGCACTTCGCTGATGCCGGACACGGTGACGTTCTGGCCCGCCGGTGCGGTCGTCACCGAGGTGGGTGGCGTCGGTATCGCCGCGGCCGACGTGCTCGGCGCGGACTGGGACGGCATCGGGCTCATCGAGGACATGCTCGGGGCGGGAAGCAGGGTGGTGAATCCGCCACGCGAGATTTGATGCGAGCTGAACATGAAGATCCCGATCGGCAACGCGATCATGCCAATCACGAAGAGCCCGAGCAGGATCCAGATGGTCCGGCCCTGTCGCGCCGGTCCGGTCGGCGGGTACTGAAACGTGCCGTCGTAGGGCATCGACGGCGGTGGTGGCGGCATCGACTGTGGCGGTGGCATTGACGGTGGTGGCGGCATCGGCGGACCGGACGGCGGCGCCCACTTGCCGGGTGGCGGATTCGCCGCAAGCTTCGGAAGCGCGGGCCGCGTCGGCCAGTGGCTGCTCCAGCTCCCGAATTCGGGCTTCCGGATCATCCTCGGATTTCATCTATCGATGCTCGCATACCAAGAACACCGCGAATAGGGCATTCGCATTCGGTAGTTTCTGCATCGTGCCCGAGCTTAGCCAACCGCCAGATCCTGCTGCGTCGCCGCCCGAGTGGGCTCGTCCAGCCCGACGACACCGAACTGGTGAGCACGTCGGCACCCGAGCCCGCCGAGGGTGAGGCGCTGGTCCGCACGACTTACGTGGGACTGGACGCCGCGGTGCGGACCTGGCTCAACGACCAGCAGGGCTACCTGCCGCCGGTGCAGTTGGGCGAAGTCATTCGCGCCGCGGGGATCGGCGAGGTCGTGTCGTCGCGGTGTGACGCCTACCAGGTGGGCGATGTGATCACCACCCTCACCGGCTTCCAGGAATACGTCATCATCCGCGACGACGTATTCAGCACGCCCATCCCCGGCGAGAGCGACCAACTGGCGATCATGTCGGTGTACGGCCCGACCGGTGCGACGGCGTACATCGGGATGACCGATGTCGGCAAGCCACAAGCCGGTGAGACCGTGGTGGTGTCGGCCGCCGCGGGAGCCACCGGCTCGATCGCGGGCCAGATCGCCAAGATCGCCGGCGCCGCGCGTGGTGGGTATCGCTGGCGGCCCGGAGAAATGCCGGGCGGTGGTCGAGGATTTCGGCTTCGATGCGTGTATCGACTACAAAAACGACGACCTGCCCACTGCACTCAAACAGCACTGCCCCGGCCGAGTCAACGTCTACTTCGACAATGTCGGCGGACCCATTCTCGACGCGGTGCTCGGCCGGTTGGCGATGAATGCGCGAGTTGTGCTTGTGCGGCATCATCTCCAGCTACCTCAGTGGAGATCACCCAGGCCCGATCAACTACGTCAACCTGCTGTCGAAAACCGCGACCATGCAGGGATTCAACGCGCTCGACCAGTGGGGCCGCTTCGACGAGGCCTCGGCCGCGCTTCGCCAGTGGGGCCACGAAGGCCGAATCAACGCTCGCCAGACCGTCTTTGACGGCATCGAGTCGTGCGTCGATGCGCTCAACGGGCTCTTCACCGGTGCCAACATCGGCAAAATGCTGGTCAAGTTGAGCGAGCCGTCGACTTAACTCACTTCCTGGATGCGGATCATGGTGCCCGCCGGATCGCGCACCGCGCAGTCCCGGATTCCATAGGGTTGCTCGGTGGGCTCCTGCACAATGTCGGCCTTGCCGGCCTGCAGCCGTTCGAACGTTCCGTCGAGATCCTTTGTGGCCAAGACGATCATCGCGTAGGTGCCCTTGGCCATCATCTCCGCGATCATTCGTTTCTCGTCGTCGGTGATGCCTGGGTTTGCGGTCGGCGGACTCAAGACGATCGACGTGCCAGGCTGATTCGGCGGTCCTATGGTGATCCACCGCATGGCGCCCTTGCCGACGTCGAGGCGGACTTCGAAGCCGAGAGTGTCGCGATAGAACGCCAGGGACGCCTCGGGGTCGTCGTGGGGGAGCATGCTCGAGTGAATGGTGATGTCCATGGCGGTCACGTTAGGTGCAGCGAGGCGGCGGGCGCTTCTCGATTCCTGACCGGTTTGGTCACCTGCTTCTCGACGCACGACGGCAGCCCCGCATCGACGTGTGCCGTCTGGTCCCGATAGACGCTGGGCGGTACGCCGACGAGTTCGGTGAAACGGGTGCTGAACGTGCCCAGCGACGAGCAGCCGACCGCGAAACAGACCTCGGTGACGCTGAGATCGCCGCGGCGCAGCAGCGCCATCGCGCGTTCGATCCGACGGGTCATCAGATACGAGTAGGGAGACTCGCCGTAGGCGATCTTGAACTGGCGGCTCAGATGGCCGGCCGACATGTCGGCGTCGCGGGCGAGCGCCTCGACGTCCAATGGCTTGCGCGTACTCCCGGTCGATGCGATCTTTGACCCTGCGCAGTCGCGCGAGGTCGCGCAGGTGCTGATCATCGGTAGATCTGGCGGCCACCCGCGCGATCGTGCCACGTCGCGTTCGAGTTGGGGTGAGCTTCTTAGCCTGCTGTAGGCTTCCTCTGCCGCCGGTGATGTTTATTCGGTGGTTGCGGGCTGTGGCGCAGCTTGGTAGCGCACTTGACTGGGGGTCAAGTGGTCGCAGGTTCAAATCCTGTCAGCCCGACACGGAACATGCAGTTCAGGAGCGGTTTCGAAGAAATCCGAAGCCGCTTTTTCATATCCCAGTGGGGTGTGCCGCATCATGACTCGGCTAGAAGAATCCGGCGAACTTTTGAGCCAGCAGCCGGGCAGCTCGGGGCTCCGGCACAGGTGGTGTGGGGGCGTGCGGGCGCGTCGAGGACTGGTAACCCAGGATCCACATTTCAACTGACATCCCTAGCGTCCGGGCAACCGTCAGGGGTGGGGCCTTTACTGGCCACCTGAGTCGACCACGGTCGGATCGGAGTGTTCACAGGCTGTCACGCCCATGCTCGATGAACACCGAAGCAACGGTCGTCGCCTGGTCAAATGGCCGCCGACGAAAGGGTCCAAGCGGCGTGACCGGGGCGTAGTGTTCGGACGAACAGCGCAGACGGAAGTCAGAGGGTGCTGATGAGCGTTCATGACTGGAGCAAGCCGGCTGCGATCGCCATTCCCGAAGAGGGATACTTCGAGCTCGAACGAGGCAGGTACGGCCCCGTCTATCCGAGAACTCCTGCCTGCTATGGCTTTTCGATCATCGCGAAGGTCAAAGAGGGACGCGAAGAGGCCGTCCGCGCCTACGGAAAGCAGATCGAGGAAGCGATTGCCGGGAGCCCCGACGTGCTCGCACCGCTGCGGCTGCACTATTTGCGGTGGGTACTGTTCGATGTCGGTTCAGGGCTGCATTTTCAGTACCAGGGCATCTTCGACACCGATTTCGACAAATACACCGAGGATGCGGTGGCGATGTTCAGCGCGACCGGGATCACTACGGTCTTCACCAATCTTGAGGGATTCCCGGAAGACTGGAAGGAGAATCCTGATGCCTTCGTCAAGTTCGTTCGTGAGCACCAGTGCCCCAGTTTCCTGGAGTACGGGGAGTACCCGTACGTCACCGCCGACGAGATCAAAAAGGCCCTGCGGCTCGAAAGCGGCGTTTTCCGACATGCTCGACCAGATGCAGTGATCCGAGACGTGCACTGATGCTTGAGCTGGATGATATTCAGCACATTCTGCTGACCCGCACGCCCGCAATGACAGGCCGCTATGAGTTTCTGTCGTTCGACAACCCGGCGGGGGGTCGGGCGTGGCTGTCCGAGCTGATCCCGGTGGTCGAATCTGCCGCCGCGGCGCAAGCCTCGATGGATAGCACCAAGCGGTGGGTCACGCTGGCATTCACCTGGAATGGCTTGCGGGCACTCGGGGTTCCCGAGGAATCCCTCGAAACTTTCCCGGAGGCGTTTCGACAGGGCATGGCCGCGCGGGCCGACATCTTGGGCGATACCGGGGACGCCCGCCCGGACAACTGGGTGGGCGGACTGGCGGGTGCAGACTTGCATGCGATCGCGATCCTGTTCGCGCGCGACGACGCCGAACATGCGCGGGCCACGGGGGTGCACGACGAGCTGGTGGCCCGGTGCGACGGTGTGCGCAGTCTGTCGGTGCTGGATTTGAACGCGACGCCGCCGTTCAATTACGCACACGATCACTTCGGCTTCCGTGACCGATTGTCTCAGCCGGTGATCGAGGGTTCCGGCGAAGAGCCCACGCCGGGTTCGGGCCCGGCGCTCAAGCCCGGTGAGTTCATCCTCGGTTATCCGGACGAGGTCGGGCCGGTCGCAGATTTGCCACAGCCAGAAGTCCTGGCCCGCAATGGAAGCTACATGGCCTACCGGAGATTGCAGGAGCACGTTGGCCCGTTCCGTGACTATATCCGGGAGATGGCCAAGACGCCGGACGATGAGGAGCTGCTTGCGGCGAAGTTCATGGGTCGCTGGCGCAGCGGCGCACCACTTGTGTTGGCGCCGGATAAGGATGACCCTGAGCTGGGCGCAGACCCTATGCGCAACAACGATTTTAACTACAAGGAGATGGATCCACTCGGGTATGCCTGCCCGCTCGGATCGCACGCGCGACGGCTCAACCCGCGCGATACCGCGCACAACATGAACCGGCACAGACTAATTCGCCGTGGCGCCACCTACGGGCCGGCATTACCTGAGGGCGCACCTGACGACGGGATCGATCGCGGTATTGCCGCGTTCATCATCTGCGCGAGCCTGGTCGCCAATTCGAGTTCGCCCAGAACGTCTGGATCAACGACCTCACCTTCCACGAACTCGGCAACGAGCATGATCCGATATGCGGAACCCAGGACGGGACATTGGAATTCAAAATTCCCAACCGGCCGATCCGCAAAACCCTCAAAGGTCTGCCTGCCTTCACCACTTTGAAGGGCGGGGCGTACTTCTTCCTGCCGGGCATCAACGCCATGCGGCACCTCGCGGCACTCGACTGATCACATAAGGATCGATCATGGGCGCACTTCCCGCGGCGCGGACCTACAACCAAAGCGCATGTCCTCGCAGCACACCGGTCGGCGGCGCATCAGCATCTACTGGACCTGGAGCTACCCGTGGGAAACCCAACGCGATCCGGCCGCGATGTACAACCGCTTCTCCACCATGACCGAGGTCCGCAACGTGACGTGGCCCTCTTACGAAACACTCGAGTACGACACGGCGCACTTCCTCCAGGGCATCGCCGGCACCTTGGAACTTTTCCACCGCTCGGCGCTGGCGTTCCAGGACCTGGCCGGCGAAGCCACCGGCCACCCGGTCGCCGTCTTCCAGCGCATCGACCAGGCGGGCTACCGGCTCCCGATCGACGAGCGGATCCTCGCAGACACCGACACCCTGATGGTGTTCGGGCTGGACCACATCCTGTCGGAACAAGAAGCTGCTCCGGAAGAGATCAGCGCCATCCGGGAATGGCTGCAGCGCGAGGGCACATGCTTGTTATTGGCCCCGCATCACGACGTGGGCTTCACCGACGATTTCACACAACGACAGGTTGAACACCAACACCACGGCGACCCGCTGGTGCCGCGCCAACAACGCTTTGGCCAGTACACGCGCTCCCTGATGAAGGCCCTCGAGGTTCCGGTGCACAACACCTGGGGGTTGCGTCCAGCGGTGGTCGAGGGCACCAACCAGATCGCACCCCTGACCGCGGTCCGCGATCTGGACGCCGCGCGGTTGCTCGACAACGTCACGACGTTCAACTTTCATCTCCACCTGCCGCACTATGAACTCACCACACCGGAGAGCGACTCGGTGCGGGTGCTGGGTCGTCAACGAATCGATCCCAGCAGGCCCCATCCCTTCACCGCGGCAGGCAACACCGAATTCAACGCGCTGATCTGGATGCCGCCGTCGGGCGAACGCGCGGGCGACATCGTCCTCGTCGACTCCACGAACTTCACCACGCTTTTCGGCGGCACTGACAGCCTGAAGAATTTCTGGCACAACCTTGCCACCATGAAGTGACGATCCGGCATTCACAATCCCTCCCCCCGAGTTGAGCATTCGTTCATTCAGCAAGCTGGATCAAACGGACCACATTGGGCGATAGGACGGAGCAGAATCCGAATGCGTAGGGGTCAAAGTTGGAGTGCAGGAATCGCATGAAACGAATGAAGAAATTCATGACTTGCGCTTCATTGGCATTTTTCGGCTTCTGTGCGTCAATATTCCTCCCCGCCGGATCGGCTCACGCCGACCTCTGCCCGTATCCGGGCGTTGGTTCCGGTGGCGGCGCTTTGTTCGGCCAAGGTGGCTTCTGCGACTACCCGACCGAGATCAATGGCTCGCATATGCATTGCGAGGCAGGTGGTTTCGGCGTCAACGGCATTATCGGCGCCGCGAACGGTGGCGGTAGCTTCGCATTCGGTGGCGCTGGTATCGGCGCGCTTAGTTGTACGTGGCGCTGTCCAGACGGTGTTACATCACCGGCACCCAACCCGCCAGGGTTGTGGAGGGAATACATGGTGGTGATGAACTCGACTAACTTCTGCAAGGATCACATGAATCCCAACGGATTCACCAGCGATCCCGTTCTAGCCACCGAGGGACTGCCGCCAGATGAGCGACCACCGGAAGCACCGGAAATACCGGGACGACCGATCCCCAAACCGGGACCGCCAGCACCCGCGATGCAAGTGACACCGGGGATACCGGGGGCATTAACACCAGGGATACCGAATCCGTAATGGACCGAAAAGCTACGCGGATCGTTGCGTATGAACAAGCTACTGGTGTCACCGAGTTATCACGCCCCTTTGACCCACGCCCAGGCGGTAAGACGCCAGTGGGCGCCGACTTTACGAAGCGCGACCGTATACACCGAACCGGTTTGGACGACCTGATGACCGCTCAGGTCGAACGTCATGGTCGCAGGAGCGACGACATAGGCGTAATCGCCGTTGAGATCCACATGTCGGGGCTCGCCGAGCGCAATGCGGTAGCCCGAAGCCCCGAGGTGCTCGCCCTCGTTTAGCACATCTGTCCACCAGTCTTCGGCGGCTGTCGGCCCCTGCCAGACATGGGGCGACATTCCATCAAGAATTTGCATGGGGTCAGCGCACATCGCTGACATGGCTGCCGAGTCGCCGTTGTTGAACGCCTCGACGTATTGCAGCACTGCGCCCATTGGATCGTTGGTAGGCATGACGTTGGTCTCCCGCTTCTTGCCGCGCGTCGTACCCTAGTCGCCTGGATCGCGCGAATCCCGAAGAGAGTAATTAGGTGAGGGCGCTGCCGGCGGGTCAAGTGGTCGCAGGTTCAAAATCCTGTAAGCCGACAAATATTTCCCGGATAGTTGTGTCGACGATGTCTGCACGCAGTCCGCGAGTCATGTGGATCGCTTAGGCCTATCTGCCAGCACAAGCGGCGAGATCGACCTCCTTCACCGCACGCGACGGAAGTCGCTAACATTCCGGCCATGCCGACGCGAAACCCGCCCGAAAATGTGTCGCCCGAGCAGCCAACGCCGAAAGCTGAAACTCCCGCGCAGGACCGGACGGCAAGTATCGAATCGGCCTTGGGTCGCATAGCCGAGACGCTGGAGCATCCCCCGCGGCGTCCGACGCGGTCTCGGATCGAGACCACGACTTTCGCGGTTGTCGCCATCGCATTGATCGGGATTGCCGCCTGCGTCATCACTCTCATTTTCAACGTGGCCTCTGCGCATCGTGATGACCAACGTGCGCGCGACCTCTCTGCTCACGACGACCAGCTCGGACTCTACGATGCGGCGCGCGCACTCCTCATCAGCTTGGAGGCGACCTTCATCGATCGCCCCCAATTGCAACCGTTCTTTTGGGAGGGCAAGCCCGTCGACTCCACCACCGACGAGACCTTGGCGCGCACCGTCGTTGCAGTCGCCGCACAGCGCGTCGACGCATACCAAAACCTCTATGTCGACCTGGTCAACATGAAGACCGCCCCGGATGATGGCAAGTTTGTACAGCGGCAACCGGATGGTCCCAAGGGCGTCAACGATGATTGGTTGGCTTGGAGCGAGACGATAGAAATCCAGTTTCGGCAAAGTCCAGCCATGTGCATGGTGGTCACGGATCAAGACAGCAAGAAGACTTACGGAGCAGGCTTCATCAACGCGCTAGCTGCCGCCCACCTCTGCCCAGGCTTGACTGGTTACGCGGCCTGACGGCGAACGTGCACGAAGCACCGGGATGCTGGGGCATGGCTGAATCCGTTTGTGTGCCAACACTAATCGATTGGAAATAGGATTCTGATATGTGGGATGTCGCAAATCCGCAGCAGACGGCGTTCACTCAGCTGACGAGTGCCATGAGCATCATGGGCTTGCTGTCGCGGAAACAAAACGATGCCCGCCTGCACAACCTCATCGACAATCTGTGGCTCGACCGTAAGCGGCTTCGACCGCCCATGACGCCTGAGGGCCTCCCGGCCGGCACCAGCGGCGGAATGATCTCCTGTGGGGACCGCTGGGCGAACGAGATTCCCGCCATCTTCTGCTCGCATCTGACTGGCCACGCCGTCTGGCCGTCCGATGAGATGTGCCAACGACTCGAGCAGAACGCCGACATGTTCCGAGAGGAATTCGCCGGTATCGACCCGAGCCAGTACCAAGTCGACGCGCGGGACCACATGGCCGGGCTGACCGACGGCCGCAACTGGACCGTTTTTCCCTTCTACGACGGGCACGGCAACCTCGAGGCCGACAACGCGAGTAAGTGTCCACAAATCGCGGAGTTCCTGAGCAGTCACGCCGGCATCGGCCGTATGAGCTGCATGGCGTTCTTCTCGATCATGGACTCGAAGACGCACGTGCCGGCACACAGCTCGCCGTTGAACGTTCGCATGCGCTACCACCTGGGAATCGAAGTGCCCGAAGGTGATTGCTACCTCCGTATCCACGACCAGAAAGTCGCCTGGGAGCAGGACAGGTGCATCAAAATCGACGACTCGTACGAGCACGAGGTCTTCCAGCAGTCCGACCGCCGCCGGGTCGTCTTCGTCGTCGACGTGCCACACCCGGAACTTCGTCCCGAGGAAATCGAGTTTCTGCAGGAGTTCTTGCGATACACCAATGGGGTCGCACTGCCCCCGGCGCCGTAGGACTTCGGGGCCGTCAGCCCCGGTTGTCGCCGGGCGGCGGTGACGCCGGCTCGGGTCGATTCAGTTTGACCGCAACACCCTCGGAAGACGGCGAATCGTGCAACACGATCTGGGCCGACCGCGCCTCGGGCACGTCGAATGCCAGCCTGACGCTCACCTGAAGACCCGGATCGATACTGTCGCCGACGTCACCGATCCGCGGCGGGTCCATGAAGCGCGCCGAATACTTCCGGCCACTGCCGTCCTTCAGTTTCTGGGCGCCCCACACGAAAAACTGCGGCTCCGTGCCGACGTTCCGGACGGCCATCGACACGATCAGATACACGCCCTGGGCATGCGTGTTATCGAACGTGGGAGAGGTCTCGACGTGGGTGACGACGAACGCGAACTCTCCGTCAATGACCTCGCGCCCTATCCCAGGCGGCGCGGAGCTTCGAGACGAGCTACACGATGCAAGCAGCAATACGACGGGCAGCAGGAGTAATGCGACGAGCCTTCTCGTGCGACCGAAGCGCATGCGGCTAAGGGTATTTAGCTCGCGCTCGTGCGGTGGCGGCTTCCGAGTGAGTTCGCTTTGTGTTCATCGAGCGTCCGATGTGACGGGGAGCTTGGGTGCTGCTCCCGGCGAGATCTCCCGGTGACGCCCGTAGACCCACTCGAACACCGGCGTGGCCATCAGGGTGGTGACGATGGCGACCAGAACCAGGATGGTGAAGAGCGTCGGCGTGATGATTCCGGCCTGCAGCCCGATATTCAGCAGGATGAGTTCGATCAATCCGCGAGCATTCATCAGCGACCCTAGTGCGAGCGATTCGCGCCATGAGACTTTTCTCAGCCGCGCCGCCAGCGTGCAGGCAATACCTTTACCCGCGATCGATGCGGTGAGAATGCCCAGTGTCACCGCCCACAGGGTTGCGCTGTTGAGCAGACCCACCTGCGTGTTGAGGCCCGAGTAGACGAAGAACAACGGCAGCAGAAAAGTCGTGACGAGCGGTTCGAGGATCGCCGTCAATCGTTCGGCGAAGAAGCCGGCCGGCATCGCCACGCCAAGAATGAAGGCGCCGAAGATGGCATAGATGCCGATGGTGTCGGTGAGCCAGGCACACACCATCACCAGGATCAGGACGGTGTTCAGCATTGCCGGGCTGATCGTCCTGTGGCGCTCGGCGCGAGTCTCAAATGCGCGAAACGCCCTGCGGCCGAGAGTAAGTAGTAGCGCGGCGTAGACGATTCCGCCCCCTATCGCTAGCACCGCCACAGCGACACTGCCGCGGTGTATGGCGAGAACCGTCGCAAGGAGACACCACGACAGTGCGTCATCAGTCGCCCCACAGGTCAGAGCGAGCGTGCCCAAAGACGTTCCGGAAAGCCGTCTTTCGAAGATGATCCGGGCAAGCATGGGAAAGGCCGTGGTTGCGATGGACGCACCCAGAAACATCATCGCCATGGGGAGAGTGACGCTCTTGTCGAAATAAAGACCGCTCGCCAACAGCGGGGCCGCGATGAGCGCCCCCAATGCGAGTGGGGCCAGAATCCCGGCAGACGACACAGCGGCCGCAGTGCCGAGTCGGTGCTTGATCAGGGTGACGTCGAAGTTGAGCCCGACCAGGAACATGTACAGCACCAGCCCGATCTGCGCCGCCGTGTAGAGCACAGTGTTTGCCGGTCCCGGCGGAAACAGTTGATGCTGGATTCCGGGCGCCAAGCGACCCAGGAGCGAGGGTCCCAGAAGGACACCGGCGATCATCTCGCCGACTACCTGCGATTGTCCAAGGCGTTCCGACGCACGCCCGACGAGGCGACACGCGACCAGAATCGCTGCCAATTCGAGAAAGAAGTGGACGGCTGTCGCTGCGGGCATGGGTTAGATTCCGAGCCTCAGCGGGCAGTCACTATTTCGGCACTCATGACTGGGCATCTGTCGTCGAGCACCTTCCTCACGAAGGTTTGGGCTCACGTAGGCGGCGTTACTCCACTTGCAATGGACCTTGGTTAGAGTAATGTAACCTACTTAACTATTAAGTAACTGTCCTATCCGAACTTCGGGAGGGGACTTGTGGACGTTCATGCGCAGCTGTCACAACTGAGCCCGGAGGCCCGGGCGGCCCTGGTGCAGAAGATCAAGAGCCGCCTCGTCGACAGCGGCGGTCAGTCCGATCACGATGTCGCCATCGTTGGAGGGGGAGTCGCGGCGCTCACGCTGGCGCTCGAACTCCGGCGCGCGCGGCCAGAAACTCGCGTCGTCATCATCGAGCCGCGTTCTCACCCGGTACCGGAAATCACCCACACCGTGGGCGAGTCGACCGTCGAGATATCGGCGCAGTACCTACGGGACCGCCTCGAACTCGCCGACCACCTGAACACGGCACAGCTCCGCAAAATGGGACTGCGGATGTTTTTCTCCCACGACGACAACAGCGACATCGCCCGACGGTTGGAGCTGGGCAGCTCCTCCTTCACGCCCCAGGTGACCTACCAGATCGACCGCGGCAGGCTGGAAAACGAACTCACCCGCCGCTGCATCGCAGAGGGCGTCGAAATCACCTCTGGCCGAGTCACATCCGTCGAGTTCGGCGCCGGACACCATCCTCATGGGATTCAGATTCAACACGGCGACGACACCAGCTCCACCACCGCTCGCTGGGTCGTCGACGCCTCGGGACGCAATCGGGCCTTGCCCCGCCAGCTCGAACTCAAGCGCGCCAACGAGCACCACTGCAATGCCGTCTGGCTGCGGGTCGCCACCGAGATCGACATCGGCCAGTGGAGTGACGATCCGGATTGGCAAGCCCGACTCGTCGAGGGTGACCGGGCGATGTCGACGAATCACCTTATGGGCGAGGGCTATTGGGTGTGGCTGATCCGACTCGCAGGCGGCGCCACCAGCGTCGGCATCGTTGCCGACCCCGCCTTCCACGCGTTCAGTGATTTCAACACCCTCGACAAGGCCCGGTCATGGCTGGAGACGCACGAGCCGCAATGCGCCGCAGTGTTGGCGCGCAGTGAGCACCTGATCAAAGACTTCCGCGTGATGAAGCAGTACAGCCACGGTGCGACGAAAGTGTATGACGCGCAAAGCCGTTGGTGTCTGACCGGCGACGCGGGCGTCTTCCTCGATCCGCTGTACTCGTCGGGGCTGGATCTCGTCGCGATCGGCAACGGGCTCATCACCGACATGATCACCCGCGAACTCGACGGCGAAAATGTGGTCGCGCGATCGGCGATCAACGATTCGCTGTTCCGGTCGCTCACGGACATGTGGCTCAACATCTACTGCAATCAGTACAAACTCATGGGCTCGCCCGCTGTCATGACGGCGAAGGTGATCTGGGACATCGCGTTCTACTGGGGCTTTTTGGGCTTGATGTACAGCAACGGACGATTCGTCAGTGTCGCCGACGATCCCGGTGTGGTGCCCCACCTGGAAGGCCTTATCGAGCTGAGCAACCGCATGCAACGATTTTTTCGGGAATGGGCCGAGGTCGAGAATATCTGTCCCGCACCACAATTCGTCGACTTGTACTCCGCTCACAACTTCATGGTGACGCTGCACGTCGCGATGATGGGACAGACGGCAGACTTCGCATCACAATTCGACGCGAATGTCCGGCTGCTACGCCAACTCGCCGGCCAACTGATCGAGACCATACTCACCGACAAGTGCCGAGAGTTCTCCGACGACGGCGTCATGCGACAGGTACAGGCCTGGCAACGGGACAGCTTTCTACGAGAGCTCCGATCCGCGTACCGCCAGAAGGATGACGATGATCCGCTGAGCCAGGACTGGATCGTCCGAACCGCACTCGAATTCAGTTGAACGGCATCAACCAGCCGCTCGCCATCGTCGGGGTCGGCTGCCACTTCCCGGGCGACGCGCACACGCCGGATCTCTACTGGAACCTGTTGCGCAACGGCATCGATGCCACCCGGGTGGTACCCGAAACACGTTGGAATGCCGACAAATATCACGATCCGAACCCGAAGAAGGTCGGGAAGATGGTCACCCGCCGGGGGGGATTCCTCAGCGAGATCGACCAATTCGATCCACAGTTCTTCGGTATCTCGCCGCGCGAGGCCAATCTGGTCGATCCGCAGCAGCGCCTCCTGCTGCGCACGACGTGGGAAGCATTGGAAGACGGTGGAATCTGCGCCGAGAGCCTGGCCGGCACCGATGTCGGTGTGTTCGTCGGTGGATTCACCCTCGACTACCAGCTCCTGCAGAATCAGGGCCGCACCAGCCGCTACCGATTCAAAGCGCACTCCGCCACCGGCATGATGATGACGATGCTGGCCAACCGCATCTCGTACGCGTTCGATTTCCGCGGGCCCAGCATGACCATCGACACCGCGTGCTCGAGCTCGCTCGTCGCGGTACACCTTGCATCGCAGAGCATTTGGAACGGTGAATGCGACCTCGCACTCGCCGGTGGGGTCAACATCATGATCGGGCCCAACACGGCGATCGCGGAGTCGAAGAGCGGCTTTCTCGCACCCGACGGGCGATGTAAGGCCTTCGATCAGTCCGCCGACGGCTACGCGCGCGGCGAGGGTGGCGCGGTCGTCGTGATCAAACCGCTGGGGCAGGCGCTGCGCGACGGCGACGACATCTACGCGCAGATCCTCGGCACCGCCGTCTCCCAGGACGGTCACACCGACGGCATCACAGTGCCAAGCGTCCGGGCGCAGGAAGCCGCCATCACGACAGCCCTGCGACGGGCCGGCATCCACCCCAACGAGGTCGGCTACGTGGAAGCGCACGGCACCGGGACTCCCGTGGGCGACCCCGTCGAAGTCCGGGCCCTGGCGAATGCGCTTGCCGCAGATCGCCCCGCGGACAGCCCGCTGGTGATCGGTTCGGTGAAGACGAACATCGGCCACCTCGAGGCGGGCGCCGGCGTGGCCGGGCTCATCAAGGCAGCGTTGGTGCTCAAACACGGGTACATCCCGGCCAACTTGCACCTCACCAGCCCCAGCGATCAGATCCCGTTGGGCGAGTGGCGCATTGACATCCCGAACACGGGCCGTCCATTCCCCGACACCACGCGACGCATCGCGGGGGTCAACTCTTTCGGCTTCGGCGGAACCAACGCCCACGTCGTGCTCGCGGAGCCGCCAGCCGCCGTCGAAGAGGGAGCGGTCAACCACGCCCGGTCGCAGCCGCTTGCCATCCTGCCGATCTCGGCCCGTTCCGAGGAAGCCCTGGTAGTCGCTGCCGGCCAGCTGGCCGAACATATCGGCGTTCATCCCGATCTCACACTGCACGACCTCGGCTACACGCTCAGTCGGCGCCGCTCTCATCTGAACTATCGACGCACCGTCGTCGCCCACAGCACCGCCGATGCGGGAGAACAACTTCAAGCCATCGCGGACGGTGGACAGATCACGGCGAACCGCACCGGTCCGATGGCACCCAAAGTGGCATTCGTCTGCACTGGGATGGGCCCGCAATGGTGGAAGATGTGTCGCGGTCTGCTCGACGCGTATCCGGCGTTCACCGAGAGCATCCTGCGCAGTGACCGCGAGCTGTCCCGCCACACCGACTGGTCGTTGCTTGACGAGATGCGCGCCGACGAAAACCATTCTCGAATGGGCGAAACGGAGGTTGCACAGCCCGCCAACTTCGCCATCCAGGTCGCGCTGGCAGAGCAGTTGAAGCAGTTCGGGATAAGGCCGGACGCCGTGATTGGACACAGCGCCGGCGAAGTCGCGGCGCACTATCTCGCGGGCATCCTCGATTTTGAGCAGGCCGTTCACGTCATCTACCACCGAAGTCGTCTGCAACAACGCACCAGTGGCCAGGGACGCATGCTCGCGGTCGGTCTCAGCGCCGAGTCGTTCATGGAGAAGATTGACGGCGCAACGCAAAACACCATCGGCACGCGAGTGTCGATCGCGGCGATCAACGGCCCGTCGACGGTCACCGTCGCCGGCGACAGCGACGTTCTTGACGACATCGCCCGCCAACTCGACGACCACCAAGTCTTCAATCGGTTCCTCACCGGCAGGGTTCCCTACCACACCCACTACATGGACGCGATCAAAGACGATCTCGTCACCGCGTTCGCTGGACTCAACCCCGGGACGGCAACGATCCCGCTGTACTCGACCGTCACGGGCGAACGCCTCGGCGGATACCCCGACGGCACCGCCTACTGGTGGCAGAACACCCGCGCCACAGTTCTTTTCGAACCCGCCGCTCGGCGGATGCTCGATGACGGCTATACCCATTTCGTCGAACTCGGTCCGCACCCGGTTCTCGCGGCGTCGCTGTTCGAGATTGCCGGCACCCACGACTCCGACGCCGTCGTGCTGTCGACTCAACGGCGCAACGAGGACGACCGCCACTCGTTGATGAATTGCGTCGGCGCCCTGCATTGCCATGGCTATCCGATCGCGTGGGATGCGCTCTATCCACAGCATGAGGCACGGCTGCTGAAGCTTCCCCTGTATCCGTGGCAGTCCAAGCGGTACTGGAACGAAACCCAGGAAGCCGCCGAGGACCTGCACTACAACCCGATTCACCCGCTGCTGGGACAACCGGTGAGCGGGGTGCATCCGACGTGGGAGGTCGAACTGAGCACCGCCACCGCGCCATTTCTCGCGGACCACCAGGTCCAGGGCAGCACCCTGGTACCCGGGGCCGTGTACATCGAAATGGCCTTGGCGGCAGCGGAAGCCACCTACGGATCAACCGACTACAGCGTCGACAACCTGGCGCTGCTGCGTGCGACCATTCTCGACGAAACCTGCGACCCCGTCCTGCGAACCACCCTGAACCGCGACACCGGAGCGCTGGAATTCGCCGCACTCACGGCGACCACGGGCGGAGACGTCAAGTGGACGATCACGGCGACCGCCGAACTGAACACCCTCACGCGGTCGCCGGACAGCGCCACCACGCCCCGACTCGGGAAACCCGTCACCACCATCGATCATGACGAGTTCTACACCCGAGCCCGCGCAGTCGGGTTCGACTACGGGGACGCATTCCAGACCATCACCGGTATCACATCGGGAGACGGCTGGGCGACTGCGGACATCATCATCCCCGAACAGATCGCCGACACGGTCGATCTGTACAGATTCCACCCCGCACTGATCGACGGCGCGTTCCAAACGCTGATCGGCACAACCCTTCTCGAACGCGATACCGATGAGGACGCCTACCTGCCCACCCGGGTCCGGCGCAGCGCCATCCACGCCGCACCGCAACAACACATGACCGCACAGATCTCGGTGGTGTCGGCGACCAAGGACGAGATCGAAAGCGACATCACACTCATCGGCAGCGACGGGCAACCGCTCGCGGAATTCACCGGGTTCACGCTGCAGGCGCTGAGCGCGTCCTCACGCATGTCACCCGAACGGGTCGACAAGGGGCTCTACGAGATCCGGTGGATCGAGCGCTCCGAGGCGGCTACTGACGAGACGCCACCGAACGGCCAGTCCTGGTTGATCTTCCTCGACTCGGACGACGTCGGAACAGCACTGGCCGACCGGCTGCGGCGCAGCGGTCACCGCGTCCGCGCGGTGCTGCGTCAATCCGTCGACGCCCTGACGAAAGTCGACGGCGGGTACGTGCTGAACCCGCAACGGCCCGAGCAACTGCAGGAGTTGATCCGGACACATCTCGACAGCGACGGGGATCTTGCCGGCGTCATCGATTGTTGGCCGCTGGATATCGGCACCGAATCCGTTGGCCGGCACACAGATAGCTCTGGTGACCTGAACGACCACCTCGGTGTGTTCACGATCCTGTATCTCGCCAAAGCATTCGCGCAGCACGACGCCGTCGTGCCCCGCCTGTACGTGCTCACCGCCAACGCGCAACCTGCCCCGGGAACCCACCGGCTCGCCGTCGAGCAGGCTGCGGTGTGGGGCCTCGGACGCGTCTTCGGTCACCAGGAATTCGCCAGCCGATGGGGCGGCCTCATCGACATCGATGACGCTGCCGACCGTGCCGAGACTGCGGCGCTGATCTGCGAGCACATCGTCGCTGGCAACCCGGAGGATCAGATTGCGATCCGGGACGGCTCGGTGTTCGTTCCCCGCCTGTGCCCGAGTACCAGCCTGACACAGGCGTTTCCGACCAAACTCACGCCCAATGCGACTTACGTGGTGACGGGCGGGGCCGGTGCCCTTGGCCGCGTTGTCGCCACCTACCTCGCCGAGCGCGGGGCGCGTCATATCGCCCTGCTGTCCCGAAGCGAGATCCCGCCGCGCGATCAGTGGTCACAGCTGCCCGACGATCATCGACAGCACGCCACCATCGACGCGATCCGCAGGGCCGAGGACCTCGGCGCGCAGGTGAGCACCGCGAGCGTCGACATCACCGACACCGACCAGGTGACGAAATGGTTGACCCACCACATCCGGGAGGGCGGCCGTCCGGTACGGGGAGTCATTCACGCCGCAGGCTCTGTCGAAGACCGCCTTCTGGTGAACATGACCGAAGACGACTTCACCACCGTGATGGCCCCGAAAATCACGGGCGCCCGTGTACTGCACAACGTATTCCGCGACAGCGACCTCGAGTTCTTCGTGATGTTCGGGTCGGCGGGTTCAGTCGTCACATCGCCGGGCCAAGGCAACTACGCCGCCGCCAACGCGGTCCTCGACGCGTTCGCACACGACCGCCGAGCTCAAGGCCTGCCGGCCCTCACCATCGGTTGGGGCCCGTGGTCGGTGGGCATGGTCGAAGAACTCAATCTGGAGAAGGTCTACGCGCAACGCGGCATCGAGCTCATCACCCCCGCGGCCGGCAGTCGCATTCTCGATCGACTCATCAGCCAGAAGATCCCCAGCGTCGTTGCAATCAGCGCCGACTGGGCATCGGCGCGCCGCGCCGGGCTCGGTGGCCAGTTGCCGCCGATGTTCTCCGAACTGGGCACGGCCGAGACCTCGACCGGCGCCGGCGATCCGGACTCGTCGATACTCGACTTCCTTTCGGCACTCCCGGAGTCCGAACGGCTCGACGCCGTCGCCAACCACGTCCGACAGATCGCCGCCACGGTCTTCGAGATCGCCGCTGCCGACATCGGGCTCGACGACGCCCTCGACGAGATCGGGTTGGACTCTTTGATGGCAATGGATTTCAGGGTCAGGGTCAATGCGATGTTCGCTGTCGATCTGCCCCTGCTCGAGATCCTTCGAGGCGTCAGCGTCAATTCGGTGGCCGCGCGAATCCTCAACGATCTTCAACTGGTGGACGCCGAACCCGCTGTGAGGCCCGACGAACAACCCGTCGACGTGGACGGATTGATAGATCAATTGTCCGACGCGGAGTTGCGAGAAATGTTGGCCGAACTCGAGAAGCACGACGAGGCCCACTCGTGACCTCCGCGGTGTGGGTTCGACGTTTGTTCAAGTCCTACGGGCAATCACAGGCCGTGCACGATGTCGACCTCGACGTCGGATACGGCGAGGTCTTCGCAATCCTCGGACCCAACGGGGCCGGCAAGTCGACGACCATCGAAATCCTCGAGGGCCACCGCACGCGTGACTCCGGAGACGTGAGCGTGCTCGGCGAAGACCCCGGAACCGCAGGCCGGGCCTGGCGAGCCAAGATCGGTATCGTGCTGCAAGAGGTCAGCGACGCCGGCATGCTCACGGTCGTTGAGACCGTGCGGATGTTCGCCAAATGCTATGGGGCGGCGCGTGTTCCCGAGGAGGTGCTCGATCTCGTCGGGCTCGGCTCGGTGTCCGCGTCGAAGGTCCGAACGCTGTCCGGCGGGCAGCGTCGCCGACTCGACGTTGCTCTCGGAATCATCAATGTCCCGGAAGTGCTGTTCCTCGATGAACCGACGACGGGCTTCGATCCCGAAGCGCGACTACGCTTCTGGGATCTCATCCGACTGTTGGCCCGCGACGGTACCACGATCCTGCTGACCACCCACTACCTCGAGGAGGCGGCGGCGCTGGCCGACCGGGTTGCGGTCATCGCCGGCGGGCAGGTGATGGCTGTCGACTCGCCGCAGCAATTGATCGGACACGTGAACTCTGGCGCTACGGTCCGATGGCGAGTGGGCGGGCACATCCACGAGGTGGTCACCGACAACCCGACCGACCTGATCAGAAAGTGTTCGTCCGACGGTGCGGAGCTCGCTGAGTTGACGGTCACGCGGCCAACGCTGGAAGACGCCTACCTGCAACTGATCGGCGTGCGGTGACCGATACCGACCGAACGGTCAATCCCGCACCGCCGCAACAGCAATCGGCGATTTCTCGGCCACCGCTTCCGTCTCCGGTCCGTATCGGGCTGTCGCGCGTCGTCCCCGAGCTGAAGATGTTCTACCGCAGACCCGAACAGATGGTGCTGACGTTTTCCCTGCCGGCCGTCATCTGCATTCTGCTCGGCTCCATCTTCTCCAAGAAGCTACCCGACACCGAGACCAGCACCGGCGCCGTGATTGCCGCGAGCATGCTGGCCTACGGCATCCTGTCGACGTCGTTCATCAACCTGGGCATCAGCATCGCGGCCGACCGCGACACCGGAGCCCTCCGGCGCCTCCGCGGGACACCCACGACCGCGCTCTCGTACTTCGTCGGAAAAATCTTCCTCGTCGCGATCGTCAGCCTTGCCGAGGCGGTCGTCCTCGCCGCGGTAGGACTGTTGTTCTTCCAGCTACGCCTACCGACAACGCTTTTCGGATGGTTCACCCTGACCTGGGTTTTCCTTCTGGGCACGGTGAGTTGCTCGCTACTGGGGATATTCATCAGCAACCTGGCCAGTAATGCGGTCGCGGCCGCGGTCGTGACCAACGGTCCGGCGGTCGGCCTGCAATTCGTCTCGGGTACCTATGTGCCGCTTATGGTTCTGCCGACGTGGATGTTGATCGTCGGTTCCTTCTTCCCGGTCAAGTGGATGGCCCAGGGCTTCCGGTCGGTCCTGTTGCCGCCGAAGATGGCCGCCTTCGAGCCGGCCGGCAACTGGGAGCACTGGCACATCTTCTTTGTGCTGGTCGCCTGGGCGATCGGCGGCCTGGCCGCGTGCCTCGCCGCGTTCCGGTGGTCGGACACGACCTGATCAGGGCCGGGCGTGCAGGAGCTGTTCTGCCGCACGCCGTCCGCTTACCAGAGCGCCCTGGATCGACGCGGTGTCGCGATGATCGCCGCACCACCAGAGCCCCTCGTCGACAGCGACCGCCTGGCGAACGCGCAGCGGGGCGGGCTGTGCGGGCAAGGCGTGGCGAATAGTGCTGCGCGTCAGGTGTTTCCACTGTCCGCCCGGTGCGCCCATGATGTCGGCGGCGTGTCGGCGGGTGACGCTCTCGGTAGGCGCTGAACCGTCCCGCGCCAGCAGCGCGGACGCCGCGATCAGGTGTTGGCCCGCGGGGGCGTAGCTCGGGGCGGCGGCACTGATCACCGCGGTGTTGAGCACCGGGCCGGGCATATCGCGCCGTCCGTCGACCCAGAGCATCGGCCGCGCTGTAGTGAGCTCGTCGGTGGACCACCAGTCGGTGACGACGCCGTGAGTGGGTGGGGGAGTCGTCTCGGTGAGGCCGGCGGCGGTCGCGGGATCGGTGGCCACGACTACATCGTTGGCGCGGACGCTGCCGCCTTCGCCGTGGACGGTCCAACTCGTCCCGTCGCGCTCGATGCGATTCACTCTGTGATTCAAGCTGATTCGACCGCTCAGTGGCATCGCCATCAGTCTCGGCAGCGCCTGCATGCCCGCCGCGGGTAGTGCGGGCACACCGCGCACGAACATCCTTGCCAGCAGTAACGAGAACGCATTGGACGTGCTGCCGGTGTCGTCGAGCAGCACGCCGGCCAGGAAGCGGTCGATCACGCGCCGTAGTTCGCCACGCAATCCCGATTTGTCCAACGCCGCTTTCAGCGTGATGTCGTCGGCGGCATGCGACTTGAGTGCGCGTGGCCGCAACGCGGGGAGGGCCCACCGCAGTATCGCGATCAAGTCTGTCGGTCGGATAGCGCCGGAGCTCAGCATCTTCGGCACGCGCCCGGGCTCGCGCAGCGGATGGGCGAGGACGGTCGAGGTCGACTGGCGGCGCACCGCTATGCCCGCAGCGAACGGTCGCAGATCGAGCGCGCTCACGTCCACCGCGCGCGGCAACTCGGGGTAGGCCGGATTCAGAACCTGAAAACCACGATCGCACAGGAATCCGCCGACCGAGTCCGTGCGGACGCGGCCACCGACGTCGTCGCCCTGCTCCCAAACCCGAACGTCGCGCCCGTTGGCCGCAACCACGGCGGCGCATCGCAAGCCGGCCAAACCGGCGCCGATCACCAGCACGTCAACTCGATCATCGGCCACGCCGACACCCTTCGTCACGACCAACCGCTCTGCTGGCCGGCTTTGCATCCTGAGGTAGCCACGGCAAGCGGCGTCGAAACGCATGTGAGCTGTGTCCCTGGCGGCATGGATGCCGCAAAAAATGGGAACACCCCGCCGACGGTCGGTTGAGCAGAAGCCCGTCGGTATAACGCGGCGGCTGGAACTCGACAGATGGTTGTCTTGGCAGAGCGACGTTAACTCGTCCGCAGGTTCGAGAGGATGTCAGTGGTCTTCCGCGCAGATCAAGAGATCGGTCGTGATCTGCTGGCCGTCGACTGGACGGCCACCCCACTCGGTCCCATAGCGGGCTGGCCGCAAAGCCTCCGGACGGCCATCGACATCTTGCTGTCGTCGCGGTTCGCGATGTGGATGGCGTGGGGGCCGGACCTGACGTTCTTCTGCAACGCCGCCTACCGCCGCGACACCCTGGGTGACAAGTACCCGTGGGCTCTCGGGCGTCCCGCCCAAGAAGTGTGGGCCGAGATCTGGGACGACATCGGTTCGCGCGTCGAAAGCGTGATGACCGCGGGCGAGTCCACCTGGGACGAAGCCCTGATGTTGCTGCTGGAACGGTCCGGCTACCGCGAGGAGACCTACCACACCTTCTCCTACAGTCCGCTGCGCGATAACGACGCGAGCGTGGTCGGGATGCTTTGCGTAGTCAGCGAGGACACCAACCGTGTCATCGGCGAACGCCGGATGGAGACGCTGCGATGCCTCGGCTCCGACCCAAGCGTGGTGCGCCACGAACGCCAGATGCTCGACTTCGCCGCAGGCCAACTCTCCCGCAATCTTTACGACCTGCCCTTCACCCTGACCTATTTGTTCGGCGACAACGGTGAGGCGGAACTTGCCGGCGCCAGCGGTATCACGCCCGGACACCCGGCCGCGCCGCAGACGCTGCCGCAAGACGGGTCTGGTGCCTGGCCCATCGCGAGGGTCGCCCGGGGCGACTCGGAGTTGGTCGAACTCGACAGTTCGTTGGACCTGCCGACCGGAGCGTGGCGCGATGCGCCCGAGCGCGCGCTCGTCGTGCCGTTGTTGCAGCCGGCCGGCGCGCCGTACGGATTCCTGATCGCGGGCCTGAATCGGCATCATCGATTCGATGATCAGTACCGCGGCTTCGTCGAACTCGTCGCGGGTTACATCTCAGCCGGAGTCGGCAGCACGCGCAGCTACCAGGCCCAGCAGCAGCGCGCAGAGGCGCTCGCCGAACTCGACCAGGCCAAGACGACCTTTTTTTCCAGTGTTAGCCACGAATTCCGCACGCCGCTGGCTCTGATCCTGGGGCCGGTCAACGAATTGCTCGGTCAGACAACAGGAGTCGACGAGCGAGTCAGATCGGAGCTCGAACTGGTGCAGCGCAACGGGCTGCGGCTGACGAAGCTGGTCAACACCCTGCTCGACTTCACCCGCATCCAGGCGGGTCGCATGCAGGCGCATTTCGAGCCGACCGACCTACCCACCATTACCGCCGAACTCGCCAGCATCTTCCGCTCGGCGATCGAACGCGCCGGCCTCACCTTCGTCGTCGAGTGTCCGCCGCTCGGCCGCTCGGTCTATCTCGACCGCGAAATGTGGGAAAAGGTTGTGCTCAACCTACTTTCGAACGCGCTGAAGTTCACCTTCGACGGCTCCGTCACGGTGCGGGTCGATCAGGACGAGTCCGATGCGATCGTTATCGTCACCGACACCGGAATCGGGATACCGGCTGCCGAAATGCCGCGGCTGTTCGAGCGGTTCCACCGGATCGACTCGGCCCAGGCCCGGTCCACCGAAGGCAGTGGGATCGGGCTGGCTCTGGTCAAGGAGTTGGTCGCCCTGCACGGCGGCACGATCACGGCCGACAGCAGAGAAGGCTCGGGCACCACCTTCACGGTGCGACTGCCGTTCGAGGTCGCCCATCTGCCGGCCGACGACCTCGTCGCCGCGCCGACTCCGCGTGCGATCCCGGGAGTGATCGCCGATCCCTATGTGCAAGAAGCGTTGCGGTGGCTGCCCGTTTCCGAAACCGGCACGCCGCGCGCCACGACAGCCGCTGTCATTCCCGCCGAGGGCGACGGTGAACGGGCACGGGTGTTGCTCGCCGACGACAACGCCGACATGCGCGAGTATCTGACGAACCTGCTCGAGAACTCGGGTTATCAGGTCAGCGAAGCCGTCGACGGTCGCGAGGCGTTGACGGCCATCCGCAGCGAACCACCCGACCTCGTCATCAGCGACGTCATGATGCCCGGTATGGACGGGCTGGAATTGGTGGCAGCGCTGCGATCCGAGCCGCGAACCGCCGTCGTCCCGGTTCTGTTGTTGTCCGCGCGCGCCGGGCAGGAAGCGTCCATCGAGGGACTGCAGGCGGGCGCGGACGACTATCTCGTCAAGCCTTTCGCCGCAGCCGAGTTGCTCGCAAGGGTCCGCGCCAATATCGAGCTGGCCCGGTTGCGTAGCCACCAAGCCCGTTGGCGCGACGCGATGATCGACTCGCTACAGGAGGCGTTCTTCGTCTGCGACGAGAACGGCGCCGTCGTCGAAATCAACAACGCGTTCACCGAAATACTCGGCTACGGCCCGGAGAACCTGCCCTACCCGGCAACGCACCCGTGGTGGCCGGACGCCGAAAACGACCCCGAAGCCCATCAGCTGGTGGAGGCGGCGTTCGAACAAATGCTGGGAAGTACCCAAGGAACCTTCACCGTCCCGGTCAATCACCGTGATGGACACCGGGTTTGGGTCGCGGCCAATTTCAACCATGCCGAGGACCCCGACACCGGTCGGCAAACCATGGTCGGCACGATGCGGGACGTGACGGCCGAGCATCACATCGTGCAGCGCCAGAGCGCGCTCGCTGCACTCAATCAGCAACTGGCGCAAGCGGATACGGCAGAAGATGCTCTGAATGGAGCCGCGGAGGAGCTGCGCCGGGTGTGGGGTGCGACGCGCGTTCTGGTCGCGACATTCTCCGGCGTCGACGACCCCGCTCCGCCGGACCTGGTCTGCGCGGGGGAGCCTGTGGGATGGTCGGAGCTGTCGCCGCGGGAACGGCAGTCGATCGAGGCGATGCGCCACGCCGAGCTGCTGGCCACAGCGGCCGACGAGCCGGGCGCCGCGGCCATCACGTTGCGGCACCTGCGCGGGACGTCGGTCTTCTGGGTCGAACTGACCGAGCATCGCTTGTTCACCGCGGAAGATCACACGCTGCTCACCGTATTGGCGGGGCGTCTCGGTCAGGGTTTGCAGCGCGTCTACGAGGCCGACGAGCAGCGCGAAACCGCTGTGGCGCTGCAACATGCGATGCTCGGGCCGGCGAGTCTGCCCGGCGGATTCGCCGTCCGGTACCACCCGGCGAGCCGCCCGCTACAGGTCGGCGGCGATTGGTATGACGTCGTCAACCTCGACGCGGGCCGGGTCGCGCTGATCGTCGGCGACTGCGTGGGCCACGGATTGGCCGCTGCGACGGTGATGGGTCAGATACGCAGCGCATGTCGGGCGTTGCTGCTCGAGAAGTCCAGCCCGAGCGAGGTACTCGCGGGCCTCGACCGGTTCGCCGCGCGAGTGCCGGGCGCCGACTGCACGACGGCCTTCTGCGCGGTGCTCACCCTGTCCACCGGCGAGTTGGTGTACTCGAGTGCCGGCCATCCGCCGGCCATCATGGTGCATGCCGACGGCAGCAGCGACATGCTGGAAAGCGGCCAGGGATTTCCGCTGGCGGTCAGAGCCCACCAGACCCGGCCCGAAGCCCGGGTCACGATGCCGGCGCGGTCGACGCTGCTGCTCTACACCGACGGCCTGGTCGAACGTCGCGGCGATTCGATCGCCGACGGCATGGCCCGCGCGGCCGATCTCGTCAATGGCGGCCGTTCCCGCGAACTCGACGAGCTTGCCGACGAGCTGATGTTCGGACTGGAACCCCGCGGTGGCTATCCAGACGACGTGGCCATCCTGCTGTACCGACAGCCGGCTCCCTTGGAGATGGACTTCACCGCCGACGCCCGCCATCTCGCCCCCAGTCGTGCCGCTTTGAGGAGCTGGATGACCAACGCCGGCGTCGACCCGGAGCAAATTCAGGACATGCTCCTTGCCACTGGAGAGGCCGTCGCCAACGCCATCGAGCACGGCCACCGCGACCGACCCGACGGGACCATCTCGCTGCGCGCCACCGCCGTAGTCGACGGACTCCACGTCAGCGTGATCGACAGCGGTGTCTGGAAAATTCCGCGCCAAGTGCCGAATGAGTATCGCGGTCGCGGCATTTCACTCATGCGATGTCTGGTGCAGGACTTGAGCATCCATTCAGGCGAAGCGGGTACTACCGTTCACATGTACGCAAGGATCACGTAATGATGACCCCGCTCACCCTTAACACCGACCATGGCGTCGATGGGACAACCCGGGTGACCGCTGCGGGGGAAATCGACATCAGCAACATTCACGTGTTCACCGAAGCGTTGACCAACGCCAGCGAAGGAACCGGTCGGCCGATCACCGTCGACATGAGCGCCGTCAAATATCTCGACAGTGCCGGCGTCAACGTGCTGTTCAAACATGCCGACGAAATCGATCGTCTGCACCTGATCGTCCACCCGTTGTTGGTCCGGGTTCTGTCGATTACCGGCCTGAGTGAGATCGCGATCGTCGAATCCCCGTCGGACGGTGCGGGCGCCTAACCGATGATGGATCGATCGGAGCTGGCGTGCGAGCTCGGCCGTCCCGAGGCCCAGAAGCTGCTCGCGGGCGCGATGGCTCGGCTGGCCTACAACGGCCACGACGGCCACGACGGCTTCCCGCGCGTCATCCCCGTTGGATTCCACTGGACGGGCGAGTGTGTGGTCGTGTCCACGGCGCCGACCTCCCCGAAGGCCAAAGCGCTCGCATCCCGTCCGCAAGTCGCGTCGACGATCGACGGCGGTTCCACGCCAGGACAAGCGAAGGCATTGCTGATTCGTGGTGTCGCGAATCTCGACACAGTCGACGGCGTCACCGACGAATCGCGCGGACCTGGTCGCGGACGCCTAGCGGCCCTTGTACCGCCGCAGCATCACGATTCCGTTGGCGACCCCCGCCACCCCTGCGATCAGCAGCGCCATCGACACCACCGCAGTGGTTGCCAGGCCGAGGACGCCGTTCAGCGGCACGCGCACAAATAAGGACAGAAGGACGAGACCCGCACCCGCGGCTATCAGAACGCGGGCACGGGTCATCGGTCAATCCTCCTGAGCGTCAACAGCAATCAGAGTAGGTCAGCTTACTTGGTTGTCCCTGAGGGCGACGGAGAACTGATCGAGGGTGAGCTGATCGACGGTGAGCTGATCGACGGTGAACTCATCGAGGGACCGGGCATGGACGGCGCACTCGGAGCCTCGATCGCCGGCGCAGTGGGCGGCTGCATCGCCGGAGCCTCGATCGACGGAGGGGCTGCTGGTTTGTCCGAATGTGGCGGTGCGTCAGGCGAACCCTGTCCACCTGGGTGGTCATCGCCAGGCGGAGGCGGCGGTTGTCCGGGCCCGCCCGGATGGTCACCTCCTGGAGGAGGCGGTTGCCCGGACCCGCCTGGGTGGTCACCGCCTAGGGGTGGTGGCGGTTGCCCTGGTCCGCCGGGGTGGTCGCCCCCGGGTGGTGGTGGCTCGTGATGATGGGGAGGGGGCGGAGGTTCATGACCTTTCGACGGCGGTGGCGGGGGCGGCGGATTGGCGGGGATGTTGCCGGGGCAGCCGGGAGTAGCCGGATTGCAGTTGATGATGTTGTTCGGATCGAACGGGCCGCCCACGCACGCGGCGGTGCCGCGCCAGCCGCCGGCGCATTTGACGTCGGCCGGCCCCGTGGGTGGGCACGTCGCGTCGGCGGGGTTGTCGATGCAGTTGTTCCCGATGCGCGGAGCAGGGGTCGAACTGTCGTCACACATCGGGACGGCCACCCACTGCGGGAGCTTGCACCGAGGGTCGGCCGGACTCGTCGGGGGGCAGGAGGGGTCAGCGGGATTGTCGGAGCACAAGTCCGCCGGGAGTGGACGACTCAGCGATGCGGGCTCGAATGGCAACGAGGCGCCGTGGAAGCCGTAGGCCCCGAACGCGAAGCCGAAAACTACGGCTCCTGCGCCCGCGACCCGTGCCATGACGCCCATCGCATATGCGGTTTTCTTCAGATAATTGGGGGACTGGATGGGGAGAATCACGCTCTCGATTTTGGTTAGAGAACCTATGAATGCTTCCGGTCTTGCCTTTGGCTCACCTGGGAATCGCAGCTCAGCGCACACAGGTTGATAGAGCCCGCGCGTCAGTCGTCATAATCGACGCGTGAACGCGGTTGTGTTGATGAGCGGCATCGCCGTCGTCGAGCTTGGTGGCCTCATCGCGCTCGGGGTGTTGCTGATCGTCTCGCGGCATCAGCTGACGGAAACACGAACTGAGCTGGCGCGCAGCCGCAAAGCCAGGACCGTGACGGGCCGACGGCGACGCCGCCCCGGTCTCGCGCCGTTCGCGATCAGGACGGCGTGGCGGACCGCCGACTCACTGATGACGAAAGGCATTGGGGCCACAGTCCGTAACTCGGTTGAAGATCTGGCCGGGTGGGCGCAGGTCGAGCGTCCTGATCTCGCTCGCCTCACCGCGGACGGTGACGTGGTCATCGTCTTCTCCGACATCGAAGACTCCACGGTGTACAACGAGGAGTTGGGGGATCGGGACTGGGTGAAAGTCTTGGAGCGACACAACCGGCTCATCGAGAAACTCGTCACCGAGCATGGCGGACACGTAATCAAGACCCAAGGTGACGGGTTCATGATCGCGTTCGCCGACGCCGAGCAGGCGGTCCTGTGCGGCATCGGCGTGCAGCGGGCGCTGCTCAAGAACGCAGAGCAGTGGCATGGCATTCGCGTTCGCATCGGTGCGCACATTGGGCCCTCGGTGAGGCGCGGCGACGACTTGTTCGGGCGCAGTGTCGTGATGGCCGCCCGCATCGCAGGGGAGGCCGATGGCGGCGAGATCTTGATCAGCGATGCGATGCGCGAGGCCGTCGATGGTGTCGCCGGTATCGCTCTATCCGCGCCCCTTGAAGCCGAACTCAAAGGGCTGCAAGGCATTCACCAGCTTTACGCGGTCAAAATTCCCGGCTGAGCATTCACGGCCTGATTTCCACCTGGTCGTTGGGGTTGAAATAGCGCTCGCTCCCGTCGGTGAACTTCACCGTGCACACTTCCGGCAAGAAACCGCCGTCAAAAGGGGCCAACTCGGAAACTACCCGGGACTTGACCCGCTTCCACGCGTCGTCACCTTCGCCATGCTCGCGCAGCTGGTAACCGGGTAAGCGGTTGGTGAGATCGACTGCCCGCAATTGGAGCACCCGGCTTGATGGCGTCGACATAGTTCCGATTCTGCCCAGCAAATCTTACGAGCAGGTGACGTCTAGTTTCGAGCTGGCTGCGGATCCGACGGTCGCCGGCGCACAACCGTGGGCCACCAGAACCACGGACCCAGGATGGCGAGGATGGACGGCACGACGAACGAGCGCACTATCAGCGTGTCGAGCAGCAGGCCGATGCAGACGGTTGAACCCATCTGACCGATGGTTCGCAGACCACTTGTGAGCATCGCCAGCATGGTGAACGCGAACACCAGACCGGCCGATGTCACCACGCCGCCCGTGCTACCGAGTGCGCGGATCAGACCGGTGTGTATTCCACCGTGAAGTTCTTCCTTGACCCGGTTTATCAGCAGCAGGTTGTAATCCGATCCCACCGCCACCAGGATGATGAACGTCAGCGGCAAAATCAGCCAGTGCAACGGCAGCCCGATCAGGTGCTGCCAGAGCAAGATCGACAACCCGAACGCACCGGCATAGGAGAACGCCACCGTGGCGGGAATCACCAAGGCCGCCACCAGACTTCGGGTGATGAACATCATGATCAAGAAGATCAGCACGAAGGCCGCGATCGCCGCGATCAGCAGATCCGATGCGGCGTAATCCTTGATGTCCTTGTCGGTGGCACCTGAACCGCCGATGTAGACGCGAGCGCCTGCCAGCGACGTCTCTTTCAGGATCGTTTTAATTGCGTCGGGGAACATTTCGACATGCTCCACGCCCTCGGGGCCCATCGCGTCACCCTCGTGGGTGACGATGAACCGGGCTGCCTTGCCGTCCGGCGACATCATCAGTTTCTCGCCGGTTTTGACGTCTGCATTGTCGAAACCCTCGTGCGGGATGTAGAAGAAGTCATCGCTGCGGGACTTGTCCCAGTCGTTTCCGACGTTGATCGAGTCATCGAAAGTCTGCTCGGTCGCTAGGGATTGAAGGTCGGCAGAACCGTACGAGTTGACCAACTTCGCCTTCAAGGCCTCCGTGTCGTCGGCGGTGGCCTTCAGCTCGGCAATGATCTTCGGGAAGGTTTCGTCCACCACTGCGAGAGAAATCCTGGCGTACTTGATGTCTTCGGCAAGATGGTCAATCTGATCAACGGTGTTGAACACCGATCTGAACGTCCAGCAGATGGGAATGTCGAAGCAGTGCTTCTCCCAGAAGAAATAGCTCTTGATCGGACGGAAGAAATCGTCGAGATTCGAGACGTCGTCGTTGATCTCGTTGCTGACATGCTCCAGATCCTCGATGGTGAGAACCGTGTTATGCAGTTCATCGGAGACCCTTTGGAAAAAGGTGATCTCTTTGCGCAGCACCGCGACTGAGTCTTCCTGGATCTTGGCCTGTTCGTCGGTGTTGGTGTTCTGCTCCCGGTTGAACGGCAGCTGTTGACCGTTGCCGCTGCCCTGGGTGGTGAAAAGGTACGGGATGCTGGCGTGTTGGAGCGGACGGCCCAAGGGTCGGGTCATGCCTTGGACCATCGCCACACCGTGCAGGCGGATCAGAGCTCGAGCGACGCGGTCCAGCGAGATGAAGTCAGCTGAGTTGCGCATATCGTGGTCGGTTTCCACCATCAGCATTTCGGTGAACAATTTGCTCTTGGGGAAATGTCGGTCGGCAGCTTGGAAACCCAGATTCGACTTCGAATTGTGCGGCTGGTACTGCCGATCGTCGTAGTTCTGCCGATAGCTCGGCACGAAGATCGCACCCAACATGACGATGGCCGAACTGGCGACCAGGATCGGTACCGGCCAGCGCACGACGCTCGCACCGATCCGTCGATACACATGCGCCTTAGCGGCCTGTCGCGGATCGAACATCCCGAACAGGCTCCCCGCCGTCAAAATCGCCGGGCCGAGTGTCAACGCCGCGGCGATGGTGAACAGCATGGTGATTGCGACAGCTGGACCCATGGTGTGGAAGTAGTTCAGGCGCGCAAACGTGAGGCAGTAACACGCGCCGGCGATGGTCAGCCCGGACCCGATGATGATCGGTGTGACGCCCTTATAAGCGATGTAGAAGCTGTCTTCCCGGCTCTCTCCGGCTTGCCGAGCCTCGTGATAGCGCCCCATCAGGAAGATGCCGTAGTCCGTGCCGGCTCCCAAGGTCAGCGCGATGACGATGTTCACCGCGAACGAGGACAATTCGAGGAATCCGTGATGCCCGAGGAATGAGATAAGGCCTTTTGCGAACAGCATTTCGATGAGGACGCCGAGCAAAACGGGCAGCAGCGTGGGTGGTGAGCGATAGACGAACATCAACATCACCAGGATGAGGATGATCGTGATGATCGTGACGTTGTTCAAGCTCGAGTTAGCGATGCTCAACGTGTCCGAGGCCAGCGGCGCCGCGCCGCTCACGAAAGTCTTCAGACCCGGCGGTGGCGGATCTTTGGCGATGATGTTGCGGACCGTGTTGACCGACTCATTGGCCTCCATCTGGCCGATGTCGCCGGCCAGACGTAGCAACACGTACGTGCACTTGCCGTCCACACTTTGCGCCCCGGCCGCCGTGAACGGTTGGCCCCAGAGATCCATCACGTACTGCACGTGCTTGGTGTCGTGCTGGAAGCGCTTCACCAAATCGTCGTAGTACGTGTGGTCCTGGTCGCCCAGTCGCCGGTTTTGCGCCTCGAACACCACCATGGTCAAGTTCGTCGAGTTGGACTCATGGAACTTTTCGCCGATGTGCAGCAGCGCCCGCTGCGACGGCGCGTAGTGCGGCACCATCGGGCCGGCGAGTTCTTCGGCGACGTCCTCCACCTTGGGCGTGAAGGCCGTCATTGTTACCGCGGAAAAACCCCAGAAGAAGATGATCGGTATCGCGAACCGGCGCACCATCCGGGGAAGGAACGGGCGCTTGACTGGGGGCTGATCGAGACGATGCTCGCTCATGCGGACTTCACCCGGCACTCGACGTCGGCGTCCGGATGATTATCGGTGGCCTCGGGGACACCGGACTCCGGGGGCGGCAGCATGCCGTTTACCAGCATTCGGCAGCGCAGCGGCCCGCCGTGAACGTGCACCGAAATGGCGCCGGATGCGACCGTCAGTGTGGTGGTCTCGTCGTGAGTCCAGGGCTCGTTCGTGAAGGTGACATCAGCCGGGTGCGGGTGCCCGTCAATGTCGACGTAGACGATCTTCCCCTTCTTGCCGACGGGCCCGAACACCTGATACGTGATCCGTTTGATGTTGAATTCCTCCGGCGCCTGCGGGCCGTTGACCGTGATGACCGGCTCCGGTTCGGAGAACTGGTGCACTTTGTACATGCAGACCAGGCCGACGCTCACTGCGATGACGGCAACCAGCGGCATCCAGATTCGCGCCAGGACAGTCCGCGTATTTGGACGAGGGCTCACTCCATCACCCTTTCGGAACGCATTTCCCCGAGCCTGATACTTCGATCCGACCTCATCGTCGGGTCGCATATCAACCAAGTTGATATGCGACCGATTTGACGTTACCAGTACAGAACGGAGACGACTACAACTTGCGGAACGTTATCACCACCCCGCGGGCGCGGCAGCGCGTACAACCGGGCCTCAGCCCACGACTTGCGTGGTCCGCAGACGACCCTTGAGTCGCTTTGCGCGCAGCAGCTGAATGGCAAGGTTTGATGAGGTGATCATCGGGATCACGCCAATGAAATGCCGCTCGGACGGTGTGGCTCCCTGCAGGTATTCCAGACACGCGAAGATGTAGTAGGTCGACATCGCGAACAAGGTAAGGGGGATGCAGAAGGCCATGGGATTGCCGCGGATGGCGACAATACGCTGCGCGTACTCGAACTCTTCCGATGTCATGGTTTCGCGTTTGCGCAACTTCTTGATGACTCGCGGCGCTGCCCCAATTTCTTCGCTGATCGGCAGCTTGGGTTCCGCCTCCAACCGCCGCGCGTAGAAAGTTCCGATCGACAACAGCAGCAACGTCACCGCCAGGGCGATCAACGCAAGCAGACCCCAGAAATACGTATTCATGCCTAACGTGGCCACACCGAACTCCTTTGCTTCGCCGATCGAACCTAACACCGCGAGCGGGATCAGGCCCGTCCGTCGTGGCTGCAAGACTGACTCCCATGTCAGCCATCGGCACCCACGTGCGCGCCGCCGGGCCGCAGGATGCGGCCGCATGCTTGGAGATCTACCGGCCCTACGTCGAGAACAGCGCGGTGAGTTGGGAACTCGTGCCGCCCAGCCTTGCGGAGATGGCCGATCGGATAGTCTCGCTCAACGAGACTCACGCATGGTTGGTACTTGAAAAGGGCGGCCAGACAATCGGATTCGCCAACGGGCACGCTCTGTGGAGCCTCCCGTCCTACCGCTGGTCGACCCAGACCGGCCTCTACATCGACCGCGAACACCAGCGCAGCGGCGGCGGCCGAACGCTCTACACGCAACTCCTGAATCGGCTCGGTGAGCGCGGTTACCGGCGAGCGTTCGCCGGAATCACACAACCCAACGAGGTCAGCAACGCATTCCATCGATCCCTGGGATTCGAGGATGCCGGCCTCTTTCGCCGCGTTGAATGGAAGCTCGGACGCTGGCACGACGTCGCCTGGATGCACTGCGATCTGCCGGGCGCCGACGTCGCGCACCCGCCGGGCGTGATCACGTGAGCATCGCCGGGTCTGACCAGAACGGAGCGACATGAGCGAAGGCGCCCAGACCGGGACGATCGAGACTCGTGTACCGGCACGTCTGGATCGACTGCCGTGGTCGCGGTTTCACTGGCGCGTCGTCGTCGGACTCGGCGGCGTATGGGTTCTCGACGGCCTGGAGGTGACGATGGTCGGCAACGTGTCGTCCCGTCTCACCGAGCACGACAGCGGAATCGCCCTCACCCCAGCGGATATCGGTACCGCGGCCGCGTTTTACATCGCCGGAGCATGTCTCGGTGCATTGTTCTTCGGTCACCTGACCGACCGGTTCGGGCGGCGCAACCTTTTCATCCTGACCCTTGCGGTGTACCTGACGGCAACGGTGGCGACGGCCTTCGCCTTTGCGCCGTGGTATTTCTTCCTCACGCGGTTCTTCACCGGAGCCGGGATCGGTGGCGAGTACGCCGCAATCAATTCGGCGATCGACGAGTTGATCCCCGCGCGGGTGCGTGGCCGAGTGGACCTCATCATCAACGGGACATACTGGCTGGGGTCGGCCGCGGGGGCGGGCGCCGCGCTCCTGCTGCTGGACACGTCGCACTTCGCGGCCGACATCGGTTGGCGGCTTGCATTCGGGATCGGCGCTATTTTCGGAATTTTCGTCTTGCTGGTTCGGCGCAATGTCCCGGAGAGTCCGCGCTGGTTGTTCATCCACGGACGCAACAACGAAGCCGAGCGGATCGTTGGTGAGATCGAAGCCGACGTCGAGCGCGAGACGGGCCGGCCGCTTCCGGCGCCGCAGGGCCGGCCACTGAAAGTCCGCCAGCGCGAGACCATCTCGTTCTTCGAGATCGCCAAAGTGGCCTTCATGCTCTACCCGCGACGGGCCATCCTCGGGCTGGCCCTGTTCATCGGGCAGGCGTTTCTCTACAACGGCGTCACGTTCAACCTCGGCACCCTGCTCAGCGGCTTCTACGACGTGAACCCGGCGAAGGTGCCGCAGTTCTACGTGTTGTGGGCGCTGAGCAACTTTTTCGGGCCGCTGGCGCTCGGACGCCTCTTCGACACCGTCGGACGCAAACCGATGATCGCGATGTCCTACATCGGGTCCGCGGTGGTGGCCGTCGTCTTGGCGGTCCTGTTCGTGACGCAGGCCGGCGGAGTGTGGGCGTTCATCGCCGTGCTGGCTGCCACGTTCTTCCTGGCATCGGCCGGTGCGAGCGCGGCCTATCTGACCGTCAGCGAAATCTTCCCGATGGAGACCAGGGCGCTGGCCATCGCGTTCTTTTATGCCGTCGGCACCGGGATCGGCGGCATCAGCGGTCCGCTGTTGTTCGGCCAACTGATCGAGTCGGGTCAGCGCGGCGACGTCATGTGGTCGTTCCTCATCGGCGCGGTCGTCATGGCGGCGGCGGGGCTGGTGGAACTGTGGCTCGGTATCGCCGCCGAACAACGTCCGCTCGAGGAACTCGCGTTGCCGCTGACGGTGGCCGACGCCGAATCACACCGGGACTGAAAGCATCGCGCCGGCCACGTCGCCGTGAATTCTCGCTGAAATTGCACCGTCCAAGCGCTCGGATGTGCGCAGGAGGGGCTGCGTCTGGCGCGCGATTTTGGAAGACTCTGCCGTCATGAATCGTCTGATGACGCTGCTCTGCATCCCCGCGATGATCGTCGCGGCCCCGACGGCGAACGCCGACAACGACGCTCCCAACAATGACACGGATTTCCTCAAGCAGATCAACGATGCTGGGCTCACCTATCAGGACGGGCCGAAGACTGTCGAGGTCGCCAAGAATGCCTGCGCGCTGGCCGACAGCGGGACGAATGCCGACGAGATCGAGAAAAACCTCGTGTCGCTCAACCCGTCACTGCAGGGCGGCGGCGCGGTGAGGTTTCTGACGCTCGCGGCCGCCGAGTACTGCCCCAAGCAGATGCACGGCTAAGCGCTGCCGCACACATCCTCGTCGGCCTCAGCGCGCATCCGCTCCGACAACCACAGCACATCGTGCTCGACGGTGGCCGATGCTGAGAGTGACAAGGAATCTCGCGGGCATTGAAAGCGTCGCGCAGGCCACGAAGTCGTTAACTTTCGCTGAAATTGCATGGGCTACCTGCCCAGATACGCCGACACGGGCTGCTTCTCGGCCGCAAATTTGGAAGACTCAAGCCTTATGAAAAGACTGCTGATGCTGCTCAGCGTCCCCACGATGATCATCGCTGCTGCGCCGGCGTACGCCGACCCGCCTTCTGCGCCGAACGACGACGTGGATTTTCTCAAGCAAATGGGCGATGCCGGGCTGTCGTATCACGACCCGAAGCAAGCCGTGATGATCGCCAAGAGCGTGTGCGGTTTGGCTGACAAAGGAACAGCCCAAGCCGACATCGAGAAAGACCTGATATCGGAAAACCCCTCATTCACTACGAGCGGCGCGAGGAAGTTCGTCATCCTCTCGGCAGGTGAGTACTGCCCTAAATATTTGCCCACCCAGTATCAGCCGAAACCGCCCGCAGACAGTGATTCTCCGAAGCTGTCGAGCCCCTAGGCAAACTAAGCGCCGCCTCGCACAACCTCATCGGCCGCGGCGCGCATCCGCTCCGATAATTCGAGCAGATCGTGTTCGCCGATGCCGTTCTGCAGTGTGTAAGCAAGTTGCCGCAACTCCACAGCGCAGTTACGCAATTCATCTTCGAGTCGCGATTGAACCGGGATCATGGGCGTTCCCCTCAAGCAGGACGGGCGAGCAGCCCGCCGATCCGATAGAGAAAATCTATGTAGTCCAACGACCCGTCGGCGAGGGTCGTCGAGGTGTATTTACGGGACTTTGACATCGCGTTCATGCCGCTCCAAGTTTTCTGCCGCGCACTTCAATTGCGACTTCGGCCTCCGCGCGACGCGCATCGGTCAGGACGGCCCGGTCAGGTCGCAGTGTGCGCCCAGTGAAGGCTGGTAAGTCATTGCGCCACAATGACATCGCCAGGTTTGGTGTCGGCCACACGAACACATCGCGGTTTTATTGACGATTCGTTCGGTCCGCATCAGATGACCGCGAGGACACCGCAGCGGCGGCGGCGCCGCCCGACGGGTCGTCGGGAACCGCATCAGTTCACCGACCGCAGACATAGAGTGAAGGTAAGTGCCGTCCCTGCGTGCGGCATTAATAAATCGGATGGACTCGCTGAGAATAATTCAGCTCCCGACTAGGTCAGCGCCGATGCTGAGTTCGACGAAATAAACTGAGCATTCCTATGTTTCGCGTGTTGCCGCCGCGGCGAAGTGTTAGCTTCTGCTGCGTGCCTGGACACGGAGGACCCCTACGTATCGGCGTGCTGGGCGCGGCGCGAATAGCACCGTCGGCGCTCATCAATCCCGCGAAGGACAACCCCGAGGTCGTCGTCGAGGCGGTCGCGGCGCGGGACGGCTCGCGAGCGCGGGCCTTTGCTGCCAAACACGGCATCGAGCGAGTGCACGACAGCTACGACGCGCTGATCGCCGACCCGAATGTGGATGCGATATACAACCCGCTGCCGAACGGGTTGCACGGCAAGTGGACTCGCGCTGCCGTCGATGCCGGCAAGCACGTCTTGTGTGAGAAGCCATTCACCGCCAACGCCGCCGAAGCACGCGAGATCGCCGACGCGGCGGCGAAATCGGGCCGAGTCGTCATGGAGGCGTTTCACTACCGCTACCACCCCATGGCCTTGCGGACCGAGGAGATCATCGCCTCGGGCGCGCTCGGGAAGCTGACGCGCGTCGAGGCCGCGCTGTGCTTCCCACTGCCGAAATTCTCCGACATCCGCTACAACTACGCCCTCGCCGGTGGCGCTTTGATGGACGCCGGCTGCTACGCCGTCCACATGGTTCGGACGTTCGGTGGGTCGACACCGGAGGTGGTTTCGGCTAAAGCGGCTTTGCGTGACCCGCAGATCGACCGGGCGATGACAGCGGAACTGCAATTTCCCGAGGGGCACACCGGTCAGATCCGCTGTTCGATGTGGTCGTTGCGGCTGCTCGAGATCAGCGCTCGCGTGGTGGGCGAGCGCGGCGAATTGCGGCTGTTCAACCCGGTGACGCCGCACTTCATCAATCGCCTCGCCATTCGCGTGCCGGAAGGCAAGCGCGTCGAGCGCTTTGCCCACCGTCCGTCGTACGCGTACCAGCTCGACGCCTTCGCGGCCGCCGTCCTGCGTGGTGAACCGGTGAAAACCACGCCCGAGGACGCGATCGAGAACATGACCGTCATCGACGCGATCTACCGTGACGCCGGCCTGCCCCTGCGCAACCCGAGCTGACAGGTTTCACGGCCAGCGAGCGAAATTGACTCGTGCGTAAGCGATTTCGCAAGGATCGTCACTGGTCGGCGCGGCACAGATCTGCGCCGCTGAGGCGGCATCGGCGAGGTCGCGCTCGCCGACCAGCGGCTGTCCACGCTGTGTTCGCGGCCGGTTCTCCGCTATTCGACGGAGTGCCAGTACGGACAAAGGTTCGCCTAGTACAGTCGACGCGGATATCACCGGGTGCACGTGGGGATGTGCTGGTGGGGTTGATTTCCGATAGTTCGTAGTGCTGCCGAGCCATGTGCCGCACAAGCAGTCTTGGGGGGCGATTATGACCAATCCGTTCGACGACGACAACGGCAGTTTTTACGTGCTCGTCAATGACGAGGAACAGCACAGCCTGTGGCCAAGTTTCGCCGACATTCCCGCGGGGTGGCGAGTGGTGCACGGCGAAGCAGACCGTGCTTCCTGCATCGACTACGTAGAAAACCATTGGACCGACATCAGACCGAAAACGTTGCGTGATCGGTTGGTTAAGGGCCAGGGGGCTTGATCGGCTCAGCCGTCGCGAGTCGGGGGCTACATGCAAGGGATTGACCGTGCTTTACCGCTGACGCCGGGACAGCTCGACATATGGCTGGCGCAGGAAACAGGCCAGTCGGCGGCGGAGTGGAACCTCGGCCTGTTCGTGAACGTCGAGACCGCCGTCGATCGGGACGCTCTCGAATGGGCAATCCGTCGTGTGGTGCAGGAGGCCGAACCCATCCGCGCCACCTTCATCGAGGTGGACGGCCAGATTTTCCAGCAGGTGCTGGACAATCCCGACGTCGAACTAGCGTATTTCGATGTCAGCGGCGCGGCGGACCCCGAACAGGAAGCCCGCGCGATCGCGTCGTCGATGCAACGCACGCCGATGCCGTTCGGCGAGCGGCTGTTCAAATTCGCATTGTTCAGAGCGCGTGCGGACCAAGCCTTTTTATTCGCGTGCTGCCACCACATCGTCATCGACGGAGCCGGGCTCGCGCTGGTGTGTCTGCGCATCGCATCGCTCTATTCGGCGATCGTGACGGGCGCCCCGATTCCCGCCCACATTTTCGGTTCTCTGCAGGACTTATTGACATGCGAGCGGGATTACGAAGCGTCCGCGGATTACCTCGAGGACAAGACGTACTGGACACGCAATCTGCCCGCGGAGGACGACCACCGTTCCCAGGTCGCCGATGACGCCGGTGCGAGTGATCCGTATCAATCGTCCAAGCCGGTTCGGCTGGATCCCGGTGTCCTCCGCAGAGTCCAGCAGCTGTGCGAAAAGTGGGACCTGCCGCGATCGTCGATCATCACGGCGGCGTGCGCGCTCCTAGTGCGTGGCTCGTGCGCAACCGGCGGGGAAGTGGTGGTCGACTTCCCGGTCAGCAGGCGTGTGCTTCCGGAGTCGAAGACGCTGCCCGGCATGGTCGCCGGAGTGGTGCCGCTGGTGTTGCCGGTGTCGCCGGCGTCCACGGTGGCCGATTTCTGCGCGGTTGTCGGTGCACGGATCCGCGACGCCCTCGATCATCAGCGGTTTCCGGTCGGAGCTCTCGAGCGCAAGTCCCGCCCGCGCCACCCAGGGCAGGTGGCCAACCGGGTGGTCGTCGATTTCCTCCCGTCGGCGTTCAAGCTTCCCTTCGGCGGTGCGGCTGCGTCGGGCTCGTTGATCTCGGGCCTCGGAGGCGGATTCGGACTGGTTTTCTCCGGCGGCGGCGCCGAGTTGTTGCTCAGCACGCTCGGCGCAGGACATCCGCTGGCGAATAGCGACGTGGCCGACATCGCACGGAAATTGGAACGCATTCTGGCGGGAATGACCGCCGACCCCGAGCGACGGTTGACCTCACTCGAGCTGCTCGGTGAACCCGAACGCACGCGACTGGACGAGTTTGGCAATCGCGCGGTGTTGGCAGACCAGACGGACGTACCGGAGACGATAACGGAAGTATTTGCCGCGCACGTGGCGCGGGCCCCGGACGCAGTCGCGCTGAGGTGGCGAGGCCGGTCGGTGACCTACCGCGAAGTCGATCACACATCGAATCGGCTGGCCCATTTGCTGAACGGTCACGGAGTTGGCCCGGGACACGTTGTGGCGCTGCTACTTCCACGATCGGCCGACGTAATCACCACAATCCTGGCGGTGCTTAAGACCGGGGCCGCGTACCTGCCGATCGACCCGGCGCTGCCCGACACGCGGATCGAATTCATGCTCGCCGACGCGGCGCCGACCGTCGCGGTCTCCACGTCCGAACTGGCCGGACGGCTCGAGGACTTCGATCTGCCGGTCATCGACGTGAGCGATCCGCGCATCGACACGCAACCTCATAGCGCGCCATCGATGCCGGCCGCCGACGATGTCGCCTACGTGATCTACACCTCGGGCACCACCGGCACGCCCAAGGGTGTCGCCATTTCGCACGGCAACCTGACCCAGTTGATCGCGGCGTTCGACGGTGCGCTGCCGACCGCATCCGAGCAGGTCTGGTCGCAGAGGCACTCCTATGCATTCGATTTCTCGGTATTGGAGATCTTCGCCCCGTTGCTGCGTGGGGGCCGGCTGGTCATCGTTCCCGAATCGGTGGCCGGCTCACCCATCGAGCTGCACCAGCTGCTGACCTCGGAACACGTCAGTGTCCTCACCCAAACCCCCTCTGCGATAGCCACTTTGCCGCGTGAAGGGCTGGAGTCGGCGGCGCTCGTCATCGGCGGCGAGGCCTGCCCGGCCGACGTCGTGGATCAATGGGCGTCGGGACGGGTGATGATCAACGCCTACGGCCCGACCGAGACGACGATTTATGTGGCGCTGAGTGCGCCGCTCGTACCCGGCAGCGGCGTGGCACCCATTGGATCTCCTGTGCCTAACGCGGCACTGTTCGTGCTGGACGAGTGGTTGCAGCCCGCGCCCGTGGGAGTCGTCGGTGAGCTCTACGTGGGAGGCCCCGCGGTCGGGGTGGGCTACGTGCGCCGGACCGGCCTGACCTCCTCGCGCTTCGTGGCCTGTCCCTTCGGAAGTGCCGGCGCCCGGATGTATCGCACCGGCGATCTGGTGCAGTGGCGTGCCGATGGCCAGCTGGACTTTGTCGGTCGCGCCGACGCGCAGGTCAAAATCCGCGGCTACCGCATCGAACTCGGCGAGGTCCGCGCCGCGCTGGCGTCGCTCGACGGGGTGCAGCAGTCCGCGGTCCTCGCCCGCGAGGATCGTCCGGGCGACAAACGACTCGTCGGTTACGTCACCGGCAGCGTCGATCCGGCGGATGCGCGCGCCGCCCTGGCCCTGCGGCTGCCGGCGTACATGGTTCCCGCTGCGGTGGTGGTGCTGCCCGAACTGCCCCTGACCGCCAGCGCCAAACTCGACCTGCGGGCGCTGCCCCCACCGGAGTACAGCGCCGGTGAATACCGCGCACCGGGCAGTGTGATCGAAGAGACTCTTGCCGGCATCTACGCCGAGGTCCTCGGCCTGGAGCGGGTCGGCGTCGACGATTCGTTCTTCGAACTCGGCGGCGACAGCATCCTGTCGATGCAGGTTGCGGCGCGGGCTCGGGTCGCCGGTCTGAGCTGTCGGCCCCGGGACGTGTTCGTCGAGCAGACGGTCGCCCGACTGGCCTTGGTGACCGGTGCCGTCGACGCCCAGAGCAATGTGATCGACGAGGGCATCGGTGCGCTGGTGGCCACCCCGATCATGCGCTGGTTGGCTGGCCTCGAAGGCGCCGACGACTTGGTGGCGGAGTTCAACCAGACGGTGGTGGTGCAGGCGCCGGACGGTGCCACCGAGGCCGATGTGCCCGCGCTACTGCAGGCTCTGCTTGATCGGCACCCGATGTTGCGGCTGCGGGTGGACGACGATGCGGGCGTCTGGTCGCTGGCCACGCGCGAGGTGGGCGCCGTCGACGCCCGCCAATGTCTGCTCTCGGTGGACGCGCTATCCGATGCCGCACTCTTCGAGGCCCGGTCGCGGCTGAGTCCCACGACCGGGGGAATCGTCAGCGCGCTATGGGTGACCTCGACCGCTCAGCTTGTTCTGATCGTGCACCACCTAGCTGTCGACGGGGTGTCGTGGCGAATCCTGTTGGAAGACCTCAACATTGGGTGGGCACAGCAACGCGCCGGGCAAGCGATCGCGTTGCCGGCGCCCGGAACATCGTTTCAGCGGTGGGCGTCGCTGCTCATCGAGCACGCGCATCGCCCCGAAATCGTGGCGCACGCGGATACCTGGAAACGCACGGCGGCCACCCAGGCACCGTTGCCCGCCGTGCGCCCTGACGTCGATACCCATGCCACCGCGGGTCACCTGTCGGAGCACCTGAATACAGACGACACCCGCTTGCTGCTCGGCGAGGTACCCGCCGCGTTCCACGCCGGGCGTCCAGGACATCCTGCTGATCGGGTTCGCCATGGCGTGGACGCAGTTTCTCGATGCCGGCGAGGCACCGATCGGCATCGATGTCGAGGGCCATGGTCGCCACGAGGAACTGGCCGCCGACGTCGACCTGTCGCGCACCGTCGGGTGGTTCACCACCAAATACCCGGTGTCGGTGACCGTTGCTGCGATCACGTGGGCGCAGGTGGTCGCGGGCGACGCCGCGTTGGGCGCGGTGATCAAGGACGCCAAGGAGCAGCTGCGGGCCCTGCCCGACGGCCTGACCTACGGTCTGCTGCGCTACCTGAACGGCCGAGGTCGACCTGGCACGGCGCCGACCCGGCGATCGGCTTCAACTATCTGGGACGCCTGGGCGCCCAGGGAGTCGAGCGACGGCGAACTGTGGCGGCTCGGACCGGACGGTCTGTCCTGGCCGGCGCCGCCGACGGCGGTGCCGATGCCGCTGGCGCACACCGTCGAACTCAACGCCGGCGCCGTCGACACCGAGGCCGGCCCGCAGCTGCAGGCCGACTGGACCTGGGCGACCTCCGCGCTCGACCACGCCGCAGGTCACCCGGCTGAGCCGACTGTGGTTCGACGCCCTCGCCGGCATCTGCGCGCACGTGCGCGCCGGCGGAGGGGGCTGACTCCGTCCGACATCGCGCCCGCTCGACTCAGCCAGCAGCAGATCGACGAACTGCAGCAGCAATACCGGATCGCCGACATTCTGCCGTTGACGCCGCTGCAGCAAGGGCTGCTGTTCCACACCAGCACCGCGCAGGCCAGCGTCGACATGTATGCGGTGCAGCTCGACTTCACCGTGACCGGCGCCCTCGACCCGGACCGACTGCGCGACGCGGTGCACACGGTGGTCGCCCGACATCCCCACCTGGCGGCCCAGATTCCGCCAGGAGTTCGACGAGCCGGTCCAGATCATTCCGGCCGATCCCGAAATGTCTTGGCGCTTCGTCGATTTCGGCGCCAACGGCGGCCTCCGGTGTCGAGGCAGGACATCGACCGGCTCTGCGCCGCCGAGCGCGCCGCGGTCTGCGACCTCGCCGGCCAGCCGGCATTTCGGGCCGTCCTGATCCGGGTCGCAGAGCGACGGCACCGATTCGTGCTGACCAATCACCACATCGTGCTCGACGGCTGGTCGATGCCGATCCTGCTGCGCGAAATCTTCGCCAGCTACTTCGGGCAGCGGCTGCCTCCGGCCGCGTCGTACCGGAAGTTCATCACCTGGCTGGCCGATCGGGACCTCGACGCCGCGCGCGCGGCGTGGCGTGAGGCGCTGGCCGGCCTCGCCGCGCCCACCCTGGTCGGCCCACAAGGTCGGCTGCAGGATCGGCTGGGGCTCGGCGGCCGCGGCTTCGGCACGTTCGGAGTTCCGCAGCAGACCACGCGCGCGCTCGGCGAGCTGGCCCGCTCGTGCCACACCACCGTCAGCACGGTGCTGCAGGGCGCCTGGGCGTTGCTGCTGACCTCGCTGACCGGCCGGCACGACGTCGTGTTCGGCACGGCGCGATCCCGGCTGGGTCAACTGGAGGTGGCCGACGCGGAGTCGATGGTCGGCCTGTTGATCAACACGGTGCCGGTACGCGCGAACATCGCCGCGGCCACCACCACCGCCGATCTGCTCGACCAACTGCAGACCTCCCACAACGACACACTCGAGCATCAGCACTTGGCGCTCAACGAGATTCATCGCGCGAGCGGTCACGAGCAACTCTTCGACACCCTGTTCGTGTACGAGAACTATCCGCTCGACGAGGTCGCGTCGATCGGCGGTGAAGACGGCGACGCGTTGTCCATCGCCGAGTTCACCAACCGCGAGTTCAATCACTACCCGCTGACGGTGGAGGCCCTGCCGGGTCGCGAACTCAGCCTGCACGTCGAATACGACACCGACGTCTTCGACGAGGCCGGCATCGACGCGTTGATCGGAGCGGTTGCGAGCGGGTGCTGGTCGCGATGACCGCCGACCCGACACGACGGCTGTCCTCCGTCGACCTGCTCGACCCCGATGAGCATGCCCGACTGTGGACGTTGGTCGGGCGCCGACGTGGCCGCGCCGGTCGGGATCGCGCCGGAGCTGTTGGCCGCCGCGGTGACCGCCGACCCGGACGCGGCCGCGGTGCTCGACGGCGACCGACAGCCTGTCGTACCGCGAGCTGGACGAGTGGTCGACGCGGTTGGCGCGCGACGCTGATCGAGGCGGGGGTCGGTCCGGAGCGCGCGGTGGGCGTGGCGATAGACCGGTGCACCGAGCTGGTGGTGGCGTGGTGGGCGGTGCTCAAGGCCGGCGGAGTGTACGTGCCGGTGGACCGCACGCATCCCGGTCGAGCGGATCGCAGCGGTGCTGGATTCGGTTGCAGCACAGTGCGTTCTGACCTGTGACGCCGACTCCGTCGCCGGCGCCGGGCCACGACCGGTGGTTCGGGTCGACGGATCCGACGTTGTCCAGTCAGAGCGCCGCACCGATCACCGACACCGACCGCCTGCGCGCCACTGAGCGTGGACAACACGGCCTACGTCATCTTCACCTCGGGGTCCACCGGGGAGCCCAAGGGAGTTGCGGTCAGCCACGCCGGCCTGCTGGGCGCCGCTGCGGCGCAACACGCGATGTACGGCTTGCGCGCGGACGCGCGGGTGCTGATGGTGGCCGCGCCGACCTTCGACGCGTCGCTGTTCGAGATGTTGATCGCGACGGGCGCGGGCGCGGCGTTGGTGGTGGCGCCTGCGGAGGTCTACGCCGGTGACGCGCTGACCGCCTTGCTTCAGCGCCATCAGGTCAGCGCGGCGCTGCTGACCCCGACGGTGGTCGCGTCGCTGGACCGACCGCGCCTGGACGGCTGTTGACGACGCTGATCACCGGCGGCGAGGCGTGCACGGAGGAGTTGGTGCAGGCCTGGGCGCCGGGCCGGCGCATGTTCAACGCCTACGGCCCGAGCGAGGCCACCATCTGGGCTACCGGCACACCCTTGTCGCCGACGCGGCCGGTCACCATCGGCTCCCCGATCCCGGGAGTCCGCACGCTGGTGCTCGACGCCCGGCTGAACTCGGCACCCGTCGGAGTGGCCGGCGAGCTGTATCTGGCCGGGCCGGGGTTGGCCCGCGGCTACGTCGGCCGACCGGCTTTGACCGCCGAGCGGTTCGTGGCCGACCCCTTCGGCGCCCGCAGGCGAACCGGGGGCCCGGATGTACCGCACCGGCGACCTGGCGCGCTGGAATCACGGACGGCACGCTGGATTATCGGGGCCGCGCCGACACGCCAGATCAAACTGCGCGGCCAGCGGATCGAATTGGGCGAAATCGAGAACGCGCTGCTGGCGTGCCCGCAGGTCAGCCAAGCCGCCGCCGCCGTGCACCACGGCACCGCCGGTTCTCAGCTGGTCGCCTACATCACCTTCGAACACGCCACGGACGCCAACCGCGACACCGACCAGGACGCCGAGATCGTCGGGGAGTGGCAAAACATCTACGACGAGCTGTACGGCGCCGAGTTGGACGAGCCCGGGTTCGGGATGGATTTCCGCGGCTGGAACAGCAGCCTACACCGGTGAGCCGATTCCGCTGCCGGAGATGGTGGAGTGGCGTGCTGCCACGGTGGACCGCATCATGGCGCTGGGGCCGCGGCGGGTGTTGGAGATCGGCGCGGGATCCGGGCTGGTGCTGTCACAGATCGCGCCGCACTGCGAACGCTATGTCGCGACGGACATTTCGCCGGCGGCCATCGAGTCGCTCGCACCGTTCGCTGGAGCAGTTGCAGATTCCCTGGCGCGATCGGGTCGAGCTGATGGCCCGGCCGGCCCATGTCACCGACGGGCTGCCGCTGGGTGAGTTCGACACGATCATCGTCAACTCGGTGGTCCAGTACTTTCCCAACGCCGGTATATCTCGCCGAGGTCATCGACAACGCCTTGGAGCTTGCTCGCTGCCGGGCGGGGCGTTGTTCATCGGCGACGTCCGAAACCACAGTCTGCAGAGCACGTTCCAGACCGCGATCGCGCTGGCCCGCAGCGGCGCGACCGCCGATGCGGCGGTGATCCGCGAGCGGGTCCACCACGCCGTGCTCGGCGAGCCCGAATTGCTCTTGGCGCCAGAGTTTTTCACCGCGTTGGCCGCCGGCAACGCGTCGGCTGCCGGAGCTCGACATTCAAGTCAAGCGCGGATGCGGCCGACAACGAACTGAATCGCTACCGCTACGACGTCACGATCCGCAAGACACCCGCGGCGGTGCGCTCGCTGGCCGCCGCGCCCACCTGGACGTGGGACCGCTGCGGCGGTGTGCCGGGCTTGCACGCCCGGTTGACCGTCCGAGCGCCTCGACGCTGTCCGCATCACCGGGATTCCCCGCAGCGGAGTGATCGCCGACTGTTCGGCTCGAGCAGGCCCTCGCCGCCGGGTCGGCCGCTCGACCGAGGCGATCGCTCAGCCGCGACCTCCGACATCGAAACACCCTCGGCCGCACCCGAACAACTGCATCGAGTCGGCGAAGCCGCCGGTTATCGCGTCGCCGTCACCTGGGGTGCGCGACCCGGCACCGTCGACGCGGTTTTCATGGACCGCGCCGGCTCCACGACTCGCCCCGGCAGCTGACCGATCTCTACCTGCCGCCGGCTGATGCCACACCAGTCCGCGACCATCGCCAACGATCCGCAGAGCAATACCAAGATCAGCGCGGTGCGACAGCGACTGGGTGCGTGGCTGCCCGACTACATGGTCCCGCCGCACATCGTCGTGCTCGAGGAGATGCCGCTGACCTCGTCGGGCAAGTTGGACCGCAAGGCGCTTCCGGCACCGGAGTACCACGAGGGCGACCGCTACCGCGCGCCGGCCGGCGCGGTCGAGGAGATCCTGGCCGACATCTACGCCCAGGTACTGGGGCTGCAGCGGGTCGGGGTCGACGACTCGTTCTTCGATCTGGGCGGCGACTCGCTGTCGGCGATGCGCCTGATCGGCGCCGTCAATGCCAGCCTGAATGCCGACCTTTCGGTCCGTACGGTGTTCGAAGCCCCCACGGTCGCCCAGTTGGCACCCCGCATCGGCGGCGATGCGCGACGGCTCGAGCCATTGATCGCCGGTGAGCGACCCGCGATGGTTCCACTGTCGTTCGCGCAGAGCCGGTTGTGGTTCTTCGACCAGCTGCAGGGACCTTCGCCGATCTACAACATGGCCGTGGCGTTGCGGCTGCGCGGGCAGTATCGACGCCGACGCGCTGGGGGCGGCACTGACCGACGTGGTCGACCGCCACGAAAGCCTGCGTACCCTGTTCGCCGCGCCCGACGGAATACCTCGGCAGGTCGTCGTGCCGGTCGAGCAGGCCGACATCGGTTGGGAGTCGATCGATGCCGCCGGATGGCCGGCGGAGCCGACTGGATGACGCCGTCGGCGCGGCCGCGCGCCACACATTCGACCTGGCCACCACATCCCCTTCCACGCCGACGCTTTTCCGTGTCACCGACACCGAACACGTGCTGGTCGCCGTCGTGCACCACATCGCCGCCGACGGCTGGTCGATCACCCCGCTGGTGCGCGATCTGGGGCTGGCTTACGCCAGCCGGTGTGTGGGCCAGGCCCCCGATTGGGCGCCGTTGCCGGTGCAGTACGCCGACTACACGCTGTGGCAGCGCAGCGCAATTCGGGGATCTCGACGACAGCGGCGGCCCGATCGCCGAGCAGCTGGACTACTGGGAGCACGCCCTGGCCGGCCTGCCCGAACGGCTGCAGCTGCCGACCGATCGGCCCTACCCGCCGGTCGCGGACCACCGTGGCGCCCGGGTGACCATGACAGTGGCCGACGGAGCTGCAGCAACAGGTCCGTCGCGTGGCGCGGGAGCACAAGGCGACCAGCTTCATGGTGATCCAGGCCGCGTTTGCCGCGCTGCTGTCCAAGATCAGCGCCAGTTCCGATGTGGCGGTGGGATTCCCGATCGCCGGACGGCGCGACGCCGCGCTGGACGAGCTGGTCGGCTTCTTCGTCAACACCTTGGTGCTGCGCGTCGACGTGGCCGACGATCCCACCTTCGTCGAATTGCTGGCCCAGGTGCGGCGCGCGCAGCCTCGCCGCCTACGAGCATCAGGACGTGCCGTTCGAGATGCTGGTCGACCGGCTCAACCCGACCCGCAGCCTGACGCATCACCCGCTGGTGCAGGTGCTTGTTGGGCTGGCAGAACTTCTCCTGGCAGGAGAGCGACGCCGCGGGTCTGGCGCTCGGCGACCTGCAGGTGACGCCGATACCGGTCGACACCCGCACCGCGCGAATGGATCTGGCGTTTTCGCTGGGGGAGCGCTGGGGCGAGGACGGGGAACCCGCCGGATTCGACGTGATGGTGGAGTTCCGCACCGACGTCTTCGACGCCGACACCGTCGAAGCGCTCGTCGGCCGGTTGGAACGGATGCTGGTGGCGTTCACCGCGGATCCGCAGTGCCGGCTGTCCTCGGTGGATCTGCTGGACGACGTTGAGCATGCCCGGCTGGACCGGTGGGGCAATCGGGCGGTGTTGACACAGCCGGCCGCCCAGGCCTCGGTGCCGGCATTGTTCGCGGCGCAGGTGGCCCGTACGCCGGATGCGGTGGCGCTGGTGTGCGACGGCCGGTCGTTGACCTACCGCGAGCTCGATGAGGCTCGGCGAACCGGTTGGCGCATCTGTTGGCCGACCGTGGTGCCGGCCCGGGACAGTGTGTGGCGCTGCTGTTTCCGCGGTCCGCCGAGGCCATCGTGGCGATCCTGGCGGTGCTGAAAACGGGAGCGGCGTATCTGCCGATCGACCCCGCGCTGCCGGCGGCGCGGATCGCGTTCATGTTCGCCGACACCGCGCCGGTCGCCGCGGTCACCGTCGCTGAACTGGCAGACGCATCTCGACGGGTTCGACGTGCCGGTCGTCGACGTCAGCGATCCCGCCATCGATACCCGGCCCAGCACGGCGCTGCCGTTGCCGAACCCCGACGACGTCGCCCACATCATCTACACCTCCGGAACCACCGGAGTGCCCAAAGGCGTTGCCGTCAACCAGCACAACGTCACCCAACTGTTCGCGTCGCTGGACATCGGCGTCCCGCTGACGCCCAGCCAGGTGTGGACGCAGTTCCATTCCTATGCCTTCGACTTCTCGGTCTGGGAGATCTGGGGCGCGCTGCTGCACGGCGGACGCCTGGTGGTGGTTCCCGACGCAGGTGGCCCGCTCGGCAGACGATTTCCACGCCCTGCTGGTGCGCGAACAGGTCACCGTGCTCACCCAGACTCCCTCCGCGGTCGGGGTACTCCCGACCGACGGTCTGGATGCAGCGGCGTTGGTGATCGGTGCCGAACCCTGCCCGCCCGAGTTGGTTGACAGGTGGGCGCCGGGACGGGTGATGGTCAACGTCTACGGCCCGACCGAGATCGACGATGTGGCTGTCGAAAAGCACACCACTGCAGGCGGGTTCTGGTGCACCACCAATCGGTTCGCCCGTACCGGGGGCGGCGTTCTTCGTTCTCGACGAGTGGTTGCGACCGGTGCCGCCCGGCGTGGTCGGCGAACTCTACCTGGCGGGACGCGGCGTCGGATATGGATATTGGCGCCGATCGGCGCTGACTGCAGCACGGTTCGTGCCCTGCCCGTTCGGCGGCCCGGGGGTCACGGATGTATCGCACCGGTGACCTGGTGTACTGGGGCGCCGACGGACAATTGCGCTACCTGGGTCGTGCCGATGAGCAGGTCAAGATCCGCGGCTACCGCATCGAACTCGGTGAGATCCAGGCGGCGTTGTCCGAACTGGACGGCGTGCGAGCAGGCGGTGGTGATCGCCCGCGAGGACCAACCCGGCGACAAGCGGCTGGTCGGCTACATCACCGGGACCGCCGACCCCGCCGACGCACGCCTCGCGCTGGCGCAGCGCCTGCCGGCCTACATGGTTCCGGCGGCCGTGGTCGTCGTGTCGGCGCTACCGATGACGGTCAACGGCAAACTCGACACCCGCGCCCTGCCCGCGCCCGACTATCAGGACACCGCCCGCTACCGGGCGCCGACCGGCGCCGTCGAGGAGATCTTGGTCGGGGTGTACGCGCAGATCCTCGGCGTTCAACGGGTCGGGGTCGACGACTCGTTCTTCGACCTCGGTGGGGATTCACTGTCGACGATGCGACTGATCGCGGCGATCAACACCGCGCTGGATGCCGACCTTCCGGTGCGCACGGTGTTCGAAGCGCCCACCGTCGCCCAGCTCGCGCCGCATATCAGCCAGGGCGCGCGGCCGTCGCACGCCGTTGGTCGCCGGCGAGCGGCCCGCCGTCGTTCCGTTGTCGTTCGCCCAGAGCCGATTGTGGTTCATCGACCAATTGCAGGGCCCGTCACCGGTTTACAACATGGCCGTCGCGCTGCGGCTGCAGGGCGACCTGGACGTCGAGGCTCTGCGTCTGGCATTGGCCGACGTCGTGGAGCGTCACGAAAGCCTGCGCACCCTGTTCGTCGCAACCGATGGAAGACCTCGGCAGGTGATCGTTTCCGCAGAGCAGGCTGCCGTCGGCTGGGAGGTCATCGATGCCGAGGGATGGCCGTCAGACCGGCTGACGAGCGCGGTCGGCGCAGCGGCCCGTCACACATTCGATCTGGCAAGCCAAATCCCATTTCATACAAGGCTTTTCCGTGTCTCCCATCGATGATCACGTGCTGGTCGCGGTCGTACATCACATCGCCGCCGATGGCTGGTCCATCACCCCGCTGGTGAGCGATCTGGGCATGGCCTACGCCGACCGCAGCGCGGGACACGCCCCGAGTTGGGCGCCGCTGGGGGTGCAGTATGTCGATTACACCCTCTGGCAGCGTGAGCAACTCGGCGAGCTCGACGACAGCGACAGTCCGATCGCCGCGCAGCTCGACTACTGGCAGGACGCGCTGCCGGTATGCCGGAAGGGCTCGACCTGCCCACGGATCGGCCTTACCCGCCCGTTGCCGACCAGCGCGGTGCCACCATCGAAGTGGCGTGGCCGGCCGAACTCCAGCGTCAGGTTGCGCGAGTCGCCCGCGAGCACAACGCGACCAGCTTCATGGTGGTCCAGGCCGCGCTGACGGTGCTGCTGTCCAAACTCAGTGGCAGTTCCGATGTGGCCGTGGGCTTTCCGATCGCCGGCCGCCGCGACCCCGCGCTCGACGATCTGGTCGGCTTCTTCGTCAACACCCTGGTGCTGCGGGTCGACCTGGCGGGGGATCCAGAGCGTCGCAGAGCTGCTGGCGCAGGTGCGGGCACGCAGCTTCGCCGCCTTCGAGCACCAGGATGTGCCGTTCGAAGATCCTGGTCGAGCGGCTCAACCCCACCCGCAGCCTGACCCATCACCCACTGGTCCAAGTGATGCTGGGTTGGCAGAATCTGCCGCTGCAGCACAGCGCCCCCGCCGGCGGCCTGGTTCTCGGTGACCTGCAGGTCACACCGATGCCGGTTGACATCCAAACGGCCCGAATGGATTTCGCGTTCTCGCTGGCCGAACGCTGGACCGCGGACGGCGACGCCGACGGCATCGGCGGGGTGGTGGAGTTCCGCACCGATGTGTTCGAGGCGGCCAGCGTCGAGGTGTCTGGTGTCGCGGTTCCTGCGGGTGCTCGAGGATTGACTGCCGACCCGCCCGATTGGTGTCGTCAGTCGAGCTGCTCGACGATTCCGAGCGGATCCGGTTGGCGGAGATGGAGAATCGAGCGGCGTCGGTGCGGCCGTCCGGCGAGGTGTTGTCGGTGCCCGGTCTGCTAGGCGCGTGGGTCGCGCGTATCCCGGACGCGGTGGCGGTCAGCGCCGAGACTTCGTCGCTGACCTACGCGGAATTGGATGCAGGCCTCGCAACGATGGGCGCAGGTCTTGACCAGCCACGGTGTCGGACCGGGTCGACGCGTGGGATTGGTGCTGTCCCGCTCGGTCGAACGCGGTCGTCGCGATCGTGGCGGCACTGAAATCCGGCGCGGCGTATGTTCCGGTCGATCCGGGGTTGCCCAGTGCGCGTTTGGAATTCGTGCTCGCCGACGCGGCGCCCACGTTGGTTATCACCTCGGCCGAGTTCGCGGACCGGTTACACGGCTTTGACGGGCCGGTGCTCGACATCGCCGATCTGGATGGCCTCGCCGAGTCCGCCGCGGACGCCGTGGTGCCGATACCGTGGCCCGGTGACCTCGCGTACGTGATCTACACGTCGGGCACCTCGGGCGCGCCCAAGGGTGTGGGGCTCACGCACGCGAACGTGACCGCGTTGCTGGGCTCGCTGGATGCGGGGCTGCCGGTCGCCGGCGTGTGGAGTCATTGTCATTCACTGGCTTTCGACGTCTCGGTGTGGGAGATCTTCGGCGCGCTGCTGCGCGGCGGTCGGGTGGTTGTGGTTCCGGACGCGGTAGCGCGTTCATCGCCCGATCTGCAGGCAACGCTCGTAGCGCAAGGCGTTTCGGTGTTGACTCAGACACCGTCGGCGGTGTCCGCGCTCTCGCCGCAGGGGCTGGAGTCGGCGGCGCTGGTCGTGGTCGGCGAGGCGTGTCCGGTCGAAGTGGTCGAACGGTGGGCGCCGGGGCGGGTGATGGTCAACGCCTACGGTCCGACGGAAACCACGATGTGCGTGGCGATCAGCGCGCCGCTGCACGCCGGGTCGGGCGTGGTGCCGATCGGGTCGCCGGTCGGCGGTGCGGCGTTGTTCGTGTTGGACGGCCCGGCTGCGGCCGGTGCCGGTTGGCGTGGTCGGTGAGTTGTACGTCGCCGGCGCGGGACTGGGTGTCGGTTATCTGGGCCGGGCGGATTTGAGTGCGTCGCGATTCGTACCGTGCCCCTTCGGTGGCCCCGGATCGCGGATGTATCGCACGGGCGATCTGGTGCGCTGGGGCGCCGACGGCCAGCTGCGGTATCTGGGGCGTGCCGACGAGCAGGTCAAGATTCGCGGATACCGCATCGAACTCGGCGATGTGCAAGCCGCGTTGGCCGGCTGCGATGGGGTGGATCAGGCGGTTGTCGGTCGTTCGCGAGGACCGACCCGGCGCCAGGCGGCTGGTCGGATATGTCACCGGCAGCGCCGATCCGGCTGCGGTGCGGGTCGGCGGTGGCGGCACGTCTGCCCGCCTACATGGTGCCGACCGCTGTCATCGGCCTGGCCGAACTGCCGCTGACTCCCAACGGAAAATTGGACATCCGCGCGTTGCCGGCACCGGACTACGGCGGCGGTGACTACCGCGCCCCGCAGAGCCCGATCGAGGAAATCCTGGTCGGTATCTACGCCGACGTCTTGGAAGTGGACCCGCAACGCCCCGTCGGCATCGACGACTCCTTCTTCGACCTCGGCGGCGACAGCATCTCCGCCATGCGGCTGATCGCCGCCGATCAACACCACCCTGCACACCAAGGTCGCCGTCCGCATGCTGTTCGAAACGCCCACGATTGCCGACTTGGCGCCGCGCATCGGTGTCGGCGCGGAGTCGGCTTCCGCAGCTGGCGCCGGGCGACCGGCCGGCGGTCATTCCGCTGTCGTTCGCCCAGAACCGGTTGTGGTTCGTCGACCAATTGCAAGGCCCGTCACCGGTGTACAACATCTCGGCGGCGCGTGCGACTGCGTGGACAACTCGACTCCGAGGCGTTCGGAGCCGCACTCGCCGACGTGGTGGGCCGTCACGAAAGCCTGCGCACGCTGTTCGTCGCCCCGGACGGGGATTCCTCAGCAGGTGATCGTGCCAGCCGAGCGGGCCGAACTCGGCTGGCACGTCGTCGACGCAACCGGATGGTCCACCAGCCGACTGGACGAAGCCGTCGGCGCGGCGGCGCGTTACGCATTCGATCTGGCCAGCGAAATCCCCTTGCGGGCAGCGTTTTCCGGGTTGCGCGACGACGAGCACGTGCTGGTTGCCGTGGTGCACCACATCGCCGCCGACGGGTGGTCGATCGCCCCGCTGGTATCGGATCTGAGTATCGCCTACGCCGAGCCGCTGCGCCGGCCAGGAGCCGGCTTGGGCGCCGCTGCCGGTGCAGTATGTCGACTACACGCTCTGGCAGCGTGAGCAATTCGGAGATCTGGACGACGGCGACAGCGCCATCGCCGAGCAGGCTCGCTACTGGGAGAAGGCGCTCGCGGGGCTGCCGGAGCGCCTGCAATTGCCTACCGATCGGCCCTATCCGTTGGTCGCCGATCAGCGCGGAGCCACCGTCGAACTGGACTGGCCGGCCGAACTGCAGCAGCAGGTCGCCCGGTTGGCGCGCGAACACAACGCGACCAGCTTCATGGTGGTCCAGGCCGCGCTGGCGGTGCTGCTGTCCAAGCTCAGCGCCAGTTCCGATGTGGCAGTCGGCTTTCCGATCGCAGGCCGCAGCGATCCCGCGCTCGACGAGCTGGTCGGCTTCTTCGTCAACACCCTGGTGCTGCGGGTCGAGATCGACGGGGATCCGACGGTCGCCGAACTTCTCGCGCAGGTGCGGGCGCGCAGCCTGGCCGCCTACGAGCATCAGGATGTGCCGTTCGAGGTCCTCGTCGAGCGGCTCAACCCCGCCCGCAGCCTGACCCATCACCCGCTGGTGCAGGTGATGTTGGCCTGGCAGAACCTGCCCGGCAACGCCACCGGCGACCCCGCCGGCGGACTGGCTCTGGGCGACCTGGAGGCCACCCCGCTTCCGCTCGACACCCATTCGGCGCGAATGGATCTGGTGCTGTCGTTGTCGGAGCGCTGGACGCGACGACGGGTGAACCCGACGGCATCGGCGGCGTCGTGGAATTCCGGACCGACGTGTTCGACGCGGCCAGTATCGAAACGTTGATCGAGCGACTGCAGCGAGTGTTGGTGGCGATCACCGCCGATCCGCAGCGGCGGCTTCAATCGGTGGATCTGCTCGACGAATCGGAACGTGCCCGGCTCGACGAGCTGGGCAACCACGCGGTGCTGACGCGGTCGGCCGACGACGGGTCGGTGCCGGCGCTGTTTGCCGCTCAGGTCGCGCGGACGCCGGATGCGGTGGCGCTGGTGTGTGACGGCCGGATCGCTGACCTACCGGCGAGCTCGACGATGCGTCGAACCGGTTGGCGCATCTACTGGCCGCCCACGGCGCCGGGCCGGGACAGTCAGTGGCGCTGCTGTTTTCGCGGTCCGCGGAGTCCATCGTCGCAATCCTGGCGGTACTGAAAACCGGTGCCGCGTACGTGCCGGTCGACCCGGCGTTACCGTCGGCGCGAATCGGGTTCATGCTCGACGACGCCGAGGCGGCCGTCGCCCTCACGACCGCCGAGTTCGCCGGCCGACTCGAAGAATTCGAGCTAGCGGTCGTCGACGTCGACGATCCGGCTATCGGTGCGCAGTCCAGCGCGGCGCTGCCGGGTCCGGATTCCGATGATGTCGCCTACCTGATCTACACCTCGGGCACCACCGGCATACCCAAAGGTGTTGCCGTCACTCACCGCAACGTCACGCAGTTACTGACCGCGGTGGACATCGGCGCGGGGGCCGGGGAGGTGTGGAGCCAGTGGCATTCACTGTCTTTCGACGTCTCGGCGTGGGAGATCTTCGGTGCGCTGCTCCGCGGCGGACGGCTCGTTGTGGTTCCGGAGTCGATAGCGCGTTCGCCCGAAGACCTGCACGCGTCTGCTGGTCGCCGAGCGCGTGACCGTGTTGAGCCAAACGCCTTCGGCCGCGGCGATGCTGGATCAGCGCGGGCTGGAGTCGGCGACGTTGGTGGTGGCCGGTGAGGCTTGCCCGGCCGAATTGGTGGACCGCTGGGCTCCCGGGCGGGCGATGATCAACGCCTACGGCCCGACCGAGGCGACCGTATACGCCGCGATCAGCGCGCCGCTGACTCCGGGATACGGGTGTGGTGCCGATCGGCTCGCCGGTACCGGGTGCGGCGTTGTTCGTGCTGGACAACGGTTTACGGCCGGTACCGGCCGGAGTGGTCGGTGAGTTGTACGTGGCCGGAGCCGGCGTCGCGTCGGGTTACGTGCGAAGGGCCGGGTTGACTGCTTCCCGTTTCGTGGGCTGCCCGTTCGGGCCGGGCACCGGCGACGCGGATGTACCGGACAGGGGATTTGGTGCGCTGGGGCGCCGACGGGCAGCTGCAGTATCTGGGTCGCGCCGACTCGCAGGTCAAGATTCGCGGCTACCGCATCGAACTCGGCGAAATCCAGGCAGCTCTCGGCCGCACAGGACGGCGTCGCGCAGGCCGCGGTGGTCGCCCGCGAAGACCGCCCGGGCGACAAGCGTCTCGTCGGCTACATAACCGGAACCGCCGACCCGGCCGATGCGCGCGCTGCGCTGGCGCAGCGGCTGCCGGCCTACATGGTGCCGACCGCGATGGTCGTCGATCCCCGAACTGCCACTGACCCCAACGGCAAACTCGACATTCGCGCCCTACCCGCCCCGCAGTACCAGGACGCCGAACCGTACCGCGCCCCGGATAGCGCGGTCGAGGAGATCCTGGCCGGCGATCTACGCCCAAGTGCTCGGGCTGCGACCGAGCCGGCGTCGACGACTCCTTCTTCGACCTCGGCGGCGACAGCATCTCGGCGATGCAAGTGGTCGCGCGGGCTCGCGCGGCGGGCATGACGTGCCGACCGCGCGACGTGTTCGTCGAGCAGACCGTGGCCCGGCTGGCCCGGGTGGTCAGCGACGGCCCGCTGCCGACGGCGAATCCGACGACGGTATCGGCGATCTGCTCGCCACGCCGATCATGCGCTGGCTGCGGGAGGTGGAACGCGCCGGCGGCCACGATCGACCAGTTCAACCAGACGATGGTGGTGCAGGCCCCCGACGGCGTGACCGAGGCCGACGTGGCGTGCTGCTGCAGGCCCTGCTGGACCGGCACGCCATGCTGCGACTGCGCGTCGACACCGACGACCGACGGCGGTTGGTCGCTGACCGTGCCGGACGTGGCATCGGTCGACGCGCGCGCGTGCATGCACACGGTGCAGGTGCTGTCCGACGACGCGGTGATCGCGGCGACGTCGCGGTTGAACCCCGCGGCGGGCGTGATGCTCAGCGCGCTGTGGGTCGCGCCCGCCCGGACGGCTGGTCTGGTCCTGCACCACTTCGCCGTCGACGCGGTGTCGTGGTGGATCTTGTTGGAAGACATCAACATGGCCTGGGCTGCAGCAGCACGGCGGCGTGCCCGTCGAGCTGCCCGCGTGCCGGGACGTCGGTGCGGCGTTGGTCGGCGCTACTCGCCGAGCACGCGCAGCATCCGCGACGTCGTGCAGCATGCGGACGCCTGGCGGCGCGTGGCGTCGACCCCGGCGGCGTTGCCGGCGGTGCAGCCGGAAGTGGACACCTACGCCACGGCCGGGCACCGGTCGGCGGAGCTGGATGCGGACACCACCCGCTTGCTGCTGACCGAGGTGCCCGCGGCATTCCATGCCGGTACGCAAGACATCCTGTTGATCGCGTTGGCGTTTGCGCTGAAAGAGTTCCTGACCGAATCCGGGCGACCGCATGCGCGGATCGGGATCGACATCGAGGGACACGGACGCCAGGAAGAGCTGAGCGCCGACGTCGATTTGTCCCGCACCGTCGGGTGGTTCACCATCAAGTATCCAGTGGCGTGTAGAGGTCGGCGGCCTGTCCTGGGCGCAGGTGACCGCGGGCGATGCCGCGCTCGGCGCGGCGGTCGAAGAACGCCAAGGAACAGCTTCGCGCGCTGCCCGACGGCCTCACCTATGGCCTGCTGCGCTACCTGAATCCGGAAATCGAACTGGCTGGCTCCGAGCCGACCATCGGGTTCAATTACTTCGGCCGACTGGGCATTTCCAGGAGTCGCGGAAAGCGGCGATGGGTGGCGGCTCGAGCCACGAGGCTCTGACCGCGACCGGCGCGGCCGCCGCTGTGTCGATGCCGTTGATGCACACGCTCGGACCTCAACGCGGTCGCCCTCGACTCGGGCACCGGGCCGCAGCTGCACGCCAACTGGACCTGGGCCCGTTCGGCGCTCGATGACACCCAGATCGACCGGTTCAACGACTGTGGTTCGACGTCCTGACCGGAATCTGCGCGAACGTGCAGATCCGGCGGCGGCGGGTTGACGCCGTCGGACATCGTGCCCGCGCGCCTGACCCAACAGCAGATCGACGAGCTCGCAGTGCAATACCGGATCGACGATGTTCTGCCGCTGACGCCGGTGCAGCAAGGGTTGCTCTTCCACGCGAGCGCCGCGGCCGCAGACGAGCACCGATCTCTATGCGGGACAGCTGAATATCGGTGTCATCGGCGCCCTCGATGCGGAGCGCCTGCGCGGACGCGATTCACGCTGATGCTCTGCCGTCACCCGAATCTGGTGGCCCACTTCTGCCGGCGATTTGGCGAGCCGGTACAGGTCATCCCGGCTGATCCCGAAATAGCTTGGCAGTACACCGATCTTGGCTCTCTCGGTGAGCACGAAGCGCAGCAGGAGATAGATCGGCTGTGTGCGGCCGACCGCGCGGCAGTCTGCGACCTGGCCGAGCGGCCGCCCTTCCGCGCCCAGTTGATCCGCATCGGCGTCGACAGCCACCGATTGGTGCTGACCAACCATCACATCGTGCTCGACGGCTGGTCGATGCCGATCCTGCTGGGCGAGATCTTCGCCGGCTATTCGGTCAACGGCTGCCCGCTCCCGCGCCGTACCGCGATTTCGTCACCTGGCTGGACAGCCGCGACCGCGAAGGCGCGCAGACAGCCTGGGCGCAGCTGTTCGCCGGCTTCGACGCGCCGACGCTGGTCGGCCTCTCGGGAGCGCCCGGATCCGGGGCAGCGCGACGTGCGGACGGTCTGCTGCCAGCCGGAATCACCAGTGCCGTTGGCGAATTGGCACGCTCGAGGCCGTACCACCGTCAACGTCGTTTTGCAGAGTGCATGGGCGCAGCTGCTCGCTTCGCTGACCGGCCAGCACGACGTCGTCTTCGGCACGACGGTCTCGGGTCGGCCGCCCGACGTGACCGCTGCCGGATTCGATGGTGGGCCTGTTGATCAACACGGTGCCCGTGCGCGCCACAGCTCGCCGCGACCACCACCACCGCGAACCTGCTCGAGCAGTTGCAGAACGCCTACGCCGACACACTCGAGCATCAACATCTGGCGCTCAACGAGATTCACCGCGCCGCCGGCCACGACATCCTCTTCGACACGTTCTTCGCTTTCGAGAACTACCCTGATCGAAACCGGTGTGCCGCAGGGCGACACGAGTTCGCCATCACCGACATCACGACGCAGGAATCCACGCACTACCCGCTGACCCTGCAGGCGCAGCCCGGTCCTCAGTTGCGCCTACGCCTCGAGTACGACACCGACGTGTTCTACTGCGGCCGCCATCGGCACACTGATCGAACGTTTCGAGCGGGTACTGACGACGATGGTGGCCGACCCGGACCGGCCGTTGTCGTCGACGCATCTGGTCGATCTGCGTGAGCTCACCAGACTGGACGCGATCGGCAACCGGGCGGTGCTGTCATTGCCGCCAAGCAGGGTGTCGGTACCGGCACTGTTCGCCGCTCAGGTCGCGCGCGCGCCGGAGGCGACGGCGGTGGTGTGCGGGGACCGATCATTGACGTATCTGGAACTGGACTCCGCCTCGAACCGATTGGCCCATCTACTCGCCGGGCACGGCGCCCGCCCGGGAGAGTCTGTGGCACTGCTGTTTTCGCGGTCCGTCGACGCCATCGTGGCGATTGTGGCGGTGCTGAAGACCGGGGCCGCCTACCTGCCGATCGACCCGGACTTCCCGGCGGCGCGCATCGACTTCATGCTCGCCGACACAGCGCCGGTCGTCGGTGTCACGACCGCGGGGCACACCGACCGGATCGACGGCCACGGCCTCGTCGTGATCGATATCGCAGCGGTCGACGACACCGCGGCCCACAGCACGCTAACCGCTCCGGCCGCGGATGACATCGCCCACATCATCTACACCTCCGGCACGACTGGAATCCCCAAAGGTGTTGCGGTCACGCACTACAACATCACCCGGTTGTTCGACGCGCCCAACGTCGGGCTGGATCTGGGCGCCCAGTCAGGTGTGGTCGCAGTACCACTCGCTGGCATTCGACTACTCGGTGTGGGAAATCTGGGGTGCACTGCTGCACGGCGGGAAGTTGGTGGTGGTGCCCGAGTCGGTCGCGCGATCACCGGAGGAGCTGCACTCCTTGCTGACCGCCGAGCAGGTGACCGTATTGAGCCAAACTCCGTCAGCGGTCCAGATGCTGTCGCCGCAGCGTCTCGAGGCGGCCGCACTGGTCATCGGGGGTGAAGCCTGCCCGCGCCGAATTGGTCGACCGCTGGGCGCCTGGGCGGACGATGATCAACGTCTACGGCCCAACCGAAACCACGATGTTCGCGTCGCGCAAGCACACCGTTGGCGGCAGGCTGCGGGCGCACCGCCGATCGGTTCGCCGGTGCCGGGGGCGGCGTTGCTGGTCCTGGACGGCTGGCTGCGGCACGGTCCCGGTCGGAGTGGTCGGCGAACTCTACGTCGCCGGCGAAGGTCTGGGTGTCGGCTACCTGAGACGGGCCGGCCTGACGGCCTGGAGGTTCGTGCCCTGCCCGTTCGGCGGGCCCGGGTCGCGGATGTATCGCACCGGCGACCTGGTCCGCTGGGGCACCGACGGGCAGCTGCACTATCTGGGCCGTGCCGACGAGCAGGTCAAGATCCGCGGCTACCGCATCGAACTCGGCGAAATCCACACGGCCATGATCGAACTCGACGGCGTGGAGCAGGCGGCGGTGATCGCCCGCGAAGACCGGCCCGGCGACAAGCGCCTAGTCGGCTACATCACCGGCGATGCCGATCCGGCCGAAGCGCGCACCGCGCTGGCTCAGCGACTGCCCGCGCACATGGTGCCGGCCGCGGTGGTCGCTCTGGCCTCGCTGCCCGATCACGGTCAACGGCAAACTCGACACCCGCGCCCTGCCGGCACCCGAATACGCGGCCGGCGAATACCGCGCTCCCGCCACCGCTGTCGAGGAGATCTTGGCCGGGCATCTACGGCCAGGTGCTCGGACTGAGGCAGGTCGGCGTCGACGACTCGTTCTTCGACCTCGGCGGCGACAGCATCTCGGCGATGCGACTGGTCGGCGCGGTCAACAGCCGGCCTGGACGCCGAGCTTTCGGTGCGCACGGTGTTCGAGGCGCCCACCATCGCGCAGACTGGCCCCGCGAATCGGCGACCGGCGCGGGCGGGTTCGAACCGCTGGTCGCCGGCCCGCGACCGGCGGTCGGTGCCGCTGTCGTTCGCCCAGAGCCGACTGTGGTTCCTCGACCAGTTGCACGGGCCGTCACCGGTGTACAACATGGCGGCGGCGTGCGGCTGAGCGGTGCCCTCGACCTGGAGGCGCTTGGGTGCGGCGTTGGGCGATGTGGTGGGCCGCCACGAAATCCTGCGGACGGTGTACGCCGCGCCGCGAGGGAACGCCGCAGCAGGTGGTGATCCCGGCGGCGCGGGCCGACGTCGGCTGCGTGTCGTCGACGCCGAGGGCTGGTCGTCGCACCAACTGGATGCGGCCAGTCGGAGCCGCTGCGCGCGACACGTTTGACCTGGCTAGCTGAAATACCTGTGCGTGCAACACTTTTCCGCGTTGCGAGCAAAGAGCACGTGCTGGTGGCCGTGGTGCACCACATCGCCGCCGACGGCTGGTCGCTGCGGCCGTTGACCGCCGACCTGGCTTCGGCCTATGCCGGCCGGTGCGCGGGGCGGTCGCCCGATTGGGCGCCGCTGGCGGTGCAGTACGTCGACTACACGCTGTGGCAGCGTGAGCAATTCGGTCGGCTCGACGACAGCGACAGCCGCATCGCCGCCCAGCTGGCCTATTGGGAAGGAGCGCTTGGCGGGGCTGCCGGAGCGGTTGCAGCTGCCCACCGATCGGCCCTACCCGCCGCTTGCCGACGGCCGCGGCGCGACGGTGGACGTGCAGTGGCCGGCCGAGTTGCAGCAGCAGGTCGCCCGGGTCGCGCGCGAACACAATGCGACCAGCTTCATGGTGGTGCAGGCCGCGCTGGCCGGTGCTGTTGTCCAAGGTCAGCGCGAGTTCCGATGTCGCCAGTTGGCTTTCCGATCGCCGGGCGCAGCGATCCCGCGCTCGACGATCTGGTGGGCTTCTTCGTCAACACGCTGATACTGCGGGTCGACGTGGCCGGGGATCCCAGCTTCACCGAACTGCTGGGCCGGGTCCGGGCACGCGCAGCCTGGAGGCCTTCGAGCATCAAGACGTGCCGTTCGAGGTGCTGGTCGAGCGACTCAATCCGATCGCGCAGCCTGACGCATCACCCGCTGGTCCAGGTGATGCTGGCCTGGCAGAACTTCGCCGGCAACGGCGATACCGGCCCTCGGGACCAGGATTGCCGGGACTCGAGGCCACGTCGATACCCCTGGACACCCAGGCCGCCCGGATGGACCTGACGTTCTCGCTGGCCGAGCGCTGGACCGAAGCCGGCGCCTCCGACGGGATCGGTGGGCAGGTGGAATTCCGCACCGACGTGTTCGACGCCGCCAGTGTCGATGACCCTTGTCGGGCGCCTGGAGCGAATCCTGCTGGCGCTCACCGACTGATCCCGACCCGGCGCTTGTCGGCAGCTGGACCTGCTGGATCATGCGGAGCGAGGACGCCTGGCGGACCTCGGCAACCGGGCGGCATTGGCGGCGGTGGCCACCCCGGTCTCGATTCCGGCGCTGTTCGCCGACCAGGTGGCGCGCACACCCGCTGCGGTGGCGCTGACCTGCGGAGCGCGCTCGTGGACGTACACGGCAGCTCGACGAGGCCTCCGACCAGTTGGCGCAGCAACTTGGCCGGGCGTCGGCGCGGCTCCGGGACACGATTGTGGCGCTGCTGTTTTCGCGGTCCGCCGAGGCCGTCATCGCGATGGTCGCGGTGCTCAAGACCGGGGCCGCGTATCTACCGATCGATCCGGCGCTGCCGTCCGCGCGGATCGGTTTCATGCTCGACCGATGCCGCTCCCGATCGTCGCAGTCAGCACCGCCGAACTCGTCCGAACGGCTTCGCCGAATTCGATGTGCCGGTGCTCGAGGTGAGTCGACGACACCGCCGACACCGACCTCGGCGCTCCCGTTGCCCGCGCCGGCGCCCGACGACCTCGCCTACCTGATCTACACCTCGGGCACCACCGGCGTGCCCAAAGGCGTTGCCGTCACGCACCGCAACGTCACGCAGCTGTTGTCGACGCTGAGTGCCGGCCTGCCGCGCGGGGGAGTGTGGTCGCAGTGGCATTCCTACGGCTTCGACGTCTCGGTGTGGGAGATCTTCGGTGCGCTGCTGCACGGCGGCCGTCTGGTCGTGGTTCCCGACGCGGTGGTGCGGTCACCAGAAGATTTCCACGCGCTGCTGGTCGATCGAACGGCGTCGACGGTGTCGAGCCAGACCCCCTCCGCGGCAGGGATGTTGGACCCGAGCGGACTGGAATCGGCGGCGTTGGTGGTGGCCGGTGAGGCCTGCCCGACCGAGCTGGTGGACCGCTGGGCGCCCGGGCGGGCGATGGTCAACGCCTACGGCCCGACGGAGACGACGGTATACGCGGCGGTGAGCGCGCCGCTCGCGTCCGGGAGCGGGTGTGGTGCCGATCGGGTCGCCGGTGCCGGGTGCGGCGTTGTTCGTGCTCGACGAGTGGATGCAGACCGGTGCCGCTCGGGGTGGTCGGCGAGTTGTACGTGGCCGGTGCCGGATTGGCGTCCGGCTACTGGCGGCGCGCCCCGCTGACCGCCTCGCGGTTCGTGGCGTGCCCGTTCGGCGAGCCGGGGCACCGAACCGGATGTACCGCACCGGCGACCTGGTGCGCTGGGGCGCCGACGGGCAGCTGCAGTATCTGGGCCGCGCCGACGAGCAGGTCAAGATCCGCGGCTACCGCATCGAGCTCGGCGAAATCCACACCGCCCTGGCCGAACTCGACGGCGTCGAGCAGGCGGCGGTGATCGCCCGCGAAGACCGCCCGGGCGACAAGCGCCTCGTCGGCTACATCACCGGCAGCGCCGATCCGGCCGCGATCCGCACCCGACTGCTCGATCGGCTTCCGGTCTACATGGTTCCGGCCGCGGTGATCGTGCTGGAGGAGTTGCCGCTGACACCCAACGGCAAGCTCGAACATCCGCGCGCTGCCGGCGCCCGGATATCAGGATGTCGACCGTTACCGCGCCCCGGACAGCCCGGTCGAGGAGATCCTGGCCGGCATCTACGCCCAGGTGCTCGGACTGCCGCAGGTCGGCGTCGACGACTCGTTCTTCGACCTCGGCGGCGACAGCATCTCGTCGATGCAGGTGGTCGCGCACGCGCGGGCGGCCGGCGTGACAGTGCGCACGCGCGACCTCTTCGTCGAGCAGACGGTGGCGCGGCTGGCGCGGGTCGCGACGGTGACCGACGGATGCAGGCGGCCCCGTCGACGAGGGGATCGGCGACGTGCTCGCCATTCCGATCATGCACTGGCTGCGCGAAGTCCAGGCCGCCGGCGGGCAGGTCGATCAGTTCAACCAGACGGTGGTGGTGCAGGCTCCCGCCGGCGTCACCGACGCCGATGTGCTGGTGGTGTTGCAGGCCCTGCTGGACCGCCACGCCATGCTGCGGTTGCGCCTCGTCATCGACGAGCGACGGCGGCTGGTCGTTGACCGTGCCGCGAACCGGGATCGGTACCGGCGAGCGCGATGCCTGCACACCGCGGACACCATGTCCGAGGACGCCGTGGTGCAGGCGCGGTCGCAGTTGAACCCGGCCGGCGGGATGATGCTGAGCGCACTGTGGGTCCGCGCCGGCGGCCAGCTGGTGCTGATCGTGCATCACCTGGCCGTCGACGGGGTGTCGTGGCGAATCCTGTTGGAGGACCTGAACATCGGCTGGGCCCAGCATCGTGCCGGAACGACGGATCGAATTGCCGGCCGGCGGAACGTCGTTCCAGCGTTGGGCGCACGTTGTTGACCGAGCACGCCTACCGGCCCGAGATCGTGCGGCACTCCGACGTCTGGCGGCAGGTGGCGGCGGCCCCGGCCGCGGTGCCCGCGGTGCAGCCGGCAGTGGACACCTTCGCCACCGCCGGTCATCTGTCGGTGTCGTTGGACGTGGAAACGACCCGCGCCGCTGATCGCGCGAGGCGCCCGCGGCGTTCCACGCCGGCATCAACGACATCCTGCTGATCGCGTTCGCGATGGCGTGGGCGCAGTTCCTCGACGATCGGCGGTGCGCCAGTCGGTATCGACGTCGAAGGCCACGGCCGCCACGAGGAACTGGCGGGCCGATGTCGACCTGTCTCGCACCGTCGGCTGGTTCACCACCAAATATCCGGTGTCGCTGAACGTCGGCGACCTGTCCTGGGCGCAGGTGGTGGCCGGCGATGCGGCGCTCGGCGCCGCGATCAAGGACGTCAAGGAGCAGCTTCGCGCCTTGCCGGATGCGCTGACCTACGGCCTGCTGCGCTATCTGAACGACGACGTCGTCCTCGACGGCGCCGACCCGACGGTCGGATTCAACTATCTGGGCCGCCTGGGCGCCGGTGCCGACGTTTCCGGCGAGCTGTGGCGGATCAGCCGGGACGGGTCGTCTGCCGCCGAGCGCCAGCGCGGCGATCCCCATGCCGCTGATGCACACCGTCGACCTCAACGCCGGCACCGTCGACACCGCCGAAGGACCACAGCTGCATGCGAATTGGACGTGGGCGCCGCTCGGTGTTCGACGAGCAGCAGATCACCCGGCTGAGCCGGTTGTGGTTCGAGGCCCTCGCCGGCATCAGCGCGCACGTGCGCGCCGGCGGCGGCGGCCTGACCCCGTCCGACATGCTGCCGGCCCGGTTGAGCCAGCAGCAGATCGACGAGTTGGCGTCGCCGGTACTCGCGTGGCCGACGTGCTGCCGCTGACCCCGTTGCAGCAGGGCCTGCTGTTCCACGCCCACACCGCGCAGGCCGCGCGATGACCTGTACGTGGTGCAACTGGACATCAGCGTGACCGGCCCGCTCGATCAGCACCGGCTGCGCGATGCGGTGCAGAACGTGGTCGACCGGCATCCGAACCTGGTGGCCCGTTTCAGCGAACAGTTCGACGAGCCGGTGCAGGTCATTCCCGCCGATCCCGACGATGGCGTGGCGGTACGTCGAAGTCGGACGTCGGCAACGGCGTCGATCCCGAAGCGCAGATCGCGCGGTTGTGCGCCGCCGAACGCGCCGCGGTCTACGACCTGGCCGATCAGCCGGCGTTCCGGATGGCGCTGGTCGCGCATCGCAGAACGATCGGCACCGGCTGGTGATGACGATTCATCACGTCGTGTTGGACGGCTGGTCGCTGCCGGTGCTGCTGCGGCGAGATCTTCGCCGGCTTCACGGGCAGCGCCTGCCCGCCGCGGTGCCCTATCGCAGGTTCATCGCCTGGCTGGCCGGTCGCGACCTGGACGCCGCCCGCGCGGCCTGGCGCGAGGTGCTGGACGGCTTCGACACCCCCACGCTGGTTGCCCCGCCGCAACGGCTCGGCCGTGGGGGCCCGCGCGACGACATCGTTCAGCGGTGTCGGCCGAAACGACCAGGGCTATCAGCGAGCTCGCCCGCCAGGCCCGCACCACCGTCAGCACCGTGCTGCAGGCCGCATGGGCGCAGCTGCTGACCTGGCTGACCGGCCACCACGACGTCGCGTTCGGCACCACCGTCTCGGGCCGGTCGGCCGAGGTGGTCGGCGCCGAGTCGATGGTGGGCCTGTTGATCAACACGATCCCGGTGCGCGCGCGCCTCACCGCGACGACCACCACCATGGACCTGTTGAATCAATTGCAGGACGCGCACACTGCGACGCTCGAGCACGAACACCTGGCGCTCAGCGAGATCCATCGAATCACCGGGCACGACAAGCTCTTCGACACGCTGTTCGGATACGAGAACTATCCGCTCGATGCCGCCGCACTCGGCGGCACTCAGGAACTGGCCATCACCGATCTCAATGTCGTCGAGCACAACCACTATCCGCTGACGATGCAAGCCGCGATGTCGGGCGACCGGCTCGGCCTCCGCGTCGAGTACGACGATCGAAGTTTTCGACGCGGCCGGTATCGACGCGCTGGTCGAGCGGTTCGAGCGGTTGGTCGCGGCAATGACACAGGACTCGGCACGGGCGCTGTCGTCGATGGATCTGCTCGACGAGTGCGAACGGGTTCGGTTGGCTGAGAACGGGAATCACTCCGGCTCCGTCGACGCTGGTCGGGGCAATGTCGGTGCCGGAGCTGTTCGCCCGGCAGGTGGCCCGCGACCCAGCCGCGGTGGCGGTCAGCGCGGACGGCCGGTCGCTGACCTACCGCGAGCTCGACGAGGCATCGAACCGATTGGCGCACCTGCTGGCCGGCCGCGGCGTGGGCCCGGGACAGAGTTGTGGCCCTGCTGTTTTCGCGGTCCGCCGAGGCAGTCGTGTGCGATCCTGGCCGTGCTCAAGGCCGGGGCGGCCTACTTGCCGATCGACCCGGCGCTGCCGCCGGCGCGGATCGGGTTCATGTTGGCCGACGCCGCGCCGGTCGCCGCGATCACCGCCGCCGAATTCGCCGGCCGCTTAGACGAATTCGACCTACCGGTGCATCGATGTCGACGAGCCCGCCATCGCCACGCAGCCGCACACCACGCCGCGGCACGTGCCGAAGCCCGACGATGACGGCGTACCTGATCTACACCTCGGGCACCACAGGTGTGCCCAAAGGCGTGGCATTGACGCACGGCAACGTGACCCAGTTGCTGGGCTCGTTGGATGCCGGTCTGCCCGCGGCCGGGGTGTGGAGTCACAGCCACTCGTTGGCCTTCGACGTCTCGGTGTGGGAGATCTTCGGTGCGCTGCTGCGCGGCGGCCGGGTGGTGGTGGTTGGCGAGCAGACGGCCCGCTCGCCACAGGATCTCAATGCTGTGCTGGTCGCCGAGAAGGTGACGGTGTTGACCCAAACCCCCTCAGCTGCGGCCGTGTTGGATGTGACGGGGCTGGAGTCGGTCGCGCTTGTCGTCGTCGGGGAGGCTTGCCCGGCAGAAGTGGTCGACCGCTGGGCGCGTGGACGAGTGATGGTCAACGCCTACGGACCGACCGAGACCACGATGTGCGTGACGATCAGTGCTCCGCTGTCGCCCGACTCTGCGGTGGTGCCGATCGGCGTCACCGGTGGCCGGGGCGACGTTGTTCGTCCTCGACGGCTGGTTGCGGCCGGTGCCGCCCGGCGTCGCCGGCGAACTGTATGTGGCCGGCGCCGGGCTGCGCGATCGGTTACGTGCGGCGCGGCGGGCTTACCGCATCTCGATTCGTGGCGTGTCCGTCACCCGAGGTGCCAGGGGACGCGCATGTATCGCACCGGAGACCTGGTTCGGTGGGATGCCGACGGGCAACTGCACTACCTGGGCCGCGTCGACGAGCAGGTGAAGATCCGTGGCTACCGCGTCGAACTCGGCGAGATCCAAACCGCGCTCAGCGCACTCGACGGTGTCAACCAGGCCGTTGTGGTCGCCCGCGAGGACCGTCCCGGCGACAAACGCCTCGTCGGTTACGTCACCGGCATCGCGGAGCCCGCCCAGTTGCGCGCTCGGCTGGCGTCGCGTCTACCCGCGTACATGATTCCGACCGCCGTCGTCGTTCTGCCCGAGATGCCGTTAACCCCCAACGGCAAACTGGACATTCGCGCCTTACCCGCCCCCGAGTACCTGGCCGGCGAGTATCGCGCGCCGTCCGACGCGGCCGAGGAAATGCTCGTGGAGATCTATGCGCACGTCCTGGGCGTCGAACGCATCGGGGTCGACGAATCGTTCTTCGACCTCGGTGGCGACAGCATCAGCGCCATGCGCCTGGTCACATCGGTCAACCGGGCTCTGAATGTCGATCTTTCGATATCGACCCTGTTCGAGGCGCCGACGGTGCGAACCTTGAGTCAGCATCTGCACACCGTTGGACCGAGACGACAGTGAACTTAGATCGGCTGACCGGGGGACTCCGCCTCAACCTGAGAGCGAGCTTGTCTTTCGCCGGCGCATTTCGCCAGCTGGCGCGGGTGGTGTTGCGCTGGCCGTGGCTGGTGATCGGCTTCTGGTTGGCGGTGGTCGCGGTGCTGTCGGTGGCAGTGACGCCGTTGGGAAAGGTGGTTCGCGAACACCACCAACCAGGAGGTCCTGCCGAACAGCTCAGCGGTGACGGCGGCCACCCGGCAGATGACCAAGGCATTCCGCGAACCGGGAATTCAGAACATCGCCTTGGTGGTGCTCACCGATGACAAAGGGATCAGTTCGGCCGACGAGGACGTCTACCGCACCTTGGTCGACAGGCTGCGTGGCGACAAGCGGGACGTCGTCATGCTGCAGGACTTCGTCGCACAACCGCCGCTGCGGCAGGTGGTGACCAGCAAAGACAACAAGGCCTGGTTCCTTCCGGTCGGCATTGCCGGCGAACTGGGTTCTCCGGACTCCAATGCGGCCTATGCGCGGGTTGTGCAAACGGTCAAGCGGACTGTCAAGGGGTCGACGCTCACCGTGCACATGACGGGTCTGACGGCCACCGTCGCCGAATTGAGCACTCTCGGGTTGCGCGACCTGAAGGTGATCGAAACCGCGACCCTGCTGATGGTGCTGCTGATTCTGGTCGTGGTGTACCGCAGGCTGCTCACCATCCTGCTGCCGTTGATCACGATCGGCATATCGCAGCTGGCCGCGCAACAGGTGGTCGCCGGCGCTGGCCGGGGCTGGGTCTGGGCATCTCGCAGCAGACGCTGGTGTTCATGACCGCGATGCTGATCGGCGCCGGCGTCGACTACGCCGTCTTCCTCATCAGCCGATATCACGAAAACCTGCGCGGTGGCATGGATTCCGATGAGGCCGTCGCACGGGCACTGGCAGGTATCGGCAAGGTGATCGCCGCCTCTGCGGCGACCGTGGCGATCACCTTCCTCTGCATGAGTTTCACCACCCTGTCGATCTTTTCCGATACCGGACCGGCGTTGGCCGTCTCGATCGCGGTGGCGTTCCTGGCCGCGATCACGCTGTTACCGGCCATGCTGGTGCTCGGCGGCCGCCGCGGTTGGGTGGCGCCCAGACGCGATCTCACCGGCCAGTTCTGGCGCCGCTCGGGAATCCAGATCGTGCGCCGCCCGGTTGCGCATCTCGTCGCCAGCCTGGTCGTGCTGATCGCGCTGGCGGGTTGCGTGGCCGCGCTGCACACCAGCTACGACGCGCGCACGACGCTGCCGCCGTCGGCCGAGAGCAATCATCGGATTCGCTGACGGTCGAACGCCATTTCCCGGCGAGTGTCACTGCGCCGCAATACATCTTCATCCAGTCCCCGCACGACTTGCGGACCAGCAAGGGCTCTGGCGGATCTCGAGCAGATGGCGCAGCGGGTCGCTGAATTGCCCGATATCGCTGCGGTGCGCGGGGTCACCCGGCCCACGGGCGCTCCACTGGAACAGGCCACGCTGAGCTTTCAGGCGGGCGAGATCGGCAGCAAGCTCGCAGACGCATCGTCGAAGATCGCGGCCAGCACCGACGCACGCGCTGCAATTGACCGGTGGCGCAGGGCAACTCGCCGACAGTCTGGCCACCGTGCGCGGCCAGTTGACTCAGGCGACCGGGGTGCTCGACGGTCTGAGCAAGACCATTGCCAACCTGCGCAGCCAACTCGGCGCGTCGCAGGCGTTCCAGGAAGTCGACAGGGTGCTCGCCAGCGAGCGCGCCGCCGGCGACTCGATCCAGCCGAGCATCGGGAGTTTCGACGACATCGTCGGCCTTGCCGATTCCGCGCTGAACGGGCTGAAGGACGATCCGGGGTGCGATACCGACCCGGCGTGCAGCAAGCAGCGGGACCAGCTGCAGCGGCTGTCCGACGCCCTGCACAGGATGCAGCCCTCACTGGACTCCGCGCTCAAATCGATTCGCACGCTGGGCCTGGGCAGCCAGGGTGGCGCCGGTAGTGCCGGCGGTCTGCAGCAGAGCGTGGCGGCGCTGGAGCAAGGCGCGAACGCCCTCGCCGACGGCAGCCGACGAATTGCCGACGGGGTTCGCGAGCTGGACGACCAGACCAAACAGTTGGGCGAAGGCCTCTCGCGCGCCTCGGCATTCCTGTTGGCGATGAAGCTCAACGCGTCGCAGCCGGGTGCGGCGGGCTTCTACTTCTCACCGGAGATCCTGGACAACGACCAATTCAAGGATCTCGCCGCGGTGTTCATGTCGCCCGATGGACATGCGGCGCGCTACCTCGTGCAGTCCACGCTGTCGCCCTACGACACCAAGGCGATGGATCAGGTCAAGTCGATACTCGCCGCGGCGCGCAGCGCTCAGGCCAACACCGCGCTGGCCGACGCGTCGATATCGATGACGGGCTTGACGCCGTATTACAGCGAGCTGCGCGACTACTACAACCACGATTTGCGGTTCATCGTCCTGACGACCGTCGCCGTGGTGTTCCTGATCCTGGTGCTGCTGCTGCGGGCGATCGTGGCACCGCTGTATCTCGTTGGCACCGTGATACTTTCGTACCTCTCGTCACTGGGCATCGCGGTCGTCGTACTGCAATTCATCGGCCACCAGTCGATGGCGGCGAGCATGCCCGGAATGGCGTTCATCGTGCTGGTAGCCGTCGGCGCCGACTACAACATGCTGCTGATCTCGCGGATCCGGGACGAATCCCCACACGGCATCCGATCAGGTGTCATCCGCACGGTTCGCTCGACCGGCGGTGTGATCACCTCGGCCGGAATCATCTTCGCCGCACCGATGTTCGCGATGTTGTTCAGCAGCATCACGTCCATGGTGCAGGCCGGCTTCGTCATCGGCATCGGTCTGCTGGTGGACACGTTCATCGTTCGCACCATCACCGTGCCGGCGCTGGCGGTCCTGATCGGCAACGCCAACTGGTGGCCGTCCGGCTGGCGGCCTAAGGGCCGTGCGACCAAGCCTCGATCGAGGCGGCCGTGGTCGCACTTGCCGGCATCGCTGCGAAACCGATTGCGGCGCACCTCAATCGAGAGTACGGCTGCGGATCCGTCCTAGGCTGGGCTGGCCTCGGCTGGTGCGAGCTTTTTCGCACAGCATGTCCGCCGAGTTCGCGAATGGTGGTCACCTCGGCGGCCGTGACGCGAATTCCGGTCTCGGCCTCGATCCGGGTGCCCAGCTCCAGAGCGCCCAGCGAGTCGATGCCGCACTCGGGCAGCGGCCGGTCCGGATCGATGCTGCGACGCAAGATGACGATTGACCTGTTCGGAGATCATGCGCCGCAACCGAAGCGGCCATTCGTCGAGGGGTAGCTCGTCGAGTTCGGCACGCAGCTTGCTCGCGCCCATCGGATCTGTGCCGGGTGATCCGGAAGGCCTCGGCGAAGGGTCGCTGCGCGAACGCGGTCAACCACGGCGTACCCGCGACCGGGGCGTAACCGCTGTAGGCGCGATCATGACGCAGCAACGCCTCGAACGCGTAGGCGCCCTCGTCCGGTGCGATGGCGACACCATGCCCGTCGGCGAGCGCGGTGCCGCGCCCGATCTGGGCCCAGGCGCCCCACGCGATTGTCGTCGCAGGTAGGCCCTGAGCTTGACGCCACCGGGCGAACGCGTCCAGCCAGCTGTTGGCGGCGGCGTATGCACCTTGCCCGGGTGAACCGACCAGCGCAGCCGCCGACGAGAACGAGCAGAACCAGTCCAACGGGCTGGTCTTGCAACGCTTGATGCAAGTTCCATGCCCCGTACACCTTTGGTGCCCAGTTGCGTTCGATGATGTCGTCGGTGATGTTGGCCAAGCGTGGCGTCCTCGATCACCGCCGCCGCGTGGAGCACGCCGCGCACCTCGAGCCCGGTGGCGGTCGCCGCGGCCAGCAATCGTTGCGCAGTGTCCGGGTCGGCGATGTCGCCGCATTCCACCACCACATCGGCGCCGGCGCGGCGAATACCATCGATCGCCGCGGCCGCCTCCGGTGTCGGCTGCGAGCGTGACGACAACACGATGCGCCCGCACCCAGCCGCGCGCCATCTTCTCCGCGAGGAACAGGCCCAGCCCGCCGAGTCCGCCGGTGACGATGTAGGCGCCGTCCTCCCGGAACACCCGGGCCCGCGCCGGCGGCACGGCGATCTGGTGTTCGCCGGTGCGCGGGACGTCAAGCACCAGTTTGCCGGTGTGTTCAGCGCGGCTCATCAGGCCGGATGCCGTCGGCGGCGTCGGCGAGCGGGTAGCGGCTGCAGTGCGGCAGCGGCAACGACCGTTCCGCGGTGAGCCGGTACACCTCGGTCAGCACGGCCCGGAACCGATCCGGATGGCTGAACGCGAGCAGCCCGAGGTCGACAGCGTGAAACGTGAGGTTGCGCCGGAAGGGGAACAGGCCCAACCGGGTGTCGCCGTAGATGTCGCGTTTGCCGATCTCGACGAATCTGCCTCCGAATGCCAGCAATTCGAGGCTCGCGCGCTGGGCGGCGCCGGTGACCGAGTTGAGCACGATATCGACGCCGTAGCCGTCGGTGTCCTGGCGTATCGCCGACGGCGAACTCCAGGCTCCGCGAGTCGTAGATGTGCTCGATTCCCATGTCGCGCAGCAGGTCTCGACGTTGTTCGCTGCCTGCGGTGGCGAAGATCTCGGCACCGGCAGCGCGGGCGATGGCGATCGCGGCCTGCCCCACCCCGCCCGTCGCGGAGTGGATCAGCACCTTGTCGGCGGCGGTGATGCGGGCCAGGTCGTGCAGGCCGTAGTAGGCGGTGGCGTGTGCTGTGGTCACCGCGGCCGCGTGGTGGTCGGAAAGTCCGGCCGGCACCGTGACGGCGAGGCGAGCGTCGCAGGTGAGGAAGGTTCCCCAGCACCCGTCGGCGGACAGGCCGCCGACACGATCGCCGACCTTGTGGTCGGTCACGTCGGGCCCGACCGCGGTCACCACCCCCGCGAAGTCGGCGCCCAGCTGCGGCAGGCGGCCCTCGAAGGCGGGATAGCGGCCGAACGCGACCAGCACGTCGGCAAAGTTGATGCTCGACGCGGTCACCGCGACCTCGATCTCGCCTGGCCCCGGTGAAACACGTTCGCAAGCAACAAGTTCCAGCGACTCCAGGTCACCGGGTGTGCGGACCTGCACGCGCATCCCGTCGTGCTCGGGGTCGGCGATCGTGGTGCGCCGGTCCTCTGGACCCAGCGGGGCGGGATACAGCCGCGCGGTGTACCACTGTCCGTCCCGCCACGCGGTCTCGTCCTCGTCCGACCCGACGAGCAGTTGCTGCGCCAGCCGGCCGATAACGAGGTCACCGTCGTTGCGCGTCGATATCGATATGGGCGGCGCCGAGCTGTGGATGCTCATTGCCGATCACCCGGATCAGGCCACGCAGTCCGGCTTGCTCGAGGTTGGGCCGCTCGCCGTCCAGTACGGCCTGCGCGGCGCGCGTCACCACATACAGACGAGGCGGCTCGCCGGAGGTCTCCGACAGGTCGCGCGCGATCCGCACCACATGCGCCACCTGCTCGCGGCCCTGCGTCGCGCTGTGCTCGCCCGCCGAATCGCCACCCGGCGCGGTCACGATCACCACACCGGCGAGATCACCGCCGCGCAGGCTTTCGTGAATTCATCTGCGCCCGAGGGGTTGTCGGCGGCGAGCCCAGTCCATGGTGGTGCAGTGCGCGCCGAGGCCGTTCGAGAGCGTCGCTCAACCCGGTGGCCACCGCGTCGCTAGGGGCGCAGCGGACGAGCAGCCAGCGATCCGGCGTCGATGCGGGGGAGTTCGGGCAATTCCGCTGCTCGCCATTCCACCGTCAGCAGTCGCTCGGCGAGCACGCGGTCTTTGCGGCCGCCCTCCGACGTCCCGGTGGCCAGCCGCAGGCCCTGCACCTCGACCAGCACGGCTCCATGCTGGTCGAGCACCTCGATGTCGGCATCGATGCCGGTGGCGTCGATACCGGTGATCCGCGCGTGGCAGTAGCGGGCGTTACGCGCCGAGCCGTAGGCGCGAAGACGCCGGATACCGACCGGCAGACGCCAGCACATCCGCGCTGGCGGCTCGGACGTCCGGGATGGGCGCGCGACGGATTGGAAACACGCGTCGAGCAGGGCGGGGTGCACGCCGTAGGCGGCCTGTTTCGCGCGAACCGTGCCGTTCAGCGCGATCTCGGCCAGCACCGTCGAGGCCGTGCCCTCGCCGGTGTGCGCGGCAGCCAGACCGCTGAACGCCGGACCGTAGTCAATACCGCTCTCGCTCAACCGATTTCGAATCTCATCGCCCTCCTCGCGGCGCGGGTGGGCGGCGATCAGCGCGCCGATGTCACGGGCGGGCGGCTGATCGCCCACGGCCGCATGCAGTCCGGCGGTGGCATGTCGCAGTTGCTCGCCCTGCCGGTTGGTGTCGACGGCGAATCGGAAAACGTCCGGGCGCTTCGCCATGACGCGACCGCACCGACCGTGGTGTCCGCATCGAGCAGGAGCGCCTGCTCGAACCGGATGTCGCGTGACTTCGGATTCTTCGCCGACAACGGTGCGGGCCGCTGCCAGCGCCATCTCGCAGTAGGCCGCCGCCGGCAACACCGCGACCTTGTGGACCTGGTGATCGGCCAAGCCAAGGTTGGGCGCCGGTTCCGACCTCGCCCTGCCAGACGTGGCGCTCCGGTTCCTCTTGCAGGCGCACGGGCGGCCCCAGCAGCGGATGCGCCGACACGGTGTAGCCGCCGCCACCCGCCGCGGCTTGTTGATCGTCCTGGTCGAACCACGGCCGCTGGTGGGTCCAGGTCGGCAGCGGCGCATCCACCAGCCGCCCGTCGGGATAGAGCAGCGAAAAGTCGACGGCCGCGCCTGCGCTGTGCAGATCGGCCGACGAATTCCCTCAGCCCGTGCGGTAGTTCTTGCTCCCGGCGCATCGCCGCCAGCAGTGGTGAGCGGCGTGTCGAGGCTGCGGCCGGTCTGCTCGACCGCGTGGGTGAGCAGGGGATGGGGCGAAAGCTCCCCGAACACCCGGAATCCGTCCTCCAGGGCGGCCGCGGACAGCCGCGGAGAATCGCACCATGCGGCGCATGTTCGCGGCCCAGTAGCGGCCGTCGCAGGACGGCTGCTCGCGCGGGTCGTACAGAGTCGCCGAGTAGAAGGGAATCTCGCGGCGGCATCGGCTTGAGCTCGGCAAGTGCTTCGGTGAGCTCGTCGACGATCGGATCGACCTCCGGCGAATGGAAAGCGACATCGGTGGGAATCTCGCGCGCCATGACGTCGCGCTGCTCCCAGGCCGCGACCAGCTCGCGAACCGCCGCCGCCGCACCGGCAATCACAGTCGACTCCGGCGATGCCACCACTGCTACGACGACGTCGTTGCTGCCGCGAACCGCCAGTTCGGAGAGCACCTGCTGGGCGGGGAGCTGTACCGATGCGGTGGCGCCGGCACCGGCGACGCGCGACATCAGTTGCGAACGGCGGCAGACCACACGCAGTCCGTCCTCCAGGGACAGCGCGCCTGCGACGACAGCGGCCGCGGCCTCGCCGACCGAGTGGCCGATGACCGCGCCGGGGCGCACACCGTAGGCCGTCATCGTGGCGGCCAGGGCGACCTGCATGGTGAACAGCGTCGGTTGGATGCGGTCCTGGCCGGTCACCACCTGCGGCGCCGACATCGCCTCGGTCACCGAGAAGCCACACTCGCGCAAGGATCACCGGCTCGGCCTGCGCGACGGTCGCGGCGAACACCGGCTCGCTCGCCAGCAGCTGTGCGCCCATGGCCGACCACTGCGAACCCTGGCCGGAGAACACCCACACCGGACCCCGGTCGTCGCGACCGAGCGCGGCGCTCGTACGGGCTGTCGCCCTCGGCGACCGTCGCGCAGCGCCTCGACAAGCTCCGCGCGGTCGTCGGCGATGACGGCGGTGCGTACCGGTGCGGTGCGCACGCCGACGCGCCAGGGTGTAGGCGAGGTCGGGCAACGCGACATCGTCATGTGCGAGCACCCAGTCGGCCAGCCGGCCGGCAGTGCGGCGCAGTTCGTCCGCCGAGGTCGACGACAGCGGGAACAGCAACGGCGCCGCGGTCACCGAATCGCTCGAAACGACCTTGCTGCGCAACGGGTTCAGGGGGGCAGGTGCCTGCTCCAGCACGCCGTGCACGTTGGTCCCGGAAAGCCCGTACGACGACACCGCCGCGCGCCGGGGGTGGTCACCGTTGGTGGTCCACGAGAATGCTCCTGCGGCACAAAGAGTTTGGTGTCGATGCCGGCGAGCTCGTCGGGCAGCCGGGTGAAATGCAGATTCCGCGGAACGACGTCGTGCTGCAGCGCGAGAACGGCTTTCATCAGTCCGAGCACTCCGGCGGCCGACTGGGTGTGGCCGAAGTTCGTCTTCGACGACGTCAGCGCGCAGGGGCCGTCGATGCCGTAAACCTCGGCCAGGCTGGCGAACTCGATGGGATCACCGATCGGCGTGCCGGTGCCGTGGGCTTCGACCATGCCGACCGTCCCGGGATCGATGCCGGCCGGCTGCCAGCGCTTTGCGGTACACCGCACTTTGCGCCTGCTGCGACGGTGTCCCGATATGCACGGTGCGGCCGTCCTGATTCGCGGCGGTGCCGCGGATCACGGCCAGTACCCGGTCGCCGTCGCGCAGTGCGTCGGGCAGGCGCTTGAGCAAGCACCACCGCGGCACCCTCGCCGGAGACGAATCCGTCGGCCGCGGCGTCGAACGAATGGCAGCGCCCGGTGGGAGACAGCATGCCCTGCGCCGACGCCGCCGCGAACTTACGCGGATCCAGCATCACGCACGCGCCGCCGGCCAGGGCGAGGTCGCTTTCGCCGCCGTTGAGGCTGCGGCACGCCAAGTGCACAGCGAACAGGCCTGACGAACAGGCGGTATCGACCGTGACAGCGGGGCCATGCACCCGCAGCGCGTAGGCGATCCGGCCTGACGCCATGCTGAAGCCGTTGCCTTGGAAGCCGTACGGCCCCTCCATCTCCGGGGACTGGGCGGACACCATCTGGTAGTCGTAGTGCGTCAGGCCGACGAAGACGCCGGTCAGCGAGCCGGTGACCGCCTGCGGCGTCAAACCGGCGTGTTCGACCGCCTCCCAGGACGTTTCCAGCAGCATGCGCTGTTGCGGGTCCAGCGAGGCCGCCTCGCGCTCGTTGATGCCGAAGAACTCGGCGTCGAAGCCGGCAACGTCGTCGAGGAAAGCGCCCCACTTGCTCACCGACCGGCCCGGTATCCCGGGCTCGGGATCGTAGTGGTCGTCGATGCTCCAGCGGTCCGGGGGAATCTCGGTGATCAGGTCGTCGCCGCGTACCAACGCTTCCCACAGCAGCTCCGGCGAGTCGATCCCGCCGGGAAGCCGGCACGCCATGCCGATGACGGCGACCGGCGCGACCGGACGGTCGCCCGCCGTCGACGAGACGTCGTCAGACGCGAGAACCGTCGTGCTGCTTCCGGTTCTCGATCACACCAAACGTCGACCATCAAGCCCCCCAGTGATCACGGTCGCCTCCGCACCTGCACCCCGATACCGGTGGCGTGTCGTCCGCGACACGTAGGCCGTGGTCGTATCCGCCATGGACTATGCTTACCCGCCCTGCCGCGGGGCGTCGAGGCCACCCTGCGCGACGGCGTTCGGGTAGCGACTACGCGGTAGTCTGGCGACGGTGATCGGGGCATCTCTTCCGGCTGTACTGCGCGAGCGCGCCAGCCTGCAGCCCGACGACATAGCGCTGACGTTCATCGATTACGACCAGGATTGGGACGGCGTCGCCGAGTCGCTGACGTGGTCGCAGCTGTACAAACGAGCGTCGAGCGTCGCCCAGGAGCTCGCTCGCTACGGGTCCACAGGCGATCGCGCGCTCATCCTGGCTCCGCAGGGCCTGGATTACATCGTCGCGTTTCTCGGCGCGCTGCAGGCGGGACGCATTGCGGTTCCGCTGGCCGGCGCTTCGCCGACGAGCGGGTCGGTTTGGTGCTGCGCGACACCTCGCCTGCCGCCATCCTGACGACGTCTTCGGCCGCGGCCACCGTCGCCGCGCACCTCGGGTTGGCGGCCGAGTCTGACGCGTCCAACCCTGATCGAGGTCGACTCGCTCGACCGTCGAGCCGTCAGCGCGGACGCCGACGCCCGACCCTGACGACATCGACAGCGGCAACACGGCGTATCTGCAGTACACGTCGGGGTCGACCCGCCAGCCGGCCGGGGTGATGATCTCGCACCGGAATCTGCTGGCGAATTTCCAGCAGATCATGGCCGACTACTTCCTCGACTACGGCAAGGTTGCCCCGCCGAACACCACGACCGTGTCGTGGCTGCCCTTCTATCACGATCTGGGTTTGATCCTGGGCATCTGCGCGCCGATTCTGGCCGGAGTCCGCGGCGTTTCCATCAGCCCGGTGGCGTTTCTGCAGCGGCCGGCGCGATGGATGCAATTGCTCGCCGGCAACGGCCGGGTCTTCTCCTCGGCGCCGAACTTCGCTTTCGACTTGGCGGCACGCAAGACGTCCGACGAGGACATGGCCGGGCTCGATCTGGGCGATGTGCTGATCCTGCAGAACGGCGCCGAGCGGGTGCAGCCGGCGACCCTGCGGCGGTTCACCGAGCGGTTCGCTCGTTTCGGTCTGCGCGACAAGGTGATTCGACCCTCGTACGGACTGGCCGAAGCGACGGTGTACGTGGCGACCCGCACACCCGCGCTACCGCCGAAGATCGTCCACTTCGACGCCGACAAACTTCCCGCCGGCCACGCCGTGCGGTCGCGCTGGCGGCGGCACGGCGCTGGTCAGCTACGGGGTGCCGCAGTCGCCGATGGTGCGGATCGTCGATCCCGACACCTGCACCGAATGTCCCGCGGGAACGACGGGGGAGGTGTGGGTGCACGGCGACAACGTCGCGTCGGGCTATTGGGCCAAGCCGGCGAGAGAGCGAGCGCACCTTCGCGGGCGTGCTCGCCGACGCCGTCGAGCGGCACACCCGAAGGACCGTGGCTGCGGACCGGAGACCTCGGCTTCCTCTCCGAAGGCGAGCTGTTCATCGTCGGCCGCATCAAAGACCTGCTGATCCTGTACGGGCGCAATCACGCGCCCGACGACATCGAGGCGACGATCCAGGAGATCACCAGAAGCCGGGTCGCGGCGATCTCGGTCGCCGACGGTCACACCGAGAAACTCGTCACCATCATCGAATTGAAGAAGCGGGGCGAATCCGACGGCAGAGGTGCTCGGCGAACTTCGACGCATTCGAGTCGTGACGTCGCGTCGGCGGTGTTCAACGCGCACGGTCTCAGCATCGCGGATCTGGTTATGGTAGCCCCGGGTTCGATACCGATCACGACCAGCGGCAAGGTCCGGCGCGCGGCGTGTGTCGAGCAGTACCGGCACGGCCAGTTCGCCCGGCTGGATTCGTAGGACACCCGGCGCGGCGGGGTAGCGTGTCATGTGGAGTTCGGTGGTGGTGCTGGCGCTTCCGATAGCGCTGGACCCGGTGCGTCTCGGGGTCAACCTTCTCCTGGTCTCCCGGCCGCGGCCGGCGCAGAATCTGCTCGTCTACTGGGTCGGTTGCGTGCTGGCGAGCGTGGTCCTGCTGCTGGTCCCGATTCTGGTGCTGCATTTCACGCCGACGTTTTCGTCGTTTGTGCACGACCTGGCCAACCCGGCCACGACCGCCAGTTCCACCGTGCGGCACGCGGAAATCGTCATGGGCGTGTTCGTTCTGGCGGTCGCCGCACTGCTGGCGGTGCGGGTGTGGGCGCGTCGACGCACGCCGGCGCCTGCCGGGGCCGCTGTCACGTCGGCACCTGCCGCGGAGGACGACGCCAACGAACCCGATCTCACGGCTGCTGAACCGCGGCAGCGACGCCGACAGCGGCGTCGAGATCCGGCGTCCGGCGTCTGCTCGGCCGCGCCCAGGATGCGTGGGAAAGCGGGGCCCTATGGGTCGCGTTCGTGATCGGCTTCTGGGCCGGGCCCAACCCGTCGCTGGTGCTGTTCGCGCTGACCACGATCCTGACCTCGGGAGTCGCGATCGGCATGCAGATCGCGGCCGCCGTCGTATTCGTCGTCGAGACGCTGGCGGTCGTCGAGATCGTCCTGGTCAGCAACCTGCTCGCGCCGGCCAAGACCCAGGCGTTTCTGCGACTGCTGCACGACTGGGTGCGGGCTCGCCGGCAACAGGTCCTGGTCGCCATGCTGACGTTGGTCGGGCTGGCGCTGGTGGCGCAGGGGACTGGGTATGCTCTGACCCAACGGCTGCCGGCCGGCCTCGCAAGATCGGCCGCATGCAGCATGTTTGGTCATATCATCGGGGAATGAGCGCCGGCGGCCTGGACATCGTGGGCTCGCCGTCCTTCACCGGCGAGGAAGTCGGCCTGCTACCGCGCCGCAGGCTGGTGGTCCGACGCTACGCTGTCGGACGCGGTAGCCGGCAACGCCGCGCGGTATCCGGATCGCGCCGCCTACATCGACCAGCCCGGCCAATCGCTGACCTGGCGTGAATTCGATTGTGCGGCAACGGCTTTGGCGGAGCAGCTGGCCGGTGCCGGGGTGGCGCGCAGGCGACCGGATCGCGGTGTGGCACGGCGACTCCGCCGCCATTCACGTCCTGTTCGTCGCCGTCGAGCGCTGCGGCGCCGTCGTCGTCGGCATCGGCGCCCGCGCCGGCACCCGCGAGGTCGCGGCGATACTGCGCAGCGCGCAGCCGAAGATGCTGATCAGCGACGCTCCAGCGCAGCGACGACGCGGCCCGGGCCGCGGCGGCGTGCCGCCGAATTCGCGATGCCGGTCGTGGTACTGACTCAGGCCGGCGGCGGGCCACGGCTGGATCTCGAGGCAGCGCCGCGCGGCATTGCGGTCAGGCCGCCAGCTCGGGTCCGACGACGTGTTCTTGATCAACTCGACGTCCGGGACGACGGGGTTGCCCAAGTGCGTGGTGCACACCCAGAATCGCTGGTACTACTTCCATCAGAAGGCAGTCGCCAACGGGCGACCTGACCTCCGACGACGTCGTTCCTGCCCGTCATCCCCATGCCGTTCGGGTTCGGGATCTGGACCAGCCACACCACGCCGATGTATCTGGGCGCCACCGCAGTCATCCTGGACCGCTTCAGCGCCCGGGCGACATGTGAGGCGATCGCCGAGCACCGGGTCACGGTGTTGTGTTGCGTCAGTACGCAATTGACGATGTTGATCGCCGACAGCGCATCCCGGGAGCTACGACCTGAGTTCCTTGCGGGTGGTGTTCACCGGCGGTGAAGCGTTGCCGTATCGGCCCGCCGCAGAATTCGAGAAGCTCACCGGCGCAACAGATTCTGCAGTTCTACGGCTCGAACGAGACGGGTCATGCTGAGCGCCACGACACTGAACGACTCGCAGCCGCGCCGGCTGCGCACCGGTGGCCGGATCGTTCCCGAGATGGCGGTTCGCCTGTTCGACGGCGACCGGGACGTCATCGAGCGGGCCGCGGCCAGCCCGCCTGCCGAGGGCCCGCGACCAGCCTCGGCTACCTCGGCGGCACCGACCACGACAAGCTGTTCACCCGCGACGGCTGGATGCGGATGGGCGACATCTGCGAGATCGACGCGGACGGCTACCTCACCGTCACCGGTCGTACGTCGGATTTCATCCTGCGCGGCGGCAAGAACATCAGTGCCGCTCAAGTCGAGGATGCCGCGACCACCCATCCTGCGATCGCGGTCGCCGCAGCGGTGGCGATGCCCGATCCCGTCTTCGGCGAAAAGGTCTGTCTCTACGCCGAACTCGTCGATTCGCGGACGATCGACCTGCCCGGACTGATCGAGTTCCTCTTGGCGGCCGGCGTTTCCAAGGAGTTGCTACCCGAGCGGCTCATCGTCGTCGACGAGCTGCCGCGATCCTCGGGCGGCAAAATCGCCAAAAGTGTGCTCAAAGACGACATTCGCTTCAGGACGGAGGTTAACCATGAACGCGCCTGACGCCCGCCGAGGTGGACTGGAAGTGTGGGCGCCCGCGGTGGCCCCGCCGGTCGGCGTCGAGCTGTCCGACGAACAGGCACTTGCGATAGCCTTCCGGCACCTGGCCGGGATTGGGTTCGCCGAGAACCTGGCCGGCCACATCACCTGGCAGCCGGATGGACAGACCGACATGTTCGTCAACCCGTGGGGACTGTGGTGGCAGGAACTCACCGCCTCGGATATCTGCGTGGTCGACGCCGACGCGCGAGTGGTGCGCGGCAAGTGGGATGTCACGCCGGCGATCCACATCCACACCGAGTTGCACCGGGTCCGCGACGACGCACGAGTGGTCATCCACAACCACCCGTACTACGTGTGCGTGCTGGCCGCACTGGGACGGCTGCCGGAACTCGTCCACCAGACCGGCTCGCTGTTCCTCGACGACCTGCGCCTGGTCGAGGAGTATGACGGCGAGGTCGACAGCGCAACGCGCGCAGCCGATCTCGCGGCCCGCATCGGGTCCGCCAATCTCACCATCCTGGCCAACCACGGCGTCATCGCCACCGGCCGCAATCTGGCCGAAGCCGTCTACCGTGCCGCGTCGATCGAGCGGGTCTGCAAGCTGGCTTACGACGTGCTGCTTACCGGTCGGGAGCCAGAGCAGATGAATTGGTCGGACATGGCGGGAATGCGGCGATCGCTGATCGAACGGGCGGCCGACGTGTACTGGGCGGGTGCGGCCCGTCTCACCATCAAAGCCGATCCCGCCGTACTGAATTGAGTGGAGCGCGATGAAATCGATCGACGAGCTGGCATCGAACCTGAGCTTCACGACGGCCAAGACGGGCGACGACCGCTCGGTGACCTTCTTGCCCGATCCACCTCGGGCCTCACGGCGCTACACGCTGATCTCCGTCGACGATCACATCGTCGAACCGCCGGACACATTCAGCGGACGGCTGCCACAACGGTTCGCGGACCGGGCCCCGAAAGTCGTCGATACCGCGGACGGTGGTCAGACGTGGGTGTACGACAACCAGGTGCTACCGAACGTCGGCTTCAACGCGGTCGTCGGGCGACCGGTGTCGGAATACGGGTTCGAGCCGGTTCGGTTCGACGAAATGCGCAGGGGGGCATGGGATATCGACGAGCGCGTCAAGGACATGGACCTCAATGGTGTCTACGCGTCGCTGAACTTTCCATCGTTCCTGCCGGGGTTCGCCGGCCAACGGCTGCAGCAGGTGACCACCGATCGCGAGCTGGCGTTGGCGTCGGTGCGGGCGTGGAACGACTGGCACCACGACGTCTGGGCCGGTTCGCATCCCGGCCGGATCATTCCGTGCCAGTTGCCGTGGCTGCTGGATCCCGAACTCAGTGCACAGATGATCCGCGAGAACGCCGAGCGTGGTTTTCACGCAGTCACATTCAGCGAGAACCCGTCGATGCTCGGCTTGCCGAGCATCCACTCCGGCCATTGGGACCCGATGATGGCCGCGTGCGCGGAGACGGACACCGTCGTCAATCTGCACATCGGGTCGTCCGGATCGTCGCCGTCCACCACCGAAGACGCTCCGCCGGATGTGCAGGGCGTGTTGTTCTTCGCCTATGCCATTTCGGCCGCCGTCGACTGGCTCTACTCCGGGCTGCCGAGCAGATTCCCCGATCTGAAGATCTGTCTCTCCGAGGGCGGAATCGGTTGGGTCGCCGGCCTATTGGATCGGCTGGACCACATGCTCAGCTATCACGAGATGTACGGTACCTGGGCGGCACTGGGGGAGAGTCTGACCCCGGCCGAGGTGTTCACCCGCAACTTCTGGTTCTGCGCGGTCGAGGACAAGTCCTCGTTCGTGCAGCACGAGCGGATCGGCGCCGACAACATCATGCTGGAGGCCGACTACCCGCATTGCGACTCGACCTGGCCACACACTCAGCGAACCGTGCACGAGCAGATCGGCGACCTTTCTCCGCACCTGATCCGAAAGTTCACCTGGGAGAACGCTTCACGCCTCTATCAGCACCCCGTGCCGGTCGACGTCCAGCGAGATCCGGAAGCTTTCTGAGACGAACACGGCAGTTCGCGATCTTCGCTACCGGGACATTACCGGCCATCGTGCTGATAACTGTTGTCAGCCGACGTCGGTCCGACTGAGTGCCGGCATCACTGAGTCGTCGACGTATCGCAGGTATTTCCAGGCGATGTCAGGCGGAATGCCCCCGCACAGAGGCGCGAGCGTGAGCATTCCGCCGTCGCGCACATAGGCGATCGCCTCGTCGGCGGTGAAGATCCGGTGCGTCCGCGACGTCGCCCGTAATTCATCGACATCGCTGACGTGAGCGATGCCCGCGGAACTGTCGTTGTCGGGGTTCCACTCGGAGTACATGCGCGCATCGTGCAGCAGATGCGCGCCGATTTCCCGCCACGCCTGATCGACGTCCGGCGCGACGAAACACACGCTGGGCGTATCGCGGTTCGGCAGCAACGTCATCCCCGGCTCGTGACCGTGCGCGCGACACGCCTCCTCGTACGCCTCGAGTGAACCGGGCGCATCGCCCTGCGCCAGATAGCCCAGCCCGTAGCGACCGGCCCGCCGGGCCGCTGCCACACTTCCGCCGCCCCACATCATCAGGGGCCCTTGCGGCGAAGTGGGCAACGGTGACAGCTTGATTCGTCGACCCTGGTGCGCCACGAGCTCACCGGCCAGCAGGCGTCGCAGCAGGTCGAGCTTCTCGTCGGCAATACGTCCGCGCGCCTTGCGATCGAGTCCGAAATGCTCATATTCCTCGGGCCGGTAACCGAGCCCGAACACGTAGGCCGCCCGGCCCTTGCTGATCAGGTCGAGAACGGCGATTTCCTCGGCCAGCCGCACCGGATCGTAGAACGGCAGGATCGCGATGAGCGTCATCATCAACTGCTTGGTGCGCGCGGCGATCGCGCTGCCCAGAATCAGCGGTGTCGGCAGGTAGCCGTCGGGCGAGCTGTGGTGTTCGCAGATCACCGCGGCCATGCATCCGCGCGTCTCCGCCCATTCGCACATGTCGACAGCGGCTTCGTAGAGATCCTGGGCCGGTGCGCCGAAATCGGGAGCCCGCATGTCGAAGCGCATCGAGTACATGGCGATACCTGACGTCGTTGTCGGAGACGGATAGACTCCGCGGCCATGACCGTACCGCAACCCTTACTGGAAGGCCGGCGAATCCTGGTCACCGGCGCCGCCACCGGAATCGGGGCAGCGACCGTTCGCGTGTTGCACGCCGCGGGGGCTCACGTGGCTGCGACCTATCACCGCACCGCGCCGGCCGATGACGCGCCGGATGTGGCGTGGCTGCAGTGCGACGTTCGCGACGCCGAATCCGTCGACAACGCCTTCGCCGGCGCGGTGCGCGAACTGGGCGGACTCGACGTGCTCGTCAACGCGGCCGGGTTGTGGCAGCCGGGAGTGCCCGGCCGGATCACCAGTGACGAGATCGATTTCTTGTTGGCGACCAACGTCAAAGCGACGATTCTGACGAACCAGGCGGCGCATGGCCTAATGCGCGAAAATGGCGGCCAGATCATCAATTTCGGATCGGCCGAGGCGGTGATGGGAAGCCCGATGGCAGCGGTCTATGCCGCCACCAAAGGCGCCGTTCAGGCGTGGACCCGTTCCGCGGCCAAGGCGTGGGGTGGCGAGCGCGTCACCGTCAACGCGCTCGCGCCCGCGGTACAGACACCGGGCGCGGATCGGTTGCGGGACTTCCTCGGCCCCGATGTCGCGCCCTTCATCGATCAGCAGATGAAGTTGTCCATCCCGCTGGGCGGAAAGCTCGGCGATCCCACCGACGACCTGGGACCGGTGCTGGTGTTCCTGGCCAGTGCGGGGGCCCGGTTCATCACCGGCCAACTGATACCCGTCGATGGCGGCCTCGCCATGGTCGGCGGCTGAGCGTGCCCATCGTCACGGATCGCCTCGGGATCGAGATGCTCAGCGTCTTCGGCATGCCTCCGGTCGAGTTCGTCCATCTCACAGCCGATCTCGGCTGCGGTTACATCACCACCGGAATGGTCGGGTTCGCTCCGGTGAGCAGCCTGAACTACCCACCGTTCTCGCTGCGCGACGAGCCTCGGTTACGCCGAGACCTCTTGGCTGCGATGGACGATCGTGACGTGTCGATCTCGCTGGGCGAGGGTCTGCTCATCGCCCCTGGTGTCGATGTCCACTCGTACGCAGCGGATCTCGACGTCATGGCCGAACTCCGCATACCTCGCATCAACACTGTCAGCCTGGAGCCGGATCAGGCCCGGACATTCGACGAATTGGCCGCCCTGACGGCACTGGCCGCCGAACGCGGAATCGCCACTTGCATCGAACCCGTTGTGGGCCTTAGCATCGCGGACCTGCCGTCGGCCGTCGCCGCGGTGGAGTACGTGAACCGTGCCGAGATCAGCCTGCTCATCGACACCATGCACGTGGCACGCTTCGGCGCGTCCCCCGACGCTCTGCGGGCCATTCCCGCAGAGCTGATCGGCTACATCCAACTGAGCGACACCACGTGGCAGCGACGGATGCCGCACTACGCCGAGGAGGCGATGTTCGAGCGGCTGCCGCCCGGCGAGGGGGAGTTACCGCTGGTCGGCATGCTGGCGGCGCTGCCCGAGGATCGCGTCGTCGGTCTGGAATTACCGATGCGGTCGCGCGCCGAGGCCGGTGTCAGTGCCTACGACCGATTACTGCCCTGCGTCACCGCCGCGCGGTCGCTGCTGGCGCAGGCGAGCGAAAACCGTTGATCAGCAGATCGATTCAGCCGCCGAGCGCCTTTTTGATCAGCTCGTCCTGCTTCTGGCCGACATCGGTGATGAATTCCGGCGGTGCCAACGCGTAAGACGGGCCGTCGAACTCGAGCGTGACGAGGGCCTTGTTCTCGGTGAACACCAACACCGTGATGCCCTTGGAGTGATCCGGCGATAACCCGGAAACGGTCGAGCCGCCGACCCCTACCTCGGCGTTCAGTGACTTCGCCAGAAGTGTCTCGCGGTGCGTTGCTTTCGCCGATTCGAGCGCGCCGGCGGCGGCTTCGATGTCGGGCAGGATCTGGATGGTGTCGACGATCGAATGGCTGTGGTCCGAGTCGGTGAACGTGACCGTGGCGCCTTGCTGGCCATTCGGATCTTTGATAGCCGGGCCGGCGGTGAAGGCGTCAGGTGCTTTGATGTCGCCGGCTTTGATCAGCAGCGAGGTGTAGTCGCTGATCGCGGGGTGCGAGGTGGCACCGGCTCCTGAAGTCGGCGTCGACGACTTCGAATCGTTGCCGCATCCCACTGCCGACGCCCCCACCAGTGCGGCGATCGCCATGGTGGCCATCACTGTCAGGGGAATCCTCATCAATCGTGCTCCTTTTACGTGGGTTGACCAAGACCGTATCCCAGAGCGCGACCAGGTGCCGATTCCTGACCGGCTTCCGGGCTGTTTCGCGGGATGCGCCATCGTTGATCGACATGCACGCGATCGCCGGCGCGGTGGGAAACGAGGGCGACGCGGCGCAGGTGCTCGGGTCCGCCGAATACCCGGCCTATCAATAGTTTTCGTGTTGCCTAACCGGCGGTCACTTCTTCGCGGGCGTACAGCCCGCTGCCGGTGATGAATGGCAGATCCAACGTCGTTCGGATCCCGGGAGAGGCGGCGATCACCGCGGGGATGGCGTTGACGATGCGACCCGCGGCGCCGGCGATCGCGGCTTGATTGTGGTCGCCGTAGCGACTGCTGGGAACGATATCCACGGCATATGAAGGCTCACCGGTGATTTCGACGCGATACGAGCCGCCGCCCGCGGCGGGCTGGGGCAGGTCGGGCCGCAGATCGGGGCGCAACCGGGTGATGTGCTCGATGACGATCGCCGGGTGGCCGTTGACCATTCCGCGTATCTCGAATTGCAGGACGGCCAGGGTGCCTTTGGCCACGTGACCGACTGCGATGTCGAAGTCCTCCGGCGCCGGTTCGCGCTGGTATGACTCGGTGATTTCGTCGACCACGATGCCCAAGCCTGCGGCCAGTTGCCGAATGGCGGTGCCCCAGGCGATGCTGAGTACTCCCGGTTGCAGCAGCATCGGGATCTCGTCCATCGTCCGGGCGAACCCCATGTAGTGCATGACCTCTGCGCCGTCGTAGGACGCGTAGTCGTGGATCTCCATGCAGCGCACCTGCTCGATGCGCTGACACGTGCTGGCCAGTGCTAGCGGAATCAGATCGTTGACGAAGCCCGGGTCGACGCCGCTGATGAAGAGGCTCGAATTACCTTGCTGTGCAGCATCTTCCACTCGTTGGATGTACTTGTCTGGCATCACGCCCCAGGGATACTGCAGCAGCCCGGGAGATGAGCCGACCACGTTGATACCGGCGGCGAGGATGCGCATGACATCGGCCATCGCCTCCGGAAGACGGGTATCGCCCATCGCGCAGTACACGATGCACGCCGGCTTGGCGGCAATCAACGTGTCCAGGTCGTCAACCGCCGCGACGCCGGTGGACACCTCCAGACCAGCGAGTTCGCCGGCGTCCTTGCCGACTTTCTCCGCCGCCGATACGCACAGCCCGATCAGTTCGAATTGCGGGTTGGTGATCAACTCGATCAGTGCCAACCGACCGACGTTTCCGGTGGCAATGTGGGCGACTCGGATCGCCATGGCTGTTCTCCGTCCCTGGATTCGCGCGTCGAACCGCCCTCGACGCTAGCCCACGGCGAATGCGGGCGTGACGAATCGCTCCACCATCTCGCGTTCGGTGTTGTCGTCGCCGACGGGCAAGTACTGCTGCGACATCACGATGCGCACCACCCATAATGCGGCCTGCGGGTCGCGGTCGGTCACATCGGTGAGTTCCGGCTTGACCGGGTCGGCCGGAAAGGGGAACTCAGCGTCGGTAAGGGTGCGGCGCCTCGAAAGCCTGGAACTGACAGTCTTTTAGCCGGTCAGTTGCCGAAACCCTCAGCGCGCGGAGGCGCTGCCGGACCGCCGCCACCCTGCAGGTGGTTGGCCGCGAAGTCGGCTCCCTGAGCGATGAAGCTGCCGTCCTCGGTATAGCTGTTGTGTGCGGAGAAATTCATCCCGTCTGAGCAGACCGGATCTTCGGTCGCGCACACCTCGATGGTCTTGGCTTGATACAGCGGCCCGATCACCAACTGCGGTTGGCCCAGGAAATTCATCGCCCGCACGTTCGGCGTACCGAACAGCACTACTGCGGCGACGTGGCTGGCGACGGCTGGGTCCAGGGGCTTGGGGATCGACGCCGGGTCGATGTTTTGCGGCACCGAATCCGGGACGGCCGGGGAAGTGACGAAGCCCGCGACGGCCGCTCCTTGCGAGAAACCGCCGAGCACCATCTTGGTGTTAGGACAAGCCCTGGCTTCCTGCATGACATGGGAGCCCGCGTCCCTGATGCCGTCGAGTCCGGTCGACCATTGGTCGCTGGCCGGGTAGTTCACCGGATAGACGTCCAGCGACTTTCCGCCCAAGCGACCGCGCAGCGCATCGACGAACGCCTGTCCCGTCGGGCCCACACCCGGATCTTCACCGGTGCCGCGCGCGAATATCACTTGCGTGTCGGGGCAAGACGGGGGAGCGGCGGAAGCCGGTACGGCGGAAGCCCCGAGCCCCCAGGCCAAGGCGGAGACGGCGCCAACCAGGCGCGTGACGCGATGCGCTTTCATGAGGCAACAGGTTCCCACACAAATGCTTGTCCAAACTAAGAATTTTCTGGGTATAGCCTGAGTCCGCTGGCCAAGAGGGAAAACAGTGAACGAGCACGATCACTCAGGGTCAGTTAAGCAGGGCAGCACAGCAATTCAGTGCTACGCATCGGTGCTGGTTGGCGCGTCAGCCACTTTCACCAACTGCACCTCGGGAAGCGTCGGGACCTCGTCGGCGAGGAACCAGCGGAACGCGAGATTGCCGCGCGGATAGTCAACTGTGGTCAGCGAATTCGGGTGTGTCGTCACGCCCCGGGACAACACCACGGTCACCGAGCCGTCGGCATTCGGTATCGCGCTGTGCCCGTTCACCGAGCATCGTGCATCGCTTACGCCGTGGGTCGCCATGAATTGGTTCCATACCACAAGATTCCAGAACCTGCACGGTGGTGGCCGGTGGGTGATGACCAACGCCTCGTCTTCGTCGAGCACGAAACTGCCGTAGGAGTAGCAGGCGTCGCGAGCAGACCATCCGAAATTGGCATCAGGCACTTGATAGGGGTCGGCGAATTGGTTTGCTGCGTGGGCGATCTCGTGTCCGAGAGCGTGCGCCTCGTCCACCCGCGTACCCACAGTAAGCGGGACAATCGCGAACATGGTGCGCATCCAGGTGGCAGCGGCCCGAAGCTTTGCCGCGGTTTCTGCATCACCGTGCCGGATGACATCGGATTCGTCGAGCGATTCTATGTGCCAGCTGACCGGGTGACCGGTGCTGGGGTCCGCCTGGTAATCGCGCGTCATCAACACCGCCGCGTCCGGTGTCGGTCCGAGTTCGAATGAAAAGTTGCCGTCGGCATCGATGTCGAGATCGTCGTCGCGAACAATTGCCACGACCCGATCTGACCAAGCGCCCGGCGACGGTTCGTTGTAGGCGGTCAGTGAGAAGTAGACGCTGTCGCCGCAATTGCCGCTGATGCGGTAGCGGCGCCCGGGATCGACCGGGCAGATGTAGTAGTAGGCGTCGGTGTTGTCGCCTCCCCATCGGCGATCACGCCGGAAGGGTGTGTTGACCGCGACGAACACCGGCCGGCTCGGCTCACCGAAAAGGCAGGTGTCGAACGCGACGCCCAACGTGATCGCCAGCATTCGGTAGCCGTCGGCGATCTGCTGGTCGTCGGTGACCGCACGATCGCCATCGAGAAACGAGCGATCCAATCCGCCCAAGGTGTCCAGCAACTCCCGCCATGCGGTGGTGGACTCATGCTCGGTCATACGCTGATTCCTCTCGTGATCAATTCCGCCGTCCGGTGCACCCACGAATCGTCGAGCGCTTCGCCGCGGGTCAGCAGGGCCAGAAAAGTCGTTCCGGCGACAACTTCGACGATCTCGGCGGCAGTGACGTCGGCTCGAACCTCGCCGCGCGCAACTGCATCGGTGAGACGGTCGGTCAGTCCGCGAGTGAGGATGTCGCTGAAGCGTTCCAGCAGCGCGGCATGCAACGTCAGGTCCGCCGCCATCTCGCCGACGAGCCCGGGCAGCGCTGCCCGGGCCGCGGGCGTCGTCAGAAGCGCCGCCGTGCGGCTCACCATCTCGCGAATATCGCCCGCAAGCGACCCGGTGTTGGGGAGCGCGGTCGCGTCGCTGATCGGAAAGACCGCCTCGTGGACGAGGTGTGCCTTGCTGGGCCAGCGCCGGTAGATTGCGGGTTTGCTCGTGCCTGCCTGCCTCGCGATCGCATCGACCGACAGATCGGCGTAGCCGGTCTCGGCCAGCAACTCGACCGTCGAGCGCAGTACCGCGCCGTCGATGCGTTTATCGCGAGGGCGGCCAAGCTCTGTCGTCATTACGAAACTCAGAGTAACATAATTCGCCATGACCGACGCCGCGGCCCTCGTGCATCTCGACGATCTGGCCGAACCGCGGTTCAGCCCTGAGGTCGACCAGCTCCGCGACCTGATGGCCACGATGGCGCCGGCATGCCCGCTCGACGCCGATGTGCTGCACGCCAAGGCCGCGGCTGAGACGGGCCTGACCGACTTCGGGTCCGACGACTACCGGGAGCGCCTTGATGTCTACCTCTCTGCACTACGCGAGATCGACGGCCTGCACGGTCCCGGCATCGTCAACTTCCACGCCCAGGTGCTCCAGCTGCTCAAGAACCGGCTACTGCTCAACGACCTGGTGTCCCGCCACCCCGAGATTCACGACAGCGAGCTACTGCCGCCGGTCGTCATCGCCGGCCTGCCCCGCACAGGCACCACGCATTTGCACAACCTGCTGGCCGCGGGCACGACGTTTCGCACCATCCCGTACTGGGAGAGTGTCGAGCCGTATCCGCTTCCAGCCGAAGCGGGAATCGAGCCAGACCCACGCAAGGCGAGGATGGACGTCGCGGTCGACTTCATGAACTCGGCAATGCCGCACTTCCCGCTGATGCACGAAATGACCACCGAGCACGTCCACGAAGAGATCCAGCTACTGGCCAACGACATCTCGACCATGCTCTTCGAGACCCTCGGTCATGTGCCGCGCTGGCGTGACTACTACCTCGCGCACGACCAGACGTCCTCCTACGAGCACCTGAGACTGCAGCTGAAGGCCCTGCAGTTTCTGCGCGGCGGCCGTCGCTGGCTGCTGAAGTCGCCCCAGCATCTCGAGCAGTTGCCCGTGCTGGACGCCGTGTTCCCCGGTGTGGTGGTGGTGTGCACCCACCGCGAGCCAGTGCCGGTGGCGCTGTCGATGCTCGCGATGATCACCTACACCGCACGGATGCACCGCTCCCCGGTAGCGGTGCACGAGATCGCGGAGTCGTGGTCACAGCGGCTGCAGTTGATGCTGGACGCGCTCGTGCGGGACCGGGATCTCATCCCCCCGGAGCGGTCCATCGACGTTCGTTTCGACGAGTTCATGGCGGACGAGCTCGGTACGGTCGCGCAGATCTACGACCTCGCGGGCGAACCGCTCACCGCCACGGCCCGCGCGGCGATGGTCGAGTATCTGGAACAGCACCGACGGAACCGGCTGGGCACGATCGCGACGTCGGCCGAAATGTTCGGACTCGACGAGCACGATCTGCCCAGCCGGTTCACTCGCTATCGCGAGCGGTTTTCGGTCTGATCGACCACAGCCCTCAGGCAGGCGGCGGCGGTGCGTCCTGCGGGCCGTCGGCCGGCGGTGCATCGGGAGCCGGCGGCGGGGGAGCGTCCGGCGCGGGTGGCGGCGCAGCGTCCGGAGCCGGCGGTGGCGGAGCATCGGGAGCAATGACGCTCACCAGAACCGGCGCCGGTGCATCGGCCGGGGCATCGCCGTCTGTCGGAAGGTACATGTGGTGGTTGAACTGCCCCTGGTAAGCGCCGCCGCCACCGATGCGGACGCCGCCACCCTCACCGCTGGAGACGGGAGTGCCGTCCGGCAGCGTGACCGCGGTGTGGCCACCGTTCCAGCCGATCACCACGGCGTTGGCCGCGGTGCCGTACTTGAAGCCGCGCGCCAGCAGTGCCGACTCTTCGTTGCCGGTGTTGAAGCGGCCGCTGAAGGCCGGCCGGTCCGCTGCCACATTGGAAACGAGCGAGGCCAGACCTGAGCAGTCCGTCCCCGCCGGGGAGTTGCCGCCGGTGATGTACGGCGTGCCCGACATCTGCGCAAGCAGAGTCATCAGTGTCGCAATATCAAACATGAGCCGGGACGGTACTGACAAAATGAATAGGTATTCAAACTTTGTGCAGGCCATCACTTTTGCGATCTAAACATGACCTACATCTCAGTTCGACATTAAAAGGCCAGGTAGATGAGGTGCGTAAATGTCAATTTGACATGAGTGGAAAAGTAACTCGTTCTTAACTTTTCGCGGACAAAACCTTCAGATGCAGCAACTTTAGGCCAAAAGCACTGTTTAGCAAAGTGTTATTCGTCACCGTCGTTGATTTCCCTTGAAATGCCCCGATTTTCGGCCCGCTCGTTGGTCAATATCGTGGGGCGCGTTGATCATTCGACGAGAGAGTGTTCGCTATTTGCACAAATCAGGTAAGTGCAACTTGATTGTGGACAAGGTGCTCCTTGCAATCAATTAGCTAAGTGGCACAGCACTATTGGTGAAGAGTCGGCCAGCTAGGTTGTGAAGCAACAACTTACGGCTGTCACGGTCGTGCGCCACTGACGCGCCGGATCATTCGGACCGTCGCTTTTTCGATTGTCTCGCGTCGCGCCTCTGGACTTCGTTGTCGTTTGGCGCGGCGCAACGCGGAGTCGATGGTGACGCCCTGTTCGTAGGCCTCGACCACGCGCGGATCCACGTACGACCTCCGTGCCACGGCGGGCGTATTACCCAGCTGGTCGGCGACCGCGCGCATTACCGCCGCCTCTTCGCGACGGCGGGCCGTCTTCGACGACGGGTCGCGTGCGATGGCGAACGCCTCAGCGGCCAACACCGTGCCGTGCCAGGTACGTAAATCCTTGACACTGAACTCATCACCGACCAGTTCGCGGAAGCGGAGGTTGATGTCGTCGGCATGCACCTCCGTCCAACCGTCCGAGGTGCGATACGCGAGCAACCGCGGATTAGTTGTCTTGGCGCGCATCAGCGACCCGACTGCGCGGACCACCAGCGGATCTTCCAGTGAAATCGTCCTCTGCACACCACTTTTCGCGGGGTAGTCGAAATCGACGCAATCGCGATTCAGATGCACGTGCTCACGCAGTAACGTCGACAATCCATAGCTGCCGTTCTCTTCGACGTACTCCTCACCGCCAGAACGGAAATAGCCCTGGTCGATCAGATGCTGCGCCAGGGCCAACACCCGGTCGCGGCCGACGCCGCGGCTCCGCAGATCGGTGAGCAGATGCAGGCGCCAGTCCGGTAAGTGCTTGGCCAAGTTCATTGTTCGGTCGTACTTCGCCTCGGACCGCTCTTCCTGCCAACGTTCGTGGTAGATGTATTGGCGGCGCCCCGCGGCGTCGGTTCCGACCGCCTGGATGTGGCCGTTGGGATGCGGACTGATCCAGACCTGCTTCCAGGCCGGCGGAATAACAAGGCCGTCAATCCGCGCGAGCACCTCGGCATCCTCGACAGCTTTCCGCCCGGCGTCGACGTAGGAGAAGCCGCGGCCTCGGCGAACGCGGCTTAGTCCCGGACCGTCGACGGTGCTCCTGCGCAGTCTCATACTGGGTGGCTCGTTTCGATGCGCGATAGCTGTGTGACCATCGGCACCGGTGTACCCGACGGCGGCATTTGCCTAACCTGTCGGCGCCGCGACACGACCCGATCAGTCGCGGTCTGGGAAGTGGACGTGAGACCGTATTCACTTATGCAGGGCCACGAGTACATGAGTTATGAGTCGTTCGGCCGGCGCTTCTTCGAGGTGGCCGTGACCGAGGAGCGCGTCGCCGCAGCTTTCGCCGCAATCGCCGGCAGCCAGTTCGACATGCCTCCCATGGCTCAGGGCCCGGGCAAGTTCGCCAAGGTCAGCGCCGGCGTCACGATCAAGCAACCCAAGGTCACCCGCAACGTCGCCGACAGCATCACCTTCGACATCCACATCCCCCTGCTGATCGATCTGCTGGTCGATCTCCGAATAGACAAGCAGCGGTTCACCGTTGACGGTGATATCGCGTTGAGCGCAACCGCTCGGGCCGCCGAGCCGCTGTTGCTGATCGTCGATGTCGCCAAGCCCCGTCCCAGCGACATCGCCGTCCACGTCTCGTCGAAGAGCCTTCGGGGGGAGATCGTGCGCATCATTGGTGGCGTCGACGCCGAGATCCGGCGATTCATCGCGCAATACGTCATCGACGAGATCGACACACCGCAATCACAGGAGGCGCAAGTCATCGACGTCGCCGAGCAACTCGATCAAACGTGGACGGGGATCTGAACGCGAGAGCGGGCGGTTTACGGCGCGGCCTGGTCAGGGTACGTACAGCCAGCGCAGCGATCCGAATGTCCACCGCAATAGGGAGTGAGACGACGTGGCTCAAGTCGACGTTTCGACGACGTCCGATCTTTCACCGGAGGCCGCCTGGAAGCTGGCCTCGGACCTGGGCCGTTTCGGCGACTGGATGACGATATTCGGCGGATGGCGCGGCAACGTCCCCGCGAGCATCGACAAGGGCACCCGCGTCTCATCGCTGATCAAGGTCAAGGGATTTCGCAATGTCATCCACTGGGAGGTCACCCGGTACGACGAACCGCACGCGATCGAGTTGACCGGACGCGGCCGGGGCGGTGTGCGGATCACGGTCGCGATGGGCGTCACCGACAACCACCCCGGATCGACCTTCAATATGACCGCCGAATTGGGTGGCGGGGTACTCAGCGGTCCGCTCGGCGCGCTCGTCGCGAAGGTCATCAAATCGGACGTGCGTAAATCCGTCTGCAATCTCGCGGTGCTGGAGTCTTAGCGCGCAATTTGTCGCGCGTCCCGGAGGCGTCGCGCCTCTGCCGACAGCCACGACAGAGTGGCGCCGATCGCCAGCAGCGCGGCGCTGGCGGCGCCAACCCCCAGGCTGACCTGTCGGAGGGCGAAAGCGGTCATACTCACGACGACGGCTACCGCCGCCAGGGCGGCAAGCATGATCGCGAAGTTCTTCGGCCCCGCGCTCGAAGTCGGTGCGGTTCGTTCGTCGATGATGCTGGAAACCTTGTCCTTCATGCGTGGAGGCCTACCCAGGGGGCGCGCTGCGGAAACGGCGGTGTGGCGACCTGTTTCAGGTCGTGGGCCAGTGGATACAGTCACAGGGTGACGTCGGTCGTAGTGGTGGGCAGCGGATTCACTGGCTTCGAGTGCGCCCGGCGATTGGCTCGTCGGCTACGCCGAACCGACGTCGAGATCACCATCATTTCGCCGGTCGACTACATGCTGTACACACCGCTGCTGCCGGACGTGGCCGGCGGTGTCGTCGATGCACGATTCGTCGCGATCCCACTGGCTGGAACCCTCAAGGGCGTGCGCGCAATTCGCGGTCGAGTCGACCGGGTCGATCTCGACGGCCATCGGCTGCATTTCACCGACATGGAGCACCGCACCCGCGAATTACATTGGGACCGATTGGTTCTCACGCCCGGGTCGGTGACGCGACTGTTCGACATCCCCGGATTGGCTCAGTACGCGAAGGGTTTGAAATCCACCGCCGAGGCGCTGTATCTCCGCGATCACGTTCTGCAGCAACTCGAGCTATCCTGCCTGGAAGAAGACCCGGAGTTGGCGCAGGCGCGGCGGACGATTGTGGTGGTCGGCGCGTCGTACTCCGGCACTGAACTCGTCTTGCAGCTTCGCGCGCTGGCGTACGCGGCGGCCAAACAGATGCAGTTCGATCCGGCGGCGGTGCGATTCCTGCTGCTCGACCTCGCCGAGCAGGTGATGCCGGAGGTCGGCGAAAAGCTCGGTAACCGTGCGCAGCGGGTTCTCAAGAAGCGCGGCGTCGACGTCCGATTGGGTTTGACTCTCAACGAAGTTCACCCCGATCACGTCGTACTCAGCGACGACTCTCGGGTGAACGCCCACACCGTCGCGTGGGTGACCGGGGTGACCGCGGCACCGCTGATCGACACTTTGGGCCTGCCCACCGAAAAAGGTCGGCTCAAGGTGCAGACCGACCTCAGTGTCCCGGGCCATCCGGACGTGTTTTCCGCCGGCGATGCGGCGGCCGTGCCTGACGTGACCCAGCCGGGCAAGATCACCCCGCCCACCGCGCAGCACGCGACCCGGCAGGGCAAGACGCTGGGCAACAACGTCGCGGCCAGCCTCGGCCGCGGTAAGAAGCGCGATTACAAGCATCACGACATGGGGCTGGTCGTCGACCTCGGTCCGCACCAGGCGGTGGCGAACCCGTTGAAGATCCCGCTGTCCGGATTTCCGGCCAAAGTCGTCGCCCGCGCGTATCACCTGTACGCAATCCCACGTGGCGTCAACCGTTGGGCCGTCACGCTCGCCTACCTGACCGACGCGATGTTCGCGCGCTCGGTGGTGTCGCTGGGTCTGGCGATGCACAGCGACGCCGAGTTCTCCACCAGCGAGGGAATTCCGTTGCCGGAAACCGGCTGACCATAAGGCTTTTTGGTGCCGCAGGGGTACGACGGTGCATGGCGAGTTAGGTTGTGCCGGTGAAGTTCGTCTTTGCCGCCTATGGCAGTCGCGGCGATACCGAACCATGCGTGGCCGTGGCGGGAGAATTGCAGCGCCGGGGCCACGACGTGCGGATGGCCCTGACGGTCGCCCAGGACATGCGCGCCTATATCGAGTCGGCTGGGCTGGTGACCGTTCCGTACGGACGGGACTGGCGGGAACTGCTCGGTGACGAGGACTTCACCCGCATGCTGGAGAACCCGTTGAGCGCGATCCCGGAGGCCGCCGAATACGTCGCGCAAGTCGTGGCCGCGAAAAGCGCGACCCTGTTGTCCCTGGCCGAGGGCGCCGATCTCATCGTGGCGGGCCTCACCGAGCAGACGCCCGCCGCCAATGTGGCCGAGTATCACGGTATTCCACTGGCGGCGCTGCACTTCTGCCCGGCGCAGATGGTTCAGCAGCAGGGGTCCGCCGACGACACTGCGGCAGCGCAATCCGATCGCGCGCAGCGCCGGGCACTGGGGCTACCTGACGAACCACCGGTCGACGCGAAGCCGCTGGAGATTCAGGCGTACGACCAGATCTGCGTGCCCGGAGTGGCCGTTGGATGGGTCGACAGCGCGGCGCGACGGCCGTTCGTCGGGGCGCTGACGCTGCAACTACCGACCGATGAGGACGATGACGTGCTGGCGTGGATCGGCGCCGGAACGTCGCCGGTCTACTTCGGCTTCGGCAGTACGCCCCTCGCTGCCCCCGCCGACACGATCGCCGTGATCAGCGCGGCCGCCGAACAAGTCGGCGTTCGCGCGCTGATCTGCCTGGGTGCCAGCGACTTTTGCGGGATTCCGGTGCAGTCGCATGTGCGGGTGGTGAGCGAGGCCAACCATGCCGCGGTGTTCCCCGTGTGCCGAGCAGTCGCCCATCACGGCGGCGCGGGGACCACCGCCGCCGGACTGCGGGCGGGCGTGCCGGAACTGGTGCTGTGGAACGGCTTCGACCAGCCGATGTGGGCGACGTCGGTCGCGTTGCTGCAAGTCGGCGCGGAGAGGTGTTTCGCGGAGTCGACACTGGATTCCCTTGTCGCGGATCTACGCGTGGTCCTCGAGCCGCACTATGCTTCGCGCGCCAAGGAAATCGCTGATCAAATGACCCCACCTGACGAAAGCCTCTCTCGCGCAGCGGATCTGCTCGAAGCGGCGGCGGCGCAGGGGCGCTAGGGCTGACGCACCTGACGTATCGGCCGGGTATCGATCGCATCGATCGTCAACACCCGGCGTCGAATTCGCCACTCAGTGGTGCGCTGATAGTCGTCGTCGTACCGCAGATGCCATGTCACGTCGCGGATCTGGTCGTCGTGTCTGACCCAATGGTGGGCAATGCAAGAGATGCGGCCGTGGGCGGTGTCCGCGGCGGTGCCTGCGTCATACACCTCGCCGGTGATCGCGTGTTGGGTGCGGATTGTCGCAGCGACGGCGCCGACCGCCGTTCCGATCGCGGCCTGTCCATGGTGGTGCCGGGCCGGCTCCAACGTCGTCGGTGGATCGGGCAGTATCAGTTCCGCGTCTGCGGTGAAAAGGTCTGGCACCGAGGCGAATTGACGATCATCGACTCGGGCGGCGTAGCGGTGGACGAGGTCTGTCAAAGCGGCTCGGTCGTCGGCGCTCAGCGTCATGGCGACAGCGACAATCGCTGAGCGCAGGCCGACAGTTCGTCCTTGGCCTGCTCGACATCGGTGGTCGGCGGCATGGCCAACACGATCCGATCGGCGCCCAGCGCCGCCAACCGCTGTGCGCGTTCCGCATCGATCTTGGGGACCGAATGCCCCAGCGTCAGTTCGATGTCGGCGGGGTCGCGACCGGCGGCCTCGGCCTCGGCTCGCATTAGCGCGAGAAGCGCCTCGAGGTCGGACCCGGCAACTCCCAGCGGCTGAAATCCGTCACCTAGACGCCCGGCGCGTCGCGCCGCTGCCTTGCTGTGACCACCGATGTGTACCGGAAGGTGCCGGCCATCAACGGGTTTCGGACTACAGACGATGTCGTCGAATTGGAAGAACTCGCCGTGGTGAGTCACGCCGTCGGGTTGTCGATCCCACAGCGCCCGCAGCACCGCCAATTGTTCGTCGGCGCGCCGGCCCCGGCTGGCGAAATCCACGCCGCAGGCTTCGATCTCCTCTTTGAGCCAGCCCACCCCGACGCACAGTCGGAGCCTGCCGCCTGAGAGCACGTCGACGGTGGCCGCTCGTTTGGCCAGCACGACAGGATGGTGGTTCGGCAACACCAGAACGCCGGTGGCCAGCCCGAGGCGCTGGGTGTGGCCGGCCAGGAACGACAGCAGGTCAAGGGGATCGGGGACCGGGCCATTCGGCTCCAACTCGACGCGCCCCGAAGCGTCGTAGGGATAGACGCTGTCGTAGCTAGTCGCCAGGACGGTGTGCTCGACGACGACGATCGACTCGAAGCCGCAGACTTCGAGGTGGCGCGCGAAAGCCGCCATCCACTGCGGGTCTGCGGTGACCCCCGCGGCGACGGGTGCGACTACGGCAAACGTCAAAGGCTTCACGGCAACTCGACGCTAACAGGTGGGTTCGGTTGCGGTCTGAACCCGCATGGCTTCGGTCAGCGCGATCGCCCGATGATGGTCGAAGATGTCCTCGAGCAGCAGTGGCCGGCCGTCGGGACCGCTCAACGGGACTCGCCAGTTCGGGTACTCGTCGGTGGTGCCCGGCTGATTCTGGGTGCGCTTGTCGCCAACCGCGTCGGTGAGCGCAAGCCCGAGGAGACGCGACGGCGTCCGGCCCAGATACTGATGCAGGGCCAGCACTGTCTGCTCTTCGTCGGCGTGCTTGGCCAGCAGGCCGACTCGACGCAATTCGGTCAGCCACGCCGCCCGCTCGGCTTCCGCGGCCGCCATTTCCTGCTCGACCGGCCGGGTCAACAGACCGAGTGAATCCCGCAGGCGCACATGCTCGTTGGCCAGATAACCGGCAGTCGGTGGGAGGTCATGGGTGGTCACCGACGACAGGCAGTACTCGCGCCAGCGCTCGGCCGGTAGCGGGCCACCAGCCCCGTCGCGGTCGAGTTCGAACCACAAAATCGACGTGCCCAACACGCCGCGCGCCCGCAGGTAGTCGCGCACCCACGGCTCGACGGTGCCGAGGTCCTCGCCGACCACCAGCGCCCGCGCGCGATACGCCTCCAGGGCCACGATCCCGATCATCGCCTCGTGGTTGTAGCGCACATAGGTGCCCTCGGTAGGCGCTTGGCCCTGCGGGATCCACCACAACCGGAACAAGCCGATGATGTGGTCGATCCGCACGCCGCCGGCATGCCGCAGCACGCTGCGGATCAGCGCGCGGAACGGTTGATACTCCAACTCGTCGAGGCGATCCGGGCGCCACGGCGGCTGCGACCAGTCCTGTCCAAGCTGGTTGAACTCGTCCGGGGGAGCGCCGGCCGAAACTCCGAGGGCCAGCGCATCCTGCAGGGCCCAGGCGTCGGCCCCGTCGGGGTGCACGCCCACCGCGAGGTCGTGCATGATGCCCAACGACATCCCGGCAGACACCGCCTGCGTCTGAGCGGCGGCCAGCTGTTCGTCGAGTTGCCATTGCAGCCATCGGTGGAAATCGATTGCGGCCGAATGCTTTGTGACGAATTTTGCGACGCCGTCGCCATCAGGATGGCGTACCGACTCGGGCCACTTGTGCCAGTCAGTGCCGTGCTTCTCGGCCAGCGCGCACCAGGTGGCGAAGTCGTCGAGCGCCGTGCCCTCTCGAGCGCAGTACGCGGCAAAAGCGAGGGCGCGGCCAGCGGTGCGTGGCACGGCGAAGACCTGTTGCAGGGCGTCCCGCTTGGCCGCCCACGCCGCGTCACGGTCGATCGAATCCAACGACGCAGCATGCTTCTGCACGCGGTCACGCAACCTGCGCACCCGCCCCCGCCCGGCCAGCGTTGCGAACTCCGCGATGGCCTCGACGCGCAGATACAGCGGGTTGACGAACCGGCGCGACGTCGGGAGATAGGGCGAAGGCTCCATGGGCGAGGTGGGCTCGGCCGCGTGCAACGGGTTGACCAGGACATATCCTGCGCCGTGCACCGACGCTGACCAGACCGCCAGATCCACCAGATCAGTCAGGTCGCCGACGCCCCAGGACTGGCGGGACCGCACGCTATATAACTGTGCGGCCAATCCCCAGGTGCGGCGCGCGCCCAGCCGCTCGGGCACTCCCAGCCAGGGCGGCGTCACGATCACCGCGGCGTCGGCCTCGTCATCGCCGGAGCGCAGGTGCACCCGGTGATAGCCCAGCGGCAGGTCGTGGGGCAAGACGAAACTGGCTTCGCCGATCCGGCGACCGTGGAGGTCGTATGGCGGGGTGAAGTTGTCCACCTGTCGAATCCCGGTGCGGACGGTGCCGTCCTCGAGCTGCAGCCGCACTTCGGCCGGCTGACCGTCGGTGACGTGCACCCAGAACGTCGTCGAGGTGCCGGCCTGCCCGATGATGGTCGGCGGTAGCGCTCGCGACCAATGCTCCCGTTCGTGCGCGGCCCGCGCCGCGTTGCGTTCGGCTTCATCGGTGCCGTCGACACCGAGCGCGGCGAGCACGGCGATCAAGGTGCTTTCCGGGACGTCGACCCGGCGACCACTCCAGTCTTCGTACGCCGTGGAGATCCCGAATCGACCCGCGAGATCGACCAACGACGGCGCGATGTGGCTCATAAGAGACATCTTGCTTGTCGAGATGTCCGGGAGGCGACCCGAGTGTCCACCTCAGCGTCACTTTTCGGAAGGATTGCGTTTGCTCGTGGCCGTACTATTCGCTGTGAATAATCCGGCGGATCTTTCCACGACCAATCGGCAGGTGACGGCTCTGTGGCACAAACCACACACGGCGCGGACGTGAATATCACCCGCGCGCAAACGTTCGCATGGCAAGTCCGCCCGGGGTGCCCTACCGTTATCCGTGTGAATCGTGGGACTACATATTCTCCGGTCTCGGAATCTGACTGGAGAGTGATCTGAAATGGCTGGTGACCAGCGGGGTTCGGGCTACGGCCTTGGACTGTCCACGCGGACCCAGGTAACCGGCTACCAATTCCTGGCCCGCCGCACCGCCATGGCGTTGACGCGCTGGCGGGTGCGAATGGAGATCGAGCCCGGCCGTCGCCAGACGCTGGCCGTGGTGGCATCGGTGTCGGCGGCGGGCGTGATCTGCCTCGGTGCCCTGCTGTACTCCTTCATCAGCCCGTCCGGCCAGCTGAACGACACCCCGATCATCGCCGACCGCGACTCCGGCGCGTTGTATGTCCGGGTCGGTGACAAGTTGTACCCCGCGCTGAACCTGGCCTCGGCACGGCTCATCGCGGGCCGCGCCGACAACCCGCACAAGGTGCGCGGGAGCCAGATCGCCGAACAGCCGCACGGACCCCTGGTCGGCATCCCCGGGGCGCCGTCGGAATTCTCGCCGACCAGCCCGGCAACCTCATCGTGGCTGGTGTGCGACTCGGTCGCGAAGACGGCGGGCGTCGCCGCAGCGCCGGTGACGGTCACCGTCATCGACGGCACACCTGACCTGTCAGGCCGCCGTCATGTGCTCAAGGGTTCCGACGCCGTGGTGCTCAAGTACGACAAGGACACCTGGATCATCCGCGACGGCCGGCGCGACAAGATCGACTCGATCAACCGCGCCGTGCTGCTGCCGCTGGGTCTGACCCCGGAGAACGTCAGCCAGGCGCGGCCGATGAGCCGGGCGCTGTACGACGCCTTGCCGGTCGGCCCAGAGCTGGCGGTGCCGAGGGTCCCGGGCGCAGGCGCGCCGGCGACATTCACCGGTGCGCCCGGGCCGATCGGAACCGTCATTGTGACGCCGCAAATCAGTGGGCCGCAACAGTATTCGGTGGTGCTGGCCGACGGGGTGCAGACGGTCAACTCCGTCGTCGCGCAGATTCTGCAGAACGCGGGCACCCCGGCGGGTAACTCACCGGTCGTCGTGGCCCCCGCGTCGCTGGCCAAGATGCCGGTCGTCAACGGCCTGGATCTGTCGGCCTACCCGGAAGCCCCGCTCAGCCCGGTCGACCTGAAGGAGAACCCCGCGACCTGCTGGTGGTGGCAGAAGACCGCCGGTGAGGAGCGCGCGCGCATCCAGGTGATCTCCGGGCCGACGATCCCGGTGCCGAACAGCTCGACCGAGAAGGTCGTGTCGCTGGTCAAGGCGGACACTTCGGGCCGCGAAGCCGACCGCGTCTTCTTCGGACCCGATTACGGCAACTGGGTCACCGTCACAGGCAATGACCCGGGGTCGACCACCTCCGAATCCCTGTGGTGGCTCACGAGTTCCGGTGCGCGCTTCGGGGTCGAGAACACTCGCGACGCCCGCGCCGCTCTGGGGCTCGCGGCCCAGCCGTCGCCGGCGCCGTGGGTCGCGCTGCGTTTGCTGGCACCGGGCCCTGCGCTCTCACGCGCTGACGCGCTGGTGCGGCATGACACTCTTCCGACCGATATGAACCCCGCAGAGTTGGTGGTACCCAAGTGAAGCAAGGTTTCGCACGCCCAACGCCCGAAAGGGCGCCTGCCGTCCGGCCGGAAAACATCGTCCTTCCGACACCGCTGAGCGTTCCGCCGCCCGAAGGCAAGCCGTGGTGGCTGATCGTGGTCGGCGTGCTGGTGGTCGGACTGCTCGTCGGCATGGTTGGCATGACCATCGCCAACGGCTCGCGAATGTTCCTGGGCGCCGGCTCGATCTTCCCGATCTTCATGATCGGCGGTGTCGCCATGATGATGTTCGGCGGCCGTTTCGGTGGCCAGCAGCAGATGAGCCGGCCGAAGTTGGACGCGATGCGCGCCCAGTTCATGCTGATGCTGGACATGCTGCGGGAGACCGCTAACGAGTCGGCCGACAGCATGGACGCCAACTACCGCTGGTTCCACCCGGCACCGACCACCCTGGCCGCCGCGGTGGGTTCGCAACGGATGTGGGAGCGCAAGCCGGACGGCAAGGACCTCAACTTCGGTGTCGCGCGGATCGGTGTCGGCATGACCCGTCCCGAAGTGACCTGGGGTGAGCCGCAGAACATGCCGACCGACATCGAGCTCGAGCCGGTCACCGGTAAGGCTCTGCAGGAGTTCGGTCGCTACCAGAGCGTCATCTACAACCTGCCGAAGATGGTGTCGCTGCTTGTCGAGCCGTGGTACGCGCTCGTCGGCAACCGTGAGCAAACGCTGGGCGTCATGCGCGCGCTCCTCTGTCAGCTCGCCTTCTCGCACGGGCCCGACCACCTGCAGATGATCGTGGTCACGTCCGACATGGCGAAGTGGGACTGGGTCAAGTGGCTGCCGCACTTCGGCGATCCGCGTCGTCGCGACGCCGCCGGCAACGCGCGCATGGTCTACGGCTCGGTTCGTGAGTTCGCCGCCGACCAGGCTGAATTGTTCGCCGGCCGTGGGTCTTTCACCCCTCGGCATGCCAGCTCGTCGGCCGAGACGCCGACGCCGCACCACGTGATTGTCGCCGACGTCGACGACCCGCAGTGGGAGTACGTCATCAGCGTCGACGGTGTCGACGGTGTCACGTTCTTCGACCTGACCGGTTCGGCGCTCTGGACCGGTAACCCGGAGCGTGTCCTGAAGTTCACCAACGACGTCGGCGTGATCGAGGCACTGCCTCGCGACCGCGACACGTGGATGGTGATCGACGACAACCGCTGGTTCTTCGCGCTCGCCGACGAGATGACCGAGACCGAGGCCGAGCAGTTCTCGCAACGGGTCGCCCGCTGGCGACTCGCCGAGGCCTACGAGGAGATCGGTCAGCGGGTCGCGCAGATCGGCGCCCGGGACATCCTGTCCTACTACGGGATCAGCGACCCTTCGGAGATCGATTTCGAGAACCTGTGGAGCAGTCGGCGCGACGCGCTGACCAGCCGCTCCCGACTGCGGATCCCGTTCGGAAACCGTTCCGACAACGGCGAACTGCTGTTCCTCGACATGAAGTCCCTCGACGAGGGCGGCGACGGCCCGCACGGCGTCATGTCGGGAACCACCGGTTCCGGTAAGTCGACCCTGGTGCGTACCGTCCTCGAGTCGCTGATGCTCTCGCATCCGCCGGACGAGTTGCAGTTCGTGCTGGCCGACCTCAAGGGTGGGTCCGCCGTCAAGCCGTTCTCCGGCGTGCCGCACGTGTCGCGCATCATCACCGACCTCGAAGAAGACCAGGCGCTCATGGAGCGGTTCCTGGACGCGCTGTGGGGTGAGATCGCCCGTCGAAAGGCGGTGTGCGACAACGCCGGTGTCGACGACGCCAAGGAATACAACGAGATGCGTTCGCGCATGCGGGCACGCGGTCAGGACATCCCGCCGCTGCCGATGCTCGTGGTCGTCATCGACGAGTTCTACGAGTGGTTCCGGATCATGCCGACCGCTGTCGACGTGCTGGACTCCATCGGACGTCAGGGTCGCGCCTACTGGATCCACCTGATGATGGCCTCGCAGACGATCGAGAGCCGGGCCGAAAAGCTCATGGAGAACATGGGTTACCGGTTGGTGCTGAAGGCCCGTACCGCTGGTGCGGCCCAGGCGGCCGGTGTTCCCAACGCCGTCAACCTGCCCGCACAGGCCGGTCTCGGCTACTTCCGGAAGAGCCTCGACGAGATCGTCCGCTTCCAGGCGGAGTTCCTGTGGCGGGACTACCGCCGCGGCGTCTCGCTCGACGACGACGGGCCAGCCATGCTGACCCATTCCGTGGATTACATTCGGCCGCAGCTGTTTACGACCGGCTACACGCCGGTCGAGGTCAGCGTCACCGGGCCCGATGAGTTCAACGACGCGTTGGCCAACGGGGACAACGGCGAGTTCTTCCTGGGTAACGGAGCCGTCGACCAGGTCGAAGAAGAGGAAGAACAGGCGATCCGGACGCCGAAGGTCGGTACCGTGATCATCGATCAGCTTCGACGGATCGACTTCAAGCCGTACCGGCTGTGGCAGCCGCCGCTGGACCGGGCGGTGCCGATCGAGGATCTGGTCAACCGCTTCCTCGAACACCCGTGGCAGGAGCAGTACGGCCAGACGATCGACCTGGTATTCCCGGTCGGAATCATCGACCGGCCGTTCAAGCACGACCAGCCGCCGTGGACGGTGGACACCTCCGGAGCCGGCGCCAACGTGTTGATCCTGGGCGCCGGTGGATCGGGTAAGACCACCGCGCTGCAGACGCTGATCACCTCCGCGGCCCTGACGCACACGCCCGAGCAGGTGCAGTTCTACGTGCTGGCATACAGCAGCACCGCGCTGACGACGGTGGGCGGGTTGCCGCACGTCGGAGAGGTTGTCGGTCCGACCGACCCGTACGGTGTTCGCCGCACCGTAGCCGAGCTGCTGGCGTTGCTCCGAGAGCGCAAACACACGTTCCTCCAGTACGACGTGCCGTCGATGGAGGTCTTCCGTCGCCGCAAGTTCGGTGGGGAAGCGGGCCAGGTTCCCAATGACGGCTTCGGCGACGTTTTCCTGGTGATCGACAACTACCGGGCGCTCGCCGAGGAGAACGAAGTGCTCATCGAGCAGGTGAACGTGATCATCAACCAGGGACCGTCGTTCGGTATCCACGTGATGGCCACGGCCGACCGCGAATCGGAGCTTCGGCCGCCGGTCCGCAGCGGTTTCGGGTCGCGGATCGAGCTGCGGCTGGCCGCGGTCGAGGATGCCAAGCTGGTGCGCTCGCGGTTCGCCAAGGATGTGCCGGTCAAGCCAGGCCGCGGCATGGTCGCGGTCAACTACGTGCGACTGGACAGCGACCCGCAGTCCGGTCTGCACACGCTGGTGGCACGGCCGGCGCTGACCAACACCGCGGACAACGTGTTCTCGTCCGAGAGCGTCGCGGCGGCGGTCAGCCAGGTCGCGGTCGGCCACGCGCCTGCGGTGCGCCGCCTCCCCGCGAAGTTCGGCGTGGAGCAGGTGCGCGCACTGGCGCAGCAGGATCAGCGCCAGAACGTCGGCGTCGGTGGAATCGCTTGGGCCATCAACGAACTCGACTTGCAGCCGGTGTACCTCAACTTCGCCGAGAACGCACACCTGATGGTGACCGGTCGACGCGAGTGTGGTCGTACGACGACGTTGGCGACGATCATGGCCGAGATCGGACGGGTCTACCAGCCGGGGGCCAGCATTGCCCCAGCAGCGAAGGCTCCGTCGGCGCAGGTGTGGCTGGTCGACCCGCGTCGTCAGCTGCTGACCACATTGGGCACCGATTACGTCGAGAAGTTCGCCTACAACCTCGACGGCGTCTCCGCGATGATGAACGAGCTGGGCCAGGTGCTGACCCAGCGCGAGCCGCCGCCGGGATTGTCGGCCGAGGAACTGCTGTCTCGCTCGTGGTGGAGTGGACCGGAGATCTTCCTGATCATCGATGACGTGCAGCAGCTGCCGCCGGGCTTCGACTCACCGCTGCAGAAGGCGGCACCGTGGGTGACCCGCGCGGCCGACGTCGGCCTGCACGTGATCGTCACCCGGACGTTCGGTGGATGGTCGTCGGCGGGTAGCGACCCGATGCTGCGCGCGCTGGCTCAGGCCAACGCACCGCTGCTGGTCATGGACGCCGACCCGGACGAAGGCTTCATCCGCGGCAAGATGAAGGGTGGCCCGCTGCCTCGCGGTCGTGGTCTGCTGATGGCCGAGGACACCGGTGTGTTCGTCCAGGTTGCAGCCACCGATCTGCGTCGATAGCTGAATCTGGAAAAGTCCCCCGCCCGTGTGGGTGGGGGACTTTTTCGTGCGGGGGAGCGTCGATCGCGGTCAGACGTCTCATAGGCAGCGCATAGCTTCGCCATCACGGCGGCCCATCTTTCCTAGTTAACGTCTCTAACTAGTGACAGGTGGGTTCTGCGGTGAAGGGAGTGCCAGATGTCGTTTGTGAGTACGCAACCAGCCGAGTTGACAGCCGCCGCCGACAATCTGCAGGGTATCGGCTTGACGATGACGGCGCAGAACGCCGCCGCGGCGGGTCCGACGACCGGCGTGATTCCCGCTGCGGCAGACGAAGTCTCGGCGCTGACCGCCACGCAGTTCGCCACTCACGCCGAGATGTATCAGGTCATCAGCGCGCAGGCGGCGGCAATCCACGAGATGTTCGTCAACACCCTGGGCGTCAGCGCGGGCTCTTACGCGGCCACCGAGGCCGCTAACGCCGCTACGGCCGGCTAGGCAGGCCGACGACGATGCTGGATTTCGCCGCCCTGCCGCCCGAGATCAACTCGGGGCGGATGTACGCCGGTCCGGGTCCGGGCTCGATGCTGGCCGCCGCAACCGCCTGGCAGTCGCTGGCCGAGGAGCTGAGTTCCGTTGCGGCGGGCTACGGTTCGATTCTTTCGACGTTGACCGGCGGCCCATGGACGGGTGCCAGCTCGGTGGCGATGGCCGCGGCCGCGACGCCGTATGTGACGTGGCTGAGCGCCACCGGGGATCAGGCGCAGGAGGCCGCCGCGCAGGCCGTCGCCGCCGTCAGCGCGTACGAAACCGCTTACACTGCAACGGTTCCGCCCCCAATGATCGCCGCCAATCGAAGCCTGCTGGCGGCGCTGGTCGCAACGAACATCCTGGGGCAGAACACGCCTGCGATCATGGCCACCGAAGCTCTCTACGCCGAGATGTGGGCCCAGGACGCCGCCGCCATGTACGGCTACGCCGGCGCCTCGGCCACCGCGTCACAGGTCACCCCGTTCAGCTCGCCGCCGCAGACAACCAACCCGAGCGGACCGGTCGGCCAGGCGGCGGCTGTTGCCCAGTCGGCGGGCGTCTCGAGCGGTACCGACGTCGAGACGCTCATGTCCTCGGGCCCGCAACTCATCTCCAGCACCCCACGGGCACTGCAGAGTCTGTCGTCGCCGCAGGCTCTGAGCGGCCTGGCTGATACGGCTACGGGCACCTCGACCTCGTCGTCCTCCTCGGGAATGTCATTCACGTCGATGCTCAACGAACTCAGCACCCCGATGAAGTTCGCCTCGATGCCGATGAGCATGCTGTCCAAGCTGTTCACGGCCGGTAGCACGGCGACCGCAGCTAAGGCTGCGACGACGGCGGCCAATGAGCTGGGAGCGGCCCAGTCAGCCGGAATCGGTTCTGGCGCAGGAACATTGACGTTATCAGGCCTGGGGCAGGGCATGCCGTCGGTCTCCGCGGGCATGGGGCAGGCCACCACCGCGGGCGCCCTGTCCGTACCAACGGCGTGGACCGGAGCCACCGCGCCTGCGGCCAGCGCCGTCATGGGCACCCCCCTTGGCCTCGCCGCCCCGGCGGCGGCCGCGGGCGCACACGCGGGTATGCCGCCGATGATGCCGATCACCGCGATGAGTGGACGGGACGCCGCCCCGGCCCCGACCCGATTCGAGCTCCGGTCGACCGTGGTCCCGTTCACACCCGCTGCTGGATAGCGGCCGTACTGCGGCCACCGGATGGCGTAAAACCGAACATCAACTGAACAACAGTTGATCGTGGATGAACACTGCTTGATCAGGAATGAATTGTCGGGTTCGTCGTCGCGGATCGCCCGCGCGGCGATCTAATGTCTCACCCAGCGATTGTTCAGCGATGAACGTCGGAGCTCAATGTTGTTGACGCTGAGGGTTACCGAGGATAGAAAGTGCCTTCGTCTGTGGCCGCATATCGCGCTCCGCGCATCGTTACCGATCGGGCGGGCATCCACCAGGATGCGCCGACCATTGACCAGTTAACGACAACGCCGTACGCCGCCGCCCCCACACGGCGGACGACGGGGCAGACGCAATCTTGGCTTGCTGACGGAGGGTCTAGTGCTTGATTTCGCCGCGTTGCCACCGGAGATCAACTCGGGTCGGATGTATTCGGGTCCCGGACCGGGACCGCTGTTGGCCGCTTCGGAGGCTTGGGACAGCCTGTCAGCGGAGCTGGGTTTCGCGGCCAGCGGCTACGGATCCGCACTGGCGGAGTTGACGAGCAACACGTGGGTCGGCCCAACGTCGGTGGCGATGATCTCCGCCGTCACCCCCTACATCAACTGGTTGACTTCCACCGGCACGCAAGCCGAGGAGACCGCCAACCACGCCCGCGCCGCCGTCGCCGCTTACGAAGCGGCGTTCGCGATGACCGTGCCACCGCCGGTGGTCGCGGCCAACCGCGCGCTGTTGGCCGCACTCGTCGCCACGAACTTTTTCGGTCAGAACACCCCCGCGATCATGGCGACCGAGGCCATGTACATCGAGATGTGGGCGCAGGACGCCGCGGCCATGTACGGCTACGCGGGCGCCTCGCAGACCGCGTTGCAGATGACGCCGTTCGTCGACCCGCCGCAGACGACCAACGACGCTGGAACCAGCAGCCAGGGCAATGCGGTAGCCAACGCCGCCAGCACGCCCGCCAGCCAGGCGGCGTCGGTGGCCCAGAACGCCGTCGCGGCTGCGCCGTCCGCCCAGAGCACGGCTGTGCAGGCCGCGACGACCAGCGCGGCAGCACCCGCCGCGCCGCCGGTGTTCACCGGCCCGTTTGCGTGGCTCGAGACGCTGATCTACAACACCGTGCACAACTTCCCCACCGGGGGGTTGGGCCTGGGTTTGACGAACGCGAACCTGAACACACTGCGACAGACGTTCCAGGCCTACTTCGCCGTCGGTCTCACGAACTTCGGCTTCGGCATCGGCCAGCAGTTGATTACGCCCGCTCAGGCGACCGCGCTCGAACAGGGCCTCGGCTTGATGCCCAGTACCGGGGCTTCGGCGCTGGGAGGCATTGGCGGCACCGCGGGCGTGAGCGGTGCGCCGTTCACTGCCAGCAGCGTGCAGGCCAGCCTCGGTGAGGCGAATGCCCTCGGCCGGCTGTCGGTGCCCGCGGGTTGGCAAGGTTCGACTCCGCCGGCGATGGTGGAAGAGGTCCAGCTGGCCAGCGCCGCGCGCGCTGCCGCACCCTCGTCGAACGGAATACTCAACGGCGTTCCGATGGCGGGCAACGCCGGTCTCGGTGGTGCCGCCGGCCGCCGGGGCACCGGCTATGTCGTGAAGTACGGATTCAAGCACTCCGTTATGCCGCGCCCGCCGATAGGCGGATAACCGGCGGCAGCGCGGATCCGATGTGCTTCGCGCCAAAAGCATTGCGGTGAAGCAGTATTGACGTTCTAAGTGTGCCGCCCGCGCGACGTGACTCAGCCGGGCCGGCGCCCTCCTGCCCGCATAGTCCGGGAGAGCGGCCGCTACGCCGCCATCTGGTCTTGCGATCAATGAAAAATGTTTCAGGCGAGACGGTTTCGTGTTCGATGTCATCGAACCGCTCGATGCTCTTGCGTTCGCAATACGAGCGGTCGGTTCGGCCGGAGTTCGCCGAAAGTAGTTGCGGTACAGCCTAACCACGATGATTCCGGCGTTGGCTCAGACGCGGCAGAGCGGCAGGGCCGGCGGTCCGGTTGTTCGAAGCGTTACCGCAGGTGAAAGGTTTGTCGAACTCAGGATGAACAGCCGATATCGCGGGATGAATACTCGCCGTCCAGGTATGAACAGTTTGGTCGGCAAGGGCTTTATTCGAGCGTGACCCTCTAATCTTTCAACCGAACGACCTTGCCCAAGGTCGTAGACGCGCAACGGTTACTTAGGAGGAGACCGGATGTCGTTCGTGACCACGCAGCCGGAAGCACTATCGGCAGCGGCCACCAGCCTGCAGGGGATCGGCTCGGGTTTGAACGCCCAGAACGCCGCTGCAGCTGCTCCCACCACAGGAGTGGTTCCGGCTGCCGCTGATGAGGTTTCGGCGCTGACCGCCGCCCAGTTCGCCGCTCACGCCCAGCTGTATCAGGCCGTCAGCCAGCAGGCTGCCGCCATCCACGAGGCGTTTGTCAACACGCTGGGTACCAGCGCCGGTTCCTACGCAGCCACCGAGGCCGCCAACGCGGCTGCGGCCGGCTAGGAGGCAATTCAATGTTGGATTTCGGAGCGTTACCGCCTGAGGTCAACTCGGCCAAGATGTACATGGGTCCTGGTTCGTCGTCCTTCCAGGTTGCCGCGTCGGCCTGGAACAGCCTTGCCGCTGAACTGCAGTCGGCAGCCCAGGGCTACGAGACGACGATTTCGCAGCTCGCCAGCGACGGATGGAATGGACCGGCTTCGACGGCCATGGCGAGCGCGGTGCAGCCGTACATCACCTGGATGCAGGAGACGGCCACTCAGGCCGAGCAGGCCGCGACCCAGGCTCAGGCAGCCGTAGCCGCCTACGAGCAGGCGTTCGCATCAACGGTCGCGCCGCCGCTCGTTGCGGCCAACCGCGCCGAAACCGCTGCGGCAGTGCAGGCCAACGTATTCGGCCAGTACACCCCGCTGATCATGCAGCTCGAGGCGCAGTACGGCCAGATGTGGGCGCAGGACGCCGCAGCCATGTACGGCTACGCGGGCCAGTCGGCGGCGGCCTCCAAGGTGACACCGTTCACACCAGCGGCGTCGACCACCAACCCGGCCGGCACTGCAAATCAAAGCGCTGCGGTAGCCGCCGCCACTGGTAATTCGGCGGCGACGAACACCCAGAGCGTCTTGTCGAAGCTGACGTCGACGATGCCGAATTCGTTGCAGAGCCTTGCGTCACCCTCGGCAACCTCGGCTGCCACGCTGACGCCGCTGCAAGAGCTCTACTCGTTCATCTTCGGGACGAGCGTTCTGCCGACCAACCTTTCGGCGTTTGTCGGCAACTACTCGCCCTACGCGAGCTTGTTCTACAACTCTGAGGGTCTTCCTTACTTCAGCGTTGGTATGGGCAACTTCGGTGTCCAGATTGCCAAGTCCAGCGGCATGCTGGGTGGTGCGGCTCCGGCCGCAGCCGCCCCGGCGCTCAAAGGCCTGGGTGGCCTCGGGGCGGGACTCGGCAGTGGTGGCGGCGCCGCCGCACACTCGGTGTCCGCCATTTCGGGTGGCGCCGGTTCGGTCGGCAAGCTGGCGGTGCCGGCCTCGTGGATCGGTGGATCTCCGGCGGTCTCCCCGCAAGGCGTGCAGTTGGTCAGCAGCGTCAGCGCGGCCCCGGAGGCCGCTGCCGGTGGTGGCGGAAACCTGATGGGCGGTATGCCGTTGGCCGGTGGACGATCTGGCTTCGGCAACGGCTTGGGCCCGCGCTACGGCTTCAAGCCCACGGTGATGCCTCGCCCGCCTTCAGCTGGCTAGAGTCAACGAATAGCTTCAACATCTGGGGTGTCACGTCACGGCGTGGCACCCCAGATGTGCTGGTCTCGTCCGCGGTTCTAGATGAACTCAAGATGTCGCAATCCTGGCTCGTACATGAACAGTTGGGGCGTATTCGGAAGCATGCGAGAGGGGCGGCGTAGGTTTCCGAAAGGTGAACATTCGGGAGCTGGCGCCGGGAGGGACACGTGGCCGAACACGCTGAAGCAACCGGTTCTCTGGCTCTGTCACGCCGGCCCCGCCGCGCCGTTCGCACGCTTCCGAGGGCCCCGATGTTCGGTGCGGCAAATACGTTGTCGCGCATCCCCGCTCAGCCCGCCGAGATCGCTCAGGCACGCGTGTTCGAGCGACTTCTCCGAGCCGAGAGCCTCGAATTGCAGGAGCTGGCGCATCGGGCGGCCGGGGAAGAGGCGGACGACTCAGGGCCCTACGGAGAGCTGACGCAGATACGCGCTCGCATCGACGAGGTCAACGGTCTGCTCCGAGCGCTGCAAGGACGCTTTCCGCGCTCCACGCCAGACAGCGATTGTTAGCGGTCAACGCGAAATAGGTTGGCGCTCAGTCAATCCTCGTCCAGCATCAGCGCCATCTCCGGGCAAGACGCAACGCCGTCACGGATTACCTGCGCGTCCTCCGGCGCTACCTCGTGTTCTTCGAGGATGGAGTAGCCCGACTCATCGATCGGGAAGAATTTGGGGTCAACCGCATAGCACTGGGCGTGCCCGACGCACCTCGACTGCTCGACGCGAACCTTCACGATGCGATTCTAAAAGACTTCTCGACGATCGTCGCTCGGTTCGGCAGCCAACCGACGCGACGACGACGCAACTCATCGACGGCGGGCCGCATACCATGGCTACTGTTGCCCGCCCGCCATGATGCGCGCGAACGACCGACGACGAGAGATCACATACATGAGCACCATTGATGAAAGCCTGTACGGCAAGGGCTTTCACCTTCCGCGGCTTGATTACTTCTCCTTGCCGATGGAGGCGGACCGAGCCGTCGGGTGGAAGGCTCTGCGCGATGCCGGGCCGGTGGTGTACATGAACGGCGCCTACTACCTGACCCGGCGTGAGGACGTGCTGGCGGCGTTGCGTAGTCCTAACGTGTTTTCTGCTCGATTGGCACTGCAACCACCGGGGAGCCCAATCCCGGTGATTCCGTTGGGGTTCGACCCGCCCGAGCACACTCGCTACCGCAGAATTCTGCAGCCGTTCTTCAGCCCGCACGGGTTGGCCAAGTCACGCCCGGCGCTGGTTCGCCATGCCGCCGACATGATCGACGCCATCGCCCGCAGCGGCGAATGCGAGCTGATGAGAGACCTGGCGAGGACGTATCCGTTCCAGGTTTTTCTCGACCTCTACGGGATGCCGTTGGAGGATCGAGACCAACTCATTGCGTGGAAAGACGCGGTCATCAGCGACAAGACCTTTGTCACACATGCAGATGTCGCTCCTGCGGCGCTGAGCATGTACGAGTACCTGACCGACATGATTCGAGACCGCCGGGAGAATCTGGGCTCGGACATGCTCTCGGCCGTCATGCGCAGCGACGGCGACTTCACGGATCTCGAACTGCTGGGCATGAGCCACCTGCTGATCCTGGCCGGTTTGGACACGGTCACCGCGGCGATCGGCTTTTCGATCTTCGAGTTGGCGCGCAGGCCGGAGTTGCAGGAACAGCTCCGCGGCGATCCGAGGCAGATCAGGGTCTTCATCGAAGAGATCGTGCGCCTGGAGCCGTCGGCGCCGGTGGCACCTCGAGTGCTCACTGAGACAGTGGTCGTCGGTGGCATGACGTTGCCCAAGGGCTCATCGGTGTTCCTGTGTATGGCCCTGATCAACCGCGACGGCAGCGACGCGATCTCCACCGACGAGCTCACCCTGGACGGTAAGGTGCACCGGCACTGGGGGTTCGGGGGTGGCCCACACCGCTGCCTGGGTTCTCATCTGGCCCGCATGGAGCTCACCGTGATTGTGGACGAATGGCTCAAAAGAGTCCCACAATTCGAGCTGCTGCCCGGCTACAAGCCCGAAATCAAGTTCCCGAGCAAAACTTTCGCACTCAAGGAACTGCCGCTGCGTATCGGCTGACCCCGAAGAGCCTGGCCGCGAGGCCGTTCCCGCAGGCGTCGGGCCGGCCGGCGTTATTCGCGGCTAGATTTTTACGCCCCGTCCGCGATACGCGTCGGGTCTTGCTCGGCGAGGCGTCGAGACGCGGGCGCCGACGCTGCGCCGGACGCTGCATCGTGGCCGGAGTATTCGTGCAGATCAGGACCATTTTCGCGCCGCGGGTCAGCGGCGGCGGAGCCGGGAGCGTTACTCGGCTGTTACCGCAGATGAACAGTTGTTGCCGCCGGGTGAATAGTTGCGAACACCCAGCTTGAGCCGCAGCACGCGGCGTGGTGCGCGTCTATTCTCATGCACGAACAGATCGCACGAACGCCGACTCAGGAGGATCCCAGGATGTCTTTCGTGACCACACAGCCGGAGGCATTGTCGGCTGCGGCCACCAGCCTGCAGGGGATCGGCGCGGGTCTGAACGCCCAGAACGCCGCCGCGGCGGCCCCGACGACCGGCGTCGTTCCGGCTGCGGCCGATGAGGTTTCGGCCCTGACCGCTGCTCAGTTCGCCGCTCACGCTCAGCTGTATCAAGCCGTCAGCCAGCAGGCTGCCGCTATTCACGAAGCATTCGTCAACACCCTGGGCACCAGCGCCGGTTCCTACGCCGCCACCGAGGCTGCCAACGCAGCTGCCGCCGGCTGAGCGTAGTCAATGAAGACCATCCCACTGTGGCTCCACATACGGTGGCAGCCATCACGCGGGGAAGGGGGGAACAGCCGTGTGTACGAAGTCGGCGGTTGCCTCTGGTAACCGGTCCGACTGCCACGTTCATTCCAATCAATCACCACTCAAGCAAGGAGACAGTTAAGTGCCTACGCGTTTTATGACTGACCCGCACGAGATGCGGGCGATGGCGGGACGTTTCGACGTGCACGCCCAGACTGTTGAGGACGAGGCCCGCAAGATGTGGGCGTCGAGCCAGAACATCGCCGGTGCGGGCTGGAGCGGTACCGCTCAGGCCACGTCGTACGACACCATGGGTCAGATGAACACGGCGTTCCGCAACATCGTCAACATGCTGCACGGTGTGCGGGATGGGTTGATCCGCGACGCGAACAACTACGAGGCTCAAGAGCAGGCCTCTCAGCACATTCTGAGCAGCTAGCTCGCTGACCAGCGTAAGCTTTCCACACACAGGAGGACAGATAAATGTCGATTAGCTACCAGTTCGGTGATGTCGACGCCCACGGCGCGTTGATCCGCTCCCAGGCCGCCTCGTTGGAGGCCGAGCACCAGAGCATCGTGCGCGATGTGCTGGCTGCCGGTGACTTCTGGGGTGGTTCGGGTTCGGTGGCCTGCCAGGAGTTCATCACCCAGTTGGGTCGGAACTTCCAGGTCATTTACGAGCAGGCCAACAGCCACGGCCAGCAGGTTCAGACCGCCGGCAACAACATGTCGAGCACTGACTCGGCTGTCGGCTCCAGCTGGGCCTGACACTCAACGCAGGGCGCGGCAGCACACCGGATCAGGTGTGCTGCCGCGTCGTGCGATAACCGGAGAACACCTAGACGAGAGAAGCGAATGGATCAGAGCACACGCACCGACATCACCGTCAATGTCGAGGGTTTCTGGATGTTGCAAGCGTTGCTGGACATTCGTCACGTCGCCCCCGAATTGCGATGTCGGCCATTTGTCTCCACCGACTCCATGGACTGGCTTAACCAGCACCCGGGCATGGCAGTCATGCGCGAACAAGGAATCGTGGAGGGTGAGACCGTCAATGAGGCGGTCGCCGCGCGGATGCGCGTGCTGGCCGCGCCCGACCTAGAGGTCGTCGCACTGCTGTCCCGCGGCAAACTGCTGTACGGGGTCAAGGAGCAAGAAGAGGGCGGCACCGAGGAGCAGGTCGGCTCCCGCGACATCCCAGACAACGAATTTCGCGTGCTGCTGGCACGCCGCGCCCAGCACTGGGTATCGGCCGTCCGTGTCGGTGACGAGATCACCGTCGACGACGTCGCGATCGCTGACACCACTTCGATCGCGACTCTGGTCTTCGACGCCTTGGAGTCGATCCACCACGCCGAGCCGGCCGCGATCAACGCGGTCAACGTGCCGCTTGACGAAATGCTCGAAATCACCAAAGCCTGGCAGAGTTCCGGGTTCAACGTCTTCTCCGGTGGAGATCTCCGCCGGCTGGGAATCAGCGCAGCGACGGTGGCCGCCCTCGGCCAGGCGCTGTCGGACCCGGCCGCCGAAGCCGCGGTCTACGCCCGGCAATACCGCGACGACGACAAGGCGCCGAGCGCCTCGGTGCTGTCCCTGAAGGACGGCTCAGGCGGCCGGATCGCGATGTATCAGCAGGCGCGGACCGCAGGCTCGAACGAGGCCTGGCTCGCGATCTGCCCAGCAACTCCGCAGTTGGTCCAGGTCGGTGTCAAGACCGTGCTGGAAACCCTCCCGTACGGAGAGTGGAAGACGCACAGCAGAGTTTAACCAGATTTTTACGCACCGACCGTGCACGTCAAGGGATTTCGTTGCAGCGTTTAGCAAAGATGCGGATGCCGCAAAATGCTTTTAAGATTGCTCAACAATTGAGACGCGACGTCACAATTCCACACAGCGAGGCAACACACATGAACCGACCATTCGTCGACAGAGGGGTGCAGCGATGACTGCAGTAGCTGAGGCGCCACAGCCCGGCACAGAGGCGGTTTCGTCGCCTCAATCGGCCGTGATCGGCATCATCGCCGGCGAGGGTGTGCAGATCGGTGTCCTGCTGGACGCCAACGCCCCGGTTTCGGTCATGGTCGACCCGCTTCTGAAGGTCATCAACGTCCGACTGCGGGAGCTCGGTCTCGCGGCGTTGGAAGCCAAGCAGCGTGGCCGCTGGGCCCTGTGCCTGGTCGACGGCTCGCCGCTGCGCGCGACCCAGTCGCTGACCGAGCAGGACGTCTACGACGGCGACCGGCTGTGGCTGCGCTTCGTCGACGACACCGAGCACCGCTCCCAGGTCATCGAGCACATCTCGACCGCGGTCTCGGTCAACCTGAGCAAGCGGTTCTCCTCGATCAACCCGTCGGTGGCCATCCAGGTCGGCGCGGGGATGGTGGGAACCGGCGTCGTGCTGGCCTCGATCCTGCTCGGCTGGTTCCGCTACAAGCACGAGTCGTGGGTGCCGGCGCCGTACGCGTTTGCCATCTCGGTGCTGGTGTTCACCGTTGCACTGCTGATCCTGAACCGTGCGCACACCCCGCAGAACCGTCGCGCCGGCGACATGCTGCTGTGGAGCGGCCTCGCACCGATCGCGATCGCCGCAGCGTCCGCTCCTCCCGGACCGGTGGGCTCGCCCCACGCGGTCATGGGCTTCGCCGCGGCCACCGTCACGGCGATGCTGATCCTGCGCTTCACCGGCCGACGGCTGGGCGCCGGGACGGCGGTCGTGACCGTCGCGCTGATCGCGACGATCGCCAGCCTATGCCGGATGGCTTTCGACACCGGCGCGGTGACGCTGCTGACCACCATCCTGCTGGTCTGCGTCTTCGGCTACCACTGCGCTCCGGCGATGTCGCGCTGGCTGTCCGGGATCCGGCTGCCGGTCTTCCCGTCGGCCACCAGCCGTTGGGTGTTCGAGGCGCGGCCTGATCTGCCGACCACCGTCGCGCACGGTGTCGACGGCGGGCGCCCGACCCTGGAAGGTCCCGAGTCCATTCAGGACGTCGTCCTGCGGGCCGAGCGTGCCCGGTCGTTCCTGACCGGACTGCTGGTTGGTTTCGGCGTGCTGACCATCTTCTCGCTGGCCGGGGTCTCCGACCCGCACACCGCCAACCGCTGGCTGCCGCTGCTGCTGGTCGCGGCCACCGCTGGCTTCCTGATGCTGCGCGGCCGCTCCTACGTGGACCGCTGGCAGGCAATCATTCTCGCGGTGACCTCCGTCCTGATCGTCGGCGCGGTCATCATCCGCTACTCGTTGGTGCTGTCCTCGACCGCCGCGATCGCGGTCACGGCCGGTCTCGCGGTGCTCCTGCCGGCGGCCGGACTGATAGCGGCGGCGACAGTGCCGAACACCATCTACAGCCCGCTGTTCCGCAAGCTCGTGGAATGGGTCGAGTACCTCTGCCTGATGCCGATCTTCCCGCTGGCATTGTGGTTGATGAACGTCTATGCCGCGATTCGCTATCGGTAGTCGACGACTGCGGCCATTTCGCGTGGCCGCAGTCACGGCCACCACTCTGATCGTCGCCAGCATCGCGTTGTCCGGTTCGCCGGCCTACGCGATCAACCCACCCGGCATCGACCCGGCCGCGACACCGCCGGACAGTACGCCGGGCCCGGGTCAGGCGACTAAGCAGAACTCGTACTGCACCGAGGTCGGTGTCCTGCCGGGCAGCGACTTCCGGGTTCAGCCGAAGTACATGGACATGCTCAACCTGAACGAGGCATGGAAGTTCGGGCGCGGCGCCGGAGTCAAGGTCGCCGTGATCGACACCGGCGTCACCCCGCACCCACGCTTGCCGCACCTCATTCCGGGCGGCGACTACGTGATGGGTGGCGGGGACGGCCTGTCCGACTGCGACGCACACGGCACGATCGTGGCGTCGATGATCGGCGCCGCTCCGGGAACCGAGGAGGCTGCCGGCGGACCCGGTCCGCGGCGCCCACCACCGGTACCGACCAAGGAACCGCCGCCGCAGGCGCCGCCGCCGCAGACGATCAGCGTGGCTCCGCCGCCGCCGCAGACCATCACGATGGTTCCGGCCGCACCTCCGCCGCCGCCTGGGGAGGAAGCCCCGGCCTGTCCGTGGTGCCCACCGGGAGCGCCCAAGACTGGTGGCGCCGCCAGCCACGACCGCGGCAAGAGTGTGCTCCCCGGCTACCCGGGCGGCAAGCACGGCCAGATCGTCTCGGTGGACTATCCGCTGCCGGCCGCGCCGCCGCGACCGCTGGACCCACCGCCGCCGCCGGCACCGAACGACGCCTACAGCGGCATCGCGCCGGACGTCGACCTGATCTCAATTCGCCAGACCAGCTTGGCTTTTGGGCTGAAAGACGCCTACACCGGCGACGAGGACCCACAGACCCGGCAGAAGCGGGACAACATCTTCACCATGGCGCGCGCGATCGTGCACGCGGCGAACATGGGCGCGCGGATCATCAACATCTCGCAGGTGATGTGCATGAGCGCACGCAGCCTCATCGATGCGCCCGACCTCGGTGCCGCCGTGCGTTATGCGGCGGTTGACAAGGACGCCGTCATCGTCGCGGCCGCGGGGGACACGGGTATGCGGGACTGCAAACAGAACCCGTTAGTTGATCCGCTGCACCCCAACGATTCTCGCGACTGGGGCGGTGTCACCACCGTGGTCACCCCGTCGTGGTACAGCGACTACGTCCTGACCGTCGGCGCGGTGGATTCCTCCGGCACGCCGATGGAGAAGCAGAGCGTCGCCGGCCCGTGGGTGGGCATCGCCGCACCCGGCACCGATGTGGTCGGGCTCTCACCGCGAGATGACAGCCTGATCAACGCCATTGACGGCCCGGACAACACCCTGCTGGTGCCGTCCGGGACCAGCTTCTCGACTGCGATCGTGTCCGGTGTGGCGGCCCTGGTGCGGGCGAAGTACCCGAACCTGACCGCGCACCAGATCATCGAGCGGCTCACGCGTACCGCGCGGGCGCCTGCTCGCGGGGTCGACAACCAGATCGGCCACGGCATCATCGACCCGGTCGCCGCACTGACCTGGGATGTGCCCGAAGGCTCTGCCCTGCCGAAGGATTCGGCCAAGCCGCTGAAGCTTCCCCCGATGCCGGCACCGCGCAACATGACGCCGGTGTGGGTCGCCGCGGGCGGACTGGGCTTGGTGTTGATTTTGGGCGGACTGATCTTCGGTGGCGCCATGGTGATGAGAAAGACTAAGGGTGGACAGGGATGAAGGCACAACGCGAGTACGGTCTGTCCCTCTCCTGGGCGCGCGTCACCACCGTCTTCCTGATTGACGTTGCGCTGCTGGTGATTGCGAGCCACCTGCCCGATTCGTGGCAGGCCGACCGCAACCTCACCCTGTGGATCGGTGTCGGCATCGCGGTGATCCTGACCGTCGTCGCGCTGCTGACCAACGGGGGAGTGCCGGTCTCGTCGGCACCCATTGCCCGCGTACGCAACTGGTACGCCGACCCGGAGGCGCTGACGGTCGGATGCACCCCGGCCGTCGACCACCGTCGTCAGTTCAGCCGCGACACCGTCGGAATCCGTGAGCACGAGGGTCAATTGATCGCCGTGATCGCCGTCGACGGTGCGGGCGAGGCCGGCCGGCATCGTCACCGCGAGGGCATGGCGGCGAACATTCCGCTGGAGGCCGTCGTTACGTCGTTGCGGCAGTTCGATGTTCGGCTCGACAGCGTCGACATCATCTCCGTAGGCACCCGCAAGCGGACCAAGGGCGTTCAGTCCGCGGTCAGCGAGGACTTCGGCGACGACGGCGATCGGCGCTCGATCGAGGAGCGCAACACCTGGCTGGTGCTGCGGATGGACCCGCAGCACAACGTCAGCGCGGTCGCCGCCCGTGACTCGGTGGCCTGCACCCTGGCCGCCGCGGCCGAGCGGTTGGCGCACGACCTCGACGGGCGCAGCTGCGTCGCACGTCCGCTGACTGCCGAGGAGATCGTCGAGGTCGACGACGCGGTGCTGGCGGGTCTGCAGCCGGCCCACGTCCGCCCGTTCTGGCGCTACCTGAAGACCCCGGACGGCTTCGTCACCAGCTTCTGGGTGTCGCCGGGCGACATCACCAGCGAGACGCTCGAGGAGCTGTGGCTCACCGATGCCGACACCACCGTCATGACGATCCGCATCATCGCGGAGGGCCACGAGGCCGACGTGTCGGTGTGGGTCCGCTACCACAGCGACAAGCGGCTGCGTAAAGAGGCATTCAGTGGTCTGAACCGTCTGACCGGACGTCAGCTCGGCGCGGTGGCAGCGAGCCTTCCCGCGCCGACGTCGCGCCGGCCGCTCCCGATGCCGAGCCGCACACTGGGTCACACCGAGGACATCCTGGTTCCGGTGGGCGCGGTGGCTGGCCAGTAGGTGACCGGTTTCGAAGCTTTACGATAAAGGGATGACGCGACCGCAAACCAACGCGCCGGACTCCCGCAACGCGATGGTCGCAGGGCTTCTCGCCTCCGGTATCTCGGTGAACGGGCTTCAGCCCAGCCATAATCCGCAGGTTGCCCTGCGGATGTTCACAACGGCAACCAGTCTTGACCCGGAGCTGTGCGATGCCTGGTTGGCGCGGCTGCTGGCCGGCGACCAGAGCATCGAGGTGCTCTCCGGCGCATGGAAGTCTGTCAAGACGTTCGGGTGGGAAACCCGCCGCCTCGGCCTGACCGAGCTGGAGTTCCGGCCCGAGGTGTCCGATGGGATGTTCCTCAAGCTCGCGGTCACCAGCGTGGAATCGCTGGCCGCGGGCTACGCCGCCGCCCTCACCGAGGTGAAGCGGTACGCCGAGGCCGCCGAGTTGCTGGATGGGATCACCCCACGGCACGCCTCCGACGAAGAACTGGTCAAGTACGTGCGGGGGCTGCTGAATTTCCGCACCGGACGCTGGCCGGACGTGCTCGTCCAATTCCCGCCAGGGGCGGGCTGGCGCCACCCCGAGTTGAAGGCGGCGGGGGCCGCGATGGCAACCACCGCGCTGGCGTCACTGGGCGTTTTCGAAGAGGCGACCCGTCGCGCCCAGGAAGCGATCGAGGGTGACCGGGTGCCGAGCGCGGCCAACGTCGCGATGTACACCCAGGGAATGTGCCTGCGGCATTTGGGCCGCGAGGAGGACGCCGTCGAGGCCCTGCGCCGAGTCTATTCTCGTGACGCGAAATTCACGCCGGCCCGCGAGGCCCTGGACAACCCCAGCTACCGGTTGGTACTGACGGACCCGGAAACCATTGAGGCCCGGACGGATCCGTGGGACGTGGACAGCGCGCCCACGCGCGAGGAGGCCGAGGCTGCCAAGCACGCCGAGATGGCCAAGAAGTACCTCGACGAGGGCGACGCCGAGCTGAACGCGATGCTCGGTATGGAAGCGGCCAAGCGCGAGATCAAGCTGATCAAGTCCACCACCAAGGTGAACCTCGCCCGCGCGAAGATGGGCCTGCCGGTGCCGGTGACATCGCGTCACACCTTGCTGCTCGGACCTCCTGGCACCGGGAAAACTTCTGTGGCGCGGGCATTTTCGAAGCAGCTGTGTGGTTTGACCGTGCTACGTAAGCCACTGGTGGTGGAGACCAGCCGCGCGAAGCTGCTGGGCCGCTACATGGCCGACGCCGAGAAGAACACCGAGGAGATGCTCGAGGAGGCGCGCGGCGGTGCCGTCTTCTTCGACGAAATGCACAACCTGCACGAGAGCGGCTACTCCACGGGTGACGCGTACGGAAACGCGATCATCAACACACTGCTGCTGTACATGGAGAACCACCGCGACGAGCTGGTGGTCTTCGGCGCCGGTTACGCCAAGGCGATGGACAAGATGCTCGAGGTGAACCAGGGTCTGCGCCGCCGGTTCTCCACCGTCATCGAGTTCTTCAGCTACAACCCGAAAGAGCTTGTCGCGCTGACCCAGCTGATGGGCCGGGAAAACGAAGACATCATCACCGACGACGCCGTCGAGAGTCTGTTACCGGCGTACACCAGGTTCTACGACGACGAGACCATCTCGTCAGAGGGCGACCTGATCCGCGGCATCGACACCCTGGGAAATGCCGGCTTCGTGCGCAACGTGGTGGAGAAAGCCCGCGATCACCGCAGCTTCCGCCTCGACGACGAGGATCTCGACGCGGTGCTCGCAAGTGACTTCGACGAGTTCAGCGACGATCAGCTGAGGCGATTCAAGGAACTGACCCGCGACGACCTGCACGAGGGAATCAGCGCCGCGGTAGCGGAGAAGAAAACCGACTAAAATCCGCTGAGGTGCAACACATTTCGGCGCCAGATCGCCAAACATGCTGAGCCGGAACCGATGCTAAGTCGTGGTAGTCCATCGAATCCGTCGGCGCGACGAGTTGACTCCCATCGATGCTGGTGGAACTATGACCGGAGCAAGCACCTCGCTAGGTGAGGCGTCTGCGCGGATACAGGCCACTGACCTCAAATGTCGAAAGACGCCCAGGGTCAGGACAGCTCTTCCCGGCTTAAGGGTTGAGCCCAAGTGGCTTCCGGCCTTGGATCTTCTGTTTGGGCCCGGATACGCCGTGCAGTGCCAAAGCTCTGTCGAGAGGGGTGCAGCGACCGGCACATTGCCGGATTCGCTACGTCCCGCGTGCACCGTGTCGGCACCCCCGTGTGCCCTGGCCGCGAGGAGGTGAGGCGAAGTGAGTCCGAGCGATAGTCCGTATCCGAGGCCGGCGAGCGTTTCGCCGAGATCCGGCCCCGGCGTCCCCACTCTTCACTGAATCGGCTCACGCCGCTTCGATTCATCACGCGCGCTTGATCTTTCATGCCTGTGCGTCGATGTGTCGTGTCGCGGCTTCAGCATGTCCTCGTCAAGGAGTCACGATGACCGCAGCATTCGACTTCGGCGCTTTCCCGCCAGAAGTCAACTCCGCCAAAATGTACGCCGGCCCGGGATCGGCGCCCATGCTCGCGGCGGCGACCGCCTGGGATGGGTTGGCGTCCGAATTACGTTCGCAAGCAGACGATTACGACTCGATTATCGCGAACCTGACCGGCGAGGGCTGGCAGGGGCCGGCGTCGACGGCGATGGCGTCGGCGGCCGCGCCGTACACGGCGTGGATGAACACCACCGCAGCGCAGGCCGAGCAGACAGCCGGCCAGGCCACCGCGGCCGCCGCCGCGTACGAGGCCGCCTACGGGATGACCGTGCCGCCGCCGGTGATCGCCGCCAACCGCGCCCAGTTGGCCTCGCTGGTCGCGACCAACGTGCTGGGCCAGAACGGGCCGGCTATCGCGGCCACCGAGGCGCACTACGGCCAGATGTGGGCGCAGGATGCCGCGGCGATGTACGGCTACGCCGCGCAGTCGTCGTCGGCGTCCACGGTGCCGTCGTTCACCACCGCGCCACCGACCACCGCGCCCGGCGCCACTGCCGGGCAGGTCGCCGCGACCACGCAGGCGCCGTTGTCGCAGTTGACTTCTGCGGTGCCCAACACGCTGCAGGGCATGGCGTCGCTGTCGACGTCCACGCCGTCTGCGCTCTCGGAACTCGAGGGTCTGCTGAGTGGCGGCTCGTCCGGCAACTCCCAGCTCGACAGCTTCTGGACTGCCTGGGGGCCGAACGCCAACTTCTGGAACACGTTGACGTCGACCGGTGCGATCAATCCGTTGCAGGCCGCCCAGCTTTTCACCGGCGGCAGTTTCCTCGCGCCCGGCACCGCGGCGGGAAGTGAAGGGCTGGGGCGACTTTCGTCGTTGGACATGGCGGCGGGCCTCGGCTCGGCCGCGCCCGAGATTTCGGGCGTGGCCGGTTCGCCGATGTCGGCGGGTGTCGGCGAGTCCGCATCCATCGGGCAACTGTCGGTGCCGCCGAACTGGACGGCGGCAGCGCCGTCCACGCCGTCGCCGGTCGGTCCGATGCCCGGGCCCACCCCGACGGCTGCGCAGCCGGACGTCGCGAACGGCTTTCCTGGGGTGGCCCCGACGGGGGCCAGCGTGGGCGCCCGCGCCGGGGGGACGGCGGGCATCGTGGACAACCGTTTCCTCATTCGCCCGCCGATGGTGCCGTCGTGGGCTGCGGTCGGTTAGCGCGATCGCGTGGTCCACTGATAAACGAACGGGAAAGGAGAGTCGCGCAATGGAGACGCTGACTGTCGCGGAGTTCGCTCTGCGGTTGGGAATGGGACTGGGCTGTGGCGCTCTCATCGGAATCGAACGGCAGTGGCAGGCCCGTCGGGCCGGGCTGCGGACCAACGCCCTGGTGGCTACCGGTGCAACGCTGTTCGTGTTGTACGCGGTCGTGAGCAACGACAGCAGCCCGACCCGGGTGGCGTCCTACGTGGTTTCCGGAGTCGGATTCCTCGGCGGTGGTGTGATTCTCCGCGAAGGCTTCAACGTTCACGGCCTCAACACCGCAGCGACGCTGTGGTGCTCGGCGGCGGTTGGTGTGCTCGCGGCCAGCGGGCACTACGTTTTCACTCTGATCGCTACCGCAACCATCGTCGCCATCCACCTTCTGGGACGACCGCTGGGGCACTTGATCGACCGCGACAACGTGATCGAGGAAGACGAGGACGACCAGCCGTATCAATTGCAGGTGATCTGTCGCCCCAAGTCCGAGAAGTACGCCCGGGCTCAAATCGTGCAGCGGACGGGAGGTGGCGGCGACCAGCTCATCTTGCGCGGCATCCGCACCGGGCGCACAAGCGACGACGCCGTCGCATTGACCGCTTATCTGATCAGCGATGGTCACGCCCCGTCGCGCCTGGAGCAACTCGTCGCGGAGTTGTCGCTGCAGGAAGGTGTCCAGGCGGTGAGTTGGTATGCCGGCGATGACGACGATCCCATGCCCCGGGTGCATTAGCCGGACTCACAATCGCGAAGTCGTAAGGTGTGGGACGTGAATGCCATCGCCGGATTGCTTTCCGTGCTGCCGGAGCAGATGCGGGACCCGGTGCTGTTTGCGATCCCTTTCTTTCTCGTCTTGCTGATCCTGGAATGGACCGCGGCCCGCAAGCTCGAACGCATCGAGCGGGCAGCGGCGACACCCGCCGAGCGTCCGGGCTCGGGTGCGTACCTGAGGGCCGACTCGTGGGCCAGCATCCGGATGGGCCTGATCTCGGTGGTCACCACCGCAGGCTGGAAGTTCCTCGCGCTGCTCGGCTACGCCGCGATCTACGCCTACGTCGCGCCGTGGCATCTGGCCGCAACCCGCTGGTACACCTGGGTTATCGCGATCCTCGGCGTCGACCTGCTGTACTACTGCTATCACCGCTGCGCACACCGGATTCGGCTGATATGGGCCACTCACCAGGCACACCACTCCAGCCAGTATTTCAACTTCGCCACCGCGCTGCGGCAGAAGTGGAACAACAGCGGCGAGATCCTGATGTGGATTCCGTTGCCGTTCTTGGGTATTGCGCCGTGGGTGGTTTTCTGCAGCTTCTCGGTCAATCTGATCTACCAATTCTGGGTGCACACCGAGCGGATCGACAAAATGTGGGCGCCTTTCGAATTCGTCTTCAACACCCCCGCGCATCATCGTGTCCACCACGGGATGGACGCCCAATACCTCGACAAGAACTACGGCGGGATCTTCATCATCTGGGACCGGATGTTCGGCACCTTCCGGCAAGAGACGTTCCGTCCGCATTACGGGTTGACCAAACAGGTCGACACCTTCAACGTCTGGAAGCTGCAGACGCACGAATACCTCGCTATAGCAAGGGATTTCCGGTCTGCGAAGCGACTGCGTGATCGGCTCGGCTTCGTCTTCGGGCCGCCCGGCTGGCTGCCGGCGTCGGCCGTGCGACACGACGCTCGACTGACACCGTCGCGCTAGTCACGCGCTCAGCAGTGAATCCTTGTTCACCCGACGTTTTTATTTCAGCGAGCCGAAAGCCCCCACGCCTTAGCCAAGATCAGTAAGTTCGACGGCGAGGCCGGTATCCGCCTGCCGTGACCACGAGAAGGGAATTGCTGTGGGAGACACTCTCACCGAGGGGCAAAAGCTTGTCAAAGGTGAATCGCTTACCTCGAGCAACGGGGCCTACACCCTGACGTTGCAAGACGACGGAAACCTGGTCCTGGCGGCGCGCGGCCACGCGATCTGGTCGTCGGGCACCAACGGCGAGGACGTGGTCCGCGCCGAGGTCCAGAGCGACGGCAACTTTGTTCTCTACACCGGCGACAAGCCGGTGTGGCACACCGACACCAAGGGCAAGAAGAACGTCCGCCTGGTCCTGCAGGACGACCGCAACCTGGTGCTCTACTCCGCCGATGGGTCCGCCTGGTCGACCAAGACCGAGACCGACGCTCCGCCGCCGCCCGAGCCAGAAGCCGCTGCGCCCCCCGCCGCCGAGGCGCCCGCGGCAGAGGAAGCCGCTCACGCGGAGCCCGAACCCCCCGCCGCACGGACCTACACGGTCGAGTCCGGCGACACCTTGTGGGCAATCGCCGAGCAGTTCTACGGCGACGGCAACAAGTACCAGATCATCGCCGACGCCAGCGGCATCTCGAACCCGGATCTGATCCAGCCTGGACAGGTTCTGACCATCCCTTGATCCTCAGCGGAAAGCACGCCGGCCGGTAATCCGGTCGGCGTGCTTCCATTTGACCTGTTCCGCGACGCTGTCTCGCTTAACATTGGCGAGGTGGGGGGTCGGTTAATCCGCGCTTTAGGCGCGATGGTCAGCGTTGCAGCCGTGACGACGGGTGTGCCGTTCACTGCGCACGCTGACCCAGTTCTTGTTTTTCCCGGGATGGAAATTCATCAGGGCACTCATCTGTGCACCCTGGGTTACGTCGACCCGGCGCTGCGCGTTGCGTTCACCGCCGGCCACTGTCGAGCCGACGGTCCGGTGCTCGACCGGGACAACAAGCTCATCGGACGCATGGCGACTTTTCGGGATAACACCCCCAACGGCGCCTTCGTCCAGACCGACCAGCAGATCGCCGACTACGAGTCGATCGTGCTGGCGCCCGATGTCGCGGTCAACAACGTTCTGCCCGGTGGGCGCATGCTGCAGTCTGACCCGGGACTGGTCGCCACCCCCGGGGAACCGGTCTGTCATTTCGGCGTGGTCACCGGCGAGAGTTGCGGGACCGTCGAGGCCGTCAACAACGGCTGGTTCACGATGGGACACGGCACGGTCAGTCAGCAGGGTGACTCCGGCGGGCCGGTCTACCTCACTTCAGGCCCCGGACCTGCCCGGATCGTCGGGATCTTCAACAGCGTCTGGGGCAATTTTCAGGCGGCGGTGTCCTGGCAGGCGACCACCCAGGAGATCCGCCAGGATGTGGGCGTCGGCGGCCCGGCTATCTAGCCGGCCGCGGCGAGCGCGAACACCGGGATCGACGGCGCAGCGGCTCTGATCTGTTCGTCGTCAGAGTCGGGCGTCAGGCCCGCGACGTGCCCTTTGACCTCCCAGTACCACCGATCCAGGTAGCGCCTCAGCAGCTCCGGCTTCGCCGCGTCGTCCAGTTCGTTCGCCCGCAGCGAGCGGCGGCGCCAGCTCGGCCCCACCTCGACTGCGCCAGCAGCCCGGACGTTGCGCGCCCACTGGGTGTTGCCGCGCGGCGACACCAGGTAGTCGACGTCCCCGACGGTCAGCACGTTGATCACCACGCTGCGAATCTGACCGGTCTTGCGGCCGCGCACCCGCAGCGCACGGGTGCCGGCGATGCTGATGCCCAGTTCCGCCAGCCCGCGGATCAGGGCGTTGGCGGCCTTCGCAACGCCGTTGGGTTCGTCATATCGCTCCGACACTATGCGGTCCTTCCCGTTGTTGAGAGCAGTGCTCTCTCTCGTCTCCACTGTGGCATGTCCGAGCCGGAAAAACAAGAGCACCGTTCTCTTTCGTGCGAGACTTGCCTGATGGCGAAGCGTCGTGACACGCGCGAGCGGATCGAGGCGCAGATCATCGAGCTCGGGCGACGCCATCTGGTCGAGCAGGGCGCGGCCGGGCTGTCGCTGCGCGCCATTGCCCGGGACCTCGGCATGGTGTCGTCGGCGGTGTACCGCTACGTCGCCAGCCGGGACGAGTTGCTGACCCTGTTGCTGATCGACGCGTACTCCGATCTTGCCGATTGGGTGGACCGCGCCCGCGACGTCGTGGCCGAGGAGGCGTGGGGCGAAGACGTCGTCGCGATCGCGCATGCGGCGCGCGACTGGGCGGTCGGCCATCCGGCGAGCTGGGCGCTGCTGTACGGCAGCCCGGTGCCCGGGTATCACGCACCCGCGGAGCGCACGGTTGGCCCCGGAACGCGGGTGATCGGATCGCTTTTCGACGCCGTCGCGGCCGGCATCGCGACCGGCGACATCATGCTGAACAATCACATTGCGCCGCAACCGATGTCGTCTGACTTCGAGCGTCTACGAAACGAATTCGGTTTTCCCGGTGACGATTCCGTCGTCGCGAAGTGCTTCGCGATCTGGGCCGGCGTGGTGGGCGCGATCAGTCTTGAGGTGTTCGGACAGTACGGCGCCGACACCCTGAGCGATGTGCGATCGGTGTTCGACACCCAGGTGCGACTGCTGATCGGGGTGCTGACGTACGCGGACGTCGACTCCGCTCCGTTCCGGGTGGCGACGCCGAACTAGAACGTGTTCAGTTGGGCTTCGGGCACCGGTTGGCGGCAACAGTTTCAGCCGGAGGAGACGCTGGGTTATTCTGCGAGGCGATGAGCGTTTCGTTCGGGTCGCCGGTGCAAACCGCGTGGGTGACGCATGACCTGGATGCCACGGAAAACGCTCTCACCGGGCTGTTAGGGGTGAAGAAGTGGGTGCGGCTGCCCGACATCCATTTTGCCCCAGACGCCTGCAGCTACCTCGGGGCGCCGGCCGATTTCGTCGCCAACATCTCGCTGAGCTATCTCGGCGACATGCAACTGGAACTGATCGAACCGGTCCGCGGGCCTAATATCTATAGTGACTTTTTGCAGGGCAGTGGAGCCGGTCTGCACCACATCTGCGTCGAGGCCGACACCCTCGAGGACTTCGACGCCGCGTTGGCCTCCGCCGCCGAGCAAGGAGCCGTCGTGCCCCAACAAGGTGTGATGCCCGGCGGCTTGCGGTTCGCTTATCTGTCCGCCCCGCAGTACGGGGTTCCATTCGTGGAGATCGCGCACTTCTCGCCCGAGATGCGCCAGTTCTTCGATTACATCAAGAAGGAGCAGCGTTGAGCAGCACTGCGGTCGACGATGCAGAGCGAAGCGATGAAGAGGAACAGCGTTGAGCAGCACTGCGGTCGACGATGCAGAGCGAAGCGATGAAGAGGAGCAGCGTTGAGCAGCACTGATATCCCGGCAACGTTGAGCGCCGACGACGTCACGGCGTGGTCGGACGACGTCGACGTCGTGGTGATCGGCTTCGGCATCGGTGGCGGGTGCGCGGCGGTCAGCGCGGCGGCCGCCGGCGCGCGGGTGCTGGTGCTGGAGCGGGCCGCCGCGGCCGGCGGCACTACCGCGATGGCTGGCGGGCACTTCTACCTGGGCGGCGGCACCGCGGTTCAGCAGGCAACCGGGCATCCGGACTCGGCCGAGGAAATGTACAAGTATCTCGTCGCGGTCTCGCGCGAACCCGACCACGAGAAGATCCGCGCCTACAGCGACGGCAGCGTCGAGCACTTCAACTGGTTGGAAGACTTGGGTTTTCAGTTCGAACGTAGTTTCTACCCAGGCAAGGTGGTCGTCCCGCCCGGCACCGAGGGCTTGAGCTATACCGGCAACGAGAAGGTATGGCCGTACTGCGAGCAGGCGATCCCGTCGCCGCGCGGACACTCGGTGCCGGTGCCCGGCGAACTGGGCGGTGCGTCGATGGTGATCGACCTATTGGTCAAGCGCGCCGACGATCTCGGCGTGCAATTCCGCTATGAGACCGGAGCCACCAACCTGATCTTGGACTCGGACGGTGCGGCGGTGGGCGTCGGCTGGAAACATTTCACCGAAACCGGTGCGGTCAAGGCGAAGTCGGTGATCATCGCCGCGGGCGGCTTTGCGATGAACCCGGAGATGGTCGCCGAGCACACACCCGAACTCGGCCAGCCCCGGCGCACCAAACACCATGGCTTGGTAGCCCCCTACATCCTGGGTAACCCGAACGACGATGGACTTGGTCTGCGGCTGGGCGTTTCGGCCGGTGGGGTCACCGAGAACATGAACGAGAAGTTCATCACCGCGGCTGCCTATCCGCCCGAGATGTTGCTGACGGGTGTGATCGTGAACAAGGACGGCAAGCGATTCGTCGCCGAGGACTCCTACCATTCGCGCACATCGGCTTTCGTGCTGGAGCAGCCGGAACAGACCGCCTACCTGATCGTCGACGAGGCCCACACCGAGATGCCCGCGATGCCCCTGATCAAGTTCCTCGACGGGTACGAGACGATCGCCGAGCTGGAGACTGCGCTGGAGATCCCGGCCGGCAACGTCGCGGCCACGCTGGAGCGCTATAACGAATACGCAGCGAAGGGTGAAGACCCCGACTTTCGTAAGCAGCCGGATTACGTTGCGCCGCAAGATAATGGACCGTGGGCGGTGTTCGACCTATCGCTTGGTCGGGCGATGTACTCCGGCTTCACCATGGGTGGTCTGGCGGTCACCGTCGACGGCGAAGTGCAGCGCGGCGACGACACGATCGTCCCGGGTCTGTACGCCGTCGGGGCGTGCGCGTCGAACATCGCGCAGGACGGCAAGGGCTACGCGAGCGGCACGCAGCTCGGCGAGGGGTCGTTCTTCGGCCGCCGCGCGGGAACGCGCGCAGCAGGCAGGCGTTAGACCGGCGCGGGCTGCTTCTTCACTTCGCCCAACCGCCACGGGCCGCCTCCGAGCAGCTCGAGCTGGCGGTCGTGGAAGGTTTCGACCGCGGGTCGATGGCTCACGCTGACCACTACGCACTGTGGTAATTCGTTGTGCAGCAACTGATACAGAGCGTGCTCGAGCCCCTCGTCGAGGGCTGACGTGCTCTCGTCGAGGAAGACCGCCTTGGGCTTGGTCAGCAGGATGCGCGCAAACGCGATGCGCTGTTGCTCGCCCGGGGAGAGAACCTTGGCCCAGTCGCGCATTTCGTCAAGCCGGTCCGACAGCGGAGTAAGCGCAACCCGACTCAGCGTGCTCCGCAGAGTCTCGTCAGAGATGTCGGTTGGCGCGTTCGGATAGCAGATCACCGTCCGCAGATCGCCAAGCGGCACGTAGGGCAGCTGCGAGAGGAACATCGTCGCGTTGTCACCCTCCGGGCAGCGCAGCGTTCCCGACGCGTACGGCCACAACTCGGCCAGACTGCGCAGCAGCGTGGTCTTACCCGCACCGGACTGGCCCGTAATCACCAGCGACTGACCGGATTCCAGCCGCACGTCCAACGAGTCGACCAACGGATCGCCGTCCGGTGTGCGGACTTCGACGCCGTCGAACTCGACCGACCCGTCGTCGGTGGGCCGGGTCAGCACCGCGGGCAGATCGCGGCCCTTGGCATTGGCGTCGACCAGCCCGTGCAGACGGATGATCGCCGCGCGGAAGGCAGCGAAGGCATCGTATTGGTTGCGGAAGAACGACAGCGAGTCGTGAATCTCGCCGAACGCCGTCGCGGTCTGCGTGACATCGCCGAACGCGATCTGACCGGCGAACAGTCGGGGAGCCTGAATCACCCACGGCAGCGGCACAATTGCCTGCGACACCGACCAGTTCCAGCCGTTGAACACAATGGTCCGGCGGACGAACCTGCGGTAGTTGGCGATCACCGGGTTGAAGCGCCCCGTCAGCTGCGCCTGCTCGACCTGCTCGCCCCGATAAAAGCCGACCGCTTCGGCCGCGTCGCGCAAGCGCACCAGTGCGTAGCGGAATGCGGCGTTCAGTTTCTCGTTGTTGAAGCTCAACCAGATCAGCGGACGTCCCAGACGGAATGCCACGCCCGTCGCGACCGCCACGAAGACGATGACGATCCAGAACATGGCGCGGCTGAGTTGGAAGCCGAAAATGTCCAGCGGCCCCGACAGGTCCCACAGGATTGCCGCGAACGACACCACCGCCACCACCGCGCGCACAGCGCCGAAGAGCAGGGTGTTGGCGGTTTCATTGGACGGGATATTAGGTGTCGCGCCGACTCCGGTGGTGAAGATGTCGACGTCCTGCTGGATCCGCTGGTCAGGGTTGTCAATCGTGTTGTCGATGAACAGGTCTCGGTAGTACGCGCGTCCTTTCAGCCAGTCGCCGGTGAGGTGCGCGGTCAGCCAAATACGCCAGGAGATCATGAACCGCTGGGTCAGGTAGATGTCGATCAGAATCCTGCCGATGAATATCGTAGCCAGGACGCTGAAATGAACCAGCGACATCCAAAACCCATGAATCCCAGACTGTTTGATCGACTCTTTCCCAATGGCGCCGCCCTCGAACGCCGTTTGCAGCGAGGTGAACATGTCCTTGCTCTGAAAGCTGAACAGGACCGTCAGGCGCACCGAGAGCAGAACCAGCAACAACATGGTCGCTAGTTGCAGCCACGGCCGTACCGCGTGCCGACCGGCGAAGTAATCGCCGGTGATCCGCCAGAACTGCCGGCCCCACGGGGTGAGGAATCGCAGTAGGACCAGCACCACCAGGACGCACACCGCGGCGATCGCCCAGCCCTTGGCCAGCCACCACACAGACTTGATGGCTGCCGCGGACCAGTCGATTGACGGCTCGAAAAGCTTGGGCTCCAAGATCGCGTCTCCTTGCTGACGAGGGCCGACCGGCCGACGTCAAGTGGATGCTTTCCCGCGAAAGTACCGTAGGGCGGCCGATAGGCTGCGCCCATGGGCAACGACGCCGACAGCAGCTTCCACGCCGGACAACTTATCGCGCGCCGACTCAAAGCCAGCGGGATCGACACCATCTTCACGTTGTCGGGCGGCCATTTGTTCTCGATCTACGACGGTTGCCGCAGCGAGGGAATCCGGCTCATCGACACTCGCCACGAACAAACCGCCGCGTTCGCGGCCGAAGGCTGGTCGAAGGTGACACGTCAGCCCGGTGTCGCGGCGCTGACCGCCGGCCCGGGGGTGACGAATGGGATGAGCGCCATGGCCGCCGCGCAACAGAACTCGTCGCCGCTGCTGGTGCTCGGCGGCCGCGCGCCGGCCGGGCGCTGGGGCATGGGCTCGCTGCAGGAGATCGACCACGTGCCGTTCGTGGCGCCGCTGACCCGGTTCGCCGCCACCGCGCAGTCCGCCGACGCCGTCAGCGGACTGATCGACGACGCGCTACGCGCCACCGTCGGCGCCCCCTCCGGTGTGGCTTTCATCGATTTCCCCATGGACCATGCCTTTTCCGTGGCCGCCGGAACCGGGCAGCCGGGCGCCCTGACCTCGTCACCGGCACCGGTCATGCCTGACGGCGACGCGCTCGACCGCGCCGTCAGCCTGCTCGGCGCCGCACAGCGGCCGGTGATCATGGCCGGCACCAACGTGTGGTGGGGGCATGCCGAGGAGGCATTGCTGCGGCTCGCCGAGCAGCGGCGGATCCCGGTCCTGATGAACGGCATGGCCCGCGGCACGGTACCGGCGGACCATCCGCTTGCATTCTCCCGGGCGCGCTCAAAAGCGTTGGGGGAGGCCGACGTTGCGCTTGTTGTCGGCGTACCGATGGACTTCCGGCTGGGATTCGGCGGGGTCTTCGGTCCGGACACCCAACTGATCGTGGCCGATCGCGTGCAGCCCGACCGAGAGCATCCCCGACCGGTGACGGCCGAGCTGTACGGCGACCTGTCGGCAACGCTGACCGTCCTCGGCGAGACACCGCGCGCCGAGAGGGGTCACGAAGAGTGGATCGCCGACCTGCGCGCCACCGAGACCGCCGCCCGTGAGCGTGAGCGGGGTGAGCTGGCGGACGACCGCAGCCCTCTGCACCCGATGCGGGTCTACGCCGAACTCGCGCCGATGCTGGACCGCGACGCGATCGTCGTCGTCGATGCCGGGGATTTCGGCTCGTACGCCGGGCGGGTGATCGACAGCTACGTTCCCGGCGCCTGGCTGGACAGTGGCCCGTTCGGCTGCCTCGGTTCGGGTCCGGGCTACGCGCTGGCCGCCAAGCTGGCCCGGCCGGACCGCCAGGTGATTCTGCTGCAGGGCGACGGCGCATTCGGCTTCAGCGGCATGGAATGGGACACGCTGGCCCGGCACGACGTTCCGGTTGTCTCGGTGATCGGTAACAACGGGATCTGGGCGCTCGAACACCATCCGATGAAGGCTCTCTACGGCTACTCGGTGGTGGCCGAGCTGCGGCCCAAGACCCGCTACGACGAAGTGGTGCGCGCGCTCGGTGGGCACGGCGAGCTGGTTGCGACGCCCGCCGAGCTGCGACCGGCGTTGCAGCGGGCCTTCGACAGTGGGTTGCCCTCGGTGGTCAATGTGCTGACCGATCCCGACGTGGCCTATCCGCGCCGGTCGAATCTGGCGTAGCCGCCCTGACGTACCGTTGACCTGTGCCAAAGACCACCAGCTCCTCGTCGGGCCGCCTGAGCGGTCGCTTCTGGAAACTGCTCGGCGCCAGCACCGAGAAGAACCAGGGCCGATCGCTTCACCTGGTGACCGCGTCGGCCGAGTACGACGAGAAAGCCGCCGGCCTCGACGACGATCAGCTGCGCAAAGCCGCGGGTCTGCTCGACCTCGACGACCTGGCCGAGGCCGACGACATCCCACAGTTCCTCGCCATCGCGCGCGAGGCCGCGGAGCGGACCACCGGTCTGCGGCCGTTCGACGTTCAGCTGCTCGGTGCGCTGCGCATGCTGGCCGGTGACGTGGTCGAAATGGCGACCGGTGAGGGCAAGACCCTGGCCGGGGCGATCGCCGCGGCCGGCTACGCGCTCGGCGGGCGGCACGTCCACGTCGTCACGATCAACGACTACCTGGCCCGCCGCGACGCCGAATGGATGGGCCCGCTGTTGGAGTCGCTCGGTGTCACGGTCGGCTGGGTCACCGGCGAATCGACCGCCGAGGAGCGTCGCGCGGCCTACACATGCAACGTCACCTACGCATCGATCAACGAGATCGGTTTCGACGTGCTGCGCGACCAGCTAGTGACCGATGTCGAGGATCTGGTGTCGCCGAACCCCGATGTGGCGCTGATCGACGAAGCCGACTCGGTGCTCGTCGACGAGGCGCTGGTGCCGCTGGTGCTGGCCGGAACCAGCCATCGCGAGCAGCCGCGGCTGGAGATCATCAGCCTGGTCGGCCAGTTACAGGCCGGTGAGGACTACGACACCGACACCGACAGCCGCAATGTCCACCTCACCGACGCGGGTGCGCACAAACTCGAAAAGCAGCTCGGCGGAATCGATCTCTACTCCGAGGAGCATGTCGGCACCACGCTCACCGAGGTCAACGTCGCCCTGCACGCGCACGTCCTGCTGCACCGTGACGTGCACTACATCGTGCGCGACGACGCGGTGCACCTGATCAACTCGTCCCGCGGCCGCATCGCGCAGCTGCAGCGCTGGCCGGACGGCCTGCAGGCGGCGGTCGAGGCCAAAGAGGGCATCGAGACCACCGAGACCGGCGAGGTGCTCGACACCATTACCGTGCAGGCGTTGATCAACCGCTATCCGACGGTGTGCGGCATGACCGGAACCGCTTTGGCCGCAGGCGAACAGCTGCGCCAGTTCTACAAACTCGGGGTGTCGCCGATCGACCCGAACACACCGAACGTCCGCGAGGACGAGACCGACCGCGTCTACATCACCGCGGCCGCGAAAATCGACGCGATCCTTGCCCACATCATCGACGTGCACGAGACGGGACAGCCCGTCCTGGTCGGCACCCACGACGTCGCCGAGTCCGAAGAGCTGCACGAGCGGCTACAGCGGCGCGGCGTGCCCGCAGTGGTGCTCAACGCCAAGAACGACGCCGAGGAAGCCTCGGTCATCGCCGAGGCCGGCAAGCTCGGCTCGGTCACGGTGTCGACGCAAATGGCCGGCCGCGGCACCGACATCCGGCTCGGCGGCTCCGATGTAGACGACCATGCGGCTGAGAAAAAAGAGGTGGTCGAGCTCGGCGGACTGCACGTCGTCGGCACGGGACGCCATCACACCGAGCGGCTGGACAACCAGCTGCGCGGCCGCGCGGGCCGCCAAGGCGATCCCGGTTCATCGGTGTTCTTCTCCAGCTGGGAAGACGACGTGGCGGCCGCCAACCTCGAACCCAACAAGCTGCCGACGCAGACCGACGACGACGGCCGCGTCGTGAGCAACAAGGTGGCCGGATTGCTCGAGCACGCCCAGCGGGTGGCCGAGGGCCGGCTGCTCGACGTGCACGCCAACACCTGGCGCTACAACCAGCTGACCGCCCAGCAGCGCGCGATCCTCGTCGAGCGGCGCAATACCCTGCTCAGCACCACAGCCGCCCGCGAGGAGCTGGCGGAGCTGGCCCCGGACCGTTATGAGGAACTGTCCGAACAGCTTTCCGAAGAGCAGCTGGAGAAGATCTGCCGGCTGATCATGCTGTATCACCTCGACCGCGGCTGGGCCGACCACCTTGCCTACCTGGCCGACATCCGGGAAAGCATCCACCTGCGCGCACTCGGGCGGCAGAACCCGCTCGACGAGTTCCACCGGATGGCGGTCGACGCCTTCGCATCGCTGGCCGCCGACGCGATCGAAGCGGCCCAGCAGACCTTCGAGACCTCTCCGGCCATCGAAAACGAGCCGGGCATCGATCTGTCGAAGTTGGCCCGGCCGACCTCGACGTGGACTTACATGGTCCACGACAACCCGCTGTCCGACGACTCGCTTTCCGCGCTGAGCCTGCCCGGCATCTTCAGATAAGGTCACCGCACATGAACCGGCCGCCTGCCCACGACCGGCTACTGACGGTGCCCAATGTGCTCAGCAGCCTTCGTCTGCTGCTGATCCCGGTCTTCATCTATCTGCTGCTGTTCGCGCACGCCAACAGTTGGGCGGTGGCGATCCTGATATTCAGTGGTGCGTCGGACTGGGCGGACGGCAAGATCGCCCGGCTGATGAACCAGTCGTCGAAGCTGGGCGCCTACCTCGATCCCTTCGTGGACCGGCTATACATGGTGACCACCCCGATCGCGTTCGGGCTCGCGCACATCCTGCCGTGGTGGATCATCGCCATCCTGCTGGTTCGCGACGTGCTGCTGGCCGCCGAATTGCCCCTGCTGCGCACCCGCGGCATCACCGCGCTACCGGTGATTTACGTCGGCAAGGCCGCTACGTTCGCGTTGATGTCGGCCTTCCCGCTGATCCTGCTCGGACAGTTCGACGCGCAGTGGAGCCGTGTCGTATTGGCTTGCGGCTGGGCGTTTTTGATCTGGGGCACGTACATGTACCTGTGGTCGTTCATGGTGTACGCCTGGCAGGTCGCCGTCGTGTTGCGCCGGATGCCGCCGGTGAAGGTTCGCCATGCCTGACACAGCACTGGGCGGCTACAACCCCTACTCCGGCCTCAGCGCGCACGAGGCGGGGCGGGTGCAGCGGATCCCGGTGCCGTCGCTGTTGCGGGCGTTGCTCTCCGAGCACCTCGATCCCGGTTACGCGGCCGCGTCCGCGCAGCGCGACAACGACGAGAAGCCGACCGGTCGCGCGCGGCTCCAGGGATGGTTCTGGCAGGCGCTGGCCGCCCTACTGGTGGCGGTGGTCTTCGCCGCCGCCGTCGCCCAGGCCAGGCTCGTCGCACCGGGGGTCAGCGCTGCCCAGCGCGTGCTCGCCGCCGGGGTGCGCTCCGAGGAGAAGACGACGGGCCAGCTCGCCAAGGAGCGCAATACGCTTACGGCGCAACGCGATGACGTCCAGAACAAAGCGTTGGCCGAAGACGCGCGCGGGACGCAAGCTGCTGGCCAGCCTCGACCGGCTCAGCCTGGCCGCCGCGAGCACACCGGTCACCGGCCCGGGCTTGAGCGTGACCGTGACCGACCCCGGCGTCAGCCCTAACCTGTCCGACGTGTCCAAGCAGCGGGTCGCGGGCAGTCAGCAGATCATCCTGGACCGCGACCTGCAGCTGGTAGTCAACTCGTTGTGGGCCAGCGGTGCCGAGGCCGTTTCCGTCGACGGCGTCCGGGTCGGCCCGAACGTCACCATCCGTCAAGCAGGCGGCGCGATTCTCGTCGACAACAACCCGACCAGCAGCCCGTACGCGGTCCTCGCGATCGGGCCGCCACACGGCATGCAGGACGTATTCGACAGCAGCCCGGGTTTACGCCGGCTTCGGCTGCTGGAGACCTCGTACGGGGTCGGCGTCGACGTCAGCGCCAAGGACAACCTCACGCTGCCCGCCGGGGCGGCGCGGGATGTCAAGTTCGCCAAACAGATTGGTTCGTCGTAGTGCGAGTAGCGCAGCAGAGGGGAGCGGGACACGGATGATCGGTATCGCAGCGCTGGCCGTCGGCATCGTGCTCGGCCTGGTCTTCCACCCGAACGTGCCGGAGATCGTCCAGCCTTACTTGCCGATCGCGGTGGTGGCCGCGCTCGACGCGGTGTTCGGCGGGTTACGGGCTTACCTGGAGCGGATTTTCGATCCCAAGGTTTTCGTGGTGTCGTTCGTGTTCAACGTGTTGGTGGCGGCACTGGTCGTGTACGTCGGTGACCAATTAGGGGTCGGTACACAGCTTTCCACCGCGATCATCGTCGTGCTCGGTATCCGCATCTTCGGTAACGCCGCCGCGCTGCGGCGCAGGTTGTTCGGGGCCTGACGGGTATGAGGCCAACATGAGCGACAGCGAACCGGAGGCGGACGACTCCGCCACGCGCAAGCTCGAGCAGGTCGGCGACGACAGCGCTTTGCAGCACATTGAGCAGGTCGGCGACGAGTCGGCGACCCAGAAGATCGAGCAGGTCACCGACGAGGCCGCGCACCACGGCCGGCACGAGTTGGCGCCGCATCAGCCGCCACCCGCGATAGGGGAGTTGCAACCCCGCGGGTTTCTGCGCCGCGGTCGCACGGTGTTCGGCACGCTCGCGGTGATCCTGTGTCTGCTGCTCGGCGTGGCCATCGCAACGCAGGTCCGCCAGACCACCACCGGCGACTCGCTCGACACCGCCCGCCCGGCCGACCTGTTGGTGCTGCTCGATTCGCTGCGTCAGCGCGAAGCCACGCTCAGCACCGAAGTCGCCGAACTGCAGCGGTCGTTGAACGCGCTACAGGCATCGGGCACCAGCGATCAGACCGCCATCCAGAACGCCCAGGCGCGGCTCGCGGCGCTGTCGATCCTGATCGGCACGGTCGGCGCCGACGGCCCCGGTGTCACGGTCCGCATCGATGACCCAGGACCCGGAGTGGCTCCGCAGGCGATGCTCGACGTGCTCGACGAACTGCGCGCGGCCGGGGCCGAAGCGATTCAGTTCAGCGACCGCCACCAGGCGGTGCGAACCGGCGTCGACACCTGGATCGTCGGCGCGCCGGGCGCCCTGACCGTCGACGGCAAGACTCTGAACCCGCCGTATTCGGTTGTCGCCATTGGCGATCCGCCGACGCTCGCCGCGGCCATGAACATTCCCGGCGGCGCAGTCGACAGCGTCAAGCGCGTCGGCGGCACGATGACCGTGCAACAGGCCGAGAAGGTCAGCATCACCGCCTTGCGGCAACCAAAACCCCGCCAATACGCTCAGCCCGTCAAATAGTCACCGACCAGAACAGGAACACCGTGAGCGAAATCCCACCAGATTTGCACTACACCACCGACCACGAGTGGGTCCGGCGAACCGGTGACGACACCGTCCGGGTGGGAATCACGGACTTCGCTCAGTCGGCTCTCGGCGACGTCGTGTTCGTCCGACTGCCCGACGTGGGTGACCAACTGAACGCGGGCGAGGCATTCGGCGAGGTCGAGTCGACCAAGTCGGTGTCCGACCTGTACGCGCCTGTGTCGGCGAAAGTCGTTGCGGTCAACGATGATCTGGACGGAACCCCCGAACTGGTCAACTCCGAGCCGTACGGAGGCGGCTGGCTGATCGACCTGCAGGTCGACGGCGCGACGCTGGAGAACAGTTTCGCCGACCTCCTGGACGCAGAGACCTACCGCGGCTCACTCGCCGAGTGACCCTTGTTATCGTTCCCTGCGCCCGGCGAGAACGCCGGCCGGACCGGAGCGAGATTAACGCGGCTGTCAGATGTAGCCGCGGATCCGGCGGGGGACGGCACAATGGGCCCCTACGCGCGGTACGGTCGTCACATCGACGGTCACTGCGGGTGGGAATCCGGCCGGCCGGACCCAACCAGACAACGCAGCAGCGGCCAGTGAGGAGCAGCGGGTGACGGACAAGGACAACGACCTGACTTCTGATGAAGTCACCGTGGAAACGACTTCGGTATTCCGCGCTGACTTCCTCAATGAACTGGACGCTCCTGCGCAGACCGGCTCCCAGACCACTGTGTCCGGCGTCGAAGGACTTCCTGCCGGTTCGGCGTTGCTGGTCGTCAAGCGTGGACCGAACGCTGGCTCCCGCTTCCTGCTCGATCAACCGACCACGTCGGCCGGCCGCCACCCCGACAGCGACATCTTCCTCGACGATGTCACCGTCAGCCGCCGGCACGCCGAATTCCGTTTGGAATCCGATGAGTTCCACGTCGTCGACGTCGGCAGCCTCAACGGCACCTACGTCAACCGGGAGCCCGTCGACTCAGCCGTGCTGGCCAACGGCGACGAAGTTCAGATCGGGAAGTTCCGATTGGTCTTTCTGACTGGACCCAAAGCCGGTGAAGACGGAGGGTCCGGAGGCTAGTGACCGCGCCCGAGACCCCCGCACTGAGCGGGATGTCGATCGGAGCGGTCCTCGACCTGCTACGGCCGGACTTCCCGGATGTGACGATCTCCAAGATTCGATTCTTGGAGGCCGAGGGTCTCGTAACACCGCAACGCGCGGCGTCGGGGTATCGACGGTTCACTGCCTACGATTGCGCTCGTCTGCGCTTCATTCTGACGGCCCAGCGCGACCAGTATCTGCCGCTCAAAGTCATCAAGGCGCAACTGGACGCGCAGCCTGACGGCGAGCTGCCCTTTGCCGGATCGCCTTATGGCGTACCGCGATTGGTGACGGTGGGCGACGATGCGCCGGCCGAAGCGGACTCGGTGGCGGTGGCCCCCAGCCGCGTCCGGCTCAGCCGCGAGGACCTGTTGGAACGCTCCGGGGTTGACGACGTCCTGCTGACCGCGCTGCTCAAGGCGGGCGTGATCACCACCGGCCCGGGCGGATTCTTCGATGAACACGCGGTGCTGATCCTGCAGTGCGCCCACGCGCTCGCCGACTACGGCGTCGAGCCTCGCCACCTGCGGGCATTTCGCTCGGCCGCCGACCGGCAATCCGACCTGATCGCGCAGATCGCCGGACCTCTCGTCAACACCGGAAAAACCGGTGCGCGAGACCGCGCCGACGACCTGGCGCGCGAGGTCGCCGCCCTTGCAATCACGCTGCACACCTCCTTGATCAAGTCCGCCGTGCGCGACGTTCTGCACCGCTGAAGTATTAGACTTCGGGCACAGACTTGCCTTCGGCGGCTTCGCGTTTCCATCGCTGCGTCGGAGTAGGTTCGAGGAGACAACGCAGCATGCGCGGAGGGCAGACACAGATGGGTGAAGTTCGCGTCGTCGGCATTCGCGTCGAGCAGCCGCAGAACCAGCCGGTGTTGTTGTTGCGTGAGGCCAATGGTGACCGGTATCTGCCCATCTGGATCGGCCAGTCCGAAGCCGCCGCGATCGCGCTCGAACAGCAGGGCGTCGAGCCGCCGCGACCGTTGACCCACGACCTGATCCGCGATCTCATTGCCGCCCTTGGCCATTCGCTCAAAGAAGTGCGGATCGTCGATTTGCAAGAGGGCACCTTCTACGCCGACCTGGTTTTCGACCGCAACATCACCGTTTCGGCGCGGCCGTCGGATTCGGTGGCCATCGCATTGCGGGTGGGCGTGCCGATCTACGTCGAAGAGGCGGTGCTGGCCGAGGCCGGCCTACTCATTCCCGACGATAACGATGACGAGCCGACCGCGGTTCGCGAAGACGAGGTCGAGAAGTTCAAGGAATTCCTCGACAGCGTCTCGCCGGACGACTTCAAAGCCACATAACACGCCGCCGGCCGTGACAGCGTGCACGCCGCGAATGCATATCTGAATCGGCATCATCACGGATGCGTCTCATCTGCGAGTTCGACCTCGACACGCCCATTGGATAGCGTGGAGTCACCGCCGCGACCGCCATACTTTGCTTCGACTGATTAGTTCTACGAACACGACATCGGGCCGAAAAGCGTATGCTCACAGACACTCGATTGAGCAAACGCGGAAACCTGCAGCCCGTAACGAGCGCGATCGGTGAGAGGAAGCCCCCGTGGGAGACCAGCCACGTCAGGATCAACTGGAACTGGATTCTGTGACCACGCTCGACGAGAGCTCAGCGCCGCAACCCGACCAGGCGATCCGCGTGACCAGCGAACCCGTGCAGGGCGGCTTGTTCCCAGACGACTCGGTGCCCGACGAATTAGTCGGCTACCGGGGTCCGAGCGCCTGCCAGATCGCCGGCATCACCTACCGTCAGCTGGACTACTGGGCCCGCACGTCACTGGTCGTGCCGTCGATTCGCGGCGCCGCCGGTTCCGGCAGTCAGCGGCTGTACTCGTTCAAAGACATTCTCGTACTCAAGATCGTCAAGCGTCTGCTGGACACTGGCATCTCGCTGCACAACATCCGCGTCGCGGTCGACCACCTGCGTCAGCGTGGTGTGCAGGACCTGGCCAACATCACCCTGTTCTCCGACGGCACCACGGTGTACGAGTGCACCTCGGCCGAAGAGGTCGTCGACCTGCTGCAAGGGGGTCAGGGTGTGTTCGGCATCGCCGTGTCCGGCGCAATGCGTGAGCTGACCGGCGCGATCGCCGATTTCCCGGGCGAGCGTGCCGACGGTGGCGAGTCGATCACTGCCCCGGAGGACGAGCTGGCCTCTCGGCGCAAGCACCGCGACCGCAAGATCGGTTAGAACTGGCGTTCGCGGTGATCGCGGCCACCATGATCGCGTTGCTCATTGTGCTGCCGCAGCGTCCGGGCCAACACCCCGCCGCCGCAGCCCCTTCGCAATCCGCCGGGTAAACTCGGTACCGCATCGTTCTTGCGCGGGAGAGTTTCGTGGCTGCCAGCCACGGACGCCGAAGGAGCAACACCTCTCCGTCAACCTCTCAGGCACCCGGACCGCGCGAGACTCCGATGCCTCTGGAAAGCGGTGGCCTTGGTCGGGTCGCCCGCCCATGGGGAAAGACATGCGGATGTCGAATCTCTCAGGCGCCCGGTTCGGGTAGACGACAGAGGGAGAGGACCTGTTCCTCTGCCGACGTCAGGAGTCTGCCAATGTCCGACCACACCAATCCCGTTTTCGCAGACCGGCATATCGGCCCGGACGGCGACGCTGTCGCGACCATGCTCGAGGTGATCGGTGTCGAATCGCTCGACGAACTCGCGCGCCGGGCGCTGCCCGCGGGGATTCTCGACGCGCTGACCGACTCCGGCGCCGCGCCCGGCCTGGACCAGCTGCCGCCGGCCGCCAGTGAGGCCGAGGCGTTGGCCGAGCTGCGTGGGTTGGCTGAGCAGAATACCGTCGCGGTGTCGATGATCGGTCAGGGCTACTACGACACCTACACACCGCCCGTTCTGCTGCGCAACATCTTGGAGAACCCCGCCTGGTACACGGCCTACACCCCGTACCAGCCTGAGATCAGCCAGGGCCGGCTCGAGGCGCTGCTGAACTTCCAGACCATGGTCGCCGATTTGACCGGACTCGAGGTGGCCAACGCGTCGATGCTCGACGAGGGCACCGCGGCCGCCGAGGCGATGACGCTGATGCATCGTACCGTCAAAGGTAACGCCAACCGGTTGGCCGTCGACGTGGACGTGTTCGCCCAGACCGCCGCTGTGCTCGCCACCCGCGCCGAGCCGCTTGGCATCGAGATCGTCACCGCCGACCTGCGCGAGGGCCTGCCGGACGGCGAGTTCTTCGGCGTGATCACGCAGCTGCCGGGTGCCAGCGGCCGGCTCACCGATTGGTCGGCGTTGGTTGCCGAAGCGCACGAGCGCGGTGCGTTGGTGGCCATCGGAGCCGACCTGCTGGCGCTGACGCTGGTCACGCCGCCCGGGGAGATCGGTGCGGATGTGGCATTCGGCAACACCCAACGTTTCGGTGTCCCAATGGGATTCGGCGGTCCGCACGCCGGTTACCTGGTGGTGCACGAGAAGCACGCCCGCCAGCTACCGGGCCGGCTCGTCGGGGTGTCCGTCGACGCCGACGGATCGCCCGCATTCCGGCTCGCGCTGCAAACCCGCGAGCAGCACATCCGTCGCGACAAGGCGACCAGCAACATCTGCACCGCCCAGGTGCTGCTGTCGGTGATGGCCGCGATGTACGCGAGCTACCACGGCGCCGACGGGCTGCGCGGTATCGCCCGGCGGGTGCACGGACACGCCGCGACCATCGCTGCCGCACTCGGCGATAAGTTATTGCACGACAAGTATTTTGACACCATCATGGCCCATGTTCCGGGGGACGCCGACGAGGTGATCGCCGCGGCCAAGGCCAACGGCATCAACCTCTGGCGGGTCGACGACGACCACGTCTCGGTGACCTGTGACGAGGTGACCACGCAGGCACACGTCTTGGCGGTGCTTGACGCGTTCAATGTCGCGTCGGCCGAGGCGGCGCCTACCGATATCGCCACGCGCACATCGGAATTCTTGACGCATCCGGCGTTCGTGAAGTACCGGACCGAGACCTCGATGATGCGGTACCTGCGCTCGCTGGCGGACAAGGATCTTGCGTTGGACCGCACAATGATTCCACTCGGCTCGTGCACGATGAAGCTCAACGCCGCCGCCGAGATGGAGTCGATCACCTGGCCGGAGTTCGCCCGCCAGCATCCCTTCGCCCCGGCGTCCGACAGCCGTGGTCTGCGACGGCTGATCGCCGACCTGGAGACCTGGCTGGTGCAACTGACCGGATACGACGCAATCTCGTTGCAGCCCAACGCCGGATCGCAGGGGGAGTACGCGGGTCTGCTGGCGATTCACGCCTACCACGCCAGCCGCGGTGAATCGGAGCGCAACATCTGCTTGATCCCGTCCAGCGCGCATGGCACCAACGCCGCCTCGGCCGCGCTGGCCGGCATGAAAGTCGTTGTGGTCGCGTGCCGTTCGAACGGCGACGTCGACCTCGACGACCTGCGGGCCAAGGTCGGCGAACACGCCGATCGGCTCTCGACGCTGATGATCACCTACCCGTCCACGCACGGCGTGTACGAGCAGGACGTCGCCGATGTCTGCGCGGCCGTGCACGATGCCGGCGGCCAGGTCTACATCGACGGCGCCAACCTGAACGCGCTGGTCGGGCTGGCCCGTCCCGGCAAGTTCGGCGGCGACGTCAGCCACCTGAACCTGCACAAGACCTTCTGCATCCCGCACGGCGGCGGCGGCCCCGGTGTCGGGCCGGTTGCGGCGCGCTCACATCTGGCGCCGTTCCTGCCCGGCCACCCATATGCGCCGGAACTGCCTGGCGGCCCGGTGGTTTCGGCCGCACCGTATGGCTCGGCATCGATCCTGCCGATCAGCTGGTCCTACATCCGGATGATGGGCGCCCCGGGTCTGCGGGCAGCGTCGCTGACCGCGATCGCGTCGGCCAACTACATCGCCCGCCGGCTCGACGAGTACTACCCGGTGCTGTACACCGGCGAGAACGGCATGGTTGCCCACGAATGCATCCTGGACCTGCGGCCGGTCACCAAGGCGACTGGTGTGACCGTCGAAGATGTCGCAAAGCGGTTGGCAGACTACGGTTTCCACGCGCCGACAATGAGCTTCCCGGTGGCGGGCACGTTGATGGTCGAGCCTACCGAGAGCGAGAGCCTCGACGAGGTCGACGCCTTCTGCGAGGCGATGATCGCGATTCGCGGCGAGATCGACAAGGTCGGCGCCGGCGAGTGGGCGGTGGAGGACAACCCGCTGCGCGGCGCGCCGCACACCGCCGAATGCCTGCTGGTGGACAAGTGGGAGCACCCGTACACCCGCGAGGTCGCCGCCTATCCGCTGGGCAAGGATTTCCGGCCCAAGGTGTGGCCGCCGGTACGCCGCATCGACGGCGCCTACGGCGACCGCAACCTGGTCTGCTCGTGCCCTCCGGTGGAGTCCTTCGCCTGACGCTCCTCGGGCTAGAGGCCCCCTAGCAGGCCACCACTGGTCAGCCCGGAAAGGATGTCCTGGACGATCGTCGGCACGAGATTTGTCAAGTCGGTGTTGACGTCGATGGTGTGCCGGCGATTAGCTCAGAAAGTTGGTCACCGCGGTGGCCAGGTCGGGCGAGGCCGAGGTCGACAGGTTCTGGTAGCCGCCGCCGGAGAGCTTGGCGACGGCCTCCCAGGTCTCCCGGTCCGAGTCGGACCCGAAGTCGATGACGTTGACCGCGACCGGCTTGGCCGGGTCGGCGCTCTGCTTGATGAAGTCCTGCAGGCCCTGGCCGCCGAGACTCTGATCCGTGTGCGGGCCACTCGTGATCACCAACACCGAATTCGTCTGTCCGGCATGGAAATTAGCCTGCGCGTTCTGGTAGATCAGTCGCAGCGTGGTGAATGAGACCGCGCCCCCGGACGAGGCGTGCTGGCGATCCAGCGCCGCCGCGAGTTCCTCCGAACGTGGTTTGCCGTCGACCTGATCACCAAGTGGGCCAACCGATACCTCGGACCGGCCCTCTTTGCCGTCGAACGTCCACAGACCGATCACGGCGTTCGGCGCCAGCCCCTTGATCCGGTCTTCGAGAGCGCTGACGACGTTGCCCAGCCGGGTCTTGCCGCCTTCCTCGGTGGTCATCGACTGCTCGAGCATGATGGTCGCCGCCGGCGCGCTGGCGGGGGCCGACACGGCGTTGGCCAGTGCGGCGCGCGACCCGTCGTCACCGACAGACAGCGTCGACGACAGCGCGGGGAAGCTGGTGACGTCGCTCTTGGGTGTCTTGGTGCCCTCGGCGCGGAACCCTGCCTTGGCCAGCTCGGCCAGCTGATCCGGCTTGCGCATGAAGCGGGCGAACTCGCTGGCCGCCGTCACCTGCTCCTGTGACAACCAGGACCCGCTGAGCAGCACGGTCGGGTAGTCGGCGACGGCGGCGGCACCGGGCGGCAGCCAGGCGCTCAGCGTGCCGCCGGCGTCGGCCTGCGACTGCCCGCGGGCGAAGACCTGCTGTTCGGTGGTGACCACGGCATGCACTGGAGCGCTCGCCGCGTCACCGGGCTTGAGCAGCGCATTCATCGCCTCGCCGAGCGAATTGTCGGCGAGCTTAGGCTGCCCGCCGATGAGCGTGCGGACGGCTCCGCTGCCGTCGGTGGGTGGGGCGCCGGGTGGCACCGAGGCGGCGGCCACCGCCTCGCCGGCGAGGAATGCGGCATCGCTGTTGCCGCCGAGCGGCAGCGCCAAACGCAGGGATCCCCACGACGGCAGGTTCAGGCCGGCCAGCGAGTCGGGCTTGGTCTGCAGATCGGGCAGCGTGGCCCACTTCTGGTCGCCCAGCGCCTTTTGCAGCTCGGGTCGTACCGCGAGCACGACCGGGGAATTGACCAGCGAGCGGCTGTCGCTGACCGTCTCCTTGCCCGCCGCGGCGGTGAGCCGCGCCGCGGACACCGAGCTCCCGGGGATCCACAGGGCTGGTCGCTGGCCCAGGTCGCCGGGCCACTTACCGATGAAACCGTCGACAACCGCGTCGGAGCCGGCTGATTTCACACCGATCGCGACACAGTGGTCGCCGACCGGTGCGGACTGGGCGTTGAATCGCTCGGCGAAATGCTGGACCTGATCGGAGATCGACGGATCCGCGATCACCGCGACCGGTTGCTTCTCGCCCACGCAGCGCGCGTTGTGCGAGCGGTTGGACAAGGCGTCACCGAAGAAGCGCCAGAGGATGACGACACCAACGACCACGACCACCGAGACCAGGGCGGCGATCACGCCGATACTGACGCCGCGTCGGCCGCCTTCGTTGCGGTGCCCGCCCCGGAACGACGGCAGCACGCGGTGGCCACCGGTCGGCGGGCCCGACGCCGCTGCCGCGGGCGCCGGATCGCGCCGCGGGAAGTCGGGAAAGTCGTCGTCCGGCGGATCGATGCCGACGGGCGGTAGGTCGCGCTCGGGACGCGCCGGCGGAATGAACTCCCCACGGCGCTGATCCTCCGGCTCGTCGACGTCGAAAAAGCCTGAGCCGTCGGGGAAGTCGTCGTCCAAGTCGTCCGGCGGACGGTACGGCGGCACCGAGAACGAGCCGGGATACGGCGGCTCGTCACGCGCGAATTCGGGCGGTTCCGGATACTCCCCGGGATCGCCGGACTCCTCCGGCTCGGGATGGTCGTCCGACGGTTCGTCGACCGGTTCTTCGTCGTCGTCGGGAGCTCTGTGCCTACCCATGCCGGTCCTCTCGTGAGCGCCGGAGGTGCCTGCAGCTAGTCATCGGAGTGGTGTTAATTCCCCACACCGACGTCAGTCACGAGCGCGAGCCTTGAACTCGCGTCGGCGCCGATGCAGGATCGGCTCGGTGTAGCCGCTGGGCTGTTGCGCGCCCTGCAGAATCAGCTCCTGGGCAGCCAGGAACGCGATGCTGTCGTCGAAGTTGGGCGCCATCGGCAGGTAGCCGGGGTCGCCGGCATTCTGCTCGTCCACCAGTGGAGCCATCCGCTCCAGGCTAGCGCGCACGTCCTCTTCGGTGATGACGCCATGCCGTAGCCAGTTGGCCAGGAGCTGGCTGGAAATCCGCAGTGTGGCACGGTCTTCCATCAGCGCGACGTTGTGAATGTCCGGCACCTTGGAGCAGCCGACACCCGCGTCGATCCAGCGCACGACGTAGCCCAGGATCGACTGGCAGTTGTTGTCGACCTCTTCGCGGATCTCCTCCGGCGCCCAGGCCAGCTCCTTGGCCAGCGGCACCGTCAGCAACTCGTCGATGGTGGCGCGCTTCTTGCCTTCGAGTTCTTCCTGCACGGACGCGACGTCGACGTAGTGGTAGTGCATGGCGTGCAGTGTGGCCGCCGTCGGCGAAGGCACCCACGCGGTGGTGGCGCCGGCCTTCGGCTGGCCGATCTTCTGCTCCATCATGTCGGCCATCAGCTCGGTCATTGCCCACATGCCCTTGCCGATCTGCGCCTTGCCCTTGAAGCCGGCCGCCAGGCCGGTGTCGACGTTGTTGTCCTCGTAGGCCTTGATCCAGGTGGTCGTCTTCATCGCACCCTTGCGGATCATCGGGCCGGCTTCCATCGACGTGTGGATCTCATCGCCGGTGCGGTCCAGGAAGCCGGTGTTGATGAACACCACCCGGTCGGCCGCGGCCTTGATGCACGCCTTGAGGTTGACCGTGGTGCGGCGCTCCTCGTCCATGATGCCGACCTTCAGGGTGCCCTGCGGCAGGCCGAGGACATCCTCGACGCGGCTGAACAGCTCGCAGGTGAAGGCGACCTCGTCGGGCCCGTGCATCTTCGGCTTGACGATGTAGACCGATCCGGTGCGGCTGTTGCTCAACGGCCCATTGCCGTCGCTGACTTTGAGACCGTGCATCGCGGTCAGCCCGGTGAACAGCGCATCCTGGATGCCCTCGAACACCTCGTTCTCCGCGCCGTTGCCGTCGCTCACGACGATGGCGTCGTTGGTCATCAGGTGGCCGACGTTGCGGACGAACAGCAGGCTGCGGCCGGGCAGGGTCAGCTCGCCGCCAGTCGGCGTCTTGTAGGTGCGGTCCTGGTTGAGCACCCGGTGGATGGTCTTGCCGCCCTTGTCGACCTCTTCGGACAGGTCGCCCCGGTTCAGACCGAGCCAGTTGCGGTAACCCAGCACCTTGTCGTCAGCGTCGACGGCCGCGACTGAGTCCTCGAAGTCCATGATCGTGGTGATCGCCGACTCCAGCACGACGTCCTTGATGCCGGCCTTATCGGTCTTGCCGACGGGCGACTCCGGGTCGACCAGGATCTCGATGTGCAGGCCGTGATTGACCAGCAGCACCGACCAGCTGGGGGAGCCGAGCTCACCGGTGTAGCCGAGGAACTTCTCCGGGCTGGCCAGATCGACGGAACCGTCGCCGGTCGCGACCTTCAGGTGATCGTCTTCGACGCTCAGCCCGGTCGCATCGGACCAGGAGCCGGACGCCAGCGGCACCGCCTCGTCGAGGAATGTGCGTGCGTAAGCGATGACCTTGTCGCCACGGACCCGGTTGTAGCTGGTGCCCTTCTCGGCGCCGCCGTCTTCCGGGATCACGTCGGTGCCGTACAGAGCGTCATACAACGAGCCCCATCGCGCGTTGGAGGCGTTCAGCGCGAAGCGGGCGTTCAGGACCGGCACCACCAGTTGCGGCCCGGCCGTCGTGGTGATCTCGTCGTCGACGCCGGCCGTCGTGATGGTGAAATCGGCGGGTTCGGGCTGAAGGTAACCGATTTCGGTGAGGAACTCGCGGTACCCCTCGACGTCGAGCGGCTCGATCACGTGCTGGCGGTGGTACTTGTCGATCTGCGCCTGCAGATGATCGCGGCGGGCCAGCAACTCCTGGTTCTTCGGCTGCAGGTCGGTGACGACCTTGTCCACACCGGCCCAGAAGCTGTCGGGGTCTATGTCGGTGCCGGGCAGAGCCTCGTTGTTCACGAAGTCATGCAGCACTTGGGCAACGCGCAGGTTCCCCACCGACACGCGATCAGTCATCTTTTCCTCCGGACTTACCTATCGAAATCACCGTCCAGCCTACCGGCCAGCGGCCTGACTACTCGTCACCGGCAACCTGCAGCAGTAGGTCGCACCGCGCCAGCAGCGCTGCCCGCAGCGGCTCGGCGCGGGCCGCGATGGCCTTCTGGCAACGCACGTACTCGGCTCGGCCTGCCGAGTCCTCGACAGGAATCGGGGTGTAGCCGTAGCCGCTGAGATCGTACGGGCTGGCTCGCATGTCGATTTCACGCGCCGCCGCGGCCAACTCCAGGCAGTCGAGGAGCGTCCCGGAATCGATCAGCGGGCTCAACTTGTAGGACCACTTGTACAAGTCCATGTTGGCGTGCAAACAGCCGGGCTGCTCCCACTCCTGTTGCGTTGCGCGAGTCGGTGAGCCCGCGTTTCGCGGCGTCGCTTCCGCGCTGAAAAAGCGGAACGCGTCAAAGTGGCTGCATCGCAATGGTCCCGCGATCTCCGCCTCGACCACGGTGTCGGTGCCTGCGGCGCCGAGCCGCAGTGGAACCCGGTGGTGGCGGACGTCGCCGGTGCGGTAGACCATCGCCCACTCGTGCAGCCCGAAACAGTTCAACTGGGGCGGCCGCTCGGTGGTCGCGCGCAGCACCCGCGCCACGAACCCAACGGTCTCCCGCCGGCTGATCAGGTGCTCGCGGCTGACCGTGACTCCTGACACATCGACTGTGTAGCCGCGCCGATCCCGGTAGCGGCGCATGGCCTCACTGCCGGCCAGCGAGACGCCGTAGCCGGGGTGCCAGCAGCGCAGCTGACGTGGCCGCAGGCTGTAATAGCTGAACAAGAAGTCCCACACCGGGTGCGGCTCGCCGGCCCGTGCGCGCTTGGCGTGCGGCGCGAGAAATCCCTCGACCCGCTCGGAGTGGTCGCGGGCGCGGGCCGTCCACTGCTTAGCGTCCAGCCGGCAGTTCGCGTCAGGCACGTCCCGTCCCGTCGCGCACGACACCGACCAGGTCGCGCACGAGATCCTCCAGCGCGACCATGGCAACCACCGCGCCGCCGTCGCTTGCGGTGACCAGCGCGAGATGGCTGTTGGTGCGGCGCATCCGCGCCAGCGCCTCTGGCACACTCAGCGACTCCGAGACGCGGGGCAGCGGCCGCACCCGGGACAAGTCGATCACGGCCTGCGGATCGTCGGCCAGCGACAGCACATCTTTGATGTGCAGGTAACCGACGAAGCTGCCGTCGACCCCGATCACCGGAAAGCGTGAGTAACCCGTTGCAGCCAAAGCTTTTTCGACGACTCCGACCGTCGGCCCCGAGCCAGCCGCGGCCACCGGCACCGCCTGGATTCCGGCGACGGGGACGGAGATGTTGGAGACCGTGCGGTTGCGGATCTGCAGCGCTCTGGTGAGCCGCGTGTGCTCCTCGCGATCGAGCAGTCCCTCCGACACCGACTCGGCGATCATCTCGCTGAGCTCGACGGTCGAGACTGTGACATCGAGCTCGTCGCGGGCGTGCACGCGCAGCACCCGCAAGACGCCGCTTGTTGCAGCGGCTGTAGAAGTTGACGACGGGGCGAACCGCCCGCACGTAGACCAGATAGGGCGGGATCAGCAGCATCGCCGCCCGCTCCGGGCCGGCCATCGCGATGTTCTTCGGCACAATCTCGCCGAGCAACAGATGCAGCAGCACGACGATTGCCAGCGCCGCCACGAACGATGTGGTGTTGAGGAGCGCGGGAGACTTACCAAGCAGGTCGAACGGGCGCCGTAACAGGTCGGCCACCGCTGGTTCGCCGATGCGGCCCAGCAGAATCGACGACACCGTCACACCGAGCTGCGCGCCGGCGAACATCAGTGGTAGCTGCTCGCCGGCCCGGATCACCGTGAACGCGCCCGAACGGCCCTGCTCGGCCAGCGCCTCGAGGCGGTCGCGCCGCGCGGAAATCAGGGAGAACTCCGCGGCGACGAAAAACGCGTTCGCGCCGATCAGCAGGATCGTCGCCAGCAACTCGAACAGGTCGTTCATCAGCGGCCTCGCACAGCGGCGGAGTCGGCCAGATCGGGCAGCTGGCTGAGTTCGAGCAGGTCGATGCGACGGCCGTCCATCCGCAGCACCCGGGCCCGCCACGCCGACGCGTGCGGAAGGCCGTCGTGCTCGTATCCGTTCAGCTGCACCTCGTCGCCGATCGCCGGAATGCGCCCCAGCTGCTGCATGACCAGCCCGCCGATCGTTTCGTATTCACCCTCGGGGGCGTGGTAGCCGGTCGCGGCGGCGACCTCGTCGATGCGCAGCAGGCCCGCCACACGCCAACCGCTGTCGACAGCCACCACATCCTGGCTGGCGTCGTCGTGCTCGTCGCGCACGTCGCCGACGATCTCTTCGATCAGATCCTCGACCGTCACCATGCCCGCCGTGCCGCCGTACTCATCGACGACCATCGCGGTCTGCAGGTCGTTGGCGCGGATCTGCCCCATCAGCGCGTCGCCGTCCAGTGTCGAGGGCACCTTCGCGACCGGCCGCGCGACGCTGGTGACCAGCGTCAGTTCGCGCTCGGCGGGTGGCACTGCGAAGACCTGTTTGACGTGCACGATGCCGACCGTCTCGTCGAGGTCGCCGTCGATCACGGGGAAGCGGGAAAAGCCGCTCTCGGTGGCGGCCTCGACCAGGTCGGCGACGGTGTTGTCGACCTGTAGCGCAACGATTTTCGACCGCGGGGTCATCAGTTCCTCGGCGGTCAGCTCGCCGAACTGCAGCGACCGGTCCAGCAGGGCCGCGGTCGAGGGGTCCAACGAGCCGCTGCGGGCCGACGTGCGCACCAGGGACACCAGCTCCTGCGCCGAGCGGGCCGACCGCAGCTCCTCGGCCGGCTCGACGCCCAGTTTGCGCAGGATCCAGTTCGCTACGCCGTTCGTCAGCCGGATCGGCACTGTCATCAGCCAGGAGAACAGCAGCTGCACGCCCGCGACGGCACGGGCGGTCACCGGCGGACGAGCCACCGCAAGGTTTTTCGGGACCAGCTCGCCGAAGATCATCGACACCGACGTGACGACCAACAATGTCAGGAAGGTGATGACCGCGTCAGCGACCTGGTTGGGCACCCCGAGCCTGTCCAGCGCGGGGTGGGGCAACTCTGCCACCAGCGGCTCGGTCAGATAACCGGTGATCAGCGTGGTGATCGAGATGCCCAGCTGCGCTCCAGACAGTTGGAAGGACAAGCTGCGGTGCGCGCGCTGTACGTATCGGTCCCGGCGCCCGCCGGTCCGGGCGTTGGCCTCGACGGTGCTGCGTTCGAGCGTGGTCAGCGAGAATTCAGCGGCGACGAACAGCGCGGTACCGGCAGTGAGCAGCACGATTGCCAGCAGGCTGAGCAGGGTGACGAGCAGATTCATCGCGGCCACCGTCCAACGGTCGTGACCCGCTTCACCCGGGCTTCGCCCGCGATCGCGATCACTCCTCGAGAAGGAGGCTCCTCTGGGTCGGCGTCACGCACGCCGGATGGCGCGGGTGCCTGCGGCACGGTGACCCCTTCTTCGATGTATCCCACGGTGGGAGTGAACCCCGATGGTAGCGAAGGTGAGACGTTTACCACCCGAATGGCAGCGGATGTCCCTCGGCGAAGCCTGCGGCGGACTGGATACCGACCACCACCCGTTCGTGGAGTTCGGCCAGCGTCGCGGCACCGACGTAGGTGCAGGTGCTGCGCACCCCGGAGGTGATGTGGTCGAGCAGGTCCTCGACACCCCCGCGGGCCGGGTCGAGCGCCATCCGTGACGTCGAGATGCCTTCCTCGAACAGCGCCTTGCGGGCACGCTCGAAGGGGCTGTCGGCGGAGGTGCGGGCCACCACCGCCCGTTTGGACGCCATGCCGTAGCTCTCCTTGTAGGCCTTGTTGTCGCGGTCGCGCAGCAGGTCGCCGGGGGACTCATAGGTACCCGCGAACCACGACCCGATCATGACGTTGGACGCGCCGGCCGCCAGCGCCAGCGCCACGTCCCGCGGGTGTCGCACGCCGCCGTCGGCCCACACGTGAGCACCGAGTTGTCTTGCCGCCGAAGCGCATTCGAGAACGGCGGAGAACTGGGGCCGGCCGACGCCGGTCATCATCCGGGTGGTGCACATCGCCCCCGGGCCGACGCCGACCTTGACGATCGACGCGCCGGCGTTGACCAGGTCGCGGGTCCCTTCCGCCGACACCACGTTGCCCGCGACCAGTGGCACACCCAGGTCCAGCGACGCGATCGACTTGATCGCGTCCATGGCCTTGACCTGGTGACCATGGGCGGTGTCGACGACCACGAGGTCGACGCCGGCCTCGGCCACCCCCTGCGCCTTGGCGACCACGTCTCCGTTGATGCCGACCGCCGCCGCGACACGCAACCGGCCGTGCGTGTCGACGGCAGGGGAGTAGATGCCGGCACGAATCGCCCCGGTTCGGGTCAGCACGCCGGCCAGCGTGTCGTCGGCGGCGGTCATCACCGCGACGTCGACCGAGGCGTGCTCGAGCAGATTGAAAACGTCTCGCGGATCGGTTCCCACCGGAGCTTTGACGAAGTCGGTGATCGCGATGTCGCGCACCCGTGCGAAGCGGTCGACGCCGTCGCAGCACGATTCGGTGATCAGCCCGACCGGGCGTCCCTCGAACGTCACGACCGCGGCCCCGTGCGCCCGCTTGGATATCAGCGCCAGCGCGTCGGACACCGAGTCGTCGGGCTCCAGGGTCACCGGGGTGTCGACCACCAGGTCGCGGCTCTTGACGAACTCCACCGTCTGCTGCACTGCGGTGATCGGAAGGTCTTGCGGCAGAACGACAATCCCGCCGCGGCGGGCGATTGTCTCGGCCATCCGACGGCCCGCCACCGAGGTCATGTTGGCCACCACCACCGGGATGGTGGTGCCGGACCCATCGTTGGTGGACAGGTCGACATCGAAGCGGGACGCCACATCCGAGTGGTTCGGCACGATGAAGACGTCGTCGTACGTCAAGTCGTAGGCGGGGCGATGCCCCTCCAGGAATTTCATCGGGCCCCGCTAGGCAGGCACTTCGCTGCGGTCGCCGCTCCAGAGGGTGTGGAACTTCTTGCTCGGGTCCTCATCAATCCGTCCATAGGTGTGGGCGCCGAAGAAGTCCCGCAGCCCCTGGGTGAGCGCCGCGGGCAGTCGTTCGGTGCGCAGTGCGTCGTAGTAGGACAACGCCGAGGCGAAGCCCGGAATGGGGATACCCAGTTGCGTGGCCGTCACCACGACCCGACGCCAACTGTCGATCCCTGACTCGATCGCGTCGCGGAAGTAGGGCGCGGCGATCAGCGTAGGCAGGTCGGGGTTCTCGTCGAAAGCCTCCTTGATCCGGTTCAGGAACTTGGCCCGGATGATGCAGCCGCCGCGCCAGATGGTCGCCATGTCGCCCGGCGTGATGCCCCAGTCGTACTCGGCGCTGCCGGCCTGGATCTGGTTGAAGCCCTGCGCGTAGGCGATGATCTTCGACGCGTACAGCGCCTTGCTCACGTCGTCGATGAATTGCTGTGCATCGCTTGGCTTCTGGCCGAGTTCGCCGGAGGCCAGGCCGGTGGTCGCCTTGCGCTGGGGTACTGAGCCGGAGAGCGCGCGGGCGAATACCGCCTCGGCGATACCGGTCACCGGCACACCGAGGTCGAGCGCAGACTTCACCGTCCAGCGGCCGGTGCCCTTCTGCTCGGCCTCGTCGACGATGACATCGACCAGTGGGTTGCCGGTCTTGGCGTCCGTCTGGCGCAGCACCTCGGCGGTGATCTCGATCAGGAAGCTGTCCAGGTCGCCCTTGTTCCACTCGGCGAACGCGTCGGCGATCTCGGGCGCGGTCTTGCCGAGCGCGTCGCGCAGCAACTGGTAGGCCTCGCCGATGAGCTGCATGTCGGAGTATTCGATGCCGTTGTGCACCATCTTCACGAAGTGCCCGGCGCCGTCGGGGCCGATGTGGGTGCAGCACGGGACGCCGTCGACGTGCGCGGAGATCTCTTCCAGCAGCGGGCCCAGCGATTTGTACGACTCGGCGGGTCCGCCGGGCATGATCGACGGGCCCTTGAGTGCGCCCTCTTCACCGCCCGAGATGCCGGCGCCCACGAAATGCAGTCCGCGCTCGCGCATCGCCTTCTCGCGACGGATGGTGTCGGTGTAGAGGGCGTTGCCGCCGTCGATGATGATGTCGCCATCTTCCATCGCATCGGCGAGTTCGTCGATCACCGCGTCGGTCGGGTCGCCGGCCTTGACCATGATGATCACCCGTCGCGGCTTCTCCAGCGCGTTGAGGAATTCCACGATGCTCTCCGAGCGGACGAAGTTGCCCTCGTCGCCATGCTCCTTGAGCAGCGCGTCGGTCTTGGCGATCGACCGGTTGTGCAGCGCAACGGTGTAGCCGTGGTGGGCGAAATTACGGGCGAGGTTGGAGCCCATTACCGCCAGGCCTGTGACGCCGATCTGCGCGGTCCCGGTCTTTGCTTCCGACGAGCTCATGTGTGCGCCTCTCAATTGGTGACAGCCAGCCATAGCCCTGCACCGAACACTGTGGCACAGCGGGATTCGTGCCTCTGCAAAGTATCGCCGTACCGGAGTCCGCGACCGGTCGCCGGGTTAGACAGCGGTGAACAATCGGTGCAGCTCGGTAAGCCAGGGGATAGCCAGCGCAATGGTCGGCACGACCAATACCGCTGCCGCGGCAAGGTAGGCGGCGGTCGCCACCCACGGGCTGTTGCCGCTGCCGGACAGCCGTCGCACCCGCAGCAACGTGTGCGCGCCGCCGGCGGCCAGGGCCCCCATCGGGGCGCGGCCCGACGCGCACGCCACCAGAGCGCGGGCCAGGGGAGCGCGGCCCGCGACCCGGACCGCCGCATCGTCGGCGAGCAGCTCGGCCAGCAGTTGGACGGCATCCAAAGCGCTTGCGCTGCGTACGAATCGGGGGAATGCGGCGTGCGCCGCGGTGAACGCCTCGAGTACCAGATCGTGGCGGGCACGCAGATGGGCGCGCTCGTGCCGCAGGATCGCGGCAACCTCGTCCTCGGCGAGCGAGTCCAGGGTTCCCTCGCTGACCACGACGCGACTGCGCACCCCCGGCAGGCAGTAGGCCAGCGGTTGCGCGACCTCCAGCACCCGTAGGTCCCGTCCGCGGGCGCTGGCCCGGGCGGCCACCGCGTCGGGCGACAGGCCCAGCAGGTCGACCAGCATGCGGTGGTGGGCCCGCCGCCGCCGGGTGGCGACGGCCACCCGCACGACCGCGACGAACAGCCGGGCGCCAATCAGCAATGTGAGCCCGAAGACTCCGATGTCGACCAGCCACAGCGGCCAGCCGAGTCGTCCGATCTCGGCGGCCGGGCTCGCGGTCGGGCGCCCATCGGCCCCGGGTACGAAGAGCCGGCTGGCGATGGCGATACCGGCGCTGAATGCAGAGAGCACCGCGGCCACGGCGATCGCCTGCCAGAGCACCATCGCGGCGCGCGGTGCGCGCAGCGGCCATGTCGCGCGGGCCAGCAGAGCGGGGATCGGGCCGACCAGCATCACCGCAAGTACGGTGAACGCCAGCCCAGACATATTTCTAGTGTCTCTCAGTCCTCCGGCCGCGCGCCACCAGACAACGGTTTCCGATGGCTTGATTCCAATTCGTCCAGTGCGCGCCGCAGCGCCTCGGCTTCGTCGGCGCCGACGCGCTCGACGAAGTGCACGAGAGCGGCTTGCCGGCTTCCGGTGTCCGCGACCTGGTCGAGTACATCGACCATCAATCCCGCGACCAGCTCATCGCGACCGTGGACCGGCGCATATTGGTGTGCGCGGTCGTCGCGGATCTGGGAGACCAGGTTCTTCTTGGCCAGCCGCTGCAGCACGGTCATCACCGTCGTATAGGCCAGGTCGCGCTGCTCGGACAGCGCTTCGTGCACCTGGCGGACGGTCTGCGGGTGGGGGGCGGACCACAAATGATCCATCACCGCACGCTCGAGGTCCCCGAGCCGCGTCAGCTTAGCCATGTTCGCTCATCTCCTGTGCAATGCCGCCAGAGTACTCGCGCTTACTACCGACGGTCGTACCTCCGCTCTGGACGGCATGCCACCGGCCGCCGAGAGTCGGCGCTTCGGTGGAGATCCCCACTGAGTCGAAGTCGATCATATGGTTAGGCTAACCTTACAACAGGAGGTGACCGTGACGATCACGATCGACGACCCGCTGATCGCGGCGATGGACATTGCCCGCGTGCTTCCGCTGCATGAATCCAGCCGCCGGTTGCGCGAGCTGTATCCGCAGTGTCCCCGCGTCTACGGCGTCGCAGTACTGGAGGATGTTTCGGTGCGCCGGTGGTGGCCGCTGGCATCGGCGCTGACCACCGATCGGCTGAGGGCCATGTTCGACGTGGCGGCGGTCGACATGGACCGCCGAAGCGCCGCAAAGCAGTTGGCGGCGACGCTGACTCATACGGTGATTGGCCGAGTGGTTGCGCTGGTGGTGCTGGAAGCCCGTGCGTGGGACACCGGCCTGGAAAACCTCTGGGTGCATGTCGACTCCGACGGCGTCATCGACTGGGCCGGCGTGGTCGACCCGACGGTGCGTGTGTTGCCCGATGACCCGTGTGCCGATGAGGGCCTCGCCGGCGGCGTGGTGCGGCTGCCGAGCGAAGCGGCGCTGACCACGTGGGTGGCGCACCGCTGCCACCGCACGCTGGAGCCGCTGTTCGCCAAGCTCCATGTGGTTAGCGGTGGCGCGCTGTCGATCGCCGCGATGTGGCACATCGTCGGTTCGATGGTGGTCGCGTCGGCGACACAGGTGCCGCAACTGGCCGGCACCGATGAACTCGCCGCGATGCGGCGTGGTCAGGCCGTGCTTGATGCTCTAGTCGGCTTCGGTCTGCCGGTTCGCGGCCTCTCGACGGGGCGGACACGCTTGAGGGGAGACTCTTGCGAAATTAGGGCAGCCTTGCCTATGCTTTTGGCGTCGAGCGATAAATGACCGAGACGGTGTCCTGAGGGCTGCAGTGACCCCCGGTCTCTCGATACGGCGAGCCCCGTGCACATGTGCACGGGGCTCGCTGGTGTTCGAAGGATATGGCGCGTTGCGCGTCAGTCTTTGATGAAGTGATACATCCGATAGGACACGCGACCGCGCTGCAATTCCTTGTACATCAACGTGTCTGGCGTGCCGGCGAACAGCTTGCCGATGGGGCGCAGGAGCACCGGCAGCCGGGTGCCGACCAATTCGAGGTAGCGGCCCGAGTTGTTGTCCAGACCGCGCAGCACGTCGGCGTTGATCTCCCGCTTCGACTCCATCCGCAGCGGCAGGGCGGCCAGTGCGGCGTCCCATTCGTCGTATTCGAGGAACCCGCGGAAGTCGACGTACAGGAAGTGCCCGCCGGGGCGCAGCACCCGCACCATTTCTTTAAGGAACCGGTCGAAATGCGGGTAGCTGTGCGAGGCCTCGACGTTGAGTACCGCGTCGAACGACTCGTCGGGGAACGGCAGGTTCTCGGCATCGCCGTGTACGAAGTCCAGACCCGGCAGGGGATAGCGGCGCTTGGCGAACGCAACGCCGTCGGGGTTGAAGTCCAGGCCGGTGTACTCGGCCGGGCGAAGCGTTTTCATCAGGTAGGCCCCGCCGCCGCCGTGACCGCAGCTGGGCTCCAACACCTTCTTACCGGCGAGGTCCGTCTGCGTCGCGGTGCGGTGATAGAGCTGAATGCAGAACCGGTTCTTCTCGTCCTCGGGAGACAACGGCAGGCCCATCGGCGGGTCCTCCTCGTAACCCCAGTTCAGAAAGACGACGTCATCCTGATCCCATCTGCGGGTGACGAAGGGATACCAGTACTTGTTCACGATCAACTTGAACCATGAATAACTACCAAGGGGTTTCACGTATTGCCTGAGGCCGCCTGTCACAGGTGGCAAGTATGCCAGTGCGCTGCGCGAGACTTTGGGTCAACCACCGGTAGCGAGAAGTAACGGATTGACGGCGAGGTCCGCACCTATGTGCCGCACCCCGGACGGCCCGGGTGTTCGTCGGCCGGTAGACACTACAAGCATGGAGCCGATGCCAGAAGCGCCGTTTGACAACCAGTTAGGACTGGAGTTCACCGAGATCACTCCGGACCGGACGCGCGCGCAACTGGAGGTCGTTCCCAAGCTGTTGCAACCGATGGGTATCGCGCACGGCGGCGTCTACTGCGCGATGGTGGAGAGCCTGGCCAGCATCGCCGCGTACACCTGGCTGGCCGCCCAGGGCGGCGAAGGATCGGTCGTCGGTGTCAACAACAACACCGACTTCCTTCGAGCCATCGGCAGCGGAATGGTGTACGGGACCGCGATACCGATCCATCGCGGGCGCCGTCAGCAACTGTGGCAGGTCACCATCGTCGACTCCGACGAGCGACTGATCGCCCGCGGCCAGGTGCGGTTGCAAAATCTCGAAGCCGCAAGCTAACTGGCGGCTTTCGCCGTCTCGCCCTCGTGCGCCTCGGCCGCCAGGACCGCCAGCTGTTCGAGTCGCGTGCGGGCAAAGGCCTGCTGCTCGGTGATCGTGAGCTGGCCCCGCCGACCGCTCAGGAACGTCACGATCCACGACAACACGGTGGTGACCTTGTTCTTGAAACCGATCAGATAGACCAGGTGCAGCAACAGCCAGGCGAACCAGCCGATGATACCGCCGAATTCGACCGGGCCGATCTTTACGACGGCGTAGTACCGCGACACCGCGGCCATCGAGCCCTTGTCGAAGTACTGGAACGGCTCGCGCCGTGCCGGATCGGCGCCGGCCAGCTCGGCCTTGATCAAGCCGGCCGCGTACTTGCCGCCCTGGATGGCGCCCTGCGCGACACCGGGCACGTCGTCGACAGCGGCCATGTCGCCGACCACGAACACGCTGGGGTAACCCGGAATCGACAAGTCCTGCAACACCTTTACTCGGCCGGCACGGTCGAGCTCGACGCCGGACTGGCGGGCCAGGTCGCGGCCGATGGGGCTTGCGGAAACGCCTGCAGACCACACCTTGCACGCTGATTCGATGCGACGGGTGGTGCCGTCGGAGTCCTTGACCGTAATACCGTCACGGTCGACGTCGGTGACCATGGCGCCGAGCTGGATTTCGACACCCATCTTCTCCAACCGCGCGGCGGCCTTCTTGCCGAGATTCTCGCCCATCGGCGGCAACACCGCCGGAGCAGCATCGAGCAGGATGACCCGCGCCTTCGTCGAATCAATATGGCGGTAAGCGCCTTTGAGCGTGAAGTCGGCGAGTTCGGCGATCTGGCCGGCCATTTCGACGCCGGTCGGTCCCGCGCCCACGACGGTGAACGTCAGCAGCTTTTTACGGCGCTCCGGATCGCTGGACCGCTCGGCGGCCTCGAACGCACTCATGATGCGGCCGCGCAGCTCTAGCGCGTCGTCAATCGACTTCATGCCGGGTGCGTACTCGGCGAAGTGGTCGTTGCCGAAGTACGACTGACCCGCGCCGGCCGCGATGATCAAACTGTCAAAAGGAGTTTCGTAGCTGTGGCCGAGCAACTCCGAGACGACGAACTTGCCCCTCAAGTCGATGTGCGTGACATCGCCGAGTAGAACCTGGGCGTTGTGCTGGCCGCGCAAAATCATCCGGGTCGGGGGAGCGATCGCACCTTCGGCAACGATGCCGGTCGCCACCTGGTACAGCATCGGCTGGAACAGGTGGTGGGTCGTACGAGCAATCAACTTGATGTCGACGTTCGCCCGCTTGAGCTTCTTGACCGCGTTCAATCCGCCGAATCCGGATCCGATGACGACCACCCGGTGTCGACGATTCTTCGCAGTGTCTTCGGGGTGGGCGTTCATGGCGTGGTTGCTCCTCAGCGGCGACTGGGTTCAGGTCCACGATAGTCGCCCGGACCTGCCATTTTCGACGTAAACGGCGTGTGATCGCCCACACCCGCGTCACTGCACGTGACGCACCCGGCTACGCCTTGTGCAGACCGAACAACGGGCGCAGCGCGTCACCGACCGCGGCGATGATGCCGGGCGTGTAGAACGGCATGTTGACGATCACGCCGTCGATCCCGGCGTCCAGCACCCTGGCCTGGACCTGCTCGGCGATGAACTCGGCGCTTCCCGCCAGCATGCGTCCGCCCATCTCGTCGGGAATTTGGTCGGGCTTCACGTTGTCGTCGAGCAACACGGTCACCAGCATGCTGGTCTCGAGCGTCGCGGGGTCACGGTCGATCTCTTCGCAGCGCTCCTGGGCGACCTTGACCTTGCCCGCCAGTTGATCGAAGCCGGCGATGACGTTGAGGTGGTCGAAGTGCCGGGCCGCCAGGGGGATCGTTTTCTTCTCACCGCTCCCGCCGATCATCAACGGGATGTGGTCGCGATAGCGCGGATTGGCCAACGCATTCTGGGCGCGATACCACTTGCCCGAGAAGGTCGGTCGCTCACCCTTGAGCATCGGCAGGATGATCTCGAGCGACTCGTTGAGTCGGTTGAACCGGTCGGTGAAGGTGCCGAACTCGAAGCCGAGTTCGTCGTGTTCGAGCTCGAACCAGCCGGCGCCGATGCCCAGAATCGCGCGGCCCGCACTGACCACGTCGAGGGTGGTGATGGCCTTGGCCAGCAGGGTGGGATTCCGGTATGTGTTGCCCGTGACCAGGGTGCCCAGCTGGACCCGCTCGGTCGCCGTCGCGAGCGCCCCGAGGGCCGTGTACGCCTCGAGCATCGGCTGATCCGGAGAGCCGAGCATCGGCAGCTGATAGAAGTGGTCCATCACGAAAACCGAGTCAAATCCGGCTGATTCGGCCTCGCGAGCCTGCGCGATTACGGTTGGGAAAAGTTGTTCGACGCCGGTGCCGTAGGAAAAGTTGGGAATTTGGAAGCCAAGTCGGATGGTCACAAACTCCACCATAGTGACCGGCGCGCGGCAGCGAAGGTCGCCGCCGCGAATCACGCGCTCAGCGAATTGCGTTTAGGCGAACTGTGTCAGGGCGCCGTGACTGACGTGCAACACCTGTCCGGTGATGTGCCGAGCGGCGCCGCTGGTGAGAAACAGCGACATCCGGGCGATCTCGGCGGCGACCGACGGCGGCGTGCTGGAGAGGCCGTCGTAACCGGGTTGCGCGCTGCGTCCGGCAGCGACCGCGTTGACAGTGATGCCACGCGTGCCGAAGACCGTCGCCTGGCCGGCGACCCAGCTGGCGAGGGCGGCCTTGATCGCGGCCTCCGCGCTGCCCGGGCGCGGGTTCTCCGGCACGATGCTGATGATCGCTCCGCCGGACCGCAGGTGGTCACCGACCGTCTCGAGGGTCAGCACGGCGGAGAGCACCGTGTCGTCCAGCGAGGTGCGCCAGGCGGACGCCAGGTCCGACAGCGAGTAGGCACGCGGGTCACCGGAGTTCCAGCGCGGCGCCGGAACGTTGACGACCGTGTCCAGGTGGTGCGGGAACAGGTGACGCACCTCCGCCAGAGCGCCGGGGTTGGTGATGTCGCAGACGATCGCGTCCGCCTCGATCTCCTTGGCTGCTACTTCGAGTTCGTCGCGGCGCGCGCCGAGCAGCGTGACCGTGTGGCCGTCGTTGTGAAACCCTTCAGCAACGGCGCGACCCAGTTCGGTGTCGCCTCCGGTGACCAGTACCTCCACCGCCGTGACCTCCTTGTATTCAGCATTGAATCCAGGTGCCGGCTCGTAATGAGCAGCCGCGGGTTCCGCCTCGAGCAACGGTCATCCGATGCTTCGATGGTGACACACCGCAACGCCGGACCCTGGGATTTCAGGGCGTGTATGGCATTAACGTTTCCTTATGTTACTGGACGGTAGCTAGATATGAAACTCCGAATCCGGCACGACCGGGTCTCTGTTTGGACAACGCTGGGCATCGTGAGAGCCCGAGTCGGCACCTTTGGCGCAACCGGGTTGCTGGTGTCGGCAGTGGCCTTCGCGGTCGTCGCCTGCGGTCGCGCGCCGTCGCCGGCGCCGGCGACGTCGGCTTCGGTTCACACAGCGGCGACGTCGATCATGGTGTTCGCCGCGGCCCCGCTCAAGCCGGCCTTCACTCTGCTCGCCGGCAAGTTTCAGACCGACAACCCAGGCGCCACAGTCGATTTCGACTTTGCGACCTCGGCCGAACTGGCCAACAAGCTGAGCCGGGGCGCCAGTGCTGACGTGTTCGCTTCCGCCGACACCGCTCAGATGGACACGGTGATCAAGGCTGACCTAGCCAGTGGAGACCCCGTCAACTTCGCCACCGACAGGTTGGCGATCGTCACCGCTCCGGGTGATCCCAAGCAGGTCCACTCGTTCGCAGATCTGGCCAATCCAGACGTCCGCGTCGCGGTGTGCCAGGCGGCCGCGCCCTGCGGAGTGGCGGCGCAACACATCGCCGACAGCACCGGCGTGCACTTCACGCCGGTGAGTGAAGAGCCAATCGGGGCCGCGGTGCTGGCCAAAGTCACCGGCGGAGAGGCCGATGCGGGGCTGGTCTACCACGACGACGCGCACAAGGCGGGAGACAAAGTGGATACCATCCGCTTTCCGGAGTCGGGCGAAGCCGTGAACGTCTACCCGATCGTCGTCGTCAAGAAGGCGGCCCAGTCGGCACTGGCGCAGAAGTTCGTCGACCTGGTTACCGGCCCAACGGGCCAGCGAGTGCTGAGTCAGTCGGGCTTCGACAGCCCCTGAGCCGAGACGCGCCCGACGCCGCCGGTGTTAGCGAATCGTCACCAGAACAACCCCCGGCGGACTGAGCTGCGGGTTTCGCCGGCCTGCCGCGTCCCGGAAAGGCCAAATATCGACTGAAACGTCGGCAATTCACCCTTGCGTCACGGGTGTAACACGGTAGTTTTTTGCGCATGAATGAGGTGGACCGCAATTCGACACGGCCCAAGAACCGCCGCCTGACCCGCGTAATCGCCGCGGTCGGAGGTGCGGGAGCGATCGCGTTCGCCTTGCCCGGGGTTGCCGGCGCCGACCCGGTGCCGCCGCCGCCCGGCCCCGCGGCGCCCGCCCCCGGAGCGCCCGCCCCGGCGCCCGCGCCTCCCGTCGCGCCTCCGGCCGCGCCCGACGCTGTTCCGGGCCCTGGTGGTCCCGCCGTCCCGCCGCCAGCCCCGCTCGGGGTGCCGCCCGTAGCCGACCCCAACGTTCCGCCGCCCCCGGTCGACCCCAACGCCGGGCGGATCGACAACCCAGTCGGTGGGTTCAGCTACGTCCTGCCCGCGGGCTGGGTGGAATCCGACGCGACCCACCTGGACTACGGTTCGGCGCTACTCAGCAAGATCTCCGGCGCGCCAACCCCCGGTCAGCCGCCACCGGTCGCCAACGACACCCGCGTGGTGCTCGGCAAGCTCGACCAGAAGCTGTACGCCAGCGCCGAGCCCGACAACGCGAAGGCAGCCGCCCGGCTGGCATCGGACATGGGTGAGTTCTTCATGCCTTACCCCGGCACCCGGCTGAACCAGGAGACCATCCCGCTGGGCGCCAACGGCACCGCCGGCGGAGCGTCGTACTACGAAGTGAAGTTCAGCGATGCCAGCAAGCCCAACGGCCAGATCTGGGCCGGCGTGATCAGCCCGCCAGGCCCGGCGGGAGCGCCGACCCAGCGCTGGTTCGTGGTGTGGCTTGGCACCGGCAACAACCCGGTGGACAAGGCCGGCGCCAAGACGCTCGCCGAGTCGGTCCGGCCGCTCGCCGCGGCGCCTGGTCCGGGTCCCGCTCCCGGCGCTCCGCCTCCGGGACCCGCTCCGGCCCCGGGGCTCCGCTCCGGCGGCCCCGGGTGCTCCGGCTCCGGCCCCGGGTGCTCCGGCTCCGGCCCCGGGTGCTCCGCTCCGGCCCCGGGTGCTCCGGCTCCCGCACCCGCCCCGCCGGGACAGCCGGCCGGCGGCAACAACGGCCCGGCACCTGCGCCCGGCACGGTGGCCACGTAGCCGGCTCTACGCCGAACATGGCCTGACGTGCGCTCCGCTCGTTAGGCTGATGTCGTACACCCGAGACAGTCCGGCAGTGGGCTGCATAAAAATAAATACGCTAGGAGCCGGTCGTGATTATGCACGTCATCTGGATGCTCATCCTCGGCCTGATCGTCGGCCTCGTTGCACGACTGATTGTTCCCGGCAGTCAGCCGCTGGGCCTCATCGCCACCTCGCTGCTCGGGATTGTGGGCGCCTACGTCGGCGGCACGCTGGGCAGCGTCGTCTTCCCCCCACATAAATTCACCGTCACGCCGCCGATCAACCACTCGTTCCTCGGTGCGCTGGTCGGCGCCGTGCTACTGCTGTTTATTTACAAGGTTGCCAGGGCGCGCAATTAGGTTGCGATAACTGCTGATTGGATGACGCCGGCCACCATGCACGCCTGGCAGGTCGCTCGTCCTGGCCCGGTCAGTACCGGACCGCTGGAATATGTCACCCGGGACATCCCACAGGCCCGGGCCGTCGGAGTTGCTGGTTGCCGTTCGCGCATGCGGTGTGTGCCGCACCGACCTGCACGTCACTGAGGGTGATCTTCCGGTTCACCGCGAGCGCGTGACACCGGGCCACGAAGTGGTGGGCGAGGTGATCGAGGTAGGCCCCGACGCAGGCCAGGGGTTCCGGGTCGGCGATCGGGTCGGGATCGCTTGGCTGCGGCATACCTGCGGGCTGTGCAGCTATTGCCGGCGAGGCGACGAGAACCTGTGCCCGAACTCGCGATATACCGGATGGGATGCCGACGGCGGCTACGCGGAATTTGCCACGGTGCCAGCGGCTTTCGCCCACCATCTGCCGAGCGGCTACAGCGACTGCGAGCTGGCGCCGCTGCTGTGCGCCGGCATCATCGGCTACCGGTCGCTCCAGCGCGCGGCGCTTCCACCCGGTGGGCGGCTGGGGCTGTACGGCTTTGGCGGCAGCGCGCACATCACCGCGCAGGTCGCGCTGGCGCAGGGTGCTGAAGTGCACGTGATGACCCGGGGCGTCGCGGCCCAACGGTTGGCACTCGAACTGGGCGCCGCGTCGGCCCAGGGTGCCGGCTACCCGCCACCGGTAAAGCTCGATGCCGCAATCCTATTCGCGCCCGTCGGCGATCTGGTGCGGCCGGCGCTGGAAGCGCTCGACCGCGGTGGCACGCTCGCGATCGCGGGCATTCACCTCAGCGATGTCCCCGTTCTCAACTATCAGCGGCACCTGTTCCAGGAGCGTGAGATTCGCTCGGTGACTTCGAACACCCGCGCCGATGCGCGGGCCTTCCTCGACTTCGCCGGCCAGCACCACATCGCAGTGACGACGCCGGAATATCCGCTGGGCCAAGCGAATCAGGCGCTGGCGGACCTCGGCGCGGGCCGCATCTCCGGCGCGGCCGTCCTGCTGGTCTGAATCAGCTGGACAGCTGCCAGACCAGAGCAGCGGCCAGCGCGCCCATGCCGTTCAGCGACCAGTGCAACGCGATCGGCGCCAGCAGACTGCCGCTGCGTCGCCGCAACCAGCTGAACACGAAACCGGCTGCCGCGGTGGCGATCACCGCGAGTGCCACGCCCGCCAGCATGCCCACCACTCCACCGCCCAGGACCCGCGTGAGGCCGACGTTGCTACTCGTCATTCCCAGCGAGGTGGCGATGTGCCACAGCCCGAACAGCAGCGAACCGGCCAGCGTGACACCACGAAAACCCCAAGCGCGATTCAGCGCACCGTGCAGCACCCCGCGGAACGCCAGCTCCTCGGGAATCACGGTCTGTAGCGGAATGACGATCATCGAGGCCACCAGCGCGCCGGACAGCGTCGCGTAGCGGTGGTTCATGAACATCGGCCGGGTCACCGGCAGCAAGGCGCCCACCGCGATCGTCGCGAACACCAGAGCGGCGGCGGCGACCGCGTAGACGGCGCCGGACCGCCAATGCTCGCGGCCCAGGCCTAGTTCGGCCCAGCCGAGTCCGTTGACCCGCAGCCAGGCCACCAGACCGGCCGCGGCGGCGGGCACCGTCACGACGCTCGCCCAGGGGGTGGTGAAGTGCGCGATCAGATTGGTCAACGCGAGCACCGCCACGACGACCGCCACGTCGACCTGGATGCGGAAGTGGTGGAGCGCAGAGAGCTGCGCGAGCAGCGGGTGTGCGTCCACCGCGGCGCTCTCGTAGCCAGACATCTCACCAGGCTACCGGCGTTGGCGAGGCGGTTGCCGGGAACTTGACACCTGCCAACTACGCTGGCCTGATGCCAGAGGACCTGCTCGCATCGCTGCGGGTGCTCGACCTGTGCGACGACGACGGCGATGCGGTCACCCGGCTGCTGGCCGACCTGGGCGCCGACGTCCTGAAAGTCGAGCCCCCCGGCGGCAGTCCGTCACGCGGCCTGCGACCGAGCCTGCGTGGCACCGGCGTGCGCTTTGCGCTGCACAACGCGAACAAGCGCAGCACCATCCTCGACCCGTCGGATTCGGGCGACCGCGAGCGCCTGCTTGAGCTGGCCGGCGGCGCCGACATCGTCGTCGACAGTGGGTTCCCCGGCCAGGCCGCCGCGTATGGAACGTCGTGCGAAGAGCTGGCCGATCGATTCCCGCAACTGGTGACACTGTCTGTCACCGACTTCGGCAGGACGGGCCCGCGCGCATCATGGCGGGCGAGCGACCCGGTGCTTTACGCCCTCTCCGGAGCGCTGGCGCGGTCGGGCCCCACCGTGGGCGCTCCGGTCTCGCCGCCGGACGGCATCGCCTCGGCCACGGCAGCCGTGCAGGCCGCCTGGTCGGCGCTGGTTGCTTACTACCATCGGTTACGTTCCAGCACAGGCGATTACATCGACTTCTCGCGCTTCGAGGCGGTGGTGATGGCGCTCGACCCGGCGTTCGGGGCGCACGGTCAGGCCGCGGCGGGCATCCGGCATCCCGACCGCTGGCGCGGGCGCCCGAAAAACCAGGACGCGTACCCGATCTACGCGTGCCGGGACGGCTACGTCCGGTTGTGCGTGATGTCGCCACGGCAGTGGCACGGGCTGCGGCGCTGGCTGGGGGAGCCCGCGGAATTCCAAGATCCCAAGTACGACGTGATCGCGGCCCGCTTCAAGGCCTGGCCGCAGATCGGGCTGCTGGTCCAGAAACTGTGTGCCGGCCAGACGATGAAAGAACTTGTCGCCGAAGGGCAATCGCAGGGTGTCGCGATCTCCGCGGTCCTCGACCCCGCGCAGATCCTGGCATCCAACCACTTTCAGGAAGTGGGTGCCGTCGCCGACGCCGAGCTGGTCCCCGGGGTGCGCAGCACCATCCCGACCGGCTACTACTCCGTCAACGGGCGGCACATCGGGTTTTGCGCACCGGCACCGCACGCCGGTCACGACGACGCGCGCTGGAATGGCGAACCGGCCACCATCAAGGCGCCCGCGAAAGCCGGACCCCGTCCCTTTGACGGTGTGCGCATCGTCGACCTCGGCATCATCGTCGCGGGCGGTGAATTGAGCCGGTTGTTCGGCGATCTCGGCGCCGAGGTCATCAAGGTCGAAAGCACGGCCTACCCCGACGGGCTGCGCCAGGCCAGGGTCGGCGATCCGATGAGCGAATCTTTCGCCTGGACGCACCGCAACAACCTCGCCTTCGGTGTCGATCTGCGCAGCGACGCCGGCAAGCAGGTATTCGGCAGGCTGGTCGCGGGAGCCGACGCGGTGTTCGCCAATTTCAAGCCGGGAACGCTTGCCGCCCTGGGCTTTCCGTACGACAAGCTGCAGTCGCTGAACGAGCACGTGGTGCTGGCGGAAAGCAGCGCTTTCGGCGACCGCGGACCCTGGAGCAATCGGCTGGGCTACGGGCCGCTGGTACGCGCCACCGCGGGCGTCAGCAGACTGTGGACGGACCCACACCAGACATCGGACGATGCCGGCTTGCGGCACCAGTTCTATGATGCCACAACGGTTTTCCCTGACCACGTGGTCGGACGGATCACCGCGATCGGTGCTCTGGCCGCGCTGATCCATCGCGACAGGACCGGCGTCGGAGCCCGCGTGCACGTGTCGCAGGCCGAGGCGGTGGTCAACCAGCTCGACGCCCGCTACGTCACCGATGCAGCGCGCGAGAACTCACCCGCCGAGTTGGCCGACGACACCAGTGTCCACGGGGTGTTCCCGTGCGCGGGTGACGACGAATGGTGCGTGATCTCGATCCGCACCGACGACGACTGGCGTTCGGCCAGAAGCATTTTCGGACTGGCCGATGACGAGCGCTTCGCGACCGGCGACGGGCGACTGGCACATCGTGACGAGTTGCTCGAGCAGGTCTCGGCGTGGACCCGCGACCGCACCCCGCCGCAGGTCGCCGACGCGCTCCAAGCGGTCGGTGTCGCGGCCGGGCAGATGAACCGGCCGCCGGACATTCTCGAAGACCCGCAGCTTTGTGAGCGAAAGCTGTTCACCGACATGACCCATCCGCTGTTCGACAACGCGCTGCCGGCCGAGACCGGCCCGGCGCCGTTTCGGCACATCCCGCCGGCCCCACAGCGGCCCGCTCCGCTGCCCGGGCAGGACACTCGCGAGATCTGCCTCAAGATCCTCGGGATGAGCAGCGAAGACACCGAGCAACTCATCACCGACGGGGTGCTGTTCGCATCCACCGACACCGCGGAAGGCTCTGCTTGATGCCCGTCAACCCCAGAACTCCCGTGCTGGTTGCGCACGGCCAGGTGAACCACCGCGAGCCAGCGCAGGACAACACCCTCGAACCGGTGGACCTGATCGTCGCCGCGACGCGTGAGGCGGCCCAGGCCCGGGTGCTGGAGGCGATCGACTCAATCCGGGTGGTCAACCTGCTTTCGGTGTACTACCGCGACCCGGGACTGTTGCTCGGCCAACGCCTCGGCCTGGAAAAATTCACCACCAAATACAGCGGCATCGGCGGCAACGTACCGCAGACACTGGTCAACCGGGCATGCGTGGACATCCAGCAGGGCCGCGCCGACGTGGTCCTGGTGGCGGGCGCGGAAATGTGGCGAACTCGTACCCAGAACCGGGCTGAGGGCCAGCGGCTGACGGCCACCGGACAGGACGACTCGATTCCGCTGCCCGAAGGCAGTAACGAGAACGTGCCGATGGCGGGGGAGTCGGAGATCCGCATCAAGCTGGACCGTCCGGCATACATCTACCCGATGTTCGAGCAGGCGCTGCGGATCAATGCTGCGGAGTCAATTGACGACCACCGCGCCCGCATCAGTGCGCTGTGGGCCCGGTTCAGCGAGGTCGCGGCGCAGAACCCACATGCCTGGATCCGTAAACCGGCTACGGCAGAAGAGATTTCGCAGCCGGGGCCATCGAACCGGATGATCAGCACGCCCTACACCAAGCTGATGAACTCCAACAACATGGTCGACCAGGGCGCGGCGCTGATCCTGACGTCGGTTGAGGGCGCGACCCGGCTGGGCATCCCGCCCGATCGTTGGGTGTATCCCTACGCAGGCACCGACGCGCATGACAGCTACTCGATCAGCGAGCGGGCCGAACTGCACCGATCGCCCTCTGTCCGGATCGGCGGGACACGCGCACTGGAGTTGGCCGGTTTCGGCATCGACGACATGGATTACGTCGATCTCTACTCGTGCTTCCCGTCCGCGGTGCAGGTCGCGGCGAACGAACTCGGGCTGGCGTGCGACGACCCGGCCCGCCCGCTGACCGTGACCGGCGGGCTGACGTTCGCCGGTGGGCCGTGGAACAACTACGTGACGCATTCGATCGCGACGATGGCCCGATTGCTGACCGAGAACCCCGGTAAGCACGGCCTGGTCACCGCCAACGGCGGATACCTGACCAAACACAGCTTCGGGGTCTACGGTACCGAGCCGCCGAAGACCGAATTCCGTTGGGAGGACGTGCAACCCGCCGTCGACCGGGAGCCGACTCGAACGGCTGCGGTTCAATGGGAGGGCGTGGGCACCGTCGAGGCCTATACGACACCGTTCGACCGGGAAGGTCAGCCCGAGAAGGCTTTCCTGGCCGTGCGAACCCCCGACGACCATCGCACGTTGGCCGTGATCACCGACCCGGCCGCCGCCGCGCAGACGGCTCAGGAGGACCTCGGCGGCGCCAAGGTCACCGTCCATGCGGACGGAACCGCGACATTGCAATGAGTTAACGGGGTTAGCTGAAAACTACCGGCGATGGCCGCGCGCGACTATTGTCGTCCAATCGACTAGACGCCGTGGAGGTGCTCGGGCGTGCGGATCTTGCTGACCGGCGTCACAGGCTTGCTCGGGCGTGCAATGGCCCGGCAACTGGTTGCCGCCGGTCACGCGGTGAGCGGCGTAGCCGCTCATCCGCACGAAAATCTGCATCCCGACGTGGACTTCGTCTGTACGTCGCTCGGCGACCCGATTTTATTACGGCTGGCCGACGCCGCCGACGTGGTGCTCCACCTGGCTCCGATCGAGCCGGGAGTGCCCGGCAGCGCCGGGATCGACGGACTGGTCCGGGTAGCGCATGCGTCCGCGCGCGGGGGCGCAAGGTTGATCTTCCTGTCCGCCGCGGCGGGACCGCCGGCGCTCTACGAGCAGGCCGAGACGCTGGTGGCCAGCGGTTGGGCGCCGAGTTTGATCGTGCGGATCGCTCCTACGGTGGGTCGCCAACTCGACTGGATGACGTGCCGGACGGTCGGCAGCCTGGTACACAGCAACACGTTGACCGACTCGATGCGGGTAGTGCATTTCGACGACCTGCTGCGCTTCGTGGTGTTCGCCGTCGCGACCAACCGGACTGGGGTGGTCGACCTGGTCAACCCGGACGTCATCGATATCGCCGCCGCACGCAGCATGCTGCGATCCGCCGGCCCGCGCCCGCGGATCGGGCGGTTACCGAGCTGGCCCGAGTTGGTGCCCGACATCGACCCCACCGGGCTACAGGATGCATGGCGATTCGAATTCGGTTGGCGCACAAACGAAGCCATCGCCGATACCCGTCGCGGGCTGGAAGGCCGCAAGTTCGGTGTCAAAGGCACGGTCGATATTCCCGGCCGCCTGCCGCTACCCACCGAAGTGGCCCTGCCGGCCGAACCGCTGGATGGCACCGCACTGCAGCCCGCCTCGCCGGACGATCAGGAGGGCGAGTTCGACGACCGGGCCGACCCGCGTTTTCCGGTGTTCAGTGCCGCGCCACTGGCCGAGACGCTGCCTGGTCCGTTGACTCCGATGACGCTCGACGTGCAGGTCGCCGGCTTGCGTGCCGCCGCGCGCATGATCGGCTCGGTGATGGCCTGCGGCGAGTTCTTCACCGCCGAGTGGGGCAGCCGGGCGGTGACAGTATTCGGGCATCGCCCGTACGTCGGGGTGTCGGCAAGCGCGATCGGGGCAGAACAGCTGCCCGGTTGGGGCGTGGAAGAGACGGTCCGCGCGTCGCTTGGCAATTCAATGGTCGAGGCGCTGTTTCCCCTGGGCCGGCCGCCGCAGGCGGGGTTGGTGGGTTCGGCCACCGCGAAAGCGGTCGTGGTCAAGCGCGCACTGAGGTTGTTGCGGCACCTGAAAACCGACACCCAGGCCTACCAGGAGGCGGCGACTGCCGAGTATCTCACTGCGGCGCAACTGGCTTCGCTGGAAGACGCTCAGTTGCAGGTGCGTGTCCGCCTATTGCGCGACCGGATCCATCAGGGTTGGGCGTTGACCGGTCTCTGGCTGATCGACAGCGGTGTCACCGCCGCGACGGTTGAGCGGCGAGGGGTTCACGTCGCCGTGGCGGGCCTGGGCGCCCTGTTGGACAGTGACGCCGTCGCGGCCCAGAGTTCCGCGCTGGCCGCGCTGATCCGCAACGATCCTGAGTTGTGCACGCTGGCAGTCGATGGCGACCTAGCGGGCATCCTGGCTCACTCGCAGGCGGTCGGCGCGGAGTTCACCGCGGCGATCGGCCGGCTCGGACATCGCGGTCGGGGCGAGGTCGAACTCGCCAACCTGATGATCGGTGACGACCCCGCGATCCTGCTGGTCGAAGCCGGGCGTGACGCGACCGATCTGCCGCGGCCGACGCCATCGGATGCGTCGGCGGCGAAGCTGCCGGAACGGATGGCGGCCAGTGCGCGGGCATCCCGGGAAGTGGCGTACGACACGACGATCCTGTTCACACACGAACTCCGAAAGACGTTGCGCGAACTCGGCTCTCGGTTCGTCGATGCCGAGCTCATCGATGTCGACGGCGAGATCTTCTACCTGACCTGTGACGAGGCGGTGACGGTGCCGTCGGATGCACGACTACGGATCAAGCGTCGACGCGCCGAGCGTGAGCGGTTCCAGGGCCTGCGGTTGCCCGATGTCTTCACGGTGAGCTGAGCACGTCGCTGAGCGACACCTCGGGATCGCCCAATTTGTCCGGATCGACCGGAGCCTTCTTGCGGATCAGGTTCTTGATGTCGTCGAGCGCATCCCAGATGTTGACCTGCATCCCGGCCAGCACCCGCTTGTCGGCGTCGAGCCAGAACGCCACGAACTCCCGGGCGTTCTTGTCACCGCGAAACACCACCTGCTGATAGTCCGGGGCGTGGCCGGCGTACTCCATGCCGAGGTCGTACTGATCGGTGAAAAAGTAAGGCAGCTCGGCGTATTCGCCGGGCTCGCCGAGCATGCCCGACACCGCGACGGCCGGCTGCTTTTGCGCGTTGGCCCAGTGTTCGGTGCGGATTCGCGCTTCGTAGAAGGGATTCTCGGCGGCGGCGATATCGCCGACGGCATATATGTCGGGGTTGCTGGTCTGCAATGACGCATCGACGAGCACGCCGCCGTCCTTCGTGGAAAGGCCGGCCTGCTCGGCGATTTCGATGTTGGGCTGCGCACCCACCGCGATCAGAACCCGGTCGGCGGTGATCGTCGTTCCATCGCCCAATTTCAGGCCGGTGGCCTTCCCGTCTTCGGTGGTGACCTCCTTTACCTCGACATCGAGTCGCAGGTCGACGCCGTGGTCGCGATGCAGTTGGGCGAACACCTTGCCGACTTCTTCGCCGACCGCGGCGCTCAACGGAACCTTGGCGGTCTCGACCACGGTAACGTCGACGCCACGCTGTCGGGCGCTGGCCGCGACCTCCAACCCAATCCAGCCGGCGCCGATGATGGCCAGCGACGACCCCTCCTTGAGGGTGGTGTCCAGGTTGACAGCATCGTCGTACTTACGCAGGTAGTGCACGCCAGTGGAGTCGGCGCCCGGTATCGAGAGCCAACGCGATCGCGAACCGGTGGCCAGCAGCAACTTGTCGTAGCTGACGCTGGTGTCGTCGGAGAGCTTGACGGTATGAGCGGACGGATCGATCGATACCGCCTCGGAATCGGTGCGGACCTCAATCTTGTTCTCGCGGTACCACTCTGACTTGTGAACCGTGAAGTCGCTGAGCGCCTTCTTGCCCGCCAAGAATTCCTTGGACAGCGGAGGGCGTTCGTAGGGGAGATGCTCCTCGTCGGCCAGCAGCACAACTTTTCCGCCGAAACCGCTCTCACGTAACGCTTCGGCCGCCTTGGCTCCGGCAAGGCCGCCGCCGATGATGACGAATGTCTTCGAGTCAGCCACGATCGCTCCTATTTCAGCAGTCGACGGACCACGTGCTCGTACTGGTCCATGGGTGAGGGCGTACCCGCACAAGGGGTTCGCAAACGTGCTGCTATTTGGGCGGCAGGCTCCGCGCGTAGTCGGCGCCGCGGGTCACCCAGCTGGTCAGCTGCCGGGTGGTTTTGACGCCGTCCGCATCGACGCGGATCCACCCGCGGGTTTCGCGGCCTGCCATCACCATCGGGCTGACATGTGCTCGCGTCAGCAGCTTTTCGGTCTCGTCGGGTGGTACCCGGACCATCAGGCCACCCTGACGGCTGACGGCGACCGACATGTTGCCGTTGATCAGGAATGCCAGGCCACCGAACATCCGCTTCTCGTCGACACCCCGGATCGGGCCGAGCAGCTCGCGAACACGATCGGCGAGGTCAAGGTCGTAAGCCATGCGTCACGGTATCGCTGCGCACCGACAGGTTCTAGCTCGTCACCGAAAGCGGCTTGCGCCACCGCTTCCCGTATCCGCTCGTTCACGAGCTGCGCCCGACAGCGGACCGCGCCCCGCGAGCGCTACTCAAATAGCGACTCGGGGACGCGGTCAACGGGCGTCAGGCCGCGACGGTCACCGATTCGCTGACCGGCTCCAACGCCTGGGCGACGATCTCGGCGACGTCGGTCATCGGCTTGACGTCCAGCGCCTCGAGCACCTCGGCCGGGACGTCGTCCAGGTCGGGCTCGTTGCGCTGCGGGATGAACACCGTTGTCAGCCCGGCCCGTTGCGCGGCCAGCAGCTTCTGCTTCACCCCGCCGATCGGCAGCACCCGGCCGTTCAGCGTGACCTCGCCGGTCATGCCGACGTCGCCGCGGACCTTGCGTCCGGTGGCCATCGACACCAGCGCGGTGACCATCGTGACGCCGGCCGACGGGCCGTCCTTCGGGCACGGCGCCCGCGGGCACGTGCACGTGGATCTGGCGGTCCAGCGCCTCGGGGTCGACGCCCAACTGCTCGGCGTGCGCCCGCACGTAGGACAGCGCGATCTGCGCGGACTCCTTCATCACGTCACCCAGCTGACCGGTCAACTGCAGACCCGGCTTCGCCGTCGTTGGCGCCCGCCTCGATGAAGAGCACGTCGCCGCCGAGGCCGGTGACGGCCAGGCCGGTCGCCACGCCCGGCACCGCCGTGCGCTCCTCCGACTCCGGCGTGAAGCGCGGACGGCCCAGGTAGCCAACCAGATCCGGCTCGTCGATCACAAGACGCCGGCTCCATCGGCCGCAGCTTGGTGGTCGCCTTGCGCAACGCCTTCGCCAGCAGCCGCTCGAACTGCCGCATGCCCGGCTCGCGGGTGTAGTCCGCGGCGATCTTGCGCAGCGCGTCGTCGGTCACCGTGACCTCGTCGGCGGTCAGCGCCGCGCGATCCCGCTGCCGCGGCAGCAGGAAGTCGCGCGCGATGGCGACCTTGTCGTCCTCGGTGTAGCCGTCGATCTGCACCAGCTCCATCCGGTCCAGCAGCGCCGACGGGATGTTCTCGATCACGTTGGCGGTGGCCAGGAACACCACGTCGGACAGGTCGAGATCCAGGTCCAGGTAGTGGTCGCGGAACGTGTGGTTCTGCGCCGGGTCCAGGACCTCCAGCAGCGCCGCGCTCGGATCGCCGCGGTAGTCCGAGCCCACCTTGTCGATCTCGTCAAGCAGCACGACGGGGTTCATCGAACCCGCCTCGCCGATGGCCCGCACGATGCGGCCGGGCAGCGCGCCGACGTAGGTGCGCCGGTGACCGCGGATCTCGGCCTCGTCGCGCACGCCGCCGAGGGCGACGCGAACGAACTTGCGGCCCAGCGCCCGCGCCACGCTCTCGCCCAGCGACGTCTTGCCGACACCGGGAGGGCCCGCCAGCACCATCACGGCGCCGGAGCCACGCCCGCCGACGACCTGCAGCCCGCGCTGGGCGCGACGGGCCCGCACGGCCAGGTACTCGACGATGCGGTCCTTGACGTCGTCCAGCCCGTGGTGGTCGGCGTCGAGGATCTCGCGGGCCGCCTTCAGGTCGGTCGAGTCCTCGGTGCGTGACGTTCCACGGCAGGTCCAGCACGGTGTCCAGCCAGGTACGGATCCAGCCGCCCTCGGGGCTCTGCTCGCTGGAACGTTCCAGCTTGCCGACCTCGCGCATCGCGGCCTCGCGCACCTTCTCGGGCAGGTCGGCGGCCTCGACGCGGGCCCGGTAGTCGTCGGAGCCGTCGGGCTCGCCCTCGCCGAGTTCCTTGCGGATCGCGGCGAGCTGCTGACGCAGCAGGAATTCCTTCTGCGTCTTCTCCATGCCCTCGCGGACGTCGTCGGCGATCTTGTCGTTGACCTCGACCTCGGCCAGGTGGTCGCCGGTCCAGTCGATCAGCGCCTGCAGCCGCTGGGTGACGTCCTCGGTCTCCAGCAGCTGACGCTTCTGCACGTCGGTCAGGTATGACGCGTAGCCGGCCGTGTCGGCCAGCGCCGACGGATCGGTCAGCTTGTTGACCACGTCGACGATCTGCCAGGCCTCGCGGCGCTGCAGCATGGCGAGCAGCAGCTTCTTGTATTCGGCGGCGAGCGTGCGGGTCTCGTCTGTGGGCTCGGCGTCGGTCACCTCGGTCACCTCGACCCACAGCGCAGCGCCGGGTCCGGTGGTGCCGGCGCCGATGTGGGCGCGCCGCTCACCGCGCACGACGGCGGCGGTGCCGCCGCCCGGCATCCGGCCGACCTGCACGATCGACGCGAGCACGCCGTAGGTCGGGTAGCGGTCGTCGAGTCGGGGCGCGATCAGCAGCTTGCCGGACTCGCTGGCCCGCGCGGCGTCGACGGCGGCACGCGCCGCGTCGTCCAACTCGATCGGCACGACCATTCCGGGCAGCACGATCGGGTCGCTGACGAACAACACCGGCACTGATGTGGCTTCAGCCATTATTCCTCCAAAGTTAAGCCTGGTTCGCTCAACCTGGACCGGATCCAATTCATTCCCGGGCGTCGTCGCCGACCATGCCGCGGTGCATCACTCGGTCCCCGACGACGCCGGCATGGTCCGCTCGGTGCAGTACGCAACGGTTGTCCCAGATGACCACGTCGCCGGGCGCCCACGCATGCCGATAGACATTGTCATCACGGGTGGAGTGCGTGAATAGAAAAGCCACGACGTCCGCTGCGCGTCTCGCCGACATGCCGCTCACCTCGGCGCAGCGGGCCGGACTCGAGATGTAGAGGTAGGTGCGCCCGGACACCGGGTGCACGCGAAAAAGCGGATGAACGGCGGACTTCTCCTGGTCCGGGGCCAGTTGCAGGCCGGTGACCACGTGGGTGATCGTTCGTCCGTTCAACTCCTGGTGGACGCGAGAGGGCAAGGTGTCGTACGCGGTGTATTGATTGCTGAATAACGTCTGCCCGCCGCGCGCCGGCACGGTGTCCGCCCGTAAGGCGGTGTAAACCGGCGGCTTTCGCACATAGCTGGTGTCGGTGTGAAATGCCGATCGCGGCGGCTTGGCTCTGCCGACATTGCTGACGATGTTGAGGTCGGGGAAGCCGGGCACCGGCGTTTCGCCGACGGTGAACATGATCGGCCCGAAGCTCCGCAGAAACCGCAGAAATCCATCGTCGTCGACGTGCTGGCCGGGCAGGAACAGCACGCCATGCTCGGCAAGCAGCTTTCGCATTTCGGTGACCACAGGTTGCTCCAGAGAACCGACAGTCAACCCGGTCAAGCCGGGCGCCGATCGGTGTCATCACCGTGATGTCGAGCATTGCGTCCCGTCGCGTTTCATCTCGGCGAGACCGATCTCCAACAACTCACCGACCTCGATGCCGCGAGCGGATGCCATCACCGCAAGCACACTGCTGGGCGAATACGAGCAATACAGTCCGGCTTCCAGAAACCAGGGCTCGCCGTCGGGGTCGATGCGAAAGTCGAACAGGCTGTAGTGCCGGCACCCCATCGCGCGATGACACCGCCGCGCCACTTCCCACACTGTGGGGGTGATTGGGTCGTCTTCGTCGACGATCCAGGACTTCGTGCGGTCCTTGGCGACGAGATAGAGGTCGCCGTCCGCGGTTCGGGCGAGCTTGTCCTCACGCGTCCTGATGGGTTTGTCCCGCGCGTCCATTGCGTACTCTTCGAGCGGCAAGCACACCAGTTCGCCGTCGCGAACGATGATGCCGCAGCGCACTTCTCGGCCGAGCTCAATGTAGGTCTCGACGAGCGCGGCGCCGCTGTGCGCGAAGGCCCGGCGCGCGGCGGCATCGAATTCGTCGGGGCGTCTGGCGAGCGAGACCCCGACGGAGTTATCGGTGTCGACCGGCTTCACCACCAATGGGTAGGGCAGCGCAGGTCGCTCGCCGGGGCCGAGGAGTTCCGCTGCGGGCACGCGGACGCCCGCGGCCGCGACGGTGCACCGGGTCATGGTTTTGTTCGCGCCCACGGCCATGACGTCGGAACGGTTGCCCAGATAGGGAATTCGCAACTTGTCGAACAGCGCGCGGTAGGTGGTCATGCCGGGGATGCAGAACATCTGCGGGATCACCGCGTCCACGCCGAGCGCGCGGATGTGGTTGACGGCTTCGGCCACGCTGAGGATGGGGGCCTGCTCGATCGCAGCCACACTGAGATCGCTGGGGAACCGCCACTTTCCGTCGGGTGAGACGTAGGCGATCTGTGCGACGTGATGGACTGAGCCGGCCAGCGCATCCAGACAGGCGCCTGCGTACAGGCGGGAGAGATCGGCGTGAAAGTCGTCCATGGCTGAGCCGACCAGATACAGCAGCCTCGAAGGATCGTGCATCAGTCGCCGCCCGGTTCGACCAATTTGCCGATATTGAAGTCAATCTTCGCCCAGCCACGACGGCGGCGCAGATTGTCGAGCAGCAGAGCCGGGATCTGCAGGTGATGAACCATGAGGTACGGCAACGGATCCCACCACGTGAAAATGGCGTCCTTGCCGCGCAGGATGGTTCGCAGGCGCTCGCGCCGCCCGGAGTGGGTGAGCAGGCGCCACATCTCGTGGTAGATCCAGTAGGTCGGCCGGGCGTCACCGCGCGGCGTAATCGTGGGGTGACCGGACTCCAGGTAGGCCGCCGCCAGTTGCGGGTGATTGTGGAACAGCGTGATCGCCGAGTGGGTTCGCGGATTGCATTCAATGGCGTAGATACCGTCCATCGCCTCGATGAAGTCGAACGAGAACTGGCCCGTGACACCCAGTCCGTCGACGAATTGCTCTACCCAGGAACGGATCTCGGGTTTATCGGCCATCGCGTAGTTCAGCTGGGACGCCGAGGACTCGCAGCAGGCGTACGCCTGCAGTCGGCCGTCGACCGCCGTGCCGTGGGTGCAGTATTCCTGGCCGGTGATGAATTCCTGCAGGATCCACGGGTCGTCCTCGGAGATCGGTAACCACTGCGCCAAGGCCGCGTTGTGCTGCGGGGTGTTCCTCGACAGTCGCGGAAGGTCGAGGCGACCGACGGGGTGGTAGGCGATCCGCTTCAAGATGTAATCGCGACCGGACGGGAATTCGAAGTTCGCGATTTGCTGGGGATCGGTAACCCGTATCCAGTCGGGAACTCGAAGGCCCAGCGCGACAGCGAGTTTGGAAAAGTCGGCCTTATCGTCGAGCATGCGCACGACGTCTTCGGAAGCGTGCATCACATCGCAGATCTGGTCGAGCAGGTAGCGCGCCCGCGCGTCGGGGACGCTGGCCGCCGGACTCGACACCGGGATGACGTTGTCGACGGCCTCGTAGCGCACGATTTCGTAGAGCGCATCCTCGTAGTTCGGCGCGGTCGGCTCTGGTATGCAGTAGAACGCATCTACGGCTTTGGAGAATCGGTGACCGGTGTGCCGGTACTTCGCCGACTCGGCCAATATGACGCGGTGCCCGGCGGTGTGGAACGAGCGAGCCAGTTGCAGGGCTTTGGTCATCTTGCCGCCGGTGATCAGGACGATGCGGCGCGGTGTCCTGGGCCGTGCCGTCCTCGGTGGTGGCTTTCGGCGAAGGAGGGCCGCCGCCACGAGGACGGCGTCGATCGGCAAGGTGATCAGCAGGCCGGCGAGCGCGGCGAACGTCCGGAGAACGTTGCCGCGTCGGCGGATTGACGGCGGGGCGACCGCGTCGTGGGGCAGATTCCGCAGCGGCACGACGTCATGCATGTCAGCCGCCGTTCATCGGTGAGGTGAACATGTCGATGCCGTCGCCGCCGCGAGGATAGTCGAGGCAGAGTTTGCGGTGCAGCACCAGCGTTTCGACGAGTTCGTCGACCGTCACGTCGTTGAGAAACAGGCACGCTCCGATGGGGGCGGGGACCGCCGCTCGGAGCACGCCGTCTCGCGTCCGCAAGATCGCGGTGGTGGCGGTGTCGAGGAGTTCCGGTGTCAGATGTTCGTTGTCGAGCGCCAGGCCGAGGTCGCTCATCACCGCGAGGATCCGGTCGCGTTCGTTCACCGACACATGGCCGCGCTGCTCGGCGAGCGTTGTGGAGAGCGCCATGTCGATGTTGATGGCGTGGCCGTGGAAGAACGGTTCCGCGGGGGTGAGCTCCAACGTCGGACTCCAGGTGTGACCGAACGCGATCACCCGGTCGAGGTTGATCTCGTGCAGATTGGGCGCCTCGAGGTCCAGCATCGTCGCGATTGCCTCGTGGGTGACACGTTCTCCGACGGAACGCAATTCGTCCGACCCGTCAAGATGCCCGAACCGGGTGCGTAACAGGTCCGCGCCGTGTTGTTCGAGGAGTTCAAAGATCTCGATGTTGCCGACGACCGAAATCTTGATCAGTTCGGCCATCCCGTTGCGCACCTGATCCTCCGGGAGCGTCTTCAGGAATGAGAAGTCCAACAGCACTTTCTGCGACGCGTGGTAGGCGCCGAGCCGATTCTTGTGCTTGCCGTGGTTGACCGCCACCTTGATCGACACGCTCGCGTCGATCAGTCCGATCAACGTCGTCGGGATGCGGATGTAGGGGGTGTTACGCCGGTAGCTTGCACACGCGAATCCGGCGACGTCGGTGATCAGACCGCCGCCGACGACAAGCACCGGCTCGGTGCGTACAAGACCGAAGTCGTTGAATGCGGCGATAATTCGCTCGAATGTCGCTAGTGACTTTGCGGTCTCCCGAATCTGCACCGGCATGACCGTCAGGGCGATGTCGTGGTGCTCGAAGTACGAGCGGATGTCGTCGCCGTAGAGGCCGTATACGGTCTCGTCCACGATCATCAAGACTCGACCGTAGGGTCGATAGGTGTCCGCTAATTCCGGGTTGTCCGATCCGAAGACCCCGTCGGCGTACACCAGGTCGTACTCGATCTTTTCGTAGCCTTCGACGTGGAAGGCTCTGGGGCTGTTGATAATTCGGGCTTGCATATCGCTCATGACGATGTCCTTGCTACCGGCAGGTGGGTGTTGGGAGGTCGACGCAGCGAATGGCGCTCACCCGAGCAGGCTGACGAGGTGCTCCGCGTCGAGTGATTCCACGGTCTCCTCGGCCGCCGCGAAGTCGCCGTCCACGGTGTTCTCGTTCGGAAAGGCGATGCAGGTAACGCCGGCGGCGGAGGCGGCGGCGACACCGCCGATGTTGTCCTCGATCGCCACTGCGGCGTCGGGCGTCTCGCCGAGCTGCGTAAGGGCGAACAGGTATGCCGCGGGATCCGGTTTGGGATCGTCCACCGAATCACGGTCCACGATCAGGTCGAACATGTCGGCGCCGATGTCCGGGCTCAGCGCCTCCAACAGCGCGGAGATGTTCTCGGCAGAGGTGGTCGTGACGAATCCGAGTTTGATGTTGCGGCGCCTGGCCTCCTCGACCGTGGCGGCGACACCAGGACGGGCCTTGATGCCTGCCGTTGCCAGCAGTTCTTGAAAGATCTGCGATTTCGTGGCGTGCACCGTCTCGGCGTCGACGTCGTCGCCGCGGGATTCGGCATAGTCGGCGATTCGCTGCACGCCGCCGCTGGACTCGAGCATCGAGATGTAGTCGGGCTGTGACCACTGCCAGTCGAGGCCATTGGCTTCAAATGCCTCGTTGAACGCACGGCGCTGCAGCTCTGAGGTGTCGACGAGCGTGCTGATCGAACCAAAAAGGATGGCAGACATGGAATTCCTTCGCGTGGACGGGGGGCTCCGGCCGAATCGGCCATCTGGCCAATCCGTACGGTAACCACTTCCCAGTACACTACTGGTCTAAACGTCCATTAATGATTCCATCTTCCATTACAGAATCAGGTCGTCATCGGCTAACTTCTCTGGGGCGGTCCAACTCAGGAAGGCCAGCACAAACGTGAAGTGCACAGATGACACCCGGCCCGGGCGATAAGTCGCCGGGCACCGGTGAAGACGCGCGGGTGGCTCGCACCCGTGCGGATGTCGCGCGCGCAGCCCTCAACGTGCTGACTGATGAAGGTTCCGATGCCGTAACGCACTCGCGGGTTGCCGAACTCGCGGGTTATTCCAAAACGACGCTATACACGCATTGGCCGGCACGGGTGGATCTCATCGTGCTCGCGGTGGATGCGCTGGGCGAGTTACCGCACCACGAACGAAGCGGAGACCTGCGCAACGACATCATCGGCGAGCTGACGGCCTTCCGCGGAGGCATCACCGAGATGCGCCTCGACCGCATCCTGACCGGGATGGCCCAGTGGGCGTCGGTCGAAGAAATGCGAGTGATCCGCGACAAGATCAACAATTCCGGCCAGGGACAGATGCGCGCCATGCTCGGGGAAATCCTCGACGGTGCCGAGCTCGAGGCGGCCCTGTCGATGCTGACCGGGGTGGTGGCCTGCCCGTCGATCATGTTCGGCACCCTGCCCGACGACGACGTGATCACGGCAGCCGTCGATATCGTGCTGCGCAGCGCAAAGCATCGATAGTCAGGTGCGCGCCGGCGCGCTGACCGTGATAGCAGCGTAGTGTCACGCTCACAGACAGCTGAATTTGCTGTGCGTCGCGTTCTCCTCGAGTAACGGCTCCGAGCCGAGTTTCTCCGTCACCGTTCCTTCTGCGGACACCTCGCTTCACCGATGCGGAAATGGTGCCCTTATGGATGACCGTGAATATGCGGAGCTACTTCGCCACACCATGGAGGTGTTGACCGAAAAGGCTTCCAGCCGAACAGAAATCGATGCAATTCTAGAGAATGTGACGGCCGCGGCGGTCGACTTGATTCCCAGCGTGCAGTCCGCTGACATTCTCCTGATTTCGGGGCCCGACCTCTTTCGGTCGAAAGCGGCGACTTCACAGCTCGCCATCGACCTCGACCGTTTGCAGCAACAATTCCGTGAGGGACCCTGTTTGGACGCCGCGGCCGGTCATTCGGTGATCGTGTGCAACGACCTGGGCAACGATTCGCGGTGGCCTTCTTTCGGCGAAGCGGCGATGGCAGCCGGGGTATGTGCCATCTTGTCGTTCCAGCTCTTCACCCACAACGGCCGGATGGGGGCATTGAATCTGTTCGGAATCAAGGCCGGTGCCTTCACCCCCGAAGCCGAGGCGCTCGGCGCAATGTTGGCGACGCACGCGGCGAACGCGTTCATCGCGGACGACAAAGAGTTGCAGTTCAAGTCCGCGCTCAGCAGCAGAGACGTCATCGGTCAAGCCAAAGGCATGATCATGGAGCGATTCGGCGTCGACGCTGTGCGGGCGTTCGACCTATTGGTCAAACTCTCACAGCTTTCCAACACACGAGTCGCCGTGGTGGCCGCCGAAGTAATCGCGAAAGGGTCGGCAACGGCACGGTCGAGCAACCAGCTGAGTGATCTACAGGCCTGAGTGACGGCTCAGATCGGTCCATCCAGCGGCATCAGCCGGCGCAGCTGGGTGACGTGCCGGGGAGACAGTTCCTCGAGGCAGGTGACGCCCAGCAGCTTCATCGTGCGGGCGAGCTGAGCGGACAGGATGTCGACGGCGCGACGGACGCCCGCTTCGCCGCCGGCCATCAACCCGTAGAGGTAGGCCCGGCCGATCAGGACGCTACGGGCGCCGAGCGCGACCGCGGCGACGATGTCGGCGCCGGACATGACGCCCGTGTCGACCAGGATCTCGGTGTCGGCCCCGAGTTCGCGGGCGACGGAGGGCAGCAGCTGGAACGGCACCGGCGCCCGGTCCAGTTGGCGTCCACCGTGGTTGGACAACACGATGCCGTCGACGCCGAGATCCACAACAGCCCGGGCGTCATCGAGGGTCTGGATGCCTTTGACGACGAGCTTGCCCGGCCACTGCGCCTTGATCCACGCCAGGTCATCGAAGGTCAGGGTCGGGTCGAACATCGAATCCAGATACTCGCCAACGGTGCCCGACCATCGATCCAGCGACGCGAATGACAACGGCTCGGTGGTCAACAGGTCGAACCACCAGCGCGGCCGCAGTGCCGCGTCCAGAGCGGTCCGCATCGTCAACGCCGGCGGTATCGACATCCCGTTGCGCACGTCGCGTAGCCGCGCGCCGGCGACCGGGACGTCGACGGTGGCCAGCAAGGTGTCGAACCCTGCATCGGCGGCCCGCTTCACCAGTGCCATCGACCTCTCGCGGTCGCGCCACATGTACAGCTGAAACCACTTGCGGCCCTGCGGAGTAGCGGCCGCCACGTCCTCGATCGAGGCGGTCCCCAGCGTTGACAGCGAGAACGGGATCCCTGCGGCCGCGGCGACCCGGACACCGGCGAGTTCACCTTCGGTGTGCATCAGCCGGGTGAAGCCGGTCGGCGCGATGGCGAACGGTAGCGCAACCGGGCCGCCGAGTACCTGCCAACCCGTCCGGGCGTTGCTGACATCGCGCAGGATCGACGGGTGAAACTCGATGTCGCGAAACGCCTGTCGCGCACGGGTGATTGATATCTCGTCCTCGGCGGCGCCGTCGGTGTAGTCGAAGGCCGCCCGGGGTGTCCGACGCCTGGCCAGGAGACGCAGGTCGTCGATGGTCAGAGCGTCGTCGAGGCGACGCTGCACACGATCAAAGCGGGGCTTGCGGAATCGGATCAGCGGCGCGAGATCACGCGCATTCGGCATTCGCCGTTTGACCACTGTGCCACCGTAGGACATATGGAATCGGCGAGCGACCCGTTCGACTTGCAGCGTTTCGTCGACGCGCAGGCGGAGGTGTACTCGGCGGTCTCGGACGAATTGCGGGCCGGACGTAAGCGCAGCCATTGGATCTGGTTCATCTTTCCGCAGTTCGCCGGCCTGGGTCGCAGCGCGACCGCGGCCCGGTACGCGATCTCATCGCTCGATGAAGCGCGGGCCTATCTTCGCCATGATGTGCTGGGACCACGGCTGCGCGCGTGCACCCAACTGGTCAACGCCGTGCAGAACCGCTCGCTCGGCGAGATCTTCGGGTCGCCTGACGACATGAAAGTCCGTTCGTCGATGACGTTGTTCGCCCGTGCCACCGCCGATAACAGCGATTTCGTGGCGTTGCTGGCCCGCTACTGCGACGGCCAGGAAGACCCGCTGACGGTCCAGCGGCTGGCCTAGAGAGGGCGCAGAATCCGCCAGCCGCGCGGTTCGACCGTCACCGTGCGAACCACCTCGGACGGCGGTGCGCCGCTACCGGCGATGACTTCCGCCGAGCCGGACTCCAGTCGCATCCGTAGCGGCTTGTCGTCGATGTTGAGCGCGACGATCAATGCCTGGTCGCCGCTGCGGGCTTGGTACACGTACTGCCGGTTCTCCAGCTGCAGTGCCGATGTCGTCGCGTCGTGGAGCCAGGGGTGCCGTCGACGCAGGCCGATCAGGTATTGGTGCAGCGACCATATCTCAACGCCGCGATCATCGAGTTGTGCTGGGGGAGAGCTGAATTCGGGCCGCACCGCGTCGTCGCCGCCGAACCTTTCCTCTTTCACGCCGCGGTAACCGAGCTCGTCACCGGCGTAGATGCTGGGCACGCCACCCACCGTCATCAGGACCACGAGGGCGTGGGCGAGGTGTTCGGGACGCTCGAGCTGGCTGGCGATGCGGGTTACGTCGTGATTGCCGATGAAGGTTAGCGGCGCAAAGCTTGCCACGAACTCGGCGTGGCGTTGCAGTGCATGGTCCAGTTCGAAGAAGTTACCGTCGTTGAGGCCGCTCCAGATCGCCTTCCAGAGCTCGTACTGGGTGGCCGAGTCGAAGCCGGTATCGCGCACCACGGCGGCATAGTCGCCGTGAATCAGCTCTCCGACAAACCAGGCCTCAGGGTGCGACTGACGAACCTTCGGCAGCACCGACGTCCAGAAGTGTTGTGGCACGGCATAAGCCGCGTCGAGCCGCCACCCGTCGGCGCCGCGGCCCAACCAGTGCGCCATCACATCGGCGGTGTAGTCGACCACCTCGGGATTGTCGTGGTTCAACGTGGGCAGGCCGTCGTGGCCTTCGAAGGTGTGGAACCGGCCGGGCCGGCCGTGGAACCAGCGGGCCGCCGCTTCGTCGTGGGCGGCGTCGCGGTACCGCGGGAATTCGGTGCCGACGTGATTGAACACCCCGTCGAGCAGTACCCGCAGACCCCGTTGGCGTGCCTCGGCGATCAGATAGTCGAAGTCGTCGTCGTCACCCAGGCGCGGGTCGATGCGATAGTGATCGGTGGTGTCGTAGCCGTGCGTCCGCGAGGCGAAGATCGGCCCGAGCGCGATACCCGATGCACCGAGTTCGATGGCGTGATCGAACCAAGCTGCGACACGCCGCAGCCGGTGCTCGTGTGGCTCCGGCGCAGTGTCGGATGGAAAAGCGCCCACGAAACCCAGTGGGTAGGCGTGCCACCAGAGCACGTGCTCGACCCAGGCGGGAGCGGTCACCGTCGGTACCTCGCCTCGTACAGCGCGCTCATCTCCTTCTCGAGTTCGGGCACCGGGCCGCTGACGACGGCCCGCGGCGTCACCGTCGTGATCGGCAGCATGGCCACCGGCGGTGCCGGGGCGCGCCATTCGGTCAGCCAGCCCGTCAGCTGAGCATTCGACGTCGCATAGCTGATGCGTCCCAGCCCGGCCCACGCGTGCGCGGCCGCACACATCGGGCAGTGCTCGCAGGATGTGTACATCACGGTTCGAATGCGTTGCACCGGTGCCATATTCGCTAGCGCCCAGTGGATCACACCCATCTCGGCGTGCAGCGTCTGGTCGGCATCGGTGACGCGGTTGTGGTCCTCGTACAGCTTCCGCCCGCTGGCGCTCACCAGCACCGCACCGAACGGACCGTGTCCGGCTTCCAGTGCGGTGCGGGCGAGCTCGACGCAGCGGCGAAGATGCTGCAGATCGACGTCGTGGGAGACCACAAGCCCGGAGTCTACGGGCGTAGCTACCCCGCGATCGCCAGTGTTTGGGCGGTCGTGATCGCCTGGGCCACCCCGGTGACGATCGCGGCGACCTTGAGTGCCTCCAGGATCGCCTCCCGCCCGATGCCGGCCTCGCGCAGGGCACTCTCGTGCGCGGTCACGCAGTGCCCGCACCCGTTGATCGACGACACCGCGAACGACCACAGCTCGAAGTTGGCCTTGTCCACACCAGGGTTGCCGATGATGTTCATCCGCAGTCCCGGTCGCAGGTCGTCGTACTTGCCGTCCAGGAAGCCGCGTCCGCGATAGAACACATTGTTCATGCCCATGATCGACGCGGCGCCCAACGCGGCCTGGTAGGCCTCGGCGGACAGCTCATCGGCCGCCTCAGCGCCAATGTCGGCCAGCACCTGGGTGTTTCGCGTGGCCGCGGCGCTGGCCAGCAGTGTGCCCCACAACTGCTCGGAGTTGAGCACGGTGCTGCGGCTGATCGAGCCGAGGTTGAGCTTGAGATCCTTGGCGTACTCGGGCAGCGCTTCTTTCAGATTCTCGATAGTCATCAGATCCTCCGATCAGGCCGATGCCTTGAGCAGCTCACCGGCATCCAGGGTGGGGTCGCCCTTGCGCCAGTTGCAGGCGCACAGCTCGTCGGACTGCAGGGCGTCGAGCACGCGCAGCACCTCGTCGACGTTGCGGCCCACCGAGCCGGCGGTCACCGAGACGAACTGGATTTCGTTGTTCGGGTCGACGATGTAGGTGACGCGGTCGGCGACGCCGTCTTTGTTGAGCGCACCGGTGGCCTCGACCAATTCCCGCTTGAGGTCTGAAAGCATCGGGAAGGGAAGCTTTTTCAGGTCGTCGTGCTGGGCGCGCCACTGGAAGTGCACGAACTCGTTGTCGACGGAGACGCCGAGCACCTGGGTGTCGCGGTCGATGAACTCGTCGTTCAGCTTTCCGAACGCGGCGATCTCGGTAGGGCACACGAACGTGAAGTCCTTGGGCCAGAAGAAGACAACGCGCCACTTGCCCGCGAAGTCGTCGCTGGAGATCGTGGTGAAGTAGTCCTCGGGCTGCTGCGCGTCGACCTTGGAGAGGTCTCCGCCGATCAACGCCGTCAGCTCGTAGGCCGGGAACTGGTCGCCAATGGTCAGCAATGCCATGTCGCTCCTCCACTCAAATTGGATTCAGTCAAGAATTCGTGCTGTCCCCATCCTGCCGGAACCACACTTTGAATGAAAGGTGATCTTTCCCACTAGACTGATAGGTATGACCGATAAGAGTTATCAGCCGACCATCGCCGGTTTGCGGGCCTTCGTCGCGGTGGCCGAGAAGCAGCATTTCGGCAGTGCTGCAACAGTTCTCGCTGTGAGCCAATCGACGCTTTCGCAGGCTTTGTCTGCCCTGGAAGCCGGTCTCGGAGTGCAACTGGTCGAGCGGTCCACTCGCCGCGTTTTCCTGACCACCGAAGGCCGCGCGCTGCTGCCACAGGCGCAGGCGGTGATCGAGGCTGCGACAGCGTTCGCCGCAGCAGCGGCGGGCTCGTCCGATCCGCTGCAGGGCACTGTCCGACTGGGCCTGATCCCCACCGTGGCGCCCTATGTTTTACCGACGCTGCTGGCCGGGCTCGACGAGCGGCTGCCCGGACTGACCCTGCGGGTGATCGAGGACCAGACCGAGCGACTGCTCACCGGACTGCGCGAAGCGTCGGTGGACGCCGCGCTGATCGCGTTGCCGTCCGAGGCCGGCGGGATGACCGAGATCCCGATCTACGACGAGGACTTCGTGCTGGCACTGCCGCCCGGCCATCGGCTGGCCGGCCGGAAACGGGTGCCCCCGACCGCGCTGGCCGAGCTGCCGCTGTTGCTGCTCGACGAAGGACACTGTCTGCGCGACCAGGCGCTCGACGTCTGCCGCAGGGCGGGCGTGCACGCCGAGCTGGCCAACACCCGGGCCGCGTCGCTGGCCACGGCCATGCAGTGTGTCGCCGGGGGGCTGGGCGTCACGCTGATCCCGCAGAGCGCGGTACCCGCCGAGACCGACCGCAGCAGGCTGGAACTGGCCTACTTCGCGACGCCGCGGCCCGGGCGCCGCATCGGATTGGTGTTCCGGTCGTCTAGCGGACGCGAAGGGCCGTATCACCAACTCGCCGGTGTTATCGGCGAATTGTTGGCCGCCGACCAGCAGGTACGTCCGGTGGTGTAGTGATGGCCACCCCACGATGCCGTCCGAAGTGAACGTGTTCTAGTTTCGCTAGATGTTGGACTTCACCCTGGAGGATCTCAGCGCCGAGGAGGTCGAGCGGCTGCGAGCGGTCTACGAGCCGTTGACCGAGTCGGTTCGGGCCCTGATCGACGCGACGGTCCGGACCGAGGTGGACGCCGCCGCGGTCGCCGCGGCCAAGGCCGAAATCGACTCGGCCACCGCGCGTTTGCGCCACCAGCAGACCGACGGAAGCTTCGGTGTCCGATATCTGGCCTCGGGTGAGCGGATGGCCTGGGGCAACGCCGTTATCGGAGTCCGCAATCCGCTCGCGCCGCCGGTCCTGATCCGCCGCGACGACACCGGCAGATTTTTCTGCGACTTTCATCTGGGCGCCGCGTACGAGGGACCGCCAGGCCACGTCCACGGCGGCGTCGCCGCACTCGTGCTCGATCATCTGTTGGGGGAGGCCGCGGCCGACGGCATCAATCCACGCCTGACCGGCACGATCAGTTTCCGCTATGTGCGGGCCACCCGCCTCGGCGACCTGCACGCCGAGGCGACTATCACCCGTACCGAGGGGGTGAAGACCTACGCCGTCGGCCATCTCGCCGACGCGGAGGGAGTCACCGTCGAGGCGGAAGGCGTGTTCATCCAGCCGCGCTGGTCGCGGGAACGTTCGGGATAGGTTGCGGCCATGGAGAAGGTAATCGCGGTCCTGCAGGCCGCCGACGCTAACGAGAACTGGTGCGAGCGGCAGCGGGGGCCGGTTGCCGAGTCCCTGCTGGCGCTCGGAATCTCCGGTCTCGCCGTCAACGTCCGCGACGCGGCCGTCAGCCATTCGATGATGACGCTGACGACGCTCGAACCACCCGCCGTCGCGGTCGTCAGCATGTGGACGCCGCAGTGCTACGGCGACCAGATCAACGACGCCCTGCGACAGTTGGCGGCCGAATGCGACCAACTCGCCGCGTACCTGGTCACCGAGTCGACGCCGGTGCTGGCACCGCTGCAACTACGTGAACGCACAACGGGTTTGGCGAACATCGCGCTGCTGCGCCGGCCCGCGGAACTGGACTACCCGACCTGGCTGCAGCGCTGGCAGCACGACCACACGCCGGTCGCCAGCGAGACGCAGTCGACGTTCGGTTACACCCAGAACGCCGTCGTGCGGGCGCTGACACCGGAAGCGCCGCAACTGGCCGCCATCGTTGAAGAACTGTTCCCGATCGAAGCGGTGTCCGACCTGAAGGCGTTCTTCGGCGCTGTCGACGACGCCGACTTGCAAGACCGACTGGCCCGGATGGTCGCCAGCACATCGGCTTTCGGCGCCAACGAGAACATCGACACCGTGCCGACCAGCCGCTACGTCCTCAAGACACCCTTCAACAGCTGAGGAACCGCCCGTGATACTCCAGATCGAGGACGAGAACCGCGTTCGGACGTTGACGCTGAACCGGCCCGAGGCGCTGAATGCGTTCAGCGAGGCGCTCTACGAGGCCACCGCCGACGCGCTGATGCAGGCCGCCGCGAATCCCGACGTCGCCGTCGTCCTGCTGACCGGCTCCGGCCGTGCGTTCAGCGCCGGCAACGACCTCAAGGAGATGCAAGCCCGCATCCTCGATCCCGAAATGGCCAATCAGGGTTCACATTTCACCACGATGATCGACGCGCTGGCTCGCTTCCCCAAGCCGTTGATCTGCGCGGTGAACGGGGTCGGTGTCGGGATCGGCACCACGATTCTCGGCTACGCGGACCTGGCATTCATGGCGTCGACGGCCCGGCTGAAGTGCCCGTTCACCAGCTTGGGTGTCGCGCCCGAAGCGGCGTCGTCCTACCTGCTGCCGAAGTTGATCGGCCGGCAGAACGCCGCCTGGCTGCTGATGTCCTCGGAGTGGGTGAGCGCGCAGGAGGCGCTGGCGATGGGCATGGTCTGGAAGGTGTGCGAACCCGACGATCTGCTCGCGGAGGCTCGCCGGCACGCCGAAATCCTGGCCGCGCGGCCGATTCCGAGCCTGATAGCCGTCAAGCAGTCGATGGTGGAGCCGACGCTGCCCGACATTGCGGCGGCGACCGAGCGCGAAAATGCGCATTTTGCTCAGCTTTTGGGTGGTGAGGCGAACGCGCACGCGCTGGCCGATTTCACCGGGAAGCGCGGCGGCTGAGCGTCAGGTGCCGGTGGGCTGCAACTGCGCGGCGGCTTCGATAATCGCCCGCACGGTGCGCCGGCAGCGGCCGCAGTCAAGGCCCGCGCCGCATCGGGCGGCAACCTCTTTGGAGGTGGCGGCCCCGCTCGCGACCGCATCGGAGACGGCCTGGCTGGTGACTCCCTCACATAGGCACACGTACATCAGCGAACCCTCGATTCAGGGGTCGTCGCGGACGGCGTTGCCTGCATGTAGGCAAGTCTAACCTAACTTACTTTGCGGAGGCTAGCCTTACTTAGGTAAGGCTTTGACCAGCACTTTTGTCGAAATCGCCGTCGAAATCAGCACGCCGTCCCGCGAAATCTGGACTAAGTTTGTTCGTGGCAGGCGGTGACGTTCTAGCCCACGTCACCGTCCATCGCCGAGACAGACCAACCGTGCCAGGGCTAATTGAAGGGGCGATCATGCAAGGTGATCCGGACGTTTTGCGCCTATTGAACGAACAGCTGACCAGCGAGCTGACCGCCATCAACCAGTACTTCTTGCACTCCAAGATGCAGGAAAACTGGGGCTTCACCGAACTGGCTAGTCACACGCGCGCCGAGTCGTTCGACGAAATGCGGCATGCCGAGGCCATCACCGACCGCATCCTGCTGCTCGATGGTCTGCCGAACTACCAGCGCCTGTTCTCGCTGCGCATCGGTCAGACGCTGCGCGAGCAGTTCGAAGCCGATCTGGCGATCGAATACGACGTGCTGAACCGCCTTCGGCCCGGTGTCATCATGTGCCGCGAAAAGCAGGACTCGACCAGCGCATTCCTGCTCGAGAGCATCATCGCCGACGAGGAAAACCACGTCGACTATCTCGAGACGCAATTGCAGTTGATGGACAAGCTTGGCGACGAGCTGTACTCGGCGCAGTGCGTGTCGCGGCCGCCGACGACAGGTCAAGGCGGGCACTGACACCCTCGTTGCGACACAACGCCTTCAGATGAGGCCGCCGGGCGTAGCATCCAGCCATGAGCCGAATCGGAACCTTCCCAGATGACGACCTCGCCGGTTGGATCCTGAAGTCACCCGAGCTGGGCGGCGCGATGGCGTCGTTCAGCCACGCGGTCTACAACCGCAATCGGTTGCCGATGCGTACGCGGGAACTCGCGCGGATCGTGATCGCGCACAGCAACGAATGCGAAGTGTGCGTCAACACCCGCGACGGCGACGGACCCGCCAACGGCGTCGACGAGGACCTCTACGACCACGCCGACCAGTGGCGCACCTGGCCCGGCTACAGCGACCAGGAGCGGATCGCCGCCGAGTTCGCCTACCGGTTCGCCACCGACCACACGGCGCTGCGTGACGACGAAGACTTCTGGGACCGCGCCAACGAGCACTTCTCCGAGGAACTGCTTGCCGACCTCGCCCTGTCGTGCGCCATGTGGGTCGGCATGGGCCGCGTCCTGCGGACCCTGGACATCGGTCAGTCCTGCAAGCTCACGCTGCCCAGCCGGGTGTGACCCGCCGAGTTCGGTAGCCCCAGGCCACCTTTCATCACTCGGCAGATGACCACCACACCGCTGGCCGCAGCGGCCATCGCCAAGCTCGAAGCCGAAGGTGTGGACGCCGTAATCGGAACCGTGGTCAACCCGGCTGGTCTGACCCAGGCGAAGACAGTGCCCATCCGGCGCACCAACGCCTTCGCCGACCCCGGCCTGGGCGCGAGCCCGGTGTGGCACGCCTTCGCCATCGATCAGACCGGAATCGCGTACACCGAGCAATTCGGGGTCATCGGCGACCAGCGCATCCGCGTTGACCTGTCGGCGTTGCGGATTCTGGGTGACGGCCTGGCGTGGGCGCCCGGCTCGTTCTATGAACAGGACGGCACCGCGGTACCCGGATGCAGCCGGGGAACGCTTCGGCGCATCGAGACCGCGCTAGCCGCGGCCGGGATCGAGGCGATGGTCGGCCACGAGATCGAATTCCGCCTCGTTCAGCCCAATGGGCACCGGTTGCCCTCGACGGTGTGGGCTCAGTACGGGCTGGCCGGCTTGCTTGAACACGAAGGATTCGTCCGCGACGTCATCGCGGCAGCGTCGTTGTCCGGCCTTGCGATCGAGCAGATGCACCCCGAGTACGGCACCGACCAGTTTGAGGTATCCCTGACACCGCAGTCACCGGTGGACTCCGTCGACCAACTGGTCCTCGCGAGAGTCATCGTCAGCCGGGTCGCGCGCCGCTACGGCATGCGGGTGAGCCTGTCGCCGGTGCCTTTCGTCGGTGACGTCGGATGCGGTGCTCACCAACATGTCTCGTTGAGCGCCGCGGCGGGGCCGCTGCTTTCCGGCGGCGCAGGCAGCCACGGGATGACGGGCGCCGGCGAGAGTGCCGTTGCCGGCCTACTGCGCGGACTGCCCGAAGCCCAGGGCATCCTGTGCGGTTCGATCGTCTCCGGGCTGCGATTGCATCCCGGCAATTGGGCGGGCAGCTATGTGTGTTGGGGGACCGAAAACAGGGAAGCGGCAGTGCGATTCGTCGTTGGCGGGCCGGCCAATCCCTACGGCGGCAACGTGGAGGTAAAAGCGGTCGATCCGTCGGCGAACCCGTATTTGGCGACCTCCGCGATCCTGGGCCTGGCGCTCGACGGCGTGAAAGACGGCGCGGTGCTGCCTGGAGAGGTCACCGTCGACCCGGCAACGCTGAGCGATGCGCAACGCCGCAGACTCGGAATCGAGCCGCTGCGCACGACGCAGACGCAAACCATTGCCGCGCTGGATCGTTCGCAACGACTGCGCGACATCCTCGGCGATCCCGCCGTCGATGCCACGGTCGCTGTCCGCAGTTTCGAGCATGAGCACTACGCCCATCTCAACCGCGAGCAACTCGCCGACAAGTTTCGGATGGCATGGAGCGTATGACCGATTCGGCGTTGGCCGAACATATCTCGGGCACGTTGCTGATCGATCAGCACATGCACGGCTGTTGGACGGCGGCGGGGGACCGGAGGCGGTTTGACAACGCCCTCAACGAGGCCAACACGGAGCCGCTTGCCGACCTCGACTCGGGATTCGACACCCAACTCGGCTTCGCCGTCCGGAATTACTGCGCACGACTGCTCGGCTTACCGAAACATGCTGAGCCGCAAGAGTATTGGCAGCGCCGCGGTCAGCACTCCGAGGCCGAGCTGGCGCGGCTGTTTCTGGGCGCGGCCGGTGTTCGCGATTGGCTGGTCGACACCGGCTACGCCGAGGGCGTGGCCGACGTCGCGCAGGTAGCCGAGTGGTCCGGCAACCGTGCCCACGAAATCGTTCGGCTCGAACAGGTGGCCGAAGAGGCTGCGGCCTCGACGGGCGACTACGCGGCCGCCTTCGAACATATCCTGAGACAACGGACGGTGAAAGCTGTCGGGACCAAATCCATCCTCGCGTACCGCGGTGGATTCGACGGTGACCTGAGCGAGCCTTCGGGGGTCGAAGTCGCGACGGCGGCCGCGAGGTGGCGCGACGGCGGCGGCACTCGGCTCACCGATCGGGTGCTGCTTCGCTTTGGGTTGTATCAGGCTCTGCGGCTGGGCAAACCGCTGCAGTTTCACGTCGGCTTCGGCGACCGCGAATGCGATCTGCTCAAGGCCAACCCGCTATATCTTCGTGATTTTCTGCAGCAGTCCGGCGACACACCGATCGTGCTGCTGCATTGCTATCCCTACGAGCGCGAGGCCGGCTACCTCGCGCAGGCGTTCAACAACGTCTACGTCGACGGTGGGCTGAGCATTAATCATCTAGGCGCTCGAGCACCGGCGTTCATCGCGCGTTTGCTGGAGCTCGCGCCGTTTCGCAAGATCGTCTACTCATCGGACGGCTTCGGCCCCGCAGAGCTGCACTACCTCGGTACAGCGTTGTGGCGCAACGGCATCCACCGGTTGCTCAGCGGCTTCGTCGCCGACGGCGACTGGAGTGTCGGCGACGCTATCCGGGTTGTCGACCTGATCGCCCACGGCACATCGGCCCGAATCTACCGCTTGCCCGAGGTGTGACCCAGATCAAATCCGGGTACAACCCGCGCTATGGCGTCGTTGGGCGGTCTCAAGACCTGGGTGCAAGAGCAGGTCGCTGCGCGCGTGCCTAAGGCAGACTTGGACCAGCGCGATCCCGACTACATCCGCGACCAGTTGCCCAGAACCTGGCTGCTCGCGTCGCTGTACTTTCGCGCCGACGTGCAACATCTGGACCGCATTCCAGCCGAAGGTCCGGTCCTGCTCGTCGGCAATCACAGCGGTGGCAACGTCCCGCCCGACACGTTCGTCTTCACCCTGGCGTTCTGTTCGTACTTCGGTGTCGAGCGGCCGTTCTACCAGTTGGCCCACAACCTCGTCGTGTCGGCGCCACCGCTGGGCTGGCTGCGCAAATTCGGCACGGTCGCCGCCAACCACGACAACGCCCGAATGGCACTGGAGTCCGGGGCGGCGCTGCTCGTGTATCCCGGCGGCGATTACGAGGTCTTCCGGCCATCGTGGGAACGGCACACGGTCGACTTCGACGGCCGGATGGGTTACGTGAAGCTGGCCCGCGAAGCCGGCGTACCGATCGTGCCGGTAGCCAGCGTCGGAGGCCAAGAGGCCGCGCTGTTTCTCTCTCGGGGGCAGTGGTTGGCCAAGCTGCTGATGACCGATAAACTGTTGCGACTCAAGAGTATTCCGATCTCGCTGGCGCTGCCCTGGGGGCTGAACATCAGCGACCTGGCCGGCCACATCCCACTGCCCACCAAGATCTCGATCGAAGTTCAGCATCCCATTGACGTCGATGGCGACGACCAGGCTGTACATGACAAGGTGATGGCAAGCCTGCAGGACGGTGTCGACCGTCTCGCATCGCGACGGCGATTCCCGGTGATCGGCTGATGCGCGTCGACCGCAGCAACATCATCAAGGCCGACCGAGACGCGGTCTGGAAGATCGTCAGCGACCCCGACCGCTATCCGTCGTTCATGACGCGTCTGGAGCGCTGGGAGAGCGCCAACGACCAGCCACTCGGAATCGGTGCCCGTTACTTCGTGCATTGGAAAGTCGGTTCAGTTCCGGTGGGCGGCTTGATGGAGATCGTCGAGTTCGACGACCGCCGCGATCTGGCCTGGGTCGGCATCACCGGAGTGACGCTGCGGGGCCGAATTCGGTTGCGGGACGCGGGGAGTGGGCGGACCAAGGTGACGTTCCGGTTGTCGTATCAGGCGCCCGGCGGGATCTCGGGCTACATCGCGGACCGGGTCGCGGTCGGTCAGGTGAACCGGATCGTCGCCGATACGCTCAAGCGCCTCGCGCAGCTTGCCGAGCTCGGCGGCTGACTTCTCAGTTGGCAGACGACCTGCCGAATCTGTTCTGCGCCTGTCTTTTTGACCGCGACCAGGCCTCGTTATTCGATTAGACTCGGGCGGCGTCATCGGCGACCACTGTAGCGACCGATCGGCAAATGGCGCCCACGTTCTGCAGCCTTAAGTTTCGATATACGTTGAATAGCGTTCAAAGTCTAGACACCTGATATTGCAGGTCGGATGAAGTCTCCGTCAACGCAGCATCAACGCGACTTGTGCCAGCTAGCTATTTCATCGAAAACATCTGGCGGGCAATAAAATACAGGGAATATGCGCGACGTTCCGCGCGGGCGCCCGCGCTGGAGTTTGTCCATTAGACCCCTGGTTTTCTCCTGAAAGAAACCTAAGTTGATGCTAATAGACACTCAGGATCATGCAGAATGCAGATGCATAAATGAGTATCTCCTTTCAACGACTTCAGGCGGGTCCGCGAGTCCGCCACCCCACGCACGTCCGTCAAGGCACGTACCCGATTGGAGGCTCACGAATGAGTCGGATCGCTCGTACCCCCGCAAAGCCCAGCCGCCGGATGGTGTTGTGTCTGGGCGCGGCCGCCACCGCCGCCGTTGTAGCCGGATCGGCCGGTTTGGCCAACGCTCCCGTGGCTAAGGCGGACGTCACCGACACAGATGTGCTCACCTCTTTGGTCGGAGCACTCGACCCCAGCGCGTTGAGTGCCGCCGACACGTTTGTCGGTGCGGCGGATCCAGCCGAGACTGTTAACGCGGCGAATGCGATCAGCTACTTGATCGATGCGTTCTTCCCGAGTCAGTTTTCCGCGACGGGTGCACCGCAGGGCGTGCTAGGGCTTGGGGGCTACTACCTTGACACCTATCTCTTTGGACCCAACGGCCTTCTGCCTTTTGTTGACAACTTTCTCGAGCCGTTCGTTCTCGCGCTGACGGGTTCGACGGCAGCCGACGCGGCAGGCGCCGTGGTTATGGGTGCGGCGGATTCGGCCGAGACTGTTGCCGCGGCGAATGCGATCAGCTACTTGATCGATGCGTTCTTCCCGAGTCAGTTTTCCGCGACGGGTGCACCGCAGGGCGTGCTGGGGCTCACGGGCTATTTCCTTGACAACTATCTTTTTGGGCCCACCGCGATTTTCCATGGCGTTGATGCCTTTCTTGAGCCGTTCGTCCTCGAGCTGACGGGTTCGACGGCAACCGAGGCGGCAAGTGCCGCGGCAGTCGGTGCCGTCGATCCGGTCACCGACCTGTTCGGGGCACTCGACCCCAGCGCGTTGGTAGGCACACTCGAACCCGGCGCGGTGTTAGGCGGACTTGACCCCAGCGCGTTCAACGTCCTCGACTCGGTGGTCGACGCCCTGGTGGGCACGGGCACGCTGTTCTGATCTCGGTCACCCTGGCTGGCGAGCGCCCAACGGTCCCGCCAGCCAGAGTTTGTGCGGCCCCAACGCCGCTGTCAGTCAGATCAGCCCGGTCGCGTCGAAGATCCAGCTGGTGTCGGCGGCTCCTAGGTCTTCCATCCACGTCGGCGGCGCATGCGCGGTCAGGCCACCCATGTCCCAGTAGTCCTTCCCTAGATCGGAGCAAGCGCAGTGCTATGAGCTGCTGAAATGGGCGATTCCGCAAGCACTGTGGGTGTAACTATTTGGACTCCAGCAAACATGTTTCCAAAGGCCGTGGGGACGCTCCTCACGTCGATCCACATCGCCATCTGAAGCGCCTCGACGCTCAGCCCGTATCGCGGTCTTCCCGGTCCAGCCTCATGCGCCGTTGTCCGAGCTGTTCCGGTGATGTTGTGACATTCTGCAGGGGTGCCCGCTCCTTCGGGTGTAGTGACGTTTCTGTTCACCGACGTTGAGGGCTCGACCCGTCGGTGGGAAGCCGACGCGGACGAGATGAGGATCGCCCTCGCCACCCACGACGAGGTGCTGCGCGGGGCGATCGAGGAGCACGGCGGCTGGTTGTTCAAGCACACCGGGGACGGCGTATGCGCCACCTTCGCCTCACCCAGGTCTGCAGTTGATGCCGCGGTGGCCGCGCAGCGGGCACTGGAATTACCGGTGCGGATGGGGCTGGCGACCGGCGAAGCCCAGCTGCGGGGTGAGGATTACTTCGGTGTGGTGCTCAACCGCGCTGCGCGGGTGATGGCAGCTGGGCACGGCGGTCAGATTCTGTTGGCCGATTCGACGGCGGCTCTGCTCAGTGGAGTTGATCTGGTGGATTTGGGGCCCAAACGTTTGCGGGACGTGCCGACGCCGATCGGGGTCTTCCAAGTGTGTGCGCCGGGTGTGGCGACGGATTTTCCGCCATTGCGGGCGCTCGATACGAGTCCGGGAAATCTGCGGCGTGTGACGAGCAGCTTGATCGGACGTGAGTCCGAACTCGACGAGGTGCAAGCGGCGCTCAAGTCTCATCGGCTCGTGACGTTGACCGGTGTGGGCGGAGTCGGCAAGACCCGGCTTTCTTTGGAAGTCGCGGCACGTCTCGTCGATGAATTTCCAGACGGCGTCTGGCTTTTCGAACTGGCCGCGGTTACCGATCCAGCGTCGGTGCCCGATGCGGTGGCCGCAGTCTTGAGGATTACCCAACAACCCGGAATGAGTGCCGGCGAAAGCGTCGCCGCCGCGTTGGAGGGCAGGATGCGGCTGTTGGTGTTCGACAATTGCGAGCACGTGCGCGACGCCGCAGCCGATCTGGTCGAGTTGATTCTCGCCCAGTCGGCGACGGTGAGGATCCTGGCCACCAGCCGCGAAGGGTTGGGAATCCCCGACGAGCAACTGTGGCTGGTGCCCGCGCTGGACATTGGCGCGGGCATAGATAGTGCCGCAGTGGATTTGTTCGTCGAGCGCGCCTGCGGCGTCGCTTCCGAGTTCTCGATGGCCAGCACTGATGAGGCCAGCGCGGTGGTGGAGATCTGCCGCCGCCTCGACGGTATCCCGTTGGCCATCGAGTTGGCGGCCTCGCGGATGGCGTCGATGACCGCTAGCGAGGTGCATGATCGTCTCGATCAGCGGTTCCGGCTGCTGGTCGGTTCCAGGCGTGGGCTGTCACATCACCACACCCTGCGCCATGCGGTGGCGTGGTCCTACGACCTGCTCGACGACACGGAAAAGACGCTGCTGCATCGGTGTTCGGTGTTCGCCGGCGGATTCGACCTCGAAACTGCCTGCGCGGTTACGGGTTCCGGTGATGACTTCGCCATCTTGGATCTGCTCGACGCACTAGTGCGCAAGTCACTGCTGGCCGCCCACAGGTCTTCGAGGCGGACCCGGTTTTCGATGCTCGAGACGATCCGCCAGTTCGCTGAGGACCAACTGCTCGCCAGTGGCGAAGCACCCGAGATTCGGGCCGCCCACTCGCGGTACTTCGCCGCGCGGGAAGCCGACATCCTGGCCCTGTGGGATAGCCCTCGACAGCGGGAGGCGTACGACTGGTTCACGATCGAGTTGGCTAACCTGCGCACCGCATTTCGGTGGGCCACCGACCACAGCGATCTTGATGTCGCCGCCGCCATCGCGACATGGGCTGCATTTCTTGGCTTCTGGATGCACAATTACGAACCGATAGCGTGGGCCGAGGAGCTCATCGAGCCCGCCCGCGCAGCCGATCATCCGACGCTAGCATTCCTATACACGATGGCATCTTCGTGCTGGTGGCCCGGACGGATCGCGGCAGCTGTTGGCTATAGCAAAGCCGGCCAATTGGTGATGGGCATTGGCCGCCACGACGAGGTACCGTTCGGCCTCGAGGGCGCGCTCGGCGCTGCCTACCTGCACTCCGGCCAACCCGAACGACAGGTCGAATGGTGCCGCGCCCGACTCGCATTCGGTCGCGACACCCATGGAATCACCAGGGCATTCCTGATCGTCGCGCTGACGGTCGCGGGTTGTGTTGAAGAGGCGCGGGCCGCCGCGAATGGCCTGATCGAGGTTGCCGAGGCCACCGGCAACCCGGCTGCGCTCTCGTTCGCGCTCTACGCCTACGGTTACGCGGTCGGCGACGCTGATCCCGGCGCGGCACTGGACGCCCAGCGCCGCGGTCTCGTGATCGCCCAGGAGAGCGGCAACCGCAATACCGAAACGCGCATCGCGGGCAGTCTGGCCCACCTCGAGGCCGAGCACGGCGACCCGCTGGCGGCCCTCGACTATGTCGCACTTGCGGTCCAGAGTTTCCACGATGCGGGCAACGCGACCATGATGCGTTTTCCGCTGACTGTCCTCGCTGCCTTTTTCGACCGGCTCGGACGCGTTGAACCGGCGGCCACCATCGCTGGCTTCGCCTTCAGTCCACTCACCGCGACGGCGAACCCCGAATTCACCATCGCGATCACCCACCTGCGCGACGTCCTTGGCGAGTCGACCTACGAATCGCTCGCCCGGCGGGGTGACACGATGACGACTGCCGCGATAGTGGCCTATGCCTACGACCAAATCGACCAGGCTCGAACAGAACTCGAACACTCTGGTTGAGTTGCCCAAGTCGGGTGTCCAACGCGATAGCGGGGCGTCACGTCTCAATCGCCGTCGATGGTCTGAGACGAACTCGGGCACAACGCCCAGCCAGTCAGACGAGTCCAGTTGCGTCGAAAATCCAAGACGTATCCGCTGTCGCGAGGTCTTCCATCCAAGTCGGCGGCGCATGCGCGGTCAGGCCACCCATGTCCCAGTAGTCCTTCCACAACGTCACCTTGCCGTCTTCGACGCGGTGCACCGAAACGAATTGCAGCACAGCGGTTTCCCCGCTGGTCCAGTTCCACGTTTCGGAATGCTCGTACATCACGTCGGCCCCGTTGGACACCAGCAGACCGTCGTGATTCTCGTATCCGGCCAGCGGCTCGAGCCCGACCTTGATCCGCTTGACGATGTCCTCCGGCCCACGGGCGGCCAGCGTCGGCCCGACCGGCATGTCGACGTAGATGCAGTCATCGGAAAGATATGTCTTCAGCGCTTCCCAGTCGCGGCTCGATAAGGCCTTCCACATACCGAGCACCACTTCGTTCACCGACATGGGCTAAGGCTGACAGGCAACCCCCGTGCCAGGCAAGGATCGGCGGATCTTTACAGTCTGGCCAGGCAACGACGCTCGCAGGAGGTGGGGATGCCAACGCTGCGGTCACGACGCAGACGCACCCGGGAGACCAGTCCATCGCCGTTCTCGCCGCCCTGGACACCCAGGGAAGCGCTGTACGGCGTTGGCATCCAGCACAACGTCTCGGTGCCGATGAGCGACGGCGCGAATCTGCGCGCCGACATTCACTACCCGACCGACCGTGCGACCGGCGAGCCCGCATCCGGGCCGTTCCCCGTGTTGATGTCGCTGACGCCGTACGGCAAGAAAGCCCCACCGCCGGCCGCCCAGATCGGCGGCGGCCCCACCCCGTTCTTGATCAGACGCGGCTACATCGAGGTGATGGTCGACGTCCGCGGATGCGGCGTGTCGGACGGGGAATTCCAGATGTTCGGCGCACGCCAAGCCCAAGACGGCGTCGAGTTGGTCGATTGGGCATCCAAGCTGCCCAATGCCAACGGGCGGGTCGGCATGTTCGGGGTGTCCTACCTGGCGATCAACCAGCTGTTCACAGCGGCCGCCGTCGGGCCGGATTCGCCGCTCAAGGCAATCTTCCCGGTGATGGCGGCCCGCGACTTCTACCGGGACGCGGCGGCGATGGGCGGCGCGCCGCACCTCCGCACGATCCGGGCGTACGGCGGCGTCTATCAACTGCTCAACGTCGTCAACCCCGCCCTGGAGGTAATCAACCGGGGCAAGCATCCCCGTCCGCGAGCCGGCGGCATCGCCGGTGTGCGCAAGCGCGGGCGGGCGCAGCGTGGCTTCTTCAAGCCGTTGATCGCCGACGCGGTGGCCGGCGGCGACACCGCCTTCGACGAAGAGTTCTGGAAAGACCTGCGACCCGCCGCCGTGATCCCGCAGATTGTCGACAACAACGTGGCGGTCTTCCTGGTCGGGGGCTGGCACGACGCGTTCCAGCGCGGCGTCCCGCTGAATTACGCCGCGCTGCAGAACGCCGCCGCGGGGCGTCCCGACGAGCAGCCGATGCGGCCCGGCCAGCCGGTGTCCGAGCGCCTGCGGTTGATGATGGGCCCCTGGTACCACGTCACCATGTACGGCAATCTGCATCTGCAGGCGGTGCAGCTGCGTTGGTTCGACTACTGGCTGAACGACGACGCGGACGCGGAGATGTCCGGTCCGCCGCTGACCTTTCAGCCCATCGGTAGCTCGCGGTGGTTCCACGTCCGCAACTATCCGCTCGAGCAGGCGACACCCACCCGGTTCTACCTGTCCGAAGGTGGCAAGCTCACAGCGGACTGTGCATCCGAAACATCAACGGCCACAGTCAAATACGTCGGCCGAGGCCCAGTGGCGGGTCGCAGCGTCGAGCAGTGGACCCTCGGGATGACCAGCTTCATCCGCAGCCAGCGCGGCGGAAAGACCCGCTACGACCAGGACAACCGCCGGGTGCAGCGCGGCGCCCTCACCTACACCACGGAGGCCTTCGCCGCACCGACACTGCTCGCCGGGCCGATAGCGCTGACGCTGAACGCAACCGCCGACACCACCGAGTCGCTGTTCGTCGCGCACATCGACGACGTCGCACCCGACGGCTCGTCGCGTCCGCTGACGCAGGGTGCGCTGCTGGGTTCACACCGTGCGCTGGATCCCGAGCGCACCTGGTATCTGCCCGATGGCACGGTGCTCAAGCCGCACCACGTCAGCACCAAGGCTGCGGTGACGCCCGTAGTTCCGGGTGAACTCACCCGCTATGACATCGAGATCTTCCCGACGGCCGCGGTGGTCGAATCCGGTCATCGGTTGCGGCTGACGGTGACGACGTTCGACTTCCCGCACCTCGTGCCGACCGCCCCCGCGCGAAAAGCGCTCGCCGGTGGCACGTATCGGCTGCATCAGGGCGGGCCTACGCCGTCGCATCTGCTGATCCCGGTGGCCGACCCGGACAGCGTCGACTGACCCAGTGCGGCAGGGTCATCCGGGCACAACCACTGGTTGTGGCGCATACTCGCCGTGATGACTTCTTTACAGCGATACATCGCCGAAGAGATTGCCACCGATCACGTCGAGGGATTGCTGACCAGACGGGAAGCCATGCGCCGGTTGGCGCTACTGGGGTTGGGCAGCGGTGCCGCGGCGGCATTGATCGCGGCGTGCGGCAACGACGAGGTCCGGCCGCTGCACTCGAGTTCGGGTGAGGGAGTGGAGGCGCCGGGCGCCAAGCAGGCGCTGCCGACCGAGCCGATCACCTGGGCCGGGCCGCGCGGCGAGCTGCAGGGCGCCTGGGCGCAATCGCACAACGCCCGCCGCGGGGTGCTGGTCATCCACGAGAACAAGGGCCTTACCGACTGGGTTCATTCGGTGGCCGAGCGCTTCGCGGGAGCCGGCTATTCGGCGCTCGCGATCGACCTGTTGTCCGAAGAGGGTGGGACGGGCCAATTCTCCGATTCCGCCAAAGCCACCGCCGCTCTGGCCGCGGCGCCGCAGGACCGTTTCCTCGCGGACCTCAATTCCGGGATCACAGAACTGCAGAACCGGGTGCCCGGCGGCAAGATCGCGATAGTCGGCTTCTGCTTCGGTGGTGGCCTGGTGTGGCAGCTGCTGGCGTCGCACAACGCGCGACTGTCGGCCGCGGTGCCGTTCTATGGGCCGCTTCCCGACAACCCGGATTTCAGCGGCGACAAGGCAACTGCGGTGCTCGCGTTCTACGGCGCGCTGGACAAGCGTGTGACGGACTCGGAGCCCGCGGCCAAGGCGGCCCTCGAACGCGCCGGGTTGATCCACGACATCGTCGTCGAACCCGGTGCTGACCACGCCTTTTTCAACGACGGCGGGCCCCGGTACAACGCCACCGCCGCCGAGGACGCCTGGCGGCGAACCCTGGAATGGTTTGGCCGCTACCTTTCTTGACGGCATGATGCGTGCGTGACCTCTCCGCTCGTCATCACGCTGCCCCAACTGCTTGACTCGCTCGAACTCGAACAGGTCAACGCGGAGTTTTTCGTCGGCCAACAGATCGACGAGATCGCGCACCACATCTCCGGTGGCCACATCGCCGCCCAGGCGCTGATGGCGGCCAGTCGCACCGCCACGGACCGCCTGCCGCACAGCATGCACATGTATTTCCTGCGGGCAGGCGACGCACGGCGACCGGTCGACTTCGAGGTCACGGCGCTGCACGACGGCGGCACCTTCTCGGCCCGGCGCGTCACCGCACGTCAGTTCGGCTCGGTGCTGCTGGAGGGCGTCGTGTCGTTTAGTAAGAGCGTGGAAAGCATTGTCTATCAGCAGCTTCCACCCGAACTGCCGGATCCCGAATCCGTACCGAACTTCGCCGAACAGCACCGGGATCTGGCGGACGAACTCGACGGCTGGTGGGTGCGCGAGCAACCCATCGAGTACCGGTACGTGGGCCCGTCGGCCCGCCTGGCCGCCGACCTTCCCGAGTCGCCACCCGCGGACATCCGAATGTGGTGGCGCCCCAATGGAGTCGCGCCGACCGACGCGGTGATCGCCGACTGCCTGGCCACGTTCGTCGCCGGCCGCACGCTGCTCGAGTCGGCGATGATCGCCCGCCGCACCACCCCGCTGGGGCCGGGGTTCTCGGCCTTGATGGATCTAGCGATGTGGTTCCACCATCCGCCGGACATGTCCGATTGGCTGCTCTACGAACAACATTCACCGAGCGGTATCGGCGGCCGGGGATTAGCTCAGGGCACGATGTTCAACCGCAACGGCCAGCTGGTTTCGACCATGACGCTGGAGTGCTACTTCGGCGGAAAGAAGAGCGGCTAGTGCGCGGCCATCGACCGGGCCGGGCCCAGCGCAACCGGCAGTGTCGACCAGCCGTGCAACACCCGGGTGTCGCGGCGACTGCCCGCACCGGCGGAACGCACATCGGGGAAGCGGTCGAAGAACGACCGCAGGCCCACCTCGCCTTCGGCCCTGGCCAAGGCCGCTCCTAAACAGAAGTGCCTGCCCCCCGAGAACGCCAGGTGCTTGCCGGCGTTGTCGCGCTCGATGTCGAATGTGTTCGGATTTGGAAAGACGGCTGGGTCGCGGTTGGCCGCGGCGACGTAGACGATCACCAACTCCCCCTGACCGATCGCCCGGCCCGCAATCTCGGTGTCTTTCAGTGCTATTCGCGCGGTCAGCTGTACCGGTGAGTCCAGCCGCAGGATCTCCTCGACCGCGGTCGGCCACAGCTCGGGTCGCCGGCTGAGTACGCGCAGGTGCTCAGGATTGTCCAGCAGCATGCGAATCCCATTGCCGAGCAGATTCACCGTCGTCTCGAATCCGGCTGCCAGCACCAGACCCGCGACTGCCCGAAGTTCGTCGTGATCGAGATACGTGTCCGGCGAACCGCTCTCGGCCGTGCGGATCAACTGGCTCATCAGATCTTCACCGGGTGAGCGGCGCAACTTGTCCAGGTGGGTGTCCAGCCAGCTGTTGAAACCAACCAGCCCGCGCTGCACGCGACGGTATTGCGGCCAGGGGAGTCCGAAATCCAAACTGGGAGCTGCGAGTTCGCCGAACTCGAGAATCCGCTGTCGATCGTCTTCGGGCACCCCGAGGATGTCGCTGATGATCGCCACCGGAAGCTGAGAGCAATAGCGGTCGACGATGTCGACGACACCGCGCTCCCGGGACAGCTCGTCGAGGAGCGTCTCCGCCTTAAGCTCGACGCCATCACGCAGCGCGCTCACCGCCCGATGGGTGAACACCGATGACACCGTCTTGCGGTAGCGGGTGTGGTCCGGCGGCTCGACAGCCAGCAGCGACGGCGGGCGCAGCGGATGCAAAAGCTCGTCGCGGCAACGGCGTTCGAGCCAGCGCAGCGGCGCGGGCAGATTGGAGCCGATCGACAACACGCGGAAGTCGTCGGACCGCAACAGCTCGTTGCCCATCCCGTGGTCGGCGGTGAGGTAGCCGATGCTGGATCGCACCAGCGGGCCGCGGGCCCGTACCTCCTCGTAGAACGGAATCGGGTTCGCTTTGACCGTCGGGTCGGCGATCAGCCTCGCCTGGAGGTCGCCCCGACGGGCGCCGATCGCGGACCCACCGCGCACGAAGCCGTGCAGCGCCAGCCAGTGCAGTCTCTGCTTGAGTTCGATAGCCACAGACCCAGCCTCCACATCGTCGCGCAGTGCTGACCCAAAGCCTACGGACTCGCGCGGAGATCGGCCTTCAGTCCAGTTCCCAGTTCATGTTTTTGGCGAAGGCGATCGCGTCTTCGGACGCATTGCCCAACTGATGGCTGCGCTCGACGTACGACCGCACCATCGGCAGGAAGTTCATCGGGTTGTAGGCGTCTTCCTCGTAGCTCCACAGGTTGTCGCCGGCGTACTTCATCACCGAGAGGTTCGCCGCCTGATGGACGCTGCCGTCGCCGGGATCGCGCATCCGATTCAGGAACTCGCAGAACACCCAGCCGCGGTCGACGTCGATGGAATGCCACGACGTGGGATAAAGCGGCATCTCGCTGCCGGGAAACACATTCATCGTCGAGACGATCCAGTCGCGGATCTGCTCGCGGCCGTGCATCGTGCCGTAGGTGTGTTCGACATAGGTCGCGTCCTCGGTGAACTGATTGGCGAAGCGCGACCAGTCCCAGCTGGAACCGATGTCCACGACGACCTGCTTGTGATGCTCGAACGCCGTATCGATCTCCTCGCGCGACCACTGTCCGCTCATGCCTCTGCCACATCCTTGATCCGGTGCAATGTTTTGGTCATGTCCCGAACGTTGCGTCGCTGTCGCATCCAGCCGCCGAACAGCCAGTAGTAGACGCCGACGAATGGTGACGACGCCATCCGGAACGACTCAGTGACATCAGTCCCGTCTCCCGACGGCGCCAATTGGTAGTGCCAGTTGTTCACCGCCCGGTCGCCGACCAGCACCTCGAAACCGAATTCGCGCCCGGGCTCGCACGCCGTGATGCGGCAGACGGTCCAGTAGACCGGCCCGATCTCGTTGCGCTTGACGTGGCCGCGAAATCGCCCTCCGAGCGTCGGCCCCGAGGCGCCGTCGAGCCATTCGGCTTCGAAGACCTCGGGGGAGTAGCTACCGATGCTGTGGACGTCGGTGATCAAGTCCCAGATCTGGTTCGCCGGCGCCGCCATATGAACTGTCGCAGAACCCTGCATGGGCTGATCCAAGCATGCCCGCCGCTATGCGATGCGCGGAAATGCGCATGTTGGGTATTCGAAATGGCGCAGCGAATGGAGATCGGCCGAATGTCAGAAATTGCGCCGAAGTATCTGCGGATCGCGTCTGCCAGCCCGAACCTTGTTTCGACGGTGGATCCGCGCTAGCGTTTCGAAGCCTTCAAAATCACTGTTCAGACGGAGTGATCACCATCGACGATTACCACAGCACGAAGCGGTCCAAGAACGACAGCGGACCAGATGACGGCGAAGCACCCGTCATTGTCAGCTTGGTCGAAGCGGCGATGCAGATGTTCTCCGCCGCCATTGACGCGTTGCCCGACACCAGCGATCCGGAGTTCACCGGCCGAGCCAACGTCATCCTGTCCGGCCTGCGCAAGTTGCAGACCGCGTTGACCAAGGCGGCGAGTCGTGGTCGTGCCACACCGTCAGTCATCGTGTCGCTCAGCGGAGTTCGGACCCGCTACGACGACTTGATGGCGATGGCGTCGGAGTCGCCCGGGGCGACCTTGGGTCAGCAGCTCTACGTCGTGCGGCGGCGCGCGAAGCTGTCCGCGCAAGAGACCGCGAACGGAGTCGGGCTCACGCCCGAACTCCTCGACGCCATCGAGGCTGAGGAAGTACCGACCGACGACGAAGCGGCTCGGATCAAAGAGCTGCTCGCGGCCCTCGGGGGCTGACGCCGCCACGGCGGCTAGCCGATATGACCGACGACGTCGCGCCGGCAGGCCTGCGCTCGACGGCAGCTCGGGCGATGATTCTCGTGGTTTCGGCGACGTCGCTGATCGTGGGCGGCGCCTATGTCGCGATCGATCGGCTGCACTCGTCGGCAGCGAACGCGGTCGAGCATCCCGGCCCAGCCGCCACCGATGCCCAAACCGAGTCCGAAGTCGTCGAGCACGCGCGCGACATCGTCGCGATCACAGGGCTCCGCGAACCCAGCGCCGGTTACCTGCTGATGTCGTGCAAGAACCGAGACGATCCGCCCTACCAGGGCGCGGTCTATATGGACTTCCAACTGCCGCCCGACGTCGGCGCCGATCAGTACTTTCGCGGCGTCGCCGTGGCGATGGTGTCCCGCGGCTGGCGCGAGGGACTGCCGAACAACCAGCACACGTTCGGACGCAACCTGTCCAAGGACGGCGTCAACGCGATCCTCTATCCGGACACCGACTCCACTACCCGCGGCGTGGCCCGCATCTACGGCCAGTGCCACGACATGACCGATCACCGCGGAGCCGGCGCGCCATGGATCGACATCACCGATCGGCTGCACTGACCGCGCCGACAAAAACTGCGCCCGACGGTTACCCGTCAGGCGCAGCTTTGCACAGAGAATCTAGCCGCCGGCGTGAGCGCCCAGCGCGCCTTGCAGGTCACCCTTCATCGCGTTGAGCTGCGCTCCCCAGTACTCCCAGCTGTGGGTGCCGAAGGCCGGGAAGTTGAACACGGCGTTGTGGCCGCCGGCAGCGTTGTACGCGTCCTGGAATTTCTTGTTGCCGCCGATCATGAAGTTGCTCTCCAGGAAAGTAGCCGGCAAGTTGTTGCCACCCAGTTCGTTCGCAGTTCCGTTGCCGCAATACACCCAGAGCCGGGTGTTGTTGGCGACGAGCTGAGCGACGTTCACCGTCGGATCGTTGCGCTGCCACGCCGGATCGCTATCGGGACCCCACATGTCTTCCTTCTTGTAGCCACCGGCGTCGCCCATCGCCAGGCCAATCGCGCCCTGCCCGGTGGACGGGCTGAGGTAGCCCGACAGCGAGCCGGCGTAGATGAACTGTCCCGGGTGATAGATCGCCAGGTTCATCGCCGACGAACCAGCCATGGAGATACCCACCGCGGCGCTTCCGGTCGACTTGGTGCTCTTCTGCGCGGACAGGTATCCCGGCAGCTCGCTCGTCAGGAAGGTTTCCCAGTTGTACGTCAAGCATCCGGATTTGCCGCAGGCCGGCTTGTACCAGTTGGTGTAGAAGCTGGACTGGCCACCGACCGGCATGACGACCGACAGACCCGACTGGTAGTACCACTCGAAGGCCGGGGTGTTGATGTCCCAGCCGTTGTAGTCGTCCTGGGCGCGCAGGCCGTCCAGAAGATAAACGGCCGGTGCGTTGGTCCCGCCGGGCTGGAACTGGACCTTGATGCTGCGACCCATCGACGCCGAAGGTACCTGCAGGTATTCGACAGGGAGCCCGGGTCGGGAGAAGGCACTCGCTGTCGGCGACTCGCCGACGAGGCCAATCAGACCCGGTAGTACGGCGGCAGAAAAAGCGGCGACTGTCAGTCGCCGCGCCCACCTACGCACCTTGTCGCTTGCATATGCCATATCCGGCCCCTTGTCGACGGCTTCCACGCGCTACCGGAAAATTTACCGTGGACTTGTCCATATGTCGATCAAGACGCGTGGGTGTCGCGGATTCGCAGCAACTACTTCCACCTGCTCGGAGGCTGTGGTAAGCGCCCGAAATGGGCCGTTCTGGCAAAACCGAGCGAGCGAGCGCAATTGCACAGACGTCTATCCCCGGGTCGCTTTTTAGCGTGATCACCGCGTAGGGTGACCCGAGGTAAGACCGACGAGACCACGCTGTCCCGGTCCCTCCGCCGCCCGCGAATTACCGCTTCGACTCGCATGATCGCCGGGTGCGGCGCACGGGCATTGGGCTGCGATTGAGGTGCAGATTTGGACACGGTACTTGGGCTGTCGCTGACATCGACGTCAGTCGGCTGGGTCCTGGTAGAGGGTCGCGACGCCGATGGCGTCATCCTCGATCATGACGATTTCGACGTGCCCCCGGCTCGCGGAGTGCAGGCGGTGTACACCTCGGAGCAGGCGAGCGCGGCCGTGCAGGACGCGCAGGCTGCCTCAGCCGGATTCGATCAGCGCTTGCGCGTCGTCGGCGTCACGTGGAGTGACGAGTCGGCCGCCGAGGCGGCGCTGTTGGTGGAATCCCTGACCGACGCGGGATTCGACAACATCGTTCCGATCCGACTGCACGACGCCTGCGACCTGCTGGCCCGCGCGATTGCCCCGGTCGTCGGCTACGAGCAGGCGGCGGTCTGCGTGCTGGACGGCGACACGACGATCGTGGTGATGGTCGACGGCGAGGACGGCGAACCGCAGACGGCCATCAAGCAATTGTCGGGTGGCCCAGGGCAGTTGATCCAGTGGCTCACCGCTTTGTTCGAGCGCAGTTCCTGGCAGCCCGGCGGCGTCGTGATTGTCGGCGACGAGCACGAGGTGGAAGCGCTGTCGGCGCGGCTCACGTCTCTACCGGTCCCGGTCATCACGCAGGCGGGTTCGGAATTGGCGCTGGCGCGCGGAGCGGCTCTGGTATCAGCGCAGAGCACGGAATTCACCGACGCCGAGATGCTGGCGACCGTGAACAGCTGGCGGCAGGACGACGCCGCGGCCCGTCAGCGTCCGTACGCCGGTGCGCTGACGATGCTGGCTGCCGGAGCCGTGACGTTCGTGGCGTCGTTGTCGCTCGCGCTGGGCCAGCACCTGGTGCCCAATCATGCCCACGAGCCGATCCGCCCGGTGGCTCACAAATCCGCTCGAGTGGCGATCGCCGAGGCCCCGGCCCCGCTGCCGATCGCGGTCAAGGCTCCACCCGCTCGCCCGGCGCAGAAGCCCGAGCCGGTGCAAGCGCCTGTCGTGCAGCAGCCCGTCGCGCAGGCGCCGGTCGAGGTCCCCGCCGTCGCGCCGGTTGCGCCGCCCGCTCCGCCGCCTCCGGTCGCGCCGCCGCCCGAGGAGCCACCGAACCCGCACCCGTTGCTCACCAAGCTGCTGCAACGCCTGCACGGGCAAGACCCCGACCAGCAGTCGCCGCCCCCTCCGCCGGGAGCGCCAACGCCCTGACGGGCGTTAATCCCAGAAATCCCGGGCGATTTCGGCTGCAGTGCTCAGCACCTCGAGGTGCTGGTCGACTGATTTCAGGCCGACGTTCATCGTGTTGACCGCGACGTGCGAGGCACCGGCTTCGGCCCAGATTCTTAACCCGTCGGCCAGGTCGTCGGCCTTGCCGTTCCACGAAACCTGGCCCTGCATACCGATTGTGTCGGGATCCCGGCCCGCGTCGACGGCCGCCTTCTCCACCTCGCTGCGTGCCTGATCGAGCTTGGGTCCCGGGCCCACCATCGGGAACCAGCCATCGCCGAGACGGCCCGCCCGTCGGAACGCGCGTGGCGACGCAGCCCCGAACCACACCGGGATCGGCCGCTGGATCGGCAACGGCGCAATGCCGGCGCCGGTCACCTGGTGGTAGCGCCCGTTGAAAGTGACGCTCGGCTCGGTCCACAGCTCGCGCATCAGCTCGACCTGTTCGTCGCTGCGCTTGCCCCGGGTCGAAAAGTCTTCTCCCAGAGCCTCATATTCGACCGCGTTCCAGCCCAGGCCGACTCCGAGTCGCAGCCGTCCGCCGCTGAGCAGGTCGACTTCGGCGGCCTGCTTGGCGACCAGAACGGTCTGTCGCTGCGGCAGGATCACTACCCCGGTGACCAACTCCAGCGTCGTGGTGAGCGCGGCCAGATAACCGAATGCCACGAACGGCTCGTGGAAGGTGTCGTGCAGGTCGTACGGGCCGTTCCACCCGTCGTGCACGCTGGTGTCGGCGCCGACAACGTGGTCGTAGACAAGCAGGTGCGCGAAACCGAGGCCCTCGACATGCTCCGCATAGGCGCGCAGAGCGCCCGTATCGCCGCCAATCTCGGTCTGCGGGAACACCACTCCGATCCGCATCGCGATTTCCTCCGTCAGGGTTGTTTGGCGCGCTTCGCGACGAACGCCACGACGACGTCGTCGGCGACCTTCAACGCACCCAGCAGTTGCGAGTACGGCTTTATTCCGAACTCCGACTGCCGGACCGTCGTCTCGCTCGACAGCCACCAATTGCCGCCCTGATCCTCGACGCGGAGATCGACGACCTGCGACCGCGACGTGTCATGGATCGTCACAGTGCCAGTCAACCGGTAGCCGTTGGTTATTCTCTCAATATCGCTGGCGGCGAACATGATTCGTGGATATTGCTTGGCGTCCAGCGATTTCAGCGCGTTGCTGCGCACCAAGATCTTCTCCGGCCCGGTCAACGGAGTGACGCCGCCCTCGCCGCGGATCACCTCCAGCGATCCGGCCTCGACGATCAGCGCCGCGGCCACCGGCTCGCCGGCGTCCCACGTCGCCGTCGCTCGCCAGTGCCGCATCGCGAGGGTCAGCCGGTGTCCCACCGCCGCGGCGGGCCCGGCAACACCGGTGCGGATCAGCACGTCACCATCGGAGCCGTCCAGGCTCCAGTCGGCGTCGTCTCGGGTCACGCCGTCAGGACCGTGCGGTAGCGCGCACGGCCCTGCTCGAGCGCGGCGTAGCCTTCCGCCGCCTGCGCCAGCGGCAGCTCCTCGATCCACGCCCGCACCCCGGTCTGCACCGCGAACTGCATGGTGTCTTCGACCTCGCTGGCGGTGCCGGAGGGGTGGCCAATGATGCTGAGGCCCGGCGTAATCAGCTGCAGGGGGCTGATCGGCAGCGGCTCGGGTGTGACGCCGATGGTGATGAGCTCTCCCTGCGGCAGCAGGCCACCGACCGTGGCGCCCATCGCCTGCGATGCTCCCGCGGTACCCAACACGACAGCGACCCCGCCCAGCGCGTTCAGCGATTCGGCGACGTCACCGTCGGTTGCGTCGACGTAGTGATGCGCGCCGAGCTTGAGGGCATCGTCTTTCTTCGCGGTGCCCCGATTGATGGCGATCGTCTCGAATCCCATTGCCCGGGAGAACTGGATCCCGAGGTGGCCGAGCCCGCCGACACCCAGGATCGCCACCCGGTCGCCGGGCAATGCCTTGGTGTGCCGCAACGCGTTGTAGGTCGTGACGCCCGCGCAGCCCATCGGGGCAGCTTCGGCGAAGGTGAGCTCCGAGGGGATCCGGGCCAGGGCAGTGGCCGGAACGGTCGCGGACTCGGCGTAGCCGCCGGGGTAGTGCCAGCTGGGCACCTTGCCGTTCAGGCAGTGGATGAACTGACCCTTGCGGCACTGTGCGCAGTGGTTGCAGTTACCGCCGAACCAGCCGACCGCGACACGGTCGCCGACCGCGAATTCCTCTACTCCAGGGCCGATTTCGGCGATGGTGCCAGCGATCTCGTGGCCCGGGGTCAGCGGCCAGGACAGCCCTGGAAACTCGCCGGCTACGAAGTGGGCGTCGGTGCCGCAGATGCCGCAGGCTTTGATGTCGATGCGTACTTCGTCTCGGCCCGGTGGCGTCGTCTCGACATCGGCAAGCTCCAGCGACCCGCCGGCGGACTGTACGTGGACTGCTTTATGTGACGGCATGGCCGTAGCCTAATGCGCAACAGGGTATTTGGCCGAGGCATCACTGTGGTAGTCGACCTGCCAGTGCTTGATGCCGTTGAGCCAGCCGGACCGCAGCCGTTCGGGCGTGCCGACCGACTTCAGGTTGGGCAGGACGTCGGCGATCGCGTTGAACATCAGGTCGATCGTCATGCGTGCAAGATTGGCGCCGATGCAGTAATGGGCGCCGGTTCCGCCGAAGCCGACGTGCGGGTTGGGGTCGCGCAGGATGTTGAAGCTGAACGGGTCGTCGAACACCTCTTCATCGAAATTGGCTGAGCGATAGACCATTACGACGCGCTGACCCTTTTTGATCTGCACACCGGACAGCTCGTAGTCCTGCAGCGCGGTCCGCTGGAACGAGGTGACCGGGGTGGCCCAGCGGACGATCTCGTCCGCGGCGGTGGCGGGACGCTCTTTCTTGTACAGCTCCCACTGGTCGGGGAATTCGGTGAAGGCCATCATGCCCTGGGTGATCGAGTTGCGCGTTGTCTCGTTGCCGGCGACCGACAGCAGGATGACGAAGAACCCGAACTCGTCGTCGGAGAGTTTGTGACCGTCGACGTCGGCTTCGACCAGCTTGGTGACGAGGTCAGGCCCGGGATTGGCCTGCCGGTCGGCGGCCATCTGCATCGCGTACATGATCAGATCGACCGACGCGGTGATGGCGTCGTTGGTCTCGAACTCGGGGTCCTGATCGCCGACCATCTGGTTCGACCAGTGGAACAACTTCATCCGGTCTTCCTGCGGTACACCGAGCAGCCCGGCTATCGCCTGCAACGGGAGCTCACACGACACCTGCTCGACGAAGTCGCCTGTGCCTTGCGCCGCGGCGGTTTCCACGATCTGCCGGGCTCGCTCGCGGAGATCGTCACGCAGCTGCTCGACGGCCCGGGGCGTGAAGCCGCGGGAGATGATCTTGCGCAGATGGGTGTGCTGCGGTGCGTCCATGTTGAGCAGGACGAACTTGCCCCGCTCGATCTGCTCGCCGACCGTGCCGTCCTTATAACGCGGCAGCGCCGTCTTCTCCAGACTGGAGAACACGTCGCTGCGCCGCGAAATCTCCTTGACGTCCTTGTGTTTGGACACCACCCAGAAACCGCCGTCATCGAATCCGCCCGCACCCGTCGGCTGCTCGTTCCACCAGATCGGCGCTGTCCGCCGCAACTCGGCGAGTTCCTCGACCGGCAGGCGTTCGGCATGCACGTCGGGATCGGTGAAATCGAATCCGGAAGGAAGATTCGGAGTCGGCATCAGTGGCACTCCTAGGAATGAAAACGACTTGGATATGACGCGTTCTGGCCCAGTAAAGCACCGCGACAGCAGAGATGGAACGTGTCTGCGGGGATTGGCCGAGCAGAGATTGGAACGTGTTCTCGCGACCGGCTCCGATGAGTTTGGGTGCGATTGGTGGTCTGGTTCAAGGACAGGTAAGCGACCAGGGAGGCATCGCACATGCGCATCGTTATCAGCGACTTCATCAGCCTTGACGGGGTGGTGCAGGCGCCGGGCGGTCCGGACGAGGACATCGACGGCGGATTCGGCCACGGCGGCTGGTCGATGCCGTACTTCGATCCCGACACGATGGGACCCGCCGTCGGTGAGGCGATGACCGCGACCGCGGCGCTGCTGTTCGGCCGACGCACCTGGCAGGCGATGGCCGCCGCCTGGCCCGAGAGGGCCGGCGACCCGTTCGCCGACCGGATGAACGCGATCCCGAAGTACGTCGCGTCGCGGACACTAGGGGAGCAGGACCTCACCTGGCCGAACTCGACCCTGCTGCCGGCCGACGACGCGATCGGTGCCATCCAGGAGTTGCGGGACCGCGTCGGCGAAGCGGTGCAGGTGATGGGTAGCCCGTCGCTGGCCGCGCAACTGATTGCGCACGGACTGGTCGACGAGTACCGGCTGATGATCGAACCCATCCTGCTGGGCGGCGGTAAGCGGCTGTTTCCCGCCGACGGTGCGGCCCGCCCGCTGGAACTGGTGTCTACCACCGTCGCTGCCACCGGTGTCCTGATCTGCACCTACCGGCCCGCCGGTCGCTGAGCGAAACCGCCTTGTGGCGCCGCGGCCTCTGACTATGCTTGGCTCACCGGGCCGGTGGAACGGCCTGGTCACGCAACATCGAAGGTGGATGCATGATTCGCGAACTGTTCGTCGCCGCTGCGATCTCCGGTGCCGCCGTCGGCCTGAGCCCGGTGGCTCTGGCCGATCCCGGGCACTACGACGGCGACGTGCCGGGCATGAATTACGACGCGTCGCTCGGGGCGCCCTGCGACAACTACGACCGCTTCATCTTCGGGCGCGGCCCCGGCGGTCAGGCCGAGGCATGCCACTTCATCACCAACCAGTTCCCGGCAGCGACGTCGGGCTTCTGGGTCATCACGTACCCGTTGCGCGGGGTGCAGCAGGTCGGCGCTAAGTGCGACGATCCGCGCGGACTCTCGGCGCAGTCGCCCGACGGTCAGGCGATGATGTGCACCGAACACGGTTGGCAGATCGGCCAATTGACCGGCGGTGGCTTCCCGAACGGCCTCGGCCCGGGCTTCCCATCGTTCACCGGGCTGAACCCCTAACCACCGCACAGGAGACACCATGGCCTTGAAGCCGAAAGACGCGATCGACGCGGCACGCGACATTGTGACGAACGCGGTCGAGCGGTCCGCGGATATCGTCGAAAACGCCGGTCACATCATCAAGGGTGACGTAGCCGGTGGCGTAGGCGACATCGTGCACAACTCGATCGACATCGCGACCTACGCGGTCGAGCGGACCAAAGAGGTTTTCGCGGAGTCCGACGCCGAGGAGTAACTAGACCGAAGCGGCGTCGTTCAGCTCGTCGAGCTTGCTCGTCGCCTCCAGGTACTCCTGTACCCAGCGCTCGATGACAGTCGACGTCTTCTCGACCTTGGAGAACTGCCCGACGACCTGACCGACCGGGTTGAACGCGACGTCGACGGACTCGTTCGGGTAGCGGTTGGTTGCGCGCACCGCCATCCCGGAAACCATGTACTGCAACGGCATTCCGAGCGGCTTCGGGTTGTCCGGCGCCTCCCAGGCCTCGGTCCAGTCGTTGCGCAGCATGCGCGCCGGCTTCCCGGTGAACGAACGGCTGCGGACAGTGTCGCGGCTGCCCGCCTTGACGTAGGCCTGCTGCTGAACCGGTGTGTTCGACGACTCCTCGACCATCAACCACTGCGAACCGGTCCACGCACCCTGGCATCCCAGCGCCAGGGCCGCGGCGATCTGCTGACCGCTGCCGATGCCGCCCGCGCCGAGCACTGGAACCGGCGCGACTTCCTTGACTACCTGCGGCCACAACACAATTGAGCCAACCTCGCCGCAGTGGCCGCCGGCCTCGCCGCCCTGGGCGATGATGATGTCGACGCCGGCTTCGGCGTGCTTCTTCGCCTGCGAAGGCGAGCCGCACAGCGCCGCGACCTTGAGCCCGGCGTCGTGGATGTGCTTGATCATGTCCGGCGGCGGGGTGCCCAGCGCGTTGGCGATCATCTTCACCTTGGGGTGCGTCAGCGCCACCTCGACCTGAGGCGTCGCGGTCGCCTCGGTCCAGCCCAGCAACTGCAGGCTGTCGCCGTCACTGTCTTCGATCGGCACGCCGTGGTCGGCGAGGATCTTCTTGCCGAAGTCCAGGTGGTCCTGCGGGACCATCTGGCGCAGCGACTCGGCCAGGTCCTCGGCGGACAGGTGCGAATCCATGCCCTCGTACTTGTTCGGAATGACGATGTCGACGCCGTAGGGGTGGTCGCCGATGTTCTCGTCAATCCACTTGAGTTCGATCTCGAGCTGCTCGGGAGTGAAGCCGACCGCCCCCAGTACGCCAAAACCGCCGGCCTTGCTCACCGCGACCACGACGTCGCGGCAGTGCGTAAACGCGAAGATCGGAAACTCGATACCGAGTTCGTCGCAGATCGGAGTGTGCATGGGAATTCCTTAACTGGTTGCTTACAGCGGCGTAGGCGAACTGGAACGTGTTCTAGTTTAGTACGGATTGCGCCCGCGGCGACACCCGGGGGAAAGTCATCACTTACGGGCCTGTGTAGACCCGACAGAAGCGCCTCGCGCGAAGCCCGTCAACTCATCGCAGCGTGAGCCAGCCAGAGAACCATAAAACTCGACACGGCAACCAAGCACACCAGATGATCACGCCAGATCGACCGCGCCAGGGCGGTTTGCGCGCTTGGGCTGCCCAAACGGTTTCCGAGTCGGGCGGCGTTGGGCACCGTACGTACTGAAACCAGCAGAATCGGCCCTACCGACAACACAATCGACAGCGCTAGCAGCCAGGCCGGGTCGTGTCCTCGCATCACCCGAAGTGCCAGCGCGCCGAGCAGCGTCGCCATGACGACGGCGATGAGATGGCTCAACGGCCGCGATTCGGTGACCGCTCGGCGGTAGTAGCCCGCAATCGAATCCAGCACCGGCTCCGGCAGTTCGCCGTCGGTAGGCCTCCCGGTGCGGACCTGTGCGTCGAACATGAGGTCCATCCACAGCACGGCCAACAGGAATCCACCGCATGCGGTGAGTAGGGAGGTACTAGCGCTCATCGGGCGATTGTTTCCCAGTTCACGATCGCCGTGGTGCCGGTGGAACAAGTTCTAATTTATTGTCAGGCTGCGGTAGCGTGGCGCGGCATGGGACGCGTGGACGGCAAAGTAGCAGTGATCAGCGGCGGCGCACGGGGGATGGGCGCGGCACACGCACGGGCATTGGTCGCCGAGGGCGGCAAGGTTGTGATCGGCGACATTCTCGACGATGAAGGCAAGAAGCTCGCCGACGAGATCGGCGACGCCGCGCGTTACGTCCACCTCGATGTCACCCAGCCCTCCGAGTGGGAGGCAGCGGTGTCGACCGCGGTCGACGAGTTTGGCAGGCTCAACGTCCTGGTCAACAACGCCGGCGTGGTCGCGCTGGGCCAGCTCGGACAATTCAATGTGGACAAGTGGAACAAGGTCATCGACGTCAACCTCAACGGCACGTTCCATGGCATCCAGGCCGTGGTCGAGCCGATGAAAGCCGCCGGCGGCGGCTCGATCATCAACGTCTCGTCGATCGAGGGCTTGCGCGGCGCGGTGATGGTGCATCCCTACGTCGCCTCGAAGTGGGCGGTTCGCGGCCTCACCAAGTCCGCGTCGCTGGAGTTGGCGTCGCAGGGCATTCGGGTCAACTCCATCCACCCCGGCTTCATCCGGACCCCGATGACCAAGCACTTCCCGGACGACATGGTGACCGTGCCGCTCGGCCGTCCAGGCGTCTCCGAGGAGGTCGCGACCTTCGTGGTCTTTCTGGCCAGCGACGAGTCGTCGTATGCGACCGGCGCTGAGTTCGTCATGGACGGCGGGCTGGTTAACGACGTTCCGCACCGGATGTAATCGCTCGCGGCCCGAAGCCGCTAACGACACCTCGCAATAACGGTCTCGGCGAACCGCTCGATCGCGGCGCGGCAACCGTCGCGGTCGCTCGGCTCGACGCCCTCGCCCATCCAGGGTGCACACATCACCGCGGTGATGCCGATATCCTCCGCGCGCCGGAAGAGATCGGCCGACGGCACCTCAAGTAACGCCAGCGTGATCTCGAATGGCTCACCCTCGCGGCCGTATTCGCGCCGCAACGCGGCCAACTTGTCGACGTAGCGGACCGCGTCGTTCCACCCGTATGCGGTGCCGACCCAGCCGTCACACAGCCGCGCGGCCCTCCGCAACGCCACGTCCGATTCGCCGCCGCACAGAATGGGCACCGGGCTCGGCGGATGCGGCTCGAGCATCAGCTCAGGTATGTCGTAATAACGACCGCTCCACGACACCCAGCCGCCCTGCCACAGCGCGCGCAGGGCCGGGATCATCTCGTCGAGCCGCTTACCGCGAGTGCTGAAATCCTGCCCAAGCAAGTCGAATTCCTCGCGCATCCAGCCGGCCCCAACGGCCAGCGATACTCGACCCTCGGAGATCACGGCGGCGGTTGCCACCTGCTTGGCCACCTCGATGAGCGGTCGCGAGGGCGCGACGTAGATGGCGTTGGAGAACCGTAATTGCCGGGTGGTCGATGCCATCGCGCCGATCATGATCCATGAATCGGGCCACGCCGTCTCGGGTTGCCAGGGCGGCACACCGGCGGGCGACGGGTAGGCCGACGTCAGGTTGCGCGGGTAGATCAGGTGATCGGCGCAGATCACCCCGTCGTAGCCGGACTCGTCGAGCATGCGGGCAATCGCCAGCGCGTCGCTGGTCCCCATGAACGGTGTGCCAGACCAGAACTGCATCACGCGCCTTTCCCGTCAGTGACACCCGCGAAAGTGCAACTGCCGACTCATTTCCCGGGCAAAGCTGTCGGCAGCCGGACTCGCGAGGAGCGACCCGCCGACCTACGACTTTAAGTTCCTTTTCGAAATCCCGGGCGCAACCGCAGCGAAGCGGCTAGTAAGAGGATGGTGGATTTCGAACTCGACGCAGGGCAGACGGCCTGGATTGCCGAGGTGCGCGCGTTTCTCACCGACAACGTCACGCCGGCGCTGCGGGCCGAACTGGCCGAGCACGGCCAGGAATTGCCGAACGGGGAAGTCGCGGCCTTTCGCCGGGCGATCGGCGAGCGAGGCTGGTTCGGGCTGAACTGGCCGGCGGAGTACGGCGGCCTCGGTCTCGGTGCGGTCCATCAGCACCTGTTGATGCGTGAGTTCGAGTACTGGGGTGTGCCGGGTCCGGACCTGACGGTGACGTCGGTGGCGCCGATGATCATGCGGCACGGCACCGAGCAGAACAAGCGCGAGTTCCTGCCGCCGATCGCGCGCGGCGAATTGATCTGTGCCGTGGGCTATTCGGAGCCCGAGGCGGGTACCGATCTCGCCAGCCTGCGCACCCGGGCGGTGCGCGACGGAGACGAATGGGTGATCACCGGCTCCAAGATCTGGAACAGCGTGGCCAACCGCGCCACCCATGAATGGCTTTGTGTGCGAACCGATCCCGAGCTGCCGCGGCACCGCGGCATCTCGGTGATCATGGTGCCGACCGACGTGCCGGGCATCGAGATCCGGCCGCTCTATGCCTGGTCGGGGTATCGCACCAACGAAGCCTTCTTCGACGAGGTGCGAGTTCCCGTCGGCAATCTGATCGGCGAACTCAATCGAGGCTGGACCTACATCACCGGCGCACTGGATCTCGAGCGGGGTGCGCTGACCAACGCGGGGGACCTGCGTCGCGCACTCGACGAGCTGATCGAGGTGGCCGACCCGGTGCAGCTCGCCGGCTTTCGGCGCCGGCTCGCGCAGGCCGAGGCCGACGTCGAGGCGGCCATGCTGATGGGATATCAGGCGGCGTCGATGTTGGACAGCGGGGTGATTCCCACCGTCGAGGTCAGCGTCGAGAAAGTGTTCAGCAGCGAATTGCGCCAGCGGATTGCCGATTTGGCGATCGACGTCCTCGGTCCCGACGGCTTGATGGCGTATCGCAGCCCGGGGGCGCCGGTCGGCGGGAAGTTCGAGCGGCTGTACCGGATCTCACCGCTGATGCGGTTCGGCGGCGGCACCAACGAAGTGCTGCGCGACGTCATCGCTCAACGTGGCCACGGTATGCCGTCGTACGGGCGCTGATGACATGAAGCTGCTGCCCAGTCCCGACGAACGCGACCTGGCGTCGATGTTGTCCAAGCTGTTCGACGCCGAATGCCCCATCCGCCTGGTTCGCGAATTGCGTGACGCGCAGACTCCGACGTTGCCCGACCGGTTGTGGACGTCGCTGGCCGGCGCCGGTGTCTTCGGTCTGCTGCTCCCGCGCGAGTACGGCGGTGCCGGTGGTGCCCTGACCGATCTCGGGGTGTTCTACGTCGAGGCCGGACGCGCCCTGTGCCCGACGATCGTGCATGGCACCCTGCACGCCGCATTCGCCATCCAGTCGCTGGGCGGACCCGAGCAGCATGCGGCGTGGCTGCCGCTGCTGGCCGCTGCAAAACTCAGCGCAACAACATGTTTGTCCAGTGTGCGCGACGCGGCCGTGATCGCGCCGACGTTACAGGCCCGGATGGCCAACGGGTGGCAACTCAACGGCGCCGTCGATTTCGTAGCCGACGCCGACGTCGCCGATTACGTGGTGGTGACGGCGCTCGTGGGCGAGCGGACCGTCGGCTTCGTCGTGCCGACGGCCGGATTGCGGATCGAGCCGCAGCCGCTGATGGGTGGTTATCGCACTTTCCGGATCGTGTTCGACGACGTCGAGGTGGCGGATCGGAATGCGGTGCTTGGCGAGACGGGTCTGCAGGCCGAGGATTTGCGCCGGGTGGCCAACGCGGCGGTGGCCCTGCAGTCGCTGGACCTGGTGGGCGTCGGCGAGGCAGCGCTGCAGCGCACCGTCGGCTACACCAAGTCGCGCAACCAATTCGGCCGACCGATCGCGTCGTTTCAGGCGGCGCAGCATCTGGTGGCGAATATGCATATAGCGCTGGCGGCTGCGCGACTGGCCGCGCATTCGGCGGTGTTCTGGATCGGCCAGGGCCACACAGGTTCTCGGCAGACCGCGGTCGCCCGAATGCACGCCGCAGCCGCGGCGAAGCTGGTCACGCTCGACGCCCACCAATTGCACGGCGGCATGGGCTATGTGGTCGAAACGGACCTGCACCTGTTCTCCGAGCGCGCCCGCGTGTTGTCGACATTAGGCGGCGGCGCGGACATCGCCGCGACGTGGCTGGAGGAGTAGCAGTGAGCGACGAACCGGGTCTGATCGACGCCGAATCGGCGGCGCGGGTGGGGAAGGTTGCGGCGACCGCGTCGGGTGAAGCCAACCGACGCGACTGGCAGCGGTGGGCCGTCGCAGTCGGCGACCGGAATCCGCTCTGGTTCGATCCGGAATACGCTCGCGCGCAGGGCTATCGCGACGTCATCTGCCCGCCGCTTTATCTGCAGTACGCCATCCTCGGGGTCACGCCGCTGAACGAGTTGCGGCCGGACGGGTCGTCCGGCGCGATCTCCGGCAGCCTCGCCTTTCCGCGTGCGCCCAAGCGAATGGCCGGCGGTGAGAGCACGACGTTCCACGGACCGGCGTATCACCGTGATGAGATCGACATGGTCCGGACCATCGAGTCAATCGTGGAAAAGCAAGGCCGCTCAGGCAATTTCGTTCTGGTGACCTGGCGAACGATGTACCGCAATCAGCATCGTGAATTGGTCGCCGAGTCAACGACATCGATGATCGCCCGACCGTAGGGAACCTCGTGACTCAGATCTTCTACGAAGACGTCCACCCGGGTGACGCGCTGCCGCCGCTGACCGTGACACCTGACGAACGGCAGCTGTTCTTCTTCAGCGCGGCCACCTACAACGGTCATCGCATCCATTACGACAAGGACTGGGCCCGAACCGCCGAGGGCTACGACGATGTCCTGGTCCAGGGTCCGCTGCAGGCCGCGCTGTTGGCCCGTGCCGTCACCGACTGGATCGGCGGCCGCGGCAAATTGATCGAGTACTCCGTGCAGAACCGAGCCGTCGCGCTGGCCGGCCAGGAACTGACCTTCGATGGGGCGGTCGTCGGAAAACGGTTGTGCGACAACATTGGTCTGGTGGATCTCGAGATCGCCGGGCGGCGTGACGATACTGTGCTGATGCCCGGAACGGCCACCGTCGCGCTGCCACTGCGGGGTGATCAACCATGACGGGCCTGCGGGGCGAAGCGGCGATCGTTGGCATCGCCGAACTGCCCGCCGAGCGCAAGCAGACCCGACCGCCGTCGTTCACCCTCGACCAATACGCGTCCCTGGCCAAGATGGTCATCGACGACGCGGGAATCGATGCCGCACTGGTCAACGGCCTGATCTGTCATGGCCTAGCGGAGTCGGACATGTTTGCGCCGGCCACGCTGGCCGAATACCTGGGGCTGCCGGTGAATTTCGGCGAGCGCGTCGATCTCGGCGGGGCCACCTCGGCGGGGATGGTGTGGCGCGGCGCGGCCGCCGTCGAACTCGGATTGTGCGACGCGGTGCTGGCCGTCGTCCCGGGATCCGCGACCCTGCCGACGTCGACCCGCACCACTCCGGCAACCCCCAGTTGGCTCGGTGCGTCGAGTGGCAAATACGGGTCGCCGCAGGCCGAGTTCGAAATCCCGTACGGCAACGTGGGCCAGAACGGGCCCTACGCGCAGATCGCGCAGCGGTACGCCGCATTATTCGGTTACGACGCAACGGCTCTGGCGAAGATCGCGGTCGACCAGCGTACCAACGCCTGCGCGCACCCCGGGGCGGTGTTCCACGGCAAGCCCCTCACGGTGGACGACGTGCTGGACAGCCCGATGATTGCCGACCCGATCCACATGCTGGAGACCGTCATGCGGGTGCAGGGCGGCGTCGGCGTCCTGATCGCCAACGCCGACATCGCCCGACGCGCGCGGCACCGCCCGGTCTGGATCACCGGGTTCGGGGAACACATCGCGTTCAAGACCGCGACGTACGCGAGGGATCTGATGACGACACCGGTTGCGCGTGCGGCTGAGTGCGCCTTCGCGATGGCGGGGCTCGCCCCGTCGGACATGAATATGGTGTCGCTCTACGACTGCTACACGATCACGGTTCTGATGACGCTCGAAGATGCCGGATTCTGTGGGAAAGGCCAAGGGATGCAATGGGTTCAGCAACGCGATCTGACCTTCGCCGGGGACTTCCCGCTCAACACCGCCGGGGGACAGCTCTCGTTCGGCCAGGCCGGCATGGCGGGTGGGATGCACCACGTCGTCGACGCCGCTCGCCAGCTGATGGGACGGGCGGGTGCCGCGCAGGTCGCCGACTGCGATCGCGCGTTCGTCAGCGGCACCGGCGGCATCATGAGTGAACAAGTCGCGCTGGTGCTGGGTGGTGACTGAGATGGCCGACGCCGTACCACTTCCCGAGCCCACGCCCGTGTCGGCGCCGTTCTGGGAGGCGCTCACCGAGCGCCGGATCCTGGTGCAGTTCTCGCCGTCGCTCGGGCGTTTCGTGTTCTACCCCCGCACGCTGGCACCGGGCACTTTGGCCGATGACCTGGAGTGGCGCGAAATCGACGGCACCGGAACGGTATACACCTACACCATCGCACGGCGGCCCACTGCGCCGCCGTGGGCGGATGCGGTGCCGCAGATTCTCACGGTCGTCGAATGGGACGCCGGCCCGCGATTCAGCACCGAACTGATCGACGTCGACCCCGGCGACGTCCGGGTAGGAATGCGGGTGAGCCCGGTGTTCTGCGACGCCGGTGATGTGACTCTGCTCAAGTATCGGCCGGCCGATGTTTGAGACCGTGCAGCAGTTGCTGCGGTCCCGCATGGACGACGACACCCCGGCGGTTGCGTACGGCGACCAGACCTGGACCTGGCGTGAACATCTCGCCGAGGCCGCCGCGGAGGCATCCGCGGTCATCGGCCTCGTCGACACCAATCGCCCGCCGCACGTCGGCGCGTTGCTGGGAAACACGCCGGCGATGCTGCGCGCGATGGCTGCGGCCGCGCTGGGCGGATACGTGCTGTGCGGGATCAACACCACCCGGCGCGGCGCCGGCCTGCTGACCGACATCCGGCGGTCGGATTGCCAACTGATGCTGGTGGATTCGGTGCATCAGCCGCTGCTGGATGGCCTGGACCTCTCTGGGATCACCGTGCTGGACGTGGGCTCGCAGCGCTACCACGATGCGGTCGCCGCCGCGCCGGCGCTTGAGCCGTGCCGCGAGGTCGAACCGGCCGACACGTTGATGATGATCTTCACGTCCGGAACCAGCGGCGCCCCCAAGGCCGTGCGGTTCTCCCATGTGATGGCGATTCTGTGCGGCGCCAGCCTGATTGGGCAGTACGACGTCACCGCCGACGACGTCTGCTACCTGTCGATGCCGCTGTTCCATTCCAACGGCGTGGCCGCCGGCTGGGCGGTGGCGGTCGGCTGCGGCGCGACCATGGTGCCGGCCCGCTTCTCGACGTCGGGATTCCTGGACGACATCCGCCGCCACCGCGTCACCTACCTGAACTACGTCGGCAAGCCGTTGGCCCTGATGCTGGCCACGCCGGAGCGAGACGATGACGCGGACAACACGTTGCGCATCGCGTTCGGCAACGAGGCGAGCGACCGCGACATCGACGAGTTCGCGCGGCGGTTCGGCTGCCGCGTCGTCGACAGTTTCGGATCCAGCGAGTTCGCGGTAATCGTCACGCGGGAGGACGGCACACCCGCCGGCTCGATCGGCCGGGGATACCCTGGCGTCGCCGTCTACCGCGCCGACACCGTGACCGAATGCACCCCAGCGGTTTTCGACGAGCACGGCGCACTGGCCAACTTCGACGACGCGGTCGGTGAGCTGGTGAACACCGACGGTGCCGGCCCGTTCGCCGGGTACTACAACGACCCCGCCGCGACCAGCGAGCGGATGCGCCACGGCATGTACTGGTCCGGCGACCTCGCCTACCGCGACACCGACGGCTGGATCTATCTGGCCGGCCGCACGTCGGATTGGTTGCGCGTCGACGGCGAGAATCTGGCGGCCGGGCCGATCGAGCGAATCCTGCAACGGCTGGCGCCCGTCAATCAGGTCGCCGTCTACGGGGTTCCAGACCAGACCGTGGGCGACCAGGTGATGGCGGCCATCGTCCTGAACGACGGCCGGTCCCTGACGCCGGACGAGTTCGAGAAGTTCCTGGCCACCCAACCGGATCTGTCGCCGAAAGCCTGGCCGCGATTCGTCCGGATCAACACCGAGCTTCCCCAGACGGCGACCACCAAGATCCTCAAACGCGAGCTGATCGGCGCGGGCATCACCGCCGGCCCCGGGGTGTTGTGGGAGCGAGCGGGCCGGGGGACCCGCTACGTCATCGTGTCGCGCTGACGAATCTTCTTGTCACAGTTCGAGTAAGACGGTCACCGGACCATCGTTGACCAGTTCGACATGCATGTGGGCGCCGAAGGCCCCGGTCTCGACGTCAGCGCCGAGGCCACGCAGCGCCTGCACGAAGTCGTCCACCAACGGCTCGGCGACCGGCCCCGGAGCGGCGGCGTTCCACGACGGGCGCCGGCCTTTGGCGGTGTCCGCATACAGCGTGAACTGGCTGACCACCATGATCGGGGCGTTAACGTCCGAGGCGGACTGCTGATCGTCGAGAATCCTTAGCTGCCAGATCTTTTCGGCGAGGCGCCGGGCCTTGCCACTGTCGTCGCCATGCGTCACGCCGACCAGTGCCAGCAGGCCCTGATGGGCCGGCCGGATCGCGCCGACCACCTCGCCGTCCACCGACACCGTTGCCGACGTGACCCGCTGGACCAGAACCCGCACCGGCCCGATGCTGCCACGTAGGCTCGCGGCATGTCAGTGCTGGTCGCATTCTCGGTAACGCCGCTCGGAGTCGGGGAGGGCGTTGGCGAGATCGTCGCCGAAGCCGTCCGGGTTGTCCGCGAGTCGGGGTTGCCGAACAAGACCGACGCGATGTTCACGGTGATCGAGGGCGACAGCTGGAGCCAGGTGATGGCCGTCGTCGAGCGGGCCGTCGAAACGGTTGCCGCACGATCCACGCGAGTCAGCGTGGTGATCAAGGCGGATTGGCGATCGGGCGTCAGCGACGCCATGACCAGCAAGATCGAGTCGGTCGAACGACACCTGATGCCACCCGCCTAATGTCATAGCGGTGAGTGCACGCGCGGGCATCGTCATCACCGGAACCGAGGTCCTCACCGGCCGGGTGGCCGACCGCAACGGCCCATGGCTCGCCGACCGGCTGCTCGAGCTCGGCGTCGAACTCGCCCACATCACCATCTGCGGTGATCGCGCCGCCGACATCGAGGCCGCGCTGCGCTTCATGGCCAACGAGGGCGTCGATCTCGTCATCACCAGCGGCGGTCTCGGGCCTACCGCCGACGACATGACAGTCGCGATCGTCGCCCAGTTCTGCGGTCGCGAGCTGGAACTCGACGAGGTGCTGGAGAACAAGATCGCCGAGATCTTGAAGAAGCTGATGTCACGCATCGGCACCGGCGACTTCGACGCGGTGCGCGCCGCCAATCGCAAGCAGGCCATGGTCCCGGTGGGCGCTGTGGTGATGGACCCGGTGGGAACCGCTCCCGGCGTCGTCGTCCCGGGCACGCCGACCGTCGTCGTCCTGCCGGGTCCGCCGCGCGAGTTGCAGCCGATGTGGAAAACCGCGGCACAGCTGCCCGCAGTCCTCGAGGCCATCGCCGGCCGCACAGACTACCGCCAGGACACCATCCGCATCTTCGGGCTGCCGGAGTCCGGCCTGGCCGAGACTTTGCGCGAGGCCGAGCACAGCGTACCCGGGTTCACCGCGCTGGAAATCACCACCTGCCTGCGCCGTGGCGAGATCGAGATGGTCACCCGCTACGAACCCGACGCCGCCGGCGCCTACCGTCACTTGACCGACATACTCCGGGACCGGCACGGGCATCAGATCTTCTCCGACGACGGCGCTACGGTCGACGACAGGATCGCGCAGCTACTGACCGGGCGTCGGATCGCCACCGCGGAATCGTGCACCGGGGGACTGCTGGCGGCCCGGCTGACCGAACGACCCGGCTCGTCGGTCTACCTCGCCGGCGCAGTGGTGGCCTACGCCAACAACGCGAAAAGCGAACTGCTGGGAGTGGATTCGGTGCTGATCGAGCAGCACGGCGCGGTCTCGGAGCCGGTGGCCGAGGCGATGGCCGCCGGCGTGCTCAACCGCTTCGGGGCCGACACCGCCGTGGCGATCACCGGGATTGCCGGGCCCGGCGGCGGCACCGACGACAAGCCGGTCGGCACCGTCTGTTTCACCGTGGCCTTGGCCGGCCAGCCGCCCTCGACGCGAACGCTGCTGCTGCCGGGCAACCGCAACGACGTCCGGGAGCGGTCGACGACGGTGGCGATGCACCTGCTGCGTCAAGCGCTCGAACGCTAGTCGCCGACCGCGCTGCTCTCGCTACTCCCGAAGCGAATCCCGGTGGCGTCCTTGCCTATTGCCGTCAACACGGCAACGGCTACCAGAACGGGGCCGATCGTCGCGGCCAACGCGAATGGGTAGCCGTGGGTCTCGGCCAGTCGTTCCTGGATCGGCAGGTTGAACGCCGCCAGCAGATTGCCCAACTGGTAGGTCACGCCGGGATAGAAGCCGCGGATGGCGTCGGGTGACATCTCGGTCAGGTGCGCGGGAATGACGCCCCATGCGCCCTGCACGGCGAACTGCATCAGAAACGAGCCGAGGCACAGCATCGCCGCAGTGTGCGAATAGGCGAACAGCGGCACGATCGGAAGCCCGAGCACCGCGCAGAACACCACGGTGTAGCGACGGCCGTACCGCTGGGACAGCGAACCGAAGATCAGCCCGCCTGCTATGGCGCCGAGGTTGTAGATCACCACGATCCACTTGGCGGTCGCATGCGAAAGGCCCGCGCCGCCGTCGTGGGTGGCGGACAGGAAGGTGGGATACACGTCTTGGGTACCGTGACTCATCCAGTTGAACGCCGCCATCAGCAGCACCAGATAGACGAACCGCCGGACGACCTTGGCATCGCGTAGCACGTCGCGAATCCTGGTGCGGGTCAGCTTCATTCGATCCTGCTCGGCTTCCCAGACTTCGGACTCCTGGACTTGGTACCGGATGATCAGGCTGATCAGCGCCGGGATCACGCTCAGCCCGAAAAGCCATCGCCACGACAGCCCTAATTCATCGATCACCACCAGCGACGCCACGGTGGCGAGCAGATAGCCGAAGGCGTAGCCCTCTTGCAGCAGGCCGGAGAAGAATCCCCGTCGCTCGACGGGAACCTTCTCCATCGCGAGCGCTGCGCCCAGCCCCCATTCACCGCCCATGCCAATGCCGTACAGCAGTCGCAGTATGACGAGCACGGTGAAGTTGGGCGCGAATGCGCACAGGAAGCCGACCACCGAATAGAACACCACGTCGACCATCAGCGGCAGTCGCCGGCCGACCCGGTCGGCCCACAGCCCAAACAGCAGCGCGCCCACCGGACGCATGAAGAGGGTCGCGGTGGTCAGAAAAGCGACTTCGGCCTTGGTGTGGTGAAACGTCTTCGCAATGTCGGCGTACACCAGCACTACGAGGAAGTAGTCGAAGGCGTCCATCGTCCAGCCCAACATGGCGGCGAGGAACGAGTTGCGTTGGTCCTTGGTCAGCGGCGGATTCGCAGGCACTCGCACCGTTTATCACACAGCGTGCGACGGTGTCGCGCGCACAGGTGAATTCACTCCTTTTCGATGCTGTCCCAGAGCTCGATCATGGTGCGCAGAATTTCTTCGGCGAAGCCCAGTCCGGCGAGATGACTTTCCCCGGGCAGCGTGTACAACTCCGCGTCGGGCAGTCGGGCGGCGACGTGCTGGCCGTGTGCGAACGGGACGATGTGGTCCTTATCGCCGTGCCACCAGCGGACCGGGATCTTCACCTCGTCGAGCCGGAATCCCCAGTCCTTCGCGAACACGAGGATGTCGGCGAACGGCGCGGCCAACTGCTTGCGGGACCCGTTGAGCAGGTCGTCGAGGAACATCGCCTTGAACTCCGGTCGCACCAGCAGCCGGCGATCGCCCGCGGGGGACACCCCCGCATATAGGTACAGCGCGGGCTCGGCGACCGGCTTGAGCAGGCGGATGAAACCGGCCGCGGCCAGCCTGATCGGGAGCCCGGCCACCCTCAGCAGCGGCGCCACGGACGACCCCAGCGACATCAGCCCACCGCTGATCGCCTCAGGGCCGACGGTCGGGGCCACGCCGCCCAGGACGCCGGCCGCGATGACGCGATCGGGCATCGCCGCCGCGCACGCCAGCGTGTAGGGGCCGCCACCGGACAGGCCGATGACGATCATCTTGTCGATGCCGAGTGTGTCGGCGACCGTGCGCAGGTCGTCGGCGAAAGCCAGGACGTTCTCGTACTGGTGCGGTGTCGACGCCCCGATGCCGGGCCGGTCGATGCCGATGAGGCGGATGTGGTTCTCCTCGGCGTACTCCCGCGCCTCAGCGGGGATCTGCCGTCGCGCACCGGGCGTGCCATGTAGCCAGAAGATTGCGCGACCCTGCGGATCGCCGAACTCGGCAAACCCCAGCTGGCGGTCCGCACCGACGGCGATGTTGCCCTCCAGCTTGGGACGGGCAATCGAATAAGCCATAAGCGCAGTGTTACATGGGCGTGTCGTGCTATCGGGCGTTACCCACCTTCTGGCCCCCGCAGAGGGAGGACCGCCAAGCAACTGGGCGCGCACTACTGTTGTCGAGTCGACGCTGTTACCAATACCCTCTTCTTTGCAGCTGTCGAGACGGTAATTGGTGACAGCCGATCGCGACCTGAGCTGAACACCATCAATGAGTTGAGGGGTTATGGGCGAATTCGATCAGCACGAGGGCGAAGCGCAAACGATTGTGAATCTCGCCGAGGCGGCGATGCACATGTACCGGGCGGCCATTGATTCGCTGCCATTTCCCGAAGACAAGAAATTCCACAAGCGCGCCGAGATCGTTCTCGCCGGTATGCGGAAGCTGCGCTCCGCGCTGACCGAGGCCGCGAGCCACAGCCGTCCCACTCCCACGGTGACGATGGCGCTCAGCGATGTCCGTCGCCGTTACGACGACCTGATGGAGCGCGCCGCTGACGCCCCGGGATCGACTCTGGGACAACAGCTTTACAACGCCCGCGTGCATGCCAAGCTGTCGGCGCACGAGGCGGCCAACGGGTTCGGGCTGCGACGTGAGCTGCCCGACGAGCTCGAACAGGGTGGCACGCCCACCGCTCAGGAGACGCCGCTCGTCGAGCAGCTGATCGCCGCGATCCGGGTGGTGGCCGGACTAGACGAAGAGGCCCACGTCGAGCCCGAGTCGGCCGTCGAAGAGCACGTCAACGGGAACAGCGGCTGGGACGAGGCGCTCGCCCTCAACGGCGCCGAGGAGCACGCCCACAACTAGGGGCCTGCGTCAGCGGATGGGTAGACCGGTCAACGCCCGGCCGATCACCAGCCGCTGAATCTCGCTGGTGCCCTCAAAGATGGTGAAGATCTTCGCATCTCGGTGCATCCGCTCGACCGGGTAGTCGCGGGTGTATCCGTTGCCGCCGAGGATTTGGATGGCCTCGTCGGTGACGTACACCGCGGTCTCGCTGGCGTACAGCTTCGCCATTGAACCCTCGGCTGAGGTGAACGGCTTGTTGTTGCGCTGCATCCAGCTTGCCCGCCAGACCAGCATCCGGGACGCGTCGATGCGGCTCTTCATGTCGGCCAATTTGAATGCGACAGCCTGGAATTCAGCGATTTTGCGGCCGAACTGCTCGCGCTGGCCAGAGTACTCGAGCGCGTATTCGTAAGCGGCGCGCGCGATGCCCAGCGCCATCGCCCCGACGGTCGGGCGGGTGCGCTCGAACGTCATCATCGCGGCCTGGCTCGACGTGCGATGCCCTTCCTTGATCCGGGCGATCCGGGCGTCGAATTTCTCGCGGCCACCGAGGATCAGCTCGCCGGGAAGGCGGACGTCGTCGAGCACCACCTCGGCGGTGTGCGACGCTCGGATGCCGTGCTTCTTGAACTTCTGGCCTTGGGAAAGGCCCTTGGTGCCGGGCGGCACGATGAACGTTGCCTGGCCACGCGTGCCCAACTCGGGTTCGACCGATGCGACGACGACGTGGACGTTGGCGATGCCGCCGTTGGTCGCCCAGGTCTTGGTGCCGTTGAGCACCCACTCGTCGCTGGCCTCGTCGTATTTCGCGCGGGTGCGGACGGCGCCGACGTCCGAGCCGGCGCCCGGCTCGGAGGAGCAGAACGCCGCCAGTTGCGGGTCACCCGGGCTGCCGAACATCTGGGGGAGCCACTCGCCGATCTGTTGCGGAGTTCCATTGGCGGCCAACGCCGCCGCGGCGAGGCCGGTGGCCATAATCGACAGCGCTATTCCGGCGTCGCCCCAGAACATCTCTTCGAAGACGATCGGCATGCCGAGCCCGCTGGATTCACCGGCCATCTGGGCGAACAGGTCCGGGGTGTAGAGCCCGACCTTGGCTGCCTCCTGGATGATCGGCCAGGGCGTCTCTTCCCGCTCGTCCCATTCGGCCGCGGCGGGTCGGATCACCGAGTCGGCGAACTCGTGCACCCAATCGCGGACCTGCACCACTTCGTCCGACAGGTCCAGGGAAAAGGTCGCATCCATGAGAGCTCCAATCAGGCGTCGCGCCCGCGTTCAGGGTATGCCCGTCGACTCCGGCCACTGGCGCATACAGTAAACGTTTGTATACTGAACGCACAAACTGGCAGCTCAGACAGACACCAAGCGCGCGGTTCGGGCAGCTAGGGAAGCTGCCAGGCCATTTTGACATCTGTCCAGCCGTGAGGGGGCGACATGCAGCGCAGCGATATTCGCGCCGTAAGCGATCTGGCTGGAGAGGCCACGTCGGTTCTGACGAGTTTGGTGCGGGGAATGCACGCCGGCATCGCCGGCCGCGTGTTCGATTCCATCGGTCCGTCGGCGACACCGACCAGAGCGATCCACAACGGAATCACGCGGGCGGTCTACACCGGTGTCGACCGTGGACTGCGCGGCGCGAGTCGTGTGGCAGGCGTCCTGGCCGCCGAGGCCTGGGGCAACGAAGTCGACGAGGCGTTGGAGTCGCGCACCGACACGGTCGGCGCGGCGCTGGCCGCGGTGAACGGCATCTACGGCGACGAGCTGACCGACCACGACAACCCGCTAGCGGGGGCGATGGTGATTCGGCACGGTGGGCGACCGGTCGCCCTGACGACCGACGCCCTGGTCGATGCCTACCCCGCCGCAACCGGCCGGGTCGTCGTGTTCGTACACGGCTGGTGCATGACCGAGTACGCGTGGTCGCGACTCCCGCGCGACACCGACGACGCTCGCAGCTACGGCGAGCGGCTGCGAGACGACTTCGGATACAGCCCAATTCTGTTGCGGTACAACACCGGACTGCACATCTCCGTCAACGGCCGCACCCTCGCCGACATCCTCGACCTACTGCACGACCAATGGCCGGTGCCCATCACCGATCTCGTTCTCGTGGGCCACTCGATGGGTGGGCTGGTCGTGCGCAGCGCGTGCCATTACGGCGCCGAGCAGGAGCACGCGTGGGCCGGCGCTGTGAGCCGGGTGGTCTGCCTGGGTTCGCCGCACCTGGGCGCCGATCTGGAGAAGGGCGTCAATATCGCCTCGTGGGCGCTGGCCAAGCTGCCCGAAACACGAGCCATCGCCGCCTTGTTGAATGCGCGCAGCGACGGCGTGAAAGACCTGCGCTTCGGCGCCTGCCTCGACGAGGACTGGCTGGACGCCGACCCGGACGAACTGATGCGCGACCGCTGTCAGGAGGCACCGTTCCTGCCGCATGCGACGTACCACTACGTGTCGAGCACGGTGACCCCGCGACTACTCGGAATGCTGGCCGGCGACCATCTGGTGCGCTCGAAAAGCGCTGCGGGCCTTGGCCGGTCGCGCCGTGTCCCATTCCAGGCCGACGACGGTCTGATCCTGACCGGCCTCAACCACTTCGACCTGCTTAACCATCCGCTGGTCTATGCGAAGCTGCGCGACTGGCTGTCGCAGTCACCTTTCGGCGCGGCCGACCTGGGCGATGCGGGCTGCGACGTCAGCGGCGACGGCTAACCGCTGCGGGTCGGTTGCGGCGTGGTAGGCGCGGGCAACCGGATCGTAGGCGGCGCCGGCGATCGACCCGTGGTCGGCAGACATCTCGACCACCTGTACCGGCCAATTATGTTGTCGCAGAGCCGAAGCAAAGTCCTCGGCAACCGAGAGCGGGATGATCGAATCGGCGCTGCCGGACAGCAGCGTGAACGGTGTCGGCTTCGCTGCGTCGTGCAGTTGCGCCGCGAGCAGCTCGTGGAAGATCGGGTCGGCGATCATGAAGGCGCCGGCGAGACAGACGGTGTGCGCGAAGGCGACCCCGAGCTGGTTTGCCTGAATCGTCGCACCCGCCGCGGCCAAGCCGCCCATCGACCAGCCCACGAGGACCACGGCGTCCGGCTCGTCGACGCGCTCGCGGGTGAATTGCACCGAGGCCAGCAGATCGGCGCGACCGCCGTCGGCGGCATAGGAATTCCAGTCCGGGGCGACGACACCCATGCCGTGGCCCGCTATCAGCTCGGCAAGCGCCCGTACTGAGGCCCGCGCGTCGGCCTGCTGACCGTGCCAGAGCAGGACCGTGGGGTGGGTGGCCTCGCCGAAGACGTCCGCCCAGCGACCGGCGGCGTATTCGACTGTCTGCATACGCGGTGGCTGACCTCGCGGCTACTTGGGCGGCGCGGGAGCCGGTGCCGGCGGAGGCGAAGCGGGTGCGTTCCCGCCCCCGCCTCCGATGAGCGAGTTGAGGATGCCCAGACCCAGGCTGGCCTGCTCCGGAGACTTACCCGGATCGGGGACCGCGGCATCGTTCTTCTGCCATGCCTGGCAGCCGTCCGTCTTGAAGGTCTTGTCGGTGGGCTCGATGCGCACGACCTGGGGCTTCTTGCTCATGGCGTTGTCGAGCGGCTGCTTGGCGTCGTCACCGAGCCGCTTCCAGTAGCAGACACCGTTGCCGACAGGACCGGCCGAGGTGTACACGCCCGGCACGATGTCGGAGCCGACGTTGTAGACGCCGTCCTTATCGATCGTGGTCTTGGCCGAAACGGGTGCCGGCCCATTAGCCGGGGCCGGTGCGGGCGGCGCCGGAGCCGGCGCGGGCGGTGCGGGCGGCGGATCTGCCGCGGCCAGGCCGGCCGACATAGCCCATGCCAACGCCGTCAGCGCACCGGCACAAGCGATTGTCGACTTAGACGTCACAGATAGCAGCATACGGACTTGGCGCAATACGCGTCAGCGACGAAAACGTGGCTAGGCAGTTTTCGTGAAGAGCGGCAGCAAAAGTCGACGCCGGGCCGTGGTGGCGTCGGCGAAGTACTGCAGCGCCTCGTGGACCGTCGTCGCGGTGGGGAAGTTGATGTCGCCGAGAGTCACCAGCAGCGTCAGGCTCACCGCCTGGCTCGGGATGACGGCCCACTCCAGACCGGCGGCCGCACAGGCGTCGTCGATGGCGTACAGCAGGCGCACAGCCTGCGCGCCGAACGACTCGACACGCGTCAGGTCGATGACGAGTGGCTTGTCCGGCAGGTTGAAACGCTGGGCGTATTCGATGACCTGATCTACGTTGGTCGCGTCGACCGTGCCGGAGACCGTCACCACGGTTGCGAGGTGGCGGCACTGGGCGCGAACCGCGGCGCCGTTGCAGTCGACGGGAAGGTGGGCGTGACGCGGCGCGAGGTACGAAGCTGTCGCCCTATTCGAGTCCTTCATTGTGACGCTTCCCCCATTCCCAAACACTGCTACTGCTGTACCGCGATCGGCGATGACCTCGATCTGTTTGAGACGCTAATTGCCTACTCTAAGGTCACCTGTTCCAGCCTTTAATACTTTGCTAAGAAAGCAATTCACGCGATCGCAACAAAGCCGGTCTGACTTCAGCTTTCGCCCCAGCCTTCCCAGTACGTGACGGTCTCCGCGGGGGGTCGCGAAGCCGGCTGGAAATCGGTGCCGATCGTGTACGCCACCGGGAAGAGCGCGGCCTGCGTCACCGTGTCCGGGATGCCCAGAAGCTGCGCCACGTCCCGCTCCCTGGCCAAATGCATTGTGGTCCATACTGATCCAAGGCCACGGGACCGAAGGGCGAGCATGAAGCTCCAGCCGGCCGGGATGATCGACGCCCACGCCGACGAGGCGACGACGCGATCGTTGCCGTCAAATCGCCTTTGCAGACACGGGATCACGTGCACCGGAACGTCGGCCAGCGAGTCGGTGAGGCTGATCGCGCTGCTCAGTACCCGCTGGGTCTGCGGGTCGGCCTCCGAGGCGGCCATCTGCGGCAGATACCGCTCGCCGACGCTTCGGTAGATGTCGGCGATCGCGGCGCGCTTGGCCGGGTCGGTGATCACCAGCCATCGCCAGTCCTGCGCGTTGCTCGACGTGGGTGCCTGCATGGCGATCTGCAGGCACTCCATGATCACGTCTCGACCAACCGGCCGGTTCAGGTCGAGACGCCGACGTACCGCACGGGTGGTGGTGAGCAGTTCGTCGACCGAGGCGAGATCCATTGTGAGTCAATTCCCTTCGGTGACGTCGTTGGTGTGCTTCAGGATTCGTTCGGCCTGCGAGGCCATGTCTGCGACGATATCGGCGGCTGGGCGAATTGCGTCGACGAGTCCGATCGACTCGCCGATCAGGATGGCCGCGGCACCGAAATCCTCTGCCGCGACGGCGGCCTCGAAGGTGTTGATCGCGCCCGATAGCGACGCCTGCAGCTCGGTCTCGTTGCCGTGCCAGCCGTCAACGAACGGGTTGCTCAAGGCCCGCTCGTTGAATTCAGCTGGCCAATCCAGCTGGCGCACGTAGTCGTAGACCCGCGTGCGGTAGGTGCTGTCGCCGCTGGCGCCGATCGCGCGTTCCTGCGCCCGCGGCGAGACCAGCGCCTCGGGGGAAGCCCAGAACCGGGTCCCGACCACGACGCCGTCGGCGCCGAGCATCAGCGCCGCCGCGAGCCCGCGCCCGTCGGCGACTCCGCCCGCGGCCAACACCAACGTGCCGGGCGCCCGCTCGGCAGCGAGGTCGGCGACGTCGGGCACCAAGGTGAACGTCGATCGGACCGTCATGCCGTGCCCGCCCGCCTCGCCGCCCTGAGCGACGATGATCTCCGCGCCGGCGTCGATCGCCTGCCGTGCGTGCTCGAGGGTCTGCACCTGCGCGATGAGCGGGATGCCGGCGGCGTGGATCTGGTTGGCGAAGGGCTGCAGCTCCCCGAAGGACAGCATCACGGTCGCCGGTTGACGTTCCAGCGTCTCGTCGAGCAGTTTGGGCTGGCGGGCCAGGCTCCAGGTGATGAACCCGCAGCCGACCCGCGCACCGTCGGCCACGCCGAATTCGCGCTGTAGCCAAGCGGAGTCACCGTATCCGCCCCCGATCAGACCTAGGCCGCCGCTGGACGTGACGGCCGCGGCGAGCTCGCCGCCTGAGATCAACGCCATGGGCGCCGAGACGATCGGGTGCTCGATGCCGAAGAGCTCCGTGAGCCGGGTTTTCATGTGAGTTGTCCCGTCAGGAACTGAGCGCGTCCGTGGCCGAACGACCAGTCGTCGTCGCCGTTCTCGGTGATCGACACAATGAGGTCGCCCGTGTCGAGCCCCGCGCGCGCCTTGAGGTTGGCGGCCGCCAGTTCGAAGAATCGCTTCTTCATATCGGGCGCTCGCCGCCGGCTCACCACGTGCACGACGACGAGAGCGTCGGTGCGCTCGATGCCGAGGCCGGTATCCAAGGCGACGACCTCGTGGCTCGGGTGGGTGCGGACCACCTGATAGCGGTCGCGGGGCGGCACCTCGAAGGCCGCGACGACCGCGTCGTGCAACGCGTCCAGAATGGTTCGGATGTCGGCAGGTGTCCGGCCCTCGATCAGGTCGACGTACAACAGAGGCATTTCTTCTCCCGTGTATACGAGTTGATTGCTGACGCTAGACGGCACAACACGTGCTGGGAATCATCGCTTCCGATTCGCTGAGTGATCGTTGATACATCGCCTGCCTGCGCATTCGTCACGGGGCACACGGGTCGGCAACTCGCTATCGATCTGGCGCACTGATACCCTGCCAACGCCGTCGTAAGTGACGCAGTGGTGAACGAAACACCTGTGGTCTCACGGAAAGAATGTTGTGCGCAGCGGAGACATCAAGGCCCTCACGGGACTTCGCATCGTTGCCGCCGTCTGGGTCGTGCTCTTTCACTTCCGGCCGCTGCTGCGAGATGCGGCCCCCGGTTTCCTCGACGCGCTCACCCCGGTGCTCAACTGCGGGGCACAGGGCGTAGACCTGTTCTTCATCCTCAGCGGTTTCGTGCTGACCTGGAACTACCTCGATCGGATGGGCGGGTCCTGGTCTACGCGCGCCACCCTGCACTTCCTCTGGCTGCGGCTGGCTCGGGTGTGGCCGGTGTATCTGGTCACCCTGCACCTGGCCGCGTTGTGGGTGATCTTCACGCTGCACGTCGGTCACATCCCGTCCCAGGAGATCTACCGCTTCACCGCGATCAGCTACGTGCGCCAGGTGTTGATGGCGCAGCTGTGGTTCCAGCCATTCTTCGATGACTCGAGCTGGGACGGCCCGGCGTGGTCGATCAGCGCGGAGTGGTTGGCCTATCTGTTGTTCGGGCTGGTGGTGCTGGTGATTTTCCGGATGGCCCGCGCGACCCGGGCCCGCAATCTGGTCTGGCTGGCGGTCGCCGCCTCGCTGCCCCCAGTCGTGTCCCTGCTCGTGACCGGACAGTTCTACACGCCGTGGAGCTGGCTGCCGCGCATCGTCATGCAATTCACCGCCGGGGCTCTGGTCGCCGCCGCCGCCGGTCGGCTGAAGCTCAACGATCGTGGCCGCACGGCAGCGGGCTTGGCGTCGGCATTGCTCATCGCCGGTGTGGTCGGCTTCCTGTACTGGGCTGACGCGCATCCGCTGCACGGTGTCTCCGATACCGGCGGTCTGGTCGACATCCTCTTCGTGCCGCTGGTTCTGACTCTGGCGATCGGTACCGGGAGCCTGCCTGCGCTGTTGGCCACCAGGCCGCTGGTCTATGGCGGCCAAATCTCGTTCTGCCTCTACATGGTTCACGAGTTGGTGCACACGGCGTGGATCTGGACCGCGCAGCAATTCGAGCTCACGATGCTCGGCAACGACGGCAAGCTGCTGTTGGCCGCGGTGCTCGCGGTGACCTTCGTCGGAGCCGCAGCGCTGTATCACGTCGTCGAGGAACCCGCCCGGCTCTGGATGCGCAGAATGGTCGGCGATGGCAGGCCCGTCGTCGACGCCGGCGATTCGGACGAACCGGTAGCGGGCAGCAAACTGCAGTCGGTCGACGGAAATCACGAAGGACGATCGACGTCCATTTCGGCCCGCGCCGGCTGACGCTCGCCTTGTGACGCGAGCGATATTGCGTCGCACATTGATCAAGTAATATCCCTGAGGCGCGAGACCTGAGAGTCCCGCGTTCGTCGACACAAGGGCGGCTTCATCAGCGCCGAACGGCTTCCAGGCGGTACCGGACGTCAGCGCGTCGACAGTGAAATTCAGCGTCGTGCTTTTACGATTCCGCTTGTACGCAAGTGACACGCGGCCGAGGTGGTGGACAGTGCAGGTCACGGTGGGGCGGATGGCCACAGCTGTTATCGCGGCCGCTGTTGCGGCCGGACTGGTCACGCACAGTCCTGCCGCGCCGCAGTGCTTCCAAACGGTCGCCCGTGGCACACCGATCGACCACGTCGCGGTGGTCGGGGACTCCTACACGACCGGCACCGACGAAGGCGGTTGGGGACTCAACACGTGGACCAACCGCACGTGGTCGACGCTGTCCCGGCAGGGTGTCCAGGTCGCGCCCGAAGTGGCCTCCGAGGGCCGGGCCGGGTACGTCGTCCGCGGTGACCACGGCAGCGTCTTCGAAGATCTCACGAACCGCGCGGTGCACCCCGACGATGCGCTGGTGGTGTTCTTCGGTTCGCGCAACGACCACGGCGTCGACCCGATGCAGATGACGGCGATGACGCACGACACGCTCGACCTCGCCCGCCGCATCGCCCCATCGGCGAAGCTGCTGGTGATCGGCCCGCCGTGGACGGATTCCGACCCGCCGATGGACCTCCTCTATATCCGCGACATTCTCAGCGGCCAGGCCCACGATTTCGGCGCGACGTTCATCGACCCGATCAGCGAGGGCTGGTTCGTCGGCCGCCCCGAGTTGATCGGCCCCGACGGTGTCCACCCCAACGATGCCGGTCACGCGTACATGGCGGAGAAGATCGCTCCGCTGATCCACGCGCAGCTGTCCCGTCGCGCCTGATCCGACTCGTTTCGCGCCCACTCGGCACGGGTATCTCGGCGTGCATGAGGCAAGAGTGGGGATTACGGATGAAGTCTCTTCGCACGGCACTGACAGTGTTCTTCGGCGCGACGATCATGGTGCTTGCCGTCGGCTGCGGCGGTGCCGGTAAACCCGGTCCCAGCAGCAGCACCACAACGACGACGACGACCGCCACCACCCCGTCGTCGACCGTGGCGCCGGCCCCGGGATCGGAAGCGCCGGGCGGCGCAACCGGAGGTGGCGGTCCCAACGGTGGGGGTGGCAGCATTCCCGGGGGCCCGAGTGGCGGCGGGGGACCGGGCGGCGGCAGCGGATGCGTTCCCGGTGTCGGCTGCGGCGGCGGCGGACCGGGTGGCGGCGGCGGCTGCATCCCGGGTGTGGGCTGCGGCGGGGGTTAGAACCCGCGGGGCGTCCCGTCCGAAAGTCGGGGCGCCAACTCCGTAGTCCCAACGCGCGGACGGGATTAGGGTCGGGACAACTCCGACTGCTAAGGGACCGCACATGGCCAAGCTCAGGTTTGGGTATTTCATCGCACCGTTTCACCGCGCGGGCACCAACCCGACGCTGGCGATGCAGCGCGACCTCGAATTCGTGGAGCACCTCGACGCTCTCGGCTTCGACGAGGCGTGGATCGGTGAGCACCACTCCGCCGGCAGCGAGATCATCGCCTCACCCGAGATTTTCATCGCCGCCGCTGCGGAGCGGACCAAGTGGATCAAGCTGTGTACCGGCGTCATCTCGCTCGCCTACCACAATCCGCTGTGGGTGGCCGATCGGCTGATGATGCTCGACCACCTCACCCACGGCCGGGTGATCGGTGGGGTGGGTCCGGGTTCACTGCCCAGCGACTCGTCGATGATCGGGCTGACGCCGACCGACACCCGCGAATTGCTCGATACCAACCTCGACATCGTCGTGCGGCTACTGCGAGGTGAGACGGTTTCGGCGAAAACCCCGACACACGAACTACATAACGCCCGCCTGCAACTCGCACCGTTCTCCGAGGGTGGTGTCCCGCTGGCGGTTGCCGCAGTCGCCTCGCCGACGGGCGCGCGACTGGCCGGCAGGCACGGCATCGGCCTGCTGTCCATCGGGGCGACGCTGACCGTCGACGGATTCAATGCCCTGAAGTATCACTGGGACATCGTCGAAGAACGCGCGGCGACATTCGGCACCACCGTCGACCGCAAGAACTGGAGCCTGGTCGGGCCCTTCCACGTCGCAGAGACCGAGAAGCAGGCCCGCGAGGACGTGAAATTCGGTCTGGCGCCGTGGTTTAACTACTTCCAGAAGGTCGCAGCGTTCCCGCAGATGACCATGCCCGGCGAGCAGATCGACGAGATGATCGACGTCATCAACGACAACGGCGCCGGGGTGATCGGCACGCCGGAGCGGGCGCGGGAGCAAGTTCAGCGAATGTGGGACCAGTCCGGCGGATTCGGCTGCATGCTGCAGATGGGTCACGAGTGGGCGAACCCGGCGGCCACCAAGCGGTCGGCCGAACTCATCGCCGCCGAAGTGATGCCGCACTTCCAGGGTCAGGCCCAGCCGACCATCGACGCCGCCACGCGTGCCAGCGAGGTGCGCGAAGGTCTTGCTCAGTCGCAGAACGACGCCGTCGCGCACATGACGAAGAAGTACCAGGACGAAATCGCCTCGAAATAGCCAGCTTTCGCCGTCAGCGCGCGCCGACTCCGAACCACTCCCGCACAATGGGCCGCAGTTCGCCGGGGTCGGGCTTGGCTGCCGATGACGCCCACGCCACGTAGCCGTCCGGCCGCACCAGTAGGGCGGTGGCTTCAATCTCACCGACCGCGTCACCGGCGACGACCGTCATCCTTTCCGTGACATCAGCCATAGCCGCGGCCACGCCCGCGCCCTCCGTGAGATCGGCCAGCAGCGGACGCCCGCTGCGCGCCAGCTCGGCCACCCGCCGGGTCGTTCCATCGGTCACCACCGCGAAGTCGGGCACCCAGCGACCGGCCAGTGGATGCGCGTCTGCGCCCACGGCATACCTATTGTCGTTGCCGGACAACAGATCACTGATCCGCTTGGCGTTGTTCGGATCGTCGAGCAACTCGATGAACAGGTCGCGCAGCGCCGAAACTTCGGTTCCGGGCCGGACCAGGGCGAGTTGCGCTCGGCTGTGCATGATGACCCGCTCGGCCGCGGGCCGGCGCTCGGCCTGATACGTGTCGAGCAGTGCGGAATCGGCGCCGCGGGCAATGACCGCCCCGAGTTTCCAACCCAGGTTCACCGCATCCTGCAAGCCGAGATTAAGGCCGGGGCCACCCATCGGTGAGTGGACATGCGCGGCGTCGCCGACCAGGAACACCCGGTCCGACCGGTACCGTGACGCGATTCTAGAGTTGATGCCGTAGAAGCGCCGCAGGTCCAGCTGCTGGTCGGGATTTACCGGTAGCAGCGGAACATCTGCTCCGAGAACACGTTTCACGCTGGCCTCGATCTCGGCCAGGCTCACCGGCTCCTCGTTGTAGGCGTCGTCGCTGCCGTCGACCCGCTCCTCATGAGCCGAGCGATCCAATTCCATCGTGATGACCATGGCCCGGTCGCCGAGTCGCCGGGACGCGAAAACGCCATGCTCGGCGCGGTGGAACGGAGTCGGCGGCACGCGACCCCAGCCCGGGATGTCGATCTCGCCGGTGCCCGGATCGACCCATTCGGCGGGCGGCGCCACTCCGAACGCCATCCGCGCCACCGCGTCGTGCGACGTCATCCCGGGAAAGTCGATGTCCGCGAGTTTGCGGGTCTGACTGGTCCCTCCGTCGGCGCCGACGAGGTAGTGCGCGGTCAGGTCGTAGCGGCCGTCCGGACCGTCGACGTGAACCACCACGTCGTCGGCGTCCTGATCGAATCCCGCGAGTCGATGTCCCCAGCGGAGATCGGCGCCCGCGGCGCCGACCCGCTCGGCCAGAATCTCGACCAGTCGTGGTTGTTGCACGGGGACCATGAAGTGCTGGGGATCGGGCACCCCCGTCAGATCCAGCGTCATCGCCGCGAACATGGCCCATGGCGACGGCTGCGGGGCATCGGGCGTCCCGGCCACGACGTTGTAGAGCCCGCGATGGTCTAGCAGCCGAACCGCTTGTCCGGTAATCCCATTCGCGCGGCGCTGCGGGTTGGGCCCATCCAGCGGTTCCAGGACGATCGGGCGTACGCCCGCCAATAGCAGCTCGTTGGCCAGCATCAAGCCGTTGGGGCCGGCCCCGGCGATAACGACGTCATTCATTTAGCCCAGCTTAGTTGTCGCCCGGCGCGTATGACAAGTTTCTTGATTTACCCCAGTTGCAGAATCGCGGTCGCGACCGCCAGGCCCAGGCCGATCACCGCGGGCGCTGTCTCGCCTGCGCTGTCGGACGCCCGCGTGTGAAACACGATGGCGCCCAACATAAGCAGGGCCGATCCAACGGCCGCGGCTACACCGATCGGCGGCCACCAGACCAGGCCGACCAGCACGCCCGCGACGGCCGCGAGCTCGAGCGTGCCGATGGTCCGCCACTGCACCGGGTTGAGGCCGAGGTGGTCGCGGATCGTCAGCGACTGTTGAACGCCGGCGATCTTGATCAGCCCGGCGAACCCGAGCATGGCGGCAAGCAGCGCAGTGACGACTGTTGTGGCGATCATTTCCTCACGGTAATCCTCAGCCCGCGATGCCGGTGGCTGATGCGAAAGCGCGCAACTCGCGCTCGATATCGGATCCGGCGGGCTGGTAGGCGACCTCGGTGACGCCGGCGGCAGCCAGGCCGCGCACCCGCTCGGCCACCTCATCGGCGGTGCCGGTCAGCGCCGCCGCGCTGGCCATCGGGATGAGCTCGGCGACGAAGGGTTCGTCGCGCGGGTTAGCCCGCACCAGATGTCCCTCGTGAATCGCCAGATGGCGTTCGTTCTCGGGGTGCTTCTCCACCGCCTCACGCCACCCGCGGCCGCCCGGCAGCCCGTCGACCGCGGCGGCGCCACCGCGCTCGTACATCGCGTGATACAGCACCACCGCTCCGGGACCCGCGGCGTCGGCAACCCGCGGCGCGCTCAGCTCTTCGCCTTCGTCGAGCACCGTGCCGAAGGCCAGCAGCGCCCGCCAGTCAGCGGCGTTGACGGCATCGGGCTGGGGCACGGCGGCCGAGAACACGCCGTCGCCGAGCTCGGCGGCCACCGCCAGCCCCTTCGGCCCGTCGGCCCCGATCAAGATCGGTACCTCGATGGGTCGTGCGGCCCCGTACCCGGACGGGTGCATCATCGCGATCCGGCCGCCGTCCCATTCGACGGTCTCGCCGGCCAGTAGCGACTTCAGGCAGCGGACGTAGTCGGCGACCTGACGCCACGGCAGCGGTCGCTTGCCCAGGGAGTATCGCCCGGTGAAGCCCGAGCCGACGGCCACCGCGACCCGGCCGGGCGCTTGGTTCTCGAGTTCGGCGATGGCCGCGGCGTTGACCATCGGATGCCGCAAGCTGGGCACCAGCACGCCCGGTCCGAGGCCGATGCGCGACGTCCGCTCGGCGCACCGGGACAGGATCATCCACACGTCGGGATACAGCGCGGGGGAGTCGTAGAGCCACGCGCGTTGATAACCGAGCGACTCCGCCAGTTCGACGTGCGCCGGGGTGTCTGACGAGGTCGCGAACGCGCAAGAAATGTCCATAGCCGGACCCTAATCGAGGCCTCGGACTAGGGGGCGTCGTCCGTGACCAAACCCTGAACGTGGCTTCCGCGGCGCAACGAAACAGCCGTCTGGCATGGCACTCCTCGGTAGGGTTTTCGCGAGCGCGGTCGACGACAAGGGGGTTACGGATGGCGGGCATGGCGGAGCTGGTTCCGGTGCTGCCCGCGCATCGTTTCGATGAGGCTGCGCTGACCCGGTTCCTGCGCGGCCGGCTGCCCGGGTTCGACGGCCAACTGGAAGTCCGCCAATTCCAGGGCGGCCAGAGCAATCCCACGTTTCATCTGCAGACCGCTGGTGGCGAGTACGTGCTGCGCAAGAAACCGCCAGGCAAGCTGCTGCCCCGGGCGCACGAGGTTGAGCGCGAGCACCGGGTGATGGCCGCGCTTGCCGACACCGATGTTCCGGTACCGCGGATGCAGCTGCTGTGCGACGACGAATCCGTGCTCGGGACAACGTTTTTCGTGATGGACCATGTGCCAGGCCGGGTCTACCCGGACCGGGTTATGCGTGACGAGTCGCCCGCGCACCGCGCCGCGGTGTATGAGGACCTGGCCCGGGTGCTGGCCGCGCTGCACCGGGTGGATTGGCGCGCAGTCGGACTCGAGGGTTTCGGCCGCCCGGAGGGCTACATGCAGCGTCAGGTGGCGCTGTGGACGCGGCAGTGGCAGGCCGCCCGGATGGAGGACATGCCGGCGATGGATCTGCTGGCCGCATGGTTGCCGGAACACTTGCCGGCCGACGACATGCCGCCGTGCATTGCCCACGGCGACTATCGACTGGGCAATGTTCTGCTGCACCCGACCGAGCCACGGGTGGTGGCGGTGCTGGACTGGGAGTTGTCGACGATCGGTAACCCGCTGGCCGATCTCGGATACTTCTGCGTGACGTATCAGGTGCCGGGTGGACCGGGCGGCATGAGCGGTGTTCTCGACGAAGACCTCACTGGCACTGGGCTTCCCGATCAACGGACATTCCTGGACAGCTACCGCGCGCACGCCGGTGGTGAGCTTCCCGACTCCCTCGACGTGTTCGTGGTGTTCTCGATGTTCCGGCTGGCGTCGATCACCGCAGGGGTCTGGCGGCGGGGCGTCGAGGGCAACGCGTCCGATACGCGGGCCGGCACCGACGAGTATCGCGAGCGCTACCGCACCATGGCCGAAACTGCGTGGGAGCTGGCCCAAACACTCACCGCCTGAACGACTTAGGACAGTCCGCCGAAGTAGAAGCCGATCAACAGCGTGAAAAGCCCCAGCACCCAGCTGCCGGTTGTCACCTTCAACCAGACGGGTGCGCTGCGAACCTCCATGAAATAGGCAATCACCAGCTGCGCCTTCACCGCGGCGATCAGCAACACCACGGTGGTGACCGTGGTGTTGATCTGATGGGCGGCGCCGCCGTCGAGGGAGATCAACGACGACGCGATGGTGACCGTCGTGAGCAACGCCCACACGATCGTCAGGGGGCTGCGGAGCAGTGACGTCACGGGTTACCTCATCAAGTAGAGCAAGGCGAACAGGACGAGCCACAGAACATCGACCATGTGCCAGTAGGTTGCACCGGTCTCGACGAACGACATCTTGGGTTTCGCCGACGTTTTGAGGTTGCGGATGACGAAGCACATGATGACCAGACCGAGTGCAACATGGCACAGGTGCATGCCGGTCATCACGAAGTAGTACATGAAGAATAGGTTCGCGCCCGGAGTCAGGCCGGTGGTGATTTCGGGAATCCACTCGAACAGTTTGAGCATTGGGAAGGCGGCCCCGAAGGCAAGCGCGATGCCCCAACCCCGCACGGCGTCTGCCGTGTTGCCGGCCCGAGCCGCCGCCGTGCCCAGCGCGACGAACAGCGAACTCGTCAGCAGCACAACGGTATTGATCGCACCGATGTCGAGATTGAGCCGCGCCTGACTGCGCAGGAACACGTCGTGATGCTGGCCCCGGAAATACATATAACCGACGAAGTAGACGCCGAAGATCAGCAGGTCCCCGATGACGAAGAACCACATGCTCGATTCGCCGGGCACATGGCCTCGCGGGTCGACCGCAGACCGCGGCTGGTCGACGCCGGTCGCAATGTCGGTCATGCGCCGATCCCGGAGTTCTCGAGTTCACTGTCGGGTTGGCTCTTGATCGCCTTGAAAATGCAGAAGTAGACGATGAACTGCCATGAGACGTAGAGCAGCATGGCGAACCAGAAGGTCATCAGGCCGTTCCAGGCGAATGGGCCCGACTTCACGATCCAGACCGGGGCAGCCATCAACTCTGTGACGTACTGCCAAATGGTGTAGTAGCCCAACCACTTTGGCAGGATGCCGTTCTGGTCGAGAATGATCGCCAGACCGAAAGCCATCCACATCACGCAGAAGCAGCCCAGTGAGCCGATGAATGCCAGGTATCCGAAGTCGTAGAGCATCGCCAGGATTTCCGGGCGGTAGCCGGGGCGAAATGCGCCGAGCCCGAAACAGAACATCGGGAACAGCATGCCGACGATCGCACCGGTCATGGCGCCGATCATCATCGAAAAACGGAACGCGGGGCTGACCGACATGCGCTTGACCTGCATGAGATAGCAGGCGTTGGACACCGGGGCGAGGCCGTAGGCCAGTGTCAGGATCACGCACGCGATCAACAGGTTGCGTGAGTGCATGAAGTCGACGATGTGCGGTAGGCCGGCGCTCGGCGAGCGCGGCGGCATCATCCAGCTCAGCGGCACAAACACCAGACCGAAAAGGTTGAAGAAGAACGGCACGCTCCAAAAAGCGATCCACTGATCGAGTTTGCGATTCGTACGCCACGACCTTGCCGGCTCGGCACCGGGTCGGGGAGCGGTGGCCACGCCGCTGCTCATGCGAGAGCTACCCGCTCGTCACCCTGGCGTGCGACTGCGCGCAGCAGGGCCCAGAACATCACCGCGATGTAGACGGCAAATGTCGTGAGGCGCAAAGTGAATGACAGCGGTCCGTTCCAAGCCAGCGGGCCGGACTTATACAGGATGGAGAAGGCACTCGGCGCCAGCAGCGCGACGGTGGCGACATTGAAGTGCGCCACCCAGCGCGGGAAGATCGGCGCCGGCCGATCGTCGAGGTACACGCTCAACGCGAAGCAGAGGTTCTGCACCATGATGGTGCCGACCGGGGCGACGAAGAAGAACCACGCCATGTCGTTGAGCAAGCTGGTCAGCTGTGGGTCGCGCTCGGGCCTGAAAGCGGCCATGCCCCAGCAATAGTCGGCGAGGATGAAGGCCGTGGTGCCGACGCCGACACAGATGATGTACGCGTAGGTCAGGACGGGACTTGACGTCGCACTCCGCGAGATCTGCACAGCGGTCACCGCGAACAGCGGCACCAGCGAGCACGCGATGAGGTTGCACAGGATCGCCACCCCCAGAATGCCGGTGACGTTGCCCCGGAAGAACGCGGCCACCTGGTCGGGCGTCAACGTGGGTGAGAGCGGCGGGGAGAACACCGGGAAGGCGACATAGGCGATCACGAACAACGCCAGCGCCGGCGGCGCTGTCCACAGCAGGATGCGTTGACCTCGGGTGTTCATCGTCTTAGATCTAGCACGTTGGCTGACAGATGACAACGAAATCGGCTGCCGGCCGTCGATGGTCGGACGATCTACGAGGAGCCGATCCGCTATGCACTCGATTTTGGATGATATATGTCAGCGAATTATCGGGCATGCGGCAGAATGATCGAGTGCCCGATACCGCCACGACTCGCGAGGCTCAGCGTCAGAAAACGCGGGCGCGAGTGCTCGACGCTGCCATCGTGGAGTTTCAGCGTGCCGGCGCGCAGTCGGCCGACATCAACGCGATCGTCGAGGCCGCCGGTGTGGCTCGCAGCACCTTCTACTTCCACTTTCCCACCCGAGAGCACGTCCTTCTCGAGCTGATCCGTCGCGACGAGGACTATCTCGCCGAGGAGTTGAGCCGGTTCCTCGATGCCCGCCGCGACCTGTCGGAGGTGCTGAACGAAATCATCAGGCTGGTTCTGGAACTTGAGAATCGTTGGGGCGCAGCGCTATTCCGCGACGTGATCAGTCTCTACTTTTCGCCGGCCGCGCCCAAGGACGAGCATTGGACCCAACATCCGACCTTCCTTCTGTTGGCCGGTGAGATCGAGCGGGCGCGCATCCGTGGCGAGCTTCACGACGACGTCGGCGTCTACGAGAGCGCCGCATTCTTTCTGATCGGTGTTCACGCCCAACTGGTCAGCGCGGGTGTACCGGGGTCCGGACGCGACGAGGTGCTGCAGAAATTCGTCAAAAGCACCCTGCGCAGTCTGCAGCGCTGAGCAGTCGCACGGAACCCGACGCTCAGGTCGTTGTGACCGGACTCATAGACTGAGCCACCGTGGGCATCCTCTTTGGTTTCGCGCCGTGGATCGTCTACTGGATCCTGCTCGGAAACGTTCCGTCCATCATCGCGGCTACGGTCGCCTTCGCTACTGCCATCGCCGGAGTGGTCGCAGGTTACGCCACCCGAACACCTCGTCGGTCACTTGAGATCGGTTCTGGTGCAACATTTCTAATACTGACCGCGGTGACGTTGCTGGCCGACCCGTTCGTGGTGCAACGTTGGGCGCTGCCGCTCAGCTTCGTGGCGCTACTGCTGATCACGCTGTCCGGCCGGCAACTCGGTGCGCCGTTCGTCCATGAGTACGCCGCGGCGAACCAACCGCCAGCGGTGGTCAACAGCGACGTGTTCGGCCAGATCACCCGGCGATTGACCTGGATCTGGGTGGCAGTGTTCGCCGGTATGACGGTGGCGTCGACGATTCCGCCCGTCGTGTCTGCCGATTCGTCGATGCTCGGCACGCTCGCGACGTCCTACATCGGCTACTGGGTGGTGCCGTTCGCGTTGCTGGGCCTCGGCGCACTGGCCACCAGGATCCTGCCGGACTGGATGACGGCGGCGGCCGGCGACATCGAGCGCAAGACCACGTTCGTGGCGTACCACGAGGCCACCATCGACGAGTTGTACTACCTGGCTCAGGAACACGCCAACCGCGAGGTCGGGGCGGGCGAGGAGGCGTACGCCGTCAAGGTCGGCGGCAAGGGTACCGCCCTGGTCGGTGACGACACTCGCCATTCATGGCCGTCGACGTACAAGGTGCGTCAGTCGCGGCGCTGACGGTCAGAAGACGCGGACCCACCGACCGCGAGGTTCAGCACCGGGAACACGTTGTAGTCCGGATCGTTGAACGGCCATTTAAGGATGGGATCGTTGAGGTCCTCGATGCCGGAGGACGGGACGCTGATGGGCTGGGTTTCGAAGGCCGTGCCGTACGGGTCGGCACGCGCGGTCGTTTCGGCCGGCGGCCATTCGCCGTTGCCGTACCACTCCATCAAGTCGACCTCGCCCTCCCGGCCGGGGAAGTCGTTGGACAACCACCAGGCCGGCCAGGCGCCACCGGTCAGGCGGTTGAGCTTGATCCGGGCTTCCCAGGTGGTCCCGATGCCGCCACGCCAGTTGCCGCTGATCAAGCCGCCGAAGAATGTGTTGTTGCGTCGGTTCATCTCGGGCACAAATCCAGGACGATAGCAGTCGATTAGGCGTTAGCGGAGTAGCCGATCGCGGCGTCGCGGCCCTTCTCTGGCAACATAGCGACGAGTCCAAATGACCGATCGAACCCGACAACCCAGTGTGCCGCCGAGCTCGGTTGGGGACGACCGTCGACTACCGCGCGCGACTTTGCTCGACCCGATCATCGTCGGAGTATTGGCCACCGTCATCAGTGTCGGCGGGGCCGGCCGTCCTTCTTTCTGGTACGACGAGGCCGCGACCATCTCGGCCTCCTACAGTCGTTCGCTGCATCAGTTATGGCAGATGCTCGGCAACGTCGACGTGGTCGAGGGTGTCTATTACCTACTGATGCACGGCTGGTTCCACGTGTTCCCGCCCACGGAGTTTTGGTCTCGCGTGCCGAGCGGCCTGGCGGTCGGCGGCGCCGCCGCGGGCGTCGTGGTGCTCGCCAGGCACTACAGCTCGCCACGCATCGTCGCACTGGCCTGCGGGATCGTCTGTGCGATTCTGCCGCGGACAACGTGGGCGGGCATCGAAGCCCGCCCGTATGCCTTGTCGATGATGGCCGCCGTGTGGGTGACGGTGCTGCTCGCATGTGCCATTCGCCGTGACACCCCGCTGCTCTGGCTGGGGTACGGGATTGCCCTGACACTGTCGGCTCTGCTGGACGTGTATCTGATTCTGTTGTTGGTCGCGCATGTCGCGTTCGTCGCGGCCTTCGAGCGCTACCACTCGCAGCGGCTGCGGCGATTCGCCCTGACCTCGGCCGCGGCCTGTTGCATTCTCACGCCGTTCGTCGTTGCCGCTATGAGCCAGACCCACCAAATCAGCTGGATCGCTCCGATCGGGTACCGGACTGTCGAAGATGTCGCAATTCAGCAGTATTTCGAGAGAGACCCGCTATTCGCGCTCTTGTCAGCCCTGGCGGTGGCGGCGGCTATCGCTCTGCGGCGCAAGACATCTGCGCCAGTGACGGAGTCGGATCGCCGGCTATTGATCTTGGCGATCGCCTGGCTGCTGTTTCCGACCGCGCTAGCCGTCCTCGGGTCGGCATGCATTCACCCCGTTTACACGCCGCGTTACTTGGCCTTCACCGCACCCGCCTTGGCGGTGATCCTGGGCTTTTGCATTGCCAGCGTAGCCCGCCGCCCGTGGGCAGTCGCGGTTCTACTCGGTGTCTTCACCGCTGCCGCAGTACCGAATTACCTTCTGGCTCAACGTGGTCCGTACGCGAAGTACGGAATGGATTACAGCCAGGTCGCCGATCTCATCACGGCGAAGGCGGCACCCGGTGCCTGCCTGCTCGTCAACGACACGGTCACGTTCATGCCGGCGCCGATGCGCCCGTTGTTGGCGGCGCGCCCGGACGCGTATCGGAAGCTGGTCGACCTCGCCTTGTGGCAACGCGCCACGGACCGCAACGACGTCTTCGATACCAATCTGATCCCGCAGGTGGTAGGGCAACCCCTCAGCAGGTGCAAGGTGGTGTGGATCATTACCCAGGCCGACCGGTCAGTGCCCGCTCACGAGCGGGGGGTTGCCATCTCGCCCGGACCGCTCTACGGCGCAACCCCTGCGTTCGCGGTTCCGCACGACCTGGGCTTCCGACTGGTCGAGCGGTGGCAATTCAGTCTGGTGCAGGTGATCGAGGCGGTGCGGTAGCCGTTACCAGACCCGCACGTAGTCGACGAGCATCTGGGCCGGGAACGTGCCCGCCGCGGGATCGCCGGCACCGACACCGCCGACGGCGAGCGTCAACATCGGCGACAGCCAGTAGCCGGGATTGCCGAATGGCCACCGCTTGTCTTCCGGCGGCGCCCCGAAGACGTGGATCGGCTTGGGCGGAACGCTGAAGTACGGTTTTGCGCCGTCGACGTAGTCCCGCCAGAACTTGAAGCCTTCCTCATCCCAGCGCATGCGCCAGGTGTGCCACGCACTGTCGACCATCCCGGGAATCGACTTTCCTTCCCAGGTTTTTCCGTTGGAGGCCGCATGGACGGTTGTCCCGGGAGCCCAGTCCCCGTTGCCGTACCACTCGAAGAGATCGACCTCGCCGTCCGGCTGTGGATCCTCATTGACGGTCCAGAACGAGGGCCACAGGCCGGGGTAGAGGCAGTCCAGTTTGATCCGAGCTTCCCAGGTGGTCCCGATGTTGCCACGCCAGTTCCCGCGCAGCTTCCCGGTGAAGTACTGATCGCCCTGGCGGGTGGCTTGGAGGACCAGGTTGGAATTTCCGTCGAGGAAAACATTGCCGGCGCTGTATATGCCGTCGACCGGCGGATAGACGTCGTCCTGCCAGGTCTGCGGCGTCCATTTGGCCAGATCCGGGCCTTGCCCTGCTGGCCCGTCGAACTCGTCGTGGAAAATGTAGGCACCCTGGCTCGCACCAGCTGGTGCAGCCGGGAGAGACGGGTGCGCCCACGCTTCCGGTAGCCGCATCGCGGCTGTCAGCGCCCCTAGCCCCACGGTCATCATTGCGTTACGTCGATTGATCCCAGGCACCCGTAGACCATATATAGGGGTGCGCCCTGTTCGCAGGGCAGCCCGCACGGTTTTAGGCGTGTTCATTGATCGCCAACCCCGCCCCAATCGCGATGTGCCGAGCTTGGCAGACTGTCCGCATGGCACAGATAACTTTGCGCGGAAACACGATCAACACCGTCGGCGACCTGCCGGCCGTCGGCGCCAAGGCGCCCGCATTCACCCTGACCGGATCGGATCTGGGCGCGCTGAACAGCGAGCAGTTTGCGGGTAAGCCTGTGCTGCTGAACATCTTTCCGTCCGTCGACACCCCGGTGTGCGCGACGAGCGTTCGCAAGTTCAACGAGAGCGCCGCGGCGGGTGGCGTCTCGGTGGTGAACGTATCCAACGACCTGCCGTTCGCGCAGGCGCGGTTCTGTGGCGCCGAGGGCATCGAGAACGTGCAGAGCGCTTCGGCGTTCCGCGACAGCTTCGGCCAGGACTACGGCGTCACCATCGCCGATGGGCCCATGGCCGGCCTGCTCGCCCGGGCTGTCGTGGTGATCGGCGCCGACGGCAACGTCGCGTACGAAGAACTGGTGCCGGAGATCGCCCAGGAGCCGAACTACGACGCGGCACTGTCGGCGTTGAGCGCGGCGTCCTGACGTGTGACGGCGCGTATCTCGTCTCGGCGGGGTAGGCGCCGAACGGTCAGTGCGACAGGGGAGTTGGCTGCGCGCGGGCCGGTTCTCGCGGACGAAGCGCAACCAGCAGCACGCCCAGGATCAGAATGGCGACCGTCGCCCACGGGAAGCGCCCATACGGCGCGAAGCCCTCGGCGGCCAAGAAGGCCAGCCCGTAGGACGCCATCAGCGTGCCGACGATCGTCACAGGTTGAGTCCAGCGCGCGCCGAGCACGCCAATGCCGGCCAGTGGCGCGGCGAACATCCGCCGCCCCCACCACAGCAAGGCCAACTCGACCCCAGTCACCAGGCTGAGGATCGCCAGCCATTCCAACCGGCCCAGCCACCACGCGATGCCGCCCTCGTCCGGTTGCGGCAGCCACCCCGCCGGATAGGCGATGACCGCCACGATCACCACCGGAATCATGTGCCACAGGTACAGCCCCATCACGTTGGTGTTGGCTCGCGATAGAACGCGCTGAATCGCGTCCGCGCGTAGCGCGCGGTTGATCACGGGCGCGAGACCGATCACCAATCCGGCTTGCGCGCACCCAAACGCCGCCATGGCCAGCGAGGGTGGTTCGGTGTTCTGCACGACCTGGCCGGGTACGCCGATCATGCTGACCGGATAGGGGCCAAGCCAGATCAACAGCCCGAGTGCGCACGCCGAACCGGCGCCCAGCAACGCGGGCCTGTAACCAGCCAATAGCCCGCTCTGCCAGGCTATTCCGAGCTGATATAGCAGACCCCAGCAGAGCAGATAGTTGAACCATCCCAGATACGGCACGTGACCGGCCAACGAGGTGACGTCGACCGCGGCGACGCCGAGCGCCAGCGCAGCCGGCACCAGCAGCCCGCATCGGCGTTGTGCCGCAATCGCAATCGGCGTGAGTGACACCACGATCAGGTAGACGGCGAGAAACCACAGATGCATGGCTACCGCCCAGCCCGCGTACTCGAGCAGCGAGCCCGACGCGCCCGTGGTCTCGAACGCCACGACGCACGCCGATATCAGCACGACGTATGCGGTCGATGGTCCCAGCACGCGGGCGAGCCGACGCCGCACCCACTTCTGGTGCGACATCTCGTCGTCGGCCCGACGATTGCCCCAGGACACCGAGGCGGCGTAGCCGGCGACCAGAAAGAACGCGGGGACGGCTTGGAAGAGCCAGGTGAGCCATTGCGTCCACGGCTGGTCCAGCAGCGGGTTCTGCCGGCCGAAGGAGCCATCGTGGTAGGTGACCGAACCAGCCAGCCAGTGCCCGAGCACGATCAGCACGACGCCCGCGACGCGGTAAAAGTCCACTGCCAGGTTGCGGACCGGGACCTGTGCCATTCCCCAAAAGTACCGACGCTTTGGAAAGCTAGGTGTGACCTGTGAGGTTGATGAGTTCGATTCTCGTCAAACAGTGCCGCCTGACAGTTCCGGTAAACTGGGGTCCTCGACGCCGAAGTTCGGCGTAAGAAATCCGGAAGGTGTCCCACACATGGTCACGCGTTCAATGAGCAAGCTGGCTGCTGCAGCCGGGGGTCTGGCGTTGGTGGCGCTCGCTGGCGCGGGCATCGCGTCGGCAGATGGGCTGTCGGAGCAGGCGATCAACACCACCTGTAACTATGGTCAGGTTCATGCGGCCCTGCAGGCCCAAAACCAACTATTCGCAAGTCTCTTGGATAGCCACCCGGACGCCCAGCAGTTCCTCCAGGACTACCTGGCATCGGGGCCCTCTGCCCGTCGGGTGAAAGCTCAGAACGCTCTCACCTCCCAGGATCCGCAAATAAAATCGCACGTCTCGGCGGCGATACCGGTGCTCAACCAAGTCGCAGTTACCTGCAACAACTTCTGACACTTCACGGCGATGGGGTGAACCTGCGGGTTCGCCCCATCGTTTGCGTTTGAGTCTGCTACCAGACGCGGATGTCAGTCGACCAACATCTGCGCCGGGTAGCTGCCCGGTCCCGGGTCGCCGCCCCCGGAGCCGGCGACTGCCAGGTTGAACACCGGGTAGACGGTGTAGCCGGGGCCGTTGAACGGCCAATCCGGCAGCGAGTCCGCCGACGCCGAGAAGTACGGTGCGGCGCCATCGACGTAGTCCCTCCAGAACCGCATCCCGCTCTCATCCCACTGGCATCGCCAGGTGTGCCAGGCGCTGTCCATGGTGATCCTCGCGGACACATGCTCGCCGCCGTTGGCTTTGGCGTGCACCGTGGTGGCCGGCAGCCAATTCCCGTTGCCGTACCACTCGAAGATGTCGATCTCGCCCTGGTCCTCGTTGCCGAGCCAGTACGCGGGCCAGGCGCCGGCGGTCAGGCAGTCGAGCTTGATCCGCGCTTCCCAGGTGTGGCCGACGCCGCCCCGCCAGCGGCTCTGGACTTTGCCGCCGTAGAAGGTGTGGCCGTCCCTGGCGGCTTTGATCACCAGGTTGGACTTGCCGTCGAGGAACACGTTGCGGCGGTCGTCGCGGTACTGACCGATGTTCTCGGGCAGCTCCCACTGCGTCGGATCCTTGATGTGTTCCCGCGCCGTGGCCACGGCCCACTTCGACCCGTCAGGAGCTGAGCCCGCCGGTCCGTCGAATTCGTCGGAGAAGACGTAGTTACCCGACGGGGCGGCCGGTGGTCGCGGGAGCGCCCGGGCCGACGGGGCGGGAGTCGCCGCGGCAAAGACGCCGAATCCCGCCATCAATATCAGGGTGCGACGATCCATTTCCGGCATAGGCACAGCACGATAGCAGCGCTGCGCCCACCGAACAGAACCAGTGGTCGCGATTCCGGCCGAGCCGCAGCCCTGGCTTCTGTCGAGACCGCCTCGCGGCGCCGGCGCTCACAGGTGGCGAAGGAGTCGCTCCGCAAAGGTGTCGGGGTGCTCGCGATGCATGAAATGGCCGCCCGGCACCTCTTCGACAACATAGTCACCGCTGAACATCCGGGCGGCGTACTGGTAGTCCGCGGGCTCGGCGATCGGATCATGCAGGCCGGCGAATACGACCGTAGGAACGGCGATCTTTTGCCTTAACGACGGGCTCGGTATCGGCGAGAGCTTCCGGTAGTAGCCGAACGCCGCATTGAGGCTCGCGCCGTCCGAGAACGCCGACCGCACCGCGTCGAATTCGCTCGGATCGGGGCTCCACGCCGGAGACCACCGCCGATAGATCGCCGGCAGGGCGGCAAAGTCGTTGCGGGCGAAACGTTTCGGTGCGCCCGGCAGCTTGTAAGCGGCGAAATGGCGAGCGCGCCACAGCTTTTTCGGAGACGGCCTGAGCGCGGCAGGGTGGGGGATGGCCAGAGCGAACAGCTTCGAGACCCGGTCGGGGGCCAGCGCCGCGGCGCCGTACGCCGCCGCGGCGCCCCAGTCGTGACCGATCACGACAGCCTCGTCGGCGCCCAGTGCGTCGATCAACGCCAGCGCGTCGCGTGCCAACGTTTCCTGGTCGGGGTCACGGTCGGGGACGGCGGTGGGCCGGTATCCGCGCATGAACGGACTGACGGCACGGTATCCCTTGGCGGCGAGGCGGGAGCGAAGGTCGTCCCAGGTGTGCGCGGTGTCGGGGAATCCGTGCAGCAGCAACACCAACGGCCCCGAGCCGTCGTCCAGATAGGCGAAATCCAGGCCATTGGCCTCGATGTGGTGAATCGCACCGGACATGATCAGACTTTACGATACACAAGCCAGCGTAGCTCGATGGGTGAGTCGTCCTGGTCGAGGTCGAACACGTCGAGGCCGTGCGCCCAGCCTTCGAACCACGCAGTCGGCGGCCACGCGGTGTCGGGTAGGTGACTTTTCTCGTACTCGTAGGCGGAGTCGTCGCTGACCAGATTCAATGGCAACTGGCTTGCGGCAGAGGATAATTCGTCGCGGGTGAAGATCATGGTGTTGCACTGCTGTCCGAGTTCGCGGGTCGCGGCGTCCGGGGTGTAATGGTCGCGCGCCAGGAAGGCGTTGAACACCAGCTGTCCGCCCGCAGCGAGACAGTCGGAGGCGAGTTCGAAGATGCCGCGCAGCTCACCCGTCGTCCGGAAGTCAGGGACCACCTCGGCGAGGACGATCAGCTGATAGTCCCGCCGAACCCCCTCCATGGTGTCGAACACGTCGCCCTTCATCACGCGCACCTGCAGGGAGTCACGCTCGGCCTCGGCGCGAATGATGTCGGCGAATTTGGGGCTCATCTCGACCGCGTCCACCGGGTGGCCACGTCGGGCCAGGGCGAGCGCATTGCGACCGGTTCCGGCACCAACGTCGAGCACCGGATGTGCTGGGGGATCGGATATCTCGCCGGACAGGGACCATACGCGGGCGTCTGGTTCGGTGCCGAACAGCGGTCCCTCACGGCTACCGACCCAGCCGTCGTAGTGGCCACCCACCGTCACGAATTCCGTTGTGACGCGGCAGTTCATCCCGATTCCGAACGGTGCATGAAACGCGATCACGATGTTCGAGCGCGACGATGCCGTGTATGCGGTGGTCAACTCGGCCGCAAGCACCGCCCTGAGCTGAGCGGACTGCTCAGCGGTGTACTGCACACCCGCGGCGGCAAATACGTTGTCGCACATCTTGACGTACTCGTCGAGCATTCCGGGCACGGCCGGAACCGCGATCTGCGCCGTCACCACCGACCGGCGATACAACCGACGCACCGTTGCCTCGTGCAGCAAGGCCGGACTGACAGACGCTGCGGCCGGATCGTCCATCAGACCCTTGTACACGACCCAACCCGGATTCCACCAGTGTGCGAGTGCTATAACGCAACCTATGTCAGACGCCAGACACGTGATCACCCACGTTTCGGATACAGCCAGGTGGACTGCGCTGTATCGAGCTACCGAATCGACACGGGTCGACGCGTTGTTCAACGATCCGCTCGCCGAGCGGCTGGCGGGGGAGCAGGGCCGCGCGATCGTCGCCAACACTCCTGTCACCAGCCGCAACGGCTGGTGGCTGGTGGCCCGCACGAAAATCATCGACGACGCGCTCGCCGAGGCGATCGCCAACGGGTGTGACCGGGTGCTCAACCTGGCTGCCGGCTTGGACACCCGGCCGTACCGACTGGACTTGCCGCCTGACTTCGAGTGGATCGAGGCAGATCTCCCCGATCTGCTCGCCGAGAAGGCGGAGATGCTCGCCGACGAGACCCCGCGTTGCCGCCTGACCCGGACGGCGGTCGATCTCTCCGATCAGGTGGCGCGCGACGCGTTCTTCGACACGGCTTTGAGCGGCGCCACCAAAGCCCTGGTGCTCACCGAGGGGCTCCTGATGTACCTCAGAGACGTTGATGTGCAATCACTTTCGGAGTCGGTCAGTCGGCCTGAGGTGGCCTGGTGGTTGTTCGACTTCGGTGGCCCGGGCCTGAGACGGCTGATGAACAACAAGATGGCCGACTTGATGCAGAACGCGCCGTTCATCTTCGCGCCCGACAACGGCTTGGCCTACTTCGAGCACTTGGGCTGGCACATCCTCGAATGGGACCATCTGATGACGGCTGCCAACCGTTTTCGTCGACTGCCGTGGTTCATGCGGCCGGCGTTGTGGGGCCGCCAGCCCGATCCGCGTCATCCCGGCAAGCGGCCTTGGAGCGCGACGGCGCTCCTGACCAGGAGAGGTTAACTCATGCTGTCACGACGCGAGCTCGCGAAATACAGTGCGGCAGCGGCACTGCTGAGCCTGGCTCCACTCAACAACCCGAACGCTAAAGCCGACAACCCGCGGGTGATCGACTTCGCCGAGCGTCGAATCGCGCCGGGCGAGATCAAGGCGGCGGGCTACGCCGGGGTTGTCAACTACGTGTCCGAGTCGCGGCCGGGCGCGAACTTCGAAGCCAAGCCGCTCACCCGCGAGTACGCAGACTCGTTGCGTGCGGCGGGTTTACACATCGTCAGTAACTTCCAGTACGGCAAGCCAGGCGGAACCGCACCGTCGGACTTCAGCCGCGGCTTCGACGGCGGTGTGGCAGACGCGCAGACCGCATTGCGCCTCCACGACGCGGCCGGCGGCGGCAACTCCGCACCGATCTTCTTCAGCGTCGACGACGACATCGACGCCGGCACCTGGAACAGTCTGGCACTCAACTGGTTTCGTGGAATCAATTCGGTGCTCGGCACCCAGCGAACCGGCATCTACGGGCATGTCCAGTCTTGCCAGTGGGCTATCAGCGATGGCGTGATCGGCCATTCCAGCTCGGCGGGACACCTATGGGCGTGGCAGACCAAAGCGTGGTCGCATGGACGGCGTGAGCCCGCCGCGGTGCTGTACCAAGAGGTGGTGAACACCCCATCGGAGCCCGGCCCACTTCTGGGTGGCATTCACATCGATGTCGACGAGGTGCTGGCCCCGGACTACGGGCAGTGGGACTTCAGTCGCTGACCTGAACGGCGTGCGCGGCACTCTCCACGAAATCGGCTGCCGTGGAGGCGGATTCGTGCGGTGTGATCATCTGAACGGCGATGTTGCGAGCCTGCCACAGACAATCCGGGGTGAGAATCGATTTCAGCCCGGCGGTCAGAGATTGCTGAGTGACCTCTGCGAAGCGTTGTCCCAAGCCGCTTCCCAGCTGCTGGACACCGGCCGCCCACATCGGCTGATCGAGCCACAGCCACAGAATCAGCGACGGCACCCCGGCGCGCATGGCCGCTGCGGTGGTGCCCGCTCCGCCGTGGTGCACCGCCGCCCGGCATCGGGGCAGGACGGCCGAGTGGCCGACGGCACCGGCGATCTTGACGTGGTCAAAGCGGTCGAATCCCGACAAGTCGTTGGGGCCGGCACAGATCAGCAGTCGCTCGTTCAACTCCGCGCAGGCGTCGATCATCCTGCCGACGATCTCGGCGGGAGGGGTGATCGGTGTGCTGCCCATTCCGAAGTAGATCGGCGGAGTTCCTTCGGCGATCCACGCGAGCACCGCATCATCGATATCCGTCGGCGATTCCAAGGTGAGTGCGCCGACGAACGGTTTACCCGGTTCCGCCCAGTCGGCGGGCGTGCCGGGAAGGCATCGCTCGTCGTACGCCTGAATCTCCAGCCTGGCCGGCGGCGGCTCGGGTGCCGCCGGCATGCCCAGGGCCCGGCGCAGCGGTTCTTCGGACATCCTGGCGAGGCTTTCATTGAGCGCCCCGCTCGGCTGGACTCGTGGCGGGAAGAAGTGCAACGCCACCAACGGAATGTCGTGGTACTCCGCGATATTCGCGGCGAGCCGTTGCTCGTTCATTCCGGTCATGAGCACGTCGGCACCCTCGGCGAGCGAGGCCAGTGCCGTGCCCTTGTCCAACCAGGCTTTGGCGGCACGTTCCACCACATCCGGCAGGGCACCGTAGGGGTTCTTCATATTGGCGACGAAGAAGTCCGACGCGCCGTCCAGTTGCGCGTGGGAGTCGTGTCCGTACGCGACGGCATCGAGGCCGGCCTTTTGGACGAATTCGAGCAGGTTCGGTGGGACCGCGATGTGGACGTCGTGACCTCGACGCTGTAACTCTCTGCCCACGACGGCACACGGCTCGACATCACCCCGACTCCCATAACCGGCCAAGACGATCTTCATCGGCGAACCTCACTCGAGGGACATCAGCGGCGACGAGTCTAGCGTGACCCGGCTAACGCACTGCACCCCGCGAACCAAAGCTCGCGGGGTGCAGCGCTCGTGCCATAGTCAGGCGTTACTTGAGGTCGAACCGGTCGTTGTTGGACACCTTGACCCATGCCGCGACGAAGTCCTCGACGAACTTCCCCTTGTTGTCGTCCTGGGCGTACACCTCGGCGACTGCCCGCAGCACCGAGTTCGACCCGAAGACAAGGTCATTCGCGGTAGCAGTCCACTTCAGCGCACCCGAGGAGCGGTCGTGTCCCTCGTAGACGTTTTCCGCGGTCTTCGACGCCTTCCACTCGGTGTTCATGTCGAGCAGGTTGACGAAGAAGTCGTTGGTCAACACGCCCGTCTTGTCGCTGAACACTCCGTGCTTGCTGCCGCCATGGTTGGCGCCCAGCGCACGCAGTCCACCGACCAGCACGGTCAACTCCGGAGCGGTCACGCCGAGCAGGTACGCCTTCTCCAGCAGGAGGTGTTCCAGTGGCGCCTTCTCACCGGCCCGCGCGTAGTTGCGGAAACCGTCGGCCCGCGGTTCGAGTACCGCGAACGACTCCACATCGGTGCTGTCCTGCGAGGCATCGGTGCGGCCCGGCACGAAGTGCACGTCGATCTCGAAACCGGCGTCCTTGGCCGCCTTTTCGACGCCCGCGGCGCCGGCCAGCACGATCAGGTCGGCCAACGAGATCTTCTTGCCGTCGGAGGCTGAGTCGTTGAACTCGTGCTGGATCTTTTCCAGCGCCGCCAGCGACTTCTCCAACTCGGAGGGTTCGTTGACTTCCCAGTGCTTCTGCGGCTCGAGGCGAATCCGCGCGCCGTTGGCGCCGCCGCGCTTGTCGGTGTTGCGGTAGCTCGCCAAGGACGACCACGCGGTCTTGACCAGTTGCGGCACCGAGAGCCCGGAGTCGAGCACCTTCTTCTTCAACGCCGCGACGTCCTTGTCGTCGACCAGCTTGTGGTCGACGGCCGGGACCGGGTCCTGCCACAGCTGCGGCTCGGGAATCCACGGGCCCAGGTAGCGCGAGATGGGTCCCAGATCACGGTGGAGCAGCTTGTACCAGGCCTTGGCGAAGGCGTCGGCCAATTCGTCGGGGTTCTTGAGCCACCGCTGGGTGATCTCGCGGTAGATCGGGTCTTCGCGCAGCGAGACGTCGGTGACCAGCATCGTCGGATTGCGGCCCGGCCCGCCGAACGGGTCGGGGATGGTGCCCGCTCCGGCACCGTCTTTCGCGGTGAACTGCCAGGCCCCCGCGGGGCTCTTGGTCAGCTCCCACTCGTAGCCGTACAGCGTCTCCAGGAAGCTGTTGTCCCACTTGGTCGGTGTCGGGGTCCACACCACCTCCAGGCCACTGGTGATCGAGTCCTCGCCCTTACCGCTGGCGTAGGAGCTCTTCCAGCCCAATCCCTGCTGCTCGATCGGGGCCGCCTCGGGCTCGGGTCCGACCAGGTCCGCATCGCCGGCGCCGTGGGTCTTGCCGAAGCTGTGTCCACCGACGATGAGCGCGGCGGTCTCTTCGTCGTTCATGGCCATCCGGCCGAACGTCTCACGGATGTCGTGGGCGGCTGCGATGGGATCCGGCTTGCCTTCTGGCCCTTCGGGATTGACGTAGATCAGGCCCATCGTGGTGGCGCCGTACGGCTGCGCGAGGTCGCGCTTGCCGGAGTAACGCTTGTCGGTGCCCAGCCATTCGCCCTCTTCGCCGAACATGATCTCTTCGGGCTCCCACACATCTTCGCGACCGAAGGCGAAGCCAAATGTCTTGAAGCCCATGGACTCCAGGGCGACATTGCCGGCGAGGACCAGCAGGTCGGCCCACGAGATCTTGTTGCCGTACTTTTTCTTCACCGGCCACAGCAGACGTCGCGCCTTGTCGAGGTTGCCGTTGTCGGGCCAGCTGTTGAGGGGGGCGAAACGCTGCAAGCCCTGGCCGCCGCCGCCACGGCCGTCGAAGATGCGGTAGGTACCGGCGGCGTGCCAGCTCATCCGGATGAAGAAACCGCCATAGTGGCCGTAGTCGGCCGGCCACCAGTCCTGAGAGGTGGTCATCAGCGAGGTCAGGTCGGCCTTGAGGGCGTTGACGTCGAGGCCTGCGAACGCCTCGGCGTAGTTGAAGTCGTCGCCGAGCGGGTTGCCCTGCGGCGAGTGGGGGTGCAGCTTGGAGGTGTCGAGCTGGTTGGGCCACCAGTCCTGAATCGTCCGTGGCCCATCGCCTTTCGGCGTCGGGGTGTCGAGCGCCGGGTTTTCGCTTTCGCTGCCTTTATGGGCGGTATCGGATGACACTGCGTTCCTTTCGGGGGTGGGTGAGATGGGCTGTGATCACGGGTGTGATCGTGCGGTCGAACAGTTGGGACACAGGCCCCAGTAAATGACTTCGGCCTCGTCGAGCACGAAGCCGTCGAGCACCTCGTCGTCGGACGGAATCAGGCACGGCGCGTCGCCGACAGCGCAGTCGATGTCGGCGATGACCCCGCACGAGCGGCACACGACGTGGTGGTGGTTGTCGCCGACCCGCGACTCGTAGCGGGCCACCATGCCCAGCGGCTGGATCCGGCGAAGAAGGCCGACGGTGGTCAGCGCATTGAGGACGTCGTAGACGGCCTGGCGCGAGACATCGGGAAGGCCGTGACGGACCGCGGACAGGATCGTTTCGGTGTCCGCATGCGGATGATCATGGACCGCTTCCAGCACCGCGACCCGAGGGCGGGTCACGCGCAGATCGGCCAGTCGAAGCTGTGCCGAGAAATCCGTCTCCGTCGACGACACGACTCCAAATATTCGCTCTTGTCTGGAGTCAGTCAAGACTTAATTTGGATTTGATCAAATTAAGCGACGTGGTTACCGAACCGCGCGAATTCGATTGGCGGACTTGCGCCTAGCCAGGACCGTTCTTCACTTTCAGAACCCGCTTGCGCAGGCCGTCGGTGGCGGTTTCCATCAACCCCCTGGCGCCCTTCTTGATCAGGAACCCCGGAATCGGAATGGTCGGGTCGACCGTCAGCTCGAAGTCGACCCTGGTGGAGTCGCCGTCGGGCGTCAGCGTGTACCGGCCTTCCTGCGCGCGCTGCTGCTTGGAGCTGACCAGAGTCCAGCTCACGCCGTCGTCGTGGACTGAATACTCGAGTACCTGCTCGTCGGTGATGCCGACGATCTTGACGACCTGACGGGACTTGGTCGGGTGTCCTTCGTCATCCCGCGCGAGAACCTCGACCTTCTGGTGTGTTGAGGACCATTCGGTCAGCGCCTCGAGATCGAACAGCACGTCCATGATTTCGTCGGGCGATGCCGCAATGACAACTCGACGCGTTTCGGTCACAGCCACGGCGCCAATCTTGCCAGCGGCAGACCCGCGACGGGCGCTCAGCCCTCGAAGGCGTCCTGCAACTCACGGACGTGATCTGCCGTCTGCTGCCGCAGTGGCCGCAACACCTCCGCCACGCGCTCAGGTTCACCCGAGGCGGTGGTCCTGAAACCTGACCACTACGTTCAGAGGTAATCGTCTGAGCCGTGACACCGGCTCGACTACCCAGCAACGGTGCTGATTGGACCTGATTCCGCTTCGAGCACGAGGGAGACAACGTGGCCAAAACCGCGACCATGCCCGAGTCCGACCGCGCGTGGATGATCGACACGCTGCTGGCTCTGCTGCAGACTCCGAGCCCGTCCGGGCGCACCGACGTCGTGATGCAGCTGATCGGCGAGATCTTCAACGACTTCGGAGTGCCGTTCTCTTTGACCCGCCGTGGCGCGCTGATCGCCGAACTTCCGGGCAAGTCGAAGACAACCGACCGGGCTGTGGTCGTTCACGCCGACACGATCGGCTGCATGGTGCGCAGGCTGAAGGACAACGGCCGGCTCGAACTGATCCCGGTCGGCACCTTCTCGGCGCGGTTCGCCACCGGTGCGCGGGTACGAATCTTCAGTGACGACCCCGAAGAGTTCATCACCGGCACGGTGATGCCGCTCAAGGCCAGCGGCCACGCGTTCGGCGACGAAATCGACACCCAGCCGACCGACTGGGAGCACGTCGAGGTCCGCATCGACCGCAAGGTGTCCGATCGCAAGGGCCTGGTCAAGCTCGGCATCCAGGTCGGCGACTTCGTCGGACTGATCACGAGTCCCGAACTCGCCGCCGACGGCTTCATCGTGTCGCGTCACCTCGACGGAAAAGCGGGAGTCGCGGTCGCGTTGGCTTTGGCACGGAATTTTGCCGAGAAGAAGGTCGTGCTGCCGCACAGCACCACGATCATGGTCACGATCACCGAGGAAGTCGGTCACGGTGCGAGCGACGGACTACCGGCCGACGTCGCCGAACTCGTTTCGGTGGACAACGCGGTGTGCGCGCCCGGCCAGCACTCTATCGAGGACGGCGTGACGATCCCGATGGCGGATCTGCACGGGCCGTTCGACTACCACCTGACCCGCAAGCTCTGCCGGCTGGCCGAAGAGCACAAGATCCCGTATGCGCGAGATGTGTTCCGCTACTACCGATCTGACGCCGCCGCCGCGATCGAGGCCGGTGCCGGAACGCGCGCCGCGCTGGTCGGCTTCGGGCTGGACGGCAGCCACGGCTGGGAGCGCACCCACATCGAGTCACTGGAGGCGACGTACAACCTGCTGCACGCCTGGTTGCAGACGCCGCTGACCTTCGCGAAATGGGATGCGCAACCGTCGGGCAAGCTGCAAGACTTTCCGTCGTCGAAGCAGCCCGCTCCCAGCGAGCAGTGGGTGCCGCTGGCGCGCGGCGAGCACGCCGATCCCGGCGACGTGTCTCCCGGGTCGCACTGGCCACCGTCGAGTCCCGAGTCCGGCGACTAGCCGCGCCCCGCAATACCGCCGTCGACGACCTTCACCGGTTTATGGGGAAAGCGCTTCTCGGCGTAGGACTTGGCGGGCGAGTTCGGCAGTACGTAAAGCGTTTCGCTCTTGTCCTGCAACGGTTTCAAGACGCGGTCCATGAATTCCTTGCGGTCGTCGAGATAGGGCTCGATGACCTCTTCGCCGGCCGGACACACCGCGAGGCAGTACGCCGCCTTGTAATTCGGCTTGAAGGACAGGCTCTGCCACATCGACGCGTTCTCGGAGTCGGTGACCTTCGACCGGAAGTCCTGGGCGTCCGCGCTGTCGGCGATGGTTTGCGCCCAATCGGTGAAGCCGCCCATGAACTCTCGGTAGTTGTGCGTGGAGCAGGCCAAGAAGTCGAACTCGCCGTCCTTGCCGATGGCACCGACAGGGCAGGCCGCAACGCATAACTTGCATTCCAGGCAGGGGGAGTAGTCCAGCGGTTGGCCGTAGGAGCTGATCTCGGCGTCGACCAGGATGGTGCCGAGCAGAATAAAGTTGCCGAACCGCGGGTGAATGACGTTGCGGTGTATGCCCATAACGCCGAGTCCGGAGACCACGGCAACCGGCTTGTGGGCGACGACCCAGATGCGCCCCGGAAAGCGGTCCATCTCCATCGGGAAGGTGGCCGATGGGTTCAGCGCCCGATAGCGGCGGTCTTCCAGCTTGCGGGTGATCTCGTGCGCGGCCTCGTTGAGGATTTCTCCGCTGCGGTGGAACTCCTGGTTCGCCACGCTGCGTGCCGGTGATCGCACGTTCTCGCGGTTCATCTTGACCACCAGCGAGATATAGCTGCGAGTGCCGGGCAGCGCTTCCTGCACATGCGGAACCTCGGATGCGAGATCGGGATTGTCCACCGAAGCGAAGGCGACGTCGTCGGCGCCCGCGGCGAGACAGATCGACCTGAGCCATTCGGCGTCGATGACGGCGGTTCGCGGCTGTCGGACGGCCCGGTCGGAGATCACCTTCTGCACGGTCGGGTGCTCGGCGAGACGACGGGGGAGCTGTGGCTTCACCCTAGATATAGTAGACTATACTCAGATATTTAGTCCAATGCCGCGTGCACGCGGCCAGCACCGTCACATGTTGAGGAACCCGTTATGCGGCAACGCATCACGGTCTGCTTAATGTCCCGTCAAGCCGGCGTTCATGAGAAAGCCGTGCGCGAGGGCCGGTCTGGATTATGAACGTGGTTTGCACGAAGATGAAGCCATGCGAATTCGCGTCGCACTCATCTCCTCGGCCGTGCTGATCGCGGTCGCCGCGCCGGCGCACGCCGACCCGGACCCCGACGCGAGATTTCTGCGTGGGCTCGGCAACGCCGGAATCACCTTCCACAACGGACCCGACGCCGCGGCCATCGGTCGTCAGGTGTGCGCATTGATGGACCAGGGTGCCCCGGAAGCCGATGTGATCAACGCGATGACGCAGCAGAATGCCGGCTTCAGCAACGACTCCGCGTCGAAGTTCGCCAAAGTCGCGGAGGCCGTCTACTGCCCCGTGCACCTCGGAGGAGCGCCGAACCCGCCACCGAAGTGGAACCCGCCCATCGAGTTTCCCTTTTTCCCGCTACCTGCAGCTCTGTAAGCCGATGACCGTGCTCGCCGGCAGTTCGGGACGGCGCCTTGCGCCATTTTTCCTCGGCATTCTCCTGCCGCTTCTTGCCGCGCCGGCGCCCGCCGACCCGGACCCCGATGCGAGATTTCTCCGCGTCGAAGTTCGCCAAAGTCGCGGAGGCCGTCTACTGCCCCGTGCACCTCGGAGGAGCGCCGAACCCGCCACCGAAGTGGAACCCGATCATCGATTTTCCGCTGCCCCCATTGGGCGCGGCTGCATAATCGGGCGGCAAGCCGAAGGAAAGTAGACGATGACCCGTAAAGACGACGTCGCATTCCCTGTCCTGGTCGCGATCATGCTCGTGCTCGCCGGTTGCTCGCATCCGCCCGTACCGAGCGCGCCGAGAGCTGCCGCTGACCCGCCGCTACCCACCACGATGACGGTGGCGGCGACCCCCAAGACGCCCGACGGTGCACAGCCCCGGCTGGCGTCGAATCCCGCGCAGGTGGCCGACGACCTGGTCGCCGACGAACACGCGCTGCGCGACCCGTCGACAGGGGAGGCGGCGCTGGAAGCGGCGGCGCATCGCCAGCAGGCCGCCTACCGCGCCATCGGACTGCACCCCGACTGGGACGCCGCGGCGCGACCGCGTATCCCGGGACCCCTGCTCGACACCTACGACCGCAACGTCGACGCCCGCCGCGCGCTCAACGCGATCACCCCGGCCCGCACCACCTTGCCCGCGTGGCGCATCGTGCCACCCATTCCGGCCGATCAGCTGCTCGGCTTCTATCACCAGGCGGAGGCCGAGACCGGCGTCGCGTGGAACTATCTGGCCGCGATCAACCTCGTCGAAACCCGACTCGGCAGCATCGACGGGGTCAGCACCGCCGACGCGCAGGGGCCGATGCAGTTCTTACCGTCGACGTTCGCGGCCTACGGACAGGGCGGCGACATCCACTCGCCGCACGACAGCATCATCGCGGCTGGTCGCTATCTGGCCGCGAACAACTTCGCCAACGACCACGATCACGCGATTTACCGGTACAACCACGCCGGCGACTACGTACGCGCGGTCAACCAGTACGCGGCGCTGATCGGCGGCGACCCCGCCGCATTCGCTGGCTACTATCGCTGGGATGTGTACTGCCGCACGACGGCAGGCGATGTGCTGCTGCCCATCGGTTACGTTGCGACAGAACCGATTCCGGCTGCGGACTATGTCGCGACGCATCCGCAGTGAGTTAGTTTTACGCGCCGACGAGATCTTCGGTGAGGGCTTCGTCGGTGAGGTCTTCGAGCTCACGACCCTTGGTCTCGGGCCCGAGTAGGTAGCCGATCACCGTGAGTACCCACAGACCGGCCAGCGCGAGATACGGCGTCTGCAGGCCGTAGCGGGTGATGGCCCAGCCGATGATCGTCGGCGCGGCGATCGACACGACGCGGCCACCACCGACGGCGATGCCAAAACCTGTGCCGCGCAACACCGTCGGAAATAATTCCGCGATGTAGGTATCGCCGACACCCCACAGCCAGCCCAGGGTGGCGATCGCGACCGCACCGAAGATCTGATACTGCGCAAGCGAATCGGAGGTGGCGGCCAGGATTGTCGACGCGACCTCGATGACGGCGGCCAGGATCGCCGAGGGCCGGCGGCCAATCCAGTCGGCGAGCGCCGTTCCGGCATAAGCGAATACGGCTTGCAGCAGGAAGAACACCAGCGCGTAACGAATCGCCTCGATCGGCGTCGCATGGAATCTCTTCACGATGTACGTCGTCAGAAACAGCGTCATGCCCCAGTAACCGACCGCGTTGGCGGTGTAGATCAGCCACCCGGACACCAGTCGCCGCCGCACACCCGGCAGGTGCCAGAGCCGTGGCTTCTCGGCCCTGCTGCGTGCCTGCACGTCGACGTAGCGGTGCGATTCGGTGATGCCTCGGCGAACGAGAAATAAGATGATGGCGGGGACGATGGCGACGGTGAACGCCGACTGCCAGCCGAAGTGCGGCACGAGCGCCAGGGCGACACCCGCGGCGAGCACGTATCCCAATGAGAACAGCGAAAAGATCACGCCGCCAACGCCTATCGCGCGAGTCTTGGCCGGCCAGACTTCGGCGGTATAGGGCGCCCCGACGGCAAGCTCGCCGGCGCCACCGACACCGGTCAAGAATCGCAGCCCGGTGAAAGCGGCGATGTTCGTGGTGAGCCCGGCCAACGCGGTGGTGATTCCGTACAGCAGGATCGACGCGCCCAGTGTCGTTTTGCGTCCCCACCGGTCGGCTGCCAATCCGAAACCGATGGTGCCGATCGTGTATCCCAGCAAGAAGATCGAACCGATATAGCCCGCCTGCGCGTCGGTGATATGCAAGGTCCGCTTGATCTCGGGCAGCACCAGGCCGTAGATGTTCACCGCGTAGGAGTCGAAGCCGTAGCCAAGGCCCGCGGTAACGGCAACGAAGAGCGCCTGCCGGAACGTGGCCGGCGCGGCCCGGGTGAACTGGTCCGGTATGCGGCCGACAGTCGAGGTCACTCATGGACGGTAGGCAGCATCACGACGCCCGCAGAACCATCACAATCGTGGTGATCGCAACACCTCGGGCCGCATGCGGACTCGCCGCGCCTATCCTGGCCCGAGTGTCCGAACCGTCCGTCGCAGATCTGCGCACGCAAGTTGGACGGATTGACCCTGCGGGACGCGGCGCGCTTGGGCAGGCGGCTGAAGAGTCTGCGCGGCGCCGACCCGAAGAAACTGGTCCAACTTTCCGAGCAGATCGCCGCGGCCGAGGGACTTCTCGCCACCCGACAGGCCGCCGTCCCGCCGGTCGTATACCCCGACCTGCCGATCAGCGCGCGACGGCTGGAGATCGCCGACGCCATTCGTGCGCACCAGGTGGTCGTGGTCGCCGGCGAAACCGGCTCGGGCAAGACGACCCAGTTGCCAAAAATCTGCCTCGAAATGGGTCGCGGCGTGCGGGGGATGATCGGTCATACCCAGCCTCGCCGACTGGCCGCGCGCACCGTGGCTCAGCGCATCGCCGACGAGTTGGGCGGCCCATTGGGCGATGTCGTCGGATACACCATCCGGTTCAACGATCAGGTCAGCGACCGCACCTTGGTCAAGCTGATGACCGACGGCATTCTGCTCGCCGAGATCCAGCGCGACCGCCGGCTGATGCGCTACGACACCCTGATCATCGACGAGGCCCACGAGCGCAGCCTCAACGTCGACTTTCTGCTGGGCTACCTGCACGAGTTGCTGCCACGTCGCCCCGACCTCAAGGTGATCGTCACGTCGGCGACGATCGAGCCGCGCAGGTTCGCCGATCATTTCGGCGGTGCGCCCATCGTCGAGGTGTCGGGTCGCACGCTACCCGGTCGAGGTTCGCTATCGACCGCTGGAGGTGCCGGTTTCGTCTGGGGTGCAGGATAATCCGGACGATCCCGACGACGAAATCATGCGAACCGAGACCCGCGACGAGGTCGAAGCCATCGTGGACGCGATTCACGAACTCGAGTCGGAGCCGGCCGGTGACGTCCTGGTCTTCTTGTCCGGCGAACGCGAAATCCGCGACACGGCCGAGGCTTTGAGCGACCTGAAGCACACCGAGGTACTCCCGCTGTATGCCCGGCTGCCCACCGCCGAGCAGCAGAAGGTCTTCGCTCCGCATGTCGGGCGCCGCGTCGTGCTGGCGACGAACGTCGCCGAGACGTCACTGACGGTGCCGGGTATCCGCTATGTAGTCGACCCGGGCAGCGCGCGCATCTCACGCTACAGCCGACGGCTGAAGGTACAGCGCTTGCCGATCGAACCGATTTCGCAGGCCTCTGCGCAACAACGGGCCGGCCGGTGCGGTCGGGTCGCCCCGGGGGTGTGCATTCGCCTGTACTCCGAGCAGGACTACGAGACGCGACCGCGTTACACCGATCCCGAGATTCTGCGGACGAATCTGGCCGCGGTGCTGCTGCAGATGGCGGCGCTCGAATTGGGCGACGTGGAAGAGTTCCCGTTCCTGGATCCACCGGACCGTCGCAGTGTCCGCGACGGTGTGCAACTCCTCCAGGAACTCGGCGCCTTCGACACCCACGGCGAGATCACCGACGTGGGGCGGCGGTTGGCGCGACTGCCCGTCGACCCGCGGTTGGCGCGGATGATCGTGGCTGCCGACGGCGAAGCATGTGTCCGGGAGATGTTGGTGATCGCTGCGGCGCTGACGATTCCCGATCCGCGGGAGCGACCCGCCGACCGCGAGGAGGCCGCCCGTCGGAGCCACGCTCGGTTCGCCGACGAGCGTTCGGACTTCATGTCCTACATCAATCTCTGGCGCTATCTGCGTGAGCAGCGAAACAAACTATCCGGCAACGCGTTTCGGCGCATGTGCCGTGACGAGTTTCTGCATTACCTCCGCATTCGCGAGTGGCAGGATCTGGTCGGGCAGCTGCGTGGCATCGCGCGTGACCTCGGAATCGTGGAATCCGACGAGCCGGCTGACGAGGCCCGGGTGCATGCGGCGTTGTTGGCAGGGTTGCTGTCACACGCGGGGATGCGCCGGGAAGATGCGAACGAGTTTCTGGGAGCGCGTAATTCACGATTCGTCCTCGCACCCGGCTCGACTCTGAGCAAACGGCCGCCGCGCTGGGTGGTGGTCGCGGAACTTGTGGAAACCAGTCGGTTATTCGGGCGAACGGCGGCGCGTATCCAGCCGGAGATGATCGAACGGGTGGCCGGCGATCTTGTCCAGCGCAGCTACAGCGAACCGCACTGGGACGCCAAGCGCGGCGAAGTGATGGCTTACGAGCGGGTGACGCTATACGGTCTGCCGCTCGTCGCGCGTCGCCGCGTCGGCTACGCGCACATCGAGCCTGCGGTTGCGCGCGAGTTGTTCATCAGACACGCGCTCGTCGAGGAGGATTGGCAGACCCGCCATCACTTCTTCCGCGACAACGCCCGGCTGCGTGCCGAACTCGAGGAGTTGGAGGATCGGGCCCGGCGCCGCGATCTGCTGGCGAGTGACGACGACGTGTACGCGTTGTACGACAGCCGGATCCCCGCAGAGGCGGTCTCGGCGCGACATTTCGACGCGTGGTGGCACAAGCAGCGTCACGCAACACCGGAGCTGCTGACCTTCCGTCGCGACGATCTGTTGCGCGGCGATGACGCCGACACCGAGCGACCGGACAGCTGGCGGGCGGGCGATCTCACGCTGCCGTTGAGTTACCGGTTCGACCCCGGCGCCGCGAACGACGGTGTCACCGTCCATGTTCCGATCGACGTACTCGCGCGGCTGGGCGGCGACGAGTTCGCCTGGCAGGTGCCCGCATTGCGGGAGGAGTTGGTGACAGCTCTCATTCGGTCACTGCCGAAAGATCTGCGCCGCAACTTCGTTCCGGCGCCCGACACCGCCCGGACCGTCCTGGCGGGAATGGAGACGAAAGACGGTGAATCGGTGCTGGCGTCGCTGCAGCGCGAATTGCGCCGTCGCACCGGGATTCTGGTCCCGATCGACGCATTCGATGTCGGCAAGCTGCCGGCGCATCTGCGGGTGACATTCGCGGTCGAGGCGTCCGACGGTGCCGAAGCTCGCCCGAGGTAAAGACCTCGCGGCGCTGCAACAGAAGCTCGCGGCGCCCGCCAGGCGAGCCGTCGCCGCCGTCGTGGCCGTCGACCTGGAACGTACTGGACTGCGAAGCTGGCCCGACGATCTCGATGACTTGCCGAACGTCATCGAGCGCACGATCGACGGACGCACTGTGCGGGGCTATCCCGCCTTCGTCGACACCGGCGGCGCCGTCGACCTACGCGCCTTCTCGACATCCGGCGAACAGCAACATGCGCTGAGACCCGGTATTCGCAGGCTGGCGCGGATCAGTGTTCCGACACCCGTCAAAGCCGTTGAGCGACAGCTTGACCCACGCACTCGACTGTTGCTGGGCACTAATCCCGATGGCTCGCTTATCGGCACTGATCAACGACTGCGCCGATGCGGCGGTCGATGCAACGGTCACCGGAGCGGTGTGGACGCGCGACGCGTTCGCCACGCTTCGTGACCGGGTCGGCAAGGATCTGGTGTCCGCGACTGTCGACATCGTGGGCCGCGTCGAAAAAGTGCTGGCGGTATGGCGAGAGATCCAGCTTGCGCTACCGACTCAGCATCCGGACGCGCTTGCCGACATCCAGGCCCATGTGGACCGCTTACTCCCGCCGGGGTTTGTCACTGCCACCGGAACTGCTCGCCTTCCGCGACCTCACCCGGTATCTGACCGCGGCGCGGCGCCGGCTGGAACAGCTTCCGAAGGCGCCGAAGGCTGACAGCGATCGGATGGCGCGGGTGCACGCCGTCGAAGACGCTTACGACGAACTGCTCCGAGCGATCCCGGCGGGACGCAAGACCAGTCCTGACATCATCGACATCGGTTGGCAGATCGAGGAATTGCGCGTGAGTCTGTGGGCGCAACAACTCGGCACGCCGCGGCCGGTCAGCGAACAGCGGATCTATCGAGCGATCGACGACGCGGCCCAGAACGGCTGAGCGGAACGCGGCACGTCGCTTTCGCCGATATAGGGTCCGGTCATGGCCGTATACGCATTGAACTTGTTCGACGTGTCCGATCGTGCCCAGTATCTGGAATACGCAAAGCGCTCGCCCGCGGCCGTCGAAGCCCACGGCGGGCACGTTGTCGCGCTGGGGGACTTCCAGGAGGCGATCGTCGGCGACATCGCGCCGCGACGGGTACTGATTCTCGTCGAGTGGGAGTCGAGGGAGGCCTTCGATTCCTACCGCAGCGACCCGTTGCTGGCCGATTTACATCCGCACCGTGAAGACGGTTCGTCGAACTACATCTGGCACTTGTTCGACAAACTCGACGATCTCCGGCCAATTCTGAAGCCGAGCCGTTAACTCCCGGCGCTGAGGATCTTGATCGCGAAGACCAGGCTGTCGCCCTTCTCGATGCCGGCTTGTGGCATGCCGTCGGGATATCCGTCCGCTGGGCTCATCGCGACACCGACGGTGGAGCCGATCTTCTGCCCGGCGATCGCCTTCTGAAAGCCAGGCACGACGCCGCCGAGCGGGAACTGCGCCGGGGTGCCGCGGTCGTAGGCGCTGTCGAAGACTTTGCCGTCGCGTCCGTTGACGCCCATGTAGCAGACCGTGACGGTGGCTGTTGGTGCTACGACCGGCCCGTCTCCGGCGTGCAGTGTGTGGACCTCGGTCTCGGACACACTGAACGGCTGCGTCACGGTGACCAGCGGGGCGTTCTTGTCGGTGGAGCCCGTAACGGCCACGCTGCCGCTCGTCCCGTTCAGCGTCCACTCGGGCGTTCCGCCGTCCCCGGGCGGCTGGGTGGGGCAGCCGCTGTCCGCGGTCGCCGACGGTGACTCGGCTGCCGTCATGGCGGGGGCGCTGGCGGCGCCGGTGGACGTGCTGGTCGGCGAAGCATGCTTGTCGGAGCCACACGCGGACAGCGTCACGATGGCCGAAGCGGCACAGACGGCCACGCCCAGCGAGGAATACACACGGGAGATAGTCACGGCGTCACGTTACCTCTGTGGGTCCCGGCCACCGTGGAACGACGGTTAGTGCGCGCCCGCAAGTAATTCACTGATGCGTGCGTGCGTGCCGCTGTGCGTTGTGGTCGTTCATACCGACAAGCGTCACCGCCGTGCGTTTGGACGCGTACTTCTGGGTGATCGCGTCCAGGCTGGCGAGGCTCGAGGCGTCCCAGATGTGGGCCACACTCACCGCCGGACAGCCGCCCATGCCTTGGTGGACCACAGAGCCCACACCACGAGCAGCGGTTGAAACAGCAGCCGGATACCGCGGGACAGGTCGGAGTTGAGGCCGAAAGCGTCTGTGTGCGTGATGAATTGAGAGATATTTCCAGGGAAGATAAGAACAAAGAAGATCGCGACCACCCATCCGACCGACACCCTCCACCGTGTCAGCGCTATCAGGCTGAGCCCGAGCAGGATCTCCACGATGCCGGAGGCGATGATGACGAAATCCGCGTCTAGCGGCAGCCAGGGCGGTACCTGGGCGTGAAGATCACGTCGGGCGACACTCAGATGGCTGATCCCGGCGAGAATCAGGAAAGCGCCCAGCGCCCAGCGCGCGATATCGCGCGCGGGGGAGCGGCTCATGGGTGCATTTTCCACGGATGGCACGCGCCGCGGCCGGGATCGGTGACATAGGACACCGCGTTGTAACGCGCGCCGCCGAACCGTTGATGAACCGGCGTGCGGCATGATGGCTGCGGGAAGAGACGTGTCCGTGCCTTCCGTTGGGCGCTGGCCCACCATTGCTCGATCACCCCACGAGAGGCTGAGCATGTCAACGTCCACCCAGAACGAGTCGACGGCCGGCGCACCGCGCCTGCCCAGTGTGGCCAGGCTGAGTTTTCTTTCGCTGCTTGTCATTACGCTCACCGTCTTGAGCGTCTCGCTGTACTGGTTGGAGCACCACAAGACGCGTCACCCGACGATCCTGGGCGACACCGCAAACCCGGACCACGTGACCGTCACCGTTTTGATCCAGAAAGTCGACCCGTCGACGGCGCGGGTGAGCGCCCAGCTCGAGCTCAGGGGAGCCGGATCGCTGCTCGACGAGCACACTCACGACCTCAAAGAGGACGCGACGCTCACGAGCAATGCGGTCACCGGTGCCACGGTGGTGGCCAAGGCGAACGAGCGGCCGGAATTCGTGTCGGTCGAATTCGCGCTCCGCGACGGAGTGATCACCGACTATCCGCTGGACAGCTATACGACGAACTTCTTTTTCCGAGTGAAAGTCGGAGACGGCGCCGATCAGCACGCGGTTCCGGTGCGGGTTGTGTTCGACAACATCGACTCGTTCTTCAAGCTGGCTCCGCAGCAGGAGCAATCCATCGAGATCCACCGGAACAGCCCGGAGGCGAAGACGATCAAGACGCCCGAATCTCTCTTCGCCGCAACGGCATCCGTGAATCGCTCGACGAGCACCGTCGTGTTCGCCGTATTCATCATGGTGTTCATGTGGTGCCTGACCATCGCCGCGTTGATTGCGGCGTGGTACACGGCGAGCGGCAGGCTCGGATTGTTCTGGTCGGCTCTCGGTTTCCTCGGCACTCTGCTGTTCGCGCTTATTCCGTTGCGCAATGCCGTGCCGGGGGATCCGCCGATCGGTTCGCTGATCGACTTCGCGGCGTTCTTCATCGCGGAGGGCGTCGTGTCGATCTCGATGATCGTCACGGTGCTGCACGGCTATCACATCGAGATCTCCAACAAGAAGCGGCAAGCTGTGGCCGACGAATGATCATGTTTCGAACTGGTGTGCGAAGGCTATACCGCCTGCGGAGGTGATCGCGACATGAGCGATGACGTGCAACAGGCACCGAAGGAGACGCCGGAAAAGGATCCGGACGACTGGGTCACCGGTGACGAGCCGATGACGGGACCGCAGCGGAGTTATCTGCATACGCTCGGCCAGGAGGCCCACCGCGAGATTCCAGACAATCTCAACAAGGCAGAGGCGTCGAACCTGATCGAGGAACTGCAGCAGAGCACCGGGCGCGGCGAGGCGTCGTGAGTGAAACTGCGGCCACCGTTGACGGGCATTACGTCGTCGTCGACGGCCGCAGGTGGCGAGCGACTGATCCATCGATTCCAGAAGAACGGCGCGTCGAACTCGTCCGAACCCTGATGGCCTGGCGCAGAGCGGTTCGGAATACCACAGGGACGCCGGGGGAGTCGGATGCTCGCGCGGGTGTGCAAGCCGCGAAAGTTGCTCTGGGAGAACGTGGTCAACCACCGTGGTGGGAGCAGACCGACAAGCAACGGCGAGAGCGCTGGGAAACGCCAGTGCCCGAGCCGGATTAGCGGTGTCGGCGATTTCCGTTGATCACGCGCAACAGCCTCGACGGCCGGAACTGGTGAGTGGGGGATTCCACGAGCCCGAGAGTGCGTAGAAAGCTCTCAGTGACAGCGATGTCATTGGAAGCAGCGGTCATGAGCTTGTCGAGCTGCCAGTTCAGGATTCGCTGCGGTACGGTACGCCAGCCTTGGACTGGAATGATCCCGAAGTCGTTGAGTCGGTTGAACTTCCAGATCGGTGCAAGTTTCCTGGCTGCGTCGCGGAAGTACAGCCCGACCACGTCATCGGCTCTGTTGTCAATGAGGTGATCCCGCAACGTTTTCGCCTGTATGGCGGAGGACGTCATGCCCTGGCCGTAGACGGGATTGAAGCTGCAGACTGCATCACCGAGCACCGCGAGGCCACGGGGAAATTGTTTCAACTTGTCGTATCGGCGCCACACGCTCGCGGGGTAGTGCTGCGCCGTCACCTCACCGAGGGGCTCGGCGGCGTGCAGCGCGGCCGTGATCCGCTCTGGAAGCAGCTCGGCGACGAGCGTCATCACGCCAGGCAGATCGGTCGGAAGCCGGTGTCCCGCCATGCCTATCAGCGTCAGGATGACCGTGCCGTGCTCGTAGGCCAACAGCCCAGCGCCCATTGGCCTTTCGAGCGTCGGAGCGGTGAGCAGCATCTGCTCGACGAGCGCGCCCTCGGGCACTCTGAAGAACTGGCTCGAGTAATTCAGGCCGACCGCATACGTTTGCTCCGGCGGCGTTGGGTAGCCATGCTTGTCGAGGAAGGCCGGCATACGCGCCGATCGTCCGGTCGCGTCGACGACGATGTCGGCATCCAGCGATCGTTCCTCGCTTGTTGCTCGGTCGACCACTCGGACGGCGGTGACACGGTCAGGCTGGCCCAGGACCGGCTCGACCACGTCGTGGTCCTCCAGAAAAGCCACGTTCGGAGTGGCGCGTACGCGCCGCCGGACGTGAGCCTCCAGCAGCGGCCGGCTCGCGACCTGCGTGACGAGTGAACCGGGGTCTGAAAACATTCCGGATCGGCTCAGCACGTGACCGCCGATGTCGGCGCGTATCACCGACGGGTCAGTGCCGTCAATGACATTGGCGCCAGCCGCCAGCAACTCATCGAACAGACCGGGCAGCAGTTCTTCCAACACGAGCGAGCCGCGTCTCAGCAGGGCATGCAGATGCCGACCCTGCGACACACCTCGGCGCTGAATCGCAGCCTCGGGTAACACATCGCGTTCGACCAGGGTGACGGATTCGTAGGCGTCGGCGAGGACTCGCGCCGCAAGCAACCCACCCATGCTTGCGCCGCACACCACGGCGTGCGCCCCGCGCCGGCCTTGCGCCATGACGTCAGTGTGCCCCAGGCGAATCCGGTGAAGGAGAGGTTCGAGACATTGAATCGTGGTCGGAACGCGCGAGGTATCCGAGCCCGGCCTACCGTCTCCCGAATCCTCTCGATGTCAGGAGTTTTACGATGCTGACAGACGCGCCGTAGGTTCCGCCGATGTAGGCCCTCGCAGTCTGCGCCCTGGATGGCTCACCGATGGCGGGCAGGGAAGCCAGCCAATGCGCAGCAGCGTTGCCGTGGGCATTGTCGTAGACCTGCATTGGACACGGCAGCCACGTGGCGATGCCACGCCCTGGACCTCGAATCCAGCCGACATCGCTGACGAGAGCGCAACCGTCCATCAGAGCGATGTAGCGGCTCCCGAGACGACTGTCCGCCCAGAGGCCCCCGGCTGTGATGCGGCGGAAATCCGGCCCGAATTGATAGAGCAGTCGCAACCGTTTGTCGCTGTTTCGGATGCGATCGATGAGCGGCGCGAAGACTCGCATGTAATCGTCATAGGTGACGGTGCCGCGCGCCTCGAGACCCTGCACGCCATCGGGAAGCCCAGACATCAGCACGAGCACACTTCCAGTAAAACGCTGCGGCACTGCTTGTCAACGCTTGTGGTTTCACCCGTCCCGTGCGGGGGCAATTGAGCATGTGTGATCCGTCGTCCTGACTGCATCGTATGGTCGTTCGGAGCGACGACCCACACCCCGAGAGGAAGCCGGATGAGAAAGATCGCCCACCATCACACCGCGGGCGTCGGCCTGGCCGCCGTCGCGCTGATCACCGCCGGCTGCAGCAACGGCAAGAGCGTCGACGCGTCACCACCGCCTCATGCCGCAGCGAGTGCCACGTCCACAGTCCCGGCGCAGCCCGCAGAAGTGAAGGTCATGGGGGAGGGCGACGTCGAGGTCACGCTGACCGGTCCGCTTGCTGCCAAGTACGCGTCGGCAACCGAGGGCCAGAAAAAGGAGCTCGGTCAGCCGCTGACGGGTGATCACAACGCGGGCACCCGACAGAGCGGCCTGGTATTTCAGCAGTTCGAGGGCGGCGTGATCACCGCCAAGAACGACGCGGCCGGCACGCGCGCATACATCACCGCGGGCAAGATCCGCGACGCCTGGAATGTTCAACGCGATCCGAACGGCGTGCCGGCGGTGACCGGCAGCAACGGTTCAGCAGGTCCACTGGGCTTCCCGACGAGCGACGCGACTGCCAACGGCGATCTGCTAGTGGCGAACTTCGAGAACGGCAAGATCGAATACCGCGAAAGGACCGACCAGGTCGAGGTGACGGTCAACGGTAAGGTCGTGCCATCCGGACTGTAGTCCGGATCTCCTTGCCGCACATGGACTTTGGGGTAACCGGCTCAACCCACGATCGCCCGCGCTGCGCGCTCCGCGATGAGCATGACCGGCGCGTTGGTGTTGCCGGAAGTGATGGTGGGCATCGCCGAAGCATCGACCACTCGAAGGCCGGCGACGCGATACACGCGGCAGTCGGTGTCGAGGACTGTGGCGGCCGACCGCGGCCGACCCTGCGCGTCAAAGGCTCCCATCGCACAGGTCCCCACCGGGTGAAAAATCGTCGTACCGAGTTCACCGGCGGCTTTTTGCAGATCATCGTCGCTTTCCAGTTGCGGGCCGGGAAGCAACTCGTGCGGGCGGTATCGGGCCAGGGCTGGCGCCGCCATGATCTGCCGGGTCATCCGGAGACCGGTGACGGCGGTGTGACGATCGGCGTCGGTCGACAGGTAATTGCCCAGAATCTTCGGATTGGTCAGTGGATCTGCATTGGCCATCCGCACATGGCCACGCGAGGTGGGCCGCAAGTTGCAGACCGACGGAGTGATCGCTCCGTAGGGGTGCAGGGGTTCGCCGAACTTCGGCAACGACAACGGCTGAACATGCCACTCCAAATCGGGACTGCTCAGCGCGGGATCGCTCTTGGCAAAAGCCCCCAACGTAGAAGGCGGCATGGTCATGGGCCCCGATCGCAACATCAGATACTGAAGTCCCATGCCCCCCCGGGTGATCCAATTCCGGTACAGCGTATTGACGGTCGGGGCACCCCGGACCCGATAGATCGTTCGAATCTGCAGGTGGTCCTGGAGGTTTTCGCCCACTCCTGGCAGATCGACGGCACACGGCACGTGATGCTGGGCGAGCAGGGCGGCAGGGCCCAGACCCGAGACTTGCATCAGATGCGGCGAGCCAACAGCTCCGGCGCTCAGGATCACCTCACGGGTGGCCCGGACGTCGACGATGTGGCCGCCCATGAGCAGTCGAAGGCCGGTGACGCGCTGCTGAGCCGTTGTCCAGGCACCGCGACGCTGATCCTGGTGGACCTCATCGTCCAGCAGTACCCGCAGAGCCTGGGTCTGTGTGTAGACGGTGAGATTGGGTCGGTGGGAGATGGGATGCAGGAAGGCATCAGCCATCGACCAGCGACGGCCGCGATATTGGTTGACATGAAAGTACGCGCTGCCGGCGTTGTCTCCGCGGTTGAACTCATCGATCGGGGCGATGCCGACTTCGGCAGCAGCGGCCTGCCAGGCGTTCAAGATCTTCCAGCTCACCCGAGGCCGCTCAACACGGATCTCACCGCCGGCGCCGTGCCAGTCGTCGGCGCCGCTGAAGTAGTCCTCCAACTTTTTGTAGATCGCCAGAGTCTCGCCGGGGCGGCCCGAACCACCCCAGAGCCATCGCTCGTCATCGGTAGCCTGCGCCCACATGTCGTAGTCGCTCGCCTGCCCGCGCATGTGGATCATCGCGTTGATCGACGAGCTCCCGCCGATGACTTTGCCCCGCGCGTAGTGAATGCTGCGGCCGGCCAGACCTGGGTCGGGTTCGGTTGTGAAGCACCAGTCGGTGCGGGGGTTGGCGATGGTGTACAGATAGCCCACCGGCACCTTGATCCAGAACCAGTTATCTCTGCCGCCCGCCTCAATCAGGAGCACACGGCGATCAGGGTTGGCGCTCAGTCGATTGGCGAGCAGGCAGCCGGCGCTGCCGGCTCCCACGATGATGTAGTCGAATTCGGCGACCGGGCTCATTCCGGTATCGGCCCTCCAGGCGTCGGATGCGTGTCCTAGTGTGCGGGATGACCGCCTCACCGCGTCAGGGAACGGTTGGCCCCGAACGGCGCTTTTGTCCTCGACATCTGAAAATCGTTGGGGGACAGGCGACGCGGTAGAACCTGACAGCGGCTCTACAGCCTGGAAACAGATAGCAAAGCTATCTTTTGGATGGTCGGCGAAGGGATGGGGACGTGTCGAGACATGCCGATCTCAGCGCTCGTTGCATGTCGGTACTCGCAGCGTTCGCCGTCGCAGTTGCCGCAATGTTCTTCGGGATCGTCGATGCCGACGTCGCGCATGCCGATTGGAGATCACCGGAGTGCGCCACCGGACAACCGTCGTGCACTGGCCCGGACCAAGAGACGGCGAGGAGGCAGTGTGCATTGATGGCCTGGACCATGGGCAGGCCGTGTTATTGGGCCGGTCGGAACCAGTGCGTGATGTCCACGTTCATGATGCACATGCCGTGCGAGCCGAAGGATTGACGCGCGAAAACGTTGTGCGCAAGCGGTTCTAGCAACACCAAGCCGGCGACTTTGTTCGGGTGGCGTACCGCGAACATCTCAGCCGCCGTCCCACCTGCTAACCCTGGTCGCAAATTCGGCATTCTTCTCTTCGACTGTCCTGCGGGCCCGCAACTCGGCGTATCGGGTTGCAACTATCGCACCGCAGCGGATAAATAATCCTCAGTTGCACAGGCCAAGCTAAGGCTAATATCAGCTCGACATCAGATTTGGGTAGGACTCGGGCGTGTGCGTTATATGCAACTGGGATAACCGGATTGGGGTTCGTCGTGCTGAAAAGTGTGGGCGCGGTTCTGCCAACCATCGGGGCTGCCGGCGTATTGCTCGCGCTGTCCGTGCCAGCCCACGCCGACAACGAGGACCCGCTGCTGCATAGCTCGACCGCGATCTTCCTCGGCGGCACCGGCCAACCGACGCCGTCGACGGCCTATGTCGAGACCGCTGAGTCACTGTTTCTGAAGCCACTGGGTTTCGCCGACGCCACGTCGATCTGCGACATCATGGGGACCGCACCGTGCGACGCGCCGTTGCAGGTGCTCACGACGCCAGAAGTGTTCGAGTTTGGCCCAAGCAGTCTGCAGGGTGAAACGGACCTCGTGAGCGCCGTGGAAGCCGCATACAAGGCGGGGGAGATGAGCTCCTCGGATCCACTGACGATATTCGCCTACTCGCAAAGCGCCATCTCGGCATCGGCGGCCGAGCACGTACTCGCCGACTACGGCATTCCTCAGGACGATCTGCATTTCGTCTTCATCGGCGATCCCAACGATGCGGGCGGGGTCGCCACCAATATCTACGCCGATCTCGTCGCGGCGTTCGGCGGGGGGACTCGCGGGACGGCGATCACCGACGACATCCTCTCCGCCATCAAGGAAGACCAATTCGCCCCCGGCGGCTCACTTGCCGGTCTGACCCCGCATGACCTGTATCCGACCACCATCTACACGATCGACGGCGACGGGGTTGCGGACTGGCAACAGGATTTCGATGAAGGCCTCGCCGTCGACGGCAGCTACCGCGATGCGTTCCACGATGCGCTTCATCACTTCATCACCACCCACGTGGAATACCTGGGGCTCACGCCGGCGGAGGTCGCCAGCGGCGTCGCAACGACCGACTGCCTCACCACCACGATCACCATCCCCGACGGCACAGACCCGGGGACCCTCATCAACGACCACCTTGCGCTGATCGAGGCTTTCGCCCACGGAATCGCAAACAGCGGAGCGTTCACCGCCTTGGTGGACACCATCCAAGATCTCTTCAACCCCACCTACTTCTGAGCACGCCGGCAATTCACGGCCTGGACCGTGAGGCCGAGAGGTGAAATGTGGGATTGAAGATCGACTTTTCCAGCCGGTGCTGCAGGCGTGCGCCAGGAAGGCATCGTTTCAGGATGCTTGAGGAGCCGCGCATCGCTCCGGCGCTGATTCACACAGCGGAGTAACACCCCGGAACCGGTACCGGTGTGAGGCCACCCATCGGTAGACGGCCTCTTCCAGTGGCCCTATTCCCGGTATGCCATAGACCACCAACGGCAAGCGTGTACCCACCGCAGTCGACAGCGCGGCGTTCATCGCCTTGGCCCCGGCGAACACCTCACCCGAGGAGTCCAGCCACCAACTGGATTCTGGCAAGCGATGCGCCTCCACGCCCAACACTTCGGACGTGCCCGGCTTCTGCATCGGCTCGGTCCGTAGACGACCCGTTCGATTGAGCCGCAGTAACCCATTGCGTGCTCGGGTACACATTCCGCAGTAGCCGTCGAAGTACAGAACGCCATCCATACCTTTGAGTGTGCACCTCTTGGCACGTTCAAAACAGCACCCACCCTCGAGGCGATGACCCGCCACCTCGAATACGCCATCGAGCTGGTCGGCATCGACCGTCCTGGGCGGTAACTTCCTCCGCGTGGCTGAATCAGCCTGGCGCGCGTGACCGCGTTGATTCGTCCGATGGAGTAGAGGACCGCGA
>CAWGIJ010000005.1:0-643137 GCA_963822655.1 uncultured Actinomycetota bacterium
TGTCCTCCGAGCCCTGGCTCCTCAGGCCCATGCGCACTGTTCTACACCTCAGCCGCCGCGAGGGTTGCAGACCAGACAGGATGGGAGTCAATCCACCCGGTCTGGATTGTTCCCAGGGCTCATCGCGGAGAGCACAATAGCTAGAGCAGGGATCTCACACCACAGGAGACGACAGTGACACACGGTCAAAACGGTCACGACGAACCGCATACCCACGAACACCGCCACGACGACGTTGCTCACACGCATCCGCACACGAGCCACGAGCACGAACACATCGAGCACGACCACGACCACACCCACACCGATGGAACTGAACACACGCATCCGCACGTGCACCAAGCCGATCTAGGGCAGGAGCACAACCACCCCCACTAGGCAACATCCCCTGACGCAGGCGACGTGGATTTCCGCGTCGCCGCAGCGTCGCGATTCAAGGCCCGTCGGCGTCGTCCCTGTCGTCTTAGCGGCTGCGCTCAACGATTCGCGCGCCATGCACACCGCCGCCATACACGCGCTCGATCATCGCGGCGCGGCGGACCGTCTGACTGGCCGTAATACTGTGATCAACCTCAACCGCCGAATGTGATGGAGGCCATTGCCGACGGCCGGCGCGACCGCTGACCCTAGTAGCTCGTTAGACATGTCGGCACAGGGAGAGCAAGTGGCTGCTGAGGCTAATCATCTGGCGTTCGCATACGACCTGACCCTTGACGAGGTGCGCCGCCGGACCGCCGTCCTCGAGGCGATCGGGGCCGACTGGGACCCGGTGGAAGTGCTCGCCCAGGAGGATCGCGCACACGCGATGCTGTACTCCGATCTGGACGACGATCAGCTACGTATCTACGACGACCTGGTAGCCGCCGGAGTGCTTCCGGATCGGGTGGCTGGCCGTGTTGCCGATTGATCCCACTGCTGATCGGGGTCGCCGCGCCTGGTTCGGCTGCCCACAGTGCGAGCATGCTGTCGGATGTACTGATTGCCAGATCAGCCGCAATTGCGATGCCCACTGGCAGTTCCTGCTGAGCAATCAGGGCTGGCTATTGCACCTGCAGTGCCCTGACTGCGGGCACCTGTGGTCGATCGATACCAAGCCTGGTAGTCGATCGTCGATCAGCGCCGCCTGAACCTACGTCAGTCGGCCAATCCCAGCAAGGCGTTCTCGACGACCTCGGGTAGCGCCGGGTGAATCCAGTACTGGCCGCGCGCCATATCCTCGACGCTCAAACCGAACGTCATGGCCTGAATCAATGGCTGGATGATCGACGAGGCCTGCTGTCCCATGATGTGTGCTCCCAGCAAGCGGCCACTCTTGGAGTCCGAGATGAGCTTGACGATGCCGACGGTGTCCTCGGTGGCCCAGCCGTAGGCGACGTCGGCGTAGTCCTGGATCTTGCAGTTGACGTCGAAACCCTGTGCCACGGCCTCGTTTTCGGTCAGCCCGATGTAGGCGATCTGCGGATCTGTGAACACGGCGGCGGGCACGAAGCGATGATCGGTCGCGGTCATCGCGGCGGTGTCGTCCCAGTCGCGGAGCAGGTTGCGCTGCACCACACGGGCCTCGTGGTTGGCGACGTGCTTGAGCTCATAGGGTGACGACACGTCGCCCAGCGCGAAAACGTTGCGCGCAGTGGTCCGTTGGTACTTGTCGACGAGGACGCGCCGGTCGTCGAGTTCGATCCCTGCCTTCTCGGCGTCCAGGCGGTCGCCGTTGGAGCGACGCCCGGTGGCGACCAGCACGGCGTCCGCCTGCAGAAAGGAGCCGTCGTCGAGTTCGAGCACGATTCCCGATTTGTTTTCGTGCGATCCGAGGATGTTGCGGTGGTTGCGTACTTCCCATTTGCTCGATGCGATCCGGGTGAACTTCCGCGACAACGTGTCGTCGAGGTGCCGTAGCAGCGAGCCACCGCGGATCACCATCGTGATCCGCACCCCGAGCGCGGCGAAGATGTGCGCGAATTCGCAGGCCACAAAGCCGCCGCCGACGATCACCAAATGCTGTGGCAATTCCGGAATCCGCATGATGTCGTCGCTGGTGTAGTAGTGCACGCCGCAGTCCAGGATGGCCGGCGGGACCTCGGCTCGCGCGCCGGCCGCAATCACCACCTTGTCGGCGGCGAACTCTTTGCCGTCTTCGGTGCGCAGCAGATACCGGCCGTCGTCCTGCACGCCGGCGAAGCGGGTGTGCGTGTCATAGACGTCGACGTTGGGTTGCGCCCGTCGGTAGTCCTCACCACCGATGGCGATCGGGTCGATGCGCCCGAACACGCGTGACACGATGTCGTCCCAGCGCACCCGGTCGATGTGCGCGTCGATCCCGTAGCGCGCCGAGTGTCGAATGGTGTCGGCGACTTCGGCCGCGTAGACGAACATCTTGGTCGGGATACAGCCGACGTTGAGGCAGGTGCCCCCGAACGTTCCCTGTTCGCAGATCGCGACCCGCTTCCTGGCGTAGCGGTCGTCGAGAATGCTGTTGCCGGAACCGGTTCCGATGATCACCAGGTCGTAGCTTTCCATCCAGTAGCCCTTCAGCCGTTCTGGGACGCGGCGTGAGAGGCCGCACCGAGGTGGTCGTCCAGCCAGGTGTCCAGCTGCTGGTAGGCAACCCGTCGTGACTGCGGCATCGACAGGAACACATCGTGTTTGGCGTCGACGATCGGAACGATCGTGCTGCGGTTGCCGATGCAGCCGGCCCAGCGCGCAATATGCCTGACGTCGAGCACCGCGTCGCCGCACTGCAGGGCGACCGCATCGGAGGCTTCCAGCACGCTGTGGTCAGAACGCAGGATCAGGTTAGGTACGCCGACGTCGAGGCCGCGGTGCAGCCTGATCTGACCACTTCGCACCGCGGACAGCCAGCCGAAGGTAATAGGGAAGCCGCCCAACGGTTTCCACTGCAGGTCGTAGTCGAATTCGCCGTGGTAATCACGATGCAGGCTGGCGCCGTAGCCACCACCGGTCTCGCTCGGCGCACGGGCCACCCGCTTGTCGCCGACGCGCGCGATCGCGGCGATCAGCGCCCGCGTCGGCGGCCACCGCAGCGGCATGGGTCCGGGCAGGTCCAGGAACGGGCTGTTGAGCACCAGCCCGGCGACGCGGTTGCGCGCCGTCGCGCCACTGCTGCGTCTACGACGCAGCCTGTCGAGCCACAGCGAGACGATCAGCCCGCCCGCGGAATGGCCGTAGACCAGTACCCGCCCCGAGCCCGTCTGCTCACCGATGATCTCCAACGCGCGATCGAGTTCGCGGTCGTAGCAAGCCAGGTCGGTGGTGAAGTGCGGCGTCAGACCGGGCCGCGATGCCCGGCCGCACTTGCGGAGGTCGAGCGCATAAAAGGCGATCCCGCGACCGGCGAAGTGGTCGGCCAGACCGGTGTGGAAGAAGTAGTCGGTGTATCCGTGCACCGCGAGGACCGCGTCGGTGGCCGGCGCCGCATTGCCGCGCCGCAGCAGTGTCGCCTCGATCTCGCCCTCGCCGTCGGGATCAGTCCCCAACGGGATGCAGAGTTGCCAGTAGCCGGGCAAGACATCGGGCTGCCAGCCAGTCACGAACGCCAGCTTAAAGGTGGCGGTGACGCAACCGTCGCAGGACCGCGGGTTGAGCGCAACCGAGATAATCTGGCCATCGACACAGCTCGTTCCGAGTGAAAAGGATGACCCGCCCGGTGCCAGGCCCGACGCCAACTCCCAAGGTCGACGCCGTCCTGGTCGGGACGGGCATCATGAGCGCGACGCTGTCGGCCCTGTTGCGGCGGCTCGAGCCTCAGTGGGCGATCTCGATCGTCGAGCGCCTCGACGGCGCGGCGGCCGAGAGCAGCGACCCGTGGAACAACGCCGGAACCGGTCACGCCGGACTGTGCGAGCTGTTCTACACGCCGCAGTCACCCGACGGTTCGATCGACATCGGCAAGGCGGTACGGGTCAACGAGCAGTTTCAGGTCACCCGCCAGTTCTGGGCCTACGCGGCCGAGAACGGCATGGTGTCCGACGTCCACAGCTTCCTCAACTCCGTTCCGCACGTCAGCTTCGTGCAGGGCGCCGAGCGCGTCGACTACCTGCGCCGCCGTCGCGAGGCACTGGCGCGCAATCCGCTGTTCGCCCGCGTCGAATTCGTCGATGGCGCTGATGAATTCGCCCGTCGACTCCCGTATATGGCTGCCGGACGCCACTTTTCCGAGCCCGTCGCCCTCAACTGGGCTACCGAAGGAACCGACGTCGACTTCGGCGCCTTATCGCGACAACTCATCGGCTACGGGACGCGCAACGGCACCACCGCCTTGTTCGGCCACGAGGTTCGCGACCTGGCCCGGCAGCGCGACGGCAGCTGGACGCTGACGCTGCGCAATCGCCGAACCGGTGAAAGGCGAAGGCTCGACGCCGCATTCGTCTTCGTCGGCGCCGGGGGAGGCGCGCTGCCGTTGCTGCAGAAGTCCGGCATCACAGAGGCCAAGGGGTTCGGGGGGTTCCCGGTCGGCGGACGTTTCATCCGCAGCGGCAACCCGGCGATCACCAGTCGACATCGGGCCAAGGTCTACGGGCTGCCGGCGCCGGGAGCTCCCGGAATGACCGCGGCACACCTGGATACCCGCATCGTCAACGGCAAACGCTGGCTGATGTTCGGGCCGTTCGCGGGGTGGTCACCGAAGTTCCTCAAGCACGGGCACGCCGGCGATCTGCCTCGGTCGATCACGTTCGGCAACCTGGCAACCGTGGCGGGGGCCGGCCTCGGCCAGCTCGAACTGGTCCGCTATCTGATCGGCCAACTGCGGCTGACCAAGCCGAGCCGTGTCCAATCACTGCGCGAATTCGCACCCAGTGCACAGGATTCCGATTGGGATCTGACGACCGCAGGTCAACGGGTCCAGGTGATGCGGCGCGACAGACGCCGCGGCGGGCGCCTCGAGTTCGACACCACCGTGCTGACCGCGGCCGACGGCAGCATCGCCGGACTGCTCGGCGCATCACCCGGAGCCTCGATCGCAGTGACCGCGATGCTCGACGTGCTGCAGCGCTGTTTTCCCGACCGGTATCAGGCGTGGCTGCCGACACTGAAGGAGATGGTGCCGTCGCTGGGCATCGCGTTGTCCCGCGAGCCGACGCTGTACGAGGAGCTGCGATCGTGGACCGCCGAGGCGCTGGAGTTGGAGTCATGAGCGCGGCCTTGCATCGCGCGTGGGCGAAAGACCTTGATGCGCCGACCCTTTACGCGATCCTCAAACTCCGGGTGGAGGTGTTCGTGGTCGAGCAGGCCCGCCCGTACCCCGAACTCGACGGGCGCGATCTCTTCGCGGAGACTCGTCACTTCTGGCTCGAAGCCGACGACGGGGAGGTGATCTGCACGCTACGACTGATGGAGGAGCACGCGGGCGGGCGGAAGGCGTTCCGCCTCGGACGCCTGTGCACCCAACGCAACGTGCGCGGGGAAGGACACACCACCCGCCTGCTGCGCGCGGCGCTGGCCGAGGTCGGCGACTACCCGTGCCGGATCAACGCTCAGGTATATCTAGCGGATATGTATGCCCAGCACGGATTCGTCCGAGACGGCGATGACTTCCTTGACGACGGTGTCCCACACGTCGCCATGGTGAAGTCGGGCGTGCACGCATGACCACACCCGAGAACCCGTATCTGGTCGGGCTTCGACTGGCCGGCAAGAAGGTCGTCATGGTCGGCGGCGGCAGCGTGGCGCAGCGCCGGCTCCCGCTGCTGGTGGCCAGTGGGGCGGATATTCACGTCATCAGCCGCAGTGCCACTCAGTCGGTCGAGGCCATGGACGGCATCACGTTGTCGCTGCGCGACTATCGCGACGGCGACCTGGCCGGCGCGTGGTACGCGATCGCAGCCACCGACGACGCGCACGTCAACGCCGCCATCGTCGCCGAGGCCGATCGCAACCGAATCTTCTGCGTCCGGGCCGACGTTGCGGTCGACGGCAGCGCGGTGACCCCGGCATCGTTCGAGTACGCCGGCCTGTCGGTCGGCGTCCTGGCCGGCGGCGAGCACCGCCGCTCGGCGGGCATCCGCTCCGCGATCCGCGAGGCCCTCCAGCAGGGCGTGATCGCCCCCGAGAGCTTCGAGAGCAACGACGTGGTCCGCGGCGGCGTCGCGTTGATCGGCGGCGGGCCCGGCGACCCGGAGCTGATCACTGTGCGCGGCCGCCGACTGCTCGCCCAGGCCGACGTCGTCGTCGCTGACCGGCTGGCCCCACCGGAATTGCTCGCCGAGTTGGCCCCCAACGTCGAGGTGATCGACGCCGCCAAAATCCCATACGGGCGGGCGATGGCCCAGGACGCCATCAACGCGGTGATGATCGAGCGCGCCCGCGCCGGCCACTTCGTGGTCCGACTCAAGGGGGGAGACCCGTTCGTCTTCGCCCGCGGCTACGAAGAAGTGGTCGCGTGCGTGGACGCCGGGATAGCGGTGACAGTTGTGCCAGGTGTGACGAGTGCCATAGCGGTGCCCGCGTCGGCCGGAGTCCCGGTCACGCACCGCGCGATCAACCATGAATTCGTGGTGGTCAGCGGACACGTCGCGCCGGATCACCCCGAATCGTTAGTGAATTGGGATGCATTAGCAGCCATGACCGGAACCATTGTTTTGCTGATGGCGGTCGAGCGCATCGAACTCTTCGCGCAGGTTCTGCTAAAGGGCGGTCGACCTGCGGATACGCCGGTGGTGGTGGTTCAGCAGGGGACCACGGCCGCGGAGCGCGCTTTGCGGGCCACATTGGCGGACGCGCCGGAGAAGATCCGGTCGGAGGGCATTCGACCTCCCGCGATCATCGTTATCGGCTCTGTAGCGGCGTTCGGCATTTAAAAGATCCCTAAGATTACTGTAGGGTAAGTTCTTATGACGGCTCTCAACGATGCAGAGCGGGCTGTCCAACGTTGGACAACTGAACCCTCGAAGCGAGCAGTTCACATGCCCGAAACGCACCCAGAAAAGACCGCCCCCGAACACGAGGCTCCGCCCACTCCGACCAAGACGGCTCCGTGGATGCCGACGCGGCGATTCTTCACCGCCGTCATCGCGATCGCCGGTATGCAGCTGATGGCGACCATGGACGGCACCATTGCCATCGTCGCGCTCCCCAAGATCCAGAACGAGCTGAGCCTGTCCGACGCCGGCCGTAGCTGGGTCATCACCGCCTATGTGCTGACCTTTGGTGGTTTGATGCTGCTGGGCGGTCGCCTCGGGGACACCATCGGCCGCAAACGGACCTTCATCGTCGGCGTCACCCTGTTCACCATCGCCTCCGCGCTGTGCGGCATCGCCTGGGACGACGTCACCTTGGTGATCGCCCGACTGCTGCAGGGTGTCGGTGCCGCCATCGCCTCGCCGACCGGCTTCGCACTGGTCGCCACCACCTTCGCCAAGGGTCCGGCGCGCAACGCCGCCACCGCGGTGTTCGGCGCGATGACCGGCGTCGGATCCGTCGGGGGCCTCGTCGTCGGCGGCGCGCTCACCGAGCTGTCCTGGCGGCTTGCGTTTCTGGTCAACGTGCCGATCGGGCTGGCGATGATCTACCTGGCCCGCACCGCGCTACGCGAGACCAGCCGCGAGCGGATGAAGCTGGACGCGGCCGGTGCCGTGCTGGCCACGTTGACCTGTATCGCCGCGGTGTTCGCCTTCTCGACGGGACCCGAGGCCGGTTGGGTCTCATTGACCACGATTGGATCGGCGGGGGTGGCGCTGGTCGCCTTCATCGCGTTCGCGTGGGTCGAGCGCACCGCCGAAAACCCCGTCGTGCCCTTCAAGCTGTTCTTCGACCGCAACCGGCTGGCTACCTTCGTGGCGATCTTCATGGCCGGTGGGCTCTTGTTCACCGTCACGGTGCTGGTCGCGCTGTATGTGCAGGACATCATGGGGTATTCCGCGTTGCGGGCCGGCGTCGGCTTCATTCCCTTCGCCATCGCGATGGGCATCGGGCTCGGCGGTTCGTCGCAGCTGGTATCGCGCTTCCAGCCCCGGGTCGTCGTCATTGCCGGCGGCGCGCTGGTGGTCGGCGCGATGGTGTACGGATCCACCTTCAACGGCGCAATGCCGTACTTCCCGAACCTGATCGTCCCCGTCGTCATTGCCGGTGTGGGCATTGGCATGGTCGTTGTACCAGTGGCACTTTCGGCGATCGCGGGCGTGGGCTTCGACCAGATCGGGCCAACTTCGGCGATTGCGCTGATGCTGCAAAACCTCGGTGGCCCAGTCGTTCTGGCCGTCATCCAGGCCGTCATCACGTCGCGCACGCTGTACCTCGGCGGTATCAACGGTCCGGTGAAGAATATGAACGCCGCGCAACTGCATGCCCTCGACCAGGGTTACACCTACGGACTGTTATGGGTGGCGGGCGTGACTGTCCTGGTCGGCGCGGTCTCGCTGTTCATCGGCTACACCGCCGAGCAGGTGGCGCACGCGCAGGAAGTCAAGGACGCCATCGACGCCGGCGAGCTCTAGCTCGCCGCTTCATTCGCCAGACGGCAGCCAGGGTCGTGACCCGCTGACGGTCGCGACCGTGGCTTCTGCTTGGCGGTCACCTCAACACGGCAGTTAGGCTTGCGCGCTGTGATCACCCGGATGTCCGAGCTGTTCCTGCGCACACTGCGCGACGACCCCGCCGAAGCCGAAGTGGCCAGCCACAAGCTGCTGATTCGCGCCGGCTATGTCCGGCCGATCGCGCCGGGTCTCTACAGCTGGCTGCCGCTGGGTCTGCGGGTGCTGCGCAACATCGAACGTGTTGTGCGCGAAGAGATGAACGCGATCGGTGGTCAGGAGATCCTGTTCCCGGCGCTGCTGCCTAGGGCGCCCTACGAGACCACCAACCGATGGACCGAGTACGGCGACGGCGTGTTCCGGCTCAAGGACCGCCGCGGCAACGACTACCTGCTCGGGCCCACCCACGAAGAACTTTTCGCGCTGACCGTCAAGGGGGAGTACAGCTCCTATAAGGACTTTCCGGTGACGCTGTACCAGATCCAGACCAAATACCGTGACGAGGCGCGTCCGCGCGCCGGCATCCTGCGTGGCCGCGAATTCGTCATGAAGGACTCCTACTCCTTCGACCTCGACGACAGCGGCCTCAAGAACGCCTACCACGCCCACCGCGAGGCCTACCAACGCATCTTCGCCCGGTTGAACATCGACTACGTGATCGTGTCCGCGGTCTCGGGCGCCATGGGCGGGTCGGCGTCCGAGGAGTTCCTGGCCGAAAGCCCCATCGGTGAAGACACTTTCGTGCGGTGCCCGGAATCGGGCTACGCCGCCAATGTCGAAGCAGTGATCACCGCCCGCCCGGAGGCGCTGCCCGCGGAATTAGTGGCCGGACAGCCCGCGGCGGTGGTGCACGAGACCGGGAACACCCCAACCATCGCGACATTGGTCGAGTGGGCCAACGGCGCCGACCTCGGCCGCACGGTCACTGCCGCCGACACCTTGAAGAACGTGCTGCTGAAAGTCCGTGAGCCGGGCGGAGAGTGGGAGCTGCTGGGCATCGGTGTGCCCGGCGACCGCGAGGTCGACGACAAGCGCCTGGGCGCCGCGCTAGACCCGGTCGAGTACGCGCTGCTCGACGACGCCGACTTCGCCAAGTACCCGTTCCTGGTCAAGGGTTACATTGGGCCGAAGGCGTTGCTGGACAACGGAGTTCGTTATCTCGTCGACCCGCGCATCGTCGACGGCACCAGCTGGATCACCGGCGCCGACGTCAAGGGCAAGCACGTCGTCGGTCTGGTGGCGGGTCGCGACTTCGTCGCCGACGGCACCATCGAGGCCGCCGAGGTGCGCGACGGCGACCCCTCGCCGGATGGCGCCGGAGCGCTCGTCGCCGCGCGCGGCATCGAGATCGGCCACATCTTCCAGCTCGGCCGCAAATACACCGACGCCTTCACCGTCGACGTGCTCGGCGAGGACGGCAAGCCGGTGCGGCTCACCATGGGGTCCTACGGCGTCGGGGTGTCACGGCTGGTGGCCGTCATCGCCGAACAGCAGCACGACGAGCTTGGGCTGCGCTGGCCGGCAGAGGTGTCGCCGTTCGACGTGCACCTGGTGATCGCCAACAAGGACGCCGAAGCGCGCACCGGAGCCACCACGCTGGCCACCGATCTGGACCGGTTGGGCCTCGAGGTGCTGTTCGATGACCGTACAGCCTCGCCGGGCGTGAAGTTCAAGGACGCCGAACTGCTCGGCGTGCCGTGGATCGTCGTGGTCGGTCGCGGCTGGGCGGACGGAAAGGTGGAGCTGCGCAACCGATTTAGCGGCGAGACCCGCGAACTGATCGTCGGCGCCGGACTGGCCACCGACATCACCGGCGCCGTCACCGCTTAGCTAGTCGGCCCCCGGGAAGGCCGTCGTGATCGGCCAGTCACCGAGCTGCTGTTTCCAGCGGGCGGCCAGCACCGCGCTCTGCGTCAGCGCGGTCACGCCGAAGGTGCGGTCGTCACTGCTCTGGGCCTGCTCGACGAATGCGCGCCACGCGACCTCGCTGTCGTTTTCCATCCGCACGGCCAGCTGCACCGCGTCGGTTGGCGTGTCGACCTGCATCGGCAGCTGATAACCCGCGGCGGCGACCGGAGCCGTGACCTTGCGGCCGGTCAGCATCGTGATGGCCTGGTCGCGACGCGCCCGATGCTGGTTCAGTGCGGACGACACCAGGGAGTTCACCTCGGGCGCGCAATGCGCCGACACTATGCCGTAGCCGTAGACGACGCCGTGTTCGTTGGCCAGTGCAGCGCACAGCGCCTTATCGGCAGGGTTATCAGCCGTCGATGGCTCGGCTGAGGTCATGAGGCGGCCGCTCCGAACGCGAGCGCGACGCTGTACGACGCCACGCAGGATGCGGCTATCGAGCCCAGTAGCCCGGCTCGATAGCCCGATGAGGTGGCGGCCACTTCACGGGCGCTGTCGGCCGACGCCTTCAAGGACTTCACCACGGAGGCCAGCGGCGGCGGGGCAGCGGCGACCGCGGCCGATGTCGTCGTGGTCGTTGGGCTGGTGGACGATGTCGGGGCGAGGCGCTTGATCTCGGCGGCCAGGGCCTGCGCGTGCTGGTTGCGCTCGGCGGTGACCTGCTTGAGCGCCGCGCCCACCTGCTGCTCGGTACCCACCGCGGCCGCGGTCGCCAATTCGCTGTCCTGCCGGGCCAGGGTCAGCTGCGCCTCGAGTTCGTCGACGGCCGGTGGTGCGGGCGGCGAACTGCATCCGGGCGCCGCAAGCGCGAGCACGGCCACCGCCGCGCCACCGGTCAGCACCCGTCGCCGGTTGACGATCGGCCCGAAAACGGGCCCGCTGGGAAGCATTGGAACATCCTGCCATTGCCGCGATGGCGCTCTGTAACACCAGGTGACCTCGCCGCGATCACGCATTTCAGCGGATTCCTGGCGTATCGTTGAAGGCTGCTCGCCGGGATCGCCGAATTCGGCGCCCAGGGCTGACTGACCGCACAACTCAAGATGAGGAGCTGGCCTTGGCCACCGGGCTACCGTCTCAGACGCAGGTGATCGAGCTGCTCGATGACGAGTTCGCGCGGGCAGGCTACGAAATCGAAGACGTCGTCATCGACGCGCGCTCCCAGCCACCCCGGATCACCGTGATCGCCGACGGCGATACCGCCCTGGACCTCGACACTGTCGCCGACCTGTCGCGTTCGGCCTCGGACCTGCTCGACGCCGACATTCGCGGCAGTTACGTCCTCGAGGTCAGCTCCCCGGGCGCCGATCGCCCGCTGACCACCGAGAAGCACTTCCGGCGCGCCCGCGGCCGCAAGGTCGAGATCGCGCTGACGGACGGGACGACGATCACCGGGCGGGTGGGCGAGACTCGCGACGGCGCCGTCGACGTGGTGGTCCGCGCCGGCCGAGACTGGTCGGTGCGACCGGTCCCGCTCGGTGACATCGCCAAAGCCGTTGTCCAGGTTGAGTTTTCGCCGCCGCCTCAACGAGAACTGGAACTCGCGACTGGCGCTCAGGGCGCAGAGACGGAGGGCAACACGTGAACATCGACATGGCTGCTCTGCATGCGATCGTGGTGGAACGCGGGATCTCCTTCGACGACCTGCTCGAGGACGTCAAGGCCGCGGTGCTGAGCGCATACCGCCACACCGAGGGCCACCAGCCCGACGCCCACATCGATATCGACCGCAAATCGGGTTCGGTGCAGGTGCTCGCGCGGGAACTCGACGAAGATGGCAACGTCCTCAGCGAATGGGAGGACACGCCGGAGGGCTTCGGCCGGATCGCCGCCACCACAGCGCGTCAGGTGATGCTGCAGCGTCTGCGCGACGCCGAGAACGAGCGCACCTACGGCGAGTTCTCCACCCACGAGGGCGAGATCGTCGCCGGCGTGATCCAACGCGATAGCCGGGCCAACTCGCGCGGCCTGATCGTCGTCCGAATGGGCAGCGAAACCAAAGGATCCGAGGGCGTCATCCCCGCGGCCGAACAGGTTCCCGGCGAGGTCTACGAGCACGGCGACCGGGTTCGTTGCTACGTGGTGGGCGTCAGCCGCGGTGCCCGCGAACCGGTGATCACGCTGTCGCGCACCCACCCCAACCTGGTCCGCAAACTATTTTCGTTGGAAGTTCCCGAGATCGCCGACGGGTCGGTCGAGATCGTGGCGGTGGCCCGCGAAGCCGGCCACCGCTCCAAGATCGCGGTCGCGTCACGGGTGCCGGGCCTCAACGCCAAGGGTGCCTGCATCGGCCCGATGGGCCAGCGGGTGCGCAACGTGATGAGCGAGCTTTCCGGCGAGAAGATCGACATCATCGACTTCGACGACGACCCGGCCCGCTTCGTCGCCAACGCACTCTCGCCGGCCAAGGTGGTCTCGGTCACCGTGATCGACCAGAACACCCGCGCCGCCCGCGTGGTCGTGCCCGACTTCCAGCTGTCGCTGGCCATCGGCAAAGAAGGCCAGAATGCGCGGCTCGCGGCCCGGTTGACCGGCTGGCGGATCGACATCCGCGGCGACTCTCCGGAGCAGGAGGGCGAGCATTCCGAGGGCGCCGCGCCCAACGAGATAGCACACGAGCTCTAACGCGGCGTCGCCCGTGCCGGGGGGTACGGAGCACCACTTGGATGCAGGTAAACTAAGCCGTGATCCAGCGCGAGTCTTCAGCTTCTGCGCATCGAAGTACCGAAGGACCGGTACGGACGTGTGTCGGTTGCCGAAAGCGAGAGTTGGCCGTCGAACTGCTCCGCGTAGTGGCTGTGTCGACCGGGAACGGCAAATTCGCCGTGACCGTTGACCCAACAGGTACTCTGCCGGGGCGGGGTGCTTGGCTGCATCCCGTTCCACAGTGCGCCAGCGAAGCAATCCGGCGGCGAGCTTTTGCTCGAGCGTTGCGCATCGCCGGTGCACCGGAAACATCAGCGGTGGTCGAGCACGTCGAGGCGGTCAACGCCTCCGGGTGCGCCGACCATCCCGCCAACAGAACGGGCAGCAAAGACATGAGCACACCGTGAAGTCCCGATGACCATGCGTCATAGCTAAACCCGAGGCGCGGCCTACCACCGCTGTCGCCTCATAGACAGGAGATGTAGTGGCAGGCAAGGCCCGCGTACACGAGTTGGCTAAGGAACTCGGTGTTACCAGCAAGGAAGTTCTCGCCCGGCTAGGCGAACAGGGCGAATTCGTAAAATCCGCATCGTCGACCGTTGAAGCGCCCGTCGCGCGCCGACTGCGTGAGTCATTCGGTGGCGGCAAACCCGCGCCCGACAAGTCCTCCGGCAACGGCGCGGCGGCCCCGAAGCCCGCCGCGAAGGCGGCGAGTTCGGCGGCAAAGCCCGTCGCTCCCAAGCCCGCTGCGCCGGCACCCACCCCGCCGCCCGCGCCACCGGCGCAGCCCGCGGCCGAGGCTCCGGCTGCCGAGCAGCCGCCGGCGGCCTCCGCGACCCCGGGACCGGCCCTGACTCGACCCGGCCCGACGCCGGGTCCGCGTCCGGCGGCTCCGAAGCCGGCGGCCCGCACGCCCCGCGTCGGCAACAACCCATTCTCTTCGGCGCAGCCCGTCGAGCGGCCCGCCATGCCGCGTCCGCAGGCCCCGCGCCCCGGTGCTCCGCGCCCAGGCGCGCCGCGTCCCGGTGGGGCCTCACCAGGGAACATGCCGCCGCGGCCCGCCGCGGCCGGGCGGCCGCCGCGTCCCGGTGGCCCCCGTCCGGGTGGTCCCGGCGGTCGCCCCGGCGCCCCGGCCGGCGGTGGCCGTCCCGGTGGCGGCGGTGGTGGTAACTACCGCGGCGGTGGCGGCGGTGGCGGCGGAGGCGTCGGTGCCCCACCTGGAGGCGGCGGTGGTTTCCGCGGTCGTCCCGGCGGTGGTGGCGGCGGACGTCCAGGTCAGCGCGGTGGCGCTGCCGGCGCATTCGGTCGCCCCGGCGGTGCGCCGCGACGTGGTCGCAAGTCAAAGCGGGCAAAACGCGCCGAATACGAAAACATGCAGGCGCCGGTCGTCGGTGGCGTGCGGTTGCCGCACGGCAACGGCGAGACGATCCGTCTGGCCCGCGGCGCGTCGCTGTCCGACTTCGCCGAGAAGATCGACGCCAACCCGGCCTCGCTGGTGCAGGCGCTGTTCAACCTCGGCGAGATGGTGACCGCCACGCAGTCGGTCGGCGACGAGACGCTCGAGCTGCTCGGCAGCGAGATGAACTACGTCGTCCAGGTTGTCAGCCCCGAGGACGAGGACCGTGAGCTGCTCGAATCCTTCGACCTCACCTACGGCGAGGACGAGGGCGGCGAGGAAGACCTCGAAGTCCGTCCGCCCGTCGTGACCGTCATGGGTCACGTCGACCACGGTAAGACGCGACTGCTGGACACCATCCGAAACGCCAGCGTCCGCGAGGGCGAGGCCGGTGGCATCACCCAGCACATCGGTGCCTACCAGGTGAGCGTCAACTTCGAAGGCAACGAGCGGCCGATCACCTTCATCGACACCCCGGGTCACGAGGCGTTCACCGCCATGCGTGCCCGCGGTGCCAAGGCCACCGACATCGCGATCCTGGTGGTCGCTGCCGATGACGGCGTGATGCCGCAGACGGTGGAGGCCATCAACCACGCGCAGGCGGCCGATGTGCCAATCGTGGTGGCGGTCAACAAGATCGACAAGGAGGGCGCCGACCCGGCCAAGATCCGGGCTCAGCTCACCGAATACAATTTGGTGGCAGAGGATTTCGGTGGCGACACGATGTTCGTCGACATCTCCGCGAAGGCCGGCACCAATATCGAGGCACTGGAAGAAGCGGTGCTGTTGACCGCCGACGCCGCCCTCGACCTGCGGGCCAACCCCGACATGGAAGCCCAGGGTGTGGCGATCGAAGCGCACCTCGACCGCGGTCGCGGACCGGTGGCCACCGTGCTGATCCAGCGCGGCACGCTGCGGGTCGGCGACTCGATCGTGGCCGGCGACGCCTACGGACGTGTCCGCCGGATGGTCGACGAGCACGGCGAGGACGTGCACGAGGCGCTGCCCTCGCGGCCGGTCCAGGTCATCGGCTTCACGTCGGTGCCTGGCGCAGGCGACAACCTGCTGGTCGTCGACGAGGACCGCATCGCCCGCCAGATCGCCGACCGGCGCAGCGCCCGCAAGCGCAACGCCCTGGCGGCCCGCTCGCGCAAGCGCATCAGCCTGGACGATCTGGACGCAGCGTTGAAGGAAACCAGCCAGCTGAACCTGATCCTGAAGGGCGACAACTCCGGAACCGTCGAGGCTCTGGAGGAAGCCCTGCTGGGCATCGAGATCGACGACGAGGTGGAGCTGCGCGTCATCGACCGCGGTGTCGGTGGCGTCACCGAGACCAACGTCAACCTGGCGTCGGCCTCGGACGCGATCATCATCGGGTTCAACGTCCGCGCCGAGGGCAAGGCCACCGAGCTGGCCAACCGCGAGGGCGTCGACATCCGCTACTACTCGGTGATCTACCAGGCGATCGACGAGATCCAGAGCGCGCTCAAGGGCATGCTCAAGCCGGTCTATGAAGAGAACCAGTTGGGCCGCGCCGAGATCCGTCAGCTGTTCCGGTCGTCGAAGGTCGGCGTCATCGCGGGTTGCCTCGTGCAGTCCGGGATCGTGCGTCGCAACGCGAAGGCCCGCCTGCTGCGCGACAACATCGTGGTAGCCGAGAACCTCACGGTATCGTCGCTGCGACGCGAGAAGGACGATGCCACCGAGGTCCGCGACGGTTACGAGTGCGGTCTGACGCTGACCTACTCCGACCTCAAAGAGGGCGACGTCATCGAGACCTATGAGTTGGTCGAGAAGGAGCGCGTCTGAGTATGAGCTCCGACAAGCTGAACCTGCGGTATGGCTGACCCGTCGCGGGCGCGTCGGCTGGCCAAGCGGATCTCTGAGATCGTCGCTTCGGCGATCGAGTACGAGATCAAAGACCCTGGCTTGGTCGGAGTCACCATCGTCGACGCCAAGCTGTCCGGCGATCTGCACGACGCGACCTTGTACTACACGGTGATGGGCTCTTCGCTGGATGCCGAACCCGACTACGACGGGGCCGCGGCGGCGTTGGAACGCGCAAAGGGCGTGCTGCGCAGCAAGGTTGGGGCCGGCACCGGTGTCCGGTTCACGCCGACGCTGAGCTTCAGCCGCGACACGGTGTCCGACTCCGTCGAGAAGATGGAGGAGTTGCTGGCACGCGCGCGTGCTGCGGACGCCGATGTGGCCCGGGTCCGCGCCGGGGCGACGCCGGCCGGCGACGCGGACCCGTACCGAACGATTGACGACGACGAACGCATTGGGGCACCAACCGCTAACGGGGAGGGCGCCGATGACGACGACGAATTCAAAGACTGACGAAACTGCGGCACAACGGGTCGACGCGCCCGGCGCGGCCAAGGTGCTCGACGCCGCGGCGACGGTGGGAGTCGTGTGTCACGTTCATCCCGACGCCGACACGATCGGTGCCGGCCTGGCGCTGGCCCTGGTCCTGGACCGCTGCGGCAAGTCCGTCGAGGTCAGCTTCGCCGCGCCGGCGGCGCTCCCGGAGTCGCTGCAGTCGCTGCCCGGCGGACACCTCCTGGTCGATCCCGGTGCCATGCACCGCGACGTCGATCTCGTTGTGACGGTGGATATCCCGAGCATCAACCGACTCGGCGACCTGCGTGACATGGCCGGCGACGGGCACGAGGTGCTGGTGATCGACCATCACGCCTCGAATCAGATGTTCGGCACTGTGAATTTCGTTGAACCGTCTGCGGATTCGACCACGATGATGGTTGCCGAGCTTCTCGACGCGTGGGACAAGCCGATCGACCGCGATGTGGCGTACTGCCTCTACGCGGGTCTGACCACCGACACCGGCTCGTTTCGGTGGGCGAGCGCGGGCGCGTACCGGTTGGCCGCGCGGCTGGTCGAGCTCGGTATCGACAACGCGGGTATCACCCGGTCGCTGATGGACACCCACCCCTTCGCGTGGCTGTCGATGCTGTCGAGGGTGCTGGGCTCGGCGCAGCTGTTGCCCGACGCCGCCGGCGGCCGTGGTCTCGTCTATGCCGTCGTCACCAATAAGGAGTGGGCCACTGCCCGTCCGGAGGAAGTCGAGAGCATCGTCGACATCGTCCGCACCACGCAGCAGGCCGAGGTCGCCGCGGTATTCAAAGAGATTGAGCCGCAACACTGGTCGGTGTCGATGCGGGCCAAGGCCTCCGTTGACCTCTCCGCCGTGGCGTCGACGTTCGGCGGCGGTGGCCACAAACTGGCCGCCGGCTACTCGACGACGGGTTCGGCCAACGAGGTCGTTGCCGCGCTGAGCGCCGCCCTGGGGTGAGCGAGCTGGTCCAGCCGCAGCCGGGTGATCGCCAGATCGCACAGCTGGCGCTACCGGCCCTGGGGGTGCTGGCGGCCGAGCCGCTGTATGTACTTCTCGACACCGCGATCGTCGGCCGGCTCGGCGCGCTGAGCCTGGCCGGGCTGGCCATCGGGGGACTGGTCCTCGGGATGGTCGGCTCGCAGCTGACCTTTCTGTCGTACGGCACCACCGCGCGCTCGGCCCGCCACTTCGGCGCCGGCGATCGGACGGCGGCCGTCACCGAAGGCGTGCAGGCGACCTGGCTGGCGCTCGGCCTGGGGGCGTCTGATCGCCGTCGTGGTGCACGCCGTGGCGGTGCCGCTGGTCTCGGTCATCGCGGGCTCGCACGACATCGCGCATGCGGCGCTGCCGTGGCTGCGCATCGCAATCGTGGGTGCGCCCGCAATTCTGGTGTCGCTGGCGGGCAATGGGTGGATGCGCGGGGTGCAAGATACGGTTCGTCCGCTGCGCTACGTGATCACGGGCTTCGGTTTCTCCACGATGTTGTGTCCAATTCTGGTGTACGGCTGGCTGGGCCTACCGCGGATGGGGTTGGCCGGATCGGCCGTCGCCAACCTGTCCGGACAATGGCTGGCCGCACTGCTTTTCGCGCGCGCGCTGCTGGCCGAAGGGGTGCCACTGCGGGTGGACGGTCATGCGCTGCGGGCCCAGATCGTGCTGGGCCGCGACCTACTGGTGCGGACCCTGGCATTCCAGGCGTGCTTCATCTCCGCCGCTGCGGTGGCGGCCCGGTTCGGCGCTGCGGCGGTGGCGGCCCATCAAGTGGTGCTGCAGCTGTGGAACTTCCTTGCGCTGGTTCTTGATTCGCTGGCCATCGCGGCGCAGGCCTTGGTCGGCGCAGCGTTGGGAGCCGGCGACGTGGGCCTGGCGACGGCGACGGCGCGCCGTGTGACGGTGTGGTCGGCGATCGCGGCCACCGGACTGGCCGTTGCGTTCGCTTGTGGCGCAGGCGTGCTGCCGCGACTGTTCACCAACGACACCTCGGTGCTGGCCGCGGTCGGGGTGCCGTGGTGGTTCATGGTCGCTCAATTGCCAGTGGCGGGAATTGTTTTCGCGCTCGACGGCGTGCTGCTCGGTGCCGGCGACGCCGCATTCATGCGCACCGCCACCGTTGTCAGCGCACTGGTTGGGTTCCTGCCACCGATCTGGCTGGCGCTGCGCTTCGACTGGGGACTGGCCGGAATCTGGTCCGGGCTCAGCACATTCATCGTCCTGCGGCTGATCTTCGTCGGCTGGCGGGCGGTATCCGGCCGTTGGGTGGTGACCGGGCAATGACAAGTCAGCGTGAGCTCATGCTCAGCGGCCAACCGTATCGCGCCGACGACCCCGACTTGATCGCCGCCCGCAACACATGTCAGCGTCAGCTGGCATCGTTCAACGCCGGCGAACCGGCGGCCCTGCGCGGCTTGCTCGGATCGCTGGGTGAGGGATCCGAGATCCTGCCGCGGTTCCTGTGCGACTACGGCGCGCAGATCACCGTCGGCACCGGCTGTTTCATCAACTACGATGCGATCTTCCTGGACTGCGCGACGATCACGATCGGTGACAACGTGCAGATCGGCCCGCGCACACAATTGCTCACTGCGCTCCACCCGGTCGACGACGTCGAGGTCCGCCGTGCGGGCTGGGAGTCCGCGTTGCCGATTGAGGTTGGCGACAACGTATGGCTGGCCGCCGGCGTCCTTGTCTGCGCGGGCGTGACGATCGGCGACAACGCGGTGATCGGGGCGGGCAGCGTAGTCCTTCACGACATACCGGCGGGCGTGCTCGCGGCCGGAAACCCGTGCCGCGTTATCCGGCGGCTCGCGGATTAGCGGGGCAACATCGGTCGAAGACTTCTCAGCATTAGCTCAGGCGAATGCGACTCGACGGAGATCCGTGACCACCCTGTCGCGCGCGCCGGTCTCGACCCGCCCTGCCCCGATGCGCCGAACGCTTTATCCTCGGCCTTTACAACTCGTTGTTACCCATCTGACGAACGACTGGGCGCTGCAACCGCGCGCGGAGGCCAGCCGAGGTCACAATGTGAGCTGACATTCACGTCGACCCGAAAGGCTGCCAGGCGATGTCCAACGTAGGTCTCCAGTTCGGTGTGCTGGGACCGCTACAACTGCGGGCCGGTAGCGCCTTGGTGCCGTTGGGTGCGCCGAAGCAGCGGGCGGTGCTGGCCATGCTGCTGATGAATCGCAACCATGCGGTGTCGGTCGACGCGTTGATCGACGCGGTCTGGGGCGATTCGCCCGTGCCGGCGGCCCGCACCAGCATCCATTCCTACGTGTCGAACCTGCGCCGCCTGCTGAGCAGCGCGATTCGCGACCCGAACAGGATGCTGGCGAGCGTGCCGCCCGGTTATCAGCTCAACGTGGCGGACGCCGACTGCGATCTCGGGCGCTTCGTCACCGAGAAGAACGCCGGTGTTCATGCTGCCGCCTCGGGCCGATTCGAGGATGCCAGCACCTATCTGGCGGCGGCACTCGCCGAATGGCGCGGGCCGTTTCTCGACGATCTCCGCGAATTCGCTTTCGTCGACACCTTCGGGACGGCGCTGGCCGAGCTCAGGGTCGCGGTGCAGACCGCCCACGCGGAAGCGGAGATTGCCTGCGGACGCGCCGACTCGATCATTCCGCGACTGGAGTTGCTCAGTACCGAACATCCCTACCGTGAACGACTTTGGGCCCAGTTGATCACGGCCTATTACGTGACCGAGCGTCAGTCCGATGCGCTCAACGCCTATCGCCGGCTGAAAACGAATCTGGCGGAAAATCTCGGCATCGACCCCGGTCCCACCATCCGGAGCTTGCACGAGCAGATCCTGCGCCAGGAACCGCTGGACACCACGCAAGCGGCGCAGACGACCGCGACCCACCGTATCGACGATCCCGGTCTACAGACCGGGACCCTGGCCGGCCCGTCGGCCACCGCGGAATTGCGCGGCGACAACGGCCAGAGCTATCGGCTGCAGTCATCCAATCGGATCGGCCGCCGCTCCGACAACGACATCGTTCTCGACGACGACGACGTCAGCCGGTACCACGCGGTGGTGATCGACACCGGAAGTGGATTCGTCATCAGCGATCTGCGTTCGACCAACGGGGTCATCGTGGCCGGCCGGCGTATCCGGGGAAGCGCGACGCTGGCCCACGGCGACCGGATTCGCGTCGGTAGCCATGAGTTCACCTTCGAGATCGGCTGAGCTGTGAAAACACCCGGGTAAAATGCAAGAAATTCTCAAGAAAGACGCCAGCATCCTGCAAGGCTGTTCGTGCAGAATGGTTGTTGTCGGCGAAGGTCACCGACCCCAGTCAAGGACTCCGATCCAAACCTGGGACATCCGCCCGGTAAGGAATCAGAAAATGAATGTTTCCAAGCTTCGTGTCGCAGCCGCCGGCCTTCTGACCGCCGTCGGTTTCTCTCTGCTCGGTGCGCTGGCAGCGCCCGTCGCGTCGGCCGACCCGTGGGTCCCCGGCTCTGGGCCGCTGCACCCGATGCGCCACTACGCTGCGGACGTGCTGCACCCCGTGTGGGCGATCCGCCACCCGATTCGCGCCGCAATGCCGTGATCTGACGCAGTGGTTCTGCCCCGCTTCCTCCTCGGGAGCGGGGCAGACCGCTGTCAGCGCACCTGCGAGCGACCCCGTTGCAGAACCGCCTCACGGTTGGCGGCGATGTCGTCACCGGAGGTCCGGAACGCCCGTGCCGCAGTCGCTTCCAGCCACAGGCCCTCGCCGGTGTGCGAGTCGTCGATGCGGTGGTATGACGACAACAGCGCCCGCACCGCGTCCTGGTTGTTGCCGACGATGCTCTCGGCCACCTTGCGCGCGGCGGGCAGCAACGCGTCGTGCGGAACCACCTCGGTGACCAGGCCGGCGCGCAGCGCGTCCTGCGCGGACAGGTAGTCACCGGTCAGACTCATCCGGCGGGCCAGCCCGATCCCGACCTTCTGGGGGAGGCGGACACTCAGTCCCCACGTCGGCAGCAGGCCGACGCGCGCATGGGTGTCGGCGAATCGTGCTTGCTCAGAGGCGATCAGGATGTCGCAGTACAGAGTCAACTCGAGCCCCCCGGTGACCGCGGCGCCGTTGATGGCGCCGATCACGGGCTTGCTCAGCGCCGGCCAGCGCGGCGAGATGTCCGGCAGCGCCGTCTGACCGCCCAGTTCCTTGAGGTCCAGCCCCGCGCAGAACACCGGGTCGGTACCGGTGACGATGACGACATCTACCTCGGAGTCGGTTTCGGCGTCGGCCAGGGCGCCGAAGAATTGGTCCCGCAGCGCGGCCGACAACGCGTTACGCGACTGCGGCCGGTTCAGGGTTAGGGTTCGAACCCGCTCGTCAGTGTGTATCAACAGGATGTCGTCAGTCATAGGGGCAACCGTAGTCACCGGCCGATCTATCGTTGAAGCATGTGCCGGAACATCACGGAGCTGCGCGGCCTCGAGCCGCCGGCGAGCGCCGAGGAGATCGAGGCGGCAGCGCGGCAGTACGTACGCAAGGTCAGTGGCTTTACTCGTCCCTCCTCGGTCAATGCCGAGGCGTTCGAGGAGGCGGTAGCCCAGGTCGCGGCGACGACGACGCGACTGCTGCACGCACTGCCGGACCGCCGCCAGCCGCCCAAGAACGATCCGCCGCTGCGCCGCCTCGCCGCCGCGAAGTGAGCACGCCCGCGCTCAAGGAGTGGGGCGCGGTGGTGCACGCGCTGCTGGCCGGCCGCCAACAGGTGTTGCTGCGCAAAGGCGGCATCGGCGAGAAGCGTTTCGATGTGGCTGCGCGGGAATTCCTGCTCTTCCCGACCGTCGCGCACAGCCACACCGAGCGGGTGCGGGACGAGTTCCACGGTCTGGTCGAAGCCGCGACGCCGGACAGCACAGACGACACGCTCGTGGTGCGGGCCGCCGCCAAAGTCGTTGCGGTGCTGCCCGTCAACCGGCCGGACAACATCGATGAGATCGAGGATCTGCACATCTGGACGGCCGAGTCGGTGCGTCACGATCGGCTGGACTTCCGCCCGAAGCATCGGCTCGCCGTCCTGGTGGTGCAAGCCATCCCGCTGATCGAGCCAGTGGAGTTGGCCCGGACACCGGACTACGCCGGATGCGTCAGCTGGGTGCCGCTGCGAATGACCGATCCTCCGCTGGGCACACCGGTGCGCGACGAGGAGTCGCTGCGAGCGGTCGCGGCGCGCGTGCGCGAATCCGTCGAATAGCGCTGTCGGTCAAGGTGTTTGGTCGACAAGCACTGCGCCCTCGGGCCAGTCGCCCACCGTGCACAGCGCCGTCTTGTCGCCGGCCGCGGTCAGTCGCACGACATCCGCCAGCTGGGCCGGCGCATCGCACTGCAGGTAATGGTCGGCGCTCGGCAGTATCCAGTAGCGATTCAGGCCGGGCTTGTCGCGGAGGAACTGCTGCCAGACGTAATTGGCGACCCGGACCGGGGAGACGTTGTCGTGCAGGCCCCACACCAGGCTGGTGTTGATGCCGCTGGCGGAAAGCGCTTGCAGCCAATTGGTTTCATCGGCGACGCGTTCATTCAGGTACTGGATGGTGTCCGGCAATATCGCGATCTGGTCGTTGTGTGCGAAGCAGCGCGTCAGCGCGGCGATCTCGGGATCGTTCGCGTCTCGGTGCGGCATGAACGTGGTGAAGCCCATACCCGCGGCGAGCATCTCCGGCGTGGTCGCACGAGCGGTGCTGCGCGCCACCGTCGGATCCAGCAGCGCTTTCTGGAATTCGGTCAGATTGGCAAGCGGCAGATAGATATTCGCGTTTGTGAAGATGACCTCGGACGGCGGGACCGCGTCCTCGAATTCGTCGAACATCGGCAGCGCGATCATGCCGATGCTGGTCCCGCGATCGTGGGTGAGCATCGTGTAGTCGGTGAGCTGCCAGAGTCGCGCGATCGCGTGAATCAGCAGGCGCGCATCGTCGTACAGCGAATAGACGTAGGGTGCGGCGGGCTTGTCGGAGAGCCCGTAGCCGGGGAAATCCAGCAGGTAGATGTCGAAGTCGTCGCCGAGTTCGCGGGTCAACGCAAAGAAATCAATGGACGCTGTCGGAAAGCCGTGCACGCAGACCAACGCGGGCGCGCCCGGGGTGCCGCAGCGACGCGTGAACACGGCGACCTCCGCGCCCGAGTTCGCTGCCGTCGTCGAGCGCCACCGGAGTTCCGTTCCGCCGCTTCGCCATTGGTCAAAGGCGTCCATCACGACCCAACCGGCAATACGATCCGGGACGTACCGAAGTGCACCTCGTGGGTGGACGGAGTGAGGCCGCTGCCGGTCGACGACGGCTCACCGCCACCGAGGTTGCGGTCGAATCGGGGATGGCAGCCGCCGGCGATCATTACCCGGATGCGGGTGCCGGCGCGGAAACGATGCGAGATCGCGTCCAGTTCGAGGCTGACCTGATCAATCGGTTCCGCCAGCCGCCGGTAGCCGTCACTGACGTTGCGAGACTTGCCCTTTGAGTCGACTTCGCTGATCCGGACGAACACATCGACGAACGGGTTGTCGGAGGTATGCGCCAACTCCGCGACCGGGCAACCGTGCACGACCAGATCGGAACGCAGCGTGTCGCTGGTAAAGCTGAGCACGTCACGGCGAGCCGCCAGGGCGGTGTCGTCGCGGTAGCCGCCGTCGGGGGAGAGCAATCGCCCCCCGATGGTGGGCGTCGGGTCGGACGGGTCGTAGCGGAAGCTTGCCGAGGCACCGTCAGAAGGCGCGGTGTCGCCGAGTCCGCCGCCGGGCTCCAGATACAGCGCGCGCTCGGTGGTGGTCGGCGGCCAGTCGGGCAATTCGCGCCAGCCGTCGTGGGCGACGTGGAACCGGAACCGGGCGGAACGCGGGGGCACGGGACGGCCGGCGAGATGGATGTCCAACCACTCCTGCGTTTCCTTGGCGACGGTGCCCAATCCGGCGAACAGCAATTGGGTGTGCGTCCACGGACCCATCGTCAGTGCGACATCGACGCCACGTTGACGAAGGTGCCGGAACTGGTGCAGCGTCTGCGGCAGAAACAGGTCCTGCCAGCCACTGAGCAGCAGCAACGGCGCCTGAATCCGATCGAGTGCGGAGTCGACTTTCAGCGGACCCCAGAACGGGTTGTCGTCTGCCGGCGGCGTCAGCCAGTGCTCCCACCACGGCGCGCCCTCGCCGAGCAGCGCCCGGCCGGCAGCGCCCAGCGGCGACTCCCCAGCCGCCCGCACGACGCTTTTCTGGGCGCGCAGCTGCCGAATGCCGGCGCGAATCCGCCCCGGATCCTCTTGATGGACAACCAGATTGCTCCACCCGAGGAAATCGTTCACGGCGAACGAGCCGGTGCCCCAGGTCGACAGGCCCATGTCGTGCGGGCCCGCGATGATCACGCTGGTGACCAACTCAGGTGGCGGATCCTGCAGCAGCGCGAACTGGGTGAACCCCAGATACGAAATCCCGATGGTGGCGAAGCGGCCTTCCCACCACGGCTGGCGTCGCATCCACTCGACCGTGTCGGCGCCGTCGGCCGCCTCGTTGACCATGGGGGAGAAGTCCCCGCCGGAGCCGAATGTGCCTCGCACGCTTTGCAGAATCACCCGATAGCCACGGGCGGCATGCAGGTCGGCGAACACCAGCGAGAACGGGAATGCGCGGCCGTAAGGACCGCGGGCCAGCAGAGTGCCGACGACGTCACCGGTGGGCTGGTAGACATCGGCGATCAGCTCGACCCCGTCGCGCATCGGGACCCTGGCCTCGCTGACGGTGTATTTCGTGGTTGGCGCCGGCAGCTTCAAGGTCCGAGTGAGAGCGCGATTGACGAGTCGTCGGGGCAAGGTGCGCAGCATCGACCCGGCGGGCCGTTCGGAGGTGGTCGTCACCGGATCAGGTTATGGCGACAGCGGGCCTAGAACTTGTAGTACGGCGAAAGCTCGTTGGCGCGCTGCAGGTTGGTGGCCGGGCAGTCGACGTCCGGGCTGGAGTAGATCGTCGAGTAGAAGAGCGACTGCTGGATGATCCCGTAGCTGGTTTTGAAGGCCACCATGCAGGAGAAGTAGAAGTAGCTGTTGTGGTACGTCGGCTTCAGGTTCCACCACTGCGCAGCGCGGTGGCCGTTGATGGTCGTCTCGACGGCGTCGGCCGGCAGCGACTGGGCGTACGTGCGCCAGACGATCGGTTCGACCGCCAGCTGGTAGTTACCCGCATCGAAATGGCAGCGCAGTCCCTCTTCGGGGATCGGCGGGGTGAAGCCCAGGCCCAGCCGCTGGACCACGTCGAACGGGATGTCCCGGCAGGGGTCGAAGGGGCTCGGGTCGGTGGTGGCCACGATCGGGCTCTTCATCGTGGTGGCCGGCTCCATCGGCGCTGCCGTGGACCGCAATTGCACCGCGGGCGCGCCGGACGTAGCCGGCGGAGCGCTCTGCCACACCACGACGACGGCCGTGAACAGGGCAGTGAACGCCGCAAGCAGGCGCAGCTTGGCGACCATGACACCCCCTCGCTGTTGATAGGCCGACGTGGACCGGCTACTGCGGGGAGTTTACAAGTCACACCCGCGCCGCCACAGAGTAAACGAGAACCTGTTCTAGTCTGCCGCGCCCGGGTTTCGTCGGCGGGATCGCTAGGCTAGACAGTCGTGGCTTCGCAAGAACATGGGCAGCAGCCCCCGACCGCACGGCAGCCGACGCTGTGGGCGGTATCGGATCTGCACACCGGCCACGTCGGCAACAAGCCCGTCACCGAGTCGTTGCATCCGTCGACGCCGGACGACTGGCTGATCGTGTGCGGCGATGTCGCCGAGCGGACCGACGAGATCCGTTGGGCGCTGGACCTGCTGCGCCGGCGCTTCGCGAAGGTGATCTGGGTGCCCGGCAACCACGAGCTGTGGACCACCAACAAAGACCCGATGCAGCTCTTCGGGCGGGACCGCTACGACTACCTGGTCAACATCTGCGACGAGCTGGGCGTCGTGAGTCCCGAGCACCCGTTCCCGGTCTGGACCGAGCGGGGCGGCCCGGCGACCATCGTGCCGATGTTCCTGCTGTACGACTACTCGTTCCTGCCCCGCGGCGCGGCGACGAAGGCCGAAGGGCTGGCGATCGCCCGGGAACGCAACGTGGTGTGCACCGACGAGTTCCTGCTGAAGCCCGATCCGTACGCGACGCGCGAGGCCTGGTGCCATGAGCGCGTCGCCGCCACCCGCAAGCGACTCGACGACCTGGACTGGATAAACCCGACCGTGCTCGTCAACCATTTCCCGATGGTTCGCCAGCCCTGCGACGCGTTGTTCCTGCCGGAGTTCTCGCTGTGGTGCGGCACTACCGAGACCGCGGATTGGCACACCCGCTACAACGCGGTGTGCTCGGTCTACGGACATCTGCACATTCCGCGGACCACCTGGTATGACGACGTCCGCTTCGAAGAGGTGTCGGTGGGCTACCCGCGCGAGTGGCGGCGCCGCAAGCCGTACAGCTGGCTGCGGCAGATCCTGCCCGACCCGCAGTACGCACCCGGCTATCTCAACGACTTCGGCGGGCACTTCGTCATCACGCCGGAGATGAAGGCCCAGGCCCAGCAGTTCCGCGACCGGTTGCGGCAGCGGTAGTCGCGATGCCCCTGAACACCTTGATGTCTGCCGTGCTGCCCAGCACCGGTGACCTGGCCTTCGCCGAGTTGTATTCCGACCCACCGGGATTGACACCGATGGCCGAAGAGGAGCCGCTGATCGAGCGGTCGGTGGCCAAGCGGCGCAACGAGTTCATCACCGTCCGGTACTGCGCGCGAATCGCGCTCGGCGAGCTCGGATTCGCGCCGGTTCCCATCCTCAAGGGGGAGAAGGGTGAACCGTGCTGGCCCGACGGTGTGGTGGGCAGCATTACCCACACGGCGGGCTTCCGCGGCGCGGTGGTGGGACGTGCCGGTGCGGTCCGCTCCCTGGGTGTGGATGCCGAACCGCACGACGTGCTGCCCGACGGCGTGCTCGACGCGATCAGCTTGCCGGCCGAGCGTACCGAGATGACGGCGTTGCCGGCCGGTATGCACTGGGATCGAATCCTGTTCTGCGCCAAAGAGGCGACGTATAAAGCGTGGTTCCCGCTGACCAAGCGCTGGCTCGGATTCGAGGATGCGCACATCACCTTCACCGTCGACGACTCGGGCTCGACCGGGGATTTCGAGTCGGCGATCCTGATCGACGGAGACACGCTCTCGGGCCCGCCGCTGAGCACCCTGGCCGGCAGGTGGTCGGTGGACCGCGACTTGGTACTGACGGCGATCACGCTATGAACCCCGGTCTTGTCATCGTCGACAAGCCGGCCGGTATGACGAGTCATGACGTCGTGGGCCGGTGCCGGCGCATCTTCAAGACCCGCAGGGTGGGGCACGCCGGGACGCTGGACCCGATGGCCACCGGGGTGCTGGTAATCGGAATCGAGCGGGCGACCAAGATCCTCGGCCTGGTCACGGAAACCTCGAAGTCCTACGCGGCCACCATTCGGCTCGGCCAGTCCACGTCGACCGAGGACGCAGAAGGCGATATCTCCCAACAGGTTTCGGCTCTCGGTGTGACCGAGGAGGCGATCGAGTCGGCGATCGCCGGATTGCGCGGGGACATCGCGCAGGTGCCGTCGGCGGTCAGCGCGATCAAGATCGATGGCCAACGCGCCTACCGGCTGGTCCGCGAAGGCCGCCCCGTGGAACTGGCCGCCCGGCCGGTGCGCATCGACCGGTTCGAGATGCTGGCCACGCGCCGCCATGACGAACTCGTCGACGTCGACGTCGAGGTCGACTGTTCGTCGGGAACCTACATTCGTGCACTCGCCCGCGACGTCGGCGCGACCCTCGGGGTGGGCGGTCACTTGACCGCGTTGCGCCGCACCAGGGTCGGCCGGTTCGGGATACACCAAGCCCGCTCCCTCGACGAACTGGCCGAGGCGCCCGATCTGAGCGTGACGTTGGACGACGCGTGCCTCCAGTTGTTCCCGCACCGGCAACTCTCCGATGACGAGGTCGACTCGGTCGCCAACGGCCGCGCCCTCAATCCGGCGGGCATCGACGGCATCTACGCCGCACATGCCGCCGACGACCACGTCATCGCACTCCTACGCGACGAGGGTTCCAGGACGAAGTCGGTGGTCGTCATCCGGCCGGCCAACCTGTAACGCCACCAAACCGGGCATCGTCCAGTAACATTCTGTATAGAACGTAAGTTGCCTCGGAAGGTAGAAGCGGTAGACGACATGGCGGAAGTCAACGAGCGGCGGGTCAGGCGCACCCAGGCCGAGCGCAGTGCCGCCATGCGTACCCGCCTGCTCGACGCCACCATCGAGTGCCTGGTCACCTACGGCTACGCCGGGACGACCACGCCGCGTGTCGCCGAACGCGCCGGCGTCACCCGCGGGGCGCAGATCCACCATTTCCGCGCCAAAGAGGATCTTGTGGTCGCCGCCATCGAGCACCTCGCGCAGCAACGGGTGCAAGCCGCGATGCGCGAGTTCGGCCGCATGGAGGCCAGTACCGATCCGGTGTCGACGGTGCTGGAGTTCCTCTGGGAGGCGCACCAAGGTCCGATGTTTGTTGCAACCGTTGAACTTTGGGTCGCGGCGCGCACTGACTCGGTGCTGGCCGCCCACATCGAACGAGTCGAGCCGCTGGTCAACAGCACCCTGATCTCGGCGATCGCGCAACTGGTGCCCGATCACGCTGCGCGCAAGGATCTGCGCAACTTCGTCTACACCGCGATGGACGCGCTGCGGGGGATCCTGCTGGCCAGTTTCGTCGACCGCGACAGCGACCGTGCACGGCGGCGCTGGGACCGGGCCTGCGAGCAACTGCGCATTGTTGTCGACGGCCTGTTGACCGCCGACTCGCTGGACTGAGTTCTGATCTCGTTGTGCGCGAAAGGTGCCCGACGCAGCGCCGTTGCAAAGATACAATCAGGTGTGTATGTTTTGTAATCAGAATAAGTCAGTTCGACAGGGAGCGTGATGTCAAACAAGGTCTATGTCATCGGCGTAGGGATGACGAAGTTCGAGAAGCCGGGCCGCCGGGAGAACTGGGACTACCCGGACATGGCGCGCGAGTCCGGTACCAAGGCGCTCGAAGACGCCGGCATCGACTACGCCGCCGTCGAGCAGGGCTATGTCGGTTACGTCTACGGCGAGTCGACGTCGGGCCAGCGGGCACTCTACGAGTTGGGCCTCAGCGGAATCCCGATCGTCAACGTCAACAACAACTGCTCGACCGGCTCGACGGCGTTGTACCTTGCCGCACAAGCTATTCGCGGCGGGCTCGCCGACTGCACGATTGCGCTGGGCTTCGAGAAGATGAAGCCGGGTTCGCTGGAGTCGACCTACGACGACCGCACCAACCCGATGGAAAAGCACATTCTGGCGATGGCCGAAATCTCCGAGGTGCTGTTCCCGCCGGCGCCGTGGATGTTCGGAGCGGCCGGCCGCGAGCACATGCAGCAATACGGCAGCACAGCAGAGCATTTCGCCAAGATCGGTTACAAGAACCACAAGCACTCGGTCAACAACCCGTACGCGCAGTTCCAGGAGTCCTACTCGCTGGACGACATCCTGGGCGCGCGGATGATCTACGACCCGTTGACCAAGCTGCAATGCTCGCCCACCTCCGACGGGTCCGGCGCGGCGATCCTGGCCTCGGAGGCGTTCGTCGACAAGCACAATCTGGCGGGTCAGGCGGTGGAGATCGTCGGGCAGTCCATGACGACCGACTTCAGAAACAGCTTCGACGGCACCTGCAAGGGCCTGATCGGTTTTCACATGAATGTGCAAGCCGCGCAACGGGTCTACGACCAGTCCGGCCTGGGGCCCGAGGAGTTTCAGGTCATCGAGTTGCACGACTGCTTCTCGGCCAACGAGTTGCTGCTCTACGAAGCCTTGGGACTGTGCGCCGAGGGTGAGGCGCCGAAGCTGATCGACAACGGCGACGTCACCTATGGCGGCCGGTGGGTGGTCAACCCGTCCGGCGGGCTGATCTCCAAGGGGCACCCGTTGGGGGCCACCGGCTTGGCGCAATGCGCAGAGCTCACCTGGCAGCTGCGAGGTACCGCGGACAAGCGGCAGGTCGACAACGTCACCGCCGCACTGCAACACAACATCGGACTGGGCGGCGCGGCCGTCGTCACCGCGTACCAACGCGCCGAGCGCTGATCACCACAACAACGTACGAAAGGGAAAAACCATGGGACACATCGAAGCCACCCGAGAACTGGCCGCCGACCCGGAAGCCTTGTGGGGCACCGTCAGCGACCTGGCCAACTGGGACAAATGGTTCACCGTGCACGAGAAGTGGCTCGAAGGCCCGCCCGACACGCTGACCGAGGGCGCCAAGCTGACTGCCAAGATCGTCATGCTCGGAATGGCCAACAAGATCGAATGGACCATCGAGCAGGTCGACGCGCCGCGGTCGCTTGTGCTTGCCGGTACCGGCATGGCCGGCGTCAAGGCCAAATTCACCTTCACCATCGACCCGGCCGAGAGTGGTTCGAAATTCACCGTTTTCGGTGACTTCGAGGGCGCCATGATCAAGGGCGCGTTGGGTAAGGCCGTAGAGAAGGACGGCGTCAAGCAACTCGATAAGACGCTCGACCAGCTCGACGCGCTGGCGTCGGCATCGGCGTGAGCATGACCGAGACGCTGGAATTCGACGACTCGGGCCTGGACCGCTGGACCGACGAGGAGCGGTTCGAGGTCAGCCGGGAGCGGCTGGCCGAGTACGCGGCCGCCACCAACGACCCGATCGATGCGCACCGCAGAGGGGACGTTGCGCCGCCGGTGTTCGCGATCGTCCCGGTGTTCGAGGCGCTGCTGACCCCGGCGGTAGACGTGATGCCGGTCGAGGCGATCCCGCGAGTCGTGCACGGCGAGCAAGACTTTCACTTCCATCGGCCGATCCGCCCCGGCGACAAGCTGGTCTCGCGCGGCAAGATGATCGGATACCAGGGGCTGGAGAAGGGCACCCGGGCGGCGATCGTGCTCGAATGTCGCACCGAGGACGGCGAACTGGTCAACGAGCAGTATGTCACCACATTCGTGCGTGGCATGACGGTGAACAAGACGATCGGCGACCTGAGCCCGGAGCACAAGTTCGCCGCCTTGCTCCGCGACCAGGCGCCGGCGGCCAAGGTGGTGCAGCACGTCGACACCGACCAGACGTTCCGCTACTCGCCGGCGGCGGGCGACCCGATGCCGATTCACCTCGACGAAGAGGTGGCCGTCAGCGCCGGTCTGCCCGGGATCATCGCGCACGGGCTGTGCACCATGGCGTTCACGTCGTGGGCGGTGCTGACCGAGTTGGCCGATTCGGATGTCAACCGGCTCAAGCGGTTTGCAGTGCGCTTCTCCAAGCCGGTGATTCCCGGCGACGACCTGGAAACCAGGATCTGGAAGATCGGCAGCGGCAACGGAACCACAAGCTATGCCTTCGAAACGGCCCGCGGCGATGATTTCGTCATCACCGACGGCCTGGCCGTACTGGCCGACTGACACGAGGAGTCTGACAGAACAATGGGTGCATTAGAGGGCCGCGTGGCGGTCATCACCGGTGCGGGCCGCGGCATCGGCCGCGAACACGCATTGCTATTCGCCAGGGAGGGCGCCAAGATCGTCGTCAACGATCTCGGCGGCAGCAACGAGGGCGAGGGCGCCGACACCGGCCCGGCCCACGACGTGGCCGCGGAGATCAAAGCCGCCGGCGGCACGGCCGTCGTCAACACCGAGAACGTCTCCACCTGGGCGGGCGCGGAAAGCGCTGTGCAGCAGGCGATCGACGAGTTCGGTGGCCTCGACATCCTGGTCAACAACGCCGGCATTCTGCGTGACTCGTTCATCGCCGGCATGGAGGAAGCCCAGTGGGACGCGGTAATCGCGGTCCACCTGAAGGGGCACTTCGCGATGCTGCACCACGCGGCCGCGTATTGGAAAGCTCAGTCGAAGGCGGGCGATCAGCCCAACGCCGCGGTGATCAACACGGCGTCGGGTTCCGGTGTGACGTTGCCGAATGCGGGCCAGGCCAACTACGGCTCGGCCAAGGCCGGCATCGCCGCACTGACGCTGATCGCCGCCGAAGAACTGGAGCGCTACGGCGTGCGCGTCAACGCGATCGCGCCGATCGCCCGCACCCGGCTCACCCTGGCGACGCCCGGCATGGGTGCGTTGATGTCGGAGCCCGAAGAGGGTGAGCTCGACCTGTTCAGCCCCGCCAATATCTCGCCGCTGGTGGCCTATCTGGCAACCGACAAGTGCCCGATCACCGGCAAGGTGTATGCGGTTCAGGGTGGAGCGATTTCGTCGCTGTCGGGATGGCATGACGTAGACACGATCGAGACCAACGGTCTCTGGCTGATCGACGACATCGCCACCCGGCTGCCGCAGTAACCAAGGAGCGCAACATGTTCGAATGGTCCGACACCGACCTGATCATGCGGGACACCATCCGCGGATTCATCGACAAGGAGATCCGCCCGCACCTCGATGCGCTGGAGACCGGCGAGATTCCGCCGTATCCGATTGCGCGCAAGCTGTTCAGCGAGTTCGGTCTCGACGTGATGGCCGCGGAAGCGGTCAAGACGATGCTCGATAAGGAGCGGGCCAAGCAGGAAGGCAAGGGCGATAAGGATACCGGGAAGAAATCATCCGGCGGTGGGTTCGCCGGCCTGGGCGCACAAGGGTCGATGGCCGCCGTGCTGATCTCCGAGCTCGCCGGGGTCAGCCTCGGCCTGCTCAGCACGGTCGGCGTCAGCCTCGGTCTGGGCGCTGCGACGATCATGAGCCGCGGCACGCTCGCCCAAAAGGAGCGCTGGCTGCCAGAACTCATGACGCTGGAGAAGATCGCGGCGTGGGCGATCACCGAGCCCGATTCCGGCTCCGACGCGTTCGGTGGCATGAAGACCACGGTCAAGCGTGATGGGGACGACTACCTCCTCACCGGGCAGAAAACGTTCATCACCAACGGCCCGTACGCCGACGTGATGGTCGTCTACGCAAAGCTCGACGACGGCTCCGCAGACAAGCGCAACCGACCGGTGCTGACCTTCGTGCTGGACGCCGGCATGGAGGGTTTGGCGCAGGGCAAGCCGTTCAAGAAGATGGGCATGATGTCGTCGCCCACCGGGGAATTGTTCTTCGACAACGTCCGCCTGTCGCCCGATCGTCTGCTCGGCGAGAGCGAGAGCCACACCGAGGGAGACGGGCGGGAGAGCGCACGGGCCAACTTCTCCGCCGAACGGATCGGCGTTGCGCTGATGTCCCTGGGCATCATCAACGAGTGCCACCGACTGTGCATCGACTACGCCAAAACCCGCACGTTGTGGGGCAAGAACATCGGGCAATTCCAGCTGATTCAGCTCAAGTTGGCCAAGATGGAAGTCGCCCGGATTAACGTGCAGAACATGGTGTTCCAAACCCTGGAGAAAGCGCAAGCCGGCAAGATGCCGTCGCTGGCCGAGGCATCGGCCATCAAGCTGTACTCCTCGGAGGCGGCCACCGACGTCGCGATGGACGCCGTACAGCTGTTCGGCGGTAACGGCTACATGGCTGAGTACCGCGTCGAGCAACTGGCCCGTGACGCGAAGTCGTTGATGATCTACGCCGGAAGCAACGAAGTGCAGGTGACCCACATCGCCAAGGGTCTGCTCGCCTGATGGGTGGGCGGGCGACGGCAAAGGTGCTGCGGCGCAGAACCATGACCTTGGTCGACCGAATGACCTACGTTCCTGTCTCGCGGCTGACCCTTAGCATCATGCTCAACGTTCTCGTCTCACAACAGTGGTTGTTCACCGGGCTGCGCCCAGCGGCCGACTACCTGATCGCCCGCACCGCCCCGGTGGCGCCGGGCGTCCGGGTCAAGCAGGTCTCCGGGCCGGTTCGGGGAGAGTGGGTGTGGGGCCGTGAGGCCCAGGACACCGCAGACGCAGCCGGCGTGGTCTTGGTCCTGCACGGCAGCGGCTACCTGGTGTGCTCGTCGCGTACTCACCGCGGGTTCGCTTCGCATCTGTCTGAATACTCCGGCATGCCGACCTTCACCGTGGACTACCGCCTCGCGCCGGAACATCCTTTTCCTGCAGCCGAAGACGATGCTTTCGCCGCCTATCGTTGGCTGTTGGCGCAGGGACACGATCCGGCGAAGATCGTCGTCGCGGGGGACTCGGCCGGTGGGCACCTCGCGGTCGCTCTCGCCGTGCGACTGCGCAGCGAAGGGTTGCCGGCACCGGCGGCGCTCGCGCTGTTCGGCCCGCTCATCGATCCGTCATACCGGGCCTGTATTGCTGACCCGCGGGTCCGCAGCCAGCCGCTGGATCCACGCACGGCAAAACGTGCCGTGGCGTTATACGTCGGGAATCACGACGATCAAGATCCGCGGCTGAATCTGCTGAATGCCGACCTGTCCAATTTGCCACCGATCCAAATACACTTCGGGTCAAGGGAAGTCATGCGCGCCGATGCCGAGGCTTTCACCAAGCAGGTGGTCGAATTGGGCGGTCGCTGCGACGAGCAGTTGTGGCCGGGTCTGATGCACGGCTATTGGCTCTGGCCGCGCGAAGGTGGGCTCACCAGCTTGCAGGTCGCCGGCCAATTTCTGCGTACTTCGATCGCCGAGGCCAACACCGCGTGAACCTCTCCCGCCTGGCCGACATACGCGACCGATTGACCGCCGCACGAGTACTGGCGCGCCGCGGAATGGTCGACGTACGTCGACCCGACGAGGCGGTGCGGGCTTTCCTGGCGATCCGCCGCCACGGAGCGTTCGGCGGACTGCTCGGCCACACGGCAGCCCGTTACGGGAACTCACCCGCGATCACCGACGACCGCGGCACCGTCAGCTTCGGTGAACTCGACCAGGCGTCGAACGCGTTGGCACGTGGCCTGGTGGCCAAGGGGATTCGGCCTGGCGCGGTGATCGCGACATTGCATCGCAACAGCCGCGACGTGATGGTGACCGTCAGCGCGGCGAACAAAATCGGGGTCCGGACGGTGCTGATGAACACCGGCTTCGCCGGCCCGCAACTGGCGGATGTGTCGGCCCGGGAGAACGTCAGCTGCATTCTGGTCGACGACGAGTTCGAGGACATCCTGACCACGCTGCCGCCGGAGACCCTGCGCTTCACCAGTAGCCGGCAGCACGAGTTGATCGACAATCAATCGACGACGCCGCTGCCCGCACCTCGACAGCCGGGCGGAATGGCTTTGCTGACCAGCGGAACGACCGGTACCCCGAAAGGTGTGCCGCGCAACAAGATCGACCCGTCGCAGTCTGCGCAGCTCCTCGATCGGATTCCCTGGCCGCGCGACGCCGCCTATTACATTGCCGCGCCGCTGTTTCATGCGACCGGTTTGGCGACCTGCGCCGCTGGTCTGGCACTGGGCAACCGTGTCGTGATGACGCGCCGCTTCGATCCAGAGGCGACGCTGAAGGCGATCGACAAGTATCGCGTCGGCGCGGTGGTGCTGGTACCGACGATGCTGCAACGCATCCTGGACCTCGGGCCCGATGTTCTGGCGAAGTACGACACCTCCTCGCTGACAGTGCTTTTCGCTGCGGGCTCCGCACTGTCTCCCGACCTTTGCCGCCGCACCCATGACGCGTTCGGCGCTGTGCTCTACAACCTGTACGGATCCACCGAAGTGGCCGTTGCCGCCGTGGCCACGCCGGATGAATTGCACCGTGCCCCAGGCACAGTCGGTCGCCCGCCGGTTGGTTGTACGGTGGCCATCTACGACGAGAATCGCCGCAAGGTCACCGAACCCGGCAAGGTCGGAACCGTGTTCGTGTCCAGCGGTCTGAGTTTCACCGGCTACACCGACGGCGGTAAGAAAGAGATCGTCGACGGGCTGCTGTCCAGCGGCGACACCGGGCACTTCGACGAAACCGGCCTGTGGTTCATCGACGGTCGCGACGACGACATGATCGTGTCCGGCGGCGAGAACGTCTTCCCACTGGAGGTGGAGAATCTCCTTGCCGATCATCCCGACGTCGTCGAGGCGTCGGTGGTCGGCGTCGACGATGCCGATTTCGGGAAACGGCTCGCCGCCTATGTGGTCAGTCGACCTGAATCCGGCTTGGATGCCGACGCCGTCAAGTCGCACGTCCGCGCCCATCTGGCCCGCCACAAGATCCCGCGCGACGTGGTTTTCGTCAAGCAGTTGCCGCGCAACGAGACTGGCAAGGTGCTGCGAAGGCAGCTCACCGGCACATAGGCGAAGGAGGGCCGGCGCCATGTCTGAAGGTGTCAAATCAGTGTCTGCTTTTCTCATTCGTTTTCGCTCGTGGCGGGCCTAGTGTCATGAGAGTGAGTCGCAATCTGAGCCACAAAGTCGTGGTGATCACCGGTGCCGCACACGGTATCGGCGCGCAGGTGGCGCGCGACCTCGCCGCCGCCGGCGCGCGGGTCGCGCTACTCGATCGCGATCTGCCCGGCGTGCAACGGCTGGCAGACGAACTTGGGTCTCCCGCAGTGGCATTCGAGGCTGACGTCACATCGGCGGAATCTGTGCAAGCGGCATGTGTGGCTGCTGTGCAGCAATTCGGGACGATAGACGTCGTGGTGGCTAACGCCGGCATCGCCGGACCGGGATCCACTGTCGCGGCAGTCGATCCCGCCGAGTGGCGCCAGGTCATCGACGTCAACCTGGTCGGTGCATTCCATACGCTCCACGCCGCGCTGCCGTATCTCAAGAGAAGCGGTGGCTACGTGATGGTGGTGGCCTCGATCGCGGCGGTCATTCCGGGACCGCTGGTGAGCGCATATGTGGCGTCGAAGGCGGGCGTCGAGTCCATGGTGCGCGCGGCGCGCATCGAGGTCGCCGCTGACGGAGTCGGTGTCGGCATCGCATATTTCGGGTTGATCGACACCGGGCTGGCCGATCAGATGCTGACCCGGTCCGGACTGGCCGTCGTATTACCCGGGCCGCTGGGCAAACTCGCGCCGATCGAGGTTGCTGCCTCGGCCATCACTGCGGGAATCGAGCGGCGTGCGCGACGGGTGTATGCGCCCCGGTGGGTCGCGCCGATGCTCGACTTACGGCCGCTGCTGTTCCTCGCGGACCGTTTACTGGCAAGGCTGCCGGGCATTCGCCGGGCTGTGCGCGCCGCCGACGACGAGGGAGCGCGCTGATGATGCAACGACAACCGTCCGTGGGCATCGTCGGCGCCGGCATGTCCGGGCTCTGTCAGGCCATCGTGTTGCGTCAAGCCGGCATCACCGACGTCACGATCTACGAGAAGTCTCACGACGTGGGCGGAACCTGGCGCGACAACACCTATCCGGGGTTGTCCTGCGACGTGCCGTCACGCTTCTACCAGTTCACCTTCGCGATGAATCCGCGCTGGACGAGGTTGTTCTCGCCGGGCGCGGAGATCTTCGAGTACTTCCGTCGATTGACCGATGAGTACGCGCTGACGGAGGTCATCCGCTTCGGTGTCGACGTCGTCGACGCCCGGTTCGCCGAAGGCCGCTGGTACCTCACCACGTCCGCTGGGGACCATTTGACACATGACTTCCTGATCGCGGCAACCGGCGTCCTGCGCGAACCCCGCACGCCGGCAATCAACGGCCTGACCGAATTCGGCGGTTCCGTCATGCATTCCGCGCGCTGGGACCATGCGGTGGATACGGCGGGCAAGCGGGTCGCCATCATCGGAACCGGCTCGACCGGAGTGCAGATCATCTGCGGGCTGGCCGATACCGCTGCCCGCCTCGACTTGTTCCAGCGCAGCGCGCAATGGATTCTGCCGCTGCCCAATCCGCACTATCGCCGGTGGTCGGGCCCGATGCACCGGAGGGTGCCGACGCTGAGCAGAATGGCCTATTACGTCTACCATTTGGTCTTCGAGTGGCTGGCTCGCGCGTTGGTCAAGCCCGGGTGGCGCCGTCGCTTGATGAGCGGCCTGTGCCGGGCCAACCTGCGATCGGTCCGTGACGCCGATCTGCGGCGCCGCCTGACGCCGGACTATCAGCCGATGTGCCGGCGGCTGATCATGTCAGCAGGCTTCTATCCCGCCATGCAACGCCACAACGTCAACCTGGTCGATTCCGCAATCGACCACGTCGAACATCGCGGAATCGTTACCGCCGACGGGACTTTGCACGAGTTGGACGCGATCGTCCTGGCCACCGGCTTCGACGCACATGCCTTCATGCGACCGATGTCGTTGGTAGGTCGCGACGGCCTGACCATCCAGCAGTTGTGGGACGAAGGGCCCAGGGCGCACCTGGGCGTGGCATTGCCGGGATTCCCGAATTTCTTCATGCTGATGGGCCCGCACAGCCCGGTCGGCAACTACTCGCTGACCGCAATCGCCGAGGCGCAGGCCGGGCACATCCTCGCCTGGATCCAGCGCTGGCGCACAGGCGAATTCGACAACGTCGCACCCACCCGGCACGCCACGGATGACTTCAATGCGAGCATGCGCCGTGCCATGCCGGGCACGGTGTGGGCATCCGGTTGCACCAGTTGGTATCTGGGTGCCGACGGACTCCCCGAATTGTGGCCGTGGACGCCGAATGCGTACCGGCAGCGGCTCGCGGCGACGCCCGACGTCAACGATTACGACATCAACACGTTAGTGGGAGCACGATGATGGCAGCATTGGACGGACGGGTCGTGGCGATCACCGGCGGCGCGCGGGGCATCGGTCTTGCCACCGCGAAAGCCTTTGCGGCCGCAGGCGCCAAGGTGGCGATCGGAGACCTCGATGCCGATCTGGCCACTCGTGTGGCCGCCGATATTTGCGGCAACGTGGTCGCGCGCCCGCTCGATGTGACGGTCCCGGAATCCTTCTCGGCGTTCCTCGACGATGCGGTGCGTATCCTCGGTCCGCTCGACGTCGTGGTGAACAACGCCGGGGTCATGCTCACCGGAGAGTTCGTCGACGAATCATCGGCCGCGGAAGACAAGATGATCGACATCAACCTGCGCGGCGTGATCCTGGGTTGCAAGCTGGCGGCAGAGCGCTTCATCCGGCGCGGTGGCGGAACCATCGTCAACGTGGCGTCGATGGCCGGCGTCGGCGGCTTCCCGGGCGTTGCTACCTACTGCGCGACGAAATTCGGTGTCGTGGGCTTGACCTATGCATTGCGTGAAGAACTGCGCCCGCACAGAATTCAGGTCTGCGCAATCCTTCCGGGTGTGGTTCACACCGAACTCTCGGCCGGCGATGCAGCTTCCCCGGGCGGTGGAGAACTTCGTCTCCGTCGAGCCCGAACACATAGCCGCGGCGGTGGTCGCGGCCGTCCGAAGCAATCGGGCTATCTCGTATGTCCCACGCCGACTTCAATTCGTTTTGCGTACCGCGCTTTTCATCCCGGAACGGCCACGCCGATTCCTCGGCAGAGTGACTCGGACCGAGCAGGCCTACCTCGCAGTCGACACCGCTACCCGGGATGCCTATCACGCCCGGGCCGCCGCCGAACGGCCTTAGCGGCTGAGGCGCTGCAGAACTCCACGGGTCAGTGGCGACGCGACTCGCAGGACGTCGGCGTAGCGGGTGGGCATCAGTGTGGCGCCGAGGTAGGTCAACCGTGCGTCGAGCCCGACCATGATCCGGGCGCGGCCCGCGGACGACGCCGCGATGAATGACCTCGGCGGCCTTGTCCGGCGACGTTAACGCGATGGCCGCGAAATTGCGGTGGAACTTCCTCGAGGTCGGGATCTCCCAACGGATCGACTCTGACTCTGCCGTTGCGGGTGATCGGCGTGCGGACGCCGCCCGGGTGCACCGTGATCGCCCGAACCCCGGTGCCGTGCAGTTCCTGGCGCACGGCTTCGGTGTAGCCGCGGACGGCGAATTTCGCGGCACAGTAGGCGCTTTGGCTGGGGAAGGCGCACAAGCCGAAAATGCTGGAGAGATTGACGACCGCACCTGACCCTTGACCGATCAGATGCGGCAGAAACGCCCGGGTGCCGTGGGCGACTCCCCAGAAGTTGATATCCATCAGCCACTTGTCGTCGTCATAGTCGGCCCGCGCTGCCCACTGGGTGAACACCACGCCGGCGTTGTTCACGACGACGCCCAGCGGGGTCGGAGCCCACGCCATCACGTCGTCGGCCCACGCTAGTTGGGCCTCGCGGTCGCGAACGTCGAGAACGCGGCACAGCACTGGTCCGTCGATCATTCCGGCGGTCTCTTTCAACCCGGCCTCGTCCCAGTCGGTCAGCGCCAGGGCGCAGCCGCGCCCGGTCAGGCGCACCGCGAGTGCGCGACCGATGCCCGACGCGGCTCCGCTGATCACCGCGGTGCGCCCGCTTACCGCGACCCGTTCTTTCACGCCGTCACCCGGTTCGGTATGTCACTCCTGCGTCGAATCACCATCGGCAGGCCGCCTTTCGGGCGCAGCGTGGTGAAGCCTTCCTCGACAACCCGATGGCCGGGAGCGGCGTCCAACACGAACCGCTGGCTCGTCGTCGCCGCGATCATGGTGGCTTCCAGCATGGCGAACTGCGAGCCTATGCAGACCCGTCGGCCGCCGCCGAACGGCAGGTAGGCGCCCTTGGGTCGGGTCGCTGCTGCGTCGGCCAGAAATCGGTTGGGGTCGAACCGCTCCGGTTCCGGCCAGAAGTCCGGGTTACGGTGCAGTCGATGCGTCAGTACGACGACGATCGTGCCCTGCTTGATGCGATAGCCGTTGAGGTCGTCGTCCACGGTGGCCCTGCGCATCGACAGATACACCGGCGGATGAATGCGCATCGCCTCGGAAAAGCACGCCTTGGTCCACGGCAGACGGTCGAAGTCGTGGAACGTCGGTGCGCGGCCCTGCAGAACGGTGTCGACTTCGTCGAGCATGCGATCTCGTGCTTCGGTGTTCTGCGACAACAGGTGCCACAACCACGCCATCGCGGTCGCCGTCGTCTCGTGCCCGGCAGCCAGGAAGGTCGCCGACTGCTCTAGTACTTCTGCGCGAGTCAGGCGTTGTCCGGTGGCATCGTCGCGGGCCGCAAGCACGACGCCGAGAAAGTCGTTCGGCGGCGCGGTGGTGTTCGGGGCACGGGCGTCGATCCGTTTTCCGATGATCGCGTCGAGTTCGCGGAGGTGACGCGCGATGCGACGGGCGCGCCAATGGGCACCGGCAGCGGTCGCCATGTCCACGCCGGGTATCGCTTGCAGCAGCCAGGTAACCCCTGAATTGCCGACCCGGACCATGTCTTCCAGTACCTCGGTGAGGCCTTCGCCGATGGTGGCCACCTCGTCGTCGGACAATTGCGTACCGAACATCGTGTCCGCCGCGATTTGCAGTGCGACAACCATCATTTCGTGCGCCACGTCAACGCGGCTGTCATCGCTGTGTTCCGACCAGTCGTCCAGCATGGCGTTCGTGTGGGACACCATGGCGTCGGTGAACACATCGAGATGACGGTGGGCGAACATGGGATTGAGCATGCCGCGGTCGCGTTTCCATCGTTCGCCGCGACTGGTCACCAGGCCGCGACGCAGACCGAGCGCCGGCACGTCGTACTCCTGGCCTTTGACGTAGACATCCTGCTTGCGCACCAGAACCTGGTCGACGTCTCGGGGTTGGTCGATGAGCACCAGGTCGACCACACCCGGCACGGTCAGCCTGGCCGGCGACCCGGTTTCTTCGAACAGGACGTTGAGCGCGGGCACGATGTCGCGGCGGGCGGTTCGCAAAAGGCGCGGAACCGCTTTGAGCGGCAACGGTGTCGGCCGGGGAAGGGTCGTTTCCAGTGACATGCACTGACACTACGAATTGCCGATCACCGCTGGAATGACTCGTACGGACGCCAATTTGATACGTTCGGACACATGACGGACCCGTCGGTGTCCAGCGAAGACCGGCAGAATGCCGAATGGGACGTTCCGCGGCCCGCGGCGACCTGCCGGCATCTGCTGGAAGCGGCGCGGATACACGACATCGCCGCGGCCGTATGCCTTGCCGACACCGATCTGACGGTTGCCGACATCGAGGACAATGCGACCGAGGTGCAAGCCGGCCAGGAACTCCAAATCGTGCGCAATATCATTGTCGGCGTTGATGATCCGCACGACTTCGCACGTGACGTCGGGTTGCAGTACAACTTCGCCAACACCGGGATCCTGGGGTACGCCTTGCTGGCCAGCCCGACCATCGGCGACGCGATCAACGTCGCATGCCGCTACGCGACGTTGTCGTCGACCTTTCTACGTCTGACCCGCCACGACACCGACGATGGCGCGGTGATCGAGTTCGACAACAGCCACGTTCCTGCCGATGTGCGGGAGTTCATGCTCGAACGGGACTTGTTCGCGATCACCAATCTGGCGCCGTTGCTCATCGGGCAACTCGAAGGCGACGTCGTGCTCACGGTCGAGGTTCCCGGTATCGAGCTACCGATCGAGCGCCTCGAATTTCCGGGTCTGACAATCGAAATCGACACGTCGTCACCGCGTACTGCCGTCGTGATTCCGGCTGAAGTACTGCAGATGGCGATGCCGGCCGCTGACGCGTCCACCGCGCAGGCGTGTGTGCGGCAATGCGAGGACCTGATGCAGGCCCGCCGCCAGCGTCGCGGCATGGCTGCGATGGTGCGCACCCGGCTGATTCGCGAACCGGGCCAGTTGCCGTCCATGGCGCAGATCGCCCGCGAGTTTTCCATCACCGAACGCACCATGCACCGCCGCCTTGCGGCCGAACACACCAATTACCGCGCCCTGGTGGACGAAGTCGGCGTCACGCTGGCCTCGGCCCTGCTCGAATCAGGTTTCACCGTGGAGGAGACCGCCCGCCAACTCGGCTACTCCGAGACCGCGCCGTTTACCCGCGCCTTCATCCGGTGGACCGGCGAGCCACCCAGCAAACGTCGCCGACGTCAGTGAGCAACCATCCAAATCGCTTGAGCGGCAGGGCTGCCCAAGTCGACTGTGGTGGGTCCGCCGTCCGCTGACTCGACCGCGACCGAGATCATCCCGGCGAATTCGCGACGGGTGAGCACCCGCAGCCGTGAGTCGAGGCTGATGCCGATGCTGTCGAAGTAGCGCAGCATCTCGGGGTCCTTGTCGGATATCCGCGCCACGATTCCGGCGTCACCGTCGGCGCACGCCCACAGCTGACGGGCGGGCGGGGTCGGCACCTGGCCGTCGGAGCCCGGGATGGGGTCGCCGTGCGGGTCGCGCTGCGGGTGGCCGAGCTTGGCGTCGATGCGCGCGATCAACCGATCCGACACCGCGTGCTCGAGCACCTCGGCCTCGTCGTGCACCTCATCCCAGCCGTAGCCGAGTTCGGTGACCAGGAACGCCTCCAAAAGTCGGTGGCGGCGAACCATTGCCAGCGCCGCACGGCGACCCGACTCGGTGAGCGTCACCGCGCCGTATTTCGCGTGGTCGACGAGGCCCTGCTCGGCGAGCTTGCGGATGGATTCCGAGGCGGTGCTGGCCGACACTCCGAGCTTCTCGGCCAGCATCTTCGTGCTGACCTTCTCCAGCGACCATTCCTGGGCATTCCAGATGACTTTGAGATAGTCCTGGGCAACCGTGGTGAGCTCGTTGGGCTCGTCGGCGGGGCGCACAACGGAAGTTTAAGCAATCCTCACCTGATCTGCGGCTCTCGCACGACCGCAAGCAACCTCGCCCCGTACGCTTATCGGTGTGCAACGGTGGCGCGGCCAGGACGAGATCCCCACGGACTGGGGACGATGCGTGCTCACGATCGGGGTGTTCGACGGGCTTCATCGCGGACACGCCGAGCTGATCGAACACGCGGTCAAGTCGGGTCGCGCCCGCGGAGTGCCGACGGTGTTGATGACGTTCGACCCGCACCCGATGGAGGTCGTCCACCCCGGCAGCCACCCCGCGCAGCTGACCACCCTGACCCGTCGCGCCGAGCTCGCCGAGGAGTTCGGCATCGACGTCTTTCTCGTGATGCCCTTCACCACTGCTTTCATGAAGCTCACGCCGGAGCGGTACGTCCACGAGTTGCTCGTCGAGGACCTGCACGTGGTGGAAGTGGTCGTGGGGGAGAACTTCACCTTCGGCAAGAAAGCCGCGGGCTCCGTCGAGACCCTGCGCAGCGCCGGCGCGCGACTCGGGTTCGCGGTCGAGGCGATGTCGCTGGTCGCTGAGCATCCAGCGCACCGCGATACCGAGACCGTCACGTTCTCCTCGACCTACATCCGGTCCTGCGTCGACGCCGGCGACGTAGTGGCCGCCGCCGAGGCGCTGGGCCGTCCGCACCGGGTTGAGGGCGTGGTGGTCCGCGGCGACGGACGCGGCACCGAGATGGGTTTCCCCACCGCGAACGTCGCTCCGCCGATGCACTCGGCCATTCCGGCCGACGGCGTCTATGCCGCGTGGTTCACCGTCCTGGGCCATGGGCCGGTGACCGGAACCGTGGTGCCGGGCGAGCGCTACCAGGCCGCGGTGTCGGTGGGCACCAACCCGACGTTCTCCGGGCGCACCCGGACCGTCGAGGCGTTCGTCCTCGACACCGCCGCCGACTTGTACGGACAACACGTGGCGCTGGACTTCGTCGCGCGGATCCGCGGACAGGAGAAGTTCGGTTCGGTCGGCGACCTGGTCGACGCGATGGCCATCGACACCGAACGCGCCCGCAAGCTGCTTTCTGCCAGCTGAGCTGCGAATTAAGGCCCCTGCGGCCCGCGCTGCTAGACTTCCCGGCGACACGGCGCGTGCTGCAGTTCGCGGTGGCCGCACCTAGATGAATGTTCGCGGACCTATTGATGGAGATATTTCGTGGCGCTTACCGCCGAGCAGAAAAAAGAAATCCTGGGCTCCTACGGCCTGCACGCAACGGACACCGGTTCGCCTGAGGCGCAGGTTGCGTTGCTGACCAAGCGGATCGCCGACCTGACCGAGCACCTCAAGCAGCACAAGCATGACCACCACTCCCGACGCGGACTGCTGCTGCTGGTCGGTCGCCGTCGCCGGCTGCTCAAGTACGTCGCCCAGGTCGACGTCGAGCGCTACCGCTCGCTGATCGAGCGGCTCGGCCTGCGCCGCTGACCCGGGGCCCGGCATCGTCGGGGCTTAAAGAATCGCCAGGTCGGCGTGTAGAGTCATAGACGTTTTGGGCCTATCGGCCCGAGCAAGGTACGGCGCGCGCGATCCGCGCGCACCGTTCCAGCGAGGCACAACAGGACTTCAAAGGAAGACAAGTCTGTATCGCGCGGTCTTCGGTAGTGGCTGCCGAAAGCCCCGAATCCGGGGCAGGTCGGCCGCTTCGATCGACGGCCGTCGCCGCTTCCAGATCTCGTGTTCTCCGGGTTGTCCAGGAACCCTCCGGGTTGCGCGTGCTGCGCGAAATAGTTGAACAAATCCAGAGAGGCTGCACGGACGCACATGTCTGTAGCTGAAATTGACGAAGGCGTGTTCGAGTCGACCGCCACCATTGACAACGGGAGCTTCGGCACCCGCACCATCCGTTTCGAGACCGGCCGGCTGGCCACGCAGGCCGCCGGCTCCGTCGTCGCCTACCTCGACGACGAGACCATGCTGCTGTCGGCCACCACGGCCAGCAAGACCCCCAAGGACCACTTCGACTTCTTCCCGTTGACGATCGACGTCGAAGAGCGGATGTACGCCGCGGGCCGCATCCCCGGTTCGTTCTTTCGTCGTGAGGGCCGTCCCTCGACCGACGCAATCCTGACGTGCCGCCTGATCGACCGCCCGCTGCGCCCGACCTTCGTGTCGGGTCTGCGTAACGAGATCCAGGTCGTCATCACGGTGCTGAGCCTGGATCCGAAGGATCTGTACGACGTGCTGGCCATCAACGCCGCGTCGGCGTCCACCCAGATTTCGGGTCTGCCGTTCTCTGGCCCCGTTGGCGGTGTGCGCGTCGCACTCATCGACGGCCAGTGGGTCGCGTTCCCGACCGTCGAGCAGCTCGAGAACGCCGTGTTCGACATGGTGGTCGCGGGCCGCAAGGTCGGAGATTCCGCCGGCGGAGATATAGCGATCATGATGGTCGAGGCGGAGGCCACCGACAACGTCATCGAGCTCGTGTCCGGTGGCGCAGGCGCGCCCACCGAGAGCGTCGTGGCCGAGGGCCTGGAAGCCGCCAAGCCGTTCATCGCCGCGTTGTGCACCGCCCAGGAGGAGCTGCACAACGCCGCCGGCAAGGAGACCGCCGAGTACCCGCTGTTCCCGGACTACCAGGACGACGTCTACTACTCGGTCGCCTCGGTGGCCACCGAGGAGCTGTCCAAGGCGCTGACCATCGCGGGCAAGGAAGAGCGCGACGGGCGCACCGACGAGCTCAAGGCCGAGGTGCTCAACCGCCTCGCCGACACCTACGAGGGCCGCGAGAAGGAGATCAGCGCCGCGTTCCGGTCGCTCACCAAAAAGCTTGTGCGGCAACGCATCCTGACCGACCACTTCCGCATCGACGGCCGCGGCATCACCGACATCCGTGCGTTGTCGGCCGAGGTCGCAGTCATCCCGCGGGCACACGGCAGCGCGCTGTTCGAGCGTGGCGAAACCCAGATCATGGGCGTCACCACCCTCGACATGGTCAAGATGGCCCAGCAGATCGACTCACTGGGGCCAGAGACGTCCAAGCGTTACATGCACCACTACAACTTCCCGCCGTTCTCCACCGGCGAGACCGGCCGCGTCGGTTCGCCGAAGCGTCGCGAGATCGGCCACGGCGCGCTTGCCGAGCGAGCGCTGGTGCCGGTGCTGCCCAGCATCGAGGAGTTTCCTTACGCCATCCGGCAGGTCTCGGAAGCCTTGAGCTCCAACGGTTCTACCTCGATGGGCTCGGTGTGTGCGTCGACCCTGTCGCTGCTGAACGCCGGCGTGCCGCTGAAGGCCCCCGTTGCCGGTATCGCGATGGGCCTGGTGTCCGACGATGTCGACGTTGACGGCAAGACCGAGCGTCGCTTCGTCACGCTCACTGACATCCTCGGCGCCGAAGATGCCTTCGGTGACATGGACTTCAAGTGCGCAGGCACCAAGGACTTCGTCACCGCGTTGCAGTTGGACACCAAGCTCGACGGTATCCCGTCGCAGGTGCTGGCCGGCGCGCTGGCTCAGGCCAAGGACGCCCGGATCACCATCCTGGAGGTGATGGCCGAGGCCATCGACGAGCCGGATGAGATGAGCCCGTACGCGCCGCGGATCACCACGATCAAGGTGCCGATCGACAAGATCGGTGAGGTGATCGGGCCCAAGGGCAAGATGATCAACTCGATCACCGAGGAGACCGGCGCGCAGATCTCCATCGAGGACGACGGCACGGTGTTCGTCGGTGCCAGCAACGGTGAAGCAGCCCAGGCCGCGATCGATAAGATCAACGCGATCGCCAACCCGCAGCTGCCCAAGACCGGTGAGCGGTTCCTCGGAACCGTGGTCAAGACCACCGATTTCGGTGCGTTCGTGTCACTGCTCCCGGGTCGCGACGGGCTGGTGCACATCTCCAAGCTCGGCCGCGGAAAGCGCATCGCGAAGGTCGAAGACGTGGTGAGCGTCGGCGACAAGCTGCGCGTCGAGATCGCCGACATCGACAAGCGGGGCAAGATCTCGCTGGTGCTCGTGGACGAGGACGCCGCCGGTGATTCCGGCAACGGTGACGCCGCCCCCAGCCCGGAGACCGCGCCTGCCGATGCCGCGACGGCCAGCAGTTAGTCCAGCGACGCAGCCGCTACGCCGCGGCCGGCACTCTTCTGAGCCGTCCGCGGCGTTTCGGCGCACCACACTTCCCGGCGGCCTTCGGGTCGTCACCGAGTACCTGCCCGGTGTGCGCTCAGCTTCGGTCGGGGTGTGGGTCGGAATTGGATCACGCGACGAAGGCGCCACCGTGGCCGGCGCCGCGCACTTCCTCGAACACCTGTTGTTCAAGTCCACCCCGACCCGTACGGCGGTCGACATCGCGCAGTCGATGGACGCCGTCGGCGGTGAGCTGAACGCGTTCACTTCCAAAGAGCACACCTGCTATTACGCCCACGTGCTCGACAGTGACCTCGCGCTCGCGGTGGACCTGGTCAGCGACGTGGTGCTCAACGGGCGTTGTGCCGCAGGCGATGTCGAGCTGGAACGCGATGTCGTCCTCGAAGAGATCGCGATGCGCGACGACGACCCCGAGGACGCGTTGGCCGATCAGTTCCTGGCTGCGCTGTTCGGGGATCACCCGGTGGGCCGACCGGTCATCGGCAGCGTGCAGTCGGTGTCGTCGATGACTCGTGCGCAATTGCATTCCTTCCACCAGCGGCGCTACACGCCCGACCGGATGGTGGTCGCGGTCGCAGGAAATGTCGACCACGACGAGGTGGTGGCCCTGGTGCGTGAGCACTTCGGGCCGCGACTGGTGCGGGGCCGCCAGGCGGTCCCGCCCCGCAAGGGTGCCGGACGGGTCGGCGGCCACCCCCGCTTGACGGTGATCCACCGGGACGCCGAGCAGACCCATGTCTTCCTCGGGGTGCGAACCCCGGGTCGGCACTGGAAGCATCGCTGGGCACTGTCGGTGCTCAACACCGCGCTGGGCGGCGGCCTGAGTTCCCGCCTATTCCAACAGGTTCGGGAGTCCCGGGGGCTGGCGTACTCGGTGTACTCGTCGGTGGACACGTTCTCCGACTCGGGCTCGTTGTCGGTGTACGCGGCTTGTGTGCCCGAGCGGTTCGCCGAAGTGACCCGGGTGACCGCCGACGTGCTCGAGGACGTCGGACGCGACGGCATCACCGAGACGGAATGCCGGATCGCCAAGGGCTCGCTGCGCGGCGGAATGGTGCTCGGGCTCGAGGACTCCAGTTCGCGGATGAACCGCATCGGTCGTGGCGAACTCAATTACGCTGAGCACCGCAGCATCGACCGGACGCTGCAGGAGCTCGATGAGGTCACCCTGGACGAGGTCAATGCCGTTGCGCGTCAGCTGCTCAACCAGCCTTATGGCGCCGCAGTGCTCGGCCCGCACACGTCGAAGAGATCTCTGCCGCAACAACTTAGGACAATGACGGGGTAGCGCGATGGTACTGGGCTTCTGGGATCTGGACGTGCCGATCGTGGGCGCACCGATGGCAGGGGGGCCCGGCACACCCGCGCTGGCCGCGGCGGTGTCCAACGCGGGCGGTCTTGGCTTCCTCGCCGCCGGCTACATCAGCGCCGAACGACTGGCGGACGACATCGCGGCCGCACGGAGGGCGACCACCGGCCCGATCGGTGTGAATCTGTTCGTGCCGCAACCCAGTGTTGCCGACGTCATCGCGCTGGACCACTACGCCGAGGCGCTCGACGAGTTGGCCGAGCACTACGACGTCCACGTCGGCTTTCCGCAATTCGGCGACGACGACGGTTGGCAGGACAAGCTCGAGGTGGTCGCCGACACGCGGCCCGAGTTGGTGTCGTTCACGTTCGGCGCCCCGTCGCCAGATGTGCTGCGCCGCTTCGGTGCCCTGGGCATGCTGCTCTACATCACCGTGACATCGGCGTATGAGGCCGGGGTGGCCGTCGCCGCCGGCGCGGACGGCCTAATCGTCCAGGGCCCGGATGCCGGTGGGCATCGCGGCACCTTCGCGCCTGACATGAGCCCCGGCACCGAGCCGCTCAACGACCTGCTGGATCGCATCGGCCACGCCCATGACGTGCCGCTGATCGCGGCGGGCGGGTTGTCCAATCCCGAGCACGTCGCCGGGGTGCTCCGCAGGGGAGCGGCCGCGGCGCAGATCGGCACCGCGCTGCTGCTGGCCGATGAGGCCGGCACCAACAGCGCGCACCGCTCCGCGCTCGGCCATCCGCAGTTCGACACGACGGTCGTCACCCGCGCGTTTTCCGGCCGTTACGCCCGTGGTCTGGCGAACGACTTCACCCGGCTGATGGATCAGATTGCGCCCCTTGGCTATCCAGAGGTCAATCAGATGACGTCGCCGATCCGCAGGGCCGCCGTCGAGATGGAGGACCCGCACGGCACCAACCTGTGGGCGGGGACGGGATATCGGCAGGCTCAGGCCGGACCGGCGAAAGACATCGTCGACAGGCTCGGTCACGTCTGAGTCAGCGGCCGATGTCGGGAGTCCGGTGCGCCCAGGGCTTGGCGGTTTCCAGTTGGCCGGCCACCCGCAGTAGCACGTCCTCGCGCCCGTAGCCGGCGACCAGTTGCACGCCGACCGGCAGCCCGGTATCTGTCCACTCGACCGGCACATTGATTGCCGGCTGGCCGCTGAGATTGAACGGCGGGGTGAACGGGATGAACTGGAAAGATCGCTCCATGGCCGCGAGCGGGTTGTCCGGGTCGTTGCGAATCGTGCCGAGCGGCAACGGAAGTTCGGCAACCGTCGGGGTGAGCAGCAGGTCCCAACCGTCGGACCACCACGCCTGGACCGATCGGCGGAAGTGGGTGGCGGCCGAGAATGCGAGCGCATAGTCGACAGCGGTGAAGTGCGCCGCGACGTCGGCCTGGATGCGGTTGACCGGCTCGAATTCGTCGGCGGCGAGCGGGCGTCCGATCTGCTCCTCGAACCGCCGCAGGCCGACACCCATGTTGGTGGTCCACAACGTGGCGAAGTTCTCCCGCAACGACGCGTCCTCCAATGCCTCCGGCCAGGCCGGTTCGACGGTGTGGCCGAGCGATTCGAGCAGCGTCGCCACCGACCGGGCAGCGGCCACGCACTCGGGTGCGACCGGTCCGCCCTGCGGATGGTGGTCGAGCAGACCGATGCGTAACCGGCCGGGATCGGCGTCGAGCTCATCGACGTAGGGGCGCGCGGGGGTCGGCGCGATGACGGTGTCGCCGATGCCGGGGCCGCGGACCGCGTCGAGAAGTGTCGCAGTGTCGCGCACCGTGCGGCTGACGCACAGCTCCACCGACAGCGCGGTTTCGTCGCGGATCGGGCCGAGCGAAATCCGGCCCTGACTGGGCTTCAGGCCGACCAGTCCGCAGCACGAGGCGGGAATGCGAATGGAGCCGCCGCCGTCGCTGGCGTGTGCGAAAGGGACCAGACCGCCGGCAACCGCGGCCGCCGACCCGCCGCTCGAGCCGCCCGGCGAGCGGCTGATGTCCCAGGGGTTGTGGGTCGCGCCCCAGGCAAGCGGTTCGGTGGTCGGCAGGCTGCCCAATTCGGGGCTGTTGGTCCGGCCGGCGATCACCAGGCCGGCGTCGCGGAAGCGGCTCACCAGCGTGGTGTCGGCCGCCGAGATCGCGCCCTCGTTCTTCAGCGCGCGGTTGCCGTTGGTGATCGGCTGGCCGGCGTACCCCGCGAATAGATCCTTGATCAGGAACGGCACCCCGCGAAATGGCCCGTCCGGCAGCGTCGTTCGCGCGGTGTCGCGGGCGTGGTCGAACCAGCGGATCGTCACCGCATTGAGTTCGGGGTCGATGCGTTCGATCCGCTCGATCGCCGCGTCCAGCAACTCCAGCGGCGTCACCTCGCCGCGCGCCACGAGCGCGGCCTGATCGACCGCATCCATCCATCGGGTCTCGTCGGCGAGGGAGGTCACGCGGTGTGTCTAGCACGAACCCCGACGTCAGGCCAGCATCGCCGTCGGATCCGTGTACGGCAACGCAAGATCGGCGGCGACCCGCCGGCAGAGCAGCGATCCGTTGTGCGTCGAAAGCCCCTCGGCAAGAGCCGGATTCGAATGGCAGGCGGCCCGCCAGCCCTTGTCGGCCAACTCGAGGACATACGGCATGGTCGCGTTGGTCAGGGCAACGGTGGACGTCGCGGGCACGGCGGCGGGCATGTTCGCCACGCAGTAGAACACCGTGTCGTGCACGATGAACGTCGGGTCGTCGTGGGTGGTCGGCCGCGAGTCCGCGAAGCAGCCGCCCTGGTCGATCGCGATGTCAACGAGAATTGCGCCTGGCTTCATATGGGCGACAAGTGAATTCGACACTAGCGTCGGGGCCTTGCCGCCGGGCAACAACACCGCGCCGATCACCAGGTCGGCGCGTTTCACCGCGGCTTCCAATTCCAGCGAGGTCGAGTAGCGGGTCTGCACCTGACCGCTGAACGCGTGGTCGATCTCGCGCAGCTTGGTGAGGTTGATGTCGAACATGGTGACCGCCGCACCCATGCCGTGCGCGACCCGGGCGGCGTTGTATCCCGCCGTCCCCGCGCCGATCACCACGACCGACGCCGGTTCGACACCGGGCACTCCTCCCATCAGCACACCGCGACCGCCGTGGGTTCCCATCAGGTGATATGCCCCTACCTGGGCCGAGAGTCGACCGGCGACCTCGCTCATGGGGGCCAGCAATGGCAGCGCACCGTCAACGGTCTGGACTGTCTCGTAGGCGATCGATGTGGTGCCGGATGCCAGTAGTGCCTCGGTGCACGACCGCGACGCCGCCAGGTGCAGATAGGTGAACAGGGTCTGGGTGCGCCGCATCCGCGAATACTCAAGCGGCATGGGCTCTTTGACTTTGAGCACCAGGTCGGCGTAGGCCCATACATCCTCGGCGGTGGACACCACCTGCGCACCAACGGCTTTGAAATCACTATCCGCGATCGCCGACCCTTCGCCCGCACCCGCCTGGATCAGGACTTCATGGCCACGACGGGTCAACTCGGCGGCACCGGAGGGGGTGATCGCCACTCGGAATTCGTTGTTTTTGACTTCGGTCGGGATGCCCACGCGCATATCGTCAAGTGTGAAGAAAAATCGCTTTGAGCGCAAAGGTGCCGTAGACACAGCGGTAGGATCGGAAAATGGTCGAAGAAAAATCGGAGAACGCGGAGGCGGTCGGGTCGCCGTCGAAGGATCTTCGACCAGCCGATCTGGACGGAATCGATCGCCGAATTCTCGGTCTGCTGCACGCCGATGCGCGGATGACCAACAGCGCGCTGGCTGAGGAGCTCGGGATCGCCGCGTCGACCTGTCACGGCCGGGTTCGCCGACTGTTGGAGTCCGGGGTCATTCGCGGCTTCTACACCGACATTGATCCCGCAGCGGTGGGATTGCCTCTGCAGGCGATGATTTCGGTCAGCCTGCAGTCCCACGCCCGCGGCAGGATCCGTGACTTCATTCAGCAGATTCGTCGCCGGCCCCAGGTGATGGACGTCTACTTCCTCGCAGGTACCGACGACTTCATCCTGCACGTCGCCGCCCGCGACACCGAGGACCTGCGGTCCTTTGTGGTCGAGAACCTCAACGCCGACGCCGATGTCGCCGGTACCCAGACATCGCTGATCTTCGAGCATCTGCGGGGGGCCGCGCCGGTCTGACCGTGAGATATTCCCGATACCGGCGGTACCGGGTATGCTGCTGCAAATGTTCACGGTCAACGACGAAGCCGTCGGTCCGCACCTGCACGGCGGCGGTGGCGATCACGAGAGGCTGGTCCTCGAGGCCCGCGACGTCGCCTTCGACTGGGCGAAACTGCCGTTTCACTACGTTCCCGGCGAGCCGTTCACCACGCACATGCTCAACGTGCTGCATCTTCTGCTGCCGGCCGGCGAGGAGTTCTTCGTCGACCTGTTCAAGCAGGCGCTGCCGCTGATCAGGGACGACGAGTTGCGACTCGACGTGCAGGGCTTCATCGGCCAGGAAGCGATGCACGCCCAGGCCCACACCGGCGTGCAGGACTACTTCGCCGCCAACAACGTCGACGTGACACCGTTCACCGACCAGGTCAGCTGGCTGTTCGCCAAGCTTCTCGGCGAGCGTCCGCGGTGGAGTCTGCGGCGCCAGCGCGGCTGGCTGCTCGAGCGCGTGGCGATCGTGTCGGCCATCGAGCACTACACCGCGATCCTGGGCGAATGGATTCTCAACACCCCAGAGCTCGACGCGGCCGGCTCCGACCCGGTGATGCTGGATATGCTCCGCTGGCACGGTGCCGAAGAAGTCGAACACAAAGCCGTCGCGTTCGATGTGATGAAGCACCTGCGGGCGGGCTACCTACGACAGGTCCGTACCCAGCTGATCGTCACCCCGATGATGTTCATCGTTTGGGTGCGCGGGGTTCGGTTCATGTACTCGATCGACCCGCAGGTCCCGCCCGGCACCAAACCGCGCTGGCGTGACTACTACACCGCGGCGCGTCGCGGATTGATGCCCGGACCGATGCGGTTCATCCGGGTCATCGCCGCCTACTACCTCCCGCGCTTCCACCCGTCGCAACTGGGCGGGGTCGCGAAAGCGGTTGACTACCTGGCGATCTCGCCTGCCGCCCGCGCCTCGCACTGAGCCGAGAGGATCCCATGACCACTGCTTCGGCAAGTAGTACGAGTACGCCGACCCGCCGCACCGTGACCGCCTCCGACGGCGTCGCGCTGGCGGTGTACGCCTACACCGAGATCGACCCGCACCGGCCGACCGTGCTGGCCATCCATGGCTACCCCGACAACCACCACCTGTGGGACGGTGTCGCCGAGCACCTCGGTGACCGCTACAACATCATTGCCTACGACGTGCGGGGAGCCGGGGAGTCGGCACGCCCGAACAAGCGCTCGGATTACCGCTTCGCCCAACTGATTTCCGACATCGGCAATGTCATCGACAGCTTGGGCGTCGGCCGGGTTCATCTACTGGCGCACGACTGGGGCTCGATCCAGGCCTGGGCCGCGGTCACCGACGACGCTGTGATGGCCAAGGTCGCCTCCTTCACCTCGATCTCCGGACCGCACTTGAGCTACGCGGGCAAGTTCCTGCGCTCGGCGCGTGGACCGCGAGGTCTGGTCGACGTCATCCGGCAGTTCCTGGCCTCGGGCTACATCTGGTTCTTCCTCACTCCGGGCCTGCCGGAGTTGTTGGTCCGGGCCGGGGTGGGCATCAAACTCGTTGAAGCGTTTGGCCGTATCGGCAACTCCAGCACACAGAGCCGGCCGGGCGATCCGGTTCGGTCGACCGGCGACTACGTCAACGGGCTCAACCTGTACCGCGCCAACATGCCCGGGCCATTCCTGGCGCCGGGCGCACAGTTGCCGCACACCAGCGTTCCCGTGCAGGTGCTGGCGCCGCGGATGGACCTGTTCGTGACGCCGGCGCTGCAGCAGTTCACCGGTTCAATCCCGTTGGGCAGCAGGGTCGTTCCGATCGAGGGCGGCCACTGGGTGGTGACGGCGCGCCCCGACGTCATCGCGCGACTGGCCGGCGAGTGGATCGACCGGCACGTCGACGGCGCCGCTCTGGCGACCGCCGGCGCCGTGCAGTCCGGGCCCCGCGACGTGCAGGGCAAGCTCGCGCTGGTCACCGGTGCGGGGGCCGGCATCGGCCGGGCCACCGCAGTCGAGTTGGCCCGGCAGGGCGCCGACACCGTCGTGATCGTCGACCGCGACCTGGCCGCGGCGCAGGAGACCGCCGCCGCCGTGCGTGACGCGGGCGCCGGCGCGGCGGCGTACCAGGCCGACGTCAGCGACGAAGCCGCGATCAATGCCCTTGCCGCACAAATCAACAACGACCACGGTGTGGTTGACATCCTGGTGAACAATGCGGGCATCGGCATGGCCGGCCGATTCCTGGAGACCACTCCTGCCAACTGGGACAACATCCTGGGGGTCAACCTTCGCGGTGTGCTCAACGGCAGCCGGGCGTTCGCTTCGCAGATGGTCGACCGTGGCCAGGGCGGCACCATCATCAACGTGTCGTCGGCCGCGGCGTTTCTGCCGTCGAAGTCGATGATCGCCTACGGTACAACGAAAGCCGCGGTGCTGGCGTTCAGCGAATCGTTGCGGGCCGACCTGGCCGACGACGGCATCACCGTCACCGCGGTGTGCCCGGGGTTCGTCAACACGAACATCGCCAAGAACACCGTCTACGCCGGGATGACGTCGGACCAGCAGGACACCGCGCGGCATAAGGCCGACGCCGCCTACCGCCGTCGCAACTACACGCCGGAGGCCACCGCCAAGGCGATCGTCAAGGCCGTCAGGAGCGGGCCGCCGGTGCTGCCGATCGCGGCCGAGTCACGGTTCGGCTATGCGATGCGGCGCATAAGCCCATCGTTGATCCGGTTGCTGGCCCGCTACGACATACGGCCGTAAGCTCACCGAGGTTATTGTGCCGCACAGCATTTGGTCGAGCAGACCCGCAGACATCTACGGTCGCCGTGAGCGCGATCGGCTCTACACGGCGGTCTCGGGCTTGGTCGCAGTCCTGAATGGTTTCTCGCTGGCGAGTCGGTGGAAGCCGTCCCGCGTGGTGCCGGTGGGGCGCACCCACACCGCGGTTGTCACCAAGCGCGAACGGCTCAGCCCCGACGTCGTGGCGTTGACGTTCGCCGACCCCGACGGCGGACTGCTGCCGTCGTGGACGCCCGGCAGTCACATCGACGTGCAACTTCCTTCGGGTCGACGTCGCCAGTACTCGTTGTGCGGGCCGCCCGGCCGGCGCACCGACTACCGAATTGCCGTGCGCCGCATTGCCGATGGCGGCGGCGGGTCGGTCGAAATGCACGAGGCGTTCGATGCCGGCGACACGCTGGTGTTCGAGGGGCCACGCAATGCGTTCTATCTCGGTGGTCACGAGCGTGACGTGCTGTTCGTCATCGGCGGTATCGGGGTGACACCGATGCTGCCGATGATGCGGGCCGCGCAGCAACGCGGAATGGATTGGCGCGCAGTCTATGCCGGTCGCAGTCGCGAATACATGCCGCTGCTCGACGAGGTGCTGTCGCTGGACACTGACCGGGTCACGGTGTGGGCCGACGACGAGCGCGGTCGCCTCGCGACCGCCGACGACCTACTCGGCGGCGCCACTCCCACGACCGCGGTCTACGTGTGCGGGCCGACCGGCATGCTCGAAGCGGTACGCATCGCCCGCGACGAGCACGCCAACGCGCCGCTGCATTACGAGCGGTTCAGTCCGCCGCCGGTGGTCGACGGCATTCCGTTCGAGCTCGAACTCGCGCGCTCCGGTCGGGTGCTAGACGTCCCCGCCCATCGATCGGCGCTCGACGTCATGCTCGACACCGACCCGACCACAGCGCATTCGTGCCGTCAGGGCTTCTGTGGAACCTGCAAGGTTGCGGTGCTCGGCGGACAGGTCGACCGGCGCGGCCGCACCGCCGAGTCGCGCAACGAGATGCTGGTGTGCGTCTCGCGTGCGACCGGCGGTCGAGTGGTGATCGACGCTTAGGGCGCCGGCGCCAGGTGCAGCTTGTTGGTCTCCTGGTAGCCCTGCGGGTTGCCACAGGCCGGCACGTTGTTGGTGATCTGCACGGTGCCGTCCAAGGTGTTCGGGTCCCAGGAGTAATGGAAGCCGATCGCGTCGTGGATGTCGCCGCCCTGCTCGCAGGACACGCCGCCCTTCCCGTCGAGCGTCCACTGGTTGTTGACCAGATGCGCCTGGCCCAGGTGCTTGATCTCGGCGCAGCCGTCGCCGCACGGGGTGATGTACCAGTCGCTGGGCGGATCTTGGTGGCCGTCCGGGTAGGTCTCGGTTTCGATGTAGTGGCCGTTCAGCGGGTCCGCCGATGATGCGGGAGCCGTCATTACCAGGGCGAGACCGGCGAACATCGCGCCAGCGGCCAAGCCGCTTGTGATCCTCATATGCGCTTCCTTTCGTCAAGCTGGTCTGTGCGTCGAGCACCTGTTGGTGGGTATCACAGGAGGCTTTCAGCTCGTGCGCGTTTGGCAAAGTCCTGCACGGTGAACGCCCGGTTACGAATCGTCGGGCGGGTCCCCTGGTCAGAGGAACCTTTACCCGATCTTGACCATGTGTTGAATCGCCTCACTGACCATATCGAAGGTGACTATCCTTCACCTGGTGGAACTGGGGGTTCTGGGACCACTTCAGGCCCGGCAGGATGGTGTGCCGGTCGCGATTCCGGGCGCCAAACCACGTGCCGTCCTCACGATGCTCGGGTTGCGCGGCGGTGCAGTGGTATCCGCAGACACCCTGTTCGAGTTGCTCTGGGGCGAGAATCCGCCCCGCACCGCCGCAAAAGCCCTGCAGACCCACATCTCGGCGCTGCGTCGAGCCTTGGGCGACGGATTCGTTGTGACGAAGGGGGCGGGTTGGGCCCTTGCCGAGGGCGAGGTTGATGCGTCGCGTTACAAATCGGCCACCCGACTCGGACGCGATGCAGCTGCCGCCGGTGACATCAGCCAAGCGGTGGCCTTTTTCGAGGAAGCGCTTGCCCTCTGGCGGGGCATCCCCGAACTGCCGGACGGTCGGCGGGGAGCGTCTGAAAAGACGCGATGGGTCGAGGGTCATGCCGCGCTGGTGGAGGATCGGGCGGATGCGCTACTGGCAACGGGCCGCGCCGCAGAGGTCATCGGCGAACTCGAGGCCGCGGTAGTCGACGCACCGCTGCGCGAAAGGCGTTGGGGCCAACTGATGCTCGCGCTCTACCGCGCTGGCAGGCAGGGTGACGCCCTGAGCGCTTTTCAACGGGTGCGGGCGTTGCTGGCCGATGAATTGGGAATCGATCCTGGGCCGGAGCTTCGGCGACTCGAGACTGCGATCGTCGCACAAGATTCCGCATTGGAAATTGTTGCCGCACAGAATCTCCCATCCGTCATGCGGGCCGTGACCTTTCTGCTCACGGACATCGAGGGCTCGACGGCGGCATGGGAGGCAGAGGCCGACGCGATGGCCTTGGCACTCGCAAGGCATGACGAGTTGGTCGAACAGATCGTTACGTCGCGCGGCGGACGGCTGATCAAGACGCGCGGCGAAGGCGACGCCACGTTCTCGGTCTTCGAGCGACCGTCGGCCGCAGCCGCAGCCGCTATGGAGCTACAAGACGCAATCATCCACGAGCAGTGGGGCCTCCGAGAGCCGATGCGTATCCGGATCGCACTGCACACCGGCGAAGTCGAGCTCCGCGACGGCGACTACTTCGGTCGTGCGGTCAACCGTGCCGCCCGTCTGCGGTCGCTAGCGACGGGTGGCCAGATCCTGTGTTCTGGCGCGACGGCCGAGCTCGTCGTCGATTCACTTCCCGACGACGTTGTCCTCGCCGACCTTGGTTTGCGCGAACTGCGCAACCTCGCCCGCCCGGAGCATGTCTTCGAGCTGCGACTGGAAACCGCCGAGGACGTTGTCCAAACGGCGACAACCGACGCGCCGATGGAACGTCCGAGTCTCCCCCCGGTTCTGATCGGTAGCGGGCCGTTCGTCGGGCGCGGGAGCGAGCTCGAGCGGCTCCTGTCGGCCTGGCAGACCTCGCTGGGCGGTGGTGCGTGCGCCGCCCTGATTGCCGGCGAACCGGGCGTGGGCAAGACGCGCCTGGCCGGCGAGTGGTCCCGGCAGGCCTATGAGCAGGGCGCGGTCGTGCTGTACGGCCGTTGCGACGAGGACCTCGGTGCGCCGTATCAGCCCTTCGCGGAAGCCCTTCGCTCGCTGGTGCCATGCGTTGGCACCAGCCGGTTGCGCGGACTGCGCGGCGTCGAAGCCTTGCTTCCGCTTGTCCCCGGCCTGACCGATGTCGTGCCCGATCTGGCCGCGCCGACGCGCGCCGATCCTGACACCGAGCGCTACGCACTATTCGACGCCGTGGTTGCACTCTTGGAAATGGCTTCCGCGGAAGCGCCGGTTGTCCTCGTACTCGACGACCTGCACTGGGCGGCCAAGCCAACGCTGCTCCTGTTACGACATGTGCTGCGCTTCGGCGACCGTGCGCGCCTGGAGATCGTCGGCACCTATCGCAGCACTGATCTCGATCGCTCCCATCCCCTGGCGGCGATGCTGGCCGACCTGCACCGTGACGGCACCGCCAGCCGCATCAGTCTCAGCGGCCTCGATGAGGACGACGTCAGCGCGTACGTCGCCAAGGCCGGTTACGACGACGAAGAGCTCGGCCACGCATTGGCCTCCGTCACGGGCGGCAACCCGTTCTTTCTCATCGAGGCTTTGCGCCATGTCGACGAGAGCGGCGGCGTGTGGGACCCGAGCACGCTCCCACAGGGCGTGCGAGAAGCCGTGAGCCGCAGACTTTCCCGGCTTCCGATCGAGACCAACAAAGCCTTGGCGGCAGCCGCGGTTGTCGGCAGCCGGTTTTCCCTGGACCTGGTCGAGCGCGTGGTCGGGGACGACCTGGTCGACGCGTTCGACGAGGCGTCCAAGGCCGGCATCGTCATCGAAGAGCCCGGTGGTCGATACCGGTTCAACCATGCGATCGTCCGACAATCACTGCTTGCCGAACTGCCGTCGATGCGACGCATGCGGCTACACCAGCGCATCGCCACGACGCTGGAGGACGAGTCGGGCGCCGACGACGAATTGCTCGCCGAACTGGCCCACCACTATTTCGAATGCGCGTGGGCGGGAAACGCGGCCAAGGCCGTCGAGTACTGCCGGCGTGCAGCAGACCAGGCGATGGCCCGGCTCGCCTACGAAGGGGCGGCCGACCTCTACGACCATGCCCTGCACGCGCTGGACGAGATCGATGACGAGCTGCCCGACCGAAACGACCAGATCGCCGACCTGCTCCTCGCACGCTGCGAGGCCCTGCTCGCCGCGGGCGACGTGACTTCGGCAGCAGGTGCAGTCTCCCAATTGCAGGAAGCGACACTCGATTCCGCCCGGCTATCGGCATGGGCGACATGCTTCGACGGCCAGCTCTCGGTATTGGTGCATCCCGAGCGGTTGGACGACGTGGAAGCCGCGTTAGGCGCCGCCGCACACAAATTGGCTGAAATAGACGATGCCGCAGGGGAAGCCAAGGCGCACACCGTCCGTGCCACCTGCCTCGCTCGCCTTGGACGAATCGGCGACTGCGAAATCGCCTTGGACGACGCCCTGACAGCGGCACGGCGCGCGCGTGATCACCGCCGCGTCAACGCTGTGTTGGCCGGCGCCCCACTTGCGGCGCTGTGGGGTCCGAATCCGGTTCCGCGAGCGGGCGGGCGGTGCCTTGACGTGGTGCGGCTGCTGCGGATCACCACCGACTCACCCGCGGTCGAAGCGACGTCGACGCGGTGCCAGGCCGTGTTGGAGGCCTTCCGCGGCCGCGATGCGGCCGCCCGCCGGATGATCGACTCAGCCCGGCGCACGGTCACCGAACTCGGCCTGCGTCACGCCCTTCTGGAGGTCGAGCAGTTCGCCGGCATCGTGGAGCTCGTTTTGGACGATCCGGCCGCGGCCGAGCCGCATCTTCGTCAGGCCTGCAACGGTTTTCGTCGGATGGGTCTCGACGCCGATACCGCCGAGACTGCTGCGCTACTCGGCCGCGCATGTCTGGCGCTCAATCGAGATGCCGAGGCCGACGAATTATGCACGGAGAGTGAGCGACTCGCAGGCCACGCGCTGAAGGCATCGATCGCATGGCGCACACTTCGGGCGCAATTGCTTTCGCGCAGAGCCGATCACGACGAGGCTCGGCGTGTTGCACAGGCTGCCATCACTCTGGCAGAGCGCACCGACGGGTTGGTCGATCACGCCGACGCCTGTCTGTCATTGGCAAAGGTGTTGGGCGCGGCAGGCGACACCGTTGGGGCGCGAGCCGCCGCCGAGCGGGCAGTCGACCTGTATGAGCGGAAAGGTGCTGCGGCGCTGGCCGATAAGGCGCGCTCCATGCTCGACGAGCGCGTCGTTACGCCTCGCCCCGGCTCCACCCGAAGCACCCGATTGTCGAACTGGACAACGCGTGCCGTGCGAGCGGGTCGGACGCTTCGATGGCTGCATTCGATCGCGGAGGCCTGGGACGAGGTCGAGCAGCTGGTCGCACCCGACGTCTCTGTCGAAAGTCGACGGAAGATCGTCGGCTTCCCTCGCGTCGATTCCATGTCAGACAGGCGAATACGATAAGGCGAGGCAAGACGATCTTCACGAGATGGGCTCAGTACGGCACCGTACACGTAGTTATCGCCGTGCGAGGCGAGCGCCTGGCTCTCACTCGACTGAGGTTAGGCACTGCAGACGCGAGCCCTGGCGCGCCGCAGGACGAACTGCTCCAGGCTATTCGGCCTTGATAAGGAGGGTCGAATCGCGTTGCAAGTCTGGTTCGACCTCGAAGACATGGACGCCGCAATGGCCGAACTCGATGCCGTGCACGCACGATTCGAGGAGGGCACGCCCGCAGGCGCGGCACCTCGAGAACGCGGCAAGCCTGCGAGCCGAGTAACCAGTTCGGACGCACTTTCGCAGCCGAAAGCGACTGGGACGACATCGGCGCAGATGTTGCACAGACGACATCAAGGTCGACGATCGACGACGGGACTCCGACGGGGAGGCAAGGGCCGGCCGAGAGCTGAGATCGCAAACCTGCGGGCGGTCGCCGACGTCGGCATCGAGAACATCGACGTCACGCGTCATTGCGATCCGCGGCGAGCGCCTCGTCCTCGTCGCGCCCGTCGTACACGGGCCGACGACAAACGGCCCGAGGCATTCCACACCGATGCTACTCCGCATCGCCTCGAGATCAACGCCGACGACCGGATCGTGGCGGTCGTCACGTTCGACCTCGACGACTTCGATGCCGCGGTCGCGGAGCTCGACGCCCGATATCTCGCTGGCGAGGCTGCGGCCCACGGTGACACATGGTCGGCCCTCGCGATCGCCATTGCCACGTTCAACAGACACGAACTACCCAAGCTGGCGCCCGACTGGGTCAACGTCGACCACCGACGCGGAGCAGCGTTCGCGGCCGGCGACATGATCGCGTACATGCACGACTTATGGCACGACTCACCGGACATCAATATTTACATCGAGGTCGTGCATCGCCTGAGCAACCTCGGAGCCGTCATCACCCAAGCGGCGCATGGCACCTCGCAACATGGCTTCGAGGCCGAATGGCGGGAAAACTCGATTTTCACGTTCGACGGCGTTCTGATTAGCCGCTGCGAATTATTCGACCAGCCAGACCTCGACGCCGCAATCGCGAGGTTCGATCAACTCAGCCGACCGGTGCGGCGCCTGGAGAACACGGCGTCGCGCGTATTCGAAACCGAATGGTCGCATTTTGCGGCCCGGGACTGGGATGCCTTGGCCGAGCTAGTGGCCGACAACTATTCGGGCATCGATCACCGAAGCGTCGTGAGAGCCGAAAATCAACATGGTCGAGATGTTGTGGTCAAAGATTTGCAAGCGGCCGCCGACGTCGGCTTCACGATATCGATGGTGAGCGCCATCGCAATCCGCGGCGAGCGTCTCGTCCTCGCACGTGTTCGCGCCTCCGGCCGCGATCCCAAGGCGATTCAAAACGACGCCCTCAACGTTGTGGAGATCGACGCCGACGAGAGGATCGTGGCGGCCGTGACATTCGACCTCGAAGACTTCGATGCGGCCATCGAGGAGCTCGACACGCGCTACCTCGGGGGCGAGGCGGCCGCCCACGCCAACACATGGTCGGTGATTGCGGGAACCTACGCCTCGGTGAGGCGACACGAATTCCCCGCGATAACGCCGGACTGCGTGAGTGTCGACCATCGTCGGGCGACAGCCCTTAGGGCTGGCCCGCTGTCCGCATCTATCAGTGCCGGCTGGGACCTCGGGCAAGACGTCCAACCTTACGTCGAGGTCGTGCACCGGCTGAGCGACCTCGGAGCCGTTTGCAGCTATGCGGCGCATGGTGTTTCGCAGCAAGGCTTCGACGCCGAGTGGCAAGGAATCAATGTTGTCACGGTTGACGGCGAAATGGTCAACCGCGCTGAGTTTTTCGACGAGGCCCACCTCGACGCAGCTCTCGCAAGATATACCGAATTGCACCCGAAGACCCGATGGCTGGAAAACGCAGCAACCCAAGCAGCGGAACGTCTTCGAACATGTTTCGCGGCACGCGACTGGGATGGATTGGCCGAAATGATGGCCGAAGACATTGTCGCGGAAGATCGTCGTCGAATCGTGGGCACCGGCATTCGACGGGGAAGGCAGGCGAACGTATCCGACATCCGCGTGGGTGCCGAAATCGGAACCGAAGACATAACGCCAAGCTTCATCGCCACCCGCGGAAACCGCCTTTCACTTGACCGAGCCCGCTTTACCGCTGCCGATGGGCCCGCTGCCGGCCTCAATACGGAGCTGCTTCGCATTATCGAGGTCGACACTCACAACCAGATGACGTGTTGCCTTATGTTCGATGTCGACGACATCGACACTGCCATAGCGGAACTCGATGCCCGATACCTCGCCGGGGAAGCGGCCGCCCACGCGAACACTTGGTCCGTCGTCCTAGCTGCTTATGCGGGTTTCAACCGGCGCGAGCTCGCTGCGACTACGCCAGACTGGGTGAGCATCGACCACCGTCGCGGAGCAGCTTTCGCCCCCGGCGCCATGATCGCCTACATGCAAGCGGCATGGGACGACTCGCCTGGCACCAAGATCTACGTCGGGGCGGTGCATCGGCTCAGCAAGGCCGGAGCGGTCGTCACCCACCTGGCGCGTGGGATCTCACAAGAGGGCTTCGACGCCGAGTGGCGGGATGTCCATGTGCTAGCGGTAGAAGGCGAGATGTTCAGTCGCTCCGAGCTATTCGATGAGTCGGACCTGGACGCCGCTGTAGCACGATTCGATCAGCTCAGCCAACCGGCGCCCAACCTGGAAAACACGGCAAGCCGGGTCAACGCGCGCGTCCTTGCGTGCGTCACAGACCACGACTGGGACACGATGGCTTCGATTCTGGCCGAGGACTTTTGCAGCAACGATCGGCGGCGGGTAACCGGCGCCGGAACCCGCCGCGGTCGGGATGCCGAGATCGAGAACATGCGGGTGGTCGCAGATCTCGGTGCGAAGTTCACGGTCGAGGTCATCGCGACTCGCGGCGACCGCCTCGTTCTCACTCGTAACCGCATCTCCTTTGACCAGCAGCAAGGGTTCCTCGCCGACATGCTTGGCCTCGTCGAGACCGACCTAGGTGGCCACCTCGCGGCGGTCACCTTGCTCGACCTCGAGGACATCGACGCTGCCATCGCCGAGCTTGACGCCCGCTACGTCGCCGGCGAGGCCGCCGCCCACGCACACACGTGGTCGGTGATTATGCAGGGTTACGCCTCGCTCAACCGGCGCGAACTTCCCCCGACGACACCAGATTGGGTGAATATCGACCACAGGCGGGGGACATCAATCGCGCCTGGCGGAATTCCTGAGTTACTCAACGCCGCATGGAACGTCACGTCGGACCTGAACAACTTCGTCGAGGCGGTGCACCGGCTGGACAACCTCGGCGGGATCGTGACCCACGTGGCGAATGAGACCTCGCACGAGGGTTTCCACGCCGAGTGGAGGGTGGTCAGCGTTTTCACGGTCGAAGGCGACTTGGTCAACCGCTGCGAAGTCTTCGACGAGGCAGCCATCGACGACGCGATCGCGAGATTCGAGGAGCTCAGCCGGCCGACACGGCGGCTGGAAAACACGGCAAGCCAAGTAGCCGAGCGCAACCAGGAGAACTTCACCGCCTGTAACTGGGACGCGATGAGCGCGACGCTGGCCGACGACTTTTGCAGTGAAGATCGCCGCCGAGTCATAAACGCGGGAATTCGACACGGTCGAGATGCCGCGATGCAAGACGCACGCGTGAATACCGACCTAGGGGCCACGACCATAACGTCGACGGTCGTCGCGACGCGCGGCGAGCACCTCGTCCTATTGCATGCCCAATACTCGATCACCGTTCAGCGACCCGGCGCATTCCACGTTGATGTCCTCAACATCTACGAGATCGACGCGGACGAGAGGATCGTAGCGTCCATCACGTTTGACCTCGAGGACTTCGCCAATGCCATCGCTGAGCTCGATGCCCGCTACCTCGCCGGCGAAGCGGCCGCCCACGCGCGCACATGGTCGCTCGTCGCGGGTGTTTTAGTTGCACACAATCGGCGCGCAATCGCAGCGACGACATCGGATGTGGTGACTATCGACCACCGTCGGGTGGCTGGATTTGCGCCCGGCGATGGCTTCGAATACATCCGTGCCGGGTGGGAGTTGGACCAAAGCCTCAACATCTACATCGAGGCAGCGCATCGGGTGAACGACCTCGGCGCAGTTTTCACTTGGGCGGGGCATGGAACCTCACACGAGGGCTTCGAGGCAGAGTGGCGGGGTGTCACCCTGATGACCGTCGACGGCGAGATGGTCTCCCGCATGGAGGTATTCGATGAGGGAGACCTAGAAGCTGCGCTCGCGAAGTTCGATCAGCTCAGCTGCTCGACACCACGACTGGAAAACGCGGCAAGCCGAGTGAATGACCGGTTGCTGGCGTGCTTTGTGGCCCGCGACTGGGACGCAATGGCCGAGATTCTGGCTAAGGACGTTTCCGGTGTGGATCGTCGTCGGGTGGTGAATTCCGGCGACCGACGGGGTCGCGATGTCCAGATCAACGATTTCCGGGCGGTCGCCGACCTCGGGGTCACGAACGCGACGTCGTCTGCCATTGCGACCCGTGGTGAACGCCTGACCTTCGTTCGTTCCCAATACTCGCGCAGCCACGACGAATCCGAGCCATTTGGCGTCGATATTTTCGGGATAGTCGAGATCGACGTCGACCAGCGGGTCGCGGCCTGGGTCACGTTCGACCTAGACGACTTCGACGTCGCGATCGCCGAGCTTGACGCGCGATACCTCGCTAGCGAAGGGGCCGCCCACGCGCACGTATGGTCCGTCATCGCCGGTGGCTTTGCCTCGATGCGCCGGTACGAGGTGCCGCCGACCACGCCCGACTGCGTAAGTATCGACCACCGGCGGACGGCTGCGTTCGCGCCCGGTGAGCTGAACGCCTATTTCCGCGCCGCATTCGACCTCACGGCAGACCTCAAGATCTACGTCGAGGCGGTCCACCGCCTGAGTGACGTCGGAGTGGTTTGCACCCATGTGACACACGGTGTTTCGCACGAAGGCTTCTCCGCCGAGTGGCGAGAGGTCGACGTTTTGATGGTTGAAGGCGACATCGTCAACCACGCCGAAATCTTCGATGAAGCAGACTTCGACGCAGCGCTTGCGAAATTCGAGGAGCTGAGCCCGCACCAGGGTCGACTGAAAAACGCAGCCAGCGAGATCGTAGACCGCGTAAACGCGTACTTCGCGGCGCGCGACTGGGCGGCGTTGGGGGCGATGATGGCGACGGACGTGGTCGACGAAGATCGTCGCCGGATCGCGAACGCCGGAGTCCGACACGGTCGCGACGCGCTGGTCGGGGGCGTACAGACAGCAGCCGACTTGGGCGCACAGCACGTAGCGTCGACCGTTATCGCGACCCGCGGAGATCGCCTCGCTCTCTGTCGTCTTCGCTACTCAGGTCGAGATCATCGGCCCGAGGCGTTCTACAGCGAAGCGCTCGGAGTTGTGGAGATCGACATCGACAAGCGGGTGATAGTCCACGTCGGGTTCGACCTCGACGACATCGACGCCGCCTTCGAGGAACTTGACGCCCGATACCTCGCCGGCGAAGCGGCCGCCCATTCGCAGACGTGGTCGGTCATCTCACGGGGTAATGCCGCCGCCAACCGAAACGCGACCTTGCCGATGACGCCAGACGCTTCGATGATCGACCATCGGCTGCGCACGACGTTGAACGCCGACGATATAACCGCGTACGTTCGCGCCACGTGGGACCTCACGCCTGAGCTCCACATGTTCATCGAGTCTGTACATCGGCTGAACGACGTCGGAACGGTCGTTACGCACGCGTCGCGCGGGACCTCGCAAGACGCATTTGAAGCCGAGTGGCGGCAGATCACGCTCTTCACGATCGATGGCGATTTGTGCAACCGCTGCGAAATCTTCGACGAAGCAAAACTCGACGCCGCGCTCGCGCGGTTTGCCGAACTCGATCGACCAATGCGGCGACTGGAAAATGCGGGAAGCCAAGTGGTCGAACGTTTTTGGACGTGCTTCGCGTCCCGCCGTTGGGACGCGATGGCCGAGACTATGGCCGACGACTTTTGCACGCACGATCGCCGACGGGTTGCAAATGCCGGTGTCTTAAACGGCCGTGCTGCCCATATCACCAACATGCGAGCAGTGGCCGAGGTCGGATTCGAGGGCCTTTCGTCGACCGTCATCGCGACCCGCGGGCAGCGCCTTGCGCTCATTAGCTTTCACACCTCGATGCGGGGCTCACCACCCGGTGAGGTCATCGCTGATGTGGTCGGCATCATCGAGATCGACGCCGACAACAGGCTCGTCGCCGCCGTCCATTTCGATTCCGACGACATCGACGCCGCCTTCGAGGAACTCGATGCGCGCTACCTTGCCGGCGAAGCGGCCGCCCACGCACGCACGTGGTCGGTCATCACAAAGGCCTACGCCGCACTGAACCTGCGCGCGCTCCCTGCGACGACGCCGGACTGGACGAGTGTCGACCATCGTCACTTCGGCACAATCGAGCCAAATGCGTTGACCCCGAACATCCGTGCCTTTTGGGACATCACGTCGGAAGCCAGAATCGGCGTCGCGACCGTGCACCGATTGACCAACCTCGGAGCGGTCGTCGCCCATGCAACGCGTGCGACTTCGCAGGAAGGCGTCGAAGTCGAATCAGGCGAGATCATCATTCTGATGGTCGACGGCGACCTACTCAGCCGCTGCGAAATCTTCGACGAGGAGGACCTGGACGCCGCGTTCGCTCGCTTCGACGAATTACGACCGTCAGACGCAGCGACTGGAAAACGCGGCAAGCCAAGCGGTCGAACGCTTTTGGAGGTACGTGGCGGCCAGCGAGTGGGCGGCGATGGCCGAGACAATGGCCGATGACTTTTGCTCACGACGATCGGCGTCGGGTGGTAAACGCCGGTTTTTAAGGGGTCGTGCTGCTCAAGTCGAAGAACATGCGAGCCGTGGCCGCGGTCGGGTTCGAGGGCCTTACGTCAACCGTCGTCGCGATCCGGGGGCAGCGCCTCGCGCTCATTCGAGTTCGTTCCTCGATACGTGGATCGGCACCCGGTGAGGTCGTCGCTGAGATGCTCAGCATCATCGAAATCGACGCAGACAACGGGCTCACCGCTGCCGACCATATTCGACTCCGACGACATCGATGCCGCCCTCGAAGAACTCGACGCCCGATACCTCGTCGGCGAAGCGGCCGCGCACGCGCGACATTTGGTCGGTCATCACGAAGTCCTACGCCGGGACCAATCGACACGAGTTGCCCGCGACGACGCGCGGATTGGGATGAACGTCGACCATCGGCGAGGCCGAGACATTCGCGCCCGGTCGAGCTCGAGGCATCGACCTTTCGCACGACATACGACGATCGGTACCGGACCTTCACGTCTACGTCGAAGCTGTGCATCGACTGAGCAACATGGGAGCTGTGGTCACCCATGTCAACGCGCGGAACCTCGCAAGACGGCTTCGAAGCCGAGTGGCGAGAAGTCGGCATTTCTGACGGTCAAAGGCGACCTGATCAACCGCTGCGAAATCTTCGACGAAGAAGACCTCGACGCCGCGCTTGCGAGATTCGAGGAGCTCAATCCGCACGAGGGTCGACTGGAAAATGCAGTGGCGGAACGCTTTCTGGCGCACTTCGCGGCCCGCGACTGGGATGCCATGGGGCAGGACTTCGCCGACGATTATTACTGCGATGATCGCCGTCGGGTCGTGAACGCCGGGCTCCGGCAGGGCCGAGACGCCGCAATCGAAGATCTGCGGATAGCCGCCGAAATCGGCTTGGCGACGAACGCCACGTTCGACATCATTGCGACGCGCGGCGAACGCCACATTCTCACGCATTGGCGCGGCACGGGCCCCGACCGCGACGCGATTCAACAGGATGTGCTCCAGGTCGTTGAGCACGACGTCGACGACCGGATCGCGGCGGCTGTCCTGTTCGACATCGACGACTTCGCCGCCGCCTTCAAGGAACTCGACGCCCGATACATGGCCGGCGAGGCCGCCGCACACGCGCACACATGGTCGCTGGTTGCCGACGCCTTCACCGCGATCAATAGGCACGAACTACCCGAGCGGACCCCGGACTGGGTCAACATCGACCACCGGCGCGGAGCAGCGTTCGCGGCCGGCGAGATGACCGCCTACATCGACGACTTGTTTGGCGACGTGCCGGACATCCACGTCTACGCCGAGGTCGTGCATCGCCTGGACAACCTCGGAGCCGTCGTCGCCCTGGCGGGTCATGGCACCTCGCACGAGGGCTTCCAGGCCGAATGGCGCGAGATCGGAATTTTCATGTTCGACGGCGATCTGCTCAGCCGTTACGAACTGTTTGACGAGGCGGACCTCGACACCGCGCTCGCCCGCTTTGATGAATTACAGGCGCAGGCGCCGCGACTGGAAAATTGGACAGGCCTTTCGGTCGGGGAGGCCGCGTCCCGCCCACCCCGTCTAGGGTGAAGCCATGCGGGTAGCTGTGCTGGGGTCCAAGGGCAAAGTCGGAACGACGATGGTGCAGGCCGTCCAGGCCGCCGAAGACTTGACGCTGTCCGCAGAAGTCGATGCCGGCGATGAGCTGAGCCTGTTGACCGACAACAAGACTGAGGTCGTCATCGACTTCACCCATCCCGACGTGGTGATGGGCAACCTCGAGTTCCTGATCGAGAACGGCATTCACGCCGTCGTCGGGACCACCGGCTTCACCGAGGAGCGACTGCAGCAGGTGCGCTCGTGGCTGGCCGCCAAGCTAGGCGTCGCCGTGCTCATCGCACCCAACTTCGCGATCGGCGCGGTGCTGTCGATGCATTTCGCCAAGCAGGCCGCGCCGTTCTTCGAGTCGGTCGAAGTGATCGAGCTGCATCATCCGCACAAGGCCGACGCTCCGTCGGGGACCGCGGGCCGTACCGCCGCGTTGATCGCCGAAGCGCGAAAAGACCTGCCGCCCAACCCCGATGCCACGAGCACCAGCCTTCCAGGTGCCCGCGGTGCCGACGTCGACGGCATCCCTGTTCATTCAGTGCGACTGGCCGGGTTGGTCGCGCATCAGGAAGTGTTGTTCGGCACGTTGGGGGAGACCCTGACAATCCGGCACGACAGCATCGATCGGACGTCGTTCGTGCCCGGTGTGCTGCTGGCGGTCCGCCGCGTCGCCGAACATCCCGGCCTGACAATAGGAATCGAAGCGCTCCTCAATCTGCAATGACCCAGAACGCGCGCGGGGTGCGCATCCAGGTGCTGATCGCGCTGATGTGTGCGGCGCTGCTGGCCTACATCGTTCTGCTGGGTCGGACCGCCGTGCTGATGATCGGCTCGGGTCGTGCGGTGGCCATTGCCTTGGGCGCTGCGCTGCTGATCCTGCCTGCGATCGGGTTGTGGGCGATGGTCGCCACGCTGCGGGCCGGCTTCGCCCACCAGAAACTGGCCCGCCTCGCCGCCGAGGACGGGATGGAACTCGACGTGAGCGCGCTGCCGCGTCGACCCTCGGGGCGCATCGAACGCGAGGCGGCCGACGCGCTATTCGCCGACGTGCGTACCGAATTGGACAACGATCCCGACGACTGGCGCCGCTGGTACCGGCTGGCGCGCGCTTACGACTATGCGGGCGATCGCAGCCGCGCCCGGGAAGCGATGAAGAAAGCCGTCGAGTTAAAGGGCCTGGCATGAGCAAGACTTTGTTGATTGTTCATCACACTCCTTCACCGGCCACGCGGGAGCTGCTGGAAGCCGTGCTGGCCGGCGCCAAGGACCCGGAGATCGAGGGCGTGGAAGTGCTGACGCGGCCGGCTCTTTCGGCGACCGTCCCCGACGTGCTCGAGGCGGATGGTTTCCTGTTCGGCACCCCGGCCAACCTCGGGTACATGTCCGGCGCTCTCAAGCACTTCTTCGACACCATTTACTACCCGAGTCTGGATCACGTCGCCGGCCGACCCTACGGCCTTTGGGTGCATGGCAACAATGACACCGTCGGCGCAGTCTCGTCGGTGGACAAGGTCGCCACCGGGCTGGCGCTGGCCAAAGCCGCTGACGCACTGGAGATTACCGGCGAGGTTGACGCGGGCGCACGCGAGCGGGCCTACGAGTTGGGCGGGACGCTCGCCGCGACGTTGATGCAGTGACGCGTCAGTGCGATCGCAGGATGGTGACTGAGTTGTCGAACTTCTTGAACTTTTCGAAGGTGGACGTCGGAACACCGAAGACGGCGGCCATGACGTCGGGCGGCATCTGACTTACCGCCTCGCCGATGCCGACATTGTCCTTCTCCTCGGCGGCGCTGGCGTTCTGGACGATCAGAACCTCCAGATCCTCATTGCCGAGGTTCTCGAAGTAGTGCAGGGAACCCTGCGGCGCGAATACGAGATCGTCGACGTGGGCCTCGAAACTCTCGTGGTTGCTGTTGCCGTCGATGAGAACCCAGCTCGCCGTGCCCTTGAGGATCAGGTTGAGCTCCCATGCGCTGGGATGCCAGTGTGGTTCACGAATAGCGCTGGGCTGCAACGTGATCAGCTGGATGCTGGCGGCCTGTCCTTGCAGGATGGGGAAATTGTCCTCGTGGGCCTGCTGCTGCGAACCTCCGTCGTAGGTCGTGGGGGGCAGAGCGGCAAGGTGAAACAGGTGCGACTCTGACGTGATCGTCTCCGCGGGTAGGCGGGGATCACCGAAGCGCTTCACGTCATCGGTCATGGGATCTCCCTCAGTGCTTTCGCAAGACGACGATCGCGTTGTCGATCTTCTTGAAGTTGTTGAATGTGTCTGCGGGAACACCGAATAACGCAGAAAGCACGCGCGGCGGGAGCCTGCTCAGCGATTCGCCGATGCCGATGTTGTCCTTGGGTTCAGCCGCGCTGGTGTTCTGGATGATGACGATCCTCATGTCGTCGGTGCCGCTGTTCTCGAAGTAGTGGAACGACCCCTGGGGTGCGAACACCACGTCGCCGACGTGCTGTTCGAAGCTCTCGTGGTTGCCGTTCCCGTCGACGAGAGTCCACGCGGCGACCCCCTTGGTGACGATGTTGATCTCCCACGCGCTGGGATGCCAGTGCGGTTCGCGGATGCCGCCGGGCTCCAGGGTCAGCACCAGGAAGCTGGCTGCCTGCCCCTTCAGGATCGGGAAGCTCTCCTCGTCGGCCTGCTGAAAGAACCCGCCATCCATCCGGACGACCGGGGAAGCCCCGAGACGGAACAGATGCGACTGCGAGTCTATGAGTTCGGACGGGATGCGCGGGTCGCCGAAGCGCGCGGCGTCATCGTTCAGCGCGGCTTCCTTATCGGTGCGTTGGCCGGCGACCAATCGATCGACGCCGACGCCGGTCGCCGCTGCCGCGCCGGCGAGGCCCGCTCCACCAAGCACCTTGCGACGGTTTATGGACACTCGCCGAAATTACCGCAGTGACCAGGTGACGGCCACCGATTGTGTCGATCTGAATCGGTGGCGCTACGGGTCGATATGTGTGGGCGGTGTCATCATTGCCGGGTCGGCCTCCTTTGGAGGATCGCCCGCGCTCATCGTGTTGCAGTCGACCGTAGCGGGGTTCAGCGGACCACCCGGGTAATTGGTCAGACAACGTTCCCACCACCCGTCGCCGTCGACGGGGCTGTCACACATCTGTGCCATCGGAGCAAGGCCGGGCGGGTGCAGGCATCCGGCGCGGGCCGGGGCCGCCGTCGCGGTCAGTCCGGCGGTTGCCAGCAGTGCTCCCAGTGCGGCGATCAGGTAGCGCTTCGTCATCGTGTCCCTCACTCGATCGGTCCATCATCGGCGCGGCCCTCAAGCTACTAGCTTGGCTATGCAATAGGGGCCGTTACCCCGGTAATCGCGGTAGCGGCATGATGTGATCGGGATGACAAACGGTCGACTTCGAGAAGGACCGCATGTGACGCGCCTGCTGATCGCCAATCGCGGTGAGATCGCGCTCCGAATCATCCGTACCGCAACCGAGTTGGAACTCGGAACGATTGCCGTATATGCCGAGGATGACGCCGACAGCCCGCATGTGCACGCCGCTGACGAAGCTGTCGCGCTGACGGGCGCCGGCCCGGCTGCCTACCTCGATCACGCGGCGATCCTGTCGGCCGCCAAAAACTCCGGTGCCGAATTGATCCACCCCGGCTACGGCTTCCTCAGCGAACAACCCGAGTTCGCCAGGGCCTGCGCGAGCGCGGGGTTCACGTTCGTCGGACCGGACGCCGCGGCGCTCGATCTGTTCGGCAACAAGTCCTCGGCCCGGCAGGCGGCGACCGCGGCCGGGGTGCCGGTGCTGCCCGCGACCGACGGCCCCAGCAGCGTCGACGACATCCGCGCATTCGCGGCCGCCCAGGGCGGCCCGATCGTCATCAAGGCACTGTCCGGGGGTGGCGGTCGCGGTATGCGCATCGTGCAACGCCCCGAGCAGATTGAGGACGCCTACCGGCAATGCGCTGCCGAGGCCGAACTCGGATTCGGCAATCCGGCCGTGTTCGCCGAGGCCCACCTGTCCGGGGCGCGACACATCGAGGTGCAGATCGTCGCCACGCCGTCTCGCGCGCTCGCGCTCGGCGACCGCGACTGCAGCATTCAGCGGCGCTATCAGAAGCTGATCGAAATCGCTCCTGCGCAAGGCCTTTCGCCGGCACTGCGGCGTGAACTCCATCGGGCCGCGGCCCGGCTGTGTGCGCGGGCCGATTACCGCGGGGTCGCCACCGTCGAGTTCATGGTCAGCGGTGAGCAATTCGTCTTTCTGGAAGTGAACCCCCGCATCCAGGTCGAGCACACGGTGACGGAGGAGGTCACCGGAGTCGACCTGGTGGCGGTGCAACTGCGGATCGCGCAGGGCGCGCCGTTTCACCAGCTGCGGCTGCCCGCCGGCGTCACCGCCGACGGCGACGGGGTGGTCGGCGCGCTTGCCGCGGTGCGCGGCATCGCGATTCAGACGCGGGTCAACATGGAGACGGTCGAACCCGACGGGTCGATCCTGCCGACGGCGGGCACCTTGGCAGTCTTCTCGCCGCCGAGTGGGCCGGGGGTGCGTGTCGACACCTTCGGCCGCGCGGGGCTGACCCCGAGCCCGCGCTACGACTCGCTGCTGGCCAAGGTGATCACCCGGGTCCGCGGATCGTCATTCACCGCGGCGGTGCGTAAGGCGCAGACCGCGCTCGACGAATTCGGCATCGACGGTATCCGCACGAACATCGGATTTCTCCAAGAGATTCTGTCGCACAGTGATACTCACTCGGGGCGGGTGAGCACGGGGTTCGTCGACGAGAACCTGGCCGCGTTCGTCGGGGCCGTGCAGTCGCGGCGCCAGGAGCCCCGGATCGCGATCCCCGAGTTGTATCCGGGTGAGGAGGTGCTGCGCGCGCAACTGGCCGGCACCGTGGTCGAGGTCGCGGCTGAAGGAACCGAGTTCGCCGCCAGCGCACAGCTTGCAGTCCTCGAAGCGATGAAGATGCAGCACGTGCAGACCGCGCCGGACGCGGTGCGCACGGTTCGGGTCCTGGTGGCACCGGGGCAGGTGGTCGGAACCGGTGACCCGCTGGTGGTGTTCACCCGCACCGGCGAGAACCGGGATGCCGACGACGCTGAACGCGCCCTCGACCTCGACCGCGATCGCGCCGACCTCGACGAGGTCCGCCGCCGTCACCTGCTCACCCTCGACGAAGGCCGCCCGGCGGCAATGACGAAGCGGCACAACCAGAATCGGCGCAGCGCCCGGGAGAACATCGACGACTTGGTCGATCCGGGCAGCTTCGTGGAGTACGGCGCGCTGGCGGTGGCCGCGCAGCGCAGCCGACGGTCGGAAGAAGACCTGATCGCCAACACTCCGGCCGACGGGTTGATCGCCGGGGTGGCGACGATCGGCGGCGCCGAGGCGGCCGTGCTCTCCTACGACTACACCGTGCTCGCCGGCACCCAGGGCATGCGCAACCACCGCAAAACCGATCGGGTGTTCGAGCTGGCCGCCCGACGAAACCTGCCCGTGGTGCTGTTCGCCGAAGGCGGCGGTGGCCGACCCGGCGACACCGACGTCGCGAACATCGCCGGTCTAGACGTGCCGACGTTCCGGGCGCTCGGCGGACTCAGCGGAAGGGTGCCGCTGGTGTCGATCGTGTCCGGGCGGTGCTTCGCCGGCAACGCGGCGCTGGCCGGCACCTGCGACGTGATCATCGCGACGCCCGACGCGAACATCGGCATGGGCGGGCCGGCGATGATCGAAGGCGGCGGGCTCGGCCAATACCGGCCCGAGGACATCGGGCCCATCGATGTGCAGCGCCGCAACGGTGTCGTCGGATTGGTCGCCCGCGACGAGGCCCACGCCGTCTCGCTGGCCAAGCAGTACCTGTCGTATTTCCAGGCACCGCAACCCGATTGGGAGGCTCCCGATCCGCGGCGGGCCCGGCATGTGGTGCCGGAGAACCGGTTACGTGCCTACGACGTCCACCATGCTATCGAGTCGGTCGCCGACGTTGGGTCCGTGCTGGAGTTGCGGGCCGACTACGGGGTGGGCGTGGTCACCGCCTTCGTCCGCGTCGAAGGTATGCCGTTCGGGCTGCTGGCCAATAGCAGCCATCACCTCGGCGGCGCTATCGACTCCGAGGCGGCCGACAAGCTGGCCGATTTCCTGACGCTGTGCGAATCTTTTGGGCTACCGATCATTTCGCTGTGCGACACACCGGGCTTCATGGTCGGCCCGGATGCCGAGGTCGACGCCGCGGTCCGCCGGTTCAGCCGGCTCTTCATCGTCGGCGCGCGGCTGACCGTGCCGTTCGGGATGGTGATTCTGCGAAAGGGTTACGGGCTGGGCGCAATGGCCATGGCGGCCGGTTCTTTTCACGCGCCGGAGTTCACCGTTGCCTGGCCGACCGGGGAGATCGGCGGCATGGGTCTCGAGGGCGCGGTCCGGCTGGGGTTCAGCAAGGAATTGGCCGCGGTCGAGGACTTGGCCGAACGCCAGATGCTGTTCGACAAGCTGGTCGAGGCCGCCTATCAGCATGGCAAGGCGCTCACGTCGGCCACCACGTTCGAGCTCGACGACGTGATCGACCCGGCGGACACCCGCGGATGGATCAGCAGGCTGCGCTTGCGAGAAGAAGGCCCAACCAACCAGAAAGAGAGGCGCTCGTGAAAGTTGCCGACAAGGTCGCCATCGTCACCGGCGGCGGCAACGGTATCGGCGCGGCAATCGCCGCGAAGCTCGCGGATCAGGGTGCCCGTATTGTGGTCGCCGATCTCAACGGCGACGCCGCGCAGGCGGTGGCCGACGGCATCAACGCCGACCTGCCCGGCGTTGCCGTTAGCTCGAGTGGGGACGTCTCCGACACCGCGCACATCAAGCAGTTGATCGCGTTGGCGACCAACGAGTTCGGGCCCGTCGACCTGTATTTCGCCAACGCGGGCATCACCGGCGTGTCGGGTCTCGACGTCACCGAGTACGAGTGGGATCAATCGCTCGAGGTGAACCTGCGGGCCCACATCCGCGCGGCCCAACTGCTGGTGCCCGACTGGATCGAACGCGGCGAAGGCTACTTCGTCAGCACCGCCTCCGCCGCCGGATTGCTCACCCAGCTCGGGTCGGCGACCTACTCGGTGACCAAGCACGCGGCGGTCGGATTCGCCGAATGGCTGAACATCACCTTCGGCGATCAGGGAGTGCGGGTCAGCTGCCTGTGCCCGATGGGCGTCAACACCAAGCTGCTGTATTCGCCGGGGGAGTCCGACGACCCGCTGGCGCGACTTGCGACCCGAGCCGTCACTTCGGCGGGCGACGTGATCGAACCGGCCGATGTCGCCGAGATCGTCTTGGCCGCAGTCGAAGACGAGCACTTCCTGATCCTTCCGCATCCCGCCGTGCTGGAGATGTACCGGCACAAGGGCGCCGACTATGACCGCTGGCTGCGCGGCATGCGTCGTTACCAACACAGCCTGATGGAGGCGCTATGACCGACTTCAATGGCCGCACCGCGATCATTACCGGAGGCTCCCGCGGAATCGGATTGGCGATCGCACAACGGTTGGCGCTGGGCGGCGCCAATATCGTGCTGACGTCTCGCAAGCAGGACAGCGCCGATGCCGCGGCCGAGCAGGTTGGCGGTAACGCCGTCGGGGTGGCCGCCCACGCCGTCGACGAAGACGCCGCCCGGCACTGCGTCGATCTCACCCTCGAACGGTTCGGCAGCATCGACATTCTGGTGAACAACGCCGGCACCAACCCGGCCTACGGCCCGCTGATCGACCAGGATCACGCGCGGTTCTCGAAGACGTTCGACGTCAACCTCTGGGCGCCGCTGTTGTGGACCTCGCTGGCGGCCAAAGCCTGGATGCGCGAACACGGCGGGGCGATCGTCAATACGGCGTCGATCGGCGGCATGCACCAGGCACCGAACATGGGCATGTACAACGCAACCAAGGCCGCGCTGATACACGTGACCAAGCAACTGGCATTGGAACTTTCACCAAGAGTACGGGTGAACGCGGTCGCGCCGGGCGTGGTGCGGACCAAGCTCGCCGAGGCGTTGTGGAAAGACCACGAGGACCTGGTGGCGGCGGGCAGCGCACTGGATCGAATCGGTGAGCCGCCCGACGTCGCGGCCGCGGTGGCCTTCCTGGTCTCGGACGAGTCGAGTTGGATCACCGGCGAAACCCTGGTCCTCGATGGCGGCCGCCTCCTCGGCGACCCGGCGGGCTTCCGGTGAGCGCCGACGACCTGCAGGCCCGGGTGCGGGCGCTGCTCGACGAACACGACCCGGCGCACACCGACCCGCACGAATTCCTCGGTGCGCGTTTCGATGCCGGGCTGGCGTGGGTGCATTTCCCGGTCGGCTCCGGCGGGCTCGATCTGTCACGCAGCTATCAGGCGCAGGTCGAGGACGAGCTGACGGCGGCGGGTGCGCCACCGGGCGGCGGGGGTGCGCGCAACGGCATCGGGATGGGCATGGCCGCGCCGACCATCGCGGCGTTCGGCACCGAGGACCAGCGACGAAAGTTCCTGCGGCCCTTGTTCACCGGTGAACATATCTATTGTCAGTTGTTCAGCGAGCCGGGCGCGGGATCGGACCTGGCCGGCGTCGCCACCCGTGCGGTCCGCGACGGCGGCGACTGGCTCGTCAACGGCCAGAAGGTGTGGACTTCGAGCGCGCAGAACGCGCAGCGCGCCATCCTGGTGGCCCGCACCGACCCCACGGTGCCCAAACACCAAGGGCTGACCTACTTCGTGCTCGACATGACCGACCCAGGCGTCGACGTGCGACCGCTGCGGCAGATCACCGGCGAGGCGGAATTCAACGAGGTGTTCCTCACTGACGTCCGGGTTCCCGACGCCAATCGCCTCGGTGCCGAGGGTGGCGGCTGGAAGGTCGCCACCACCACGCTGAACAACGAACGCGTGGCAATCGGCTCGATGGCAGGCGGCAGCCGGGAAAACGGCATCATCGGCAAGGTCGCCGACGCCTGGCGAGGCCAGCCCGAATTACGTAGTGCCGCAATGCATGACGAGTTGATGCGGCTATGGGTGGAGGCCGAAGTCGCCCGGCTCACGGGTCTGCGGCTGCGCCAGCGGCTCGCGGTCGGACAACCCGGTCCCGAGGGCGCCGGGATGAAGGTGACGTTCGCGCGCCTGGCTCAAGCGGTGTCGGGATTCGAGATCGAACTGCATCCGGAACTCGGCTTGCAGTACGACGACTGGACGATGCGCCAACCGGATTCGGTCGACTTCATCGGCCGCGATCCCGGATACCGCTACCTGCGTGCCAAGGGCAACTCGATCGAGGGCGGCACCTCGGAAATCCTGCGCAACACCATCGCCGAACGCATCTTGGGCCTGCCGCCGGAGCACCGAGTCGACAAAGACGTGAGCTTCATGGATCTGGAGAAGTAAGCCAAATGAGCGATCTGCTGTACTCCGACACCGAGGAAGCATTACGGGACAGCGTCCGGCGGCTGTTCGCCGACCGGTGCCCACCCGAGGCAATCACATTGGTGTATGACGCTGCGACACAGAATTTTTCCGGGCTATGGCACACGTTGGCAGCCGACCTCGGCCTGGCCGGGCTCCTGGTGCCCGAGGAACTCGGCGGCGCAGGAGCCACAGCGCGCGAGGCCGCGGTGGTGATGGAGGAGATCGGCCGCGCCGTCGCACCCGTGCCCTACCTGACCAGCTCGGTGGTGGCGACCGTCGCACTGCTGCGCGCCGGCGACACCGAGACGGTTCAGGGCTTGGCGGCTGGTTCGCTCACCGCCGCGCTGGCGGTGTCCTTGTCGACCGCACCCGATGACCCGATCACCGGCATCACAGCCGACGGCAACGGGGTGACCGGTCGGATCACCAGTGTCGCCGGAGTCGGTGAGGCCGACGTGCTGCTGGTGCCCGTCGCCGGGGCCGACGGGCTGGAGTTACACACCGTCGCCTCCGATGCGGTGGGCGTCGACGTGTCGCCCGTCCTGAGCCTGGACATGACGAGACCGCTTGCCAACGTGGAGTTCTCGGGTGCGTCGTCCTCGCGCGTAGGCTCTGCGGGCGCCGACGCCGCGATCGCCGCCGCGTTGGAGATTGGGGCGGCGTTGCTGGCCTCCGAGCAACTGGGCATCGCTCAATGGTGTTTTGCGACGACACTGGCGTATGCCAAGGAGCGCAAGCAGTTCGGCCGGGCGATCGGCTCGTACCAGGCGATCAAGCATCGCCTCGCCGATCTGTGGATCGAGCTGAACGCCGTCTCGGCGGCGGCCCGGTACGCGGCGGACACCTGCGCCCGGCAGGACGGTGACGCCTCGATCGCCGCGGCTGTCGCTCAGGCGTTCTGCAGCGGCGCGGCGGTGCATGCCGCCGAGGAATGCGTTCAGTTGCACGGTGGACTCGGCATGACGTGGGAGTATCCGGCGCACCTGTATCTGAAGCGGGCCAAGACCGACCAATTGGCGTTCGGCACCGCATACCGACACCGCACCCGGTTGGCCGGGTTGGTGGATCTTCCGGCGTCTTGAGAAGGGAATGGCAGATGGAAACCCGCATCCTGGGCGGCACTCTCGAGGTCTCGGCAATTGGCTTGGGCTGCATGGGAATGAGCCGCGGTTTCGGCCCGTCGGGATCCAAGGACGACATGATCGCGGTGGTCCGCGGTGCGGTCGAGCGTGGCGTCACGTTCTTCGACACCGCGGAAGCCTACGGTGACAACGAAATTCTGGTCGGTGAGGCACTGGCTCCGTTCCGCGAACGGGTGGTGATCGCCACCAAATTCGGCTTCGCCTTCGGACCCGACGGCAATGTCGCCGGGGTGGACAGCCGCCCGGAGCACATCAAGGAGGTGGCCGAAAACTCCTTGCGCCGAATGGGTGTGGAGACCATCGACCTGTTCTATCAACACCGCGTCGACCCGAAGGTTCCCGTCGAAGACGTCGCCGGGGCGGTGAAGGAACTGATCGACAGCGGCAAGGTGAAGCACTTCGGGATGTCCGAGGCGTCCGCGGAGAACATCCGCAGCGCACACGCGGTGCAACCCGTGACGGCGCTGCAGAGCGAGTACTCGTTGTGGTGGCGTGAACCGGAGAGCCAGCAGACCGGCGTGTTGTCCACGCTGGAAGAGCTCGGCATCGGGTTCGTCCCCTACAGCCCGCTGGGCAAAGGCTTCCTGACCGGAAGCATCGACACGAGCACGCAATTCGACAAATCCGACATCCGCAACAACATCCCGCGCTTCGCCGCGGATGTCCGGAATGCCAATCGCGCGGTGGTCGACCTGCTCCAGACGATCGCGGACCGCAAGGGCGCCACACCCGGTCAGATCGCGTTGGCCTGGCTGCTGGCCCAGCGGCCGTGGATCGCGCCGATCCCCGGCACCCGACGCTTGGACCGCCTCGACGAGAACCTCGGAGCGGCCGGCATCGTATTGAGCGCCGACGAGCTTCGCGAGATCGACGCTGCCTCAGCGGCGATCGAGGTGCAGGGCGCCCGCTATCCCGACTTCATGCAGAAGCTGATCGGCCGCTGATCTGGCGGGCGACCTCGCCGTACCGCTCGAAGCGAGTTGGGTCACCGACCGCGTTGTACATCACCAGCCGGGTGGCGGTCTTGATGTATTTCTGAATCAGTCTGTCGGCCAACGTGTCCCACGTCGCCTCGGTGGCAAAGGCGGCGACATGGTCGTCGCTGACCTGGGTGGCCATCCCCGCGAAGTCGCCGGCCTTCTGCTTCTCCCGGATCCGCGCCGTCGTGCCGTCGAAACCTGCCTCGTCCCAGATGAAGGCGTAGTTGGGCGTGCTCCCGTAGAACGCCATGCTGGCACGCACCGATTCGCGTTGCTTGTCGCGTTCTTCGTCGGTGTCGCCGACGATCGTCATCACCGGCACGATGATCGCCACGTCGGACGGCGAGCGGCCCGCTTTCTGCGCTCCCTCAGCAACTTTCGGCATCACATGTCGAGCGATGTAGCCTGGCTCGCCGATCGGGTGGACGTGCACGCCGTCGGCCACTTCCCCGGCCATCCGCAGCATCCACGGATTCACCGCGGCGATGTCGACTTTGGGATCGGGCGCGTCGATCGGACCCGCACTCCATTGCGGCGTAATGAAATCCAGGTCGTAGTACTCGCCGTGGTGATCGAGCTTTCCGGACCGGAACGCCGAAAAGCAGGCTTTCACCGCCAGCAGATAGTCACGCAGCCGTGGGCCCGGCCGCTCGAAGTCCACGCCGTAACGGCGAACGACATGAGTGCGCACCTGCGTGCCCAGACCCAGCCGGAAGTTGCCGCCCGACGCCTCCTGCAATTCCCAGGCCGCGGCCGCGGTCACGAATGGACTGCGGGGAAACGCCACCGCGACACCGGTCGACAATTCCAGGCCCGGCGCGGCTTGTGAGGCCACCGCTGCGTTGAGGTACGCCGTGCGTCCAGTCTCGGTGAACAGCAGACCGGAGAAGCCGGTCGACTGCGTCCGACGGGCAAGGTCTCCGATCTGGCCGAGCGGCTGAGGGACCGTCATCGCATCGACGCGCATGGCGGATCAGTATGCCCTGCGGCCTCTAGCCACGGGACGCGGTTCGGAACCTTTCCCGGTGGGCCTTCGGTGCGACACCGAGCTGTTCGACGAACGTGCGCCGCAGGCTCTCCGGACTGCCGAATCCCGCAACCCGGGCGGCGTCGGCGACGGAATGACCGGCGTCCAGCGCGGCGCGGGCGGCGTCGATGCGCACCCTCTCGACGTAGCGAGCCGGTGTCGTTCCGAGCTCGGATTTGAACAGCCGGGTCAGCTGCCGCGTACTCAACGAGGCTCGCGCGGCGAGGCGCGGCACGCCGTGGTCGGCCGCGGGCGTCGCCGAGATGGCGTCGGTGGCGGCGCGCAGCGGAGATTGCGGCGGTACAACGGATTCCACCAGCGCCGACAACTGGGATTGCCCACCTGCGCGCTTCAGATACACAACCAGCCACCTCGCCACCGAGCGAACCAGCTCGGCGCCGTAATCCAGCACGAACGATCCCGTACAGATCGACGCCAGCCGTCGCGTCCGGCCCGCGATCGACGTGACCGCGTCGACGAGTTCTGGATCGATCGCGCGGCGAGGCAAGCTGTCGCTGCCGGCGACCAGCACGGTGTCGGCGGACTGGATTGACGCAATGGAATGGGTGACGCCTAACCGGGTGCCGATCGACGTGGTGACGTCGCGACCGGCGATCGAGGCGACGCTGATCCGGTAATCGGCACCGAAGCGATTGGCTTCCGTGAACACCTCTCCGGCTCCCGCGACGTCCAACATCGTCGCGTCGTCAAAAACGACGATCACCACTGTCCTCGATCCGGCGTCCGTCATCGACCCGTGTGTCGCAATCTGAGGGAAAGGCGACAGAAACGACATGGGTGCGGCCCTGGCGCCGCGCTGCACAATGAGTGCACCAGAAGGAAGGAATGATCATGGCCGTTGAGTCCATCGATACAGTCGCCGGCATCCGGGTCCCCGACAGCGCGCTGGCGCGCGATGTCACGGAGTTCATCCGGGACGCCGAAGACGACTTGCTCTACAACCACTCCCGGCGAGTGTTCTTCTTCGGGGCACTGCAGGGTGTGCGCCGCGGACTGCAGCCGGACCGCGAGCTGCTCTACGCCGCAGCGATGTTCCACGACATGGGCCTGACCGAGCCCTACCGCACGTCGACAATCCGCTTCGAGGTCGACGGTGCCAACGCGGCGCGAGAGTTCTTGCTGGCCAGGGGTTTTGGCGAAGCAAACGTCGACAAGGTTTGGCTCGGCATCGCCCTGCACACCACGCCCGGGGTTCCCGAATTCATGGCCCCCGAAGTGGCGTTGGTACAGGCCGGCGTCGAAGTCGACGTGCTCGGCGTCGGGCGAGAACTTCTGACGCCTGACGCATTGACGGCCGTGACCACCGCCCACCCGCGCCCTCAGTTCAAGCAGCGGATCGTGGCGGCGTTCAACGACGGCATGAAGCACCGCCCGGACACCACGTTCGGCACCATGAACGACGACGTGCTGGCGCACTTCGATCCCGCGTTCAAGCGTGTCGACTTCGTCGGCGAGATCCTGAACAGCAGCTGGCCGGAGTAGCGGCTAGAGGTTCGCTCCGAACACGTCGCGCATGGTGGTCCAGTGTCGTTCGGCGGCGTCGGCGTCATACGAGCCGTTGTCCGGCACGGCGAAACCGTGCCCGGCGGCATACGTCTCGATCTTGTGCTCGACGCCGGCCGCGGTCAGCGCCTTCTCCAACTGTTCGGCGTGGTCGTCGGTGAACGACGCATCGTTCTCGGCGCCGCCGACGTAGATGGTGGCCTGGATCTTGTCGGCCCGCAGATGCGGGCTGTCGGCGCCGTCGGTCACCAGCCCGCCGCCGTGGTACGACGTCGCGGCGGCAACCCGGTCCGGGATCAGCCCGGCGATGGTCAGCGCCGCACGACCGCCCATGCAGTAGCCGGTGATCCCGAATTTCGTCCCGCTGACCTCCGGCCGCTCGGCGAGGTAGTCGAAGTAGGCGTTCGCGTCCGACGCCCAATTCTCCGGGCGGATGCTGCCGATGAACGAGAACAGCCGGTTGCGTTCGTTCTCGTCGCTGAACGCCGTCTTCATGTCGAACGGGGCCCAGTCGCCCTGGCGGTAGTAGACGTCGGGCAGCAGCACGGCGAACCCGGAATCGGCCAGCGTGGCGGCCATGTCGAAGAAGGTCTGCCGGACTCCGCCGGCGTCGGGAATCATGACGACGCCCGGCCAGGGGCCCTGGCCCTCGGGGGTGAAGAGGCGGACCGGGCAGGCGCCATCCGCGGTGGTGACAGTGTCGGTGATGTTCGGCATGCCATCCGTTCTACTCCCCGGGTCTGGACGTATGGTGAACACCGTGCCGATCGCCACGCCGTACGAAGACCTTCTACGGCTGGTACTCGAACAGGGCACGCCCAAATCCGACCGCACCGGCACCGGGACCCGCAGCCTGTTCGGACATCAGATGCGCTTCGACCTGTCCGAGGGCTTTCCGCTGATCACCACCAAGAAAGTGCATCTGAAATCGGTGGTCTACGAACTGCTCTGGTTTCTGCGCGGCGACTCCAACGTCAGCTGGCTGCAGGAGCACGGCGTCTCGATCTGGGATGAATGGGCCAGTGACACAGGCGATCTCGGCCCAGTCTACGGCGTGCAGTGGCGCTCGTGGCCGACGCCGTCCGGCGACCACGTCGACCAGATCAGTTCGGCCCTGAACCTGCTGAAAACGGATCCGGATTCCCGACGGATCATCGTGTCGGCCTGGAATGTCGGCGAGATTCCGCAGATGGCGCTCGCGCCATGCCATGCGTTGTTCCAGTTCTATGTGGCGGATGGCCGGCTCAGCTGCCAGCTCTATCAGCGCAGCGCCGACCTGTTCCTCGGCGTGCCGTTCAACATCGCCAGCTACGCGCTACTGACCCACATGATGGCCGCGCAGGCAGGTTTGGGTGTCGGTGACTTCGTCTGGACCGGCGGAGACTGCCACATCTACGACAACCATGTCGAGCAGGTCACCGAACAGCTCACCCGCGACCCGCGCCCGTACCCGAAACTGGTTCTTGCGGAACGTGACTCGATCTTCGATTACACCTATGACGACATTGTCGTCGAGGACTACCACCCGCATCCGGCGATCAAGGCCCCCGTCGCTGTATGAGTGAACTCGGATTGATCTGGGCGCAGTCGACGTCCGGAGTCATCGGGCGCGACGGCGACATCCCGTGGCAGGTGCCCGAGGACCTGATCCGCTTCAAAGAGGTCACCCTGGGCCACACCGTCGTGATGGGCCGTCGTACGTGGGACTCTTTGCCACCGAGGTTCCGTCCCCTGCCAGGACGCAGAAATGTCGTACTGACCCACCAGACTGACTTCATGGCAGATGGCGCGACGGTGGTTCACCGCCTTGACGAGGCATTGACGGACCCGGACAGCTGGGTGATCGGCGGCGAACAGATCTACACGCTGGCGCTGCCGCAGGCCAGCCGTTGTGAGGTCACCGAAATCGAGATCGACTTACCCCGCGACGACGGCGATGCCGTGGCCCCGGTACTCGACGAGCATTGGATCGGCGCGCCGAGCGAGTGGCTGACCAGCCGCGCGGGTGTCCGATACCGGTTTCACAGCTATCACCGCGCGTGACCACGCTCAGGGCGGCGCAGGCTCGGCGGATCGCCGTGGCCGCGCAGGGCTTCGCCGGGGCCAAGCCCAACGGGCCCGTGACGCGGGCTCACCTGCGCCGGCTGATCTCGCGAATCCAAGTGCTGCAACTCGACTCGGTGTCGGTGGCGGTGCGGGCGCACTACGCACCGGTGTTCAGCCGACTCGGGCCCTACGGCCGGGATGTGCTGGACCGGGCGGCGTGGGCACACAGCGCGCGCTCGCCGCGGCTGCTCGTCGAGTACTGGGCGCACGAGGCCGCGCTGATGGCCGTCGACGACTGGCCGCTCATGCGCTGGCGGATGGGGCAATACCGGCACGGCCGTTGGGGCACCCACATCGTGAAGGCCAACCCGAAACTCGCCGAGCGAATCGTGGCCGCGGTCGAGGAACTCGGGCCCAGCACCGCGGGGCAGATCGAGGCGCACCTGGCGACCGCGCCGCGCGGCCCGCGGGGTGACTGGTGGGGGAGTCGCAGCGACACCAAGTGGGTCGCCGAGGCGTTGTTCGCCGCTGGCACGCTGACCACGGACAGTCGGGTCGGGTTCGCTAGGCACTACAACCTGAGCGAGCGGGTACTTCCGCCCGAGGTGCTGGCGCGCGAGGTGGACGAGGACGAGGCGGTGCGCCAGCTCGTGCTGCGGGCCGCCACCGCGCTCGGAGTGGCCACCGAGCCCGATCTTCGCGACTACTTCCGGCTGGCCCCCGGCCAGTCGAAGCCGACCGTCGCCCGGCTGGTCGCCGAGGGGGAGCTGGAGCCGCTCGATGTTGATGGCTGGTCGGCGCCCGCATATCTTGTTGCAGGACAGACAATTCCACGGCGCGACCGCGGCACGGCGCTGCTCTGCCCGTTCGACCCGCTCATCTTCTTCCGGCCGCGGGTGGAGCGGCTGTTCGGTTTCCACTACCGCATCGAGATCTACACCCCGGCGCGCAAGCGGCAGTACGGCTATTACGTCTGGCCGTTTCTGCTGGACGGGGAGTTGGCGGGTCGTGTCGACCTCAAAGCCGACCGGTCCGCGGACGCGTTGCATGTGGTGGGTGCGTTCGTCGAGGAGGGACTGTCGCCGGCGCGGGTCGCGGAGGCTCTGGCCGGGGAGTTGCGGACGATGGCCGACTGGTTGGGCCTGAGCGAAGTGACGGTCGGCCGGCGCGGCGACCTCGCGAGTGCCTTGCGGGCCGCTCAGGGTAGGTAAAGCCCGCGGAGGCGATGGAAGCGGTGGCGGCCGAGTAAGGCGTTGGCCGCGATGAGCCCCGACATGACCGCCGCTTCGATGCAACCGGCATTCATGGCGCAGTCTGTCCAATCGCCGGCCAAAACCAGGTTGTCATAGCCACTTTCGTCTGGCCGCAAGCGATAACGCTCTGTTCCGGGAACCGACTGCACGTACCGGTCCGACGGGTCGACGTTGACGCTCACGTGCTGAGTGTCCAGGGCCGCCCGACCACGTTCACCGTTGACCCCGCTGAGCAGATGCCAGTCGAATCCGTTGTCGGTGAATGCATTCGGGAAGAACGGCCGCAGATTCCGATCGATGAACTCGGTGGCGTCACTCGCCACCTGCCGTTGATAATGCTGAAGGTATGCGGCGCCCGACTCGCTGGTGGGCCACGTGGCGTCAAGCGTGCCGCAGAAGTAGGCGACGGTGCCGGGCCTGTCATCGTCGGGCCAGTCCTCGCTCCACAGCGTCTGCGGCATCGACGCCCAGGTCTCGAACGGGCGGAGATAGGCGCTGATCGTCACGGCCGGTTCGTGCCAGCCCAGTGCGGGTTCATCCGGGCGAAGCCAGATTTGGAATGCATGGGTGGCGACAGTCCGCACGCGGGTCGTCATCTCCCGCCACTCGATCCGATCGTCGATCAGCTCCTTGGCGACGATCGGTAGCATGCCCACGGACACGGCGAGCACGACGTGATCGAAATCGACACCCCGACGCAGCACCCGCGTCTCGGCGTCGGCGCGCTCGGACCAGTGCGTTTCCAGCGAACGCCAGCCAGCGCTGGGTATCTGGCCGTCGGCGAGTTGCTCGGTCAAGGGAATACTCGGAAAGACCGGCAGCCCGTGGACGGTGGTCAACGGCTCATAGGTAGTCCGATCCTCGGCAAGGCGAACCTGCCGGCCCATGGTGATCGAGTCGATCGCCAGACGTCGGTCATCGAGATGCAGCGCGTCGAGGCGATGGAAGAATTCGAACTCGACCCCGCGCTGGCGCAGCGCCTGGTAGATGGGGGCGACCACGATGTCGCCCATCCCTGCGGTCATCTTCCAGAAGATCGCTCCCTTGTACTGGAACAGTGCCAGAGCGGTGAGGAATATCGCTTGCCCCGCACCGAAGGACGGCCGCTGAGGGTCGGCATCCTCGTAGGCGAAGACCAGGTCGTACAGGCCACGCACCAGCGCGAAGTCCAATACGTCGGGATGCGCGCCATGGCGCAACAGCCATGCGTTGTAGTCCTCGTCGTTGATCGCGCGGAAGCCGCGCGGATCGGTGACCAGGTTGTCGGCGAGGATTCCACGAATCACCGCAACCATCATCGACAGCAGTTGCCACGACCGGCGGTGATCGGGACGGCGCTCGCAATCGAGTGCCTCGCGCGTGGCCTCCACCGCGCTGTCGATCATCGCGTCCAACGCTGGCTTGGCGGTCCCCGGATTCGCGAGTGCGAGCAGCGCTGCCGTTGCGGCACACACGACTGCGTCGATCCATCGTGCGGTGGGTGCTGGTTCAGCGGAAGTGGAGAGCTCCAGACCGACGGGCGCTGCGCTGCGCTGGGATTCGGCGAAGTCGCGCACGAGTCGAATGGCGCGACGGGTGAATTCGAACACCGTCATCTCCCGCCCGGTAGCGTCCGGCTCGCCGGGGAGTCCGTCGTTGCGGGTGAAGGTTCCCAGCCACATCAGCCAATCGCTGTTGAATCGGTCGGCCAGGCCCAGATTGTCACCGGGAATCAGCGCCTGATCCCACGTCTGGATCGGCGCGGCGGGATCGCTTGTCGCGCGGTCGATCTCGGCGTAGCACTCGCGCAGCATCCCGAAGGCGTTCTCGTAATAACCCAGCCAGATGTGCAGGCCGTGCTCTTCGATGCGGCCATTCGGCCCGCGGCTCGACGCGCCTTTGCCGCCGAGGCGCCAGCCACGCTGGTAGACGGTGATGGAGTCGAAGCGGGCGCGCCAGCCCGGTTCGCTCAGCCGCCAGGCGGCACTCAAACCGGCCATGCCGCCGCCGACAATCGCGACCTTGCCGCCGGGCCGGCTCACCCGAGCATGGCTCGGGCTCGGGCCAGATCCGGCCAGTCGCTGTCGGCGGAAAAGCGGCCGACAGCTGCCGTCAACACGCCCTCCGCGGAGCTGCCATTCAGCTCGAAATCATCCATCGCGGAACGTAGTTCGAAGATCGATGCGCCCTGCTTTCGGGCGATGTCGACCGCCGCGCGAAGGTCGTTGGCCCGATCGTCGTCGGATGCCGCAACCCGCGCCCGCAGCCTCAACAGTTCTGCTCGGTAGAACTGCACGCCAGTCTCCTCACTTAACTGCAAGGCATTGTCCAGGCGTTCGCGGGCTTCGTCGGGTTTGCCTGCCGCAGCGAGCAATTGCGCGAGTACTGCGTCATAGAACGACACAAACAGCTTGGCCTCGGCGGCGCGCCAGCTCTGCACGGTGAGCGTCATGATCGAGACGAACGTCTCCAGTTCCGCCGGGTCGGGCTCGCCGGACGCCAGCGCCGCGAGCCCGTTGACGGCGACTTGCTGTGCGCTGCCCATCAGGAACCAGAAGTCGAAACCGTGACGTTTGGCATCGGCCGTCAAATGCGCGGCGAGCTCGGCGGCCTTCGCAAGCTGGCCTGACTCGATGCGGACCCAGATCTCGTAACAACGTTCGTAGGCAAGGCTGAATGGTCCCTGCGGAAAGCTGAGGTCGGACGCCCGGCGCACCGCTTGACCGAGTTGCTCCTCGGCGCCGCACAGGTCACCCTGGACAAACCGGGCCAATCCGAGATGGGTATGCATCGAGGCCACCGGTTCGTTGGGTACGAACCACGCCGAGTCGGAGTCGGGCCGGGTGAGGGTGTCAACCCCAGATATGCCCTCTTCGAGCAACTTTCGGGCCTCGGCGAAGTCACCGCCATACCAGGCGACCATCCCATAGGCGGTGTTGTTCAGGCGCCAGAACCAGTGGCGGTCGGTGGGTACCTGGCGACGGATGGAATCGGAGACCTGAATCGTGCGGTGGAGATCGCCGCGTGGCAGATAGTAGGCCCATAGGGCGGTCAGGGTGGCGATCAGATCGGACTCGCGCAGATCGGTTCCCGCGAGTTCCAGGCAACGCTCGAAGTCCGCCGCGGCCTGTGAGCTCGCGGTTCCTTCGGCCGCCGACGCCAGGAATCCGCGGCGCAGCCGCAGGCGCACCTCTCGGCGGTCCCGCGCCGAACCGGGTGCCGCGCGATCGATCTGGGTGATGGCACGGGTGAGGCACCCCCGCGCTTCGTCGAGCGCGCCGCGGCGCCGGGCATCGGCGGCCGCCTGTCGAAATGCGTTGGCAGACTCGTCGAATCGTTCGGCGTACTCGTAGTGCAGGCCGACGAGATGCCAGTCGGGATGATCTGAACCGCCGACCAGCGCGTCGGCCACCCGGCTGTGCAGAATGCGCTGCACACTGGGCGGCGGCAGTTCGTAAGCGACCTCGCGCAGCAACTGGTGCCGGAACCGCCAGCTGTCGACCGTCGTCGGCTCGAACACCAGCGCGGCCTCCAGATCGCGGATGGCGTCGTCGAAATCCGATCCCGTCATGTCGAGAACGTTCCGCAGAATCGCCCGGTCGAATTCTCGGCCGATGGTCGCGGCCGCCTCGACAACCTGAATGGTGACGTCGCTGGCCCTGAGTCGTGCGAACAGCGGCTCGTACAACGCATCCGGCACCCGCGCCCACCGGGCGCCGTCGGTGGGCTGCTCATGCAGCTTGGTGACGATCTCCTCGATATACAGCGGCACCCCGTCGCAGCGCTGCTGCACTTCGGCTCGTTCGTCGGCCGACAACGATGGATCGAGCGCCGTGATCAGCTCCTCGGTCTCTGCCACGGTGAGCGGCGACAGCTGAAACGTCTTGATCTCGGCGATGTTCGGCAACGAATCGGCCTCGCGTCCGGTGAGGACGACGAGCACTCGGCCGGTGTTCGAGCGCAGCAGCGACTCGACGACATCGAGCGTTGACGGGTCGAACCACTGCAGGTCCTCCGCCAGGATCACGGCGGGCATGTCGCCGACGATGGCAACGATGTAGCGCAGAATCGCCTTGGCGATCAGCCGGGACAGCTTGGCGCCCTCGGCCCGAACCGGCTCGTAACCGTGGTCTGTCGAGATTCCCAACACCAATGCCAGCAGCGGTACGGCCGATTCCGGCTCGAAACCGTGTGCGCGCACCTGCTCGTCCAATAGCCGCAGTCGCTCGGCCTGGTCGGTGGTCCGGTCGATTCCGCATCGCTGTTCGAGCATCGCCCGAATCGGGTACAGACCGACGTCGCCGTGAAACGGTGACCCGATCAGCGCGAGTACCGGCTTGCCTGACTGCTCGGCAATGTCAGCCGCGACGGTGGCCAATCGACTTTTGCCGACGCCGGCTTCGCCGACAAAACCGATTCCCGGTGTGGTCAACGCGCCTTTTTCGGCCAATTCCCAACTGGCTTGCAGGTATTCCAGCTCTTCCTGTCGACCGACGAGTGGGCCGAGCGGTATCCGGGTCCAGCTGATGCGCTCACCGACCACGAGGTGGTGCTCGACCGGCTCATCGATACCCTTGACCGTCTGCGCCGCTCTCGCCTCGAGTTCGAAGTACGCGCGCGCCAACGGTGCGATCGAGCCGGAGACGACGACGCAACCCGGCGGAGCCAGCCCGGAGACGCGAGACGCGAGGTTCGCGCCGAGCCCGTAGACATCGTCCTGCTCGACGTCGAGATAGACCAAGCCGCGGTGGATTCCGGCCCGTACCGAGATGTCGAAGCCGAACCTCGATCGCACCTGCGTACTGAGCCTCGCTACGTCCCGGCTGATGTCGAGGCCGGCCTGCACCGCCCGCCGCACGTCATTCTCGTGAGCCTTGGGGTGACCGAACACTGCGAGCAGGCCGTCGCCCTTTGTGGAGAAGACATGTCCCTCATAACGATTGACGATGTCGTTGACCTGCTGACGGTACCGGCCGATGACGGTGCGGTAGATCTCCGGTTCAATCCGGGTGGACAGCGCGGTCGAATCGACGACATCGGCGAAAAGAATTGTCAGACGCCGTAATTCGCCTGTACCGACGGACGGCGTCGCGAGTAGGTCCTCGGCGTCCTGGTTGCCGCTGTCCACGGCCAGCACCTGCTGAGCCAGTGCGCTCGCGGTTGCGCGGTCACCGCTGTTGATCGCTTGTACGGCACGGTCGAGCAGATCGTCGATCGTCCGCGGCTGCCCGGGCGTGCTCACAGGTCGATAGTGCGGCTTATCTCGTCGGAATGCGCCTTGGCGCCTCCGATCCGGGTCAACTGAATTTTGCCCTTATACGTCCCGCTTCGCAGTTCGGGCCAGCTCACCTGCACCCGGAATCTGCTTTCGCCGCGGGGGAGGACAGCGTTGGAGAAGGCGATGAACTCATTCGGAATCGAGCACGACGGCTCGCCGGCCTTGACGAATGGATCGCACACGGAAAGTGCTCTCTCGCAGGCATTGTCGACATCAACCGTAATCCAGTCAGATAGCCCGTAGCCCTCAGTCGCCGCCGGGAGGCAGGGATACGGAAGCATCGTCGGCAACATCTGGAGACCGGTGTTGAGCGCGAGATCGACCAGTTGATTCGCCGACTTCGCCCATTTCTCGAAAGTGAAAGTCCCTTTGGTGATCTCGGCGTTTGCATCAAGCACGATCTTGCCGGCCTGATCCATGATGCGACGCGAGGTGGCCGCATATTGCGATGCGCGGACCTGCGGATTCGTCGTCACTTGCCACCTCCGCGCGTCGAGTTTCGTAACCGTTCCAGGTAACGCCAGGGGTCCGTCACGACCCTGGTCGCGAGGTCGGCGTTCAGTTCGATCATCTCGGTGATCGGTAGGGTGCCCTTCGCCCATTTTGCGGCGACGGCTGCGCCTTTCTCGGACATGTCGTCCATGCATTCGTTGAGCATCTCGACGGCGAGTTCCACGGCCTGCCGGCTGGTCTCCGGCGCCGGAACTGAAGGTGTCTGCGCCGGTGGGATTTTCGGCTGTACTGGTCCCTTGGTAGTCGGCGTTGCCGACACCTTCCAGGTCGTCCAGCCAGTGGGGTTGTTGCGGTAATTGTCGACACCGTCGAGGATCATGTCGATGCCCTGATCGCCGTAGCCCATCGAGCACGCGAGGACGCCCCACGGCGTGATCGCCGAGTTGCGGAATCCGACGACTTTGCGGGTGCGCACCCGCACACCGGGTTTGCTCGGGTCCAGACCGGGGTCGGTCGATGTCATCCTGATGAAACCCTCGTCGACGACCATCTGGCCGTCACCCTCTGCGCCGGGTTTCGGTTGCTCGTCGAGTGCATAGTCCAGGCACGCCGTGGGCGGCTGCTTCGGATCGTCCTGGCCCTCGGTTTTCCAGTACTTCAGCGCCGTTTTCATATGGGTGGGCCCGATCGGGCAGGTGAGACTGACCTGCTCGAGTACCCGACTCCAGCCGTCGTCACGTTCTTTTTGGGTGTCCATCTGACAGAAGAAGCTCGACAGGCATCTCGCCCAATTCGCGGGATCGATGACACTTTTCAGTTCGTCGAGTGACACTGCGTCGCTGATGAATTCGGTGGTGATCACCAAGCATGGCTGAGTGCGGACGATCATCACCTTGGGCTGGCACAACGGCACCAGTGCCACTTTGGCGTCGATCAAGCCCTGTTTCTCGGCTAGCTCAACCACTTTCGGGTAGCTGTCGCGCGAACTGACGTGAAGTCGCAGATGGTTCAGGAGCCGATTGTCGGTTGGGCCGCCGGCCGATTGAAGCGCGTCAACGAATTTCTGTTCCCACGTGGCGCCCACGACGTTCTGCAGGTACCAGCCCGGCAGCTGGCTGAGCGTGGCGATCGCGTACACCATGCGCGCTTTTTGAACGGTGGACAGCGGTCTCGCCGCTGGAGGGGGGCCGGGAACCGGACCACTGGCAGTGGCCACCTGCGCAGCTACTTTTTTGCCGGGCTTCTTTCTGACCTGTTGTGTGACCGCGAGCGGCACCGCCACCTGCTGGGACAGGATGTCAAGTGCGGACGGCAGGTCGGGAACGGCCGCGTGCTCCGTGAAGTGCGCCTCGCGATGCCCGAGGTAACCCAGGAGTTGTTCGTACCAGCCGGTGTTGGGCCCGCTGCTACCTGGCAGAAAGTGCGCGACCGTGGCCTCGATGTCCGCATTGCCGGTGCCGGCCGCGTCATCGAGCGCGCCGAAGAGCGCGAGAACAGCTTGAGCAGGCGTCGCTGGGGGACTCGTCGCCATTGGGCCTCCCGTTACCGGTTTGCCCAGGTAGCATACCGTCGCAAGACTCGATTTACAGCGTTAACTCAGATGAATTGCACGTTGCTGGATTTGGCCGATTTCGTGGGAGGATCGTTGACCGATCGGGGGTTCAACGACGACGGCACCATCGACGACCTCCCATGGGCGTCGGTTTTCGACCCTGCGGCGAATGCCCGGGCGCTCAGCGCGATTCAGGCCGAAGGGTTCCGGGCCGCCAGCCGTCTCGTGGATCGCTTCGTTCGGGCCGTAGATCCGAAATCGGATCAGGGCACGACATCGACATCGTCGGGCGGGCCGGAGCGCAACGGCAACGCCGAGGTGAACTCGGGCGGTCCGGTGGACGGCGTCCACGAATTCGAGCGGCTGACGCGAGCCTGGTGGTCAATGGCCGGACAGTTCCTGCTCCGGTCGATGCCCAGGACGGCCGGCAGCGGAGTCGGGCCGGTGAGTCTTGACCTCGGCGACCCGAGCGCTCAGCGCGCCGTGAATTTCGATGTGGCGGTGGGAGAGTCGGCCAACTGCGAGATATGGCTACACAATCGGGGAGCTGATGACTGCGGGGACGTACGACTGCATGTCAGCGACCTGCTGAGCCACGACGGCACGGTGATACCCGCGTCCGCAGTCCACATCGACCCTGCCCTGGTTGCCATGCCCGCCCGGTCCAGCCGTGGTGTGCTCATCTCCGTGGACGTCGCACCGGAGGCGCGGCCTGGCGTGTACCGAGGCACGGTAGTGGCCGACGGCCACCCCGATCTGTGGCTGCCCGTGGCGCTGACCGTCCGACTGTCCGGCGCATGACCAGCATCGCCGACCGTGCCGCGCTGGTGAGCGTCGTCGACGCGCGGCTGCGTGAGGTGGCGAAGCTGGTTCGGCGGTCGATGCTCGACGCGATGCCCGACGGCGAGCCGAGTCAATGGTTGTACGCGCCGATGCGCGAATACCCGTCGCGCCCTGGCAAGGCGTTGCGCCCCGCGCTGTGCCTGTCGGCGGGCCGGGCGTTCGGCGCCGATCCCAACGAGCTGGTGGGTCTGGCCGTCGCTATCGAACTGCTGCACAATGCTTTTCTGGTCCATGATGACATCGCCGATGGCAGTGAAATGCGTAGGGGGAGGCCGACTTTGGCTGCCTCGCACGGAATGGCTGCCGCCCTGAACGCGGGGGATGCGCTGGCGGTGGTCGCCGGACAGGTGCTGCGGCGGGCCACCCGGCGCCTCGACCGCGACCTCGCCGATCTCGTCTGGGCCGAGTTCGACACCATGGCGATGCGGACCCTCGAGGGGCAGGCGACCGAGGTGGGCTGGCAACTCGACAATGTCGAAGACCTGCGGCCCGAGGATTACCTGCACCTGATCATGCACAAGACGTGCTGGTACACCACAATTCATCCGCTGCGAGTCGGCGCCATCGTCGGCTCAGGGGGTACGGCCGACCTCGGTCCGTTGGTGCGCTTCGGGTTTCACTTCGGCGCTGCCTTCCAGATTCGTGATGATTTACTGAATCTCGTTGGCAACGAACAGGTCTACGGTAAAGAGATCCTCGGTGATCTCTATGAAGGCAAGCGCACGTTGCCGCTGGTTCATCTGTCTTCCGAGTCGCGGGGTGCCGATCGGGATCTGGTTCGCGACTATCTGCGGCGCAGCAGACCGGAGCGGTCGCCGGAGCTCGTTCACCGCGTCCGCGCATTGATGGACGACTACGGCAGCATCGAGTACACCAGCGAATACGCCGAGGGGATTCTGCTGGTGGCCGAGGAGTATTTCGAGGACGCGTTCGCGGACGCCAAGCCCGGCGTGGACCTCGATTTCCTACGGGCACTGGTCCCGTACGTGTGGGCGCGCTGGCGTTAGGTAGGGGTCGGCCCGCCTCCTCCACATCACGCTGGGCGCTCTGCGTCGTCGGCGGGCTGGCGTTAGGGTCGGCCCGCCTCCTCCGCATCGCGCTACGCGCTCTGCATCGTCGGCGGGCTAGGGTATTCGCCGTGGCTGAGACCGCGCCCTTGCACGTGCAACTGATCGCCAAGACCGACTTCATCGCGCCCCCCGACGTGGAGTGGAGCACCGACGCCGACGGCGGCGAGGCACTGACCGAATTCGCCGGCCGGGCCTGCTATCAGAGCTGGTCCAAGCCCAATCCCAAGACTGCGACCAACGCCGGCTATCTGCGGCACATCATCGACGTCGGGCACTTCTCGGTGCTCGAGCACGCGAGCGTCTCCTTCTACATCACCGGCGTCTCGCGGTCGTGCACCCACGAGCTGATCCGGCATAGGCACTTCTCTTACTCGCAGCTGTCGCAACGCTACGTGCCGGAGACGGAGTCGCAGGTCGTCGTGCCGCCGGGCATGGAGGACGACGACGAACTGCGCAGCATCCTGACCGAGGCCGCCGACGCCAGCCGCGCCACCTACGCCGACCTGCTGGACAAACTGGAAGCCAAGTTCGCCGACCAACCCAACGCGCTGCTACGTCGCAAACAGGCCCGTCAGGCCGCGCGAGCCGTGTTGCCCAACGCGACCGAGACCCGCATCGTCGTCACCGGCAACTACCGCGCCTGGCGGCATTTCATCGCGATGCGGGCCAGCGAGCACGCCGATATCGAGATCCGACGACTGGCCGTCGCATGCCTGCGGCTGCTGGTGGACGTCGCGCCGGCGGTATTCGGCGACTTCGACATCACCACGCTGGCCGACGGCACCGAGGTGGCCACCAGCCCGCTTGCCACCGAGGCCTGAGCACTGAGGGCCTGAGCAAAGGGCGCCGCACCGGCAAATGGGTTTGGTACCGCCAGGTAACCTTAGATCTCGTGAGCATCGGCGGATTCGACGTATATGCGCGGTTGGGAACGCTGCTGACCGCCATGGTGACGCCGTTCGCGCCGGACGGCTCCCTGGACCTGGCGGCCGCAGCTCGAGTCGCGAACCACCTCGTCGACTCCGGCTGTGACGGTCTGGTCGTCTCCGGAACCACCGGCGAATCGCCGACCACCACTGACGCCGAAAAACTCGCTCTGCTGCGTGCCGTCCTCGAAGCCGTCGGCGACCGCGCGCGCGTCATCGCCGGCGCCGGCAGTTACGACACCGCGCACAGCGTTCACCTGGCCAAGGCCAGCGCGGCCGAGGGGGCGCACGGCCTCCTCGTCGTCACGCCGTATTACTCGCGGCCGCCGCAGGCCGGTCTGCTCGCACACTTCACCGCGGTGGCCGACGCGACACCGCTGCCGGTGCTGCTCTACGACATCCCGCCTCGTTCGGTAGTCCCGATCGAGTACGACACGCTGCGCGCGCTGGCCGCACACCCGAACATCGTCGGCGTCAAGGATGCCAAGGGCGACCTGCACGCGGGCACCCAACTGATGGCCGAGGCCGGCCTGGTGTACTACTCCGGCGACGACGCGCTGAACCTGCCGTGGCTGGCGATGGGCGCCACCGGCTTCATCAGTGTCATCTCGCACTTGGCCCCAGGCCAGTTGCGGGACCTGTTGACCGCCTTCGCTTCTGGTGACCACGCCACCGCCCGCAAGATCAATGTCGCGATCGCACCGCTGTCGAACGCGATGAGCCGACTCGGCGGCGTGACGTTGTCCAAGGCCGGATTGCGACTGCAGGGCATCGAGGTCGGTGACCCGCGCCTGCCACAGGTGGCCGCGACGCCCGAGCAGATCGACGCACTGGCTGCCGACATGCGCGCAGCCTCGGTGCTCGGGTAAATCGAGGTTGAGCTGCCTGTGGAACTAGACCTTCAGCCGCCAGGTCCGTTGAAGACGGGTGGTCTGCGGGTGACCGCGCTGGGCGGAATCAGCGAAATCGGCCGCAACATGACCGTTTTCGAGCACCTGGGCCGCCTGCTGATCATCGATTGCGGCGTGATGTTCCCGACCCACGATGAGCCCGGCGTCGATCTGATCCTGCCCGACCTGCGCCACATCGAGTACCGACTCGACGACGTCGAAGCGCTGGTGCTCACCCACGCGCACGAGGACCACATCGGAGCAATTCCGTTCCTGCTCAAGCTGCGTCCCGACATTCCGGTCGTCGGCTCGAAGTTCACCCTGGCCCTGGTCGCCGCGAAATGCCGCGAGCATCGGGTCAAGCCGGTGTTCATCGAGGTGGCCGAGGGGATGCGCACTACGCACGGAGTGTTCGAGTGCGAATTCTTCGCGGTCAACCATTCCATTCCCGACGCGCTCGCCATCGCGGTGCGCTCCGGTGCCGGGACCGTGCTGCACACCGGCGACATAAAGCTCGACCAACTGCCGCTCGACGGCCGCCCCACCGACTTGCCGGGCATGTCCCGGCTCGGCGACTCCGGGGTGGACCTGTTCCTGTGCGACTCGACCAACGCCGAGGTTCCCGGTGTCGGTCCATCGGAGAGCGAGATCGGTCCGTCGCTGCACCGACTGATCCGCGGTGCCGAGGGACGCGTGATCGTTGCGTGCTTCGCCTCCAATGTCGATCGGGTGCAACAGATTATCGATGCCTCGGTGGCGCTGGGCCGGCGCGTGTCGTTCGTCGGACGATCGATGGTCCGCAACATGGGCATCGCGCGGGACCTCGGCTTCCTCACCGTCGACGACTCCGATCTGGTCGACATCGGTGCCGCGGAGATGATGGCGCCCGAGCAGGTCGTGCTGATCACTACCGGCACCCAGGGCGAGCCGATGGCGGCGCTGTCGCGGATGTCGCGCGGCGAGCACCGCAGCATCACCCTGACCGACGGTGACCTGATCATCCTGTCGTCGTCGCTGATTCCCGGCAACGAGGAAGCCGTCTACGGCGTCATCGACGAGCTCGCCAAGATCGGCGCCCGCGTCGTCACCAACCAGCAAGCTCGCGTGCATGTTTCGGGGCACGCTTACTCAGGCGAATTGTTGTTCCTCTACAACGGAATTCGCCCACGCAATGTGATGCCGGTGCACGGTACCTGGCGGATGCTGCGAGCGAACGCGAAGCTGGCCGCCAGCACGGGGGTGCCCGAGGAGTCAATCGTGTTGGCCGAGAACGGGGTGAGCGTCGACCTGGTGGGCGGCGCTGTCAGCATCGCCGGGGCGGTGCCGGTCGGCAAGATGTTCGTCGACGGCTTGATCACCGGCGACGTCGGCGACACCACCCTGGGCGAGCGGCTCATCCTGTCCTCGGGCTTCGTCGCGGTCACCGTGGTGGTGCGCCGTGAGACCGGTCAGCCCACGGGGCCGCCGCATCTGCATTCGCGCGGCTTCTCCGAAGACCCCAAGGCGTTGGAGCCTGTTGTCCGCCTTCTCGAAGCCGAGTTGGGATCGCTTGTGGCGCAGAATGTCACGGACACTGCCCGGATCGCCCAGGCGGTCCGGCGCACCGTCGGCAAGTGGGTGGGGGAGACCTACCGTCGCCAGCCGATGATCGTGCCGACCGTCATCGAGATCTGACCTTCACGCGGCGGGCTGGTATCGCCTGCCGGTCAGCCCGCGGGCGGTGCGCAACGCGACCGCCATGATCGTGTTGGTCGGATTGGAGCCGCCTGAGGTCGCGAACACGCTGCCGTCGGCGCAGAACACGTTGTCCATGTAGTGCATTCGCCCATCCCCATCGACAACGCTGGCCCTGGGGTTCACGCCCATCTGCATCCCGCCCATGGTGTGCAGGCCGGTCGGTGGTGCTGTGCCGCCGATAGAGTTGGCGGTGCTCTGCGCTACCGCGGCGAACAGCTGTGCGCCGGATGCCCCGCACATCGCGGACAGCAGTGGGATGAAAAATTTCTGGGAGGCCTTCTCAAACTTCCCTACCTTGTAGGTGACCCGGGGTGCCGGCTGCCCGTTGAGGTCTTTGATCGTCGGATCAAGGGTGACGTTATTGCTCAGGTAAGGCATGTCAGTGGCGAAACAATCGACGCCGGCGAGCCGGTCGCGCAGCAGCGATGCGCGCATCAACTCCTTGAACGGATGGCCGAAAAACTGCACGGTGGGCAGAAACCCGAGGATCTCTTGATAGAACTTCCCTTCCGCGATCGGGTTCTGGCTGCCACCTAGTTCGCACAGGCCGGCTCGAATGTATGGCAGCCCCGCCATCCGGGCGAAGGCTCGAGCGCCCGGAAAGTCGGGATCGTTGAAGTCGAACACGACCTGCGTGCACGAGCGCCCGCGGTACGGGTGCACTCGCTGGTTGAGGAAGATTGCGAAGCCGTCGTAGAAGTCTTGAAACATGATCCGTTTGCCGATGCGGCCCCACGGGTCGGGCAAGTTGGACAGCAGGGCCAGACGCGGCGTCAAAACCGCGGAGCACGACAGCACCACCACGTCGGCGCTCTCTCCGCCGGGATTGCCCGCCGCGTCGAGATAGTTGACGCCGGTGGCCCGCCGGCCGTTGTGGTTGATCTGTGTGACAGTGGTCTGTTGGCGTAACTGCGTCCGCCCCGTGTGCAGGGCGCGGCGCAGCATGATGAGGTTGCCCGGCTTGGCGGAGATCGGACACCCGTAGCCCGAGCAGAACCCGCAGTTGTTGCATGCCGGACAACCGTTGTATTCGGTGGAGTTGGCCGCCATCGGGAAGTAGAACGGATGCAAGCCAACTCGTTTCGCCCCGGCAGCGAGAAGCATGGACGAGCGCATCTGCGCCCCTGGCGGCATCGGAAAGGGCTTGTCCTGTGGCTGATGCCTCAGCACAAAGGCGGGCATCGATGTGACGTCGCCCTGGACTCCGATCAGCGCCTCGATCTCGTCGTAATATGGTGCGAGCTCGCTGTATTCGAACGGCCAGTCCGCCATGTCCGCGCCGGGCACCGGGCCCAGCAGCGACAGCCCCTTGAAGTCGATGTCCCACATCCGGGTGACTTTCACGTCCGAGTGCGGGAATGCTCCGCCGACCTGGTTGGGCAGATCGTTGACGTCGCCGATGTAGGTGCTTGCCGCGTTCTGCCAGGCCGTTTGGCGAAACGTACGAGGGTAGGCCAACGGGTCGGGCTGCTCGAAGTAGCGGTACTGCGACTTGAGTTCGTCGTTGGAGAACACCGTCGGAAACGGCCCTTGCCCTTCGATGTTGGTGTAGTAGTTCGGCCCCATCTCGAAAATCACGACGTCCCAACCGGCTTCGGCGAGTTCCATCGCCATCACCGACCCGCCCGCGCCCGAGCCGACGATGATCGCTTTAGGCATTCACGCCGCCCTGTCCACCCATCCTGGCGACCGCCTGCGCCCAGCCTCCGCGGACCAGCAAGCCGACCATTCCGGTGGTGGCAAGCAAGTCGCCCTGGGGGGCTTCGACTTCGGCATCGGTGTAGCCTCGCGGCTCGATGTCCCCTGGCCACGAGATACCTTGCCATCCAATAAGATTCGCATTTCCGCCGTACTCCGGCACGGAATACATGCCCTCGATGGTGTGACCGAACAGCACCTGGGTGAAGGGCACGGCCTGACCGTGTTTGAGGATGCTGTCCTGTTGGCTCTGGGACGCGGTGGAAAAGTCACCGCCGGCCAGCTGGTCAAGCATCGCGATGCCGTTGGTGTACTGGGTGCGTAGGGCGGTGATTCGTTGCTGCCAGGCGTAATTCTGGGCGCGGTCGAGCGGGACGAAATCGGCCATGAAGTCCCGCGACCCGCCCGCGCGATCGCTCCACGGCCCGCCCGCGTGCACCTTCGGCGGTGAAAATGAAAACGCCGACAGCAGCGTGTCCAGGTAGCGGACCACGTTGGCTTCCCCCGCACCCGGACTGGTTTCCCGCGGATCGTCTCCGGGTCCGGGGATCAGACGACGGGTGGCGGCGTCGAGCACGGCGGCCTGGTGTGGTGAAAGGTACTGATACGGCGTCTCGGCGGAAGCGCTCGGAACGATGCCGCGCAGCACGGCGGCAACGGGGATAAGTGTCAGCCCGCCAAGCACCGCGCGCCGGGACACCGGCGCCGACGAGCCGAAGGCCTCGGCAGCCTCGTCGCTGGCCACGCGCCGATTATGACGGGATTCGGGAGCGTTCAGCGGTACGCCGGTGTCCGGCGTGTCGGACTGATGCTCCGGTTTCGCGGTGCCGATTCGTCGGACTTCGGCGTGACGTACATCGCCTCGACGATGTGATCGAAAAGTAGGTCGGCAAAGGGGGTCACCTGGTGGCGGGACACGAGCAGCTCTTGACACAGTCGCGGCACCGCGGTGAAGTCACCGCCGGCCAGCCGGTCGAGCAGCGCGATACCCCCGACGTATTGATCGCGAAGGTCGACGACCCGCAGCGGCCCTTTGGCGCGCGCTATATCGAACATCGACAGCAGATGGTCGATATAGCTGACGACGTGCTCCGGCGGATCGATGTCGGCTCTGGCGACCAGGCGGCGGGTGGCGCAGTTGAGTACTGCCGCCTGATGAGGCGACAGGAAGCGGTACGCCGGCTTGGCAGAAGCCCCCGGCAGGATGCCCGGTAGCGGGACAGCCTCGTCGCTGGCCACGTCTCAAGTATCACGCCGTAGTGCAGCTGACCAGGGGATGCCCGGACTACGGCGTGTCGGGTCGGATTAGCTAGATTTCTCTGCGTAGGCCGACCATTCGATAGGCGAGACGGTCAAGTGGCGACCGGTCGGTTCGACGTAGCGCTGCGTGATCAGGTCCGGTCCGGCTTGCTCGCAGAGTTGCCACCCGTGGCCCGCAAGAAACGTAGCCGCGTCCTGCGGCGGCAATCCGAAGTGCCACAACTGCTGTCGCTGCACGAACCGGCGGTAGAGCGCCTCCGCGCCATAGAGGTTGACGCCGTCGATGAAGTCTCGCCGGACGTAGGTGGACACGAGTCGGCTGCCGGTCGGCGCGGACCGCAGCGTGTTCAACGTGGCGTGCACGGCTTCGCGGCTCAGGTATTGGGTAACGGCTTCCCATACGAAAAAGGTTCGGCTGTCGGACCGATATCCATACTGAGCCAGCGTTGTCATCACGTCGTTGCGCTCGAAGTCCAAGGGCACCAGCCGCACCGAATTGGGCTGCGTGCCCAGCGCCCGCTGCACCGCCGCGGTCTTGCGGGAGACGTTGACAGGCAGATCCACTTCGAAGACCGGGATATCGGTGACTCGCGCCAATCGGTAAGCGAGCGTATCGAATCCGGCACCCAGCACTACCACGGCATCGATATTGTCGAGCGCCGCGGTCACTGTGTCGGCGATGTAGCGCTTGCGGCAATTGAGGCTGGCCCACAGCCCCGGGCCCTCACGCTCCATTGCTGCGATGGTCAGCCGTTGCAGCAGATTCGGTGGCGCCGAATTGACCAGCCATCGCATCGGTGCCGGCAGGAACTGCACTGCCAGATCGTCGTCGACCAGTCGCCGGTCCGGCGGCTCGCACTGCTCGACGGCCACGAGCAGCATCGGGCCGAAAGCTGTTTGCGCCGCCGGGTTTCGTGGCATCGCAGCTATTTGTTCAAAAAGCCTGCGTCGACCGGCAAGGTCACGCCCGTGATGTAGCGAGCCTGGTCGGACACCAGCCACGCCACCGCATTGGCGATGTCCTCCGCTTGCAGAACCTCGACCGGCAGCGCGTTGCCCATAGCCCCGGGGGTATCCGTCGCCGCGGCCATCTTGGCTAGCCACTCACGGGTGAACTCGTTGTTGATCATCGGTGTCTCGACTCCGGTCGGATGTAGCGAGTTGACCCGGATGTTCTGCTGGGCAAGCAAATTGGCGTACACGCGCATGAGTCCGACAACGCCGTGTTTGGCAGCCGCATAACCCACCGAGCCCGCGTCGGGGCTGCCTACCCCGGCCAAACCGGCCGCGGAACTGATCAGCACCATGGATCCACCTTCGCCTTGTTTCACCATCGTCGGTATCGAGGCCTTGATGGTGTTGTAGACGCCGGTGAGGTTGACGTCGATGACGTCCTTCCAGCCGTCGTCGCCCGACGCCATCGGGGCGATGCCGGCATTGGCCACCACAATGTCGAGGCGGCCGAGCTCGTCGACCCCCTCCTGCACCGCGCTCGACAACGAATTGCGGTCGCGGACATCGGCTTCCCGGGCCACGATCCGGGCGCCGGTGTCCTCGACGAGTTTCACGGTGGCGGCGAGATCTTCGGGGCTTGCCAGCGGGTACCGCACGCTGCCGATCGGGGCGCAGATGTCGATCGCGATGACATCGGCACCGTCGGCTGCGAGCCGCACCGCATGCGCGCGCCCCTGGCCGCGGGCCGCGCCGGTGATGAACGCGACTTTTCCCTCGAGTGGCCGGCCCATCAGTGGCGCAGGATTCCCTGTTCCAGCGTGCCCGCCGGGATCGGCTGCAGCATCTTGATGTCCGGCGCACCGGCCAGGTGCTCGCCGGCCGCGGCGAACATCTTGCCGACCGCCGGTGCGGTGCTGTGGGTCTTGAGAGCGTCCTCGTCGGCCCACTGCTCGACGAACACAAAGGTCTCGCCGGACTGATGCAGCGAGTACAGCTGGCAGCCAGGCTCCTGCTGAACTTCCTCGACCGAGGTGGTAAGGATGTCGCGGACGGTGTCGACCGACTCGGGTTTGACGGTCAGGGTGGCGACAACGACGACGGGCATTTGGGCCTCCTGCAGGCTTCTGAGCAGCGAGTTGCTACGTGACGGATGTCACCCTACTCAGCCGATTTCGGCCGCTGAACCGCCGGTCGAATTGTCACGGCCAGGTAACCAGTGTGGCGGATGGTGCGGATGGTGTTTTTGCGATTAGGCTTGCCGGTATGGCTAGCAAGACTGTCGCGCGGTCCGGGGCTCGAACGAGCAGGTCAAAGGCGGCTACGCGAGGCGGATCTCGGTCGGCGCAAACGCGCAAGAAGGCCGCCCGTCGGCCCGCTGCGGCTCCGCGGCGCCCGGCCCGTCGCCATCAGCACGGCGTGGTGGCCAGCACCGGTATCACCGCCGGCCGCGCGGTCCGCGCGACATGGCTGATGCTGGCCAAGGGAACCGGCAGCACCGCGCGCTCGGTCGGGCGGGCCCGCGAGATCGATCCGGGCCATCGTCGCGACGGGCTCGCGCTCGCCCTGCTCGGCGTCGCCGTCGTCATCGCCGCCAGCTCGTGGTTCCACGCAGCGCGTCCGGTCGGTGCGTGGGTCGACTCGGTGGTGCGCGTGTTCATCGGTTCGGCGGTCGGGGCGCTGCCACTTGTCCTGGCCGCGGTGGCGGTGCTGCTGATGCGTACCGAGCCGAACCCAGAGGCGCGCCCGCGGCTGGTGCTGGGCGCCACGATGGTCGTGCTGCCGGCGCTGGGGCTGTGGCACCTGTGGGCGGGCTCGCCGGACACCCCGGTCGGTCGCGCACACGCCGCCGGGTTCATCGGCTTCGCCATCGGCGGACCGCTGTCCGAAGGCCTGACGCCGTGGATCTGCGCGCCGCTGCTGTTCATCGGAGCGCTGTTCGGCTTACTGCTGTTGACGGGCACCACGATTCGCGAAGTGCCTGAGACTCTGCGTTCGATGTTCGGCACCCGGATGTTCGACGACCGCGACGGTGACGACTACTACGACGACGACTACGCCGAAAGCGATGTCGCCGAAGACTTTTCCGACGGCTACTACGACGAGGCCTCGGCGAACGGTGACGACGAAGCGCAGGCGTGGCCATCGAGCGCCGAGCCGGTCGCCGCGGACGACAGCCCGACGGTGCCCGAGCCCGCGGTGTCACGCGGCCGCAAGAAGGAACCGAAAGCGGTTGCCAAGCAAGACACTCTGGTGCTCGACCGGGTCGTAGAAGGGCCGTACACGCTGCCGTCGCTGAACCTGCTGGTGGCCGGTGACCCGCCGAAGAAGCGCAGCGCCGCCAACGACCAGATGAGCGACTCGATCACCTCGGTGCTGGAGCAGTTCAAGGTCGACGCAGCGGTCACCGGCTGCACCCGCGGACCGACCGTCACGCGCTACGAGGTCGAACTCGGCCCCGGGGTCAAGGTCGAGAAGATCACCGCGCTGCAGAAGAACATCGCCTACGCGGTGGCCACCGAGAGCGTCCGGATGCTGGCGCCGATCCCCGGCAAGTCGGCGGTCGGCATCGAGGTGCCCAACACCGACCGCGAAATGGTGCGCCTGGCCGACGTTCTCACCGCGCCGTCGACGCGTCGCGACCACCACCCACTGGTGATCGGGCTCGGCAAGGACATCGAGGGCGACTTCATCTCGGCCAACCTGGCCAAGATGCCGCACCTGCTGGTCGCCGGGTCTACCGGCTCCGGTAAGTCCAGCTTCGTCAACTCGATGCTGGTGTCGCTGCTGGCCCGTGCCACCCCGGAAGAGGTCAGGATGATCCTGATCGACCCCAAGATGGTGGAACTGACGCCCTATGAGGGCATTCCGCATCTGATCACGCCGATCATCACCCAGCCCAAGAAGGCGGCGGCGGCGTTGGCGTGGCTGGTCGAGGAGATGGAACAGCGTTACCAGGACATGCAGGCCTCACGGGTGCGCCACATCGACGACTTCAACACGAAGGTGCGCAGTGGTGAGATCACCGCGCCGCTGGGCAGTCAGCGCGTGTACCGGCCCTACCCATACGTGGTCGCGATCGTCGACGAGTTGGCCGACCTGATGATGACCGCCCCGCGCGACGTCGAGGACGCGATCGTGCGGATCACCCAGAAGGCCCGTGCCGCGGGCATTCACCTGGTGCTGGCCACCCAGCGGCCGTCCGTCGACGTGGTGACCGGCTTGATCAAGACCAACGTGCCGTCGCGGTTGTCGTTCGCCACGTCGTCGCTGACCGACAGCCGGGTCATCCTCGACCAGGCCGGCGCGGAGAAGCTGATCGGCATGGGTGACGGCCTGTTCCTGCCGATGGGCGCGAGCAAGCCGCTGCGACTGCAGGGCGCCTATATCTCCGACGAGGAGATCCACGCCGTCGTCACCGCCTGCAAGGACCAGGCCGCGCCCGAGTACACCGAAGGTGTCACCGCCGCCAAGCCCAGCGGTGAACGCAAGGACGTCGATCCCGACATCGGCGACGACATGGACGTGTTCCTGCAGGCCGTCGAGTTGGTGGTATCGAGTCAATTCGGCTCGACGTCGATGCTGCAGCGCAAGCTGCGGGTCGGGTTCGCCAAGGCGGGCCGGCTGATGGACCTGATGGAGACCCGCGAAATCGTCGGTCCCAGTGAGGGCTCCAAGGCGCGCGAGGTGCTGGTCAAGCCAGAAGACCTAGCCGGCACCCTGATGCTGATCCGCGGCGGCTCGAACGCCGAAGGCTCGGATGCCGACAGCGAGATCGACTGAGCGGGCGGCTAGAGGACCAGCAACATCCGCGAGTTGCCCAAGGTGTTCGGCTTGACGTAGCTCAGGTCGAGGAATTCGGCGACACCGATGTCGTAGGAGCGCTGCATCTCCGCGTACACGTCGTGCGTCACGGGTGTGCCCTCGATCTCGGTGAAGCCGTGCTTACCGAAGAACTCGGTCTCGAAGGTCAGCACGAACAGCCGCTGCAGTTGGAGGTCGCGCGCGACCTTCAGGAGTTGGTCGACGATCGCGTGGCCGATGCCGCGTCCGGTCAGCGACGGATCCACCGCGACCGTTCGGACCTCGCCGAGATCGGCCCACAGCACGTGTAGTGCACCGCAGCCGACCACCCTGCCGTCGTACTCCGCTACCCAGAACTCCTGGACGGCTTCATACAGCGTCACCAGGTTCTTTTCCAGCAGGATCTTGCCCGCGTAAGTGTCGACGAGTTGCTTGATCAGCGGGACGTCAGAGGTGTGCGCACGCCGGATTGCCGGCCCGTTGGCCGCTGGTCCATCACCTGCGCTCACGAATTGCAGAGTATCGGTTACGGACCCGCGAGCCGGTAACCGATATTCTGTTGCCGTGTCGGGGCAGCCGCAACCAGGTCCAGTGGTCCCGCGCGTCCGCGTCACCAACCTCGCCAATGTGCTGACGCTGCTGCGGCTGGTGTTGGTGCCGGTCTTCCTGCTGGCGTTGTTCGCCGGCAACGGGCACGAAACCCCCAGCCGCATCATCGCTTTCGTCGTGTTCGCTGTCGCTGTCATCACCGACCGCTTCGACGGCGCGCTGGCGCGCAATTACGGCATGGTGACCGAGTTCGGCACGATGGCCGATCCGATCGCCGACAAGACCTTGATCGGCGCGGCGCTGATCGGGCTGTCGATGCTCGGGGATCTGCACTGGTGGGTGACGGCGACCATCCTGGCCCGCGAGGTCGGGATCACCGTGCTGCGGTTCGTGATGCTGCGCCACGGCGTCATTCCCGCCAGTCGTGGCGGGAAGCTCAAAACCCTCGTCCAAGCCGTCGCGATCGGACTGTTCGTGCTGCCGGTGTCGGGGGTCTGGCTCAAGGTGGCCTGGGTGATGATGGCGGCCGCGATCGTGCTGACCTTGGTCACGGGCCTGGACTACGTCGTCTCGGCCGTCAGGGATTCCCGTGGACGACCCGCTGCTGACTGAAGACGCCCGGGGGCTGGTCGCCGATCTGACGATCCGGAAGCAGAGCATCGCCACCGCAGAGTCGCTGACCGCCGGCCTGCTCGCGGCGACGCTGGCCGGGGTGCCGGGCGCCAGCGAAGTCCTGCGCGGCGGCCTGATCACCTACACCGAGCAGACCAAGGTCCTACTGGCCGGCGTCGCTCCGCAGATTCTCGAGGAAGTAGGACCGGTTGCGGCCCCGACCGCGCGTGCGCTGGCCGTCGGCGCTCGTCAACGCTGCGACGCGACCTGGGGCGTCGGGCTGACCGGCGTCGCCGGACCCGAACCACACGGCGGCCACGACGTCGGCACGGTCTTCATGGGCCTGGCCGGGCCGGCCGACACCGAGGTGGTCGAGCTCCGGCTGTCCGGTTCGCGTTGGGACATCCGGCTCGCGGCGGTTCGCGAGTCGATCAGCCGGCTGCGCGGGCTCATCGGAGCCACCTAGCGAACCCGGGAACCAATGGCGTCGCCGGGCACGTTGACCTGATAACCCCTACTCACTGGACGTAAGGAGAGCGCGATGCCGTCATTGCTGCGCGAGGTTCTCGGCGACGTACTGCGTCGAAGCCCGCATCACTCAGGGGCGGACGCTGCGGCAGGTCTCCGACTCCGCCCGGGTCAGCCTCGGTTATCTCTCGGAGGTCGAGCGCGGCCGTAAAGAGGCGTCCAGCGAGCTGCTCAGCGCGATCTGCGACGCCCTGGACGTGCCGTTGTCTCGGCTGCTGACCGATGCCGGCGAGCAGTTCGCCCACCAGGAGGCATCGATCCCGGGCAGACGCGCCCAGCGCCACTCAACATCGACGCGAGCACCAAGGTGGTCATCCCGCCGGTGGCGTCGCTGGCCATTGCCTAGTCGATCGCCAAGGGTGTGGCAATCGTGGCGGAGACGATAAGTTGAGCGTGCACGCAGACATCTACACACAAAGGCGGAGCTAAACCGATGGCCAACCCGTTCGTCAAAGCGTGGAAGTACGTCATGGCGCTGTTCAACTCGAAGATCGACGAGCACGCCGATCCCAAGGTGCAGATCCAGCAGGCCATCGAGGAAGCCCAGCGCCAGCACCAAGCGCTGACGCAGCAGGCCGCCCAGGTGATCGGCAACCAGCGCCAGCTCGAGATGCGGCTCAACCGCCAACTGGCCGACATCGAAAAGCTCCAGGTCAACGTCCGCCAAGCGGTGACGCTGGCTGACCAGGCCACCGCTTCGGGCGACACCGCCAAGGCGACCGAGTACAACAACGCCGCCGAGGCGTTCGCCGCCCAGCTGGTGACCGCCGAGCAGAGTGTCGAAGACCTGAAGGGACTCCACGACCAGGCGCTGGGCGCCGCCGCGCAGGCCAAGAAGGCCGTCGAGCAGAACGCGATGGTGTTGCAGCAGAAGATCGCCGAGCGCACCAAGCTGCTCAGCCAGCTAGAGCAGGCCAAGATGCAGGAGCAGGTCAGCAAGTCGCTGCGGTCGATGAGCGAGATCGCCGCGCCGGGCACGACACCGAACCTCGACGAGGTTCGCGACAAGATCGAGCGTCGTTACGCCAACGCGCTGGGTCAGGCCGAGCTGGCCCAGAATTCGGTGCAGGGCCGCATGTTGGAGGTCGAGTCGGCCGGCGTCGAGATGGCCGGTCACTCCCGCCTGGAGCAGATCCGGGCGTCGATGCGCGGCGAGTCGCTGCCGGCCGGTGGGTCCGCCACCGCCGATCAGACGGCCGCCCCCGGCAACCCGGCCGCGGCGGCGCAGGCCGCGCCCACCGAGAAGCCCATCGGTCAGTAGGGACGAACGAGCACATGGCGGTGCAGTCGGGTCGTAGCGGCCTAGTACGGACACTGCTGTTGCGCGGCCTCGACACGGCCAGCGATCTTTTTGAGCTGATCTTCCAAAAGATCAGCGCCGCAACCGATCCGAGGGAACGGCAACTGCGGCGACGTCGCCGCGCACTGCGCTGGGGGCTGATCTTCTGCGCCGGAACCGTGTTCTGGGGTGTGGTGACGGCGATCCTGGCGGCGTGGGGCTGGTTCGCACTGCTGCTCGAGATCACCGGGGGAGTCGCAGTCGCGCAGGCGATGATCGCGACGCTGCTGCTGATCCGCTACCGCTGGCTGAAGGCCGACCCGCTGCCGCCGCAACGCCCCACCAACATCCGCCGACTGCCGCCGCCGAGTTCGGCGGCTCGACCGGCCATGTATGCACTCGGGGCTTCCGAGCGGGGCTTCTTTTCCCTGCTCGGCGTCATAGAACGCGGAAACATGCTGCCCGACACCGAGATTCGTGACCTGACCGCGGCGGCCAAACAGAGCTCGGCCGCCATGGCGGCGACCGCCGCCGAGGTGGTGTCGATGGAGCGCGCGGCGCACGGCACCCCGCAGTCCCGGTCCTACCTGGCGCCGACGATCAACGCGTTCACGGCACAGCTGAGTGCCGGGGTGCGCCAGTACAACGAAATGGTGACCGCGGCAGCGCAATTGGTGTCCTCGGCGAACGCCGACTGCGGCGCGGCGCTGGCCGCGTCTCGGCAGCGCTACCGCGCCGAGCTGACGGGCGCGACCGATCGCCTGGTCGGCTGGGCGCAGGCCTTCGACGAGCTCGGCGGGCTGCCCCGACGCGCCTAGCTCTACTCGTTCCTGGGGCCGTAGCGCTCGATGTACGACTGACGCATCTGCTCGTCGCGCTTACTGCGTTGGGCATCAACCAGATTCGGATCCATGCCGTGCACCTGCAGCATGTGGCGCCGCCACACCTTGTTCAGGGCGTGCGAGAAGTACACGAACGGAATGAGGATGGGGAGCGTCATGCTCAGGTGCACGTCGAGACTCGTCGGGATCAGCCAGAACGGGGCGAGCACCAGCACCGCCGGAACCGCGACGCGTCGCATCATCCGGGCCGCCGCGCCCTTGCCGGTCAGGTCGTTGCGCACCCAGTCGCGCATCGAATCGGGCAGCTGCCCACCGCAGCAGTACCGAATGAACTGAATCGCGTTGGGTCGCGCGGCGCCGCCGCTCATCGTCAGAACGATGCCCGCAGCGACGGGACCACCAGGCCGGCCAGGCCACGCAGCGTCGCCTTGAACATGTCGAAGAAGTCGAAATAGTCGCGCCACAAGGTGATTTCACCGTCGTGGACCTCGAACACCCCACACACCCAGAATTGCAGTCGCAATGGGCCGAAGATCAGGGCGTCCGTACGCTCGGTGAGCACCGCGGCTCCGTCCGCAGCGATCCGATGAACCTTGACTTCGAAACTGCCGGCGCCCATCGAACCGAAGAGCTTCAATGCCCGGCGACGGCCGCGAATCGTCGGTAGTCCGACGTTCTGGTAGACCAGATCCTCGGCCAGCACGGCACCGACGGTGTCGAGGTCGGCGTCTTGTAGCGCGTGCAGGAACAACTCGACGGTGCGGGTGTTCTGGAGAGTCTGCTCGATCATGATCACAGCCTAACCAGTGCTATGGCAGGGTAGGGCGATGCGCGTCGCGGTAGTGGCCGGGCCAGATCCCGGCCACTCCTTTCCGGCCATCGCGCTGTGCCGGCGATTCCAGGCCGCCGGCGACGCTCCCACCCTGCTGACCGGCACCGAATGGCTCGACGCCGCACGTGCCGCCGGTGTTGATGCCGTCGAACTGGCCGGCCTGGACCCCACCGATGACGACGATGACGGAGACGCGGGCGCTAAGATCCATCACCGCGCGGCCAGGATGGCGCTGCTCAACCTCGCGCAGCTGCAGGCGATGGGCCTCGACCTGGTGGTGTCCGACGTGATCACCGCCTGCGGCGGCATGGCGGCCGAACTGCTCGGCATCCCGTGGATCGAGCTCAACCCGCATCCGCTCTATCACCCGTCGAAGGGGCTGCCGCCGATCGGGAGTGGGCTGGCGCCCGGCACCGGGATCCGCGGGCGCGTGCGCGACAGCGCCATGCGGGCGTTGACCGCGCGGTCGCTGCGGGCCGGCATGCGGCAGCGTGCCCAGGCCCGCGTCGAAATCGGCTTGCCGGCAACCGATCCCGGGCCGCTGCGGCGGCTGATCGCGACGCTGCCCGCGCTGGAGGTGGCGCGCCCGGACTGGCCTGCTGAGGCAGTCCTGGTCGGCCCGCTGCACTTCGAACCGACCGACTCGGAACTGTCGATCCCGCCCGGCTCGGGTCCGGTGGTGATGGTGGCGCCGTCGACCGCGACAACCGGGACCCAGGGGATGGTCGAGACCGCTCTGGAATGCCTCGCACCTCTGGGCGCGCGGGTGGTGGTGTCGCGGCTGAACGGCTCTGACCTGACCGTGCCACCGTGGGCGGCGGTCGGGCTGGGCCGGCAGGACGCAATGCTCGCGCAGGCCGACGTGGCGGTCTGTGGCGGTGGGCACGGCATGGTGGCCAAGTCGCTCCTGGCCGGTGTGCCGCTGGTGGTGGTTCCCGGCGGCGGCGATCAGTGGGAAATCGCCAACCGGGTGGTGCGACAGGGCAGTGGCCGACTGGTGCGGCCGTTGACCGGCGACGCCCTCGCCGCCGCGGCCGCTGACGTGCTGGCGACGCCCAGCTATCGTGACGCTGCCGAGCGCGCGGCGGCCGGCGCGGTCGACGTGGCCGACCCGGTGCGGGTGTGTCATGAGGCACTTGCGACCGCTCGGTAACTTGGGTGCCGTGCGGCTCACGGAATTCAACGATCGGGTAACCCTGCGATTCGGCGCGACATACGGCGCCTCGGTGCTGGCCGATCATGTTTTGACCGGATTCGACGGGCGTACGGCCGCACAGGCGATCGAAGCGGGGCTTGAGCCGCGCGACGTATGGCGGGCGCTGTGTGTCGACTTCGACGTACCCCGCGACCAGTGGTGAACGCGGTTACAGCGCGGCGATCATGGCGATCACCGCGACGATCGCGGTGACGGCCAGCGTGACCTGAAGCATGGCGACGCGCCGACCCAGCGCCAGCGCGTGCTCGTGGGCGGCGCCGGCGCGCGTCTGGGCCGCTTCCAGTTGTTTGACCGCTGCCGTCAGCTCGTCGTGGTGCCGACGGCTTTCGTTCTCCAGCCTGATGCTCTCGCGACGCCGAGACGCCTTCAAGTAGTCGCGGGTGTGGGCCACCTGTTGGCCGAATTCGGTTGAATCGGAGAGGTTTTCGGCGTCCATCAGGCGAGTGCCGGACATCAGCCAGTCGGGGTTGCGATTCCCGGCCTCCCATTCGGCGGCGTAGCGCTGCAGGTCGTCAGCGGTGTTGAGATTGTGCCGGCGTTCGCGTAGCCAGGCGTGCAGATCTGTCCAGTCGTGCAGCAAGCTCGGCTCGGCGATCTCGACGAAGATCTCGCCGACCTCGCCGCGGTCGCCGACGCCGCGCCGCTCCTTGATCACGAGCCGTTTGGCGACCAGTGCGTCGAGGAGCGGCTGGCTGGCTTCGGGTATCTGGCTCCAGCGCGCGACCTGGTGCACGTACTGGTTGTCGGGGCCGATGGTGGCCAGCCAGGGGATGAACGCGTCGCGCAGCAGGACGAGCTGGTGATCGCGCTCGCCGGGGTCGCCCGAAAGAGCGTCGTCGACAATGGCGTCGACGACGCTGGGGCGTGCGGTCGGCTCTGGGAACTCAGCCATCAAGGGCGGCGATCAACGCCTTGATCTTGGTGGTCTCTTCCGGGGTGGTCGGTTCACCGTTTTCGATCGCCTCGAGCAGATCGGCGCGCAGTCCGACGCCGTTGGCGGCTTCCTGGATCGTCAGGTCGGCCCCGCGCCGGGCGGCGTAGATCCGCTGACCCAACGAGGCGGCCGGCGCGAGCGCGGCGCGCTTCATCAAGGTGGCGTAGCTGCGGCGTGCCTGGCTCAGGACCACGACGACCGACGGAGTGGCACGGCTGCGGCCGGCGGCAAGAGACAGCGAGGCCTCGAGCTTGCGCAGACCGGTCAGGATCACGTCGGCGCGCTTGACGAATGTGCTGTCCTTCTGGTCGGGCAACGCCTCGATGGCCGCGTCGAACATGTGCATGGCCGCTTCGGCGGCGCCCACGATCGCGGGGGCCTCCCCGTCGTCGGGCGCCCTGCCGACGCCGTTCGACGAAACGGGTGCGGGTGCAGGGTGGTCGGCCTTGTGGTCGACGACATTGCCGCCGTGCGCAACCGTAACGGTGTCCTCGGCAGGCTTCTTCTCAACCATTGCGTATGAACCTTCCCTTGTATTCGCGGCCATTGCGGCGCCAGATGTGTGCTGTGGGCGCCGATTACCGCTGCGACCGCACTGTCGCGGGATAGGCGCGCCGACAGCGCCCGATTCGGACGACATTACGCACCGTAATCGCTGGCTGAACGTCTGCTCCGAAACCGGCACAACCCTACGGCGGCGTAGCTGGCCGATACAAGACCGAGGTGTTGAAGCTTCGGTGACACGCCCGCACAGCGGTCGGTGGCCTCGAAACACGCCGGCGGCGCGCCTGCTTGCTATCGAACATTTGTTCGCTACTGTGGTGATCGTTCGACAGATGCCGACTTGTCGGAGGCCTGCTTTAACGTCACGGCCAATCGACCAACACAGGTCAAACCGAACAACGACTACACCGAGAGGTAGCACCATGGCACAAGCCCCAGATCGCGAAAAGGCCCTCGAATTGGCACTGGCCCAGATCGAGAAGAGTCACGGCAAAGGTTCGGTGATGCGCCTCGGCGACGAAGTGCGCGTACCGATCTCGGTCATCCCGACCGGTTCGATCGCGCTGGACGTCGCCTTGGGCATCGGCGGCCTGCCCCGCGGCCGCATCGTCGAGATCTACGGCCCGGAGTCCTCCGGTAAGACCACCGTCGCACTGCACGCGGTGGCCAACGCCCAGGCCGCAGGCGGCATCGCGGCGTTCATCGACGCCGAGCACGCGCTGGATCCCGACTACGCCGCCAAGCTGGGCGTGGACACTGATTCGCTGCTGGTCAGCCAACCGGACACCGGCGAGCAGGCCCTCGAGATCGCCGACATGCTGATCCGCTCTGGCGCCCTGGACATCCTGGTCATCGACTCGGTGGCCGCACTGGTGCCACGCGCCGAGATCGAAGGCGAGATGGGCGACAGCCATGTCGGGCTGCAGGCCCGGCTGATGAGCCAGGCGCTGCGGAAAATCACCGGTGCGCTGAGCAATTCGGGTACCACTGCGATCTTCATCAACCAGCTTCGCGAGAAGATCGGCGTGATGTTCGGCTCGCCCGAAACGACCACGGGTGGAAAGGCTTTGAAGTTCTACTCGTCGGTGCGTCTGGACGTGCGACGGATCGAGACGCTCAAGGACGGCACCGACGCGGTCGGTAACCGCACCCGGGTCAAGGTCGTCAAGAACAAGGTGTCGCCGCCGTTCAAGCAGGCCGAGTTCGACATCCTCTACGGCCGGGGCATCAGCCGCGAGGGCTCGCTGATCGACATGGGTGTGGACCAGGGCTTCGTCCGCAAGTCCGGGTCGTGGTTCACCTACGAGGGCGAGCAGTTGGGGCAGGGCAAGGAGAACGCCCGCAACTTCCTGATGGAGAACCCCGACGTGGCCAACGAGATCGAGAAGAAGATCAAGGAAAAGCTCGGCATCGGTGCCGTGTTGACCGACGAGCCCGCCAATGTCGAGCCCCTTCCCGCTCCCGTCGACTTCTGAGCCATCTCGCGACGAGCAGGCGCGGGCGTTGTGCCTGCGCCTGCTCACCGCGAGAGCGCGTAGCCGTGCCGAGTTGGCCGGCCAGCTGACCAAGCGCGGTTATCCCGACGATGTCAGCGCCCGGGTGCTGGACCGCCTCACTGAGGTCGGCCTGCTGGACGACGTCGACTTCGCCGAGCAGTGGGTGCATTCGCGGCTGGCCAACGCAGGAAAAGGCAAGCGCGCGTTAGCCGCTGAGCTGCACACCAAGGGCGTCGACAAAAACGTGATCACCTCGGTGCTCGGTGGCATCAACCCCGCCGCCGAGCGTGGTCGCGCGGAGGAGCTCGTCCGCAAGAAGCTGCGCCGCGAGAACCTCAGCGATGAGGCCGCCGACGCCAAGGTGACTCGTCGACTGGTGGGAATGCTGGCCCGTCGTGGTTTCAGTCAGGGCATGGCCTTCGACGTGGTCAGCGTCGAGTTGGCCGGCGAGCGGGAGCGCCGGCGCGTCTAGGTCGGCCGAACGCCGCAGTGCCACCTCGCCGTACCATGGCCTCGTGACTTCGACGGTGGAATCGGACGCGGCGCCCGCAGGCGCGCCGTTGCCGTCGCACCGCACCTACGAGGTCCGCACGTACGGATGTCAGATGAACGTCCACGATTCGGAGCGCCTCGCAGGTCTACTCGAAGCGGCCGGCTACCAACGCGCCCCGGACGGTGACGACGCCGACGTCGTGGTGTTCAACACCTGCGCCGTGCGAGAAAACGCCGACAACAAGCTGTACGGCAACATCAGCCATCTGGCCCCGCGCAAGCGCAGCAACCCCGACTTCCAGATCGCCGTGGGCGGGTGCCTGGCGCAGAAGGACAAGGACGCGGTGCTGACCAAGGCCCCGTGGGTCGATGTCGTTTTTGGCACACACAACATCGGGTCGCTGCCCACCTTGCTCGAACGGGCCCGCCACAACCGGGTCGCGCAGGTCGAAATCGCCGAAGCCTTACGGGAATTCCCCTCGGCCCTGCCGGCTGCCCGTGAGTCCGCCTACGCCGCTTGGGTTTCCATCTCGGTCGGCTGCAATAACAGCTGCACGTTCTGCATCGTCCCGTCGCTGCGGGGCAAGGAAGTGGACCGCAGCCCCGACGACATCCTTGCCGAGGTGCGCTCGTTGGTCGACGACGGCGTACTCGAAGTCACGCTGCTGGGACAGAACGTCAACGCCTACGGGGTGTCGTTCGCCGACCCGCGGCTACCGCGTAATCGCGGCGCCTTCGCCGAATTGTTGACCGAATGCGGACGCATCGACGGCCTCGAGCGGGTGCGGTTCACCTCGCCGCATCCGGCCGAGTTCACCGACGATGTCATCGAGGCGATGGCGAACACCCCGAATGTCTGCCCCAACCTGCACATGCCCCTGCAGTCCGGGTCGGACCGGATGCTGCGCGCAATGCGGCGGTCGTACCGCGCCGAGCGCTACCTCGGCATCATCGACCGGGTGCGCGCGGCCATGCCACACGCCGCGATCACCACCGATCTGATCGTCGGGTTCCCCGGCGAGACCGAGGAGGACTTCGCCGCCACCCTCGAGGTGGTCGAGCAGGCCCGCTTCGCCAACGCCTTCACCTTCCAGTACTCCAAGCGCCCCGGCACTCCCGCAGCCGAGTTCGCCGATCAACTGCCGAAAGCCGTTGTGCAGGAACGCTATGACCGGCTGATCGCACTGCAGGATCAGATCGCGCTCGAGGAGAACCAGAACCAGATCGGCCGCACCGTCGAACTGTTGGTGGCCACCGGCGAAGGCCGCAAAGACAGCAGCACCGCGAGGATGACCGGGCGGGCGCGCGACGGCCGGCTGGTGCACTTCGCGCCTGGGGGACAGCAGGTGCGTCCCGGTGACATCGTCACCACGACGGTCACCCGCGCCGCCCCGCATCACCTGATCGCCGACGGGGACATCGTCACCTACCGCCGCACCCGCGCCGGCGACGCACACGCGAGCGGGCAGCGTCCGCGCGGGATCGGGTTGGGGATGCCAGCCATCGGGCAACCACCCGCGGCGGCCGGGCCACAAGGATGCAGATGAGCGGCAAAGAGGGTGAGTTCGACGCGTTCCGTGACGACATCGAGGCGGCCGAACGCCGCATAGCCCGCGAAATCGAGCCAGGCACAAGGGCTTTGGTCGTCGCAATCCTGGTGTTCGTGCTGATTGGGTCGTTCGTCCTGCCGCACACCGGCGATGTGCGCGGCTGGGACGTGTTGTTCGCGACGCACGATGCCGGTAAGGCTGCCATCGCACTACCGTCACGCGTATTCAGTTGGTTGGCTTTGGTTTTCGGCGTCGGTTTCTCGATGCTGGCACTGTTGACACGTCGCTGGGCGCTGGCCTGGATTGCGCTGGCGGGTTCAGCGGTAGCCAGTGCCGCTGGGCTGCTGGCGATTTGGTCGCGGCAGACCGTCGCTCACGGGCACCCCGGCCCGGGCGTCGGGCTGGTCGTGGCCTGGATCTCGATCATCATGCTGACTTTCCACTGGGCGCGGGTGGTCTGGTCGCGCACGATCGTGCAACTCGCCGCCGAGGAACAACGCCGTCAATCCGTGGCGCTGCAGCAGGCCCGCACACTGCTGGAAACCCTGGACGACCCGCAGCCGCCCAAGCCCAACGGGCAGGCCGGCAAGGACTAACGCTTGCGGGTGAGCGCGTCGGCCGCGGCGTCAGCCCACTGCCGCCACTGCTCGGCATTGGTTTTGGCCTCGGCGGCTTCCTTGGCGCGGCCCGCTGCCTCGGCCTTCTGAGCCTGGCGTTCGTATTGCTCGGCGCGCTCGCGGAACTGGTCGGCCCGCGCCTGAGCTTCCGGGTCGGGCCCGGACGGCTCGGCGGCGTCGCGCACCTTCTTCTCGACCGCGCGCAGCCGCCGCTCCAAGTCGGCCGACTTCTCCCGGGGCACCTTGCCGATCGCGTCCCACTTGTCACCGATGTTCCGCAGTGCCGCCGAGGCGGCCTTTGGGTTGCTGGTGTCGATCTTCTCGGCCTCGGACAGCAGCGCCTCTTTCGCAGTGGCGTTCGCGCTGAACTCGGCGTCCCGCTCCGCCGTCGAGGCGTTGCGGGCCTTGAAGAAGGTGTCCTGCGCGCCCTTGAAGCGGGCCCACAGCGCGTCGTCGACATCGCGCGCGGCACGGCCTGCGGCCTTCCAATCCACCAGCAGCTTGCGGAATTCGGCGCTGGTCGGACCCCAGTCCGTCGAGTCGACCAACGCCTCCGCCTCGACGCAGAGCTTCTCCTTGGCTTCCCGGGCACCGGCGCGGTCGCGGTCCAGCTCGGCGAAATGCGAACCGCGGCGCCGATTGAACGTTTCGCGGGCCGCCGAATAACGCTTCCACAGCGCGTCGTCGGTCTTGCGGTCCAACCCGTTGATGGTCTTCCATTCGTCGAGAATGGCGCGCAGCCGATCGCCGGCGACCTTCCATTGCGTCGAGTTGTTGGCCAGCTCCTCGGCCTCGGCGGCCAGGGCGTCCTTGCGCGCGGTCTGAGTTGCGCGTTGCTCGTCGCGGCGGGCGCGATCCGCTGCCGCGGCGGTGTCGGCGTGCTCGGCGATCGCTGTGAGTCGGGCGGTGAGCGCGTCGATGTCGCCCAACACGTTGGCCGTCGGCAGCGTCTCGGCCAGGCCGGCCGCGGTGGTTTTGATCTTGCGCGCGTCGCCGGTGCCCGCGGTCAGACGCTCTTCGAGCAGGGTGATCTCGGTGCTCAGGTCGTCGAATCGGCGACCGAAATGTACGAACGCTGCTTCGGTGTCGCCGGCCTGCCAGGAGCCGATGACACGTTCGCCGGTGGAGCTGATCAGCCACACCGTTCCGTCGTCGTCGACGCGGCCGAATCGGTGGGGGTCGCTGATCGGCGCGGTGAACACGGCGTGCGCGTGCGGACGTGGGGTCGGCTTGGGACCGGGCCGGGGTCCCGGCCGGGGGCCGGGCCGGGGGACGTCGTGTGGCTCGTCAGGGGTCATGAGCTGCCATTACCTACCCTTCGCGCGGTTATTGACCGCACACCTGCCGCGCATAGCGGCGCCGTCGACACGAGGTACGCACATCCGTACCTCACCAGTATTGAAGCAGTTTGCGGCTCGCAGCGTTCCGAGTTGACGGTGGATTCGCCGGGCGGACGACGCCTGATCAGCGACCGAACGTGTCTCGCCCGTAGGCTTGATGGCGAAACCAGCGATGAATGGGCGGTGAACCCGGGGGGCGAGGCCGCGGTCGACGCCGAAGCGTCGTCGAATCGTGATCGGAGAGCGCGGCACGAGGCCCAGGATCCCGAACCTGCGTACCGTGGCATGGAAGAGTTTGTTTCGGATCCGAGTCGACGAGCGGTGAGGGGGTTGTCTGTGCCGAAAGCAGAGATCGCTGCCGCGCTGCTTGCCCTGGCTGCCGCGCTGGCGTCGGCGATCGGCAACGTCGAGCGACAGCGGTCGGCGCACGAAGTCACCGATAAGCCAGTCGGTTACGTGGCGCTGTTCCTCATGTGTTGGCGCAATCGGAGTTGGCGCATCGGTGCGCTGGCGGCGGTTGCCAACTATGTTCTGCAGGGCGCGGCATTGACCATCGGATCGGTGATCATGGTGACTGGTCTGCAGGTGACGGCACTGCTGTTCGCGTTGCCCATCTATGCCCGAATGACGCGCCAGCCGGTGAGCCGATGGGACTGGGCCTGGGCCATGGTCTTGGCCGGGGCGCTGGCGGTCGTCATCACCGTCGGTAATCCGATCGCCGGGCACTCACGGGCCTCGCTGCACATCTGGCTGATCGTCGCCGCGGTGATGGGTCCGTTGTTCTGCCTCTGCCTGTTGGGTGCGCGCAAGTGGCCCAATGGCGCGATCGGCGCCGTCCTGTTGGCGGCAGTGTCCGGAGCGTCGCTTGGCCTGTTCGCGGTGCTGGTCAAGGGAGCTACCGAGGCCGCCGCGGGTGGCATCGTGGCGCTGCTCGAAGCGCCGGAACTCTATGCGTCCGTCGTTGCGGCGGTGGCTGGGATGGTGTTCCAGCAGTCGGCCTACCGAGGTGGACCGCTGAACGCATCGATGCCCACGATGACAGTGGCGAAGCCGGTGGTCGGGTCGATCCTGGGCGTCGCGGTGCTCGGCGAGGCCCTCCAGTCCGGCGAGGAGCGGGCGTTCGTACTCGTCATCGCCGTCATTCTGACGGTGATCGCAACCGCCGCCCTGGCGCGCGGTGAAGCCGAGACCGTCCAGGAGTACGCCGACGACGTCGCCACCGGGCGCTTGCTGGCGGTGTCGGACCGCTAACTTTGATGGCGTGCTGAGCGCCATCGCGATCATTCCATCGGCGCCTGTGCTCGTTCCCGAGCTGGCCGGCGCCGCCGCCGACGAGGTAGCGGAGCTGCGGGCGGCCATGGTCGCCGCGGCCGCTGCGCTGCCGGCTCGCTGGATCGCTATCACCGTCGGCGTCACCGACGACCTGCTCGACGCGGACAGCGTCGGGACGTTCGCGGGCTTCGGCGCCGACGTCACGGTGCGACTGTCGCCCGATGCCGCGGGTGCCCCGGTGGCGATGCCGGTCGGCGCGTTGATCGCCGGGTGGATCCGGGAGCAGGCTCAGCGAGACGCGCGGGCGCAGGTCCGGGTCTTGGCTCACCACCACGACGCGTCCTCCGCCGTCGAGATCGGCCGGCGGCTGCGGGCCGAGATCGACGGGGCAGAAGAGCCGACCGGTCTGCTGGTCGTCGCCGACGGCGCCAACACGCTGACCCCGGCCGCGCCCGGCGGTCACCGGCCCGGCGACGTCGACGTGCAAAACGCTCTCGATGACGCCCTGGCCGGCGGCGACCTGGCCGCGCTGACGCTGCTGCCAGAACAGGTTGGGGGACGGGTGGCGTTCGGCGTGCTCGCCGGGCTGGCCGAACCGGTGCCCCGATCCACCAAAGAGCTCTACCGGGCGGCGCCTTACGGCGTCGGATACTTCACCGGCGTCTGGCAGCCGTGAGGCCGCTGGCGATCGTCGGGCCGACCGGAACCGGCAAATCGCAACTGGCCCTTGACGTTGCGGATCGGCTCGGCGGCGCCGAGATCGTCAACGCCGACGCGATGCAGTTCTACCGCGGCATGGACATCGGCACCGCTAAGCTGCCCGTCGCGCAACGCCACGGCATCCCGCACCACCAGCTCGACGTCCTCGACGTCACCGCCACCGCGACTGTCGCGCGTTACCAGCGCGACGCCGCCGCCGACGTGGAGGCGATCGCCGCGCGCGGCAACGTTCCAGTGTTGGTAGGCGGCTCGATGCTCTACATCCAGTCGCTGCTCGACGAATGGTCGTTCCCGGCGACCGACCCGGCGGTGCGGGCGAAGTGGGAGCAGCGCCTGGCCGATGTCGGCGTCAGCGCCCTGCACGCGGAACTCGCCGACCGCGACCCGGCTGCGGCGGCGTCGATCCTGGCCACCGACGGCAGGCGCATCGTGCGTGCGCTGGAGGTGGTCGAACTGACCGGCCAGCCGTTCGCCGCGTCGGCGCCCGTCATCGGCACACCCCGATGGGACACGCTCATCATCGGATTGGACTGCGAGACAGAGCTTCTCGACCAGCGACTGGCCCAGCGCACCGAGGCGATGTTCGCCGACGGCCTCGTCGACGAGGTCGTCGGTCTGCTCGAACACGGTCTGCGCGACGGCGTCACCGCGTCGCGGGCGCTGGGCTACGCCCAGGTGCTCGACGACCTCGATGCTGGCGGGAACGGCGATGCCGCCCGCGAGCCCACGTTCATCGGCACCCGCCGCTACGTACGCCGGCAGCGGTCTTGGTTTCGCCGCGACCACAGGATCCATTGGCTGAATGCCGCCGCCGACGGCAACGCCGACGCCGCGCTGACTCGATGGAGCCACGTATCCTGAGCAGGTGATCCGCTTCGCGAAAGGCCATGGCACTCAGAACGACTTCGTCGTGCTGCGTGACCTGGACGCGGCGCTCGCCCTGACGCCGGACGTCGTGTCCGCGCTCTGCGATCGCCGCCGCGGTCTGGGTGCCGATGGGGTGCTGCGCGTCACCACCGCGAACGCGGCCCTGGCGAGCGGGGTGTTGGACCGGATCCCCGACGGCGTCGGCCCCGACGACTGGTACATGGACTACCGCAACGCCGACGGGTCGATCGCTCAGATGTGTGGCAACGGCGTGCGCGTCTTCGCGCACTATCTGCGGGCTGGTGGCCTGGAAACCCGCGACGAATTCGTCGTCGGCTCGCTGGCCGGGCCGCGGCCCGTCGTCCTGCACCACGTCGATGAGACCAACGCCGACGTCCGGGTCGACATGGGTAAGGCCAACCGGCTCGGACCGGGGCAGGCTGTGGTCGGCGGCCGGACCTTCAACGGGCTAGCGGTCGACGTCGGCAATCCGCACCTGGCCTGTGTCGATTCCGCGCTGACGCTTAAGGCGCTGGCGGAGTTGGACGTCGCGGCGCCGGTCAGTTTCGACCACGGGCAATTCCCCGACGGGGTCAATGTTGAGATTCTCACCGCGCCGGACGACGGCGCGGTGAGCATGCGGGTGCACGAGCGGGGAGTAGGTGAAACACGTTCCTGCGGAACGGGAACCGTGGCCGCCGCCGTCGCCGCGCTGTCGCACGGCGGTGCGACCACCGGGACCCTGACCGTGCGCGTCCCGGGCGGCGATGTCGTTGTCACCGTCACCGAGGCCACCAGCTACCTGCGTGGGCCGTCGGTGTTGGTCGCCCACGGAGAGCTCAGCGCGCAATGGTGGCGAGGCGCGCTGTGTTAAATAACGTGCGTGCCGCCGCTTGGACGGGCACCATCTGTAATTGCCTATGACACATCCAGATTTTCGTGACACCCCCAGCACGGGTGACCTCGCGCTTGACGATCGCGCGGCGCTTCGCCGTGTTGCCGGGCTGTCCACCGAGCTCACCGACGTCACCGAGGTCGAGTACCGGCAGCTGCGACTCGAGCGGGTAGTCCTGGTCGGCGTGTGGACCGACGGCAGCGCCGCCGACGCCGACGCCAGCCTCGCCGAGTTGGCCGCTCTCGCCGAGACCGCGGGCTCGGAGGTGCTCGAGGGGATGGTCCAGCGCCGCACCAAGCCGGATCCCGCGACGTACATCGGCTCGGGCAAGGCCGCCGAGTTGCGCGACGTGGTCGCCGCGACCGGCGCCGACACCGTCATCTGTGACGGTGAGCTGTCGCCGGCACAGCTGACGGCACTCGAAAAAGCGGTCAAGGTCAAGGTCATCGACCGCACCGCGCTGATCCTCGATATCTTCGCCCAGCACGCGACCAGCCGGGAAGGCAAGGCGCAGGTGTCGCTCGCGCAGATGGAGTACATGCTCCCGCGCCTGCGTGGTTGGGGTGAGTCGATGTCACGGCAGGCGGGTGGCCGAGCCGGCGGCAGCGGCGGCGGTGTGGGTCTGCGAGGCCCCGGTGAGACGAAGATCGAGACCGACCGGCGTCGCATCCGTGAGCGAATGTCCAAGCTGCGTCGCGAGATTCGAGACATGAAGAAGATCCGCGACACCCAGCGCAGTCGCCGGCGACAGAGCGACGCACCGTCGATCGCGATTGTCGGCTACACCAACGCGGGCAAGTCCAGTCTGCTGAACGCGCTGACCGGGGCCGGGGTCCTGGTGCAGGATGCGCTGTTCGCCACCCTCGAACCCACAACGCGCCGCGGCGAATTCGACGACGGGCGAGCTTTCGTGGTCAGCGACACCGTCGGTTTCGTCCGGCACCTGCCCACCCAGCTGGTCGAGGCGTTCCGTTCGACGCTGGAGGAAGTTGTCGACGCCGATCTGCTGGTGCATGTCGTCGACGGCTCCGACGTCAACCCGCTGGCGCAGATCAGCGCGGTGCGCCAGGTGGTCGCCGATGTCTTCGCAGAACACCACAGCGGTTCGGCACCGGAGCTGATCGTGGTCAACAAGATCGACGCCGCAAGCGATTTGGGTTTGGCTAAGCTGCGCCGCGCGCTTCCCGGTGCGGTGTTCGTCTCAGCACGCACCGGCGACGGCGTCAAGGCGCTGCGCCGGCGGATGTCGGAACTGGCCGCAGAGACCGACACAGCGGTCGACGTGGTGATTCCGTACGACCGGGGCGATCTCGTCTCCCGCGTGCACGCCGACGGCCGGGTCCAGGAGACCGAGCACATCAGCGACGGCACGCGAATCAAGGCGCGAGTTCCGGTCGCGTTGGCCGCCAGCCTGCGTGAGTTCTCGGCAAACGGAGACGCGTAGTCAGAGACGGCGGGCGCCAGACCCATCTTTTTCCGGAAGCTTGGCATAGCCCTGTCGAATGCAAATCGCCCGAATACACAGAAAACGCCGGAGCCCCCACTCCGGCGTCTCTGTTCCTGCTCGCGGTCCAGGTCTAAGGCCCCCAATACCTGAACCGCGAAGTTCTCAGGTATGCCTAAGGTACCGTTCGAGATCGACGCGAGTGGGGCGAATTGGCGACAAAATTTTGGAATTATCTAACGGCGAATCGATGCGGGTAGTACGGATATCGGCCAAAAACTAAACCGCTCGAGTCCGGGTCTTGGCTCAGAAGGTCACTTGGTAGACGTCTTCGGCCGAGGCTGCCAGTATCTGGGCCGCCATCTGCACGTTCAGCGCATCGAGATGCGCCTCTTCGGCCTGGTCACGCTCGGTTTTGGCGGCCAGTTCGAAGAATTCGTTGGTGATGAAGCCCTGGCGCATCAACAGCGTGGCGTTTCGGCCGTTGACCGTGGCCTGGAAGACGAAGCCCTGCAGCATGCGTCCGAGTTGGGGCCGCACCAGGCCCGGATCGACGGTGTAGCGACCGTCGGTGACCGCGCGCGTCACGGCTTCGATCCCGTCGCGGATGCCCGGTTCGTCGAAAGCCGCGCGGACGACGATCGTTCGACGCTGCGGCGGGTGATTGGGGGATAGGGCACCGAAGGCCCGCTGCAAGAGTTTGAGGGCGCTGGCGACCCCGGCGCGGGAGAACGGCCCGGCGTAACACAGCATGTCGGTGTAGGAGAACTCCAGCAGTTGCCCGAGTTCCTGCACCAGGATCGTCTCGTCCATCCCGCTGACTGTAAGCCGGGACCGGCACCCTGACCTACCAACCATCCGGTTGGTATATCTTTGGCGGCAGTGTTCCCAACCCGCCGGAGGTCATCTCATGGGTAGCGCCGTCAAATACCAGCGCACGCTGTTCGAAGCCGAGCACGATCTGTTTCGCGAGTCCTACCGGTCCTTCCTCGAGCGCCACGTCGCTCCGTACCACGACGAGTGGGAGAAGGAGAAAATCGTCGACCGGGGCGTGTGGCTGGAAGCCGGCAAGCAGGGCTTCCTGGGAATGTCGATTCCCGAGGAGTACGGCGGTGGCGGCAACTCCGACTTCCGCTACAACACGATCATCACCGAGGAAACCACCTACGGCCGCTTCAGCGGTATCGGTTTCGGCCTGCACAACGACATCGTGGCGCCGTACCTGCTGAGCCTGGCCAACGAGGAGCAGAAGCAGCGCTGGCTGCCGAAGTTCTGCACCGGCGAGATAATCACCGCGATTGCCATGACCGAGCCGGGTACCGGCAGCGACCTGCAAGGCATCAAGACCCGCGCCGTCAAGAAGGGTGATCACTACATCCTCAACGGCTCAAAGACGTTCATCACCAACGGAATCAACGCCGACCTGGTGATTGTGGTCGCTCAGACCGACCCGGAGAAGGGCGCGCAAGGCTTTTCGCTGCTCGCCGTCGAGCGCGGCATGAAGGGATTCGAGCGCGGACGGCACCTGGACAAGATCGGTCTGGACGCCCAGGACACCGCCGAGCTGTCGTTCACCGACGTCGAGGTGCCTGCCGAGAACCTGCTCGGCGACGAAGGCAAGGGGTTTATCTACCTGATGCAGAACCTGCCGCAGGAGCGCATTTCGATCGCCATCATGGCCGCCGCCGCCATGGAGCAGGTATTAGAGCAGACGCTGCAATACACCAAGGAGCGTAAGGCGTTTGGCAAGCCGGTCGGCAGTTTCCAGAACAGCCGCTTTCTGCTCGCCGAGTTGGCCACCGAGGCCACCGTCGTGCGCATCATGGTCGACGAGTTCGTCGCACTGCACCTCGAGGAGAAGCTGACCGTCGAGCAGGCCGCGATGGCCAAGTGGTACGCCACCGAGAAGCAGGTGTACCTGATCGATCGCTGCCTGCAGCTCCACGGTGGCTACGGCTACATGCGCGAATACCCGGTTGCGCGTGCATATCTCGACGCGCGCGTGCAGACCATCTACGGCGGCACCACCGAGATCATGAAAGAGATCATCGGTCGCAGCCTGGGTGTCTGACCGCGGGATTTATTGGACGCGAAACAGTTTCGCGCCGTCGGTCGCGAGTGTGTGCGGAGCTTCGCCGTAGCGGAGTCGGTAATTCGACCGGTGCTGGTGAATTCGCCAGATGATCTCGATTTCGGCTACGCGCTGTTGTCGTCGTAGCAACGTGATGGCCGCCGTCTCGTTCGAGGTCAGGGGTTCGCAGGCTCCCCGCCAGCGTCGAATCGAGGGCTGAGGCCGCCGCGGCGTGCGCCACGATAACTGGGGACCGTAATCTAAAGGCTGGAAAAGGCAGAATGCGGCACAAACCGGCCCTGCGGACGGCAATTCGGCATCGACGCGATGACCATTCCGTAGGGTCTCGGTATGACTTCCCGTGCGTCATCGCTCACAGCTGAGTTGTGGCGGCGCGCAGGGCGGTTGGCACCGAGCCCAGAATCCGGACTGGGCGCCGCGGGGAGGGCGGGATGATAAGGCAGCGACGGCGATCGGGCATCCGCATGCGTTCAGTGCGTGGCCTGATGGCGCTGGCGGCAGCAATGTCCTGCATCGCGTTGCTGGCGCCCGTCGCGAATGCGTCCCCGATCGGCGACGCCGACAACGCGATCACCGCGGCCTGGAAAGAGGCGGGCGGCGACACCTCTGACCTGGGTCCCAAGCAGGGCGAGTGCTACATCGCCGGTCAAGGGTTTGCCCAGGACTTTGTGCACGGGAAGATGTTCTTCACTCCGGCGACCGGCCCACGGTCGATGATGGGCGCCATTCTCGACAAATACGAGGCACTCGGCGGACCGGCGGCCTCTGACCTGGGCTTCCCGCTCACCAGCGAGGTGCGAGGCCTGGCCGGTCCGGACAGCCGGGTCAGCACGTTCTCCGCCAGCGACAAACCGCTGATCTACTGGACCGCCGATCACGGCGCGTTTGTCGTCCGCGGCGCGATCAACGCCGCGTGGGACAAGCTTGGTAGCTCCAGCGGCGCCTTGGGCGTCCCGACCGGCGACGAAACCTACGACGGGGAACTCGCGACGCAGGCATTCAGCGGCGGCAAGGTGTCCTGGAACCGGCTCACCAAGGCGTTCACCACCGTCCCGCCGGACCTCGCCGGGCAGCTCGCCGGGCTGCAGGTACCCGTCGACCCTGCGGCAGAGATCAACATGGCCTGGCGAGCGACCGGCGGCGCCTCCGGTCCGCTCGGCGTCAAGCAAGGCGACCAGTACCCGGTCGGCGGCGACGGCGCAGCCCAGAGCTTCGCTGGCGGCAAGGTCTTCTTCAGTCCTGCCACCGGCGCCAATGCCGTCGAGAGCGACGTTCTGACCAAATACGAGGCGCTCGGCGGGCCGGCCAAGAGTGGCCTCGGCTTCCCGATCTCCAACGAGGCTGACGGCGGTCTCAAGCCGGCCAGCAAGATCGCCGCTTTCTCTTCCAACGACATGCCGGTGATTTTCTGGACCGCCGATCACGGCGCATACGTCGTTCGCGGGGCGATCAAAGCCGCCTGGGACAAACTCCTCGGGCCGACAGGCAAACTGGGTGCACCGCTGGGCGACCAGACGGTCGCCAAAGATGTGGTCACCCAGAAGTTCACCGGCGGCCAGATCGCCTGGAACCAGTCGAACAACACCTTCACGACGCAACCGACGAACCTGGCGTCCGCGTTGTCGGGCATCCAGGTGCCTGGATGGAAAACCCCGTCCGGTTCAGGGTCGCCCAACCGCGGTGCGAATTGGCTGTCGGAGCACTGGTTGTGGTTGCTGGCGGGTGCTGCGGCACTGTTACTGATCATCGTGCTGGCGCTGCTCGCGCGGTGGCTGCGCCGGCGCCGGGCCGTGACGCGCGACGGCAGGGCCGCCTCGATCCACGACTCGGCCGACGCCGGTCACGAGGCTCCCACGGAGTCGGTCTCACAGTGGTCACCCGAGGGCGACCGTGAACTGGCGTCCTCGAGTCTGGCGCAGGACTACCGACCGCCCCGCCCGCGGACCGTACGGTTGCCCGGACAGCCGTCAAACACGTGGATGCCGCCTGGCCCCAGCCTGGTCGACGAACTGCTCGAGGACGACGAAACCGACCGTGCGGAAGAGCTTTCCGGCTTCGGCGGTTTCGACCACGAAGACGATCATCTCGATCGCGGCGACGACGAGCATTACGACGACGACGAGCATTTCGAAGATGGGCACTCCGAAGACGAGCATTACGACGAGGACCCAGACGACGTTGACACCGATCCGACCGGTATTCCGGTGGCGGCTGACGTTCCCGCGGGGCGGCACGCCGCTACAGCTGGCCAGACCGACGATGACGCTCAGGTGACTGCGGCCGTACTGATACCGCGAATTGCGCCCGGGCAGTTGGCAATTCATCTGCCGATGGACGACCCGTACCGGGTGCCGGAAGGATATCCGGTCAAGGCCAATGCCAGTTCGGGCCTCTACTACATGCCCGAGAGTGCGGTGTACGAAGACACTCCGGCCGAAATCTGGTTCGCGAGTGAAGAAGTCGCGAAGGCCAACGGCTTCCACAAAGCCGGCTAGCCGACCCGCCGCGGCGGTGTCAGATCTTGCGGATGACCGTGACGACCTTGCCGAGCACGGCCGCATCGTTACCCGGGATGGGATCGAATGCGGGGTTGTGCGGCATCAGCCAGACTTGGCCGCCCGTGCGCTTGAACGTCTTGACAGTGGCTTCCCCGTCGATCATCGCGGCCACGATGTCGCCGTTGTCGGCAACGTTCTGCTGACGGACGACCACCCAGTCACCGTCGCAGATCGCGGCATCGACCATCGACTCGCCGACAACCTTGAGCAGGAACAGTGCGCCCTCGCCGACAAGTTCGCGCGGCAACGGGAAGACGTCCTCGACGGCTTCTTCGGCCAAGATCGGGCCACCGGCCGCGATGCGGCCCAGCACGGGTACGTAGGTCGGCTCCGGTAATGCGTCCGAGCCGGCGACGTCGGTGACCACCGGGGTCCTCGACGAGTCGTCGGCGGATCGAACGTCGACGGCACGGGGGCGGTTCGGGTCGCGGCGGAGGTATCCCTTCTTCTCCAACGTGCGCAGCTGGTGTGCGACCGAGGACGTCGATGTCAGACCGACGGCATCGCCGATCTCCCGAATGCTCGGGGGATAGCCGCGGCTGCTGACCGACGCGCGGATGACGTCCAGGATGGTGCGCTGGCGCGGCGTCAGCGTTGATTCCGCAGATCGCGGGGAACGGTCGAAGTCGGCGTCCCGGTTCTCGCTATCGCTCATATGGACGAATGTAGCGGCATTTTGCCTGGATATCAAACATGTGTTCGAGGTATGTCGCGTTTTGTGGTGGGTCAGCACGGCCAAAACATGTCGGTGGGCCGCTTTATGGTCATCGGCATGTGCAACAGTTCGATCACATGTTCGTATTTCGAACACACTATCGACTACTCTTCGAACAAGTGATCGACAACGAGCCGACTGGAGGAACGCACATGATGCACACCGAGACGATCGCGCGGAGCCCGCAAACCCGGGTTCGCCCCGTTCAGGTCCGTCCGGTCGGACGTCGTTGCCACCCGGGATCCAGGGGTCCGCAGCCGTCGCGGCCCGTCGCCGCGCCTCCGCGCTACCGCGGTACCGGCGTGTTGATCTCGAACGCCTCACACCGGCCGCGCCCGATCACGCCGGCGACGACGGTGGCGCTGGCGATGGTTGCCGCGGGCATCACGGTATGGCTGGGATTCGTGGCGCACTTCGGCGGCATGCTGCACAGCAACCCGGAGAAGGCTTCGGTCCAGATGCCCGATCAGCTCGCCGTGGTGCGGGTCGAGCCGGGGGAGACGCTGCAGCGCCTGGCCGCCCGGGTCGCCCCCGACGCGCCGACGAGTCAGGTAACTGCCCGCATCCGCGAACTCAACGAGCTCCCCTCGTCCGCGGTGACCGCCGGCCAGACCCTCATCGCACCGGTGGGCTGAGCCGTTCACCAGCCGCGACACTCGGTGACGCTAGGCTGGCGCCCGAGGGCGCAGGTAGGCTCGTGGTGGTTTGGGACACCCCCGAGCCGGCGCGGCGAAGGAGCGGCCATGCATTGTCCGTTCTGTCGGCACCCGGATTCGCGAGTCGTTGACTCCCGCGAAGCCGATGAGGGGCAGGCGATCCGGCGCCGCCGATCCTGTCCGGAGTGCGGCCGTCGATTCACCACCGTGGAAACCGCCGTTCTGGCAGTCGTCAAACGCAGTGGCGTGACCGAACCTTTCAGTCGGGAGAAGGTCATGCGGGGCGTGCGGCGGGCCTGCCAGGGTCGCCAGGTCGACGACGATGCGCTGAACCTGCTTGCGCAGCAGGTCGAAGACGCCGTCCGGGCCGCCGGGTCGCCCGAAGTTCCCAGCAATGAAGTCGGCCTCGCGATCCTCGGTCCGCTGCGAGAGCTCGACGAAGTGGCCTACCTGCGATTCGCCTCGGTGTATCGGTCGTTCGAGTCCGCTGCAGACTTCGAACGTGAGATCAAAGCGTTGCGTGCCCACCGAAAGGTTCCCGCCTCCGGTTGACCGGCGTCGTAGGGTCTGACCATGACGCAAGTCGTGCAAACCCAAGTGTGTGTTGCAGGTGGCGGCCCCGCGGGCATGGTCAACGCTCTCCTGTTGGCCCGCGCCGGGATTCACGTAACCGTATTGGAAAAGCACAGCGACTTTCTGCGTGACTTTCGAGGCGACACCGTTCATCCGAGCACGCTGCGCATCATGGACGAGCTGGGTCTGATCGACGAGTTTCTGCGCCTGCCGCACACCAAGGTCAACCGCCTTGCCTTCGACACCGATGGGACGCTGCGGACATTCGGCAACTTCAGCGCGCTCTCTCGACTCGGATTCAAGCAGCCCTACATCGCGTTGATGCCACAGTGGGATTTCCTCGACTTTCTCGCTGAAAAAGCCAGTGCCTATCCGGAATTCACGTTGATCCGCAATGCCGAGGTCACCGATCTGATCTTCGACGGGGATCGGGTCGTAGGCGTGCGCACCCCGGACCTTGAGGTGCACTCCGACCTGGTGATCGGCGCCGACGGGCGTAAGTCGGCGGTACGCGCCGCGGCGGGATTGCAGATCGGAACGGCGAATTCGCCGATCGATGTGTTGTGGTTCCGACTGAACTGGCGCCCGGGTGACCCCGAAGAACTCGTCGGGGTGGTTCGCAAAGGTCTGATGATGGCGATGATCTACCGGAGCGACTACTGGCAAATCGCCTACGTCATGCCCAAAGGCGAAAACCTGCGCGACGGTTCGATCGAGGCATTCAAGCAACGATTGGCCTCCGTGAAGCCCGACTTGGCCGATCACGTCAACGATTTGCATTCGTGGGACGACACCAGCCAACTCGACGTGCGGGTCGACCGGCTAAAGAAATGGTGGCGCACAGGCCTGCTCTGCATCGGCGATGCCGCACATGCGATGTCACCGGTCGGAGGGGTCGGCATCAACCTCGCGGTCGCAGATGCGGTGGCTGCGGCCAACATTCTCTGCGGTCCGTTGCGCGAGAACCGGCTGACCGATGCTGACCTGGCCAAGGTGCAGCGTCGCCGTGAGCTGCCGGCCCGGATCATCCAGGCGGGCCAGGTGTTCATCCAGAACAACGCGATCGAGCCGAATCTGGCCGGCGACCTGTCGCCGGTGAAGGTCCCGAAGATCGTTGGGCGCGGACCCTTGCAGTTCATCCCGCCGATCGTCGTCGGCCGGGGTTTCCGGCCGGAGCACGTCCGGACGCCGGACGTCCACGCCGCCTGACCGGGTTCATCTGTCCCGGTTCCTGAGCGGCCGTTCGGCCGCATCGACGCCGGACTACGCTTAGCCGATGCCCGACCTGCACCCCAACCTCGAAGCGCTGGCGCCTTTGCTCGGTGTCTGGCAGGGCCGCGGATCCGGTGAATACCCGACGATCGAGCCGTTCGACTACCTCGAAGAGATCACCATTTCCCATGTGGGCAAACCCTTTTTGATCTACGGGCAAAAGACGAAGGGTGCGGGGGACGGCCTGCCGCTGCATGCCGAGACGGGTTACCTGCGGGTGCCGCGATACAACGAGGTCGAACTCGTGCTGGCGCATCCGAGCGGTATCACCGAAATCGAGGTCGGCCGCTATATCGCCGACGGCACCACGATCGAGTTGGAGCTGGCGACGACGCAGGTCGGATCTACGCCGACCGCCAAGCACGTGACGTCTCTGGCGCGCCGTTTCCGGCTCGACGGCGACGAGCTGTCCTACTCGCTGCAGATGGGCGCCGTGGGACAGCCTCTGCAGCACCACCTTTCAGCGGTCCTGCATCGCCAGAGCTAAGGCACCCGTCGCACGCCGTGGTCGACGACGCGGCCGCCGACCCGCACCCAGCCCTGTGGGCTCCAGCTGGTGTGGATCACCGATCCCGTGCCCTGGGTGATGTGCAGGTCGCGGCTGAGGTAGTCGGTGATGCGCACGGCCGCTGATCCCGTCGCTTCGTCTTCTGGCACACCGAGATTGGCGGCGAACATCCGGGAGCGCAGCGATCCGGCAGCCTCGTCGATCCATGCCCACAGGTAGTGGGCGACATCGTCGCGGTACTCGGCTGGGTCGGCGGCGGCGAGCTCGTCGGCGCTCGTCAGGTCGTGAATGGCGAACTCCGGCGACCACTCGGAGCGGGCGCTGACGGTCGTAATGTCGCCGTCGTAGTTCACCTGCACCAGCCCGGCTGGGATACGCAGGGTGGTGATCGGTGTGCCGCTGGAGCGCAGCCACCACGATGCCCCCACCGTTGGGTGTCCGGCGAAAGGCAACTCGGTCGCCGGGGTGTAGATGCGCGCGCTCGCCGAGGTGCCACCGGCCGCGGGAACATCGACGAAAATTGTTTCGCTGTAACCTAATTCGGTCGCGATTAGTTGGTGCTGTTCCGGCTCGACCGCCGCGGCATCCACCACGCCGAGCGGATTACCGAAGTTGCCGGCCGCGTCGGTGAATACCCGTAACACCGTGACGTCGACGCTCATGGGAGCGACAGTACGGCGGCGTCATCGCGACGCGGCGATCAGGTGGCGCTGCGCTCGTCGGCGCCTATCGCCTCCAGCACCGCGACCCGGGTGTCGGCGGACCCGGAGACGGTCTGTGCGCCACCGCCGGTGCGGAGGAGTTCGCGCAGCGCCGTCTGGTCGTAATCGGCCGGCGCGGTGGTGTCGATGAAGCGTTCGACGACCTCGATGAAACGGTCGGGGTCGTAGTGGAACGGGAAATGCCCGGAGCGCTCGAAGATCTCGAGTTGCGAGCCCGGCATGGCGGCGTGGGCCATGTGGGCGTGGCTGACCGGGACGACAACGTCATCGGTGCCCCAAATGATCTGCACCGGAACGGATTGCGTCAAATAACATCGGTCCAGCATGGTCACGCTCTGGCCGCGCCAGTCCACCACCGCGCGCAACGTCCGGGTGAACGCCGCCGACGCCATCGGCTCCGGCAGGCCGGCCAGGATCCGCAACACGTCCGGCAAGTCATGGCCAATCGCCGTGGAGCCCAACATCATTCCAGCAGCGCGACCGAAGATCTGCAACGCAGGCAACACCAGCGGCAGTCGCAACAGCGCCAGCGCCTCACTGCCCATCGGCAACGAGGCCACCCGCAACAGCACGTTCACGTCCTTGGTGACGCCGCCGGCGGCGACCAGCACCAGGCGCTCGACCAGATGCGGGAACTGGTAGGCGAATTGCATGGCCACACCACCGCCGAGCGAATGGCCGATGACCGTCGCCCGTTCGATTTCCAGGACAGACATCAGGTCGCGCATGCCGTTGGCATAAGCCGCAACGGAATAATCCGCGCGCGGCTTGTCCGACTCGCCGTGGCCCAGGAGGTCGACCGCGATGACGGTAAACCGTTGCGCGAGTGCGGCTTGCACGTTCGACCAGGTTGTCGAGTTGTCACCGATCCCATGGATCAGCAGGATCACCGGGCCGGACCCGGCGATGCGGAACGCGCGCCGGTAGCCGTGCACCGTCCGGAACTGGAGCTGCGGCGTGACCTCGCGCACCGAGCGAAGATTGGGCTTGCGCTGAGTCATCTCGCCAACTTCGCTGTCGGGCCCGGGAGGGCGATCAGGTCGGATCGTCGTCGTCGAACTTCTGCTCGGACTGCTGTGCCAGGAATCGCTCGAACTCCGCACCGAGTTCGTCACCGCTGGGCAGATCTTCGTCCCGCGTCAGCAAGGACCGATTCTCCTGTGCGGCAATGAAGGCATCGTACTGGCGCTCCAGCGCAGCCACCACTTGAGCGACATCCGAGCTTGCCTCGACCTGTTCATCCACCTTCATCTTGACGTCAGCGGCGGCCTCGGTCAGCGCGTTCAGCGGCAGTTGCAGGGCCCCGGTCTTGGCCAGCTGTTCCAGCAGTGCCTGGGCGGCCGCGGGATAGTCGGTCTGCGCCAGGTAGTGGGGCACGTGCACGGTGTACCCGACGACTTCGTGGCCGTGTTGGGCCATCCGGTACTCCAGCAGATTCGACGCGCTACCCGGAACCTGCACTTCGGAGATCCACGGCGTGAAATCGGCGATGAGCTCGCGGTTGTTGGCGTGCGCGGTCAGCGTGATCGGCCGGGTGTGCGGAACCGCCATCGGGATGGTGCCCAGGCCGATCGTCTGCCGGACGCCCAGGCGCTCCGCCAGCAAGCGGACGGCGGTGATGAACCGTTCCCACTTCAGGTCCGGCTCCATGCCGGCCAGTAGCAAGAACGGCGTGCCGATGCTGTCGTGCACGGCGTAGAGGCTGAGCTCCGGATCCTCATAATGCGTGAAGTGATCGGTCTTGAACGTCATCAACGGGCGTCGCGACCGGTAGTCGAGTAACTCATCGATCGCGAACGACGCCACCAACTCGGTGTCCAGGGTGTCTTTGAGGTGACTGGCGGCGAGCTTGATCGCATGGCCGGCGTCGGAGAAGCCTTCGAGGGCGTGGACCAGCACCGGGCCGCGCCCGTCGGACAACGACAACTGCGGCGCCGGGAACTCGAGCTCGTACATGCCGTTCTGCTCGGACCGGTAGCGCCTGTCCCGGTCGGGTGTCTCGGGGGGCTCGTTGTAGCCCATCGCTGTTGCCTCCTCGCCACGGCGCACTACGGCACGCCGTTTCAGCTAGTGTCCCTCAGATCGCCGAGCGGCGGATACCAGACCCGCCTGCTCCTCTGCTGCAAAACGCCGCCGGTGCCGGCGGCATTCCGGGTGGATACCCGCTTCGCGCAGCGCTGAAATGGCCGCGCCGACAGCGTGATCGTGGGCGGATCGGGCATGATCGACAGCAATGCGAATTCTGGCGGCAGGGGTGGGGCTGGCCATGGTGCTGGCCGGCTGCGGACACCAGGCTCGATCTGCGCCCAGCAAACCCGGCCCGGTGGTCACCGGCGCGGTGAACCGGGTGATCGCCGCGCCGGTAAATCCCGATCCACGGGTGGGCGCGTTCTTCTTGGCCGATGGCGATGTGCACGCGTGTACTGGGGCGGTGCTGGATTCGGTCTCCGGCGATCTGGTGCTGACCGCCGCGCACTGCCTGAGCACCGGAGGCCCAGCACGGTTCGTTCCAGGGTTTGCTCGCAAATCCGCGCCCGAGGATCTCTGGACGGTCGACGCGCTGTTTTTCGATCCGCGTTGGTTGGCGACGAAGGACCCAAAGGCCGACTATGCGATCGCGCGAGTCAGCCGCTCGTCCGGTGGATCGGTGCAGGCGCTGGCCGGCTCAGCGCTCTCGCTGGGTAGCGCGCCGACGCGAGGAACTCCGGTCACCGTGATCGCGTATCCGGCGGGGATCGGGGGATTGCCGATCGGCTGCCAGGTCGGCACCGACGTCGGCGACGGCGGATACCCCGAGCTGCCGTGCTCGGGCCTGACCGACGGCACCAGCGGCGCGCCCTGGATCAGTGGATCAACCGTCAGCGGGGTGATCGGGGGCCTGCACGGCGGCGGCTGCGCGGAGAACCTGTCGTATTCGTCGCCGTTCGACGAGCAGATCGTCAAGCTCTTCGCGCGGGCGCAGCAGGGCGGTCCGGGCGATAACGCACCCAGCTCGTTCGACGACCAGTGCTAAACGTCGAAGTGGGTGAGCTCGCGCACCTTGTTCATCACGTCCAGCGCGGCGACCTTGTAGGCCTCGGAGAACGTCGGGTAGTTGAACACGGCGTCGACCAGATACTGCACGGTGCCCTCGCAGCCCATCACCGCCTGGCCGATGTGCACCATTTCGGTGGCGTTGCTTCCGAAGATGTGTACGCCGACCAACTTCAGGTCCTCGGTAGACACCAGCAGCTTCAGCATCCCGTATGAGTCCCCGGCGATCTGGCCGCGGGCCAGCTCGCGATACCTGGCCACGCCCACCTCGTAGGGGATCGACTCCTTCGTCAGCTCGACCTCGGTCTTGCCGACGTAAGAGATTTCCGGGATCGAGTAGATGCCGATCGGCTGCAGCGCGGTCAGGCCGTGCACCGGCTCGCCGAACGCGTGGCAGGCCGCGACCCGTCCCTGGTCCATTGAGGTGGATGCCAGCGCGGGAAAGCCGATGACGTCGCCGACCGCATAGATGTGGTCGACCTTCGTGCGGAAGTCCTCGTCGACGAAGATCCGGCCGCGGGCGTCGGCTTCCAGGCCGGCGCTCTCCAGTTCGAGGTTCTCGGTCTGGCCCTGCCGCCCGGCGGAGTACATCACCGTTTCGGCGGCGATCTTCTTGCCGCTGGCCAGGCTGGTGACGGTGCCCGATGCGCCGACCTGGACGCGGGTCACCTCTTCGCCGAAGCGGAAGGTGACGGCCAGGTCGCGCAGGTGGAAGCGCAGCGCCTCGATGATCTCGGCGTCGCAGAAATCCAGCATGTCCTGCCGCTTCTCGACGATGGTCACCTTGGTGCCCAGCGCGGCGAACATCGACGCGTACTCGACGCCGATCACGCCGGCGCCGACCACCACCATCGACGTCGGGATCGTCTTCAGGTCGAGGATGCCGTCGGAGTCCAGCACCCGTTGGTCGTCGAATTCGACGCCCTCGGGGCGAGCCGGCTTGGTGCCGGTGGCGATGACTATGCGTTCTCCGCTGACCGTCGTGCGCTCACCGCGGGTGCGGTCTTCGACGAGCAGAGTGTGCTCATCGCGGAACCGGGCCTCGCCGGGGATGAGGTCAACCCGATTGCGCATCAACTGGTTTCGCACCACATCGGCCTGCTTACCGATCACGTGCTGGGTCCGCGACAACAGGTCCGCCGGGGTGATCTTGTCCTTGACGCGGTAGCTGGCGCCGTACAGCTCGCGCTGGTTCATGCCGGTCAGGTAGAGCACGGCCTCGCGCAATGTCTTGGACGGGATTGTGCCGGTGTTGACGCACACGCCGCCGAGCATTGGACGCTGCTCGATGACCGCAACCGATTTGCCCAGTTTGGCCGCGGCGATCGCGGCTTTCTGTCCGCCCGGACCTGACCCGATGACCACCATGTCGTATTCGAGTATCGAACCCATGAACAGACTCTTACGCCACGTGCATTGCGGGCATGAGTCGTAAACGGCTACGTGCACGTGAACAATGCGGTGGTGTGCACAGTCGCGACTTCGTGCACATCGCGCCGCTCCGGGCGTCGGTCGCGCCGACGGAATGACGGTGCCTGTTGCCAGCGTCGTCGCCATGACCAAGCAGCGACGTGACTTTGAACTGAATCGGCCCGGCACGGTGATCGCCGCCCTCCCCGCGGTGCTCGGCTTTGTGCCCGAGCAATCGTTGGTGTTGTTGTCGATCAACGGCGGTGAACTCGGCTCGGTGATGCGCGTCGACCTATCCGACGCGGTTGCCGACCAGATCGGGCGTCTGGCCGAGGTCGCCGGGGCCGCGGGTCCCGAGGCCGCGATCGCGGTCATCGTCGACGCTGACGGCGCCGGCTGCCCGGTGTGCAACGACCAATACCGCGACCTGTGCTCGTCGCTGACCGACGAATTGGCGCGGCACGACATCGCGCTGTGGGCCGTGCACGTCGTCGACCGAGTGGCCGACGGCGGGCGCTGGCACTGCGTAGACGGTTGCGGCGCAGGCGGTGTCATCGACGACCCGTCCGCATCACCGCTGGCGGCCGCGGCGGTGCTGGACGGCCGGCGGCTCTACGCGCGGCGCGCCGACCTGCAAGCGGTGATCGCGATCGATGACCGGGCCCGCAGCGCGGCGCTGACCAATTCGATCGCCGAGCACGCCGCGCTGCGCGACCAGTCGCACCGAGCCGACCCCGACGGCTGCGTCCGCCGGGATGTCGAGGCCGCAATGGCCGCCGCCGCGGCAGTCGCCGACGGGCAGGAACTCACCGACGCCGAGATCGCGGGCCTGGCGTGCGGGCTGGCCGACGTCGAGGTGCGGGACACGTTGTACGCGTTGGCGGTTGGGCACAGCGCCGGTGACGCGGAGTCGCTGTGGGCGCTGCTGTCGCGCAGCCTGCCCACCGTGTGGCGGGCCGAGGCGCTGGTGCTGCTGGCGTTCAGCGCCTACGCCCGCGGCGACGGGCCCCTGGCGGGTGTCTCCCTGGAGGCCGCGCTGCGCTGCGATCCGGGGCATCGGATGGCCGGCATGCTGGACACGGCGTTGCAATCGGGCCTGCGGCCCGAGCACATTCGGGAATTGGCGGTCACGGGCTACCGGCTGGCCGAGCGACTCGGCGTGCGGCTACCGCCGCGTCGGGCGTTCAGACGCCGTGCGGTTTAGACCTTTTCGACCTTGACGGCGTGGGCCATCTCGTGCGGCAGGCTGACATTCTCGTGACCCGGTATGACGATCGTCACGCTGCCGGCCTGGTTCGATTCGACGGTGACGCGGGCGTTGGGGACGACGCCGGCGTCTTTGAGGCGGGTGATCAGGTCGATGTCGCCCTGCACGTGCTCGGTCAGTTGCCGCACCACCACCGCAACAGGCGGGCCGGCCGGCAACTCGGTCAACCGGACCAGGTTGCCCTCGTCGGCGCCGAATCCGTCGCCGATGCCCAGGCCGATCAACCCTGGGATCGGGTTGCCGAACGGGGAGGTGGTCGGGTTGTTGAGCACCTTCATGAGTCGACGCTCGACGTCGTCGCTCATCACGTGCTCCCAGCGACAGGCCTCGGCGTGGACTTCCTCCCACGGCAGACCGATCACGTCGACCAGCAGTCGTTCGGCGAGTCGGTGCTTGCGCATCACCGAGACGGCCAGCGCACGCCCCTTGTCGGTCAGCTCGAGATGGCGGTCACCGGCCACGTGCAGCAGGCCGTCGCGCTCCATTCGCGACACGGTCTGGCTGACCGTGGGCCCACTTTGGTCCAGTCGTTCGGCGATACGGGCACGCAACGGAGTAACGCCCTCTTCCTCGAGGTCGTAGATGGTCCGCAGGTACATCTCGGTGGTATCAACCAGGTCGTTCATTCCGCACCTTCCATTGCCGCCGAGTCTACTTGGCAAGCTGCGCGAATGGTTCGCTAACACTCCCGCGCAGCAGTATGCCCGCCGCGGCTGCGGCGGGCATACGTTGGAGACGCTGCGCGGGTGGTCAGCTCGCGTATGAGCGAAGGCGGTCGGCGCGCTCGCCGTTGCGGAGCTTGGCCATCACCTCGCGCTCGATCTGGCGGACGCGCTCGCGGGACAGACCGAACAGCTTGCCGATCTGGTCGAGGGTGCGGGGTTGCCCGTCGTCGAGCCCGAAGCGCAACCGGATCACCTGGTGCTCCCGCTCGTCCAGCGTGGCGAGCACGCTGCGGATGTCGGTGTGCAGCAGTTCGGCGATCACCGAGTTCTCGGCGGACATTGCTTCGGCGTCCTCGATGAAGTCACCCAGCGGCGCCTCTTCCTCGGAGCCGACCGGCATGTCGAGGCTTACCGGGTCGCGGCTGTGCTCGAGCAGATCGTTGATCTTCTCGACAGGGATGCCCGACTCCTCGGCGAGCTCCTCATCGGTGGCTTCGCGGCCGAGGTTCTGGTGCATCTCGCGCTTGATCCGGGCGAGCTTGTTGACCTGCTCGACCAGGTGGACCGGCAGCCGGATGGTGCGGCTCTGGTCGGCCATACCGCGGGTGATCGCCTGACGGATCCACCACGTCGCATACGTGGAGAACTTGAATCCCTTTGCGTAGTCGAACTTTTCCATCGCGCGGATCAGACCCAGGTTTCCCTCCTGGATGAGGTCCAGCAGCGGCATCCCGCGACCGGTGTAGCGCTTCGCCAGCGACACCACCAGGCGCAGGTTGGCCTCCAGCAGATGGCTGCGCGCCGCCTCGCCGTCGCGCACGACGGCGGCCAGATCGCGTTTCCGGTTCTCGCCCAAACGCTTACGCGTTTCCAGCAGATGCTTGGCGTACAGGCCGGCCTCGATGCGCTTGGCCAGTTCGACCTCGTCGGCCGCGTTGAGCAGAGCCGTCTTACCGATCCCGTTCAGGTAGACGCGCACCAGGTCCGCGGCTGGGCTTTGAGCGTCCAGATCGCCGTCAACCCGGAATTTGTTGGCATTTGCCATGGCGGCCTCCTCAGAGCGTGAACTGTCATCGGGTACAACGACCGACCCGGCGTAGTAGTTCCCGCGGGATGGCGTTCTCACACCCGCTGACGTGCGCGAATGTCGGCCAGCCCTGAGAATGTACTGAGAACCCGATGTGGACTTGAGTTATTCGGAGCCGTCGGCGCGCTGGTTCTGCCATTCCGGTTGCGTTGCCGGACGAATGCGACGTTCCAGCGCCGGGCGCTCTGCGGTGGGGAAGAGCGGAGTGCGCCTCTCGGGCCCATCAAATCGACGAGGTTCGTCGGCACGCCGCGGCGGCCGGTCGTTGGCGATCAGCACCGCGATCCAGGGCAACGGGATCGACACCGCGACGATCGCGAGTGAGACGAGGCCGTTGTGCCACTGGCCGTACGCGAGCGCCGCCAGGATCAGGCAAGGAATTCGGAATGACATGATCGTCAGGTATTTCCGGACTCGTTGCCGGTGCTGGACCTCGTATGCGGGTGCGGCGGCGGTGATGAGGATTGGTCGACCATCGTCGTCGAAACCCAGCTCTTCGCTGCGCCTCATCACTCCACTGTTCCACAAGTTGGCGCACGGCGGCGGACTCGGATCCGGCACAATGTCTGACATGGACACCCAGACGATCGAGCGCACCGACACCGACGAACGCGTCGACGACGGGACCGACAGCGACACCCCGAAGTTCTTCCATTACGTCAAGAAGGACAAGATCGCCGAGAGCGCCGTCATGGGGAATCACGTCGTGGCGCTGTGCGGCGAGGTGTTTCCGGTGACCAAGTCCGCCAAGCCCGGTTCGCCGGTGTGTCCGGACTGCAAGCGGATTTACGAGTCGCTCAAGAAGAGCTGACCCGGTCGGCGGACGGCTCTTCGTCCTCGGTCGTCGTGCCGACCTCTTCGACGGCTTCCTTGGCCCGCTTGACCAGCCAACGCCGCATCCGATGCGCATGGGTCCGCGGAGCCGGCCATTCTTCTTGCATAGCGGCGTTGAACTCCGCGCCCAGCATGATCGAGAAACCGGCGAAGAACGCGAACAGCAGAAACGCGATCGGCGTCGCCAGCGCTCCGTAGGTGTAGCCGGTGCCGGTGATGTACCGCAGATAGATGCGCAGCCCCAGAGTCGCGATGACAAACACGACACTGGCCACGGTCGCGCCGAAGATCAGCCGGTGCGAGGGAATCGGGTCTGGCAAGGCGACGCGGTACAGCACGACCACGGTGGCGATCAGGCCGGCGAGCAGCGCGGGGTAGTAACCGTAGGCCAGCACGTCCTGTAGGCCGTCGGGAATGAACTCGGCGAGCTTGCGCGGCCCGCGCACCATCAGCGGCGCCGTGACGATGACGAAGAGCAGCATGACCAGATACAGCGCCAGCGCGTAGAGGCGCTGGCGTACCGGATGCCGCAGCGGCGTCTGGTCGTGTGCCTCGACCACCGAGTCGACGAAGGCGGAGATCGCCGACGACCCCGCCCACAGTGAAATCAGAAAGCCCAACGACACCACCTCACCGCGGGCGCCGCGACCGATGTCGGCGATGGTCGGCTCGATGATCTCGTGCACGACGCTCTGCGAGAAGATCTTGTTCGACATCGACACCAGGTAGTGCTCGATCACGCCCATGGTGTCCGGGCCGAACAGCGGCGCCACGTAGGCCAGACTGCCCAGCATCCCCAGCAGCAGTGGTGGCAGTGAGAGCGCCGACCAGAACGCCGCTTGCGCGGACTCCGAGAAGATCGAGTCATCCCAGCTTTTGGACAACGCACGTTTAGTGATGCGCCAGAGGTGGTGCCGCGAAGGTTTTACCGGGTGGTCGGTCATGACCCGTCAAGGATTCCTGACGAACGCACTTGCCGCCAGAACTACAGGTGGCGGGTCGTGGATTACGCGTCGACCGCGTCGCTGCTGATTTCCAGCACGGCGGACAGCTCGATGAGCTTCGCCTCATGCTCGTTGGCATGGTGTTGGCAGAAGAGCAGTTCTGCTCCGGAGGGCAGCTTGGCGCGAACCCGTGCAGCAGCGCTGCACCGATCGCACCGATCAGCCCGAGTCAGTTCTGGACTGGTCAACGTTGCGTTCATGGCTTCTCCGTTCTGCCTTCTCTACTGTCTCAGATGTCTGCGCGTTTGGCCGTCTTCACCCGGGGTTTACCGGCTGTGTCGTTTCTCACCCAGGTCCGTGGTTTAACCGGTCGGGCAAGATGGCGACATGAATCGGACGCCGGCGGTGCTGGTACATCTATGTCCCAGCGATGACTGGTACGCCGCTCAAAATCTGGGCGAGCTTCGGCCCGAGTCCCTCGCCGACGTTGGCTTCGTCCACCTGTCGACACCGCAGCAGGTCCATCTGCCCGCCAACCGCCTGTACCGCGGCCGCGCCGACCTCGTCCTGCTGCGCATCGATCCGACTCATCTGGACTCACCCATTCGTTGGGAACTAGGTGTAGCAACGGATCCGGAGTCGATGGTGTTCCCGCACCTGTACGGCCCCTTGCCCGTTGACGCTGTGATCGACGTCACCAGCTACCTGCCGGACGCTGACGGCCAGTTCCCGACGCTGGGCGAATAAGCGTCGACTTCGATCTCGACCTGCAGTCCCGGTTCGATCAGCGCGGCCGCCTCGACCATCGTGGCCGCCGGGCGAATCTCGCCGAAGACGTCCGCGTGCGCGGCCGCGACAGCACGCCACTGCGTGATGTCGGTGACGTAGATGCGGGTGCGGGTCACGTCGCTCAGTGCCGCGCCGGCCTCGTTCAGCGCAGTATCGATGCGGCGCAACACTTCTCGAGCTTGGGTGCCGATATCCCTTCCGGGAGCCGTCGTTCCGGACACGGCGACGAATGGGCCGACCCGTACCGCCCGCGAATAGCCGACGGCCGCCTCGTATTCGGATCCGGACGAAACAAGAATGCGACTGCTTGACATGCGGTCAACCTAGGACATGGTTGCCTCAAGCGCATCCGAATTAATTGTGCGACAAGTCTTTAGTCCAGGTAGTCGCGCAGCACCTGAGAACGGCTTGGGTGCCGCAACTTCGACATCGTCTTCGACTCGATCTGACGGATGCGCTCGCGCGTGACGCCGTAGACCTGGCCGATCTCGTCGAGAGTGCGGGGCTGGCCGTCGGTCAGGCCGAAGCGCAGACGTACGACGCCTGCTTCGCGCTCGGACAGCGTCTCCAGCACCGACTGCAGCTGGTCCTGCAGCAGTGTGAAGCTCACGGCGTCGACCGCGACCACGGCTTCGCTGTCCTCGATGAAGTCGCCGAGTTGGCTGTCACCCTCGTCGCCGATGGTCTGGTCCAGCGAGATCGGCTCCCGGGCGTACTGCTGGATCTCCAGCACCTTCTCCGGGGTGATGTCCATTTCCTTGGCCAGCTCTTCGGGCGTGGGCTCGCGTCCCAGGTCCTGCAGCAGCTCGCGCTGGATGCGGCCCAGCTTGTTGATCACCTCGACCATGTGCACCGGGATACGGATGGTGCGGGCCTGGTCGGCCATGGCGCGGGTGATCGCCTGGCGGATCCACCACGTCGCGTAGGTGGAGAACTTGTAACCCTTTGTGTAGTCGAACTTTTCGACCGCACGAATCAGGCCCAGGTTGCCTTCCTGGATCAGATCGAGGAACGCCATGCCGCGGCCGGTGTAGCGCTTGGCCAGCGACACCACGAGTCGCAGGTTCGCTTCCAGCAGATGGTTTTTCGCGCGGTCGCCGTCACGGCAGATCCAGACCATGTCCCGACGCTGAGCCGCGGGCAGCTTCTCGCCCTTCTCGGTCAGGTCGGTCATCAGCTGGGTGGCGTAGAGGCCGGCCTCGATCCGCTTGGCCAGCTCGACTTCCTCTTCGGCGTTGAGCAGCGCCACCTTGCCGATTTGCTTGAGGTACGCGCGAACCGAATCGGCCGACGCCGTCAACTCGGCGTCTTTGCGGGCCTGCCGCAGCGCCTCCGACTCGTCCTCGTCCCAGACGAAATCGCCCGAGGCCTTGTCCTTTTCGCTCGGCTCGACGATTTCCTCTTCGTCGGGCTCCTCTTCGCCGGCCTTGGCCTTTTTCTTCGCGGCCGGTGCGTCGGCGTCAGGCGGCGCGGTCGCTCCCTCGCCGGAGTTCGCGGACGAGTCGTCCTCGAGATCTTCGACTTCGAGATTCAGGTCTTCGTCGGCGAGGTCGATCTCCTCGACGGGGCCGTTGTCGAGTTCGGCGTCATTGTCGAGATCCTGCTCGTCGGTCTCGAGATCAGTAGTCGTCGCCTCGGCGTCGTCGGCGCCCTTGGTGGTCGCCTTCTTCGGGCGGCCACGTGCCGGTGCGGCCTTGGCTGCGGCGCTCTTGGTGGCGGTGCGCGTCTTGGTCGCGGTGGCGGCCTTGGCGGCTTTCGCCGGCGCCTTCTTGGCGGCGCCGTTGGTAGCTTTCGCCGGCGCCTTCTTGGCCGGGGCTGGGGAAGTCTTGGCTGCGGTGCGCTTCACCGGCTCTTCGGTTGCCGGTCGTGCCTTGGTCGCTGCCACAAAAACCCCTTCGGTAGAACTCTCTTCCGGTGCCATGGGCATGCTCAACCGGAAAACGTCAGCTATGTCAGATGTCGGCTCGATTATCAGGGTGGATATTCGCCGCTATCTCCTCGGGCGGCTGCCGGTGTCCATTGTAACGACAGCAGGGGATTACCCCGCCAGCGAGCGCAAATCAGTGCGTCACGTCGCGAGTCGCCGCCATCGCTGCGCCGACGATTCCCGCGGTGTTCTGCAGGGCGGCGGCCACCACCGGGGTTCGGTTTTTCAGCAGCGGAACCCACTTGTCGGCCTTGCGGCTGATGCCGCCACCGGCGATGAACAGTTCGGGACACATGGCGTTCTCGATGGCGATCAGCACCTTCGTCACCTGCTTGGTCCACTTTTCGTAGCTCCAGCCGCGCTTGTCGCGGACCGACGATGCGGCGCGACGTTCGGCCTCCTTGCCGCCGACCTCGAGGTGACCGAATTCGGTGTTGGGCAGCAGAATCCCGTTGTGAATGACGGCCGATCCGATGCCGGTTCCAAATGTGAGCAGCACCACCACGCCGGTGGTGTCCTTGCCCGCCCCGTAACGCTCTTCGGCCAGTCCGGCCGCGTCGGCGTCGTTGAGCACGACGACCTCCTGGCCATTCAGTCCCGAGCTGATGATCTCGCCGGCGTTGGTGCCGATCCACTTCTTGTCGACGTTGGCGGCGGTCCGGACGACGCCGTTGGTGACGACGCCCGGATAGGTCACGCCCAGCGGTCCGGTCCAGCCGAATTCATTGACGACGGCGGCGATCGTTGTGGCCACTGCGGTCGGGGTGGCCGGTTTCGGAGTCAGCAGCTTGTAGCGGTCGCCGACCAGTTCGCCGGTGTCCAGGTCGACGATGCCGCCCTTGATGCCGCTGCCACCGACGTCGATGCCGAAACCCCGGCGCGCCGGTGTGACGGATCCGCCGCCCGTCGGTGGGGCGCTGGTCGAGTCGGCTGTAGTCATCGAAATCTCCTCGGCGGGACGTAGGCGTCGGGAAAAACCCTAGTGCGTAGCTGCGCGGTTGGGCGGCGGGTTACCCGGGCGTTGCCGAACCCGCCATCTCCTGTGATGCGATGAGTGGGTGAACACATCCGAGAACCAGCCGGCCCAGCTGCGGACGGTGGCCGAGGCTCTGGCAGGAGAAGCGGCGGAGTTCGTCCGTCGACGCCGCGGCGAGGTGTTCGGCGCCGATGCGGGCGCGGACGGCGATGACGCGGTGCAGTCCAAGACCACGCCGACCGACCCGGTCACCGTCGTCGACACCGAGACCGAGCGGCTGCTGCGGGATCGGTTGGCGCACCTGCGATCGGGCGACGCGATCCTCGGCGAGGAAATCGGTGGTCCTATCGACCCGGCCAGCGCGGAGCCGGGCACCGTCACCTGGGTCCTGGACCCCATCGACGGCACGGTGAACTTCGTCTACGGCATCCCGTCGTACGCGGTGTCGGTGGCGGCGCAGGTCGACGGCGTCTCGGTGGCCGGCGCGGTGGCCGATGTGGTCGGCGGGCGGCTTTATTCGGCGGCAGCCGGATTCGGCGCGCACGTCACCGACGCCGAGGGCACCCGCCGGCTGCGCTGCAGCGGGGTCGACGACTTGTCGCGGGCACTGGTGGGCACTGGGTTCGCCTACTCGCCGCGACGTCGCACGGTGCAGGCCCAACTGGTGTCGAAGATCCTGCCGGAAGTGCGTGATGTGCGCCGAATCGGTTCCGCCGCACTGGATTTGTGCATGGTCGCCGCGGGCCGGCTGGACGCCTACTACGAGCACGGGCTGCATCGGTGGGACCTGGCGGCGGGGTCGCTGATCGCCGCGGAGGCCGGAGCGCGGCTGGTGCTGCCGACGCCGGGGGACCCGGGCTACACCTCGTCGCTGGTCGTGGCCGCGGCTCCCGGCATTGCCGACCAATTACTTGCTGTGCTGGGCCAATTCGACGGCCTGAACCCGATTCCGGGCTAGCAGTTGCCGGCGTGGATCTTGGCCAGCAGCGTGGGGTCGGCCGGTTCGGAATTGCCCGGTCGTAGGCCGGCCAGCACCGCGGCGATGTCGTCGCTGTGTGCCAGGGAGCTGAACTCGGTACCGATCGCGAGGTCGACGGAGTCGTCGGTGCGGTCGTCGCGGTAGAGCTCGGCGCACGGCGCTACCAGCCACACCGCGGCGGCGGCGGCCTGTCCGGCCTCGCCGAACCGGATCTGCCCCTGGCAGTTCAGCCGCGTCTTGGCATACACGGGGTCGTTGGCGGCGGTCGGCTGGGCGAAGCCCAGATCTCGCAGGGCGCCCGACACGTCGGCCGCCTGGCCGCCCCGCCCGCTGGCGTTGAGGACGCGCACCTTGGAGTCGGCGAGCTTGGCCGGTGCGACGTTGATCATCGTGCTGCGCGACACCGCGCTGCCCAAGCGTGGCTGGGCCGGGTCGGGTTGCTCGGGCGGGACATTGCACACCGTCGCCTCGTGCACTTCGGTCGGACGGGTGAGGGCCACCGTCCACACCACCGCGCTGGCCGCCAGCAGCACTATGAGCGCCGCGATGGCGGGCCGGGCATTGCGACGCCGGAACGGGCGACCATGCTTGTCGAACGCTGTGCCTTCGGTGATTTGCGCGACCACGTACGCACTCTAAAGCCCGAGGTTTAGCGGGAGGTAGTACGGCTAAATAGCTGATGTGACGTAAATCACACTCGAACACCCCGCGTTAAGGGCACGAATCGTTTTGAAGATGCGTTCGACGCTGGTACAAAGCTTTGCTTGCAGGGTTACGAGGGGACAGAAGATGGCTACCGATTATGACGCCCCACGGCGTACCGAAACCGACGACGTTTCAGAGGACTCTCTCGAGGAGCTCAAGGCACGGCGAAACGAGGCGGCGTCGGCGGTGGTTGACGTCGACGAGTCAGAGTCTGCCGAGTCCTTTGAGCTGCCCGGAGCGGACTTGTCCGGCGAAGAGCTGTCCGTGCGGGTGATTCCGAAGCAGGCCGACGAGTTCACCTGCTCGAGTTGTTTCCTGGTGCAGCACCGCAGCCGCCTGGCCAGCGAAAAGGGCGGCGTGATGATCTGTACGGACTGCGCGGCCTGACGTTGGTGGTCGGGCTGCCGCCCACTAACTCCGCAGTGCCGACAGCACCCGCTCGGGGTGGCGGGTGCTCACCAGCCAATAAGGCGTCGGGTCGTCTGGGTCGTCCAAAACCACCAGCACCATCGGGCCCACCCAGCCTCGGTGCAGCGCGTACGCGGCCGGGTCGAACTGTCGTCCCATCGCCGCGGACTTCGCGGAACGCGGGATCTCGGCGGAGCGCGAGATGACCGACACCGGCAGATGCGCCTCGCCGGCCCACAATTCGACGCCGTCGTCATCGGCGGCGACCCGGATCTCGACGCGGCCCAGCCACAGCAGGGTCCCGGCGGCGACCACGAACAGCGCGGCGAACGGCAACCAGTCCGGCAGACTCGGCACGCCCATGTTGACTTCGAAGGCGATCAACCCCGCCGCGGCGAAACCCAGTGGCCACCACCACCACGGCACCCACAACCGTTCGCGGTACCGCAGGCTTTGCGGCGTGACTGGCGTCTCTGACACGCGGCCAAGGGTAATCTGTGCCCCCGTGTCGACCAGTCTGGCGGTTGTTCGTCTCGACCCCGGGCTTCCGCTGCCCGCCCGGGCCCATCACGGTGATGCCGGCGTAGACCTCTACAGCGCCGAAGACCTCGAGCTCGCCCCCGGCCATCGGGCGCTGGTCCGGACGGGGATCGCGGTGGCCATTCCGCACGGGATGGTGGGTCTGGTGCACCCACGATCCGGATTGGCTGCGCGGGTGGGACTTTCGATCGTGAACAGTCCTGGCACCGTCGACGCGGGTTACCGTGGTGAGATCAAAGTCTCATTGATCAATCTCGACCCGGCGACGCCGATCGTCGTCAACCGTGGAGACCGCATCGCGCAACTGCTGGTACAGCGCGTTGAGTTGGTCGACCTCGTCGAGGTGTCCTCGTTCGACGAGGCCGGGATGGCCGAAACCTCCCGTGGCGACGGCGGCCACGGCTCCTCTGGCGGACATGCGAGTTTGTGATGGCATTCGGTAGACGCAAATCCAAAGACCAGTCGGTCGACGAGCCGGAAACGCACGGCTCGCACCGCAAGCCGGACCTGCCGTACGAGACGTCGGCCACCGATGACCTCGCCGGTCCGTTCGACGTCGAGGACTTCGATGACGCGGCGGTCGCGACCGAAGGCCGCCTGGACCTCGGCGCGGTGCTGGTGCCGCTGCCGGAGGCGGCGCAGTTGCAGGTGGAATTGACTGAGGTCGGCGTGCCGAGCGCGGTGTGGGTGGTGACGCCCAACGGCCGGTTCACGATCGCCGCGTACGCCGCCCCGAAGACGGGCGGGCTGTGGCGGGAAGTGGCCGCCGAACTGGCCGAGTCGCTGCGCAGTGACGGTGCCGAGGTGACCATCCAGGACGGTCGCTGGGGCCGTGAAGTGGTCGGAACAGGGTCCGGCGTGGTGCGGTTCATCGGGGTCGACGGCTATCGCTGGATGATCCGCTGCGTGGTGAACGGTTCGATCGAGAGCATCGACGCGCTCACCGAACAAGCACGAAATGCATTGTTGGACACTGTGATTCGCCGTGGCGACACCCCGCTGCCGGTGCGCACGCCGCTGCCGGTGGAGTTGCCCGAGCCGATGGCGTCGCAACTGCGCGAGGCCGCGGCCGCTCAGGGCGCCCCCATCAGTGAGCAGCCTGTCGAGCAACCCGACGCCGTCAGCGAGGACGTGCCGCCCGAGCGTCGCAGCGCCTCCGGTTCGGCGATGCAACAGCTGCGCGGCGACGGCTAGCTAGCTGCATCGAGCGCCCCTAGGCACGCGGCGCCCAGCGCGGACGGGTCCGCACCGATCTGGTCGAGGGTGACGGTGCGCAGCGCCGCGTGCGGCGCTGTCGAGGCCCACTCCAGCCCGACGTCGATCGGGTGGATCGGATCGTCTTCGGCCGCCGCGATGCCGAGTGGCGTTGTCAGCCGGCGAAGTTCGGCCGGCGTCGGAGCGAGGTAGGTCGCCGCTTCTTCCATGGCGTCGGGCAGATGCGGCCACTGTGCGCGCCATGAGCGGGCAAGCTCGTCGGCCAGCCACGGCGGGCTGGACGCACGCATCTGCGCCGTCGTCTCCTCGAGGCCGTCCGCACGCAGTTGACGCGCGGAATGCTGTGCCGCGATCGCCGCCATCGCGTCGCCGGGAGCGCCCGTCCAGGCGGGCAGCGCGGCCAGCACCGCCACCACGAGGTCGGGATGCCGCAAGGACCAGGCGACGGACACCGCCGCGCCGATCGACACCCCGCCTACGAGGATCGGTCCGCCGCGCGCGGCGTCGTCCATCGCGTCGAGATAGCCGTCGACCAGACGGGTCGGTTGCGGGGCCGGCGTCAGCAATCGGGCGCCGGCGTCGCGCATCGGGCGTTCGAACGCGCGGCCGATGTAGATGTCGTCGGACCCGGTTCCCGGTAGCAACACGGCGGTCACGCCGCGCAGGTCGATAGGCACCCCTAGATATTGCCTGGGCGTTGCTTGGCGTTTGGGGAACCATTCGGTCTACGGTGTCCGTTTGGATGAGAAGATCGGTGGTATCCGGTCCGGTGAAAGCATGAATGACGCTCAGGAGAGCCCATGGCGGCGGAAGGTTATCTGCGCCGACTGACCCGTCGGTTGACGGAGGACCCCGAGCAGCGTGACGCCGAGGAGCTGTGCGACGAGGCGGTGACCACCGGCGCGCAGCGGGCCATCGACTGCGAGCGCGGCCAGGAGGTCACCGTGGTCGGCACGCTGCGCAGCGTCGAATGCAAGGGCAAGGGCTGCGCCGACGGCGTGCGCGCCGAGCTTTTCGACGGCACCGACACGATTGAGTTGGTGTGGTTGGGGCAGCGCAGGATTCCCGGTATCGAGTCCGGGCGCACCCTGCGTGTGCAGGGCCGGCTCGGCAAGCTGGAGAACGGCAGCAAGGCGATCTACAACCCGCACTACGAGATTCAGCGGTGAGCCGTGCATCCGGTGCACCCGACGGCGAGCTAGGTAAGGCCGACGCCCAGGGCACTCCCGCCGAGCGGATGATGCAACAGCTCGGCGGGGTTTCCGGCATCGTCTACTCGTCGCTGCCGGTTCTGGTCTTCGTCGGTACCTCGCGGCTGCTGGGTCTGGCCGTCGCGTCCGGTGCCGCGCTCGGCGTCGCGGCGCTGATCCTGGTGTGGCGGTTGGTCCGTCATGAGTCGGTGCAGCCGGCGGTGTCCGGGTTGATCGGCGTCGGCGTCTGCGTCCTGATCGCGTACCTGATGGGGCAGTCCAAGGGCTACTTTCTGCTGGGCATCTGGACGTCGCTGATCTATGCGGCGATCTTCGCGCTCTCGATTGTGATCCGCCGGCCAGTCGTCGGCTACATCTGGAGCTGGCTGCACGGGCACGACCGTGGTTGGCGTGCCGTGCGTCGCGCGGTCTACGCCTTCGACGTCGCCACGTTCACCTGGGTAGTGGTGTTCGCGGCGCGCTTCGTGGTGCAGCGGGTGCTCTACGACACCAACCACGAAGGCTGGCTGGTGGTGGCTCGCATCGCGATGGGCTGGCCGCTGGCCGCGGTCGCGGCGCTGGTGACCTTTCTGGCGATCAGGACGGCGCAGCGCGCGCTGGACGCTCGGGCCGTTACTGCGACGGCAGCAGATGCTGACGCAGTTCCTCTTCCGCCTCGGTAACCGCGACGAACAACAGCTCGTCGCCGCCTTCGAGCGGCTCATCGTCCTGCGGCACGATCACCCGCGGCCCGCGCAGGATCGTCACCAGTGCGACGTCGCGCGGCAGCTGAAGCTTGCGCACCGGCTTGCCACCCCACGGCGTGTTGTCCGGCAGCGTGATCTCGACGAGGTTGGCCTGGCCTTTGCGAAACTCCATCAGCCGCACCAGGTCTCCGACCGCGACCGCCTCCTCGATCAGCGACGCCAGCATCCGCGGGGTGGACACCGCGACGTCGACGCCCCACGCGTCGGTGAACAGCCATTCGTTGCGCGGATCGTTGACCCGGGCCACCACCCGGGGCACCGCGAACTCCGTCTTGGCCAGCAGGCTGAGCACGACGTTGGCCTTGTCGTCTCCCGTCGCGGCCACCACCACGTCGAACTCGTGCAGCTGCACATGTTCGAGCACGCTCACCTCGCAGGCATCGCCCAGCTGCCAATGCGCGGCTGGGATGGCGTCCTCCTCGATGTGCTCGAGCTTGCGCTCGATGAGCGTCACATCGTGCTCGTTCTCGATCAGCTCGCGGGCGACCGAGCGGCCGACCGCGCCCGCACCGGCTATGGCGACTCTCATTGTTCGGCGTCCTCGCTCGGCGGCAGCGCCGCAATGGCCAACGCTTCGGCGGCGTGGCCGGAGATCGCGGCGATGTAGACCTGATCGCCGGACTGGATGACCGTCTTGGGCTCCGGGAGGATGCCGGTGCCGAACCGGATCAGAAACGCGACCCGGGCGTCGGTGGCCGTCTCCAGCTCAGAGGCCCGCCGGCCCACCCAGTCCTCGTGCAGCACCACCTCCAGGACGGCGACGGTCCCGCTCGGATCGCGCCATCGCGCGGTCTCGCTCTCCCGGGTGAGCGCGTGCAGTAGTCGATCGGTGGTCCAGGGCACGGTGGCGATGGTCGGAATCCCCAGCCGCTCGTAGACCTCGGCGCGCTTGGCGTCGTAGATCCGGGCGACCACCCGTCGCACGCCGAAGGTTTCGCGGGCCAGCCGCGCCGAGATGATGTTGGAGTTGTCGCCGGACGACACCGCGGCGAACGCGTCGGCGCCTTCGATACCGGCCTTCAGCAGCACGTCGCGGTCGAATCCCAGACCGAGCACCGTCTCCCCGGCGAACTCGTCACTCAGGCGGCTGAACGCCGTGACGTCGCTGTCGATCACCGCGACGTCGTGGCCTATCCGGGACAGGCCATCAGCGACCGATGAGCCGACCCGGCCGCATCCCATCACAACCACGCGCACTAGAGGTCCTCTCGGCGCGGCCGACCAAGATGGCCAGCCGGTTTCGGAGACATTCTGGTCTACGGAACCGTACCGGGAGGCACGGTTGCGCTTACTCTTGGCTCTCGTGTCCAAATTTGCGACCGCGGCGCGCCGACTGCTTCTCGGTCGGCCGTTTCGCAGCGACCGCTTGAGCCACACCCTGCTGCCCAAGCGGATTGCCCTGCCGGTGTTCGCGTCCGACGCACTCTCGTCGGTCGCATACGCCCCCGAAGAGGTCTTCCTGATGCTCTCGGTGGCCGGCCTGGCGGCGTACTCGCTGACGCCGTGGATCGGAGTCGCGGTGGGGGCGGTGATGCTGGTCGTGGTGGCCAGCTACCGGCAGAACGTGCACGCCTACCCGTCCGGTGGCGGTGACTACGAGGTGGTCACCACAAACCTCGGCTCCAACGCCGGGCTGACGGTAGCCAGCGCACTGATGGTGGATTACGTTCTCACGGTTGCGGTTTCGACAGCATCGGCGATGTCGAACATCGGCTCGGCGATTCCGTTCGTGGCCACCCACAAGGTGCTGTTCTGTGTCGCTGCGATTCTGCTCGTGATGGGGTTGAACCTGCGGGGTATCCGGGAATCCGGTGTGGCTTTTGCGGTTCCGACGTACGCGTTCATCGTCGGGGTGGGCGCCATGCTGGCCTGGGGCCTGATCCGGATCTACGTGATGGGTGAGCCGCTGCGTGCCGAGTCGGCCGGATTCACCATGCATGCCGAAAACAGCTCGATCACCGGCTTTGCATTCGCCTTTCTGGTGGCGCGATCGTTCTCGTCTGGATGCGCGGCGCTGACCGGTGTCGAGGCGATCAGCAATGGCGTACCGGCGTTTGAAAAGCCCAAGTCCCGCAACGCGGCAACGACGTTGCTGATGCTCGGCGGGATCGCGGTGAGCCTGCTGATGGGCATCATCCTGCTGGCCAAGGAAACCCGCGTACAGATCGTCGACAATCCCGCCGCGCAACTCAGCGGAGCCCGGCGGACTACCAACAGAAGACACTCGTCACCCAGATCGCGCAGACGGTATTCGGCAGCTTTCACATCGGCTTCCTGCTGATCGCGATCGTCACCGCGCTGATCCTGGTGTTGGCGGCCAACACCGCCTTCAACGGGTTCCCGGTGCTGGGATCGGTGTTGGCGCAGGACAGCTACTTGCCCCGCCAGCTACACACCCGCGGCGACCGGCTGGCGTTCTCCAACGGCATCGTGTTCCTGGCGGTGGCGGCGCTCGCGGCCATCATCGCGTTCCGGGCGCAAGTCACCGCCCTGATCCAGCTCTACATCGTCGGGGTGTTCATTTCATTCACCCTGAGTCAGATCGGCATGGTCCGGCACTGGACCCGGTTGCTGCGCAACGAAACCGACCCCGCCACCCGGCGGACCATGATGCGCTCCCGGGTGGTCAACACGATCGGATTCATCGCCACCGGCACCGTGCTGCTCGTCGTCATGGTCACCAAATTCGTGGCTGGCGCCTGGATCGCGGTGGTTGCCATGACGCTGCTGTTCGTGCTGATGAAGATGATCCGCAAGCACTACGACACGGTCAGCCGCGAAATCGACCGGCCCGCCGGCGATCACGAGATGGTGCTGCCCAGCAAGAATCACGCGATCGTGCTGGTGTCCAAGTTGCACCTGCCAACTCTGCGGGCGTTGGCCTACGCGCGGGCGACGCGGCCCGATGTGCTGGAGGCGGTGACGGTGAGCGTGGACGACGCCGAGACCCGTGCGCTGGTGCGCCGCTGGGAGGACAGCAAGCTCAACGTCCCGCTGAAGGTCATCGCCTCGCCATACCGCGAAATAACCCGGCCGATATTGGATTACGTGAAACGGGTCAGCAAGGAATCGCCGCGGAGCGTGGTGACGGTCTTCCTCCCGGAGTACGTGGTCGGGCACTGGTGGGAACACGTGCTGCACAACCAGAGCGCGCTGCGACTGAAGGGCCGGCTGCTATTCATGCCGGGCGTGATGGTGACTTCGGTTCCGTGGCAACTGACTTCGTCAGAGCGACTCAAGACGATGCAGCCACACGCGGCTCCCGGCGACGCGCGTCGAGGGATATTCGATTGACCTCCGAAACCACCGCCGCACCCCCACCGGCGTTGGGGGAGCTGACGTTGACCGTCGGGCCGCCGGCGAACGGCGGCAGTTGCGTGGCGCGCCACGACGGCCGGGTGATCTTTGTCCGCCACGCGTTGCCCGGCGAGCGGGTCCGGGTGCGGGTCACCGCCGACCGCGGGTCGTACTGGCATGCCGAGACGCTCGAGGTGATCGACCCTTCGGCCGACCGCGTCGCCTCGCTGTGCCCGATCGCCGGTGTGGACGGCGCCGGTTGCTGCGATCTCGCTTTCGTCGACCCGGTTGCAGCGCGTGCCTTGAAAGCCGACGTCGTGTCCAATCAGCTTGCGCGACTGGGTGATTACCAGTGGCACGGGGAAGCCCTGCCGCTGACGCCCACCGGCGCGACCGGCTGGCGGACCCGGATCAGGCTCGACGTCGGTACCGACGGCCGCCCCGGCTTTCACCGCTACCGAAGCGATGAACTGGTCACCGCGCTGGACTGCGGCCAGCTACCGGCGAGCATGACCGACGGGCTGACCGACACCGCGTGGCCGCTCGGTGCGCACCTGCACGTCGTCCTCGACGATGACGGCCAGCGGCATGTGGCTCGCACGGTACGTCAGGGCAAGCGCAACACGACCGAGGTCGTCGAGGGCAGCGGTCTCGGTGTGCAGCGGGTAGGTCGGCATAGCTGGCAGGTACCGGTGACGGGCTTCTGGCAGGCGCACCGCGACGCGGCCCGCACCTACAGCGAACTGATCGGCGACTGGGCCCACTCGGCGCCCGGCATGACGGCGTGGGATCTCTACGGTGGGGCAGGGCTCTTCGCCGCGGTGCTGGCGGACGCGGTGGGGGAGTCGGGTCAGGTGATAACGGTCGACAGCGCGCGGGCCGCGTCACGGGCGGCGCGCGCCACGCTAACCGATCAACCGCAGGTGCGGGTGGTCAGCGACTCGGTTCGGCGGGCGCTGACCGCGCAGCGTGGCACGGCTGACGTGGCCGTGCTGGACCCGCCGCGCGGTGGCGCCGGGCGCGAGGTGATCGAGCTGCTGGCGGCGGCGGGCGTGCCTCGCATCGTCCATATCGGCTGCGAGGCAGCATCATTCGCCCGCGACATCGGGCTCTACCAACGCCACGGCTACGCGGTTGAGAAGCTCTCGGTGTTCGACTCGTTCCCGCTGACCCATCACATCGAGTGCGTCGCGCTGCTCACGCGCTGATCGTCGGGCGCTGACGGCGTCGCTGCCGGTCGTAAAGAAAGCGTTAAGGAAACAGACTCACGCAGCAAGGACGCCTAACGTCGCAGTCAGGACTTCAGAGTCGAAGGCTGAGCACGCGGGGAGCGCCAGCTGAAATTCTTCATCGACGGGCCCAGTTCTGCACGAACGGAGCAATGTCAAAGGCTGTTTGTACCGGCCGAAAGTGGAGGTGTTCGCCGCCTTGGGTGAACTCGTGAATTCTCCGACGGCCATCACGGACGTGACAGATCTTCCCGACGACCAAAAGGTGTCGTCGAGCTTTGCCGATGCGTGGAAGCGATTTTTTCTCGGCAAGCCGCTGATCAACGAGCACTTGGAAGATGAGAGCTTGTCGAACGTCGTTGCGCTCGGCGCGCTGTCGCCGGATGCCATCTCCTCGACGGTCTACGGCCCCGAACAAATCATGGTCGAACTGCTGCCGGCCGCCGGATTGGCCTCGTTCGTTCTGGTGTTGCCGATCGCGGCCGTGATCCTCCTGATTCTGATTCCTGGTGACCGCGTCCTACCGGCAGGTCGTCATGGCCTACACACAACGTGGCGGCTCGTATGTGGTGGCGCGCAGCAATTTCGGGCCGCGCATCGCTCAGATCTCATCGGCAGCACTCCTCATCGACTACGTAGTGACCGTGGCTGTGCAATGCGCATCGGGAACATTCGCGGTGGTGTCGGCGATACCTCGGCTGGGTCCCTACCATTTGGAAATCACCGTGGCGGCGCTGCTGCTCATCTCGTATGCCAACCTGCGTGGAATGAAAGAAGCGGGCCGGATATTCGCCATGCCCGTATATGCCTTCATCGCAATGTTGTCGGTTCTGATCGTGACCGGAGTCGTGCGTGACATCGTCTGGGGCTTGCCGAAATACGATGCTGAACATATCGCCGGCGCGGTGCCCGTCCACCATGGCAGCGGACTCATAATGGGCGCCACGGTCCTCATCGTGTTACGCGCATTCGCCAACGGCGGCACGTCGCTGACTGGCGTCGAGGCAATCGCCGACGCGGTGAACGTCTTTCGGAAACCTCAGGGTCGCAATGCGCGTCGAGTGTTGACCGCGATGGCGTGCATCCTCGGATTCCTGTTGGTCGGGGTCATCTACCTGGTGCATGCCACCCACGCCACCCCGTTTATCGCCGAATACCCGTCGATGCTGTCCGAGGTCGGCCGCGCCGTCTTCGGCAATGGCGTGATCGGCCAGATCATGTACGTGCTTCTGCAGACGGCGAGCGCGGCAATCTTGTTCTTCGGCGCCAACACCAGTTTCAACGGTTTTCCCGCGTTGACCAGCTTTGTCGCCGAGGACAGCTTCTTGCCGCGACCGATGATGAAACGTGGCCACCGGCTGGTGTTTTCGAACGCCATCATCGTGCTGACCGCGCTGGCGGTGACGCTGGTGATCGTGACTGGGGGATCGGTCGACGCGGTCGTCCCGCTGTTCGCAATGGGCGTGTTCACCGGTTTCTCCATGGCCGGATACGGCATGACCAAACACCATCTGACGCACCGCGACCCGGGTTGGCGGCGCAAACTCGTGATCAACCTGTCCGCGGGCATCCTGTCCACAGCGGTGGTCTTGATCTTCGCGGTAGCGAAGTTCACTGAGGGCGCCTGGTTGGTAGTGGTGGTCTTCCCGATCCTGGTATTCGGGCTGATGCGACTCAACCGCCAGTACCGCGACGAGGCCTCCGTTCTGCAAACGTCGCTCACCGAACACCCCGAGTTGGTGAGACATCCGCGGCACCGGATTTTCGTGTTCGTCGAGCACTACGACCTCGCCACGGTCGAAACGCTGCACTATGCAACCGAGCAGCATGCCGAGCAACTGACCGCGGTGCACTTTGCGATCGATGAAGTGCATGCTGCGCAACTGCAGGAACGCTGGGAGCACTTCCAACAGCGAATTCCACTGCGAACGCTGCACTGCGCGGACCGCAACCTGATCCGGACTGCGGGAGACCTCACCGTGCGGGAAATCGTGGACAACCCCGGCGTCAAGGTGACGGTGCTGCTACCGCGGCGAACCTACGCGCCCCTCATGGGTCGGTTGCTCCACGATCGCACCGCCGACAAGATTGCGAACGCAATCAGCCGAATCCCCGATGCGACCGCGCAAATCCTGGTCTACGACATCGGGTCTCGGGTAGCGCGATCAACCGCGGGCCGATGAGTCGGGCGCAATGATTCTGGCGTCTCGGCGCCTACGCCGTCACGAAGTAGCGCAGCCACAGGTACAGCGCGCTCAGCACCGCCGAGATTGTGGTGATCACGATGCCCTTGCGGGTGAAGTCCCAGAACGAGATGGTGTACCCGGAGCGCAGCGCGATTCCGATCATGACGATGTTGGCGCTGGATCCGACGGCGGTGAGATTGCCGCCCAAGTCGCCGCCAAGCGCCAACGCCCACCACAGCACGTTGTGGTGTTCCTGATGCGGCATGGCCGCGCTCAAGTGAGTGACAATCGGTGTCATGGTCGCCACATAGGGCACGTTGTCGATCAGCCCGGAGGCCACGGTCGACACGCCGAGAACCATCATCGTGGTGAACAGCATGCTTCCGCCGGTGGCGCTCGCCGCCCACTCGCCGAGATGCTGAATAGCACCGGTTTTGAGCAGCGCACCCACCATGACGAAGAGCCCGACGATGAATAGCAGCGTGTCCCATTCCACGCTCTCCAAGTAGTCGGATTTCTCCATCTCGGATACCAGGATGAGGGCGCCCGCACCCAGGAGCGCGACCAGTGACGGTTGGATGTGGATCGTCGGAGATACGACGAATCCGACGAAAACCACGCCCATAACGGCACTGCATTTGATGAGGAGCCCGCGGTCCTTGAGTACCTCGCGTTCGTCGAGGTTCATGACGTCGGCGACCCGTTCGCGGGGAGACGGTCGTGAAGCCACGGAACATCAGCGGCATGACGGCAACGAACACCAGCATGATGATGATCACGATGGGCGCCATGTTGACCAGGAAAGCGTTGAACGACAGGCCCTTCCGCGCCCCGATGATGATGTTGGGTGGGTCGCCGACCAGGGTGGCTGTACCACCGATGTTGGAGGCGAACACCTCGGCGATCAGCATCGGTATGGGATTGATCTCCAGTCGATCGCACACCAGCAGGGTGACCGGCGCGATCAGCAGCACGGAGACCACGTTCGGCAGCAGGGCTGAGGCCAGGGCCATGACCAACGTCAGCATGATCATGATCCGGAGCGGTTTTCCGTTGGCGCGCTTGGCCGCCCAGATCGCCCCGAATTCGAAGACCCCGGTATGGCGCAGGATACTGACGATGATCATCATACCGAGCATCAAAAAGATGACATCCCAGTCGATTCCGGTCTCCTGGGAGTAAAAGACATCGGGTGCGTCGATCGCCGGCAGGATGACCATCAATCCCGCGCCGACGAGCGCGACCGTCGTCTTGCTGAACCGCTCGCTGATGATGAATCCGTAGGCGAGGATGAACACCGCAGTGGCGACGTACATCTGGATTTCGGTCGCGTTCATGCGCGGGGCTCCGCAACATCAACAGACAAGCTTCGACTTCTCAGACAAACATTGTCGGTGGGACGCGGATCCGAGACGACTACCGGCACTCCGATGCTCACGACAGAAACGTCCCCGGAACCTCAATCGGACGCATGCGAGTAATACTAAAGTGCACACCGCAATTCAGGCGCAGGCGTTAACAAATACTTACACCCCGGCGCCGGTCCGCGGCGCTCCGCCGACCTGGTCTCAGGCCAGGACGAAATAGCGCAACCACAGGTAGAGGGCGCACAAGACGGTGGACATGGCCGTGACAAGCGCGCCCTTGCGAGTGAATTGCCAGAACGAGATGGGATTGCCCGATTTCAGGGCGATTCCGAGCATAACGATGTTCGCGCTGGAACCGACGGCGGTGAGGTTGCCACCCAGATCGCCTCCGAGTGCGAGGGCCCACCACATGACGTCGTGATGTGCAGGAACGACGGAGGCCAGGTGGCCCACGATCGGAGTCATCGTCGCGACGTAGGGAACGTTGTCGATGATGCCGGACAGCAGCATCGAGACGCAGAGAATCAGCATCGTCGTCACCAACACGTTGCCCCCGGTGGCGTCGGACGCCATCTCGCCGAGGGTTCTGATGACTCCGGTCTTGAACAGCGCACCGACCATGACGAAGAGGCCGACCATGAAGAGCAGCGTGTCCCATTCGACGTTAGCCAGGTAGTCCGAACTTTCGAGCCCGGAGACCAGTATGAGGGCGCCGGCGCCGAGCAGGGCGACCAACGACGGCTGCAGATGAATGGCTTCGGAGACGACGAATCCGACGAGCACCAGGAGCAACACCGCAACCGACTTCAGCAGCAGCCCGCGGTCTTGGACGGCTTCCTTCTCATCGACCGTCATCACGTCGGCGACCCGGTCGGGATCGACCGCTGACAGTCCGCGGAAAAGTACCGGCAGCATCGCGACGAACACGAGCAGGATAATGAGCACGATCGGCGCCATGTTGACCAAAAAGGAGTTGAACGACAACCCTTTCCGTGCGCCGATGATGATGTTGGGTGGGTCGCCGACCAACGTGGCTGTGCCGCCGATGTTGGAGGCGAACACCTCGGCCATCAGGAGTGGAACCGGATTGAATTCCAGGCGTTCGCACACCAGCAGGGTGACTGGCGCGATGAGCAGCACGGACACCACATTGGGCAGCACGGCAGAGGCCAGCGCCATGATGAGAATCAGCAGGATCATAATGCGCAGAGGCGATCCGTTAGCGCGCTTCACCGCCCAGATCGCGGCGTATTCGAATATGCCGGTGTGGCGCAGGATGCTGACGATGATCATCATGCCCAGCATCAAAAAGATGACGTCCCAGTCGATTCCGCTGGCTTGCGAGTAGAAGACGTCGTGAGATTCGATTACCGGCAACGTGATCATCAGGCCGGCGCCGACCAGAGCAACCTTGGTGTTGCTGAAACGCTCGCTGATGATGCATGCATAAGCCGCGATGAACACGGCGATGGCGAAGTAGGTCATCGGCGGCTGTCGCGGCGCCTGACCAAGATTCCCTGACCCGCGCCGCTCACGACCAGGATCCGGTCGATGGCGTTCTCGGCATTGGCTAAGCCTATTACATTCCGCGATTCACCGGCCGGTCGCAGGCGGCCTGCCGAGTTAGCCCTCGCCGTCGTGAAAACTTCAGGGGTTCTTCATGACTGGCGCTTGTCGACTGTCGGCTCGTCCTCTTTGAGCGCCGCAGACAGCAGCCGGGACGCAGTGATGACTCCGTGCAGTCGGCCGTCTTTGACTACGGCCACGAGCGGGCTGCGCAGCCGCGCCATGACCTCGGCCACCTCGATGATGGTGTCGTCGGCCTCGGCCACCGGAATGTGCTGCCGTTGCTTGGGAAGCATGTCGCGAATGGTCTTGCCGCTCAGCTTCTCAGCCGCGTGGTCGGCCATATTCTCGGTGACCACGCTGGCCAACCCGGGGTCGTCCTGCACATAGCCGGGGACGATGAACCTCACCACCTGGGAGGCAGGGAGAACCGCGAATGGTGTCTCCGAGGTGTCGGTGACGACCACGAGTCCGTTGAGCCGGTGCTCAGCGAGCAAACGGACTGCGTCCAGCGCATTCGAGTCGATTTTTACAACCGGAAACTTTTCGTCGAGATCCTCTGCCCGCACACCGCCACAATACTTCCGTCGGGCGCATTCGGTTAATGGGATAGGTGTAAGGGAATTCTCAGGTTACATTCGAGGGGGCTGAGAGCGTTCTCAGGTTTGGGCGGCGAAGGGGCGCTCAGGATTTGAGCGCCGCAGCGAGCAACCTTGCCGCGGTGATGACGCCATGCAGTCGTCCATCCTTGATCACGGCGATCAGCGGGCTGCGATGCGCCGCCATCTCTGCGGCGACCTTGATCACGCCGTCGCGCGCGTCAATGCAGGGGACCTTGCGCGGTTGCTTCGGCAAGACGTCGCGCACCTTCTTGCCGGCCAGATTCTCTTCCGCGTGGTCGGCCAGCGCGTCGCCCATGACGCCCGCCAGCGAGATGTTGTCCTGCACGTAGCGCGGCAGGATGAACGGCAGCACTTCGCAGGCAAGAATCATGGCGTACGGCTTGCTGGAGGTATCGGCGACGACGACGCCCGGCAGGCTGTGCTCGGCGATCATGCGGGCGGCGTCGATGGCGTCCGAATCCAGTTGCACGATCGGAAACTGCTCTTCGAGGTCCTCGGCCCGCATCATGTCACCATACGACCAAATCTCGCGCTCAGGCGAAGTAGCGCAGCCACAGATAGCCGAGGGACAAGACGAACGACATCGCGGTCACTGCCGCGCCTCGTTTGGTGAAGTCCCAGAATGACACCGGATGGCCGGAACGCTGTGCGATCCCGACCGCGACGATGTTCGCGCTGGCGCCGACCGGCGTGAGGTTGCCGCCGAGCACGGTGCCAAGCAGGAGTGCCCACCACAGCACACCGGAGCTGTCATGCCCCGGGATGGTGTCGGCGAATTGCGCGACGATCGGGGTCATCGCGGCGGCGTACGGAACGTTGTTGATCACGCTGCCGATGGTGAAGGAGATCGTGAGGATCAGGATCGTGGCCGTCCAGGCATCGCCGTGCGCGATGCCACTGGCTACTTTTGCCATCTCCCCGATCACGCCGGTCCGCACCAGCGCGCCGACCATGATGAACAATCCGGCGAAGAACAGCAACGTCTCCCATTCGACGCTGGCGAGGTAGAACTCGCGCTCGATACCGGAAACCACGATCAGGATCCCTGCACCCGCCATGGCCACCATGGAGGGCTCCATGTGGATCTGGCGGTGCAACACGAATCCGATGAACACCAGCGTCAAGACGAAACAGCATTGCTTGAGCAGCTTCGGATTCCGGATCGCCTCACGCTCGTCCAGTGCCATGACGTCGGCGATCCGTGCGGCATCGGCAACAAAGAAGCCGGGGTAAAGCCGTGGCAGGACCAGGATCAACGCGCAGAGAACCAGCAGCACCGCCGGTGCCATGTTGGCGCTGAACTCGATGAAGCTCAGGTGGGCGCCGGTGCCGATGATGATGCTGGTCGGGTCGCCGACGAGGGTCGCCGCACCGGCGATGTTGGCGGCGATCGCTTCGATGACCAAGAACGGGGCGGGATTGACGTCGAGGCGGTCACACACCAGCAGAGTCACGGGGGCGATCAGCAGGACGGTGGTGACGTTGTCGAGAACGGCCGTCCCGAGCGCGGTGACCAGGATCAGCAGGATCATGATCCGTAGCGGGGATCCCTTGGCGCGCTTGGCAGACCAGATTGCCACGTACTCGAAGGCGCCGGTCTGGCGTACGACGCTGACGATGATCATCATGCCGAGAAGCAGGAAGAGCACATCCCAGTTGACGCCGGTATCGCGCGAGTAGAAGACGTCGTCCGAACTGATCAACGGCAGGAAGAACATCAGGATCGCGCCGGCCAACGCGATCTTGGTCTTGTTGAAGCGCTCGGTGGTGATCAGCACATAGCAGACCACGAATACGACCGACGCATAAATGGAGTGGAAGAGGGCGCTACTCATCGGCGGTCCTGCCGTCGGGTGTGTGCGCGACTCGACATGGGCGGATTGGTGACCCTCAAGATTCGAGCGCCGCTGCCAATGGGCATGACTCACAGATCACGCCGTTGAACCCTGACGTCCGCCCGCGAGGCGCGGTCACGTCCACCGAGCAAATCATGCCGCTCTCCTGAATAGCCCGTAATCGCAGGAAGACTGGAGCAGCACGTCAAAGAACGCCGACCAGGCTTCCCGGCACACCGGGGGTTACGTTAGCAGGCTTGTCTGTGCGGTTTCTGAGCGAGACAACTGCGCGTCAAGGGCGGTATCTGCGCTGGTCCGCGCCTAGAGCGGAGAGCTCTGCGTAGACTGGCGAAATGCTTGAACAGATCCGTGGGCCCGCCGATCTGCAGCACCTCTCGCAGTCGGATCTGCGCGATCTGGCCGCCGAGATCCGCGAGTTCCTGATCCACAAGGTCGCGGCGACCGGCGGCCACCTCGGCCCGAACCTCGGCGTTGTCGAGTTGACGCTCGCACTGCACCGGGTGTTCGACTCGCCGCATGACCCGATCATCTTCGACACCGGCCACCAAGCTTATGTGCACAAGATGCTCACCGGCCGCGCCGCGGACTTCGAGACATTACGGAAAAAGGATGGTCTGTCCGGATACCCGTCACGCTCGGAGAGCGAGCACGACTGGGTGGAGTCCAGCCATGCGAGCGCGGCGCTGTCCTACGCCGACGGGTTGGCCAAGGCGTTCGAGCTGACCGGACATCGCAATCGGCACGTGGTCGCGGTGGTCGGCGACGGCGCACTCACCGGCGGGATGTGCTGGGAGGCGCTGAACAACATCGCCGCCGCGCGCCGGCCGGTGGTGATCGTGGTCAACGACAACGGCCGCAGCTACGCGCCGACATTCGGCGGCCTGGCCAACCACCTGGCCATGTTGCGACTGCAGCCCGGCTACGAGAACCTGCTGGAACGGGGTCGCAGCGCGGTCCGCGGCATGCCGGTATTCGGCGACCTGGCCTACCAGTTCATGCACAGCGTCAAAGCCGGTGTGAAGGACGCACTTTCGCCGCAGTTACTGTTCACCGATCTCGGGCTGAAATACATGGGTCCGGTCGACGGGCACGACGAGCACGCGGTCGAGGCATCGCTGCGCCGGGCCCGTGGATTCCACGGGCCGGTGCTGGTGCACGTCGTCACGCAGAAGGGTCGTGGCTTCGGACCGGCCGAAGACGACGAGGCCGACCAGATGCATTCCTGCGGTGTCATCGACCCGGTGACCGGGTTGGCCACCAAGGTTCCGGGGCCGAGTTGGACGGCGACCTTCTCCGAATCGTTGATCGAGCAGGCCACCAAGCGCCGAGACATCGTCGCGATCACCGCGGCCATGCCCGGGCCGACCGGCCTGTCCGCGTTCGGAGAACGCTTCCCGGACAGGCTGTTTGACGTCGGGATCGCCGAACAGCATGCGATGACGTCGGCGGCGGGGTTGGCGATGGGCGGCATGCACCCCGTCGTCGCGATCTATGCCACGTTCCTCAATCGGGCGTTCGACCAGATGATGATGGACGTCGCGCTGCACAAGCTGCCCGTCACGATGGTGCTCGACCGGGCCGGGGTCACCGGCAGCGATGGCGCCAGCCACAACGGCATGTGGGACATGTCGATGCTGGGCATCGTGCCCGGCATCCGGGTGGCCGCGCCCCGCGACGGCGCCCGCCTGCGCGAGGAACTCGGCGAAGCGCTGGCCATCGACGACGGCCCGACCGTTATTCGTTTCCCGAAAGGCGATGTCGGCGAAGATATTCCGGCGCTAAAGCAACACGGTGACGTAGACGTACTCGCGGTTCCTGACGACGGCCTCGGCGCCGACGTGCTGCTGGTGGCGATCGGCCCGTTCGCGGCGATGGCGCTGGCGGTGGCCGACCGGCTGCGCGACCAAGGCATCGGCGTGACAGTGGTCGACCCGCGATGGGTGCTGCCGGTGTCGGATGCGCTGGGGGAGTTGGCGATCGCCCACAAGGTGGTGGTCACGGTCGAAGACAACGGGGTGGCCGGCGGCATCGGCTCGGCCGTGTCGGCTGCGCTGCGCGCTGCCGAGATCGACGTGCCGTGCCGCGATCTCGGTCTGCCGCAACGGTTCTTCGATCACGCGTCGCGCGGTGAGGTGCTCGCCGACGCCGGCCTCACGGACCAGCACGTGGCCCGCCGGATCACCGGCTGGATCGCCGCGCTCTCCGGTGACGGCGTGGAGTCCGGCGCCGAGATCACTGAGCAGCTGGACTGACCTTCGGCGGCGCCTGTAATACCGTGGTCAACACGGGTACGGTCAACTCGCGCTGCCAGCCACGGGCCTGCCCGACCGCCAGGAATTCATCGACTGCCGACGCCACGTCGTCGGCACCCTCCCAGTCCCAGCACAGTCGTCGAATCAGGTCAGGCGTCACCAGATTCTCCGTCGGCACCGAGACCTTCTCCGACAGTTCCCGCAGCGCCGATCGGGCCGCGTCGAGCCGTTCGGCGGCCTCCGGCCGTCGGCGCGCCCAGCGCGCGGGAGCGGGCGGGCCGTTCGGCTGCTCGGCTTCGATTGCGGGCCCGGTGCTTTCGCGTGCGACTTTGAGCGCGGCCAGCCAGGTGGGCGCGCTGCGGCGCTGCCGCTTGCCGCCGAAGATCGGTAGCGCGACCAGGTCGTCGAGCGTCTGCGGGTCGTTGACTGCCGCGTCGATGATCGCCGAGTCGGGCAGGATCCGGCCCGGGGCGATGTCGCGACGCTGCGCGATTTCGTCTCGCAGGATCCACAATTCGCGGACCGCCGCCAAACCACGCGGGTCGCGCACCTTGTGAATGCCGGAGGTGCGTCGCCAGCGATCCCGGCGGGTCGCCGGCTGGCCCTGGCCGGCACCGCTGCGCAGGTAGTCGAATTCCTCTGCCGCCCAGGCGGTTTTGCCCTGCTCAGCCAGCGCATCCGCGACGGCTGCGCGCAGGCCGATGAGCACCTCGACGTCGAGCGCCGCGTAGTTGAGCCACGCTGCCGGTAACGGGCGGCGCGACCAGTCCGCGGCGCCATGGCCTTTGGCCAGTCCCACGCCGAGCAGTCGCTCCGTCATCGCGGCCAGGTTGACCCGGTCGAAACCGGCCAACCGCCCGGCCAATTCGGTGTCGTACAACGCAGGCGGCTGCATTCCGACCTCGGCCAAGCACGGTAGGTCCTGGTCGGCGGCGTGCAGAATCCACTCGTCGTCGCCGAGCACGTCGGCAATGGGCCGCAGTACTTTCAGGGGGTCGCCACCATGGCTGACCGGGTCGATCAGCACCGTTCCCGCGCCATCCCGGCGGATCTGAATCAGATAGGCGCGGTTGGAGTAGCGGAATCCCGACGCCCGCTCGGCGTCCACCGCGAATGGACCGTGGCCGCGCGCCAATAGTGTTGCCGCGGCTGTGATTTCGTCGGCAGTGACCGAGAGGTCGGGCACCCCGTCGGCGGGATGCAGCAAGGGCGTGACGTCAGGTTCCGCGGCGTCGGGCGCGTCTGTAACTGCTTCTGTCGGCTCGCTGGCCATATCAAACGCGCGACCGGGTGCCCAAATCTGTCACCCCGACCGGTGGCAGTCCTGCGGCGTGCTCGAGCACCTCGCAGAACGCTTCAACGTGCGTGCCGATATCGGTGGTGAGTGCGGTCCAGGACGCGCGTAACTCCAACTGGTGAGCCCGCGGCGGTCCGGAGATGTCGCCGTAGCGCACCGAGGTGGTGGCGGTGACCGTCCCGCCGAGTGCGGTGACCTGTTCGGCGCGGGCGTCCAGCGCCTCGACCAGCCAGCTCCAGGCGACCTCGGGCAGCAGTGGATCGACGGCTTCGCTGGAGTCCAGATCGGCCTGGATGTAGGCGACCAAGCGCATGGTCCCGTCCCAGGCGTCGGCGCCCTCCGGGTCGTAGAGCAGGATCAGCCGACCGAAGGCGTCGCCGTCCGAGCGCTCCGGGACGATGTCGGTTTCGGGGCGCTTGACCTCGGCGCCGAGGGCGTAGCTGTAGGGCGCGAGACGCTGCGGTGGCCGGATCGGCCCCAGCTCGATTTCGGGTCGGACGGTGGCCCCGCTCATGGCATCCACGGCCTCGCGAAACGGGGTGGGCTCGGCTGCGGTCATGGGCGCCGCACCTCCTCCTCGCTTTGCACCGCGCAGCGTTGCTGGCGGTTTACAGCGTTTGACGCTAGACCTATCGGGCGATACGCGGAGAAAGGCGCGCCGTTTCGGTCTAGCGGGCACCCGTACAGCGCTCGAAAACGGCATCGTCAGTCAGTGGTGAAGCGTGCCGGCCGCTTCTCCCGATGGGCCGCAAGGCCCTCCCGCACATCGGGTCCGCTGAAGCTCAGGAACTCCAGGCCAAGTGAGGTTTCGAAGGCCGGCGCGGCCGTGCGGTACCAGTGGTTGAGGCTGTGTTTGGTGAACCGGATCGCCGACTGCGCGCCCTGCGCCAGCTCGTTCGCGATCCGGTTGGCGGTCTCGCGTACCTCCTTGTCGTCCACGCACAGCGAGACCAGTCCGATGCGTTCGGCTTCCTCGCCGGACAGCGGTGCGCAAGTGAGCAGGTAGTACTTCGCCTTGGCCATCCCGACCAGCAAGGGCCAGCAGATCGCGGCGTGGTCGCCGGCGGCGACGCCGAGCTTGGTGTGCCCGTCGATGATCTTCGCGTTGCGGCCCGCAACGGACACGTCGGCGAGCAGCGCGACGACCAGACCCGCGCCCACCGCCGCGCCGTGAATCGCCGAGATCACCGGCTTGTCCAGGTTGATCATGTTGAGCACCAGGTCGCGGGCCTCCCGCATGATCCGCATCCGGCCCTCGTGCTCACCCATGGTCTCGTCGATCAGGTCGAAGCTGCCCCCGGAGGAGAACGCTTTGCCCTCGCCGCGCACCAGCACCGCGCGTACGTCGGGATCGCGTCCGATCGCCGGCCAGATGTCGGCGAGGTCGCGGTGCATCTGCGGGCCGACGGAGTTGAGTCCGGGCGAGTCGAGGACAACGTGCAAGACGCCGTGCTCGGCGCGCTCGATGCGCAGGCTGGGGAACTCGTCATAGTTGACGGCTGGGTGGCTGACGGGCATCCGGGCTCCTGATGGCTGGCTCGCGGGCATTACCGACGACGAGATTACGCACGGGCCTTCTCGCCGCCCGCCGCGACTGGCAATCCGCCGGTCGTGGCAGCATTGAGCCTGATGAGTGACCGCCGCACGCTTCCCGAATCGCCGTATCTGGCCGCGGCAGCCGGCCGCAAACCCAACCGGGTGCCGGTGTGGTTTATGCGCCAGGCCGGCCGTTCGTTGCCGGAATACCGCGCGTTGCGCAAGCAGAACACCATGATGGAGGCCTGTTTCAACGCCGAGCTGATCGCCGAGATCACGCTGCAGCCGATCCGCCGTCATGACGTCGACGCCGCAATCCTGTTCTCCGACATCGTCGTTCCGCTGCGCGGCGCCGGTGTCGACGTGGACATCGTCGCCGATGTCGGGCCGGTCATCGCGGCGCCGGTGCGCACCGCCGCCGACGTCGATGCCCTGCAACCGCTCGATCCGGCCGGCGTCCAACCGGTCTCCGATGCGGTCTCGCTGCTGACACGCGAGTTGGGTCAGGTCCCGCTGATCGGTTTTGCCGGTGCGCCGTTCACGCTGGCGTCCTACCTGGTCGAAGGCGGTCCGAGCCGTAACCACGCCAAGACCAAGGCGATGATGCTGTCCGAGCCCGACTGCTGGCATGTGCTGATGTCGAAGCTGACCGATCTGACCATCGGCTTCCTGCGGGTCCAGTTGGACGCCGGGGTCGACGCGATTCAGGTCTTCGACTCGTGGGCCGGTGTGCTGTCGCTGGCCGACTATCGCCGTCACGTGCTGCCACACAGTTCGCGGGTGTTCGCCGAACTGGCCGACCGTGGCGTTCCGATGACCCACTTCGGGGTGGGCACGGCCGAACTGCTGGGCGCGATGTCGAGCGCCGGCGCGACGGTCGTCGGGGTCGACTGGCGGACGTCGCTGGTCGACGCCGCGGCCCGGGTCGAGAGCGGTAAGTCGTTGCAGGGCAACCTGGATCCGGCGGTGCTGCTCGCCGGCTGGCCGACGGTCGAGCAGGCGGCGCGTACGGTGGTGGACGACGGGCGGCGCGCTGTGGACGCGGGTGCGGCTGGGCACATCTTCAACCTCGGCCACGGCGTGTTGCCGGAGACCGACCCTGCAATCCTCACAGATTTGGTAGCGCTGATCCACTCCTTATGACTTCCGCCAAGCGATCCTATTGCGTTGTCGGTGGCGGCATTTCGGGCCTGACCGCCGCGTACCGGCTGCGCCGGACGGCGGGCGACGACGCCACCATCACGCTGTTCGAGCCCTCAGACCGGCTCGGGGGCGTGCTGCGCACCGAGACGGTCGGCGGCGTCGCGGTCGACGTCGGCGCCGAGGCTTTCGTGGTGCGCAGGCCCGAAATGCCCGAGCTGATGGCCGAATTGGGCCTGGCCAACGAGCAACTCGGCACCACGGGCGCCCGTCCGTTGATCTACAGCCAACAGCGGCTGCATCCGTTACCGACCGGAACACTCAACGGCATCCCGTCGTCGGCGGAATCGATGGCCGGCCTGGTCAACGACGCCACCCTCGCCCGCATCGCCGCCGAACCGGATCAGCCGCTGAGTTGGCAGCCAGGCAGCGACCCGGCCATCGCCGACCTGCTCTGCGACCGGTTCGGTGAGCAGGTGGTGGCCCGGTCGGTGGATCCGATGCTCAGCGGGATCTACGCGGGATCGGCGGCGACCATAGGCCTGCGCTCGGCTGCCCCGACCCTGGCCGGGGGCCTGGACGCCGGCGCTACCAGCGTCACCGACGCGGTTCGCCGGGCGCTGACGAGCGTCACCGCCGGGCCGATCTTCGGTGCGGTCGGCGGGGGATACACCGTGCTGGTCGACGAGTTGGTCCGGCACAGCCACGTCGAATGGGTGCAGGCCGCGATCGCCGGGATCGAGGCCGACGGGCAGGGATGGACGCTGCGCGACGCCGCCGGCGCGCAGTGGCACGCCGACGGCGTGATCTTCGCCGTCCCGGCAACGCGCCTCGCCCGGCTGGTCGGCGCCATCGCCCCCGGTACCGCTGCGGCGGCCGACCGGATCGACAGCGCATCGTCGGCGGTGCTGGCGATGGCCGTGCGCCGGGGCCTCGACTTCCCACAGAATTCCGGTGTGCTGGTAGCCAGCGGAGAACGATTGCACGCCAAAGCAATCACGCTGTCGTCGCGCAAGTGGGGCCGCCGCACCGACGTCGAGCTATTGCGACTCTCGTTCGGCCGTTTCGGCGACGACCTGGCGACCCGCGCGTCCGACGACGAACTGCTGGCCTGGGCGCTGGAGGACCTGGCCACCGTGTTCGACCTGACGGTCGAGCCGGTCGATGTGCACCTGCAGCGCTGGCCGGATGCGATGCCGCAGTACGGGCCCGGCCACCGCGACCTGATCGCCGAGTTGCGTGCCGGTTTGCCGTCGACGTGCCAGGTGGCCGGGAGTTACCTCGACGGGATCGGGGTGCCGGCCTGCATCGGCGCGGCCGGCCGCGCCGCCGCTGCCGCCATCCGGGCGGTCGAAACGCCCGTGGCACGATAGTTCTCATGGCCCGCTTGGATTACGACGCTCTGAACTCGACCGTCCGCTATCTGATGTTCTCGGTGTTCTCGGTGCGCGCCGGTGAATTGGGCCACGAAAGCAACGCCCGGGAAAAGGTCGTCGACGAGACGGCGACCTTCTTCAAACAGCGCGAAGAGCAGGGTGTCGTGGTGCGCGGCCTCTACGACGTGGCCGGATTGCGGGCTGACGCCGACTTCATGATCTGGACGCACGCTGAAACCGTCGAGTTGCTGCAGGCCACCTACTCCGACTTCCGCCGCACCACCACGTTGGGCCGTGCGTCGACCCCGGTGTGGAGCAGCGTCGCGTTGCACCGGCCGGCCGAGTTCAACAAGAGCCACATCCCGGCCTTTTTGGCCGGTGAGGAGCCGGGCAACTACATCTGCGTCTACCCGTTCGTGCGGTCCTACGAGTGGTACCTGCTGCCCGACGACGAACGCCGCCGCATGCTCGCCGAGCACGGCATGGCCGCCCGCGAGTACAAGGACGTCCGGGCGAACACCGTGCCCGCATTCGCGCTCGGCGACTACGAGTGGCTGCTGGCGTTCGAGGCCCCGGAGCTGCATCGCATTGTCGACCTGATGCGCGAACTGCGGGCCACCGATGCGCGGCGGCACACGCGCGAGGAGACGCCGTTCTTCACCGGGCCGCGGGTTCCGGTCGAGCAGCTGGTTAATTCGCTTCCATGACAACGCAATTCGATCCCACGGATCCCACTCGCTTCGAACAGATGTACCGCGACGACCGTGTCGCGCACGGTTTGCCCGCCGCCACGCCGTGGGACATCGGCGGCCCGCAGCCGGTCGTGCAGCAACTGGTCGCGCTCGGCGCGATCAAGGGCGAGGTTCTCGACCCCGGCACCGGGCCCGGCCACCACGCCATCTACTACGCGTCACAGGGCTACTCGGCCACCGGGATCGACGGCTCGGAGACCGCGCTGGAGCGGGCCCGCGAGAACGCGCGCGCAGCGGGTGTGTCGGTGAACTTCGAACTGGCCGACGCCATGAAGCTCGACGGGCTGGACAATCGCTTCGACACCGTGGTGGATTGCGCTTTCTACCACACCTTTTCGACCGAGCCGGAGCTGCAGCGGTCCTACGCGCGGGCGTTGCACCGCGCCACCAAGCCGGGAGCTCGGTTGTACATGTTCGAGTTCGGCACCGGCAACATCAATGGCTTCCACATGCCACGGTCGCTGTCGGAGGCCGACTTTCGCGACGTCTTTCCCGACGCCGGTTGGGACATCACCTATTTGGGTCCGACGACCTACCAGATCAATATGAGCTCAGAAAACTTCGACGAGATGCTTCGCCGCGCCCCCGAACGTGCGGAGGAGATGAAATCGGTGGCCGAGCGATTCCGGGCCATCGAGCCGTGGCTGACCGAGGGCCGGGTGCACGCCCCGTTCTGGGAGGTCCACGCCACCCGGGTGGACTAGTCCTCCGGGCTCACCACGGTCATCGTCATGTCGGCGCGAGTGGTGAAGCCCAGACCTCGGTAAAGCTCGATGGCCCTGGTGTTTTCGTGCAGCACGTGCAGGAAGGCCCGATGGCCCTCGGCTCGTATCGCCGTCTCGACGGCCGTCATCAGCAACCGCGACAGACCCTGGCCGCGATGGTCCGGGTGGGTGCAGACGGCGCTGATCTCGATCCAGCCCGGAACGTGCAAGCGGCGCCCGGCCATGGCGACGAGCCGATTCCCGCGCCGCACTCCGAGGTAGCCGCCCAGGTCGACGGTCGACGTCAAGAACGGACCAGGCCGGGTGAGTTCGGCGAGGGTCATCATTTCGGCCGCGTCCCGCCTATCCAGTGGCACAACGGGTTCCGGTGACGCATCGGCGGTGATTCCGGTTGTCGGCGCGATCATCTGCGCAACCGGCAGCACGTGGGTCGCCCGCCAACCCGCAGGCGCGGTGATGACGTCCCGTGCTTCGAGGGCCGCGCGTCCCCGCGCCCCGCACAATGCGGCGAGCTCCCGCCAGGCCTGAGGGTCGGTCGTGTCGCGCACCGCGCCGAAGGGTGCGACGTCGAGGTTGTAACGGTAGGCGCGTGGTGTGCCGTGGCTGGAGGCGATCGCAAAGCGACGGTGCGGCCCGGTGAGGGCGTGCCAGATCGGGTCGTCGAGGATTCTTCTCGGGTCGGCGTCGTTCGGCATCAGCCGTGAAAGTCAGGCCGGCGCCAACCGCAACGAAATCGAGTTGATGCAGTAACGCTGATCCGTTGGGGTCGGGTAGCCCTCACCCTCGAAGACATGGCCGAGATGGCTGTGGCAGTTGGCGCACAACACCTCGACGCGCGTTGCGCCCAGCGAGTGGTCCGGGCGCAGTATTACGGCGTCGGAGTTCGCCGGGTCGAAGAACGACGGCCAGCCGCAATGGGATTCGAACTTCTCGGTACTGCGAAACAATTCGGCACCGCATGCCCGGCAGTTGTAGACACCCTCGGTCTTGGTATCGGTGTACTCACCGACGAACGGGCGCTCGGTGCCGGCGCGGCGCAGTACGTCGAACTCCTGCGGGTTGAGTTTCTTGCGCCATTCGTCGTCGCTCAACTGCACCTTCGGCGCCTGAGAAGAGGAAGTCATGCCTCCACGCTAACCGCAGATTGCTCAGCCGTCAGCCACGCCGGATCAATGCCCCCGTCGAGCCGGTTTTCGGCCTTCGCATCCTGGTAGCGGAAGTACAACACGCAGAACGTCACGATCAGCAGCAGCGACCAGCCGTAGGTGATCTTGAGATACTCCAGCGGCCGGCCGACGTACATCCAGTTGAACAGCAGCCAGCGGTCCATGGTCAGGAATCCGTAGATGCCCAGCCACGCCGGCCAGTTGCGGATCACCGAGTTGCGCAGCACCACCGTCATCAAGAACGGGAACAGCATCATCGAGTAGTAGCCCTGCGCCAGCGCCAGCACCAGCCACGACCAGAGCAGCAGCACACCCGACGACGTGGTGAACCAAAACAGCGGGTCGCGGGTGCGGTAGTACCGGTAGAGCAGCCACAGGCTGCCAATGGCCAACAGCGTGAACAGGATTCGCAGCAGATGGATCAGCCAGAAGGGCAACCCGAAGTAGACGCCGTTGCCTTCGATGGAGCTGTTGAAGTAGTCCCGGACGCCCAGCATGTAAGGCAGCGTGCGGGTGATGAAGTCACCGGGGTGGACGACAAGTTTCCACGCGGCCACGTTGAACACCAACGGCACCAGGAACGCTGGTACCAGCGCTCGCCACTGCCGGTTCAGCAGCGGCAGCAGCAGTAGCGGACCCAAGGCCGGCTTGACCACAAGCGTCAGGCCGATGGCAACGCCCGCCCACCTCTGGCTGCTGGTCCGCCCGTCGAGCAGCCACCGCAAAAACAGCACCTCGCACAGCAGGATGACGCCATTGATGTTGGTGAAAACCAGTGTGTTGGTGACGGATTCGGTGCAGAACATCGCCAGCAGCAGCGCCGGGGCCGCCACGGAGTTGAGGCTGAACTTGAACATCTTCAACAGCAGATACGCCGCCAGCACGATGGCGGCACTATTGATGGCGACGAACAGATAGCGCGACTCCGCGAACGGCAGATAGCCGAACGGTGCCATGATCAGCGTGCCGCCCGGCGGGTACAGATAGTGCGGGTCGACGTAGTCGAAGTGTTCGTTGTAGATGTCCCAGCCGCGGCGGAAATTCAGGACCGCGCGGTAGACCGGCTTGAAGTCGTCGGTGATGTTCCCGTTGGTGGTGACCACGATGGTGCGGTGGATGACCGCCAGGATGGCGACCGGCCACAGCGCGGAACGCAGCACGGTCGCGGTGCTCGGCGCCGACGTATGGGGAGCGAACCAGTCGCGCACACCGGTTGGTGGAGAGTCCGTCACGAGCGGAACCCTATCTGGCAAGAACGATCAGGCCGGACAGTAGGTGTCGGTGGCCGGCAACGTGCCGCTGTCGAGGTAGCCGACCAGCGGAGGGACGGCGCACGACGAGTAGACCCCGGCGCCGTGACCGATGCCCTGCCACATCACCCGCTTGCTGGCCGCGGTGGCGTTGATGATGGTGGCGGCGGTGGCCGAGACGCCCTCCGACCCGACGATCGGGTCGTCTTGAACACCCATCAGCAACACGTTGACCGTCAGCTTCTTGGGCGGCTGCGGCGGCGTGCTGCTCGGCCAGGACACGCATTTGACCAGGCTGAGCGCGCCGACGGTACCGAACTCCGGGTAGAGCTTGCCCCACGCGACGACGAGTTCGCGGATCCGGTCGGGGGTGGGCCGGTTGATCGCGTCGCTGCAGGTGTTGACGAACTGCCCGTCGGTGCCACCGATCCCTTCCGCCCGGTTGATCAGGCCGGCCAGCAGGTTGGTGTCGCCGGTTCGGGCGGCGGCCAGCGCGGTGGCCAGGTCGTTGGTGGTGCCGATCCGGTCGCCGGTGGGATAACCCAGCGCGGTGCTGATCGCGCTGACGATCGACGCCGCCGAGGCGCCCGCCGGGCCATGGCCGGACCGCGCGTCGGCCAGCAGCGCGCCGACGGCGCCCTTCGGGTCGGGCCCCAGCGGACAGTTCACCGCCGCGCATTGGTTGGCGAAGGCGTCGAGTGCCGCTTCTTGGCCTTTGACATGCTGCTCGGCCGCGGCCTCGGCGCCCGCGCCCAAGGCGACCGGGGAGTCGAGCACCAACCTGGCCACCTTGTCCGGGTGCGCGCTGGCGTAAGACAGTGCGACCTGGGAGCCGTTGCCGATGCCCATCAGTGCCAGCGCCGGCACGTCCCAGATACTGCGCAGCCGCTCGATGTCGGTCGCGGCGTGGGTGTTGTCGTACGCGGAATCGCCGGGGGCGATGGTGTCGGTGCAGCTGGTCGTGGACGTTTGCACGATGTCGGCGAGGTTGGCGACCGGGTCGTTACCGCTCTGGAATTGGGCTTGGTCGCGGATCTCCTGGCGGTCGAACTGCTCGAGGCAGTCGACCGGGCTGGAACTGCCCATCCCGCGCCGGTCGACTGCGACGATGGGGTGCTTCTTCAGCACGTCTGCGCCCGCGCGAGCGAGCCAGACCGGCAGTTGTAGCGACGACGGCAGGTCGGTTCCGGTGGTGAACACCAGCGGCCCGGCGTCGTCGGGCGTCTGAACCGACTTGGCGCGCACCACGCCGACACTCAGCGAGCCGGCCGCGCCGTTCACCGGGTCGAGGTCGGCGTCGTAGCTCGCGCAGTCCAGCCTGACCCCGGCGGGGGCGGGGGCCGCGGCCTCGGAGAATTCCTTAGATGTGCAGTCGTGCCAAGACAATTCGTTTTTCGGCTTGGCGATCGGAGCCGGTCCGTTGGACGTGTTGGATTTGGTCGGCTTGCCCTGCGGCCGGGCCCCGGCGTTAGTGGCGAACCGCGGGTTGGCGGCCAGGCCCGGCGCGCAGCCGGCCAACAATGCGGTCACCACGACCAGCGACGTCGTGAATGCGGCGCGCCTACTCATGCCGACCACAGTAGCGATTGCCCGTCGTCAGGCGCCGCCCATGGCCTGACTCCTCCTCAGGCCGGTTTCCGGCCTGCATCGTGGTCAGGCACTGTTGCGCACGTACCGCGTGTACAGGTAACCGTCGTCGTCGGTGAGCACGTGCACGCACCGCATCCCCGTCAGCACCTGCTCCGAGCCGGTGGCGATGCGCCCGGCGTGACCGCCGACCAGAGTCGGCGCGACCGTCAGGCACAGCTCGTCGAGCAGCCCGCTCTCGACGAACGAGCTGAACAGCATCGGGCCACCCTCGGTCAGCACCCGCGGCATCCCTCGGTCGCCCAGCGCGGACAGCACCGCGGCCGAGTCGACGCCCTGGGGGTCACCGACCGAGCAGTCGACGACCTCGGCGCGATCGGCCAGCGTGCGCCGGGCCTGCTGGGCCGCGGCGGTGCACGTGCACACCAGCGGCGTGACCTCGGTGCGGGTGAACACCGGCATGTCCCGATCCAGGCGGCCGGATTTGGAGACGATCGCCAACTGCGGCACCTCGCACTGGCCGCGGGTCTGCCGACGCTGACGCTGCGCGACGTTCGGTCGTGCGCCCGCATAGCCCTCGGTTCGCACGGTGCCGGCGCCGACCAGGATCACGTCGGCCATTTCCCGCAGCGCGCCGAACACCGCACGATCGCCGGGACCGCCCAGTTGCCCCGACTTGCCGCCGAACGTCGCGCCGCCATCCAGGCTGGCGATGAAGTTGGCCCGCAGCCACACGCCGTCATGATCGACGGGATAGTCGTAGAACGCGGACAGATCGGCGCCGTCGACGTCTCGGGTGGAGCCGAGCAGCCGCATCTGCACCGACCCGGCGTCGTCGGCTGAATGGTCAGCCATGCGCATGATTGCAACACGTCGATAGGGTGCGTGCATGCACGGGGTTGCTCGTCTGGTCGACCGGCAGCCGACCGTATCGCCGGAGCGGCTGATCGCTCAGCTCACGCCACCACCGACCTTCGCCGACGCCACCTTCGCGAGCTATCACCCGGATCCGACCGAGCCGACCCAGTCGGCGGCCGTCGCCGCGTGTCGAGGCTTCTGCGAGCGGGCCGCCGAACTGCGTGGCGGACGAAAGAAGCTGTTCGGCCGACGTGAGGTGCTGCCCGGGATCGGGCTGTACCTCGACGGCGGATTCGGCGTCGGCAAGACACACCTGCTGGCGGCCGCCTACCGTCAAGTGCCCGATGATGCGTTGCATCCCAAGGCATTTGCGACGTTTATGGAGCTCACCCAGCTGGCCGGGGTGTTCGGGTTCACCGAATGTGTCGACCTGCTGGGCGGCTACACGCTGCTGTGCATCGACGAATTCGAACTCGACGACCCGGGCAACACCACGCTGATCTCGCGGCTGCTGTCCCAGCTCGTCGAACGAGGGGTGTCGGTGGCCGCGACGTCGAACACCCTGCCCGAGCAGTTGGGTGAGGGCCGTTTCGCCGCGCAGGATTTCTTGCGCGAAATCAGCGCGCTGGCAGCGATTTTCGACGTGGTACGGATCGAGGGGCCGGACTACCGGCATCGCGATCTGCCCCCGGCGCCGCGGCCGCCGATAGACGACGAGGTCGCGGCCCACGCCCTGCGGACCGCCGGGGCGACCCTCGACGACTTCGACGCGCTCTGCGACCACTTGGCCACCATGCACCCGTCGCGTTATCTGACGCTGATCGACGGCGTGACCGCGGTCTGCCTCACGGGTGTGCACGCCATCGACGATCAGAATGTGGCGCTGCGCCTGGTGGCGTTGACGGACCGGCTGTACGACGCCGGCATCCCGGTGCTGGCCTCGGGAGAGCAACTCGACCGCATCTTCAGCGAGGAGATGCTGACGGGCGGCTTTCGTAAGAAGTACCTGCGGGCCACGTCGCGGCTGTTGGCGCTCGGCGCCGCCGTCACGGCATAGGCCGGGTCATCACGTAGTCGTGCTCGGTGTGCGCACCGAGTTGAAACGTCCTGGTGCCGGTCACGGAAAACCCCGACTTTGTGTAAAACCGTTGTGCGCGTTCATTTTTCTGATTCACGCCCAGCCAGACGCGGTCAGGGCGCCACCGTTCGGTGGCAGTCGTGAGCGCTGCGCTCATCAACGCTGACGACAGCCCAGAGCCGTGGTGAGCGGGCAGCACGTACATCTTCGACAGCTCGGCGCCGGTTCTGTCACCGTCGCGAATCAGCATGGCGTATCCCGTGATTGGACCGTCCGGACTCGTCGTGAAGATCAGCCGCCGCGGGTCGGCCAGGTACTCGGCGAAGCGTGCATCGGACAGATTGGCATCGATGAACGAGGCGATGTCGCCGAGGGTGACCGACGGTGGGCAGGCGAGCGGGAAGGTGCGCGCGGCGACAGCGGCGAGTTCGACGGGGTCGACGGAATCTGCGGTCGCGAGACGCGCTACAGATTCCACTGCGCCAGGTGATACCCCGTCTTCTTGTCCAGCAGAACGACTGTGGCGACCGGATCGCGGTAGGCCTCCCAGTACACGCCGCCACGAACGATCGAACCGGCCGGCGCGTTCGTCAGTGCGGCGTCCAGTGCGTCGGGAGCATCAGAGTTGCGCGACTTGTAGGCGTCGCCGAACGGGGTGACGCCGTCGAAGGTGAAGTCGGTGACCATCTGATAGGGGTTCGGCACCCGGACGGCGTGGATCGCGACGTCGGCGCGCATGACCGCGCTGTTCGGAAAACTCTTGACTGGGACGCCGACGCGGTTGTAGCCGAATCCCGGCGGCGGGTCGACCGGGACCACGCTGGTGACCGTGACGTCGGCGATCATCTTGCCGGTGTCGACGCGCAGGGTGTCACCGAGATGGCCGATCGGTGCGTCGCCGGCCGACGCGCGGGGTCCCGCGATGAATGTGGCCGCGATGACGGTAATCACGACAACCAGGTAGCGGCGCATCTTTCCTCCTCAGCGACCATCGCATGATGGCACACTGCCAGGTCTCGTTTGCGGGGTTGTGCAAGCCTCAGCAGTTCGTGCCGGAGCTCAGTGACTTCAGGGCGGCGGTCAGATCGCGCTCGACGGGGTCAGCCTTTCGGGTAACCGCGCCTGACCGTGCGATCCAAGATTCCCAGCGACGCGCGCAGTGCGCCCTCAGAGATCACGGGGAAGATGCCGGCCTTGCGCCACGTCTCGTCGATGTCGGACCAGTCGTAGAACGACGTGACGCGCGTGCCCTGGTCGTCGGGTTCGAGCCGGTAGCCGTAGACGTGGCCGATCTGGGGACGGATCTGGCCCAGCACTTTCCACGCGATCAGGCGGTCCTGGTCGTAATCGCTGATGGTGACGGTGACGTCGTACTTGCCCAGGTCCGGAAAGTCGTTGAGCGCTTCACGATCCATATGCACCACGAAGCTGTCGCCGGCGGCCGAAACCGCCGCCCCGTCGGCGTCTTGCAACATGCCGGACGAGTCGATGGCCACGTGACCCTGGGGGTCGCAAAGGACGGCGAAGACGTCGGCGGGCGGGGCGGCAATGGTGCGCTGGACTTCGATTCTGTCGGCCATTCGGCTGATCTTGTCAGGACGTCCAAGCCAATGTGGCGGTTCGGTCGTCGAGACAAAGGAGTTCCCGCGCGCGATCATGTAGCGATGACCGTTCGGTTGGCGACGCTGGCGATGGCTGCGACGCTGGCCCTCGCCCCGCTCGTGGGCGCCGCCGCGGCGGCCGCCGACCCTGGTCTCGACGCGAGCTTCCTGGATGCGCTCACCAAGACCGACATCACCATCAAAAGCCCGACCGGCGCCGTCAAGGCGGCGAAGGCGGCCTGCGACATGATGCAACAAGGTCGGCCTCAGCTCGACGTCGTCCAGCTTGTGAGCAGGCAGAATCCGGGCCTTGACACCACCCGCGCCGCGCAGTTCACCGCGATCGCCGCCAGCGCCTACTGCCCGCAGTACCTGCAACGCGCCGCTCAACCTCCGCCGCCAAATGACGGCCACCCGCCCGCGGGATAAAAGGCGCGTAAACATCGGCTCCACACGTGTCGATGTGAGCGATCATGGAGCGATGCGGCAACTACTTGCAGTGCTTGCCATCACGACGTCACTCGCTCTGGCCGCACCGGCCCACGCCGACCCCACGACCAACGCCGGCTTCGTCAACGCCGTCGGCAAGGCCGGCATCAAGTTCAGCGACAACGACAGTGCGATCAAAGCGGGCAAGACGGTGTGCGCGCTGATGGAGCTCTGGAAGACCGAACCCGAGGTCGTGGACGAGATTGCCGAGCAAAATCCGAACATCAGCCCGGATAAGGCACAGCGATTCACGTCGATCGCGCAGACAACGTACTGCCCGCAATATTTGCCGTCGGCCCAGTAACCGCCTCATGTCGACGGCCGCGGTGGCGTGGTCCATGATGGGGGCCATGAGGCGTCTTCTGGTGCTGCTCGGCGCGGTGTCGGCGCTGGCTCTGGCGGCGCCGACGGGCGCGCAACCGGGCGTCGACGGGAGCTTCATCGACGCGTTGAGCAAGGCCGGCATTACCTTCAACGATCCGAGTAATGCGGTCGAAGCGGGCCACACGACCTGCGACTTGATATCGCAGGGCAAGCCCGCGCTGCAGGTGGTTCAGCTTGTGCAGCAGCAGAATTCGGGAATCAGTACGACCAATGCCGCTAAATTCACCGCGATCGCGGTAAGTGCCTACTGTCCGCAGTACGTGCAGCAGGCCAACGTCGGCACCGGCCAGTCCCAGCCTTCCGGCGGCGGGGTGGCAGGATCGGGCGGTCAGCAGTAGGTCGTCGACCGGCGGGGGACAGTTGTGAAAGTCGGTTTGGCGGCGCAGGCGCTGCCCATGCGTTTTGCGCCGATGGGAGTGACGCGGGCCAGTTACCTGTCTGCCGTCGCTGGCCGGGCGGACTCCTTCTGGCTTGCTGACCATCTGAATTCCTTGTTCCCGCGCGCGATGTCGCAACCGAAGTACGTCGGTGCCGCGCGATTGGCGCCCAAAGTCGACGCGAACCTCGAACCGTGGACGGTGCTCGGTCATCTGGCGGCCCGAAACCGGTTGGGCCGCATGCGCCTTGGAATCGGGGTTACTGACACCGCTCGACGTAATCCCGCGGTCACCGCTCAGGCGGCCGCGACCCTGCACCTGCTCACCAAGGGTCGTGCGATTCTGGGAATCGGCACCGGTGAGCGCGAGGGCAACGAACCCTACGGCGTGGACTGGTCGCGTCCGGTGGCCCGTTTCGAGGAGGCGATGGCCACCATTCGGGCGTTATGGGATTCCGGCGGCGAGCTCGTCAGTCGCGACTCCGAGTTCTTCCCGTTGCACAACGCCGTGTTCGACCTGTGGCCGTATCGCGGTAAGTGGCCGGAGATTTGGATCGCGTCGCACGGACCGAGGATGCTGCGCGCGACGGGCCGCTACGCAGACACCTGGTTTCCCGCTGCGGTTTTTTCGCCGGCCGACTATGCGCGCGGTTTAGCAGCCGTGCGGTCCGCGGCATCGGATGCCGGCCGCGATCCGTCGTCAATCGGCGCGGCGATCCTGTTCTTCGTCGTCACCGGGCGGAGCCGCCAGGAGATCGACGAGGCGCTCCAATCGACGGCGATGAAGACATTCGTCTTGAACGCCCCCGCGGAACTGTGGAAGCGCCACGGCGTGATTCACCCGCTCGGCGAAAATTTCACCGGGTCGCAGGACATCATCCCGCAAGTGTTCGACGAAGAGTCGGTGCTGAGATACACCTCGGATGTTCCGTTGTCGTTGGTGAAAGATGCCTGCCTGCAAGGCACTCACGACGAAATCGTGGATCAGCTTGCCGACTGGCGCGACCACGGACTTGGCTATCCGGTGCTGTTGAACTTGAGCACCATGCAGCCGAGCATGCGCCGCGGAATTGCGGCCGGGGGTCCATTCGCCAAGGTCATGCGCGGGGCTCGCAAGCTGTAGCAGCTTGCGCGGCGGCTAGACCCCGGCCCAGAACCAGCGCTGGCTGCCCTCGTCCCACCTCGGCTGCATGTGTTGTGCCCACGGCGGCGGGGGAGGCGGCGGCGGAACGTCGACCGGTGCGTAGGGCGGCGCGTACGCCGGGCGCACCGAATACCAGTCGGGCAGCGCCGGTTGCGGATGGCACTCCCCAGTCCACACATTGCGCGACCAGTTGAGGTCGCAGCGTGGCGAACTGCTCACGCATTGCTTGTAGACGCTCGGGTCGCACTTGGGGCTGGCCGCTGCTGTCGCGGCCGACACCAGGGCCATCGGGATCGATGCGACGGCGACAGCGGTGGCCAGACGGCGAAGAAACCCTGTCATAGCGAGCCTCCCAGTGGACGCGATGCCCGATGTCGGGCCCTGCCTCAGGGTATGCGCTGCCGCCTGCCGAAGGCGCTAGTTCGGCCGTCGACCGTGAATTGGGTCACCTTCTCCCTGAATCGGGCAGCGTCCGGGTGGCTCGGGCGTTCGTAGACGGTAACGGCCACTAAGCAAGACGGTGACCTCGACGCAAGCGAGGGTGACATGAGGCATAACACCAATAGGCACAACATGATCCGCACGTCTCTTCTGGCCGCCGGGGCAGCCATATTCGCGACAGTGACGCTCGCAGCGCCGGCACAAGCGGCCGCCATCGATTCCCGCTTCGACATCTGCGCGGCCCTGCGCGACGGAACCAGCCTCGCGTCGATCGAAACCACTCTCGAAGCCCGCGGATACAACGCCACCAACGCCGGAGTGCTGACCGGCAACACCATTCGCATGCAATGCCCCGACCAGACCGCTAACGCCACGGCGCAGGCTCAGATCGCAGGCTGAACTCAGTCGGTAAGACAGTGAAGGCCCGGTGCGAACCGGGCCTTCACTGCGTCACCGATGCCTACGCCGGATAGCAATCAGCCCGCCCCGAAGTGCGGGACGGGCTGATTGGTTGTCGTATGTCAGGGAATCATGGCGCGGATGGGGTGCCGCGCGGCCCAGAACGGGTGAGTCAGGTCCGCGGCGTAGTGGCGGATCGGGTGAAGCGGTCCCGAGCCCGGAACCCACGGATCCGCCGACGCGACCGCCGGCGCGACGAGCGAGAGGCCCACAGCTGCCAACATGGTGGCTGCACCAACACGAATCTTGTTCATGGCGAATATCCTTTCTTTGGTTGTGCCTATGGTGCCAGCGCCGCCTTGGGGCCCTCTTGCGTTCGCCTTGGCGTGTTCTTGCGTTGCAGTTCAGACGGGCTTTCTGCGGCCGGATCGCGGGCGACTTTGCCCTTCTGGCGGGCGGCGGCGGATAGCAATCAGCCCGCCCCGAAGAGTGCGGGGCGGGCTGATCGGTTGTTGTTGTGTCAGGGAATCATGGCGCGGATGGGGTGCGTCGCGGTCCAAATCGGGTGAGTCAGGTCCGCGGCGTAGTGGCGGATCGGGTGAAGCGGTCCCGAGCCCGGAACCCACGGATCCGCCGACGCGACCGCCGGCGCGACGAGCGAGAGGCCCACAGCTGCCAACATGGTGGCTGCACCAACACGAATCTTGTTCATGGCGTAAATCCTTTCTTCGGTTGTGACCCATAGTGCCGAGGGTGCCTTGGGGCCCTCTTGCGTTCGCCTTAACGGGTTCTTGCGTCGCAGCTCAGCCGGGCTAAATGCGCATTTTGCGCGCGACTACCCCCGAACGCACACCGACACCGAAGTCCGCGAACGCGCCCACCACGCCTGGCTGCTGCATCGAACATTCCCCCCACGTCGGCCGCATCATCGGAATTCGTTGAAACCCGTTGCAAAACAACATAATCCGTGTGAGGAGTGGACGGCCATCTCAACGCTGCCCTAAACCTTCTTGGACACGTGTGTTACAAGATCGGCGGATCGGGGAACCCGCACGCGAGGTTGCGCCCCTCCAGGGCGCAGTGACCGGAGGAGCTGCAATGATCGGTTCAATAGTCCTTGCCCTTATCGTGGGCGCGGTCATAGGACTCGTAGCGCGTCTTATCATGCCGGGCAAACAAGACATCACCATGGTCGCGACGGTGTTGATTGGCGCGCTGGGTGGCTTGATCGGCTCGGCGGTGGCTAGCCAATTCGGATACCACAACGCCAATGGCGGAATCGCGTGGATTCCGCTCTTCGTCGGAGTCGCCGTCGCCATCGTGCTCATCGCTATCTACGAATCCGTGTTTGGTCGGCGAACTGGCATCCTGGGTCGGCGTCGGGACGCAGGCATAGTGGGTCGACGCGGCCGCATCCTGGGGCGGCGTAACAGGTTGCTTTGATCTCGATTTATCCACCGGGGCTTTCGCCGATCAAGCAAGTACGCCGATCGGCCGACACTGCCCATTTCCGCATGCCTGATCGCCTTCTAGGGGCTCTCGCAGTTTGACGGCAAAGGTGAAATGGATTACCGCAGGCTAGACCGCTATTTGCGAGACCAGATCACCGCAAAGCGTTGCAGCAGCAAGTGCACTGGTCGTTGTTAGAAGACGCTAGCCGGGCAAATATTTGAGTTTTCTATGGCGCGGTACGAATGGGCGGGGTTACGCTTCCGGCCATCCGGGGGCCGCCGAGAAGGAGTGGCCGTATGCGCAAGGCTCTGAAAAGAATTGCGTCTGCGCTCGCAAGCATCATGGTCCTGGCAAGTCCGGCCCCCAGGGCTGTAATCCAAGTCTCCCGATGACCGGGACCAACTAGTGCGCGCGCTACTGATTACCGCGGCCACTTTGCCGGCGCTTGGTATTGGGCTCGCAAGTCCAGCTCACGCGGATGAATCTTTCGATGTTTGTCCCTCGGGAAACTCGGGAGTCGCTACTTCCGTCACATCATGCGCGTTTGCCGATAGCGTGCGAAGCCGATATTTCGCGGAAGGTGGCGGACGTACCTTGTTGGTCGTTTCCTCGCCGGTGACTGGGGAGCAGTACGAGGTGCGTTGCGACCCTTCGATTTCGCATTTCAGCGATGGCTCATCGAAGACGACGGTGCGTTGCACCGGGGGCAACGATGCGGTCGTGGTGTTTTGGTGAATATCGAAGCTTCGCGGTGAACTGCCCGCCAAATCGGAACGGTACGAAGGGATTAGTTGAGGGAGAGGAAATGATCGCCCGAGCCCGAAAGATCAACCATTTTCCTGCCGCTGCGCTGGCGGCTTTGGCGCTCGGCGCGGCGTTGGCGACCTCGCCACCCGCGCATGCCGATGAACAGAGTTATCTGACATGGCTGCAGAACCATGGTGTATCGGGGTCGCTAGCCAATGGGATGGACCTGATGTCGGCCGGGCAGATGGAGTGCGCTGGCCTGCGCGCTGGCCGGTCCGAAAGCTTCCTCACAGACAACCTGGAGAAGGTCGGTATTGGCATTGCCCCCGCTGGCGACGTGGTCTACGCGGCTCACCATTTCCTCTGCCCCGACGCTTAAAGCTGAGTGAGACGCTCGCGACGCAACGGGCGCAGGTTACCGAGGGAGTCGGCGTGATTCCGTTGTACGACGTCAATCCCGGACGCAGGTTTCCGATCGTCACCGTTGTATTGATCATCACGAATATCGCGGTGTTCCTGTTGTACGAGTTGCCGAACCGAGACGCAGCCATCGATGAGGGTTCATTTTTCCCATGCAACCTCACTGGCGCATGCCGCCTAGGGCTGCCGTGGGTCGTCAGTTGGCTCACGTCGACGTTTATGCACGCCGGCTGGTTCCACCTGCTCAGCAATATGCTCTTTCTGCTGATCTTTGGCAATAACGTGGAGGACGCTTTCGGCCGGCTCGGCTACCTGGCCTTCTACCTCAGCGGCGGGCTCGCTGCCACTGCGGTGCAGTCGGCGGTAACTCTCCTTTTCGGCACGGCAGCCGAGGCGCGAGAAGCGAATCTTGGCGCCAGCGGCGCGATCGCTGCGGTCATGGGCGCTTACATCGTGATCTATCCCAAGGCGCGGATCTACGGGCTCGTGGGCTGGATCCCAGTCAGGCTTCCCGCGTGGTTCGTACTTGGCTTTTGGTTCGCGTTGCAATTACTTGAGGGCAACTTTGCGATGACCCACGTGGGCACTACCAGTGGCAGCGGCGTCGCATTCTTCGCCCACATCGGCGGCTTTCTATTCGGCGTAGTCGTGGCGACAGTACTAACCCATAGCGGCCGAACGACGGACGGACGCGGCCTGCGCCTCAACCATTCCGAATCCGGAGGCCCGGGGGATCATCCTTAGCGTTTGACTAGTTAGTTCGTGAAAGCACCGGGTATAAGCGGAGAGCAGAGCCTCATGCGCAGCCGATGTTGAGCCGACAGCACCTGTCGCTGGCATGAGGCTCTGCCCGGCTTCCCAACATAGTCTCGCCATCCGGTACAAATTCGCCCATATGTAAAGACTCAGCCCGCCCCGGAGGAGAGACGGGGCGGGCTGAACAAGCATTCGGACAAGTGAGGGAACTCGGTCCCATTCGGGTTGGTCAAGCCCCCCTTCAGCTCAGCACAGCCGCGGTTGCTCGATTCGGGCGTAGCGTGGCTGCAGGTGGGGGCAATAATAGGGGAGGTACCCGATGACTGGCTGGACCCGCTCGCTCGTTACCACGTCAGCAACGATGCTCGCACTGAGCTTCGGCAGCGCGGTCGCCGCAGCCGACCCTCCAACTCCGGGAACCCCGTGCGGCGCAGACAAGGTCACTACGTCGATCAATACCTGCGAACCACTCAACTCGTCCTGTACCGGCTACGACAGCATGGTGATCGGCCGCGTCGCCGCTACCGGGCGGTGCGTGATTCCCGGGCAAGATGGCACCAGTTGGTAGCAACTACCTAATCTGATTCGCCGTCGAGAACGTCATCGCACGGCCTTGGTCGAAGGTGTTCTCGCGCTGCTTCGCCGTGCCGGGTCGCCCTCAGGAGAGTGAGGGAGGATCCATAGCCCTCAGGTGTGTCAGTGGAGTTCGCCTCGTATGGCAAGCCCGGCTCTGTCTCATGCCTTTCCAGTACTGAAGCAGTCAGTCCAGCCGGAGAGATCGTTACGGGTTCGCAGGGGCAGTTACGGGTGCTGTCGGAGACGTCGGGGTTTGGGTTGTGCCGCTGTTTCCACTGTGTTTATCGGCCAGGAGGAAGATTCCTGTGCCAAGCAGGACAGCTACGAAGAAGCCGACCGTGAGCGAGATGATAGGGCGCCGCCACAAAGGCTGATCCGGGGGCGTTTCACCGCTTTCGCCCTTCTTTGCGTAGCCAGAGTCCGACGAGTCTTCGCTGCCGCTCATGCAAGCCACTTACCCGCCTCCAACCACGCTCAATCTGCCGAAACATGAACGGCCCGCCCCGAGGAGAGAACAGGGCGGGCTGATCAGTTGTAGGACGGTGGCTAGGACGTCGCGGTTTCATCGGCCGCACGGAGCAACGCGGCTGCATTCGTCAGGTGGGCCGCGAGCTGCTCCGCTTCGTCGGCCGTCAGATCGAAAGTGCGGTCGATGTTTGGCTCGAAGCCGCTGATGTATAGCGACACGACCGGCAGGCAGTTGAACCTGCGGTACGCGTACGCGGCCACGACGGAGTAACACGCCCCGAAATTCGGGCTTGTCTCGACGGAAAGCGAGCACTTGACATCGGTTTCGCCGTTGGCGCTGTAGCAGTTCTGGTCCTCGGTGAACGATTCGCCGATGTGTCCCGGGTCGTTGCACCAGGGCGGGCAGGCGATCGCGGGAATGCCGGTCGCGGGCCGGCCGTGAGAGTCGACCGGGGTGGGTGTGATCGTCATCCTGCGGCCCACTCGTCGACCTCGCTGGCGGCCTCGATCAGTGCTGCGGCGAGCTCGCGGGCCGGTCGCTGTTCAACTCGTCGTCTGCAGTCCCGAACACAACCACGATCTCGTCGAGGGTGCCGTCACTGTTCTGCCATGCCCGGGCCCGCACTCGCACCTCGTGGTCGGTGATCGGGTGCTCAGCGCCGTAAACGATCCGGAACGGCGGGGAGTGAAAGTCGGGTTCCCAGCCGCGGGGCGACTCGGCGCCGGCGGGAAGGGGGACTTCGGCCAATCGGGTAGGGGTGGTCGTGCTCATGAACTGCAACCTTTCGTCGGTTGCTAGCTCACCTCGAATACCAGTTCACATCTAGTTCAGACTGGCTGCGATCCTGTGATAGTTCGCAGTTCAAACGTGGTGCGCGATACTGGGATTGAACCAGTGACCTCTTCCGTGTCAGGGAAGCGCTCTCCCGCTGAGCTAATCGCGCCGGGGACAAATCTGGAGGTGGAGACGGGAATCGAACCCGTGTGCACGGCTTTGCAGGCCGTTGCCTCACCACTCGGCCACTCCACCGCTGGATTGATGCCATATGCACCTTCGAGCGGATGACGGGATTCGAACCCGCGACCCTCACCTTGGCAAGGTGATGCGCTACCAACTGCGCTACATCCGCACGCCTCGGACGAGGTCGTCGCCCGGTGCGAAGCACGACGATAGTCCACCTAAGCGGGACCGCACAAATTCCTCAGTAACAATGGGCGCGCCGCGATTTGACCGCAGGCAGCGCCTTCGGTCGAGGGTGCATCTCGTGTTAACCTTCGACGTCGTTCGCCTCTCGGGCATCCGGTCTCGTAGCTCAGTGGAAGAGCGCCCGCCTCACACGCGGGAGGTCGCTGGTTCGAACCCAGCCGGGACCACCACCACAACACGTCGGCCTGAGCTCACCGGGAAATGCGTACAAACGGCGTGAATATTCGCGCCACCTATGTACTACCGGGGCATAAGGTTCACGTTCATGGACAGCGCGTTCCGGTGTGAGGCGGTTGGTGAGCCGTATGCACAATCACACCGCTGAACTGCGGGCCGCCCACGACCAGGTAGAACAACTGGTCCAGGTCATCGTAGACATCGGTTCCGATCTCGATCTGGATGGCACTCTGCACCGATTCGTCAAGGCCGCGATGACACTGACCGGTGCCACCATCGGCGCACTGGGCGTTCGCGGAGCTGATGGAAGCCTGTCCACCTTCGTGCACTCGGGCATCGACGGCGACCTCGGCCGATTGCTGGGCGGTCTGCCGATTGGCGAGGGCATACGCATCGACGACCTGCACGCCCATCCGCAGGTTGTCGGGCCCGATGTTGCAGACAGCCCGGTCCGGGCGCTGCTGGCGATCCCGATCACCGTCCGCGCCGACGACTTCGGCGTCCTATACCTGGCTGACGACCGACCAGGCCGAGTGTTCTCCAATGCCGAGGATGGCACGGTGCGTGCGCTGTGCTCCGCGGCCGCAGTCGCTATCGACAATGCCCGGCTGTTCGAGCGCGAACGTGAGACCGCCAAGTGGACGAGGGCCAGCCGTGAGATCACGACCGCGTTGCTGTCCGGCGACCCGCAGACCGGGCCGCTTCAGCTGATCGTGAATCGCGCGCTGGAGTTGACCGAAGCCGAGCAGGCCATCCTGCTGGTCCCCAGCGAGCCCGACCTGCCAATCGGCGACGTCAACGCGCTGGTCGTCGCCGCAACCGCCGGGCGGTACGCCTCGGAGGTCATCGGTCGCCAAGTGCCGATGGACCGCTCCACGACGGGCAGCGTCGCGTTACGCGGCGTGCCGCTGATCACTGATTCCTTCCAGTATCCGATCGAGGGTTTCACCGACGCCGGCGAACGCCCGGCGATCGTCATTCCCCTGATCGCTGACGAAGCTCCGTTGGGCGTGATCGCCGTTGCCCGCAACCCGCACCAACCGTCGTTCAGCAGCGACTACCTGGAACTGGTCAGCGATTTCGCTCGGCATGCCGCAATTGCGTTGGCGCTGGCGGCGGGTCGCGAAAACGCGCTCAATCAGCAACTCGCACAAGCCGAGAACGTCGACGACGCGCTCCGTGGCGCCGCCGAGGAACTGAGACGCCTGTGGCGTGCCCGCCGCGTGCTCGCCGTCACTTTTCCCACTCACCGCCTCGGCGCCGAAAGCGTCTTCGGCGCACCGTCTTTGGTCTCCGTGGGCGAACCGGCGCAGTGGGACGATTTACCGCACGATTCGAGGCAGATGATCGAGTCGCTACGTGACGGCGCTCTGCTCAATTCCTACGCGGCGGCACCCGGAACCGCCGGAATTGCGTTGCAGCATCCAGAGGGAGTGCTTGTCGTCTGGATCGACCTAGCCGCTCAGCGGCCGTTCACCCTGGAAGACCAGACGTTGCTCACCGTGCTTGCGAGTCGTCTCAGCCAGGGTCTGCAACGGGTGCATCAGGTGGATCAGCAGCGCGAGACCGCACTAGCTCTGCAACACGCAATTCTCGGACCTGCTCATCTGCCGCAAGGTTTCGCCGTGCGATATCAAGCTGCCAGTCGGCCGCTGCAGGTCGGCGGTGACTGGTACGACCTCGTCGACCTGGAGGACGGCCGAATCGCCATGATCGTCGGCGACTGCGTCGGCCATGGTCTCGCCGCCGCGGCGATCATGGGTCAGCTGCGCAGCGCGTGCCGCGCGCTACTACTCGAAAACCCCAGTCCCCGTGCGGCTCTCGCGGGTCTCGATCGATTCGCCGCGCGATTACCCGGTGCCCTCTGCACAACCGTCGTCTGCGCGGTCCTCGACCCGACCACGGGTGAGCTGACCTACTCCAGCGCCGGTCACCCCCCGATGATCGTGGTTGACGCCGACGGCACAACGAGGCAGCTCGAAGACGGCCACACCATTGCACTGGGAGTGCGACCCAACCGGCCGCGCCCCGAAGCCCACCTCACGATCCCGGCGCGCGCAACCCTGCTGCTGTACACCGACGGCTTGGTCGAGCGGCGAGGCCGATCGCTCGACGACGGGATCGCCCGCGCCTGCGCGCTGATCCAGGAAGGTCAGGATTCCGGGCTAGAGGACCTGGCGGACCAGGTGATGAATCGCCTCGCACCCGGAGGCGGTTACCAGGACGATGTCGCCCTGCTCCTGTATCGCCATCCCGGGCCACTGCACCTCGAATTTCCGGCGGACGCGAGCTACCTCGCCGCCAGTCGCGCCGCGCTGCGAGAGTGGTTGATAGGCGCTCAGATCCCACCGGAGCTCGCGAAGGACGTGCTGCTGGCGGCGGGCGAAGCCGTCGCGAACGCCATCGAGCACGGATACCGCCAGACGTCAGAGGGCGTCATTCGCCTCTCAGCCACCGCGTTACCGGACGAAGTCCGTGTGTCGATCGTCGACAGCGGCTCATGGAAGCCGCCACAACCATCCGTCGATCAATATCGGGGACGAGGGATCGCGCTGATGCGCGCGCTCATGCAGGCCGTGACCATTGATTCCGAAGTCGGCGGAACCACAGTCCGTATTTCCGTGAGGATCAGCTGATGCCCGCTTCGCTGTCGCTGGACACCGCTCGATCCGATCAGGGAACGCTGGTGCTGACGGCGGTCGGCGAAATCGACCTCAGCAACGTCGAGTCGTTCTCTCAAGCGTTGGGGACAGCTCTGTCGGAAGCGACCGACGCTGCGGTACTCACCGTCGACCTCAGTGCCGTCGAATACCTCGACAGTGCCGCCGTCAACGTGTTATTTCCGCATGCGGAGCGTATCCGGCTGATCGCGCACCCTTTCTTGTACCGCATCTTCGGTGTCAGCGGTCTCAGCGAGTTGACCGACGTCGAGCTCGCGCCCGCACGCGACGAAAACTGAGACAGCGCAATGGAGAAGCGTCCAGGTCGTCGGACGGCTTGGGCGCATGGGCTTTGCTTCAAATTTCGACAGCGTACTGTCGCGAACGGTGGCTGAGGTCGTACACCGACTCCCGACAGCTTGCCGCCGATATTCGACGCCGAAGAGACGAAGGAGACTCGTGGCACATCGCGTGACAATGATCGGAATCGCGGCCGCGGCCACTGTGGTTGCGGGACTGGCCGGCTGTTCGAGCGACAAATCCAGCACCGGTTCGAGCGGCGGTAGCAGCAGCGCGGCAGCGCCGGTCGGAAACAAGGTCGTCATCGACGGTCAGACGCAGAACGTCAGCGGACCCGTCAGTTGCACCCAGGTCAACGGAAACCTCAGTATCGGGATCGGTGACGCATCCACCGGCGTCGGTGCGGTCGTCACCAACGCTGACCCGCCGGTCGTGCAAGCCGTGGGGCTCGGCAACCTCGGCGGCGCGACGCTGGGCTACTCGGCCGGCGCGCCCAATCAAGGCGCCGTCCAGGCCACCAAGAGTGGCAACTCGTACACGATCAAGGGCACCGCAACCGGAGCCGATACGGCGAATCCGCAGCAGCCTTTGAGCAAATCATTCGAGATGGATGTGACTTGCCCGTAGGGCGCTGTAGCCAACCGTCGTTGCTCGCCAAGCTCGAAAGGAATTGACAGGTATGTATGTGAAGCGCGTCGCGGGCGCGGCGTTCGCGGCAGCCCTCGGTATGTCAGGGCTCGCGCTCGGCACGGGACTTGCCGGCGCCACACCGTTGAAGACGGATCCGGCCTGCATCCACTGTGGACCTATCGCTGACGATCCACACGGACCCGGTGGCCCCGGCGGCCCGGGTGGCCCCGGCCCAGGCCCGGGCCCGGGACCTGGCCCCGGTGGGCCGGGCGGTCCTGGTGGCGGCGGCGGACATGCGCCTGGTGGTCCGGGCGGACCCGGTGGCGCTGGCCCGGGTGGCCCTGGTGGCGCTGGCCCGGGTGGCCCCGGTGGACCCGGTGGCGCTGGACCTGGTGGCGCTGGACCTGGTGGTCCTGGTGGTCAAGGTCCCGGTGGCGGCGGCGGACATGCTCCCGGTGAACCTGGTGGTCCGGGTGGTCAAGGACCTGGTGGGCCCGGTGGCCCGGGGGGTCAGGGGCCCGGTGGACCCGGTGGGCCTGGCGGATCTCACGGTGGCCCTGGCGGTTCCGGTGGGCCTCAAGGACCGGGTGGACCTGGTGACCACAACCCTGGTGGCCCCGGTGGACCTGGTGACCACAACCCCGGCGGACCTGGTGGCCCCGGACGACCTGGTGACCACAACCCCGGCGGACCGGGTGGACCCGGTGGCCCCGGAGGACCTGGTGACCACAACCCCGGCGGTCCGGGCGGACCTGGACCGCATGGCCCCGGCGGACCGGGTGGTCCCGGTGGACCGCCACCACCTCCGTACGTCCAGCACGGTTTCTACGACCGCGGTGGCCCCGAATGGGGTGGCCCCAACAACGCGCCGCACGGCTTCAGTGCACCGAACCACGGTGCGCCGCCTCCGCCGCCACCGCGCGGATTCGGCTGGAACGGTGGACCTCCTCCCGGTGCGCCACCACCCAACTGGGACGGGCCCCCGCCTCCCGGAGGCTGGAACGGACCGCCCCCTCCCGGAGGCTGGAACCCGCGCTGGGACGGCCCGGCACGCGATATCGGCTACGCGCAGCGCGACTTTGGACCATTCGCGTACAACGGCTACAACGCCACACCGATGTTCAACCCGGTATTCGGCGGATGGGGCTTCTGGTTCTTCGGAATCTGGATTCCGCTGTACTGATGTAGGTCCGACAGACAGAACTGGCCTCCCGTCTTCAACGCTCCGGCAGCGAAGGCGGGAGGTCGGTCGTCTTCGCCGGGGTCCCAGAAACGGCTGAGAAGCGGCGCCGCGCAGCCGGAAAAGAATGCATCCATCGAGATTCCGTTGCAAGATGTCCGGCGTGGCTATGTACGAAGGCAGGGCGCTGGCAGACGTCAATCTCACCGGACGCGACCTCGGGGAGGCCCTTGAGGCGTTCATCTCCCGCCGTGATCCTGGCCTGGAGAACATCCAGCTCAAGCGGGCGACCCCGACGGGCGACGTTGAAACGCGGGTGCAGCCCCACAAGCGTTGGTATGAGGTCCTCTTCGAGGTCGACGACAACGCCGAAGACGAGGAAGACGAAGACCCGAACAGCCACGAGGCGCGCAAGAAAGCGGAAGCCAAGGCGCGGGCCGCTGAGAGGGCGCGAGTGAAACATTGGTCGGGGCGCAACCAGTCAGTCTTTCCGGCCAGCGAGGTCTGGCCCGACAAACAGTGACGCGAATCGGTCCGCATCGCCGATGATGTAGGGAAGACCGAGAGGAGCGCCGGTGGCTGACGTGTCGGTGATCGATCGAGCCCGCGGGATGCGCGACCTGGTCCGCGCCGAGGCTGCTGAATCCGAACGCTTGCGGACCATCTCGCCGGCGATCGTCGAAGAGATGTGGGCCTGCGATCTGATGCCTGCGTTCAACCCGAAAGCCGCCGGAGGTGTCGAGCCGTCGTTTTCCGAGATGATCAATACCTGGATCGAAATGGCTTGGCAGGATGGGTCTTTCGGCTGGATCGGGATCGCCAACCTGCCGTCGACGTTCGCCGCAGCGACCTATCTGCCGGACGACGGCTTCGCGGAGGTGTTCACCGGCAACGACAATCGGATCACTATTGGCGGCCAATACTTCCCCAACGGTCAGGGCGCGGCAGTGGAGGGCGGCTACCGGCTGAGCGGCGCGTGGAGCTTCGGCTCCGGAACCGGACACTCGGCGTACATCGGCGCAGGCTTCTTCCCGATGGACGACGGCGAGATGCGCTGGGTCAGCGAAGGCATTCCGGACATGCGCGTGGCGTTCGTGCCGCGCGACGAGGTCACCTTCACCGATGGTTGGCATGTCCAGGGGCTCAAGGGAACCGGCTCCTACGACTACACCATCACTGACGTCTTCGTTCCGGAGCGCCGCACCATCCCGCTGTTCGTCCGTGAGCCGGCGCGGGGGAGTTCGCCCGCCGGCCGGATGGGCCTGATGCCGGTCACCGCAGCCGGCCATGCGTCGTTCGCGCTCGGGGTCGCCAAGAGCATGCTCGACGATGTCGAGGAGATAGCCGCCACCAAGGTGCGCATGAGCGACATGGCGACGTTGGCCACCCGTCAGACCTTTCAGAAGGGATTGGCACACCATGTCGCTGCCTGGCGTGCCGCACGCTTGCTGGTGCTCGACGCGTTCAGCGCTGCCGAGACCGCGGTCGACTCCGGCGACGACCTGACGCCGCGCTTGCGCGCCGACATGCGGGTGGCGGCGGTCTACGCCACCGACGTCGCGCGGGCCGCCGCCGAATGGGCCCATCTAGCCGCCGGGACAACGGCGATTCGCGAGGGGAGCCGACTCGAGCGTGCCTTCCGTGACATCTACACCGGCACCCAGCACGCGTTCATCAGCGAGAAGGTAGCCATGGATGTCGCGCAGATCTGGCTCGGCCTCATCGACGACCAATTCGGACTCTGACTGCGCGACAACCAAATTCGAGAGGACCAGAAGTGGTGAACGCTGATCGGGCCCGCTCGCGGACGTTCGTGGTGACCGGCGCAGCGTCCGGCATCGGTCTGGCTACCGCGGAGCGTCTACTGGCCGAAGGCGGCAGTGTCGTCGGAGCGGATATTGCGCCGCCGCCCGATCTGGGGCCGGACTTTCATTTCGTCGCCGCAGATATCACCGACGAGGCCGCGATCGCGGGCGTGCTGGCCGCCGTACCTGACCGACTCGACGGCGTTGTCCACGCCGCGGGGGTCGCCGGCGGTGGACCGGTGCATCTGCTGGATCGCGCCGAATGGGAACGGGTGATCGCGATCAATCTCACCGGCACCTTCCTCGTCGCCAAAGCGGCCCTGGCCCGGATGATCGACCAACCCCGCATCGACGGCGAACGCGGTTCGATCGTCACATTGGCCAGCGTGGAAGGTCTGGAGGGCACCGCCGGTGGCAGCGTCTACAACGCTGCGAAGGGTGGCGTCGTCCTGCTCACCAAGAACATCGCGCTCGACTACGGGCCCAGCGGCATTCGGGCCAACGCCATCTGCCCCGGCTTCATCGAAACCCCTTTGACTGAAAGCGTATTCGGCTTGCCAGGAATGGAGGGGCCGCGCGCGTCGATCACCGAGGAGCACGCGTTGCAACGGATGGGCCGATCGGAAGAAGTCGCGGCGATGGCTGCGTTCCTGGTGTCGCCCGACGCGTCATTCGTCAGCGGTCAGGCGATTGCCGTCGACGGCGGGTACACGGCGGGACGCGACCACGGCGTGGTTCAGCTCTTCGGACTGCCGACCTAGGGTTCAGTCGATATCCAGGTAGGCGGACAGCGCGGCGTCCACGCTGCGGTCGACCGGCAGCAGTTCACTCATGCCGCAGGCGCGCACGATCCGCGCGACGACCGGCTGGTGGCTCACCAATCGCATCTCGACGCCGCGCGCCCGGGCGCGCTCCGCCTCCTCGGCGAGCGCCGCGTATGCGCAGCAACCCATGAAGTCCAGACCGCTGGTATCGATCACGAGGGGACCGGGAGGGCCTGCTGCCGCGGACGCTTCGCTCAGCAGGCGTCGCCACGTGGCGTCGTTGGATGCGTCCAGCTCTCCGCCTGCGTTGACGATTACGGCGAAGCCGGTGCGTTCGGTGGTGGCCCGCAAGGTGCTACGTGCTTGTGAGAGTTCGGAAATCAACCGACTGCTCAGCATCAACGGGTGAAAAGATGGGTCGGCCATCAGAAAAGTGCTCATGGTGCTCCTGATCCACAGGCGCCCCGCGCCTTGATATGGATGCCTGCCCTGGAAGCTTAAGACCGACCTCGATTAGTGGATATAACCTTTATAACAGTCGGATATCGGTGGTGTCCATGCGGATCCCCCTGAGAATTGCGTGTGTAACACGGGGAAGCGTCAATATAAGAGCGAACTTATGTTGATTAAGAGGGTCGCGGGAAGCCTCGGACGCAGGCCCCGGCGCAGCGCGCCGACAATGGTCAAAAATCAACGTAGACACAAGTTTTGAGGGGTGCGGGTGGGGCTGGTGAGATGCGGCCGGCCATACCACCGCGGGGATTTGAGTCCAACGGGACGATATTGGGCAAGTGTCAATACTCGCGTCCTGTAATTCCGGCCAGAATTTGGGACGAATGTGGAAAATCGGGAATACTTTTTACTAGAGCCCGCTGAGCCGCGCAGGGCGGGAAAAATGCGAGAAACGTTGACCTTGCTAACGGGTTTTACGCCGTCGACGGGTCGGATTCCTCCGTGTGTTCGGATTCAAGATCGGCGATCGCTCGGGACGTGCGCTCCCGCAGGACTATTGCCGCGATCACCCCGCAGACGACAGCGACGAGCAGTGCGATCCACGAGAAGCGGGTCAGCCAGCGTTCGGCTGCGATGCCTGCGTAGTACACCAACGCGGTCGTGCCGCCGGCCCAGCACAGCGCGCCCGAGACATTTGCGAACAGGAATTTCGCGTAGCGCATCTGCAGCGCACCGGCCAGTGGTCCCGCGAAGATCCGCAGCAACGCGACGAACCTGCCGAAGAACACGGCGCGCGATCCCCAGCGCTCGAAGAGCCCCTCGGCGAACTTCACGTGTCCGGGGCCGAAGTGATTCGGGAAGCGGCGGCCCAGCCGGTCGAACAGCGGCAGGCCCAGGCGGCGCCCGATGGTGTAGCCGGTCGAGTCGCCGATCACGGCTCCGAGCACTGCGGCGGCGCCCACTCCGATCGGATTGACCGCCAACTCGTGCCGCGATGACATCAGTGCAGCGCTGACCAGAACGATTTCGCCGGGGAGCGGAATACCCAGGCTTTCCACGCCCACGACCGCCCCGACTATGCCGTACACGGCCAGTGGGGGAATCGATTGCAGTAGGGCATCCACCGTCATGGGTAAAGGATGCCCGACCGGCCTGCGGGACGCGGCGGCAACCAGGCTTTTCGGTATTGCGGCAGCCCCTTCGGGCCCTGTTGAACGTCCTTTCGGCTCCCGATCAGTCTGTGCCCGAATTGATTTCTCGGTCGCATCGGGTTGCTTTATAACGGTGTGTAACACTCAATGCGCCGAAAATGCTGTATGACAACAGACTTCGCCGCAAGGGCGTATTTCTGTGAATTCGCTGCCGAGCGGCATTCGGCCCCTACATTTCACCGCTATGCCACGTAACGTTCGGTTACGGATATCACCGAGAAAGGACGGATACCATGACTGAGGCGTCTCCTGGCAGCGGTTCGCGCAACCCGGCGGAGGTGATGCTGTCCACGATCGGGCGCCAGCGCTGGCTTGACCGGCCCAGTTACCGTTTAGAGCACCTAATCGGGATTGCGTTCAACTCGTTGGGCAGCAGGCGGGATCGCATTGCCAACGCCTTGAATGGCGTGTGGCTCGGCCATCCCGTTCATCCACCGTTGGCTTCGCTGACGAGCGGAGCCATCGGCACCACGGTCGCACTGGACGCGCTCGGCATGCTGCCCGCCCGCAGCAAGCCGGCACCCGCTGAGGCGGCGCGATTCGCTACGCGCGCGCTTGGGCTGGGAATTCTGGCCAATCTGGGATCCGCGGTCACCGGCATGGCGGACTGGCAGCACACGCACGAGAAGGACCGCCGGGTCGGGTTGGTGCACGGCACGCTGAATGGGCTGGCGACCGGCCTCTATATCAAGTCTTGGGTCGATCGCCGCCGCGGCCGCCACCGCGCCGGGGTCGTCGCGAGTGCAGTCGGCTACGCCGTCACGGCAAGTGCCAGCTACCTCGGCGGTGCGTTGGTGTTCGCCTCGGGTGTCGGCGTCGACCAATCTGGACAGCGTCTGCGGGTTTCGGACTGGACGCCGGTGCTGCCGGTGGACTCTTTGATTAACGGTAAGCCGCAGCGGGTGGATGTGGCCGGCGTCGGTGTTGTGCTGTGCAGGACTGGCGACAACGGAGAAGTCGGGGCGTTCGGCGAGTTCTGCCCGCACCTGGCCGCACCGATGAGTGACGGCTGGGTTGACCGCGGTCGATTGGTATGTCCTTGGCACGGTTCGCGGTTCGACATCTGCTCGGGCGCGGTACTGCGCGGTCCGTCGGCGGCGCCGCTGCCGCGCTATCAGACACGGGTCAACAACGGGATGATCGAGTTGCGCGGGGCCGGGCGGCGCGTGCTCGCGGGCGCGAAAGGAGCCGATGCATGAACGCGTACACGGTATTGCAGGATCACCACAAGGTGTTGAAGGGGCTGCTGCACAAAATTTCGGACACCCCGGCCGTTGCCGCTGAGCGCCAGGAATACCTCGACGATCTCCTGGTCGAGCTGGACATCCACTTCAGGATCGAGGACGACCTCTACTACCCGGCTCTCTCGGCAGCTAGTTCGTTGATCGCCATTGCGCATGCCGAGCATCGCCAGGTCACCGATCAGCTCTCGGTGTTGCTGCGCACCCCGCCGTCCGCGCCGAGCTATGACGACGAATGGCATTCGTTCGCAACCGTTTTGGAGGCACACGCCGAAGAGGAGGAGCGCGACATGATCCCAGTCCCGCCTTCGGTGAAAATCACCGATGAGGAGCTCGTCGAGCTTGGTGACAAAATGGCATCCCGTATTGAGCAGCTACGCGAGTCGACCGTCCACAAGCTTCGGGTCAGGGGCAGGAAGTCGATGTTGCGGGCCCTGTAAAGACTGGGAGTCACATGACCACTGGCCGTTACGACGATGGCATGGCAGTGCGTCGAGAAGTGCTCGGGGACAGTTACGTTGAGCGGGCGAGTTCACATGCCACCGCTTTCACCAAAGACTTTCAACAGCTCGTCACCCAATTCGCTTGGGGCACAATCTGGACACGGCCCGGGCTGGATCGGCGCAGCCGGTCGATGGTAACGCTCACCGCGCTGATTGCCCGAGGGCACTACGACGAACTCGCTCTGCACCTGCGGGCCGCCTTGCGCAATGGGCTCTCGCGGGACGAAATCAAAGAGGTCTTGTTGCAGACGGCGGTCTACTGCGGTGCCGGACGCGAACGCCGCGTTTCGGGTGGCGCAGCGAGTGTTCGAAGAGGCTGACGTTCAATAGATTCGAAGTAGGGAGTACCCGAGGTGAGACCCGCGGGAGCCGTGGCGGTCGCGTTCGTCTTCCTCTGGCTCGGAATGGTGGTGGCGATCTCGTTTCTGGAGGCACCCCTGAAGTTCCGTGCACCCAACGTCACACTGCAGATCGGCCTGAGTATCGGGCGACTCGTCTTTCGCGCACTCAATGCCGTCGAAGTCATGATTGCGATCGTCATTCTGGCAGCCATCGTCGTTCGCCCGCCGCCGGTATGTGCGACGGCTTCGCTTGTGATCGCCTGTGTCGTGCTGGCGTTGCAGATCGTCGCTGTCGGCCGCGGCTAACTCGCCGTTCCGATCAAGTGCTGGCAGGACTCGACGCGCCCCGGTCGCGCGGACATCTGGTCTACGTTGGTCTCGAGGTGATCAAGTCGCTCGCCCTGGTTGCCGGCGGTGTTCTTCTGCTATCCCACTAGGTAGGTTCTAACTGTCGTGGCCAACCGAAGGACTGAACATGGACTCCGTTTCTCTGACCAACCTGGCCGCCGAACAGCTAGCGCAGGCCCGGACAGTGCACAGCGGTCGCGCTTCGCACACGATCCATGGTGGTCATGCGCTCGAACTGCGCCAAACCGTTGTGGCACTGGCGTCCGGCCGCGAGTTGGCCGAACACGACAGCCCGGGCGAAGCGACACTGCAGGTACTGCAGGGGCGGGTGCGGTTGAATGCCGGCGACGACACATGGGATGGCGAGCAGGGTGACTGCGTCACGATCCCTTCGCACCGGCATTCACTGCTGGCACTTGAGGACTCAGCGGTTCTGCTCACCGTAGTGAAGGACGTTCAGTAGTCAGATGCTGTCGACGCCATGGTCTCGGTCGATGGGCCTGCGGGTGCCGATCGTCAACGCCCCGATGGGCGGTGTCGCCGGCGGGCGGCTGGCCGCCGGGGTGAGCGCGGCCGGGGGGCTGGGCATGGTCGGCATGGGCACTGCCGGGTCCGTCGCGTCGCTGCACACCGAACTGCCCTATGTGGCCGGCACATTCGGAATTGGCTTGGTGGACTGGGTAATGCGTAAGGAAGCGGGCCTTTTCGACGCCGCGCTGGCCGCGCGTCCGGTGCTGATCTCGGTCAGCTTCGGCACGGACCTGTCGTGGGTCAGTCGGGTTCACGACGCCGGAATCGCCGCTGCCACACAGGTTTACAACGGCGACGAGGCGCGACGGGCGCAAGACGCCGGCATCGACGTGGTGGTGGCCCGAGGCTGCGAAGGCGGCGGCCACGGCGAAGCGACGATCGGCACACTCCCGCTGCTCGACGCGGTACTCGAGGCCGTGGCGGTGCCGGTGCTGGCCGCCGGCGGTATCGCCTCGGCGCGCAGCCTCGCCGCGGTACTCGCGGCGGGGGCCAGCGGGGCGTGGCTGGGCACCTGCCTGTCGGCATCGATCGATTCGCTCATCAGCGACGCCGGTCGTAGCGCGTTGATCCAGGCCCGCGAGACCGACACCGAAAGCACGCGGGTGTACGACATCGCCCGTCATCTGCCGTGGGCCGAGCGGTTTCCGTCCCGCGTGTTGCGCAACGACTTCGTCGAGCGGTGGACCGGACACGAGGATGCCCTGGCCGTGGACGCCGACGCGGAAGCCGAACTCGCCAGCGCGACCGCCGCCGACGACCGACGGATCGCCGCGGTCGACGCGGGCCAGGGCGTCGGGATGGTCACCGACGCCGCGCCCGTCGGCGAGGTCATCGACCGACTGTGCACCGGTGCGCACGAGCTCCTGGCGGGCTGGGCTTAGACCGCCCGCACGTAGCGCTTGTTCATCACCCGCTGCATCAGTGCGGTGAACGGCCCGCCGGCTTTGGCCCACCACGTCGCCGGCCGCGAGAACGCCGACACCTCGGCGAACACCGCGGAGGTGACGGGATCGTGGCGGACCACGAAGCGCTCTTCGCCGATCTCCGGGTGGCCGGGCAGCGTGCCGTAGGCGAAACCGCGCACATGCGGCTCGTCGACGACGTAGACCACCCGGCACGGTGCCTTGAGGAAACCCAACATCTTCACCACGACGACCGCGCCCGCCGCGATGCTCTCGCTGCTCGATTCGACCCGCAGTCCGGAGCCGCGCTGCATGCCCCAGTGCATGACCGCGTCGGCAGCCTCTTCGAAGCGGAGCTGACCCATGCCGATGTGGGCCGCGTAGCCCATGTGCTTGTAGCCCGGGGGGAAGGGCCCTGCGGTCGCACCGACTTCTGGGTAGGTGAATGGCAACTGCGCAATCGTCTGCAAATCCACCGACTCAGCTTGCCACGCGGGCGTGGCCGGCTTCTGCGGGCAGGCGTACGGTCGGCGGAGTGACTACCCAAGCTCCCGCTCAAGCATCCGGAACGTTCACTCTCGGCGGCGATCTCGCGATCAACCGCCTCGGCTACGGCGCAATGCGCCTCACCGGCAAGGGCGTGTGGGGCCCGCCCGCCGACCGTGACGAAGCGGTTCGCGTGCTGCGGCGCGCGGCCGAGCTCGGGGTCAACTTCATCGACACCGCCGACTCCTACGGCCCGTACTTCGCCGAAGAGATCATCCGCGAGGCGTTGCATCCCTACGACGGGCTGGTCATCGCCACCAAGGCCGGCTTGCTGCGCACCGGGCCGGACGTCTGGGTCCCGCTGGGCTTCCCGTCGTACCTGCGCCAAGAGGCCGAGCTGAGCCTGCGGCGCCTCGGCGTCGACACCATCGACCTGTTCCAGCTGCACCGCATCGACGACAAGTTCCCGCTCGAAGATCAGGTCGGTGAGCTGGTGAAGCTGCAGGAAGAGGGCAAGATCCGCCACATCGGGCTGTCGGAGATCAACGTCGACCAGCTGCACGCCGCGCAGAAGATCGCGACGATCGTGTCGGTGCAGAACATGTACAACCTGAACACCCGCAACGCCGAGGCGCTGCTGGACGAGTCGACCAAGCAGGGGATCGGCTTCATCCCGTGGTTCCCGCTGGCCGCCGGCCCTCTGGCGGCCGCCGACGGCCCGCTGGCCAAGCTGGGCGCCGAGCACGACCACGCCAAGCCGTCGCAGCTGGCGCTGGCCTGGCTGCTGAAGCGCTCACCGGTCGTGTTGCCGATTCCGGGGACCTCCAGCGTGGCGCACCTCGAAGAGAACGTCGCCGCAGCCGAGATCGAACTCAGCGACGACGAGTTCGAGAAACTGAGCGCGCTCGGCGAGGGCAAGGTCAACTAAGGGCGGTTCGGCGCTGCGCAATACGGTGATCGGGTGGCATCCCGAGACGCGTGGCACCCCGGCGGGGGATTCAACCCGCCCGACCCGAGCACCCAGGGCGGATCCGATTACGGCCGGTTCATCGACGGCGTTCGCGCGCTGCAGGATCACGCCCGTGCCGTCGACGCCCCCGATGAGGTGATCACCGAGGCAGCCGACCTGCTGGACAAGCTGTCGGACCTGCTCACCCCGTTCGACACCGACGAATGGCAGTCGCCGTCGGGCCGACGGATGGACCTGCCGGTGCGCGGCAACATCCTCACCATTCCGATGAATGCGCATAAGACCGACGACGGTCGCATCGAGGGCTGGGCACGGTTCGCCCGCTTCCATCTCGGTCGAAACGGCGCCGTGCACGGCGGCTGCCTCGGGATGTTGTTCGACACCGTGCTGGGCCTGACGTCATCGGTGCTCACCGGCGGACCGCGGCAGCGCACCGCGTATCTGCACGTCAACTATCGGCAGATCGTGCCGATCGAAACGAAGCTCGACATCTCGGCCGGCGTCGACCGGGTGGAGGGCCGCAAGATCTTCGTCTGCGGCCGGTTGAGCGACGGCGACACCGTTCTCGCCGATGCCGAGGCGTTGTTCGTTCTGCTCAAACCGGGCCAGCCCTAAGGCTGCACCCTTCAGCCGTACCCGCCCCGATAGCATGGTCGGGTCCGTTTGAACACCCGAAAGCCATGGAGACCGCGTCGATGACCGCCCTCGCACACCCCGCCCCAGCAGCCCCGATCCGGGTGGCTGCCGGGACGACCGCGGCCGCCGCGGTGCGCGCGGCCGGGCTGCCGGGCCGCGGCGCCGCCGACGCGGTCGTGGTGGTGCGCGACGCCGACGGCAAACTGCGCGACTTGAGCTGGGTCCCCGACGCCGACGCCGACGTCGTCCCAGTGGCCGCCGATACCGATGATGGACGCAGCGTGATCCGGCACTCGGCCGCGCACGTGTTGGCGCAAGCGGTGCAGGACCTGTTTCCGCACGCCAAGCTCGGCATCGGCCCGCCCATCACCGACGGCTTCTACTACGACTTCAATGTCGAAGCGCCCTTCACCCCAGAGGATCTGGACAAGCTGGAAAAGCGGATGCGCCAGATCGTCAAGGAAGGGCAGCTGTTCGACCGCCGGGTCTACGAATCCAAGGATCAGGCCCGCGCGGAGCTGGCCGGTGAGCCGTTCAAGCTCGAATTGGTGGACGACAAGTCCGGCGACCCCGACGTCATGGAGGTCGGCGGCGACGAACTCACCGCCTATGACAACCTGAATCCCCGCACCCGCGAGCGGGTTTGGGGTGACCTGTGCCGCGGTCCGCACATCCCCACCACCAAACACATCCCCGCGTTCAAGCTCACCCGCAGCTCGGCGGCCTATTGGCGCGGCGATCAGAACAACGCCAGTCTGCAACGCATCTACGGCACGGCGTGGGAATCCCAAGAGGCGCTCGACCGTCACCTGGAGCTCCTCGAAGAGGCCCAGAAGCGTGACCACCGCAAGCTCGGCGTCGAACTCGACCTCTTCAGCTTCCCCGATGAAATCGGTTCGGGCTTAGCGGTTTTCCATCCCAAGGGTGGGATCATCCGGCGCGAACTGGAGGAGTATTCACGGCGCAAGCACGAGCAGGCCGGCTACGAGTTCGTCAACACCCCGCACATCACCAAAGAGCATCTCTATGTCACGTCGGGCCACCTGGAGTGGTACGCCGACGGCATGTACCCGCCGATGCATCTCGACGCCGAGTTCAATGAAGACGGCACCGTGCGCAAGCCCGGCCAGGACTACTACCTGAAGCCGATGAACTGCCCGATGCATCACCTGATCTACCGGTCGAGGGGACGGTCGTACCGGGAACTTCCGTTGCGGCTCTTCGAGTTCGGCAGCGTGTACCGCTACGAGAAGTCCGGTGTGATCCACGGCCTGACCCGCGTGCGTGGCATGACCCAGGACGATGCGCACATCTACTGCACCCGCGAGCAGATGCGCGAGGAGCTGACCTCGGTGCTGCGGTTCGTGCTCGATCTGCTGGCCGATTACGGGCTCAACGATTACTACCTGGAGCTGTCCACCAAGGACCCCGAGAAGTACGTGGGCTCCGACGAATTATGGGACGAGGCAACAGACATCCTGCGCGAGGTGGGCGAAGGCTCCGGTCTGCAGCTGGTGCCCGACCCGGGTGGCGCCGCGTTCTACGGGCCGAAAATCTCGGTGCAGGTCAAGGACGCGCTGGGCCGCAGTTGGCAGATGTCCACCATCCAGCTCGACTTCAACATGCCCGACCGGTTCGAGCTGGAGTACACCGCCGCCGACGGTTCGCGGCAACGTCCGGTGTTGATCCACCGCGCGCTGTTCGGATCGATCGAGCGGTTCTTCGGCATCCTCACCGAGCACTACGCCGGCGCCTTCCCGGCCTGGCTGGCGCCGGTGCAGGTGGTCGGCATTCCCGTTGCCGACGGCCACGTGCCCTACCTGAAAGATGTTGTCGCGCAGTTGAAGTCGAACGGTATCAGGGCTGACGTGGATGCCAGCGACGACCGGATGGCCAAGAAGATCGTGAATCACACCAATCAGCGGGTGCCGTTCATGCTGCTGGCCGGCGACCGCGACGTCGACGCCGGCGCGGTGAGCTTCCGATTCGGCGACCGGACCCAGATCAACGGGGTGCCGCGGGACGAGGCGGTGGCCGTCATCAAGCGGTGGATCGCGGACCGCGAAAATGTGATTCCCACAGCTGATTTGGTCAAGGTGAGCAGTCATGGCTGACGACTCGATCGTGGATCGGGGCGCTGGCGAAGCCGACCACCTGCAGCGGCTCTGGACGCCCTACCGGATGACCTATCTGGCCGAGGGGCCGCTGAAGCAGGACGACGGCGACAAAGAGCAGCCGTTCACCGACATCCCGCAACTGTCTGACGAGGACGGTCTGGTGGTGGCACGAGGCGAGCTCGTGTACGCGGTGCTCAACCTCTACCCGTACAACCCGGGCCACCTGATGGTGGTTCCGTACCGCCGGCTCTCCGAACTCGAGGATCTGACCGAGCCGGAGAGCAGCGAGCTGATGGCGTTCATTCAGAAGGCGATTCGCGTCATCAAGAACGTCTCGCGGCCACACGGTTTCAACGTCGGGGTCAACCTGGGCCACTCGGCCGGCGGCTCGCTCGCCGAGCATTTGCACGTGCACGTGGTGCCGCGGTGGGGCGGCGACGCCAACTTCATCACGATCATCGGCGACTCCAAGGTGATCCCGCAATTGCTACGCGATACTCGTCAATTGCTGGCCACGGAGTGGGCCAAGCAGTCATGAGCAAGCTTCTATCCCGCGAGGGGGTAGCCCGAGTCACCCACCCGGTGGCGCGGGCATTCCTGCACGCCGGCTTCACCGCCGACGGGGTCACCATCATTGCCACTGCCGCCGCGGTGCTGGCCGCGTTGACCCTGTTTCCCACCGGCAAGCTGTTCGCCGGGAGCGTGGTGATCACATTCTTCGTCCTGTTCGATCTGGTCGATGGGGCGATGGCACGAGAAAGCGGCGGCGGCACCCGCTTTGGCGCGGTCCTGGATGCCACCTGCGACCGGATCAGCGATGGCGTGGTGTTCTGCGGGCTGGCCTGGTGGTCGGCGTTCGGCCTCTGCAGTCGGCCGTTGGTGGTGGCGACATTGATCTGCCTGGTCACCTCGCAGGTGACCTCTTACGTCAAGGCCCGTGCCGAAGCCAGTGGGCTCCGCGGCGACGGCGGGTTCATCGAGCGCCCGGAGCGGCTGATCATCGTGCTGGTCGGGGCGGGTCTGTCGGACCTGCCGTTCTACCCGCTGCCGTGGGCGTTGCCGATCGCGATGTGGCTGCTCGCCGCGGCCAGTATGGTCACCTGCGCGCAGCGGTTGCACACCGTGCGGCACTCGACCGGTGCGGCGACGCCGCTGCCGCAGCCCGGTAAGTCCGGAGAGAGCGAGCCGTGACCGGTGGTCTGAAACTGCCTGGCATCAGCAGTCTTTCGCTCGGCAGTCGCATGACCGACTGGGGATACGCCGCCGGATGGCTGACCGTGCGGGCGATGCCGGAGTTCGCGGCCCGCAACATGTTCGGTGCCGGCGCGCTGTACGCGTCACGCGGTGGGGGACCGGACCAACTCCGCAAGAACCTGGCCCGCATCACCGGCGTCGAGCCGGAGGACGTGCCCGGCAGCCTGATGCGCGCGTCGCTTGCGTCGTACGCCCGCTACTGGCGGGAGGCCTTCCGGCTGCCCTCGCTGGATCTTGCGGCGCTCGGACGACAGCTGACCGAAACCACAACGGGCGCAGAGCACATCGACGCGGCGCTGGCCAGCGGCCGCGGTCTCATTGCCGCGCTGCCGCACAGTGGGAACTGGGACATGGCCGGGGTATGGATGGCTCAGACCTACGGGAAGTTCACCACGGTCGCCGAGCGGCTCAAGCCCGAGTCGTTGTTCCTGCGGTTCATCGAATATCGGGAGAGCCTGGGTTTCGAGGTTATTCCGCTCTCCGGCGGTGAGCAGCCACCGTTCCCGCTACTCAGCGAGCGGCTACGGGCCAACAAGGTGGTGTGTCTGATGGCCGAGCGGGACCTCAGCCGCCACGGCGTCCAAGTCGACTTCTTCGGCGAACCGACCAGAATGCCGGCCGGCTCGGCGAAGCTGGCGATCACCACCGGAGCCGCTCTGCTGCCCGTGCACTGTTGGTACGACGGCGACGACTGCCGCGTCTCGTTCGGTCCGCCGCTCGACTGTTCCAGCGGCGACGTCCGCCTGGTCACGCAGGCGCTGGCCGACGTCTTCGCCCGCAACATCGCCGAGCACCCCGCCGACTGGCACATGCTCCAGCCGCAGTGGCTCGCGGATCTGTCCGAGGAACGCCAGGCCCGATTGGGGATCCGGCAGGCCGGAGCAGAGCGACCCGGGGATCAAGGGCCAGTCTGATGCGGATCGGAATGGTGTGCCCGTATTCGTTCGACGTGCCGGGCGGTGTGCAGTCACACGTCTTGCAGCTTGCTGAGGTGCTGCGGGCGCGCGGCCAGGACGTCAGCGTGCTGGCCCCGACTTCGCCAGGCCGGCAGGTCTCATTGCCCGACTACGTCGTCTCCGCAGGCCGGGCCGTCCCGATTCCCTACAACGGCTCGGTCGCCCGGCTGCAGATCAGCCCTGCCGTCAGCGGCAAGGTCAAGCGTTGGCTGTCCGACGGCGACTTCGACGTACTGCATCTGCATGAGCCCAACGCGCCGAGCGTGTCGATGTGGGCCTTGCGCATCGCCGAGGGTCCCATCGTGGCCACCTTTCACACTTCGACCACCAAGTCGCTGATGCTGCAGGTGTTCGGCGGCCTGCTGCAGCCGATGCACGAGAAGATCATCGGCCGCATCGCGGTGTCCGATCTGGCCCGCCGGTGGCAGATGGAGGCGCTCGGTTCGGACGCGGTGGAGATTCCCAACGGGGTCGACGTTGCGGCAATGGCATCGGCGCCACTGCTCGACGGGTATCCGCGGCCGGCGAAGACGGTCCTGTTCCTGGGCCGCTATGACGAACCCCGTAAGGGCGTGGCGGTACTCCTCGAAGCGCTGCCCACGCTCGTCAAGCGGTTTCCCGGCGTGCAGGTGCTGATCGTCGGGCGTGGCAGCGAAGACGAATTGCGTTCCAAGGTGGGCGGATTGGCCGGTCATCTGCGTTTCCTCGGCCAGGTCGACGACGCTGCCAAAGCGTCGGCGATGCGTAGCGCCGACGTGTACTGCGCGCCGAATCTGGGCGGCGAGAGCTTCGGCATCGTGCTGGTCGAGGCCATGGCCGCCAAGACCCCGGTGGTGGCCAGCGACCTGCACGCCTTCCGGCGCGTGCTGCGCGGCGGGGAGGCCGGTCGCCTGGTCGCGGTCGACGACAGCACGGCACTCGCCGAGGGTTTGATCGCGGTGCTCGAAGACGACGCGCTGGCCAAGCGCTACGCCGACGCCGGCGCGGCGGCGGTGCGCCGCTACGACTGGCCGGTGGTGGCCAGCCAGATCATGCGGGTGTACGAGACGGTCGCGGTCAGGGGCAGCAAGGTCGAGGTTGCGAGCTGATGTGGTGGACGGTCGCCGTCGTCGCAGCGCTGGTCCTGCTGATGCTGGTGCTGCTCGGATTCGGCGCCTGGGCGTATCGGATAGCTCACAGGCTGGATCGCCTGCACGTGCGTTACGACCTGTCCTGGCAGGCGCTCGACGCGGCGCTGGCCCGTCGCGCGGTGGTGGCTCGGGCGGTGGCGGCCAACGCGCTCGGGGGCCACTCGGATGCCGAGGCCAAGGACCTGGTGACCCGCGCCGACGCCGCCGAGAGCGCGACCCGCCGGGACCGTGAGCGTTGCGAGAACGAGCTGGCCGCCGCGTTGGCGATGGTCGATCCGGCATCGGTGCCTGCGGGGGTGGTCGCGGAGCTGGCCGACACCGAGGCCCGGGTGGTGCTGGCCCGCCGATTCCACAACGATGCGGTCCGCGACACCCTCGCGTTGCGCGAGCGACGCCTGGTCCGGCTGCTGCGATTGGCCGGAACCGCCAAGCTGCCAACCTATTTCGAGATCACCGAACGCTCGCAGGCCTTGCGAAACGCCGACCGTCCCGCCGATCGGCGCACCTCGGCACGGGTGGTGTTGCTCGACGAGAGCGGCGCGGTGCTGCTGTTGTGCGGATCCGATCCCGCCGCGCCCGGAGGCGCGACGCCGCGGTGGTGGTTCACCGTGGGAGGCCAGGTCGGCGGCGCGGAATCGCTCGGCCAGGCCGCGGCTCGCGAACTGGCAGAGGAGACCGGTCTGCGGGTCGAGCCCGCCGACCTGATCGGGCCGATCTGGCGGCGCGACGCGGTGTTCGATTTCAACGGCGCGGAGATCGACAGCGAGGAATTCTTCTTCGTGTACCGCACGCGGCGCTTCGAGCCGTCCATCGCGGGGCGCACCGAACTGGAGAGCCGCTACATCCACGGCCATCGGTGGTGCAGCCCTGCCGACATCGTCGCGCTGGCCGACGCGGGAGAGACGGTGTACCCGCTTCAGCTCTCCGAGCTGCTCACCGAGGCGGCCGCGCTGGCCGGCGCGCCGGATCGCCCGCGGCAGCTGCTCTCCATCCGCTGAAAGCTGACCTCGCTCCCACGTGAGCGAGGTCACATCAGCCGAGTATTGATTGATTAGACCTGTCTGTCTACTGTCTGTATTAGACAGACAGGTCTAATCAACTCCGAGGAGCCATCATGACTGAGACCATCACCACCAACGCCCGCGTCGCCCTGGTCACCGGGGCCACTTCCGGCATCGGTCAGGCGACCGCATTGGCGCTCGCCGACAACGGCTACGAGGTGATCGTGCACGGCCGCGACATCGTTCGCGGCGCCGAGACGGTCAAGGCCATCGAGGCTCGCGGTGGACGGGCCCGTTTCGTTGCCGCCGATCTGTCCAAGTCGGGGGCCGCGGGCGAGCTTGCCGCCGCCGTGGGCCCGGTCGACGTATTGATCAACAACGCCGGATTCGCGTGGTTCGGCCCGACCGACCAGCTCGACGAGGCCACCTTCGACGAGATGTTCGCCGCCAACGTTCGCAGCGCCTACCAGTTGGTTTCCGCCTTCGCGCCGGGGATGGCCGAGCGTGGCCGGGGCAGCATCGTCAGCGTGGACAGCATGGCCGGCCATGTCGGGCTGTCCGGTTCGGCCGCCTACGGCGCAACCAAGGGGGCACTGACGACCATGAGCCGGGCATGGGCCGCCGAGTACAGCCCGTCGGGAGTGCGCGTCAACACCGTCGCGCCCGGGCCGGTCTACACCAACGCCGCAGACGAGGACTTCTTCAACGCCCTGGGTGCCACCACCTTGCTCGACCGGGTGGCTCAGCCGAAAGAAATCGCAGACGTGATCGCTTTCCTGGCGTCGGACAAGGCCAGCTACATCACCGGTGCACTGATCCCCGTCGACGGCGGACGCACCGCGATCTGAGCCGTCGCCAAACCTGGAAAGGACTGACCATGACCGAGACCTACGTACCGAGCGCGACCGATCTCGTCGCAGACCAGGTAGCCCGCTACGAAGCGAGCGACGGCGCCGACAGTGGCACCCTGGAAGGCCGCCCGGTGGTCATCATGACGACGACCGGCGCCCGCACCGGGGCCATCCGCAAGAGCCCGGTGATGCGTATTCCCTACGGCGACAATTACATTGCGGTGGCATCGAACGCCGGCGCGGCAGCCCATCCCGCGTGGTATCGCAACCTGACCGCGCATCCGGATGTGTGGGTGCAGGATGGGGCGGTGAAGGGCCGATTTCGGGCCCGTGAGGTATTCGGCGACGAGAAGACCCAGGCGTGGGAGATTGCCGAGCAGTTCTGGCCACACTTTCCCGAATATCGCGCCAAGGCGGGCGCTCGCGAGATTCCCGTCCTGGTGCTCGAGCGGATCGAGGATGAACAGCCATGACAACCGGCGCCAAGCTGTCCGCCCGTGAGCGGTTGCTCGGGGCGGCCGACGAACTCTTCTACGCCGAAGGCGTGCAGACCGTCGGCATCGACCGCGTCGTCGAGCGTGCGGGGGTGGCGAAGGCCTCGTTGTACAACACCTTCGGCAGCAAAGAGAACCTGGTTCAGGCTTACCTCGAGGGCCGGCGCCGCGCGACCGTGGACCTGTTGCGCCGCGACATCGAACGGCACACCGATCCCGCGCTTCGGCTGCTGGCGGTGTTCGACGCCCAGGCCAAGATCTTCGCCGACCCGAATTTCCACGGGTGCGCGTTCATCGGCGCCAGCGCGGAAGCGCCGGACGGAGGTCTGATCCAACAGGCCGCCGACCAGTACCGGAACGAGATCCGCGGCCTGTTGACCGATCTCGCCCGCGACGCCGGTGCAGCCGAACCCGCCGTGTTGGCGCGTCAGCTGCAACTGCTGTTCGACGGTGGCGGACTGGCCGCCCAGTTGGATCGCGATCCCGATGTCGCGGCCGCGTCGAGGGCCGCCGCGGTGACCCTGCTCGACGCGGCCACTCGTTGATGCCGCCGCTCGACCGCCGCGAAGAAATCAGCTGGTGTTCGACCACTAGACTGGGAGCGATATTCGGGCACTCAGACACCAACGATTGAGGTAGCAGTGGAAAGCGCTAAGCCGAATGGCGCGAATGGCAGCGCGCGGACTGGCACCGCGCGGGTCAAGCGCGGGATGGCCGAGATGCTCAAGGGCGGCGTCATCATGGACGTCGTCACACCCGAGCAGGCCCGGATCGCCGAGGGTGCCGGTGCCGTCGCGGTGATGGCGCTGGAGCGAGTCCCCGCCGACATCCGCGCGCAGGGCGGGGTGTCGCGGATGAGCGATCCCGACATGATTGAGGGCATCATCTCCGCGGTCACGATCCCGGTGATGGCCAAGGCCCGCATCGGCCACTTCGTCGAAGCCCAGATCCTGCAGAGCCTCGGCGTGGACTACATCGACGAGTCCGAGGTGCTGACCCCGGCCGACTACACCCACCACATCGACAAGTGGAAGTTCACCGTGCCGTTCGTCTGCGGCGCCACGAACCTGGGCGAGGCGCTGCGGCGGATCAACGAGGGCGCGGCGATGATCCGCTCCAAGGGCGAAGCGGGCACCGGCGACGTGTCCAACGCCACCACGCACATGCGCTCGATCGGGGGAGAGATCCGCCGCCTCGGTTCGCTGTCGGAGGACGAATTATTCGTTGCGGCAAAGGAATTGCAGGCGCCCTACGACCTCGTGGTCGAGGTGGCCCGGGCGGGCAAGCTGCCCGTCACGCTGTTCACCGCGGGCGGCATCGCCACCCCGGCCGACGCGGCGATGATGATGCAACTGGGCGCCGAGGGCGTATTCGTCGGCTCCGGAATCTTCAAGTCGGGCGATCCGGCGCAGCGCGCCGCGGCGATCGTGAAGGCCACCACCTTCTATGACGACCCCGATGTGCTGGCCAAGGTGTCCCGTGGCCTCGGCGAGGCGATGGTCGGCATCAACGTCGAGCAGGTGCCGGAGCCGCATCGCCTGGCGCAGCGCGGCTGGTAAAACAGTCCGTGTCGATCGAAAAGATCCTTGATCTCGAACAACTCGAGATCAACATCTACCGGGGCAGCGTGTTCAGCCCCGAGCAGGGCAACTTCCAACGCACCTTCGGCGGCCAAGTCGCCGGCCAGTCGCTGGTATCCGCGGTGCGCACCGTCGACCCGCACTTCCTGGTGCACTCGCTGCACGGATATTTCATCCGGCCCGGAGATTCCTCGGCGCCAACGATTTTCATCGTCGAGCGACTGCGCGACGGCGGGTCGTTCTGCACCCGGCGGGTCAATGCCATCCAGCATGGTCAGACGATCTTCTCCATGTCGGCGTCGTTCCAAACCGACCAGGAAGGCATCCACCACCAGGACGTGATGCCGTCGGCGCCGCCACCGGACGACCTGCCGGGGCTCAAGTCGATGAAGGTGTTCGACGACGAGGGCTTCAAGCAGTTCCAGGAATGGGACATCCGCATCGTCCCGCGCCACCAGGTTCACCAGGTGCAGGGCAAGGCCGCCCAGCAACAGGTCTGGTTCAAGCACCGCGACCCACTGCCTGACGACCCGGTGCTGCACATCTGCGCGCTGGCCTACATGAGCGACCTGACCCTGCTCGGCTCGGCGCAGGTCACCCACCTCGACGAGCGTGAGCACCTGCAGGTCGCGTCGCTTGACCACGCGATGTGGTTCATGCGGGTGTTCCGGGCTGACGAGTGGCTGCTCTACGACCAGTCCTCGCCGTCGGCCACCGGCGGCCGCGCGCTGTGCCAGGGCAAGATCTTCAACCAGTACGGCGAGATGGTCGCCGCCGTCATGCAAGAGGGCCTGACCCGCTTCTCGAGCGAATACCGCCCCTCCGGCGCGTGAGCGGTCCGCGCGTCGGCGTGTTGGCGCTGCAGGGTGATGTCCGTGAGCATCTGGCGGCGCTGCGTGATGCCGGAGCCGAGGCGCTGGGGGTGCGACGCCGCGACGAACTCGAGGCGGTCGACGGGTTGGTGATACCCGGCGGAGAATCCACCACGATGAGCCATCTCCTGCGTGAACTCGGCCTGCTGGAACCCCTACGCGCCCGGCTGGCCGACGGACTGCCCGCCTACGGCGCCTGCGCGGGAATGATATTGCTGGCCAGTGAGATTCGCGACGCCGGAACGGCCGGGCGTGAGGCGATGCCGCTGTCTGCGATCGATATCACCGTGCGCCGCAACGCTTTTGGGCGGCAAGTCGATTCGTTCGAGGGCGATATCGCGTTCGACGGCCTCGACGAACCAGTGCATGCGGTGTTCATCCGCGCGCCGTGGGTGGAGCGGGTCGGTGCCGGCGTGCAGGTGCTGGCACGGGCCGCGGACCACCCCGTCGCGGTGCGGCAGGGTCCGGTGCTGGCTACCGCTTTTCACCCCGAGGTGACGAACGACCGGCGCATTCACCAGTTGTTCGTCGACATGGTCAACGGCCTGCGCTGACCTCACCGGGGGCCGGCAACGCCCACCGGAGACCGCCGACCAGGACGCGGCCGACACTGCGCACCACCGTCACCTCGACGGGCGGAAAGTAGGGCAGCAGCAATGGGATTCGGGCCCATAACGGCAGCATCGACACCGCGGTTGCGGACAGCACACCGTAGGGTGCGCGTGCCATCAGCGACAGCGGCGGCGTCAGCAACAGAAAGCGGGCCGCATCGCGGGCCGCAGCCGTGCTGTGCAACTCCGGCCGGAAATCGTTGAGCCGTTGCGCCAGTTCGCGTTCGGAGCGTGGCGGATCTTCGACGCCGAGCTTGGCCGCGATCTCGGCCATATCGGCGACGTAGCCGTCCCGGCCGGCCTGATCCAGCGGCGCGGCGCCGTACAACTGGTGCGCTCGCAGAAAGCTGTCGGCCTCGGCGACGTGCACCCACTCCAGCAGGTGCGGGTCGGTGGCCGTGTATGCCCGGCCGTCGGCGGCGACCCCGTGTACCCGGCGGTGGATTCCACGCACCCGATCGACGGCGCGCTGCGCGTCGGCCGCCGATCCGAACGTCGTCTCGGCCAGGAAAATGCTGGTGCGCTGCAGTCGGCCCCACGGGTCGTCGCGGTAGTTGGAGTGCTCGGCCACGCCGGCCATCGCCAGCGGATGCAGCGACTGCAACAGCAGTGCCCGCAACCCGCCGACGAACATCGAGGCGTCGGCGTGCACGCGACGGATCGGGCGGTCGTCGTCGAACCACCTCGGCCCAGGCGTGTGGTGGATGCGTTCCCGTTCGGACGGCCCGTCGGGACCGGCGACCATCTCGAACAGACTGCTGCCCAAAGCGTCGCGAACCGCCTGCAGCGGATTTTGCGTGGTCATCGTTTTCCACGTTACGCAATGTTTGATACCGGTGTGGGGGGTGTAATAGCAGTCCGGGTCCCAGAAAGGTCAACGATGAAGCGCTATCTAGCCGCGGCGATCGCGATCGCCGCGCTCTCGATTGGTGGTTGTTCCGCCTCCAAGATCGTCAACACCGGCGGCAGCACCAAATGCAAAGACTTTGTGACGCAGGACGAGCAGAAGCAGGACAGCGAAGTCACCAAGATGCTCAAGGACAAGAACGGGTCCGACCCGAGCACCATGGAGCTCAACGTGTCGCGCCGATCGGCGTTGATGTACTGCCAGACGATTGGCGCGCCCGACAATCCGATCTCCAACGCGCCGCATCGTTGACCCGCCGCGTTTGAATCCGGGCATGGCGGTGTAACGCGTGAGCATGGATTTCGACGCGCCCGTACAGTCCTGGCACGACATCCCGGGCTGGTTCCAGTGGCGCCACCACCAAGAGCAGGCCGCCGCCCATTTTCCCGACGGAAGCTGGTTCGCCGAGGTGGGTTGCTACCTCGGGCGTAGCATCTGCTCGCTCGGCGAGGTGGTGCGAACCGCCGGACTGCGCAACAAGATCCTCGGCATCGACACCGCGCGCGGAAGCGGACCGGAAGGCGTCACCGACACCAACGCCCACGGGCACGCCGTCGACCACGGGGGAGGGACCTTTGCCGGCCTCCTGCACCGCAACATCCTCAACTGCGGATTGGCTGATGACATTCAATTGATCATCAGCGATTCGGTCGCCGCCGCGGGCCTGTTCGCCGACCAGTCCTTCGCCTGGGTGCACATCGACGCCCGGCATGACTACGACAGCGTCATGGCCGACATCGAGGCGTGGGCGCCGAAGGTGGCGCCGGGCGGTTGGTTGTCCGGCGACGACTACGAAGCCGACTGGTGGCCGGGAGTGGTGTCCGCGGTCCACGACGCACTGCCGGACGCGCACTCCTGGGAATCGATGCAGTGGCGGTGGATCAAACCGGGCTAGGTCAGTAGTCGGGCAGCACCAGTTTCTCGACGGCGCCGGCACCGAATGCCTTGCCCGCCAGACCCATAGCGACCCGCACTGGGCGACTTGCGACGAGGCGGGCCCCGGTGTGCAAGACGCTGATGCCCGCGCGGGTCCGTGGGTTGGCCCGTCGCAGCACTGCTGGCCTGACTTGCTGGGCTGCGGCCACGTGCGGACGCATGAACCGCTCATAGCCGGCCAACCCGGCGTGGAGGTCGTCGGTGCGGGACAGTTCGCCGGCCAGCACGTAGGCCCCGATCAGGGCAAGGCTGCTGCCGCCTCCGCCGACCGGCGACGGGCAGAATGCGGCGTCGCCCAGCAGGGTCACGCGGCCATTGGTCCACCGCGGTGCCCGGACCTGCCCGAGCGCGTCGAAATACATCGGTGCGTCGTCGAGGTGCTCGAGGATGCGCGCGGCCGCACCGCCGGCATCGGCGAAAGTCTTTCGCAGGATGGCGATCTGGTCGGTCCGGGTCAGATCTTCCAGGCCTTTCACGTCGGACATGAAAGCCAGCATGGCGCGGGTGGTCCCGAGGTTGTCCGGACGCAGGTGGATCGAGCGGGACTCGGGACTGCGCTGCCAGTTCCACCAAGCATCGTCGGACTCGCTGCGGGGCAAGGTCAGGTACGCCAGGTACATGCCGAGATTGGTCACGCTGACCGGCATTACGAGATCGCGGGTGTGTGACCGCAGGCCCTCGGCGATCACCACGAGGTCGGCATCGATCGAGGTGTTGTCGATAAGTGCCGCGGTGACGTGATCGCCGTGATCGGTGAGTTTCTCGATCTGAGTGTCAAAACGGTATTCGGTGCTATCCCGCGTGCGCTCGATCAGGATGCGGGACAGTTCGCCGCGCAGGATCTCCAATTCGGCAGTCGGACCGCTGATTCCCGAACCATTCATCGGAAAGGACGCGGCCACCGAGCCATCGGCGTTGACGAATCGCATGCCGATCTCGGTGGTGTTGGCGGCGCGGATCTCGTCTTGGATACCCATTCGCCGTGCGACCTCGCGCGCCGCACCGCGCACGTCGATATTGTGCCCTTCGTCGCGACGCTGCGGGAAACGCTCAACGATGGTGGTGCGCCAGCCCCGTTCGTTGAGCTGATGGGCGAGCGCGGGCCCGGCGATACCGGCACCGGAGATGACGGCGTGAGGTTTGTTCATTCGCGGTAGATACCCGTTATGGCGTCAAGGCACCGAGCCGCTGATTGCGGGCGTCGATCTCCCCCTGGGTCGCGGGCACCAGAACATCCCCGCCGGGGCCGGCCGTGCCCTGCGCGTAGGCGACCTGCGGAAGTTGTTCGCGCTCATACTGATTGAACGCCTCTCCAATGTCATTCGGGTGGTCGTTTAATGCTTCCGCGAGGTGCCAGGCCCCGGTCATGGCGAGGCTGGTGCCCCGACCGGACAGCGGGAGACGCGCAGTGCGCCGCATCGCCCACCAACACAACGCGCCCGCGGTGCCAGGTCGGCATGCGGATCTGGCTGACCGAGTCGAAGTAGAGTTCGCTGTCGGCGTGGCGGCGTCGAGTAGTTCGGCACCTTCCATGCGGCGTGGCCGGCGAAGGCGTCCCGCAGGATCTGCTTCTGGGCATCCAGGTCGTGGTAGTCGTAGTCGATCCACGGCGAACGAAACATGAACACCGCCAACGCTTTGTCCCGATAGGTAGCGATGCCTGCCATGCGGCCGGGGGTGTTGTACATCGGATTGCGGCGGTCGGGCTGGGTGTAGTCGGGCAGTTGCGCGAGGGCCACGTAGAAGCCGAGGTGACGCAGGAATTGGTCCTCGGGTCCGAAGGTGAGGCGGCGGGTGGCCGAGTGCATGCCGTCGGCGCCGACGACGATGTCGTAGCGCTGCCCCTCTCCGGAGGCAAACCGCACGTCGACGCCGTTGCCGTCATCGTGGAGTTCGGCGATCGACTGGCCGAAGCCCAGGCGGACGGTGCGGGTCCAACGCGGTGCGGAGCACGTGGGCGAGGTCTTCGCGCGGGATCTCGGTGTCGTCGGGTCGGTCGTTGAATTCGGTGTCTGGCAGTTCGGCGAGCAACTCACCGTCGCTGTCGACGAACTGGATGCGCTCGCTCATGTCCACCCGGCGGGCGCGAATCTCGTCGAGTACGCCCATCTTCTGCGCGACCTCGAGTGACTCGCCCCGGATGTCGATCGGAGATCCGTTGACCCGCAAGTGATCGGCCCGCTCGACGATCGTGACGTCGTGACCCGTGGCGCCCAGGGTGATGCCCGCGCTGAGCCCGGCCATACCTGCACCTGATACCAAAATGTGCATGTCAACTCCTCGTCAATAAGATACAGTGTGTATCTAATGGACCGTAGCCCGTTCGGATAGGAAACGCAATGTCTCTTAAAGGCGATGCGCCGCAGCGCCGGCGCGGCGAGGCGCTGGAAACCGCGCTGCTCGACGCGGCGTGGGCGGAGCTGACCGAGCGCGGCTACGACGACCTCACCATCGACGCCGTCGCCACCCGCGCCGGGACCAGCCGGGCGGTGCTGTATCGACGCTGGCCGGGCAAGCACGATCTGGTGCTGGCGGCGCTCGTACACCAGGCGAAGGTCGAACCGGTGGTCGTCCCGGAGACCGGCAGCCTGCGCGGCGACGTCCTTGCCCTCATGCGCGAGGCGAACAACGTCCGGCCCAGGCTGGTGACAGAGCTGCTCACTCGGCTGGGCGGCTTCTACGCCGATGCGGGAACGAACCTCGCGGAACTGAGTGCCTACGTGCAGGGTGGCCGCGACGCGATCATGGACGAGTTGGTTGCGCGCGCCGTTGCCCGTGGCGAGCTGCAGCCCGGCCAGGTCACCGGACGCGTTGCGCGGTTACCCGTCGATCTGTTTCGTCACGAGTTGCTGATGACGTTGCAACCGGTCGCCGAGGAGGTGATCGAGGAGATCGTCGACAACATTTTCTTGCCCCTGGTCAGGCTGGCCGGTGAGGAATGAACGCCCACGTAGACTCGTCACGCGGAACTGAGAGCGACAGAAGAGGTAGTAGCTGATGAGCGGCCATTCCAAGTGGGCCACCACCAAGCACCAGAAGGCCGTCAAGGACGCGCGACGCGGCAAGGAATTCGCCCGGCTGATCAAGAACATTGAGGTCGCCGCGCGCACCGGTGGCGGTGACCCCACGGGAAACCCGACGCTGTACGACGCCATTCAGAAGGCCAAGAAGACCTCGGTGCCCAACGACAACATCGAGCGAGCGCGCAAGCGCGGCGCAGGTGAAGAGGCCGGCGGCGCCGACTATCAGACGATCATGTACGAGGGTTACGGACCCAACGGGGTGGCCGTGCTCATCGAATGTCTGACCGATAACCGCAACCGGGCGGCCGGTGAGGTCCGGGTGGCGATGACGCGCAACGGCGGCAACATGGCCGACCCCGGGTCGGTGTCCTACCTGTTCACCCGCAAGGGCGTGGTGACGCTGGAGAAGAACGGCCTGTCCGAGGACGACGTGCTGACCGCGGTGCTGGACGCGGGCGCCGAGGATGTCAGCGACCTGGGGGAGAGCTTCGAGATCGTCTCCGAGCCAACCGATTTGGTCGCGGTGCGGACCGCGCTGCAGGGCGCCGGTATCGACTACGACTCCGCGGAGGCCAGCTTCCAGCCGTCGGTTAGCGTGCCGGTCGACGCCGACGGCGCGCGCAAGGTGTTCAAACTCGTTGACGCACTTGAAGATAGCGACGACGTGCAGAACGTCTGGACCAACGTCGACCTGTCAGACGACGTGCTGGCAGCACTCGACGCGGAGTAGTTAGTCGGCGTTCTCCGCGCCGAGATCGACGCCAAGCCGTGCTACGGCTTGTTGGCGCCGGGGGCCCCGGGCGTGCCGGGGCTGTTGCCGGTGCCGGCCGTGCCGTTGCCGCCGTTGCCTCCGGTCGCTCCGGTGCCGTTGCCGCCGCTGCCGCCGCTTCCGCCCGCGCCGGTGCCGGAGGTGCTCCCGGCACCGCCGGCCCCGCCACTGCCGCCGACGCCGGCAGTGGTGCCCGTCGTAACGCCGTTGCCGCCGGTGGCGCCGGCGCCGCCAGTGCGCCTGATGTGGTTCCACCCGCTCCGCCGGCTCCGCCCGCACCACCGGTGGCGTTCGCGCTGCCGCCGTTGATGGTGCCGTTGCCGCCGGCACCGCCCTGTCCGCCGAGGCGCCGGCCGTGGTGCCGTTTCCGCCGGCGCCGCCGGCGCCACCGGTCGCAGTGCCCGACGAGGTGGCGCTGTGTGCGGCGCCGGTTACCCGTCGCCTCCGACAAGCCCGCTCCACCACTGCCACCGTCGGCGCCGTCGACGCCGGTCCCGCTGTTGCCGCCCACTCCGCCGAGGGCCGTGCCCTTGGCGTCGCCGCCGGTAGCGCCGCTGATCGTGCCGCCGCCGCCGTCACCGCCGGTGTGACCGGCGGCGCCGATGCCGCCGCCGCCGCCGGTCGCGGTGCCCGTCGCCGTGCCGGCCGTCCCGGATCGCGGTGACCTGGCCCTCGCCGCCGGTACCGCCTTGGCCGCCGGTTGTGCCTACACCGCCGGTGCCGCCGTTGGCGTGGGCACTGGTGATCGCGCCGCCGGTGGTCGCGTTGATGCTTCCTGCGCCGCCGTCGCCGCCGGCGCCGAGGCTCGTGCCGCCGGCCCCGCCTGCGCCGCCGACCGCGGTGCTGGTCGCCACGGAGTCGCCGCTGGCGGGCGCGTCGACGGAAGCGGCGCCGCCGGTGCCGCCGACACCGCCCGCTGCGGTGGCGCTACCGGCCCCGCCGGCTCCGCCGATGCCGCCGGTCGCGGTGCTGCTGGTGATGGTGCCGGCAGACCCGGCTTGACCGATGGCTGCGCTGCCGCCGACTCCGCCAGCGCCGCCGTTAGTACCGGCCACGGTGCTGCTGGCTGCACTGCCCGCACCACCCGCACCACCGGCACCGCCGAGAGCGGTATTGCTGGTGCCCGCGAGGTTCGTGGCACTGCCGCCGGCGCCGCCGTCGCCGCCGGCGCCGCCGTTGATGGTGACAGTGTTGGGGGCGGTGCCGGTGGTCATGCCCGCGCCACCGGCGCCGCCGACACCACCGGCGCCGCCGGTGGATTTGTCGCCGCTGATCGTCGTGGCGTCGGCCGTCGTTGTACCGTTACCGCCGGCGCCGCCGTCACCGGCGGTACCGGTACCGGCCGCAGTGGAAGCGCTCCCACTGGCGCCGCCCGCGCCGCCGATGCCGCTGCTACCGGTGGAGCTACCGTTGTCCGTCGCCGAGACCGTGCCCGCGCCGCCCGCGCCGCCGTGCGCGCCGCTGGCCACGCCGGCGCCGCCGACCCCACCCGTCGCGGTGCCGCTGGAGACCGCGCCGCCGCTGGGGGCGGAGCCGTTGAAGGTGCCGGCCGACAGCTAAGCCGCTCCGCCGGCCCCGCCGACGCCGCCGTTACTCGCACCACCACCGGCGCCGCCAGTGGCTGTACCAGTGGCGACGCCCGTGTGACCCTCGCCGCTGACGCCGGTGATGGTGCCGTCGCCGCCATGGCCACCGGCGCTGCCCGCACCCGGTTGCGACACCGCCGGCGCCGCCGGTAGCCGTGCCGATGGCGGAACCAGGCGCGGAGCCATCGGGACTGCCTGCCTGGATGGTGCCCATGCCGCCCGCGCCACCGTCGCCGCCATTGGCGGCCGCCCCGCCGGCGCCGCCGGTGGCGGTGCCACTCGCCAAGCTGCCGACTCCGTTGGACTCGATCACGCCGTTGCCGCCATCACCGCCCTGTGCGCCGTTCGTACCGCCGGCGCCGCCGACCCCGCCGACGGCATGACCGCCGGAGATGGCGCCGCCGTCGCCTGCCGAGACCTGGGCGCCACCGCCGTTTCCACCGGTCCGCCGCCCGCCGTGACGGTGGATGACGCGGTGCCACCGGCGCCGCCGGCACCACCGGCACCGCCCGTCGCGGCGACGCTTCCGCTGAGATTGCCGCCTGTCGGCCGGCGCCTGATCTCGGCGCCGCCGCCGCCGCCACCTCCGCCGCCGCCCAGGCCGACCGACTGCTGGTTCGAGAGGACCGCCCAAGCCGGCACCGCCCGCGCCGCCGGCGCCACCCGCGCCGCCCGTCGCACCTGTGCCGGACGCAGCGCCGACACCGCCGGCGCCTCCCGCGCCGCCCGAACCGCTGAGGCCGCCCTGCGCCATGGTGCCGCGCGCGTTGACGCCTTCGGCGCCGTGCGCACCGCCGTTACCCCCGGCCCCGCCTGCGCCGCCGATGCCGTCGCCTCCGTTGGCGAAGGTGCCGGCAGTGCCGGTCCCGCCCGCTCCACCTGTGCCGCCGTCGCCACCGCCGCCGGCGACGCCGTTGACGCTGCTACCGCCTGCGCCACCCATAGCGCCGTTTTGGCCGGCTTCCCCCGTGCCGGCGGCGCCGTTGAAGCCATTACCGCCGCGGCCGCCGTCGCCGCCATGGCCGCTCCTCGATAGGGCGTCGCCGCCGTTGCCGCCCTGGCCCGGGTTGGACATCGCGGTGCCGTTGCCGCCGTTGCCAGCGTTGCCGCCGTTGCCGGAGGTGATGCCGCCGTGGCCGCCGTTGCCGCCGGCGCCGCCGTCGATTCCGTTGCCGCCGGCGCCGCCGCTGCCGCGGCCGAGGGCGTCACCGCCGTCACCGCCGTTGATGGCGTGGCCGGGGTCAGGGTTAGTAGCCTCGGTGTAGGTGTAGCCCGCACCGCCGTTGCCGAACATCGTCCCGCCGTCTTGACCGTTCGGGTCGGTCGCGTTGCCGTTCGCGCCGTTGCAGATCACTCCGCAGGAGTCCGCGGACGCGGCCGACTGCGCGTGGTCCAGGTACCAGCTGTTGAGGTAGTTGTCGACGTGTTGTCCGAAGTTGCTGTTGATCCATTCCTGTTGCAGCTCTTGCGCGAACGTGCTGGGTGTGTCGGTCGACGAGGCCGCGGCCGCATTGGTGTGCTCCAACCACCCCGGCGAGGCCGCGGCCGAATCGGCGTGCTCCAACCACCAGCTGTTGAACGCGGTGTCGACGTGGCTGCCGAAGGTGCTGCCCAGCCAATCCTGTTGCAGCCCTTGCCAGAACGAGCCGAATGTCTCGGTCGACGAGGCCCCGGCGAGGGCGGAGTCCAGACCCGTCGTCGGGTCAGCGACGGAGGAGAGCGAGCCCAATGCATCCGTCGATGAGGCCGCGGCGAGGGCGGAGTCCAGACCGGTCGTCGGGTCAGCGGTGGACAACGAGGCCAACGTGGCATCCAGGCTTGCCGCCCAGTGGTCCAAGCCCATGCTGAGGGCCGGGTCGACATGGGTCATCGCTGTGACGATCGGGTCGATGATGCTGTCGAGCCCAAACTCGTCGGCGTGGGCCGCGGGCGCCGCGGCCAGCGGGCACAGGCCCAACGCCAAGAACGCGCCCGCGCTGGTGCCCATGCCGATCACGCGTGTCCGACGGCGGGCCTTCGACCTGCCCGAACGACCCACGCTCTGTGAACGCCTGCGAGCAGCCATCATCCAACCCCTTATAAATGGAAATAAGAATCACTTAGCACTGGCTAAGTTAGACCTCAGAGCGCGTTGAGATGAGGATTTGCGCGCACATTTTTGATTGATTTGAGTCTCTTAGGCGGGCCGGTTAGTCGTACCCATGGCGCATGTCTTCGACGATGCGTGGATGCTCCAGCGTCGACGGTTCCAACGTTCGGCGTTGCACGTCCGCGGCGAACACCGTTGCAGCGTCCAGCACTGACTGATTCAGGAAACGTAGCGGTGGCGCGTCACGTGGCAATACTGGTCGTGGGGCAACGTCCCCCCGCCGAGCCAGCGCGAAACCCCAGTCGCCGAACGTCGGGACGAACACGTGGTAGGGCGTGACGGCGTAGCCGGCGGCGGCGATCGTGGAAACCGTTCGCCAGAACGCGGTTTGGGTCGAGTACGGGCTGCCCGACTGCACCACCATGAGCCCGCCGGGCGTGAGTACGCGGGATACCAATGCGTAGAACTCGGTGGAGTACAGCCGGCCCAATACCGGAGTATCGGGATCGGGCAGGTCGACGATGACCGCGTCGAAGGACGGCTTTTTTGTGTTGCGCAGCCAGGTCATGGCATCGCCGGTCACGATGTGCACCCGCGGGTTGTCCAGCGACCCGCCGTTGGCGGAACGCATCGTGCTGCGTGCCAGCTCGATGACAGCCGGGTCGAGTTCGACCTGCACGATGTTGTCGACGCCGGGGGAGCGGAGGAGCTCACGTGCCGCGAGGCCATCCCCGCCGCCCAGTACCAGCACGGAGTGGGCTCCGTCGCCCAGGGCGGGGTAGACGAGGCTCTCGGTGTAGCGGTACTCGTCGCGGGTGGAGAACTGCAGGCCGCCATCGAGATACAGCCGCATGTCGTTGCCGCGGCGGGTGACGACGATCTCCTGATACGCGGATTGCTTGAAGGCGATGATCGGGTCGGCGTACAGGCGCTGACGGCTGGTGGTCTCGATGTCCTGAGCCTGCAGCAACAGCGTGGCGAGGAGCGCCAAGGCCAAGGCCAGCGCGCCGAGCGCCGCTCCCAGCTGTCGCGCGGTGACCACCCGGCGCAGTAGAAAGACCGAAACAACCGCCGCCGCAATCAGATTGACGATGCCGGTGGCGGCGGCGCCGCGAATCATGCCAAGGTGCGGCAGCAGGACGAACGGCCAGGCCAGCCCGCCGATCAGCGCGCCCAGGTAGTCGGCGGCGTTGAGGTTGGCCAGGGTCCGGCCGGTATCGGTGGCCTCCGCGACCCGCCCCTGCTGCAGCAGCGTCATCAGCAGTGGCACCTCGGCGCCAACCAGCGCACCGATCAGGGCGGTGCCCAGCGCGAGCATCAGCAGCGACCCGCCAACGAAGGAGAACATCACATACAACGCGGCGGCCGACAGTCCGCCGACAATGGCCAGTACCGCTTCCACAGCGACGAAACTGATTGCCGGCCAATGCAGTAGCGGCTTGACGAGCAGGGCGCCGGCGCCCAGCGCGGCGATATATCCCGCCACGATCAACGACGTGGCGACGATGCCGCCGCCGTTGAGACTGGTCGACAGCGTCAGTAGTGCGAGCTCGTAGACGATGCCGCATGCGGCGCAGGCCGCCACCGCGGCGAGCAGCACCGCCCGCCAGCGCGTTGTCGTATCGGGCTGTTGCTCAGTCGATGTCATGACAGCGCGGCGGCGGTGACTCCTCCCACGGCCAGCAGCATCACGGCCGTGGCGAACGCCGCCGGATGCAACTCGGGCTCGTCGACGTGTTCATGGAAGTCGCCGGGTATCACGATGTGCATCGCCGCGATGGCAATGCCCTGCAGGACGACGCCGATGATTCCGTACACGGCAACCCCGATAAGGCCTTGGCCGAGTTGGCGGTAGCTGCTGGTGATCGCACAGATGACGACGGCAGCCACCGCGATGTAGTTGGCGCAGGCCATGATTACGGCGTTGGGGCGACGATCGACGAAGACCAGCTGCCGCAACTTTCCCGGGGTCAATATGTCGACCACAATGAAGCCGAGGATGAGGACGGCGGTGCCCACCAGGAAGTAGGAAATGGTGGCCAGCGCCCCTTGCAGGACCGGATCGAGGTCGATATTTCCCAACTCGACTGCCAGATACATGACTATCTCCTTCTTCTGCAGGTCATTTGGTTCCGCCCGGGCCGCCGGTGCTGCCACCCGAACCACGCGACGGCGACCCCGGATAGAACCCGGGGCCGAGGAAGATGAACGACCCGTGGCTGTAACCGGCAGCCAGGTCTTCGAGCCGGATGCTGCACGGATGCGTGCCGTCGGCGCCGACCGACACGATCGCATCGTCGTAGCGCAGATATTCGGTCCCGCTGTTGGAGGCACGCGCGGCGGGGCTCTGGTAACCGGTGAGCGCATTCGCCGTCTGGACCGGCGATCCTGTGCACAGATACCGGGTGCCGCCGGCATCGCGGGAATACTCCTGATAGTGCGACGCAATATATGAGCGAATGTTCTTGTGCTGCAGCGTGACTCCAAAGACCAAGCTGAGCAGCGACGAGGTGGCCAGGCCGAAGGCGAGCACGAACAGCGCCCGGCGGCTCATGGTCGCCACCGGCTGCTCGTATGGACGACGGTGCCGCCGGTGGGCCCGGGGTAGAGGTGCCAGGTCTGCCAACGCCAGCCGGCGCCGTCGGGTTCAGCAGAAAGCGCGGTCAGCGCGGCATGGTCGCCCGGGAAAGAGCCTCCGAGCCAACCGGTTTCGGATGCACACCGTTCGTGCAGATCGTCCGCGAGCTGACGGAACGCCGACTCGTCGCGCTGGTCGACGCGGGACTCGAGGTGATAACCCGGCGCTTGTGTCGAGGCGGGAAGCTCGCCGTCGATATCGCACGAGACCTGTTCGGAGAACACGGTATCCGGGTGGTCAACGGTGACGACATGCGATGCGCCCAAAACGCCCAGCACCAGCGCGCCGCCGTCGGGGTGATCGAGGCGCCAGGTTGCCAACGCGGTCGGGGTCGGTGTGTTGAGCGCCAGCCCCAGCTCGGATCCGCGTACATCGACAGGGGCGACCGACAAGTGGTGAAGGGGCACTGCGGGCGGCCCTTACTCGGACGCCGGTGGCGGGGCCGGATAGACGGTGAGTTCGCCGCTCAGCACTGATTTACCGGTCGACACCTCCCACGGCATGTCCGGCGCCCAGCGCTCGAACGACAGCAGCGACTTCTCGTCGGCGTCGGTGTAGTCGACGAAATCCATGTCGCCGCCGGCCGGCAGCCCGGTGGTGCCCTCGGTGGTGTATCCCGCGTGCCCGCGCTCCGACTCGTTGTACGTCACGCCGTCGACGATATGTTGGCCGCCGGGTTGCAATTGGAGGTCCTTGCGCGCGGTCCACATCGCCAGCTTGAGCCGCCCGTCGTCGTCCTCGACGCTGAACCAGATGGGTTCGTCCCCGCCTTCCAGCAGGTGTTCCCACCAGACGAACGGCCCTTCTCGGTAGGTGACCGAGCCGCGAACCACGTAGTCGATGCCGCCGTGGCTGACGATCGCGCCAGGACCGAGCTGGCGAGGTCCGAATTGCGGTGCCGCAGTGGCGAACGCGAGCGGATCCTGGCGGCCGCTCTGCGGCTGCTTCGGACGGCGTAGTGCGATGATGAAAACGGCAATCGCGGCGATGAACAACACCGCAGCGAGCACGAGCAGGACTGAACCCACGCGCAACCTTTCCGCATGACCGCACCCGCGGGGTGACCGATGGTGCGGTTCAAGTTAACAGGTTCTGCCGGGCCAGGGCGGAGTACCGCGATCTTGAGGGGCGGCGGCATCCGGCCGCGTTCGACATTACCTGCAGGCGTCGAGAATCCGTCGCGGATTTGACCCAATGGCGTGCCGCTCGAGCGCCCGCGCCAATTGCCGTTCGCAGGCAAGGGCTTTCGCGCTTCTGAGGTACGAACGCCGTGATGAATCGTCTTTTACGTGAGTCAGGGCACTCACTACGGCGATCCGTGGAGGCCGGGCTGGCCTACCGGGTTGCCCGAACCCCCGGAGCCGCCAACTCCGCCGTGGGCAACGCCAGCAATTGCTGCGGAAGCGTCACCGCCATCGCCGCCATGACCGCCGCCGCCGGGCGTACCAGCACCGCCGTTGCCGCCGTCGCCGCCGGTGGTCGCTCCTGTTCCGGCAGTGCTCGCGTCACCGCCGATGCCGCCGCTTCCGCCGTCGCTACCGGCGCCACCGTTTCCGCCGGCGCCGCCGGTGACGCTATCCGTCGAGAGGTCGCGGCCAGTGGACGCGTGACCGCCGTCTCCGCCGGTCCCGCCCGTACCGATGCCAGTGCCTCCGGTGCCGCCTGCGCCGCCGGTGGTCCCTCCGGTGCCGAAGGGGTTGTCCGCGTTACCGCCAGCGCCGCCGCTCCCGCCGTCACCGGCCAGGCCAGTGCCGCCTGCGCCGCCGTCGCCGCCAGTGGCGTGTCCGAACTGGTCGCTAGTCGCGTTTCCACCAGCGCCGCCGTTCCCGCCGTCACCGGCCAGGCCAGTGCCGCCTGCCCCGCCGTCGCCCCCGGTGTTGTTTCCATCTACGGACCGGCCACTAACTTGGCCACCATCGCCGCCGATCCCGCCGGAAGCGCCGTCGCCGCCGGTTCCCCCGTCTCCGCCACTCGCGTTACCCGTGTTGCCATAGGGGTTATACGCGTTGCCACCTGTTCCGCCGTTCCCGCCATCACCGGTGGTGCCGAAGCCCCCTGCTCCGCCGTGACCGCCAGTGGCGGTTCCGCCCCCGGCGGTCACACCACCCCCGTCTCCGCCGTTACCGCCCGTCGCCGAATCGGCGCCAGCACCGCCGACCCCGCCGGTTGCGTTAGCCCCGGTCGCGTGGCCGCCGGTCCCGCCGTCTCCGCCGGTAGTGACACCGGCGCCGCCATCTCCGCCCGCGCCACCGAAGGCATTTCCGTCGTAATAGCCTTCCGCCGCCCCGCCCGTGCCGCCATCGCCGCCGGTGGCGCCGCCTGCTCCGCCGTCTCCACCGACCCCGCCCAAGGAGGTTCCGGTGTAATCGCTGGACGCGGCGCCGCCGGTGCCGCCCGTCCCGCCGGCGGTGCCGCCTGCGCCGCCTGCGCCGCCTGCCCCGCCAGTGGCACTACCCGAAGAGCCGTAGTTTTCGATCGAGGCGTAGCCGCCATTCCCGCCATTCCCACCATCGCCGGTGATGCCCATGCCGCCCGCTCCGCCGAGCCCACCGGTCGCGCTACCGGTATTGCCGGAGTATCTGATGGTCGCATCGCCGCCGCCGCCGCCATTTCCGCCGTTGGTGCCAACACCGCCTGCTCCGCCGACTCCGCCGGCAGCGCTACCCGTGGAACCGGAGTTGTCGAGAACGGCTTCGCCGCCGTTGCCGCCGTCCCCGCCAGCGCCATAGATGCCTGCGTTGCCCGAATGCGTGCCGCCGGTACCGGCCGTACCTCCGGCGCCACCATTTCCGCCGATTCCGCCGCTACCGCCGATAGCGTCGCTGGTGGTGTCATCCGCGTATCCGGAGCCGCCGTCGCCGCCGTCACCGCCATGGCCGCCTACGCCACCGGCGCCGCTGGTGCCTCCGGACCCGGAAGAGCCGCCGGTGCCGCCAATGCCACCGGTCCCACCGGAGCCACCGGTACCACCGGTGTCGCCGAGTGTTGCGTCGGCGCCTTGACCACCGGTGCCGCCTCCGCCGCCGGTACCGCCTTGGCCGCCGGTGCCGTAGGTGCCCGCCGCACCGCCGCGACCGCCGGCGCCCGGCGCCCCGCCGGCGCCCGCCGCACCGCCTTGGCCCCCTTGGCCGCCACTGGCCCCCATGCCACTTGCCGTGCCGGTGTTGGTTCCGCCTTGCCCGCCGCCGCCGCCTTGGCCGCCTTGGCCGCCTAGCCCGCCGTCACCGCCGTTGCTGTTCGTGCCGCTGGCCCGTCCACCGGCCCCGCCCTTACCGCCGACGCCACCGTGACCGCCGAGCTGCCCGGAGGTGGGGGAGCTGCTGTCTTTGCCGGCCTGGCCCACGCCGCCTTGCCCGCCGCCGCCGCCTTGCCCGCCGTCACCAGCGCTGGCGCCGGTAGCGGCCTTGCCGCCGATTCCACCGATTCCACCGGCTCCGCCTGTGTTGTCGGTCCCGCCGTCTCCGCCGGTACCACCGGAGCCCCCGGTGCCGCCATCACCGCCGCCAGTCCCGCCCGCGCCACCGGCGCCACCAGCCCCGCCTGCGCCCCCAACCCCGCCTTGGCTGCCGTCGGCGGGGCTGTAGCCAGCGCCGCCGGTGCCGCCCTGACCACCACTACCGCCGTCGTAGGCCTTTCCGCCGGCACCTCCCGCACCACCTTTGCCGCCAGCCCCGCCGGTGGTATGACTCGCGGTTCCCGCTCCGCCGTCGCCGCCGGCTCCGCCGTTGCCGCCGTCACCACCGAGGCTGCCGCCCTTGCCGCCGGCTCCGCCGTTGCCGCCGTGCCCGCCGTAATAACCGTTGCCGCCGTCGTTGCCGTTGCCGCCGTTGCCGAAGATTCGCCCCGCGTTGCCACCGTGCGCGCCGTTCGCGCCGTTGAACGGGCGGGGACCGGCCGCGGCCGCGCCGCTATGGTCGGCCGACGCAAGCGCAGCCGAATCACCGGCGCCGCCGTCGCTGGCGCTGCCGGCGTCCCCGCCGTTGCCCATAATCCAGCCGGCGTCCCCGCCGTCACCGGTCGAGCCGTAGCCATTACCGCCGTCACCGAACAGCAGTCCGGCGTTGCCGCCATCAGGGTCGGCCGCGCTGCCGTCAGTGCCATTGCCGATCAGGTAGTGCCCGGAGACATGGTTGATGACGTCATCGACCCGGGTGCCGTACGGGCTGTCGATCCAGCGCTCCATGTCGTCGTGCATCGGCAGATAGATGTGGTCGTTGAACCACTCGCCGTGCCCAAATGACGCCACCCACGGATCCGCCGATGCCCCAAGCGGTTCCGCCGAGGCGAGGGCTAGCGGATCCGACAACGGGGGCGCGACCATCTCAGCAGCGGCGCCCACGTCCAGGCCGCTAGCCATGTCGACACCAGATAGAGCGGTCGAGGGATCAACCACCGCGGAAACATCCACCCCGGACAGGACGACGCCCACGTCCAGACCCGCTAGGGCATCCAGACCCGTAGTGGGGTCGATCGCCGAGATCGCATCTCCGGCCCCGGCCAGCGCTTGCTGCAGCGGATTAACGATCGGATCCACAAGCACATCCAGCACATCCGCGTGTGCCGGCGGAGAGCCGAGCGGACCGATCCCGAACGCCAACGCCGCCCCCGCGACTGCCACCAGACCCGCGCCCCGCCGGTGCGCCCCCGCCTGACGCGAAGCACGATTCCGCTTGCTACCGCGTCGACGAGCCATCGCCTACCCCTCTAGCCGAGAAGACCCGAGTGCTTTTTTGCTGCTTCTTTTGTAAATCTCAGGATTTACTCAGCCTCGACGGTAGGGAAATGCGCTGCAAACCGATACAGGGAAAACCCTTGCATTCAGCCAGCAGATGGCCGGCCGAGGAAGGTCTCCGGTCATTTCCGGACCAACCGGCCGAGCTTCGTTGCTGTGGAGATCGAAAGGGGGAATGGGGGAGCGCTGAGCGCGGCCGCGGTGTCAATCCGCGCACAGGTGAACAGAAAAGCGTTGCTAACGAAAACGTTTCGCATGCAATCCGAAGCAAGTTCGCGAGTTCACCGTTGCAACCTCCGGCGGGCGATACCATCGCCGCGTGTCCCATTCCTCGCCCCCTGAGACCGAAGTAGAGCCAGGCCCCGAGAATCACGGGCGCCGGTGGAGTTCGTCGCGATTGGCTACGTGGTTGCCCGCAGTGATCGCTGTGATCGCCGCGGGACTCGCGATCGCGGCATGGCTGCGACCGACGCACCCGGGGCCGCAGTTCCCGCAGTCAGGTGACGCCAAAACGAACCTCTGCGATGCGTATAAGGTCGTGCATCAGGGCGTGGTGACGAACACCCATCTGGCTATCCCGAACCCCAATGACGCGAGCGGCCACTTCGCCATCGCGGCAAACGCACGCTTGTCGCTCCTCGGCGGGGGTGCGTATCTGCGGGATGCGCTCGACGCGCAAACTGCACCGCCGGCCGACTTGGCGAAAGCAACCAATGCCATGGCCGCCACCATCGAACAACTCGGTGTCAACTATCTGGCGGACGCAACCGACGAGCAGCAACAACCGCTCCGAAAAGATCTCGACTCGGAAATCAAGACGCTGAATAAGCTTTGTCAATAGACATTGGGGGCGCTAGCGCGCTGACCCGGACTCAATGCCATCGCGATGAAGTCGAGACGCCACAGCGACCGAAAAAGGTTGCGGGCGAATTCCTCGACGTCGGGCAAGCTTGTCCCCGAAGAGGCTGCCACCGACCCGGCAATCTCTCTGATCGTTCGGTTGCCGTTGATATTTCGCACAAACGGCAGCTGCGCTGCGCTGAGATCCGTCCGCCAACCTGGCCGGAAAATCTCGGCGCCGGCCAGCCCGCACCGCATCCGCATCGACGGAATGTAGTCCAGGCAGTACCGCGTCGAGAAGTCGATCGCGTACGACTCCTTCGGCCGCTCAGGACGGCACGCCATGAAGAAATGGCACGCGTTGACCGTATGGAGACGCTCCATTGCCGACCACAGCGTCGGCTCCGGCAGTGCATTGATCGCGAGGTGGACATCGTTGGGCCGCGCAGACAAATCGTGCGGGTAGTACGCCGCCTTGTTCAGCCATCCCTGAAACACGAGTCCGGCCGAGGCGACCAGGTCGATGGACTCATCGACGGTGTAACTGCGCTCTCGACCGTGTAGCAACGTGTCGACCAGCCCAGCGTCGAACTGCATGTCCCGCGCGATCTTCAGATAGCTCTGCACCGGGTGCTCGGGTGCCAGCAATGACAACGTGCGCCGCGCCAGCGCGATCGACGCGTCATCCTGCCCGAGCCTCAGATCGCGAAAGACGGACTGCAGCAACTCGATGCCGATGCGGCCGTACTTGGCATAGAGCATCAGGCCCACAACGCCATGGGGTCGAAGGCAGCTCGCGACGGCATTCATTCCTGCCTGCGGGTCGGCCAAGTGGTGCAAGACCCCGGTCGACACGATCAGGTCGAAATCGGTTCCCAGCGTGGATAATTCCTCGATCGGTAACCGGTGCAGCTCCAGGTTGGACAGTCCGTGCTTGTCCATGAGGTACTGCTGATGATCCAGCGACGGCTGGCTGATGTCGACCGCCACCACGTTGGCGTGCGGATTCGTGAACGCAAAAACCGCCGCCTGATTGGTGCCACAGCCTGCGATCAGGATGTCAAGGTCCGGCTTGTAATCCCGGTCGGGCCACAAGACCCGGTGCGCGTGGCTGGGGTCGAACATTTCCCAGTTGTTGGCGGACCACTTCTCAAGATCCTGGATGGGTTGGGGATACCTGTGCCGCTCGTACTGGCGGGAGACAACATCAGCCCGCGGGTCGCTCTTCATCCCTCACACGACTTGCAGCCCGGCGGGAATCTTCGCCGGATCGCGCCAAAAATCGTCGTGGACAAAACGTTTGAACAGATCGGGCGGTAGCAATGTCTCGCGTGTTTCGGCCTTAACCAGACTCCGCACCGTGTGCAGGCCCGGTGTGCCGAGTCGTTGGTCGAACTCGGTGACGTCGTAGTCGATGTGTTCAAATTCGTGCTCGAAGGGCGGCTCACCCAGAAACGCGTAGATCGCATCCATTGTCTTGGCCGGGTCGTTGGTCAGAGTTTCGTACTGCACCAACAGCAGGCGTTCCCGTTGCCCCCCGTAGCACGCCTGCTTGAGCGCATTGTAGGGAGCACCCACCATGCCGTCCTGCGCGACAAGGTCATTGGCGCGGTTATAGACCGTGCCGTCGGCGCTGTAGTTGAAGATGGCCGACGGGCTGAAAATATTGCGCTGGACGAGACGCTCGATACTGTCGACCACCCACGGTAATTGACGCACGCAGGCAATGACTTTTGCGTCGGGGAACAGCCGCTCAATCGCGGGCATCCTCTCGCACCAGCTGCGGTTGGTGTCGAAAATCACCTCGGCCGCGCTATCGGCATAGAAGTTGTCGAACAGCCCGTGCAGGATGCGCTCCCGCGTGGCGTCGTCGATGAACACCGAGTACTCGTTGCGCCCGCTCATCTCGCGCAGGAGGGCACCGAACATGCCGGCCAGCGGGCCCGACATCGCGGCCTCGAATCGAGGGTTTTGCCGTAGCAACGCGGCTAGCAAGGTCGAGCCGGAACGCGGCAGGCCCGAGATGAAATGGATGGAGTCCAAGGCGCTTTCCCTTTCTCCCACTACGCCTGCGGAATCGAGTCGGCTTACGGCGAATGACATTACCTACGAGCGATGTGAGGCGTGTCAATTTGCAATCGCGGTGACACCGCCGACCCTCGCGGAAAACACGGCCCGCAGCGGGTGGTGAACCCGCTGCGGGCCGTGGCCCGGGCGCGACTAGTTGGTGTTAGTGCTTGGCGCGGTGTGGCCCGCCAGTCCGGGCGTACCGATGCCACCGGGGCCTCCGGGAGTGCCATTGCCCGCGAAGGCGTCAGTGGTGCCCAACGACTGGGCGCTGCCGCCGTTGCCACCAACGCCGCCCACACCACCGAGACCGCTGCCACCAGCGCCGCCGTCAGCGCCGTTGCCGGCCGACGCTACGACGTTGTTGGACTCGACGCCGCCGTAAGGTATGAGTCTTCCGATGCCGCCGTCGCCACCGTTGCCGCCGACCGCACCGTTCGCGCCGTCGACGCCGCCGTTCCCGCCGCTACCGCCAATTGCGGTGCCGTCGGTGAGGGTGCTGCCTTCCGGCATGCTGTCGTTGTTGATGGTCGCCCACGCGTATCCGCCGTTACCGCCGTTTCCGCCATCGCCGTCACCCCCGGCACCGCCGGTGGCGCTGCTGTCGGTGGTGGCCCCAAAGTTGCCGGCCACCTGGGCGTTACCGCCGTTACCGCCCAAGACGCCGGCGCCGCCGCTAGCGGAGCCGCCGTCGCCACCAATGGCGGTGCTGTCGGTGGCCGTGGCGCCGTTTCCTTCAGACAGAACCAGTCCATAGCCGCCGTATCCACCGGTGCCACCATCGCTGGCGGCCCCGCCGTTGCCGGCGATGGCTGTGCCACTGGCGTCACCACCGAGCGCGGTGTCGTAGTAGTAGCCGGAGTAGATCCCGGCCGGGCCACCGTCGCCGCCAGTACTGCCGACGCCCGTCGCGGTCCCGCCGTTACCGCCGGTGGCGGTGCCGACACCCGTACCGTCCGCGCGCGCGGCACCGACTTCGGCGAAGCTACCGTTGCCCCCGGTACCGCCGTCGATGCCGTTTCCGCCGGCGCCGGCGGTCGCGGTACCTGTGCCGATCGAATGAGCACCGTCGGCGTAGACGTAGCCGCCGCCGCCGTTTCCGCCGGTGCCGCCGTTGGTGGCGTAGCCGCCGTTCCCGCCGTGAACGCCGGTGCCGGTGGCAGAGGCCACCCCGCCGCCGGTGGAGCCGATTGTGGCCGCGCCGCCGTTACCGCCGGTGGCGCCGTCGCCGCCGCCGGCCCCGCCGACGCCGCCGGTGGCGCTACCGCTGGCGATGCCGCCTGATGTGCTGTCGGTAGTGATGCTGGCGTAGCCGCCGGTGCCCCCGTCGCCGCCGGCGCTGCCACTGGCTCCATTGGTGCCGACGCCGCCGGCGCCGCCATGCCCGCCGATCGCGGTACCGCTAGCACCGGTGCCGCTGACCTCGGCGCCACCACCGCCGCCGCCGCCACCGCCGCCATAGCCGGGTCCGGCCGCGGTGTGCACGCCGCCGGCTCCGCCCGCGCCGCCCGCTCCGGCGGTGGCGCCCTGGCCGGTCGCGAAGCCATTACCGCCCGCTGCGCCGGCGCCGCCGTTGCCGTCGGTGCCGCGCACGCCGGTGTCGACGCCCCCGTTACCGCCCTGGCCGCCGGTGCCACCATCGCCGCCATTGACGCCGGAGACACCGGTCGCTCCCTTGGCGCCATCGCCGCCGGCGCCCGCGTGAGAGAGCCTGGCGAATGCGTCCCCGCCGTTACCGCCCGACCCGCCGTCGGGGTTGGTCGCGGTACCGGCCGCTCCATTGCCGCCGGCGCCGCCGTTGCCGTGGGTCATCCCGCCCATACCGCCGTCGCCGCCGTTGCCGCCGTCGAATCCGTTGCCACCGGCGCCGCCGTTGCCGTGTCCGAGAGCGTCACCGCCCATTCCGCCGTTTTCGGCGACGCCGGTCGGGTCGGAGGTTGAGTTGAAGGTGTAGCCCGCACCGCCGTTACCGAACAGCGTTCCGCCGTCTCCACCATCAGGGTTCGCGGAGGTCCCAGCGGTGCCGTTGCAGATCATGCCGCAGGCGCCCGAGGCGGGATCGGCGTGGTTCGACCATGTGTTGAGCACGGTGTCGACATGCCCGCCGAATGAGCTGTTGATCCAGCCCTGTTCGAGGCTGTTCATGAATTCAGCGAATGGGGTGGTCGCCGAGGTCGGGTCGAGGGCCGAAGCCCCGCTCAACGCGGTGTCGAAGCCCGAGGTCGGGTCAACGCTTGAAGCCGCACTCAGCGCGGTGTCGACACCCGAGGTCGGGTCGACGGCCGAAGCCGCGCCCAACGACGCGTCGAGGCTGGCGAGCCAGCCCTCCAGACCGGTGCCGAGCGCCGGCGCGGCGGACGACAGGGAACCGATGATGGTGTCGAGGATCCCGAAGTCATCGGCGTGGGCGGCTGGCGCGCTGGTCAGCGGGCTGAGCCCGAGCGCCAAAAACGCCCCGGCGCTACCGCCTAGACCGAGCGCGCGCACTCGACGGCGGCTCTTCGCTTTCCGTGATTGACGATTGCCCTTTGAGCTGTTCTTACCGGCCATCTCTATCCCCTTTGAGTACTGTGGCGGACCATCTCAGGTTTCGTTAAGGTAAACCTCAGGTCCTCACAGAAAAGTCAAATCAACAAAAGATCTTGAACAAATTTCCCTAATTCGATCTTGAAGCGCATTTACGCAGCTAGAAGCAATTTTTAGACTCGAGCCGTTGCTGAACTGTTCAGATAATTAACAGCTAAGTCGACAGCAGTATTTTCACAGGATCGAACTGTCAATCGGAGGTGCTGGCCGCCTCGGGTGCGACGAGCCAGCCGCTTTACCCCAGCGTGTCTTGGCGGGCCCCACAGTCACCTGACGTTAGTGTTGATCGAACAGACGTTCGCAACATGGGAGGCACGCGTGCGGGTGATGGGAGTCGACCCGGGATTGACCCGCTGCGGGCTGTCGGTCATTGAGAGCGGACGCGGCCGCCACCTCATCGCACTCGATGTCGACGTGGTGCGCACGCCGGCCGACGAACCGTTGCACCGCCGACTACTCACGATCAGCGACACCGTCGACCACTGGATGGACACCCACCGGCCGGACGTCATCGCGATCGAGCGGGTGTTCGCCAACCAGAACGCGAACACCGCGATGGGTACCGCGCAGGCCGGTGGCGTGATTGCGCTTGCGGCCGCCAAGCGCGACATCGACGTGCACTTCCACACCCCCAGCGAGGTCAAGGCCGCGGTGACAGGCAATGGCCGGGCCGACAAAGCTCAGATCACCGCGATGGTCACCAAAATCCTTGGGCTGCAGACGAAACCGACGCCTGCCGACGCCGCCGACGCGCTGGCATTGGCGATCTGCCATTGTTGGCGCGCGCCGATGATCGCGCGAATGGCCGAAGCCGAAGCCAAAGCCGCCGAACAGCGCAAGAGATTCGCCGCGAAAGTGAAGGCTGCCAGATGATCGCATCAGTGCGTGGCGAGGTGCTCGACATCGCCCTCGATCACGTCGTCATCGAGGCAGCGGGCGTCGGCTACAAGCTGATGGCGTCCCCATCCACTCTCGCGACTTTGCGCCGCGGCAGGGAAGCCCGGTTGATCACCGCGATGATCGTCCGCGAAGACTCGATGACGCTCTACGGATTTCCCGACGGCGACGCACGCGATCTGTTCTTGACCTTGCTGGGCGTCTCCGGCATCGGCCCGAAGATCGCGTTGGCCACGCTCGCGGTCTACGACGCCAACGCGTTGCGACAGGCTCTCGCCGACGGCGACGTCACCGCGCTGACCAGAGTGCCGGGCATCGGCAAGCGCAGCGCCGAGCGGCTGGTGCTGGAATTGCGAGACAAGATCGGACCGGTGGGAACCAGCGGGTCGTCCACATCGCTCAACGGCCATAGCGTTCGTGGCCCGGTGGTGGAAGCCCTTGTGGGACTTGGCTTTGCGCTCAAGCAAGCCGAAGAGGCGACTGACAAGGTGCTGGCGGGCGATGAAGGTGCCACCACCTCGTCGGCGCTGCGGTCCGCCCTGTCGCTGCTGGGGAAGACGACATGACCCGCGCCAGCGACGATGGTGCCGGCGCAGCAGGGATCGAGGAGTGGCGCCAAATCATCCGCGCCAGCGACGATGGTGCCGGCGCAGCAGGGATCGAGGAGTGGCGCCAAATGATCCGCGCCAGCGACGATGGTGCCGGCGCAGCAGGGATCGAGGAGTGGCGCCAATGAACGACGACGAAGACGAAGACCGTGAGGTCTCCGCGGCGCTGACCGTCGGCGAGGGTGACGTCGACGCGAGCCTGCGCCCGCGCTCGCTGGGGGAGTTCATCGGTCAGCCGCGGGTTCGCGAGCAGTTGCAGCTGGTCCTCGAAGGAGCCAAAAACCGCGGCAGCACACCGGATCACATCCTGCTGTCGGGGCCGCCGGGATTAGGTAAGACGTCGCTGGCCATGATCATCGCCGCCGAGTTGGGGTCGGCGCTGCGAGTCACGTCCGGCCCGGCACTGGAACGCGCCGGCGACCTGGCGGCGATGCTGTCCAACCTCGTCGAGCACGACGTGTTGTTCATCGACGAGATTCACCGCATCGCGCGGCCCGCCGAGGAGATGTTGTACCTGGCGATGGAGGACTTCCGGGTCGACGTGGTCGTCGGAAAAGGCCCTGGGGCAACGTCGATTCCGTTGGAAGTCGCCCCGTTCACTCTGGTCGGTGCGACCACCCGCTCCGGGGCGTTGACCGGCCCGCTGCGCGACCGCTTCGGGTTCACCGCACACATGGACTTCTACGAGCCGGCCGAGCTGGAGCGGGTGCTGAGGCGCTCGGCGGGCATTCTCGGAATCGAGTTGGGTACCGAAGCCGGCGCAGAAATCGCGCGACGGTCGCGTGGCACGCCACGTATCGCCAACCGGCTGCTGCGCCGGGTCCGCGACTACGCCGAGGTACGCGCCGACGGGGTGATCACCCGCGACGTCGCCAAGTCGGCGCTGGCGGTGTACGACGTCGACGAGCTCGGCCTCGATCGGTTGGACCGGGGCGTGTTGTCGGCGTTGACGCGCAGCTTCGGGGGAGGCCCGGTCGGCGTCTCGACACTTGCGGTCGCTGTCGGCGAAGAGGCCACCACCGTCGAGGAGGTGTGCGAGCCTTTCCTGGTGCGGGCGGGCATGGTCGCCCGCACTCCGCGCGGCAGGGTCGCGACCCCGCTGGCGTGGACGCACCTAGGGATGACGCCACCCCCGCGGGCCAGCGGTTTAGGGCAGCCGGGACTGTTTGAGTAGTGGCGATCGCGAGCGCGGCGGAGCCGGGCGAAGCGGGTCGACACCATAGAGTAGGAGGTCGTAATGATCACTGCCGCACTGGTATTCGCCGGGCTGGCCGGCTTGCTGCACGTCTACATCTTCACGATGGAGTCGTTGACTTGGACCAGCAAGCGAACCCGCGCCGCGTTCGGCACAACCGCTGAGGAAGCTGAGACGACCAAGCTGTTGGCGTTCAACCAGGGCTTCTACAACCTGTTCCTGGCTGTCGTCACCGCGATAGGAATCGGTGCAATGGAGATGGGGCACAACGGGATTGGCGCCGCTTTAATCTTCGCCGGCGTCGGGTCGATGGCCGCGGCGGCGGTCGTCTTACTGGCGTCCGCGCCGGACAAGGCGCGCGCCGCGCTCACTCAGGGCACCTTCCCGGCGATTGCCATCGTCCTTCTGGTTGCGGGCCTCCGTTAGTCCCGATCCTGAATAAACTCAGCAGTTGCTGATTCCTGCGACTAACGCCAAAGCGCGTGGACAGTCCGCTTCGGCACCGCGCCGCATCGTTGCCTACTGACGCACGTGTGAGGTTGCTCTGAGGCGCGTCTAAGGCACGACGGTTACCGTGACGCGCACGTTGGCGGCACCGAGCTTCATGCCGGGGCGTAGGGGTAACTCAGCACGCTCTTGACACTCCGGTGTCCACTGTTTGAGGAGAACTCGAAAATGAAGAATTCGCCGTCAGGTTTCGGCAGCCTGCACATGCCACGCAGTCGCGGCGCGGTGAGCGGACTGCTACTACTCGCCCTCGGTGCGTGGGGGGCGTTGGCCCCATTCGTCGGACCTTACTTCCATCTCGCTTACACACCCGGTGAGGCCTGGGTGTGGAGCACGGCGCGCGCCTGGCTGGAGGTGTTTCCCGGCGTCACGGCCGCCCTGGGCGGATTCCTGTTGCTGATTTCCGGAAACCGCGCCACCGCGATGTTCGGCGGCTGGCTCGCGGTGATCGGCGGTGCCTGGTTCGTCGTCGGGCGCACCCTGTCGTCGACCCTGCGCCTCGGCGATGTCGGCCACCCCATGGCAGCGACGGACGCCAAGCGCGCGATCATCGAGATCGCATACTTCTCCGGCCTGGGGGCACTGATCGTGTTCGTCGGCGGAGCGGTCCTGGCGCGCGTGACGATCCGGACCGCGCGTGACGTCGAGCTGGCACAGCAGGCCGCCGGACTGCCACTCGCGGCGGACTCGGGCACCTTCGACGCATTCGCGGAGTCGGCCCGCACCGAGGTGTTGCCTCCCGCTCCGCAGCGTCACCGCCGCGAAAACAAGGGCGGCGGCCTGTTCCGCCGGAGCAGCGCCGGCGCACCCAGCCACTGAGACCAAGACGGCAAACAGAAGCCTGGGTCGGTTATCGACCCAGGCTTCTGTTTCGTTGACTGGTCTACAGCAATCCGAGCAGTTGCAGATCGGTGATGTACTTGACGATCACCGGCTGCGACACGTGCGGAATGTCTTTGTCCGGGCCGATTTTCGCCTCTTGCACCGCGGCGCGGAACCGGTCGGTCGGCGCCATCGACCCGCTCAGCGGGATCGAGGGCTTCTGGTAGTTGTGCAGCAGCGGCAGCAGGCTGTATTGACGCTGACGCTCCGGCAGACCCCGCAGCGTCATCTCGAACCGCTGCAACCAGGTGGAGTAGTCGCCGACCCGCTGGACGGAGTACCCGGCGTCGATCAGCCAGTCGACGTACTCATCGAGGCCGAGGCCGTCGTCGTAAGGGTTCATCACGTGATACGTCTGGAATCCAGCTTCCCCTTCGGCCACCCGTGGCCCCAATATCGAGATCGCCTCGGCGATGAATTCGACTGGCAGCCCGTCGTAGTGGGCCCGCTGCCGGTTACCCTCGTCGTCCAGTTCGTAGAACGACCCTGGCGCGATACCGGTGGCGACCACGCTGAGCATCAGCCGGGTGAACATGTCCGGCAGGTTCAACTGACCCGCGTAGGTGGTGTCGGCCAGGATCATGTCGCAGCGGAACACCGCGACCGGCAGACCGCACAGGTCGTTGGCTTCGCGGAGCAACACCTCGCCGGCCCACTTGCTGTTGCCGTAGCCGTTGGCGTAGCCGTCGTGGATCTGACGGATGGCGCTCATCTGGCGGACGTCGGCGTCCTCGACGAACTTGCCGGGCTGAATCTGGTCGCCCACCCCGATCGTCGACACGTAGGTGTACGGCTTGATCTTTGTGGTGAGCGCGATCTTGATCAGCTCGGCAGTGCCCAATGCGTTGGGGCCGAACAGTTCGCTGTACGGCAGCACGTGGTTCACCAGCGCGGCGGGGTCGACGATCAGGTCGACGGTGTCGGCCAGTCGCTGCCAGGTCTCCTGGTCGAGACCGAGGTTGGCCTCGCCCTTGTCGCCGGCGATCACTTCGAGGTGGTCGGCGGCCAACCGCTGGTAGTGCTCCAGCAGGTTCGGGTCGCCGCTGTCGAAGGTCTTGTCGAGGCGAGCCCGCGCATCCTCGTCAGACTTCGCGCGAACCAGGGCGATCACCTTGCCGCCTACGACATCCATCCGCTCCAGCCAGTCGAGCGCCAGATAGCGGCCCAGGAAGCCGGTCGCACCGGTCAACAGCACAGTCCGGACCTCGCTGCTCGCCTTCGGGAGCCCGGGCGCCGCGGTCAGGGTGGCCTCGTCGAGGAACTTGTCCAGCGTCAGGTCGGAGGCGTGCACCTCGACAGCGTCGCGGCCGTGCACCGCGGCAAACGTCGGACGCTTGGTGCCCTGTCGCTCGGCCTCGATGTAGCTCGCGAGCGCCTGCAGGTCGTTGGCCGGGCTGACGATCACACCCACCGGCACGTCGACGTCGAAAATCTCACGCAGCAGATTGCCGAATGTCAACGCGGACAACGAGTCTCCACCCAGATCGGTGAAGTGGGCGTCGGGCGTCAGGTCGGACTTGGCCGCGCCGAGCATGGCTGCGGCCGCCCGGCTGACGGTCTGCAGCACCGGCGCGTTCGCCCCGTCCCGACGCAACTCGAGGAGCTCGTCGGCTTGGCCTTGTGCCAGGTCCGCGTAGAGCTGCTCCAGCTGCTCGCCGTAGTGCGCCTTGAGCTTCGGCCACGCCAGCTTGCGGATCCCGGTCAGCAGGCCGTTCTCCAGGGTGAACGGAGTGGTCTCGACGATGAAGTCGCGCGGCACCTCATAAGACTGCAGATTCGCTTGTCGTGCAACGGTTTGCAGAGACTCGGCGATGCGAGACTTCACAGCGCCGGCGCTGTGCGTGGTCAACGCGTCTTCGGTCGGCACCACGACGGCCAACAGGTACGGCTGGGCGCTGTTGCCGTAGATGTAGATCTGGCGGATCAGCGGGCTGTTGCCGAACTCTGCTTCCAGCTTGGCGAGAGTAACGAACTCGCCCTGCGCGAGCTTGAGCACGTTGTTGCGCCGGTCGACGTACACCAGGTGGTCCGGGGAGATCTCGGCGAAGACGTCACCGGTCCGGTAGTAGCCGTCTTCGTCGAACACGCCTGCGGTCGTCTCCGCGCGCTTGTAGTAGCCAGGGAACATGTTCGGCGTCTTGAGCAGCAACTCGCCCCGTGGGTGCGGCCGGTCGGTGGCGTAGTAGCCGAGGTCCGGAACGTCGACCAGTTTGTAGTCGTCGACGGGCGGACGCTGAATTTCGCCGTCGAGCAGGACCATGCCGGCCTCGGTGGAGCCGTAGCCATCCACCAGGTGGATCTCCAGCAGAGCCTCGACCCAGCTTCGCAGCTCGTGGGAGATCGGCGCGGAGCCGGTCATCGCGAAAATGAAGCGGCCGCCAAGCAATTCGTTGCGCAGCTCGGACAGCACCTGGGCTTCGGCGGTCGTCTGGTCGACGCCCTCGGCGGTGCGGCGGCCGACCTCGCCCTGGTACTCGCTGAAGAGCATCTCCCAGATGCGCGGCACGAAGTTCAGCTCGGTGGGCCGCACCAGTCGCAGGTCCTCGAGCAGCGTCGACAGGTCGCTCTTGGCGGCAAAGTAGGCGGTGCCGCCGTTGCCGAGCGTGCCGTACAGCGTGCCGCGGCCCATGACGTGGCTCATCGGCATGAAGTTCAGGCTGATCGACGCGGCACTGGGTCCGAACCAGTTCTTGGTCGAACGGTTCCACATCTTGGCGACGTTGCTTTGCGGGTACATCGCGCCCTTGGGGGCGCCGGTGCTACCCGAGGTGTAGATCAGCAGTGCCAGCGGGTCGTCATCACACTGAACATGTTGCATCGCAGGCAATTTCGCACCGCGCTCGCGCACCTCGTCGAGGATGTCGATGGTCAGGTCGAGCGTCTGCAGGCGCTCGTGCGCGGTCTGCAGCGCATCGCGGTTGTCGTCGATCTCGCTGCGGTAGTCGAAGACGACCAACCGTCCGGGCGTGTGGCCGGCCTCGGCTCCGGCGAGGATCACGTCGACGGCGTCGGACAGGTAGTCGACGCTCGCCGCAAACACGGTGGGCTCGGTCTCGATGACGATCGGTTGCAGTTGGGCGATCGCCGCGCTGGTCTGCAGCGGCACCGAGACGGCGCCGACCCGGCCCAGAGCGATGTCGATCGTGGTGTAGTCGACGCTGGTGAAGCCGAGAACGCAGACGCGGTCGCCGCGGCTGATCATGCCGTCGGTCAGCGCGCGGGACAGCTCGCTCACGCGGGTGTCCAGCTCCTCGTAGGTGACCTGAGCGAACCAGGGCAGCAGCTTGGCGGTGGTTCGTCCGGTCTGCGGGTCCTTCACCAGCTCATAGGCGCGTTGTGCGAGCGCCGGCCGGTCGGCATAGCCCTGAAGGACGGCTGTGGTCACTTCGGGGAATCGCGTTCCCGCCGCCTCGATGGCGGCAGCCACGCCTGCATCTGGTCGCGCGGCCGCGAATTCGGGGTCGTTGGCGGCCAACTCTGCGGCGCGACGTTCCTGGTCTTCGTGGATGTCAGTCGACATAAAAGAACCTCACAACTTGCGAATTGGGAAATTTGCCGGTGCGACGTTGCACCCAGTCAGTACTACGTTAGCAAAGGTAACGATATTCCACACTGACCGACATTGGCGACGATGTGTGACTAACTGCACGGACGCCCAGAGTGTTTTGGACGTGCGTCGAATCCGAGCGGTGCGGGTACTCGACCACGATCTGCGGTTGCTTCAGCCCGAGCGCGACTGGTGACTGCTTTGTTCAGGGGGGAGGGGGCACGGATATGACCCGCACAGACAGGCGCGGTAGGCCACTCAAGTCCTTCCTGCAGGCTGAGATTGCCGGCGCTGACGTCACCATCGAAGAGATGCGTCGAGCCTGTGGTCTGACCAGGGCCAGCTACTACGGCGAGCCGAGCGGCACCGGGCGCGGTTTCGACGAGAGCTTTCCCAATTCCGAGGAACTGCGCCAGGTATCCGAGTACTTCAAGTTGGGCGACAACGGCTGGGTGAGTCTCTTGGTCGAGTTTGGTTGGCTGGAAGCGTTGCCCGGCACCCTGCGCATGCCCTACACGGCCGGGAGGTGCGACCAGATGGAAACGCCGCCAATTGCCTTGGTGGCACTTCGCGACGCCGTCACTCGTTACGAAAACGCCTCGGTGCTCGTTGTGATGTCAGAGCCGACCGAGGTCGCGCTCGCGCCGGTGCATCGCGCGTTGCAGGAGGACTCCGACGGCTATCTGGTGGTCTTCGGGGCCGCGCCGCTGACCGGGAGCTAGAGCTCCGCCAGCAGGCCGGTCAGTACGTCGAGGCCTTCGTTCAGAAGTTCGTCGCTGATCGACAGCGGCGGCAAGAAGCGGATGACGTTGCCGAATGTGCCTGCCGTCAAGACGATTACGCCCGCGGCGTGAGCCCCGGCGGCCAGCGCGTTGGTCAACTTCGCGTCGGGTTCGGCGGTGTCGGGATTGACGAATTCGACGGCGATCATCGCGCCGCGGCCCCGCACGTCGCCAATGCGATCGTCGGAGGCCTGCAGCGCCTGCAGCCGGTTCTTCATCAGCCGTTCGATGTGACGCGCCCGCTCGAGGAGGCCGTCGGCCTCAATGGTGTCGAGGGTGGCCAGCGCCGCCGCGCACGCCACCGGGTTGCCGCCGTAGGTGCCGCCAAGGCCGCTGGTGTGCGGCGCGTCCATGATCTCGGCGCGACCGGTGACGGCCGACAGCGGTAGGCCGTCGGCGATGCCCTTGGCGATGCAAATCAGGTCGGGCTCGATGCCCTCGTGTTCGCACGCGAACATGGCTCCGGTTCGGGCGATTCCGGACTGGACCTCGTCGGCAATGAACACCACGTTGTTCTCGCGGCACCAGTGCAGCAGCGCCGGCAGGAATCCTTCGGCCGGAACGATGAAACCGCCCTCGCCTTGGATCGGCTCGATGATGATCGCGGCGAGATTGTCGGCGCCCACCTGCTTGGCGATGATGTCGATGGCGCGGCGAGCGGCGAGTTCGCCGTCGGTGGCCATTTCCTTGTCGGTCAGCCCGTCGCGGAACGGGTAGGACATCGGCGCGCGATAAACCTCTGGCGCGAATGGTCCGAAACCGCTCTTGTAGGGCATCGACTTCGCGGTCAGCGCCATCGTCATGTTGGTGCGGCCGTGATAGGCGTGGTCGAAGGCGACCACCGCGGACTTCTTGGTATGCGAGCGGGCGATCTTGACGGCGTTCTCCACCGCCTCAGAGCCGGAATTGAACAGGACCGAACGCTTCTCGCCGGTGCCCGGCGCGAGCCGGTTGAGTTGTTCGGCGACGGCCACATATTCCTCGTAGGGCGTCACCATGAAGCAGGTGTGGGTGAAGTCGGCGACCTGGGCGCTCACGGCGTCGACCACCCGCGGGGCCGAATTGCCGATGGTGGTGACGGCGATCCCCGAGCCGAGGTCGATCAGCCGGTTGCCGTCGACGTCTTGGACAATCCCGCCGGCGGCGCGCGCGGCGAAGATCGGCATGGTCATGCCCACGCCGGCGGACACCGCGGCGGCGCGACGCTTAGTCAGCTCCAGCGATGCGGGACCGGGTATTTCGGTGACGAGGTGGCGGCTCTGTTCGATGGCAGACACGCCAGAAAGCCTAGCCCGGCGACGACGCGAGCCGCAGTGCTCAACGAGATGTCGAGCTCATGAAACCGCGGCCGCACCGAGCGCCGGTTGCGACGTCGAAATCAGCCTGCGGCCGTGTGTCCCAAGTCGCGGCAGACGTTGGTGGTGGGGTCCCAGTACTGGCCGGCCGGACAGTTGAGTGGCGTCGGGCCTTGGCCCAGCGGACGGCAGATGTTCGTTATCGCATCCCAGTACTGGCCTGGCTCGCAGTTCGCGGGGGGATCGGCCCAGCTCGTGGCGGGGGCAACGAACGCTACGGCCGCCCCTGCGAGCACTGCTGCGCCGGCCATCCGGCCAATAAGGTTTTTCACTTCAGACCTCCTCGATAGCCAACTGTGAACTCACTGAAAACAGTTATCCATTCTTGCCACGTTGCGGCTCGGTCTAAACCTGAAAGGCCGGGCCGCCGATCGAATCGACCGTAACAAAGGAGGTCACAGGCTCGCGGCGAAGTCGTCGAGGCTGCCGAACGGGGTAGCCCAGCGCGATCACCGCGGCCAGTGCCAGCGGGTCGGTCGCCCCCAGAATGGACTTCACTTCGGCCTCTTGGCGGATCGCGATCGTGGTGATGACGCCGCCCAGCCCTTCCTCGCGGGCGGCCAGCATCACGTTCCACGCGAACGGGTAGATCGACGCGCCCGCGGCGAAGGTGTAGCGGTCGGCGTCACGGTCGATCGCAGCCAGCATCGACAGGTCGGCGAACAGCGCCAGCAGCACCGGAACTTCATCGAACCTTTCCGCGAAACGCTGTGGCGCCGCAGCATTTTCGGCGGCCAGCGCGCGCGCTTCGGCCTCTCGGTCGTTGGTCGGTGACCACGGCCGCAGACCTGCGGCAGCCAACGCCATGTACTCCCGGGAGCCTTTCAGGTAGCAGTCGCGCAGCCTGCGCCGGTGCGCGGCGTCCTTGACCACCACCACCCGCCAGGCTTGGGCATTGCTTCCGCTGGGCGCAAAGCGGGCGGTGTCGAGCACCCGGGCCAGCACCACGTCGTCGACGGATCGGTCAGTGAATTCGCGTACGGCTCCGGTGGTGCGCAACGCCTCAGTCAGCTCCATTGCCCAATGATCGGGGATGGTGACGGCGTGATGGCACACTGGTGTCCGTCATCCGACCTCGACGAAAGACCTTTGCCTTCATGAATCAAACGGTTGTCTTCTTGCCGATGCTGATCGTCTTGGGGGCGTTCATGTTCTTCGCGTCGCGCCGGCAGAAGCGCGCGATGCAAGCCACCATCGACCTACACGAGTCCCTGAGAATCGGTGACAAGGTGCAGACCACGTCTGGCCTGCACGGAACGATCGCGCGCATCACAGACGACACGGTGGACCTCGAGATCGCTCCCGGTGTGGTCACTACCTGGGTCAAGATGGCCGTAGCGGACCGCGTCGAGCCGGAGATTTCGGACGGTGGCGCCGTCGAGTACGGCGATCTTGCCGACGACCCGGGCCGACTGCCCAACGACTGAGGTCGGCGGCCCGACACGTACCCTTTTCGGTGCGGTCGAACCGAAAAGGGTTACGGCCTGCACAAGAGCGCATCGCGCATGACCGGAGGAGACTCAACACGTGGCATCGCCATCGGCGCCGGTGCACCCCAGCCGCTATCTGGCGGTGTTCCTGGTCCTGGTCATCGGCGTCTACCTGCTGGTCTTCCTCACTGGCAATAAGCGGGCCGACCCAAAGCTCGGCATCGACCTGCAGGGCGGCACCCGGGTCACGCTGACAGCGCGGACCCCGGACGGGTCGCGCCCCTCCCGCGACGCACTGTCGCAGGCGCAGCAGATCATCAGTTCCCGGGTCAACGGCCTGGGTGTGTCGGGCTCTGAGGTCATTGTCGACGGCGACAACCTGGTCATCACCGTTCCCGGAACCGACGGCAACGAAGCGCGCAACCTCGGCCAGACCGCGCGGCTCTACATCCGTCCCGTCATCAACGCGCTCCCGGTCGACTCCGCCGGTGCTCAGGGCGGTCCGCGATCTCCAGGGCCCCGCGGCAACCCGGGCGGACCCACACCCGGTGCACCCGGAGCGCCCGGCGGCCAGCCCGATCTGCCTGCGCCCGGCGCGCAGCCCGGTGGGCCCGCGCAGCAACCCGGGCTGCCCGGCGACCTACCGCTGGCGCCCGACATGCCGGGTGTGCCGGCGCAGCCGCGGCCCTACCCGCAGGATGCGCCCACACCGACTCCGGCCACGCCGACGCCGGCATCCCCGGCCACGCCCGCGCCCGCATCCCCGGCGCAGCCCGCGCCGGCGCAGGGGCCTGCCGCGCAGACCGGCCCTCCCGACCTTCCACCGATTCAGCCCGGCCCGCCGGACCCGCGCAAAGACCTGGCCGACCGCATCGCCAAGGAGCGGGAGTGGCGGCAGAGCACCAATAAGGGCGTGCAGTTCCTCGCGTTGCAATATGAGGCCACCCGTTGCTCCCGGGAAGACATCCTGGCCGGCAACGACGACCCCGCCCTACCCCTGGTCACCTGCGACAAGTCACACACGCAGGCATACCTGCTGGCTCCGTCGATCATCAGCGGCGACCAGATCGCGAATGCCAACTCGTCGATGGACACTCAACACGGCGGGGCCTACTCCGTCGACCTGCAGTTCAAGAGCGGCGCGTCCAACACGTGGGCCGACTTCACCGCCGCGCACATCGGTACCCAGACCGCGTTCACGCTGGACTCGCAGGTGGTCAGCGCGCCGCAGATCCGCGAAGCCATTCCCGGCGGTCGCACCCAGATCAACGGAGGAGACCCGCCGTTCACCGCCAGCTCGGCGAAGGAGTTGGCCAACGTCCTGAAGTACGGTTCGCTGCCACTGTCGTTCGAGTCGTCGGAAGCCCAGACGGTCTCGGCGACACTGGGATTGACGTCGCTGCACGCGGGGCTGATCGCCGGTGCGATCGGCCTCGGGCTGGTGCTGGTGTACTCGCTGCTCTACTACCGGGCGCTGGGCGTGCTGACGGCGCTGTCGCTAGCGGCTTCTGGGGCTATGGTTTTCGCCATCCTGGTGTTGCTGGGCCGATATATCAACTACACCCTCGACCTGGCCGGTATCGCGGGTCTGATCATCGGTATCGGTACGACAGCCGACTCGTTCGTGGTGTTCTTTGAGCGCATCAAAGACGAGATACGCGAAGGTAAATCGTTCCGGTCGGCGATTCCGCGAGGCTGGGGACGAGCCCGTAAGACGATCCTGTCGGGCAACGCCGTCACCTTTTTGGCCGCCGCCGTGCTGTACTTCCTGGCGATAGGACAGGTCAAGGGATTCGCGTTCACGCTGGGCCTGACCACCGCACTCGACACCGTCGTGGTCTTCCTGGTGACCTGGCCGCTTATTTACCTTGCCGGCAACTCGAAGACGCTGGCGAAGCCGGCATACAACGGCCTCGGGGCGGTGCAGCAGGTTGCGCGCGAGCGTCGCGCTGCGACCAGCCGCTCCTACGCGACAGGACGGGGGTAGAGCGATGGCGTCGAACGCGGACACGACCAGCGCTGACGACACGGCTGCCGTCGAGCTCGGCAACGATTCCTTGCCGCACCACAGCTTCCTGTCCCGCCTCTACACCGGTACCGGTGCTTTCGAGGTCGTCGGACGGCGCAAGCAGTGGTACCTCGCAAGCGGGGTGATCGTCGCGGTCGCGCTCCTCAGTATCCTGTTGCGCGGCTTCACTTTCGGCATCGACTTCAAGGGCGGCACAACGATGTCGTTCCCGCGTGGCAGCGCGACGGTCAGTCAGGTGGAGCAGGTCTTCAAGCAGACGCTGGGCATCGATCCCGAGACCGTGGTGATGGTTGGCAGCGGCCAGTCGGCGACCGTCCAGATCCGGTCCGAGACGTTGTCCAACGACAAGACCGAGAAGCTGCGCGACGCGCTGTTCGACAAATACCAGCCCAAGGGCCCCGACGGGAAGGCCAGCAAAAAGGCCATCTCCGACTCGGCGGTGTCGTCGACCTGGGGCGGGCAGATCACCAAAAAGGCGCTCATCGCGCTGGTGGTCTTCCTGGTGCTCGTCAGCCTCTACATCACCGTTCGCTACGAGCGGTTCATGGCAATATCCGCCTTGACCACAATGGTTTTCGACCTGGTCGTCACCGCGGGTATCTATTCGCTGGTCGGCTTCGAGGTCACCCCGGCCACCGCCATCGGGCTGCTGACGATTCTCGGCTTTTCGCTCTACGACACCGTGATCGTCTTCGACAAGGTCGAGGAAAATACGCACGGCTTCCAACACACGACCCGGCGCACCTTCGCCGAAGAGGCCAACCTGGCGGTCAACCAGACGTTCATGCGGTCGATCAACACCAGCCTCATCTCGACACTGCCGGTGCTCGCGCTGATGGTCGTCGCCGTGTGGCTGCTCGGCGTGGGCACGCTCAAGGACCTCGCGCTGGTTCAGCTGGTCGGCATCATGGTCGGCACCTACTCGTCGATCTTCTTCGCCACCCCGCTGCTGGTCACCCTGCGCGAGCGCACCGAATTGGTGCGCACGCACACCCGCCGGGTGCTGCGGCGGCGCGGACCGGGTGCGGGTAGGGCCGCGGAGAAGCAGGAGCCGATCCAAACACGCGACGAGTCGGACGACGCCGAGGCGTCGAAGCCGACGCGTGCAGCCGCCGCCGCGACCGGCGGGACGCCGCCCAGCAAGCCGGCACCCGGCGCGCGGCCGGCGCGGCAATCCGCGGGCCGCCATGCGCGTCCGACCGGCAAGCAGAACAAACGCTAACCCGATGAGTGCCTGGCGTCGGCGAGTAGTCGCCAGTTGTCTGGTGGTCACGCTTGCGGCCGTCGCGCCTGTCGCCTTGACGGGGTGTTCCGGAAGCGCCGCAGGGCAGGTCAACTACGTCGTCGACGGCGCGCTGGACACCTACAACACCAACACGGTCGGCGGCGCGGCCTCCGCGGGCGCGCAGGCCTTCGCCCGCACGCTCACCGGCTTCGGCTATCACGGCCCTGACGGTCAGGTCGTCGCCGACCACGACTTCGGTTCGATCTCGCTGGTCGGCGGTTCGCCGTTGGTCCTCGACTACCAAATCGCCGACAACGCGGTCTATTCCGACGGCAAGCCGGTCACGTGCGATGACCTCGTACTCACCTGGGCCGCGCATTCCGGCCGCTTTCCCGGCTTCGATGCCGCCAGCCAAGCCGGCTACGTCGACGTCACGTCGATCGATTGCCAACCGGGGCAAAAGAAAGCGCGGGTGTCGTTCGCCCCCGATCGCAACATCGTCGACTACAACCAGCTGTTCACGGCCACCACGATCATGCCGTCGCACGTGCTCGCCGAGGAGCTCGGCGTGGACGTCACCGGGTCGCTGCTGGGCAACAACGCACCGAACATCGCGCGCATCGCGCAGACCTGGAACACCACCTGGAATCTCAAGCCCGGCACCGAGTCCGGGGTTTTCGCGAAGCACTTTCCGTCCTCGGGGCCGTATCGGGTCGAGTCCGTATTGGACGGCGGCGCAGTGGTTCTCGTCGTCAACGACAAGTGGTGGGGCGCCAAGCCGATGACCAAGCGGGTCACCGTTTGGCCGCAGAAGGCCGACATTCAGGACCGCGTCAACGACAAGAGCGCCGATGTGGTCGACGTGGCTGCAGGCTCCTCGGGTGCACTTGCCACGCCCGATACCTACCGGCGGACCGACGCGGCTTCCGACGGCATCGAGCGGCTGATCTTCGCGCCGGCCGGACCGCTCGCCGACATCGCGGCACGCCGCGCCGTCGCCATGTGTACCCCACGCGATGTGATCGCCCGGGACGCACAATCGCCGATCTCCAACGCGCGACTGCACACCACCTCGGACGACGCCATCGGCCAGGCCGAAAACATCCCTGAGGCAGGGCGATTCGTCAAAGCGGACCCGGTGGCGGCCCGCGCGGAACTGAAGAACAAGCCGCTGCCGGTTCGGATCGGCTACCGGGGCCCCAACGCCAGGCTCGCCGCCATCGTCGGTGCCATCGCGAAGGCATGCGAGCCCGCCGGTATCTCGGTCTCCGACATCACGTCCGACTCGGTTGGCCCGCAGGCGCTCAAAGAAGGCAAGATCGACGTCCTGCTGGCCAGCACCGGCGGTGCAACCGGCAGCGGATCGTCGGGCTCATCGGCGATGGATGCCTACGACCTGCACACCGGCAACGGCAACAACGCATCCGGCTTCACCAACGGCCAGATCGACGGGATCATCGGCTCATTAGCGGTCTCGGCAGACCCGGCCGACTTGGTCAGGCTGCTGGCCGAGAGTGCGCCGGTGCTCTGGGGCGCCATGCCGACCCTGCCGCTGTATCGCCAGCAGCGGACCCTGCTGGCGTCGAAGAAGATGTACGCGGTCGGCACCAATCCCAGCCGGTGGGGCGCCGGCTGGAACATGGACCGTTGGGTCCTGGTGCGGTGACGGCAGCCGACTTGGTCGCTGAACTCACCCGGCAGATCCCCGACTTCCCGTCGGCGGGCATTCAGTTCAAGGATTTGACCCCGGTGTTCGCCGATGCGGGCGGGCTGGCAGCGGTTACCGACGAGCTGGCCGGGGTCGCCTCGGGGGCTGACCTGATCGCCGGTATCGATGCGCGCGGATTTCTGCTCGGTGGGGCCGTGGCCGCGCGGCTCGGGCTCGGCGTGCTGGCCATCCGCAAGGGCGGCAAGCTCCCGCCGCCGGTGGTCACCGAGCATTATCAACTCGAGTACGGCACCGCGAGCCTGGAGCTTCCCGCAGACGGGATCGATCTGAGCGGCCGGCGCGTTGTCATCGTGGACGACGTGCTGGCCACCGGCGGCACCCTCGTCGCCGCCCATCGGTTGCTCGAACATATCGGTGCGCACGTGACGAGCGCCGCGGTGGTGGTCGAACTCGCCGGACTCGGCGGCCGCGACCGGGTCGCGCCGCTACCGGTGCACGGCGTCGTCGTTCTCTAGCGCACAGCCCGGCGGACGATATCCTGGATGCTTCGGAGGTGACCAACGTGGCGGACGACAAGGGCACGGCGACACAGCCGCCCACTGAGCCACTGCAGCTCGCCGACATCCAGCCCTCGGCCGAGCCGGGGATTGGCCTCAAAGCGCCCAGCAGCGCGTCGCGCCGGGTCCGCGCCCGGCTGGCGCGACGCATGACGGCGCAGCGCAGCACGCTCAGTCCGGTGCTCGAGCCGCTGGTCGCGGTGCACCGGGAGATCTACCCGAAGGCCGACCTGTCGTTGTTGCAACGGGCCTACGAGGTCGCCGAGGGTCGGCACGCCGACCAGCTGCGCCATTCCGGCGACCCTTACATCACCCATCCGCTGGCGGTGGCCAACATCCTCGCCGAGTTGGGCATGGACACCACCACGCTGGTGGCGGCCCTCCTGCACGACACCGTCGAGGACACCGGCTACAGCCTGGAGGCGTTGTCCGCCGACTTCGGTGAGGAGGTCGGTCATCTCGTCGACGGCGTGACCAAGCTGGACCGCGTGGTGCTGGGCAGCGCCGCCGAGGGCGAAACGATCCGCAAGATGATCACCGCGATGGCCCGCGATCCGCGCGTCCTGGTGATCAAGGTGGCCGACCGGCTGCACAACATGCGGACCATGCGTTTCCTGCCGCCGGAGAAGCAGGCCCGCAAAGCCCGCGAGACGTTGGAAGTCATTGCCCCGCTGGCACATCGGCTGGGTATGGCCACGGTCAAGTGGGAGCTGGAGGACCTGTCCTTCGCGATACTGCATCCCAAGAAGTACGAGGAGATCGTGCGTCTGGTCGCCGGGCGGGCGCCGTCGCGCGACACCTATCTGGCCAAGGTCCGCGCCGAGATCATCGCCACGCTCACCGCGTCGAAGATTAACGCGATGGTGGAAGGAAGGCCCAAGCACTACTGGTCGATCTATCAGAAGATGATCGTCAAGGGCCGCGACTTCGACGACATCCACGACCTGGTCGGCGTCCGCATTCTGTGCGACGAGGTCCGCGATTGCTACGCCGCCGTCGGCGTCGTGCACTCGCTGTGGCAGCCGATGGCGGGCCGCTTCAAGGACTACATCGCCCAACCGCGCTACAGCGTGTACCAGTCGCTGCACACCACCGTCGTCGGGCCGGAGGGCAAGCCGCTGGAGATCCAGATCCGCACCCGCGACATGCACCGGACCGCCGAATACGGCATCGCGGCGCACTGGCGTTACAAGGAAGCCAAGGGCCGCAACGGGGTTCCGCATTCCAACGCCGCCGCCGAGATCGACGACATGGCCTGGATGCGCCAACTGCTCGACTGGCAGCGGGAAGCTGCCGATCCCGGTGAATTCCTCGAGTCGCTGCGTTACGACCTCGCGGTGCAAGAGATCTTCGTTTTCACCCCGAAGGGTGACGTGATCACGCTGCCGACCGGGTCCACTCCGGTGGACTTCGCCTACGCCGTGCACACCGAGGTGGGTCACCGCTGCATCGGCGCTCGCGTCAACGGCCGATTGGTGGCGCTGGAGCGCAAGCTCGAAAACGGTGAAGTCGTTGAGGTTTTCACGTCAAAAGCGACCACCGCTGGTCCGTCGCGCGACTGGCAGCAGTTCGTGGTCTCGCCGCGGGCCAAGACAAAGATTCGGCAGTGGTTCGCCAAGGAGCGCCGTGAAGAGGCGCTCGAAACCGGCAAAGACGCGATCACCCGCGAGGTCCGCCGCGGTGGACTTCCTTTGCAGCGCTTGATGAATGGCGGCTCGATGGCTGCCGTGGCCAACGAGTTGCACTACGCCGACGTGTCGGCGCTCTATACCGCGGTGGGCGAGGGGCACATCTCGGCCAAGCACGTGGTGCAGCGGTTGCTCGTCGAACTCGGCGGCATCGACCAGGCCGAAGAAGATCTCGCCGAACGCTCCACGCTGACGACCGTCCCGCGCCGCCCACGCAGCGACGACGTCGGGGTCGCGGTCCCGGGCGCTCCGGGTGTGCTGACCAAGCTGGCCAAGTGCTGCACGCCGGTACCCGGCGACCAGATTCTCGGATTCGTCACCCGCGGTGGGGGAGTCAGCGTGCACCGCACCGACTGCACCAATGCCACCTCGCTGCAGCACCAGTCCGAGCGCATCATCGAGGTGCACTGGGCGCCGTCACCGTCGTCGGTGTTCCTGGTCGCCATCCAGGTTGAGGCGCTCGACCGGCACCGACTGCTGTCCGACGTGACGCGAGTGCTGGCCGACGAGCGGGTGAACATCCTGTCCGCGTCGGTGACGACCTCGGCCGGTGACCGAGTCGCGATCAGCCGCTTCACCTTTGAGATGGGCGACCCCAAGCATCTGGGGCACCTGCTCGACGTGGTCCGTAATGTCGAAGGCGTCTACGACGTCTACCGGGTGACGTCAGCGGCCTGACCGGTGACCGCAGCGGGCCAGCGGGCGCTGGTGATGGGAGCCAGCGGCAACGTCGGCGCGTGCGTGACCCGCCACCTCGCGGCGGCTGGCGCCGATGTCCGGGTGCTGCTGCGAAAGTCCAGCTCCACCAAGGGAATCGACGACCTGCAGGTCGACCGCCACTACGGTGACCTGTTCGACCGGGCCGCGGTGAGCGCCGCGATGGCAGATCGCGACGTGGTCTACTACTGCATCGTCGACACCAGAGCGGAGTTGCGCGACCCCGCACCGCTGTTCAGGACCAACGTCGAGGCCCTTCGCCACGTCCTCGACGTGGCGGTGCAGGCGAATCTGCACCGTTTCGTCCAGCTGAGCACGATCGGCACCATCGCCGTCGGCCTTCACGGCGAGACCGTCGACGAGGACACCCCGTTCAACTGGGCCGACCAGGCCGGCGGGTACATCGAGTCGCGCCGCGCGGCCGAGAACCTGGTGTTGTCCTACGTCGCCGATCACGGTCTGCCCGCCGTCGTGGCCAATGTGTCCAATCCCTACGGGCCGCCGGATTGGCAACCGCGCCAAGGGATGTTCGTCAAGCTGGCCGCGCAAGGGAAACTGCCGTTCTACGTACGCGGCGTCGGCTCGGAAGTGGTCGGCATCGACGACGCCGCGGACGCGTTGCTGCTGGCGGCCGAGAAGGGGCGGGTCGGGCAGCGCTACATCATCTCCGAGCGGTACATGTCTCAGCGTGAGTTGGTGACGACCGCCGCGCAGGCCGTCGGCGCACGGCCGCCGCGACTGGGCATCCCGATGTCGGTGATGTACGGGCTCGGCTGGGTCAATGACGCGCTGGGGGCGTTTCTGCGCAAGGACTTTCCGATGAGCAGACAGAGCGCGCGACTGGTGGAGTTGACCTCGCCGGCCAGTCACGCCAAAGCGACCCGCGAACTCGGCTGGCAGCCAACGCCCACCGAAGACTCGATCCGGCGCGCAGCCCGTACCTACGTCGAGCGGTCAGTCGCGGCGAGCTGAGGTGATCTCGACCTCGCTTGCGGGTTTGCCGTCATCGCCGCCCCCGGCGACGCCGCCCGCAGCGATCTTGTCGATCACTGACAGCCCGGCTTCGCTGATGGTGCCGAAGATCGTGTAGGTGGGCGGCAGGAGCGAATCGCGGTAGACCATGAAAAATTGGCTGCCGTTGGTGCCTGGCCCGGCATTGGCCATTGCCAGCGTGCCCCTTGGATATACGACGGGCACCTTCAGCGCAGGTTCGCCGGGCGGATATTGGATCGTCGGGAATTCGTTGGCGAACTGGTAGCCCGGCTCACCGGTACCGTCGCCCCTGGGGTCGCCGCATTGCAGCACCGACAACGCCCGCGCCGTGGTCAGCCGGTGGCATTCGGTGTTGTCGAAGTACGCCTGCTGCGCCAGGCTCGCGAAACTGCTTACCGTGCAGGGTGATTCGTTGTTAGCCAGCTGCAGGGGGATCCGGCCGCGATCGGTGACGATGGTCAGTCCGATCGTCGCCGGATCGGTCGATACCTTGCCGTTCGGTGGCGGGGCCGCCTGCTTGCCGGCCGGTCCGGGGGTGCGCGGGTACTGGCAGTTCGCCCCCACCGCGGGCCCGGGGAAAAACGGCGGCAGCTTCGGCCCGGTCACCGGCGCGACCGGAGGCAACGTCGATGAGGCGGCCGCCGCGGTGCTGGTCGACGTCGTGGCCGCCTGGCCGGCGTTGTGGTGCGAGCAGGACGTCACCGTCACGGCGGCGGCGGCGACGCCGAGCAGGGCTGCGATGCGGGTGAGTCTCATCGTCATCAGTCCAGCATGACCGACTTGATGGTGACCTCGCTGGCCGGCGGCCCGTCCTCGCCGCCGCCGGCGATGCCGCCCTTGGCGATCTTGTCCAGGGTGTCCAGTCCGTCCTGTTGGATCTTGCCGAAGACCGTGTAGTTCGGCGGGAGTTGGGAATCCTTGTACACCAGAAAGAACTGGCTGCCGTTGGTGTTCGGACCGCTGTTGGCCATCGCGATGGTTCCCCGCGGGTAGATGACCGGCTGCTCCAACGCCGGATTGCCCGGCGGGTACTGGTCGGTCGGGTACTCGTTGGCGAACTGGTAACCGGGGCCGCCGGTGCCGTCGGCGCTGGGGTCACCGCACTGGAGTACCCCGAGGGACGGCGATGTGGTCAGCCGGTGGCATTTGGTCTCGTCGAAGAACTTCTGCTGCGCCAGGCTCGCGAAACTGTTGACGGTGCATGGTGATTCGTTGTTCGCGAGCAGCAGTCCAATGCGGCCCTGGTTGGTCACCATGCTGACGCTGACCTCCGCGGGATCGGTCGGCACCTTGCCGGTCCGTGGCGGCGTGGCCGGTTTGGCGGCCGGCCCGGCCGCCGGGTACTGGCAGTTCGCGCCCAGGTCGGGATTCGGCTTGAACGCCGGCAACGCGGCGCCCGACGGGCTGGGGGCGGCGCTGGTCGAGGTGTCGCGACCGGCCGCGGATTTCTTGTCGTCGTGCTTGGTCAGGACGATGGTGGCCACGATCGCGGCGACCACGACCACTGCCGCGACGGATCCTCCGACGATGGCGATGGTTCGACGACGACGGGCTTGCTGAGCGCGGCGTTCGAGCTGCCGTTCCAATTTGCGCTTGGCTGAAGCACGTCGCTGTTCGTTACTCGGCACCGCCTGTCCCTCCATCATCCGGATCTGGGTCACGACGAGTGTGCCAGTTCACGGTCAATAAGGGTGGCGCGACCCGTCACGCATCGCCTGGATGGGAAACTGGACGGCGTGTTGATCACCGGATTTCCCGCGGGGTTGCTGCAGTGCAACTGCTATGTACTGGCGCCGCACCCCGGAGCGGATGCCATCGTCGTCGACCCCGGCCAGCGCGCCATGGGTCAATTGCGGCGCATCCTGGACAAGAATCGCCTGACTCCGGCGGCGGTGCTGCTCACCCACGGCCACATCGACCACATCTGGTCGGCGCAGAAGGTGTCCGACACGTTCGGCTGCCCGACCTACATCCATCCCGAGGACCGGTTCATGTTGACCGATCCGATCAAGGACTTCGGCCCCAAGATCGGACAGCTGCTGCTCGCGGCGATCTTCCGCGAGCCCAAGCAGGTCGTCGAACTCGACCGGGACGGCGACAAGATCGACCTGGCCGGCATCAGCGTCACCGTCGACCACACCCCGGGGCACACCCGCGGGTCGGTGGTGTTCCGAGTCGCCGGCGACAAAGAACTCGTGTTCACCGGGGACACGCTGTTCCAGCGATCGGTCGGGCGCACCGACCTGTTCGGCGGCAGCGGGCGCGACCTGCTGCGCTCGATCGTCGACAAGCTGCTGGTCCTCGACGACGCCACCGTGGTGCTGCCCGGGCACGGCAACTCCACCACCATCGGCGACGAACGGCGCTTCAACCCGTTCATCGAGGGCCTCAGCCCGTGAGCCACTTCGTCGCGCCCAAGGGCGTTCCTGACTACATCCCGCCGGAGTCGGCCCGGTTCGTCGCGGTCCGCGCGGCGCTGCTGGACTCGGCCCGCCGTGCCGGCTACAGCGACATCGAGCTGCCCATCTTCGAGGACACCGCGCTGTTCGCCCGCGGCGTGGGGGAGTCCACCGATGTGGTGTCGAAGGAGATGTACAGCTTCGCCGACCGCGGGGACCGCTCGGTGACGCTGCGACCCGAAGGCACCGCCGGCGTGGTGCGTGCCGTGATCGAGCACGGCCTCGACCGTGGCGCGCTGCCGGTCAAGCTCTGCTACGCGGGCCCGTTCTTCCGCTACGAGCGACCCCAGGCCGGGCGCTACCGACAGCTTCAGCAGGTCGGGGTCGAGGCGATCGGTGTCGACGACCCCGCGCTCGACGCCGAGGTGATCGCGGTGGCCGACGCCGGGTTCCGCTCGCTGGGTCTCGACGGGTTCCGGCTGGAGATCACCTCGCTGGGCGACGACACCTGCCGACCCCAGTATCGAAAGCTTTTGCAGGACTTCCTGTTTCACCTCGACCTCGACGAGGAGACGCGCAAGCGGGCCGAGATCAACCCGCTGCGCGTCCTGGACGACAAGCGCCCCGAGGTCAAGGCGATGACGGCCGATGCTCCGGTGATGCTCGACCATCTTTCGGACGAGGCCAAGCAGCACTTCGACACCGTGCTCGCGCACCTCGACGGGCTGGGTGTGCCGTATGTCATCAACCCGCGCATGGTGCGCGGGTTGGACTACTACACCAAGACGACCTTCGAATTCGTGCACGACGGTCTGGGTGCCCAGTCCGGCATCGGCGGCGGCGGCCGATACGACGGGCTGATGCGCCAACTCGGCGGCCAGGACCTGTCCGGTATCGGGTTCGGGCTCGGGGTGGACCGGACGTTGTTGGCCCTGCACGCCGAAGGCAAAGACGCCGGGCCGACCGCGCGTTGCGAAGTGTTCGGCGCGCCGCTGGGCGAGCAGGCCAAGCTACGGCTGGCGGTGCTCGCCGGGCAGCTGCGAGCGGCCGGTGTACGGGTCGACCTGGCCTACGGGGCTCGCGGCCTCAAGAGCGCGATGCGGGCGGCCGACCGGTCCGGGGCCCGGGTGGCGCTGGTGGCCGGCGACCGCGACATCGAGGCGGGGACGGTCGGGATCAAGGACCTGACGACCGGCGACCAGGTCGATGTGTCGACCGATTCCGTTGTCGCGGAGGTGCTTTCGCGCCTCGCCTGACTGCGGGCGGCGGGTGTCAGCTCCGGCCGTGCTTGACCTGATTGAACGGTACGCCGCGGTCGGCGGCGAATTCCCGCGGGAAGCCGAGGATTCGTTCGCCAATCACGTTGCGCGCCATCTCCGTTGTGCCACCGCCGAGCGCGGCCGTCTGCCGCGACAAGTAGCGCTCACCGACGAACAGCAGCTCGGCGGATCCGCCGACCACACCGGCGTCACCGGCGATCGCCAGCGCGGTGTCGATCTCGAGAGAGACTTCCTCGGCCTGGAACAGCCGGATGAGCGTGCCACCGGTCGGCGGGAGGGAGCCGTCCAGCACGCGGTGATAGACGTGGTCGATCAGTTGCTCCCAGACGGCGCGATGCGTGAGCGCCCGGCCGGCCGCCTCGCGCGCCCGCTCGTTGTCCGACAGCCCCGCCGCGCGAAGCATGGCGTGATAGTCCGGCGCCTGCTCCTGGTTATTCTCCGCGCCGCTGCCGCTGGCGAACTCCGAACCGCCGCCGACCGCGCGTCGCTCGTGATACAGCTGGCGTGAGGCGACGTCCCAGCCCTTGTCGACCTCACCGACGACCGCGGCGTCGTCGAGTTCGAGGTCGTCGAAGAACTCCTCGCAGAACTCGGTGGAGCCGTTGACCTGGGTGATCCGGCGCAGTGTGATTCCGGGGCTGTCCAGGCGCACGAGGAACATCGTCAGGCCCTCGTGCTTGGGCACGTCCCAGTTGGTTCGGGCCAGCAACAGTCCGTAGTCGGCGGCGAAGGCTCCGGTGCTCCATGTCTTGGCGCCGTTGACGATCCACTTGTCGCCGCGCCGCTCGGCGCGGGTGATCACGCCCGCCAGGTCCGAGCCGCCGCTGGGCTCCGACAGCAACTGCACGAGCACTTCGTCGCCGCGCAGCGCCGCCGAAATATGTTGGCGCTTCTGCTCTTCAGTGCCGGTGTCGAGGATCGTTGCGCAGCAGATGGTGAAGGTCGGAACGTTGAGGATCAGCGGCATCTCATAGTCGGCGCTCTCCACGTCGAACGCCTTCTGATAGGCGATGTCGAGGCCGAGGCCGCCGTATTCGGTGGGGAAGCAGATGCCGGCGAAACCGCCGCCGTGCAGGCGTCGCTGCAGTGCGCGCACGTGCTGCCAGGATTCCTCTTCGCCGCGGTCCGCATAGGGCGGACTGCCCGGGTCCTCGATGCGCGGCATGTTCTCGGCCAGCCACGCCCGGGCACGCTCGGCGAACGCTGCCACCGATTCCGTCATGTGAGGCCTCCGAGAGTCTCATTAACCTAAAGCGGTAATGACATTACCAGCAGGTCCGGTACGGGATCGCCGCGAGGTTCAACCCCCGCGTGGGCGGCTGAGGGTGAACTGGTCGATCACACTGATCGCGCCGTATGGCCCGTTGACCGCATAATGCGTTGCCTTCATCGTCGTGTTGCCGCCCGCCGGCCCGGGGTCGACGTCGAACGCGACAAAGCCGTACGGGTTCTGGCTGTCCCGGAACGCCGACCACGGCGCGTCCTCCACCACGTAGATCGGGACTTTGCGGCCGATGGCGTCCAGGGAGTCGCCGAGTCCGGTCACCACCCGGCACCGTGGCTGCGGGAAGAACAAGCCGTTCGACGGCGAGGACGTGCCGCCGCCCCCGATCACGACGTGCACGGTCCCCTTGGTCGTGTCGATCACGTCGCCGTGCTCCTGAACCGGAATCGGCGTCCTCGCCTCGGTGTCCAGGGCGCCGCGCACGGGGTGGGAGCGTTCGTAGTGGTGTTCGTGGCCGCACACCACCAGGTCGACCTGGTAGCGGTCGAACAGCGGCAGCCATTCCTGGCGGATCCCGAGGTCGGCCCCGTTGGTGTGATCGGCGGTCGACACCGCGGTCTGATGCATGCAGACGATCACCCAGTCGACTCGCTTGTCGCCGCGCGCATCAGCGAGTTCGGTTTCCAGCCAACGTTTTTGCGCACCGCCCGAGTAACCGTGGACGTAGGAGTTGCCGCCGTCCTGATAGCAGACGTCGTCGTTGTTCAAGCTGATGATCCGCACCGATCCGGCCGTGAACGAATACCAGAGCCCACGCAACTCGCCATCCGATGCGGAGGCGGGCAGGTCGAAGTAGGTCTGGTAGGCCGCGAAACCGATTGGCCCGTTGCCCAATTCGTTCTCGTGGTTGCCCGCGGCGGGCATCCACGGCCGATAGCGTGCCGATCGGGTGTTGTTGTCGAACCAGTCCGACCAGGTCCGGATGCGGTCGTGAGCCAGGTTTGCGTAGCACAGGTCGCCGTTGACCAGATTGAACAGCGGACCGATGCGCTCGATCGCGGTGGTGATGTCGCCGGCCGCCGGCGATCCCAGGTTGTCGCTGACGTAGCCCTTCTTGTTCTGCCTACCCAACGTCGGTGTGGCCTGGTCGCCAAAACTGGTGAAGCGCAAGGGGCTACGACCCGACGGCGCGGTGTGAAACGTCCCCAGCTCGGGATCGGTGCCGTCGTGCACCGCGGCGTACACGTAGTCGGTGTCTGGCGTGAGATTGTCCAGCCGAGCGTGGTGGACCCTGACTTCGGTCCCGGATTTCGCGTCCCGGTAGGTTCGGGTCTCCGCTTGCGCGGTGCGGCCGAAGCCGCCGGTCGATGTGCCGGCCATGGCGCGCGGATTGTTCACCGCGTCGGTCGTGTGCCACGACACCACGACTTCGGCAGAAGCGTCGCGGCCGAACTGTAGATGCAGGCCGCCCACCGGTTGGGCGCCGCTGCGCGTCGGCCTGGTCCACAGGCTCGGCCCGTGACCGTGAGTTCCGAAAAGCGCGACGGCGCCGGCGCCGAGGCCCGCGCCCACGAGTGTCGTCGCCGCTCCGGTCGTCAGCAGCATCCGGCGGCTGATACCCGTCGACGTACTGCCGGCGGTTTCCGGCTGCGACTCTTCGACCATGCTTCTTTCCTACCTCGCGCGGCCCCGCGGGCCCTTGAACGCTAACCGGCGAATACGTAGACCCATGCCTGCGGGCCCGATCGAAGCGGGACCGTGACACGGCGGTAGTCGTCGACCTCGTAGTCGTCGGCGGCCAGCAGTTCGGCATCGGTGATGATGAAAACCGTCCCCTCGACGTGCGCCTCAGGGCGCACGGTGGGGCGCAAAATGGGATGCCGGTCGCTGCCGCTAGTGGCGGTGACCTGCGGATCTGTGATCGTCACGTAGTCCAGCTCGTAACCGATGATGGCGTCGAGGTAGCCGTCCAATTCGCGGCCGAATGTGGCAAGTTGGACATCACGTTGGCGCAGCGTCCCATAGGAGAACAGCAGTTCGGTCACCGACGGTACTTAACACCCGCGCGCGTCGTCCGCCACCGCAGCAACGATGAGCCGCCCGTGGAAAGCGTTCCAGACTCGTTATTTTTAAGCAATTTCTCAGCTTCTTGATCCGCGTGAGATTCCGATCATGCGGTGCTTCGGCGCGCCAATAACGACGTGCTCCGTTCGCAATCCTGTGGCACCCGCACAATGGTCGACGAACCTTTCCCGGCAGCGACGTACTGCCCGTACCCGTCGGTCAATCACGGGCCGCATCACCGCGCCGGGTGGTGAGTGGCTGCGGACTGCACGCGCGGGGGAGCCGAGCTCTCAGCTCGCGCCGACGGTCGGCGGCAAACGGCGAGTGTCCGCCCAAGCCTCGGTGCGTCAAATGCTCTGACAGCAAGGCATTTACGACCGCAGTGTGTTGGCCGGCCGATCGTCGGATCGTTTGCCGGTCGCCGACTCGATCGACGAACGATGCCGACCGTACGGCATCTCGTGCATTGCGAACGAGTTTGCGCTCCCGAGCGCTACTGACTCGCGTCTAATAGCCATGTCTCGTTGGGGCCGATTTCATGTACCCCAGGCCCACCTCGAAGCTGCCCGTATGTGGGGCCGAAAAATTGTCGGCAACGGAATGTCTCTTTGGTTTTTCTCAGCACAGGATGCGGTTTTGTGATTTAAGATTGCGCAACTGTCAGACCTCAAACACGCCCACTTCGCGATTAGTTAATTGCATTAGCTTCTCCAAGCGGCCTCCGCGAGGTCTGACGCCTGTCTGAAGGAGAGCCTGAGTGTCGTTCGTAACTGCGCAACCGGAAGATCTGTCCGGCGCCGCGGGCAGCCTCGCGGGTTTGGGCGATGCCATGGCGGCAAGAAATACCGCCGCGGCCACGCCAACTACCGGTCTTGCACCGGCCGCTTCGGATATTGTTTCCGCGATGACAGCGGCGCAGTTTGGACAGCACGGCGCCGCGTATCAGCAGATCGCCGCCCAGGCGGCGTTAGTGCACGAGCAAGTAGTAGCCGCATTGCGTTCCGGGGCGGGAGCGTACGCGCTGACCGAGGCGGCGAACGCAGCTGCTGCCGACTAAGGGGGGCCTGGGTCGATGAGTTTCATGATGTTTCCGCCGGAGATCAACTCCAGCTTGATGTACAGCGGCGCGGGGTCGGGGCCACTGATGGCGGCTGCGTCCGCGTGGAGCGAGCTGGCCGCCGATCTCGAGTCGACCGCCGCGTCATACCAGGCGGTGCTGGCTCAGCTGTCCGGTGCCGCGTGGTCGGGTCCGACGTCGCTGCGGATGGCCGCCGCGACGGCGCCTTATGTGGATTGGCTGGCGACCACCGCGGGCCAGGCCGCTCAGACCGCAGGTCAGGCCCAGTTCGCCGCTGCGGCCTATGAGGGAGCGTTCGCCTCGACGGTTCCGCCGGCGATCATCGCGGCCAACCGGGCACTGCTGGCGGCATTGGTCGCCACCAACTTCCTCGGACAGAACACCCCGGCGATCATGGCCACCGAAGCGCACTACATGGAGATGTGGTTCCAGGACGGCCTGACGATGGACACTTACGCGACGACGTCGCAGCAGGCCGTCGTGTTGCCGGAACAGACCCCGGCGCCTAACACCAGCGACGGTGGAACGTCGGCGAACGTGGCCGCGGCCGCTCAAACAGTGACGAACTCACTGACGAACTCGGCCACCCAACTGATGACGACCCTGCAGAACCTGGCGCCCGGATTGACCACCCAGACGGGTGCAACCACGTCGACCAACGGCCTGTCCGGTGCCGCGGCGGGTTCGCATGCCGCTAGTGCAATCGGCGCCGCCGCTGCGCCCGCTTCGGCGCCAGCTGCCGCTGCTGATTCGGCGGTCGGCTCGATCTTGCCGATCCAGTTGACCTACTACACGGTCATGCTCGCCAGCATGCCCGCCAAAATGCTTATCAGCCTTGGTAATTCGATGACCGCCGGCCAGGCGATGCAGGCCGGCCAGCAGGCGATGCTCGCCGACGTGCAGACGCTGGTCGACAGCAAACTGAAAGCGCTGCTGGCGAGCATTTCCGGCGAGATGCGCGGTTTCGGATCGCAGATCACCGCGCAGCTGGCAGGCGCAGGGCGCCTCGGCGGCCTGTCGATTCCCCAGGGCTGGGCGCAGTCCGCTCCCGAGATGGTGCGCGCCGCACCGGTATTGCCGCTCAACAGCGTCGCGCCGCAGGTGGCGCCCGGCGCAAACCTGCCGACCAGCCCGTACACCCAAGCTTTGATGGGGGCAATGAACGGACGCGGCATGGGCACGCAGGCTGCCAAGACGGCGTCCGTGAAAGTTGAGACTCGCACGCCGGCAGGCGGATGAGAACCGGGGGGATGCCTTTGCTGCAGGACGCATTAACCCAAGACATGACAGTCAGATAAGGAGAAAAGATATGCCTACGCGTTTTATGACTGACCCGCACGAGATGCGGGCGATGGCGGGACGTTTCGACGTGCACGCCCAGACTGTTGAGGACGAGGCCCGCAAGATGTGGGCGTCGAGCCAGAACATCGCCGGTGCGGGCTGGAGCGGTACCGCTCAGGCCACCTCCTACGACACCATGGGCCAGATGAACACCGCGTTCCGCAACATCGTCAACATGCTGCACGGTGTGCGGGATGGGTTGATCCGCGACGCGAACAACTACGAGGCTCAAGAGCAGGCCTCCCAGCACATCCTGTCCAGCTAGCCGATCACCGAAACTCGCAAGGAGAACGTTCATGTCGATCAGTTATCAGTTCGGTGACGTCGATGCCCACGGCGCGTTGATCCGCTCCCAGGCCGCCTCGTTGGAGGCCGAGCACCAGGCCATCGTGCGCGATGTGCTGGCTGCCGGTGACTTCTGGGGTGGTTCGGGTTCGGTGGCCTGCCAGGAGTTCATTACCCAGTTGGGCCGGAACTTCCAGGTCATTTACGAGCAGGCCAACAGCCACGGCCAGCAGGTGCAGACCGCCGGCAACAACATGTCCAGCACCGACTCGGCTGTCGGCTCCAGCTGGGCCTGACGCTTCACACCTCTTTTTGGGGTCACAACACACCGGGCATCCCGATGCCCGGTGTGTTTGTTCGTTCCGGACCTGAATCGGCGCCCAGATCTACTGCGGCCGTCGGCCGCTTCGAGATTCGGCAAATCCATATCTCTATCAGCCTCGCCTCAGCGTGCGTTCGATAGGGCGGCTGGAGCGGCCGACCCGGTGAGGTGTCGATCGACGACCTCAGAGCCGGCCGCCTTCGTGGGCGCGGATTTCGCCCTACTCAGCTACGGCAGCGCACCCGCCGAGGATGATCGTCGACGCGAAGTTGGCCGCGTTGGCCAAATGATTGTCGGTGGGCGTGTAGGTCGGCAGCGCTGTGACGAACGCGCGGCGGTATTGCGCCGCCAGATTCGCGATGTCGAGCCAGATGGGGTTATCGCTTTGCTTACCAAGCTGTTCCAGTTTGCCGGCATACGAATTCATCACCGGCCCCGCAGCATAGTTGACCGCTTTTTGCTCCTTGTTCCAGTAGATCGACGGAACGTTGGGATCCAGTTGCTGCCACTGGGCGGTCTGTTGGCCGAATTGATCCAGTGCCGCCTTCCATTCCGGACAGACATTGTTGTCCGAGGTCAGGAATGGCTGCGGGCTCGCCAGGTTACCCACCGGAGCGATCTCCGACGGCGGCGATGAAGCCGTTACCAGGGGGCCCCGTGCCGCGGCAGAACCGTCGCTGATGGCAGCGCAGATCGAGCCCAGTGCCGACGATGCGCTGTTCGCCGCGCCGGCCAAATTGTTGTCCGCCGGAACATATTTCGGAATTCGCTCCGAGTACGCACGGGCGTACGCGATGAATTGCTGGTAGAGCTCGCGCATAACGCGATGCGGTGTGAGTTTGACCAGCCCGACAGTTTGCGCGGCGGCACTTCGCATCGACTGGCCGGCCGCCATGAACTGCGCGCGCTGCTTCGGGTTCCACGCCGACGCGGGAATCGACCGGTCGCGGTCGTTCCATAATCCTTGGCCACTGTTGGCCAGTTCGTTATTGATCGACGCCCACGCGGTGCAACTGGGGTCGTCGGTGATCACGGCCACGGGCCCGGTGTCTTTGGCGCTTGCGACAGCCGCGGTCTCCTGGCCCCCGTCGTCAGATCCGTCGCCTTTCGGTGCCCCCGAACCCCCGTCCCCGAATAGCAACACAGCCGCGACGATCGTTGCCAGTACGGCAACCGCGGCCACCCCACCCATGGCCCACTTCAGATTTTTGTTGTCTTTTGGGCCGTCAGTATTAGACGTCACGATGGACCAGCTTAAATGACAAGCAGCTCGCTGCAGGCGTATTGGCTATCCGCCACCGGGTGTCAACGCTCTCGGTGATGGAGGTCACCGGGTTGACATTTCATCGAACAAGCGTTCGAATATAGTGTGCGATGGGATGGCCAGAGTGTCCGGGCAGACGACGGCGGGTTGCCTGGACTGGAACGCATCGGATTCGTCCGCTCTGTGCGCACCCCGCAATTCGACGGCATCACGTTTCACGAAGTCCTGTGCAAGTCGGCGTTGAACCGAGTTCCCAACGCCGCGGCGCTGCCGTTCCAGTACACCGTCAACGGCTATCGAGGTTGCTCTCATGCCTGCCGGTACTGTTTTGCCCGGCCGACCCATGAGTATCTGGAGTTCAACTGCGGCAACGATTTCGACACGCAGGTCGTCGTCAAGACTAACGTCGTCGATGTGCTGCGCCGCGAACTGCACCGGCGGTCCTGGGGTCGCGAAACCGTTGCACTAGGCACGAACACCGACCCTTACCAACGCGCCGAGGGACGGTATGCCTTGATGCCGGGCATCATCGGCGCGCTCGCCGACTCGGGGACACCGCTGTCGATCTTGACCAAAGGCACGTTGTTGCGCCGAGACCTGCCGCTGATCGCCGATGCCGCGCAACAGGTACCGATCGGCGTCTCGGTGTCGCTTGCCGTCGGAGATGCCGATGTGCACAAGCAGGTAGAGCCCGGCACGCCCAGCCCGCAGGCGCGCCTGGGTTTGATCGCCTCAATACGCGACGCCGGTCTCGCCTGCCACGTGATGGTCGCGCCCGTGCTGCCATATCTGACGGATTCCGAAGAACACCTCGACAGTCTGCTGCGTCAGATCGCCGCGGCCGGGGCCTCCGGGGTCACCGTGTTCGGGCTGCACCTGCGCGGATCGACGCGCGGCTGGTTCATGTCCTGGCTGTCGCAGACCTACCCACAGCTGGTCGGCAAATATCGCGAATTATACCGGCGCGGCGCGTATTTGCCGCCTTCGTATCGGGACGAACTGCGTGCACGCGCGGCACCGCTGATCGCCAAATACAACCTGGCGGGCAGTACGCGACACTTCGGATCAGCTGCGCCGCCACCGGTCGCCGAGGTGGTCCAGCCGACGCTCTTCTGAGTTAGTTGAGGTCGGGTGCGTGGTAGGTGTCGCACTGGTGCGGGTCGCCGGTCTGGTATCCGACCGTGAACCAGTGCTGACGCTGCTCTGAGGAGCCGTGGGTCCACGACTCGGGGTGCACCCGACCGGTCGAAGCCTTCTGGATGCGGTCGTCGCCGACGGACGACGCCGCTGACAACGCATCGGCAATGTCCTTGTCGCTCAACGGTTCCAGGAACGGCACCCCGGTACCTTCCTGCTTGGTCGTGGACGCGTAGTGGGCCCATACGCCCGCGTAGCAGTCGGCTTGCAACTCGGTGCGCACGCCGTTGCCGTTGGCGCCCTGCGCGCCCTGCTGCGCGCGGCCCAGCGAGCCCTGCAGGTCCTGCACGTGGTGGCCGAACTCATGAGCGACCACGTATTCCTGCGCCAATGGCCCACCGCTGGAACCGAATTGGGTGCGCAACACGTCGAAGAAACCGGTGTCGAAGTAAGCGGTTTTGTCGACCGGGCAGTAGAACGGGCCGACCTCGGTGGTGGCCGGGCCGCAGCCCGTGTTGACCTGACCGCTGAACAGCCGGACCCGAGGGCGGGTGTAGCCCTGCATCAATTGCTTCCACACCGCGTCCACCGAGTTGCCGGTGGCAACCACCCGGCATTGCACGTATTCGTTGGCGTCCGCGCCGGTCTTGCACTTACTCAGGTCGAACCCGGGTGCGATGTCTTGGCTGGCGCTCGGAGCCGGAAGTTGGGTGGCCACCTTGCCGGGATCGACGCCGAGCAGCAGTGCGACCACCAGGAACAGCAGCCCACCGAGGCCACCGCCGATCGCGATGCCACGGCCACCACCGCCTCCGGATGACGCCGTCGTGCTGGTGTCGATCTGCATACCCTCGTTGAAGGTCATCGCATTCTCCGTCGTGGTTTATGACGTAGTCCTGGCCCGGTCAGATCAGCTTTGCACACTACGATTCAGGCGTGCCCGCGGTTGCCGAAGTTCCCGCCCTTATGGGTGCCACGCGCCGCGATCTTCGCGGTCGCACCGACCAGCGTTCGCGACGGGCTCAACGACGTCTGTAGCCGCTCCAGGGTCGCCGGCTATTCGAATGATGCGAAGATGCGCGACGATGCCCGCCCGCCTCGCTACCGGCGATGTGTGGACTACCGATCAGGCATTTCTCAACGGCGACAGGCGACTTCAGCTCGACGACGGTTGGCGGCCGGCGACGGGAGGAAATGTCGTCGCCGTCAACCTCGGATGCATGACAACATCGCCGCCTTTGGGGGACAATCCCGTTCACGTCACCGTGTCCGATGAATCCGCTTGCGCCACTTCGGTTTGAGCGCTGCCTGCCAGTCCGGCCGTCGGAGGCCTAGCCGTGCAGGCACGCTGACAGCGCACTTACACCAGGCGTCGTGGACGGACAGGGCGACCGGTTCGCGCTCGGTCCGCGCGCGAGATTGTGCACATACTGCACACCTGCGGTTCCAACTCGGGCGGCGTCGCACCCATGGGGCAGCGCGGTGACACCCGAGTTGGGCCAGCGGATGCAACGCGATCGGCTGGAGTTCGCCGATGCAGCGGGGTCGGATGTGCAACCCTGGGTGAAGGAGTTGTCACGCTACGACATTGCGCACAGAGTGACGCAAGTCATATTGCACAAATAAGATTCAAATCTTGATGATCCCGACCAGAAACAGAGGTCAGCTTGGCAAGAATTCTGGTAAACGGAATTAGACATCTGCCCAGTACTGTCAATGGCCGTTATTTTGTCGATATCGGTCGCTGAAACCCGTCTCACGTAGTAACTTTGGCCCGACTACGAGGCCACGCCCAAGAGGGTCTCGACCGAAATGGGGGCCTACCGTGTCTCAAAAATCAGGCGGGAATTCACAGCTGCCACGGATGTATCTGTCCAGGCCTGCTGTGGTAATTCCAGAGACCGCAGTTGACAACGAGATGGTAGTGTCCCGCGTCCGCGAGAACTACCGCGGACCGGAATCCGACTGGGACTCAATCGAACAGGGCGTCCGGTACGTCATGGGTCGATGTAACACCCAGGTGCGTTACATCGACCCGGATGAGACGCTCTCGCCCGGCGAGTTCGCGGCCCGCGCGGCGACTGCCTGCCTCTTCGAGAACGGCGTCGACGTCTCCGAGGTCGATCTTCTGGTGTACGGAGGGATTGCCCGCGAGAACTTCGAGCCCGCCACGGCGGCCGAAGTCGCGGGGCGCTTGGGTGCAAAACCACTGCACGCATTCGACGTGACATGCGCATGCGCGGGCCTCATCGAGGCGATGCACGCGGTCGCCGGTCAGTTCGCCCTGCACCCCGAGATCAAGACCGCGGTGGTCTGCGCGGGCGAGCTCTGGCGTGACCGGGTCACCTACGACCTTCAGACGATGGACGACGTGGCGAACCTGGCGGCCGGGCTGACGCTGGGGAACGCCGCCGCTGCGTTTCTTATTACTCGCGAGTCACTTCCGGCCGGCAGCGCCCGTCTGCTGGGCTTCCAGCACAAGACGATGGCCGAGCACTACGACCTGTGCTCGGTGCCGGTCGACGGGCACTTCATCTCGCGCTCGAAGGAATTGTTCGCTCTCTCGGTCCACGTGGTGCCTGAGATCCACGGCCTGCTGGAGGACGCGGGATGGACGGCCGAAGACGTCGACCACTACGTCTTCCACCAGCCGAGCGAGGCGATCCTGGATCGAGTATGGGACGCGCTCGGCGCGCGGCCCGAGGCGCGCATACACACGCATGCCCTGTACGGCAACAGCGCGAGCACGTCCTGGGCGGTGGCTCTCAACCACCGTCTCAAGCACGGCACTGTCAACAATGGCGACAAGCTCGTCATCGCCAGCGCCGCATCCGGTTTCACGATCGTGTGCGCGTCGGCCGTCTGGGAGAGCTAGGTGGGACGATACCTACGCGTCTATGGAGTAATCGGTAAGACGTTCGGGCTGTGGTTCAAGCCGTTGGGGGCGTTCACACTTCTGCAGGTGCGCCAGCTCATTTCGGCGACCACCCTCGGGCTGGATTACATCTTCTTCCCGAAGCACCGCAAGCAGCCGATCGACCGGCCGATCTTCATCATCGGAAATCCCCGCAGCGGCACCACATTTCTGCACCGCTTCCTGCTGGGCGCCGGCGATATGGCCGCGTTGGAGTTGTGGGAGATGCTGTTTCCCGCGATTACGGCGCGCAAGCTGTTCGGCCGTATCGTGCCGCGGTTGGACAAGCTCAATCCCGCGCAGTACCACCCGTCGGATGTTCATGACACCAGCCTGCGCGGCATCGAGACCGATGACGTGGCATGGTTTTTCCGCACCATGGACGGTCCGTTCGCGTGGGCGTATTTCACTGCCTGGCGCGATACGTGGGGGAGTCAGTTCTCACGGCGGAACTTCGGTATCGACGGCGTGTCAGCTAAGGAAGAGAACAAGTTCTTCAAGTACTACGAGGCGGTGTGGCGGCGGAACCTCGCGGCCAAGGGCGCCAAGCGGATCTTGGTCAAGTCGAGCATGTTGACGTTCCGGCTGGACGCGCTGCTGCGTCGCTATCCGGATGCCCGGCTGGTGTACATCGTTCGCGATCCAGTGGAAGTGATCCCGTCGGGAATGTCGCTGTTGGCCAGCGTGCTGGAAAACGGCTTCGACGCGTTCAACCGCACCAGCAAAGAAGAGCAGGACAGGTGGCTGGAGAATCTCTACCAAGCCTCGGGCGACATGCTGAGGGTCTTCCGCAAGGCTGAGCTGGACGGGCGTATCCCGGAGAAGAACGTCTGCGTGGTGCGCTACGAAGACCTGCTGCAGAACCTGGAGCCGACCATGGCGAGGATCATCGATTTCATCGAGGTCACTCCCAGCGCCGCGTTCGAAGAAGAGTTGCGCCAGCAGGCTGAGAAGCAACGGGGTTACACGAGTCGTCACCAGCATTCACCGGATAAGTTCGGGCTGGACCCCGAACGTATCCGGACTGATCTCGCCTTCGTCTACGAGGCATACGGACTGTCGGGCGGACCCGCTAACGCTTCGGCTTCAGTCGAGGGCCAAAAGCCCTAGTCCTGACCGCTCAGCTGTCGGCCGATTTCGGTTGTCGCTGAAGTGTTTTCGCATCAGTGCCGCGACGGCTCGGCTTTCAGCCCGGGCCGTCGCTGGCCGCGGCCAGCAGCGGCACCAGGATGTCGCTGGTAGGTGTCGCGATGCCGTGCGCTCGCGCCTTGCGGATGATCACGCCGTTGCGGATGTCCCACTCCTGTGGGCGCCCGGCTTCGCGGTCGGCCAACATCGAGGTGCCCATGTCGACGGGCGCCTGCCGGAACATCTCCACGGTGCCGGCGGCGACATCGTCGCCCAGCTGTGCCCCTTCGGCCCGCGCGACTGCCAGGCACTCCGCGGCGTAGCGCTGCGCCAGCTCGGCCAGATCGGCGCGGCGGAACATGCCGGAACGCCGGCCGGTCAGCACCATCAGACCGGCGACCGCGTTGACCAGGAGCTTGCGCCATGCGGCGGTGACGAAGTCCGGGTCGCACTCGGCGGTGCCGCCGGCCGCACGCCACAGGTCAGCGAAGGTGGTTGCGGCCGGCCCGGTCGGCAAGGTCAGCCTCGCGTCGGTCCGCAGCCGGACCCAGCCGTCGGGCTGACTCTCGGCCGAAAACCAGACGATGCCCGGGATGACGGTCGACGACGTGCAGAGTGGCTGCACCTGCTCGACCTGCTCGACACCGTTCTGCAGGACGACCACGATCGTCTTTTCGTCGCAGAGTCGGGCCAGCCAGCGGGCGGCCTCAGGGTTCTGGGTGGCCTTGACCGCGAGCAAGACGATATCTACCGGATCGGCGACCTCGCCGGGATCGGTGCGGACCGGGCCCCGCACGACGATCGGATCGGCTCCGTCGGGCCGCAGCTCCACCTGTGGCCGTGGCGTCCGACCACACACCAATACGTGGTGACCACCAGCGGACAAGTACGCGGCGACCGTCGTGCCGACGGCGCCCGGACCGACAACAGCAATATCCATGACGACTACCGAAATTACCCGCCTCTAGACTGGGCTGTCGCTTCCACCGTTCGCGAGGAGTATTTGTGCTGCGCAGTCATGCCGCGGGTTCGTTGCGGGCCGCCGACGCCGGACAACAGGTGACGCTGGCCGGATGGGTCGCCCGCCGGCGCGATCACGGCGGGGTGATCTTCATCGACCTGCGCGACGCCACCGGCGTATCGCAGGTGGTATTCCGCGCCGACGACGTGCTAGCGCAGGCGCACCGGCTGCGGGCCGAGTTCTGCGTCGCCGTCCAGGGGGTCGTCGAGATCCGCCCGGATGGCAACGCCAACGCCGATATCGCCACCGGCGAGATCGAAGTCAACGCGACCTCGCTGACGGTGCTGGGGGAGTGTGCGCCGCTGCCGTTCCAGCTCGACGAGCCCGCGGGTGAGGAGGTCCGGCTGCGCTACCGCTACCTGGATCTGCGCCGTGAGGGCCCGGGCAACGCAATTCGGTTGCGCTCCAAGGTAAATGCCGCGGCCCGCGGTGTGCTGGCCGCGCAGGACTTCGTCGAGATCGAGACGCCGACCATGACGCGCTCGACGCCGGAGGGCGCACGCGACTTCCTGGTGCCCGCTCGCCTGCAACCGGGCTCCTTCTACGCCCTGCCGCAGAGTCCACAGCTGTTCAAGCAGTTGCTGATGGTGGCCGGGATGGAGCGGTACTACCAGATCGCCCGCTGCTACCGCGACGAGGATTTCCGCGCCGATCGCCAGCCGGAATTCACCCAGCTGGACATGGAGATGAGCTTCGTCGAGGCCGACGACGTGATCGCCACCGCCGAAAAGGTGCTCACTGCCGTGTGGTCGCTGATCGGCTACGACCTGCCCCGTCCGATCCCGCGGATCAGCTACGCCGAAGCGATGCGACGATTCGGCACCGACCGGCCCGACCTACGATTCGGGGTTGAGCTGGTGGAATGCACAGAGTTCTTTTCCGACACCACTTTTCGGGTGTTTCAGGCGCCCTACGTCGGCGCGGTCGTGATGACCGGCGGCGCTTCGCAGCCGCGCCGGACCCTGGACGGGTGGCAGGAGTTCGCGAAGCAGCGCGGCCACAAGGGCCTGGCCTACGTGCTGGTCGGCGACGACGGCACGTTGAGCGGTCCGGTGGCCAAGAACCTGTCCGATACCGAACGCGACGGCTTGGCCGCGCATGTCGGCGCCGAGCCCGGCGACTGCATCTTCTTCTCAGCGGGCGCGCCGAAGGCGTCTCGCGCGCTGCTGGGTGCGGCCCGTGACGAGATCGCGAAGCGGCTCGACCTGATCGACCCGACCGCCTGGGCGTTCACCTGGGTCGTCGACTTCCCGTTGTTCGAGCCGGCCGACGACGCCACCGCCGCCGGCGATGTGGCCCTGGGCAGCGGCGCGTGGACCGCGGTGCACCACGCGTTCACCTCGCCCAAGCCCGAATCGGGAGGCACCTTCGACAGCGATCCGGGCAACGCGCTCGCCGATGCCTACGACATCGTCTGCAACGGCAACGAGATCGGCGGCGGCTCCATTCGTATTCATCGCCGCGACGTTCAGGAACGCGTGTTCGCGATGATGGGCATCGGGGCCGCCGAGGCGCAAGAGAAGTTCGGATTCCTGTTGGACGCGTTCACCTTTGGCGCACCGCCACATGGTGGGATCGCGTTCGGCTGGGACCGTATCGTCCAACTGCTGTCCGGCGCCGACTCCATCCGCGAGGTGATCGCGTTCCCGAAGTCCGGCGGCGGTGTCGACCCGCTGACCGACGCGCCCGCCCCGATCACGGCGCAGCAGCGCAAGGAGTCGGGCATCGATGTCAAACCGGAGGAGAAGCGGGCGCCCAAGCCCGCGCCCGTCGACACGGCATAGTCAACCGCCACGGCTAGGTTGTCGAGGCATGCCACAAGGATTCCCCGACAACGAGTCAATCAAGGCCTCCAACCAGAGCATCGCCGACGAATTCCGCGCCAATGACGGCAAGGTCGGCGGCCAGTTCGAGGGCGCCAACCTCCTTTTGCTCACCACTACCGGCGCTAAGTCCGGTCAGCCGCGGCTGTCGCCGTTGGCATACTTCCGGATCGACGGCAAGCTGATCGTCATCGGCTCGTTCGCCGGCGCCGACGTGGATCCGGCCTGGGTGCACAATCTGCGGGCCAACCCGTCGGCGCACATCGAAGTTGCCAACGAGTCCTCGGACGTGACCGCCCGCGAACTGCCGCTCGCCGAACGCGACGACCTGTTCCCGAAGATCACGGCGGTGTCACCGGGATTCGCCGAGTATCAGGCCAAGACATCCCGGGTGATCCCCCTCTTCGAACTGCAGCCCGCCGGTTAGCCCCGCCGGATAGTTAGCCCGTCAACCGACCCCTCGATATACGCGGTTACGGGGCTATCTCGGCACCCATCACGGGGTGGTCACGGCACCCGTGCAAACGGCCTAGTGCGGGACCAGCGACAACAGCGTGTTCAGGGTGCCGCGCACCGGGTGCAGGAAGATATTCACGATCTGGATCGGGAACAGCTGGCCGTTGCCGCCACATTTGGGCCAGGCGCCGGGTCCCTGGGTGGCGAGCACCCGATCCGCCACCGCGATCTGCTGCTCGCGTGAGGCCGTTGCCGGATCGCCGACGCCGCCGTTGGCAGCCCAGGTAGACGGCTTGAACTGCAGGCCGCCGTAGAACCCGTTGCCGGTGTTCGCGTGCCAGTTACCACCTGATTCGCACTGCGCCACGGCGTCCCAGTTCATGCCCTCCGCATAGGCCACGCCGGTGGTCGGATTGACCAGCAGTGTCATGCCCAGGACGACCAGTGTGGCTATCACCAGGTGCTTGCACATCGTGCTCAGTAGCCCACCTAAATGACTCATTTAACAGATCTAACAAGTGGGTGTGAAAGGAGTCAATGAGTGGGGCTTTAGTAATTAATGAGATTAAAGTTTAATAACGAGTTTTGCGTTGCTGGTGTCAATTAGAGTTAATTAGTGAGCTTATTGGGGCGTTTTATAACTACTGAGTTATATGAGCTAGAAGTTATCTTGTCGTGATGGAGTAAATTAGAGTGGCGTGTGGGACTGTTGTTACTCAAGTGGCAGAGGGTGCGCAACGGGTAGAGTGTGACGCGGCTATCGAGTCTGCCCGAGAAACTCCTGGACCAGGCGTTTTGGGGCCTGAGTCAGCCAGGCGTCGACGATCAGCTCCCGCAGCCCGCGCAGATCGATCTGTGCAAGCCTGACCAACACCGCCGGATAGCCGTCGAAGTGTGGGGTGGTGAAGTACCGACCGGGATCGTCGGCGATCAGCGCGAACTTAACGCCCTCGTCTGCCACCCGGACACCGAGAATGTCGCCGTCCGGCGGCTCGACCCACCGAGCGGCCAGCGCCTGCCGGTCGGAGGTGCGCAGCGGGCGCTCCCACGCGATCAGCTTCTTGCCGACCCGCCATTCGTGCGGCGACCGCTCCTCGGTGAGTTGCAGCTCTCCGACCACACTGGCGACGTCGTCCCAGGTGGCCATGACCCATTGTGCTCCCGGCTCGCTACCCAGGAGGCCGATCACGGTGTGCCGCTGCGAGCGGCGTTGAGCCTCACTAGTGTTGCAGCGTGACGTTGCCGAGCCCTGCCAGCGATCCACGGCGGTCACCAAAGGCCCACTCTCCGGGACTGGGCGCGCGCTACCGGATCACTCATCGCACCGAATACCGCTACTCGGATGTGGTGACCAGTTCCTACGGCCGCGGTTTTCTCACTCCGCGAGACCTACTGCGACAGCGATGCCTCTTCCATGAGCTGAACATCTCGCCGACACCCGCGGACAGTTCGACGAGCCCGGATACCTACGGCAACATCAGCTCGTACTTCCATGTCACCGAGCCGCACCAGACGCTGACGATCACGAGCGAGTCCATCGTCGAGGTCTACCCCTCACCGCCGGAGCGGTGGGGTGGCGGGCCGGCGCTGGCGCCGTGGGAGCAATCCCGCCCGGTGGGCGTCCGGGGTGCGCTGGCGACCGAGTTCGCGCTCGACCTGACCCCGCCGGAGATCACCGACGACGTCCGCGACTATGCGGCGCCGAGCTTTGTGCCAGGGCGGCCACTTGGCGAGGTGCTGCGCGACCTCACCACGCGGATCTACACCGATTTCACCTATCGCTCCGGTTCGACGACGGTATCCACCGGTGTCGACGAGGTTCTGAGAGCGCGCGAGGGGGTATGTCAGGACTTCGCGCGCCTCGCGATCGCCTGCTTGCGCGCCAACGGCTTGGCTGCCAGCTACGTGTCCGGATACCTGGCGACCAATCCTCCGCCAGGGAAGGAACGCATGATCGGTATCGACGCGACGCACGCCTGGGCGGCGGTGTGGACGCCGCAGCCACCCGGCCAATTCGAGTGGCTGGGACTGGATCCCACCAACGATCAAATGGTCGACGAGCGCTACGTGATCGTTGGCCGGGGTCGCGATTACGCCGACGTGCCGCCACTTCGCGGCATCATTTACACCAATTCCAAGACCAGTGTGATCGACGTCGCGGTCGACGTTGTGCCCTACGAAGGTGACGAGCTGTATGCGTGACTTCCACTGTCCCAACTGCGGACAGCGCCTCACATTTGAGAACTCGGCATGTCTGAACTGCGGAAGCGCTCTGGGGTTTTCGCTGTACGAAATGGCGCTGTTGGTGATCACCACCGGCGACGACGCGGGCCACGCGGGCTTCGTCAGCGCCGGGGAGTACGAGCTGTGCGCCAACCGCAATCTCGCTGAATGCAATTGGCTGGTGCCGATTCGTCATCCGGGTTGGTTGTGCGCATCCTGTTCGCTGACCATCGAACGACCCAACGACTCCGATACCGCGGGGCTGGCGGAGTTCGCCAGGGCGGAAGCGGCCAAGCGTCGGCTGGTCGCCGAACTGCACGAGCTGAGGCTGCCGATCGTCGGCCGCGAACAGGATCCCAACTACGGTCTTGCTTTCCGGCTGCTGTCGAGCGCTCACGAAAAAGTGATGACCGGACACGAAAACGGCGTCATCACATTGGATTTGGCCGAAGGCGACGATGTGCATCGCGAGCAACTTCGCGTCGAGATGGACGAGCCGTACCGGACTCTGCTGGGACACTTCCGCCACGAGATCGGCCACTATTACTACTACCGGCTGATCGCGCCGTCCGCCGAATACGTGGCGCGTTTCACCGAGCTGTTCGATGACCCGAATGCGGACTATCAGGCAGCGCTTGATCGGCATTACAGCGAGGGCGCGCCCGCGGGGTGGGAAGAGACCTACGTGTCGTCATACGCGACCATGCATCCGGCCGAAGACTGGGCGGAGACATTCGCGCATTATCTGCACATCCGCGACACGCTGGACACCGCGGCGTGGTCCGGTTTCGCCCCGGCGACAGCCACATTCGACCGACCGGTCTTGGGGCCCAGTGCCTTCATGACGATCATCGACATGTGGCTGCCGGTCTCATGGTCGCTGAACATGGTGAACCGGTCCATGGGCCACGACGACCTCTATCCGTTCGTGCTGCCGATCGCGGTCCTGGAGAAGATGAAGTTCATTCACAACATCATCGACGAGATCACGGCGCTCGCGGGCAGACGCGACCCGATCACGGCATGATGCGTCGTTCGTCGCCACCCCACAGCGGTTGCGTGCCACCTGGCAAAGCCAATTGCGTCGCCATGATTACCTCGGCCAGCTCGCGCAATGCGGCATGAGTTGCGTTGAGCAGTCCGGCCAACCGTTCGCGGCGCCCGCCTGCGGACACGGACTCCAACTCGGCGGGGTGTGACCGTCGTAGCAGGGTGCTGATCTCGGCGACCATTCGCTGCGGCCGCGACGATCCCGACGAGCCGGGCAAGTCGCCGAGGTCGACGCGCAACCGCTCGAGCTGATAGACGAGTGACCTGGGGTTGGTCGCGTCGAACAGCATCAATTCCGCAAGGGCGGCGACGCTGACCTCGCCCGCCGTGCGGCGGCGGTAGATCACCGCGGATTCCATTGCGATCATGGTCGATTCGATGACGGTGCGCTCGGCGGCTGGGGCCAGCACAGTGGTCACCGTGGCGTTCAACAGGGCGGTGAGACCCAGGCCCCGCTCGATGCGCTTACCGATGTCCATCAACGTCCAGCCGACGTCCTGCACCATCGACTCGGAGGCGACTCCGGCCAGCGTCAGCATGCCGACCAAGGTCTGTGATTGGGCGGTCGCGAGCATGGCGTCGCCCTCGGCCAGCGAGTCCGGCGGTTCGGCGTTGTGCGCCAGTTCGCGCTCGACGCCGGCCAGCACGGCCCAGGTGTCGCTGGACAATTGGTCGCGTACCGCCCTGGCTGCCAGCGCCAGCCGATCGACCGATTGCACCAGCGAGCCTGGTCGGTCGCGGTCCATGGTCAGTGACCACAAGGTCGACGGGGCGATCGCGATCGTCTCCGCCTGGTCTTCGGGTCCGGGATCGGTTCCGGTGATGCGGCCCAGCGCGGCCATCAGCACCGGCACACACTGGCTCTCGGAAATCTCCTGACGATGCCGGAACTCGTAGTAGCGACGGCGGGCGGCAATCAGCAGCCGGGCCATGTTCTCGGCGCGCTCGCCGTAACGTCCCATCCAGAACAGGTCTGACAGCACACGCGGCGAGCTGACACCCAACGTGCCCGCGCCCGCCTTCGACGGAGTCTCCGGGGCGGGCAGGGCGACCGTCTCGGTCCGCGACCGATCGGTGGGTTGCACCCAGACATCTTTCGCAGCAAGGGTTCTCAGCGTGTAGGCGGACGGGCCCTGGGTCAGCACGTAGCCGAGGCCGCCGAGCATCGGCGCATAGCCGCCGCGTTGGGCGACGGTGAACAGTCGCAGCCCCACGCCGCCCGCCGACAGTTCGCTGGCGTAGCTGGTCGGGGCCGAGGAGAACTGCGGCAGCTCTTGACCGACCCACTGCCACGGCATCGCGGCGATGGCGGCGGCCAGGTCGGCCAGTCGCTCCGCAGACAGCGTGGGGCCGACGAGTGTTTGGCCGCCGATGGTGGGACGGATCAACAGCGACGAGAGATTGGCCAACAGATGAGAGAGTTCACTTTCGATGCCGCCCCAATAACTGGGCGCACTGGCCAGCAGCGGAGCTTCGCCGAGCAGCCGCGTCGCCAGCTGAGGCAGAAATCTTTGCAGCCCAGCGCTTTCCAGAATGCCGCTGCCGACCGTGTTCACAACGGTCACGGTGCCGCGATGCTGCGCCTCGACCAGGCCGGCGACGCCGAGCCGCGAGTCGGCACGCAGGTCCAGGGGATCGGTGTAGGTGGCATCGACGCGCCGGAAGACCACGTCCACGCGTTTGAGTGTGCCCAGCGAGCGCATCCAGAGCTTGCCGTCGCGTACCACCAGATCGGCGCTCTCGACCAACGGAAACCCCAGCAGCGTCGCTAGATACGCCTGATCGAATGAGGTTTCGGAGTAGATACCCGGGCTGAGAACGACCACGACCGGGTCTTGGACGCCGTCGGGCGCTGCGTCGATCAATGCCAGTCGCAGCGCCTGGGCGAACGGTGTGGTCGGCCGTGGTCCGACCTTCTCGTAGAGGTCGGGCAGCGCCTGCGCGAGCACCCGACGGTCGGCCAGCGCATAACCGGCGCCGGACGGCGCCTGGGTCCAGTCGGCGTTGACTTGAAAGCCGCCGTCAGCGCGTCTGCTCACGTCGCAGGCGTGCATGAAGAGCTGGTGGTGTCCCGGTACCTCGATTCCGTTGGCGGCGCGGACGTATCCGGGGTGGGCGAACAACAGTTCCGGAGGCAGCACACCCTCGGTGAGCGAGCGGCGGTTGCCGTAGAGGTCGGCCAGGACTGCGTTGAGCACCCGTGACCGTTGCACCAGTCCCGTTTCGAGCAGCTCCCAATCGGGCGCCGAGACCACCAGCGGCAGCGGGTCCAGCCGCCACGGCCGCGGCTCGCCGGGGCCACTGTCGCCGGCTCCCTTGGCAGGATCGACGCCGGTGTAGCTGATGTCGTCGTTGTTGACGAGTTGGCGTACCGCGGAGCGCAGCCGACTCATCCCCGCCCGCCCGCGGTCACCCACTGCGTCAGCGAGATCGGCCCAGGCGGGACGCACGTTGCCGGTCTCGTCGAGGAATTCGTCGTAACCGATCACCGGCCCTTGCAGGTCGGGTGTGCGGAGGTCGAACAGGGTCTCTTGGACCCGGGCAGTGCGGTATCCAGCCAGGAGTCGGTCGACGTCGGTGCGGTCGTGAGAGGCCGTCGAGTCGCCGGGGTGTAGTGCCATGTCTGCCGAGGCCATTACCGCAGGACGGTACGCACGCGCCGCAAATCGAGGATGCCCGGCGCGCCGATATCGGTGGAAATTCGCGCCTGCATCTCCCGAATGTCGGAGAGATTGAGTTTGCCCGGGGTGAATCCGGTGGCCTCGAAGCGGCGTGCGCGCCGCGACTCGGCCTCGACAGCGTTGACGGGAGGCACGTCGTAGGCACGTCCGCCGGGATGGGCGACGTGGTAGGTGCAGCCGCCGCGCGACGTCGAGGTGGTGAGGTCGATGAGCTCGAATTGCAGCGGTGCGTCGACGGTGATGCTCGGATGCAGCGCACTGGGCGGCTGCCAGGCGCGGAAACGGACGCCGCCGACGTGCACGTCGGGATTGTCGGTGACCAGCAGCGGAACCGGATAACCGTTGCAGGTCACCAGGTATCGGTGTCGATCGGCGCCGATGATGCGGACTTGGAGCCGTTCGACCGACGAGTCGACGTAGCGGGCGGTCCCGGTCGCGGTCGCCTCCTCGCCGAGGGTGTTCCATGGCTCGATGGCCCCGCGAAGTTCGATCTCGACGCCGTCGAAGACCGCTGTGCCGATGCGCGGAAATCGGAACTCGGTGAACGGGTCCAGCCAGCTGGTCTCGAAGGCGACGCCGTGCGCGCGCAAGTCCGCCGCAATGTCGGCGATGTCGCGGATCAGGAAGTGCGGCAACAGGTACCGTCCGTGCAAGTTCTCGCCGTGCCGGATCAGCGGGGCCCGTAGCGGCTCGTCCCAAAACCAGGCCACCAGCGACCGGACGAGCAGTGACTGCACCATCGCCATCCGCAGATGCGGCGGCATTTCGAAGCCGCGCAGTTCCAGCAGGCCCAGCCTGCCGCGCATGCTGTACGGGTTGTACAGCTTGTCGATGCAGAACTCGGCGCGGTGAGTATTGCCGGTGATGTCGGTGAGCAGATGCCGCAGCGCCCGGTCGATGATCCATGGCCTGGCTGCACCGGAAGTCGAAGCGAGCCGGTCGATTTCGGCGAAAGCGATCTCCAGTTCGTAGAGCGCCTCGGCGCGGCCCTCGTCGACGCGCGGCGCCTGCGAGGTGGTGCCGATGAAGCGTCCTGCGAACAGATAGGACAGCGACGGGTGACGCTGCCAGTACGTCAGCAGCGACACCAACAGGTCCGGGCGGCGCAGCAGCGGCGAGTGTTTCGGGGTGACGCCACCCAGCGTGATGTGGTTGCCGCCACCGGTGCCGCCGTGGCTGCCGTCGACGTCGAATGACTCGGTGGACAGGCGAGCCAATCTGGCCTGCTCGTAGAGGGTTTCGAGCTGCTGGGTCTGTTCGGCGAAACTCGCGGTGGGCGCCACGTTGACCTCGATGACGCCGGGGTCGGGGGTGATCGTGGTAAAGGTCAGTCGCGGATCCGCCGGTGGCTCATAGCCTTCGATCACCACCGGACAGTCGATCTTCGCGGCCGCGTCGTGGATCCGGGCGATCAGGTCGACGAAGTGATCCAGCGCTCCAGTAGGCGGAAGGAAGACATACAGCAGGCCGTCGCGTGCCTCGGCGACCATTGCGGTGGTTGGCGCGCTCTCGTCGTCGTCGACGATTGCTTCGACCGCCGAGGCGTGCAGTTCGTCACCGACTGTGGTCGGATCGGTGTCGAACGACGGTCGCGGTGACTTCCAGCTGATCGCGTTCAGCGGAAGCCGCAGGCCTGCCGGCGAATCGCCGTCGACCAGCACTATGCGGCCGCGGCGCAGCCGCCAGTTGGCGCTGGCCCAGCCCTGTTCGTCGTCGCTGCGGTGTAGGGGGAGAACGAAAGCTGTTGGTGTGGAGGTGGATTCGTCGAGGCGTGCCAGCAGCTCGGCTCTGGCTGTGGTGGTGTCGCGACCGGCTTCCGGGTCGAGGTCGTCAGCCGGCTCCAGCGGATCGCCCTGCGGCAACCGGGCTTTGGTCGCCAGCTTCGACAGCGGATCTTCGAATGCCGCCCGCACCTGGGTGGTCGGCAGACCGAGTCCGTCGGCGATCGCGCACAGTAGGCTTTCGGCTGTGCCGCTGTGTGCCGGCGGGCTGGGCGGCGTCGCGCTCCACGGGTCGGCCAGCAAGGTGCCGTCAGGCCACAGCGGTTGACCATCGGTACGCCAATACAACCCAATCTGCCAGCGCGGCAATGGTTCACCGGGATACCAGCGACCCTGACCACGGTGCACGAGGCCCTGCGGCGCCCACTGCGCCTTCAACCGGGCGGCCAGATCCGACGCACGCTGACGTTTGTGCGGGCCGTCGGCGGCGGTCAGCCATTCGTCGTCGACCTGGTTGTCGATCGAGACGAACGTCGGCTCGCCACCGACGGTGAGCCGGACATCACCGGCCTTGAGTCGGTCATCGACGCCGCGGGCGACGTCCTGGATGGTCGCCCAGGCTTGGTCGCTGTAGGGGAGTGTGACCCGCGGATCCTCATGGATGCGGGTCACGGTGTTGGAGAACTCCAGCGTCGACTCGCATGGCTCGACACCGCCGGTGATCGGAGCGGCGCTGGCCGGGCTCGGTGTGGCGGCGAGCGGAATGTGTCCCTCGCCGGCGAACAGACCCGATGTCGGGTCGAGTCCGATCCAGCCCGCGCCCGGGATGAAGACCTCCGCCCAGGCGTGCAGATCGGTGAAGTCCGCGACCGGGCCGGACGGCCCGTCCAGCGCCTTGACGTCGGAGGTCAGCTGGACTAGGTAGCCGGACACGAATCGCGCGGCCAGGCCCAGCTGGCGTGCGACCGAGACCAGCAGCCAGGCGAAGTCGCGGCACGAGCCCACCCCGGTTTGCAGCGTGAAATCCGGTGTCTGGACGCCGTGCTCCATGCGGACGCTGTAGGCGAGGTCGGCGTTGATCCGCCGGTTGAGCGCGACCAGGAAGTTGATCGTTCGGGTGTCCGGTGGCACCGAGAACGTGCGCACCCACTCCCGCGCCAGCTCGCCGGGGCCGGATCCGGCCCCGTCTTCGTCGACCGGCTGCAGGTAGGGCTTGAGTTCGTCGGCCAACGGCTCGGGGTAGCTGAACCCGGCGGTCGGCCAGGTCTCGGCCCAGTCCTCGATGAAAAAGTCGAAGGGGTTGATCACTTTGAGGTCGGCGATCAGCCCGACGGTGATGGTCAGCCGGTTCGTCGGGTTGGGGAAGGTCAGCCGATAGACGAAGTTGCCGACTGCGTCTTGCTGCCAGTTGACGAAGTGGTCGGCCGGCTCGACCTGCAGCGAATAGGCCTCGATCGAGGTGCGTGAGTGCGGTGCCGGGCGCAGCCGCACGACATGCGGGAAGACACGGACCGGCCGGTCAAAGGTGTAGCTGGTGCGATGCTCCAGCGCCACTTTGATGGTCATAGTCGCCCATCACATCACGCCGACGATGCGTCCGCAGCACGGGTAACTCGCCGGCAAGGGATAGCAAAATTCGGGCATGATCGAATCGGCGGATGTAATGATGGCGCTTCGGCTAGCACTCACACCGTCGCGCAGCAGCCCCTGACAGAGAGAACGAGGACATGACGTCTCCACAACCGGCCGCGGGTTGGTATCCGGATCCGAGCGGGGCGCCCGGACAGAAGTACTGGGACGGCCGGCAATGGGTCGAGTCCCCGCCCGTCCCGTTCCCGCCAAGCGCACCTTACGCGGGCGGTGGCTACCACGGCGTTGATGCCCACGGACGGCCCATGTCGGACAAAAGCAAGCTCGTGGCTGGACTCCTGCAGCTTTTTCTGGGCGGGCTGGGAGTCGGCCGGTTTTACCTGGGCTACATCGGAATTGGCTTCGCGCAACTCGCGATCAGCGTCGTCACGCTGGGAATTGCAGGTTGGGTCTGGCCGCTGATCGATGCGATCTTGATTCTCACCGGCAAGCTCACCGATGCCGAGGGGCGCACGCTCCGCGATTAAGGCCGATTCGACTCGGCGGAGTGGCGTAACCGGCATTCAAGGTCCATCCTTCCTAGGATCCCTTGGGTGAATGATCGCTACGGTTCCGACGTCCTCGCGCGCGACCCGCACGGCTCGCGTAAACCCCAGTCCACCGAATTGCCAATAGAACTCGGCATGGTTGTCGAGGACGCGCAGACCGGCTACGTGGGCGCGATCGTGACCGTCGAATACGGCCGGATGCAGCTCGAGGACCGGTACGGCCGGCGCAAGTCGTTCCCCGTCGGACCCGGATACCTCGTCGACGGCAAGCCAGTGATCCTGACCGCACCACGGCGTCCGGCGCCCAAGGTGGCCGCCCGGACGGCGTCCGGCTCGGTGGCGGTGACGGGCGCGCGGGCCCGAGTCGCCCGGACCGGCAGGATTTACGTGGAGGGCCGGCACGACGCCGAACTCGTCGAGCAGGTGTGGGGTGACGACTTACGGATCGAGGGAGTGGTGGTCGAATACCTCGGCGGCGTCGACGATCTCGTCGGGATCGTCGAGCAGTTCAAGCCCGGGCCGCAGCGCCGCCTCGGTGTGCTGGTCGATCACCTGGTGCCCGGCTCGAAGGAGTCGCGACTGGCCGAAGCTGTCCAACGCGGGCCGGGTGGGGCGCACACCCTGGTGGTCGGGCATCCGTTCGTCGACATCTGGCAGGCCGTCAAGCCGGACCGGCTCGGCCTGGCGCAGTGGCCGGTGATCCCGCGCGCTATCGAATGGAAGCACGGCATCTGCGAAGCCCTCGGCTGGCCGCACGACGACCAGGCCGACATCGCCGCGGCGTGGCGGCGCATCCGCGGGAAGGTCCGGGACTGGACCGACCTCGAGGCAGCGCTGATCGGCCGGGTGGAGGAGCTGATCGACTTCGTCACCCAGCCGTAGCGGCTAGGGAGTGGGAGGTGCCACTGGGCCGCCGGACAGCCGGCGGTAGGTGTACACCTGGATCAGCCCGGCTAACGGTGCCGTCACCAAAAGCCCTACGCCGCAAGCGAATGCGCCCGCCACGAACAGCAGACCCTGAACCAGCGCGGACAGCAGCGTCTCGCCGATGTGCGAACGCACTGTGGCGATGCTGGCCTTCAGCGAGTCGATCGGCGGCAGCGCGCGGTCGATGGCGAACGCGAGCGTGAACAGCGACAGGAAGCTGAACACGAGAACCGCGATGAACGACAGCAACGCGAAGACCATGCCGGGCAGCCCGATCAGGTTCAGCACGACGCTGATCGCACTCAGCAGGGCGCCGGCCAGCAGCACGTTGCCGAAGTTGCGCGGCTTGAAGAACGAGCTGACGTTGACGGGTCGCCCGTCGGCCAGGTCGAGCCCGCCGGACAGGAACGCGGCCTGGATGAACACGAACACCACGAACGACACGATGGAGAAGACCAGCGTCCCGCCGGCGCCCAGGCTTGCTGAGAATGATGCGCCGTAATCGCTTCCGACGTCAGGGGTGTCGGCGGTGGCGCCGCCGAGCAGCATGAAGATCGCAATGTCCACGACCGCGGTGATGAGGAAGTACACCAACGCCGCGAGGACCAGCGGGCCGATGTTCTTGCTGAACTTATTCCAGGCCCAGTTGAACGCGTCGCCGATGTTGAACACCGATCCGGGTCCCGGGCCGAAGTTCGGTACACCGGGATAACCGGGCGGGGGCCCGTAACCCGGAGGTGGTGGCGGCGCGCCGTAACCCGGCGGCGGACCGTAGCCCTGTTGCGGCGGACCGTAGCCGGGAGGGGGTGGAGGCGGCGCTCCATATCCTGGGGGCGGTCCATAACCGGGAGGCGGGCCTGGCGGGGGTCCGTAGCCCGGCGGTGGTCCGGGAGGAGGGCCGTAACCGGGAGGCGGCGGCGGGTAGTCACCAGGATTCGGATTGCCGCCATAAGGCTCGTTCGGGTTGCCGGGGTGCTCGCTCATAGCCGCTCCTGCTCATCGTCGGGGAGTTGTCCAGCCGTGCGCCCTCGGAAACTTAGCAAGTATTCGGCGGTGGCGCTGAGACCTCACACTGGGCGCTCACGTGTCGTTGCGACGTGGTATGCCTGACTCCGTGCCCGACGGTCTGTTCGACGTCCCCGACGAGGACAGCCTCGGCGATTCCGGAGCCGGCAGTTCGGCCGGCGCCCCGCTCGCTGTGCGGATGCGCCCGGCCAGTCTCGACGAAGTGGTTGGACAGAATCACCTGTTGCAGCCCGGTTCTCCGCTGCGCCGCCTGGTCGAAGGCTCCGGGATGGCGTCGGCCATCCTCTACGGTCCGCCCGGCAGCGGGAAGACGACGTTGGCGTCGCTGGTGTCGCAGGCCACCGGACGCCGGTTCGAGGCGCTGTCGGCGTTGTCGGCGGGAGTTAAGGAAGTGCGCGCCGTCATCGACACCGCGAGGCGAGCCGCCGCGCACGGCGAACAAACCGTGTTGTTCATCGACGAGGTGCACCGTTTCTCCAAGACTCAGCAGGACGCGTTGCTGGCCGCCGTCGAGAACCGGGTGGTGTTGCTGGTAGCGGCAACGACTGAGAACCCGTCGTTCTCCGTCGTCGCGCCGCTGTTGTCGCGATCGCTGACCCTGCAATTGCAGCCTCTGACGGCCGACGACATCCGGGCGGTGGTACAGCGTGCGATCGAGGATCCGCGCGGGCTCGACGGCCGGGTCGAGGTGACCTCTGAAGCAGTCGACCTGTTAGTGAGGCTGGCGGCCGGGGATGCCCGACGGGCGCTGACCGCGCTGGAGGTAGCCGCCGAGGCGGGGGAGCAGGTCACCGTCGAGACGATCGAACAGTCGCTGGATAAGGCGGCGGTGCGCTACGACCGCGACGGCGATCAGCACTACGACGTGATCAGCGCCTTTATCAAGTCGGTGCGTGGCTCCGACGCCGACGCCGCATTGCACTATTTGGCCCGCATGCTGGTGGCCGGTGAGGATCCGCGGTTCATTGCGCGCCGGTTGTTGATTCTGGCCAGCGAGGACATCGGGATGGCCGATCCGATGGCGCTGCAGACCGCGGTCGCCGCGGCGCAAACGGTTGCGCTGATCGGGATGCCCGAGGCCAAGCTGACCCTGGCGCACGCCACCGTCTATCTCGCCACGGCGCCGAAGTCGAACGCCGTGACGACCGCGATCGGGGCGGCTATGCAAGACATCAGCGCCGGCAAGGCGGGCCTGGTGCCACCGCATCTGCGCGATGGTCACTATTCGGGCGCGGCGGCGCTGGGCAATGCGCAGGGCTACAGGTATGCGCATGATGACCCGGATGGTGTTGTCCCGCAACAATATCCACCCGACGAGATCGTCGGGGTCGACTACTATCGGCCGACCGGCCGGGGTGCTGAACGCGAGATCGGCGCGCGGCTGGAGCGGCTCCGGGCGATCATCCGCCGCAAGCGGAATTAGTCACACCGGCCACACCGGCACCGGGAGAGTACGGCACCCACTTTTCGAAAACGCCTCACACGCGATATCACTCGCGTCGCGCCGAATGGCTGATCCTTGAGACTCAGGGGCTGGTGTGACTCGTGGTGCCACCGGTATCCGACAACCGCTCGGCCAACGACCGGCCAGCGTCCAACACATGTCGCTCGGCGATGTCGCGGGCCTTATCGGCGTCACGGTCTGACAGGGCCGCCACCAGGGCCCGATGCTCGTCGAGCGCTTCGTGCTCGTGTTCGGGGAACATCGCGAAGAAGTTCGACGGGACCACCCGGACGGCCTGCCGAATCTGCGCCATCAGCCGGCGTGAATGTGCGGCCCGGTGAATTTCGCGGTGAAAGTTCCAGTTCGCCTCGACGGCGGCCTCGCCGATGTGCGTCTCGAACTCCGTTGCCAGTTCGCGTAACTGGGAGATGCCCTCGTCGGTCACCCGCTCGGCGGCCCACGCGGCAGCCTGGCCGGTCAGCACGCCAAGGATCGTGAAGCTGTCCAACACGTCCTCTGGGCTCATGCCGATCACGGTGATGCCGCTGCGCGGCGCGATCCGGACCAGTCCGTCGTAGGACAACTCCAGCAGAGCCTCGCGCACGGGGGTGCGGCTGGTGGCGAACTCGTTGGTGATCGCATCGAGGTCGAGGCGCGCGCCGGCCGGCAACGTACCGGTCAGGATCCGGTCGCGTAATACGCGAGCGGCGCGTTCGCGCACAGTGCCGGCGACGTCGACCTCGCGGGAAGCCATGGGCAGACAGTAACACTTGAAATCTGATATATCAGGTGTTAGACATCAATAATGACTTCGAAACGACAGATGGCGCTCGTCGCCTTCATGCAAGCGGGCAGTACCTCGGTCTACGCGGGTTCGTGGCGTCATCCCGCCACGGAGCACGGCTATCTCGATGCGTCGTACTACGCCAAGATCGGCCGCCAGCTCGAAGAGGGCTGTTTCGACCTGATGTTCTTCGACGACCGGCTGGCCATGCCGGGCATCTACGGCGGCTCGGTCGCCGACGCGGTCAAATACGGCGCGCGCCCGGTGAAGCTCGACCTGTCCATCGTGTTGGGCGTGCTCGCGCAGGCGACGTCGCACATCGGACTGGGCGCCACGGGCTCGACCACGTACTACACGCCGTTCCACATCGCCCGCACGTTCGCCACCCTGGACCACCTGTCCGGCGGCCGCGCGGCGTGGAACATCGTCACCTCGGTCAACGACAGCGAGGCGCAGAACTTCGGCATGGACGTGCATTTGGGCCATGACGCCCGCTACGACCGTGCCGAGGAATTCCTCGAAGCCACCGTCGGACTCTGGGACACCTGGGAAGACGACGCGATCCTGCACGACCGCGTCAACGGCATCTACGCCGATCCCGACAAGGTCCACGAACTGCATCACAACGGTGAGTTCTTCAAGGTGCGCGGACCGCTCACCGTGCCGCGTACGCCGCAGGGGCGGCCCGTGCTCATCCAGGCCGGCTCATCGGGCCGCGGACGCGAATTCGCTTCGCGCTGGGCCGATTTGATCTTCACCGGCGACCCTGGCATAGATGTCGCCCGCGACCACTACGCCGACCAGAAGGAGCGCCTCGGGGCCGCGGGCCGCGATCCGGACTCGGTTAAGCTCTGCCCGATGGCTTACGCGGTGGTGGGCGAGACCGAGGATCACGCCAAAGAACGCGAGCAGGTCTTCCTCAACGACCTGGTGCACCCGATGGCGTCGCTGACCCTGCTGTCGGAGTTGATGAACTATGACTTCGCCAAGCACGATCTCGACGACCCGATCACCGACGACCTCATCGCAAACGTCTCTGGCATTCGCGGTCTGGTGCAGAACCTGCGCGCCCACATCGGCGACAAGATCACCCTGCGCGACCTGGCCGGCCACCGCGCCACTTTGCTGCAGGGCCCGCGTTTCGTCGGCACCGGCAAGCAGGTCGCCGACCAGATGGAGGAGTGGTTCCATGGCGGCGCCTGCGACGGATTCGTCTTGGCCGCAACGCATTTGCCCGGCGCATTCGAGGACGTGGTCCGGATGGTGATCCCGGAGCTGCAGCACCGCGGGCTCTTCCGCACCGAATACAGCGGGTCCACGCTGCGCGATCATCTCGGGCTGGAGCGGCCGGTCGGAGTACCCGTCAACGCATGATGCTCGAAGGTATTCGGGTTCTCGACGTCGCCACCCTGGCGGCCGCGCCGCTGGCCGCCACGTATCTCGGTGAGTTCGGCGCCGACGTCATCAAGATCGAGCAGCCCGACGGCGGCGACCCGATCCGCACTTGGGGCAATCAGGTGGACGGTGTCGGCCTGATGTGGAAGTCGTTGTCGCGCAACAAGCGATCGATCACCCTTAACCTGCGGGTGGCCGAAGGCCAGGCGATTCTGCGACAACTCGTCGAACACGCCGACGTCGTGATCGTCAACACCCGGCCAGCGACCCTGCGCAAGTGGGGGCTGGACTACGACGCGCTGCGCGCCGTCAACGACAAGATCGTGATGCTGCACATCACCGGCTACGGGCTGTCCGGGCCGAAGAGCGAGCGGCCCGGTTTCGGCACGCTCGGCGAGGCGATGAGCGGTTTCGCCAACATCACCGGCGAGGAGAACGGGCCACCGACGTTGCCGCCGTTCATGCTTGCCGACGGAGTCGCGTCGCTCAACGCCGCGTACGCGGTGATGATGGCGCTCTACCACCGCGACGTGCACGGCGCCCCGGGGCAGCTGATCGACATCAACCTGATCGACCCGCTGGCGCGGCTGCTCGAGCAGACGCTGCTGGGCTACGACCAGCTCGGCCTGGTGCCCACCAGGGCGGGTAACCGCTGGGACATCTCGGCGCCGCGCAACACCTACCGCACCGCCGACGGTAAATGGCTCGCGATGTCGGGTAGCTCACCGGCGTTGGCGCTCAGGGTTTTTCGCGCCATCGGTCGCGCCGACCTGGTCGACGACGTCGACTTCTCCGATCCGCAGGGACGGCTGTCGCGCGCCCGCGAAGTGGATCAGGTGGTCGCCGACTGGGTGGCCACCAAGACGCTGGACGAGGCGATGGCGATCTTCGATGCCGCCGAGGTGGCGGCCGCGCCGGTGTACGACATCACCGATCTGGTCGCCGACGAGCAACTCGCGCACCGCGAGGTGTTCGTCAAAGTCGCCGACGACGAACTCGGAGCGATGACCGTCCAGGCTCCGGTGCCCCGGTTCTCCGGCGCGACCGGACGCGTGGGTCATCTCGGCCCGCGGATCGGCGCGAACAACGCCGAGGTGTACGGCGAGCTACTTGGATTGGGCGGCAACGACATCGACGACCTGCGTGCCCGGGGTGTGCTGTGAAAGGAACCCGCTAGATGACGTCACTGCTGCGCCGCTCCGAACTCGCCGTGCCCGCGGCCAACGAGCACATGTTCGCCAAGGCCGCGGCGTCGGACGCCGACCTGGTCTTCCTGGACCTCGAGGACGCCACCGCGCCCGCACAGAAGGAGGCGGCCCGCGCTAAGGCCATCACGGCGCTCAACGAACTCGACTGGGGGCGCACCGCGCGCGCGATCCGGATCAACGGGCTTGACACGCAGTGGTGCCACGACGACATCGTCGAGGTCGTCGAAGGCGCGGGGAACAACCTTGACACCATCGTCATCCCCAAAGCGCTTCGAGCGCGTGATGTTTGGTGGGTTGACGTGCTGCTCACCCAACTCGAGACCAAACTCGGCCTGTCGCGTCAGATCCGGCTCGAGGTGCTGATCGAAGAGGTCGAGGGCCTGGCCAACGCCGAGGAGATCGCCGTCGCCAGCCCGCGGCTGGACGCGCTGATCTTCGGGGTCGGCGACTTCTCGCTGTCTCAGGGCGCCCGGGTGGACACCAATTTCGACCCGCTCGGCGAATATCCCGGCGACTTCTGGGCGTACGCCCGTAACAAAGTGATCGTCGCCGCCCGGATCGCGGGCATCGACGCGATCGATGCGCCTTACCCCGATTACGGCAACCTCGAGGGTTACGAGCGCGACGCCCGTCGGGCTGCGCTGATGGGTTACACCGGCAAGTGGGCCATCCACCCCAGCCAGATCGAGATCGCGAACCGGGTCTACGCCCCGACCGACGAAGAGATCGCCCTGGCCGAGCGCAACGTCGCGGCCTACCGCGAAGGCGAGCGGAAAGGCCTCGGCGCGGTCGGCGTCAACGGGGTGCTGGTGGACGCCGCGCACGTCAAGATAGCGCAGGCCACCCTGGAGCGCGCCGCGCTGATCGGCAGAGGCCGCTAGCTCTACGTAGGCTGGCCAGATGCATACCGATGTGCTCGATGTGGACACCGCGCATCGCCGCATTGTCGACCTGACCGAGACAGTGCGCGCGTTCTGCTTTCCACAAGGCGACGGACTCTGCAACGTCTTCGTCCCGCACGCTACGGCCGGGGTCGCGATCATCGAAACCGGCGCCGGCTCCGACGAGGACCTACTCGATGCCCTCGAACGCCTGTTGCCGCGCGACGACCGCTATCGTCACGCGCACGGAACGTTCGGCCACGGCGCCGACCATGTGATGCCCGCAATCATCGCGCCGTCGATCACCGTGCCGGTCCAGGCGGGGGAGCCGCTGCTGGGCACCTGGCAGAGCGTGGTGCTGGTCGACCTGAACCGGGACAACCCGCGACGCTCAGTGCGGTTGAGCTTCGTCAACGCCTGAAATCGGCTGCTGAGGCCGGACCGGTACTGTAGTGCGGTCGAAAGAGGCTGGTACCAGCCAGGCTGAACAGGAAGCGGAGAAGTGCAGACACACGAGATCAGGAAGCGGTTCCTCGATCATTTCGTGAACGCGGGCCACACCGAGGTGCCGAGTGCGTCGGTGATTCTCGACGACCCCAACCTGCTGTTCGTCAACGCCGGCATGGTGCAGTTCGTCCCGTTCTTCCTCGGCCAGCGCACGCCGCCGTATCCGACCGCGACGAGCATCCAGAAGTGCATCCGCACACCGGATATCGACGAGGTCGGGATCACCACCCGGCACAACACCTTCTTTCAGATGGCCGGCAACTTCTCATTCGGCGACTACTTCAAGCGTGAGGCAATCGGGCTCGCCTGGACCCTGCTGACCAACAACGTCGAAGACGGCGGCTACGGGTTCGACCCCGGAAAAGCTCTGGGCCACCGTCTATTTCGACGACGACGAAGCGATCGAGCTGTGGCGTGAGATCGCCGACCTGCCGCTGGAGCGGATCCAGCGGCGCGGCATGGCCGACAACTATTGGTCGATGGGCATTCCCGGGCCGTGCGGACCGTCGTCGGAGATCTACTACGACCGCGGCCCCGAGTTCGGCATCGAAGGCGGTCCGGAAGCGAACGAGGACCGCTACATCGAGATCTGGAATCTCGTGTTCATGCAGAACGAGCGGGGCGAGGGCACCAGCAAGGACGACTTCGAAATCCTGGGCCCGTTGCCGCGCAAGAACATCGACACCGGCATGGGCGTCGAGCGTGTCGCATTCCTGCTGCAGGGCGTGGCCAACGTCTACGAGACCGATCTGATGCGTCCGGTCATCGACGTGGTGGCCGGCCGCGCGCCGCGCGGCTACGACGTCGGCAACCACGACGACGACGTCCGCTACCGCATCATCGCCGACCACAGCCGCACCGCGGCGATCCTGATCGGCGATGGCGTCAGCCCCGGCAACGACGGACGCGGCTACGTACTGCGCCGGCTGCTGCGACGGGTGATCCGCTCGGCCAAGCTGCTCGACATCGATGGTCCGATCGTCGCTGAACTGATGGCCACCGTGCGCGACGCGATGGGCCCGTCGTATCCAGAGTTGGTTTCCGACTTCGACCGGATCAACCGGATCGCGATCGCCGAGGAGTCGGCGTTCAACCGGACGCTGCAATCGGGCTCGCGCCTGTTCGACGAGGCCGCCGCCGCCACCAAGGCTTCCGGCGCCACAGTGCTGTCCGGCTCGGATGCCTTCACGCTGCACGACACCTATGGCTTCCCGATCGAGCTCACCCTCGAGATGGCCGCCGAAGCGGACCTGAAGGTCGACGAGCTCGGGTTCCGCGAGCTGATGTCTGAGCAGCGCCGCCGCGCGAAGGCCGACGCCGCCGCACGCAAACACGCCCACGCCGACCTGACCGCCTACCGCGAGCTGGTCGACGCCGGGCCGACCGAATTCACCGGCTTCGAGGAATTGTCTTCGCAAGCAAAGATTCTGGGCATCTTCGTCGACGGCAAACGAGTTCCGGTGGTGACCCACGGTACCGAGGAGGCGGCCGGCGCCGATCGCGTCGAGCTGGTGCTGGACCGCACTCCGCTCTACGCCGAGTCCGGCGGTCAGGTCGCCGACTCGGGCACCATCAGCGGCACCGGATCCAGCGAGGCCGCCAAGGCCGCCGTCACCGACGTCCAGAAGATCGCCAAAACCCTGTGGGTGCACCGCATCAACGTGGAGTCGGGTGAGTTCGTCGAGGGCGACACCGTCGTCGCGGCCGTGGATCCCGACTGGCGCAAGGGTGCCACCCAGGGGCACTCCGGCACTCACATGGTGCACGCCGCGTTGCGACAAGTATTGGGCCCCAACGCTGTTCAGGCGGGATCGCTGAACCGGCCGGGCTACCTGCGATTCGACTTCAACAGCCAGGGTGCGCTGACCCCCGAACAACTCAGCCAGGTCGAGGAAGTGACCAACGAGGCCGTGCAGGCCGACTACGAGGTGCACACCTTCGTGGAACAGCTGGAGAAAGCCAAGGCCATGGGTGCGATGGCCATGTTCGGCGAGTCCTACCCCGACGAGGTGCGCGTCGTCGAGATCGGCGGGCCGTTCTCGCTCGAGCTGTGCGGTGGCACCCACGTACACAACTCGGCGCAGATCGGGCCGGTGACCATTCTCGGTGAATCGTCGGTCGGTTCCGGTGTGCGACGGGTCGAGGCCTACGTCGGGCTGGAGTCGTTCAAGCACCTGGCCAAGGAGCGGGCGCTGATGGCCGGGCTGGCCTCGTCACTCAAAGTGCCTTCCGACGAGGTGCCGGCCCGGGTGGCGAATCTGGTCGAGCGGCTGAAGGTTGCCGAGAAAGAAATTGAGCGCAACCGGCAGGCGAATGCGCGGGCGGCTGCCGGAAACGCCGCCGCCGGGGCGAAGCAGATCGGTAACGTCCGGTTGGTGGCGCAACGGATGTCGGCCGGCATGACGGCGGGCGATCTGCGCTCGCTCGTCGGGGACATCCGCGGCAAGCTGGGCAGCGACCCGGCTGTGGTCGCGCTGATCGCCGAGGGCGAGGGCGGCGGCGTCCCTTACGCGGTGGCGACCAATGACGCGGCCCAGGATCTGGGCCTACGTGCCAACGAATTGGTCAAGCAGCTTGCGGCGGCGGTCGACGGCCGCGGCGGTGGCAAAGCCGACCTGGCGCAGGGCTCGGGGAAAGACTCCTCGGGCATCGATGCGGCGCTGGACGCGCTGCGGGCAGAGATCGCAAGGGCCGGCTGAGTGAACCCGTCGCATCGCCTGCCCGATCGGCCCGGTGTGGACGACCCCGGATCAGGGCGACGGCTCGGTATCGACGTGGGCAGCGTCCGGATCGGCGTGGCCTCCAGTGACCCGGACGGCATCTTGGCCACCCCGGTCGAGACGGTTCGACGCGACCGCTCCGAAAAGCACGTCCGGCGGCTGGTGGCGCTGGTCGCCGAGTTGCAGGCCGTCGAGGTGGTCGTCGGGCTGCCGCGAACCCTGGCCGATCGCACCGGCCCGTCCGCCCTCGACGCGATCGAGCTGGCGGACGTGTTGGCCGCAAAGATCGCGCCGGTTCCGGTCCGGATGGCCGACGAACGACTGACGACCGTGACCGCGCAGCGCTCGCTACGCCAGGCCGGGGTGCGCGCCAAGAGTCAGCGTAGGGTCATCGACCAGGCGGCGGCGGTGGCAATCCTGCAGGGATGGCTCGACGAGCGCCGTGCCATGTCGCCCGGGGAGGTCAACGGTGTCTGACAGCCGGGAGCGCGCCCGACCCCGTCGCGATCGCAATGCCGGCGAAGCCGGACGCAGCGGGTCGCGACCAGGTCCGCTCGCGGTCGGTTCGGCCCGTCGCAGAACCGCACGAACCGACAGGGCACGTGCCGAGCGGGAACGGCGGCGGCGGAACACAACCCGCGGGATTCTGCTGAGCCTGGTCATCGGTGTCATCATCGCCGCGGTATTCGTCGGCTCCAAACTGTGGCATGGCGGCGGCTCAAAGACCGACTACGCCGGAGACGGCAAACAAGATCTAGTCGTCGAGGTACACGCCGGCGACTCGACCACGGCGATCGGCGAAACACTGCACAAGCAGGACGTCGTCAAAACCGTCAAGGCGTTTCTCGAAGCGGCGCAAAGCAATCAGGCGATCACAGCGATCCAGCCCGGGTTCTACCGGCTGCGCACCGAGATCCCGGCGGAGACGGCGGTGAAGCGACTCGTCGATCCCGGCAGCCGAGTGGGCAAGCTGGTGATCCCCGAAGGCGAGCAACTCGACGACACCGCCGACGTCAAGACCAACGACACCACGCCCGGCATCTTCACCATGATCGCCAAGGCCAGCTGCGTCGAACTCGACGGCAACAAGCACTGCGTGAGCGACGCCGATCTGCGTGCCGCAGCCGAAAAGACCCCGCTCGCTTCGCTTCTGATACCACCGTGGGCGGTGCCGTCGGTGACGGCGATGGGCAGTGACCATCGCCGGATCGAGGGCCTTATCGCACCGGGAACGTGGAACATCAACCCGTCGGCGTCTCCCGAGCAGATCCTGTCCACGTTGATCAACTCGAGCGCGGAGCTCTACATGAAGTCGGGTCTGCAGGACACCGCCACCGCGATGAACATCTCGCCCTACAACGTGCTGGTGGTCGCGTCGCTGGTGCAGCGGGAGGCCAAGCCGCAGGACTTCGCGAAGGTCGCGCGGGTCATCTACAACCGCCTCGGTGAGCATCGCAAGCTGGAGTTCGACTCGACGGTCAACTATCCGTTGGACCGCCGCGAGGTGGCCACCACCGACGGTGACCGGGCCCAGGCCACGCCGTGGAACACTTACGCCTCCGAGGCCATGCCCGCGACGCCGATCTGCTCGCCCGGTGTCGACGCGCTCAAGGCCGCCGAGCGTCCCGAGGGCGGTGACTGGCTGTACTTCGTCACCATCGACCCGCAAGGCACCACGCTTTTCACCCGCGACTATCAGCAACACCTGGCGAACATCGAGTTGGCCAAACGTAACGGTGTCCTCGACAGCGCCCGCTAGAAAGGCCGCCGTCCTCGGCTCGCCGATCGCTCACTCGCGCTCCCCGCAACTGCACCTCGCCGCCTACCGGGCGCTCGGGCTCGATGACTGGACCTACGAGCGCATCGAATGCAGCGCCGACGAATTGCCCGGCGTGGTAAGCGGATTGGGGCCCGACTGGGTGGGCGTGTCGGTGACGATGCCTGGCAAGTTCGCCGCGCTGCGGTTCGCCGGCGAGCGCACCGCGCGTGCTGAACTGGTCGGCTCGGCCAACACTCTGCTGCGGACACCACACGGGTGGCGGGCCGACAACACGGACGTCGACGGCGTCATGGGGGCATTGGGGGAGGCGACTGGGGCGGCGGTGGTCGCCGGGTCCGGCGGCACCGCTCCGGCGGTGATCGTCGCGCTCGCCGGACTCGGCGTCACCGACATCACGGTGGTCGCGCGCAATCCCGATAAGGCTGCCGGCCTGGTCGAACTGGCCGCCCGCGTTGGCGCGACGGCCCGGTTCTGTGACCTCAATGGCGGCTCGCTCGCCGAGGCCGTCGCCGGAGCGCAGGTGCTGGTGAGCACGCTGCCCGCCGACGTCGCGGCGAGCTACGCGGGCCACTTCGCCCGTGCGCCGGTGTTATTGGACGCCATCTACAACCCGTGGCCGACGCCGCTGGCTGCCGCGGTGACCGCTGCGGGCGGCCGGGTGATCGGTGGCCTGCAGATGCTGCTGCATCAGGCGTTCGCTCAGGTCGAACAATTCACAGGTCTACCCGCTCCGCGAGCGGCGATGGAGGCCGCACTGGATTAGCATGCCGCGCATGCTGATTGGCGCGGCTCTGCTCTGGATGGCGGTACTGAGTGGCTACGACATCCGGCAGCGCCGGTTGCCGAACCGGCTGACCCTGCCTGGGTGCGCGATGGTCACCCTCGCCGCAGCGGTCGCGGGACAGGGACGCGCGGCACTGGCCGGTGCGGTCGCGTTGGCCGCGGTCTACCTGGTGGTACACCTCTTGGCCCCGGCAGCGATGGGCGCCGGTGACGTGAAGCTGGCACTCGGAACGGGCGCCTTGACAGCATGTTTTGGGCCTGGGGCGTGGATGCTCGCGGCGATCGGAGCGCCGCTGCTGACGGTGGCGATCGGGGTGGCGGCGCGGCTTGGCTGGTCGGCGGCGACGGTGCCGCACGGCCCCTCGATGTGCGCGGCAAGCGCGGCGGCGATTCTGCTAGGTTGACCACCAGAATTCGGCGACGGTGCTCGCAATTGGCAGTGTCTGGCAGTGCCGTTGGTGGAGTCGGCAGTGGTCTGATCGCACGCTGAAGGCATGACAAATACAGCGATTTCACACCGCACTCATTTATCGCGCCGCTCCCTGCAGAGCGACCTCGTTTTCTGGAGCATCGCCGGCGCGGTCGCCGCGACACTGAGCCGGCCGCTGTCCGCGTCGTGGGGCCTGCCGCGCGCGGCACTTCTCGACGTTGGAATCGCGTTCGCGATTCTCGGGCCGGTGATGCTGCTGGGTGTCAACCGCATGCGTCCAACGCGCGCGCTGTTCGCCGGCTTCGTGGTGACCAACTTCGCGCTGGCGCCCTTGGCATGGGCCGCAGCCGCATTCGGATGGCTGTCACTGAGCAGCGCCGGCAACATCGCGCTGGCCGACGCCGGAGTGGTGATGCTCGTGCTGGGCGTCTGGCAAGTCACCGCGATGCGGCACTCACACAGCTAGGCCGCCACGCGACCTTTCAACGCGCTGCGCAGTCCGAAACGTTTGCCGTTCAGCTCGCGCGGTTCCTGCTCCGGAAACTTCTTCTCCGAGTGGGTCTCCGGGGCGTCGTCGGTGCTGCCGGACAACCACTTGTCGGGGACCGCGAGCTTCAGGATGGTCCAGAACGACTGCCAGTACTGGCGCAACAGCGGCCCGGTCGTATACGGCAGGTCGTACTTTTCGCACACCTCGCGCACCCGCTTGCTGATCTCGGCATACCGGTTGCTGGGCAGATCGGGGAACAGGTGGTGCTCAATCTGGTAGCAGAGGTTTCCGCTCATGAACGCCATGATCGGGCCGGCATTGAAGTTGGCGGAACCCAGCATCTGGCGCAGGTACCACTCACCGCGGGTCTCCTCCTCGAAGCTCTCCTTGGTGAATTTCTCGGCGCCGTCGGGGAAGTGGCCGCAGAAGATGACCATGTAGGCCCAGTAATTCCGGATGAGGTTGGCGATCGCGTTGGCCTTGAGGGTGTGCTTCCAGTTGGTGCCGGCCAGGGCCGGGTAGACGATGTAGTCCTTGCCCGCCTGCTTGCCCATCTTCTTGCCCATGATGCGGAGGTCTTTTCGTGCCTCAGCCCACGTCTTTTCCTTTTTGCGGATCTTCGCGGACTCGACGTGGTGCAACGCGACGCCCCACTGGAACAGCGTCCCCAGCAGAAGGTTGTAGATCGGGTTGCCGATCATCCATGGCGACCAGCGCTCGTCTCGCGTCACCCGCATGATGCCGTAGCCGACATCGCTGTCCAGGCCGACGACGTTGGTGTATTTGTGGTGCACGAAATTATGCGAGTGCTTCCACTGCGACGACGGGCACGCGGTGTCCCATTCCCACTCCGTGGAGTGGATTTCGGGATCGTTCATCCAGTCCCACTGGCCGTGAATGATGTTGTGGCCCAACTCCATGTTCTCGATGATCTTGGCGCTTGCCAGTGATGTGATACCGGCCAGGCGGGCGATTCTGCTGCTGCTGGCGAACAACGCGAGACGCCCGAAGGCGGCGAGTCCGCGTTGCAACTGGATCGCGCGGCGGATGTACTGCGCATCGCGTTCGCCGCGCGACTCCTCGATGTCGGCACGGATGGCGTCTAGTTCCGCAGCCAGATCCTCGACGTCTTGGGGACTCAGGTGGGCGTATGCCTTGATGTCAGTGATAGCCATGTAACCGGTTTCCTCTCAAACCTTGATGGTGCAGTTGCCGGATGCGGTCGAAATGCATGTCTGTATGCGGTCGCCGGCGCCGTGCTCTTGACCCGAGCGAACATCGCGAACGTGGCCGTCTTCCAGCGGCAGCACGCAGGTCTGGCAGATCCCCATCCGGCAGCCGAATGGCATCTGGATGCCCTGTTCCTCGCCTGCCTCCAGAATGGTTGTCGCGCCGTCGATCTCGATCTCCTTGTCCGAGATGGCGAACGTGACCGTGCCACCTTCGCCGCCTTTGTCGGTGGCCGCGATGTTGAAGCGCTCCATGTGCAGGGCGTCGTCGATGTCGTTGTCCTGCCAGACCTTCTCGACCGCGTCGAGCATGGCCCCGGGCCCGCATGCCCATGCCGAACGGTCACGCCAATCGGCGACGATGTCGTCCAGTTCGCCGAAGTCGATCTTGCCGTCGGTCTCGGTCAGCTGAAGGTGCAGACGGTAGCCGCTCTGCTCGTCCTCGATCTGGCGCAACTCGTCGTGGAAAATCACCGCGTCCTTCGACCCGGCCGAGTGCACGTGGACGATGTCCGGGGACTGACCGCGCGCCCGCAACGATCGCAGCATCGCCATCACTGGTGTGATGCCACTGCCGGCGGTGATGAACAGCAGTGTCTCCGGCGGCGGGTTCGGCAACGCGAAATCGCCCTTCGGCGACGCCAGGCGAATGATGGTGCCTGGTTCGACGCCGTTGACCAGGTGGGCGGACAAGAAGCCCTCCGGGGTGGCCTTCACGGTGATCGAGATGTTCTCGTCGCCGCGTTCGGGAACCGACGTCAGCGAATACGACCGCCAGTGCCACTTGCCATTGACGCGCAGGCCGATCCCGACATACTGGCCCGGTTGGTAGTCGCCGGAAAACCCCCATCCCGGCCGGATGATGACCGTTGCGGTGTCTTCGGTCTCGGCTTCGACAGCCACGATCTCGCCGCGCAGTTCCCGTGCCGACCACAATGGATTAAGCAACGACAGGTAGTCGTCTGGGAGCAGTGGCGTCGTCGCTCGTGCGGCCAGGCCGCGAATCGTGTTCACCCACGAACCCGAGGTCGAATCCACGTCTTTGGCCGGGGATCGGGCCCAACGCACTGCACTTTTCAGGGGCGCGGTCATTCACTGCCTTTCGCTCGCGGACGGTGTGACCGAGGCCACGCGATCTGAGTACCCTACTCGCGGGTCAGTAAACACTTGTGTCGGTTTTGACGCTTTTTCACAGTCGGGGCCCGTCATGGGAAGATGGGACTCGTGTTGCGATGGACTACTGCTGGTGAATCCCACGGCCGCGCGTTGGTGGCCATGGTGGAAGGAATGGTCGCCGGCCTGACCGTCACGTCTGACGACATCGCCGATCAGCTGGCTAGGCGTCGCCTCGGTTATGGCCGCGGCGCGCGGATGAAATTCGAGCGCGACCAGGTCACCGTGCTGGCCGGATTACGGCACGGCGTGACGTTGGGTGGCCCGATCGCCATTGAGATCGGCAACACAGAATGGCCGAAGTGGGAGACCGTGATGGCCCCCGATCCGGTCGACGCAGCCGAGTTGGACGTGGCGCGCAATGCACCGCTGACGCGGCCGCGGCCTGGCCACGCCGACTACGCCGGCATGCTCAAGTACGAGTTTGACGATGCGCGACCGGTGCTCGAGCGGGCCAGCGCCCGCGAGACCGCCGCGCGCGTCGCAGCCGGTACCGTCGCGCGGCAATTCCTGCGACAAGCCCTCGGCGTCGAGGTGATCTCCCACGTCATCTCGATCGGCGATTCCACGCCCTATGACGGTCCGCCACCGCAGGCCGGCGACCTGGCGGCGATCGACGACAGCCCGGTGCGGGCATTCGACAAGGCGGCCGAGGCGTCGATGATTGCCGAGATCGAGGCAGCCAAGAAAGACGGCGACACCCTGGGCGGCGTCGTCGAAGCGGTCGCGGTCGGTCTACCGGTCGGCCTGGGATCGTTCATCAGCGGCGACCACCGGCTCGACAGCCAACTTGCCGCTGCGGTGATGGGCATCCAGGCGATCAAGGGCGTCGAAATCGGCGACGGCTTCGAAACGGCCCGCCGACGCGGCAGCCGTGCCCACGACGAGATGTACCCCGGTCCCGACGGCATCGTCCGCTCCACCAACCGCGCCGGCGGTCTGGAAGGCGGCATGACCAACGGCCAGCCGCTGCGGGTCCGCGCCGCGATGAAGCCGATCTCGACGGTGCCGCGAGCGTTGGCCACTGTCGACATGGCAACCGGCGACGAGGCCGTCGCGATCAATCAGCGATCCGATGTCTGCGCCGTGCCGGCCGCCGGTGTGGTGGTCGAGACGATGGTCGCGCTGGTGCTGGCCCGTGCCGCACTGGAGAAATTCGGCGGCGATTCGCTGATCGAGACCCGGCGCAACATCGAGTCCTATCGGCGTTCGGTCGCCGAGCGGGAACCGGTCACCGAAGTCCGGGCGTCCGGGTAACGCTGATGGCACCCAGGGCCGTACTGGTGGGACTGCCGGGATCCGGCAAGTCCACTATCGGTCGGCGGCTGGCCAAGGCTCTCGACGTCGCGATGCTCGACACCGACGCCGCGATCGAGGAGCGGACCGGCCGCCGCATCGCCGACATCTTCGCCGCCGATGGCGAGCAGGAGTTTCGCCGGATCGAGGAAGACGTGATCCGCGAAGCGCTGGCCTCGCACGACGGTGTCCTGTCGTTGGGCGGTGGTGCCGTCACCACTCCCGGAGTGCGGGCCGCCCTGGTCGGCCACGTCGTCGTATACCTGGAAATCACTGCGGCCGAAGGGGTTCGGCGCACGGGCGGTAACACCGTGCGACCGCTGCTGGCCGGGCCCGACCGTGCGGAGAAGTTCCGCGAGCTGATGACCCAGCGTGTGCCGCTCTATCGGAAGGTCGCCACGATCCGGGTGAACACCAACCGTCGCAACCCGGGCGCCGTCGTCCGCCACATCGTGTGCCGGCTGAGGGACCCGAAGCTTGGCAACCCCGCGCACAACCGTCGTCGTTCGCCGTGGCGCCGCACGTCGGCGCCCGACGCGTCCAGCCTGCCCGAGCCCCGGTCCGGGCCACCCCCGACGCCTGCCACACCAGCGGCGCTGGCCGCGGCTCGTCGCGAGGCGGGCAAATGACCGACACCCCCGGACCGATCACCGTGCACGTGAACGTCGACTCGCCGTACCCGGTTGTGATCGGCACCGGCCTGCTCGGTGAGCTCGGCGACCTGCTGGCCGGCCGGCATCGCGTCGCGATCCTGCACCAGCCGGTGCTGACGCAGACGGCCGGGGCCATCCGAAACCACCTGACCGACAAGGGCATCGAGGCACACCAGATCGAGCTCCCGGACGCCGAAGCGGGCAAAGACCTGCCGGTCGTCGGTTACATCTGGGAAGTGTTGGGTCGCATCGGGATTGACCGCAAGGATGCGCTGGTCAGCCTGGGTGGCGGTGCCGCGACCGACGTCGCGGGGTTCGCCGCGGCGACCTGGCTGCGCGGCGTGTCGATAGTGCACGTGCCCACCACGCTGCTGGCGATGGTCGACGCGGCGGTGGGGGGCAAGACCGGTATCAACACCGACGCCGGCAAGAACCTGGTCGGCGCGTTCCATCAGCCGACCGCCGTACTGGTCGACCTTGCGACGCTGCAGACGCTGCCGCACAACGAAATCGCGGCCGGCATGGCCGAGGTGGTCAAGGCTGGATTCATCGCCGACCCGGTGATTCTCGACCTGATCGAGGCCGATCCACAGGCCGCGCTGGATCCGTCCGGCGACGTGTTACCCGAGCTGATCCGTCGCGCCATCACGGTCAAGGCCGAGGTGGTCGCGGCGGACGAGAAAGAGTCGGCGCTGCGCGAGATCCTGAACTACGGTCACACCCTGGGGCACGCGATCGAGCGGCGTGAGCGGTACCAGTGGCGGCACGGTGCCGCCGTGTCGGTGGGCATGGTTTTCGCCGCCGAATTGGGCAGGCTCGCAGGGCGTCTCGACGATGCAACCGCGCAGCGCCACCGCGACATCCTGGCCTCGATCGGACTGCCGACCAGTTACGACGCAGACGCGCTGCCGCAATTGCTGGAATCGATGGCCGGCGACAAGAAGACCCGCGCGGGTGTGCTGCGTTTCGTGGTGCTCGACGGCCTGGCCAAGCCGGGCCGGCTGGAGGGCCCGGACCCGGCACTGCTGGCTGCGGCGTACGCGGAGGTGGGCACCCGATGACCGTTCATGTGATCAACGGCCCGAACCTGGGCCGCTTGGGTCTGCGCGAACCGGATGTCTACGGCGATACCACCCACGACGACCTGGTCGCGCTGATCGAAGCCGAGGCGGCCGAGCTGGGTCTGAAAGTTGTTGTGCGACAAAGCGACAGTGAAGGCGAGCTACTGGATTGGATCCATCAGGCCGCCGACGCGAAAGAGGCGGTGATCCTCAACGCCGGCGGACTCACCCACACCTCGGTCGCGTTGCGTGACGCCTGCGCGGAACTGAGCGCGCCGCTGATCGAGGTGCACATCTCGAATGTGTTTGCCCGCGAACAGTTTCGGCACCATTCGTACCTGAGCCCGATCGCAAGCGGGGTCATCGTGGGTTGCGGGGTGCAGGGCTACCTGCTGGCCCTGCGGCGACTGTCCAGCCTGAGGGGTTAGCTCTCGGTTTTCGGCTTCTCGATGTGCTCGGTGGCCGGCTCGTGCGCGGGCAACGACTCGGTCTTCTCGGTGCCGTGCGCCGCGGGCGCCTCGGTGGTTTCGGCGGCTTCCCGGCTGTACGCGGTCGGCGCCTCGTAGTCCTCGCGCTCCGCGGTGGCGACGGCAGTCTGGTGCTCGTGCTCCTGTGGCCACTCGGCAGCCTCGGTGGCTCCGGTGCCGGCCTGCTCGGACCGGACCGCAGCGAACACGTCGGTGTCGGCGCGTTCGTCGCTACCACCGTCCGCCTTCGGCTTGTAGGCACCTGACTTGTCGACCCGCCAGCGACCGACGGCCACGCCGCTGATCGCGCCCATGAACACCACGAGCGCAGTGAATGCCGCGAACGTGGTCAGCTCGTTGATCAAGCCGCCGACATACAGCGACTTGTAGAAAATCGAGATCAGCCAGGTCACCGCGCCACTGAGCAGGCCGGCGATCAGTCCTGCCAGCAGCCACGTCATCGCCAGATCTTCGCGGCGGTCCGGGTCGGGGTTGCTGGCGGCGTCTTCGCGGCCGTCGATCAAGCCCCAGACGACGACGCCCACGATGAACAGGGCGAGCAGCACGAGACTGATCAGTGTCGCCTGTGTTTGCAAGAAGCTGATCAGCGTGCCCTGGAAAAGCCGAACGACGATCATCGCTCCGCCGAAGACCAACCCGCGCAGCATCCAGTTACTCATGGGGCCACAGCGTAGCGAGTACCGTCACCTGGCGTGACACATTCCCAGCGGCGAGCCGCTCTCGGAGCCCGACTCCGCGCTGCCGAACTGGACGCGATGCTGGTCACAGACCTGATCAACGTCCGCTATCTGTCCGGATTCACCGGGTCGAACGCGGCTCTGCTGGTGTTCGCCGACGGCGAGGACGCGGTGTTGGCCACCGACGGGCGGTATCGCACCCAGGCTGCCCAACAGGCACCCGACCTGGAAGTGGCGATCGAGCGGGCCTGCGGGCGCTACCTGGCCGGTCGTGCCGCGGCCGGGCGGGCACGGCGGGTCGGCTTCGAGAGCCACGTTGTCACCGTCGACGGATTCGACGCGCTTGCTGCCGCGGCGGGCAGCACCGAACTGGTCCGCGCCTCGCAGACTGTCGAGGCCTTGCGGGAGATCAAGGACGCAGGCGAGGTGGCGCTGCTGCGGCTGGCCTGCGAGGCCGCCGACGCCGCACTGACGGACCTCATCGATCGCGGCGGCCTGCGGCCCGGCCGCACCGAACGTGACGTCGGCCGCGAGCTGGAGGCGCTGATGCTCGACCACGGCGCCGACGGGGTTTCTTTCGAGACGATCGTGGCCGCCGGCGCGAACTCCGCCATCCCGCATCACCGGCCCACGGAGGCAGAGCTGGCCGGCGGGGACTTCGTCAAAATCGACTTCGGCGCCCTGGTCGGCGGATATCACTCCGACATGACCCGCACGTTCGTGTTGGGCAAGGCCGCCGACTGGCAGCGCGAGGTCTATCAGCTGGTCAGCGAGGCGCAACGGTCCGGCCGGGAGGCGTTGGCCGCCGGTGCCGGCCTGTCCGACGTCGACGCCGCCGCGCGTGGCGTGATCGTCGAGGCCGGCCACGGCGCTCACTTCGGCCACGGCCTCGGTCACGGGGTGGGTCTGCAGATCCATGAAGCGCCGGGAATCAACGCCACCGCGGCCGGCACCCTGCAGGCGGGTTCGGTGGTCACCGTCGAACCCGGCGTCTATCTAACCGATCGAGGCGGAGTGCGCATCGAGGACACGCTGGTGGTCGTGGACGGGGGAGACCCGGAGCTGCTCACTCGGTTCCCCAAGAAGCTGACGATCGTCGGCTAGTCGGGGACCTTCTTGCGGGCGCTCTTGCGGCGTAAGGGTTCGGTGAGACAACGTCGCAGGTTATCGGATCTCTCGCGCCGTTTTCGTCGCTGCGACGATCTCTCCGGCGGGTCGGATGGGGCATTTAGTCCTGGGCTGCGCCGCGGGTAGAGTCGCTCGCAGTCCGGTGTGCCGACACCACCACCAATCGCGTCGTAGGAGATTGACCGACCGTGCCAAGCACCGCCGATTTCAAGAATGGCCTCGTACTGGTGATCGACGGCCAGCTATGGCAGATCACCGACTTCCAGCACGTCAAGCCGGGCAAGGGCCCGGCGTTCGTGCGCACCAAGCTGAAGAACGTGCTCTCCGGCAAGGTCGTCGACAAGACCTACAACGCCGGCGTGAAGGTGGAGACCGCGACGGTCGACCGGCGCGACACCACCTTCCTCTACCGCGACGGCAGCGACTTCGTGTTCATGGACAGCCAGGACTACGAGCAGCACCCGCTGCCGGAGGCGCTGGTCGGCGACAACTCCCGTTTTCTGCTGGAAGGCCTGCCCGTGCAGGTGGCGTTCCACAACGGCGCGCCGCTCTACATCGAGCTTCCCGTGACCGTCGAACTCGTCGTCACGCACACCGAGCCGGGCCTGCAGGGCGACCGGTCCAGCGCCGGCACCAAGCCGGCCACCGTGGAGACCGGCGCCGAGCTCCAGGTTCCGCTGTTCATCAACGCCGGCGACAAGCTGAAGGTCGACTCCCGCGACGGCAGCTATCTGGGACGTGTCAACGCGTGAGCCGGCCCGTCAAGGGACGGCATCAGGCACGTAAGCGCGCCGTCGACTTGTTGTTCGAAGCCGAGGCCCGTGGATTGACGCCGGCCGAGGCGGCCGACGCCCGCGCCGCATTGGCGAAGGCCAATGACGATGTGGCGCCGCCACATCCGTACACGGTGGCCGTGGCCCACGGCGTCACCGAGCACGCCGCGCACGTCGATGACCTGATTTCCTCGCACCTGCAGGGCTGGACGCTGGAACGGCTGCCGGCCGTCGATCGCGCCATCCTGCGGGTCGCCGTGTTCGAACTGCTTCATGCCGACGATGTGCCCGCTCCGGTGGCCGTCGACGAGGCGGTCGAGCTGGCCAAGGAGCTGTCCACCGACGACTCCCCGGGATTCGTCAACGGTGTGCTGGGCCAGGTCATGCTGGTGACTCCGCAGATCCGGGCCGCGGCCGAAGCGGTGCGTTCGACGACGATGCGGGCGCCTGAAGGCGCCCGAGAAGGAGACGAACCGACAAACGCTGCCGCCGGCGAGTCATGACCCGCCTGGAGCTGCGCGCCCTGATCGCCAGCATCCTGGCGGCAACGGTGATTCTGGGTGCGGTCATGTGCGCGGCCTACGGGCAGGCGGCGATCGCGGCGGCGCTGGCGATTTATGCGCTCGGCGTGGGCGCGTGGCTGTACCACTCCATCGAGCGGCTGATCCTGGCCCGTCGCATCGAGACCGTCCGCGCGGCCGCCACGCCGTTCCGGCCACTGCTTCCCGTGATGGCGGCGATCATGGCGCTGACCCAGGCGGTGGTGCGATCGCTGTCAGACGTCACCGAGGTTGCGCCGCCGCGGCGTTGGATTCCGATCAGCCGCGGTCGAAAGGCCGACGACGAGTGGGACGCCTGAGGGGCGGCTCGCGGCACACGTTTTGCCCGCCTCGGAGCGACTTTCATCGCGGTGTCGCTCGAAGGTGGGCGCATCGTCGTTCCTTCTCTCGAGAGTCTGCTGTGGCAGTTGTGGTAATTCGGGTACAGGTCGGAAAACGCCCGCATCGCCGCTGACGGAGGGACACACTGACGTGATGGATCGCGACGGCAGACACCCGAGGCGGCTGTGTGTCTCTGCGCTGGCAGCGGTGGCCAACCCGTCCTACTCGCGCGTTGACACCTGGAACCTGCTCGACGACGCCTGCCACCAGCTCGCCGTCGTCGACCGCGCCGGGATGGACACCACGCACGAGGCGGCCCGGGTTCGGCGACTGCTGAACCGGCTCAGCGCCTACGAGCGCTACTGGATCTATCCGGGCCCGGAGAACCTGGCGAACTACTGCAGCTACCTCGACCAGCTCGCCACCGTCAGCCTCGCCGAGCAGGTGTCGCTGGCGGTGCGGCTGCTCTCTGAATATGGCGACCGCGCAGCGCTTTTCGACACCACGTCGTCGCTGGCCGACCAGGAACTGGTGGCGCGCGCAAAGGAGCAGCAGTTCTACACCGTGCTGCTCGCCGACGACGCCCCGGTCAACGCGCCCGAGGGTTTGGCGGAGAGCCTGCGGGCGATCCGCGATGTCGGTGACGACGTGCAGTTCGAACTGCTGGTGGTCTCCAGTGTCGAGGACGCCATCACCGCGGTCGCGCTGAATGGCGAAATCCAGGCGGCGATCATCCGGCACGACATCCCGTTGCGCTCGCACGACCGGGTGCCGTTGATGACCACGCTGCTCGGCCCGAACGACGACATCATCGCCACCGACCGCACCCACGACTGGATCGAGTGCGGCCAGTGGATCCGCGAACTACGGCCACACATCGACCTGTATCTGCTCACTGACGAGTCGATCGCCGCGGAGGCCGAGGGCGATTCCGACGTCTACGACCGCACCTTCTATCGGCTCAACGACGTCACCGACCTACACACCACCGTGCTCGGTGGCATCAGAAACCGCTATGCCACACCGTTCTTCGATGCCCTGCGGGCCTATGCGGCACGGCCGGCCGGCCAGTTCCACGCCCTGCCCGTCGCACGTGGCGCCAGCATCTTCAACTCCAAGACGCTGCGCGACATGGGGGAGTTCTACGGCCGCAACATCTTCATGGCCGAGACGTCGACCACCTCGGGTGGGTTGGACTCGCTGCTCGACCCGCACGGCAACATCAAAAAGGCGATGGACAAGGCCGCGCACACGTGGAACTCCGACCACACCTACTTCGTCACCAATGGCACGTCGACCGCCAACAAGATCGTCGTACAGTCGCTCACCCGACCGGGCGACATCGTGCTGATCGACCGCAACTGCCACAAGTCGCACCACTACGGCCTGGTGCTGGCCGGGGCGTACCCGCTGTACCTGGATGCCTATGAGCTGCAACCGTTTGCGATATACGGCGCGGTGTCGCTGGAGACGATCAAGAAGGCGCTGCTCGATCTCGAGGCCGCCGGGCAATTGAGCAAGGTGCGGATGCTGCTGTTGACCAACTGCACCTTCGACGGCGTCGTCTACAACCCGCGCCGGGTGATGGAAGAGGTGTTGGCGATCAAGCCGGACATCTGCTTCCTGTGGGACGAGGCGTGGTACGCCTTCGCCACCGCGGTGCCGTGGGCGCGACAGCGCACCGCGATGGTGTCCGCCGAACGCCTCGAGTCGATGCTGTCGTCACCTGCCTATGCGCAGGAGTATCTGCAGTGGAAGGAGTCGATGCGCGACGTTCCCCGCAGCGAATGGGGTGAGCATCGACTGCTTCCCGACCCGAGCCAGGCGCGGGTCCGGGTGTATGCCACCCACTCCACGCACAAGTCGCTGTCGGCGCTGCGGCAGGCGTCGATGATCCACATCCGCGACCAGGACTTCAATTCGCAGTCCCGCGACGCCTTCGGAGAGGCGTTCCTGACGCACACCTCGACCTCGCCGAACCAGCAGTTGCTGGCGTCGCTCGATCTGGCCCGCCGCCAGGTCGACATCGAGGGCTTCCAGATGGTGCGCTACGTCTACGACATGGCGCTGGTCTTCCGGCACCGTGTCCGCAAAGACCGGTTGATCAGCAAGTGGTTTCGGATCCTCGACGAATCCGATTTGGTGCCAGACGAATTCAGGCAGTCGGCGGTCAGCTCGTATCGGCAGGTGCGCCAGGGTGCGCTGGCGGACTGGAACGAAGCGTGGCGGTCCGACCAGTTCGTGCTCGACCCGACGAGGGTCACGCTGTTCATCGGCAAGACCGGCATGAACGGCTACGACTTTCGCGAGAAGATCCTGATGGAACGCTTCGGCATCCAGATCAACAAGACGTCGATCAACAGCGTGCTGCTGATCTTCACGATCGGCGTCACGTGGTCGAGCGTGCACTACCTGCTCGACGTGCTGCGCCGGGTCGCGACTGACTTCGATCACATCGAAGCCGCGGCGAGCCGAGACGACCGTGCCCTGCATCAGCGTCACGTCGAGGAGATCACCGAGGACCTGCCGGCGCTGCCGGACTTCAGCGAGTTCGACAGCACCTTCAAGCCCGACGACGCCAGCTCGTTCGGTGACATGCGTTCGGCGTTCTACGCGGGCTATGAGGACAACGACCGCGAGCACGTGATGATCGGTGAGGCAGGACGTCGGATTGCTGATGGAAAGTCCTTGGTGTCAACCGGATTCGTGGTCCCCTACCCGCCTGGATTCCCGGTGCTGGTGCCCGGCCAGTTGGTGTCCAAGCAGATCCTCTACTTCCTGGCCCAACTCGACGTCAAAGAGATCCATGGCTACAACCCCGATCTCGGGTTGTCGGTGTTCACCGACGACGCGCTCAAACGCATCAACGCGGCCCGATGCGCCGACCCGGTGATCGGATAGTTTTCGCTCACCGGGATCGGAAACCGCGCCGATGAACAGCAGGTGGCGTAATGCCCGGCCGGTGCGCAGTATCGGCTGGTAACCGCGAAATCCGAACCGGCGTAATAGCTCGACCGGCCGCGCCGCCCGATCGGCGGCCGGCAGGGGCCTGATCGGCCCCGGCGTTAGCGTGGCGACGTGGCCGTACCATTACCGATCCGTCAACCGCGCGCCGACCGGGCGCGTCAGGTGGCCGACGTGCTGCGCCACCAGATCCACTCCGGCACCTACGACGACAGCCTGCCCGGCGAGTCGGCGCTGGCTACGGAATTCTCGGTGTCGCGCAACACCATTCGCGAAGCGCTGGGCACGCTGAAGAACGAGGGCCTGATCGAGCGCGGACCGAAGATCGGCACCCACGTCACGCAGCGAAAACTCGACCACGGTCTCGACACACTGCTGGGCTTGAAGGAGACGTTCAAGAGCTACGGCGAGGTGCGCAACGAGGTGCGCGCCGCGATGGCCGTGGCCGCCCCGCCCGCGGTGGCGCAACGGCTGCAACTGGAACCGGGCCAGCAGGTGGTGTTCGTCGAACGACTGCGTTATCTGGGCGGTCTGCCGCTGAGCCTCGATCTGACCTACCTGGAGCCCGACATCGGAGCCGAGGTCTTGGCGCACCCGCTGGAGAGCAACGACATCTTCGCGCTCATCGAACAGCTCACCGGACACCGCCTCGGTGCCGCATCGCTGGCGCTGGAAGCGATTCCCGCCGATGCACATTCCGCGATGGCGCTGCAGCTGCCCGACGGTGCCCCGCTGCTGATGCTGGAGCGGCTCACCAACCTGGACGACGGCAGGCCCGTCGACCTGGAGTACATCCGGATGCGCGGTGATCGAATCACCATGCGCGGCAACCTCACACGGACCACGACAAGGACGCAACCATGACATTGGTCAACAACCGCTCCGACGTGCCGGTCACCATCGACGAATCGCTGTGCATCGACGGCTGCACGCTGTGTGTCGACATCTGCCCGCTGGACTCGCTGGCGATCAACCCCGACACCGGCAAGGCCTTCATGCACGTCGACGAATGCTGGTACTGCGGCCCGTGCGCGGCCCGCTGCCCGACCGGCGCCGTCACCGTCAACATGCCCTACCTGATCCGCTGAGGATGCGAAGCCTCGCCCTCCGGCTGGCGTCGGCCGCCGTCGCGTTCTCGTTGGTCACCGCCGGCTGCGCGCTGGATTCCGGGAACGCGGTGAACGTCGTGGTCGGCTATCAGTCCAAGACCATCAACACCGTGACCGCGGGCACGCTGCTGCGGGCCCAGGGATACCTCGAGCACCGACTCGACAACATCACCAAGCGCACCGGGACGAAATTCCATGTGGTGTGGGAGGACTACGACACCGGTGCGCCGATCACGGCGCAGATGGTCGCCGAGAAGATCGACATCGGGTCGATGGGCGACTACCCGATGCTGATCAACGGCTCCAAGACGCAGGCCAACCCTCGCGCCGCCACCCAGATCGTCTCGGTCACCGGCTACAACGCCAAAGGTTCGCTGAACATGGTTGTCGTCGACCCGAATTCGCCGTCGACCGCGCTGCCCGATCTGGCCGGTAAGAAGATCTCCGCCAGCGTCGGGTCGGCCGGCCACGGCACCCTGGTGCGGGCCCTGTCGAACGCCGGAATCAACCCCAGCACCGGCGTCGAGGTACTCAACCAGCAGCCCCAAGTCGGCGCGTCGGCCCTGGAATCCGGCCAGGTGCAGGGCCTTTCGCAGTTTGTCGCGTGGCCGGGACTGCTTGTCCACCAGGGCAAGGCCAAACTGCTCTACGACGGCGCCGAACTGAACTACCCGACGCTGCACGGTGTCGTCGTCCGGCGCGCATACGCGGCCGCACACCCGGACGTGCTCGACGCGTTCTTGCAGGCTCAACTCGACGCCACCGACTTCCTGAGCTCCAAGCCGCTGGAGGCCGCGCAGATCGTCGCGCAGTCCAGCGGGCTGCCCGAGGAGGTCGTCTACCTGTACAACGGCCCGGGTGGCACTTCCTTCGACGCCACGCTCAAGCCGTCACTGGTCGACGCGCTGAAAAACGATGTGCCGTACCTGAAGTCGATCGGTGACTTCGCCAACCTCGACGTACCCAACTTCGTGCAGGACGGCCCGCTACGGACCGCGTTCGCGACCCGCAAACTCGACTACGACGCGGCGCTGCACGCCACCTCGCCAAGCCGCGGTAGCGAGTTGTGGCTGGACGGCTCCGACACCACGCAGCCCATCGCCACGCCGACCGAACTGCTGAAGGCAGTCCGCGACGCCACCGCCCGCGGGTCGCGGGTGCGGGCCGCCTATGTGCCCGACACCGAATTGGGCACCCGGTGGTTCGCGGACAAGTCGGTCTGGGTCCACGACGGAGCCGGCTATCTGCCGTTCGACACCGCCGCGGGTGCGCACCGCTATCTCGACGCCCACCCCGGCAGCACACCCATCGACTACCAACAAGCATTGGCAGGTGCGGCATGACGGCCGTAGACATCGGCATCGACGGCGCGGCCATCGCCGTCCCGGAAGTCGCGATCATCAAGGCGCGCAAACCCGTATCGGTCTGGTGGTCACGCGCGCTGCGACTGGCCTCGGTGGCCGCCGCGATCGGGCTGTGGCAACTGCTCACGGCCGGCCACGTCCGGTTCTGGATGCGCTTCGACACCCTTCCGACGGTCACCGAGATCGTCGGCGCGCTGAATCGTGCCGTCGGCACCCACGCGTACTGGCTCGACCTGGGGCAGTCGCTGATCCGGATTCTGACGGGTTTCGGGCTGGCGGCGGTCGTCGGCGTGACCAGCGGCATCCTGCTCGGCCGCTCGCGGCTTGCCTCGGACCTGCTCGGCCCACTGACCGAACTCACCCGGCCTATCCCGGCGATAGCGGTTGTGCCGGTGGCGATCCTGCTGTTTCCCACCGACGAGGCGGGGATCGTCTTCATCACGTTCCTGGCGGCGTTCTTCCCGATCATGGTCAGCACCCGGCACGCAGTGCGGGCACTGCCGACACTGTGGGAGGACTCGGTGCGCACGCTGGGCGGGCGCCGCTGGGATGTGCTGACCCAGGTGGTGCTACCCGGAATCCTGCCGGGCGTGTTCGGCGGGCTGTCGGTCGGCATGGGAGTCGCCTGGATCTGCGTTATCTCGGCCGAGATGATCTCCGGTCGCCTCGGCGTGGGATACCGCACCTGGCAGGCCTACACGGTGCTGGCCTACCCCCAGGTGTTCGTCGGCATCATCACCATCGGCGTGCTCGGATTCGCGACGTCTGCGGCGGTGGAATTGATCGGCCGCCGCGCAACGCGGTGGTTGCCGCGCGGAGAGGAGAACGGGCGATGACCGGCAAAGGAATTGCCTTGGAATTAGATCGAGTGCGGTTGTCCTACAACGGCTCTGCCGTGATCGACGACCTCAGCTTCGCGGTCCGGCCCGGGGAGATCCTGGTGCTCACCGGACCGTCCGGCTGCGGCAAGACGACCGTGTTGCGCGCGCTGGCGGGTCTGCTGACGCCCGACGCCGGCCGAGTGCTGGCCGACGGTGCCCGGGTGAACGGCACGTCGGGGGACCGTGGCGTGGTATTCCAGGACAACGCGCTATTGCCCTGGCGCAGTGTGCGTTCCAACATCGAGTTGGCGCTTCGGCTGCGCGGTGAGCCGCGCGCGACCCGGGCCGCACAGGCCGACCGGTGGATCAATGAGCTCGGACTGGGCGGCTTCGGTGATTACCTGCCCAAGAACCTCTCCGGCGGCATGCGCCAGCGCGTGCAGTTGGCCCGTGGGCTGGCGGGTGCCCCGCGCGCCGTGATGATGGACGAGCCCTTCGGCGCGCTGGACACCCAGACCCGGGCGGCGATGCAGCGGCTGCTGATCGACTCCTGGCGCGCACATCCGACCACGATTGTGTTCGTCACCCACGACGTCGACGAGGCGTTGACCCTGGGGGACCGGATCGCGGTGCTGGGCCGGGCCGGCCAGCCGCTGCGCGCACTCGTCGACATCCCGCAGCCGCGTAGCGACCGGTCGCATCCCGAGCAGCGCGCGGAAATCATTACCGCGCTCCATGATCTGGTGGCCGCCTGATGCAGACCCCCGAGCCGACCCTACCCACCCGGCTAGACTGCGACGTCCTGGTCATCGGCGGCGGTACCGCCGGCACCATGGCCGCGCTGACCGCCGCCGAGAACGGCGCACAGGTACTGCTGCTGGAGAAGGCCCACGTCCGGCATTCCGGAGCGCTGGCGATGGGCATGGACGGCGTCAACAACGCCGTCATCCCGGGCAAGGCCGAACCCGAGGACTACGTCGCCGAGATCACCCGCGCCAACGACGGAATCGTCAACCAGCGCACCATCTATCAGACCGCCACCCGCGGATTCGCGATGGTGCAGCGACTCGAACGCTACGGCGTGAAGTTCGAAAAGGACGAGCACGGCGAGTACGCGGTGCGCCGCGTGCACCGCTCCGGCTCCTACGTGCTGCCGATGCCCGAGGGCAAGGACGTCAAGAAAGCGCTTTACCGGGTAATGCGGCAGAAGTCGATGCGGGAGAAGATCCGCATCGAGAACAGGCTGATGCCCGTACGGGTGCTCACCGAGAACGGCCGGGCCGTCGGCGCCGCGGCATTGCACACGCGCACAGGCGAATTCGTCGCGGTCGGCGCCAAGGCGGTCATCCTCGCGACGGGTGCGTGCGGGCGGTTGGGCCTACCCGCCTCGGGTTACCTGTACGGCACTTACGAGAACCCGACCAACGCCGGTGACGGCTATTCCATGGCTTACCACGCGGGCGCGGAACTCTCCGGTATCGAGTGCTTCCAGGTCAACCCGCTGATCAAGGATTACAACGGTCCGGCGTGCGCGTATGTGGCCAACCCGTTCGGCGGCTATCAGGTCAACGCGCTCGGCGAGCGGTTCGTCGACTCGGATTACTGGTCGGGCCAGATGATGTCCGAGGTGCGCAGCGAGATCGAGTCGGCGCGTGGGCCGATCTACCTGAAGGTGTCGCATCTGCCGGACGAGACGCTGACGTCGCTGGAAAGCATCCTGCACACCACCGAACGCCCGACTCGCGGCACCTTCCACGCCAACCGCGGTCACGACTACCGGACCCACGACATCGAGATGCACATCTCCGAAATCGGTTTGTGCTCCGGCCATTCCGCGTCCGGGGTATGGGTCGACGAGAATGCCCGCACCACGGTGCCCGGTCTGTATGCGGCGGGCGACCTGGCCTGCGTGCCGCACAACTACATGATCGGCGCCTTCGTCTTCGGTGACCTCGCCGGAGCCGATGCAGCTGCAACGCTCCCTGATGTGTCTGCGCCGCAACAGCTTCCGCAGGAGCAGCTGGACGAGGCCCACGAGCTGATCTACCGGCCGCTGCGCCATCCCGACGGTCCGCCGCAGCCGCAGGTCGAGTACAAGCTGCGCCGGTTCGTCAACGACTATGTGGCACCGCCCAAGACTGCGGCGAAGATGTCGATCGCCGTGCACACCTTCGAGCGGATGCGCGACGAGATTGCCGGCATGGGCGCCCGCACCCCGCACGAGTTGATGCGCAGCATCGAGGTGTCGTTCATCCGGGATTGCGCGGAGTTCGCCGCCCGATCGTCGCTGACCCGCACCGAATCCCGCTGGGGTCTCTACCACGAGCGCGCCGACCTGCCGGCCCGCAACGACCAGGAGTGGGGCTACCACCTCAACCTCCGTAAGGCATCCGACGGGTCGATGGAATTCCTGAAGCGACCCGTCGCCCCGTACTTCATCTCAGTGCCCGAACTGGACTCCCTGCCGCCTACCGACCGGACGGTGCGCCCGGTCGAGCAGCCGCCGCTGGTGGGAGGTCGTGCCCCGGTCGAGGCACCGTTCCGGGTCGCCGCTGCGCCGGCCGAACCGCCATCGCCGCGGATCGTCGCAGTCCTGGCGATCGAGGAGCCGACCGTGGCCACACTGGCCGAGTTTCTCGCCGATGCCGATGCCGGTGTGCGCCGCACGGCCGTTGCCACGCTCACCGAGCACACCCCGGACGGCTACGGGGCGGAACTGTTGCGCGCGCTGCACGACGGCGACGCGACTGTGCGCCGGGCCGCCGCCGACGGTGTCCGCGAATTGGTCGAGGTGCTCCCGGATCCGCAGGCCGCCCGCCAGTTTCTGGCATCGCCCGATCCAGTCGTGCGGTCGGTGAGCGTCTACCTGCTGGCCGCGCGCCGGGTCGGTGACGCCGAGGCGTTCCGGGACGCGCTCAGCGACGCCGACCACCGGGTGCGGATCGAGGCGGTGCGGGCGCTGGTGTCCGTCGACGACGCCGATGGGGTCGCCGCGGCAACCGGTGACGGTAACCGCGAGGTCCGTATCGTCGCGGCCAACGGGCTGGCCACCCTGCGGGTCGGCCACGACGCGATCCGCGAACTGATTGCCGACAACGATCCACTGGTTCGCGCCGCCGCACTGGCCGCTTTGGGGCAATTGGGTTGCGGCGAAGAGGATTTCGCCGCCATCGAACAGGCGCTGCGGGCTCCGGCCTGGCAGGTGCGCGAGGGGGCGGCACGGGCATTGTCGGGAGCCGTTGCCGAGCACGCGGTTCCGCGTCTGACGCCGACGCTCGTCGACGAGCACCTCGACGTGCGCAAAGCCGCCGTGCTCAGCCTCAGTCGCTGGGCGGTTGCCGAGGGCGCCGCACGCGACGCGCTCAGCGTGGCGCTCAAAGACGACGACGCCGACGTGCGTGCCTATGCGCGTCGCGCGTTAGGCGACTGAAACGGGTGGTCGTCGCTAGGCTTACCGCCCATGGCGTCTTCGGCGAGTGCGACCAACTCCCGGTTGTCGGTGAATGACTGGGTGCAAGAGGGCTTTCGGGTACTGGCCGAAGACGGCGTCAAATCCCTGACGCTGGGGCACCTTTGCACGCGCCTCGGCGTCACCAAGGGCAGTTTCTACTGGCATTTCAGCGACATGACCGCATACCGTTCGGCGCTGATCGATACCTGGGCTGTGGTTCGTGACGAGGACCGCTCCTTCGACGACCTGACGGATCTGCCTCCGCGCGACCGGCTGTCGCGGATGATGACCGCGCTGGTGGGCCCGCGGCACTGGATGCTGGAGCGGGCCATGCGGGAATGGGGGCGGTCGGAGCCGACAGTGGCCGCCGCGGTGCGCGCATCGGATAACACCGTCGTCGCCGCGGTCCGGCAGGCCTTTCTGGACTCCGGATTCGACCGCGAGGGGGCGGAGATGCGCGCGACCGCGACTTTCGCTGCGGGCATCGGCTTTTTGCATCTGTCGGGTTCGCGGCCGAGTCCGATGGCCGCGGGACGCCGCGAGCAATTCCTGGATGTCATGCTGCGGCACTGACATCCGGCGACCGCTACCATACCAAAAGGTATGGTAGCGTCCTGGGTATGACGGCAGTGGAGACGTCGCACCCGCAAGTCAACGCGGATTTCGTCGCGCGCCTGGCCGACCGCGCGGGGGAGGCCGAGCGGCTTCGCCGTCTGCCGCAAGCCACCGTCGACGACTACCGCGACTCGGGTCTGGCCCGGTTGCTGCTGCCGAAGCGTTACGGCGGATGCCAGGCCGACTTTCCGGAGATCCTCGAGGTGGTGCGCACCATGGCGCACGGTTGCGCGTCGAGCGCCTGGACGCTCGGCTTCTACACGCTGCACAACTGGATGCTGGCGCTGTTCGGCGAGCAAGCCCAGACCGAGGTGTTCGCGGACGGGCCGGTGCTGTGTCCCGCCCCACTTGCGCCGACCGGTCGCGCCGTCCCGGACGGCGACGGATTGCGGTTGACCGGGAAGTGGTCGTGGGCGACCGGGATCATGGACGCCGACTGGGTGCTGGTCGGCGCGATCTGCGGACCCGACGACGCGCCCTACCCGGCGTTGGTCCTGCTGCCGGTTGCCGACGTCACCGTCGACGACGTGTGGCACACCGCCGGCATGTGCGCCACCGGGTCCAATGACGTCGTCGCCGACAACGTCTGGGTGCCCGGGCACCGATCGGTGGCCGTCGCCGACATCTACGGCGGCACGGCGCCCGGGGCCGAATTGCACAACCTAGCCGTCTACCGCTGGCCGATGGTGCCGGCGCTGGCGCTGACCGCCGCGATGCCCGCGCTCGGATCCGCGGAACTGGTCGCCGACCTGTTCGCTCGAAGGTTGAGTGAGCGGGTGATCGCGTATTCCGGTACGGCGCAGAAGGATCAGCCCGCAGCCCAGGTGCGGCTCGGTGACGCCCGGGCGCGGCTGCGCGCCATGCGCGCCCTGAGCGATTCGGCTGCGCAAGACATTCAGGCCCGGGTCGCCGGCGGCCTGCACATCAGCCGCACAGCGCGGGCGGGTGTGCGGGCGGCCGCGGCACACGTCGTGCACGAATCCCGTTCGGTGATCGCCGATTTGCTCGAGGCCTCGGGGGCGAGCGCGCAGTTCCTGGATCACCCGTTGCAGCGGGCCAAACGGGATGTCGACGTCATCTCCGGGCACGTGGTGTTCGACTACGACGGCAGCCGCGAACTCGCAGGCGCGTTCGAGATCGGCGCGAAAGTCTCGCCGTTCGCGATGGTCTAGCGAGCTAGCGCAGCGCCTTCGCATAGAGGAGGCTGTCGAGCGGTTCGGGGGCGAGGTTGGGGTACAGCCCGTGCCGCGCAAGTCTGCCCTCGCAGGCCAACCCGGCCCGTTTCAGTAGACGCACCGATCGCTCGTTGTCGACGTGACAGGTCGCCCACACCCGGTACACATCGGAATCGGCTTGCAATCTCGTCATCAGCATCGACAGCGCCTCGGACATCAAACCTTTGCCCCACCAACGGCGGCCTACGCAGTAGCCGATCTCGGCGGAAAACCCTTGCGGACGGGCGCAACTGAGCATTCCAACGATCTCGTCGCTGTGCTGCAGCACCATCACCCAGGTCCGCAGGTGCGGATCGACGTTCATTCGCTCCGCGATCACCCGCTGCGTCGCCGCAACGTCGACGTGCGGCGTCCACAGCAAATACTTGGTCACCTGCGGGTCGTGGGCCACCCGTTGAAACAGTGGCCCGGCATCGTCGACCACCGGCAGGCGGAGCAGCAGCCGCGACCCCTCGATGCGGTCGGGCGTGAATTCGGCCACTACAGCCCCAGCGCCCGATAGGTGCGATGCACGAATTTCGGTTGCACCGCTTGCAGTTTCGCACGCGACGTGTTGCCCGCGACCGCGGCGGCGGCATCGGCCGACAGTGCCGGCATGTTCTGGATCAGATACAGCAGAATCAGCTCGGCCGTGGGATCGGCCTGCCACCACGTCCCATACGCGCCAGGCCAACTGAACGTTCCCAGGCCACCCGGGCCGAACAGTGGTGTCGACTTTGCCGGATCGGTGACCACCGACAGGTTGAGCCCAAACCCGCGTCCGATCCAGAACGGCGAACCGAGAAAGTTATGCCGTTTCTGCTCGACGGTGAGCCGATCGGTACGCATCAGCCGTGCCGACTCGGGCGACAGGACCCTTATGCCGTTCAGAGTCCCTTCGCCCAAGAGCATTTCGATGAATCGCAGGTAATCATCCGCGGTAGAGAACAGTCCGCCGCCGGCGTTGCTGAACGCGGGCGGCGTGATGTGCGGCTGACCCATCACGTCGTGCTGGAGTCGATCCTTTCCGTCGAGCTGGTACATGGTCGCGGTGCGACGCCGGCCCTCTGGGGTCACGTGGAAGCCGGTATCAATCATGCCCAGCGGCTGCAGGATTCGCTCGTCGAGCACCTCGTGGAACGGTTTGTCCTCGACCCGAGCCGCCAACACCCCGACGACGTCGGTGGAGTGCCCGTAGGTCAGCCGATTACCCGGTTGGTGTACCAGCGGCAACTCCGCAAGCGCGGCGAGCCACGCGTCCGGACCCTGCCCGAACGGCAACCTGACGTAGGACCGTGAGATCGGCCCGCTCACGGAGAACCCGTAGCCCAGTCCGCTCGTGTGGGTGAGTAGGTCCTGCACCAGGATCGCCCGCTCGGCGGGATGTGTCCGGTCGAGCGGCCCGGTGGGGTCGTCGAGCACTCGCATGTCGGCCAACTCCGGCAACCAGCGCGCGATCGGGTCGCGCAGGGCGAGCTTGCCTTCGTCGACGAGGGTCATCGCGGCGGCGACGGTGACCGGCTTGGTCATCGACGCAATGCGAAATAGGGTGTCGCGCTGCATCGGCAATCGGGCGTCCACGTCGCGATAGCCGATCTCGTTGACCTGCAGGACTTCTCCGCGCTGCCACACCATAGTCACCGCGCCGGCGAGCAGACCGGCGTCACAGGCCTCGCGGATGGAGGTCTGATTGCCCTCGAGGTTCACCCGATTCAGGCTAGTGGGCGCGGGCTGCGACGCTTCACCGGACTGCGACGTCGCGCCAGATCGCGACTCCCTCGTCGACCTCGGGTCCGTGGCCGAACAGGTCGGTGAAAAACGAGATCAGTTGCTGCCAATGCTGGGTTGGCCCGACGATCACGTGTCGCACGCTGGCAGCCTCGAGGTCGGCGACGATCCGCGCGCGGATGTCGCCGCGGGCCACCAGCCAGGCGCCGCGCTGCTGGATCACGAACATGGTGAACGTGAGCTGCGACTGCGCCGGCCCGGAATAGGTCCCGCCGTTGGGTTGCGGCACGTAGGCGTATGCCTCCGGCATCCGGAGCCCAAAGTCGGCCTGCGCCGCCCACACCATCGGAGCGGCCTCCCCGCCGTTGACGAAATACGGTGCAACGAGCACTGTTTCGTCGGGTCCGATGCGGTGGCTCGCCCAGTTGTGGAAGAAAGCCGGCGTCGTGAACGAGGCGCGGGGGAGCGGAGCGGGGAGTAGCAGCACCAGCGACAGACCCACGGCCAGTAGCCATCCGGCCGCCGACCGCCGGGGGAGCCGGGACGCGCGGGCGATGACGACCCCGACCATGACGGCCACCGCCAGCCAGACGAACACGGTCAGGCGACCGGGCAGCGCATGCTCGAGCAGCGGCAGCTTTCCGATGGCCAGCCACGGGAGCGGCACGCGCAGAACGTCTTTCCCGATGTGCAGCCACGGTCCCAGCGACAACACGACGAGCAATGCCCCGGTGATGCCGGCCACCCGGATTCGCAGGTCGTCCCACAGGCGGATCGTCGCGACGACAAGCAGCACGAGCAGTGGCGCACCGAGATAGGCCGTCGCCTCGTGATACAGGCCGCTGAACTCGTGCGATCATCCGCGTCGCGGCGGACGGCGCGATCAGTTGGTACGGCGTCGGCAGGATGAGATTCAGCAGGTCGGTCGAGAACGTCGCCGGATCTTGCACCGGTGCGCTGATCCGCTGCGGGCCGAAGAACTGCACCGCCAATGGCCAGCCCGCGAGTACCAGGAAGGTCGTCGCGGCCACGGCGAGTGCGGGCGCGAGCCTGGCGCGGATCTGCGCGCCGCGGCGTACGACCGCCAGCACGCCGACCAACACCAGGCCCGCGATCACGCTGGTCGCCAGCAGTTCCTCGCTGATCAGCAACTGGGCGCCGCCAAGCACACCGAGTGCGACACCCGACTGCCACGCGGGCCGGCGCCGGGTCAGCAGAATCTCGTCGACCACGAGCAGAAACAGCGGCGGGACCCAGGCCGTCGCGAGGTTGAGATGCAGCGCCGCGTGCGAGACGACATACGGTGAGAACGCGTACACCGCCCCGCCGACGACAGGACCGACCCCATCACCGGTCCAGCGGAGGATCGCCAGCCACGCCGTCAACCCGCTGAGCGTAATGCCCAGCACTACAAGCACATTGAATCCGAAGATCGGTCCGCCGAGCTTCGCCGGCAGCCAGCCGATAAGGCCCAGCAACGGCATCGACGGGCTCCACATCAGGTTCACGCCGGCGGGCGCACCGATCTGCGTGGTGAGGAACGGATTGAGGCCGTGCGCGATCGCGTGTGGCGTCCAGCCCAGGTACCAGATCGCCTGTTCCTGATCGCAGCAGCTGCCGGCCCACCCGGTCGTCGGATCGCGCCAGGCGCCGACGGTGATTGCGACGGCTCCGAGCAGGTAGCCGGCGAACGCGGTCAGGCCGCAGCTGAGCCCTCGACCTAACGGGCGTGCTCGTCCTTGGACTGAACGAACGGGACGAAGATCGCGGCGGGTCTGGTGATCGGGCGTCCCGATCTCGCCGTCGGCGTGACTGCCTCGCATGTAGTCGCCCTGCCACGGCGCCCGATCGCTTTCGGTGCCGGCCGCCGTTGCCTGGGCCTGCCCCAACTCTTTACGCGACTGCAGGAAGAGCTCATGCTTGCCGACGCAGGCCGTCGTCCGCCGCGATCGGCCGGAATTCGGGGGCGAACTCTTCCAGCTCGCCGCGCCGCTGCGGGACGATCATGCAGATCGGTTCGTCGACCTCGAATCGCACCGGCATGAGTTGCGCGGGTGAATTTCCAGTTGATGCTGAAACCCGAGCTGGCCCAGTCGGTTTCGACGATGCCTTCGAGCGGTGAGATGGCATCTTTCGGATGGTTCGCCGGCCCGCGGACCAGCAGGTCGTAGCCGGGCGGAGTGCGAAACAGGATCGGCAGATGCCACGTCAGAATGCCGTAGCCGAAATTGCTCACCGGCAGAAACTGCCCGGGATCGCGGCCGGTCCGGCGCGACCGTCACTTTGCGTGATGTCGTTGCCGCCCATCCACGTCGCGGTGAACGCGACGGGTTGCGCAGTTCCCAGCCGCTCTGATTGGCGATCAGCATCGGCAGGCAGCGATTGGCCCAACCCCGGCGCATCTCCGACATCCACGGACGATTCATCTGCGCCCGGGGTGAATTGCGGCGCGTTCTCGCCGGTGATGAATCCGATCAGGGGTCGGCCGATCGTCGGTTGGTCGCTCATCCGATCCGCGGTTAGCTGGGGTTGTCCGCTGGCAACGCGGATGACGTTACTTGAGGGACCAGTGGGCGGGCCGTCGAGAACTCTCGCCGTCGCTTTCGGCCAACCGGGCCGGCAAATGCTAGGCTGCCCGGCAGTCGACATCCTTTAACGATCCGTCCAGAGAGGCGGAGAAGGAGGTCAAGATCTCGCATGGGTGCCGCGGGTGACGCCGCCACCGGCCGCGAACTGATGTCGGCGGCCGACGTGGGTCGCACTATTTCGCGCATCGCGCATCAGATCATCGAAAAGACCGCTCTGGACGGCGCCGATGCGCCTCGGGTGGTGCTGCTGGGAATCCCCACCCGCGGTGTGACTCTGGCCGACCGCCTGGTCGGCCAACATCGCCGAGTTCTCCGGCGCCGACGTTCCGCACGGCGCTCTGGACATCACGCTCTACCGCGACGACCTGATGACCAAGCCCCCGCGCCCCTTGGAGAACACCTCGATACCGGCCGGCGGCATCGACGACGCGCTCGTCATCCTGGTCGACGACGTGCTGTATTCCGGACGCTCGGTGCGCTCCGCGCTGGACGCGCTGCGCGACGTCGGCCGGCCCGCGGGTGGTGCAACTGGCGGTGCTGGTCGACCGCGGCCACCGCGAGCTGCCGCTGCGCGCCGACTACGTCGGCAAGAACGTGCCGACCTCGCGCACCGAGAACGTGCAGGTGCTGCTGACCGAGCACGACGGCCGCGACGGCGTGGTCATCTCCGCGGGAGGACGCGTCATGACCCGGCACCTGCTGGCCGCCGGCGACCTGACCCGCGACGAAGCCACCGCGATCCTCGACGACGCCGACCGCTTCGCGCAGGCGCTGGTCGGCCGCGAGGTCAGGAAGCTGCCGACCCTGCGCGGCCGCACCATCATCACGATGTTCTACGAGAACTCCACCCGCACCCGGGTGTCGTTCGAGGTCGCCGGCAAGTGGATGAGCGCCGACGTCATCAACGTCAGCGCCGCCGGATCGTCGGTGGGCAAGGGCGAATCGCTGCGCGACACCGCGCTGACCCTGCGCGCCGCCGGCGCCGACGCGCTGATCATCCGGCACCCGGCTTCCGGTGCGGCACACCAGCTTGCGGACTGGACGGCCAGCGCCGACGGCGGCGGACCGGCGGTGATCAACGCCGGCGACGGCACGCACGAGCACCCGACCCAGGCGCTGCTCGACGCGCTGACCATCCGGCAGCGGCTCGGCGGCATCGAAGGCACGCGCGTCGTCATCGTCGGCGACATCCTGCACAGCCGGGTCGCCCGCTCCAACGTGCATGCTGCTGGCCACCCTCGGCGCCGAGGTGGTGCTGGTCGCGCCGCCGACCCTGCTGCCGGTCGGGGTCGCCGACTGGCCGGTCACGGTGTCCCACGACCTGGACGCCGAACTGCCGGCCGCCGACGCGGTGCTGATGCTGCGGGTGCAGGCCGAGCGGATGAACGGCGGCTTCTTCCCCTCGGCGCGCGAGTACTCGGTGCGCTACGGGCTGTCCGACCGGCGCCAGGCGATGCTTCCCGGGCACGCGGTGGTGCTGCACCCCGGGCCGATGCTGCGCGGCATGGAGATCTCGTCGTCGGTGGCGGACTCGTCGCAATCGGCTGTGCTGCAACAGGTTTCCAACGGTGTCCACGTGCGGATGGCGGTGCTGTTCCATCTGCTGGTGGGCACCGAGTCGGCCGCGGTCAGGCGAGGTGATGGCGTGAGCGTGCTGATGCGTGGGGTGCGGCTCTACGGCGAGGGCGACCCGGTCGACGTCCTGGTCGACGACGGGCAGATCGCCGACATCGGCGCCGGGCTCGCGATCCCCGACGATGCCGACGTGATCGACGCCAGCGGGCAGGTGCTGCTGCCCGGGCTTCGTCGACCTGCACACCCATCTGCGCGAGCCCGGCCGCGAATACGCCGAGGACATCGAAACCGGTTCGGCCGCAGCCGCACTCGGCGGCTTCACCGCGGTGTTCGCGATGGCCAACACCAACCCGGTCGCCGACAGCCCGGTGGTCACCGACCACGTCTGGCACCGCGGGCAGCAGGTCGGCCTGGTCGACGTCCATCCGGTCGGCGCGGTCACCGTCGGACTGGCCGGCAACGAGCTCACCGAGATGGGCATGATGGCCGCCGGGGCCGCGCCAGGTGCGGATGTTCTCCGACGACGGCAAGTGCGTCGACGATCCGCTGATCATGCGCCGCGCGCTGGAGTACGCCACCGGTCTCGGCGTGCTGATCGCTCAGCACGCCGAGGAGCCGCGGCTGACCGTCGGCGCGGTCGCGCACGAGGGACCGAACGCCGCCCGGCTCGGGCTGGCCGGGTGGCCGCGGGCCGCCGAGGAGTCGATCGTCGCCCGCGACGCGCTGCTGGCCCGCGACGCCGGCGCGCGGGTGCACATCTGCCACGCCTCCACCGCGGGCACCGTCGAGCTCGATCAAATGGGCGAAGGCGCAAGGTATTTCGATCACCGCCGAGGTGACGCCGCACCACCTGCTGCTCGACGACAGCCGGCTGGCCAGCTACGACGGACGTGAACCGGGTCAACCCGCCGCTGCGTGAGGCCGCCGACGCGGTCGCGCTGCGCCAGGCCCTCGCCGACGGCGTGATCGACTGCGTGGCCACCGATCACGCCCCGCACGCCGAGCACGAGAAGATGTGTCGAGTTCGCCGCCGCGCGGCCGGGGATGCTCGGCCTGCAGACGGCGCTGTCGGTGGTCGTGCAGACGATGGTCGTACCCGGCCTGCTGACGTGGCGCGACGTCGCCCGGGTGATGAGCGAGAACCCGGCCCGCATCGTCGGATTGCCGGACCAGGGCCGGCCGCTGGAGGTCGGGGAGCCGGCCAACCTGACCGTCGTCGACCCGGACGCCACCTGGACGGTGAGTCGGTGCCGACTTCGCCAGCCGGTCGGCCAACACGCCCTACGAGACGATGACACTGCCCGCCGCCGTGACGCCGACGCTGTTGCGCGGCAAGGTCACCGCGCGCGACGGAAAGAGCCCGGCATGAACCGCGCCGGCGACAATGCGGGCGGTCCCGGAGAGGAGCGGCGCTGATGAATCAGGGGACGCTGATCGCGTCGCTGATCATGGCCGCGGTCGTCGCGCTGCTGATCGCGTTCATCATCCGGCAGATGCTGCGCGGCTGGCTGCACCGCGCGCAGCGCCAGGCGGAGTTGATCGGCACGCTGCCCGCAGATCCCGGCACAGGTCGGGCCCGCGATCGATCCGGCCACCCCGGGCTCTACGTCGGCTGCACGATGGCGCCGAGCCTGGAGTGAGCGGATCGCCGTCGGCGACCTGGGCTTCCGCAGCAAGGCGGTGCTGACCGCGCTACCCCGAAGGAATCATGGTGCAGCGCAGCGGCGCACAGCCCATCTGGATTCCCGACGAGTCGATCTCCGGCGATCCGGACCGAACATGGGATCGCGGGCAAGGCGCCGCCCACGACGGAATCCTGGCGATCCGGTGGCGGCTGCCGTCGGGCATCGAAGATCGACACCGGGTTTCGCGCCGACGACCGCGACGAATACAAGGAGTGGCTGCACAGCTGGCCGAAAGGAGTCGCGCTGTGAAGGCGGTGCTGGTTCTCGACGACGGTCGGGTGTTCACCGGGACCGCGTTCGGCGCCGTCGGCCAGACACTGGGCGAGGCAGTGTTCTCCACCGGCATGTCGGGGTACCAGGAGACGCTGACCGACCCCAGCTACCACGGGCAGATCGTGGTGGCGACCGCGCCGCAGATCGGCAACACCGGCTGGAACGGCGAGGACGGCGAAAGCCGCGGCGACAAGATCTGGGTCGCCGGCTATGCGGTGCGCGACCCGTCGCCGCGGGCCTCGAACTGGCGCGCCACCGGAACCCTGGAAGACGAACTGATCCGCCAGCGGATCGTCGGCATCGCCGGCATCGACACCCGTGCGGTGGTGCGCCACCTGCGCAGCCGGCGGCTCGATGAAGGCGGGCGTGTTCTCCGGCGACGCGCTCGCCGACGGCCGAGGAACTGACCGAGCGGGTCCGCGGCCAGCCGTCGATGCTGGGCGCCGACCTGGCCGGCGAGGTCAGCACCCCGGACGACCTACGTCGTGGAACCCGAAGGGCCGCATCGGTTCACCGTCGCCGCGATCGACCTCGGCATCAAGACCAACACCCCGCGTAACTTCGCCCGCCGCGGCATGCGCACCCACGTGCTGCCGTCGTCGGCGACCTTCGACCAGATCGCCGAACTCAAACCCGACGGGGTGTTCCTGTCCAACGGGCCCGGCGACCCGGCGACCGCCGACCACGTCGTCGCGGTGACCCGGGAGGTGCTCGGCGCGCGGGAATCCCGTTGTTCGGCATCTGCTTCGGCAACCAGATTCTGGGCCGCGCACTCGGCCGTGTCGACCTACAAGATGGTCTTCGGCCACCGCGGCATCAACATCCCGGTGATGGACCACGCCACCGGCCGGGTCGCCGTCACCGCGCAGAACCACGGGTTCGCGCTCGAAGGCGAGGCGGGCGAGGAGTTCGACACCCCGTTCGGGCGCGCGGTGGTCAGCCACACCTGCGCCAACGACGGTGTCGTCGAGGGCATCAAACTGGCTTGACGGAAGGGCATTTTCGGTGCAGTACCACCCGGAGGCCGCGGCCGGCCCGCACGACGCGGAGTACCTGTTCGACCAGTTCGTCGACCTGATGGCAGGGGACGACAAGTAATGCCACGTCGGACAGACCTCAACCACGTGCTGGTGATCGGCTCCGGGCCGATCGTCATCGGGCAGGCCTGCGAATTCGACTACTCCGGCACCCAGGCCTGCCGCGTGCTGCGCGCCGAGGGCCTCCAGGTCAGCCTGGTCAACTCCAACCCGGCGACCATCATGACCGACCCCGAGTACGCCGACCACACCTACGTCGAGCCCATCACCGCGGCGTTCGTCGAGAAGGTCATCGCGCAGCAGGCCGAGCGCGGGCAACAAGATCGACGCGCTGCTGGCGACCCTCGGCGGGCAGACCGCGCTCAACACCGCGGTCGCCCTGTACGAGAACGGGGTGCTCGAGAAGTACGGCGTCGAGATGATCGGCGCCGACTTCGAGGCCATCCAGCGCGGCGAGGACCGGCAGCAGTTCAAGGACATCGTCGCCAAGGTCGGCGGCGAATCGGCCCGAAGTCGCGAGTCTGTTTCACGATGGACGAGGTCCGCGAGACCGTCGGGGAGCTCGGGCCTGCCGGTCGTGGTCCGGCCGTCGTTCACGATGGGCGGGCTCGGCTCGGGCATGGCGCACTCCGCCGAGGACGTCGAGCGGATGGCAGGCGACGGGCTGGCCGCATCGCCGAGCGCCAACGTGCTGATCGAGGAATCGATCTACGGCTGGAAGGAATTCGAGCTCGAGCTGATGCGCGACGGCACCGCGACAACGTCGTCGTCGTGTGCTCGATCGAGAACTTCGATCCGATGGGCGTGCACACCGGCGACTCGGTGACCGTCGCCCCCGCGATGACGCTGACCGACCGCGAGTACCAGACGGATGCGCGACCTCGGCATCGCGATCCTGCGCGAGGTCGGCGTCGACACCGGCGGCTGCAACATCCAGTTCGCGGTCGACCCCGCACGACGGCCGGCTCGTCGTCATCGAGATGAATCCGCGGGTGTCGCGGTCAAGTGCGTTGGCGTCCAAGGCCACCGGCTTCCCGATCGCCAAGATCGCCGCGAAGCTGGCCGATCGGCTACACGCTCGACGAGATCCTCAACGACATCACCAAGGAAACCCCGGCCTGCTTCGAGCCCACGCTGGACTACGTCGTGGTCAAGGCGCCGCGGTTCGCCTTCGAGAAGTTCCCCGGCGCCGACCCCACGCTGACCACGACGATGAAGTCCGTCGGCGAGGCGATGTCGTTGGGCCGCAACTTCATCGAGGCGCTCGGCAAGGTGATGCGGTCGCTGGAGACCAAGCGCACCGGATTCTGGACGGGTCCGGACACCGAAGTCACCGTCGACGAGCTGCTGGAGCGGCTGCGGACGCCGACCGACGGCCGGCTCTACGACATCGAACTGGCGCTGCGGCTGGGCGCCTCGGTCGAGCGGGTGGCCGAGGCCTCCGGGGTCGACCCGTGGTTCGTCGAGCAGATCGCCGGACTGGTGACGCTGCGCGCAGAGGTCAGCGAGCGCCGCGTGCTCGACGACGACCTGCTGCGGCGCTGCAAGCACAACGGGCTGTCGGACCGCCAGATCGCCGCGCTGCGGCCGGAATTGGCCGGCGAGGGCGGCGTGCGGTCGCTGCGGCGGCGGCTCGGCATCCATCCGGTCTACAAGACCGTCGACACCTGCGCCGCGGAGTTCGAGGCCAAGACGCCGTACCACTACAGCAGCTACGAACTCGACCCCGCGGCCGAGACCGAGGTGGCGCCGCAGACCGAGAAGCCCAAGGTGCTGATCCTCGGCTCGGGGCCGAACCGGATCGGCCAGGGCATCGAGTTCGACTACAGCTGCGTGCACGCCGCAACGACGTTGTGCGCAGGCCGGTTTCGAGACCGTGATGGTCAACTGCAACCCCGAGACGGTGTCCACCGACTACGACACCGCCGACCGGCTGTACTTCGAGCCGCTGACCTTCGAGGACGTCCTGGAGGTCTTCCACGCCGAAGCAGCTGTCCGGTGAAGGCGGTCCGGGCGTGGTCGGCGTCATCGTGCAACTCGGCGGCCAGACCCCGCTGGGCCTGGCGCAGCGCCTCGCCGACGACGGGTGTGCCGATCGTCGGCACCGCCGCCGAAGGCCATCGATCTGGCCGAGGACCGCGGCGCGTTCGGCGAGGTGCTCGAGCCGCGGCCGGGCTGCCCGCGCCGCGCTTCGGCATGGCCACCACGCTTCGCGCAGGCCCGCCGCATCGCCGCCGACATCGGCTACCCGGTGTTGGTCCGGCCGTCCTACGTGCTCGGCGGGCGCGGCATGGAGATCGTCTACGACGACGAGACGCTGCAGGGCTACATCGCCCGCGCCACCGAGCTCTCGCCCGAGCATCCGGTGCTGGTGGACCGCTTCCTCGAGGACGCCATCGAGATCGACGTCGACGCGCTCTGCGACGGCGACCGAGGTCTACATCGGCGGCATCATGGAGCACATCGAGGAGGCCGGCATCCACTCCGGCGACTCGGCCTGCGCGCTGCCGCCGGTCACGTTGGGCCGCAGCGACATCGAGAAGGTACGCACGCGCCACCGAGGCGATCGCGCACGGCATCGGCGTGATCGGCCTGCTCAACGTGCAGTACGCGCTGAAGGACGACGTGCTGTACGTCCTGGAGGCCAATCCGCGGGCCAGCCGCACCGTGCCGTTCGTCTCGAAGGCCACCGCGATACCGCTGGCCAAGGCGTGCGCGCGGATCATGCTGGGCGCCACGATTGCCGAGCTCCGCGAGGAGGGCCTGCTGGTGGCCGTCCGGCGACGGCGGCAACGCGGCGCCCGACGCGCCGATCGCCGTCAAGGAAGCCGTGCTGCCGTTCCACCGGTTCCGCAAGGCCGACGGCTCGCGGCTCGACTCGCTGCTCGGCCCGGAGATGAAGTCGACCGGCGAGGTGATGGGCATCGACCGCGACTTCGGCAGCGCGTTCGCGAAAAGCCAGACCGCGGCCTACGGGTCGCTGCCGGTATCGGGGACGATCTTCGTCTCGGTGGCCAACCGGGACAAGCGCTCGCTGGTGTTTCCGGTGAAGCGGCTGGCCGACCTTGGCTTCCGGGTGCTGGCCACCGAGGGTACCGCGGAGATGCTGCGCCGCAACGGCATTCCGTGCGACGAGGTTCGCAAGCACTTCGAGGAGGCCGCAGCCGGACCGGCCGACGATGTCGGCCGTCGACGCGATCCGTGCCGGCGAGGTCGACATGGTGTTCAACACCCCTTACGGGAACTCGGGCCCGCGCATCGACGGCTACGAAATCCGTTCGGCGGCAGTCGCTGGTCAACATTCCGTGCGTCACGACGGTGCAGGGAGTGTCGGCGGCCGTGCAGGGCATCGAGGCCGGCATCCGCGGCGACATCGGCGTGCGCTCGCTGCAGGAGCTGCACAGTGCGCTGAACCACGGCGGCAAGTAGTCATGCCCGGGTTCGGCGCCCGGCTGGCCGCCGCGGTGTCCAGCCGGGGGCCGCTCTGCCTGGGCATCGACCCGCATCCCGAGTTGCTGAGGGCGTGGGGCCTGCCGGTCAGCGCCGATGGACTCGCGGCGTTCTGCGACATCTGCGTGGCCGCCTACAGCCGACTTCGCGATAGTCAAGCCGCAGGTGGCGTTTTTCGAGACCTATGGCGCTGCGGGGTACGCCGTGCTGGAGCGCACCATCGCCGCGTTGCGCGGCGCCGGGGTGCTGGTGCTGGCGGACGCCAAGCGCGGTGACATCGGATCGACGATGGCGGCCTACGCCGCCGCGTGGACAGGCGACTCGCCGCTGGCCTCCGATGCCGTCACGGCGTCGCCCTACTTGGGTTTCGGCTCGCTTCGGCCGCTACTGGACAGCGCGGCCGCGCATGGTCGCGGGGTGTTCGTGCTGGCTGCGACGTCCAACCCGGACGGTGCCAGCGTGCAACGCGCCCGAGCGGGCGACCGCCCGGTGGCCCAGCTGATCGTCGACGAGGCCGCCGCGGCCAACCGGGAGCTGGACCCGGGGACCGTCGGCGTCGTGGTCGGCGCCACCTTGACCGAGGTGCCCGACGTCAGCGCGCTGGGCGGGCCGGTGCTGGTGCCCGGGGTTGGCTTCCAGGGCGGCCGGCCCGAGGCCCTCAGCGGCCTGGGCGGCGCCGTTGCGGGGCAGCTGCTGCCCGCGGTGTCTCGCGAGGTGCTGCGGGCGGGACCGGACGCCGCAGCGGTGCGTGCGGCCGGGGAGCGGATGCGCGACGCGGTCGCCTACCTGGCCCGCTGAGCCCCGCGCGGCCGATCTACGACACGACGTCGTTCACTGTCCGGCCTGAGCGGCTGTTCGCGGCGACACGCGCGACACGCGCGATTTTCCGCTGCGGACCTAAAAGAAGTTTTTGACCAGTGTCAAAGGGGTCGGGTGACGGGTTTTCCGACGACCGCCCGATTGCGCTGCGGACGGTAAAAGTCCAGGTAGAGACGATTTTACCGCGGCGAAGGTGACCGCTCCGCGGGGATGTTTTCGTGGCGGACGGTTGCCGTCCTGACCGTCCAGAGCGGGCGCTATCCGACGCCATAAGCTGCAACTTTGTAGCTTCAACCAGGGGGGCGGGTTAGATTTCGTCTGAAGGCGTGGGTACGGTCGTCACCGCTGGCTGGACTACCTAGCCGAGACAAACAAGGATCGAAATCTGTTGCTGATCGATACGGAGGAATCGTGGCCCTTCCCCAGTTGACCGACGAGCAGCGCGCGGCAGCGTTGGAGAAGGCTGCCGCCGCACGCCGAGCGCGAGCCGAGCTCAAAGACCGGCTGAAGCGTGGCGGCACCAATCTCAAGCAGGTGCTGAAGGATGCCGAGTCCGATGAGGTCTTGGGCAAGATGAAGGTTTCCGCGTTGCTGGAAGCTTTGCCGAAGGTTGGCAAGGTCAAGGCGCAGGAGATCATGACCGAGCTGGAGATCGCCCCGACGCGCCGTCTGCGCGGCCTCGGCGACCGTCAGCGCAAGGCTCTGCTGGAAAAGTTCGACTTCACCGCCTGAGTCTGGCGACGATGCAGGCCGAAGGGCCTGAGGGAGAACCGGGCAACCGCCCGGGCATCTTCCAGGAAAGTCGTTGAGCACCGACGGGGGACCGGACGGCATGGCACGCGTGCTCGTGCTGTCCGGTCCGTCCGCGGTGGGTAAATCAACAGTTGTCCGCTGCCTACGGGAGCGGATTGCCGATCTGCATTTCAGTGTGTCCGCGACCACTCGTGCGCCCCGCCCCGGCGAGGTCGACGGGGTCGATTATCACTTCGTGTCGCCGGACCACTTTCAGCAATTGATCGATGACGGTTCGCTGCTGGAATGGGCGGAAATCCATGGTGGCCTGCATCGCTCGGGTACCGTCGCCGGCCCGGTCCGGGACGCCGTCAGCGCCGGACATCCGGTTCTCATCGAGGTCGACCTGGCCGGCGCCCGTGCGGTCAAGCGGGCCATGCCGGAGGTGACCACAGTGTTTCTGGCCCCGCCGAATTGGGAGGCGTTGGAGGCCCGGCTGGTCGGTCGGGGGACCGAGACGCCGGAGGTTATCGAGCGCCGACTGGCCACCGCACGCATCGAACTGGCGGCCCAAGACGACTTCGATGAGGTCGTGGTCAATCGCCAATTGGAAACTGCATGCTCAGAATTGGTATCATTGCTGGTCGGCACTTCGCCGGAGACGGCGTGACCGTCCAACCAGACTCGATTTTCGTTTAGTCGCACGTCGCTATAGGCCGCCAGGAGATTATTTACGTGAGTAATTCGCAGACCGACACCTCGTTAGCCGCCGTCCCTGACCAGTTCGACCCGTCCGCGGGTGGCATCGGTGCATACGACACGCCGCTCGGCATCACCAACCCGCCCATCGACGAGCTGCTCGCGCGGGTGTCCAGCAAGTACGCCCTGGTGATCTACGCCGCCAAGCGCGCCCGCCAGATCAACGACTACTACAACCAGCTGGGCGAGGGCATCCTCGAGTACGTCGGTCCGCTGGTTGAGCCGGGCCTTCAGGAGAAGCCGCTGTCGATCGCGATGCGCGAGATCCACGGCGACCTGCTCGAGCACACCGAAGGCGAGTAACGGCGGGCTTGGCATGAGCCTCTCGGGTGAGAAGCGGACGGACCGCAAGCGGATCGTCGTCGGCGTCGCTGGAGGCATTGCCGCCTATAAGGCCGCTACCGTGGTCCGTCAGCTCACCGAGGCCGGCCATCAGGTCCGTGTCATCCCCACCGAATCCGCGCTGCGGTTCGTCGGAGCCGCCACCTTCGAGGCGCTATCGGGCGAGCCCGTGCAGACCGGGGTGTTCGACAACGTCCCGCAGGTGCCGCACGTCGCCATCGGCCAGGCAGCAGACCTCGTTGTCGTCGCGCCGGCCACCGCCGATCTGCTGGCGCGGGCCACTCACGGCCGCGCCGACGACCTGCTGACCGCGACCTTGCTGACCGCGCGATGTCCGGTGCTGTTCGCCCCGGCCATGCACACCGAGATGTGGCAGCACCCCGCCACCGTCGAGAATGTCGCCACGCTGCGCCGCCGTGGGGCCGTGGTACTCGAACCGGCCTCCGGCCGGCTGACGGGCGAGGACAGCGGCGCGGGCCGGCTGCCCGAGGCCGAGGAGATCGTCACGTTCGCCCAGCTGCTGCTGGAACGCCACGACGCGATGCCCTACGACCTGGCCGGGTTCCGGCTGCTGGTCACCGCCGGCGGCACTCGCGAGCCGATCGACCCGGTCCGCTTCATCGGCAACCGCAGCTCGGGCAAGCAGGGCTACGCGCTAGCGCGGGTCGCCGCCCAGCGCGGCGCCGAGGTCACGCTGATCGCCGGGCACACAGCCGGGCTGATCGACCCGGCCGGCGTCGAGGTCGTCCAGGTCAGCACCGCCCAGCAGCTCCGCGACGCGGTGTCCAAGCACGCGCCCGACGTCCACGTGTTGGCGATGGCCGCGGCCGTCGCCGACTTCCGGCCCACCCACGTCTCGACCGCGAAGATTAAAAAGGGCGCCGACGAACCGCAGTCCATCGATCTCGTCCGCAACGACGACGTGCTGGCCCAAAGCGTGCAGGCACGCACCGCCGGCCAGCTGCCGAACATGCGGGCCATCGTCGGGTTCGCCGCCGAGACCGGGGACGCCAATGGTGACGTGTTGTTCCATGCGCGGGCCAAGTTGCAGCGCAAGGGATGTGACCTGTTGGTCGTGAACGCGGTCGGCGACGGCAAGGCCTTCGAAGTGGACCATAACGACGGCTGGCTACTGGCGGCCGACGGCACCGAGTCGGCACTGCAGCCGGGGTCAAAGACTTTGATGGCGAGCCGTATCGTGGACGCGATCGTCACGTTTCTGCAGCGAGGTACCTAGCGTCCGGAGCGCCGCAGACCGGTCGGTAACATGTACCAGCCTGGCGATATAATTTGCCTAACTAACATTTTTCCGTGCGCCTTGAAGGGAGAGAGCGTGAGCGAAAAGGGTCGTTTGTTCACCAGCGAATCGGTTACCGAGGGGCATCCAGACAAGATCTGTGACGCGATCAGCGACTCGGTGCTCGACTCATTGCTGGCCGTAGACCCGCGCTCGCGTGTCGCCGTCGAGACCGCCGTGACGACCGGTCAGGTCCACGTCATCGGCGAGGTCACCACGACCGCCAAGGAAGCCTTCGCCGACATCACCAACACAGTCCGCGAGCGCATCCTGGACATCGGTTATGACCACTCCGACAAGGGTTTTGACGGCGAGACCTGTGGCGTCAACATCGGCATCGGACGTCAGTCGCCCGACATCGCCCAGGGTGTGGACACCGCGCACGAGACACGCGTCGAGGGCGCCGCGGACCCGCTGGACCTGCAGGGCGCCGGCGACCAGGGCCTGATGTTCGGTTATGCGATCGCCGACACCCCCGAGCTGATGCCGCTGCCGATCGCGCTGGCACACCGGCTGGCGCGGCGGCTGACCGAGGTCCGCAAGAACGGCACGCTGGACTACCTGCGCCCGGACGGCAAGACCCAGGTCACCATCGAATACGAGGACAACGTCCCGACCCGGCTGGACACCGTGGTGATCTCCACCCAGCACGCCGACGGCATCGACCTGGTGAAGACTCTCGACCCCGACCTCCAGAAGCACGTCATCAAGACCGTGCTCGCCGAGCTCGCGCACGAGACGCTGGACACCTCGTCGACCCGCGTGCTGATCAACCCGACCGGCAAGTTTGTCGTCGGAGGACCGATGGGTGACGCGGGCCTGACCGGCCGCAAGATCATCGTCGACACCTACGGCGGCTGGGCCCGCCACGGTGGCGGCGCCTTCTCCGGTAAGGACCCGTCAAAGGTGGACCGCTCGGCCGCGTACGCGATGCGCTGGGTGGCCAAGAACATCGTCGCCGCCGGCCTGGCCGAGCGCGTGGAGGTCCAGGTGGCCTACGCCATCGGCAAAGCCGCCCCGGTCGGCCTGTTCATCGAGACGTTCGGCACCGCCACCGTCGACCCGGTCAAGATCGAGAAAATCGTGCCCGAGGTGTTTGACCTGCGGCCCGGCGCGATCGTCCGCGACCTGGACCTGCTGCGCCCGATCTACGCGCCGACTGCCGCGTACGGCCACTTCGGCCGCACCGACATCGAGCTGCCGTGGGAGCAGACGAACAAGGTCGAGGACCTGCAGCGCGCCGTCTAGTTTCAACCGCGAGAAAGCCCCCGCCACGCTCAGCGTGCCGGGGCTTTTCCGTCAGCCGGTGAAGCTGTAGTCGTCGAGGTCGAAACGCCTACTGCGCCAATACACTTCGAACGTGTGCGCGGGCCGCAGCGCGACGTCGCCATTCTTGTCGAAGTAGTAGCTGTTGGCGGCTTGGCAGCTGTCCTGCCAGAACACCTGCTTGTCTCGGCGCCTCAACTGCTCGGCGAAGTAGCGGGCGTTGGCCTCGTCGCTGATCTCGACCCGGTTGGCGCCGCGTTGCCGGGCCCGCTTCATGCAGCGCACCATGTGGTGGGTCTGCGCCTCGATCAACGCGAAGTACGACGAGCCGACGTAGCCGTACGGGCCCATCGTGGAGAAGAAATTGGGAAAGCCGGGGATCGCGGTGCCCTCGTAGGCCTGCGCCCGGTTGTCCTCCCAGAACTGTTTCAGCGATTGACCACCGCTGCCGGTGACCGCGAACGTCGGCGTGGTGTCGGCGTCGAACACGTGAAAGCCGGTGGCCAGTATCAGCACATCGATCTCGTGGTGAATTCCGTCGGTGGTCGCCACCGACGACGGGGTGATCTTGTCGATCGGCTCGGTCAGCAGTCGCACGTTGTCGCGGTTGTACATCGATAGGTAGCTGTTGTGGAAACCGGGCCGCTTGCAGCCGATCGCGTAGCTCGGCGTCAACTGCTTGCGCACCAACGGATCTTGCACCTTGAGCCGCAGATAAGCCCGGCCCAGCGATTGCATCCATCTGGCCAGCGGGTAGACCGTGAAGTATTGCGCGGGTAGCGGGAAGGTCACCTCGACGTAGGTCTGGGTGATCAGCCGCTGCAGAGTTTTGGCGCCGGGCAGGCGCAGCGCCCAGTGTGCCGGCCTCGGCAGCGGCACGTCGAACTTCGGGAAGCACCAGATCGGTGTGCGCTGAAAGACATTGAGCTCTTTGACAATTGGCGCGATCTGAGGGATGAGTTGCACCGCCGAGGCCCCGGTGCCGATCACCGCGACCCGCTTACCGGTCAGATCCAGGCTGTGGTCCCAGCGGGCGGTGTGCACGGCGGTGCCGGCGAATGAGTCGACGCCGTCAATATCCGGCGGCTTGGGCACGGTCAGCACACCGCTGCCGTTGTAGACGAATCGCGCGGTGACCTCGCCGCCCGGGTCGAGTTGCACCCGCCACAGCGACCGTTCGTCGTCGAATTCGGCGGAGAGGACTTTGGTGTTGAACCGGATCTTCGGCCGGATCCCGTACTTGTCGGTGCAGTGCTCGGCGTACTGCTTCAGTTCGCCGCCGCGCGCGTAAGTCCGGGACCAGTCCGGCCGCTGCTCGAAGGAGTACTGGTAGGACGCCGACGGAATGTCGACGGCGATCCCGGGATAGGTGTTCCAGTACCAGGTGCCGCCGACCTCGTCGCCGGCCTCGACGACGAGGTAGTCGTGGAAACCCTCGTGATCGAGCTTGATCGCGGCGCCGATGCCGGAGAATCCCGCTCCGACGATCAGGCAGTGGTAGTCGGGTCGATCGCTGTTCACCGGTACCTCCATCGCTGAGTCGATACCGACGGTACCGCCTATCTAGTGCAGTGCGGCCTTCAGGGCGGCGAGACCGCGATTGGTCGCCTCGGCCGCGGCGGGGATGATCAGCGCAAAGCTGGCGTAGCCGTGCACCAGGTTGCCCTCGTTGCTCAGCTCGGCGGGCACGCCGGCGGCATTGAGCAGCTCTGCGTACACGGCGGCGTCGTCGCGCAGCGGATCGTGTTCGGCGCTGCCGATGAAGGCCGGGGCCAGCCCGGAGAAATCGGAGGCGTTGCAGGGCGCCAGGGTGGCCGGCAGGGCCTTCGGGTCGCTGATGTCCACTCCGGGGGCGTACCAGGTCAGGAATGCATCGATGACGTCGCGGTTCAGGATCGGTGCGTCGGCGTTCTCGGTGAACGACGGCAGCGACAGGTCGGCGGTGATCGACGGGTACCAGAGCAGCTGGAACGCCAGCGCGGGTCCGCCTTCGTCGCGCGCCCGCTGGGCGATTACCGCGGCAAAGTTGCCGCCGGCCGAGTCGCCGGCGACGGCTATCCGGGTGGGGTCGCCACCCAATTCGCCTGCGTGCTCGGCGGTCCACTGCAGGGCGGCCCAGGAGTCGTCCAGCCCGGCCGGGAAAGGATGCTCGGGTGCCAGCCGGTAGTCGACGGACACCACGATGGCGTCGGCGCCGACGGCATGTGCGCGCGCGACCGGGTCATGGGTGTCCAGGTCGCCGAGCGCGAAGCCGCCGCCGTGGTAGAAGACGACGATCGGCAGGTTGCCGGGCTCGGAATCCGGCCAGTAGATGCGGACCGGGACGTCGGTGACGTCGCCGTGGCCGATCGTGCGGTTCTCGATGCGCAGATCGGGCAGCATTTCCGGCGGTGCCTTCAGCTGGCGTAGCCGGTCGCGGGCAACCTCGATGCCATCGGATGCCTTGAAGGTCAGCGGAAACGCGTCGACCAGGGCCTTCAGCGTCGGGTCGATCTGCGGTCGGGCGGTGGTCGGCTCCGTCATGGACCTACCGTACGTGCAGCGCCTCATGCAGCGCGGCCAGACCGCGGTCCATCGCCTCGGTGGCCGCCGGCACCACACCGGCGTAGCCGAGGTAGCCGTGCACCATCGAGGTGGCGTTGTGCACCTCGGCGGGAACACCGGCGGCGGCGAGCAACTCGCCGTAGCGGGACCCGTCGTCGCGCAGCGGATCGTGACCGGCGACGCCGATGTAGGCGGGCGGCAGGTCGGCCAGATTCTCCGCGCGGCCCGGCGCCATGCCGACCGGCGGGTTGAACAGGTCGATTTCGCCGGCGTAGTAGCGGCTGAACGTGGCGACCGCTGCGCTGTCGAGCACTGGTGCGCCGGCGTTTTCGCTGAAGGACGGCAGCGACGAGTCCCACAGCGTCGCGGGGTACCACAGCAGCTGGAACGCGATCGGCACGCCGCCCTCGTCGCGGGCACGCTGGGCGATGACGGCGGAGATGTTGCCGCCCGCGGAGTCACCGGCCACTGCCAGCCGGCTGGAATCGGCGCCGATCTCGTTGCCGTGGTTGGCAACCCACTGCGTCGCGGCCCAGGCGTCGTCGATCGCAGCGGGGTACGGGTGCTCAGGGGCCAGCCGGTAGTCGACCGACACCACGACGGCGTTGGCGCCGACTGCATGCTGACGCGCCGTCCCGTCGTGGGTGTCGAGGTCGCCCACCACGAAGCCGCCGCCGTGGAAGAACATGACCACCGGCGGCGCGGCGTCATCGGTTGGCGGCCAGTAGATCCGAACGTTGATCGGCCCCGCCGGCCCGTCGATGGCGCGGTCTTCGACCCGAAGCTCGGGGTGGAAGCTGCGGCGCGGCAGGTCCCGCAGGGCGCGGCGGGCCGCGTCGACACCGTCGTCGGCGGATAACTGGAACGGAACCGCGTCCAGTACCTTCTGCAGGATGGGATCGATCGCGGATCCGGGGTCGTCGACGCTGGGCATGCAGACACCGTACGCATCGCGGGTCGTGCTGGGCGCCTGGGTGGCCGGCGGATGGGCCGGTCTTGCGTACGGCGTATTCCTGACGATTGTGGCGCTGCGCTCACCGCCCGGCATGGACCTGACCGGGCAGTGGGGGGCGCAACCCGCGTTCAAGGCGTCGATGGCGCTGCTGCTGGCGCTCGCAGCGGCCGCACATCCGATTGTCCGCGAACGCCGTTGGCTGATGTTGGCGCTGTTGTTCTCCGCGGTGGGCGACGTGCTGCTGGCCGTCCCGTGGTGGGCGCCGTCGTTCGTCTTCGGGTTGGGCGCATTTCTGGTGGCGCACTTGTGTTTTCTGGGCGCGCTGGTGCCCATTGCCCGGCAGTCCGATGGCACGCGTACCCGCTGGATCGCCATCGCGGTGATGTGGGTGGTGTGCGTGGCGCTGCTGGCGCGGTTCTGGCCGCGGCTGGTTCGCGACGGCATGACGATTCCGGTCACGGTGTACATGGTGGTGCTGGTCGCGATGGTGTCCGCGGCGCTGTTGGCGCGGTTCCCGACGCTGTGGACGGCGATCGGCGCGGTGTGCTTCGCCTGGTCGGACTCGATGATCGGGATCAGCCGCTTCGTGCTGGGCAACGAGGCGCTGGCGGTGCCGATCTGGTGGACCTACGCGACGGCGCAGGTGCTGATAACCGCGGGCTTCTTCTTCGGCCGGGTGTCGACGGCCTCTGCTACACCTGGCGAGTGACCACCCGGACCCGGCAGGCCGCCGCATTCGAGCCGATCGCTCGCGTGTTGCCGATGCTGTCGGTGCCGCACCTGGACCGCGACTTCGACTACCTGGTGTCCGAGGAGCAGTCCGACGACGCCCAGCCCGGCGTCCGGGTGCGACTGCGGTTTCATGGCCGACTCGTTGATGGCTTCATCCTGGAACGCCGCACCGACACCGATCATGTCGGCAAGCTGGCGTGGCTGGACCGCGTGGTCTCCGGCGAGGTGGTGCTGACCCCGGAGATCCGCCGACTCGTCGACGCCGTGGCCGCGCGCTATGCCGGCACCCGACCCGACGTGCTGCGGCTCGCTGTGCCGCCGCGGCACGCCAAGGTCGAAGGCGAAAAGCCAACGCCCCCAGAGTCTTTCGAGATCGCCGGGGTGGACCGGTCCGGATGGGACGCCTACGGCAGCGGCGGGCAGTTCCTGATCGCCCTGGCCGAATCGCGTGCCGCGCGAGCCGTATGGCAGTCGCTGCCCGGCGAGTCCTGGGCTGACCGGTTCGCCGAGGCTGCCGCGCAGACGGTGCAGACCGGCCGCGCGGTGCTGGCGATCGTCCCGGATCAACGCGACGTGGACACGTTGTGGCGGGCCGCGACCGTGCTGCTCGACGAGGCCGGTGTTGTCGCATTGTCGGCGGGCCTCGGTCCGTCGGCGCGTTACCGGCGGTGGCTCGCCGCGTTGCGGGGCACCGCACGCCTGGTGATCGGCACGCGCAGCGCGGTGTTCGCTCCGCTGAGCGATCTCGGGCTGGTGATGGTGTGGGACGACGGCGACGACACGCTGGCCGAACCGCGGGCCCCGTACCCGCACGCGCGGGAGGTGGCCATGCTGCGGGCTCACCAAATGCGTTGCGCCGCACTGATTGGGGGATACGCGCGCACCGCGGAGGCCCAGTCGTTGGTGCGCAGCGGGTGGGCGCACGATCTCGTGGCGACTCGGCCTGTGGTGCGTGCCCGAACCCCGCGGGTGGTGGCTCTCGACGACGGCGGATACGCCGAGGAGCGCGACCCGGCCGCACGCACGGCGCGGCTGCCGTCGGTGGCGATGCGGGCCGCCCGCGTGGCATTGCAGGCCGAGACGCCGGTGTTGGTGCAGGTGCCGCGGCGCGGTTATGTGCCGTCGCTGGCGTGCGCGCGGTGTCGCGCGATCGCCCGCTGCCGGCACTGTACCGGCCCGCTATCGCTGGATGACCGGGGCGGAATTGCGGCGTGCCGCTGGTGTGGCCGTGCGGATGCCGGATTACGTTGCGGCGCTTGTGGATCCGATGCGGTGCGCGCGGTCGTAGTGGGTGCCCGGCGGACGGCTGAGGAGCTGGGTCGCGCGTTTGCCGGCACGCCAGTGATCACTTCGGCGGGTGAGGCGGTGGTGTCCGAGGTGGACGCCCGTCCGGCGTTGGTGGTCGCCACCCCCGGGGCCGAACCGCGGGCGGCCGGCGGTTACGGCGCGGCGCTGCTGCTCGACAGCTGGGCGCTGCTCGGCCGGCAGGACCTGCGGGCCGCCGAGGACGCCCTACGGCGCTGGATGGCCGCGGCCGCGCTGGTCCGTCCCCGCGATGAGGGCGGGGTGGTGGCGGTCGTCGCCGAGGCGTCCGTCCCGACGGTGCAGGCGCTGATTCGCTGGGACCCCGTCGGCCACGCGGAAGCCGAGTTGGCGGCCCGGGCCGAGGTCGCGTTGCCGCCGAGCGTGCACATGGCCGCCCTCGACGGCGCCGGTCCGGCGGTGGCGGCGTTGCTCGAGGAGATCCGGCTGCCGGATACCGCCGAGCTTCTCGGCCCGGTGCCGTTGCCGCTCGGCGCTCGTCGACCGCCGGGAATGGCGGCCGACGAGCCGGTCGACCGGATGCTGGTGCGGGTCGACCGCGAGCAGGGCCTGACGCTAGCGGGGGAGTTGCGGCGTGGCGTCGCGGTGGTCAGCGCCCGACAGAGCAGCGAGCCGGTCCGGGTGCAGATCGACCCGCTGCAGATCGGCTGATTCCGCGGCTCTGGCGACGTGTGTCGCCGAGCGAATAGCACGTTATCCGTGCGACGATGCGCAATATGGCCGAGCGCCAATGAAGCCAACCGGTCTTTCTTTCCCGCGACGAGGGAGGTCAGATATGGCAACACTCACAGATACCACATGGATCGGGCGATGCCTTGTCTTCGCGCGCGAGCACCACAAGGAAGCCCGCGCCGCCGACGATCAGATCCGCGCCATGAAGTGGGACGCGGTCATGGACGAGTTCATCGACGCTTGGCCACGGCAGAAATCGGCGTGATCATCGATCCCGTCCACTGCACCGAGATCGGCTGCGACTGTCCGGGAAATCGCTGGCGGACCGTTCGATCGGAACCCGAGAGATTCATGTCGTTCCGATCGACGATCTGACGCCACACCATGTCGAAGAATGCGCCTGCGACCCACAAATCACACTGCATCTCGCAGGCGATGAATTCGCGTCGTGGCGGGTGATCCACAACAGCTTCGATCGCCGCGAACTCAGTGAGCAAGCGGGTTGATCACGCGTGCCGAGCCGCTTCCTGGGCGAGCTGCACGCGCGAGGTGAGCCCGAGCTTGGTGTAGACGTGCGTGAGGTGGGTCTGCACGGTGCGGGGTGAGACGAAAAGCCTTGCGGCGATATCGCCATTGGCGAGGCCTTCGCTGACAAGGCGTACGACGTCGCGCTCGGTGGGCGTGAGTGAACCCCAGCCGCTGCGTGGGCCGTTTGCGTTCGCCGCGGCCTCGCTGCGCGTAGGCGATCGCCTCCTCGGTGGACAGCGCAGCGCCCTCCGCCCAGACAGCATCGAAGCCTTTGTCGCCCAGCGCATCTCGCAGCGCCGCTACCGAGACCTCATAGTCGGCGTCCCAGACTTTGAACCGCACCACTCCCGTGCGATGCCGAATGGCCGCTGTGGCGCCAAACAACCGCGCGGCTTCCCGATGACTGTCGGCCTCGCCGGCCAGAGTGCCGAGGCATTCCAGGATGTCCGCGACGAACAGGTAGGCCCCGACCTGGGCGACACGCCCGAGAGCGTCGTGGGCATCGCGCTCGGCCTGCTCTGGCTCACCTTGCGCCATCGCCACACGGGCGCGCGCCGTGAGCGCCTCCGACAGGAAAGAGCCCGCTGTTGTCGACACGGCGTCGTCGGCGAAGCGGCGAGCCTCGATCAGATCGCCGCCCGCCAGCGCGGCCTGCGCAGCAATAACATGAGTTACCGCCCCCGTCTGGGGCGATGCATTCATGTGCTGCGCGGCCTTCTCGGTCGCATTCAGCGACGATGCAGGATCGCCGGCGGCCAGGGCCGCTGTCGCCAGCGCCCAGTAAGCGAGGCCCGCTAGCACCCCGCCAAGCTCGGCAGCACCCTCGACGGCCGCGTCGGCGACAGCCCGGGCCGTAGCGTGGTCACCCTGGTAGGCCAGAAGCCACCCCTGCATTGCGCGGCTATCAGCCCTGATGTACTCATCGTGAGCTGCCTCGGCCCTGTCGGCCACCGCGGCAAATTGTGCTGCCGCTGCCGCCAGATCACCCTGATAGAGCAATGCCCTTCCGAGGTACATGCGGCACCGGCACGCGTTGAACGGGTCACCGATCGCGGCGGCGAGGTCGCGTCCCTCTTCGGCGGCCGCGCGGCTCGCGCGTGGGTTACCCGCGGCAGCTGCCGCGAAGGCTTGCGCGGCGAGGAGCTGGGTGAGGCGCCATGGGTCGCCCAATTCCCGGGCCAGGCCGATGGCCTCGGCGAGGTACTCCTGCGCCAGCTCGGCGTCGAAGAAGCTGGCGATGTAGCCGCAGGCGGTGAGCGCCCGGACCAGCAGGGCCGGGTCGTCGACCTCGCGGGCGATCGCCAGGGCTTGCTGAGCCTGGTCCAGGCTGGCAGTGGCTCCCGCCAGGATGCCGAGAAAGGCCCGGTCGGCGAGCGCCCGCGCCCGCACCGCGGGCGTCACCTCAGACTGTTTCGCGTCGAGTTCGGCCAGGGCGGTGTCGAACCAGGTCAGCCCTTCCCGGATGCGTCGCGGATTCCACAGCGGCTGCAGCGAGGACGCCAGCGCCAAGGCCAGCTCAACCTCGGAGTTTTCCAGGCTCCATCCGAACGCGCCACGCAGGTTGTCGATCTCGACGTCGGCCTGCTCGGTGTGGTGCTCATAATCACCGCCTGCCGGGGCATCGAGCAGGACCGCGAGCGCCGTGTAGTGGTCGCGGTGGCGTGCGCGAACACTGTCCGCCTCTCCGGACTCGCCAAGCTTCTCCAGTGCGTACTGGCGCACGGTTTCCAGCAGCCGGTAGCGGGTGCCGCCCCCGCTGTCGTCGGCTACCACGAGTGATTTGTCTACCAGCAGGCTTAGCAGATCCAGCACTTGGAAGCGCTCCACCTCACCACCGCTAGCGACCGTTTGGGCGGCGTCGAAATCGAAGCCACCCAGAAACACCGCGAGCCGGCGAAACAGCACTCGTTCGGGCTGGGTCAAGAAGTGCATGTGACCAGTCCACTGAGGCGCGCAGGGTTTGTTGGCGGCGTACCGCGGTGCGTGACCCGCCGGTCAGCAGCCGGAACCGGTCATGCAGGCTGTCGAGAATCTCCGACGGAGATAAGGCGCGCACCCGTGCGGCGGCGAGTTCGATCGCCAGCGGCAACCCGTCGAGGCGCGCGCAGATTTCGGCCACGACTGCGGCATTGTTGTCTGTGACGGTGAAATCGGGGCGAGCACGGCGAGCCCGATCGGTGAACAGCTCGATCGCTTCATCACGAAGCGACAGTGACGGTACCCGCCAGCTCACTTCGCCAGCGACCCCGACCGGCTCACGGCTTGTGGTTAACAGCGTCAATCCCGTCGCGGTGGCGAGCAGCGCATCGATCAGTGCCGCGCTGGCGTCCAGCAGGTGCTCGCAGTTGTCCAGCACCACCAGCATCTGCCGGTCGGCGATAAAGTGGGTCAGGGTGTCCATGGTGGAGCGGCCGGGTTGGTCGGGCAGCCCGAGCGCACGGGCCACTGTGACTGGCACCAGTTCAGGGTCGGCGATCGGCGCGAGGTCCACAGACCACACCCCGTCACCGAATTCGCCGGCCATTTGGCCCGCGATCTGAATTGCCAGCCGGGTTTTACCCGCTCCACCGGCACCGGTCAACGTCACCAAACGGTTCCCGCTCAATAGCTCGTGTATCTGAGTCAGCTCCGCTGCGCGGCCCACGAAACTCGTCAAAGCAATTGGGAGATGCTGCACTGCAACGTTTTTCATCGTCCGTAACGGTGGAAATTCGTTACACAGATCCGGATGGCATAACTGCACGACCCGTTCAGGGCGGGGAACGCCGCGCAACTCATGAGCGCCCAGATCGGTCAACCACGCGTCGATCGGCAGCATGTCGACAACTAATGCCTCCGTCGTGCCCGACAGCAGGATCTGGCCGCCGTGCCCGAGATCGCGCAGTCGAGCCGTTCGGTTGATCGTGGGGCCGATGTAGTTGCCTTCATCGCGCAGCTGTACCTCACCGGTATGCACACCGATGCGCAATCGGATCGGCGCCAATGGGGCACGCTGCAACTCCAGCGCACAGGACACCGCGTCGCTGGCGCGCGCGAATGCGACGACGAAGCTGTCGCCCTCACCTTGCTCCACCGGCCGCACCCCACGATGAGCGGCGATCAGATCCGTTCGTGCATCATCCAGCCGTGCGAACGCGGACGTCATCTGGTCGGGTTGGGTTTCCCACAGCTGCGTGGAGCCCTCGACGTCGGCAAGCAGCAGCGTCACCGTGCCCGTGGGTAAAAGACCGCTCACGTCTAGCTGACTCCAGTCCACCAGCGGTGCATCCGCAAGAGGATCGATTTCGCTCATGGTAGCCAGCATGCGGCTTGCGCGAATCGCAAACATCAGCGGAAACGCGCAGATTCGCTGCCGAGGCAATATACGACCCCCACTGGAGCCGATCTACGCGCCTTGGCCGATCTTTTGAGCCTGATGGCGCCGGATAGTCGAGTCACGGCGCCAGACCTCGAGGATTTAAGTAGTGCACTACTCACGCCTTCAGGGGTCGGCGTCGTCACAGTGGATGTTCCAGAAAGGTGGACTGCAATGCTACAAACACCTGCACCGACCGACGTGGCCAAACTGCCTCTGGCGCCGAAGAATCCGCTGCCCTACCGGGACCAGCTCCGGGCCGTGCGGTCTTTTATCGACGGGCACCAGGAACTCCTCGATGCAGGCGGGCATGTCACGCGCATCGTGTTCGGGCCCAAGTGGCTTTTCCCGACGGTGGTGTTGATCGCATCGCCGCAGGGTGCCCGGGATGTTCTGGGCCGAAGCGACGAGGTCGCCGATCGCGGCGGCACCACGCCCGCGGTTCAGTTGCGCCGGTTAATGGGCGGCAATCTACTGGTCTTGCCGCACCGCGAATGGCTGCCGCGCCGGCGAACGCTGCAACCGATGTTCACCAAACAGCGAATCAAGCAGTATGCCGGCGATATGGCAGCAGCAGCGCAGACAGTTGTCGACGGGTGGCGGGACGGCGCGACCCTTGATCTGGACACCGAATGCCGCACCCTTACCTTGCGGGCGCTGGGCCGTTCGGTGCTCGGGCTGGATCTCGATGCTCGAGCGGATGCCATCGGGCAGGCATTGCGACCCACCCTCTCGTGGATCGCCGACCGCGGCATCCGGCCGATGAATCTGCCCCAGTGGGTGCCGACGCCCGGCCAGCAACGGGCACGGAAGGGAAATGCGACGCTGCATCGGCTCGCCGCCGAGATCCTTACCGCGGTGCGACAAGATCCCGACCGGGAGGCACCGCTTGTCCGTGCCTTGATAACCGCAACCGATCCTGTTACCGGCCAACCGCTTTCGGACGATGAGATCTGTCACGAGTTGGTGTTGTTCATCCTCGCCGGACACGACACCACGTCGACGACTCTCGCGTACTCGCTGTGGGCGCTCGGGCGCCACCCCGAGATTCAAGCCCGAATGTTCGAGGAGGTCAGCGTATTTGGCGATCGGCCGCTGACGCCCGACGACGTACCCAGGCTCGGCTACACCGTGCGGGTGCTGCACGAGGCCCTGCGGCTGTGCCCGCCGGCTGCCGGAACCCCGCGCATGCTCAACAAAGATCTGGCGGTCGACGGTTACCGGCTGGAAGCCGGCACCATGGCGGTGGTCAGCTTCTACGCCATGCATCGCGATCCCGAACTGTGGGACTGCCCGCTGACCTTCGACCCGGATCGATTCCTGCCGGAGCGATCCCAGGGCCGAAATCGTTGGCAGTACCTGCCGTTCGGCGGCGGGCCTCGTTCGTGCATCGGCGATCACTTCGCCATGCTGGAAGCCACCCTCGCGCTGGCTACCATCGTCCGCACTGCCCGGGTTGAGTCGCTCAGGGGCAGCTTCCCCCTGGCCACGCCGTTCACCGTCGTCGCCGCCGAACCGGTCGAGGCCCGCATTCACGGGCGGACTTCTCGGGGTTCAGCGGTGGCGGACCGCCTCGTTGACGAGTTGCACGCGCGACGTCAGGCCCAGCTTGGTGTAGACGTGGGTGAGGTGGGTCTGCACGGTCCGTGGTGAGACGAAAAGTCTTGCGGCAACGTCGTTGTTACTCAGGCCCTCACTGACCAGTAGCACCACGTCCATTTCGGTCGGCGTGAGCGAAGCCCAGCCGCTGGTGGGGCGCTTGCGCTGGCCGCGGCCGCGTTGTGCGTAGGCAACTGCCTCCGCGGTGGACAGCGCAGCACCCTCGGCCCATGCCTCGTCAAAAATGTTCTCGCCCAGAATATTTCGCAGTGCGGTGAGCGAGATGTCATAGCCGGCGTCGTAGACCTTGAAGCGGACAGACCCCGAGCGCTTCCGGCAAGCATCTGCCGCGCCGAAGAGTCGGGCGGCTTCGTGGGCGCTGCCGTCGCGATGGGCCAGCACCGCGAGGCACTCCAGGTTGTCGGGTGTGGGCAGGTGCGCATCGAGTTCGGTCGCCAGCACAAGCGCGTGGTGGGCGTCGCGCTGTGCGTCTTCCGGCGTGTCTGCCGCGATTGCCACCATCGCACGTATGGTCAGCGTCATCGTCAGCCACACGCGCGTCGAGACAGCCTCGTCGGCCCAGCGGCGAGCAGCTATCAGATCCCCATTCGCGAGGGCGGTCTGCGCACTGTATAGGCGGTGCATCGCCACAGCCACCGGCAGGCCACTTATGTGCGGCGCGGCCGCAGTGCACGCTTCTTGAGCATTCGCGACGTCACCGGCGGCGAGGAACGCGCTGGCCAAACCCGCGTAGGCCACGACTGCGGGGCTCCCCCCCAGCTCAGCGGCGGCGGCGATCGCCGCGTCGGCGGCGGCTTGGGCCGCACGTGTCTCGCCCAGATACGCGAGTACACCGCCTTGCGCCCCAAGGCTATTGGCCTGCATGACGCCATCGTGCGCGGCGTGTGCCTCGGCCGCCACCTCCTCGAATTGCGCGGCGGCTTCCCTCAGATCACCCCGGATCATCTGTGCCCGTCCTAGGCACCAGCGGCACACTCGCGAGCTGAACCGGTCACCGATCACCTCGGCGAGATCGCGTCCTTCTTCTGCGATTGCACGCACCGAGCGCGCGTCGTCGTCAAAGCTCGAAGCCTGCCAGGCGAGGATCTGGCTGAGCCTCCACTGGTCGCCAACCGCGCGGGCGAGCTGGATTGCCTCGCCAAAGTATGCCCGGGCTTGCTCGGTGTCGGCGCTGTAGCCGGCGATCGATCCGCAGGCAGTTAGCGCCCGCCCTAGTAGAGTCGGGTCATCGATCGTTCGAGCCAGCGCGAGGGCTTGCTGCGCCTGTTCGAGGCTTTCCGAAGCGCCCACCCTGATGCCGAGCGTGGCCGCATCGGCTAGGGCTCGCGCGCGTACCGCAGCCAGCGCCTCAGGGCGTACGTCCGTGTTGCCCGACAGGATGATGTCGAACCAGGCCAAACCTTCTCGGATGCGGCCTCGCGCGAGCCACAACGGCTGCAGCGACGACGCCAGCTCCAATGCTGTTTCAGCGTCTGAATTTTCCTGGCTCCAGGTGAATGCGGCGCGTAGGTTGTCGATCTCGATTTCGGCCTGCTTGAGGCGAGGCTCATAGTCATGGCGCGCCGGTGCGTCGAGCATGCCGGCCAGCGCTGTGTAGTAATCGCGGTGTTGAGTGCGCACGCCATCGGCCTCGCCGGACTCACCCAGCTTTTCCAGGGCGTATTGACGCACCGTCTCCAAAAACCGGTAGCGGGTGGTGCCTCCGCTGCTCTCGGCCACCACCAGCGACTTGTCCACCAGTAAGGCGAGCTGATCCAGCACCTGGTAGCGCTCGACGTCGCCACCGCCACAAATGCTTTGAGCCGCAACGAGGTCGAAGCCACCCATAAACGCGGCGAGCCGGCGAAACAGCACCCGCTCAGGCTCGGTCAGCAGCGCGTGTGACCAGTCCACCGACGCGCGCAGCGTCTGCTGACGACGGACGGCGGTGCGTGCACCCCCGGTCAACAGCCGGAATCGGTCATGGAGGCTGTCGAGGATTTCGATCAACGACAGGGCCCGAACCCGGGCTGCCGCCAGTTCGATCGCCAACGGCACCCCGTCCAGGCGCCGGCATATCTCGGTCACGGTTGCGGCATTTTCGTCGTCGACGACAAAGTCCGGTCGAGCATGGCGGGCCCGGTCGGCGAACAGTTCGATTGCCTTGTCCGCCAACGGTAATGACGGGACCCGCCAGCTCACCTCGCCGGCGACGCCGATCGGCTCTCTGCTGGTCGTCAGCAGCGTCAATCCCGGACACGCGTCGAGTAATGTCACCACGAGGGTCGCGCTGGCATCCAGCAAGTGCTCGCAGTTGTCCAGCACCACCAGCATCCGGCGGTCGGCGAGGAACCGGACCAATGTCTCCATCGTGGAACGACCCGGTTGGTCGGGTAGGCCCAGCGTGCGAGCGGTGGTGAGCGGCACCAGATCGGAATCGGTGATCGGCGCGAGATCCACGTAGCAGATGCCGTCAGCGAATTCGTGGACGCTGGCAGCGATTTGAATCGCCATCCGAGTTTTGCCGACCCCGCCGGCGCCGGTCAACGTCACCAGTCGGTTCTCGGTCAGTAGATCCCGCGCCTTGACGATATCCGACTCTCGTCCGACAAAGCTGGTCAACTGAACTGGAAGACGCTGTGATACAGCGGCGTTCGACACACGAAGCGGCGGAAATTCGTTCATCAGATCGGGGTGGCACAGTTGGACCACTCGCTCCGGGCGGGGGAGATCACGCAACGCATGGGTGCCGAGATCCGAAAGCCACGCGTCGTCGGGCATCCGGTCGAGGATCAGCGACTCGGTGACGCCCGAGATCAGCGTCTGCCCACCATGGCCGAGGTCGCGTAGCCGCGCGGTGCGATTGATCGTCGTTCCGGCGTAGTTGCCTTCGTCGCGGAGCTGGATTTCACCGGTGTGCAATCCGATGCGAAGCCGTATGGGGGCCAGCGGGGCACGCTGCAACTCGAGCGCACACGCCACCGCGTCGGAGGCGCGAGCGAATGCGGCCACGAAGCTGTCGCCCTCACCTTGTTCGACGGGCCGGACCCCGTCATGTACGGCGATGGTGTCGGAAACGACGTGGTTCATCCGCGCCATGCCCGCGGTCATCTCGTCGGGCTGGGTCTCCCAGAGGCGCGTGGAACCCTCGACGTCGGCTAATAGCAACGTCACGGTTCCGGTCGGCAACAGCCCGCTCACGCCAAGCCCGTTCCAGTCCACCAGCGCGTCCACGCGTGGTTCGATCTCGCTCATGCTAGTCAGCATGCGGTGACCGCAAACCGGAAACATCAGCGAAAGTGCGTAGATCGCAGCCCAAACAGCACCGCAATCTAGGCTGTCTCGGGATAGCGCGGAATTTCGTCCCGTGGCGAGGCCCGATCGACAGGAGCTAATGCAATGAAGTGGACAGCCATCAGCGGCGCGGCCATCGCCATTGTCGCGACCTCGATCGCCGTGGCCGGCTGTGGTGGTTCCCAGCCCAGCAAGACCAGCGCGCCAAGCAACTCCTCCGCCTCGGCGGGTGCCGGAGGCAACGCCACGTCGCAGTCGAAAGTGGCGCCGCGCCTCAGCCCCGATGGCCCGACCCCGACCATCGCGAGCTACTTCAAGGACGCTCATATCAACGCCACACCGGTGCACAAGGGCGACCCAGGAGCGCCGACCATCAACTTCCCGATCCCGGACGGCTGGGCCGACGCCGGATCCGACACTCCGCCCAACGCCTACTGGGCCATCGTCGACAACGCTCCGGAGGCCGCCAAATACACGCCCAGCATCGTCGCGACGGTGTCCAAGCTCCAGGGTGACGTCGACCCGCAAAAGCTGATCGAACTCGCGGGTGGTGCAACGAAAAACCTGCCCGGCTTCAAGCAAATGGGCGACGGCAACGAAGACAACCTGGGCGGATTCCCGGCATATCAGCTGGGCGGCACCTGGACCCAGGACGGCAAGGACAAGGCCGTCGCGGAGAAGGTGGTGGTGATCAACGGCAAGGACGACGTCATCTACCTGCTGGAGCTCAGCGCTGATTGCCTGCCCGACCAGGTCCAACAGGCCCTGCCCGCAACCATCACGATCGACGAAAAGACGACGATCAACCCCTAGCTCTCGCGGACGCATGGCCGCAGAGGTATCGGGGTACGCACACGTGACGTTCAGCCCACGTCACCCAGGAGCGTTGTCATGGCACTCAACGTCGCGCGCAAACTGATCGAATCCCACCTCGAGTCCGGCGAGATGACGCCGGGCGACGAGATCGCGATCCACATCGACCAGACGCTGACCCAGGACGCGACGGGCACGCTGGTGATGCAGGAGTTGGAGGCACTCGAGCTCGATCGTGCCCGCACCGAGGTGAGCGTCCAATATGTCGACCACAACCTGCTGCAGACAGACGAGAAGAACGCCGAGGACCACGAGTACCTGCGCACGGCCGCGCAGCGCTTCGGGCTGTGGTTCTCCAAGCCCGGCAACGGGGTATCGCACCCGACGCACATGCAGCGGTTCGGGATTCCGGGCAAGACGATGGTGGGTTCGGATTCGCACACCCCGGCCGCGGGATCACTGGGCATGCTGGCGATCGGGGTCGGTGGACTGGAGGTCGCGCTGGCGATCACCGGCCGCCCGCTGCACATCCGGATGCCCGAGGTCTGGGGCGTCAAGCTCGAAGGTGAACTGCCGCAATGGTGTTCGGCCAAGGATGTGATCCTGGAAATGCTGCGCCGCCACGACGTCAAGGGCGGCGTCAACCGAATCATCGAGTATTACGGGCCGGGCCTGGACAGCCTGAGCGCTATGGACCGTCACGTCATCGCGAACATGGGAGCCGAACTCGGAGCCACCACAACGGTTTTCCCGAGTGACGATACGGTTCGCGACTTCCTGCGCGCCGAGGAGCGCGAAGACGACTGGGTCGAGTTGCTCGCCGACAAGGGCGCAGACTATGACGTCGACGAGGAGATCGACCTATCGAAGATCGAACCGCTCATCGCCAAACCGTCGTCGCCGGGAAACGTGGTGCCGGTACGCGAGGTTGCCGGCGAGGAGATTGCGCAGGCGGTGATCGGCTCCAGCGCGAATCCCGGTCTGCGTGACTTCGCGATCGTCGCCGCGATGGTGGCCGGGCGGCAGACGGCGGCCCAGGTGAGCCTGGACGTGAACCCGACGTCGCGCGAAATACTGACCGACCTGACAAAGATGGGCGCCACAACGGAATTGGTGATCGGCGGGGCACGCATCCATCAGGCAGGGTGCATGGGATGCATCGGCATGGGGCAGGCGCCCGCCACCGGCCGCAATTCGCTGCGCACCATGCCGCGCAACTTTCCGGGTCGATCCGGCACGAAGGAGGACTCGGTGTGGCTGTGTTCGCCGGAAACCGCCGCGGCGTCGGCCTTGACCGGGGTGATCACCGACCCGCGCGACTGGGCCAGCGACAACAAGGTCGACTACCCGAAGCTCGACCTACCGCAACAGTCGGCAGTCAACACCGCCATGCTGGTGCCGCCTCTGGACGAAGACGAGGCCAAGAAGGTCACGCCGGTCAAGGGTCCCAATGTATCCAGCCTGCCGGATCTTTCGCCGTTGTCCGACGAGATCGAGGCGCCGGTGCTGCTCAAAGTCGGCGACAACATCTCGACCGATGAGATCTCCCCGGCCGGGGCGCGGGCGCTGCCGTTTCGGTCCAACATCCCCAAGCTCGCGGAATTCAGCTTCACCCAGATCGACGAGTCCTACCCGGAGCGGGCGAAGAAGGCCGAGAAGACCGGCCACATCATCGTCGGCGGCGACAACTACGGTCAGGGCTCTTCGCGAGAGCACGCCGCGATCGCACCGCGCCACCTCGGACTGCAGGTGGTGATCGCCAAGTCCTTCGCGCGCATTCATTGGCAGAACCTGGCGAATTTCGGGGTGCTGGCCGTCGAGTTCGACGACCCCGACGACTATGACGGCGTTGACCAGGACGACACGCTGCGTATCAAGGACATTCGCGACACCATCGCCGATAGGGACACCCTGCATGTCGACAACGTCACCAAGGACACGTCTTTCACTGTGCGACATCGGCTTTCGCCGCGACAGGTCAAGGATGTGCTGGCGGGTGGACTGATTCCGCGCCTCGCCGAAGAAGAGACGTAGCTACTCGGACGACCACACGGCGCGCGCGCCGGAGTCACCGATGCGAACTATCTGCACGGTGGCGGCGCCGCTCACCACGATCGCGAGCACGGCGATCGCCACGCCGACCGACCGCCCGGGAGCGACCGCTCGCACCTCACGCCGATGGATCATCGCCAGCACGACGGCGACGACGAGCAGCGCGACGGAGTAGTAGATCATCGAGCTTCCGAGGGTGGCGTGGGTGTCCAGGACGGCGCGGGGTTGGTGCTGCTGCTCGTAGAACCATTCACCGGCATTCGCGGTGATCGGGGTCAGCACAGTCGTCACTGCGGCCAGGGCGAGCACCAGCCACACCAGCCGTCGTCGCGCTGCGGGCCACAGCGCGCACAGGACCTCCAGCAGCGCTGTCAACGGCACCAACACCACCAGCGCGTGCACCAGCAGCACGTGGGCGGGCAGTCCGGAGATCGTCGTCAACGTCATCGCGCACTCCCTAGCTCGGTCAGCGGCTGCGACTACTTCCTACACTGTGCCGGTGCGTCTTGTCTTCGCCGGAACCCCCGAGCCCGCGCTGCCCGCGTTGCAGAGTCTGATCGACTCGCCGCGCCACGAGGTGCTCGCGGTGCTCACCCGGCCGGATGCCGCGTCGGGCCGGAACGGCAAGCCGAAACCGTCACCGGTGGCCCGGCTCGCGATGGAACACGACATCCCGCTGCTACGCCCGGAGCGGCCCAACTCCGCGGAGTTCGTGGCCGAGCTGGCCGAGCTAGGGCCCGACTGCTGCCCGGTCGTCGCCTTCGGGGCGCTCCTTCGCGACGAGTTGCTCGCGGTCCCGGCCCGCGGCTGGGTCAACCTGCACTTTTCGCTACTGCCCGCCTGGCGCGGCGCGGCCCCGGTGCAGGCGGCCATCGCCGCGGGCGACATCGTGACGGGCGCGACGACGTTCCAGATCGAGGCTGGCTTGGATTCCGGGCCGGTTTACGGAGTGGTCACCGAGTCGGTGCGCCCGATCGACACCGCGGGGGACCTGCTCGAGCGACTGGCGGCGTCGGGCGCCGCGCTGTTGACGACGACGCTGGACGGCATCGCCGACGGGGCGCTCACGCCGGTCCCGCAGCCCTCCGACGGCATCAGCGTGGCGCCGAAGATCACCGTCGAGCAGGCGCGGGTGCGCTGGGGTCTGCCCGCCGAAGTAGTCGAGCGGCGGATCCGGGCCGTCACACCCAATCCGGGGGCGTGGACCCTGATCGGCGACCTGCGGGTGAAGCTCGGGCCGGTCTATCTCGACACCGACGGTCAGAGTCTGCCAAACACATTGGAACCGGGCGAGATTCACGTCGACCGGCACAGCGTGCGGATCGGCACGGCGTCGCAGGCGGTGCGACTCGGCCAGGTGCAGGCGCCGGGAAAGAAGCTGATGAACGCCGTCGATTGGGCCAGAGGGGCCCGCCTCGAATCCTCGGTGCGCGCGTCATGACCCCGCCGCAGGACAGACCACGCCGCGATCGACCCGCAGCGCGCAAACCTCATAGGCCACCGCGCAAGCCGCTCGATCCCGCCCGCCAAGCCGCGTTCGACGTGCTGCGCGCGGTGCGCGAACGTGACGCCTACCCCAACCTGCTGCTGCCAGTCCTGTTGCGCGAGCGGGGGATCAGCGGCCGGGACGCCGCATTCGCCACTGAGCTGACCTACGGGAGCAGCCGGATTCGCGGCCTGCTGGATGCCGTCATCGCTGCCGCCGCCGACCGCTCTCCGGACGTGATCAACCCGGTGCTGCTGGATCTGTTGCGGCTCGGGACCTATCAGCTGCTGCGCACCCGCGTGGACGCGCACGCCGCCGTCTCCACCACCGTCGAGCAGGCCGCCATCGAATTCGATTCATCGCGAGCGGGTTTCGTCAACGGTGTGCTGAGGACGATCAGCACCCGCGACGAGCAGTCGTGGCTCGACGAGCTGGCGCCCGCCAAATCCGCCGACCCGATCGGGAACGCCGCGTTCCTGCACGCGCATCCGCGGTGGGTCGCGCAGTCGGTCTTCGACGCGCTCGGCGTCGACGCGGGCGAACTCGGCGCCGCTCTGGCCGCCGACGATGCGCGCCCGCAGGTCCACCTCGCGGCCAGGCCCGGTGTGCTCACCGCCGAAGACCTGGCCACCGCCGTCGACGGCAGCGTGGGCCGGTTCTCGCCGTACGCGGTGTACTTGCCGGCCGGTGACCCCGCGGACGTGGCCGCGGTCCGTGGCGGCCAGGCCCTGGTCCAGGACGAGGGCAGCCAATTGGTCGCGCGCGCACTGACTTTGGCGCCCGTGACCGACGACGCAGGGCGATGGCTGGACCTGTGCGCCGGCCCCGGCGGCAAGACGGCGCTACTGGGCGCGCTGGCCGCGCAGTCGGGGGCGCGGGTCACCGCGGTGGAGCCCGCCGAGCACCGCGCCGAGCTGGTGCGACAGAACACCGGCGGCCTGCCGGTCGACGTGTTGCGGGTCGACGGTCGCAGCACCGGGCTCGAACCCGGATTCGATCGGGTGCTTGTCGATGCGCCCTGCACCGGCCTGGGTGCGCTGCGGCGGCGGCCGGATGCGCGGTGGCGGCGCCAGCCCGCGGACGTGCCGGCCCTGACCAAGCTGCAGCGCGAACTGCTGGCCGCCGCGATTGCGCTGACCCGGCCCGGCGGCGTGATTCTGTATGCGACGTGCTCACCGCATCTGGCCGAGACGGTCGGTGTGGTCGGCGACGCGCTGCGTCGGCACCCGGTGTCCGCGTTGGACACCCGACCGCTCTTCGAGCCGGTCACGGATCTGGGCGACGGGCCTTATGTCCAGCTCTGGCCGCATCGACACGGCACCGACGCCATGTTCGCCGCCGCCTTGGTCAAGTCGGACGGTGACAGCGGCGCGCAGCGCTGACGCGGACCGGAAAGTCGCCTCTTAGTAAGCTCGTGGCCATGTCAGGCCGAACCGGCAAGCCGCTGATCGCTCCTTCGATATTGGCGGCCGACTTCGCCCGGCTGGCCGACGCGGCCGCCGACGTCGAAGGCGCGGACTGGTTGCACGTCGACGTGATGGACGCGCACTTCGTGCCGAACCTCACGCTCGGGCTGCCGGTGGTCGAAAGCCTGTTGGCCGCCACCGACATTCCGATGGACTGCCACCTGATGATCGAGGATCCGGATCGCTGGGCGCCGCCGTACGCCGAGGCCGGCGCCCACAACGTCACCTTCCACGCCGAGGCCACCGACAACCCGGTCGGTGTGGCCCGCGACATCCGCGCCGCCGGCGCGAAGGCCGGGCTGAGCGTCAAGCCCGGCACCCCGCTGGACCCATATCTGGACATCCTCAAGGACTTCGACACGTTTCTGGTGATGTCCGTCGAACCCGGCTTCGGCGGCCAGAAGTTCATCCCCGAAGTGCTCAGCAAGGTGCGGGCGGTGCGCAAACTCGTCGACTCCGGCGAGTTGACGATCCTGGTCGAGATCGACGGTGGTATTAACGCCGACACGATCGAACAGGCGGCGGAAGCGGGTGTCGACTGCTTCGTCGCCGGATCGGCCGTCTACGGCGCGGATGACCCGGCCGCGGCGGTCGAGGCGTTACGGCGGCAGGCCGGTGCCGTGTCGCCGCACCTGCGCCGATGAGCGGATCGGCGGCCGTCGGCCACGAGGCAGCCATGCAGTTGGCCGTCGAGCAAGCCGATCTGGTCAAGGGCAAGACGTATCCGAATCCGCCGGTGGGTGCGGTCATTCTGGACCGCGACGGCCGCGTCGTCGGCGTCGGCGGCACGCAGCGCACCGGCAGCGCGCACGCCGAGGTGATGGCGCTGCGGCGGGCCGGTCAGCTCGCAGCCGGCGGGACCGCGGTCGTCACCCTCGAACCCTGCAGCCACCACGGCAAGACGCCGCCATGCGTCGACGCGCTGATCGATGCGGGAGTCGAGGCTGTGGTCTACGCGGTGAGTGATCCGAATCCGAAGGCCGCGGGTGGCGCAACGCGGTTGGCGGCGGCGGGTATTCGCGTCATCGGCGATGTCCAGGCCGACCTGGTCACCGTCGGGCCGCTACGCGAATGGCTGCACAAGCAGCGCACCGGCCTGCCGCATGTGACGTGGAAATACGCCACCAGCATCGACGGCCGCAGCGCCGCCGCGGACGGCTCGAGCCAGTGGATCACCAGCGAGGCCGCCCGGGCCGACGTGCACCGTCGGCGCGCGACGGCCGACGCCATCGTGGTCGGCACCGGCACCGTGCTCGCCGACAACCCGACGCTGACCGCCCGCCTGGCCGATGGCAGCCTAGCCGACCGTCAGCCGATGAGAGTCGTGGTTGGCATGCGCGAAATCCCTTCGGAGGCAAAGGTTCTCAACGATGACACGCGCACGATGGTGATCCGGACCCGTGAGCCCGCCGAAGTACTCCGGGCGTTGTCTGATCGCACCGACGTGATCCTTGAAGGCGGCCCGACGCTGGCTGGGGCATTCCTCCGGGCCGGGGCGATCGACCGGATCCTGGCCTACGTCGCGCCAATCCTGCTCGGAGGACCGATCACCGCGGTCGACGACGTCGGGGTTCCGAGCATCGCGCGGGCCTTGCGCTGGCGCTACGACGGCGTCGAAAGAGTCGGACCGGATTTGGTGCTGAGCCTGGTGCCGCGCGACCCGTCGTCCGGTTCGCTCAGGAGCGACCGCCCAGACCGGGGATGAGCATCGGCACGCGGCGACGGTAGTCGCGGTACCGTTCCCCGAAATGACCGACGAGGTCGCGTTCTTCGAAGCGCACGGCCAGCAGGATGTAGCCAGTCATTGCCGCTGCGAAAAGCAGGTGTCCCAACGTCATTGCGGGCGTCGCCCAGAACGCGATGATGAAACCCGTGTATAGCGGGTGCCGAACCAGGCGGTAGAAGAGGGGCGTCGTGAACTCGTGCTCGGCGGCGCGCCGTCCACCCAGCCGCGGTAGTACCTGACGCAGACCGAACAGGTCGAAGTGATCGATGAGAAACGTGCTGACCAGCACGATGAGCCAGCCGAGGAAGCTGACCGCGATCAGCAGTCCGTGCCACGGTTGGATGGTCACCCGCCACACGTCCCCCGTGAGCGGGGCCACGCGGCGATCAGGGCGATCAGGCAGAGGTTGGTGGCCATCACGTAGGTGGATCGCTCGGCGCTGGGCGGGATCAGCCGGGTCCATCGACGCTTGAACGCGGGACGGGCCATCACGCTGTGCTGCACACCGAACAGTGCGAGCAGCGCCGCATCGATGACCAGAGCGGTCGCCGTGACAGCACCATCGCCGCCGCCACGGTCGATGCTCTTCCCGACCACGTGGATCCCGCCGAACTTCAGGTCGACATCGGCGACAAAGCCGACCAGGTAGAGGAAAACGACGAGGAAAACGCCGTACACGACCAGTCCGTACGTCGCGATGACGGCACCGCCCGCCCTACCGGCGGCGGGTCGTGCCGACACGTCATCGCCCTGCGTCATGCTGTCAGTGTCCTCCGCCCGTCAACGGCGTGGTGCTGAGCTTGGTGCCGCGATAGGCGCGGAGCGCCGTCCCGGAATCGCGGCACCAAGCTGGTCAGCCGGCCAGACCGCTCTTGATCGCGGCGTCCTGCTTCTGGCCGATGTCAGTGGCGAACGCGGGCGGCACCGCGTCGTCCGGCTTGCCGTCAAACTCAAGCGTGACAAAGGCTTTGCCCTCGGTGAAGAGCAGCACCGTCACCGACTTCGAGCCGTCGGGCGAGGCGCCCTGGACGATCGTTCCGCCCTCGCCGACCGCAGCCGGCTGCGGCTCGCCGGTCACACTGCCGCCGAGCGCCGACTTCGCGCCCTCGAGTGCCGTCGCGGCGCCTGCCGAGTCCGGCAGGATCATGATGGTGTCGCCGATCTCGCGGGTGTCGGCCTGGTTGCTGTAAACCGTTGCGACACCGGCTTTTCCGTTCGGGTTCTCGGTCGGGGGAGCCGCGGTGAAGGTGTCCCCCGGGAGCGCGATCTCCTCGGGCTTGATCAGGAGCTTGGCGTAGTCACCCGATGCGGCCGCCGACGAGGTCGGTTCCGAACTGGCGGAGCTCTGGGCGGTGCTCGACGCTGACGACGTCGACGCCGGCTTGTCCGACTTGCTGCTGCAGCCAGTCACCGACATACCCACCAGCACAGTGGCTGCCGTCAAGCCCGCCACCGCGATCACCGGGGATTTCATCAAAGCGCTCCTTATGTCGAGTAGCCCGCCGGTTCCGCACTTGGCCGCGAAAACCTATCCGGGGTTGCTGAGACGGTAGCTGTACACAGCTGCCGATTGCGGTATTAATTCAGTTTTTGCAGTAGCAGTTAACCTAAATTTTACATTTAATGCAACGCGTCGCGCTTCTCGGCCGTGCAATACTTCGCCAATTCATCTACCTCAGATGACCGAAAGGTTGACATGTCTCAGTCGTTTTCCCGGACGATTTTCGTCGCAGCTGCGATCGCGGGCACCCTGGTCAGCGTCTCGGCCTGCTCAAGCGGACCGAAGATGGTGAGCAAGGACGACATCGCCAAGCAGATCACCACCAAGATGACCGACGCGGATGGCAACAAGCCCGACTCGGTGACCTGTCCGGACGGACTGAAAGGCCAGGTCGGGGCCCAGCTGAACTGCGGGATGAAGATCAAAGGCCAGGACTACAACGTCAACGTCACCGCTACCAGCGTAAAAGGCGACGACGTGGAGTTCGACATGGTGGAGACGGTCGACAAAAACCTGGTCGCGAACAAGGTCAGTGAGCAGCTCACCGAGAAGGTCGGACGCAAGCCGGACTCCGTGACCTGCCCCGACAATCTGAAGGGCACCCCGGGCTCCACGCTGCGGTGTGACCTCAAGGACAACGGCCAGACCTACGGCGTCACGGTCACGGTCAGCAACGTCGATGCCGGCGATGTCCACTTCGACTTCAAAGTCGATGATCAAGCCAAGAATTGACACAAGCGTTTTCCAATCAATTTCCAATCATCGGTGCGTATCGTCTCCGCGCCGTGAATGAATTAATGGGGCTAAAGAAGGGCGGCTGATGCCGATAAACAAATGGTATTCGCGCGTAGCAATGTTTGCTGCGGTGGTCATTTTGGCCGCCAGCGGATGCAGTTCGACCAAGACCTCGGCGCCATCATCCAAGACCCCGGACGCCGCTGATTCAGTGCAGATCCACGGCGACGCCTCCAACCCGACGAACAAGATCGTCATCAAGGCGATCGCCGATCTGCAGAGCTACTGGGGGACCGAATTCCCGAAGCTCTACGGTCGCGACTACACGCCCGTGAAGGGTGGCTTCTACGCCGTCACGCCGTCGTCCGGTCAGTTCGCACCGTGCGCGCAGGCGGCCGCCGACATCTCCGGCAACGCGTTCTACTGCTCGAAAGCCGACGACGTCGCCTGGGACAATGAGCAACTGCTGCCCGGCCTGCGAAAGCGTTTCGGCGACTTCGTCATTCCCGTTGTATTGGCCCATGAATGGGGCCACGCAATCCAGGCCCGTGCCAACTTCCAGGGGCCGACGGTGGTCAAGGAGATCCAAGCCGACTGCTTCGCCGGGGCGTGGGCTGCGCACGCCTCCAAGAGCGGAGCCTTCAAGGCCAGCGAGGACGACCTCGATAACGCCCTGGCCGGGTTCTTGTTCCTGCGCGACGAGCCGGGCACCGAGAAGCGAGATCCGCAGGCCCACGGCAGTGGCTTCGACCGGGTCAACTCGTTCCAGACCGGGTTCGACAATGGCCCGAGCGCGTGCAAGGGATACAAGGTGGGCGATCCGCCGGTGGTCGAGATCCCGTTCAACAGCGCGGCCGATGTCGAGAGCGGGGGCAATGCACCTTACGAAGACATCATCACCGGCGTCCCCGCCGATCTGGACGACTATTGGAAGCAGGTCTACCCGAAGCTGACCGGACAGCCGTGGACGCCGCTGCAGCCGGCCAAGGCGTTCAACCCGGCCGAAGCGCCCACCTGTGGCGGCCAGCCAACGAGTGATTACGTGTTGTTCTACTGCGTGCCCGAGGACTATGTGGGATTCGACGCGGTCAAGGCGATGCCCCAGATCTATGACCAGGGTGGCGATTTCGCGGTCGCCACGCTGATCGCGACCCAGTACGGGCTCGCGGTGCTGTCGCACGGCGGTCAGGATGCGACAAACAAGCTCACGTCACTGCGCGCCGACTGCATGGCCGGCGCCTGGGCCGCGAGCATCTTGCTCGAGGATCGTCCCGAGAGCGCGTTCAAGATGTCACCCGGCGACCTCGACAAGGGCATCACCGCGCTGATCGTCTTCCGCGGATCCGGCGACGTGCAGCGCCAGGGGCATGGCTCGGTCCGCGTCGACGCGTATCGCGACGGCGTGATGAACGGCGCCAAAGCCTGCGTAACTCGTTGACCCGTGTTCACGGTTCTGGGGTTCTCGTTCGGCTTCTTGGCGCTGAGCGCGGTCGTGGCGGTGGTCGAGGTGCTGATGTTGGTGTTCACCATCTTCTTCAGCATCTACGCCGCGTTGGCGCTCATCGGAGTGGTCGTGTTCAGCGTCATCGGCATCCGGCGCATGAGGGCACGCCGCAGCGCACAGCAGATCCAGGTGTCGACGCCGCAGACGGTATCCAACCAAGTGGGTGACTTTCACTGATATGACGCACGAATACCCGTATTCGCCAGACGAATTCCCGCAGCGTCCACCGGGCTACTCGGGACAGCCGGGTTATCCGCCGCAGCCGGGTTATCCGCCGCCACCGCCCGGCTATCCGCCGGTACCGGGTTGGCCATCCGCTGTCGACGCCTACGGTCGTGCCTTCTCGGATCGGAGCAAGGTCACGGCGGGACTGCTGGGGATTTTTTTCGGGCCGCTCGGAATAGGCCGGTTCTACCTCGGCTACACCGGCGTCGGCATCGCGCAGATCGCCGCGACATGGCTGACCTGTGGCCTCGGCGGGATTTGGCCACTGATCGACGCCATCCTGATCCTGACTGGCAGGGTGCCCGACGCCGAAGGTCGGATCCTGCGCGACTGATAAGCGCCTATTCGGCGCTGACCACCGCGATCGGCCGCCGCACGGATTCGGTGCCCGGGCTGGCGAAGCCGGCGTAAAACATTGTGGCACTGACGAACCAGCGCATCGAGGAGTTGACGGCGCTAGCAGTCGGAGCCGCGTCCGAGGGAAGCGTCGTATGGAAGGGCAGCCGCACGGGTGATCCTTCGCGCAGCGTCACGTGCGTCTCCAGGCGCACGGTGCGCCCGTTCACGATCTCGTCGAATCCTGGTGTGCGAGTGCGCGGATGAGAGTCGCGCTGGCTCTGCCACTTCACCCGGACGTCGCCGACGGGCAGATCCTTGCTCGGCGTGACGACGACCGCACCCTCGATCGTCTCACCTGCCCGAAACACCAGCCGGGGCAGCTCGATCTCCAGCTGAGACGCCGCGCTACCGGTGACCTGTTCCAGCCCTCCGAGGTCGGCCGGGGCGTCGTCGATTCCGGTGACGACGCTGAATTCGGCCTCTTCCTCGACATCGATGCCGCGGCGCTGGATCACGAGACGGCACGACCACCCGGCGATCTGCGACGACGACGGCGGTGCCCATGACGGAAGCCGGAAAGTCGCCGATCCATCAGAGAAAACCGATGTCGCCGTGGGTAAGTCGGTCGCGAAGATGCCGACCCATTCCTTCGTGTTGCGATCGGTGCCGTAGGTGGTGCCGACATCCTCGGTCAGCCACATCGCATCGGTCGCCGCGGTCGCTGCCGCGTCGGCGCGACCGGCCCATCGGTAGCGAAAGAAATTGTGGTAACCCAACTCGATTCGTGCCGACGTCACGTCGCTGATGGGTTTGGTCGTCGTCACCTGCACGTCGATCGACTGACGGGGCGATACCACGGACGGCGTGACGGTCACCTGTGGGCGAGCCGGAAGGAGAAAACGTCGCACTATTTCAATTGGCTTGCGGCGTAGTCCTCGGGACGGTTCTTTTTCATCCAGGCCCGCACGGGCCAAAACACCACCCACAAGACGGAATACACGGCGTAGTAGATCGCGGCCGAGGCCAGCACGCCGAACGCCCAAGCCGGATAGATCAGGATCAGACAGAACTGCAGAAACTGCTTGATGACAATTGGGTAGCCCTCGGCCTGCGACAGCACGAAGCGTGGGCTCATCGACAGCAAAAGCCTTCGGCCGGTGGACGTCTCCGCTTCGGCCTCGGCTTGCGGCGCGCTGACGTCCCGGCCCCGCTCGGCGCGAGTCAGCCCGCGCTCCGGCGGCAACGGTTCGCTCATACTCATCAGCGGCACGCTAGCCCGTCGAATTGGATCCTGGTTGGAGGCCGGACGCTATTTGACTGCAGCGACGGCGACTCGACGGGCCAGCTGCTCGTCCCAGACGTGTTCACCGGTGGTGTCGGCCACGGTCTGCGCCCGGGCCAGCAGCTGCTGGGCGTGTTCGGTGTAGCCGTAATGGTTTTCGATGTCGGCAATCAGGGCCAAGAAGAACGGTGTCATCACCATGCTGCCGTCGCGGGTGTAGTCGCTGAACGCGTCGAATGCCGCCAACCTGTCGCCGCCTTCACCCGAGAGCGTTTCCGCCCACACCCCGATCATCTTGGCGCAGGAGGCCCACTGCGGAGAACCGGCGGCCAGCATCTCCTGATACACGTCCTCGGCGGCGGCGGCCGTGCCGTCGGTAATGCCCAGGATCGCGTCGATCTCCACCCGCACCAGCTTGGCGGCGAGAATGTCGAAGTGAGCCCGCCGGCTCTGCGCCAACTCCAGCGCGATGCGGCGTTGTCGGTGCGCCCCGGCACGGTCGCCGAGCAGCGCGCGGCCCAGGCTCAGCCAGCAGTACACCCGCGGGTGGAAGAACACCAGGGGATCGGCCACCGTCTCGGGTGGAGGGAAGCGCGCCAGCATGGTCCCGGCGACCGACTCTTGCGCCTCGTGTTCGCCGCGCAGCGTGTGCAGCATCACCTGGACGAAGTGGCTCGAGACCCCGATGTCGGGGTCGCCGGACGAGGCATACTGCGCGGCCAGGCCGCTGGCCAGGGCCTGCGCTTCGTCGAGGCGACCGCGGACAGTGAGCATGTAACACTGCATCGCGACGGCGCCGTGGTAATGCCGGCCGCTGGCGTGCTCGCCGATCTCGAAGGCGCGCTGTACGGCCACGGCGGCGGCCGGGCTGTTCTGGCCGTCCAGGATCCCGTGCGCCCCGGCCAGATGCAGCCACAAGGTGGCTTGCCGTTGCAGCGGTTCGGGTTTGGGCGGAAGTCGACGGCAGACCTGCAACGCATGTTCGGCCAGGATCGCGACATCGGGGTACGCCGAACGGGTGAGGGCCCGCTGGATCGCGGTCTCGTAAAGCTCCAGTGCCGTCTCAGGGTTCAGCTCGGTGCCGGCGCGCCACGCGTGGTCGGCGATGGAAATGACGTCCTCGTAGGCCGCGGTCGGGATCGCGGCCGCGCTGTTGGCGGCTATCGCGGCGTGTACCGCCGACCGCTCGGAACCGGGGACCTGGGTCAGCACGGCATGGTGCAGCAGGCCGTGCCCGAATCGGTAGCAACCCGGCCGGTCGACCATCTCGTCCAGCAGTCCTGTCTCGTAGGCGGGCCGCAGCCGGGCCTGCACGGTCGACACGGACAGGTCGACGACGTCGGCGAGGTCGGCGATGTCGAACTGCGCGCCGATCACCGCGGCGGCGGCCAGAGCTCGTCTGCTCGGCCGGTCGAGCCGGCTCAGCCGTTGCCCGACCATGCCGGCGACCGCGGCTGATACGTCGTCGGTGTTGGCGTCGGCGCCGTCGTTGAGACGATCGTGCGCCACCAGGACGGAGACGAGTTCCCTTATGTACAAGGGATTTCCGCCGGTACGATGCCAGACGTGCCGGGACACTTCGCCCTTAGTTGCTGCACCGGCCAGCGCGTCCACGAGTGCGGCGGCGGCCTCGGGCCCGATGCCGTCGAGATGGATCGAACGCGCGGCCTCGAGGCGCACCAGCCGCTCGAGGGCGGGTCGGTTGACCGGTCGGCCGCTGCCGAAATAGGTCCAGTTTCCGACCACCTGGATCGGAAAGCGCCCGAGCTGTGCGCTCAGGACGGACAACGCGTTGCCGGAAGGGAAGTCGGCGAGGTGCAGGTCGTCGAGGATGAGCAGTAGTGGGCGGGTGGTGGACAGCTCGCACAGTGCCGCGACCACACCCTCCACGAGAGCGAAACCGGTTGCGGCTGCGCGTACTCCGGAGCCCACCGCGTCGCGGTCGGACCATTCGGGGACGAGGGCGTCGACGACTCCGGGTGCGACACGTCGCACCGCGAGACGGCCGGCCGGGCCGAGTTCGTCGCCGAGTTGCCGCAGTAGCTGTATCCACGTCCACATCAACGGCAGGCGGACACCCGGGGGATGCGCGGCCCACGCGACTGTCATTCCAGCGTGCCGCGCCCTGCTCGAAATAGCTTGTGCAAGTGCGGTTTTCCCGATGCCACTCTCGCCTGTGAGCAGGATCAGCCCACCCGAACCGGCCCGGGCGCGACCGAGGGCGGTGGTGATGGACTCCAGTTCGGAGGTCCGCCCGACGAATGGCACTGGCGAGTCGGGGGCGGGGGAGTCGGTGGGGCGAGCGGCCGGCGGGGTGAAGTGCAGATCGGCGGCCTTGTCGGCGATCTTGCGGTACAGGGTTTGCAGCCCGTCACCGGGGGTTGTACCGAGTTCCCGGTCGAGTGTCGCGCGGGCGCGGTCGAACGCGCGGATCGCGTCGGAGGCGCGGCCGGTCCTATAGAGCGCGACCATCAAGTGGCCCCAGAGTCGTTCCTCGGTCGGGTCGGCGGCAATCGCGGCCTCGATCTCGGGAACCAGATCGGCGCCGTCGCCAGATTGCAGGGCCGCATCGAAACGGGCTTCAATTGCTGTGTGGCGCAACGTGATATAGCGCGTGGCATCGGCGTGTGCGAAATCGCGGTGGGTGAACTCGCCAAAGGCGTCACCCCGCCACAACGTCAGCGCCGCGCTGAGTTTCTCGAAGGCGTCCGCGGCCGCACCGCGAACCAGCGCGGAACGACCGTTCTTGACCAAAGCCTCGAACCGGTGCAGGTCGACGGAATCGCCGTCGCGCAGCGTCAGCTGATATCCGTAGGAACGCGAGACGAGCCGCGGCGCCGCATCGGCCGACACCGGCAGAATGCGCCGCAGGTTGGTGACGTACGCGCGCAGTGAGGCCAGCGCTTTCGGCGGGGGTTTGTCTTCCCATACTGCGTCAATCAGACGGTCAACGCTGACCACGGTCCCGTGGTTGGCCAGCAGCACGGCCAGCACGCAGCGCTGCTTCGGCCCGCCCAGCGGCGCCAATGTCCCCCCGACGCGGGCCTCGACCGCGCCGGACAGTTGGTATTCGACCATGTCCCCAAACCACGAGCGAAGGTAACTGACCGTTATTGCTAGCGGCACACGATACAGGTCCTGATGTTGCGCTGCCTGCTGCTTGAATCCCGCCAGTAGAGATTCCTGCGGAAATGCTGTGAACTGTCGAGGGCGTCATCGCATACTGAGTGCCAATCAGTCGCTGGAGGGCGCCGTGCACAACGCTGGGGGCATCGCTGGATTCATCGCGCTGCTTGTGCTGGGAATCGCGGCGATCCAGGCACTGATCTGGACTCCGATCATCCTGTGGTGGCGACGCAAAAGAAGCGCGGCCAAGGCCAAGCTCGCGGCATCGATCGCGTCCGAGACCCAGATTCGGCAGCCCGAGAAGGGCATCTACCGCGGCTCCACGGCGCCGGGCTATCCCACCGTCAACAACAACGGGACCATCGCGCTCACCGCGCGCCGACTGATCTTTATCACGTTGACCGGCAAGCTGATTGACATCCCGGTGTCCGAGATCCTCAGCGTCCGTGAGGACAAGGTTTTCAAGGCGTCGGTCCGCGGCGGACAAACTCACCTGATCCTGCAAATCCGGTCCGGCGAAGTCGCGTTCTACGTCGCGTCGAACGCCGAGTGGGTCGCCGCGATCAACACCTTGATCAGATCGCGGGACTGACGGACTCGGCGCCCACGAATTCCGGTTCGTCGGCGTGCACGCGGCGGCTACCGATCAGCAGGCCGAGCAGCGCGCCGACGATACATACGACGACGGTGACTTTGAAGATCTGCCCGTACATGTCCGCGAAGGCTTCGCGATACATGCTGGCCTGGTGCAGCACCCGCTCGGCGAGACTGGCGTTGGCCGGCACTTCCGCGGCGTGCTTCGCGACCAGGTGCGGTAGCTGGTAGAAGCCCCACGCGCTCAGCGAGGCCACACCGATCAGCATTCCAGTCATCCGGGCCACCACCACCGCCGCCGAAGCGATGCCGTGCTGCGCCGACGGCACCACTCGCAGGCTGGCCGACGTCAGTGGTGCGATCACCAAACCCAGTCCGATTCCTGCGACCGCGAGATCGGTGTCCAACGCCGGCAGCGAGAGGCCGAAGATGTTGTGGCGCTCGCTCAGCAGGTCGACGGACCACTTCGAGATCAGCCAGTAGCCGCCGGCGGCGATCGCCAGCCCCACGAAGGCCACCACTCGGTCGCCGATCTTGGTTGCGATCGCGCCACCCACGAGTGCCCCGATCGGCAATGCGGCCAGGAACCACAGCAGTAGCATCGCTGCTTCGTCCTGGTCCTTGCTGAGCACACCCTGGGCGAAGAGTTCAACGTCGACGAGCGTCACCATCAGCGCTGCTCCGGCGCACAACGACGAACCGAGCGCTGACAGGAACGGCCGGAAGTGCACGCCGGCGGGCTCGATCAGCTTGGTGCGCGAAAAGCGTTCCCACACAAAGAAAAGCACGGCGAACACGACGGCGCCGAGAATCAGCGGCGGCCCGTAACTCGGCAGCGCGTGCTTGCCGTCGGGGTTGGCGTTGTAGAGACCTATGACCGCCAGGCCGAGTGTGACCGCCAGCAGCAGTCCGCCGACGATGTCGATCTTCTCCGGCTCGGCGCTGCGATCCCGTGACGGGAGACTGAACTGGATCATCACCATCGCAGCCAGCGCCAACGGCACGTTGATCCAGAACACGTCCTGCCAGCGACTGGTCAACCAGACGATGAAGATGCCGTACAGCGGGCCGAGCACGCTGCCCAGCTCCTGCGCGGCACCGATACCGCCGAGCACGCCGGCGCGGTTGCGCTGGGCCCACAGGTCGGCGCCCAGGGCGAGGGTCACCGGAAGCAGGGCGCCGCTGGCGACACCCTGGATGGTGCGGCCGACTACCAGGACGTCGAGGTTGGTCGACAGCGCCGTGATCACCGAGCCGACCAGGAATGTGGCCAGGCTGACCTGGAGTAGCAGCTTGCGCCCGAATCGGTCAGATGCTCTGCCCAGCAACGGCATTGCCGCGATGTAGCCCAGCAGATACCACGTGATGATCGGGGTGATGCGCTGCAGCTTGTTCACCGGGATTCCGATCGTCCCGATGATGTCGCGCATGATCGTGACTACGACGTAGGTGTCGAGGGCACCGAGCAGAACTGCCAGACTGCCGGCGCTGATCGCGACGACGCGCCCCGCGTGGTGGGGTTGGGGCGCTTGATGAGCCGCCGTCACGGGGCCGGAGCAACCGGAGGCTTGGTGACCTGGACCGGTGCGTTCCAGTTCGACAGCGTCAGCTGAAGCGAATTTCCCGGGCTCTGCTCGAGCGTGGTTTGCACCAGCTGGTGGTCGCCGTTCTCCTCGATCCACACGGTCGAGGGCAGCGGCTGCGTTGCCTTCAACCGGGGCATGATGCCGTTCACAGCATCCGCGGAGACCGCTCCGGTGATCTTGATGGTGGCCTGTCCGCCGACGTTCTCGCGGGACTCGGACTTTGGGTTGCTGAGGTTGGAGAGCACGTTGGCCAGACCGACATCCTGCTTGAGGATCGTGGACGGGTCGTAGAGGTCGGAGGCCTTACCGAAGCTGTCCCACTGACCAGGCGTGAGCGCTCCGTACAGGGTTCCGTCGATCACCACGAACGGCGCGTCGATGTCGGAGCCGCCGAAGACGATGCTCGCGTTGCCCTGTGCAGCGGTCTGGGGCGTGGTGGTCAGGTCGCCGGTCAGCGACTTGACCGGCAGGCCTTTGATTTTCCCGTTCACCGTCAGGGCCAGGTGCACGCTTTTGACATTCTTGGTGCTCTCGGTGGATTCCTTGATCAAGGTGGCCGCGTCCGGCAGCGGACCACCGGATTGCTTGGACGATGAGCAGCCGCTGATCAGAGCGGCGGCGATCGAGAGTGCGGCGAGAACGGCGATGATTGGGCGACGCGTCTGCATAACTTGCAGAGTAGCGGGTCGCGCCGACCGGACGACCAACCGCAAGGTGGCGCGGACGTCGCGCGGGGGAACGGAACTCACTAGCCTGAGGCGGTGTTCACCGGAATCGTCGAAGAACTGGGTGAGGTAGTCGCCAAGGCTGACCTGGGCGATTCCGCCCGGTTCACGATCCAGGGTCCGGTGGTGACCGCTGACGCGGGTCACGGTGACTCGATCGCCGTCAACGGTGTGTGTCTGACGGTCGTCGAGGTGTTGCCCGCGGGACAGTTCATCGCCGACGTGATGGGCGAGACCCTGGACCGGTCGAGCCTCGGCGCGCTGGTGGCAGGTAGCCCGGTCAATCTCGAGCGAGCGGCGGCGCTGAACAGCCGCCTGGGCGGACACATCGTGCAGGGTCATGTGGACGGCACCGGAGAGATCCTGAGCCGCTCGCCCGCGGAGAACTGGGAAATCGTCCGGATCGGGCTGCCAGTCGAGTTGGCCCGCTACGTCGTGGAGAAGGGATCGATCACGGTCGACGGCATCTCTCTGACCGTGTCGGCGCTCGGCGACGACTGGTTCGAGGTGTCGCTGATTCCGACCACTCGCGAACTCACGACGCTGGGTCCGGCGGCGGCCGGCGCGACGGTTAACCTGGAAGTCGACGTCATCGCGAAGTATGTTGAGCGGCTGTTATCGCATAACCCCAGCTCAGAGCGCTAAACCGGGGGAACCGCACGCCAAACCGGGCTGGTGGCCGCTTATTGCGCCTGGAGTGCAAGATGCAAGTCATGCTTTTTCGGTGCTATCCATTTCCGCGACAGAAATCCGCGCCAAATTATCGATCTCGCGGTATGTCAGTTGGTTCGTTTAATTGCGCGTGCATGATTTCATGGCTTTTTAAAGCCGTTCGATTTGAGACGACGACAGTAGGCAGTCGGTTTTTCGCCCCGCACTCGGCCGGTCAATTTGGCGCGCAACTGTTTTACAGCCCCGCGACCACACCGCGTTGCAGTATTGGCTGCCGAATTCTCCAATATGTTGGACAATATTCCCATAGCATTGGACGCGATTCCAATACATATAGGGGGCTCCTATGTCGAAACAACTTCGTCTGCTGCCAGTACTTGCTGCGGCTGCCGGCGGTCTGGCCGCCGCAGCATTTCTCCCGGTGGCCGTCGCCTACGCCGATGACTGCGACCACGGTGAATGCACATTGGTGTCTGGCGGACATCCAACCGACGTCGAGTATTCGGGGTTCCGGCCGTTGATCGCGCACTGGAGCGACAACCAACCGGTCAACGTTGAAGTGACCCAGGCGGATGGCTCGTCTTACATCTCGGGAAGCTACATCGTCAACGAGCAGGACTACGAGTCCAAGCTCAACGACCATGCCGTCTACAACTACAGTGCCTTTACTCCAAACACCGAGACTAATCCCACGGGCATCGACTCCGAAGGCTTAGCGGGAGCGAAGGTGAACGACTACTGGCATGGCCCCTTCGGCACAGACGCGGCGGGAGATACGACTTTTAGCGAGAACAAGCTGCAGGTGTACTACGCCGACGGTGCGCACGCGAAGGTGATCACCGTGCCGGGCGACCACACCACGTTCTTCTATAACGACGGACATGAAGGGGGAGCCTGGGTCCTCGACGCAGGCCAGACCACGCCGCATATGTTGTGGGATTCATTGCACAGCTCGGACTTCCCTTCCACGTACTTCAGCGACCTCTTGCAAAACGTCATGCCACCCGACGATTGGTTCCCCTTGGGTAACGGCGATTTGGGCACTGTTGCCGATGTGAGCCACGGCGTCGCCGCATTGGCTAGCATCACCGATCTGATGGGCCTCACACCCGATGTAGCCAGCGCAACTGCGGATCTGGCCGGCCTCACTCCTGATTTGGCCAGCGCGACCGCGGATCTGGCGGGCCTTGTCCCGTGACTCTTTCTCAATACAGCAATTTCGGGAAATAGGGGTATAGGCTGCCGAACCCGCACTCGCAGATTATGTTGAGCGGCCGCTTCAAAGAAGCGCCGCGCTAACTGCTGGGCGCCTATTTGTTGCAGAGTGTTACGACGATCGGGCTGACATTGCTCGCCCACCGTCGGTACCGGGAATGGTCGGTGTGCTTCTTGGCGCAGGGGGGCCGGTGCCCGAGGTGTTCGTGTGTGTGAGTTGAACTCGCCGTCGTCGACGGTTTTGTTACGGCAAACTCAAAGCCGCGCTACCGGCGAAATACGGGATCGTTGTCAACGTGCCGCCGGTGCGGCCGAGGTGCGGCCTGCGGTGGTCCCTGATCGCCGGGTCCTGCCGAACCCGTCGCAGGATTGGGGATCGACGGCTGCCCCGGGTCGTCCGCAGCGATAACGAATGGGCTCGCGCAGGCCGGCGGGTGATCCATGATCGGGCCGACGAGCAAAATGCCGGCGAGGCCAAGACCAAAGGTCAGGGCGCGCACAGAGCGCATTGCCGGCAACGTTGCCATGGACTAAGCCTAACTCCGACCGCAAGCCCTGCCATCGGCCTTCGCGTGCCGTTCCTGAAGGTGCATCGATCTGACGGCAAACCGTTACCCGCCCGAAAGTTGCGGTCGACCTCGCACAAGGGCAACGCCCGCTCCGCCGATCGGCGAAGCGGGCGTCTGGTGAGGTGAATCTTTACAGCGGGATCCAAACTCCGAAGAAGTTGAACCCGAACTGGTTGAACCCCGGGTTCCAGATCGGCGTCTCGTTATAGCCGTAGTAGTTGATCGGCCCGTAGTTCCACGGCCCACCCGGAGGAGGAAGCGGTCGGTCCCATGCCGGGCGCGGCGGCTCGCCGGCGCCCCACGGTGCAGGCCCATCGCCCCACGGTGCCCCGTGGAAGTAGCCGCGGTGGTCGTCCCCGTGCCACGGGCCACCAGGACCACCCGGTCCGCCAGGACCGTGGAAACCAGGCCCACCGGGCCCGCCGGGTCCGTGGTCGCCGGGTCCACCCGACCTGGTCGCCGGGTCCACCCGGACCGTGGTCGCCGGGTCCACCCGGACCGTGGTCGCCGGGTCCACCCGGACCGCCGGGCCCGTGGTCACCGGGTCCGCCAGGTCCGTGGTCGCCGGGTCCGCCCGGGCCACCGGGTCCGTGACCGCCAGGTCCGCCGGGTCCGGGACCGCCGGGTCCACCGCCACTTGGGCCACCGGGTCCGCCCGGTCCGTGACCGCCCCCGCCACCCGGCTCCTGGGGAGCGGGTGCGTGGTTGGCCGCCGGTGCGCCATGACCGCCAGGTTGCGGTCCGGGCGCGGCACTCGCGATTCCGGTGCCCACCCCCAAGGCCGCGGCTCCGACGGCGCCGGCGATAGTCGCCCCTGCCATCAGTTGCTTCAGTTTCATGGTCCTTCACCTGTCTACTAGGTATTTATCGGACTCTCGCCCCCCGACGTACTGAACGCTAGATAGGCTAGCTATGAATTAGCTGTACTCCGCCTCTGGGAATCTTTTGCGCGTCTGCGGTCGGCGATTCGATGTGACGAACGTGTCCGCTGAGTGAGCAGTGGCAATAACTAGGGCGACGCGGTGGTTCATACTGGACACAACGCCTGAGGACGTTCAGGTGTGTTTCTCTGACGAGGTGGCTGCGATGACGAGGTTGGACTCGGTCGAGCGCGCGATCGCCGACATCGCGGCGGGTAAGGCTGTCGTCGTCGTAGACGATGAAGACCGGGAAAACGAGGGCGACCTCATCTTCGCGGCCGAGAAGGCGACCCCCGAGTTGGTCGCGTTCATGGTGCGCTACACGTCGGGCTACCTGTGTGTGCCGCTGGACGGCGAGATCTGCGACCGACTGAACCTGCTGCCGATGTATGCGGTGAACCAGGACAAGCACGGCACTGCTTACACCGTCACGGTCGATGCGAAAAATGGTGTCGGCACCGGCATTTCGGCGTCGGATCGCGCGACGACCATGCGGTTGCTAGCCGACGCGGACAGTGTCGCCGACGACTTCACCAGGCCCGGTCACGTAGTTCCGTTGCGCGCCAAGGACGGTGGTGTGTTGCGGCGCCCCGGCCACACCGAAGCCGCGGTCGACTTGGCCCGGATGGCCGGGCTGTCGCCGGCCGGCGCGATCTGCGAGGTCGTCAGCCAGAAAGACGAAGGCGCGATGGCGCAGACCGACGAACTGCGGGTGTTCGCCGACGAGCACGGTCTGGCCTTGATCGCCATCGCCGACCTGATCGAATACCGGCGCAAGCACGAAAAGCACATCGAGCGGATCGCCGAGGCGCGAATCCCTACCAGGCACGGCGAATTCCGCGCCGTCGGTTACAGCAGCATCTACGAAGACGTCGAGCACGTGGCGCTGGTGCGCGGCGAGATTGCCGGACCCAACTACGACGGCGACGACGTGCTGGTCCGCGTCCACTCCGAGTGCTTGACCGGCGACGTCTTCGGTTCGCGCCGCTGTGACTGCGGCCCGCAACTGGATGCCGCGATGGCGATGGTGGCCCGCGAGGGTCGCGGAGTAGTGCTCTACATGCGTGGCCACGAGGGCCGCGGCATCGGCCTGATGCACAAGCTGCAGGCCTACCAGTTGCAGGATGCCGGCGACGACACCGTCGACGCCAACCTCAAGCTCGGATTACCCGCAGACGCAAGGGATTACGGCACTGGTGCGCAGATCCTGGTCGACCTCGGCGTGCGCTCCATGCGACTGCTGACCAACAACCCCGCCAAGCGCGTGGGTCTGGACGGCTACGGCCTGCACATCCTGGAGCGGGTGCCGTTGCCGGTGCGGGTCAACGCGGAGAACATCCGCTACCTGATGACCAAGCGCGACCGGATGGGTCACGACCTGGCGGGCCTCGACGACTATCACGAATCCATCCATCTTTCAGGCGAATTCGGCGGTGCCCTATGACCGAGGAGCGGCGTATATGAGCGGTGCCGGGGTACCCGACATCGCGTCGCAGGACGCTTCCGCACTCAAGTTGGCAATCGTGGTCAGCACGTGGCACAGCAAGATCTGTAACCAGTTGCTCGACCGCGCCCAGCTGATCGCCGATCAGTGGGGCGTCAAGAACCCGACGGTGGTGCGGGTACGCGGTGCTATTGAGATCCCGGTTGTCGCGCAGGCCGTCGCCCGTGACCACGACGCCGTAGTTGCGCTCGGCGTCGTAATCCGTGGTCAAACGCCGCATTTCGACTATGTCTGCGACGCCGTGACGCAGGGGCTGACGCGCGTGTCGCTGGACGAATCAACACCGGTGGCCAACGGGGTGCTGACCACCAACGACGAAGCCCAAGCCCTCGATCGTGCCGGCCTGCCCGACTCGGCCGAGGATAACGGCGGCCAGGCGACGGCAGCGGCGCTGAGCACCGCCCTGACGCTTCGCCAGCTGCGCGAAAAGTCGTGACCGCCAAGCCCGACCAGAACACCTGGGATGCCCAACTGCGACCCCACCTGACGCCCTACGTCGCCTACGCCGCGGCCGTCGTGCTGATCGTCGCTCACATCGTTATTGGTCTATTGCTCAAGATCGGGGCCACCGGCGTGATCTTCCAGACCTCCGATCAGGTAGCGATGGCTGTCCTCGGCGTCGTACTCGCCGGGCTCGTGCTGCTGTTCGCCCGGCCGCGATTGCGGGTCGGCCCGGCCGGACTCTCCGTGCGCAACGTGATCAGCGACCGGTTGGTGCCGTGGGACGAACTGGTGGGGGTGTCGTTCCCGGTCGGGGCGCGCTGGGCGCGCATCGACCTGCCCGACGACGAATACATTCCCCTGATGGCCATCCAATCCGTTGACAAGGAGCGGGCGGTCGCGGCCATGGACACCGTTCGGAATCTGCTGGCGCGCTACCGACCTGACCTGGCGACGCACTGAACGGCGGTCGCATAGATCCAGGCTTGCCTGCTGAGCGTGAAGCTCGTTTCACGTTTGTTGTCGGGTGTGCGGCCAGCGTCGCGTCCGGTATCCGTCAAGTGCACGTCGTCGGCGTCGGTCGGCGCGACTAGCCTTAGACACCATGGCTGATCCCGCCTCCTACCGCCCCGCTCCCGGGTCTATCCCGGCTGAGCCTGGCGTGTACCGGTTCAGCGATCAGCACGGCCGGGTGATCTATGTCGGCAAGGCCAAGAGCCTGCGCAGCCGGTTGAACTCGTACTTCGCCGACATCGCCGGCTTGCATCCGCGCACCCGCCAGATGGTGACCACCGCCGCAAAAGTGGAATGGACGGTGGTCACCACCGAGGTCGAAGCGCTGCAGCTGGAATACAACTGGATCAAGGAGTTCGATCCGCGCTTCAACGTCCGCTATCGCGACGACAAGTCATACCCGGTGCTCGCCGTCACGCTCAACGAGGAATACCCGCGGCTGATGGTGTACCGCGGTCCGCGTCGCAAAGGCGTCCGCTACTTCGGGCCCTACTCGCATGCCTGGGCCATTCGCGAGACGCTTGACCTGCTGACCCGGGTCTTTCCGGCCCGCACCTGCTCGGCGGGAGTGTTCAAGCGGCACAACCAAATCGACCGTCCCTGCCTGCTCGGCTACATCGACAAGTGCTCGGCCCCGTGCGTCGGGCGGGTCACCGCCGAGCAGCACCGCCAGATCGTCATGGACTTCTGCGACTTTTTGTCGGGTAAGACCGACAGGTTCGCTCGCGGCCTGGAGCAACAGATGCATGCCGCGGCGGGGGACCTGGACTTCGAACGCGCCGCCCGCCTGCGCGACGACCTGGGCGCGCTGAAGCGGGCGCTGGAGAAGCAGGCCGTCGTGCTCGGCGACGGGACCGACGCCGATGTCGTGGCGTTTGCTGACGACGACCTGGAGGCCGCGGTGCAGGTGTTCCACGTCCGCGGCGGCCGCGTTCGCGGGCAGCGCGGCTGGATCGTCGAAAAGCTCGGCGACCCAGGTGATTCGGGCGAGGCGCAACTCGTCGAGCAGTTTTTGACGCAGTTCTACGGCGACCAGGCCGAACTCGATGGCGCCGCGGACGAATCGGTCAACCCGGTGCCGCGCGAGGTGCTGGTGCCGTGTCTGCCGCTCAACGCCGAGGAACTGGCGACCTGGCTGACCGGCTTGCGTGGTTCACGGGTCGCGTTGCGCGTTCCCCGTCGCGGCGACAAGAGGGCGCTGGCGGACACGGTTCAGCGCAACGCCCAAGACGCGCTACAGCAGCACAAGCTGAAGCGGGCCGGCGACTTCACCGCGAGATCGGCTGCGCTGCAGAACATTCAAGAGGCGTTGGGCTTGGCCGACGCACCGTTGCGGATCGAATGCGTCGACATCAGCCACGTGCAAGGCACCGACGTGGTCGGGTCGCTGGTGGTGTTCGAAGACGGTCTGCCGCGCAAGTCCGACTACCGGCACTTCGGCATTCGGGAAGCCGCCGGCGAGGGCCGTTCCGACGACGTCGCGTCGATCGCCGAGGTCACTCGGCGCCGCTTCATCCGGCACATCCAGGATCAGGAGGACCCGAAAGTCCTTTCGCCCGAAGGCAAGTCGCGCCGATTCGCCTACCCGCCCAACCTGTACGTCGTCGATGGGGGCGCCCCGCAGGTGAACGCCGCCAGCGCGGTTCTCGAGGAGTTGGGTGTCACCGACGTCGCGGTGATCGGCCTGGCCAAGCGACTCGAAGAGGTGTGGGTGCCCTCCGAGCCCGATCCGATCATTTTGCCGCGAAACAGCGAGGGGTTGTATCTCCTGCAGCGGGTGCGCGACGAGGCGCACCGGTTCGCGATCAACTACCACCGCAGTAAGCGCTCCAAGCGGATGACCGCGTCGGCGCTGGACTCGGTACCCGGATTGGGGGAACACCGCCGCAAGGCACTGGTTGGTCATTTCGGCTCACTGGCACGGCTCAGGGAGGCTACGGTCGACGAGATCACCTCCGTGCCGGGCATCGGGGTTGCGACGGCAACGGCCGTGCTCGACGCGTTGCGCGGCGACGCCGGATCGAACACTGTGACGCAGGACCAGATCGCGGAACGGGCATCGGGATGACAGGCGAGGGAATGGACGGGCCAGAACCAGACTGGCGCGCTCGAGCAGGCCGACAACCACAGTGCCGCAGGTGAATCCGGCATCGACGTGGTCTTGGTCACGGGCCTGTCGGGCGCCGGCCGCGGGACCGCGGCGAAGGTGCTGGAGGATCTCGGCTGGTACGTCGCCGACAACTTGCCACCCCAGCTGATCACCCGGATGGTCGACCTGGGGTTGGACGCGGGATCACGGATCACCCAGCTGGCCATCGTGATGGACGTCCGGTCGCGTGGGTTCACCGGTGACTTGGACTGGGTGCGCAATGACCTGGCCACCCGCAACATCACGCCGCGGGTGCTGTTCATGGAGGCGTCCGACGACATGCTGGTGCGCCGCTACGAGCAGAACCGGCGCAGCCATCCGCTGCAGGGTAAGCAGACTCTGGCCGAAGGCATTGCCGGCCGAGCGCGAGATGCTCGCCCCGATGCGCGCGACCGCCGATCTGGTCATCGACACCTCGACGCTGGCGGTGCCGCGCGCTGCGCGAGAGCATCGAACGGGCCTTCGGCGGCGAGACCGTCGCGCAGACCAGCGTCACCGTCGAGTCGTTCGGCTTCAAGTACGGCCTGCCGATGGACGCCGACACCGTGATGGACGTCCGATTCCTGCCGAACCCGCACTGGGTCGACGAGCTGCGTCCGCACACGGGCCAACATCCCGACGGTCCGTGACTACGTGCTCGGCCAGACCGGCGCGGCGGAGTTTCTCGAGACATACCATCGGTTGCTGTCCGTGATTGTCGACGGCTACCGCAGGGAGGGGAAGCGCTACATGACCGTGGCGATCGGCTGCACCGGCGGCAAACACCGCAGCGTCGCGATCGCCGAGGCGTTGGCGCGGCTGCTCGAGCCCGATGAACAGCTGACGGTGCGGGTGCTGCACCGGGATCTGGGCCGCGAATGAGTCCGCGGATCGTCGCGCTGGGTGGAGGGCACGGCCTGTACGCCACGCTGTCGGCTGCCCGGCGACTGACCCCGCACGTCACCGCGATCGTCACGGTCGCCGACGACGGCGGCTCGTCGGGACGGTTGCGCAGCGAACTCGATGTGGTGCCTCCCGGCGATCTGCGAATGGCGTTGGCGGCGTTGGCTTCTGACAGCCCTCAGGGACGCCTCTGGGCAACCATCATGCAGCACCGATTCGGTGGAAGCGGGGCCTTGTCGGGACACCCGATCGGCAATCTGCTGCTCGCCGGCCTCAGCGAGGTGCTCGCCGATCCAGTCGCCGCGCTTGATGAGGTCGGCCGGATTCTCGGCGTACGGGGCCGGGTGTTACCGATGTGCCCGATCGCGCTGCAGATCGAGGCCGACGTGTCGGGCCTCGAGACCGATCCACGGATGTTCCGGGCGATTCGTGGGCAGGTGGCGATCGCGACCACGCCGGGAAAGGTCCGCCGTGTGCGGCTGCTGCCCGGCGATCCGCCGGCCACCCGGCAGGCCGTCGACGCGATCATGTCGGCCGACCTGGTGGTGCTTGGGCCCGGCTCGTGGTTCACCAGCGTGATCCCGCACGTGCTGGTACCCGGGCTGGCCGCGGCTCTGCAGGCGACCACCGCCCGTCGCGCGCTGGTGCTCAATCTGGTGGCCGAACCGGGGGAGACCGCGGGGTTCTCGGTCGAACGTCATCTTCACGTACTTGCCCAGCACGCCCCGGGTTTCAGCGTTCACGACGTGATCATCGATGCCGAGCGAGTGCCGAGCGAGCGGGAGCGCGAGCAGCTGCGCAGGACCGCGACTCTGCTTAATGCGCAGGTTCAGTTCGCCGACGTCTCCAGGCCTGGTACACCTTTACATGACCCGGGCAAACTTGCCGCGGCGCTCGAGGGAGTGGGCGTCCGCGACACCGGTCGGCCGCCGCCTGCTGCGACGTCCGCCGACGGATCGGCGATCGAGCAAGAACGTCAGCGAACCGGCACGGATGGACCGGGTCGCAACGGACCGAGGGGTGACGACGCGTGGCGATGACGGCCGAAGTCAAAGACGAGTTGAGCCGCCTGGTGGTGACTGCGGTGAGTGCGAGGCGCGCCGAGGTGACCTCGCTGCTGCGATTCGCCGGCGGACTACACATCGTGGCCGGACGGGTGGTCGTCGAGGCCGAGGTCGACTTGGGCAGCATTGCGCGACGGCTGCGTAAAGACATCTTCGATCTGTACGGCTACAACGCGGTTGTACATGTGCTGTCCGCCAGCGGAATTCGCAAAACCACCCGCTACGTGCTGCGCGTCGCGAACGACGGCGAGGCACTGGCCCGCCAGACGGGGCTGCTCGATCTGCGCGGCCGGCCGGTGCGGGGTCTGCCTGCGCAGGTCGTCGGCGGCAGCATCGGCGACGCGGAAGCGGCCTGGCGTGGCGCGTTCCTGGCCCACGGTTCGCTGACCGAGCCGGGCCGCTCGTCGGCGCTGGAGGTCAGCTGCCCCGGTCCGGAGGCCGCGCTTGCTCTGGTGGGCGCCGCGCGCCGACTCGGCATCAGCGCCAAGGCACGCGAGGTTCGCGGCGCCGACCGGGTGGTCGTGCGCGACGGCGAGGCGATCGGCGCGCTGCTCACCCGGATGGGTGCTCAGGACACCCGGCTGGTGTGGGAGGAACGGCGGATGCGCCGCGAGGTTCGCGCGACGGCGAACCGGCTGGCCAACTTCGACGACGCCAACCTTCGGCGGTCGGCTCGCGCCGCGGTCGCTGCCGCCGCCCGTGTAGAGCGGGCGCTGGAGATCCTCGGCGACACCGTGCCCGACCATCTCTCCGCCGCAGGCAAGCTGCGGGTCGAGCACCGGCAGGCGTCGCTGGAGGAGTTGGGCCGGCTGGCCGACCCGCCCATGACGAAAGACGCTGTGGCCGGCCGTATTCGGCGACTGCTGTCAATGGCCGACCGCAAGGCGAAGGTCGACGGGATTCCGGACACCGAGTCTGCGGTGACCCCGGATCTGCTCGAGGACGCCTAGCGGCTCAGGCGCGGCGTGTCATCCGATCGGCCGACACTCACAGCGGTCTTCAGGGCGTCAGTCGTGGTCCCGCTAGATTGTTCTGGCCAACGGTGGCAGACCTGAAACGAGGCCGTGATGGGATTCATCACCCCGGATCTTCCGGACGTCGACCCCGAGACCTGGCATTCCCGGTCTGCGGCCGACCGGATGCAGGTGGTGACGCGGCACTGGGTTGAGCACGGATTCGGCACCCCGTCGGCGATCAACCTGCTCTACGTGATCAAGATGGCCGCCTACGCCGCGGGTGCCGCCGCGGTCATTTCACTGACCCCTGGCCTAGGTGGGTTGGGCGACATAGCGACGTGGTGGACGCAGCCGATCGTCTACCAGAAGCTGATCATCTTCACGCTGCTGTTCGAGGTTCTCGGCCTGGGCTGCGGGTCCGGCCCGCTCACCGCACGGTTCATGCCACCGATCGGAGGCTTCCTGTACTGGTTGCGGCCCAAGACAATTCGGCTCCCGCCGTGGCCGAACGACGTTCCTTTCACCCGCGGCGACACCCGCACTCTGCTCGACGTACTCCTCTACGTGATCGTTCTGGGGTCGGGAGTGTGGGCGCTGCTGGCGCCCGGGCACGGCGGATCCGTCACCGGCAGCGGCGATGTCGGGTTGATCGACCCGTTGCTGGTGTTGCCGACGATCATCACGCTGGCTCTGCTGGGCTTGCGCGACAAGACGATCTTCCTGGCCGCCCGCGGTGAGCACTACTGGCTGAAATTGGTGATCTTCTTCTTCCCGTTCACCGACCAGATCGCCGCGTTCAAGATTGTCATGCTCGGATTATGGTGGGGGGCCGCGACCTCCAAGCTCAACCACCACTTTCCCTATGTGGTCGCGGCGATGACGAGTAACAACGCGCTGCTGCGCGGCAAGCCTTTCAACTGGTTGAAGCGCAAGCTCTACCGCGACCCGGTGAACGACCTAAGGCCTACGTGGATTCCGAAGGTAATGGCCCACGTTGGCGGCACCACGGCCGAGATGATCGTGCCCGCAGTGCTGGTGTTCGCCGCTGGAGATCACCCGTGGCGGTGGGGGTTGATCGCGTTCATGGTCGTCTTCCACCTCAACATCATTGCCAACCTGCCGATGGGTGTTCCCCTGGAGTGGAACATCTTCTTTATCTTTTCGTTGTTCTACCTGTTCGGGCACTATGGCGGCATCGTGATTTACGACCTGAGCTCGCCGCTGCTGCTGGCGATGTTGATGGCGGCCCTGCTCGTGATCCCGGTCGTGGGAAACATGTTCCCGCAACAGATTTCCTTTCTTCCCGCGCTGCGTTACTACGCGGGCAACTGGGCCTCAAGCGTGTGGTGCTTCCGGACAGGCGTGGAAGACAAGATCGAAGCCGGCGTCGTCAAGAGCTCGGCGCTGACCGTCAAGCAGATCGCGCGGCTTTACGACCCGAACACCGCCGAGATCATCAGCGACAAAGCCCGCGCATTCCGGTCGATGCACGTTCACGGCCGCGCGCTCAACGGTCTACTGGCCCGGGCGCTCGACGACGAGACCGAGTACGCGCTGCGCGAAGGCGAGACGGTCGCCGGGCCGCTGATCGGCTGGAACTTCGGCGAAGGCCACCTGCACAACGAGCAGTTGGTCGATGCGGTGCAGCGGCGCTGCCGGCTCGAGGAGGGCGACCTGCGGGTGATCATCTTGGAAGGCCAGCCGATCCAGACCAAGAAGCAGTGGTACCGAATCGTCGACGCCAAAACCGGGTTGATCGAGGAGGGCTACATCTCGGTCGACGACATGCTGGCCCGCCAGCCCTGGCCAGAGCCCGGCGACGAGCTGCCGGTTCACCCCGTCACGCGCGCTTGAGCGTGACCTGAACCACCGAATTCGCACCGCATACCTGCAGCTACTAGGCTGGCGGCGAGCATCGAGTCAGCGTCGAAGGAGATACACGTGACGGTCCGGGTAGGCATCAACGGCTTCGGTCGCATCGGCCGCAACTTCTACCGGGCCCTGCTGGCGCAGCAGGCCGCGGGAGCCGACACCGAAATCGAGGTGGTGGCGGCCAACGACCTGACCGACAACGCCAGCCTGGCGCACTTGCTGAAGTTCGACTCGATCCTGGGCCGGCTGCCCTTCGACGTCAGCCTCGAGGGCGAGGACACCATCGTCGTCGGCGACCACAAGATCAAGGCGCTGGAGGTCAAAGAGGGCCCGGCCGCACTGCCGTGGGGCGACCTCGGCGTTGACGTCGTCGTCGAGTCCACCGGAATCTTCACCAACGCCGCAAAGGCCAAGGGCCACTTGGACGCTGGTGCCAAGAAGGTCATCATCTCCGCGCCGGCGACCGATGAGGACATCACCATCGTGTTGGGCGTCAACGACGACAAGTACGACGGCAGCCAGAACATCATCTCCAACGCGTCGTGCACCACGAACTGCCTCGGTCCGATCGCGAAGGTGCTGAACGACGAGTTCGGCATCGTCAAGGGCCTGATGACGACCATCCACGCCTACACGCAGGACCAGAACCTGCAGGACGGTCCGCACAAGGACCTGCGCCGAGCCCGCGCCGCGGCGCTGAACATCGTGCCGACGTCCACCGGTGCCGCCAAGGCCATCGGCCTGGTGCTGCCCGAGTTGAAGGGCAAGCTGGACGGATACGCGCTGCGCGTGCCGATCCCGACCGGTTCGGTCACCGACCTGACCGCGCAGCTGAAGAAGTCCGCCACCGCCGAGCAGATCAACGCCGCGATGAAGGCCGCCGCGGACGGCCCGATGAAGGGCATCCTCAAGTACTACGACGCCCCGATCGTCTCTAGCGACATCGTCACCGACCCGCACAGCTCGATCTTCGACTCGGGCCTGACCAAGGTGATCGACGATCAGGCCAAGGTGGTGTCCTGGTACGACAATGAGTGGGGCTACTCGAACCGCCTCGTCGACCTGGTCGCGTTGGTCGGCAAGTCCCTGTAACCGTGACTATCCCTAACCTGGAAGACCTTCTCGCGCAGGGAGTTTCGGGACGCGGAGTCCTCGTTCGGTCCGACCTGAACGTGCCGCTCAGCGACGGGGCCATCACCGACCCCGGTCGGATCGCCGCCTCGGTGCCGACGATCAAGGCTCTGGCCGACGCCGGCGCCAAGGTCGTGGTGACCGCGCACCTGGGTCGCCCTGACGGCAAGCCTGACCCGAACCTGTCGCTGGCTCCGGTTGCCGCGAAGCTGGGGGAGGAACTGGGCAAGAACGTCCAGTTGGCCGACGACGTCGTGGGTGCGGACGCCAAGTCCCGCGCCGGTGGTCTGGCTGACGGGGATGTCCTGCTCCTGCAGAACATCCGGTTCGACCCCCGCGAAACCAGCAAGGACGACGCGGAGCGATTGGCCCTGGCCAAGGAGCTCGCCGAATTGGTCGGCGACAAAGGAGCTTTCGTCTCCGACGGCTTCGGTGTCGTGCACCGCAAGCAGGCTTCGGTCTACGACGTCGCGACGCTGCTTCCGCACTACGCCGGAAAGCTGGTCGCCGAAGAGGTGGCCGTGCTGGAGCGGCTGACCGGTTCGACGAAGCGGCCCTACGCGGTGATCCTGGGCGGCTCCAAAGTCTCCGACAAGCTCGGCGTCATCGAGCAGCTGGCCACCAAGGCCGACAGCATCGTGATCGGCGGCGGCATGTGCTACACGTTCCTTGCCGCGATGGGACTTTCGGTCGGAAACTCGCTGCTGCAGACCGAGATGATCGACACCTGCAAGCAACTCCTCGAGACCTACGCCGACGTCATCCGGCTGCCGGTCGACATCGTGGTCGCCGACAAGTTCGCCGCCGACGCGACGCCGAATACCGTTCCTGCTGACCGGATTCCGGACGACCAGATGGGCTTGGACATCGGTCCTGGGTCGGTCGACCGGTTCACCAAGCTGCTGGCCAACGCCGAGACCATTTTCTGGAACGGCCCGATGGGCGTCTTTGAGTTCCCGGCATTCGCCGCGGGCACCAAAGGCCTGGCCGAAGTGATCGCCGCAGCGACCGCCAAGGGCGCCTTCAGCGTGGTGGGCGGCGGCGACTCGGCCGCCGCGGTGCGGGCACTGGGTCTGCCCGACGACGGCTTCTCGCACATTTCCACCGGCGGCGGGGCGTCGCTGGAATACCTTGAGGGCAAGACGCTGCCCGGCCTCGAAGTGTTGAATACCTGAGCAAAGGACGACGATGAGTCGCAAGCCGCTGATTGCCGGCAACTGGAAGATGAACCTCAACCACTTCGAGGCCATCGCACTGGTACAGAAAATCGCATTCTCGTTGCCCGACAAGTACTTCGACAAGGTTGACGTCGCGGTCATCCCGCCGTTCACCGACCTGCGCAGCGTGCAGACGCTGGTCGACGGCGACAAGCTACGCCTCACCTACGGCGCTCAGGACGTCTCGCAGCACGACGCCGGCGCCTACACCGGAGAGATCAGCGGAGCGTTCCTGCACAAGCTGGGTTGTCGCTACGCCGTGGTCGGCCACTCGGAACGGCGCACCTACCACCACGAGGACGACGCGCTGGTAGCCGCCAAAGCCACCGCCGCGCTCAAGCACGAGCTGACACCGATCGTCTGTATCGGTGAGCACCTCGAGGTCCGCGAGGCCGGCGATCACGTCAGCCACTGCCAGAGCCAACTGCGCGGCTCGCTCGCCGGTTTGTCGGCCGAGCAGATCGGCCAGACCGTGATCGCCTACGAGCCGGTCTGGGCGATCGGCACCGGGCGGGTGGCCAGCGCCGCCGACGCGCAGGAGGTGTGCGCGGCGGTCCGCAAGGAACTGAGCTCGCTGGCATCACCGAAGATCGCCGACACCGTGCGGGTGCTCTACGGCGGCTCGGTCAATGCCAAGAACATCAGCGACCTCATCGCGCAAGAGGATGTCGACGGCGCCCTGGTTGGTGGCGCATCGCTGGACGGTGAGCAATTCGCGACACTGTCCGCGATCGCGGCCGGCGGCCCGCTGCCGTAACTCATCTGCCGCCGATGGCCGGATGCGATCACCGCGCTCAGCTCAGCACTAGACGCCGGTAACGACAGAACGACTCCTCGCGTCGAGCCGTGCCGTCGGCTGAAGGACGTCGGTCGAGCTGCGATGGCGGCGGAAACCCGATAAAGCGGGCTGGGTTTTAGCTAAACGAAACCTGAGAGAAACTCAACTCCTCTATGTTGTGTGCACGACATCTGTCGTGACTCCATGAGCGAAGGGCATTTCGCATGGCCGGTCGTACCCGCACCAGCAAGCCGTACCGCAGCGCAGGGCTGCCGATCAAGCGGGCAGGAACCGTTGCGGCGGCTGCGATGGCGACGAGCTTGTTCTTGGGCACGGCACCGGCGAACGCCGACTTCGAGGACCTGCTCGACCCGGTCCTGCAGCCGCTGCTGACTCACGTCGTCGACTCGCTGTCCGGCATGGACGGCGCCTTCGCCGTGGACGTGACGACCTGGGCTGACCACGTGCTCGACCATCTGGGGTCGCTCGATGTCGCGACCGCCGCATCGAGCACGGCATCGACCGCGGATGCGGCGGCGCTCCAAACCGGCAGCATCCCGATCACCATCGCGGAGAACACCGAACCCACCATCCAGGCCACCGTCGACGGGGCGCAGAACACACTGCTCGTCGACACCGGATCGGGCGGCCTCGTCATCCCGTGGCAAGAGCTGGGGTCGTCACACCTCGAGGTGCTCAGGGAGCTCCGCGCTGCCGGCGACCACCTGGAAAAGGTGGGCCACAGCGGCTACAGCGGCGGGGTTCAGTACACCTATCGCGAATACGACGGCATCAACGTCGAGTACGGCCAGGGTGCCGATGGGGTGACCACGACGAACACCCCCGTCGATATCGTCTGGAACTCACACGGGTCATTCGGCAGCAGCGTCCGCAATTTCGAGGACTTCCTCAACGACAACGACGTGACCGGCATCCTCGGGATCGGCGCCAACACCGGCGGGCCGACCGAAAGCCCGCTTGAGGCCGTGGGCTACACCGGCGTCACCGTCGACTTGCCCGGCAAAGAGCTGATCATCAGCGACACCAACCCGGGTACGGTTATCGGCACCGTGAACGGAGCCCCGATCAGCAGCCTGTACGAAACCGTGACGACGGCCGGCAAGACCACGGGTTCGACGGTGTCCGACGACGTCGACTCCGGCGGCGTGTACGGCACCATTCCGGCGAGTCTTGGTGCGGCACAGGGCAGCACGATCACGGTCTACAGCAGCAATGGTGGCACCGAGCTGTACTCCTACGTCGTCGGCCCCGGCCAGCTGCCGACCGCGATTTCCGGAACGTCGATCGACAGCGGTGTGCTGCCGTTCTTCCAGGATCCGGTTTTCATTGACTACGCCAAAGACATGATGAGTTTCGACCACCCGCTGTCGTAGGTCAGTGCAGTTCGGCAACCTTTCACCCGACCGCCCGAGTGTGTAGTCGACGTGGACGTCGACTACGTCCGGCCTGCTCGGGTTGCGCCCGCGTCACTATGACGGTTGGCTTAGCGGGGCCTGAAAGTCTGACTCGTCGGGTGCGGCCGCGGCCGCACTTATCGAACGGTAATTCCCCTTATCGCAGAACATTTCAGTTTCGCATGAGTTGCGGTTGCTGGGCAGCGAAGCCGTAGCTAGCTTAGAGCGGCCTGATAGAAACACAGGGTCCTTAAGTTTCGACAGCACACGCTGCCCGGGGGAATCGAATGTCTCGTCGCGACGAGAAAAAGGCCGGCACCGTCCGTCGCCGACTGGTTGGCGCGGGGGCTGGCGCCGGCGTGTTTCTGGCCGCGGCGGCCATGGCGACCGGTTCGGCGGTCACCGCAGCGCCCGCGCACGCCGATTTCGAGGACCTACTTGAACCGATCGTTCAGCCGATTCTCACCTCGATGACGGACACCGTCTCGCTGTTGGACCCGGCACTCGCAACGGGGTTCACCAGCTGGGCCGATAGCCTGCTCGCCAGCTTGAGCTCGATCGATTTGGCGGTCCCCACCGCCGATTCCGCGCTGTCGGCCGCCGCGACCGGATTGGCCGAGCCCGCGGTATCAGCGGCCGGCGGCACCATCCCGCTCACGGTCCTGGAGGGCACCGAGCCTGCTGTGTACGCCACTATCGGCGACGGCACCAGCGCGGTTCCGCTCCTCGTCGACACCGGATCCAGCGGCCTTGTCATCCCGGAGAGCGACCTGGGTGCCAATAATTTTTGGCAGCTGCTGATGGATTACGGGCTGCCCTCGAGTTTCGGCTCCAGCGGGTACAGCGGAGGGGTCGACTACCTCTACCTGACTTACGACAACATCAATGTCGACTACGGCGACTTCGCCACGAGCGGCCCCGTCGACGTCGAGTTCTACTCGTGGGAACCGGGCAACTTCTTCAGCTTCTTCACCAACGACGCGTTCCAGAACTTCCTCGGCAGCAACCAGGTCGACGGCATTCTGGGCATCGGGGAGAACACTGCCGGCCCGACCACCACGCCGTTCGAAAACTACGGCAGCGTGCTCGTCGACATCCCGCATGGTCAATTAGTCGTCGGTGGAGACAACCCGTTCCCCGACGCTTTCTCGACGACTGGAACGCCCGTCAGCACGGTGTATGAGTCGATCAACGGCGCGCCGTTCGAAGATGCGACCAAGGTGTCGAACATCATCGACTCGGGCGGGGTCTTCGGCACCATTCCGTCCAGCCTGGCAACCAGTGTGCCGGCGGGAACCGAGATCACCGTCTTCAACGGTGCCGGTCAGGAGCTGTACAGCTATACCACGACGGGCGCCTTCGACATCGGCAACGGTGTCACGGTGAGTGACGCCCCTACCGTCGTTTCCGGAAGCACCATCGACAGTGGGGTCATCCCGTTCCTGAACCACGCCGTGTACATCGACTACGCCGCTGACAAGACCTACTTCGGGCCTCTCGCTGGTTAGCGTCGGTCCGAGTCGGCCCCACGCAGGCCGGTACAGTGTCGTCCATGGAATTGGCCCTGCAGATCACTTTGGTGGTCACCAGCATCCTGGTGGTCCTGTTGGTGCTGCTGCACCGCGCCAAGGGTGGCGGCCTGTCCACGCTCTTCGGTGGTGGCGTGCAGTCCAGCCTGTCCGGCTCGACAGTGGTGGAGAAGAACCTCGATCGACTGACGCTGTTCGTGGTCGGCATCTGGCTCGTCGCCATCGTCGGTGTGGCGCTGCGAATCAAATACAACGCCTGACCCCACGAAAGGCGAAGTCGGCCAACCACCCTGATACTGGTAGGTATGGCTGAAGCACCCGACTCGCTGGAGCCCTTCGGCGCGGTACAACGCACCCAGATAGGTCGCGACGCGACCGAGCCGATGCGCAACGACATCCGGCTGCTCGGCACGATCCTCGGCGACACGGTGCGCGAGCAGAACGGTGACGACGTCTTCGACCTGGTCGAGCGGGCGCGCATCGCATCGTTTCAGGTACGTCGCTCGGAAATCGAGCGTGCCGAGGTCACGCAGCTGTTCGACGGGATCGACATCCGCAAAGCCCTGCCCGTCATCCGGGCCTTCAGCCATTTCGCGCTGCTCGCCAACGTCGCCGAAGACATCCACCGGGAACGCCGCCGCGCCATCCACGTCGATGCTGGCGACGCCCCCCAGGACAGCACGCTGGCCGCGACGTACCAGAAGCTCGACGCGGCGCACCTGGACGCCGCGACCGTCGCCGAGGCGCTGACCGGCGCCCTGGTCTCACCGGTCATCACCGCCCACCCGACGGAAACCCGCCGGCGGACGGTGTTCGACACCCAGCACCGCATCACCCAGCTGATGCGCATGCACGCGCACGGCCAGACGCAGACCGACGACGGCGCCGACATCGACACCGAACTTCGCCGCCAGGTGCTGATGCTGTGGCAGACCGCGCTGGTGCGGCTGTCCCGGCTGCAGATCTCCGACGAGATCGCGGTCGGGTTGCGCTATTACCAGGCAGCGTTTTTCGACGTGGTGCCGAAGGTCAACGCCGCGGTTCGCGACGCGCTGCGGGCCCGGTGGCCCGACGCCAATCTGCTTCCCGAACCGATCCTGCGGCCGGGCTCCTGGATCGGCGGCGACCGCGACGGCAACCCCAATGTCACCGCCGAGGTGGTGCGACTGGCTACCGGTAGCGCCGCCTACGCCGCGCTCAACCACTATTTCGCCGAGTTGAGCGCCTTGGAGCAGGAGCTGTCGATGTCCGCCCGCCTCGTCGCGGTCACCGAGGAACTCGCCGCGCTGGCTGAGCGCTGCGACGAGCCGGCCCGCGGTGACGAGCCCTACCGTCGTGCGCTGCGGGTGATCCACGGCCGGCTCACCGCCACCGCCGCAGACATCCTCGACCAAAAGCCGGACAACCTGCTCGACCTCGGCTTGCCGCCATATACGACGCCGGGGGAGATGCTGGCCGACCTGAACACCGTCGACGCGTCGCTGCGCGCTCACGGCAGCAGGCTGCTCGCCGACGACCGGCTGGCTCGCCTGCGAGAAGCGTTGGACGTCTTCGGCTTTCACCTCTCCGGCCTCGACATGCGGCAGAACTCCGACGTCCACGAGGAGGTCGTCGCCGAGCTGCTGGCCTGGGCGGGCGTGCATCCCGACTACGCATCGCTGAGCGAAGACGAACGGGTCAACATCCTCGCCGAGGAGCTCGGCACGCGGCGACCACTGATCGGCGATCGAGAGCAGCTGTCGGAGCTGGCCCGCAAGGAACTCGCCATCGTCTCCGCCGGCGCGCGGGCCGTCGACGTCTACGGACCGGAGGCGGTGCCCAACTACATCATCTCGATGTGTCGCTCAGTATCCGACCTTCTCGAAGCGGGCATCCTGCTCAAGGAATCCGGTCTGCTCGACGCGTCCGCGGACCACCCGTACTGCCCGGTGGGGATCGTCCCGCTCTTTGAGACGATCGACGACCTGCGCCGTGGGGCGTCGATTCTTGAAGCGGCGCTTGATCTTCCGGTCTACCAGAGCATCATCCGGGCCCGCGGTGACAGCCTAGAGGTGATGCTCGGCTACTCCGACTCCAATAAGGACGGCGGCTACCTGACCGCCAACTGGGCGCTCTACCGCGCCGAACTCGACCTGGTCGAGTCGGCCCGCAAGACCGGAATTCGATTGCGGCTCTTCCACGGTCGCGGCGGCACGGTGGGCCGCGGCGGGGGACCGAGCTACCAGGCCATCCTCGCCCAGCCGCCCGGCGCGGTGAACGGCTCGCTGCGGTTGACCGAACAGGGTGAGGTGATCGCAGCTAAGTACGCCGAACCGCTGATGGCGCAACGCAACCTGGAAACCCTGCTCGCAGCGACCCTGGAATCGACCCTGCTCGACGTCGAGGGACTCGGCGACGGCGCCGGCCCGGCCTACGAGATTCTCGACGAGCTGGCCGACCGGGCGCAACGCGCATACTCCGAATTGGTCCACGAGACAGATGGTTTCGTGGAGTACTTCCTGCAGTCGACTCCGGTCAGCGAGATCGGTGCGCTGAACGTCGGCAGCCGCCCGACGTCGCGCAAGCAGACGTCGTCGATCTCCGACCTGCGGGCGATCCCGTGGGTGATGGCCTGGAGTCAGTCTCGGGTGATGTTGCCTGGCTGGTACGGGACGGGAACGGCCATCGACGAGTGGATCGCCGGCGACGAGGACCGCCTTGGGCAACTGCGGGACCTCTATGAGCGGTGGCCGTTCTTCCAAACGGTGCTATCGAACATGGCGCAGGTTCTTGCGAAGACCGACCTGGGGCTGGCGGCCCGCTACGCGGAACTCGTCGAGGACGAATCGCTGCGGCGACGTGTGTTCGACAAGATCGCCGCCGAGCATCAGCGAGCTATCAACGCGCACAAGCTGATTACCGGACAGGACAACCTGCTCGCCGACAACCCGGCGCTGGCCCGTTCGGTGTTCAACCGATTCCCGTATCTCGAGCCGCTGAATCATCTACAGGTCGAATTGCTGCGGCGCTACCGCTCCGGCGACGACGATGAACTGGTGCAGCGCGGAATCCTGTTGACCATGAACGGCCTTGCCAGCGCGCTACGCAACAGCGGCTAGCCGCGTCACGCCTCGACGTAGCTGGCGGTGCACGGCCCGTCGGCCCGCGCCACCCCGCCGATCTGGGCGGGAACCGGTCGCGGGTGCGTCGTCCAACCCTTCGTCATCCGGTAGCGGGTGAACAACCGCGTCATCGTCGCCGTCATCGCCGACAGCGAAAAGGGCTGTGCCGGACAGGAATGCCGACCGTGCCCAAATGCCGTCACCAGCATCGGGGACGGCAGCGATTTCTCGGCGGTCAGGCGGTGTCGCGTCCACCGGTCCGGATCCCACTCCTGCAGTCCGGGAGCCACAGAGGTGTTGAGTAGCGGCAACAGCGTCGCGATGGTCCAACCGGCCGGCACCTGGTAACTCACCTCGCCGGTGTTGAGCACGACCGGCGACAGCACCGCGCGAGGCATGATGGACCGCTGCGCGAGGCGCGTCGACTCCAGGGCACACCGCTGCGCCAGGTCCGCGTCGCCGCCGACGATCTGCGGTACATATTCGGGATGTTCGAGCAGATCCACCAACGCCCACCCGAGCGCCGCGGCTAGATTGGACATCGACGCGATGTGAATCAGCGCGACATCCAGAGCGATACCGCGAATCCGGTTGTGGCCCAACTTGTTGTCCCACTCGTCGACGATCCTGCCGAACAGGCCCTCGTCGCCATCACGGTGGTCTACGGCGTCGGCGATGATCTCGGTCACCTCGTCGAGGGCAGCCCGTTCGGCCCGCTTGTCCGACGCGGCGACCGCCGCCATGGCATCGGGATGAACGAAGGCGTCCGACCCGTCGAGGGTGTCGAAGGCGCGCACCAGACGCTCGAACGCCTCGCCGCGGGCCGACCCGGCGCCTGCCCAGGAGGCCAGACCCATCCGGTGACCCAACCGACGGGTCAACGCGAACACGTCGACAGACCCCGATGGACCCAACTCGACGACGGTGTCGTCGAGCGCCCGGTCCAGGTTGGCCAGATACCCGGCGACGTCGTCGCGACGAAACAACGTGCCCGGCAGAATCCGGCGGCCCTCGAAGATCTCGTCGGGCAACTTGCGGCGCAACATCAGAAAGTCGGCGACACCCTTGCTGGCCTTCTCTTCGGGCAACCCGTAGAACGATTCGACGCCGGTAGGGGAGAACGTGAACAGGTAATGGTCGTCACCGCTGCGGACGGCGAACGTGTCACCGTGTTCGGCGCGAGCCGCTGCGATCGCCGCGACGGCGTCGGTGACCGACACGTCCCACGGCAGACCGGTGCCCTCGGCGCAGGGCGGGTCGGGAACCGGACGCGACACGGTCTAGCGGCCACCGCGATTGCGTAAGGCGTTGAACGCGTTGCGGAATGCGTGTTCGGTGACCGACAGCGGCGACATCACCGTCTCGCCGACGCCGACCATGTAGTCGATCCGCTCGACGATCGCCTCGACCGGCGCGACCAGCGTAACCAGCCGCTTCATCAGATCGTCGATCCGGCCGAGGGTGGCCTCGAAGTGGTCCAGCCCGTTGTCGAGGCGGTCGACCGCGCTGTTCAGGTTGGTCAGCGACGTGTTGAGGTCGCCCAACGTATCGCCCAGGCCGCCCAGCACGTCGTCCAGCTGGTTGACGGTGACGTCGGCGTTCATCGCCGCCTGGGTGAGCGTCTTGATCCGCTGCCGCGCCGGGCGGTCACCGGCGCTTTTGTCTGCCATGCCGCTCATTATGGCGGTCGACGGAACCGGTGGGACCGGGTTTGCATCTGATCGGATATGCACCCCCGAAATTGCGACCACACCAGAGCCGCGGCGCTCAGCCGAGCGGCGCGGACCGACAACGTCCAGCGACGAAACGACTACGAGCGCGGCTATGCCGACGGGCAGGCCGAGCGCACGCCGCGCTAGCCCCGCAGGTCGCCGGCCGCGGCCTCGTCGAGGAACCAGACGGTGTGCTCGCGGCCGATGGCGCCGGCCGCCGGGATCGACACCGGGTCCGCGCCACCGATCGCGGCGGCAACCGTCTCAGCCTTCTCGGCGCCCGCGACCAAAAGCCAGACCTCGCGGGCACGCTGGATCGCGGGCAATGTCAAAGTGATTCGCAGCGGTGGTGGCTTCGGTGAGTCCTCGACGTCGACCACCAACCGGGTGGTCTCGCGCACCGCCGGGGTGTCCGGGAACAGCGAGTTGATATGACCTTCGGGCCCGACTCCCAGCAGGTGGACGTCGAAGTTCGGCGCGGGATCGCCAGGCTCGGCGTTCGCGGCCAGGATCTGCTCGTAGGCCAGTGCGGCCGCGGCGATGTCTGTGCCGAATTCGCCGTCGGCGGCGGCCATCGGGTGCACGTTACGGGCCGGGATGTCGACGTGGTCGAGCAGCGCCGCACGTGCCTGCTTGTCGTTGCGCTCGTCGTCGTCTTCGGTGACGTAGCGCTCGTCGCCCCAGAACAGATGCACCTTGGCCCAGTCGATGCGCCCGGCCTCGGTGGCAAGAAAACGCATGAGCTTGTTGCCGTTGCCGCCGCCGGTCAGCACGATCAGTGCGTTCCCGCGGGCGGCGATCGCCGCCTCGACGACGCCGATCAACCGTTCGCCTGCCGCGGCAACTAGCCCGTCGCTGTCGGCGAACTTTTCGACGCTTGTGCTCATACGTACTCCACCCGGTCGATACCCTCCAAAGCTGACAAGTAGATGGGGTCAGCGTCCAGTCGACGCAGATCCTCGGCCAGGCACTCGCCAGTTTCCCTGCGCGGCAAGGGAACCAGCGCCTCGGGTTTCGAAGTGCGGCTCAACGTGGCGGTAGCACCGTCTTGCGGTCTGCTCAGCGTCACCGTCTCGGTGTTGCGTATCAGCTCGACCTTGAGCTCGCCGACCGCACGCCGCACGGGTCCGTCGATGCGGCTGGCCAACCAGCCCGCGAGCACATCCAGTGCCGGCTCGGTCTTCAGTCCGGACACCAGCGCCGACGTGATCGGTTCATAGGGCGGCTGATCCAGCGCCGAGGTGAGCAATGCCCGCCAGTAGGTGATGCGGCTCCAAGCCAGGTCGGTATCGCCGGGCGTGTAGCCGGGCAGCCGGCTCTTGATCGCCGACAACGGGTCGACTCCGTTGGTCGCATCGGTGATGCGCCGAGTCGCTAACTGGCCCAACGGATCCTGGGCCGGAACGTCCGGGGCCACGCACGGCCACCACGCCACCACCGGAATGTCCGGCAGCAGAAACGGAATGACGACGCTGGCGTGCTGCCCGGCCAGCGGTCCGGAAAGTCGCAGCACCACTACCTCCCCGGCGCCGCTGTCACCGCCGACCCGGAGTTGGGCATCCAATCGGGCCTCCGCGGCATCGGCATCCCCGGTGGTCAACGCGATCACCCGGCTCGGGTGCTCGTGGCTGGCCGCGTTGGCGGCCTCGATGGACTCTTCGAGAAGGGTCTCGTTGTCCGTCGCGATGACCAACGTCAGCACCCGACCGAGGTTGACGGCGCCGGACTGTTCCCGCAGGGCGTCGAGCTTCTTGTTGATCTTGGTGGTGCTGGTCTCGGTTAGGTCGATTATCACGGTCGCCGCCATTCGCGTCCGGTCCGGCGCAGCATCTCGAATGCCGACGCCGGGCCCCACGTGCCAGCTTCGTACGGATCGGGATTCCCGTGCTCGGCCCAATAGTCGAGCGCGGGATCTATTGCCTCCCAGGCTAATTCGACTTCATCGTTAACAGGGAACAGCGACGGCTCGCCGAGGAGCACGTCGAGGATCAACCGTTCGTAAGCTTCGGGTGATTCTTCGGTGAACGCGGCCCCGTAGGAGAAGTCCATATTGACGTCGCGTACTTCCATCGCGTTGCCCGGCACCTTGGAGCCGAATCGCAGCGTGACACCCTCGTCGGGCTGGACCCGGATCACGATCGCGTTGGCGCTGAGCTCGTCGGTCATGGTCGCGTCGAACGGCAGATGCGGAGCTCGCTTGAAAACCAGGGCGATCTCGGTCACTCTGCGGCCCAATCGTTTTCCGGTTCGCAGGTAGAAAGGCACACCTGCCCAGCGCCGGGTGTCGACTTCGAGCGTGATCGCCGCGAACGTCTCGGTGGTCGACTCTTTCGAGAATCCTTCTTCGTCGAGGAGTCCAACGACGTGCTCACCGCCCTGCCAACCCGCGGTGTACTGGCCGCGTGATGTGGTCTCCTCAAGTGGCTCAGCGAGTTTGACCGCGGACAGCACCTTGATCTTCTCGCTCTGCAGTTCCGACGGCTGAAAGCTGACCGGTTCTTCCATCGCGGTGAGCGCGAGCAGCTGCATCAGGTGGTTCTGGATCACGTCGCGGGCGGCCCCGATGCCGTCGTAGTAGCCACCGCGTCCACCGAGGCCGATGTCTTCGGCCATGGTGATCTGCACATGGTCGACGTAGTGCGCGTTCCAGATCGGATCGAAGAGCTGGTTGGCGAACCGCATCGCCATGATGTTCTGAACGGTTTCCTTGCCCAGGTAGTGGTCGATGCGGAAGACCGACTCCTCCGGGAAGACACTGTTGACGACCTTGTTCAGCTCGCGTGCGCTGTCCAGGTCGTGACCGAACGGCTTCTCGATGACGACCCGCCGCCAACTGCCTTCGGACGGCGTTGCCAGCTCAGCTCGTTGGAGTTGTTCGAGCACGGCGGGAAAGCTCTTCGGTGGGATGGCCAGGTAGAAGCCGTGATTGCCGCCGGTGCCGCGGTCGGCGTCGAGCTTCTCTAGCGTCTCGGCGAGTCGGTCGAACGCCTGGTCGTCGTCGAACGCGCCCTGCACGAATCGACAGCCCTCAGCCAACCGATCCCATATCACCTGCCGAAAAGGCGTGCGGGAGTGGTCTTTGACGAGTTGGAGGACCTCGCTGCTGAACGCTTCGTCATCCCAATCGCGGCGGCCGAACCCGACGAGGGAGAACGTCGGCGACAGCAAGCCCCGGTTCGCCAAGTCATAGATGGCCGGCACGACCTTCTTGCGGGCCAGATCGCCGGTGACACCGAAAATCACCACGGCGCACGGGCCGGCAATCCGGGGCAGTCGCTTATCGCACTTGTCCCGCAACGGGTTCTGCCATTGCCCGGAACCAGTCCGGGTTCCGGCTGAACTCATTTGTCGGCAGAGTCGAGCTGCTTTTGAGTCTCCTCGAGCAGCTCGGTCCAGGACTCCTCGAACTTCTGCACCCCTTCGTTCTCCAGAACCAAGAACACGTCGGTCAGATCGATCCCGATCGCGTCGAGCTTGTCGAAGACTTCCTGGGCGAGAGTGGCTGTGCCAGTGACAGTGTCACCGATTACCTCACCGTGGTCGGCGACTGCGTCGATCGTCTTCTCCGGCATGGTGTTCACGGTGTTCGGGGCGACGAGCTCAGTGACGTACAGCGTGTCGGAGTAGTCGGGGTTCTTGACGCCGGTCGAGGCCCACAGCGGCCGCTGCACCCGCGCTCCATCGGCCTCCAGCGCCGCGAAACGCTCGCCGCCGACGAAGGCTTCTTGGTAAGCCGCGTACGCCAGCCGGGCGTTGGCGACGGCAGCTTTGCCGAGCAAGGCCTTCGCCTCGTCCGATCCGATCTTCTCCAGGCGCTTGTCGATCTCGGTGTCCACCCGGGAGACGAAGAACGACGCCACGGAGTGGATTTTGGAGAGGTCGTGTCCAGCTGTCTTGGCTTGCTCGAGTCCCTCCAGGTAGGCGTCGATCACCGCGCGGTGACGCTCCACCGAGAAGATCAGCGTGACGTTGACGGAAATGCCTTCTGCCAGAGTCGCGGTGATGGCGGGCAGCCCGTCCTCGGTCGCGGGGATCTTGATGAAGAGGTTCGGCCGGTCGACGATCTTCCACAACTCGATGGCCTGCTTGGCGGTCTTGTCGGCGTCGTGCGCCAACCGGGGGTCGACCTCGATAGATACCCGGCCGTCGACCCCGTCGGAGGCCTCCCACTGCGGCGTCAGAACGTCGCAGGCGTGACGGACGTCATCGGTGGTCACGGTGCGGATGGTCGCGTCCACGTCGGCGCCGCGCTCGGCGAGTTCGGTCACCTGACCGTCGTATGCGTCGCCCTCGGCCAGCGCCTTCTGGAAAATCGACGGGTTGGTCGTCACGCCGACGACGCTTTTGGTGTCGATCAACTCCTGCAGGTTGCCGGACTGCAGGCGCTGCCGGGACAGGTCGTCCAACCACACGGACACGCCCGCCGCGGACAGAGCGGCGAGGTTGGGATTCTGAGTCATGGCAAACCCTTCAGTTAGTTGTCTATCGTTCGTTCAGCGGCGTCGACGACAGCTTCCGGGGTGAACCCGAACTCGCGGAACAAAGTCTTGTCGTCAGCGGATTCCCCATAGTGCTCAATCGAAACGATCTCGCCGGTGTCGCCGACCAGCTTGTGCCAGCTCTGCGCGATGCCCGCCTCGACGGCAACGCGCGCGGACACCGACGGCGGCAGCACGCTGTTGCGGTACTCGTCGGACTGCGACTCGAACCATTCGACGCACGGCATCGACACCACGCGCGCGACAATGTCCTTGTCCGCCAACAGTTTCTGCGCCGCGACGGCCAGCTGAACCTCGGAGCCGGTGCCGATCAGCACCACGTCGGGCTCGTCGCCGCCGGCGTCACCGAGGATGTAGCCGCCCTTGGCCACGCCTTCGTAGCTGGTGCCCTCGAGAATCGGCACACCCTGGCGGGTCAGGATCAATCCGACCGGGCCGCTGCCGTTGCCGCGGGCCAGAACCGTGCGCCACGCGTACGCGGTCTCGTTGGCGTCCGCCGGGCGGACCACCGACAGCTGGGGGATAGCCCGCAGCGCGGCGAGGTGCTCGATCGGCTGGTGGGTCGGGCCGTCTTCGCCGAGGCCGATCGAGTCGTGCGTCCACACGTAGATCGTGTCGATGTCCATCAGCGACGCCAGCCGCACCGCGGCACGCATGTAGTCCGAGAACTGCAGGAACGTTCCGCCATAGGCGCGGGTCGGGCCGTGCAGCACGATGCCGGACAGGATCGAGCCCATCGCGTGCTCGCGAATGCCGAAGTGCAGCATGCGGCCGTACCAGTCGGTCGAGTAATCCTTCGTCGAAATCGACGGCGGGCCAAACGATTTCACGTCCTCGATGGTGGTGTTGTTGCTGCCGGCCAGGTCGGCCGAGCCGCCCCACAGCTCGGGCAGGTTGCGGGCCGACGTCGTTGAGCACCTTGCCGAACGCGGCGCGGGTGGCCAGCGGCTTGGATCCCGGGCTCCCAGTGCGTGATGTCGGCGTCCCAGCCGTCGGGCAGCTCCTGGGCGGTCAGCCGGTCCAGCAGCTTCTTGCGCTCGGGCTCGCGCTCGGCCCACGCGTCGAACTCGGCGTTGCCACTTCTCGTGGGCTTCCTTGCCGCGTTGCACCAGCTTGCGGGTGTGCGCGATGACCTCGTCGCGCACCTCGAACTTCTTGTCGGGGTCGAAGCCGAGGATCTTCTTGACCGCGGCGACCTCTTCGTCGCCGAGCGCCGCGCCGTGCGCCTTGCCGGTGTTCATCAGCTTCGGCGCCGGGTAGCCGATGATCGTGCGCACCGAGATGAACGACGGCTTGTCGGTGACGGCCTTGCGCCTTGGCGATGGCCTCTTCGATGCCGACGACGTTCTCGCCGCCCTCGACCTCCTGCACGTGCCAGCCGTAGGCGCGGTAGCGGGCAGCGATGTCCTCGGACAGCGCGATGTTGGTGTCGTCCTCGATGGAGATCTGGTTGTGGTCGTAGAACACGATGAGGTTGCCGAGCTGCTGGGCGCCGCGGCCAGCGACGATGCCTCGGAGGTCACGCCCTCTTCCATGTCGCCGTCGGAGGCGATCACGTAGATGTAGTGGTCGAACGGGCTGGTGCCCGGTGCGGCGTCGGGGTCGAACAGGCCGCGCTCGTAGCGCGCCGCCATCGCCATCCCGACCGCCGACGCCAGGCCCTGGCCCAGCGGGCCGGTGGTGATCTCCACGCCCTTGGTGTGGCGGAACTCCGGGTGCCCCGGCGTCTTCGAGCCCCACGTGCGCAGCGACTCGATGTCGGACAGCTCGAGGCCGAAGCCGCCCAGATAGAGCTGGATGTACAGCGTCAGGCTGCTGTGCCCGCACGACAGCACGAAGCGGTCGCGGCCCAGCCAGTGGGTGTCGCTCGGGTCGTGCCGCATCTGCACGCTGGAACAGCGTGTAGGCCAGCGGCGCCAGGCTCATCGCCGTGCCCGGGATGGCCGTTGCCGACCTTCTGCACCGCGTCGGCGGCCAGCACCCGCACGGTGTCGACGGACGCCGAATCGACGTCGGTCCAATCGTCGGGGTGGTGGGGGCGGGTGAGGGTCGGAGATGTCTTCGAGTGTGGTCACGTGAGTGAAATCCTCGGGTCGGCAGACTGATCCTTATGTCCACCCTAGTGCCGGAACGTTGCTGACGTGTCAGCGCATATTTCGGACCGCCGATCGTTCAGTTGCCGTCAACTGCGTGTTGTGCGGCCGAACCATGGCGATTGGCTGTCGATAGGCACTGCGGTGCATGCTGAGCAAGTCCCGTCTACCATCGTCTGTAGTAGAAGCTGCGCGCTGCTGCGATCCGAGGAGTCATTGCGTGAGCATTCGCGAGCGCGTTCGCGCCGAGCCGAGTCACGCGGCACATTGCTGGCGTACCTGGCGCTGACCAAGCCGCGCGTGATCGAGCTGTTGCTGGTCACCACGATTCCGGCGATGCTGCTGGCCCACCGCGGCAGCGGTGAACCCGCTGCTGATCCTCAACACGCTGGTCGGCGGCATGCTGGCCGCCGGCGGGTGCCAACACGCTGAACTGCGTGGCCGACGCCGACATCGACAAGGTGATGAAGCGGACCGCGCGCCGGCCGCTGGCCCGCGCCGCCGTGCCGACCCGGCAATGCGCTGGTGTTCGGCCTGCTGCTGAGCGTCGGGCTCGTTCGCCTGGCTGTGGTGGACGACCAACCTGCTCTCCGGCGTGCTGGCCGTCGCCACGATCGCGTTCTACGTCTTCGTCTACACGCTGCTGCTCAAGCGCCGCACGTCGCAGAACGTGGTCTGGGGCGGCGCGGCGGGCTGCATGCCGGTGATGATCGGCTGGTCGGCGGTCACCGGCACCATTCGGTGGCCCGCGCTGGTGATGTTCGCGATCATCTTCTTCTGGACGCCGCCGCACACCTGGGCGCTGGCGATGCGCTACAAGGACGACTACCGGGCCGCCGGCGTGCCGATGCTGCCGGCCGTGGCCACCGAGCGGCAGGTCACCAAGCAGATCCTGATCTACACCTGGCTGACGTGCTGGCGACGCTGGCGCTGGCGCTGGCCGCCGGGCTGGCTGTACGCGGCGGTGGCGGTGGTGGCGGGCGCGTGGTTCCTGGCGATGGCCCACCAGCTGTACGCGGGCGTGCGCCGCGGCGAACCGGTCAAGCCGCTGCGACTGTTCCTGCAGTCGAACAACTACCTGGCCGTGGTGTTCTGCGCGCTCGCGGTCGATTCGGCGCTCGCGTTGCCGACGCTGCTGCGGGTCTGATCCTCCGCCACAGGTCCCGGACCTGCGAATACCCCAGTACCCCGACGGGGTCTTGCGACTACGACGCGACGTAGTTTTCAATGCCGTCGTGATCTCATCGACGGTTGATTGCAGCCCAGAAATTGGTGGCGGTCGGTGACGGCCCCGATCTGGATGGCGTTGCCTCCCGAAGTCCACTCGACGTTGCTCAGCAGCGGACCCGGTCCCGGCTCGTTGATGACCGCTGCGGCGGCCTGGTCGGCGCTGAGCACCGAATACGCCGACGTGGTCGACGAGTTGACCGCCATGCTGGCGGGTGTGCAGTCCGGCGCGTGGCAGGGCCCGAGCGCCGAGCGGTACGTTGCCGCCCACGCGCCGTATCTGGCCTGGCTGACACGGGCCAGCGCCGACAGCGCGGCCGTCGCCGTCCAGCACGAAACCGCGGCCGCGGCCTATACCGGCGCGCTGGCCGCGATGCCGACGCTGCCGGAGCTCGCCACCAACCACATCGTGCACGGGGTTCTGACGGCGACGAACTTCTTTGGCATCAACACGATTCCGATCGCGCTCAACGAGGCCGACTACGCGCGAATGTGGGTGCAGGCAGCTACCACGATGAGCACGTACCAGGCCGTCGCAGGATCCGCTCTGGCCGCGTTGGCGCCAGCCGAGCCCGCACCGCAGATCCTGACGCCCGGTGGCGAATTCGGTTCTGCGACAACACAAGCCGCGACGACGCAGCAATCGGTGGCCGGTACCGCGGACACGTCCTGGCAGGACCGGCTGGCGGCGCTGCTGCACGACTACACCCAGGGTTTCGCGCAGCCGCTGGGCGAATTGCTCTATCCGAACGGCTGGCCATTTCCCGCGGTCCCGTTCGCCACCGGAGTGGCCAATGCGTTGCAGTCGGTATTCCCGGGTCTGTCGCCGACCCTGGCCACGGCGCTCGGCTGGACCGTCTTTCACACGATCGTGCTGTTCTGGCCGTTGGTGCAGGCGGCGCCGTTTCTGCTGGCGCTCGTCGTTCCGGCCACTTTCGTGGCGGGCGTCGGCGGGCTGGCCGGACTCGCCGGAATCTCGACGGTGCCGGTCCCGACCGCCGCGGCCCTCCCGACCCCGACGGCCACCGCCGCGCCCGTCGGGGCGACGCCGTCGGTGTCCAGCGCCGGCAGCGTGGGCACCAGCGGCGGGCACGCTCCCGCGGTGTCCAGCGCCCCAGCGCCGAGCACGGTCAGCGCGTCCGGCGGCGTGCCGCCGGGCCCCGGTCCGGGCTTCTCGCCGCCGTACGCAGTGGGCGGTGCACCGCTGGCGTCGGCGCTCAGCGCGCAGGCCAAGACGCACGAGCCGACGTCGCGCGGCGCTTCCAGGGCGCCCGCAGCAGCCGCCGGAGTGGCGGCCGGTGCGAAAGACCTGCCTCGGACGCGACGGCGTCGGCGTGCGCGGCTGCATTCCCACGCCCACGAATTCATGGACATGGATGTCGACGTCGAGCCCGATTGGGACGAGACGGCCACCTCTCATCGGGGAGCGGGCCCACTGGGGTTCTCCGGGACCGGGACCACGGGCAGCGAGCCGGCCACCGGCTTGGCGACACTGACCGACGAGGGCTTCGGCGGGGGACCGAGCATGCCGATGCTTCCGACCACCTGGTTGCCGCGCGAGCACTAGCTCCCAGCAGCGCATATACCCCCCACCCGTCTTGTACTACGACATCGTGTCGTATTGACTCTGCTCGTGACCCCGATCATGTGTGCCGCTTCGGTACTGGATGTGGGGTCATGACCGCGCCGGTCTGGATGGCGGCGCCGCCCGAAGTGCATTCGGCACTATTGAGCAGCGGGCCGGGACCCGGCTCGCTACTGGCTGCCGCGAGCGCGTGGAGCGCGTTGAGCGGCGAGTACGCCTCGGTGGCCGACGAACTCAGTGAAGTGCTGGCCGCAGTGCAAGCCGCGGCGTGGCAGGGCCCGAGTGCCGAGCGTTACGTTGCGGCGCACGTGCCTTACCTGGCCTGGCTGATGCAGGCCAGCGCCAAGAGCGCCACCGAAGCCGCCCAACACGAGACGGCGGCCGGCGCGTACACCGCCGCGTTGGCCGCGATGCCCACGATGCCCGAGCTCGCCACCAACCACGTCGTGCACGGGGTATTGATGGCGACGAATTTCTTTGGCATCAACACGATTCCGATCGCGCTCAACGAGGCCGACTACGCCCGCATGTGGGTCGAGGCGGCCACCACGATGACGGTCTACCAGACGGTGTCGACAATGGCGCTGGCCGCAGCGCCGCAGACCGACGTGGCGCCGCAGATCGTCAACCCCCAGCCCGCAGACGGTGAGTTCGGCGGCGATGGCGGCGGCTCGACGCTGCCGATCATCGACAACGACTCGGGTGACCCCTACAACCTGTTCTGGTACCTCAACCGAATTACTGAGGTCACGCAGACTTTGCGGAGAGACATCGGGCTGATCGAGCAAAACCCCGTCCAAGGTCTCACCCAGTTGTTCGCCGACATCGGGGGACTGGCATCCGACGAATTCGGTCACGTCATCGAGTTTGTCCAGGCGTTTCCCGCAATCCTCGCGGCTCCGCTCCTTGTACCGGTCACGGCGGGCGGATTGGGCGGTTTGGGGGCGTTGGCTGCGATCCAGCCCGATGGCGCGCCGCTGTCCGAAGCGCCCGCTGCCACACCACAGACAACACTGCCGGCGGCGACAGCCAGTCCGACCGTTGTCGGTGCTCCGGGGACTGCACCCGCACCGACGTCGGCCTCGGCGCCGGCGTCCCCGGCAAGCACTGTTCCCAGTTCGGTGCCGGCGTCGCCACCGCCACCGCCGCCGGGTCCCGGGTTCGTCCCGCCGTATGCGGTGGGACCGCCCCGGATCGGAGCGGGTTCCGGGATGGCCAGCACCGCCGGGGCGGGAGACAAGAAGAAGGCGGCCGAGCCCTTCGCCGCGGCAGCCGCCGCCACTGCGGCCGCGCGCGATCGGCAAGGGTCGCGACGCCGCCGCCGGATCGGGATGCGCGGGTACGCTCACGAGTTTATGGAAATGAATATCAATGTCGATCCGGACTGGGCGGAGCCATTGGGTGGATCGACGGCGACGTCGGATCGCGGAGCCGGGCCCCTCGGTTTCAGCGGCTCAGGGCACAAAAGCGCCTCGGCGGCAGCAGGTCTGGCTACGCTCGACCATGACGAGTTCGGCAGCGGAGCGGTGCTGCCGATGGTGCCGGGCACCTGGAACACCGGCGGCGAGGCGGAAGAACACGACTGATGGGGCAGCGCTCACCGGGCGTTCACGCCGATTTGTCGCTGGCCTGGTTGCTCGATCCGCTGCCCGTCGACATGTTTCTTGGCGAGATCTGGGGCAACGCCCACCGCCACATCGCTGGCCGCAACGCCGGCCATTTCGACAGCCTTCTCCCGTCGTCGTCAACAGTCGACGCCCTTCTGGAACTGCTCCGCCACGAGCCATCCGCGCTGCGACTGGTCCGCGGCAAGGACAAGAAGGGGCCGGACAACTACCGACTGGCGGAGGGCAGCCTCGACATCGCTGGTGTTCGTAGCGACTTCGATGACGGGTACACCGTTGTGGTCGACGGCATCGAGCAGTACGTCCGCAACATCGGCACCCTGGCCCGCGCGCTCGAGGTCGAGCTGAACTTTCCGGTGCAGGTGAACGCCTACATCACGCCGCCGGAATCAAGCGGACTCGTCCCGCACTATGACGACCACGACGTCATGATCCTGCAGCTTCGGGGATCCAAGACCTGGCATCTGTACGAAGGCGCCGATCGGCCACCACGGGAAATCCAGCGTGACAGCGACAAAGCCGTCGTACTCGAAAGCCTTCCGGCGCCAACGTATTTGCGGCTGGAACCTGGTGACGTTCTCTACGTGCCGCGCGGTCGCGTGCACGAGGCCGAGACCCATTCCGAGACATCCGTCCATCTGACGGTGGGCATCCACGCGCCTACCGTATTGATGCTGGCCATCGGGGCGCTTTACTCACACAGCTTTCGTGACGACCGACTGAACGCTCAACTGCCGGCCCACCATCTCGACGACCCGCACCTCGGCGCCGCGCTTAGCGAACTTATCCGCGAAGCACTTGCGGGAGTGGATGATTCGGCAGCGCTTGCAGGCGGGCTCGGCTTGCTGGCCGACGTGCTGGTGCGCCGCGGCAAGTGCCCGCCGGTCGGGAAGATCGCCAGCGCCAACAGCATTGACGGCCAGACGTGGGTGATGAAACACCAACCGCTGTACGCGCGGGCGAAGGTCCTCGACGACGGCGTCACGCTGCAGTTCGCCAGCCTTTCGATCAACGCCGGCGCTGACCACGAAGCCGCGATGCAATTCGTCGCGCGAAGCGTCGAGCCCTTTCGTGTCGACGAAATACCCGGACTGCGTGCCGAGCAGCAGACGGATCTCGCCAGAACGTTGATCGTCAGCGGATTTCTGGCGCGAGTGGCGGATAACAGCTGATGGCGCAAGAGCTTTCGCTCGACTGGTTGCTCGCACCGATCACACTTGACGCATTTCTCAACGAAATCTGGGGGGTCACGCACTACCACGTGAACCGAGGCCGCCCGGACTATCTGAACAGGCTCTGCGAAGGCGCGGGCGACGTCGACGAACTCCTGGCCGCCTACCGTCCGCATCTATCGCTGGTCAGCCTCGTCCGGCAGGCCGAGCGCAAAGAACAGTATCTCTACCGGCTCGCCGACGGCAGCTTCGATGTCGCGGCCATCGGCCAGGACTTTGCCGATGGCTACACCATCGTGCTGGAGAGTGTCCAGCGGTATGTGCGTCCGCTAGCCGAGCTGTCGCAGTCCGTCGACGTCGAGCTGAACTTCGCGGCGCAGGTCAACGCGTACTTCACGCCACCCCAATCGCAAGGCTTCGTCGCACATTTCGACGATCACGACGCCTTGATCGTGCAGCTCCAGGGATCCAAGATCTGGCATCTCTACGAGGGTATCGACGTGCCGCCGCACGAGATGGCAAGCCACCCGCCGATTACTGCGGCCGAACTCCCGGCCCCTGTCGACGTCCGCCTGGAAACCGGCGATGTGCTGTACGTGCCGCGCGGCCGTGTTCACGCGGCCGAGTCAGCGTTGGAATTGTCGGTGCACCTGACGGTCGGCCTGCACGCGCCCACGCTTTCGCTATTGGCGACTCGAATTCTCAACGCGCTGAGCAGCTCCGAGGACCTGTTGCATACCCAGTTGCCGCCGCGGTTTCTGTCCGACCCGGGCGTGCGGACCGGGCTCGGCGGCCTCGTGCGCGGGATCGCCGACATCCTGGAGCGGCCGGACGCCATTGCCGGAGGCCTCGATTCGCTGGAAGCCGACCTGGTCGGGCGGGGCCTGTGTCGACCGCCGAGATCGGGCTTCTCCGACGCCGTCGCGATCCACGAGGCGACGTGGGTGATGAAGGTGCAGCCGCTGTATGCGCGAGTGACCGAGAGCGGGGATGCGGTGACCCTGCACTTCGCCAAGTCGGCAGTCACTTCTACTTCCGACCACCGGGGCGCCCTGCATTACCTGGCGAAAAGTGCCGAGCCGTTTAGGATTTCGGAACTTCCAGGGCTGTCGGATGCTCAGCGCATCGACCTCGCCCGAACACTGATCTTGCAGGGCTTCCTTCTCCGGTTGCCGGACGACTGATGGAAGTCGCCGACCTCGCCCGGTGGACGCCGGTCCGGTTCGACCTGTCCAGGTCCACACCAACCGTGGATTGGGCTGACCTGTCTGCGGAACGGTTCGTCGAGCCATTCTTCGACCAGACCGTCGGCCGCTGGTCTACCGGGCCGCGGGCGAAGCCGCTCGTCAGAACCGGACTCGACGCGCTGGTGGCCCTCGACGGTGAACCCTCACTTGATCCGGCCGGCCTGATCTTTCATTTTTCGCGCTGCGGATCGACGCTGGTGTCCCGACTGCTCGCCACGATGCCGGGGGTCGTGGTGATCGCCGAGCCTTCGCCGCTGAATGCGTTGTTGGCCCTCGACCCGGCACGCGTCGACGGGGCGACGCTCGTCCAAGTCGTGCGCCTACTAGTCCGCGCGTTGGGCCGCCGCCGGCACGGCGACGAACAGCACCTCGTGCTCAAGTGCACCAGCTGGAACATCCGCCGACAGGAGATCCTCACCGCGGCCTTTCCGAACACACCCTGGGCCTGGATACAGCGTGACCCGGTGCACGTGGTGGCTTCGCTGCTGGCGAAGCCCCCGGGCTGGCTGGGGTACCAGGTGCCGCCCATGCAGACCGCGCTGCGGTTCGGCATCGACCCGGCGGCCGTGCCGACCATGACGCGAGAGGAATTCGCGGCTCGCGCCCTGGGTTCGATGCTGTCCTCGGCCGCGGCTGGGCCGCCGCGCCGGATCTGCGTCGACTACGCCGAATTGCCCCGCGCGGTATGGCAGCGGGTAGCGCCGCATTTCGGCATCGAGGTCGACTCGGCGGCGGTCGAGCGCATGGCCGAACAGTCCCATTACTATTCGAAAGATGTAGAGCTGCAGCATTTTTCGGGTGAAACTTCGGAGGTCCATCCGATGAGCGGCGAGCTGGCTGATGCCGTGCAGCGCTTGGCGGGGCCCGGCTATCGACAACTCGCGGACTCGCTCTAGCCGTTTCGAGTTTCGAAACCCACCGTGGTGTGCTAAAAATGTTAATGAAAATCATGTTCATCACGGTGACGGAGGGCTGTCATGACTTTGCGCGTCGTTCCTGAAGGTCTCGCGGCTGCGAGCGCGCGCATCGAAGCTTTGACCGCGCGGCTGGCCTCGGCTCAGGCTGGTTCGGCACCGCTGATCACCGCCGTGATACCGGCCGCCGCCGACCCTGTGTCGTTGCAGACCGCTGCCGGATTCAGCCTGCTCGGTGGTCAACACGCCGCGGCCGCCGAGCAGGGCGCCGAGGAGCTAGGGCGCTCCGGCGTCGGGGTCGCCGAGTCGGGCGCAAGCTATGCCGCACGCGACGCCGCCGCCGCGGCGTCGTATCACGGCGTCTGGGGCTGACAATGACGGCGCCCATCTATATGGCCGCGCCGCCCGAGGTGCACTCAGCGTTGTTGAGCAGTGGTCCTGGGCCCAGCTCGCTGCTCGAGGCTGCGGGGGCGTGGACCTCCCTGAGTGCCGAATACACCTCGGTGGCCGAAGAGTTGAGCGAGGTGCTGGCCGAGGTGCAGGCCGGCGCCTGGCAGGGGCCGAGCGCGGAGTCGTTTGTGTCGGCGTACGTGCCGTACCTGGCCTGGCTCACCCAGGCCGGCGCCGACAGCGCCGCGGCAGCCAATCAGCACGAAACCGCCGCTGCCGCATACACCGCGGCGCTGGTGACGATGCCGACTCTGCCGGAGCTGGCCACCAATCACGTTGTGCACGGGGTGCTGCAGGCGACGAATTTCTTTGGTATCAACACGATTCCGATTGCGCTCAATGAGGCCGACTACCTGCGGATGTGGGTGCAGGCCGCGACCACGATGAGCACCTACCAGACAGTCGCCGACACCGCGGTCGCGGCGACGCCGGCCGCGGATGCCGCGCCGCCGATTATGAAATCCAACGACGCGGCTCAAGCCGCGGAAAAAGGTGACCCATACAGCGGGCTCAACGGCGACAACCCGCTCGGTATCCCGCAGTGGCTGCAAAACTTCCTCGAGAAATTCGGCATCGGCAACAGTCAGCTGGCCCACGATCCGACGATCGACACGCCATTCGACAACGCGATCGCGCAATGGTTGCAACACTTCGGCTATACCTGGGATCCCGCGCAGGGCACGCTCAACGGGGCGACCTACGACTCTTACGTGTACCCGGGTGAGGCGTCCTTCTGGGTTGCACGAACCCTTGAGCTCACCGAGGACTTCCAGTACTTCGGGCACCTTCTTGCGACGAACCCTGTCCAAGCCATTCAATGGTTCATCAGCTGGCAGCTGTTCGACTTTCCGATTCACATCGAAGAAGTCGCGATTTTCCTGTCGCAGAGCCCTGCGGTGTTCGCGCTCGCCGCACCGGCACTCGCGCCACTCGGAGCCGGTCTTGCAGGGTTGGCCGGGCTGGGTGCGCTCGCGCACCCGGTGATCCCGCTACCGATCGATCCGGTCGCCGCGCCGCTGCTGTTTCCGGTTGCCCCGGCACCAGCGGTCCTCGCGTCGTCGGTGGCTCCCAGCGCTCCGGCCCCGACGCCCACGTCGGCAACTGCCGCGAGCGCACCGGCCGCCCCGGCGGCACCCGCCGCGCCGTCGCCGCCGGGCGCAGGACCGGGGTTTTCGCCGCCGTACGTCGTCGGCGGCCCGACGATAGGCGCAGGGCTCGGCTCACAAGCCAAAACGCAAGAGCCGACGTCGCGTGGTGCGTCCAAGGCGCCAGAGATGGCCGCGGCCGCAGCCGCTGCCGCGGCTCAGAGTTCCACCCGGCGTAGACGGCGCGCACGGCAGCGCGATCACGCCGACGAATTCGCCGACATGAACGTCGACGTCGACCCGGACTGGAGCGCGCCCACGGAATCGTCGGACCGCGGCGCCGGGCCGCTGGGTTTCGCCGGCACGGTGTCGAAGAGCAGCGAGCAGGCTTCCGGGTTGGCTACGCTTACCGACGACGGTCTCGGCAACGGTCCGCGCATGCCGATGCTGCCGAACACCTGGTCTTCGGACGAGTCGCCGGGGAAGGGCAATGACAACTGAATGTCGCAGTGTGGCAACGGTAATCGGGTGACGAAAGGATTTTTGGGATGAGTTTGTTGGATGCTCACATCCCGCAGTTGGTGGCGTCGCAGTCGGCGTTTGGGGCCAAGGCGGGGTTGATGCGGTCGACGATTGGTCAGGCCGAGCAGGAGGCGATGGCGTCGCAGGCGTTTAACGCCGGTGATGGTGCGGCGGCGTTTCAGGCGGCGCATGCGCGGTTTGTGGCGGCGGCGGCGAAGGTGAACTCGCTGTTGGATATCGCTCAGGCCAACCTGGGTGACGCGGCGGGCACGTATGTGGCCGCGGATGCCGCTGCGGCGAGCAGCTACCCGGGCTTCTGAGCCGAAACCTTCTGAGTCGAAAGGGTTTGTGATGTCACAGATCATGTACAACTACCCGGCGATGCTGGCGCACTCGGCCGATATGGCGGGTTATGCGGGCACGTTGCAGAGCCTGGGTGCCGATATCTCTGCCGAGCAGGCTGCGTTGCAGTCGGGGTGGCAGGGTGACACCGGGATGAGCTATCAGGCCTGGCAGGTGCAGTGGAACCAGGCGATGGAGCAGTTGGTGCTGTCCTATCGTGCGATGGCGGGCACCCATGAGAACAACACCACGTCGATGATGGCCCGCGACGCCGCCGAAGGCGCCAAGTGGGGCGGCTAACAGCCGCTACGGAGTAAGCACGATCGAACCGATGGTCTGACGGCCCTGCAGGTCGCGGTGCGCCTGCGCGGCCTCGGCCAGCGGGTAGCGGTGACCGACCTCCACGGACACCGACCCGTCGGCGATCGCATCGAACAATTCGCCTGCGCGCCAAGCGAATTCCTCGCCGGTGCGGGTGAAGTGCACCAGTCCCGGCCGGGTCAGGAACACCGAACCGGCCGCGTTGAGCCGTTGCGGGTCGACGGGCGGAACCGGGCCGCTGGACGCGCCGAACAGCGCCAGCGTTCCCCGCACGGCCAGGCTGGCCAGGCTGGCATCGAAGGTGGTCGCCCCGACACCGTCGTACACCGCCGCCACACCGGACCCGTCGGTCAGGTCGCGAATCTGTCTGCCGAAAGCGGCCGGATCGTCGCCCGGGTAATCCAGCACCTCGGCCGCGCCGGCCTGCCGCGACCGCTCAGCTTTCTCCGGTGTCGAGACCGTCGTGATCACCCGAGCGCCCCGATGCGCCAGCCACTGCGTCAGAATCAGCCCGACTCCACCGGCCCCGGCATGCACCAGCACCGTGTCACCGGACTGCACGGGGTACACCGACGTGATCAGGTAATGCGCCGTCAAACCCTTCAGCAGGGCCGAAGCCGCCACGTCCAGGTCGATCTCCGACGGCACGTGAGCGGCGAATTGTGCTGGCGCCGTGCTGAATTCCGCGTACGAACCGGAGACTGAGACGGCGGTCGCAACTCGGTCGCCGATGCTCGGATTGGTGACGCCCTCGCCCACTGCGGCGACCGTCCCGGCTACCTCGTTGCCCAGCACGAACGGCAACTTGCGGGGATAGCTGCCGGAGCGGAAATAGGTGTCGATGTAGTTGACGCCGACCGCCTCGGCCTTGATCAGAACCTGACCCGGCCCCGGTGCCGGCTCTGAGGTCTCGACGTAGCGCAGGACTTCCGGACCGCCGTTTTCGGCGATTTCGATTGCGTGCATGGTGACTATCATCCGCATGCATGGAGTCCGCATGAAGTTGGCCCGCCCCGACATTCGTCATCCCCGGATCGTGCTGGCCGGCCGGGCGGACGGCGATGACGCCGGCCTGGTGGCTGCGCTGCGCGTGCGCGGCCTGCATGCACACTGGCTGCCCTGGGACGACCCGCGCACGCTCGACGCCGATCTGGTGATCCTGCGCAGCAGCAGCGATCACGCCGAGTTTTTGCCGTGGACCAAGCGCATGCGCAACGTGTTGAACGCGCCCGAGGTGGTCGCTTGGAACGCCGGTCGTCGTCATCTGCGCGACCTCGACCGCGCCGGGGTTCCCGTGCTGCGGGGCCGTCGACCCTCGGCCTCCGCGGAGCGTACGGCGCTGGTATTCATCTGCGGTGTCCAGTCCCATGCTTTCGTCGAAACGTCCGCGGTTGATGCCGATTTCGAGCTGTGGGACCTCGGGCGGTCCGCCCTGCAAGCGGCCGCCGACCAGATCGGGATCGGCGTCGACGAGTTGCTGTACGCCCGCGCGGACGTGATCGAAGAAGCCGGTGACGCCGAACTGGCGGAGCTGGATCTGGTTGGGCCGTCGTTGGGTTGGGGTCTGCTCGAAGGCGAGGCCCGCGACCACGCGCAGCGCCAATTTGCGCTGGGCGTTGAATCAGCCCTCGGCCGGTTGGGGCTGGGTCCGCTCTCGCATCGAGGCCCATAACGCCGCGGTGGCGGCGGTGCAGATCGCCGCACCGGCGACGTGCGCGGCGACCAGCGCCGCGGGGACCCCGGTGTAGAACTGGACGGTCCCGACGGCGGCCTGTCCGAACACCGCGATCAGCAGAACGCCCAGGCGGATCAGCACCGGCCGCGCGGCACGCACGGCCACCAGCCCGAAGCCGAGGCCGACCAGCAGCGCCAGGTAGGCGATCAGCAGCGACGAGTGCGCGTGCACCAACGTGGTGATCTCGATGCGCAATCGCGGCACGACCCGGTTCGGGCTGGTGTCACCGGCATGCGGCCCCGCGGCGGTGACCAGGGTGCCGGCTAGCAGCACCGTTGCCAGCGTCAGCGCGCTCAGTGCCGTCAGCATCCGCAGCGGGCGGGCGATCCGATCCTCGACCACACCGTCGTCGGGCTGGCCCACCTTCACGAAGAGCAGCACCGCCAGCCAGACCATGGTCATGGACGTCAGCAGGTGGATGGCGACGGTCCACCACAACAGGCCGGTCCGCACGGTGATACCGCCGATCACCGCCTGCAGTACCGTCGACGCCGGCATCAGCCAGGCATAGAAGAGCACCTCGCGCCGTCGGTGGGCCCGGATGACCGCGACCACCGCGAGTGCAGCGGTGAGCACCACGGCGAATGTGATCATCCGATTGCCGAATTCGACGGCCTGGTGGATTCGCGGCACTTCGGAGTGAGCGACCGGTGTGAAACTGCCCGGGAAGCATTGCGGCCAGGTGGGACAGCCCAGGCCTGATGCGGTCACGCGGACGATCGCCCCGGTGACGGCGATTCCGCCCTGGGTCAGAACGACGAGCGCCGCGATGACGCGCTGCGTGCGCACGCTGGGTCGCGACCACCGTCGCAGTGATTGCCCGACAGGCATCGCCCGATCGTAGGGCAACGAAAACTACGCCTCGTAGTAGGGCCGGGTCAGGTGAATCGGAACCAGCGCAGCGCCGCCAGCCCGGCCAGCGTGCCCCACACGACGAGCACCAGCACGCCGAACCAGTCCACCGACAAGCTCATTGCGCGAGAAAGTGATTCTGCCAGCGCCCCGGCCGGCGTGAGCCGCGCCGCCCACTTGACGGCGGAGCCGACCATTCCGGATTCGACCGTCAGCGCGCCGAGTCCGGCGAACACGAACCACAACAAGTTGGCCAACGCCAGCACGATCTCGGCCCGCAGGGTGCCGCCGAGCAGCAGCCCAAGCGCCGCGAACGTCGCGGTACCCAGCGCGATGACCGCCGCGCCCAGGATCAGGCCGAGCAGATGCGGCCGCCAGCCCAGCGCAAAACCGATGGCGCCCAGGATGATCGACTGCAGAAACACCACCGTGACCACCGCCGCCGACTTGCCGGCGATGATGCCCCATACCGGCAGCGCTGTCGCACCCAGTCGCTTGAGGGCACCGTACCGACGATCGAACGCGACGGCGATCGCCTGCCCGGTGAATGCCGTCGAGATCACGGCCAACGCCATGATCACCGGGACGAACGTCGCGGCGCGATGGGTGCCGAAGGATCCCAGCGGCAGCAGCGTCAGACCGACCAGCAGCGTGATCGGGATGAACATGGTCAGCAGCAGCTGCTCGCCATTGCGCAGCAGCAGCTTCAACTCCAGCCCGAATTGCGCGGCCAACATTTTCGGCACCGCCGCGGGCCGAGGATTCGGGGCGAAAGTGCCTGCGGTGAAGTGTGACTCAGTCATCGGCACCGCTCCTCAGCATCGCTGCGCTCTGCTTCTTCGTCGGCGCGGTCATGAGCGCAACTCCCGACCGGTCAGCTCGAGGAACACGTCTTCGAGGCTGCGCTGCTCGACCCGCAAATCGGTGGCCAGCACATCGATTTGGGCGCACCACGCGGTGACCGTGGCCAGCACCTGCGGATCGACGTCGCCCTCGACCAGATACTCGCCGGGCGTGGCCTCTGACGCCAGGTAGCCCTCGGGCAGCGCCGACACCAGCAGCGTCAGGTCGAGTCGCGGTGGAGCGCTGAACCGGAGTTGGCCCTTGGCGCCGCTACGGGTCAACTCCGTCGGCGTTCCGGCGGCCACCGTCACGCCGTGGTCGATGATGACCAACCGATCGGCCAATTCCTCGGCCTCCTTGAGCTGGTGCGTGGTCAGCACGACGGTGACGCCGTCGCGACGCAGCGCATCGATCAACTCCCACACCAGGATTCGTGCCTGGGCGTCCAGACCCGCGGTGGGCTCGTCGAGGAAGACTAACTCCGGCCGGCCGACCAGCGCGCAGGCCAGCGCGAGTCGTTGCTGCTGACCACCGGAGAGCCGTCGGTAGGTGGTGCGGGCGGCGTCGGTGAGACCGAGGGTGTCCAGCAGCCACTGCGGGTCCAGTGGGTCAGCGGCGTAGGACGCCACCAGGTTCAGCATCTCGCCCGCCCGCGCCGCGGGATAGCCCCCGCCGCCCTGCAGCATCACGCCGATGCGCGGTCGCAGCCGCGCGTTGTCCGTGATCGGGTCCAGCCCAAGCACCTCGATGGTGCCGGCGTCGGGCCGTACGAAGCCCTCGCACATCTCCACGGTCGTCGTCTTGCCCGCGCCGTTGGGGCCGAGCAGAGCCAGCACCTCGGCGGTGTGCACCTCGAGGTCGAGTTGGGTGACGGCGGTGGTCGCGGCGGCGCCCGAGCCGTACCGTTTGCACACCCCGCGCAACCGCACCGGGGTATCAGACGCTGGGCTCACGACGATTGAGCGTAAGCGCCAGGCAACGGATCCTGTTGCGGGGCCTCGCCGGACGGCGGCGGATCGTCGTGAACCGTGTCGTGGGTGAGTTCCTCGGCGAGCAGCGGGCGCCACGGCAGCCGGTCGTAGGTGATCGCGATCAGCAGAGCCACGACGACGGTGCTGGCCAGCGTGGCGTCGACGATCTGGAACAGCGCGAAGCGGTCGCCGTTGGCCGTGGGGCCGAATACGCCGACGCCCATCGTCACGATGATCACCGCGATGCGGAAGCCCGGTCGGGTGGCCCAGGCGGCCAGCGGGATGATCGCCCACAGCAGGTACCACGGCTGGACCACCGGGAACAGCAGCACGCACACACCCAGGGCGACGCCGAGGCCGCCGACCGGATGCAGCCGTCCCCGCAGCACGGACAGCAGCAGCCACGCGACCAGCACCGCGATGATCAGCACGCCGATGCCACGGGTCAGCGATAGCACGGCGGTGGTGTGATCGCCCAGCCCCAGCAGAATTCCAACCTGGCCGGTGCCCAGCGCGATCAGCGTCGGCGGCGACATCCAACTGCGCACCACATTGGCGGTGCCGAGGGTGAAAATCCAGCCGAAGCCCAGCCGACTGGCCGAGCCCACGGCCGCCATCACCGCCACCGACAGCATCGCCATCAGGGTGCCGGTCAGCAGAAGCGCCTTCAGGCTGCCGCCGTAGCGGTGGGCCAGCGCCATCGTGACGAACCCCAACGCCAGCAGCGAGGGCAGCTTGATCTGCGACGACAGCACGATCAGCACCGATCCCGCCAGCAGCATGCCCAGCGGCGCCCAGTCGGCCCGATCACCGCGGGCCTGGGGCCACGGCCGCGGCCAGAGCGGACGGGCGGCGTCGATGCCACGCAGCGCAAACTCGGTGCCGGCCAGCATCAGCCCCATCATGGGGGCCTCGTTATGGATCCCCGCGACCAGATGCATGATCAGCAACGGGTTTGCCGCTCCCAGCCACAGCGCGCTCACTTCGGCGACCCCGCAGCGGCGGGCCAGGCGGGGAGTAGCCCAGACGATCAGGCCGACCCCGAGCAGCACCACCAGTCGATGGCAGAGCACCGCCGCGACAATATTCTCTCCGGTCAGCGACGAGATGCCGCGTCCGATCCACAGGAACAGGGGTCCGTAGGGCGCGGGCGTCTCCCGCCACAGGCTGGGCACCGACAGCGTGAAGACATGGTCGAGGCCCAGGCCGGTCGCCGGGCCCACCCGGTATGGGTCGAGGCCGAGCCAGCTGATCCGGCTCTGCGCGAGGTAGGAGTAGACGTCCTTGCTGTACATCGGCGGGGCGATCAGTAGCGGCACCACCCAGAGCATGAGTGTGCGGTCCAGCTCACCACGCGACATCCGCCGCTTACCCAGCGCAAACCGGCCCAGCATCAGCCAGGCCAGAGCCATCATCACCGCGCCGGTGGTGGTCATGGTCAGCGACACCGTCTGAATCCGCGACGGCAGATTGAGCAGCCGAACCCCGAACGTCGGGTCCTGGACCACCGGTCGCGCGCCGGCGCCCAGCGCCCCGATCGCCATCAAGACCGTGCCCGTCGCGCCGAACACCCGGGTGCGACTGAGTGCGCGCTCCTCGGCGTCGTTCAGTGGCTGACCCACCGCCACCTCGTCGCCATGCAGGCTGGCGATCGAGTAACTCAGCGAGTGGTGGCGGTCTGCCATCAGAGCAGCGTAACCGGGTCCCGGGACGTCGCCTCTCCGATCAGGTGTGACCAGGGCAACGAAGGCAGAGGGTAGCCTTCCTGGATTCATCCGCGGAATTGCGTCACACTGGTGTTGTGAAATTCCAGCCCTCCGTTTCCAGCGCCGAAGCAGCAGCCGCTGCCGCGACGCACGACGGTCAGACCCGCAGCGCCGTCATCAGGCTGCTGTTGGAGTCCGGGTCTATCACGGCCGGGCAGATCGGCGAACAGCTCGGCTTGTCCGCCGCCGGCGTGCGGCGCCACCTCGACGTGCTGATCGACATGGGTGAAGCCGAGTCTGCCCCGGCCGCGCCCTGGCAGCAGGCTGGCCGCGGCCGCCCGGCCAAGCGGTACCGGCTCACCGCGACCGGCCGCGCGAAGCTCGACCACAGCTACGACGACCTGGCGTCCGCCGCGATGCGTCAACTCCGCGAGATCGGCGGCGACGAGGCGGTCCGCAGCTTCGCCCGCCGGCGCATCGACACCATCCTCTCCGACGTCGAGGCCGCCGACTCCGACGCCGACGAGGAGATCGAGGCCACCGCCGAGCGCATCGCCGGCGCCTTGTCCAAAGCCGGCTACGTCGCGACCACCACACAGGTGGGCGGTCCGATCCACGGCGTGCAGATCTGTCAGCATCACTGTCCGGTGTCGCATGTCGCCGAGGAATTCCCGGAGTTGTGCGAGACCGAGCGGCAAGCGATCGCGGAGGTGCTCGGCACCCACGTGCAGCGGCTGGCGACAATCGTCAACGGCGATTGCGCCTGCACTACCCACGTGCCGCTCGCCGCCGCTGAATCCTCACCGACTGAACTTCGGCGCACAGCCCGCGCTGAAGCCACCACAACGAGCACCAAAGGAGTGTCGTTATGACTCTCACCCCGGAGGCCGCCAAGACGGTCATGCCCGCCGAGACGTTGACCCAGGAGGAGACGATCGCCTCGCTGGGCCGCTACGGCTACGGCTGGTCGGACTCCGACGTGGCCGGCGCCAGCGCGCAGCGCGGGCTGTCCGAGGCAGTGGTCCGCGATATCTCGGCCAAGAAGAGCGAGCCCGAGTGGATGCTGGAGTACCGGCTGAAGGCGCTGCGGATCTTCGGGCGCAAGCCGATGCCGAACTGGGGATCCAACCTCGAGGGCATCCACTTCGACAACATCAAGTACTTCGTGCGGTCCAGCGAGAAGCAGGCCGCCACCTGGGACGATCTGCCTGCAGACATCAAGAACACCTACGACAGGCTGGGCATCCCCGAAGCCGAGAAGCAGCGGTTGGTCTCCGGCGTTGCGGCGCAGTACGAGTCAGAGGTGGTTTACCACTCGATCCGCGAGGATTTGGAGAAACTGGGCGTCATCTTCCTGGACACCGACACCGCGCTGCGTGAGCACCCGGAGATCTTCAGGCAGTACTTCGGCACCGTGATTCCGGCCGGCGACAACAAGTTCTCCGCACTGAACGCCGCTGTGTGGAGTGGTGGTTCGTTCATCTACGTGCCCAAGGGCGTCCACGTCGACATCCCGCTGCAGGCCTACTTCCGGATCAACACCGAGAACATGGGCCAGTTCGAGCGCACGCTGATCATCGTCGACGAGGACGCCTACGTGCATTACGTCGAGGGCTGTACCGCGCCGATCTACAAGAGCGACTCGCTGCACTCCGCGGTGGTCGAGATCATCGTGAAGCCCGGTGGCCGTTGCCGTTACACGACAATCCAGAACTGGTCGAACAACGTCTACAACCTGGTCACCAAGCGGGCCCGGGCCGAGGCGGGCGCGACCATGGAATGGGTCGACGGCAACATCGGCTCCAAGGTGACGATGAAGTACCCGGCGGTCTGGATGACCGGCGAGCACGCCAAGGGCGAGGTGCTGTCAGTCGCTTTCGCCGGCGAGGGTCAGCACCAGGACACCGGCGCCAAGATGCTGCACCTGGCGCCCAACACGTCGAGCAACATCGTCTCCAAGTCGGTCGCCCGGGGTGGCGGCCGTGCCTCCTACCGCGGCCTGGTCCAGGTGAACAAGGGTTCGCACGGATCGCGTTCGAGCGTGAAATGTGATGCGCTGCTGGTGGATACGATCAGCCGCAGCGACACCTACCCCTACGTCGACATCCGCGAGGACGACGTCACGATGGGCCACGAGGCCACCGTGTCGAAGGTCAGCGACAACCAGCTGTTCTATCTGATGAGCCGAGGGCTCACCGAGGACGAGGCGATGGCGATGGTGGTTCGCGGCTTCGTCGAGCCGATCGCCAAGGAGCTCCCGATGGAGTACGCCCTGGAGCTCAACCGGCTGATCGAGCTGCAGATGGAAGGCTCGGTCGGCTAGTGACGGGATTGACTGAAGCGGTTGAGGGTTCGGCCCTCGCCGCTGCCAACAAGGGTGAGCTGTTTTCGTCGTTCGACGTCAACGCGTTCGAGGTGCCCGGTGGCCGCGACGAGCTGTGGCGGTTCACCCCGCTGAAGCGGCTGCGTGGTCTGCACGACGGGTCGGCGCCCGCTACGGGCAACGCCGTCATCGAGGTGACGGCCCACGAAGGTGTGACCGTCGAGAACTCTCGGCGCGGCGACGAGCGGCTCGGCCAGGCCGGTGTGCCCGCAGATCGGGTTGCGGCGCAGGCGTTTTCGTCGTTCAACCAGGCGACCATCGTTACGGTGGCACGGGATACCGAGGTGGCCGAGCCCATCGAGATCGCTGTCACAGGCCCCGGTGTGGGTGCGACGGCGTATGGCCACCTGCAGATCCGGGTGGAAGAGCTCTCGCGGGCCATCGTCGTCATCGATATGCGCGGCAGCGGCACCTATGCGGACAACGTCGAGATCATCGTCGGTGACTCGGCGGGCGTCGGCGTGATCTGGATTGCGGACTGGGCCGACGACATGGTGCACGTCGGTTCCCACCACGCCCGGTTGGGCAAGGACGCGACGCTTGGGCACGTCGCCGTGACACTGGGCGGCGAGGTGGTGCGGACCTCGACGACGGTGCGATTCACCGCCCCCGGTGGTGACGCCCAACTGCTCGGTACCTATTTCGCCGACGACGGCCAGCACTTCGAGTCGCGACTGCTGGTCGACCACTCGCAGCCCAACTGCAAGTCGGACGTGCTGTACAAGGGTGCGCTGCAAGGGGATCCGGATTCGTCGAAGCCGGACGCCCACACCGTGTGGATCGGCGACGTGTTGATTCGCGCCGAGGCCGCCGGCACGGACACCTTCGAGGTCAACCGCAACCTGGTGCTCACCGACGGCGCCCGCGCCGATTCGGTGCCCAACCTGGAGATCGAGACCGGTGAGATCGTCGGCGCGGGGCACGCGAGTGCCACCGGACGATTCGACGACGAGCAGTTGTTCTACCTGCGTGCCCGCGGTATCCCGGAAAGCCAGGCCCGTCGCCTGGTGGTGCGCGGCTTCTTCAACGAGATCATCGCGAAGATCGCCGTCCCCGCAGTGCGTGAGCGCCTCACCGACGCCATTGAACGAGAACTAGCGATCACGGAATCGAGAAGTAACTGACATGACCACGCTTGAAGTCAAGGACCTGCACGCATCGGTCTTCACGCCCGAAGGCGAAGAAGTGCCGATTCTCAAGGGCGTCAACCTCATCGTTAAATCGGGGGAGACGCATGCGGTGATGGGGCCCAACGGTTCCGGCAAGTCAACGTTGTCCTATGCCATCGCCGGACACCCCAAATACACGGTGACGTCCGGTTCGATCACGCTCGACGGCGCCAATGTGCTCGAGATGAGCATCGACGAACGCGCCCGGGCCGGCCTCTTCTTGGCCATGCAGTACCCGGTCGAGGTGCCCGGTGTGTCGATGTCGAACTTCCTGCGCTCGGCCGCGACCGCGGTCCGCGGCGAGGCGCCCAAGCTGCGGCACTGGGTCAAAGAGGTCAAGGCCGCCATGTCGGACCTCGACATCGACCAGTCCTTCGGTGAGCGCAGTGTCAACGAAGGCTTCTCGGGCGGTGAGAAGAAGCGCCACGAGATCCTGCAGCTGGGTCTGCTGAAGCCGAAGATCGCGATCCTCGACGAGACCGACTCCGGCCTGGACGTCGACGCGCTGCGGGTGGTCAGCGAGGGCGTCAACCGCTACGCCGAGGCCGAGCACGGCGGCATCCTGCTGATCACGCACTACACCCGCATCCTGCGCTACATCCAGCCGCAGTTCGTCCACGTCTTCGTCGGCGGCCGGATCATCGAATCGGGCGGCCCGGAGTTGGCCGACGAGCTCGAAGAAAACGGCTACGAGCGCTTCACGCAAACGGCCGCCTCGGGGGCGTGACATGACGGTCTCGGCGACTCGTTCCGCGACGCTCGACGTCGCGGCGATCCGGGCCGACTTCCCGATCCTGCGTCGCACCATGCGGGGCGGGAATCAGTTGGCGTACCTGGATTCCGGGGCGACGTCGCAGCGCCCGCTGCCGGTGCTGGACGCCGAGCGCGAGTTCCTGCTCACTTCCAACGGTGCGGTGCACCGCGGCGCGCACCAGTTGATGGAAGAAGCCACCGACGCCTACGAGCAGGGCCGCGCCGACATCGCCGCCTTCGTCGGCGCCGACCCCGACGAGCTGGTGTTCACCAAGAACGCCACCGAATCACTGAACCTGGTGTCGTATGTGCTGGGGGACAACCGATTCGACCGCGCTGTCGGGCCGGGTGACGTCATCGTCACCACCGAGCTCGAACACCACGCCAACCTGGTGCCGTGGCACGAGCTGGCCCGCCGGACGGGCGCCACGCTGCGCTGGTATGGCGTCACCGACGATGGTCGCATCGACCTGGATTCGCTGCAGCTCGACGGCAACGTGAAAATCGTTGCCTTCAGCCATCACTCGAATGTGACTGGCGCGGTGGCGCCGGTCGCCGAGCTCGTGCAGCGGGCCAAGGCCGTGGGCGCCCTGACCGTGCTGGATGCGTGCCAGTCGGTGCCGCATCAGCCGGTCGACTTCCACGCCCTCGGTGTCGACTTCGCCGCCTTTTCGGGTCATAAGATGCTGGGCCCCAACGGAATCGGCGTACTCTGCGCGCGCACCGAGTTGTTCGACGCCTTGCCGCCGTTCCTCACCGGCGGCTCGATGATCGAAACGGTCAGCATGGAGGCCGTCACCTACGCCGCACCCCCGCAACGCTTCGAGGCCGGCACGCCGATGACCTCACAGGTGGTAGGACTGGGCGCCGCCGCGCGCTACCTGAGCGGGATCGGCATGCCGACCGTCGAGGCGCACGAACGGGAACTCGTCGCCGCCGCGATCGACGGATTGTCCGGAATCGACGGCGTCCGGATCGTCGGCCCGACGACGATGGAAAACCGCGGCTCGCCAGTGTCTTTCGTGGTCGACGGCGTGCACGCGCATGACGTCGGCCAGGTGCTCGACGACGATGGTGTCGCGGTACGGGTTGGGCACCACTGCGCCATGCCGCTGCATCGCCGGTTCGACATCGCGGCGACCGCGCGCGCGTCGTTCGCGGTCTACAACACCATGGACGAGGTCGATCGGCTGGTCGCCGGCGTGCGCCACGCCATCGATTTCTTCGGAGGGGCGTGAGCCGTCATGCGCCTTGAGCAGATGTACCAGGAAGTGATCCTCGATCACTACAAGCGTCCGCAGCACCGCGGTCTGCGTGAACCATTCGGCGCCGAGGTCTATCACAAGAACCCGACCTGCGGCGACGAGATCACACTGCGCGTGGCGCTCTCGGACGACGGTGGGACCGTCGCCGACGTCTCCTACGACGGGCAGGGCTGCTCGATCAGTCAGGCGGCCACGTCCGTACTCACCGAGCAGGTGATCGGCCAGAGCGTCGGGCGGGCGCTCAAGACCGTCACCGCGTTCAGCGAGATGGTGTCCTCCCGCGGAAACATCGAGGGCGACGAGGACGTTCTGGGCGACGGCGTGGCATTCGCCGGCGTCGCGAAGTATCCAGCCCGGGTCAAATGCGCCCTCCTGGGCTGGATGGCGTTCAAGGATGCACTGGCGCAGGCAAGTCATGACGTAGAGGAGGTCTCCAGATGAGTGAGATTGCGGCACCGGACAACGAACTGCTCGCCGAGATCGAAGAGGCGATGCGCGATGTCGTCGATCCCGAGCTGGGCATCAACGTCGTCGACCTGGGACTGGTCTACGGCGTGAACCTCGAAGAGGCCGAGGAGGGTACCGTCGCGGTGGTCGACATGACACTGACCTCGCCGGCCTGTCCGCTGACCGACGTCATCGAAGACCAATCGCGCAACGCGCTGATCGGCCCCGGGCTGGTAGACGAGCTGCGGATCAACTGGGTATGGAACCCGCCGTGGGGCCCGGACAAGATCACCGACGACGGCCGCGATCAGCTACGCGCACTGGGCTTCACCGTCTGACCTGCTGTAAACGTCCTGTTAAGTCACCGGTTGTCGCTGGTCTATGTGTCGCGCGAACCGGAGATCTCCCGCAGAATTGGCACACCAGTCAGAGCCAGAGTGGAGATCGAATGTTGAAGAAGAAGTTGGTTATCGCCGCGTTCTGCGCAGCTACCGCGCTGCTGGGCACCGGGGTGGCTAATGCAGACCCTGCCCCGGCACCCGGACCTGACCCGAAAGGGCCGAAGTGCGCGGGATACGGCGGCGATGACGGTACGAAGTTTCAGGTCACGCCCTGCGGCTGGCGGTATGGGGACGAGCGGGGCTGGTACCAGGTTCCGCCTGACGGCCCGCAGGTTATTGACGGTCAGTGACGGAGGCCAGGGGGCCGCGGTCGCCTGCGCGCCCCCGGCCGTCGTCGTCTTGCCGGGCTAGTACCTTAGTGTTCACTCGCAAGGGGTTTAAAACCACACACCCTTGGCTACCATCGAGAATGTGACGGATGCCGTGACACCTCCCGCGGCTACGCCGGCGGGAACAAAAGTTCCCCCGCACGTCGTCGTAATGTTCGGCGCCACAGGTGATTTGGCGCAGCGCAAGCTGTTGCCGGGTCTGCTTCACCTGTCGTGTTCGAAGCTCGCTCCCGAAATGCGGGTCATCGGAACGTCGCTCGACGAAATCGACACCGACGCGTTCCGCAAGCAGGCGCACAAGGCGTGCAAGGAGTTCGCTCATCACAAAGTTTCCGATGAACTCTTCGAGCAGTTCATCGCCAATTTGACCTTCGTTCCTCAGCAGAGTGGCCCAGAAGCATTGGCGAGCGCGGTAGCCGAACAGGGTGAGGCGCTCGGGGGCGAAGTGCATTTGCTGCATTACCTGAGCGTCCCGCCCAAAGCGGTGATGGCCGTTATGGACACCCTCCACAAAGCGGACCTGGCGGAGAACTCGCGGGTCATCATGGAGAAGCCGTTCGGTGTCGACCTCGACAGCGCGCGGGAACTCAACAAGGCCATCCACGAGCGATTCGACGAGGAACAGATCTTCCGGATCGACCACTTCCTTGGCAAGGAAGCAGCACAGAACATTCTCGCCTTCCGGTTCGCCAACGGATTGTTCGAGCCGATCTGGAATCGCCAGTTTATCGATCACATTCAGATCGATGTTCCGGAGCGGCTCACCGTCGAAAACCGAGCCCAATTCTATGAATCCGTGGGCGCTTTCAAAGACATGGTCGTCACCCACCTGTTCCAGATCTTGGCGTTCGTGGCGATGGAACCACCCACCGAGTTGGCGTCGGACGCGATCAGCAGCGAGAAGAACAAGGTGTTTCGTTCGATGCGAGAACTCGACACCACTCACGTGGTGCGCGGGCAGTACCGCGGCTACCGCGACATGCCAGGCGTGTCGCCGGAGTCGGACACCGAGACGTTCATCGCGCTCAGATGCGAGATCGACAACTGGCGCTGGGCGGGCGTGCCATTTTTCCTGCGCACCGGAAAGGGTTTGGCCGAAGGCCAGCGCATCATCTCGATCGCTTTCCACGAGCCGCCGCGAAGCATGTTCCCCCCGGGATCCGGTGTGGGACAAAAGGGTCCTGATCACCTGACTTTCGACCTCGCCGACGTGTCCAAGATGTCGCTGTCGTTCTACGGCAAGCGGCCGGGGCCGGGCATGAAGCTGGACAAGCTCAGCCTTCAGTTCACCATGGAAGAGAGCGGCCATGCCGGCGACGTCCTCGAGGCGTACGAGCGACTGATCCTGGACGCGATGCGCGGCGACCGAACGCTGTACAACACGGCGGAGGGCATCGAGCGGCTGTGGGAGGTCTCGGCGCCACTGCTCGAGGACCCGCCGCCGGTGCGAAGCTACGACATCGACTCCTGGGGTCCCAACGCCGTGCACCCGCTGATCGCCCCGCGGGCCTGGCGTCTGCCGTTCGAACGTGGTTGGCGCGGCAAGAAGTAATTCAACGCCACGGCAAGTCGGTATTGTCGCCCCGCCATCGTGACGGCGGAATCATCGGCGCGGCGCGCAATCCCGAGGCCTCGACGTGCTGCAGGGCCGCCGAAAGGTGTTGCTCCATCCGGCGCTGAGCCTTCTGTGGCTCCTTGGCCGTGATTGCCGCAGCGATCGCACGATGCGACTTGGCTGCCTCGGCACGATCGAATTGAGTGATGTTCTGCTCGGCGGCAGCCCAGCGCACCGCCTGCTCGACGGCCACCAAAACCGTTGTCAGAAGCGGATTCTCACTTGCCTCGACCAATAGCTCGTGAAATTCGTGATAGCCGGTGCCGTCCGGCGCAATGCCGCCCCCGGCGACGGCGGCGATGCGCTCCCGTTGCTGCGTGCTCGCGTGCTCGGCGACGTGCGCGGCGGCGGCGGGTTCGAGCATGATGCGAAACGTCAGCAAGTCACCCCAGGTCGCGCCGGTCAGCGTGAACAGCTGCACCAGTGAGCGCGCCACCCGCTCGGGCTCCGGATGGCGGATCAGCACACCGCTGCGGCCCTGACTCGTTGTGGTGAGCCCCTCGGCGTCCAGAAGTCGCAACGCCATCCGCACGGTCTCTCGGCTGACACCGAGTTGGCTGACAAGTTCGCCCTCGGTGGGCAGCGAGTCGCCCGGCGCGAGTTCGCCGGACAGAATCTGCCGGCGCAGGGTCGCGGCGACGACATCGGACAAGCGGGCCGGCGCAGAGGGAGTAGACAGTGGCATACGACTTAGTATACTAAGTCGTCATGGTGAATGTTCCCAACAGCGCCGTGCTCAGCGGCGCCTTCCGGCCGATGCGGTTCGAGGCGACCGTCGAAGACTGTGTGACCACGTTCGGCGAAATTCCGAAAGACCTGTCCGGTGGCTTTTACCGGGTGGGTCCCACGTTCAAGCGTCCTACCCGGCAGGGGGCCAACGGGCTGCTGTCGATGGACGGCATGGTGCAGGGCCTGACCTTTGACAACGGCCGCGCCGACTTTCGTAACCGCTGGGTCCGCACGCCGAAGTACTGCCTCGAAGACAAGCACCAGCAGGGGATGTTCGCCTGGTCCGACGGTGACTGGACAGATTGGCGCAACATCGGGTTCGGCGCCGCGGTACCTGATGAGCACACCCGCGGAATTCCCCAGGGCGCCAACAACATCAACTGCTTCCCGTTCGCGGGGGAGATCCTCGCATCGGGTGAGCAGGGTAGTCCACCGGTGGCGCTGGACCCGATCACGCTTGAAACCCGTGGCGTGGTGCCGTGGTCGCCGCAGTTGTCCCGGGGGATCTTCGACAAAGCCGGCTACGGCGACGCCGCTTTCACTGCGCACCCGAAGTGGGACAACGCCACCGGAACGCTCTACGGCTGGGCCTATAGCAACCACCAGCCCTACGTCACGGTCCATGTCGTTCGACCTGACGGCACGGTCGCGTCCCGCGAACTCTGGGACGCACCGTACACCTCCGAAGTGCACGACATGTGGCTGACCAAGAACTGGATGGTGTTGCCGTTCCAGGGATTCGCCTTCGACCCAGACCGCATCGCGCGCGGTCTGTCGGTGCAGGACTGGGACCCCGAGCTGCCGATCATGCTCGCGCTGATACCGCGTGACGATATCGAGAACGGCGAAATCCGTTGGATCACAGCCGAAATCGGCCAGCAGTATGTGATGCACACCCTGGCCGCCGATATCGAGGGTGACACGCTGACCCTGGACGCGCCGATCTTCGAACGTCCGCCCTTTCCGTTGGACATCGACGGATTTCAGGGCGAAGACGTCCAGCTGTTCTTCAACCTGGCACGCAGCACGCTCGGGCGCTGGACGGTCGACCTGAACTCCGGCAGCGTGAAGTCCGAACCGCTCGACGACCAGCCCTGCGAGCTGCCCAAGGTCGACGAACGCTTCTACGGGCGCGGCCAGCGCTGGGGCTTCCTGATCGGGGGTGACGCCAAGGGCAGCGGCATGCGCATGCACAGCGTGGTCGTGCGCGACCGCAACTCCGGCGACGAGCAGCGGTACCGGCTCCGGCATGACCGGCCGTCGCTCGTCATGGAGCCGACGTTCGTGCCGCGAACCTCCGACGCGCCCGAAGGCGACGGTTACCTCATGGTCCCCATCTCGCGGTGGACCGAAAACCTCGGCGAATACGCGATTTTCGATACCAGTGACATCACCGTCGGGCCGATTTGCCGCATCGAGATCCCGTTCCTGCTCGGCTTCACCCCGCACGGACACTGGATGGACTTCCGATGACCCTCACCGCCACCGAAGAGACCGAACTACGCGCCTCGGTCCACGGCATTGTCGCCGAATTCGGCAACGACTACTTCACCCACTGCAGCGAGACCCTCCAGCACCCCATCGCATTGTGGGACGCGCTGGCTGCGGGCGGATTCGTCGGCGTCAACCTGCCGGAGGAATACGGCGGTGGGGGAATGGGTTTGAGCGCACTTAACATCGTCGCCGAGGAGGCCGCCGCGGCCGGTTGCCCACAGATCATGCTGATGATCTCGCCGGGAATCGTCGGCAGCCTGCTGGCCCGGCACGCCAGCGACGAGCAGAAGCGGCAGTGGCTGGCGCCGATGGCGGCCGGCGAGACGAAGATCGCGTTCGCGATCACCGAACCCGACGCCGGATCCAATAGTCATCAACTCGCCACCACCGCACACCGCGACGGCGACAAGTACTTCATCAGCGGGCAGAAGACCTACATCACCGCGGCCGACCAGGCCGACGCCCTACTTGTCGTCACCCGCACCGGCACCGATGCCCAAGGCCGCGCGCAACTTTCGCTGTTTCTCGTCGACCGCGACACCCCGGGAATAGACATGCACCGCATCCCGATGACGTTCGAGATCACCGACAAATCGTTCACGGTGTTCTTCGACGACGTCGCGGTGCCGGCCGACCGGCTGGTCGGCGGTGAGGGCAACGGCCTACGCGTCGCCTTCGACGGGATGAACCCGGAACGGGTGATCATCGCGGCGATCTGCAACGGCGTCAGCCGCTACGCCCTCGACAAGGCCGTCCTGTATGCCCGCGAACGTAGGGTCTGGCAGGTGCCGATCGGCGCCCACCAGGGCCTCGCGCATCCCTTGGCGGAAGCCAAGATCAACCTCGAGGCTGCGCGGCTGATGACGCGTCAGGCGGCCGCCGGCTACGACGCCGGTATCGACGCCGGCGAGTACAGCAACATGGCGAAGTTCTTGTCCGCCGACGCCGCCATCCGCTGTGTCGATCAGGCGATCGAGGTGCACGGCGGCGCCGGCTTCACCCGCGAGGTTGCGCTGGCCAACATGTATGAGTTCGTCCGGTTGTTCAAAACCGTCCCGATCAGTCGCGAGATGATCCTCAATCACGTTGCCCAGCACAGCCTCGGGTTACCGCGCTCCTACTAGCGGTCGTGGTGCTTGCCGCCGTGCTCGGGGCAGCTGCCGTTCTCGGCGTCCTGCACGTTGATGCTGGTGGCCTGCAACGCGTTGCTGCCGTCCCGGGTGCCGTGCGCTACCAGGCACTTACCCTGAGCAATCGCATGCGCGTCGGCCGGGATCTTCTTGGTGTACTTGGTGGTGTCGGTGACGTTCACGGTCGTCGTCGACGGATTGCCTTGCGCGTCAGTGCCATTCAGCGTGATGGTGTTGCCCGCGACGGAAGCGACCTGGCCGTGTGGCGGCGGCTGGTGGGGTGACTTTTCGCCGGCCGGGTGTTCGGGCCCGGGGCACTTGCCGTCGACGGCGGCGCTGACCTTCACTGCGCGGGCGTTGATTGGTCCGCCGGCGGGGGCGTCGGCCTGATGGTCGGGATGGACCCATACGCAGCTGCCCACGGTGACGTCGGTCAGCTGGGCCGGGGTGATCTCGGCGACGGCGGTCGACGGGGTGAAGTCAACGGTCGTGGGCCCGGACTTCGCGGTGACCTGGACCGTGCTGCCGGAGACCGAGTCGATCAGCCCCTTGACCCAGTCGTGTCCCTTGCCGGACGCCGACGGCGTCGACGAGGTGGGGGCATTGCTACTCGGGGTCGCCGGGGCGGGCTTGGTCTCGCTGGAGTTTCCACACGCGGCGAGGGACAGCGCGGTGACGCCGGCGGCAGCGAGCAGTGCGGCGCGGGACAGCCGCGTGGTCGAGAGGGTGGCGGGCATCGGGGTCCTTTCGGTCGTCGGCCGCAACGCGCAGGCCGACTCTGGCAACGGCTTTCACCCTTGATGTCGCCGCTGAGTGCAGGCTTGTGACCACGTAAGTGCGCGCTGTGTAAACGGCTCGCGACAGACGTGGGAACACCGCGGCGGAGCCACGCGTTGAACAGCGCGTGACTACCCAAGAACTCACTGCCGCACAGTTCAACGACACGATCAACGGCAACGACATCGTGCTCGTCGACTTCTGGGCGTCCTGGTGCGGGCCGTGCCGTCAGTTCGCCCCGACGTTCGCCGCATCCGCGGACAAGCACCCCGAGGTGGTGCACGCGAAGGTCGACACCGAAGCCGAGCAGGAGCTGGCCGCGGCCGCGCAGATCCGGTCCATCCCCACGCTGATGGCATTCAAAAAGGGCAAGCTGGTCTTCAACCAGGCCGGCGCGCTGCCGCCCGCCGCGTTGGAAGACCTGGTTCAGCAGGTGAAGGACTTCGACGTCGACGCCGCGATCGCGACGCAAGGCGACCAAACCTGAGCTGACTTCGCCCGGCCACGCGATACCGTGCAACGGTGAGCCTGGTCCTCGTCGAACACCCGCGCCCGCACGTCGCTCTGATCACGCTGAATCGACCGGAGCGAATGAACTCCATGGCGTTCGACGTCATGGTCCCGCTCAAAGAGGTGCTGGAGGACATCACCTACGACAACTCTGTGCGGGTGGTGGTGTTGACCGGCGCCGGCAGGGGGTTCTCGTCGGGTGCCGACCACAAGTCGGCCGGATCGGTGCCGCACGTTCAGGACCTGACCCGGCCCACCTACGCGTTGCGCTCGATGGCCATCCTCGACGACGTCATCCTCGGGCTGCGCAAGCTGCATCAGCCAGTGATCGCCGCGGTCAACGGGGCCGCGATCGGCGGTGGGCTGTGCCTGGCTCTGGCCGCCGACATCCGCGTCGCCGCGCACGGGGCTTATTTCCGGGCGGCCGGCATCAACAACGGGCTCACCGCCAGCGAGCTCGGGCTGAGCTATCTGCTACCGCGAGCGATCGGCTCGTCGCGGGCCTTCGAGATCATGCTGACCGGTCGCGACGTCGATGCCGAGGAGGCCGAACGCATCGGGCTGGTGTCCCGCCAGGTGCCCGACGACCAGCTACTGGAGACCTGTTACGACATGGCCGAACGCATAGCCGCGTTCTCTCGGCCAGGCGTCGAGTTGACCAAGCGCACGCTATGGAGTGGACTGGACGCCGCTAGCCTGGAAGGGCACATGCAGGCTGAAGGTCTCGGACAGCTCTTCGTCCGCCTGCTCACCGGCAACTTCGAAGAAGCGGTTGCCGCGCGCGCCGAGCAGCGCCCGCCGGTATTCACCGACGACAAGCCATAAATCCGTGCAAGGAGAGTGACCGTGATCACGGCTACGGACCTCGAGGTCCGCGCAGGTGCGCGCACGCTCCTCTACGCCGACGGCCCCGCGCTGCGCATTCAGCCGGGCGACCGGATCGGTCTGGTCGGGCGCAACGGCGCTGGCAAGACCACGACGCTGCGCATCCTGGCCGGCGAGGGGGAGCCGTACGCGGGCGCGGTAACACGTACGGGCGAGATCGGTTATCTGCCGCAGGATCCCAAGGAGGGCGACCTCGACATGCTCGCCCGCGACCGGGTGCTCTCGGCGCGCGGACTGGACACCCTTCTCACCGATCTGGAGAAGCAGCAGGCGCTGATGGCCGAGGTCGCCGACGACGATGCGCGCGACCGCGCCATTCATAAATACGGTCAACTCGAAGAGCGCTTCGCCGCGCTCGGCGGCTACGGCGCCGAAAGCGAAGCGGGCCGCATCTGCGCCAGCCTCGGCCTGCCCGACCGCGTCCTGACCCAGCAGTTGCGCACGCTGTCCGGTGGCCAGCGCCGCCGCGTGGAGTTGGCCCGGATCCTGTTCGCCGCATCCGATACCGGCGCCGGTTCGGCCACCACACTGCTGCTCGACGAGCCGACCAACCATCTGGACGCCGACTCGATCGGGTGGCTGCGGGACTTCCTGCGCAGCCACACCGGCGGCCTGGTGGTCATCAGCCACAACGTCGACCTACTCGCCGAAGTCGTCAACCGGGTCTGGTTCCTCGACGCCGTCCGGGGCGAGGCCGACGTCTACAACATGGGCTGGCGGAAGTACCTCGACGCCCGCGCCACCGACGAGCAGCGCCGTCGACGGGAACGGGCCAACGCCGAGAAGAAGGCCACCGCGCTGCGTACCCAGGCCGCGAAGATGGGCGCCAAAGCTACCAAAGCTGTTGCGGCACAGAACATGCTGCGTCGAGCCGACCGGATGATGGCCGCGCTCGACGCGGAGCGGGTGGCCGACAAGGTGGCCCGGATCAAATTTCCCAGCCCGTCGGCGTGTGGACGCACCCCGTTGACCGCCTCCGGGTTGACCAAGACCTATGGCTCGCTGGAGATCTTCACCGCGGTCGACCTGGCGATCGACCGCGGCTCGCGGGTCGTGGTGCTCGGCCTCAACGGCGCCGGCAAGACGACGCTGCTGCGGTTGCTGGCGGGTGTCGAACAAGCCGACGCCGGGAAGATCGAGCCCGGACATGGTTTGAAAATCGGGTATTTCGCGCAGGAGCACGACACCCTCGATGACCACGCCAGCGTGTGGGAGAACATTCGGCATGCCGCGCCCGACACCGGCGAACAGGATCTCCGCGGTCTGCTGGGTGCGTTCATGTTCACCGGCAGCCAGCTCGAACAGCCGGCCGGCACGCTGTCCGGCGGTGAGAAGACCCGGCTGGCGCTGGCCGGTCTGGTCGCCTCTACCGCCAACGTCCTGCTGCTCGACGAGCCGACCAACAATCTCGATCCGGCATCGCGGGAACAGGTCCTCGACGCGCTGCGCAGCTACGCCGGTGCGGTGGTTCTGGTGACCCACGACCCGGGTGCCGCCGAGGCGCTCGACCCACAGCGCGTCGTGCTGTTGCCCGACGGCACCGAAGACCATTGGTCCGACGAGTACCGGGATCTCATCGAGCTGGCCTGACCGCTTCGGCCCTATTTGCGCCCTATATCACGGGATTTGGTCAATCCGCCCCGCGGGTCTACCCGGCTTCCTACTCTGTGTGCTTTGGGGAGCAGTTCAAGTGGGGAGGGGCAGATGAGGAAGACGAAAAAGCCACGCGAACAGGTGCTGCGCGAATTGCGCAACGCCTATGAGGGTGGGGCCAGTATCAGGAAGCTGGTCGGTTCGACCGGCCGGTCATACGGGTCGATTCACAGCATGCTGCGCGAGTCCGGCACGACGATGCGCAGTCGCGGCGGGCCGAACCACCGCACCAGAACGGGTTGATCCCGAAATTCGACTAGCTCTGCCTGACCGACCCTTCGACCAGATCGAGGACCGCAGTCAGCAGCCGAGTGTCTTCACCTGACGCGACCTTGGCGACCAGCCCGTCGAGCACCAAGTCCAGGTAGCACTGCAACACATCACTAGGGATGTCGTCGCGCACCCGGCCGGCCAGCTTCTGCCGGCGCAGGCGCTCGATTGTCGCCGCGGCCAACTCCGCTGACCGATCGGTCCACTCCTTATTGAACTCCGGCTCGTGCCGCAGCTTGCGCGCGATCTCCAATCGTGTCGCGAGCCAGTCGAACTGCTCGGGCGCCGCCAGCATGTCGCGCATCACCTGAACCAGACCTTCGCGCGATGCGACGTCTGCCATCCGCTCGGCGTCCTCGTGCGCCAACTCGAAGAACAGCGTGTCCTTGTCGCGGAAGTGGTGGAATATCGCACCCCGCGACAGGCCGATCGCCTGCTCCAGGCGGCGCACTGTCGCCCCGTCGTAACCGAATTCGGCGAAGCAACGGCGGGCGCCGTCAAGGATCTGACGGCGCCGGGCCGCCAGATGATCCTGGCTGACCTTGGGCACGCTGCCCCTCCGCTACGACTTCAGCATGTTGCGCAACACGTACTGCAGGATGCCGCCGTTGCGGTAGTAGTCGGCTTCACCAGGCGTGTCGATGCGCACCACTGCGTCGAATTCGATTGTCTTGCCGCCATCCTTGGCGGCCTTCACATGCACCGTCTTCGGCGTTTTGCCGTCGTTGAGCTTTTCGATGCCGGTGATGTCGAAGACCTCGGTGCCGTCCAGACCCAGGTCGCCGGCCGACTTGCCCTCCGGGAACTGCAGCGGGATGACGCCCATGCCGATCAGGTTCGACCGGTGGATGCGCTCGAAGGACTCGGCGATCACCGCACGGACACCCAACAGGCTGGTGCCCTTGGCCGCCCAGTCGCGCGACGAGCCGGATCCGTATTCCTTGCCGCCCAGTACCACCAGCGGAATGTCTTGTGCCGCATAGTTTTGCGCTGCGTCATAGATGAAGGCCTGGGGGGCGCCATCCTGGGTGAAGTCGCGGGTGTAGCCGCCCGAGACGTCGTCGAGCAGCAGGTTGCGCAGACGGATGTTGGCGAAGGTGCCGCGGATCATCACCTCGTGGTTGCCGCGGCGCGAACCGAAGGAGTTGTAGTCCTTGCGATCCACGCCGTGTTCGTCAAGGTATTGCGCGGCAGGCGTTCCCGGCTTGATGCTGCTGGCGGGGGAGATGTGGTCGGTGGTCACCGAGTCGCCCAGCAGCGCGAGCACCCGAGCGCCGCTGATGTCGCCGACGGCTTCCGGCTCGGCGGGCATGCCCTCGAAGTACGGAGGCTTGCGCACGTACGTCGAGTCGGAGCCCCACTCGAAGGTGTTGCCGCTCGGGGTCGGCAGGTTGCGCCACCGCTCGTCGCCCTTGAACACATCGGCGTAGTTGTTGACGAACATCTCCTGGTTGATCGCCGAGGCGATGGTGTCCGAGACGTCCTTCTGCGATGGCCAGATGTCTTTGAGGAAGACATCGTTGCCGTCACTGTCTGTCCCGAGCGCATCGGACTCGAAGTCGAAGTCCAGCGACCCGGCCAGGGCGTATGCGACCACCAGTGGCGGCGAGGCCAGGTAGTTCATCTTCACGTCCGGGCTGATCCGGCCTTCGAAGTTCCGGTTACCCGACAGCACCGCGGTGACGGTCAGGTCGTTGTCGTTGATCGCCTTCGAGATCTCCTCCGGCAGCGGGCCGGAGTTGCCGATGCACGTGGTGCAGCCGTAGCCGACCAGGAAGAAGCCCAGCTTCTCCAAATACGGCCACAGTCCAGCCTTTTCGTAGTATTCGGTGACGACCTGTGAGCCCGGCGCCATCGAGGTTTTCACCCACGGCTTGGACGTCAGGCCCTTCTCCACGGCGTTGCGGGCCAGCAGCGCCGCGCCGAGCATCACCTCGGGATTGGAGGTGTTGGTGCACGACGTGATCGCGGCGATCACCACCGCGCCGTGGTCGAGCACGAATTCGCCGCGCTCGTCGGACTTGATATTCACCGGGTTGCTCACCCGGCCCTTGGCGTTCTTGGCAGCCGAATGCGCCGGAGTCGGGTGGTCGTCGGCGTGGCCATTTGTCGGCTGGCCCGGGTCGCTGGCCGGGAAGGTCTCGTCGATCGTCTCGTCGAGCTTGGAGTAGTCCTTCTTGTCGGAGCCGTTGCCGACGTAGTCGGGGATCTGCTTGCGGAAGGTGGATTTGGCGTCCGACAACACGATCCGGTCCTGCGGCCGCTTGGGGCCGGCGATCGAGGGGACGACCTCGGACAGGTCGAGCTCGAGGTATTCGGAGAATTCCGGCTCGTGCTCGGGGTCGTGCCACAGGCCCTGCTCTTTGGCGTAAGCCTCCACCAGTGCGAGCTGCTCCGGCTTGCGGCCGGTGAACTTGAGGTAGTCGATAGTCTCTTGGTCAATCGGGAAAATAGCTGCGGTGGAACCGAATTCGGGGCTCATGTTGCCCAGGGTGGCGCGGTTCGCCAACGGCACCTCGGCCACGCCCTTGCCGTAGAACTCGACGAATTTGCCGACGACGCCGTGCTTGCGCAACTTCTCGGTGACGGTCAGCACCACGTCGGTCGCGGTGACGCCCGGCTTGATCTCGCCGGTCAGCTTGAAGCCGACGACCCGGGGGATGAGCATCGACACCGGCTGGCCGAGCATGGCCGCCTCGGCCTCGATGCCGCCGACTCCCCAGCCGAGCACGCCGAGGCCGTTGACCATCGTGGTGTGCGAGTCGGTGCCCACACAGGTGTCGGGGTAGGCCAGCCCATTGCGAGCCATCACGACGCTGGCCAGGTATTCGATGTTGACCTGATGCACGATGCCGGTGCCCGGCGGCACCACCTTGAAATCGTCGAATGCGCCCTGGCCCCAGCGCAAGAACTGGTAGCGCTCGCCGTTGCGCTCATATTCGATCTCGACGTTGCGCTCGAAAGCGTCTGCGGTGCCGAACAAGTCGATGATCACCGAGTGGTCGATCACGAGGTCGGCGGGTGCCAACGGGTTGACCTTGTCGGGGTCGCCGCCCAGGTCCGCGACGGCTTCACGCATGGTGGCGAGGTCGACGATGCACGGCACACCGGTGAAGTCCTGCATGACGACGCGGGCCGGCGTGTACTGGATTTCGATGCTCGGTTCGGCCTTGGGATCCCACTGGGCGATCGCCTCGATGTGGTCCTTGGTGATGTTTTTGCCGTCTTCGTTACGCAGCAGGTTTTCGGCGAGCACTTTCAGGCTGTAGGGAAGCTTGTCGATACCTGGCACCGCGTCCAGCCGATAGATCTCGTAGCTGTCGCCGCCTACCTTCAAGGTGTCGTGGGCTCCGAATGAATTAACCGAATCTTTGCTGCTCACATCAACTCCCGACATCGTCTCATCGGCGGCGCCCCGCTGCGTCCGGCTACGCCGCGCTTGCGATTGCCGCTCGTTTCGCTCGCCGACGGGCCGTGCCGACGCGCACTCTCCACCCTAACAGTACGCTTGTCCTGCATTGCGGCGGGCCCGGAAACTTCCATTTCTTTTGGCCGACCACCTGCCGTAACGCGGGCGATGTCAGGCGGTACGGTTCCATCCGTGACTACCCAGCACGCACCGCTCTACATCCCGGGCGAGATCTGCGGCACGATCGGCTTCGATCCGGCCACCAGGCCCGACGACTGCCTCGCGGTTGTCCAGCAACAGGTGGGTGTGGGCAACATCAGCGCACCGCCTTCGCTCGCTCCGGCGATGCTGGATCTGATCAACCAGGCGCACGAGCACAACATCGACCTGAAGATCGTCGTGCTGGACCACAATCCGCCCAACGACACTCCGCTGCGCGACATCGCGACGGTCGTTGGCTCCCAACATCCCGACGCGACCGTGCTGGTGCTCAGCCCGAACTACGTCGGCACCTACAGCACGCACTTTCCGCGGTCGACTCTCGAAATCGGCGAGGACCACGCCAAGACCGGCAATTCCGTTCTGTCGGCGCAGAATTTCCTGCACCAACTCGAGACCCCACAGTTCCCGTGGACGCCATTCACGATCGTTGTCCTGATCGGAGTGCTGGCGACCGTGGTCGGAACTCGATTCATGCAACTGCGAGCGAGGCGGTCAGCAACGCCGAGCGCACGCATCGAAGCCGATGCGGAAAGCGCCGACCATAACGCCTAACGTGCGGTATTCCGCTCGTGTCGGATAGCGCCGGCGCCCACACCGCAAACGCGGGCTAATTAGTGATGTCACTGTGAGGTCACAGTTCTCAGAAGAACAGACTTGTAATTTGTGACATAAGTGTCTCTTGGGTCAGATGTGACTTACCGTGCAATGGATGCAATGTGGTTGTCCGTGCTTCCAGCGATAGCTGGTGCTCGGAGCGCTAACGCCATCCGCCCCGCGTTGAGCCAAGGAGATCAATGAGACGCAACCGCCGCGGCTCGACCATCCGATTGGCGACCCCGCTTACCCATCGAGTGGGTCCAGCCGTCCTGAGCCTCGCGCTGTTGCTCGGCACGCCCGCGCTGGCCAAAGCCGACCCGAATTCGATGGCCAAGCTGATCGCCGACGTCGCCCAGGCCAATCAGCGGCTGCAGGACCTCAACGCGCAGATCCAGACACAGGAAGAAAGCGTCAACAAGGCGATCGTCGACGTCGAGACGGCCCGCGACAACGCGGCGGCCACACAGCACGACGTCGAGACCAGCCAGCACTCCGTCAAGGATGCCGATGCCGCAATTGCGGCCGCGCAGAAGCGGTTTGACCGCTTCGCGGTGGCCAGCTACGTCAACGGCCCGTCGGACAGTTACCTCACCGCCAGGAACCCCGACGACATGATCTCGAGCGCGGCCGCGGGCCAGGCGCTGGCGGCGAGCTCGCAGCAGGTGATGGACAACCTGCAGCGGGCCCGCACCGAGCAGCTGAACAAGGAATCCACCGCGCGGCTGGCAAAGCAGAAGGCCGACAAGGCCGTTGGAGACGCGCAGGCCAGCCAGAACGCGGCGGTCGTGGCGCTCACCGACGCTCACCGCAAGTTCGGCGAGCAGCAGCAGGAAATCACTCGACTGGCCGATGAGCGTAATGCGGCCCAATCAAGACTCGACGCCGCCCGCACTTGGTCGGCATCCGCGGGCGGACCGGATGCCGAACAGCGGGCGGCGTCGTCCCCCGGAGACCGGTGGGACCCGGCGGCGCCGGGTTCGCCGGAGAAGCCCAAGGGCAACGGTGGCAACTGGGACGGCGCGTGGGACCCCACGCTGCCGATGGTGCCCAGCGCCAACGTGCCCGGTGACCCGGTCGCGGTTCTCAACAAGGTCCTCGGGACGATGTCGACCTCATCCGAGGTCACCTCCAGCATGGGCCGCAGCTTCTTGCAGCAGCTCGGATTGGCGCCTACTTCTTCAGGTTTCACCAACGGCAAGATCCCGCGGGTTTACGGTCGGCAGGCATCCGAGTACGTGATCCGCCGCGCCGGCTCGCAGATCGGTGTCCCGTATTCGTGGGGTGGTGGCACCGCGGCCGGCCCGGGTAAGGGGATCGGTTCCGGGTCGGGCACTACCGGCTTCGACTGCTCCGGCCTGGTGCTGTACGCGTTCGCCGGCGTAGGCATCAAGTTGCCGCACTACTCGGGCGCGCAGTACGACTTGGGCCGCAAGATCCCGGCCTCGCAGATGCGCCGCGGAGACGTCATCTTCTACGGCCCCGGCGGTAGTCAGCACGTGACGATCTACCTCGGCCAGGGCCAGATGCTCGAGGCGCCCGACGTCGGACTGAAGGTCCGGATCGCACCGGTTCGCACCAGCGGCATGACGCCTTTCGTGGTCCGCTACATCGAATACTGACGCGTTGAAAGGCTCTATGCGCCAAGGGTTTACGGACTTCAGGGGATTTCGCCGGGCCACAGTGGGCTGGCCGGTGCTGGCCGCCATCAGCCTGCTGATCGGGCTGGCGTCGCCCGCTCAGGCCGAGGACGGCGCATGGGATCCGACCCTGCCGCCGACAATCAGCGCGGGAGCGCCCGGGGACCCGGTGGCGATGGCCAACCAGTCGCTGCAGGCCACCGCCCAGGCGACCCAGACCACGCTCGGGCTCGGTCAGCAGTTCCTCAGTGGACTGGGAATCAACCTGGGTGGCGCTCCCCAGAGCACCAGCGCGAACGGGATTCCGCGGGTGTACGGCCGCCAAGCCGTCGAATACGTGATCCGCCGCGGTTCCTCTCAGATGGGTGTGCCGTACTCCTGGGGCGGTGGAACGCCCAACTCGCCGAGCAAGGGCATCGACTCCGGCGCCAACATCGTCGGCTTCGACTGCTCGGGTCTGGTCCGCTACAGCTTCGCCGGGGTCGGCGTGCTGCTGCCGAGGTTCTCCGGCGACCAGTACAAGGCCGGTCGGCACATCCCGCCGTCGCAGGCCAAGCGCGGGGACCTGATCTTCTACGGTCCGGGTGGCGGCCAGCACGTCACCATCTATTTGGGCAACGGTCGGATGCTCGAGGCGTCGGGCAGCGCCGGCAAGGTCACCGTCAGTCCGGTCCGCAAGGGCGGTATGACGCCGTTCTTGACCCGGATCATTGAGTACTGACCGTGTTGTATTGCCCGGCTTCTCCCCGGGCCGCGCGCGGTCCGAATCGTCGCCGGGTGGATGGCCACGTCGACGGATTCCTGCTGGCCTGGAATAGTTGAACGAGGGCACGCCGCTGCCCCGCGATGTTCGTGGTGCGAGCAGTCGTGTCTGATTGAGTTTTGGAAGGTTGAGCCGTGGAGGGTAATCGATGACATCAGCAGGCGGACCGCCGCCGGGCACCAGCGGTTACTCGGGTCCGGGCAACACGTCGACGGGTCCTGCGCACGCGGCTCCCGGTGGTGGCGGTAACGGTCTGGCGGCCGAGGTGAACACCTTGGAGCGGGCTGTCTTCGAGGTCAAGCGCATCATCGTCGGCCAGGACCAGCTAGTCGAGCGGATGCTCGTCGGCCTGCTGTCCAAGGGACACGTGCTGCTCGAGGGTGTGCCCGGTGTCGCGAAGACCCTGGCCGTCGAGACGTTCGCCAAGGTGGTCGGTGGAACGTTCGCCCGCATCCAGTTCACGCCCGACCTGGTCCCCACCGACATCATCGGTACCCGCATCTACCGGCAGGGCAAGGAAGAGTTCGACACCGAGCTGGGCCCGGTGGTCGCCAACTTCCTGCTCGCCGACGAGATCAACCGTGCGCCGGCCAAGGTGCAGTCTGCGCTGCTGGAGGTCATGCAGGAGCGCCAGGTGTCCATCGGCGGCAAGCGTTACCCGCTGCCCAACCCGTTCCTGGTGATGGCTACCCAGAACCCGATCGAGCACGAGGGTGTCTACCCGCTGCCCGAGGCGCAGCGCGACCGCTTCCTGTTCAAGATCAACGTCAGCTACCCGTCGCCGGAAGAAGAGCGCGAGATCATCTACCGGATGGGTGTCAAGCCGCCGGAGCCCAAGCAGATCCTGGACACCGGCGACCTGCTGCGGCTGCAGGAGACCGCGGCGAACAACTTCGTGCACCACGCGCTGGTCGACTATGTGGTGCGGGTCGTCACCGCGACTCGCCACCCCGAGCAACTCGGCATGAACGACGTCAAGAGCTGGATCTCCTTCGGCGCATCGCCGCGTGCCTCGCTCGGAATCATCGCCGCCTCGCGCTCGCTGGCGTTGGTCCGCGGACGCGACTACGTGGTCCCGCAGGACATCGTCGAGGTGATCCCGGATGTGCTGCGTCACCGCCTGGTGCTCACCTACGACGCCTTGGCCGACGAGATCTCCTCGGAGATCGTGATCAACCGGATCCTGCAGACGGTCGGCATGCCGCAGGTGAATGCCGTTCCGCAGCAAGGACATTCGGTACCCCCGGCCATGCAAGCCGCGGGTGCGGCCAGCGGTCGGTGACCGATAGCAACTCCGCCGCGGAGCGCCCCGTGGCCAACACCCCGCCGTCGATGCAGCGCGGGCTGATCGACGACCCCAAGCTGGCCGCCGCGCTGCGCACCCTCGACCTCACGGTCAGACGCAAGCTCGATGGTCTTTTGCACGGGGATCATCTCGGCCTGATCCCGGGCCCGGGGTCGGAGCCGGGGGAGTCGCGCGAGTATCAGCCCGGCGATGACGTGCGCCGGATGGACTGGGCGGTCACCGCGCGGACGACTCACCCACACGTTCGGCAGATGATCGCCGACCGCGAACTGGAGACCTGGCTCGTCGTCGACATGTCGGCCAGCCTGGACTTCGGCACCGCCGTCTGCGAGAAACGTGACCTGGCGGTGGCCGCGGCGGCCGCCATCACCTTCCTCAACAGCGGTGGCGGAAATCGGATAGGCGCGCTGATTGCCAACGGCGAGAAGGTAACTCGCGTGCCGGCCCGCTCCGGGCGCCAGCACGAGCAGACGCTGCTGCGCACCATCGCCACGATGCCGAAGGCCCCGGTGGGTGTGCGTGGCGACCTGTCGGTGGCCATCGACGCGCTGCGCCGTCCGGAGCGCCGCCGCGGGATGGCGGTGATCATCAGCGATTTCCTCGGGCCGATCAACTGGATGCGGCCGCTGCGCGCGATCGCCGCGCGTCACGAGGTGCTCGGCATCGAGATTCTCGATCCGCGCGACGTCGAACTGCCCGACATCGGGGACGTGATCCTGCAGGACGCCGAGACCGGCCGCTCCCGCGAGTTCACCATCGACGAGCAGCTCCGCGATGATTTCGCGAAAGCCGCCGCGGCGCATCGCGCCGACGTGGCACGGACGCTGCGCAGTTGCGGCGCGCCGATGCTGCCGTTGCGCACCGACCGCGACTGGATCGCCGACATCGTCCGCTTCGTCGAATCCCGCCGACGCGGCGCACTGGCGGGGCGCCAGTGACTTCCGCTGTTCACGCGGCGGGCCTCAACATCAAAGGTCTGCTATGACATTGCCCCTGCTCGGACCGATGACGCTGTCGGGCTTCGCCCACGCGTGGTTTTTCCTGTTCCTGGTGGTGATCGCCGCCATCGCCGCGCTGTACGTCTTCGCGCAGCTGGCGCGGCAGCGCCGGATGCTGCGATTCGCCAACATGGAGCTGCTGGAAAGCGTTGCGCCCAAACAGCCCACCCGCTGGCGGCATCTGTCGGCGATCCTGCTGATGGCGTCGCTGCTGCTGTTCACCATCGCGATGGCCGGCCCGACCCACGACGTCCGGATCCCGCGCAACCGCGCGGTCGTCATGCTCGTCATCGACGTCTCGCAGTCGATGCGCGCAACCGACGTCGAACCCAACCGGATGGCCGCCGCCGAAGTCGCGGCGAAGGAGTTCGCCGGCGAGCTGACCCCGGGCATCAACCTCGGCCTGATCGCCTACGCCGGAACGTCGACCGTGCTGGTTCAGCCGACCACCAACCGCGACGCGACCAAGGCCGCGCTCGACAAGCTGCAGTTCGCCGATCGCACCGCTACCGGCGAGGGCATCTTCACCGCGCTGCAGGCGATCGCCACCGTCGGCGCCGTGATCGGCGGCGGTGACACCCCGCCGCCCGCGCGCATCGTGCTGTTCTCCGACGGTAAAGAGACCATGCCGACCAACCCGGACAACCCGAAAGGGGCGTTCACGGCCGCACGAACCGCCAAGGACCAGGGTGTGCCGATCTCGACCATTTCGTTTGGTACCCCGTATGGCTTCGTGGAGATCAACGGTCAGCGGCAGCCGGTTCCGGTCGACGACAGCACCATGAAAAAGGTTGCCGAGCTCTCCGGCGGCAGCCACTACGGCGCCGCGAACCTGCAGGAGCTCAAGCAGGTCTACGCCTCGTTGCAGCAGCAGATCGGCTACGAGACGATCCGGGGCGACGCCAGCGTCGGCTGGCTCCGACTCGGTTCGCTGGTGCTGGCGCTGGCCGGGCTGGCGGCGTTGCTGATCAACCGGCGGCTGCCGACCTAGGTCGATTGCCCAGCAACGCCGGGCGATTTCGGCGATGCCGTGGTCAAGCGATAGGTTGTCCGAGTGACTGATGTAGCCACCGACGGCGCCAGACCCGCATTCGTGTCCCGCTCGGTCCTGGTCACCGGCGGTAACCGGGGGATCGGGCTGGCCATCGCTCAGCGGTTGGCGGCGGACGGCCACAAGGTCGCCGTGACACATCGCGGATCCGGCGCCCCCGAGGGACTGTTCGGCGTCGAATGCGACGTGACCGACAGCGCGGCCGTCGACCGTGCTTTCGTCGCGGTCGAAGAGCACCAGGGCCCCGTCGAGGTCGTGGTGTCCAACGCCGGCGTCTCCGCGGATGCATTCCTCATCCGGATGACCGAGGAGCGGTTCGAGAAGGTCATCGACGCCAACCTCACCGGCGCGTTCCGGGTGGTGCAGCGCGCGTCGCGCAGCATGCAGCGAAAGCGGTTCGGCCGGTTGATCTTCATCGGTTCGGTGTCGGGAACCTGGGGCATCGGCAACCAGGCCAACTACGCGGCCTCGAAGGCCGGCGTGATCGGCATGGCCCGTTCGATCTCCCGAGAACTGTCCAAGGCCAACGTGACGGCCAACGTCGTCGCGCCGGGCTACATCGACACCGACATGACCCGCGCGCTGGACGAGCGGATCCAAGAGGGCGCGCTGGACTTCATCCCCGCGAAGCGGGTCGGTACCGCCGCCGAGGTCGCCGGCGTGGTGAGCTTCCTGGCGTCCGAGGATGCGAGTTACATCTCCGGAGCGGTCATCCCGGTCGATGGCGGCATGGGCATGGGCCACTGACGGATTCACCAGAACTGAAGAATTAGGACGGACATGGCAGGACTGCTCGAAGGCAAACGGATCCTGGTCAGCGGGATCATCACCGATGCGTCAATCGCGTTCCACATCGCCAAGGCAGCGCAGGAGCAGGGCGCCCAGTTGGTGCTCACCGGGTTCGACCGGCTGCGACTGATCCAGCGCATCGCCGACCGCCTCCCGGAGAAGGCGCCGCTGATCGAGCTCAACGTGCAGGACGAGAAGCACCTCGACACTCTGGCCGAGCGCGTGACGGCCGAGATCGGTGAGGGCAACAAGCTCGACGGTGTGGTGCACTCCATCGGCTTCATGCCGCAGACCGGCATGGGCATCAACCCGTTCTTCGACGCGCCCTACGAAGACGTTTCCAAAGGCATTCACATCTCGGCGTATTCGTACGCCTCGCTGGCCAAGGCGCTGCTGCCGATCATGAATCCTGGCGGCTCGATCGTCGGGATGGACTTCGACCCGACCCGTGCGATGCCGGCATACAACTGGATGACGGTCGCCAAGAGCGCGCTGGAGTCGGTCAACCGGTTCGTGGCTCGCGAAGCCGGCAAGCACGGCGTGCGCTCCAATCTCGTTGCGGCCGGACCGATTCGCACGCTGGCGATGAGCGCCATCGTCGGCGGCGCACTCGGCGACGAGGCCGGCGCCCAGATGCAGCTGCTCGAAGAGGGCTGGGACCAGCGGGCGCCGATCGGCTGGAACATGAAAGACCCGACGCCGGTAGCCAAGACCGTGTGTGCGTTGTTGTCCGAGTGGCTGCCCGCCACCACCGGCTCAATCATCTACGCCGACGGTGGCGCCAGCACGCAGTTGCTTTAGCACACAATGGATTACAGTGCTTTCGACGCGGTGCTGCTACTCTCTTTCGGCGGACCGGAGGGGCCGGAGCAGGTCCGGCCGTTCCTGGAGAATGTCACCCGCGGACGCAACATCCCGCCGGAGCGCCTCGACGACGTAGCGCAGCACTATCTGCATTTCGGCGGGGTGTCACCGATAAATCGGATCAACCGGGACCTGATCGACCAGTTGCAGGCCCAGTTGGACATCCCGGTGTACTTCGGCAACCGGAACTGGGACCCCTACGTCGAAGATGCGGTCGCAGCCATGCGCGACAATGGGATTCGTCGCGCGGCGGTGTTCACCACGTCAGCGTGGAGTGGGTACTCGGGCTGCACGCAATACTCCGAAGATCTCGATCGGGCGCTGCGCGCGGCCGGCCCCGGGGCGCCGGAATTGGTCAAGCTCCGGCGCTACTTCGACCACCCGCTGTTCGTCGAGATATTCGCCGACAACCTCGCCGCAGCGGCGAAGACAGTGCCGGCCGACGCCCGACTCATCTTCACCGCGCATTCGGTTCCGATTGCCGCCGACGACCGACTCGGGCCAAAGCTTTACAGCCGCCAAGTGCGTTACGCCGCAGCACTTGTCGCGTCGGCCGCAGGCTACGGCGACTACGACGTGGTCTGGCAGTCACGGTCGGGCCCGCCGCAGGTGCCCTGGCTGGAACCCGACGTGGCCGATCATGTTGCGGCGCTCACCGAGTCCGGCACCAAGGCCGTGATCGTCTGTCCTATCGGTTTCGTCGCCGACCACATCGAGGTGGTGTGGGATCTCGACTCCGAATTGCGGGAGCAGACCGACGCCGCCGGAGTCGCGCTGGCGCGGGTGAGCACACCCAACGCCGATCCCCGGTTCGCCCGTCTCGCAGTGGATCTGATCGACGAGCTCCGCCATGGCCGCGCGCCCGAACGAGTGAGCGGACCCGACCCGGTGCCGGGTTGCATGGCCGGCAGCAACGGCGAACCCTGCCAACCACCGCACTGCGCCGCCGAGTTCGCCTAGTTAACCCTGCCAGGCGGAATGCAGAATCTCGCTCAGCGCAGCCATTCTCGCGGATCGAACCACGGCGGCCAACGGTCGCAGCGCGTCGGTGGCGATCTGGGCCTCCGACAGCGACCGGGTACCGATGCGGCTCAGTCCGGCGCTGACCGTGATGATCGCGTCGACGTGCGCGGCGTTCTCCAGCACCCGCAGCGCCCGGGAGGGCGCCGACTCCGGAACCTGGTGATGCCGAGTCGATTCCAGTAACTGCTCGACCATCCCGCGCGGATCGTCGACGTCGACCCCGGTCGATCCGAGGCCGATCGTAGTGAGCGCGTCGGCAGCCGATCGCACGGCGAGACGTAACTCGTATTCGGCCTCGCCCAACTCGACATGCTCAACTGTCGGCACGCCCGGCAGCGAATACACAGTCCACGACAGCGCGGCCAGGTCGGGGACGACGAGCTCGTCGTCGGATTCGTCGTATTCGAGCTCGGGTACCAATCCGACGGTCATAGCGGGATTGTCTGGGTGGGTGACGATCACCGCCTCACAGGCAGCCATCGCGTCTCGCCCGAACTGGGTGTTCGGCGCCAGCCCTCGGGCATCACCGGGAATCGGCAGCACCACGGAGATCGACGGTGTACCCGTGTCGGACCGGCCGGCGGCGGTGCGCATCGTCTGCAGCAGCGACACAGCGCCCGCGTCATGGATGTCCGGCCAGGGCAGCCCGGTATGACCGGCCGCGACCGAATCGTAGGCCGTGACGGATTGCGCTGGCGCCCAACAAGATAACGCGTCCAGGACGTCGTCGGGCGCGGCCTGGCCGGCCAGCCAGGCGTTGGCCCAGACCGAGAGCGTTGCGCTTGGGCACCACATGGATTGGCAGTCTAGTTGTTCACGGTGGACAAGGCCGATCACGCGATATCCTGACGGCATGTCTGCGGCCGTGATCTGGCTCATCGTGGCGCTGGGGCTGGCCGGCGCCGAGGCGCTGACCGGCGACATGTCCCTGCTCATGCTGGGTGGCGGCGCGCTGGCCGCGGCCGGATCCAGCTGGCTGCTCGACCTGCCGATCTGGGCTGACGGCGCGGTGTTCCTGGTGGTTTCGGTGCTGTTGCTCGCGCTGGTCCGCCCGGCCCTGCGGCGCCGTTTGACCCCACCGGAAGGCGTGTCGACGGGCATCAAGGCGCTGGAAGGCAAGCGCGCGCTGGTGCTCGACCGCGTGGCCCGCGACGCGGGCCAGGTCAAGGTCGACGGTCAAGTGTGGACCGCAAGACCATTGAATGAGGGCGACGAGTTCGAACCCGGCGAACAGGTCACCGTCATGCACATCGATGGGGCCACCGCGGTGGTCTGGAAAAGTCCGTAATCCTTCCAAAGCCTTAGGAGATTCAGATGGGTGCAACCGCCGGGTTGTTGTTTTTCGCTGTGCTTGTGGTTTTCGCGGTAGTCGTCGTCGCCAAGTCGATGGCGCTGATTCCGCAGGCAGAGGCGGCGGTGATTGAACGGCTGGGTCGCTACAGCAAAACCGTCAGCGGCCAACTGACCTTGCTGGTGCCGTTCATCGACCGGATCAGGGCCCGCATCGATCTACGCGAAAGGGTGGTGTCCTTCCCGCCGCAGCCGGTGATCACCGAGGACAACCTGACGCTGAACATCGACACCGTCGTCTACTTCCAGGTGACCAACCCGCAGGCCGCGGTCTACGAAATCAGCAACTACATCGTGGGTGTGGAACAGCTGACCACCACCACGCTGCGCAACGTCGTCGGTGGCATGACGCTGGAGCAGACGCTGACCTCCCGCGACCAGATCAACGGCCAATTGCGTGGCGTGCTCGACGAGGCCACCGGACGTTGGGGGCTGCGGGTCGCGCGAGTGGAGCTTCGCAGCATCGACCCGCCGCCGTCGATCCAGGCCTCGATGGAGAAGCAGATGAAGGCCGACCGCGAAAAGCGGGCGGTGATCCTGACCGCCGAAGGTATGCGGCAGGCGTCGATCACCCAGGCCGAGGGGGAGAAGCAGTCGCAGATCCTCGCCGCCGAAGGCGCCAAGCAGGCGGCGATCCTGGCCGCCGAGGCCGACCGGCAGTCCCGGATGTTGCGCGCGCAGGGTGAGCGGGCCGCGGCCTACCTGCAGGCGCAGGGTCAGGCCAAGGCAATCGAGAAGACGTTCGCCGCGATCAGGGCCGGTCGTCCGACCCCGGAAATGCTGGCGTACCAGTATTTACAAACCCTGCCGAAAATGGCCCAAGGCGATGCCAACAAGGTGTGGGTGGTGCCCAGCGACTTCGGCTCGGCGCTGCAGGGGTTCTACAAGTCGCTCGGCGCTCCGGGCGACGATGGGGTGTTCCGCTTCGCGCCGTCGACTGACGACAGGCCGATCGCGCCCGAGGATGACAGCGACACCGCCGACTGGTTCTCCACCGAGACCGACCCGGCCCTGCTGCAAGCGGTGGCCAAGGCCGAAGCCGACGCGCGCAAGCCGGTCGACGAGGTGCTCGCGCCGCGCCACCAGTTGGAGAAGTGACATGGCGACTCTGACCTCGCCGAAGACCTATGCGGGCCTGGCCGCGTTCCAGGCCATCGATGCGGTGGCCTGCGCGATCCCGATCCCGCCGATCACGAAAAGCATGGACACGCTGGGCGTACCGGAGGACGTCCGGTGGATGCTGCCGGCGGCCAAGGCGGCGTCGGTCGTCGGATTACTCTCCGCCAGCAGGTTCCCGGCGCTGGCGCGGCTGACGACGGCCATGCTGACGCTGTACTTCGTGCTCGCCGTTGGGGCGCATCTGCGGGTGCGCGACAAGATCGTGAACGTCCTTCCGGCCGCGTCGTTTCTGGCGACGTACCTCCTGCTGACGGCGAAGGGACCCGACCACAGCTAACCGCGACGTTTGCGGCATACGTCACTCCTGCGTTCAAAATCGCAGGTAATGGGTAATTGACCGCGTGATGAACACCGCACCACGGCGTGCCGGTCTGACACGGCGCCGTCGTCGGAGATGGACCCGCGACCAGATCCAGGTCACCGATCCCGAGCAGATGCGTCAGTCCCTCAAAGGCGCTTCCATCGGCAACTTCATGGAGTGGTACGACTTCGGGGTCTATGGCTACATCGCCACAGTGCTCGCGCAGGTGTTTTATCCCGGCAACAGTGTCAGCGCCGTCCACCTGCTCGCGACGTTCAGCACGCTGGCGGCTGCGTTCGTGGTGCGTCCGATCGGCGGGCTGATATTCGGCCCACTCGGCGACCGGATCGGGCGCAAGCGGGTGCTGGTGATCACGATCGTGATGATGACGATCGGCACGACGGGGACCGGCTTGCTGCCTGGTTACAGCACGATCGGTATCTGGGCGCCGATCCTGCTGGTGCTCGCGCGGGTGTTCCAGGGGTTGTCGACGGGCGGGGAGTACGTCGGCGCGATGACTTACATCGTCGAGCAAGCCCCCGATCGCAAACGCGGACGGGTGGTCGGCGTCCTGCCGTTGGGCAACCTGGCCGGCTTCGTGGCGGCGGGGTTGATCGTCACCGGATTGCAGACCTGGCTGTCCAACCACGACATGCTCACCTGGGGATGGCGGGTTCCGCTGCTGCTGAGCGCGCCTCTCGGACTGGTCGCGATCTTCATGCGGATGCGACTCGAGGAGTCACCGGCGTACCAGGGCGAATCCCAGGAGACGGAACGCGAAGTGGACTCGCGCCAGTACCGCAGGACCATCGCCGAGCAGTGGCGGCCGATGCTGATCTGCGCCGCCTTGGTCTACACCTCGAACGCGGCGGACTACATGCTGACCGGATACCTGCCGACTTACCTCAAGGTCTTCGTCCATGTCAGCCACACATCCGGCCTCACGATGATCACCGTGACGCTGACAATCCTTGCGCTGCTGCTGGTTTCGGTCGCGGCGCTGTCCGACCGCATCGGGGTCAAGCCGATCATGCGGACCGGCTGCGTGCTGCTCATCGTCGCCTCGATTCCGGCGTTCTGGCTGATCCAGAGCGGCAGCGGGCGGGTGCTGGTATTTCTCGGAGTGTTGTTGATCGGGTTGATGGAGCTGTGCTTCGACAGCACGTCGCCAGCGACCATGCCGGCGCTGTTTCCCACGAACGTCCGCAACGGGGCGCTGGCGATCTCGTACAACGTGTCGATTTCGGCGTTCGGCGGGACTACACCGCTGATCGCCCAAGCTCTGGTGGCTGGCACCGGCAACCTGATGATGCCGGCCTACATGCTGATTGTCGCGGGCATCGTGGGGTTGGTGACACTGGCGTTCACGCCCGAAGTGGCGGGTAAACGATTGCCCGGCTCGCCGCCCACCGTGGAAACCGAACAGGAGGCCCGCGAGTTGGTGGAGGGCTTCGACTAGCTAGCTGAGCACCAATTGAACTCCGGCACAGTGGCTCTCGCGATCAGGATCCGGGTGCCTTTGTCTGGTTTTGGCCACCGTGTGCGCCGCCGGGCCCGACGCCAGGCTGGGTGATGTTCGTCGTCGGCGGCGCAGACGTGCCCATCGCCGGTCCGCCGGGCACCGGCGATGGTGGCGGGTCCAGCGGGACCGCGCTTGCTGCTCCTATGGACGCAGACATTGCCGAGATGCCAACGCCGACAAGAAAAGCCGCTACTTTGGTGGTGCGCGAGATGTTCATGATGTGGTTCCCTCTGCCGATTTGACCAGCCGCGCGGATCGCGCAACGTCGCGCATGCACGTGGTGGTGTCGTATACCCAATCAGCGGCCGAGACTCACATGCCGAGCGAGTCGCTGCGGCGGCACAGCCGGCAGCGGCGCAGAAGGGCGCTACGGCGGGTCGGTTGTGCGGCACGGCGGCGGATACGACGGTCGCCCGCCGCCCGATACGGCGTTTCCCGCTCCCACACGGCCGTAAGGCCAGCACTTCATGGCCGGTATGCCGGGCGGTGGTGCGCCGGGGTCTGCCTGGCAGGTGGCGCACGGTGGGGCGGACGGCAGTGGGTCGGCTTTGGCGGGCCCTGCGCCGCCAGTCAGCATCGAGAGACCGACGCTGACTATTGCGGCGACAGCCGCGATCGCGATTGGTGAGCTCACTGCGGATCTGCCCGCACGACTCGCACCCGGTCGGTTACGGATCATCTGCAGGGGGGCAGGAAGCCAGGCATCCCGCCACCACCTCGCGGATTGCCGCCGCCGGTGCGCCCGTAGGGCCAACACTTCATCGCTGGAATGCCCGGCGGCGGCGCGCCCGGATCGGGTTGGACGGCCGGAACTCCCGGCGGCGGGTCGGAGGGCGCGGCGTTGACAGCAGCTTCCCCCGATGTCAGCGCCGATATGCCCAGACTGGTTGCGATCGCCGCCGCGGCGGCAACGCGTTTGATGTTCATGCTGCGTGTGCCTCCCCAGACATCCCCCACGCTGGTTGCTAGCTACCTAGTCGGCTACGCGGAAATCACCAACGGGAAAACGACTTCCCCGTTTTGCCTTTACGATTCTATGAATTCCAACTGTACGTCCGACTTGCGCCGATTGCGAGGATTCGAAGCTGGGAAAGTGCTGATCGCTGGCGCGATCGGACTCGACGATGATTCAGTTTCGTAATGCCGTATCGACACCCTCATTGTGTGCGCCCACGGGTGCGTCATGATGGCGTCGGTGTAGCCGGATTTCGGAGGCCAGCAATGCGACACCGACCAGGCCGATGCACAGTGACACCAGAAACAGGAGCGGGCTGACATGGCCGGTGAGCGCGTCGCCGAGGATCACCACGGCCGCGGTGCCGGGCAGCAGGCCCGCGATCGAGGCCAGCGTGTAGGGCAACACCCGCACGCCGGACGCACCGGCGGCGTAGTTCAGTGGCGCGAACGGCACGACGGGGACCAGTCGTAGCGACAACACCGCAAGCCAGCCGCGCTCGCGGAGTCGAGCGTCGACTCGGTCGACGGCCTGATGGCGAACCAGCCGACTGAGTTGCCAACCGGCGGCGCGAACCAAGGCCAGCGCGATGAGCGCGCTGACCGTGCTCGCCGTGACGGCCAACGCGATGCCGAGCAGTGGCCCGAACAGCAGCCCAGCCGCCAAGGTGAATGCGGTTCGGGGAAAAGGCAATACGGTCACGACGATGTGGGCGCCCAGGAATGCCAGCGGTAACCACGGGCCCATCGACGTCGACCAGTCCCGCAATTCCACCGCAGTCGGCAGCCGGACCAGCAGCGCCACCGCGACCAGCGCGACGGCCACCACAATCGTCAACACCAATCGAAGGGTGGAGAGCTGACGCGCGGTGGCAACGACCGCAGCGCTCAGCGGACGCAGCGCGTCCGCGATTCTGCTGGTCACGGGATGTCAGCGTACGGTTCGACGGCGGCTACCCGGTCAGCGGACGATCAGCGACAGCAGCCTGCGGCCCAATGGCTTTGCCGCCACGACACTTTCGCTGCTGACCGTGACCTTGCGCCCGGACCTACGCCTGAGCTCGCGTTGCAGGTTGTCGTGCAGCGTGCCGGCGGCCGCGGGACATCCGTGGCAAGCGCCCGTTAGCCGGACGTTGACCGTGTCGCCCTCGATCGACACCAGTTCGATCGAGCCGCCGTGCGATTCGGCGAGTGCGCCGACCGGGCCGGCGAGCAGTTCGGCGGTGATCGCAGCCAGCCCGTCGGTCGCATCGGCAACCGGGTCGACGTGCCAACCGGCCGGATTCAGCAGCGCGTCTGCCAGCGCCCGGCGAACGTCGTCGCCCGATTCGCGCCAGCTGCGGCCGGAGTGCAGCGTGATCAGCACATCGGCCGACCGCACCTCGATCTGGTCGATCGTCGCGTCGGCGAGCAGGGCGCCGAGCCGACCCGGCGCCCGACGCACGGCGCCGCGGGCGGGCAACTGGTCGGCGGCGACCACCCACCGCAGTTGCTGAGGATTCGCGGTGGCGGTGGCGTGAATCGGAATCATGCGCCCAGCCCCAATGCGATCGAGCGCGCAACAAACGCCATCACCCAGGCGAGCACGAACATGTAGCTGAAGGCGAAGGCGGGCCATCGCCAGGAGTTGGTCTCGCGCCGCATCACCGCGATGGTCGACATGCACTGCAACGCGAACATGAAATAGACCATCAGCGCGATCACCGTCGGTGCGGTGAAGATGCGGTTGCCGTGGTCGTCGGTCAGCATCGCCAGTGCGTCCTGCGGCGATTCGGGGTCCGTCGCCGCCGCCACCTGGCCCAGCGTCGAGACGAACACCTCGCGCGCGGACAGCGAGCCGACCAGCGCGATGTCGGTCCGCCAATCGAAACCCAACGGCGAAAACACCGGTGCGACAGCGTGACCCACGTCGGCGGCATAGCTGTGGTTCATCACGTACGCGGTCGCGTCGGTGGCCGACATGCTGCGGGTCTGGGCCTCGCGGGTCGGCAGACTCAGCAGCGCCCACAACACCAGCGACGTCCCGAGGATGATCGTCCCGGCCTTGCGCAGGAAGATCCGCGCCGCGCTCCACATCGCGGCCAGCACCGCCTTCACCGACGGGATCCGGTACGGCGGCAGCTCCATCGTGAACGGCAGCAGATCGCCGCGCAGAATCGTCGACTTCACCAGCAGCGCGGCGATCAGGGCCGACAATCCACCGCCCAGGTAAAGCAGAAACATCGTCACGCCCTGCGCGCTGAGCCCCCACCAGCGGGTCTGTGGCGCCACCAGCAGGCCGACCAGCAGCGTATAGACCGGCAGGCGCGCCGAGCATGTCATCAGCGGCGCGGTCACGATCGTGGCGATCCGGTCGCGGGACGACGGCAGCGTCCTGGTAGCCATGATCCCGGGAATCGCGCAGGCGAACGACGACAGCATCGCGACGAACGCGCGACCTTCCAGTCCGGTCTTGGCCATCACGCGGTCCATCAGGAACGCGGCCCTGGACATGTAGCCGATGCTTTCCAAGAACGCGAGCAGGCAGAACAGCAACACGATCTGCGGAAGGAACTGCAGCACGGTGCCGACGCCGCCGATCAGGCCCTGACTGAGCAGCCCGCGCAGCACCGGATTGTCGACGTGGTCGGTGACCTGGCCGCCGAGCCAGGTCAGCGCGCTGCCGATGCCGTCCCGCAGCGGGGCTGCGGCCGTGAACAACACCTGGAAGAAGCCGAACATCACCGCGAAGAAGGTGAGTGTGCCCCACAGCGGATGCAACAGTAACCGGTCGATTCGCTGGGTTCGCTGATCCGGTTGCGGCGCAACGTAATCGGCCGCGTTGAGCACCGACTGGCCCCAGGCATCCACGTCGTCCGGGTTGGTCGGGGGCAGGACCGGTGGCCGCTGCCACTGCTCGAACGACGCGAGTTGTCGGCGCACTCCGTCGATGCCCGAGCCGCGGTGCGCGACCACCGCGGCCACCGGGATGCCCAGTCCGGTCGACAGCGCCGCGACGTCGATGCGGCCGCCGCGCGCGGTCAGCTCGTCACCCATGGTCAGCGCCAGCAGGCACGGCATGTCCAGTCCGAGCACCTGGCCGATCAGCAGGATGGATCGGCGCAGTGTGGTGGTGTCGGCGACCAGAACAATGGCGTCGGGCGGCTCGATCCCGGCGTATTTTCCGGCCAGCAGGTCGGTGACCACCTGCTCGTCCGGGCTGATCGGGTCGAGGCTGTAGGTGCCGGGCAGATCTTCGACGGCTATGTCAATGCCGTCGACGGCGGTGGTGCCCACGCTGCGTCCCACGGTGACGCCCGGGTAATTGCCGGTCTTGGCGCGCAGGCCGGTGAGATGATTGAAGACGCTGGTCTTACCGGCGTTGGGGCTGCCGACCAACGCCACTCGCCGGATGCCGGCAACGGCAACCGCGGCGCCGTCGACGTCGTGGCACGCCGTCATAGGTCCGCTTCGGGGACGACCTCGATGAGCTGAGCCTCGCGTCGGCGCAGGCACAACTCGGTGTCGTGAACCCGATAGATGGTCGGATCGCCGAGGGGCGCCCGGCGGATGACATCGACACGCGCCTTGGCGCGAAATCCCAACTGCCCCAGGCGGTTCGCGACGACAGGGGTGGCCGCCGCGACCGTCCCCACCACCGTCGCCCGCTCTCCGGGCGTCAGTTGCGCAAGCACGATCACCGAGTCTGATTGATCGCGTGCGTCCTGGGATGGAGTACCCATGATCGCCCTAACATTAGCCGGTCTACCTTAGTAAAGTACTCCTTACTCGAACCGGCGTCATGGCTCGTCAAACGCGGTCTCTGCGGTGTGAGGCGTGACACTAACGACCATCATTTAGCCTGGTTGTCGGGTGACAGACCAGTGTCGGGATGTCACGTGCTGGACAAGGAGCCGCCGGTGTCAGTCGATGTGTCTGCTGATCCTGCCGACCTGACGCAGGGCCGCGCCCGCTGGCGAACCGCGGTCGCCGGCGTCCTGGCCAAAAGCAAACGGCAGAGTGCTGACGAGCTTGGGCCCGAGCCCGAGCAGATGCTCGAAACTCCCACCTACGAAGCCGTCGCGATCCGTGCGCTCTATACGGCGCTCGACGAGCTGCCCGAGCCGCCGCTGCCGGGTGAATGGCCCTTCCTGCGCGGCGCCGACCCGTTGCGGGACGTCAAGTCCGGCTGGAAGGTCGCCGAGGCCATCCCGGCCAACCGGGTGCCCGGGGTCGACGCGGACGACGTCAATTCCGCGATTCTGGCGGCGCTCGCCGAGGGCGTCAGCGCGCTGCTGGTGCGGGTAGGGGAGTCGGGCATCGCCCCGGCGCAGTTGGAGAAGGTGTTCGACGGCGTCTACCTGAGCATGGCCCCGGTGATTCTGGATGCCGGTGCCGACTACCGGGCCGCCGCCGACGTGATGCTGGAACTGGTGGGCCGCGTCGACGACGATCAGCGCGCCATCGTCTCGGTGGACCTCGGAGCCGACCCGCTGACCGCGCCGCTCAGCAACCGGCCTGCGCCGACCCTCGAGGATGTCGTCGGCCTGGCCGCCAAGGTGGCCGACGACCACGGCGTGCGGGCGATCACCGTCGACGGGCCGGCGTTCCACAATCTCGGCGCCAACGCGACCTGGGAGCTCGCCGGCAGCATCGCCGCCGCGGTGTCCTACCTGCGGGTGCTCACCGACGGCGGGATTCCGGTGGCCAAGGCGCTGCGACAGGTCAGCTTCCGGTTGGCCGCCGATGACGACCAATTCCTGACGATCGCCAAGGTCAGGGCGTTGCGGCGGCTCTGGGCGCGGGTGGCCGACGTGGTTGGTGAGCCGGACAGCGGTGCCGCGGTCGTGCACGCCGAGACCTCGTTGCCGATGATGACGCAGCGCGACCCCTGGGTGAACATGCTGCGCACCACGCTGGCCGCGTTCGGTGCCGGCGTCGGCGGTGCGGACACCGTGCTGGTGTTCCCGTTCGACGTCGCGATCGACGGCGGATTCCCCGGTATGGCAACCAGTTTCGCACGCCGGATGGCCCGTAACATTCAACTGCTGCTGCTCGAGGAGTCGCACGTCGGCCGGATCCTCGATCCCGCCGGCGGCTCGTGGTTCGTCGAGGACCTCACCAACCAGTTGGCCATCCAGGCCTGGGAGGGCTTCCAAACCGTCGAGCAGCGTGGTGGATTCGTCGATGCGCGCGACTACATCGCCGAGCAGATCGCCGAGATCGCCGCCCGGCGCACCGACGACGTCGCGCACCGCAAGACCGCGATCACCGGGGTCAACGAGTATCCGAACCTCACCGAACCCGCTCTGCCGCAGAGTGATTCGGCACACTCACCATTAGCGGCCGGCAAACTGATCCGCTACGCCGCGCAGTTCGAGGCGCTGCGCGACCGCTCCGACGCCTACCTGGCCCGCACCGGCTCACGTCCGCAGGCGCTGCTCCTGCCGCTGGGGCCGCTGGCCGAACACAACATTCGCACGACCTTCGCGTCGAACCTGTTGGCGTCCGGCGGTATCGAAGCGGTCAACCCGGGGACCGTCGACGCCGACGGCGTCGCCAAGGCGGTCACCGACGCCGGTACGCCGGCCGTAGCGGTGATCTGCGGGACCGACGGTCGCTACGGTGACGAGGCGTCGGCGGTCGTCCACGCCGCCCACGACGCCGGAGTGTCGCACGTCTGCCTGGCCGGGCCGCAGAAAGCGGTGGCCGAGGCGGACCATCATCCCGACGAGTTTCTCACCGCGAAAATAAATGCGGTGGCAGCTCTTTCGAGCCTGCTCGACCGGTTGGGGGCCTGACGACCATGACGACCACGACGCCTGCGGTAGGCAGCTTCGCCGACGTACCGCTGAACAGTGACCGCAACATCGCTCAGCCGACCGAGAAGGCGGTCGAAGAGCACGTCGCCGCTGCCGCTGCCGCGCACTGGTACTCGCCGGACCAACTGGTATGGCACACCCCTGAAGACATCGACGTCAAACCGGTCTACATCGCCGCCGACCGCGCCGCCGTCGAGTCCGACGGGCTACCCATTGAACACCTTCCCGGGCGAGCCACCGTTCGTCCGCGGGCCGTATCCGACGATGTACGTCAACCAGCCCTGGACCATCCGGCAGTACGCCGGGTTCTCCACCGCCGCCGAGTCGAACGCGTTCTACCGGCGTAACCTGGCCGCCGGCCAGAAGGGCCTGTCGGTGGCGTTCGACCTCGCCACCCACCGCGGCTACGACTCCGACCACCCGCGAGTGCAGGGCGACGTCGGAATGGCCGGTGTGGCCATCGATTCCATCCTCGACATGCGCCAGTTGTTCGACGGTATCGACCTGTCGACGGTGTCGGTGTCGATGACCATGAACGGCGCCGTGCTGCCGATTCTGGCGCTGTACGTCGTCGCCGCCGAGGAGCAGGGGGTGCCGCCGGAGAAGCTGGCCGGCACTATCCAAAACGACATCCTCAAAGAGTTCATGGTGCGCAATACCTACATCTATCCGCCGAAGCCGTCGATGCGGATCATCTCCGACATCTTCGCCTACACCAGCGCGAAGATGCCGAAGTTCAACTCCATCTCGATCTCGGGCTACCACATCCAAGAGGCCGGTGCCACAGCGGATTTGGAGTTGGCCTACACGCTCGCCGACGGTGTCGACTACATCAGGGCGGGCCTGGACGCCGATCTCGACATCGACAAGTTCGCGCCCCGGCTGTCCTTCTTCTGGGGCATCGGGATGAACTTCTTCATGGAGGTGGCCAAGCTGCGGGCCGGCCGGCTGTTGTGGAGCGAGCTGGTCGCCGAGTTCAATCCCAAGAGTGCGAAATCGCTGTCGCTGCGTACCCATTCGCAGACCTCCGGCTGGTCGCTGACCGCGCAGGATGCGTTCAACAACGTCGCGCGCACATGTATCGAGGCGATGGCGGCCACCCAGGGCCACACCCAGTCGCTGCACACCAACGCGCTCGACGAGGCGCTGGCCCTGCCGACCGACTTCTCGGCCCGCATCGCCCGAAACACCCAACTGGTGTTGCAGCAGGAGTCGGGTACCACCCGGCCGATCGACCCCTGGGCCGGCTCGTACTACGTCGAATGGCTGACCTATCAGCTGGCGCAGCGGGCACGTGCCCACTTCGCCGAGGTCGCCGAGGCGGGCGGGATGGCCCAGGCCATCAACGACGGCATTCCCAAGCTGCGTATCGAGGAGGCGGCCGCGCGCACCCAGGCGCGCATCGACTCCGGGACTCAACCGGTGATCGGAATCAACAAGTATCAGGTCGAAGAAGACCAAGAGGTCGAGGTCCTCAAGGTCGAGAACAGCCGGGTGCGCGCCGAGCAGTTGGCCAAACTCGAAGAGCTACGGGCGAATCGGGATCAGGCGAAGGTCGACGCGGCACTCGCCGAACTGTCCCGTGCCGCGCAGGCACACGGCCGGGCCGGTGCGGACGGTCTAGGCAACAACCTGTTGGCGCTGGCCGTCGACGCGGCCCGGCACAAGGCCACCGTCGGTGAGATCTCGGACGCGCTCGAGAAGGTGTACGGGCGGCACCAGGCCGAGATACGTACCATCGCCGGGGTCTACCGCGACGAAGCTGGAAAGGCCGAAAACATGGCATCCGCCACCGAACTCGTCGAGAAGTTCGCCGAGGCCGACGGTCGACGCCCGCGCATCCTGGTGGCCAAGATGGGGCAGGACGGCCACGACCGCGGTCAGAAGGTCATCGCGACGGCGTTCGCCGACATCGGTTTTGACGTGGACGTCGGCTCGCTGTTCTCCACCCCGGACGAGGTGGCCCGTCAGGCCGCCGACAACGACGTGCACGTCGTCGGGGTGTCGTCGTTGGCGGCCGGCCATCTCACCCTGGTCCCCGCACTGCGTGACGCGCTGGCCGAAGTGGACCGCTCCGACATCATGGTCGTTGTCGGTGGTGTGATCCCGCCCGGCGACTTTGACGACCTGTACGAGGCGGGGGCCACGGCGATCTTCCCACCCGGCACCGTAATCGCCGATGCGGCAATCGATCTGCTGCACAAGCTGGCCGAGCGACTCGGATACACCCTCTAGCTACATGGCGACTGACAACGGCGGCGGCATCGACGAACTCGCCGCAGGGGTGCGCGCGGGTGACCGGTCGGCGCTACCGCGGGCGATCACGTTGGTGGAGTCGACCCGCGCCGACCACCGCGACCAGGCACAGCAGTTACTGCTGCAGTTGATGCCGGCGGCCGGCAACGCCATGCACGTCGGCATCACCGGCGTGCCGGGCGTCGGCAAGTCGACCACGATCGAGGCGCTCGGCATGTACCTGATCGGGCGCGGTCACCGCGTCGCCGTCCTTGCCGTCGACCCGTCGTCGACCCGGACCGGTGGATCGATCCTCGGCGACAAGACCCGAATGCCGCAATTGGCAACCCATCCCGACGCCTACATCCGTCCGTCGCCCACATCGGGCACGCTCGGCGGCGTCGCGAAGGCCACCCGGGAAACCATCGTGCTGCTCGAAGCCGCCGGCTTCGACGTGATCCTGGTCGAGACCGTAGGGGTCGGTCAGTCCGAGGTCGCGGTGTCGAACATGGTCGACACGTTCGTGTTCTTGACGCTTGCGCGCACCGGCGATCAACTGCAGGGCATAAAGAAAGGCGTCCTGGAACTCGCCGACATCGTGGTGGTCAACAAGGCCGACGGCGATCACCTGACCGAGGCCCGCAAGGCCGCGCGCGAACTCTCGGGTGCGATCCGGTTGATCTATCCACGCGAAACCCTCTGGCGTCCACCGGTTCTCACGATGAGTGCATTAGAAGGCGCTGGGCTGGACGAACTCTGGGACACCGTGGAACGGCACCGCGACGTGCTCACCGAGTCTGGGGACTTCGAGGCCAGACGGCGTGCCCAGCAGGTGGACTGGACGTGGCAGATGGTCCGCGACAAGGTGTTGGACCGGGTGATGTCGAACCCCGCGGTCCGCAAAGCTCGTGCCGACGTCGAGCGGCAAGTCTTGACTGGGGAATTGACCCCTGCGCTGGCCGCTCAGCACATACTCGAGTTGGCGTCGATAACGGATGGGTAAATTTCACTTCGTTTGTAGAGTGAAACAACTAGATTTGATGTCATGACCCTCGAAGTAGTGGGCAATCGCCGTTCCGTGCTGCCGCGCGGCGTCCACGGCGCAGCCGATCCCCATTTCGCCTGCGCGGTGCGCGGCTTCGCCAGCACCTTCCACGGCAGCCGCTTCGGCGGCGGGGCGTTGGCGGTGTATCTCGACGGTGAACCTGTTGTCGACGTGTGGACCGGTTTTGCGGATCGGCGTGGCCAGGTGCCGTGGACAGCGGATACGGCCGCCATGGTGTTCTCCGCGACCAAGGGGATGGCGTCGACCGTCATTCACCGACTCGTCGACCGCGGCCTGATCGATTACGACGCTTCGGTCGCTCAGTACTGGCCCGAGTTCGCCGCCAACGGTAAAGCCGGCATCACCGTCCGGCAGCTGATGCGACATCAAGCCGGGCTGTCCGCGCTGCGCGGTGCCAGCAAGACTGACCTGCTGGACCACGAACTGATGGAGCGCCGACTCGCCGCGGCACGACCCGGCTATTCGTTTGGACGGTCCGCCTATCACGCACTGACCTACGGCTGGTTGCTGTCCGGGCTGGCGCGCGCCGTCACCGGCAAGGGGATGCGGCAATTGATCCGCGAGGAGTTGGCAGAGCCGTTGGGCGCCGATGGATTGCACCTGGGTCGTCCGCCGGCCTCCGCGCCGACGCAGCCCGCGCAGATCATCATGCCGCAGGGCGCCTTTCAAAATCCGTTGTTCAACGCCGTGGCGCCGATGATCGCCGCGATCCCGCAGGCGGCCGGCTTCAGCTCGATGTACTTCCCGGGTGTGAAAGCGGTTGCGCAAGGGGATATCCCGCTACTCGACGCGGAGATCCCGGCGGCCAACGGCGTCGCTACCGCGCGCGGCTTGGCGCGCATGTACGGGGCGCTCGCCAACGGTGGCCGGATCGACGGCACCCAGTTCCTATCGCCCGAGGTGACGGCCGGCCTCGTCGGCCGCCGGAGCCCGCGACTGGACGGCAACCTGGTGATACCGCTGTCGTTCAATCTCGGCTATCACCAACTGCCGCTGGGTCTGGTGCCGGGGTTTGGCCACGTCGGTCTGGGTGGCTCGGTCGGGTGGGCAGACCCGGAGAGCGGCCTGGCGATCGGATTTGTACACAACCGGCTGCTGACGCCGTTCGTGCTCGTCGATCACGGCGGGCTGGTCGCGACGAGCGCGTTGTGCCGGATCGGTGCGAACGGTGCGCGCAGGGACGGGTTCGAGCGGGTGGCGGACTTCGGTTCGCCCTTCGCCGAACAGGGAGCCGTTGCGGGCTAACGGATTGCCGCACAAGGGTGACAGCTGACCGAGAAGGCCGCATACCCCGTCTCTCCGCGGACGAGGCGAAGTCGGCCGCCGATGAAGCGGGTGTGCCGGACTATATGGCCGAGTTGGCCATCTTTCAGGTGCTGCTGAATCACCCCAAGCTCGCGTCCGGACTCAACGATCTGCTCGCCAGGATGTTGTGGCAGGGCAAGCTCGATTCGCGCCTGCGCGAACTGGCGATCATGCGGATCGCCTGGCTGACCTCCTGCGAATACGAGTGGGCGCAGCACTGGCGGGTCGCCCAGGGTCTCGGGGTCAGTGCCGACGACCTGGCCGGTGTCCGGGATTGGCAGTCCTACAAGGAATTCGGGCCGACCGAGCGCGCGGTGCTGGTCGCGACCGACGACGTGGTGCGCGATGGTGTGGTGAGCGAGGAGAGCTGGGCGGCGTGCCGACAGGCGTTCAACTCCGACCACGCGGTACTCGTCGAGCTCGTCACCGCCATCGGTGCGTGGCGGATGGTGTCCTCGATTCTGCAGAGCCTGCAGGTGCCGCTGGAAGATGACGTCGTGAGCTGGCCGCCGGACGGGGAGCCGCCGAGCCGCTGAATTTCGGTCGCGATGTGTGCGATTGACACGCTGACCGGCAGCTCTTAGCGTTCCGGCATGCGAACACGGGTCGCCGACATGCTCGGTGTGGAGTTCCCGATTTGTGCGTTCAGCCACTGCCGGGACGTGGTCGCCGCGGTCACCAACGCGGGCGGATTCGGCATTCTCGGCGCAGTCGCACACAGCCCGGAGCGTTTGGAAACCGAGCTGAGTTGGATCGACGAGGAGACCGGAGGCAAACCGTACGGTGTCGACCTGCTGCTGCCGCCCAAATATGTCGGCGCCGACAAGGGCGGAATCGACGCCGCGCACATCGGGGAGTTGCTGCCCGAGGAACACCGTCGATTCGTCGATGACCTGCTGTCGCGGTACGGCATCCCGGCGTCGAGCGACGACGGACGGCAATCTTCCGGTGGCCTGAACATCTCGCCCAAGGGCTACGAGCCGCTGGTCGACGTCGCGTTCGCTCACCGCATCCGACTGATCGCCAGCGCGCTGGGCTCACCGCCGGCCGACCTGGTCACCCGTGCCCACGACCGCGAGGTACTCGTCGCCGCGCTCGCCGGGACCACACAGCACGCGCGGCAGCACGCGGCGGCCGGGGTCGACCTGATCGTTGCCCAGGGGACCGAGGCCGGCGGGCACACCGGTCAGGTGGCGACGATGGTGCTGGTGCCAGACGTGGTGGACGCGGTGGCCCCGGTGCCGGTGCTGGCCGCCGGCGGCATCGCCCGTGGCCGTCAGGTCGCCGCGGCCCTCGCGCTGGGTGCCGAAGGTGTCTGGTGTGGCTCGGTCTGGCTGACGACGGAGGAAGCCGAGACACCACCCGTGGTGAAAGACAAGTTCCTGGCGGCAAATTCGTCAGACACCGTTCGATCGAGGTCGTTGACCGGAAAGCCCGCGCGGATGCTGCGCACAGCGTGGACCGACGAGTGGGAACGGGCTGACAGCCCCGACCCGCTCGGCATGCCGCTTCAGACCGCACTGATCAGTGGGCCGCAGCGGCGGATCAACCAGGCCGCCGGCCATGCTGACTCCAACGCGCGCGACCTTGCCACCTACTTCGTCGGTCAGGTCGTCGGCTCGATGAACAAGGTGCAACCAACGTCCGCGGTGGTGCTGGAGATGGTCTCGGAATTCATCGACGCCGTCGGCCGACTCGAAGACCTCGTCGAGCGCTGACCCGCCCGGACGGGTCACGTATCCATAACGGCTGGTCAGAGTCTTCGGCGTGGAGAATTGACCCGGGCCGGATGTTCGTGCATGATCGGTCGGGTAAGCACCTCGTTAGGTGAGGCGTCTACACGGATACAGGCCACTGACCCCGAACGTCGAGAGACGCCCAGGGTCAGGACAGCTCCTCCCGGGTTAAGGGTTGAGCCCAAGTGGCTTCCGGACTCGCGTTATGTGTGCAGGTCCGGATACGGCGTGTAGTGCCGAAACTCTGACGAGTGGGGTGCGGACTTCCCGAGGACTTCGGGTTCCCCATTCCTGCTTGCGCGTGAATTGTGCGGTGTATCCGCACGTCGAGCGACCGCGAGGAGGTGAGGGACGCATGAGTTCCAGTTCTAGTCCGGTTCGATATCCGGACGTCTCGTCCCGATCCGGCCCGCGGCGTATTGCCTTCAGCTGAGCCCTCTTTCGGCTCGCCTCGCGACTCGCCTGCCTGACGCCGTATCGGATGGACACCGAATCCCGCTGTGCCCGTTTGACTTTCTGCGTAGGAGGCGATCATGACCGCTGTTCTGTACGACGATGTAGTGGCGGCGACGACCGCGCCCCGGCTCACGGTCGTTCCTGACCTCGAGCCGACGCCCACGCCGGCCCCCAAGACCGCCAAGCGGTCCGATTCGCGCCCGATGGGCGGGGACCCGTTGGTCGACGGAGCTGCTCGGTTGCTCTGTGTTCCGCTGCGCCAGCTCTATGCCGCGCTGTGGCGCGCGGGCGTCATCGATGTCGGCGCCTGACGGACGTTGCGCGCTCCCGGTGTCCGATCGCTTCGGTGCCGGGAGCGCTGCGTCACTGCTGAGCAGCGATAAGTGTCGACAATCCGTTCTGGTAGGCATCAAGACCATGCCGCCAGCCGACCTGGACCGGACCGCCACTGTCGACCGAGATCTGGGCGCCCACATGCACATACGGCGCCGGCGGTAGAAACGGAACGATGTCGAGGAAGTTCACCACCCGATAGCAGCTCTCGATCAGCGCGTTGAACTTCGCGGCGAAGTCGCCCACACCGACCTTCGGGCCGGCGAACGTGAGCAGTCGGGGCTCGATCGTGTTCGGCGGCATGGTCCGCGCGACGTCGGGTGCCGCAAGAACGGCGAGTGCCGCACCGAGGCTGTGGCCGGTGATGAGGATCTGATCGCAGCCCGCGGTCGCCGCGCTCAGATTGGCGGCGATGTTGGCGCGGACGAGTTGGTAGACATCCTGGAAACCCGAGTGCACCTGGCCGAAGCCACTGATCGGGCGATAGTCGTCGGGAATGGCGTCGATGTCGGCCACCCACTCCGCCACATCGGACGTACCGCGGAATGACACAAATGCGATGCGGCTGACCGGATTTCGTCCCATCAGACCGAAGATGCCGGTGTTCTTGGTCATCGCGGCAACCGCGGGGTGCGGGTCGGTCATCGCGGTGAGCATGACGGCGTCGGCCTCGATCAGACTGGTTTGGCTGTATCCGGTGGGCAGCACCGCGGGGGTGCCATCCACGACGGTGTAGGCGGCCCGCGCCAACGGCAGCGCCACGTCTCGAGCGAACACCGGATCGAATGCCACAGTCGGAGTCTAGCGATCACGGGCCTGTCTTGATGCAAGTCGAGCCAGATGTAGGCTACCTTTCGAACTCGCCGACGATCGCGAACCCTGCTGTAGCAGAGTCGAACTCAGGAGATGTCACATCGATGTCCGAACCGCACCCGCTGGACCGCGCGATCGAACTCGAGGTTGTCAGCGACGAGGTGGTGCGGGGCCGCACGCAACCCGAGTGGGCAAACATGGTCGGTCCTTTCGGCGGTGTCACCGCGGCGGCCATCTTGCACGCCATTGACATCCATCCCGACCGACTGGGTGAGCCCGTCGCCCTCACGGTGAATTTCGCGGCGCCCATTGCCGATGGCGACTTCGAGATCTGCCGAAGGGCCCCGCGCACCAACCGCACCAACCAGCACTGGATCGTGGAACTCAGCCAGGGCGGCGAGGTCACAACGACGGCCACAGCCGTCTTCGGCAAGCACCGCGACACCTGGTCGGACACCGAAGCGGCGATGCCGGTGGTGCCGGCGCCCCACGAGATCCCGCGGACCACGCACACGAACCTTCCGACCTGGGTTCAGATGTACGACATGCGTTTTGCCGACGGCTCGTTCTCCGGCGGCGAGATCGAGACCGGTCCGTCGTCGGCGTCGACGCTGTGGGTTCGCGACGTCGCGCAGCGCGGGATCGACTTCGCGGCCCTGACCGCGTTGTCGGACATCTTCTTTCCGCGGATCTTCTTGCGCCAGGGCATCGTGCCGTCCGGCACGATCTCGATGACGACGTACTTCCACGCCGATCGTGGACATCTCGCCGCGCTGGGCGGCGACTACATCCTCGGAACCGCGCACGCCAACCGCTTCGACCGCGGGTTCTTCGACCAGGGCGCCCAACTGTGGGGTCGCGACGGGGCTTTGCTGGCCACCACGTACCAGATCGTCTACTTCAAGGGTTAGCCGATCCCGCGCTCCGGTCTGATCCATGGGGCTGAGGCGGTCCGGCTTGCGCCGATCCGTAGAATCACGGCATTGGTGTCGATCCGGCCATCACCGGGGAGCCTTCGGAAGAACAGCCCGCACCTGCAGCGATGCGGACCCAGTAGAACCGAACGGGTAGGCCCGTCACAGCCGACAATGAGCGGCCACGCCCCGGCGTGGTAAGCGGGGTGGTACCGCGGCGCGAGTGCACGGCACTTCGTCGTCCCCGTGCCTGACAGCGGCACTTGGAGACGACACGCAGTGAGCGAGAACACCTACCCGAAGCCGGCCGCCGGTGCGCCCGACCTGCCGGCGCTGGAAGTCGAGGTCCTCGACTACTGGGCGAGTGACGACACGTTCCGGGCCAGCATCGCCAACCGTGCCGACGCCCCCGAATACGTGTTCTACGACGGACCGCCGTTCGCCAACGGCCTCCCGCACTACGGGCACCTGCTCACCGGCTACGTCAAGGACATCGTCCCGCGCTATCGCACCATGCGCGGCTACAAGGTGGAGCGCCGATTCGGCTGGGACACCCACGGCCTGCCCGCCGAGCTCGAGGTCGAGCGGCAGCTCGGCATCACCGACAAGTCTCAGATCGACGCGATGGGGATCGCGGCGTTCAACGACGCCTGCCGCGAGTCGGTATTGAAGTACACCGGCGAGTGGCGGGCCTACGTCACCCGCCAGGCCCGCTGGGTCGATTTCGACAACGACTACAAGACACTGGATCTGCCGTACATGGAATCGGTGATCTGGGCGTTCAAGCAGCTGTGGGACAAGGGACTGGCCTATGAGGGCTACCGGGTGCTGCCGTACTGCTGGCGCGACGAAACGCCGCTGTCCAATCACGAGCTGCGGATGGACGACGACGTCTACCAAAGTCGCCAAGATCCCGCTCTGACAGTCGGATTCCGCGTCGCTGACGGCGCCTTGGCCGGCGCGCACCTGCTGGTGTGGACGACGACGCCGTGGACCCTGCCGTCGAACCAGGCCGTCGCCGTCAACCCCGACGTCACCTATGTGCAGGTGCAGGCAGGGGAGCACCGCGTCGTGCTTGCCGAGGCCCGATTGGCGGCCTATGCAAGGGAATTCGGCGAAGAGCCGGAGGTGCTCGGCGCCTACCGGGGCGGCGACCTGGTCGGCATCCGGTACCGGCCGCCGTTCCCGTTCTTCATGGACTCGGCCAACGCCTTCCAGGTACTGGACGCCGACTTCGTCACGACCGACGACGGCACCGGAATCGTCCACCTGGCGCCCGCCTACGGGGAGGACGACAAGGCGACCGCCGACAAGGCCGGCATCGTGCCGGTGACACCGGTCGACGCCAAGGGCCGTTTCGACGCGACCGTCCCGGATTACCAGGGCCAGCACGTCTTCGACGCCAACACGCAGATCATCAAGGACCTGAAGAATCACACCGGCCCGGCCGCGGCGAACGGTGCGGTGCTGATCCGTCAGGAGACCTACGACCACCCCTACCCGCATTGCTGGCGGTGCCGCAATCCGCTGATCTACCGGGCGGTGTCGTCGTGGTTCATCAAGGTCACCGACTTCCGCGATCGCATGGTCGAACTCAACCAGCAGATCACCTGGTACCCCGAGCATGTCAAGGACGGTCAGTTCGGCAAGTGGCTGCAGGGTGCCCGCGACTGGTCGATTTCCCGAAACCGCTACTGGGGCACGCCGATTCCGGTATGGGTATCCGATGATCCGGCCTATCCGCGGATCGACGTCTACGGCAGCCTCGACGAACTGGAGCTCGACTTCGGTACCCGCCCGGACAACCTGCACCGCCCCTACATCGACGAGCTCACCCGGCCGAACCCCGACGATCCGTCGGGGCGGTCGACCATGCGCCGCATCCCGGATGTGTTCGACGTGTGGTTCGACTCCGGTTCGATGCCGTATGCCCAGGTGCACTACCCGTTCGAGAACCGCGACTGGTTCGACACGCACTACCCCGGCGACTTCATCGTCGAGTACATCGGGCAGACCCGCGGCTGGTTTTACACCTTGCATGTGCTGGCCACCGCGCTGTTCGACCGGCCGGCGTTCAAAGCCTGTGTGGCGCACGGGATCGTGCTGGGCAGCGACGGCCAGAAGATGAGCAAGTCACTGCGCAACTATCCCGACGTCAGCGAGGTCTTCGACCGCGATGGCTCCGATGCCATGCGCTGGTTCCTGATGGCTTCGCCGATCCTGCGCGGCGGCAACCTCATCGTGACCGAACAAGGTATCCGCGACGGGGTGCGTCAGGTCTTGTTGCCGTTCTGGAACGCATACAGTTTTCTGGCGCTCTACGCGCCGAAAGTAGGTACCTGGCGCGTTGATTCGAAGCACGTCCTGGATCGCTACATCCTGGCCAAGTTGGCGGTGTTGCGTGACGACCTGACGGAGTCGTTGGACGGTTGCGACATCTCCGGTGCCTGCGAGCAAGTGCGCCAGTTCACCGAGGCGCTGACGAACTGGTATGTGCGACGGTCGCGTTCGCGGTTTTGGGACGAGGACTCCGACGCGATCGACACCCTGCACACAGTCCTGGAGGTGACGTCGCGGCTCGCCGCGCCGCTGCTGCCCATGACGACCGAGATCATCTGGCGCGGCATCACCGGCGAGCGTTCGGTGCATCTGTCCGACTGGCCCGGTGCCGGCCTGTTGCCCGCGGACGCCGCGCTGGTCGCGGCGATGGACCAGGTGCGGGAGGTCTGCTCGGTGGCGTCGTCACTGCGCAAGGCCAAGAAGCTTCGGGTGCGCCTGCCGTTGCCGAAACTGACTGTGGCAGTGGAGGATCCGGAGCTGCTGGCACCGTTCACCGCCCTGATCGCCGACGAACTCAACGTCAAGGCGGTCGAGTTGACCGACGACATCCCCGCCTACGGGCGCTTCGAGCTGACCGTCAACGCCAAGGTCGCCGGCCCGCGACTGGGCAAGGACGTGCAGGCGGCGATCAAGGCGGTCAAGGCAGGGGAGGGCGTTGTCAACTCCGACGGCACTCTGACCGCCGGCCCGGCGGTGCTGCAGCCCGAGGAATACAGCTCGCGCCTGGTCGCCGCCGACCCCGAATACACCGCGCCGTTGGCGGGCGGGGCCGGGCTGGTGGTGTTGGACGCCACGCTGACCCCCGAACTCGAAGCCGAGGGCTGGGCCAAGGACCGCATCCGTGAGCTGCAGGAGTTGCGCAAGACGGCCGGCCTCGATGTGTCCGACCGGATCAGCGTCGTGATGTCGGTGCCGGAGCTGCGGGCCGAGTGGGCCGCAGCTCACCGCGACCTGATCGCCGGCGAAATCCTTGCCACCAGCTTCGAATTCGGTGATCCGGCCGACGCCGCCGAGATAGGCGACGGTGTGCGGGTGTCGCTCGTCAGGGCGTGAGCTTTGCGGCGGTCGCCAGCGTGACGTATTGCATGCTGAACTCGCCGCCGATCGAATCGAGCGCTGCCCCAACGGTGTTCAGCACGGTCGCGAGTTGAGGCGGCCCCAGGATGGTGAGTTGACCAGTGGTAGCCAGGTGGTCCAGCCACTGATCACGGGTGTAGCGCCGCTGCCACTCGAACTGCCACTCCTCGGGCGCGTCGAAACCGCCGGCGGTGTGAATGCCTTCCGCGGCCCGGCGCCGGTTGCGTTGCTGAAGTTCGAGGCCCGGCGTTTTCAGCGGCCCGTCGGGCGCCACCTGGCTCATGGCTTCCTCGAACGGTTCGGCCACTTCGGTCGGCGGGTCGAAGACATGCCAGTACAACGCCAGCAGTCCGTGCGGACGCAGCACCTGTGCGGCTTTGCGCGCACCGCGCACCGGGTCGACCCAGTGCCAGGCCTGCCCGGCGACGACAGCGTCGAACGACCGACCGTTCGGGTCCCATTCCTCGAACTTGCCGATCTCTACGTCGATTCCGGTCTGCCGCGCGAAGTCGGCCATCCGGGTGTCGACATCGACGCCGAGCACATCGATGCCGGCTGCGCGGTATTGGCGCGCCCCGATGCCGGTACCGCAGCCGACGTCCAAGAAGTCGGTGCCGGGTGCGGCGTCGACGACCCGCTGGATCAGTTCGTCGGGGTAAGCCGGCCGCGACCGGTCGTAACGGTCGGCGTCGATTCCGAACGACTCTGCCACCTGACGCAGTAAGTGCGGTTCCTGGTCAATCGTCATGGCTCGACATCTACACGACGACAACCTGCACCTACCAGTGGCTGCGCTTCGAATTCGCCAAGATTTGAGAGGCTGGTGATTGTGGAATCCCGCTGGGTGCTGCACCTCGACATGGATGCGTTCTTCGCGTCCGTCGAGCAGCTCACCCGGCCCACCTTGCAGGGACGGCCGGTGCTGGTCGGCGGTCTGGGCGGACGCGGCGTGGTGGCCGGCGCCAGCTACGAATCGCGGGTGTTCGGGGCGCGCTCGGCGATGCCGATGCATCAGGCGCGGCGACTGATCGGCGTGACGGCGGTCGTGCTGCCGCCGCGCGGCGCGGTGTATGGCGTCGCGAGCCGCCGGGTCTTTCACACCGTGCGGGCGATGGTCCCCGTCGTCGAACAACTGTCGTTCGACGAGGCATTCGGGGAGCCACCCGAACTGGCCGGCGCATCGGCGGCCGAAGTCGGAGACTTCTGCGCGCTACTGCGGCGGCGGGTGCGCGAGGAGACGGGGCTGATCGCATCTGTCGGCGCCGGCTCGGGCAAGCAGATCGCCAAGATCGCGTCCGGCTTGGCCAAACCCGACGGCATCGAGGTGATCCGGCGCGACGACGAGCGGCGGCTGCTGGACGGGCTCGCGGTGCGCAAGCTGTGGGGGATCGGCCCGGTCGCCGAAGAGAAGCTGCATCGGCTGGGCATCGACACGATCGGACAGTTGGCCGCGCTGAGCGAGGCCGAGGCGGCCAACATCCTGGGTGCGACGATCGGCCCCGCCCTGCATAGGCTGGCCCGCGGGATCGACGACCGTCCGGTCGCCGAACGCGCTGTGGCCAAACAGATCAGCGCCGAATCCACTTTCGCAGTCGACCTGACGACGCTCGACGAACTACGCGACGCGATCGCCCCGATCGCCGAGCACGCCCACCAACGGCTGTGCCGCGACGGCCGGGGCGCGCGGACCGTCACCGTCAAGCTGAAGAAGTCGGACATGAATACGCTGACCCGCTCGGCCACCCTGCCCTATGCCACCACCGACCCCGCCGCGCTGACCGCGCTGGCCCGTAGGTTGCTGCTCGACCCGCGCGACATCGGCCCGATTCGGCTTCTCGGCGTTGGCTTTTCGGGCCTGAGCAATGTGCGGCAGGACTCACTGTTCCCGGATCTTGAGCTGGCGGTGTCGGATACCGAGTCGGACAGCGGCAGCTCGTTGCCGGAGCGACTGCCGGTCGCGCCCGTGGCAGCGGAACCGGGCTGGCGGATCGGTGACGACGTCACACACCGCGAATTCGGTCACGGCTGGGTGCAGGGCGCCGGGCACGGCGTCGTCACCGTCCGCTTCGAAACCCGCGGCAGCGGACCGGGTCCGGCGCGCACGTTCGCGTCCGACTCCGCCGACATCGGCACGGCGAATCCGCTCGACAGCCTCGACTGGCCCGACTATCTCGCCGAGCTCGCCTCAGAGCAGCCGGCCGACGACATCGCGCAGGGGTAGCCCCGCGGCCAGTGCGGCCATCGTCAGCACCCGGGCCTGACTTGGCGGCAGTGACACCATCACCGCACCGGCGTCGACGAGGTCGCGGCCGGGCCCGTAGCCCGCGCTGACCCCGCCGCCGACGACCCGGCTCGACACCGCAACCACGACGCCGTCGTGGCAGTGTCGTCGCACCCCGTCGATCACGGCGTCGGGAACATTGCCCGAACCCAGCGCCTCGAGGACGATGCCGCGCGTCCCCGCCGTCGCGAAGGCGTCCATGGCGACCGCGTCAGCGCCGGAATACGTCGCGACGATGTCGACCCGCGGGGCGTCGGCCGCGCTGAGCTCGGCGAGGAAGGGCCGAGTCTTGTTCTGCGCCAGAGTGACTCCGCTGTCGACGCTGCCGAGCACGGCGCCCGCGAAACCGATACCGCGGGCAACCTTGTGCAGACCCAGCGGCCGCAGGATCTGACCCGCGAACGACACCAGCACACCGAGGTCGCGGGTGGCGTTCGCGGCGGCCACCGCCACCGCGTCGCGCAGATTCGCCGGCCCGTCCGCATCCGGTGCGTCGGCGCCGCGCATCGCGCCGGTGATCACCAGTGGGGCGGCGCCACCGTAAGTGAGGTCCAGCCACAGCGCCGTCTCCTCGAGGGTGTCGGTGCCGTGCGTCACGACCAGCCCCCGGGCGCCGCCGTCGGCCGCGGACCGGGCCACCGCGCCGATCGCGTCCCAATCGGCGGGGGTCAGCCGCGAGCTGTCCTTGGCCATCACGTCGACCACGTCGACGTCCAGGCCGGCAGCGAGTTCGGCGCCGCCGTGCGACGGTCGGTGCACCCCGTCGGCCGCGGCGCTGCTGGCGATGGTGCCGCCGGTGGCGATGACGGTCACGCGGCTCATGGGGAGATCATCCCGTATACACGCGCTCGACCGCAGGCGCGGCGGGTCGAGAACGTCGCAGGGTCTAGTGGATGATGGTCACGTGACTGACCAACCAACGGGATCGGCGGATCCGGTGACCCCGGTGTCCCCGGCCGTGTCGGCCCCAGGCGCCGAGGTCGCCCCGCGACGCCGACAGCCGCTGCTGCTGTCGGTCGCGGCCGTGGTGCTGACGCTGGACATCGTCACAAAAGTGCTGGCAGTCAAGCTGCTAACGCCCGGTCAGCCAGTGCCGATCATCGGTGACACGATCACCTGGACGCTGGTCCGCAACTCCGGCGCCGCGTTCTCCATGGCGACCGGTTACACCTGGATGTTGACGCTGATCGCCAGCGCGGTCGTGGTCGGGATCTTCTGGATGGGCCGCCGGCTGGTGTCGACGTGGTGGGCGATCGGCCTCGGGATGATCCTGGGCGGCGCGATGGGCAACCTGGTCGATCGGTTCTTCCGCTCGCCCGGGCCGTTGCGCGGCCATGTCGTGGACTTTCTGTCAATCGGTTGGTGGCCGGTGTTCAACGTCGCGGACCCGTCGGTGGTCGGCGGGGCGATCCTGCTGGTGACGTTATCCGCGCTGGGCTTCGATTTCGACACCGTGGGTCGCCAGCCCGCGGTCGACGCGGCCCAGGAGCCTGCCAAGGACGTCGACGGGCCTCAATGACCGATCGGTCGATGCCGGTGCCGGAAGGCCTCGCGGGCATGCGCGTCGATGCCGGGCTGGCACGGCTGCTCGGGGTCTCGCGTACCGCTGCTGCGGCGCTGACTGAGGACGGCGGCGTCGAACTGGACGGGGTGGCCGCCGGCAAGTCGGACCGGCTGACTCCCGGCGCCTGGCTGCAGGTGCGGATTCCCGATCCGCCGGCGCCGGTGCAGAACACTCCCGTCGAGATCGAGGGCATGGCGATCCTGTACTCCGACGATGACATCGTCGTGGTCGACAAGCCGGCCGGAGTGGCCGCCCACGCCTCGGTCGGCTGGGCTGGGCCGACGGTGCTCGGCGGACTGGCCGCGGCCGGCTACCGGATCACCACCTCGGGCGTGCACGAGCGGCAGGGCATCGTGCACCGCCTCGACGTCGGCACCTCCGGGGTGATGGTCGTCGCGATCTCGGAGCGGGCCTACACGTTGCTCAAGCGCGCATTCAAGCAGCGAACCGTCGACAAGCGGTATCACGCGCTGGTGCAAGGGCATCCGGACCCTTCGAGCGGCACCATCGACGCGCCGATCGGTCGCCATCGCGGCCATGACTGGAAGTTCGCCGTCACCTCCGACGGGCGGCACAGCCTGACGCATTACGACACGGTCGAGGCCTTTGTCGCGGCCAGCCTGCTCGACGTACATCTGGAAACGGGGCGCACGCATCAGATTCGGGTGCACTTCGCGGCGTTACACCACCCTTGCTGTGGTGATCTGACCTACGGCGCCAACCCGAAACTCGCGAAAAAGCTTGGGCTGGAACGACAGTGGTTGCACGCACGCTCGCTGGCGTTCATCCATCCCGGCGACGGCCGGCAGGTCGAGTTCGTTAGTCCTTACCCCGACGACTTACAGCACGCTCTGGACGTGCTCCGGGCCGAAGGCTGAGGCGGCGCCTGAGCGCTACGCCGAGTATCAGTTCCGCGCACGTCGTGGAAAACTCTTCGCCTCGTCGATCCACTGGCGTTCGATTCGGCCGATCTCCAGGGACAGCATCGCGACAGTTGGGTTGTCGCAGTGGATCTCGTGAGCGCTGCGGAACGCCGCTGTTTCACCGGTCGAGGGGAGATGTGGCCGCAAACCCTCGAACCACTCGTCGCCGACGGCGTTAGGCGCGTCGTGGGTGCGCGGACCGGCGGCCCACTGGCGATAGGTGTCCCGCGCGGTCGCCAACCCGGCCCGCCAGTGCTGGACGGTCTCGTGTCGCTGCCCTTGCAGGCTCGCGATCATCTGATGTTTGCGCTCGGAATTCGACGCCATCCGCGGAAGCCAGTGATCGCTCATCAACCGCATGACGCCCAAAATCCCCGCGGTCGACGCGCCCGCCGTCAGACCCATCAGACCCATCCCCGCCATGCTCATACCTGATCGTTGCATCTACGCGCGCTTGGCCGCTACGGCTTGCGAGCCTCGACGAGCAGCCGCGTCGAGTGGGCGACGAACGGCCCGTCCGACTCGATCTGGTTGTGCATCTCGCGCAGGCGCTCCCGATAACGGTCGACAGTGAAGTCGGGCACGGTCCAGATCACCTTGCGCAGGAAATAAATCACCGCGCCGACGTCGAAGAACTCGGCACGCATCCGCTCCAGGCGCATCTGCAGGACCTCCAAACCGGTGGCTTGCGCCCGAATGGTCTGCGTATCCGGTTGCAGCTCAGTCCATCTCGCTGGCTGCGGTCCGAGGAAGTACTCGAAGAGCTCCCGCATCGTCGCGGGCCCGATCTGCTGTGCGAGGTAGCTGCCGCCGGGTCTGAGCACCCGCGCGATCTCGGCCCACCGCACATCGGTCGCGTGCCGGCTGGTCACCAGGTCGAACGCCGCGTCGGCAAACGGCAGCGTCGGGTCGTCCCGGCGGGTGAACACCAGTGCCACGCCGCGCGGGTGCAGCAGCTGGGTGGCCAATGCCGCGTTCGGTGGCCACGACTCGGTGGCGACCATCGTGGGCGGGAACGGTTCGGCGCCGGCGAGCACTTCGCCACCACCGGTATCGATATCGAGCGCGGCCGTCACAGTGGCGAACCGCTGCGTCATCAGTCGCTGGTAGCCCCACGACGGCCGCTGCTCGGTGGCGCGACCGTCCAGCCACGAGAAATCCCAGCCGTCGACCGGTGCCGCCTCGGCTTCGGAGACCAATTCATCGAATGTCCGGCCCATGCCTGCATTGTCGCAGCCGCCCAGCCGGCCGCTCAGATACCGGCGGTGGCGCGGTCAGAAGTTTCCAGCGCGGCCGACCGACGCGGTGAGGAATTGAACACATTCCCGATTTGCAACCGCGCAGCCGTTCAGTCAGGCTGGTATACGTCGGTTCACCTGGTCTTTCTCCGGCTCACACTGCCGCCCAGTCAGACGTGAGGGCGAATTTATCGCCGCGGCATCGCGGCCACCGGGGCGGCAACATCGCCCTCATGCATTGAGGCACCACAGCGGAACGGGCAGGGGCATTGGCGAAGCGATCGGACGAGGCGGCGGCATGACCGAGCCCGATGCTGGGTCGCTCACGGGGTTCACCGTGGCGATCACCGCGTCGCGTCGGGTGGACGATTTCACCACGATGTTGCGCCGCCGAGGAGCCGAGGTCGTCGCTGCCGCGGCCATGCGCATGGTCCCGCTCGCCGACGACGCTCGCCTGCGGGCGGCCACGGAAGACGTCATCGACGCGCCTCCCGACGTGCTGATCGCCACCACCGGCATCGGCTTCCGCGGCTGGGTCGAGGCGGCCGAGGGCTGGGGAGTGGCCGAGGCGCTGCTGGCGGCCCTGGGCAAGGCCCGGGTGATCTCGCGGGGTCCCAAAGCCACCGGCGCGCTGCGGGCAGCCGGGTTGCGCGAAGAGTGGTCACCGGTCTCGGAATCGTCCGAGGAGGTGCTCGTGCACCTGAGCGTCGACGATCTGAAAGGCAAGCGGGTCGCGGTGCAGTTGCACGGCGCCACCGACGAATGGGATCCGGTCCCCGGTTTCATCGACACGCTCGTCGAGCGGGGTGCCACCGTCGTGGGGGTGCCGGTGTACCGATGGGAGCCACCGGAGCACCTCGGCCCACTGGACGGGCTCATCGAGAAGGTCGCCCTCGGCGGTGTGGACGCCGTCACGTTCACCTCGGCGCCTGCGGCGGCGTCGTTCCTGATGCGCGCGGACGATCTGCGGCTCGCCGAGGCGGTGCGGCGGGCGATGACCACGTCGGTCATTCCGTTCTGCGTGGGGCCGGTGACGGCGCGGCCGCTGTGCAACGCCGGCGTGCCTTCCGTCCAGCCCGAACGGATGCGGCTCGGCGCGCTGGCGCGAGCCATCGCCGACGAATTGCCGCGCCGGCAACCGGATTTGACGGTCGCCGGACACGACTTGGGCGTGCGGGCGAACTGCGCCGTCGTGGACGGGGAGGTTCGGGACCTGTCGCCTAACTCGCTGGTATTGCTCAAGCTGCTGGCCGCCGCGCCCGGCGCGGTGGTGTCGCGCGACGTGATGCTGGAAGCGCTCGGTGGCGACGACCCGCACGTGGTGGAGGCCGCCATCGCGCGGCTGCGTTCGGCGATCGGCGCCAAGGAGCTGATCGCAACCGCGGTCAAGCGCGGCTACCGACTCGCGGTGGACTTCATGCCGGACGACACGTCGACATGACGACCCTCCACGTCGCCCACGGGACGCGAAACCCCCTGGGCATCAAGATGATCAGGGCCGTCGGCGAGCCGGCGCTGGCCGCCGCCTAGGGCGCAAGCCTGACGTGTCCTGGCGGCGAAGGCTGGTCCGGTGGCGGGCTGGCCGGCTCGGGAGGGGCCGGAGCGGCGGGCGCGGGAGCCTCGGGCTGCGGCAGTGGGCCGGCCTCGGGCGGTGATTCTGGCGGCGGAGCCTCAGCGTGTTTGGAGGGAGCCTGCTGCGGCGCGGTCTGCACACGCCGCGGAATAGGCGGCGGTTCTTGAGGCGCCGGTTCCACTTGCTGTGGAATAGGCGGTGGCTGGGCCGGCACCGGAAACGGCTTCGTCGGCGCGATGTCTCCGGCGGGCACTGTTACGACGAGCGAGGTGAGTACCACGCGACCGAACGTCATTGGTCGGTCAGGTGGTTGTGTTGTGCGATATCCCGCGATGGAGCTGATCTTGCCTTTGTTGGACGGGCAGTAAGCCTCCACGGAGGCGTTGATGAATTTGTGGATCGTCCTGGTGATGCGGGCCTGGTTTTGCAATCGGGTCAGCGGATTGTCGTTGAAGCCGTTGTTCCTGATCAATTCCACCATGTCGCCCACCGCCATGCCTTCGTCGAGTCTGGAGCACACTTTGTGCGCCGTGGTGACGAGGCCGTTCTCGCCATCGACGGGCGGAATGTCTTCCTCACCAAGGAGATCGAAAAACTTCTGGTCCTGGCTCGGGTCGGCCAGTGCGATGCTGTCGGGCCCAATAGTCGCCGCGCTGAATAGGGCCACGACGATCATCGTGGCGAAAAGATGACGGATGGAACCGGAGAGCATCGAGCCGGGTTTCCGTTCTGCTGCAGCCATCGCCTGACGAACTTATGAGTTCTAATTTAGGCCGCGCGGCGCAATTCGGCAGAACAAACATTTTTGGAAGGGGGTTCGCCGAGCGTGCGGCCACGCGATAACCCAGGCCGCTCAATTCGCGTACCACGCACGCTCGGCGAAGTTTGGGGTGTTGCTCAGACCACCGCCTTGATGTCCTCTGCCGCGATCTCGCCGGCCAGGGGAGCGATGGCGTGAAGGATGTCGGTGATCGTGTCCGGGTGCAAGCCGGCGGCGCACAGCGAGTCGGCCAGATGCGCGGCGACCATCGCGAAGTGGTGCATCGTGATGCCGCGGCCTTCATGCACCTGCCGCATCGAACGGCCGGTGTAGGCACTTGGCCCACCCAGCACGGTGGTGAGGAACGCGACCTGCTGGGCCTTCACGCATTTCATGTTCGAGCCCGCGTAGAAGCCCGCCAGATAGTCGTCGGCGAGAACACGGCAGTAAAAGTCCTCGACCACGACTTCGAGGACGTCGTGGCCGCCGACCTTCTCGTATAGCGAGGCCGCCGCCGCCCTGCGAAAGCGGGTGAGTATTCCCATGCTCCGAAGAAGACCACAGCGCAGTTGCCCGACTGTTAGAACGCCGTCACTGCGCGATTAACCGACGTAACAACCGGATTGCCGGAGAATCACCTCAACGCCGCAGCGGTGTAGCAGACTCGGTGAGGGACTCAGGGGAAGTCGCCACCGGGAGCGTGAAAGCTATGAATTTGGGTGACCTGACCGGTCTCGTCGAGAAGCCGTTTGCCGCCGTCTCTAATCTCGTCAACACACCGAACTCGGCGGGCCGGTATCGGCCGTTCTACCTGCGCAATCTGCTCGACGCGGTGCAGGGTCGCACGCTGCACGACGCCGTCGAGGGCACTATCACGCTGATCACCGGTGGATCGTCGGGTATCGGCGAGGCGGCGGCCAAGAAGATCGCCGCGGCCGGCGGCGAGGTTGTTCTCGTCGCTCGCACCCAGGAAAACCTGGACAAGGTCGCCGGCGAGATCCGCAGCAGTGGCGGCACGGCGCACGTCTACCCCTGCGATCTGACCGACATGGACGCGATCGCCGCGATGGCCGACGCTGTGCTCGCCGACCTCGGCGGCGTCGACATGCTGATCAACAACGCGGGCCGCTCGATCCGGCGCTCGCTGGCACTGTCCTACGACCGGATCCATGACTACCAGCGCACCATGCAGTTGAACTACCTCGGCGCGGTGCAGTTGATCCTCAAATTCATTCCGGGCATGCGAGAACGCGGATTCGGGCAGATCATCAACGTGTCGTCGGTGGGCGTGCAGACCAGAGCGCCGCGGTTCGGTGCCTATATCGCCAGCAAGTCGGCGCTGGACAGCCTGTGCGACGCGCTGCAGGCGGAGGTCGTCGAGGACGACGTCAAGTTCACCACCGTACACATGGCGCTGGTGCGGACGCCGATGATCAGCCCGACCAAGATGTATGACAAGTTCCCGGCGCTGACCCCGGATCAGGCCGCCGGCGTGATCACCGACGCGATCGTGCAGCGGCCACGTCGGGCCAGCTCACCCTTCGGGCAATTCGCCGCTCTCGCCGACGCCGTCAACCCGTCGGTAATGGACCGGGTGCGCAATCGAGCGTTCACCATGTTCGAAGACTCGTCGGCAGCAAAAGGTGACGAATCTGAAAGCGGCACAACACAATTCGACGGTCGAAGCGAAACATTCGTGCGGGCCACCCGCGGAATACATTGGTGAGGCAACCACATGAGTCTTCCTAAACCGACCAATCAGGCGCCCGTCGTCATCACCGGCGCCTCCTCCGGCATCGGCACCGAGCTCGCCCGCGGACTGGCTCGGCGCGGCTATCCGCTCCTGCTGGTAGCCCGCCGCAAGGAGCGGATGGACGAGCTGGCCGACGAGTTGCGGTCGCAGTACTCGGTCGAGGTCGAGGTGCAGGCGCTTGACCTCTCTGACGCCGAGTCGCGCGAGCAGTTGGCCACCCGGCTGCGCACCGAATCCGTTGCGGGCCTGTGCAACAGCGCCGGCTTCGGTACCAGCGGCGTGTTCCAGGAATTGCCGATCGAACGCGAAAGCGAAGAGGTCGTGCTCAATTCGCTGACGCTGATGGAGCTGACACATGCAGCACTGCCCGGCATGGTCGAGCGCGGCGCCGGGGCGGTGCTCAACATCGCCTCGATCGCCGGTTTTCAGCCGATGCCCTACATGGCCGTCTACTCCGCGTCCAAGGCGTTCGTGCAGACCTTCTCCGAGGCCGTCCACGAGGAGCTGAGCGGGACGGGGGTTTCGGTGACTGTGCTCTGCCCGGGCCCGGTGCCGACCGAGTGGGGCGAGATCGCCAACGCCGAGCGGTTCAGCATCCCGCTCGCGCAGGTGTCGCCGCAGGCCGTCGCGGAGGCGGCGATCGGCGGGATGGTCGACGGCAAGCGCAGCGTGGTGCCCGGTCTGGTGCCCAAAGCGGTCAGCATCGGCGGCCGGTACATGCCGCGCACCCTGCTGCTGCCGGGTCTGCGGATCGGCAACCGTCTCCGCGGCGGGCCCACCCGCTGATGGCGAAGGTCGACGTCACGGCCGACGTGCCGATGAGCCCGCAGGATATGTGGGATCACGTGTCCGACCTCTCGCAGCTGGGCGAGTGGCTGACCATGCACGAAGCGTGGCGCAGCGAGCTGCCCGACGAGTTGAGCGAGGGCACCGAGATCATCGGTGTCGCCCGGGCCAAAGGTTTCCGGAACCGGGTGAACTGGACGGTCACCACCTGGGACCCGCCGCATCAGGTCGCCCTGTCAGGATCGGGCAAGGGCGGGGCGAAGTACACGGTCACGCTCAGCGTCTCGCCCACCACAAAGGGCTCCACGCTGGGACTGCGGCTCGATCTGGGCGGCCGCGCGCTATTCGGCCCGGTCGGGGCGACAGCGGCGCGCGCCGTCAAGGGCGACATCGAGAAATCCCTGAAGCAGTTCGTCGAGCTCTACGGATAGTCGCGCTGCCGACTCGCGATGACCGAAGGCTCTCCATCCGCAGCCAACGGCGGTAGCCTGACCGGGTGTTCAGGGGGGCTCGTGAAGCGATTGTCGCCGAAGGCAGCGGTGTCTTCGGTTGGATCGGTGTGTTCGCAAGGCGCAGGCCGTGGGTTGTCATCGGCTCCTGGATCGCGCTCGCCGTCGTGCTGTCGATGCTGTTTCCTCCGCTGGCCGAAATGGCCGCCCGGCGGCCGGTCGCGATCCTGCCGCCGTACGCCCCGGTGCTGCAGACCACCCGGCAGATCTCCGAGGCCTATCACCAGAACGGCGCCGAGAACGAAAACGTCCTGCTGGTGGTCCTCACCGACGACAACGGACTCAATCCGTCCGACCTCACGACCTATCGCACCCTGGTCGACAACCTGCGGCCGGATACTCGCGACATCGTGTTGCTGCAGGATTTCATCAAGACGCCGGCCCTACGCGAGGCGATGACCAGCAAGGATCACAAAGCCTGGTATGTCCCGATGGTGCTCTCCGGCTGGGTGGGCACGCCCGAGTTGCACGCGGCCTTCGGTCGGATCGCTGACGTCGTCAAACACTCCGTTGCGGGGTCGACCCTGACGGCGCACCTGACCGGTCCCGCGGCCACCGGCGACGACATGATGTTCATCGGTATTCACGACATGCATGCGATCGAGGTCGCCGTCGTGGTCATGGTCTTGTTCATCCTGTTCGTGATCTACCGAAATCTGGCCACGATGCTGTTGCCGCTGATCACGATCGGAGCATCGGTCGCGGTCGCGCAGCGCGTTGTGGCGGGAGTCGCCGAGCTGGGTTTGGGCGTCTCGGCCCAGACGATCACGTTGATGACGACGATGATGGCGGGCGCAGGCGTCGACTACGCCGTATTTCTCATCGCCCGCTACCACGACTATCTGCGCCAGGGCGTGCCTTCCGACCAGGCCGTTGCCAAGGCGTTGAGCTCGATCGGCAACGTCATCGCGGGGTCGGCGGCCACCGTGTCGATCACCTTCCTCGGCATGGTTTTCGCCCACTTGGGATCGTTCAGGAACGTCGGCCCGTGTTTGGCGATCTCCATTGCGTTGGCGTTTGTCGCGGCCGTCACCTTCCTTCCGGCGCTGATGGTGTTGACCGGAAGGCGCGGCTGGATCAAGCCCCGCCGCGATCTGTCCACCCGGTTCTGGCGACTTTCGGCGATCCGCATCGTGCGCCGACCCGTCATCCATCTCGTCGGCAGCGCGGCGGTGCTGGTCATCCTTGCCAGCTGCGTATTGTTCGTCCGCTTCAACTACGACGACAGCAAGACTCTCCCGACGAACGTCGAGAGCGCCGTCGGCTACGAGATTCTCGGCCAGCACTTTCCGCTGAACGCGACCATTCCCGAGTATCTCGTCGTTCATTCGTCACAAGACTTGCGTAATCCGGCAGCCCTGGTCGATCTGAAGCAGATGGAGCAGCGGGTGAGCGAACTGCCCGACATCGCCGCGGTCCATACCGCTCCGGTGCCGTCGGCGAAATCCAACGACAAGAAATCCGCGGCCGACGGGCAACTGCTTCCACGGCACGACAAAGGCAGCGAATCGGGTAACAAAGACCTCGAGGGCGCCGAGGGATTCCCCAATGTCGCCGCACTGTTGTATTCGGTCTCCAGCGCCGGAAACGTCGACCTCACACCGGATCTCAGCAGCTTGAATCTGCCGCCCGGTGTCACTCTGCCGATCGGCCCGACCGCCACGAAGGAAGTCGACGACACCGGAACATTCATCAACACGGTGCGCGGCCTCGGCTTCGCCATGTCGGTCGACATCGCCGAGATCGCGAACACCGTGAACGCCGCGCCGGTGACGGTGCTCGACGTGGTGGCGACGGCCGACCACGATGGCGGTGCGCTCAAGAAGATGTCGGAGTTCGCCGAGCAACTGTCGTCATTCCCCGACGAGCCCTCCATCGAGGCCGCCTCGCGGGAAGTCCGCCGGATCGTGGAGAACGCTCGAACCGATCTCCGCGCGCTGAGCAACAACACTGGGCCGCAGAAGGACGGCGCCGCGCCGCCGCCGAAAGACGCGCACAACTACGCAGACGCGATCCAGGCGATGATCGACGAAGTCAAGGCGCTGATCAAGGACACCTCGGACTCTGGCGGCGGAAGCTTGAACAGTGCGCTGACAGCGTTCATCTCGCCCGATGGACATACGGCGCGCTACCTGGTCCAGACCAATCTCTATCCCTTCCGCACGCCGGCGATGGATCAGATTCAAAGCATTATCGATGCCGCTCGGGGGCTACACCCGGATGCCATGGTCAAGAACGCCTCGATATCCGCGTCGGGCGTCACCGCCATGCTGCGCGACACGCGGTCCTATTACGCGAAGGACATCAGCCTCATCATCGCGATGACGATTTTGATCGTGTTCGTCATCTTGGTCTTGCTGCTGCGCGCCGTGGTTGCGCCGCTGTATTTGATTGCGTCAGTGGTGATCTCGTATCTATCCGCATTCGGCATCGGCGTCGTCGTCTTTCAGTTCATCCTTGGTCAGGACTTGACGTGGAGCGATCCCGGGCTGACGTTCATCGTGTTGGTGGCCATGGGCGCCGACTACAACCTGTTGCTGATCTCGAGGCTGCGGGAGGAATCACCGCACGGAGTACGCTCCGGCGTGCTCAGCACGGTGAAATCGACGGGCGGTGTGATCACCGCGGCGGGTGTCATCTTCGCCGCATCGATGTTCGGCATGATGTTCGCCAGCATCAGCACGCTCATTCAGGCGGGTTTCATCATCGGAACCGGGCTGCTGCTGGACACCTTCGTGGTCCGCACGATCACTGTGCCCGCGATCGCCGTCCTGGTGGGTAAGTGGAACTGGTGGCCGTCCAAGCCGCCGGCCCCGCGACCCGCCCGGCACCCGAGGCCCGAACCGGCGCCGGCGGCGGCAGCTCCGGAAAGCGGGTTCAACGGCAACGGGAACCACTCGACAGGACGGCATGTCAAGAGCGAGGCCGACGCCGCTGCGATTCAGTCGTGAGCCGGCGGAACCGCAAGACACACTTCGCGACACGCCCGGTACTCGTCGGTGCCCGGTCATAGACTGGCGTCCCTATGAGCAAGTCGTTCGTGCACCTGCACAACCACACCGAATACTCGATGTTGGACGGTGCCGCGAAGGTCGCGCCGATGCTGGCGGAAGCGCAGCGACTGCAGATGCCCGCGATCGGGATGACCGACCACGGCAACATGTTCGGCGCCAGCGAGTTCTACAACGAGGCCACCAAGGTCGGGGTCACGCCGATCATCGGCATCGAGGCCTACGTCGCCCCGGGGTCCCGCTTCGATACCAAGCGCGTCCTGTGGGGTGACCCAGGCCAGAAGAGCGACGACGTCTCCGGTAGCGGCGCGTACACCCACATGACGATGGTCGCGGAGAACGCCACCGGGCTTCGCAACATGTTCAAGCTGTCCTCGCTGGCCTCGTTCGAGGGCCAGCTGGGCAAGTGGGCCCGGATGGACGCCGAGCTGATCGCCGAAAACGCCAGCGGCATCATCGCCACCACCGGCTGCCCGTCGGGGGAGGTGCAGACCCGGTTGCGGCTCGGCCACCACCGCGAGGCGCTGGAAGCGGCCGCCAAGTGGCGGGAGATCTTCGGGCCCGACAACTTCTTCCTCGAGTTGATGGACCACGGGCTGTCCATCGAACGCCGGGTGCGGGACGGGCTGCTGGAAGTCGGTCGCGCGCTGAACATTCCGCCGCTGGCCACCAACGACTGCCACTACGTCACCCGCGACGCCGCGCACAACCACGAGGCCCTGCTGTGCGTGCAGACCGGTAAGACGCTCACCGATCCGACGCGGTTCAAGTTCGACGGCGACGGCTACTACCTCAAGTCGGCCGCAGAGATGCGCGAGATCTGGGACAACGAGGTCCCCGGCGCGTGCGACTCCACGCTGCTGATCGCCGAGCGGGTCACGTCCTACGCCGACGTGTGGGCCCCCAAAGACCGGATGCCGGTCTTCCCGGTGCCCGACGGCCACGACCCGGCGTCCTGGCTGCGTCACGAGGTCGAAGCCGGCCTGGGGCGCCGGTTCCCGGCCGGGTCGCCCGACGGCTACGCCGAGCGCGCCGCCTACGAGATCGAAGTCATCTGCGACAAGGGTTTTCCGTCCTACTTCCTGATCGTCGCCGACCTGATCAACTACGCCCGCTCGGTGGACATCCGGGTCGGCCCGGGCCGTGGTTCGGCGGCCGGATCGTTGGTGGCCTACTCGCTGGGCATCACCGACATCGACCCGATCGAGCACGGGTTGCTGTTTGAGCGGTTCCTCAACCCCGAGCGCGCGTCGATGCCCGACATCGACATCGACTTCGACGACCGCCGCCGCGGCGAGATGGTCCGCTACGCCGCCGAGAAGTGGGGGCAGGACCGGGTCGCCCAGGTCATCACCTTCGGTACGATCAAAACCAAAGCTGCGCTGAAGGATTCGGCCCGCATCCACTACGGCCAGCCCGGCTTCGCGATCGCCGACCGGATCACCAAGGCGTTGCCGCCGCCGATCATGGCCAAGGACATTCCGCTGTCCGGCATCACCGATCCCGCGCACGAGCGCTACAAAGAGGCCGCCGAGATCCGCGGGTTGATCGACACCGACCCCGACGTCCGGACCATCTACCAGACCGCTCGCGGGCTGGAAGGCCTGATCCGCAACTCCGGCGTACACGCCTGCGCAGTCATCATGAGCAGCGAGCCGCTGACCGACGTGATCCCGCTGTGGAAGCGAGCGCAGGACGGCGCGATCATCACCGGCTGGGACTACCCGTCGTGTGAATCGATCGGCCTGCTGAAGATGGACTTCCTCGGGCTGCGCAACCTGACGATCATCGGCGACGCGCTGGTGAACATCAAAGAGAACCGCGGCATCGACCTCGACCTGGAATCCGTTCCGCTCGACGACCCTGCCACGTTCGAATTGCTGGGCCGCGGTGAGACATTGGGCGTGTTCCAGCTCGACGGCGGACCGATGCGCGATCTGCTGCGCCGTATGCAGCCCACCGGGTTCGAGGACATCGTCGCGGTGCTCGCGCTGTACCGCCCCGGCCCGATGGGCATGAACGCGCACAACGACTACGCCGACCGCAAGAACAACCGGCAGGCGATCAAACCGATCCACCCCGAGCTCGAGGAACCGCTGCGCGAGATCCTCGCCGAGACCTACGGCCTGATCGTGTATCAGGAGCAGATCATGCGCATCGCGCAGAAAGTCGCCGGGTACTCCCTCGCCCGAGCAGACATTCTGCGTAAGGCGATGGGTAAGAAGAAGCGCGAAGTGCTGGAGAAGGAGTTCGAGGGCTTCTCAGAAGGGATGGCGGCCAACGGGTTCACGGCCAAAGCCGTCAAAGCCCTGTGGGACACCATCCTGCCGTTCGCCGACTACGCGTTCAACAAGTCACACGCGGCCGGGTACGGCCTGGTGTCCTACTGGACTGCGTACCTCAAAGCGAACTACCCAGGCGAATACATGGCCGGCCTGCTCACCTCCGTCGGAGACGACAAGGACAAGGCCGCGGTCTACCTGGCCGACTGCCGCAAGCTCGGCATCACCGTGCTGCCGCCGGACGTCAACGAGTCCGGACTGAACTTTGCCTCGGTCGGTACCGACATCCGCTACGGCTTGGGTGCGGTGCGCAATGTCGGTGCCAATGTCGTTGCGTCGCTGATCAATACCCGCACCGAGAAGGGCAACTACACCGACTTCTCCGACTATCTCAACAAGGTCGACATCGCCGCGTGCAACAAGAAAGTCACCGAGTCGCTGATCAAAGCCGGCGCCTTCGACTCGCTCAAGCATCCTCGCAAGGGGTTGTTCCTGATTCACACCGACGCGGTGGAATCGGTGCTGGGCACCAAAAAGGCCGAGGCGATGGGGCAATTCGACCTCTTCGGGGGAGACCCGAATGACGGCGGAGCGGGCGCCGACGCGGTGTTCACCATTCGCGTGCCGGACGACGAGTGGGAAGACAAGCACAAGCTCGCGCTGGAGCGAGAGATGCTGGGGCTGTACGTCTCCGGGCATCCACTCAACGGAGTCGCGCACCTGCTGGCCACCCAGGTCGATACGGCGATCCCCGCGATCCTCGACGGCGACGTCGCCAACGAGACGATGGTGAAGGTCGGCGGCATCCTGGCGTCGGTGAACCGCCGGGTGAACAAAAACGGGATGCCCTGGGCCTCAGCGCAGTTGGAAGACCTTACGGGTGGGATCGAGGTGATGTTCTTCCCGCACACCTACTCCGCGTTCGGCGCCGACGTCATCGACGACACGGTCGTCCTCGTCACAGCCAAGGTCGCGATCCGCGACGACCGAATCTCGCTGATCGCCAACGACCTGGTGGTGCCGGACTTCACCAACGCGCAGGTGAACCGGCCGCTGGCGGTCAGCCTGCCCACCCGGCAGTGCACCATCGACAAGGTCACCGCGCTCAAACAGGTTCTGTCGCAACACCCCGGCACCTCGCAGGTACACCTGCGACTGCTCAGCGGCGACCGGGTCACCACGTTGGAGCTGGACGCCGCCCTTCGGGTGACGATGTCGCCGGCGCTGATGGGCGACCTCAAGGCATTGCTCGGTCCTGGCTGCCTGGGCGGCTGAGCCGACCGACGGGACGGCTCGTCGAGCGCCCGGCCAGCGGAGCGCTGGGTGCCGAGCGCCCCGCTAGCCGGGCGCTCGGGCAGTCGAAGCGGCCGGATCCTTATAGATCACCCCGTCTTTCATCACGAAATCGACCCGGCCGGTGACCTCGATGTCGGTGAAGGGGTCGCCGGGCATCGCGATGATGTCCGCGATCTTGCCTTCGGCGATCGCCCCGAGATCGTCGAGGCGCAGCATCTCCGCGGCCACGCTGGTGGCGGCCTGTAGAGCCCGCAATGGGCTGATCCCGGTGGAGACCATCATCGGGAATTCGCGCCAGTTCTCATGGTGCGGAAACATTCCGGCATCAGTGCCGAATGCGATGCGGACGTCGCTGGCCGCCAACCCTTCTGCGGCGTCGGATAGGGCGGTGCGATATCTCGTGAATTTCTGACGTGTGTGCTCGGGTAGCGCAGCCCAGTTCGGATCCGCTTCCCCATGGCGAGCTTTGGACACGATGACGTACTGCGTCGGCACCATGTACACCCCGGCATCGTGCATCATCCGCAGCGTCGTCGGCGACGCCAGGTTGCCGTGTTCGACACTGCGCACCCCGGCCCGAACCGCGCGCTGGATGCCTTCATCGCCGTAACAATGTGGGGTGACCGGGATTTCGAGGTCCTTGGCCGTCGCGACCAGGACGTTCATCTCTTCCTGGCTGTACGTCGCGTGCCCTGGGTCGTCGGACGGAGAGGCGAAGCCGCCGCTGGCGCCGAACTTGATCCAGTCGGCACCGGCCCGGATCTGCTGGCGGACCCGGGTGCGGATCTCGTCGCTGCCGTCGGCGGCCGCCAATTCCAGTGGCCGACAGGGGTCTTGATATTCGTCGGCGACCATCCCGCTGAAATCACCGTGGCCGCCTCGGGCGGAGATCATGTGCGGCGCAACCAGCATCCGCGGGCCCGCGACCAGTCCCGCGGCCACAGCGTCGCGCAGGTCGATTGTCGGGTAATCGGTATCGCCGCAACCCAAGTCGCGGATAGTGGTGAACCCGTTGTCCAGTAACGCACGCAGCACCGGCAACGCCTTGAGTGTCTTCGCGACGCTGGAGTCGAGCGCCAGCAGCAGGCCCACCGGGGGCGCCAAGGTCACGTGGGTGTGGCAGTCGATGAAGCCCGGGGTGACGGTGTGGCCGCGCAGATCGACGACCCGTGCGTCCGGAGGCGCCTCGATCGAGTCGGCGATGCGCTGGATGCGGCCGTCGACGACCAGCACCTGCCGCGGCTGCGCCTGCGCCGCGATGCCGTCCCATACGTTCGCGCCTGTGATCAGAGTCGCCGCCATGATCGTCACCTTTCAGAAGCGGTACCGCAGAATCCGGGCCGCACGGGCGCCGGACTTGGTCATGCCCATCAACCGGGTCGACACCCGGGCCGCCGTCGGATACAAGTCGATCTCCGGCACGTGCGACAGGCTGGTCTCCTCGACAAGGTGCAGCCGCGGGCTCCAACTCTCCGGGGTGTGGGCGTCGCTGAAACCCCGGTAGATCCATTGGTCTCCGACCGCGCTGAAGACGATCTTCATCGCCGCGATGTTGAGCGGACTGACCCGCCCGTAGTCGTTGATTGCCACCTCGCCGGACTGAAAATGCTCCGGGATGTGACGAAATAAGTTGACCAGCAACGACTCTGGAACGAACGCCCAGCAGTCCATCGGCGAGCAGGAAGGTCGGCCGATTACCCGGAATGGCGTCCGTCCACGCGTTCTCCGCCAATGAGGCCGCCACCGAGTGGGCGTGGTCGCCATCGGGGACCACCGCGTCGCGCAGCGCGATCACATTGGAAAGGTCGACGTTGTACCAATCCACCGTCGGCGGTGGCGCGACACGCTGCATGGGAGTCGCCAACCCGGCGCCGAGGTCGACGACGACGGCGTCGGGATGCGCGGCGATGAAGCCTCGGACCCGGTCGTCGAGCAACTTCGCGCGCAGCGCCGTCTGACGGATCGCGCTGGCCGGCACCCCCAAACCGGCGAAGTCGTAATCGATCTTGCCGACGATCTCGTCGGCAAGGGTGTCACCGAGTATCGGCCTGGGCCAACGGCTGTCGACCGCGCGGGCGTACTGGGTGACGAACGCGGTCCGCTCGACAGGCGTCAAGTCGGTGATCGCAAATCCCATACCGGCAACCTACTCCGGGACTAGCCTCGGCCACGTGACCGATTCCACCACCGCCCTCCCGCCCACCACGCTGTGCGAAGCATTCCAGCAGACCTCGGCGCTCGATCCCGATGCGATCGCGCTGCGCACCCCGGGCGGTGGTCAGACGATGACCTGGCGAGAGCTCGCCGCCGACGTGCGCCGGGTGGCGGCCGGTCTGCACGGACTCGGCGTCCGCCGCGGCGACACGGTGTCGCTGATGATGGCCAACCGGATCGAGTTCTATCCGCTGGAAGTGGGCGCCCAGCACGTCGGTGCTACCTCGTTCTCGGTGTACAACACGCTCGCGCCCGAGCAGCTGACCTACGTGTTCGACAACGCCGGCACGACAGTCGTGATCTGCGAAGCGCAGTACGTCGAAAAGGTCCGGGCCAGCGGCGCGGCGCTGGACCACATCATTTGCATCGACGGCACGCCGGACGGCACGCTCTCGCTGGACGATCTGTACGCCGCCGCCGAGAATGACTTCGATTTCGAGGCGACCTGGCGCGCCGTGCAACCCGACGACATCATCACGCTGATCTACACCTCTGGGACCACCGGAAACCCGAAGGGCGTCGAGATGACGCACTCCCACCTACTCTTCGAGGCTCGGGCGCTCGACGCCGTGCTCGGTGTCAAATTCGGTGATCGCGTCATCTCGTTCCTGCCGTCGGCGCACATCGCCGACCGTACGACGGCGCTGTACAACCAGCAGATTTTCGGCGCGCAGGTGACCGTGGTCGCCGACGCCCGCGAGGTCGCCGCCGCACTGGCCGACGCCCGCCCGACGATTTGGGGCGCTGTGCCGCGGGTATGGGAAAAACTCAAGGCCGCAATCGAATTCGCGACCACGCACGAACCGGACGAGACCAAGCGCCAGGCGCTGCAGTGGGCGATGTCGGTGGCGGGCAAGAAGGCCGCGGCCTTGCTCGCCGGCGATGCCATGTCCGACGAGCTGGTCGCGGAGTGGCAGCAGGCCGACAATCTGGTGCTGTCGAAGCTGCGGGAAAAGCTCGGGTTCGACGAGCTGCGCTGGTCGGTGTCGGGAGCGGCGCCCATCCCGCGCGAGACCCTCGCGTTCTTCGCCGGCATCGGCATCGAGATCGCCGAGGTGTGGGGCATGTCGGAGCTGAGTTGCGTTGCGAGCGTGACTCACCCGAGGGACGCCCGGCTGGGCTCGGTGGGCAAGCTGCTGCCGGGACTGGAGTCCAAGATCGCCGAGGACGGCGAGTATCTGGTGCGCGGTCCGCTGGTGATGAAGGGCTACCGCGGCGAGCCGGCCAAGACTGCCGAGGCCATCGACCCCGACGGCTGGCTGCATACCGGCGACATCCTCGAGGTCGACGACGAGGGCTACCTGAAGATCGTCGACCGCAAAAAAGAACTGATCATCAACGAGGCAGGAAAGAATATGTCGCCGGCCAACATCGAGACCACCATCTTGGCGGCCTGCCCGATGGTCGGAGCGATGCTGACAGTCGGTGACGGTCGGCCCTACAACACGGCGCTGCTGGTGTTCGACGCCGACTCGGTCGGCCCGCACGCCGCCGACCTTGGGCTGGCCGACGCGTCCGCGGAGGCACTGGCCGCGCACCCGGTGATGCTCGAGAAGATCGCGGCCGGCGTGGCTGCGGGCAACGCCAAGTTGTCGCGGGTCGAGCAGATCAAACGGTTCCGGGTGCTGCCGGCGCTGTGGGAACCCGGCGGTGACGAGATCACGCTGACGATGAAGCTCAAGCGGCGCCCGATCATGGCGAAGTACGCCGGGGAGATCGACGGCCTCTACGCGAAAGAACCGGGCCCGGAGGTCCACGAGCCTTCGCGGACATCAACTACCCAACCGGCCTAGAGCTCAGCTGGCCTTGCGCCGATCCCGGTGGGCAACGATGGCAGTCGCCAGTCCGTTTCGCCGAGTGTCGTCGCCGATCGCCGGTGAGGGCGGGCGCTTTATCGCGTACCGAAACTTGTTCTCCGACGCGGTTTCTGGTGCGTCGTCCGCGGTAGCCGACATGAACCCCACCGGCAGCGCCAATTTGCAGATGGTGCGCACCGTGAGCAGGTACTGACGAAGAAACGACCCTGTCGTATAGGGCAGGTCGTACTTGACGCACAACGGGCGGACGCGTTCGGCGATCTCGGGTAAGCGATTACTCGGCAGATCAGGGAAGAGGTGATGTTCGATTTGGTAGCAGAGGTGTCCGGTCATGAAGGCCAGCACCCGGCCGGCCTGGAAGTTGCCCGTACCCAGCATCTGCCGCAGGTACCACAGGGGTTTGGTCTCATCCTGCAGAACTGATGGCTCGAACTTCTCCGCACCGTCCGCGAAGTGCCCGCAGACGATGACGATGTAGGCCCAGGCGTTGCGAAACCCGTTGGCGAACACGTTGGCGCCGAGCACGCGGCGCCAACGGCGGCGGCTCAGCGCCGGGAAGAGGACATAATCCTTGAAGGCTTGGCGTGCCATCTTGCGAAGCATGTCTTTTTTGTGGGCAGACTTACCGGCCTCGGTGGTTTCGCCTTCCTGTATCGAGTAGAGGCCGTGAAAGGCCACACCCCATTCGAAGGCGGCCGCCAGCAGCACCGCGCGCAACGGCTGGAAAAGGTTGCTCGGTCGCCACTCCTGGTCTCGGGTGACCCGCAGGACTCCGAAGCCGAGGTCATCATCCACGCCGATGACGTTGGTGAACATGTGGTGTCGGTGGTTGTGCGAGGACCGCCAGTGCGTCGAGGGACCGACCATGTCCCATTCCCAGGTGCTGGAATGGATTTCCGGGTCGTTCATCCAATCCCACTGACCGTGGATGATGTTGTGGGCGAGTTCCATGTTCTCGACGCATTTGGCCGCAGCCAGCGTGACAGTCCCGAGCATCCAACCGGATCTGGTTGTGCTCATGCCGATGGTGAGCCTCGCCGCGATCTCGAGGCATCGCTGAATGGCGATGGCACGAAGAATGTGTCGGCGGTCCTTGGCGCCCCGAGACTCCTCGATGTCGCGACGTATTGCGTCGAGCTCGGCCGCCAGGGCCTCGACATCCGCGTCGCTCAGATGGGCGTACTCAGGTACCTCGGTGATGGCCATCGAGGCTTACCGTCCCCGTAGCGGCTCGCCGGACGGCCCTGTACGCACGAGCGCGTGCGACGACCAGCCGAACAGCTGTGGCATTTATCTATACCTGCTTTATCGGCTTTACGCCGTCCGTCTGATTGAGCTCTGGCCGTGTAGCACGGCGAACACTACACGGCCTGCGTCACAAGATGGTCGCCACGAGATCTCGATGCCCGAGCCAGCGGGTTTAAGGTGGGCCGTATGCCACTCGAAGGTGAATATGCCCCCAGCCCCTGGGACTGGTCCCGCGAACAAGCCGACAAGATCGCCGAGTCCGGCGGAACCGAAGGCACCGACATGAAGGGCATGCCGGTCATCCTGCTGACCACCGTCGGCGCCAAGACCGGCAAGCTCCGCAAGACGCCGCTGATGCGGGTCGAGCACAACGGCGAATACGCGGCGGTGGCGTCGTTGGGCGGGGCGCCGAAGCACCCAGTCTGGTATTTCAACATTTCCCAGAACCCACGGGTCGAGTTGCAGGACGGCGCCGACGTCAAGGACTACGACGCGCGCGAGGTTTTCGGCGACGAGAAAGCCGTCTGGTGGGAGCGGGCCGTGGCCGCCTACCCGGATTACGCCGACTACCAGCAGAAGACCGAGCGACAAATTCCGGTCTTTGTGCTGACCCCTGTGCACTGAACGCGCAGCTTGGTGGCACCATTGACCGGTGTCTGCCGAACTGAGTCAGAGCCCGAGCACTCGGGGTAGTAGGCCGCTGTCTGCGGGCGACATCGACGCGGCGGCCACCCGAATTGCCGGCGTGGTCACCGCCACGCCGCTGCAGTTCTCCGACCGGTTGTCCGCGACGACCGGCGCGAACGTCTACCTCAAGCGTGAAGACCTGCAGACCGTGCGGTCCTACAAGCTGCGCGGGGCCTACAACCTGCTCGTGCAGCTGTCCGACGAGGAACGCGCCGCCGGCGTGGTGTGCTCCTCGGCCGGTAACCACGCGCAGGGCTTCGCCTACGCCTGCCGCACCCTGGGCGTGCGCGGCCGCGTGTACGTCCCCGCCAAGACTCCGAAGCAGAAGCGTGATCGCATCCGCTATCACGGCGGGGAGTTCATCGAGCTGATCGTGGGCGGGTCGACCTACGACCTGGCCGCCGAGGCCGCTCTGACCGACGTGGCACGCACCGGCGCGACGCTGGTGCCGCCGTTCGACGACCCGCGCACGATGGCCGGGCAAGGCACGATCGCCGTCGAGATCTTGGATCAGCTCGACGACGAGCCCGACCTGGTGGTGGTGCCGGTCGGCGGCGGCGGCTGCATCGCCGGCATGACGACCTACCTCGCCGAGCGGACCAGCAAAACGTCGGTGCTCGGGATCGAGCCGGCAGGTGCGGCAGCGATGATGGCGGCGCTGGCCAACGGCGGACCGGTGACCCTCGAGCACGTCGATCAGTTCGTCGACGGCGCTGCGGTGAGCCGGGCCGGCGATCTCACCTATGCGGCGCTGGCCGCCGCCGGAAACATGGTGTCGATCACGACGGTCGACGAGGGCGCCGTCTGCACTGCGATGCTCGACCTGTATCAGAACGAGGGGATCATCGCGGAGCCCGCGGGCGCGCTATCGGTGACCGGTCTGCTGGAAGCCGAGATCGAGCCGGGCTCGACGGTGGTCTGCCTGGTGTCCGGCGGCAACAACGACGTCTCTCGCTACGGCGAGATCCTCGAGCGGTCGCTGGTCCACCTCGGACTCAAGCACTACTTCCTGGTCGACTTTCCGCAGGAGCCGGGCGCGCTGCGCCGTTTCCTCGACAGCGTGCTCGGGCCGAACGACGACGTGACGCTGTTCGAATACGTCAAGCGCAACAATCGCGACACCGGTGAGGCTCTGGTCGGTATCGAACTGGGCTCGGCAGCCGACCTGGACGGCTTGCTGGAGCGCATGAGCGCGACCGAGATGCAGATCGAGGCCATCGAGCCCGGTTCTCCGGCGTACCGCTACCTGCTGTAGTTCAGCGGGTGTCGACCACGCGGTGAGCAACCTCGGCCAACCGCACGTTCATTTGTTGGGACAGCTTGCGCAGCATGTCGAACGCGCCGATCGCGTCGAGGTCGAAGCGCTCCATCAGGATTCCCTTGGCCTGCCCGATCAGGTCACGGCTGAGTAGCGCGGTGTTGAGTTGCTCGGTCTCGCGGCTGGCGAGAATCGCCGCTGCGGCGTGCGCGGCGAGGATCGAGCCGATGACTTCGGCGTCCGTGTCGAAGCTGTGTGGCTTGCGGGAGAACACGTTCAGCGCGCCGGCTGTGCGGTCACCGGTGTAGAGCTTGAACGAGATGCCGCTGCGCACGCCGAGCTTGCACACCTCGCGCGAATACTCCGGCCAACGGGTTTCGTTCTCGAAATCATCGGTGCGGACGATCAGCTCGTTTGTCGCGGCTTCAACACACGGACCTGCGTTGTGCTTCTCCTGCAGCCGGTCCACCTCGTAAATCAACTCCGATGTGCCGGATAGCGACTCGAAGGTGCCGCCTTTGGACACCAGCAGAACGCCCGATGTGTCGGCGCCTGGGAGCAACTCGATCACGGTGGAGGTGACGCCCTTCAAGACGTCGTCGATGTCGCGCGGCGCCGCCACCGACCGAGCGAGCTCAGCCATGCGCTGAGCGAGTTCATGGGTCGACGGCCTAGTCATCGCGTGAGGGGTTCCCGCGGCGGCGCAGAAGTACACACCCGCGCCGGCTCATCTGATGTTTCTACGGCCTTCTTCGCCTCGGCCAAGCCGGCACCGGTGATCTGGCGGTACTCCTTGATCGCCGCGACATTGCCGGAGCGGGCAAGGTCGAAGACGGCCTGCGGCATGCCGGTAAGATCGGACTGGTCGGAGGGCACGTAGCCGTCCGGGAAAAGGGCCTGGAGTTGCTTTTCGATGTAATCGAGACCGGCGCGGGCACCGTAGTCGATGTCGCTCACACGGGAAAGCTACCCGATCGCCGCCGGCTAGCCCAGCAATGCGACCGTTTCATCGTTCGCGCGAAAGATGGGTTCCAGGGGAACCGCGAAACGTTCGGCCATCTCGGTCAATGACTTCGACCAGATCAGTTCGATGGTCGACACCGGCCCGCGCCCGGGGCCGGATAGCAGCAAGGCCACCGTCGTGCCCGGCTCCAGATCGTCGAGCAGCGTTCGTAGTGACGACATCAGGTTCCAGATGATGCGGCCCCTGGGGCGTGGGCTGATAGTGACCTGGCTGAGTTTCTTGGCGAAGCAGCGGTCCGGGCCGATGAGGCCGAACCATAGCGTGCGTGTGCCAAAGCCCAGCGGCCCCATCAGTGCTCGCCACCGCTCACGCAGATCCTGGGTCGAATGCACTGGGTCGCAAGCGGTCTGGATGGGTGGGATCGGGAGCAGCTCGGATTTGGTCATCCGCGCATCATCAGCCGTCGCGGAGCCGGCCGGTAGTCAGTTATCCACAGCGCAGGACCGCGAACGAATGCGGCGGCAGTTCAGTGCTCTGGTCGCGCACATCCACCGACTCCGAACTCAACACCAGTTCGCCGGCGAAGGGAACTAACACCGGTTCGGCCCCGAGGTTGCAGGCCACCGTCAGCGTGCCGCGGCGCAGTGCGATCCAACGACTCTGTTCGTCGTAGTCGACGATCAGGTTGTCCAGCCACGGATCGCACAGATCGGGTTCGTTGCGCCGCAACGCAATCAGGTCCCGGTACAGCTGGAGCAGTCTGGCGTGTGCTCCCTCGTCGAGCTCGGACCAGTTCAGCTTCGAACGATGAAAGGTGTGTGGGTCCTGCGGATCGGGGATCGCGTCGGCGTCCCAGCCGTGGTCGGCGAATTCACGCTTGCGGCCCTCGGCGGTGGCGCGAGCCAACTCCGGCTCGGCATGCGAGCTGAAGAACTGAAACGGTGTGGATGCGCCCCACTCTTCACCCATGAAAAGCATTGCCGTATAGGGCGATGCGAGGACCAACGCCGCTTTGACGGCGAGTTGACCGTAGCTCAGGTTCTGCGATGGCCGGTCGCCGAGTGCCCGGTTGCCTACCTGATCGTGGGTGCAGGTGTAGGCCAGCAGCCGGGTGGCCGGGATTGTCGAGGCGTCCAACGGCCGACCGTGTCGGCGCTTCCGGAACGACGAATAGGTGGCGGCGTGAAAGAAGGCCTGCCGCAGCGTCTTTGCGAGAGTCTCCAGCGATCCGAAGTCGGCGTAGTACCCCTGACGTTCGCCGGAGACCGCGGTGTGGACGGCATGGTGGATGTCGTCGGCCCACTGTGCGGTCATGCCGTGACCGTGCTCCGAACGCGGCGTGATCATGCCCGGGTCGTTGAGGTCGCTCTCGGCGATCAGCGACAGCGGTCGCCCGAGTTGCTCGGCGAGCGCGTCGGTTTCGGCGGTCAACTCCTCGAGGATGTGAATGGCGGTCGTGTCGAACAGCGCGTGCACGGCGTCGAGCCGCAACCCGTCGGCGCGGAAGTCGCGCATCCAGCGCAGCGCGCAGCCGATGATGTAGCGGCGCACCTCGTCGGACTGCGCGTCGGCGATGTTGATGCCCTCGCCCCACGGGTTGCTGGCCGACGACAGATAGGGCCCGAACCGCGGCAGGTAGTTGCCCGACGGGCCGAGGTGGTTGAACACCGCGTCGATCAGCACGCCCAGCCCACGGCGATGGCAGGCGTCGACGAAGCGGACCAAACCGTCTGGGCCGCCGTAAGGTTCGTGCACTGCGTACCAGAGCACGCCGTCATAGCCCCAGCCGTGCGTCCCGGAGAATGCGTTGACGGGCATCACCTCGACGAAATCGACGCCGAGATCGACCAGGTAATCCAGCTTGTCGATGGCCGCGTCGAAAGTGCCGTCCGGGGTGAACGTTCCGATGTGTAGTTCATAGATCACCGCGCCGTGCACCGGTCGGCCGGCCCACCCGTCCTCGGTTGGCTCCGGCGGATCCCACAGCTGCGAGCGATCGTGCACGCCGTCGGGCTGGCGCGGCGATCGAGGGTCAGGCAGCAGCGTCGGGTCGTCGTCGAGCAGGAAGCCGTAGCGGGAGCCGGGTGCCGCATCGACGGCGGCCCGCCACCAGCCGCCCTCGTCGCGGATCATCGGTCTCTCGATGCCGTCGACGTCGAGCCGGACCGTGGTCGGTGTCGGTGCCCAGACTGCGAATTCACGCATCGGTACGCTCCAGCAAGCCGACCGGCAACTCGGCGAACAGCTCCGCGGCCGGGACGGCCCCGGTGAACGCCGCTCCGGTCAGCGCGTCGCGCCATGAGCCAGTCGGAAGCGTCAGCACGGTATCTCCCCATCCGCTCTGTTCGAGGTGCACGGTCCAACGGGTGACCGCGACGAGCACGTCCTCGCCGCGGCGGAACGCGAGCACGTGATCTGCGCCCGAACCGGCGCGCCAGCACCGGGTGGTAGCCGCCGCTGACAAAGGTGTCCGGGCGGGACCGCCGGAGATGCAGGGCGGCTCGGACGACTCGTATTTTGCTGTCCTGCAGCGACTTCAGCGCTGCGCGGCGGGCGTCGTAGTCGACGGCGCGTCGGTTATCGGGATCGACCAGGCTGTCATCCCACAACTCGGTGCCCTGGTAGATGTCAGGTACGCCGGGGGAGGTCAGCGACAGCAGCTTCTGACCCAGCGCGTCGTTCTCGGCATGGGAGTGGAGTCGTTGCACCAATGTGGTCAGTTCGCGCGCCACCGGCCCGTCGAAGATCGCGTCCAGCCAGCGGTGCACCGCTGCTTCGAAATCGGCGTCCGGCTCGTTCCACGTGGTATGCACTGCAGCTTCCCGCATCGCTTTCTCGGCATAACCGTGCAGGCGGTCGCGTAGTTCGGCGGTGACTGAGCCGTCCACCGGCCAGACGCCGAAGATGTTCTGCCACAGAAACAATCCGGTCGCCGGGTCCGGGGAGGGGGTCAAGACTTCCCAGCGCGCGATGAACTCGGTCCACAGCGACGGCACCTGTGCCAGCACGGTGATGCGGGCGCGGACGTCCTCGCTGCGTTTGGTGTCGTGGGTCGACAGGGTGACCATCGCCGGGGCCACAGCCGGGCCCGAGTGTCTGCGCGCGAATGGAATTCGGCCAGGCCGACGCCGAAGTCCTGCGGTCTCGCCGCCGACCTCGTTGAGCGATACCAGCCGGGCGTCGCGGTAGAACAGGCAGTCCTCGACCGCCTTGGCAGTGACCGCTCCGCACAGTTGTTGCAGTCGAACCGCGGCCTCGCCGCCGTGGGCCACTGCGGCGGCGATCAGTTGCAGCGGGACGTCGAATTCCGGTGTGGCGGAGAGGGTCGCGGCCAATGCCGTCGGCAGTATTGCGGCCAGGCTGACGTAGTCGCTGCGGTACACGTCGACGTGGGTCAGCAGCGCGGCCACCGCGTCGGGCAATTGCGGGTGATCCGAACCGGCCGCCGCGACGATGGCGCGCCGCAGCCGGTCGAGCTCACTGGCCAGCGTCTCCGTTGCCGACAATCGCTTCAAATCGGCCGTGGACAGCGGCATCTCGGCGGACGCGGCCAGCGCCGTCAACGCCTGGGCCCCGTGCGGATCGACGAATACCCCGCCGATCTCACGCAGCGCGTCATACCCGGTCGTCCCGGCGATCGGCAAGGACAGATCCAGCGGCTCGTCGACCGCGAGGATCTTCTCGATCACAATCCATGCGTCCGGGCCAACCATGTCGCGCAGCCACCCCAGATACCCTGCTGGGTCGGACAATCCGTCGGGGTGGTCGATCCGCACACCGTCGACGAGCCCCTCGGCGAACCATCGCGCGACCTCGGCGTGGCTGGCGTCGAACACCGTACGGTGCTCCTGGCGCAGCCCGGCCAGCGAGGTGATCGAGAAGAAGCGGCGATAGCCGACCACGCGATTGCGCCATCCGATCAGCCGGTAGTGCTGACGGTCGTGCACCTCCGGGCCACTGCCGTGGCCGGTGCCCGGCGCGATCGGCAGCGCCAGGTCGCCGAGGCGCAATAGATCGCCGTCGATCTCGAGGTCGGCCACATCGTCGTCAGAACCCAGTATCGGCAACACGATCCGGCTCTCGCCGAGTTCCCAGTCGATGTCGAAGAACGACGAGTATTGCCGACTCCTGGCCGTGCCGCAGCACATCCCACCACCACGAATTCTGCTCGGGTTTGTCGACGCCGACGTGGTTGGGCACGATGTCGACGACCACGCCCAGGCCGCGGGACTGTGCCGCCGCCGACAGCTTCGCCAGACCCTCGGGGCCGCCAAGTTCGGCAGACACCGTGGTCGGGTCGGTGACGTCGTAACCGTGTGCGGATCCGTCGACCGCGGTCAGGATCGGTGACAAATAGAGGTGCGAGACGCCCGAGATCGTCAAGGTAGTCGAGCAGGTTCTCGGCGTCGGCGAAGGTGAACGCCGAGCCGCTGGCAGGCGCCGCGCATCTGCAGCCGGTAGGTCGAAAGGACTGGAAACGGCATATGTCAGTTGGTCTTACGGAGGATGAGCAGCGAACGACCCTGCAGCGAGACCTCGTCGCCGTCCTTGACGACCAGGTCGGTGCGCCGGTTGGCGTCGGTGGTGTCGAGCACGGCGGTCCACTTCGCTGGCGTACTCGCTCCGGCGGAATGATGAATTCGACCGGGTCGGCGATGGGCGTTGAAGCACATCAGGAAGGTGTCGTCGACAACCCTTTCGCCGCGCGCGTTCGGCGCGGGTATCGCGTCGCCGTTGAGGAACACGGCCATGCTCTTGCCCGAACTCCGCCCAGTCCTGCGGCTGCATCTCCTTGCCGGCCGGTGTCAGCCAGGCGATGTCGCGGACTCTCGTCGCCGCTGCGGATCGGCTTGCCGTCGAAGAACCGTCGGCGGCGGAACACCGGATGGTCCTTGCGCAGCGCGGTCACCGTGCGGGCGAAGGTCATCAGGTCGGCGTTCTTCTCGAACAGCGACCAGTCCATCCAGGCGATCTCGGAGTCCTGGCAGTACACGTTGTTGTTGCCGCGCTGGGTGCGGCCGAACTCGTCGCCATGGCCGATCATCGGGGTGCCCTGGCTGACCATCAACGTCGCGATAATGTTGCGCATCTGCCGGTGCCGCAGCGCGAGGATCTCCGGGTCGTCGGTCGGGCCCTCGACGCCGCAGTTCCACGACCGGTTGTGGCTCTCGCCGTCGCGGTTGTCCTCGCCGTTGGCCTCGTTGTGCTTCTCGTTGTAGGACACCAGGTCCGCGAGCGTGAAGCCGTCGTGCGCGGTGACGAAGTTGATGCTGGCCTCGGCCGCCGGCCCGTCGCCTCGTAGAGGTCCGACGACCCGGTCAGCCGGGAGGCGAACTCGCTGAGTGTCGCGGGTTCTCCCCGCCAGTAGTCACGCACAGTGTCGCGGTATTGCCCGTTCCACTCCGTCCACAAACCCGGGAAGTTGCCGACCTGGTAGCCGCCCTCGCCGATGTCCCACGGCTCGGCGATGAGCTTGACCTGGCTGACGACCGGATCCTGTTGCACCAGGTCGAAGAACGCGGACAGCCGGTCGACGTCGTAGAACTCGCGGGCGAGTGTGGAGGCCAGGTCGAACCGGAAGCCGTCGACGTGCATGTCGATCACCCAGTACCGCAGCGAGTCCATGATCAGCTGCAGCGTGTGCGGGTTGCGCGCATAGAGACTGTTGCCGGTTCCGGTGAAGTCCTTGTAGAGCCTTGGTCGCCGTCGAGCAGTCGGTAGTAGGCGGCGTTGTCGATGCCGCGGAAGTTGATCGTCGGGCCGAGTTGGTTGCCCTCGGCGGTGTGGTTGTAGACCACGTCGAGGATGACCTCGATGCCTTGGCGCGTGAAAGGCCCGCACCATCGACTTGAACTCGGTGACGGAGCTTCGGGTGCGCCGGTTGGCGGCGTACTGGTTGTGCGGGGCGAAGAAGCCGAATGTGTTGTAACCCCAGTAGTTTCGCAGACCCAGATCCACCAGACGATGGTCGTGCATGAACTGGTGCACCGGCATCAGCTCGATTGCCGTGACATTCAACGACTTCAGATAGTCGATGATCACCGGGTGGGCCAGGCCGGCGTAGGTGCCGCGCAGGGCTTCCGGGATCGCAGGATGGCTCTGGGTCATCCCCTTGACGTGCGCCTCGTAGATCACCGTCTCGTGGTATGGGGTGCGGGGCGAGCGATCGTTGTTCCAGTCGAAGTAGGGGTTGATCACGACGCTGGTCATCGTGTGGCCCAGTGAGTCGACGCGCGGCGGGGTGCCGGTCTCGGCGGGATTCCGCTCAGCGGCCGCCAGGTCGTAGGAGAACAGGGCCTGGTTGAACTTGAACTCTCCGTCGAAGCACTTGCCGTACGGGTCGAGCAGCAGCTTGCTGGGGTCGCAGCGGTGTCCGCAGGCCGGATCGAAGGGGCCGTGGACTCGAAAGCCGTAACGCTGCCCGGGGGTGACGTCCGGCAGGTAGGCGTGCCACACGTAGCCGTCGACTTCGTCGAGGTTGAATCGCGACTCCTGACCGTCGTCATCGATCAGGCAGAGTTCGACCTTCTCGGCGATCTCGGAGAACAGCGCGAAGTTGGTGCCGGTGCCGTCGTAGTTGGCGCCCAGCGGATACGCGCTTCCTGGCCACACGGTGGCCAGCGCGGGCGGGGTCGCGGCTGTGCCAGCGGTCTGGTCTGACGGAGGCATGTCACGACCTTAACGGCGCTCGGGTTTGCCCGCTCAGCCGCGGCTATCCGTCACCACCAACCGGTGGCGGGCCCGAGCTGGCGGCCCAACTCGTTGGTCATGGTGCGCATGTACGTGGCGGAAATGTGATGAGCGTCGTGATATATCAACACGTTTCCCTCGACGGCCGGGCAGAAGTCGGCGCGGCAGATGGAGTCGCTCATGTCCAGCGGCTTGAGCATCGGGAACTGCTCGACCCAGTCGAGAGTCGGGTTGCGGTCGACGAGGACCTCGGAGCGCTTGATGCCGCACGACACCGCGTCGCCACCCTTGGCCAGGCAGTCCGACGGGTTGAACGGCTGACCGTCCTTGACCAGCCATGGGGTATCGCGCATGGCCAGGATCGGAATGTTGTTGTCGGAGAACGTCTGCCAGATGCCGACGTAGGTGCCCGGCATCACGTCGCCGGGCATGATGTTCCACGGCCGCGTCGAGGTGGTGAACACGAAGTCCGGGTGGTCGGCCAGCACCGCGTCCATCGCCTTGGACACCCATTCGGCGCACTCCGGGTAGGGGTCGTTGTTGCCCATCACCCGAGGGATCTTCTCGGTGGACAGCGCGCAGCCCATCTTGAGATAGGTCGTGATCTTGAAGTGGTACCGATGGCCCAGGATGTCCAGCGCCGTCAGCCAGTGTTCGGCGTGCGATCCACCGGCGAGCGCAATGGTCCGGGCGGCCTGCTTGTCGCCGTAGGTGCACTTGAGCACGTCGGTGTTCTTGAAGTCGCTGATGCAGCCGTCCCGGGTGGACGGCGGGTAATCGGTCTGGGCCTCCAGCACCGTGGGTCGCATCCGCAGTGCCGGCACCCGCACGTTCTTGATCAACGCGCGCGCGCCGGGATAGTCCGTGGAACTCAGACCGCTGAGCTCCTTGCCGCTGGCGCGCTCGACGTTGACATGCTCGCGCCAGGTGAATGCCGTCGCGGTCAGCGTCACGCCCATCAGCCCGACGACCGATCCCAGCACTATCGTGGGGCGCCGCAGCCGGGTTCGCCAGGGCACCGCGGCCGCGGTCGTCTCGCGCCCGGTACCCGCGGATTTGCGTTGCCGCAGCGGCTCTTCGACGTAGCGGTTGGTCAGATACGCCAGCACGCCGGAGACCAGCAGCACCGCGGTGCCCTCGACGACGTTGGCGTGCGCGTGGCCGGTGTACGCCAGCCAGAAGATCAGTAGCGGCCAGTGCCACAGATACAGCGCGTAGGCCATCTCGCCGAGCCCCACCAGCGGCCGGGTCGCCATCAACCGGTTGGGCAGCGGCAACTCGACGCCGTCGGCGCGATTGGCGCCGGCGAGGATGAACAGCACCGTCGCGCCGACGGGCACCACGGTCCACGGGCCGGGGAACTGCCGGACGCCGTCGATCAGTGCGCCGCAGGACAGCACCGCCGCCAAGGCGATAGTCGCTGCCGTGGTCCGCAACCACATCGGCCACCGGACGGACGGGACCAATGCGCCGACCAGAGCCCCGAGGATCAACTCCCACGCGCGGGCAAAACTGTTGTAGTAGGCGACCGCCTGATTGGCTTGGTGGGCGAAGATCGCGTACACGAACGACGCAATGGCCAGCGCGCTGAGCAACACCACGAACGCCGTGCGCAGCCGATCACCCAACCGGCGCCGGAACAGGTAGGCGAAGCCGAAAATCAGCGCCAGGAATGAAATGTAGAACTGGCCCTGCACCGACATCGACCAGATGTGCTGCAGCGGGCTGACGGATTCACCAGCCCGGAGATAGTCGGCGACCGTGCTGGCCAGCTCCCAATTCTGGTAGTAGCCAAGGCTGGCCAGGCTCTGGTCGGCGAAGATCTCCCAACGCGTCTCCGGCTGAATGAGGACGGTCAGAATCGCGGATGCGGCCAACACCACCACGAGCGTCGGCAGCAACCGGCGGACCAACCGGACCACCTCGGGAAGCGGCGACAACGACCCGGATCGGCCGCCGGCCGGATTGAGTGCCGCGCGAAGGAGTTTGCCGCCGAAGAAGAAGCCGGACAGCGCGAGGAACACGTCGACCCCACCGGACACCCGGCCGAACCACACATGGAACATCGCGACGAGGGCGATGGCGATGCCGCGCAGCCCGTCGAGATCGTGGCGGTAGAAACCTGGCCGGTTTTCCGTCGCGGTGTGCGCCTGTTGCACAACCCCTGCGTCGGCCGGGCGGGTCGGGGAGATCGTCATGATTGACAGACAATCTACCTAACCCGACGACCGACGCGGGTGCACGAGTGCCGTTCTGTGAGCAGTGCGGTCAGGACTCGAGGATGCGGGTCAAGTACGGAACCATGCCGCTCGTGCGCGCCGGCGTGACGGCGACGGCAGGCTCGGTGGCCTCGATCATCTGGTTGCTGCCGAGGTACATCGCCACGCTCTGGGTACCACCCGGGCCGTAGCAGAGTAGGTCGCCGGGACGTGCCTGGGCCGGGGTCACCTTGCGGCCGACGCTGCACTGTTCGGCCGAGGTGCGCGGCATCTTCACGCCGGCGCCGGCATAGGCGTACTGGATCAGGCCGGAAGCGTCGAAGCCGACGATGTTGGCTTTCAGCCCGGTGCCGCGGGTCGGTCCGGAGGCGTCGCCGCCGCCGTACAGGAACGGCACGTTGCGCTGCGAGAGCGCGCGCTGGATCACATAGCTGGTGTTCTGCTGGTAGCCCACCAGGGTCGGACCGCCCGGGTCGGCGTTTGCGACGCAGGGATCGACCATCGGCAGCGTCAACAACAGGGCCAGGGTGGACGGGACGGCGAAGCTGCGCTTCATGTTGATCACCTTTCTGTGGCGTCGACGCGGTGACTTCACGCCTCTGCCGCCATTCCGCCGATTCACCACCGAGCCCCGTGCGTTGGCCCGCCCCGTTGGGGGCCGCACTTCCCGCCTTGAACGGCCGTGGCCAGGTGGGCGGTGCCCCGTCGGTGAACCGCTGAATTCACAACAGTCACTGGGAACACTGTGGCAACAAATGCCTGCAAGAGCTACCTTTTAAGCGCTTCAGGCGGGATTTTTTGTCTTACCGTGACCGAACGGTGATCGCCGACCCGCCAAACGCCCAAATCTGTGCGCGCAGTTGTGATTTCGCTCTCACTCGGTCTGCTCGTACGCGCCGGGATCCATGTGCCAGTATTTGCTGCTGAATTCGGTCATCGCCGCGCCGGCTCCGGACGCGAACAGAACCAGGGCAATCGCCAGCAGCGGCCAGAACGACAGGTACCAACCCCTCAACAGCGACACCAGCGGGCCGAGCACTGCAGCGGCCACCGCGGCGCCGAGGCCACCCCATACCACCGGGTAGATATAGAAGTCGAGGCCGAAGGGCGCGGGCGGGCAGTCGCCGACGCAGGTGTCCTTGAGAAAGCCGAAAAGCCTTGCATACCAATTGGTTCCGAAGGCCAGTACGGCGAGCAGCACGAGCAGCGTCACGAGCGAGATGACGTCCCAGGGAACCAGCCGCAGCCGCAGCACCCGCGGCGGGGAGTCATCGTGATCGGTCGGGGAAGGCTCATCGAACTGCTGCGGTGAATCCATGGTGCCTCAATGCTGCCCGATGCCCGGCTTCGGTGCGACCGATCTGCTTTACCCTCGTTCGTTATGGCCGCGCTGACTCCAGAGCAGATCAGCGCCGTCGACGCGGCCCATTTGTGGCACCCCTACAGCACGATCGGCGCGGAGGCGGTGCCGCCGGTGGTTGCCGTCGGCGCCCGCGGGATCTGGCTGACGCTGGTCCGCGACGGCCGACAGGTTCAGGCGATCGACGCGATGAGCTCCTGGTGGACGGCCATCCACGGGCACGGCCACCCGGCGCTCGACGAGGCGATGAGGCGCCAGTTGGACACCATGAACCACGTCATGTTCGGCGGGCTCACGCACGAACCCGCCGCCCGGCTGGCGCAGCTGCTCGTCGAGATCACGCCGGCCGGCCTCGAGACGGTGTTCTTCAGCGACTCGGGCTCGGTGTCGGTCGAGGTCGCGGTCAAGATGGCGCTGCAGTACTGGCGCAGCCGTGGAGTCCCCGGCAAGCGCCGGCTGATGACCTGGCGCGGGGGATACCACGGCGACACCTTCACGCCGATGAGCATCTGCGACCCCGAAGGCGGCATGCACTCGCTGTGGACCGACGTGCTGGCCCATCAGGTGTTCGCCCCGCAGGTGCCCACCGCCTACGACCCGGCCTACATCGCGGCGTTCGAGGCGCAGCTGGCCGAGCGCGCGGCCGAGCTGGCAGCCGTCGTGGTGGAGCCGGTGGTCCAGGGCGCCGGCGGGATGCGGTTCCACGACCCGCGGTACCTCACCGACCTGCGGGAGATCTGCCGCCGGCACGACGTCCTGCTGATCTTCGACGAGATCGCCACCGGGTTCGGCCGTACCGGCGCATTGTTCGCCGCCGACCACGCGGGGGTCAGCCCCGACATCATGTGCGTCGGCAAGGCCCTGACCGGCGGCTACCTCAGCCTGGCCGCGACGCTGTGCACCACCGACGTGGCCCACACGATCAGCAACGGCGAGGCTGGAGCGCTGATGCACGGGCCGACTTTCATGGCCAACCCGCTGGCCTGCGCCGTATCCGTGGCCGCGGTCGAACTGCTGCTCGACCAGGACTGGCACTCCACGGTCGCCGAGATCGGAGCCGGGCTGACCGCCGGCCTCGAGCCGGCGCGGGCCCTGCCGGGCGTGGCCGATGTCCGGGTCTGCGGAGCCATCGGCGTCATCGAATGCGACCGCACCGTGGATCTGGGGATCGCGACGCCGGCGGCCCTCGACCGCGGCGTCTGGCTGCGGCCGTTCCGCAACCTGATCTACGCGATGCCGCCGTTCATCTGCTCGCCGGAGGAGATCGCGCAGGTCACCTCTGCGATGGTGGAGGTCGCCCGGCTCACCGGCTCTCGTATCCTCTAGGGCGATGACCCGGATCGAGACCTCTCCGCTGGCCTGGCTGGAGACGCACGCCGAGCAGCGCCGTCAGGCCGGGCTGCGACGTGCCCTGCGACCGCGCCCGGCGGTGGCCACCGAACTCGATTTGGCGTCCAACGACTACCTCGGGCTCTCCCAGCACGCACACGTCATCGAGGGCGGAGTCGATGCGTTGCGCACTTGGGGCGCGGGCGCGACCGGCTCACGGCTGGTCACCGGCAACACGTCGCTACACGAAGAGTTCGAGTCACTACTAGCCGAATTCGTTGGCACCGCAGCAGGTTTGGTGTTCTCGTCGGGCTACACCGCCAATCAGGGCGCCGTGGTCGGATTGTCCGGCCCGGGCTCGCTGCTGGTCTCCGACGCCCTGTCGCACGCCTCGCTGGTCGACGCCTGCCGGCTGTCCCGGGCCCGCGTTGTGGTCACGCCTCACCGTGATGTCGACGCCGTCGACGCCGCGCTGGCCGCGCGCGACGAAGAGCGGGCCGTCGTCATCACCGAGTCGGTCTTCTCCACCGACGGCGCCCTGGCGCCGCTGCGCGAGTTGCACGAGGCCTGCCGCCGCCATCGGGCACTGCTGATCGTCGATGAGGCCCACGGCCTGGGCGTGCGCGGCACCGGCGGGCGCGGCCTGCTGCACGAACTGGGTCTGGCCGGCGCGTCCGACGTGGTGATGACGACGACGCTGTCGAAGGCGTTCGGCAGTCAGGGCGGCGCGGTACTGGGATCGGTCGCGGTGCGCGATCACCTCATCGACGCGGCCCGGCCCTTCATCTTCGACACCGGCCTGGCGCCCGCTGCGGTCGGCGCCGCGCTCGCGGCACTGCGGGTGCTGCTTGCCGAGCCATGGCGGCCCGACGCCGTACTCCGGCATGCGGCCACGCTGGCCGAGATCTGCGGCGTGGCCCAGCTGCCGCAGTCCGCCGTCGTCTCGGTGATCCTGGGCGAGCCGGAGGTTGCGCTGGCCGCCGCGACGGCTTGTCTGGACGCTGGCGTGCGGGTGGGCTGTTTCCGGCCGCCGACCGTGCCGGCCGGCACCTCGCGGCTGCGGCTGACCGCCCGGGCGTCGCTGGACGACGACGACCTCGAGCTGGCTCGCGCGGTGCTGACCGACGTGCTGGCCGCGGCCCGGCGTTGACGGTCCTGGTCGTCACCGGGACAGGCACCGGGGTCGGCAAGACTATCGCCACCGCGGCTCTGGCCGCCGCCGCCCGCCAGGCCGGTATTCCGGTCGCTGTATGCAAGCCAGTGCAGACCGGGACCGCCGCCGGTGACGACGACCTCGCCGACGTGACGCGGTTGACCGGGATCAGCAAGGTCGTCGGACTGGCGCGCTACCCCGAGCCGATGGCGCCGCTGGCCGCCGCGGAGCAGGCCGGACGTGCACTGCCCACCAAGCGCACGATGCTCAAACTCATTCGTGCCGTTGACCATCCAGGGCAGCTGACCCTGGTCGAAGGTGCCGGCGGGGTGCTCGTCGAGATCGCCGAGGACGGCGTGACCCTGCGCGATCTGGCCGCCGACCTGGACGCCGCGGTGCTGGTGGTCACCACCGCCGAGCTGGGCACCCTCAACCACACCGCGCTCACCATCGAATCGATTGCCGCACAGAATCTTTCGTTCGCCGGCCTAGTGATCGGCAACTGGCCGCTGCCGCCTGGCGTGGTGGAGGCGTCGAATCGGTCGGCGCTGGTGCGACTCGGGCCGATGCGAGCCGAGCTACCAGCGGGGGCCGGTCGGCTCAGCGCCGCCGAGTTCACCGCGATGGGCGTCCACGCGTTCGACCGCGACTGGGTGACCAGTCTGCTCGCCTGATGGCACATTCGGTCGAGCTGCTCTTCGACGCCGACACCGAGGCACGGTTGCGGCAAATCTGGGATGACGTAGACGCCGCCGACCTGCCCAGCCGCCTTCCGGCTGGACGCCCGCACGTGACTCTCGCGGTGGCGGAACGGATTTCACCCGACATCGACCAACTGCTGGGTCCGATTGCTCGGCGCCTTCCCTTGGCCTGCGACATCGGGGCGCCGGTGCTGTTCGGGCAATCGAACGCGGTGCTCGCCCGACTCATCGTGCCGACCGCCGAGTTACTCGCGCTGCACGCCGACGTCCAGCGGATCTGCGGCCCCTACCTGCAGCCCGGCCCGCTGCCGCACAGCCTGCCCGATCAATGGACGGCGCACGTGACCGTGGCGCGCCGGGTTGAAAACGCCTCAGTGCGAGCGGTTTTGGGCGTAGCTGGTCAGCCGGCCGAGTTCCACGGCCGCATGGCCGCGTTGCGGCGCTGGGACGGCACCGAACGGGTCGAGTACCCGATCGACTGACCTATCTACCGCTGCTGCCGGGACTTGAGCCACCGCCCGCGGTGTAAGACGCCTTGCCGGTTCCGGCCAGCCCGCCGCCGGACACGATCAGGTACTCGTCGCGAATCGGCTTGTCGGCGAAGAAGTCTTCGAGAATCTCCTGGGCCCCTGCGGCGTAACGGGCCTGCGCCGACAGCGTCGTCCCCGACACGTGTGGCGTCATGGCCTCGTTCGGCATGCTGCGCCACGGGTGATCCGCCGGCGGTGGCTGTGGGTACCACACGTCGCCCGCATAGCCGGCCAGCTGACCACTCTGTAGCGCGGCCACGACCGCGTCGCGCACGCAGATCTCGGCGCGCGCGGTATTCACGATGTACGAGCCGCGGCGCATCGAGGCGATCAGCTTGTCGTCGAATAGGTGATAGGTCTGCGGGTGAAGCGGCGCGTGGATGGACACCACGTCGACCGAGTGCGCCAGCGACGCGGCGTCGGGGTGGTAGGTGACGTTCAATTCCTTCTCGACCTCCTCGGGAAGGCGGCGAGTGTCGGTGTAGTGGAGGTTGACGTCGAACGGAGCCAACCGGCGCAGCGTAGCCAGACCGATGCGACCGGCGGCGATCACGCCGACGTCCATGCCTTCGACGTCATAGGCGCGCTCGACGCAGTCGGCGATGTTCCAGCCGCCGTCGACGACCCATTGATGGGACGGCACGAAGTTGCGCACCAGCGCCAGGATCTGCATGACAGCGTGCTCGGCGACGCTGATGCTGTTGCAGAAGGTAACCTCGGCGACGGTCAGCCCGCGGGCAATCGCGGCGTCGAGATCGACGTGGTCTGAACCGATCCCGGCGGTCAGTGCCAGCTTGAGGTTTTTCGCCTTAGCAATCCGCTCGGCAGTCAGGTACGCCGGCCAAAATGGTTGAGAGATGACCACATCGGCGTCGGGCAGCTCGCGTTCGAACTCGGAATCCGGGCCTTCCTTGTCCGATGTCACCACCAACTGGTGCCCGCCGGCTTCCAGGAAGGAGCGCAGGCCGAGCTCACCGGACACACAGCCCAGCAACTGGCCCGGGGTGAAGTCGATCGCCGACGGTGTCGGCAGGGTCTGACCGCCGGGGTAGCCGTGCAACACCGGGATGCTGTCCCGGGCGTAGACCGGGGGATAGCCCGTCACCGGGTCCGGATAGAGGACGAGCAGCACTTTCGCCATAACAGTCTCCTTTGACTCCTGATGCCGGAACGCTCCTAGCCTTCACCACCTCGACGGCAAAGACCAAGCAGGGTCCGCTGTCGCATTGACGGGACGGCCGAGCGGCGACAGAATCCTTGGCGTGGTTGATCCGGCCGACTCCGCTGCCAGCCGATTGCACAGTTGGTTGCATGCACTGGTCACACATCACCACGGCAGAGAGGTCTACCAGACCTCTACGATGGGCGCTCTGCTCGACGGCGTCTACGACGGTGACGTCACCATCCGAGAGCTGTTGGAGCACGGGGACTTTGGCCTGGGCACCTTCAACGGGCTGGATGGCGAGATGCTGGTGCTCGACGGGATCTGCTACCAACTGCGCAGCGACGGCAGCGCGCGCTCCGCCGAGCCGGATCAGTGCACGCCTTTCGCGGTTGTCACCTGGTTCGACACCGACCGCTCCTTCGAGGTGTCCGAGCCGGTCGACCGCGCAGGCCTCAAAGCGCGGATTGACGAGTCGCTGCCGAGCGCCAACTTGATTGTGGCCGTTCGGGTCAGCGGCGACTTCAGCGAGATTCGCACCCGCACGGTCACCGAGCAGCACCGGCCTTACCCGCCGTTCACCGAAGCCACCCAGGACCAGCAGGAAGTCGCCTTCCGCGACGTCACCGGAACGCTTGCCGGATTTCGGATGCCCGACTACGAGCAGGGCGTCTCGGTGGCTGGTTACCACTCGCATTTCGTCGACGCCGAACGGCGGCACGGCGGACACGCGATCGACTACCGGTTGACCCGCGGCCGTGTCGACATCAGCGTGCGATCCGATCTTCATCTGAGTCTGCCGCGCACGCCGGAATTCCTTGCCGCCGAACTGAACCGGCCCGACCTGGACGACCAGATCCGTCGCACCGAAGGGTAGTCAACTGAGCAACGACGAGGTGCGATCAGCCCAGCGCGTGGTCGAAACGCTGACCGCCTACGGCATTCAGTACATCTTCGGCGTCCCGGGCGCCAAGATCGACGCCGTCTTCGACGCCCTGGCCGATGGCGGCCCCCAATTGATCGTCTGCCGTCATGAACAGAATGCGGCGTTCATGGCCGCCGCCGTGGGCCGGCTCACCGGTACGCCGGGCGTCGCATTGGTGACATCGGGGCCCGGCACCACGAATCTGGCCACCGGGTTGATCACCGCCACCACCGAGCAGGACCCGATGGTCGCGATCTGTGGCGCGGTGCAGCGCTCTGACCGACTCAAGCGCACCCACCAATCGATGGATGCCGTTGCCGCACTGAAGCCCTTCACGAAGTACACCGGCGAAGTCGATGATCCCGACAACGTGCCCGAGGCAGTCGCCAACGCCATTCGCAGCGCGCTGACCCAACCGCGCGGAGCCGCCGCCGTGGTCCTGCCCGCAGATGTGTTGACGGCCCCGACGTCGGCAACGATCGTCGAACCGAACCCGGTACCGGCGTTGGGTCCAGCTCCCGCCGATCGAATTGCCCAGGCTGTCAAACTGATTCGCGCTGCAGAGCGCCCGGCATTGTTTGTCGGCGTCCGGGTAGGGGAGCCGGGGCCATGTGCGGCACTACGTGAGCTACTCGCGGTCACCGAGCTGCCGGTCGTCGAGACGTTCCAGGCGGCCGGCGTGGTCTCCCGCGAACTCGAGGATCACTTCGTCGGCCGCGTCGGATTGTTCCGCAATCAACCGGGCGACATCGTCATCGGGCACGCCGACGTCCTGGTGACCGTCGGCTTCGATCCGGTCGAATACGATCCGCGGCTGTGGAATCCGGATCCGGCGCGCACGCTGATCCACCTCGATGAGATGCCCGCCGACATCGACAACCACTACCAGCCGGCGCTCGAGTTGCGCGGCGACATCGCCGCCACGCTGACCGCGCTCACCACGGCACTGGCAGGGCTGCGGCTGGACTACGAGGTCCGCAGTCAAGTCAGCGAACAGCGTGTGGCGCTGGCGCACATCGATGACGAGGCCCGCCGACACCCGCAGACCGACCAGGGAGTGAACCCGGCCGCCGTCGTGCTGAAAATGCGCGACCTGCTCGGCGACGACGCCACGGTCGCGTGTGACGTGGGATCGCATTACATCTACATGGCCCGGCACTTCCGGGTGTATGAGCCGCGGCGGCTGCTGTTCTCCGACGGCCAGCAGACCCTCGGTGTCGCGCTGCCATGGGCGATCGCCGCTGCGCTGGTCCGCCCCGGAACGCCGGTGGTCTCGGTATCCGGTGACGGTGGATTCCTCTTCAGCGCACAGGAATTGGAGACCGCGATGCGCATCGGCCTGAGCTTCACCCACGTCATCATGCGTGATAACGCCTACAACATGGTCGCGTTCCAGGAGGAGTTGAAATACGGCCGCTCCTCGGGCGTGCAGCTGGGGGACTACGACATCACCCACTACGCGGCGGCGTTCGGCGCCAAGGGGATTCGGGTCGACTCCCTCGATGAGTTCGAGCGGGTGTTCACCCGGTCACTGACCGAGCCGGGCGTGACGATCGTCGACGTGCGTGTCGACTACAGCCGCAACACCGAACTGTTCGCCGAGCTGCACCACGACGTTCTCGAGTGACGCCTAGGCGCTGAAGAGCAGATACAACCCGGTGAATGTGTAGCTGACCATCACCAACATCATGGTCAGCTGGCCAGTCAGCTGATGACGCTTGGGCAGCAGCCGAAGCGCCTTGTCATGCGCCGCGATCACCGCGACGATGTGCCCGGTCACCACCGACGTCACCTTGATCACGGCGAGCAGTGTCGGGTGGAGCGACAGCACGTAGGCGACGTGTACATGCCCGAGCCCGAGCAGATTCCAGTCTTTGCCGAGTGGATCGGCCAACGAGATGATCGCCTGCTGGCCACGCTCGACCAGATACGACAGGTAGTGGGCGAAGATGTAGCCGACCACGATCGGCACCAGTGAGTGCGCCAATTCGCGGGGCATTGCCCGACGCTGGTCGCGATCGAGCCCTCCGGTCGCACGTGCCGCCAACGAGAACGTCGTCGCCACCACCGCGACGAAGATCAGCAACCCGATCGTGCGCAACGCGCACAACGAAACCGATACCGGCGCGGCGTGAATCGAGCGGGCTATGCCGTCGGCGAAGTTCCGCCAGGTGGCCGACGACGAGAAGCTGTCGAACGCGGTCGAGCCCAACAGCACCGCCAACACTGCGACGATGCCCGGGCGAATCGGCAGCGACAGCAGATGATCGAACGGATTGCCGATCGCGATCTTGCCGCTCTTCGCGTCGCGGCGGAACGGGGAGAGCCTCGACACCGCCATGCTGTACACCTCGAACGGGTCCGAGCGCGCAAACCAGCGCTGTCCGCAGAGCCACGCCCCGACCAGCAGCACCACGATGTAGATCAGCAGCCAGGTCTTGAGCCAGGGCAGCGCCGCGGGATTGGGGCTGGCCAGTTCCATCCACACGAACGCGAACAGGCCGACAGCGGCCGGCCGATACCCCCACGATTCCGGGTAGGACCATCGCGGGTCCGGCGTAATGCGTTGCAGCAGTGCGTATACGGTGCGCGCTGGCGAAATGACCCGCCATACCGGGCCGATAAGCAGCGACACCGCCACCAGGCCAACCCACAGCAGCACGTAGAACACTCCGAGCAGCGCGTTGCCTTGATTCTGCGGCCCGAACAGCCCGGCCAACAGCACCCACCCGGTGAACACCAACGCCACCCCCGCGGCCACGCCACGGGTGAGGCGCGAATCGACGAATGCGGTCACTGCGGCCGGCAGCGCGCGGGTGGGGTTGTCCGGATCGAAGCGCGGCCGCTTCCACGCCAACGCCACCAGGGCGAACGTAAACGTCAGCGCCCATGCCGCGCCGATCACGGAAAAGGCATACGGCACAGGCAGATCGCTCGACCCGCCGAGGCCGTGAGCGAGGACGTGCGGTTCGGTCACGGATGCACGTGGATGGTGGCGACGGTCCGATCGAGGTGGTGTAACTCGACGTCGACGCTGCCCGGCACGTCGACGCTGAACTGGAACGTCTGATTTGCCGCCGCGGCCACCTCGAACTTGTGGTCGGGCACCGAATGCACATGCAACTCATCAGTCACGTCGCTGGTGACGTGCAGCGTGATCGGCTGGTGAACGGCCGCCTGCAGCGTCGCGTTGGCGGGCGACACCTGTCCGTGGGCGATGGTGATGTCCACCGTGAGCGCAGCACCGTCGGCGGTCTTCGATGCGCCACCACATCCGGTGAAACCGAGCAGCAGCCCCGAAAATGCAACGGCGCCAAGGACTTTACGGATTCCCGTCAAAGCGTTCACGCTGCCCGCGGCGGAGCGTGCTCGACAGCCTCTTCTCCGGGCTCGTTGGGTGCGTTCTCGGAGCTGTTGATCCGTCCGGCGCCCCACGTCAGCGCGGTGATCACACATAGCGTGAAGAACAACACCACGATGCCGCCCGCGGTGAACAGCCACGCGGGAACTCCCGGGTCGCGTTCGCGCTGCAGGATCGAGACCTCGAAGGCGAACGGGCGAGTCCCGTTGCTCAGCACCGGGATCTCGGGCACCGGGATGGCAGAGTCGGCCGGCGCCCAGATGGGTACTGCGGCCAGGTCACGGCCGTCGTGGACGCGCAACAGCGTCTTCCAGTCGCCCCACACCGGGATCGGCTCGGTCGACACGTAGTGACCGGGTCCGACCTTCTGCAGCCGGTTGATCACCAGACCGCGGTGGTTCTGCATCTTGCCCTGCCAGGCCAGGATCGTGACCCAGTCCGGATGGTCGCCAGCCATATTCGGCGGGTTCAGCTGAACATCGGCCGACGCCAACCGCTGTCCCGGCGGGCTGGGCAGGTCGGTCAGCTTGACGGTCGCGCTGTCCTGCTTCGGAACCAGGATGTGCAAGCCGTTGGCGATGGTGCCACCGACGACCAGAACAGTGAGTGCCACCGCGGTGATGCCGAACGCACGGCCCGGCAGCTTCTGACTGGTCAACACCATGCCGAGCAACGCCGCGCAGATCCCGGCCAGGATGGCCACCGGCACCGCCGTCGGCAGTGCTTCGCGCCATAGGTCGACCGGCCACGGGTAGTGGTAGACCTTGCCGATCCACAGCGATTCCAGCCACAACCCGACCGTGCCGATGCCCAGGCCGGCTACCGCACCGAACAGGATGGGTCGGCGGAACAGCGGTGTCAACGCGAGCAATTCGACCACCAGGGCCGGGCCGAGATACAGCGGGAACCAGTTGATCGCAGCGCCGAGGATCGGCCCGACGATCAGGGCGACACCTCCGCGCAGCGCGATGGCGAACAGTGCCGCGATGATCGCCGCGCCGCGGCCCAGGGTGATACGGGCGATGATGGTGCCGATCGCGGCTGCCACGGCGATCAGCATCGGCTGGAAGACCAGCCGGAATTGCGGTACGCCGAAGTCGAATTCGATCTGGTAGACCGACATGCCGATCAACAGGCCGCCGCAGGACAGATAGCGCAGGATTTTGATGAACGGCCCGTCGTGGCGCTCCAGTGCTTTGTCGGCCGGTGTCTGCTCGGTCTTGCGCGCGCCCTCGTACTCCAACATCAGCACCGCGAACAGCGAGAAGTTCGCACCACCGATCATCATCAGATGGGTTGGGCCCCAGAGCGTTACGTCCTGGCCGAAGATGCGGTGCCAGACGTCGTCGAGCGGGAAACCGATCATGGCGTACATGCCGCATCCGGCCATCAGGAGTCCACCCACCGGGGCGTACCAGTTCCGGGTGATGCGTAGCGCGGCCGGTCCCGGCTTGTCGAACGGCAACACCACCGAGATCGCTCCGGCCAAGAACACACCGAAGAGACCGATGATGATGAAGTAGTGCGCCGGGTTGGCCAGCGGCCCGGGATCGCGGCCATTTCCAATGTGCCAGCTGACATCCCAGATGAAACCGAACAGCGCGCAGATGATCGACGACGTGAACACCAGGATCGGCAGAGCGACCCAGGATGGCCGGTTGAACTTGTGGCCCAACCAGTCGGCGAGGCCGCCCAGCCAGGTGATCCGGTGGGTGCGATGCGCCCAGCCGACGTAGAGCATCGCCGCGCCGATCACCATGGCGGCGATCGACAGACCGATGACTTGGTTGAGCCCGGCGCCGCGCGCCGGCGGCTCGGCTGCAAGAAGTGACAGAACCACCGAATTACCTCCCACCGCGCTGTGGCCACCCGAGCCTTCCGGGCGCTTAACTTACTTCACAGTAGGTAGCCAGCGGGTTCTACGCCCAAACTTCCACCGATTTGCTGTCGGCGTGTTTCAGTCCGGCTTCTCGTCGGCCGCTCCGGCGGCCGGGGACTGCGGGTCGTCGTCGGGTGTACGGCGGTCTTTGACAGCGATGTACAACACCACGCCGACGACGACCACGGCCGGAAAGAACGCGGGTCCGGCCAGCAGCAACCAGTGATGGGCCACGTATTCGACGTGTGTACTAGGCATTTGAGGTCGCTCCCTGGGTTGTGCCACTCACCCAGATCGAATACCCACCCGCACGCGAGGCGACCACATGACGTTTGTGCAGGTGCACACCGCTAGCCTAGCCTGGGCACCGTTCAACGCTGGTTGTGAATATGCCGGGTTTTGCGCCCCGCGTGCGTGGACAGGAAAACACACATACCTATAAGGAGTAGCTGGTGACTCAGGCGGCGACTCGGTCGACATCCGACACCGACAGCACCGACATTCTGGCGGTGGCCCGCAGACAGGTGCTCGACCGCGGTGAAGGGCTGAGCCAGCACCAGGTGCTCGAAGTGCTGCAGCTGCCCCACGACCGGCTCGAGGAGCTGCTGGCCCTGGCGCACGAGGTGCGGATGGCGCACTGCGGCCCCGAGGTCGAAGTCGAAGGCATCATCAGCCTGAAAACCGGTGGCTGCCCGGAGGATTGTCACTTCTGCTCGCAGTCGGGCCTGTTCGCCTCGCCGGTGCGCAGCGCCTGGCTGGACATCCCCAGCCTCGTCGAGGCGGCCAAGCAGACGGCCAAGTCCGGCGCCACCGAGTTCTGCATTGTCGCCGCGGTCCGCGGGCCAGACGAACGGCTGCTTGCGCAGGTAGCCGCGGGCATAGAAGCCATCCGCGACGCCGTCGACATCCAGATCGCCTGCTCGCTGGGCATGCTGAACGCCGAGCAGGTCAAGCGGCTCTCCGCCATGGGCGTGCACCGCTACAACCACAACCTGGAGACCGCTCGCTCCTTCTTCCCGAACGTCGTCACCACGCACAGCTGGGAGGAGCGCTGGGAGACACTGTCAATGGTTCGCGAGGCCGGTATGGAGGTGTGCTGCGGCGGCATCCTCGGCATGGGCGAGACCATCGAACAGCGCGCGGAGTTCGCCGCGAACCTGGCCGAGCTGGATCCCGACGAGGTGCCGCTGAACTTCCTCAACCCGCGACCGGGCACGCCGTTCGGTGACCTCGAAGTGTTGCCCGCCAGCGAAGCCCTCAAGGCGGTCGCGGCATTCCGCCTGGCGCTGCCCCGCACGATGCTCCGCTTCGCCGGTGGTCGCGAGATCACCCTGGGCGACCTGGGCGCCAAGCAGGGCATCCTGGGCGGCATCAATGCGGTGATCGTCGGCAACTACCTGACCACGCTGGGGCGTCCCGCCGAGGCCGATCTGGAGTTGCTCGACGATCTGCAGATGCCGATCAAGGCGCTCAACGCCAGCCTGTAGCGCGTGATGGTCTCCGAGCTGCCCGCACCGGTAGGGGCAGGCGTCTACAACGTCTACACGGGTGACTCAGCTGACAGCGCCGTGCCGACGGCCGCCCAGCTGGGTCTCGAGCCGCCCCGGTTCTGCGCAGAGTGCGGCCGCCGGATGGTGGTACAGGTGCGGCCCGACGGCTGGTGGGCCAAATGCTCGCGGCACGGCCTGGTGGATTCGTCCGAGCTCGAGGCGCAGCGATGACGGCCGACGCCCCCCGCTACACCCGACGGCGCGCGGCGCTCACCGTCGTGGCGGGCCTGCTGCCGGTCGGAGCGCTCGTCGGCGGCTTGTGGGCGTGGCTGGCGCCGCCGATCAACGGCGTTGTGGTGCTGGCGCATAACGGCGAGCGGTTACACGAGTACCTCGGCCCGGAGTCCGACCACTTCTTCGTCGCCGCCTTCCTGATGCTGGGCATGCTCAACGTCGTTGCCGCGGTGGCGGCGGTGGTGGGGTGGCAGTGGCGGGCGCACCGCGGCCCCGGAATGGTTGCGGCGTTGTGCGCCGGCATGGTGGTCGCCGCTAGCGCCGCGGTAGGCGTGGGTGTCCTGGTGGCCCACTTACGTTATGGCACGGTCGATCTCGCGGCGATCCCGCTCCAACCGGATCAGCTGCACTACTTCACGCAAGCGGCGCCGGTGTTCTTCGGTTCGTCGAAGCTGCAGATGGCCTGCACGCTGCTGTTGCCCGCGGCGACCGCCGCGCTGGTCTACGCGGTGCCTGCGGCGGCCACTGCACGCGACGATCTCGGCGCCCATCCGCCCGTCGAGGCGGTCTACCCGCGTACCGAAAGTGCTACGGCACCAACGTCATAGCGGTCGGCGGTGGACCGACTTGCCGGTGATGACTTTGGCCGCGATCACGGCCAGCCGGGCCATGCCGACGTAGGTCGTCGGGTTGAACATCGTCGGCCATTTCGTCCGGATCAGGTGATCGCTCAGCGGACGACGCGCGAACCGATCCTGCAACCAGCGCAGCGCCATCGGCGCCGACAACGGGTGCAGCAGGAGGTGTTCGTTGAACGCATCGCGGTGATAGGTGACGCTGGCGCCACCGGCCGAGTATGCGTCGGCCAACCGGTCGATGTCCTCGACATCGATCAGGTAGTCATGCACGGCCTGCACGATCAGCACCGGCGGAGTGGGCACCTTGGCGCCCAGCCGGATGCTGTCGAAGACGTTCTGCACCTCCGGCATCGTCAGGATTTCTTCCAGCGGCCGATCGAGGTAATCGCCGACGTCCTTCTTGATCATCCGGATGACGGCGCCGACGGTCGTCATGCTCTCCAGCCGGCGCAGCACCGCCCGGCCCTCGTCGCTGGCGTGCTCGTCGATGACCTTGTTCAGGTCGGGGTAGACGTGCACCAGCGCGGCGATCACCATTGCCGGCAGGCCGGACAGGAAGGTGCCGTTCAGTCGGCGGAAGGTGTGGCCCAGGTCGCCGACCGGTGAGCCCAGGATCGCGCCGACGATGTCGAGCTCGGGCGCGTAGTCGGCGCACAGTTCGGCGGCCCACGCGGTCGCCAGGCCGCCACCGGAGTAGCCCCACAGCGCCACCGGTGCCGACGCAGATAAGCCGAGCCGGTCAGTGCTCACGGCGGCCCGGATTCCGTCGAGGATGAAGTAGCCGGGCTCGAAGGGAGCGCCCCACATGCCGCTGCGGCCCTCGTGGTCGGGGATCGAGACGGCCCAGCCCTCGGCCAGCGCGGCAGAGATCAGCAAGAATTCCAGCTGTGCCAGCGACCCGAGCGCGTTGGCGCGCCGCCGCAGCGCGTAGGACGGGAAACAGCGCGACGACACCGCGTCGATCGCGCATTGGTACGACAGCACCGGACACGGCTTTTCCGGGCTGGCATCGGCCGGGACGATCACCGTCGTGGCCGTGGCTTCGGGCTGGCCGTTCATGTCCGTGGTCCGGTAGAGCAGCTGGGTGGCCATGATCTGCTGGGGAATCAGCCCGAGAAATGCCACCTCGATGTCGCGCGAACGCAGCACGGTGCCGGGCGCAGCGTGCTGGAACCCGGGTGGTGGCTCGTAGAACGGGTCCTCGGCCGGCAGCAGCGGACGAACCTTGGCCTGCAGTTCTTCGTGGGGTGCACGCCCGATCCACTCCGCACCGGTAGCGGTCGCAAGGTTGCCAGTGTCCATCGGGGCATTCTGTCTTAAGAGGCCATTAAGAATCCAGTCTGGTTGCGGGTGAGTCGCCGATCGCGGCTAACCGGGAGGTCGGAGGGCCGCAAATTCGTCGGTAATGCGCAACTGGGAATCTGTGAATCGGTACAACGCGGCGGGGCGCCCCCCGCTTCGGCCGGACTGCGCGACCGTTCCGGTCGGGCCGATCACGCCGCGCCGGGTCAGCACGCGCTGCAGGTTGGTGGTGTCGACCTGATACCCGAGGGTGGCGCTGTAGATGTCCCGCAACGTCGACATCGCGAATTCGGTAGGTGCAAGTGCGAATCCGATATTCGTGTAGGACATCTTCGCGGCCAGGCGGGTCCGGGCGTGCTCGACCATCGGGCCGTGATCGAACGCCATCGGCGGCAACGCGGTGACGGGGTGCCAGCTGGTGTCCGCCGGCAGCTCAGGGACGGCAGGGGAGCGCACTAAGCCCAGGAAGGTCGACGCGATGGTCCGGACGCCGGGGACGCGCTCGGGTTCGGAGAAGACCGCGAGCTGTTCGAGGTGAGCGACCTCACGCAGATCGACCTTCTCGGCGAGCTGGCGCCGCACCGACGTCAGCATGTCTTCGTCGTGACGGAGCCGGCCGCCGGGCAGCGACCACGCACCGCGCTCGGGATTTTGGGCGCGTTGCCAGAGCAGGACGCTGAGCTCCGGTTTCTGCGTCTTTGGGCCTGGTCCGAGCCCGCGAACCTGGAATACGACAGCCAGCACTTCGTGCGCAGTGCTACCATTGACCATGTTTTCGATTATAAGTCGAAAACTCTTGCCGCGAGGCGAAAGGATCGACTATGGCAGTCGTGAGTCGCACTGAGGTGCGGTCAAACGGACTGGATACTGACGTGGCAAACGATCTGGCCGCGGGAATCACGAACTCTCCCAATGGTTTCGGTGGTATCGACGGCGACGAGCAATGGGCGGCGGAGATTCGGCGGCTGGCTGAGCTGCGCAACGCCACGATTTTGGCGCACAACTATCAGCTGCCGGCCATCCAAGACATCGCCGACCACGTGGGCGATTCGCTGGCGCTGTCTCGGGTCGCGGCCGAGGCCCCTGAGGACACCATCGTGTTCTGCGGCGTGCACTTCATGGCCGAGACTGCGAAGATCCTGAGCCCGGACAAGACGGTGCTCATCCCGGATCAGCGCGCCGGCTGTTCGCTGGCCGACTCGATCACGCCCGAGGACCTGCAGGCCTGGAAGGACGAACACCCCGGCGCGGTCGTCGTTTCGTATGTCAACACCACCGCCGCGGTGAAGGCACTGACCGACATCTGCTGCACCTCGTCCAACGCCGTCGACGTCGTCGCCTCCATCGACCCCGACCGCGACGTGCTGTTCTGCCCCGACCAGTTCCTGGGCGCCCACGTGCGGCGCATGACGGGCCGCGACAACGTGCATGTGTGGGCCGGCGAATGCCACGTGCACGCCGGAATCAATGGCGAGGAGCTCACCGAGCAGGCGCGCGCGCACCCGGACGCCGAGTTGTTCGTCCACCCGGAATGTGGCTGCGCGACCTCCGCGCTGTACCTGGCCGGCGAAGGCGCCTTCCCCGAAGACCGGGTGAAGATCCTGTCGACCGGCGGCATGCTGGACGCCGCCCGCGAGACCAGCGCCCGTCAGGTGCTGGTCGCCACCGAGGTCGGGATGTTGTACCAGCTGCGCAATGCCGCCCCCGACGTCGACTTTCAGGCGGTCAACGACCGCGCGTCGTGCAAATACATGAAGATGATCACCCCCGCAGCGCTGCTGCGTTGCCTGGTCGAGGGCGCCGACGAAGTCCATGTCGACGCGCAGACCGCTGAGCGGGCACGCGAGAGTGTTCAGCGGATGATCTCGATCGGCCAGTCCGGCGGCGGCGAATGAGCCGGCATCCGGTCTGGCAGGAGAGCGCCGACGTCGTCGTCATCGGTACCGGCGTCGGCGGTTTGGCCGCCGCGCTGTCCGCGCACCGGGCCGGCCGACGGGTCGTCGTACTCAGCAAAGCCGGACGCAAGCCCGGCGGAACGGCCACGCATTACGCGCAAGGCGGCATCGCCGTGGTGCTGCCGGACAACGATGACTCGGTCGACGCGCACGTTGCCGACACTCTCGCGGCCGGCGCCGGGCTGTGCGATCCGGACGCGGTGACCTCGATCGTCGCCGACGGCTACCGTGCCGTCTCCGAATTGGTCAGCGCAGGAGCACGATTCGACGAATCGTCGTCCGGCGGTTGGGCATTGAGCCGCGAAGGGGGGCACACCCGGCGACGCATCGTGCATGCCAACGGCGATGCCACCGGCGCGGAGGTACAACGCGCCCTCGATCATGCGGCGGACACGCTGGACATCCGCACCAAACACACTGCGCTGCAACTGCTGCACGACGCGGGATCGGTGACCGGGGTGTTGGTCGTCAATCGGCAGGGGATCGGCATCGTCCATGCGCCGTCCGTGATCCTGGCCACCGGTGGGCTGGGCCATCTCTACAGCGCGACCACCAACCCCGAGGGCTCGACCGGCGACGGGATCGCGCTGGCGCTGTGGGCCGGTGTGGCGGTGAGCGACATCGAGTTCATCCAGTTCCACCCGACGATGCTGTTCGATGGCCGCGGTGGAGGTCGGCGGCCGTTGGTCACCGAAGCGATCCGGGGCGAGGGCGCGGTTTTGGTTGACAGCCAAGGCAACTCGGTGACCGCAGGCGTGCACCCGATGGGCGATCTGGCCCCCCGCGATGTGGTGGCATCGGCCATCGATGCCCGGCTGCGAGCCACGGGCGATCCCTGCGTGTTCCTCGATGCTCGCGGTATCGCCGATTTCAAGCGCCGCTTCCCGACCGTCACCGCGTCGTGCCGGGCCGCCGGGGTCGACCCGGTCACCCAGCCGATCCCGGTTGTCCCGGGCGCGCACTACAGCTGCGGTGGCGTGGTGACCGATGTGCACGGCCAGACCGAGCTGCCCGGGCTGTTCGCCGCGGGTGAGGTCGCCCGCACCGGGATGCACGGCGCCAACCGGCTGGCGTCCAACAGCTTGCTTGAAGGTCTGGTGGTCGGGGGAAGAGCCGGCAAAGCCGCGGCCGCACACGCGGCGGATACTGGGCCGGTACGCGCCGGAACGGCGCAACCTGTCGGTCGCGCGGCGCTGGTCCGCGGCGACTTGCAGCGGGCGATGAGCCGCGACGCATCGGTGGTTCGCGACGCCGACGGCCTGCACGGGTTGATCGACACGCTGTCGGCCGCGCCCGAGGCGGCGGTCGTCACCCGCGCCGGACTCGAAGACGCCGCGCTGACCGCCGCCGCCCGCGCGTTGGCCGCAGCCGCGCTGGCTCGCGAGGAGAGTCGCGGTTGCCACCATCGGGCCGAATACCCCGATGCGGCAGGCACTCCGCCCCGCTGCCTGATTGTCCGGCTGGCCGCTGACTACGGAGCGCAGATCGAGACGCTGGCGGCGGTCTGCTGATGACCCTCTCGGCTAGTGAGCTAGCGGAGGCTCGCGCCACGATCAGCCGTGCCCTCGATGAGGATCTGCGCTACGGACCCGACATCACGACGCGCGCGACGGTCTCCGACGGGGCCAGGACAACGGGGTCGCTGATCACCCGCGAGGCCGGGGTGGTCGCCGGGGTGGACATCGCGCTACTGGTGCTCGACGAGGTACTCGGTGCCGACGGATACCGCGTGCTCGACCGCGTGGACGACGGCGCGCGGTTGCAACCGGGCGGGCCGCTGCTGACCGTGGAGGCCCAGACGCTGGGACTGTTGACCGCCGAACGGACCGTGCTGAACCTGGTGTGCCACCTGTCCGGGATTGCCACCGCGACCGCGGCGTGGGTGGACGCAGTGGATGGCACCAAGGCCCAGATCCGCGACACCCGCAAGACGCTGCCCGGTCTACGAACGCTGCAGAAATACGCGGTCCGGGTCGGTGGCGGCGTCAACCACCGGCTCGGGTTGGGTGACGCGGCGCTGATTAAGGACAACCACGTTGCCGCCGCGGGATCGGTGGTCGCCGCGTTGCGTGCGGTGCGGGCCGCGGCTCCCGATCTGCCGTGCGAGGTCGAGGTCGATTCGCTCGAACAGCTCGATGAGGTGCTTGCCGAAGGTGCCGAACTGGTATTGCTCGACAATTTCCCGGTCTGGCAGACCCAGATCGCGGTCCAGCGACGCGATGCGCAGTCGCCGACCACGAAACTCGAGTCCTCCGGCGGGCTGTCGCTCGACACCGCCGCGGAATACGCCGGCACCGGGGTGGACTTCCTGGCCGTCGGCGCGCTCACGCACTCGGTGCGGGTGCTCGACGTCGGGTTGGACGTCTAGGCGCGCAGCAGCCGCCGCGCCGCTGGTTTGGCGGCCTCCAGCGGGGTTGCGGTCCCGGAGACCCGGGCGAGTATCAGAGCGCCTTCGATCAGTGAGATAACCGCGACTCCAACGCTTTTCGCGTCCGCTATCGGCCAGCCGTCGCGTTGTAGTCGCTCCTCGATCGCCGTGCACCATCCGTCGAACGCGCGCGCCGACGCATCGCGGACCAGCGCGCTGGCGTGGACTGCCTCGGTGGCGATCGGCTCGATCGGGCATCCATCTCGCCAGTCCGCGGTCAAGCCGGCGATCAAGAGGTCGGCCCAGCGATCGATGATGTCGGCGACGGGAATGTCTCTGGCCAGCAGCCTTTGCAACAGCTCTCCGATGGCGGCAGCGCCGCTGTCGACGACCGCGGCGGCCAACTGCTGCTTGCCCTGCGGAAAGTGGTGATACAGCGAACCGGGCCGAACACCTGCCTGGTCGAGGATCTGGTTGAGCCCAGTCGCGGCGTAGCCCTGGCGACGGAACAACGTGGCCGCAGTGTCGAGGAGCGCGGCGCGGCTGCGATCGGATCGGGGCACGGCATTGACTTTACTTGAGTGATCACTCAAGAATGCTGTGATGAGGCAGCTGACGTTCGAAGAGTCCGGGCGTTACGCCTGGCGTGACGTACCCGAACCCGAAATCACGCAGGCGCAGCAGGCCATGGTTCGGCCGCTTCAGGTGGCGTGCTGTGACCTCGACGTCGCCGTCGCCCGTGGAGCGGCGCCGCTACCGCCCGGGTACGCGGTCGGGCACGAGGGTCTTGCCGAGGTTGTCGCGGTCGGCGGCGGCGTATCGAGCGTGAAGGTCGGCGACCGCGTCGTCGTGCCATTCCAAATCAGTTGCGGCACATGCCGGGAATGCCGCCGCGGGGTGACGAGCTCCTGCGGCTCGGTGCCGCTGATGGCGATGTACGGGTTGGCTCCCTTAGCCGGTCTGGACGGCGGCGGCTTCATGTCCGACCTCGTCCTGGTGCCCTACGCCGATGCGATGCTGATTCCGCTGCCCGCTACCGTCGACCCGATCGCGGTCGCCTCGCTGTCGGACAACATCCCCGACGGCTGGCGAGCGGTCGGGCCATTCGCGGCGGAATTGGCCGGCCTCGACGACGCCGATCGCCGCGTGCTGGTGATCGGTCGGCTGTCGATCGGGCTCTACGCCGCGGCGCTGGCCGTTGCGCTCGGGTGCCACGTCGACTACGTCGACACGGAGCCCGGCCGACTAGCCGCCGCCGAGAAGGTCGGCGCGGCCGCCCACGACGCGGCCAAGCCGGACAAGACCTGGGCGCCCTATCCGGTCACGGTCAACACCACCGGCGACCCGAAACTGCTGTCCGCGGCCCTTCGTGCGACATGGCCCGACGGTGTGTGCACCGACACCGGTATCTATTTCCAGCCGAGCGTCGAGATGCCGATGCTGCAGGCCTACACCCGGGGTGTGCGGTTCGCCACCGGACGGGTCAGCGCGCGGGCAGTCATCCCGCAGATCCTGGACGTGCTGGCCGGCGGCTGCGACCTGTCGCCGATCGTCGAGCGGGTCGTGGCCTGGGAGGACGCGCCCGAGGTCTGGCCGACGATGACCGGCAAGACCGTCTTCACCCGGGCTTAGGCGATATCGCCGACGAAGACGGCGACCCGTCCGATCTGCTGGCGCGCGAAGAACGGCAGCCCTGCTCCGTCGCTACCGGCGGGCAGCACCCGCGGATTGGTGATGTGCACGTCCTTACGGATGAAGTGCAGGTCGGCCTCACCCGCGGCCAGCACGTTCTTGACCCAGTCGGTCTTGCCGTGGGCCAATCCGATCGCGAGCACACCGCCTTTGCGGTAAGCGGTCACGATGGTCTCGTACGGCTTGCCGGATGTGCGGCCACGATGCTTGATCACCGAGAACGTCGGAAGGTAGCGGGCGATCGGCTTCACCAGCGGGTTGAAGTACTTGACTTGAAAGTTCTCAAACCAGACCGGGAAGACCATCGGGATGCCCGGGGTGTTGTTGGGATGGTCCTTGCGGGACATGGCGACTCCGTTTTCTTCGGGTGCGGTCACACTACCGGTCCGATATGCAGTTGCTCTGCTCTGGGACAATGGTTGGCGTGACTGTTATGGCGCGCATCGACCTGCGGGGTGCTGACCTCTCCGCCGCCCGGCTGCGGGCGGCGTTGCCCCGCGGCGGAGTGGACGTGGAGGCGGCTCTGTCGACGGTGCGCCCGATCGTCAACGCCGTCGCCGACCGAGGCGCGGAAGCCGCGCTGGAGTACGGCGAATCGCTGGATGGCGTCCGGCCGCCATCGGTCCGGGTGCCCAGCAGCGAGCTGGACGCCGCACTGGCGAGCCTGGACCGCGATGTCCGGACTGCTCTGGAGGTGGTGATCGAGCGCACCCGCACGGTGCACGCCGATCAACGACGCTCTGACGTCACCACGACGTTGGGTCCGGGCGCGACGGTGACCGAGCGATGGGTGCCGGTCGAGCGTGTCGGCCTCTACGTGCCGGGCGGCAACGCGGTGTACCCGTCGAGCGTGGTGATGAACGTCGTGCCGGCGCAGGCCGCCGGAGTCGGCTCCCTGGTGGTGGCCAGCCCTCCGCAGGCCGCGTCGCAGGGCCGCTTCACCGGCCTGCCGCACCCGACCATCCTGGCCGCCGCGCGGCTGCTCGGCGTCGACGAGGTGTGGGCGGTCGGCGGCGCCCAGGCGGTGGCGCTGCTGACCTACGGCGGCACCGACACCGATGGCGCCGAGCTGGCTCCGGTCGACATGATCACCGGGCCAGGAAACATCTACGTGACCGCCGCCAAGCGCCTGGTCCGCTCGCGGGTGGGCATCGACGCCGAGGCCGGGCCGACCGAGATCGCGATCCTCGCCGACGACACCGCCGACCCGCAGCACGTCGCCGCCGACCTGATCAGCCAGGCCGAGCATGACGAGATGGCCGCCAGCGTGCTGGTGACGCCGAGCATCGAGCTTGCCGACGCCACCGATGCCGCGCTGGCCACTCAGCTGGAGACCACGGTCCACCGCCAGCGCGTGACGACCGCACTGGCCGGGCGACAGTCCGCCATCATCCTGGTCGACGACATCGAGGCCGGGATTCGCACCGTCAACGCCTACGCGGCCGAGCACCTGGAGATCCAGACGGCCAACCCGGACAGAGTCGCCGCCGAAATCCGCTCGGCGGGAGCTATTTTCGTGGGCGCCTACTCGCCGGTCAGTCTCGGCGACTACTGTGCCGGCTCCAACCACGTCCTGCCGACCGCGGGCAGCGCCGCGCATTCCAGCGGCCTGTCCGTGCAGACATTCCTGCGCGGCATCCACGTCGTCGACTACAGCGAGGCGGCCCTGAAAGACGTGTCCGGACACGTCATCACGCTGGCCGCCGCCGAAGACCTGCCCGCGCACGGCGAGGCGGTACGACGGAGGTTCGGCTGATGAGCAACCGACCTACTCTCGACGATCTTCCGCTGCGCCGCGACCTGCGCGGCAAATCGCCGTACGGCGCTCCACAGCTGGACGTTCCGGTTCGGCTGAACACCAACGAGAATCCGCACCCGCCGAGCACGGCGCTCGTCGACGACGTCGTCGCATCCGTGAGCGTGGCTGCGGTGAACCTCAATCGGTATCCCGACCGCGACGCCGTCGCGCTGCGCACCGACCTGGCCGCCTACCTCAGCGCACAGACCGGCGTACCGCTCGGTGTGGAAAACCTCTGGGCGGCAAACGGATCCAACGAGATTCTGCAGCAGCTCCTGCAGGCGTTCGGCGGCCCGGGCCGCAGCGCGCTCGGCTTCGTGCCGTCGTATTCGATGCACCCGATCATCTCCGACGCCACCCGCACCGAATGGCTCACGACGCCCCGCGCGGCGGACTTCAGCCTCGATGCCGACGCCGCGGTGGCGACGATTGTTAATCGACGGCCCGACGTCGTGTTCATCACCAGCCCCAATAACCCGACGGGTCAGAGTGTTTCGCTGGTCGATCTGCGGCGGCTGCTGGACGTCGCGCCAGGCATCGTGATCGTCGACGAGGCCTACGGCGAGTTCTCCGCGCAGCCCAGCGCGGTGGCGCTGCTCGCCGAGTACCCGACCAAGCTGGTCGTGAGCCGCACCATGAGCAAGGCCTTCGCCTTCGCCGGCGGCAGACTCGGCTACCTCGTCGCGACGCCGGCCCTGGTTGACGCCATGCTGCTGGTCCGCCTGCCGTACCACCTGTCCGTGGTCACGCAGGCCGCCGCGCGGGCCGCGCTGCGGCACGCCGACGACACCCTCGGCAGCGTTGCGACACTGATCGCGGAGCGTGAGCGGGTGCAGACGGCGTTGAGCGGCATGGGTTTTCAGGTCATCCCGAGCGACTCGAATTTCGTGCTGTTCGGGCTCTTCGCCGACGCGCCGGCCACCTGGCAGCGTTACCTCGATGCCGGCGTGCTGATCCGTGATGTCGGCATCCCCGGGTACCTACGCACGACGATCGGGCTCGCCGCGGAGAACGACGCATTCCTTTCGGCCAGCGCGGATCTGGCCGCCTCCGAATTAGCCCAGCCCCTAGGAGCGTCATGACCGCCGGCCGTCGCGCACGCGTTGAGCGCACCACCAAGGAATCCGAAATCGTCGTCGAACTCGACCTCGACGGCACCGGCCAGGTACACATCGACACGGGTGTCCCGTTCTACGACCACATGCTGCACGCGCTGGGTAGCCACGCCAGCTTCGACCTGACCGTGCGCGCCAAGGGCGACGTGGAGATCGAGGGCCACCACACCATCGAAGACACCGCGATCGTCCTCGGCCAGGCGCTGGGCAAGGCGCTCGGGGATAAGAAGGGGATCCGCCGTTTCGGCGACGCCTTTATCCCGATGGACGAGACGCTGGCGCACGCGATCGTCGACGTCTCCGGGCGGCCGTACTGCGTGCACACTGGTGAGCCGGATCACCTGCGGCATACCACGATAGCCGGAAGCTCGGTCCCGTATCACACGGTGATCAATCGGCACGTCTTCGAGACGTTGGCCAACAACGCGCGGATCGCATTGCACGTTCGGGTGCTGTATGGCCGCGACCCGCATCACATCACCGAGGCGCAGTACAAGGCGGTCGCCCGGGCATTGCGGCAGGCCGTCGAGGCCGACCCGCGAGTGTCCGGCGTGCCGTCCACCAAAGGTACTCTGTGACAGTTAAATCCGTCGTGGTGCTGGACTACGGTTCCGGCAACCTACGTTCGGCGCAACGCGCACTGCAGCGCGTCGGCGCCGAAGTCGAGGTAACCGCCGACCTCGACAAGGCCGCGGCGGCAGACGGTTTGGTGGTCCCGGGCGTCGGTGCGTTCGAGGCATGCATGGCCGGACTGCGAGAGATCAACGGGCAGAAGGTGATCGCCGATCGGGTCGCAGCGGGCCGACCCGTGCTGGGCGTCTGCGTCGGCATGCAGATCATGTTCGCCAGCGGCATCGAGTTCGGAGTGGAGAGCGTCGGCTGCGGTCAGTGGCCGGGAGCGGTCACCCGCCTGGATGCGCCGGTGATCCCACACATGGGCTGGAACGTGGTGGCTGCCCCGCCGGGCAGTGCGTTGTTCAAAGGCCTGGACGCCCACACCCGGTTCTATTTCGTACATTCGTATGCCGCGCAGCAGTGGGAAGGCCGGGACGACGCGCTCTTGACCCGGGCCACCCATGGTGTTCCGTTCCTGGCCGCGGTCGAAGATGGTCCGTTGGCGGCCACCCAGTTTCACCCCGAGAAGAGTGGTGACGCCGGAGCGGCCATATTGAGCAATTGGGTTGAAGGGTTGTGACGTGTCGTTGATTTTGTTGCCTGCCGTCGACGTAGTCGACGGCAAGGCGGTGCGGTTGGTGCAGGGCAAGGCCGGCAGCGAGACCGACTACGGCTCGGCGCTGGACGCTGCGCTGGCCTGGCAGCGCGACGGCGCCGGGTGGGTGCATCTGGTGGACCTCGACGCGGCATTCGGCCGCGGCTCCAACCGGGAATTGCTCGCCGAAGTCGTCGGCAAGCTCGACGTGAAGGTCGAACTGTCCGGCGGTATTCGCGACGATGACTCGCTCTCGGCCGCGCTGGCCACCGGCTGCGCCAGGGTCAACATCGGCACCGCCGCCCTGGAAGACCCGCAGTGGTGCGCCAGAGCGATCGCCGAGCACGGCGACCAGGTCGCGGTCGGCCTGGACGTTCAGATCGTCAACGGCGACCACCGGCTGCGCGGCCGCGGCTGGGAGACCGACGGCGGCGATCTGTGGCAGGTGCTGGATCGCCTTGACAGCGAAGGGTGTTCGCGTTTCGTCGTCACGGACGTGACCAAGGACGGCACTCTCACCGGGCCCAACCTCGACCTGCTGCGCGCGGTCGCCGATCGCACCGACGTGCCGGTGATCGCGTCCGGCGGAGTGTCGAGCCTCGACGATCTGCGCGCCATCGCCACGCTGACCGGCAGTGGGGTCGAGGGTGCGATAGTCGGCAAGGCGCTGTACGCCGGCCGATTCACGCTGCCCGAGGCGCTGACGGTGGTAGCAGGTTAGGGCCGCAATGGATCTCGATGCGCTGGTAGCCGAGGCGTCGGCGATCCTGGACGCCGCGGCCAAGCCCTTCGTCGCCGGGCATCGAGCGGACTCCGCGGTCAGCAAGCGCGGCGACGATTTCGCCACCAAGGTGGACCTGGCCATCGAGCGGCAGGTCGTCGATGCGTTGATGTCAGCCACCGGAATCCCGGTGCACGGCGAAGAATTCGGCGGCGCCGACGTCAAATCGGAATGGGTGTGGGTGCTCGATCCGGTCGACGGGACATTCAATTACGCCGCCGGATCGCCGATGGCTGCGATTCTGCTGGGTCTGCTGCACGACGGAGATCCGGTGGCCGGACTGACCTGGTTGCCGTTCATGAACGAGCGCTACGCCGCGGTCGTCGGTGGTCCGGTGATGAAAAACGGTGTGCCGCAACCACCCCTGAAGCAGACCGACCTCAACGCGTCGATCATCGGCGTCGGGACGTTCAACGCCGACTCGCGCGGCCGTTTCCCCGGACGGTACCGGGTGGCGCTGCTCGAGGAACTCAGTCGGGTGTCGTCGCGGATGCGGATGCACGGCGCCACCGGAATCGACCTTGCCTACGTGGCAGACAGGGTGCTCGGCGGCTCGATCAGCTTCGGTGACCACGTGTGGGACCACGCCGCCGGAGTGGCGCTGGTGCGGGCCGCGGGTGGCGTCGTCACCAACTTTGCGGGCGAACGATGGACGCCCGACTCGCGTTCCGCGTTGGCCGCCGCGCCCGGCGTACACGCCCAACTGCTCGACATGCTGAACACGGTAGGACAGCCCGATGAGTACTGAATCATCAACCGGCACAAGCCTTGCGGTGCGGGTCATTCCCTGCCTCGATGTCGACGACGGCCGGGTGGTCAAGGGCGTCAACTTCGAAAACCTGCGTGATGCGGGCGATCCGGTGGAGTTGGCGGCTGCCTACGATGCCGAGGGAGCCGACGAGCTGACCTTCCTCGACGTCACCGCGTCCTCGTCGGGGCGCACCACCATGCTCGAGGTGGTTCGCCGCACCGCCGAACAGGTCTTCATCCCGCTGACGGTCGGCGGAGGTGTGCGGACGGTGGCCGACGTCGACGTGTTGTTGCGGGCGGGTGCCGACAAGGTGTCGATCAACACCGCCGCTATCGCGCGCCCAGAGTTGTTGGCCGAGATGGCAAGTCAATTCGGCTCGCAGTGCATCGTGCTATCGGTCGATGCCCGGACCGTTCCGGCAGGCTCCGACCCGACGCCGTCTGGATGGGAAGTCACCACCCACGGCGGGCGGCGCGGCACCGGCATCGACGCCGTCGAGTGGGCCACCCGCGGCGCCGAGCTGGGGGTTGGAGAGATCCTGCTCAACTCGATGGATGCGGACGGCACCCGAGCGGGGTTCGACCTGGGGATGCTGCGCGCGGTGCGGGCAGCGGTGACGGTGCCGGTGATTGCCAGCGGAGGCGCCGGGGCGGTCGACCATTTCGCGCCCGCCGTCGCTGCCGGTGCCGATGCGGTGTTGGCCGCCAGCGTGTTTCACTTCCGGCAGTTGACCATCGGACAGGTCAAGCAAGCCATGGCCGCAGAAGGGATCACGGTGCGATGACCCTCGACCCTGACATCGGCGCGCGCCTCAAACGCAACGCTGACGGACTGTTCACCGCCATCGTGCAGGAACGCGGCAGCGGCGACGTGCTGATGGTCGCCTGGATGGACGATGACGCGCTGGCTCGCACCCTGGATACCCGCGAGGGCACTTACTTCTCCCGGTCCCGTGGCGAGCAATGGGTCAAAGGTGCCACGTCCGGCCACACCCAGCGGGTGCATTCGGTGCGACTGGACTGCGACGGCGATGCCGTGCTGTTGGTGGTCGATCAGGTCGGCGCCGCCTGCCACACCGGCGACCACAGCTGCTTCGACGCCGATGTGCTGCTGGCGCCGGAGACCGACTGACCTGCTGTCGCTTGGTCCGAAGCTGCTGAACGAAAATCCAATATGTCGGTCTTCCCAACCAGTAGGCCAACATTCTGTCCGCCGGAGTATCGGCAAACATCAGACTATTGGTATGGATATCGCGGCGATGCGGCAAAAGTGTTGCTAGGGTGGCCGCCACGGCTTCGGTGACCACGTAATGAAATTCGGCGGCTCCCTCAAGAAAACGGGGGGAGCCGGGATGGGCCATGGGGACAGTGGCTGGTTCACTAACGGCGCTTCCGCGCCCCGTTCACATCGCGGCGGGACCGACCGCCGCATTCTTAGTCTTCGCCGTCTGGTTCGCAGCAGGGTGGGGTGGCCCGTCGACTGTGAGCGCCTTGCGCTTCGCCGGAACATTGGGATTTCCGGCATTTGCGGCCGTGGGTGCCGCGGTGGCGGCGCGACGAGGGCGCGGCCGGCAACGGCAGGCATGGCTGGTGATGGCCATCGGTCTGGTCGCGTTGGAGTTCGGTTCGATCACAGTCCTGTACGACAAATTGCGGGGCAGTGTCCTACCTCTGTACCCGGCGACGGCGATGGTCGGATTCTTGATTTTTCCGTTGGTCGCCTGCGTCGCCCTACTCATATTCCCATCCGGCCATCCGGGCGTCGCCCGTTTCCGGATCCTGCTGGACGGTGCGATTGTCGGCGCGTCGTTGTTTGTGGTGGCCTGGGTGACGCTGCTCCGCGAAGTGTATTCCGCGACTGGCGTGAGTCGCCTTGACGAGTTTCTATCGATCGCTTGTCCGATCGCCGGAGTCGTGACCGTCACGGTGGCAGTCCTGGGGCTTGCCCGCGCGAACGCTCGTTGGCGCCCGACGATGATCGTGCTGACGACAGGTCTGACTCTGATTGCCGCGGCCGGTGGCGCCTACGTATTTTCGCTCGCCCGTCACAACTACAGCTACCTCGCCGAGAGCGCTTGGACCTTGGAATGGCCGGCGGGCCTAATATTGCTAGGCATCGCAGCACTCAGTTGTCCACTGGATGGGCACGAGACATCGCCTGTACCGCCAGCGTCGAGTACCCCAATCTCGTTGTGGCTACCGTACATTCCGCTGGCTATCGCCGGTGGCCTCGAGCTCGCCGAGCTCCGCGGCAATCTAGGTTCCGATCCTGCGCTGGCCGCGACGCCCTGGCTGATCATTGCGGTGCTGACGCGCCAGTTCATGGTGCTCGCCGAAAACCGGCGCCTGCTGCACAGCGCGTCTGAACATGCACTACATGACCCCCTGACCAACCTGGCCAACCGGGTGCTGTTCCGCGACCGGCTCGATCACGTGATGCAGCTTTATCATCGCGACCAGCGGTCGGTCGCCGTCTTGTCAATGGACCTCGACGACTTCAAACTCATCAATGACAACTTGGGTCATGCCGCCGGTGACGCCCTGCTGGTGCAGGTTGCCCAGCGGCTGATGAGTTGTGTCCGAGCCGGCGACACGGTTGCCCGGCTCGGTGGCGACGAATTCGCTGTGCTGATCGAAAATGCCGGCGAGAACGCCCATTTGATCGTGTATCGGATCATGGAAGCATTTGAGCGACCGTTCAGCGCGGACGGCGAGGTGATCTTCATGCGGCCTAGTGCCGGCCTCGCGGTTGCCGCTGTCGATGACGCCGACCTGAGCGCCTCGGCGTTGCTCAAACATGCTGATACGGCGATGTACTCAGCCAAACGACTCGGTGGTGGCTTGCAGACGTTCAGCCCCGACATGCATATGTCCGACAACAGCTCGGCGTCATTACCCACCTCCGATGTGCGGCCGTCACGTGGTGGGTTGGCCGAGGTGCGATTGCTCAGCGATCTGCGCCAAGCGATCAGCCATCATGCCCTGACCGTGCTGTATCAGCCGAAGGTCGACCTGCAGACCGGTCGAGTCGTGGGTGCCGAGGCGTTGATTCGTTGGCCGCACCCGGTATTCGGACTGATGCTGCCCCAGCAGTTCTTGCCGTTGGTCCGCCAGCACGGTCTGATGCGCACCTTTACCGACCTGGTGCTCGACCAAGCGCTCAGCGACGCCGCTCAGTGGTTACGCCGCGGGATCAACGTGCCAGTCGCCGTCAACTTGTTCCCGCCGCTGGTCGGCGACGCGACCCTGCCGGGGCGCATCGCCGATGCGCTGGAACGACACCAATTACCGGGTGATTCATTAATCGTCGAAATCACCGAAGATCTACTACTGGACAACATCGATCGGACCCGGCAAGTGCTAGATGCATTGCGGGAGAGAAGCATTCAAATCTCACTCGACGACTTCGGCAGCGGCTATTCGGCGCTGACCTATCTGCGCAAGCTTCCCATCGACGAAGTCAAGGTCGACTACGACTTGATCAGCCACGTGTTGAGCGACCCGCGCGCCGAAGCGATCGTTCGGGCGGTGATCGACCTCTCACATACGCTCGGCGTGACTACCGTTGCCGAGGGAGTGGAGAACGCAGAAACGGCGGAATGGGTGCGGGAGCGGGGATGCGAAGTGGCGCAAGGCATTTTCTACAGCCCGCCGATCATGGCCACCGCAATGATGGATCTACTGGTGTCGCCGGCAACGCGATGATCTAGCCGGCGCCCTCCAGTCCGTTGGCCGCGGCCACCGCTGCGCGCGCCCACTTTCGCAGGTGCACCGCCGGCGCGATCCGCTCCTTGCGGATCGGTTCGGTGTCCGCGTGCAGGATGGCCGGTGCCCGGAAAGCGAAGGTGCGGTTGGTCGTATCGATTGCGAGCAGACCGTCGGTATCGGTGAATCCGTCGGCCCGCATGGTGTTCTCTGCCCACCGGAATGGGCTGAGCCGGGAGACGCGGCTAGCCGCGGGAACGCAGCGTCTGTAATGCCTTGTCCGCGTGGGTATCCATGCTCAGTTCGCTGGAGATCACGTCGAGCACTGTGCGATCGGTGCCGATGACGAAGGTCGTCCGTTTGACCGGTATCAGCTTGCCCAGAAGCCCACGCTTGACCCCGAATTGGTTGGCGATCGCGCCAGCGGTGTCCGACAGCAGCGGGTAGTCGAATTTCTGTGTCTCGGCGAACTTCGCCTGCTTGTCGACGGGGTCGACGCTGATGCCCACCCGGTTGGCTCCGACGGCGGCGAACTCTTGCGCCAGGTCGCGGAAGTGGCAGGCTTCCTTGGTGCATCCCGGGGTCATCGCCGCCGGATAGAAGAACAGCACGACGGGCCCGTCGGAAAGCAGCGCGCTGAGCCTGCGCGGCGTGCCGGTCTGGTCGGGTAGTTCGAAGTCAGCCACGGTGTCACCGGTTTTCATGGTCGTCACGCTACGCCAGGGGCAGCGGGACCGATCTGCCCATCTGGGAAGATGTCGACGTGCACGCCAACCTCGCCGCCGCCACCACATCGCGGGAGCATTTCCGCGCCCTGGCGTCCGAGCACCGCGTCGTTCCGGTGACCCGCAAGGTGCTGGCCGACGCCGAGACGCCGCTGTCCGCGTACCGCAAACTGGCCGACAACCGGCCGGGCACCTTCCTGCTGGAGTCGGCCGAGAACGGCAGGTCGTGGTCGCGGTGGTCGTTCATCGGCGCCGGCGCCCCGTCGGCTCTGACCGTGCGCGACGGGCAGGCGGTGTGGCTGGGTACCGTGCCGCGCGACGCGCCGACCGGCGGTGACCCGTTGCAGGCCCTGCACGAGACGCTGGAGCTGCTGGCGACGGCGGTGCTTCCGGGGTTGCCTCCGTTGTCCAGCGGAATGGTCGGGTTTTTCGCCTACGACCTGGTGCGTCGCCTGGAGCGGCTGCCGGAACTCGCGGTCGACGACCTGAACCTGCCGGACATGCTGTTGCTGCTGGCCACCGATCTCGCCGCGGTCGACCACCACGAGGGCACCATCACGCTGATCGCCAATGCGGTGAACTGGAACGGCACCGATGAGCGGGTGGACGAGGCCTACGAGGACGCCATCACCCGGCTCGACGTAATGACCGTTGCGCTCGAGCAGCCGCTGCCGTCGACAGTCGCCACCTTCACCCGACCCGAGCCACAGCACCGGTCGCAGCGCACGGTGGAGGAGTACGGCGCGATCGTCGAGCGACTGGTCGGCGAGATCGAGCGCGGCGAGGCATTCCAGGTGGTGCCGTCGCAGCGTTTCGAGATGGACACCCAAGTCGAAGCCATCGACGTCTACCGGATGCTGCGGGTGTCCAACCCCAGCCCGTATATGTACTTGCTGCACGTGCCCAATGGCGAAGGGGGGACGGCTTTTTCGATCGCCGGGTCCAGCCCCGAGGCGCTGGTGACGGTGCAGGACGGCTGGGCGAAGACGCACCCGATCGCCGGGACCCGCTGGCGCGGTGAGACCGAGGACGAAGACCAACTGCTGGAAAAAGAGCTGCTTGCCGACGACAAGGAACGCGCCGAGCACCTGATGCTGGTCGACCTGGGCCGCAACGACCTGGGCCGGGTGTGCGTGCCCGGCAGTGTTCGGGTGGAGGACTACAGCCACATCGAGCGCTACAGCCACGTCATGCATTTGGTTTCCACGGTGACCGGATTGCTGGCCGACGGCCGCTCCGCGTTGGACGCCGTGACCGCCTGTTTCCCGGCCGGAACGCTGTCGGGCGCCCCGAAGGTGCGTGCGATGGAGCTCATCGAGGAGGTCGAGAAGACGCGGCGCGGCCTGTACGGCGGCGTGATCGGCTACCTCGATTTTGCCGGCAACGCTGACTTCGCCATCGCCATCCGCACCGCGTTGATGCGGGACGGCACCGCCTACGTGCAGGCCGGCGGCGGGGTGGTGGCCGACTCCAACGGGCCTTACGAGTACACCGAGGCGGCGAACAAGGCACGCGCAGTGCTCAGCGCCATCGCCGCCGCCGAGACCCTCAGAGCGCCGGATGCGGACCGGAATGGCTGATGCCCGGCCGGCGACCGGCCGCCGGAGCATCCGGGTGGCGCAGGCGCTGCTGGTGGTCGCCGCCGCCGGGCTGTGGGCGGCGTCGCGGCTGACCTGGGTCGAGCTGCGCACCTTCGACGGTTTGGGTCCACCAAAGGTGGTCACGCTCACCGGTGCGGGTTGGTCGTCGGCGCTGCTGCCGGTCGCGGTGCTGCTGCTGGCCACCGCGCTGGCCACGCTCACCGTGCGCGGCTGGGCCTTGCGGTCGGTGGCGGTGCTGGTGGGGCTGGCCAGCCTGGCGACCGGTTATCTGGCAATCAGCACGCTCGAGCTGCCCGACGTCGCTGCCCGGGGCGCCGACCTCGCGCGGGTGCCGTTGCTGGAGCTGGTCGGCAGCAAGCGTTATTACCCCGGCCCAGTCACGACGCTGGTGGCCGCCGTCGGCATCCTGCTCGCGGCGGCCCTGCTGATGCGTGCTGCGGCCTCGGTGGGGAGCACCGGAACCAAGTACATGACGCCGGCTGTACGCCGTTCGGCGGAACGGCGCGACGACAAGGCCCCGTCCGAGCGCACGATGTGGGACGAACTCGACGAAGGCCGCGATCCGACCGACCCGGCGCCCGAGCCAGACACCGAGGGTCGGTGACGAAGCACACCTTGGCGCTCGCTACCCTCGAAGCACGCCGTCAATAACCTGGCGGCGGCTGGGGAGAGGAATCGACAGCATGAGTTCGGCTACCGTGCTCGACTCCATCATCGAAGGAGTCCGTGCGGACGTTTCCACTCGTGAAGCGGCCGTGAGCATGCCGGAGATCAAGGCGGCAGCCGAAGCCGCGCCGCCTCCGCGCGACGTGTTGGCCGCGCTGCGTGAACCCGGTATCGGCGTCATCGCCGAAGTGAAGCGGGCCAGCCCGTCGGCCGGAGAACTCGCATCGATCGCCGACCCGGCCGCGCTGGCCTGTGCCTACCAAGACGGTGGCGCCCGGATCATCAGCGTGCTGACCGAAGAGCGCCGCTTCCACGGCAGCCTCGCTGACCTCGATTCCGTCCGTGCCGCGGTGTCAATTCCGGTGCTGCGCAAAGACTTTGTGGTCGGGCCTTATCAGATTCACGAGGCCCGTGCGCACGGCGCCGACATGCTGCTGCTGATCGTTGCGGCGCTGGATCAGCCCGCGCTGGAGTCGATGCTGGAGCGCACCGAATCACTGGGAATGACGGCACTTGTCGAGGTGCACACCGAAGCCGAAGCCGACCGCGCGCTGAAGGCCGGTGCTCGGGTGATCGGCGTGAACGCCCGCGACCTCCGCACGCTGCGCGTCGACCGGGACTGCTTCGCACGCATCGCGCCCGGATTGCCGTCGGACATCATCCGGATCGCCGAGTCGGGCGTGCGCGGACGAGCTGACCTGTTGGCGTACGCGGGTGCCGGCGCAGACGCCGTCCTCGTCGGCGAGGGGTTGGTCACCAGCGGAGACCCGCGCGCGGCGGTCGCCGACCTAGTCACCGCAGGCAAGCACCCGTCGTGCCCGAAGCCGTCCCGCTAACCCCTTTGAATCCGATGCGCCGCTTACCCGTTGAGCGTTCGTGATGGCAGACATCTCGGGTCCGGCCCTTCCCCGCTCCAGCGCCGCGATCGCTGAGCCCACCCACCATGACCCCGACAGTCGTGGTCACTTCGGCGTCTACGGTGGCCGCTTCGTGGCCGAGGCGTTGATGGCGGTCATCGAAGACGTCACCGCCGCCTACGAGAAGGTGCGCACCGACCAGGAATACCTCGACGAATTGGACCGCCTGCAGACGCACTACACCGGCCGCCCGTCGCCGCTGTACGAAGCGACCCGGCTCAGCGAGCACGCCGGTGGAGCGCGCATCTTCCTCAAACGAGAAGATCTGAACCACACCGGTTCTCACAAGATCAACAATGTGTTGGGTCAGGCGTTGCTCGCCCGCCAGATGGGCAAGACCCGGGTGATCGCCGAGACCGGGGCCGGCCAGCACGGGGTGGCGACCGCGACCGCATGCGCGCTGCTCGGGTTGGACTGTGTGATCTACATGGGCGCAGTCGACACCGCGCGACAGGCACTCAATGTCGCGCGGATGCGACTGCTGGGCGCCGAAGTCGTCTCCGTCGAGTCCGGGTCCAAGACGCTCAAGGACGCCATCAACGACGCGTTCCGCGACTGGGTGACCAACGCCGACAACACCTACTATTGCTTCGGCACCGCCGCGGGACCGCATCCGTTCCCGACCATGGTCCGCGATTTCCAACGTGTGATCGGTCTTGAGACGCGGGTGCAGATCCAGGAACAGGCCGGGCGGTTGCCCGACGCCGTCACCGCATGCGTGGGCGGGGGATCCAACGCGATCGGGATCTTCCACGCGTTTCTCGACGATCCCGGCGTCCGCTTGGTGGGCTACGAAGCGGCGGGCGATGGGGTCGAAACCGGGCGTCATGCCGCAACATTCACCGGCGGATCACCGGGCGCGTTCCAAGGATCGTTCTCGTTTCTGTTGCAGGACGAGGATGGTCAGACCATCGAGTCGCACTCGATCTCGGCCGGCCTGGACTATCCGGGCGTGGGCCCCGAGCACGCCTGGCTGAAAGACACCGGCCGGGCCGAGTACCGCCCGATCACTGACACCGAGGCGATGGACGCGTTCCGGTTGCTGTGCCGGACCGAAGGCATCATCCCGGCCATCGAATCGGCGCACGGACTCGCCGGCGCACTTCAACTCGGAACCGAATTAGGCAGCGGTGCAGTCATTGTCGTCAACCTGTCCGGCCGCGGGGATAAAGACGTGGAGACCGCGGCGAAGTGGTTCGGCCTGTTGGACGAGAAATCATGACCGTCGAGCAGAGCGAAAAGAGCCGCTTACAAGCGCTTTTCAGTGCGTGCCGCGACGAAGACCGGGCCGCGTTGATCGGATACCTGCCAACCGGTTTCCCCGACGTCGCGACGTCGATCGACGCGATGAAGGCGCTGACCGAATCCGGCTGCGACCTCATCGAAGTCGGTGTGCCGTATTCGGACCCGGGGATGGACGGGCCGGTGATCGCGAATGCCGCCGAGGTGGCACTGCGCGGCGGCGTACGGGTGCGCGACACCTTGACCGCGGTCGAGGCGATCAGCGCAGCGGGCGGTCGCGCCGTCGTCATGACGTACTGGAACCCGGTGTTGCGCTACGGCGTTGACGCCTTCGCGCGCGACCTGGCCGCCGCCGGTGGATACGGGCTGATCACTCCTGACCTGATTCCGGAGGAGGCCGACGAATGGCTTGCTGCCTCCGACGAGCACAATCTCGATCGCATCTTTCTGGTCGCACCATCGTCAACGCTGCAGCGTCTGGCCGACACGGTGGCCGCATCGCGCGGATTCGTCTACGCCGCATCGACGATGGGCGTCACCGGTGCCCGCGACGCGGTGTCCAACGCCGCACCGGAACTGGTCGGAAGGGTCAAAAAGGTCTCCGAAATCGCTGTCGGAGTCGGCCTGGGTGTGCGGTCGCGGGAGCAGGCCGCCGAGATCGCGGGCTACGCCGACGGCGTCATCGTGGGCTCGGCTCTGGTGTCGGCGCTCACCGACGGCTCGGCCGCCATGCGTACGTTGACCGAAGAACTCGCAGCCGGTGTCCGCCAAAGGATCTCGACATCATGACGACGACTGTGCTCGCATTTTTTCCGAGTCCGCCGCAGGGCGTGTGGCATGTCGGGCCGATTCCGATCCGGGCCTACGCGTTGTTCATCATCGCAGGGATCATCGCCGCCCTGTTGATCGGTGACCGGCGCTGGGAAGCGCGCGGTGGCGAGCGCGGGGTGATCTACGACATCGCGCTGTGGGCCGTGCCGTTCGGACTTGTCGGTGGCCGGCTCTACCACTTGGCCACTGACTGGCGGACGTACTTCGGCGAAGGTGGCGCCGGACCCATTGCCGCGCTGCGTATCTGGGACGGCGGTCTGGGTATCTGGGGTGCCATCGCACTCGGTGGCGTGGGCGCATGGATCGCCTGTCGGCGACGCGATATTCCGTTACCCGCATTCGGCGACGCGATCGCGCCGGGCATCGTTCTGGCGCAGGCTATCGGCCGGGTCGGTAACTACTTCAACCAAGAGCTCTATGGCCGCGAGACGGCGATGCCGTGGGGCCTGGAGATCTTCTACCGCCGCGACCCAGCGGGATTCGTCGACGTGCACTCACTCGATGGGGTGTCGACCGGGCAGCTGGCCATGGTCGTGCAGCCCACCTTCCTGTACGAATTGCTTTGGAATCTACTGGTTTTCGTCATCCTGATCGTTATTGACCGGCGCTTCACGATCGGACATGGCCGACTCTTCGCGGCCTACGTCGGGCTCTACTGTGTGGGCCGATTCTGGGTCGAACTGCTGCGTGACGACACCGCGACCCACGTCGCCGGCATTCGGATCAACTCGTTCACCTCGACGTTCGTCCTCATCGGCGCGGTGGTGTATCTCGTTCTCGCGCCGAAGGGGCGCGAAGATCCGGCAACGCTGAGCGGCTCGGCCGCGGAGTTGCTGGAGCCGGATTCGGTCGACGACGATGCCGACGAGGCTGACGCTGCTGCGGCCGAACCAGTAACTGAGGCGCCGGCGGCCAGGGATCCCGATGCCGAGACGGCCGAGCCATCCGAGGACGAGATCGCCGACTTCGACGCCGAAGCCGTGGACGCCGAGGCGAACGCCGCTGAGGCCGACTCACCCGAGGTCGAAGTCGAGAGGGCCGAGGAGCCGGGGCAGCCTCCCGACACCGACGAGCCCGAGACAACCGAGTCCGACCAGAAAGCCGAGTCCGACGACGAAGCCGAGTCGAGCGAGAAGGCTGCGGACGAGGCCTGATGTCCGGCACAGCTGCGTACGGCGCCAACCGGCCGACTGAGCGCTGGTATCGGCGGCATCCATACGTGTTGCTGGGAACGGTCGCCCTGCTGACTGCCGCGCTGACCTACATCGGGATCGTCGACCCGCACGAACCCGACTCGATCTTCCCGCTGTGTCCGTTTCGGCTGCTCACCGGCTGGAACTGTCCGGGCTGCGGCGCGCTGCGGATGACCCACGATCTGCTGCACGGTGACCTGGCCGCGGCGATCAACGACAACGCGATGCTCCTGATCGGCGCCCCGCTGCTGGCGGTGTGGGTGCTGCTGGGCCGCCGGCGCGGCAAGTTGCCCTTGACACTCCCGACGGCCGCGGTCGTGATCGTCACACTCGTGGCGTGGACTGTGGTCCGCAACCTGCCCGGATTCCCATTGGTTGCCACGTTGCTCACCTAATAGCCCGCTGCGCGAAGCGGAGCTGACGCGAGATGAGCAGCTCGCGCGACTATGCTGATTTTCGTGGCAAGACGCGGAAAGATCGTCTGTACTCTCGGTCCGGCCACCAGTTCCGACGAGTCCGTCAAAGCGCTGGTCGAAGCCGGAATGGACGTCGCCAGACTCAACTTCAGCCACGGCGACTACAGCGACCACAAAGCCGCGTACGACCGGGTGCGAGCCGCCTCCAACGCCACCGGCCGCGCGGTGGGTATTCTCGCCGACCTACAGGGCCCCAAAATCAGGATCGGCCGATTCGCCGACGGGCCGACGTATTGGGCCGACGGCGAAACCGTGCGCATCACCGTCGCTGACTGCGCCGGCAACCACGACCGGGTCTCCACCACCTATAAGCAGCTGGCTCAAGACGCGGTGTCCGGCGACCGGGTGCTTGTCGACGACGGCAACATCGGACTGGTAGTCGACCACATCGACGGTGACGACGTCGTGTGCACGGTCACCGAGGGCGGCCCGGTCAGCAACAACAAGGGCATGTCGCTGCCCGGCATGAGTGTGTCGGCGCCCGCGCTGTCGGAGAAGGACTTCGACGACCTCGAGTTCGCGACTGCACCTTGGCGTCGACATGGTCGCGCTCTCGTTCGTGCGCTCGCCCTCGGATGTCGAGCTCGTCCACGAGGTGATGGACCGCGTCGGCCGACGCGTGCCCGTCATCGCGAAACTCGAAAAGCCGGAAGCCGTCGACAATCTCGAGGCGATCGTGCTGGCCTTCGACGCGGTGATGGTCGCCCGCGGCGACCTCGGTGTCGAGCTGCCGCTGGAAGAGGTGCCGCTGGTTCAAAAGCGGGCCATCCAAATGGCAAGGGAGAACGCCAAACCCGTCATCGTGGCGACCCAGATGCTCGAGTCGATGATCGAACACTCGCGGCCGACCCGCGCCGAGGCCTCCGACGTCGCGAACGCCGTACTCGACGGCGCCGACGCGGTGATGCTGTCCGGCGAGACGTCGGTCGGAAGGTATCCGTTGGCGGCGGTTCAGACGATGGCTCGCATCATCTGTGCGGTCGAAGAGAATTCGACTGCCGCACCCCCACTGACCCACGTGCCGCGGACCAAGCGCGGCGTGATCAGCTACGCCGCCCGCGACATCGGCGAGCGTCTCGACGCCAAGGCGCTCGTTGCTTTCACCCAGTCCGGCGACACCGTCCGGCGACTCGCGCGGCTGCACACGCCGCTGCCACTGCTGGCGTTCACCCCGCTCCCCGAAGTGCGCAGTCAGTTGGCCATGACGTGGGGTACCGAGACTTTCATCGTCCCGATCATGCAGACCACCGACGGGATGATCCGCCAGGTCGACAAGTCGCTGCTGTCGCTGGGCCGCTACAAGCGCGGCGACATGGTGGTGATCGTTGCCGGCGCACCGCCAGGGACCGTTGGATCGACCAACCTGATTCACGTGCATCGCATCGGCGAAGAGGACGTCTGACGGCGGCCGTTAGGCCGCCCGCCGACGATGCGCTCCGCGCGGCGAAGGGCTGAGGAGGTGGGCCATTAGGCTAGCCCGGTGTCTGACTTCGACGAGCTGATAGAGGTTCTGGACCTGCACCACGAGGGCGACGACGTTTTCATCGGCACCCACCCCAGCAAAAACCCGCCGCGGACCTTCGGCGGACTGATGATGGCCCAATCGTTTGTGGCGGCCAGCCGCACACGCGCCCGCAATCTGCCGCCCAACGCGCTGTCCGCCCACTTCATCAATGGCGGTGACACGGGCAAGGACATGCAATTCCAGGTGGTCCGGCTGCGCGACGAACGCCGCTTCGCCAACCGCCGCGTCGACGTGACACAGGACGGAATCCTGCTCGCGACGATCATGATTTCCTATCTCGCGGGCGGCAGTGGTCTCGAGCACAACGTCGAAGCGCCCGATGTCGCCGGACCGGAGGACGTTCCACCGCTCATGGAGCGACTGCGCGGCTACGAGGATCGGGTACCACTGTTCGTCAACGCCTTGCAGCCCATCGAGTGGCGGTACACCAACGAACCGTCCTGGGTGATGCGCGACAACGGGAATCAGCTGGACTACAACCGGGTATGGGTCAAGGCTGACGGCGAATTACCCAGTGATCCGGTATTGCACACCGCGACAATGCTTTACAGCTCCGACACCACGGTGCTGGACTCGATCATCACGACACACGGCTTGTCGTGGGGATACGATCGCATCTTCGCGGCGACCGTCAACCATTCGGTCTGGTTCCACCGCCAGGTGAATTTCAACGAGTGGCAGCTGTACTCGACGGAGTCGCCGGTCGCGGCGGACTCCCGCGGACTCGGAACCGGTCACTTTTTCGATCGCTCCCGTAGACCGGTCGCCACCGTGGTGCAAGAAGGCTTGGTGAAGTACTTCCCGGTTGTGCGCTGATTCCTCCGGCGCAGAGCAGCTTCAGGGCACAGATGCCGGCGTCAGTGTGACGCTCAGCCGATCCTGGACGCTGTTGCGGAACTGGTCGGCGCAGTGTTGCTGCGCGACACGGTTTTGGCCGGCCTTCTCCATGCAGTCGATGTAGTCACCGCCGCGGACGTCCTTCCAGACCGTCGTCCAGATCGCGATGAACGCCAGGCCGACGACGATCGCCAACCCGCCCAACACGATCCCGGCGATCGCGACGCCGCCGTTGTCGGCGATCCCGCGCCTGGCGCGCGCATGCCCGACGAAGCCGATGACCACCGCGACGGTGCCCAAGGCGATCGGCGCAAACACGGTCGCAACGCTCAAAAGAGCGACTACTGCCAACACGAGCGCCGCGATACCGAGCCCGTTTTTCGGCGCGACCGGTTGCGCGGGACCACCGTGGTACGGCGGGGGATAGCCGGGCGGATACGGGTACAGCGGCCCGGTGTTCTCCCGGCTAATCGGCGGCTCCGGTGATCCGGTCATGGCACGCTCTCTGATCGGGCGACATGGACGACTTCCTGCCAGAATACGCGCCGGCACAAAGGCGCAAGACGCATTTAGGGCTTACCGCACAACCCAATTCGCGGTCAGAGCAGCGGGTGTCGACGTCAGGCTTCGGGCGGCGGTCCGCTCATCAGAACCTTCTCCATTCGGCGGGAGGCGTTGCGAATCCCGAACGAGGAGATGATCTCGAACACTCCGATGACCATCAGCCAGATCGCGACAACCTCGACCAGTATTCCGATCGACTCCAGAGGGGCTCCGAGCATCACAACGCCGGCCAGCAGGCTGATAAGGCCGAGGAAGATCTGCCATCCGCGTCCCGGTAGGTGCGGATCGCTGATAGCCGAGATCGCCGTCGCGACGCCGCGGAAGATGAAGCCGATGCCGATCCAGATTGCCAGTAGCAGAACCGCATTGATCGGATCAGTGCCGAAGTGCCGAAAACACAGCATGGCCAGCACCAACGACGCCGCGCCGCTGATGAACGACAGCACCCGTCCGCCGGCCGAGACGTGCAGGGTGAACGCGAAAAAGACCTGCGTCGCCCCTGTAATCAGCAAGTAGATGCCGAAGAGCGCGGCAGCGAAGACGAGCGAGGTTCCCGGCAATTTGAGCACCAAGATGCCGAGCGTCAACGTCAAGATCCCCGACAGCAGGGTCGACTTCCAGAGGTGCGGCAACAACTTTGGAGCAGCGGTGGTTTCCATCTGGAGATTTTCCCACAAACGACCACCGGGGTGGAAGCTTTGCCGACGTCAGACCCCGACGCGCTGCGTAGTCGCGGTGCGGACGTCGCCGGATCCGGCTTCGGGCTTGCGTCCGATCAGATACCAGGTACGCATGCTGCCCTTGCCCTTGATTTCGATGTCGCCCCGCTCCTGCAGGATGAAGTCGTCCTTCAGTCGCAGGTAGACATCCTCGGGAACCTGAATGCGGCCGACCGAGTCGGTGGATTCCATCCGCGACGCGACGTTGACCGCGTCCCCCCACACGTCGTAAAAGAAGCGGCGCGAACCGACGACGCCGGCGACGACGGCCCCGCATGCCAGCCCGATTCTCAGCGGCAGCGGTTCGCCCCGCGAATCCTTGAGTCCGCGAACGACTTCGGCCATGTCGAGCGCGAATGCGGCCAATGCTTGGACGTGATCGTCCCGCGGTTGCGGGACCCCGCTGACGACCATGTAGGAGTCTCCACTGACCTTGATCTTCTCCAGGTCATGTTTGTCGACCAACGCATCGAAGTCGCCATATAGCTTGTCCAGGAACAGAATCAATTGATCCGGCGGCATGTCGCTGGCGCGCTCGGTGAAGCCGGCGATGTCGGCGAACAACACCGAGGCATCTTCGTATTTATCGGCAATGATGTTGCGCGCCGGGTCTTTTAGTCGCTCGGCGACGCTGGCCGGAAGAATGTTGGCCAGTAGCGCCTCGGAGCGTTCGTACTCCAATTCCATGGCTGCTTCGGCGCGGACGATCTCGCGCACCGCGTACCACACCGTCGTCACAACCATGATGCAGGCGGAGATCGTGGTGACGACGAAGCTGAGCGACAACGCCCACACCGGTTGGGCGCCGGTGTTGCGCGGTACCAGGAATTGCAGCGTGATCACCAGAGCGGCCGCGATCGCAGCCAGAATCGACGCGAGAAAAATGCGGTCGACCCCGAGTTGCAGCACGACCAGGCACGCCGCCACCAGGAAGTAGAACTGCAGCCCGGAGCCGGTGCCCACAAACCAGCAGATCGCGAAGATCGACAGGTAGGCGGTGAGGATGAAGGTCATCGGCGGAAGTAGCTCGCCGAAGCGGTGCAGGAGCGGCACGCAGGCGTAGATCGCGGCGCCGGCGATGTTGATGAAACCGGTCCACCAGAGATTGGGCGACGCGAAGACCTGCACAAAGCCGAAACCGGCGCTGATGAAGACCGCCATCGCCGCGGTGAGGTTCAGGATGCGGCGACGGCGTGCGACTCGCTCGATGTAGACCTGGCTGCGGGCATGCGGCAACTCGCGCACTGCCGCTACACAATCCGGTGTTCGCCGCGAACCTGCTGGTTGTTGGGCGGCGCACCGCTTAGCCACCACAGCAAAAGCCTAACGGCTGGACGTAAAGCTGTGTGGACTCTTGGGGGCCGCTAGGTGCGATTCGACCTAGGATTCGGGTCATGCCGGACGGTGTCGAAGGTGTGCGGCCGTGGCGTTGGCCAGGCCGTTTCCACTACGGATCTCAGGTAGCGCTGGGTTAATTTTCGAAGTAGCCCGAAGTTTGGTCCGCTTAATCCCGAACATAATCTGAAGATCTTCCGCCTTATCCGCTCAGGATAGCCCGCACATTTGTTCGGATAACTCCGATGGCCCTGCTCCAGCGCCAAAAGTTCATCCGGATGTCGCCGTTAACGCGTAATGCTCGAGCGGCGCCGCGAGATCAACTAGGTGGTATTGCGCTACTCAGGAAACCGGTCAAAGGAGTCATCAATGACTTGGACAATGTCATCCGGCGTACGCAACAACATCAGAAAGATCGCCGTAGCCGGACTGCTTCTCACGGCACCCGCAACCGCGTTCGCCGTCCCGGCGTTTGCGGCAACCGGCGTCGTCGCTAATCCGCCGGCTGTCGTCCCAGCGCCCCTGCCGGCGGATCCGCCGGAGCCGGCACCGCCGCCGCCGGGCCCGGCTCAGCACACACAGGGTGAGTACTACAGCCCCAACGACCAAGACGACTGGTGGGTCTACGCCGGCACCGGCAGTTTCTGATGTTCTGAATCTGTCGGACCCCGGGTGCAGACTTCGACTCGTGTTCGAATGTCTGCGCCCATGATGGCTCGACTGATCGCTGCGGCGGTCAGCTTTATCTTGCTGGCTTACGTTGCGGCAGTTGTCTTTTCGGTACTGGCCGTCGGATTGGCCGCGTACGGTCTGGTCAAGCTCATCCGCTACGTGTGGTTCGCGTATCGCACCGCGAGAGACGAGCGCTTACGTCGCCGTGCCGAGTTGGTGGCTCGCGCCGACATCCAGACCGGTGGTATCTGGTTGGCGATCCTCGCGGCACTTACGGACGCTACCCGCCAGCTGCAGTGGCGCTGTCGTGGTCTGAGTGCCCTCGGTGAGATTCGAACTCACACTGCACGGGTTTTGAATCCGTTTCCTCTGCCAGTTGGGATACGAGGGCCTCCGAACTTCGGCCTCCCACCATAGAGGATGGATTCCTGCGAGCGGACTCACAGCCCCGCAGTCGAGGTTTCCTGCGGTTCACGAGAGAATGGCTTCCATGACCGACGACGACGCCGCCACTCCGCACCGGGTCCTCATCGCCGAGGATGAGGCTTTGATCCGGCTTGACTTGGCCGAGATGCTGCGCGAAGAGGGCTACGAGATCGTCGGTGAGGCCGGTGACGGGCAGGAAGCCGTCGAGCTCGCCGAGCAGCTGAAACCCGATCTGGTGATCATGGACGTCAAGATGCCGCGTCGCGACGGCATCGACGCCGCATCGGAGATCGCCGGCAAGCGCATCGCGCCGATCGTCGTCCTCACCGCTTTCAGCCAGCGCGATCTCGTCGAGCGTGCTCGTGATGCCGGCGCGATGGCGTACCTGGTGAAGCCGTTCACCATTTCCGACCTGATTCCGGCAATTGAGGTGGCGCTCAGTCGATTCAGCGAAGTCCGCGCGCTCGAGCGTGAGGTCGAGACGCTGTCCGATCGGCTGGAGACCCGCAAACTCGTCGAGCGGGCCAAGGGCCTGCTGCAGTCGAATCAGGGCATGACCGAGCCTGAGGCATTCAAGTGGATTCAGCGTGCGGCGATGGATCGTCGGACCACGATGAAGCACGTCGCCGAGGTTGTATTGGAGACCCTCGACGCCTCGAAGGACGACACCGCCGGCTAGCGGGCGACGATCACTGAGGAGCCGTGTCCGAACAGGCCTTGGTTCGCGGTGACACCGACCGTGGCGCCCTCGACCTGACGGCCGGTGGCCTGCCCGCGCAGTTGCCAGGTCAATTCGCAGACCTGCGCGATCGCCTGCGCGGGAATCGCTTCGCCGAAGCACGCCAGCCCACCGGACGGATTCACCGGCACCTTGCCGCCGATCGCCGTTGCGCCACTGCGCAATAGCCCTTCTGCCTCGCCCTTGGGACACAACCCGAGGTGTTCATACCAGTCGAGTTCCAACGCGGTCGACAGGTCGTAGACCTCGGCCAGGCTGACGTCCTCCGGTCCGATGCCCGCTTCGGCGTACGCGGCGTCGAGGATCTGGTCCTTGAACACCCGCTCCGGCGCCGATACAACGGCGGTGGAATCCGTTGCAATGTCTGGCAATTCGGGCAAGTGCTGCGGGTACTGCGGGGTTACCGTGCTCACCGCGCGCACCGACGGAACGCCATCCAGCGAGCCGAGGTGCTTGCGGGCGAAGTCGGCGCTGGCCACGATCAGTGCGGCCGCGCCGTCGGAGGTGGCGCAGATGTCGAGTTGGCGCAGTGGGTCGCTGACGACCGGGCTGGCCAACACGTCCTCGATCGAAGATTCCTTGCGGTAGCGGGCATTTGGGTTCTGCAAACCGTGCTGGGAGTTCTTGACCTTGACCTGAGCGAAGTCCTCGGACGTAGCGCCGTACAGGTCCATCCGGCGCCGGGCCAGCAGTGCGAAGTACACCGGATTCATCGCGCCGATCAGGTGAAACCGCTGCCAGTCCGGGTCGTTCTTACGCTCACCGCCCACCGGGGCGAAGGCCCCCTTGGGGGTGGTGTCGGCGCCGATGACGAGCGCGACCTCGCAGAATCCGGCCAGGATGTGCGCTCGTGCGCTCTGCAGCGCCTGCGAACCGCTGGCACAGGCGGCGTAGCTCGAGCTGACCGGCACGCCGTTCCAGCCGAGTTTCTGCGCGAAGGTCGACCCGGCGATGAAGCCGGGGTAGCCGTTGCGGATGGTGTCGGCGCCGGCGACCAGTTGAATCTGCCGCCAGTCCAGACCGGCCTCGCCCAACGCCGCGCGCGCGGCGACCACACCGTATTCGGTGAAGTCGCGGCCCCATTTACCCCACGGGTGCATACCCGCGCCGAGGATGTACAGCGGTTCGGGAGTACTCATGAGGCGATCCTCCACGCGTGAACAAGGCGCTCGACGCCGTCGTCGTCGGTGAACAGGGTCATGGTCGCCAGTTCCATCTCCATCCCGACCTTGAGATCGGCGGCCAGGGTGCCCTCGACGACCTTGCCGAGCACGATGATGCCCTCGTCGGCGAGTTCCACCGCGGCGATCGCGAACGGCTCGAACGGATCCGGGGCCGGGTAGGGCTTCGGCGGCGGGTACCGGTTCTCGGTGTAGCTCCAGAGCTTGCCGCGCCTCGACAATGCGACGGCCTCTAGTACGTCGCTGTCGCAGGCCGGGCTCGGGCAGTTGTTCTCCCGCGGCGGGAAAACGTACGTGCCGCATCCGGGGCACTTACTGCCGATGAGATGTGGCGTTTCGGCATCGTCGTGGGCGAACCATCCGTCGATTGCCGGTTCTGGGCTGGAGACCTCGGGCACCGGGCCAGCCTACCGAGCGCGGGCCCGAAACTGAAACGTGTTGCAGTTCGGTGCCGACCTCGATGAGTTCGACCGATGGCGGCGGTCTGACTCTTAGACGTGAAAGGAGCCGACCATGGTGATCGTCGCGGGCCATCTCATCGTCGACCCGTCGGAGCGGGACAGCTATCTGAAGGGGTGCCGGTCGGTGGTGCAGCACGCGCGGGTCGCGCGCGGTTGCCTGGATTACGCGATCACCGCCGACCTGGCCGATCCCGGTCGCATCGACATCTTCGAGCGGTGGGAGTCGCGCGCCGCGGTCGAGGACTTCCGCGGCAGCGGGCCCAGCGATGACCAACAGGGCTCGATCGTCTCCGCGTCGGTGTGCGAATACGACGTGACTAACGAGAAGCGCCTGACTTGATGTCGTGACGGGTGCCTAGAGTTGAGCCCGTGAGCCCAGCCAGCACCACGAGCAAGAAGACAGCGGCGGGCAAAGCCGCCGACGACAAGCCGACGTTGATGCTGCTGGACGGCAACTCGCTGGCGTATCGCGCCTTCTATGCCCTGCCCGCCGAGAACTTCAAGACCCAGGGCGGTCTCACCACTAACGCGGTCTACGGGTTCACCGCCATGCTGATCAACCTGCTCCGCGACGAGTCGCCCTCCCACATCGCCGCCGCGTTCGACGTATCGCGGCAGACCTTTCGCTCGGATCGCTACCCGGAGTACAAAGCCAACCGGTCGACCACTCCGGACGAGTTTCGCGGTCAGATCGACATCACCAAGGAAGTCCTTGCCGCCCTTGGCATTACGGCGCTCGCCGAGCCGGGATTCGAGGCCGACGACCTGATCGCCACGCTGACCACTCAGGCCGAGAAGGAGGGCTACCGGGTGCTGGTGGTCACCGGCGACCGCGACTCGCTGCAGCTGGTCACCGATGACGTCACCGTGCTGTATCCGCGCAAGGGGGTCAGCGAGCTGACGCGCTTCACTCCCGAAGCCGTAGTGGAGAAATACGGCCTGACGCCCGCCCAGTACCCCGACTTCGCGGCGCTGCGCGGCGACCCGAGCGACAACCTGCCCGGCATCCCGGGCGTCGGCGAGAAAACCGCCACCAAGTGGATCGCTGAGTACGGATCGCTGCAGGCGCTGGTCGACGACGTCGATTCGGTACGCGGCAAGGTCGGCGACGCGCTACGGGCGCACCTGTCCAGTGTGGTGCTCAACCGCGAGCTGACGGATTTGGTGCGCGACGTACCGCTGGCGCAGACGCCCGACACCTTGCGGATGCAGCCGTGGGACCGCGAACAGATCCACCAGTTGTTCGACCAACTGGAGTTCCGGGTGTTGCGCGACCGGTTGTTCGACACGCTGGCCGCGGTCGAGCCCGAGGTCGACGAGGGTTTCGACGTGCGCGGGGGAGCGCTGGAGCCCGGCGCCGTCGCGCAGTGGCTGACCGAGCACGCCGCCGACGGTCGACGGTCGGGTCTGGCGGTCGTGGGAACACACCTGCCCTACGACGGCGACGCGACCGCGCTGGCGATCGCCGCGGCCGACGGCGAGGGTGGCTTCATCGACACGACAACCCTGACAGCCGAAGATGATTCGGCGCTGGCCGACTGGCTCGCCGACGCCGCCCAGCCGAAGGCATTGCACGAGGCGAAGCTGGCGATCCACGACCTCACCGGCCGGGGCTGGAAACTCAACGGCGTCAGCTCCGACACCGCGCTGGCCGCCTATCTGGTCCGGCCCGGGCAGCGCAGCTTCACCCTCGACGACCTGTCGTTGCGCTACCTTCGCCGCGAGTTGCGCGCGGAAACGTCTGAGCAGCAACAGCTTTCGCTCCTCGATGACAGCGACGGGGTCGACGAACAGGCAGTGCAGACCGCGGTCCTGCGGGCCCGCGCCGTCGTGGACCTCGCCGACGCGCTGGACGTCGAACTGGAGCGGATCGACTCCACCAAGCTGCTGGCCGAGATGGAGTTGCCGGTACAGCGGGTGCTGGCGGCCATGGAAGCGGTCGGCATCGCCGTCGACCTCGACCAATTGACCACGCTGCAAAGCCAATTCGGCGACCAAATCCGTGACGCCGCCGAGGCGGCCTACGCCGTGATCGGCAAGCAGATCAACCTCGGCTCGCCAAAACAGTTGCAGGTGGTGCTGTTCGACGAGCTGGAGATGCCGAAGACCAAGCGGACCAAAACCGGGTACACGACCGACGCGGATGCACTGCAGACGCTGTTCGACAAGACCGGGCACCCGTTCCTGCAGCATCTGCTCGCGCATCGCGACGTCACCCGGTTGAAGGTGACGGTCGACGGCTTGCTGAATTCCGTTGCCGGCGATGGCCGTATCCACACCACGTTCAACCAGACGATCGCGGCGACCGGCCGGCTCTCGTCCACCGAGCCGAACCTGCAGAACATTCCGATCCGCACCGACGCCGGCCGGCAGATTCGCGACGCCTTCGTGGTCGGCGGCGGCTACACCGAAGTGATAACCGCCGACTACAGCCAGATCGAGATGCGGATCATGGCGCACCTGTCCAAGGACGAGGGGCTGATCGAAGCCTTCAACACCGGGGAGGACCTGCACTCGTTCGTGGCGTCGCGGGCCTTCGGCGTGCCGATCGACGAGGTCACCGCCGAACTGCGGCGCCGGGTCAAGGCGATGTCTTACGGCCTGGCCTACGGGTTGAGCGCCTACGGGTTATCCGCCCAGCTGAAGATCTCCACCGAAGAAGCCAAAGAGCAGATGGACCAGTACTTCGCCCGGTTCGGGGGCATCCGCGACTACCTGTACAACGTCGTCGAGCAGGCCCGCAAGGACGGCTACACCTCGACCGTCTTCGGCCGCCGGCGCTACCTGCCCGAGTTGGACAGCAGCAACCGCAACGTCCGCGAGGCGGCCGAACGAGCGGCGCTCAACGCGCCGATCCAGGGCAGCGCCGCCGACATCATCAAGGTGGCGATGATCGAGGTCGACAACGCGCTCACCGACGCCGGCCTCGCGTCCCGCATGCTTCTGCAGGTCCACGACGAGCTGTTGTTCGAGGTCGCCGAGGGTGAGCGCGAGCAGCTCGAGGCGCTCGTGCGCGACAAGATGGGCGGCGCCTACCCGCTTGACGTGCCCTTGGAGGTCTCGGTGGGCTACGGACCGAGCTGGGACAGCGCCGCCCACTGACGTTCGGTGTAGACAGCGGCAAAGGCCGGGTGCGAGTTGATTGCTCGTCACCCGGCCCTTGTCCGAGAGTTAGCTCACACGCCCGACGACGGGCTTGGTGTCACCTCCAACTTTCGGTGGAACCGCCGTGCCCCCCAGGCACCCACGCCCAGCGCTGATGCGAGCAATCCACCCAGCGTCCAGGGCAGCCAGTTGTGTTTGGGCTGCATGGGTTGCTCGTGAGAGGCGAGCGTCACCAGCGAGTTGCCGTTGTCGGTCGGGCCGACTCCCGGCAGAGGCTGCGTCTTGGTCACGGTGATCTGACCGCCATTCCGCGGATCGTTGGCCTGACCCCACCCCAACGTGGTGTCGTCCAACATGAAGGTGTCCTGGCTTCCCGCGGGCTGGGTGTCGTCGTGACCGACCATCAGCACCTTGCCGACCTGGACGGACTGATTCTCGGCCGGGACGAAGGCTGTGACATCAGCCAACTGCACCGGTGCTTGCGGCGCGATGTAATCCGCCGGAGGAGGGCCGGCCCAACCATCCGGCGGTGACCAGGCCCCGCCGTCGAAGCTGCCCGCTGTCAGATAGTCGTCGCCGACCGCGGTGAACGGATAGACACCGGCGTTGATGGCATCCAGCACAATCCGGCCACCGGCGGGAATGTACAAATCGCGGAACGCGCCGCCATAGAAGTAGCGGAAGGTCATAGCCTCCTTGATCGGGTTGTACAGGATCGGGCGGTGATAGACGTCGTAGTCGATGTAATCCCAGTGGCGGGGGCGGACCAGCGAGTGGTTGCCGGCCGTCACGACGTCCAGGTTGTGGCCATGGTGGCTGATCACGTTCTGTACCTGGTGGTTGAAGTCCACTCGCTTCGGTGACTTCGGCGGGGCGGCCGGCTTGATCCGCACCGGCGGGGCCGACTTGGCCGCCGCGATCGCCTTCGGCTCCGCGCCAAGGCCCTTCGGCGCTGCTACCAGCGCAGCCTTGCCAGGCCCACTACTACCTGGGTGCTGAGGTTGCTGGCCGGGGTGCAGCGGCTGCTGACCCGGGTGTTGCGGCTGCTGGCCCGGGTGCTGAGGTTGCTGGCCTGGGTGCTGTTGCTGCGGAGCCTGCGGGTGCTGTTGCTCGCCCGGGTGTAGCGGTTGCTGGCCCGGGTGTTGCTGGGGAACCTGCGGGTGCTGCTGGGGAACCTGCGGGTGTTGCTGCGGGACCTGCGGGTGTTGCTGCGGGACCTGCGGGTGTTGCTGCGGAACCTGCGGGTGCTGCTGCGGAATCTGCGGGTGCTGGGGCGCCGGTGGGTGGTACTGCGGTACCTGAGCCGGCGGGTGATACTGCGGCACCTGTGCTGGGTGGTACTGAGGCACCTGCACCTGCGGCATCTGCGGGTGGTACCGCGGCACCTGCGGTATCACGTAGCACGATGCGGGGAACCAGGGGTTGCACCAGGCTCCCGCAACCGGCGCGGTGGCGACTAGTAGCGAGGTCGGGGCGGCGACCAAGCTCGCCGCCACCGCCGCGATAACTGACTTCTTCATCTTCTCTTTCCCGTCGTTGTTGGTTGGGTTTCGACGGTCAACACGCGTTGCCGTCGTGCGGTGGCGACCTAGCGGGCCGTTCCCAACCGGTACGTTGCGCCGGACGTCTTGGAGGATTCTTAAAGGAATTTTTTGGAAACCCTTGGGTGCGCGGAGGATGCGCAACGAGGCGTGTATGTGTGACGTTCGCGGTACCAAAGTGCTGAGGGCGCGGCTTGTCGCTCACTTCGGTAGCGGTGCCTGCCAGTCGGCGCCCGCTCTCGGAAGCGGCACCAACCTCGATAGCGGTGGGCCGGGTTTGTCCTGCATAGGCCTAGTCGAGTAGCCTTAGGCGGTAGTCCGGCCGCAATTCCGGACTATCGAATTGAAATCAGCATTGTCCCTACGACCTCAACCTGTCCGGAGCAACCCAACAATATGCCGAGTCCCACCGTCACCTCGCCGCAAGTAGCCGTCAACGACATTGGCTCGAGCGAGGATTTTCTCGCCGCCATCGACAAAACAATCAAGTACTTCAACGATGGCGACATCGTCGAAGGGACCATCGTCAAGGTTGACCGTGACGAAGTCCTGCTTGACATCGGTTATAAGACCGAAGGCGTCATTCCCTCCCGCGAACTGTCCATCAAGCACGATGTCGACCCCAACGAGGTCGTTTCCGTAGGCGATGAAGTCGAAGCCCTGGTCCTCACCAAAGAGGACAAAGAGGGCCGCCTGATCCTGTCCAAGAAACGCGCCCAGTACGAGCGCGCCTGGGGCACCATCGAGGCCCTCAAGGAAAAGGACGAGGCCGTCAAGGGCACCGTCATCGAGGTCGTCAAGGGTGGCCTGATCCTCGACATCGGCCTGCGTGGCTTCCTGCCCGCATCGCTCGTCGAGATGCGCCGCGTCCGCGATCTCCAGCCGTACATCGGCAAGGAGATCGAGGCCAAGATCATCGAGCTGGACAAGAACCGCAACAACGTTGTGCTGTCCCGTCGCGCGTGGCTGGAGCAGACCCAGTCCGAGGTGCGCAGCGAATTCCTCAACCAGCTGCAGAAGGGGGCCATCCGCAAGGGTGTCGTCTCCTCGATCGTCAACTTCGGTGCATTCGTCGACCTCGGCGGTGTCGACGGCCTGGTGCACGTGTCCGAGCTGTCCTGGAAGCACATCGACCACCCGTCCGAGGTGGTGCAGGTCGGCGACGAGGTCACCGTCGAGGTGCTCGACGTCGACATGGACCGCGAGCGGGTCTCGTTGTCGCTCAAGGCGACTCAGGAAGACCCGTGGCGGCACTTCGCCCGTACCCACGCCATCGGCCAGATCGTGCCCGGCAAGGTCACCAAGCTGGTGCCGTTCGGTGCGTTCGTCCGCGTCGAAGAGGGCATCGAGGGTCTGGTGCACATCTCCGAGTTGGCTGAGCGCCACGTCGAGGTGCCCGACCAGGTGGTCGCCGTCGGTGACGACGCGATGGTCAAGGTCATCGACATCGACCTCGAGCGTCGCCGGATCTCGCTGAGCCTCAAGCAGGCCAACGAGGACTACACCGAGGAGTTCGACCCCGCCAAGTACGGCATGGCCGACAGCTACGACGACCAGGGCAACTACATCTTCCCCGAGGGCTTCGACGCCGAGACCAACGAGTGGCTCGAAGGTTTCGACACGCAGCGCACCGAGTGGGAGGCGCGCTACGCCGAGGCCGAGCGCCGCCACAAGATGCACACCGCGCAGATGGAGAAGTTCGCCGCTGCCGAGGCCGAAGAGGCCGCTCGCCCGCAGTCCAGCAGCTCGTCGAGCGACGACACGCCCACCGGTGGCTCTCTGGCCAGCGACGCGCAGCTCGCCGCTCTACGGGAGAAGCTGGCAGGCAGCGCCTAATAGTCAAATCCTTGCGAACGCCCCGGCTCCACGAGTCGGGGCGTTCGTCATTCCGGTACCCTGACACACTGGTGCGGTGCTGCGCATTGGCCTGTCCGGCGGTATCGGCGCCGGAAAGTCGACTGTCTCGTCCACCTTCAACGATCTCGGCGGAATAGTCGTCGACGGCGATGTGATCTCCCGCGAAGTCGTCGAGCCGGGCACCGAGGGATTGGCCAAGCTCGTCGAGGCGTTCGGCGACCAGATCCTGTCCGACGACGGCTCGCTCAACCGGCCGGCGCTGGCCTCGATCGCCTTCAGCGACGAGGAGAAGCGTCAGACGCTGAACGGCATCGTGCATCCGCTGGTCGGTAAGCGCCGCGCCGAGTTGATCGCAGCGGCCGGCGACGACGCGGTGATCGTGGAGGACATCCCGCTGTTAGTGGAATCCGGCATGGCGCCGATGTTCCCGCTGGTGATCATCGTGAACGCCGACGAGGACCTACGGGTGAAGCGGCTGATCGAGCACCGGAGCTTCAGCGAAGAGGACGCCCGGGCCCGGATCAAGGCACAGGCCAGCGAGGAACAGCGTCGCGCGGTTGCCGACGTGTGGCTCGACAATTCCGGCAGCGCAGCCGAATTGGTCGAGCAGGCCCGCACTTTGTGGCGGCAGAGGATCGCCCCGTTCGAGCAGAACCTCGACGCGGGTGAGCCAGCCCGCGCGCAACCGGTGCTGGTGCCCCACGACCCTTCCTGGCCGGATCAGGCCCGCCGGATCGCGGCACGGTTGAACACGGCCTGCGGCCACCGCGCCGTTCGCATCGACCACGTCGGATCGACGTCGGTGCCGGATCTCGACGCCAAGGACGTGATCGACATGCAGGTGACAGTCGCCTCGTTGAAGGACGCGGACGAGTTGGCCGATGCGCTGAGCGGCGCGGGCTACGTCCGCCTGCCGATCACCGTTGACGAGCCCAAGCCAGATACCCGCAGCACCGTCGCCGAGTTCGACCACGCCGACGATGACTCGTTGTGGCAGAAGCGGATTCACGCGTCGGCCGATCCTGGTCGGCCGACCAATGTCCACGTCCGCGTCGACGGCTGGCCCAATCAGCAGTTCGCGCTGCTGTTCGTCGACTGGCTGACCGCCAATCCTGAAGCGCGAGAAAGCTATCTGGCCGTCAAGCGCGAGGCCCAGCGGGCCACTGACTACATCACCGCCAAGGAGCCGTGGTTCGGCCACGCCTACCGCGAGGCATGGGCCTGGGCCGACGCGACGGGCTGGGGGCCTACGGCGTCGGGTTAGGCAGCGGTGCGCCGCAGGGCACCACGCCGTTCATCGGGTCGGTGCTGCCGGGGGCCGGGTGTGCGACCTGGTCGACCTGGACGAAGACCTTGTCGTCGACGTCGATCTCGCAGTGCACATTCGCCGAGTACGGCCACCTGACCGCCACCTGCATGCCGGCGTGGTGCGGGTCGGGCAGCACGGCGTTGGCCTGGAACGAGCTGCCCGGTAACGAACCCAGCTGGGCCATGTTCGTCTGGTTGTCGGCGGTGATGAAGGTGGCCACGCTGCCGGGAGCCACGCCGTCCACCCGCGCGATGTAGACGACGTTGTGTAGATCGGCCCGCGCGGTCGCGGGAATCAGCTGCGCACCGGCAACCACTGTGGCGACCACCATCCAGCTGCGCTTCATGCCCATGACCGCACAGATTACCGTTACCCGTTCAGGCGATTCACCGCGTCCGCAACGTCGTCGCGGCGCTTGACCAGCAGCCACGTCTCCTCTGCACCCTCGCGGACCCGGGTCAGCGCGTATCCGCCGTGCAACTTTTCGCCGTTCAACAAAAAGGCCAGGTGCCCGCGGCATAGGCAGGTCGTCATCGCGCGCCCGGTGCTGTTGGCGTAGGTGCCGCAGTCCCAGACGAATACGTCGTCGTCGGCCGCGGTTTCGACGTCGTCCAGCGGGTGATCCTCGGTGCGGCGGGCCATCCTGCGATCCTGCGGGCTGACTTCCGGCCCGCGAGGGATCGCCCAGGACACGAGGGTGCCGTCGATCTCGAGACGAAAGTCGTAGTAGTCCTCGCGTTCCTCATGGTGCTGGATGACGAAACGTGGACCTCGCTTGCTTGATCGCCCGCGGCGCGGCTGACGTCCCCGTGGGTCGGGGCTTGGCCCGGTACGCCGATCAGACCGGTGATTGCGGAAAGCCATTAGGTGTCGGTACCCGCCCGGCCCCGTCTCGGAAACTGCAGAACCGCTGTGAGGACATCACGGTCCGCCCCGCCAGTGTTCGATCCGATGGTGGTCAGGGGTGAACCCATGGTCCACGCCCCACAGCACGGCCTGAGTGCGGCTGCCGACCCCGAGCTTGCGGTAGATCGAGCGGATGTACGACTTCACCGTGTTAGGGCTCAGATACGTCAAGCGGGCGACGTCGGCGTTACTCATGCCCTGGGTGATGAGCGCCAAGATTTCCGCCTCGCGTTCACTGAGACCTTCACCGCGCCCCGGCCAGTCCAGACCGGGCGCGCTCCGTGCCCGCGTTGCGACGTCGCTGATGACCACTTCGCCGGCATGCACGGCCTCCAGCGCCGCCACCAGGTCACGCGCTGGCAGCGTTTTCGACAGATACCCCTCGGCGCCCTGCTGCCGGGCGCTGTGGACGAGGTCGGGGTGAAAGTTCCACGTATAAACCACAACTCGGTGGGCGCGAGGGTTGGCGACCAATACTTTGATCTCTTCGTGGTCGGATTCCGGTTGCGCGAAAGAGTCGTACAACACGATGTCCACCTCGTCCTTGACGGACGTGGTGGAGTCGAGTTCTGCGATCACGATGCGGTCGCTGTAGGGGTCGAGCATGTTGGCCACACCTTTGACGACGACGTCGTAGTCGTCGACAAGCGCGACGGTGATCGGCGCTGCGGGAGCTTGCGGCATGTTAGGGAGATTACCTCCCTAAGGGTGTAGTTGTACCCCCCAAAGGAGTGGTCGACTGAATCCGAACCGACGGACCAACCGTCGCTGGAGGAAAGGCTCGAAACATGATCACTCTCGGCGTCATCCTGCTCATCGCGGGATTCGTACTCAAGATCTCCATCCTGTGGACCCTCGGCATCGTCGCCCTGGTTGTCGGCGCAATCCTGGCGATCCTGGGCGGCACCGGACGGGCCATCGGTGGCCGGCGGCATTACTTCTGACCGGGACACCCGCTCGCCCGACGAGGCGGTGCCGCGCATCAGCGAAATGCGTTTGCTTTGCCGGCCGGTGGGTTATTCGACACACGTTGAAAGGAGCACGCGATGCCTATCTGGGAATGGATCGTGATCGCGGCCGTAGCGGTCGTCTTCGTCACCGCCGCGGTTGTCGTGATCGGCATGGTCAACTTCCGCACCAAAACCAAGCGGCTCAAACAGCACTACGGACCCGAGTACGAGCGGGTCGTCGACGAGAAAGGAAGCGAGAAGGGTGCCGTGCGCGAACTCACCACGCGCGAACGCAAGCGGGACAAGCTCGACATCGTCGCCCTCTCACCCTCGGCGCACTCCGCGTTCACCGCGGGCTGGCAAGAGGTACAGGCCGGATTCGTGGACAACCCCGCGACCGCCGTCGGAGACGCGGACCGTCTAGTGACCGAGGTGATGCGCGAACGTGGTTATCCTGTCGACGATTTCGAGCGGCGGGCCGCTGACATTTCCGTCGACCACCCGCAGGTCGTGGACAACTACCGGGCGGCACACGGTATCCACGTTTCAGAGCAGCACGCCGACACTGAGCAACAGCGCAAGGCGTTCGTGCATTACCGGGCGCTGTTCGAGAAGCTGCTCGAGACTTCTGCCGACAGCGACACATCACAGGAGAGAAGCGCATGACCACCCATGACGAACCCATACTGACCGACACGTCCGACGAGCCTGCAGTGGCTGTCTCGGAGCCACCGTTGACGCCCAACGATGACACGACGGCATCGGTAGCGGAAGCTCCCGTTGAGTCCCCGATACGCGAATCATCCTCCGACGACATTCTTTTCGCTGACGACGAGTTGGCCGATCTGCGTGAACGCTGGGCGGGCGTTCAAGCAGCGTTCGTCGATGACCCGAAGGAATGCGTACAGAAGGCGGACGGTTTAGTCTCCGACCTGGTCGAGCAACTCACCCACGGATTCTCCGATGCACGCTCACGGCTGGAACAGCAGTGGTCGCGAGGCGAGAAAGCGTCGACCGAAGACCTCCGGCTCGCCCTCATGCACTACCGCGCGTTCTTCGAGCGGTTGCTTTCTGTCTAAAGGGGCTGCACGGCAATGCGTTTCGCTTGATCAGCGCCACGCGATCTGCATGCCCTCGCCGGTCAGCCAGGCCGTGAGGTCGTAGTTACTGCGGGCCAGACCGTCGACGGCGCGCACTGCGCGCTGCACGGCCAGCTCACCGACCTCGGGGGCAACCAGGCCGTGTCGCACGGCGTCCAGCAACTCGTCGACGTCCTGCAGATCGACGCCGGCGTGGGTGCGGAGCTCCAGATCGAGATAGTGGTCCTCGGAGCTCCACTCATCGGGGCCGGGCGCGTATTCGCCGATGTCCAGGTAAAGGTCGTGATCGCGTTCATGGCCCGGGTTGTAGTGAAAAATGTTGGCGCGCAAGCCCAACGATGGCAGCAGCCACGACTCGAGGTAGTGGAATTGGGCGCGGCCCGGTGTGGGACGGGCCAGATACAGGCCCCACGGCTGGACCACGTACTCGTCCACGGCCCGCACGACGCCCTTGGGATCGGTGTTGGTGTGGGCGCGCAGGTCGAATGTCTCGCGCTTGGGCGGATGCATTACCGCCGAAGCCGGATCTTCCAGCGGACGAAGCAGGCGTAGAAGACCGTCAGGCCGGCCAGCATGCCCATGTCCATCAGCCAGAAATGTCTCGTGTGCTGCCAGAACTGGTCCTGGGGGAGCAGCGTCGGCGGTACCAGGTGCCGCAGGTCGACCGTCGATGCGGCCGCCGCATAACCCCAGCGCGCTGGCATCACCCACGACAGCTGGTCCAGGCCGATCCGCCCGGTGACCGGGACCATGCCGCCGCACAGCACCAACTGCGCCATCACCGCGACGACGAACAACGGCATGATCTGCTCGCTCGACCGGACCAGCGACGAGATGGCCAGGCCGAGAACGGCGGAGGCGACACAGGCCGCCGCGACCGTCAGGAACAGCTCGCCGGTTGCAGCCACCGCGGAGTGCCCGAGCAGCACGGCGCCCTGGCTCGGCGCACCTTTACCGCCCACCACGATTGTCGTGACGATGGCGGCCTGCAGGATGGCGAACCCGCAGAACACCAGCGTCTTGGCCAGCAGGTATGCCGTAGTCGACAGGCCGACCGCCTGCTCACGCTGGAAGATGGCCTGCTCGCCGACCAGGTCGCGAATCGTCAAAGCGACACCCATGAACGCCGCTGCCGGCAGCAGCAATGCGAGGATCTGCGCGGCCTCGTCCGGCGTCCCGTGCGGGGTCGCGGGCTTGAATCCCGTGCTGCCCGGCACGGTCAACGAGAGCGCACCCAGGATGAACGGCAGCAGAGCCAAGAACACGAAGTAGGCCCGGTCGGCGACGACGAGCCGGACCTGCCGCCGCGCGATCGTCGAGATCTGTCGAGGCACGCTGGTGTGCGCCGGCTCGCCGAGGTCGGCCGGCTGGTCCGACGTGGACGGCGGCTGCGCTTGCTCGCGCTCGCGGAAGCGGCGGTTGGCCTCGTCCGGGTCGGCGCCGACCTGGCTGAAGATCTTGGCCCAGTTGGTCGTTCCCATCACGTCGCCGATGCCGTCGGGCGGCCCGCAGTAGGCCATCTTGCCGCCGGGTGCCATCAGGAGGACCTGGTCGCAGACATCGAGATATGACAAGGAGTGGGTGACGACCAGGACCACGCGCCCGGCGTCGGCCAGTTGCCGCAGCATCGTCATGACCTGCAGGTCCAGCGCCGGGTCCAGTCCCGAGGTGGGCTCATCGAGCATCAGCAGCGACGGGCCGGTGAGCAGCTCGAGGGCTACCGAGGCGCGCTTGCGCTGCCCGCCGGACAACTTGTCGACCCGGGTATCGGCGTGCTTGGTCAGATCGAGCTCCTCGAGCACCTGCGAGACGACCTTGGTCCGGTCGGCCGTGCTGGTGTCGGGCGGCAGCCGCAGCTCGGCGGCGTAACTGAGCGCCTGATTGACCGTCAGCTGTCGGTGCACGACGTCGTCCTGCGGGACCATGCCGATCCGGCTGCGTAGCGAGGCGTACTCGGCGTGGATGTCGTGGCCCTCGAAGGTCACCGACCCGCCGCTGGGCGTCGTGTAGCCGGCGATCAACCGGGCCAGCGTGCTCTTCCCGGCGCCGGACCCACCGATCACCGCGGTCAGCGTCCCGGGCCTCGCGGTCAGCGAAATGTCGCTGAGCAACTTTTTGCCGTTCTCGACGACGTACTGCACGTTCCGCACTTCGAGGCCACCGGTTTTGGTCGCCGCCTCGGTTTCGCTGCGCCGGACCAACAGGCCGCCCTCGACCACCAGATCGATGTTGCCGACGGTGACGACGTCGCCTTCGCTGAGGATTGCCGATCCGACCCGGGTGCCGTTGACGAACGTGCCGTTGACGCTGGTGTCGCGGATCTCGGTGCCGAGCGGCGTCAGGGTCAGCGTCGCGTGATACCGCGAGGTCAGCACGTCCGGAACGACGATGTCGTTGTCCGCGGCCCGGCCGATCGTCACCGCACCGGCCGGCTTCGACGACGGCGTCGCCCGCGGCGCGATGCGTTTGACGAAGCGGGTGGCGAAGTTCGCATCTTCGGCGGCGCGTGCACCGAGCATGGTGACCTCGATGGGCGACACCTCGTAGTGCAGGGGCGCCGACCGTGCGTTGACGACCGTGACCTGATCGGGCGGCGGACCGCCGGGCCGGCGTCCGGCCCGCGCGGTCGTCGGATATTCGGAGGGCGGCAGCGGCGGCGCCGGCCGGGGTGGCGGAGCGGGTCGGCCCTGTGGTGCCTGAGCGGGCGGCCTGGCCGGCGGAACGGGTGGCGTCGGCCTCGCCGGAGTCGACCAGGTCATCGTCTGCTGTGCGTTCGCCGGGGGACCGCCGGCCGACGGTGGCGCGCCTTTACCGCGACGTGGTCCGATCTTGAATGTCAGCTGCGGCCCGCCGGCGTTGCCGATGTGGATGCTTTCCCCGTCGTGGATGTCGACCACCGGTCGCCGGTACCCGTTGACGAAAGTGCCGTTCACCGAGCCGTTGTCGATGGCGACCCACTTGCCTTGTTCGTAACGCAGGATCAGATGCGCGCGAGAAATGCGCGGGTCGGCGATCCGAACGTCGGCCCGCAGGTCGCGCCCGACGATGACGTCGTGACCCGGCACGAAGGTGCTTTCAGAACCGTTGTGCCAAATGGTCAGATTGGGCGGGGCTGGTCGACTCACCACTCCAGTATCGACTGCACGGGAGTGTGCCTTCCATGTGACGCACTGTGATTCCCCTATGTGTTGCCGCGAGCTGCTGACCAAGGCTCGATTCACAGCTATTTCATAAGCGGCACAACAGGAGAGCACCGCTACTGGCGGCATCATCGTCAAGGGTGAGCCAGTTCTGCGGATAACGCTGCGCCATGGGGGATGACGAAAGTGCCGAGCCCGCAAGCGATTCACGTTTTCATTCCGGAGGGTATTCGGAGAAAGTGGTGAACCACTCGCCAAGCGAGCGAAGAAAGGGGGACGTGCCGGTGGACGAGGCGAACAGAGCTACCGAGCGCTGGGCGGCCGGGTCAGGGCCGACCGCCGCCGAGCTTGCTCAATCCTCGGAGCTGCCACGTTCCCGCAGCCTGCTCGAACGCGGCTACGCCTCACTTCCCGACCTCGGGATCACCCGCCTGCTGACCCGCGTCCCGCTGATCGGGTCGCGGCCGCAACGAGAGCCCGTCGCCGTCCGTCGCGGCACCGGTGCCCCGTCGGATGGGGCGCTGGCCACCCCGACGTCATTCGCCGGCTACACGATCCTGCGACCGCTCGGCTCCGGAGGAATGGCGGACGTGTACCTCGCCAAGCACCCCCGACTGCCGCGCCGCGACGCGCTCAAGATCCTGAGCGAGGGCACCACGGCCGACGCCGAGTTCCGCGAGCGCTTCAACCGCGAAGCCGACTTGGCCGCGACGCTGTGGCATCCGCACATCGTCGCGGTGCACGACCGCGGCGAGTTCGACGGTCATCTCTGGATCGCGATGGACTACGTCGAGGGCACCGACGCCGCCCGCTTGATGCGTGAACGGTTCCGCGGCGGGATGCCCGAGCGGGACGTTTGCGCGATCGTCGCCGCCGTGGCCGGCGCGCTCGATTACGCGCACGCCCGCGGCCTGCTGCACCGCGACGTCAAACCCGCCAACATCCTGCTGACCCATCCCGACGAGGATGACCATCGAATCCTGTTGGCGGACTTCGGTGTTGCCCGCCAGCTCGCCGACATCAGCGGGATCACCGAGACCAACGTCGCGGTGGGAACGGTGGCCTACGCCGCCCCCGAGCAACTGGTCGGGTCGAACATCGACGGCCGCGCCGATCAGTACGCGCTGGCCGCGTCGGCGTTCCATCTGCTCACCGGCGTGCCGCCGTTCCAGAACTCCAACCCCGTCGCGGTGATCAGCCAACACCTGCATGCCGCGCCGCCGCGGCTCAGTGACTACCGGCCCGACCTGGCCGGGCTCGACGAGGTGTTTTTCACAGCGCTGGCCAAGGACCCCACGGATCGCTACGGGCGGTGCCGTCAGTTCGCCTCCGCCTTCAGCGACCAAGTCAGCGGCTGCGCCGTGGCGGTCCGCCCACGGCCGGTGATCCGGCGACCGAAGGCGGCGACGGGACGGCGGAAGCTGTCGCTGAAGACTGGTCTCGCGGCCGCGCTGGTCCTTGCCCTGCTGTCGCTGACCGTGACGTGGGCGATCTCCTTCTTCTCGTGGGACGACCAGCCGCTGGCGAACACCGCGTCGCCACCGCAGGTCAACAAGACATCGACGTCCGGGTCCGCGCTGGCCGCGCCGCCGCTGAGCGGCAGCTACCGGCTCGACTACGACCGCGCGAAGCAGACGTCAAACGGTGTCATCCGCACCAACGGCAGCGACACCACGTGGTGGGCCTTCTCCTCGGCGTGCACCGCGGCGGGCTGCGCGGCGACGGGCACCAAACTCGACGACACCAGCCACCAGATCGCGAAGGGCACCGGAACCGGCAAGACCGGGGTGCTGCATTTCGTCGACGGACATTGGCAGAGCGAGCCGCGGCAGATCCAGGCGCAGTGCCGCAAGGCGCGCGGCGCGCCGATGGTCACACAGTCCGAGACCGTGGTGTGGACGCTGACGCCCGAACCGGACGGCACGCTGCGCGGCGTGCAGACCCAGGCCGTGCAGAGCAACGAATGCGGTTCACAGGGAGCGACTTTGCGGATTCCGGTGGTCGCGGCCCGCACCGGCGACGCTCCACCGGCCGTAGCCGTGGCCGATCCGGCCAGGGCAGCCAACCAGACCTCCGCGCCGATCGGGGCGCCGACCCCGTCGGTGCTGGGCGGTCCGTGCACCGACATCGACAAGCTCGGCTACGACTCGACGTCCAACGAGCAGGTGGTCTGCGAGGCCAACAGGTGGGACAAGGCGCCGTCGACCTCGGGCGTGCATCCGGTCGGCACCTCGTGCACCGACGTTCCGGTGTTCACCATGTCCAAGTCCGAGGACGGACACCTGATCGAATGCGACCCCGGCACCCGGGTGTGGAGCAGCCAGCACAGCTGACCGGGCGGACTATGCCCTCGTCACCAGCGGTAGCTGCGGCAGCCACAAGGCGGCCTGAGTCGCGGGGAACTCGGTTGCCGGCCGGAAACCGGGCGCCGGCTCCAGATGCGCGGCCCGATCGACCCACTCCTCGACCAGCACCCGCAGCACCTGCCGGACGATATGTCCGCCCCGGCAACGCATGGACCCCGCACCCAGGCTCCAATGCCGGTGTGCGCGACTGTCGATCACGAGATCATCGGTGGACAACTTGTCGCTGCCGTCCCGCTGCACCGCGCCGATGCACAACATCACCACCACCTGTGCCGGCAGTTCAACCTCACCGACGGTCGTCGGCTGGGACGTGAAGCGCTGGCAGATCGGCACCATCGGCTCCAACCGCAGGACCTCTTCGACGAACCTGCGGATCAGCTCAGGCTGACGACGAAGCACCTCGCGCAGTTCGGGCCTGCGGGCCAGCTCGAACAGGTGCCAACCGGCGTGCTTGAACAGGTTGCGGCACGCTTCGAAAAACACCCGACCGGATTGGCCGTTCAACAACTCGACGGGCAGTAGTTGCCGCCGCGCCACGATGTCGAACACGGCGGCGGCCATCGGGGTGGTCACCTCTGCCACCGCGTCACCACCGCCGGCGGCGACGAAACGATCGATCAGTTCGACGGCGGTCGGACGGAATACCGCCGCAATGTCGTGAGCCGACTTGGGCGCAAACAGCGTCTGGTGGGCACGGAGATCGCGCTCGGGAAGAGCACGGGTGCCCTCCATTCGTGCGTCGTCGAGATGCGGCAGCACTTCGTCCCGACCAACGACGAACACCCAGTTGCCAAATCCCCGATCGGCCCCGGGATGCCGCAACACCGGGCCGGCCTCTCGCGCCAGGCGCCAGCCCAGGCCGCGATCCGTGCTCAGCGCGTTGCCCGCCTCGTCGGGAAGGACTGGGCAGTCGGCAAGCTTCACGTGCGCTCCTTGTTTATCGGCCGTGTGACGCTCAAGGTCGTCGACGAACACATCGTCCCCGCTGGAGTCGGACCCCCGCAACACGGCCGCGCCGGATGTCGGTGGACCGCTCTACCCTGGTGAGCATGGCGTTTGCTACCGAACATCCAGTGCTTGCGCACTCCGAATACCGCCCTGTCGAGGACATGGTGCGGGCCGGCGGCCGATTCGAGGTGGTCAGCCCCTACTCGCCCGCGGGTGATCAGCCGACCGCGATCGACGATCTGCAACGACGGATCGAGGCAGGGGAGCGTGACGTCGTACTGCTGGGCGCCACCGGTACGGGTAAGTCGGCCACCACCGCGTGGCTCATCGAACGGCTGCAGCGACCAACACTGGTCATGGCGCCGAACAAGACGCTGGCCGCGCAGCTGGCCAACGAGCTGCGAGAGATGTTGCCGCACAACGCCGTTGAATACTTCGTCTCGTACTACGACTACTACCAGCCCGAGGCGTACATCGCGCAGACCGACACCTACATCGAGAAGGACAGCTCGATCAACGACGATGTCGAGCGGCTGCGGCACTCCGCGACGTCGTCGCTGCTGTCGCGCCGCGATGTCGTGGTGGTCGCGTCGGTGTCGTGCATCTACGGCCTCGGAACCCCCCAGTCATATCTCGACCGGTCGGTGGAATTGAAGGTCGGCAGCGATGTACCGCGCGACGGGCTGCTGCGACTACTGGTCGACGTGCAGTACACCCGCAACGACATGTCGTTCACCCGCGGATCGTTCCGAGTGCGCGGCGATACCGTCGAGATCATCCCGTCCTACGAGGAACTGGCGCTGCGCATCGAGTACTTCGGCGACGAGATCGAGGCCCTGTACTACATGCACCCGCTGACGGGCGACGTTGTGCGCCAGGTTGACTCGCTGCGGGTCTTCCCGGCCACGCACTACGTCGCCGGACCGGAACGGATGGCCCACGCGATCTCGACCATCGAGAAGGAACTCGAGGAGCGGCTCGCCGAACTGGAGGGTCAGGGCAAGCTGCTGGAGGCTCAGCGGCTGCGGATGCGGACCAACTACGACGTCGAGATGATGCGACAGGTCGGGTTCTGCTCCGGGATCGAGAACTATTCGCGGCACATCGACGACCGCGGTCCCGGTTCGCCGCCGGCGACACTGATCGACTACTTCCCCGAAGACTTCCTGATGGTGATCGACGAGTCGCACGTCACGGTGCCGCAGATCGGCGGCATGTACGAGGGAGACATGTCGCGCAAGCGCAACCTGGTCGAGTTCGGCTTCCGGCTGCCGTCGGCGTGCGACAACCGGCCGCTGACCTGGGAGGAGTTCGCCGACCGGATCGGGCAGACGGTGTACCTGTCGGCGACGCCAGGTCCCTACGAGCTGAGCCAGGCCGCCGGTGAATTCGTCGAGCAGGTCATCCGCCCGACCGGACTGGTCGACCCGAAGGTCGTGGTGAAGCCGACCAAGGGCCAGATCGACGATCTGATCGGCGAGATCCGCAAGCGCGCCGAGGCCGACCAGCGGATCCTGGTGACGACGCTGACCAAGAAGATGGCCGAGGATCTCACCGACTACCTGCTCGAACTCGGCATCCGTGTGCGCTACCTGCATTCCGAGGTCGACACGCTGCGACGAGTGGAGCTGCTGCGTCAGCTGCGGATGGGTGACTACGACGTGCTGATCGGCATCAACCTGCTGCGCGAGGGCCTCGACCTGCCGGAGGTGTCGTTGGTCGCCATCCTCGACGCCGACAAAGAAGGCTTCCTGCGGTCGTCGCGCAGCTTGATCCAGACCATCGGCCGCGCGGCGCGCAACGTGTCGGGCGAGGTCCACATGTACGCCGACAAGATCACCGACTCGATGCGAGAGGCGATCGACGAGACCGATCGACGCCGGGCCAAGCAGGTCGCCTACAACGAAGAACACGGCATCGACCCGCAGCCGCTGCGCAAGAAGATCGCCGACATCCTCGACCAGGTCTACCGCGAGGCCGACGACACCGCCGGGGTGGAAATCGGCGGCTCCGGCCGCAACTCGTCCCGCGGCCGCCGAGCACCGGGCGAGCCCGGTCGCGCGGTCAGCGCCGGCGTCTTCGAGGGGCGCGACACCGCGAACATGCCGCGGGCCGAATTGGCCGACCTGATCAAGGATCTCACCGAGCAGATGATGACTGCGGCCCGCGACCTGCAGTTCGAGTTGGCCGCTCGATTCCGCGACGAGATCCACGATCTCAAGAAGGAGCTCCGCGGAATGGACGCCGCCGGCCTCAAGTGAGCGACACCCCGGCGGACGACAGCTGGAGCGCGTTATTGGGCCCCAGGTATGTGGGCACCTCCACGCTGCTCGCCGGCGGGGTGGCGCTGTACGCGACCAACGAGTTCCTCACGGTTAGCCTGCTGCCGAGTGCGATCGCCGAGATCGGCGGCGAACGTCTGTACGCGTGGGTGACGACGCTGTATCTGTTGGGCTCGGTGGCTGCGGCCGCCACGGTCAACGCGATGCTCATGCGGGTCGGGGCGCGATGGTCATTCCTGTTGGGGCTGGCCGTGTTTGGGCTGGGCAGCGTGATATGTACCGCCGCGCCTGGCATGGACGTCCTGCTGTTGGGCCGCACCCTGCAGGGAGCCGCCGGGGGATTGCTCGCCGGGCTGGGCTACGCGCTGATCACCACCACGCTGCCGCGCGCACTCTGGACCCGGGCATCGGCGCTGGTGTCCGCGATGTGGGGCGTGGCCACGGTGGTGGGACCGGCAGCCGGCGGCCTATTCGCACAATTCGGTATGTGGCGTTGGGCATTCGGCGTGATGGCCCTGTTGTCGGCGGCGATGGGCGCGCTGGTGCCGTTGGTTCTGCCGACCGGTCACGCCGACCCGGATCAACCCGCAACCGGCCTGCGGGTACCGGTCTGGTCGATGCTGCTGCTCAGTGCCGCGGCCCTGACGATCAGCATCGCGCAGGTTCCCACTAATGCCGCCCTGACCGCCGTGTTGCTGGCGGTCAGCGTGATCCTGATCGTCGCCTTCATCGTCGTAGACCGAAGGACGGCGGTGAAAGTGCTGCCGCCCAGCATGTTCGGCCCGGGTCCGTTGAAGTGGATCTATCTGGCCCTGGCGGTGCTGATGATCTCCGCGATGGTCGACATGTATGTGCCGCTCTTCGGACAGCGTCTGGCGCACTTAGTCCCGGTCGTGGCAGGCTTCCTCGGCGCTGCGCTGGCCATCGGCTGGGCGATCAGCGAGCTGGTCAGCGCGTCGCTGAAGCGTGCGACGACCATCAACCGGGTGGTCGTGGCGGCGCCGTTGGTCATCGCCGTCGGACTGTCGCTGGCGGCCGTCACGCAGGTCGAGAACGCGTCCACCGGCTTCGTCGTCACGTGGGCGGTGGCGTTGACGCTCACCGGAGTGGGCCTCGGTTCGGGCTGGCCTCATCTGTCCGCGTGGGCGATGCAATGCGTCGACGAGCAGGAGGGCGCTGCCGCGGGCGCGGCGATCAACACGATCGAGATGATCGCCGGCGCGTTCGGAGCGGGGCTGGCCGGTGTCGTCGTCAACAGCGCGGAAGGCAGCGTGGTGGTGGCCGCGCGGGCGCTTTTCGCTGTGTTCGCCGTCGTCGGTGTCCTCGGTGCGCTCGCCGCCCGTCGTGCCGTTCGCGGCCTGCCGCAATGATTTTCGAGCAGGTTAGTCCGGTTCGTCATCGGCGTTGAGCACGGCGGATACGCCCTCGATCTCGCCGAGCACCTGCGTCGCGTTGCCGATCCCGCTGCCGGACAAGGTCATCGCCACGGCGACCTGATCGCGGTCGATGTTGCCCTCGTCGGCCTCGAGTTCGGTGAGCTGCCAGTTACGCTCTCCGCACGCCTGCAGGATCGCCCTCAGCACGCCTCGGCCGTTGTCATAGATGATCTGCAGGCGGACCGTCCCGCTGAGCCGCGATTTGAGTTGACGTTCCACCGCACTGAACGCCAACGCGCTAACGAAGTGTAGGGCCACCACCGTGGCGGCCAGCAACAGCAGGCCGGCGCCCGCCGCCAGGCCTATGGCCGCCGATTCCCACACCGCCGCCGCGGTGGTCAACCCGTGTATCGCCCCGCGTCGAGTGATGATGATGCCCGCACCCAGAAAGCCGATGCCCGACACCACCTGCGCCGCAACCCGAGACGGGTCGAGTTCGATGCTGCGCCCGGGCAGCACGTCGCCGAAGCCATATTTGCTGACCAGCATGATCAAGGCCGACGATGTCCCGACGATGGTCTGGGTCCGCAGCCCGGCGACCTTGCCTTGCACCGTGCGTTCCAGGCCGATGATGGCCGTCAGTCCGAACGCCGCGAACAGTTCGATCAGATGGCGGCCAGTCTGCACGCTGCCGCCGAACAATGGATCGGCGAGCCGGATGTCCACACGGCCAAGTTACGTGATCAGCGCGTCGATTTGATGACCTGCGTGCGATGGAACTGCCAACGTTCGACAATGTGGAAACCCACGTTTTTCGGCACCAGGTAGGCGGGCGCGCGATCCAGCCCCCGCCCGGGCCGCAGCGCCGCCCCGGCTTGATGACTGGGCAGCTTGGTGTCGTGCGTAGTGATCGTCCACAGCGTCGTGCACTTGTACAGCCGTCCGACGATCAGCCACGCCGCAATATGCCCGTCCCACAACGTTTCGCGCTTGGCCGCAGGAACACCACGGCCGACGTCGGCCAGGGGCGCGAAGGCGGCCGGACGGGCCGCGAGCAGGGCGCGGACCGGTCCGGGCAGCCAACCGACCGTGTTGTCGACCAGCAGGCAGTCGCCGGGTGCGGCCTGCGCGGTGATCAGATCGGCGACGTCGCTGTAGTCCCAGCCTTCTTTCGCGTAGCGCTGTCGTTGCGACAGCAGGTAATTCGGGACGGCAGCCACCGCGAGCGCCACCAGAACGAGCGCGATCCACCGTGGCCGGCGCGCCACCGCCACGATGCAGATCGCCATCACGATCGCCATCGCCGGCATGGTGAAGAACAGATACCGCGGGTAGTAGAACGGATCACTGAGCGCCGAATAAATCAGGCTGATCGCAGTGGGCACCACCATCCATGCTGCGCAGATGAGCAGCATCCTGCGGGTGTCGCCGACGGACTGCCAGCGACCGGTGAGCCGAATCGTCAGCGCGGCAACGAAAATCAGTGCGGTCACGATCGCGAAAGGAACGCTGTTGTCGAAATACTGATGTAGGAAAACGTCGAGCAGGCTGTGCCAGGTCAGCGGATGGATCCAGGCGACCTGGAAGCTCTGCCCATGAGCGAACAGCATCAGCGGCGTCAGCGCGCCCACCGCCACCGCGGAGGTGATCGCCCACCACACCACGACGGATCGTTGCCGCCGCAGCATCGGCGTGACGACGGCGTGCACCGGAACCAGCAACACCAGATAGATGTTGAGCAAGATCGAGACGATCAGCGCGAGTGAATAGAGCACCCACAGCCAGCCTCGATGGCGGCGTATCGCGGTGATCAGCAGGATCGTCACCCAGACCGCTGCAACCGCCTGCAGCCCATACGAGCGTGCTTCGACGGCGGCCCAGGTCACCCGCGGCAGGATGGCGAACACGATGCCGCCGTAGATCGCGGTGCTCCGCGGCAGAAATTGCCTGGCCAGGACGACGACGCCGGCCGCAGCGACTCCCACGGCGAGGCAGCTGGGTACCCGCGACCAGAACTCGGTCGGCGGGAAGACACAGAACCAGCCGTGCATCAACAGGTAGAACAGCCCGTGGACCGCGTCGATGTGAGTCAGCAGCTTCCACATGTCGGGCAGCGAGCGGCCGGCGGAGGCGGAGATCGTTGCGCTCTCGTCGAACCATAGTGACGGATGGCCCAAGGCCACGCTGCCGACGAGGGCGGTCAGCACCGCCACCGAGAACGGGTCCCGCAGCCTGCCCGGGCTCCGCGGTGGTGTGACGGGTGGGAGAACCGCGGGAGCGCGTTCCTCCACTGTGATGGCAACCATGATGTGTGTCACTGTAGGGCCACAGCGGTGAACCTGCTTACCCGTCCTGCCTGCTCACACCACACTTTTACGTCACATCGCGAGGCGGCCGACTCGACTCGCTGGGGGCTGACGGAACGAAATACATTGTTCGCCAATATTTTTCGATATGACGATCGCGGTTCGCACAGGGTGCCGATGCCGGTCGGCGCGTCAGAATGCGCATGGCGCAGCGATAGCCGAGAAATTTGCCGTGTTACGAATCCGACCATCTGTCTGCGGCGAAGCGTTAGTGTCTTGGGTTGGCGTAGCAACCAACACCTGGGAGGGTAAATGACCGCCTATCGGACCGTTGTCGTAGGAACCGACGGCTCGGATTCGTCGCTGCGCGCGGTGGAGAGGGCTGGAGGCATCGCCGGGGCGGACTCGAAGTTGATCGTGGCGACGGCTTACCTGCCGCAGCACGAGGACGCACGGGCCGCCGACGCTCTGAAGGACGAGAGCTACAAGGTCTCGGGCAGTGCCCCGATCTACGCCATCCTGCGCGAGGCGAAGGACCGCGCGGCCGCTGCGGGCGCCCAGAACATCGAGGAGCGCTCGGTCGTCGGCGCCCCGGTTGACGCGCTGGTAGGGCTCGCGGAAGAGGTTGGCGCCGATTTGCTCGTCGTCGGCAATGTCGGGCTGAGCACGATCGCCGGCCGCCTGCTGGGATCGGTTCCGGCCAACGTGTCGCGGCGGGCCAAGGTCGACGTCCTGATCGTTCACACCTCGTAACCGGTCGACCGCGCGTCGACCGGTGATCGACACCGCGAAGTTCGGGCCGTGGGCGCTGGTCGCGGGCGGGTCGGAAGGTGTCGGCGCCGAATTCGCCCTGCTGCTCGCCGAAGCGGGCCTCAATGTGATGCTGGTCGCCCGCTCGGCGGACGCGCTGGAGCACACCGCGCAACAGTGCCGGCGGTTTGGCACTGAAATCCGTTGCGTGCAGACAGATCTCAGTGATCCTGGTGCGTGCGCCCGTATCGTGGCCGCGACGGGTGAACTCGAAATCGGCCTGCTGATCCTGGTCGCGGGCGCGAACACGCACAGTCACGAGTTCCTCGACGGCGACCTGACCGAATTCCAGCGGGTGATCGATCTCAACGTCTCGACTCCACTGGCGCTCACGCATCACTACGGACAGGCCATGCGCGCCCGGCGGCGCGGCGGCATCGTGGTGCTCGGCTCACTGGCCGGCTATCTCGGGTCGGCCCGCCACACCGTGTACGGCGGCGTGAAGGCGTTCTCCAGAATCTTCGCCGAAGGGCTGTGGCTGGAGCTCCGCGAACACGGCGTCGACGTGCTGGAACTGGTGCTCGGGGTGACGCGCACACCCGCGATGGAGCGGGTCGGGCTGAATTTCGACGCCCCCGGCGTCGTCGTCGCGGCGCCCTCCGACGTGGCGCGCGAAGGGCTGCAATGGCTCGGCCGCGGCCCCGTCCACGTCGTCAGCGGCAACGAGCGGATCGTCAGCGCACGCAGCGATCCGGATCGGGCCGCGGCCGTACTCGCCGCACATCGCACGATGCAGCGGCTGTTGCACGCGGAGAGGAAGCCCGATGACGGTGGAGGAGCGACTCGCGGCGCTGGAACAGCGCCTGCGCCGGGTCGAGGATGAGCTGGCGATCAGGCGCCTGATGGCGTCGTACGGTCCGCTGGTGGACGCCGGAGATGGTGACGCCGTTGCCGGGCTGTGGACCGAGACCGGCGACTACGACGTCGACGGCCGGGTGATGCGCGGCCGGGCCGGTATCTCCGCGATGGTGCGATCTCGCGGTCACCAGGGAATGATCGGCGGCGGCGCCGCCCACTTCCTTGGCCCGGTGTGCGTGCATCTCGACGGCGACCGGGCCATCGCGGTCTGTGAATCCATCGTCGTCCGCCACGACAACGTTGGCGGCGGCTACCGAGTGTGGCGGGCCGGTGCCAATCACGTCACGCTGCAGCGGACCGACGCGGGCTGGCGGATCGTCACGCGGATGACCCGCGCCCTGGACGGGTCTAAGCAGGCGCGCGACCTGCTGGCCGCCGGCGCGACGGGCAGGCCGGCATGAGCGGCCAACTGGACGGCAAGGTCGCGCTCGTCACCGGCGCGGGAGCGGGCATCGGCGAGGCCATCGCGCGCCGGTTTGCCGAAGAGGGCGCCAGAGTCGTTGTCGCCGAGCGTGATACGCGCAGCGGCCGCGACGTGGCCGAGGCCATCGGCGGCTTGTTCACCGAGGTCGACGTCTCGGTCAGGGAACAAGTGGAAAGCGCCGTTGCGCAGGCCGTCTCGACATACGGCTCGATCGACGTCGTCGTCAACAACGCGTGGGGCGGCGGATCGATCAGCCGGGTGGAGAACAAAACCGACCAGCAGCTCAGCGACGGTATCGCGGTCGCCTACTACGGGCCGTTCTGGGCAATGCGGGCCGCGTTGCCGCACATGCGATCCCGCGGCTGGGGACGGGTGATCAACGTCTGCAGCCTCAACGGCGTCAACGCGCACATGGGCACCCTGGAGTACAACGCCGCCAAGGAGGCGCTGCGCGCGTTGACCCGGACCGCGGCCCGCGAGTGGGCGCCGTTCGGCATCGCCGTCAATGCGATCTGCCCGGCGGCCAAGAGCGCCGCATTCATCCGTGCACTCGGCGACAATCCCGACATCGCTGCCTTCGCCGACGCGATGAACCCGATGGGCCGGATCGGCGACCCCTTCCTCGACATCGCCCCGGTCGCGCTGTTTCTGGCCGGCGAAGACTGCCGGTACCTCACCGGCAACACGTTGTTCGTCGACGGCGGCAGCCACATCAACGGCGTGGCCTGGGCACCCGACCTGGACTAGGCGCTGGCGAGTTCGCGGCGTTCCAGGCGGAAGGTCCGGCTCAGGCGGTCTGGCCGCGTGGTGAGCGTGACCTCCACCGCGCCGCTCGAGGTGATGACGTAGCGCTCCTCGACGTCCGGGCCGTCGTCGCTGCGGTGAACGGGTTGACGTGGCAGGTCCCGGTCGTCGTCGAGAGCCGGGTCGAACGGAAAGAAGACCGGATCGTACGGTGTCACGTCGCCATCGGGTCGGCCGTCACGCAACCGACTGCACTCCACGAACCGGAAGTGCCCGATGTTGTGCGCCGCCCGGTACGTGCGGGTCACGACGAACGGCGGCTGGCCCGCGGTCGGCAGCTCGGCCCCCTTCGGCACGATCGGATCGAAGTACACGTCCTCGCCGGCACAGGCCTCGCGGAAGACGCCGAAGTGATGCGAAAGGCGTTCGGAGAGAGCGAATCCGGCTTCCTTGTCGAGGAAGGCCGCCAGACCGATCGCGGTCGCGGCGAACGGGTGCAGCGAACGCTTGACCCGCTTCTCGTCGAACGCGGCGCGCAACGATCGGGCCACCAGCGGGAAGCTGCCGGCACCGCCCACCACATAGATGCCCGCGACCTCCGACCAGTCGGCACCGGCCCGGTCTTGCAACACGCGGGGGAGAGCGGCAATTGTCTTGTCCACCAACGGACTACACGCCGCATACACGTCATCGATCGGGCAGGTGAACGGGAGTTTGTCGACGGCGGTCAGGTCGGCCAGGAATCGGCGCGTATTGGGGCCGACGGCCTCTTTGCGCGCCGCGCACTCCTCGAGCAACTGGTCACGGGTCCCGGCGGGCACGGCGCCCAAGCCGGCTCCGGAGCGGACGAGCTCGAGGATCGCCTCGTCGAAGTCGTCGCCTCCGAGACGCTGGATGCCTTCGCTGAAGACGACCTCGTTGAGCCGGCCGGTCATTTTCAGCAGCGACGCGTCGAACGTCCCGCCACCAAGGTCGTAGATCAGTACGTACTCGCGTTTGGATGTGATCGTCGAGCGGTAGCGGTGGGCGTATTCGAAGCCCGCAGCAGAGGGCTCGTTGAGTAGGGCGATCACCTCGAAGCCGGCTTGCGCGAAGGCGTCCAGGGTCATGAAGCGTTGTGAGCTCGACGCGTTCGCGGGCACGCTGATCGCAGCCTCGATCCGGTCGCCGGGCGATAGGTCGGCGTTGGAGCGGTGCCGCAGATCGTCGCGGAGCTGGGCGAGAAACGCGGTGAAGAGGTCGGCCAGCCGGTGCGACCGCCCGGCAAGGTCGACGGTTTTCGCGGGCCCGGCGTCGTTGAGTAGCCGCTTGAACGACCGGAGCACCGTCCAGCCCGGCTCGTGCCGGACCGCGGCGGCGTCCGGGCCGTAGCGCAGTTCGCCGGCGTGGTTGCCCGCGATCAAGGACGGCCATGACTCGATCCCGTCGAACGAGACGACGGGATAGTTGCCCCGATCGACGACCGCGACGACGGTGTGGGTAGTGCCGAAGTCGATCCCGAGCTTCACCGGCTAAGCGTAGGCGTTGCAGCACGTTTCGCGGCTGCGATTTACCTATCGCTTACCGGGCGCGTCGAAGATATCCCGCATCCGCTCGGCGGCCGTTACCAGCCGCGTTCACGCCATTCGGCCAGGTGTGGCCGCTCGGCGCCGATCGTGGTGTCGTCGCCGTGGCCGGGGTAGACCACGGTGTCGTCGCCGAAGCGGTCGAATACCCGGGTGCTGACGTCGGAGATCAGCTGGTCGAAATCGCCCGGCTGCCAGGTTTTCCCGACGCCGCCGGGGAACAGGCAGTCCCCGGTGAACAACTGGGTGACCCCGCCCGTGGCCGGTCCCGCCAGGGCCAGCGCGACTGACCCCGGGGTGTGGCCGCGCAGGTGGATGACGTCGAAGGTCAGCTCGCCGATCTGGATGGTGTCGCCGCCGGCCAGCAGGCGGTCCGGCTTGACCGGCAGCGGCTCGGCGTCGATCTCGTGCGCCGCGGTGGGAGCGCCGGTGGCCCCCACGACGGCTTCCAGCGCCTGCCAGTGGTCGAAATGCTGGTGACTTGTGACGATCAGGGTCACGTTCGGGGCGTGCGCACGCACCAGCGCGACGAGATCGTCGGCGTCATTGGCGGCGTCGATCAGCAGGGTTTCGCCGGTCGCGGAACAAGTGACCAGGTAGGCGTTGTTATCCATGGGTCCGACCGACGTCTTGACGATCGACGCGCCCGGCAGAGTCCGTCGGGCTGCGGAACCTGGTTCGACGTGGCCGGTGTAGTTGTCATCCAGGACGGTCATACCAGTCACCGTACTGGCCGGAAGTTGCTTGTCGGTGCGGGCACATAGCATGGGAACGACGTGTCCGGGCAGCGCCCGGGAATCACCCAGAAAGGGATTGCGTGGCTGATCGCCTGATCGTTAAGGGTGCGCGTGAGCACAATTTGCGCAGTGTCGATCTTGATTTGCCCCGCGATGCGCTGATCGTCTTCACCGGGCTGTCGGGCTCGGGAAAGTCTTCGCTGGCGTTCGACACGATCTTTGCCGAGGGACAGCGTCGTTACGTCGAATCGCTGTCGGCGTACGCCCGTCAGTTCCTCGGTCAGATGGACAAGCCCGACGTCGATTTCATCGAGGGCCTGTCGCCGGCGGTGTCGATCGACCAGAAGTCGACCAACCGCAACCCGCGGTCGACGGTCGGGACCATCACCGAGGTGTACGACTACCTGCGTCTGCTGTATGCGCGTGCCGGCACCCCGCACTGCCCGGTGTGTGGTGAGCGGATCGCCCGGCAGACCCCGCAGCAGATCGTCGACCAGGTGCTGGTGATGCCGGAGGGCACCCGCTTCCAGGTGCTGGCGCCGGTGGTGCGGACCCGCAAGGGCGAATTCGCCGACCTTTTCGAGAAGCTCAACGCCCAGGGCTACAGCCGGGTGCGGGTCGACGGCGTGGTGCATCCGCTGACCGACCCGCCCAAGCTGAAGAAGCAGGAGAAGCACGACATCGAGGTGGTCGTCGACCGCCTGACCGTCAAAGCCAGCGCCAAGCAGCGGCTCACCGACTCGGTCGAGACCGCGCTGAACCTGGCCGACGGCATCGTCGTGCTGGAGTTCGTCGACGAGGACCACGACGCGCACAACCGTGAGCAACGGTTCTCGGAGAAGTTGGCCTGCCCCAACGGACACCCGCTGGCGGTCGACGATCTCGAGCCGCGGTCGTTCTCGTTCAACTCGCCTTACGGCGCCTGCCCGGAGTGCGTCGGTCTGGGCATCCGCAAAGAGGTCGATCCCGAGCTGGTGGTGCCCGACCCGGACCGGACGCTGGCGGAGGGCGCGGTGGCGCCGTGGTCGATGGGCCACACCTCGGAGTACTTCACCCGGATGTTGGCCAGCCTCGGTGAGGCGATGGGCTTCGACGTCGAGACCCCGTGGCGCAAGCTTCCGCTCAAGGCGCGCAAGGCCATTCTCGAGGGCTGCGACGAGCAGGTTCACGTCAAGTACCGGAACCGCTACGGCCGCACCCGCTCCTACTACGCCGACTTCGAAGGCGTGCTGGCGTTCTTGGAACGCAAGCTGGACCAGACCGAGTCCGAGCTGATGAAGGAGCGCTACGAGGGCTTCATGCGCGACGTGCCATGCCCGGTCTGCGACGGGACGCGCCTCAAGCCGGAGATCCTGGCGGTCACATTGGCCGCGGGCAAGCACGGCGCCAAGTCGATCGCCGAGGTCTGTGAGCTGTCGATCAACGACTGCGCCGACTTCCTCAACGCACTCACGCTGGGCACCCGCGAACAGGCGATCGCGGGCCAGGTGCTCAAGGAAATCCAGTCGAGGCTGGGCTTCCTACTCGACGTCGGGCTGGAGTACCTCTCGCTGTCGCGGGCGGCGGGCACGCTGTCCGGCGGCGAGGCGCAGCGTATCCGACTGGCCACCCAAATCGGCTCCGGACTAGTCGGCGTGCTGTACGTGCTCGATGAGCCGTCCATCGGGCTGCATCAGCGGGACAATCGCCGACTCATCGAAACCCTCACGAGGCTCAGGAATTTGGGTAACACCCTTATCGTTGTCGAGCACGACGAGGACACCATCGCGCACGCCGACTGGGTGGTCGACATCGGTCCCGGTGCTGGCGAGCACGGCGGCCACATCGTGCACAGCGGCACCTATGACGACCTGTTGAAGAACAAGGACTCGATCACCGGCGCCTACCTATCCGGCGTGGAAAAGATTGCGGCACCGGATATTCGGCGTCCGGTGGACAAGAAGCGTCAGCTCACGGTCGTCGGCGCCAACGAACACAATCTGCGCGGCATCGACGTCGCGTTCCCGCTCGGTGTGCTGACGTCGGTGACGGGGGTGTCCGGCTCCGGAAAGTCGACCTTGGTCAACGACATCCTGGCGTCGGTGCTGGCGAACCGCCTCAACGGCGCACGCCATGTGCCGGGCCGGCACACCCGGGTCACCGGGCTGGACCACGTCGACAAGCTGGTTCGGGTGGACCAGTCGCCGATCGGGCGCACGCCGCGGTCGAACCCGGCCACCTACACCGGCGTCTTCGACAAGATCCGCACCCTGTTCGCGGCGACCACCGAGGCCAAGGTCCGGGGCTATCAGCCGGGTCGATTCTCGTTCAACGTCAAGGGTGGTCGCTGCGAGGCGTGCACCGGCGACGGCACCATCAAGATCGAGATGAACTTCCTGCCGGACGTATACGTGCCGTGCGAGGTGTGCAACGGGGCCCGCTACAACCGCGAGACGCTCGAGGTGCATTACAAGGGCAAGACCATCTCCGAGGTGCTCGACATGTCGATCGAGGAGGCGGCGGAGTTCTTCCAGCCGATCACCGGGATCCACCGCTACCTGCGGACGTTGGTCGACGTCGGTCTCGGGTATGTGCGCCTGGGTCAGCCGGCGCCGACGCTGTCCGGTGGGAAGCGCAGCGGGTGAAGCTGGCTTCGGAGTTGCAGAAGCGCTCCACCGGTCGCACCGTCTACATCCTCGACGAGCCCACCACCGGCCTGCACTTCGAGGACATCCGCAAACTGCTCGACGTCATCAACGGCCTTGTCGACAAAGGCAATTCGGTGATCGTCATCGAGCACAACCTGGACGTCATCAAGACCTCGGACTGGATCATCGACATGGGCCCCGAGGGGGGCGCCGGCGGCGGGACGATCGTCGCCCAGGGCACGCCGGAGGACATCATGGCGGTGCCGGAGAGCTACACCGGCAAGTTCCTCGCGGAGATACTCGCCGACTCCAGCAAGGCGGCGCCGAGTGCGACCCGGCGACCGGCCAAGCGCCGCAAGGTCAGCGCCTAGTCGCAGGCTTTCGACAGCGGCGATGGAAACCGCGGCTTGATCCGCACCCCGTCCAGCCACGACGTCAGTTCGGCGGCGCGCCGAGTCAATGCGCGCCGGCCGTCGCGGCCGGGGTCTTCGAGGAATTGCACATGGACGTGCGCCGCCTCGTCCTGGTACCAGCCACCCACCACCCGGCCGCCCCACCACGCGGTCGGCCCGGCATTGCCGTTGCGGTCGAAGACCCGGGAGCGGTGCTCACCGAGATACCAGTCGCGGTCGAACCAGCCCATCGTCGTGACATCGAGACCCGGCAACAGAGCGGCGAACGGCTCGACCTCCGACTCGTCGTCGAGGTCGTCGGCGAGCGCAAAGCCTGGGCCAGAGTCCAAGGCGACGTCGACCGCGCCGATGTCGCCCAACGCTTTTCGCGCCGCCGTCAGATTTGTGCCGAACCACCATTTGATGTCGGCAGCCGTGGCGGGGCCGAAGGTGCGCAGCCAACGCCGGATCAACTCGGCGAACGCGTCGGCCGGGGTGTCACCGGGGTCCAGCCAATCGTCGGCCAGCGCCCAGCGGGGACGCGAGGTGGTCCAGTTTCCGTCGTGGGGCCCACGCATGATCTCGCCGCGGGCCGACAGCACAGTCAGCACCCGCGGCGCCACCGGAACCGTGCCGCCGTAGGGCTTTCCGGGCGCAGGGTCGTAGGTGCCGGCGATCTCGGGCAGCGCCGCCCGCAACTCGCTGCTGCTAAGCGGACCGTGCCGAGCGAGGTGGCCCAGAACCGCGGAGCACGCTGCGGTCAGCCAGCGTTCGCCGTCGACGGCCACGCCGGCCTTCAGCAGATCGGCCACCAGTTTGCGGTGCTCGTTGGCGGCCACCCGGTCACTGGCGGCGGACTGGACGATCGGCACGTCCTTGGCGCTGACGACCCATAGTGTCCGGCGCATCGCGAGATGCCTGACCACGGAACGGCTTTGGTACAGCTCTTTTTCGAGGTCTGCGGTGACGAAACCCGCACACCTGGCCCACAACGACAGAAAGGGCGTGGACGGGTCGGTGGCGTGCAGCGCGACCAGCGCCGCGGTGGCCTCCGGCACCGAGTCGGCGAGCCCGATGAACTGCCTGCTGACCAGCCGTCGCCGGCGCTCATCGGCGCCGAACCGACGCTCGGTGTTCGGTGGGCTCAATGGCGGTCGTCGCGCATCGATTCGCGGATCTGGGCCAGACGATCGGCCGCCGCACGCTGGCGCGCCTCGTATTGCTCGTCGACGTCACGGCCTTCTGCGGTTTCGGAGTCCAATTCGGCTGCCCCGATTGAGGTTTCGTAGCGAGACTCGATCTTGTCTCGAACCGAGTCGAATGTCGGCACTCCGGAGCTCGTGTAGCCGGTGTCGGGAGTTTCGGGTTCGTCGGGCATGGACTCAGATTACTCGTGTTATCGGCGGACCGGCCCGGCGTACGGGATGGTGACGGGGCCCGACAACGCGGGGATGTCGGGGACCCCGGGGGTGCCCAGTCGACCCGCCAGCCAGGGCAGCGACGCGGCGAAAGCGTTGCTGGCGAACGGCCAATCGTGTTTGCCCGGTTGAGCGACGATCGCGCAGTCAATTCCGTGCGCGCGACCGAGCCCGCACAGCGACTCGGCCGCCGCGGTCTGATCGCCCGGGTTGACGTCGTGACTGGCCAGGGTGGTGTCGCCGATATCGGTCACCGCAAGGCCGTGATGGTGCCTGAACGGGGTGCTCGACGACACGTCGAACCAGCCCGAGGTGTTGTGGTAGCGGCCGTGTTTGGCGATCACAGTGGAGGGGTCGAAGGCCGCCCATGCGTCGGCGTTGCCGCCGAATAACCGTGCGATGGTCTGCGCCTTGGTCCCGGTTTCCGGGCCAAGATTGCCCGCGATGTCGACGAACGAGCTGAACAGCTCCGGGTGCATGACGGTGAGGTCGAGCGCGCAGGTCCCGCCCATCGACCAACCGACGACCCCCCAATGGGCAGGCTCGGAACGGACGCCGAACTTCGAAATCATGAACGGCACAACGTCTTTGGTGAGGTGGTCGGCCGCGTTGCCGCGGATGCCGTTGACGCATTCGGTGTCGTTGTTGAACGCTCCGCCGGAGTCCACGAAGACGAACACGGGGGCGTTGCCGCCGTGCGCAGTGGCCAGGTCGTCGATGGCCTTCGCGGCGTTGCCGGCGCGCAGCCAGTCGGCCGGCGTGTTGAATTCGCCGCCGATCATCATCACGGTCGGCAGCGCCGGGGGTGGGCTGCTCGCGAACCAGGCCGGCGGCAGGTACACGACCTCGCCGCGGTGCTTGAAGTGTGACGCGTTGTCGGAGATCGTCACCGGAACGACAATGCCGTGAGCCGGGGGCAGACCCGCGGCCGCCATCGCCGCGACGCCCGCCGCGTCGGTCTGGTGGGGCAGCGGTCCCTCGGTCACTTGATCCCAGGCGGTCTGCACGGTGGGGAAGTAGCCGACCCACAGGTTGAGCGTCAGCGCGGCGCTGAGCAGACATAGCGGCACGGCCAGCACCGACGCGCTGCGCCGCCACCACGGGGCCGCGCGCCAGCCCAGCAACAGGACGGCGGCGGCGGCACCGGTGCCGGCGATCCACCACCACAGCAGACGGGGCGCCGGATCGTCAGCCAGGCCACGGTTCTCGATGTACCAGTGCGACAGGCCGGCGACTGCCGCGCCCAGCACCGCGGCGACCGGCAGCCACAGCAGTCGCCACCGCCGCGATCGCCATCCGACCGCCGCCAGCAGCACAATCGCCGCCACGGCCTGCACCACCGCCGGCACCCAGCCGTGCATCAGCGAGGTGTGATTGTCGGCCAACACCGCAAAGGGGAGGTTCGCCGTTGAACCTGTCACGCGGTCCATTGTCACCTTTTGTGACTGCTGTGAGCACTAATTTCGCTCAGCAAGAAGTCGGTGGATCGGTTCAGCGAGGCTTTGCCAACGGAAAGGGCAGGGTCTCGCGGATGCTGCGGCCGGTGATCAGCATGACGACCCGGTCGACGCCCATTCCGAGGCCACCCGTCGGTGGCATGGCGTATTCCATGGCCTGCAGGAAGTCTTCGTCGAGTTCCATGGCCTCGGGATCCCCGCCGGCGGCCAGATACGACTGCTCTTCGAGCCGGCGACGCTGTTCGACGGGGTCGGTGAGTTCGCTGTAGGCCGTACCCAATTCGACGCCCCAGGCCACCAGGTCCCAGCGCTCGGCAAGGCCGGCCTGACTGCGATGCGGCCGGGTCAGCGGCGACACCGACGCTGGGAAATCGATGTAGAACGTCGGCTGTTCGGTGCGGTCTTCGACGAGGTGCTCGTACAGTTCGAGCACCACGGCGCCGGCGTCCCAGCGGGCCAGGTAAGGGATGCCGGCGGCATCGGACAACCGACGCAGCGTGGTCAGCCTGGTGTTCGCGTCGATGTGTTCACCGAGCGCCTCGGACACCGCGTCGTGGACCGTCTTCACCGGCCAGGTGCCGGAGATGTCAACCTCTTCCAGGACGCCGTCGGCGCCGGGCCGCATCACCACGTGAGCACCATTGGCGGCCTGCGCGGCGTTCTGGATCAGCTCGCGACTGCCGTCGATCCAGTCCTTGTAGTCGGCGTGCGCCTGGTAGGCCTCCAGCAGGGTGAACTCGGGGTTGTGGCTGAAGTCGACGCCTTCGTTGCGAAATGCGCGGCCCAGTTCGAATACCCGCTCCATACCGCCGACGCACAGTCGCTTCAAGTACAGCTCGGGCGCGATCCGCAGGTACAGGTCGAGGTCGTAGCTGTTGATGTGGGTGGCGAACGGGCGGGCCGTCGCACCGCCGTGGATCTGTTGCAGAATCGGGGTTTCGACTTCCACGAACCCCTTGGCGTTCAACGTATCCCGGATCGCGCGGAGCACCCTGCTGCGGGCGGTGATCAACTCTCGCGACCCCGCGTTGACGGCGAGGTCGACGTAGCGGCTGCGCACCCGGGCTTCGGGATCCGTCAGCCCCTTCCATTTGTTCGGCAGCGGTCGCAGGCACTTACCGATCAGCCGCCAGCGATGCACAATCAGCGACTGCGTGCCGGTCTTGCTGAATCCCATCTTGCCGGTCACCTCGACCAGGTCGCCGAGGTCGATGGCCTTGGTGAAGTCGGCGTTGCATCCGTGCTTAAGACCTGAATTCTCCAGCAGCAGTTGCACTTCCCCGGACCAGTCACGAAGCTCGGCGAACAGCACACCGCCGAAGTCCCTGATCCGCAGGACCCGCCCCGATACGGACACGTCAATCTGATCGCCGGTTTCCATCGCCTGTGCCACGGTGTGACTCGGCGGCTGCCCGACCGGGTAGGCGTCAATCCCGCTGTCCTGCAATGCCTTCAACTTCGACAGCCGGACCCGCATCTGCTCTGGCAGTCGGCGGTGGCCCTCGTCGCCGTCGCCGAAGTCGGCTTCCTGCAACGCGACCACGTCCGGGGCGGAGCCGTCGTCGTGCAGCAACCCGGTGGCCAGCAGGGTCGGCGGGACGGAGGGGTGGTGGCCGGTGTGCTGCTCGTCGCGCCGGACGAAGGGCAGCACCAGGAAGCCCTCGGCGACCGACGAGGCCACACCCACCCGGGGAATCATGCGGGCGTCGTCGTAGCAGGCGTATCGCGGCACCCAGTCGGGTTGGTACTTCATGTTCGAGCGGTACAGCGTCTCCAGCTGCCACCACCGCGAGAAGAACATCAGAAATCCGCGCCACAGCCGGGCCACCGGGCCGGCGCCGAGTTGAGCACCCTGCTCGAATGCCGACCGAAACATGGCGAAGTTCAACGAGATTCGCGTGATGCCGATTCGCTCGGCGTGCAGGGCGAGCTCGCTCACCATGAGCTCGATGGTCCCGTTGGGGGACTGCGGCGAACGACGCATCAGGTCGAGCGAGACGCCGTTGCGCCCCCAGGGCACCAGCGACAGCATCGCGACCACGGTGTTGTCGGGGTCGATCGCTTCGACCAGCAGGCAATCGCCGTCGGCCGCATCACCCAGCCGGCCCAGCGCCATCGAGAACCCGCGCTCGTTGTCGGTGTCGCGCCAGGCGTCGGCCCGCGCGGTCACTTGGGCCATCTCGGCGGGCTCGATGTCGTTATGGCGGCGGATCCGCACCGTCAGCCCGGCCCGGCGGGCCCGCATCACCGCCTGGCGTACCCCCCGCATGTCCCGTCCAGACAGCCTGAACTCGGCGGTGCGCAGAATCGCCTCGTCGCCGAGCTCCAGGGCGTTGAGGCCCGCCTCTCGAAACGCCTTGGCGCCCGCCGAACTCGCGCCCATGTTGCCCGGCGTCCAGCCGTAGCTCTGACACAGCGCCAGCCACGCGTCGATGGCCTGCCGCCAGGCACGCGGATCGCCGATCGGGTCCCCGCTGGCCAGGCAGACCCCGACCTCGACGCGGTAGGTGATCGCAGCACGCCCGCTCGGCGCGAAGACCACCGACTTGTCGCGGCGGGTGGCGAAATATCCCAGCGAGTCGTTCTTGCCCCACAGTTCGAGCAAGCCGCGGATCGCCGACTCGTCCGCACCGGTCAGCGCGTTTTCGGCTCGCTGTGACTGGAACAGCACGATCGCCGCGGCGATCAACGCCATGGCGCTGAACAACCCCATCAGCGCGTTGAGGAAGACCGGCGGCCGCCCAGTGAACTGTGCCGACTCCACGACCGCGAACCCGACCACCCGGTTCACCACATAGAACGGCCGGTCCTCGGCCGCCAGCGTGCGGGGGAACGTCTCGATCAGGCCCCAGGACAACCCGATGCCGATGGCCCATCCCGTGAGCAGCACGCCGGCCGCCTTGTACAAGGCCCCTCGTCGAACTTTCGCCCAAAACTCACTGTAAGCAAAAGCGGCCACGACGATCGCCGCAAGGTGCAGACCGAGGCCGAGTGTCTCGCCAAAGCTCTTCGCTGGGCTGGGATGGTCCGTGACCAGTCCGGCCACGTTCAATCCCGCGGCCAGCAACAGGTTGAGCTGCAGCGCCCACCAGGCGATGCGTTTGCGGGCGGTCAGCGCTCCGGCCAGCAGGGCCAGCACAAACGACCACGCGAAGCTGGTGTCGGGGAAGTTGAAGACGTAGTCGTTGATGAACTCCCGCGGCACCCGAATGGCCCACCGAATCACCGGCGACACGCTCGCGATCAGCGACAACGTGGCGATCACGCCTACGGTCCACCCGGCAGCCGCCGGCACCCAGCTGAGCCGCGAATGCGACTCCGTTCGTGGGTGAGGGGCGGTGACAGTCACAGACGGGGAGGATATTCGCTATTGCTATGGAATGCCTATGATCCGGCTGGCAGGGAATCGGCCGTGTCGGCCTGCCTACAGCGGCGTGACCGAGCACCGCGTCGTGACTGGTAGACTCACCTGCGCGACCGTCTCCGGCTAAGCCAGAGACAGCAAGTGGAGTCCCGCTCCCACCGCCGGCCAACCAGGCTCAGCGGTCCGGTCACCGGCACACATGATGCGCTGGTTCTGCATTTTTGCAGGCGGCTTATGCCGCGATCGGTCGGCACCGGGCCCTGCTTATGCAGGGCCTTTTTGCTGATGCGTGGGTTCCGCAACCGCTGGCTCCGCACGGAGCAGGTGACGGTGGCAATTGACGAGAAGATCAATGAGGGAGGCCCCATCAGCACTGAGACCCGCGTCAACGAACGCATCCGCGTACCTGAAGTCCGCCTGATTGGACCGGGAGGCGAGCAGGTAGGCATCGTGCGTATCGAAGACGCCCTCCGCGTCGCCGCGGACGCCGATCTCGACCTTGTCGAAGTTGCCCCTGATGCCAGACCACCGGTCTGCAAGATCATGGACTACGGCAAGTTCAAATACGAGGCGGCGCAAAAGGCGCGCGAGTCTCGCAAAAACCAGCAACAGACCGTCGTCAAAGAACAAAAGTTGCGACCCAAGATTGATGACCACGACTACGCGACCAAGAAGGGTCACGTCATCCGATTCCTGGAGGCGGGAGCGAAAGTCAAGGTCACCATCATGTTCCGTGGACGCGAGCAGTCGCGGCCTGAACTGGGTTTCCGATTGCTACAGCGCCTCGGCGCCGACGTCGCCGAATACGGATTCGTCGAGACCTCGGCCAAGCAGGACGGGCGCAACATGACGATGGTGCTGGCTCCGCACCGCGGCGCGAAGACCCGCGCCCGTGCAGCCGAAGACGCCGCTGGTCCCAAGACCCAGCCCGCACCAGCCGGTGACGCCGAGCCGTCGCCGAACTGACACCGACAAGACAGAGGACCTGAACAAGATGCCCAAGGCCAAGACCCACAGCGGAGCGTCGAAGCGATTCCGGCGCACCGGCACCGGGAAGATCATGCGGGAGAAGGCCGGCCGCCGGCACCTGCTCGAGCACAAGCCGACCAAGCGGACGCGACGACTGGACGGACGTACCACGGTGGCCGCGAACGACACCAAGCGCGTCAACCGGATGCTGAACGGCTGACCGGTCGCTCAGCGCCGGAACCACTACTTCTTTCCGACTAGATAGGAACACCCATGGCACGCGTGAAGCGGGCAGTCAATGCCCAGAAGAAGCGCCGCACAATCCTCAAGGCTTCCAAGGGCTATCGCGGCCAGCGGTCTCGCCTGTACCGCAAAGCCAAAGAGCAGCAGCTACATTCGCTGACCTACGCCTACCGCGACCGTCGCGCCCGCAAGGGCGAATTCCGCAAGCTGTGGATCTCCCGGATCAACGCCGCGGCCCGCGCCAACGACATCACCTACAACCGGTTGATCCAGGGCCTGAAGGCCGCCGGTGTCGAGGTCGACCGCAAGAACCTCGCCGAGATCGCCGTCAGCGATGCCGCGGCGTTCACCGCGCTGGTCGAGGTGGCCCGCAAGGCGCTCCCCGCCGATGTGAACGCGCCGTCCGGAGAGGCCGCCTAACCGCGCACCCCGGTGCTCACCGAACGATCGACCCGGGTGGTCGCCGCGGCCAAGCTGCACCGACAAGTGGCCCGCCGCCGCAGCGACCGCTTCCTGGTCGAAGGCGCCAACCTGGTTGAGGCCGCGTCCCGCCGTGGGCTGGTCCGCGAGATCTTCGCCACCGAGGCGGCGATGGCGCGCTACGGCGATCTGCTCGCCGAACACGGCACCGCGGTCCAGCTGATCACAAATCGTGCGGCAAAAGCGTTGTCGGACACCGTAACTCCCGCCGGACTGGTGGCGGTCTGCGAGCACCCGAGCACGGCCTTGGCGGACGTGCTGGCGCAGGCGCCGCGACTCGTCGCGGTCGGCGTGGAGATCGGTGAACCCGGCAACGCCGGCACGCTGATCCGCATCGCCGATGCAATGGGCGCCGCGGCCGTGGTGTTTGCCGGCCACAGCGTCGACCCCTACAACGGCAAATGCCTGCGTGCCTCGGCCGGCAGCATCTTCGCCGTCCCGGTGGTCACCGAACCGGACGCCGAGGCGGCGATCGGCTCGCTGCAAGGCGCCGGGCTGCGGGTGTTGGCCACCACCGTCGACGGCGAAATGTCGCTCGACGAGGCCGATCTGACGGCGCCGACGGCTTGGCTGTTCGGCTCCGAGGCCCACGGCCTGTCGGCGGACGCCGCGGAACGGGCCGACGCCCGGGTGACGATTCCGATGTCTGGCGAGGCCCAGAGCCTGAATGTGGCTGCGGCTGCCGCGATCTGCCTTTACCAGAGCGCCAAGGCGCAACGGACCTGACTAGACTGGCGCCGTGGCCCCGAGTTTTGCAGATGTCGCCAAGGCGCAATACGTCCTCCTGACTACGTTCACGAAGGACGGACGGCCCAAGCCCACCGCCATCTGGGCGGCCGACAAAGGCGACCGACTGCTGATGATCACCCAGGGAAAGTCCTGGAAGGTCAAGCGGATTCGCAACACCCCGCGGGTCACGCTGGCGATCTGCGACATGCAGGGACATCCGAAGAGCGATGCCATCGAAGCGACTGCGACCATCCTGGACCCGTCGCAGACCGGTCTCGTCTACGACGCGATCGGGCAGGAGTACGGGATCGTCGGCAAGCTGTTCAACGTGTTCAGCAAGCTGCGCGGCGGGATGAAGAACAACGTCGGCCTGGAAGTACGCCCCGCGTGAATCAGCTCTTGAGGTGCTCGCCGAAGAACCCGAACACCCGCTGCCAGGCATCCGTGGTCGCTTCCTCGTTGTAGCCGAATCCGGCAATCCGCAGCAGCGGTTGGGCGGGAAGCTTGTTGGCGAAGCTGTGCCCGACCTCCGGATAGGTCTTGATGTCGTTGGCAATGCCCTTGTCGTCGAGCACCCGCTGCAGCTTCTCCGGCGCACCCTTTCCGGTCAAGTCGCGTTTGCCGAAACTGGCGACAATCGGGCACGCCCCGTCCAGCGTCTCGCTGAGTTCCCGGGGTAGCGGCACGCCGTAGAACGGCGCGGAGGCGTCAAACCCCTTGGGCGACATGACAAGTGCAAACTGTCCACCCATGCAGAATCCGGCGATGCCGACGCGACCGGTGCATTCCGGTAGCGCCTTGATGTGGTCGCGGGCGGCCAGCACGTCGTCGAGTGCCTGGCCCCGCTTGGTGAGCAGTTGGCGCATGACCTTAGTGACGCAGCGGGCAAAGCCGCCCCGGGCGTAGAGGTTCGGGGTCAGCGCGACGTAGCCACCCGCGGCGACCCGGCGGTTGATCGCCTCCTTGTCCGGTCCGTATCCCAGCGCGTCGTGAATGACCACCACAGCGGGCCACGGGCCCGGGCCGTCGGGGATGTCGAGCAGCGCATCGATCGGGCCAGTCGGGGTGTCGATTTCGATTGTCGTCACCACGTCATCTAACCGCGCCGCCCCGGCCGGGGGAACTCCGGCGGCGATCCTCGACGTTGGGAGTTCATGGTGTCGCGACTGTTCCTGGTCTACGTGGTCGCCGAGCTCGCGGTAGTGGTGGCGCTGGCCTCGACGATCGGGCTCGGATGGACTCTGCTGGTGCTGTTGGCGTCCTTCGCCCTGGGCCTGGGGTTGGCCGGCTCGCAGCTCAAGGCGCAGCTCAACCGGTTGCGCGCCGGCCTGAACGGCGGCCAGTCGACGCTCGCCGCGGACAGCATGGCCGTCGCCCTGGGAACTCTGCTGGTGGTAGTGCCCGGCCTGCTGACCAGCGCCGCAGGCCTACTGCTGTTGCTGCCACCCACCCGCGTGGCGGCCCGCCCACTGCTCGGGGCGATGGCCGTTCGCGGCCTCGGCCGCCGAGTTCCGCTGTTCACTGTCACGGGCGTCGACGGCTACCGCCGCCCACCGCGACCCGACTACATCGACGGCGAGGTCATCGACGTGACCGAGGTGGACCCGCCCGCCCTGGGTCCACACAACCGGACGCCCTAGGTTCTATCGGCGTGACCGACGTCCCGACCACCCTGCTGCTGAACGGTAGGGTGCATAGCCCGAGCCATCCCGACGCCACCGCGATGGCGGTGCGCAACGGCGCCGTGGCGTGGCTGGGCAGCGACGACGTCGGCCGCGAACAGTTCGCCGGGGCCGAGATCTTCGACCTCGCCGGTGGCTATGTTGCCCCGGCGTTCGTCGACAGCCACGTCCACCTCACCGCGACCGGGCTGACGCTCACCGGGCTCGACCTACGCACGGCCACGTCGCGGCAGCACTGTCTACAGCTCGTCGCCGACTACGCCGGGGCTCATCCCGACGAACCACTCTGGGGTCACGGGTGGGACGAGACGTCGTGGCCGGAGAACGCCGCACCCAACACCGCGGACCTCGACGCGATCCTCGGCGATCGACCTGCCTACCTGGCTCGCGTGGACGTGCACTCGGCACTGGCGTCGACGAATCTGCGCCGACGGTCTCAGGCGCCGGAGTCCGAGGCCCCACTGGTGGCCGACGCGCACCATCGTGCCCGCGCTGCCGCACGCGATCTGCTGACCGATGCGCAACGTGCCGGCGCACGGCTGGCTGCGCTGAATGCCGCGGCCGCACACGGGATTGTCGCCGTGCACGAATGCGCCGGCCCACAGATCGGGGGCCTGGACGACTGGCACGAAATTCACGCGCTCGACCACGGCGTCGACGTGACCGGCTACTGGGGCGAGGCTGTGACGAGCGCCGCGCGCGCCCGTGCGCTGATCGACGCTACCCACGCGGTCGGGTTGGCCGGCGACCTGTTCGTCGACGGCGCGCTCGGCTCGCGGACCGCCTGGCTGCACGACCCCTACGACGACGCCGACCAGTGCGGGACGCGCTACCTGGACACCGAGGCCGCCACGGCGCATCTGCGGGCATGTACGGAAGCCGGTGTGACGGCCGGTTTCCACGTCATCGGGGACGCGGCGGTGACCAGCGTCGTCGAGGCTCTGCAGCGAGTTGTCGACGACCTCGGTGTACCCGCTGTGGCCCGCTGCGGCCACCGGCTCGAGCACCTCGAGATGATCACGGCCGAACAGGCGACCAAGCTCGGCGCGTGGGGCGTCATGGCCAGCGTGCAGCCCAATTTCGACGCGCTGTGGGGCGGTCGCGACGGCATGTATGCCCGCCGTCTCGGTATCGATCGAGCGCAGCGTCTGAACCCGTTTGCGCTGCTAGCATCCCAAGGCGTGGCCCTCGCGTTCGGATCCGACGCCCCGGTGACCGGCCTCGACCCGTGGGCGACGATCCGGGCGGCCGTCCACCATCAGACCCCTGACAGTTCCATTTCGGCGCGTGCGGCTTTCGCCGCGGCCACCCGGGGCGGCTGGCGGGCGGCGGGTGTGGACGACGGGCTGACCGGCACCCTCGTTCCGGGCGCCCCCGCGTCCTACGCGGTGTGGGACGTCGACGAGTTCGAAGCCGGCAGGACGAGTGATGCCGCGCGCCGATGGTCGACCGACCCGCGATCGCGGGTACCAACCCTGCCGCGGCTGGATCCCGCAGACCCGCTACCGCGGTGCCGGCAGACCGTGCACCGGGGCGCGGTGATCCATGCCTAGGGGCGGCAGACGGTCCGAGCGCCGGATCCGGCCGGCGGAGCGCACCGACATCATCCCGCCCATCACGGACCCGCCCACGGGCGACGAGGCCGTCACCGGAGAGATCCCCGTCCCGACCGATGCCGAGTTGACCGGCGAGATCCCACCGGTCCCGGACATCGGGCCGGCCGAGGACGAGATCGACGACGCCGCGCACGATCTCGAGGCGAGCGACGAAGAAGCAATCCATGAAACGGTCGAATACGTCGACCGTTTCACCGAGCTACGCGAACAGGCCGTTCGGGTCGCAGGATATCTCTGGCATCACCTGGTACGCCTGAGCACAGCGGTGCTCGCCTGGCTGGTCCGCGAAACCCGCATCCGGGTGCCGCAGGCGGGCCGCTGGTTACGGCCGCGCTGGTCGCGGCTGAGCGCGGCCGTCGTCGCCGGTTTGCTCCTCTGTGCGAGCTACCCGAGGTTCAACTGGTGGTGGGCCGCCATTCCGGCGTTCGCCGTGCTGGCCTGGGTGCTGACCCGGCGGGCCACCACGCCGTTCGGCGGGTTCGGCTACGGCTTTGTGTTCGGGGTGGCTTTCTATCTTCCGTTGATCCGCTGGATCAACATCCTCGTCGGCCCCATGCCGCTGCTCGCGCTGGTGGTGCTGTGCGCGACCTTCCCGGGGCTCTTCGGCCTGGCCGCCGTCACCGCGCGGCGGCTACCCGGCTGGCCGATCTGGTTCGCCCTGCTGTGGGCCGCGCAGGAGTGGCTGAAGTGCACCGTCCCTTTCGGCGGCTTCCCGTGGGGTGTGGTCGCGGCCGGCCAGACGGAGGGCCCGTTCCTGCCGCTCGTCCGGCTGGGCGGTGTGCCGCTGCTGTCGTTTGCGATCGTGCTCACCGGCTGTGGTGCCGCGGCGTTGGTGATGGAGACCGTCACGTGGTGGTGGGCATCGCACCGGCGCCACACCTCGCAGCAACACACCGCCGAGGATGCTCGGATCGCCGACGCTCCACCGGCTGTCATCCTGCCCGCGCTGTGCATCTGCCTGATGTTCTTCCTCGCCGCCGCGGCCTGGCCGCAGGTGCGCCACTCCGGCACCGGCTCCGGCAACGAACCGACCGTCACCGCGGCGGTCATCCAGGGCAACGTGCCACGGCTGGGTCTGGAATTCAACGCGCAGCGCCTCGCGGTGCTCGGCAACGACGTCCGCGAAACGCGTCAGCTCGCGGACGACATTCGCGGCGGGCGCGCGCCACAACCTGACTTCGTAATCTGGCCGGAGGACGCGTCAGAAATCGATCCACTTGCCAATCCCGAAGCAGCGCAAGAGATCTCGGTGGCCGTCGAAGCCATCGGTGCGCCGATTCTGGTCGGCACGGTCCTCGACGTCCCGAACCGGACAATCGAGGATCCAGCCCAGACGAATACGGTCATCGTCTGGAACCCAAAGACCGGCCCTGGGGATCGTCACGACAAGCGGATCGTGCAACCGTTCGGCGAATACCTGCCGTGGCGCGGTTTTTTCCGGCATCTGTCCGGCATGGCCGATATGGCCGGCTACATCGTACCGGGCAAGGGCACCGGGGTCGTGCGGGCCGGCAACACCCGGATCGGGATCGCGACGTGCTGGGAGGTCAGCTTCGACCGCGCGTTGCAGCACTCGGTCCGCAACGGCGCGCAAGTGCTCGCGGTGCCCGCGAACAACGCCAACTTCAACCAGACGATGAGCGAGCAGCAGCTGGCGTTCTCCAAGCTGCGCGCCGTGGAACTGGACCGCTATACCGTCGTCGCCAGCAACGTCGGGATCTCCGCTCTGGTCACGCCGGACGGGCGCGAGCTCCAGCGAACGCGGTTCTTCACGCCGGGCTACCTCGACAACCAGGTCCGGCTCAAAACCTCCATGACGCCCGCCGCCAGGTGGGGTCCGCTCGTCCAGGGCGCGTTGGTCGTCGCGGCTCTAGCGGTGCTGTTCGCCGCGATACTGCACAATGGATGGTTCGCGGATATCCACCGACGGCTGTCGCAGCTGGCAAACAGACGTGGCCCGGCGACGGATGGCGGCGACGATCCGCCCGGCGACGACGAGGCAGCCGATACCGAACTCGACGAGGATGGTCGAGATAGCGCCCGCCTAGGGCCAGAAGAAGGAGATCTATGACCACCGGTGATTCGGTGTCCGGGACTGCGGGCGATCGCCCCAGCCTGCACACCCTGGTGATCATCCCCACCTTCAACGAGCGGGAGAACCTTCCGCTGATCGTCCAGCGGTTGCGCGGCGCCCTGCCAGAGGTGCACATCCTTATCGTCGACGACAACAGCCCCGACGGGACCGGGCACCTTGCCGAGGATATGGCCGCGGCGAATCCGGGTCTGATCCACGTCATGCACCGCACTGTCAAGGACGGTCTGGGCGCGGCCTACTTGGCCGGCTTCGCCTGGGGGCTCGATCGGGGCTATGCGACGCTGGTCGAGATGGACGCCGACGGCAGCCACGCACCCGAGCAATTGCATCTACTTCTCGAAGCCATCGACAAGGGCGCCGACCTGGTGATCGGCTCGCGCTATATCGAGGGCGGCGACGTCAAGAACTGGCCCTGGCGGCGCTGGGCGCTGTCCTGGACCGCGAACACCTACGCCCGCCTGGCGCTGGGCATCGGCATTCACGACATCACCGCCGGTTACCGCGCCTACCGCCGCGACGTGCTCGAGAAGATCGATCTCGGCCATGTCGACTCGAAGGGCTACTGCTTCCAGATCGACCTGACGTGGCGCACAATCACCAACGGTTTCATCGTCACCGAGGTACCGATCACATTCACCGAACGCGAACTCGGCATCTCAAAGATGAGCGGCTCGAACATTCGCGAAGCGGTGGTGAAGGTCGCGCAGTGGGGGATCGACGGACGCCTGCACAGCAAGCGTCCCGCCCCAATCAAGCAGTAGGCGTCAGCTGCCGCGACGGCGGGTGCGGATCAGTTCGAGGCGCTCTTTGAGCAGTTCGTCGAGCTCGTCGACCGAGCGGCGCTCCAGCAACATGTCCCAGTGGGTGCGGGGTGGCTTCACCTTCTTCGGCTCGGGCAGGTCACCCTCGATCAGGGTGCCTTCCATGCCGTTGCGACACAGCCAGGTGCCGGGGATCTCGGCGTCGTCGGCGAACGGAACGTCGAATTCTTCGCCGTTGTCGGTGCGGTAGCGCGCGATCTGACGCGGCGCCAAGTCATGGTTGCGGTCGGTCTCGTAGCTCACGGCTCCAAGGCGACTGCCTCTCAGGACGCGATCGGCCATTGGTTAGCACTCCTCTTAATATCTTCTCAGCAGCTAGCGCCTTGAACAACGTCACAGAAGGCGCCTTGGTTCCCGAGTCCGTCGGGCCTGCGGAGCCGACCCAGCCTTTCATGATACCGGGATTCGCCCAGCACCCCGACTACAGTCGGCCCCGTGACACGCCGTGCCCGACCTCAACCGTGCCGCTGGTGCGGCCGTGATGTCGCCGACAGCGGACTGGGCCGCCGCCGCCAATACTGCCGGCAATCGTGTCGCCAGCGCGCCTACGAGCAGCGGGCCTCGATTAACGGCGCGAAGGGTGTCGCATTGCCTGTCGACGCCGTGGTGCTCTCGGCCGACGAGGCCGCGGACCTGTCCGACCGGGTCTATCAGGTGAGATGTGCGGCCGAAGACGTCGCCACCGCGCTCGACGAAGGTGCCGGCACCCCCGAACTACGCGAACTGTGCGCCACGCTGATGCGGGCCGCGGAGGCCGCCGACGGGTGGCGCTGACCGGGCTTAGGCTCGGCTGACTTGTGGCGGGTACAGTCTCGCCATGGATCGCTGGGCACCGGAAACAGTTGCGGAGCCAGGCCATGATCGGGGTGGGCGAGTCGGCGCCCACCGACGATGTTCTCGGGCCGACGAGCAGGCACGCCGCCATCCGCGCGGCGAGTGACTCTGCTCCTCATCCGCAGACCGCATATCTCCAATGAGCGACGACCGACGTTTAGGCGAGGGGTAACGACATGGCTGACCAACTTCAGCATGCAACCGAGGCGTTGCGGAAGGCACTGGTTCAGGTCGAGCGGCTGAAGAGCAAGAACCGCGCATTGCTGGAGCGCTCCGGTGAGCCTATTGCCATCGTCGGTATGTCGTGCCGTTTCCCCGGCGGTGTCGATTCGCCGGACACCCTGTGGGACATGGTCGCTGACAAGCGCGACGTGATGTCGGAATTCCCGGCAGACCGCGGCTGGGATCTGGCCGGACTGTTCGACGACGACCCCGACGCGCCGCACAAGTGCTATGCCCGCTCCGGCGGATTCGTCGACGACGTCGCGGGTTTCGACGCCAGCTTTTTCGGTATCGCACCGAGCGAGGCGCTGGCGACCGACCCGCAGCACCGCATGCTGCTGGAGTTGTCGTGGGAAGCGTTGGAGCGGGCTGGAATTGACCCGACCTCGCTGCGGGGCAGTGCGACCGGAGTCTTCGCCGGGATCATCGTCCAGGGCTACGGCATGCTGGCCGAGGAGATCGAGGGCTACCGCCTGACCGGCATGACCTCCAGTGTGGCCACCGGTCGGGTGGCCTACGTGCTGGGGCTGGAAGGCCCGGCGGTGTCGGTGGACACCGCGTGCTCGTCGTCACTGGTGGCCCTGCACATGGCGGTGCAGTCACTGCGGTCGGGGGAGTGCGACCTGGCGCTGGCCGGCGGAGCGACTGTGAACGCCACCCCGACGGTGTTCGTGGAATTCAGCCGGCACCGCGGCCTCTCCCCGGACGGCCGCTGCAAGCCGTTCTCGGGGGCGGCCGACGGCGTCGGCTGGTCCGAGGGCGGCGGAATGCTTGTGGTGGAACGGCTTTCGGATGCACAACGGTTGGGTCACCGGGTACTCGCGGTGGTGCGCGGCACCGCGGTCAACCAGGACGGCGCCTCTAACGGACTGACCGCTCCCAACGGCCCGTCCCAGCAGCGAGTGGTCCGCACCGCGCTGGCCAACGCCGGATTGAGCACCAGTGAGGTCGACGTGGTCGAAGGCCACGGCACCGGAACGACTTTGGGTGACCCGATCGAAGCGCAGGCGCTGCTGGCGACCTATGGTCAGGACCGCACCGATCAGCCGCTGTGGCTGGGTTCGATCAAGTCGAACATGGGCCACACCCAGGCCGCGGCCGGCGTTGCCGGTGTGATCAAGATGGTGCAGGCCATGCGGCACGAGGTGCTGCCAGCGACCTTGCACGTGGATGTGCCCAGCCCGCATGTGGATTGGACGGCGGGCTCGGTGTCGCTGCTCACGGAAGCGCAGCCTTGGAAGCGCGAGCCCGCCAATGGTCACGTCCGTCGCGCAGCCGTGTCGTCGTTCGGTATCAGCGGCACCAACGCCCACGTGGTCATCGAGGCGGCCCCACCGGTCGAGGAGACCGCCGGGACACCTGATATGCCGGCCGTAATCCCGTGGGTGGTGTCGGCCAAGAGCGCGGCCGCGCTGGACGCGCAAGCGTCACGGCTGTCCGAATTCCTCAGTGCGCAAGAACAATTGGACACCGCCGATGTGAGCTGGTCGCTCGCGGGCCGGTCGACCTTCGAGCACCGCGCGGTAGTGCTGGGCACCGACCGCGGCCAACTCCTGGGTGGCTTGGGCGAATTGGGGCAGGGTCTGCCGGGCGCGTCGGTGATTACCGGGCGCGCCACACCGGTAGGCAAGACCGTCTTCGTGTTTCCCGGCCAGGGTTCGCAGTGGATCGGTATGGGCGTCGAATTGCTTGACACCGCTCCGGTTTTCGCCGACAAGCTGAACGACTGCGCGCAGGCCTTCGCCGAGTTCGTCGACTGGTCTCTGATCGACGTCCTGCGTGGCGCGCCCGGCGCCCCGGGCCTGGAGCGCGTCGACGTAGTGCAACCCGCGCTGTTCGCGGTGATGGTGTCGCTGGCCGAATTGTGGCGGTCGATCGGGGTGCGCCCAGACGCCGTCATCGGCCATTCCCAGGGTGAGATCGCCGCGGCGCACGTCGCCGGAGCGCTGTCGCTGCGCGACGCCGCCCGTGTCGTGACGCTGCGCAGCAAGCTGCTGCTGGCGCTGTCCGGCCGCGGCGGCATGGCGTCCCTGGCCTGCGGCCCGGACCAGGCGCGAGAACTGTTGGCGCCGTACGGCGATCGGGTCAGCATCGCCGCGATCAACGGCCGTTCGGCCGTCGTGCTGTCCGGTGAGGTCGCCGCGCTCGACGAGATCGTCGCGCTGTGCACCGAACGCGAGATGCGGGCCCGCCGCATCGATGTCGACTATGCGTCTCATTCGGTGGCCGTCGACGAGATCCGCGACCAGCTTGCCGAGGCGCTGGCAGGCATCGAGCCGCAGTCGACCCGCACGGTGTTCTTCTCCACGGTCACCGGCCAGGTTCACGACACCGCGGAACTGACCCCCGACTACTGGTTCCGAAACATCCGTCAGACAGTCGAATTCGACCAAGCGGTGCGCACTGCTGCCCAGAGCGGCTACCGAACCTTCATCGAATCCAGCCCGCACCCCGCGTTGATCGCCGGCATCGAAGACACCGCGACCGACGGCGGAGCCGAAGCGATCGTGGTGCCGACCCTCGGTCGCGAGGACGGCGGACTGCAGCGCTTCCTCAGTTCGGCCGCCCTGGCGTTCGTGTCGGGCGTCAAGGTCGATTGGCGCGCCGCGGTACCCGCCGGCGGCTTCGTCGAATTGCCGACGTACGCCTTTGAGCGCAAGCGGTTTTGGCTTTCCGGCAACGGCGCGGCGGTCGACGCGGCCGGACTGGGCCTCGGCGCCAGCGAGCACGCGTTGCTCGCCGCCGTTGTCGAACTCCCCGACTCCGGTGGGGTCGTTCTCACCGGCCGCTTGTCGTCCGCGACCCATCGCTGGCTCTCGGATCACGCCGTCGACGGCGTGGCCGTATTCCCGGGAGCGGGCTTCGTCGAGTTGGCGATCCGGGCCGGCGACGAGGTCGGTTCCCCGGTGGTCGACGAGCTGACGTTGCAGTCGGCGTTGCTGTTGCCGGCATCGGGTTCGGTGGCAGTGCAGGTGGTGGTCGGCGCCGCCGACCAATCCGGCCAGCGCAGCATGTCGGTGTTCTCCAGGGAGACAACGGATTCCGCCTGGAACTGTCACGCGACGGGAATCCTGTCGTCGGCCCCGGTCGAGCCGGTGACCGACCTGTCGGTCTGGCCGCCCGAGGGCGCGACCGCGGTCGACGTCACCGACGGCTACCAGCGACTGGCCGAGCGTGGCTACCAGTACGGCCCGGCATTCCAGGGGCTGACCGCGCTGTGGCGTCGCGGTGAGGAGTTGTTCGCCGAGGTGACGCTTCCTCAGGCGGCCGGCGGCGTCAGCGGTTTCGGCGTCCACCCGGTGCTGCTCGACGCCGCGTTGCACGCGGCCGCGGTCACCCACGACGGAGCCGGGGTGGCCCTGCCGTTCTCGTGGCAGGGCGTCTCGCTACACGCGGCCGGAGCGTCGGCGGTCCGGGCGCGGATCGCGCCGTCCGGTCCGTCGTCGGTCTCGGTGGAACTGGCGGACGGGCTCGGTCTGCCGGTGCTGACCGTGTCGTCGATGGTGGCCCGCCCGATTTCCCGGCAGCAGTTGATGGCCGCGCTGTCCGGCTCCGCGGGCGATCGGCTCTTCGAGCTGGCCTGGACGCCGGCCTCGTCGGCCTCGCACGCGGAGACGCCCATCTACGAGGTCTTCGAGTCCGCCTCCGCCACAGGCGATCCGGTTAGCGCTAGCTATCAGCGGGTGCACGAGGCGTTGGCACGGTTGCAGGCCTGGCTGTCCGAGCACGAGTCGGGCGTCTTGGTGGTGTCGACCAGCGGCGCCGTCGGCTTGGCCGGGCAGGACGTCACCGACCTGGCCGGAGCGGCGGTGTGGGGACTGGTGCGCTCCGCGCAGACCGAGAACCCCGGCCGGATCGTGCTGGTCGATTCCGATGCTCCGCTGACCGATTCGACGATCGCGGAGGTGCTGGCGGTAGGGGAGCCGCAGGCGCTGGTCCGCTGTGAGACCATCTACACCGCCCGGGTGCGCGGCAGCCGGGCGATCGACGGCGTGCTGACACCGCCGGCCGAGGGGCCGTGGCGCCTGGGTCTGTCGACGGCGGGGACGTTCGAGAACCTGCAACTGGAACCGGTGCCGAACGCCGACGCACCTCTGGAGCCGGGGCAGGTACGCGTCGCGATGCGCTCCATCTCCACCAACTTCCGCGACATCATGATCACCCTCGGCATGTTCACCCACGATGCGCTGATCGGTGGTGAGGGTGCGGGTGTCGTCGTCGAAGTCAGCCCTGGCGTCACCGACTTCGCTGTCGGCGACGACGTGTACGGCTTCTTCCCGGACGGCAGCGGCACCCTGGTCGCGGGCGACACCCGACTGTTGCTGCCGATGCCGTCGCACTGGTCCTACGCCGAGGCGGCCGCCATCTCCGCGGTCTTCACCACCGCCTACTACGCTTTCGTCCACCTCGCCGACGTAAAGCCCGGTCAGCGACTGCTGCTGCACGCCGGAACCGGTGGTGTGGGCATGGCCGCCGCCCAGTTGGCCCGACACTTCGGTCTCGAGGTCTTCGCGACCGCCAGCCGTCCGAAGTGGGACACGTTGCGGGCGATGGGCTTTGACGACGACCACATCGGCGACTCGCGCACCCTCGAGTTCGAGGACAAGTTCCGCGGCATCGTCGGCGACCGGGGCTTCGACATCGTGCTCGACTCGCTGGCCGGTGAATTCGTCGACGCATCACTGCGTTTGGTGAAACCCGGCGGCGTCTTCTTGGAAATGGGCAAGACCGACATCCGCGACCCCGGGAAGATCGCCGAGGAATACCCCGGTGTGCGCTATCGGGCGTTCGACCTCTTCGAGCCCGGCCGCAACCGGATGCACCAGTACCTGCTTGAACTCGCCGAACTCTTCGACTCCGGCGTGCTGCGTCCTTTGCCGGTGACGACCTTCGACATTCGTCGCGCACCCGCGGCCCTGCGCTACCTCAGCCAGGCCCGGCATACCGGCAAGGTCGTGTTGACCATGCCGGACGCCTGGGCGTCGGGCACCGTGCTGATTACCGGTGGCACCGGCATGGCCGGCTCCGCGCTGGCCCGCCACGTCGTCGCCAACCACGGCGTGCGCCACCTGGTGCTGCTCGGCCGCCGCGGCCCGGACGCACCGGGCGCCGCTGAGCTGTCGGCCGAACTCACCGCGTCCGGCGCCGAGGTGTCGATCGTCGCCTGCGATGCGGCCGATCGCGCCCTGCTGAACAAGGTGATCGCCGACATCCCGATGCAGCATCCGCTGTCGGCGGTGATTCACGCCGCCGGTGTCCTCGACGACGGGGTGTTGACATCCCTGACGGCGGACCGGGTCGATGCGGTGTTGCGGGCCAAGATCGACGCGGCGTGGAATCTGCATGAGCTGAGCCAGGATTCGAACGTCTCGGCCTTCGTCTTGTTTTCCTCCATGGCTGGCCTGGTCGGATCCTCGGGCCAGGCCAACTACGCGGCGGCCAACAGCTTTCTCGATGGCCTGGCCGCCCATCGGCGGGCGCACAAACTGCCCGCGATCTCGCTGGCGTGGGGACTGTGGGATCAGGCCAGTGAGATGACCGGCGGTCTCGACGAGGCCGGCCGCGCCCGGTTGGCCCGCACCGGTGTCAAGGCCCTGGCGTCGGCCGACGCACTGCAACTGTTCGATACCGCGATGGTGGTCGACGAGCCGTTCCTGGTGCCCGCGCACATCGACGCGGCAGCCCTGCGCGCCAATGCCGCGGTCGTGCCGCCGATGTTCATCGACCTGATCAACGCGCCGACCCGGCGCCGGGTCGACGACTCGCTGGCCGCCAGCAAGTCCAAGTCGGCTCTGGCACAACGCATCCACGGCCTGCCCGAAGACGAGCAGCACGCGGTGCTGCTGGACTTGGTCCGCTCGCACATCGCCACCGTGCTGGGCACCACCACGCCGGAGGCGATCGACCCGGACAAGGCCTTCCAGGAATTGGGCTTCGACTCGCTGACCGCCGTCGAGATGCGCAACCGACTCAAAGCCGCGACCGGGCTGGCGCTGTCGCCGACGCTGATCTTCGACTACCCGACCCCGAGCCGGCTGGCGTCCTACTTCCGCACCGAGCTCGCGGGTGTGGCCCAGGAAGTCAAGAGCGTGTCCGCGGTGCGGATCACCGGCGACGAGCAGATCGCGATCGTCGGCATGTCCTGCCGGTACCCCGGCGGCGTCAACTCACCGGAAGACCTGTGGGACATGGTCATTCAGGGCCGCGATGTCATCAGCGAATTCCCCAAAGATCGCGGCTGGGACCTCGCCAACCTGTACAACCCCGACCCCGATGCCGCCGAGACCTGTTACACCCGCGTCGGCGGATTCGTCGAAGACGTCGGCGACTTCGATCCCGCGTTCTTCGGCATCGGGCCGTCCGAGGCGCTGGCGATGGATCCCCAGCAGCGGATGTTCCTCGAGCTGACCTGGGAAGCGCTGGAGCGTTCCGGAATTGACCCGACCACCTTGCGCGGCAGCGCGACCGGCGTCTTCGCCGGCCTGATGACCCAGGGATACGGCATGTTCTCGGCCAAGCCGGTGGAGGGTTTCCGGCTGACCGGTCAGCTGTCCAGCGTCGCGTCGGGCCGGGTGTCCTACGTGCTGGGCCTGGAGGGCCCGGCGGTGTCCGTGGACACCGCCTGCTCGACGTCACTGGTGACGCTGCACATGGCGGCGCAGTCGCTGCGATCGGGGGAGTCGGACCTCGCCCTGGCCGGTGGTGTCACGATCAACGCGACACCCGACATCTACGTCGAATTCAGCCGCTGGCGTGGGCTTTCCACCGACGGCCGCTGCAAGGCGTTCGCCGGCGCCGCCGACGGCACCGGTTTTTCCGAGGGCGGCGGCATGCTCGTGCTCGAGCGGCTGTCCGACGCCAGGCGCAATGGCCACCCGATACTCGCGCTGGTGAGCGGCTCGGCGATCAACCAGGACGGCGCGTCCAACGGTCTGACCGCACCCAACGGACCCTCGCAGCAGCGGGTGGTCCGTTCCGCGCTGGCCAGCGCAGGACTCACCGCCGCTGACGTCGACGTGGTCGAAGGCCACGGCACCGGCACCACCCTGGGCGATCCGATTGAGGCGCAGGCGATCCTGGCGACCTATGGCCAGGACCGGAACACGCCGCTGTGGCTGGGGTCGATCAAGTCGAACATGGGCCACACCCAGGCCGCCGCGGGCGTCGCGGGTGTGATGAAGATGATCCTCGCGATGCGCCACGAGGTGCTGCCCGCGACCTTGCACGTGGATGCTCCGAGCCCGCACGTGGATTGGACGATGGGTCGGTGCAACTGCTGACCGATCAGCAGCCGTGGCCCGCCAATGGCCACCCGCGTCGTGCAGGGGTGTCGTCGTTCGGCATCAGCGGCACCAACGCGCACGTGATCATCGAGGCGGCCCCACCGGTCGAGGAGATCGCCGAGACACCTGACATGCCGGCCGTAATCCCGTGGGTGGTGACGGCGAAGTCGACCGCCGCCCTGGAAATCGCAGGCCGCGCGTCTCGCCGAATTCATCAGTGCCCGAGAGGAATTAGCGGCAACCGATGTCGGTTGGTCACTCGCGGGCCGTACCGCGTTCGAGCATCGCGCCGTGGCGCTCGCCACCGACCGCGACGGCCTGCTGACGGGTCTGGCCGCATTGGCCGGCGGCACACCGGGTTCGGTCGTCAGCGGTACCGCAGTACCCGGCAAGACCGTCTTCGTGTTTCCGGGCCAGGGTTCGCAGTGGCTCGGCATGGGCATGGGGCTGCACGCCACCTACCCGGTCTTCGCCGAAGCGTTCAACACCGTCGTCGGCGAATTGGACCGCCACCTGCTGCGCCCACTGCGCGAGGTGATGTGGGGCCATGACGAAGACCTGCTGAACACAACCGAATTCGCGCAACCGGCGCTGTTCGCCGTCGAGGTGGCACTGTTCCGTCTGCTGCGGTCGTGGGGAATACGGCCCGACGCCGTGCTGGGCCATTCCGTCGGTGAGCTGACCGCGGCGCACGTCGCTGGAGCGCTGTCACTGGAGAACGCGGCGCTGCTCGTGGTCGCCCGCGGTCGCTTCATGCAGGCGCTGCCGGCCGGCGGGGCAATGGCCGCCGTGCAGGCAACTGAGGACGAGGTCCGTCCGCTGCTGACCGACTACGTCGGCATCGCCGCGGTGAACGGCCCGTCGTCGGTCGTGGTGTCGGGCGACGAGATTGCCGTGCACGCCGTCGCCGAGCAACTGCGCGCACAGGGCCGCCGGGTGCACCAGCTCGCGGTGTCGCACGCCTTCCACTCGCCGCTGATGGAGCCGATGATCGGCGAATTCAAAGCCGCGGCAAGGGAACTCGCTGTCAACCCGGTCAGCATTCCGGTGATCTCGAATGTCACCGGAGAGCTGGCGGGCGAGGACTTCGCGTCCGCCGACTACTGGACCCAGCACATCCGGGCAGCGGTCCGGTTCGCCGACAGCATTCGCTTCGCGAACTCGATCGGCGCCAACCACTTCATCGAAGTCGGCCCCGGCGGGGGCCTCACCTCGTCGATCGAGGAGTCAGTGTCCCAGGTCTCCGAGGGGCCAGTGGCGTCGGTGCCGTTGCTGCGCAAGGACCGCCCCGAGCCGAACAGCCTGTTGGCCGGACTTGCCCAGGCCTTCGTGTCAGGGGTCGGGGTGGATTGGCGGGCCACGCTGCCCGGTGCCGGCTTCGTCGAGCTGCCGACGTATGCGTTTGAGCGACGCCGCTTCTGGCTGTCCGCCGACGACGCCGCGGTCGACGCCGAGGGCCTCGGCCTGTTGCCCAGCGAGCACGCGTTGCTCGGCGCGGTCGTCGACCTGCCGACCTCCGGTGGGGTCGTGTTGACCGGTCGGTTGTCGGCGGGCCAGCAGGGCTGGCTGAACGACCACGCCGTGGGCGGCGTGGTGATTTTCCCGGGCGCGGGCTTTGTCGAGATGGCGATCCGCGCGGGTGACGAGGTCGGCTGCTCGGTGGTCGACGAGTTGATGCTGGCGGCGCCGCTGGTGATTCCGGCCGTCGGTTCGGTCGCGGTCCAGGTCGTGGTCGGCGGTGCCGATGAGTCGGGTCATCGCCCGGTGTCCGTGCTGTCACGCGCCGACGCCCAATCGGGCTGGACGTCGCACGCCGAAGGCATCGTCCGGCCGGGAACCGCCGAAGCCAGCGCCGAGATGTCCGCGTGGCCACCGCCGGGTGCGACACCGGTCGACATCGACGGTCTGTATGACCGGTTGGCCGCTCGCGGCTACGGATACGGCCCCGCGTTCCAGGGCCTGACCGCGATGTGGCGCCGCGGCGACGAGATCTTCGCGGACGTGTCGCTACCCGACAACGCCGGGGTGTCACCGGCCGGATTCGGCGTGCACCCCGCAGTTCTGGATGCCGCGCTGCACGCGGTGATCGTCGCGACCGAGGCAGAGCAGGACGGCAGAGACGGCGTGCTGGTGCCGTTCTCGTGGCAGGGCGTCTCGCTGCATGCGGCGGGCGCCTCGTCGGTGCGGGCCCGCATCGCGCCCTCGGGGCCGTCGTCGGTGACCGTGGAACTGGCTGACGGGCTGGGACTTCCGGTGCTGTCGGTGGCGTCGATGGTGGCGCGTCCGGTGTCGCGGCAGCAGTTGATGGCGGCGGTGTCGGGCTCGGGTCCGGACCGGATCTTCGAAGTAGTGTGGACGCCCGCAGCGTCCGGATCCCACGCCGAGACACCCTCTTACGACGTGTTCGAATCCCAACCCGCCGACGACGACGCGCTGGCGTCTACCTACGGCCGCATTCATGATGCGCTGGCGGCTGTGCAGGCGTGGCTCGCCGAACACGACTCGGGGACGTTGGTGGTCTCCACCCGCGGCGCGGTCGCACGGCAGGGGGAGGCCGTCACCGATCTGGCGGGCGCTGCGGTGTGGGGGCTGATCCGTTCCGCGCAGACCGAGCACCCGGGCCGGATCGTCTTGGCGGATTCCGATGCGCCGCTCAGCGATACGACGATCGAGGCGATCCTGGCGGCCGGCGAGCCGCAGCTGCTGGTGCGCGAGGACACCGTTTTCACCGGCCGGGTGCACGGAAGTCGCGCCGTGGACGCGCTGCTGGTGCCGCCGACCGGCGAGGCCTGGCGATTGGGCATGTCCAGCAAGGGCACCTTCGAAAACCTAGTGCTGGAGCCCATTCCGGACGCCGATGCTCCGCTCGACGCCGGGCAGGTCCGGGTCGCGGTGCGCACGATGCCGGCCAACTTCCGCGACGTCATGATCGCGCTCGGCCTGTACCCCGACGAGGACGCAGTGATGGGGGTCGAGGCGTCCGGTGTGGTCGTCGAAACCGCGGCGGGTGTAAGCCGTTTCGAGGTCGGCGACCGGGTGACCGGGTTGTTCCCCGAAGGCACCGGCACCTTGGCGATCACCGACGCACGCCTGCTCATGGACATCCCGTCGGGGTGGTCGTACACCGAAGCCGCGACCGCGCCGGTGGTATTCGCCACGGCCTACTACGCGCTCACCGCGCTGGCCGATGTCAAGGCGGGACAGCGGATCCTGATTCATGCCGCCGCCGGTGGCGTGGGTATGGCCGCCGTGCAACTGGCGCGTCACTTCGGGCTGGAGGTGTTCGCCACCGCCAGCCGGGGTAAGTGGGACACGTTGCGGGCGATGGGCTTTGACGATGCCCACATCGGCGACTCCCGCACGGTCGAATTCGAGGACAAGTTCCGGGCGGCAACTGGCGGCCGTGGCGTAGACGTGGTGCTGGATTCGCTGGCCGGTGAATTCGTCGACGCATCGCTGCGTCTGGTCGCGCCCGGCGGGATCTTCCTGGAAATGGGCAAGACCGATATCCGCGACGCCGGCACTGTGGCGGCCGACTACCGCGGTGCGCGCTACCGCGCCTTCGACCTGTTCGAGGCGGGGGCCGACCACATCGAGCGGATGCTGTCCGACCTGACCGCGCTGTTCGAGGACGCCACGTTGCGACCTCTGCCGACAACCACTTTCGACGTCCGGCGGGCACCCGCGGCATTGCGATACCTGAGCCAGGCCCGGCACACCGGCAAGGTCGTGTTGACCATGCCGGACGCGTGGGCACTGGGCACCGTGGTGATCACCGGCGGCACCGGCATGGCGGGTTCGGCGCTGGCTCGCCACATCGTCGCCAACCGCGGCGTCCGTAACCTGGTGCTGATCGGCCGTCGCGGCCCGGATGCGCCGGGTGCCGCGGAGTTGGCCGCGGACCTGTCGGCCGGCGGAGCCGAGGTGTCGGTGGTCGCCTGCGACACCGCCGACCGCGCGGCGCTGGCCAAGGTGCTGGCCGACATTCCGGTGCAGCATCCGCTGTCCGCGGTGATCCACACGGCGGGTGTGCTCGACGACGCCGTCGTGACCTCGCTGACGCCCGAGCGGGTCGATGCGGTGCTGCGGGCCAAGGTGGACACGGCGTGGAACCTGCATGAGCTGACCAAGGATTCGAACCTGTCGGCGTTCGTGATGTTCTCGTCGATGGCCGGACTGGTCGGGTCTTCGGGTCAGGCCAACTACGCCGCGGCGAACAGCTTCCTGGACGGCCTCGCGTCATATCGGCGGACTCGCGGCCTGCCGGCGATTTCGCTGGGCTGGGGCCTGTGGGACCAGACCAGCAGCATGACCGGTGAACTGGGGGCTGTCGACTTCGCGCGCTTCGCCCGCGACGGCATCGTGGCCATGACGTCCACGCAGGCGCTACAACTTCTCGACACCGCGATGGTGATCGACGAGCCGTTCCTGCTGCCCGCCCACATCGACACCACCGCGCTGCGGGCGAAATTCGACGGCGGCACGCTGCCGCCGATGTTCGTCGATCTGATCAACGCGCCGGCCCGGCGCCAAGTCGACGACTCGCTGGCGGCCGCCAAGTCGAAAACCGCTCTGCTGCAACGGCTCGACGGTCTACCGGAGGACGAGCAGCAGGCGGTCCTGCTGGATCTGGTGCGCTCGCACATCGCGACCGTGCTGGGCAACAGCACGCCGGAGGCGATCGACCCGGACAAGGCCTTCCAGGAGTTGGGCTTCGACTCGCTCACCGCGGTCGAGATGCGCAACCGCCTCAAGTCCGCCACCGGGCTGCCACTGTCGCCGACACTGATCTTCGACTACCCGAACTCGGCTGCGCTGGCCGGTTACTTCCGTCAGGAACTCGTCGGCGCCGCCGCCGAGGCGGCCCCCAAGGCCGCGCCCGGTGAAGCGGAGATCCAGCGGGTGGTGGCGTCCATTCCCGTCAAGAGACTGCGTCAGGCCGGGGTGCTGGACCTGCTCCTGGGCTTGGCCAACGAGGCGAACGGCGACGGCAACGGGCAGGACAAGGAAAAAGATCTCGCGACAATGGATCTCGACGACTTGGTCAATGCCGCGTTCCTCGACGACGACGACTAGCCCATGAGAATTACCGTCACCGGGGCCGGCGGGGTCATCGGCCGTGGCGTTGTGCTGCGCCTGCTCAGCATGGGACACGACGTGGTCGGCTTGGGCCTGCGTCGGCCCGAAAGCTGGCCGAGCGCAGCGACGTTCGTGCAGGGTGATGTTCGCGATGCCGCCACCGTGTGGCGGGCGGTGGAGGGCGCCGACGTCGTCGTGCACTGCGCATGGGCGGTCAACCCCGCCGTGGCAAATCCCGCCGACCGTGAGACCAATGTCGGCGGCACCGGCAACGTGCTCGACGCCATGGCACGCAGCGGCACGCGCCGTATCGTGTTCGCCTCGTCGGCGCATGTGTACGGCGAGCGCGGAAGCGTCAAGCCGGAAGCCGCACCGCTGCAGCCCGTTTCGCCGTACGGGCTCGATAAAGCCCGCGCCGAGAAGTTGATTGCGGCCTGCGGCGCCGAGTGGGTGACGATTCGAACCGCGGCGGTCCTCGGCCGCGGCATCGACAACTGGGTGCGGCGAGCGTTGGCGTCCGCGTTCTTCGTCGACGACGACAGAGTCCTGCAAGCCGTCCACAGCGAGGACGCGCATCGGGTGTTCGTCCGGGCGGTCGTCGACCCCGACCTCGGGAACGGGCCGGTGAACCTGGCCGCCACCGGAGATATCCCGGTCGGCGAGATAGCCGAGACATTCGGACGGCCCCGAGCGCCTCGACTGCTTCGGAAGCTCAGCCCCGCAGCCGAACTCGATCTCCTGTTGAGCGCGCCGTCGCTGGATACCAATGTGCTGCAGGATGCATGGAACTACGCCCCCGCCTGGACTGGGCGGGAGTGCCTGCACGACACCGCGCTTGCGGTACGAGGCCGCGTCAGCATCGGCGGCTGGACGACATCGCTGCCGTGGCGGCTGACCCACGTGCAGGACATCCCCGCCGTGGACATCCCGGCCGCCGACGGGGCCGAGACCGTGCTGGCCGGCCCGCGGGACGGCAACGGCGAGTTCGACACTCCCATCGACCCGCGATTCCCGACGTTCCTGGCCACCAATTTGTCGGAGGCGCTGCCCGGCCCGTTCTCACCGTCGTCGGCATCGGTGACCGTCAAAGGACTACGCGCTGGAGGTGCGGTCATCGCCGCGCGCCTGCGGCCGGGCGGCCTGATCCAGCGCGAGATGGCCACCCGTACAATCGGTGTCTTCGCGCACCGCCTCTACGGAGCGATCACTACCGCGCACTACATGGCCGAGGTGGTGCCATTCGTCACGCCCGGCACCGTGGTCCGGCAGAGCCAGTACTTCGGCCCCAGCGTGGCCTCGATGCCGATTCACAGCGAGGAGCTTCCGCGCGAATCACGCAGCGCGGCAGGCCCGTGGCGCACGATCCGCAACCTGGGGGTGTTCGGCGTCAACCTGGCGGGGCTGCTCGCCGGGGCGGCCCACGACACCGGTGACTTCGTCGACGACATTGAACGCCTCGAGAAGGTTGCCGGTGGCGATCTCTCGGCGCTCACCGACCAGAGACTGCAGAGCCTGATCCTGCTGGCGCGCGACTCAGTCGTCGACGGTTGGGTACTGGCCATGGGCTCTTTCATGTCGTTTGCAGCGCTCAGCACGATCCTGCGCGGGTTGAACGGCCGCGACATGGTGCTGCCCGTCGGCCAGGAGTTGGCCAGCGCGGGACCGCTGAAAACGGTGTACCGGCTCGCGGATGCGGCCAGTCGCGATCCCAACGTGCGCCGAATACTGGACGGCCCGGGCGACCATCTCACAGAATTGGCTACCGAAACACCGGCGTTCTACCGGGCTGTCCTCGCCGAGCTGAGTGCGTTCGGGCACCGCGGGCCCGCGGAACTGGAGATGCGATCCTCCAGCTACGCCGACGACCCGGAGTTACTGCTACGCATGGTGTTGAAATCAGTTGAAGCACAAGTCCGTTCGGAGACAAGCCGACCGAAGATACGGTTGCCGGCGCGCCCGGTGGCGCTGCTCGCCGCCCGCCAGGTTCGCGACCGCGAAATGCGCCGCGACCGGATGGTGCGCGCAGTCTGGTTGTTGCGCAACCTCCTTCGTGAACTCGGGCGCAGACTGGCCGCGTCGGGCGTGCTGGAATCCGCCGATGACGTGTATTACCTGCTGGTTGATGAACTCGACGCGCTGCCCGCCGACACCGCCGGTCTTATCGCGCGTCGTCGCGCCGAGCAGCAGAGGCTGGCCGGCGTGACCCCGCCGGCGATCTTCAGTGGCGACTGGCAACCCACCACCGTCGCGGCATCCGTACTCTCTGCCGGCCACACGCTGACCGGCGCCGGCGTGAGCGGGGGCAGGGTTCGCGGCCGGGTCCGGATCGTGCGGCCGGAGACGATCGACGACCTGGAAGCCGGCGAGATCCTCGTCGCCGAAGTCACCGACGTCGGCTACACCGCCGCCTTTTCCTACGCGGGCGCCGTGGTCACCGAGCTCGGCGGGCCGATGTCCCATGCCGCCGTGGTGGCCCGTGAGTTCGGCATTCCCTGCGTGGTCGACGTGCACGACGCGACCCGACGGCTTCCGCCCGGCGCATTGATCGAGGTTGACGGCACTGCCGGCACGATCCGGGTGGTAGAGCCCGACCTGCCGAGCGCCACCACCTGACGTTCGCTACCGTCGGGTGATGCACGAGAACACCGTCCGCGTGACGACCGCCGCGGGCACGGTCGAAGGCTTCACCCGTGACGGCGTGAACCGTTGGCGTTCGATTCCGTACGCCCGGCCGCCGGTGGGAGCGCTCCGTTTCCGGGCTCCTGAGCCTGCCCAACCGTGGCGCGGTGTGCGGTATTGCCACGGCTTCACCAAATGCGCACCCCAGGAGCGCCGTTACGCCATTCTCGGCGTGGGCAAATACCAAGCGATGGGAGAGGACTGCCTCACGCTCAATGTCATCGCGCCGGAGGTGGCGCCCGCCGAGCCGCTGCCCGTCATGGTCTTCATCCACGGCGGCGGCTACATCATGGGCAGTTCGGCCACACCCATCTACGACGGGGTGGCGCTGGCCAAACGCGGCTGTATCTACGTCTCGGTCAACTACCGCCTCGGCGCGCTGGGCTGCCTGGACCTGTCGTCGCTTTCGACGGCGGACGTCAGCATCGACAGCAACCTGTTTCTGCGCGACCTGATCCTGTCACTGCGCTGGGTCCGGGACAACATTGCGGCATTCGGCGGTGATCCGGGCAACGTGACGATCTTCGGCGAGAGCGCCGGAGCCCATGCGGTCGGCGCCTTACTGGCCGCACCCGATGCCGAAGACCTGTTCGCCCAGGCGATTTCGGAGAGCCCCGCCAGCGGAATGACACGGTCGACTCATGTCGCCGCGCAATTCGCGGAGCGGTTCGCCGCCGTGCTCGGCGGGCCCGCCAGGAGGATGCCGTCGACGTCGCTGATGACGGCTCGCCCGCGGAACTGGTGGAGGCGCAGAATCGTCTGATCAACGACGGTGTGCGAGACATGTTGGGCGCGTTCCCCATCGGCCCGGTCTTCGGCGACGATGTCTTGCCGCTGGACCCGGTCGACGCGATGCAGCAGGGCAAGGCACATCGCGTTCCGCTCATCGTGGGCACCAACGCAGACGAAGGGCGGTTGTTCACCCGCTTCCTGCAACTGCTGCCGACCAATGAGCCGATGATCGAAGCGCTGCTGGCCGAAGTCGAACCCGCTGAACGGGAACGCATTACCGGTGCCTATCCCGACTACCCGGAGCGGTCGGCCTGCATCCGACTGGGCGGCGACTTCGCCTTCGGCTCGGCGGCATGGGGGATGGCCGAAGCCCACGGCCGGCACGCTCCCACCTACCTGTACCGCTACGACTACGCGCCCAAGGTGCTGCGCTGGTCCGGGCTGGGAGCGACGCACGCCACCGAACTGCTCGCGGTCTTCGGCACCTATCGCACGAAGTTCGGGGCGTTGCTCACCGCGCCCGCCGATCGGCGCTCGGCGCTGCGGGTCACCCGCGAAGTGCAAAGGCGCTGGCGATCATTCAGCCGCACCGGCAGTCCCGGCGAGGACTGGCCGGCTTACGACGACACCGACCGGGCGGTCATGGTGTTCGACCGCAAGACCCATCTCGAGTTCGACCCGCACCCCGAGCGGCGGCTGGCATGGGAAGGCTTTTCTCTGGCGCGATGACGGGTGCATGTGGTTTCGTGGATGAGCCATGACACTGCACATCGACAACGTCGTCGAACGGCCCGCCGACCTCACCGCTGCCTGGCTGACGGCCGCCATCGGCGCCGGGACCGTCGCCGACTTCACCACTGAGCGCATCGGCACGGGGCAGATGAGCGAGTGCTATCGCGTCCGGTTGAACTACGCGGACGCGGGAGCGGGTACCGATCGCCCGGACTCGGTGGTGCTGAAGGTCGCGGCCACCGATCCAATGAGTCGTCAAACCGGAATGACGCTCGGGCTCTACGAGCGCGAAGTCTCGTTCTACCGCGACATCGCCCCGCGCCTGCACGGTCCGATCGCGCCGTGCTATCACACCGCGTTCGACCCGGCCTCAGGCATCTTCGACGTACTGCTCGGCGACGCCAACCCAGCCGTTGTCGGCGACGAAATCCGCGGCGCCACAACGGCGCAAGCACTCACTGCCGTCACTGAATTGGGTCGCCTCCAGGGCCCGCTACTCGGCGACCCCACGCTCGCCGACGCGGCGTGGCTGAACCGCGAAACGCCGGTCAACCAGGCCCTGATCGCCGCGCTCTTCGCCGGTTTCGTCGACCGCTACGGCGATCAGATCTCATCGCAGCCCCGCGTGGTGTGCGAACGACTGGTCGGCGCGTTCGATGGCTATCTGGCGGGCGAGACGGAAGGACCCATCCAGGGGCTGATTCACGGCGACTACCGGCTCGACAACATGCTCTTCGGTGCGAACGGAGCCGAACGCCCACTGACCGTTGTGGATTGGCAGACCGTCACCTGGGGCCCCGCTATGAGTGACCTCGCGTATTTCCTCGGCTGCGCCCTACCCGTCGCGGATCGTCGGAAGAACTATGACGCTCTGCTGGACGGCTATCACCGCGCGCTCGGGCCGGCTGCGCCGATCACCCTCGCCGACGTCCGCGAGGGGGTGCGCCGGCAGAGTTTCTTCGGCGTAATGATGGCCATCGTGTCGTCGATGTTGGTGGAACGCACCGAACGTGGGGATCAGATGTTCATGACCATGCTGCAGCGGCACTGCCAGCATGTGCTCGACACCGATGCGCTGGCGATCCTGCCCGAGCCCGCGCCAGTCGAGGCGCTGTCCCCGTCGGCCGGCGACGAGGCGGCTCACCCTGCGACCGACGAGCCGCTCTGGAACGAGAGTTGGTATGCCGACTTTGCCGACGCCGGGCAGGGATTCGGTGGCTGGGTACGCCTGGGTCTGATTCCCAACCAGCAGACGGCCTGGCTGCACGCGCTGTTCTGCGGCCCGGACCTGCCCACCGTCGCGATCGTCGACTTCGAGGTCCCGGTGCCTGCCGACCCCTGGGCGGTACGCACCCACGCGTTCGACTTCACCCACACCGCCGCCGACCCGCTGCGTACCTACCGCGTCACGCTGACCGGGCGGGGTCAGTCCTACCCGGACCCGGCCGCGCTACTACGAGCCGAGCCGGGCGCGCCGGTCGACGTTACCGTCGAACTGGAGTGGATCACCGACGGCACGCCCTACCAGTACCGGGTGGCCACCCGCTACGAAATACCCTGCACGGTAACCGGATCCGTGACCATCGACGGGCATCGCCGCGTGCTTGACGCGGTACCCGGGCAACGCGACCACTCCTGGGGAGTGCGGGACTGGTGGAGCATGGACTGGCTGTGGAGCGCCATCCATCTCGACGACGGCACGCACCTGCACGGCGTGGACCTCAAGATTCCGGGCGTCCCGCCGATGAGCGTCGGCTACATCCAGGACCGCGCCGGAACCGTCACGGAACTGCAAACCATCTCTCCGGTACAGACATTCGACACCGACGGATTGCCGGTCGGTGCGACGCTGGCCTTCGAGCCGGGCGGCATTGCGACGACCGCCGACGTGCGTGGTCACGGACCACTGCGCCTGGCATCCAAAGACGGTCGGGTCAGCCAATTCCCGCGGGTCTGGGCCACGGTGCGCACCGCCGATGGACGGACCGGCGTGGGTTGGCTGGAGTGGAATCGCAACCTGCCGTAGCGTGACCGCCGAAAAATGCTGCCCGCAAGGCACATCCGTCGTGGTGATGGGTGTGTCGGGTTCCGGAAAGTCGACCGTCGGTGCGGCGCTGGCGCGTCGCCTCGACGTCCCGTTCGCCGATGCCGACGCCTTTCACCCGACAGCCAACATCGAGAAGATGTCCGCCGGTATCCCGCTGGACGACGACGACCGCCGCCCCTGGCTCAACGCCGTGGGGCAGTGGCTGGCGGACCAGGACAGCGCGGTGCTGAGTTGCTCGGCGCTGAAGCGCAACTATCGCGACCAATTGCGTTCGTTCCGAGCCGATGTCGAATTCCTCCACCTGGCCGGTTCGCCGGAGTTGATCAGTCGCAGGCAAGCCGACCGCTTAGGTCACTTCATGCCGTCGTCGTTGGTGACGTCGCAATTCGAGGCGCTGGAACCGTTGGCCGCGAACGAGCACGGTGCGACGATCGACGCCAATCAGAGCGTCGAGGCGATCCTGGACGCGTTCGTGAAGTACCTCGCGATCAGACCTTGACCACCTGGGTTCCGCCAGCCAACTGGTCGTGCTTGCCCTGCTTGGTCGGGCTACCGCTGATGGTCACCGCGATGACGACGTACGCGATGAATGCCAGCAGTGGGCCGAGGTAGGGCACTACCGACAGCAGCGTGAAGGAGTTACGGATCGCCGACTGGGTGGCGTCCGGCCTGGCTGCGCCGCCGGGACCGTGGACGGCCAGCCCCATCAGCCGCTTGCCCGGGGTGGCGCCGTTGGTCACTTCGAGCAACACGAAGTACCCGAACATCAGCACGCCCGAGAACAGCCCGGTGACGAGCCACCAGTAGTCCTGGTTGAACAGGAAGAACGACACCAGGAACACTACGAAGTTGACCACAATGCCGTCGATCAGGCGCGCAAAGAACCTCGGGCCAAGGCCGCCGGCTCGGGCGCTCGGCCCGTCGGGTGCGTAGCCGAAGCTCGGGTCGAAATCAGCTGATGTCATAACGGTCTCCTGTCAGCGGTGGCCGCCAATCTACCCCCGCCGACCTGCGCCGTCGATCAGACGATCAGAGCCAGCGCCGCGCCTTGTGCTTGCCGCGGTGGGCCAGTTCCTCACCGCGATCGCGTGCTCGCTCGGCGAGTTCGCTGCTGCGGTCGTAGGCACGTTCGCCGAGTTCGCTGCCGCGATCACGGGCGAGTTCGGCCCAGTCGCCGCCGCGATCACGGGCGAGTTCGGCCCACTCGCTGCCACGGTCACGGGCGATCTCTGCCCAGTCGCTGCCACGGTCACGGGCGATGTCGGCCCAATCGCTGCCACGGTCGCGGGCAATGTCGGCGAACTCAGACCCTCGTTCGCGCAATGTGTCGGCCAGCTCGTGACCGCGCTTGCGAGCGCGTTTGCGGGCCTTTTTGACGACCGGCTTGCTGCGCTTCTTGGCGGTCTCGGCGAGTTCGGCGCTGCGCTCGGCGGCGGTGTGGGCGAGTTCCTCGCCGCGTTTGCGCGCCGCCTCGACCACCGGCGCGCTCCGCTCGGCCGCGGCGCCGGCCAATTCCCGGCTGCGCTCGGCGCTCGCGTGCAGGCCCTGCGCGATGCGCTCGGCCAGCTCGGAATCGAACACCGAGTCGTCCGACCCGGTCAGCGGCAAAGCCGAGGTCACCGCCTCCGAGAGCCGTCCCGCGGCCCGCCTTCCGCGCCAGCCCAGCGACGGCCTGCCTTCGGTGTCGACGGCAGCGATGATCAGCCCGCCCAGCAGGCTCAGGTCGGTGAGCAGGTCGCGGCGCTTCTGAGCCTTGCGTTGCGGGTCGTCTTCCGTCCAGAACAAGTGTCCGCCGAGGCTGCCAGGGATCACCGTGAAAGCCAGCGCCGCGGAGGCGATGCGGGGCGCCTTCCCGGTGGCCAGCAACACCCCGCCTGCGACCTGAACGGCCGCGTTGATCCGGGCGGCCGTTTCGGGGTTCGACGGCACCTTGTCGCCGTACGGCTCCGGTAGTTGGCGTAGCGCCGCGACGGTGGGCTCGGTCGCTTCAAGCGACACCGCGGGGTTACGCAGCGTCTCGACACCTTGGCCAATGAATGCTGCGGACAGCAGGGGACGCGCGATTCTGCGAATCAACATGGCGGGGGTGTTCCCAACCTGTCCGCGACGCAAACCGGGCCGCCACACCCGCGGCGGCGATGCCCGTCAGTCGGCCGGGGGCGCCGAATGCCGCTCCCAGATCGGCAGCATCACCCAGAAGACGAGCACGGCCACGATCGCGCAGCCCCCGGCTATCAGGCCGGCGTTCGGCCCGGCCACCGCGCCGAAGATGATCACCGTGACGCCGGTCAGCGCCAGGCCCATCAAAAGCAACCCGACGTAGGCAAACCGGTGCGCGGCCGATACCAGGAATTGGATTCGATGCCGCCGAAACAGCAATCGGTGCAGTGCAACCGGCGCCTCCAGCAGCACCGTGGCACCGACCGAGCAACCCACCGTCGTCAGATAGACCGCCCGCATCGCCGTGTCCAAGCTGTCGAAGCGCGGCTGGAACGGCAGGGTCAGCAGGAATCCGGTGAGCAATTGGACACCGGTCTGGACGACCCTCAGCTCCTGCAGCAGGCTCAGCCAGTTGCGGTCCAGCCGTTGGACTTCCGTCTCAGAGCGCGCATCGGTGTCCCACGTCTGGTCGCGTTCAGGGTGATCGACGACGTCCATGGGCGTCGATCATGCCAGCAGCAGCCGCGCCGATGTCTCCAATCGGTCTGCGATCTCGGTGTAGGAGGCGTAACCCATGCCGGCCCGCACCAGAGCACCCGCGTACAGCAACTCGAGCGCTTCGATCAGGTCGGGGGTGTGTGCGTCGCCTAGAGCGGTGGCCAGGCGCTGGTGGATCTCGCGGCCGACGCGCAGCCGCAGGTGCTCGACCTCGGGATCGTTGCTGAGCAGCGCGTTGGTGACGGCGCCGGCCAGCTTCGGCTCGTCGGCGACCAGCAACGCGATCTGGCGCAGCACGGCGATCACCCGCACGGTCGGATCCGACGACTCGGTCGGGGGCATCGGACTGGCCGCCAATCGTCGCCAGAAGACCTCGGCCACCAGATGTTCTTTGGAGGAGAAGTACGTGTACGCGGTGGCCGTGCCAACGCCCGCTTCCGCCGCAACCATGCGAATCGTCAACCCGGAGAAGCCTTCTCGGCTCAGCACTCCGATCGCGGCGCAACCTAACCGGTCGACGGTATCGGCTTGCTTGGCGGTGAGGCGGCGTCTCGTCGATTCCCGAGCTATCGGGTTGGACACGTGTCCGGACACTACTACACCGCCTGGGGGGCGGCAACCGCATGCGTTAGCGTGCTGGGCATGACCACCTCTTCAGATCGCACCGCTCACGACGAAGCGACCAGCAAGCTGTTTGCGCTGGCCGAGCGGGTGACGGGCTTCATGCCCGCTGACGAGGGCCAGGCGCTGCACGACGTGGCGATGACCTACCTCGACCGTGGCGTGGGCGTCGAAATCGGAACGTACTGCGGCAAATCGACGGTGTTGCTGGGTGCCGCCGCGCGATCGCGGGGCAGCGTGCTCTACACAGTCGATCATCACCACGGCTCCGAGGAACATCAGGCCGGTTGGGAGTACCACGACACGTCGCTGGTCGACCCGGCGACCGGGCTTTTCGATACCCTGCCGACCTTGCGGCACACGCTCGACGAGGCGGGTCTCGACGACAACGTTGTCGCGGTCGTCGGCAAGTCGACCGTGGTGGCCCGAGGTTGGCGCACGCCGCTGCAACTGCTGTTCATCGATGGCGGTCACAGCGAGGAGGCCGCGCGCAAGGACTACGCGGGCTGGGCGAAGTGGGTGAGCGCCGGGGGAGCGCTGGTCATCCACGACGTGTTCCCGAATCCGGACGATGGTGGTCGGCCTCCGTACGAAATCTATTGCCGGGCACTGCAAAGCGGCGCGTTCACGGAGAAGGCGGCGGTCGGGTCGATGCGGGTGCTGGAGCGGACGGCCGGCGACGCCGGGGCTGCGGTCTAGCGATCCGACGGGCTGGTTGCGCACTCGCAGTCGTAATCGCTCTCCAGGCCGCGCGGCAGGTCGGTGCCGCGGAAGATGCCGTTTCCGGCGGTGGTGCGCGAAAGCGCGTCGGCGGCCAGGATCACCGCCGCCCCGGTCCAGGTGGTCCGCTCGACAGGCCAACGCTTTCCGTCGCTGAACACCAAGCCTGTCCAGTACGACCCGTCCTTCTCGCGCAGGTGCTGCATGGCGGCGAACTGAGTGAGCGCCGCCTCGCGGTCGCCCATCGCGTCGAGCGCGAGTACCAGTTCGCACGTCTCCGCGCCGGTCACCCACGGTCGGTTGTCGACGCACCGGATGCCCAATCCGTCGACCACGAAATCGTTCCAGCGGTCCGCGATTCGGGCCGTCGCGGCGCTTCCGCGCAAGGCGCCGCCGAGGATCGGGTAGTACCAGTCCATCGAGTGGTGCGGCTTCTCCGTGAACGCCGAGGGGTGAACCGCGATCGCGTGACCGAGCCGCCCCAGTGCCAACTCCCACTCGAGCTGTGGCTCGTCGATCAGGTTTGCCACCGCCAGCGCACAGCGGATGCTGTGGAAGATGCTCGCACAGCCGGTCTGCAGCGCTTCGGTCAACGGCCCGGAAGGGCCACGCGCCCAGCATATTTCGCCACCTTCGAGCTGTAGATCCAGCACGAAGTCGATCGCGGCGCGCACCGTCGGCCACATGGAGTCGGCGAAATCGCGGTCGCGGGTGACCAGGAAGTGATGCCACACGCCGACGGCCACGTAGGCACAGAAGTTGCTGTCGCTGTTGGCATCCTCGATCCTGCCGGCGCGCAATTGGATCGGCCACGATCCGTCCGCACGTTGCTCACGGCGGCACCACTCGTAGGCACGCCGCGCCGGTTCGATCAGTCCGGCCGCGCTGAGAGCCATCGCGCACTCCACGTGATCCCACGGATCGGTATGGCCGCCATTGGACCAGGGAATCTCACCCGACGGGAATTGAAGCGCAGCAATGGATTCCGCCGTCTGGCGGCATTGCTTGGGGGAGAAGACGCCGACGACGCCTGGGACGTTAGACAAGCTCAAAGGCGGGCACCGGTTTCTCGAAGTACAGCGCGACGCTCTTGCCGATGAGCGGGTTCAGGGTTGATTCGGCCACCCGAGTCAGCAGTGGCCGCTGCATCATGTCCCACACCAGCAGCTTGTGGTAGGCGGTGACGGCCGGGTGGTCCGAGTTATTCACGCCCACTGCGCATTTCAGCCACCAGAAAGGGGCGTGCAACGCGTGTGAGTGATGCGTGTGGGTGAACGCCATTCCGCGGTCGGCGATCTTGCCGCGCAGCTCGTTCGCCCGGTAGATGCGGATGTGACCGCCCTCGTTGGCGTGGTAGTCGTCGGACAGCAGCCAGCAGACCTGTTCGGGCAGCCACCGGGGCACCGTGACGGCCAGTTGGCCACCGACTTTGAGCACCCGGATCAACTCGGCGATCACGGCGTCATCGGCCGGAATGTGCTCGAGGATCTCGGAAGCGATGACGCAGTCGAACGTCTCGTCGGGATAGGGCAGCGCACGCGCGTCGCCGACCATGGTCTCGGCGTGGCCGGACGGCGGTATCTCACCGGCATCGGCCATGCCGTGAAACATCGTGTCGACTTCGGCGAGCTCATCCGCGTTCTGGTCGTATGCCACGACGTCGGCACCACGCCGGTACGCCTCGAAGCTGTGCCGACCCAGGCCGCATCCGACGTCGATGACCTTGCTGCCGGGCCCGATGCCGAGACGATCGAAATCGACTGTCAGCACAGCTCGCCCATCGCCTGGCTCCGGTTGCCGACCGCCCCTGTGCGCGCGATCGCCTGCTCGTAGACCCGCACGGTCTGCGCGGCAACCGATTCCCAGCTGAACACCTCGACCGCGCGACGGCGACCGGCCGCGCCCATCCGGTTGAGCTCGGCCGGGGAGTCCAGCAACTCGCCCACAACGCGGATCAGCTCGGTGGCGTCACCTGGCGGAACGAGCCGGGCGCATTCACCGTCGGCGCCCAGCACCTCGGGCAACGCGCCGGCCCGGCTGGCCACGATCGGTGTGCCGCTGGCCATCGCCTCGACGGCAGGGAGCGAGAAGCCTTCGTACAGCGAGGGGATGCAAGCGATTTCGGCAGACGCCAGCAACGCGGCCAGTTCCGCGTCGGTGAGGCCACTGGAAATGTGCACGATGTCGGAGATCCCCAGTTCGGCGATCAGCTTCTCGGTGGGACCATTTGACTCCAGCCTCGCGACGAGCTGGAGCTCGAGCTCGTAGTGGTGACGCAGCTTCGCGATCGCCTGCAGCAGATGCCCGACTCCCTTGAGTGGCACATCGGCGCTGGCGATGGCGATGATGCGGCCCGGCACACGCGGCTGCGCCGACGGTGCGAAGACGTCGGTCTCTACGCCGAGCGGAACCACATGGAGCTGGTCTGGGTCGACGCCGAAGTCGGTGGTGATGTCGGTCGCCGAGGACGACGAGACGGTCAGCAACTCGGGAATGCCGCGGGCGACCCGCTCCTGCATCGCCAAGAAGCCGTACCACCGCCGCACCGACGGCTTGCGCCACCAACGTGCCGCGGCCAGATCGAGCACCCGGTCGCGGGTGATCGGGTGATGCACGGTCGCGACGACGGGGAGGCCGGCCGCCGCGATTCTCAGCAGGCCGACGCCCAAACTCTGGTTGTCGTGCACCACGTCGAAGTCGTCGACCCGGTCCGCCAGCAGTCGCGCGGCCCGCAGGCTGAAAGTGCGCGGTTCGGGGAAGCCCGCGGTCCAGACTCCGGCCAATTCGAGGAGGTCGATGCGGTCGCGGATTTCGCGCGGGTGCGGGATGCGCCACGGGTCGGGTTCGCGATACATGTCCAGGCTGGGAACCTCGGTCAGCACCACCCGCGGGTCGAGCTCTTCGGGGTAGGGCTGGCCGGAAAACACCTCGACGTGGTGTCCCAGGTCGACCAGGCTCCGGCTGAGATGCCGGACGTAGACTCCCTGGCCGCCGCAGTGCGGCTTGCTGCGATACGACAGCAACGCAATGCGCATACTCACGCCCGATCTGGTGTGAAGGTGCCGGAGACCAGCACGTTGAGAGGTTCGGGCGAAGCGTCAGCGAACTTTCTGGACACGTGTCTGGACTATAGTTTGACGAACTACATGATGCAACGCGCAGCTAGCGGCGTTAACTTTGCCGATCCTACCCATCCCAACGGTCGCGATGACTGGGGTGCCGCCCTCGTCGGCGATAACGTGTGGTCATGCGCGCGCTGCTCGTCGTCGACGTCCAGAAGGACTTTTGCGAGGGCGGCGCACTCGCGGTGACCGGCGGGGCACACCTCGCCGGCGCCATTCGCGACTATCTCGCCGACGGGGCCGAGTACCGCCACGTGGTCGCGACACAAGATCTGCACATCGATCCCGGGGAACACTTCTCCGATCACCCGGATTACATCTCGTCGTGGCCGCCGCACTGCCGGGCCGACACTGTCGGCGCGGAGTTCCACCCCGCCCTCGACGTCAGTCGATTCGAGGCCACCTTTCGCAAGGGCGCCTACGACGCCGGATACAGCGGGTTCAGTGGCCTCGACGGGCAGGGCACCTCGCTGGCCGACTGGTTGCGGCACCACGATGTCGACCAACTCGACATCGTGGGCATAGCGACGGATTACTGCGTGCGGCGGACCGCGGAAGACGCTGCGAAACAAGGTCTGTCGACGCGGGTGCTGGTGAATCTGACGGTCGGCGTGCGGAAGCAGACCACGACCGCGGCCCTGGAAGCCATGCGTGCGATCGGCGTCGAGATAGTGTCAAACCCGTGACGGCCCCGATGAACTCGGCGTTATTGGCGGCGGTGGAGCGATCTCCGCAAGCCGCCGCCGCGCATGACCGGCTCGCCTGGGTAGGTCTCTTCACCGATGACGGTCGCGTCGAAGACCCGGTGGGTTCACGGCCCCACACGGGACCGACGGAGATCGGCCGCTTCTACGACACTTTTATCGGCCCGCGCGACATCGCCTTCGATCGTGATCTCGACATCGTCGACGGCTCATCGGTGATCCGCGATCTCGACCTCGAGGTCGCGATGGGCTCCTCGGTCACCATGCGGATTCCCGCGTTTCTTCGCTATGACCTACGACGGGTCGACGGGGAGTTGAAGATCGCAATGCTGCGCGCCTATTGGGAGCTGCCCGCGATGGTGCTCCAGTTCCTGCGCAACGGTGCGTCCGCGCTGCCGGCCGGCGCGCAACTATCGCAGGGTTTGGTCCGCAATCAGCGACTGCGCGGCACGGCGGGGTTCGTCGCGGGCTTTCGCCGCGTCGGTTCCCGCCAGAAAACTCTGGTCGACACGTTCGTGAACGCCGTGGGTCGAGGTGACAGATTCGCGGCGCTGCAAGCATTGTCATCCGGTGCGGCAATCACTTTCGGAGATGACAAGACAACCGACATCGGTCGGCTCATCGAGCGATGTTCGGGCGCGCGGGCGTCGAAGCTGATCGCCGCGGGTTCCACCGTCGCAGCATCGATCGTGTCGGGAGAACATCGCGGCATCCTCTTCACCGATGCAGCCCCGCGCGGCAAGGGAATTCAGCGGGTGCGCTACTTCCCGCAGTGATGCACGCCGGGGCGCACCCAGCAACACCACAGCCGGATCGACTACGAAGGAACCACGGATCCATCACTGGGAGACTCGCCACGAACACCAGCTCCGGTCGCGGGAGACACTTCGATCGGCGGACTTTGCTACGCGGCGCCGGCGCGATCGGTGCCGCGTCGATGGCGCTGTCGCCCACCGCGTGTAGCTCCGATGACGACGCCCTGACCTTCTTCTTTGCGGCCAACCCCGAGGAGGCCGAAGCCCGTCTGCGAGTTGTCGACGCGTTCCAGCGCGAACACCCCGACATCAAAGTCAGGACACTGTTGTCTGGCGGGGACCCACTGCAGCACATGTCAATCTATTGCGCGGGTGGCAAATGCCCGGATGTGCTGATGGCATGGGAATTCACCTACTCCGGGCTGGCCGAGCGCGGAGTACTGCTCGACCTCAACCCGATGCTGGCCCAGGACAAGATGTTCGCGACGCAGCTCAAGGCGGACAGCGTGCCGGCGCTGTACGAGACATTCACGTACAACGGTGGGCAATACGCGTTTCCGGAGCAGTGGTCGGGGACTTTCCTGTACTACAACAAGACGCTGTTCGCCGAAGCCGGGGTGCGCCCGCCGCCGGGACGGTGGAATGAGCCATGGAGTTTCGCCGAATTCCTCGATGCCGCTGAGGCGCTCACCAAACGCGACCGATCGGGCAGGGTTAGCCAGTGGGGCTACGTCGACACCTGGGCCCCGTATTACTCCGCCATGTTGTTCGGCATGAACAACGGAGTCCCATGGTCGAACCCGCGGATGAACCCGACGCACCTCAATTTCGACAAACCCGCGTTCATCGAAGGCATTCAGTTCTACGCCGATCTGAACACCAAACACCGGGTGGCGCCCTCCGCGTCGGAGTCGCAGTCGATGTCGCAGACGGACCTGCTCACCTCCGGTCACGCTGCGATGGCGCTCGGTGGGCATTGGAGATACCAGACACTCGAGCGGGCCGGCGATCTGGATTTCGACCTCGCCGTGTTGCCGACCGGCCCGAAAGGTCATGCCGCCCAATCGAATATCGGCACCACTGGACTTGCCATCGCAGCGAGCAGTCTCCGCAAGCAGCAGGCGTGGGAGTTCGTAAAATTCGCCACCGGGCCGGTGGGACAGGCGGTGATCGCCGAGACCGGCCTTTTCGTCCCGGCACTGAGGTCAGCGGTCCACTCCACTGGTTTTGCCAAGGCGCACACCAGGATCAGCAATATCGGGGTGCTGACCGGCGGCCCGGGCCACGCCGAGGGTCTACCGATCACCCCGGCCTGGCCGAAGATCGTCGCATTGATGGATCGAAACGTTGGCCCAGTTCTCCGTGGCGCGCGTCCCGCCACGGCGCTGACAGCAGATTTGACATCTAAGGTCGACGAGGTGCTCCGGACATCATGACAGCGACCACCACACCGGACACGACCATGGCACACCGCCGCGGACCGTCGAACAGACGCGCTCGCGCCGGGCGCCTGTTCGTCGCGCCCAACCTGATCGCGGTCGCGTTGTTCATGCTCTTCCCGCTCGGATTCTCGCTGTACATGAGCTTTCACGACTGGGACATGTTCCGCCCGGCCAGATTCGTCGGCCTGGCCAACTATGGCAGCCTCTTCGCCAAAGACCCGCTGTTCGATATCGCGCTGCGCAACACGGTGGTCTACACCGTGGGCACCGTTGTCCCGACCGTGATGATCAGCCTTGCGGTAGCCGGTGTTCTCAATCGAACAATCAAGGGCATCAGCGTATTTCGCACTATCATCTTTCTGCCGCTTGCGGTGTCGTCGGTGGTGATGGCGGTCGTCTGGCAGTTCGTGTTCAACACCAACAACGGCCTGCTCAACATCGTCCTCGGCTGGATCGGGATCGCCCCGATCCCGTGGCTCGTCGACCCGAGGTATGCGATGGCCTCGCTATGCATCGTCAGCGTGTGGCGAAGCGTTCCCTTCGCGACGGTCATCCTGCTGGCCGCAATGCAAGGCGTACCGGAAAACCTCTACGAGGCAGCAAAGCTGGACGGCGCAGGGGAGTTGCGCCAGTTCATGTCGATCACGATGCCGCTGATTCGCAGCGCCATATCGTTCGTGGTAGTCATCTCGATCATCCACGCATTTCAGGCGTTCGATCTCGTCTACGTCCTCAACGGACGTAACGGCGGGCCCGAAACGGCGACCTATGTGCTCGGCATCATGCTGTTCCAGCATGCCTTTGCCTTCTTGGAGTTTGGCTACGCCTCGGCGATGGCGTGGGTGATGTTCGCGATCCTGCTGGTGCTGACCGTCGTGCAGTTGCGGCTGGGACGCCGACGGGCGGCGCAGGAGGAGCGATCATGGGCATAACGCGACGGGTGGTCAAGCCCAGTGTCTTTCGTGGCGTCGTGCTCTACGCCGCGCTCACGGCGATCGCGACTTGCGCACTGTTCCCGATCCTGTGGGCCGTATCGGGATCGTTGAAGACGGCCGGCGAAGTCACCATGCCGACACTGTTTCCCGCGCACCCGCAGTGGTCGAATTACCGCGAAGTCTTCGCCGTCATGCCGTTCTGGCGGATGTTCCTCAACTCGGTTCTTTACGCCGCCTGTGTCAGCATCGGCCAGGTTTTCTTTTGTTCCCTGGCCGGATACGCGTTTGCGCGCCTGCGATTTCGGGGCCGGGACACCTTGTTCGTCTTATATCTGGGGACGCTGATGGTGCCGTTGACCGTCACCGTGATCCCGCAGTTCATCCTGATGCGCGTCGCGGGACTCACCGACACCCCCTGGGCAATGATCGTGCCGGGTTTGTTCGGCAGCGCATTCGGCACCTACTTGATGCGCCAGTTCTTCCGCACCATGCCGGACGAACTCGAAGAAGCCGCGATCCTCGACGGCTGTACTCCGTGGCAGATCTACTGGCGGATCCTGCTTCCGCATGCGCAGCCGGCCGTCATGGTCCTCGCGGTGCTCACCTGGGTCAACGTCTGGAACGATTTCTTGTGGCCGCTGTTGATGATTCAGCGCAACAGCATCGCCACCCTCACCCTGGGTCTGGTGCGGATGCAGGGCGAATACTCGGCCAGATGGCCCGTACTGATGGCGGCGTCCGTGCTGATTCTGCTGCCGTTGCTGTTGGTGTACGCATTTGCGCAGCGGGCTTTCATCCGTGGAATCGCCGTCACCGGGTTGGGTGGCTAGACCATGGCTTCAGTGAGTTTCGAGCAGGCAACGCGGCGTTATTCGAACTCCGCTCGGCCGGCGGTCGACCACCTGGACCTCGACGTCGGCGACGGCGAATTCGTGGTCCTGGTCGGACCTTCCGGCTGCGGCAAGACCACGTCGTTGCGCATGATTGCCGGGCTGGAGACCGTGGACTCCGGGCGCATCCTCATCGGCACCCGCGATGTCACCGGCGACGACCCCAAGGATCGTGACGTCGCGATGGTGTTCCAGAACTACGCGCTCTACCCGCATATGACGGTCGCGCAGAACATGGGCTTCGCGCTCAAGATCGCGGGCCTCCCGAAATCCGATATTCGAGAACGGGTTGCGGATGCTGCACGACTGCTCGATCTCGAGCCATATCTGGAGCGGAAGCCGAAGGACCTTTCCGGAGGCCAGCGCCAGCGCGTGGCCATGGGTCGCGCGATCGTTCGACGGCCGCAGGTCTTCCTGATGGACGAGCCGCTGTCAAACCTGGATGCGAAGTTACGTGTGCAGACCCGCAATCAGATCGCCGGACTGCAACGACGACTCGGCACCACCACGGTGTACGTCACTCACGATCAAGTGGAGGCGATGACCATGGGTGATCGGGTCGCGGTCTTGCGGGACGGCGTTCTACAGCAGTGCGCGGCGCCACGCGAGCTGTACCGAAACCCGGTCAACATGTTCGTCGCCGAATTCATCGGATCGCCGGCGATGAACCTGCTGACCCTCCCGGTCGCCGACAACGCCGTGCGGCTTGGCGACTGGTCGGTCCCGGTGCCGCGCGAAATTGCCTCTACGGCAGCAGAATTGGTCATCGGAATCCGGCCGGAGCATCTGAAAATCGGCGGAACCGGTGTCGAGATGCAGATCGACGTCGTGGAGGAACTCGGCGCGGACGCGTATCTGTACGGACGAATCACCCCGGCCGACAATGGTTTTGCGCATCCGATAGTGGCCCGTGCCGACGGGCAAGACCCACCGGCACGGGGAGCCAGGGTGCGATTGCGCCCACAGCCGGGTCATCTGCATTTCTTCGGCGCGGACGGGCGCCGACTGACGTAGCGCCTATTTGGGGAATGGTGGGCGGCCATCTGGTCGGCCAGTTGGCTGGCGATATCGGCCGGATCTCCGTTCTCGCAGACCTTGGCGACGATCAGGACGTTGCTCTGCGTCCGGAAGTTGAACGCGCACCGCCACGCGTCAGGCTGGCCGTTCGTTATTCCGCTGATTGTCCAGACTGCCCGGCCCTCGGTGATATTCGGGACCTGCAATTGAAATTGGACATGGCTTCCGGTCTCGCCCGGAACCAGGGCTCCGTCGCACCCATTGATGTCTTTGAATGCGTCGTGGAAGTAGCGCGACGCGGATTCGGCGTCGAGGTAGGTCGCCACCTGCTGGTCGACGATGTGCTGGTAATTGTCTTTGGCCTCGCGATAGTCGGTGCCCCGATAAGCGGTGTAGTCGACATTGGCACCGAAAGAATTCGCGTCCGGACCTTCCAACGCACTGCAGTGCGACTTGTCGCCGAAGTCCCGCGGAGCGGGTGGATACAGCACGGTGCTGCTGTCGCCGAGGTTGGTTCCGAGGATCTTGCCGGCCTCCGGCACCCCCACGATCAGGGATTTGATCTTGTTCGGCGCGAGGAAATCGGCCGGCGCGGGAGGCGCGGGCTTATCCAGGGGAGGGATCCGCGCGCTGATCTGGTCGACGGCGGCCGCGGCGGCGGCAATGCCGTTCGCCCAGGTGCACATCGAGGCCTCGACGATGACGTTGTTCTTCACGTGAGCCTCGTGGTCGCACCGCCATCCGAGAGGCTGGTCTTTATCGGTGAGCTGGAGAGCACCGAACTTCACCGTGTCGCCGTTGAACGGACCTGAGGCCAGGACCTTCCACAGAGCCGGATTGTTCTTGGCGGCCATCACCACGTCGTTGCATGGGCCGAGCGAGCGATACGCCTTATGGAAAATCTCGTTCGCTTTGTCGGAGGTTTCGAAAGTCGCGACATTCTGCGAAAACATTCCGACCAGGCTGTCGTCCTTCGACGCTTGATTCCGAACCGAGCGGTAAGCGGTGAATTCTCCATCCCCGAGGGCCTCTTTAGTAATTCCCAAAGTCAGCGCACATTCAGACTTCGTATAGTCGCTGGCCGCGGCATTCGGTGCGTCGAATTGCGACCTGTCTTCCAGCGACAATCCGGCGATCTCGTCGACGTCTTCGGTCGGCAGAATCAGGCTTTTGATGTTGTTGGCGGGCAGCGGTTTAGCGGGTGCGGTCGAGGTCGCCGGCGCCGCGTCGGGAGCGTGCGTTTTCGATGTCTTCTGCGGCTGCACCGGGAACCACGAGGGGGTGTGACTACCACAGGCCACCAGCATCAACGCCATCGCAGCGGCGCTGCCCGCGATCAGAATGCGGCGCCGTCGGCGGTGCGACATGCAGGTCCTCTCGTCTTTCCGGATGCCGGTGAAGGGTCTTGGTGATGTTAGCCTGCTGCTTGGTCGCGATTGAACGGGTATGCAGCGCATCACCGATGGCTTTTTGGAAGAACCGTCGAGATAGCAATATTCATTGAATCGAGCGGTGAAACCCCCAATATGCAGTACTTTTGCCGATGACCAGCGTGCTGGCCGAATTCAGCATGGAAGGAGCAGCGGCGATTTGACGGTGAACCGCCCCGCGACGCGTCACTTTCGACGATCGGTCGTGTGCGCCGCGTTGGTCCTCGCTATGAGCGTGCTGCCCGGTTGTGCGCGCGCGATCGACGGGAGGCCGGTGGCCGCACCCGGTGCGGAACCGCAGCCTTGGGTGCCCGAGCACAAGAGCGCACCGCCGCAACAGTCGCACTACTTCGACATCAGTCGAATCAGTCAGTTGGAAGGCCAGTTTCCGTCGGGATTCGACCGGGTTCAGAACACCGCCCTCGCACCGCTGGGGCCCGACGCCGAGAAGTTCTTCGCCGTGGGCGTCGGCGACATCCTCAAAATCGATCCGCCACTGTGCCGATCGGTGCTGCAGCCGGTCCGACCGCCCCCGGATGCGGAATACACCATGATCGGTGGCCTCGGGCAAGGCGCGATCCTGGTCGGCGCGGTGAGTTCGCCCAAGTCACTCGGTAAAGGCATCGTCCCGAGAGGATGCGAGCAAGTCGCGGTTACGCAGCGAGTCGGCGGCCGAGTGGTGCTTTCGACCGTCACCCGCCAGCCCGGCCCTGAAATCGACGGCATCGTCACCACTGAGTCGATTGCGGCGGCCGTGCAGGGCGGAAACCGCTCGTTCGTCTTCGCGGCTTTCCTCAGCGACACCGTCGCCGTCACCGCCGAAGGTATTCTTCCCGGAAATCCCGACGCGGAGAGTCTGCTCAGCGGCATGTTGGTCAAGGCAGTGGACGTCATCCGCGCAAGCTGACGAAACGACGGTGCCTTCGCTGTGAAACCCGCGCACTTCACCGTGACCGAGTGCGGTGAATTCGAGCCGACCCCGTTCGCGGGCAGTCACTGGGGCGACGATCATCTCAACGGCCCGGCGGTGGTGGGCCTGGCGGCCACATCACTCGAACTTCATTGCGGCTCACCTGATTTCATGCCGTCCCGATTGACCGTCGACCTGTTCCGGGCGGCACGCGATATGCCGACGACGGTGAGCGTACGCACGGTACGCGACGGTAGGCGGGTGCGCAGCGCGGAGTGCGACATCGCCCAGGAGGGCCGATTGGTGGCGCGGGCAACGCTGTTGCAGTACCGCCGCTCGACGGCACCGCCGGGTCGGTTGTGGAGCGTGCCGGCGACGATCGAGTTCCCGCCGCCGTTGGAAGACGGTGTGCAGACCGCGGTTCACAGCGACACTGCCGACTGGAGTCGCTCGCCGGGTGAGCATCAGAACGACTCTCGAAAGCGCTTCTACAACAGTGCTATCGACGTCATCGCCGGGAAACCGAACTCACAATTCATTCGCGCCGTGATGGTCGCCGAGGCGACCAGTCTGGTGACGAACCTCGGCACGAACGGGGTCGGCTATATCAACGGCGACCTGACAGTGGGGTTGGCGCGCCTACCGGTCGGCGAGTGGATTGGTGTGCAAGCCGATTCCCATTGGGCCACGGACGGCGTCGCGGTCGGCGCGGCGACGCTGTTCGACCGGACCGGGGCTTTTGGATCGGGCATGACCACTGCCGTCGCCAATCCGGGCGCCCAGATCGATTTCGCCAATGATCCGTTCCCGCTGAAGATCCCGTAGCGCGGCGGCATTCACCCATAGGAGGCTGTATGACCGGTCAGCGAACAGTTTTCAACCATGTCGGACTATGCGTCACCGACAGTGCTCGGTCGCGCCGATTCTACGAGGGTCTGCTCGGCTTCAGATTCTGGTGGGAGCTGTCGCCGCCCGACGACGGCACCGACATACTGCTGCAACTCAACAAGCCGATCGGACTGCACGCGACATACCTCGTTCGCGACGGTCTGGTGCTCGAACTGCTTGCCTACTCCCACCGCGTTCTGCGTGCCGGATCGAACCGGGTGATGGACCAGCCCGGCCTCACCCATCTATCGCTGTCGGTATCCGATCTCGGCCACGTTCTTGCTGCGGTAGCTCAATTCGGAGGTTCGGTTGTCGAGGACACCGTCTCCGACCAGTCCGCGATGGTCCGCGACCCGGACGGCCAACTGCTCGAATTGCTCGCGGACTCATGGCTTGCCGTCTTACCGCAACGCCCCGACAGCGGCGGGGATGCAACGATCTAGGCATGGCGCATCTAGCCGATTGACGAAATAGTCTGCGCCACAACGACTTAACGTCACAGCGACGAAACTGGATGCCGTTGCGCTGCGGCTATGACTTGTTCAGCTCGACCGCCGCCCGGACGAGCGCTTTGAGCGCTTTATCATCGACCCTGTCGTGTTCGCGAATGTCGATGGCGCGACGGGTGTTTCCGTCCAGACTGGAGTTGAACAGGCCAGCGGGGTCTTCCAGCGAGGCGCCCTTCGCGAAGGTCATTTTGACGACGCTCTTGTAAGTCTCTCCGGTGCAGATCATTCCGTCGTGGTACCAGACCGGGACGCCTCGCCATTTCCAGTCTTCGGTGATACCCGGGTCAGCCTCCTTGATCAGCTTTCTGATGTGAGCCAGAGTTTCGCCGCGCCAGTCGTCGAGCTCGGCGATCCGCGCATCGATCAACTCGGCGGGGGACTCGCCGGCAGTCGACTTCTTGGTCGGCATACGTGTCGCTTCCTTCGCTGTGGTGGAACATGCTGTTGGGCAACGTATCAGGATGCGTGGGGGAAGAGCCAAGAAATGCCACAGTGACGTTGTGACGGTCGAGAGCGGTGCGCGGCAGGGGAGCCGTTCAGGATTCCAATTGGTCAAACATCTGCAGCGGATCGATGCCGAGTTGCTTCGCGATATAAGCGGTGTCCCAGTACTCGCGCCAGCAGGAGATCAGTCCGTCGCGAACTTCGAAGATGGCAGCCACATAGAACTTGACGAGCATTTCACCGATCTGGTTTACGTCGACGCGTTCGACGACGACCGTGTCGCCGGTGGATACGACCGAGCGGATCTCGCTGCCGTCGACCATGCCTGAGGACAACCCCGCCTGTTGCTCTAGCGCGGCCCGGGCGGCGTCGCGGCCGCGCACAATGGGTGAAAGCGGGACGTTGAGTTGCCAGACAAAGTCCTCGTGCAGCAGCGCCGTCATCGCCTCGACATCCATCGCGACGCCGTAGGCGGCATGGACGAAATCCAGCACGAGTCGTTCGTTGTCGTTGAGCGGTCGATCGATGTATGCCATGCCTAACTTCCTCCGAATTCGACAGGCACTGGATCAGCCAGGCGCCTGCGTGCACAGGCTGCCGCGGGCGAGGCGCACCGCCACGGCCGCCTGATCCGGGCTCACTCCGGCCTGGCCGGCGACGGTACCGGCCGCACCCTGCGCACCTTGGCCGGTGTAGAGCGCCCGGCAAGCCTGCATGCCGGCCTGGAGAACGGCGTCGTCATCGCCAGGGAAACCGGCTGCGCGCGCTTGGTTTATATAGCGCTGCTGATCCGGCGTAATGGGGATCGGCCAAGCCGATGCGGTACCGGCGGTCAATCCCGTCAACGTTCCGGTCCCGACCGTAATGGCCAACACCGAAACAAGCTTCTTGATCACCGTCGCCACAGCTGGCCCCTTGTCTTTGATGACGTCCGAGATCTAAGTATGGGCAGCCGAATTCGCGTTGTCCGCTCATTCGCAATTACCTGGCCGCCGCCGCCGGCTGGCGGGCGTTAGCGTCGAGTATGGGGCACCAGAGATGTGAGCTGGCCGACCGCGGCTAAGACCGCAAGACGACGAACCACACGGCGACGTAGTGACTCACCGCCGCGGCTGCGGTGAAGGCGTGAAAGAATTCGTGGTAGCCGAAGGTGCTCGGCCACGGGTTCGGCCAACGAATGGCGAAGAAGATAGCGCCGATGTTGTAGAGGACCCCACCCGCGACGAGCAGGCCGACGACGATCGGACCTCCGCCGTCGAGCAGGGTGCCGGCGAACCAGAGCGCCACATAGCCGAGCACGAGGTACAGCGGTACGCCGACCCATCGCGGGGACGACGGCCACCACATCTTCAGTGCGACGCCGGCTGCCGCGCCCGTCCATACGATGGCCAGCACTTCGGCTCCGGTGCGCGGCGGCATCGCCAACAGTGCGAACGGGGTGTAACTGCCGGCGATGAAGATGAAGATCGCCGAGTGGTCCAGCCGCTTCATCCACTTCAAGGCCACCGGATTGTGCCAGTGCTTGCGGTGATAGATGGCGCTGACGCTGAACATCGCGACAATGGTGACGGTGTAGATCAGGGTCGCGAGAACGGCTTTCTGCGACGACGCGACCCCCGCAACCGATATCAAGGCCAATCCGCCCGCAGTGGCAATGGCCGCGCAGCAAAGGTGGATCCAGCCGCGTGCGCGCGGCCTCCCAATGAGCTCGGCGACGGTGTCGGCAAGACCTTGGGGAAGGTCGTCGACAGCCGGGGCCACCAGATCGCCTACTGGAGGACCTGTCGTCGGGACTGCCCTTCGAGGTGTCATGTTGAGCGCGTCGCCCGCAAGCCTGTTCGAGCGAGCTGGGAACGGCGAGCCACCCTGGACACGATACATATGCCCGTGCGCTGTACATCTGAAGACAACCCACGACGGCGCCGCCCAGTTATGACCTCGACATACGGACTGTGATGTCGCCCGATGCAGGGAAATCTTCGACCGGACGCGCGCTCGGTGTGTCTGCGCTGGCGGTTTTCGGAGTATATCGTCTAATTAATGCCTGTCCCCGCGTCCGCACTTGCGGCTCACGTGCAGGGCGTCGAACAGTTTTTGGCA
>CAWGIJ010000006.1:0-227760 GCA_963822655.1 uncultured Actinomycetota bacterium
TGTTGACGTTGACGCCGAGTTCGTCGAACAACTCCTGGTGTTTGGCGAAGGCATCCTTGTAGAAGATCTTGACGGCGTGGCCGAAGACGATGGGGTGGCTGACCTTCATCATCGTCGCCTTGACGTGCAGCGAGAACATCACGCCGGTCTCGTAGGCGTCCTCGATCTCAGCCTCGTAGAAGTCGCGGAGCGCCTTCACGCTCATGAACATGCTGTCGATGACGTCGCCGTCCCGCAGCGACACTTTCGGCTTGAGCACGATCGTCTTGCCGCCCTTCGTCTTCAACTCCATCCTCACGTCGCGAGCGCGGTCCAACGTCATCGACTTCTCGCCGTGGTAGAAGTCGCCACGCTTCATGGTCGCGACGTGCGTGCGCGACGCCTGCGACCAGTCCCCCATGCTGTGCGGGTGCTTGCGGGCGTACTCCTTCACCGCCTTCGGCGCGCGACGATCCGAATTCCCTGTCGCAAAACGGGATTCACCGCACTACCAAGACACCTGGCGTAGCGGTCGCGAATTTCCTTGTCCTCGTCGGTTTTCGGGCTGCTGCGGGTAGTCGGGAAGCTTGAAGCCCTTGCCCTGCAGCTCCTTGACGGCAGCGACCAGCTGCGGCACCGACGCGCTGATGTTGGGCAGCTTGATGATGTTGGTGTCGGCCTCTTTGGTCAGCCGGCCCAGCTCGGCCAGGTTGTCGGGCACCTGCTGCTCTTCGGTCAGGTAGTCGGCGAACTCGGCCAGGATCCGCGCGGCCACCGAGATGTCACTGGTCTGGATCGTGATGCCCGCCGGTTCGGCGAACGCCCGCACGATCGGCAGAAAGGCGTAGGTCGCCAGCAGCGGCGCCTCATCGGTCAGCGTGTAGATGATGGTCGGCTGGTCGGCGCTCACGGTGTTTCTCCCGGTATCGGTTAGATCCTGACGGGCTTCGCGGTGAATCTGGTTGTCACGTTATCAAGGGCGTTTCCGCTGCTGTCGACCTCGATCTGGCCGCGCACCGTACCGGCGGGTACGGCCCGGCGGCGTTGGCATCCGCTCGACTTGATGAGCTAAGCTTCATTTTGGTCATGAGCGCCAGCGTTAAGCCCCGGCTTGCTGGCCGGCAACCCTCCAACCGCGGTGGGGTGCTCCGGGTGAAGACCAGGTTTCGTAGCCGAGCAGTGGCTACGCGGCAAGCGCGGGTCCGCCGTGATGGACCCCTGAGTCAGACAGGGAACGCTTCGCATGAGCGACGAGAAACACCGACAGCGATCCGACCGCCGATTGGTCGTTCGATACCAAGCAGATTCACGTCGGACAGCACCCCTGCCCGACCACGGGCGCCCGGGCGCTGCCGATTTACCAGACCACCTCCTACGTCTTCGACGACACGACACACGCCGCAGCGCTGTTCGGGCTGGAAGTTCCGGGCAACATCTACACCCGCATCGGTAACCCGACCACCGACGTCGTCGAGCAGCGCATCGCCGCCCTGGAGGGCGGGGTTGCCGCCCTGTTCCTGTCCTCGGGCCAGGCCGCCGAGACGTTCGCGATCCTGAACGTGGCCGGCGCCGGCGACCACATCGTGTCCAGCCCGCGGCTCTACGGCGGCACCTACAACCTGTTCCACTATTCCCTGGCCAAGCTCGGAATTGAGGTCAGCTTCGTCGAGGATCCCGACGACCTGGACTCCTGGCGGGCCGCCGTGCGCCCCAACACCAAGGCGTTCTTCGGCGAGACGATCTCCAACCCGAAGATCGACATCCTGGACATCCCCGGGGTCGCCGCGGTCGCGCACGAGAACGGTGTGCCGTTGATCGTCGACAACACCGTCGCCACCCCGTACCTGATCCAGCCGATCGCTCACGGCGCCGACGTCGTCGTGCACTCGGCGACCAAGTACCTCGGTGGTCATGGCGCCGCGATCGCCGGCGTGATCGTCGACGGTGGAACCTTCGACTGGACCAACGGACGTTTCCCCGGCTTCACCGTGCCGGACCCCAGCTACCACGGCGTGGTCTACGCCGAGCTTGGGCCGCCCGCGTTCGCGCTCAAGGCGCGGGTGCAACTGCTGCGTGACCTGGGTTCGGCGGCGTCGCCGTTCAACGCGTTCCTGGTGGCCCAGGGCCTGGAGACGCTGAGCCTGCGGATCGAGCGGCACGTCGCCAACGCCCAGCGGGTCGCCGAATTCCTGGACGCGCCGTGGCGACGTGGTCTCGGTCAACTACGCCGGACTGGTGAGCTCGCCATGGTTCGAGCTGGGAAAGAAGCTGGCGCCCAAGGGAACCGGAGCCGTGTTGTCCTTCGAGCTGGCCGGCGGTGTCGACGCCGGCAAGGCGTTCGTCAATGCGCTGAAGCTGCACAGCCACGTCGCCAACATCGGGGACGTGCGGTCGCTGGTGATCCACCCGGCGTCGACGACCCACGCCCAGCTCAGCGCCGCCGAGCAGGCGTCGGCCGGGGTCAGCCCCGGGTTGGTCCGCCTGGCCGTTGGCATCGAGGGCATCGACGACATCCTGGCCGACCTCGAACTGGGCTTCGCCGCCGCGCGTACGCAAGCCGGCGCGACCGACCCGCACGCCGTGGCGGCGTTCTGAGGAGTCTCCAGGTGACAATCTCTGACATGTCGACGCAGACGCTGCCCGCCGAAGGCGAGGTGGGCATTGTCGACGTGGGCTCGCTGACGCTGGAGAGCGGCGTGGTGCTCGACGACGTCAGCATCGCCGTCCAGCGCTGGGGTGAGCTGTCGCCGACCCGCGACAACGTCGTCGTCGTGCTGCACGCGCTGACCGGCGACTCGCACGTCACCGGGCCGGCCGGGCACGGGCAGCCGACGCCGGGCTGGTGGGACGGCATCGCGGGGCCGGGTGCGCCGATCGACACCAACCGCTGGTGTGCGGTGGCCACCAACGTGCTGGGCGGCTGCCGCGGCTCGACCGGGCCGAGCTCGATAGCTTCCGACGGAAAGCCTTATGGCTCAAGGTTTCCGCTGGTGTCGATCCGGGACCAGGTCGAGGCCGACGTGGCCGCGCTGGCGGCGCTCGGCATCACCGAGGTCGCCGCCGTGCTCGGCGGGTCGATGGGGGGCGCGCGGGCGCTGGAATGGATGGTCTCGCATCCGGACCGGGTCGGCGCCGGTCTGCTGCTGGCCGTCGGCGCCCGCGCCACCGCCGACCAGATCGGCACGCAGTGCACACAGATCGCGGCCATCAAGGCCGATCCGAACTGGCAGGGCGGCGACTACTACGACACCGGGTCCAGCCCTGACGCGGGGCTGGAGATCGCCCGGCGCTTCGCCCACCTGACCTACCGCGGCGAGGCGGAGTTGGACACGCGGTTCGCCAATAGACCGCAGGCCGGGGAAGATCCAGCGGATCCGTCGGCCGGTGGTCGCTACGCCGTGCAGAGCTACCTCCAGCATCAGGGCGGCAAGCTGGTGTCGCGCTTCGACGCCGGCAGCTACGTGGTGCTGACCGAGTCGCTGTCGAGTCACGACGTCGGCCGGGGCCGCGGCGGAGTAGAGCCCGCGCTGCGCAACTGCCCGGTGCCGGCGGTGGTCGGCGGCATCACGTCCGACCGGCTGTATCCCCTCCGGCTGCAGGAGGAGCTGGCATCGCTGCTGCCTGGATGCCGCGGGCTCGAGGTCGTTGAGTCGATCTACGGGCACGACGGCTTTCTGGTCGAGACCGACGCGGTCGGCGACTTAGTGCGACAGACACTGGACGTGGCCGCGGCGAAGGGTGCGTGTTCGCGGTGACCCAGTCTTCGGCGGCCCGCTCATTGTCGTTTGGCTCTGAAGCGGCCGCGTACGAGCGCGGCCGTCCGTCGTATCCGCCGGACGCGATCGACTGGCTGCTCGACGGCGGCGCTCGCGACGTGCTCGATCTCGGCGCCGGCACTGGCAAGCTGACCAGTCGACTGGTGGAGCGCGGGCTGAACGTGGTCGCCGTCGATCCGATCGCCGAGATGCTGGAGATGCTGCGCGTCTCGCTGCCCGACACGCCCGCGCTGCTCGGGACGGCGGAGGAAATTCCGTTGGCGGACAACAGCGTTGACGCGGTGCTGGTTGCCCAGGCGTGGCACTGGTTCAACGCGTCGCGCGCGATTCCCGAGTTGGCGCGGGTGCTGCGACCCGGCGGGCGACTGGGCCTGGTGTGGAACACCCGCGACGAGCGATCCGGCTGGGTGCGGGAATTGGGCAGCATCATCGGCCGCGACGGCGATCCGATGCGCGACCACGTCACGCTGCCGGAGCCGTTCACCGACATCGAGCGTCATCAGGTCGAGTGGACGAACTATCTGACGCCGCAAGCGTTGATCGATCTGGTCGCGTCGCGGAGCTACTGCATCACGTCGCCGACCGAGGTCCGCACCAAGACCCTGGATCAGGTGCGCGCGCTGCTGACCACCCATCCGGCGTTGGCCAACGCCGGCGGGTTGGCGTTGCCGTACGTAACGGTATGCGTCCGCGCGACGTTGTCTTAGCTGCGGCTATTGTGCGAGGTGTGAAACTGCTTCTGGTCGGCTGCGTATTGGCGCTGGCCGCTGCGCCGGCCGCTTACGCCGACGAAAACGACGACGCATATGCGAATGGCATTCATTCGGTGGGCGTCCCCGACGGCGATCCCGCGATCGCACAGACGTACGGCCGCCAACTGTGCGACCGGCTTCCCACGGCCAGCTTCGATCCGCTGGTCGCTGCGGTGAACCAAGAGAACGCCGGACTCACGATGCATCAGTCTGCGCTGGTCCTCGGCACAGCCGTATCGAGTTACTGCCTCGACAAGTCGTACCTCCTGCCGCACGACTTGAAGTACTAGGCCGTCAGAAGTACTAGGCCGCCTCGTCGTCGTCCCCGTCGCGGAGCAACTTCTCCGGGCGGTGGTACGTGTTGACGCGAGGTCGACCGCGGTCGAGGTGTGGCGGCGGGATCCATTCGGTATCGCCGCGGGTGTGTGTGCGAGTCGTCCAGCCCTGTTCGGCAAGCGCGTGGTGGGCGGCGCAGGCGAGGGTGAGGTTGTCGATGGCGGTCTCGTGACGCCGCGACCACGAGACGACGTGGTGGACTTCGCAAAGGTAGCCCGGCACATCGCAATTGGGGAAGCTGCAGCCACGGTCCTTCGCGTGCAACACAATTCGCTGCGCCGATGAGGCGAGGCGTTTGGTGTGATACAGCGCCAGAGCCTTACCGTTGTCGAAGATCGCCAGGTAGTGATGGGCGTGCGCGGCCAGCCGGATCACGTCCGACATCGGCAGCAGTGTCCCGCCGCCGCTAAGCCCACGGCCGGTGCCGGCTTCCAGCTCCCGCAGCGTCGTGGTCACGACAATGCTGGCCGGCAACCCATTGTGTTGACCGAGATCACCCGAGGCCAGCAGCGCGCGCCCGGCGGCGAGCAACGCGTCGTGGTTGCGTTGCGCAGCGCTGCGGGCGTCGCCCTGGATCGCGGCTTCCGACGGCGTCTCGCTGACATACGGAACGTCATCGGCAGGTTTGCACATGCCCGGCGCGGCGAGTTTGGCAAAGACCGCATCGATCGTCGCCCGCGCCTCGGGCGTCAAAAACCCTTTTATCGGGCTCATGCCGTCGAGATCCTGCTTCCCGATACTCAGGCCGCGCCGCTTAGCGCGGTCGAGGTCGCTGAAGTCCCCGTCGGGGTTGAGGCAATCCATCAACGTGTCAGCCAGCTTGGCCAACTCATCTGGACGATGCTCCTCGGCGAGCCCGGCCAGGTGCGCCTCGGCCCGAGCCCGGGCCTCGACATCGACGAAGTCGGGGATGCGATGCCAGAAACTGCGGATCACCGCGACATGCCCGGCGCCGAGATCGCCATTGCGCTGCGCGGCAGCGGTCGCCTCCAGCACCGCCGGCAACGGCTCACCGTTGAGCGCCCGCCGCTCGCCCAGGTCGGCGGCCTCGTGGACCCGTCGCGACGCCTCGGCGCGGCTGATCCGCAACCGATCCGCCATCACCACCGCCGGCTTGCCGCCCAGCACGGCCGGCTCGACGCGGGTCAGCTCGTTGATCAGCGCGTGCTCGACCGCGGGCTGTAGACGTCGAAAACCCTCGAAGCGCTCCAGCACCGCCAATCGCTCCGGCGGGGTCAACAGGTCGAAGGTCAGATCCAGGGCACGTTTGTAGCCGGCCTCAAGCGCGTCGAGAACCTCGACTACCTCCTCACGACTATTAACACGCATGTTCGAATTATATTCCGAGGCAACGACATCCGCCGCACCCAAAGCCGCAACTGTGGATGAAGGCGCAACTGTGGATAGACCTCAGGCCGGCATGCCGGAGAACATCACCCGGCCCGGGTCATACCGCTGCCGAACCGCATCCAGCCGAGCCAGGTTCGGGCCGAAGTAGCGTGACGCGGGCTGGCCCGCCTCGAGGTAATTCACATATCCGCCAACCGAATACGGCGCCACCGCCCGGTGAGCAGTGGAAAGCCAGTCGCGGGCACCCGACACGTCCGAGGTCTCGACATACCACTGCACCAATGACGACTGCCGCCGCCACGGGAAAGCAGACGCGCCCACCGGCACGTCGGCCAGTGCGCCGTCGAGCGCGTGCATGATCGCCAGCATCCGGCCCGCTCCACGCGGAAACGCATCGACCGCCGCGGCGATGCTCTGCGCTGCCGCAGGCGTCATGGCGGCGAAAATGTCTGAGCCACCGACGTATCCGAGCGGCGCGGGGTTGAGATTGTTGACCGCAAGGTAATTCGTCAGGTCCAGGTAGTTGAATGTGTGGTTCTCTGTACGGCTCGGTTGCAGGCCGACGGCCGACGCGATGGCGGACGCCACGCCGCCGCCCGATCCGGCGGGGCAGGTCGCCAAAACCCGGCAGTGCGTGCCCATCTGGTCGACGGTGGCATCCGCCAACGCCCAGCAGCTGCGGTCCGCGGTGCGCAACCAGTTCTGCCACCCCACCAACACCTGCGCGAAGGACTGCGGCGGGAAGTCGAGGTTCACCGCGTCGACCTCACCGGCTGGAAACGTCGCGAAGGTCAGCGACGTCGTCACACCGAAGTTCCCACCCCCACCACCACGCAACGCCCAGAACAGATCTGGCTGCGAGTTGGCCGACGCAACGACCAACTGGCCACCGGGCAACACCACCGTCGCCGACCGCAGCGCGTCGGACATCAGGCCGGCATGACGGGAATGGGCGCCCAGGCCACCACCCAGCGCGTGGCCCGCCGCGCCGACCGACGGACAGGTTCCGGTCGGGATGCCCCGACCCGCGGCGGCCAGAATCTGGTGTATCGCATACAAACTCGTCGCGGGCGGCACCGTGACCAGACCGGTGGACGCGTCGTAGTCCACACCGCCGGGTAACTGACGCAGGTCGAGCACCATAGCGCCGTTCGCGGTCGAGGCTCCGACGTAGGAATGACCGCCGCCCCGCGGGGCGACCTTCAGGTTGTTGGCAGCGGCGAATGCCAACGCCTTCTGCACGTCGGCCGGCGATGCCGGGACGACAACCGCGGCCGGTGACAGCCCGTTGAAGTTGGTGTTGAAAACTGCCTTGGCGGAACCGAATTGCGGGGCGTCCCGCCGAATGACCTGACCACCGATGGACAGCCCGTCCCAGCCCGAAGCAACCGGTGCGCCACCGGCACGGCCCGAGCCGACGAATGCGCCCGCGGCCAACGCTCCGGCCGCGCCGCGCAGAAATGTCTGACGCGAGATCTCACCCGTCATGCCCGAATTGTCGGGTACGTGCACCCCGGACACGCCGCGACACAACATGCTTGACCGCGTGTCGCCCCAACCGTGCGCGAACCTTTACCAGGCCGTGTTCCGGACGTGACGGCGGTGGAGCACAGTTCGAGACCATGGGGATGCCGTTGCTGAGCAATCAACCACTGGCCGTGCGCGCGCTGGTCGGTCTCGGCTGCCTGATCACTGTCGCCACCGCATTCTCGATACCGGGTGGGGCAGATCCCAGCGACGACAACTTCATTGACGCGCTCAGCCACGCCGGCGTGGAGTACGGCGAGCCGGGCAACGCGATGGCGGTCGGTCAGTCCATCTGCCCGATGCTCGCGCAGCCGGGTGGCAACTTCGCCGCCGCGGCGACCGGTGTCGCGCGCCGGGGCATGTCGCCGCAGGCGGCCCGGCAGTTCACCACCATCGCGATCCGCACCTACTGCCCGGAGCAGATGGCAAATCTGATGGGCGGCAACGGCGTAACGGCCAACGGTATAACGGGAGTGCCCGGCGTCTAGCGCGTCCCCAGCGGGTCGATCGTCCACGCGATGTAGACCATCGCCGTGGCGACCGACGCCATCGTGGTGAAGTCAATTGTCTTGCTGCGCACCACCAGTAGCCCGGCACGGTCATCGGTTAGAGCCAACCGCAGCACCGCGGCCATGCCCGCCCCGATACCGATCAGCAACGCGCCGCGGCGCCAGAAGTTGGCCGCCGCCAAGCCGAACGCAACCACGAAGATCAGCACGACCCAGATGATCGGCCACTGCGGACTGAGTCGGCGCATGGTCAGCGGCCCTCGGCCAACTCGACGACGTTCGTCAACAGGAACGCCCGCGTCAGCGGTCCGACGCCACCGGGGTTCGGCGACACGTGGCCTGCGATCTCCCAGACGTCGGGATGCACATCGCCAGTGAGCTTGTCGTCGACCCGGCTCACGCCGACGTCAATGACGGCCGCGCCGGGCCGCACCATGTCGGCGGTCAGCATGTGCGGCACCCCGACGCCGGCAACGATGATGTCGGCCTGCCTGGTGAGCGCCGCCAGGTCACGAGTCCCGGTGTGGCACAACGTCACTGTGGCGTTCTCCGACCGGCGGGTCAGCAACAGCCCGAGCGGCCGGCCCACCGTCACGCCGCGGCCGATCACGACGACGTGCGCGCCCGCGATCTCGACGTCGAAGCGGCGCAACAGGTGCACGATGCCGCGCGGGGTGCAGGGCAGCGGCGCCGACTCCATCAGCACCAGCCGGCCCAGGTTCGTCGGGTGCAATCCGTCGGCGTCCTTGGCCGGATCGACGCGTTCCAGCGCCGCGTTCTCATCCAAGTGCTTGGGCAGCGGCAGCTGGACGATGTAGCCGGTGCACTCGGGGTTGGCGTTGAGTTCGTCGATGGTCTCGTTGAGCTTGGCCTGGGTGATGTCGGCGGGCAGGTCGCGGCGCAGCGAGGTGATGCCCACCTTGGCGCAGTCGGCGTGCTTGCCGCGGACGTAGGCCTGCGACCCCGGGTCGTCGCCCACCAGCACAGTCCCCAGGCCGGGCGTCGTGCCCGCCGCGGTCAGTGCAGCCACCCGCTCCTTGAGGTCGACGAAGATCTCGTCACGTGTGAGTTTGCCGTCCAACGTGATTGCAGCCACGTGCTCCAGTTTGGCATGCCGCCGAAACGGGTCCGAGTAGTCTCTGACCATGTCCGAAGCCCCGGACGTGCTGGCACCGGCGAAGCTCGGACCCATCACGCTGCGCAATCGCACCATCAAATCTGCGACCTTCGAAGCCCGCACACCCGGCGCGCTGGTCAGCGACGACCTCATCGAATACCACCGACTGCCGGCCGCCGGCGGGGTCGGCATGACCACGGTCGCCTACTGCGCGGTCTCCCAGGGTGGCCGCACCGAGGGCAACGGCATCTGGATGCGCCCGGAAGCGGTGCCCGGCTTCCGAAAGCTGACCGATGCGATCCATGCCGAGGGCACGGCGGTTAGTGCCCAGATCGGCCACGCTGGGCCCGTCGCCAACGCACGCTCGAACAAGGCCACCGCGCTGGCGCCGGTCCGGTTCTTCAACCCGATCGGCATGCGGTTCGCCAAAAAGGCCAGCCGCGACGACATCGACACCGTGATCGCCGATCACGCCAACGCCGCCCGACTCGCCGTCGACGCCGGATTCGACGCCGTGGAAGTGCATTTGGGCCACAACTATCTGGCCAGCTCGTTCCTCAGCCCGCTGATCAACCGCCGCAACGACGAGTTCGGCGGATCGCTGGAGAACCGCGCCAAGGTCGCCCGCGGAATGGTCCTCGCCGTCAAGCGCGCCGTGGGCGACCAGATCGCGGTGACCGCAAAACTCAACATGTCCGACGGCGTCCGCGGCGGCATCTCGGTCGACGAGGCGATCACCACCGCCAAGTGGCTGGAGGGCGACGGCGCGCTGGACGCGATCGAACTCACGGCGGGAAGCTCGCTGGTCAATCCGATGTACCTGTTCCGCGGCGACGCGCCGCTGAAGGAATTCGCGGGCGCATTCAAGCCGCCGCTGAGCTGGGGCATGCGCATGACTGGCACCAAGTTCCTCCGCGAATACCCCTACCGCGAGGCCTACCTGTTGCGCGAGGCCAAGCAGTTCCGCGCCGAGTTGACGATCCCGCTGATCCTGCTGGGCGGCATCACCAACCGCGAGACGATGGATCTGGCCATGGCCGAAGGCTTTCAGTTCGTCGCGATGGGCCGCGCCCTGCTGGCCGAGCCCGATCTGATCAACCGGATCGCCCGAGACGGCGCCGCCGTGCGTTCCGCGTGCACGCACTGCAATCGCTGCATGCCGACGATTTACACCCGCACCCGCTGCGTCGTCACCGGCGCGCCCGACCTCTTGGCGCACTGACTGGGCGGTAGCCGATAAGGTCGGCCCAGTGAGCCAAGCAGCTAATGTTGGGGCGATGAGTCATGCCGCACCGCCCGCGCTGACAGTTCGATACGACGGATCTCAACGGACGTTCGCCGCAGGTCACGACATCGTGGTCGGTCGCGATCTGCGCGCCGACATGCGCATCACGCACCCGCTGATCTCGCGAGCGCACCTGCTGCTGCGATTCGACCAGGGTCGCTGGCTGGCCATCGACAACGGCTCGCTGAACGGCACTTACGTTCATGGCCGCCGCGCGCCGGTGATCGACATCCACGACGGCCAGACAATCAACATCGGCAATCCCGACGGTCCCGCACTGAACTTCGAGATCGGCCGCCACGACGGCGTCGCCGGCCGGCCGCCGCAGACCACGTCGATGCCGATCGCGCGCTCCGGCGCCCCCGCCAGGCCGGGCCCCGGGCAGCAGCAACCTCCCCGCCCGCCCGCGCCGCGACCGCAGGGCCCTCCGCCCGGCCAGGGGCCGGGACCGCGCCCGTATCCCGGTGGACCACCGCCGCCGCCTCCGCCTTATCCGGGGCAGCGCCCGCCGGCCTACCCGCCGGGCCCGCAACACCAGCCCCCACTCGTCCGCCAGCCCGCGCCCGCGCCGGTCAACGTTGCGCCGAAGACCGAGATGGGGCCGGCGCCGTCGATCAGCACGCCACCCGAGTCCGGCAACCTGGCTACCAAGATGATCCAGGCGATCCTGCCGGGCTCACTGACGCCGAACAAGCCCGCCGGGTCGATGACCATCGGGCGCGCCAACGACAACGACATCGTGATCCAGGACGTGCTCGCGTCCCGTCATCATGCGTTCCTCGTCGACTCGCCGCTCGGCGCCGAGATCCGCGACGCCAACAGCATCAACGGCACCTTCGTCAACGGCGTGCGCGTCGGCTCGGCGGTGCTGAACGAGGGCGACGTGGTCACGATCGGCAACATCGACCTCGCCTATACCGACGGCAACCTGGTCCGTCGCACCGAAGCCGCGACCCGCAGCGGCGGCCTCGAGGTCAACGGCGTGCACTTCCGAATCGACGGCAAGGAACTGCTGGACGGGATTTCGCTGACCGCCCGGCCGGGCACGCTGACCGCGATCATCGGCGGCTCCGGCGCCGGCAAGACCACGCTGTCGCGACTGATCGCCGGGTACACCAAGCCCAGCTCGGGAAACGTCACGTTCGAGGGCCACGACATCCACCGCGAGTACGCCACCATGCGCAGCCGGATCGGGATGGTGCCGCAGGACGACGTGGTGCACCGCCAGCTGACCGTTAACCAGGCGCTGGGTTATGCCGCCGAGCTCCGGCTGCCGCCGGACACCAACAAGGAAGAGCGCGCGCAGGTCGTCGCGCAGGTGCTCGAGGAGCTCGACCTCACCAAGCACGCCGACACCCGCGTCGACAAGCTCTCCGGCGGTCAGCGCAAGCGCGCGTCGGTCGCCCTGGAATTGTTGACCCAGCCGTCGCTGCTGCTGCTCGACGAGCCGACGTCGGGCCTGGACCCCGCGCTGGACCGCCAGGTGATGTTGATGCTGCGCCAGCTCGCCGACGCCGGCCGTGTCGTCCTGGTCGTGACGCACTCGGTGTCCTACCTGGACGTCTGTGACCAGATCCTGCTGATGGCGCCCGGCGGGAAGATGGCCTTCAACGGCCCGCCCAGCCAGGTCGGCGAAGCGTTGGGCACCACCAACTGGGCAGACATCTTCGCCAACGTCGGCGCCGACCCGGACGAGGCGAACCGCCGCTTCATGGAACGCGACGGCAGCAGAAGGGAATCCAACGCGCCGATCTCGAAGAGTCCGGTCGACCTCGGCGATGCGGTGCACACCGATCTGCTGCGCCAGCTCTCCACGATCGCGCGGCGCCAGGTCCGGCTGGTCATCTCCGACCGCGGCTATTCGGTGTTCCTCGCGGTGCTGCCCTTCCTGATCGGCGCTCTGTCGCTGACGGTGAAGGGGCCGCGACCCGGTCTGGGTCCGGCTGATCCGCTCGGCCTGGCGCCCACCCAGCCCCAGTACATCATGGTGCTGCTCAATATCGGGGCCGTATTCATGGGCACCGCGCTGACCATTCGTGACCTGATCGGCGAGAGACCGATCTTCAAACGAGAACAGGCAGTTGGTCTTTCGACCACCGCCTACCTGATGGCAAAAGTGTTCGTGTTCTGTGTTTTTGCGACCGTGCAGGCGGCGATCGCGACCTTCATCGTCCGAATCGGTAAGGGCGCGCCCACCGCGCATCCGCCGTTCTTCGACAACTCGACGTTCTCGCTGTTCGTCACCGTGGCCGGAACCTGTGTCGCCTCAGCCATTCTCGGCCTGATGATGTCGGCCCTGGCGCAGACCACCGAGCAGATCATGCCGCTGCTGGTCGTCACGATCATGTCGCAGTTGGTGCTGGCCGGCGGCATGATCCCGGTCACGGGCCGGGCCGGACTGAACCAGCTGTCGTGGATCACGCCCGGACGTTGGGGTTACGCCGCAGGAGCGTCGTCGATCGACTTCCCAGACTTGGTCAAGGTCAAGCAGATTCCGACCAACGACCCGATCTGGCAACACTCCAAGCACATCTTCCTGCTCGACATGGGCATGCTCGTGGCGCTGTCGCTGTTCTACGCCGGCTACGTGCGGTGGAGCATCCGACTCAAGCGTTAGTCGGCGTCCAGCCGCAGCCCATGCGCCGCGGCGTAGGCCAGCGCCTGCGCGACGTCGATGCGGGCCTTGGCCAGCGAGGCCGTCGTCCACAGCGACGGGTCGACGATCGCACCGCGCAGATCGGCATCGTCCAAACGGGTTCCGGTGCTGCGGGCCCCGGACAGGTCGGCGCCGCGTAGCACGGTCTTACGCAAGTCGGCCTCCACCAGGTTGGCTTCTCGCAGCCGGCAACCACTGAAGTCGATGCCGCGCAGGTCGTTTCCACCGAGCGTGGTGAGGGTGAAGTCGACCTCGTCGAGGGTCAGCGGCCGAAACCGACAGCGCACGAACACCGAGCCGAGCATGCTGCACTGCCGAAAAGTGCTGTGCCACAGCGTGGTCAGGTTGAAGGTGCAGTTCCGGAAGGCCGACCCCAGATGCTCGGACTCGGCGAGGTTGACGCCGCTGAAATCGCATTCGGTGAATACCACCCGCTGTGTACGCAGTCGGCTCAGATCGTCGTCGCGGAAATCACGGCCGACGAATTCGCAATCGGTCCAATCCACTACGCGGTGGGCGACAGACTCGCCAGCGCGTACTCGCTGACCGCAATCAAGGCGTCGGTCGCCGAGCGGCGATCACGGGCATCGACGTTGATCACCGGCACATGCGCCGACAACGTCAACGCCTTGCGCACCTCGGCAGCGGGATACCTTGGCGTGCCGTCGAATTCGTTGACTGCGATGAGGAATGGCAGGTTGCGGTGCTCGAAGAAGTCGACGGCGGCGAAGCAGTCTTCCAAGCGTCGGCAGTCCACCAGGATCACCGCGCCGATCGCGCCGCGCACCAAGTCGTCCCACATGAACCAGAACCGTCGCTGCCCCGGCGTTCCGAACAGGTACAGCACGAGATCCTCCGTGAGGGTGATCCGGCCGAAATCCATGGCGACCGTGGTGGTCTGCTTGTCCGGGGTGGCCTCGACCATGTCGATACCGGCTGAAGCGTCGGTGACCATCGCTTCGGTGCGCAGCGGCATGATCTCCGAGACGGCCCCGACGAATGTGGTCTTGCCTGCGCCGAATCCGCCGGCGATGACGATCTTTGTGGACGCGGTATCGCGCGGCTTCTGATGCGGAGTGGCCCCCGCATCAGAGCGCTCGTAGGCCACGGAGCGTCCTTCCTATCAATTCGCGGCGTTCATCACGGGTGGAGCGTTCGGTCAACGACCGGTTCATTCGAAGGTAGCCCGAAGTCACCAAATCGCCGACCAACACGCGCGTGACACCCAGCGGCAAATCCAAACGAGCCGATATTTCGGCCACCGAGGGGCTTTTGACGCACAGTTGCACGATTCTGCCGCGCACGTCGTTGAGCGGCCACCGGTGGAACATGGCCGATTGCAAGGCCTGCACCGGCGCTTCCAGCGGAATGTCGACGTTCGCCTTGGTCCGGCCGGCCGTCAGCGTGTACGGGCGGACCAGACTCGCCTCGGGCGGCGGCTCGAATCGCGATTCGTAATCTTCCATGTCGGCCCGCTAGTGCGTGGAGGCGCGTCGGGACGACTGCACGACGTTGCCCACCCGCTCGACGAGAACCGCCATCTCGTAACCGATCTGACCGATGTCGCACGACGTCGACGCCAGTGTGGCCAGATGCGACCCGTCGCCGACTTGCATCAGCAGCAGGTAGCCGTTCTGCATCTCCACCACCGACTGCAGCACCTGCCCGCCGTCGAAGAGCTGCGCCGCGCCATTGGACAAGCTGGCCAGCCCCGATGAGACCGCGGCGAGCTGGTCTGCCCGCTCCTTCGGCAGGTGCTCGCTGGCGGCGATCAACAGCCCGTCGACCGACACCAGGATGGCGTGCGATACCCCGCGCACCTCTCGGGCGAAGTTCGACACCAGCCAGTCGAGCGAGTTGTCCGAGCTAGAGGGTTGGTTGGGCTTTCCGGGTAGGAAGGCAGAGGTCATTCGCGATCAGATCCTTGGTCGTTGTCACGGGCGTGCGAGCGTCCTGCGCGGACGCCGCCGAAGTGGCTGCTCATGGAGGCGCGCACGGCCTCGGGGTCGCGAAGCGGCGCCTCGTGCGCGGGAGTGTGCGAGCCGCCGTTGATGGTGCCGTTGTCGTCGGGAGCCCGGTGATGGGCCGTGCCGTTCTGCTCGTCGCGGGCACCGCCGGGCACCAGCCGGGCGCCGGGATCGCGAACCGGCAGGCCGCCTTCGGTGTGCGTCTGCACTGGGGTGTTCTCCACCTCCGCGGCCGCCGACCAGCCGCGGTCCCACACGGTCTGCCAGTCCAGATCGGGGCTGCGTGCCATGTCGTGCGGGTCGACCAGCCACTCGGACAGCATCCGTTGGTAAATCAGGTCGTCCTCGGGCGGGTCCGTCGACACCGCCGCTGCGGGTTCGGCGGTCCAGACGTCGTCGACCTCCGGCTCGTCCACGCGCTGCACCGGCTCGGGATCTGGCCGCTTGCGGTCCTTAGCGAAGCGGACCCGCGAACCGAAGAACGACGATGTGTTCGAAACCGGCTGTGCGGCAGTAGGTTCCGGAGCAGGCTCGTCGACCTCGTCGGGCACGGCGGCGGGGGCGCCGGTGATGCCGCTATCGCCTGGCCTGCGCCGCGGCAGCAGGCTGACGGAGGATCCGGAATCCGCCCCGTTGCGATCGCCGGTATCTTCGTCGGGCGCGAGGTCGGCGACGTAGTCCGGCTCCTCGTCGACCGGCGCGGGCGAGGAGACCGCGGCCGGTTCCGTCTCGTGCGGCGTGACTGGGCCGGCGTCGCCGCCCGCCAGCACGGTCGATGGCAGGTAGATCTCGGCTGTCGTGCCCGCGCGCGCCTCTTCGATCGACGAGCCGCGCAACCGCACCCGGATGCTGTGCCGGTCGGCCAACCGGCCGACGACGAAAAGACCCATGTGCCGGGCGCTGTCGGGGGTGACCTCTCCCCCGGCGCGCAAGCGCATGTTGGCGATCCGGCGGTCGCCCTCGGTCATGCCGAGCCCGACGTCGACGATCTGCAACAACACCGCGCCGTCGCCGCGGAATCCGGCCGACACCCGCACCGGCGATGCGGGCGGCGAGTAACGCAGCGCGTTGTCGATCAACTCCGCGAGCAGATGGACGATGTCACCCGAGGACGCCCCGCCGATCGCGCAGTCCGGCACCATCGACGTCTCGACACGGCGATAGTCCTCCACCTCGGAGGTGGCCGCGTGGATCACCGACGACAGCGGCACGGCTGTTCGCTGATCGCCCCGCGAACCCTGGGCGCCCGCCAGCACCAACAGGTTTGCGCCGTTGCGCCGCATGCGGGCGGCCAGGTGGTCGAGGCGGAACAGGCTGTCGAGCCGCTCGGGATCCTCTTCGTTGCGCTCGAGCCGGTCGATCAGCGACAGCTGCTGGTCGACTAGCGAACGGTTCCGCCGGGACATCGTCTCGAACATGTCGTTGACAAGAAGCCGCAACCGCGACTCGTCGCCGGCCAAAAGCAATGCCTGCGTGTGCAATTCGTCGACCGCGTGCGCGACCTGGCCGATCTCCTCGGTGGTGTGCACCGGCAGCGGCTCGGGCGGCGACTCGTCACCGGCCCGCACCCGGGCAATCTCACGCTCGAGGTCCTCGTGGGCCACCTTCAACGCGCCGTCCCGCAGGACGCGCAGTGGGCGGATCAGCGAACGCGCGACCAGCAACACAATCACGATGGCGAGCACGATGGCGGCGATCACCAGCATGGTGTCGCGAATGGCGGCGGCGCGGCGATCGTGGGCCATGTTCTCCACGGCCGAGGTCACCTTGCCGGTGATGTCCTTGATGATCTGCGCGGCGATCCCGTCGGTGGTCTGCACCGATTTCAGCAAGGCCGGGTTGTTGACCAGCTTCTGTGCCGGGTCGGACATCAGCCCCATCCGGGTCACCATCTGCTGCTGCAGCGTTTTGGCTTCCGGCGAGCCGACGCCGAGCACCTCGGCCATGCCGAACAGCGTCGACGGTTCGGTGCCGGCCAGGGTGATCATCGACGTGCGTAGCTCGGGCTCGGGCAGATCGGCGCCGCGGGCGATCAGCACTTGCTGCATCATCATCTGGCCGCGGGCGCCGATCGCGCGGCTGAGCCCCTGCGCCTCGGCGCGGATCTGCTCATTGTCGACGCGCACCGAGCCGTCGATCGCGTTCTCGGCGGTCAACAGGATGGGCGCATATGTGGTCACCCGGGGGCGCAGTCCCAGGGTGTTCGACTCGACGTTGTCCAGTAACGACTGCCCACCGTCCAGGATGGCGTCGACGCCGGTGCTCACGTCGGGCTCGACGTTGGTTCCATGCAGCCGGGCCTCGAGCTCACTCTTGCGGGCCTCGTAGTTCTTCTTGGCGCCGTCGGCGTCGCCGCCGGTCGAACCCGATAGCAACGCGACGTCGAGCGCCGACATGTATTTGGCGATAGCCGGGACCATCTCAGTCCGGTCGGCCGCCAACCGCAACCGGTGCGCATCGTTCAGCGCGGCCGAAATGCGAAATCCACCGAACACCATTGCCAGCACCAAAGGCAGCGCGACAATTGCGGTGACTTTCCAGCGGACCGGCCAGTTTCCCATCGACCACGAGGCCGGTCGTTTCGCCGATTCGGAGCTATCGCTGTCTGCGGTACCTTGTGTGATCGACGAGCCGGCCCGCGCGACGCGGGCAAACACGGTCAACGGACCCGTGCGGTGTTAGCGTCCGCTCCGCTGAATCGCAGTGTTAGCGCGTCGTTCATGAGACTTCCTGCTAATTGCGCTCACCCCGAGCGACGGGCAAGCGAGATACGCCTGGCAATTCAGCGAGTATGCCAGCATGTGGCGCAAGTGACCAGAATTCTTACTGAACAGACAGAGTTCACCGACGCGCTTCAGACTCGGCTGAGGATTGCCGAGCAAATTATCTCAACGGTCTCTACAGCCCGCCGCACTGGGCCGGACCGCTGAAAATCGTCGCCCACGGCGGGCAGGCGAGATCGCGAGGTTTGGGATCCTGCTCCATCGGCCCGTGCGGCCCCGGCGGAAAGTCATCGCTGGCCCAGTGAAAGTCATGGCAACCGCCGTGATCCCAGTCGCCCAAGACGACGCCGTTGCCCGGCAAAGGCTGGCCCGGACACCGTCACCGTCGCAGTGCACCCTGCGATGAGCCGGTTCATAAAACGTTGATTCTGGTCGCGCATCTCTTCACGCGCGTCGGGCAAATGCCCCATTTCCAGTTACCGTGTGCTGTGTTCAGGTTGTTGTTTTACTCACCCCGAATCCCGCCCAATACGGGTAATGCAATCCGAACGGCGGCGGCCACCGGAGCCGAGTTGCATCTCGTCGAACCCCTGGGTTTCGACCTCTCAGAGCCGAACCTGCGCCGAGCCGGTCTGGATTACCACGACCTGGCCTCGGTCACCGTTCATCCGTCGCTGGACGATGCGTGGGCGACGATCGCGCCGCAGCGGGTGTTCGCGTTCACCGCGCATGCGACGCACCTGTTCACCGAGATCAGCTACCAGCCCGGCGACGTGTTGATGTTCGGCCCCGAGCCCACCGGGCTGGACGCGGCGACGCTGGCCGATCCGCATATCACCGAGCGGGTGCGCATCCCGATGCTGGACGGACGGCGCTCGTTGAACCTCGCCAACGCGGCTGCGGTGGCGGTGTACGAGGCATGGCGACAGCAGAGCTTTACCGGCGCGGTCTGATTACCAGGTGTTCCAGTGGGTCAGCTGCTCGGCTGGTAGCCGCTTGGCCGGCTTGAAGTCTGTGCCCTTGGTGTAGGCGATCGGGAACAGACCGCCCTGGCTGTACTTCTCGTAGGGGATGCCGACGATGTCGGCGACTTTCTGTTCGCCGCCGCGAATCAGATGCAGCGTGGTCCAGCAGGTGCCCAGCCCACGCGAACGCAGCGCGAGGCAGAAGCTCCACACCGCGGGGTGCAGCGAGGCCCAATAGCCGGCTCCGCCCATCGGCTGCTTGTCTTCGCGGCCCTCGATGCACGGGATCATCAACACTGGAGCTTCGTGAATACGCTCGGCGAGGTAGGTCGCCGAATCCCGGACCGCCGGCATCCGCTCGCCACGGGTGTCGCCTTCGGCGTACTCCTGTGCCGGCGCCTTCAGATAACCGCGGGCGTTGTCCAGGTAGATCTCGCCGATCGCCTTCTTTTCCTTCTCATCCTCGATGAAAACCCACTGCCAGCCTTGGGAATTGGAGCCGGTCGGCGCCTGCAGCGCCAGGTCGAGACATTCCATCAGGACCTCGCGCGACACCGGCTTGTCGAAGTCGAGGCGCTTGCGGACCGAGCGGGTAGTGGTGAGGAGTTCGTCGGCAGAAAGGTTGAGGGCCATGCTTGGAGACTACATTCGCCGCGTGTCAGTCCCCTTGTCACACTGGCCCCGCTTTTCACCTCTCCGCGGGGATGTTCTTTTTCCGAAAACGACGCGTATGCGATATCACTCGGCCGGGTGATATCGCATGTGGTCACAATTCGAAAAAAGAGAAACACCCGAGACTCAACGGAAGTCGCGGGACTTCGATCCGATCTTCAACGTGAGCTTGGCGATCCGGTCCGCCATGACAGTGACTGCGCCACTGGCATTTTGAACCTGACCGCGGATCAACAGCGCCGACGATGTCTGTGCCACCTTGCGGTGGCGGGCCCACACACCGGGGGTGCACAGCACGTTGACCATCCCGGTCTCGTCCTCGAGGTTGATGAACGTCACCCCCTGCGCCGTCCCGGGCCGCTGCCGGTGGGTGACCGCCCCGGCGACCAGCACCCGATCGCCGTCGGGCACCGACAGCAGATCGGCGGCGGGTATCACCCCCAGTTCGTCGAGGTCCGACCGGAGGAACTGGGTCGGGTAGCTGTCCGGGGAGATGCCGGTGGCCCACACGTCGGCGGCGGCCAACTCCACCTCGCTCATTCCGGGCAGCGACGGGACGTGCGACGACGAGCCCACCCCCGGCAGGCGATCCGGCCGTTGGGTGGCGGCCGCGCCCGCCGCCCACAGCGCCCCACGCCGCGACATGCCGAAGCAGTTGAGCGCGCCCGCGGTGGCCAACGCCTCGGTCTGCGGTACGGACAGCTGAACCCGGGTAGTCATATCGAGCAGAGAAGCAAAGGGGCCGTTCGTTTTTCGCTCGTCCACCAGCTTCTCGGCCAGCTCCTCGCCGATATGGCGGACGCCGCCCAGTCCCAGTCGCACCTCGGTTCCGGCATTTTCCAGCGTGGCATGCACCTCGCTGGCCGTCGCGCACGGACCGCGCACCGTCACCCCGTGCCGGCGGGCGTCGGCAACCAGCGACTGCGGCGAGTAGAAGCCCATCGGCTGCGCACGCAGCAGCGCCGCACAGAACGCCGCGGGGTGATGCAGCTTGAACCACGACGAGTAGAACACCAGCGCCGCGAAGCTCAGCGAATGACTCTCCGGGAAGCCGAAATTCGCGAACGCTTCCAGCTTTTCGTAGACCCGGTCGATCACGTCATCGGAAGCGCCGTGTAAATCGCGCATGCCGTCGAAGAACCGGCTTCGCAACCGATGCATGCGTTCGGTCGACCGCTTGGATCCCATGGCCCGGCGCAACTGATCGGCCTCGGCGCCGGAGAATCCGGCGCAGTCCACCGCCAACTGCATCAGCTGCTCCTGAAACAGCGGCACTCCCAACGTCTTCCGCAGCGCCGACTCCATCGACGGGTGGTCGTAGACTACCGGGTCGAGGCCGTTGCGCCGCCGGATGTACGGGTGCACCGACCCGCCCTGGATGGGCCCGGGTCGGATCAACGCCACCTCGACCACCAGGTCGTAGAACACTCGCGGCTTCAACCGCGGGAGGGTGGCCATCTGCGCGCGCGACTCCACCTGGAACACCCCGACGGAGTCGGCGCGCTGCAACATCTCATAGACCGCCGGCTCGGACAGGTCCAGCGTGGCCAGATCGACCTTGATGCCCTTGTGCTCGTCCACCAGGTCGATGACGTAGTGCAGCGCCGACAGCATGCCCAGCCCGAGTAGGTCGAACTTCACCAAACCGATTGCCGCGCAATCGTCTTTGTCCCACTGCAGCACGCTGCGGTTCGCCATGCGTGCCCACTCGACCGGGCAGACGTCGGCGATCGGGCGATCGCAGATCACCATGCCGCCGGAGTGAATACCCATGTGCCGCGGCAGGTTCTGGATCTGTTCAGCCAGCTCGATCACCTGCTCGGGGATGCCCTCGATGTCCGACGGGCGTCCACTCCAGTGGCTGATCTGCTTGCTCCACGCGTCCTGCTGGCCTTGTGAAAAGCCCAGGGCACGGGCCATGTCGCGGACGGCGATTCGGCTGCGATAGGTGATCACGTTGGCGACCTGCGCGGCGTAGTCGCGACCGTACTTGTCGTAGACGTACTGGATGACCTGCTCGCGCAGATCCGACTCGATGTCGATGTCGATGTCGGGCGGGCCATCGCGCTCCGGGGACAGGAAGCGCTCGAACAGCAACTCATTGGCCACCGGGTCGACCGCGGTGACGCCGAGCGCGTAGCAGACCGCCGAGTTGGCCGCCGATCCCCTGCCCTGACACAGGATGTTGTTCTCCCGACAGAACCGGGTGATGTCGTTGACCACCAGGAAGTAGCCAGGAAACTTCAGCTGCTCAATGATTTTCAGCTCATACTCGATCTGCGCATATGCCTGGCGTGCCTGGGATCGCCGACCGTAACGGCGCTGCGCCCCTGCCATCGTCAGCTCGCGCAGCCAGCTGTCTTCGGTGTGCCCGGGCGGCACGTCGAACGGCGGCAACTGCGGCGCGATCAACGCCAGACCGAAGGCGCACTGCTCGCCGAGTTCGGCCGCGGCGGTCACCGCTTCGGGATGCTGCGCGAACAGCCGCGCCATCTCCTCGCCGGAGCGAAGATGCGAACCACCCAGAGGCGCAAGCCAACCCGCCGCCTCGTCCAGTGACTGCCGGGCCCGGATCGCGCCCATCGCCATCGCCAGCTGTCGCCGCGACGGCTCGGCGAAATGCGCGCCGGTGGTCGCCACACAGCCGAGTCCGAATCGCTGTGCCAATAAGGCCATGTCGGCGTTGATGTCGTCGTCGCCCGGGCAACCGTGGTGGGTCAGCTCGACGCTGACCCGATCGGCGCCGAAGCGGTCCACCAGATCGGCCAGGGCCGCCGCGGCCACGTCCGGCCCACCGGTGGCCAGCGCGGAGCGGACGTGACCTTTGCGGCAGCCGGTCAGGATGTGCCAATGGCCGCCCGCCGCCTCGGTGAGCGCGTCGTAGTCGAAACGCAGCTTGCCCTTTTCACCGCCGGCCAGATGCGCCGCGGCCAGCTGACGCGACAGCCGGCGATAGCCCTCCGGCCCGCGGGCCAACACCAGCAGGTGTGGCCCCACCGGGTCGGGATCCTCGGTTCGGGGGCGGGAGCCCGCAGAGGATAAAGACAGCTCGGCGCCGAACACCGTGCGCATGTCCAACTCCACGGCCGCTTCGGCGAACCGCACCGCGCCGTAGAGCCCGTTGTGGTCGGTCAGCGCGATGGCCCGCAGGCCCAGCCGCACCGCCTCTTCGACCAACTCCTCCGGCGCGCTGGCCCCGTCGAGAAAGCTGTACGCCGAATGCGCATGCAGTTCGGCATACGGGACGGACGAGCGTACCGGTCGGCCTTCGTCCGGCGGCTGGTAGGCGATCCGCTTGGGCGATCGGGGCGCCTCATCCGCCGGAGTCCACACGGTTGGCGTGCCGGAGCGGCGCGGCTTGCCGGAGAGCACCCGCTCCATCTCCGACCAGCCCGGCGGCCCGTTGCTCCAGCCCATCGGCTCAGTGTATCGAATATATGTTCGATAGATTCATTAAGTATCCATTAAACGGTCGGCGTTAAATTCTGCTCCCACGACGACGAAAGGTGGCCGCGATGGGCATTACCCACAACCTGAAGAATCTCGCCACCGGGGCGCTGGTGTCGGGGATTCTCGCGGTGGCCGGTTTGGGGCTGGCGGAAGGCACCGCCAACGCCAGCGAGTTTCGCTGGTGTCCAGGAGATCCCCCGCCGCTGGGCATCGAAATCGACGCAGCCGGCCACGGGGGGAACCGGGTTCCCATCTACCCGGCTTGGGACACATCCGTCTGCCACGACTTCATGACCACGGGCGACCACGTTAAAGAAGGACGAGCTTGCACCCTGCCGCAGTTTCAATGGTTTCAGTGCCCGCCCGGCACGACCCCGATGCCGTACATGCCGCTCATCCCGAACAGGGGCGAGTGAGTAAGCGCGTCGGTGGACCCACTGAGCCAAGCAGTGGGCCTCCTACTCCAAGACGCTTGCGCATCGGTCGAGGATCGCCCTGAAATTCCACGGGAGCAGCCGTGATGTGACCGCTTCCATCGCCCTACCACCGGCCCGAGTGGGATGACTGTAGCGGGTTACCCAAACAACATGCGTGCCGACTTCCGTGGCAGCGAACGTAAGAGTGCCGTGATCGTGGTCGAAAACAGGAAAGGACCGAACGATCAGATAGGAATAGCTTCTCGGCGGGTCGTAAGCAGTGATTTTTTCTCGAAGCCACATCCCGGTCGCTGTTGCTTCACGCATCGCACCAACGCCGGGCTGCGATGTGTCCTTGGCCCATCCGGCCCTGAGGACCAGAGGTGCAGCAGCCAAGTTGGCGGGGTCGGCCAGCCACCCGAAAACACGCTCAGGGCAAGCCTGAATCGACCGTTCAAGTCGCACCTCGACCATGAGGGATCCCATCTGCGCGCGTACTGAAGCGCCCGCATGAAGGTTAGAGGAACGACCAAATCGCGCCTAGGATCGCGGTATGAGAAGGACTTTCATCGTGACATTCGCGGCCGGATTGATCGTCGCGCTGTTCGGTCTGATCTGGGCGCTCCAGGGATTCGGAGTGCTTGGCGGCAGCCAGATGAGCAACACCACAACCTGGTCCATCACCGGGCCGATCACGGCGCTGGTCGGACTCGTCGTCGCTGTCGTCAGTTGGCGGAAACTCTCATCGAAATAGCCCACGCAGCAACGGCATGCCAGTGAAATGTCTTTAATGAGAACATCTTTGAAGAGATTCTCAGAACATCTCAGCTGCTGAGAGAACGGCGGCGTTGTTCGCCACGCGACTAACACTGAAACATGATTTCCAACTATGTTGCCACACAACCGACTCCAGTTGTTTACATGAATTAATATCGCCGCCACCTCTGACCGCCGGTCACCGCCAATACTCATAGGCAATCCCAATGTGAACGGCGGTGATGAATCGTGGAGCAACTCAACACGCTCGATGCTGGCTTCCTCATGGCGGAGGATTCAGACCGTAACGTCAGCTTGGCGATCGGTGGAATCGCCATCGTCGATGGCGCCATACCCAACCACGAGAAATTCAAAGATGTTCTTGCAGAGCGTGTTCGAACGATTCCGCGTTGCATGCAGATGCTGCGCAGCCAGCCGTTCGATGTCGGCGCACCGCAGTGGGTCGACGATCCGGCGTTCGACATCAGCCGTCATGTGCGACGGATAGCCGTGCCGCGCCCCGGCGACGACACCGAGTTGTTCCGGGTCGTCGCCGACGTTCTGGAACGCCGGCTCGACCGTGATCGTCCGCTGTGGGAGTGCTGGATGATCGAGGGGCTCAAGGGCAACCGGTGGGCGATCTTGATGAAGGTCCACCACTGCATGGCCGATGGAATCTCGGCGATCCGGATGCTCGCCCGGCTCTGCGATGAGGTCGACGGCGACGTGTTCACCCGGCCCGTCGTCGCGAAGCGTGGCGGCCGGCGGCCCAAGCACCTGACACCGGTGCCGGAGAATCCGCCGCGCAGCAACCCGCTGAACAATCTCTGGCGAACCGCCACCGGCATCACCAACACGGTGACCCGAACGGTCGGCGGAGCGACCGACATCGCCGCCGGCCTGCTCAAGCCGACCGCGGGATCGTCGCTGGTAGGACCGGTCACCGCGATGCGCCGCTACCGCGCCGTCCGCGTCCCACTCGCCGACGTAGAACAGGTCTGCCACAAATTCGACGTCACCATCAACGACGTCGCGCTGGCCGCGATCACCGAGGGTTTTCGCTCCGTTCTGCTCCATCGCGGCGAAGAACCGCGGCCCGACTCGCTGCGGACCCTCGTGCCGGTGTCGGTGCGCTCCCCCGGCTCCCCCGGCTCCGCCGACAAGCCGGGCAACAAGATCTCGATCATGCTGCCCTACCTGCCGGTCGACGAGGACGATCCCCTGCAGCAGTTGCGCGCTGTGCACGACCGGATGGCCCGCACCAAGCAAGGCGGACAGAAGCAGGCCGGCAACATGGCCGTCTCGGTCACCGGCTACATCCCATTCATGTTCTCCTCGCGGGTGATTCGACTGCTTACCCGCCTACCGCAACGCGGCATAGTGACACTGGCGACCAACGTCCCGGGCCCGCACCGGCGGCTGGAGATGATGGGCCACACCGTCAGCCGGCTGCTTCCCATCCCGCCGATCGCGCTGCAGCTGCGCACCGGCGTCGCGGTGCTGAGCTACGCCGACGACCTGATATTCGGCATCACGGCCGACTACGACGCCGGGGCCGACATCGACGAGCTTGCCGACGGCATCAAGATCGCGGTCGCCCGCCTCGACATGCTCAGCCAGGACTCCATCCTGCTGTTCGATCGGAAATCGGTCTGACCGCCACCGACTAACCTGACTACCGGCGCCGCGAGCGCGGCCCGGGGAGGTGGGAATGTCGGTCCTCATCGACCCACGTCGCTTGGATGCCGTGCTGTTCGACGGTGAGCCCGACGCCGCATTCGTCACGCGACTACGCGACGCGGGTGTTCACGTGGGTCGATCCGATGCCGCCTCGTTCGTCGAGTCGGCCGCTGGCCTGGCGGTGCGTCCGGATAGGTGCGCCGTCGTCGCGTCGACCAGCGAGAGTGCATCGGCCGCGCGGGCCGCGGGATTCGCACTGGTGGTCGACGCCGCGGCCGCCATCGACGTCCGCGCCGGCGACCGGCGGATGTCCGAACTTCCCGACGGCCTGCAGGCGCTGACGTCCGCGACCGACCCCGCCGTGTTCTACGACTTCGACGGGACGCTGTCCGAGATCGTCAACGACCCCGAATCCGCGCAACTGGCCGACGGCGCGGCCGACGCGTTGACGGCGTTGAGCACCCATTGCCCGGTTGCGATTCTCAGCGGTCGCGACCTCTCCGACGTCCGCGATCGGGTAGGCCTGCCCGGCCTCTGGTACGCGGGCAGTCACGGCTTCGAGTTGACCGGGCCCGACGGTAAGCACCACGAGAATGCCGACGCGGCGGCCAGCGTGCCGGTGCTTGCCGACGCCGCCATAGCGCTCGCCGACCAGCTCGGCGGCATTCCGGGAGTCGTAGTGGAGCACAAGCGGTTTGGGGTCGCCGTGCACTACCGCAATGCCGCCCGCGACCGGGTCGGCGAGGTGGCCGCGGCGGTGCGCAGCGCCGGCCAGCGCACTCAACTGCGCGTTACGACGGGCCGCGAAGTCATCGAGCTACGGCCAGATATCAACTGGGACAAGGGAAAAACCTTGCGCTGGGTGCTCGATTACATCCGTGACAACGAGGGTGGCGGGACGCTGCTGCCGATTTACCTCGGCGACGACATCACCGACGAGGACGCGTTCGATGCCGTCGTCGACGACGGCATCGCGATCCTGGTGCGGCACAGCGACGACGGCGACCGCGCCACGGCCGCGCGCTACGCGCTCGACGACCCCGACAAGGTGCGGGAGTTCACCGAGCGGCTCGCAGACCAACTCGCCAGCTGATCACAGGACCGCTTGCGACTGAATGGTTTTGGCGGCCAGCTTGCCGCCCTCGCCACGAATCTCCGTCTCGACCACGATGATGCGCCGCCCGACATGCAGCGGACGACTGTGCGCCTTCACAGTGCCCGATCGGGTTGCCGCAAAGAAGTTCGTCTTGGATTCGATGGTCGTGGTGCCCGCGCCCTCCGGAAGATTCAGGAACGCGCAGACCGCGCCGGAGGTGTCGGCCAACGCCATCACGATCCCGCCGTGCAGCACGCCACCGCCGGTGGTCAGACTCTCGACCCAATCAAGGCTCAGCACAACACCTTCGGGGCGCGCGACGTCCGCGGTGAAACCCAACGTGACGGCCAGCGGGACCAGCCCGTGGATCATCTCGGTAGCGGCGTTGTCGGTCATCGGCTCACTTTCGTAGCGAATGCAAGACCTCGGCGGTCTGCGTGTCGGCAGGATAGAACGACTCGATCGCGACCTCGGCGACGGTGACGTCCAGCGGCGCCCCAACGACCGCGATCATGCTGAAGAAGGCGAGCTCTTTTCCGTTGTGCCGCAACCGTAGTGGCACGGCGACATCGGTGGGCTCGGGGCGCTCGGCCTCGCCGCCCGGGTAAGCCGACACCTCGTCCAGCAATTCGGCCAGCCTCGGGTCACGCGTCGCGCGGACCTGTCGATGCACCCGCTCTAGGGCGTGGGCACGCCACTCGGGCAGGTTGATGATGCGAGGGGCCATGCCGTCCGGGTGCAGCGACACCCGCATCGCATTGATCGGTGGCGTTAGCAGCGCCGGGTCGCACCCCTCGATGAGCACCGCGATGGCGGCGTTGCCGTCGAGCATGTCCCACCAACGGTTGATGACCAGCGCCGGATACGGTTCGTGGCCGGCGAGGATCTGTCGCATCGCGGCACGCAGCCGGGTCAACTCGGGTTCGTCGAGTGCATGTTCGGGATAGGCGGGCGCGTATCCGCCGGCCAGCAGAAGCGCATTGCGTTCGCGGAGCGGCACGTCGAGTTGTTCGCTGAGCCGCAAGATCATTCCCGAGGTCGGCTGCGAGCGTCCGGTCTCGACGAAGCTCAGATGTCGCGCGGAGATCTCGGCCTGAATCGACAAGTCGAGCTGGCTGATTCGGCGCCGCTCCCGCCATTCGCGCAACATGTGACCGACTGCAGGAGTCGTCCGCGAGGCGCGGGCCACGGTCGTCATCGTCCGATGCTAGCCGCGGCGCGCCGGCGCCACGATTACCTCCGAGGTAATGGAGAGGGCGCCAGGGCATTCTTCCTCGACGCGGCGTCAGTCGTCCTTGTCGTCGTCCTTCGACTTCTTGTCGTCCTTCGACTTCTCGTCGTCGTCCGACTTCTTCGCGTCCTCTTTGTCGTGGCCGGTATCGAGTTCAAGCGTCGCCCAGTGGCTCGGGGAGACGAACACCGTCCAGTCCCCCTCGTCGCGGCCCAGCTTGACGACGCCGTTGTCGACTTCCCACTTGGTGCTGTCGTCGTAGTCGGTTGATTGCCCGTCGCTATAAGTAAGTTTGAATGCCATGCCCGGGACTGCCACGTCGTCGGCCTGGCTAAACCTCGGTGTACTCCACCGCGCCGTCTTCGAGTACGAGCCGGGCATTGCTGCCGTCCGCCCCAGCCGCCTCCGTGCGGAACACCGCCTTGCCGGGCTCGGTACGCCAGATCAGCGTCGTCAGTGTCTCGCCGGGAAACACCGGCTTGGTGAATCGCGCGTCGATGGCCGTGATCGCGTCGGCGTTGCCCTTGCCGAGTTCGGCGATCAACGCGCGACCGGAGAACCCGTAGGTGCACAGCCCGTGCATGATCGGCTCGGGGAAGCCCGCCAACTCTTTGGCGAACCATGGGTCGCTGTGCAGCGGATTGCGATCGCCGGAGAGCCGGTAGATCAACGGCTGGTCCTTGCGGGTGGGCAGGGCGACCCGGGCATCGGGCTCGCGGTCGGGAACCTCCGGCGCGACGGGCCGCTCGCCCGACTGTCCGCCGAAGCCGCCTTCGCCGCGAATCACCAGCGTTGTCAGCGTTTCGGCGACGAGCGCGCCGGTGTCGGGATCCGTGCCCCGGCCGCGCAGCATGAGGATGGCGTTCTTGCCCTCGCCCTTGTCCTGGATGTCGGCCACCTCGGTGGTCACCGACAGCTTGCCCGCCGGTGGCAGCGGTGCGTGCAGCCGGATGCCCTGCGAACCGTGCAGCAGCATCGCCCAGTTGAACGACCCGACCTTGCCGGCCGCGCCGAATGCAGGACAGCAGATGACCGCGTAAGTGGGCAGTACCTGCTGGTCGATGTCGTGGCTGTTCTCGGTGGTGAACTTCAGGTCGTCGAGGCCCGCACCCACGCCGAGGGCGTACAGCAAGGTGTCGCGGTCGGTCCACTCGAACAACATGGATTCGGTGGTCGCACCGACTGCATTCGGGTCGATCGCCATGCGGGTCTCCTCTGAGGTCAGGTTCTGCGGCCGGTCCCAGCCATTCCACCACTTTCCCGACGCCGTGATTTATTCACCCAACCCTGGCAAACGCGCCCCGCCGAGGGCCTCGGCAAGGCAGGCTATTCGCCATGCGCAATCGCACCGTCATCTGGAAGGCCGCAGCCCTGATCGCCGCCGTCATCACCGTCGGCGCCTGCTCGGGATCGCCGCAAGTACGCAGCATCACGCTGACCTTCATCCGGCATGCCGAGTCGCAGAGCAACGCCCAGAGCATCATCAACACCGACGTACCCGGTCCGGACCTCTCCGAGGCAGGACAGGGCCAAGCCGAACAGTTGGCTCATCAACTGAATCGCAACAACTTCGACGGCGTCTACGCCTCCAACATGATCCGCACCGAGCAGACTGCGGCGCCGTTGGCCCACGCGCTGGGCAAGCACGTCGAGATCCTGCCCGGACTACGCGAAATCGAGGCGGGCCGCTACAACGACACCCCATCCAAGCGCGCCGACCTCACCTATCTGGTCGCGCCGGCCGACTGGCTGAACGGCGATGTCAAGGATGCGATCCCCGGTTCGATCAGCGGCGTGGAGTTCAACGACCGGTTCAGCGCGGCCGTGCAAAAGATTTACGACAGCGGCAACACCAAGCCGGTGGCGTTCGCCCACGCCGAGTCGATCATGTACTGGACGTTGATGAACGTGAAGAACCCGAAGGACAGCCTCGCGACCAGCCATCCGCTGCCCAACCTCGGCCGCGTCGTGATCACCGGCAGTCCGGCCCTGGGCTGGACGTTGGTCGACTGGGACGGCATCAGGGACTTCAGCTACTGACCTGAGCGAGCTCGCCCCGGCGGTACGGTACTGGACAGTACTGCGCCTCAACCCCTAGGGTTGATCGCTGTGACTGGAACGGTTCACAGCGGGTTGGCCGCACCGCCGTGGTCCCCGCGCGAAACCGAGTTGCTCGAGGTGACGCTGCAGCTGCTGCAGGAGCATGGCTACGACCGCCTGACGTTGGACGCCGTCGCGGCCCGCGCCCGCGCCAGCAAGGCCACGGTTTACCGGCGCTGGCCGTCGAAGGCCGAACTGGTGTTGGCCGCCTTCATCGAAGGGGTCAACTCAGTCGCGGTGCACCCGCACACCGGCACGCTGCGCGGCGACCTCCTGGAACTCGGGGACGCGTGCCGCGAGCAGGCCTCCGCCATGGCCGGCACCATTCGCGCCGTGCTCGTCGAGACGTCGCGGCACCCGGCGCTCAACCAGGCGCTGCAGAGCCAGTTCCTCGAACAACGCAAAGCGCTGATCGACGAGGTCCTGCAGGATGCCGTCGACCGCGGCGAGATCGACGCCTCAGCCATCAACGACGAACTCTGGGATCTGCTGCCCAACTACCTGATCTTCCGGATCATCATGCCGAGCCGGCCGCCCACCCACGAGACGGTGCGGACCTTGGTCGACGACGTCATCATCCCGAGCCTGACACGAAAGGTGAACGGATGAAACGCTTTTCGGTCACAGGCCTGATCCGGCGGCGGTGGATGGTGATCATCGCCGTCGTCGTGGTCGCCCTTGCGGGGTTCGCCGTCGACCGCCTGCACGGCGCCTTTGGTGCGGGGAAGAACGCAGAGCACGGCGGTGGCATGTCGAACGAGATCGTTCCGTTCAATCCCAAACAGGTCGTCTACGAGGTCTTCGGCAACCCCGGCGCGACCGCCACGATCAACTACCAAGACGTTCATGCCGCGCCGCAACGGGTCGACAATGCCCCGTTGCCGTGGTCCTACACGATCACCACCACCGATCCCGCGGTCATCGCCAACGTGGTTGCCCAAGGCAACGGCAGCACCTTGGGTTGCCGCATCACCGTCAACGGCATCGTCAAAGACGAAAGGACCGTGAACGAATTGAGCGCCTACACCTACTGCCTAGACAAATCCGGATGAGCAACCACAGCGAGCGCCGCCCGCGCGTCCCGCACACCATTCACCGGCTCGCCGTCCCGATCCTGTTGTTCTGGTTGGCGCTCGCCGCCGTGCCGAACATCGTTGTCCCGCAACTGGAAGAGGTCGGCAGGCTGCACAACGTCGGCCTAAGCTCCCCCGAGGCGCCGTCGTATCAGGCGTTCAAGCACATCGGCAAGGTGTTCCACGAGTTCGATACCGACAGCTCCGCAATGATCGTCCTGGAGGGCGACAAGCCGCTCGGCGACGACGCCCACAAGTTCTACGACGCGATGGTCCGCAAGCTGGAACAGGACAAGAAGCACGTCCAGCACATCCAGGACTTCTGGGGAGACTCGCTGACAGCGGCGGGATCTCAGAGCAGCGACGGCAAGGCCGCCTATGTTCAGGTATTTCTGAACGGAGCCCAGGGCGAGGCGTTGTCCAATGAGTCCGTCGACGCGGTCCGCGCCACCATCGACCAGATGAAGCCGCCCCCGGGGGTCAAGGCTTACCTGACCGGCGCGGCTCCGCTGATCGCCGATCAATTCACCGAAGGCAGCAAGGGTTCCAATAAGGTCACCGCGATCACCGTCGGCGTGATCGCCGTCATGCTGTTCTTTGTCTATCGATCGCTCTCCACCACACTGCTGGTCCTGGCGACCGTCCTGATCGAGATGGCCTCGGCGCGGGGATTCGTTGCCTTCCTTGGCAATATCGGAATTCTCCCGCTGTCGACCTACGCCACCAACCTTTTGACGCTGCTGGTCGTCGCCGCCGGGACGGACTACGCAATATTTTTCGTGGGGCGCTATCACGAGGCGCGCGCCGCCGGCGAAGAGCGTCACGACGCTTTCTACAGCATGTATCGCGGCACCTCGCATGTCGTCCTGGGCTCTGGCCTGACGGTGGCCAGCGCGGTGGCCTGCCTAGGTTTCACCCGGCTGCCCTACTTTCAAAGCTTGGGCCCGCCCGCCGCGATCGGGATCCTGGTCGCCCTGGCGGCCTCGCTCACACTGGGCCCGGCAATCCTGGTAATTGCCAGTCACTTTGGCCTGTTCGATCCCAAACGTGTTCTGCAGACTCGCGGCTGGCGCCGCATCGGCACCGCAATCGTCCGGTGGCCGGGTCCAATTCTGGTGGTGTCAGTCGCCGTTGCGCTCATCGGACTGCTTGCCCTGCCCGGCTACAAGACCAGCTACGACACCCGGCCCTATATCCCCGACTATGCCGCTGCCAACGTCGGATACACCGCCGCCGAGCGGCACTTCCCCCGCTCCCGGTTGGAGCCCGAACTACTGATGGTCGAGACCGACCACGACTTGCGGAACCCGGCCGACATGCTGGTGCTGGACAAGATCGCCAAGGGCATCGTGCACATCCCCGGCATTGCTCAGGTGCAGTCCATCACTCGGCCGCTGGGAGCCCCGCTCGACCACAGCTCGATCGCGTTCCAGATCAGCCAGCAAAGCATTGGCCAGGTTCAGAACCTCAAGTACCAGGCGGACCGCGCGCGCGACTTGATGCGGCAGTCGGAAGAACTCGACAAGACCATCGCGATCCTGCAGCAGCAGTTCACGCTGCAGCAGCAACTCGCCGGCGCGACTCATGACGAGACGCAGAAGTTCCACGAAACCCTGGCGATCATCAGCGAGGTACGGGACAAGCTCGCGAATTTCGACGACTTCTTCCGGCCGCTGCACAGTTACTTCTATTGGGAGAAGCACTGCTACGACATTCCGGCCTGCTTCGCGCTGCGCAACACGTTTGAGGCGATTGACAGCATCGATCAGCTCACCGAGAAGTTCCAAGACCTCACGGTGAGTCTGGACAAGCTTGATGCGATTCAGCCGCAACTCGTCGGGCTGATTCCGCAACAGATCGCCAGCCAGGAAGTCAATCGCGAACTGACACTGAAGAATTACGCCACCAACCTCGGAATCAACAAGCAATCCGAGTTGGCGAACGACAATCCCGCCGCGCTTGGCCAGGCCTTCGACAAGTCGAAGAACGATGACCTGTTCTATCTGCCGCCGGAAGTGTTCAGCAACCCCGACTTCAAACGTGGTCTCAAGCTGTTCATGTCACCCGACGGCAAAGCCGCTCGGATGATCATCACTCACGAAGGCGACCCGGCCGAACCCGCGGCGATCTCCCACGTCGACCCGATCAAGCTGGCCGCACACGAAGCGGTGAAGAACACACCGTTGGCGGGTGCCGCTTTTTACCTCGGCGGTACCGCGTCGACCTACAAAGATATCGGCGACATGGAGAATTACGACCTGCTGATCGTCACCATCGCCTCGCTCAGCCTGATCCTGCTGATCATGATGATCATCACCCGCAGCCTGGTGGCCGCGATCGTGATTGTCGGCACCGTCGCGCTGTCGCTGGGCGCCTCGTTCGGGCTGTCGGTCCTGGTGTGGCAGTACATGCTGGGCATCAAATTGTATTGGGTCATACTGGCTTTGGCGGTCATGATTCTGTTGGCCGTCGGATCCGACTACAACCTGCTGCTGATATCCCGCTTCAAGGAAGAGATCCATGCGGGGCTGAAGACCGGCGTCATCCGGGCGATGGCCGGATCCGGGTCTGTGGTGACCGCCGCCGGTCTGGTGTTCGCCGTGACCATGTGCGGGTTCGTGTTCAGCGGTTTGCAGGTGCTCGGCCAGATCGGCACCACTATCGGCCTCGGCCTGATGTTCGACACCCTGATCGTGCGGTCGTTCATGACACCTGCCATCGCAACACTGCTGGGCCGCTGGTTCTGGTGGCCGATACAGGTGCGCCCGCGCCCGGCCAGTTCGATGCTGCAGCCCTACGGGTCGCGCCCCGCGGTCCGCCAACTGCTGCTGTGGGATGACCCCGAGGAGCAGGACGCCGCGGCGCCGTCGCGCTGACCTCGACGGAGACGATCACGTCACACCTCGTTGACGTGCGCCGCTACCGGGCGCACCATGACTGGCATGCGTTATGTCGTTACCGGCGGTACCGGGTTTATTGGGCGCCGCGTCGTGGCCCGTCTACTGGACACCCGGCCGGACGCCGAAGTATGGATCCTGGTCCGCCGCTCCTCGCTCGGCCGTTTCGAACGGCTGATCGAGACCTGGGGTGAGCGGGCGAAGCCGCTGGTCGGCGAGCTGACCGAGCCGAACCTCGGCCTGAGCGACGAGGCGATCGCCGAGCTGGGCAGCGTCGAGCATGTGGTGCACTGCGCCGCGATCTACGACATCACCGCCGGCGAAGCCGAGCAGCGCGCCGCCAACGTCGAGGGCACCCAGTCCGTCATCGAGCTGGCGCGCCGACTCGACGCGACCCTGCATCACGTGTCGTCGATCGCGGTGGCGGGTGACTTCGACGGCGAATACACCGAAGACGACTTCGACATCGGCCAGCAGCTGCCAACGCCGTATCACCAGACCAAGTTCGAGGCCGAGCTGCTGGTGCGCTCGACATCCGGCCTGCGCTACCGGATCTACCGTCCCGCGGTCGTGGTGGGCGATTCGCGGACCGGCGAGATGGACAAGATCGACGGCCCGTACTACTTCTTCGGCATGCTGGCCAAGCTGGCCGTGCTGCCCAGGCTGACGCCGATGATGTTGCCCGACACCGGCCGCACCAACATCGTGCCGGTCGACTACGTCGCCAACGCGCTCGTCGAATTGCTGCACGCCGACGGGCGTGACGGCCACACCTTCCACCTCACATCACCGAAAACCATTGGGCTGCGTGGCATTTACCGCGGCGTGGCGCCCGCGGCCGGCCTGCCTACGCTGCGCGGTTCGCTGCCCCGGTCGGTGGCAGCGCCGGTGCTCAAGGTGCGCGGACGCCCCAAAGTGTGGCGCAACATGGTTGCCACCCAGTTGGGCATCCCCGGCGAGGTGCTCGACGTCGTCGACCTCGCTCCGACGTTCGTCTCCGAGCAGACGCAGAAAGCGTTGCGCGGCACGGGGATCGCGGTGCCCGAGTTCGGCAGCTACGCGCCGGCGTTGTGGCGGTACTGGGCCGAGCATCTCGATCCCGACCGGGCCCGCCGCGACGATCCGGAGGGTCCACTGGTCGGCCGGAATGTGATCATCACCGGAGCGTCCAGCGGCATCGGCCGGGCATCGGCGATCGCGGTCGCCGAACGGGGCGGATGCGTGTTCGCGCTGGCCCGAAACGGCGACGCGCTCGATGACCTGGTAACCGAGATCCGCGCAATCGGCGGCCAGGCGTACGCATTCACGTGCGATGTCACCGATTCGGGCTCGGTAGAACACACCATCAAGGACATCCTGGGCCGCTTCGGCCACGTCGACTATCTGGTCAACAATGCCGGCCGGTCCATCCGCCGCTCGGTGGTCAACCAGACCGATCGACTGCACGACTACGAACGGGTGATGGCGGTCAACTACTTTGGCGCCGTCCGGATGGTGCTGGCACTGCTGCCGCACTGGCAGGAGCGCCAATTCGGTCATGTCGTCAACGTCTCCAGCGCCGGCGTGCAGGCGCGCAGCCCGAAGTACAGCGCCTATCTGCCCAGCAAGGCAGCCCTCGACGCGTTCTCCGAAGTGGTTGCCACCGAGACGCTTTCCGACCACATCACGTTCACCAACATCCATATGCCGTTGGTGGCGACCCCGATGATCAAGCCGTCGCGACGGCTCAACCCGGTTCCACCGATCACCGCGGAACACGCTGCCGCGATGGTAGTTCGGGGGTTGATCGAGAAGCCATTGCGCATCGACACACCGCTGGGCACGTTGTCCGAGGCGGGTCACTACTTCACCCCGAAGTTGTCGCGCCGGATCCTGCACCAGGTCTTTCTCGGCTACCCAGATTCGGCCGCAGCACGTGGTGAAACGAATCCGGCCCCGGCCGATGCGAAAAACGTTGTAGAACAGCAGTCGTCACGCCGGCCGAAGCCCCCGGTCCGCGCCGCGGTCGCCCGGGTTCGGGTTCCCGGCCCGGTCAAGCGGGTCGTGCGTCTGGTTCCGGGAGTGCACTGGTAAAACCGCGTCGCGGGTTACCCTCAGATCGTGGGGGACGATCCGGACCTGGATGACACGATCGGCGAAGCCGAATTGGTCCGGCGCGCGTTCGACAGCCTCCCGTCGTTCATCGTCGCTTTCGAGGGGCCAGATCACCGCTACGTCGCCGCAAATGCGGCCACTCGGGCCGCATTTCCCGCGGTCAGGCTCGGGGTACCGGCGCGAGAGTTGTTTCCCGAGTTCGAAGATCAGAACCTGATCGACATTCTCACCCGGGTGTATCAGACGGGTGAGATCCAACTGGGCCGAGAGTGGCGTTTTCAGTTCGACTTTGACGGATCGGGAACGATGCAGGAGGTCTGTGGCGATATCGTCGTCAGCCCCCGCCGCAGTCCCGACGGCTCTATCGAAGGCACCCAGGTGATGCTCACCGATGCCACCGCCCAGGTGCAGGAGCGCCGGGCGGCCGAGGCCCGCGAGGCCGAACTGTCCGAGCGGTACGCACAGATTCGGGATCTCGGCATCTTGGTCCAACGGGCCCTGCTGTCGCCGTCGCTACCGGTGCTGCCTGGCGCGGACATCGCGGCCGAATATCTGGTGGCCACCCAGGACGCCGGCGCCGGCGGGGATTGGTTCGAGGCGATGCCCGGACAGTCCGGAGGCGTTTTCCTGGTTGTCGGCGATGTGGTCGGACATGGCGTCGAAGCCGCGTCGGTGATGGCCCAACTGCGGACAGCCATTCGCATGCAACTGCTGGCCGGTCTGGGTATCACCGAATGCCTCACGGCGGTAGACGAATTCAGTAAGTTGGTACCCGGGTCGAAGGCCGCGACACTATGCATCGGCCGCCTCGATACCGATACCGGGATCTTGGAGTACTGCACTGCGGGACATCCACCCCCGCTGTTGATCAGGGGGGACCTGCCACGATTTCTCGAGCCGACCGGCGCGGGGCCACTGGGCAGTGGCATCGGCTTCCCTACCGCCACGCACACGATGGACGTGGGCGACGCCGTCCTGCTGTACAGCGACGGCATGATCGAGCGCCCCGGGCGGTCGCTGTCCGCGAGCACCGCCGAATTCGCCGAGATCGCCTCGCGCGTACTGGCCGGATCGGCGTTCCCGATCGAGACGCCGACACGCCCCGTCGAGCGGTTGTGCGCGCAGACACTGGAACTGATGCTACGCACCACCGGCTACAACGACGACGTGACTTTGCTTGCAGCGCAACGGCGTACGCCACCGCCCGACTTTGTCCTGAACGTCGACGCGAGCGTGCAGGCGGCGCGGGAGGTGCGTGGGCCGTTGCGGGCGTGGCTATCCGACATCGGCGCCGACGACGTCGACGAGTTGATCATCGTGCAGATCCTGTGCGAGTTCATCGAGAACTCCTTCGAGCACGGCTACCGCTCGCTGAGCACCGGTCGCATCGACGTCGCGGCAAGGTTGGACGACCAGGGCCTGGTGCACGCGTCGGTCAGCGACCGTGGCCAGTGGAAGGCGCCATCGGCGGATCCGGGGATGCGCGGGCGCGGGCTGATGCTGGCGGACGCCTTGGCCACCGAAAGCCGCATCGCCGGCAGCGACACCGGCACCACGGCGTCCATCACCCATCGACTGACGCGACCGGCACGGATCGTCACCGACCCCAATGTCATACCGCTTGCCGAACCACTCAGCACATCGGAGTTCTCCATCGAGATCGCCGATGATGCTCTGCTGGTCCGAGGAGACGTCGACAACGCGACCGCGTCGACGTTGGCCACCCAGATTTCCCGCCAAAGCCGTTCGGGCACTCATCCTTTGACCGTCGACCTGGCTATGGTCACCCACCTGGGGTCGTCCGGGTTGCGGGTGTTGGCCGAGGCGTTGGAGCGCGCCCGCCAGCACGGCACAGCGCTCGGTTTGGTCGCGCCACCGGGCAGCCCGGCCCACCACGTGTTGATCCTGGTCGGGCTGCCGCTCGCGGGTGAGACCGTCGCCAACGGGGTCGAGTAACGTCTCCGCGGTGACCGCACCAGTGTTCGCCGACGTCGACACCGGCGTCGACGACGCGATCGCGCTGATTTATTTGCTGGCCAGCCCGGATGCCGAACTGGTCGGCATCGCGTCGACGGGCGGAAATGTTGGCGTGGACCAGGTCTGCGAAAACAATCTGGGCCTGCTGGAGCTGTGCCGGGTCGACGGCGTGCCGGTGTCCCGTGGCGCCGAGCAGCCGCTGAATTCGTCGTCGCGCAATCACAGCCCGGTCCACGGGCAGCGGGGCCTGGGCTACGCCGACTTGCCGGCCACCGATAGGCAACTGTGCGCGGACGACGCCGCGACGGCGTGGGTCGCGGCGGCGCAACAGCATCCGGGTGAGCTGATCGGCGTGGCAACCGGGCCGCTGACCAACCTGGCGCTGGCCCTTCGCAAAGAGCCCGCGCTGCCGACGCTGCTGCGCCGGCTGGTGATCATGGGCGGGGCTTACGACCACGTCGGCAACACCACCCCGGCCGCCGAGTGGAACATCGCGTTCGACCCCGAGGCGGCGGCCGAGGTGTTCGCCGCCTGGTCGCCGTCGGAAGATGTTGCCCTGCACAGTCTTCCGATCCTGTGTGGGCTCGACGTGACGCGGCAGATCGCTCTCACACCGGACATCCTGAGCAGGCTGGCCGCCGCGGCGGATTCAACGACGACCGCGCTGAGCGCCGAGGACGAGCGGGGCACCCGGTCGTCGGCGTCCAACCCGCTGATTCGGGTGATCGAAGATGCGACACGGTTCTACCTCGAGTCGTATCACGACCTCGGCCACGGCTACCTCGCGCATCTGCACGATCCGCTGGCCGCGGCGGTCGCGTTGGACCCGCAACTGGTCGAGACCCGGGAGACCACGGTGGACGTCGAGTTGACCGGGACGCTGACCCGCGGCATGACCGTCACCGATTGGTCAGGCCGGTGGGCTCGAAAACCCAACGCGGTGATCGCCGTTCAGGCAGACTCGGCGAGGTTCTTCGACCGATTCCTCGAACGGGTTGGGCCGTTCGCCGCTTCGCTGGGCTGAACGCTATGCGAATCGAATGTGGTGAGGAGGCTTGATGATTCGATGGTTGAGTAGCAGCGCACTACTACTGTGTCTGGTTGCACCGTGGCCTGGCGCGACCCGGGCGCATGCGGCGCCGGGAGCCAACTGTGGGCCCGATCAGGTAACCGCAGTGCAGAACGCGCTCGCGAAATATCCGTCCGACCCCGCCACCGGCTGGAAATGGAGCAATGCTCCGCAGGCCAGCAATTACGACCCCTGCGCAGACCTGTCGACCGTCCTGGTCAGCGTCGAGGGCGGCACGGGCAGTTCGCCGGAACAGGCGTTGATGTTTCACCGCGGTGCCTATGTCGGCACCGGGACACCGAAGGCGTATCCCTTCACCAGCCTGGTCGCCCGCGCATCCACCCACGACACCGTGGTGCTGAGCTACGGGTCCGGTCAGACGTGCACCGCGTGCGATGACGGCAAGGTCTCCACGGTGCGCTACCGCTGGGACGGCACGGGCGTCCAGATGCTCGATCCGGCACCACCGGCACCACCGGCACCATCCGCGCCTCCGTCGCCCCCGCCGTCACCTCAGCCGCCTCCACCGCCGCCCTAGCGTTACTCGTAAATTCCCTCCAAATACCACCTCCTCTGCCGGTAACACAGCAATAGGGCGGTGCCGGGGTCGGACGGCCGCTCACCCTCCAGCAGCACCTGCACCCGGGCGGTCCGGCCCCCGGCGCGGTCGGGATCCCACCACCGTTCGTCGACCGGCCATGGACCGGCCCACCACTGCAGCCGGCCGTCGCGGCCGCGGGCGGTCAGCCGCGCCGGGTCGGCGGAAAACAACCCCCGGCTGGTCACTCGAATCGAATTGCCTTGAACATCAAGCAGTTCCACCGGGTCGTCGAGCAACACAGTCGGTGACGGTTCCGGCAGCTGACCGGGCCACGGCCGATCCGGGTCGGCGCACGGCACCTGCTCGTCGCCCAGCGGTGTCAGCGTGATGCGTTCGGCCGGGCCGCGACCGCCGGACAGCATCGGCACCTGCACCGCCTCCTGGCCGAGCAGGCCCTGCACCCGGACCAGGGCCCGGCGGGCCCGCATCCGGTCCTCTTCGCCGAAACCGCCCCACAGCGGTAGCTGCAGCGCCCCGGCTGAGACCACCTCCACCGCCTGCAGCCGCAACTGCACCACCGGCGCGGAAGGTCGGTCCACCACGATGCGGGTGTTCAACCAGCCGTCGAGTTGCCAGCGCACCCGGTCGGCGGTGGCGTCCTCGGTCAGCGGCTCGGCGCAGCGCCAAACCCGGTTCAGCTCTTCACCATTGGCGGTGACGGCATGAACGGCGAGTCGGGTGCAACCCACCCCGGCCGCAACCAGCGTCTGATGCAACGCACCGGCCAACGAGCGTCCGGCGAACGCGGCAGCGTCGACCCGGTCGATCGGCGGATCGCACTGCAACTCCGCGTCGAGTTCGGCCGGCGGCTCGCGACCGGACGGCCCGCGTTCGGGCTCGCCGCGGGCGAACCGGTGCGCGCTCACCGCGTCGGCGCCGAACCGGGAGGCCACGTCCGTACGCGATAGCGCGGCGAACTGCCCGATGGTGCGAATCCCCATCCGCCACAACAGGTCCGCCAGATCGGCCCGGCCCGGACCGGACAGGCTGGGCTCGGTGGCGAGTTGCCGGATCGACAGGGCCGCCAGAAACCGGGCATCCTCCCCCGCTGCCACGAGGCGGCCCGCGCGGGCGGCGAAGACCGCGGTCGACAGCTGATCGGCTACCCCGACCTGACATTCGGCCCCGGCCGCCCCCACTGCATCGGTCAGTCGCTCGGCGACCTGCTGCTCGGACCCGAAAAACCTGGCTGCCCCGCGGACCGGCAGTACCACCAGGCCGGGACGCAGCACCTCCGCCCGGGGCACCAGGTCGTCCACCGCCGCGACGACTCCCTCGAAGAAGCGGGCGTCGCGGTCGGGGTCGGCGGCAACGACGTGCAGCTGGGGGCAGCGGGCCGACGCCTCACGCCGTCGCAGCCCTCGCCGCACGCCGACGGAACGAGCCGCCGACGAACAGGCGATCACCCGGTTGGCCAATGTGACGGCGACCGGAGATGTCGCGGGCAACCCAGCACCGGCAGCGGCGGCCACCGCGGGCCAGTCCATGCACCAGATCGCCAAGACCCGGGAAGCCACGCTCACCCTGTCCGAGCCCGCCTGATTGCCCGACCCGCCGCGCACACCTCGAACCGCACCTTGCTGATCCGGCCGAAACCCGGCCTATCCGAAGTAGTTTCGTAGCCGCTGACCCGCGCCTGCAGCCGGATCGACGCGCCCTGCCAGTCGCCGTCGGTGACCAGCAACGTACAGCCTTTCTGCTGCGCCCGGGACACCACGGCCCGGGCCCGGGTCATCGGCACCGTGCGCCCTTTCAGAGCCAGCACGATCAGGTCCATTCCGTCCATCAGCACCGCGGCCACCTCCACCGGGTCGGTGCCGGGATCCGGGATCACCGCGACCCGACCCAGATCGGCTCCCATCTCCACCGCGGCCAGCAGGCCGACGTCCGGCTGGCCGACGATGGCCACGTTCCCCCCGGCGGCCGTCACCGCGGCCACCATGCTCAGCGGCAACGACCGCGCCCCGGACAGCACCGCTACCGCCCCTCGTGGCAACGCATCGGGCAACACGTCCGACAGCAACTGCGGGACCGGGAGCCTGGCTTCCGAATCCGGCAGCAGGTCGCCGACGTGGGCGTGGCCGCGACGAGGAGCGCCGACCTTCCCGGATACCGCCGCCATCTGACGGCGCAGCTGTTTCAGCTGTTCAGCGCGGTCATGCTGATGCTCTTCGGAAGCAAGCATCGCCGTCATCGGCCACTCCTGCGGTACGGGTGTTACTCATGATGTTCGAATGTATGTTCGAATGCCATTAGTCAATACCCGCCCACCGACAAGGTCAAGCGAAAGCTTGCGACAGGGTCCGGCCAGCTAACTCACGGCGATCAAGTTAAGATGCCGCGAGAGTGCAGCGACCGAGGCATTCCCGAGTAGACGTCTCGCCGGTTGCACCCTCGGCGGCTAGCTAACTCAACTCAGAACCCGCACCGGGACGTTGTTCCAGCCGATGACGTTGGTCATCGCCACCCGCCTGAGCCCTTCCGGCACGATTGCGTAGCGTGGCATGTGATCCAGCAACTTGTCCAATGCGAGGGTGCTCTCCATTCGAGCCAGCGCGGCACCCAAACAGCTGTGCGTCCCGTACCCCAGCCCCAGGTTCTGGGCCTGGCCACGGTCCCGGTTGATGTCGAAGGTATCCGCGTCGGTGAATGCCCGCTCGTCCCGGTTGGCCGAACCCAGACACAGCAGCACCGGGTTACCGGCAGGGATTGTAGTGCCGTGCAGCTCAATGTCTTTCATGCTGTACCGCACCAGATACTGTGCGGGAGCCTCCCACCGCAGCAACTCCTCCACCGCGGCAGGAACCCGGCTGCGGTCATCGAGCAACATCTGCCATTGATCTGGATGCTCGGCGAACGTGACCACCGCATTGCCCACCAATTTGGTCACAGTCTCGGCCCCTGCTCCGCCCAACATCGTTGCGAAGGCTGTGATCTCGATGTCGTCCAGCTTGGTCGCCACGCCACCGCGTTCGACCTCGACGGCGATCAGATCGCTGATCATGTCGTCCTGGGGATCGGCCCGCCGCTGTTGAATGACGTTGTAGTAGATCAGTCCGGTCTCGATACCGGCCTGAACACCGTCCTCGGGTGTGGCGACCTTGCCGTACTCCCGTTCGAGCATCTTGTCCAGGAGAAGCCGGACTTTTTGGCGGAACTCCGCGGGCACGCCGAGCATCCGAGTGATCACTTCCACCGGGAACAACGCCGAGAAGTCTTGCACGACATCGAATTCGTCGGGATTCGCCGCGGCGAGAAATCGATCGATCTGTTCGACGACCAATTGTCGCTGACGCTCGACGGCGCGTGGGGTGAACACCTTGTTGACCAGGTTGCGCATTCGGCGATGCTCTGGAGGATCCATCAAGATGATCAACGGCGGCACCGGATCGCCGGCCTGCACCATCTCGAGATCGACTCCGCGCGCCGACGAGAATGTTTCAAAGTCTTTGATGGCCGCCACAATGTCGGCGTGCCGGGTCAGCGCGTAGAAGTCGTAGTTCTCGCTGTAATAGACCGGCTCCTCGTCGCGCATCCGCCGGTAGGTGGCGTACGGGGAGTCGAAGAAGTCGCTGGAAAACGGATCAAACACGACTTTGGAAGTGGTCAACGCGTCCTCCTGGTCTTCACATCCGTCAGGGACGTTCGGTCTGCCGACAAACCGGCGGCCGCACGGATCTCCCGGCCCCCTGCCGCGGGGTCTGCGTCCGGAAATATGTAATGGCTCAGTCCAACTCGCGCGACTGCACCGGCGAGGGCCCGGGGGCTCAACGCGGAGTCGAAGCCGTCCTCACGGACACACTGCTGCAAGACATCCATCAATTTTTCGGTGATCATCGGCAAGGCCCGGGCCATCTGTTCGTGTGCGAAGCCCGGATCCAGGTCGAGTTGACGCCCGGGTGGCTGGTCCTCCATGAAAGCCACGACGACATCGACAGCGGCTTCCCATCGCGCGAGGCCGGTGACCCCGCTCATCGCCCGTTCCATCGCCGTGTCGAAACGACGTCGTACCCGCGCCCCCAACGCCTCGATGAGGTCTTCTTTGGACGCAAAGTAGCGATAGATGGTGGGTCGTGATACCCCGGCCAGCGTTGCCACGTCTGACAACGACAATTTCCGGGCGCCCATACTCAGCACCAGCCGTCCGGCCGCATCGAGTATCCGATCAGCCAGATCGCCATAATCAGACGGGGATTGGCGCGGTTCAGCAATCGGCATGGTGGTAGCTCCTAGATTCCAGCTCAGAATTCAGGCAGGCACCGGATCGAGACGGCCGAGTTCGCGCAGCCATGGGATCAGCAGGCGCAGCCCGTCATCGAACGACATCGGGTCGTAACCCAGGCGCTTGGCGGTGAGGTTGTCGTTCGATCTGGGCTTGCGAACGTCTCTGGCCGCGGCTTCAGCGATCGCCATCAAAGTGGGCCCGAACTCGGCGGTCAATGCCTCCGGATCGGAGCGGTAATCGAGATCTTCTACATGATGGTCGATTCCGGCGATTTCGCAGGCGCGGTTGATACCGGCGGCGGTGGTGATATTCGCCTGTGGCTGTCCGATCAACAAGTAACGCTCACCGGCCGCACCGCGATCCAAGGCGGCAATCGATCCCTTCGCGACGTCCTTGCCGGCCACCCACGTCACAGGAAATGCCAGGTAGCGCTTGATCTTTCCGCGCATACCTGCCAACAGCACCCGGTTGAAACTGGTGCGGTGCAGAGCGCGCTGCGCTACCAGGCCGGGACCGTAGATCGCGCCCGGGTGGCAGGTCAACACGTCCTCGCCTGCCGCAGCGCGCCGATGCGCCTCCTGGAAGGCGGCCAGCTTGGTGACGGTGTAGGGATCGTCCGGCGGTTTCTCGAGAACGGGTGCCTCTTCGAAGTCGAGGTCGGTGCTCAGGTTGATGAAGGTGGCGGTGCTCAGCGCGACGACCCGGCGCATGCCGTGGCGCTTGGCCGCGTCGAGCACGTTGGTGGTGCCGACCATGTTGACGGCCTTGAAGTCGTCGAGGTCTTGACTGGCCCCGCCGAGCAGCGCCGCACAGTGGATCGCCGCCTCGGCGCCCTTGGCCACGCGAGCCACGTCGTCGGCGTCGCTGATGTCACCTTTGACCAACTCGACGCCGATCGCACTCAGCGCTGCGGCGTCGTCGGGATTGCGGACCAGGGCCCGGACGTGGTCGCCCCGTTCGATCAGTTGCTCGCACACATTTCCACCGGTCTGACCGGTGGCACCGGTGACGAAAATCGTGGCGGCCATATCGGGCTCCCTCATTACAGATAAGACAGCATAGGTATTTTTTGTAACGAATGAAGTGCTATTACTCTATGCTTAGCCCATGGCGCTCGATCCGGCAAGCATCTTCTTGAACGACCGTGTCGCGGTCGTCACCGGTGGCGGTTCCGGCATCGGCCGCGGTATCGCCGCGGGGCTGACGTCGTTTGGCGCGAAGGTGGCGATCTGGGAGCGCGACCCCGAGTCCTGCGCCTCGGCCGCCGCCGAGATCGGCGCGCTGGGCATCCCCACCGACGTCCGGGACAGTGCCTCGGTCGACGCGGCGCTCGCGCAGACCAGCGCCGAACTCGGGCCGGTCACGATCCTGGTGAACAACGCCGGAGGGGTCTTCTGGTCGGGGATCCTCGACACCAGCGAGAACGGCTGGGACGCGCTGTACAAGTCGAACCTGCGGCACGTCTACCTGTGCACCCAGCGGGTGGCGCGCAGCCTGGTCGAGCAACAACTGGCGGGCAGCATCATCAGCGTGACCTCGATCGAAGGTGTCCGCGCCGCACCGGGTTTCGCAACATATGCGGCGGCCAAGGCCGGGGTGATCAATTACACCAAGACGGCGGCGCTCGAACTCGCGCCGCATCGCATTCGGGTCAACGCGCTGGCCCCGGACATCACAATGACCGAGGGGATCAGAAACGTCGCACCCCCGGGGTCGGACGAACGGTTCGGCCTCGTCGTACCGATGGGGCGAGCCGGTCACGTCGACGAGATGGCCGGCGCCGCAGTATTTCTCGCCTCCAACCTGTCCAGCTACGTCACCGGACAGACGATTCACGTCGACGGCGGAACGCACGCCGCCAGCGGCTGGTACCACCACCCGGAGACGGCCGCGTACGTACTCGGTCCGAGTAGCTAGTCGCCGGTGTCCAGCATCACGTGTGCGGACATTCCGCCGTCGATCGAAATCATCTGTCCGGTGATGTAACGAGACTGCTCCGAAGCCAAGAAGACGACCAGTTCGGCAACGTCTTGCGGTTGGCCGAGGTACGGCGTCAGCGTGGCCTGGCCGAGGCGACCGATGACCTCCTCGGATAGATGCGCGCGGACGGCATCGGTCAGGATCAATCCGGGCACGATCGTGTTTGCCCGCACACCGCGCTTTCCCTCACTGGTCGCGACATACATCGTCAGCGCGTGCACCCCGGACTTCGAAACACCGTAGGCCAAGCGGGTCCGGTCACCCGACAGTGCCGCCCCAGACGACATGTTGACGATGGAACCGCTTCCGCGCTTTCGCATTTCGGGTACCGCGTACTTACACATCAGCAGCTGGCTACCGAGGTTGACATCCAGCGATCGCTGCCACACGTCCATCGGCATCTCGCTGACGGTGGTGTCCCGCGACAGAAAGCCACTGGTGGTCAGCGCCGCGTTGTTATGCAGGACATCAAGGCCGCCGAACTCGGCCACCGTGGATCGGACGACATGCTCCGCTGCGTGCTCTTCTGACAAATCGCCGCCGAGTGCGGTCGCGCGCGCCCCGGTGCGCCGAATTTCGTCGACGACCTCGGCGGCCTTCTCCTCGTCGATGTCGACGACCGCGACCGCGGCGCCTTCGCGCGCCAATTCTTGCGCCGTCGCCGCACCAATCCCGCCAGCGCCTCCGGTGACTATCGCGACCTTCCCGGCAAGTCTGGACATCGAGTCCTCCCATGGCCGGTTCTTTTCGGTAACGCTAAAGAAAGAGCGCTAAAGAAAGCTAGCCTGAATCGATGCCGCGTATTGCGCCAATCCCGATGCACGAGCTCAGCTCGCACTCCCGCGAAATCGTCGAGGCCGGCGTCGCCGCCGGGTTATATGCCACCCCGGTTCCCCTGCAGATCTTCGCGTATCGCAGCGCACAGCTCGAACAGGTCAACATGGCCCGGACTCACCTCGGCGCCGGCACCTTACTCGGCGGCCGGATACTGGAGTTGTTGCGCATTCGCAGCGCCCAACTGGGTGAGTGCGAGCCCTGCAGCCAGTCACGTAAGCACGACTCGATCACCGACGAAGACGTCGCCTGCCTGCTGGCGCCGGGCCATGGCGAGCTGACGCCGCAGGAGCAGATGGCCGTCGAGTTCATCGATTTGCTCTCCGCCGACCACCACGCGATGGACGACGAGTTCTACCAACGGTTGGGAAAGCATTTCACTGCCGCACAGATCATCGAACTCGGATTCACCTGCGCGGGGGTGATGGGACTGCATCGCTTTATCCACACCCTCGACGTGTACGGCGAGTCACGTCCCGTCATCGACTACTCCGCCGACCAGGTCGACTCTGCCGGTCATCCAGCGCAGCGGTGATCACCTCGGGCGTCAAGCCGAGGCCGCCAAGACAGAAGCGTTGCACGCGATCCCGGACCTCGCGGGACTCGCGGGCGGCCGTTGCCCAATGCCGTTCGACGTTGGCCCACACCACACCGTGGATGGACAGCGCCTCACCGTCCGGATCGATCTCCGCGAAAATACCCAGATCCTTTCCGCGCGTGAGCTGTTCGACTAGCGGCCGCAAGATCTCCCGATACGCGGGTGCGACGAGTTCGGGCGCCGCGAACATCTGCGCCTGCGCCTCGACCGACATGTGACGTAGATCGGAGCGGATCTGCTGATTGAAGGCGAGATCCAGCCGTCCGTCGATCCAGGCTGCCACCGCGCGAACCGGGTCAGAGCCCGCCATCCGCTGCTCCAGGCGCACCACCTCGGCGCGGGCCATCTCCAGGAATACCGCCGCAACCAGCTGGTCCTTCGACTCGAAGTGCCGGTAGAACGCTCGGGTACCCAGCTGTGTTCTGCTGAGCACTCGGGCCATCGACAGCGCCTGAACTCCTTCGGCCCGAACGACTTCGGCGGTAGCGGCGAGGATCAGCGCATGTATGTGCGGATCGGGTTCGAGCTTTCGGCGACCGCCCGCCCTGGCGTCGACCCCATCATGCTGACGCATCATAGGTAGCCATGTAATCGCCGAATGCCTCGTGCACCTTTTCCACGGTCAGCCCGTAATCGCCCAGCTCGTACGTGTGCGTGCCATGCCGACCGGGCTTGTGCCCATCTGCCCAGTCCTGCACTCTCGCGCGCGCCGAATCGGTGAACGTGAGACCCAGCTTGTCGTAGCTGCGGGCAATCGTAGTGATCGGGTCGGTTTGCAGGTCGGCGAAGGACACGTCCACAAACCGGTCGTCGCCGAATGTCTTGCGGAACTCCATCGCACGGCCCATGCCTTCTGCCCACCACGCCAGTTGCTCGGCCCCGAGTTCTTCGGGGTCCTTATGATCGCTGCTCCAGCTCCGGACATAAGCGATGAGACTGCAGACCGAGGCAAGCACCTTTGCCGGATCCCGGTGGCTCCACAGGAATTTGGCATCCGGATACGCTTCGACAAACGACTCGAGTGCGAACATGTGCACCGGTGTCCGCAAGTGCCACAGGCTTGGTTTGCAGTGCCACTGCAATAGTTTCAACACATCGCGGTGGAAGGTGTAGGTCTCGCGCATGTCGCTCTGCAGCAGCCATTCCACGTACCCCGGAACCCGTACCACCCCGTCGAAGTGGAAGGTGCGGAAGCTCATGCCCATCAGGTCTTGGCACTCCGTCGCGGATTCGGCATCGAAACTGTTCATAGTCCGAAATTCGGGAAACATCTGGTCGATCATCGCGATGCCCTCGGCGGCTTGCGCGATCCGCGGATCGGTGTGCTGGGTAGCGGCCTCGGGCGGCGGGGTCGGCGCCTGGGATTCCCAGGTGCGCAACGATCTCAATTGTGGATCGGCAGAAACCAATTGGCCTAGCGCGGTGGTCCCTGTGCGCGGTAGACCCAGGACGACGATCGGGCCGTCGACGACCTCGTCGCCGATCTCGGGATGCTGCTTGTAGGTTTCAATGATCTTCAGCCGCTGGATCAGAGCGTTACTGATGGTCGCGTGCTGCATGACCCGGCCGAGATCGTTGAGGTTGGCTTCGGTGTTCAACGCGGCAACGGTCCGCTCTAGACCTTCGCGGTAATACGCCGAGCCGAAATCGTCGAGGCCAGTGGCGGCGCGGGCACCGTCTTCGAGATCGTCAGCGGAGAAACTCACCGGTAGAACCTTTCGTAGACGGCGTGGCGCCGGGCTTCGATCACGTGAGAGCGTTCGCCGGGGGTGGTCAGGGTGGTGTCAACGGGCAACAACGACAGGACCTCGTCGACCTTCACTACGCGCACGTTTGGTACCGGCGCGGTTTCGGTTCGCACACAACGCAATAGCATCGCGCCGTTGCTGTGACCTGTGGTGTCCAGCCAGTTCGCCACCCCAGGATCCGTCGCACAGATGACGGCACGGAAGATCCCATCGGAGTCGATCACCGCCTGGTGTCCGTTGAGACTGGACTGATGGCGTCCGTAGTGAATCGTCTCCAACCACGGATTGCCCAACGAGAGGCTCCAATAGACGCCCTGGGGTGGCTCCACCTCGAGAATCAGCGCCTGATCGGGCTCGAGCTCGAATCTTCCGATGACGGGCCGGTTTTCCGCTGCCGCACCCATGTCACTCATGTCCATCGGCGGTATAAAGCCGTTGGCCGGCGGCATGGCACCGAAGTCGAGGAAGAATTTCAGGTTGTCGTAGACGAAGTCGCCCAGCGCGTGAAGCTGGCGCGAAACCGAGACATCCAATTCAACAGCACCAGCCGCCGGCGCAGCTTCATCGCCGATGCGCTCGATACGCAATGACGCGGGAACCTCGGTGTCCCAGTCATAGAAGAAGTTTCGCACCGTCAGCGTCGGATGATCGCCAGTCAGCCGCAACCAGTTACCGCTGCGCTCCTCGGCGGACAAGATCGCTTCGAAGTTCCCGTCGGCGTCAACCTCGAGTTCGTCGACGAGGCAGTTAGCCGTCGCGGCGATTCCGTCCATCGTCTGCAGGCCGACATATCGTGCCGTGCCCCGGCTGCCGAAGATCCGATACGTCTCGCCCGCGCGCAGGCTCGCATTCAGATACACGCAATCCGGACATTCCAGTCCCCAGGTGACGATGTCGTCCATGCGGGCCCGGTTGACGGCGAGAACCGGGTCCGGATCTGCCCGCAGTGCCATGTCCGTGCCGACCGCCAACAGCACCATCAGATGTCGCATCCCTGACCCGTAGTCGAGGCGATTCTTGTTGACCGGGGTGGACCGTACGAGTTGCTCGGCCGCGTTCAGCCGTTCCTGCAGGTGCGCCCACGCCCCCGAGAGGTCGGGGGCCTCGCCGTCACCTGGCGACAACGCTGCCTCCGCGATCGAATGCGGCAGCCACGCCATCGTCTGCTTCCAAGCCGGTTGGGCCTTGTCACCGCCGTCGTCGGCCACGATCGCCCTCCAGCCAAGTCAGCACCGCGCTCAATTGAAAATGATGTTTTCAATTGACTAGTTGGTACCACGGACACGTGCGACAGTCAATCAATCGGACCTCGCACCCCAGCTCAGGGCCGACGTCAGCCGTCGCGCCGACTGAGCAGTTCGGCCCAGTCGCGCGGCACCCTACTGCGGGGACCGGGGACGGTCTGGTCGGCGGGATGGCATTCCGGCGGGGCGAGTTCGGGACCGTCGTAGTAATCGTTGGTCTCGTAATTCCAGAACCAGTCCTCGCCCGGTTCGAACGACCGGATGATCGGGTGTCCAGTCTCTCGCCAGTGCTGCGTTGCGTGTCTGGACAGCGAATCGTCGCAGCAACCGACGTGGCCGCAGGCCGCACACCGCCGCAGGTGTACCCACCAACCACCGGCGGCGTCACACTCGCTACAGCCGGTACCACCGGGCGGCACCGATGGGTCGACTGCAGTAGCCATAGCGAGCTACTCCCACTCGATGGTGCCCGGCGGCTTGCTGGTGACGTCCAGCACCACGCGGTTGACCTCGGCCACCTCATTGGTGATCCGGGTGGAGATGCGCTCCAGCACGTCGTAGGGCACCCGCGTCCAGTCGGCGGTCATGGCGTCTTCGCTGGACACCGGCCGCAGCACGATCGGGTGCCCGTAGGTCCGGCCGTCCCCTTGCACGCCCACCGACCGGACATCGGCGAGCAGCACCACCGGGCACTGCCAGATCTGCTGGTCCAGGCCGGCCGCGGTCAACTCCTCACGCGCGATCGAGTCGGCCCGTCGCAGTACCTCCAACCGGGCTGCGGTGACTTCACCGATGATCCGAATGGCCAGGCCGGGTCCCGGAAACGGCTGGCGCGCAACGATTTCCTCGGGCAGGCCGAGCTCGCGTCCGACCGCACGCACTTCGTCCTTGAAGAGCAGTCGCAGCGGTTCGACGAGAACGAACTTCAGATCGTCGGGCAGACCGCCGACGTTGTGATGGCTCTTGATGTTGGCGGCACCGGTGCCGCCGCCAGACTCCACCACGTCGGGATACAGCGTTCCCTGAACCAGGAACTCAGTCTCGTTGTCGCCCAGTGCATCCCGCACCGCTCCCTCGAACGCCCGGATGAACTGCCGGCCGATGATCTTGCGCTTGCCCTCCGGGTTCGTCACCCCGGACAACGCCTCCATGAACGTCGCCTCCGCGTCGACGGTGATCAAATTGGCCCCGGTCGCGGCGACGAAGTCGCGCTGCACCTGAGCACGCTCACCCGCGCGCAGCAGACCGTGATCGACGAATACACAAATCAGCCGATCCCCGATGGCCCGTTGCACCAACGCGGCGGCCACCGCCGAGTCGACCCCGCCGGACAGCCCGCAGATCGCGTGGCCGTCGCCGACCTGTGTCCGCACCTGCTCCACCAATGCCTCGGCGATCCCGGCCGGCGTCCAATCCGGTGCGATGCCGGCGAACTCATGCAAGAAGCGCGTGAGCACCTGCTGTCCGTGCGGACTGTGCAAGACCTCGGGGTGATACTGCACGCCGGCCAGTCGCCGCGCCCTGTTCTCGAATCCGGCCACCGGGGCACCCGCACTGGTGGCAACCACCTCGAACCCGTCCGGCGCAGAGGTGACCGCATCGCCGTGGCTCATCCACACCGGCTGCGCCTCGGGAAGATCCGAATGCAGTTCGCCACCAACGACTTTCAGCTCGGTACGGCCGTACTCGCTGGTGCCCGTCCGGGCAACGGTGCCGCCGAGTGCCTGCGCCATCGCCTGGAAGCCGTAGCAGATGCCGAACACCGGCACGCCGAGGTCGAATAACGCGGGATCGAGTTGCGGGGCGCCGTCGGCGTAGACGCTGGACGGACCACCGGATAGCACGACCGCGAGCGGATCGCGGGCCTTGATCTCATCGACTGTGGCGGTGTGCGGGATGACCTCCGAAAACACTCGTGCCTCACGCACCCGACGGGCGATCAACTGCGCGTATTGCGCGCCGTAATCGACGACTAGCACGGGACGGGGCGAGGCGGACTCCACCGGCACAGTCTAGAGGCGCACACCGGCTAAACCATTGCTTGACGCGTGTGTAGTCATATGTCTACACTCACTCCTATGGCGGTGTAGTCAGGTGACTACACCCCGAGAATGAAAGGACCTTCATGGCAATGACCGTGACCCAGCTGGGCAGCCGCATCGGCGCCCGCATCGACGGCGTGGAGCTATCCGGCGATCTCGACGCCGGCACCGTCGCAGACATCCGAAAAGCGTTGCTGCGCCACAAGGTGGTGTTCTTCCGCGACCAACAGCACCTCGACGATGCCGGCCAACACGCTTTCGCCGGCCGCCTCGGCGTCCCGATCGCCCATCCCGCAGTGCAACAGGAGAACATGCCGGTCATCACGCCGATCAACTCCGAGTACGGCAAAGCCAACCGCTGGCATACCGACGTCACATTCGTCGCCAATTACCCGGCCGCGTCGGTGCTGCGCGCCGTGGCGCTGCCGAGCTACGGCGGATCGACGCTGTGGACGAACACCGCCGCGGCCTACGATGACCTGCCCGAATCGCTCAAGCATCTCGCCGAGAATCTCTGGGCATTACACAGCAACCGGTTCGACTACATCGCGCCGCCCGAGGCGCAGACCGACAACCACAAGTTGCATCGGGCACTGTTCGAGAAGATCGACTTCCGCACCGAGCATCCCGTCGTTCGGGTGCACCCCGAGACCGGCGAACGCACATTGGTCGCCGGCGACTTCGTCCGCGGATTCGTCGGCCTGGACAGCTACGAGTCACAGACCCTACTCGAATTGTTGCAGCGCCGAATCACCATGCCGGAGAACACCGTTCGATGGAATTGGGCTCCCGGCGATGTCGCTGTCTGGGACAATCGCGCCACCCAGCACCGGGCCGTCGACGATTACGACGATCAGTACCGGCTGATGAACAGGGTCACTGTGGCAGGCGATGTGCCCGTCGACGTCTACGGCCGGCGCAGCCGCGTGGTCAGCGGAGCGCCGCTGCAGGCGGTCGAGAGGGCCGTCGCCGGCTAACTGGTGAGACGCCACTCACCATCGACCGGACCACGGTACCGTCACGCCCATGACCTCGCCTGATGCCAGCACCCGCGAGCGCCTGCTGGATGCGGCCATGACGTTGTTCGCCCGCCAGGGCTACGCCGCCACATCGATCGCCGACATCCAGCAGGCGTGCGGCCTGTCACCCGGGTCGGGCGCCCTGTACAAACACTTCCCGTCGAAGAAGGCGCTGCTGCAGGAGGCGACCCGGCGGCAGGTCGAACTGATGGGCGCGATGCGCGACGACTACAACCGGAATCGGCCCACCGACATCCAGGGGGCGCTGCGCCGTGGCGCCGAGCAGATCTGGGCCAGCGTCGACTACAACTCGCAGCTGCTGCGGGTGATGTTCCGAGAGCCCGAGGCGATCGAGGACATGATCGACGAATTGTGGACGGCCGCTTCCATCACCGCCTATCAGCGTGTAGGGCAAGCGCTGGCCGCCGCCACAGAAGCCGGAGTCGCGAAGGCCGACGACCCCGAGGCGACCGCCACCGTTCTGGTGGCGGCGCTGGCGTACTTGCCGATCGCAGAGTTGCTGATTGGCCGGACGCCCAGCGACATCGACAAGGAGCGATTTCGCGAAGCCTGGCTGCGACTGGCCGAAGGCGTGTTCACCGGCACACCGCCGACCTGAGTTCTCGAAGCGAGGTCCAGCAGTCGAACGGCAGGAAAACAGCCGGTCGTCCAGAACGGATGGCGAACCGGCATCCGGCATGGTGAGGTGGTAGCTGGCCGCGGCAGAAACCATTGGCCGAATTCATTCGAGAAGGGGGGCCCGCCGTGCTGGGTCTACCGGAATCTGTGCGCGCCTGCCTGTTCGATCTCGATGGCGTGCTCACAGACACCGCGAGCGTTCACACCAAAGCCTGGAAGGTGATGTTCGATTCCTTCCTCAAAGACCACGCCGAACAGAGCGGGCAACCATTCGTGCCGTTCGACCCGGTCGAGGACTACCTGAAATACGTCGACGGCAAGAAGCGCGAGGACGGGGTGCGCTCGTTCTTGGCCAGCCGCGGCATCGAACTGCCCGACGGCGATCCCGATGACACCGCCGACAAGGACACCATCTACGGCCTGGGCACCCGCAAGAACGACGCTTTTCAGGAGACCCTGGAGAAGGATGGCGTCAAGGTCTTCGACGGCTCGCGCCGTTATCTCGAGAAGGTGACCGAGGCCGGGCTGTTCACCGCGGTGGTGTCGTCAAGTGCGAACACCCGTCAGGTGCTGGAGATCACCGGGCTGGAGAAGTTCATCCAGCAGCGCGTCGACGGCGTGACGCTGCGCGAGGAGCACATCGCGGGCAAGCCGGCACCCGACTCCTATCTGTACGCCGCCAAGCTGTTGAACGTGGAGCCTTCTGCAGCAGCGGTTTTCGAGGATGCGCTGTCCGGTGTTGAATCCGGCCGGGCCGGTAACTTCTACGTGGTCGGCGTCGATCGCGTGGGCCATGCCGACGAATTGCGCAGCCACGGTGCAGATATCGTGGTGACCGATCTCGGCGAACTACTCTAGGAAGGTCCGCGATGACTACGGAGAGCCCTCTCCCCGTCGAACCCTGGCAGGTCCGCGAGACCCACCTGGATCTCAACAGTCTGGCTCAATCGGAGTCATTGTTCTCATTGTCCAACGGGCACATCGGAATTCGCGGCAATCTCGACGAAGGTGAGCCGCACGGCATACCCGGCACGTATCTGAACTCGTTCTACGAAGTGCGGCCGTTGCCCTACGCCGAAGCGGGCTACGGCTACCCGGAGGCCGGCCAGACCGTGGTCGACGTCACCAACGGAAAGATCCTCCGCCTGCTGGTCGACGACGAGCCGTTCGACGTTCGCTACGGCCGGCTGATCAGTCACGAGCGGATTCTCGACCTCCGGGCCGGGACGCTGACTCGCGAGGCGCACTGGCAGTCGCCGGTCGGCAAGCAGGTCAAGGTCACCTCGACCCGGCTGGTATCACTGGCCCAGCGCAGCGTCGTCGCCATCGAATACGTCGTCGAGGCCGTCGACCAATTCGTCCGTGTCACAGTGCAATCCGAGTTGGTCGCCAACGAGGACCAACCAGTGACATCCGGCGATCCGCGCGTCGCGGCGATCCTGGACCGCCCGCTGGAGGCGGTGCAGCACGAGGACACCGAGTGCGGCGCGCTGTTGATGCACCGGACCCGCGCCAGCGCGCTGATGATGGCCGCGGCAATGGACCACCTGATCGAGGTCGAGGGCCGCCACGAGATCAGCAACGACGCGCACGACGATCTCGCTCGCACGACCGTGATCTGCGGGCTTCGGGCGGGCCAGAAGTTGCGCATCGTGAAGTTCCTGGCCTACGGCTGGTCGAGTCAGCGTTCCCGGCCGGCCCTGCGCGACCAGGCCGCCGCCGCGTTGCACAGTGCGCGGTACAGCGGCTGGGACGGTCTGGTGAAGGCTCAGCGCAAAATTCTCGACGACTTCTGGGACGGCGCCGACGTCGAGGTCGAGGGCGATCCGGTGTGCCAGCAGGCGGTCCGGTTCGGGCTTTTCCATCTGCTGCAGGCCAGTGCCCGCGCCGAAGGTCGCGGCATCGCCAGCAAGGGGCTGACCGGCACGGGGTACGACGGCCACGTATTCTGGGACACCGACGGCTTCGTCTTGCCGGTGCTGACGTACACCCTGCCGCATGCGGCTGCCGACGCATTGCGTTGGCGCGCTTCGACTTTGGACCTGGCCAAGGAGCGCGCGGCCCAGCTGGACCTCAAGGGTGCCGCCTATCCGTGGCGGACGATTCGCGGTCAGGAGTGTTCGGCGTACTGGCCGGCGGGAACCGCCGCGTGGCACATCAACGCCGACATCGCGATGGCCTTCGAGCGCTATCGAGTCGTCACCGGCGACGAGTCGCTCGAACTGGACTGCGGGCTCGAGGTGCTCATCGAGACCGCCCGGCTGTGGCAGTCCCTGGGCCACCACGACCGCCACGGCGTGTGGCACCTGGACGGGGTGACCGGTCCCGACGAGTACACCGCGATCGTGCGCGACAACGTCTTCACCAACATGATGGCGGCGCACAACCTTCGGGTCGCGGCCGACGCGTGCGCCCGGCACTCGGAAAAGGCCCGTGAGATGGGCGTCTCCACCGAGGAGACCGCCACATGGCGTGCCGCCGCCGATGCCGCCCACATCCCGTTCGACGAAGAGCTCGGCGTGCACCCGCAGTCCGACGGCTTCACCACTTACGCCGAGTGGGATTTCGAGAACAGGAACCAATACCCGCTGCTGCTGCACGAGCCGTACGCGTTGCTGTACTCGTCCCAGGTGGTCAAGCAGACCGACCTGGTGCTCGCAATGTATTGGCAGAGCCATAAATTCAGCGACGAGCAGAAGGCGCGCAATGTCGACTATTACGAGCGGCGCACGGTGCGCGACTCGTCGTTGTCGGCGTGTACGCAGGCGGTGATGTGCGCCAACGTCGGGCATGTGGAGTTGGCTCACGACTACACCTACGAGGCGGCGCTGGTCGACCTGCGCGATTTACACCACAACACCAAAGACGGTTTGCACATGGCGTCGCTGGCCGGCGCCTGGACGGCGCTGGTCGCCGGCTTCGGTGGTCTGCGCGACGACGAGGGAGTTCTGTACCTCGACCCGTATCTGCCCGACGGCATCTCGCGCCTGCGGTTCCGGTTGCGCTGGCACGAGTTCCGGGTGACCGTCGACGTCATCCACGACGAGGTCACCTACACGCTCCGCGACGGACCACACGGCGGGTTGACCATCCGGCACGCCGGAGAAGACGTCGAGCTCACCACCACCGAGCCGACGACGATCACGTTGGTCAAGCGCGAGCCGCTGCTGCCGACCCCGCAGCAACCACCCGGTCGCGCACCACTGAGCCGGGACGCCTACCGCTCGGTCAACCAGCTGAGCTGGGACTAGTACGCCGTTCCTCAGCATCGACGCCGGGGTTCTCCTCTTGCTTCACCGCGCTGATCGATTCAATGGGCAGCCAGCGCAGCCCGCCGGGTGCCGACTCCGGCACCACCGGGTGGGCCGGCGCGATGGGGTCGATGCGACGGTATCCCTCACCCTGCTGCGGGCGAATGTCGTTCTCCCCCTTGTTCGGCCACAGCGATGCGGCCCGCTCGGCCTGCGCAGTGATCGACAGCGATGGGTTCACGCCGAGGTTCGCCGAAATCGCGGCACCGTCGACGACGAACAGTGTTGGGTAGCCGTAGGCCCGGTGATACGGGTCGATCACGCCGGCATCGCGGCTGTCGCCGATCGCCGCGCCGCCGAGGAAGTGCGCGGTGAGTGGGATGTTGAACAGCTCGCCCCACGTGCCGCCCGCGACGCCGTCGATCTTCTCCGCGATGCGGCGGGTGGCCTCGTTGCCGGCCGGGATCCAGCTCGGGTTCGGCACGCCGTGGCCCTGCTTGCTGACGTAGCGGCGCCGGCCCAGCTTCGTGCGCTTGGTGTACGTGGTGATCGAGTTGTCGAGGTTCTGCATCACCAGCGAGATCATCGTGCGCTCACTCCAGCGCCGCGGGTTGAGCAGCCGCAGGGTGCCGCGCGGATCCTGACCGGCGTTCTCCAGCAACTGTTTCCACCGCGGGACATCGCTGCCGCCCTCACCCGGGCCGTCGGTCATCAGCGTCTGCAACAGACCCATCGCGTTGGAGCCCTTGCCGTAGCGGCACGGCTCGATGTGGGTGTCCGACGACGGGTGGATCGATGAGGTGATCGCCACTCCGTGGGTCAGGTCCAGATCGTCGCTGACCTTCAATCTGCCCGCGCCGACGATGGATTCGGAGTTGGTCCGGGTCAACTCGCCGAGTCGCTCGGAGAGTTTGGGCAGCTTGCCCTTGTCGCGCATCTTGAACAGCAGATGCTGCGTGCCCCATGTACCGGCGGCGAGCACGAGATGCTTGGCGGTGAAGGTGTGCTTCTTGCGGCGCAGCGCCCGGCCGGTGCGCGCGGTGCGGACCTCCCAGATGCCGTCGCTGCGCTGTTCGAAATTCGTGACCGTGGTCATCGGAATCACTTCTGCACCATTAGATTCCGCGAGTCCCAGGTAATTCTTGACCAAGGTGTTCTTGGCGCCGAAGCGGCACCCCGTCATGCAGCTGCCACATTCCAGGCAGCCGGTGCGCTCTGGGCCGGCGCCCCCGAAGTACGGGTCCGGCACAGTTTCACCGGGCGTCTGAGTGCCGTCAGGCCCGAAGAAGACGCCGACCGGGGTCTGCACGAAGGTGTCGCCACAGCCCATGTCCTCGGCGACCTCTTTGAGGATGCGGTCGGCGTCGGTGAAGGTCGGGTTCGTGACCACCCCGAGCATCCGCTTGGCCTGGTCGTAGTGCGGCAACAACTCTGAGCGCCAGTCGGTGATGTGCGACCACTGCCGGTCTTTGAAGAACGGCTCCGAGGGGACGTACAGCGTGTTCGCGTAGTTCAGCGATCCACCGCCAACGCCGGCGCCGGCCAGGATCATCACGTTGCGCAACAGATGGATGCGCTGGATGCCGTACATGCCGAACTTCGGGGCCCACAAGAATTTGCGGAGGTTCCAGGAGGTCTTGGCGAAATCTGCGTCCGAGAAGCGACGACCGGCCTCGAGGACACCGACCTTGTAGCCCTTCTCCGTGAGCCGTAGCGCGGTGACGCTGCCACCAAAACCCGAACCGATGATCAAGACGTCGTAGTCAGGTTCCACGCCGTCCAGTATGTACTTACTCGCCGGTAATCATCCAGCGAACCAGGTCAGCTGCCCGACTAGCTGCCGACCGTGAGGCCCACCTTCTGGAATTCCTTCAGGTCGCAGTACCCCGACTTGGCCATCGAGCGGCGCAGCCCGCCGACGAGGTTCAACGAACCGAACGGGTCGTCGGAGGGTCCATTGAGCACCTGCTCCATCGGCAGCCGCTCACCGACGGCGATCTGCAGCAGGGCACCGCGCGGCAGCGACGGGTGGGCGGCCGCGGACGGCCAGAACCAGCCGTCACCCTGCGCCTCGGCCGACTCGGCGAGCGGAGTGCCCAGCACCAACGCGTCGGCGCCGCAGGCGATGGCCTTGGCCAGATCGCCGGAGGTATGGATGTCACCGTCGGCGAGCACGTGCACGTAACGGCCGCCGGTCTCGTCGAGGTATTCGCGACGGGCCGCGGCCGCGTCCGCGATCGCGGTGGCCATCGGCACGCTGATGCCGAGCACCTCGTCGCTGGTGGTCACCCCCTGCGTGGATCCGTAACCGACGATGACGCCCGCAGCGCCGGTGCGCATCAGGTGCAGCGCGCTGCGGTGGTCGATGACGCCGCCGGCCACCACCGGGACATCGAGCTCGGAGATGAACGTCTTGAGGTTCAACGGCTCGCCATGGCTGTCGACCCGCTCGGCGGAGACGATCGTGCCCTGGATGACCAGCAGGTCGATGCCGGCCGACAGCAGCGCCGGCGTCAGCGCCGCGGCGTTCTGCGGGCTCACCCGGACCGCGGTGGTCACCCCGGCCTCGCGGATGCGGGACACCGCGGCACCCAGCAGTTCGGGGTCCAGCGGAGCCGAGTGCAGCTGCTGCAGCAGCCGGATGGCCGCCGACGGCTCGGGCTCCTTGGCGGCCGCTTCGATGACCTGAGCGACCCTGGCCTGGACGTCGGCGTGACGGCCGATCAGCCCCTCGCCGTTGAGCACGGCCAGACCGCCGAGCCGCCCGAGTTCGATGGCGAACTCGGGCGAGACGAGGGCATCGGTCGGATGCGCGACGATCGGGATCTCGAACCGATAGGCGTCGAGCTGCCAGGCCGTCGTGACGTCCTGCGACGAACGGGTGCGTCGCGACGGCACGATGTTGATGTCGTCGAGTTCGTAAGTGCGCCGGGCGGTTCGGCCCATGCCGATTTCAACCATGTCACGCATGAGTGGTCCTCAGATCAATTCAGCGAGCGTAGTAGTTCGGCGCTTCGGCCGTCATTGTGATGTCGTGCGGATGGCTTTCTTTCAAACCCGCCGCGGTGATGCGGACGAACTGCGCCCGCTGCAGCGCTTCGATGGTTTCGGCGCCGGTGTAGCCCATCGCGGCACGCAGGCCGCCGGTCAGCTGGTGGATCACCGACGACAGTGGGCCACGGAACGGCACCCGGCCCTCAATGCCCTCGGGCACCAGCTTGTCCTCGGACAGCGCGTCGTCCTGGAAGTAGCGGTCCTTGGAGTACGACTTGGCCTCGCCGCGGCCCTGCATGGCGCCGAGTGATCCCATGCCGCGGTAGCTCTTGTACTGCTTGCCGTTGACGAAAATCAGGTCGCCCGGCGCTTCGCCGGTGCCGGCCAGCAGCGATCCGAGCATCGCGGTGGATGCGCCCGCCGCCAACGCCTTGGCGATGTCGCCGGAGTACTGCAGGCCGCCGTCGGCGATCACCGGCACCCCGGCCGGGCCGCAGACCGCGACGGCCTCGAGGATCGCGGTGATCTGCGGAGCTCCGACGCCGGCGACCACGCGGGTGGTGCAGATCGACCCGGGTCCGACGCCGACCTTGACCGCGTCGGCTCCGGCCTCGACGAGCGCCGCGGCGCCCGAGCGGGTCGCGACGTTGCCGCCGACGATCTCCACCCGGTTACCGATCTCGCCCTTGAGTTGGCGGACCATGTCGAGCACCAGTCGGTTGTGGGCGTGCGCGGTGTCGACCACGAGGACGTCGGCGCCCGCGTCGGCCAGGGTCATCGCGCGCACCCAGGCGTCGTCACCCACACCGACGGCGGCGGCGACCAGCAGGCGGCCGTCGCTGTCCTTGGTCGCATACGGGTGCTGTTCGGTCTTGACGAAGTCTTTGACGGTGATCAGCCCGGTCAGCCGGCCGTGGCCGTCGACGATCGGCAATTTCTCGATCTTGTGCCGGCGCAGCAACCCCAGCGCCGCGTCCGCGCTGACGCCCTCCTGGGCGGTGATCAGCGGGGCCTTGGTCATCACCTCGGCGACGTGCTTGGACTGGTCGACCTCGAAGCGCATGTCGCGGTTGGTGATGATGCCGACGAGTTGGCCGGTGTCGTCGATCACCGGCAGCCCGGAGATGCGGAAACGCGCGCACATCGCGTCGACCTCGGCCAGGGTGTGGTCGGGCCTGCAGGTGACCGGGTCGGTGACCATGCCGGCTTCCGAGCGCTTCACCGTCTCGACCTGTCCGGACTGCTCGGAGATCGGCAGGTTGCGGTGCAGCACGCCGAGGCCACCCGCACGGGCCATCGCGATCGCCATCCGCGACTCGGTCACGGTGTCCATCGCGGAGCTGACCAGCGGCACCTTCAGCCGGATGTTCTTGGTGAGCTGACTAGAGGTGTCGGCGGTCGCCGGCACCACGTCCGAGGCAGCAGGCAACAGCAGAACGTCGTCGAAGGTCAGGCCCAGCATCGCGATCTTCTGCGGATCGTCGCCACCGGTCGGCACCCGATCTTCGGAGAAGCCCCCACCCGGGAGTACGAGGAGACGATCAGGTCGCCGCTGTCTTCTAGACGGGACAAGCCAGATGACATTGGCGGGGCCCTCCCAATACGAGCGCGGAGTGATTGAGCCATCCTATCGGCTGGTTCCGATGACCGTGGACGCCCCGCGCCGGAGAAGGCGCGCGAGACCGCGACATGGCGGTTGGGCTGCGGGGTAGCGCTAGCGTGATGCACCGCTGGCTGCGTACTGTGGACCCGTGCGCGACTACCTTCCGCCCGGTCTGCCGCCCGACCCGTTTGCCGACGATCCCTGCGATCCGTCAGCGGCGCTGGACGCAGTCGAGCCCGGTCAGCCCCTAGACCCCCAGGAGCGGATGGCAGTCGAGGCCGACCTGGCCGACCTGGCGGTCTACGAAGCGCTGCTGGCGCACAAAGGGGTTCGCGGCCTGGTGGTGTGTTGCGACGAATGTCAGCAGGACCACTACCACGACTGGGACATGCTGCGCGCCAACCTTCTTCAGTTACTCGTCGACGGCACCGTGCGCCCGCACGAGCCGGCCTACGATCCCGAGCCCGATTCCTACGTGACCTGGGATTACTGCCGGGGATATGCCGACGCATCGCTCAACGAGGCGACCTCGGACAGCGAAGGATTCCACGGGCGCCGCTGAGCGCCTTTTTTAATTCAGCCGTTAAATGAGTTGGGCGCCATGGTGATTACCGGTGCCCTTTGTGGGATGTCCGCGGCCGACTGCGCATGGCCGTTGCGGAGCACCACCTTGGCGTTCAGCCGATTGACCTTCTCGATGAGCCCCTGCTTGCGGCCGGAGTCCTTCACAGTCTGGACGTGCTCGCCGACCGCGGCCAGTTTGTCGTGGGCCTGATCCCATTGCCCGAGCTCGATCATTTGCTCAACCTGATCCAAGTCCGCTTCGGCCGATACCGCGATCCTGTCGTCCTGGACGGAGGCCGGCTCACCGAAGATCGTCGTGCGGACACCGTAGAGCGCATCGCCTGGATTGACCTGGCCCAACACGGTGCCGAAAGCCGCGACGCCGACAACCGCGGCCGCCGCCGCGCTGACCAGCGTCACCCGCCGACGAGCGCGCCGGCGCTCGGCCAGCCCGCGGTCGAGCACCTCGACGGCGTTCTGCTCGGAGCACAATTCGCCGGTCGGGCGACGGCGTAGTTCGTCGCGCCAGTCCTCCAGCAGACCGGCCAGTTCCCGGTCCCCGCGTTCGCTGTCGGCGGCGTCGATCGGGTCGCGGTTGGCCAGTGCATCGAGGAAGCGCTCGCTGCGGGCCACCTCGTGCGGACGGGCCTCGTCGACAGGCTCAGACATAGTCGCGTCCCTGCGCGCCGATCGCGGACTTCAGTCGGGCCAGCGCGCGGTGCTGGGCGACCCGCACCGCACCGGCGGTGCTGCCGATGGCTTCGGCGGTCTCCTCCGCGCTCAGTCCCACCACCACCCGCAGGATCAGGATGTCGCGCTGCTTGCCGGGCAGGACGTCGAGCAGCGCGCTCATCCGAGTCACGGAGTCGGCATCCATCGCCGACTGCTCGGGTCCCGCCTGCGTCGACGACCTCTCGGGAACCGACTCCGTGGGATAGGACAGATCGCGACCGACGGCGCGGTAGGCGTCGGCAACCTTGTGCGCGGCGATGCCGTACACGAAAGCCAGAAAGGGACGGCCGCGGTCTCGGTAGCGCGGCAACGCCATCACGGCGGCCAAGCAGACCTCCTGTGCCACATCGTCAGCCGACAGACCACTCCGCTCGAGAGTGCCGACGCGCGCGCGGCAGTATCGGACCACGATCGGGCGGATGATCTCGAGAACCTCTCGAAGCGCGTCCCGATCACCTGCGACGGCATCGGCGACAACCGCGTCGAGATGTTCCTCCTGCGTTGTCATCGGTGGCGACGTCTCCAGCGTTACGAGCCGGAGTGTGCCCGGCCCGGTGCGATGTCTCTTCGACAATAGTGACCCGGCAGAGCTCAGGTCCGCCGCCAGGTTCCACCCCAATGCTCGACACGGCGCGCGCAGTCGTCTCGGACGCCGCGCAGTTCGGCGGCCCGGCCGTCGGTGTCGGCGAGGTCGATCAGCAGGCAGGCCAGCGCCCAACGCAGCGGGACCAGTCCCAGACTGCCGGTGAGCTCCAGCGCCGCTGCGGCGACGTCTCGGGCGCGGTCGACGTCACCGGCGCTGCACAACGCCGCGGCCAGCACCACCTGACTCTTGGCTCGGTGCCGGGCCGCGTCGTCGAGAGTGCTCGCGGCCAACTCGACCGCGACCTCGGCGTTGCGCACCGCGCCGTCGCCGTCACCACCGAACATGGCCAGCTCCGCGGTCACCCACGCGCGGCGCACTGCCAGCCGGGGCGGCGCGAGCGACACGAACGGGTCGGCCCGGGCCAGCAGGGTCGCCGATGCGGCCAGCCGGCCGACGCCCAGCGCATCGGCGGCGAGCCCGGTCAGCGCGTCGCCGGCCGCCTCGGCATCGGCCCCAGCGAGGGCCAGCGCGCGGCCGTCCCAGCCGCGGGCCAGGTCGTGCCAGCCCAGCTGGCGGAGGAACGACGCCCACGCGCTGTGGGCGAGCGAAGCGAGCGGCCCCGACGGCACAGCGCGGACGAGCGACGCGAGATCGGCGTATCCGCTGCCATAACGGCCCTGTCCCCCGGCGGCGATCGCGCGCAGCCACCGCTGATGTGGTGTAGTCGCGACGGGCAGCGGCCACCGGCCAGGCTGATCAGCGAAAGCGGCAGCCATCAGGTCCGACGCGTCGGACGAGTCGTGAGAGATATGTATCACGGCGCTTCACCCGTTAAGACTTCATGGTTTCTGAGTTACACCGGCATTAAATCCACTGGGGATGGAAATTTTTGTGCATCTCTCGCGATTGGGCCGCCAGCAGGGACATTTGTATGTTGCACGTACCTCACATGCACTCTCCGACTTTCGCGAGGTTTTGAAGCGTATGAACGCGAGGTAAATTCCCAAGCCGCACTTGGCCATTCGGCAGCGTACAGCCTGTTGACGGGAATTCCCTAGCGCCTCTACGTTTATCGCGACGAGTAGTCACCGATGACCCGCTCGACCAGAACATGGGCGCGTAGAGAGGGACTTCAATGCCGCAACCGGAGCAACTACCAGGCCCCAACGCAGACATCTGGGACTGGCAATTACAAGGCCTTTGCCGCGGCGAGGATTCGTCGGTCTTTTTCCACCCGGACGGCGAGCGTGGCCGGGCCCGCCTGCAGCGCGAGCGGCGCGCCAAGGAGATGTGCCGCAGCTGCCCGGTGATGGCTCAGTGCCGGACGCACGCCCTCGATGTGGGCGAGCCGTACGGGATCTGGGGCGGCCTGTCCGAGACCGAGCGCGAACTGCTGCTCAAGCGCGAAATCGGCCGGACGCGCAGCATCCGTCGTACCGCCTAGTCAAAGCCAGCCGGGACGGGTCGGCCTTACAGGATCGACCCGTCCTGCTTGTACTGCTCGATCTTGTCCCAGTCGACCCCGGCGTCCAGCAGGATCTCCTCCGTGTGCTGGCCGTGCTCGGGAGCGCCCGTCGGCTGGACGTGCTGCCCGTCGAATTGCACCGGGTTGGTCGGCAGGATGTAGGGCTTACCGTTCATGGCCTTGACCTCGGGGATGTAGCCATTGGCGATCACGGCGGGGTCTTCGTGTAGTTCGCTGCTCTTCTGCAGCACGGCCCAGGCACCGCTCAGCGGCTTGAGGATCTCGCGCCACTGGTCGACGCTCTTGGACGCGAATTCGGAGTCCATGATGTCGATCAGCTCACCGCGGTTCACGAAGCGGTTGTGGCCGTCGGCAAAGCGCTCGTCGGTGATGAGGTCGGTGCGGCCGATGACCGTCATGAACTCCGGGTAGAACTTGTCGCCCTGCAACATCATCAGCGTGATGAAGCGGTCGTCCTTGGTCTTGTAGTTGCCGACCAGCGGGTTGGGCATGTCGCGATGGGTGAACGTCGGTATCGGGTCGCCGCCGTACAGGTTCGCCGCCGTCACCTGCGGGGTCATCGCCCACGCCGCGAGGCCGAGCAGCGAGACGTCCACGACCGACGTCTCACCGGTCGCCTTGCGCTTGTACAGCGCTGCGGCGATGCCGCCGGCGATGGTGAGCCCGCCCATCAGGTCGCCGAACGCCGGGGTCTGCATGACGGGCTCGGGCGCCTCGCGGGTCAACGCGTCGGCGATGCCACCACGCGACCAGAACGAGACCCCGTCATAGCCGGGCCGGTCGGCGTCGGGACCCTCTGGGCCGTAACCGGATCCGCGCACATAGACGATGTCGGGGTTGACGGCGCGGATCTGTTCGAGCCCGATGCCGAAGCGGTCACGCCGGCTCGGTAGATAGCTGGTGAGGAATACGTCGGAACTCTTGGCGAGTTCGTGGACGACCTCTTGCCCGCCCGGCGTGAGCAGGTCTATGCCGATGGATTTCTTTCCGCGGTTCGGCATTTCGATCATGTAGTTGACTGCGGTGGGGCCGCCGGGGATGAGGCCCATCGTGACCAGACCACGCTGCGGGTCGCCGCCTTCGCGCGGCTCGACCTTGATCACGTCGGCGCCCCACTCCGCCAGCACCGCGCCGGCCGCGGGGACGAACGTCCAGGCCGCGACTTCGAGAACGCGGATGCCGCTCAGCGGTTTGGCGTCAGTCATGATGAGTCCTCTTCTTTCACAATTGTTTTCAGCTATTCGGCGATGAGCCCGAACCGACGATAGGCCGCGCGGATATCGGTGCGCGCCTGTTCGGGCAGCTTCGCCTGGGGCGGACGGGATTCCGGGTACGAACCGACCGGCAGCCCGACCACCGACGCCGCGTACTTGAACGCACCGCCCCAGTGGGTGAAGTAGTCCGGGCGTCCGGGATAGCGGGTGAACCAGCCGCGCATGTCGAGCTCGAACTGGTCGAGGCCGGACTCCTTCGCGAAATCCATTGCCTCGACCAACTTGTCGTTCCAGATCATGTCCCAGTACTGCGACAGCGCACGCTTTTCCGCGGTCTCGAAGAGGTACCCGGTGGTGCCCAACTGCCCGGGGCCGACGATGCCGGATCGCAGCCAGCCGGCCCGGTACACCGTCGTGTCGCACTCCCAGATCACCAGATCCGGCGCGAGCTCATGCAGCATCCGGCTCTGGTGTGGGCGGAACGAGCCCTCCTTGGTGGCGCACACCGCGGGAATCTCCTCGACGATCCGCGCGCCCTCCTGGGCCGAGAGCACGTAGCCGGAGCTGGGCGAGTTGAACATGCCCAGCGCGATGTCGGTGCGATCGGCAACGTATGTAAAAAAGTTGAGAGCGCCTTCGCCGCCGTGCAATTCCATCATCGGGGTCTGGATGTAGACGATGTCGGCGCCGGACTCTTGAGCATGGCGGGTCAGCTCGAGGCAGTCCTTCGCCGACATCGCGGCGGTGCACGCCTGAACGATCACCTCGGGGTTGATCCGCCGGGCCTCCTGAATCGCGACCTCTAGTAGCTGCTTTCGCTCGGCGATGGTCAGCGACCAGAATTCCGCCACGCCACTGGTCACCCACAACATAGGGTGGAACAACGTGCCCACGCAGTGCCGGACCAGCGTGCGGTAGGCGTCCCAGTCGATGTCGTCACCGTCGGGCCCGCTGAACGGGGTGTATAGCGAGTCACCGATGCCATGCAGCGAATTGCGCGCCCACTGCCGAGCGTCTCTGGCGTTAGCCATCTTTCACTCCCTGAGTCAGCCGACGATCTCGAAGACCGCCGCGGCCGACGTCACCGCTTTGTCGGCGTTGCCCTCGTCGTGCAGCAGCATCCGCACCCCGACCTTGCCGGTGCCGCCCAGATGCGCGGTTCCGTCGACCCGGAACGGGCCGACCTTGCCGCGTGACATGAACATCACGTGCCAGCTGACCACCTGCAGCTTGCGGGTTCCGGCCGCGCCGGCGGCCAGGTCGGTCGCAGCGGTTTCGAGCACCACGTGCTGCGGTCCGATGTGCAACGCCGCGTCCGGCGACGCCAGTTCCTCGCTGAGCGCGGGCAGTTGCCACTGGCCGTCGGGGCGCTTGGAGGCGCCGAACGCCTTCCACAGCGGCGGCAGTTCGGGCGAATCCTCGATCACGATCTCGGTGCCCGAAACATCCATCTTGCCAAGGCCTTCCGGCGGGATGCCGATGATGGCGCCCTGGCCTTCGTTGAAGGCGATCACCCGGTCGGGGTTGTCGGCGTCGACGATCTTGCACCGGCCGTAGCCCATGGTCCGGCCCTGGTGCACGTTGCCCGAGCCGACGATCGCTACGCGCTTCACGTCGTAGCCGGGGTCGACGATCTGCACCGAGGCGATCACCGGATTGGGCACCGCGACCATGTCGGTCTGGCAGCCCTCCGGCGACGCGATCGCCAACGGCGCCACCATGATTCCGCCGGCCTCGTTGCGCATGTCGCGGCGGATGACGACGGTGTCGTCGGTGTCGCCGATGTTCATCGACGAGTGGTTGCGCCCGATGTAGCGGTAGCTCAGCAACCCCGTCCAGCGCCGGTACAGCTCATCCCGGTAGGCGTCGGCGTCGCCCAGGAATTCCCTGATGTCTCGCAGCTGTCCGGACAATCGCGACATTCCTCCTGGGCCGAAACGCGAGCAAACGCTCAGCTAGGACTTTACGGCTGCCCCCGTCAATGTAAAGGCCCTATCGGCGATCTACTGCGGATCGAACAGCACCGGCACCGACGTCGGCGACCGGAACACCTGCCCGCGGACGTGCGGATCCTCGACGTCGGGGTCCAGTCGCAAGTTGGGCAGCCGGTCGAGCAGCAGATTGATCGCCGTGCGCATTTCCAGCCGGGCCAGGTGCATGCCCAGGCAGACGTGGACCCCGTGGCCCCAGCCCAGATTCGCCTTGGCCTGCCGGTGGATGTCGAACGTGTTTGGGTCTTCGTAGCGATCTTCCTGGCGGTTCGCGGAGCCGAGCATCGGCATGACCGTCGCACCGGCCGGGATCTTGACCCCACCGAGTTCGGTGTCGCAGGTGGTCACGCGGGTGATGGTGAGCAGCGGAGGCTCCCAGCGCACACCCTCTTCGATGGCCTGCGGGATCAGCGAGCGGTCCGCGCGGATCGCGGCGAGCTGCGCCGGGTTCGACAGCAGCCCGAGCAGCAAGCTGCCCAGCGAACGATACGTGGTCTCCACCCCGGCGGGCAGCAGCAGCCGCAGAAACGAGAAGATCTCCTCGTTGCTGAGCTTCTCGCCGTCGATCTCGGCGGCGCCCAGCGCGCTGATCAGGTCTTCCTTGGGCTCGAGGCGACGCGCCTCCAGGATCGGCTCGAAGTATTCGCAGAGCGCAGCCGACGCCGCCAGCCCGCGCTCGGGGTTCATCAGCCAGCTCAACAGCGAGATCGACCAGCGCTGGAACTGCGGGTAATCCTTCTCCGGCAGTCCGAGCAGGCCCGCGATGATCTGGCTCGGGTAGTCGAAGGTGAATTCCTTGACCAGGTCCGCCTTGCCGTTGGCCGCGAAGTTGTCGATCAGGCCGTTGCCGACCCTGCCCACCAATTCGTCCTGCCACTTAGCCAAAGCCTTCTGCGAGAACGCTTTCGACACCAGTGAACGCAGCCGACCGTGGATCGGCTCGTCCATGCCGAGCATCACGCCCTCGCCGAGCACGGGCCCGAACGCGGCGATGACGGCCGCCGAGGAGAAGGTCTCGTGGTCGCGCAGCATCTGCTGGACGTCTTCGTGGCGGTACACGATGAACATCGGCAGGGATTCCTCGTGCGGAAGCGCGCCCGAGGTTTCGAGTCTTTGCACCGGCTCCTCGCGACGCAACCGTGCCAACTCGGTGTACGGGTCACGCACATCACCGGAGATCGCGTCGTCGAAAGCCCCGAAGTCGTCGAGGTCGTCGAAAAGCTGTTCCATCTCTACCTACTCCTCATTTCTCGTACGCTTGGCCGCCAGCGCCACCAGCCGCTGCAACACCGGCTGCGGAATGACCTTCGTGGCGAACACCATTGCTTTCTGAGCCGTCGTCAACGGCCACACACCGTCCCGCATCGAACCCTGTTTGGGTATGCCCAATACGATCCGCGACATGTGATGCATGCCGATGGCCGGAAGAATCCGGCTGGATACCAACAACATCGACGCATCCGGACCCACCCCGCGACGGCGGAACGACCCAGTGTCGGCCAACGCCTTGGCGACTCCATCGGTGAACCGCTCGGCAGGGCGCGCGAAGCTGACCGCGAATCGCCCCCGAGAGTTCATCGTGTTGTGCAGTCGGGCGTACGGACCGCCGAAATCACGATCGTCGGTGGTGCCCGCATCGGTGATGATCTCGGTGTCGTACGTGCCGGCGACCAGGATCGTGACGCCGAGCCCGAATGGCGCGATCTCGTTCGCAAGTGACTCGCCCCAACGCTCGAGGGCGCCCTTGGCCGCGGAATAGGGCGCGGTGGCCGGCTGTCCGCGCACACCGGCAGCACTGGACACCAACACGATTCGACCCTGACCCGCGGCACGCATTGACGGCAGCAGCGCCTTGGTGAGCGCCACCGGACCGAGCACGGACGTCGACAACATGTTCTGCCACAACTGCATATCGGTCTCTTCGAGCATCCCGGCTGCGGAAATTCCGGCGTTGTGGACCAGCGCATAGGGCGCGCCGACTGACTCTTCAATGGTCTTGGCGGCGGCCAGAACCGACGCGTGATCCATCAGATCGAGCGGAACGCCGATCAGACGATCGTCGGCGGCGGCGGCACCGGTCGCCTCGCGCAACAGCGTCATGCCTCGTTCGGGCGTTCGCATGGCCGCGACCACACGCCACCCCTCGCGATAAAGTCGCGCGGCCGTGGCGAAACCGAGTCCGCGGGAAGCGCCTGTGATGACGACGCTGCGTACTTCAGCCATTCTTGCTCGCGCAGGCGCCGACGCCCGGTGGCGGTGCCGCGACGTGCGGCCGGCCGTTCGGCTCGCCGCTGGCCCAGGTTGACCAGATACCGACCGAGTACGGCCCCCGCGCTCCTGCCTTCTCGTAAAAACCTTGTGGGTCATACACCTTGGCTTCCGGATAGGGCCAGGGGCAGGCGACCGACGTGGCAGCGTGGCTGACCTTGATGACCCAGAACCAGGCACCGTAGGCGAAGTAGGAGACGTTGATGATGGCGAACATCACCAGGAAGGTGCCCAGCACCGGTCGGGTCGGAAACAACTTCGCTTTGGCGGCAAGCTTTTCCGCCACCGACTTACCGGTGTCGTCGCGATAGCAGAGAATCGCCGCGGGCACCATCACGAAGCACACCGAGAACGATTCCCAGATCAGCGGGAACTGGAACGTGGTGCCGGTGAAGATCGAGCCCCATGGGATTACCTGCGAGTAGATGTACATACCCCAGTGGACGAGGATGTTCTCCAGAAACGCATCGAAAACGAAGCCGATAACCAGCGCCAGTAGACCGAGGCTGACCAAGGGGTGCCGCGAAACATAGCTGCTAGGGCCGTATTTCGCCTGCAGTTTGCGTAGGATCCAGACCGCCGGAAAGTAGGGGCCGAAGTAGAACATCACGTAGCCGAACACCACGAACGGCTCGACGGTCGGCGACAGCGAGACCAGCGGCCAGGACTCCGGCCAGTGAATCAGATCGGGGTTGTAGACCGCGAACGGCGACCAGTTCATGATCGGGTCCTGCCACACGATCAGCGTGGTGCACAGGAACATCAGCATCACCGGGCTGCCCGGGTTACGCCGCCAGCCGCGGATGAAGACGATCAGCAGCGTGATCAGTGCGACCACCGTGGCCGCGTCGAGGAAGGTGATGTAGTCCAGCCCAAACGTGAACTTCACCGGGCGCGGCCGGCCGTGCACGTTCGGGTTGGCGACGCGCGGGTCGAGCAGCCAACGGCGGTTCGCGATGAAGAACAAGGCGAAGGCCGCCAACGCGGCGCCGGCGATCCAGCCACCCCATTTCCGTTGCGGCGCAGCAGGTTTTGCGCCCGTCGCTACCGGTGCGGATTGATCGGTACTCATGTCTTTCTCACCCTTCTTCCCCGAAGCGGTCCACGAGGTGCGAGTTGACGCCGTCGGCATCCAGCGTTCGGGCCACCAGATAGCCCGCGCCCATCCATGCACGGCGCGTCCATTTGCCGAAGGACACCCGGGTGCCCGGCGCCCCGGACGCAGCGGGCATCATCTTCACTCGCTCCAGCGCTTCCTTAACGCCGCGCGGGCTGAGTGGGTGCGCGTCGCCGAACGCCCGCACCAACGTCGCGGCAACGTCGCGGTTGACCACCGTCACGCAGAACTCCGGGCGGCTGCCGTCGTACTTCTTCGCGTAGGCGTCGAGGAAGTCCTGGCCGATCTTGTTCGCCTCGTCGTACTGGTCGACGCCCGTCCAGCCCATGAACGCGTTCCACATGATCGGGTTCACCCACGCGTTCTGCCATGCGGTGGTGGTGAAGCGGGGCGGGTCCCAGCCGACCGCCTCCAGTGCAGGGTTGATGAACACGATGCCGAAGCCGAAGCCCAGGTGCACTATCGCCTCGGCCTTGGCGTCGTGCAGCATGCGCACGGCTTCGTTGATGTCCTGCGCGGTCTGCGCGACCGCGACTTCCGCGACGATCCGAATGCCCTTGCGCTGACACGCAGTTCGCAGATTCTTCAAGTAGCTTTGCCCGATCAGGCTCTGCTCCACCAGGACGCCGATCTCGGTGATCTCCCGCTTGCCGATCAGGTCGGCCAGAAAGATCGGCTCGTCGGTCATCGAGCCCTGCGGGAAGGAGAACGTCCACTCACCGAGCCAGTCGTCGGTGCCGCAGACGCTGATCGCGGGCACCTTGAATCGCTCCTCGATCGCTTCCCTCATGGGCACGCAGTTGTCGGTGATGTTGGGGCCGAACACGACAAGACAGCCCTCGTCGACCAGCTCGCCGTACGCGTCGATCACCGCTTTGACCGAACCCTTCGGCAGACCCTCGACCTCGCGATAGATCATCTGCACGGGACGGTCCATGAGGCCCTGCTCCAGCGCCTCTTCGAAGATCAGGTCGAAGGTCTGGGTGAAGGAGGCGAACAGCTCCTCCGGGAACCCCGGCGGGAGCGTGAAGTCCATCAGGTAGCCGATTTTGATCGGCTCAGCAGTGCTTTCGTAGGACATGAGACCTCCACTAGGACGCGCTCACCGCGTTCAGCCGCCCGGTCTTGGCAAACCTAATATTTGTTCTGACCCTAGCGGCGCCGCTGAGTCGCGTCAATCACCGGATCGGACTGGCTCGCTCAGGTAGACGTTGATCATTTCTTTGAGGCTGCGGGTCACCGCGATGTCGTCGGTCAGGGGGCCGGCGATGGCCGCCTCCGCCGCCGCGTACATCGACAGGCCTTCAGCAACCAGCTTGCCGGCCGCGATGAGCACCCGGGTCGACGCCACCTCGCGCAGACCGCCGGATTCCAGACGACGGATGGCCTGGCCGAATCGGACCAGCTCGGCCGCCGTCGCGGCGTCCACACCCGACTCGTGCACGACAATGCCCTCTTCGATTTCGCTTGTCGGAAAACCGAATTCGATGGCCACCATCCGCTGCCGGGTCGAGTCCTTGAGGTCCTTGAGCACGCTCTGGTAGCCGGGGTTGTAGGACACCACCAGGCCGAATCCCGGTGCCGCGTCCAGCGTCACCCCAAGTCGCTCGATCGGCAGTTGGCGCCGGTAGTCCGCCAGTGGATGCAGGACGACGGTGGTGTCCTGACGCGCCTCCACCACCTCGTCGAGGTAGCAGATCGCACCCTCGCGCACCGCCCGGGTCAGCGGCCCGTCGACCCATTCGGTCTCGCCGCCACGCAGCAGATACCGGCCGACCAGGTCGGCGGTGGTGAGATCGTCGTGGCAGGCCACGGTGATCAGCGGTCGACCCAGGTCATGCGCCATCGCCTCGACGAAGCGGGTCTTGCCGCAGCCGGTCGGGCCCTTCAGCACGATCGACAAGCCCTGCCGGTACGCGGCCTTGAAAACGGCTTCTTCGTTGCCGATTGCCGTGTAAAAGGGCCGCGACGCGCCGGCGGTCGGCGACGCTCCGTTCTGGTGCGCGAGCGCGGGCTCGTTGGCCATTACTACCCTTCCGCCAGCCGCTGCGTTGCGGTCCCTGGAGCGTAAACGGAACAGATGTTAGTTTCAACAAGCCGACGGAGGAGCCAGGTCGTCATGACACCCGCCGCTTCACCTCGGCTGAGCGAATCGCCGAACGGAAAAGCGGCCCAACAACGCTCGTGAGTTGGTCGGGCCGGGCGATGCTGGCGTGGGCGGTACTGCCGAACACCCGCCGCAGCGATTCTACGTCGGTGCCCGCCCCCACCGTCAGGCAGACACAACCGGTTCCGCGGCGGCGCGCTTCGGTGAGCGCGCGGCGGGCGTCGGCCGCGCCGTAGGCGCGCTCGTAGCCGTGGTCGTAAGCCAGCCCGTCGGACAGCACGACCAGTAATCGGCGCGATGTTCCGCCCCGGGCCTCCAGGACCGCCGAACCGTGCCGGATCGCCGCGCCGAGCCGCGAATACGCGCCCGGTTCAAGGCTGTTCAGCCGCCGGATCACCTGGCTGTCGAGGTGATCGTCGAACCGCTTGACCGCCACCATGTTCACCGCGGAGCGGCCCTGCGAGTAGTACGCGTACAGCGCCACCCGATCGCCCAGGTCGTGCAGGGCGACCGTGAGATTGGCGACCACGGTGCGTTGTTGTTGGTGCACGGTCCGCCCCAGCGTGCCGGCCTCGGCCGTCGAACCCGAGATGTCCAGCAGCAGAAGCACCGACAAGTCGCGACGCCGACGCAGGCTGTCGAGATACACCGACTCGTCGGGCACCGATCCGGCCATCGCCTCCACGCGCGCTTCGACAACGGCGTCGATGTCGATGTCGTCGCCCTGGGCCTGTCGTTGCCGGCGGTGTAGCCCCATGCCGAGGCGGGCCAGCGGGCGCCGGAGTCCGATCGCGTCGTCGATCGCCGGGCTCGCAGAAGCCTTTATCGCCGAGTCGATTTCGATAACCGTGCACCAGTCGGGCCGGTAGCTCTTGCGGTTGACATCCCACTCCGGATACTTGAGGCCGCCGGTCGTCGGATCACGGGTGTCCTCGCCGGCCGCGGTCGCGAGCGATGAGACCGCGTGCGCGCCGCGGGTTGCGGAGTTGATCCGATGTGTTGGGCTGTCCGCCCCGGGCGGTCCCCCGCCGCTTCCGGTCTTGCGCGCCGACGAGAGCATCTTCTTCAGCCACTTGCCGATAAAGCCGCCCCCGCCCACCGGGCTGCTGAACAGGTCGGGATCGTCGGTGTCATCGACCTCGCTGTCGTCGAGTTCTTCCCACTCCTGCCGCTTGTGGCTGCGCGGCACATGCGCGGGCTGTTGTTCTTCGGTCTGCTTTGCCGCGCGGGCCGCGGCCGCGATCAGCTTGCCGACGCGGATGACGCCGAACTCGGCCGGTGGATCGTCCACCGCTTCATTGCCGAAGGCGACGCGGAGCGACTCCTCGGGGCTACTGCTGAGCTTGGCGATGATTGGGTCGGCGAGCGACGCCAGCATGCGCGGTAGCACGCCGGCGTGTGCGGCCACCGCGCGATGCCCCTCAATCGCCAAAAACCGCTTGGCCGAGCGGGAATGGCGGGCCAGCGGGCGTACGACCTCGGGGTCGAGGCTGCCCGCGGCGATCATCGACGCCTGCACGGCAATGGCCGTGAGGTTGGTCCGCGGCGGCAGAGTCGGATCGACGAAGATGGTCTGGCCGTCGGTCCAGGTGGGCTCACCGGGGCGGTGTGCATCGACGGCCAGCGCACGGCCGGCAAAGGCGGAAGCGAGCATGCCGAGGGTGTGCAGCCGGTCGGCGTCGGCGCCATCGGCCACCTGTCACCTCCGATATCTGTTGCCGTGCAACTACCGTTATCCCCCAGGGCCGTTGGGCCACTTGAGCAACGAGCCGGCATCCACGCGGATCTGCTGGCCGGTGATGTAGCGGCTGTCATCGCTGGCCAAAAACACACCGAGGTTAGCGCTGTCCTCCGGTTCGATGTACGGGATCGGCATCGCTTGAAAAATCGTGAACAGCGGCTCGGCGTCTTCACGCGTCGCCTGCTTACCCTGCTGGGTGAGGTCGGGCCGGAACATGCTGTACATGCCGTCGTTCTGCAGCAGTTGGGTGTTGCAGTTGGTGGGATGAATCGCGTTGACACGAATCATGCGCGGCGCCAAGTGCATACACATTTCTTCGAGGTATTCCATGACGACGCGCTTGCTCCAGCCGTAGCCCGCGCCACCCGGCCCCATGTTGGGGTTGTCGGTTGTGCCGCGGATCATGCCCGCGGTCGAACCGGTGATGATGATCGACGATCCGTCGGGCAGGTGCGGCACGGTGACGGCGACGGTGTTCATCACGCCGAGCAGGTCGACGTCGGAGGCGTCGACGAATGACATTGCGTCGTGCGGCCGGCCCATCGCCATGGGCAGGATTCCCGCGTTGGCGACGACGATGTCGATGTGTCCGAGATCTGCCAGGCCGGCATCGACGGCTTCCCGAAGTTCATGTCGCTCGCGGACATCGGCGATGCGCGCGACGATGCGACGCCCGAGCTCCTTGACGGATCGCTCCGTCTCGGCGAGGTCATCGGGAGTCGCCAGGGGGTAGGGATTCGACGGGATGTCGCGGCAGATGTCGATCGCGATGATGTCGGCGCCTTCCTTGGCCATCGCGATCGCGTGCGCGCGGCCCTGTCCCCGCGCAGCTCCCGTGATGAACGCGACCTTGCCTTCGAGCTTCCCCGGCATCCGTGCTCCGTCCACAGCGACCAATGAGCACGAATCGGTTCCGATGCTCGAATGAGCACAGAACCTAATCGAGCGGGCAGCAGCGAGTCAACATTTCAGGACAAATATTTGGCTGCCGGGCTTTGCGCTGAGGCGACGCCGGCAGCCAGATACTGGCCGACAAAGTCCAGCTAATCGGTCAATTCGATGGTTGGAACGTCTTGCGTCATCATTTCTAGACTGAACATATATTTGGTTTATAGCGCGGCTTGTCGCCGTCGGGCGAATCGGCGGACCCGTGCCCGTCGGGTGGCTACTGTTCGCGCATGCAGACGCTGCTGTTCAAGCTCGGGCTGGTCCTCTTCGTGATCGGCTTACTTACCGGGTTTGTCATTCCGGTGCTGAAGAACCCGCGGATGGGACTGACCAGCCACCTAGAGGGGTTACTCAACGGCATGTTCCTGGCGCTGCTCGGCCTGCTGTGGCCGCACGTGCACCTGCCCGACGGCTGGGGTGTCACCGCCGTCGTGTTGATCGTGTACTCCGCCTACGCGAACTGGTTCGCGTCATTGCTAGCGGCCATATGGGGCGCCGGCAGCACATTCGCGCCCATCGCCGCGGGTGAGCACCAGGCCTCGAAAGCCAGAGAAGGCATCTTTGGCTTCTTGTTGATCACGCTGTCGGTCGCGATCGTGATCGGCGTGGTAATCGTCATCGTCGGGCTCTGATTTGGTCAGCGCGGCGGACCGAGAATGACTTGCCCGTACATGTCGGCGCCTTCAGCCATCCGTTCGGGAGAGATCTCGAAGCCCTCCGGGCGTGGTGTCGACTTGTCGCGCCCCGCGTGGCGGAACATGCCTTCGATTCCCGCCGGAGTGTTGATCATCAACAGGTCGGCTTTCTTGGATGTGATTCGGTAGGCGTGCGGAATGTTTTTGGGCAAGTAGACAATTCCGCCTTCGGATAACTCCATCTCCTCATCATCCAGCCAGAGCAATGCGGTGCCCTTGATCAACATGAAGACCTCGTCTTCACGCGTGTGCTTGTGATACGGCGGCGCCTCGCCCTCGCTCACATCGAAACGCCCGACCATCAACTGGCCATTAGTCGCCTTTCCGTCGAGCAGGATCGCCAGCGTTCCGCCGTCGAGCCACTCCAATTGTTGCTGCTGATCCGGCTGTGCCAGGTACGCCATGCTCATGGACGGATTATCCGCCCGCTGGCGCGAATTCGCTTGATCTAAGCCGTTATCCGCCCGGGCAAGGACCGGGTATGGCCTGTTTCACTTCGCCAGGTGAAAGCTCCGGCGGTGTCAGCTGGCGGCCATTGGATCCAGGCCAAAAACTTCGGTGCGGGCTGACTTACCTTTCAGCGCATGGGATCCCCGGTTGGTAAGTCCGGGCGGTCGGGTAACCAAGGCGTCAACATTCTGCTGAGTAAGCAGGATCGCATCGCCGGTGGTCTTGGTGAGCTGCTCGACGCGCGCCGCGACGTTGACGGTGTCGCCAATCAGGGTGAACTCGAGCTTGCCTCCGGCACCTATGGTGCCGGCGATCACCAGGCCGGTGTTGATCCCAATGCCGATCCGCAGCGCCCCGTCGAAACGCTCAGCGACGACGCGATGGACCCGAACCGCTGCGCTCACCGCCGCATCGGCATGATCGGCGAGATCGTTGGGAGCACCAAACACCGCCAGTGCGCCGTCGCCGAGGAACTTGTTGACGTGCCCCCCGGCATCGACCACGGCCGGCACCACTATCTCGAATAAGGCGTTGAGCCGGGCCACCGTGTCCTCCGCGCTGTTGGCCTCGGCGAACGGGGTGAAGTCGCGAATGTCGACGAACATCACGGTCACCTCGCGGCGCTCGCCGGTGAAGACGTCATCACCCTGCTCGAGCAGCCGTGCCGCCAAGGCCGGGTCGACGTAGGTTCCGAATGCGGCCTGAAGTCGTTGCCGCTCAGTCAGACCCGCCTGCATGCGGTTGAACGACGCCGCCAGCGCGCCGAGGTCGTCATCCTGCACCACCGGCAGGCGTTGGCTGAAATCACCGGCCGCGACACGCTCAGTCCCTGCGGCGAGATCGCGAATAGGTTGCAGGAGTGGCGAATACGCTGCCCAGAGTGAGGGCCCTACGACGAGCACAAGTACACCGCCGATAACCATCGTGAGGGCAGGGCCATGCCTGGCCGCGTCTAACACAGCGCCCAGAATCGCGCCCGCGACGGCGAACGCGAACCCCACCGAGATCATGGCCACGTTGGTCCACGTGGCGAACCCCGGGCGCGAGCGAGGCAGGGAGTCGCCGATCTCGGTGTTCGAGGCGATCGCAGCCCTGGCGGGCCGCAGGGTTGATTCGACGTAGCTGTGCACAGTGATCAGTTGGCCTGAAGTTCCGGCGATGGCGCCCAGAACCGCGTACTGGATGAGCCGCGGCGCGCTCGCTCCGGCAATCATCCCGACGCCGACGAATAGCGCCGCGATCCAGAAAAAGGTGACGATGACCCCCTTCGCAATGAGTTTCCGTCCATAGCTGTACGTGGCGCGAAGTGCGCTCTCGCGATCGACGTCATCGCCAGCGGCCCACCGCTCAATGAGGCGGGGATCCCTTCCACCGGGAGCGACCACCACGTACAGGTAGGTAAGCACGGCGACCACAGTCACCGCGGCCGCCTCGGTGTAGCGATCAGACCTCTCGAACGCGACAATGCCCAACGACCAGGCGAGATATACCGGCAGTGCGAGGGGCAGAGTGAGCGCCCAGCATGCCCACGAATACCTGGACTTGTACCGATCCCACGCCCACTGCCAGATGCTGTCCATGGCAAAACACAACACCCCCGGCCGGGCGACCGGGGGTGTTTCGCCGTGCTGGTCCTCTGGCCTCGAACGTCGTCAGCCGCCGAGCCCCTTCTTGACGGCCGCGTCTTGCTTCTGGCCGACGTCGGTGACGAAGTCTGGCGGCGGCGGGGGCGAGTCCGACCCGCCAACAAACTCCAGCGTGACGAATGCTCGGCCCTCGGTGAACATCAACACCGTCACGCCCTGTGAACCGTCCGGTGACGTACCCGACAATGTGGTTCCGCCGTTGCCAACACCGGCCGAATCCGATTTGGGGTCCTTGACCACACCTTGTCCCGTCTTTGCGGAGTTCAGCGCGCTCGTGGCGGCGGCCGGATCCGCCAGGACTCGGATGGTGTCGACAATATGGACATCCTTGACTGTGACGCCGCTCTGATCTTCGGGGTGGGGTTGGCTGCTGAAGGTAATCGCGGCGCCCGGTTGGCCATTGGGATTTTTTGTCGGTGAGCCGCCGATAAAGGGCATCGGCGCATCGATATCCGTCGCCTTGATCAACAGCGCGGTGTAGTCGCTCGGCAGTGCCGGAGCCGACGAATTCGGACCTGAGCTGGCGGTTGTGCTGGCCGGGGTGGCCGATCCCGGCTTCGCCGTCGACGGCGGCGGAGCGCTGCTGCAGCCGACCACCGACGCGGCCAGCATCGTCGCTGCCAATGGGCCGGCGAGCACCATCTGAGAAACCCTCATCGCGTCTTGCTCCTTTTCGAGGCCCCCGATGTGCGGGGCCCAATGCTATGCGCTGCAACGGCCGGGCAGAGCAGGACAAACAAAACACCCCCGGCCGCTGGGGCCGAGGGTGTTTTGCCGTGTCTGTTCTAGTGGTGGTGATGCCCGTGGCCGTGACCGTGGTCGTCGACCTCCTCGGCGGGCTTTTCGACAATCGCCGTCTCGGTGGTCAGCACCATGCGTGCCACTGACGCCGCGTTCAACACCGCCGATCGGGTGACCTTCACCGGGTCGATGACGCCCTGGGCACCCAGGTCGCCGTATTCCAACGTCGCCGCGTTCAACCCGTGGCCGACCTTCGACTCGCTCACCTTGTCGACCGCGACCGCGCCGTCGAGACCGGCGTTGGTGGCGATCCAATACAGCGGAGCGCTCAGCGCGTTGGAGAACACCTCGACACCGCTGGCCTCGTCACCGGACAGCGACTTGCGCAACTTGGTCAGCGCCTTGCGGGCGTGGATCAGCGCGGACCCACCGCCGGACACAATGCCCTCTTCGACCGCTGCCTTGGCCGCCGCAACCGCGTCCTCGACGGCTTCCTTGCGCTTCTTGAGCGCGGTCTCCGTCGCGGCGCCGACCTTGATCACAGCGACGCCGCCGGACAGCTTGGCCAGCCGCTCCTGCAGTTTTTCGCGATCCCAGTCGGAGTCGGTGGACTCGATCTCGGCCCGCAACTGCTTGGCCCGGTTGGCGATGGCCTCAGCGCCGCCGCCACCCTCGACGATGACGGTGTCGTCCTTGCTGACCACGACGCGGCGGGCCGAACCCAGCACGTCGAGGCCGACCTCGCGCAGCGAGAGACCGACGTCGGGGTTCACCACCTGGCCGCCGGTGACGATGGCCAGGTCCTCCAGGAACGCCTTACGGCGGTCGCCGAAGAACGGCGCCTTGACCGCCACGGCCTTCAGCGTCTTGCGGATCGCGTTGACCACCAGCGTCGACAGCGGCTCGCCCTCGACGTCCTCGGCGATCACCAGCAGTGGCTTACCCGCCTCGGCAACCTTCTCCAGCAGGGGCAAGAGGTCGGGCAGCGAGCTGATCTTGTCGCGGTGCAACAGGATCAGGGCGTCCTCGAGCACCGCCTGCTGCGCGTCGAAGTCGGTGACGAAGTAGGCCGACAGGAAGCCCTTGTCGAAGCCGACCCCCTCGGTGAAGTCCAGCTCGGTGTTCAGGGTCGACGACTCTTCGACGCTGACCACGCCGTCGTGACCGACCTTGGACATCGCCTCGCCGACCAGCGCACCGACCTCTTCGTCACGCGACGAGACGGTGGCGACCTGTGCGATGCCCTTCTCCCCGGACACCGGGGTGGCCGCGGCCAGCAGCGCGTCGGACACAGCGTCCGCCGCCTTGCCGATGCCGAGGCCCAGCGCGATGGGGTTGGCGCCCGCCGCGACGTTGCGCAGGCCGTGCTTGATGATGGCCTGCGCCAGCACGGTCGCGGTGGTGGTGCCGTCACCGGCGATGTCGTTGGTCTTGGTGGCGACCGACTTGACCAGCTGGGCACCCAGGTTCTCGAACGGGTCTTCCAGGTCGATCTCGCGGGCGACGGTGACACCGTCGTTGGTGATGGACGGACCGCCGAAGGCCTTGGCCAGCACCACATTCCGACCGCGCGGGCCCAGCGTCACACGGACCGCATCGGCGAGCTTGTCGACGCCCGCCTCCATGGCCCGGCGCGCGGTCTCGTTGTACTCAATCTGCTTGCTCACTGATGTCCTCTGTCTCTTGTGACGAAACGAGTACCGCCCCGGAACTCACCCGTCGAAACGGGAAGATCCGGGGCGGGACACGGGTGCTTACTTGTTGACGACAGCCAGCACGTCGCGGGCGGAGAGGATCAGGTACTCCTCGCCGCCGTACTTGATCTCGGTGCCGCCGTACTTGCTGTAGATGACGGTGTCGCCTTCGGACACGTCCAGCGGGATCCGCTTCGAGCCGTCGTCATCCCACCGGCCGGGGCCGACGGCGACGACTTTGCCCTCTTGGGGCTTTTCCTTAGCGGTGTCGGGAATGACCAGACCGGATGCGGTCGTGGTCTCGGCCTCGTTGGCCTGTACGAGGATCTTGTCCTCGAGTGGCTTGATCTTGACGCTCGCCACGATTGGAGCCCTCCACTTAGTTGGTGACAGGTCCGGGGCGGTTGCCCCGATTTACCAGGTGTTTTGGCTTTCGTACGCTGCCTGTGCGTCGTCGTCGCGGGAGCCGACGCTCGGATTGTCCGATTGCCACCTAGCACTCTATACATGCGAGTGCTAGCACTCAAGGCTGGGCCGGTGCTTCAGCCGACTTGGCCTCTGACCACCGGCAGACCCGGGTCGCTGGCCACATCGAGCGGGGACGGCGACGCTCCGGCGGCCACCAGGTGTGCGGCGAACGCGGCGATCATCGCCCCGTTGTCGGTGCACAGCCGCAGCCTGGGGATGCGCAGCGTCAGCCCGGCGGCCGCGCAGCGCTGCGCGGCCAGCTCACGCAGCCGCGAGTTCGCCGCCACACCGCCGGCCACGAGCAGGGTGGACACCCCGAGCTCGGTGGCGGCGCGGACGGCTTTCATGGTCAACACGTCGGCCACCGACTCCTGGAATCCGGCGGCGATGTCGGCGGTTGATGCGTCCGGATGGGTCTCGACGTAGCGGGCGACCGCGGTCTTGAGACCGGAGAAACTGAAGGCGTGCGGCTCGTCGCGCGGTCCGGTCATGCCGCGCGGAAACGCGATCGCGTCACAGTCGCCGGTCTGCGCCAGATCGTCGAGCACCTTGCCGCCCGGATAGCCCAGCCCCAGCAGTCGGGCCACCTTGTCGTAGGCCTCCCCCGCGGCGTCGTCGACGGTGCTGCCCAGCTCGACGATTGGCTCACCGAGCGAGCGGACGTGCAGCAGGTGGGTGTGGCCGCCGGAGACCAGTAGCGCCACGCTCTCGGGCAGCGGCCCGTGCTCGTAGACGTCGGCCGCGAGATGCCCGCCCAAGTGGTTGACCGCGTAGAACGGCACGTCCCAGGCGGCCGAATACGCTTTGGCCGCAGCCACTCCCACAAGCAGGGCACCGGCGAGTCCCGGCCCGATGGTGGCCGCGACGACGTCGGGCTTACGCAGGCCCGCAGTGTCCAAGGCGCGGCGCATCGCCGGGCCGAGTGCCTCGAGGTGAGCCCGTGACGCGACCTCGGGCACGACGCCGCCGTAGCGGACGTGTTCGTCGACACTGGACGCCACCTCGTCGGCGAGCAGCGTCACGGTGCCGTCGTCGTCGAGCCGGGCGATGCCGACACCTGTTTCGTCGCAGGACGTTTCGATCGCGAGTATGGTCTTCATGTGGCCTCCCGCCGCATGGTGTACGCGTCCGCGCCGCTGACCCGGTAGTACCGCTTACGCACGCCGACCTGGGCGAATCCCACGCTGCGATACAGCGCGATCGCCGGGTCGTTGTCGGTGCGGACCTCCAGGTGCACGACGGAATCCGCGGCGATGTTCAGCAGCGCGTCGAGCATGCGCCGGCCGATGCCGCGACCTTGGTGCTCGGGGTCGACGCCGATGGTGTGGATCTCGTACTCGAACGGCGGGGTGCGGCCCAGCCGGGAAATCCCGCCGTAGCCGATCAACGTGCCGCCCTCGCGGGCGGCGACATAGTGGTTGTGCTCGGCCGCGAGCTCGCGGACGAATGCGACTGTCGGCCAAGGGTCATCGCCGGGAAACAGGATTGCCTCCAGCTCGGCGCAGCGGTCTGCGTCGGCTTCGGTCAACCCGTCGATGGTCACGATCACTGGGCGGCCCGCTCGGCCAGCGTCTTGGCGTCCGGTCGCCGTAGATACAGCGGCACCAACGCCTCCGGCGGTTGTGACCATTCGGCCACCGCTGCCACCAGCCCAATCGAGTTGGGGTACAGCGGCTCTATGCACGGCAGCCCGAACAGCGCCGCGTGATCCGGCGAGCCGGCCACCGACTGTGCGCCCGCGGCGTCGACGTCGGCCGGCGCGCTGACGGCCGGGCCGGCGGTGCGGACGCCGTCACGGTAACGGGCCCAATAGATCTCGCGCCGACGGGCATCGGTGACCACCAGAACCTCGCCGCTGTTCAGCCCACCGATCGCGTCGAGGCTGCAGACCCCGTACACCGGGATGCCCAGCGCGTGGCCGTATGCCGACGCGGTCGCCATCCCCACCCGCAGGCCGGTGAACGGCCCCGGGCCGCAGCCGACCACCACCGCGTCGAGGTCGGCCATCGACCGTCCGGCATCGGCCAACGCCGCCAACACATTCGGCGTGATCCGCTCGGCATGGGCGCGGGCATCGACACTGACCTGTTCGGCCAGCAGCTCGCCGTCGGCCACCACACCCGCGGTCACGGCGGGTGTCGAGGTGTCGATCGCCAAGACGAGATTCACGGACGGCTCCACTGCCAGGTCGCAGTCCTGGTGTCGGAGTTGCTGATTCGCTCGAGGCGGACGTCGAGATGCCGGTCCGACAAGCGCTCAGCCAGGCCTTCGCCCCACTCCACCACGACGACGGCGTCGTCGAGTTCGGTGTCGAGGTCGAGGCTCTCCAACTCGTCGAGCAGGTCGGCGCCAGTGTGGTCGAGCAAGCGATAGACGTCGACGTGGACCATCGCCGGGGCTCCGGTCCGTCGCGCCGGATGCACCCGCGCCAGCACGAACGTCGGCGAGGTCACCGGCCCGTCGACGTCCATCGCAGCGGCAATACCCTTGGCCAGCATCGTCTTTCCCGCACCCAGCGGGCCGGAGAGCACCACGACGTCGCCGGCGCGCAACTGGCAGCCCAGCTGCGACCCCAGTGCCACGGTGTCTTCGACGTTCGGCAGCGTCGCGATGCCCGAGTCAGCCACGTCCCAACACCCGATCACGCAACCGCCGGCTCAGCACGGCGAACCTACCGGGGCTGGCGTGCTTGACCAGTCGCACCAACCCGTCACTCACAGATGCCTGCTTATCGAGCAACACGAGGTGACCCGCTCGGGCGACGATCACCAGCTCGGACTCCGGCAGCGCGTCGGCCATCCGTCGCGAATACTCGACCGGGGTCACCAAATCCCTTTCGCCGCAAACGATCAGCGTGGGGATCTTGGCCAGCGTCGGCAATGCCGACGTTTCGTCGTGCACCTGCAGGGCATGCAGGAACTCGACCATGGTCGGGACCGGCGTGCCAAGCATCATCTTCTCGGAGAACGCGACGATGCTCGGGCTGACCCGCTTGTCGCTGTACGACGCTGCCCGCAGGATCGGACCGATCAGTGAACGCGCGACGGTGCGCCCGCGGTCCACCAGCTTGGGCGCGGTGCGTGCTGCGCGTCGAACAGCGTTCAGCGCAGGGTTGTTCAAAACTTCGCCGAGCGGCGACTGGGCGACGCCTTCGGCCGCCGAGGAAATCAGTGCCGCCCCGGTGATCCGGCCGCCGTAGTGCTCCGGAAATTGCCGGGCGTGCGACAGCACCGTCATGCCCCCCATCGAATGGCCGACGAGCACAATCGGCCCGCGTGGCGCGATCACCTGCAGCACGGTCTCGAGGTCCTTGCCCAACTGGGAGATCGTGTAGGTCTCCGGCGGCGCCTCCGCGGATCGACCGTGGCCGCGCTGGTCGTAGAAGATCATCCGGACCTGCGAACCCCACTCGTCGGCCAGTCGCATCCGCTGAAAGTGGAAGGCGCCCATGCGAAGACAGAAGCCGTGGGCGAAGACGACGGTCAACGGGGCATCGGCGGGCCCGACTTCGCGCACCGAGAGGTGCACCCCGTCCGGTGTGGTCACCAGGTAGCTGCGGTCGCTGTCGAGGGTCTCGAAGTCCTCGTGAAGGAACGGGTCGTTGATGACCGCCCGCCGGTTGAGCATCGAACGCGCCACCGTCGCCCCGGCAATGGTGCCTACCGCGCCGACCCCCGCGGCACCGGCCAGCCAGCGTCCCCGCCCCGGCTTGCCGATATGTAAGACGTCAAGATGGTCTTCGCTCAATGCTTTTCAGCCTCGCGATAGGTTCTGATGATGCGCCCGCGGGGACTGGTCACCACCTCGTAGTGGATCGTGTCCAGCAGGTCCGCCCACTCCTGGGCGGTGGGTTCGCCGTCGGTACCCGGGCCGAACAAAATCGCCTCGTCGCCATCGGAGACGTCGACGTGGCCCGGGCCGAGGTCGACCAGGAACTGATCCATGCAGATGCGGCCGACACCGGGGCGCCGCCGGCCGTTGATCAGCACCTCCAACCGTCCACCCAACGATCGGAAGACGCCGTCGGCGTAGCCGATCGGCATCAGGGCCACGGTGGTATCCTGCTCCGCGATCCAGGTATGCCCGTAGGAGACACCTTCACCGGCGTGAATTGATTTCACCAGTGCGACAGTGCATTTCACCGTCATTGCCGGGATCAGCCCCATGTCACCCAACGCGGGTACCGGGCTCAGCCCGTACAACGCGATGCCGGGGCGGACGATGTCGAAGGCCAGATCCGGGCGAGACATGGTGGCCGAGGAATTCGACAGGTGCGCGACGTCGAATGGCACCCTCTTGTCGCGGGTCAGCGCCACGATGTCGGTAAACCGTTGCGCCTGAAGGTTATTGATCGGGTTGTTGGGCTGGTCGGCGTAGACCATGTGCGACATCAGGCCCCGCAACCGGATGGCGCCCTCGGCGATCACCGGTCCCAGCGCGGTGAGCATCGACGGGTATTGCGACAGCGGCACACCATTGCGGTTCAGCCCGGTGTCCACCTTGAGCGTGATCTCGGCGGTGCAACCGGTGCGACGAACCGCGCCAAGTAGCTCGTCGAGCTGCCGGGCCGAGGACACCGCGATCTGCACGTCGGCCTCTAGCGCCGGCCCGAAGTCGATGCCAGGCGGATGCAGCCAGGCGAGTATCGGCGCGGTGATGCCGGCGGCCCGCAGGGCGAGCGCCTCGCTGATCGTGGCGACACCGAGCTCGGCGGCGCCGGCGGCGAGTGCGGCGCGGGCCACCTCGACGGCGCCGTGGCCGTAGCCGTCGGCCTTGACGACGGCCATCACCTGCGCGCTGCCGGCGTGCTCGCACAGCACCCGCACGTTGTGCTGGATGGCGCGCAGGTCCACGACGGCCTCGGCGAGGACGCCCGGCGTCAGGGAGATCGCAGTCATAGACCGTCCATTCTCCCAGAGGGCTCGGCGGTTACCCGCCTGCGAGTCCCACCGGCCTCAGCAGCACCTCTTGCGGTCGACACTCGATATGCCCACCTCCGAGCCGACAGCGGCTTCGGCACCGCGGATTGTCGCTGCGAGGTGGGCATATCGGACACCCCTTCCCCGGCGGAGACGGGTGTGAACGTCAGTGCGCGAAGTGTTCGGCCTGGTAGTGCCCGCCGGGCTTCAGCTTGTCCAGCGAGGCCAGCGCGGTGCGGGCGTCGTCGTGCAACGCCCGGGCCAGGTCTGCCGACAACCCCTCCCGCACGACGACGCGCAGCACCGACACGTTCGTCGCGTTGTCGGGCATCGTGTAGGCCGGCACCTGCCAGCCGTATCCGCGCAGCTCGTGCGAGACGTCGAACTCGGTGTAGCCGCGGTCCCTGGCAAGGCGGAAGCTGACCACCGGGATCGCCGAGCCGTCGGAGATCAGCTCGCAGTGGTCTCCCACCCGCAACTGCTCGCCCAGCCACCGGGCCGTCTGCGACAGCGTCTGCATCACCTGCGTATAGCCCTCGCGACCCAGCCGTAGGAAGTTGTAGTACTGGCCGATCACCTGGTTGCCCGCGCGGGAGAAGTTCAGCGTGAAGGTCGGCATGTCGCCGCCGAGGTAGTTGACGTGGAACACCAGGTCCTCGGGCAGGTATTCCTTGCTGCGCCACACCACAAAGCCCACGCCGGGATAGGTCAGGCCGTACTTGTGGCCGCTGACGTTGATCGACACCACCCGCGGCAGCCGGAAGTCCCACTTCAGCGCGGGATGCAGGAACGGCACCACGAACCCGCCGCTGGCCGCGTCCACGTGTACCGGGACGTCCACGCCGCCGCCGGCCGCCAGTGTGTCGAGGGCCGCGCAGATCTCGGCGATCGGCTCGAGCTCGCCGGTGTAGGTGGTGCCGAGGATGCCGACCACGCCGATGGTGTCTTCGTCGACGGCGTCGACCACCTGCTCGGGCGTGATGACGTAGCGGCCCTCTTCCATCGGTAGGTAGCGTGGCTCGACATCGAAGTAGCGGCAGAACTTCTCCCAGACCACCTGGACGTTGGATCCCATCACCAGGTTCGGGGTGCGGCCCTTCCAGTCCTTGCCGACTTTCTCGCGCCACCGCCATTTGAGTGCGAGCCCGCCGAGCATCACCGCCTCGCTGGACCCGATCGTCGACACCCCGATGGCGCTGGACGGGTCGTCATCGCGCAGGTTGTCGGCGTGGAACAGATCGGCGATCATGCACACGCAACGTTGCTCGATGGCGGCGGTGGCCGGGTACTCGTCCTTGTCGATCATGTTCTTGTCGAAAGTCTCGGCCATCAGCTGGCCGGCCTGCGGGTCCATCCACGTGGTGACGAAGGTCGCGAGGTTCAGCCGCGAGCTGCCGTCGAGCATCAACTCGTCGTGGATAAACCGGTATGCCGCATCGGGATCCATCGACTCCTCGGGCAGCCGCAGCGCGGGAATCGGTGTGGTGAACAGCCGGCTGGTATAGGCGGGGCTGATGGAATGCGATGGCAGAGAAGGGTGTTGAGGCACGGCAGATCCTTTCGGTTAGAGCCCGGCAAGGGCAGTGCGAATGTGGGCGAGAATGCGTGATGCCGAAGTGGGCGCGTCGCCGGGCCCGGGATCGGCCGCCGACAGCGCCGCCGCGCGAGCGTGCACGAACGCCGCGGCGGCCGCGGCTTCGGCGGGTGGCAGCCCCGCGGCGAGCAGCGCGCCGATCATGCCGGACAACACGTCACCGGACCCGGCGGTCGCGGCCCAGGACTGTCCGGCCGGGTTGAGGTACACCGGGCCACCGGGGTCGGCCACGACGGTGACGTTGCCCTTCAGCAAGACGGTCGCGCCCAGCGCGTCGGCGAGTTTGCGGGCGGCGCCGATCCGATCGTCACCGGGCGGGGTGCCGGCCAGCCTGGCGAATTCACCGGCATGCGGCGTCAGCACGGTCGGCGCGCGACGGGACGCGAGCATGTCGGGGTGCGCGGCCAGGATGGTCAGCCCGTCGGCGTCGACGAGCACCGGCAGGTCTGTCTCCAACGCGAACCACAGTGCGGCAGCGCCGGTTTCGTCGGTGCCGAGCCCCGGCCCGACTACCCAGGCCTGCACCCGTCCCCCTGCCGCCGGGGTGGGCGATGCGACCACCTCGGGCCAATGGGTCAGCACCTCGGCGTGCGCACTGCCCGAGTAGCGGACCATGCCGGAGGTGGCGGCGACGGCGGCGCCGGTGCACAACACGGCGGCGCCCGGATAGGTCGATGAGCCGGCCATTACTCCGGTGACGCCCTGGCTGTATTTGTCGTCGTGTGGTCCGGGCACCGGCCAGCGCGCCGCGACGTCGTCTGCCTCGAGGCCGAGGATGTCGGCGTTGGGCAGGTCGAGTCCGATGTCGATCAGCCGCACCGGCCCGCAGTCGGCCAGCGCGTGCACCGGCTTCAGGCCGCCGAATGTCACGGTCAGTGCGGCGTGCACGGCCGGGCCGTTGACGGCACCGGTCGCGACGTCGATGCCGCTGGGGATGTCGACGGCGACCACCGGGATGCCGTGCGCGTCGACGGCTTTGAACACCTCGGCGGCGTCCGGTCGTAGCGCCCCTGAGCCGGAGATGCCGACCACCCCGTCGATCACGAGGTCGGTCCACACATCAACGGCGTCGACGATCCGGCCGCCGGCCGCGCGGAAGGCGGCCAGTCCCTTCTCGTGGGTGCGTTCCGGCTTGAGCAGGATCGCGTCGGCGGCTGCGCCGCGGCGGCGCAGATAGGTCGCGGCCCACAATGCGTCGCCGCCGTTATCGCCGGAGCCGACCACCGCGCACACCCGCCGTCCGGCGACTCCCCCGGTGCGGGCGGTCAGCTCGGCGATGATCGCGGTCGCCAATCCGTATGCCGCACGCGCCATCAGCGCGCCGTCGGGAAGGCTGGCCAACAGCGGCGCTTCGGCCTCGCGGATCGCGTCAGCCGAGTAGTAGTGCCGCATTGTGCCCAGATTACTCACGGCAATCACCCTCGCGTGAGGCTCTTGATCGGGTACGGGGCCCCGCGTAATGTGGAAATCCAATTACGAAACCGTGAGTAGCGCAATCCGGAAGGATGTCTCTTGGTGCGCAGCCGGTACGCGGGCCAGCCTTTCACCACCTCCGATATCGACATCGCTGCCGCACTCGAGCAGGTCAGCATCCCCACCTTGTTGCTGTCACTGGTGCACATCACCGGCGACCCCCGCTTCGTTCGCGCATTCGCGCCGGCGGGGATCTTCCTGAACGAGGTCCAGGGCTTCATGTCCGACGAGGACAAATCCCGCGCCCGCGCCGAAGCGCTGCCGGTGATCGCCGACTACCGCGACCGCGGCTGCCCGGAGCTTGCCCCGCTGTCGCCCGAGCTCATCAAGGAGATGATGGACTGGGCGGTCTGCGAGACCGTGCCCGACGACTATCTGCCGCTGCTGGCCGAGGAGATGGACCTCGACGGCGTCGATCCCCGCCGGCCGGAGCCGCTGGACTCCGACCGCTCCGCGCAGCTGCCGGTGGTCGTGATCGGTTGCGGTGAGTCAGGCATTCTCGCCGGTATTCGCCTGCGGCAGGCCAATATTCCATTCACCATCCTGGAAAAGAACGCCGGGCCGGGTGGCACCTGGTGGGAGAACAGCTACCCGGGTGCGCGCGTCGACGTCGCCAACCACTTCTACTGCTACAGCTTCGAACCCAGCAACGAGTGGTCCCATTTCTTCGCCGAGCAGCCCGAACTGCAGAGCTACTTCGACCGGGTGATGGACAAGCACCACCTCACCGACCACGTGCACTGGCAGTGCGAAGTCGTATCGGCCGAATGGGACGACGAAGACGGCCTGTGGACGATCACCTCGCGCGAAGGCGACGAGGGTCTTTCCACCATGCAGGCCCGCGCGGTCATCACCGCGGTCGGCCAGCTCAACCGCCCACACCTTCCACAGTTGCCGGGGGCGAAGGCTTTCCGCGGGCCGTCGTTCCATTCCGCGGCGTGGGACCACTCGGTGGACCTCACCGGCAAACGCGTCGCACTGATCGGTGCCGGCGCCAGCGGCTTCCAGATCGCGCCGGCCATCGCCGACGATGTCGAGCACCTCACGGTGTTCCAGCGGACCGCACAGTGGATGTTCCCCAACGCGATGTATCACGACGAGGTCGGCGACGGAGTGCGCTGGGCCATGGATCATCTGCCCTATTACGGACGGTGGTATCGGTACCTGGTGCTGTGGCCGGGGTCCGACAAGGGCCTCGACGCGGCGCGGGTCGACCCGGCTTACGACAACCAGGACTACGCCGTCAGCGAGATCAACGCGATGGCGCGGTTGATGTTCACCGACTGGATCACCGGTCAGGTCGACGGCGACGAAGAACTGCTCGCCAAGGTGCTGCCGGACTACCCGGCGACCGGCAAACGGACGCTGCAGGACAACGGCACCTGGCTGCGCACGCTGCGCCGCGACGACGTCGACCTGGTCCGCACGCCGATCAAGCAGATCACCGCCAACGGTGTCGTCACCGACGACGGCTGCACACACGACACCGATATCATCGTGTACGCCACCGGTTTTCGGCACACGGACGTGCTATGGCCGATGAGGATCACCGGCCGCGACGGGATTGACCTGCACGACGTCTGGGGCAGCAGGCCGTTCGCCTACCTGGGCATCACGGTCCCGCAGTTCCCCAACTTCTTCGTCATCTACGGGCCCGGGGCACACCTGGCCCACGGCGGCAGTTTGATCTTCAACTCCGAGTTGCAGATGCGCTACATCAATAGCTGTCTGATGAAACTGGCTGAGCCGCGGGTGCATTCGATCGAACCGACCGCCGAGGCGGCGGCGGACTGGCATCAGCGCACCCAGCACGAGATCAACCAGATGGTGTGGGCGCACCCGGCGATCGAGCATTCCTACTTCAAGAACGCCGACGGTGAGATTCACACCGTGAGCCCGTGGCGGCTCCACGAGTACTGGGCGGCGACGCGCGAGCCGGACTGGTCCGCGTTCGTCACTCGGGCCCGCTCTACTCGACGGTGACCGACTTGGCCAGGTTGCGCGGCTTGTCGACGTCGTAGCCACGGGCCTGCGCCACCGCGGCGGCGAACACCTGCAGCGGGATGGTCGATAGCAGCGGCTGCAAAAGCGTTGAAACCGATGGGATTTCGAACATGTGGTCCGCGTAGGGCCGCACCGTGTCGTCGCCCTCCTCAGCGATCACGATGGTGACCGCGCCGCGGGTCTGGATCTCGCGGATGTTGGACAGCAGCTTGCCGTGCAGCATGGCCGAACTCTTCGGCGACGGCATCACGATAATCACCGGCACATTGTCTTCGATCAGCGCGATCGGGCCGTGCTTGAGCTCGCCGGCGGCGAAGCCCTCGGCGTGCATGTAGGCCAATTCCTTGAGTTTCAAGGCGCCTTCGAGCGCCACCGGATAGCCGACGTGGCGACCGAGAAACAGAATCGTCGACGCCTGCGCAAACCGGTGCGCCAGCGCGGCGAACGGCTCGATCTCGTTGATCACGCGGGCAACCAGGTCCGGCATGGCTTCGAGGTCACGGTATTCGCGTTCGACCTCGTCGGGGTACTTCGTGCCGCGGGCCTGCGCGAGCGCCAGCCCCACCAGGTAGTTGGCGGCGACCTGCGCCAGGAACGTCTTGGTCGACGCCACCCCGATCTCCGGTCCGGCGCGCGTGTAGAGCACCGCATCGCATTCGCGGGGAATCTGCGAGCCGTTGGTGTTGCAGATCGCCAACACCTTGGCCTTCTGCTCCTTGGCGTGCCGCACGGCTTCCAGCGTGTCGGCGGTCTCCCCCGACTGCGAGATCGCGATGACGAGCGTACTGCGGTCCAAAACCGGGTCGCGGTAACGGAATTCGCTGGCCAGCTCGACCTCGACAGGCAACCGCGTCCAGTGCTCGATCGCATACTTGGCCAGCAGCCCGGAGTGGTAAGCCGTGCCGCAGGCGACGATGAAGACCTTGTCGATCTCGCGCAGTTCCTGATCCGACAGGCGCTGCTCGTCGAGCACGATGCGCCCGTCGACGAAGTGCCCGAGCAGAGTGTCGGCGACCGCGGTGGGCTGCTCGGCGATCTCCTTGAGCATGAAGTACTCGTAGCCACCCTTTTCGGCGGCGTCTACGTCCCAATCGATGTGGAAAGTACGAGCGGTCGCCGTCACGTCGTTGCCGTGAAAGTCGGTGATCCGGTAGCTGTCGGCGGTGATCGCAACGGCCTGGTCTTGGCCGAGTTCGACGGCCTCGCGGGTGTGTCCGATGAAGGCAGCCACGTCGGAGCCGACGAACATCTCGCCCTTCCCAATGCCGACCACCAGCGGCGTCGAGCGGCGCGCCGCGACGATCGTGCCCGGGTCGTCGGCGTTGGTGAAGACCAGAGTGAAGTGGCCTTCGAGTCGGCGCAACACGGCGAGTACCGAAGCGGCGAAATCTCCGGCCGCCTCGCCGTGGTGGTACTCCCTGGCAACTAGGTGAACAGCGACCTCGGTGTCGGTGTCGCTGGCAAACTCGACGCCCGCCTGCTCGAGCTCCTGGCGTAAGGGCGCATAGTTCTCGATGATGCCGTTGTGAACGACCGCGATCTTGCCCGCGGCGTCGCGGTGCGGGTGCGCGTTGCGGTCGGTCGGGCGGCCATGCGTTGCCCAGCGGGTGTGGCCGAGACCGGTCGTGCCGCGCAGGGACGCCGGGTCGGTGTCGGCGAGCGCTTCCTCCAGGTTCGCCAGCCGGCCGGCCCGCCGCCGCACCGTCAGGTCACCGTCGCCATCGACAAGCGCAATCCCGGCCGAGTCGTATCCGCGGTACTCCATCCGGCGCAGGGCGTCGACGACGACATCGAGGGCAGGCTGGTGCCCGACGTAGCCGACGATTCCGCACATAGCCCGTCAGGATAGTGCAGTTGCGGACCCCGATGCGCGGGCGAAGGGTCCCGGCAACGCAATGCAGCCGCCCCAACGGGGACGGCTGCACGCTGCTGACCTGGGAAAGGTCAGATATCTATCGAGTTATGTCGGGTGCGCCAGCGCTTAGTGGTGGTAGCCGTTGTGGTCGTCCCACCCGGGCCCGCCGTGGTTGTCCCACCCAGGCCCACCGTGGTTGTCCCACCCAGGCCCACCGTGGTTGTCCCAGCCCGGGCCGCGGTTGTCCCAACCTGGGCCGCCGTTCCAGGGGCCATTGCCGTGCCAGTGGCCCGCGTCGCGCGGTTCACCGTCCCAGTAGCCGTCATCGTGGCAACGGTCCCAGCCCCAGTTGTTACCCCAACCCGGGTCCCAGAACTGACCGGGACACCAGTGATAGCTCGGCACCGGGGCCATCGGCATGGCCTCCGCGACGCTCGCCACGCCCACGCCCACGAGTCCGAAACCCGAGGCGATGGCAGTCGCAGCTGCGATTCGTTTGATATTCATCACGATTCCTTGGTATCACCCGGAGGCCCCTCAGCTAAACATTTAGCTGGCTAAAATTGTTATGTCTTCCTGTGAATATCCTTGGTATTGAATAGGTTTCAATACGCAAACCCGTCGGCTTTTAATTAACGACTGTGCCCTGGGCTGCGACGGGTCCACAAAATAAGGCAGCCGCCCCGGATTGGGGCGGCTGCTATCGGTGGACGGGTGGGTCGATTCAAGGGCGCCAGGGGCCGTAGCCGTGCCAGTGCGCTTGGTCGCGAGGCTCGCCGTCGAAGTAGAAGTCGTCGTGACAGCGACCCATGTCCCAGTTGGGTCCCCAGTGCGGGTCGTAGAACTGACCGGGACACCAGTGGTAATCCGGAAGCGGGGCCGTCGGCTGCGCCTGGGCGATGTTCGCGGCGCCGACGCCGGTGAGTCCGAGGCCGGTAGTGAGTGCAGCCGCGGCTGCGATGCGTTTGAGGTTCATGAGCCCGTCGTACCACCCGGATCCGTCGCCGAAACGCGCGTCGTGGGCGTGTTGGCTGGCGATGTCCTGTCAATCAGCTTGATATCAACTGATTTGCTCTGACTGCGAGGTATCCGGACTCGCGAGGGCGTGCGTTACCGTCATCGGGTGGCAAAGACCAGCAAGCTCGTCGGGGCCCTGAGCCGACGCGGTCCGCACACGGTGTTGCGTGGCGATCTGGCTTTCGCGGGGCTGCCCGGCGTGGTCTACACGCCTGAGGCGGGTCTGCACTTGCCGGCCGTGGCGTTCGGCCACGATTGGCTCACCGGTGTGGCGCGGTATTCGGGTGTGCTGGAACACCTGGCATCATGGGGCATCGTCGCGGCGGCCCCCGACACCGAACGCGGCGTCGCGCCATCGGTGCTGAATCTGGCCTTCGACATGGGCACTGCGTTGGACATCGCCACCGGGGTTCGACTGGGCCCGGGCAAGATCAGCGTGCATCCCGACAAGCTCGGCGTGATCGGGCACGGCTTCGGCGGCCTCGGCCGCGGTGTTCGCCGCCGCCGGAATGAAGGCCAAGCCGCAGGCCGCGGCCGCCATTTTCCCCGCGGTCACTACCCCGTCAGCCGAGCAGCCGGCCGCTGCACTGCGCGTGCCCGGCGTGGTGTTTGCCGCGCCAGGATCAGCAAAGGCGTTGCGCTCCAACGCGATTGAACTCTGGCAGGCGTGGGACACCGCGGCGCTGCGGATCGTCGCCAAGGCCGATGCCAACGGGCTGGCGGAGGGGCGACGCTTGACGACGGCGTTCGGTCTGGGCGGCCCAGATCGCAAGACTCAGAAGATTATTCGCGCGCTGCTGACCGGCTATCTGCTGTACATGCTCAACGGTGACAAGACGTACGCCGATTTCGCCGATCCGGAAGTACAACTGCCCAAGACGTTGCCGATAGGCGAGGAAGCTGCGCCCTTGACGCCCGAGGAAAAGTTCGTCGCGCTGATCAAGGGCTGAGCCTCACTGGCCGACCTGCGGCAGTTGATCCTCCGCGATCTCACACGGTGTCGCCCCGACGGGCTGGGGCGGCGACTCCGGCGATGGCTCGTCAGTCGGCGGTGGCGGGTCACCGGGAGCGCGACGGATTCGCCTGCTGCAGGCTGGCTTTCAGCGACCGGCGCGGCTGGCGCCGCCTCCTCGTCGAGCACGGCCGGCTCCTCGGCATCCTCCAACTCCCCGGCGTCATCGACCCGGGGGTCGTCCGCGTCATCGAGGTCGATCGGCTCGCGCCCCATGCCCGAGCCACCTCCCATCAGCGAACCCAGTAGGCCGCCCAGGCCGTCGACGATACTTCCCACAATGCCACCCAGGCCACCGGTCATGCCGCCCAGCCCACCGAGACCGCCTGTGCCACTGGACAACCCAGCGATGGGTCATCGAGCGGCGCCGCTGCCAAGTCGTCGGGTGCGTCTACCGCGGGCGCCGAAACCGGCGCCGCGGCCGGCGCCGTCGGCACTGGGCTCGCCGGCAGGGTCGTCGCCGGCAGCACCTCGGCAACCGCGCGGTCCTCGGCTACCGGTTGCCACCTCGGGCCCAGTTCGCCGGGGATGTCGAAACGCACGTCGCGCGTCGATGACAACGCGTGGATGGCCGTGTCGTAGCACGCGGCCACCGAAGCGCTGGCCGCACTGACCGCAGCGAGCCAGTCGTTACGAATATCGCTGTCCACAAAGGGCATAACCTTCTGATGAACGATGAGCTCGGCTGTCGACCGGTCGCCAGACCCGACCACCACCGTCTGCGCGGCAGCGAGCCACGTCGACCGGTCCGGGGCATGGCGTTCGTCGATCGCCACGGTGGTCGCGACCTTCCCGTCGACGGCCTGCCACACGCCGTCACCCAGGGCGGCGCATTGCTCCGCGGCGGCGCGCACATGCGCGACCACCTCCTCCGCGGCATCGCAATGACGCTGGAGGAAGTGCGCCGCCGACTCGGCACCCGATCCCCGCCACGCCGCCGCGAGCTCGGTGACCTGGGTGCGCTGTACCCACAGCGCCTCCTCGAGCGCGGTGCGGGCGACGCGCAGTTCGGTCGCATCGCGGTCGAGAACCCGCAAGTCCAGCCCGGCTTCGGTTTCATACCAGTCCCCGACCTGCGACGGGCGCGCGGTGAGGTCAGGCTGCTGGTAGCCGAGCGCGTGGCAGGCCTGCACGTAGGTCTGGATGTGATCCAGCGCGGACTGACCCTCGGCAAGCCGGGCAGCGACGTCGTATCGGTCGGCCATCAGGCGATCCGCGCCGCGGCCAGTTGATCGGCGTCGGCATAGCGATCGGCGCTGGCCCGCAGCGCTATCGCGACTTCCATGCTCGCCCGCGCCCATTCCGACAGCTCGCCGCTGAGCCGGTGCAGGGCGAACCGAAGCGCGTCGCCCTGGCCGATATAACCGCGACCCGAGGTGGTGCCATCGAAGGCCAACCGGGCGAAATGGCTTCGCACCGCTCCCTCGATGAGGTGTGCTGTGTCGTCAAACCTGTTCGCGACGGCATGCACAGCTGCAGCGTCGACGAATGCGTCTCGTTGTGCCATAACCAATTCGACGCAACAAATTGCGGAATGGTTCCGCAGTTATCGCGTCGCGCGCACCGTGTCGGCGACATGCGCGGCGAGGCGATGGGCGACGTGTTCGTCGTCGGCTTCCACCATGACCCGGATCATCTGCTCGGTTCCCGAGGGCCGCAACAGGATTCGACCGGTGTCACCGAGTTCGTCCTCGACCTCTTGGACCGCGGTCTGCACCGACGGCGCGGCCACGGCGGCAGCCTTGTCGGTGACGTCGACGTTGATCAGCACCTGCGGCAGGGTGTGCATCGCGGACGCCAGCTGGGCCAGCGGCGTGCCGGTCTGCGCCATCCGCGACATCAGCCGCAGGCCGGTCAGGATGCCGTCGCCGGTGGTCGACAGACCAGGCAACACGATGTGTCCGGACTGCTCACCGCCCAAGCTGAACTTGCCAGATCGCAGCTCTTCCAACACGTATCGGTCACCCACGCTGGTGGTGCGGACCTCGACCCCGGCCGCGCGCATCGCCAGATGCAGGCCGAGGTTGCTCATCACGGTGGCGACCAGCGTGTTGTGCGCCAGTTCGCCGGACTCCTGCATCGCCAGCGCGAGCACCACCATGATGGCGTCCCCGTCGATGATGTCGCCGGCGGCATCGATGGCCAGGCACCGGTCGGCGTCGCCGTCGTGGGCCAGGCCGAGGTCGGCGCCATGCTCGAGAACCGCCGCTCGCACCACATCGAGATGTGTTGAGCCGCAACGGTCATTGATGTTGAGACCGTTGGGTTCGGCGTTGATCGCGATGACCCGCGCACCAGCCGCTCGGTAAGCGCGCGGGGCGGCCGCGGAGGCGGAGCCGTGCGCGCAGTCGACCACGACGGACAGGCCGTCGAGTGGGACGGTGGTGCCGGCCTTGCCCACCTGACGCAGGTAGCGGTCGAGTGCGTCCTCGGCATCGACGACGCGGCCGAGGTCGGCGCCCACCGGACGCAGACCCGGGCCGCCAGCGACCAGATCCTCGATCTGGTCTTCGGTCGCGTCGTCGAGCTTGCGCCCGCCCGGACCGAAGATCTTGATCCCGTTGTCGGGCATCGGGTTGTGCGACGCCGAGATCATCACGCCGAAATCCGCGTCGTAGGCGTGGGTGAGGTAGGCGACCGCGGGGGTCGGCAGCACGCCGCAGCGCAGCGCGTCGACGCCTTCGCTGGTCAGGCCGGCGATCACCGCGGCTTCCAGCATCTCGCCGCTGGCCCGGGGATCGCGACCGATAACCGCTACGCGGCGACGTCCACTTCCCGCCCTGGTCAGACGGCGTGCGGCGGCGGCGCCGAGGGCCAACGCGAGCTCGGCGGTGAGCTCGCGATTGGCAACCCCACGGACGCCATCAGTGCCGAAAAGTCGACCCATGCGGACTAACCTCTCACAGTTGGTGACCGCGCACACAAACGACAAAAGGATTCGCCGGAGTGCGACCCAACCGGTACGCGGCCGTAATCGCCGCCTGGATCAGCGCTTGCTGTACTGCGGCGCCTTACGGGCCTTCTTGAGGCCGTACTTCTTACGCTCGGTGGCACGCGGGTCACGCGTCAGGAAGCCGGCCTTCTTCAGCGCGGGCCGGTCATCGGGCTGAACGATGATCAGCGCCCGGGCGATCGCCAGACGCAGCGCGCCGGCCTGGCCGGACGGGCCGCCGCCGTCGAGGTGGGCGAAGACGTCAAACGCGTCCACCCGGTCCACGATCACCAGTGGAGCCTTGATCAGCTGCTGGTGCACCTTGTTCGGGAAGTACGCCTCCAGGGTGCGGCCGTCGAGGTCGAACTTGCCGGTGCCAGGCACCAGACGGACCCGGACGACGGCTTCCTTGCGGCGGCCGACGGTCTGGATCGGGCGCTCGATGACGATGTGGTCTTCGCGCGGCGCCGGGGCTGCTTCAGCCTCGACGACCTCTTCGACGACGACCTCGGCTTCGGTTGCTGCGGATTCGGTTGCTGCGGTCTCGGTCACTGGGCCACCTGCTTGATCTCGTACGGGGTCGGCTGCTGCGCGGCGTGCGGGTGCTGCGGGCCGGCGTAGACGTGCAGCTTGCGCTGGATCTGACGGCCCAACTTGTTCTTCGGGATCATCCCGACAATGGCCTTCTCCACGACACGGTCGGGGTGCTTCTCCAGCAACTCACCGATCGTGCGGCTCTTCAGCCCGCCCGGGTAACCCGAGTGACGGTAGGCCAGCTTCTTGTGTTCTTTGTCGCCGCTCAGAGCGACCTTTTCCGCGTTGACGATGATGACGAAGTCACCGCCGTCGACGTTGGGGGTGAATGTGGGCTTGTTCTTACCGCGCAGCAGGTTGGCTGCCGCCACGGCAAGGCGACCGAGCACCACGTCCTGGGCGTCGATGACGTACCACGTCCGCGTGGTGTCACCCGCCTTAGGCACGTATGTGGACACGCGCTTACCTTCTCTTCTCTCGGGTGGATCCCGGTGACCCGGGTGTCGGTCAGGCATTGTGCGGATGGGATGTCTCGGCGACCGACGTTGACCCGAGTCCCGCGTTCCGCACGCCAACGGAGCAGCTTACCGGCGGATATCAGCGCAGGTCAAAACGCGTCAAACGGGGGCCCGCTGAAACCTCAGATGAACCGCCAGTCCCATCCTTCGCCTGTCCGCGGGGACTCTCTTTTTTCGTTTTATGACCACATGCGATATCACCTTGCCGAGTGCTATCGCATGTGGTCACGATTTCACAAAAGGGCACCGCCCGAGAGACGGTGCTGGTGTGACTCCTGGGGCTGAAAAGAACTGCGCGGTTCCGCCGGTCTCTCCTTACCAACGGAACCGCGCAGAGTCTGAGAGGGGTCAGCGCCCCTGCTGGGCCCACACCCCCGCAGCGCGGTGGTCTGCGGCGGCGACGTCGTCGGAGCCATCCCGAACCGCGTTTCCGAGGTCCATCAAGATGTCGTTGAGTGCATTCGCGGCCTGATGCCACCTGAGCTGCTCGACGCCGTACGCGGTAGCGGCTTCGCGCGTCCACAACTCCTGCAGCGGTGCTACCTGGGCTCTCAACTCCTGCAACGCGGCATTGAACTGCGACGAAGCGGCATGGATCTCCTGGCGGACGGACACTTCGATCTCGTCGAAGTTGTAGGACACTCGCGAATCCATCGCCCCGTCCTCACAGACTTCCGGCAGCCGCGCCGATGTGCCGCGCATGTTCATCGGCCGCCTCGCGCAGAGCGACCTCGTTATAGCGAATGGTTTTCGCGATGCCGTGCAGTGCGTGGTACAAACTCGTCGACTCGCAGTCCCAGCGGTGGACGACATCCTTGAATCGCGCCGCCGCCATACCGCCCCATACCGATTGCGGTACCGCACTCATGTGAACGATGAACGCCTGCAGCGCCGCGCGAATCTCCTCATTACGGGTATCAACGGCTGCCGCGACCGACCGCATCAGGTCGAAATCGGTGCTGAGTGTGCTCATAACAGGTAGGACTCGGACCGGTGCGATTCGGTTCCCGCGAATTCAGTCGATTGCGCGCGCCGACCGAACCGCCAATTCACACACGTCGCCGACGGCCTCGGCATGACCGCTGCGACTCTGGCAACCGATGCTGATCCGGATCGCCTTATCCACCCACACTGTCCAGCGGATGTCATGGCCTGACCGAACCTCGCGATACGTCACGACCGGACGTTCTGCGTGGCGGTCGGCAGGATTGAAGTCGACGAAGACGCGATCGGGAGCCTCATCGATTGCTCGCTTGAGAAACTCAGCGGTCGCGTCCAGACCCGCCAGCGCGACGCGTGACTGGGTGACATGCAACGCCACCTCCGGATCTGCCGTGGACGTGAATTGCACCCTTGCCGAACCCGGGCCGGCGATGATGCGTCGCATCGTCCATTCGGCCGGAACCTCCACGGCAACATGGCCTTCCACGGCGAGGGTTGTCAGAAAGTGCGGTGGTTCCGGGTGATGTCGAAGCGAGCCGACACCGACCGGCAGTGCCGCCAAGAGCACCAGCGAGGCGAGCGGCCATCGCGGTCGCACCGGCGCCGCGCGGTGAGTCTGCGCGCTTGATTTGAGCTCGCCAGCAATCCTTCTGAAGCGGAGATCGTCCACGAGCACCGCGGCCATGCCGGACGAAGTGGGCATTGCTTTCGCGACCGCTGCCGCCAAGGCGCGGGCCCCCGGGACTGCCGACGGGGCATCGATCACCACGGTGTCCCCGGCCATCGTGAGAACGGCCCGCACGACGGCGTCCACCACCGCCGCCTGGCGGCCGCAGCGGCGCTCAACAACCGTCTCGGTACCGATGACCACAACGAAATCTTCGACGATTTCGACGATTAATTCCGCGGGCCCCAGCAGGGACGAGCGTGTCCGAACCTCCGCGCCATCCACCAATGTATTCGCGGCAGCCGCGACGACGTCGATGCGTGCCGACGACCACCAGGAGGGGTGAACAACAATCACTGCTTCGGCGCCGCAGTGGATCGACTCCAGCATGCGCAGCCAGAGCGAGGCCACGCTGACCGGACGAAGGTCGAACAGCGCCACTGTGTCGTCGATGCACTCGAAAGCGGACTGCTCCAATTCGAGATCGACCACAGTGGCTCCGCCGCAACATAATCGGCGAATCGAGGTCGGGCCCACATCGATGACGTGGGACCTCACGGCGGAGGCGTCCAGCCCACGTGGATGAGCTGAGGATCGCCGCGCCGCGTGATCAACAGACCGCGCCCGGGTGGCATACGCGACGGGCGCACCGGCCCGATCGTCAGGCCCTCGTCGGGGCTTCCGCTCATGAGCAAGGTCATGCAACCGGCATCGCGCATTTCGGCAAGCAACGGCTCGAACATGGCCCGCGCCGCACCGCTGGTGCGGCGCGCCACCACCAAATGCAAACCAACGTCTCGCGCGTACCGAAGCACATCGACCAGCGGCGCCAGTGGGTGACCGATGAGAAAGTCGTAATCGTCTACCAGGACGTAGATTTCGGGCCCCGACCACCAAGACCTGTCTCGCAGTTGCGCCGGCGTCACATGTGGCGGCGGCATCCGTTGGTGCAGCAACTCCACCAACTCGACGACCGCATCCGCCGATGCCAAGTAGCCACCTAGCCAAGTGGATTCGGTGTCGACAACACCCAGCAGCGAGCGGCGCGGGTCGACGATGAAAAGCTGACTCTCCGCCGCGGTCGTCGTTCTGAGCAGTTCATGGCACAGCGTGCGCAACGTCGTGGTCTTCCCGCATTCGCCGTCGCCGAAGATCAGGAGGTGCGGTTGTCGCGTGAAATCGATTGTCAACGGCCGCAGCTCGGTCTCTTCGACGCCGAGGACGAGCCCGGTCCCACAGGCTTGCTCGACGACACGGCTGTGCTCGATGTGCGCCGGTAGAACCGGGATCGGTGGCGCCTTCCAGCGGTCCAGACGACTGGGCGTCGAGGTCTGCGGTAGCGCAATCACCATGTGCAGGCCGCCGTGAGTCAACCCCCGGCCAGGATTACTCTCGGGCACCTGCTGAGCCCGCCGACGGTCCAATTCCGAATCCGCCGGGTCGCCAAGCCGCAACTCGATACGGGTGCCGATCTGGTCCCGCAGCGCGGGCCTGATCTCGGGCCAACGCGTCGCGGCGATCACGACGTGGACGCCGTACGAAAGCCCCTCGGCGGCAAGGGCGGTGATCGATAGCTCTGCCGTGTCGACTTCGCGTTGCAGGCTCAGCCAGCCATCAACGACGAGAAAGACGTCACCGAAACCGTCGCACAATCTATCTCGGCTCGCCTTGAGCTTTCGGTAATGAGCCATCGACTCGACACCGTGCTCGCGGTACAACTCCTCACGAGACCGAATGACGGCGGCCAACCGAGCGATTGTGCGCCGCACCCGTTCCGGATCGGCTCGTCCCGCGACGGAGCCGACGTGCGGCCAGTCGCGTACCGAAGCCAGCGAGCCGCCGCCGAAGTCGAGGCAGTAGAACTGCACCGTTCGCGGATCGTGCGTCATGGCGAGCGCAGTGATCAGTGTGCGCAGCGCCGTCGACTTTCCCGACTGTGGCGCACCGACGAGCGCGACATTGCCTGCGGCCCCGCTCAAATCGGCGATCAGCGGCGTACGTCGCTGTTCGAATGGTCGGTCGACGATACCGATGGGCACTGCGAGGGGGCGGCTCGGTTCGAACTCGCGCAGGACGGTCTCCAGCGCCGGCGATGCCGCCAGAGGCGGCAGCCAGACCGCGCGTGCTCGGGGACCGTTTCCGGATAGCCGCTCGACGATCGTCTGCAACACGGTAGGGCGCTCGGCGGATTCGGCCCCGATGCCGCGATCAACGCAGACCGGGCCGACGGGCGCTGCCGTGAATTCACGGATACAGGATGACGCCGCACCCGACGCTACGGGCTCTCTTGCGGCGGTAGGGCCGGAGACGAACGCGGTGTGGAATCGCAGCGGCACATCCGTGCCGACGCGCAGGTACGCGGCGCCCGGCGTGGCGGGAAGATCGTAGGCGTCCGACGTACCAAGGACCATTCGAGATTCGTTGACCGACAGCGTTTTCAGGCCTACGCGATACGACAGATGGGATTCCAGACCGCGCATCCTGCCTTCATCGAGTCGTTGACTTGCCAGCAGCAGATGGACGCCGAGCGAACGTCCCAGCCGGCCGATAGCCGCGAAGACATCGGCGAAATCAGGATGCTGGCTGAGCAATTCCGAGAACTCGTCGACGATGATGAACAACGCCGGCAGCGGCTCCAGCTCGGGGTCCCCCCGCCGCCGGCGTTGGTAGGCCGCGATCCCGTCGAGGTTTCCCGCTTCGCGCAGCACCTCTTGCCGACGGTTCATCTCGCCCATCAGCGCGTCGCGCATCCGGGCAACCAGGGCGGCCTTGTCGGCGAGGTTTGTGATGACGGCGGCCACGTGCGGCGCGGGTTCCAGACCGGAGAAGGTCGCACCACCTTTGAAGTCGACCAACACCAGGTTGAGTTCTTCAGGCGAGTGCCCGACGATCATGCCGAGCGCGACGGTCCGCAGGAACTCTGACTTCCCGGAACCCGTTGCGCCAATGCACAGTCCGTGTGGTCCCATCCCGTTCGCGGCGGCCTCGTTGATATCCAACTCAACCGGCTTACCGGTGGATGTCGTGCCCACAGGAACACACAGGCTTCGGCCGCGCCGGCGGACTAAATCCGCCCAGTGGGCGCCGTTCGGCGACGCTTCCCAGCGGCCGGGCCGGAAGCCGGCCAGTAGTTGCGCACATACCAGCGCCGCGTCGTAACTCAGCCGATCGGTCTGCGCGACATCAGTTTCACCCGATGTGACGACCACCGGGTCGCCATCCCCGGCCTGGATGGTCAGCAGCGTCATGCCTTCGTAGGCAACGTCGTCCGGTTGCTCCCCACCGTCGTCAACGATGACCACGATGCGCCGCCCCGGTAGATCAAGCGCTTCACACGCCGCCGGCAGCGACGAGTAGACCATCCGCGCCGGGCCCACCTCGTCCGATGCGTGGGGATGTTGGTTGTGCGGCAACCACTTCAGCCACTCCCAGTCCGGTCGGCTTCGGTCGCTTACAATGGCGGCAACCCCGACCACGGTCGGACTGTGCATGACCGCCAACTGGCACACCATGGCCCGCACGAGGGCGCGCGCCCGCGATGCGTCGCCGCAGATGCTCAGCGGTGTGCGCAAGGAGACCGAGATCGGCGCCTCCCGAACGACCGAATGCACGGCGACAAAGCTCTGCAGGGCCGCCGCGCTCACCGGTTCCTGCCGATGTTGCACGGCAGGAACACTCAGACGTCTGACAAGCGGCACCGTTCCCACACCAATCCGCACCCGACAGAAATCCGCATCCTCAGTCCCCCGCTCCCACATTCGGCACCCGCCCACCAGAGTCCACAGGGTGGCGGGTTCGGGATGGCACCAGATGGCCGACTCACGCTGCACCACAGCAGTTTTCACCGCGATGGCTCGCATGTCGGCCAGATAACCGAAATAATCTGCGCGCTGGGCAGTGAGCTCCGCCCGCCGCCGGTCGGCATTGGATAGCACCGTGACCAGGGCGGACACCAGCATCACGAGCGGGAACAACATGAATAGCGGATTGCGCGCCAGCGACGGTCGGGCAAGGTGGGCCGCCGCCATCGCCCCCACCGTTGCGACGGCGGACACGATCGGCAGGAACCCAATCAGCTGGTTCGGACGCGCGGAGTTGGTCGCCTCCTGCGGCGCCGTGACAACAATGTCGCCCTTCTCGCACGCCGGCGGAGACAGGCGTTCGGGCACGTGGTGTTCCACGGTCGCCTCGCTGTCAAACGGCATGCTGCGGGACGCTAGGCACCGCGCGAACCGGCGGCAAGTCGCTTGTGGATCAACGCATACGCGCTGCGGCACCACGAGCTAGCGTCCGTATCTGTGCAATCACCCGCAGGGCTTCGTCGGCTGTCCGTCCACGTTGACGACGTCAGCGTCGACGTGACGCTGCCGGCCGCGGTACCGCTCGAGGCTTTGCTTCCATCGATTACTCACACCCTTGCGAAAGCAGCCAATGTCGCTGTCGACCCAGTCTTGTACGCCCTATCTGATGCCGGCGGCGTCGTACTCGACGGGTCAAAGACTCTGAGCGAAAGCGGGATCCGCGACGGGACCGCGTTGACGTTGATCCATCTAACGGGGGGCGTGCCGACTGCACGGTTCGACGACGCGGCCGAGGCGGTCTCGGCTGCCATCGCCACCGTTGAGCAGCGGTGGAATCCGCGCGCGTCCCACTTCGCCGGCACGCTGGTCGCGAGCGGCTTGGCCGGTGTCAGCGTAGGAGTGCTGTGGATCGACGCATTCGGAGCCGGCGACGCACACCGCGCGGATTGTGTTGGCGTTGCCGCAACGATCGGCCTCCTGTCGTTGCTGGCGGCGGCGATCGCTTATCGCATCGGTGAGGATGGCGCGGGACTGACACTGGGCATGCTTGCCACCGCATTCAGCGCACTAGCTGGATGGGTTGCCGTTCCCGGCGGCCCAGGTGCTGCCAACGCGGTACTCGGGACCGCCGCCGCGACGGCGGCCGCGGCGCTCATTCGGGTGATTTCCTGTCATACAGCCGTATTCACGGCGCTGATGTGCTGTGCGGCAGCGTGTTCCACCGCCGCCGTGGTGTGCGTGATGTCCGCCGCACCGTTGCCGGCCGTTGGCGCGGGGATGGCCGCCCTGTCGTTGGCCTTGATCGAAGCCTCGCCGTCCGCGTCGATCACGATCGCACGGCTATCGCCTGGATCAGTCGATGATCAGTTGCAAGCGAGAGCCATTCGAGCGCACAGCTGGCTGACCAGCTTGATCGCGGCGTTCTCCGCTGCGACAACCCTGGGAGCTGTCGGCGTGCTCACTGAGCCTTCGCTCCCGCACATCATGTTCGCCACCGTGACCGGCAGCATCCTGATTCTGCGGGCCCGCACACGCCACGACATCCGGCACTCCGCGTCATCTATCGTGTGCGGCGCCATCACGCTCGGCGCCGCACTTGTCACCTTGGCCATGGCGAATCCACACCTCGCGCTGCACATCGCATCGCTGTCGATGATGCTGAGCGTTGTTGCGCTGTATGCCGGTTTCATGACCAGCGCGACCACAGTTCCCTCGACCGCACGGCGAAGCATCGAGCTGTTGCAGTATTTCACGCTCGCGGCTGTTACCCCGCTGACGCTGTGGCTGTGCGGAATCTACAGCGCCGTGCGCGGCCTGAACCTGCCGTGAGGACTCTGTGGCGATGCGTGACCGTGGCCGCAGTTGCCGTGCTGCCGCCGTGCGCCGCCTCACCCGCGCGTGCAGTGTCACCGCCACCGATTGACGACACCCGCCTCCCACAGCCGGCACCGCCGAAGCCACCACAACCAACCATGCAACGCGAGATGTGCGCGGTCACGTCGATGGACCACAAGGCCGGCACCGACGAATCCTTCGGCTTTGATCTGCAACAGGTGTGGAGACTGACCCGCGGATCGGGCCAACGCGTCGCCGTGCTCGACACCGGTGTCGCACCCAACCCGCGATTAGCGCATCTGTCGGCAGGCGGCGATTACGTGTCCGTCGGCGATGGCACGCAGGATTGCGACGGGCACGGCACCGCAGTGGCGGGGATCATCGCCGCGGCAACCGCTTTGACCGACGATTTCCGCGGTATCGCCCCCGACGCCACGATCATCAGTATCCGCCAGTCCAGCTCGAAATTCGGCCCCGCGAATGGTTCGGCGACATCGGGATTCGGAGACGTGGACACGATGGCGCGAGCGGTACGGACCGCCGCGGATGTGGGCGCATCGGTGATCAACATTTCCTCGGTCGCCTGCGCTCGCGCCGACTCGGCGCTCGATGATCGATCCCTGGGCGCGGCGCTGTCCTACGCGGTCGACCGCAAGAACGTCGTCGTGGTCGCCGCGGCCGGCAATGCCGGCCAATGCCCCGCACCGGAGTCCGGTGCCACGGTGGTGGTCAGCCCGGCTTGGTACGACGACCTCGTGCTTACCGTGGGGTCGGTCAACGCGCGCGGCGAACCATCGGACTTCACCCTTGCCGGCCCGTGGGTCGATGTCGCGGCGCCCGGGGAAGGGGTGCTGTCGCTGAGCTCCTCGGGCGACGGCTTGGCCAATGCGATTGGTGGAAAACGAGATTCGACTCCGCTCACGGGCACCAGCTACGCCGCGCCCGTTGTCAGTGGTTTAGCGGCGTTGGTCCGCTCTCGATTCCCGACGTGGACGGCGCGTCAAGTGATGCAACGCATCAAGGCGACCGCGCATCATCCACCCGGCGGCCGGGATGAGCGGGTCGGCGCCGGTGTTGTCGATGTATTCGCGGCGGCCAGCAGCGACAGCCCGATAGACCCGATCGCGTCGACGGCCCACGCGCCGGTTCCCATCCACGTGCCTGCGCCTCCCACGCCGCCGGATCACCGCCCACGACGGGCGGCGTTCTGGGGCGCCGCAGCCTGCGCCATCGTGCTGGCGATGATGCTGTCGGTGCGCTCGCTGACAACGCGGCTACGGCAATCTTCTGGTCGGAACATCCTGCGCGACTGAGGCATTGGCCCGGCTCAGGTCCGGGCCGGCCGGCAGCCGGCCCAACACCGGCCACGGCGCTGCGACAACCGCATCCGGTAGGCCGAGATCGCGCGCCGCGCCATCGTCGTGCACGGAGTAGCGGATGCCGGTATCGCTGATCAGATAGCGGGTGCCCGCGCGAGCGTTGACGCCGGACAGGCTCGTCGATCGAACGTAGGCCGCGCGACCCGGTGGCACGTAGACGGCGTCGACGGCGGGCCCGTTTCCGTCGGCCTGCGCCAGCGCAACCGGAGCCCGCCCGGCTGGAATCGGCAGGCCGCCGACCGAAATCGACACCGCGGCGTTTCCCGATGCTGCGCGTGCCCATCGCACGCAGACCGCTGCATCGTCGGACACCGGCACCACCTGGGGCCGATCGGGAAAGTCGGACACCGGCAGAGGGGTCTCCGACTTCGCGGTCCGGATGATGTCGGGCGCCACCGAGATCGCCGAGCGACTGCCGCGCGAGTCCGCAAACCGCACGAGGTCCGCGGCCAGCTGCCCCACCCGCTGAACACCGTCTGCGAGCACGACGTAGTACTCGTCGACGCCGCCGCGGATGACGCGCAGCACACTGCCCACCGGAAATCCGCGCAGCGAATCAGGTCCCTGCTTGCCGAACTGCGGGATCGGCGGCGCGGTAATCGGCGGCGACTCGGGAAGGAGATTCAGCAACACCGACGACACCGGCAATGGCGTCTGGCCGTCGAGTCCCGCGACGCGCGCGACCGTGACGTCTTCGGGGTTCACCACGGCTCGTCGACCGTCGGACAACACATAGGTAGAACCACCCGAAGCCGGGGTGACGAACAGGGTCTGGTCGTGGGCGAGCACACCCGACTGCGGGCCGCCACCGAGGATGATCGTTGTGCGGTCGCGGCCGTCGCAGACGGTCCACTGCGATTCGCCCTCCTCGAGCGGCGTCCCGAGATGATGCGGGGCACCGGGGATCCCCAGAAGCGGCCCCATTGTGCTGCGACCGAGCGCCGACGCCGATATCGCCTGCGGATCCGCGTTCGCCCCGGCGATCAACCGGGCCGAGGCCAGGTTCAACACCGGATGCAGCGTGTCGCCGAGTCGGACGTAGAGCGCTCCCGACATTCGTTCCATCACAATCGGCGCGGACCCGCTTTCGGGCTGCGGGCGGATGAGGGCCAGGACGAGGCATCCGGCCAGGGCAACGCTTGCCGCAACGAGGCCTGCGGTCATCGATCGGGCCGGCGCGCGCACGGACTCGATGCCTGCGCGTAGATCGATGCCCACCAGGGCGCACTCCAGCCGCCGCCGCAGGAACCGATCGCCGCTGATCTGCAGCCGCTCGGTCGGTTGCCACGCCATCCGGCTCACGTTAGGTATCGCTCGCGAGGCCGGTCCTCCCCGATCCACAGCCAATCCCTAACCGTGGATATGACCGCAGGCCCGAAAATCCGTAGAATCACCTGGTGAGTATTAACTGCCCGAGCCCGTCTGCGCCCCGTCGCGCCTGGTCACGCCGCTTGAACCTGACTGCGGCCGCATTGCTGGGCGCGGGGTTGCTCGTGACTGCGCCCACCGCGGCCCCGCCGGCCAAGGCCGACAACTGCCCGGATGTCGCACTGACGTTCGCCCGCGGCACCGACGAGCCCAAGGGTCTGGGCCGCGTCGGGCAGGCCCTCGCGGACGGAATCAAGCAGGTCACCGGCAAGAACGTCGACGCCTACCCGGTCGACTACCGGGCCACCCTGCTGCAGATCCACGGCAACGACGGCGCCAAGGACGCGATCAAGCACATCAAGGACGTGGCCGACAAATGCCCGAACACCCCGCAGGTGCTCGGCGGGTACTCGCAAGGCGCGTCGGTGGTCGACATCGTCACCGGAACGCAGATCGGCGGCGTCGGCTGGGGCGATTCGCTGCCGCAGCAGTACGCCAGCCACATCATCGCGGTCACCACCTTCGGTAACCCAGCCGACCGCAGCGGCGGAACCATCTCCGCGCAGAGCGCCATGTTCGGCGCCAAGGCCGTCGACTACTGCAACCCCGAAGACCCGATCTGCCACGCCGGGCAGGGCAACGAGTGGAAGGGCCACACCGACGGCTATGTGCCCGTCTACACCAGCCAGGCAGCCAGCTTCGTCGGGACCCGACTGCTCTCGGTGCTTCCGCAGACCGGTCCCGACGGAAGCCCGTTGGGCCTCCCGCCGGGCCCCGGACCGTTTTCCGGTCAGCCTGGACCCATGGGCCCGGGACAGGGTCCGGCACCTGGGCCCGTTCCCGGCGCCCCCGGTCCGACCGTCGTCGACCTGACCCAGCCCGCGGCTTTCCGCTAATCGTTACTGTCGGACCATGACTTTTATGCGATCGTCGATCCACGCCGTGTGCGCCGTTGTGTTGATGCTCGCGCCGGCTTTCGCCCTCGTGACCATCCCAACGGCATCGGCCTCGTGCTCCGACGTCGAGGTGGTGTTCGCCCGAGGGCGTGAGGAACCACCCGGCGCCGGAGCCCTCGGTAACGCGTTCGTCAGTGCCCTGCGGTCCAAGGTCAACAGGAACGTCAGCCTGTACGCGGTCCGATACCCGGCCAACACTGAGGTCGATGTCGGCGCGAACGACATGAGCGGGCACGTTCAGTCCACGATCAACGGCTGCCCGAACACCCGCATCGTTCTGGGCGGCTACTCGCTCGGCGCGGCCGTCACCGATGTCGTGATGGCGGCTCCCATCTCGGGGCTTGGCTTCAACAGTCCCCTGCCGCCCGGGTCCGATCAGCACATCGCGGCGGTCGCACTCTTCGGCAACGGCAGCAACTGGGTGGGGCCCATCGCGAACCTCAACGGGGCCTATGCCGATCGGACCATCGACCTGTGCCACGGGGACGATCCCATCTGCAAACCGGGCGACCCGCATGGCTGGCAGGGCAACTGGTCGCAGCACATGGCCCCCGGCTACATCCACGACGGCCTGGTCAACCAGGCGGCCGACTTCGTCGCCGGCAAACTTGCCTAGCCGCATTCGCTGATCGAAAACACAGGTCGGTATCGGCGGGCGACTAGTCTTGCTCGCTAACTTTTGCTCATGCGTAGCCTGACCCGCTTTGCCGTCGCCACACTGTTCGCAGGCGGTTTGCTGGGCGCGCCCGCCCTGGCTCCCACCTCGTCCATCCCGACCGCATCGGCGGCCTGCCCGGACGTCGAGGGCGACTTCGCCCGCGGCCGCGAGGAGGCCCCCGGTGTCGGCGCCCTCGGCCAGGCGTTCGTCAACGGACCTGCAGAAGAAGTTGCCGCACAGGACGATTGGCGCTTACGGCGATCTGCACGGGCGCCATCCAGGATCTGCACTGGCAGTCCCACCTGCAGCCCTCGTACATCGACACCGGCCTCGTGGATCAGGCCGCCACCTTCGTCGCCGGCAAGGTCTAGTCCCGGGTACGCAGGTCGCGGGTGATCAACGTTCGCGCCCGCAATTCTTTGTCCGGCGGGTAATCCACCGAGACCAACGTCAAGCCCCGCGCCGGGGCGGCCGCATAGTCACTGGAACGCCTTGTCTCGGTGAGCAATTCGGCACACCAGTCGGGGGTGCGGCGATGCTCACCGACTGCCAGCACCGCGCCGACGAGCGAACGCACCATCGACCAGCAGAACGCGTCTGCGGTGACGTGCGCGACGATCAGGTCGCCGTCGCGTTCCCAGTCGAACCGCTGCAGGTCGCGAATAGTCGTCGCGCCGTCGCGGTGGCGGCAAAATGCGGCGAAATCGTTGAGCCCCAGCAGTTTTTGCGAGGCAAGGCCCATCGCGCCGACATCCAGCAGCCTCGGCCAACTGGTGATGAATCGGGACTGGTGCGGGTCCACGCCGTAGTCGGCTGTCGAGATCCGGTAGACGTAGTGGCGGCGCAGCGCAGAGAACCGCGCGTCGAATCCCGCTGCTGCGCGGATGACTCGGCGCACCCGGACGTCGGCCGGTAGCAACCGACCGAGCCGACGCACCAGCGGCTGAAACTCGGGCTGGTGGGGTCGCGGCGTCCGCGGATAGACGTTCGGCAGCGCATCTGCGGGCACGTCGACGTGAGCGACCTGGCCGGTGGCATGCACCCCGGTGTCGGTCCGGCCGGCCGCGCGTAACCGTACGTCGCTTCGAAATACGGTCGACAACGACTCCTCGAGAACACCCGCGACGGTGCGCTGACCCGATTGCGTCGCCCAGCCCGCGAATTCGGTTCCGTCGTAAGCGATGTCGAGCCTAAGACGAACGGGCCCGCCATCGGTGTCGATGGCGGGCTCGTCGTTCAATGGCGAATCGTTCAGGACTCGTCAGCGTCCTTGCTCTCGGCCTCAACGGCTTCCGTGGGGTCCGCTTCGGCGGCGTCCACGTTGTCGCCGACTTCAGCCTCTTCGGCTTTCGGCTCCTCGGCCTCGGGAGCCTTGGCGGCGGCCTTCGAAGCACCGACCCGACGCGCGCGGTCGGCCTCAGACGTCACCGTCTTCTCCTGCACCAGCTCGATGACCGCCATCGGGGCGTTGTCGCCCTTGCGGTTCTCGACCTTGATGATGCGGGTGTAGCCACCGTTGCGGTCGGCGAAATGCGGTCCGATCTCGGCGAACAGGGCGTGCACCACGTCCTTGTCGCGGATCTTCTTGAGCACCTCACGCCGGTTGTGCAGCGTGCCCTTCTTGGCGTGGGTGATCAGCTTCTCGGCGTAGGGCCGCAGTGCCCGCGCCTTGGGCTCGGTCGTCTTGATGCGGCCGTGCTCGAACAGCGCCGTCGCCAGGTTGGCGAGGATCGCCTTCTGGTGTGCAGACGACCCGCCGAGGCGAGGACCCTTGGTGGGCTTGGGCATTGCGACTTCTCCTAAATGGGGCCGGCCCCCGTATCAGGTAGGGCCGGGACGGGATTCTTTACAGCTGTTCGGTTTCGGCGTAGTCCTGGTCGTCGTAGGCGGCCGCCTCGGCGGACCAGGTGCCGGTCGCCACGTCGTAACCGGCGACCTCCGACGGGTCGAAGCTGGCCGGGCTGTCCTTGAGCGACAGACCCAACTGGTGCAGCTTGACCTTCACCTCGTCGATCGACTTCTGACCGAAGTTGCGGATGTCGAGCAGGTCGGACTCGGTGCGCGAGACCAACTCGCCGACGGTGTGCACGCCCTCCCGCTTGAGGCAGTTGTACGAGCGCACGGTCAGGTCCAGGTCGTCGATCGGCAGGGCGAACGACGCGATGTGGTCGGCCTCGGCCGGCGACGGGCCGATCTCGATGCCCTCGGCCTCGACGTTGAGTTCCCGTGCCAGACCGAACAATTCGACGAGCGTCTTACCCGCAGACGCCAGCGCGTCACGGGGGCCGATCGAGCTCTTGGTCTCGACGTCGAGGATCAGCTTGTCGAAATCGGTGCGCTGCTCGACACGGGTGGCGTCCACCTTGTAGGTGACCTTCAGCACCGGCGAGTAGATGGAATCGACTGGGATGCGGCCGATTTCAGCACCCGACGCCTTGTTCTGCACGGCCGGGACGTAACCACGGCCACGCTCGACGACGAGCTCGATCTCGAGCTTGCCCTTGTCGTTCAGGGTCGCGATGTGCATCTCCGGGTTGTGCACGGTCACGCCGGACGGCGGCACGATGTCACCCGCGGTGACCTCGCCCGGACCCTGCTTGCGCAGGTACATGGTGACCGGCTCGTCCTCTTCGGACGAGACGACCAGGCTCTTCAGGTTCAGGATGATGTCGGTGACGTCTTCCTTGACACCCGGCACGGTGGTGAACTCGTGCAGCACACCGTCGATGCGAATGCTGGTGACCGCTGCGCCCGGGATCGAGGACAGCAGCGTGCGCCGCAGCGAGTTACCCAGCGTGTAGCCGAAACCCGGCTCCAGCGGCTCGATGACGAACTGCGAACGGCTGTCGCTGATGACCTCTTCGGACAGAGTCGGTCGCTGTGAAATCAGCATGGTGTTTCGTTATCTCCTTCTCGGCACCCGCTATTTGATGCCGTTTAGGTCCCCGCACGGCGGATGCCGTGAAGAGTTCCAGCGGTCTTACTTCGAGTAGTACTCGACGATGAGCTGCTCGGTGAGCGGGACCTCGATCTGGGCGCGCTCGGGTAGCTGGTGGACCAGGATCCGCTGCTGCTCGCCGACCACCTGGATCCAGCCGGGGATCGGACGGTCGCCGGCAGTCTCACGGGCGATCTGGAATGGCACGGTGTTCAGCGACTTGCCCTTGATGTCGATGATGTCGTACTGCGACACCCGATAGCTGGGGATGGTCACCTTGACGCCGTTGACGGTGAAGTGGCCGTGGCTCACCAGCTGACGGGCCATGCGGCGCGTGCGGGCGATACCCGAGCGGTACACGACGTTGTCGAGCCGGCTTTCCAGGATCTGCAGCAGCTCGTCACCGGTCTTGCCGGGACGGCCCGCCGCTTCTGCGTAGTAACGGCGGAACTGCTTCTCCATGACGCCGTAGGTGAAGCGGGCCTTCTGCTTCTCCTGCAGCTGCTGACGGTATTCGCTCTCCTTGATCCGCGCGCGGCCGTGCTGGCCGGGCGGGTAGGGACGCTTCTCGAACGACTGATCCCCGCCGACCAGGTCGACGCCGAGGCGGCGCGACTTGCGGGTGATGGGTCCGGTGTAACGAGCCATTATCTAAATCCTCTTCCCTAGACCCGGCGACGCTTGGGCGGGCGGCAGCCGTTGTGCGGCTGGGGGGTGACGTCGGAGATCGCGCCGACCTCCAGGCCCGCGGCCTGCAGCGAACGGATCGCGGTCTCGCGGCCCGAACCCGGGCCCTTCACGAACACGTCGACCTTCTTGACGCCGTGCTCCTGCGCCTTGCGGGCGGCGTTCTCGGCGGCCAGCTGTGCGGCGAACGGCGTCGACTTACGCGACCCCTTGAAGCCGACGTGACCGGACGACGCCCAGGCCAGGACGTTGCCCTGCAGGTCGGTGATCGTCACGATCGTGTTGTTGAACGTGCTCTTGATGTGCGCGGCGCCGTGCGGGACGTTCTTCTTTTCCCGCCGCCGGGTCTTCTGACCCTTCTTCGGCGCGGAAGCAGCAGCCTTTTTTGCTGGGGGCATGACTTACCTGGCCTTCTTCTTGCCGGCGATGGTGCGCTTCGGGCCCTTGCGGGTACGCGCATTGGTCTTGGTGCGCTGACCGCGCACGGGCAGGCCGCGGCGGTGCCGAAGGCCCTGGTAGCAGCCGATCTCGATCTTGCGCCGGATATCGGCCTGCGTCTCCCGGCGCAGGTCACCCTCGACCTTGAGATTGCTTTCGATGTAGTCGCGCATCTGGGTCACCTGATCGTCGGTGAGGTCCTTGGTGCGCAGATCCTTGTCGATCCCGGTCGCGGCCAGGATTTCGTTGGAGCGGGTTCGGCCGACGCCGAAGATGTACGTCAACGCGACCTCCATGCGCTTGTCGCGCGGCAGGTCAACGCCCATCAATCGAGCCATGGGGTGGCATTCCTTCTCTATGCGGAGGTCTCAATTCCCAGCCCGTTCCCTGGCCCTGACAACAACTCACGGCTCCGGGGCCCGGCCTCCGTTCCGGACGTGGCTGAAGGTCTCGTCTTGTAGAGAAGCCGAGCGTTCAGTGGTGCTGGGAGGTCTGTATTCAGTTGTAAGCGCCTAGACGCAGCAGGCTGACTAGCCCTGACGCTGCTTGTGGCGCGGGTCAGAGCAGATGACCATGACCCGTCCATGCCGACGGATAACCCTGCACTTGTCGCAGATCGGCTTGACGCTCGGGTTCACCTTCACGGCTGTTCAGATCCTGTTCTGTCTTCTCGTCGGTTGCGTATTCGGGCTGGGCTACTTGTAGCGGTACACGATGCGGCCCCGGGACAGGTCGTAGGGAGACAACTCCACCACCACCCGGTCCTCGGGCAGGATGCGGATGTAGTGCTGCCGCATCTTGCCGCTGATGTGGGCAAGCACCTTGTGGCCGTTTTCCAGCTCAATGCGGAACATCGCATTGGGCAGGGGCTCGACCACACGGCCCTCGACCTCGATGGCGCCGTCCTTCTTGGCCATACTTCTCTTCGAATCCTCGTCGTTGGTTTCGTTGCATCTACGCCCGTATTAGCGCAGCATGCGCTGGCCCTACAACGTGAGCCAGTGACAGGAAATTCCTAGGACAGGGCACGCAAGAAACCAGCGCGATGAAGCACCGTTGCTCCACGATACCCGCTGATTCCTGCTGGCCAAAATCGCTGTTAGCGAATTGTCCGACCGTCCCTGTCGGCCCCACGCAGCAGCCATGACAAGCGCATAATTGTCGCTGATGACTAGCCCCGCAAATGCCGACACCGCATCACGCAAACCGGTGATGCTGACCGTGGACGACGACCCAGCAGTGTCCCGTGCCGTCGCCCGGGATCTGCGACGCCGGTACGGCGACGCCCACCGCATCGTGCGGGCCGAATCGGGACCGGACGCGCTGGAGACCCTCAAGCAGTACAAACTGCGGGGCGAGACGGTCGCGATGCTGGTTGCCGACTATCGGATGCCGCAGATGACCGGCATCGAATTCCTCGAAAAGGCGATGGACCTCTACCCCGCCGCCAAACGAGTGTTGCTGACCGCCTACGCCGACACCCACGCCGCCATCGACGCCATCAACGTCGTCGACTTGGACCACTACCTGCTCAAGCCGTGGGATCCGCCCGAGGAGAAGCTGTACCCCGTCATCGATGAGCTGCTGGAGGTGTGGAAGCGATCCCCCGAGCGGCCTATCCCGCACACCAAGGTGATCGGCCACCGGTTCTCGGCGCGATCCCTGGAGGTCCGCGACTTCCTGGCCCGCAACGGACTGCACTACAACTGGTTCGCGTCCGACGAGCCCATCGGCGAGCAACTGCTGCAGGCGGCCGGCGAAGACGGCAAACGGCTTCCGGTCGTCGTCACCGAACACGGCGACCCGCTCGTCGAGCCCAGCGACGCCGAACTGGCCGACACATTGGGCCTGACAACGACGCCGTCGCACGACTTCTATGACCTGATCGTGGTGGGCGGTGGGCCCGCGGGTCTGGCCGCCGCCGTATACGGCGCCTCCGAAGGCCTTCGCACGGTGCTCATCGAAACCACGGCAACGGGTGGCCAGGCTGGTCAGAGCTCGAAGATCGAGAACTACCTGGGCTTTCCGGACGGCGTGTCCGGCGACCAGTTGGCCACTCGGGCGCGTAGGCAGGCGGAGAAGTTCGGCGCCGAACTCATCACCGCCCGCACGGCGACTGCGCTGGAGATCAACGGACCAAAACGCACGATTCGCTTCGCCGACGGTGGCTTCATTGACGCGCACGCGATCATCGTCGCCACCGGCGTCGCTTACAACGAGCTGTTGGCGGACGGCTGCAACGACTTGAAAGGCAAGGGCGTCCACTACGGCGCCGCGGTGTCCATCGCCGCGGAGTGCGAGGGCGAAGAGGTCTACGTGGTCGGCGGGGCGAACTCGGCGGGCCAGGCTGCGATGTACCTGTCCCGCGAGGCGAAATCTGTGACGATCGCGGTGCGCGGGCCGTCGCTGGAGGCGTCGATGTCGCACTACCTGGTGCAGCAGATCGAGCAGCGACCCAACATCACCGTCCGCACCTGCACCGAAGTGCATTGCGCCATCGGCAGCGATCACCTCGAACGACTGACCCTGATCGACAACAGCACCGGTCAGACCGAGGACGTCAGCTGCGCCCGGATGTTCATCTTCATCGGCGCGGCACCCCGCACAGACTGGCTCAAGGATGTGCTCGCCCGCGACGACCACGGTTTCATCCTCACCGGACCGGACCTGCGCAACGTGTGCGGCTGGACGCTCGATCGTCCACCACACCACCTGGAAACCAGCGTGCCGGGTGTGTTCGTGGCCGGCGACGTGCGCTCCGAATCCGCCAAGCGGGTGGCCGCGGCGGTCGGTGAGGGCTCGATGGCCGTGATGCTGGTCCACCGTTACCTGGCGGAAGCGTAGCACCATGACCATCGAAAAGAGCTGCGACGCAGACGAATTGCGTACCCTGTTCCTGTTCGAACATCTCAACGAGGCGCAGCTGGCGACATTGTGCGCGGATGGGGAGATCGAGCATTACGAGCCCGGACCGCTCTGCGTCGAAGGCGAACCAGCGACGTGCTTCTACGTGCTCATCGAAGGTGAGCTGGCGATGTCCAAGCTCTCCGGCGGCTCGGACATCGAGACCAACCGCACATCGCATCGCGGCGTGTATTGCGGTGCATGGCAGGCATTTACCGGCGAGAAGCAGCAGCTCTACACGACGTCGGTGAACGTGACCAAGCCGTCGCGGTTCTTCGTCATGGACGCCCCGGCATTCGCCGCGTTCATGAAAGACCACTTCCCGATGGCGGTTCACCTGCTCGACGGCATCGCGGTCGGCACCGAGCGGACCCGTCGCCTGATCGACAATCGCGAGAAGCTGCTGGCGCTGGGTCAGTTGTCGGCCGGCCTGACCCATCAGCTGAACAACCCGGCGGCGGCCATCGCACGGGCCGCCCAGGAGTTGCGCGGCCGGATCTCCAACATGCGCTCCAAGCTGGCGATGCTGGCCGACGGCACAATCAGCCCCAAGAGCCTGAATGCCTTGGTGCGCCTCCAAGATGCCGTCGCCGAGCAGGTCGCCAAGTCGGCTTCTCAGCATCTGAGCGCGATCGAGACATCGGACCGCGAAGATGCCGTCGGTGATTGGCTGGACGACCACGGCATCGACGGCGGTTGGGAAATTGCAGCGACCTTCGTCGAGGGTGGGGTCGACACCGATTGGCTGGAACGCATCGCCGCAACCGCCGACGAGCTGGAAGAGGCGACGTCGCTGGGACAGGCGATCCGATGGATCAGCTACACCATCGAGAGCGAGCTGCTGATGAACCAGCTTGTGGAAGCGAGCCAACGAATCTCGGCACTGGTCGCAGACGCCAAGCAGTACTCACAAATGGATCGGGCGCCCTTCCAGGTGGCCGACGTGCACGATCTGCTCAAGAGCACGCTGACGATGTTCGCCGACCGGTTGGGCAAGGACAACACCTGCCATATCAAGGTGGTCAAAGAGACCGATCATTCACTGCCCCAAATCCCTTGCTACCCAGGCGATCTCAACCAGGTGTGGACTAATATCATCGACAACGCGATCGCCGCGATGGGCGATAAAGGCGGCACGTTGACGATCCGTACCTGCCGCGAGGCCAACGAAATGCTTCGCGTCGAAATCTGCGACACCGGACCGGGTATTCCCGAGGACGTGCTGGAGCGCATCTTCGAACCGTTCTTCACCACCAAACCCGTCGGCGAAGGCACCGGACTGGGTCTGGATCTCGCATGGAAGATCATCGTCAACAAGCACCACGGAGACCTGCGGGTCGAATCAGTGCCCGGCGACACGCGCTTCATCGTGTTGCTACCGCTTGAGATGCCGCCCATCATGGACGTGGCCCTACCCGAGGGCGGCGACTCCGCGGACATCCTTGCGGATTGAACTAAACGCACCCATCCGTCGTTAGAACGGCGTCGAATAACTAGTGGTGTGACCGGTGGTCTGACCGGGTACGCCGCACTAAGGCGACGCGCGGGGACTCTCCTTCGGGGGTGGCGTGACGGGAGTAGTTCGATGACCACGACGGCTCGCAGAGAGTCTCATCGGTCGTAGGCCTGCACGCATATCGCCCAGTCCTCCGTCCTCGCTAGGGGCAACGACACACGGGGGGCTGTATTTATGTCTGCTGAACAGGAAACTTTTTCGGTAACCGGTGACATCTCGACGGATGTCACCGATCGGGTCGCGATGGCGCGGCACTTCACATCGATCGGGCAGATGCCCTTCTTTCAGGAGATCAGTTCGGTCGACCCGCCACGTGTGGGTGTCCGGGGGCATCAATGCGTGCTGCTCGGCTCGAATTCCTACATCGGATTGTCGACGCATCCGGACGTGATCGCCGCGTCGACGAAAGCGACCCAGGATTTCGGAACCGGCACCACCGGAAGCCGGCTGCTCAACGGCACCTACAGCCTGCACGTCGGGCTGGAGAAGAAGATCGCGGAGTGGCTGGGCCACGACGACGCGCTGGTCTTCACCACCGGCTACCAGACCAACGTGGGCACCATTCAGGGCCTCATCGGTCCGGACTGCCTTGCCCTCGTGGACTCCTACGCGCACGCGTCGATCCGCGACGGAGTTCGGCTGAGCCGAGCCGTGGAGGAACGCTTCGAGCACAACGACGTCGCGTCGCTCAAGGACGCGCTGCACCGTCACGCGGGCACCGACTTTCGCCGGATCCTGGTGCTGGTCGACTCGCTGTACTCGATGGAAGGGTCGACGACCCCGCTCGAACAGATCATCGGCGTCTGCAAGAACGCGGGTGCGTTGCTGATGGTCGACGAGGCGCACGGCCTCGGAGTGTTCGGGCCGACCGGCGGCGGCCTGTCCGAACTGACCGGCGTCGCGCAGGACATCGACGTGCTGATGGGATCGCTGTCCAAGGCGATCGGCGGGCTCGGCGGCTTCGTCGCCGGCTCGCAGGACATCATCGACGAGATCAAGTTCAGTGCGCGCTCGCTGTGGTTCAGCACATCGGGAACGCCAGGAGCGATGGCGGCCGCGGCCGCCGCGATCGACGTGATCCGCAGCGAAGAGGGTGCACGTCGTCGACAGAAGCTGGAGCTCAACGCGCGTCTGATGCGGGAATGCCTCCGGCCGCTCGACGTCGAACTGAACCGACCGGACGAGCGCAGCCCCGACTGGTCACCGATCATCCCGATCCGGCTGTTCGACGAAATGCGCACGGTGCTGAGTTGGAACAACCTCAGCGACGCCGGCGTGTTCGTCACCCCGGCGGTCTACCCGGCAGTGCCCGTCGGCAAGCCGGTGCTGCGCGTCTGTATGACGTCGGAGCTCAGTGAGGACGAAATCCGCTGGTGCGCATCGACATTGTCTGCCGAACTCTCATGGGCGCTGGTAACTGCATGAGGGACGGTTTCCGCCTCGCCATCACCGGAGCGACCGGAGACTTCGGTCGCTCCGTGCTGCGGTGGGCGTGCGGCAACGACGACATCGCCGAGGTGACCGCGCTGGGGCGCCGGCCGACCGGTGTGCGACACGACAAGGTGCGCGAGACGGTCCTCGACCTCAGCGGCGACTTCGACCTCGAAGCGGTCCGGGGCTATGACGCCCTGATCCATCTGGCCTACTGCGTCGAGGAGCCACGCGACAAGCGACGCGCTTACCAGGTCAACGTCGCGGCCACCCACGCGCTGCTCGAGCAGGCCCACGACGTGGGCATCGGGCAACTCGTCTTGACCTCCAGCGCCAACGCGCTCGGCGTCACGGCGTGCGGCACGGGTCGGCAGCACACCGAAACCAGTTACCCCGCAGGCGATCAGGACAACGGCCATTACTACTTCCAGCACAAGGCCCTGCTGGAACACCTGGCCAACTGGTACTGGGTGAACGGCGACGGCAAGATGGCTTTAACCGTGATGCGGCCCTGCTATGTCGTCGGCGAGCACTTCGACAACTCGGGCCTGCAGACCATGCTCGCGAAATCGGTTGTCTACCCGACTCCTTCGCGATCGTTCTACCAATTCCTCTGGGACAGCGACCTGGTGGATGCGTACGCCACCGTGATCTCGCACGGACTGGGCGGGCTCTACAACATCGCGCCGTCCGACGAGACCAGCGTGCCGGAGATCTGCTCGATCACTGGGGCCAGGCTGATCCCCGGGCCGAGACGTCTGTTGAAGACGGGTGCGGACCTGCTGTTCCGATTGCGCCTCTCCCCGTTCTCCGGGCACTGGGTGACACTTGGCGATCCGTTGCTCGACTCCGGGCTGCTGCAGTCCACCACCGACTGGCGACCGTCGATGAGTTCGGCTGCGGCGCTGCAGAAATACCTGACCACCCGACCCAGCAAAGGACTCTCCTGATGGATCGCAACGCGCTCGAAGCCCGACTGTCCTACGTCAACGCGGTGCAGAGGCATCTGCCCGACCTGGCCGACAAGCTGGAGAAGCTGGGCCTGATGACCGTCGAGGACCCGGAGACGAATGTCATCGACCTATGGAAGGAACACGGCGGACCCCGCCTGACCGCGCCGGAGGCTCTCAGCGGACTGGGCGCGACGTGCGTGGAAACCGTTGAGCTGCAACGCGGTGTCGGCTACCTCTGCCCGTCGCTGGCCGCGGCGACCACCATGCACTACCTCTCGGTGGCCGGCCTGATCGATTTCGCCGAGAGCGCCGACGAGGCGACGGTCGGTCTGGTCAAGTCGCTGATCGAGAACAACACCGTGTTCGCGTCGGGCTTCTCCGAGGGCACGATCGAGGGCAGCGTCTTTCGGCCCACCATGAAGGCCGATCCGGCGGACGGTGGCTACACGGTGACCGGCAGCAAGAAGCCGTGCAGCCTGGCCGACAGCATGGACTGCGTGATGGCGAGTGTCGTACTGTCCGACACCGATCAGCGGGCGATCACGCTGATCTGGAACGGCAGCGAGGGACTGTCGGTCAGCCCGCTGTGGACCAGCGACGCGCTGGGCGCGGCGCAGACCCACGCGGTGAACTTCGACAACGTGTTCGTGCCAAGCGATTTGTCGATGGTCAGCGACATCGAAGACCCAGACGGCCGCAACGAGAAGTCGGGCTACGTGCTGTTCGGCCTGATCATCACCGCGGGCTACATCGGTGCCGCGACGCGCCTGGCGCTCAAACTGATCGACCGGCCGAACTTCACCGAAGCCGACTTCGTCGAGTTGTTCTCTCCCATCGAGGGCGTGTGGCGGGCGCTACGAATGATCGCCGCCCGCTACGACGAAGGCGACCGCAGTGACGCGTTGTTCGCCGACCTGCTGTGGATCCGGCTCGGCCTGCGAGACCAATTGCAGAGCAGCGTCTCCCGGATGGTGTCGCGGGTCGGCGGCGTTGGCTTCGCCACCGATCCCGAGGTCGCCTACCTGGTCGGTGCTATCAGCGCCTACTCGTTCCACCCGCCCAACCTGCGCGAGGCGGGGACCTTCCTGGTCGATCACGAGTTGGCCGGCAACATCGACCTGACCCGCAGCTAGCCTTCGCTGATGCCCACGGCCGCATGGAGTTTGGCCAGCGGCACCGGGGCCCACCAGTTCCACCGCCCCACCAGCTTCATGAATGCAGGCACCAGCACCATGCGCACCAGCGTCGCGTCGACGATCACCGCGAGGGCCAGACCGATGCCTATCATCCGCATGAACGACACCTCGCCGGTGCTCAGACCCACGAAGACGATCACCATCAACAGCGCGGCGGCGGTGATGACCCGCCCGGCGGTCGCGATACCCATCGTCACGGCTTCGGTGTTGTCCTCGTGGCGCTGCGGCGATTTCAGCCAATGCTCACGGATCCGCGACAGCAGGAACACCTCGTAGTCCATCGACAGGCCGAACGCCGTCGCGAACAGGAACACCAGCACGTCGGCCACCAGCGTGCCGGTCGCCGTGGTGCCCAGCCCGCCGAGGTGACCCTCCTGGAACACGTACACCAGCGCACCCAGCGTCGCCGACAGCGACAGCGTGTTGAGCACCAACGCCTCCAGCGGCAGCACCAGGCTGCCGGTCAACAGGAAGATCAGCACGAAAGTCGTTGCGGCGACCAGTAATAGCACCACCGGGAGCCGCCGGACGATCTCGTCGACCGAGTCCCGGTTCAACTTGTCGGCACCGGTGAACAGCGCCTCGGCATTGTGCGGCACCGGGACGGTGCGAAGCTGATCGATCGCCGTGCGGTATCGCGAGTCCAGCGACGAGCCCGGGACCGACACCGACAGCCACAGGCTGCCGTCCTTCACCGCGGTCGGCGCCATCGGCGGTCCCGAATTGTTCCCCTGGACGTACGAACCACTGGGCGCCGCAACGGCTTCCACCCCGGGCACGTTCGACAGCGCGGTCGCATAGTCGGCGACATCCCCTGGGCTCAACTCGCGCGCGTCAGGAATCACGATCGAGGTGGCCGACGACGGGTCGGCGGGGAATTCGCTGCGCACGATGTCGCCGGCCTGCCGCGACTGCGCGGTGGTCGGGAGCACCCTGTCGTCCGGCAGCCCGAAGCGGGCGCGGGCAAACGGCGACCCGAGCAGGAGCAGCAGCGCCACCACCGCCAGGGCACACGGCAGGGCGTGGCGCGTCACGAAGGTCGCGACCCGGTACAGCGAGCCGTGCCGGACATCCCGATCGGGCTCGGTCCGGCGGAACAGCGCACGGACGTCGAGCGATTCGATCCGGTCGCCGAGCAGCTTGATCACCGCGGGGGCGACGACGACGGCGTAGAGGCCGGCCAGCGCCACCACACCGCAGCCGGCGTAGGCCATCGAGCGCAGGAAGTACATCGGGAACACCGCGAGCGCACTGACCGCGAGGAAGACCGTGCAGGCGGAGAACAGGATGGTCCGGCCCGCCGTTGCCACCGCGCGGCGCAACGCCACATCGCGGTCGCCGACGTCGACGTACTCCTCGCGGTAGCGGCTGATCAGCAGCAGCGTGTAGTCGATCGCCAGCGCCAGGCCCATCGCGGTGGTCAGGTCCAGCGAGAAGATCGACACGTCGGCAAACAGGGTTATCACCCGTAGCATCCCGAGCGTCCCGACGATGGCAAGCCCGCCCACCACCAGCGGCAGCAGCGCGGCGAACAGCCCTCCGAAGACCCAGACCAGCACGATCAGCGACAGCGGCAATGTGATGGCTTCGGAGATGACCAGATCCTTCTCGGACTGGTCGTTGATCTCCGATGCGACCGTGGCGGTGCCCCCGGCCAGCACCTCCAGTCCGTTGCGCTTGCCGGCGAATTTCTCGGCAATCGACTTGGCGTGCTTGGGTGCGTCATTCTCCGACCCGGTGATGCCGGTGACCAGCAGACCGGTCTTGCCGTCCTTGCCGATCAGCCCGGCGCTCTGCGGCGAGCCGTCCCACGGCGATTCGACGTCCTTGACGAATTCGGCTCGGCGCAATTCATTGGCGAGTACGCGCCCGGCTGCCGCGACCGCCGGGTCTTGCACGCCGGCCGGGGCGCGGACCACCAACGTCAGGTCCATGTCGCCCTGGCCGAATGTGGAGGTGAGCACCTTCATGCCCTTGGCCGACGGGGAATCGGGGTCCTGAAAGCCTGCCGCGCCAAGGTGTTCGGTGACGGTGGCGCCGAAAGCGGCGGCGACGAGCGTGAACAGAAGGACCGCGGCCAGCACTCGCTTGGGGGCTGCGATGACGACACGTGCCAGCAGCGAAAGCATCCAGGCGATGCTACCCAGGGCAGTCCTGCACTAAACCTGGAATACGGCAGGACCGGCGGTAGGTTGGAGCCACCATGACCGATTCAGCTGCAGGCAAGCCCAATCTCGGCAAGTTCGGATCGTTCGGACGCGGCGTCACGCCCGAACAGGCCAAGGACATCGAAGCCCTCGGTTACGGCTCCGTCTGGGTCGGCGGTTCGCCGCCCGCGGAGCTGGCGTGGGTGGAGCCCATCCTCGAAGCGACGACGACACTGCAGGTGGCCACCGGCATCGTGAACATCTGGTCGGATGCAGCCCAGCCGGTGGCGGAATCGTTCCATCGCATCGACCGCGCCTACCCGGGTCGTTTCCTGCTGGGCATCGGCGTCGGGCACCCCGAGGCCGTCAGCGAATACAAGAAGCCGTACGACGCGCTGGTGGAGTATCTCGACCAGCTCGACGAGCACGGTGTCCCCGCCAACCGACGGGTCGTCGCGGCCCTGGGCCCGCAGGTACTCAAGCTGTCGGCACGGCGTAGCGCCGGCGCGCACCCCTACCTGACCACCCCGGAGCACACCGCGCAGGCGCGCGAGTTGATGGGCCCGGCGGCCTTCCTGGCACCTGAGCACAAGGCGGTGCTGACCACCGATGCGGACGAGGCCCGTGCGGTTGCCCGCAAGATGCTCCCGGTGTACTTCAGCCTGGCCAACTACCGCAACAACTGGAAGCGGCTGGGCTTCTCCGAGGAAGAGACCACCTTCCCGGGCAGCGACCGCCTGATCGATGCACTGGTGGCCTACGGCACGCCGGACGCCATCGCGGCACGGCTCACAGAGCATCTGGAGGCCGGCGCTGATCACGTGCCTGTGCAAATCCTGACCAAAAATGAAAACCTGGTGTCGGCTCTGGCCGAACTCGCGGGGCCGCTGGGATTGACCCCGGCCTGACGATCCACAGGGAGAACGTGATGACCGAGGGTGTTTCGCTCAAACCCGACTTGGGCCGATACGGCGTGTGGCTGCCCGGCCGTTCAGTCAGCCCCGGCGTGGCGAAGCAGATCGAAGCGCTGGGCTACGGCGCCGTCTGGGTGGGCGGCTCCCCCGACGCCGACCTCAGCTGGGTCGAGCCCGCCCTGGCGGAGACCTCGGCCCTGCAGTTGGCAACCGGGATCATCAACATCTGGGCATCGCCCGCGGCCGACGTGGCCGAATCCTTCCACCGCATCGAAAAGGCTTATCCGGGAAGGTTTCTGCTCGGTGTCGGAGTGGGGCACCCCGAGCACACCGACGTGTACAAGAAGCCCTACGACGCGCTCGTCGAATACCTCGACGGACTCGACGGCGCCTCGGTGCCGACCAGTCGCCGGGTGCTGGCGGCGCTGGGCCCGAAGGTGCTGGCGCTGTCCGCCGAGCGCAGCGCCGGCGCGCACCCGTACCTCACAACACCCGAGCACACGGCGCAGGCGCACGAAGTGCTGGGCAACACGGTGTTCCTGGCTCCGGAGCACAAGATCGTGCTGACCCAGAACGCCAACGAGGCCCGCGACATCGGCCGGCGGACCGTCGAGTTCTACCTCGACCTCAGCAACTACGTGAACAACTGGCGCCGGCTCGGCTTCATCGACTCCGATGTTCGTAAACCCGGCAGCGACAAGCTGATTGACTCGGTCGTCGCGCACGGCACGGCCGAGCAGGTCGCTGCGCGCCTCAACGAACACCTGGAAGCCGGCGCCGACCACGTGGCGATCCAGGTGCTGGGCGGGCCGGACGGCAAGCTGCTGGGCGCGCTGGAGGCGCTGGCCGGACCCCTGGGGTTGACGCCCGCGAGCTGATCGCCGGGCTAGGGTCTCCGTATGCGGCTGCTGGTCACTGGCGGCGCTGGTTTCATCGGCGCCAACTTCGTCCATGCCACCGTGCGCGATCATCCGGATGACGCGGTGACGGTGCTGGACGCCCTGACCTATGCCGGTAGCCGCGAATCGCTCGTTGCGGTCGCCGACGACATCACGCTCGTACAAGGCGACATCACCGACGCGGATCTAGTCTCGCAGTTGGTCGCCGAGACAGATGCGGTGGTGCATTTCGCCGCAGAGACGCACGTCGACAACGCGCTGGCCGAACCGGCTCCGTTCTTGCAGGCCAACGTGATCGGGACCTTCACCGTCCTGGAAGCGGTACGCCGGCACGGGGTTCGGCTCCATCACGTGTCCACCGACGAGGTCTACGGCGATCTCGAGCTCGACGGGACGGAACGCTTCACCGAGTCGACCCCCTACAACCCGTCGAGCCCGTACTCGTCGACCAAGGCGGCCTCCGACATGCTGGTCCGCGCCTGGGTGCGCTCCTACGACGTGCGCGCGACAATCTCCAACTGCTCCAACAACTATGGGCCCTACCAACACGTCGAGAAGTTCATTCCCCGGCAGATCACCAATGTGCTGACCGGGCGACGGCCCAAACTGTACGGCGCCGGCGCCAACGTCCGGGATTGGATCCACGTCGACGACCACAATTCCGCGGTCCGCCGCATCCTCGACGACGGCCGTCCCGGGCAGACCTACCTGATCGGCGCCGACGGCGAACGCGACAACCTCGCGGTGCTGCGCACCCTGCTGGTGCTGATGGACCGCGATCCCGATGACTTCGAGCACGTGGTCGACCGGGTCGGACACGACCTGCGCTATGCGATCGACCCGTCGACGCTGCGCAGCGAATTGGGTTGGGAGCCAACGCATACCGACTTCACCGAAGGCCTGCGTGCCACCATCGACTGGTATCGCGGCAACGAGTCCTGGTGGCGACCACTCAAGGACGCCGCCGAGGCTCGCTACGAACAACGGGGGCAGTGACATGGACGTCCGTGAGCTCGACATCGCCGGCGCATGGGAGATCACACCGCGGCTGCATACCGATTCGCGCGGGCTGTTCTTCGAATGGCTGACCGATCGCGACTTCACCGGCCTCGCAGGTCACCGACTCGACGTCCGGCAGGCCAACTGCTCGGTGTCGGCTGCCGGTGTGCTGCGCGGCCTGCACTTCGCGCAGCTGCCACCGAGCCAGGCCAAATACGTGACCTGCGTGTCGGGTTCGGTGTTCGACGTGGTGGTCGACATCCGGGTGGGCTCGCCGACGTTCGGCCGGTGGGACGCGGTCGAACTCGACGACCGCAACCACAAGTCGGTGTACATCTCGCAGGGGCTGGCGCATGGTTTTCTTGCGCTGCAGGATAATTCGACGGTGATGTACCTGTGCTCGTCCGAGTACAGCCCGCAGCGCGAACACACCATCTCCCCCACCGACCCCGCTCTGGCGATCGACTGGCCCTCCGGTCACAACCTGGTGATCTCCGATCGCGACGCCCAGGCGCCGACGCTGGGTGAGGTGCGTGCCGCGGGCCTGCTGCCGACCTGGGACGAGGCCCGCGCGTTCGTCGAGGGTCTGCGCCTCAGCTAGTTTGAGGAGCACCTTTTCGGGGTACCGCCGGGTATCTTTTCAGTGCCGAGGAGGCCATCATGCTTCACCAAATGTTGCTGGCGAGCTACGCCCAGCCGGAAGCCGCGGGTTTCATCCTGCACGGCATCAAACTCATTTTTCTAGCAGTCGGTCATGTGATCGCGGCGGCCATCTGCGCAGGCATCGCGGCGGCCAAGGGTCGCAATCCATTCGGGTGGGGCCTTCTCGGGCTGCTGTTCAGCATCCTGACGCTGATCGTGATGATCTTCATCCCGTCCAAAAAGTAGCCTGCCGCTAGAACGGCGGCGGCTCGTCGTTCGCGACAAGCGGCACCCGCTCGGCCGGCTCCCGTGCCAACCGGTTGCGACGGCGCTCCGAGGCGATGTACCGGGCCCGGTTATGCGCGCGGGCACGCCGCCGGGTAGGCACCATCGCGGCGCGGTTGGTGCACCGCGGGGCGGGACGCGTCGCCTCCAATCCGCCGGTCGGCGTGCACAGACTCGGGAACAACAACGCGCTGCCCGGCGTGGTCACGTAGGTCTCCCCGCATGGCGAGGTCCAGATCAGCGTCCCGTCGGGCAGCTGTTGGTCGCGCCAGCCCCAGAAAGTCTTCAGCAGATGATGGATGCGGCACAGGGCTTTGAGGTTCGACCCATGCGTCGGCCCACCGTCGCCGTACGGCGTCGTGTGGTCGAGATCGCAGCGCATCGCGGGCGTGTCGCAACCGGGGAATCGGCACGTGAGATCACGACAGCGGACGAAGTCGGCCAATGCATGCGACGGCACGTAACGCCGCTCCGCCGGGGTGTCGGCGGGGTGGATCAACGGCCGCAACCTGGCCGACCGTGCGAGCTCGGCGAGCAGCTCGGCCGGGATGAGCGCGTCGCCGCCGACCAGTGAGCCGGGCGCGCCGCCGTCCAGAGCATCCTCGCGAGCGATGACGTGAATGACGACCGGGCTCGGTATGGGAGTGGCCGCTGCAGGGCAGTTCGCTTGCCCACAGCGGCAATTCAGCCGATCCGCACCGATCGCCAACGCGCCCATCGCATCTGCGCGGCGTTGGCTCTTGGTGCGGGGATCGTCGGCGCAGACTGTGGCGGCCAGAGCGTCCAGTCGGGCATCGACGGCGTAGGCGTCGGTGGTGACCAGTCGACCGAATACCTCGGTGAGACCGTCCTCGTCACCGAAGATCGAGAACTCGCGATCCCCACGGCGCTCGCGACGGCGCCGGACTGCGTCGCGGTCGGCGCGGGCCACGACCTGGTCGACATATCCACCGAGCCGCCCCTGGGTGACACCGCGCCACCGCTCGAGCTTGGCGGACAACGCCGAGTCGACGCCGGCCAGCAGGTCGAGGTCGGCGATCAGGTCGGTGCGGTAGACGATCGTCCGGAAGGTCCGGTAGTCGATGTCACCGGCGCGCAACAGCGCGCCCACTCTGGGCAATCGCAGCCGCATCGCACGGGAGTACTCCAGGTAGCTCGTCGCGAGGCCGTGCGTGATCCCCAGCGCCGCAGCTACTTCCGCGGTGATCGCCTCTCGGGTGTCGGTACACCACATATCCCGTTCGCCGACCTCACGCAGATACGACACGTCAAGCTCGCCGATGACAGCAAGCCGCTCACCTGCCGCCCGGTTCTCCGCTCGCGCAGCGGCGCGCAGGCGCTCGAGCGAGGGTCCAGCGGGTTCGAACATAAATTCGATTATGCCCAAGCCCTCCGACAAGAAGGTGGGGATCGACCTAATCCGGTTCGGCTCGGTAGCGACAAAGCATTGGCCTATCCGTGGGTAAGGAAGCGACGTCGACGCTCGGCCACAACGAAGGCCGCCCACAGCCCGACCGTCAACAGTTCCGCGGTCACGCTGATCGCCGCGTGCGGCGACGGCTGCCAACCGGCTTCGGAGAAGCCGAAAAGCCCGACAGTGCGCGACACTACGAATGCGCCCAGCGCCCCGCCCGCCAGCGCGGCCGCCGCCCACGTCAGCCAGGACGGTCCGCCGAGCAGGATCAGCAGAGCGAGCGCGAACGAGACGCCGGCCTGCGCCACAAAGGCGCCGCCGATCGTCGGAATGTGGTGATAGCCGTGGACGTAGAGATATGCGTGGCTGATCCCGCTCGACCGCCGTTGTCATCGCGATACCGAGCCTGATCAGAGTCATTGCAGTGTCATCTCTTTCAGGGCGAGGGCGCTTTGGCCCCGGTTGTAGCTGACCTCGCGGATGCCCAGGGCATCGTGCAGTTTCCCGGCGGGCAGGGTGACCGGTTTGGGTGCCGGGCCGTCGCCGGGGTGCGGCAGCGGGTAGGCGGTGGTGGTGGCGCTGTGGAAGGTCACGTTGCCTTCGGTCTTGGAAAACAGTTGGTGGACATGGCCGTTGAGGCAGGTGACCGAGGAGAACCGCTGCAGATAGCTCAGCGCCTGGGCGGCGTCGTCGGTGCCCCAGCCCCAGTCGGGGTACATCGCGAACAGCGGGATGTGGCTGAACACGATGATCGGGGTGTCGCTGGACAGGGGCGCGACGTCCTTGCGGACGAACTCGAGCTGATCGTTGCCCAGGTGTCCCAGCTTGTTCATGTTCAGCGTGTTGACCAGCGCGATGACGTGCACGCCCGCGATGTCGAAGCTGTACCAGCCGTCGCCGCGGGATCCCGCGCCGAATGCCTGCGGTACTTCTGCCCGCCGTCGTCGATCGAGTCGTGCTCGCCGGGGACGGTGAACACGTGCGGTGTCTGCAGGCCGCGTCATCATCTGCTTGACCTGATCGAACTGCTCCGGGGTGGCCAGGTGGGTGAGGTCGCCGGTGTGGATGACGAAGTCCGGGCGCGTAGCCGAGGTTGTTGATCCTGGTCGATCGCCTGGGTGAAGGCGCCCGCGACGTTCGGGTTGGCGGGCCGGTGAACCCGATGTGGCTGTCGCTGATCTGGGCGAAGCGCAGGTCGGCCGCTGCGCTGTGCGCGGCGTCTGGCGGCTCCGGCGACATGTGAGATCACCTCGCCGCCGGCCACGGTCAGCACGACGGCCGCGCCGAACCAGGCGGAGTGCCGCATCAGCTGGCGTCGGGTCATGCCCTTGTGGTCGAGGTCGTCGGTCATGTCGTCACCACCACGGTGCCGTGCATGAACGGGTGGATCGAGCAGATGTAGTCGAACGTCCCCGCCTTCGGTGAAGTGTAGGTGAAGAGTGGCCTCGGTGTCCATGCCGGGCGAGTGAAACGAGCCGTCGTTGGCGACCACGGTGTGTGGTTCCTCATCGTGGTTGGTCCATGTGACCGTGCTGCCGGCGGGGACGGTCAGCGTCGCCGGGGCGAACGCGAAGTTGGTGATTCGACCGCAGTTGCCGGCGGCCGGAGTCGCCGCCGGCCCGGTCGGCGAGACAGCGGTGGCCGCGGGCATGTCCGGCATATTCGGCATGCCACTCATCCCCGGAGTCGGTCGCTCCCGGCCCGAAGGTCACCGACGGCGCCTTGACCGACGGCGGGCGTCGAGCACCCGGCGATCGTCAACGCCGCAGTCACGGCGGCCCACGTGTTGTCCGCGGGCATATTCCGTGCACCTCCATCGTTGGCGGAAAATGCACGTCACCAACAGATAGGGCGAGGGGTTACACGGCCTCAGGCCTGCTGGTTCGGCCGCGCCGTGACGAAAACCTCGATGGCGCCGTCCTGTTCGCGCACGATCAACTTGGGCAACGGCTTCGGCGCGATCGGCAGTTGATGGGTCAGCACCTGCCCGGCGGGATGAGAACGATGTCGAATGGCACGGGCAGCGGAGCCGGTCGTCGGGCGCGTCGAACCACAACTTGCAGCCCTGATGGGTGCACACCCCGGACACGGCTTCCGGCTTCCCGTCGACGCGGCGGACGAATCCGATCACCGAGCCCACGTCGAACCGGCGCATGCCGCCCTCGGTCACGTCGGCGCTGGCTGCGACCCGCCTGCCAGGTCCCGTCGTTCGGGGTCGAGCTCCTGCCGCGGCGCACGATTGATTCCCTCGGCGGCCTGACCACCGATCAACGACGGTCGATGGACACCGCCGCCACGGCAGCCGCCGCGGCCGCCGACGTGCCGACGATGACCTTGCGACGGTTGCGCGTGGGACTTTCGGCACCGGACGTTCGGCGCCGTCGTCCATCTGTGCGGCGAGCCGACGGTGCAGGTCGGCGAGGAACTCCCGCCGCGGAGCATCGCTGTCCGGCCGCGCGGCCTGCAGATCGATGGCGGTGCGGATCTGCGCGGCCTCGAAGTCGTCGGGATGGAACGCCTTCGGGCGGCGACCGCGCAGCAGGTCGTCGACGTACCTGCGCATCGCACGCGCGTTCATCGATTCGCCCTCCTCGTTGACCTGTGCGGCCAATCGTAGTGCCCGGTGCTGCAAGCACCTTCGCGTTGGCGACGCTGACACCCATCTCGGTGGCCGACTCCTGGATCGAACGACCCTGCAGGAACCGCAGTTCCAGTATCCGCCTGTAGTTGGGCGGGCAAGGTCGACAGCACCGCCGACCCGCTCGGGTGCGGTGCTGATCGCCTCCTCGCTCTCGGTGCGGTTGCTCGATGTCGTCGATCGAGGTGATCTCGCGGCCCAGGGTCTCTCGCCAGTGCGCGGCCAGCACGGTCCGCGCGGTGGCCCGCAGATACGCCGCGGACCTCGGCGACCGATGCGGTGAGTCGCAGCGGTCGCAGCGCGGCGAGGAACACCTCGGCGGTGAGGTCCTCGGCGTCGGCCCGGTTGCCGACCCTGGCGAAGATCGTGCGGTAAACCCAGGTGGCGTTGTCCTGGTAGACCGCCTCCCAGTTCGGATATCCGTCGCCGGGCACCAACCGCAAGGGTCGCGGGGCGGCGGAATCGCCGTGTGCCGTCACATATCGCCTGCCTGTTCGAGAGCGTGGCTCCGCTGATGATTGTGCCTGTCAGTGATCCATACCGTCTCGGGTTACACGGTCCACCGCAGCGACGGCGGCTAACGCTTGCGACGACGAAACAGCATGGTCACGCTGCGTCGGCGGTTCTCGAACCCGGGCTCGAAGGTGAAGTCGTCCGTTTTGTGAAAGAGGTGTCCCTCGAACAGGACTGCGCGGTTCGACCGGTAGGGAATGACGGTCGCCTCGGCGCCCTGCTCCTCGAGGTACCGCGTGACCTTGTCACCGCCGGAGTTGTAGTCGCTGAAGCTCCAGTCGCTGGGCGCCTTCCTGTCCCACACGATGAGTCCGCCGCTGTTCGGATCGAGGTTCGCCGAGTCGGGCGTGATCCAGAAGTTCAGCGAATAATCCGCGTCGTCGCCGTGAATGTCGGTTCCCGGCAATGCGGCGTCGTAGACGAACGCCCACCACTGGGCCAACTGGAAGTCGGCGAACGCGTCGCCCATCGCGGCCGAGAACTCTTCGGCGATCGCGAACAGCGAGACGCTGGCGAACCCGTGCTGGGGAAACGCTCCGACGTAGCCGAATTGATACGGGTGCCGCCAGACGGTGGATTCCAGGCAGAACTTTCGCAATTGTTCCAGCGCCTCAGGCGTCAGCAAGTCATCGATGACCTGGATCTTCTCCCCCGCCGCGATGGCTTGCCGCCGTGAGCCAAAGTCGACGTCCGGGTTGAGGTACGCCGGCAGTCGCTCCTCGGTGAGTTTCACATACGGCGGGTCGGCGAGCATGCGGCCGTTGCTCGGATTCACTGACACCCATGGCGCTTCGCCGTTCGCCGTGTTGATGGCGTCCACCAGACCGCTGCGCAGACCTCGCAGTCCGTCGAGAAGCCCGGTAGCGGACGACTGCTCGGTTTTGTTGCCGGCGAGGATGTGGTCGAGTTGTTCGACGTTGTGCAACGCGAAATGCGCCGGAACCGAATACCGGGCGGGCTGCGCGGCCAGCCGCTCATCGCGACCGATGGCGGCGACCGCGTCGAGCTCCGCCAATGCCAGCGCGAAATTCTCTTGAGCCACATACACTTTCGCAAGGACATCCCGGGCCGGTGCCGACGAGGGGTCGATTTCTACCGCACGGGTGGCGTAGTGCAGCGCCTTATCGTGCTGTCCGAGTTCGAGGGTCGTGGACGCGAGGAGATACAGCACCGGCAGTGCCGGGTCCCGCTCGACGACGTCTTCGAGGATCTCCACCGCGGCGAGGAAATCGCCGGCCTCGACCAGGCGTTCGGCGTCGGCCAGACCAGCGGTCGCGTCCGATCCGGTTTCCGCCACCGCTCTTCCCACCTGTCGTGTGCGCTCGACTTCGCCAGGAGCCTACTTGGACAAAAACATCGGCCGGACACCCTCACGGTGCCCGGCCGACGAAGAGGTACTGGCTAGCCCGCGGCTGCGGCGTTTGCGGCCTCGGTGGCCGCATATGAACCGGCGCTGGTGCCCAAGGTGTTCACGAACTGCTCGTGAATCGCGGCGGCCTGGGCGGCGACGGCCTGGTACAGCTGCGCGTGGGCGGCGAACTGCGCGGCGGTCAGCGCCGACACCTCGTCCGCGGCGGCGGGCACAACACCGGTTGTCGGCGCGGCTGCGGCAGCGTTCTGGGCGGAGAAGGACGAGCCGATGCCGCCGAGGGCGGTGGCAGCCGAGCTCAGCGCTTCGGGCTGGGTGGTGACGAATGACATGTGCGTGTCCCCTCGAGTGCCGAACCCCGCAATGGCGCGGAGTGTCTGTCCGTGGCTGGTTGCTCGACTGTAAGCCGTTAGCGCCCAATTCAGGTTACGGCGGTGTCCGCGTCCGGTCACGCAACCGGGCACGGGCGGCGGCTTTCGCGAGGCTCGGCCGCGGCGGAAAACCGGCCCTGGCGTGCCGAAATCCGGTCTGTCCTGGCGCGCCTGACCTGCCTAAAGGCCGTCACGCCGAGTAAGAATCTGCCCGTAGGAAAACGAGACGACAAGGCATCCGCCAACGGACCGGATCGAGGGTCGGCCGCCGTCCGTAGTTTTGGATGACCAGATTTTTATTCGCCGTCACCCTCCGTTAACCCCTGGTGGCCCATCGACCTGGCACCTCCGGAGGGGCTGTTTCAGCAGCTCAGGGCACTGATTTGCGGACTCGGTCAGCCGGTTGTCGAGCGGTGCCGAGACGCGCTTCCGGCGGGTCCCGAACTCGCGGCCGATCCCGGTTTTCTCAGGTCTGGCTTATCTTCAACGGCAGGGAAATCCAGCCAGCTAGCAGGCAATATGCAGCGAATTGCCAGTGCTGGCGGAATGCCCGCAGCTTATTTCGTCCGCGCAGATCAGCGCGGGACACAGGGGACCACACAGGCGAGCGAGGGACGTGGATGTTCGATTTCGGAGCTCTACCGCCGGAGGTCAACTCCGGCCGGATCTACTTCGGGCCGGGCTCGGCGCCGCTGCTGGCGGCCGCGACTGCCTGGGACGCATTGGCGAGCGAACTGCAGACCAGCGCGGCGTCGTATGCATCCACGATCACCGAACTCGGCTCCAGCTGGCAGGGACCGTCGTCGGCAGCCGCGACCGAGGCCGCCGCGCCGTACACCGCCTGGCTGAGCAGCACCGCCGCGCAGGCCGAGCAGACGGCGTCGCAGGCCCAGGCGGCGGCAGCCGCCTACGAGGCCGCGTTCGCCGCCAGCATTCCTCCCCCGGTGATCGCCGCCAACCGCGCCACGCTGGCCCTGCTCGTCGCGACCAACTTCCTGGGCCAGAACACCCCGGCCATCGCCGCGAACGAGGCGACCTACGCGGAGTTCTGGGCGCAGGACGCCGGCGCCATGTACGGCTACGCCGGAGCCGCGTCGACCGCGAGCCAGCTCACCCCGTTCGCGCAGGCGCCGTCGACCACCAACGACACCGGGCAAGCCACCCAGTCGGCTGCGAACGCCCAAGCGGCGGCCTCCACGGGCGCCGACAATTTGGAGGCGTTCTTGCAGCAGCTGAACACCGAGCTGGCGGCACTGGGCACCAAAATCACCACGGCCGGGACGAACTTGACGGCTCTCGAGAAGGAGCTAGCCACTGCGCTGGGGTTGAACACCATCGCGCTGCCGCCGTGGCTCACCGGCGCGGGAACCAGCATTCAGACATTCATTTCTTCCTTGAACACCACCATCAGCACCTTCCTCTCGGGGCCGTTCACCCCGCTGGGAATCGCCGGTGTTATCAAGAGCTTCTATCAGGTCAGCATCAGTATCCCGAGCCTCGGTGTCGGCATTCAGGGCATCGGGCCGCTGCTCCACCCGACGCCCATCACCGGGGCGCTGTCGCCGCTCTTGCACAGCGGTCTGCTCAGCGGAGCCACCCAGAGTGCCTCGCCGGCAACGGCTTTGGCCGGCCGGGCCGGCACCATCGGCGCTCTCTCGGTGCCGCAGAACTGGGCGTCCGCCGTGCCGGCGGTCCGGACCGTGGCCGCCGAGATGGAGGCGGCGGTCGCCACTGACGCCGCTCCCGAGATGGCCTCGTTCGGCAACCCCGGGATGTTCGGCCAGACAGCGATGGCCAGCCTGGCCGGTCGCGCGATCGGCGGCACCGCCACCCGCGCGGCCGTGGGCCAGGGCTACCGCGTGCCCGGCGCCGTGGCGGCCGACGAGATCGCCACCACCGCCACCATCATCGTCATCCCGCCGAGCGCGGAATAAGGGAGGCTGACAATGGTTTTCGATTTCGCCGCACAGCCGCCGGAGGTCATCTCGGCGAAGCTCTACTCCGGCCCGGGCACGGGTTCTCTGCAGACCGCCGCATCGGCATGGGACGGGCTGGCAAGCGAATTGCAGTCCACGGCAGCCAACTACCAGTCGATCATTTCCGGACTGGTCAGCGGCGACTGGACAGGTCCGTCATCGGAAGCCGCCGCCGCGGCCGCGGCACCGTATGTGTCGTGGCTGTCGACCACGGCGGCGCAGGCCGAGCAGACCGCCGGCCAGGCGCGCGCCGCGGCCAGCGCCTACGAGACCGCCCTGGCGTCCGCCGTGTCACCGGCCGCGATCGCCGCGAACCGGACGCAGCTCCTGTCGCTGCTGCAGACGAACATCCTGGGGCAGAACAATGCGTCGATCGCAGCGCTGGAAGCCGAGTACGCCCAGTTCTGGGCTCAGGATGTCGCTGCGATCACCGGATACTCCGGATCGTCGCAGGCGGCGACCACCGGCCTTGGTTCGTTCACCGAGGCGCCGCAGACGACCAGCGACAACGGGACCGCCGCCCAGGCAGCGTCGAACGCGCAGGCGGCCGCGACGGCGCCGCTGACCCCTTTTCAGCAGATCATCACGCAGCTCTCAACCGACCTGACCACGCTGTCGAAAGACATCACCAGCTTCGACGCCAACTACACCAACTTCTTCACCAACGCGTTCAACATCCTTCCGGGAGGATCGGTCCTGAGCGGGATGTACCAGAGCTTTTTCACGCTGGCGTCGAACGTCGGCAGCCAGGCGACGTACACCAACGTCGTCAACAGCTCGACCGGCCTTGGCATCTCCCAGTGGAAGAACTTCTTCATCTACCAGCCCTGGAGCCACGGCGTCGGCCTGGGCTCGCTGGGCGCCGGGCTGTCGTCGCCCGGGCATCTGGGTGGCCTGGGAATAGCCCCCAAGGCGGCATCGGCGGCGGTCGGCGGCGCGCACACTATCGGCAAAATGTCGGTTCCGCCGAGCTGGGCCAGCGCCACCCCGGCGATCAGGCTGGCCGCAACGTCGTTGCCGGACGGGGCTTTTGCCGCGACCGCGGCTCCCACGATGGAGCTGCCGCTGAGCGCGCTCAACCAGGCCAGCCTGGGGTCCTTGGCCGGTGGCGCACTCGGCAGCCCGGCCTCTCGCGTCGTCGCCTCGACCGGCGTCCGGGCCAAGGTCACCGCTCCCGCGCGCTCCAAGGGGCCGATCCCGCTCGACAAGGTCATCGCGAAGCTGCAGGAATCGCCCGATGACGTTCAGCACTGGAACGTCGACGAGGCCGGGCTGGACGACCTGGTCGCCAAGCTGTCGACCAAACCCGGCATCCACGCCGTGCACCTGACCGACGGCAAGGCCACCGCCGCGGTCGCCAAGGCCGCCGGCGAAACCGGTTAGTACCCAACCATCGAAGGAGGACCGATGAAATCTCTCTTCGCCATTGTCGGCGTTTCACTCGGAGTCATGCTTGCCGCCCCGTCGCATGCCGAGCCTGGCCTCGACGAGCCGGCTACCGACGAGCACAACCCCGCGTTCCTTGCTGATCTGGCAAAGGTGGGAATTGGCTTCGGCGATCCGGCCCAGGCCATCAGCGCCGGTCAGGCCGTATGCGGTTGCCTCCACAACGGCATGGGCGGTTTGCACCTGATTGAGCACCTGCAGGAGAGCAACCCGGCCCTGACCGAAAGCGGTGCCGCTCAATTCGCCACGATCTCGGCGAAGGAGTACTGCCCCAAGCAGCTCGAAGAAGAACACGCCCCCGGCCACAAGTACCAGAAGGGTAATGCCCCAGGCAAAGGCACCGGAGACACGGAGGGGACCGTGCCCAAGGGTTCAGGCGGCGGCGGAGGGGGCGACTAGGCCTTAGGGCTTAGCGGCCTCGACGAAATAGCCACGTGGCGCGTTGGGCACATCGGCCGAAACCGGCGGGTGTGGCCAACGCGCCCACTCGTTTCCGGGCACGGCCATATCGGTGACGGTCGCGGCCCAGCCGCGGCTCTCCACAAGCGCGGCCGGCGCGTCACTGCTGAAAACCCATGGTGCGCCCAGCTTTTCCATGTAATCCAGCATCGGCGCCGAGGACGGCGCCTGCAGTAGCGCTGTGCCGACGACGTCGTAGAGCAATACCGAACCGGGCGCCGACAGCGCGTCGATCCGCGCGAACAGTCGTTCGACGTCCGGCGCTTCGAGGTACTGCAGCAGCCCTTCGACCGTCCACACGGTCGGCCGGTTAGCGTTAAATCCTTGCGAACGAAGCGCTTCCGGCCAGTCGCCGGCAAGGTCCACGCCGACCGCCACCCGCTGGCAGCGCGGGCGCTCCCCGGCGAGCCGCTCGTCTTTGAGAGCGATCACGTGCGGCTGGTCCACCTCGAACACGGTGGCCCCGTCCGGCCATGGCAGCCGATACGAGCGCGCGTCCATGCCCGCGGCCAGGATCACCGCCTGAGCATGGCCTCCCCGATGTAGCGACTCGTCGTAGAGCTTGGTGCGCACCACAATCGGGGCCGCGGGCTGACCCGTCGCCGCAACGGATTCGGCGAGTAGCTGCCTGCCGTCCTCACCGGCCAGCCGCTCGGCGAAGGGATCGCGAAAGAGCGCGTCGTCCCGCAGGTTTTCCTCGGCGCGCATGGCCGCGACGAGAAGACCGGTGGCGGCTACGGCGTGTTTGTTGCTGTCCATCTTCCGATCATCGAACAGCCGTCGCGACCGGTCTTGGATATTTGTGCCGCTGCACGACCGGCACATGACTGGGCAGCACCAGATGCTGTTCGCCGTACTGCGTCGGGGTCATCCCGGTGAAAGACCGGAATTCCCGGACGAAGTGGGCCTGGTCGAAATAGCCGACCTCGGCCGCGACCTGGGCGCCGTTCATCGACCCGAGTAGCCGCAGGGCGGCCTGCATGCGGCGAATGCGCGCATACGCCTTGGGCGACAACCCGACTTCGGCGCGGAACAACGCGATCAGCCGTTTGGTGGTGATGCCCACCAGGTCGCGAATCTCGGCCATCTGAATCGACGGGTTGGCCTCGATGGCGGCCAGCGCCACCGCGACTGCCGAGTGCCGGCGCACCGACGACCATGACCGCGACAGCAGGAAGCTCTCCACGATGCCGAACCGCGCCGCTACCGTCGGCGCATCGATCAACCGTTCCTGCAACTCGATGCCGGCCCGACCCCAGATCTCGTCAAGGCCGACGTAGCGATTCTCCAACTCGCCCAACGGTATTCCGAAGAACGGCAACGCGCCGCCGGGCCGGAAGTGAATGGCCATCGCCGGCTCGTTGGCGACCATTTCGGAGACGTAGGACGTGGTGTGCGAGCCGGTGACGAATGCCGGCGGGACGTCCAGCCGGGTGCGACCGTCGGCGGCGTAGAAATCCACCCGTTGCCGCGGTCCGACATCGATGATCACAGTGACGGCGCCGCGCGGCAGCGCTCGACTGCGGTAGCCAACGCTGCCCTGCCAGTGTCCGACGATCTCGGCGTAACCGGCCAGCGGAGACGTTGGGCGATAGAGGGATACGCCGTCCACCGCAGCGACGATAACGCAGATCGGTTGCCGACCGGCCCAGTGCGCGGCAAAGCTGAGATTCGCCGGGATCGAGCGACCGATGTGACGAGGCGGCGTCTTGACGCGGCGGAAGTCGCCGCTACCGTCGGCCGCAGTGCCGGTCAGACCGTCGATTTCCGCTTCCCCGATCGGTAGCATCGAAAAGGCTCCAGCATGTAAGGCGGTGGCATGAAATCTCTCGTGATAGGCCTCGCCGGCTGCGCTGCGATCGCGCTGCCTCCGCAGGCTGGCGCTACCACGCAAGATGACAATTTCTTGGCCATGCTCGCGACGGCAGGCATCCCGGCCTACGATGGCTTGCCGAGCGTCATTGCAGCCGGTCACGAGGTGTGCGACGAACTCGATAAGGGAACGCCGGCATCCGAAATCGCCAATAAACTGGCTAACGATGCGTACGCCGACGCACCGGTGAATTCGCTGGACCGGTACCAGCGGTCGATGGTCCGTTTTGTTCAAGTTTCGGCTCAGGCCTTTTGTCCAGGACACGCAGGCAGTACAGCCCTGCACAGCCGCTACCGCGTTGCCCTCATCGATGACCTCATCGAGCCGCAACCTGGTCCTGCGATACCGGAGGGGCCGAACGTAGCCCATATGGACCCCCCGGTCGCAGTGGCAAAGCCCCACCAGGACCCGCCGCTCAAAAGCAAGCCGCCGCCACCTGAGACAGTCCCCCCACCCTCCCAAGGGGTGCACGAAGGGCCACAAGAGGGCGGCACAGGCAGCGGCACCGACGGCGGCAGCTCGGACAGCGGTGGCGGCGAGTCACCGCCCGCGCCGAACTCACCCGGCGGTCACATCGTCCTGCTCCCCTGAGCCCCTATTTCGTAGGCCGGGTTCAGCTGGACGTCGACGGTACGAACGCGTTCTGGTCATCGCCGCGGCGCCATGGCCACCATCAGCGCGGACGGGCCCACTGGCACCTTCACCGACCGGCACGGCACCGTCGCCTGGCAGCCGCTTGCCAGCACCCTGCGCCATTTACTAGGATGTCCTAGTAAACGACCTGCTTACTTTCTATGTCCGAGGGACACCATGACTCACAAGATTCCGCATTTCATCGACGGGCGCCGCAGCGAGCTCTCCTCGACCCGGACCGCCGACGTGCTCAACCCCAGCACCGGCGAGGTGCAGGCTCAGGTGCTGCTGGCATCGAAGGCCGACGTCGACACCGCGGTGGCATCGGCGGTGAAAGCCCAGAAGGAATGGGCCGCGTTCAATCCGCAGCGCCGGGCGCGCGTGATGATGAAGTTCGTCGAGTTGGTCAACGCCAACATCGAAGAGTTGGCCGAGCTCCTTTCCCTGGAGCACGGCAAGACGGTTCCCGACTCCAAGGGCGACATCCAGCGCGGCATCGAGGTCATCGAGTTCGCGATCGGCATCCCGCACCTGCTCAAGGGTGAGTTCACCGAGGGCGCCGGCACCGGCATCGATGTCTACTCGATACGCCAGCCACTCGGCGTGGTCGCTGGCATCACCCCGTTCAACTTCCCGGCGATGATCCCGCTGTGGAAGGCCGGGCCCGCGCTGGCATGCGGAAATGCCTTCATTCTCAAGCCTTCTGAGCGCGACCCCTCGGTGCCGCTCCGCCTCGCCGAACTGTTCCTCGAAGCCGGCCTGCCCGCGGGTGTGTTCCAGGTCGTCCACGGCGACAAGGAAGCCGTCGACGCGATTCTGCACCACCCCGACGTCCAGGCCGTCGGTTTCGTCGGCAGCTCGGACATCGCGCAGTACATCTACGAGACCTCCGCCGCCAACGGCAAGCGGTCGCAGTGCTTCGGCGGCGCGAAGAACCACATGGTCATCCTTCCCGACGCCGACCTCGACCAGGCCGTCGACGCGTTGATCGGCGCCGGCTACGGCAGCGCCGGCGAGCGCTGCATGGCAATCAGTGTCGCGGTGCCGGTCGGCAAAGAAACTGCGGACCGCTTGCGCAACAGGCTGGTTGAGCGCATCAACCAGTTGCGCGTCGGGCACAGCCTGGACCCGAAGGCAGACTACGGCCCGCTGGTCACCGAGGCGGCTCTCAAGCGAGTGCGCGACTACATCGGCCAGGGCGTCGAGGCCGGCGCCGACCTGGTGGTCGACGGCCGCGAACGCGCCACCGACGAACTCACCTTCGACGACCAGAGCCTGGAGAAGGGCTTCTTCATCGGGCCCACCCTGTTCGACAACGTCACCACCGACATGTCGATCTACACCGACGAGATCTTCGGCCCGGTGCTGTGCATCGTGCGCGCCCACGATTACGAAGACGCGTTGCGGTTGCCCACCGAACACGAATACGGCAACGGCGTAGCGATTTTCACCCGCGACGGCGACGCCGCTCGCGACTTCGTATCCCGCGTTCAGGTCGGCATGGTCGGCGTCAACGTGCCGATCCCGGTGCCGGTGGCTTACCACACCTTCGGCGGTTGGAAGCGGTCCGGCTTCGGCGATCTCAACCAGCACGGCCCCGCGTCGATCCAGTTCTACACCAAGGTCAAGACCGTCACGCAGCGTTGGCCGTCGGGCATCAAGGATGGCGCGGAGTTCTCCATCCCGACGATGAAGTAGCCCGAGATGCAACTCTTCGGTATGGACGACGACGAACGGGTCATCACCGAGACGGCTGCCGCGTTCGCCGCCAAAAGGATCGCCCCGTTTGCGCTGGAATGGGATGCCGCACAGCACTTTCCGATAGACGAGCTGCGCGAGGCGGCCGGCCTCGGAATGGCCGCGATCTACTGCCGCGACGACGTGGGCGGTAGCGCGCTGCGGCGCCTCGACGGGGTGCGGATCTTCGAGCAACTCGCGATGGCCGATCCGACGACCGCGGCGTTCCTGTCGATTCACAACATGTGCGCGTGGATGGTCGACGCCTTCGGCACCGACGAGCAGCGCAAGGAGTGGATACCGCGGCTCGCGTCGATGGACGCGATCGCCAGTTACTGCCTGACCGAGCCCGGCGCCGGCTCGGACGCCGGCGCGTTGAGTGCCAAGGCCGTCAAGCAGGGCTCCGAAAAAGGCGCAGACTACGTGCTCGACGGCGTCAAGCAGTTCATCTCGGGTGCGGGCTCCTCGGACGTCTACGTGGTCATGGCCCGCACCGGATCCAGCGGCCCCCGCGGCATCTCGGCGTTCATCGTCGAAAAGGACGCGGCAGGGCTGAGTTTCGGTGCGCACGAGGAGAAGATGGGCTGGCACGCGCAGCCGACCGCGCAGGTCATTCTCGACGGGGTGCGGGTGCCGGCGGACGCGATGCTCGGCGGCACCGACGGCGAAGGTGGCGGGTTCGGCATTGCGATGAACGGCCTGAACGGCGGCCGGATCAACATCGCGGCCTGTTCGCTGGGTGGAGCGCAGGCGGCCTACGACAAGGCCGCGACCTATGTCGCGCACCGTGAGGCGTTCGGTGCTCCCCTGCTCGATGAGCCGACCATCCGGTTTACGTTGGCCGACATGGCCACCGCGCTGGAAACCTCGCGGCTGATGCTGTGGCGCGCGGCCGCGGCGTTGGACGACGGCGCCGACGACAAAGTCGAACTGTGCGCGATGGCCAAACGCTATGTCACCGACTCGTGTTTCGACGTCGCGGACAAGGCCCTGCAACTGCACGGTGGCTATGGCTATCTTCGCGAGTACGGTCTGGAGAAGATCGTGCGCGACCTCCGGGTGCACCGCATCCTGGAGGGCACCAACGAAATCATGCGGGTGGTCATCGGACGAGCCGAGGCCGCCCGGATCCGCGCCAGCGCCTAGGAGAGGCCAGAGCACATGTCGAGGGTTGCGTTTTTGGGGCTCGGCCACATGGGCGGTCCGATGTCGAAGAACCTGGTCGACGCCGGCCACACCGTGCGGGGATTCGACCCGGTGCCCGCTGCGGTCGAGACCGCACAAAGCAACGGCGTCGAGGTGCTGGACAGCGGAGTTGCCGCCGCCACCGGGGCGGACGTCGTGATCACCATGCTGCCCAACGGCGATCTGGTGAAGCGCTGCTACGCCGACATCCTGCCGGCCGCCGGTGCGGGCACGTTATTCATCGACAGCTCAACCATTTCCGTGGACGACGCCCGCGAGGTTCACCAGCTGGCCGGCTCGCACGGCGTCGCCCAGCTCGACGCTCCGGTCTCCGGTGGGGTCAAGGGTGCGGTAGCCGGGACGTTGGCATTCATGGTCGGCGGCGACGGTGCCGCCCTGGAGCGGGCCCGTCCGGTGCTGGAACCCATGGCGGGCAAGATCATTCACTGCGGTGATGCGGGTGCCGGCCAGGCCGCGAAGGTGTGCAACAACATGGTCCTGGCCGTGCACCAGATCGCGATCGGCGAGGCGTTCGTGCTGGCCGAAAAGCTCGGCCTGTCGGCGCAGGCGTTGTTCGACGTGATCACCGGGGCGACCGGCAACTGCTGGGCCGTGCAGACCAATTGCCCGGTGCCCGGCCCGGTTCCGACGTCACCGGCCAACAACGACTTCCGGCCCGGCTTCGCCACGGCGCTGATGAACAAGGACCTCGGCCTGGCGATGGACGCGGTCAACTCGACCGGTGCGACCGCGCCGTTGGGCAGCCACGCCGCCGACATCTACGCGAAGTTCGCAACGGCCAACGGCGACAAGGACTTCAGCGCGATCATCGAAACGCTACGCGGTTAGGCGGCCTGGCGGATCCACCAGCGCCGGTGCGCCTGCTGGCAACTGGCCGCCGACAACAGCTCGTCGGCAACCACGGCGGGCAATCCAGCGACGACCGACGCGCGCAAGCCGTCCGCCGAGCCGGTGACGGCGAGCGCGGCGCGCGGCGTTATTCCCATCTCCCACAACGCCAGCCGGTACAGTTCACCGCCGCGAGCCAACCCCTTGTCGGGCTCGGACAGATCGTCAATCGACACTATCGTCTCGATCAGGCCGTCGCCGAGCAGTTGCCGCACCATCGTCTCGACCTGCGCCCGCGGCCCGGCGCTCACCACGCTGACCCAGATACCGGCGACGAAGAGGCTCATCACCGAATCGATCAGCTCGGTTCGCGCGTCGTCGCAGTCGATACGCGCCAGCGCGGAATCGGCGTCGAAGATCACCGCCCGCAGTTCGTCGGTGCTGGTCCGTGATTCCCGGTCCCACCAGAACGTCCGGGCTGGACGAGTCTGACCCTTGGCTCGCACGCAGACAGGGTGCCCCGAATCGCGCCGACCTAGCCTCCCCCATTAGGGGGATTCCGGTGACCAATCTTGCCTAGGGTGTTGCCATGCCGGTTCGCGTCGTTCTCGTCGACGACCACGAGATGGTCATCGAGGGCCTCAAAGCGATGCTGACCTCGTTCACCGGCCGCGTGCAGGTGGTGGGGCAGGCCGTGGGCGTGGAGCGGGCCATGCAGGTCGTAGACGAGCTGCAGCCCGACGTCGTGCTGTGCGACGTACGCATGCAGGGCTCCAGCGGGCTGGACCTGTGCAAGATGCTGCGCGAGCGCGGATCGGACCGCAAAGTGGTCATGCTGTCGGTCTACGACGACGAGCAGTACCTGTTTGAGGCGCTGCGGGTGGGGGCCAGCGGCTATCTGCTGAAGAGCATCAGCAGCGACGATCTGGTACGCCAGCTGGAACTGGCCCACCAGGGTGACACCGTGATCGATCCGGGGATGGCGGCGCGCGCGGCCGACACTGCGGCCCGGATGCAGCGCGACGAGTTCTGGCCGGGCGCCCGTCAGGGTCTGACGCAACGTGAAAGCGAGATCCTGTCCTGCATGGTCAACGGGCTGTCCAATCGCGGCATCGCCACCAAGCTGGTGATCGGCGAGGAGACGGTCAAGAGCCATCTGCGGTCGATCTACCGCAAGCTCGGCGTCAACGACCGCACCGGCGCGGTCGCAACCGCTCTGCGCGAAGGCATTTACCAATGAGTAGCGTGCCGCGCGGGCCGAACGCGGTGCACGACCTGGTCGACACCGACCGCGAATTGGCGTTGCTGCGTGAACTCATTCAGGCCGCCTCGACCGGACCCGGGGTCGAGCCGCTGGCCGCCGCGGCGGCGCGGATGATCACCGCCGCCACTGGGGCGGACGTCTGCTTCGTGCACGTGCTCGATGACAGCGACCGGTCGTTGACATTGGCCGGGGCCACACCGCCGTTCGACGCCTCGGTGGGAAAGATCCGGCTGCCCTTGGGATCTGGCATCTCCGGCTGGGTGGCCAGACACCGCGAGCCGGTGATCATCACCGACGACAAGGAAGCCGATCCCCGCTACCTGCCGATCCAGTCGTTGCGTGGTCGCGACTTCACCTCGATGGTGTCGATGCCGATGGAGACCGATCCCGGCGGTCTGGTCGGTGTGCTCAACGTGCACACCGTCGCGCGCCGCGAATTCACCGGCGGCGACGTCGAATTGCTGCGCGTGATCGGCCGCCTGATCGCAGGCGCCATGCATCAGGCGCGGCTGCATCGGCAGCTGGTCGCACGCGAGCGGGCCCACGAATTGTTCGTCGAGCAGGTGATCGAGGCGCAGGAGATCGAGCGTCGCCGGGTGGCCGGCGACATCCACGACGGCATCTCGCAGCGCCTGATCACGCTGTCCTACCGACTCGACGCGGCGGCCCGGGCCGTCGGCAGCGACCCCGCGGAGGCGTCCAGCCAACTCGCCGAGGCCCGCGCACTGGTCGGCCTGACCCTTGGCGAGGCGCGGGTGGCGATCAGCGGCCTGCGCCCGCCGGTGCTCGACGACCTGGGTCTGGCCGGCGGGCTGGCCAGCCTGGCCCGGTCGATTCCGCACCTGGACACCGAACTCGACCTGGCCGATGTCCGACTGCCCGAGCACATCGAGATCGCGTTGTACCGCATCGCCCAGGAGGGCCTGCAGAACATCGTCAAGCACGCAGGAGCATCGGTGGCCCGGCTAAGATTCGCGGTCGACGCCGAAGCCACCGCTCGCCTCGAAATCGTGGACAACGGAATAGGTTTCGACACCTCCGAGCATCCGTTGGGCAGCGACGAGATGGGCGGCTACGGCGTGCTGTCGATGGCCGAGCGGGCGGAGTTGGTCGGCGGCCGGCTCAACATTCGGTCGCGGCCCGGTTCGGGGACGGCGGTCACGGCGACGATTCCGGTGCCGGCGCTGCTCGACTAGAAGTCACCGGCGTTGCGCCGCAACGTCTCGATCGACGACACCAGGGCCCGCGATTCGCGTTCCGAGATACCGATGTCGGCGAACACCAGCTCGTTGAGTGTGACGGTGGCGTCCTCGACGGTCGAGCGGCCCAGGTCGGTGATCTGCACCAGCGTCGTCCGCCCGTCGGTCGGATGCGGCACCCGCTGCACCAGCTTGTTGGCTTCTAGCCGGCGGATCGCATGGGTGACGCTGGTGACGTGTACCTGCAGCCGGTCGGACGCCTTAGTGATCGGCAACGCCCCGCTGCGGCTGAAAGCCAGCAGGCGCAGCAGTTCAAAGCGGGAGAAGCTCAAATCATAAGGGCGAAGGGCATTTTCGACTCGCGCCAGCAGGATCTGGTGAGCCCGCATCACCGACGTGACCGCAACCATCCCCTCGGCCACGTCGCCCCAGCCGGAGCGTTCCCAATTGCTGCGCGCGACGGCGATCGGGTCGCGCGAGTCGGACGGGCCGCGCTCATCAGATAGAGCCACGTCCCTTTTCTTACCAGGAACGGGCCGGCGGTATCCCTAAGCGAGGGACTTTTCCACCGCGGACAGCACCGCCAGCGTCGACGACAGCTCGCCGACGGTGATTCGCGCGCCGCCGTCGGGATAGCAGCGAACCTGCAGACCGGCGTCGGCGAACACCTCTCGCCAGGGCCGCCGCGACTTCGGCAGATAGACGAAGTTGGCGTGCGAGTCCGTGCTGTACACGCCCATCGCCATCAGGCGCACCCGCAGATGGTTGCGCTCGGTGACGATCCGGCGAATGCGCTGTGCAAGCTCCGTTTCGGCGTCGTAGGACGCCGCCACCGCAGCCACGCTCGCGCTGCTCATGCCGAACGGTAGCTGCATGACCGATATCGTCGCGGCCAACTCTGGTGCGGCAAAGCCGTAACCGATGCGCAGTCCAGCCAACCCGTAGGCCTTGGAGAACGTGCGCAGCACAACGACATTCGGGAATCGGCGGACCAGCTGCGGCCCGTCGATCCGGTACCGGGCCGCGACGAACTCGATGTAGGCCTCGTCGAGCAGCACGATGGTGTCGGACGGGACCTTGTTCAGCAACCACTCGACCGAGAAGGACGGCTCCAACGTTCCGGTCGGATTGTGCGGACGACACAATACGACAACCCGTGCGTCCGAGGCGGCTTCGGCCATCGCCACCAGATCCTGGTAGCCATACGGGTCCAGCGGAACGGTCACCGTGTTCAACCGGGCCATCTGCGCGAAGATCGGATAGCCGTCGAAGGTCGGCGTGCTCAACACGATCCGGTCGCCGGGCCGGGTCACCGCCTGCAGCACCTGCATCGCCACTCCGGATGCGCCGGGCCCGACCACCACCTGGTCGTCGTTCACCCCGATCCGGTCCGCGATCATCCGGGGCAACTGTCCGGGCAGGAACTCCGGATAACGGTTGGCGACGTCGAGACACCGCGTCAGCGCGGATCGCACCGCGGGCAGCGGCGGAAACGGGCTTTCGTTGAGCGACAACGCCTGTGGGTCGACCGCCTGCGGCAATGAGGCGATGACCTCGGCGGCCACCGAGGTACCGAGCGCGGGCTCGGCCATCAGTCGCGCCCACCCCAGCGGACCGCCGCGGCGCCGGCGAAGTCGCCGGCGTGCGCGAACGCCGCCATCATGATCACGTCGCCGGTCTCGAGGTGTCCGTCGGTGATCGCGCGGTCGATATTCACCGGGATGCCGGCGCCGAACAGATTGCCGCACTGGTCGTAGGTGTCCAGGTGCCGGGACTCGGGAATCTCCAACGCCTCCCGCCAGTTGCGCAAGAACACCCGGTTGGGCTGATTGGTGACGAGCAGGTCAATGTCTTTGCTGCTCAGTCCGATCCGGTCGCATACCGCCAGCGCCACCTCGGGAACCTGCCGGTTGCCGCGCGCCAACACCTTCGCGATATTGGTTTCGGTGAAGCCGATGCAGCCCTCGCCAGTCCCCGGCTGCCACCACTTGCGCGGCTGATCGAATACCAGCGCCATATCGCCGGCGTACTCGCCATAAGTTCGGCATTCGACGTCCAGGATCGGCGATTGATCGGACAGCGCGACGAGCCCGACCGCGGCGCCGTCTCCGGGTATCGCTGCCTGCGCCTTGCCGCGCACGCGGGGCTGGTCGAAAGCTTGTCCGGCCGCGTTCTGCGCGATCGCGATCAGCGCCGTGCGGCCCTCCCCCGAGGCGATCAGCCGACGAGCGGTTTTGAGCGCCAACACAAATGCGGCGCAACCGCCGTTGTGCAGATCCAGCACCCACGACGGCCGCATGCCCAGCCGGTGTGCGATCGATCCCCCGCCGCCGTAGAACGGCACGTCCGGCATCTGGGCGTGGGTGATCAGGATGTCGACGTTCTCGATGACGTCGCGGCCATGCCGTTCAATCAGTCCCTGCGCGGCGCACTCGATCATGTCGGTCGCGCTTTCGTCGGCGCCGACGTGGTGGCGGAAGCTCGGCCCGCGGAACATCACGTTGTCCCGCAGCTCGTCTGACTTGGTCAAACCTTCGTAATAATCCGCACCGATCGGCTCGCCCGGCAGATAGCTGGCGACGTCGAGCAGGCTGACGTTCGGCTGGCCGGTCATTTCATCCACGCCGGGGTGATCGACAGGCCGTGCCGGTACCGGTATTCCGCGATGCTTTTGAGGTTGTTGAGTTCCAGCGTGTGGCCCGGACCGAACAGATCCCAGAAGTCGCCCACCCAGCCGGTGCGTCCGGCCGGTACGGTCTCGGGATACGGGTTGTCATCGTAAAACGGGTGACGGCAATTCGTCCACAGCACAACAGAACCCGGCTTGTCGAGCACCTGACGGGCGTCGAGCACTCGCATCAGGTAGATCATCCAGAGGTGCCGGCCCTGGTCCCAGGCACAGTGATAGTCGACGGTGCGGGCTTGGGAGTTGGCATAAGTGCGGGTGTAGATCGTGGTATCTGGCAGCAACCGGTCGTAGGCCTCCCATAGCCCTGGCTCCTCCGTCGGTGTGAAACCGCGCAGGGTGTAGGTCCACTCTTCGAGGCTGCGGGTATCGGACAGATACTCGAAAAGCTCGTCCGGCGGGCAGTCGACGTAATCGTTTACGGTGCAATACTTTCCGAACACCTCGTTGTGTGGATACACGGAGCGCAGCTGCGACATGAAGGTGCCGGCCGTCTGCTCGAGCGGCGTGGTCTCGATGCGGACCACACCCTCGATCGGCTCGGTGGTGCCCGTGTGGGCGACGATATCGTCAAGCGCTGACAGCGACATGGGCGTGGTCCTCCTGTGTGAATGAAACATGTTGTTGCGTAGGGCGGTTGCTTACAGTCGCGCCGAGAAAGGGTGCGAACGGCGGAACCTCGTCGGCGGCGCACTCCACGCTGACCACCGACGGGCCGTCGACGGTGAGCGAGGCCCGCACTGCCGCAGCCAGTCCCGCGGCATCGCTGACGTCGGTGGATATCAGCTTGGGGAACATCGCGGCCAGACCGGCACCGAGATTGCTCGGCGAGAATCGGTTGTAGCTGTAGAAGTCGTTGTAGTAGATCTGCTCGCGGGTCACGCACATGGCGTGCGCGTTGTTGTTGAGCAACACGAATGTGACTGGAAGCCGGTAGTGCACCGCGGTGTGCACCTCCATGCCGTGCATGAAGAACGCGCCGTCGCCGGCGATCACCACCACCCGGCCGCTCGATCCGCCAATCTTTCTGCGGGCGAATGCCATTCCGATACCGGCGCCGAAGCTGTACCCCATGCCGCCCATACCCAAGGCGACTGCGAACCGGCCGCGGCGGCGCACCGGCAGGTAGTGAATCGCTGCGGCGCCGGTGTTTCCGGCGTCGACGACGATGTCGACCCCGGCGGGCAACACCCGGTCCAGTTCGTCCATGGCGTCGCGGTAGCGCACGCCCGGACCCTCGAACGGCGGCGGCGTCAGCTCGGTGTGCCCGACCACGTCGGGGACCCGAAGCCCAGCGGGCCGGCCGGTGCCGGTCAGCGCCTCGGTCAACATCCGCAGCGAGGCCCGCAGATCGTCGGTGTGGACGTGGGTGCACGCCAGGTATGGCGGCGCCGACCCGATCGACATCGTCGGCACCGCGGCCAGCGCGTCATCGAGGCCGGCCCGCGCGGTCACCGACAGCCGGGTCCCGACCACCAGGCACAGCCCGCTGTCGGCCACCGCTTTGGCCACGCCGGGGTGGCCCATCACACCGGTGACGCCCAGCGCCGAGGACGACCCGAAGCCCGGTGTTCCCGCGACATCCTTCGCGTCCGGCACGCAGGCCACCCGGGCGCGCAACACCCCGCGTAGCTCGGCCAACTCCGCGCGCGCATCGTCGCGGGCAACCTGCTCACCGGCGATGATCGTGACGGGACCCGACACGCCGCGCAGCGCGCGCAGGATCGGGTGCGGGTCGCCAACCGACCGGTGCCGGCCCAGGTCCAGCGAGCAACCACGCTTGAGCACCGACTGCTGGATGTCTTTCGGCAGCAGCAGCACGGCAGGTCCACCCGTGTGCGCTGCGGCGATCGCGGCCGGCAACACCGAGACGATGTCGTCGGCGTTGTGCACTCGCTTGCAGAACACCGACACCTGCGAGAACAGCGCCTCGGCGTCCAGCGAGCCGTTGCGTCCGCTGGTGTCCTGGAAGCTGCCCCGGCCGTCCATCCCGGTCGCAGGCTGACCGACCAATGCCAGCACCGGTATCCGGCTGGTGAACGACTCACCAAGAGCCGGAACAAGATTCAGCGCTCCCCCGCCGGACGTCGCGGCGACCACGCCCAGTCCCGCCCCGCTACGGCTGTAGCCGTCGGCCATCGTGGCCGCCGAGAACTCGTGCTTGGCCAGCACGGCGGTGAGGTCGGGCCGGAAATAGGCGGCGTCGTAGATGTCCTCGATGTTGGCGCCATCGACACCGAAGATGTACTCCACCCCGGTTCTCGCGAGGTGACCGACGATATGGTCGACCACTCGGTGCTGTTGCGACATATCAGGGACACGACGTGCACCCAAATTCGGTTCAACCGGGTCTGCGGGTGAACCAGACGGCGTCCGAGTTCGTAGTAACCCTCGTGCAGGACGTCATCGTCGTGGGCGCAGGACCGGCCGGCCTGGCCGTCGCGCGCGAACTCGAGCACCGCCATTCGGTCTCCGCGCTGGTCGTGGATCAGGCCGTCGCGCCGGCGATGTCGTGGCGCAACCGCTACGACAACTTCCGGCTGAACACCAACGGTTACCTGTCACACCTTCCCGGGCAACGGATTCCACTCAAGGCCGGTCGCTGGCCGACCAAGGACGACATGGTCGGCTACTTCGACAGCTACGCGCAGCGGCAACACCTCACGCTCGCGCTGGGCTGCGAGGTCAACCGCATCGACCGGAACGGCACCTGCTGGCGGGCAGGTACCTCGCGGGGAGACCTCCACGCGCCCGCGATCGTGCTGGCCACCGGGCGCTACCGCACCCCCGCCGTCCCACCGTGGCCGGGCTTGAGCCAGTTCACCGGCGACGTGCTGCATTCCGCCGACTTCCGCAACGCACGGCCGTTCCGCGACCGCACCGTCCTGGTGGTGGGCGCCGGCAACTCGGCCGCCGACATCGCCGTGCAGTTGTCGAACCACGGCGCCCGCAAAGTCTGGCTGGCGGTGCGCACGCCGCCACATCTGGTCCGCCGCGCCATCGGGCCGATCCCGTCCGACGTCTTCCTCGAATTGTTCGCCCGCGTGCCCGCGTGGTTGGTCGATCCCGTGATCGCGCGACTGAATCGACTTCTACTGGGCGATCTTTCGCCCTACGGCTTCGGTCGTCCGCCGCTCGGGCTCAAGGAGACGGTGGAGACCCGGGGCCGCATTCCCACCCTCGCCGACGAACTCGTCAGCGTGGTGCGAGCCGGCCGCATCGACGTGGTGGCCGCGGTCACGGCGTTCGAGAGCAACCGGGTGATGCTCGCCGACGGCACCGCGGTCGAGCCCGACGTCATCATCGCGGCCACCGGCTTCGACCCGGATCTGGACGGATTGGTCGGCCATCTAGGGGTTCTCGATGAGCACGGCGATCCGCGCGGCGGCTTCTCCAGCGACCTGGGTGACGGGATGTTCGCCATCGGCCACGGCATTCCACCCAACGGCCCGCTGCGGGCGATCAGGCTGGCGGCGACGCCGTTGGCCGCGACGATCGCCGACTACCTGACGACCACGACAGAGGGGAAAGCATGCAAGCACTCACCGCGAAGCGGTTCTTCCACCGCGGTGTAGCCGGATACGAGTCGGCGCGGCGCGCCGCGGTGTGGAATGCCATTCTGCCGCAGCGCTTTCCGGATGTGATCGTACAGGCGTGTGATGCCGACGACGTTGTCGCCGCCATCCGCTACGCACGCGCCCAGGGGTACCAGGTCGGCATTCGATCCGGCGGACACAGTTGGGCGGCGAGCCATCTGCGCGATGGCGGGATGCTGCTCGACGTCAGTCGCCTCGACCATTGCCGGATCAACCCCGACTCGATGACCGCCCACGTCGGTCCCGGTGTGGTCGCCAGTGTCTTCGCCACCGATCTCGACGCCCAGGACCTGTTCTTCCCGTCCGGCCACTGCGAAGGCATTCGCCTCGGCGGCTATCTGCTGCAGGGTGGGTACGGGTGGAACAGCAAGGTCGTCGGCCCGGCATGCGAGAGCGTGCTCGGGTTGGAGGTCGTCACGGCGGAGGGCGAGCAGGTCTATTGCGACCCCAGGCACCATCCCGACCTGTACTGGGCGGCGCGCGGGAGCGGACCCGGATTCTTCGGTGTGGTTACGTCGTTCACGCTGCGAGTGCACCCGCGTCCGCCGGTCCTGGGTACCTGTCTGTACATGTATCCGATCGAACTGGCCGACGAGGTGTTCAGCTGGGGACGTGCCATCAGCCCTGAGGTCGACGATCGGGTCGAACTGCAGATCCTCACGTCGCGCAATGCCCCGGAGGTCGGTCCCGACGTGCCGAGCATCGCGATCGCATCCCCGGTGTTCGCCGATTCCGAAGACGAGGCCGCCAAAGCCCTGGCGATTCTGGGGACGTGCCCGGTGATCGACCGGGCGATCGCCAACCTGCCATTCATGCCGACGACACTCGCCAACTGGTATGCGGCCGTGATGATGAAATACCCTGAGGCACATCGGTATAGCGTCGACAACATGTTCACCTCGGCCTCCGCCGACGATTTGCTGCCGGGGATTCGCGCGATCATCGAGACATTGCCGCCGCATCCGTCGCACTTCGTCCTTGCCGGCTGGAAGCCGTCGCCCGACCGCGCCGAGATGGTCTACGGCGTGGAAGACGAGATCTACCTCGGCCTGTACACCGCCTGGAGTGATGCGGGCGACGACGCCCGGTACGGCGACTGGGCCCGTTCCAACATGGCCGCGATGTCGCATCTCGCCACCGGCATTTCGCTGGCGGACGAGAACCTCGGCCGCCGTCCGGCGACGTTCATCACCGAGCCGAACATGGCCCGCCTGGCGAAAGTGCGCGCCGCCTACGACCCCGAGGGCATGTTCCACAGCTGGATGAGCTAAATCCTTGAACCCCAAGCTATTCAGAGCGAGCGCTGCAGCAGCACCTGTCCGTTGTCGGCGGAGACCACCTGCACCTGCACGATCTGCCCGACCGGGGTCGAGGTGCTGCCTGCCAGCTTCGCGGTGCGGCCGGGGTTAGCGGTCCACGTGGCCAGCTGGGTATGGCTGCCGTCGCGGCCCACGACCACCATCGCCAGCGTGTCGTGGTGAGCGGTCACCGGCGCGAGGCAGACGCAGTCGAGGTCGATGAAGGTGCCCCACTGCCGGCTGCTCAGCGACACCGTCGAGGCCAGCGCCTTGGTGCCGACCTGATCCATCGCCAGCGCGGACGCGCCGGCCTGTGGCGGAGACGACGCGGGGTGCTGCTGCGTGACGCCCAGGAACAGGCCGACCGACAGCAGCACTGCGGCGGCCGCTCCCGTCGTCCACGCCACCATCCGGACCCGGCGCCGACGGCGGCTCACCTCGCCCAGCAGTGACGGCAGCAGGTTCAGCGTCGGAGCTTCGGCGGCACCGCCATCGGTGTCCATCGCGACCAACGTGCCGCCGTCGAGCTTCGACAGCAACGCGGGCATCCCGCTGAGTTCGCCGACGGACTGGTTGCACAACGGGCAGACGCTCAGGTGCGCCTCGAACTCCCGCCGATCGGCGGGCGACAAGGAGCCCAGCACGTAGGCCGCGTCCCAGGTCGCGTAGTCGTGGCCGGCACCGGCAGGCACGCGGCTGTCACCGGGTGAGCCGAAACCCCCGACAACCCTCATCGTGTCTCCCCAATTGCTGGCATGAACAAGTATTCGTAGCTGGTGGGCGCGTAGATGGCCCGCAGAGTTCTCACCGGGTCACCCCCATCTCCTGGAGGGTGAGCCGCAGGGCCCGCACCGCGTAGTGTAGCCGCGACTTGACCGTCCCTTCGGCGATGTCGAGGTCGTCGGCGATCTGGGCGGTGGTCCAGCCCCGGTAGTACGACCGTTCGATGACGGCCCGGTGGTCGACCGACATCTGCGCCATGGCGTCCCCGATCAGCAACCGATCCAGGGCCGAGTCGACCTGGTCGGGGGTCGAGCGCTCCGGTACACCCGGATCTTCCAGCGTGGCAACGACTTTGCGAAATCGCGGGCTGCGTCGTTCGTCGATGATCATGTTGCGGGCGACCGTGAAAAGCCATGCGCGCGCTGAGCGTTCGCTGTCGCCGATCACCTCGGGATGTTGCCAGGCCCGCAGCAGCGTCTCCTGGACCACGTCTTCGGCGCGGCTGGCATCACTGGTCAGCCTCAGCGCATAACGCCACAACGGCCCCGCGTGCTCGTCATAGAGCGCCTTCATCAATGCGGCCTCGTCGTCCGCACGCGTGAGCCGGCTCACTCGATCACCTCCTTACTAGTGATACGAGCTGGGTGTCTTCCCAGTTCATCATCAGCCGCGTAGCACTCGATTGCTTCGCCTATCATTGTTCCTGAACGATCGTTCGTATAGATTGTTAAAATGGTACCCGTGACGGATGGCCGGCTCGTCCGGGGCGAGCGGGCTCGGGCGGCGATTCTGGCCAAGGCCGCCGACATCGCCTCCGCGGAAGGCCTGGAGGGTCTGTCCATTGGCCGGCTGGCGCAAGAGTGCGGAACCAGCAAAAGCAACGTGGCAGCGCACTTCGGGTCCAAGGCGCAACTCCAGCTCGCAGCGGTGCGCTACGCGACGGACGTATTCATGCGAGAGGTGGTCAGTCCAGCGTTGAAGGCCCGGCGAGGTCTACCGCGATTGCTGGCGATTTACGAGTGCTGGTGCGATTATTCGCGGCGAAGGGTATTTTCCGGTGGCTGCTTTTTTGCCGCCGTCGTCGCGGAGTACGACGCTCGCGATGGCGCTGTCCGCGACGTACTGCGGCAGTTCCGCACCGCTTCGCTGGGCTTTCAGACGCGCTTGGTCGCCGAGGCCCAACAGGCCGGCGAGATTTGCGCTGATGCGGACCCGGCACAAATCGCATTCGAGTTGGACGCCTTCACCCTTGGAGCGAATTCTCAGGCGGTGCTATTCGACGACAGCAATGCCTACCAGCGCGCGACTGTGGCAATCGCCGCTCGCATCGCAAGTGTCAAGCCCGGCCGAAAGCATTGCGGCGCATGAAGATTCGATGCCGCGACTGGACTGCTGTCGAAGTGGCTGCAACGTGACCACCGGCGAGGGCAACTCGACGCCGGACCGCCAGTTGGTGATCCGCGCGCTCGCGCAGCTGTGCGCTGAACATCGGGCCGTGGTTCGCCGGTCGCACTATCTGGGCCTGACCACCACGCAGATCGCCACCGATCTCGGGATCGCCGAAGCTACGGTGAAGTATCGACTGCACTGCGCGCTGCATACCTTGCGACAGCTGCTGCAGCAGATGACGGTCACCGAAGTCGACGAATCCGGCTGTTACGCCAAAATAATGACGCAGTCACCGGCACCGTGAAGTGCCCGGTCGAATGACGCTGACGTCAGCCCAGGGTGAGGATGCGGGGGCCGTCCTCGGTGGCCGCCACCGTGTGTTCCCAGTGCGCGGCCCGCGAGCCGTCGGTAGTGGTCACGGTCCACTCGTCCTCGAGGATGACGGTCTTTCGGGTGCCGAGGGTCAGCATCGGCTCGATCGCCAGCACCGATCCGGCGGCCAGCAGCGGATTGGGCCGCGGAGTTCCCTCGTTAGGCAGGAACGGTTCCATGTGCATCTGCCTGCCGATGCCGTGCCCGCCGTAGCCCTCGACAATGCCGAACGCCCGCCCGTAGCGGGCCTCGGCCGCGTGGGTGGCGGTTTCGATGGCGTGCGTCACGTCGCCCAGGCGGTTGCCGGGGATCATCGCCGCGATCCCGGCTTCCATCGACTCCTTGGTGGCCTGCGAGAGCAGTTCGTCGGCGGGGATCAACGGCCCGACACCGAACGTGATCGCGGCGTCGCCATGCCAGCCGTCCAGGATCGCGCCGCAGTCGACGGAGACCAGATCGCCGGCCGAAAGCTGCTCGCTTGCCGACGGAATGCCGTGCACGACACGGTCATTGACCGAAGAGCAGATCGACGCCGGGTAGCCGTGGTATCCGAGGAACGACGGGATGGCGCCGGCGTCGCGAATCACCGACTCGGCGACCTGGTCAAGGTCAAGGGTCGTTGCTCCGGGGACCGCGGCCTCGCGCGCCGCCGCCAGGGCAGCGGCGACGATGGCGCCCGCGGCGGCCATCGCGTCGAGCTCAGCGGCACTGCGCTGCGGCACCACCTTGCGGCTGCGCAGGCTGGCCAAGCCGATCATCGCTACTTCCCGAGAGCCTGCAACGCCCGGGCGAACACCTCGTCGACGGAGCCGACGGCGTCGACCGTCTTCAGCTCGCCACCGCTGTAGTACTCGATCAGCGGCGCGGTCTCGTCGCGGTAGACATTCATCCGGTTGCGGATCACGTCGTCGGTGTCGTCGGCGCGGCCACGCGCTTTCAGGCGCTCGAAGAGAACCTCTTCGGCCACCCGGAATTCGAGCACGGCGTCGAGCGCGATCCCGCGGCGCTCGAGCATGTCGTGCAGCGCTTTGGCCTGCTGCACCGAACGGGGGTAGCCGTCGAGGATGAAGCCCTCGTTGGTGTCGGGGTTGGTCAGCCGGTCGTCGACGAGCTCGTTGGTCAGCTCGGACGGCACTAAGTCGCCGGCGTCCAGGTAGGCCTTGGCCTTCAGGCCCAACTCGGTGCCGTTGCCGATGTTCTCGCGGAACAGGTCCCCCGTGGACAGGTGCGGAATCTCGAGTTTCTCGGCCAGCTTGACGGCCTGCGTGCCCTTACCGGCGCCGGGCGGCCCCAGCAACACAACTCTCACTTGAGGAACCCTTCGTAGTTCCGTTGCATCAGTTGGCTTTCGATCTGTTTCACCGTATCCAATGCGACACCGATGGCGATCAGCACCGCGGTACCACCGAACGGCAGGTTCTGCACCGATCCCGAGTTACCGATCTGGAGGAACAGGTTGGGCAGCACCGCGATGACACCCAGGTAGATCGAACCAGGCAAGGTGATCCGGCTCAACACGTAGCGCAGGTAGTCCGCGGTCGGCTTGCCCGGCCGGATACCGGGGATGAAGCCACCGAACTTCTTCATCTCGTCGGCGCGCTCGTCGGGGTTGAACGTGATCGACACGTAAAAGTACGTGAAGAAGATGATCAGGCTGAAGTAGACGGCGATATAGACCGGGCTGCCCGGGTTCGACAGGTAGTTGCTGACGAACTTGTCCCACCAGCTGTTGCCGAGGCCACCGCTGCCGCTGCGGATCAACTGGGTGATCAGATGCGGGATGTAGATCAGCGACGATGCGAAGATCACCGGGATAACACCGGCCTGGTTGACCTTCAGCGGCAGGTACGTAGAGGTGCCGCCGTACATCCGCCGACCGACCATGCGCTTGGCGTACTGCACCGGAATCCGGCGCTGGCCTTGCTCGACGAACACCACGCCAACCACGATGATCAGGGCCGCGACACACACCGTCGTCAGCACGACGCCGCCGCGGCTGTCCAGAATGCTCTTGCCCTCGCCCGGTATTCGGGCGGCGATACCCGCGAAGATCAGCAACGACATGCCGTTGCCGATACCGCGCTCGGTGACCAGCTCACCCATCCACATCACCAGCGCCGCGCCGGCGGTCATCACGAGCACGATGACGACCAGGGTGAAGATGCTCTGGTTGGCGATGATGTCCAGGCTGCAGCCCTGCAGCAGACCGCCGTTGGCGGCCAGCGCGACGATGCTGGTCGCCTGCAAGATGGCCAGCGCGATCGCAAGGTAACGCGTGTACTGGGTCATCTTGGCCTGGCCGGCCTGGCCTTCTTTTCGCAGCTCTTCGAACCGCGGAATGACGACGGTGAGCAGCTGCACGATGATGCTCGCGGTGATGTAGGGCATTACGCCGACCGCGAACACGGTCAGCTGCAGCAGCGCCCCACCGGAGAACAGGTTGATCAACGAGTAGATCTGCGCGGAGTCGCCGCCGCTGATCTGCGCGAGACACTTCTGCACGTTGGGGTAGTTCACGCCGGGCGACGGAATCGTCGCACCCAGGCGGTACAGCACCACGATGCCCAACGTGACCAGGATCTTGCGCCTGAGGTCGGCCGTCCGCAGCGATGAGATGAAAGCCGAAAGCACTCTTCCTCCTGCGCAGCCGGGTTCTGGTCGCGGCGTGCCTACTCGCTGGTTTGTCCAGCACTGAAGTGTCTTGTGTGGTTCTGCCTCGCGCGGCCAGCACATGCAGGCAGAACAGTGTGTAGCCGCGCGTCAGACAGTCTACGAGACTAACAGCGCCGGCAGCGCTCGCCCGCAAATGGGTGGGCTGCGGCCGTCCGCCTTGGCAGGCCGCACACAGCTATGGGGCGTAAAGTTTCACTGGCTCGTTACCTTGGCTAAATATCAAACGCCTACAGCTGAGTGCATACGGAAAGGGTGATCATGGCGCGTAGCGATACCGACACTTGGGATCTGGCCTCCAGCGTGGGCGCCACCGCGACGATGGTCGCGGCGGCCCGCGCGCTGGCCACCGAGGACACCGACCCCATCATCGACGACCCGTTCGCCGCCCCGCTGGTGCGCGCGGTCGGCATCGACTTCTTCACCCGGGTCGTCGACGGCGACATCGAGCCGGCCGACGCCGGCGAGAACGGCACCGGCGAACTGCAGACCGAGACCGACTCGCTGGCGGTGCGTACCAAGTTCTTCGACGATTTCTTCACCGACGCCGCCGCCGCTGGCATCGGCCAGTCGGTGATCCTGGCCGCCGGCCTGGATTCCCGGGCGTACCGGCTGAACTGGGCGCCCGGCAGCGTCGTCTACGAGGTCGACCAGCCCGAGGTCGTCACGTTCAAAACCGAGACCATGGCCCGGCTGGGCGCCGAGCCGACGGCGCAGCGCCGCACAGTCAGCATCGATCTCCGCGAGGACTGGCCGGCCGCCCTGCGCGCCAGCGGTTTTGACCAGACCAAGCCGTCGGCGTGGAGCGCCGAGGGGCTGCTGATGTACCTGCCGCCCGAGGCGCAGGACCGGCTCTTCGACCACATCACCGCGCTGAGCGCGCCGGGCAGCCAGATCGCCACCGAGTACCACCCGGTCAGCGGTCCGACGATGGCCGAGCGCGGCAAGGCGATGAGCGACCGGTGGGCGAACATCGGCTGTGACGTCGACTTGTCCGGGTTGTTCTACGAGGGTGAGCGCAACAACGTCGCCGACTACCTCACCGAGCGGGGCTGGAATGTGCTCGCGCGCAACCGCCGCGACCTGTTCGGCGAATACGGTCGCGTCTTCCCGGACGACCCGGAGCACGCTGCGTTCCGCGACATCGTGTCCGTCATCGCAACCCGTCGATAGGAGATCTGCATGTCCGAGAGCGACACCATCCGCCACGACGGGGACAGCTGGGACCTGGCGTCCAGTGTGGGTGCGACCGCCACGGCGGTGGCGGCCCGACGCGCGATGGCGTCCAAGGGGCCCGACCCGCTGATCGACGATCCATTCGCCGAACCCCTGGTCACGGCTGTCGGCGTCGAGGCGTTCATCAAGATGATGAACGGCGAGATCGAACTCGGCGACGACGATCCGGCGTTCACCTCGCGCCGACTGGCCGAGGGCATGGCGGTGCGCACCCGATTCTTCGACAACTTCTTCACCGAGGCCGCCGCGGCGGGTGTGCGACAGGCGGTCATTTTGGCCGCCGGACTCGACACCCGCGCCTACCGGCTGCAGTGGCCCGACGGCACCACGGTGTTCGAGGTGGACCAGCCGCAGGTCATCGAATTCAAGAGCCGCACGCTGGCCGACCTCGGCGCCGCGCCGACCGCCGACCGCAAGGCGGTGGCCGTCGACCTCCGCGACGACTGGGTTGGGGCGTTGCACGACAACGGATTCAACTCCGACCGACCCACGGCCTGGATCGCCGAGGGACTGCTCGGCTACCTGCCACCGGACGCTCAGGACCGGCTGTTCGACACCATCACGACGCTGAGCTTCAGCGGCAGCCGGCTTGGCACCGGCTACGTGCCGGACATCCACGATCGAATTGCCAAGCGGGGCAGGCAGATCAGCGAGCGGTGGCGCAAGCTCGGCTTGAACATGAACTGGTCTGAGCTGGTCTACGACGGCGATCGCAACGACGCCGTCGAATACCTGGCCGAGCGCGGTTGGCAGACGATCGTGCACACCACGCCAGAGCTGTACGTCGCCAACGGTTTTGAGTTTCCCGAAGCCAACTCGCTGGAGGGCCTGGGCGACATCAGATACGTCTCGGCCGAGCTACCCTAGCGACGCCAACTCGAGGAACCGGTGGTAGCGCGCCTGCACAGGGGCCAGCCACGCCGGACTCGGATCGACCGTGCGCTCGGTGGCAGCCCAGCGCGCGGCGTCGGTCAACGCCGACTCCTCCCCGATCGACATCCGGGCCAGGAACGCGGCGCCCAGCGCCGCACCCTCGGCCACCCCGGACACCTGCACCGGCCGGCCGGTGGCGTCGGCGATGGCCTGCATCCACGGCTGCACCCGAGTCCCGCCGCCGGCCACCACGATCCGCGACACGTCCGCGCCGCTGAGCTCGACGATCTGGCGGACCACGAATCCCGACGCCTCGTAGGCGGCCCGCCGCAGCGCGGCGGCGTCGTGGCTGAGGTCCAGGCCAGCTAGCCGCCCCCGACGGTCTGGATCGTGGAACGGGGTGCGCTCACCGCGCAGGTACGGCGACCAGACCGGTACCCGTCGCGGGTCGGCGGTTGCCGAGTCGCCCGGCCCCAGCACCCGATCGACCCAGCCGAGGAACAGCCCACCCGCGTTGCTGGCCCCGCCGATCTGACTCTTGCCGGTCATGGTCGGGATCGTCCACAGGCCCGGCACCTGCCGCGCCTCGGGCACGGTGACCCAGACGATCAGCGTGGTGCCGCACAGCACCAACACATCGCCGTCGTGGTCGGCACCGGAGACCATCTGCTCGCACACCGCATCGATGGCGCCGACGGCCAGGACCGCGTCGCCCACCCGTCCGGCCGCGGTGCCGGGCGCCGCAACCCGGGGCATCTGCGCGGTCGTCGCGCCGCGCTCCGCGCATGCCGCCGCGTTCCAGCCGTCGCCGTCGAACAACGGCGATGCGGTGAAGGCGGTCGGAAAATCGACCACCGGCTCGCCGGCCAGCGCATGATTGGCCACCGCCGGGGCCGCCCAGTAGCCGGCGGCGTCCGGCGCGTGGGCGGCCGTCCAGCGCAGGAACTCCGCGGCCTCGCCGACCGGAAGCGGGCCGTCGGTGTCGAGGCCGGGGACGTGTCCGCGCCCGTCGCCGTAGAGCAGCCCGGGCGTGATTGGGCGGCCGTCGGCGTCGACGGCGGTCAGCGACGGGACCATCGCGGCCACGGCAACCGCCCGTGCGTCCGGGCAGGCCAACTGTTGCAGCGCGGTCAGCGGGCCCCGCCGCCACGCCTCGTCGGCGTTGTGCTCCAGCAGATCCGGGGCTGGCACCCGCAATTCGTGCGGAATGCGGGCCCGCACGACCACCCGGCCGTCCTCATCGGCGGCCACCGCTTTGACCGCGGTCGTGCCGATGTCGATGCCGATTGTGACCGCTTTGCGTGACACGGGCGTCACGGTACGCCAGCATGAGCAGTCGTGACCCGAGCTTTGGTGACGGCCCCGCTGCGCGGCGACGGTTTCGAAAAGCTGCGCCGGCTGGCCGACGTGGTTTACGACCCGTGGATCGACCAGACGCCGTTGCGGATTTACAGCGCCGAGCAGCTCGCGGAACGGATCTCGGCCGAAGGCGCGGATATCGTTGTGGTGGAAAGTGATTCGGTCGGCGGCCCGGTCTTCGACCTTGGCCTGCGCGCGATCGCGTCCACCCGGGGCGACCCCAACAACGTCGACGTCGCGGGCGCGACCGCCGCCGGCATCCCGGTGCTGAACACTCCGGGCCGCAACGCCGACGCGGTCGCCGAGATGACACTGGCGCTGCTGTTCGCCGCGACCCGCCACGTGCTGGGCGCCGACGCCGACGTGCGGGCCGGCGAGGTGTTTCGCGACGGCACCATTCCGTATCAGCGTTTCCGCGCGTGGGAGCTCGCCGGCCGGACCGTCGGACTGATCGGCCTGGGCGCCGTCGGACGGGCCACGCAGTGGCGGATGGCCGGGCTGGGCATGCGGGTCATCGCCTACGACCCGTACAACGACGAGGCACAGCACAGCCTCGACGAGTTACTCGCCGAGGCCGATATCGTCTCGCTGCACGCGCCGGTCACCGCCGACACCGCCGGGCTGATCGGCGCCGAGCAGTTCGCGGCCATGCGCGACGGCGTCGTCTTCCTCAACAGCGCCCGCGCGCAGTTGCACGACACCGACGCGCTGGTCGAGGCGCTGCGCAGCGGCAAAGTCGCCGCCGCGGGGCTGGACCACTTCGCCGGGGAATGGCTGCCGACCGACCACCCGCTGATCGCGATGCCGAATGTGGTGCTCACGCCCCATATCGGCGGGGCCACGTGGAACACTGAGGCGCGCCAGGCCCAGATGATTGCCGACGACCTCGACGCATTGCTGTCCGGTGGGACGCCGGCCCACATCGTCAACCCGGAGGTGCTACGAGCATGAGATTTGTCGACTATGCCGAGACGGCGGTTCTGGCCGCGGCCAAGGACATGCTGCGTCGCGGCCTGGTCGAGGGCACCGCGGGCAATATCTCGGCCCGCCGCGAGGACGGCAACCTGGTCATCACGCCGTCGTCGGTGGACTACGCCGACATGACGCTGGCCGACCTGGTCGTGGTCGACCCCGACGGCGCGGTGCTGCAGGCCGCGGACGGGCGGTCGCCGTCGACCGAGATGGCGCTACACCTGGCCTGCTACCAGGCGTTCGACGACATCGCCAGCGTCATCCACAGTCACCCGGTATGGGCCACCATGTTCGCCATCTCCCATCAACCCATCCCGGCCTGCATCGACGAGTTCGCCGTCTACTGCGGCGGCGAGATCCGCTGCAGCGAGTACGCCGCGTCCGGCACTCCCGAAGTCGGCACCAACGCGGTGAAGGCGCTCGAGGGCCGAGCCGCCGCGCTGATCGCCAACCACGGACTGGTGGCCGTCGGCCCGCGACCGGACAAGGCCCTGCACGTCACCGCGCTGGTCGAACGGACCGCGCAAATCGCTTGGGGCGCAAGGGCGCTGGGCGGTCCGGTCCCGATACCCGAAGGGATCAACGCCAACTTCGCCGGCGTGTACGGCTACCTACGCGCCAACCCGATGTAGAGCCATCCAGGCGCGCGGTGAGACGCCGTGCGTCCGGCGGAACAGGCGGCTGAAGTATCCCGGGTCGGGTACGCCGATGCGTCGGGCCACTTCCTGGATCGCAATGTCGTTCTGCGCCAACAACGTACGGGCCTCGGCCATCCGGCGCTCGATGATCCACTCCTGCACCGTGCGGCCGGTCCGACGGCGCACCACGGTGGTCAGGTGGCCGGGCGTCATACCTACTTCGTAGGCCACGTCGCGCAGCGACAACGGCTCGCGGTATCGCTGGTCGATCACCGCGAAGACGTCGGCCAACATCGGTTCGCCACTGCGCCGCAGGTCGCCGACCACATCCACGGCCAACCGCGACAGGTCGATCAACAACAGCGTCAGGTGCGCGAGCGCGGCCTGCTGGTAGCCGTCGCGGCGTTCGGCAAGCTCCGTCTCGATCGACTCGATGGCGGAATTCCACGTCGCCCGACGGGATTTCGGGAGTTCCAGCCGTAGTAATCCACCCGACTTGCCATGCAGGAACGGGAACAACAGCGGATGCGTGCGCCAGGTGGGCCACGGCGATCGGCCGTCCTCGCCCAGTGCGGCCGGATCGAAGAGCACCCCGACCCCGCCCTCGAGGTCGCTGAGCGCATCCGGCTCGAGCACCGCGCCGGCAGCCATCACGTACACCGCGCCCAGAGCCGGCCGGTACCACAACGCCGGGAAATCATGAATGTGGCGGCCCGGGTTGCGCACCTGATCGCCTGGACGGATCACCGACAGCGGCGGCGTCTGCGGGTCGGTGCGGTACTGGTAGACGGGCACACCGCCGCGGTGCCGAATCAGCAGGGTCGGGCCGGACATACGACCGAAGATAGTCCTAGTTCTTCCGAAGATGACGCAAACCTGTTAGTAATAAGCGACACATGATGGTTGGCATGACCAAAGATCATCACACCGCCCATGACTACATGCCCGCGGCTCAGCACGATGCGCTGCTGCCCACCTACGACCTGATGTCCCGCGTGCTGGGCATCGGCAAGGCCCACCAGACGTTGATCGAGCAGGCCGAACTCGCCGCCGGCCAGCGCGTCCTGGAAATCGGTAGCGGAACCGGCAACCTGACGTTGCGCGCCAAACGCGCTCATCCGGGAATCGACGTGATCGGCGTCGACCCCGACCCGCTGGCCCTGGCGCGCGCCCGACGAAAGCTGCAGGCCGAGTCGGGGATTCGCTTCGATCACGGCTACTCCCAGAGGCTGCCGTACGACGACGGCGAATTCGACCGGGTGCTCTCGTCGCTGATGCTGCACCACCTCGACAGCGACGCGAAAGCCGCCACACTCGCCGAGGTCTTCCGGGCACTGGTTCCGGGCGGTCGGCTACATCTGGTCGACGCCGACGCCGAGGTGAGCGAGCACGACGGTCGCATCGCCCGGTTCTTCGCGCGCCACCAGCATGCCCACGCGCACTTCGGCGACTCGATCCCGCAGCTTCTGGGCGCCGCCGGATTCGACTGCACCCAGGTAGGGACCCGACGCCACCCGTTCGTTGGACGCCTGGTGTTCTACCGCGCGACGCGGCCGGCCTGACGCTGGTCGAAGGCCACCTTGACGGCACCGCTGGCACCCTGGTTCGCGATGGCCAGGAAGGCATCGCGCCACTGCTCCAGGCGAAATGTGTGGGTCAGCATGGGGCGCAGATCAATTCGACCGTCGGCTACCAAGTCGAGATAGTGCGCGATCGCGTGCCGGCGATGCCCGTCGACCTCCTCGACACCGAAAGCGTTGCTGCCGACGAGTGCGATTTCCTTGAAATACAGCGGGCTCCACTCCCACCGGCCGGGGGCGTGCACGCCGGCCTTCACCAGCGTTCCCCGTGCCACCAAGACCCTGACCCCGACTTCGAACGTCTCCGGCTTTCCGACGGTGTCATAGACGACGTCGACGGCACCCGGGTAGGCCATCGGCAGGCCCTGCAGGGGCTGCCACAGCCGACCGCCACCCCAGGCCACCAACTCTTCGATGACCGCCAGCCGGGGCTCGTGCGCCAGCACCAGGTCCGCGCCGAACCGACGTGCCAGCGCGGCCTGGGCCTCGAACCGGGCTACCACGGCAACACCCACGTCCGGGTAGAGCGCGCGCAGAATTGCCAACGCGCACAACCCCAATGAACCGGCGCCGTAGATCACCGCGCGGCCCGAGCGCGGCGGCGGATGCCGGGTGATGGCGTGCAACGACACCGAAAAAGGGTCGGCGAACACGGCCAACTCGTCGGGCACGGAATCCGGCACCGGGAAGAGCATGCTGTCGTGCGCCGGCATCAACTCGGCGTAGCCACCGGTGACGTCCGCCGACACACCGGTGTGGATGCCGGGTTTGATGTCGCCGTCGCAGAAGCTCCAGCACAGGCTGTAATCCCCGCTCTGGCAGGCGGGGCAGGGCGGGTCGATGCCCCGCGGCCCGCAGGACAGCCACGGGTTGAGCACCACCCGCTGGCCGATCTCGAGACCGCGGGCCTTGGGCCCCAGCGCGACGACGTCGGCGACCACCTCGTGACCCATGACTTGCGGAAACGAGCAGAAGGCCGCCAGTGCGTTGTCGGCGTCGCCTTCGCCGAAGTCCAGCAGAATCTGCTTGGAGTCCGATCCGCAGATGCCGGTCAGCCGGGGCCGGGCCACCACCCAATCATCGTGCAGCAGTGCAGGATCGGGGACGTTTCGCAGCCCGACCGGGCTGTGGGTCAGCGCGTCGGCCGGGCCCGCCGGCGACTCCGGTGTCACACCGAAGACCAGCGCTTTCATCGCGCTGCCATCGCGGCCGCGCCGGCGATGTAGGCGTCGATATCGGCGTTCTTGGCGTCGACGACTACTTTCATATCTGGCAGGTAGTGCTCGAACCGGTCGGTGCTCAGCGCCGCGATGATTCCGTCGGCCACCTCGTCGGCCGGCACCTTGGGGCCTTGGTACAGCGGTTCTTCGCTGCCGGGCTGGTCCCAGATCTCGGTGTCCACGGGTCCCGGCTGAATCAGCTTCACCCCGACGCCGGTGCCGTGCAGGTCGACCGCCATCGACTCGCTCCACCCGCATAGCGCGAATTTGCTTGCACAATAGGCCGTTTCGTGAACGATACCCAGACGCCCACCGACACTGGACACGTTGACGATCAATCCGCGCCGGCGCTCGAGCATCCGCGGCAGCACCGCGAGCGTCAGCCGCATCGGGCCGGAGAAGTTGACCCGCATGACCTCCTCGACCTCCGCCGCGTCCAACGCGTCGACAGCCCGGCGCTTCGGCATCGCGGCGTTGTTGACCAGAACGTCGATGCCGCCGAGCTCGTCCCAGGCGCGCAACCCGAGCCTGTCGACCGCCGCTCCGTCGCCGAGATCGGCGACCCACATCGTCGACTCCGGCGAGGTCCGGCGGCAGTCAGCCAGCACGTCGGCCAGACGGTCGGAGCGGCGCGCAACCAAACCCATGACCGCGCCGCGAACGGCAAGCCGCCGCGCCAGCGCGGCCCCGATGCCCGACGAGGCACCAGTGATCAGCACCCGCTTTCCCGTCGCGTCGAAATCCATGCTTACAGGGTTGCGGGAATGACTTCGCGTCACGTGAGTTTCAGCAATATGCCTGCACAAACGCCTATTAGACTGCGTGGTAGCCTCGTTATATTGGCTAAGTAATCACCCGGTTTTCATGCGAAGGGATGGCGATGGCACGCACCGACGACGACACCTGGGACCTCGCATCAAGCGTCGGCGCGACCGCGACGATGGTCGCGTCGGCCCGCGCCATGGCCAGCAAGGCCGACAGCCCTCTGATCAACGACCCGTTCGCCGAGCCGCTGGTGCGTGCGGTCGGCCTCGACCTGTTCACCAAGCTGGCCACCGGCGAGTTGTCACCCGCTGACCTCGAGGACGACAGCGACGGTGCGCCGGCGGGTGTGCAGCGGATGACCGACAACATGGCGGTCCGTACGAAGTTCTTCGACGAGTTCTTCCTCGATGCGACCACGGGCGGCATCACGCAGGCGGTGATCCTGGCGTCCGGACTGGACGCGCGGGCCTACCGGCTGCCGTGGCCGGATGGCGTCACTGTCTACGAGATCGACCAACCCCAGGTGATCGAGTTCAAGACCCGCACGCTGGCCGACCTCGGCGCGGCGCCCACCGCAGACCTGCGCACCGTCGCCATCGATCTGCGCGAGGACTGGCCGGCCGCTCTGCAGGCCACGGGTTTCGATCCCGACCAGCCCAGCGCGTGGAGCGCCGAAGGCCTGCTCGGTTACCTGCCGCCCGAGGCGCAGGACCGGTTGCTTGACACCATCACCGAACTCAGCGCGCCGGGCAGCCGGATCGCCACCGAAAGTGGACCCACCCGCGACAAGGACCACGAGCAGCGGGTCAAGGACCGGATGCGAACCGTGTCGCAGCGCTGGAGCAAGCACGGATTAAATCTCGACATGACGCAGTTGGTCTACTTCGGCGAACGGAACGAGGCATCTCCCTACCTGTCCGACCACGGCTGGGAGATGGGCGGCAGCACGATCCGAGAGCTGTTCGCAGCGAACGGTCTTGCCCCGATCCTCGAGGACGACCTCCCCTTCGCCGACCGGTTGTATGTCAGCGGCACGCTGACCGAGAAGAAATAGGAGCCCGCCCGATGCCACGTAGCCACGACGACAGCTGGGACCTGGCCTCCAGCGTGGGCGCCACCGCGACCATGGTGGCGACCTCCCGCGCGATGGCCTCGCGCGGCCCCGAGCCTCTGCTCGACGACCCCTTCGCCGAGCCACTGGTCCGTGCGGTGGGGCTGGCGCCGTTCGTCCGGATTCTCGACGGCGACGCCAGCCTCGAGTCCGACCCGCTACTCAATCGCAAGACCCGCACCGAGCAGATGACCGTGCGGACAAGATTTTTCGACGATTTCTTCACCGGCGCCACGGCGTCGGGCACCAAGCAGGCAGTGATCTTGGCCTCTGGCCTCGACACCCGCGGCTACCGGCTGCCCTGGGGTGACGGCGTGGTGGTCTACGAGATCGATCAGCCGCAGGTGATCGAGTTCAAGAACCGCACGCTGGCCGACCTCGGCGCCGCGCCGACCGCGGAGCTGCGCACAGTCGCGATAGATCTTCGCGAAGATTGGCCGGCCGCGTTGCGCGCCACGGGCTTCGACACCAGCAAGCCGACCGCATGGAGCGCCGAAGGCCTGCTGCCGTACCTGCCGGCCGACGCGCAGGACCGGCTGTTCGACAACATCAAGTCGCTCAGCGCACCGGGCAGCCAGCTCGCGACCGAGCACGTCCCCGACCCGAACGTCTTCACCAGCGAACGGCTGCAACAGATCAGCGACCGGTGGCGCAGCTTCGGTTTCGACCTCAACGCCGCCGACCTGTTCTACGTCGGCGACCGCGCCGTCGTCGTCGACTATCTCACCGAGCACGGCTGGCAGGTGGACGCCCACCGGGCCAAAGACCTCTACGCCCGCAATGGTTTTGAATTCCCCGAGGAGCCCAGCATGGAGGTGTTCGGGGAGATGAGCTACGTGAACGCGACGCTGACATGACCCGTACCGACGACGACACCTGGGACCTGGCTTCCAGTGTGGGCGCCACCGCGACCATGGTCGCCGCGGGTCGCGCGATGGCGACGAAAGACCCGCAGCCGCTGATCAACGACCCGTTCGCCGAACCACTGGTGCGGGCGGTCGGGCTGGATTTCTTCGTGAAGATGATTGACGGCGACGTCGACGTCTCGCTGTTCGCTAACCCGACACCCGAGCGCGTGCAGGCCATCGTCGACGGAATGGGGTTGCGCACCAAGTACTTCGACGACTATCTGCTCGACGCGACGGCAGCCGGAGTGCGGCAAGTGGTGATCCTGGCGTCCGGTCTGGACGCCCGCGCGTACCGGCTGCCGTGGCCCGACAGCACCACCGTCTACGAGATCGACCAGCCGCAGGTGATCGAGTTCAAGACCCGCACACTCGCCGACCTCGGCGCCGAGCCCACCGCGACGCGTCGCACGGTCGCCATCGACCTGCGCTACGACTGGCCGACCGCGCTACAGGAGGCGGGCTTGGATACCAGCGCGCCGACGGCGTGGCTGGCCGAGGGTCTGCTGATCTACCTGCCGCCGGAAGCTCAGGACCGGCTGTTCGACAACATCACCGCACTGAGTGCGCCGGGTAGCACGGTCGCGACCGAATACGTCCCGGGCATCATCGATTTCGACGAGGAGAAGGCCCGCGAGATGTCGGCGCCGCTGCGTCAGCAGGGGGTCGACATCGACATGCCGTCGCTGATCTACACCGGCCAGCGCAGCCACGTGGCCGAGTATCTGCGCGGCAAGTCGTGGGATGTCACCGACATCTCGCGTCATGATCTGTTCGTCAAGCACGACCGCGTCGTTCCGACGCCCGAGAACGACGATCCGCTGGGCGAGATCATCTACATCAGCGGGACCCTCACGGGCTAGAAGCGCGACTCCCCCATCCAGAGCACACTGGCACCCGTCAGTGACCGTTCGGCCTGCTCGACGAGACCGACCACCGACCGAGTGATCAAGCCGCCCAACGCATCCGGTAGCGACGCCGCAGCGGGCTGGGATGACGATCGCGGGCGGACGAGGTCCCACACCGACGAGCCCGGGTAGCTGACCAACCGGACCTTGTCGTCGACGTCGAGGCCGGCCAGCACCTTGGCCTTGCGCACCGCGGCGCGCAGACCACCGAGCTCGTCGACCAGGCCGTGACCGAGGGCGTCGGCGCCGGTCCAGACCCGTCCCCGGGCCACCGCGTCGACCGCGTCGACGCTCAGGTTGCGACCGTCGGCGACGCGCTCGACGAAGTCCGTGTAGAACAGGTCGGCCTCGGCCTCGACCTGCGCCTGCTGCTCTGGCGTGAACGGGGCGTTGATCGACCACGCGTCGGCATTGGCATTGGTGCGCACCGCATCTGAGCCGACACCGAGCCGCTCCTTCAGGTCGCGCGCGACGAGCTTGCCGGTGATCACACCGATCGACCCGGTGATGGTCCCGGGGTTGGCCACGATCGCATCGGCGCACATCGACACGTAGTAGCCACCGGACGCGGCGACCGCGCCCATCGACGCCACCACCGGTTTGCCGCTGTCACGGGCCCTCTTGACTTCCCGCCAGATGGTTTCCGACGCGGTGACCGAGCCGCCCGGCGAGTCGACCCGCAGCACGATAGCCGATACCGAGTCGTCGTGCGCCGCTTCGCGCAACGCAGCGGCGATGGTGTCGCCGCCGGCGTTGGACGAGCCGAAGGGCACCCGAGAACCGCCGCGGCCGCTGACGATCGGGCCGGCAACGGTGACAACCGCGATGGTCGACTTGGGTCCGCGCCCGGGAATCGACGGTCCGCCCGTCCCGGTGGCGCGCGCGTAGCGGGTCACGAAAAGCCGCGGCGGGGCGTCGTCCGAGTCGGCATCGGTCGGCGAATCCGCTTCGCCGTCAACCAGTTCCGTGATGCGCGCGTAGGCCTCGTCGCGGAAGCCGATGCGGTCGACCAATCCCGAACCGACGGCGACGTCGCGCAGCAGCGGCGCCCGGTCGGCGAGGCCGTCCAGGGCGTCCTGACCGATGTTGCGCGACTCGGCGATCGCCTGCCACACCTGACCGCGCAGGCTCTCCAGCAGCCGGGTGTCGGCTTCGCGGTGCGCGTCGGTGTAGCGGTCCTGCGTGAAAAGGTTTGCCGCCGACTTGTATTCACCGCGGGCGACGAACTGCGCTTCGATGCCGGCCTTGTCCAGCGCGTCGCGCAGGAACAGGGCGTTGGTCGCGAATCCGATCAGCCCGACCGTTCCCGACGGTTGCATCCACACCTCGCCGAACGCCGACGCGAGGTAGTAGGACAGCGTGCCGGGATAGGTCTCGGCCCATGCGAGTGACGGCTTGACCGCGGCGAACGCCGCGACGGCCTCGCGGAGTTCCTGCACCGGCCCCGCCGCGGCGGCCGGCAGCTCGACCCGTGCGATCAGCCCGGCGACGCGCGGGTCCTCGGCGGCCCGGTGCAGCGCCGTGACGGCCTCCCGCAGGACCAACGGCCGGCCTCCGCCGGTGATGATCGCGAGCGGATCCAGCCCGCTGGTCTCCGGTGGTGCCACCCGCAAGTCGAGCTCGAGCACACAACCGTTGGGAACACCGTGGTGGCGGGCGGTATCCAACCGGCGGGCCAGCGCACGCACGTCGTCGATACCCGGCGGATCAGGCAAGAAAGCGAACATGAGCTGAGCCTACCGACGCGCCGGGCGCGGGCCGGAGCCTAGGTTGAAGCGGTGAAGTTCTCCATCTCGATCCACCAACTCGATTCGACCGGATTCGACTCGGTCGGCGTCCGCGACTACCTGGCCCGCGCCGAGGAACTCGGGTTCGACGGGGGCTGGGTGATGGAGCAGATCATCGGTCCTGCGCCGCTGATCGCGCCGCTGGAAATGCTGGCCTGGGCGGCCGCCTGCACCGAGCGGATTCGCCTCGGCGTGGCCGTGCTGGTGTCGTCGCTGCACGACCCGCTGCAGCTGGCGTCGTCGATCACCGCGGTCGATCGCCTCAGCCATGGCCGGCTCGACGTCGGTGTGGCACCCGGCGGCGGCAGGCGTCAGTTCGCCGCCTTCGGCGTGGATGCCGACACCTTCATCAGCAGCTTCACCGAGGGCCTGCAGTTGATGAAGGCGGCTTGGGCCGACGAGCCGCGGGTCAGCTTCGACGGGCGTTTCCGCCGGGTCGACAATCTGCCGATCTCACCCAAGCCCGTGCAGCGGCCACACCCGCCGGTCTGGTTCGGCGGTCAGGCCCCGAAGGCGCTCGCCCGCGCGGTACGGCACGGCGACGCGTTTCTGGGTGCGGGTTCGTCGACGACCGCGAAGTTCGCCGAGGCGGTGCGGGGCGTGCGGCGCGAAATTACCGAGCAGGGCCGGGATCCCGCGGCGTTCCCGATCGGTAAGCGGGTGTACCTGATGGTCGACGACGACCCGGCGAAGGCCCGCGAGCGGGTGCTCTTCGGGCTGCACCGCATCTACAGTTCGATGCCCGGCATCGAGGACGTGCCGGTGTCGGGCACGGTCGACGATGTCGTCGGCGGTCTGCGCCAGGTGATCGACGCGGGTGCCGAGACCATCCTGCTCAACCCGGTCGGCGGCACCGTCGCAGAGGATCGCGAGCAGATGGAACGCCTTGCCGCAGAGGTTATTCCGCAGTTGAGTTAGCCTCGTCAGGCCGATGCCCCGCTGTCCGGGTGACTCTCTTTTTTCGTTTTGTGACCACATGCGATATCACCGACTTGGTTGATATCGCATGTGGTCATGATTTCTAAAAAGTGTGTCACCCGACTGACGGTGCTGGTGTGACGCGTGGTGAGCGTCGCTGGAGTTTTCACTCGAACAGGCGCGCATGCCGGTATAACCACTGCATGGGCAGCAAAGTCGCAGCACCATCGGACCTGATCGAGGGCGATGCCGACGAAGGTTATGGCAAGGTCGCGGACGCATTCCGCGCGAACTTCGCCGCACACCGCGAAATCGGCGCGGCGGTCGCGGTCTATCGCGACGGCGTCAAGGTTGTCGACCTGTGGGGCGGGTACCGCAACGGCTTCACCAAGGAACCGTGGCAGCGGGACACCATGGTCAATATGTTCTCGACAACCAAAGGCGTTGTCGCCCTTGCTATTGCGATGGCGGTATCACGCGGGTTGTTCGACTACGACGATAAAGTGGTCGACCTCTGGCCGGAATTCGGTCAGGCCGGCAAGGCGCAGGTGACCGTCCGCCAGCTGCTGGGGCACCAAGCCGGGCTGTGTGTGCTGAAACCGGCGCCGACCGTGCGCGATGTTGCCGACCCACCGCGGCTTTCCGCGATACTCGCGGCCCAGAAACCGGTGTGGCCGCCCGGCACTCGGCACGGGTACCACGCGATCACACTCGGCTGGTACGAATCCGAGCTCATCCGCCGGACCGACCCGGCCGGCCGCACCCTGGGCCGGTACTTCGCCGATGAGGTCGCCGGCCCGCTCGGGCTGAATCTCCATGTCGGACTGCCGGACTCGGTGGCGCGCGACAAGGTGGCACACGTCCACAACTGGCGGCGGCCGGAATCCTTGCTGCACCTGCACACCCTGCCGCCCGCACTGGTGGCGGCGTCGTTCAATCCGGTCGGGCTGCTCGCTCGCGCCGGGTCCCTTCCGCAGGGCGTCGTGCCCTGGGACGGCGACTACAACCGCGACGATGTGCGTGCGATCGAGATCCCGTCGGCCAACGGCATCGGCACTGCCGAATCGGTTGCCAAGCTCTACGGCGCAGCCGCTGTCGGCGATGACGCGCTCGGCCTGTCGACAAACGTGCTCGGCGAGCTCATGGCGCAGCCCGCCCCACCGAGCCGCGGGCTGCGCGACAAGGTCTTACGGGTCGATGTTGTGTATACGCTGGGCCTGTCGAAGCCCGCGCCGTTGTGCGAGTTCGGATCGTCCGACAAAGCTTTCGGCACACCGGGTTTCGGGGGATCATTCGGGTTCGCCGACCCCGATACCGGAGTCGGCTTCGGCTACGTGATGAACCGGCTGGGATTCCACCTGACCAGCGACCCGCGCGAACTGGCCCTGCGGCAGGCGTTGTTCCGCGACGTGCTAGGCGCACGGCCGCAGCAGTAGCGAGCTTTTTACAGCTCGGTCGCCGAGCCGCCGGCCGCGGTGATCTTCTCCCGCGCGCTGCCGCTGAACTTGTGCGCGGTGACGTCGACCTTCGCGGTCAGCTTGCCGTCGCCGAGGACCTTGACCAGGGTGTTCTTCCGAACGGCGCCCTTGGTCACCAGTTCCTCGAGTCCGACCGAGCCACCCTTGGGGAAGAGGCGATTGAGGTCGCCGACGTTCACCACTTCGTACTCGGTGCGGAACCGGTTACGGAAACCCTTGAGCTTGGGCAGCCGCATGTGAATCGGCATCTGCCCACCCTCGAAGGTGGCCGGCACGTTCTTGCGCGCCTTCGTACCCTTGGTTCCGCGGCCCGCGGTCTTACCCTTCGAGCCTTCACCGCGACCCACGCGGGTGCGCTTGGTCTTCGACCCGGGCGCGGGGCGCAGGTCGTGCAGTTTGATGGTCACTTGCTACCTCCCTCGACCGGCTCGACCTCGATGAGGTGGTGGACGGCCTTGATCAGCCCGCGGGTCTGCGGGTTGTCGTCCCGGACCACGGATTGACGAATCTTCCGAAGTCCCAGTGTGCGAAGGCTTTCCCGCTGCGTCCAGCGAGCGCCGATCACGCCGCGGACCTGAGTGATTTTCAGCTGGCTCATGATTACGCGTTTCCTTCACGAGCGGCGCTGGCGGCCAGCGCCTCGCTTTCGCGGCGGGCGCGCAGCATGCCAGCCGGCGCCACGTCCTCGAGCGGCAGCCCACGTCGCGCGGCGACCTCTTCGGGCCGCTGGATCATCTTGAGCGCGGCAACCGTCGCATGCACGACGTTGATCGCGTTGTCGCTACCCAGCGACTTGGACAGAATGTCGCGCACGCCGGCACATTCCAGCACCGCGCGGACCGCGCCACCGGCGATCACACCGGTACCGGGGCTCGCCGGACGCAGCAGCACAACGCCTGCCGCGGCCTCGCCCTGCACCGGGTGGACGATGGTTCCGCCGATCAGCGGCACGCGGAAGAATCCCTTGCGGGCCTCCTCGACGCCCTTGGCGATCGCCGCGGGAACCTCCTTGGCCTTGCCGTATCCGACACCGACCATGCCGTTGCCGTCGCCGACGATGACCAGCGCGGTGAAGCTGAAGCGCCGACCACCCTTGACCACCTTGGAGACACGGTTGATGGTGACAACCCGCTCCAGGTAGTTGCTCTTGTCGCCGTCACGGTCACGACCGCCACGGCCACCACCATCGCGGCGGTTGCCGCCCCGGTTGTCACGCGAGTCGCGACGGTCGTCGCGGCCCTCGTTGGTCGGGCCGGCCGATCCAGCCGGTTGATCCGCCATTATGCGGTCCTTCCAAAGTCGTTGCTTGCCATCAGAATTTCAACCCACCTTCGCGAGCGGCGTCGGCCAGTGCCGCGATCCGCCCGCCGTAGGTGTAGCCACCACGGTCGAAGACAATCTCGTCGACGCCGGCGGCCTTGGCGCGCTCGGCGATCAATTGTCCGACCCGAACGCTGTGGGCCTTCTTGTCGCCCTCGACACCACGCACATCCGCCTCGATCGACGAGGCTGCGGCCAGGGTCGTACCAGTCAGGTCGTCGACCAACTGCACGTGGATGTGCCGCGACGAGCGGTGCACCACCAGGCGCGGACGCTCCGCGGTGCCCGAGATCTTCTTACGCAGCCGTGCGTGACGACGCAGTCGCTGCCTGCGCCGCACGGCAGAGACGTTCTGCCCGGACGACTTCTGCGCGGTATCAGCTTGTGTTTGCGCCATGACTACTTACCTGTCTTTCCGACCTTGCGGCGGATCTGCTCGCCTTCGTAGCGAATTCCCTTGCCCTTGTAGGGATCGCTCTTGCGAAGACGGCGGATGTTGGCCGCGATCTGGCCGACCTTTTGCTTGTCGATACCCGAGATCGAGAACTTGGTGGGCGTCTCGACGGCGAACGTGACGCCGTCGGGCGCGGTGATCAGCACCGGATGGCTGTAACCGAGGGCGAACTCGAGGTTGCTGCCCTTGGCCTGCACGCGGTAACCGACGCCGAAGATCTCCATCTTGATGGTGTAGCCCTGCGTCACGCCGGTGACCAGGTTGGACACCAGGGTGCGCGACAGCCCGTGCAGCGACCGGTTGTGCCGGTCATCGTCCGGACGAGTGATCACGATGGCGCCATCTTCGCTGCGCGCCACGGAGATCGGCTCGGCGACCTTCAAGTCCAGGGTGCCCTTGGGCCCCTTCACCGAGACCTGCTGGCCGTCGATCGAAACCTCGACGCCCGAAGGAATCTGGATCGGTTGCTTACCAATACGCGACATGTGTCAGTCCCCTCTCACCACACGTACGCGAGGACTTCGCCGCCCACGCCCTGTCTGGCAGCCTGACGGTCGGTGAGCAGGCCCGAGGAGGTCGAGATGATCGCCACGCCCAGGCCGCCGAGCACGCGCGGCAGGCCGGTCGACTTGGCGTACACCCGCAAGCCCGGCTTCGACACGCGCCGTAGGCCGGCGATGCTGCGCTCCCGGCTCGGCCCGTACTTGAGCTGAACGGTCAGCGCCTTGCCGACCCGAGCATCCTCGGTGTGGTAGTCGGTGATGTACCCCTCGCGCTTGAGGATCTCGGCAATGTTGGCCTTGATCTTCGAGTGCGGCAGTGTCACCTCGTCGTGGTACGCCGAATTGGCGTTGCGCAGACGCGTTAAAAAGTCTGCGATCGGATCCGTCATCGTCATGACAGCGGTGTCGCCTTCCTCGCAGTGGTTCCCGGTCAGGGCCTGCTGCGCACCTGTTCTCTGAGTTGGTCTGGTTGGTTGTCGTGAGCTGGGGTTACCAGCTGCTCTTGGCCACGCCGGGCAGTTCGCCCGCGTGGGCCATCTCGCGCAGGCAGATCCTGCACAGGCCGAACTTGCGGAAGACCGCGTGCGGGCGGCCGCACTTGTTGCAGCGGGTGTACGCGCGCACCGCGAACTTCGGCTTGCGCTGGCTCTTGTTGATCAGAGCTTTCTTGGCCATGTCACTTCTCCTTGAACGGAAAGCCGAGGCCGCGCAGCAGCGCTCGGCCCTCGTCGTCGTTGGTCGCCGAGGTGACGACGGTGATGTCCATGCCGCGCGGGCGGTCGATGTTGTCCACGTCGATCTCGTGGAACACCGACTGCTCGGTCAGCCCGAAGGTGTAATTGCCCCGGCCGTCGAACTGCTTGGGGCTCAGTCCGCGGAAGTCGCGGATACGCGGCAGCGAGATCGAGATCAGCCGGTCCAGGAACTCCCACATCCGGTCGCCGCGGAGCGTGACGCGAGCGCCGATCGGCATCCCCTCGCGAAGCTTGAACTGGGCGATCGACTTGGTGGCCTTGCGGATTTCCGGCTTCTGGCCGGTGATCAGCGCGAGGTCGTTGACGGCGCCGTTGATCAGCTTGGCGTCGCGGGCGGCGTCGCCGACGCCCATGTTGACCACGACCTTCACCACGCCCGGAATTTGCATGACGTTGCCGTAGGCGAACTCTTTGTTCAGCGCGTCGCGGATCTCGCCGGCGTAGCGCGCCTTGAGACGGGGTCGAACCTTCTCAGTAGTTGTCATGCCGAAATGTCCTTGCCATTGCGCTTGGAGATGCGAACCCGCTTGCCGGACTCCTCGTCGACGCGGTAGCCGATGCGGGTGGGATTGCCATCGGAGTCGACCACCATCACGTTCGAGACGTGGATGGCGGCTTCCTGCGTGACGATGCCGCCCGACTGCGCGCCACGCTCGTTGGTCGAGACCGCGGTGTGCTTCTTGATCCGGTTGACGCCCTGCACGAGCACCTTGTTGCGGGTCGGGTACGCCTGGATCACTTTGCCCTTGGCGCCCTTGTCCTTACCCGAGATGACCAGGACGGTGTCGCCCTTGTGCACCTTCATTTACAGCACCTCCGGGGCTAGCGAGACGATCTTCATGAAGCGCTTCTCACGCAGTTCGCGGCCGACCGGCCCGAAGATGCGGGTTCCACGCGGGTCGTTGTCGGGCTTGATGATGACGGCCGCGTTCTCGTCGAACTGGATGTAGCTGCCGTCGGCGCGGCGGCGCTCCTTGACGGTGCGCACGATGACGGCCTTGACGACCTCACCCTTCTTGACGTTGCCGCCGGGGATGGCGTCCTTGACGGTCGCCACGATGACGTCGCCGATGCCGGCGTAGCGCCTACCCGAGCCGCCGAGCACGCGGATGCACAAGATCTCCTTGGCGCCCGTGTTGTCGGCGACCTTCAGCCGCGATTCCTGCTGAATCACTCGATCTCCTGACCTGGTTCACGTATGCACGCCCATGCTTTGACACTCTGAAGGACACACGTCGCTCAGACCTGTCGTGCATGGTCTTTGTCGTCGAAAGGCACGCGGGGCTGACGGAAATGCTCGAAATGCCAGCCGAGGTCTGCCCACGGCAACCCCTAGAGTCTAGGTGAAGACCTGCTCAGAGCCAAATTCGTGGCCGAAGCTGGTTACCGGCCCACCGCCGCGGCGAAAAGACGCGGTCAGGCCGGCGTTAATCTCCTTGCCGGATATAGGAGTAGATGTACAGCGCCATGGCTGTCGCCAGCGCGAGCAGCACCCACTGCACCAGCGCCTGGTCGATCATGGAACCCGGCGGCGGTGCGCCGGGCAGGATATTTCGCAGCGGGACGATCGCGAACAGGTTCGCCGCGTACCAGGTGGCAAATGGCGGCACGAATTTTCGTCGGCCCATCGCCATCGGGATCGCGACGATCAGCGCCAGGGTCGGCAAGCTGATCAAGACCAGGATGATGCCCAGGTCGAAGATCAGCGGGCCCTTGGCGCGTTGCAGTGTGACCACCACATTGCTGGTGTTGTGGCTTCCGGTTTCGCTGGCGTCGCTGTTGCGCTGGGTGGTTGCGTCCCAACCGTCCATCGCTCCGGTCACCTGGACGCGCGCCGGGAGCCTCTTGCGTTCAGCGCCGTTGCCGACGAAGACGTCCGCAGAAATCTGCTCGGTCTTGTAGGAGTCGAAGGGCCAGGTGCCGGGATCACCGTGCGCCTGGATGGTCGTGCTGACCTGCGCCGGCGCCTTGCCTGCCGGGTATTTCAGGTCACCGAGGTCGTTCGGCGGATACAGCCGCACCGCGATGTCGGTGTTCAGCTCGTCAAAACGCTTGTCCTCCAACGACTCACCCGGGTAGATGAGCACATTCACCGTGAGGCGGTTCGTCGTGGGCTTCAACTCTTCCAGCCGAATCTGCACGACGGTCTCGTCCGAACCCGCCTGGCTGAGATCCAGCGGCGGCAGGGGCCCTTCGGATCTCTGCAACAGATGAACGCCGAACAAGGACAGACCGTAGGCGGCGACGACGGTCATCAGAATGGCGACGCCGATCACGATGCGCGGACGCCTGCGGTCCTGATCCGGAGTCGGCGGCGAGACGCTCGACGGCGTCTGGACGGTCATTGCTCGCCACCCCGAAATGCCGGGACTGCGTGCCTCAAGGGAACTGGTACTGCGCGGTGTAGCTCAGCCTGTCGTGGCACGGGGTCAGGTTAGCGAAACGAGGTGTCGGTCGCGCGCCGAAAGGATCAGGATCAGAAGGGTGCCCAGATCTCGTCACCCGTTGTCCACTTAGCAGTAACGCGCAGTTCAGGAACACAAACGGGAAACATGAATTCGCCCATGGGACGGGACAGTTCGGCCCTCGACCCGCTAATCTGTGTCCGGTTCGCGAGCAAGATTCGCGGGCCATGAATCTCAATAAAGTGTCGATGTCCGGGTGAGGCAAACAAGATGAAGTACAGACGACTAGCGGCCGCCATGAGTTTGCTGGCGGCGGGCGCCACGGTGCTGTCGGGGTGCGAGGTTCCGCATACCAGCATGGCCTACGCAAGCGAAGTCGTGAACTGTGGCGGCAAGTCGGCGATCACCGCCAGCGGCTCCACGGCTCAGTCCAACGCGATGAAACGATTCGTCAGCGCCTACGGCAAGTCGTGCCCCGGGCACAGCCTGAACTACACCGCGAACGGCTCGGGAGCCGGCATCGCCGACTTCCTCTCCGGCAAGAGCGATTTCGCGGGTTCGGACACCCCCCTCAGCGACGATCAGTCCGCAACCGCCAAGCAGCGCTGCGGCGGCGCCGAGGCGTGGAATCTGCCGGTCGTCTTCGGGCCGCTGGCCGTCACCTACAACCTCCCGGTCGACTTCCTGGTGCTCGACGCGCCGACGCTGGCCGGCATCTTCAACGGCAGCATCACCCGCTGGGACGACCCGCAGATCGCCTCGCTGAACGCGTCGATGCCGTCCGAGGAAATCCACGTTGTCTACCGCAGCGACAAGTCGGGCAGCACCGCCAACTTCCAGGACTACCTCAAGGCCGCCGCCGGCAGCGTGTGGACCCAGGGCATCGGCAAGGAGTTCAAGGGCGGCACCGGCACCGGCGCCAAGGGCAACGACGGCACCTCGTCGATGGTGAAGAACACCCCGGGTGCGATCACCTATAACGAGCTGTCCTTCGCGATGGATCAGGGTCTGTTCGCCGCGGAGATCAAAACCCCGGCCAGCCGTAAGACCAGGCGGCCCGTGCGCATCGGCACCGACTCGGTCGGCAAGACCATCGCCGGGGCCAAGATCGTCGGCAAGGGCAACAACCTGGTGCTCGATCTCTCGTCGTTCTACAACCCCAGCCAGGACGACGTCTACCCGATCGTGATGGCGACCTACGAGATCGTCTGCTCGAAGTACCCCGACCCGCAGGTCGGCATGGCGGTCAAGGCCGCGCTGCAGGCCACGCTCGGGCCCGGCCAGATCGACCTCGACAAGAACGGCTACATCCCGCTGCCGCCCGACTTCCAGTCGAAGGTGGTGGCGGCGGCCACCGCGATCAGCTGACCCGGTCGGTCACACATCGGAATCCGATGTGTGTGGTCGCGGTGTCCTGCGACTGCGGCGAGCGCGCCGCGGGCCGGTATCGATGGCAGTATTCGGGGGCGCACAGGTGTGAGCCCCCCTTGAGTGTCTGCGTGATGGCGGGGTCGGCGGTTCCTGTTGGCGCACAACAACTCTTGGGCGGCTGATCCAGCCGGTGGTGGGCGGAGAACTCCGTGGCCGTCCATTCCCAGACGTTGCCGATCATGTCGAACAGCCCGAACCCGTTCGGCGGGAACGTCTTCACCGGCGAGGTGCCGGCCCACCCGTCGTTGAGGTACGGGAAGCTGCCCTGCCAGGTGTTGGCCATCGCGATCCCGTCGGGCTTTTCCTCGTCGCCCCAGGAGTAGGTGGTAGCGAGGCCGCCACGCGCGGCGTATTCCCACTCGGCCTCGGTCGGCAACCGGCGGCCGGCCCAACGCGCGTACGCCGCCGCGTCGGCGTAGGCCACCTGCACCACCGGATGATCGGGCCGGTCGGCGACATCGCCGTTCGGGCCGAACGGATGCCGCCAGCAGGCGCCGGGAGCCCAGACCCACCACTGCCGCCAGTCCCGCAGATCGACCGGCCCGTCCGTGGACCGGAAAACCATTGCGCCGGGCTGGAGTTCGGCCGGATCGGCGCCCGGGTAGAGCGCCGGATCGATGGGCTGCTCGGCAATCGTGACATAGCCTGTTGCGCTGACGAATTCGGCGAATTGGGCATTCGTCACCGGATGGCGTTCGACGGCAAAGGCATCGACGCTCACCGTGTGGATCGGCGCTTCCTCGGGATAGAAGCTGGTCGAGCCCATCCGGAATGACCCGGCCGGCAGATCGACGAGCTCGGTGGGCATGCCTTTCAGGGTATGACCACCGCGAAGTCCTGCATCAGTGCGGCCTTCGCCGCCGAGAACCCCGGGGTGACTTCTGGCCCTTCCAGGTGAATGGCGACCAGGTATTGACCGGTGTTGGTCCAGATGTGGGTGAGCCGGTCGGCGAACTCGACGGTGCCCGACGATCCACGATAAGTTCCGACCAGTTTCTGGCTGCTGTATCCGCAGAACTTGGCACCCAGGGTCTCGACCTGGAAGTCGGGCTTCGAATGTGCCTGTGTGGCAGCGTAATCGGAGAACGCCCGGGCGGGATCGAGCTTTGTCGCGGCGATGGTCACCAGACCGGTCATGCCCTCGGGCCCGCTGAGGGACAGCGCCACGTCTTCGTGCCCCGGCTCACTGGTCCACCCATCGGGCACCGTGAGCGTCAGCCTCGGCGCGGCATGGGCGACGACCTGAGCGACCGTGCCGATGCCACCCTCGGCCGGCCCGGGAAAGCAGAGAAACGCATTGGGCGGAATGTGGTCGGGAATCGTCGTCTCGATCCCGGGAGCCGGCGCCGTGCTGCCCGTCGTCCGCGCGGCCGACGCGGACGAGCCACCCGTCCAGGCGGCCACCCCCCCGATGCTGCGGACACAACCCGACAGCACGGCGACCGCGACCAGCGCAGCCCACAGAACTCTAGGCGGCAGCTCAGTCACGCGAAAAGGCTAGCGCCAATTCCTTTTCCACATCGTGATACGGCCGACCCGACAGGTCGACGGTCACCTGTGCGATGGTGCCGCCGCTGAACACGAACGGCGCCTTGTAGCGGCTCGACACCGCGGATCCGCCATTGCGCCCCACCGTGATCCCGGCGCCGGCCAGTCCGAAGGTTCCCGGATGCGACTGCACGCCGGCCAACGCACCGACCGTCGCGTCGTCGATGAACATCGTGACGTCGCCGAGCGGCGTATGACTGTTCTCCACCGTGCCGGTACGGGCGTAGCGAACGCCGAACACATGCCGGCCCAGCGGGACAGCCTCCGACGAGGCCAGCTCCTGCTGGCGTTCGCCGAGGAAGTTGTACACGTAGTGCAGCCGTCCGTCCTGGATGAACAGCACATGACCGCCGTGCGCCCCGCCCTGCTTGAACAACACGCCTTCGGCACCGGTGCTGTCGATCGTGACATCAGCGAGCACCCCGAACGACCGGCCGCGGAGCTCGACAGCCGCACCGATGCCGACATCGGCGCAATCGGGGTAGTACAGGTAGCTCTCCCGTTCGCCGGCGAGATACGGCCGCGACCGGGTCAACGTCTCCAACATGTTCAGATCGGCCAACGGCAGACCGTTGTACTTGTCCGCCTCGGAAAACCAGAGCGCCTTGAGCTCCTCCAATTTATCGGGCTGCTCGCTCGCCAGATCGTGGCACTGACTCCGGTCCTGTGCGATGTGGAAGAGTTCCCACCGATCGGCATCGAAGTGTGACCACCCGGCGGGTGAGGCCGCGTGGACGGTGTTCGCGAACCAGCCCTCGTGCCAGATCCCGCGAGTGCCGAGCATGGTGTAGAACTGCGTGGTCTTGCCCGTGTCGGCGGACGGATTAGCAAGGGCCGCTTTGAAACTCACGCCGTCCAGCGGCTTCTGCGAAATGCCCTTGACGTTCTCCGGCTCCGCCAAGCCGAGCAAATCGTAGATGGTCGGGGTGATGTCGCATACGTTGACGTAGGTGTCGCGGACCTCGCCGTGTGCGGCAATTCCGTTGGGCCAGGAGATAATTGCCGTGTCGGCGATGCCGCCCTCGTGCGAGGCGTATCGCTTGTAGAGCTTGTAGGGCGTGTTGAACGCCATCGCCCACCCGATCGGGTAGTGGTTATAGGTCTGCGGGCTACCAAGGTGGTCAAAGACTTTCATGCTCTCTTCGACGGTGTCGATGTAGCCGTTGAAGAATTTGCCTTCGTTCACCGAGCCGTTGGGGCCGCCCTCACCACTGGCGCCGTTGTCGGAGATCACCACGATGATCGTGTTGTCGAGCTGGCCTGATTCTTCGAGATAGTCAAGGATTCGGCCGATCTGGGCGTCGGTGTAGCTCAGGAAGCCGGCGAACACCTCCGCCATGCGGCTGAACAACTTCTTCTCTTCGTCGTTCAGCGAGTCCCACGGCCGGACGGTGTCCTGCAGCGGCCACGCTTCGCCGTTCGGACCCTTGACGTCGAGGTAGGGGTTGACCGGCGACAGCTCGGTCCCCGGCGGCACGATGCCCATCGACTTCTGCCGTTCCAGCACCACCTCGCGGTAATGCTCGTAACCCATGTCGAACTTGCCGGCATAGCGGTCCGCCCACTCTGTGAAAACGTGGTGCGGCGCGTGCCCGGCGCCGGGGCACACATAACTGAACCACGGCTTGTCCGGCGCGATCACTCTGGCGTCGCGGATGAACTCAATTGTCTTGTCCGCAATGTCTTTCGACAGGTGATAACCGTCCTCGGGGGTTTCCGGCGGGCTCACCGGGTGGTTGTCGTACACCAGATCCGGGTACCACTGATCGGTCTCGCCACCCATGAATCCGTAGAACCGCTCGAAGCCACGGGACGTCGGCCAGTGCCGCTTGGTCGACGCCATGTTCGATTCTTCGAGCGGAGTCAGATGCCACTTACCGACGCAGTAGGTGTTGTAGCCCCGTTCGGCGAGGACTTCGGCGATCAGCGCGGTATCCGCGGGGATTCGTCCGCTGCAGTTGGGAAAGCCGTCGGTGAACTCTTCGATGGTGGCCATGCCGACCGTGGTGGCGTTGCGACCGGTCAACAGCGACGCCCGCGTCGGCGAGCACAGTGCGGTGGTGTGGAACTGCGACAGTCGCACGCCGCGCTCGGCGATGCGCGACATCGCCGGCATCTCTACCAAGCCACCGAAGCAGTCCCAGGTCGCTATGCCGGTGTCGTCCCACACCAGATACAGGACGTTCGGCGCGCCCTCGGGGGGCGTCGGCGCCGCAAAGGGGCCCCAATCCGGTTCGGAATCACGGATATCCAGCGCGATCTTGCCGTTGAACTCGGTAGCCATCCTGGCCTCACTTTCGTAGTGGCCCCCCAGGATTTCGGATGCAGAGTACACCGCCGCGACGAACTCCCGGCCAACATCGCGACGGGCGGTCGGCAGACAACCATGCGGTCATGTAAGACTGGCTAAGTACCCGGTGCCTCGCCGCGCCATCGTGAGCCTCCCTGGAGAGCGATGAACAACCAGTTCCTGCCGATCCTCGTCGGCGCGGTCATGCTCGCCCTCGGGCTCACGCTGACTGTGGACGACTTCCGCCGGGCCGCCACGGTACGACGCCCCCTGCTGGTCGCCCTGATCTGCCAGTCGCTGGTGTTGCCCGCGCTGTGTCTGCTGATCGCCGAGATGCTGCATTTGGCACCGAATTTGGCGGTCGGCCTGATGCTGATGGCCGCGACACCGGGTGGCATGCTGGCGAATATCGTCAGCCATCTCGCCGACGGCGACCTGGCGCTCAACCTCACGCTCACCGCCATCAACGCGGTGCTGTCCATCGTCGCCATTCCCGCGATCCTGGCCTTCTCGCTGACCTGGTTCCTCGGCGAAGGGCGTTTCATCCCACTGCAATTCGACAAGTTCTTCGGCGTCATCGCGATGGTGCTGGTCCCCGTCGCGATCGGCATCGCGATCCGGCACCGCTACCCCGACTTCGCCCGCAGACTGCACAAATTCGTCAGGGTGGCCGCCGCGGTGTTGCTGGTACTGGCCATCGTCGGAGGGATTGTCGGCGGCCAGACCACGCTGTGGAAAGACTTCGGCGTGCTGAGCGCGGCCGTCGCACTCTTCTGCGCAACCAGCCTGACGGTCGGTTATCTGGTCTCGCGCGCAATGCGACTCGGTCCGCGACAAGCGATCGCGGTCAGCCTGGAGATCGGCTTGCACAACGCCGTGGTGGCGGTCGGCATCGCGCTCAGCCCTCAATTGCTGAACAACGCCGACATGGCTTTGCCCGCAGCTGTTTACGGGATCATCGGACCGCTGATCGCGCTGACGTTCGTCGTCGCCGTGCGCCGCCTGGACCCGGCCTACCGCGCGGCCTCCGCCGCACGGGCCGGCTGAGGCTACTTGGCCTTTTCGAGGATCTCGACGAGCCGCCAACGCTTGGTAGCCGAGAGCGGACGGGTCTCCATCAACGAAACCCGGTCGCCGGTGCCGGCGTCGCCGTGCTCGTCGTGCACCTTGACCTTCTTGGTGGTCCGGATGATCTTGCCGTACTTCGGGTGGCGCATACGGTCTTCCAGCTCGACCACGATGGTCTTTTCCATCTTGTCGCTCACCACGTAGCCAATACGGGTCTTACGACGACCGCGCGGCTTCGGGGTGGCCGGAGTGTGCTTGGGCCCCTTGGCGCTAGCGTCTTTCGCCGCAGCCTTGGCCGCCTTCGCGGGGGCTTCCTTCTTCGCCTCTGCCATCAAGAATCCTCACCATTGGGCCCAGCTGCCAGGCCGAGTTCGCGTTCACGTAGCACGGTGTAGATCCGTGCGATTTCCTGACGGACCACACGGAGCCGACGGTTGTTCGCGAGCTGACCGGTCGCCATCTGGAAGCGCAGGTTGAACAGCTCTTCCTTGAATTCGCGTAACTTCTCGATCAGCTCTTCGTCGTTGAGCTCGCGCAGTTCGCCAGGCGAAGTTCCCACTGCCATCAGAACTGCTCCTCTCGGGTCACGATGCGTGCCTTGATCGGCAGCTTGTGGATCGCGCGGGTCAGGGCTTCCCGGGCGGTCTGTTCGTTGGGAAAGCTGAGCTCGAAAAGGATGCGACCCGGCTTCACATTGGCGATCCACCACTCCGGCGAACCCTTACCCGAACCCATCCGGGTTTCGGCAGGCTTCTTGGTCAGCGGACGGTCCGGGAAGATGTTGATCCACACCTTGCCGCCACGCTTGATATGCCTGTTGATCGCGATACGAGCGGACTCGATCTGCCGGTTGGTGACGTAGGCGTGCTCCAGTGCCTGGATGCCGTAGTCGCCGAAGCTCACCGACGTGCCACCGCTGGCAATGCCGCGCTGACGCGGGTGGTGCTGCTTGCGGTGCTTGACTCTGCGGGGAATCAACATGGTCTAACTCTCCGTACTCTGCGCCTCGGCAGCGGGCGCCTCGGCAGCGGGCGCCTCGGCCGGAGGTGCTGCTGCTGCAGTATCTTCGGCGCTCGACGCGGCACGGCCGGCCTCGGTGCTGGTGGCCGTCGTACCCGCGGAACCGCTACGCCGCGGGCGGGTGCCCGACGGACGCTCGCGGCGCGGACGCTCGGCTCCAGCCGACGGCGCAACCAGTTCGCGCTTGCCACCGACGATGTCGCCCTTGTAAATCCAGACCTTCACGCCGATGCGGCCGAAGGTGGTCTTGGCCTCGTAGAGGCCGTAGTCGATGTCGGCGCGCAGCGTGTGCAGCGGCACCCGACCTTCGCGGTAGAACTCCGAACGGCTCATCTCAGCACCACCGAGGCGGCCCGAGCACTGCACCCGGATGCCCTTGACATTGGGCTGCCGCATCGCCGACTGGATGGCCTTGCGCATCGCGCGACGGAACGCCACGCGGTTGCTCAGCTGCTCGGCGACACCCTGGGCGACCAATTGAGCCGTCGACTCCGGGTTTTTCACCTCGAGGATGTTCAGCTGAACCTGCTTGCCGGTCAGCTTCTCCAGGTCGGCGCGGATGCGGTCGGCCTCGGTGCCGCGGCGACCGATGACGATGCCCGGACGGGCGGTGTGGATGTCCACCCGGACCCGGTCGCGGGTGCGCTCGATCTCCACGTCGGCGATGCCGGCGCGCTCCAAGCCGGTCGACAGCAGCTTGCGGATCGCCACGTCTTCCTTGATGTAGTCCGCGTATTGCTTGTCGGCGTACCACCGGGACTTCCACTCGGTGGTGATGCCGAGCCGGAATCCGTGCGGATTGATCTTCTGGCCCATTACTCCGAGCCCTCCTTCGATTCCGAGGTCGCTTCAGTACCAGCGGACTTCACGGCGGATGCCTTCTTTGCGGACGCCTTCTTGGCGGGCGCCTTGTCAGCGGATGCCTTCTTGGCCGGCGCCTTCTCGGCGGCCGCCTTCTTGGCGGGAGCCTTCTTCGCCGGTGCCGTGCCCGCGGCCTTGCTGGCCTGGGCGCGACGCGCGCGGGCGGCGCTGGCGGACTGCGAGCCCCGCCCGTCCTTGCTCGGACGGCTCTCCACGATCACGGTGATGTGGCTGGTGCGCTTGCGGATCCGGAATGCGCGGCCCTGGGCGCGCGGACGGATCCGCTTGGCGGTGGGGCCGCCGTCGGCGTAGACCGTGGCGACCACGAGCGTCGACGGGTCGAGTCCATTGTTGTTCTGCGCGTTGGCCGCAGCGCTCGCGATGACCTTGGCCACCGGCTCGCTGGCCGCCTGCGGTGCCCAGCGCAGGATGTCCAGCGCCTCGCTCACCGACTTGCCGCGAACCAGGTCGATCACCCGGCGCGCCTTGGTCGGCGACACCCGCACAAACCGTGCGACCGCGGTCGCCGACGGGAATTCAGTAGCCGTGCTCATCGCCGCTTGGCCTTCCGGTCGTCTTTGATGTGTCCCTTGAAGGTGCGCGTCGGTGCGAACTCACCCAGTTTGTGGCCGACCATCGACTCGGTGACGAACACTGGCACGTGCTTGCGACCGTCGTGGACGGCGAAGGTGTGGCCGATGAAGTCGGGAATGATGGTCGAACGGCGAGACCAGGTCTTGATGACCTGCTTGGTGTTCTTCTCGTTCTGCACGTCGACCTTCTTGAGCAGATGGTCGTCGACGAACGGACCCTTTTTCAGGCTGCGTGGCATCGGCTGCTCCTAGCGCGATTTCTTGCCGGTGCGCCGGCGTCGGACGATGAGCTTGTCGCTGGGCTTGCTGCCCTTGCGGGTGCGGCCTTCCGGCTTACCCCACGGGCTGACCGGGTGACGACCACCGGAGGTCTTGCCCTCACCACCGCCGTGCGGGTGGTCGACCGGGTTCATCACGACACCACGGACGGTGGGGCGCTTGCCCTTCCAGCGCATCCGGCCGGCTTTACCCCAGTTGATGTTGGCCTGCTCGGCGTTACCCACCTCGCCGACGGTGGCGCGGCAGCGCACGTCGACGCGGCGGATCTCGCCGCTGGGCATACGCAGCGAGGCGTAGGTGCCTTCCTTGCCCAGCAGCTGGATGCTCGATCCGGCCGAGCGAGCCATCTTGGCCCCACCGCCCGGACGCAGCTCCACGGCGTGCACCAAGGTACCGGCCGGGATGTTGCGCAGCGGCAGGTTGTTGCCCGGCTTGATGTCGGCGTTGGCGCCGGACTCCACCACGTCGCCCTGGGAAAGTCCCTGCGGCGCAATGATGTAGCGCTTCTCACCGTCCAAGAAGTGCAGCAGCGCGATGTTCGCGGTGCGGTTCGGGTCGTACTCGATGTGCGCGACCTTCGCGTTGACGCCGTCCTTGTCGTTGCGACGGAAGTCGATCACCCGGTAGGCCCGCTTGTGGCCGCCACCCTTGTGGCGCGTGGTGATGCGACCGTGCGCGTTCCGCCCACCCTTGCCGTGCAACGGCTTGATGAGCGACTTCTCCGGAGTCGAACGAGTGATCTCGGCGAAATCGGAGACGCTGGCACCGCGACGACCGGGGGTCGTCGGCTTGTACTTGCGAATTCCCATGTCTGTTAAGTCTCTCTGTCCTCGGTTACGCCGTCGCGCCGAACAATTCGATCGGCTTGCTGCCGGGTGCCAACGTCACGATGGCGCGCTTGGTGCTCTTCCGTTGTCCGAATCCGGCCCGGGTGCGCTTGCGCTTGCCCTGGCGGTTTGCGGTGTTCACCGCGGCCACCTTGACCGAGAAGATCTTCTCGATCGCGATCTTGATCTGCGTCTTGTTCGAGTCCGGGTGGACCAGGAACGTGTAGACGTTGTCATCGATCAGGCTGTAGGACTTCTCCGAGATGACCGGGGCCAGGATGATGTCGCGGGGGTCAGTGACGGTCGCCATCAGGCCGAAACCTCCTCAGCGGTATGGGTGTTCGCGGTGATGTAGGCATTGAGCGCCTCCACCGAGAACACCACGTCGTCGGCGTGCAGCACGTCGTAGGTGTTGAGCTGATCTGGCGCGATGGTGTGCACACCGGGAAGGTTGCGCACGCTCTTGGCGCCGGCCTCGTCGCTGCGCCCGATCACCACCAGGACCTGGTTGCGCTCGGTAATCGTGGCCAGAAACGCCTTAGCGCTCTTGGTCGACGGCGTTTGGCCTTCCACCAGTTCGGTGACCGCGTGGATACGGCCGTTGCGGGCCCGGTCGGACAACGCGCCGCGCAGTGCGGCGGCGATCATCTTCTTCGGGGTGCGCTGGCTGTAGTCGCGAGGTTGCGGACCGTGCACCACACCACCACCGGTGAACTGCGGCGCACGCGTCGAACCCTGACGTGCGCGGCCAGTGCCCTTCTGCCGGTACGGCTTACGGCCACCACCGCTCACCTCACCGCGAGTCTTGGTGGCGTGCGTCCCCTGGCGCTTTGCGGCCAGCTGAGCGGTCACCACCTGGTGCAGCAGCGCGATGTTCGCGGGCGCGTCGAACAACGCGGCCGGCAGCTCGACCGAACCTTCGGTCTTACCGGCGGGCGTCTTGACATCGATCTTGAGGCCTTTTGCCGTCTTCTCAGTAGCCATTACTTCTCACCTCGTTTGATCGCGCTGCGAACCACGACGAGTCCGCCCGTGCGTCCAGGCACGGCGCCCTTGATCAACAGCACGCCGTTCTCGGCATCGACCAAGTGCACCAACAGGTTCTGGGTCGTGACCCGGTCGCTACCCATACGGCCGGCCATCCGGGTGCCCTTGAAGACACGCGCCGGAGTGGCGCAACCGCCGATGGAACCGGGACGCCGGTGAACGGCCTGGGCGCCGTGGCTGGCGCCCTGTCCCTTGAAGCCGTGACGCTTCATGGTTCCGGCGAAGCCCTTACCCTTCGACGTGCCGGTCACGTCGACATACGTTCCGGCAGCGAAGATTTCGGCCGTCAGCTCCTGACCGACCTCATAGTCGGCCGCGGCGGCCTCGTCGTCGAGACGGAACTCGGCCAGGTGCCGGCGCGGGTTGACCCCGGCGGCGGCGTACTGACCGGCCAGCGGCTTGTTGATCTTGCGGGGACTGATTTCGCCGTACGCCAGCTGCACCGCGCTGTACCCGTCCACCTCCGGAGTGCGGATGCGGGTCACCACGTTCGGCCCGGCCTTGACCACCGTCACGGGGACAACGCGGTTGTTCTCATCGAACACCTGCGTCATGCCCAGCTTGGTGCCCAGAATGCCCTTTCTCGCCATTGCTCGCAGCTCTCCTACTGGATGTTGACGTCGACGCTGGCAGGCAGATCGATGCGCATCAGCGCGTCAACGGTTTTCGGGGTCGGGTCAAGGATGTCGATCAGGCGCTTGTGAGTGCGCATCTCGAAGTGCTCACGCGAGTCTTTGTACTTGTGCGGTGAGCGAATAACGCAGTACACGTTCTTCTCAGTCGGCAGCGGCACTGGGCCAACCACACTGGCGCCCGTACGGACAACCGTCTCGACGATCTTGCGCGCCGAGGCGTCAATGGCCTCGTGGTCGTAGGCCTTGAGCCTGATGCGGATCTTCTGTCCCGCCACGCTTCCTCACTCTCCAGGTCGAGACCCGGTTTCCTGACCGGGTCTCAGATCGCTTCACGATCTGCGTCGCCCGGTTGTTGCGCCGCTGTTTACCTGTCTTGGTCCACCGGCCCCCGCGGTCGGGTGTGTCACCCTCACGCAGCCTGGTCCGCGACCGAAATGGTCACGCTCCAAATTGGGACCGGACGCGCCCGTGGTGGGCGCTGGTCGTATGCCCGGCCAGGCGTGAACCCGGCTCAAGGCAACCCGAACAGTATGCCCTAGATCGCGGTATGGGCCAAATCTGTCCAGAGCCGTGACAACGGGCCGCGACGGCCGGTCCTTACTCCAGAGTAAGGTTGGTCGCCATGACGGGCTCAACCAGCACATACGCGGCGTGGCAGCGGCTATCGGGCGCCCCTGGCGGCAGCCGGCTGTTCTCGATCGCGGCGATGGCCCGCGTCCCCTACTTCGCATCGGTGCTGCCGCATGTGGTCCGGATGGAACCGGGCCTGGCCGAAGTGCGGGTGCCGAAGTGGTTCTTTGTCTACAACCATCTACACACCGTGCACGCGATCGCCTCCTGCAACGCCGCGGAGGTGGCGATGGGGATGCTGATGGAAGCGACCGTCCCTCGCAGTCATCGCTGGATACCGAAGGCGATGAACGTTCACTACCTGGGTAAGGCCACGACGTCGCTGTTGGCTCGGGCCGAGCTGGACCCGCCGGACTTCACGGCGATCGCGGACGGTGTCGATCTCGTTGTCCCCGTCAGCATCACCGATCGCCACGGCGACGAGGTCGTGCACGCCGACATCACCACGTGGGTGACCCCGGCCAGCTAGCTCTGAGTCAGATACGTGCCGTGTCCGCGGCGCACCAGATCGCCGTCGAACTCGAGCACCTCGTTCACCAAGCCGCCCTTCTCGTTGCGGTAGTGGATGACGATCGTGGACACACCCGCATAGACGCCGACGATCTCGAAGTGCAGATCGGGCACGGTCGCCAATGCGGCACACCAGTATTCGCGCAGTGCCGCTTTGCCGTGCACCACGCCGGCCGATTCGGCCACGACGTCGGCCGCGACGGGCGAGGTGAAGACGACGTCGTCATGGAAGTGCGCGAGCACGGCCTCCACATCGCGACGGTTCCACGCCGCCGCCCACTCCGCGGCGAAGGTGTCCGGGTCCGGCGTGCTCATTGGGTGCCTTTCAGCGTCGCCCAGAACGGGCACTGATGTTGCTCCTCGAAGTCGGTGCTGACCTGACTTCCGCCGGGCCGCAACGACATCCAGACATCGTGCTCGGGATCGCCGTCTTGGGCGGGCCAGTCGGGCAGACCGAGGGCCTTGGGCGACCCGTTGGTGACGAAGTGACTCCAGTAGCTCATCATCTGATCGGACAGGATCTGCTGCGCATGATCCAGCGGCGGTGCGCCGCCCATGCTGAAAAGGTACCGCAACTCCAACGAGTGGCTCGCACCCGCCGGGAACGGCGCACGCCGCATGAAATCGGGCTCGGGCGCGTGCGGGTCGTCGAACTCGTAGGCGTAGACCGGCGCGTTGCGGCTCAGCGAGTCGGCGAATCTATCTGTGGCGCAGGCGAACACACCATCGGTGACCGCGGCCGCGTAGGCCAGCGAGACGTCGCCGCCGTAACGGTCGGGCGAATAGTGTGCCTGCACCGGGCCGCTGTCGTCGCCGAAGATGTCGGCCAGCACCCGTGGATACTCGCCCGCGCTGACTCCCCGGTGCAGCTTCGCCGCCCGCAGCGCGGCGAATAGCGTGAATTCGTCGTGGTTGACGCCCATCAGCACCGGGACGTGCGCGGCGCCGCCGGCGGCGAAGGCCGCGGCCGGATTGTCCGGCAGCGTCGGTGTTCCGGTGACCGGACCCGACAGCGCGTCGGAGTCGCCGAGGAAGTAGTACCAGGGCGGACGCTCGAGGCGGGTCGCAGGCAGCGCGCGCAGACACCGGGCGGTGGTCGCGGGGTTGCGGCAGCCCGCCGCGATCGCGTAGTCGACGCTCTGCTTCTGCCCGAACTCGAGGTCGGTCTGCGCCTGACATGGCGCGCTCTGAATGATGGCCGCGCGGAACAGTCCCGCCGACCCGGGCGCAATGAGGTGGTCGCACACCGACATTCCGCCCGCGGACTCGCCGGCGATGGTGACCTTCTTGGGGTCGCCACCGAACGCGGCGATGTTGTCGCGAACCCAGCGCAGCGCGGCCTGCTGATCGGCCAGCCCATAGTTGCCGACGGTGCCGGCCGGCCCAAGCGACGGGTGCGCCAGGAAGCCGAGCGCGCCCAGGCGGTAGTTGACGGTGACGACCACGATGTGACCATTGGCCGCCAGCCAACGTGAGTGGTAGATGTCGCCGCTGCCCTGGACGAACCCTCCGCCGTGGATCCACACCATCACCGGGCGCTTCTCACCGTGCTGCGCGCGGGGCGGCGTCCAGACGTTGAGCGTGAGGCAGTTTTCGCTGGTCGGCTTGCCCACCCCAGGTTTGAGTCCGGTGTCCTGCATGCACTGCGGACCGGATTTGGTGGCGTCCAACATGCCCGGCCACCGCCCGGCCGGCCGTGGCAATTGCCATCGCAACGGCCCGACGGGCGGTGCCGCGTACGGAATGCTTTGAAACACACGGTAATCCGAGGCGACCTGACCACGAATCGATCCCATCGCCGTCCGCACGACGCCCGCATCGAGCGGGCCGGCGAAGGCGGGTTCGGCCTGACGGGGCTTGACGACGGCGTCCTGGCCGCACGCCGCCGCGAGCAGGGCTGTCACCAGCAGGGCAGCCCACACTCGTCGGCGACGAGGCGATCGGATCGACACGGAAAGACAGCCTACGGATTGCCGGAAACCGGTCATCGGCGAATCCGCGATCACACAGACTGTGTCTGACACGTGTCAAAAAGGCGCGCGACCACATTCGGCGGATGAGAAGGCAGATGAGCGCACCGATCCAGGACGAGGCCGCACGAGTATTCGCCGATCCGAAGTCGTATGCCGACGAACCGCGGCTGCACGATGCGCTGACGCACCTGCGTGTTCACGCACCGGTGTCGCTAGTCGACTGCCCGCCCTACCGGCCGTTCTGGGCCATCACCAAGCACGCCGACATCATGGAGATCGAGCGGGCCAACGAGCTGTTCATCAACGAGCCGCGGCCCCTGCTCGCCACCGCCCAGGCCGACGACGTGGCGCGCCAGCAGCTGGAATCCGGGATGGGGCTGCGGACGCTGATTCACATGGACGATCCGCAGCATCGTGTGGCGCGGGCGATCGGCGCGGACTGGTTTCGCCCCAGGGCAATGCGCGCACTCAAGCTCCGGGTCGACGAGCTGGCCAAGATCTACGTGGACAAGATGATGGCCATGGGCAACGAATGCGACTTCGTGCAAGAGGTCGCGGTGAACTATCCGCTCTATGTGATCATGTCGCTGCTCGGGCTCCCGGAATCGGACTTTCCGCGCATGCTGGCGCTGACCCAGGAACTGTTCGGCGGTGACGACGACGAGTTCAAGCGCGGTGCCACGCTCGAGGAACAGCTCCAGGTTCTGCTCGACTTCTTCGGCTATTTCACCGCCCTGACCGCCTCGCGGCGCGAGCACCCTACCGACGACCTGACCTCGGCTATCGCCAACGCCAAGGTCGACGGGGAGCCGCTGTCCGACATTGACACCGCCTCGTACTACGTCATCATCGCCACCGCGGGCCATGACACCACCAGCGCGACGATCGCCGGGGGTCTGCAGGCCCTGATCGAGAACCCCGATCAGCGAAAGCGGTTGTCCGACAACCTCGATCTGATGCCGTTAGCGACCGAGGAGATGATCCGGTGGGTGACGCCCGTCAAGGAGTTCATGCGCACCGCCACCGCGGACACCTCGATCCGTGGCGTGCCGATCGCCGAAGGCGAGTCGGTGTACCTGTCGTACGTCTCCGGAAACCGCGACGAAGACGTGTTCACCGAACCTTTCCGATTCGACGTAGCGCGCGACCCGAACAAGCATCTGGCATTCGGCTACGGAGTGCACTTCTGTCTGGGCGCGGCGCTGGCCCGGATGGAGGTGAGCAGCTTCTTCACCGAATTGCTGCCGAGACTGAAATCCATTGAACTGAACGGTGATCCGGAGCTGATCTCGACGACGTTCGTCGGCGGCCTCAAGCACCTGCCGATTCGTTACGAGGTTCGTTGAGCGTCTCGCCCGCCCCACACTGCACGTGCAGGAAGCCATCGACGGCGGCCCGGGCGCACTCGCGGTAGTCGAAGTCAGGCAGCGTAGACAGTCGGCCGAGCACCACGGGGCCGATCAGCAGCGCGATGGCCTGGCCGCGGTCGATGTCGCCGAGCACCGCCGCGTCCGGGCTGTCGAAAATCGCGTCGAACGGAGCGGCGTACTGCTGTGCGATGCGTTCGCGCAGGGTGGTGACCCCAGGGCTGTCGGCGGTTCGGCTCCGGTGCGATTCCGGAAGCTGTTCCAGGTCGCGTCCCAATGCGAGCCAACTCATCGCCATCGCCATACCCGGCCGCTCGGCGATCGACTGAGCGAATGCGAGGACGAGCGCGATCAGCCGATCCCGCAGGGTGCCTTCCTCGGACGGCATCGGAGCCGGCGGGATCAGACCACTGAAAGCCGCTGCCAGCAAGTCGTTTCCACTCGGGAAGTGGCGATACAGGGTGGCCCGGGCGACGTTTGCACCACGCGTCACCGCATCGACAGTCACCGCACTGGGTCCCCCGGCGCGAAGCAGCGCGGTCGCGGCTTCCAGAAGCCGGGCCCGGGAGCGTGCCGGCCGCGGATCGGTCTTATCGGCGATGTGGATCACCTCCTGATCTGAACAGTGTATGCAGACGTCTACGCCGCCGAAGCCAACCGTCCGCGGATCACCCGACGAACTCCGCGGCGCGATGTCCAAGCATGGCGATGGTGGCGTGCGGGCCGCGGCTGGTGATCGTCGGCAGGATCGACCCGTCGATCACCCACAGCCCGTCGACACCGCGCACCCGGCACCGCTGGTCGACGACCGCGCCGGGGTCGTCGACCGAGCCCATCGGGGCGGTACCGCACAGGTGCTGCGACGTCGACCAGGCCGGCTCACCGATTTCCGTTGTCGACCCGGCTATTTCGCGGGCCAGCTCATAGCCGACCTGTAGCGCGGCGATATCGGCCGGGTCGCTGTCGTAGTGATGCTCGATGGCCGGTGGCACCAACGGGTCGGCCGAGACCAGCGCGACGCGGCCACGGGCCCGTGGCCGCATCAGGGCGACGCCCAGGTGCGGCCAGTCGGGGCGGCCTGGCGTTCCGTCGCCGACCATGGCCACGAAGCCGCCGGTGTAGGGCCGGATCTCGAGATCGTCGGGCGTGCTGAGCACGACCTCGAGCACCGGTCGACCGGTCGCGACGGCCCAGGTGGTCGGCAGCACCCATTCCGGGTGGTCGCTGCAGGCCAAGCCGACCGGCAACGGCGCAACCACCTGCACCCCGGCCGCGCGCAGCATCGCCTCGTCGCCGACGCCGGAAAGCATGAGTAGATGAGCGGATTCGATCGCGCCCGCGGACAGCACGATGCGGTCGGCGGTCAGCGTGACCGGCCCACTCGGCCCGATCGCGTCCACTCCGGTGGCGCGACCGCCGGCGATCCGCAGGCTCACCGCGCGGGTCTGGGTCCGCAGCGAGAGGTTGGGGCGCTGCAATGCCGGGAGCAGGAACGCGGCGCCGGGGCCGAGGCGCAGACCGTCGACGATGTTGAGCGGGACCGCCCCGATGCCGGACGGCAGTGCGTCCGTATCCGCGACGTCGTTGAGGTCAGGCAGCCACTGGAAGCCGTGGCGTCGCGCGGCATCGACGAATATTGCTGTGCTGCCAACGATTTCGTGAGTCCGCTGCACCTTGATCGGCCCCGAGTCACCGTGCGCGGGCCCGCCGAAATCAAGGTCGGTCTCGATCGCGCGATAGTGTTCTACGACGTCGGACCATCCCCAGCCGGATATGCCGAGGCCGTCGAAGTCGCGGCGCAGTCCGCGGCAGAAGTATCCGCCGTTGACCGCGCCCGAGCCGCCGACGGTTGCGCCCCGCATGATCGTCATGTGCCGGGCCGGCGCATCGGTCAGCTGGGTCTGATAGCGCTGGACCAGCGGACTGGCCGCACCGATCGGCAGCCGAAGTCCATTGGCGATCTCGGCGCGCAATACCGGATCGGTCAGCCCCAGCCCGGCTTCGAGCACGGTCACCGATCGGTTCGGGTCCACCGAAAGTCGGTTTGCGACAACGGATCCAGCACTTCCCGCACCGATGATCAGAACGTCGGTGTGCAACGCCGCTGCGGTCAGGACTCAGACTCGAATCTGCGGTTTGAGCGGGCCGAAGTTGCGCTCCCGCAGCACGCCGTACCAGAGCCCCAGGCCGTAGGCCAGATCGTCGATGCGCTTGAGCAGCAGGTAGGTGAGCAGCCCGATCGGTCGGGCGTCCTCGTCGGCGATCTGCCGGCGACTGGCCCAGTCCACCACCCCGTCGACGACGGCAGCGACCACGACGACCCGACGGCACGAGCGGAACAGCATGGCGGCCAGCAACGCGACCGGCCAGTAGTGCCGGCAGATCGCGGAGGCCAGCTGCAGCGCCGCCGACCAGAGGCTGCGGGCGGCCACCGTCACGACGTCCCACGTGCGAGTCTCGGTGCCCTGCATGCTCTTCGCGACCCGATGACCGGTGACTCCAGCAACGAAGAGCGACGCCAGGAAGCTGAAGCTGGAACCGACGGCCATCAGGATCCAGGCCGTCAGCGCCCAGCCCGAGATCATCAGCGGTGCGATCTTGTCCGGATGACGAACCGACAAGGGAGCGGCGGATCCGCCGTAAAACGCTTTGCGCGCAACCCAATCCCGCAATTCAGTCCGATGATCATGTGCCACTTGGGCAATCGGCTCGTAACGCAGTCGGGCACCGGCCTCGACCAGCCGCCAGCACAGGTCCACGTCTTCACCGGACCGCATGGTCTCGTCGAAGCCGTCGATGTCACGCAATGCCGTTGTGCGACAGATGATTGCGGCGCTCGGCACATACGACACACTGGTGTACGGAATCACCGGGGCTTCCCGCTGTCCGAGATCCAGCGACGAGCGCACCGCCTCGTAGCGCGCGACCAGATGATCGGTCCGCGCGAGGCCCACGATGCGCGGGGCGACCAGGGCCACCGTCGGGTCGCAGAAATGTCCGAGCAAGACCTCCAGCCAGCCTCGGCGCGGCACCACGTCGGAGTCCAGAAACGCCACGTAGCCGGTCTTGCAGGCCGCGAGTCCGGTGTTGCGGGCCGCAGCCGGGCCCTTGCTCTGCGGGTGCCGGATGATCTCGATGTCGTGCGCGCCGGCGAAGTCTTCCACCCGGATCGGTGTCGTCGATCCGTCGTCCACGATCACAATGTGCAGGCCGCGCAGCGACGTGACAAGGCGTTGTAAGCCACATACGTTGTCCCGCACCGGAATTACGACTGTCACATCGCGGTGCGACGGGCCGCCGGCCGGCCGCGGGTGAGCGACCGTCGCGTCGAGCAGCGTGCGGGCCAGCTCCGCGCTGACGGCGTCGCGAACCTTGAGCCGGCCGTCGGCGAGCATGTCCTGGGCGGCGGGGGCCAGCCGCAGGATCCGGGTAGGCGATCCGCCCAGCAAAGCCGACCCCTGGCCGAGCACCCTGACCCGGCGGTCGACTTGCACGGCAAATCCATCCGGCAACCTGGTTTGGGTCATGTGAGCATCCCGTCGGATGCGGGCATCCATCGACGGGTCCGGCTCAGGCAGTCCTCGACCATCTCGGCCAGCATCCGCTCGCCGTCCGCGGCGGTGGCGGTGGTGGGATCGCCCAGCACCCCGACCTCGCTGACCGCGGCGACTCCCCCGCTGCGCATCGACGGCAGCAGTTCGGCGAGCGGAGCGCTGTTGCCCGCACGCCACCGGTCGGTGCGGACGTCCGCAGGCGAAATATGCAGCAATAGTGAAGTTTCGGTGTGGCCGGCATGCGCGTCAGCGCCGCCCACCACACATGGCGACCAGGCGACGTCGCGCCCCTCGCGGCGCAGTACCGCGACGGCCCGGCCCAGCGCGGCGATGTTGCCGCCGTGGCCGTTGACGAAGAGCAGCCGGTGCGCCCAGCAGGTCGCCGACCTGCCGTACTCCACCAGCAGCGTGGTCAGCGCGTCGGTGCCGATCGAGATGGTTCCGGGGAAGCTCTGATGCTCGCCGCTTGCGCCGTAGGCGATCGCCGGTGCCGCCAACCAGGTCAGGTCGGGGTCCTCGGACAGACGTCCCGTGACCGCGGTCGCGACCGCCGACGCGATGCGGGTGTCGGTGTCTAACGGTAGGTGCGGGCCGTGCTGCTCGGTGGATCCAACCGGTATTGCGAGCCCTATCGGCGTGCTCTGCAGTTGGCTCGATGTAGAGCCCCCGAGGTCGGGCTGGACTACCACTCGGTGATGGTAAGACGAATTCACCTGTCGTGCACTGGTTGTTGGCGCGACAGAAAAAGTTTTTCCCGCCGCTCGTTCACTAAACCCGGTCCCGGTGCCACGTCAGCCACGTCAGTATCAACATACCCGCTGGTCTCGCGCCCGCGAGCAGCTAACTTGCGCCGAGCGTCCTGGTGAAGCCATCGGGCACCAGGACGTCGTCGCGGTCGAGGTCGTGTACCGAGGCGCGCCCCAGACCCATCAAGGCCGAGTCGATGCCGCCGTGCATGATGTCGAGCACGTTCTCGACGCCCGGTTGTCCGGCGGCGGCCAGACCCCACAGGTAGGCCCGGCCGATCATCACCGCGCGGGCGCCCAGCGCGAGCGCCTTGACGACGTCGCTGCCACGACGGATCCCGCCGTCCAGCAAAATCTCGACCTGGTCGCCGACCGCCTCGGCGACGGCTGGCAGCGCGCGAATTGACGCCGGCGTTCCATCCAGGTTGTTGCCGCCGTGGTTCGACACTGAGATCGCCGAAACACCAGCGTCTACAGCCCTTTTCGCATCGTCGACACGCATGACACCCTTGAGCATGAACGGTCCGCCCCAGAGTTCGCGCAGCCACGCGACGTCCTCCCACGTCGGAGGCGGCGTCGTCATCCACTCGCCGTAGGCGGCGAAGAACGGCGGCCCGGACTCGCCGCGGGGCGCCAGGTTGGGCACCCGCAGGTCCGGCGGGCGCAGCGTCTTGCCGAATCGCCACAGCCATCCGGGGCGGGTGATCACCTCCGGCGACATCCGCAGCATGGTGCGCAGGTCCATCCGCTCGGGAATCTTCGGGCTACCCCAGTCCCGGCCGTGCGAGAACGACCAGTCGGTGGTGACGATCAAGCCGACCGCGCCGGCCTGCCGGGCCCGCTCGACGCGCGCGGCGATCACGTCGCGCCCGCCCGACCAGTAGACCTGGAAGAACAGCTTCGGATTGGCGGCGATCACGTCCTCGATCGGCTTGCTGGCGAAGGACGACAAACCCATCGCCGTGCCACGCGCCGCGGCGGCTCGGGCGACGGCCACCTCACCGTCCGGGTCGACGGCCTGCACGCCCGTCGGCGAAATGATCACCGGCAAGGAGATCGCTTGTCCCATAACGGTTGTCGCCAGATCACGCTTCTCGAGCGCGCCGACCACGTGCGGTGCGAAACCGAGCTCGCCGAACGCCTCGACATTGTCGGAGACCGTCAGCCCCTTTTCGCTGGCGGCCACCAGCGCGGAATACGACGACTTCGGCAGCCGCTTCTTCGCGCGTTGCTGCGCGATCGCGACCGTCTCGAACCAGACGTCACGCGCCACCGCTAGACCGGGCTCTCGTTGCAGAGTCGCTGCGGCGGCATGGTGAGCGTCAGCGGCACCGGCCCGTTCTTACGCCGACCGGCGTGGGAGTGGTCGCCGGCCGGACGCGGCTTGTCACGCTCCTGCTCCAGTGCCGGCACGCCGTAGCCCTGGACACACTCGGGGTCGGGTCCGTCGAGCGGCAGGCCGGTGAAGAACTTGGCCGCCATGCAGCCGCCGCGGCAGCTGTCGTAGTGCCCGCAGCTGCCGCAGGCACCCGCGGACTGCGGCTCGCGCAAGTCGCGGAACAGCGGGGCGTCTTTCCACACCGTGTCAAAACCGCCGTCGGACAACACGTTTCCAGCCAGGAAGCGGTCGTGGATGGCGAAGGGGCAGGCGTAGACGTCGCCGATCGGGTCGATCAGGCACACCACCCGCCCGGCGCCGCACATGTTCAGCCCGGCCAGCGCGCCCGGCTCGCCGAGCCCGGACAGGTGGAAGAAGGAGTCGCCGGTGAGTACCCGCTCGCCCTTGGCTACCAGCCAGTCGTACAACTGGACCTGCTGGTCGGCGGTCGGGTGCAGGTCGTCCCATACGTCGGCGCCCCGACCGGAGGGGCGCAGCCGGGTGATACGCAGGGTGGCGCCGTATCGGCTTGCCAGCGAGGCGAATTCGTCGAGCTGGTCGACGTTGTGACGGGTCACCACCACGGAGATCTTGGCGTCCTTGAAGCCCGCCGCGGCCAGGTTGTCCAAGGCGCGGACGGCCATCGCGAAGGAACCGGCACCGCGAACCGCGTCGTTGACCTCGGCGGTCGCGCCGTCCAATGAGATCTGCACGTCGACGTAGTCGCTCGCGGCCAGCCGGGCGGCCACCTCGGGAGTGATCCGCACGCCGTTGGTGGAGAACTTCACTCCGACGTGGTGAGCCGTCGCATAGTCGACCAGTTCCCAAAAGTCCGGCCGGACAGTCGGTTCCCCGCCACCGATGTTGACGTAGAACACCTGCATGCGTTCGAGCTCGTCGATGATGTCTTTGCACTGCTGCGTTGACAGCTCACGCGGGTCGCGCTTGCCCGACGACGACAGGCAGTGCACGCACGACAGGTTGCACGCGTAGGTCAGCTCCCAGGTCAGGCAGATGGGCGCGTCCAAGCCGTGTTCGAACTGCTCGATGAGCCGTGGCACCGTCGATGTCATAAGCGCTGCTCCTCCTCCGCCGGCACCAACATCTGCGAGCCGGCCAGCACGCCGAGTGCGTGCACGTAGGGATCTTGTTGGGAATCCGCGACGCCGGCGGCACGAAGTGCGGCCCGGACGTCAGGATGATCGGCCAGCGATTGCACCACCGCGAGGATGGTGCGGTTTTTCAGGAACGACAGTTTACGAGTCCCGAAGTGGTACAACAACGCACCGAAAGATTCGGGGCGCACGGCGACCTGCGGATGCAGGCGCCATGGCACATCGAGGTTGAACTCGACACGACCGCCCGCCGGCGATGCGGACCGACCGGCCCGCTCCGAAGGCGGGCCATCCAACCCCTGTGTAGGGGCGGTCACGGTCAGTAGACCCCGCACATCCCGTCGATGGACACCTCTTCGACCAGGGTCTCGGTGACGAGCTCCGAGCTGGATGTCGCCGCCGAAGCGGCTCCGGCGTCGCTATCCATCTGGTGGTTCGGCTCCATGACGTTGCCTTTCGTTCGGGCGGGGCTCGACAAGTCGCGTCGATGTGGTCAGAATCTCAGTCAGAATATGGCATCGAGTGCCGGAATGGAAGGGTGGGACCGATGGCGGAGCAGCAGCCACGGGTCGGCCGCCGCCGGTCCACCACCCCGCAACACATCTCCGACGTCGCGATCGGGCTGTTCTCCGAGCGCGGGTTCGCCGAGGTGAGTGTCGACGATGTCGCGCAGGCCGCGGGCATCGCCCGTCGGAGCGTCTTCCGCTATTACGCGTCGAAGAACGCAATTCCCTGGGGGGACTTCGATGCTCATCTCCAGCACCTGAACGAACTGCTGGACGATGTCGATTCGGACATGCCACTCGGCGATGCGCTGCGGGCTGCGCTGTTGTCGTTCAACACATTCGACGAATCCGAGACCGCCAGGCATCGACAGCGGATGCGGGTGATTCTGCAAACCGCTGAGCTGCAGGCGTATTCGATGACGATGTATGCCGGATGGCGCGAGGTGATCGCGGGTTTCGTGGCGCACCGGATCGGCGGAAAGGCCATCGATCTGCGGCCGCAGACGGTCGCGTGGATGATGCTGGGCGTCGCGCTGAGCGCCTACGAGCATTGGCTGGATGACGAATCGGTCTCTTTACCGCAAGCTTTGGGCGATGCCTTTGACGTGGTGCGTTCCGGGCTGAAAAATTTAGAAGCATGAGCCGGCTGCTGCAGACCATCGAAGTACAGGGGCAGGTCTGTGCCGGCATGGGGTCGGCGATGTACGGCGATCTGCTGCCCCGGGTGGGCGCCGACATCGAGGCGGACGGGGTGTTCGCCCGGATTTTCATTGGGCACGAAAACGATTCGGGACGTATGGCTTTGCCGCTGCGACTACTCGGCGGACTACACCGGTTGGCACTCGACGGCCGAGCCCCGGCACTGCGGAACTGGTACCCCAGCGTCGGCGGACGGTGGGATGGTGACGCAGCGTGGTCCGACATCCTTCAAGCCGCCTCGGACTACACCGAGTATCTGCAAGCCGCACTCGACCAGCCACCGCAGACCAATGAGGTGGGTCGATCCGCCGCGCTGGTCGGCGGCCTGCTGACGCTGTCCGACCGATTCGGCTTGCCGATAAGGCTTTTCGAGATCGGCTGCAGCGCCGGGCTCAACCTGCGCGCCGACCACTATCGGTATCGCTACCCGGCCGGCGACTGGGGCCCGGCCGATTCGCCAGTGACCATCGACGACGCGTGGCGTGGCGACCTGCCTCCGACCGCAGAGTTGACCATCGTCGAACGGCACGGCTACGACATCGCACCGCTGGACGCCACCGGCGCCGAGGGCGAGTTGACACTGCTGAGCTACGTCTGGCCCGACCAGTCCGCCCGATTGGACCGGTTGCACGGCGCGATCGGCATCGCCCGGCGGGTGCCGGCGACGTTGCACCGCCGCAATGCCACCGAGGCGGTGGCCGGACTGAACCTCGCCGACGGCACGCTGACCGTGCTGTGGCATTCGATTATGTGGCAATATCTTTCGCTGCCAGAGCAGTCGACGATCTCGGCCGACATCGATGCGTTGGGCGTCCGCGCCACAGTTGACGCGCCGTTCGCGCATCTGACGCTGGAGCCACACCGTCGCACGCCGGAGGCGGGGGTGGAGTTCGTGGTCGGGGTCCGCTGCTGGCCCAGCGGCGACGACCGGTTGCTGGCGGCCTGTTCGCCGCACGGCCCGCCGGTCATCTGGGAATAGCGGCGAGAAACGGCGCAGCCACGGCCATGAATCCGTCCGGGTCGGACGAGAACGGAACGTGGCCCGTGGGCAGAGTTTCCCATCGCGCACCCGGTATCGCCGCGGCGGTGGCTCGGCCCAGTCGCATCGGGATTGCGGTGTCTCAAGATCCCCAGATCACCAGGCACGGCGCGGTGATGCGGTCGGCGTGGGGACGCAGGTCGTATTCGGGCGCAGCGAAGCTACGCCACATCGACGCGGTGAGCAGCACACCCTCTCGGGTGTTCGCTCGCGCCAGCGCCCGCTCCTGCACCAAGCTGTCGTTGTCGCTGCGCGCCTTCATATAACTGCGAATGGAGCGCGGCACTTCGCTTCATCAGAGCCGGCGTGCCCAGCGTTCGACAGTAGAGATTGGTGAGCGGGCTCGCGATGAAACCTCCGCTGTTGACCAGGATGAGCCGTGACACCCGTTGCGGGTCGGTGATAAAGCCCGCGCCGAGCGCGCGGTCACCGACGAGATAGCCCGTCGTAATCACGCCGGCGCCACGCTGTGCGAAGAGGATTTCGTCGCGCTCGGGCGTCGGCATCCTTACGAGAGCGCACATCTGTGGGTGGGCATGGTCGCGGAGGCCGCGCTCATCGAACACCAGGCCGCCAAGGCGCTACCCGCCGTGCGTAATGCCCTTGAGCAGTTCGTGAACTGACGCCCCGGCCCTGCTAGCCCAACACTTCCGAAATCGGCACGGCGGCAGCGATTTTCGCACGAGCCTTCATGACCTTGCCGGGCATGCCCCCGCCGACGACGCCGGCCACCGCGCCGTCGCGCTCGTAGTAGGCGAGGAACTTCCGGCCGTCGTCCTCGACGATGTGCACGGTGTCGGTGGCGACCGGCTCGCCGAGGCACTGGATCTTCACGTCGTATTGATCGCTCCAGAAGTACGGAACGACGACGGTCGACGGTGCGTCCTGGCCGAGTATCGCGGGCACGACGGCGCGGGCCTGTTCGGCGACATTGCTCCAATGTTCCACGCGCACTTGGTGTCCCTTTCGATCACGCCACGACGCGACATCGCCTAGCGCCCATACATTCGGTGCGCTGGTCCGGCCGGCGGCGTCGCAGATGACGCCGTTGTCGACCTCGATACCGCTGCCCTCGAGCCAGTCGGTGGCCGGGCGCGAGCCGATGCCCACCACGACCAGGTCGGCGTTCACCTCGGTGCCGTCGGTGAATTCCACCGTCTCGACGTGCTTGTCGCCGCGGACGCCGGCTACCCCGATGTCGGTGCGGACGTCGACGCCCTCATCGCGGTGCAGTCGCGCCACCAGTCCGCCGATCTGCTCACCGAGGACCGCGGCCAGCGGTGCGGGCTGCGGCTCGACCAATACGACCTCGACGCCCAGCCCGCGCAGACTCGCCGCCACCTCGCAGCCGATGAACCCGGCGCCGATCACCACCGCGCGGTGCGCCTCGGAAGCGTGCTGCCGCAGAGCCAGACTCTCGTCGAAGGACCGCAATACCCGGATGCCCTCGAGCTCGGGGAACGCCGGAATGCGCCGCGGCACCAGGCCTGTCGCGATCACGAGTTCGTCGTAGCCCAGTGTGGACCCGTCGTCGAGCGCGATGGTCTGCGCCTCGATGTCGATTCCGGTGGCCGCCGACCCCAGCCGCAACGTGATGTTCTGCTCGTCGTAGAACTCGCGCGGCTTGAGCGTCACATCGTCGACCTCGCTGCGCAACACCTCTTTGGACAGCGGCGGCCGGTCGTAGGGCAGGTGCACCTCGTCGCTGATGATCGTGATCGGGCCCTCGAAGTTCGCGCGGCGCAGTTGCTCGGCGGTTCGGGTCGCGGCGAGCCCCCCGCCGACGATCACAATTCCGTGGTCGCCAGAGCTAGTGGTCATTTGGAGTTCATACACGACTACGGGGCCCCGCGGTCGCTCACCCCTGCGCGCGTGACCGGTCGATCAGGTTCGACAACACGACGATGCTCTCGGTGCGTTCGACGGCGGCACTGGTACGGATCCGCTCCAGCGCGTCTTCCAGATGCGGCATGTCGCGAGCCAGGACCCTCAGGAGGGCGTCGGCGGTTCCGGTAACCGTTGCGGCGCTGACGACTTCGGGGATGTCGACCCATGCCCGCTGCAATTCACTCGGAGATATTCGGCCGTGGCAGAAGACCTGAACGTATGCCTCGGTTTTCCATCCCACCGCGTTGCGATCGATGACCGTGGTGAACCCCCGAATCACCCCGCCATCGAGCATCCGGTCGACGCGCCGCTTGACCGCCGGTGCCGACAACCGAACCCGCTCACCGATTTCCGCGAAGGTCGCCCGGGCGTGCTGGGCCAACTCGGCCAAGATCTGCTCGTCGATGTCATCTAATCGGTCCATCGGCCTCCTGACACAACAAATATGCGTACAACGGCTTCTTGCACAATAAATATAGCGTCCAGAAGCAACAACAACCTATGCGTTGCGCGCAGAGGTCCCATACAGTTAATTCATGACGACATTTGCGGACTCCGGGACCGAAACGTGGCGTCAGACGACCGAGCGCAAGGCCAGCGTTCGGCACTACGTGATGACGCCGCCACGATTCTTTGCAGTCAACTACGCGATCAACCCGTGGATGGACACCACGACACCCGTCGAGGCCTCAGCCGCGGTGGCGCAGTGGCAGCGGCTCTATGACCTCTACCTGGATCTGGGACACAGCGTTGACCTCGTCGATCCCGTTCCCGGTCTGCCCGACATGGTGTTCGCCGCCAACGGCGGATTGATCATCGACGGCACGGCCGCGGTCGCGCGCTTCAAATACGCTGAGCGCAAACCAGAGTCGGCCGTCTACGCCGCGTGGCTGTCGTCGCAGGGGCTACTGCCCCGGCAGACGCGTCACGTCAACGAGGGCCAGGGCGATCTGCTGCCGGTGGGTGACGACATCCTGGCCGGCTACGGTTTCCGCACCGACCTGCGGGCACACGGCGAAATCGCCGGAATCTTCGACCGGCGGGTAGTCAGCCTCGAACTGATCGATCCGCGCTTCTACCACCTCGACACGGCACTGACCGTGCTCGACGACTCGACGATCGCCTACTATCCGCCGGCTTTCTCCTACGTGTCGCGGGCACACCTGGAAACCCTGTTCCCCGATGCCATCGTGGTCGAGACCGCCGATGCCTACGCGTTCGGCCTCAACGCCGTTTCGGACGGACGCCACGTGATCCACCCCGCCGCCGCCGTCGGCTTCGCCCGGCAGTTGCGCGACGCAGGTTTCGAGCCGATCGGTGTCGAGCTGCCCGAGTTGCTCAAGGGTGGTGGATCCGTCAAATGCTGCACGCTTGAGGTGTACTCGTGACCACTCTCGACGCCTTCCTCGGTCGCGGCGCGCTGACCGAGTCGGCGATCGCGATCGAAGAGCGGTATACCGCACACAACTATTCGCCGCTGCCGGTGGTGGCCGCGAGCGCCGACGGGGTGTGGATCACCGACCTCGAGGGACGCCGCTACCTGGACTGCCTGGCGGCGTATTCGGCGGTGAACTTCGGGCACCGCAATCCGGAGATCATCGCGACCGCACATGCCCAGCTCGACCGGGTGACCCTGGTCAGCCGCGCATTCCACGCCGAGCCACTCGGGCTGTTCTGCGCAAGCTTGGCGGCGTTGTGCGACAAGGACATGGTGCTGCCGATGAACAGCGGCGCCGAGGCGGTCGAGAGCGCACTCAAGGTGGCCCGCAAATGGGGCACCGACATCAAGGGCGTGCCCACAGGACATGCCAATATCGTGGTTGCGGACAACAACTTTCACGGCCGGACGATCAGCATCGTCAGCTTCTCGTCGGATCCGGCGGCGCGGGACGGCTTTGGTCCGTTCACTCCGGGCTTCCGCGCGGTGCCGTTCGGGGACGCCGCCGCGCTGGCCGACGCGATCGACGAGCACACCGTCGCCGTCCTGCTGGAGCCGATCCAGGGCGAGGCCGGCGTCATCGTGCCGCCGGATGGCTATCTACCCGCGGTGCGTGAAATCTGCACCGCCCACAACGTTCTCATGATCGCCGACGAGATCCAGTCGGGCCTGGCCCGTACCGGTCGGACATTCGCCTGCGACCACTGGGGTGTGGTGCCCGACATCTATCTGCTCGGCAAGGCGCTGGGCGGCGGCGTGGTGCCGCTGTCCGCGGTGGTGGCCGACCGCGACATTCTCGGGGTGCTGCATCCAGGCGAGCACGGCTCGACGTTCGGCGGCAACCCGTTTGCCGCGGCGATCGGCAGCACCGTGGTGTCGATGCTGGCTCGCGGCGAATTCCAGGAGCGTGCAACGCGACTCGGTGAACGGTTGCATCACCAGCTGCGCGCGTTGATCGGTCAGGGTGTGCTCGCCGTGCGCGGACGGGGGCTATGGGCGGGCGTCGACATCGACCCCGCGCTCGGCACCGGCAAGGAACTCAGCCTGCGCCTGGCCGACCGGGGTGTGCTGGTCAAGGACACGCACGGGTCGACGATCCGGATCGCGCCGCCGCTGGTGATCACGATGACGGAAATCGATTGGGCCATGGAACGATTCGCCGAAGCCCTGACGGCCTAGTACTTCAGCACACCCTTGTCGACCGGTATCTGCGCCCCGGTCAGCGTGCCAGAGCCGTCGCTGACGAGCCACGCCACGACATCGGACACCTCGGCGGCGCCCATGAAACCGTGCGGCTGCAACGGCATCGGGCCGAAGCTGTGGATGAAGTGCGGATGCTTACCGAACACCTGCATCATCAGCTCGGGTTCGATCATCGGCGTCTCCACCGAGTAGGGGTGGATAGAGTTGACCCGAATGCCGTACTCCCCCAACTCGATTGCCAACGAGTTGGTCAGCCCGGTGAGCCCGTGCTTGGACGCCGAGTAGTGCCCGTTGCCCGGGGTGGCCTTGAGGCCGGCCGAGGAGCTGACCACGACGATCGCTCCGCCGTTACCGGCGTCGATCATCGCGGGTACCACCGCGCGCACGGTCTGGAAGGTGCCGGTGAGGTTGACGCTGATTACGCTGTCCCACTGCTCGTCGGTCAGCTCCCATACCCGTCCCCAGCTGAGCACGCCCGCGTTGGCGATCAGGATGTCGAGGCGACCGAACTCCTCGACGCCGTCCGCGACCAACTGACGCAGCGCCGCGTCGTCGCGGGTATCCACCTGGCGGGCCAGGATCTTGCGACCCTCGGCTTCGACCGCGTGAACGGTCTCCGCCAGATCTTCTGGGGTGGCCGCCGAATAGGTGATGCTGTCGGACACCGGCGCGCAGATATCCAGGGCAATGATGTCCGCACCCTCGCGCGCCAGCCGGGCCGCGTGCGCCCGCCCTTGGCCGCGCGCGGCACCGGTGATGAATGCCACCCGCCCCTGCAATGATCCGGACACGCTTGGCCCCTTCCGCCGACTGCCGATCAGGCTAGCAGCGAAACTGGAACGTGTTCTAATCGCCTGCCGGCGGTCAGAGGTCGGCGATGATTTTCTCTCGAGCCGCGTTGTACTCGACGTCCGAGAGGGTGCCGCCCGCGCGCAATTTCTCGAGTTCCTGCAGTCTTTCGGTGACCCCGCCGCCGACCGTCGGCGCGGGCACGTGCGCGTCACCGGCGCGGCGGACGATTGCCAGCACCTGCTGGCGCACCGCCGGGTAGTTACGGATGTCGACCGTGCCGCCGAACGGCAGGTTGTTGGCCTTGTAGATCTGCAGGATCTCCATCAGCGGGCCGGCCTGCCCACTGAGGTCGTAGGTCTTGTTGTCCTCGCTCACGGTGATCTGCGCGGGCACCACGCCGCCGATCAATGCGCTTGCCTGCCAATCGATCTCGTAGTCGCGGGTGTTCGGGTCGACCAGCACCACGAGTTTGCGCGCGGTGACGATGGCCTGCTTGGCGAAGTCGATCGTCACCCGCTTGCGATCGTTGAAATCGAACCCCGATCCGGCGATGTGCAGGTCCAGATTGACCACCGGGTGGTCGTTGATCCGCATGCCGGTTTCCGCCATGCCCATGATCTGCGCCGTCGTCATCACGCCGCTCTGCTGCAGGGCGGCCATCTTCGCCGAGGACTGAGCGCCGCGGTTGGCCAGCCAGATCGCGACGAATACGTCGGCGACGGTGATCAGGGCCCCGACCCAGAGCAGCCACGAGGTGTTGTCCTGGATCGTCGACGAGATGGACGAGTCGATGGAATCGAACTGGTTGCCCATCAGCCCGGGTAACACGAAGTAGGTGATGAGGAAGATCGGGCCCACCACACCGCCGCAGACGAGAACGATGAGTTGGGCTTTGAGATAGCGCGCAAGCATGGGGCTTCCCGTCGTCGGCCGATCGATGGCGCGGGACAACGCATCGCTGAGCGATCCGAAGCATAACGCGCGCAGACGCAAAACGGCGCCCACCCTTTCGGGTGAGCGCCGCTTCGGCTGTCGAAAATTACTTGATGATCTTGGTGACCCGGCCGGCGCCGACGGTGCGGCCACCCTCACGGATCGCGAACCGCAGACCGTCATCCATGGCGACGGGCTGGATCAGCTTCACGACGATCTCGGTGTTGTCACCGGGCATCACCATCTCGGTGCCCTCCGGCAGCGTCACCACGCCGGTCACGTCGGTGGTGCGGAAGTAGAACTGCGGACGGTAGTTGTTGAAGAACGGCGTGTGCCGGCCGCCCTCGTCCTTGGACAGGATGTAGACGCTGCCCTCGAAGTCGGTGTGCGGCGTGGTGGTGCCGGGCTTCACGACGACCTGACCGCGCTCGACGTCCTCACGCTTGATACCACGCAGCAGCAGCCCGACGTTGTCGCCGGCCTGACCCTGGTCGAGCAGCTTGCGGAACATCTCGACACCGGTGACCGTGGTCTTGGTGCTGGTCGGCTTGATGCCGACGATCTCGACTTCCTCGTTGACGTTGATCACGCCACGCTCGACACGGCCGGTCACCACGGTGCCACGACCGGTGATGGTGAACACGTCCTCGACGGGCATCAGGAACGGCAGCTCGGTCTCGCGGACCGGGTCCGGGATCGACTCGTCGACCGCGTCCATCAGCTTCTCGACCGACTCGACCCACTTCTCGTCGCCCTCGAGGGCCTTGAGCGCCGACACCTGGATGACCGGGGCGTCCTCGTCGAACTCCTGGGCGGCCAGCAACTCGCGTACCTCGAGCTCGACGAGCTCCAGCAGCTCCTCGTCGTCGACCATGTCGGCCTTGTTCAGCGCGACCAGGATGTAGGGCACGCCGACCTGGCGGGCCAGCAGCACGTGCTCGCGCGTCTGCGGCATCGGGCCGTCGGTCGCGGCGACCACCAGGATCGCGCCGTCCATCTGGGCGGCACCGGTGATCATGTTCTTGATGTAGTCAGCGTGACCCGGCGCGTCGACGTGCGCGTAGTGACGCTTCTCGGTCTGGTACTCCACGTGGGAGATGTTGATCGTGATACCGCGCTGACGCTCTTCGGGCGCGTTGTCGATCTGGTCGAACGCACGCGACTCGTTCAGTGCCGGGTATTTGTCATGCAGAACCTTGGTGATCGCCGCGGTCAACGTGGTCTTGCCGTGGTCAACGTGACCAATGGTCCCGATGTTGACGTGCGGCTTCGTCCGCTCGAACTTCGCCTTCGCCACTTCTGTGTCCTCCTGGACTAGTTGGTGCTTGTTAAAGCAGTGTTGTTATTTCCGTTGTGCCGCGGTAGTGACCGGGCAAGGTTACTCCGTCGGCTTGCTAGCTCACTCGCCGGTCGCCTTCGCGATGATCTCCTTCGACACGTTCGCCGGAACTTCGGCGTACGAGTCGAAGACCATGGAGTAGTTCGCCCGGCCCTGGGTCTTCGACCGCAGGTCGCCGACGTAGCCGAACATCTCCGACAGCGGCACATGGGCTTTGACCACGCGCGCACCGCTGCGTTCCTCCATGGCCTGGATCTGGCCACGGCGGGAGTTCAGGTCGCCGATCACGTCACCCATGTAGTCCTCGGGCGTGGTGACCTCGACAGCCATGATGGGCTCCAGGATGACCGGCTGCGCTTGCGCCGCAGCCTTTTTCATCACCTGAGAACCGGCGATCTTGAACGCCATCTCGGACGAGTCGACGTCGTGGTAAGCGCCGTCGAGCAGCGTCAGCTTGACGTTCACCAGCGGGTAGCCGGCGAGCACGCCGTACTGCATGGCGTCCTGGGCTCCGGCGTCCACCGACGGGATGTACTCCCGCGGGATGCGGCCACCGGTGACCTTGTTGTCGAACTCGTAGGTCGCGCCGTCCTCACCGGTGAACGGCTCGAGGCTGACGAGGACCTTGGCGAACTGGCCCGAGCCACCGGTCTGCTTCTTGTGGGTGAACTCGACCTTGTCGACCTTGCGCTTGATGGTCTCCTTGTAGGCCACCTGCGGCTTGCCGACGTTGGCCTCGACCTTGAACTCGCGGCGCATCCGGTCCACCAGGATGTCCAGGTGCAACTCGCCCATGCCGCCGATGACGGTCTGGCCGGTCTCGTTGTCCTGGTGCACCTTGAAGGTCGGGTCTTCTTCGGCGAGCTTCTGGATGGAGAGGCTCAGCTTCTCCTGGTCGCTCTTGGTCTTGGGCTCGATGGCAACCTCGATGACCGGGTCCGGGAAGGTCATCGACTCCAGCACGATCTGGTTGTTGGGGTCGCTCAAGGTGTCACCGGTGGTGGTGTCCTTCAGCCCGATCACCGCGTAGATGTGACCCGCCGCGGCGGTCTCCACCGGGTTCTCCTTGTTGGAGTGCATCTGGAACAGCTTGCCCAGCCGCTCCTTCTTGCCCTTGGTGGCGTTGATGACCTGGCTGCCGGAGTCGACCTTGCCCGAGTACACCCGGACGTAGGTCAGCTTGCCGAAGAACGGGTGGGTGGCAACCTTGAACGCCAGCGCCGAGAACGGCTCGTCGGTCGACGGCTTGCGCGTGATCAAGACGTCTTCCTTGCCGGGCGCGTGGCCCACGGCAGGCGGCACGTCCAGCGGCGACGGCAGGTAGTCGATGACCGCGTCCAGCATCGGCTGAACGCCCTTGTTCTTGAACGCGCTGCCGCACAGCACGAGGTAGGCCTCGGAGCTGATGGTGAGCTTGCGCAGCGCGCCCTTGATCTCGTCGACCGTCAGTTCCTCGCCGCCGAAGTGCTTCTCCAGCAGCGTTTCGTCGGTCTCCGCAACGGCCTCGAGCAGCTTGTTGCGGTACTCGTCGGCCTTGTCCTGCAGTTCGGCCGGAATGTCGATGGTCTCGTAGGTCTCGCCGAGCTTCGTCTCGCCCCGCCATACCTTGGCCTTCATCTCGACCAGGTCGATGATGCCCTCGAAGTCGCCCTCGGAGCCGACGGGCAGCTGGATCGGGATGACGTTGGCGCCGAGCCGGTCTTCCATCGTCTTCACCGAGAAGTAGAAGTCCGCGCCGATCTTGTCCATCTTGTTGACGAAGCAGATGCGGGGGACGTCGTACTTGTCGGCCTGCCGCCAAACCTGCTCGGACTGCGGCTCGACACCTTCCTTGCCGTCGAACACGGCAACGGCGCCGTCCAGCACGCGCAGGCTGCGCTCCACCTCGACGGTGAAGTCGACGTGCCCGGGGGTGTCGATGATGTTGATCTGGTTGTCGTTCCAGAAGCAGGTGGTTGCCGCGGAGGTGATGGTGATCCCCCGCTCCTGCTCCTGCTCCATCCAGTCCATGGTGGCGGCGCCGTCGTGCACCTCACCGATCTTGTAGCTGATACCGGTGTAATAGAGGATGCGCTCGGTCGTCGTCGTCTTGCCGGCGTCGATGTGCGCCATGATGCCGATGTTGCGGACCTTGGTCAGGTCCGTCAGCACGTCCTTCTGTGCCACGGGAGTCTTCCCACTCTTTCGATTGCTTGGTTATTTCGCTGTTCTACTTTGACCCGGCTCAGTCGCCGGATGTCTCACCAGCGATAGTGCGCGAAGGCCCGGTTCGCCTCGGCCATCTTGTGGACGTCTTCACGTCGCTTGACGGCGGCGCCCAGACCATTGCTGGCGTCCAGCAGCTCGTTGGCGAGCCGCTCGACCATGGTCTTTTCGCGGCGCTGCTTCGAGAAGCCGACCAGCCAGCGCAGTGCCAACGTGGTCGAACGCTCGGGACGCACCTCGACGGGCACCTGGTAGGTGGCACCACCGACGCGGCGGCTGCGGACCTCGAGCGCCGGCTTGACGTTGTCGAGTGCACGCTTGAGCGTGATGACCGGATCGGTACCGGTCTTGTCGCGGGCCTGCTCGAGCGCACCATAAACAATGCGCTCAGCCAGCGATTTCTTCCCGTCCAGCAGAACTTTGTTGACCAACTGCGTCACCAGCTGCGACCCGTAGACCGGGTCGTTGACCAGTGGCCGCTTCGGCGCGGGCCCCTTGCGCGGCATTAGCTCTTCTCCTTCTTGGCGCCGTAGCGGCTGCGAGCCTGCTTGCGGGACTTGACACCCTGGGTGTCCAGCGAGCCGCGGATGATCTTGTACCGCACACCGGGCAGGTCCTTCACACGACCGCCGCGCACCAGCACCATCGAGTGCTCCTGCAGGTTGTGACCCTCGCCCGGGATGTAGGCGGTGACCTCGACCCCGGTGGTCAGCTTGACGCGCGCGACCTTACGAAGCGCCGAGTTCGGCTTCTTCGGGGTCGTGGTGTACACGCGGGTGCACACCCCGCGGCGCTGCGGGCTGCCCTTGAGGGCCGCGGTCTTGACCTTGGTGACCTTGTCGCGGCGACCCTTGCGGACCAGCTGCTGAATGGTTGGCATCTACCGGCTTTCTACTTCTCGTTCATTTGCTGCTGTCTGATTTTGATGCTTCTAAGTCTCTGTAGTGCAGTTATGCCCTTCGGCGGTCCCCCGCGTCCGGGTGTGTCGCACGCGCCCGCCGCAGAATCAATCCGTTGCGTGGTTGGCATGCGAATTGGCCCGGCGTGCGCGTCTTAGCTGAAGCGCCTAAAACCGCCAGGCACGAGGCTCCACAATACCCGCCGCTAGTCGGGCAGGTCAAAGCGACGACATCGGCGTCCAATGGACCAGCTTACCGGGCAACGTCACGGGGCGTCGTGCGCGGCGGATCCGCTGCGCAGCGCCATGCCCGCCGCCAGCCGCAGCACCATGTCCGAGAACACCGAATCGGTGTCGATGTCGTCCATCACGCCCGTCATTTCCAGCAGGACAAATCCGTGCATCGCCGACCAGAACTCCAGTGCCGCATAGAAAGCCTGCTCGAGGTCGAGTCCGTACGACGTCAGCACCGCGATCACCGGCGCAGCGGCAGCCCGGGTGGCGGCGGTGTACTCCGGGTCGTCGCCGACGCCCAGCGGCATCCGGGTGAAGGCCGAGTACCGGCCGGGGTGGTGATGGGCGTAGCTGCGGTACGCGCTGGCCATCACCAGCACGGCGTCGTCGCGCGTACGTCCCTCGCCAACCCGGTTGAGCATGGTGATGATGTCGTCGATGACCCGGATCCGCACCGTGCGGCGCAGGTCCTCCAGGCTGACGACGTGGTTGTACAGCGACGGGCCTTTGGTTCCCAGCTGCGTCGCCAGGGCGTTGATGGTCAGGGCGTCCCAGCCCTCGCGATCCAGGAAGGTGAGCGCGGCGTTGACGATGATCTCGCGGCTCAGTCTGGCCCCGCGGGTCCCGGACCTCGCCCCGGCGCCCGACCGACCGGCCGGTGACTCCGGCTCAGCTGGCATGGCGGTCACCCTTCGGTTGCGTTCGCCGGTTTGTCTACGGACCGTTGTTCGCGCGTCCCCGGAACGACGAACTCTAGTCTGCCGGTCACACCAGCACGTACGCTCTTTCCGGAGCTCTTTGCAAGGCTCTTTCCGAGCAGATCGCGCGCCGTGGCGAGAGGAACCCGCGATGAATTGGTCGATCCCCTGCCGGGCTGTGGCGGCCAGCGCGATCGCGATCGCATTCACCTCCCGCCGGCGCACCGAGCGGGCACGCCAAGAACGGTGACACCCACGTCACCGGCATGGGTATCGAGCAGACCATCGACTGCAACGGCGCGACGCTGTTGGTCGACGGCACCAGGAACACCGTCAACGCGCTGGGAACGTGTTGGGCCGTGACGGTGATGGGCTCGGGTCACACCATCGTGGCGGACAACGTCATCCACGACATCACCGTCTACGGCTCCAACGAGTCGGTCTTCTACAAGAACGGCGAGCCGTTCGTCTGGGACCGCGGCCGCGAACTCGGCATGGTCAATCGCGTCAGTCATGTGGGAAGTTAGCCGCATGCGCACGAACAACTCTCGACGTCTGGGCTTCACGGCCGGTCTGGCACTGACCGCGGCAGCGGTGTTCGGGGTGGCCGGCTGCGGACAGAGCAACAACAACGGCACGGTTCCGTCGAGTGGCTCCCCCAGCTCGTCGACGCCGGCACCGTCGACGACCAGCACCGGCGCCCAGTTCGACATCGGGAACACGATCAACTACGGATCACTGGGCACCACAACCACTCTCGACTGCGGTGACGGCAAGTCGCTCAACGTGGGCGGGTCGAACAACACGCTGACGGTCAAGGGCTCCTGCGGGACGGTGAGCATCGGCGGCGCGGACAACAAGATCACCATCGACAAAATCGACAAGCAACTCAACGTCGTCGGGTTCAACAACACGATCACCTACAAAGACGGTGATCCCAAGGTCGAGAACCTCGGTAGCGGCAACACCATCAACAAGGCCGGTTAGCCTCAGCAGCAATGCCTTTCGACATTCTCATCAGCGGCGGCGGTATCGCCGGGCCGAGCTTGGCCTTCTGGCTCACCAGGCACGGCCACGACGTGACGATCATCGAGCAGGCTCGCGAATTACGCACCGGCGGGCAGGCCGTCGACTTTCGCGGTCCCGCGCTCACGGTGCTCGAAAAGATGGGCCTGCTCGACCAGGTGAAAGCGGGAGCCACCAGCATGGGCCCGCTCGTACTCGTCGACGGCCGGGGTAGAGAAATCGGGCGCTTGCCCGCCGAGGTGGTCAGCGGCGAGATCGAGATTCACTGGGGAACGTTGACCCGCATCCTCTACGAAGCCGTCCGCGACGACGTCACTTACCGCTTCGGCGTGCGCATTAGCGCACTCGACGACGACGGCCGCCGGGTCAACGTGACCTTCAGCGACGGATCCACCGGCAGCTACGATCTCGTCATCGGAGCCGACGGCCTGCATTCCGGCACACGCCGACTCGTGTTCGGACCCGAAAAGCCGTTACGTCACGCAGTTGGGCCAGTGTTTCGGTTTCTTCGACGTCGAAAACCGTTTGCGGCTCGACCATTGCGGTATGGCGTACATCGACGCGGGCCGAACCGTGGCGCTGCAGGGCATCGATCCCGACGAGCCGGCGCGAGCCAGCTTCTTCCTCACCGATCCCCGCCTGGAATTCGACTACCGCGACACCGAAGGCAACAAGCGACTGTTCGCGCAGCGATACGCGGGGATGGGATGGGAAGTTCCGCACCTGCTCACGGGCCTCGCCGAGACTCCGGAGGTGTACTTCGATTCGATCGCCCAGGTCCATCTGGACTCCTATGCGCGCGGACGGGTCTGCCTGACCGGCGATGCGGCTTGGTGCGCGTCACCCCGGTCGGGCATGGGCACCACCCTCGCGATGGTCGGCGCGTACCTGCTGGCGCATGAATTACGAACGGCCGGTGCCGATTACGCCGCAGCCTTCGACCGATACCAGCGGCTGATGGAGCCCTACGTTGCGCGGTGTCAGAAGAGCGCCATCGATGCGCTGAAAGCCGAGCGCTTCGCCTCGGGCCGGCTCGCCCCGCTGCGCAACGTCGCTCTGCGGATGCTGCGCATTCCGTTGGTCAGCAAGCTGGTCGCCCGGCAGTCGCTGGCGGTCGCGCGGTCGTTCACGCTGCCGAATTATTGAGCGGCGGCGCCGTGGCGACCGGCGCCGGCGGCGAACCGCCCCGCACCTTCGTTCGCTTCGGCGGCCACCCGCGAGATGCTGGCGAATTCGTAGTCCAACGCCTCGGCTTCGGGTAGCCCCCACTGATGCAGCGCCGAGAGTCGATCCGATCTCATGCACTGCTGAGGCAACGCGGCCAATTCGGCGGCCAGTTGCTCGGCGGCTTCGCGCGCCTGGCCTTTGGGCACAACACGATTGGCCAGCCCGATCGCCAGCGCCTCACCGGCATCGACCGCGCGGCCGGTGAGGATCATGTCCATCGCCCGGCTCTGCCCGATCAGTCGGGGCAAGGCGGATCGTGCCACCGTCGATCAGCGGCACCCCCCAGCGGCGGCAGAACACCCCGAACACGGCATCTTCTTCGGCGACCCGCAGATCGCACCACAACGCGAGCTCCAATCCCCCCGCGACCGCGTAGCCGCTGACCGCGGCGATCACCGGTTTCGACAACACCATCCGGCTCGGTCCCATCGGTCCGGGACCGGTGCGGTGCACCGCGTTGGCCTGCGGCGTCCCGAACGCCTTCAAATCCGCTCCAGCGCAGAAGGTTCCGTGATCACCCCAGAGCACCGCCACCGACGCGGAGTCGTCGCGGTCGAATTCCTCGAACGCCTCGAACAGCCCTGCCGCGGTCGGGCCGTTGACCGCGTTGCGCGCCTCGCGGCCGGTTGAGAATGACGGTGGTCACCGGGCCCTGGCGTTCTACGCGTACCGGATCGCTCATGTCGCCTCCACTAATCGGATGTCGTCGCGCCGCTCGAGCAGCTCGGCGGCGAAGTCGTTGTAGGCCGCGCGCAGCCGCGCGCCCGGCCATTGCGCGGGCAGCAGCTCGCCGGGCAGCACCGGATCGGTCAGCAAGTGACGCACCATCGCAGCGGCCGTGACGAATCGCGCCGGCACGTCGGCGGCGTCGGCCATGTCGGCAAGCAACCGTTCACCGGTGCGCGCCCACGACGGCAGGTCCCACAGTTGGCCGGCCAGCTCGGCGGGCTCGTCATCGCGGGCCGTGCACGATCCGCACCCGGGACCGGACGTCGGAGTCCAGGTCGAGCTCGAGATTGTCCGGCCTCATCCACACGCCTTCTCGTAGCTCGCCGAAACGCTTGTGGTGCAGCGTGGTTCGCAATGCCGCCCGGGTGCGGGCATCGGTGCCGACGCTGGTGACGATCAACGTCGTCCAGCTTCCGTGCCAGGGCAGCAGTTTGGGCCGCATGGAATCGTCCTGCCGGCGCTGACGAGCCAGCAGTCGATCGGAAAGTCGGTAGCCGTCGGCGGAGCGCACCAGGTCGCCGGCGCTGACCATTCGGGTCAGGGCAACTCGCAGAGTGGCCTCTTTGATGTCGAAGTCTCCGGTGAGCCGGATCAAGTCGGCGGCGCTCGCCCATGCCGGATGGGCGCCAAGCATCACGCTCAGCACCACCGACCGAGCGGTCATGCGGGCCAGCGACTTTGGCATGGTGTCAGACCTGCGAAGCTCGCCGGCCGTAATCACCGAACGGCTCGTCGCGATGTTTGACCGCGTCGCGGAAGCCGTGCTCGACCGCGTCCGCGACGAATGCATGACCCTCGGGTGTGTGCCGCGCGACCCCGTCGAACACCGTGCTGACCATCCTGCTGGTGGCCACACCCTGTTGCAGCAGAGCAGAATTGAGCGCGAGCTTGACCATGATCAGTTGGTTGACCGGGACGGCGGCGATCCGCTCGACCAGGCGCTCGGTGCGCTCGTCGAGGTCTTTCGGGTCCGGCGCCTCGACCGCCAGACCCCACTCGGCCGCTTGGGCGCCGGTGATGCAATCACCGGTCAGCAGAAGGCGTTTGGCGCGCTGGTCGCCCAGCCGGTGCGCCCACATGCCGGCCGCCGGCACGCCCCAGACGCGGGTCGGCGGATAGCCGATCTTGGCGTCAGCCGCGGCGATCACCTGATCGGCGTGCAGAGCGATGTCGGTGCCACCGGCCACACAGTAGCCGTGGATCTTGACCACCGTCGGCTTGTCCGCGTACAGCAGGCTGGAGAAGCCGCGCACGAAGCGACTCATCATCTGGTAGTCGATCATCGGATCCCACGGCTGGTTCGGTAAGTGGTTGACCGCCTGGGTCTTACCGTCCAGCGAGGTGCCGTGATACGCCCCGGTGCCGCCCGCCGAGCCGGTGCGGTCGGCGTAGGCGCTGAGATCGAAACCCGCGCAGAAGCCTTCGCCGCGACCCGAGACCAGGATGACGTGCACTGCTCGGATCCAGGTCGGCGCGCTCCACCAGAGCCGAAAGTTCCAGCGGGGTATCGGCGATGATCGCGTTGCCCTTGTCGGGCCGGTTGAAGGTGATTCGCGCAACCCGATCGGTGACCTCGTAGGTCATCGTCTTCAAGTTGTCGAAGTCGACCGGACGGATCGCGTGTGTCATCGGCGCCACTCCTCGCCCGCCGGCGGATGCGCTCATGCGGGGCCACGGTCATGTCGTCGGCGCGTGTCATCCCTTTACTAGAGCACGCTCGATGATCGGCGCGAGATCCAACCCGGCGGGCATGGTTCCGAATGCCCCGCCCCACTGGCCCTCCAGCCGGGTGGCCAGGAACGCCTCGGCGACGGCCGGATGTCCGTGCCGCACCAGCAGCGAACCCTGCAGAGCCAGGCAGATGTCTTCGGCGACCTTGCGGGCCCGATACTGAATCGTCTCCAGGTCGCCGAGCTGCGGGCGCAGTTGCTCGACGTGGCGATCCAGACCGGACGTCCTGCCCGGTGCTCTTGCCGAGCTCGTCGAACAGCACCTCGATGCACTCCGGACGAGTTGCCATGGCGCGCAACGTGTCCAGTGCGCTCACGTTGCCGGAGCCTTCCCAGATGCCCATCAGCGGAGCCTCACGGTAGAGCCGCGGCATGCCAGACTCCTCGACATAGCCGTTGCCGCCCAGGCATTCCATGGCTTCGGCGGCGTGCGGTGTCGCGCGCTTGCACACCCAGTACTTGCTGGCGGCCAAGCCGATCCGACGCAGCAGGGTCTCGGTCTCGTCGCCGCGCACGGCGCTGTCGGTGGCGCCGGCCATCCGCATCGCGACCATGGTGGCGGCCTCGGCCTCGACGGCCAGGTCGGCCAGCACATTGCGCATCAGCGGCTGATCGATCAGATACTCGCCAAATGCCTTGCGGTGCTGGGCATGGTGGACGGCCTGGGTGAGGCCGGTGCGCATGCTGGTGGCGCTGCCCAGCGTGCAGTCCAGCCGGGTGAGGTTGACCATCTCGATGATGGTCGGAACACCGCGACCCTCTTCGCCGACCAGCCATGCGGTGGCGCCGTCGTACTCGACCTCACTGGAGGCGTTGGCGTTGTTGCCGAGCTTGTCCTTGAGCCGCTGCAGCCGCATCCGGTTGAGGCTGCCGTCGGGCAGCACGCGGGGCAGGAAGAAACAGGACAGCCCGCCCGGCGCCTGGGCCAGCACCAGGAAGATGTCGCACATCGGCGCGGAGGTGAACCACTTGTGGCCGATCAGCCGGTAGGTGCCGTCGCCGTTGGGAGTGGCCTCGGTGTTGCCGGCGCGGACGTCGGAGCCGCCCTGCTTTTCGGTCATCGACATGCCGGCGGTGATGCCGACTTTGGTTGTCGCAAGCTTCAATTCGGGGTCGTACTCGCGACTGGTCAGCAGCGGCTCGTAGATGTCGGCCAGCTCCGGGTTGAACCGCAGCGCCGGGACGACCGCGTAGGTCATCGAAATCGGGCACACGTGGCCGGGCTCGGCGGTCCAGACGCTGGTCTTGGCTGCGCGCACCACGTGCGCACCCGGCCGGTCGTCAGCCCACGGCGCGGCATGCAGTCCATGTTCGATCGCCACTCGCATCAGCTCGTGATAGGCGGGGTCGAACTCGACCTCGTCGATGCGGTTGCCGAAACGGTCATGAGTGCGCAGGATCGGCCGGTTGCGCTGAGCCAGCTCGCCCCAGCGCTGCGTCTGCCGGGCAGCCGGAGATCGCGCCGACCGCGGTCACCTCGTCCAGACCCCACTGCCCGCCCTCGCGGATCAGCGCCTCGATGAGAACCGGCGACGAGGCCGGGTTGTGCTCCTCCAACGGCGGCACCTGGTTACTGACGACATGGGTATCTGGCATGCCGCCAATATTACATTTTTTCTACAACCGCACAAGAGGTGTAATGCTCAGCGGTGATGGCCGGCGAAGAACTCCCATAGCTGGGCGGTGGCGAAATCGGGCCAGTGGTGCCCGCCGTCGGCGACGGTGACGAGTGCCACGCCGCGCCCCCGGCACATCCGGCGGTCGAGGTGGTGACCTGGCCGTCGGTCGTCTCGGTGGGCGCCTGGCATTGATCGATCTTGCGCCACAACGCATTCAGCTCCGGCACCGGCCGGGCCGTTGATGTGGGCGAAGCCGTGGCCCGTCGCCGCCGCCGTACGGAATCTTCGGATCGGCGGTGCCGTGAACCGCCATCACCGACACCGGATGCGGCGACCTGCACGGGTCCAGCTGCGTGCCGGCCACCGGGCCGATCGCGGCGAACAGCGTGGTGTTGCACGCCAAGGTGTAGGACATGATGCCGCCGTTGCTCATGCCGGTGGCGTACACCCGCGAGGCGTCGATGCCGATGTTCTTGGCGACGTTCGCGACGACGGCGCTGATGAAGCCGACGTCGTCGATGTGCTCCGGCCGGCCGGCCGCAGCAGCCGCCGCCGTTGACGTTCCAGGCCCGCTTCACACCGTCGGGATAGACCGCGACGAATTTCGCCGAGTCGGCCAATTGGTCCCAACCGTAAGATCTTTCGGCTTGCTCGGCGCTGCCGAACCCGCCGTGCAACACCACGACCAGGCTGGCCGATGCAGGTCAGGCCGGCGGGCTTGTGCAGCCGATAGACCCGGTCGCGCCCGCCCACGCCGATGGTGTGGATGCTGGCGCCGTCGACGAATCCCGACGGCGGCTTCGGATGCAGAACCGCACATCCGCGCGAGGACCAGCACGATGCCCAGCAGCATCGCGATTCGATGACGCATCTCAGGCGCTCGTCTTCTCCCGCAGGAAAGCGATGTCGTCTTTGCGGCCCTCTTCGGCCGTCTCGCAGATCACCGGCGCGTCGGCGGCTTTGACGACCGCCACCAGCAACTCGGGATCGATCTGCCCGGTACCGAAATTGGCATGCCGGTCGCGGCCGGAGCCGGCGGAGTCCTTGGAGTCGTTGCAGTGCACCAGGTCGATGCGCCCGGTGATGCCCTTGATCCGGTCGACAGCGTCGATGAGCGCCTCCCCCGCGGCCCAGGCGTGGCAGGTGTCGAGGCAGAAACCGACACCGGCGTCACCGATGTGGTCCCACAGCCGGGCGATGGTGTCGAAGTGGCGGGCCATCGCGTGGTCGCCGCCGGCGGTGTTCTCCAGGTAGACAGGGACTTTCGTCTCCAACTGGTCGAGCGCCTTGCGCCAGCGCAGGAAACCTTCGTCGAGATCGTCGTCGTCGGTGACGTGGCCGCCGTGCACGATGATCGCGGCGGCACCGATGTCGGCTCGCGGCGTCGCAGGTCTGCTGCAGGATCTTGCGCGACGGGATCCGCACCCGGTTGTTCGCCGAGGCGACGTTGATCAGGTACGGCGCATGCACGTAGATCGGCAGGGCCGCGGCCTTGAGCTCCGCGGCGTCGTCGCGCGGTTTGGGGGCCTTCCAGCTCTGCGGGTTGCCGAGGAAGATCTGCACGACGTCGGCGTTCTCGGCCGCGGCGGTGGCCAGCGGATCCTGCGGACTGATATGTGAACCGATGAGCACGTCGGCCAGTCTAGTGAGGCGCGACAGACAGCCGACGAGCGCCCGGTCAGCCGGGCGCCGAGCGCCGGGCGTGCGGCTGGCCGGGCGCTCGGCAGTCTCGGCGCCCGAAGCGAAC
>CAWGIJ010000007.1:0-130501 GCA_963822655.1 uncultured Actinomycetota bacterium
CTGTAGTGCTGGTGAGGATGTCCCAGGCTGCCATAGCGTTATCCACGGTGGTCCGAAGGGATTTGCGCGATGCGCCGTCGCGTGCCTCGATGGCCAGGCCGTCGATGATGGTGATGTAGAAGGCGGCGATCGCTTCTAGGTCGGCAGTCGGTGGTAGGTCGCCGTCGGCGACGCCTTGCTGGAGGCGTTCCCGGATGATTTTGTGCCGAAGGGCGCGTTGGCCGCGCATGAAGTCCTCGACACCCTTGTTGGTGTTTGCGCAGTTGATCGCTCCAAGCACGACCAGGCAGCCCCGTGGTTTGCCCGGCAGGCAAAACGATGTGGCCGCCGCGCGTAGTACTCCCTTGATCGCGGCTTGTGCGGTTGGTTGTTCAAGGGCGCGCGCCATCGGTGCACGTTGGGTCTGGGTGTAGAACTCGACAGCTTCGCGGAAGAGCTGCTCCTTGGAGCCGAATGCGGCATAGAAGCTCGGCGCGCTGATGTCGCCCATGGCCTGCTGCAGGTCGGTGAGGGTGGTGCCCTCGTAGCCCAGTGCCCAGAACAGTTCCATCGCGCGCGCAACTGCTTGGCCCCGGTCGAAGCTGCGGGGTCGGCCCATCCGTGGTGATGTCGCGGGTTTCAATGGTCTCCCTTCTGTAGGCACCACTATACAAGTCGGCTTACTTATGTAGCGTGCACTATAGAAGTAGAGACGTGACGACATACCAGGAGGAGACACAGGATGACGACACCCCATTCGCCGGGTGCAGCTCTGATCACCGGCGGGACAACAGGAATCGGGTTGGCCACCGCCCGCGTCCTCCATCAACAGGGCTACGCCGTGCTGGTCACCGGACACAATCCCGACACGATCGCTGCGGCCAAGCGCGCGCTGCCCGATGATGTCGTTGTGCTGCGCGCAGATATCCGGGTGCTCGCCGATGCGGCCCGTGTCGCCGACGCAGTACGGGCACTGCCGAGCCCGCTGAGCACGGTGTTTTTGAACGCCGGAGTCCATCGGATGACGCCGATCGAGGCGGTGGATGAGGCGATGTTCGATGACATTTTCGCGGTCAACGTCAAGGGCCAGTACTTCACCCTGCAAAAGGTCCTGCCGCTGCTCGGCGATGGCGGATCGGTCATCTTCAACGGCGCGTTGGGTGCCCGCAAAGGGCTGGCGAATTGGTCCGTTGTCAGCGCGAGCAAGGGCGCGCTGATGGCCCTGGTGCCCTCGCTGGCAATCGAGCTCTCCGCGCGCCGAATCCGGGTGAACGCCGTGGTTCCCGGCCTGATCCAGACCCCCGTCTTCGACAAGCTCTGGCCCGAACCCGACAAGATGGCGGCGTTCACCGAGTCCATGGACGAGCACGTGCCGCTCGGGCGGATGGGCGCCGACGAGGACGTCGCCAACTTGGTCGCCTTTCTGGCCTCGCCGGCGGCCAGCTACATCACCGGGGCGTGCCTGCCCATCGACGGCGGCGTGGGCGTCGCCTGACGCCGATTCTCCGGCAAAGGATTTCAGGTCAACCGATGACCACAAAGGAATGACAACCCGTCGTAGACGACTTTCCATCCGCTGATCCTCGGTGCGCCGGCGGCGCACTGAACACGAGAAAGAGGAGTAATTCGATGCCACGTAGCAACGACGACAGCTGGGATCTGGCCTCCAGCGTGGGGGTGACCGCGACCATCGTGGCAACCTCCCGCGCACTGGCGGCGCAGGGACCCGAGCCGCTGCTCGACGATCCTTACGCCGAACCGCTGGTGCGCGCGGTGGGCCTTGCCGCATCCCTGCGCATCCTCGACGGGGACACCAGCCCGAGGATGACCCGACGCAGAAACGCAACACGAGCACCGAACAAATGCTCGTGTGGACAAGATTCTTCGACGACTTCTTCACCAGCGCCACCGAGGCGGGCATCGGTCAGGCAGTGATCCTGGCGTCGGGCCTGGACACTCGGGCCTACCGGCTTGAGTGGCCGGCCGGCACGGTTGTCTACGAGATCGACCAGCCCCAGGTGATCGAATTCAAAACAAGCACATTGGCCGACCTCGGCGCCACACCGAACGCGGAACACCGTGCGATCGGCATCGATCTGCGCGACGACTGGCCGGCCGCTTTGCGGGCCGGTGGTTTCAACGTCGATCAGCCGACCGCCTGGAGCGCCGAGGGATTACTGCCCTACCTGTCGTCCGAGGCCCAGGACCGATTATTCGACAACATCACCGCGCTCAGCGCACCAGGCAGCCAGCTGGCCACCGAACACATCCCCGATCAGGCCGCCTCCGACGAAGGCAGGCAGCGCTTCACTGAGCGGTGGCAACGCGAGGGTTTCGATCTCGACGCGGCCGATCTGCTCTATCAAGGCGAACGCAACTTCGTGGGCGACTACCTCACCGGCCACGGCTGGCAGGTGAGAGTCCATCCTGCCTCAGAGCTCTACCAGCGCAATGGATTCACCTTGCCGGACGACGAGGCGGTGGGTTCATTCCGGAATATGAGCTACATCGCCGCGACGCTGAAATAAGGCAGGCACGGCGCGCACCGATACCGACAGCTGAGGCCTAACCTCCCGGGTGGACACCACCGCAGCCACGATCGTTGCAAAGCGACGTCATCTCACTGACCTGGCGTTATGCAGCGAAGATCAGCAACCCGCGCGGCACGCCGAAGATTCGTCAAAGTAGCCAGGCGTTCGTCGCTGCATCTCGACAACTGAGAAGCCCGCGGCGGTGCGTTTCTCGCTGAAGGCGCGCAGCTTCGATTCGGGTGCAAGTGCTCACTTGGGGGTGTCTCCGGTCCTAGATTCAACGTTGTGGCCCGGGTCGTTGTTTTGCGAGGTCTGTCCGCCTCCCTGGCCACTTTGCTGGTTTTTCGAGATGGACTGGTTCTCGAGATGGAGTAGTGGATTAACCGGAATTTTCGCGGTCGGGCGGCGACCAGTCCTCGGGCACATCGATCGGAGCCGCCCGATCGAATCGACTGAACACCCGCATACGGTCACCGCTGTGAGCCATCCGCAACACATCGACCAGCTCGCTGGTATCAGCCGGGGACAGTCGCGCATCGAGGCACCTGCGTTCGAAGCCGCGTAGCGGGACTCGATCGCGGGTCCATTTTTCGGTGACTTAACGAGGGCCGCCTGACTCGCTGTACGGCTCGGCCTTGCAACTGGCCGCCGTAGGCTTCGTCGCCCACAGTGCGAGGCAGACGGCCTATTTCCGGGCGGTCTGCGCCAGCGAACCACTCGGGCTGCACCCCGCCGTCGTTCGACTGGCTTGCCGACGTCGGAGAGCGGCCGAAGAAGGACAAACGCGGTTTGACCGGAGGTCTTGCTGGAGCGTTGCGGCAAATACGCTAATCGGCTCCACGTGGTCGCGAGTGCGATGGTTGCCTGTTGCGGGTGAAGGTGTTCAGGTGCCGGGAGCGATCAGTAGCCTCGGTGAGGTCATGCAGACGGGCCACCAAAATGTCTTGGAGGAGTATGTGCCCGAGTGTCTCGCCGTCGCGACCCTGCACACGGAGCGGACCGCCGTCGGTCTCGGCGAAGACGTTGGCCGCGTGGCGCAGGGTGTCCTCCGTCGTGACATCACCAAACACTGGCACTGGTGGCAATCCCGGGCGCACGACGTCCTTCACGAAGAACGTTTCGAGCGGATCGGTGGTGTAGTCGCTGGTCAAATGTAAACCGCGCCAGGCGATCTTCTCGGTGAGGATCGAGCGGTCCAGTGCCAGCACCGAGACGGCATAGCCGGTGATCGAGGCAATGGTTACAGGCAGTAGCGCGGGCGACCGCACCATCAACGACGCAGACCAACTCGCCCGCCTACTGCACGCGGTCGTCAGGGCAGTGGCACTCGAGCGAACGAACGACGACACCGTCAAGCGAGCCCGCCGCCCATGAAATCACAAGAGGGACGCCGTCAGGCTCAACTTTTGGCGCCACGGGCCCGTTCGGGAAGTTTGATCACCGACACGTACATTTCGAGGATCGGCCGGTAGAGGTCGACATCGTCGAGTTGGCTCCCCAGCACAACCGAGTCGCTGGTGGCGACGAGCAACTGCGCGAACGTCAGTGGCGGGATCAGAAGGGCTCCGCCCATTCGGTCAAGGCCCTCGGCGATGAACCTGCTCAGTGCCCCGACGACCTCTAATCTCTTGGCCGCCACCCGGTCCCGCGCGTCGGGGTTGCGGAGCAGATACAACGTGAACTCGTGGCCCAATGCGGCGTGCTCGGCACCGCGGTCATTACTGAGTTGGCGCCAGCGCTGGGCAACTTCGTCGAGCTCGCGCGCTCCCAGCTCGGTCGCCGCCGACAGCACTTCGGCGAAGTTATCGAAGTAGCGACGCCAGTACCGGTCGCTCACTGCCAGGAAAAGGTCTTCCTTTGCCGCGAAGTGCTTGTAGATGGCACCTTTGGTGTAGCCCGCCGTATGCGCAATGTCGTCGAGAGTTGCTGGTGTGAACCCTTTTTCGGCGAACACTTCCTCCGCGGCATCCAGCAGGAGCGCACGGGTGTGCTCCAGGCGTCGCTCCCGTGTCCAACGCTCAACCATGCCACCGATTGTGCCAGGGATTCTGAGAAACTAGCTCGCATCTAAGATACCAATGGGTATATTAACGAAGATTCAGCTGCAGAAAGAGGTGTCATGACCGAAGTGTCGGACCGGAAGAGCGCGCCCATCGTGACCGAGTCGCAGGGCGGAGTCGCCTCATTCGGCGCCGACGCTCAATCCAGAGTCAAACCGATCACGATCTGGGCAACTATCGGTGGCGCGCTCCTCGCGCTACAGCTGTACGTATGGACCCGCTGGATTATTGGGCCTTACTTCGAGCGGGTGCCTGGCGGCCCGACGGACCCGCCGATGTACATGAAGGCCTTCCTCACGATGAATGGGGTCCTCGTGTGCGTCGGCTTGCCGATCGCGATCTGGTGGTTCATCGTCCGGCCCTGGCGTCGAGAACGGCGCATGACGCTCGACGGCATGTTGCTGGTCTCGATGGGTCTGATGTTTTTCCAGGACCCGTTGCTCAACTACTTCAACACGTGGTGCACGTACAACACCTGGCTGTGGAACCGGGGCTCCTGGTCATCAAACATTCCCGGATGGGTTTCACCCGAGGAACCGGGTCGACAGGTCGCTGAACCTCTCCTGATCAATACCCCGGGGTACGCCGCCGGGGTGCTGATGATCACGATCTTCGGATGCTGGGTGATGCGCAAGATCAAGGCTCGTTGGCCCCGCATCAGCAATCTCCGGCTGATCCTGGTCACCTACGCATTCACGTTTGTGCTCGACTTCTTTATGGAAGCCGGCTTCATGCTGCCGTTCGGGCTTTACAGCTATCCCGGTTCGATCCGCTCCGTGTCTGTGTTCGCCGGCACGTATCACCAGTGGCCCATCTACGAAGGCCTGATGTGGGGTGGTGTCCAAGCGGCGATGTGCTGCCTTCGGTACTTCACCGACGATCGTGGCCGCACCATCGTCGAGCGTGGACTGGACCAGGTCCGAGGTGGCGCCGGCGCGCACCAATTCGTGCGTTTCCTGGCGATCTTCGCCGGGATCAGCTCATGCTTCTTCTTCTTCTACAACGTGCCAGCGCAGTGGATAGGTATGCACGCCGACCCTTGGCCCGCGGATCACCTGAAGCGGTCGTACTTCAACGGAGGCATCTGCGGCGACGGCACCAACGTGCCCTGCCCCGATCCTGCACTGCCGATACCCACAAAACGTTCCGGTTACATCAATAACGAGGGCAAGCTGGTTCTTCCCGGCGGCGCGCAGCTCCCAACGGTTGTTCCTTTCCAGCAAGGGAATTGAGATGCTGACCCTGCCGAAATTGAGCCCGGGGATGGAAGAGCTCAGGCGGTCTTTGGGTCGTCAGAGGCCGCCACCCGCGATGGCGATGGACTTCGTGTCCAGGTAGCCGTCGAGTCCTTCGGGTCCCAGTTCGCGACCGTAGCCGCTGGCCTTGACGCCACCGAACGGCGCGAACGGGTCCATGGTGTAGCCCTGGTTGATCCCGATGGTGCCGGTGCGGATTCGCGCGGCGATCGTCAGGGCTCGGTCGGTGTCATCGGTCCACACCGATCCGGCGAGGCCGTAGTCGGAGTCGTTCGCGATCGCCACGGCGTCGTCCTCGTCGCGATAGGGAATGACGGTGATCACTGGTCCGAAGATCTCTTCTCGCGCAATGCGCATGGTGTTGTCGGCGCGCGCGAACAGGGTGGGTTGGACGTACCAGCCGCGTTCGAGTCCGGTCGGCATGTCGCTGCCGCCGGTCACCAGTTGTGCGCCTTCGTGTTGACCGGTCTGGATGTAGCCGCGGACGCGATGCTGTTGGCGTTGAGAAACCAGCGGGCCCATCTGGGTGTCGGGATCGGTGGGATCGCCCACCCGCAGGGCGGTCATCTCGGAAGCGAGCGCGTCGACGTATTCATCGTGGCGCCGCTCGGGCACCAGCACACGGGTCAGCGCGTTGCAGATCTGCCCACTGTTGGACAAGCTGGCCGATCGCACTCCGGCGGCGACGGCTTCAGGTGCAGCGTCATCAAGGACGATGGCGGCGGACTTGCCGCCGAGTTCGAGACTGACCTTGGTCAGGTTGGGTGCGCACGCCGCCGCCACGGCCCGGCCGGCTGCGGTCGAACCGGTGAACGAGACCTTGTCCACGCCGGGGTGGCCGACCAGGAGCTCACCGACAGTGCCGTCGCCTGGTAGCACGCTGACGACACCTGAGGGCAAGTCGACCTGATCGATCATTTCAGCTAAAAGCATTGCGTCCAAAGGTGATTCGGCGGCGGGTTTGAGTACCACTGTGCAGCCTGCGAGCAGTGCGGGTACGAGCTTGGTGATGATGAGGAACTGCGGCATGTTCCACGGCACGATGGCGGCGACCACGCCGACGGGTTCCTTCCGGACGTGCACGTCACTTCCGAAGAAACCAGTCCGGGTCTCCTGCCACTGGTGGCGTTCGGCCAAGTTGCAGAATGCGCGCATCATCATCGCGGGCAGGCCGACCTGTGCGCGTTTCGCGAAGGTGATCGGAGCGCCGATCTCTGCGCTGATGGTTTCGGCCATCTCGGAACGACGTTGGTCGTAGACGTCGGCAAGGCGAAGGATCGCTGCGACTCGATCCTGTGGTTCGCTGCGGCCCCAGGGGCCGGCGTCAAAGGCCGCGCGCGCGGCACATACAGCCGCGTCGACATCGGAAGGCGCGGCAGCAGTGACGTCGGCGATGGATTGCTCGGTGTGCGGTGAGACCACGTGGAAAACTTGACCATATAGCTGGGGGGCACCGTTGTCGGCGAGCCTGACCCCAGGGTTCTGATTCATCGAGTCCCATCCCGCAATATCAACTACTTGTGATTAACACTCTGACGATATAACGTCGGCTCGACGGAGTCATACGGATCACTGAAAACGGTGGCTGCGTAACCGTTCCCCGTCGGAGTGGTTGCCTGACCGCCGAGGATCCGCGCGAGATCGGAACGGACAGGAGCGATCGTGGCTCGATTTCCCAAGCCGCCGGAAGGCAGCTGGACGCAGCACTACCCGGAACTCGGCACTGAGCCGGTGTCCTACGAGGACTCGATCAGTCCGGAGATTCACGACTTGGAGCGCGAGGCGATTTTCAAGCGTGCCTGGCTCAATGTTGGCCGCGTCGAACAGCTTCCGCGCAAAGGCAGCTATTTCACCAAGGAACTCAAGGTCGTCAACACCTCGATCATTTTGGTGCGCACCATATCCGGGGACATCAAGGCCTACCACAATGTCTGCCGCCACCGCGGCAACAAATTGGTGTGGAACGATATGCCGCTCGAGGAGACGAGCGGTGTGTGCCGGCAGTTCACCTGCAAGTACCACGCCTGGCGCTACGACCTGGACGGCAACCTGACGTTCGTGCAGCAGGAGGAGGAGTTCTTCGACCTCGACAAGAGTCGCTACGGGCTGGTCCCAGTGCATTGCGATGTCTGGGAGGGCTTTGTCTTCGTCAACTTCGCCAAGCAGCCGCAACAGTCGTTGCGGGACTTTCTCGGGCCGATGATCACTGACCTGGAGGGTTACCCGTTCGGCCAGATGACCTCGCGCTGGACCTACCGGTCGGAAGTGAAGGCGAACTGGAAGCTCTATATGGACGCTTTCCAGGAGTTCTATCACGCACCGGTGTTGCATGCGAACCAGTCGCCGGCCGCCTACTCGAAGGCGGCCGCGCAGGCGGGTTTCGAGGCTCCCCACTACCGGCTCGACGGCCCGCATCGGCTGGTCAGTACATCCGGTGTGCGCGCCTGGGAGATGGCCGACGAGATGCGTAAGCCGATCGAGGACATCTGTCAGAGCGGGCTGTTCGGGCCTTGGGACAAGCCCGATTTGGGCGAGATGCCAGTCGGGCTGAATCCCGCGAATTGTGAACCCTGGGGCCTGGATTCATTCCAGCTGTTCCCCAATTTCGTCGTCCTGTTCTGGGGTCAGGGCTGGTATCTGACCTACCACTACTGGCCGACTTCGTACAACACCCACGTCTTCGAGGGCACGCTCTACTTCCCGCAGCCACGCACTCCTCGCGAACGTGTTGCCCAGGAACTCGCGGCGGTGTCGTTCAAGGAATACGGGCTGCAGGACGCCAACACCCTGGAGGCGACCCAGACGATGATCGAATCGCGGGTGATCGACAGGTTCCTGCTCAACGACCAGGAGATCCTGCTACGTCACCTGCACAAGGAAACCGCGGCCTGGATCGACGAGTACCGTCGCACGTCTACGGCAGGAGTGTGAACGAGGTGTCCGCTGTGCTGCCAACCGAATTCGCCGAGCTGGAACGCTTCTCGCAGTGGTGCCTGCCCAGCGAACCACAGCGCTACGCCAAAAGGCTGGCGAGTTCGATGACCGACATGAAGGCCTTTTACGACGCGATCACACCGCGCGCCGAGGAGGCGCTGGCCTACTGCGACAAGTTCCCCCTCGACGACTTGCCCGACGACGTCGAGAACCTCATGCACCTGCTGTACTCGATGATCATGGTGTCGTTCCCGGTGGAATGCTGGAAGCAGCCGCGAGTGCCCGATTCCGGTGCCTCCACCCTGGACTGCGTGTCCGAGCCCGTCCCGTGACCGCTGCTACGGTCCTGCGGGCCGCGCGGTGGGCCGACGTCGACGCCGGCCAGGTCCATTCCCCGGCGGTGCTGGTTGTGGACGGTGAGCGCATCATCGCGGTCAATCCAGAAGGGCCACTACCGGATTCGGCCACGGTCATCGACCTCGGTGACGTCACGCTGCTGCCGGGCCTGATGGACATGGAACTGAACCTGCTGATCGGTGGCCCCGGTGGGCCTGAGGGCCTGCCCTCGCCGATGCACGGCGTTCAAGATGATCCGGCGTATCGCACACTGCGCGGAGCGGTCAACGCGCGCACCACGCTGGAGGCCGGATTCACCACCGTGCGCAACCTCGGGCTAATGGTCAAGACCGGCGGGTATCTACTCGACGTCGCGCTGCAGCGGGCCATCGATCAGGGCTGGCACGCCGGCCCGCGCATCTATCCCGCGGGCCACGCCGTCACCCCCTACGGCGGTCACCTGGACCCGACGGTGTTTCAGCGGCTTGCGCCCGGGATCATGCCGCTGTCTGTCGCCGAGGGCATCGCCAACGGTGTTCCCGACGTGATCGCCTGCGTCCGATATCAGATTCGCCACGGCGCCAAGCTGATCAAGGTGTCGGCGTCAGGCGGGGTCATGTCCCACAGCACGGGCCCGGGCGCCCAGCAGTATTCGGACGCCGAGTTCGCCGCGATCGCCGACGAAGCCCACCGCGCCGGGGTTCGGGTGGCCGCGCACGCCGTCGGCGACTCCGCCATCCGGGCCTGTATTCGCGCCGGGATCGACTGCATCGAACACGGTTTCCTCGCCACTGACGACACCATCCAGATGATGGCCGATCACGGCACCTTCCTGGTCTCCACCACCTATCTGACTGAGGCGCTGGCAATCGACCGCATCGCGCCGGAACTGCGCAAGAAAGCCGAAGAAGTCTTTCCGCGCGCGAAAGCCATGCTGCCCAAGGCAATCGCCGCCGGAGTGCGCATCGCGTGCGGCACCGACGCGCCGGCGATTCCGCACGGCCAGAACGCTAAAGAACTCGTCGCACTGGTGGACCGAGGCATGACCCCGATGCAGGCGATCCGTGCCGCCACCGTGGTCGCGGCCGAACTCGTCGAGGCCGACGACGAGCTGGGCCGCCTGGCACCCGGCTACCTCGCCGACATCATCGCCGTCCCAGGCGATCCCTCCCAAGACATCGGCACCACACTCGACGTCTCTTTCGTCATGAAGGGCGGACAGATTTACAAGACGCCCGTCGTCGCCACGTGCGATAACGTCGGATAACCGAGAATCGACTGTTGGCAGGGGAGGCGGGCATGGAACTCACCGACAACATTCTGTGGCTGCTCAAGCAGGCCTTCTACTTTTCGCTGACCACCGTTAACGAAGCAGTCAGCAGCCACGGAGTCAGCACCGCCCAAATCGGCGTGCTGCGCCAACTCGCCAACGAGCCGGGCCTGTCCGGCGCCGAACTGGCCCGACGCTTGCTGATCAGCCCCCAAGGGGTCCAGCTCGCTCTCACCGCGCTGGAACGCCGCGGCCTGGTGGAACGAAAGCAGGACCCCCAGCACGGGCGCATTCTGCAGGCCTATCTCACTGGCGAAGGCCGCAACGTCGCCGCCACCGTCGTCAACGATGCAATCGCCGCGCACGAGAAGGTGTTCGGCGTACTCAGTGCCGACGAGCAGCAGACCCTGCGCGAATTACTGGGCCGAGTGGTCGAAAAAGGCACCGGCCACGAGCTGTTCAACGACCACGTCGACACCTGACCCTGGCCCGGCTCAGCCGAGCGCCTCCGGTATCGAGTACTTGATACTAATCGCAAGTAGTTGATACTCTGCTGGGGATGCAAGAATCCCGTGCCTTGACGGACGTCAGCGCAGAAATGGCGACTGGCGGTTACGCGGTCGGGGTCGACACGGCTGAGCTGCCTGAGGGCTTTGTGCCGTTGCGCGTCAAAGATGTTGTCCGCGAAACCCACGATGCCATATCGATCGTTCTTGACGTCCCTGAATCGAGCTCGCGGGACTTCGGTTATCAGGCCGGGCAATTCCTGACGCTGCTGGTCTGTATCGACGGTCACCGGCATCGACGGTGTTATTCGATGTCGTCCTCACCGGGGGCGGGTGAAGACCTGCGCATAACCGTGAAACGTGACCGCGACGGGGTGGTGTCGAACTGGCTCAACGACACCACGACACCAGGCAACGAGATTCACGCCTTGCCGCCCGAGGGACGCTTCGTGCTGAAGGACACCGACCGCGACGTGGTCGCGTTCGCGGGTGGAAGCGGTATCACACCGGTGTTCTCGTTGCTGCGGTCAGCGCTGATATCCAGCACGCGCAGCACCCGGCTGTTTTACGCCAACCGCGACCGTGACTCGGTGATCTTCGACAAAGCGTTGGCGTCCTTGGATGACTCCCACTCGGGCCGCTTCGTCTTACACCATCATCTCGACGCCGAGAGCGGCTTCGTGACGCCTGCGCACGTTGACGCATTCATTGCGCATGCCGAAAACATCGCCGCCGCAGACTATTACATCTGCGGGCCAGGTCCGTTCATGGAGATCGTGCAGAGCGCGCTGCGGGCAGCAGGGGCGCCCTCCGATCGTGTGCACCTGGAGCACTTCGAGGTCGCCGAGATCCCTGTCGACCCGCGGGCTACCGGTGGCGAGACGGTCACCGAGGAGGTGACCATCGAGCTACAACGGCGCACGATCACGGTGCCTTACTCGCGCGGCGACACCTTATTGCAGACCGCCCGCATGGCCGGTTTGCAGGCGCCGTCGTCATGCGAAGTCGGTTCCTGCGGAACGTGTATGGCCCGTCTGAAACAGGGCAGCGCTCGGATGATCAACAACGACGCACTCGAGGACGACGAGGTGGAGGACGGCTGGGTGCTTACCTGCCAGTCGCTGCCGACCAGCCGCACCGTGCGGGTGGTCTACGAATGAACACCGCGGAGGACGTCTCGATGAAGCGCAGCCGATGAGCAAGATCGCGGTCGTGACGGGCGGCGCTTCGGGCATGGGTGAGGCGACCTGCCACGAACTGGGCCGCCGCGGACTCAAAGTCGCCGTTCTCGACCTGAACGAGGAAGCAGCGCAACGGGTCACCGACGACCTTCGCTCCGACGGCGTCACCGCTATCGGGGTCGGCGCTGACGTCACCGATCGACCCGCCGTCGAGAATGCTTTCGCCAAGGTCCGTAGCGAGCTGGGCCCGATCACCGTTTTGGTGACCAGTGCGGGGCTGTTCGGCTTTTCGGCCTTCACCGAGATCACCATCGAATCCTGGACGCGGATCATCGACGTCAACCTGACGGGCACCTTTCATTGCTGCCAAGTCGCGCTGCCAGACATGCTGGACGCGAATTGGGGCAGGATCGTGATGATCTCGTCGTCGAGCGCCCAGCGCGGCTCACCGTTCGCCGCCCACTACGCGGCATCCAAGGGTGGCGTGATGACTTTGACCAAGTCGCTGGCCCGCGAATACGCCGCGCACGGGATCACGGTCAACAACATCCCGCCGTCGGGCATCGAGACCCCGATGCAGCACCAGGGGCAAGCCGCTGGATACCTGGGTTCCAACGAACAGCTCGCCAGCAACATCCCGGTGGGTCATCTGGGCACCGGCGCCGACATCGCCGCGGCGGTGGGGTTCCTCTGCTCGGAGGAAGCCGGGTTCATCACCGGCCAGGTACTGGGCGTCAACGGTGGAGCGGTGATGTGATACCGCATAGCGCACAACGGTTTTCGAATTAGCTTCGCCGGCGGAGAGGTACACATGACGCGATCGGGTAGGCCTGCCGAGGGCTCGTGGACCGAGCACTACCCCGACTTGGGGACCGGTCCCGTCTCGTTCAGGGATTCGACGTCTCGGGAGTTTTACGAACTCGAGCGCGAAGCGGTCTTCAAGCGGGCCTGGCTCAACGTCGCCCGCGTCGAGGAGCTGCCCCGCACAGGTAGCTACCTGACCAAGGAAATCGAAGTGGTCGGCGCTTCGGTGATCCTGGTCAAAGGCCGAGACGATCAGATCCGCGCTTTCTACAACGTCTGTCGCCACCGGGGAAACAAGCTGGTCTGGAACGACTTTCCCGCTGAGGAGACCCGAGGCACGTGCCGGCAGTTCACCTGCAAATACCACGGGTGGCGCTACGACCTCGACGGTGCCCTGAAATTCGTGCAACAGGAATCGGAGTTCTTCGACCTCGACACCGCCGACTACGGATTGCGACCTGTGCATTGCGATGTGTGGAACGGCTTCATCTTCATCAACTTCGACGACGAGCCGCGTCAGAGCCTGCGCGAATTCCTGGGTCCGATGATCACCGGCCTGGACGAGTACCCGTTCGGCAAACTGACCGAACGCTACGAGTGGGTCGCTCACAACAACAGCAACTGGAAAATCTTCGCCGACGCGTTCCAGGAGTACTACCACGTCCCCTCGCTGCACTCACAGCAAGTGCCGTCCGAGGTGCGCGTACCCAACGCCGGATTCACTTGCGGGCACTTCCAACTCGACGGTCCGCATCGGCTGGTGTCGACAGCGGGGCGACGCCGCTGGCTGCTGCCGCCGGAGTACATGTATCCGATCGAGCGAGCTACCAAGAGCGGGCTGGTCGGACCGTGGCGCACCCCCGACATCGGTGAACTGCCGACCCGGACTCAATCCGGGCGGTATCGAGCCGTGGGGGATCAGCAACTTCCAGATCTTCCCCAACACCGAGATCCTGATCTATGGCGGCTGGTATCTCGTGTACCGGTACTGGCCCACCTCCTACAACACCCACCGCTTCGAGGCCTACACCTACTTCCACCCCGCCGGCAGTGTGCGCGAGCGCATCGAACACGAAGTCGCCGCGGTGGTGCTCAAAGAGTTCGCACTGCAGGACGCCGGCATGCTCGGCGGCACCCAGGCGGCACTGGAATACGGCATCGTCGATGACTTTCCACTCAACGACCAAGAGATCCTGGTGCGCCACCTGCACAAGGTGGCCGTCGACTGGGTCGAGTGCATACCGGCGCGAAGACGCTCCGGCGGGAGTGTGACGATGCCAGAAGCCTTGCTGCCCAGCGCGTTCGCCGAACTCGAGAAATACGCCCAAACCTGGTGTTTGGCAACCGAAACCGAGCGCTGGGACGCCCGCGTCAACGCGTCGATGCCGGAGCTGCACGACTTCTACGACGCGTTCTTTCCCCGTCTGGAAGAGGCCATCGAGTACTGCGACAAATTCAGCCTCGACAGCTTGCCCGACGACGCGCTCAATCTGCTGCACATGATCTATTCGCTGATCATGGTCGCGATGGCGGTGGAGATCATGCACCAACCCGCCCCGGTCGACGCCGCCGACGCAGTCATGATCCGCACCGGCGAACCGATTCCCTGACCGCGGAAGCTCACAACCCGCGCAGCAACCACCGTCAGAAAGGAGCGACCATGAGTCTGCTCACCATCACCAAGCTCACCGAGTCTGTCGGCGCTGAGGTCGTCGGCCTCGACCCGGCTTCGTTGGCGTCCGACGACCCGGTCGGTGAGGCGATCTTGGATGCGTTGGAAGACAACGGAGTTCTGGTCTTCCGTGGCCTGCAACTCGATCCGCAGGCCCAAGTAGCCTTCTGCCGCCGACTCGGCGAGATCGATCACTCCTCCGATGGTCACCACCCCGTCGCCGGGATTTACCCGATCACCCTGGACAAGTCCAAGAATTCCTCGGCCGCATACTTGAAGGCGACCTTTGACTGGCACATCGACGGCTGCACACCCCTCGGGCAGGAATGCCCGCAGAAAGCCACGGTTCTCTCAGCGGTGCAGGTCGCCGAGTGGGGTGGTGAAACCGAATTCGCCAATTCATATGCCGCCCACGATGCCCTCACCAACGAAGAAAAAGATCGCTTCGGCTCCCTACGCGTCGTGCACTCCTTAGAGGCCTCTCAGCGGCGGGTCAACCCCGACCCCACGCCAGAGCAATTGGCACGCTGGCGATCCCGGCGCACCCACGAACACCCACTGGTGTGGACGCACCGCAGCGGCCGCAAGTCACTGGTGTTGGGTGCCTCCGCCGATTACGTGGTCGGCATGGATCTCGATGAAGGTCGCGCACTGCTGGCCGAGCTTCTCGAGCGCGCAACCCTGCCTGACAAGGTTTACAGCCATACCTGGTCGGTCGGCGACACCGTCATCTGGGACAACCGCGGTGTCCTGCACCGTGCCGCCCCCTACGACCCCAGCTCGGCGCGCGAAATGCTGCGAACCACCGTTCTAGGTGACGAACCGATCCAATAACCCGCACCGCCCCTACAAGGAGGTCCACATGGCCAAAGCATTGCTGTTCGTCGAAAGCAAGCCTGTCTCACCGCAATTGGTGGAGGAATACCACAGCTGGCATGAAGAAACCCATATCCCTGAGATGCTCACCATCGACGGATTCGTCTCCGCGCGCCGCTGGAAGGCCGATAACGGCGAATCATTCATCACCCTTTATGAGATCGACACCGACATCGACACCGCCCGCGCCAATCTGAAAGCCGCCTTTCAAGGTGGCCAGATGTCGAAGGCTGACTTAGTGGAGGCTCGACCTCCCGCCGTGATGCGTTACTTGAGCCTGGTGGGCGAAGCCACCAGGTGACAACCCCGATGGCGCACGGAGAGAACGCTATTCGTGAGTGACTACAACATAGCGATGCCGTGAGAATGAGCGACGGACATCCGGTTCGGCTGACGCCATTGCCCGCCGAAGAATTGCCGGTGGAAACCCGCCGCGCCGAGCTGGATTCGCTACTCGCGCGCTACCGTGAGGCGCTGGCGGCCAACGGCTGGACGCTCGACGCACAGACCGTTCGCAACCAATACCGCCTGTTCTCGATCTACGCGTGGATCGCCGCGGTATCGACGGCGGCGATGGGTTCACAGTGGCAGCCGTCGAAGTCACCCGCCCGGCCTTGATCAGCACGACCGCGGCGATCGAGGACCTCGACGTGATGGGCCTACTCAGCGAGCGGTTATGAATCCGCGCAAGGTGGACTAGCGCCACTCTGCACGGACAATGGCGAGTATGCACGTTGATGCCATCAACATCTTCGGCGTATCCGCACAGGTCATTTCGCGTTCTTTCGCGTCGTTTCACGTCGCCGATTCAGCTGTTTCCGCAGTTCAGTGCGATTTTTGCGCCTGGTTCGATTCCCGGCAGCTCCACATAGGAGAAGCAGGTCAGGCCGAAAGGTACTGGCCTGCTTCTCTTTTTCCTCAACACTCGACGTCGCCATGATTACCAACTCTTCTGCAGGGCCTCTCAACAAATTTTCAGTCGAGCGACGTAACACTGTCTTTTGACCGACGTTCGTAGGCACCAGTCCGCGGGAGCGACAGGCCATGCTCGATGAATGACGTTACGAAACAAGCGTTGATCAAGGTTCCGGCAGTCACCTTTGGCTTTTGGGTCATCAAGATATTGGCGACGACGCTGGGGGAGACCGGTGGCGACACCGTGACGATGACGCTGGATTGGGGTTATCTGGCCGGCGTCGTGCTTTTCGGAGTCTTGCTGGTGTCGCTCGTTGTCGCGCAGATCTTCGCCAAGCGTTTCTATCGCATCCTCTACTGGGCGACGATCGTTGCCTCTACGACGTTCGGCACGACGTTGGCCGACTTTGCCGACCGATCACTCGGGATCGGCTACACGGGTGGATCACTTCTGCTGTTGTTCTGTCTGTTGGCCACCCTCGGACTGTGGCATCGGTCGGCGGGAACGGTGGCGGTAAATACCGTCTCGACACCGAAAGTCGAGGCGTTCTACTGGGCCACGATCACGTTTTCCCAGACTCTGGGTACCGCGCTCGGTGATTGGCTCGCCGACACTCGCGGGTTTGGTTACGAGCGCGGCGCGCTGGTATTCGCGGCGGCCCTCATGGCGGTCGTTGCCTGCTATTACTGGACGGGGGTATCGCGTGTCACCTTGTTTTGGGTCGCATTCATCTTGACGCGGCCTCTGGGCGCAACGGTGGGCGACTTCATCGATAAGCCAGTCGCCGACGGAGGCCTAGCCTTGAGCCGCCCGCTCGCCTCGGCGGTCATCGCGGCACTTATCGTCGTGCTGCTCGTTGTCGTGCCGCAACGTCCGGGACGGCACCCCGGCCAGAAAGGTCGTGAAGCGCTGGGGTCGCAAGCGGTTGACGCCGGCGAACAGCACCCAGTCTTGGGCAGCGGCGACCCAGATTCATAGCTTCATCGCTTCGGTGAACGCTTTGCGCGAGTGGCCCTTACGGTGCCGCTGCGCTTCCTTCGCAGCGACCGGTCTGGCCGGAGGCGGCGGTTTCGACGAGCGACCAGTATTTTCTTTCACGCTCGGTCAGCTCGTTTGACGTGATAGCACCGAAGGCGGCTGCGTCGCGCTCGAATCGGGCCGGCGCATCGGGCAGCGCGTCCGGGCCCTCGAGCCGGAAACAGCTCGGAGCGAGCGGACCGAACAGTAGGGCGCGGCGCAGGTGCGGCCAGTTATCTAGCTGTGGCTCGACCCCGGCGGCTCGAGCGAAGGTGAGAGCTACCAGGTTCATCCGAGTTTTCTGGGACGTCCCTCGCTGCGAGCGATAAGCATTGATCGACAGCCGCTGCTCGGGTTCAGGTGCCGCCGCGATCGCGCCGCCCCACGTGTATGCGATCCACCTGGCCTGAAGTTCCAGTGGCACAAAGTATCCGCCCGACTGGTCCCACATGCCCATGAAGGCCAGCCCCGGGAGGTCCGGGTGGAACGTGTAGCGGTCGGCGTCTAGGTGTACCGCGTCGAGGTTGACTACGTCGCGGATCTCTGTCACTCAGAAACGGTAGGCACAGATCGAACCCAGTGCCGAGCACAATCCCGTCGAACTCCTCGGCATGCCCGTCGACGAACGCCACGGTCGTACCCGCGATGGATTTCATCCAGGGGCACACCGAAATTCGTCCGTCGGCCACGAGCGGTAGGTACTGCTGGTTGAGGGTGATCCCGGCGGCGAAAATCGACGGGTCGGGCTCGGGTGCGCCGTACTGCTCCGGACTTCCTCCAGCCTCGACCACGATCTCCCTCAGCTGCCGGTCGTTCTCGGCGGCTGGGAGAGTCTCGCTCGCGAGGGTTCCGTATCGCGTGAAGATTCGGTGATCGGAAGGCACTCCGGCGGCGAACTTCGGCAGGACGTACCGCTGTCGGCGCTGGGTCACTACAACGCGAGCTGCGCCGAGCTGGGCGAGTTCCGTAGCGATCTCGAGGGCGCTGATAGCGCAGCCTGCCACGAGAACCCGCTTGCCCTGATATGGAGCAGGCCCTCGGTAGTGGTAGGTGGAGATCGCGCCGGCCGAGCCTGCGAACGTGTCCAGCCCGGGCACAGGGGGGATGGCGGGGGCATGGAATCTGCCACTCGCGACGACCACTCGTTCGAAGCTTTCCTCGTAGGCCCGCGTAACTGACGAGCCATCCGGCATCGTCTCGCCTGAGGAGTTCGACACGAGTGCCGAACCGGATCCGCGACGTAAGGCCGAACGTGTCGGCATAGCGGTGCAAGTAGTTCAGGATCTCCCGGTTGGACGGGTAGACAAGGTCGCTCTTGTTTTCCAGGTCGCTGAAGGCAGTCATGATGCGACTGGTGTTGGTGTGCATGGCCGGCCAAACGCCGCTCCGGCCAACGAGTCCCGTCCACTGGCCGCCCAGCGTCGGTCCCTGCTCGAAGATCGTCGGCTCGAATCCTTGCGAGAGCAGCCAGCGCGCCGCGATCAGGCCGCCGGGTCCAGCGCCGATCACGGCGACAGGTCTCGTCATCGGGGAACTGTCGCATGGCCGGGATCCGGGTGCGATCCCTTTGACCGTTCGTCGCAGATCAGGCGACGTCGATTGGAACGTGCGTGCCGATGAGAAGCGCAAGAACGAGGTATTGCCACAGGTCGCGCACCCGGAAAGTCGGCGTCGCCGGAAGTGGCGATCACGGCGCCGCACTTCGCTAGCCGCAATTCCTCGTGCTCGGACGTGCTTCCCAGCCCGACTTCTGGGGCCACCAGGGTCCGGTGTCAGGGCGAGGCGGTCCGCACTTCGCTGAGCTGATCAAGCAGGTACGCAGGGTGCAGGAACAGGTTGCGACTGCGCAACTGCCGGCGCACGTCGAAACGGCGGTGGCAAGTCAGCTCTCCGATATTGCCGACACGCTCGCGACGCACCAGGGGAGGGCCGCAGACGCTGCTGCTGGCGCCCGACCGGATCTGCCTGGTCGTGGACATCCTTTCCTGCCGCCGCATGTGATCGACACCTGGACCGATACCGAGGTGCGCGCGCACGTTACCTACTCCGACTATTTCGTCGGCGGCAACAGCGTCGCCGCAGGAGCTCATAGCGTGGTGTTCAGCGACATCATGGGCCGACTCAGCGCCGGCGGCGGACGACCGATATCGCGTGCGGCCTACCTACACGTCAACTTCCGAAGCGCCACGCCGGTGGGCCGACGATTAGATGTCGAGGCGACACTGGACCGCATCGAAGGGCGCAAAAGGTTCATCTCGGGAAGGTTGTTCAACGATGGTGTCGTCGTTGCGGATGCCGAGGGACTCTTCGTCGAAACACTGTGAATTGATCAATCCCGTTGCGCTGCTGGGTCATGACTGTGCCTGCGCGTTGTGTTCGGTGTCGAACAGGCTCATGTACTGCCCGTATCCCTGAGCCTCGAGATCGTCGCGGTGCACGAACCGCAGCGAGGCGGAGTTGATGCAGTAGCGCAGCCCGCCGTCCTCGGGCGGCCCGTCATGGAATACGTGGCCCAGGTGGCTGTCGCCGTGGGCGGAGCGTACCTCGGTGCGGACCATGCCGTGACTTTCGTCGGTGTTCTCCTCGACGTAACCCTCATCGATCGGTTTGGTGAAACTGGGCCACCCGCTGCCACTTTCGAACTTGTCGACCGAGGCGAACAGAGGTTCTCCCGAGACGACGTCGACGTAGATCCCGGGTTCCTTGTTGTTCAGGTACTCGCCAGTGAAGGGCTCCTCGGTGCCGTTGGCTTGAGTGACGTGGTGTTGCTCCGGCGATAACGCGTTCACTGCCGCGGGGTTGTTTTGGTAGTCGGGTGTCATGAGACTCTCTCCTTGATCGGATCCCGAAGGACGTGCGGGGTACTGGTTTTGATGGCGTCCGGTCGGTGACGGTTCACGTGCTGATCTCGACGTCCTCGGATGGGGCCACGTCACGGCCGGCGCGATGCGGGCCGCCGCCAACGTGCGCCTCGTCGCGCATTCGCTCGACCATCTGCGGGTAGTGCAGCTCGAACGCTGGCCGCTCCGAACGGATTCGGGGCAGCTCGGCAAAGTTGTGTCGCGGCGGCGGGCTACTGGTCGCCCATTCCAACGATGAGCAGCCGTCGCCGATCGAACAGATCGGCAAACACATCGCCGAAGAGCCCCAAAGCCAAAGTCGGTTTGAGCGAAGCGGTTTGAACCAGTGCGATGGTGGTCGCGCTGCTGTGGTGCTGAACCAGAAACCATTGGGCGCCGACGGTCTGCATCCAGGTGCCGATATTCGATACCAGCTGCGCGGTGAACAAGTTGCGGTAAATCGCACTCTTCAGCGGCGCCCACGCTGAGGTGTCCGCAGCTGCAGATTTCACACCGTCGCTGCTGACCATCACAGCCGTCATGCGCCGTTACTCCCTCTAGGTTCTGATCCCCGCTCTGTATGAATAGCCCGCCGGGTTACTACAAGGACGGTTCACGAATACTTCCTATAGCGCCTGACGGCAACTACGCGTGCTCTGGCTTCGGCACACTGGGGATGAATCCAGGCACGCCGCTACTGACCACCGAGTTGAACCTGACGTTCGCCGTGATGTGATCCCTGATCTCCTGCATGGCATCGGCTGGGAGAGGCGCGATTTGGTAGTTCTCTTGGATGCGATGGGGTTTCGTCGAGGTTGTCAGGAAAGCGCTGCCGCGCTGAACCGCCCAGGACAGACACACTTGCGCCGGTGTCAGGTCTTCGCGCGAAGCGATAGCCGTGATCACCGGGTCCGCGAGCACATTGGGGTCCAGTGAATGTCCCAGCGCGGCAAATGCCAGCAGCACGATCTCCTGCTCCCGGCAGTAGTCGAGCAGCTCCCACTCGGGCAGGTATGGATGTGACTCGACCTGGACCACGGCCGGTTTGATCCGCGCGATCGCGACGATCTCCCGCACCTTGTCCAGTGTGACGTCCGATAATCCGATCGACCGGCAATGGCCGTCGTTGACGAGGCCCTCGAGCGCCTGCCAGGTTTCACCCAACGAGACGCCGTCGTCGTAGATCACCTGACCGTCTGCGTCCCGCGGGTCCTGCTCGTCGCCGGGCTGAAAGGCGAAGGGTGTGTGGATCAGATAGCAATCGGCATAGTCGATTTGAAGTCGGCGCAAGCTCGCTTCGAAGGCGGGTTTGACCCGCTCTGGGCGATGGTTGGTATTCCACAGCTTGGTGGTGACGAAGACGTCGTGGCGTTGCACCGTTCCCGCCTCGAAGGCATCCCGCAGCGCATCACCAACCGCCTCTTCGTTCCGGTAACGTTCTGCGCAGTCGAGATGTCGGTAACCAACCTCCAAAGCGGCTCTGGTGGCTTGCTTGGTGACGCCAAGGTCCGGAATGAGCGTGCCGAAACCGACAGCGGGGATTGCGCCAGACCCGTGCGCAAGCTGGATTGTCGAATGACGAAACGATTCAACGGTCATGTGGTGCTCCCAGAGGTGGACGGACCGATCGACATCATTGCAATGAGGCATATCAGATGCGTTCGACTATTGATAGGTGCGGTGGAGAAGCGACTCAGTCCGCGCCGACCGCCCGCGCCGCCGGTCCCCAGCGTGGTGAACTGATGTGTGCCGGATCCGTCCCCCGCTCCGACGTACACGGTGGACGACTGGCTGGCCGCATCCGGACCCAAGAACGATGCCGCCAGTGTTCCCGGCCGGCTTGTTCGACTCGTTACCGCGCTCCGCACCGCCGCACCGGGCCAACTCAATACCAACGACCCTGTTGCGACACGTATCGCTGACCGGCAGGCGGCCGTCCTTGTACTTCTCAAAGACACTAGCGACGGCCCCGAAGTGGTTCTGCTGCAACGTAGTTCTACGCTTCGGCACCATCCGGGTGAGATCGCCTTCCCTGGCGGCTCCCGGGAGTCCACCGACCGCGACCCGGCCGCCACCGCACTGCGGGAAGCAGCCGAAGAAATTGGCCTCGACCCCATCAGCGTCGACCCGCTGGTTACGCTTCCGCGCCTTCATATTGGGGTCTCGGACTTCGACGTCACCGCGGTTGTCGCCCACTGGCCTCAACCCCGCCCCGTCCATCCGGTCGATCTCGCAGAAACGCACCGGGTACTCACGGTGGCACTGGCTGATCTGGACAATCCAGATCGCTGGCACCAGTACCAGTGCAACGACTGGTCCGGGCCCGCGACGTTCCTCGACGGCGGCGCCCGACTCTGGGGTTACACCGCCGAAATCCTGCTCTACATGTCCAAAAACCGCTAGTCGAGAGGCTGAGCTTTCAGCGCCGCGGCAGGCTCGTGACATGGGGAGTTTTCCCACTTTGTTGCGTCGCCTCAGTAGGGTCGAGCCGTGATGCGTGAAAAGGCCCAGGCATCGACCTCGATTCTGGCCATGGTCGCGGCGGCCCGCGTCGCCGTGGGCGCGACGATGATCCTGGTGCCGAGCCGGATCTTTTCGCCAGGATCCGGGACCGAAACGCTACTCATGCGGACCATTGGGATCCGTGATGTGGTTATCGGCTCGGGCGCCTGTGCGGCCTGGGCGCGGGGCGAAGAAGGCGAATTGCGACGGTGGGCAACGGTTGGACTCACGAGTGATGGGGCCGACTTCGTTACCGGCCTTCGCAGCAAGCCGCTCGTCGGCTCCACAAGCGCGCTGATCGCGACGCTCTCCCCGGTGCCCTTTGTGGCGGCCGGAATCCTGGGTCTCACCCGCAGAACTAGAAAGCGGTGAGGCAAACGGCAGCTGCGTCGTTTCGCCGGTAGTGCCTTAGCCCCGTACTCTTCGACGGTGAACGCGATCGACCCGGACAAGCTCACCATGTGCCTGCAGGTGCTGGCCGATGTCGAGTCTCTGCCGCCCGAGCACCCCGATGCTGTTGCCGTGCGTCGGGCCACCGCGGGCATTTTCAAGTCGGTCAGGAAGGCCCGCCGCCACGCCAAGCGTGACGCGGTCGCGGACGCAGATCGAGCCGTCATCGCCGCTACCGCGACGGGTGCGCCGGGCCGTATCGATGACGAGACTGCGGGTGTGCCGCTGGTGTCGACTGCGGTTGGGGCCACCGCAGGCACCCTGCTCCGGTCGCGTGCCTGCTACATCTGCAAGCAGCACTACACAGTGATCGACGCCTTCTATCACCAACTCTGTCCGGAGTGCGCCGCATTCAGCCATGCCAAGCGCGACGCCCGAACCGACCTCACCGGCAGGCAAGCACTGCTCACCGGAGGCCGCGCCAAGATCGGCATGTACATCGCGCTGCGGCTGCTCCGCGACGGTGCCCACACGACGATCACCACCCGCTTTCCGAACGATGCCGTGCGACGCTTCGCCGCGATGCCCGACAGTGCCGACTGGCTGCACCGGCTGCGCATCGTCGGGATCGACCTGCGCGACCCGGCTCAGGTTGTCGCGCTTGCGGACTCCGTCGCCGCGCAGGGCCCGCTGGACATTCTGATCAACAATGCCGCCCAGACAGTGCGGCGAGCCCCCGGCTCCTACGCTGCGCTTGTCGAGGCGGAGCGCGCCCCGGCGCCGGAACTTGTCGACGTGGTCACCTTCGACCGCGTCAGCGACGCCCATCCCGCTGCGCTTGCCGGCAGCCTCGCCGAGCACCAAACTCCGCACGCCGTAACGGAACTGGCCCTCGCCGCCCGCAGCGCCTCTCCGGATCGGATCGCCGCGGGTATCGCTATCGACGCGGGTGGCTTGCTGCCCGACACCGCGTCGATCAACAGTTGGACCCAACGCGTACACGAGGTCGACGCGATGGAACTGCTCGAGGTTCAGCTGTGCAACCAGACGGCGCCGTTCATTCTGGTGAGCCGGCTGCGTCCGGCGATGGCCGCTTCACCCTCACGCCGCAAGTACGTCGTGAATGTGTCGGCCATGGAGGGGCAGTTCGGCCGGGCCTACAAGGGGCCGGGACATCCGCACACCAACATGGCCAAAGCCGCACTGAACATGCTCACCCGCACCAGTGCAGCCGAAATGCTCGAGCAGGACGGCATTCTCATGACCGCCGTCGACACGGGATGGATCACTGACGAGCGGCCACACCCGACCAAGCTGCGGCTCGCCGAGGCGGGCTTCCACGCGCCACTCGATCTCGTCGACGGCGCCGCCCGCGTGTATGACCCGATCGTCCGCGGGGAGGCGGGCGAAGACCTGCACGGCTGCTTCTTGAAGGACTACTCGCCGAGCAACTGGTAGAGGGGTCGCGGCTAGCCGACGGTGTGGACGATGAGGATGTCCACCTTGGCTTTGCGGGCCACGGTGTCGGGCACCGAGCCCAGCAGGCGGCCGGCGACCGTGCCGACCCCCAGGTTGCCCACCACGAGCAGGTCTGCGCCGACCTCTTCGGCCAGGTGCAGCAGCGCCTGCACCGGTGCGCCGACGATGGCCTCTTCTTTGATGTCCTGGGCGCCGGCGGCCTTCGCCCGGTCGCGGGCGTCCTGAAGGATCGCGTACACCGAGGCGCTGCCATGCACCAGGTAGGCGTCGCCGCCAAGGCTGTCGGCGGCCCTGCCGTCGGTCACGCGGTCAGGGGAGGGCGCTCGCGACCAGCCGCCCTTTTCCGAGGTGTCGGTGTGCGCGCTCGCGATGACGAGCTTCGCCTTCTCCTGCGTGGCGATCGCGGCCGCGCGGTCGACCGCCTTCATCGACGACTCCGACCCGTCAGTTCCGACGACGATTGTCCGATAGCCCATCCCGCCTCCATCTGCCGGTCAACGACGACAACAAGACACTATCGGCCCAGCCCTGCGTTTGCGGCAGGTTGGGCCCTCGAAATGCCGGGCGGTCGCGCCGCCGGCGCATGGTCGATCGGGCGCCCCCTTCAGAAGCGGAGATCAAGCGACGTAACTGACTAAACTTGCCCCGGTGGCACGGATCTTTTCCGAGGGACGCGCAATCGGGATACAAACACTGATTGGGTGCGCAACTTTCGCGCTGTTTTGCGGCATGAATGTAAGGGCCGCACCGGCGGCATTCGCGGATCCGCCTTATCAAAGTTGCGACGAGGCGCGCGCCGACGGGCGCTCGAGCATCCCGTACACGGACCCCGCGTACCGGCCAGAGCTGGACCTCGACGGCGACGGCCTGGCCTGCGAGCCAGGGAAGGCGCACAGATCGCGGCGGTGACGCCGTTCAGCCGCCGGCCTCGATGGCCGCGACCCGCGCGGCCGCGTCAGGTCCGCAGAAGCGTTCGAGATTAACTCCACCGGCGGCGATGAGGTCGTCGATGCGGCGCTTGAGGTCGCCGGACGATAGGTGGGCGTAGAGATTCTTACCTGGGCACGAGGTCTGGGCGAAGTCTCGATGGCCGGCCAACGTATCAGTCTTGAGGTGGAAGTTTTGGGCTGCCCACGCGAAGGCCAGTGCGGTTCCGTGAAGCTGCGCCTCCGACACGGCTTCCTGGTCGAAATCGCCCTCGCAGAGCACGAGAAAGTGGCCGGTGGTGTCGTAGTCGGTGGCGGTATCGCCGGCTAATTCGGTGTTCCGCAGCTCGTAGAGATTGCCGTTGCGATCGACGGCGACGTGATAGGCGATGTCGATCCACCCCTTGTCCAGGTGATACCGCTGATCTTTTCGCAATCGCTCCGGCGCGTTTCGGTTGTCGCCGAGCACAACTGCCTCGTGGTGCAGCGTCATCCGGGTGATGGTGTGCCGTTTGCCGCCGGGGCGCGCCGGCCGTGCACCCCACGCGTCGCGGCAGATCAGCAGTGCTGACGCCGCAGCGACCAGGCGAGGGCTCGTCATCGGCGCCCCAGCGCTAGAGCACGCCCCGACCAGTGACGCCAAGGCCGAGCCGCTCGCTAGGCGCAGCAGCTGTCGGCGGTTGACGGGATCACGGGCCTCATCCATGGGCTCACGGTACAAACCCCCGGGTCGTTACGCTCGTGCAGGTCAGCGGCCCGTGACGATGCGCTGCTCGACGAAGCGGCCGGTCACGACGTTGGCGGAAGGCTGGTTTTCGAGGCGACGGGCTTCCCTTTTGATCCGCCGGTCGAGCACCCGGTCATCGCGCCGCGTCAGGCGGGCAGCGCGTTGGCTCAGATCATTCAGCTGCTTCCAGCTGAGGCCATCGAGGTCGCCGACGGAGTCGTGCGTGGCAACCACGACCGCGCCGTACAGGAGCGGCACTGTCCTTGCGGTGAATTGCGTTGTAGCCAGCAGCATTTCGGTTGCGCTGCGGTTTATCTTCCGGCGGCACCGACGCATCGAGGGAGTGAACCAAAAGTCGAACTGCCGATCTTCGCTGGTCAAACTTTCGAGTCCATAGTCGTGGACGAGATTGACGATATCGGCGTTGCTGTAGGCACGAGTTTCGTAGACGGCACCTTCAGGGCTGAAGTACAGGATCGTGTTCATGCGGTTGTCCCTTTCGGCTTAGGGTCTGGACTCTCGTAGGTGTAACGACAAATCACATTGGTGTAATTCCCGAATCACAGAATCAATAAACGTCCCTAACGAAAAAGTCACGATTGCGTCCGCGAACAGGGCGGCGTGACCGCCGCAGGAGACCCGATGACACGCGACCTCGCTGGTGAATCGCGGGTGGCTGTCTGACAGACTGTGGGGATCGGCCCCCTTTTCTCCGCAACCCGTGGAGCGCGTTGATGAATGCTGCTGCTGTTCCCACAGCTGAGTGGCAGTTATCGGCGGCAATGCGTGCCGCATCGCAAAAAGAGCACGACGCCGCCGAGCAGTCGCCATTTGTCACCGAGCTACTCGGTGGCGGGCTCGGCGGAGATGCCTACGTTGCCTATCTGCTCCGGCTGCGAACGGTCTATGCAGCGCTCGAGGAGGCGATGCGTCAGCGCCGCCAGGACCCACTTGTTGCGGCTTTTCACGACCCCGCGCTGGAACGCCTTCCGGCCATCAACGCCGACCTCCGGTGCTGGTCGGATGGCTCGTCCAGGTCGTCCGACTCGCCGGCGGCAGAGTCATATCGGCACCGGCTGGCAGCCATCGACAGCGGGGCGGCCCTGCTGGCCCATCACTACACCCGCTATCTGGGCGACCTTTCCGGCGGACAGATCATCAGCCGGACGTTGGACCGCACATTCAAACTCGGCGGCCAGGGCCTCGCGCTCTACTCGTTTCCGATGCAGCCCAAGCGGTATAAGGACAGCTACCGGCATCGCCTCGATGCCCTCACGCTGCAGACCGGACAGGTCGAGACTCTGTTGCGTGAGGTCAAGCTCGCCTTCGCCCTGAATCAGGCGCTGCTCGACGAACTCAGTGCTCTTTTCGCAGTGAGCTGTTCGCGTGAGCGGTAGCTCGTCCTCGTCGGACGGTCAGCCGGTCGACGAGTTCGTCCCAGTCGGTACGCTCATCGACCTCGACAACTGTGCGCGGGAGCCGATCCATATTCCGGGCAGCATCCAGCCGCGCGGGGCTCTGGCGGTGGTGAGTGAGCCGTCTTTCGAGATCCGTCAGGTCAGTGCGAACGTCGGCGAGCTGCTCGGCCGCGCCGTCGACAACGTACTCGGTAAGCACCTGTCGACTCTGATCGGCGTCGAGCAGGCCTCGCGTATCGAACAGGCCGCCGAGACGTTCGGTGAACTCCGCCAACGTAATCCGCTCGAGTGCCAGATCGAGGTCGACGGGGAATTGCGGGTGTTCGACGCGATCCTGCGTCGCGAACCGGGTGGCGTGCTATTGGTCGAGCTCGAAATCGCTTACGGGGAGCGGCCTTTCTCGTTCCCGAATACCTATCAGGCCGTGCGTAACTCGGTGGAGGAGCTCAACCAGGCATCGACGTTGACGGAGTTGTACAACACCACCGCGCGGGCGGTTCGCGACCTCACCGGATTCGACCGCGTGATGGTCTACCGCTACGACGACCATTACAACGGCGAGGTGGTTGCCGAGTCCAAGCGCGATGACCTCAATTCATTTCTCGGCCTGCACTATCCGTCTACCGATATTCCGGCGCAGGCGCGTGCCCTCTACGAGAAGAACTGGATCCGGCTCATTTCGGACGTGAACTACACGCCGACACCGCTGGTGCCCGCGGTCGATCCGGAGACCGGCTCACCGCTCGACCTGACCTACGCCACGTTACGCAGCGTGTCGCCCATCCACGTGGAGTACCTGCAGAACATGGGTGTACACGCGTCGATGTCGATCTCGCTGCTGCGTCGGGGCAGGCTGTGGGGGCTGATCGCCTGCCACCACTATGCGGGTCCGCACCTGCCGCCGTTCGGCACTAGGGCCGCGGCCGAGTTCCTCGGATCGACGTTGTCGCTGCGGTTGGTCGACCAGTTCGAGGACGACCAGCTACACAAACGGCTCGCGTCGCAGGCCGTGCTGGCCAAGCTCACCGCCGCCACGCTGGGTGACGACGAACCGATCGCGTCGGCGCTACTGGGCGCACCCGACCTGCTCGATCTCGTTCCCGCCGACGGTGTCGTCGTCAACATCGACGGCGACACGGAGATCCGCGGATCGGTCCCACCGACGGAGATCGTGGCTGCGGTCGCCGACTGGGCGCGTGGCGCCGGCGAGGAGATCGCCAGTAGCGAGTGCCTATCGCGCGACATGCCCACGCTGGCCCTGGACCCGCAGGTGGCCGCCGGCGCATTCGCGCTCAACCTGCCGGACAATCAGTACGCCATCTGGTTTAGGCGAGAGGTGGAGCGTTCGGTTGACTGGGGCGGCGACCCGGACAATAAGGCGATCGCCGTCAGCGAGGGCGACGAGGTCCGGCTGAGCCCGCGCAAGTCGTTCGACCGGTGGCGCGAGACCGTGCGACTGCGCAGCGACCCGTGGACGCTGACCGAATCCGAATCCGCTGAGGCGTTGCGCCGCCATCTGGTCGAGTCGCTGTACCGCCGGACGCGGGGCGCGCTGCGCATGGCCGAGACGATGCAGCTCAGTCTGCTGCCCGATTCGATTCCGACGCTTGAGAATTGGGAGTTGTCCGCGCATTACGAACCGGCGGCCGGCGGGCGTGTCGGCGGTGACTGGTACGACGCTTTCGAATTGCGGGACGGGCGGTTGATCGTGGTTCTCGGTGACGTCGCCGGACACGGGATCACCGCAGCTGGCACGATGGCGCAGCTGCGAAATGCCTTGCGCGCACAGTTGTTTGCCGGTACCAGTCCGGCCGATGCGCTCGAAGAGCTGAACGAATTCTGCGAGCACCTGATGCCGCGCGCGTTTGCCACCGTCGTCGTCGCGCGCATCGACCTCACCACCGGCCAGGTCGAGGCCGCGTGCGCCGGCCATCTCATTCCCTATCTGACAAACGAGTTCACCGCCATACAGGCGCCTATACAGCTGTCGCCACCGATCGGTCTCAAGCATGTGAGTTACACGCTAAGCGAATTCACGATGGAGCGCGGGCACAGGTTGGTGATGTACTCCGACGGTCTGGTCGAGCGGCGCGGCGAGGCGATCGACGACGGCATCGACCGCCTGCAGGCGACGCTGTCGCGAGCAGGTGAGGCACCGGCGACGGGAATCAGGGCGGCAATGGAATACGGCGAGACCCACGACGATGTCACCATCGTCACGCTCCGTCGGCCCTAGGGGTTGAGTAGGCTTCCCAACTCCGCCAGCAGCGTGCTCGACGTCGACTGCACCAGTTCGGACATGTTCGCCCACTCGGCGGTCGCCAAACTGCCCAGCTCCGTTGGGAAGTCGTTGTTGGCGGTCAGAACCGCGGTCGCCAGGTCATCGCGCGCATTGAGGAGGCCGGCGATGATCCCGGTATTCGGGTCGAGAACCGTGTCGTTGAACAGCGATCCGAGTTGGTGGGGAAAGAGCACCGACAGCACCGTCTGGCCCACCCCCAGTTCGGCCGGGAGTTTGATGTCGCTGGCAGCCAAGGGGAGATTGTTGACAATCGCTTCCAGGCTGACGATCGGGTTGGTCATCAGGTCGTGGTCGACGGTGGCCCAGTCCGGAGCGAACGCCGGAGTGAACCTCAGCTCCAGCGGAATGGTCGGGTCGCTGCCGAACACCGCGGCGAAGTTGTCGCTGCCCATCACGCCTTGGAGCCCGTGCAGGATCAATTGCTGTAGCACCCAATCGGGTTGGGCGTGTTCACGGGACAGGTCCAGGGCGTAGTCGTAGGACAGCACCCGCTGCGACATCTCGGCGGCGTATTCGGCCGGGCTGACTGTGGGCGTGTCGGTGGGCAGATAGTTGGCCACCTCGGCCACCGGCACCACCTCGGTCGTCACGGGGAGGCCGATCGGGTCCGTACCGTCGGGGAGGTTCTCGAACCGTGCGAAGATCTCGCCGCTGCTAACCCCGCTGCTGTCAAGCCAATTGGCTACACCGGGGTTGGTTGCGCTGACCACGTAGTAGGTGTATCCGCCGGGATCGGCGAAAGCGGTGGTGTTGTTCAGCGTGGTCTGCGCCAGGGTATACGGCAGTGCCGCACCGAAGACGTTCATCAACTCGATACCGCTGTAACCGGACTGCACGTCCGGCACCTGCACGATGAGTGCCTGATCCGGGCTCAGGTCGAAGTTGCCGCCCGAGACAGCAGCGCTGGGTAGACCCGTTGCAAACACGCTGGTTTCGGGTGCCAGCGCGCTCATCGTGTTGGGCGGCAGGTCGATGCCGGCAACCTGGGCCAGGTTCATGTTTTCCTGGTTGAAGGGTCCGACGATATTGCTGAATGCGGTGAACAACGTCGTGAGCAGAGATTCGGACGAATTGCCCTGGCTCGCGGAAGTCCCTGCCAACGAGCCTATTTCGGCCGCCGAACCGTCCGCGCCGGGGAAAATGCCCGTGCTCGGGATCGCAAAGAACGGCGGACAATCGGATATGCAATGGATGCTGATGCTCCCCGGCCCCTGTGCCCAGTCGCCCAGCACGTCTCGAATCAGCAGGGAGGCATCGCCATTGGTGGTGGCGCTGCTGTCGTTGATGAAGTTCACCGCGCCGGTAGGCTCGGTGGGTCCGATATCGATGGTGTACGTGCCGTCAGGGTTGACGACCAAGCCGTGGTCGAGTTCGAGACTTTCCTTGCTGACCGCCGTCGAACCCGTGATGGCTTCGGTGGCAATGGCGAGCGCCTCAGTTCCTTTTCCAACCGTTCCGGTGAGTTCGTAGGTCGCGCCCGGAGCCAGGCCGGCGGTGGCGTGGTAGTAGATGTCGGGGGTGAAGAACTGGAAGTACTGACGCGAGTCCGCGGCGTCGGTGGCCACCGCTTCCGGCGACTGGAAAAAGACACCGTTGAAAAGCTCGGTGACTCTGGACAGCCCGGCGGATAACAACTCGTAGTTGGTGTTCTGCAGGCCGGTCATCAACATGGCGTCGCTGTCGGCTGTGGCGAAGGGGAGTGCGGCGTCGTAGGCGGCAGCCTGCTGCATCGCCTCGAGAAGTTGATCGAGGGCCGGTTGATAGGCCGGATCAGCCTTGGCGTGCGGCGCGGTTATCGCCATCGCGAGCGCGCCCACTAACGCGGTCGCAGCCAGTCCGATCGAGCGCATCCAGGGCGGCAGCGCTGGGGACGTCGTTGTGTCGTACATCGCGGAGGCCATGGCCGCTCCCTTCGTTGGGATGCGATGCACGAATTATTGGCGATGCCGACCGCGAATGACGCGATTTCGACGAGCGTGCCGTTCCCACCGCCTTCGCAGCTCGGTTGGCCACGACCCCGGTGATCGCCGCGACCACCAGGAACACGGCCGCGCCGGCGATTCCGACGATGTGCACACCGTCCAGAGTCGGCGCAAACAAGACGGCGATCAGCAACCCGACACCGACCAGGAGGTCAACGGCATCAGCAGTAGCGCCGCGCGGTGGCCGGCAACCCTGCCGTGATCGCTCCGCACCGTCGACGGGATGCGAATTCCCATCGAATGGCTGCGCCTGAGCCGACCGCAAACGAGCAAAAAGGACAGAAACGCAAAGATCAACGCCATAAAGACCGCCACGGCGGCACGCTGAGATTCCATCCTCGCGCCTAATTGTTGCCCGTGTTCAACGTACTGAGCAGGCCGCTTCGCCGGTTCCAGATCTTGCGTTCTGGGTACAGGATCGGCATGCAGCGGCCCGACACGATCATCGAGATCCACCGCGAACGCGTCCAGGACCAGACCGTCGACATGTTCAGCGGCGACAAATACACCGAAGCCGTCGACGGCCCCGGCTACTCGGCTACGGCCACCCTCGATCTCACACTTGACCGCGTCTGGTTCATCTTCGACGCCCAAGACCGTCAGTGGCAAGAAGAGACTGATGGTGAAAGCCACGACCCGGCAAGGCATTTCGCGATCGACCTGGTCGTCTTCGACTCCAAGATCACCATCGACTCGGTGACGTGCATTCCGCTGGTGACACTGCCACCCGCGACGATCACCATCCCCGACGGTCCGCGCGCGGACGAGGCGCGCGAAATCCCTTACAACGAAATCCCATTGTTCGGTCGCCTGACCGTTCACGACCAACTCGAGCCACGCGAAACGGAACCGGGCAAGCAGACCATCGCGCTCGACTTCACCACGCAGGACGCACCGGTGCTGCTGGCCGGTCCGCTACCTGGCGACTACGCGCCGCGACTCTTCGGCCCGCACATCGACCGACGCGACGACGGCAGCATTGCCTTCACCGGCCAAGATCCGCGCATCACTTGGGAACTCGACTACGCCGAGGCGTACTGGATCACCCATAGCATCGCGGGCGAGCTGATGGTCAACCTCGAAAGGCTGCAACACCCCAGCATTTCCGACGACGAGGCGAGGATCAGAGTCCTCGATTCGCTGGCGACGCAGATCTCCGATGCTGTCGGCCCCAAGCTCGCCGAGATGGGCGAGAACGGTGTCATGGATCTGATGCCGGCGCCGTTGGAGGTCGACTCGGAGTCGCGCGATGACACCACCGTGAAGGCGCTCGACGCCGTTGTGCAGCGCTTCGACGCCGACGGGGTCACCCAGGAATCCATGGTCGTGCAACTGCAGACGGTGCGCGACCTGCCCTCCGGCGAGGAGCTGCCGCGCTCGGTCCTGGCCGAAAATCCCTACGAGAGAACAGGATTGGCTGTCACGGGCTGGAGCATTCTCCGCCAGGTTCGAGACACCGTGATGAACACGTTCGACCTCGACGAGAGCGACTTCGACCCCGACGTGCCATGCCTGCTGGCGGGTCCCAAAACCATCACCATCGGCGGGCAGGATCGCTGCCTGGAAGCCCTCGACGCCGACGTCGTCCCCCGCACTCAGGACGGTCGACTGGTCGTCGACGGCACCGTCAGCGCCGAGACCACGCTCTATGACTTCAATGCAACCTTCCACGTCGCGTATCAGATGGGCCTCGACGACATCCCGCGCGATCCAGATGGGAAGGAAGCGCGACGGGCCGACCTGGAAACCATCGAAAGCCTTGAGCAGTCGCTGACCGCGGCCGGTGTGAAGAAGCGGGCCGGTGAACTGAGCAACGAGGAATACGAGGCGGAAGTCAAACGGGTCCACGACCGCATGGACGCCTTGCCGAAAACCGTCGGCGTGCGACCCACGCAGAATCCGCCAGAGGCGGAGGTCAACCCGGATTTCAGCCTGACAGTGCCCGGCAAAGTCGCGGCGGCAGCTGGCGCCGCGGCCACCGCCGGACTCCTTGCCCTCCCCGCGACGTGGGTGGCGGGCGCGGCGGGAGTCGGGGCAGCGGGCGCGGGAGGTCTGCTGACGTTGGCGATCGTGCAGTACCTCACTACCGTGCTCACCATCGACTGGTTCGGCATCGGGCTTGGATCGCGGCAGGTGAAGCAGTCGCTCAACGACCGTCCCGAAGGGACGTCTCTGCCGCCGATCGGCATCCCGGTCGATGTGGATTTCAACCGCCAGCGGATGGCGGTGTACTTCCGCCCGTTACCGGCCAAGCTGTGGGTCGGTTGCGTCGCGGTCGACGACGACGAGGCCGACAGCTCCGAAGTGCGACTGGTCGGTGGCCGGTGGCCGACCGACAAGCATCCCTGGACGCTGTCCAACGACGACGCCATGCTCTACGCCGATTCGGGTGAACTACAGCTATTTATGGAACCGGACAGCGTGAGCGGAGACGGCCCTGCCATCAGTGTGGCCACCGCTGACGATGGACGTCGCTATCTCCACGTCGAGAACGAGGATGCCGACAAACTGCAGCGGCTTCCGAGGTGCTGTGGTCAAGACAACGTCGGAGCCGGAAAGTGAGCCTCTACGTGGAATTTACGAGTAGTTCACCAACGGCGAGGCGCTGTGAGGCGGGTCAGCCGCGCGCGCCGCGGAATCTACCTCTGTAGGGTTACTCGGGTGTGTGGAGCCACCGGTGAGGTGCGACTCGACGATCGCGCGCCTGATGTAGCGGCGGTGGCAGCAATGACTGCCGTGATGACGCCGCGGGGTCCCGACGGCGTGGGCGTTTGGTCACAGGGTCGAGTCGCGCTCGGTCACCGTCGTCTGAAAATCATCGATCTGACCGAGCACGGCGCGCAGCCGATGGTCGACTCCGACCTCGGTCTGACGATCGCCTGGAATGGCTGCATCTACAACTACAAAGAGTTGCGCACCGAGCTGCAGGGCTACGGCTACCGGTTCTTCTCGACCAGTGACACCGAGGTCCTGCTCAAGGCCTACCACCGCTGGGGCGACGACTTCGTCAGCCACTTCAAAGGCATGTTCGCCTTCGCCATCGTCGAGCGCGACAGCGGCCGCGTGTTGCTCGGTCGCGACCGTCTCGGCATCAAGCCGCTCTACATCACCGAGGACAGCCACCGGATCCGGTTCGCCTCGACGCTGCCCGCGCTGTTGGCCGGCGGTGGTGTAGACACCCGCATCGACCATGGCGCGCTGCACCACTACATGACGTTCCATTCGGTAGTGCCCGCGCCGGCGACCATCCTGCGCGGCGTCCGCAAGATACCCCCGGGATCGCTGTTGGCCGTCGAACCGGACGGTCGTCGCGTCGCCACGACCTACTGGGCGCCTGACTTCACCCGACACGAGGACCGCGCCGACTGGTCTGAGCGCGACTGGGAAGACGCGGTGCTGGCCTCGCTCAGAACCGCGGTCGAGCGCCGCCTGGTCGCCGACGTTCCGGTCGGCTGCCTGCTCTCCGGCGGAGTCGACTCGAGCCTGATCGTCGGACTGCTCTCCGAAGCCGGCCAGCACGGACTCTCGACGTTCTCGATTGGCTTCGAGTCGGCCGGCGACATCAAGGGCGACGAGTTCCAGTACTCCGACATCGTGGCCAAGCGCTTCGAGACCGACCACCACCAGATCCGCATCGGCACTGAGCGGATGCTGCCCGCGCTGGACGGCGCGATCGGCGCGATGAGCGAACCGATGGTCAGCCACGACTGCGTCGCCTTCTACCTGCTCAGCCAGGAAGTGGCCAAGCACGTGAAGGTGGTGCAATCCGGTCAGGGCGCCGACGAGGTGTTCGCGGGTTACCACTGGTATCCGCCGATGGGCGCATCGCCGGGCACCCCTGTCGACGAGTCGGTCGCCGAGTACCGCGAGGCATTTTTCGACCGCGACGAAGAAGGCCTCGCGGCCCTGCTCGCCGAGGGTTACTTCGTCCGCGGCGACCCCAGCCAGAAGTTCGTCACCGAGCACTTCGCGCAGGCCGGTGCGGAAACCGGCATCGACCGCGCCCTGCGGCTCGACACGATGGTGATGTTGGTCGACGACCCGGTCAAGCGAGTCGACAACATGACAATGGCCTGGGGCCTGGAAGGCCGGGTTCCCTTCCTCGATCACGAGCTGGTCGAGCTCGCGGCCACCTGCCCGCCGGAGCTCAAAATCGCCCACGGCGGCAAGGGTGTGCTCAAAGAGGCTGCGCGACGGGTCATTCCATCTGAGGTCATCGACCGCCCCAAGGGTTACTTCCCGGTTCCCGCGCTGACTCACCTTCAAGGTCCCTACCTCGACATGGTCCGCGACGCTCTTTATGCTCCGGTCGCCAAGGAGCGGGGGTTGTTCGATACTGGAGCGGTGGACGCGCTACTGGCCGACCCCAATGGCCGGCTGACTCCGCTACGCGGAAATGAGCTCTGGCAGATTGCGCTGCTCGAGCTGTGGCTACAACGTCATGGTGTGACCGGGCCGGCGGCATGACCTCCAATGGTCCCTCCGAGGACCACCCCGAGGCGATCACGCTCGGCTTGCACGACGCGTCACCGCCGCACATGGTCGACGCCATGGCAAAGGACATCGAACTCGAATTAGGCTGGGGCCGAATCATTTTCGGTCAGACATTCGCTGACTCCACGGTGCTGGCCGAAACCATGCGACGAGAAGCGCCGGGGCGGCGCGACATTTGCATCTACGCGCGTGAGTCTCACGTCGTGGTCGCCGGGGCCCCGTCCGAGCTTTTCATCGATCCCAGCCACACGTATCGACTTCGCTTCACTGATGCTTCGCACGACGAAGCGCCGGCGGCGAACCCGGTCGGTGTCACGGTGCGGGCGCTGAAGGATAAGGGCGACGCCGACGCGATGAACCGGGTGTTCGTCCGATGTGGCATGGTTCCGGCGCCGGTAGAGACGATTTGGGATAACAACCTCAACGAGCCCGCCGTCACGTATCTGGTCGCGGAGCGTGACGATGACGGCGCGATGGTGGGTACTGTCACCGGCGTCGACCATGAACTCTTGTTCTCCGACCCCGAGCGGGGCTCGAGCCTGTGGACGCTGGCGGTCGATCCCGGTGCCGGGCTCCCGGGGATAGGCATCGCTCTCACCCGAAAATTGGCCGCGCACTTTCGAGACGCGGGTCGCGCCTACATGGATCTGTCCGTGACCCACGAGAACACCGCTGCCATAAAGCTTTACGAGAAGCTGGGTTTCCGTCGTGTTCCGGTGTTGGTGATCAAGCGCAAGAATGCGATCAACCAGGCTCTGTTCAGCCCACCGCCGGAGACCGTCGACGACTTGAACCCGTATGCGCGCATTATCGCCGACGAGGCTCTGCGTCGAGGGATCTGGGTGGAGGTCCTGGACGCCGAAACCGGCGAAATGCGACTCAATCACGGCGGCCGCAGCGTCATCACCCGAGAATCGTTGTCGGAGTTCACCTCCGCCATCGCGGCGGGTCGTTGTGACGATAAGCGGCTGACCCGCCGGCTGGTAGCCGACGCCGGCGTTGTCGTTCCGCAAGCGCGTCTGGCGACCTTCGACGACGAAGACTTCGCCTTCTTGAAGGAAGTCGGTGAGGTTGTCGTCAAGCCCACTCGCGGAGAACAGGGCAAGGGCATCACAGTCGGTGTCACCGCCGAGAACGGGCCCGGCGATCTCGCCGCGGCGGTGGCCCGAGCGCGCGAGCAATTCTTCGAAGTGTTGATCGAACAACGGGTTATGGGCGACGACCTTCGCCTCGTGGTGATCGACGGCCGGGTTGTCGCCGCGGCGCTGCGCCTGCCACCCGAGGTCATCGGCACCGGCGAGCACACGGTGCGCGACCTGATCGCGGCGGAGAGTCGACGGCGTTCGGCAGCCACCGGTGGTGAATCGAAAATCCCACTGGACGCGGTCACCGAGGCGACAGTCAAAGAAGGCGGCTGGAAGCTCGATGACGTTCTGCCCCAGGGTAATCGGCTGCGGGTCCGACACACGGCGAACTTGCATCAAGGTGGCACGATCCACGACGTCACCCCGCACGTGAATCCGGAGCTGTGCCGGGTCGCGGTGACGGCCGCCGAGGCGATCGGAATTCCGGTCACCGGAATCGACCTGCTCGTTCCCGATGTCACGGGGACCGAATATGCCTTCATCGAAGCCAATGAGCGACCGGGCCTGGCCAATCACGAGCCGCAGCCCACCGCAGCGGCTTTCGTCGATTTTTTGTTTCCCGGCCAACCCGGTCAGCCGCTGGCCTGGACGCCCGACGAATCGCCGCGCGTGCCCGACGACTCAGTGGTCAGGTAATTTCAGGACTGCTTGTACTGCGGTGTAATGACGATCTGGCCGTCGCTGTTCAGGATGGCGTCGATCTTGCAGTAGTCGATCAACTTGTCGCCCTGCTGAGTTGGGTCAGACGTCGAATATAGGACGACGAAGGTGTACTCTCCCGCAGGCGCTTTGAGCGTCACTGCCGTGCCGTTGTTGAGTCCGCCGCCAATGGAGCTCCAGGTGGTTTGCGCCCGTCCGTACCCGCCCGCTCCGGTCGGTACCTCCAGCGGCGGTCCGGAAGGATCGCCTCCGTTGGCCGAAGCCAGGCCGATCCAGCTGCCCATGTGTGTGTAGTCGTCGCTCAGATCCTGAGCGGTGGAAGCGACGTTGACCATGTTCCTGTCCTCCTGTGACTAAGTCTGTCGGGCGACGACGAGCGCCGCACCGTTGGCGCCGTCGCCACCCTGTTTCAACCCTCCACCGCCGGCACCGCCACCGCCGGGGGCGTTACCGTCAGCGCTACCGGTCGGCTGCGGGGCCCCGGCGTCCAGCGTGGCGTTACCGACCGTTTCCGAACCGGGGTTGGGTGCTGCGCCAGTGGAATCGGGCGCGGCGGCCGCAGCGCCACCGGAAGCGGTCTCAGTGGTAGTCATGCCTGAGGAGGTGTCCCACGAGGCCGAGGTGTCACCACCAGGCGCTCCATCCGGCGCAGAACCTGTTCCGCCGACACCGCCCTGACCGACTGTGACCGTGATTGTTGTTGTTGCCCAAGGGATGTCGGATCCGCGCTGAACGGTGACGACCTTCCAGCTTCCAGCGCCACCGCCAGACCTGACGTTGAAGTCGGAGTACAAGCCGCCACCGCCCGCCCCCAGCAGGATGAGGTCGATGGTGTCACACCAATAGGGGATGGGGTAGTCGACGGTGCCAGGTTCAGTGAAAGGCGTTTGTTTCGGGTCGTTCCCGGGAAAACCGGCTGTCGCCATGAGGACGCCGTGGCCGGTGAAGTTCGCCGCAACAGCCTGCGGCTTGCCGTCCTCGCCGTCACCGTCGTCGTTCCAGGGGCCCGGGATGGGGTCCGCGTCGATCCCGCAGCCGACGAAGCGGAACGCCATCACGATCGCGGCGATCAGCAATGGTGCGGCAATGAGCAGCGATTCGTTTCCCGGCATTCTGCTCCTCGTTGCGGCGTGCCAATGGCGCGCCACATCCCTGCTGCCGTCCGGGTACGACGGGCTGCGGCGTGCTCTATTGCGCCCCGACCGGTGCACGGTTGGCAAGGGCCCGGTCCGCTCAGCGGACCGGTGGTGTCACCAGGGAGACGGGATGCCCGCGCGGATGCGGGCGACCTCCGAACGCGCGAAGCGCACCCTGTCGGTGTCGGCGCCACGCGCCGCCGCCAGCTCGTCAGCCAGCGAGTAGGCGGCGTTGAGGATGTAGCGTGCGCGCCTGCGTTCCTGGCGATTGCGCCCGGCTTTGCGGTAAGCCTTGCGTGCCTTGCGCTTACCTGCCATAGCTTCGAGTTCGATCGGTGTGATGACGTCACGGGCCTGTTCGGGGGCCATCACCATGCGGACGAAGTCGCGTTCCCTGGCCACGGTCAGCTTGTATACCTGCGCGACGATGATCAGCGCGACGATGATCGTGCCGAACAGCAGGCCGATGAGCAGCAGCGCATTCTGCCCGGCGATCGCGGCCACTGAGTCCCAGGTACCGTGCAGCAGCATGGGAATGGCGATCAAGACCAGGCCCCGACCGATCTTGCGGGGCTCGCCCGGTCGGCCGACGAGGTAGACCAAGCCGGCGCAGAAGATCGCGCTGTACAGGATGTGCGCGGCCACCCCGGTGAGCATGCGCAGGATGATGGTGCTGACCGAGGCGCCGATTTGATTGGCGCCGAACTGAGTACCGGCCGATGTCATGGCGTAGGAGATGTCCTCCATGATCTGGAAGCCCAGGCCGATGAAGGCGCCGAGAATGAATCCGTCGAACGCGGTCCGAACGTGCCGTTGCGCCATCGCGATGAGCAGTAGCAATCCAGCGCCCTTGGCGAATTCTTCGGTGAATGGCGCGGCTAGGCCGGCGCCCCAGTTCAGAGCCCACACCTGGCCAAAGTTCTTGCCGTACAAGGCAAGCAGCGCATCGTTGGCGTTGGCGGCCATCGCGCCGGTGGCGGCGAACCCGCCCCACAGGAACGCGACGACCATGAGCTTGTGGGGGAGTTTCGCGTAATGATCGATGCGGTCGGTGAACCACCAGAACAGCGCGGCGTAGATGGCGAACGAGGTGACGGCGAGCCCGACCGCCTCGCCGTACGCGTTGTATTCGCGGGCCAGCGTGGAAAAAAACGTCAACACGCCGATGCCGACCAATGCCAGATAGCCCCAGAACGCGAAATTGCGTGGTTGGTAAAAGACGAACCGCCGGCCCCAGCCGGACACGTCGAGGGCGACGTCGCGCGCGCGATCGAGCTCGGTGAGGTTCATCGCTTGTCCTGCGTGGATTCGTTGATACTGCTGATCATTCGCAGGACGACGGCGCTCTGCTCGGTTCCGGCGTCGGTCGGTCCGGTGGCGATTGCTTCGACTCCGCGGTTGTCGAAGACGAACGCGGCGATCAAGCCGCCGGTGTGTGGTCCGGTGACGCGTACCGTCGCGCCCTGTCTGCCCTGGGCGGTGACGATCGTGGCGGGCGCGCCGGCGATGTGAACGCCGCGGCCTTGGTTCAGGGCGTCCGACGTCGTCTGGATCTGGTCCAGCAGTTGGTCGGCGTCGCCTTGAAACGCCCCGGTGCGGACGGTGAATTTCAGCGCTCCGTCCTCGACGGTGGCCGAGGCGGGGTATCGACCGGATATCGGCGCGTGCTTAGCGCGCACACCCGAGGTGATGCCCCACCCGGCCTCCGGGACGAACGTCACGTCGCCTTCGATCTCCATGACATCGCCGGCCCGGACGATGTCGCGGTAGGGCACCGTCGCATTGATGACCGGCAGTACAACCGACATCACGAAGACGAGCGCGAACACGGCGAGCGTCGGACGCAGGGTGCGCCGGTCCAGGCCGAACCGCCGTTCGTCGGCGGGCACCCAGCCCTCGTCGGGTTCGAACCTCGGTGCGGAGGTCGGAGGCAATGCATCGGTCATGGGTTCGCTTCCTCGTTGATTCGATGAATTCTGACATCTCGCTGTAAGCACGAACGTCGACTTGATGGGAAATCACCCGCGACAACGCCCGGCAACTCGACGCTCGCCGGCATTAGGCTGACGCACTGTGACTATCGACCGCGCGGCGCTGGCCGTGGGCAGCATCCGACTCGCCTCGGGCCTCTCGTTTCTCGTCGACCCCCTGCGGGCCAATCGGCTGTGGGGCGATCCCGACGAACCTTCGCCCACCGCGCAGCTGTTATTGAGGTCGATGGGTTACCGCGACGCGTTGATCGGCGGCTTGCTGGCCGCGGCGGCGTTGCGCGGAAGGAACACCCGGGGGTGGTTCCTGGCCTCCGCCGGTGCCGACGCGGCCGATCTTCTCGGCGGCATGAGCGTGCATGACCGGATGAAGCCGTCGCAGCGACTGATCGGATTGGGCGGTGCCGTCGTCGGCGTCGGGACCGGACTGTGGGGTGCTGTCCGGCCCACCACCGGCGCGAAAGAGGTTGAGCCTCAGTCGACGTGACGGGCGAGCGTATCGACCAGCGCGATGATCGTGCGGTTGGCGCTCTGGGATGCCGCGGTGGCGACCGACAGCGTCCAGGTCATCGCCGGACGTAGCGGAATGGTGTGCAGGTCGGGGAATCTGGCGGCCACGCTGGCGGGCAGGATGGTGGCGGCAAGTCGGTGCCGGATCAGCTCGGCGGTCATCGCATAGTCGGCGACTTCGTACGCGCTCAACGGATGCGCGCCCGCCGCGGCGAAACCCTGGTCGAGGCGTTGCCGAATTCCCCAACCGGTCGGGAAGTGGATGAAGTCGTACCCGCCCAGGTCGGCCAGTTCCACCCGGCGACGATGGGCAAGCGGGTGGTCGCCGTCGCAGACGAACACCATCGGCTCGCGCATCAACTCCCGCAACGCGACCAACGGCGATCCCGGCGCGTTGATCGACACCAGCGCGAGATCCATCTGCCCGTCGGCGATCGCGGCAAGATGTCCGGCCGAGCCGGTGACGCTTTGGCGCAGTCGAACCGTCACAAGGGGATTGTCTGTGCGGAATGCGTCAAGGGCGGCAGGCAGATTCAGCGTGCCCCACGACATCAACGTACCGAGGGTGACGTTGCCGGTGAGCTGATCCCGGAAGGCCTCCATCGACGTTCGTGCCCGCTGCGCCGTGTGCATTACCTGGCGAGCGTGGGTGAGGAACACCTCGCCGGCCGGAGTGAGGGCGATCTGGCGCTTCGACCGGTCGAACAGCTCGACTCCCAGTTCGTTTTCGAGCCTGCCTACCGACGCCGAGAGAGCGGACTGCACAACGTGAACCCGCTGAGCTGCCCGTGAGAAGTTCAGCTCGGCCGCCACCGCGACGAAGTACTCGAGGTGCCGAAGTTCCATCGCGGCATCCTATCGCTTTTGACGATAGAAGCATTCGTAATTTTTCGTTGGACGCGATGCTTCGGGAGGTGTTGGCTTGAACCCATGCAGGCATTGCGTTTTCAGGAGTTCGGTAATCCCGGTGTCCTGCGCGTGGAAGACATGCGGGATCCGATTGCGACGGCGGCCGAGGCCGTGGTTCGCGTCGAAGCTGCGTCCGTCAATCCGTCCGACGTGAAAAACGTTGCCGGTGGCATGGATTGGACCGTGTTGCCGCGGACTCCCGGGCGCGACTTTGCGGGTGTTGTCACCGACGGCCCGCCGGAATGGGAGGGCGTCGGCGTCTGGGGTACCGGGGGAGATGCCGGGTTCAGCCGCGACGGTTCGCATGCGGAGTTGATCTCGGTTCCCGTCGAGGCCCTGGTGCGCAAACCCGAGCAACTCAGCTTCGACGAAGCGGCCACCGTCGGCGTCAACTTCGTCGTGGCGTGGTACGGGCTGGTGGAAACCGCGCAACTGGTGGCCGGCGAAACCGTCGCCGTATTCGGCGCATCGGGTGGTGTCGGGGGAGCGGTCGCGCAAATCGCACACGCGCTCGGCGCCAACGTGATTGGCATCGACCGCCGCCAACCGGGACCGGATACTCCGGCCGCATCGGTCATCGACCACTTCGTCACGTTCGACGCGGCCGGCGACGTGGTCAGCGCTGAGATCGAACGCCTGACCGATGGCAGGGGCGCCGAGGTGGTGTACGACGCGGTGGGTGGAGTCACTACGGCATCGGCCTTGGCCAGCGCGGCCCAGCGCGGCCGACTCGTGGTGATCAGCGCCGTCGGCTCGCCGGTAGTGGAAATCAACCTGCGCGACCTGTACCACAACGAAACCCAGATCCTCGGCGTCGACAGCGGAAAGCTGAGCATCATCGACTCGGCACGGCGTCTCGAGCGGATGGCGCCCTATTTCGAGTCCGGCGCGTTCCGGCCGCTGCCCATCACCGGCATCTACGCGCTCGACGACGCCATCGCCGCATACCAGGCCGTGGCCGACCACACTGCCGGCCGCGTCGTTCTCCGGCCCTGAGGATCCTGCAGAAAGGCACACCGATGTCATCCAACCTGACCGAGCAGACGCTCACCGCAGCCGTGCGAGAGACTTTCGACGAATCGACCGACCCGCGATTTCGCGAGCTGTTCCAGAGTCTGGTGCAACACCTGCACGACTTTGCCCGCGAGGTGCGGCTGACCGGTGACGAATGGTTCGCCGCCATGGATTTCCTTGAGCGAGTGGGCAAAATTTCAACGCCCACCCGCCAGGAGGTGGTGCTGCTCTCCGACATCCTGGGGTTGAGCATGCTGTTGGACAAGATCAACCAGCACACCGAAGCGTCGACCACCGACTCGGCGCTGCTCGGGCCGTTCTATGTCGAGGGGCGGCCCTCCGCCGACAACGGTGCCGACATCTCCGACGGTGTCACTGGCACAACGATGTTCGTCACTGGCCGGGTGGTCGACGACGAAGGCCACCCGATCGCCGGCGCGAAGGTCGACACCTGGCACAGCGACGGCGATGGCTTCTACGACGTGCAGCAGACCGAGAAGCTGCACGACGAATTCGCCATGCGAGCCCTGCTGAGGACCGACGATGATGGGCGATTCTGGTATCGATCCATCACACCGCGTTACTATCCGGTGCCTACCGACGGTCCATGCGGGGAGATTCTGCGAGCGGCCAACCGATCACCGATGCGGCCCCAGCACGTGCACTTCTGGGTGCACGCGAACGGGTACGACCCGCTGATCACCCAAGTGTTCCTGCGCGACGACCCGTATATCGACCGCGACGCGGTCTTCGCGGTGCAAGACTCACTCAAGGCAGATTTCGACCGCCATCAACCAGGAGTCGCGCCCGACGGAACCCGGGTCGACCAGCCGTTCGCGACGCTGGACTGGACACTGACACTCGCTGCTCGAAGCGAATAACCAAGAGAGGAAACCGATGTCGCGGATCCCGCTCGTCGCTCCCGAACAAGAGTCTGAAGCTGTCCGCGATTTCATGGCCCGTCGTGGCGCGCTCAACGTATTCCGCGTGCTCGCCAACGCGCCGGATGTTTTCCTCGGGTGGACGCAGATGGTCGACGAGTTGTTCGACAGCCCTACCTTCAGCCTGCGGATGCGCGAACTGGTCATTCTGCGCGTGGCCCGTCTGCAGAACTCCCGCTACGAACTCAGCCAGCACATCGGAATCGCTCGCGACGCCGGCCTGAGCGAACAGCAGATCAGCGCGATCGTCGAGACCGACGACTTCGATGCTGATTTCGACGACACCGAACGCCTTCTGCTCGACGTGGTGACCGAACTGTCCAACACGCGCACGCTCGGCGACGAGTCTTTCGCGGCCGCCCGCAACGTCTTCGGCGACGAAGGGCTCACCGAACTGCTGATGCTCGTCAGTTGCTACTACGGTCTGGCGCTGGTGCTCAACGCGGTCGACGTCGACATCGACACCGACGCCCGATTCCTGCCCGGAGGAGACGTCCGATGACGCGAATCGCCTATCGCGACCCGGCCGACATGACGCCGCGGGCCCGCGAATTGACCAACGCGCGCGGCAATCTCAACGTCTACCGCGCGCTGGCCAACGCCGACAAGGTGTTCGGCGGCTGGATGGCCGCGGGTGACGCCGCCCTCACCAGCCCGACTCTGCCGACCAGGCTGCGCGAACTCGTCGTGCTGCGCACCGCCCATCTGATGGACTGCGCCTACGAACTCGGCCAGCACCGCGACGTCGCCCGCGCCGCAGGCGTCACGGTGGCGGAGATCAACGCCATTCTCTCCGACACCGACTGGCAGACAATACCGTTCGACGCAACCGAACTCGCGGTGCTAGGGCTCACCACGGAACTGCTGACCACCCAGAGTGTGTCGGCACAGACGTTTGACCGCGTCCACCAGAGCCTCGGCTCGCAGGCCACCGTCGAGGTGCTGATGGTGATCAACCGCTACGCCGGTCTGGCGTTGATGCTCAACGCCCTCGACGTCGACCTCGACGAGAGCGCCCGCCTGCCCATCCCGCCGAAGCGCGAGGCGTCTCGGCCGTGACGGGTCGGTTCACATCGTCACGGACAGCGGCCACACGTTCCAGATCTCGTCGCAGTACTCGGCGATCGCCCGGTCCGACGAGAACTTGCCGCTGCGGGCGGTGTTCAGGATGGACATCTTCGTCCACGCGTCCTTGTCCTGCCACGCCGCACTCACCTGCTCCTGCGCGGCCACGTACGCCGCGAAGTCGGCGCACACCAGGAACGGGTCGTCGTAACGCAGGTTGTCCACCAGCGGTTTGAACACCTCGGTGTCGCCGTGCGAGAACTGGCCGCAGCTAATGAGATTCAGCACCGAGCGCAGCTCCTCGTTGCCCTCGATGTAGTCCTCCGGGCGGTACCCGCTGGCCTTGACTTCTTCGACCTCGGACTCGGTCAGGCCGAACAGGAAGAAGTTCTCGGCACCGACCTCGTCGCGCATCTCGACGTTGGCGCCGTCGAGCGTGCCGATGGTGAGAGCGCCGTTGATCATGAACTTCATGTTCCCGGTTCCCGACGCTTCCTTGCCGGCGGTGGAGATCTGCTCGGACAAGTCCGCGGCCGGGTAGATCAGTTGGGCGTTCTTCACGCTGAAGTTCGGCACGAACGCGACTTTGAGGAATTTGTTGACCTCGGGGTCATTGTTGATCGTCTCGCCAACGGCGTTGATCAGCTTGATGATTCGCTTCGCCATGAAGTAGCCGGGGGCGGCCTTACCGCCGAAGATGAACGCGCGCTGCGGGATCGACAACCCCGGATTCTGCTTGAGGCGGTGGTAGAGCGCGATGATGTGCAGCACGCTCAGGTGCTGGCGCTTGTATTCATGGATCCGCTTGACCTGAATGTCGAACATCCAGTCGGGGTTGAGCTCGATTCCCGTCGCGGTGCGCAGATACTTGGACAGGCGGGACTTGTTGCCGCGCTTGATGTCGCGCCACTGCGCGCGGAATGACGTGTCGTCGACGAATGCCTCGAGGCCGCGCAGGCGGTCCAGGTCCTTCAGCCAGCCGTCACCGATGGTGCGGTCCAGCAGTTCACGCAGACCCGGGTTGGCCAGCGCCAGGAAGCGCCGCGGCGTCACACCGTTGGTCTTGTTGCTGAACCGCTCCGGCCACAGCTCGTAGAAGTCCTTGAGCACACTCTCTTTGAGCAGCTCCGAGTGCAGCGCCGCGACTCCGTTGACGGCGTGGCTGCCGACCGTGGCGAGGTGGGCCATCCGGACGTTCTTGCCGCCGTCCTCGCCGATCAGCGACATGCGGCGAACGCGGTCCTCGTCACCCGGGAACTTGGCACGGACCTCGTCGAGGAAGCGGCTGTTGATCTCGTAGATGATCTCCAGGTGCCGTGGCAGCGAATCGGCGAACAGCTCCAGCGGCCACTTCTCCAGCGCCTCCGGCAGCAGGGTGTGGTTGGTGTAGCCGAACGTTGCGACGGTGATCGCCCATGCCTCGTTCCAGTCCAGGTCGCGCTCGTCGACCAGCAGGCGCATGAGCTCGGCGACACCGATCGAGGGGTGAGTGTCGTTGAGCTGCAGGGCAAATCGCTGCGGAAGTTCACGGACGCCGGCGTCGGCGAGGTCGTCCATGATGTGCAAAACGTGCTGCAGCGAGCAGGACACGAAGAAGTACTGCTGCAGCAGGCGCAAACGCTTGCCGGCATCCGGCTCGTCGTTGGGGTAAAGCACCTTGGTGACCGTTTCCGAGGTCACCTCGTCTTCGACGGCCTTGTAGTAGTCGCCCGTGTTGAAGGCTTCCAGTGCGAACGACTCGACGGCGCGCGCGCTCCAGAGGGTGAGCACGTTGCAGGTGTTGACGCCGTAGCCCTGGATGGGGGTGTCGTAGGCGACGCCCTTCAGCAGCCGGCCGGGCACCCAGCGGACGCGGTCGACACCGGCGTTGTCGGTGTAGTGCTCGGCGTAGCCGCCCCATTTCACCAGGTAGTTCACGTCGGGTTTGGCGATCTCCCAGGCATTTCCGTTGACCAGCCAGTTGTCGGTCTTCTCGACCTGCCAGCCGTCGCGGATCTCCTGGTTGAAGATGCCGAACTCGTAGCGGATGCCGTAGCCGATCGCGGGGCGCTCGAGGGTGGCCAGCGAGTCCAGGTAACACGCGGCCAGCCGACCGAGGCCACCGTTGCCCAGGCCGGGCTCGGCCTCGCACGCCAGCACCTCGTCGAGGTCCTGACCCATCGCGGCCAGCGCGGTCTTCGCGGCCTGCTCGAGGCGCAGGTTCAGCAGGTTGTTCCCGAGCTGCGGGCCCATCAGGAACTCGGCGGATAGATAGCAGGTGACCTTGCGGCCGAGGTCCAGCGAGGTCTGCGTCGACGCCACCCGGCGGTCCTGCATCCGGTCGCGGACCGCCAGCGCGAGCGCCCGGTAGTAGTGCTCGGGCCGCAGCGCCGCGGCCGGCCGGCCGATGGAGTAGCGGATGTGGTCGGTGATCGCGCGCTGCAGCGCGTGCGCACCCATGCCGGTGCGGGAATGCTCGTTGAGGTCGGCGCGGACGCCACTGGCTGTCTGGTCGACATCGGTCATCGTGAGTCCTACTCGCTCGATCGGCGCGGCGCGCTGGTTGTCGCAGGGAGCAATTGTGGCAGCGGCGTCTGCACAGCAGGCACGTAATTGACGACCGGTTCGTTAACGAATGCTCACAGACTCGCGACGGAGAGCTGTCCGATCAGGTTCGCGGTGTGAAGGTGTAGGTCTCTCCGTGCGCGAGGTAGACGAACCTGGTGTCCGTGGTCGACGCTTCGGCGGCCTTCTTGAAATCGTCGAGCCCGGAGAGGAAGACCGAAAAGTCGTTGTAGTGGATCGGAATCGCGATGCGGGGTTTGGTGATCTCGACCGCCTGTACACCTTGCTCGCCCGTCATCGTGACCACCGTGACGAGGAAGGTGGTGCCACCGGTATGGATGAGTCCGAGGTCGATGTCGGGGTAGCGCCGCGGGATGTCTTCGAGGCTGTCGACGAGCATCGTGTCGCCGGTGATATAGAGCCGGTAGAGGTGATCGCCGTCGCGGCTGAAGTCGAGCAGGTGCCCGTTGACCGGCATCAGCAGTTCGTTGACCGCTTCTTCGGTGGCATGTTTGGCCGGCATCGCAGTGATCGTCACCGTCGCGTCGCCTTTGCGTACTTCCAGGGACTCCCATGTCTCCAGAGGATGGCCGCGTCCGAAGCCCAGGGCACTGAGCTTTGCCACCGCGTCGGCGGTGGACACGATCGGTAGGTTCTTGTCGAGTTCCTGCGCGGCGACGTCGTCGAAATGGTCGCCGTGGTAGTGCGACAAGATGATTACGTCGATCGGCGGCAGGTCCGCGACCTGACAAGCCGGCTCGACCTCACGCCGGGCCCAGATGCCATGACCGAGGTACACGTGCTCGCCTTTATGGAGAAAGGCCGGATCGGTCAGGATCGTAAGTCCGCCATAGCGGATCAGCGTGGTGGCGTTACCGATGAAGTAGACGCCGCCCTCGGCGAAATCCGCTGTGCCACTGCTGGTCAGCTCTAATGACGTCATCGTCTGTGCTCCTGCCGGCGCCCCGCTGGATCGACCGTCAGCCATCCCTGTCGCGGTATCGGCCCAGCTCGGCGTGCCTAGCAGCCTACATCTTTATCGCCGGTATCAGCCGGTCGAGATTCCAGAGCTGATCTCGTCGGGCCGACAGGCACGAGACCCCGATCGCGACAACCCAGATGCCGATCAGCACCACGATCGCCTGCCACAGCCGGTTGTCGATGCCGCCGAGGATGAGCTGCCGAAGCCCGTTGACGCCGTACGTCATCGGGTCGAAGCGGTGTAAGACCTGGAACGGCTTGGAGGTCGTCTCGACCGGATACATCCCGCCGGCGCTGACCAGTTGCAGCATGAGCAGCGCCATGATGAGCACCCTGCCCACCGCGGGGCCGACGAGCGCGTTGATCGCCTGCGTTGCGGCGACGAACGCGAACGAGATCAGGATCATGAAGCCGAGCATCGATGCGGGGTGCACGACGTGCATGCCGAGGCCGAAGCGCACCACGCAGTACAGGATGATCGCCTGGAACATCGCGATGACGGCGGCGGGAAGATAGCTGGCCAACGCCACCCGGATCGGCAGCACCTCAGCGGCGATCGCGCGACTCTGCAAGGGCCGCAATATCATCCAGAGGACCAACGCGCCGAAGAACAATGCCAGCGTGAGGAAGAACGGTGCCATGCCGGTGCCGAAGTTCGGCGCCGCGTTCTCGTGCGAGGTCTCCAGCTGCACCGGGCCGCCGATGGTGTCGGCGACGGCGTCCTTCTGCTGTTGGGTCCAGGTGGGAACCTGTTTGGCCCCGTCGCTCAGCTTTGTCGCAAGCTCGGCCGAGCCGGACTTGAGTTGCTGGGCGCCATCGTCGAGTTTGGCTATGCCGCTTGCCAATTGGGCGTTGCCATCGGCGACCTGCTGGGCTCCGTCACGCAATTGAGTGAGCTTGTTCGTCAGTTCCTGGCCCTTGCGGCCGACGTTGTCGAGCGCGGACGCGAGCGGGCTGCCCGGTGTGCGCAGCCCGGACGTCATGTTGATCGCGGCATTGCGCGCGTCGGTGAGGCTCTGGCGGACCTGTGGGGTGAACTGGTGCTGGCGGAGTTGATCCTGCACACCCCGCAAGGTGTTCGCCAACGGATCCTGTCGCGCGGAGAGCTGGTCGATGGCCGGCGACAGCGCACCGGCGGCGCTGTCCTGTGCCGTGGCAATCGCACCGATCTGGTCGTTGGCTTGCTGCAGCGCGTTGGCGCCCTGCTGCAATTGTTCAGTGCTGCCGCCGATTTGGGACAGCGCCTTGCTCACGTCGAGTAGCGGCTGGGTCGCCGAGTTGATGCCGTCGGAGAGTTGTCGTGCGCCGTCGGCCAGCGTCGCCGAGCCGGACCGTGCGGTGTCCAGGCCGCCCGCGAGCCGACTGGCTCCGTCGGCGAGCTGGCCGGCGCCATCGGCGGCCTGCTTGATGCCTGATCCGGACGAAACCACCACCGACAGCATTTGATTGACCGCCTGGCCGGAGATCCGTGACGAGACGGCGTTGAGCACTTGGCCGATTGCGGTGCGACCGATGCTGGTCGAAATGTAGTTGTTCGCGTCGTTGTAGACCGCGATCAGGTTGGCCTTCTTCGGCTGCCCGGTCACCGGCGAGGCGATCGCCTCGCTGAAGTCCGGCGGCAGCTCGACCATGAAGTAGTACTTGCCGTGGTCGACGCCGTCACGCGCCTCTTTGAGGTTGACGACGTGCCAGTCGAGACTGCCGTCGGTGGTCAGGCTCTTGGAGATCTCGGCGCCCGCGTTGAACGGCTGCCCCGAGACGACCGCGCCCTTGTCGGAATTGACCAGTGCCACAGGCATTTTGTTCACGTGCCCGAACGGGTCCCAGAACGCCCACAGGTACAGCGCCCCGTAGACCAATGGCAGCAGGATCAGCACAACGATGGCGACCCGGGTCAACCGGCTGCGGCCGAAGCGTTTGATTTCCGAGCCGAATGCGAGTCCAGCAAGCATCGTCAGTCTCCCTCGGTGAGGATGCGGTGATCGTGCAGTTCGTGGTCCGGTGCGTCGCTGCCGAGCGGATTCGTCACCCCGACGACAACCGTGCACTGCGTGGCGAGCGCGCCCAATCGTTCCACCGCGATGGCGCGGCGCGTGTTGTCGCGTACCTGTTCGAGATCGCCGACCACGAGGATCGGACGATTCGACAAGGTGGCCAGTGTGATCCGCAGCAAAAACAGCTCCAGATCGGACAATTCGACGATGTAGGTGCCCGCCGACGGCGGCGCGGTGTCGCCGAACACCTCGCGCATCTTGTGGTGGCCGGCCTCGCGGGGAATCTGTGCGTACCACGGTGCGAGCCAGCGCCGCTGCTCGGCGAGCACCGTCTGCACGGTCACCGACTCCTCGAGTTCGTCGATGTCGGGGAAGGCGGCGATCGCGCAGTGCCGGCGAATCGCCCGCGGCTTCGTGTCGCCGCGCACGGTCAGGGTTCCGTGCGTGGGCTTGAAGCGGCCCGCCAGCGTCATCAGCAAGGTCGTCTGACCGGGTCCGCCGGGCATCTGGATGGCGTGAAAGCCTGCGGGGAGCGCCAAGTCGATGCCGGAGAACAGCGGCCCGTGCTCGCCGTCGACGCCCAGCCCGGTCGCGGTGATCACCGCCGGGGGGTCCGTCTCATTCTGCGTGTCCATGTGTTGCTCCTAATCGCCCTGGACGGCCACAGATTCCAGCAGGGCGGTGATCAGTTGCGCGAGGAGGTCGGGGTCGATTGTCCCCGGGCGCAGGACTTCCTCCATGGCAATACCCAGGTTGACGGTGACGACGAGTTGGGCGAGGTCGGCCAGTTGCCGGCCGGACGCCACATTCGTGGCCGATTCGGCGAAGTTGTCCGCCTGATCGGCTGCGGCGGCACGCCGACGTGCGATCAGGCGCTCGCGCAGCTCCGGGTCGCGGACGGCGCGCAGCCAGTACTCGACGAACAGCACGTAGTAGTCGGCGTGGTCATGCACCGAGTCGAGGACCGACCGGCTCAACGACTGTGCGGCCGTGGCGATGTCGCCGCCGCTTTCCAGCGCCGTCGCGATCTGTTCGCCGCGCAGTTCGAATTCGCGGTCGAGCAGGGCCAGGAACAGTTCGTCCTTGGAGCCGAAGTTGGAGTAGACCGCGCCCTTGGTGAATCCCGCGGCCTGACCGATGGCGTCGATGGTGGCCCCGGCAAAGCCTTCGGCGGCGAAGACTTTCGAGGCCGCGTCCAGAATGCGATCCCGTACCTCGACCCGAGTGGGGCGGGTTCGTGGTGGCTTGACAGGCGACATGCGCGAAAGCATACTCCCTGGTATCGACTGGATACCGGAAAGTATCGAAGAGTGGAGTGAGATGTCGAACTTTGAAGTGGTCATTCGTGGCGGGACAGTGTTCGACGGAACGGGTGCGGCGCCGATCACAGCCGACGTCGGAGTCCGTGACGGAAAGGTGGCGGCCGTCGCGCCGGGCCTGCCGGAGGGCGTCCGCGAGGTCGACGCCCGTGGTCAATGGGTGACGCCCGGACTGATCGACGTGCACACCCACTATGACGCCGAAGTCCTGCTCAGCCCCGGCCTCGGCGAATCGGTCCGGCACGGAACCACCTCGGTGATTCTCGGCAATTGCTCGCTGTCGACGGTCTACAGCGACGCCGACGACTGCGCGGACATGTTTGCCCGCGTGGAGGCGTTGCCATGGCAGATCGTGCACGACTCGGTCAAGGAGGCCAAGACGTGGACCGGCCCGGCCGAGTATGTGAAGGCGCTGGACTCGCTGCCGCTGGGCGCGAACGTCGCTGCGTTCATCGGCCACTCCGACATCCGCGCCTCGGTGCTCGGCCTGGGGCAGTCGGTCGACGCCGATTACCGGCCGACCCGCGCTCAAATCAGTCAGATGCAGCAGATGCTCTGTGACGCGCTCGACGCCGGTTTCATCGGGTTGTCGACGCTGCGCAGTTCGTTCTCCAAGCTCGAAGGGACCCGCTTCCCGGCTCGGCAGTTGCCCTCGACCTATGCGACCTGGTCGGAATTCAGCACGCTCAATACCGTTCTGCGGCAACGGGGCCGCGTTCACCAGAGCACGCCGAACCTGGCGCGCCAATCCGAGGTCTCCCGCTATCTGGCGCAGAGCATCGGCCGCGGATTCCGGCGACCGTTGAAGACCACGTTGATCGCGGCCGCCGACGTCAAGGCCGACCGCAGGGCGGCGCGGCTGACCTTGCTGGCCGCCAGCCTGACCAACCGGGCGGGCGGGAACTTCCGTTGGCAGCACCTGCCCGTGCCGTTCGAAATGTATGCCGACGGTGTCGATCTCGTCGTGTTCGAGGAGTTCGGGTCCGGCTCGGCTGCGCTCAACTTCCGTGACGAGATGAGCCGCGGCAAGCTGCTCGCCGACGAGTCATACCGTCGCCGATTCCGCAACGAGATGACCGAGCACTTCGGCCCGCGAGTGTGGAGTCGAGACCTGTCGGACGCCGAGATCGTCGCGTGCCCAGACTCTTCAGTCGTTGGCCGGTCCTTCGCTGACGTCGCGGCCATCCGCGGTATCGAACCCGTCGACGCACTGCTCGACCTCGCCGTCGAGCACGGCGCAAAGCTGCGGTGGCGCATTGTTGTCGCCAACGACCGCGAAGACGTGCTGGACCGCATGCAGCGCTCGCCGAACGTCCAGATCGGCTTCTCCGATTCCGGTGCGCACCTTCGCAATATGGCGTTCTACAACTCCGGGCTCCGCATGCTGGAACGGGTCCACAAACGTCACTCGATGCCCGTCGAGACCGCGGTCCGGCGACTGACCGGTGAGCTGGCCGACTGGTATGGCCTGGACGCCGGTTACCTGCGTACCGGCACCCGGGCCGACCTGGCGATCATCAATCCGGCCGGCTTCGATGGCTCCAGCGCCGCCTACGCTGAGGCGCCGTACCCCGGTGCGCCCGATGTCAAGCGGATGGTCAACCGCAACGACGGCTTGGTCAGCGCCACCGTTGTCGGCGGTCACATCGTCTACAGCCAAGGCGAATTCGCGACTGGCTTCGGCACCGAGCTGAGGGCTGGTCGTTTCCTCGAGTCCGTGAGTCGTTGAGGTCCTAGGCGACGTTGCGGTGCAACAGGTCGCCCTCGGCCTGCCAACGAGCTACCTGGCGGCTCAATTGCTTCAGCTCGCATACGTTTCGATGCGAGACGTTTTGCGACACTTCATGTTCGCATCGGTCGTTGCCCGCCCAGGTGTCTTGATACGAGTCGAGCGCTCGTTGCTCCAGGGATAGCGCCAGTCGCTGACCTTCGTTCGTCAACGACATCCACGCCGAGAACATCCACGTTCTCGGGTCGTCGTAATGGTCGACATAGCGGCGGGAGATCCGGCGCATCGTCCTGTTCATTGGTCGTTTCGAGGCGACGAACCGATGCCTGCGCACGGAACCCAGCTTGACCAGTCCGTCGTCCGCCAGGGTGCGAATGACCTCGAGAGTGTCGTCTCGAATCTCGGCGGCAGGAGCTGATGGGTTGTCGTGCTTGATCTTCCAATCGACGGCGTTGAGGGAGACCGGTCTACTGAGGCCCTTCACCAGCAGGCTTTCCCGAACTTGAGTCGACGTCGTCATCGCTTCACCTCCGCTGCGGGCCGTTTCGGAAATCACCCGCTCCACGTGGGGCGCAACGAGAGCGCCGGCACATATATTCCGGCGGATTCAGAGGGCCGCGACGACGCTCATGCCAGGGCGCGCGAGTCGCGTGCGAAAGCCGCTGAAACGCAACCGGCCTCGCCTCAACATGAGACGAGACCGGTTGGTTAGGTCGAGTGACGCGTGGGCTACTTGCCGCCGCCTGCGCCGCCGCCGAGCATCTTGCCGCCACCGGCGCCGCCACCGAGCATCTTGCCGCCGCCTGCGCCGCCGCCCAGCATCTTGCCGCCGCCTGCGCCGCCACCGAGCACGCGAGTCCGAGTCATGGGTCCTCCTATGTAAGGCCGTCACCCGTCCTCGCCGGACGCGGTGACACTGTATGAGGGCACCAGCATATCGCCGTTCACGCTGCTCAGGGGCCGATCGTTGCGTGAACGAATCAGCAACGGCGGGTTACCAATAGGCGGCCGAATGCCCCGAACCGGGTCGCGACGGCGCCTGGCGGAATTTCGATACAGTGCGGCATTATTTCGGAAGCCAGCACCCACCGCCTTTCGTAGCGTCTGTATTGCACGAATGTCCAGACGGAAGGGCGTCACATCATGGCGATGAACATGCTGCATCAGAAGCGGTGTAGTTCAGCGGGATGGGCCACCATGGTCCGCGACGATTTGTTGCCCTGGGCACTTGCCGACGTCGAGTTGGGCGACCAGACGCTCGAGATCGGACCCGGCTACGGCGCGACAACGCGGGTGCTCGTTGACCGTGCTGACGCGGTTACTGCCGTGGAAGTGGACAAGACGATGGCTGAGCGGCTGAATCGGCTGTACGGCGATCGCGCGCGCGTGCTACACGGTGATGGCAGCGATACCGGCTTACCCAACGAGGCTTTCAGTTCCGTCGTCTGCTTCACGATGTTGCATCACATTCCGACGGATCAGTTGCAGGACAAGCTTTTTGCCGAAGCATTTCGTGTTCTGCGGCGCGGCGGAGTGTTTGCCGGAAGCGATCGCCTGGCCTCGCTGATGTTTCGGCTCATTCACATCGGCGATACCTACAACCCCGTTCGGTCGGACGAACTGCGGGAGCGGCTTGGTTTGGCCGGGTTCAGTGATATCCATATCAACGAGGCCGGGGTTCGACTGCGGTGGCGGGCCACCAAGCCCAATTAGTCAGCTGCGTGGGCTAATTCGTGAGTATCCCCTCGTTTCGAGGCTCCCGGGGTGTGACCGAAGCTGCGCCGGAACACCTCGATGAACGCACTCGCCGACGACCAGCCGCACTGGTGGGCCACCGTCGTGACCGGGATCTGCTCGGCCAGCAGTACCAGCGCGCGATGCAGGCGCAACTGGGTTCGCCACTGCGGGAACGTCATTCCGAGATCGTGGCGGAACATCCGCGACAGGGTACGGTCGCTGGCGCCGACCACGCGACCGAGATCGGCGAGTGTTCGACTGTCGGCGGGATCGGCATGCAGGATGTCGCACACGGCCGCGAGTAGGGGAGAGCTCGGTGTCGGTACGTGCAGGGGCTGCTGGGGAGAACTGCGCAACTGATCGAGCAATACCGCACGCTGCCGCGTCCTTTCCGGGGAGTCGTCGTCGCTGCCGGTGTACGTGATGATCAGCTCGCGCAATAAGGGCCCCACGATCAGCACAGTCGGCGACTCGAGCTGCAGCGGATTGTCGGCGGCGGCCAGGCCGACGGTGTGCAGCTTGAGGTCCCCGTACGCGCGGTGGGCATGGAACGTGCCGGCTGGGATCCACACGGCCCTCGTTGCCGGCGCGACCCAGGATCCTCGGTCCGTTGTGACGGCCAGGACGCCGCGGCCCGCGTAGACGATCTGATGGTCGTCGTGGCGGTGCGCCGGGATGCGATCACCCGACGCGAGTCGCAGGGTGCGGGTGGGCGCGGACGGTTCGTGGCGGACTTCCAGCATTTGAACGAGAGTTTATGGAAAGTCCGACACGGTCGTCGGCGGATCGGTCAGGTCACCGATGCGGCGTAGATCTCGTCGATGTTGGCCTTGAGCTTGTCGTCGAACTCGGCCTCGCTCTGATCGACGGTCAGGCCCTCGGTCAAGGCCCGCGAGAAGCTCGCGATCAGCAGATGGTTGCGGGCCAGGATGTCGGCGCTCTGGTCGAGGCTGTAACCGCCGGACAGCGCGACGACCCGCAGGACGCGGGGATGCTCGATCAGCGGTGTGTAAAGGTCTTCCTCGTCCGGCAACGTCAGTTTGAGCATGACCTGCCGGTCGTCGGGAAGGTTGTCGAGGTGCTCCTGAAGCGCGTTGACCAGCAGCCGGTCGGCGTTTGGCTTGTCCGGGCTCTTGATGCTGACCTCGGGCTCGATGATCGGCATGAGCCCATGCCGTGCGATCTGCTCAGCGCAGTCGAACTGCTGGTCGACGACCGCTTTGATGCCGCCGTCGTTGGGCTCGAGGATGAATGAGCGCATCTTGGTGCCGAATACACCTTTGTCGACGGCACGCTCGAGCAGGTGGTCGAGTTTCGTCATCGGCTTCATCAGTTGGACGCCGTACTGCGCGTCGGCGAGGCCTTGGTCGACCTTCACAAACGGCACGATGTGCTTCTGCTTCCACAGGAAGTCGACGGTGTCCTCACCGGCGACGGTCCGATCCATCGTCTGCTCGAACAGGATGGTGGCCAGGATCTTGTCGCCGGTGAAGCTGGGGCTTTCGATCAGTCGGGCGCGCGCCTGGTGCATGAGGTCGAACATCTGCACCTCGTTGCCGTACGACTCCTCGGGAATCCCGTACAGCGCCAGCGCTTTCGGAGTGCTTCCGCCACTTTGATCCAGCGCGGCAATGAAGCCCCGGCCCGATCCCATCTCTTCGAGTTGCTCTTCGTTCACCTGCGATACCTCCACCATCCGCTTTACGACCCGCTGCACCCAGCATTCCGCAACGTCCAGCCTGCGGCTACCACTTCGCTCCTGCTGGCAAACCACTGTCTCATTGGCCGGACCCGTCGTTACGGTGGGCAGAGACGTGAGGGGATCCGATGAGCCTGAGTGACCTGAGCCCGACTGACAGCCTGTTGCAGGAGCTGTTGTGGACGTATGGGCCGTGTGGCCAGGAGGAGGCCGTGCGCAGCGTCTGCGCGCGTGAGCTTGAGCCACTCGTCGATGACATGTGGACCGACGACGCCGGCAACCTGGTCGGTTACATCGCCGCGGATCCGTCGGATTCCACCGACCATCGGCATCGTACGAGCACCATCCCCGAGGGCACCGCAATCCGGATCCTGGCGCACATGGACGAGCTGTCGATGCTGGTCAAACGGGTCGAGCCAGACGGCACGCTGCACATGACGCAACTCGGCGTGATGTACCCGGGCAACTTCGGGCTCGGACCGGTCGCTGTGCTTGGCGACATTCGCGAGCTCACCGCGGTGTTGACGCTGGGTTCCGAGCACACCACCCAGGAGAGCCCGCGGATCTGGGAGACCAAACCCGACCAGGGTGATCGCGCGCTGGACTGGCAGCACGTCTACGTCTTCACCGGCCGCACGCCCGAGCAGCTCGCGGCCGCGGGCGTACACGCGGGGACTCGGGTGTGCGTCGATCGCAGCAAGCGAGATCTTGTTGAGTTCGGCGACTACATCGGCGCTTACTTCATGGATGATCGCGCCGCGGTGACCGCGCTGCTGCGCGCGGCCCGGTCGCTGAGCGGTGGAGATCGGCGACCCGCGCAAGATGCATATCTGGTCTTCACCACAAATGAGGAGATCGGCGGCGTGGGTGGCTCGTACGCCAGCGCGACGCTGCCCGGCACCCTCACCATCGCCCTGGACGTCGGGCCCACCGAACGCGAGTACGCGACATCGGTGACCGGCGGCCCCATCATCGGGTACAGCGATGCGCTGTGCGTGTACGACAAGGACGTTGCGGACCAACTGATGGCAATCGCGACGGCGCGCGGCCTGAAACCTCAGCCGGCGACGTTGGGCGCCTTCATGTCTGATGCTTCGCACTCGAAGGCGAGCGGGCTGACCCCTCGTGCCGGACTGCTCTGTCTTCCCACGCTGAGCACCCACGGCTTCGAAGTGATTCCGCGCGCTGCGATCGACGACATGGCCGCCATCGTGTCCGATTTCCTGCTGACGAGCTAGCCGGGAAGCGTCGTCAGCAGCGCGCTGAGTCCATACTCGAACACCGCGTCGTAGTCGGTGGGGGACTGCAGCGCCTGAACCAGAGAGCGATCCGGCCACTCGTCGTCCCAGAGCGAGGGGTCTTCTTCCTCGTGTTTGGCTCCGCGAACCGCCGAGAACTGCATCACCGCCGATGAGATCACGTGGACCTGTATCGCGCGCAGTACGAGTGCGGCCTCGGTCCCGGTGACGCCCAGCTGCGCGAGCAGGGCGGCCAGCTTCTGCTGAATCGGCAAGAACAGCATCGGCGTTCGGTCTTGCTCGTGCGCGATGGCAAGCAGGTGTTGTCGACTGATCAGGACCCGACGTTGCGAACGGGCCAGCGACGCAATACGTTCCACCGCTGTATCACCCTCGATCGGGAGGTGCGCCATCTCGCTGAGCAATCGGTCGACCAGGCTGTCGAAGAGCTTGTCGCGGCCGCCGACGTGCCAGTAGATCGACGTAACCGCCACGCCGAGCTCCTCGGCGAGCCTTCGCATGGTGAACGCCTCGACGCCCTCGCGCTCGATCAGGCCCGCTGCGATGTCGAGGATCGCCGCGGCGTTAACGGGTTCCGTCATGTCTCGCTTCCCGTCATCCGGTCTCGTTCCGGCAGGTCGAGATAGCGGTCGAGATTGCGGTGCAGATTGATCACACGGCGTTCTTCGGTCGACAACGTCAGGTGGGTGAGCCCGGGTTGGTGCAGGCCGCGCTGCAGTCCGGCCAGCACGGAAATATCCTGAGTCAGAACCAGACCCGGCTCGGCCTGGTCGGCGGTCAGCCGGACGTCGGCGGGCGTGCCGCGCGGCGCACCGGGTGGCATCCGCATCCACAACATCATCACCAGTTCGCCGTGGTCGGGGTCGTGTCCCGGACGTGCGCACATCACGGTCAGGTGATCGGCATTCACCAGCACCGTGAGGTTCGGGAAGACGTTGTACTGGTGCAGCCGCATTAACTGGTCGGTGGTAGCCCAACTCACGTCGACGCCGCGGGATGCGGCGAAAGCTCTGATCTCCTCGGCGATGACCTCCATCACCGGGGACCCACCCGGGTACGGAGTTCCCTCGGCAACACCCATCAGCGCGCCCTGGGTGCAGACGTAGGCATCCCACACCTCGGCGTCACTCAGCGGTTGTCGGAGATGCGGACTTGGCAGACCGTACAGCTGCTCGGACTTGCCGGCGTGCCCCCAAATCGTCTGTGGTGCATAGACATCGTCCATGCAGCGATGCAACTCCGGGTGCAGCGTCTGAATGTGGTAGGTCTCGCTGAACCCGTCGGCGATGGTCTTCCAGTTGGCGTCGACGTCGACGGTCAGGGTTGCGTAGCAACGGAAGTCGCCGAGGCCAAGCCAGGCGATGTCATCTGGTACTGCTTCGAGGTAGTCGGCCAGCGGCGGCGCGTCGAGGTCGAGATTGACGAAGACCAGCCGCTCCCAGGTCTCGACGCGGACAGCGAACAACGGGAACTCGGCCATAGACAGTGTTCCGAAGCCCTTGCGGTTGGGAACCCGCTTGAGCACTCCGGCCAGGTCCCACGTCCAGCCGTGATAGCCGCAGCGCAGCTCGCGCAGATCCGATCCGGAGCCGGCACACAGCGAGTTGCCGCGGTGGCGGCACACGTTCTGAAAGGCACGCAGCGTGCCGTCTTCGCCTCGAATAACGAGCACCGAGTATGGGCCACAACGGTATTCGAAGTAGTCGCCCGGCTCGGCGACGTGGTCGACGGTGCAGGCCACCTGCCACACCCGGTGCCACATCCGCTCGACCTCGAGCCGCGCAAAATCCGCCGAGTAATAACGCTCGGCGGGCACCAGCGTCGGCCGCTGTGGTGGCACGCCGATCGCGTCTTCGCGCCGGACGCCGGGCGTTAGGTGGGTGGTCATCGAAGTACTCCCGAAGCCTCTGTAACGGTGTTACATTCCCTTATTGGAGTCACTGTAGCCAACCGGCAGCGCAGCCAAGGGAGTTATCGTGTTCGATCTCAAAATCACCGGTGGAACCGTCGTCGACGGGACCGGCGCGGACCGATACGGCGCCGACATCGCGGTCAAGGACGGCAAGATCGTCGAGATCCGGCGGCGAGGTCCGGGTGATCCGCCGCTGGACGGCGATGCCGCCGAGACCATCGATGCCACCGGGAAGATCGTCGCGCCCGGCTTCGTCGACATCCACACCCACTACGACGGCCAGGTCAGCTGGGATGCCCTGCTCGAGCCGTCCAGTGGCCATGGCGTGACCACGGTCGTGACCGGCAACTGCGGCGTCGGATTCGCTCCGGTACGTCCGGGCCAGGAGGACTGGCTGATCGGCCTGATGGAGGGCGTCGAGGACATCCCCGGCGCCGCGCTCACCGAGGGCATCTCCTGGGGCTGGGAGAGCTACCCCGAATACCTCGACGTCATCGGAAAGGGCGAATTCGCCATCGACGTCGGCAGCCAGGTCGCCCACGGCGCGGTCCGCGCCTACGCGATGGGGGAGCCTGGTGCCCGTAACGAGCCCGCGTCGCCCGACGACATCGCGGCCATGGCCCGACTGGTTCAGGAAGCGATCGAGGCTGGGGCGCTGGGCTTTTCGACGTCGCGCACGATCGGTCACCGGGCGATCGACGGTGAGCCGGTGCCGGGAACCTATGCCGCGGAGGACGAGCTGTTCGGCCTCGGCCGGGCGATGGCCGCCGGCGGGCAGGCGGTGTTCGAGCTGGCGCCGCAGGGCGTCGCCGGTGAAGACATCATCGCGCCCAAGAAAGAGCTGGAGTGGATGCAGCGGCTGGGCGCCGAGATCGACCGGCCGATCTCGTTCGGCATGATCCAGGTCGACGCCGCCCCGGATCTCTGGCGCGAGCAGCTCGACATCTCGGCGGCCGCGCACGCCGCGGGCAGCCGGCTTTATCCGCAGATCGCCGCGCGACCGTTCGGCATGCTGTTCGGCTTCGACGGCCACCACGCGTTCACCCACCGCCCGACCTTCCGTCGGCTGAAGGCGGAATGCACCCGCGACGAGCTTGCGCGGAAGCTGGCCGAGCCGGCCGTCAGAGCCGCAATCCTGGCCGAGGACGACTTGCCGCCGGACCCAACCCTGTTGTTCGACAACATGTTTGCGCTCGCGCAGTATGCTCTCGGCCGCACCTACGCGATGGGGGACCCGCCCGACTACGAGCCCACCGACGAGCGCACCGTGGAGAAGATCGCAGCCGAACGCGGCGAGGATCCACTGTCCACGCTCTACGACCTGATGCTCGAGCACGACGCGACGTCGATGTTGATGCTGCCGTTCTACAACTACGCCCATGGCAACCACGACGCGATTCGCGAGATGCTCCTGCACCCCGCCGGCGTGCTGGGTCTGTCCGACGGTGGGGCGCACTGCGGCATGATCTGCGACGCGTCGTTCCCGACCTTCCTGCTCACGCACTGGGCGCGCGACCGGCGCCGCGGCGAGCGGCTGCCGCTGGAGTACGTGATCCGCAAGCAGTCGTATGACACCGCGCAACTGTTCGGCCTGTCCGACCGCGGTGTCGTCGAGATCGGAAAACGCGCCGACGTCAACGTGATCGACATGGATGCGATCACCCTGCACCGACCGGTGATGGCCTACGACCTGCCGGCCGGCGGCAAGCGGCTGATTCAGGGGGCCTCGGGCTATGACTCCACGGTCGTCAACGGCGTGGTGACCCGTCGCAACGGCGCCGACACGGGCGCACGGCCGGGACGGCTGGTCCGCGGCGCCCGCTAACCGATAGCGGCGTCAATCAGCGTTTCGGCGGCCTTCTTGGCGCGAGCCCATGGTTCGGGGTCGTCCAGTGATGTCGCCAACGCGCCCGCGCCCTCGTAGAGCACGGCGAGCTGGTTGCCGAGCTGTCGCGGATTCGCGGCACCGCACCGGCCGGCAAGTTCGGTGAGCCAGTCCGCGAAGCCGAGCTTGGCGGCCCGCACGATGTCGTGGACGGCGGGCATCGCTCCAGCCGCCTCGACCGCCGCATTGTGAAACGGGCACCCTCGAAATATCCCGGCATTGGCGGTGTGGTTGTCGAAGGCGGCGAGCATTTGGGCGCGTGGCGGCAGATTGCCGTCGGGGTGCATGACGGTGTCCGCGACCTGCTGTTCCATGCCGCGCAGGTACTCCTCGACGACCGCGGCCTTGCTCGGGAAGTGTTGGTAGAGAGTGCGTTTGGAGACCGATGACTCCGCTGCCAGCTTCTCGACGCCGGTCGCGTTGATGCCGTCGCGGTAGAACAGCTCCGTGGCGGTGTCCAGAATGCGCTGGCGTGCGCCCCGGCCGCCTTTGGTCGGCGCAACCTTGTCCATGTCCGGAGTATACCGAACGGTTTACATACCGCGTCAAGTGCTGTAAGTTGGCCGAGAGTAGAAGTACACCTATCGGTTTACTAGGAGTAGACATGACACAGCGATCACCCGTGGTGCTGATCACCGGGGCCTCGTCGGGAATTGGTCAAGCAGTCGCGCGCGCGTTCGCGGCCAAGGGTTTCGAGGTTTTTGGGACAAGCCGCAATCCGCAACGTACCCAGCCGATTCCCGGCGTCGAGATGATCGCACTCGACGTCACCGATCAGGAGTCGGTTGCGGCCGCGGTGTCGACCGTCGTCCAGCGCGCCGGTCGCATTGACATCCTGGTCAACAACGCCGGATTCGGCGTTATCGGTGCCGCCGAAGAGAGTTCGATCGTGCAAGCTCAACAACTCTTCGACACCAACTTCTTCGGGCTGATCCGGGTGACGAACGAGGTGCTGACACATCTGCGGGCACAGCGGACCGGCCGGATCGTCAACATCAGCTCAGTGCTGGGTTTTCTCCCGGCGCCGTATAGCGCGCTGTACTCGGCGTCGAAGCATGCGGTCGAGGGTTATTCGGAGTCCCTTGACCACGAGACTCGTGAATTCGGCGTGCGAGTCACGGCGGTGGAGCCCGCGTTCACTAACACTTCGTTCGAGGCCGCCGCGGTCGACGCCGACTCGCCGATTGCCGGCTATGGGCCGGTCCGCGACCACGTGAAGAAGGTGCTCGCCGACTCGATTCCCGCAGGAGATGATCCTGCTGTGGTAGCTGACGTCATCGTCGAAGCAGCAACGAGCGCTTCACCGAAGCTGCGCTATCCGGCGGGACCGTCTGCGCGCCGGTTGGCTTTGCTGAAGAGGGTTGCTCCAGCTGCCTTGTTGGACAGGGGGATTCGAAGAACCTTCAAATTGGGGTCGGCGCCTCGGTCACATCTGGTGCCACAGAACGCTCGGTAGGCGTCCGGTGTCAGGCCGCTTTGGCGTAGCGGCGAACTAAGTCGTCTTCCCCGAATGCATTCGTGTAGTCAGAGCCACGATCGTCGCGGACGAAGAAGGTCCATCGCCGCGGTGTGGTCTGCGGGACACTGATCAGTTTGACGGTGTAGCGCGAGCTGCTTTCGCGCAGCGTGCCGATCACGTCACCGACGCGAATCTGGGACGGATGGATCTCGGGCGCGTCACGCCAGCTTTGAATGATCACTGGTTCCTTAAAGTTTCCACCACTGTACCTGTGATCTGCTCACCGCGGATGCTTGCGTTACTCCGCGCCTGATTGGTGGCGTAACGTAACCAGCGAGCCTTTTCGTTGTCAGTGGTCATTCACCACGACACGTGAGCCAGAAATCTCGCGGGCAATGGGATCCCTCCGCTTCCTGCGTCGGCCGGAAGCGACGCCAGCCGCGAAGGATTTCCATTGACAAGCAACAAGTTTGCTGCAGACCGATCCGCCGACAGATGAGCGACTGGCGGTCGGCCAATCCGGTACGGCTTTCCGTCGCCGGCCAGCTGGGCGGCGAAATCGACGGAGCGTGGTGGCCGCGGATCGACCGCATGACAGTCGAGTTGCCCGGCCTCATCGCCGCGCTCGCACCGTTGCTGGGCAACATCACTTCCATCAACGTCAATTGGCCGCACCTCGAGCGACCGCCTGACTTCAACTGGCCGGGATGGGAATGTAAACCGCAGCATGTGATGACGGTGAATGGGGAGACGGCGCGCGCCAACCTGTTGATTGTCGCCTACAGCACGTACAGCGGCCTCGCTCTGATGGTGATGCGGCGCGCCGCAGGTTTACCGGTCAACCCCGCCGATCGCGAGAAGCCGGCCTTCGCCACTGCCGGGGCCATTCTGCGGGCGGCCGTGCAACAGCGGGGCGATGTTCTGAAGGTCTAAGTGCCGCAGAACGTACGATAGTCGCCGAACTCGGTCGGCGCCGGGGCGGCGTACCGCTGCAGTGCCGGTCGTTCGTCGAAGGGCGCGCTGACCGCAATCAGCAACTGCTGCAGCGGATTCAGATCACCGGCTGTCGCCGCGGCCAACGCCTCTTCGACAAGATGGTTGCGTGGGATGTAGGCGGGATTACTCCGATCCATCAGTGCCGCATCAGGATTCAGCGCTCGCCAGCGGGGAGTCCATTCGTCGATACCTGCCACATCGAAGCCGTCGGCGTCGCGGCTCAGCGCGCGGAAGAACGAGGTGTAGTCGACCCGACTCTGGTTCATCAGCGCCAGCAACTCCTCGGCCAGCGACGAGACCGTCTCAGCGTCGACGTCTTCAGAGAGCCCCAGCTTGGCCCGCATCCCTTCGGTCCAGGTCTCGTGGTACTGGTCGCGGAACACTTGAAATGCCTTCTGCGCCAGAGCAACACCCTCGTCGACGGTGTCCGCCAGCAGCGGCAGCAGAGACTCGGCGAACCGGGCAAGATTCCAGCCTGCGATGTCCGGCTGGTTGTCGTAGGAGTAGCGGCCCCAGTGGTCTATCGAGCTGAAGACGGTGTCCGGGTTGTAGACCTCCATGAAGGCGCACGGACCGTAGTCGATCGTCTCGCCGGAGATCGTCATGTTGTCGGTGTTCATCACGCCGTGGACGAAGCCGACGAGCATCCACCGCGCCACCAGCGAGGCCTGGACGGCGGCTACGGCTTCGAACAGCGCAAGGTAGGGGCTGTCGAGCATCGCCGCGCCAGGGTAGTGGCGGGTGATCGCATGGTCGGCCAGGCGGCGCACCAGGTCGAGGTTGCGGGTCGCGCTGGCATATTCGAAGCTGCCCACCCGCAGGTGGCTGGCGGCGACGCGGGTCAGCACGGCACCGGGCAGCGGCGTTTCGCGCTGCACGAGGCTGCCGGTCGACACCACGGCCAGCGACCGGGTCGTGGGAACGCCCAGTGCGTGCATCGCCTCGCTGACGATGTATTCGCGCAGCATCGGCCCCACCGCCGCCAAGCCGTCGCCGCCGCGCGCAAACGGAGTCGCGCCCGAGCCCTTCAGGTGAATATCCCGCAGTCGTCCGTCGGCGTCGACGAGCTCACCCAGCAGCAGCGCCCGGCCGTCACCCAGCCGCGGGACGTACCCGCCGAACTGGTGGCCGGCATACGCCTGCGCGACTGGCGAGGCGCCATCGGGAACGTTGTTGCCGACCAGGAAGCGCAACCCGTCGGGGCTCCGCAGCCAGGATGCGTCGAGGCCGAGATCGTCGGCCAGCGTGGCGTTGAAAGCCAGCAGCTGCGGGTTGGGGACGGTCTGAGCCTGCCAACTAACGGCCATCTCGGGCAGGTCGCTGGCGAAGCGGTCCTGCAGAGCAACGGTGGTGTCAGGTGCGACGCTCATCCCGCCCAGCCTACGGGCGGCACGGCCCGTGACCAGCCTGACTAACATCGACCAGGCAAACCTGCCGAGATTGGAGCCGTCACCGGAATGCTGGAGCCGCACGAGGTCGATCGCCTCTTTCCCGCCGACCTGCCCGAGGCGGGCGAGTGGGAACAGCGCTACCCGCCGCGTGACCTGCCCGCGGACGCTCAGGTGACCCGGCTGGCCCCGTCGCCGACCGGCTTCATCCACCTCGGCGGCATCTACACAGCGATGATCGACCAGTCGGTCGCCCACGAGACCGCCGGTCGCTACTTCGTCCGGATCGAAGACACCGACCAGTCGCGGGAAGTCGCGGGGGCCTACGAGCAGTTCACTCGTGCCTTCGACTATTTCCGGGTCATCCCCGACGAAGGTGGCGTGGACGGCGGCGACTACGGGCCGTACCGGCAGTCGGAGCGGGCAACGATCTACTTGAGTTTCGCGCGCGAGATGTTGCGCTCCGGCAAGGCGTATTTGTGCTTCGCCACCGCCGATCAACTCGCCGAGATCCGCACGCGCCAGCAACAACTCAAGCGCCCCACGGGTTATTACGGCGAATGGGCGCTCTGGCGCGACGCCGACCTCGCAGCCGTCCGTGAGCAGTTGGAGAAGGGGACGCCGTATGTGGTGCGTTTCCACTCGCCGGGCCGCACCGAAAACCGGGCGACCTTCACCGACGCGATCCGTGGCGAATTGTCCATGGAGGACAACTACAACGACGTCGTGATCCTCAAATCGTCTGCGGCCGTGCAGCTTCCGACGTATCACTTCGCCCACGCGGTCGACGACCACCTGATGCGATGCAACCTGGTGATCCGTGGCGAGGAATGGTTGTCGTCGACGGCGCTGCATCTGCAGCTGTTCGAGGCGCTCGGTTTTGAGCCGCCCACCTACGCGCACATCGCGTTGCTGATGAAGCAGATCCCGGGCGGCAAGCGGAAACTGTCCAAACGCAAGGATCCCGAAGCCGACGTCGATTTCTATATCCGCTCGGGCTATCCCGCCGACGCGGTGCTGTACTACCTGCGCGGTCTGGCCAACGGGCGGCTGGCCGAGACCCCACTGCCCGAGGCCTTGGCCGCGCCGATCTCGTTGGCGGAGTGCGGCGGCGCGGGCCCGCTGGTGGATCTGGTCAAGCTGGAGGACATCAGCGCCGACCACGTCGCGACGCTGAGCGGGCCGCAGATCTACGCCGCGCTGACAACCTGGGCGGCGGAGTTCGACCCCGAGGTGAGCGGCGTGATCGAAGCTCACCCCGACCAGACGTTGGCCGCCCTGGCTGTTGAACGCGAGGGCGTCGACAACCCGCGGAAAGACCTGCGCAAGTGGTCGGATTTCCGAGACGCGTACGGCTTCTTCTTCGCCGCACTGTTCACGCTCGTGAATGCCGACGACGATCGGCTGGGCGGGTTGCCCGCCGACCTGGTCCGGTCGCTAGCGGGCGACTTCGTCGCGACCTACCAGGACGTCGACGACCCCGTCCAGTGGTTCCAGCAGATCCGCGATCTCGCCGCGAAGTTCGGCTTCGCGGCCAACGCCAAGGAGTACAAGAAGAATCCCGGGGCCTACCCCGGGTCGATTCGGGAGGCGTCCCAGCTGATCCGAGTCGGATTGACCGGTTCGACGAAGAGCCCGGACCTGTTCCTGATCGCGCGCACCCTGGGCCGCGACGAAGTGATCCGGCGGATCACCTCCCTGACGGCCTAGTCGAAACCGCGCTCGATCAGGTCGCGAGCACGGTCGAGCATCGAGGCGAACGGTCCGACTGCGAAATTCAGTAGGGGTGACTCGACTCCGGCGTGTGGGCGAGTCGGCGCGATGGCCTCGGCCGCCCGCACCGCTGCTGTCAGCCGTTTGGACTCGTCGGCATCGAGCTGCTTCTCCAACTTCGGGAACTCGTAGGTCTCCTCGTGCAGGGCGTGATCGAGGACGGCATCCCGAAGCTTGGTGAGCTCGTCGATGAACTCGGTCGAGCTGATCTCCATCTTCTCGATCCGCGCCAGCAACTGCTTGGCATCGTGTTCCTCTTCGAGGCGGGCGTCGACGATCGAATCGAAAGTTTCGACCTCGCGACGTGCCCGGGGATGTACCACCATCTCTTCGGCTGTCTCGTGAACGGCCAGCAATTGCCGCAATTGCACAAACGGCTTTTCCCGGGCGTGCGGGTCGGACGCGTGGATGACCTCGTCGAACATGTCCTCTATGAGATTGTGCTGCGCTTTGAGGAAAGCGACGACGTCTTCAGGCGACGCGATAATCATCTCGGACATCGTCAACTCCCAGCACTTCATGCTTCGGCGGATAAATGGCTTCTGAACGGCCTTGTTTGGCGTACCCCGGCAGATTGCGGCTAAACGCGGCACCGATCGGCGTTAATCTGCTTGCGGCGCTGCGTCGACGAGGAGGAGCTGCCGCGTGAGCTCTTCGAGTCTCGACCTCGACGATCTGACGTCCCCGCAGCTCACCGACGTTCAGCGGCAGATCCTCGATTACACCGAGGCTCGGCCCGTCCGTTTCGACGTCGACCGGATGCTCGCCGAGGCGGTAGCGGAGGCGGGCGTCGATGATCTCGACAGCACCGACGGATTCCGGGATCGGCTGGTCGCGCACGTCGCCTCGATCGAGAGCGATGACGGCCTGACCCAACTCACCCGCTCGTCGCTGCGGCAGCGCGTCGTTCGCCTGCTGCGCAACCGGCTGTCGTTGACCGATCTGCTGAAGCGGTGTCCAGAGATCGAGTCGATCCCGATCGAGAAGCCGTTCATCGTCGTCGGGATGCCACGGTCGGGCACCACGCATCTGGTGAACCTGATCGCCGCCGACCCGCGCCGGCGCGCGTTGCCGTACTGGGAGAGCCAGGAGCCGATCCCCGCCCTCGGTCAGGGACCTGACGCGTCCGGAGTCGACCCCCGATACGCGCGGGCGAAGGCCGAACACGAGGCGCTGATGGCCAGCGCACCGCTGGTCGCCGCGATGCATGACCGTTTTCCGGAGGCCATCGAAGAGGAGGTCGAACTCCTCGACCTCGACCTGGCCGGCTACGTGCTGGAATGGCATGCGCGCGTGCCGGATTGGCGCGACTACTACCTTGGTCTCGACCAGCACCGGCATTACACCTACCTGAAGAAGGTCTTGCAGGCGTTGACGTTTCTGCGTGGTCCGCGAACGTGGATCCTCAAGAGCCCACAGCATTGCGAGCAACTCGGCCCGCTGATGGCGACGTTCCCCGATGCGACGGTCGCCTTCACGCACCGTGACCCGGTCGCTGTGATCCAGTCGGCGATCACGATGATGGCCTACTCCGATCGGCTGCGCCGCACCAGCATCGAGCCGGGCTGGCTACTCGACTACTGGGCCGACCGGGTGCAGCGACTGCTCGGCGCCTGTGTGCGCGACCGCGATCTGGTGCCGGCCGATCGCAGCATCGATATCAGCTTCCACCACCTCAACGACAACGAAATGCCCTTGCTGGAAAGGCTTTACCGGTGCGGGGACGTAGAATTGACGCCGGCGGTGCGCCAGCGATTTCAGCAGTACCTGGACGGCAATCCGCGCGGCAAACACGGCAACATCCGCTACGATCTCGAACGGCATTTCGGGATCTCGCCCGACGAGTTGCGGCGCAGGTTCGACTTCTACTTCGATCGCTTCGACGTGCGGCCCGAATGATGTCTGATCCGATTTACCGCAGCCGGCCGGGCGCGGACGCGCTGCGTCCCGCGTCCGCGGATGCGGCCGAGCAGATCGCGCCGGGGCTGTGGTGTTCTCCCGGACTGTCGAATGCTTACCTGCTGACTACCGACGACGGCCGGGTGATCGTCAACACCGGCATGGGTTTCGAAGGCCCGGTGCACCGCGCCAACTTCGACGCCGTCGACCCCTCGCCGGTACGCTACATCATCATCACGCAGGGCCACGTCGACCACGTCGGAGGCCTGGACAGCGTTCGCGATCCCGACACAACGGTTGTCGCACAATCGAACTGGACCCTATGGCGAGATGACAACGAGCGGCTCATCCCGTACCGGGCCAGCCGCAGCGCGTTTGCGTTCAAGAACACCCTGGCCACCGGCATCGCGGCCATCCAGCGCCGGCTCGGCACCAAACGACTACCCGGCCAGAGCGTCCCGGTCGTCGACCTCGACTTCGACGACACCCTCACGCTCGAGGTCGGTGGGCGCCGGATCGAGCTGATCGCGGTGCCCGGCGGCGAGACCAATGACTCGCTCGTGCTGTGGCTGCCCGACGAACGAATCTGTCTGTGCGGTAACACCTTCGGGCCGATCTTCGGCCACATCCCCAACCTTGTCACCATGCGCGGCGACCGCTACCGCGACGCGCTGACCGCGATCGCGTCGGTCGAGCGGGTTCGCGCGCTGCGGCCCGAGATGCTGGTGACCGGACACTTCGCTCCGATCACCGGCGCCGACCGCATCGAGGGCGAGCTGACCCGTTTGCGGGGGGCGCTGCAGTACGTTCACGACCGGACGGTCGAGGGGATGAACGCCGGCAAAGATGTCATGACCTTGATGCGCGAGATCACGCTGCCCGCCGAATACGACGTGGGGCAAGGGTATGGCAAGGTCTCCTGGGATGTGCGGGCGATCTGGGAGAACTATTCGGGCTGGTTCCACCACCGCTCGACCACCGAGCTTTACCCGGTGGGTTTCGACGAGGTGGCCACCGATGTGGTCGAACTGGCCGGCGCCGACGCGCTCGTGCAGCGGGCGGGCGACCATCTGGCCGGCGGGCGGCCCTTGCATGCCATTCATCTGGCCGAGTTGGTGGCCGATCACCCTGGCGCGCGTGCGGTCTTGAAGCGCGCGCAGGAAACGCTGCTGACAGACAGCACGAATTTCTGGGAACGAGCGTGGCTCACCGAACAGATCGAGAAGAACTCATGACAGCTCAGGTCAGCTTCGACTTCACCGGGACCACGGTGTTGATCACCGGTGGCACCAGCGGAATCGGTTACGCGACAGCGTCATTGTTCCGTGAAGCTGGCGCGCATGTCGCCATTACGGGCACGAAATCGGCCGCCGCCGACTACGAGGCTGACCTGTCCGGCATGGCCTACCACCAGCTGGGGATAACCGACCACGACTCGGTGGGCGCGCTTGCCGCCGGCTTCGGTCAGCTCGACGTGCTGGTGAACAACGCGGGCGCGAATTTCCCTGGCGGGCTGGACGAATCGAAACCCGATGGCTTCGAAGCGTCGGTCGCGCTCAACCTGACCGGGCCCTACCGCTTGAGCGTGGGGCTGTATCGCGCACTGCGCGCATCGACCGCGGCCGGGGGAGCCAGCGTGGTCAATCTGGCGTCGATGTCGGCGCTGCGCTCGGTGCCCATGGTTCCGGGCTACAGCGCGGCCAAGTCCGGCATCATCAACATCACCCGCAACCTCGCGGTCAAGTGGGCGGCCAAGGGAATTCGAGTGAACGCCGTCGCGCCGGGCGCGATAGACACCCCGATGACCGCGCCGATGCACGGCGCCGCGGAGATCGTCGAGGCCGAGTTGGCGCACATCCCGTTGCGACGGTTTGGACTGGTCACCGAGATCGCACCCACCATCGCTTTTCTGTGCACGGAGCAATGCAGTTACACCAGCGGGGCGGTCTTCGTCGTCGACGGCGCATCCGACTGCGTCTGAAACCATAAGGAAATCAATGACATTCGCGTTAAATCCTGAGGACTACTACCACACCGGTATTGTCGTGCCCGATCTCGACGTGGCGATGCAGCGACTCAGTGCGGTGGCGGGCTACACCTGGATCGCACCCCTGACCTACACGCTGCCGTTCCGCACCATGAACGGATCCCGAGAGCTCACCTCGACATTCGTGTATTCACTCGAGGCGCCGCACGTCGAACTCATCCAGCAGGTGCCGGAGAGCCCGTGGACGGCGGCGGCAGGTAACTCAGTGCACCATCTGGGTTACTTCGTCGACGACCTCGCCGAAACGGCAAAGGCGCTCGAAGAGCAGGGCTTCGCGTTCGAAGCCACCGCGGACATCTCCCCGCCGGACCTGGCGCTGTTCGCCTACTACATCGACGCCTTCGGCACCCGCATCGAGATCGTCGACCGCAAGCTGTTTCCCGACTTTCGCGCGTTCCTGAAGTCGGCGGCCTCGCCGGCCGAATCCTGACCGGAGGCACACGATGGTGCTGCCGGTGCTGCGCTTCAACTTCGCCTCGCCACAGGGGGATCCGCGTACACAGGGCGAACTGATACGGGCGGCAATCGAATTGGCCACGTGGGGCGAGTCGCGCGGCATCATGACGGTCAGCATCGACGAACACCATGCGACCGGACACGGTTGGAGCAGCAACCCGATCATGACCGCCGGGATGTTTATGGCGCGGACGTCGACGCTGATCGCCAGCGTCGACTGCGCGCTGGGCCCGCTGTGGAACCCCGTCCGCCTCGCCGAGGACATCGCGCTGGTGGACAACATGAGCTGCGGCCGGTTGCACACCACGGTCGGCCTGGGCTATCGAGCCGTCGAATACGACTCTCTCGGAATCGATTTCAAAAGGCGCGGCCCGCTGATGGACACCCTGCTCGAGCGGATGCTCGCGGTGTGGTCGGCCATCGGTTCCCACAGCAGGCCGCATCCACCGTTGTATGTCGGCGGCGGCGCCCGCGTCACCGCGCGGCGGGCGGTGCGGTTCCGGTTACCGCTCAGCCTCGCCGACCATCTGCCCGACGTCGCGGATTACTACCGGGAGTTGTGCGCAGCGGCGGAAATGCCGCCGCTGGTCATCATGCCGGGGCCGGTGAATCGCGGAATGATCTATCTGCACGAGGATCCCGATCGGGCGTGGCGTGAACTCGGCGAGCACATCCTGTGGGAAGCGGTCACCTACGGCGGATGGTCGGCCGACCAGCGCTCACTGATGCACCTACCCGGCGTCAAGACGCTCGACGAGGTGCGCGCGTCGGGCCGCTACCGATTCCTCACTCCCGACCAGCTGATCGGCGAGGTCCGCGACGCCCCCGACTTCGGGCCGATGGTGTTGCATCCGCTTGTCGGGGGCATGCCGGTCGACGAAGCGTGGAAGTCGGTTCAGCTGCTGGCGGACACGGTGTTGCCGGCGCTGCGCTGACGGGATAAACGGCGTCAGTAGTCGTGCCGGGCCAGTCGGCCATTGCCGTCGCGGCCCGGTCCGTCGAGGGACACGACGGCCGGGACCATCTCGCTGGTGACCAGGCCATGCTCGGCGGTCAATTCGTCGACGACGTCGAAACTGCGCGCGATCGACTCCGGGGTGTCGACGATGATCGTCACGACCGGCATGCGTCGCGTGAGCTGAAAAAGCTTGTCGCCGTGCGGCTCATGGTCGCCATGAAAGCCCCAGATGCCACGCAAGGCGGTCGCTCCGCGCGCCGTTCCGGACTCCAACAGACGATGCACCAGCGCGCGATGAATCGGGACGCCGTCGTGACCGGTGGCCTCGCTGGTGTGCACCATCAACTTCTGCCAGAGCGGACGCCCCTGGTCGTCGGCCTCGGGCAACCGGTGCGGCCGGGAGATCAATTCGCCTCCGCGTTTGCACAGCCGCACCCGCTCGACGGTCAGCAGCGCCCGGGGAGCGAGCGTGCTGAGCTCGCCGACCACCGCTGAGACCTGCGCCGCCGCCCCGACCGAGATGATCATCAACGGAACGTTGACATTGCGGCTGAAGAACGCGGCACGGTATCGCTCGCCGTGCGCGGTGCCGTCGACCCCCAAAAAGACTGCGCCACCAGAGAATCCACGCTGATACAGCAGATCGCACACCGCGCGGTGTGCGGGCCGGCCGCCGACGCGTTCCTGGCGTCCGATGTAGACCGTCAGCTTCACCGCGTCGCCGTTGACGGAACCCAGGTCGTCATTGCCGCTGACCAGGCGCGCGCGCTCCAGCGTCACCAAGCCGCGCCCCGTCATCGCCACCACGTCGTCGACCAGGGCGCTGATCTTCGATTCGACATCGACTGCCGCGATCGCCACCGGTGGATCCTCGGACAGGCTCAGCGACTCGTCGGTGCGCAGCACCTGTCGCGGCCCGAAACTGGCTATGCCACGCAGCATGACGCTCGCGGCGATCCCGCGGGTGTCGAACAGGTCGAGCATCGCGTCGGCCAGAAAGCCTGGCCGCCGACCGTCACGCGCGACGCGCTGGCGTTCGTCGAAGTAGGTCGTGAGCTTGAGGCTGGGCTGGTTCACACCTGGCCGCCGATCCATTGGCCGACCAGCGCCGCCCCGATGCCCAGCACGATGCTGACGATGATGTTGGCGGTGGCGTTGCGCACCTGATGTTCCTCGCCGAGTCGCTGCGTTTCCAGCATCCACGTAGAGAAAGTCGTGTACGAGCCCACGAATGCTGTGCCGGCGATCAATGCGGCGTAGCGATCCAACGCCAGCGCGCCGATGAAGCCGAGCAGCACAGCGCCGCTGATGTTCACCGCGAGCGTTCCGAACGGAAACGACTTCCCGGCCCGGCGAGCGACCGCGCCGTCGACCAGGAACCGCAGCACCGCCCCGACGCCGCCCGCGAGAATCACTGCGATCCAGATCATCAGCGCACCGAAGCCCGGCGAACCAGCGCCGATGCCAGATGGACCGCGACCAACCCCAAAACGACGCTGGCACAGGTGTATCCGACCGCAAGGCCGTAGTGGTGGTCCTCGATCATTTTCAGCGTCTCGACCTGCATGGTGGAGAAGGTGGTCAGTCCGCCGCACACGCCCGTACCGAGCAGCGGCCGGCGGTAGCTCGACAGCGGCAGCCGTTCCAGCAAGCGGGTCGTGAAATAGCCGAGCATGAACGCGCCGACGATGTTGACTGCAAACGTCGGCCACGGCCAGCGTGCCGGATCGGCGGCCATCAGAAGGCTCAGGACGGTACGCGTCACGGTGCCCAGGGCGCCACCGGCGAACACCGCGGCCAACTCCCGGTAGTCGCGCGGCGTCGCGGAGCTTGCCACTCGTCGAAATCCCTTCGGTTGCGGGGAGTGCTCCGGCAGCTTATTAGGCAGAATCGATGACATGGTGGCCAACCCTCGTGCCGGTCAGCCGGCACTCCCCGAAGACCTTGTCGATCTGCCCCATCTGATCACCGCGTATTACGCGATTCAGCCAAACCCCGACGACGTCGCCCAACAGGTGGCATTCGGGACGTCGGGTCACCGTGGCTCGGCGCTCAACGGCGCCTTCAACGAGGCGCACATCCTGGCCATCACCCAGGCGATCGTCGAGTATCGCGCCGCGCACGGCACCAGCGGCCCGCTGTTCATCGGCCGCGACACCCACGGTCTTTCGGAGCCGGCCTGGGTGTCGGCACTGGAGGTGCTCGCTGCCAACGACGTCGTCGCGGCCGTCGACTCCGCCGACCGCTACACGCCGACCCCCGCGATCAGCCACGCGATCCTCACCTACAACCGCGGTCGCACCGACGGACTGGCCGACGGGATCGTGGTGACCCCGTCGCACAACCCGCCCTACGACGGCGGCTTCAAATACAACCCGCCCAACGGTGGTCCGGCCGACACCGGTGCGACCAATGCAATTGCCAAGCGCGCCAACGAGATTCTGAAGAACGGCGAGGCGGTGAAGCGGGTGCCGCTGACGCGCGCGCTGCAGACCGTCCAGCGCCACGACTACATGGACGCCTACGTGGCCGACCTGCCGAACGTGGTCGACATCGACATCATCCGCAAGGAGGGCATCCGGATCGGCGCCGACCCGCTCGGCGGCGCCAGCGTCGACTACTGGGGCGCGATCGCCGAGCGGCACAACCTCGACCTGACCGTGGTCAACCCGCTGGTCGACGCGACATGGCGGTTCATGACGCTCGACCACGACGGCAAGATCCGGATGGATTGCAGCTCACCGGACGCGATGGCCTCGCTTATCGCCAACCGTGAGCATTATCAGATCGCCAGCGGCAACGACGCCGACTCCGACCGGCACGGCATCGTCACCCCCGACGGCGGGCTGATGAACCCGAACCACTACCTCGCGGTCGCGATCGACTACCTCTACACGCACCGGCCGAACTGGCCCGACGGCGTCGCCGTGGGCAAGACCGCGGTCAGCTCGTCGATCATCGACCGCGCGGTCGCCGGGCTGGGGCGCAAGCTCGTCGAGGTGCCGGTCGGGTTCAAGTGGTTCGTCGACGGCCTGATCGGCGGCACCATCGGCTTCGCGGGCGAGGAGTCGGCCGGGGCGTCCTTCCTGCGTCGTGACGGGTCGGTGTGGACCACCGACAAGGACGGCATCATTTTGGCGCTGCTGGCCAGCGAGATTCTCGCCGTCACGGGCAAGACGCCGTCGCAGCGCTACCAGGAGCTGACCGAGAAGTACGGCGCGCCGACGTATGCGCGCCTCGACGCGCCTGCAGATCGCGAGCAGAAGGCGCGGCTGTCCAAGCTGTCTCCCGAACAGGTCAGTGCCACGGAGTTGGCGGGTGAGGGGATCATCGCCAAGCTGACGACGGCGCCCGGCAACGGCGCGGCGCTGGGCGGATTGAAGGTGACCACGGCCAACGCCTGGTTCGCCGCACGGCCGTCGGGCACCGAAGATGTGTACAAGATCTACGCCGAATCATTTAGCGGACCTGAGCACTTAGCTGAGGTCCAGCGAGAAGCGCAAGAGGTTGTGGATAAAGTCATTGGGTGATGCTCGTCGCCCCACGCGCCCGCCTGACTGAGTGGCGGCGTGGCAAGACCAGCCTGCCGCGCGAAGCGTGGGTGCTGATCGGGGCGAACGTGGTGGCCGCACTCGGCTACGGCGTGGTGTCACCGGTGCTGCCGGCCTACGCGCGCACCTTCGGGGTCAGCATGGACGCGGTGACGTTCGCGATCACCTTGTTCTCGGTGATGCGACTGTTCTTCGCGCCCCCCAGCGGGCTGCTGGTGCAGCGGCTGGGGGAGCGGCCGGTCTACGTGACAGGTCTACTGATCGTGTCGGTGTCGACCGGCCTGTCCGCATTCGTGCACACGTATTGGGAACTGTTGGTATACCGGGCAATTGGCGGCATTGGGTCGACAATGTTCTTCATCTCGGCGCTGGGATTGATGATCCGCATCAGCCCGCCGGATGCGCGTGGCCGGGCCGCCGGACTTTTTGCGACGTCATTCCTGGTCGGCATGGTCGGCGGGCCGCTCGTGGGCACTCTGACTGCGGGATTCGGGCTCAGAGCCCCGTTCCTCATTTACGGGGTGGCCATGCTGCTGACGGCGGTTGTGGTGTTTTACAGCCTGCGCCGATCGACGTTGAGTGCGCCCGCCGAGTTGGAGCATGCGCACACAGAAGTGACGATGCGTGCCGCGTTTGCGCATCGGGCGTATCGCGCGGCGCTGGTATCGAACTTTGCCACCGGGTGGTCGGTGTTCGGAGTGCGGATGGCGGTCGTGCCGTTGTTCATCGCGGACGTGATGGGCCGTGGGCCACGCATGACGGGTCTGGTTCTGGCGGTCTTCGCGGTCGGCAACGTGATCGTGGTGATGCCCAGTGGCTATCTGTCCGATCGGATCGGCCGGCGCTCACTGCTGATCGGCGGGCTATTGGCCTGCGGGGTGGCCACGATCGGGCTCGGTGTCTCGACGTCTCTGCCGATCTTTCTCACGGCGGCCTGCATCGCGGGTGCGGCGTCGGGTGTCTACACGTCACCGCAGCAGGCGGCGATCGCTGACATCCTGGGCAATTCGGCCCGGGCCGGCACCCCGGTCGCGGCGTTTCAGATGATGGCCGACTTCGGCGCGATCGTCGGCGCCCTGGCGGTGGGTCAGATCGCGGAGCACTTCAGCTTCGCCTGGGGCTTCACGGTCAGCGGTGTCATCATGCTGGTCGCTGCCGTGGTCTGGGTGTTCGCGCCGGAGACTTCGACGATAACGGTGGACTCGGCGTTGGATGACGCAGTCTGATCTGCGACTTTGATGGCTGGCAGGCCGTGGTGTAACTTCGACAGGCACATCTCGGGGCTATGGCGCAGTTGGTAGCGCACCACACTGGCAGTGTGGGGGTCAGGGGTTCGAATCCCCTTAGCTCCACCAGGGAAACTTTGCGAGCCCCAAGCACTGCGGCCGCCGGGTCTAATCGGACGGGTTTGGCCCGGAGCGTCCCGGTCTATACCGACGCCTGCGCTGCTGTCGGGGTCGTTGTTAGTGCGCATCCGTATGTACGAACCGTCCGAGCATTTGCAGTAAACCCCGCCCGCGCAAGGCATTTCGAACCGAAGATCCGGCCCTGCGCGGGAGAAAATTAAGTCATCCTGTAACCGGCTCAACGCCGCTGCGTACCCAGTTACGAACTCGGACTGATAACCGACACCGCGCCAGCAGCTGATTCCCCGCCCGGGGCGGGGAACGTGTCATTCCCATCGATGTCGCCGGCCTCTACGCCGCTTGGGTCGACGGCCAAGCTGGTTAGCTCCACACTGGTGCCGGCCGGGGCAGATCTGCTCCGCAAGAGACGAGACTTTAGAGTCATCGCCGGCTTCTCGACCATGATCCAGCTCAGTGCCGCGATCGGTAGAGTAGCTAGGGCCGAAAGGGCCATGAACGCAACCGGATTCACGCTGCCAAGCCCACAGATGACCAGCAGCTGCTGGATCGGAAACGCGTAGATGTATAGGCCGTACGACAGATCCGTCCGTAGTCTGAACCGCTCGGCACGGATGAGGGCACCCGACACGATGACGGCGTAAGCAAGCGGAACGGCGGCGATCAGCCGGTAATCAGGCAGCATGCCGGCGGCTAAAACGATAACCACGCTCACCCCGACGAGTGACCATCGGGCGGGAATCATATTCCGAAACTGATACACGAGCGCTCCAGCGAGAAACATGACGGCGAAGCGCCCAGCTTCTACTTCAGGAGGCCCTAAATGGGGTCCCAAACCGGAATACGAGGTTGTGTACGAAATAACCGCCGCACAGGAAAGTGCCACCACCATCGCGGCAGGGAGAAGCCACCGGCGACGGAGAAGTCCCACCACGCCGAGAACAGCAACAGCGACGTAGCACAGCAGCTCCCATATAAGGGTCCAGAGGGAAAAGTTCCACGCGCCGGACCATGGAATCCCGAGTGGTGTTCTGCCGACATCGAACTGAAACATCCACACTGCGCTGTTTTTCAGGACGTACTCGATCGGCGCGGTGGACAACAGCAGGTCGCTGGCCGGACCGCCTTGTAGTGCCATGCCGATCGGAGCGATGACAAACGCGGTGACGATCAGGCAGGTGTAGAACCCGGGGAGGATCCGGAAAGCTCTAGCGACGAAAAAGTTGCGAAGCCGCGGGTTGCCGAGCCAGCTGGCGACAATGAGGAACCCTGAGATCGCAAAAAACCCGTCGACCCCTACTTCGCGCAGAAGCTGCCGAGCCGGCGGGAACGGCACGTCGCGTCCCGTGAGCGGAAAGGCATGAAACACGATCACTAACATCGCCAGCGCTAACCGCCACGAATTCAGTGCGTTCTTTCGCGGATCGAACACTTGCCCGAGTGTCATATGTAGCCGCCGACCGCCGGCCGGCTGGCGAGCATGTAGCGCTTTTTGCCTCAATCCGTCGCTTCGCGCGACGTAAGAAGACATTCGCCCTAGTCCCTACGCGTCCAGGCGGGCGAACTGACCTGCCGATACTGGTCCCCGCAAGTCGATCGCCTGAACTTGTCTCTCGAAGTGATGGGAATCGAAGCAGGCGGCCCCAGAACAAGATCCTCGACGCCGGGACCGTGCGAGTTCGACATCCCCGACGACTTCACCACGGCTGGCGGCGAGCTTGTCATCGCCTCCTCGTGAGAGCCGCCGCGCTCGTTGAATTCGCTGATGGCCATGGGCTTCTCCTGCCTTCATCGGGAACCGCGGGCGCTGCGATCGAGACGGTGGCGATACATACATACCGCTAGTCAAGATCCTAGCTAGTTCATAGAGTTTTCAAATCAAATACCGCGGAAAAAGAAGATTTCGGTATGCAGCCGAGCTAGCTAATTCCTGGCTGCCAGCAACTGACCAGTTCTGCTCACCGTTGACCACGGACACTGCGGCACCACTCGGACCATCGCCTTGGATACCGCGGCACTGCCGCATTTTCGAGGATCACACGCCTTGCTCGGTGCGGGTTCGGCTGCAAGACGCTGCGGCAAGACCGGTCGAGGATCTGTTCGGCGATCTGCACCCACGTCGACAACTCACCAAAACCACCGGTGACGGTGCCGTTGGCGAAGGCGAAGCGACCTGGATGTGCCGGCACTGCCTCTCGAGCCGACGTGCGGCACCGCAATACAGACTCCGGAGTCTTGACGCCGTCAAGACCCGAAAACGAAACCGCAGGTAATGAGGGGTAATCAACCGGAACGAGACGGAGCGAGCAGCAGCTCAACTGATATTTCCGCAGGTGGGAGCAGGGGTTCGAACCCCTTAGCTCCACCAGGAAACCGCAGTTCCGAGGCTGCAACTACCGGACGGCGTCGCCAGACGGCAGGGTTCGGCGGCGGCCCGCTCCGGGGATTCGATCGACGAAGCGACCGAGGCGCACAACGGTGTTGTCCAGCGGATCGACGATCTCGGTGAGCCGTCGCAACGTGGGCAGGATCGCGACGAGTTCGTCGATGCCCGTCGCCAACTTCTGCGCGTGGGTGTCGATGCCCTGCGCCGCCGTACTCAGGCCGGAAATCTCCTCGGCGATCTTGCCGGCGTTTCGGTCGATGCCTGCGGCACTGTCACCGAGCGCGGACAAATTGGCTGCGATGATCTCGGCAGCGCGCCGCAGTTCGGCTACGTCGTCCAGCGTCGAGCCGACGCGGTCGATCAACGACGCCAACGCAACGGCGCGCCGCGCGGTTTGTCGCACAGTGGCTTCGGTCCAGCTGAGCAGCCCACCGAGCCCTGGCACGGCGCTGACGTCTACTTGTGGTGCGGAGTAGCCGATTAGCTGCATGGGATGGATTGTGCCCTGCCAGGCTTCATTTCGAGGCAACCTCCCGGATGTCGGCCTCAAACCCCGCCGACACCCTTGCGCGGAAGGTGTAGTCGCGGTCGATGAATTCTGGAGAAAGCTGCGATAACGCTGCACATAAAACATGCACGTGCGCGTGCACTTTCACCCTAAACGTGCGGCGGGGTCAGAGTCGCAATCAGCAGGTGGGGCGCATCGTCGGCCTGGCTGATTCGACGGTGTTCGACCCCGAGCCCCGCGCCGCGCAGCGCGTCGATCACCACGGGCACCGAACGGATGTGAAAGCCGTGCCCCGTGAACGGCATCCTGGCCAACGCATCGGGGTCAGCCACTCCTACAACGATCCGACCCGCGTTTCCGACTACCCGAGCGAGCTCGGTGAATGCAGGATCCAGCTCAGCGATGAAGTAGATGGTATTGACGGTGAGAACGCCGTTCAATGCGCCATCGGTGAAGGGCAGCTGCGTCAATGACCCGGTATGCAGCGCCAGCCGCCCGGCCGCGATGTCGCGGCGGTATCGACGCGCGGCCTGGCCGAGCATCGTGTCTGACACCTCGACCCCGTGCACCCGGCCCGGTTGACCGACGCTGTCGAGTAGGAACTTCAGCCCGACGCCGCCGCCGAACCCGACGTCGGCGACCACCGCCGCCGCATCAAGCTGCAGCGCCTGCACGGCGGCGCTCACGAAGCGGCGGTTGCCACGATTGAGCGCCGCAGCGACTAACCGCCCCCGCAGACCACTTGGGTGACCCAGCTGCTTAGCGATTCCCGCCATGAGCGCGCCTCGGACGGCCATCTAACGCCCGTATCGCCCGACGTCTAACAACCGCGGCCAGTGCCAGATGCGGGCAGTCATTCGACCTTCCCGCTTTGGTTAAGGAGGATGTCCAGCCTTTGCAACGTCGTCGCCATGTTGTTCTTGGTAGACGCTCCGGCGCTGCGGATCAGTGGCTTTGTCAGCTTGGATTCTTGGCTGATGTCCCAGGTCTCTCGAACCGCCGTGCCCCCGTCGACAGGTTCGAGTTCATAGCGCCAGATTCGCCCGCCAACGAACTTGCCAATCATCGTGGGACCGCGGGTCTGCCAGGCGATCCGCTTATTTTCGACGTATTCAATGACCGTGTTGGACATTGAATACGGGACTCCTACATGCATCGCCATGCCGAACGTGCTGCCCAGATTCAATCGCTCGGGTTTACCTTTGCAGTCACGCAACGCGCCGGACCCGTCAATGACACGATGCATTTTAGGATCGGTGAGAACCGCGAAAATCTGCTCCGGATCAGCGTTGATGATCCGTGTGACAGATTCGATCTCGGGATTTTGGGTCACAAAGTTCAACGTACCGCTGAATCGCACTGGCTCCCGGTTGCTGGCCAGCTAGATCTCGATCCGCGAACCCATGACCACCGTGCGCTCGGGGGGCAGGTCGAAGTAGTTCGCGGCGTCCGCGGTGATGTGGGACGTCGCAATGAACAGGTGCTTGCGCCAGTGCGCCATGTTCTTTGCCGTACCCATGGTCAGTTCGAGATCGGACAGAAAATACGAAGCGCCGTCGACGTCGATCTGGCCTTCGGTCTGCGACGGGTCCAAGAGGCGAAGCACGCCGCGGACGTCGGGCGCTTCCATGTACCCGAAATGCGCCGTGAGATGAACGATCCCGTCATCGCGATAGCCGAGGTCGTCGATCTCCGTGCGCTCGGATTCGGGTACGCGCGGGACCGGCAGGGTGTCGATCGCCATGATGATCACGTGTTCATGGAGCACGTGATTGTGCTCGCAGTTGGCCCGCATCGCCAAGGGCGTGGTCTCTTTTCCGCGGTTCAGGAAAACCGCCGTGCCCTTGGTCCGTACTAACGGTGGCTGAGCGTGGGCCAGCCGATCGACGAACGGACGAAGCGGCCCCTCAGCTTGCGTCCGCGCTCGAGTGACGATGTCTTGTCCACGCTGCCACGTGGACAGCACGGTGAACGCAACCACGGCGATCAGCAGCGGCAGCCAGGCCCCGTGCACCAGCTTCGTCAGGTTGGCCGCGAGGAACAACAGGTCCACCGTCAACAGCAACCCTGCGCCGATCACGATGAGCCACAGCGGCGTGTGCCACCTCTTCCGGGCAACGTAGAAGAACAGCAGCGTGGTGATGGTGATCGTCCCGGTGACCGCCATTCCGTATGCGTAGGCCAGCGCCGCCGAGCTCCGGAACGCGAACACCAGAATGAGCACCGCGACCATCAGCAGGCCGTTGATCCACGGCACATAGATCTGGCCCACCGTCGACTCGGAGGTGTGCGTTATCCGCAATCTCGGCAGATAGCCCAGGTGAGCGGCCGCCGACGCCACCGAGTAGGCCCCGGTGATCACCGCCTGAGACGCGATAACCGTTGCGGCGGTTGCCAGTAGCACCATGGGCAGCTGCGCCCAGTGCGGGGTGAGCAAGAAGAACGGGGCGCTGGCCTTGGACTCGTCGCCGAGCACCAGTGCGCCCTGGCCGAAATAACTGAGAGTGCATGCCGGCAGCACGACAAATAGCCAGGCCCGGGTGATGGCCTTCCGACCGAAATGGCCCATGTCGGCGTACAGCGCCTCCGCGCCGGTGACCGCGAGCACGACCGCGGCGAGCGCGAAGAACGCAATTCTGGGGTGCCCGACCACGAACGTCACCGCATAAGTCGGCGAAAGGGCCTTGAGGATTTGCGGGTGGCCGAGGATGCCCTTGACGCCGCAGGCGCCGATCGAGGCGAACCAGAGCGATCATCACCGGACCGAACAGTCGACCGACGGCGTTCGTGCCGTGGCGCTGCACCGCGAACAGCACTATGAGTGATGACCGCGGTGATCGGTACGACCCACTCCCCGAGAGAGGGTTCGACGACCTTGAGGCCCTCGATCGCCGACATCATCGACATCGCGGGAGTGATCATGCTGTCGCCGAAGAACAGCGAGGCACCGAAGATACCCAGCGCGGCCAGCGCGGCGAGGGTCCGCCGTCCCCCGTCCCGCCAAAACGCCGCAGCAGCGTGATGAGCGCCATGATGCCGCCCTCGCCGTCGTTGTCGGCGTGCATCACCAGGGTGACGTAGGTCAGCGTGACGATGATCATCACCGACCAGAAGATCAGTGACACAACGCCGTAGACGTTGTCGGATGTTGAGCGGCACCGGGTGCGGGTCGTTGGGGTCGAAGAGCGTCGCGAGGGTGTAGATCGGACTGGTTCCGATGTCGCCGAAGACGACGCCGAGCGCGCCGATCATGACGGCCAGGCGAACACCTCCAGCGCCACCGGCCGTGCGAAGCGGTGATACAGGTTCTGACGTTGTCTGCACGGTGGGGTCCTCGTTCAGCAGCCGCAGGTGGTCATCGAGCGATTGGATGCGGTTCGGACGGGTGGTGGCGTAGCGGATGGATCGTAAACTGGTCGTGACCGCGCCCGCTCAGTTGCTAATCGAGCGTTCACCCGCTGGTCATCCCGCGCGTTCCGAGAGCATCGGTGGGTTTCGGTCGCCTCCGATCATCAGTGCCAGGTTTGCGTTCGCGGTCTCTGGGTATTTCCGACCGCAACGTGGACGCTTGCGCTCGACAGTCGTCCCTCCGTTCCCGGGGAGGTCATTGAGTTGGAATCAGCGTCTAGCGAGTCATCGCACCAGCAGCACACCTACGACGAACTGCTCCGCGAGTTCAAAACTGCACTCGATCGAGTGCTATCGGGATCGACACTTCCGCCGGGCACCGGGATCTCCGATGGACCGCTGACCATTGCACTGCTCGACATCGCCTACGCGGCGCGCGCCGGTCAGCCGACGAACTACTTGGTCTCCCGGGCCTGCTTTCAATTCACCAGGTGCGCGGCGGCGCTCGAGGCGGATGAGCTGTCGGCGACGACGCGTCACCTCAAGGCCGTCAGCTAGCTTTCAATCGGGCAACCGCCGCGGGGGGACTGCTGCGGGCAGGGAATACCCAGCCTGGCTGGGTGGCTTTTCTGGTGGTGGCTGGTCCGCAGTTCACTACGACTGCGTGGGCGGCGACGAACCCCTTCCTGGCCCACCGCCCCCGCCCGCGACCTGACCGCTCGGCGGCCTGAATTGTCGATATCAAGGATTCATTAAGGCGCTGGCTGCAGCATTCGTGATGTGACACGAATGGTTATCGCGGCCGTGGCCGTCGCCGGCGTGTCGGTCGCTGCGTCGCCGACCGTCTCGGCTCTGGCCGTGGCATCCACCATCGACCACCATCCGAACACTGCGACAACGTCCAACGCTTCGCCCGGACGGCAATCACCCGGATCGCCGGCTAACCACTGCTGCATCACGCCGTGAAAGGAACTGTCATGAAACACGTTTCGACCTGGCGCGTCGGACTCGGCGTAGCCGCAACTGCCGCGCTGTTCCTGGCCGGCTGCACGTCGTCGTCGAATCCAACTGCCGGCCAACCGAATCCGGGAAGCTCGGTCGCATCTGCTACGAAAGTGCCCGCCGCGACGCCCGCGGTTGCGCAAGGCGCCGCGCGTGCCATCGGCGATGTGCCGTGGGCGCGGGTCGGGTCCGGATGGATGCTAGCCATCTGGACCCCCGTCACGCCGCACAGGCCCGGAGGCCAGCCCGCGCCGGACGAACCCGCACCGGCAACAAGTTCCACCGTGCTGTATCTCGTCAGCCCGACGGGTGACCGTTACTCGATAGCCGATTTCCCGCAGGCCGATGGCGAAAAGAATCTGGCCGATTGGTCGGGCGACGGGAGCCACGCGCTGCTGACGCCACCGTATGGGACCAAGGGTGATTCGATCTCGATCGATCTGCACACCGGTGCGCGAACGACCGTCCCGCAGAGCGGATCCCTCGAATACACGCGCCCGCACGGTGAGCAACTGCTGGTGTCGACCGGCTTCAACGGCAACGAGCCTGGGACCCTGAAGCGGATTGACATGGCAGGCAATCAGCAATTCGTCTACCCGACAAAAGATCTGGGTGGAGCCGGTCAGTTCAGCGGTGCCTACCTGGAGTCGCCCGACGGGACGCAGCTCGTGCTGAGCACCGCGAATCTCGGCAACGAAGTCGTTTCGAGAGCCGACAATAGCTTGGTCGTCATGGGCAACGATGGGGCGATCACTCGCACGCTGCCCGCGCCGATGCCGAATGCGACGTGCTCACCGGTGAGATGGTGGACGGCCGGCGTTATCCTCGCGCAGTGCTCCGCGGAACGCGGTTCAGCACAGCAGCTGTGGAAGGTGCCGGTCGACGGTGGTAAGCCGACCGCGGTGACGGCCGTCAACCCGGTCAAGGACAACGACCCTCAGTTCGAGGATAATTTAGGCAACGGAAACGTATTCGAATTGCCCAGTGGCACTTTCCTTTCCACTGCGGGAGCGTGCGGCACCTCGTTCGTGTCCCGGTTGACGCCGGACGGCGGAACGCGCCGAGTACACATTCCCGGCGTCAGCGACAGTGTCAGCCTGGTCGGCGCCAGCGGCGACAAGCTGGTGGTCGTCGGCCATGTGGGCTGCGGCGGCGGGAATTCGTTGGTCACCTACGACCCGGCGGCGAACTCCTCGACCGTGCTGCTCGGCCCGCCGATCACCCACGGCGGCGTCGAAAACGTCCGGCTCTATCCGAGCGAGAAATGACGCTCCCTGGTGCCGCCGGATTGATCATGGTGGCAACGGCTTTCGCGGTAAACCTCGGGGTGCCCGCCGTCGCGCACGGTGATTCGGCGCCAGCGTGCGCGAATGGACAGACCGTGGTGACCAACGATCTCGAGCAGTCGGCATCCGGGCACCGGATCGTCGTCTTGAAATTCAGCCTGGCGCCCGGCAATTCGCCGTGCACCCTCACCGGCTACCCGGGCGTCGACACTGGAGATGGCGGCCCGCCCCTGCACGCCACCCGTACCCTGTCGGGATTCATGGGCGGGTTGCGGACGAACGAGTTACCAACGGCGACAGTGGCTCCCGGTCAGACTCAGTACGCTCTCGTCGAGGGCGTCGCCGTGGACAAGAACGACGTCAACCGATCGTGCCCGACCTACACGGTGCTGTCGGTGACCCCACCGGACACCACCCAGGCGTCGGCGATTCCAGTGCGCATCGACACCTGTGAACTCCAGGTGCATCCGATGGGATCGCAGTGGTGACCGCTAGCGCAGCGCGACGTCGGGGTGCGCCGCGAGCCACTCCTTTTCGATGAAGGTCACGCGGCGGTGTTCCACGACGAGCCATAGGGCACCGGCCAGCGCTCCGAGTGCCGCGATGAGCACCGTCGTGCTGAGCCACTCGTAATGCCGGTAGGCCGCGGCCACCACCGTGCTGATCATCCCGAACGCCGACACAGCCAGCAGAATCAAGCCAGGCCAATAGAAGTTGTCCTTCATGGCCAGGCCGGCGTGTGGTTGCGTGGTCCGAGAATGATCCGTGGGGTCGTGATGGGTGTCGCCCATCTCAGCTCCCTCCGTCGCCAGACGAGATGAAGAGAATGCTACTCACGTGGCGGACCTGCCGAAACGGTTAAATTCGGGTCAGGTCGCGCCGGCGTGCCGGGGACCCAACAACTCGGGCAGCGAAATCGCCCCGATCGTCGTCACGAGCCACACCACCAGCGTCGTAGCTATCCAGGACGCCATCCCGTGAATGCTGAACCCATGCGTTTGCGCCGTGGCGAGAATCAGCGCGAAGACGGTCAATGCCAAGCCGGTGCCGCCCAACAGCAGCGACGCATACCCGTGTGGCAACTTCAGAAGCACCAACGACAGGATCGCTTGCGCGACCGAGAAAGCCACGACCGCGACGATGAATCCCGACACCGATAACGACACTCCGGGAACGACCTGCGCGGCCACCAGCAGCCCGGTCGCCCACGCTCCCAGCAGTAGAAGTGCGCGCAACACGATTTGCCTCATGGGATTGAGCGTAAGTCTCGGGAGTGTGGCCGTGAAGAGCTTGGCCGCTCGAGTTCGACGCTCCCCACTGTCGCTCCCAGATCGAGTAGTCAGCTACTCACGCAATCGGTGCGACGCCCCGGCCCGGGCGCTCGATCTTGGTGACGAAGGGCGACGTCATCGCCCGCACGAGTGCGCCGTAGCCGACACCGAAGTTGATCTCGTCGCCGACCGTGACGGGGTGATCGCCGAGGTCGACGATCAGGTGGTCGCTGCTCATCCCGAGGATCGTGATGCCCTCGGGCGGCTGCAAACCGTCCGGGTCCACGTCCTGGCGACCGAGGGCCAGGATTGCTTGGCGCACGGCCCTGCTGCCGGTGCGGGCCGGCGCCTCGCCGAAGGCCGCCTGAGCGCGATCTCCCCAGGGCTGGGCCGGTTTCATGGCGACCTCGATGACCTCGGCGGTCAAGGTGAATGCGTCCGTGTGTAGGCCGTGGATCGGCGTCCGGTACAGCGGATCGACGCCGAGAAGGATGGCTTCGCCGAGTCGGAGTTCGTCGATCCGGCCGACGTCACGGCTGTGCAGAGCCCAGTTCAGGTTCGCCGAGTTGCCGCCCGAGACGACGTCGAGTGACATCCCGTGCACTGCCTCGATGCGGTCCGCGAGCTCAGTGAGGACGCCCATGTTCCGGTCGTCGGGAATCACACCGTTCTGACACGCGAGGTTGGCGCCGAGGCCGACGAGCCGCAGGCAGGAGTGATCGAGGACGGCTCGCACGGCCGCGGGGACGTCGTCGAGCGCGATGCCCTCGCGGAGGTCACCCAGTTCGACCATGAGCACGACGGCGTGCATCCGCTTCTGCTGGCGAGCGCGGCCTGATTGAGTCGCCGCCAGCACGACGGCCTCGGTGTTCAGACTGACGTCGGCGACGTCAACGACCCGTGTCACCATGGCTGAGCATGGGGGAGCGGATCAACGTGCGCGACGGCGCTCGGTCGAGTCCGGCCAGCCGAGCGAGGTTCGATAGCCGGGAATCACCGAGGCCGCGGGCGCCGCCGCGCAGCATCGCCGCGCCGACTCCCGGCGAGCCCAAGACGGCCTTGGTGATCCCGGTGACCCGGATGCCCGTTGCGAGCAAGCCGGTCGACCAGGATCCGCGTGTTCTGTTCGACCTTGTCGAGATCGATCTCGATCCGAAGCGTCACACGGGAGTGGTCGTTTCGGCCACCACCGCGAGCGCGGGGAAAGCCGTCAGCACCATGTCGACCAGATCCGACGCGGGGCGTGTCAGAGGGTCGGTGACCGGGAGACCGAGCTGCGAATGATGTTCGGAGATCGCATCGACTCAGCTCGTCTTCGGTCATCTCTTCGTGGTTGATCGTGACCCCGATGACGCGGGTATCGGCGAACGCCTCGATCAGTGCGATCTCGCTGGCCGCGGTCGGCATCGAGACCATCGGGAAGTCGCCGAGGACCTTGCGCTTCGGTGCGTGCTGCACGATCACGCCGGCCGGCTGGCTGCCACGCAGGATGTGAGCCGACGTGATGTATGCGGGGTGGCTGAGCGCGCCTTGGCCCTCGACCACGATCACATCGGGGTTCTCACCCTCGAACGCGGCGACGACCTGATGCTCGACCTCGCCCGAGCAGAACTGGGGGACCAGCGCATCGAGCGCGACGCCGTACTTCCCGCCCTGGATCAAGGTGGTCTGACCGGTGCCGACCATGACCGCCTTGATGCCGCTGCGCCTTCAGCGCCTGGACCAGCAAGGTGGCGGTGGTGCGCTTCCCGATCGCCCCGTCGGTACCCAGGATCGCGATCCTGGGGCAGGTGACGTCGAAGATTCGCCCGGAGAACAGGTGCAGGTCGCGCTTTTCCTTCGGCCGGCGTACATCGGTGATGGTGACGCCGGCGATCACGGCGGCCGCCACGAATTCGGCGTCGTCGTTGAGGAATTCGTGCAGGCCGTTGATGATGTGCATCCCGCGGGCGATGCCGTCGAGCAGCACGATTCGCTGCTCATTGGACAGTAGGCCGTCGGCGGGTGCCAGCCCACAGATCAGGTAGTCAGGCACGTGGCCGGCATGCGAGATGGACTCGGCGAGCGACGCCAGCACCGGGATGCCGTTCGCGGTGCCGTCGAGGAGTTTCCCGGCATCGGCTCCGGCCCGGAGACTGTCGACGACACTGAGGATTTCGTACTTCTCCGAGTGTCGGACCAGGCCGTTGGCGGTCTTGCCGTCCTGCTCGCCGAACTGGCCCTCGCAGTAGACGATCGCGGTGGAACCAGCGGGCAGCGCGAAGTCAGCTGCCGGAACGGCTTTGTACGGTCACGTCGAAAGGAGGGGTGCTGCTGGCGCGCGAAGACATTAAGTTCCTCTGAGAAGGCTCAGAGGAGGCGACGGGATCGTGGCGGGGGCGATGAGCCCCACGTTCAGCAAGTGGTCTGCCCTGAGGGTCGGCAATATTACCGACTTGTTAACTGTACCCGATCGGCTCTGACCGTCCTGCCCTGCTTCGCCGACGGACCCACGACCACGCGTTTCGACCCGTGAGGGTGTAGCGTCAGGGGCGTTGGTACTCCCAGCACATCCGGAATGGCTCAGCTTCTGACGCTGATCTGCCCGAGCATCCGCTCAAGCCGGACATAAGGTTCTAACCGTCCAGTCTGGATAATTTTGAATGCTCCATCGTTGATTCAGTCGTTGCATGCTCCCTTTGGGACGCAACACTTTCCGTACATACCGAGCTTTGGCATCCTCGGCACCTACTTGCCAACACCATGCGGCCTGGCGACGTTTAGTGCGGCCCTGGCCGGCGAATTGACAGCTAGGGGTGCCGGCGTCAACGTCGTGCGGATCGCCGACGGTGATGTCTCCGACGAGCCCAACGTCGTCGGTGAGCTCGTCAATGGCTCGGCTTCGTCCATAGAGGCAAGCTCCGAGCTCCTCAACCAGAGTGACGTCGCCGTCATCCAGCACGAATACGGCATCTACGGCGGTCCCGACGGAGATGAAGTTGTCCAGATCATGGCCGGATTACGCGTCCCGTCGATCGTCGTCGTTCACACGGTGCTCAAACATCCGACACGACACCAACGTTCGGTGCTCGAATCGGTAATGGCGTTGGCCGATCAAGTGGTCGTGATGTCGGGGGTGGCCCGCCAACGCCTGTGCGCGGGATTCGCCGTCGACCGCCACAAGGTCACCACCATTCCGCACGGCGCGGCACTCCCGAGCGCCAACGGCGTCCGACATCCCGACCGGCCGACCATCTTGACCTGGGGCCTGCTTGGGCCGGGCAAGGGCATCGAGCGGGTCATTGACGCCATGGCTTCGCTGAAGAATCTGCCCAACCCGCCGCGGTACATCATCGCTGGCCGCACTCACCCGAAAGTCCTTGCCGCGCAGGGGGAAAGGTATCGCGATGCGCTTGTCGCGCAGGTGAACCGCCTTGGCCTCGCCAATTTGGTGTCCTTCGACGCCGTTTACCGCACCCCCGACGAGGTCACCGCCCTCATACAGACGGCTTCCGTGGTCGTCCTGCCTTACGACTCGAAGGACCAGGTCACCTCCGGAGTGCTAGTCGACTCCCTAGCGAGCGGCCGCCCGATTGTCGCCACTGCTTTCCCGCACGCGGTCGAGCTCCTCGGCAGCGGCGCAGGCACCGTCGTCGCTCACGACGATCCCAACGCACTGGTCGTGGCGGTGCAACAGCTGTTGACCGATCGACACATCGCGGACTCCATGGTCACCCAAGCCCGCGGGCTGGCCCCGACGATTGCCTGGTCCGTCGTCGCGGACACCTACGTCGGCGTGGCGCAACGGCTGCTGGTCACTCAATCGGCACTGACGTGACCGGCGTCGCGCCCACCACCCCGGTGTTCGCGCATCTGTTACGAATGACGGACCACCGCGGCACCTTCGAGCATGCCTGTCTCGCCGAGCCCCGCCGCGACCACGGGTACTGCACCGACGACATGGCCAGGGTGCTCGTCGTCACCACCCGCGAGCCCAACGCGACGGGCACCATGAAGGGACTTGCCCGCAAGGCCCTTCAGTTCGTGAACGACGCCCAGTCCCACAACGGCTTATGCCGCAACCGGATGGATCGCGCCGGAAACTGGACCGACCAGCCGACCGCGGATGATCACTGGGGCCGGTCTATCTGGGGGCTTGGCACCGCCGCCGCCCACAGCGGCGTCAGTCTGGTGCGCCGACTGGCCGTGATTCAGTTCGAGCGCGCCGCCAAAGCCAGGTCACCGTGGCCGCGGTCGATGGCGTTCGCCGCCGTCGGCGCCGCCGAACTCCTGAGCGCCCAGCCCGGCAATTCCACGGCCCTGCGACTCCTCGCCGACTACGCCGCCACCGTCGCGAGATCCGAGGCCACGTCGGACTGGCCATGGCCCGAGCCACGGCTGACGTACGCGAATGCGATTCTCCCCGAGGCAATGATCGCTGCCGGTGTCGCGCTGGACGACCCCGACCTCAAACAGCGTGGCCTGGATCTGTTGGAGTGGCTGCTCGACCACGAAACGCTGGACGGCCACCTGTCACCCACGCCCGTGGGCGGCCGGGGACCACAGGACAGCAGACCCGCCTTCGACCAGCAGCCGATCGAGGTGGCCACACTCGCCGATGCATGCGCACGCGCCGCAGCCACCGATCCGAGGGCACTCTGGCCGGACGCGGTCCGGTCGTCCGCGGCCTGGTTCCAGGGCGCCAACGACTCCGGGTTGCTCATGTGGGATACGCAGACCGGTGGCGGTTTCGACGGGTTGCTCGCCGAGTGCGTCAACCTCAACCAGGGCGCCGAATCAACCCTTGCGGTGATCTCCACCCTGCAACATGCGCAGCGCTTTTCGCTAGTTCCGCAATGACTTTGATGAGCACCGGGCTCGCCACTCGCGACCCTCAACGGGTCGCCGCCGACCCGGCCCGGGTGATCACCAGGCTCTTCGTGCCCGGCCAGGAGGGCTTCGAGCTTCAGGAGTCCCGAGCGGAAGTGGTGCTCAAGCGCATCCTCGCTCTGAGCGACGACGAGGTTCAGTCGTCCCTCGACGACGTGATCATTCGCTTCGACGGCCGCCATCGCGACCTCGCGGGCACTTTCCGCCGACACGCCCGCGAGCTCGCCGACCGCCTGAATCCCGACCTCCTTCTCACCGATGCGCGAATACAATTGCTGGGAGCAACTTTTACCAGCGAGTACGCCATCGAAGGCGCGGCGCTGTGCAACCCAAGCGTTGTGGCCCACCCCGACCAGAGCGACCTGGCGACCGGCAGTCTGCGATTCGTGATGAGCGTGCGGGGGATCGGGGAAGGGCATCGCTCGTCCATCGGGTTCCGCACCGGTGTCGTCGACGCCGCGGGCCGGGCCACAATCGACCAGCCGGCCCGTTTCGCCACCACCGGAAACTTGTCGGGCGCATCGCTCGACGCCGCTGTGTTCCGTGGCGAACTCGGCCGCATCGGCAATGCCGGCGAGGCCGCGAACTACGTCTTCAATGCGCTCGGCGAGCACTTCACGCGGTCCGACCTCGAAGCGCGACTTGACAATCTCCGGGCAAACCTGAGCACCCGCGGGCACGGGGAGCGTGCAGTCGCCCTGATCCGCACGATCGCCACGCGTTCGTACACCGTCGAATTCCCCAGCGGCATATCGATTTCCGAGCGCGTGCTGTGGCCGTCGATGGAGGCCGAGCAGGCCGGCATGGAGGACGCCCGCTTCGTCCGCTTCGTCGACGACGACGGCTCGGTCGCCTATTACGCCACCTACACGGCCTACAGCGGATCCCACATCAGCCAGCAGCTGCTCAAGACCGAGGACTTCCGATCTTTCACCTCCGGGCCGCTGGTCGGGAAGGCCGCGGCCAACAAGGGTTTGGCCCTATTCCCCCGACGAATCCGCGGTCGCTACGCCGCTATGTCGCGATCGGACCGCGAGACCAACACGGTTGCCTTCGCGGACCATCTGGCGGTCTGGACGACCGCGTCGCCCTGCCAGCAGCCGACCGAGCCATGGGAAGCCCTGCAACTCGGAAATTGCGGCCCGCCAATCGAAACCGACGCAGGTTGGCTCGTGCTCACCCACGGCGTCGGGCCCATGCGCACGTATAGCATTGGCGCGATTCTGCTCGACCTCGACGATCCGACCCACGTGCTCGGTCGGCTACGACGCCCACTGCTCAGCCCGACCCAGGACGAACAGAATGGCTACGTACCCAACGTGGTCTACTCCTGCGGCGCGCTCGTTCACGCCGACACCCTGGTGATTCCCTACGGGATCGCCGACAGCGGCATCGGCATCGCCACTGTGCCACTACCGCAGCTGCTGGCCACGATGGTTCAGCAATCAGACCGCCCGAGATGAGGTCACCATCAGCACGATGAGAAGGTCCCGCGATACAACGCAGAATCCGTTGGGCGAGTATGTCCTTCACCTGGGTGCGGGATTCGTCGCTAAGGAACGCCCGCACGTGCTACAGGCGTTGGCTGCGCTCGGGTCGCATCTGGGCCGGTGGGACCCTCTTGACATCAGCCTGGAAATCTCGTTGCAGGACCGCGGTCGCAAGGAGCAGCGCGTCACGTTGCGAACGACGCTGCCTGGCCTACCGCCACTCGTGGCCGTCGCCCACAACCGCGACGTCACGTGCGCCCTTCACGACGCCAAGCATGAGTTGATCCGGCAGCTCGAACATCAGAAGTCGGCGCGCGAGCCCATGCACAATCGCAAGTTCGGCCATAACACGATTCGCCACCCGGGCCTCTAGCGGCAGGCGCCACGGTGATGGCCGCGCTTCGGAATGCTGCACCGCGAGAGCGTCGGCGGCCTGTATCGAGTGCGGACTACTGCTGCCGGACCGCCCCCGAGCCGATATCGAGGATGCCGAGGTCTACCGCCGATAGCTTCCAGGCTTGGCCGCACCTCGACGAGGCGAAAAGCACTGTATTGCTGCCCCTTTCACTTTATAACTGACAGGGGGGCTTGCGGCAAGACCGGGGTCATGACGCAAAATCGCCGATCAGAAGCTGGTGCTGCAACAACTGACGGGATCGTGATGAGAAGAACGCCCGAACCTTTCGAAGTTCACGAATCGGGTGCCCTGCTGCACGGCACCAAGGCTCAACTCGCAGTGGGCGATCTGCTCGTGCCCGGCATGCCTTCGAATTACGAAGCGGGCCGTATCTCCAACCACGTGTACATGACGCGAACCTTGGATGCGGCTGCGTGGGGTGCCGAGCTGGCGACCGGTGACGGCCCAGGCCGGATCTACATCGTGGAACCTCAGGGTCAATTGGAGGACGACCCGAACGTCACCGACAAGAAGCTCCCTGGGAATCCGACTCGCTCGTACCGCACCCGCGAGTCGGTGCGAGTCGTCGGCGAGCTGACCGACTGGGTCGGACATTCGCCCGAGCAGCTCGACGCGATGCGCGCCAACCTAGCTGATCTCCGGCGCCGAGGACTCGCGATCATCTACGACTGATCTGGAACAACCGAGTGGCGGACGCCGCGACACTCATGGCGACGATTGTGCCCGGCGTTCGGGCGAGCCTTGTCCACAAGAAGTTAACGGTGTAAAAATTGAAGGCCGACAGCCGCCACACCGACGTGGCGTCTGCAGGACGGACTGCCGTGGACATCGAGATCAGAGCCGTGGGGGAGCGCTAATGCGCTCTTTCTCCGCGGTGTTCCGTGTCGAGGCCCCGGCGCGCAAAGTCTGGCGGGTGTTGCATCCGCCGGTTCCTCCCGACGCGCCATCGCCCCGGATCCTCGAATATCCCGGCGGCAGCATGGAGATCCTCGCCGAGGGCGATGAGGCAGGCCAGGGGCTGGTGCGGACCTGCGTCTTCGGAGTGCCCCGCTACCTGCTGTCCGGTGGCATGGCGCGGTCGTGGGAGGTGGTCACCGAAGCGAAGGTCAACAAGATCTCGCGCTATGTCGCCATAGGTAAGCCGCTGTGGTCACGCGCGGAGGGGTATCACCAGCTCGACGAACAGCAGGACGGGACAACGCTTGTCACGTTCCACGAGACGTATCACGCCTACAATCCCGTTCTGCGAGCGCTGTTCGAGGGGCCGGTGCACGCGAAGATCTCGGCCGACAACTTGGTGATCTACCAGCACGCACTCGGATTTGTCGGGACGACGACGAGGGTGTCATGAGCTACGACTTGATCATTCGCGGTGGCACGGTCGTCGACGGCACCGGAGCTCCGGCGCGCACCGCCGATATCGCCGTGCAGGACGGACTGATCGTCGAGGTGGGCCGTGTCGAGGGCTCGGCCAGCCGGACCTTCGACGCCGACGGCCTCACTGTCACACCGGGATTCGTCGACGTCCACACCCACTTCGACGGCCAGGCAACCTGGGACCCCCACCTGACGCCGTCGTGCTGGCATGGGGTTACCACCGCCGTCATGGGCAACTGCGGCATCGGATTCGCCCCGGTGCGTCCCGGCCAGCAGGACTGGCTCATCGAGCTGATGGAGGGCGTGGAAGACATCCCGGGCAGCGCGCTGGCCGAGGGAATCACCTGGGAATGGGAGTCTTTCGGCGAATACCTCGACGCGCTCGAGCGGATGCCCCGCGCCGTCGATGTCGGTACCCAGATACCGCAGGCCGCGCTGCGTGCCTACGTGATGGGCGACCGGGCACTCGACGCCCCGACCGCCGACGATCTGACGGCCATGACCCGAGCGGTCACCGACGGCCTGCGCGCAGGAGCCCTCGGGATGTCGTTCGGCCGCACCGCCGGACATCGCAGCGCCAACGGCCAACCCGTGCCGGGCACCTACTCAGATGAAGACGAACTCGTCGCCCTGATGACGGCGATGGCCGCAGCTGGACGCGGCGTCCTGCAGGTCGTGCCCGCGGGGGTCGGCGGTGAAATCGGCGGTGACCACAGGCATTCCATCGACTCCGAAGTCGAGTGGATCAGTCGGCTCGGCGAGCGGTTTCAGATTCCATTGACGTTTCTGGCCATGGTGAACGAGCAGGATCCGCACGACTGGCAGCGCTGGTTTGGTGATGTACGCGCCGCCAACGCCGCGGGAGCGAACGTGCGCCCGCAGGTCGCCAGCCGCGCCTTCGGCATGTTGATGGGCCACCAGTCGCGGATGAACCCCTTCCGGCACCGGCCCAGCTATCGTGCCCTGATGGATCTGCCACTCGCGCAACGAGTTCAAGCGCTGCGCAGCCCGCAGATGAAAGAACGGATCCTCGCCGAGACGCCCGAACCCAGCGACGCGCCGTCGGCCGATCAACTCAACCGCCACATGTTCAAACGGCTCTATCCGCTGGGCGAGCGACTCGACTACGAACCGTCGGCGGACGACAGCATCGCGGCCATCGCCGAGCGGGAACGGCGCGATCCGTGGGACGTCACCTACGACACCCTCCTGCAGGCGGAAGGCAGGGAATTCCTGCTGTTTCCGCTGCTGAACTACGCCGGCAACGACTACCACCACCTGCACGACATGATGTCGGATCCGGTGAGCCTGCAGGGACTCGGTGACGGGGGAGCGCACTGCGGCATCATCTGCGACGCCAGCATGACGACCTATCTGATGTCGTACTGGGTCCGCGACCGAACACGCGGCCCGCGGATCCCGCTCGAGACGGCAGTGCACCGACTCACCGGCGATCCCGCCGACTTCTACGGACTCGGTGATCGCGGTGTGCTCGAACCGGGCAGGCGCGCCGACATCAATCTCATCGATCTCGACAGCCTCGGGCTACACCATCCCGAGCAGGTGAACGATCTACCCGCCGGCGCCGGCCGGCTCATTCAGCGCTCCGATGGATACGTCGAGACCCTGGTGTGCGGCCAGACGATCGTCGCCGACGGCGAACTCACCGACGCCCGGCCGGGCGGCCTGGTCCGCGGCCCGCGGTCGATCGCGACGGCGTAGCTGAAGACGTTGAGCGGCAACACAATAGACACGCGAGTCAGGTCGCTGCGCTACGGCGAACTCGACCGCGACGTCGTCGTCGCAGCGGCGCTGCGGGTGGCCGAGCGCAGCGGGGTCCGCGGCGTCACCGTGCGAGCCCTGGCCAAGGAATTGGGCCTGTCGACCACAGCCATGTACCGCTACGTCGACGGCAAAGCCGAACTGCTGAACCTGATTGCGGAGGCCACCCTCGCGGCGGTCGAGCTACCGGACTCCGGTCCGTGGGAGCAGCGCATCCGAGTGGTCGCCCACAGCGCGCGCACGGCGATGCTGCGCATCGACGGCATCGCCGACGTCCTACAGACTCAGCCCGCGAAAGGCGCGGCGCAGCAAGTAGATGCGCTCATGCAGCGGTTGGTCGTCGACGCCGGGGTCCCGGCCGCGCGACGCGAGTCGGCCCGGATGCTCCTGATGATCTTCATCCTGGGCTCGGTGTCGTTCGAGCAGGCCCTCGAAGGGCTGCCGCATCAGCTCGTCGAGGAGCCGAAGTCCCGGTTCGCGCACGGGCTCGACGTACTGATTGCCGGCCTCCGCGCGACCTGAGAAGCTCTGGGATACCTAGCGAGCGCCGAGCTTGCGTGCCGCGAAGTCGGCGGCCTGATCCGTCATGCCGTTCGTCTTGTAGGCGCTGTGAGCGGCCCGGCTGAACCCTTGGCCCGACGAGCACACCGGGTCTTGCGGTGTGCAGAGGTCGAGGGTCTTGCCGGCGTAAGCCGGTCCGATGGTGATCGGGGGCGCGTCGTGGTCGACCAGGTTGAGGAACCCGTTAGAGGGCTTGCCGAACAGCGTCACCGCGGCGACGTGCGGCGCGACGTTCGGCGGCAGCGGCCCGCTGATGCCGGGGGGCAGGTCGTAGCCGGGCGGGACGCTGTTGGCGGTGATGTAAGCGGCGATCGCCGCACCCTGCGAGTAACCGCCGAGAACGATCCTGGTGTTGGGGCAGGTATTGACGGTGTCCATGACCTTGTTGGCGGCATCGGCGACGCCGTCGGCGGCCTGCCCGAAGCTGAGCGACGCCGGGTAATTCACCCCGTACACGTCAACGCTGCGTCCGCCGAGACGCCCAGTCAAGGCGTCGGCGAATCCCTGTCCGACCTCGCCCGGTCCCGGCGGCTCCAATGTTCCGCGGGCGAAGATGACTTGAACGTCGGAACACGGACCGTCAGCAGCCGCGGTCCCGATCGCGGACTCGGTGAGTCCCGCCGCGAGCAGCATGACCAGCACAGCCACGAAATGCAGCATCCTCGTCGTCAGCGCGCGCGATGACAGCGGCGATATGCCATAGCGGGTTGTTTCGTGCACACTGATGCCTTTCGTCGGGCGAGGATATTTTTTGAGCGTATGCGCTGGAAGACTCCAACGCAGTCCGGCCTTCGGCGACGATGCCGATGGCCATCTTGATATCCCGCGCTATTGCCGGTCAAACTCAGACGTTTCCAACGTCACCGGCGCAACCGCTCATTCCCGGCCCCGTGGACATAGCGAAAACTACCCGTGCGAAGCCGAACCGCAGGGAAACATAAGGGAAAGAAACTGCACCTCAAGTCGGGTTTCAGCGGCTCGGAGTAAAGCCTTTCGCGGCCGATTAGGTTTTCGCATGATTCCGCAATACGCTTGCGCGCGATTTGTTCTCGACTCAGGAAAGCGGCCATGCCTCTTCAGCCCTTGCTGGTGCGACCACGACAGGTGCGCAGCGCCCAGCGATTCGCTTCTCGCGTTACATGCCCCACGGTCGGCCAGAGCTTCGACATCGAAGTCACTCGCGATGCCGACGGGTGGATGATTCACATTCCCGAGATTGGCCGGACCACCCGCGCCATCCGTCGCGCAGCGGTCGACATGGTCGCGCGCGAATGCATCTCAATGTGGACCGGCATTCCGATCGGTTACGTCGCGATTCACGTCGACAGCGAGATCGGCTAGCCGTAGCTCCTCGCGTATTTGCCGAGGCGTGTCTCGCGTGTGACCTCACCGCGATAGTGAGCAGAAATGCTCATCACCATGACGGTATCTGTGGCGTTAGCCGCTCTGGCGTTGGCCATGTCCGTCGGTTATTACTTCGGGCGGCGTGCCGGATCGTCCCCATCGACATGGAAGAAGCGGACCAGTCGCGTTGCGTTGGGCAGGCGCGCGGTCAATCTGGTTGTCCTGATCGCCGCGCGCCGATTGCAGCGCAGATTGCAGGCCGAGCTGTTCGGCCCGAGAATCTTTGCGCCCCTTGGATTGTTGCGGGTTAGATGATGGACGACATGTCGTCGCTGCACGGCAAACTCGTGTTCGTCACCGGTGCATCGTCCGGTCTCGGCGCCGAGACCTCGCGGCTCCTATCACGCCAGGGCGCAACGGTTTTCGGCATCGGCCGCGACGAGAAGCGGTTGGCCGCGGTCTTCGCCGAGATAGATCACGGCGCCCACGCGGTAGTCGACATCGCCAGCGCGCAGGCGTGCAAGGCCGCCGTCGAGCGGTGCGTCCGCGAGCTCGGTGGCCTCGACGTCCTGATCAACATCGCGGGCCGGCATCAGATGCGTCGCACCGAGTCGATGACCGACGACGACTGGGACCAGGACCTGGCGGTCAATCTCAACGGGCCGTTCCACCTCTGCCGCGCCGCGTTGCCGCACCTGCTGGAGCGGGGTGGCAACATCGTCAACGTCAGTTCGATCGCCGGCCTCGAGGGTCAGACGTATTCGGCAGGCTACTGCGCGGCCAAGCATGGCCTGATCGGTCTCACCCGTGCGCTGGCGGTCGAGTACACCGCGGATCGGTTGCGGGTCAACGCCGTCTGCCCGGGCGGCATGTTGACCCCGCAGATCGAGCAGTTCAGCGCGCCGGAGAAGCCGAACTACGACCTGATCATGCGGACCGCGTCGCCGCGCGGCATGATGCGACCCGCCGACGTGGCGAACGTCATCGCGTTCCTGGCCAGCGACGCCGCGGCCGCAGTCCACGGCGCCGTCTACCGGGTCGACAACGGAAAGGGCGCCGGCTAGCCGGTCACGACCCGGTGAAACGCGGCGGGCGCCGCTCGGCGGTCGCCGAGACCCCTTCGACGAAGTCCGCCGTCGCCACCAGCCGGATCTGCTCGCGCTGCTCCATCTCAGTCGCCGCGCGCACTCGGCCCGCCAAATCGCCTCGCAGGGTCTGACGTATCGAGACGACGGCGAGCGGTGCGCTGGCGGCGATCTTGGCGGCCATTGCGTGCGCGCCCGCTCGTACCTCACCGTCGGCGGTCAGGCGGTCGCACAAGCCGATGCTGGCCGCTTCGTCACCCGGTACCTCGCGGCCGGTGTACAGCAGGTCCTGAGCGCGCTGCGACCCGACCACGGCCGGCAGCGTCACGGTGATCCCGAAACCCTGATGCAGCCCGAGTCGGCTGAAGTTCGCGACGAAGCGGGTCGACGGGCCCGCGACGCGGAAGTCGGCGACCAGCGCCAACCCGAGACCGCCGCCCACCGCCGCGCCGTGCACGGCGGCGACGATCGGCGTCTGCGCGGCGAACAGCCGCGCCGCCTCCTCGTACAGCGAGCCGGTGCTGCCCTCCGGCGTCGGTGCGTTACCGCTCAGCGCGCCCGGCAGGTCGGCGCCCGCGCAGAAATGCCGGCCCGCCGAGCAGAGCACGATGGCCCGGGCGTTGGCATCGGCATCGAGGCGCTCGAAGGCGTCCGCCAACCCGGCGATCAAGGCGGCGTCGAAATGATTGCGGTCCCCGCGCTCGAACTCGACGGTCGCGACGTGGTCGTCGGACACCTCGACGCGGATGAGATGACTCATAAGGGCACATTGAACACGGTGGGGCGGAATGCCCGCATGAGTGGCTCAGCGCGCCACCGGAATGTGTTGCGCGGGGCACTCGCACGGCGGTGCTGAAATTCCTGGCGGGGTGCAGAACCTTGACCTCAATAATGGTTTAGGTTCTAACGTGCTCGGCATGACTTCTACCGCAACATCTTGGCCCGAAGGATTAGCTGCAATCGGAGCACTCCGATTCGCCCGCCGCTCTGCGCATTTCGATGCGACGGTCCGCTTCTACCGAGACCTGGTCGGCCTGCCGTTGTGCGCGACCTTCGAGGAGAGCTTCGGCAGCAACGGTGCGATCTTCGGCCTACCAAGTTCGAGTCTGACCTTTGAAATAGTCGCGGTCGACGAACCGGTAGCCGTCGACAGCCACGAGCAGCTCTGCCTATATTTCCCCGACAACGCGGCTCAGCGGCGAGCCACTGCGCGGCTGGTTGCCTCGGGGGCCAAACCCGTTGAATCGCATCCCTATTGGGAAGCGACCGGGGCCGTCACGTACCGGGACCCGGACGGCCGGGAAGTGGTGTTCGCACCGTTTGTGTTCGCCGTCAACGAACCGGCGGGAGACGCCTCCGCAGGCGCGCACTGGAATTCCCCCTAGAAAGCGGAAGACCACCGGGGTCGGAACACCGGTGGCCGTCCTCTGATCAAGCGTGTGTCTACTTCTTGAACGCGTCCTTCACGTTCTCGACCGCGTCCTTGACGCTTGACTTGGCCTGGTCGAGCTTGCCCTCGTTCTCGGTGCCGCGATCGCCAGTGGCCTTGCCGAGGCCTTCTTTGGCCTTGCCGGCGGCGTCGTCGATCTTGTTGCTCACCTTGTCGTGGAGTCCCATGCTCTTTCAGCTCCCTACATATCCGGACACTGCTGTGTCGCGTTCGAGACTGATACCCGGCGGGCGCGGCGGCCAAACCGGGTGTGCGAGATTGGCATGATGCAGGTCGCGATTCTCGACGATTACCAGGACGTCGCGCTGACCATGGCCGACTGGTCGCAGGTCGCAGAACGCGCGACAATCACCGTGTTCAACGACCACCTCGCCGATCCCGACGCCGTGGTTCGGCGACTAGCGCCGTTCGACGTGGTCTGCGTGATGCGCGAGCGCACGCCGTTGACGCGGGATGTCATCGAGCGTCTGCCTCTGCTGAAGATGATCGCCTCGACCGGCCCGTTCAATGCGGCCATCGACGTCGACGCCGCCAACGAACGCGGCATCTACGTGAGCGGCACCGGCGGCTACGTCGAATCGACGATCGAACTCACCTGGGCGTTGATCCTGACCACCGCGCGCCGGATCGTTGACGAGGCGCAGTCCGTGCGCGACGGCGGGTGGCAGACCTCCGTCGGCCTCCAACTCGGCGGCAGTGTGTTGGGTGTACTTGGGCTCGGGCGAATCGGCAGCCGCGTCGCGCAGGTCGGCAAGGCGTTCGGGATGGACGTCATCGCGTGGAGCACCAACCTGACACCCGCGGCGGCCGCCGAGGCCGGGGTGACTTACGTGTCGAAGGAGGAGCTGTTCAGCCGCGCCGACGTGCTGACCGTCCACCTGAAGCTCAGCGAGCGGTCCCACGGGCTGGTCGGCGCCGACGAGCTGGCGCTGATGAAGCCAACGGCGTTGTTAGTCAACACCTCTCGCGGACCTATTGTCGACGAGTCGGCTCTCGTCGACGCGCTGCGGTCGCGCCGCATCGCCGGCGCCGGACTCGACGTCTTCGACACCGAGCCGCTGGCGGCCGGGCATCCGCTTCGATCGCTCGACAACGTCGTCGCGACGCCGCACATCGGCTACGTCGCCGAGCAGGTCTACCGGGTGTTCTACGGCGAGTCCGCCGCCAAGATCGCCCGCTGGCTCGGCCAGAGCAGCTGACCTCGACGCGCGCCGCCGCGACCACCACGAATCGAGAAGGCTCATCGCCGCCGACACCGCGGCGGCCAGCGCCCAACCCAACAGGATGTCGACGACGAAGTGCTCGGCGGAGTACACCAGCACGAATGCCATCGCCAACGGGTAGGTGGCCAACAGCGGATGCCAGCCGCGCCTGACCCGGCGCCACAGGAAGATCGAGATCATCGCGGTCACCGCGGCGTGCAGCGAGGGAATCGCCGCTACCAGGTTCACGTTGGCCTGCCCGGAGTCGAGCAGCGCCCCAGCCGACTGGAGATGCAGCGTCCCCCAGCCCCTCGTGGAGATCCGTTCCACGAACTGGTGGGCGCCCGACTGGCTCATGTGCATGGCGCCCAGCAATCCGCCGTCGGGAACGCCCGCGGGGCCATGGAACATGCACGGCGGGTTGGCCGGGCCACCCGCGACGTCGGCCGGCGTGCAACTCGCGGCGGCCCACGGTGGTGCGGCCGGCAGCAGCACGTACACCGCGAGCGCCGCGAACGACAAGGCCATGAACCGGCGAACGAAGGCCGCCCACTCGGTGCGGTTGCGCAGCCAGAGCACCCCGGCGACCGCATAGGGCAACACGAAGAACGACATGTAGATGCTGCTGATCAGCACTTCCCACCACGGCGGCTGCGCCAGTTTGATGTGCTCCTGCAGCCATACCGTCGGGACTGTGCCGAGAAACAGCCACCGGTCTGCGGTGGGCTGGAACTGCCACAGCGTCGGGGCGCCGAGCATGTCGGCGGCGCCGCGGCTGAGGTCGTAGAGCACCAGCACCAGAGCGAACGGCAGCCAGTCGCGCACCACCGCGAACACTTTGTGCCCGCGTCCGATGCTGGCGGCGATCAGACCGGTGGCGATGTAGAGCAGCAGCAGTTCGCGGTTGAAGGCCAATCCGTCTGTCACGGAGCGGTAGATCACCACGGCGGCCCACGCGGTGACGGCGATGCGTCGTGTCCAGGCGATCCGACGCTCGCGGCCGGTTGGATGAGGTGACACGTCCGACGGGGCGGGGCCCGATGGCCGGCCGGGGCTTCGGGACCCAGCCGGCCCGGTCGTTGGGTCGGGTTTGAACAGTCGAACCCGGCGTTCGGTTGTCACTGCCATTGGTCCAACCTTATCCTTTGCCGACCGTTTTCTATCCGTTCATTGTGATGACCGTGTCGTGGTTACCCAATGAGTCACCCAAACATGCTGCCAGCGAAGAGTTTTAACGGTTCTTTTCACGCCGGCGCCGACGGCCATGTGGCGGCGGTGCATTCGCTGCCTCGATCAGTGATCGAGGTGCAGCAGCGCCAGCCACTGTCGCTGGACGTGGCGCTCACCCGCAGTGGCGATCATTCCCGAGGGCGCGAACATCTTCGACGGCACCGGGTCGTCTTCGGTGAGGGGCAGGCCTCCGCCGCGAATTGCCTTGGCTACCGCGATGATTGCCGCGACGAGCACGATCACCACGACCGCGGCGAACACGATCGACAGCGTGCCCTGGATGAAGGTGTTCCTGATGACGTCGCCGATCTGGGCAGGCGTCTTGGCCGACCCGAATGACGTCTTACCGGCCGCGCGGGCGGCGACGTACTGTCCGTGCTGGGTCCAGTAGCCGACGCTCGGGTCGGCGGAGAAGATCTTCTGCCAGGACGCGGTCAGCGTGACCGTCAGATCCCACAACAGGGGAACGCCGGGAATCCACGCCCACTTCCGGTAGCCCTTTTTCAGGACGATCACCGTGACAACGGTCAATGCGATCGCGGCCAGCAATTGGTTCGCAATACCGAATAGCGGGAACAGTGTGTTGATTCCGCCGAGGGGGTCGGTCACGCCCATCAGCAGGATGCTGCCCCACGCTGCGGCCACGACCAGGCTGCAGATCCATACGCCGGGGCGCCAGCTCGGGTTGCGCAGTTTGGTCAGCGGCCCGCCGAGGTTGCCCAGCGCGTCGGACAGCATGAAGCGCGCGACACGGGTGCCGGCGTCCACGGCGGTGAGAATGAACAGCGCCTCGAACATGATCGCAAAGTGGTACCAGAACGCCTTGAGACCCGACCCACCCAAAACCCGTTGCAGCACTTCGGACATGCCGAGCGCCAGCGTCGGTGCGCCACCCGTGCGCGACACGATCGACTTCTCGCCGACGCTCGCCGCGGCGTCGGTGAGCTCGGCAGTCGTGGTCGGAATTCCTGACAGGCCAAGGTGATTGATGTACGGGGCGGCCGTGGCTGCGGTGCCGCCGGTGCGCGCGACCGGCGCGTTGAGCGCGAAATACAGGTGCTGGTCGAGGATCGACGCGCTGATGAGCGCCATTACCGCGACGAACGACTCGGTGAGCATGCCGCCGTAGCCGATCATCCGCATCTGGCTCTCCTTCTCCAGCAGCTTCGGCGTCGTGCCCGACGAAATCAGCGCGTGGAACCCGGACAGCGCGCCGCACGCGATGGTGATGAACAGAAAGGGGAACAACGAGCCCGAAAACACCGGTCCGTCACCATGAATGGCGAAGCTCGAGACCGCCGGAGCGTGCATCACTGGATGGGCCAGACAGATCCCGACCGCCAGCAGGACGATCGCACCCACCTTCATGAAGGTCGAGAGGTAGTCACGCGGCGCAAGCAACAGCCAGATCGGCAATACCGACGCGATGAATCCGTAGGCGACGATCAGCCACGACACCGTCACCGGTGACAAGTTCAACCATGAAGAACCCCAGGCTGTTTCGCCGACGATATGGCCGGAGGCGACGGCAAGCATCAGCAGTACGAAGCCGATGATCGAGACCTCGGTGACCCGGCCGGGGCGCAGGAACCGTAGATAGCAGCCCACGAACACGGCGATCGGGATGGTCATCGCGATCGAGAAGACGCCCCACGGACTTTCGGCCAGCGCACGCACCACTACCAGCGCCAGGACCGCGATGATGATCACCATGATGACGAACGCACCGATCAGGGCGGCGGCACCGCCCGTCGCGCCGAGTTCGTCGCGGGCCATCTGGCCGAGCGAGCGGCCGCGGCGCCTGGTCGAGATCCACAGCACCAGGTAGTCCTGCACGGCGCCGGCGAAGACCGCGCCGACGATGATCCAGATGCTGCATGGCAGATAACCCATCTGGGTGGCCAGCGCCGGTCCGACGAGCGGCCCCGCTCCGGCGATCGCCGCGAAATGATGGCCGAACAACACCCGCCGGTCGGTCGGCACATAGTCGGTGCCGTCATCCAAAACCTCTGCGGGAGTGGCATGGTCGTCGCGCGGGCGGACGACCTTGGTCTCGATCAACCGCGCGTAGAACCGGTATCCGATGACGTATGTGCAGATCGCCGCGACGACGAACCAGATGGCGTTGACGGTCTCGCCACGAACGAACGCGATGGCCGTCCATGCCACCGCCCCGACCACGGCGATCAGCCCGAAGAAGATCTTGTGCCGGGTGCTGATCGGCGAGCGATCGATGATCGCCACCGGCGGCAGGTCCGCGTCCGTATGGACGTAGCTCAGGTGTTCGTTGTCGATGGCGGGAGTGGGCTGCGGTGGTGCTGCCACTGCTTCTCCTGTCGTGAGAACACGCCGTTTGGCGCAGGCAGCTTAGCCCGCGAACATGTCTCGCACGGTCTCGATCGTGTCCGCCTCGTCGGGCCCTTTGTCGTCGCGGTAGCGCAGCACCCGGGCGAACCGCAATGCCAGCCCACCGGGATAGCGCGACGACTTCTGGACACCGTCGAGTGCCACCTCGACCACCTGCTCTGGTCGGACGTGTACGACGTACCCGTCCGTGCCGTCGACGGCCAACTCGGCGAAGCGTTGGGTCTGCCACTGCAGCATCGCGTCGGTCATGCCCTTGAAGGTTTTGCCCACCATCACGAGGCCGCCGGTGGCCGGGTCGCGGGCGCCGAGATGAATGTTGGACAGCTTGCCCTGCCGGCGTCCGGAGCCCCACTCGACGGCCAGCACGACCAGATCCAGGGTGTGGACGGGTTTGACCTTGAGCCAGCCGGCTCCGCGGCGGCCGGCCTCATACGGCGCGGTCAGCGACTTGGCCATCACGCCCTCGTGGCCGGCGGCCAGCGTTGCGGCCAGGAATTCTTGTGCTGCAACGGGATCGGAGGTGACCAGCCGGTCGACTCGCTGCTGCGGCGGCGTGATCGCGTCGAGAGCGGCGGCGCGCTCGCTGTTCGGCGCGTCGAGCAGGTCGACGCCGTCGCGGTGCAGGATGTCGAAGAAGAAGACCGACAGCGGCTGCGCGGCACGGGCCGCCGCGACGTCGACGGAGCGGCCGAAGCGGGACCCGGTGACCTGGAACGGCTGCGGGCGCCCGTCGGGCCGCAGCGCGATCGCCTCGCCGTCGGCGATCAAATCGTGCACCGGCAACGCCAGCGTCGCCTCGACCACCTCGGGAAGCCGTGCGGTGACGTCGTCGAGGCTGCGGGTGTAGACCGTGACCCGCTCACCGGACCGGTGGATCTGTACCCTGGCGCCATCCAGCTTCGCTTCGAAAACGCCCTCGCCGCCCAGCTTTTCGAGAGCCTCGCCGACCCCGGCCGCGGTCTGGGCCAGCATCGGGCCGACGGGCCGGCCGACGTGCATCGTGAACGCGTCCAGTGCCGACGCTCCGTTGGTGACCGCCGCCGCTGCGACCGCGGGCAGCGCGCCGCCGAGCATTGCCGCGCGACGAACCGCAGCGGCCGGGACCTCGGCAGCCTTCGCGACGGCGTCGGCCATGACCCCGATCAACGCGCCTTGACGCAACTCTCCGGTCAACAGCCGACGCAAAAATGTCTGCTCGACTTCGGTTGCGGCCAGAAACAGCTTGTCGACCAGCTCGGCCCGCCGCGCTTGCGAACCCTTGCCGGCGACCGCACCGATCGCGGACAGCGCGGCGTCAACGCCGTGCACGCTCAGACTCGGTTGTGTCGCGGCGGCCGGCAGTGACCGCAGGGCCGCGTACCCGACGCCGATCTGACGCTGCGGCAGCTCGCCGGACAGCCATGCCACGACGATGGCAACCAGAGCGGGATCGGTCTTGGCGCTGCCGAGTAGATCGGCGATGCGGGCGGTCTTGGCCAGCCGTGACGAGGAGCCGCCTACGTCAACCGAGGTGGTCGCGACGTCGATCAGCAGCACGATCCAACCTTTACACGCCTGACCGACAACGTCACGTGCCGTCGCGATAACGTGCAGCTAACGCCAGGGCCGTCGGCCCCGTACAAGGAGGTATGGATGGAGATCAACGGCAAGAAGGTCATCGTGATCGGCGGCGCCTCGGGCATGGGCCGGGCCAGCGCCGAGCTGCTGCACGCCCGCGGCGCCAGCGTCGCGATTTTCGACCGGGAGGGCTCGGACGGCAAAGAGGTCGCGGCCGCCCTGGGCGGCGACTTCTACCCGGTCGATGTCACCGACTTCGCCGCCACCGAGGAGACCCTCAACACCGCCGCCGAGAAGCTCGGAGGCCTGCACGTCACCGTGACCACCGCCGGTGGCGGCATCGGCAAGCGCACCATTTCGAAAACTGGCCCGCACGATCTCGAGTCTTTCCGGCAGACCATCGATCTCAACCTGATCGCCACGTTCAACATCAGCCGGTTGGCGGCGCACCTGATGAGCCAGAACGAGGCGGAGGACGAAGAGCGTGGCGTCATCATCAACACCGCCTCGATTGCGGCGTTCGAAGGCCAGATCGGCCAGGTCGCCTACACCGCCGCCAAGGCCGGCATCGCCGGCATGTGCCTGACCATGGCGCGCGACCTCGGGTCGCTGGGCATCCGCGTGCTGGCGATCGCGCCGAGCCTGTTCGCGACCGGGTTGACCAAGGGCATCCCGGACGAGTTCGCGACCGCGCTGACCAAGGACGCGGCGTTCCCGAAGCGCCTGGGCCGCCCGGAGGAGTACGCCAAGCTGGTCGCGGCGATCGTCGACAACCCGATGCTCAACGGGCAGTGCCTGCGCCTGGACGCCGGTCAGCGCTTCGCGCCCAAGTAGTTCGCGTCGGATTTCGCGGCGGTAGACGCCTCCCGACCGACCACCCGGTTGGGAGGCGGTCGCATTTAAGTACACTCTTTCCGACCGGCCAATGGCGTCCAAGAGGAAGGCCCTGCAATGGGTATCGCACTGACCGACGACCATCGTGAACTCGCCGATGTAGCCCGCGGGTTTCTCACCTCGCAAAAGGCCCGCGCAGCGGCGCGGTCGCTGCTCGACGCCCCTGAGGAGAGCAGGCCGCCGTTCTGGCAGGCCCTCGTTGACCTCGGCTGGCTGGGCCTGCATATCGACGAAGAACACGGCGGCTCGGGGTTCGGGCTGCCGGAACTCGTGGTCGTCATCGACGAACTCGGTCGCGCGGTGGCCCCCGGGCCATTCGTGCCGACCGTCATCGCGTCGGCGATCATCGCGAAAGACGGCTCCGCGGAACAGAAGTCGCGGCTGCTGCCGGGGCTGATCGACGGGACGGTCACCGCGGGCATCGGCCTGGGTGGCGGCGTCAGGGTCAGTAATGGCGTCGCCGACGGTGACGCCGGGATCGTGCTGGGCGCCGGCCTCGGCGACCTGCTGCTGATCGCGGCCGGCGACGACGTGTTGCTGATCGAGCGTGACCGCTCCGGCGTCTCGATCGAGGTGCCGGAGAACCTGGACCCGACCCGGCGCTCGGGGCGCGTCCGGTTGGAGAAGGTCAGCGTCAGCGACGACGACATCCTTGCCGGGGCGCACGACTCGGCGCTGGCCCGGACCCGGACCCTGCTGGCCGCCGAGGCCGTCGGGGGAGCGGCGGACTGCGTCGACTCCGCGGTCGACTATGCCAAGGTGCGTCAGCAATTCGGCCGCACCATCGCCACCTTCCAGGCGATCAAGCACCACTGCGCCAACATGCTGGTCGCCTCGGAGTCCGGAATCGCCGCGGTGTGGGACGCCTCCCGGGCCGCGTCCGAGGACGAGGAGCAGTTCCGGCTTGCGGCGGCTTCGGCTGCGGCACTGGCATTTCCGGCATATGCGCGCAACGCGGAACTGAACATTCAGGTGCACGGCGGTATCGGGTTCACCTGGGAGCACGACGCGCATCTGCACCTACGCCGCGCGTTGGTCACGACCGCGCTGTTCGGTGGTGATGCACCGGCCGACGACGTGTTCGAGCGCACCGCCGCCGGTGTGACCCGGGAGAACAGCCTGGACCTACCCCCCGAGGCCGAGGAGATGCGGGCCAGGATTCACGCCGACGTCGCCGAACTCGCCGCGCTGGACAAGCAGGCGCAGCGCGACAAGCTGATCGAGACCGGTTACGTGCAGCCGCACTGGCCCAAGCCGTGGGGACTGGCCGCAGACGCGGTGGAGCAGTTGGTGATCGAGGAGGAGTTCCGCGCTGCGGGCATCAAACGCACCGACTACGGCATCACCGCCTGGGTGATCCTGACCCTGGTCCAACACGGAACGCCTTGGCAGATAGAACGATTCGTCGAGAAGGCGCTGCGCAAGGACGAGATCTGGTGCCAGCTGTTCTCCGAGCCGGAGGCCGGGTCGGACGCCGCGTCGATCAAGACCAAGGCGACCCGGGTGGACGGTGGCTGGAAGATCAACGGACAGAAGGTGTGGACCAGTGGTGCGCACTACTGCGCGCGCGGTCTGGCCACGGTCCGCACCGACCCCGAGGCGCCCAAGCATGCGGGCATCACCACGGTGATCGTGGACATGAAGGCCCCCGAGGTCGAAGTGCGACCGCTGCGTCAGATCACCGGCGGGTCGGACTTCAACGAGGTGTTCTTCAACGACCTGTTCGTGCCCGACGAAGACGTGGTCGGCGAACCCAACACCGGTTGGACCGTCGCGCGGGCAACGCTGGGCAACGAGCGGGTCAGCATCGGCGGCAGCGGATCCTTCTACGCGGGTCTGGCGACGCAAGTGGTAGACCAGGTGAAGGCTCAGCCGGATCTGTTGGCGGGCGGGCGAACCCGGGTGGGCCGATACCTGGCCGAGGAGAACGTGCTGCGGCTGCTGAACCTGCGCCGCATTGCGCGCAGCGTCGAGGGAGCGGGCCCGGGCCCGGAAGGTAACGTCACCAAGCTGAAACTGTCCGACCACATGATCGAGGGCGGCGCGATCACGGCCGCGCTGGCCGGACCCGAGACCGCGCTGCACGACGGCGCCGGCGCGCTCGCGGGCCGACTGGTGATGAGCGCCCGGGCCATGGCCATCGCCGGCGGTACGTCCGAGGTGACCCGCAACCAGATCGCCGAGCGGATCCTCGGGATGCCGCGCGACCCGCTGATCAACTAGGCCGGGCGGGGGACCCCGGCGGCCGGCGACTGGCCGAGCCAGTCCGGTACGGCCCGACGCGCGTCCGTGGTTCCGTGGATGGTGACGCTGCCGTCGCGCAGCGCCCGCGTCCAGGAGTCGTCGCCGCGCCAGATCTGGGTCAGGGTGAGCAGGCTGGTCTCGACGGTGGCGGCCACCTCGTAGCCGGGATCGAAGTCGCAGACGTCGGGCTCACCCTCCGACACCATCAGCCACCAGTGGGCTGCTTTGCGATCGACACCAAACAGGTTGAATTCCAACACGGTTCGGGCTCTCGGCCACGCATCGACGGAGATCGTACGGCGGATGTCCCACATCAGCAGGTGCGGGTCGAGGTCCTCGTCACCGAGTTCGCCGATCCAGCGGATCCCCCATGAGCCGAGCGCACCCACCACCCCCGCGAGCTCCTGGCCGCACGGTGTCAGGGTGTACGAGACGCGACCGTCGGCCTCGACGCGATCGACCACCCCCGCGCGGGTCAGCGATTTGAGTCGCTTGGACAACAGCGCGGGTGACATTTTCGGCAACCCACGCCGTAGGTCGTTGAAATGCACACTGCCCCGTAGTAACTCGCTCACGACGAGCAGGGTCCACCGCTCGTCGAGCAACTCCATCGCCTTGGCGATGGGGCAGAACTGGCCGTACGTCGACATCGTTCCAGTAGACCGCCTGGCAGCGGAATTGACTAGTACAGATCGTGAACCAGGTGTGGTTCACATCCGGCACTGGAGGCCGCTGGCGAGGCGCCCGACGATGATCGCATGACAACTTCCCTCGAAACCAAGCACCGCGCACTGTGGGCGCTGGGCGATTACGCCACGGTGGCCACCGAGGTGGTGGCACCGCTGGGGCAGGACCTGGTGGACGCCAGCAGGATTGCCGCGGGCGACCGGGTGCTCGACGTGGCCGCCGGTTCGGGCAACGTCGCGATCCCCGCCGCGCTCACCGGGGCGACCGTTACTGCCAGTGATCTGGTTCCGGAGCTGTTGGAACACGGTGCGGCACTGGCAGATTCGTGTGGGGTTCGCGTGCAGTGGCGGGAAGCGAATGCCGAAGCGTTGCCGTTCGGCGGCGGCGAGTTCGACGTCGTGCTGTCCTGCGTCGGAGTCATGTTCGCGCCGCACCATCAACGCGCTGCCGACGAGCTGGTCCGAGTCTGTCGGCCCGGCGGCAGGATCGGGCTGATCAGCTGGACCCCGGAAGGTTTCATCGGCCAGATGTTCGCGACGATGAAGTCGTATGTGCCGGCGCCGGCGACCGGCGTGCAGCCGCCGCCGTTGTGGGGCAATGCCGATCATGTGCGCGGCCTGCTCGGCGACTGGTGTCGCCGAGTTCGTGGCGCAACGTCGCACGCTGACCGTGGACCGGTTTGCCGGCGGCGCGGCGTTCCGCGACTTCTTCAAGGCGTATTACGGCCCGACGATCTCGGCCTACCGGGGTATCGCCGGTCAGCCCGGTCGCGTCGCGTCGCTGGACGCGGAACTGGCGGCATTAGGTGACCGGTATCTGGCCGGGTCGTCGACGATGGAGTGGGAGTACCTACTGGTGACCGCCCGCAAACGCTGATCAGCCAGCCGGGGCAAAACGCGGGGCGCCGCCGGGGCCAGGCTCCGGTAGCGCCTCGACGCGCATCCCGCACGTCACCGAATCGGGTTCGCAGTCAACGATATTGGCGGCGACCTTCAGACCGTCCTGTTCGGCGAGCTCGACCAGGGCGATGACATACGGCGTGGGGATCTCCGGATTGAACGCGTGGTAGTTCACCGTGTAGGTGAACACGCTGCCCTGGCCGGACACCGGTTTGGTCTGCAAGGAGCCGCCGCAGTCGCGGCACGTGCCGGCCGCGGGGTGGACCCAGTGCGCGCAGTTCTCGCAGTGCTCGATCAGCAGCGGAGAGGTCGCCTCGGTAGACACGGGCAATACAGTACACTCATTTGCCTTGGGTTGGTCTAACGGACGGCGCAGATGAGCTACTTCGAAAAAGACGCGATCATTTCCGGCATCGGTATCTCCCGAATCGGCCGTCGCACCGGCATTCCCGGCTTCGACCTCACGATGGAGTCGGTCCGCACCGCGATTGAGGACGCCGGCCTGACGCCGGGTGACATCGACGGAATCGCCACTCTCGGTGACACTCCCGCCGCCGAGGTCAACGCCGACCTGGGGATCGAGGCCGCGGACTGCGGGACGGGATTCAACCACGGCGGTCTGCTGAACCCGGTGATCTCGGCGTGCCGTGCCGTTTCCGAGGGCCACGCGCGACATGTGATCGTCTACCGGACGATCCAGATGCTCGGCGGCACAGTGCCGGTCAAGCCGGACGAGAACGCCGAACCCCCACCGATGGCGAAGATGTTCGATCTGGCCGAGGGTGAGATTCCGCCCGTGGTCGGCCCGATGGACGATGTTGGGGATCTCGTTGCCGCGCAGGCTTATTCGGCGGCCAACTGGCTGGCGCTGGTATGCCGTCGCCACATGGAGTTGTACGGCACCACCAAGGAACAGCTGGGCTGGCTGGCGATCAACAGCCGGCGCAACGCGGCACTGAATCCCCGCGCGGTGTATCGGGATCCGATGACGATGGAGGACTACCTCGGCGCGCGGCCGGTATCGCTCCCGCTGGGACTGCTCGACTGCGACGTGCCGATCGACGGGTCGGTCGCGCTGGTCGTCTCGTCGGCCGACTACGCCGCTGACTGCCCGCACCGGGCCGTGAAGGTCGAAGCGGTCGGTGGCAGCAACGGCGCCGGCGGCTGGTTCCATCGCTCCGACTACCCGAAGATGGCGTCCGCCGACGCCGCCGCGCAGATGTGGTCGCGTACCGACCTGACACCGGCCGATCTTCAATTGGCCGAGCTCTACGACGGCTTCACCTTCCTCACCTTCGCCTGGCTGGAGGCCCTCGGCATCTGCGCCGACGGCGAGGCCGGGCCGTTCGTCGAGGGGGCCGAGCGGATCGCACTCAACGGCGCGCTGCCGCTGAACACCTACGGCGGTCAGCTGTCGGCGGGACGGATGCACGGTTACTGGCTGCTGCACGAGGCCTGTCTGCAGTTGCGTGGCGAGGCGGGGGAGCGGCAGGTATCCCGTCGGCCAGAGGTCGCCGTCGCCGCGGTCGGCGGCGGCCCGATTGCCGGGTGCATGTTGTTGACATGCTGAATCGTGTTGTGTGAGACCGATCATTGCGCGCTGTCGCGCAGGCCGGCGACAAGAGGGCGTCGCAGATCGCCCGCCGCATCGAGGCCGACATCATCAGGCGGGGCTGGCCGATCGGGGTGTCGCTCGGGTCGGAGCAGGCGCTGCAGGCGCGTTACCAGGCAAGCCGGTCGGTGCTGCGCGAAGCCGTTCGGCTCGTCGAGCATCACCAGGTTGCACGCATGCGGCGCGGGCCGAACGGTGGCCTGCTGGTCTGTGAGCCGGACGCCACCCCGGCGACCCACGCGATCATCATCTATCTGGAATACCTGGGCTTCACGATCGGCGATCTGCTTGACGCCCGGCTGCTGCTCGAACCGCTGGCCGCGTCGCAGGCGGCGCAGCTGATCGACGAGTCGGGCATCGAGCGGCTCCGCGCGGTGCTACATGCCGAGGAGGACCGGCAGCCCGGCCCGCCGGTCGACGAATTTCACGAGGCGTTGGCGGGGCAGTCGAAAAACCCCGTCCTGCAACTGTTTATCGACATCCTGATGCGGCTGACGGTCCGGTACGCCGAGGACTCGCGGCTGGGCTCGGCCAGCGACGCGTTCGAGGCGATCGAGCACCGGCATCGCGACCACTCGGCCATCGTCGCGGCCGTCACCGCCGGTGACGCGGCCCGCGCGATGACGCTCAGCGAGCAACACGCGGCATCGGTGACCGCGTGGCTCCAGGAGCACCACCAACCCCGCCCGCGTCGACGTCGCCGCGTGGATAGTGAGGCGCCGCAAGGAAAGTTGGCCGAGGTGTTGGCCGCTGCCATCCGCGACGACATCGCCAGCAGCGGCTGGCCGGTGGGGGAGGTTTTCGGCAGCGAGGTCGCCTTGCTGGAGCGCTATCAGGTGAGCCGCGCGGCGCTGCGAGAAGCCGTGCGGCTCTTGGAGTATCACGCCGTCGCCACTACCCGGCGCGGCCCCGGCGGCGGGCTGGTGGTGGCCGAACCCCAGGCGCAGGCGAGCATCGACACGATCGCGCTCTACCTGCAATACCGCGAGCCACGTCGAGAAGACCTGACGCTGGTCCGCGACGCGATCGAGATCGACAACGTCGCCAAGGTCGTCGCACGGCACGACGCACCGGAGGTGCGCGCCTTCCTGGACAACCAGCGACTGAAGATCGAGTCGGCCGGCGACGATCCGGGCAAGGCCGGCGTTGAGGAATTCCTGTTCCACGCCGGGCTGGCCAAGCTGGCCGACAACGCCGTCCTGGAGCTGTTCCTGCGGATCCTCGTCGAGGTCTTCCGCCGGTATTGGGCCAGCACCGACCAGCCGGTCCCGAGCCACGCCGACCTCGTCGACGTCCGGCACGCCCACCTGCGCATCATCGACGCCATCGGCCAAGGCGACGACAGCCTGGCCCGGCACCGCATCCGCCGGCACCTGGACGCCGCCGCGTCCTGGTGGCTCTAAAAGAATTTGCAACGGTCGATCATCAGCGTCTACCCTCGGCGACGTGCAACATCTTCTCGTAGTAGCTAGCACCCGCAGCGGGGTCTGATTTAGACCGACCCCCCGCTGTGGGTCGGAAGCTACTACCCGTCGGTCACTCCTTTCAGAGTTAGAGAAGACCGGCACATGACAATCACCTTCGCTTCGCCCGAATCGTCGACCATGCTGTTCGACGGCGTTCCGCTGCCGCGGGGTCTCCGCGAAGACGCCGACACCATGTCGTGGAGCACCTTCACCGCCACCTACGCGCCCAGCAGCGGACCGCTGCGTCTCGGGCAGTGGCACTGCGCCGATGCCGGCCGATCAGCCACCCGGCTGGGCCCGCGGACTTTCCAGGCCACGCTGGCGCTTGGCGATCGCATCGAAACCGCGACTGCCACCGCGAACGGCCCGGTCGCCGCGTTGACCGCGATGTTGCACGAGCACGGTGTCGCCGTCGAGATGCTGAAGTTCCATCAGCTGCAGTCCGACGACACGACCGCGACCTTCATCCAGGGCACCGACGGTTGCCGTGCCGAGTGGGCGATGGGCTACTCGCATGATGCGACCCAATCCGCCCTGTCGGCGGTCATCGCGTGCGCGAACCGGCTGTACGCGGCAAGCAGCTAGAGGCGCCGCAATACGATCGGCATGCCGTCCATCGGGATCGGCATGCCGCCGTAGTCCCACTTGGGCTGGTAGCCGGGACGGGCAAGCTCGAGGCGGTAGCGGCGCAGCAGGCGGTGCAGGATGGTCTTGACCTCGAGGCGGCCGAACACCATCCCGATGCACTTGTGCGCACCGCCGCCGAACGGGGCGAACGCATACCGGTGCTGCTTGTGTTCGTTACGCGGCTCGAGGAATCGTTCCGGGTCGAACTTCAGTGGGTCGGTCCACAGCTCGGGTAGCCAGTGGTTGGTGCCCGGCCAGGTGACCACGTTGGTGCCGGCCGGCAGGAAGTAGCCGAGCAGGTCGGTGTCGCGCACGGTCTGGCGCATGTTGAACGGCAGCGGCGTGACCAGGCGCAGCGACTCGTCCATCACCAGGTCGAGGGTCTCCAGCTTCTCCAGCGCTTCGATGTCGAGCGGGCCGTCGCCGAGCCGGTCCGACTCGTCGCGGCAGCGCTCCTGCCACTCCGGATTGGCGGCCAGGTTGTAGGCCATCGTCGTGGTCGTCGACGTCGAGGTGTCATGGGCGGCCATCATCAGGAAGATCATGTGGTTGACGATGTCGTCGTCGGTGAAGCTGTTGCCGTCCTCGTCCTCGGTGTGACACAACACCGAAAGCATGTCGGTGCCGTCGGTGTTGCGGCGCTGCTCCTTCACTCGCTCGACGAAATAGTCCTCGAGCACCTTGCGGGCCTGTTTCCCGCGCCACCACTTGAACGGCGGGACGCTGGTCCGGATGATGGCGCCGCCGGCCCGCGTGGTGGTGGTGAACGCCTGGTTGACCTTTGTGACGAGGTCGTGGTCCTTGCCGGGTTCGTGGCCCATGAACACCACCGAGGCGATGTCGAGGGTGAGTTCCTTCATTGCGGGGTGGAACAGGAAGCGGGCGTCGTCGGTCGGATAGTTGGCCACGACCGACGTGGCCACCTGGTCGATGTGGTCGACGTAGCCGGTGAGCCGGCTGCGGGTGAAGGCTTCCTGCATGATCCGCCGGTGGTACATGTGCTCGTCGAAGTCGAGCATCATCAGGCCGCGGTTGAAGAACGGCCCGATCACCGGATGCCAGCCCTTCTGCGAAAAGTCTTTGTTGCGGTTGGAGAAGATCGCCTGTGTGGCGTCCGGGCCGATAGCAACCACCGACGGCAGCGCCGCCGACTCGGCGAAGAACACCGGGCCGCGTGTGTTGTAGAGATGCAGCGGGAAGTTCGGGCCACCGCGGAACATCTCGATGATGTGACCGAGAACCGGCAACCCGCTGTCGCCCATCACCGGCTTGAGGTCGCTACCGGGCGGCGGAGTAGTGAGTTCGCGCTGCTTCCAGTCGACGTTCAGCAACCGCTTCTCGAGCAGGCCCATGCCGGGGATGGTGTTCACGGTGGGGGTGAACCGGCGCTTGGCCTGGTCAAGCAGATATTCGGTGTTGCTGATCGTCACCATTGACTGTCCTTCTGTGGGGCGTGCGCAGAGGGTGGATCGGCTGTGTGGCAGGCGTCACCTTCTGACATCCTCTGAGGAAACTTGACGGCTGTCAAGTTTCCTTTTGGGTGTGGCGTAGTGCAAAGTTTTAGGGTGCGTATCGAGCAGGAGGCCGAACAGGTGCCGGCCGCGCCGGTTCCTCGGCGACGGGGCGACCGGCAGCGGCACGCCATTGTGCAGGCGGTGCGCGAGCTGCTGGAGGAGAAGCCGTTCGCGCAGATGTCGGTGAGCACGATCAGCGATCGCGCGGGCGTGGCCCGGTCCGGGTTCTACTTTTACTTCGACTCCAAGTACGCCGTCCTGGCCCAGATCCTGGCCGACGCGACGCAGGAACTCGAAGAGCTGACCGAGTATTTCGCGCCCCGCGGGGCGCACGAAACTCCGGCGGCCTTCGCCAAGCGGATGGTCGGCAGCGCGGCGGCGGTCTACGCCCACAACGACCCGGTGATGTCGGCCTGCAACGCCGCGCGCAACACCGATGCCGAGATTCGCGACCTGCTCGACCAGCAGGTCGAAGGCGTGGTCAAGCAGATCATCGGCATCGTCGAAGACGAGTTGCGCGCCGGCACGGCCCACCCGATCAGCGACGACATCGCGACGCTCGTGCGCACGCTGTCGGTGACGACCGCGCAGATGCTGTCGGGCGACTCGGCGTATCTGGGAGACGACGGCGACGTGCAGCGTGGGGTGCGGGTGCTCGAGGCGCTGTGGCTCAACGGGTTGTGGGGCGGTTCGGTCAAGGCCTAGGCCGGTATCGTCACTGCTCATGTCGAAGACGACGTTCGCAGGTAAGCGGTGTCTGATCACCGGCGCCGCCAGCGGCATCGGCCGCGCGACCGCACTGCGGCTCGCGAGTCAGGGCGCCGAGCTGTATCTGACCGACCGCAACGCCGACGGCCTGGCCGAGACGGTGGCTGAGGTCCGCGCGCTCGGGGCTCAGGTCCCCGAATACCGCGCGCTCGACATCTCGAACCACGACGAGGTCGCGTCGTTCGCCGCGGCGATCCATGCCAGCCACCCGAGTATGGACGTGGTGATGAACATCGCCGGGGTATCGGCCTGGGGGACCGTGGACCGGCTGAGCCATGAGCAGTGGGAAAAGATGATCTCGATCAACCTGATGGGTCCGATCCACGTCATCGAAAACTTCGTTCCCCCAATGGTTGCCGCACGCAACGGCGGGCACCTGGTCAACGTGTCGTCGGCGGCGGGGCTGATCGGGCTGCCGTGGCACGCGGCCTACAGCGCCAGCAAGTTCGGCCTGCGTGGACTCTCCGAGGTGCTGCGATTCGACCTGGCCCGCTACCGCATCGGGGTGTCGGTCGTGGTGCCCGGCGCCGTGCGCACCCCGCTGGTCAGCACCGTCGAGATCGCCGGCGTCGACCGTGACGATCCGGAGGTGCGCCGCTGGGTCGACCGCTTCAGCGGTCACGCCGTCTCGCCGGAGAAGGCCGCGCAGAAGATCCTGGCCGGTGTCCGCAGGAACCGGTTCCTGATCTACACCTCGGCCGACATTCGCGCGCTCTATGCATTCAAACGTGTTGCGTGGTGGCCCTATAGCGTCGCGATGCGACAGGTGAACCTCGTCTTCACCAAGGCCCTCAAGCCCGCGCCGGTCGTGCCTCGGCCGGCATCTGCAATTCCAGCCGCACCCCCAACAGCCGCACCGGGCGATCCAATTCGAACAGATCCAGCACCCGCAACGCCGCCGCGACAATGACATCGGCGTCGGTCGAGGGCACGTCGAGTTTACGAATCTTGGTGCGCGTGTAGAACGTATTGCTGCGCACCGTGACGGCGACCCGCGTCACGATGCGCGCCTCGGCCACCACTTCCTGTAGCGCCTTCGAGGCCAATCGCGTTATCGCCGAATCCATGTCGGACCGGCCGGTCAGGTCATGCGGGAAGGTCACGACGTGGCTGCGTGAGCGCGGCACCCAGGGCTCGGCGCTGACGCTATCGTCGCCACCGCCGTTGGCCAGCAGCAGCAACCACAACCCGGTTCGCGGCCCGAACGTCGACGTGAGCAACTCGGCGTCGGTATGCGCAAGCTGCCACACCGTCGTGATTTCCAGTCCGGCAAGCTTTTTCGTCGTCTTCGGGCCCACGCCCCATAATGCGTCGACGGGCCGGTCGCCCATCACGGTCATCCAGTTCAATTCGGTGAGCGTGTAGATGCCGGCCGGCTTGGCTAACCCGGTCGCTACCTTGGCGCACTGCTTGTTGTCGCTGATGCCCACCGAGCATGACAATCCGGTCGCCTCCGAGATCGCAGTGCGGATCTGCTCGGCCAGTTCGGTCGGATCGTCGACATCGGCGCCGAGATATGCCTCGTCCCAACCCCATACCTCGACCGGATGCCCCAGGTCGCGGAGCAATGCCATCACCTGCTCCGATACCGCGTCGTACGTCTCGGGGTCCGACGGCAGGAACGTCGCGTCCGGACACCGCCGCGCCGCGGCGCGCAACGGCATGCCCGCGCGCACACCGAACGCCCGCGCCTCATACGACGCGCACGTGACCACCTTGCGGGCCTCGGTCGGATCGCCGCTACCTCCGACGATGACGGGCAGCCCGACCAGTTCGGGATGGCGACCCAACTCCACCGAGGCAAGGAATTGGTCGAGGTCGACGTGCAGGATCCAGCGCGGCTTCATCGTCCACAGAGCTTGCGCGCCAGGCTTTCCCACGCGTCGCCGAGCGCCTGCAGAGAATGATCGCGCGCCACGAGCTGGTAATCGAGATAGTCGGCTTCCAGCAGCGCCATCAGCGCATCGGTCTGGGCGTCCAGATCGCCGGTGGTGCTGGCGGTGGCCAGCAGCATCCGCACGTGCGTGTGCTGGACCGCCGCGGCGGCGCCAAAGCGCGACTGCGGATCGCGGTTCGCTGCCGATAGCAACTCGCGGTGGCTGTTGACGAAGCGCAGCCGCTCCCGGCCGAAGGCCAGCAGCCGATCCAGCGGCGCCGCGCCGGGCCCTAATGGCGGCGGGCCGAATATGAACGCCCGCTGCATGGCCTGTTCGTCCTCGTCGAGCAGCACCATCATCAGCCCGGCCCGGCTACCGAAGCGCCGAAACACCGTGCCCTTACCGACACCGGCCGCCGACGCAATGTTGTCCATCGTGACCGCGTCCGCGCCGCGTTCGGCGATCAGCCGGCGCGCCGCGTCCAACAGCAGGGCACGGTTGCGGGCCGCGTCACCGCGTTCCTGCGGTGCGGAAACCGGCAGGTCGCGGACCGGGTCGGCAGTGCTCACAGGATTACTGTAGCGCCGCCGGAACAAAGCGGACTACAGTCCGGTTGGACCGTGCGAGGATGAACACCAACCAGTGAAGGGAACTGAAGAGCATGTCGGACATCAAAATCTTGGTGCTGGTAGGAAGCCTGCGTGCCGCGTCGGTCAACCGCCAGATCGCCGAGCTGGCTGCCGAGACCGCCCCTGAGGGAGTCGCCGTCACGATCTTCGAGGGCCTCGGCGACGTCCCGTTCTACAACGAAGAAATCGACGACGTGATGAACACCGACGCTCCCGCCCTGGCTGCGGTGGATGCGCTGCGCGCCGCGGCGGCCGACGCCGACGCCGCCCTGGTGGTGACCCCGGAATACAACGGAAGCTATCCGGCCGTCCTGAAGAACGCGATCGACTGGTTGTCCCGGCCGTTTGGCGACGGCGCGCTCAAGGGCAAGCCGCTCGCGGTCATCGGTGGGTCGTTCGGCCAGTACGGCGGGGTGTGGGCCCACGATGACACGCGGAAAGGGTTCGGGATCGCCGGCGCCCGCGCGCTCGAGGACATCAAGGTGTCGGTTCCGTTCAAGACGCTGAACGGTCAGCACCCGCGCGAGCACGCCGAAGTGTCCGCAAACGTGCGCGACGCCGTGGGCAAGCTCGCAACCGAAGTCAGCTAATTTTTCGCACGGCGCCCCGGCGGTTTCCCCTGCCGGGGCGCTTTGCTGTGGGGGGTCAGACGGCGGGGATGTCGGTGCCGGGTGGTAATTCTGTTCGTATACCGCCACGAGGCCATTTTGTGACCTGCGACACGCCGAAGGGGCTGTGGCGCGAGGGCTTACGACCAGGGAATTTCATGAATGTTTTTCAGAACATCTTGTATCTCGACTTATTGTCGACCACTAGGTGTAGTGTTCCCGACACCGACAGACCCCAGGTCTACCTAGTCGGTCGGGACGCACCAGCCGGCAGTTTCAGCCGACTGGAGCGGACCGGCAAGACGGGAATTCTGCGGCGCGGCGGTTCGCTGAATAGCAGTACATGAGTAGTTGCCAGCCTTGCTCTGTTCACGTCCAAGTCTCACCAGTCAAAGAGGGGTCGTTCCGCCGATGAGCATCACCGTTTACACCAAGCCGGCCTGCGTGCAGTGCAACGCCACCTACAAGGCGCTGGACAAGCAGGGCATCGCCTACGAGAAGGTGGACATCACCTTGGACTCCGAGGCCCGCGACTACGTGATGGCCCTCGGCTACCTGCAGGCCCCCGTCGTGGTTGCCGGCAACGACCACTGGTCGGGTTTCCGCCCAGACCGGATCAAGGCGCTCAGCGCGGCTGTCCTGAGCGCCTGACCGACGAAACGGCGCAAGTAGGACAAAGGAGGGGATCGCCGTGCTGTCCTCCAACTTGGTGTACTTCTCCAGCGTCTCGGAGAACACGCACCGATTCGTGCAGAAGCTGGGTGTCCCGGCGACGCGGATACCGCTGCACGAACGCATCGAGGTGGACCAGCCATACGTGCTCGTCCTACCGACCTACGGTGGCGGCAGGGCGACTCCGGACATCAACGACGGTGGCTACGTCCCCAAACAGGTCATCGCCTTTTTGAACAACGAGAACAACCGAGCGTTGATCCGCGGCGTCATCGCCGCGGGCAACAACAACTTCGGTGCCGAATTCGCATACGCGGGCGACGTGGTGTCCCGCAAGTGTGGCGTCCCTTATCTCTATCGCTTTGAACTGATGGGTACCCCGGACGACGTGGAAGCCGTTCGCGCCGGTCTCGCTGACTTTTGGAAGGAACAGACGTGCCAACAACCGTCGCTACAGAGCCTGTAACCACCAGCACGCATGCGTTGCCCGATGAAACGGACTACCACGCGCTGAACGCGATGCTGAATCTGTACGACGCAGACGGCAAGATTCAGTTCGAGAAAGACCATGAAGCGGCGCATCAGTACTTCCTTCAGCACGTCAACCAGAACACGGTGTTCTTCCACAATCAGGACGAGAAGCTCGACTACCTGATCAAGGAGAACTACTACGAGCGCGAGGTGCTCGACGAGTACAGTCGCAACTTCGTCAAAACGCTGCTGGATCGCGCCTACGCCAAGAAGTTTCGGTTCCCGACGTTCCTCGGCGCGTTCAAGTACTACACCTCCTACACACTGAAGACGTTCGACGGCAAGCGCTACCTCGAGCGCTTCGAAGACCGCGTCGTGATGGTGGCGCTGACCCTGGCGGCCGGTGACACCGCGCTGGCCGAGAAGCTGGTCGACGAGATCATCGACGGCCGGTTCCAGCCGGCGACGCCGACCTTCCTCAACTCCGGCAAGAAGCAGCGCGGTGAGCCGGTGAGCTGCTTCCTGCTGCGCATCGAAGACAACATGGAGTCGATCGGTCGCTCGATCAACTCCGCGCTGCAGCTGTCCAAGCGCGGCGGGGGAGTTGCGTTGCTGCTGAGCAACATTCGCGAGCACGGCGCACCGATCAAGAACATCGAGAACCAGTCCTCGGGTGTCATCCCGATCATGAAGCTGCTCGAGGACTCGTTCTCCTACGCCAACCAGTTGGGTGCGCGTCAGGGCGCCGGCGCGGTGTACCTGCAGGCCCACCACCCCGACATCTACCGATTCCTGGACACCAAGCGGGAGAACGCCGACGAGAAGATCCGGATCAAGACGCTGAGCCTGGGCGTCGTGATTCCCGGACATCACCTTCGAGCTGGCCAAGAACAACGAGGACATGTACCTGTTCTCGCCGTACGACGTCGAGCGCGTCTACGGAGTTCCCTTCGCCGACATCTCGATCACCGAGAAGTACTACGAGATGGTCGACGACGCGCGGATCCGCAAGACCAAGATCAAGGCGCGCGAGTTCTTCCAGACGCTGGCCGAGCTGCAGTTCGAGTCGGGCTACCCGTACATCATGTACGAGGACACGGTGAACCGGGCCAACCCGATCGAGGGCAAGATCACCCACAGCAACCTGTGCTCGGAGATCCTGCAGGTCTCCACGCCGTCGCTGTTCAACGAGGACCTGTCGTACGCCAAGGTGGGCAAGGACATTTCGTGCAACCTCGGCTCGCTGAACATCGCCAAGGCGATGGATTCGCCGGACTTCGCCCAGACCATCGAGGTGTCGATCCGGGCGCTGACCGCGGTGAGCGACCAGACCCACATCTGGTCGGTGCCCTCGATCGAGCAGGGCAACAACGACTCTCACGCCATCGGGCTCGGCCAGATGAACCTGCACGGCTACCTGGCTCGCGAGCGGATTCTCTACGGCTCCGAAGAGGGCATCGACTTCACCAACATCTACTTCTACACGGTGCTCTACCACGCACTGCGGCCTCGAACCGCATCGCGATCGAGCGGGGCCAGCCTTCGGTGGATTCGATCGCTCCAAGTACAAGTCGGGAGAGTTCTTCGACAAGTACACCGATCAGGTCTGGGAGCCGGCTACCGAGCGAGGTGCGGGAGCTGTTCGCCGACGCCGACATTCGCATTCCGAACCAGGACGACTGGAAGCGGCTGAAGGAGTCGGTGCAGACGCACGGCATCTACAACCAGAACCTGCAGGCGGTGCCGCCGACCGGGTCGATCTCCTACATCAACCACTCGACGTCGTCGATCCACCCGGTTGCGTCGAAGATCGAGATCCGCAAGGAAGGCAAGATCGGCCGCGCCTACTACCCGGCGCCGTATCTGACCAACGACAACCTGGAGTACTACCAGGACGCCTACGAAATCGGCTACGAGAAGATCATCGACACCTACGCGGCGGCCACCCAGCACGTGGACCAGGGGCTATCGCTGACGCTGTTCTTCAAGGACACCGCGACCACCCGCGACGTGAACAAGGCGCAGATCTACGCCTGGCGCAAGGGCATCAAGACGCTGTACTACATCCGGCTGCGGCAGATGGCGCTGGAAGGCACCGAGGTCGAGGGCTGCGTCTCCTGCATGCTGTGACGCCCGGTCGTCGTGCTCTCCGCCGAGTGGTCGGGTGGCCACTCGGCGGGTCGGATGCAGCCGGTCTGCGCAGGTCAGCGGCCGCACCGGGGTATGGTGCTTGACGTGGTCAGAATTCCCCGGCCTCCGCTGCCACACCCTGGGCCCAAGCCCGGCGGTGAAGGTCGACGCGCGTAGCGAGCGTTGGAAAGAGCACCGCAAGAAGGTGCGCGCGGAGATCGTGGAGGCGGCGTTTCGCGCCATCGACCGGCTCGGCCCCGACCTGAGTGTCCGCGAGATCGCCGAAGAGGCCGGCACAGCGAAGCCCAAGATCTACCGTCATTTCACCGACAAGTCCGACCTGTTCCAGGCGATCGGCGAACGGCTGCGCGACATGTTGTGGGCGGCGGTCTTCCCGTCGATCGACTTCGCCAACGACTCGGTGCGCGAGATCATCCACCGCACCGCCGAAGAGCACGTCAGCATGGTCGACGAGCATCCCAACGTGATGCGGTTCTTCATCCAGGGCCGCTTCCCCGAGCAGGCCGAGTCGACAACGCGGACGCTCAGCGAGGGCCGCGCGATCACGCTGGCGATGGCGGAGATGTTCAACAACGAGTTGCGCGAGATGGAACTCGATCCCGGCGTCTTCGAGCTCGCGGCTTTCGCGGCCTACGGGTGCGCGGCGGCAGCCACCGATTGGTGGCTCGGGTCCGATGTCGACAGCCCACGACGGATGCCGCACGCACAGTTCGTCGAGCACCTGGCCACGATCACGCTCGGCGTGATCAGTGGCACCGCAGAGATGCTCGGCATCAAGCTCGACCCCGATCGGCCCATTCATGACGTCATGCCGCACAACTCCGCCGCCAGCTAGGCGTTGATACCCTCGGTTCCGGCATGACTGAGAGCTGCGCCGGACGACGACGCCGAGCGAAGGAGGAGCGGCGCAATGAGCATTGCCGAGTCGACCACCCCCCGATGCATGCGACGCCTGTGCACACCCGTACGCTGATCATCGGGACCGGATTCGCCGGCCTGGGCATGGCGATCGCGCTGCAGCGCCAAGGCGTGGACTTCGTCATCGTGGAGAAGGCCGACGACATCGGCGGCACCTGGCGTGACAACAGCTACCCCGGTTGCGCGTGCGATGTGCCGTCGCACCTGTACTCGTTCTCCTTCGAGCCGAAGGCGACCTGGAGCAAGCTCTTTTCGCCGCAGCCGGAGATCCTCGACTACCTACAAGGCGTCACCGACAAATACGGTCTGCGCCGCTACATCCATTTCGGCCGCCAGGTGAGCCGCGCCCATTGGGACGACAGCGAATACCGCTGGCACGTCTTCACTGAGTCAGGTGATGAGTACGTGGCCCAGTTCCTGGTCTCCGGAGCGGGCGCGCTGCACATCCCGCGCACCCCGGACATCGCGGCATGGACGAATTTCGCGGCCCCGCTTTCCATTCCGCGGAGTGGGACCACAGCGTCGACCTCACCGGCAAGCGCGTCGCGATCATCGGCACCGGGGCGAGCGCCATCCAGATCGTTCCGGAGTTGGTGCGTCGCGACGCCGGCGTCGCCGAGGTGCAGCTCTACCAGCGCACTCCGCCGTGGGTGGTGCCGCGGCCGAACAGCCTGCTGCCCGACGCCGTGCGCAAGGCCTTCGCGACGGTGCCCGGCCTGAGACTGCGGTGCGGTCCGGCAATCTACTGGGGGCTCGAGGGCCTCGGATCGCGATGACACAACGCCCGAGCCTGCTGCGCGCCGTGGAATTGGTCGGCAGGTGGAACATTCGCCGCAACGTGAAGGACAAGGACCTGCGTCGCCGGCTCACCCCGAAATACCGCGCCGGCTGCAAGCGAATCCTGTACTCCGGCAACTACTACCAGGCAGTCGACAACCAGAAGACCACGCTGATCACCGACCGGATCACTCGCATCACCCCCGACGGCATCGTCACCGACGACGGCGTCGAGCACCCCGTCGACGTCATCGTGTACGCCACCGGCTTCCACACCACCGACTCCTACACCTACGTCGATGTGAAGGGTCCGCGCGGCGAGGACCTGGTGGATCGCTGGAACCGGGAGGGCGTCGTGGCGCACCGCGGCATCGCCGTGGCCGACATGCCGAACCTGTTCTTCCTGCTCGGGCCCAACACCGGGCTGGGTCACACCTCGGTGGTGTTCATGATCGAGTCGCAGATCCACTACGTCGCTGAGGCGATCGCGGCGGTCGACAAGGCCGGAGCGCAGGCGCTGGCGCCCAGCCGTACCGCACAGGACCGGTCCAACACCGAACTGCAGAGCAAGCTGGCCGGCTCGGTGTGGAACACCGGCGGCTGCAGCAGCTGGTATCTGGACGAGCACGGCGTCAACCGGACCCTGTGGAGCGGCATGACATGGCAGTACTGGCGGGAAACCCGCTCGCTCAAACTCGCCGAATACAAGTTCTTCGGGGTCGGCACCGGCTCGCGGCGAAGGGCCGGGCAGTCAGCGCCTGAGCAGCTGAATGAACGCTTCCGCGGCCGCGTCGACGCCGGCCTCGTCTCCGGTGGCGACAAGGTCTAACAGAAGGCCACGGGTGACGGCCAGCCCGAGGCGTGCCATCGACCGTCTAGGGGACGCCGGCGGTCGCCGCCGACCCGCGCAGCCAGCCGTCGACGGCGCCGGGAACCATGCGGTCGAAGGGCTCTTCGCCTTTGGCGCGCGCGAGTAGCACTCGAAGAAGAGGCGTTCCAAGTGGCGCAGTTCGGGCCGGCTGAAGTCGGCCCACATCGCGGCGAAGTGTCGGCCGGATCCGCGGAAGTCGGGCAGGAGCGTCATCTGGCGAAGCTCGGCGTCCTCGACGATCGCTACCAAAAGGCCCTCGCGAGAACCAAAGTGGTGCAACAGCATTCGGTGACTGGTGCCGATGGCGGCGGCCACGTCACGAAGGCCCCGGTCGCCGATGCCGCCGGCCGCAAATTCTTAACGAGCTCCTCCAGCAGTGTCGGCGCCAACTCGGTCAGGAGCGCGAACCATCGGCGCGGTGCAGTTGCTCAGACCGGGCCTTGAGCCCTTGGGCTTCGAGCTCGAGAAAGCGTTTGGTCTTCTTGACCATCATCGCCCGACCAGGGCGCCGAGCTAGGCCACGCTGCTCGAGTTGTGGCGCACCAGGGTGCCGCCGCCGGGCTGGGGGATGACCCAGTGGCGGGCGCTCACATTTACTCCGGGGGATCGTTGCACCCAGGTCCATGACGGGCCGACATCGATTTCGGTCACCTTCCAGACCAGCTTCGCCATGCCCGGTTGTTTGATCGAAAACCGTTTACCGACAGCCAAATCGGAACCGTCGTGGCCATTCAGTGAAGTGACCGACTCGGTCCAGTCGGGCCAGTGCTCGACATCGCTGAAGATCTTCCACACCAGCTGCGCGGGAGCGTCGATCGCGACGCTGTCTTCGGTAATCATGTACCAAATGGTACATGAAAGCGGCGCGTGAGTCAGAGGTAATTTCCGGGTACGCAGCGAAGGACGCCGCCCGATGCGCGACACGCGAAAACACAACTTGTTGTGTTGCCGCGCCTTGTCGTACCCCAGGGGTAGTGTCTGTGACCTAAGTAACGTCGTCCATTCGTCCTGGTGAAGTGGGGTTCTGGTGAGTGAGGAATGAAGCTGATCGACCGGGTCTCCGCGATCAACTGGAACCGTCTGCAAGACGAAAAGGACGCCGAAGTCTGGGAGCGCCTGACCGGTAACTTCTGGCTGCCCGAAAAGGTCCCGGTGTCCAACGACATCCCATCGTGGGGCACGTTGACGCCCAACGAAAAGCAGCTCACGATGCGCGTCTTCACCGGGCTGACGCTGCTGGACACCATCCAGGGCACCATCCCAGGCGCCGTCAGCCTGATCCCCGACGCGCTGACGCCGCATGAGGAGGCGGTGTACACCAACATCGCGTTCATGGAGTCGGTGCACGCCAAGAGCTACAGCTCGATCTTCTCGACGTTGTGCTCGACGGTCGAGATCGACGAGGCGTTCCGCTGGTCGGAGGAGAATCCGAACCTGCAGCGCAAGGCCGAGATTGTCATGGACTACTACAAAGGCGATGATCCACTCAAGCGCAAGGTGGCCTCCACGTTGTTGGAGAGCTTCCTGTTCTACTCCGGCTTCTATCTCCCGATGTACTGGTCGAGCC
>CAWGIJ010000008.1:0-86320 GCA_963822655.1 uncultured Actinomycetota bacterium
CACTGCCCTGAAGCACCCACGTAGGAAACTTGAACACACCGTCATAAGCCGAGCGGTCGACAGCGTAGGTGATGGCGAACAGCAGGACTATCCCAATCGTCTGCAGCACCGGGACGAGCCACAGGTTGGTCCGAAGTTGCTCCCGGCGCCAATCAGCCTCAAAGTAAGGACCACGCATCTAGCAAAAGCTAGGCGTGCGCGGCCCGCTGCGCGCGTTTATTGACGATATATTTACGGTGCCGCCGAAACCCAGTCGTAGGGAAGGAATTTGCCGTCGAACGTCACCACGACGCGATCGCCTGATGGGTGCGGTTTCTTCTGCATGTCGACGCTGAAGTTGATCGCGCTCATGATGCCGTCACCGAAGTTTTCGTGGATCAGTTCTTTGAGCGCCGGGCCGTAGACCTGCAACGCTTCGTAGAAGCGGTAGATGGTCGGGTCGGTGGGCACTGTGGTCGGCAGCCCACCGCGATACGGCACGGCGGCCAACACCGGGATTGCCGACTCGTCGAGACCCAGCATTTCGACCAGCACCTTGCCCGCTTCGGCGGGGATCGGATGCTGGCCGAGCAGGGCTGACGTGGTCCACACGACCGGTTTGCCGATCGCGTCGGCCAACTGCTGCCAGGTCAGTCCTTTGCTGAGGCGGGCGACCACGATCTGTTCGGTGATCTCGTTGCGCGTCATGGTGAACAGCATGCCGCAGCCGTGCTGCTTTCGGCTGCTCTCCCGGTGCCTGATCATTTTCGGATTTGTGACCACGGGCGATACCACTGCAGCAGAACCCCATTCGATGAGGCTCTGCTGCAGTGTCGACGATCAAGCGGCGGACAGCGACGGTGTCATGCTGCGTGTCCGGCGCGCGAGGGTGTTGCCCAACCCGGCCAGAATCTCCTTGGGCCGTTGTTGCTCACCTTGCTGGGCGCCGAGTACGACGACGGTTCCGGTCAGCACCGGGAGCACCCACTGCAGATACTTCAGCTGGCGCTGCGCATTCGCGACGTCGTCAGGGGTCTCCGATGACGGTTCGGTTGCGCCGTGTGCGGCGTGGCCGTCACCCTGCGCCGTCTTCGCGCCGAGGGCTCCGCTGTAGGCCGTGGCGCCGAGCGCGGCGCCGGTGGCGATGATCTTGGTGACCGTGTTCGCCGTGACGCCGGACTGGTGCTTGGCGCGACGCCGGTTCGCGTACAAGATCGCGCCCCCGCCGACCAAGTGCGCCGCGATAGCAGCGGCGTTGACCGGACTCCACTTAGCCCAGCCCACCGACGCGACCCGAGCGCGATCCTTGGGTTCGCGAACGGCCGCGGCGGCGCCGTTGACGCCGATCGCACCCATCAGTGCGCCACCAAACCACGCAGCGGCGCCGAGGTCGTGCAGAGAACGGACGACAGTATTTCGATTGGACATGAAAACTCCCTCTTGGAAAACGCTCAGAATCAAGCCCGAGCCGACGGCGGGCCAGTAAGTTTCGATAACTTTCAGCGCAACTGACTTGGCGCTGTCCGACGGGATACACCGATACCGTTGATCCCAAACGTGCCATCCGCGCTTGCGGCAGGACCTATACGTCGAGCGCGAGGAGCCGTTCGGCGTTGCCGTGCGCGATCTTTTCCTTGTCCACCGGAGGAATCGGCATCTGCTCCAGGAACTTCCGTCCGGCCGTCATGTTGGCGAACGGATAGTCGGCGGTGAACACGATCCGGTCGATGCCGATCACGTTGACCATCGCCTGATACGCGTTGAACGACAAACTCCAACTGGGATCGATCATACCCGGTTCCTGCCAAGCGAACTCGCCGGCCAGGATGCCGCCGTAGAAGTTCTCCCGCAGATACTCCTTGACGGTGCGCTTGAGCCCGCTTTCCGCGGCGGGGAACGAATAGTCGGTCCGCCATGCCATCCAGCTCAGCGCCTCGAAATGGTGGCCGACGATCACCTGCAGGGCGGGAAACCGGTCGAACACCCCGCCCAGAATCAGCCTGATGCAATGGATTCCGGTGTCGATGTGCCAGCCGAGGCCCGCAACGGCCAGCCTGCCCGACACCGCCGGCGAAAAGCCTTGATAGTAGGCATCGATCACCGGCCGCGGCGGCACGGTGGGATGCAGATAGATCGGCACGCCCAAAGCTTCGGCGGCCTCGAACACCGGCCAGAAGAATTGGTCGTCGAGGAAGCGGCCGTCGACGTGACCGTTGATCAGGGCGCCGACGAAGCCGTGGTCGCGCACGGTGCGTTCGAGTTCGGCGACGGCGGCCTGCGGGTCGCGCATCGGCAGCGTGGCGAAGCCGAGGAACCGGCCGGGAAACGCCTTCGCGGCGGCGACCACCGCGTCGTTGGCCTGCGCGGCCAACTCGACGGCCTGCGGTAGCTCGACCGCCTCGACGCCGGGCACGTTGGACAGGATTTGCACGTCGATGCCGGCGGCATCCATCGCGGCGATCCGGCCCTCCCCCAGATCTTCGATGCCCGGCGGCGGCCAGCCGCGACCGCCCTTCGTCTCGGGGAGCAGTTTGCGAGGGCTGTTGGGGTTCGCGTCGGCGATGGCCGGCAGCGTGTAGTGCTCCTCGAACGCAATGATCTTCACCAGCCCACCAACCGAACGGATCGAGTGTCTGCTTGGAGGTTCGAGCGGTCAGCCGGCGGTGTGGGCGATCAAGACGTCGATCTTGGCCCGGGTGGCCACCGCTCCCGGTATCGAGAACACCCGCCCGATGATCGCGGCTCCGGTGTCGAGTCCGACGTTGCCGACCACCAACAGGTCGGCGCTCGTCTCCTCGGCAAGATCCACCAGTGCGTGAACCGGACCGCCCTTGACCGGCCGATCCTCGATGTTGGTAGCTCCCGCCGCTTTTGCGCGATCGTGGGCATCGTGCAACACCGAGTACACCGGCGCGTTGCCGGTGACCTTGTAGGCCTCCTGCCCAAGGGCGTCGGCCGCCCGGGTGTCGTCCTTCTCGGGCAGGTAGCCGGTCGCAATGATCAGCTTCGCGTCGGAATCGGCGGCGATCTTGCCGGCCCGCTCGACCGCGCGCAGCGACGACTCCGAGCCGTCGGTGCCGACCAGCACAGTCTTGTAGGTCGTCATGAGCCCTCCGCAGCGTCGTTGGCAGCGTTCTCTGCAAACAGTAACGCCGCTGGCACATCGGGTCCCGCTGTTTCCGCAGAAATGCGTCTGTGACCGGCCGGCTTTGCCGCGTACGGTGAGGCCGTGGCCGACATTGACCGCAGCCGAACCATCGCGGCCGACCCGCAGGCCGTCTGGGATGTGCTCGCCGACTTCGGCTCGATCAGTTCCTGGGCGGACAACATCGACCACTCCTGCATCCTCGTTCAGGGCAACGAGCCGGTCGGCACCACGCGGCGCGTGCAGATCGGCCGCAACGCCCTGGTGGAGACGATCACCGAGTTCGACCCCTCTGCGTGCGATCGCCTACGACGTCGACGGCTTGCCCAAGCGGGTGCGCCGGTTCACCAACCGCTGGAGCCTGCGGCCGACCGGCGAACGGTGCCACGATCGTCACGCTGACCAGCACGGTCGAAATCGGTTCTGGCGCAGTGCAGCAAGCTCGCCGAGCGAGCGGTGTGCCGTGTTCAGATCCGACAGTCCGACATCATGCTCGCCGGTCTTGCGCGCCGATTGGAGAAGCCCCATGACTAGTCAACCCGACGTCATCATCCTGATGACCGACGAGGAGCGCGCGATCCCGCCGTACGAGTCACCCGAGGTGCTCGCCTGGCGCGATCGAACTCTGCACGGGCCGCAAGTGGTTTGACGAGCACGGCGTCAGCTTCACCCGGCACTACACCGGCTCGCTGGCCTGCGCGCCCAGTCGCCCAACGATATTCACCGGTCACTACCCCGATCTGCATGGCGTCACCCAGACCGACGGCCTGGGCAAGATGCCCGACGACTCGCGGATGCGCTGGCTGCGCCCAGGCGAGGTGCCGACCATGGGCAACTGGTTCCGCGCCGCGGGCTACGACACCCACTACGACGGCAAGTGGCACATCTCGCACGCCGACCTGCACGACGCCGACGGGACGGTGCTGGCGACCAACGACGCGGACGGCACCGTCGACCATGCCGCGGTGCGGCGCTATCTCGACGCCGATCCCCTTGGGCCGTTTGGCTTTTCGGGATGGGTCGGCCCGGAGCCGCACGGGGCGTTGCCGGGCAACGCCGGTCTGCGCCGCGACCCGTTGGTCGCCGACCGCGTCGTGACGTGGCTGATCGACCGGTATGCCCGCCGTCGCGCCGGCGATCCCGCGGCGCAGCGCCCGTTTCTGTTGGTGGCCAGCTTCGTCAACCCGCACGACATCGTGCTGTTCCCGGGCTGGGTGCGCCGCAGCCCGATCAAGCCGTCGCCGCTGGATCCGCCGCAGGTGCCCGCGGCGCCCACCGCCGACGAGGACCTGGCGAGCAAGCCGGCCGCGCAGATCGCGTTCCGGGAGGCCTACGCCACCGGCTACGGGCCGGCGCCGGTGATCGAGCGGGCCTACCGGGGCAACGCGCAGCGCTACCGCGACCTGTACTACCGACTGCACGCCGAGGTCGACGGGCCGATCGACCGGGTGCGCCGCGCGGTCACCGAGGGCGGTTCGGACAACGCGGTGCTGGTGCGCACCTCCGATCACGGCGATTTGCTTGGCGCACATGGTGGTTTGCACCAGAAGTGGTTCAACCTGTACGACGAGGCGACCCGGGTGCCGTTCGTGATTGCCCGCATCGGCGCCGGACGCAACGTCGCCGCGGACGGTGTCGGCGCCGACGTCGCATGTCGATCTGCTGCCGACGCTGCTGGCCGCGGCCGGTGTGGACGTCGAGGCGGCGGCCGACGAGCCTGGCCGAGTCGTTCTCCGAAGTGCATCCGCTGCCGGGCCAGAACTTGATGCCGGTGGTGGACGGCGGGCCGGCCGACGACGATCGTGCCGTCTACATCATGACCCGCGACAACATGCTCGAGGGCGACACCGGCGCCTCGGCGGTGGCCCGCCGGCTACGGCAGACGTCGAATCCGCCTGCGCTGATTCGTATCCGGGTGCCCGCGCACGTCGGGTCGAACTTCGAGGGCCTGGTGGTCCGCGTCGACGATCGGCTGTGGAAGCTGGTGCGCACGTTCGACGATCCGGCGACCTGGACCGAGCCGGGGGTTCGTCACCTCGCGGCCAACGGGCTTGGCGGCGAGGCGTATCGGATGAGCCCGCTCGACGATCAGTGGGAGCTCTACGACCTCACCGACGATCCGATCGAGGCCCGCAACCGATGGAGCGATCCGGAGTCTGCACGAGCTGCGTCAGCAGCTTGCGGACCCAGCTGAAACAGGCCCGAGCCAGCGCCATCCCGGAGCGAAACCGGCCGTGGCCCTACGCCTCTCGGGCGGAGCGCTAGCTTTCCGCCTTGATGAGCTTGGCGGCCATCTGCTTGAGCATGCCGTCGTGGATGATGTCGATGCGGGACCGGGCTTCCGCGCACACGTACGGGTCGCGGATCACGGTGAGTTGATTGTCCTGCTTGGTTTCTCCGCCGGTGGACCAGTTGGTCGAGCCGGTGATGACGTCGACGCCGTCGATGATGACCATCTTCAGGTGCATGATCGCCGACTTCTCGCTGTGGCCGATCGCGATGCTGTTGCCGATCTTCTGGTTGAGCCATGGATCCAGCAGAGGCTGCTCGGCCTTCCCCTTCGCCTGCGTCGAGTCGAGACTCATTTGCACATACATCTTTTCGTTCTCCAGCGACGACTGCAGGACCGCATTCAGCTCTGGATCGTCGTAGCCGTACATCGCGACCACGATGCTTTTGTTCGCGGAAGTCCAACAGGTCCTTGAGCGCCTCGTGCACCTTGTCGACCGGGCTGTAGAACGTTCGGGTGGTGTCCGGATAGCCGGGCGGAAATGGCGCGGCTTTGTACTTGTCCAGCTCGGTCAGCGAACTCAGTGCCATGGCAATTGCTCCTCTATAACGCGGGGTTGGTCCAGTCCGTCGGGTCGGCGCTTTGCTGTATCTGCTCGTCGGTCAGGTTCGGCAGGTAGCCCGGGTTGTCGCGGCGGCGCACCAGAACGCTGGGATGCACCAGCGTGTCTGGGCCTATCGGGCGCTTTCGCCGCCCGACCAGGTACCAGAGCTTTCCGTTGTTGTGAATCGGTGCGTCGGCGAAGTCTCGGCTCACCGCGCACTGCTGCTGATAGGCCTCCGGGTCGATCGCCAGCTCGTCCGCGACGCCGTCGGTGACCCATTTCAGCGCGATGGTGGCGAACCGGTGGTCGGGGAAGGTTCCGCCGACGTCGGCGTGCACGCCGGCGAACCAGCGCTCTTCGAGACCGAGCGGGTGTCGTTCGACGAGGTATTCGCGGTAGGGGCGGCGTTGTTCGTCGATCGAGACGGCGTGGCGGATGCGCGCGACATTGCAGAGCGCGCGAGTGTAGGGCCATCGCAGGTTGCCGAACCGCAAGAACCCGGCGGCCTTCACGGTGTCCCACAGACCAAGGTAGGCCACCGGTACGGCATAGTGCCACACCTGATTCGGGCTGTTCTTTTTCACGGTGTCGAACAGCGGCTCGGTCTCGGTGCGCCAGCAGAACGCGCGGGCGAACTCGGCCCACTTGTCGTACTCGTCTTTGGTGAAGTACCGGTTGATCGCGTACTTTTCGACGGCGTACGGCAGCAGGTTCTCCGAACCGGGCCGCAGCAATCCCGGCCGCAGCAGCATGCCGGCCAAAGCGCGGGCGGTGTAGGCGCCGCGGCTGAAGCCGAAGATGTAGACCGCGTCGCCGGGCCGCCAATGCTGCATCAGGTACCGGTAGCCCTGCCCCACATTGTGTTTCAGGCCGATCCCGAAGGCTTGCTCGAACAGCAGGACCAGGGTGCTGGGCAGCGAGGTATGCGCGGGCGCCAGCGTCCCGACACCGGGGTCGTAGTAGGCGATCTGGCTGGCCGGGTCGTTCTTCTCGAGCATCTCGAACAGCTTGGCGACGTTGGTGAGGTTGCCGGCGCCGATCTGGTTCGCGGTGCCGTCGAAACACAGGACAATGCGCTTGCCCTGTGGTCATCTGCGGGACTTTACTGGCGCGTTGCCGGTGTTGTCGGTTAGTTCGACAACGGTCCGGCGGTTTCTAGAACGTGTTGACCAGCTCGTGCGGCTCGGCCATCTGGCGGGACATCGTGTAGTGGTGGTAGTGCATCGCGCACTTGATCACGCAGATGAACAACAGGCTCGGGTCGGGCCGTCGACGGACCATGGTGGCCATCCGGCGGCGATAGATCCGGCGCAACTCCGGGTCGGGAATGTTTTTCATCAGCCGCAGGAACAGGCCGGCCGCCAGCACGGCGTCGACCGATTGCGACTTCAGCTTCCGCCACGGGTGCTTGCGCCAGTAGGCATTGCGAGCTTCGGGCCCAATTGAATTTCCTTGTGAGGAAGAGATTTTCGAGCCGTTCGAAGTAGAAGTCGGGATCGTATAGTTCTTGCATCAGGTCGACGTAGCCGTCGCGCAATTCGGTCACGCGTCATGCCGAGCGGAATGACATTGGTGCCATAGGGCTGCTCGTCGTCGAGATCGAGGCGGCCCTCGTTCTTCAAGCGGGCGTGCAGCGGCGTCTTCGGGATCGCCGACAGCATGCCCACCATCGCGTGCATGATGTCGGTCTGGCGCAGGAACTCGTGCTGCGCCTTGAAGATCCGGGTGTCGTCGTGGTCGAAGCCGACGATCATGCCGCACCAGACTTCGATGCCGGCGTCTTGCACTTTGCGGACGCGGTCGACGATCGAGCCGGTTTTTTTGACGTTTTGATACTTCTTCGTCTCTTTCAGCGATTCTTCGTTGGGGCTCTCGATGCCGATGAAGACCGTCACGATGTTGGCCGCGTCCATCAACTGGATCAGCTCTTCGTCTTCGGCGAGGTTGAGCGACGCCTCGGTGAAGAACGTGAAGGGGTATCCCTCCGCGTTCTGCCACGCGGCAAGGTCGCGCAGCAGCTCCTTCACCGCGACCTTGTTGCCGATCAGGTTGTCGTCGACGATGAAGGCCATCTTCAGGTGCTGCTTGCGCATCGCTTCCAACTCGGCGATCACCTGCGCGCTCGTCTTCAGCCGCGGGCGGCGACCGAACGTGACGATGATGTCGCAGAACTCGCACTGGAACGGGCAGCCGCGGCTGAATTGGACGCTGCCGAACAAGTAGTCCTTGGTCTTCAGCACGTCGTAGCGCGGCACCGGCACCGTGGTCATGTCGGTCGGCTCGGCTTGCTCGTAGCGGTGCTGATGCCGCCCCTCGGCCCATTCTTCGAGAAACTGCGGCCAGGTCGTTTCCGCTTCGCCGACGAAGATCACGTCGGTCAGGCCATCGAAGTAGTCTTCCTGCACGCTCACCCACGGGCCCCCGACGATCGTGAAGACACCGCGGGTTTTCAGTTCGCGCAGAATCTCGAGCATGCGCGCGCGCTGGACGGTCATGCCGGTGAGCCCCACGATGTCGGCCCGCGCCAAACGGTCGTAGTCGATCGGCTCGACGTTCTCATCGACGAGGTCACGGAATGGCCGGCGGGCGTCAGCGCCGCGAGCAGCGGCAGGCAGGCGGTCGGGATGTTGCACTTCTTGCCGAGCAGCGGAAGTGCGTGTTCAAGGCCCCAGTATGAGACCTGGAACTGCGGATTGATCAGCACGATATCGGCCATGCCGGTGGGCTCCCTTCCGGTGTTCCCCCCATGGACCGCACGCTGTAAAACACATGTTCAACACATTTCCACACGCAACGCCGCCGCGCATAAGTACCCGGCTACTTCGATTGAGGCAGGCTTATCAGATCTTGGCCACGGCTGCGGTGGGTGGTTGACTGCGACCATGCATAGAGAACCAAAGCTTGCGCGGCGCTTCCTTGATCGCTTCGAGCCCATCCACGGCGTGACGTACTTCGCGCCGGAGGTGCGCGAGGCGCTGGACGGGTTGGGCTACAAGGGCTACTGGATGGGCTATTTCGCCGCGCGCTCGGCGCCGCTGGGCCAGGTGCCGCCCGAGGTGGTGACGGCGATCTTCTACAACTTCGCCTCCTCGCGGGTGGCCAAGGCGTTGCCGGCGGCGTGGGCAATCGCCGGTCCCGAAGAGGCATTGCGGGTCCGGCTGGAGACTGCGGTCGCGGTGTTGCGCCGCTACGGACTCGAGGCCGACGAAAACGTCACCACCGCAGCGGAATTGCTGGCCAAGGCGGCGCGGGAGGCGCCGCTGTGCGGACGGCCGCTGTTCGCCGCGAACAGCGCGCTGCCGTGGCCGGAGGATCCGCTGGGCGCGCTGTGGCATGCCACCACGCTGCTGCGCGAGCACCGCGGCGACACCCACACTGCGGTCCTGAGCGCGGCCGGCGTCACGGGCCGGGAATGCAACGTGCTGCATGCCGCGTCGGGGGCGATCCCGCGCGACTACATCGCCGCGCACCCGCGACTACGACGACGAGGAATGGCAGTCCCAGCGAACAACAGCTGGCGGCGCGCGGCCTGCTCGGCGACGACGGATCGCTGACCGCGGCCGGTCGGGAACTCAAGGACCACATCGAGATCGACCACCGACGCGCTGTCGCTGTCGGTGCTCGACGTGCTGAGCGACGACGAGGTGGAGACGCTGTTTCAGGCGCTTGACGCCGATCACCCGGGTCGTGGTCGGAGGCGGCGATGTTCCCGCGAAGACGCCGATGGCGCTGCGTCGCAACGAATTAGACGACAGCAGCGCGCATTTGGTTTAGCGGGCCAGCGGCTTGTAGAAGACGATCCCGTTGCCCTTGTTGTCGTAGACCACCGCACGGCGCTCGTGGGCGTCGTCGTAGGGGCCCTTCACGATGCCGCCGCCGCTGTCCTCGACGGCCTTGGCCGCGGCGTCGACGTCATCGGTCTTGATGCCGACGACGACCTGCCCGGGAATGGGATGGTCGACCGCGGTCGCCAGCGCGAGCGTGACCGGCCCGCCGTCGAGGGCGGCGAAGTGGGCGCCGTCGCGGAACTTCAGCGCACATGCCCAGGGTCTCGCTGTAGAACCGGATCGACTCGTCCAGGTCGTCGGTCGACAGGATGACCATCTTGACTTCCTGCTCGCTCATTGGTCGATCACGTTGCCAGGCTAGCCAGCTTTGGCGCGTTGGCCGATACTCAAAGATGCTCGGTCACCTCGGAATCAATGTCCCCGACCTCGCGGCGGCGAAGCGCTACTACGACGCCCTGATGCCGCTGGTCGGCTTCGAGACCTTCTTCGCCACCGACGACGAGTTCTCCTACAAGCCTGCCGACAACAAGCCGGGCACCTTCCTCTTCTTCTACCCGACCGCGATCGCCGGCCCGTACTCGCCGGAACAGACCGGCCTGCAACACCTCGCGTTCATGGTTCGCCGCCGATCCGTCGTCGATCAGGTCCACGACCATGTGGTTGCCGCGGGCGGTAGCGTCATCCATGCGCCGCAACACTTTCCGCAGTACCCCGGTCACTACTACGCGACGTTCTGGCTCGATCCGTTCGGCATCAAGCTGGAGGCGGTATGTCACTACGACCGGGACTAGGCGCAGCCGTCGCCTGGACTGTCGGCGGGGTTGAGCTATCTGATCCTGGAAGCTGTTGCGGCTGCGGCTTTTCCGCACTACAGCTACGCGCGAAACTTCATCAGCGATCTCGGTGTCCGCGGCATCCCCGCGGGCCTGGGTGATGAACACTGCGTTCTGCGTTCAGGGCACGCTGTTTTTCGTTGCCGCTGTGCTTGCCGTTCGCGCTTTCGAAACCCGCAGGGCGCGGCTGTTTCTCGGGCTTGCTGCCGCGAACATGGCCGGAAACCTGCTGATCGCGGTGTTCCACAGCGGGCCCTCCCCCACGGCATGGGTACATGCCACCGGCGCGGTGCTGGCGATCGTGGGAGGCAACGCGGCGATCCTTGCCGGATCGTCAGTGATCGGCGGATGGCATCGCGCGCGTGTCGGTGGCTCTGGGCGTGTTCGGCCTGCTCAGCTTCGTGTTTTTCGTGATCGCATTGAGAGAACGAGACGCCGCCCGCGGTGTGGGAGCGATGCAGCGTCTACTCGATCACCGCGTGGGAGTTATTCACCGGCGTGTGGGTGCTCAGCCGGCCGCCCACTCCTTAGCCTTATCGAGCTCGTCGAGCTTGAAGACGGCGAGCTCACCGGGAATCAGCCACGCCAACGCATGCAGGGTAAGGGCAACCCACTGCTCATCGGACACCACCGCAATGCGTTTGAAGGCCGAATGATGCGGCCAGACGGTGGTGAAGGCCAGCTTCAGATCCTCCAGCAGTCCGCCGGGCCCGAAGCCCTCGTAGTCAGGCGCGATGACTTCGACGATCCTGATCTCGTCGGTATTCATCATCTCCTCGATGGTGGGCTTGACCTCGCGGATCTCGTCGCCGCCCAGTCGGCCCGACACGCGAACGCCGGTCACTCCCTCGGGCATATCCGGCAGTAGCTCGATCATGCTTTTCCTTCCTAAACCCCGTTCGCGATCATGCCCTAAGTCATGGACGAGCACACACTCTGCTCAATCCCGGTTCTAGTTACGCGATCTTCAGCGCTTCGACAGTAATCTTGTCCCCAAGACAGCGCCGCTTTTCGGCGGGACGATCCATCGGAGGAATGATGACCACCGCGCCCAATCCCGTTTCCCCCCAACGCGAACCGGAATTACTGGGACAGACCGTCGTCCTGATCGGCGGCAGCGCGGGCATCGGGCTGGAGACAGCGCGACGTGCACGGTCCGAGGGAGCCAACGTCATCATCACCGGCCGCAATCGCGACCGGCTCACCCAGGCGGCGAGCGACGTTGGTGCGCAACGAACCGCGGCTTTCGACGCCACCGACGAGGCTTCCCTGGAGAGGTTCTTCCAGACCTGCCCACGCCGATCGACCACGTGATGGTCACGGCCGGCGGCCCGCGCTACGGCCCGCTGCTCGAGATGGAGTCAGCCGAGGTGCGCGGCGTTCTCAGCGACCACGTGGTGCTGTATCTCGCGGTGGCGCGCGCCGCCGCAAACAACATGAAAGTCGGTGGCTCGCTGGTGTTCATGGGCGGCACCGGCGGCCGGCGCATCAGCAAAGACCTCGGAATTGTTTCGGCGGCCACTGCGGCCCTGCCGCCGTTCACGGCGGCGCTCGCACTTGAGCTCGCGCCGATCCGGGTGAACCTCATTGCTGCCGGCTTCGTGGACACGCCGCTGTCGGCGTCGCTGCTGGGGGATCAACTCGAGCAACGCCGGAGCACGCTGCGGGCCACGCTGCCGATCGGTCGCGTCGTGGGTCCCGCCGATGTCGCGGCGCTCGCTGTACACCTCATGATCAACACCGCGCTCACCGGTGCGACGTACGACATCGACGGCGGGCAGCAGTTCGTCTGAGACACGTTGCCAGCGGTGATCGTTGACCAGGATTTCGATCGATACCCGCTTTACTGTTGCTTTGCTGCGTAGGCGTAGGGTCACAGTACGGATCCACGGCAGACCAAGGTCGGACCGGAAGAGAAGATTCCTCCTCTCGGCTGTGGCGCTGAGCACGAGCACTAGGCACCCACGCGAAGTAAAGCCCATCAACTGGGCAAGCGCGGTGGGCTTGCGTCAGGCGAGGAACTCTCTCCTCACGCCGAGGCCACATTTCACTGCGCCATCATGCAGCTTGGTAACCGAGTGGTCGATGCTTCGGACGGCGCTCCTTTCGTTAGGAGCGTCGTCCGACTCATATATGCCGAGCTCCCGAGGCCGTCCAATCGATGAGAATCCGTGTCCGTTACGCGGCCGATGGTCAAGACTGGACTCATGACAGATGCCGACGCGGACCGGGTCGCGGTGTACCTCGACTTCGACAACATCGTGATCTCGCGCTACGACCAGGTCAACGGCCGCAGCTCGTTCCAGAAGGACAAGGCCAAAGGGCCTGGACAAGCACGCCGACCGGCTCGAGCGGGCCACCGTCGACGTCGGCGCCATCATCGACTTCGCGTCCTCGTTCGGCACGCTGGTACTCACCCGCGCCTACGCCGACTGGTCATCGGAGGTCAACAACACCTACCGCGAGCAATTGGTCGGCCGCGCAGTCGATTTGGTGCAGCTATTTCCGGCCGCGGCCTACGGCAAGAACGGCGCCGACATCCGGCTGGCCGTCGACGCGGTCGAGGACATGTTCCGGCTGCCCGATCTGACGCATGTGGTGATCGTGGCCGGCGACTCCGACTACATCGCGCTGGCGCAGCGCTGCAAACGGCTCGGGCGTTATGTGGTGGGGGTCGGGGTGGCCGGATCGTCGAGTAAGGCGCTGGCGGCGGCCTGCGACGACTTCGTCATCTACGACGCGCTGCCCGGGGTCGAGGTGCCCAAACCGGCGCCGAAGACCCGCTCGAAGCCCGCCGACGACGAGCCGCCGGCCCCCGACCAGCAGGCCGCGGCCACCGCTCTGCTGAGTCGCGCGTTACAGATCGGCACCGAAAAGGACGACGTCGACTGGCTGCACAACTCGGCGGTCAAGGCGCAGATGAAGCGGATGGACCCGTCGTTCAGCGAAAAGTCACTGGGTTTCAAGTCTTTCAGCGACTTCCTGCGATCCCGCTCGGACGTCGTCGAGCTCGACGAGAGTTCGACGACGCGGATGGTCCGGCTGCGCTGAATCGCAGGGTTGAATCACGAAACCGCTGGGTAGCCGCGATAAATGAAATCGAAATATGCCGCTCGACTGGCGGCTCTCGCCGCCGGCATCGGGCTCTCCGCTCTGCCACTGGGGGTTGCGATCGTGCACGCCGCCCCATCCGATCCTCCCCCGCCGTGTCTCAACTGCGAACCCGGACCAGGCGGTGGGCCGGCGCCGGGCCCGCAGATGCAGGGGCCGTCCATGAAAGGCCCGAACTTAGAGCCGCCGGGGACCACCGGTGTGCAGCCACCAACCGGCGGCGGCCCGAAGAGCGGGCGCACGGCCGGATAGGTAGCGCGTATTCGGGTCAGCTCGTCGGAAGCGTGATCGCGTGGATGCGCAGCGCGGCCATCACGTCCGGCTCCGGCCAGCCCGTCACTCGGTAGCGCGGCGGAAAGTAGCCGGCCATGGGCTGGATGCCGGTCAGATCGACCACGACCGAGAACGGCACAGCGAAATGGCCGTCGTTGTTGATGAAGAAAAGGTAGTCGACCTCAGGTAGGTCGTAGATCACGCCCTCGCCCCAGATTGCCGCTGAGCCCATTCCGTGTCCGGTGTCGAGGACTTCGGTGGACGCAACGAAGGCCTCGATCAGCTCGTCTTCGTATAACTGTCTGAGGAATTCGGCCTGCTCGCTGTATTGTCGGACCGCCGCGCAGGTGCGGGCTTGAATTGCACGGCGCCGCAACGGATGTGGACCGGCCTTGTCGAAGGGCATGACCAGGCCGGCGCATACCGTGAAGCCCTCGGGTGAGACGTTGCGCTCAGATTCGAGGTACATCTTTTCTGCCGTGTCGTACAGGCCCGAGGCCTCGTGCGGATCGTCGTAGCCGATGATCAGGGTGTCTTCGTTGGGTATGAAGGCCAGCGGGCGTGGGCCGTCCGGCTGCGCGAACGAAGCCAGCCATCCCGGGGTCAAGATCGCCGACGCGATGTAGGAGCTCTGGCCTGCATCGAAGAAGACACCTCCGGAGCCCGGCTGGTTGGCGCTGAGCGGATGCATGCGGGCGACGTTTTCCCGACCAGCGGCGAAGATGTCGGTGTCGGTGACACCCCACATCGTGGTGTTGTCCACGGTGACGATGAGTCGCACGTCGGGCAGATCGATGGCGACCAGTTCGTGCAAGAAGTTGGTGGCCGGCAGGCGCCACGGGATCGCGTCGCCGGGCTTCAGCAGACTCGCGTAGGTGGCCGGCCGCAGAATCGACCGCAGCAACGGGCGCACTTCGTCCCAGGTCTGGGGCACATCCGGGCCCCCCTCGTTGGGGCTCACCGATGCTCATGTCCGACAGCCTATGTGCAGCAAATCGAGCCGCAAGTCACCAATTTCGGGCCGAATACCCGCTACGCGCGCTGTGCGGAGATGAACCAGTGCGTCGGCGAGGCCTCTTCGAGGCCTTCGGCTGACGGCCGGCCGTAGCTGGCCATCAGCTCGTCGGACGGCGTCGCGGTCGCATCCCAGCCGTGGCGACGCAACCAATCGCCGATGTCTTCGCGTTCCTCGAAGTACCACAGCTCGTCGGTCTTGGGGACCTCGAGTTGCGAGCCTGCCTCTGCCATCAACTCCCGGACGCGATCCATCCGTTCACGCCGCACGTCTCGGAGCTCGGGGACGGCGAACTCAGGTCCCAGCCCCTCGACGGCGATCCGGCTGCCGGGTGCCGTGAGCTCTTGGATGCGCTCGAACAGCAGGTCCTGCGCGGCGGCCGGCAGATACATCAGCAGGCCCTCGATCGACCAGACGCTCGGCTGTGACGGGTCAAAACCGGCCTGCTGCAACGCTGTTGGCCAGTCCTGTCGGAGGTCGACCTTCACCTCGACCCGGTTGGCCTTCGGCTCCGCGCCGTGTTCGTGCAACGTCTGCCGTTTGAAGTCCAGCACGCGGTCCTGGTCGAGCTCGTAGACCGTGGTGCCGTCGGGCCACGGCAGCCGCCACGACCGGGCGTCCAGGCCGGCGGCCAGGATCACCGCCTGCCGAACACCCGCGTTGGCGGCGTCGATGAACGCGGTGTCGAAAAACTTTGTCCGGGTGGCGAAGTAGCTCACCAGCGCCCGCATCCGCAGCGGCATGTCGGGTTCGGCCTCGACGACGGCGGCGGGCAGCTCGGGAGCGCCGTACCAGTCCCACACACCGTGGCCGACGCGGTCGAGGAACACCCGCGCGAACGGGTCGTTGATCAGCGGGTCGCTGCTTTCGGTGTCGGCTGCCCGCGCCGCCGCCACTCCCAGAGCCGTCGCTCCGACGCTCTCGGTGATTTCCCAGCTGTCGTCATCGGTTCTCGCCACGACCCGACCCTACGTGAGCCGGTGATGGTCGAGGCGGACGAATGATCGCGGGCTCCGGTTGATTGGCTTAGTCGGCGCTATTTTGCGAGAGCGCGAACGGTCAGGCAGCCACCAATTGCATACTGAGAGGCCGCTACCGCGGCGACCTGAGTGGCTTCGCCGGGTCTGGGACTTTCGGAGGGATTTCGCAAGCAGTGAACGATCAACATACAACGTTGCCAAATCCCCATCTGAGCATTTTTCGCCCTTACAGCTTCAACCCCAAGCATGAAGACCAGCTCACGCGCGCCGCGCTGATAGTTATGAAGCTTGTGGGCCGAGCCCACGATGAATTTCTTGCGCTCGCTAACTGCAGCGCTTTATCGACGCTTCCATCGCCTCGTTACGATCTGCAAACTGAGGATCTGGTCCCGCCCAACGCCACCGGCACCGCAAGCACGATCAAGAAGCTGGTTAGCGTTTTCCTCACTCCTGACGAACAAGTCCAGGGCTTCGATCAAGTTGATTCCTCCGATAGGCGTGCTCGCTACGACGGCGTCACCCAGTACGGCTCAGAGCTACTCGTCGTGATTGAGAGCAAGCTCTTCTCGGGCGTGAGCCACTTCCAGGCACAGAACATCAATCTCAAGGGCGCAAAGTTCAAGAATCGCCGACCGATCTCAATAAGATGGCACGAACTCCTCAACCGCTGGTGGGATCTAAAGGACACAGCCGATCTGGATCCCGCCGAGTCAGAAATACTAGAAGACTTCTTCGACTACGCCGAGACTAATTTCGGCGACCTCCTTCCATTCACAGACCTTGGTCGCTGCGGGGGCAATCGGACGCGGCGGCTGCGCCGGCTGCAGTCAATCTTGTTGGAAGCCACGGGAATTACACCAGAGATCCAAGCCGGCGGAACCGACTCTCTGACGGGCCGCACGTACCAGGACGCAGTGAATGTCAAACTCCCCAGCACGGTTGTTACTGCAGCCGACCGCGTCGCAATGTGGATCGAACAAGACAGCGTTTGCCTGGCAATGTGGCCATCCGAGCTCTCACAGCAATACCGCCATCTCTACCGCCACCCCAACCGGGTAGAAGCTCTTATCACCCTGGCTAACCGCCAGGGTTGGGAACTGAATGCGAATTTCCACATTGCCTATCGGTTCGCTCGGCCGTCTCAGCGCTGGTATCCGAAAGTCGCCCTTTCTGGCGCTCAATACGTTCGGCAGTGGGTCGATGACGTGGCAGGCCACGCAGGTGAGAGGACTCGAGAGACTCTGACTCAGAGTACTTTTCGGAGTTGGATGGTAAGGCGCGGCTACGCGACTAAGAAGGATATACCGAGCCTAGATGCCTGGTTGAAGACCCGGCCGGCAGGGATAAAGTTCCACATCCGTCCCAGCGTGCAAATCATGCGGCGATGGAGACTCAAGTCCGCGATCGCAAAAGATCGAGATGGTCAGCTCGGGGCCCAGGTGAAGATAGCTATCAATCAGATGCTCAAGGCGCTGGATGAGCCGGACCTTGACGCCGTATACGAAGGATGGCTTCAGTCCTTGCCATCACAAGCGTGAGCCGGGGTCTTGAGTGAACGCGCGACGGGAAGCCAAAGTCTCTGTGGAAGCAAACCCTCCGCCAACACCGTCTCGACGGCCGCATATCAACCGGCTCGCGGTGTTCGCCGCGTTCCTGGTGGTGATGTTTTACCTGCTGGCGGTCAAGCACCTAGTGAATATCGAGGACGTGCGGCACTGGGTGAAGGCGACGGGCCCGCTGGCGCCGTTCACCTACATCGTGTTGTCGGCGGCACTTGGTGCGATCTTCGTGCCCGGCCCGATCCTGGCGGCGAGCAGCGGGCTGTTGTTCGGCCCGCTGCTGGGTGTGTTCGTGACGCTGGGCGCGACGGTGGGCACCGCGGTGGTGGCGGCCTTCCTGGGCCGTCGGGCCGGGCGCGACAGCGCGCGGGCGCTGTTGGGCGCCGATCGGGCGGACCGACTTGACGCGCTGATTCAGCGACGGGGTCTGTGGGCGGTGGTCGGTCAGCGCTTCGTCCCTGGCCTGTCCGACGCGCTGGCCTCGTATGCGTTCGGGGCTTTCGGGGTTCCGTTGTGGCAGATGGCCGTTGGGGCGTTTATCGGCTCGGTGCCGCGCGCGTTCGTCTACACCGCGTTGGGCGCCTCGATCGGCAACAAGTCGCCCGCGCTGGCCTACACGGCGATCGGCGTGTGGTGCGTGACTGCCGTGGCGGGGGCCTTCGCGGCGCGGCAGGGGTTTCGGAAGTGGCGCGGGAGTGACGGGCAGGACTCCGTTGAAGTCCCACCCGTCACACCGCCGAACCAGTAGGCGATCTGCCCGCCTCTGAGCGAATTCAGGCCTGCTTGAGGGCCTCGATCGCCAGTGTGATCGTCACTTTGTCACCGACGATGGCGCCGCCGCCGTCGAGCAACTGCTCTCCGCCAACTCCGAAGTCTTTGCGGCTCAGGACAACCGAGGCGTCGAAGCCGGCGACTTCACCGTGTCCCATGCCGGGGCTGACGCCGTTGAACGCCAGGGTCAGTGTGACCGGCTTGGTCACGCCCTTGAGGGTGAAGTCTCCGCTGACCACGTAGTCGTCGCCGTCGGCCCGCACGTCGGTGGAGACGAACGTCGCGGTCGGAAATTGATCGGCGTCGAAAAAGTCGGGGGCTTTGATGTGCGCGTCACGATGTTCGTTGCCGGTGTCGATGGAATTGATGTCGACCTCGGCGCTGACGGCTGGGGTGCCGTCGTCGCCGATCGTGATGGCACCGCTGAACTGGCCGAATCGGCCGTAGGTCTTGCCGACGACCAAATGGCGGACGGCGAAATTGACTGACGAGTGGACGGGGTCGATCGCCCATACCCCGGCAGTGAGCTTGTGGGTGTCAACGGCTGCGGTCACGGTGGGTCTCCTTGAGTTGAGGCTTGGTCACAACACCCAGGCTAACCGGACCGTGGTCCATATTATTCCCTGGCCGCTTCGATAGCGTCGACGATCGTCGCGGCTGCACGACCTAGCTGCTCGAGTTGCGCCGCACTCAAGGGCCGCACGACCAGCTGTTGCACGAATTCGGCGTGTCCGGGGGCGGCCTGGTGGATCTTCTTCTTGCCCGCGGCAGTGAGGACGACAGTGCTTGCACGCCGGTCGTTCTCGCAGGGCCGCTTGACGACCCATCCCCGCTTCTCCAGCCGGGAGATCACATGCGACAGTCGGGACAGAGTTGCGTTCGCGCGGTACGCTAGATCGCTCATCTGCAGCGCTCCGCCCTGGGCCTCGGACAGGCTCGCGAGAACCAGATATTCGAACAACGACATTCCGGCGTTGCGCTGCAGGTCGCTTTCGAGCGCGCTGGGCAGCGTCATGAACAGCCCGACGACATGCCGCCAGGCCTGCTGCTGGTCGTCGTCGAGCCAGGGCTTCGAGGTCACAAGTCCCAGCTTAAGCCGCATTGGTTGACGCTTCAAGTATCGCCGTCTAGCGTTGGTTGAAGCATCAACTATTGAAGGGAGTTGTCATGAAGTTCGGAATGATCGGAGCGGGACGGTTGTCTCATGCGATCGCGGGCCACGCCGCCAACGCCGGCTACGAAGTCGTCTTCAGCAACAGCCGCGGGCCCGAGACGCTCACCGATGTCGTGGACGCCTTCGGCCCGCAGGCGTCGGCCGGGACCGTCGCCGAAGCAGCCGCCGCCGATTTCGTCGTCCTGGCTCTCTCGTGGAAAGGGGTCGAGCAGGCAGTCCGTAGCCTTCCCGCCCGCAAGGGACGAATACTCATCGACGCCACCAACCAATGGAAGGCGGTGCCGCCGGACTTCGTCGTCGACGAGCTCGAGGTCGGCGGCAGCGAATGGATCGCCTCACTGATCCCCGACGCACACGTCATCAAAGCGTTCGACAACCTGTACTCACCCAAACTTGCCGAAGACCCCGTCACCGACAGCGGCCGCCGGATCCTGTTCTATGCCGGCGACGACCAAGACGCTAAAGACCGGTTTCGCTCTGTCGTTGACGACTTCGGTTTCGCCCCAGTCGATCTCGGGCCCCTGCGGATGGGCCGCTTGATGCAGGTCGACGGCCCGCTGACCGGACTGCACGCCATCCGGGAGCCTGTCCCCCACCCGGTGCCGAAAACGACGGACAGCACGGTCGTACCCACCGGATTAGCGGGCACGTGGACCATCGACCCTGCGCATTCGTCGATCAGCTTCTCGGTGCGCCATCTCATGGTCAGCAGAGTGCGCGGAAGTTTCGGCACTTTCAGCGGTGACATCACGGTCTCTGCTGACGACACTGCTTCGGTGACGGCCGAGATCGCGGTGGGCTCGGTGCAATACCGGCGATGACGAACGCGACGCGCACCTGAAGTCAGCGCTTTCTTCGACGTCGAGCAGTACCCGATTGCCTCCTTCACGTCCACCGGCGTCCGTGCTGGGCGCAACGGCTACGTCCTCGAAGGCGACTTTGCGCTCAAAGGCATCAGCAAGCCGGTCAGCCTCGGGCTGGAATTCACCGGGATCAATCCTGGTATGGGACGCGGCCAGGTCGCCGGCTTTCAGGCATCAGTCGTGTTGAGCCGCGGCGATTTCGGCATCGACATGAATATGCCGCTCGAGACGGGCGGTGTCGTCCTGGGCGACAAGGTGACCATCACGTTGGAGATCGAGGCGTTGAAGAACGCTTAGGTGGGGTCGAGCCGCAAGGCCTGGGCTGCCGCGGTGGCCACGTCGCCGCGCAGAGCGGAGATGGGTGCGCTGCCACGCTGATGAATCGCGTTCGTGAGGAGAATGACGTAGGTATCTGAGCCCGGGTCCAACCAGAGCGAGGTGCCGGTGAAGCCGGTGGCGCCAAAGCTGCCAACCGGGAAGATCAGGCCGCGCGGCTTGGAGAACGCCGTGTCGATATCCCAGCCGAAGCCGAACAGCTCTTGTCCCTCGATGGCCGGATAGTGCGGAGCCAGCAGCGGATCCGTGGCGTTGGGCGTCGTTGCGGCGGCTTTGCGGAGGGCATCGTCGGCTGCCTCGATCTGCCCTGGCTGGTGGCCGGGCTGCTGCGGAGTCGTCATCACCGCCAGAGTCGCTGGTCGCAGCGGAAAACTGCTGGGGCGGTTGGCAAGCCGATCAAGCAGGGCCTGCGCAAAGAGGCCGACGTCGTGCGCCGTCGAGAACACACCGGCGTGCCCGGCCACTCCGCCCATCCGCCGCGCCGTCGGGTCGTGCACGGCGCCCCGAAGCAGATGACCGAAGTCGGGATTCTTGCCCGGGTCCGCACTGCTCTGGTCGTCAACGGCCGTGGGTGCGATGCGCGGCAACAGATTGGCCGGCGGCAGGTAGCGGGTTTCGGTCATCCCCAGTGGCGCAAAGATGTTCTGCTGGGCGTAGTCGTCTTCTGGTTCGCCAGTGAGCTTTTCGATCAATGCGCCGAGCGTGATGTAGTTGATGTCGGAATAGCGGAAAACCTCGCCGGGGGCCGACTGCAGCGGTGTGGTGAGCGCACGGCGAATGCCTTCGGCTTTATCCGGTTGGCTCAAGCCCCACGGGTCTGCGAGGTCGACGTCGATCGGTTCGCCGGAGGTGTGCGTCAGCAACATCCGAATGGTGACCCGTTGCCGCTCTGCGTCGTTGGCCGCGTTGAAGTCGGGCAGGTAGCTTTGCACGGGCTCGTCGAGCGCGACCTTGCCTTGTTCGTAGAGCTGCATGACGGCAGTCGCGGTGGCGAGCGGCTTCGTCAACGACGCGATGTCGAAGATCGTGTCTTCGGTCATCGGCTCGGCAGGGGCGGGCGATCCGTCCAACCCCTGTTCGCCGGCGAGTTTGCGGGAGCCGTAGGCCTGATGGAACACGGTTTTGCCGCCGTGTCCGATCTCCACCACACCGCCGGGAAGCTTCTCGGCTGCGATCGCATCGTTCATCAGCGTGGAGATTGGTCCGAATTCGGTTGCGGCAGGATGCGTTCCCCTCTCGTGGGTCACGACATACCTGGCCGAGGACGCCGCCATGAGCATCAGTACGGCGATCCCGACAGCGATGGTTGTCCGCACAATGCCGGCTTCAGATAGCAGAGCCGGGAGCGGGCGGAAACGGAATCGGCGTGAGTGGGTTGCCGTCACGGATCGACGTACAGTTCTGCGGGGCCGCCAGGCCGGCGAAGCACTGCTTGATCCACGTGGTCGCGCTGTGCAGCCAGATGGGGACGCTCCAGATGTGGCTGAGGGCGGCGTACTCCTCGTAGTAGACGGTGAGACCTCGCGCGCAGTAGTCGCGCGCGAGCGTGCGCACATCTCCGGCGATCATCACGCCGTCGCCGGCGCCGATGCCCGCCTTGTTCCCCGGGGTGCCCTCCAGTTCACCGTTGGCGCCCTGACCGATGAACAGCGGGATCGTCGGCGTGCCACCGGTACCCATGATCAGCTTGTTGGCGGAGCGGACGAAGAGCGCCAAATGCTCCGGAGTCGGGTAATCGGGGCTTACCAGATCGCTCCACTTCAGACCGGGGTACTGACCGAGCACGTTGACGATCGACGCGGTCTGCATTTCGCGGAAAATTCTCGCGCCGTTGGGGCTCAGGTACTGCGCCAGTTCGGTCTCGATCTCGAATGCGCGCGCGATGCCGACCAGCGCCATCGCCAGGACGCCGGCCCAGAAGCCGGTGCCCTCCACGTAAAGCAGGTTGTGCGCCGGGTCGACCAGCACGCCACCCATCGCGGCGCCGATCAGGTGCTTGTTGGCGTCGGGTGCGTAGGTGGGGGCCAGCTCGGCGGCCCACTCGGTGGCGATCGCACCGCCGGAATATCCGAGCATCGCCACCTGCGCGTCGTTCGGGACGGTCGACGAATTGAACGCGGCGCGAATCGAATCGAGCGTGTTCATGCCGTACTCGGGGCCCGCGGCGAAGTCGGCCCGCTGGCCTTCGGTGTCGGGCACGATGACCGTGTACCCTCGGCGAGGAACGGGCCGAAGACCGCCGCTTCGACGCTGGGGATGACGCCGCCGAGCCTGAGTCCACCCTAAATCGCATAGGACGGCTCGTCGTTGCGGTTGAGCGAGTCGTAGGCGGACTGATACGAGATCACCCTCGTCGCGTCGAACTGGAACGGAGGCTTGATGATCGAGGTGACGTTGACGCGTCGGTTTGCCGGTCTGGCTGGTCGACCGGTAGAGCAGCTGGGTGGTCTCGAGCAACGTCGGGAAGCCAAACAGGTGGTAATGAAAGCGGCGGGTGTTCAACACCGTTCCCGGTGTGATGCTATCTAGCGGCGTGGAGCCGGTGTAGGAGTAGAACGGATCATCTTGCGGCTGCGGCGATCCCACGGCAATGCCGGGTACGCCACTGCGGCCCGGATACCACGCCGGTAGCGATGGTGTGGTCATGTCGTCCCCCAAGCGGTCGGTACAACATTGCGGCGCCACCGCGCCAGGCGGCTCGTCGGCACCTGAATCGCGGCCATGACCGCGCTCATCGGCGACGCCACCGACTTCGGCAGTGTCTTCGGCTTGGCGGCCGGCGGGCTATCGCCTTCCCACCACGTCGGCTGCAGCAGCGCCGTCGTCACCGGGATCGCCCTGTCGACGCTGTTGTGCCCCCATCGGCTCGCCCGATCGATGGACGCGGCCGAGGGTGCCAGATTCACCGGCGACAGCGTCGGCCCGAATCGGACGAGATGGTCGGCATAGGGCAGGTTGCGTACCATCTGCAGCTGGATCGCCTGGGTGATCGGCACCAACCAGAGGTTGCGCGGATCCCATTGCGGGTGAAAGCAATCGAACGCCAGATAGCAGGCGTTACGGGTGCCGAGCCGGCCGTCGCGGACCCGCTTCCACGCCAGTTCGATCGGGACGTTGCTGGCCGTACCGCCGTCGACGAGGGCCGCGATGTCTTCCTCTTCGAAGAGGTCGTCGAGGAGGGGAATCATCCGCGGGTCGGTCGTTTCGTGGTGCAGCACACCGGGAATGGCCGCCGAGAACGATGCGGCATCGACGACGTCGAAGTCGCGGGCCGGGACGTCGGCGCCGATGATGATGGGTTTGACGACCCGTAAGTCGATGAAGGCGGCCACTTGCCACATCCGGGTACCGACCACCGGGCCGATGCCGATCGGGCGAAACGGAACCGATCGCATCTGCAGTGCCGCTAATGCCGGACGGCGGAACCGCGACGGCAGCGCCGTGTACGGCTGCCTGCGCACGCCGGCGACCACGACGTCGAACGGAATCGCCAAGTCCGACATGCGCATTCGCTGGCCGTCTTCGCGGCTGAGCATGGCGTGGGCGAACTGGTCGAAGCGCAACGCGAACATGCCGGCCAGGCCGTGGCGGCGGCGCAGCCGTTCGGGCCCCAGGATGGCGCGGTAGGACACCGTTTTCGCCCAGGCGACGTACTCCTCGATCGGCACCGGCAACTCGCGGCTCACCAGGCTGCCCAGGATCGACCCGATCGACGCGCCCATCATGTAGTCGGGCACCTGGCCGGCCTCCAGCAGCCGCTGCATGCCGCCGATGTAGACGAAACCCGCACCACCGCCGCCGCCGAGGACCGTGACGAGCTTCTTGTACCCGACTTCGGCATCCAATTCGGCTGCGGAGAAGTCGTTTCCGTGCCGTTCGATGAGCACTTGCCGTTGATCGTCCTGGTCGGCGGCCAAACCCGCCAACGCGTCGCGTGCCGTTTGCAGCGCCGTGATCGGGATCCGGCTCCTCGCGCAGCGGCCCGTAGAGCGCGTCGGCGACCCGGGATCGCCACGGTGCGATTTCGGCGCCGACCGAGACGTCGCCGCGCCCGCGGCTGCCGCCCGGGCCCGCGGCACCCGGTTCGAAGTCGGCGAGCCTGGCGAAGTTGAGGATGTAGCGCAGCTTGCGCAGCTCCTCGGCGCTCAAGACATCGGGCTCGGCGAGGTGATGGCGGATCAGCCGGTTTTCCATCCGCTGCAATAGCAGGGCCGGGCTCGGCCGACGGCAGATCATCGGCGTCGACGGATTCGGCGGCCTCGTCTTCGATCTCCTCGAGACGTTCGAGCCCGGTCTCGCGGCGGCCCAGGCGGCTGAGCAGCGCGTCGGCGAACGGGATCTGCATGAGGATCAACCTACTCATGCCGCCGAGCCGGGAGGTGCCGCGTCCGTCGCTCTACCAGTACCTTTGAAGCATGCTCGTTCGGCTTGCCGCGCTCGCTGGGCGTGCTGCTGGTGCTGTCGGGATGTTCCGGTGGGCATCACGGTGAAACACCGGTCCCTGGCGGCACCAGCGTGCACACCATGGCGTTCGGCGGGCTGGACCGCACCTACCGGGTCCACAAGCCGGCGGGCCTGGCGGCGGCGGCACCGCTGGTGGTGATGCTGCACGGGGCGACCGGCACCGGCGAGCAAGCCGAAAACTCCTATGGCTGGGATCAATTGGCCGATTCGGCGAAGTTCGTCGTCGCCTATCCCGACGGTATCGGGCGGAGCTGGAACGGGCACGGCTGCTGCGGCAAGGCTATGCGGGAGAACATCGACGACGTCGGCTTCATCACCGCGATGGTCGGGCAGATCAGCGCCGACCTGCCGATCGACAAGTCGCGGGTCTATGCCGCCGGGATCAGCAACGGCGGCATCATGAGCTACACGCTGGCCTGCAACACCGGCATCTTCGCGGCCATCGGCCCGGACTCGGCGACCATGCTCGACGCCTGCACCGCGCCGCACCCGACGTCGGTGATCCACATCCACGGCACCGCCGACAAGCTGGTCCCCTACAACGGCGGGCAGGGTTGGAGCGCCGTCAACGGGCCATCGGTCCCCGACGTCAACGCGTTCTGGCGCAAGGCCGACCAGTGCGGCCCAGCCCGATGTCACGACCAACGCCCCGCTCACCACATCGACCGCCGCGTGCGCCGACAAGCGCAGCGTCGAACTGATCACCATCGACGGCGGCAAACACCAGTGGCCCGGCGGCGACACGTTTCTGGAGAAGCGCGACCCGACGTCGCACGCGCTGAACGCCACCCAGACCATCTGGCTGTTCTTCGCGGCCCATCCTGCGTGAGGTCGGATACTCGGGATCATGTCTCACCGAGCGCGTCGCGCACGCGGCCCCGCGCCCGGTCGAGCCGGACGGCGGCCTCGGCCGCGTCGACGCCCGCGAGCAGCGCGACGATCGCGGTCTTGGCGTGACCGCCCGCGGCGGTGAGCGCGGCGGCCGCGGCCACTCCTCGTCGACGCCGGCCGCGTCGCGGACGATGCGCACCGCGCGGCGGCGCACCTTCGCGTTGGTCAGGCGCACGTCGACCATCCGCGGTCCGTAGGCCTTGCCGAGCGCGATCATCACGCTCGTCGAGAGCGCGTTGAGCACGACTTTCTGCGCCGTCCCCGCGGTCAGCCGGGTGGAACCGGCGAGAACCTCAGGGCCCGTGAGCAATTCGATCACCAGGTCGGCAGACGCCTCGCTGCCCGCGTTGTTGACGATCGCGACGGTCAGCGCGCCCGCCGCGCGCGCGTGCTCGAGCGCCCCGAGCACGTACGGCGTGCGGCCCGACGCGGTGATCCCGACGAGCGCGTCGGCGGCGGTCAGGTCGGCGAGATCGGCGGGGTCGAAGCGTCCTCCGCGCCCTCGATCGCCTCGGTCAAAGCCCTTGGCCCGCCGGCGATCACGCCGCGCACGAGGTCGGTTCCGAACGTGGGCCCGCACTCGGCCGCGTCGAGCACACCGAGCCGGCCGGGCGTTCCGGCACCGGCGTAAATCAGGCGGCCGCCGTGCTCGAGTCGCTCGACGATCGCCTCGGCCGCCGCGGCGATGCGCGGGACCGCCGCTGCCACCGCAGCCGTGCGCCTCGCCCTCGGCGGCGACGAGCAGCGCGACGACCTCACCGATCGGCCGCGCATCGAGGTCGTCCAGGTCTGGGCGCGCGCCCTCGGTGGCGAGCGCGTCGAGGCCTTGTGCGGCAACGGCTTTGGGCGTGCACGCGGATCACGTGCGGCTGGTGGATCGCCCCCAGCCGCAGCGCGCCGTCGAGGGCGTCGCCGGCGGCCGGGACGAGGTCGAGCTGCTCGCGTAACGCCCGAAACCGCCAGGCCACCGACGATCGCCACCGGGCCATTCCCGACCGCGCGGGCGGTCGCGGCGAGCGCGTCGGCGGCGGCGTCGACGATCGCCAGCGCCACGGCGTCGTCCTGCGCGGCGAGCACGTCGGGCGCGAATGATGCGAGGGCGGCGGCATCGTTGAACTGCGCGGGCCACGTCAGCGGTGCGCCGAAGCGGGCGCGGGCGGTGTCGAACAGCGTGGTGGACGGGCCGCGGCCGTCGTGGGCGCGCAGTGCCGCGCGCAGCCCGGCGGCGCCGATCCACGCGCCGCCGCCCTCGTCGCCCAGCCACGGGCCCCATCCGTCGGCGGTCCGCAGTGCGCCGTCCGCGTCGATCGCTAGCGCCACGACGCCGGTTCCCACGATCAGCACGATGCCCGGCTGCCCATTCAGCGCGCCCGCATGCGCGATCACGGCGTCGCTGGTCACCGTGACGCGCTCTGCGCGCAACGAGGCCAGTAGCGCGTGGCCCAACGCGCGGGCCGCGTCCGGCGCGGCGAATGCTCCTGCGGCGCCGACGATCACCTCATCGAACGGGCCGAGTTCCCGCGCGACAGCCACGATCGCCGCCTCCGCGGCCCGCACGCCGCCAGGGGTCGCGAGCCCGGGCGCGCCCACGCCTTCGGCCCTACGGCCGGCTGCTGCGGCCCGGCAGGACGTCTTGCCGAGGTCGACGGCGAGGATCATCGGAGTCATCCTTCCACGAGGTCCCGCGGCTAAAGTCACATCTGCCACACGGACCTCTCGAAGAGGAGGCATTCCTTGTGCCCACCTCATAGCGACAACGTGCGGCGGTTGCGGCGGGGCCGATCAGTTGTCGCTACGAGGCGGGCATATCCGCGGCGGTTGACCTACCGCCGCGGTTGGTCGAGGTAGCGGCGCGCGCCCCAGTAGTCGGCATCCAGTCGAACCGGGGTGATGCGCACGGGTTCCGACTTGTCGTATGCCTCGATCATGTCGCCGTTCCCGTAGTACATGGCCACGTGGTACATGTCGTCGGGATTGACCGGGTCGCTGCCGCCGTGCGAGTAGAAGAGCAGATCGCCGGGTTGCAACGCGGATTTGCCGACCGGGCGAGCCCGGCTATCTGCGGCTTGCGGACCGGCGTCGCGCGGCAGGGTGATGCCGTGCACCTGGTAGACGGTGGCGGTGAAGCCGGAGCAGTCGATGCCGAACCCGGCGTCGCCGCCCCACACGTAGGGGACGCCCACGAACGTGGCGGCGTAGCGGACCAGGTCGGCTCCGGTGGGATGCGGTATGTCCGTGAACTGTTCGTAGACCGACACCTTCCGGGCGTCGAGCCACCTCGAGCCGCGATCGGGGGCGAATACCTGGACGGCCTTGTCATTGCGGTTCAGGACGGGAAGCCTGGTATTAGCGCTGATCTCGAGATCGCGATCGGAGAGCGCGGGTTCGCGGTACAGCCAAGTGGTGACGCCGCGATCGGCCAGCGCGAATGGAGCGTGCTCCTTCAGTGCGGTGTAACTCGGGTCAATGGTCAACTGCGCCTTGGGAATCCAGCCGGGATAGCCCTGAGAGTCCTTCGGTGTGGACTGGTCAGGAACCCGTACCTCGTCCCAGTCACCTTGCTCGCGGACCACGACAACGCGATCACCGTACAGGACCTGCGTCTGGTCGAGGCTGTCCCCGGTGAGCGCTTCCTGCTGGTCCTGCGTCATGTCGGACAGCCAGCCCCGTATGTCGACCGGATTGGTCAGGGCGCGACGGTCGACCGGGCGCGGGCTCTGCGGCGTGGTCCACACCGTGGCCACCGAAACGGAGACATAAGCGCTGTGCGCCCCCGGCGACGCGGAGAGGTCGCAGGTTGGGACGCTGCAATCAGTCCGATGGACAACACGCCGGCAAGCGCAGTTCGGGTCGCGGCGCCGGTCATGTCCGTCGACGTTATCGGAGTCGCACCGCGGTGCCTGGTTGGCGTCGCGCCGCCCACACTCCCACCCCGCACCATCATGCGAAGTGCCCGCCTCAGAGCGAATTGCGGTGACGGTGATCGCTGATCACGGGCGGATTCGCAGCAGAACGCGACTGGGCGCTACCGGTGTAGCTCGGCGTAGTCGATACCTGGTCGACTTCGTCGATCGCTAGTTGAACCATCTCGATCGCCTGTTCGCGGTGGCCACCCGAATCGCCGGGGTCGGCGTTCTGCAAGTCAGAGCAGGCTTTGGTTCAGGTGGTCTCTCGCGCTGACCATGTGTGGCTGGATGGCGTAGGCCGCCCCTGCACCGAGGATGCTGAAGCCGGCTGCCGTGATCACGCCGGCAACCGCCAGCCGGAATTTAGAGATCTGCACGATAGTCCCCTTCGTCGTGGATACGGACAGGCTCGATCAATCTTCGTAGCTCGTGCCAGCGGAGTTACAACGACCTTCGCGGCGCCGCGACGCTACTGCGCGACTCCGACGTCGCCGGCTTCGTGGTCCGCCGATGAGCTTCTCGCGCATGTGGACGAGCACGTCCTCAGTCATGGCGAAGCCACCCAGGTGGCTCTCGGATCGCACCGTGAGTTCCGCGTCCTGCAGTCGCGTGATGGCCGTATGCACGCCGGCGATCGGAACGACGTGGTCGGTGTCGCCGTGCCACCACCGCACCGGCGCCTTCACGTCGGCGAGCCGAAAACCCCAGTCGCGGCCCAAGAGTCGAGCATCGTCGACCATCGCCAGGCAGCGACCGCGGAAGGCATTGACCATGTCGTCGACGAAGATCGCCTCGACCTCCGGATCGTCCAGAACCTTGCCGGTCGACCTCGGGCCACATCCGCATGTACACGCGATAGGCGTAGTGCGCGAAGGGAATTAGCGGCGCCAGCAGGATGGTGGCGATCACCGCCAGCGGTCGGCGCAACTGCGTGAGGACAGGGCCGAAGCGCCGGGCGATGTTGGTGGCGCCGGCGCGGGTGGCCTCGGGCCCGACCGCCGGGACGGTGCCATCGAGAACGCCGACGGCAGCCACCCGATCGACCATCGGCGGCAGCGCCCCGCAGGCCAGTGCGTAGGGGCCGCCGCCGGACATGCCGACGACGCCGAGCTTCTCGGCATCCAGCGCGTCGGCCACCTGCGCCATGTCGGCAACCCACTCGCTCACCGAGGTATAGCGGTGCGAATCGGAGAGCCCGGTGCCCGGTCGTTCGATGACGATCACCCGCAGGCCGAGTTGCTCGGCGGCGCGGCGTCCCTTCGCCAGGAATTGGCGCCGCGCGCCGAGGGTGCCGTGAAACCACAGCACCACCGGGCCGTTGGGGTCACCGAATTCCGCGTAGCCAAGCCGGCGGCCATCGGCGAGATGGAATTGACCTTCCGCCCGCGGCTTTTCGACACGTGGGACTCCGGGAGGATGCCGCAGTGGGTTGTCCATCGAGCTTCAGAGTAGGCGACCACTTGGCCTGCGGTTGGACCACCAAATGCCCAGTTAGACGCAGTGTTAGGCAGGAGTTCCCGCGTGATTCATCGCGGCTTTGTCGCGGTGACAAGATGGGTCGGAGTCCACGGGCCGCCGTACCACATTCGCCATCCGACGCTTTTCCGCTCGACGTGCTGCCAACCCTGCTTTCGCAGATGGTCGGCATGGCGATTCGTCTCCCACAGATCGGCGATGGCGAGACGGCCGCCGGGCTTCAAGACACGCATGGCCTCGTTGAGCGCTGCCCGCCTACCGTGATGGCCCGGAATGTTGTGGACGGCGAGGCTACTCACGATGACGTCAAAGCTGTTGTCGGCGAACGGAAGTGCGGTCATATCGGCGGTATGCAGTTCGATGCGGTCGGTGACGCCTTCTACTTCCGCGTTGGCCAGAGTGGCCGATGGTGAGTTGTCGGTCTGGTCGGCATGCCAGAGGTCGACGCCGACGGCGCGCCCGTTCGGCAGCCGCTTGGCCGTGGCCAGGAGTACCGCGCCGCGGCCGCATCCCATGTCGAGGACGGTCTCGTCGCCTTCGAGGACAAGTTCGTCGAGGATCCGCTGCCACACCCGGAACTTGCCGGCTTTGGTCGCGTAGATGTAGAGCGCGGTGCTTGCGCCGATTCCGAGAGACGATGCGCCGGTCAGCACTGCAGCCAGTCGCTTCCCGCGGGAGGCGCTGATCGCCGACGAGACCGCCAGGGCTGCGGCTCCGACGCCGACGCTTACTGCTTGCCCGCGGGCGGAGATGATGTTGAACGAGCCGTCGATCCCGTAGTCGCCCTGATGATCTCGCGGCATCGCGTGTGACATTCCGACCTCATTCTTCATTGAACGGTGTTCGCTGCGGGTTAAGCCTATGCGGGTGACTGGTTAGCGAATGCGGTCCGTGCTTAACTTCGGCCCGTGGGGCAAGGATTACTCGTAGACACTGCCGGCGTGCAGGCCATGGCCACGCGCTGGGGCGCTTCGGCGGGCGACCTGAACAAGGTGGTCGCACCGAGCGGGCTCGGGTTGCCGTGTCAGACCAGCGCGGCCGCGGTCGATGCCGCCCACGCAGCCGTCTTGGCTTTCACCGCGGGCTTGGCCTTGCGGGTGGATGGGCATGCCAGCGGAGTGACTCGGGCCGACGCGAATTATCTCGCCCAGGAAGCCGATGCAACGTCGGCGTTGGCAGCGGTCGGTGGGTAAGCGATGGCGACGAATGCTCGGCTTGTCGGCCCTGCTGTCGTGGCCGACGGACCATCTGACCGAGGCGGCCGGTCACTGGGAAGCTGTCGGCGAGCGTAGCTATGCGGTGGCGCATGGGGTGTGGAGCGATGCGCTCGAGGTGGAGTGGCGCGGCGAGGCCGCCGACGCACTGCTTCCGCCACTCACGCGGACATGCTCACCACCAGCGCGGCGGTCGACCAGTTGCAGGACGCCGCGAGCGTTGCGCGTCGCGGGGCCTCGGAGTTGCAAGCGGCCCGCTCGCAAGTGCGCTACGCCGTCGAGGATGCGCGGTCGGCGGGATTTCAAGTGGGCGAGGATCTTTCGGTCACTGACCGAATGGTCGGAGGGTCGGCGGCGCAGCGGGCTGCGCGGCAGGCCGCGGCTGAGGCGTTCGCTGGTCAGATTGATGGGCGGGCGGCGCAGCTGGTGAGCGTTGATGCGCAGGTTGCCGGCAGGATCACGGCGGCGGTGGCCGGCATCGGGGCACTTTTCCCTCGACACCGACTACCAACGGCCACGTCCACGCAGTTGACAACCGCACGTTCAAGCAGGGCCCCGACAAGCCGCCACCGGCGCCGAAAGGGCCCGACGCTGCTGATATTCGAAAGGTCATCCAAGAGTTGCCGGAAGGGTCGGACTACGACATCAGAGAGGTTCGAACCCCGCAGGATCTGCAGAATCTTAAAAAATGGATGACCAAGCACGGCTCCGACATGCCAGCCGATACCGCGAGCCGGCAAGGGAGATTGGACGCGGCTGCCGGACGGCAACGAGGTCGGTGAGCGCTACGCCGCAAAGTCGACTGGCCAGAGTGCGTTAGAGGTCGACCTCAAAGCGCCAGATGGGACGACTGAGCACTGGAAGATCCACATCAATCCGGAGACGGGCGCGGTGCCTGACATTCCGGCGGTCCAGCCGGCGCCGGCCGAATCGACGGCAGAGCCAGAGCCAGCCGAATCGGCTCCGGTGGAGGGCTTCGAAGGCGTAGGAGGCCCCGCAGGCATACCGTCGCGGCCCGCACTTCGTGCACCCACCGGGAACTATCCAACATGGGGCCCCGATCCTCGGCGAGGATGATCCCGGGGAGGATGCGCGTGACTTCGGGCGCTGAGGTAGCGACGGCGCCCGCGATACCAAAGGAGCACAACCGCAATGACTGAACCTGGCGCCACCGCGCAGGATGTACTGCGGGACGGCATCTTGGCGAGCGGGCACGATGATTTCGTGTCGATGGCCGACGTGCAGAGCCATATCTCCCGCGGCGGGCTCGCCGACTCGATAGCGGCGCGCCAGCAGCTCGTGGTCGACACCGTCCGTTCACTGCTAGTCGATGGACTGGCCGAGGTCGGTGACATCCCTGGGCGAGATGATCCCGGATTCAAGACGTGGCCAGGGACGGTTGACGACGTTATGACGCGATTTGCCGACCGCTTCGTGGGCCATTACGACGACCGCCTTCAGTGGGAGTACACGATTTGGCTTAACCTCACTGCGAAAGGCGAACAAGCCTCGGCCGACGTTATCCGTGAGAGGCGCGAAGGCCGTGCAAAGAGTTGAAGCGCAGTCGGAGCGGCACGCGAAATTCACGACGGCGTCAAGACGATGACGGAACCAGGATCCAGCGCCCAAGACACGCTTCGCGGGGACATCCTTGCGGTCGGTGTCGACGACTTCGTCTCCCTGGCTGATGTCCGAGGGTGCGTCGACACTGGGGGCCTAGCTGACACAGCGGCTGATTGTCAGCAACTTGTGGTGGACACCGTGCGATCGTTGCTCGCAGAGGGCCTGGTCGAAGTCGGCGTCCTAAGTCCCAGCAGCCCGGGTTTCAAGGCGTGGCCGGGAACGCTCGACGAGGTGATGGCGCGGTTTGCCGACCGGTTCGTCGCGCATTACGACGACCGATATGAGTGGGCCTACAAGATTTGGCTCAACCTCACCGCGAAAGGCCGGCAAGTCTCGGCAGATTCGTAGACGAAGCTAATGCGCGCAGCCGTTTTAGCGAGGTAACACGGGCCGGCCGAGACACCCCGACGCAGCACGCGTAAATCACAGGAGCACAAGGTGCTTCTAGTCGTCGGTGGCGACGATAACGGTCAAGGTGTTGTTGGGCCGGTCGAAGGCGATGAGTTCGTGGAATCCGCCGGAGCCGCAGATCCATCCGCAGTCGTGTTCGTTTTCCTCGCGAGGCACGATCAGACGATAGATTTCGTCGGCGGCGATAATCAGTGGGCTCACCCAGGCCGCAACGATTTCTTGCGACTCGATCAGGTCTTGGCTCACCCACGGATTAAGGTCGCTCGCAGGCCATTTCATGAGCGTGTCGATCGCCGTCGCGGCCGAGCATGACTCAAAGCCTTCCACTGTCAACGTCTCCAGTCGGTACGGACCGTGCACGCCGGGTTGCGGCCCGGTCCACCGGGTAATGAACATGTCGTGATAGCGCGGATGCGCCAGAACCGCAGCAATTAACTCGCCGGCTGGTGGCTGCGCGTCGAAGCCGTATCTGAGCAGCTTGCAGAAGCGGTACATGCCTTGGGCAAGGAGCACACGCGTGACGTCGATCAGTTGCACGGCACTCGTATCGTCGCCCACGAAATGACGATACGTGCTGTGCGGATTTCTGGTGTGCGCTCAACGCGCTGCGTGAGAGCTCACGATCCGCGATGACAGCGCGGCCGCGCCGTTGCGGCCAGCAGTGCAGGTCTTTCCCGAGCCGAGGCTCATGCGCCTGTCAGCCCTCGCTTCTTGCCGAGTGCTGAAAGCCTTTGCCGCCCATCTCAGTCGGGCCAGTCGTAGCCTCTAACGCGGACGCGAACCGAACCGCCGCCAGCGCTCCTGGGAATTCCCGTACCACTCGATAATGGAGTCGGCCACCTTACGGCGCTTCACGGCGACCGCGGCGGAATCGGATAGGGCCATCCGATCGGTCTCGATGAGGCGGAGTATCTCGGCGACCTGCTCGGCATTCGCTCCGTCCGTCAATGACGTCTGCGACCCGCGGTGTGTACATGTCGTATTCGTCGGCCGCCCATGGGAATGTGTGCGCGATCCCGATTGGATCCCACCGCCAGTGCAAGATTTGCTGGAGCTCGGATTCTCCAACTTCCTGCCACCAGCGAGTGAGCGCGTCGTGATCGAGCGGCTCGCCTTGATGTCCCACAGGTTTCAGCGTAGCTCCGGCTACCAGTGGCTTATGCAGCGATTTCACCGCCGAGGTCCGACACCCCCACTAGCGACAGTGAACCTTGGCGGCGAGCCGCTGTCTGGCCAGCAGCAAGGCGTAGCATTTTGCTACACTCGTAGCAGATTGCTACTTCTGGAGGCTGTCCATGACAAACACCGCGGATCGGGTGACCCGCGTTGCAGCGGACCTCATGGACAGTGCGGCCGCCGAGGGAGCTCGACAAAGCCGCTCGGCCAAGCAGCAGCTCGACCACTGGGCTCGAGTGGGGCGCGAAGTATCGAGTCAACAAACGGCGGCCCGACGCCGGGTGGAAGCTGCGCTGACCGGCGATCTGGAACTGCATAAACTCAGCGTTGAAGAGGGCGCGGTGTTCAACGCGGAGATCGCAGCGGCCATTCAGGAGAACCTGGCGGAATCGAACTACGGCAAGGTCCTTGCCGAGCGTGGCATCACCACTGTGGCACTCGATGAGAACGGTGACATCGTCGAGTATCGACCTGACGGTTCGTCGGTCACTCTGACGGCTAAGCAACCACGTCGCAGGAAGGCGCGAGCCGCAAAGTCCCGATGAAGCGGCTCGATCTGGTCGTCGGATCCAACGGAGCCGGCAAGTCGACGTTCGTCGAACTGACGTTGGCGCCGCTGTTGCCCGGTAGCGCCTTCGTCAACGCCGATGAGATCGCCAAGCAACGCTGGCCCGAAAACCCAGCCACGCATTCGTACGAAGCTGCAAAGGTGGCAGCGCAGACGAGGGCCAAGCTCATTGAGTTGGGGGCCTCGTTCATTGCCGAGACCGTGTTCTCCCATCCATCGAAGCTCGAACTGGTCGACGCCGCCCAGGCGGCGGACTACACGACTGTCCTGCACGTCTTGCTCATCCCCGAAGACTTGGCAGTCGAACGGGTCCGGCATCGCGTAAGCGCAGGCGGACATGATGTCCCAGAGACCAAGATTCGCGAACGCTACCGACGTCTGTGGGGACTTGTCGCCGCCGCGATCACTCGTTGCGACGCGGCGACCGTGTACGACAACAGCGGGATAGAAGGCCCCCGCATCGTCGCTCAGTTGAACGACGGCTTTATCGTCGGATCGCCGGCCTGGCCGGTGTGGACGCCAGCGGTTCTGCAGACGGCTTGCAACGCGTAGCGCTTGGTGTTCTATCAATGGAATTGCCGCGAAAGTTGTGTGGCGAGCCGCTATAGGGTGACCCCATGGATGGTGCCAACTTTCTCGAGATGGCGGTGAATCTCTACTGTTCTAACGCGTCTGCACAAGGAGCCAACGCCTGATGGTCTCCCGCTTCACCCTGCTGGCCCCGTGGTGGGCGCGCTGGCTAGCCAATGCTGCGGCAAGCTCCGCAACCCTTGCGGTGGTCGCGGCGGCGATGTTCCCGAGGTTCCCGACTGCTGCGGCCTGGCCGTGGAATGCGGTGGCCGTGGTCGCGGCGGGCGTCACTTTCGCAGCCGGACAGATCATCACGCAGCAGCCGATGCGCCGAACCTACGCTGCCGCCCTCGCGGGACTGGATCGCCCGCAGCAGAATCTGGCCTTGGCGGCGTTGCGGCGCAACGACATCCCCCCGATCCTGCCGTACTGGCGGCAGCGATCCGGGCTGCCGACCTGCAGATGGCTTCCCTCAAACGAGTCACGACGTCACAGAAAGCAGTCAGATGGTGGCTGCCCCCGCTTTACGCCCTGATGGCAGTGCTGCAATTCTTCGAACACCAACCCCGAATGGGATTCTTCTGGCTGGGATTCGCGCTGTATTTAGGCGCCTACTTCGCCGTCCTGGCGGGTCGAGCGAAGCGACTGCCGGCGCGCGTCGCTCAGTTGCGAGCGGCGGCAGCCACCATCCCGGAGGCGGAGGCCGCACTCACTGATACAGCTGGCGCCGTGCCACGGTATCCGCGCCGGCTGTGGATCACATGGATCCTCATCGCCGCGCTCGGCGCGTGCTACTTTCTCGCACAACACTTCTGGGGATCACCATCGAATCATCACGGACCCCGTCATGACCGCTGCGCCAACGTCGACTCGGCCGTCACGTTCGTCAACCAGCACCCGGACATGCTCGACCCCAACGGCTACCCACGGGCGACCCGACGCTGTCCGCCTACCAGGACTGGTCCGGTCAGTTGCACCTATTGGCCCAGCAGGAGCGAGATCCCGAACTGGCTCGTCGCCTGTACACGGTCGATAGCCTGGCGGCACACGCGGTCGCGGTAGTCGAAGACCTGCGCACGCATGCCGGGCCCGCCTCACCCGCCGAAGTCATCAGCGCACACGAAACCGATTACCAGACAACTGTGTCCGCGATCAACGACCAACTGCGTGCAGCGACCTCGGAATGCAGTCCACGCCACTAGGCGCCTGGGCGCAACGGGGATCGATGTCCCGTTGCTCGCGATCTGTCGGCGCGGCTCGGACGGTGGCCTCTCGTCGTCGGTCGCGACGATGACGCGCAGGACATTGTTGCGGCGGTCGATGGTAATCGATTCATGAACCCAAAGGCCATTCCGGAGATCCAGCCGCACCCGGGTGACGTGCGCGGTGGCGACCCGGCTCACCAATGACCGTGATGCACAACCTCTTCGAAGGGTCGCCGGCTCGGTTTGCGGATGGCTTGAGCGGCCGATCGGCGGGATACCCGATGCCCATCAGGTACGCCACCTGGTAACCCTCGGGGACGCCCAGGATGGCCCGCGCTTTGTCCTGATCCCCCACCGACGAGTGGCCCGTCCCGATGCCGAGATCCGTGGCCGCGATCATCATCGCCATCGTCGCCTGGCCGACGTCGTACTGATCGGTGACCCGTCGTCGCTCGTCGGGCGGTTCCGGGATGACGAAAGCGATCGCCGCAGCCGCGCCGGCGATGTGGCCCGCACCCTGCCATACGGTCGAAAGCTCCTGTAGCTGAGCCTTATCGGTGACGATGACGAAGTCCCAGGCTTGCCGGTTCTTCGCCGACGGCGCCCGCCAGCCGGCTTCGGCGATGCGGTCGAGGTCCTCGTCGGAGACCGGCTCGGGGTGTGTACTGACGAACGTTTCGTCGCGCTGTGATCGCGTCCCAGGTTTCCACTCTGCACTCCCTCGTTTCGGTTCTTTCTTCCCAAACTAGGCCGAGCCGGCTACCTCGCGCTCCAGGGCGTCGATGACCTCACCGAGCTCGTCAGCCATCCAGCTGTGCGGGAAGCGCTCGCGGTAGACCGCGAGTAACGACTGGTAGTACCAAAGGTGGTCGTGCGGATCCGTCACGCTGAACCGCTGCCACAGGTCAGGACCATGTTCACGGAAGTCCCGCAGGATCGCCTGTGCGTTGTGCAGTTTGTCGGCCAGCGAGACCAGCACCGCGCTGTCTGAGGCGTCGGACAGGTGGTTGACGTACTTCTCTTTGCGCTGGCGCCAGGGTGGCTTCGGCGTCTCCACGGTGTCGCTGCACTCCCTGACGATGGATGCTACCTCGTCGCCGAATTTCTGTCGGATCTCTGCCAGCGTCTCTTCGCCGCCCTGATCTTCGGCGGTGTCGTGCAGCAACGCGGCGATGGCTTGCGTTTCGGTGCCGTCTGCCTCGATGACGTATCCGGCGACCGAGAGCAGGTGCCCCAGATACGGGATGTCGCCGCCCTTCCGCGTCTGGCGTCGGTGCTTCTCTGAGGCGTAGGAGAGGGCGTCGTCGAACTTGTGGGTGAGCCGCGGTGAGGTTGTTTGGCTGGTCATCGTTGACTCCTTTCGCCTTCACTCTTGCACGTGGGTACGACAGCTTTTCCTAAGCCGACCGCCGCTATCAGCGCGAATACACGTGGACCGATGTGGCGAGCGGCGCGAATTAGTACGTTCGTACGACAAACTGCGACCGCTCGTCACCGTCGGCATGTCGTTCTAGGGTGGCAATGATGGCACTCCACGTCCACCGTGCCGAGCGCACCGACCTGCTCGCCGACGGGCTGGGCGCCTGCTGGCCAAGCCGCTGCCGACCCGTTCGCGGAGGAGCTGGTCCTGGTGCCGGCGCGCGGCGTCGAGCGCTGGCTGAGCCAGCGGCTGTCGCACGTCCTGGGCGCCGGCGGCAGCGGCGACGGCGTCTGCGCGGGAGTCGCGTTCCGCAGCCCGGGCTCGCTGATCGCGGAGATCACCGGCACCGCCGACGACGACCCGTGGTCGCCGGACGCCATGGCGTGGCCGCTGCTCGAGGTGATCGACGCGTCGCTCGACGAGCCGTGGTGCCGCACCTTGGCCACGCACCTCGGCCACTTCGACGCCGGCGAGGAGGCCGAACTGCGCCGGGGCCGGCGCTACGCCGTGGCGCGGCGCCTGGCCGGGCTGTTCGCGTCCTACGCCCGGCAACGCCCGCAGCTGCTCGTCGACTGGCTCGACGGCAACCACCGGGGCCTCGACGCCGACCTGCACTGGCAGCCCGAGCTGTGGCGCGCGCTCGTCGACGCGCATGCACGCCGACCCCCCGCACATCCGGCAGCAGAAGACCGTTGCGCGGCTGCAGGAAGGGCCGACCGACCTGCCCGCAGCGGCTGTCGCTGTTCGGGCACACCCGGCTGGCCTGCACCGAGATCGAGCTGCTGCAGGCGCTGGCCACCCACCACGACCTGCATCTGTGGCTGCCCCACCCCAGCGACGACGCTGTGGCACGAGCTCGGCCGGCCAGCACGGCGCCGTCCCCCGTCGCGACGACACCAGCCACCGCGAGGTGGACCATCCGCTGCTGGCCACGCTCGGGCGCGACCTGCGCGAACTGCAGCGCAGCCTGCCGCCGGATCTGCAGACCGACGAATACCTGCGCGACGCGAGGACCGCGCGACACGCTGCTCGGCTGGCTGCAGTCCGACATCGCCGCCAATGCCGTTCGGCCGCAGGGCCGTACGCTCGCGCCGGATGACCGCTCGGTTCAGGTGCACGGCTGCCACGGCCCGGCCCGCCAGGTCGACGTGCTGCGCGAGGTGCTGCTCGGCCTGCTCGCCGACGACCCGACGCTGGAGCCGCGCGACATCCTGGTGATGTGCCCGGACATCGAGACCTACGCGCCGCTGATCGACGCCGACTTCGGGCTCGGCGACGTGGTGCACGGCGCGCACCCGGCCCACCGGCTGCGGGTGCAGCTCGCCGACCGCTCGCTGGTCCAGACCAACCCGCTGCTCGGCGTCGCCTCGCAGCTGCTGGCGCTGGCCGGCAGCCGGGTGACCGCCAGCGAGGTGCTCAACCTCGCCGCAGGCCGCGCCGGTGCGCGCCCGCTTCGGCTTCACCGACGACGACCTGGAGACGATCACCCGCTGGGTCCGGCAGGCCAACATCCGCTGGGGCTTCGACCAGGAACACCGGCAGCCGTATCGGCGTCGACTTCGTCCACAACACCTGGCGTTTCGGCATCGACCGGGTCCTGGCCGGCGTCGCGATGTCCGACGACGCGCACGCCTGGATCGGCTCCACGCTGCCGCTCGACGACGTCGGCAGCAACCGCGTCGAGCTGGCCGGCCAGCTCGCCGAGTTCGTCGACCGGCTGCAGCGGGCCGTCGACTCGCTGACCGGCGCCCAGCCGTTGAGCGACTGGCTGCAGCGCGCTGACCGACGGCATCGCCGCGCTGACCCGGATCAGCGACGCCGACGCCTGGCAGACCAGCCAGATGGAGCGCGAGTTCGCAGAGTGCTCGCGAGCAGGCCGGCTCTCGCGCCGACACGTCGCTGCGGCTGCCCGACATCCGGGCGCTGCTCGACCGGCACCTCGCCGGCCGGCCGACCCGGGCCAACTTCCGCACCGGCACGCTGACGGTGTGCACGATGGTGCCGATGCGGTCGGTGCCGCACCGGGTGGTGTGCCTGGTCGGCCTCGACGACGGCGTGTTCCCGCGGCTGGGCGTCGTCGACGGCGACGACGCGCTGGCCCGCGACCCGATGACCGGCGAGCGCGACATCCGCTCCGAGGACCGGCAACTGCTGCTCGACGCGATCGGGGCGGCCACCGAGAAGCTGGTCATCACCTACACCGGCGCCAACGCAATACTCCGGTCAGCCCCGCCCGCCCGCGGTGCCGCTGGCCGAACTGCTCGACGCCCTCGACGCCACCACGCCGGAGAAGCGTCCGCGACCGGATCGTCGTCGAACATCCGTTGCAGCCGTTCGACATTCGCAACGTCATGCCCGGCGAGCTGGTGCCCGACGTGCCGTTCACCTTCGACCCGACCGTCGCTGCGGGCGGCGAGGGCCAGCACCGGCGAGCGCTCGCGCGCAGCCGAAGTTCATCTCCGGCCCGCTGCCGGCGCCACGCCGCCGAGGACGTCGTCCTCGCCGACCTGATCGGGTTCTTCAAGGACCCGGTCAAGGGCTTCTTCCGGGCGCTGGACTACACGCTGCCGTGGGACGTCGACGGCGTCGACGACGCGATGCCCGTCGACATCGACGCCCTCGAGCAGTGGTCGGTCGGCGACCGGATGCTCGGCGACATGCTGCGCGGCATGACCGCCGACGAAGCGCGCCAGGCCGAGTGGCGCCGCGGCACGCTGCCGCCGGGGCAGCTGGGCTGGCGCAAGGCCACCGAGATCCGCGACCAGGCCAACGCTGCTGGCGCCGACGGCGCAGCAGTACCGCAAACGCCGAGCCGGAGGCCTACGACGTCGACATCGACCTCGGCGGCGGGCGGCGCCTGACGGGCACGGTGGCGCCGGTGTTCGGCGACCGCCTGGTGTCGGTCACCTACTCCAAGCTGGACGGCAAGCATCTGCTCGCGTCGTGGATTCCGTTGCTGGCGTTGTTCGCTCGTCATCCCGGCACCGACTGGTCGGCGGTGTGCATCGGGCGGCCGAAGCGAGGCACGCACGCCGCGGGTGGAGGCGCTCGGCCGCCCGGACGGTGACGCCGTCGAGGTGCTGCGCGAGCTGGTGGCGATCTACGACGCGGGCCGCCGCGAGCCGCTGCCGCTGCCGATCAAGACGTCCTACGCCTGGGCGGTGCGCGCGCTACGAGGGCGACGACCCGGAGCAGGAGGCCGCCGAGTTCCGGTGGAAGGCGGGCATGTATCCCGGCGAGGACAAGCACCGGCGCACGTGCGGGCCTGGGGCGACAACGCGCGGCTGTCCGATCTGATGCAGCCGCTGCGGCCGGGCGAGGAGTTCGACGGCGAAGACAACCGGCTCGGCGCCTACGCCGCGCGGCTCTGGCTGCCGATGCTGCGCGCCGAGAGGATCGCCGCCTGATGGACCGTTTCGACCTGCTCGGCCCGCTGCCCGACCGAACGCTCCACCACCGTGCTGGAGGCCAGCGCGGGCACGGGCAAGACGTTCGCGCTGGCCGGCCTGGTGACGCGCTACGTCGCCGAGGGCGTGGCGACGCTGGACCAGATGCTGCTCATCACGTTCGGCCGGGCGGCCAGCCAGGAGCTGCGCGAGCGGGTGCGCCGCCAGATCGCCGACGCGGTAGCCGCTTTCGACGATCCCGTCGCGCGTCGGCGACAACCAGCTGGTGCAGTGCCTGCTCGACGGGCCCGACGACGAGCGCGCGACCGCGCGAGCAGCGGCTGCGCGACGCGCTGGCGGGCTTCGACGCGGCGACGATCGCCACCACGCACCAGTTCTGCCAGCTGGTGCTGAAGTCGCTCGGCGTGGCCGGCGACACCGACGTCCCGCGTCACCCTGGTGGAGAGCCTCGACGATCTGACCACCGAGATCGTCGACGACCTCTACCTCGGCCCACTTCGGCCAGCAGCGCGACGATCCGGTGCTGCAGCTACGGCCGCCGCGCTCAAGCTGGCGCGCGAGGTGGTCGGCAACCCGGCCGCCGAGCTGCGGCCCCGCGACGCCGCAACCCGACTCGACGGCCGCGGTCCGCGTCGACTTCGCGAAAGACGTTCTGGCCGAACTGGAAACCCGCAAGCGACGGCTCGGCGTCCTCGGCTACGACGACCTGCTGACGCCGGCTGGCCGACGCGCTGGACGCCGACGACTCCCCCGCGCGGCAACGGATGCACCAGCGCTGGCCGATCGTCATGGTCGACGAGTTCCAGGACACCGACCCCGTGCAGTGGCAGGTGATCGACCGCGCGTTCAGCGGCCGCTCGACGGTGATCCTGATCGGCGATCCCGAAGCAGGCGATCTACGCCTTCCGCGGCGGCGACATCGTCACCTACCTGGAGGCGGCCGAAGACCGCCGGCGAGCAAGAAGACGCTCGGCACCAACTGGCGCAGCGACAGCGCGCTGCGTCGACCGGCTGCAGGGCGTGCTGCGCGGCGCTCAACTCGGCGACCCGACGATCGTCGTGCACGACGTCGAGGCGCCATCACCGAGGCCACCGGCTGGCGGGCGCCCCGCACAACGAGCCGTTCCGGCTGCGGGTCGTGCAGCGAGAGACGTTGGGCCGCAGAGGAATTCAGAACGTGCCCATCGGCACGATCTGCGCGAGCACATCGGCGCCGACCTCGCCGCCGACATCCGCGCACTGCTGGCCAGCGGTGCGACGTTCGACGGCGAGCCGCTGCGGGCCCGCGACATCGCGGTGATCGTGGAGACGGCACCGCGACGCCGACGTGTGCTTCCAGGCGCTGTGCGATGCGGGCATCCCGGTCGGTGTACACCGGCGACTCCGACGTGTTCGCCTCCGAGGCGGCCGGCGACTGGCTGTGCCTGCTGGAGGCGTTCGACCAGCCGCACCGCGCCGGGGATGGTCCGCGCGGCCGCGGCGACGATGTTCTTCGGCGAGACCGCCGAGACACTTGGTCGCCGGCGGCGACGCGCTGACCGATCGGATCGCCGAGACGTTGCGGGAGTGGGCCGCGTCACGCCCGGGAACGCGGCGTCGCCGCGATCTTCGAGGCCGCGCAGCTGCGCGGGATGGGCGACCGCGTGCTGTCGTGGCGACGACGGCGAGCGGCACATGACCGACCTGGCGCACATGACCCAGCTGCTGCAGGACGTCGCGCACCGCGAGCGACTGGGCCTGCCCGCGCTGCGCGACTGGCTGCGCAAGCAACGCGACGACCGCAGCGGTGCCACCGAACGCAACCGCCGGCTGGACAGCGACGCCGCGGCGGTGCAGATCATGACGGTGTAGGTGAGCAAGGGCCTGCAGTACCCGATCGTCTACCTGCCGTTCGCGTTCAACCGCAACGTGCAGGAGCACGACCTGGTGCTGTTCCACGACGGACGGCGTGCGCTGCCTGTACGTCGGCGGCAAGGACGGCCCGGCTATCGCGCAGGCCAAACAGCAGGGCCGCGAGGAGGACGCCGGCGACGACAGCCGACTGACCTACGTCGCGATGACGCGCGCGCAGTCGCAGGTGGTGGCGTGGTGGGCGCCGGCCCGCGACGAGCCCAACGGCGGCCTGTCGCGGCTGCTGCGCGGCCGTCGGCCCGGCGAGCCACAGGTGCCCGAACGGTGCGCTCCCGCCGAAGATCACCGACGACGACGCGCTGGCCCGGCTGCAGGAGTGGGAGGCCGCCGGCGGGCCGGTGATCGAGAAGTCGGTGGTGGCCGCGGCGCCGCCGGTGCCTGCCGAGCCGGCGCCGACGGACCTGGACGTCCGGCACTTCCACCGCGGCATCGACACCACGTGGCGGCGCACGTCGTACTCGGGCCTGATCCGGGTCGCCGAGACGGTCGGCGTCGAGCAGCGAGCCGGAGGTCGTCGAGCTGGACGACGAGGTCGGCGACATCCCGCTGACCGAGAGCGCATCCGGGCCCGCACGTGCCGTCGCCGATGGCCGACGTTGCCGAAGGGCGCGACGTTCGGCACGCTGGTGCACGCGGTGCTGGAGACCGCCGATCCGTTCGCCGCGGATCTGGCTGCCGAGCTGGAGGCTCACGCAGCCGCGAGCTGATCTGGTGGTCGGTGGACGTGCCGGCCGCCGACCTGGCGGCGGCGCTGGTGCCGATGCACGACACGCCGCTCGGTCCGCTCGCGGGCGGCCTGACGTTGCGCCAGATCGGCCTGCGAGACCGGTTGCGGGAGTTGGACTTCGAGATCCCGCTGGCCGGTGGCGACGTGCGCGGCGCCGCGCCGAATGTGTCGGTGCGCCGACGTCGGCGAGTTGTTGCGCGCAGTACCTGTCCGCCGATGATCCGCTGGCGCCCTATGCCGATCGGCTGACGTCGGCCGCGCTGGGCAACCAGTCGCTGCGCGGGTACCTGACCGGCTCGATCGACGCCGTGCTGCGTCCTGCCCGATCAGCGCTACGTGGTGGTCGACTACAAGACGAACTGGCTCGGCGACAACGCCGCCGATTACGGCGCCCGCGCGGATGGCCGAGGCGATGCTGCACTCCGACTATCCGCTGCAGGCGCTGCTGTACACCGTTGTGCTGCATCGCTTTCTGCGGTGGCGGCTGCCGGGCTACGACCCGGCCGCCATCTCGGCGGGGTGCTGTATCTGTTCGTGCGCGGCATGTGCGGCGCGGAGACCCCGGTGATCGACGGGCAGCCGGCGGCGTGTTCGGCTGGCAGCCGCCCGCCGGACTGGTGCGTCGCGCTGTCGGATCTTCTCGACGAGGGAAGGCTGGCGGCGTGACTCGTTGACTGATGTCGAGCTGGCCGGTCGGCGCGTCCGGCCTGTTGCAGGCGTTCAACGAGGCCGCGGTGCTCGATGTTGCGGACGTGCGCGTCGCGCAACGGCTCTGCTCCTCGGCAAGGAGTCCGACGAACGCGTGGCGCTGGCGGTCGCGCTGGTGGTGCGCGGGCTGCGCGGCGGGTCGGTCTGCATGGAGCTCGCGACCATCGCAGCCGACATCGGCGTCGACGACCTGCCGTGGCCGGCGTCTGACGGCTGGCTGGCGGCGGTGCGGGCCAGCCCGCTGCTCGGCCAGGTGCTACGTCTTTGCGACGAGCGATCTGCTCTACCTGGACCGGTATTGGCGCGAGGAGCAGCAGGTCTGCGACGACCTGCTGGCGTTGCAGGTGTCCAAGCCGGTCGGCGATGTGCGCCGACATCGAGCGACTTTTCCCGGCCGGCTTCGAAGAGCAGCGCGAGGCCGCGGAAATTGCTCTGGCGCAACGGTCACGGTACTGACCGGCGGCCCGGGAACCGGCAAGACCACGACGGTCGCGCGGCTGCTGGCGCTGCTCGCCGGGCAGGCTGGTGCGTCCCGGCTGCGGATCGCGCTGGCGGCGCCGACCGGCAAGGCGGCCGCGCGGCTGCAGGAGGCCGTGCAGCTCGAGATGGCGACAAGCTGGACGCCGCCGATCAGGCGCGGCTCGGCGAGCTGCAGGCGACGACGCTGCATCGGCTGCTGGGCAGCAGGCCGGACACCTCGTCGCGGTTCCGGCACCACCGCGGCAACCGGTTGCCGCACGACGTCATCGTCGTCGACGAGACGTCGATGGTGTCGCTGACCATGATGGCCCGGCTGCTGGAGGCGGTGCGCCCGAGTCGCGCCTGATCCTGGTCGGCGATCCCGACCAGCTGGCGTCGGTGGAAGCCGGCGCGGTGCTGGCCGACCTGGTCGACGGCATCTCGGCGCGCAGCGACATGCGGGTGGCGGCGCTGAAGACGTCGCACCGGTTCGGCGAGTCGATCGGCGCGCTGGCGTCGGCGATCCGCGACGGTGACGCCGACCGCGCGCTGGAGGTGCTGCGCGCCGGCGGTGAGCACATCGAGTGGATCGAAACCGACGACCCGTCTGCTGCGTTGCGTAAAGTGCTTGCTGCCGCATGCGCTTGCGGCTGCGTGAGGCGGCGCATGCTCGGCGACGCGACGACGTGCGCTGGCGACGCTCGATGAGCACCGGCTGCTGTGTGCGCACCGACGCGGGCCGTACGGGGTGCAGCACTGGAATCGGCAGGTCGAGCGATGGCTCTCCGAGTCGACGGGCGAGCCGACCTGGTCGGAGTGGTATCCCGGGCGGCCGCTGCTGGTGACCGCCAACGACTACGGGCTCGGTCTGTACAACGGCGACACCGGCGTGGTCGATCAACCGGCCAGACGGGCTGCGCGCCGTCATCGCAGCCGCCGGCGGACCGCGGGAGTTCGCGACCAGCCGGCTGTCCGACGTCGAGACGATGCACGCGATGACGATCCACAAGAGCCAGGGCTCGCAGGCCGCCGAGGTGACCGTGCTGATGCCGCCGAGGATTCGCGGCTGCTGACGCGGGAGTTGTTCTATACCGCGGTGACTCGAGCCAAGGCCAAGGTGCGCGTCGTGGGTACGGCGGATTCCGTAGGGGCCGCAATCGAGCGGCAGGCGATTCGGGCATCGGGTCTAACAGAGAGGCTGCGTTCTTCTGCGGCAGGTCCTGGGTGGTCGGAGGCGGATCGATGAATACGTCTGGATGCCGCCGTCAAAATCCGTTGGTCATGGGTTCGCGGAGGCCTTTAGCGACGTCCCCCGGCGGGAAACCTCCGGGCACTTGGCAGACCTTTGCGGCGGTCACCACAGTTGGCACAGGGCTTCACCCGCCTTGTAGGGGCCCCAACCCTGCTGGGCCCAATAAACTTGTTTGCCCGGGACGTCAGCGGAATTCTCAGTGGTCGTGCTCGAACAGGCTTCCGTCTGGCGCGTAGGTCTCGCACGACACCGAGGCGTGGAAACCTAGCGGTACGACGAGGTAATCACCTCCGTTTGGAGGCACATTGACAAAGCTGCCCGGACAGCTCTCAGTACTGGTTGAGTACCAATCCGGAATTCAGTGCAGGCGCCGTCGCTGTTGGAAACTTCGAACCTGCCACCTCCGACCGTATCGTGATCTCCAGCTGCATCCGGGGGGCAGCGCGATAGATTGCACCGTGGCCATCAGCATGAAATAGGCGCTCAATCTGCGGATCAGACTTGCGCTGTGGCGAGTCACTGATTTGCGCGTAAACCCCACAATCAGCATCTTTGTAGCGACCAACTTGTCGTACGCTGGCCCGCGTCGCGACCCCGAACTCAGCTAAAGGCAGTACTCCTGCTCCACGGAAGGTTAAGGGGATTTGACGCTTGGCCGTCCACCGATACCCTGCCGTTTGTACGACTCCCACTGGGCCACGCCGCCATGCCCGGAACAAGTTCCGCTGTGGTGACGGCTGTGCGAGTAGCTCCCGTCGCGGCACTGAGCTGACGAACCGCCTGAGCTAGTATCGGGCTTTTCAACGCAGCCCGGCTGCTCCTCGTCATATCCAGGCGGGCACTGCATAGCTGTCGGGCGCACGACAGGCCCGTCTGATGTCGGCGAAACCGCCCAGATCAAAATCGGAAGCCCCGACCAACGCTGCACCAAACACGCTTTCCTCCCCAGGTGATGTTCGCGATGGAGAAGCTGAGCGTGGCTTCAAGACGCGCAGCAGCGTTCCCAAACTTTGGCTCGGTTTTCATCCGAACGGATGACCAAATCTGCCTTAGCGAGCCGCCCAGATTCAGCGCCAACGACCGACAGCGGTTTCTGGACGCCGAGACCTGGCAGACCAAGGCTGATGGCTGGTGGGTGTCAATGAAGCGAACCGCTTTGGTCGCAATATCTAGCGCTCGCGAGACATCGAGCCGCCCACCCCAACCTTCAGTTGGCTGCAATTCACAGTGGGGGCGGTTCAGGCGCCCGGGGAGCCGGTGCAGGGTCAGGCATGTGCCCTGGCTCGTCGGGGAGCACGGTGTCCTGGCGCACGACGTAAGATTCGTTGTCCGAGTCCTGCTCGGGGATGTTGCCGCCTGGGTAGTAGGTGCAGTTGGAGTAGTACTCACCGCCGGAGCAGCTACTACTCGGATATGCGTAATGAGCCGGAACCCCGATGACACGCGTCCGCATCCAGGAGCCGTCCGGTCGGATTGGCCCGTCGCAGATAAGTCGCTGCTTGCTGCCCAGGAAACCCCACGGCGCCAGGTTGCAGTTGACAGGAACAGGGTTGGGGTTGGCCATTGAGGGGGGCGCGAAGTCGGCCGTTAGCGTAACGAGCGCCGCTGCACATAGCAGGACTGTAAGAGCCGAATCCTCGGTCGGGTCATGATTTTTCCTTGGCTGTGGCATGAATAGAGCAGCTAAAAAATAAGGCGGCGGGGGGCCTTTCATCTATCAATCGTGAATCTAGAAAACAGAGGGGCTAATGGGGCGCCCGTGGCAACGATGGCCGCAACAATGTCGACGTGCCACTCCCCAGGCCCACGCATTTCGACCCGGTCAGTACGGGCAGGTCACAGCTGCCGCGGGCAAACCGTTATGGCCGGGTTTAACGGCACTTGGTAAAGCTGGGCGGCACAGACCATTGAGTCACTAGGTGTTGGTGCGGCTACGCGCCGGGGTGGCTTCCAGAACACGACGCGTCAAACTGCCGCTTTAGAAAATTACGAAAAAGACCGGGGACCAAGATAATTGGAGGAGCCGGTCGAGGCTCCGCTAGTCAAATCTTTCGCGATTCTGGCTGAAACTCCGATTATTCAGCGACCCAGCGGCCGCCACGGCGTTGGGCGGCCTGGGTTGCCCCCGCCACGCCGTACGCGTCGCGTCGAACGGGTAGACGATTACACGGTGTCGCGGCTGTATTGGCGCGGCACCCGTGGGACCCGCGGCTTGACAGTTACCACTGAACGCAAGAACCCGTCCGGTCAACTTGGGAGGACGGTTTCATACTTGAGCGAACTCGCAAATGAGCAAATTGGCTGGAAACGCACGAGCCATTAGCGTAAATCTTTTATCGTCAGGGGATGTGGAGCAAGGCTCGGCGAGTTGCCGCAGTGGCTTTGACTTTTATTACACTAGCGCCAGCGAGTAGTGCCTGCGGTGGCTTTATTAACTCCCTACCTACCAGGACGGTCACGGCAACTGCAGCACCCACCACGACACCCACCCCGTCAACGCAGGCCGCGATCCGCGCGTGGCACAACGCAGCCATTGCCGCTGCAAGAGATACACGAAGCAGCGGACAAGATCGTCAAGGCAGCGGAGGCTGTCGACCTCGTCGCCATGGGCATTGCCTGTCAGGAACAACACGACGCCGTCGATCAGGTTCAGGAGCACATGCCAAGCCCCGACCCAGATTTAACCGCCCAACTCCAGAAAGCTCTCAGCGACTATTCCACGGCCGCAGCGATCTGCACGACGGCGGTTGAAAACCGGAATCTCGATGACTTTGGACAAGCGACCACCTTTGTCCGAGAGGCGAACACACACATGGACCAGGCCGCAAACATCTTAGCTAGCGATCTCGGTGAACCATCGAATTCGGCAGCGCCGCCTACTTTTTCATCTCCGAGTGTTAGCGCGACAGCGGTAGATCCCGAGCAGGCCAGCATGCAACAGCTGCGGCAGCTCGCGAGTTCAGACCGTTCTTTCGTCCAAGCCAGTCTTGCCGATTGGTGGATCCCTCAACTCAGCTCGAAGCGTTCCTCGGAACCCTGGACTGTCGACCCAGAAAACGCTGTAATTTATGACCCTGGAAGGATCTTGCAGGAACATCAGCAGCTCCGTCAGAAATACCCCGGGATAGTACGTCTGCTGTGGTCGGGCGACTGGTCCACATTCTCCGCGTCGCCAAACTTCTGGGTCACCGTTGTAGCGGAAACCTTTCCCGAGTCGGCCGGCGCCCTCGAGTGGTGCAGAAGCCAAGGTCTCGACTCCGATCATTGCGCCGCAAAGATCGTCAGCACGACGCACCCTGTCGAGGGAAGTACCGACTACAACTGAGAAGGAGAGAAGACCGAGGGTTTTGGTGCGTGGAGCTTTCGCGGTCACGCAGCCGTGGCCTTGGGCGCGGCGTGGCCGGCACCACGGGGTTGACGCGAATATGCAGTGCCCCAAGGATTTCCACAAAGCCGCGTCCTGCGATTTGCATCCCCTGGCCGGCGTGCAGGCCACTCAGCGCTTGGTACCGCTGCTGGGTGTGCAGATGGTTTCAGGTTCAGTGAGGACCCAACCGGTGGTCACAGCTGCCACGCGCGGGGTGGCGCCAAAATGGTCGACCAGGCTCCCCCGTCAGCAACACTGATCGCTTCGCGGTGGGAGTGACGCGATCATCAGAAGACATCTGTCCAAGCTAAGCCCTGCTCATGACACGCTTGGCGCAGCCAGAGCTCGATAGCGACACGCAAGCCGCGTCCGGGTCGGCCGCAACGCCTGTAGCGCACCCACCGAGTTGACACAATGTCCGGTATGGAACGTGGGATCTACGAGATTCTTCTAACGGATGCATTACGAACTGAAGTGAGCTCCCTCGAAGAACATCTGACGAAAGACACCCGACCGCTGCATACCGCCGAGGCTGCAGACCGAATCGCATTGCACCTAAGCCGATATCTTCAGCAGGCTCTGGAGTCGGTCAGCGATAGTGAGCGCGTTCGAGTTGGCATCGAGCTGGCACGCGATTTGATCGCCCGAATCGCCGAGGTCTCCAAATCGGACCACTCCGAATCGCCGTCCGAGCCTGGCGAGGTCCTACACGCTATCGTCGAACGGCTGCCGGACGGGAGGCCAGGGCGGATCGCCGAACCCCTGATACCTCTGCTCGATACCACCCTGCTCACCAACGCACCCGGCGATCCCAGTCTGCTTCGCCAGCTAGATACAGAGATCGAGTCGGCGGACGCAATCGACGTTGTCATGGCGTTCATTCGACGCAGCGGCATAAACCCGCTTCTGTCATCGCTTCGCCGCCACTGTGAAAGCGGCAAGCCACTTCGAGTCCTCACAACCATCTATACGGGCTCCACAGAGAGACAAGCCCTCGAACAGCTGAAAGGCATTGGCGCCCAAATCCGCGTCTCATACGATGTCGGCACGACCCGTCTTCACGCCAAGTCGTGGGTCTTCCATCGACGCTCCGGTTTCTCGACGGCCTACGTAGGCTCGTCAAATCTCACCCACACCGCCCAGCTCACAGGCCTTGAGTGGAATATTCGTGCTTCTTCGGCGCGCAATCACGACATCCTCGCAAAGTTTGAGGCAGTCTTTGAAAGTTATTGGCAGAGCGCCGACTTCGTCGAGTTCGACTCCGCGCAATTTGATGCCGAAAGTCGAGCGGGCCGGACGCACTGACCACGGCCCTACCGTGATACTCAGCCCCATCGAGCTTCGTCTAGAGCCGTTCCAAGAGCGTCTCCTGGAGCAGATCTCACTTTCACGCGTTCGCGGTCACCACAAAAACTTGCTCGTCGCCGCCACTGGCACCGGCAAGACCGTGATGGCTGCCGTCGACTATGCCCGCCTCCGCGACCAACTGTCGCGATCCCGGCTGCTTTTCGTTGCTCATCGTAACGAGATACTCGACCAAAGCCTCGCCACATTCCGATATGCATTGCGCAGCGCTTCCTTTGGCGAGAAATGGGTCAGCGGCTCGCGGCCCGAACGATTTCGACCACGTGTTCGCGTCCATCCAAAGCCTCAACGCCACGAAGCCTGCGAGCACCTTGCGCCTGATCACTTCGACGTCGTCATTGTTGACGAGTTCCACCACGCGGCGGCACCCTCCTACCGCAAGCTGCTCGACCACGTGCAACCGCGTGAACTACTCGGTCTAACCGCTACGCCGGAACGGAGCGACGATCTTTCGATCCTGCATTGGTTCGACGATCGGATCGCCGCGGAGCTCAGATTGTGGGACGCAATCGATCAGCAGCGACTTTGCCCGTTCATGTACTTCGGAATTCACGACGGTCTCGACTTGACCGATATACCGTGGCGCCGCGGTCGGGGCTACGACATCGAGGCCCTGAGCAATCTGTACACGAGCACCGATGCGTGGGCTCGTACCGTGCTGCAAGAAGTGATCCGACTTGCCGACGACACCAACTCGATGCGGGCCCTTGGTTTCTGCGTCGGCATCGAGCACGCCCAGTTCATGGCAGCACACTTCAATAGGCACGGTATTTCTGCCGTAGCTATTTGGGGTAACAGCTCGCGAGACGACCGCGTCGCAGCGCTGCGTGACCTTGCGGACGGGAAGGTGAAAGTCGTGTTCTCAGTGGACCTCTTCAACGAGGGAGTCGACGTTCCAAACGTCGACACATTGCTTATGCTGCGGCCGACTGAAAGCCCGACGCTGTTTCTGCAACAGCTCGGGCGCGGACTGCGCCGATCCAAGGAAAAGAATTTCTGCACAGTGTTGGATTTTGTCGGCACCCACCGCCGGGAATTTCGCTTCGACCGCAGATACCGGGCGCTCCTCGGCGGCGACTCGTAGAGATCTCGAAAGGGCCGTGCAGCAGGGCTTTCCATTTTTGCCCGCAGGGTGCTACATGAATCTGGATCGGAAGGCGACCGAAATCGTGTTACGTAGCATTCGTGACGCGATCCCGTCACGATGGCCGGCCCGGGTAGCAGAGCTGCGCGCCGTCTACAACGAGTATCCCGATGTCTCCCTTCCCAAGTACTTAGAGGAATCCGGACTGGATTTGCCCGACGTGTACGACGGGACCCGCGGATGGTCGGATTTGTGCGAAGCAGCGGGCATGCCAGTCGCGCCGGCTGGACCGAACGAGACCCCGCTGCGCAGAGCAGTTGGCCGTTTGCTTCACATTGATGATGATGAACGCATTGATGTGTATCGCCGGCTTTTCGAGGTGCCAACTCCTGTGGATGTGTCGACGCTGTCCGAGCGCGATCGGCGTCTGGTGCGAATGCTGGTAGCCAGTCTGGGAGACCAAGTTCTGACCAAAGAACAATCGCTCCAGGCAGCCGTCGACCTGGTGTGGTCACATCCACAAGTTCGTGCTGAATTTGCCCAACTACTCGTCGAACTCGACGAGCAGAGTCGACCACCTGCATGGGAATCTCGAAAGATCATCCCGATGTGCCACTTCAGGTCCATGCCCGCTACTCGCGCATCGAAATCCTCGCAGCCTTCGGTATCGGAGACGGGGCGAAGGTAGTCGAGTGGCGTGAGGGGGTATACGACGCCAAAAGCGCGGGCGCCGACATCCTGGCGTTCACGCTCGACAAGAGCACCGGGAAATTCTCACCGACCACCCGCTACCGCGATTACGCCATAAGCCCATCGCTGATCCACTGGGAAAGCCAGTCAGGGTCCGCGCCGATAGCCCAACCGGTCTTCGTTACCGCAACCACAGATCACTGGCCGCACAATTATGTTGTTCACGCGTCTACGCGCCGATGATCGGGCCTTCTGGTTTCTCGGTCCAGCTACGTATCGCGGTCACACGGGTGAAAAGCCAATGGGTATTACGTGGGAACTGCACACCCCATTACCAGGCGATCTATATCAGTCTTTCGCCGCCGCAATTGCGTAACAGCGCCCCTCACCCGCCCACCACCCCACCCTCCCCAGCCGCAACCAGCAGCATGAACGTCCGCTCCCCTTTGCCGGCTTTGGTCGTCAACTCCAGCGGGTAATACCCATCCCGCACCGACTCCGCCACCTTGACCGTCACCGTCGACGTCCCAGCCCCGTCGTCACCGAACTTCCCCGACACCGACTCCACGGAAATCCCTGCCTCATAAGACTTTCCGGAGATCTCATAGTCGCCAGGCCCGTCGACCATCCGCTGCACGTTGACCGTCACCTCGGTGTCCGTCCCGGCGTCCATCGCGACAACCGACGGCGACACGTTGACCGTCACCGGCACACTGCCCGCACCGAACGACGGCGGCGCCGAATCAGCAGCGGTCCCCCACGACTTGTTGGGTTTCGATGACAGCGAGAACGCCAGCTCGCCGCCACCCGCAAGGAGCGACTCCGGTAGATACGTCTTGTTCGGTCGACTTGCCGTCGATGTGCAACCCAGCGATGTACTGCAACCGGTGATGCCCGGACGCACCCGGCGCGGAAATGTGGATGAATTTGTCTGCGGGCAAAGCGATGTCGACCTTGTCGAACAGCGGCGCGTTCACCGTGAGAATCGACGTACCCGGGGTACTCGGGTACAGCCCCAAAGAAGACCAGACATACCACGCCGACATCGCCCCCAGGTCGTCGTTGCCCGGCTCGCCATCGGGCGTGGGACTGAATAGCGTGCCGCGTATCCGGTCGACCAATTCCTGTGTCTTCCAAGGTTGCCCGAGGTAGTTGTACAGCCACGGCACCGAGAAGTTCGGCTCGTTGCCCGCCCACAGATACGGGTCCACCGGACCGACATTCAGCTGCGTCGTGAACTTGTCGAGCCGCTCGGACACCGCATCGCGGCCACCCAGCGCGGTCACCAGGCCGGCGATGTTCTGCGGCACGTACCAGACGTACTGCTCGGCGTTGCCCTCGTCGAACCCGACCTGACTGAAGCAGTCCTTCCCGGGCGGCCGCACCGCCGGACCCTCGGGGAAGAAGCCCAGCGAGTTGCGCGGCTGGATGGAATGCGTCGTCGGGTTGAACAGGTTCTGCCAGTACTGCGCCCGGTCCTGAAAGTCGCGCGCGGTATCGGAATCGCCGAGATCGGAAGCGAATTGGGAGATCGCGAAGTCGTCGACCGACCACTCCAGCGAGATCGACGCCGCCGGGAACGAGCCGTGGCAGGACGACGACGGCAACGGCAGGTAGCCGCGCTTGAGATACGTCTCGACGGCCGGCCGTTCCACGTAGCCGTTGCGGCCGACCCCGCCCTCGGTCGCGGCGTCGAGCATGAAGTGCAGCGCCCGCTGAGTGTCAAAGTCCTTGGCGCCGAACGCATAGAAGTTGGCGATCAACGGCACCACGCTGTCGCCGGTCATCTCCGCGGTCGCGGTATTCGCTAGCGCCCACCGCGGGAATGACCCGCTCTGCTCGGCGTCGTTCACCAGGGACTGCGCCATGTCGCTGGCTTCGTTCGGGAAAATCATCGCCTGCAGCGCCGCCACCCCGCGATAGGTGTCCCAGTCGGAGTAATTGGCGTACTGCGTGTGGTTCGGCGCCACAGTGTGGATTTCGCGATCGAACCCGATGTAACGCCCGTCCATGTCGTTGAATGTGTTGGGGTTCAACAGCGAATGGTAGAGCGCTGAATAGAAGGTGACGATGTCGTCTTCGGTATAGCCGGCGACCCTGATCCGCGATAGCGCGTCATTCCACTGCTTCGATGCCGCCGCACGGATGTCCTCGAAGCTCGCAGCCGCCTCGTCGAGATTCTTCTGTGCACCGTCAATGTCCACGTAGGACAACGCCGTTCGCACCTCCAGATCCGAGCCGGCGTCGAACTCGACGTATCCCCCGCTGGAACCCTGGTAGCTCGAGTAGGCGCTGCGGCCGTTGGGGAAGACCGAGAAGCCGTCCCAGGTGCCGAATGCCGTGAACGGCTTGCTGAACTTCATCGCGAAGTAGACCGTGTAGACGTTGTTCTTGCCGCAGAACCCGCCGCTGGTCGCCGAGCCGGTGATCGTGGTGTTGTCGTCGCTGATTTTGATCTTCGCGGCCGAGGTTCCGCCCAACGACCCGCCGGGCCGGATGAAGAACCGCGCCGCGCGATCGTTCGGGTAGTGGAAGCGGCCCACGCCGGTGCGGTTGGTGGCCGTGAGTTCGGCCGTCACACCCGCCGACGGCAGTCGCACTGTGTAGTAGCCGGGCACGCCCTTCTCGTCTCGGTCGTGCGCGATTTCCTCCGAGGCGTTCCACGGCTCGTCGCCGACCGAGCTCGTCGTCGGCAGCATCGAGATATCACCGAACGCCGGGCACCCCACCGAGGCGTGGGTCATGCTGAACCCGGTGGATCGCCCGTTGGAGTGGCTGTAGCCCGCATAGTTGCCGACGGTGTCCGGCGAGTACTGCACCATCCCGAACGGCACCGAGGGCCCGGGGAAGTTGTTGATCTCGCCGACCGTCTTGCCGCCGTTGCCGGTCCCGATCAGGGTGTCGACGTGCTCGAGCGGATTCGCCACCATCGGGGGCGGCTCATAGGACGTCGGCGTGGCGCTGACCAGCATCGCGCTGACCAGCACAGCCGCTGCGATGAACGCCACGGCACCCCGACGTGACCGCATATCCGAATTCTGCTCCTCAGCTGGTACTTCGTGTGGGAGGCGGATCGGAGAGTTGTGGACGGCCGCGCAGCGCCCCCACCGGCATGGAAGTATCCCCGTATGCGATCAACCGTCAAACGGGTCGTCGTGTTCCTGACCGCGCTGATGATGATCACGTCGTGCGGCGGCAACGACCAACCTGCTGAGGCGCCGAAAACGACTGGGGTGCCGGGCTTGTCGCAGTCCGAGGCGACCGATATCGGTACCGAGGCCTACGCCTACGCCTATCCGCTCGTCACGATGGAATACACGCGCCGCGCCTTCACCAATGTCCCTGCGCCCCAGGACACCAAGGCCCCGATGGGCCAATTCGCCCGCCTGCGCACCTTCCCCAACGCCGCCGACCACGCCGCGACCGCGCCGAATGCCGACACGCTCTACACCCAGGCCTGGTTCGACGTGTCGAAAGAGCCGTGGGTCGTCACCGTCCCGGACATGGGCGACCGCTACTTCCTGCTGCCGATGATGGACGCGTGGACCAACGTCTTCGCGTCGCCGGGCACCCGCAACGGCGGCGGCAAGCCGCGGACGTTCGCGATCACCGGCCCCGGCTGGCACGGCACCCTGCCTCCCGATGTGCTGAACTACCAGGCGCCGACGGCATTGGTGTGGCTGCTGGGCCGCATCTACTGCTCGGGCACCCCGGAGGACTACGACGCGGTGCACAAGCTGCAGGACGGGATCACCGCCTTTCCGCTGTCGTCGTTCGGCAAGCCTTATCTGCCACCGCCGTTGGCTCCGATCACCGCGTCCATCGACATGGTGACGTCGGCACGCAAACAGGTGAATTCCCTTGGTGCGCCGGAGTATTTCAAGCTGTTCGCCCGGTTGCTCAAAACCAACCCGCCGAGTGCCGCCGATGCGCCGATGGTCGCCAAGCTAGCCCGGATCGGCATCGTTCCAGGGCAGGACTTCGACCCGTCGACGTTGCCGGCCGCGGCGAACACCGGACTGGCGATGGCACCAAAACTGGGTCAGGACAACATCAATAGCTGGCGCGAAGACGGCGTGGTCGCCGGCGATTTCGTCTACAAGAACGGGTGGCACTACACCATCAAGGCCGGCAAATACGGGACCAACTACCGGCAACGGGCATTCGTCACCGAGGTCGGCGTCGGGGCCAACCTGCCCGAGGACGCCGTCTACCCAACGTCAGACGGCGCCGAGGTGAAGCAGAAGTACAGCGGCGCAACGAAATACACCATGCACTTCGACAAGGGGCAGATGCCGCCGGCGAAGGGATTCTGGTCGCTGACGATGTACAACAGCGACTACTTCTTCGTCGACAACCCGCTGAACCGCTACACCCTGAGCCCGCGGGACAAGTTCATCGAAAACCCCGACGGCTCTGTGGACATCTACATCCAGCCCGATTCCCCCGGCCCGGACAAGGATGCCAATTGGCTGCCCGCGCCCAAGGATGGCTTCTCGCTGATGATGCGGCTCTACTGGCCCAACGAGAAGAAGCCGTCGATTCTGGACGGGACGTGGCACATCCCGCCGGTCAAGCCCCAGCCCTAACCGATGTGAGCCCTAAGCCTTTCGGGCGAAGACGAATTCGTTGCCCGGCACCAGGTCCTTGACTTTGGGGTCGGGGCCGCGGCCGAAGCCTTCCATCAGTTCGGCGGCCGGTGTCACCGTCACCTCGAAGCCGTGGCGGGCAAACCACTCGCCGACCGGCTCGCGCTCCTCGAAGTACCACAGCTCGTCGGTCCGCGGGACCTCGCGATCCGGCTGAGTCTTGGCCAGCACGTCGCGCACCCGATCCATCCGTTGGCGCCGCTTGGCCCGTAGCTCCTCGTCGAGGAACGTCGGCCCCAGCGCTTCGACCGCAACCCGGCTGCCGGGAGCGGAGAGTTCGGTGATGCGTTCGAACAGCAGTTCCTGCGCCGCGTTCGGCAGGTAGGGCATCAGGCCCTCGGCGGACCACACGCTCGGCTGCGACGGGTCAAAACCGGCCTCCTGCAATGCCTTCGGCCAGTCGTGCCTTAAGTCGACAGCAACCTCGATCCGGTTGGCGGCGGGCTTGGCGCCGTGCTCGGTGAGCGTCGAGAGCTTGAAATCCAGTACCCGGTCCTGGTCGAGTTCGTAGACCGTCACGCCGTCCGGCCACGGCAGCCGCCACGACCGTGAGTCGAGACCCGCCGCCAGAATCACGGCCTGCGTGATGCCGTCGTTGGCGGCGGTGGTGAAGAACGAGTCGAAGAACTTGGTGCGCGACGCCATGTAGTCGACCATCGCGTCCATCTGCAGCGGCAGGTCGGGCTCGGCCTCGAGCACCTCTTGCGGCAGGTCTGGACCCGAGTGCCAGCTCCACACGCCGTCGCCGGCGGCGTCGAGGAACACCCGCGCGAACGGGTCTTGGATCAGCGGGTTGTCGCGCTCGGTTTCCGCCGCGCGGGCCGACGCCACGCCCAGCGCCGTCGCCCCAACGCTTTCGGTGATTTCCCAGGAGTCGTTGTCAGTTCTCGCCATGCCTCGAAAGTACGTGAGGTGGCTTGGCGTCGGCTGTGCGTCCGGTTGCCGGAGGGGTGAACGCCGAGTGATATCGCATGTGGTCACGTTTTCGAATTCGGTCACATGGTCGCTCTCTGATACCCACGTGACACCTGTGACTCGGCACAGCGTCTGTCCAGTTACAAAGGCCCGGCAATCCGGCTATCGGCTGAGGTCACCGGTTATGTTGTCGGCGGAACTCGGACACACGCAGGCCGGAGGTTGCTTGGAGCATGCTCATTGATGGTCGCGAAGTCAGGGTTTCGGGCAGCCTGCTGCAACCCCTGACTCGGCGCACCAACGACATGCTGCGAGTCGCCTTGTCCGGGGCGCTGCTGGCGGTCGTGATCACCAGCTCGCTGATCACCCGCACGCGGTGGGACGGGCTGGAGATGTCCATCTCGCGCATCGTCGGGGTGCTGACACCCACGCAGTCCGACGTGGTCTACATGGTCTACGGCCTCGCGGTCCTGGCGTTGCCGTTCATGATCCTGTTCGGCCTGGTCATCGCCCGGCAGTGGCGACTGCTGATCCCCTACGCGGCGGCCGCGTTGCTGTCGATTCTCTCGCTGTCGATCACCGGCACCGGCATCGCCGCCCCGCAGTGGCACTTCGACTTCAACGACCGCCTGCGCACCGTGCTGTCGCAGTTCCTCGACGACCCGCGCTGGATCGCCATGCTCGCGGCGGTGCTCACCGTGTCCGGTCCGTGGCTGCCGGCGCGGTGGCGGCACTGGTGGTGGGGCCTGCTGCTGGCCTTCATCCCGATCCACCTGGTGGTCAGCGCGATCGTGCCGGCCCGCTCGCTGCTGGGTATTGCGGTCGGCTGGTTCGTCGGCGCGCTGGTGATCCTGGTCAGCGGCACGCCCGCACTCGAGGTACCGCTCGACGACGCGGTCCGCATGATGGCCAAACGCGGCTTCGCGGTGACGGGCCTGCGGGTGGTCCGGCCGGCCGGGTCGGGTCCGCTGATCCTGGCGGCGGTCACCGAGGAGTCTGACGAGAACGCCGTCGTCGAGATGTACGGGCCGCACCAACGCAGCGGCGGTGCGCTGCGGCAGGCCTGGCGAATAGCGCGACTGCGCGACAGCGAGACCGCTCCGCTGCAGGCCTCGATGCGTCGTGCCGTCGAGCATCGGGCCCTGATGGCGATCGCGATCGGCGACCTGGGCATCGCGAACACGGCGACGATCGCCGTCGGCGTCCTCGACCGTGGCTGGACGATCTACGCGCACAAGCGAATTCGCGGTGAGCCGTTGAAGGCCTGCTACAAGTCGACACCGGTGGCCGAGGTATGGGAGTCGCTGCACAAGCTGCAGGAGCACCAGATCTCGCACGGCGACCTGCGTGACAAGGAAATCACCGTCAGCAACGGCGCCGTGTTCTTCGGTGGATTCGTCAGCGCCGAATACGGCGCCACCGACAACCAACTGCAGTCCGACATCGCGCAGCTCCTGCTCACCACGTCGGCGCTCTACGGCGCGGACGAGGCCGTCGCCGCGGCCATCGAGGTGCTCGGCCGCGACACCGTGCTGACCGCATCGCGCAGGCTCACCAAAGCCGCTGTGCCGAAGCATGTTCGCGACTCCGTTACCGACGCCAAAGGCGTCATGGCCCGCAGTCGCGCGGCGGTCATGCGCCAAACCGGCACGGAGAAGATCCAGACCGAATCGATCACCCGATTCAGCCGCAGCCAGCTGATCCAGCTGATCCTGCTCGGCGCGCTGGTGTACGTCGCCTATCCGTTCATCAGCACCGTGCCGACGTTCTTCAATGCGCTGGCGAGGGCGAACTGGTGGTGGGCGCTGCTGGGCCTGGCCATCTCGGCGTCGACGTATGTCGGCGCCGCTGCGGCGCTGTGGGCCAGCGCTGACAAGACGGTGAACTTCTGGCGGCTCTCGATTGCACAGGTAGCCAACACTTTTGCCGCGACCACCACCCCGGCCGGCGTCGGCGGGCTCGCGTTGAGTACCCGGATTCTGCAGAAGAGTGGGCTGAGCACGACGCGGGCCACGACCGCGGTCGCGCTGCAGCAGTCGATGCAGGTGATCATGCACATCCTGCTGCTGATCTTCTTCAGTACCGCCGCAGGCGCGGGGACCGATCTTGCGCACTTCGTGCCGAAGTCGACGATGCTCTACCTGATTGGCGGTGTGGCGCTGGGGATTATCGGCATCGCCTTGCTGGTGCCCAACCTGCGACGCTGGCTGTCGACCTCGGTGACGCCCAAGCTCAAGGAGGTCCTCGGCGACATCGTCGAGGTCGCGCGCGAGCCCCGGCGGATGGCGCTGATCGTTTTGGGTTGCACCGGAACGACTCTCGGCGCGGCGTTGGCGCTGTGGGTCAGCGTGGAGGCTTTCGGCGGCAACGCGACGTTCGTCAGCGTCACCGTGGTGACGATGGTCGGCGGGACGTTGGCGTCTGCCGCGCCCACCCCGGGCGGCGTCGGCGCCGTTGAAGCGGCGCTCATCGGTGGGCTCGCCGCGTTCGGCCTGCCGGCCGCCGTCAGCGTGCCGTCGGTGCTGCTGTATCGGGTGCTGACCTGCTGGATACCGGTGTTCGTCGGGTGGCCGGTGATGCAGTGGCTGACCCGCAACGACATGGTCTAGCGACCCGCGAAGTCGCCCACGGCGATCAGCGTGTTGCCAGTCCAGGCGGTTGCGAAGCCGACCGCAGTGAGAGCGCAGTCCAGGACGACCGCTCGGTGTGGAGAACTGTGCATCCACATGTCGAGCGCGGCGCTCGCGTTCGCGTGGGATCCGCTGCCCCAGTAAATGATCTCGCTGATTTCGCCGGGCCTGACGTAGCCCGCATCGAGCACCCGCGCCCGCGGCGACGAACCGTCCGAACCAATGTGGCCGCCCTCGACGCCGTTGATCACCAAGTCGTCGGCATGCCGCTGAGCCGCTGCTGTCAAACGCGGGTCGTCACCGATCGTCCCGCATGCCTGACGGAGGTCGCTGACGCCGCTATAGATCGCGGCGCTGACATCCTCTGCGTGCGCAGCAAAACCAGCAACGGTGCCGACAAGCATCTCGAACACGGTGCACACCGACAAGACAGCGGTGATCTTGCGTTTCATCGCCATGGTACCCCCCACCACGCACGGCTATGCTGTTGTAGCAAACAAATGGTATCCGCTTCCGAAGGTGAACGGGCCAGAACGGCCGATCCCGATCTCCCCGGTGTCGTTGCTCACACGATGAGGGAATATCCGCCGCGTGAGATAGGCTGATCCCAACGTTGGCGTTTCGACTAGCTGACAACGTCGTGGACTGCTCCGACAATCCAATTCTTGGCTTTCTTACGGCGATCGATTTTGCCCACCGGCAATCTCGCCACACCCTGATGCCTGAAAGGCACCACACCACAATGACTTCGTCCTTCGCTGAGCTCGGCGTGCCCGAGCGACTGATCAGCAACCTGTCCGCGCGCGGAATCACCGCGCCTTTCCCAATCCAGGTCAGCACCCTGCCCGAAACCCTGGCCGGCCGCGACGTGCTCGGCCGCGGCAAGACCGGCAGCGGTAAGACGCTGGCCTTCTCAATTCCGTTGGTAGCCCGGCTCGCAACCGCCAAGCGGCGGCCCAAGCACCCGACCGGTCTCGTGTTGGCTCCCACCCGCGAGCTGGTCACTCAGATCACCGCGGCACTGGAGCCGCTCGCGGCCAGCTACGGCCTGAAGGTCACCACGATCTTCGGTGGTGTCTCGCAGACCCGTCAGCAGTCCGCGCTCAACGCCGGTGTCGACATCGTCGTCGCCTGCCCGGGCCGGCTGGAAGACCTGATGCGCCAACGGCTCATCAGCCTCGACTCCGTCGACATCACCGTCCTCGACGAGGCCGACCACATGGCCGACCTCGGCTTCCTGCCCGGTGTTACGCGCATCCTGGCCGCGACGCCGCCCACCGGTCAGCGACTGTTGTTCTCCGCGACCCTGGACAATGGCGTCGACAAGCTGGTCAAGCGCTTCCTGCACAACCACGTCATGCACTCCGTCGACGAGGTCAACTCGCCGGTAGCGGAGATGACCCACCACGTGTTCCATGTCGAAAGCGCCGGCGCCAAGAAGGAATTGGTGCATCGGCTGGCATCGGGCACCGGTCGTCGAATCCTGTTCATGCGCACCAAGCATCAGGCCAAGAAGCTGGCTCGCCAGCTCACCGATGCCGGCGTGCCCTCAGTTGACCTGCACGGCAACCTTTCTCAGCCCGCTCGTGACCGCAACCTGGCCGCGTTCTCGTCCGGCGAAGCCCGCGTGCTGGTGGCCACCGACATCGCCGCTCGCGGTGTGCACGTCGATGACGTGCAGCTGGTCGTCCACGTCGACCCGCCCTCCGAGCACAAGGCCTACCTGCACCGCTCCGGCCGTACCGCCCGCGCCGGCAGCTCCGGCGACGTCGTCACGGTTGTGCTGCCCAACGAACGCCGCGACACCTCGGCGTTGATGAAACGGGCCGGCATCGCTGCGCGTCCGCAGCAGGTGACCGCGACATCCGAGCCGGTCGCGCAACTGGTCGGCGAAATCGCGCCCTACCAGGCGCCGGCGCCGAAGCCAGCCGTCGCACCGCCCAACCGGGCGCCGAATCGTCGTCCCAACCGGGGCGGCGAACGCGCCAAGGCGGCCGCGCGCAACGGCCAGCACAGCCGGAGGCCACGTCGCTCCGCCTAGAGTTGTTTCGATTGTTTCAATTCGATGTGGGCGCTGGTAGCCTGGACTCATGTCCACTACCGTCGCCGAGCAGGTTGCCGAGCGTGCTCGCATCGAACCCGGCTTTGCCGAGGTTTTGGAAGCCGTTCTCAAGGCGCCGATAACGCCGCAGGGAACCCTGGAGCGGGTTGCCGCCCGCAGCCTGAACGAAGAGCGCCGCAGCGCGTTGGTGCGTGAGTTCGTCGAGGGCTCGTTGGCGACACCGAAGGTCCAGCAGCGACTCGCCATGCACTCACCGCAGGCCGTGCACCGGCTGCGCAGCCGGGGCAAGCTGCTGGGCTCGGCGGTCGGTAACCAAACCTATTTCCCGGCTTGGCAATTCGATGCGGACCGGGTGCGGACCGATCTGTCACGGATCCTCGAGTTGCTCTCGACGTTCACATCGGACCCGTTGGCCGCCGATCGGATCATGCGGCTGAAGCACGACGAGTTAGGCGGCTCGTCGATCGCCGAGGCGCTACGCCAACCGAAGATCTCCGACGCCGCGTGGCGGATGCTCGCCGGCATCGGTGCCTGAGCTCCCCGCCGGCTACCGCAAGCCGCTGCCCGACGCGCGTCCGGTTGGCCTGCGGCGGAGACGGGTGGACGCCGGAACCGAGCTGTGGCGGGTCGAGGCGGCGCCGCCGGAAGAGTGGACATGGGACGGCTTTCCGACCGCCCGCTACCGCTTCGACCCGGAATCGGGCACCTTTCGAACCCGTTACGCCGCAAGCGCTCTCGTCGGCGCATTCCGCGAGCGCTACCGCCCGACCGGGCTGATGATTCCCGCCGATCATGCCGAGCACCGGCTGGTGCGACTGGTCGCCGCCCGGCACCTGCGCGTGCTCGACTTACGCACCGACGCCAACCTCGACGTCCTGGGCGTCGACGACCAGATCAGCACCGGACAACACGACGACGTATGGGCGACGTGCCAACGCCTCGCGGATGCCGTCAAGCGATGGTGGCCTGCGAACGACGCGCTGGATGCGGTGGTCTATCGACCGCGCACCACGCCGGAGACGTCGATCAACTATGCGTTCTTCGCGCTCGAGCCGTTCACCGTCGAGTCGTGGCCGCTGGCCGAGCGCGCCGATGTGCTGACCGACCTGGTTCTGCGGCACGGGTTCACCGTCGGCTGGGCGCTACCGTGAAGCCATGACCAACCCGATCACCCAGTCGCATCCACCGAAGGCGTTCTTCCGCGTGGTCAACCCGGTTCTGGCGCGGCTACTGCGCACGCCGTTCGCGAGCGGCGCACGCAAGCAATTCATGGTCGTCGACTTCACGGGTCGCAAGAGTGGACGCCGGTATTCACTCGTGCTCACAGCGCATCTGATAGACGGCGTCCTCTACGCGCTGTCCGGCGCGACGTGGAAGGCCAACTTCCGCGGCGGCGCTGCCGCGCGGGTGTTGCATGACGGTAAGACCGTGGCCATGCACGGCGAGCTCATCACCGACACGGCGATGGTGGGCGGTCTGTATGCGCGCTGCGCCGAGTCCTACGGCGTCAAGAAGGCCGAACGCGTGATGGGCATCGGGTTCCGCGACCATCGCATGCCGACGCACGACGAGTTCGCCGAAGCTGTAAGGGAATTGGGCCTGCGGGCGATTCGGTTTACGCCCGCCGCGTGACTGCCGCCGCTATTCGACGCCGATGGCCAGCACGGCAACGTCATCGTCAGGCCGCAGTTTCGGAATCAAGGTAGTGATCTCGTCGACCAAACTCGGAAAGCCGAGCCCGGCACGCTCGGCTACGAAGGCGGCCAAACTGACCTCGTCGAACGGTGGATTGGCGTGTCGCGCCTCGATGAGCCCGTCGGTGTAAACCAACAGGGTCTGACCTGGGCGCAGATGCGCACTGCACTTGCCGAATATGGCATCGGACCTCGCACCGACGAGCATTCCTTTGGGCGAACGGACGTGTTCGACTTGGCCGGTGTCGGGGCCCAGCTGGAGCGCAGGTGGATGGCCGCCAGTAGCGACGGTGACGTCGAAGCCGGCACCCTCGGCGTGCGGCTCCAGGATTCCGAGCATCACCGTGCAGAACCGACGTGGCCTCAGCTCGCGCAGCAACACCGAGTTGAGTTCGGCGAGCGAGCGGACGGGATCGCGATAATGCAGCGCCGTTGAACGCAGGGTGTACCGAATCAGCGACGTCGCCACCGCAGCCTCGACACCGTGGCCTTCGACATCGCCGACGAAAAACGCCCATCGGTCGTCAGCGAGGGCGAAGACGTCGTAAAAATCGCCGCCGACTCGACGAGGGGACGCTGGGTGGTAGTACGCGGCCAGCGAGAGACCCGGAATCTTTGGTAGCACCGGCGGCAGCAAGGTCTTCTGCAGAACTGATGCGTACTCCTCGACCTCGTCGCGCTCCTGCTCGGCGCTGTCGCGATCGCGTTGCGCATCGTCGCGATCCAGCCGGGCGTCGTTGCGGTCGCGCCGGGCGTCGTCCCGGGCCAACTGGGCAGAATCCCGGTCCAGCCGCGCGTCGTCGCGCGCATATTCGGCCGCGCCACGGAGCCGCTGTTCCGTCCGGAGAGCCTCGAGTGAGGACAGCCGCAACTCCAACTGCTCCATCACGATCGCGGCCAGATCCTCGAGCATGGCGAGCTGTTCGGCGGACGCGGAGCGCGCCTCGGTGTCCATCACGGCCACCGTTCCGAGCCGGTACCCATCGACGGTGACAATCGGCGCCGCGGCATAGAACCGAATCCTGTGTTCGCGCACGAACCCGTTGGCTGCGGCGCGCGGATCGTTGAGCGTGTCCTCCACGACGTACGGGGTGTCACCCTCGATCGCGGCCACGCACAACCCGTCGTCCCGCGCGACCTGACGGCCGGCTTCGATCCCGTGCACCGCCATCAACCAGATGCGGTCGCGATCGACGATCGACACGGTCGCTATCGGTGCCGCGAAGAGTCGGGCAGCAAGGCCGGGGATTCGCGCCAGTACCTGGTCGGGCTGTGGGTCGAGCAGGCGATAACGCTCGACCGCTTGCAGGCGCGCCGCATCGGTGTCATCACGTGAAGAGAAATTATCGGAAATGGTGCGCTACATCCTGCGCTAGATCAACGGGGCATGAGTCGGCCGGCCGACCGGCCTACCAAAGACTACGGCTAAATCTTCGCTGCCTGTGCTCATACCGTACAACCTGCGCGGATCGGCCGTTACTCATGTGGCAGATGCGCCGTCGGCGGCGTATGTCTCGGTGACGGCCGGTTCGTTGTCGGTCGCGGCCTGCACGGCGTCGGCGACAGCGGCGACGCGCTCGGACGGCACCAACGCGATGACGCAGCCGCCGAATCCCCCGCCGGTCATCCGAGCACCGAGGGCGCCGGCATCGACGGCGGTCTGCGCGATCAGGTCGATGTGCGGCGTGGTGATCGAGAAGTCGTCGCGCATCGACGCGTGTGACGCGGTGAAGATCCGCCCGGCCTCGGTGTAGTCCGAATTACCCAATGCGGCAACGAAATCCAATACCCGCTGGTTCTCGGTCAGCACGTGACGGGCGCGGCGGGCATCGACGGGGTCCGCTACGGCGTCGAGCACAGCGATGTCCTGGACTTCGCGCAGCGACGCCACGCCCATATCCGCCGCCGCCCGCTCACACGACAACCGCCGCGCGGCATACTCGCCCCCGACGTGGCCGTGCCGCTCGCGTGAGTCGATCAGCAGCAAGCCGACTCCTGACGCGGCCGGGTCGAAGCCGACCGGTGACACGGTCAAGTCGCGGAAGTCGATCAGCAGAGCGGTCGACTCGGCGCCGAACAGCGACGAGATCTGATCGAGCAAACCCGTTGGTGCGCCGACGTATTCGTTCTCGGCGCGCTGGGCCAGCCGCGCCTGGTCTAACAGGTCGATGCCGGGGCACAAGGCGCCGAGCACGGCACATTCCAGCGCCGCCGAAGACGACAACCCCGACCCCATCGGGACCTCGCTGTTGATCGACATCGTCCCGCCCGGCACCGAATGCCCGGCGGACCGCAAAGACCAGACCACGCCGGCCACATACGCCGCCCACCCCTCGACCTCACCGGGCCTGGTGGTCAATGGAATTCGCACCGATCCGTCGGCAAGGTCGCTGGACACGGTCAGAGCGTCCGAGTCGGATGGTTCGAAAACAACGGACGTGCGCTGTGGAAGCGCGATCGGCAGCGACCAGCCGAGGTTGTAGTCGGTGTGCTCGCCGATCAGGTTGACCCGACCAGGCGCCGAGTAGCGGATCGTCACGCCAGGTCTCGCAGGCGCGCGGCAACCGCCTCGGGCACCACGTCGGTGATGAACGCGTCCATCGCCGACTCCGACGCCGCCAGATACTTCAGAGCGGTCGCGCTGCGGCGGATCGACATCAACTCGACGTGGAAGTAGCCGTTGCGCAGCGCATCAGTGTCGTCGTATTGATGCAGCGCCGAAATGTAGGGTAGCGGGCCGGAATACATCCGGTCGAAGCGACGCAACACATCGAGGTAGATCGCGGCGAAGTCGTCCAGCTCGGCATCGGTGAGGCCAATGAGGTTGTGCACGAACCGGTTCGGATAGATGTGTACCTCGACCGGCCAGCGAGCCGCGAACGGGACGAAGGCGGTGAACATGTCCGTGCGCGCGACGAGCCGGCTGCCATCGGCTAGCTCGGCGGCCACCAGATCGGCAAACAGGTTGCCGCCCTTGTACACCGCGGCTTGCGACATCATCGCCGCGGTCCGCGGTGTGAGATACGAGTAGCCGTAGATCTGGCCGTGCGGGTGCGCCAGCGTGACACCGATTTCCTCGCCTCGGTTCTCGAAGCAGAACACCTGCTGCACGCCCGGCGCGGCGAGCAGCGCCGCGGTCCGGTCCCGCCACGCGTCGACCACCAACCGGGCATGCGGCAACGGCAGCTCGGCGAACGACCCGGCGTGATCGCTGGAGAAGCAGATCACCTCGCACCGCCCGACGCCGGGCAGCGGCGTAGACCCCTCCGGCACCGAGGCGAACGACCCCGCGCCGGACAACGACGGGAAGCGGTTCTCGAACACGACCACGTCGTAGTCGGGCGCGGGCACCTCGCTCGTAGTCCCCGTCGGACCCGGGCACAGCGGACACTGATCGGGCGGCGGCTTGTAGGTGCGGTCTTGCCGGCGCGCGGCGATGACCACCCACTGCCCGGTGGCCCGATCGAAGCGCAGTTGCGACTGCCCGGGCTCGAACGGCGGCAACGGCCTGAGGTCGGGCACCGGCGCCGGGGTATGCCCCGGGAGTGAGAAGAACAACAGCTCGCGGCCATCGGCCAGCGTCACCTCCGTGCTCATCGGGTCCCATCTTGGTCGCTGTGCCAGAGTCGAGTGCAAGAGACACGCAAGAAAGGCTGGCGACGGGTGTTCGGTGACGCAACCGCGCGGTACGAGCGGGCGCGCAACTGGACGATCGGGTCGGATCCCGGCCTGCTGCGGCTGCGGATGGCCGCCCGGACGACGGGTGCGCTGGCGACGGCGCTCATCGTCCTGTTCGCGTTGACCAAGGCCACCGGGCAGCCGATGACGGTGGCGCTGCTCGGAGCGTTGATCACGATGGTGTCGGCGCGCTCGGTGAACGAACCCGACCCGCATCAGCAGCGCATCACGATGGCGCTGCTGCCGCTGCCCACGGCGGTGTCGATCACCGCGGCCGCGCTGGTCACGCCGTATCCCGTGATCGGCGACATCCTGTTCGTCGTGGTGGTGTTCATCGCCGTCTACGTGCGACGGTTCGGCCCGCGCGGGACGACGCTGGGCATGGTCACGTTCATGGCGTACTTCTTCTCGCTGTACCTGCGGGCGCAGTTCTCCGAGTTGCCATGGCTGATCGGCGCGACCGTGGTCGGCACGCTGTGCAGCTTCGTCTGGGCGACCTTCCTGATGCCGGACCGACCGGAAAGCGTTCTGCGCGCGAATATTCGGTCGCTGCGGGCACGGATGGCGATCGTCGTCGACACGACGGCCGACGTGGTGCGCGACCGCCAGGTGGACGAACGGCGGCAACGGCGACTGCGCATCCGGACCGTCCGGCTCAATGAGACCGCGCTGACCGTCCAGGCCCAGATCGAAGACCAGGTCAACCCCGGCGCACTGTGGCCGGGCGTCAGCGGCGAGGACCTCGCGATGTGGCTGTTCGACGCCGAACTGACCGTCGAACGGCTCGCGACGGCCGGCGCCCGGGCGGCCTCGGCCGACATTTCCGACGCCGCCCGCATCGAAGTGGCCGACGCGGTCGCGATGCTGTCGCGTGCGATTCGGTTGCCGCACAGCCACCGCCTCCGCGCGACGGTGGATCGGGCGCAAGAACTGCTGGAGCACAGCGACGAATTGCCCGTGCGCCGGCTGGCCCTGGCCGTCGTCGACACGGCCAAGGCGACCGCCGAGGTCCGCGCCCGAATCGAACGCGTCGAGGAAGCAGCACAGGCGCCCGCCGACAACCCGGCGCCGCCGGCGCAGAGCGGCATGCTGCCGTCGACTCGGCAGGCGATTCAGGTGGCGGTCGCTGCGGCGCTGGCGATCATCGTCGGCGAGACGCTGTCGCCGTCGCACTGGTATTGGGCGGCGATCGCCGCGTTCGTCATCTTCGCCGGTACCAACTCGTGGGCCGAGACGCTCGACAAGGGTTGGCAGCGGCTACTCGGCACGGTGCTCGGTGTTCCCAGCGGGGTGCTGGTCGCAACCCTGGTGTCCGGCAACAAGATTGCCTCGCTGGTGATGATCTTCGTCTGTCTGTTCTGCGCCTTCTATTTCATGAAAGTCACCTACAGCCTGATGACGTTCTGGATCAGCACGATGCTCGCGTTGATGTACGGCCTGCTCGGCGAATTCACGTTCGGCCTGCTGCTGTTGCGCATCGAGGAGACGGCGATCGGCGCGGTCATCGGGATCGCCGCGGCGATGCTGGTGCTGCCGATCAACACCCGGACGAACATCCGCCGCGACGCGCACACGTTCTTTCTCACGCTGTCCGACCTGGTCGAAGATTCGGTCGCCAGCCTGCTCGACGGCCAACCGGCGACGCCCCTGACCGAGACGGCCCGTCAGCTCGGCCGTGACCTGTCGCAGTTCCGCACCACGGCCAAGCCGCTGAGCGCCGGGATCGCCGGCCTGGGCGGGCGCCGCACCATGCGGCACGGCCTGCGGATGCTCAACGCCTGCGACCGCTATGCCCGAATCCTGGCCCGCAGCAGCGAAACCCGGATCGAGACGTCGTCAGAGCTGGCCGACTCGATCCGGTCGACCGCGACGCAGATCCGCCGCAATATCGAGGTGCTGATCACCGCGCTGGAATTCGACCAGCCCGCAACGGTTTTCCCGTCCACGGACTTCATAGACACCGCCGAGTCGATCGCCCGCCAGCACGACAACCAGCCGGGAAGACAACGGCTATTGTCCGCGCTGCACTCGCTACGTCAGATCGACCGCGTCGTCATCAACTCCGCGATCGACCTCGGCGCGAGCAGCGGGGTGTTGATACCCAATCCCGCTTAGCCTTGGCGGGCAAGGAAATCCAGTACCGCGTCGGCGAAGAGATCGTTGCGATCGCCGGCGACCATGTGACCCGCGCCCTGCACGTCGACGAACTCGACCTGTGGGAAGCGCGCGAGGAACTCGTCGGCGCGGTCCTGACTGACCAGGTCGCTGACCTGACCGCGCACCAGCAGCATCGGTACCCCGCCCGCCAGGATCTCCTCGACCGCCGCGTTCATCCGGCCGACGTCGGTCAACTCGTGCGGCGGCAGAGAAGCATTCTCGCTGATGAACTTTGGATCCCAGTGCCAATACCAGCGGTCGCCGCGACGGCGCAGATTGGTGCGCAGGCCATTGAGGTCCGACGGCCGCGGCCGGTGCGGGTTGTATTCGGCGATCATGTCGGCGACCTCGTCGAGCGAGGAAAAGCCGGACTGCATCCGGCCGGCCATGAACTCGTGAATCCGGTTCGCGCCGGACTGGTCCATGTTCGGCACGATGTCGACCAGGACCACCGCTCGGGCAATACCCGGCGAAATCTCGCCCGCCAGAAGCATTGTCGTGAAGCCACCGAGCGACGCGCCGACCAGTACCGGCCGCGGTGGCAGCTGACGCAGCACCTCCTGTACGTCACCGGCGAAACTGGCCAACCGGTAGTCACCCTCTTCCGACCAATCCGACTCGCCATGGCCGCGGAAGTCGACAGTGACTGCCTGCCAACCGCGTTCGGCCACCGCGGCCGCCGCCTTGCCCCACGACCTGCGGGTCTGCCCACCGCCGTGCAGGAAAACCACGGCCTGCGTGTCCGGGTCGCCGAGCCGGTCGGCGACGATGCGGGTGCCGCCGACGCCGGTCGTCGTGAAGGTCTCAGGCGTGATGGTCACTGCGGGCCTCCCCCTGGAGCTGCTTACCCAACGCCCGAATCTCGGCGCGCAACTCCTCGACGTGGGCGACCGTCACCGCCTGGATGGCAGTCTCTTCTTCGGCGACGCGCTCAATGATCCACGATGCGAGGGCGGCGGTGACGACACCGACCAGGCTGATGCCGCCGATCATCAGTAGCACAGCAATCACCCGACCGGTGTTGGTAATCGGATAGACGTCGCCGTAACCCACGGTCGTTACCGTGGTGATCGACCACCACAGTGCCTTGCCAAACGAGTTGATGGTGGCGCCGTGCAGGTCTCGTTCTTTGTCGAAAACGGCGAGCGATCCCGTGTAGATCAACAGCAGCACACCGGAGACGGTGTACACGACGATCTTCCCTCGAAACGCGTCGCCGATTGCCTTCTGCAGCAACTCGATCAGAATGAGCAGCCGCACCAGTCGAAGCGGCCGCAGCAGTGGCAGCGTCACGATCGCGAAATCGATCAGGTGCCGCACGAACCAGTGCCAGCGGTGCGGCGCGAGGTACAGCCGCGCAACGTAATCCAGCATGAACACGCCCCAGATGAACCAGTCGATCATCCAGAACACGTGCGCTTCGTGCGCGGGGCGCGGGGCAAGCACCTGTACCGAGAACAGCACCAGAAACGCGACGGCGGCTGCGGCGAGTGGCCACTCGGTATATCGCTCGAACCGCTGCAGGTTAGCTTCGCTACGCATCCCGCCAGTCTCGCGGTCGCGCTGGGCTTTTGTCCGGGAGATGTGGAAAATCAGCGGGTGATCTTGTCGAGCGGGTTGGACCGCTCCAGCATGCCGAAGGCTTCTTCGCCGTCCCAGCGATAGCGCACGCCGGCCTGCTGTAACGCCGGAAAGCTCGGCATCTCCTGCTTGAGCGCCTGGCTCGAGAACATCTTGTCGTCGTGGTAGACGTCGTGGGTGGACAGGACCGTGGTGCCCTCGATATGCACTGTCCCGCTGGGCGTTTCCAGGGTCAGCGCGACATCCTCGCCGTTCGGCTTCAGCGCGGTCAGCCATGGCGCCTCGACGACACGGGCCGGAATCAAGCCGTCGCCGTCAAAGATGTAGCCCTCGTTAAAGGTCGGCTCGCCATCGGGCCGGGGCGGGTAGGCGATGTAGCCGAAGGCGCGGCCGCTGGGGAACAGCGCCGATTGCCAACTGTGGCCCCAGAAGCCGGCCAATTTGCGCACGCCCTGTCGGCGAATGCGCAGGCCAGTGCCGCTGAAATCCAGCTCGTCCTCGGCAACCTTGAGCGTTCCGGTGGCACGGAACAGTTGCTCGTAGCGCGCGCCGCCCATCAGGCTGCCCTCGATCGAGGTCTTCAGCCGCTCGCCCGACTCGGCGGACAGGGTGCCCTGCACCCACGGCGGTACCGCCATCGTCGCCTCGACACCGAAACTGACATCGACCAGCGGTCCGTCCTTGCTGCCCTCGATCAGACCCTGCGATGACGTCTGGACGGCCTTGCCCTGGAAGCTCATCGTCCAGGTGTGAAACGGGTCGACGCAGGCGAACCCCAACCCGCCCGCGCCGAGCACGGTCGGGCGACCGTCGGGCCCGTCGGCCGGCCAACTGGAACCGTTGTCGCGCAACCGAAATACCCTCCCGTCGGGGAACGCGACGTTGACTTGGACGTCGTGGGCATCCCAGTTCGCCGCGACGGCCTCGATTCCGATGCGCGGCAACCCAACTGCGCCGTGATCGTCGACAACCCAGAAGCTCACCGAGTCCCGCATCTCGGGATCATCGGGCCGTTCGGCGAACACCTGCTCACGCAGAGGGTCGATGCCGCCGGTCAGATCAATGGCCATCCAAACTCCTTGCGACATAGTCGGCGAACAGCGGCCGCACCTTGTCCAGATCGATGCCGAACGCCACCGGGTCGGCGTGGCTGCTGGGCTCGCGCTCTAAAGCGGCCTCAGCCCACCAGGTCCGCATCCGGGATTCGAATTCATCGCCGACCGGCTCGCCCAGCCAGGCGTAGAGCCCGCGAACCTGTTCGATCGGATCTGCCTGCATGGCCCGAAAGTCGATGTCGTAGAACCGATTATCGGCCCCGCCATCGCGAAACCTCAGCGCCCGTCGCATCCCCAGCGACCAGTGGTCGACATTGAGTTGGCCGAGATACTTACGGTCGACGTGATCGGTGAAGCCGCCGACGATGTCGGCGTAGAGGTCGGCCACCGAAAGGATCACGTCGGTAGGGTCGCGGTGGGTCATCACGAACCGGGCGTCGGGAAAGACTTCGTTCAGCGCCTCGAGCCACAGGACGTGCGACGGCGACTTCAGCCGCCACGGCCGCGTCGGCTCACCCCAGCTCAACAGTTTCATCACCCGCCGGTGATACGCGTAGGTCGACGTGAAGTCGGCCTTGTCCACCAGCCAGGACGAGTAGGACGGGATCTGCGCAAAGGCTTGGAAGATATGGGATTTGAAGTCCAGCGTCATCAGCTCCAGGCACTCCATCGGAGCGTGCGTGCCGGTCGGCACATGGGCCCGCGTGCCGACCGTGTTGTGCTCGTCGGCCGGGATCCGCGGATCGGGGCCCGCGACCGTCGACGGCGGCGGGCACGGCTGCGACGACTCCCAGCGCCGCAGGTAGCGAACGGCCGGGTCCTGCGCGAGCAACACCGACAAGGCCGTCGAACCGGTGCGCGGTAAGCCCAACCCGATCAGCGGCGGCAGGAGTTCGACATCATCGATGTCCGGGTGGCGGCGATACCAGTCCTCGACCTGCAGCCGCTGCGCCAGCGCGGTGACGATGCGGGCGTAGATGTAGCCCTCACCGCGGGCGTTGAGCCGGGCCTCATCCCGCAGCGCCGCGAGCAGCACCTCGAGGCCTTCGCGGAAGGAGTCGTCGCCGAAGTCGTCCAGGCCGGTCTGCGCGACGGCGGCCGCGACGACACTGTCGACATCAGCCATCGTCGGCCCCTTCCGAGAATTCGTGTCAGTATACTGACGCGATTATGACCGAGTTGTCAACGCGCAGCTACCACAGCCCGGCGCGGCAAAAGTCCGCGGCCGCCACCCGTGAGCGCATCGTCGATGCCGGCACCCGACTGGCGCGCGGATTCACCACCTGGGACTGGGACGAGCTGACCTTCCGCGCTGTCGCCGAGCAGGCCGAGGTCAGCGAGCGCACGGTGTATCGCCACTTTCCGACCGAGCGACATCTGCACGACGCGATCATGGGTCGCCTGGAGGACGAGGCGGGCATCGCCTACGAAGACGTCGAGTTGGACAACCTTGCCGACGTGACCGCGCGGGTGTTCGCGTCGTTGGGGCGATTCGCGATCAAGGACACCGTCGGTACACCGCGGGGACCCGCGTTCTTGGGCGCGGATGCCCGACGGCACGATGCATTGGAGCGCACGGTTGCGACGTCCGACTTATCGGACGCTCAAAAGCGGGCACTGGCCGGCCTACTCGACGTGCTGTGGAGCCCAACGACCTACGAGCGACTGGTCGGCGCGTGGAACCTCGAGAACACCCAAGCCGTCGAAGCAATCCAGTGGTTGATCGCGAAAGTCGTTGCGGCGGTGGAGAACGCCGAATCGCCGTTACGATAGCCAGGTAACTCGTCGCCGATTCGATATCGGCGACGATCCGTGTCGATGCCATCAGTTAAGGGTTTTACCCCTACGATCAGTCCTCAGTCGACGAACTAGTCGACTTGGCATACCAATTCAAAAGGGTTGCAAGCCGAGGGGTGGCACCGCTGCTGAAGTATTGGATACCGGGCGTTAAGGCAGGTAGCCTCATTCCCGGTTGACACTCCAGCCTCACGGAAGCATCACGGCGGCGATCCCATTTGTCCCCGCCGAAAAGCGCTCAAGCGCCGATGTAGCCGCCACGTCAGGTTCTGCTATCGGCGCTGGAGGTTCCCGTTTGGGTACGGATCCAATTATTTCCGGCGTCATCGCGCCGGAGCCAGGGGATGTGTCGTGAGCCAATTTACGCAGACCATGTTCGACAACGCCCACAGCAGCAAAAAGGGCATGAACACCGGGGAGCCTGAGGCCCCCGTCCGCCATACCTGGGGTGAGGTGCACGAGCGGAGCCGCCGCGTTGCGGGCGCTTTAGCCGCTGCCGGTGTAGGCCATGGCGATGCGGTCGCGGTGCTGGCCGGCGCGCCCGTCGAGATCGCGCCGACCGCGCAGGGCATCTGGATGCGCGGCGCCAGCGTCACGATGCTGCACCAGCCCACCCCGCGCACCGACCTGCAACGCTGGGCCGACGAGACGATGGCGGTCATCAACATGATCGGCACCCATGCCGTGGTGGTCTCCGACCCGTTCATGCCTGCGGCGCCCCTGCTGTCCGGACTGGGCGTGCAGGTCCTGACGGCCGAACAGTTGCTCGACGGCCGGCCGATCGACCCGATTGACACTGACGACGACGACGTTGCGCTGCTGCAATTGACCTCCGGCTCGACCGGATCCCCCAAGGCCGTCCAGATCAGCCACCGCAACGTCGTCTCCAATGCCGAGGCGATGTTCGTCGGCGCGGACGTCGACGTCGAGTCCGACGTGATCGTGAGCTGGCTGCCGTGCTTCCACGACATGGGCATGACCGGCTATCTGACGGTTCCGATGTACTTCGGCGTCGAGCTGGTCAAGGTCACGCCTATGGACTTCCTCCGCGACACCCTGCTGTGGGCGCGGCTCATCGACAAATACCAGGGCACCATGACCGCGGCGCCCAACTTCGCCTACACGATGTTCGCCAAGCGCCTGCGCAGGCAGGCTCAGCCCGGTGATTTCGACCTGTCCTCGCTGCGGTGGGCGCTATCCGGCGCGGAGCAAGTGGACCCGGCCGACGTCGAGGATCTGTGCGAAGCCGCGGCGCCGTTCGGGTTGCGTCCGGAAGCCGTGGTGCCCGCCTATGGCATGGCCGAGACAACGGTGGCCGTGTCGTTCACGGAGTGCGGCCGCGGGTTGACGGTCGACGAAATAGACGCCGACCTGCTCGCCATACTGCACCGGGCGGTGCCGGCGACCAGGGGTAAAACCCGTCGACTGGCCTCCCTCGGTCGCCCGCTGAAAGGGCTGGAAATCCAGATCGTCGACCAGGACGGCTCGCTGCAGCCTTCGCGCAGTGTCGGTGTCATCCAGGTGCGTGGCGAACCGGTGACGCTGGGATATACCACGACTGCCGGTTTCGTATCCGCGCAAAATCACGAAGGGTGGTACGACACCGGCGATTTGGGCTATCTCACCGAGACCGGCGACGTGGTGGTGTGCGGGCGGGTCAAAGACGTGATCATCATGGCCGGGCGCAACATCTACCCGACGGACATCGAACGGGCCGCGACGCGCGTCGAGGGGGTCCGGCCCGGCTGCTCGGTGGCGGTGCGCCTGAAGGCCGGCCACCCACGGGAGACTTTTGCCGTCGCGGTCGAAGCCAACTGCTGGGCAGACCCGGACGAGGTTCGCCGCGTCGAGCGTCAGGTTGCCCACGAGGTTGTTGCCGAGGTTGATGTCCGGCCCCGCAATGTGGTTGTGCTCGAGCCGGGAACGATCCCGAAAACTCCGTCCGGAAAGCTGCGACGCGCACACGCGCTTGCCTTGGTCACCTAAAATTGTCAGTACCGATGAGTGACTTTGACGCCCAGCCCGGTCGCGAGCCGCCCGCTCCAGCCGAATTGTCCACCTCCCAAGTGGAAGCGGACGAAGGAGACCTGCGTGTCGGGTTGCGCAGCCTGTCCGAGATGGTGGCCGGTGCCCGCGACCTGTTGGAATTGCTGGGCACGGTCGCCGGGTTCGCCGCTGATGCCATCCCCAGCGTCGACGGCGCCGGGGTCGCATTGATCGACGCGAGCAGAGGTATCGCGACACTGCAGACCACTTCTGCCACAGCGGGATTCGTCCATCAGATCGATGCCGTGCAATACGACGAATTGCACGAGGGCCCCTGCATAACGTGTATGGATACGCGGCGACCCGCCGTCAGCGGATCTCTCGGCGCCGACCGTCGCTGGCCGCGCTTCGGTGGACGGGTCGCACGAATGGGCGTGCATTCCGCGTTGTCGCTGCCGCTGATCGTCGGCGAGCACGTGGTCGGCGCGATCAACTGCTACTCGGAAAGCCACGACGCGTTCGGCGAGCACGCCGTGCGATTGGGATCGCAGTTCGCCGCTCCGGCGGCGGTCTCGATCTACAACGCCGATCTGCTGGCCGGCGCCCGGGCCCGCGCCGAAAAGCTCGAGGAGGCGCTCGACCACCGTGCGGTGATCGACCAGGCGGTCGGCATCATCCGGAGCCGGTCGGGCGCAACCGCCGAGGTGGCGTTCAGCCGGCTGGTCCAGATGAGCCAGAACGACAACATCAAGCTGCGGGTGGTGGCGGCACGACTCGTCGACGACGCCGTGCGGCGCGCCCAGGCGCGGCGCGCTCAACCCTGAGCCAGCTCGCCCATCCTTTCCAGTAGCGCCGGGCGGGCACTGGGATCAGCCATCAACTGCTGCGCAATATCAGTCAGATGATCGCCATGAACACGGGCGTAGCGGCGCAGCAGCGAAAATGCCTCGTCGACGGAAATATCGAGCCGCTCCCGAAGGAAGCCCTTGGCCTGCTCGACAACGATGCGATGAGACAGCGCAGAACGCAACCGCGCCATCACCGTCGAGGGCGCATGGGGGCGTTCCTGCAAAATCGCGACACAGGCGACATGCGCGAGTGTCTGCCCGACCAGCAGATCGGATTCGCTGAGTTCGCCTGTCCGACTACCGAATAGGCCAAGGGAGCCCAAGACGATGCCGGCCGCGCGCATCGGAACCGCGTGCACCGAGGCAACTCCTGCCTCGAGCGCGGCCGGCACGAATCGCGGCCATCGCGTCGCCGAAGCGCGCAGATCGGCCACCGAAACCGGCTCGCCGGTGGCAAAGCAGTCGACGCACGGTCCCTCGTCGGCCTGCAATTGGAACAGTTCCAGTTCCCAGGTCTGCGACGACGTCGCGGCCAGTAGGCGCAGTTGTCCCAGTGGGTCGCTGAGCAAAAACCCAGCCGCCGCGATGTCCAGCAGTTCTGTGCAGCGCTCGGTGAGCTCGGTGAGCAGTTCAACGACGTCGAAGTCGTCGAGCAGATTGTCGACGAGCGAGACCACCGCATCCAGCACTCGAGCTTCACGAGGGGTGTCGGTCATGGTTGCCCTCCTTATCGGACTCCATCAATCGGCCTCGAGCCGCAGGCGCCGGTCCAGAACGTCGCGGGCGATATCGGTGGCGCTGCGGTTGGTCGCGTACGCATGCGCGCGCAGCCGCACCAGAGCCTCGGCAGGTTCGATCTCGAGTTGGGCGACGAGCATGCCGGTGGCCTGGCTCACCTCCGTGCGGCTCAGCGCGTTGAGCTCGGCCCAGGCCCCGCTCTTCGGATTGTTCACCGCGGCCTGCATATCGGTCGCCATCAGGTCGAGCAGCGGGGCGCCGGCCAACTCGGCAGCCACCACAGCGCCGGCCAGGTAGTCACTGCGCAGCTCACCGGGTTGCGAACGGAAAAGGTCAAGCGCGCCAATGTATTCCCCGGCGAGCACCACCGGGATCGCGAAAACGCCGCGGATCTTGTGTTCGAGCATTGCGGGGCGATACAGCGGCCACTGCACACTGCCGGATGCTGCGAGATCGGCGACCAGCACGGGCGCGCGCGTCGCGACGGAGTCCAGACACGGACCCTCGCCGATGGTGAATTGGAGTTCGTCATAGACGCGCGCGGCCGGGTCGCTGGAGCCGAGCGTTCCGCTGGCCACTCCCCCGAAAATGAGCGAAATGGCCGCTCCGTCAATGCCGAACAGCAGAACGCAGGCGTCGCACAATGAGTCGGCGGCCGCCATGCCCCGCCGGCCGTCGACGGCGGCGCGCAGTTGTTCGTCGATCGCCACATTTAGCCGAGCGGGGGTCGGGTGCCGATGACACTGCCCGGATGTCGAGCAGGCGAATTCATACCTCCACCATTCACCGGTCCGAGCCGATTTGCCAGCATTGGCGCGCAAGACCTGTTAACCGATGGACACCAGTTGGTCGATCGAGTCGATGGGGAGGTCGCCGTCGACGATCGCTGTCACCATCAGCTTGTTCAGAGAGATAAAGCCGCGGTGATTGTCGAGGAAGGCGATGTCGGCGGCGTCTCGGCCGGTTGCGATGCGCACCAGCGTCTGCCGCGGCGCCAGCAACGTACCGTCGACGACCCGCCACTGCCCGTCGACGTAGGCCTCGGCGACCGCGTGAAAATCCATGGGGTACAAACCCGGCGCATAGACCGACACCACCCGAGCGGGCACCTTGACCGCGCGGAGCAATGCCACCACCAGATGTGCGAAGTCGCGACAGACCCCGGCCCCGGAGAGCATCGTCTCCACCGCGCCGTCAATCGGATCGCTCGATCCCGGTACGTAATTGAGTCGGGTACCGACCCAGAGCGACACCCGTTCCAGCAGAGTCGTCGAGTCGACGAAGTTGCCGAATTCGGTTACGGCGAAACCGTAGAACTTATCCGCCTCGGCATATCGACTGGGACGCATATACATCGACAAATCGGCTTCGGTCACCGGTGCCGGGTCGGTCCGCCCAATCACCGTTGCGGCGTAGTCGACGGCCAAGTGACCGGTTGAGACGGCCAGCTTGTGGATGCGGTTGCCATGCATACCGCTGACTTCGAGTGGATGCACAGGTTCGCCGTCCAGAAGGAACGACAACCGTTCGGACACTTCGGTATTCGGATGCGGGGCCACCGCGATCTGGAATTCCAAGGTGGTGGGCTCGATGATCTCGACTTCGAGTTCCGCGGCCACCTCACGCTTGAGACGACGGCTGTTCACATGGCGACTCCTCTAGTCCGGCCCGGAGCGGGGTTTCGTCAACATTCGGCCGTCGGCATATCCCGCCGACGGTACACCGGACGTGGCGTAAAAGCTCGAGCTAGAACGGCTGCTGTGGCTATTGCGCACGTGTAGTGTCGGACGTGTTGGCGATGCTTGCACGCAGCCGTTTGACCTTGCGTCGTCGCCGAGCGGAACAATCTGGCCGATTCACGGCCGAGACAGGAGCGTCTTATGACGCTGAATCAAACACGAGACGCCCGCGGCTCACAGCACCCGGCGCCCAAGACCAGGCCACGACTTCGCCTCAAGCCCAAGGCGCCCACCACCGGATATGTCGACGGGGCCTGGTGGCCGCGCAGTGACGACCTCGCCATCGAGCTGCCAGATCTGCTGGCGGTGCTCGCGGTGCGCCTCGGAGACATCGAGCGGGTGATCTTCCACCTCGGTGACTGGGCGAAGGCGCCGACCGAGTTCCAGATGGACGGTGAGCCCGTTCGACTCGGCGGAAGCACCGGCCAGCCACTCGACACCATCCAGGTCATCGGGGACAAACACAAGCTCGTCCTGCTGGTGGTCGCTCCGGGCACCGAACCGCAACGCGCACATGACGCGATGATGTCGGCGGCGGCCCCTGACAACAATTCGACCATTGAAGACCTACTGCGGGTGATGATCGAGAACGGCAGCTGACGACTCGAGCTCAGAGGAACGAGTTCTCCGCGGTCAGCCCGCGCTCCGGGAAAGCACCCATCGCGAACGTCTCGGCGTTACCCAGCCCGGTGCCACCGCCGACCGGGTCGTCGATGCGCACCAACAGATCTCGCAATTGGTGCAGCTCGCGCGCTTTTTCCGGCTTGTCGCAGCCGGTTACGTGACTGCCCTCGACCTTGAGGTCACCGACCCACTGGCCGTACACCCAGTCGTTCCAGCCGTAGTATCCGGCGGTGCCGAGGTGGAATCCGCCCGGCCCAGCGGCCGTGACCGTCAGTGGCCGCTTCGATCCGTCGCTGTCGATCAGGGTGACAGTGCCGTGGGTGAAGCGACGGTTGCCGTCTTCGAAGTGCATGTCCTGTTCCGCTGACGGGAATCGGTGCGACGTGCCGTCCGCGTTCTGTTGTTCTGCCTGGCAACGGATTTCGGTGAACCCGTCGCCGCGCTCCTCCTGGTACATGACGAACAGCGAATAGGCCGATCCATCCGGCCGGGTCAGCGTCATCGGCATCCAGGTCATGAACATCTGCTTGATCTTGCGGCTCCCCCGTGGCAGCCCGGGTATCGGCTTGCCGACGCCGGGCCGCAGACCCCAGGAGTGGTCGCGGATCGAAATCCATTGGTCCGCGGCGATATCGGTGCGCTCGCCCTCGACCTCGACCCACCCGGATGCCACGCCGACCTGGTGGTAGCGCAGCACGTTATGCGACACCCGGTAGCCGTCCGGGCTGCGGTCCGGCCACGGATCTTCCAGTGCCGCATCGAAACTCCCGCGCAGGAACACGTCGAACGAGATCGGCTGGTGTTCGTTGGGGTCGAGGCTGACCCGGATCACCCGCAATGGCTCGACGACCTGGTAATGGATCGGCCCGACCTCGGTGCTGGCCGAGGCCGAAGACAACCGACGTCCCGCACGGACCGTCCATTGCTCGGTTCCGCGGCACACGCCGGCGGCGCCGTCGAAAACTCCACGGTTGGTGTACTTTCCGATACCGAGCACAATCTGCAGCGAGTTGTCGCGGGCGTGCGCCATCGTCCAGATCTTCTCCGTCCACGACGGATCCGACTGGCTGACCGAGGCGAACGTGTCAACGATCTGGTGGGTGAGCAACTCATCCTCGGGCACCAGTGCGCCGTAATTCGTTGACAGCAAATCAATTACCTCTCGACAGTGGGAAAAACCGCGTCATGTCGACGCCCTGGTCGTAGGTGCGCATCCAGGTGTCGGCCCAGTCCGGCAACGGCTGGTCGGCCGGGTCGTGGTGCGGCGCCTGCGACAGCAGCAGCCGCCACGACATCGCCAACAGTTGACGGGTCGGGACGTCGCTGAACAAGGTGGGTGGACCAGCACGACGGGCGCGGCGCCGCTTGCCGCCCGGACCACGGAACATGAACTCGCCGTAGAGCAGCGAGATCGACAGCAGTTCCTGGGCGGAGGCACCGCGGTCCTCGAATGGGACGACCTCGTCGAAGACCTTCGCTATCGCCTCGGACACCGCGCCGACGTGGCTGAACGTCGCGCGGATGTTCTTGGTGCGATACCACGGGTCGGGGCAGATGTGTTGGTAGAGGATCAGCCCCGAGCTGCGGTGTTCGATTTCCTCGACGAAGTGCCACATCATCAGCGACGCCACCCGCTGATCCCCCGCCCCGAACAGCGAATCTCGGTTGTCCAGAATCACTTTGAACAGCGGCGTGAACGTCGCCTCGAGGTTCGCGATGTAGGCGGCGTGGAACTCGATCGGCTGTTCCTCGAGCAGTTGGTCGTAGGCACGGCAGGCGTCCTCGTAGCACTGCTCGAGTGCGGGATAGCGCTGCACCAACGCCAGCATGTGCTTGCGGTGCGCGGACGCGTGCTGCGCCTCTTGCCGCAGAAATGCCTCGGCCTCGGCGGCGACGTCCGGATCCTGTTGGAGCGTGGCCTGCGCCTTGCGGACCACGTTGACGATGTAGCGCTCGAACGGGACGGCGATGAACGTGAAGGCGTTGCAGAACAGACCGAAGTTCGGGTTGTCGGGCTGCCACTTGAACGGCACGCTTGCGTCGAACTCCCACGGGATCTTGCGGATCACGAGGTGGGTCACCGTCGCTACCTTTCCATCGACCAGGGTCAGCGGTAGGGTCAGTGTGACATTTGGCCCCTTAGATGTAAAGGACGCGATGGCCGCTATCGACGCCGAGCAATCGACGCGACGACGGATCCTCGCCGCCACCTTCGTCGTGCTGGCCCGCGACGGCCGCCGGCGGCTGCAGCTGTCCGACGTCGCCGCCCAGGCCAAGGTGTCGCGGCCGACCCTGTATCGCTACTTCGGCTCGAAGGAGGGCCTGCTCGAGGCGTTCGGTCTCTACGAGCAGGACAACTTCGACGCCGGCATCGCCACCGCGATCGCGGGATTGAGTGGGGCCGAAAGACTGGACGCAGCACTGCGTTTCATCGTCGACTTTCAGAGCAGCTACTCGCTCGGCTCACTGGCCGAGGTCGAGCCCGAACACGTCCTGCAGCAGATGAAGCGGGTGCTGCCGATCATGCGCGAGCGCATCGCGCGGATCATCGGCGGCGACGAGGCCCATGTCGCGGCCTCGGCTGTGGTACGAATCGCCGTGTGCCACTATGTGATCGGCGACGACACGTCGGACAGCTTCCTCGCCGAACTGCGGCATGCGGCAGGGCTGAGCCGCGCGGGACTACGCGCCTAACCAGTCACCGATCTTCGCCCCGACCAGGTCCGGCTTCTCCAGATGCAGGAAATGCCCGGAGCCGTCGATGATCTCGGCGACCGAGCCCTCGGCCGGGAAGTGCTGGCCGAGGTCGCCGAGTAGGTCGGCGCCGATCGCGCCGTCGTTGGCTCCGTGCAGATACAGCGTCGGCACCGGGGGCAGTTGCATGGTGGCCAGCGTCTCCGCCTCCGCGCCGGGGTCGGCGAATTGCGGGTTGAACGAAGCTCGATACGGCCCAACCACATTGGCGATGTTGTCAGCGGTCACGTGCCGTCGAAGTTCGGCGATGTCATCGGCCGCGTCGTAGCCAGGCGACCAATCGCCCCACAACGACTCCCAGAACCCGGGCGCCACCAACGCCACCTCGGCCATGCCGACCTGCTGGATGAAGTAGATGTAGAACGACCGCTTCAACTGAGAGTAGCTGAACAAGCCGCCCGCCAGCGCCGCGACCGGCGGAACCGCCAGCGCGACAAAGCGACTGAAGGCTTCGGGTTCGGCAGCGACCACACCGTACCCGGCCTGCGCACCCCAGTCATGCCCGATCAACACGGCGCGGTCGTCCCCGTCATAGCGCCGACGGACGTCGAGCAGATGCCGGACGTAGGTTCCGGAGCTGATCGGTGTGTCGGTGGGCGCGTCGTAACCGGGCAGCCACGGCGCCACCACCCGGTAGCCGCGCCCTGCGAGATCCGGCCCGAGATGACGCCATGTGAACGGCGTATCGGGGAAACCGTGGGCGAGCACAGCCAGCGGCAGCGAGGTGTCCTCGACCGCTCCGAAGGTGAGCGTTTGGGCCGAAATCATGCCGCCATTATTTACATCAGAGCCATCATATGTAAATGTGTCTGGCATGGCGGGAATCGCGCTCGTTCAACGCGACCTAGCGGACACCAGAGCCCGGCTCGAGACGTGGTTCAGCCACCGATTCGACTCCGACGCGTCGGTCTCCGAGCTGAAAGCGGCGAACCGCGCGGCCGGCTGGTCGAGCGAAAGCCTGGTGTTCTCCGCCGACGTCAATGGGCAGACCAGCGAGTACGTGCTGCGAATTCCGCCCGCCGGCGGCGGCATCTACCCCGAATACGATCTGCAGGCGCAGACCCGCACCCAGGAGTTCCTGCACGACCACGGCATCGCGACGCCGTCGCCGATCCTCTACGAGCCCGACGAGTCGTGGATCGACTCCAAGTTTCTGGTGATGCCGCGCATCGTCGGGCACACCCCGTCGGACACCACGTATGCGACGCGCGGCTGGCTGCACGACGCGGGCCCGCAGGTGCAGCGCGTGGCGCACGACTCGTTCGTGGAGACGCTCACGGCGCTGCAGCGGGTACCGGTCGGCGACGCGACGTGGCTCCATCGGCCCACGGGCACAGGCGTTTCCGCTGAGCTCGCCTGGTGGCAGGAGTACGCCGCGTGGGGCACCGACAACCAGATCCCGGACGTGATGACCGAGGCGTTCGACTGGCTGCACCGTCACCAACCGGAGGACACCGGCGACAACGCGGTGTGCTGGAACGACGCCCGGCTGTCCAACGCGATCTTCGGCGACGACGGGCGAATCGTCGGCGTGCTGGACTGGGAGCAGGCCTGCCTGTGCCCGGCCGAGACAGACTTCGCGTGGTGGCTGGCCACCCGTCGACAAATGCTGGAAGTCAACGGGATTGACGCCGATCCCGAGTTACCGGGATTCGACAGCCGGCAACAGGTGATCCGCCGCTTCGAGGAGATGATCGGCCGCGAGCTGGTCGCGCTCGACTGGTACGAGATCTTCGCGATGGCGCGGATGGGCTGCTGCATCATGCGCACGCAGGCGCTGTTGCGCAGCATTGGCCAGGGCGACCACTTCCTCACCCGGGCGCCGATCCTGCCGGCGTGGACCATCTCGGCAGTGCGC
>CAWGIJ010000009.1:0-47543 GCA_963822655.1 uncultured Actinomycetota bacterium
TGTTGCGCTTTCGTTGTTGGGATGCGGAGCTTGGCACCGGGACGCAGAATACTATGGGAAGCCTTACCGCAAGATTGCCGGTTGGCAACCCTCGACTGCCGCGGAGGTTCGTTGACCAAATATCTGTTCCACCGTAGAGTTCCGCATTGCCCGTCGTCAATCGCCCGGAGCCGATAGACCGGAGTCATCTGAGACCGTGGATTTCGCATACCCACCTGAGGTGGAACAGGTGCGCAAGGAACTGCGCGCTTGGCTGGCCGCCAACCTGACCGACGAGGTCATCGCCGCCAACCGTGGGCGGGGTCGGGACGAGGCGGCCTTCCAGACGCTGCGGGCGTGGAACGCGACGATCGCCGACGCCGGCTGGGCCGCGGTCTCGTGGCCGCAGGAGTACGGCGGCCGCGGGGCGGGAGTACTGGAGCAGTTGGTCTGCGCCGAGGAGACGACCCGCGCGCGGGTGCCCGTCCATCTCAATGTGATCGGGATGAACAACATCGCACCGGCGATCATGCAGCACGGGACCGAAACGCAGAAGCGCACGCTGCTCCCCCGGATGATGCGGGCCGACGACATCTGGTGTCAGGGCATGTCGGAACCCGAGGCGGGTTCCGACCTCGCCTCGCTGCGGACCCGCGCGGTACGCAGCGCCGATTCGCAGGGCGACTGCTACATCGTCAACGGCCAGAAGATCTGGACCTCGCTGGGACACCGCGCCCAGTGGTGCCAGCTCTATGTGCGCACCGATCCAGACGCGCCGAAGCACAAGGGCATCTCGTGCCTGATCCTGGACATGTCGCTGCCGGGCATCGAGGTTCGGCCGCTGGTCACGATGAGCGGCGAAGCGGATTTCGCGGAGGTTTTCTTCAATGATGTGCGGGTGCGCACCGACGCCCTGCTCGGCCCGGAGAATGGTGGCTGGGGAATCGCCACCACCACGCTGAGCCACGAGCGAGCCGGGGCCGCAAGGCTTTACACCGAGATGCAGACCCGTCTGCAAGAACTGGTCACCGATCTCGCCGACATGAAGACCGGCGGCCGGCCGGTACTCGAAGACCCGACCACGCTACGGCGCCTCGGCGAAATCGCCACGCGCATCAAATATCTCGAGGTCCTCTGCCAGCGGTCGATCTCGGCGATCATGCACGGCGGTGACGCGTTCGGATCGGCCAGCCTGGCCAAGACCATCTGGGGCGAGGTCGGCCAGGACATCGCCGCGCTGGCGTTCGACCTGATCGGAATGGCACCCGAGGGACGCCGCTGGGCCGACTACCGGTTGACCTCGCGCTCGCTGACCATCGCCGGCGGGACCACGCAGATCAACAAGAACATCACCGCTCAAAGGGTTTTGGGGCTGCCGCGGTCATGAATCTCGAACTCACCGACGAGCAGATCGCGTTGCGCGACACCGTGCGAGCCTTCCTCGCCGAACGGGCCCCGATCGCCGGGCATGTCCGCCCGATGCTCGACGACGACACTGGAACGACCGACACCGTATGGCACGGTCTCGCCGCTCTCGGCGCCACCGGCCTGCTGGTGCCGCCGGAGTACGACGGGGCCGGCATGACGATGGTCGAGGCCGGCATCGTCGCCGAAGAACTGGGCGCCGGGCTGCATCCGGGGCCGTGGTTGTCCAGCGCCGTCGCCGCCGCTCGCGCCCTGACCCGGTTCGAGGTGGCGGGCGACACCGCCGCTCCGCTGTTGACGGGTATCGCGGACGGCTCGACGATTGCGACGGTCGCGCCGCTGGACGGCGAGCGTCCGAGCGTGATCGACGGCGCGGCTCTGCGCGGCGAGGTCGACGGCGTGTGGGATGTCGCCGCCGCCGACGTGATGCTGGTTGTCGCCGACGATCCCGGCGGCCCAAGCCTTTTCGCGGTCCAGACGTCGGGGTCCGGCGTCAGCGCTACGCTGCAGGCCGGAATCGACCAGACCCGCAAGCGGTTTCGCGTCTGCTTCGACGGTGCACCCGCGCAGCGGCTGGCGACCGCCTCCTCCGACGTCGTCGAGGCGCTGGTGGACGATGTGATCATCGCCTGGGCCGCGGACGCGCTCGGCGCGGCCCGAGCCTTGCTGAGTCTCGTGATCGAATACGCCAAGGTGCGGAGGCAATTCGGCCAGCCGATCGGTGCGTTCCAGGCCGTGCAGCATCTCTGCGTCGACATGTACGAGACGGTGGAGCTCGCCCGCAGCGGCGTGATCCACGCCCTCTGGGCGGCGGACGCCGGCACCCGCGAGGAGCGACATCTGGCCGCGATGCGGGCGAAGGCGTTCGCCGGACGACTGGCCGCCGTCGGCGACACCGCGATTCAGGTGTTCGGCGGGATCGGCTTCACCTGGGAGCACGACGCGCAGCTGTATCTGAAGCGGCTGCTGAGTTGGAGCGCCTTCCTCGACAGTTCCGACCGCTGCCTCGTGCAGCTCGGCGCGCAGTTCGCCCGGTCGGTGCTGGACTGATCGCGTCGCGTTTATACCCCTCAACCTGCACAATCACCCAGCCGCAACCTGGTAGCGTTAAACCAAATATTCGGTCATGGGTCTCGCAGGGCCGGCCTGTGGAGGTGTCGTGGGGCTTCAGCAACCGTTCGAGGCTGCAGCAACATCGAGGTCCGCGCGCCTAGACTTGCCCGGTGCCGATTCGTTGGTCCGGTCTGACAGTGCCGGACGTTCCCGCGTGACGCCGCGGGGCCGCGGCGCCGGCAAGCGAGTTAGCGGCGCGGCAACGGGCGGCGGCTCGTACGACGACGGAACCCGGCGCACCGAAATCCTGCAGACCGCTGCGTCTTTGATCGCCTCGTCGGGACTGCGGACATCGCTGCAAGAGATCGCCGACGCGGCGGGCATCCTGCCGGGAAGCCTGTACCACCACTTCGAATCCAAGGAAGCGATCCTCGTCGAGTTGGTCCGGCGGTACTACGCCGACCTGGATCGGATCGGCGAGATCGCGCACGAGCAGCTGGACCAGGCCGACGCGCGCTCCGTCGCCGACAAGATCGTCGAACTAGGATCCGCGATCGCGCGGTGCGCCGTGCAACACCGCGCCGCCCTGCAGATGTCGTTTTACGAAGCGCCAAGCGCGAATCCGGAACTCGTCGAGCTGCTGCAGAATCCACCGACCGCCATCCAGCAGGCGATGCTGCAGACGTTGCGCGCGGGCAGGTGGAGCGGCTTCATCCGATCCGACATCGACCTCCCGACACTGGCCGACCGGATCTGCCAGACGATGATGCACGTCGGCCTCGACATCATCCGACACACCGGCGCCGCCGATCAGACGGCGGTCGTGATGTGCCGCATCATGTTGCACGGCCTGGCCAGCCGGCCGTACACCGACCGAGAACTGAACGGCTCCAGCGCTTTTGCCGCAGCCGAGGCGGCGATCAAGACGTGGGCCGAGGACGAGTCCGACGGCAACGACAAGGCCGCCCACGTCCGCTCGGTGGCGCGCGCCGAGTTCGGCAAGAAGGGCTACGAGGTCACCACGATCCGTGACATCGCCGCCGCGGCGGGCATGGGCACCGGCACGGTCTACCGGCTGATCGGGTCGAAGGACGAACTACTCGCCTCGATCATGGAGTCGTTCGGCCAGAAGGCCGGCGGTGGTTTCGCCAGCGTCCTGCGCACCGATGCGACACCGGTGGAGAAGCTGGACGCGCTGAGTTGGGTGAACATCAACGCGTTGGATCAGTTCCCGGACGAGTGGAAGATCCAGCTCGCATGGATGCGCCAATCGCCGCCGGACACCCCCAACCCCGGCCTGGCGTTCACTATGCGATTGCGACAATTGCGCACGTTGCTGTCCGACGGGATCGAGTCCGGGGACATCCGCATCGAGGACGCGCCTTCGCTGTCGATGCTGGCGCGTTACGTGATGGACGTGCTATGGGTGCCGGAGAACATCGTGCGGGCCCAAGGCAAGGACGCGGCACTGGTCAATGCCCGCGACACTCTGGTGCGCGGTGCCGCCGAACGTGACACTTCGACTCACATCTGACAACCAAATTTCCGATACGCGCCGGTAGACGCGCCTCCCCGCGCATACTTGCGGAGACTTCGTCGACTCATCCTTGTGCTGAGGATCAGGCCTGCATAAGGTCATCGCAAGGCTTACCGTAGGCACCCCGAGAGAGGACTCACATGACTGGTATCGAGCAGTTCCGCTACGACGGCAAGCGGGCGTTGGTAGTCGGAGGTGCCACCGGCATGGGTGCCGCGGCGGCCAAGATCGTGGGTGATCTCGGCGCGGAGGTCATCAACCTCGACTATGCACCGGTGGAGTCCGGACTGGGCAAGGGAATCCAGGTCGACCTTCGCGACCCGGCGTCGATCAACAGCGCGCTCGAGCAGGTGGGCAAGGTCGACGCGTTGTTCTCGGCCGCGGGTATCGCCGACGGCCCGGACCTGATGAAGATCAACTTCATCGGACACCGCCATGTCATCGACACCCTGATCAACAACGGCCAGATGAGCCGTGGCTCGGCCATCTGCTTCATCTCCTCGGTGGCCGGCATCGGTTGGGAGACCGACCTGCCGCGGCTGCAGGAATTTCTGGCCACGCCCGACTTCGAGTCGGCCGACGCGTGGTCCAAGGCTCACGAGGCCGACAACTTCGGGCACTACGGCACCAGCAAGCAGGCGATCAACGCCTACGTCGCTACGCATGCATTCCCGTTCCTGGCCAAGGGAATTCGCATCAACGCGATCTGCCCCGGCCCGACCGACACTCCCCTGGCCCGCGCCAACGCCGACCTGTGGCTGTCGTTCGCGCAGGACTACCGCGAGGCCACCGGAACTGCGACCCACACGCCCGAGCAGATGGGCAACGTCATGGCTTTCCTCAACAGCGACGCGGCCGCCGGTGTCAACGGCGTGACGCTGCTGGTGGACTACGGACACGTCAACTCGTCGAGCACCGGCACGTTCGCCGCCGGCAAGCCGATCATCGACCTGCTGATGGGCAAGATCTCGCTCAGCGATCTCGGTTAACTATCGGGCAGTGCACGTTTACCCTCCGAGACGCACGCCGACTGATAGAAAAAGTATTGCTGAATAAACCTGCGTGCATAGGGAGGTGCCCGGTGGCACGAAGGCTTATCACCATGGCGGCGAGTGCGGTACTCGTGGTGGCGGCATGCTCCGGTTGCTTCAGCCAGGACGAGAAGACGACGCAGAAGACCGCTCACATCACCGTCGACAACACCAGTCGCACGTCGCACGCGATCACGTGCAACCAGGTGAACTGGTTGCTGACGGCGAACATCAGCGTCGCGCCGGCCAACGTGCAAGTACTGCTGCGACTCGACCCCGACAAACCCACCGTCGAGTCGGTCCATTTCGATAACTTCGCGGGATTCTCCGGCGTCTCCAATTCAGGGGCCGGTGAGGCGAAAATCCACGTCTCCAAGGACGTCTACACGATCACGGGCACGGCCCAGGGGAGTCAACTCGACGACTCACACGTATCGGTGACAAAACCGTTCACGGTCGAAGTTGCTTGTTGAGCGCGGCTATTCCGGTTGATCTTCCGGCGGTGGTTGGAGCTCCGGCGCGGGTGGCGATTTCTTCAGCCAGGCCCTCATCCGGATCAGCGGGCTGAGCACGATGCCGACCGCCAAGAAGATCAGCAGCACCACTATCGCGGTGTTCATGCGTCAATGGTGCCAGTTCGCTAGGGCGAATTCGGCTGGAATGCACCCGGAGGCTGACCGAGCGCCAGCGCTGTCCCCGTTCCGATCGGGCCGGCGCTGTCGAAGATCGTCGCCGATCCAGATCCCACACCGTCGTTGCCGTAATAGCTCTGGGCGGCCAGCCCGATGTACTCGCCTACCGGCAGCCGGCTGATGGCCACGGTGTAGTCGGCGTTGATGTAGAGCAAACCTGCTGTGCTCCAATGGGTTAGCGAGCTGATGATGTCTCCGGCGAACGCCGCACGGGTGAACGGCGTGAGTGGATGGCCCGCTACCATCGGACGGAATAAGCGGCCCCACGCGAACTTCTGCACACCGGGCTTCTCCCACTCGGGCGGCGGCATTCCCGGTGTCCCGGAGTCGGACTCGGAGTTGTAGGTCCATATTTCGAACGGCAGGCCCGCGTCGGGTTCTGCGTTGGGAGGCGGCGGAGGCATGGTCACGGGGCCGGACCACACCTCGCCTTCGGGGGCGGCGCTCCGACGGAGAAAAAGCGCGCTCGCCCGTGCAACGACCCGACCGTTCTGCAGCATCGCGGCGTCGACGAGTTTGAGGCGGCGCCCCTCGCGTTGGACCGAGGTCTCGATCGTGACGGGTTCAATGGGCACCGGCCGCAGCAGGTCGACGGTGAGTCGAGCGGGTTGCAGGTCGTCGTCGCCGTGGCGGTCGATGGCCCAGCCCAGTAGTCCGCCGACTATCTGGCCGCCCATGGTGAGGCCCCAGGGCCCGCGGGTCATGTCGCCGGGTACATAGAAGTCGCCGTTAGCGGTGAAGAATGCGTCCACCCGCTCATGTTAGGGAGCGGGATGTTCCGCCTTGGCGCGGCCCGAGCTAGCCCCTAGGGGTTGAGCCTCAACAGCGACCGGTGGTCCCCATCGGCAAGGGCCATCATGAACATCCCAGCGAAATCAGGAAATTTCGGCCCGGCTCGCAGCGTGAACCAATCCCTACTGACGCGCTGACCCCAACGGCCCAGGTAGCCGCTCGCGCCGTCCTCTGCGGGCCGCCACTTTTGCGCCGACCTGTCGACGATGAAATCGTAACTGCGGCCGTCGATTACGAGGCCCTGCTGCGCGCGCCAGTTCACGCGCTTATCTGCTGGCACACCGCCCGAGACGTCGACACCCGAAGGCCGCACCGTGATACCGGCGGGCTGGTTCGGATCTGGACCGCGATCGGGGTTGGGCGGAGTCGCCGGCGGCGCTGCGTCCGTTGGGTTGTCCAGCCAGTATTGCAATTCGGCGGCAGCGGCGACGACGCCCGCGAGGGTGCCGATCGCCTCGAAAAATCCGCCCTCGAGGATCTTGGCCCAGAACGCCCCCGCCTTCGCCCACCCGGATGCAGGCCAGTCGTCGACGACCGGGAGACTCGGACCGTCCAACCGCCCGCAATCCGACGCGCCGGCGAGGGCATCCGGATCGACTTCATGGTCACCGTTGACCGGATACGGGCTGTGTGAACCGCGCGCCACGAAGAAATGAGCGTGATAAACCTGTTCGACCAGCGGTTGATAAGACAAGTTCCCATGCCGCTGTCATCGGTCTCCCTCGCCGGTGGGTTAAGTCGGCGCGAACTTAGCTCAGCGCTGTCCCCGAACGTGGCGAGATGACTTATGCACAGATGAAATACAAATTTTTCGCCCTCGATGGCTCGCGATAGACAATTGTGCGGGCGGAGGGATTCGAACCCTCACGCTCTCTCGAGCACCGGCACCTAAAGCCGGCATGTCTGCCGTTCCATCACGCCCGCAAGCGTCACGAGCGTACCGCCCCACTCCGCCGCCAAGTTGTCTATGGCCTCCGCAAAACTGCCAGGCGGTACCGTCTAACCATGTCCACTACGCGTCGTCGGAGACCCGCGCTAATCGCGCTGGTGATTATCGCGGCGGGAGGCTGCCTGGCCCTGGGCTGGTGGCAGTGGACGCGATTCGAGTCGACCTCCGGCACCTTCCAGAACCTCGGATACGCCTTGCAGTGGCCGGCGTTCGCCGCGTTCTGCGTCTACGCCTACCGAAAATTCGTCCGCTACGAGGAAGCGCCGCCGGAGCCTCGAAACACCGAGGCCGTCAACGAGATACCGGAAGGCCTACTGCCCGAGCGACCCAAAGCCGCACACGACGTGGACGACCCGGAACTCCGGAAGTACAACGCCTATCTGGCCGAATTGGCCAAGGCCGACAACGAACCCCAATAGAACAGGACCACCGCATGACCACAGCCGGTCAGAACATCCGGACCCCGCTGCTCGCCTACCGCGTGATGGCGTGGACGACGGGTCTGTGGCTGATCGCGCTGTGCTACGAGATCGTGGTCCATTACATCGTCAAGGTGCCGAACCCGCCGACCTGGATCGGCATCGTGCACGGCTGGGTGTACTTCGCCTACGTGCTGGCCGCGTTCAACCTCGCCGTCAAGGTCCGTTGGCCGATCGGGAAGACGGTCGGCGTGCTACTGGCCGGCACGATCCCGCTGGTCGGGGTCATCGTCGAACACTTCCAGACCCGAAACATCAAGGCGCAGTTCAGCTTATAGCGCACGCAGCGCCGGAAGCAGCAAGGCCAGCGCGCGACCCCGGTGTGACGCCGCGTCCTTCTCCGCCGACGTCAGTTGCGCGGCGGTGCGATCGTCACCGTCCGGAATGAACACCGGGTCGTAGCCGAAGCCCGCGTCGCCGCGTGGCTCGAAAGCGATGTTGCCCGGCCATTCACCACGGACGACGACCTCGTCGGAACCGGACACCAGCGCACAGGCCGAGACGAACGCCGCGCCGCGCCGCGCGCCGGGAACATCGCGCAGCTGCGCGAGCAAGAGCGCGGTGTTGCCGGCATCGTCGCCGTGGTTGCCCGACCACCGCGCCGATAGCACACCGGGCATGCCGTTCAACGCGGCCACTGACAGACCAGAGTCGTCGGCGACGGTCGGCAACCCGGTCGCGGCGAAGCCGTCGCGAGCCTTGGCCAGAGCGTTATCTTCAAATGTGGCACCGGTTTCCGGCGCCTCGTCGAACGGTGGAACATCGTTCAGCGACACCAGGGTAAGCCCCGTGAGCTCGGCCGCATCGAGTACCCGTCGCAACTCCGCAAGCTTCTTGGCGTTGCGACTGGCGACCAGGACACGGATCATCGGCGCCACTCCTCAGCATCGCCGCCGGCGCGGGTCAGTTTCCAAACGCCTTGTGGGCCACAGCGCCTTCGGGCAGCACACCCGGATACGGCAGGGCCAGCGCCTCGTTCTGCGCGACGAACAACTGCTCGCAGGCTCCCTCGGCGGCGTCGAGCAATTTGTTGAGCGTCGACCGCGGGAAGGTGGCGCCCTCGCCGGTGCCCTGCACCTCGACCAACGTCCCGGTGTCGGTGGCCACCACGTTCATGTCGACCTCGGCGCGGGAGTCTTCTTCATAGGGCAGGTCGACCCGCACCCGGCCGTCGACGACGCCGACGCTGATGGCGGCGATCGCGCAGGACAGCGGCCGCGGGTCGGACAGCTTGCCGGCCGCCGACAGGTAGGTCACCGCGTCGGCCAGCGCGACGTAGGCCCCGGTGATCGCCGCGGTCCGGGTACCGCCATCGGCCTGCAGCACGTCGCAGTCGATGGCAATCGTGTTCTCCCCCAACGCCGCCAGGTCGATGCATGCCCGCAGTGACCTGCCGACGAGTCGGCTGATCTCCTGCGTGCGGCCGGACGGCCGACCCTTCACCGACTCCCGGTCGCTGCGGGTGTGCGTCGCTGACGGCAGCATCGCGTACTCGGCGGTGAGCCAGCCCAGGCCGGACCCCTTACGCCAGCGCGGCACGCCCTCCGTGACGCTCGCGGTGCACAGGACTTTGGTCTGACCGAATTCGATCACCACCGAACCTGCCGGATGGGAGGTAAATCCGCGGGTGATGACGACCGGTCGAAGCTCGTCGTCGAGGCGGCCGTCTTCTCGTTTTGACACGCCGCCAACCCTAGCGTGGAGACGATGTAGAGGGCGTAGCGATCGAGTGCCCGGCTGGCAGGGCGCTCGGCGCCGAACGCCCGGCTGGCCGAGCGATGGACCCCAACGTGGAGCTACGACCGCCCGACGTTGAATGTCTCGCCGCAGACCACGGCGTGCACCGGGCCGCCGAATTCGGCCTTGGCCTCGCTGATCACGTCTTCGCGCGCGGTCCACGGCGGGATGTGCGTCAGCAGCAACTCCCCTACCCCGGCCGCGGCCGCGATCCGACCGGCCTCGGTGCCGGACAGGTGCAGGTTGGGCGGACGGTCCGGCGAGTGCGTCCAGGATGCTTCGCAGAGGAAGACGTCGGCGCCGCGGGCCAGCTCGATGACAGCGTCGCAGTAGCCGGTATCGCCGCTGTAAACAAACGTGCCCGAGCCGTTGGTGATGCGCATGCCGTAGGACTCGGTCGGGTGGCACACCAACCGCGGGGTGACGCTCACCGCGCCGATCGCGATGGCTTCGCCGTCGACCCAGTGGTGTACATCGAAAATGTCGGAGCAGTCGTCGATCTCGCCGCCGTACGGCGATGACGCCGCACCGAGCCGTGACCACGTGTCGCTGGGCCCGTACAGCAGGGCTTTACCCACTGGCGGCGACGGGTGATAGCGCCGCCAGACGAAAAGGCCTGGGACGTCCAGGCAGTGGTCGGCGTGCAAATGCGACAGCAGCACCTGGACTTCACCCGGATCGGCGTGCCGCTGCAGCGCCCCGAGTACGCCTCCCCCGAAGTCGATGACCAGCGGCGGCGTGTCCGGTGCCCGCAACAGATAACCCGACGCCGGCGAGTCCGGGCCCACGACGCTACCGGAGCAGCCGAGCACGGTAATTCGCACGGTCACTACTGTGCCATGCCCAAGGTCATGTTGTTGAAAACATCACCTGTTTACTGATGAGTAAGTCAGCCGGATGCGGCGATGTGGCGATGGACCGGTTCGACGCCGGTAATCGCCGGTCCCAGGAACCGCGCCGCGAGGGCAAGAAATGCCTCGGGATCCCCGGTGGCCTCGAACGCGCGCAGCGGCGGCGCAGCGGCGGGGCGGTCCGGATGGGGATGCAACAGGTCGCGCTCGGTCAGCACGCGAAGTAGCTCCTTCGCCGTCTCCTCCGCACTCGACACCAGCGTGACGGCGTCGCCCATGGCCAGCTGGATCAGCCCGGACAACAGCGGGTAGTGCGTGCAGCCCAGCACCAGGGTGTCGACGTCGGCGCGTTGCAGCGGTTCGAGGTAGCCCTCGGCCAGCCCGAGGACCTGGCGGCCGCTGGTGATGCCGCGCTCCACGAAGTCGACGAATCGCGGGCAGGCCACCGCGGTGATCTCGGTGTCGCGGGCGGCGGCGAAGGCATCTTGGTACGCGCCGGAGGCGACGGTGGCCTGGGTTCCGATCACGCCGATGCGGCCGTTGCGGGTGGTGGCGACGGCCCGGCGGACCGCGGGCAGGATCACCTCGACGACGGGCACGTCGTAGCGTTCGCGGGCGTCGTGCAGGCAGGCCGACGATGCCGAGTTGCAGGCGATGACCAGTGCCTTGACGCCGCGGTCGACGAGGTCGTCGCCGATCGCCAGGGCGTGCGCGCGGATCTCGGGGATGGTGAGCGGGCCGTACGGGCCGTTGCCGGTGTCGCCGACGTAGACGATGTCCTCGTCGGGCAACTGGTCGATGATGGCGCGCGCGACGGTCAGCCCGCCGACGCCGGAGTCGAACACCCCGATGGGCGCCAGTGCGTTACTCATGTCGACTCAATTATTGCCGCGCCGCTGCACGCCGCCGCTCTCTGGCCTCGCGTTCCGGGCTGGACAGCAGGTACGCGGCGAGTACGCCGGCGATGCCACCGCAGAGGTGCCCTTGCCAGGAGACGCCGCCGCAGACGTTGAGCACCGGTACGGCTCCCCACAGGACTCCGCCATAGGCCACCAGCACCACCAGGCCGATCACGATCTGCCAGGCCGAGCGGGTGAAGAACCCGAACACCAGCAGGAAGGTCAGCCAGCCGAAGATGAGGCCCGAGGCGCCGATGTGGTCGGTCTCGCCGCAGGGCGAGCCCAGGTTGCCGATCAGCCAGGTACCGAAGCCTCCGATGATCCACACGATCGCGGTCGCCCAGAGAAATCTCGACAAGCCGGCGAGCGTGACCAGGAAGCCCAGCACCAACGCCGGTCCGGTGTTGGCCGCCAGGTGCGCCCAGCTCGCATGCAGCAGCGGCGCGAACAGGATTCCCCAGAGTCCGTCGGTTTCCAGCGGACGGATGCCGTTCTCATCCAGTCGGTTGCCGTTGAGTTGATCGAACGCCTCGACGAGATAAAGCAGCGCAACGAAGCTGAGGATGGTGGCTCCGCCGACGACGATCGCGGAACGCTTCTTCGGCTGCCGCGCCGGGCTCTGAGTGGTCATGGCTGCCTTTCCCATGCAACCCCCGCTGCATCCACGCTACCGGCGCGGGGCGAAAGCGCCCGGCAACAGTCCACGATATGTCGGGATGTCAGCCACCGGGTCCGCGGCGATCACCGCGCTGAGCACCGCGTGGGCCAGGCAGTCCGCCGCCGCGCTGCCCACCTCGGTGGTGAGCGGCGTCTCCGGGGAGAAAGCAGCGGGCAGATCGGCCGGCGGCGCCACCTCGATGGCGCCGGTGGCCAGAGCAAATACCGTGTCGCCGTCGACAGGGGTGTGCGCCGGGCGAATGCTGCGGGCTAGGCCGTCGTGAGCGGTGCTCGCAACTTGCCGGCACGCCGCCGGGCTTAGTGCGGCGTCGGTTGCGACGACCGCGATCGTGGTGTTCAGCGAGCTCAGCGGCGATTTGAGCCCGGCCAGCGCGGCGAGTTGCTCGTCGGGTGCTGTCGTTAGCCCGGACTCGTCGACCAGGTAGCTCAGCCACGGCAATCCGGTCGCCTGGTCGACGACGTTGCCCGCAGAGTTCACCACCACCAGCGCGCCGACGGTCACGCCGGACGCTATGGTCGTCGACGCCGTCCCGACGCCGCCCTTCAGCACTCCCGCGCACGCCCCCACCCCGGCGCCGACGGTGCCGACGGCGACATCGACGCCCGCCGCTTCGCATGCCGCGTAGCCGAAGTCGGCGGTCGGGCGGTTGCTCCATGCGCCGACCTCCAAGTCGAAGATCACCGCGCCCGGGACGATCGGCACTACGCCGCCCGTCATCGCGACGCCGCGCTCACGCTGCTCCAGCCAGCGCATCACCCCGTCGGCGGCGGCCAACCCGAACGCGCTGCCGCCGGCGAGCAGGACCGCGTCGACATAGCGCACGCTATTGGCCGGATCCAGCAGATCGGTCTCGCGCGTGCCGGGCGCGCCGCCGCGGACGTCGACGGCACCGACGGTGCCGGGTGGCGTCAGGACGACGGTGACACCGCTGGCCCACCCGGCACCCATCGCCGCGTCAAGGTCCAGTCGATGGTGCTGGCCGACCGTGATGCCCGCGACGTCGGTGATCGCGTTCATCGCGAGCCCATCAGCGCCAGGACGAGGTATTCCTGCAGCACGGTCAGCCATTGATAGACGTCGAAGTGCGCGGCCAGCGGATGGTCGTCGGGCATCCGATCCGGACCGTCGGGCTTGATGTCGAGCATGGTGCCCAGTGCCAGCCGCAGGTCGTTGACCGATGCGGTCCACGCGTGCGCGACGTCCTCGGTCAGCTCGAGCTTGCCGCCGCGATCCGGCAAAGTGTCCAGGAGTTGTTGCGCCGCAACCCGTTTAGCGTCGATGATGGACGGCTCGTGCAGGCTGCGCAACGCGGCGTTGAGGCTGTCGGTGTCGTCGTCAGGGTCGTCGTTGGGCTTGGCGAAGTCGGGCAGTAGCCGTTGCATCGTCGCGTTGTCGGGCGGTTCGGAGTGGCCCGTCTTCATGCCGGTGATCTTCTCGAGTTCATCTTGTGGCGAAGAGGATTCGCGCTCATCGAGTAGGCCGATCATCGAGTCGACGAGATTCTTCAGCAGCGCGGCTTCATGGGCGTCCAGCGCCGACCGAAAACGCGCGCCGTCGGCGGTTTCCACCCGCTTCCACTTACGCACTCAGTGGTCCTGCTGCATGGTCGCCCACAACCCGGCCGCATGCAGTTTCGTGACGTCGACTTCCATCGATTCCCGGCTGCCCGCCGACACCACGGCCTTGCCTTCGTTGTGCACCTGCAGCATCAGCTTGGTGGCGTGCGGTTCGCTGTAGCCGAACAGCTTCTGGAAGACGTACGTCACGTAATTCATCAGATTGACCGGGTCGTCCCAGACGATGGTCACCCAGGGAGCCGCGGTGGCCTCGGCCGTCTCCGCTTCCCGCTGCCCGGTGGTTCCCGGCTTGGTCGGGGCTGACGCAACCATGGTTCACACGATACCGAGCCATCCCCGGACAACCGATACCGTTGTCGTGTGAACGACTCGGTGAACACCGGGCTGCTGACCGACCGCTACGAGCTGACCATGCTGTCCGCGGCCCTGCGTGACGGCAGCGCACGTCGCCGGTCGGTGTTCGAGCTGTTCGCCCGCAAGCTGCCCGACGGGCGCCGCTACGGCGTAGTGGCCGGGACCGGCCGCTTTCTGGAAGCGTTGTCCGAGTTCAGGTTCGACGGCGTGGCGTGCGATTCGCTGGCGGAATTCCTCGACCGGGATGCGCTGGCCTACTTGCGCGACTTCAAGTTCGGCGGCGACGTCGACGGCTACGCCGAGGGTGAGCTGTATTTCCCTGGCTCACCGGTGCTTTCGGTGCGCGGCAGCTTCGCCGAATGCGTGATCCTCGAGACGCTGGCGCTGTCGATCTTCAACCACGACACCGCCGTCGCCTCGGCCGCGGCCCGAATGGTCAGCGCCGCCGACGGCCGGCCGCTGATGGACATGGGATCGCGCCGCACCCACGAGCGTGCGGCCGTCGCCGCGTCGCGCGCCGCCTACCTCGCGGGGTTCGCTGCGTCGTCCAACCTGGAGGCACACCGGCGCTACGGCGTGCCGACCGAGGGCACCAGCGCCCACGCCTTCACGCTGCTCTACGACGGCTTGGGCGGACCCGACGAGCCGGCCGCCTTCACGGCCCAAGTCGCCGCGCTCGGCCCGGGCACCACGTTGTTGGTCGACACCTACGACGTGACCACCGGCGTGGCCAACGCCGTCGCGGCCGCCGGCACCGGCCTCGGCGCGGTCCGCATCGACTCCGGCGACCTGGGCATGCTGGCCCGGCAGGTTCGCGACCAACTCGACCGGCTCGGGGCCACCCGGACCCGCATCGTGGTCTCCGGCGATCTCGACGAATTCGCCGTCGCGGGCCTGCGCGCCGAACCGATCGACAGTTACGGCATCGGCACGTCACTGGTCACCGGCTCGGGCGCACCCACCGCGAACATGGTCTACAAGCTGGTCGAGGTCGACGGCGTACCGGTCGAGAAGCGCAGCGTCCGCAAGGAATCGCACGGCGGCCGCAAAGAGGCGCTCCGGCTGGCCCGCTCGACCGGCACGATCACCGAGGAGATCGTCCATCCGGCGGGCCGCCCGCCGCCGGCTTCCGAGCCCTCGCGGTCGCTGACCATCCCGCTGGTTCGCGGCGGGGAGGTGGTGGCGACGACCGATCTGGGCGTGGCGCGCGGACTGGTGGCATCGGGCTTGCGAAGCTTGCCGTGGGAGGGTCTGATGTTGTCGCACGGCGACCCGGCGATCCCCACCACCCAGATCCCGGCCCGACGTCCGCCGGCCGACACCCAGGAGTAGCCACGTCCGACGATCCGCCGGTAGCGCAGCTGCTGGCCACTGCGGTGACCGCGTTGGGCGGCACGGAGCGAAGCGGCCAGGTCGAGATGGCCAGCGCCGTCGCGCATGCCTTCGAGTCCGGCGAACATCTGGCCGTACAGGCCGGCACCGGCACCGGAAAGTCGCTGGCCTACCTGGTTCCGGCGATCGAGCGCGCGGTGGCCGACAACACGCCGGTCGTGGTGTCGACGGCGACCATCGCCCTGCAGCGCCAACTCGTCAATCGCGACCTCCCCGTATTGGTCGACGCGTTGGCCGACACCCTCCCCCGCAAGCCCAGCTTCGCGTTGCTCAAGGGGCGACAGAACTACTTGTGCCTCAACAAGATTCACAACGGTTCGGCAGCCGAGGCGCAGGAGCCGCAGGAGCTGTTCCGCCCGCAGGCGGCGTCGGCGCTGGGCCGTGAGGTGCAGCGGCTGACCGAGTGGTCGTCGGAGACCGACACCGGCGACCGCGACGACCTCAAACCCGGTGTCGCCGACCGGGCGTGGGGACAGGTCAGCGTGTCGGCCCGGGAATGCCTCGGGATGGCCCGCTGCCCGTTCGGCACCGACTGCTTCTCCGAGAAGGCGAAAGGACTCGCCGCGCAAGCTGATGTAGTCGTCACCAACCACGCGCTGCTGGCCATCGACGCCGTCGCCGACTCCGCGGTACTGCCCGACCATCGGCTGCTGGTGGTCGACGAGGCCCACGATCTGGTCGACCGGGTGACCGCGGTGGCCACCGGCGAGCTGACCGCGACCGCGCTCGGCATCGCGTCGCGCCGCATCGCGCAACTGGTCGAGCCCGAGATCCTGCAGCGCTGGGAGCGCATGTCGGGCAGCTTCATCACGCTGATCCAGAATGCGGCCGCCGGCCGGATGGACCACCTCGACGACGAGCTCGCCACGCAGCTCACGGCGCTGCGTGATGCGGCCACCGCGGCGCGCTCGACCATCGACACCGCACCCACCGACCCCAAGGCCGCCGCGGCCCGCAACGAAGCGGTGGCCAGCCTCGCCGACATCGCCGACACCGCAACGCGGATCCTGTCGGCCTACGGGCCGGCGATCGCGGACCGCACCGACGTGGTGTGGCTGGACCACGAGGACAACCGCGGGTCGACACGGACCTTCCTGCGGGTCGCGCCGCTGTCGGTGGCCGGCCTGCTGCGCACCCGGCTGTTCGCCGACGCGACCGCGGTGCTCACCTCGGCGACGCTGACCATCGGCGGCTCGTTCGAGGCGATGGCGAAAGCTTGGGGCTTGGCCGACAGCGAAACCCCTTGGCACGGAATCGATGTCGGGTCGCCGTTCGAGCACGCCAAGTCGGGGATCCTCTACGTCGCCGCCCAGCTGCCGCCGCCCGGCCGCGATGGCACCGGCACCGCCGAGCAGCTGACCGAGATCGCCGAGCTCATCACCGCGGCCGGCGGGCGGACGCTCGGGCTGTTCTCGTCGATGCGGGCGGCCCGGGCTGCCGCCGAGGCGATGACCGAACGGCTGTCCACGCCGGTGTTGTGCCAGGGCGACGACACGACCACCACGCTGGTCGAGAAGTTCGCCGCCGACCCGGCGACGTCGCTGTTCGGCACGTTGTCGCTATGGCAGGGCGTCGACGTTCCCGGCCCGTCGCTGTCGCTGGTGATCATCGACCGGATTCCGTTTCCGCGGCCCGACGACCCGCTGCTCTCGGCCCGGCAGCGAGCGGTGGCCGCCGCCGGGGGTAACGGCTTCATGGCGGTCGCGGCCAGCCACGCCGCGCTGCTGCTGGCCCAGGGCGCAGGGCGGTTGCTGCGGGGCATGGACGATCGCGGCGTGGTCGCGGTGCTCGACTCACGGATGGCGACCGCCCGCTACGGCAACTACCTACGGGCCTCGCTGCCGCCGTTCTGGCCGACCACCGATGCGACCGCCGTGCGCGCGGCGCTGCAGCGGCTGACGAAGGCCTGATTCGTTTAACTACGCTGCCCCGCAGAGCTTTTGCGGGCTACCGCGTCTAAGATCCGCGCCGGAGAGCTTTGCTCACATGGGCCTCAGGTCGGAGTTGGGCGGCTAGCCGATTGCCTCAGGTTCGGATGAATTATAAAGATCGCTCTGGTTATTCCGGTTTGAACGCGTTTTCAAGGGCATCGCCGTCGAAGTAGTCGCTCCACCTGACGATTTTGCCGTCGCGTATCTCGAAGATCCCCATCACACGAAGCGGCACTACCTTCCCGTTCGTCAAGGTGATGGTGTCGGTGCGCTCGTTCAGCACGGTTCCGCCGTCACTCACCTGATTGAGTATGTCTACGTCAACCTCTTTGAAATACAACAGAATTCCTTTGATGAAATCCCGGACCGCGTCATGACCGGTCGCCGGCTGTAATGGAACATTTTCGTACACGGCGTCATCGGCGAAGTACTCCATAATGGTGTCGATGTCTAGCGTTTCCCATGCTTTCAGGGATTTACTTACGACGGTTTGGGGATCGGTAGCTGTCATGGGTTTAATTTGATGTCGTCGAGGGGCCCAGGTCAACAGACTCTTTTTGAATGGCAGAAAAAGCTTTCGACCCATCACACGGGGTGTTGGCGGTCCGGGTGGCCCAAAACGGGCACCGGAGGACCGCATCCGTCTCCGTCCAAGAATCTTCCAAGCGGTGAAGCAGAACCTTTCAGCGAACACGGCAGGAAGGTTGGACCGATGACGCCTCGCATTTGGGACCTCTACGACATACCGCTGGGTCTCGAAATCGGTTTGCCGAGCGCAGCATTCGTCGCAGGATTTATTTACTTTGCCGAGAGGCACCGAGCAGGGAGCAGAGATGATTCGCACACTCGCACCAATCGGCAGCAGGCTGCGACGGAGATCGGGTTCCGACGCGCCATCGCTTGCATCGGACGCGCCGCGACCTGACCGGATGACGGAAGTAGAGGGCTTCGAGAAGGCTCGCCGCATATTGGTCTTCACATGGCTGGGGGTCATCGCCGCCGCATTGGCGCTAAGCACTACCGCTACGGGGCACGCCGACGGCAGTACGGCCAGCCTCACCGACGCGGTACGGCAGGTCTACAACCAGGTACAGACCCGCTGCACGCCCAGCATGACACCGCATTTCCAGCGGATCACTACAGATGGCAACGGCCACGGCACCATCGTCGACTCGAATCCGAGCCTCGGCGGACCGTTTGACTACCTCTGGGGAGCAAACGGTTCGCCAGGAACTCCAGGCTTCCAGTACCACATGGTGCACGCCGATGACGGCAACGGCATCTGGTACATCGCCCTGAACTTCTGCTGACGCAGATACGATCCTGTGCATCGACTAGCCGCGACCAGATTCCACGGGCCATGACAAACGAACTGGGTGAACAACCAGAATGGGTGCGCTCGCTCTCGGCTGCTCTAAAAAGCCTTCGCTTTCAGCCCGGCAAACGGGGTAGCACACCGAAGGAGTCAGCTGTCCTGATCCTCCTGAGCGAAGGACCCGATGGCGTGCAGGTGCTGCTGACCACGCGCGCGTTGAGCCTCCGCAGCTATCCCGGACAGGTGACTTTCCCTGGCGGCAAAAAGGATTCGACTGACGCCGACCCAACTGCAACGGCTCTTCGCGAAGCGCGGGAGGAGGTTGGCCTGGATCCCTCTAGCGTACGCATCCTCGGCTCGCTGCCCACCACTGTCGACCCGACGGGCAAGTCCACCGTGACGCCGGTGCTGGCCTGGTCTGCTAGTCCAGATTTCCCGGGACCGGTGAATCCCAAGGAGGTTGCCGAAGTCCATCAAGTGGCTATTCGCGAACTTTGTGCGGCAACCGCTTCGGCACCGGTGTCCGAGGAATTGGCGGCGCTAGCGGACAAGCTGGGAAAGATGACCGCGTCGATCCTGAAGGAAATCGTGGGTTTGCTCAACGGCTAACTGCTCCAGCGGTATTCAGTCAGAGCCGCCCCCGGCTAGCGTGTGGTTCGGGACGCTCATGCGCGTCTACTGGTCAGCCGAATGGCAGCTCCGTTGAGCCAGCGTCCGGGGCACGCAGGTATGTGTCGCCGAGTTCAACGTCTGCCGCCGCGCGCAGCTCCGGGTCGTGAACCTGATCCTTGAGCACAGCAAGCCCAGGGTGCAGCGCGGCAGCGATACCGGGGGCATGCGCGTTCAGCTCGGCAACCACCTCCGTCAGCGGTCCGAGCGCGCGACCCAGATCGTAGTCAGGAGGCAGCAATTCCTCCGCGGGCTGGCCAAAGAACCGGTCGTCCAGTCGCTGCTCACCTTTGGTCGTAAGTTCATAGGTTGTGCTTGCGGGCTCATTGGATTCGACTTGGCCGTCGGTAGTTTCGGACGTCGGTTCGATCAGGCCGGCGTCTTGCAATTGGGTAAGCGCCTGCTCGGTAACCGCTGGGCTGCAACCTATCGCGTTGGACAGCCATGTCGTGTCTTGCGGAACGAGCGTAAGGAGATTCAGCACATGCTCGGGGACGGTAAATGGTGGACTTGGGCTGCTTGCGAGTTGCCTGTCCGCGAGAAAGCTTTGCAAGAAACCCGAGACCATTAACAAAAGGAAACGTTGGAACGGTGATATGTCTTGCTGACCAACGCTTCGCTTTAGATCGTTGATCATGACAATCGCTTCGCCTAGATCGGGTTCCGTTACCGACGAAACGAGCTCCGCGGCAAGCGTTCCCATCAGATGGAACTTAGACTCGTTCAGCTCGTCGTCTGGCAAAGTTAGTAAACGGCGCAGCGCTTCGACGGTTTCACTCATCTGGAAATCCCTTCCCCACCATTCGTCACATGTGCCAATCATACAAACCCAGCAGTCCGCTGATCGGAGCGAAAAAGCACCGAATAGGGCGCTGTTCGCCATGTGGGCGGAGACAGCGAGGTTATCCACGACGTCGCGAGCGGCATACCTATCACCACGGCGGGCGCGGTTGTCTTATACGGCAAGCCCTTGCCCGGTGGCCAGCCCGGCGGAGCTTTGTCGGCCGGCCAATCGGGCGGCCCGTTGACGACAAAGACCAGCGACTGCGACTTCCGGATCACCGCACCCGCGCTCATTTCAAAATCTCCGGTCTTACTACTCATACAGGGCACAATGACCAAGCGCGGGCATAAGTCCGCTACTGCGTCAACGACGGCATCGTCTAATAGGTCTGCGCATATCAACGGAATCATCGACCAGTTGACGCCAGCGTGAATGCGCAGTTCTGTGGAGCGGTCAATGTCTTCTTTGAAATTGAGGCCAGCGAACGAAAACACGTACTCGCCGATCTTGTCGTGTTCGAACACTGGGGAGTTCGGATCGGCGTAGATCGTTGTCATTCTGTTCCGTCGCTCCGTGGGGATATGTGATCCGCCGGCTATGACCACCCGTGGTCGGCCGGTGCCGATTTTGGCTAGAGTTGTCCTAATCGACGCCACGCTGTTGGGCGTGCATGAAAGTTCTGGCGTCACAACGATGTCGACGTCTCGAGTGCTCGCGTTCCACAACGCACGGTCGATGATGGCGTCTTGGGTTTTAGGGTTCTTCACCTGCATAGGGAAAAACCCGTTCCCCAAAATCTGCGGCTGAAACTCGCTGCCAAAGTCTTTGTTCGGCATGACAGCAAGAATGCTGACAGAGTCGCGCCCTCCCATTGCGCTATCCAGCAGGGCGCCGGCGTCAGTGTCATAAATGACGGTCAGCGGTTGTTCAGCGTCGGATGGCCACAAGGCCAGGCCCCCCACGCGGTCGAAAGCGGTCGCGCCAGTTCGTCGGGGTCGGCGCGAGAAGCCCTTGCCGCCGTACATCCGTTCAAGCTCGAACGACGGGGTCGGATAAGGGTCGCCTTCCTTGAGAACTCGGCACGGCTGCCCCTTGGCACACAACTTGACGAACGCCTTGGGATCTCGGCCTAGAACTCCTCTATCTATGCCGAGGGCCAGAGCCCGCGCGGCAAGTGCCAGATTTGCCGCATCGATGAGAGTCGTTTTTGCCAGCTCTTTCGTCGCATCGGTCAGGCCTTTGCCGGTAAATGCAAGAGCTGCCTTGTCTTCAATTTGCGCCGCCGCTTCTCGGCGCTCGCGGGTTTGGCCCGCGGACAGCACCTCTCTCGCATGGCGGCGGCAGATCTCTAGAAGGACAACCAGCAGGTCGACGACATCGTCGGCGACATCAATGCGTGCGATCGCCTGCTCGAGTTCCGAAGGACGCCTTCTGCCGCACCTACTCATGCTAAACCAATTGCGCCAGTTCACTTCTGACGACCTTCTATCACAACAATTCCTCCGTCCAAGCGACATGCCCGTGGAAACCAAGCGATTTCGCCATCTCGCGGTAGCTGTCACGCAGCTGCGCGTACGCCGCGCCCTCGCCTCCACCGCGCGACAGCAGAGCCCGCGACCGGGCCAGCCAGATATCCCGGAAAGCCAAACCGCCATCAGTTGGCGCCTGGGCAAGCCGCTCGATCACGGCTTCTGCTTCAGCCAGATCCGCCTGCAATCCCCGAGCGAGCAGTGTGTCCACGAAGACGCCGGTAGCCGGCACACCCCAGGCCAGCAGTTGTCCCTCGCGGACAAGGTCTTCGAGTGCGCCGCGCATCAGTGGTATCGCGTCGTCGACGTCGCCACGTCTCGCCATCTCGCGCGCCAAATACACATGGACGATTGGCAATTCGCCGAGATTGTGTCCCCCACGCGTGAACACGTCGACGGCTTCAGTCAGCAGTTGTTCTCCACGATCGCGCTCGGCGACCGTCGGCCGGTGCACCAGCGCCACGCCAAGCGATACCCGAGCGAACGCGAGCGCAAGGTCGTCAGCGGCTCGTTCAGCAATCGCCACAGCAGCCTCGATCTCACTGATCGCGGCCGCGTCGGAATCCAGCACGCCGACCATCACGCCTGGGAAGTACACGTAGCCGACGACCAGTGTGTAGGAAAGCGGGTCGGCGTCGCGCGCAAGGGCCAGACCGTCGCTGAGGTCGCCACGCCATCCAGCAATACCCACGCCGTAACGAGCCATGGCACGCAAGCTCAACGCCACGGCCAAAGGAGAGATCCCGAGCATGAAGTTGCCCATGGCAGGATCGCCATCAGCCAAGTCGATGACCCTCTGCGACCATCGCAATGCTTCAGACCACTCGCCGCTCTCGATCTTGGCGTAGACCAGCGGTACGGACAGCCCGACCGTCAAGGTCGGATCGTCGATCGATTCGATGAGCGCCATGGCTTCCGATGCAAGCGTGGAGGCCTCTCGCATTCGGGCCTGATAGGCGAAATCGAGCGCAAGCCCCACCATGCCAATAGCGAGCGAAGCTTTGTCGTCGGCCGCGGTGCACAACTGCCGCAGTTCGTCGAATGGCGCGCCGGCGACGTTGGCATGTGCTCGCCAGGCGCTGCCGCACAACAGGGTTCGAGGAACAATGCGCATCGTTATCTGACTCGGATGATCGGCGGGGAGGCCGTCAGCGAGCTTTTCAGCCCGCTGCCAGCTGAGCCGCGCAGCGCCGATATCCCGGTTCATCGCCCAACCCGCGGAGCGCATATGCCAGCCGTAGGCAGCGTGCCCGTCGCCGGCTACTTCGAGATGCTCGGCGATCAGCGCAGCGTTCTGGTCGGCTGCTCCCGGGTCATTGGACTCGATCGCGGCGGCAAGCCGCCTATGCATCTCGGCACGATCGGATTTGAGCTGCGCCTGATACGCCACGGTGCGTATGAGCGGGTGGTGAAATGCATACTCGGGCTCCCCCGCGAATCGGACCTGGTCGATGAGTTCGCCCCGGAGTAGTTCCTCCAGAACAGGTTCAATGCCAAGCGTTTCCAGCAGGACTCGGCTGAATCGTGCGCCGATGACCGCCGCGGCGCTCAAGGTACGTTTTGCCATCGGTTCAAGCCGGTCGATGCGGGCGGCGATAGTGGCCTGCAAGGTTGCCGGCACGCCAACGTCACCTATTTCGGCAGTCGACGCGTAAGCGCCGCGGTCGCCAGCCAGCACACCCCGCTCCGCTAGATCGCGGACCATCTCCTCGGCGAAAAAGGGATTTCCAGCGGCCTTTTCGGTGATCACCCTCGCCGAGCCGCCCACCGAGGGATCCGGACCCAGCAGCTGCGAGACTAACGCCGCGGTCTCCGGATTGCTGAGGGGCGCAAGTGCAATCGTCTGCGCCCCAGGCGTTCTGCTCAACGCGCCGACGTATTCGGGGCGGTAGGTGACAAGCACCAGCGACGGCGTTTGAGGGATCACCGTCAGGAACGCCGCCAGCATCGACTCGCTGACCTCATCGATCCAATGCGTGTCTTCGATGACGTAAACCGCCGGCATGTGGCGGGCGAGCAACGCGGCGTTCACCAGCGCGGTCAACCGCCGCCGACGGGCATCCGGGTCGATTTTCGGCAACTCGACACCGTGCTCGGCGATACCCAGCATGTCGTCGAAGAGCAACAAGTCCTCAGGCTCCGCGTCGATGGCCTGAGCCCGGATCTTCGTCCGCGCGGCCTGCGGTTCAAGGTCTTCGACGCCGGTTGCTGCGCGCAGCAGTCTCGCAGCCGTATGAAAGGGCACCTGGCTGGTATGCGACTCGCAGAACGACGTGAACACCTCCACCTCGCGCGCAGCCGCCATCGCAGAAACTTCCCGCGCAAGACGGCTCTTGCCGATGCCGGGCGGTCCGAAGAAATTCACGACGGCCCCGTGACCGTCAATTGCGCGCCCCAACAGTTCCTCGATCGCCAGCGTCTCCCATCGCCGGCCGACCAGATCCGACTCGACCCGCCCCGTACCACCGCGCAAGGCCTCCATGCCCAGCAACCGGTGAGCGGAGATCGGTTTGTCGGCACCACTGATCCGAATCAGCTCAGATTGTCCGAGAACTGCTGCGCGATCTACTAATCGGGCGGTCGACGTACTGAGCAATACCTCGCCCGGTGCGGCAGCGGACTCCAGTCGCTGAGCCATCCAGACGTCCTCACCGATGGCGGTGTAAGCGAATGGCCCCGAGCCGATCTCGCCGGCAACCACCTGGCCAGAGTTCAGCCCGACGCACACTTGAAGATCAACGCCATCGCGCTCACGGACCTCGACGGCGAGCTCCTCGACGTCGTGCTGAATGCCCAACGCCGCCAAACAGGCACGCACAGCGTGGTCCTCCAGCGCGATCGGCGCACCGAAGACCGCCATCATCCCGCCACCGGTGACCCGCTCGACCGTGCCGCCGAAATTCTGCACGGCCGTCGCACAGCGGGTGAGAAGGTCGACCATGATTTCGCGCAGACGCTCTGCGCCGACACTGGCGGCAATGTCCATCGAGTGCGCCATGTCGGCGAACAACACCGTCACTTGCTTGTACTCCGCCGGCCGACTTGCTGGCGAAAAGAAATGCGCGGACTGCGCAGTGATGCGCGAGGATGCTGTTCTCGGTGGACTTGAAGTGGTCAGCGCCCCGTGCGCCGCCCCGGCGAGTTCTCTCGCGGTGCCGTATCGCAGCGCGGGGTCTTTCGCCATGCCTGTGGCGATGACCGCGTCCATCGCCGCCGGAACCCCAGCCTGTAGCTCAGATGGATAGGACGGCGGTTGCAGCATATGGGCGACCGCGACCTGTTCCAGGGTGTCGGCCGGGAAAGGCATCTGACCGGTGAGCGATTCGAAAAGCACGCACGCCAGCGCATAAATGTCGGAGCGTGCGTCGGTGACTCCCGCCTGAAATCGCTCGGGCGCCATGTAGGCCCAGGTGCCTATCGGAACTCCAGTGTCGGTCAAGGCCTTATCGTCGGCGGACCGCGCGATGCCGAAATCGATCAGATATGCAAAATTATCTTGTGCGACAAGGATGTTGGATGGTTTCACATCCCGGTGCACCAGCCCGATCTCGTGGGCTGCATCCAGCGCCGACGCGATCTGCTCAATGATCGCCACTGCGCGATGGGGCTGCAGCGGACCATCCTTGAGAAGGTCCTCCAACTCGCGACCCTTGATCAGCCGCATGCTGACGAACAGGCGTCCATCGATCTCCCCGAAATCGTGAATCGGGACGACGTGGGGTTCGTCAAGTCCCGCGGCTGAGCGGGCTTCCCGCCGGAAACGCTCCTGGAAGACATCGTCATTCGCGAGATGTGCCGACAGCAGTTTCAGGGCGACCATTCGGTCGGTGCCGGTGTCGTGGGCACGCCACACTTCGCCCATGCCGCCCCGGCCCAGCAACTCGATGAGCCGGTAGCGCCCGAACGGTGTGCCCTCCACGTGAGCCTCCCGGCCAAACGGCGATTGAGAACACAATAAGCCGAGTCGATCAGGTCGCGGATCGAAAACCGAGAGCAGTTCCAAGGCTGGAAATGCGCCGTTAGCCTGTTTACTCGCTGCGGACCGACTTTCACTCAGAAGGCAGGGAGGCCTGGTGGGGCGGACTTGGCCCGAGGGGGCCAAGTCCTGATCGGCGGGTGCTCCTTGTGGTTCGAGCTCGAGCGCGAACACGAAACTGCTTTATCTACAGAGAGTTACGGCGTGACGATCCGCGCTAAGCGAGGCCGTGGGCCTCGTTTTGCTTGATGGCTTCCTGATAGCAGGCCGCTACCGACCAGATGTAGCCGGCAATCGCGAAAATTGCTCCAATTCCCAAGAACCAGACCGTCATCAAGAAGAGAACCCATAGACCTACGATCCAGGAGCAGGTGGACCGATCGCCACCCATGAGAAACAGGACCAGCGGCGGCAGCAGTAGACCGCCGACCGCGTACAGGACAGGGTTCTTGTATAGGTGCGCGACATTCGGTGGCAGCTGAGCGGCGAGACCGGAGGCAGGGGCTACGTCTCGGGCTGGTTCCCATTTGGCTCCGTCCCAATACTTTTGACCGGTACTGCCAGTAGGGTCGGGGTACCAGCCGGCGGGCCGTGATTGTAAGGTCATGATTGCTTCCCTGTCTCCGGATGAGGTCCGGGTTGGAGTGCACAAGTGGGCTTTCACCACCGGCCCTCGCGACCGGTTGAAGACACGTTGCGCCAGACGGCTTGGAAGAATCTTGGCGTAGAGCGGCGACACGGATCGACGACAAAGTGCTACCCAGAAGTGCTACCTCTGATCGCTACAAGCGATCGAACTCAGCTTCGTTGGACCTCGAAGGTGAATTCGTGGCCACACACGTTGATTACGTCGCCGTCGGCTAACGTGGTGCTGGGACGGATTCGCCGGTGTTGAACTTCCACGCCGTTGACCGACCGTAAATCCGTGATCACGAAACTTCCTCCGGTATCAATGATTACGGCATGGTGTCGGCTGACGTCGTCGTCGTCCAGAACGATGTCATTGTCCGGCAGGCGACCTATTCGGGTAGCCGCGGCCTGCAACGGATAGCGCCGCCCACCGGCGTCACGCAGTCCGGCGGCGACAGACGAACGAGTGAACACGGAGTGCGCGGCACTCATTGCACGTTTGGCGGTGGTCTTCGCGACCAGCCTGGTATCGAGCCTCTCCTGCGCCAGAATTTGCTTGTGCAGCATAGTGATTGCGTGCCCAGGGTCGATGCCCAGATCATCGGCCAGAACCCTCTTCAGTCGGCGATAAGCGTTCAGGGCATCGGACTGACGTTCAGCGACGTAGTAGGCGGTGATCAACTTGGCCCACAGCGGTTCGCGATAAGGATGTTTCGCGGCCAATGATTCGAGCTCACCGATGATGGCGCTCGCGCGCCCGCACGCGATTTCCGCTTCGGCACGCGCGATGTGGGCCAACATGAAATCTTCGCCGAGGGCCGTGGCGAACGGCTCCACGAAAGCGAACGTGTTCAGATCTTCTAGCGCCGGCCCCCGCCACTCGTTGAGCGCGACCGTAAAGTGGCCACTGGCTTGGTCAAACCGACCCGTGGCGGCGGCTTGCATTCCCGCGGTCTTCGCGACGATGAAGCGGTCCATATCGCACTCGTCTTCAGCGATGCTGAGTCGATACCCCGGTGGGGCGCTGTTCAACACCTCATACGGGTTCGCTCCTGCGTTGGCAAGGGCTCGCCTCAGATTGGAAACATAAGAGTGGATGCTCGTCCGTGCTGCCGACACCGGTGACTGGTCCCAAGCGGCGTCGATCAGAGCCTCTGTGCCGACGGCGCGATTGCGGTTGATTAACAGCATTGCGAGTATCGCCCGCTGCTTCGGGGTGCCCAGTGCAACCGGAGTTCCGCCCGCAGTCAGCTGCAACGGCCCTAGAAGACCGAACCTGAAACAGGTCCCGACAATTGCGCCTTGCACCGCAGCCTCCTATACGAAGCCTGACGAACTGCAAGCACGATATCCCAGCAACGTCGATCAGGCTGGACTCCTTCGAAATCGGAGGCCCTCGCGTCGACGTCTTGCGATGTAATTAGGGGGTTTTAACCCTGGTTCGGTACGTACGGATAGAAAAGCAGCGTTCCTTCGAGAGAACTCTGTCTTTAACAGTTGAGTTACTCGGCACGGCCGCCGAGGTGTTGGGCCAGAAACTGGTCGGCCCGATGATAGAAATCGAGGCGATTCTCCGGCCTTAACAAACCGTGCCCCTCATTCTCGTACATCACGTACTCGTGTTCGATGCCGCGCTCAGCCATCGCCGCGACAATCTGCTCGGACTCAGCCCGGTTCACGCGGGGGTCGTTCTCGCCTTGAGCAATCAGTATCGGAATTGCGATGTCGTCCACCCTGGACAACGGGGACCGTGACCACAGGAAGTCAGGGTCGACACCGACTCGGTTGTGCCATGTCGCAATCATCGGCTTCCAGTACTCGGGGAACGAGTCGATCAGCGTGTTGAGATTGGACGGTCCGACCATCGAGATCGCACACGCGAAGACGTCGGGCGTGAATGTCGCACCGACCAGCGCGGCATATCCGCCGTAGGAGCCACCGTAGATCGCCACCCGCCGGCGATCGATAACGCCATGTCCGACAAGGTGATCGATGGCGTCGAGCAGATCGTCGTGCATCTGCGCGCCCCACTCGCGGTTGCCGGCGTTGAGGAATGCCTTTCCATAGCCGCTCGAACCGCGAAAATTCACCTGCACGCACGCATATCCCCGGTTCGCCAGCCACTGCGCCTCGGGGTCGAACCCCCAGCCGTCGCGCGTCCACGGGCCGCCGTGTACTAGCAGGACCGCGGGCAGATTGGCCTGTTGGACTTGCGCTGGGAGCGTGAGGTATCCGTGAATTCGCAATCCATCGCGAGCATGGAAGGTGAACGGCTCCATCGGTACGAGGGGGTAGTCGTTCAATTCGGGCCGGTGGTCGAACAGGAACGTCGCGGTCTTATCGGCGCGGTCCCAGCTGTAGTACTTCAGTGGCCCTGAGTCGCCATCGAAAGCGACCAGCCAGGTCGAATCGTCGTTATCGCGGTCACTGATAACGAGGTCGCCGGGATTGAGCCGCTGCAACGCTTCAACATCGGCACGCACCGACTCGTCGAAGATGCGGTATTGCACGCGATCTCCGTACACGATCACACCATCGATATCGCGGGTGTCGGGGTTCATGATCGCGCCGGTGATGTCGTAGGTCGGATCTTCGGCGATCACCTCAACGGCACCGGTCGAAATCTCCATCCTCACCACTCGTCCGGTGTTCGAGCCGACGGACGTCTGAAGGTAGATTCCTGAGCCGTCCTTTGTAAAACCCAGCGGCCCAGTCGTTTCTGCGTCCTCGGGGGGCACTTCCAGAAGCGGCCGCCAGTCGGACAACTCGTCATCGCGCACCATGATCACCATGCCGCCGTCCGGCGTCGGCGCCACGCCACCGCGAACCCGGAGGTCATAATCCACCACCCAACTGAGGAAGCCGGGATTCTCGACAACCTTCACAAGCGCACCTGTGGTCAGATCAAGGCGATATACATCGTGCAGCTGCGGATTGTCGCTATTGAGGCCGACGATTACATCGTTGGGAAATCGCTTGCGGTGCGCAATAAGTCGACACTGCACATCGTCGAGCGGAGTGAGGTCTCGCTCGACCCCAGACTCCAAATCGACATCGTACAAGCGGAAGTTCTCACGCCCGTCCTTATCCCGCACATACATCAAGTGGCGGTTGTCCTGCGCCCACAGATATCCGAGTACCCCGCGACCCACGTCGCGAGTAACAGGCTGTTCGTCATCCGCTCCAGCGTCACCAACGAACACGTTGAGCACACCGTTCAACGGTGCCAAATAGGACAATCGCTTGCCGTCCGGCGAGATCTGAGCTCGCGCACGCTCCGGGTTACCCATCAGCACCTCAAGTGGAATGAGCCTTAACTCAGTCATGCTGAATCTCCCTGTCGCTGTTGGAAAAACTTCGATTCGACCGTTGTCTTGATCTGAAGCAAGCGCTTTCCGCCGGAGCTCACGCATCCGGGCAGAGGTATTGATGTGCGGCCACCACGATGTCTTCAGATTGGGCGCGGCCCGTGACGCTCTCGAGTTGACCGATAAGGAAGCGTTCGGATTTGCCTTCGCGCAACGCTGCGCATTCCTGTGTGCCCATCGACAAGAGGCTGGTCCCATTAGGCAACGGGGCTGTCACGCCGTGGTTCGAGAGCCACGACAAATAACTGGCGTCGTCAGCATAGGCCGGTGCCGCTAAAGCCAGCCCTGATCCGAGCACCACAATCGACAGTGCCGCCCGTGCAGCGTGATTCGTCATTTGAATTACCTCCTGCTGTTGCTTGGATTAATAACTCGGGCTATCGGCATAGAAGGCAAAGAACAGCATCGAAGCGATGGTCGAGAAAGCGATGAGCATGGGAACTGCATTGACCACGCGATAGCCCCACGCTCGGATGTAATCCATTGCGATTCCTCCAACTGGCTGCCGTCGCACGACACTGAGATGGAGTCCTTGGAACTTTCTTGGCACGCGGCTGACCCGCCGGGGTCAGCCCTACACTCCGCGTCCGCGCGTTGTCGAATGTCAGCCCGCAGTTATCGAACAGTCGTGCAATACAGCGCCTTTGGTTTCCCCAACCGGCGCGGCGCGATTTTCCCGCCGCGATTCACGCGTCGCCTTGGAGTCAAAGTCACTGACTCAGAGAGGTCCCGAGTCGGGGCAATTCGTCGGTACCAAGAAAATTCCAAGAAGTCGGCACGAGCGTCTGGCCGTGAAGGAGACAGTTCACGTACCGAAGGGGCACAAAGGCCCGGCCGGACAACCCAATTGAGGAAGGTCAATCGCATGAACATTCTCACTACCGGAGCGGCGGCAGTAGTTGCGGCAGGAGCTCTGGCCGTTGCGCCCGCCGTCGCACCACAGGCACATGCCGACGAGGTGTGCGGGTACTCACCGAGAGTTGTGGCGGTCGGGCCCACGAGCTGTCCGTTCGCCCTCAACGTTGCGAGCAGCATGATGAGTGGCAACGGCACGTCGTTTTCCGCTTACTCGCCGACCACCGGCGACAGCTACTGGATGACCTGCTCGATCGAGCAGCACGGCTCAACGACGTGCCGCGGCGGCGATGGCGCCGAAGTAGAAGTTTACTGACATGAGGTTCGGACAAGCAATCACAAGTGTGATCAGCAACGCCTTCAGCTTCTCGGGCCGCGCATCTCGGTCGGAGTTCTGGTGGTGGGCGCTGCTGGCGAATGTCATTACCGGCACAGCGTATGTAGCCGACCTGAGTCTTCACACGCGGCTTCTCGCCATCCTGTCGATGGTGGTTATTTTCTTTCCCAACCTCTCGGTCGAAGTCAGGCGACTTCACGATCTGGATGCAACTGGGTGGTGGGTGCTCCTGAGCTTCATCCCCCTGCTTGGTGCGCTCATCCTCATGCTGTGGTTCACCTCAGCAGGCTCGTACGGCGAGAACCGGTTCGGACCCAATCCTATTGACACAACCGACCGGCGAGTGTCGGCGCCATCTAGGTAATCGGTCGCGGCGGCCCACCCCCTGGGCCCCAACATCGTCGTCCGAGGCCTACGCCAGAGTGACCAGGCCCAGCTCCGCGTCCGAGGCCAGCATCGGATGGTGCGGCAGCACCCGCACCGTGTAGCCGACCGATCCCGCGACCGGCAGCGGCGTCGTCGTCGAGAACACGTGGTCACCCCCGGAAGCCGTTCCGGTGTAGGGCATTTCGACCGTCACCGGGTCGACCAGCACGTCACCGGTCTCGACCCGACCGACGACGGCCTGCACGGTGACCTCCTCGGGCCGCAGCCCCGCCAGTTGCACGGTCGCCGTCAGAGTCAGCTTCGACCCGAGGATCGGGGTGTCCGGCAGCCCGGTGCTGTCGACGTCGGTGACCCGGATGTGCGGCCACTCCTCGAACGCGCGACGCCGGTACGAGGCCAGCTCCCGGGCCGGGTCGAATGCGGCCTGGCCGTCGCCATCCACGGCGACCGTCCGGCGCAGCGACTCGGCCGCCGGCAGGTAGTAGCGCTCGGTGTAATCGCGAACCATCCGCGAGGCCAATACTTTCGGGCCCAACGTCTGCAGCGTGTGACGGACCATCTCGATCCACCGGCGCGGAACGCCGTGCTCGTCGCGCTCGTAGAACTTGGGCGCGACCGACTTCTGCAGCAGGTCGTACAGGGCGGCCGCCTCGAGGTCGTCACGACGATCCTCGTCGGCGACACCGGACGCCGACGGGATGGCCCAACCGTTTTCGCCGTCGTACCACTCGTCCCACCACCCGTCGAGGATCGACAGGTTCAGGCCGCCGTTGAGCGCGCTCTTCATACCCGACGTGCCGCAGGCCTCGAGCGGGCGTAGCGGGTTGTTCAGCCAGACGTCGCAACCCCAGTACAGCAACCGGGCCATGGACATGTCGTAGTCGGGCAGGAACGCGATCCGGTGCCGCACCTCGGGCCGGTCGGCGAATTGGACGACCTGCTGAATCAGGGCTTTTCCGCCGTCGTCGGCCGGGTGCGACTTGCCCGCGACGATCAACTGGATCGGCCGGTCCTCGTTGAGCAGCAACTGCTCCAGCCGCTCGGGGTCACGCAGCATCAGCGTCAACCGCTTGTAGGTCGGCACCCGGCGGGCGAACCCGATCGTCAGCACGTCCGGGTCGAAAGCCGAAGAGATCCAACCCAATTCGGCCTCTGGCGCGCCGCGCACCAGCCACGATCTGCGCAACCGCGCACGCACGTCCTCGACGAGCAGGGCCCGCAGCTGCGACCGGATCCACCACAGGTGACCGCCGTCGACCTCGTTGACCCGCAGCCAGACACCGGGGTCGGCGAACGAGTCCGAACCGACCAATTCCTGGCCCAGCGCCAGCCACTGGGGAGCCGCCCAGGTGCGGGCGTGCACGCCGTTCGTGATCGACCCGATCGGCACCTCGTCGGTGTCGAAGCCGGTCCACAGCTCGTTGAACATCTCCCGGCTGACCTTGCCGTGCAGCAGCGATACACCGTTGGCGCGCTGGGCAAGTCGCAGACCCATGTGGGCCATGTTGAATTTCTCCGGGTCGTCCTCGGCGCCCAGCGCGAGGATCCGGCCGACCGGAACACCGGGCAGCAGCACCGATCCGGCGGCGACGCCCGCGGCGTCGGTCGGGCTGCCGGCGAAATAGCGCTGCACCATCTCCACCGGGAACCGGTCGATGCCGGCCGGCACCGGGGTGTGGGTGGTGAATACGGTGCTCGATCGCACCACGGTAAGCGCGGTGTCGAAATCCAGACCGGCATTGACGAGTTCGCGGATCCGCTCGGCGCCAAGGAATCCCGCGTGACCCTCGTTCATGTGGAATACCTCGGGCGCGGGCAGACCCTCGATCGCGGTGTAGGCGCGGATGGCCCGCACGCCACCGATGCCGGCGAGGATCTCCTGCTGCATCCGGTGCTCTTGGTCGCCGCCGTACAGGCGGTCGGTGACGCCGCGCATGTCGTGTTCGTTCTCGGGGATGTCCGAGTCGAGCAACAGCAAGGGCACCCGACCGACCTGCGCGACCCAGATACGCGCCCGCAGCGAGCCGGGCTCCGGCAGCGCCAACTCGACCAGCGCCGGCGCGCCCGTGTCGTCGGTGAGCAACCGCAGCGGCAGTCCGGCCGGATCGAGCGACGGGTAGTCCTCGTGCTGCCACCCGTCCGCGGTCAGCGACTGACGGAAATAGCCGGAGCGGTAGTACAGGCCGACCGCGATCAGCGGCAGACCGAGATCGGACGCGGCCTTCAAATGGTCGCCGGCCAGGATTCCCAGACCGCCGGAGTAGTTCGGCAGCACCTCGGCGACGCCGAACTCCATCGAGAAGTACGCGATGCCGTTGGGCATCGGTGTGCCGTTGTTCTGCTGCTGCTGGTACCACTGCGGACGGCTCAGGTAGTCGTCGAGCTCGCCGGCCAGGTGGTCCAGCCAGTCCAGGAAGCCGCTGTCGGTCGCCAGCTCGTCGAGGCGACCGGAGCTCACCGCCCCCAGCATCGCGACCGGATCTCGCCCGCACTGCGCCCACAGCGCCGGGTCGATCGTCTCGAAGAGATCCTGAGTGGGTGTGTCCCACGACCAGCGCAGGTTGTTCGACAACTGCTCCAGAACCGTCAGGCGTTCCGGAAGGTGGGCGCGGACTGTGAACCGACGGAGGGCCTTCACGCATCATCACCTTACTGACGCGCGGGCAGGTTTCGCGCCCCGAACAACCCGCGCGACCCGACCCCGGGTGTGGCTCGACACTACGGTGGGTATTGGGCGCACAAGGTTTTCGAAAACCAACGCGCAGCAGCGTGGCCGCGTCCAGACGACAACCGACGAGCTCAGAAGGAGTATCGGTGCCCGGTCGTGTCGAGATCGACGACGTCGCCCCCGTGGTGTCATGCGGCGCCTACCCGGCCAAAGCCGTGGTGGACGAGGTGGTCCCGGTGCGCGCGGCGGTCTGGCGTGAGGGCCACGACGCGGTAGCGGCGACGCTGGTGGTGCGCTACCTGGGACCGCATTACCCGCAGGCTGGTGAGACACGCCGCCTCAAAGCGACACCTGCCCCGGCGGTCGCCGAGCCCGCGGCCGACCCGGCGGTCCGGGTCAAGCCGCTGCACGTACCGATGAGCCCCGACGGCCTCGAGCCGTTCGTCTTTCATGGAGCGTTCACTCCCGATCGCGCGGGGCTGTGGACGTACCGCGTCGACGGCTGGGGCGACCCGATCCACACCTGGCGACACGGCGTGGAAGCCAAGCTGGACGCCGGTCAGGGCGAGAGCGAATTGTCGAACGATCTGCTGGTCGGTGCGGAGCTGATGGAGCGTGCCGCGGCCGGGGTTCCCCGCGCCCGCCGCGAACCGCTGCTCACGGCCGCCGACGCGTTGCGGACACCCGGCGACCCGGTGACCCGTGCCGCACTGGCGTTGACCCCCGACATCGACGAACTACTGACGCAGTTTCCGCTGCGCGAGCTGGTCACCCGCGGCGAGCAGTACGGCGTGTGGGTCGACCGGCCGCTGGCCCGCTTTGGATCGTGGTACGAGCTGTTCCCCCGCTCGACCGGCGGCTGGGACGCCAAGGACAACCCGGTGCACGGCACCTTCACCACTGCCGCAGCCGACCTGCCGCGCATCGCGCAGATGGGTTTCGACGTCGTCTATCTGCCGCCGATTCACCCGATCGGCAAGATTCACCGCAAGGGCCGCAACAACACCGCGACGGCCGCGCCCGGTGACGTCGGGTCGCCGTGGGCGATCGGCAGCGACGAGGGCGGCCACGACGCGGTGCACCCACAACTTGGCACGATCGCCGACTTCGACAAGTTCGTCGCCGCCGTCGAAGACCTCGGCATGGAGGTCGCGCTCGATCTGGCACTGCAGTGCGCGCCGGATCACCCGTGGGCCAAGAATCACCGCGAATGGTTCACCGAGCTGCCCGACGGCACGATCGCCTATGCGGAGAACCCGCCGAAGAAGTACCAGGACATCTACCCGATCAACTTCGACAACGATCCCGCCGGCCTCTACGACGAGGTCCTGCGCGTGGTGCGGTTCTGGATGGACCACGGCGTCAAGGTCTTTCGCGTCGACAACCCGCACACCAAGCCACCGAACTTCTGGGCCTGGCTGATCGCCCAGGCCAAGGCGGCCGACCCGGACGTGTTGTTCCTGTCCGAGGCGTTCACTCCCCCGGCCCGCCAATACGGTTTGGCCAAGCTGGGATTCACCCAGTCCTACACCTACTTCACCTGGCGCACCTCGAAGTGGGAGCTCACCGAGTTCGCCCAGCAGATACCCGAAATCGCCGACTTCCGGCGGCCGAACCTGTTCGTCAATACCCCCGACATCCTGCACGCCAGCCTGCAACACGGCGGGCCCGGCATGTTCGCGATCCGCGCGGTGCTGGCGTCGACGATGAGCCCCACCTGGGGGGTGTACTCCGGCTACGAACTGTTCGAGAGCCACGCCGTCGCCGAGGGCAGCGAGGAATATCTCGACTCAGAGAAATACGAGCTGCGGCCCCGCGACTACGCCGGCGCGCTGGCGGCGGGGCGTTCACTGGAGCCATTCATCGCACGGCTCAACAGCATTCGCCGACTGCACCCGGCGCTGCAACAGCTGCGCAACATCACGTTCCACGCCATCGACAACGACGCGTTGTTGGCTTACAGCAAGTTCGACCCGATCAGCGGCGACTGCGTCCTGGTCGTCGTGACACTCAACGCATTCGGCCCCGAGCAAGCCACGTTGTGGCTGGACATGGAGGCGTTGGGCATGGAACCCCATGAGCGGTTCTGGGTGCGCGATGAGATCACCGGCGAGGAATACCAGTGGGGCGCGGCCAATTACATCCGCATCGATCCCGGCCACGCAGTGGCCCACGTGATCAACATGCCGCTCATTCCGTCCGAATCACGAATCAAGCTGCTGCGAAGGAGGTGACGCCGCGATGAAGACTGGAGACCAACTCGCAAGGGCCCGCTTGGCGCCCGAACCAGGTGACCTGGCCAGGCTGACCGCCGGCGAACACCACAACCCACACGGCATCCTGGGCGCGCACGAATACGGCGACCACACCGTTATCCGGGCATTTCGTCCGCACGCCGCCGAAGTGGTCGCGCTGGTAGGCGACGACCGATTCCCGTTGCAGCACATCGACTCCGGACTGTTCGCGGTCGCGCTTCCGTTCGTCAACCTGATCGACTACCGCCTCGAGGTGCGCTACGACCACGGCGATGCGCACGTCATCGCCGACGCGTACCGTTTCCTGCCGACGCTCGGCGAGGTCGACCTGCACCTGTTCAATGAGGGCCGCCACGAACGACTGTGGGACGTCCTTGGCGCGCATCCCCGTTCGTTCGAGACCGCCGACGGCGTCGTCGACGGTGTCTCCTTCGCGGTGTGGGCGCCGAACGCCAAGGGCGTCAGCCTGGTCGCTGAATTCAATGGCTGGAACGGCAACGACGCCCCGATGCGGACGCTCGGCTCGTCCGGGGTGTGGGAGCTTTTCTGGCCCGACTTCGCCCACGACGGCCTGTACAAGTTCCGGGTACACGGCGCCGACGGGTCCGTCACCGACCGTGCCGACCCGATGGCGTTCGCGACCGAGGTGCCGCCGCAGACCGCTTCGCGGGTCAACGTGAGCGACTACCGCTGGGGTGACAAGTCGTGGATGGCGGAGCGGGCCAAGCGCAACGCGGTGTTCGAACCGATGAGCACCTACGAGGTGCACCTGGGCTCGTGGCGTCCCGGCCTGTCGTATCGCGAGCTGGCACGCGAGCTGACCGACTATGTTGTTGAACAGGGTTTTACCCACGTCGAGTTACTGCCGGTCGCCGAGCATCCGTTCGGTGGCTCGTGGGGATATCAGGTCACGTCGTATTACGCGCCCTCGTCGCGGTTCGGCACACCCGACGAGTTGCGCGAGTTGATCGACGCGCTGCATCAGGCCGGCATCGGTGTCATCGTCGACTGGGTGCCAGCCCACTTCCCCAAGGACGCCTGGGCTCTGGGCCGCTTCGACGGCACACCGCTCTACGAGCACTCCGACCCGCGCCGTGGCGAGCAACTCGACTGGGGCACATACGTGTTCGACTTCGGCCGCGCCGAGGTACGCAACTTCCTGGTGGCCAACGCGCTGTACTGGCTCGAGCAGTATCACGTCGACGGTCTGCGAGTGGATGCCGTCGCGTCGATGCTGTACCTGGACTACTCACGCCCGGCAGACGGATGGACGCCGAACATTCATGGCGGGCGGGAGAACTTGGAGGCCGTGCAGTTCCTGCAGGAGATGAACGCCACCGCCCACAAGGCGGCGCCCGGCATCGTGACGATCGCCGAGGAATCTACCTCGTGGCCGGGCGTCACCCGGCCGACGACCGTTGGCGGCCTTGGCTTCTCGATGAAGTGGAACATGGGCTGGATGCACGACACGCTCGACTACATCGGCCGTGATCCGATCTACCGCACCTATCACCATCACGCGATCACGTTCTCGATGCTCTATGCGTTCAGCGAGAATTTCGTGCTGCCGATCAGTCACGACGAGGTCGTGCACGGCAAGGGCACGCTGTGGGGCCGGATGCCCGGCAACGACCACACCAAAGCCGCCGGGTTGCGCAGCCTGCTGGCCTACCAGTGGGCGCACCCGGGCAAGCAGTTGCTGTTTATGGGACAGGAATTCGGACAGCGCGCCGAATGGTCCGAGGAGCGCGGCCTTGACTGGTTCCAACTCGACGAGCACAGCTTCTCCGGCGGAATCTCGCGGCTGGTACAGGATCTCAACGCGATCTACCGCACGTCGTCGGCGTTGTGGAGCCAGGACATCAAGCCGGAGGGCTACTCCTGGATTGACGCCAACGACTCGGCCAACAACGTCCTGAGCTTCCTGCGCTACGGCAGCGACGGCTCGGTGATGGCGTGTGTGTTTAACTTCGCCGGCGCCGAGCACAGCGGCTACCGGCTCGGCCTGCCGAGTTCCGGGCGGTGGCGCGAGGTGCTCAACACCGACGCCACCGACTACAATGGCACCGGGATCGGCAACCTGGGTGGGGTCGACGCGACCGATGACCCGTGGCACGGTCGGCCGGCCTCGGCGGTGCTGGCCCTGCCACCAATGTCGGCGCTATGGTTCGAACCCGAAAAGCCTTCTAATACAGTGCGTTAGCCAAATTACGGCGTCCCGCGATGACTTCCGGGTCAGCGGCATCGAACAGCTCGAACAGCTCGATCAGCCGGGTGCGCACCGAAGTCCGCTCATCATCGGACGTCCGTCGCACCAGCGCGACCAACCGGTCGAAGGCGCCGGACACATCCTGTCTGAGCAGCTGCACGTCGGCCGCGGCGAACGCGGCGTCGATGTCGTTGGGGGCGGCATCAGCCGCAGCGATCGCCTCCGGACCGTGGGCGGTCGCGCGCATCAAGAACGCGATCTGACGCACCGCGCCCTTGGCCTCGGCATGGTTCGGGTCGTCGTCCAGGATCGCCTGATACGAATCGAGCGCCGCGCCGAGATCGTTGTCCTCGAGCTGCTGGCGGGCCTGCGCGAGAGCTGGGTCCACGACCTCGGGCTCATCGGAATCGGTTGCACCGCCGAGCTTTCCCGCAGTCGCCGACAGCAGCGAGTCGACCCAACGGCGCAATTGCTCCGGCGGTTGGGCCCCTTGGAAGCTGGACAGCGGCTGCCCGGCGGCCAGCGCCACGACGGTGGGCACCACCTCGACGCCGAAGATCTGTGCGACCCGCGGAGACACGTCGACGTTGACGCTCGCCAGCGCCCACTTGCCGTTGTCCTGCGCGGCCAGACCCGACAGGATGTCGGCCAGTTCCAGGCAAACCTCGCTGCGCGGCGACCACAGCAGCACGACCACCGGCAGTTGGTTGGAGCGCAGCAGTACTTCGTCTTCGAAGTTGGTCTCATTGACCTCGACGCCGGCTGCCGCGGCGGTAGACCCATCCGCGCGACTGTCACCGCTAGCGGGAGGGGGTTGCTTGAGGGCGGACAGATCGACCGCGCCGGACAACGCGGGCCCGATCGGGGGGCGTGGACGGCTCACGAGATCAAGTTTGGCACGACGCCGCCCGTCGCGTTTCATCCGGTTCAGACGACCGTATGAGCAACATCACATCACGCGTTGTCAATCCGCGGTTCGTCCGCCGGCAGCAAACTTCTGGACGTCTGTCCAGTCCCACCGGTCACAAACGGTACTGGCCGGTAACTAGCCAGCCCGGAGTATTAGAGCGTCACCCTGGCCGCCGGCTCCGCACAACGCAGCAACGCCGTAGCCGGAGCCGCGACGGGCCAATTCGAGTGCCACGTGCAGGGCGATCCGGGCACCGGACATGCCGATCGGGTGGCCGATCGCAATGGCGCCGCCGTTGACGTTGACGATCTCAGGGTCGACGCCCAACTCCTGCATCGAGGCCAGCGCGACCGCGGAGAACGCCTCGTTGATCTCGATGACGTCGAGCTGGTCGACGGAGATGCCCTCGCGCTCGATCGCCTTCTTGATCGCATTCGCGGGCTGCGATTGCAGGGTCGAGTCCGGGCCGGCCACCACGCCGTGCGCACCGATCTCGACCAGCCAGGTCAAGCCCAGCTCGATTGCCTTGTCCTTGTTCATCACGACGACCGCGGCTGCGCCGTCGGAGATCTGCGACGCCGATCCGGCGGTAATGGTGCCGTCCTTGCGGAAGGCCGGCTTGAGCCCGGACAGCGACTCGGCGGTGGTGTTGGCCCGGATGCCTTCGTCCTCGGTGAACTGCAGCGGATCGCCTTTGCGCTGCGGGATGCTCACCGGCACGACCTCGTCAGCGAAGACGCCGTCCTTCCAGGCGGCGGCGGCCTTCTGGTGCGAGCGCGCCGCGAACTCGTCCTGCTGAGCGCGGGTGAACTTGTCGACGTCGTTGCGCTGCTCGGTGAGCGCGCCCATCGGCTGATCGGTGAACACGTCGTGCAGGCCGTCGTAGGCCATGTGATCGCGCACGGTGACGTCTCCGTACTTGTAGCCCGAGCGGCTGTCGATCAGCAGGTGCGGCGCCTTAGTCATGGACTCCTGGCCACCGGCGACCACCACATCGAACTCGCCCGCGCGAATCAGCTGGTCAGCCAGCGCGATGGCATCGATTCCGGACAGACACATCTTGTTAATGGTCAGGGCCGGCACGTCCCAGCCGATGCCGGCGTCGACGGCCGACTGCCGGGCCGGCATCTGGCCCGCGCCGGCCGTCAGCACCTGGCCCATGATCACGTACTCGACCAACGACGCCGGAACGTTCGCCTTCTCCAGCGCGCCCTTGATCGCGACGGCGCCCAGATCGCTGGCGCTGAAGTCCTTCAGCGAGCCCATCAGCTTGCCGATCGGCGTCCGTGCTCCAGCAACGATCACCGATGTCGTCATGACTACCTCCACAGCGCGATTCGGGGGCCGATCAGCAAGATCGGGAGAAGCGGATTCTCATCGGTCAGGTTACCGTTACGTGATGACCACCGATCAAGTTGACACCCGTCGAGTACTCAGCACCGCACTGGTGACAGCGGTCGACCATGTCGGCATCGCGGTCCCCGACCTCGACGACGCGATCGCGTGGTACCACGACCATCTCGGCATGATCGTTCTGCACGAAGAGGTCAACGACGACCAGGGCATCCGCGAGGCGATGCTCTCGGTGCGCGGCGCCGCAGTCGGCAGCGCGCAGGTTCAGCTGATGGCCCCGATCGACGAGTCGTCGGCCATCGCGAAGTTCCTCGACAAGCGCGGCCCCGGCATCCAGCAGATCGCGTACCGGGTCAGTGACCTCGACGCGCTCACCGAGCGGCTGCGCGACCAAGGTATCCGGCTGCTGTACGACGCGCCCCGCCGCGGCACAGCGAACTCGCGGATCAACTTCATCCACCCCAAGGACGCCGGCGGCGTCCTGATCGAACTGGTCGAACCGTCCGAGGACGCCGAGTAACTTCTTTTCAGGACCACTTTCTTGTGGGTGAGCGCGTCGCCCGATTTGCCCAGCACGGCGTGTGCCAGTGCCGTCGGTCGTCGACGGCCACCTCACCGAAGTCGGCCAGCCACACCACCACGTGCGCTGTGCTCGAACGGATTTCGTGATCACAGCCCGGGCAGCGATAGGTCTTGAGCGCGCGTGCGGCAGCAACCGGCCGCACCTCGTATTCGTATCCGTCCGGCCCCATCTCGACGCGACGCGGCGCCGGCAGCGGTGCGATCGACTGCTGCCGACGCGGCGAACCGCGACGTCGAGCCATGAGCACAGTCTAGTGAGACCGCTCAGAACAACCGGAACTCATCGGAGTCCATGCCGCGCATTTTGTCGTAATCCAATGTCAGACAACGGATTCCGCGATCGGTCGCTAAAGTTTTCGCCTGCGGCTTAATTTGCTGCGCGGCGAACACTCCACTCACCGGCGCCAACAGGCTGTCCCGGTTGAGCAGGTCCAGGTAGCGGGTCAGCTGCTCGACCCCGTCGATCTCGCCGCGCCGCTTGATCTCCACGGCCACCGAGCGGCCCTGGTCGTCGCGGCAGAGCAGGTCGACCGGACCGATCGGCGTCATGTATTCGCGGCGGACCAGCGTGTAACCGGCGCCGAGCAACTCGACGTGCTCGGCGAGCAGCACCTGCAGGTGCGCCTCGACGCCGTCCTTGACCAGACCCGGGTCGACCCCGAGCTCGTGACTGGAATCGTGCTCGACATCCTCGACCGTGATGCGCAGTTGCTCGCCGGCTTTGTTCTGCACCACCCACACCGTGACTTCACCGTCCGCCTCCTCGGAGAACCAGCACGGCGGGCTCATCCAGTTCAACGGCTTGTAGGCACGATCGTCGGCATGCACGCTCACCGAACCGTCGGCCTTGAAGAGCAGCAGCCGGCGGGCCGACGGGAGATGAGCGGTGAGGCGTCCGACGTAATCCACGGTGCAACGGGCGATGACGAGGCGCACGCAACACACCTTAAGCATGAGCCGAATAAGCAATTAGGCTGACGCCACCATGATGGCTAAGCGATCGACCGCGCAGCGGCTGGGGCGAGTGCTGGAGCGGGTGACGCAGCAAAGCGGGCGACTGGCGGAGACACCGGCGTACGGTTCGTGGCTGCTCGGCAAGGTATCGGAGAGCCAGGCCCGCCGACGGGTGCGCATTCAGCTCATCCTGACCGTGTTCATCGTCGGGGCGAACGTGATCGGGATCGGCGTCTCGACGCTGCTGCTGACCGTCGCGTTCCCGCAGCCGAGCGTCTTCAGCGACGCTCCCCTATGGATCACCTTCGGCGTCACGCCGGCCTACTGCGTCATCGCCCTGGGTCTCGGCGTCTACCTGATCACCCGACGGACCATCGGCGTGCTGCGCTGGTCCATCGAAGAGCAAGCGCCCACCCCTGAGGATGAGCACGCGACGTTCACCGCTCCGTTCTGGCTGGCGTTCGGTGTCCTGGTGCTGTGGGTGATCGGCACCGCCTTGCTGACGACGCTCTACGGGCTGGCCGACAGCACGTTCATCCCGATCGTCGGTTTCTGCGTCAGCGTCTGCGGCATTCTGGTCTCGACCGCCTGCTACCTGTTCACCGAGTTCGCGCTTCGTCCGGTGGCCGCGCAGGCTCTCGAGGCGGGTGGAACGACGCGACGGTTGGCCCCCGGGATCATGGGCCGGACCTTGACCGTCTGGCTGCTGGGCTCCGGAGTTCCGATGCTCGGAATTATGGTCACCGCGCTGCTGGGCGGCGTGCTGCTGGACAACCTCAGCAAGACTCAGTTGGCCGTCGCGATTCTGGTGATCTCCACTGCCGCATTGATTTTCGGCTTCGTGCTGATGTGGATCCTGGCGTGGTTGACGGCAACGCCGGTGCGAGTCGTGCGCTCCGCGCTCAAGCGCGTCGAGGACGGCGACCTGCGTGGCGACCTGGTGGTGTTCGACGGCACCGAACTCGGTGAGCTGCAACGCGGATTCAACGCGATGGTCGATGGACTGCGCGAGCGCGAGCGGGTGCGTGACCTGTTCGGCCGGCACGTCGGGCGGGAGGTCGCCGCGGCCGCCGAACGGGACATGCCGCAGCTCGGCGGCGAAGAGCGCCATGTCGCAGTGGTTTTCATCGATGTCATCGGCTCAACGCAGTTGGTGACGAGTCGGCCGGCTGCCGAAGTCGTCCAGCTGCTCAACCGATTCTTTGCGGTCATCGTCGAAGAGGTCGACCGGCACCACGGGCTGGTCAACAAGTTCGAGGGCGACGCGGTGTTGGCAGTGTTCGGAGCGCCCAACCATCTCGACAGTCCCGAGGACCAGGCGCTGGGTGCGGGTCGCGCCATCGCCCGTCGTCTCGAGGACGAGGTGCCCGAGATCAAGGCCGGCATCGGTGTCACGGCGGGCAACGCCGTCGCCGGAAACGTCGGCGCCAAGGAAAGATTCGAATACACCGTGATCGGCGAACCGGTCAACGAGGCGGCACGGCTGTGCGAGCTGGCCAAGAAGGATCCACATCGGCTGCTGGCATCCTCCGACACCGTCAGCGCCGCGGACGACGACGAGCAGGCCCGATGGTCATTGGGCGACAGCGTGACTCTGCGCGGCCACGATCAGCCCACTCAGCTGGCGTCGCTCGCCTAGCGCCGCCGGCTTAGTCGGTGGGGACCCCGTGGGTGAACACTGCGCGGCTGAGCCGCAGCCAGGCGTTCGTGAAGCGTTCGGGATCGACTCCGCCGGGTTGTCGCCCGAGCAGCACCTGCATCACCGGCCCATAGCTGAGCCCGGCCAGTAGCACCGCGCTGATCGCCTCGGGATCCTCGATCTCGGCGCCGGTCTCGTTCGCGGTGGCGCGCAGCGCATGACCCATCGTCGCGCACGCAAACGCCATGTTGTGCACCCACAATTCGTCGACGAGATCCGGAGCTGCGTTCGGCTCGTGCAACATCAGCCGAACCAGGTCCGCGTTCTCGACGATCGTCTGCTGCGCGGCCTCGGCGACCCGGGTCAACGCCTCCAGCCGATCGGCTGGCGTATTGGCCTCTTGCCAGGCCCGCGAGTTTCGCATCCGATCAAGACCCCGCCGCAGCGCAGCCCGCAGTAGCTCGCTTTTGCTGCGGAAATGCCGGTAGAGCGCCCCGGAGCCGGGGGACATTCCGGTCGCCTTCTGGATCTCCGAGGTCGAAGTCGCCGCGTATCCACGTTGGGCGAACAACGCCAACGCGGCATCGAGCAGCCGGTCGCGACTCGAGGGATCAGCCGTTTGCACGTCGGCAACGCTACTCGATTGCAACCTGAGGAGTAAGTAAGTACTCTCTCACCCCAGGGAGGGGCACAACCGAAGGGAGCCTAGAGACAGTGGGTCTTCAATCGGCGTCGCTCGCCAAAGACCAGCGCCAGGGGCGTCCGCGTGGCGAATCGGCAACCGAATTCCTCCGCGACTTCCCCGCCCTGCTCGCGCTCAGCCGTCTTCCCGTCCCGATCCTGGCCGTCGACGACAGTGGCTCCATCGAGTTCGCCAACAAGGCCTTCACCGCGATGGTCGGCTATTCCCGCGACGAGCTGTTGTCGATGACCGCACAGTCCCTGGTCGACTGCTTCACCGCGCCGGGCGGAGGCACTGTCGCCGCGCTGCGCGACTACGCCAACACCGTCATCCGGCTACGGCACGCGGACGGTTGGACCATGCCGGCGTTGGTCAGCGACTCGGTATTGATTCGCGACGACGAAACCCTGGCGGTCGTCGCGCTGACCGATCTCAGCGAAATCGCCTGGGCCACTTCACCTGACGACGCGCTGCTGCCAGGCTAGCCCGACCGGCCGGCCACCAACCGGGACCCCACAGACGCGGCCCAGGATCGTGCGCGATACTGCCGAAATGGTCGACGATCTCGGTGTCCGGTCATGAGCACCCGATTGGCAGACTTCGTGGTTGATCGACGGATGCTGCTGATGGCAGCGCTGGCAGTACCCATCGGGGCATTGGCCGCGGGTGCAGCATGGTGCCTGCTCCGGCTCATCGGGCTGGTGACGAACCTGGTCTTTTATCAACGGTGGGCGGTCGACCTGGTCGCTCCGGGGGCACAACATCATCCATGGTGGCTGGTGCTGGGCGCGCCGGTCGCCGGCGGCCTCGTCGTCGGCGTGATGGCCCGCGTCGGGTCGGAGAAGATCCGCGGCCACGGCATGCCCGAGGCGATCGAGGCCATTCTCACCCAGGGCAGCCGTGTGGATCCCAAAGTTGCTGTGCTGAAGCCTATTTCGGCGGCGATCAGCATCGGTACGGGCGGCCCGTTCGGTGCCGAGGGGCCGATCATCATGACGGGCGGGGCGCTCGGTTCGATCCTCGCCCAGCACCTGCACCTCACCGCCGACGAGCGCAAGATCCTGCTGGTGTCCGGCGCGGCCGGGGGCATGGCGGCAACGTTCAACTCACCCCTGGCTTCCATCTTGTTGGCCGTCGAGCTGTTGTTGTTCGAATGGCGACCGCGTAGCACGGTTCCGGTCACCGCATCAGTCGCGACGGCGATCGTGGTGCGCGAATTCATCCTCGGCACCGACCCGGTGTTCCAGGTGACGCAGCACGTCAGCCACATCGCCTGGAACATCGACCTATTCGCATTGGTCGCCGGAGTGTGCGGCGCGGCGATAGCGATCCTGGCCACCCGGTTGGTTTACCTGTCCGAAGATCTGTTCTCCCGCTTGCCTTTTCATTGGATGTGGTGGCCCGCGATCGGCGGCCTGATCATCGGTATCGGTGGACTGATCCAGCCGCGTGCGCTCGGCGTGGGCTACGACGTGATCGGCGCGTTGCTGACCGGCCAAGCCACGCTCTCGCTCATCATCGGCATCCTCATTGTCAAGACCGCGATTTGGTCGTTGTCGCTGGGCTCCGGTACCTCGGGCGGCGTGCTCGCACCGCTGTTCATGATCGGCGGTGCGCTCGGAGGCCTTGTCGGACACTGGTTCCCGACGGTGTTCCCGGGATTCTGGGCACTCCTCGGGCTGGCCGCAGTGGTCGGCGCCGCGATGCGCGCGCCGCTGACCGGAATCGTGTTCACGCTGGAACTCACCCACGCCTGGCCCGCGCTGTTCCCGTTGATCATCGCGTCGTTCACGGCGTATGCGGCATCGGTGCTGATCCTCGACCGATCAGTGCTGACCGAGAAGATCGCCCGGCGCGGGTTGCATCTGACGTGTGACTACACCACAGATCCGCTGGAAGCCTTCTTCGTCGAAGAGGTGATGCGAAAGGATGCTTCCCCGGTTCCGGTGGGCGGCTCGATCGGCACCCGCGACACCCTGCGGCACGCCGCGAACGTGTTAGCTGAGGCGGATGGACGTCCGCTTCAGGTGGTGGCGCCCGACGGCACCGACTGTGGCCATCTGATGATGGACGATCTGCTCGTCGCCCGCCTGCATGACCTGAATGAAGACACCCTGCGCACCCGGACGTTGGTCACCTTCGCCCGACTCCGGCCCGGCATCGACACTCCCTAATCGGATTGCGGCCATGAAATAAATCATTCAACATTGAAAAAATCTATTCATTGCCGAGCGCTCTCGGATGAGCCGTTGGACTGCGCGATCCCGCTTATGTCTGCCGTCGCTTCGCTGCCCTGATTAGGGTTCTTGCGCATGGACGTGATGACGTCGATAGCGTTTCGGTAAGTCAAGTACCGTTCGCGAAGTTCGTCGTTGAGGCTGGCGACATCGACGTGGCCGAAGTCGACGAGGAGTATTGTCTCGTCGACCCCCAGGCGATCGGCAAGCCGGCGCAGTTCGGCGTAAGTCGGAAAGTCGGACTTGTCTTTTCGGCGACTGTAGGTGCTCAGTGAAAGGCCGAGCGAGACGGCCATTTCGCTGTCACGCACTCCCCTGCTGAGCAATCGGCTCACGCTCTGGCGAGCAGTTCGGCCGTCCCGATCAGTCAAGGGCATGCAGAGACGGTAGTCCCAAACCCTGAAGGACCGCAATCGTCCATTCAGGCGAGAATTTCGAAATTCAGATGATGCATGGCAGTCCTATTTTCTCAAATTGGGTGTTGCCTGCCGACTTTCTCGAGTGCGGTATTCTGGTTCTCCAATTCGGGATTCCGGACTTCGGGTCCACGTGTTCTTGACCGTTTTCTGCGGCCTCCCTAGCGATTACTCCATGTCCCTACTCTTGAGTAATTTGGCCATGCAAACGGCGTGCCATGAAGAGTGAACGGGTGAGGGTCAAGCGCATCGACGACCTTCGCCAGTCCGCCGGATCCGACGATCTCAAGCGCGGAACGGAGTTGCTGGTGCACAGCACCACCGCCGTCGCCCTGGTGCTCAGTGGCGCCGCAGTTCGGTTGCCGCGTCGGCTGGGCCGACCGTAGATCGACCGCTGTGTCGGCGGCCCGAAGTCGGTATTGCAAGATATC
>CAWGIJ010000010.1:0-494251 GCA_963822655.1 uncultured Actinomycetota bacterium
GCGTTCCGGCCTCCACGAGGCGGCGCAGCAGCGACTTCTCCGCAACGATGGTCGCGTAGTAGCCCGCGTTGGCGGCGGTCGGCACGGTCGAGATCAGGGTGTGCAGATAGGGCGCCCCACCGATCCGGCGCAGCAGCCCGCGGCGATCCAGCTCGGCGGCGACCGTCACCGCATCGGCCGGTTCCCCGCGCCCGTAGAGATCGAGAATGGCGTCGTAGACGTTCTGGTGCGCGGGGCGATAGAAGTCGCTGGGCCGCAGCCGCTCCAGCACGTCGGCGATGGCGTCCTTGCTCAGCAGCATGCCGCCCAACACCGACTGCTCGGCCGCGAGATCTTGCGGCGGCTGACGGCCGTAGTCCTCGCTCGGCGCTTCTGCACTGGCACGGCCCAAATCATCAACGACAGCCACGAAAACTCCCGCCTCCTCCACAACGTTCGAACGCACATTCGACGCCGATGGCACGACGTTAAGTCACGCCACCGACATCGCTCGACTCAGCCCGACCGCCCAACTCACCCCCAAAAGGGAGGGCCCCCACCCTGGACGGATCAGCGGCCTTCGCCCTCGTGACCACCACGACCCGCAGGCGGCGGGACACCCACCGCGGGCCGTGTCGATGGTCTTCGAACGCCAGCATCACCTCACGACGGGTCGACGCTAAAGGTTGCTGACGAGGACAACAAACGCGGTTGTTCATAGACCTGTGGATGGTGTGTGCATATCCGTCTGCGCCCGTGTTGAGGGGTTGTGGAGAACTTGTGGAGCAATATGCGCCATTGCAACATCACCGCAGATAAGCGCACCACACACCCCCGTACTTTGTGTGGATGGGAATCTCTACGGCGTGTCGGCTGCGGTTGCCGCTTCGGGCGTGTTGTGTTTCGCCGAATGATTAACAGCGTTAACGGACGGTAACGTTCGCTATCGGTTGCTGGCGACTATGAGTTCGCTATGCAAACACAAAAACCCCCCCGGGGCAGCCGGTTGGGCTGCCACCGAGGGGTTAGCGGTCGGGGAGGCTCAGGCCTCAGCGACGACGTCGAGCGCGAGTTTCACGTCGACGTCAGGGTGAACGTGCAACGTGATCGGGTGGCTGCCAACAGCCTTGATGTGGCCTTTCGGCAAACGCACCACCCGCTTGTCGAGGTTCGGGCCGCCGGCCTTGCGGATCGCCGTCACGACGGCGCTCGTGGTGACCGAGCCGAACAGCTTGCCCGAGTCGCCGGCGGTCTTCACCGGGAGGGCGACCGAGCCGAGGCCCTCGAGGGCGGCCTTGATCTCGTTGGCGTGCTCGAGGTCGCGCACCTGCTTGGTGTCACGGGCACGACGGATGTCGTCCGCCTGCTTCTGCGCGCCTCGCGACGCGACGATCGCCAGGCCTCGTGGCAGCAGGAAGTTGCGGCCGTAGCCGTCCTTGACCTCAACGGTCTCGCCGACGGCACCGAGGTGATCGACGTCGGCGGTCAAAATGAGCTTCATTGTTTCGCTGATTCCGTTCTGCGTTTATCCGCGCTTACCGCGTCGACGAGGTGAAGGGCAGCAACGCGACCTCGCGGGCGTTCTTGACCGCGATCGCGACGTCGCGCTGGTGCTGGACACAGTTGCCGGTCACGCGGCGGGCGCGGATCTTGCCGCGCTCGCTGATATAGGTGCGCAGCAGCTGGGTGTCCTTGTAGTCGATGTCCTGGCCCTTTTTGGAGCAGAAGATGCACTTGCGTGCCTTGATCGGCTTTTCCGGGGCCGGACGCCGCTTGGTGGACTTCGCCATGTCTTTCTCTTTCGTTCTGTCGATAAAAGTTGATTAGAAGGGAGGCTCGTCGTCGCCGCCGCCGAACGAACCCGATGCCGGGGCACTGCCCCACGGGTCGTCGCCGCCGGCGCTGCCGCCGCCACCCTGAGGTGCGGCCTGGGGTGCCGACTGGCTGCGAGACCCGCCGCCGCCACCGAAACCGCCGCCGCCACCGCCGCTGCGGCTGGCTTTGTTCACCTTGGCGGTGGCGTATCGCAGTGACGGCCCGATCTCGTCGACCTCGAGCTCGACGACGGTGCGCTTCTCGCCCTCGCGGGTCTCGAACGAACGCTGCTTGAGCCGTCCGCTCACGATCACACGCGCGCCTCGGGTCAGGCTTTCGGCGACGTTCTCGGCAGCCTCGCGCCAGATGTTGCAGCGGAGGAACAGCGCTTCGCCGTCCTTCCACTCGTTGGTCTGACGGTCGAACTGTCGCGGGGTCGACGCCACCGTGAAGTTCGCGACGGCCGCGCCCGACGGCGTGAAACGCAGTTCGGGGTCGGCAGTCAGGTTTCCGATAACCGTGATGACAGTGTCACCAGCCACGGTGATCTCCTAAGTCCGTTCGGGTCCGCTCAGAATCGGCGAATGTTAGAAGCGAGTCAGGCTGAGCCTACGCAACGGCTCGGACGTGCTGCGGTCATTCGCCAACAGGCGCCTGGCGACGATGCGGGCCGGTACGGCCCGGGGAGAAGCCAGGCATGTGCATCAGTGCTTGTCGGTGCGCATCACCTTGGTGCGGAGCACCGACTCGTTCAGGCTGAGCTGACGGTCGAGCTCGGACACCGTGGCGGGCTCGGCTTTGAGATCGATCACCGCGTAAATGCCCTCGGCATGCTTGAGAATCTCGTACGCCAGCCGGCGCTTGCCCCAGATGTCGACCTTGTCGACCGATCCACCGTCCTTGCGGACAACGTTCAGAAAGGTCTCCAGCGACGGAGCCACGGTGCGCTCGTCGAGCGTGGGGTCGAGGATGACCATTATTTCGTATGGACGCATGGGAACCTCATCACCTCCTATGGTCGTGTGCGGCCGCGGGAATCCCCACGGCAGGAGGGTCGCCTGCGTCGGCAACCGTCGTAGGCTACCGGACGGGGGCCGGGGTCGCGAAATCCTGCGCTAACGGTGGCTGCAGCCCGCGCGGTCGCAGCCAGGCCGGAAACCAACCGGGCGGCGCGTCCGGGGCGCGGTCGAACACCCCGCCGGCCGGATCGTCGACCCGGCCGCCCCAGCGCACCAGGTCTTCCTCGGGCCGGTAGATCTGGCGCAGCACCAGCGCGCAAACGATCAGCACCGCGGTGTCGCGCAGCAGCACCGTCGTGGTGAACCACTGCTGGGGCAACCCGCGATCCGGCACGCTGTAGAGGTAGTACATCCGGGGCACCCACACCAGCGCGTCGATGGTCATCCACGCCAACAGGACTCGACGGTGCGGCAGCGCCAGCACCGCCAGCGGCACCAGCCACAGCGAGAACTGCGGGCTCCACACCTTGTTGGTCAACAGGAACGCCGCCACCACCAGCAGCGCCAACTGCGCCAGCCGCGGTCGCCGCGGCGCCGTCAGCGTGATGTAACCGATTGCCGTGCAACAGAATACAAAGAGCGCCAGCACGATCCAGTTCAGGTTGGTCGGCGGCTGCCAGAAACCCAGGTCGGTGTCGAAGCCCTGCCAGCCGGTGAACGACCGCACGACGTTGTACAGCGAATCCATGTCCTCGCCACGACGGGCGTTGAGCCGGAAGAACTCCGACCATCCTCGCGGAAATAGCAGCAGTACAGGCAGATTCACCAGCAGCCACGTCACACCGGCCGTGGCAGCGGTGCGGGCCACCTCGCGCAGCCGACCGGTCCGCAGGCCCAGCACCAGCAGCGGGCCCAGCAGCAACAGTGGATAGAGCTTCGCCGCGCCGCCCAGACCGATCAACAGCCCGGCGAGCAGCGGCCGTCGCCGCGCCCACGCCAACAACCCACCGAGCGCGAAAGCCGTTGCCAGCGCGTCGAAGTTGGTGAAAATCTGGAAGATCACCAGCGGTGACGCCCCCACCAGAGCGGCGTCCCACACCCGGCGGCCGGCCAGTCGGGCGGTGGCCCACAGCGTCGCCAGCCAGGCCAACGCCAGGCCGAGTGCGGCGACGTCGAAGAACACCACCACTTCGGCGATCACCGGTAGCGGGATCATCCTGCTGACGGCGGTGTAGGTCTTGGCCAACGACATCGATACGTACTGGTAGACCCCGGTGAGCACCGGATACTCCATGTAACGCACGGCGGGCCGGCCGTCGTAGCGGGTCTGCGGCCGGCCGCTGCCGTCCTTCTCGATCCAGCTCGACTTGTAGGGAAAACGGCCCTGGCTCAACAATTCTGCGCCGTACAACGGCACGGTATCGGAGTAGCAGAGTTCGTAGTAGGCGCGCTGGTTCTGCCAGTTGGCGACGCGCTGATCGCCCGGTCCGGTGCCGATGGTCTGCAGGCAGGGCGCCTTGGTCGACCAGCCCAGTGCCAGGAACACCAGCGCGATCAGGAACATGACCCGCAACGGCGTCATCATTCGCGTGCGCCCGAGGATCGCGTGTCTGCCGACCGGACCGCCGACGACGTTGGACAGCGCTGAACCCAGAAAATCGTTGCGGCTGGGGCAATCCCGATCGTCGGCGGACCGCAGGTCGGTGGCGAGCCGCCCCGGCGAAATGTCGGTGCGATCCGTCACGGCGGGGGCGGGGGACCCGGCGGCGGCGCTCCCGGCGGAGGCGGCGGACCCGCGGGCGCCACCGGCACGGTGGTGGGCGGGCCGATCGGGATCGTGATGCCCGGTGCGATTTCCATGGTGGGCTGAATGACGGTCATCTGCGGCGGTTCGGGCGGGGGCGGCGGCGCGGCCGGCACCCCGGCGGAGCCGCCGATCGCGGTGGGCTTGGGGAAGGTCTCGTTGTTGGTGCCCTTCAGGGCGCCGTCCATCGTCGCTTTCCAGATGTCCGATGGCAGACCGGACCCGTAGACCGCGGCACCGCCCTTTGTCACCAATGGAATGTCGCCGCGCACGGTGCCGATCCACACGGCCGTCGAGAGCGAAGGGGTGTAGCCGACCATCCAGGCGTCCTTGTCGGCGTCGGTGTCACCGAACTGGGTGGTGCCGGTCTTGGACGCCGATGGCCGTCCGCCGGCGAGCGTGTGGCCGCGCGACCACGCGGCGATCGGCTGCATCGCCGACGTGACGTTGTCCGCGACGTCCTTCGGGATCTTCTGTTCGCCGTTGTTGTCGGAACCGCTGGCGTCGAACAGCACCTTGCCGTCGGCGTTGACCACCTTCTGCACGAAGTGCGGGCGGTGGTAAATGCCCGAGTCGGCCAACGTGGCATAGGCCGAGGCCATGTCGATCGGGCGAGTCTGATACTGGCCCAACACAATTCCGTTGTTGGGTGGGCCGCCCTTGCCGTCCTCGGACAGCGTGTGATCGACGCCCGGGAAGCTGCCCGCGATTCCGGCCTGGTGCGCGGCCTCGGCCACGTCCTCAGGACCGTTCTTCAGCTTGAGCATCAGCCGGTAGTACGACGTGTTCAGCGACCGCTTGAGCGCCTCGGCGATGTTGCAGACGCCGCAGCCCTCACCCTCGACGTTGGTGATCTTGATGCCGTTGACCGTCAGCGGCGAGCTGTCCACCTGGTAGCCCAGCCCGATGCCCTGCTCGAGCGCGGCGATCAACGCGAACACCTTGAACGACGACCCGGTCTGCAGGCCCGCCTGGGCGAAATCGAATCCGTGCGCGTCCGATCCCCCGTAATAGGCCTTCACTGCGCCGTTGTGCGGGTCGATCGACACGACCGCGGTCCGCATGTCGGCGTTCTGACCGGCCAGATACTTCGCCACCGCGTCCTCGGCGGCCTTCTGCGCCGTCGGGTCGATCGTGGTGGTGATCTGCAGGCCCTGGGTGTTCAGCGTCTGCTCGTCGATGTTGAAGAGCTCCATCAGCTCTTTGGTCACCTGGCGCTGGATCAGCCCGTTGGGTCCGGTGGTCTGGTTCTGCTCGCGGGACCGCTCGGGGGGCACGGTCGGCGGGAACTGCTGGGCGGCGCGGTCTCTCGACGACAGGGCTTTGTCGTCGACCATGCCGTCGAGCACCCAGTTCCACCGACCTTGCGCACCCACCATGTTGACCGCGGGGTCGAGCGTCGACGGCCGTTGGATCAGTGCAGCCAGCAGTGCCCCGTCCGCGACGGTGAGCTGCTCGACGGGCTTGTCGAAGTAGGCCCGTGACGCGGCCGAGATTCCGTAGGCGCCGCGACCGAAGTAGATGATGTTCAGATAGGCCTGCAGCACATCGTCTTTCGACCACTCCCCCGTCATCTTTGTGGCGATGACCAGTTCCTTGGCCTTGCGGACCAGGCCGCCGACGCCGGCGCGCTGCGCTCCGACCAATGCGTTCTTGACGTACTGCTGCGTGATCGTCGAGCCGCCCTGGGTGTCGCCGCCGAAGACGTTGTTCTTGAACGCCCGCGCGAACCCGGTGAACGAGAAGCCCGGGTTGGAGTAGAAGTTGCGGTCCTCGGCGGCGATCACCGCCTGCCGGACGTGCACCGGCACCTGGTCGATGTTCACGTCGACCCGGTTGCCTTCGGGTGGAACGATTTTCGCCAGCTCTGAGCCGTCGCTGGCCAGGATCGTCGACACCTGGTTGGTCCGGATGTCACCGGGCTTGGGGATGTCGACGATCGTGTAGGCCATCGCGAAGGTGACGATCGGCAGTAGCAGGATGACCACCGCGCCGACCAGGAGCCCGCGGCGGACCCATTTCCAATTGATGTGGTGCAGCCACTCCCAGTCGAGTCGCTGCGCCCAACCTGGTAGCGGCGGCGGCTTGCGGGGTGGACCTCCGTTCGCTGGGCCACCCTTCGCGGGGCCACTCGGCGGTGGCGGTGGTCCGCCGGTCGGAGGCCTACGCGGCGGCGACTTCGCGCTCAGCGCGGAGGAGGCCATCTCGAGTGGGTCGCGTCGCTCGGAGGTCGATCGCGATGTCGGGCGGCCGTCGAGGGCAGCCTTCACCGCGTCGATCGGGTCCTTGAAGCGGTTCGGGGTGTCGTCCTGCACCGGAGGAAGGATCGTCGTCAGCCGGTCGTCGGCGGGGGCAGTGGGACCCGAAGGGCTGCGCCGAGGCTGCTTCGACCCGCCATCAGCCCCTGTCCCTTGCGGGTTGTCAGAGGCTGAGTGGTCTTGCTGCCCTTCGTTATTCACTGGCCGTGCGGGCGCCGTCGCGCGCCGTCCGGGTGCTGCGCTTGCGCGGCGGACGCGCTGCGGGTGTCGCGCCGAGCACATACGACTTGACCAAGTGATTCCAGCTGCAGGTTCGACATACCTCCACCACATGTACCGCAAACTCTTCGAACCGCGACGCTAGCAACACCAACTCCTCGGCGGTCCGCGCAGACCCCGACACCGCGCCGAGGTGCTCGCCGAACACCCACGAGACCAGCGTCAGGGGCTCCTTGCGGCAGATCGGGCACATCACCGAGCTGGCCTTGCCGTGGTACTTGGCAGCACGCAGCAGGTAGGGATTGGCGTCGCAGACTTCGGTGACACCGGTGCGGCCGGCATAGACCTCGGCGAGCAGCGACCGGCGCTTGAGCGCGTAGTCCACCACCTGTCGCTGCAATCGCACGATGACCAGAGTACGTCCGCGCGCGCGGTGCGGAGAGGTAGGTCGGCGACGTTTCGGACGTCGGCCGGATTGCCCGTTCCTCAACGCCCCGCTACGACGCTGGGCAAGAATGCCGTCCGCACCGGCTCGGGCCGGCGGCCGAGGCGCGCACTGTCGTCCAGCAGACCGCGCTCGGCGAGGATCGGGCGCACCCCCTCGCCGAAGATGTAAGCCTCTTCCAGATGCGGGTAGCCGGACAGGATGAAGTGGTCGAGCCCGAGGTCGGCGTAGTCCGCGATGCGCTCCGCGACCTCGGCGTGCGAGCCGACGAGGGCGGTGCCGGCGCCGCCGCGCACCAGACCGACGCCGGACCACAGGTTCGGGTAGATCTCCAGCTGTCGCGCCTCAACCCCGGCGCTGTAATTCTCGCCACCGCCGTGCAATTGGCGCATCCGACGCTGGCCTACCGACTCCGAGCGGGCCAGCGAGGCCTGCGCGGCGGCCACCGTCGCGGGGTCGAGCGCACCCAGCAGTCGCTCGGCCTCCGCCCACGCCTGCTCGCTGGTGTCGCGGGAGATGACGTGCAGCCGGATGCCGAAGGTCAGCCGGCGGTCCTGCTGGGCGGCCAGGCCGCGGATCCAGTCGAGCTTTTCCTTGACCTGCTCGGGCCGCTCGCCCCAGGTCAGATACGTGTCGGCGTGGCGCGCCGCGACGTCACCGGCCTCCGGTGACGAACCGCCGAAGAACACGCCCGGCAACGGGTCCGGGCGGCGGGCCAGGGTGGCTTTCTCGACGCGAAGGTGTTCGCCGTCGACGGTCACCGGCGTTTCGGAGGTCCACAGTTGGCGGACGATGTCGAGAAACTCGCCGCAGCGGGCGTAGCGGTCCTGCTTCTCCAGGAAGTCGCCGAAGGCACGCTGCTCGGAGCTCTCGCCGCCGGTGACGACGTTGAGCAGCAGCCGACCCTGCGACTGCCACTGGAAGGTGGCCGACATCTGTGCGGCCAGCGTGGGGCTGATCAATCCGGGGCGGAATGCGACCAGGTACTTCAGCGTCTCGGTGTTGCCGATCAGCATCGCGGTGGTCAGCCAGGCGTCTTCGCACCACAGTCCGGTCGGCGTGAGCACCGCCTCGAAGCCGTTGATCTCGGCCGCCTGGGCGAGCTGGACGAGGTACTTCAGGTCGGCGGGACGGTCGCCGCGCATGCTGCTGCCATGCCCGCCGGCGATCAGGTCGCGCGAATCCCCGTAAGTCGGGAGGAACCAATGCAAGTGGATGGACACGTTGTTTGGTTATGCCCGGCGGCGTCCGTCATCAACAGGCTTCCAACCAGCCTGATTCCAACTGGGCGTGCCAGTCCTGACCTCGCGGCGACGGGCGGTTGAACGGGTGGCGAACTTTAGCTGGCCGCCCGAAGTAGCGCCGAATATATCGGGCCGATACTATTACGCGAGACTGTTACTCGACATAACAGCGCAACACTCACTCGGGCAAAGGAGGTGACTCGATGCTGGAGCTGGCCATCCTGGGACTTCTGCTCGAGTCGCCCATGCACGGCTACGAACTGCGCAAACGGTTGACCGGACTGCTCGGGGCGTTCAGGGCATTCTCCTACGGTTCGCTGTATCCCGCACTGCGGCGGATGCAGGCCGACGGAATGATTGCCGAGAACGCTGCGCCGGCCGGAACTCCGGTGCGGCGGGCCCGGCGGGTGTACGAAATGACCGAAGCGGGCCGGCTGCGTTTCAGCGAGTTGGTGGCCGACACCGGACCGCACAACTACACCGACGACGGCTTCGGTGTGCACCTGGCGTTTTTCAACCGCACACCGGCCGCGGCGCGGATGCGCATCCTGGAGGGCCGCCGCCGCCAGGTGGAAGAACGTCGAGAAGGCCTGCGTGAAGCAATCGCGCGGGCCAGCAACTCGCTGGATCGCTACACCCGCCAGCTGCACCAACTGGGGCTGGAGTCCAGCGAGCGTGAGGTGAATTGGCTCAACGAGCTGATCGCGGCCGAACGTGTTGCGCAACGCAGCGCCGAACAGGCGTAGTGCCGAGAAAACCCCGAAGAAATTCCCCTATGGAGAAGCAAGGAGAACGCCAGTATGAGTGAGCAGAACGCGCCGCAGGCGTCCACCGAGGTCCGTGTTGCCATTGTCGGCGTCGGAAACTGCGCGTCCTCGCTGGTACAGGGCGTCCAGTACTACTACGACGCTGACGAGAACAGCGCCGTGCCCGGCTTGATGCATGTGAAGTTCGGGCAGTACCACGTGCGCGACGTGAAGTTTGTCGCCGCGTTCGACGTGGACGCCAAGAAGGTCGGCTTCGACCTGTCCGAGGCGATCTTCGCGTCGGAGAACAACACCATCAAGATCTCCGACGTGCCGCCGACCAACGTGACCGTGCAGCGCGGCCCGACCCTCGACGGCATCGGAAAGTACTACGCGGAGACGATCGAGATCTCCGACACCGAGGCTGTCGATGTGGTGAAGACGCTCAAGGACGCCAACGTCGACGTCATGGTGTCCTACCTGCCGGTGGGTTCGGAAGAAGCCGACAAGTTCTACGCCCAGTGCGCGATCGACGCGGGCGTGGCCTTCGTCAACGCGCTGCCGGTGTTCATCGCGTCGGACCCGGTGTGGGCCAAGAAGTTCGCCGACGCCGGCGTGCCGATCGTCGGTGACGACATCAAGAGCCAGGTCGGCGCGACGATCACGCACCGCGTGATGGCCAAGCTGTTCGAGGACCGCGGTGTGCAGCTCGACCGCACCATGCAGCTCAACGTCGGTGGCAACATGGACTTCCTCAACATGCTCGAGCGGGAGCGGCTGGAGTCCAAGAAGATCTCCAAGACCCAGGCCGTCACGTCGAACGTGCAGCGCGAGTTCAAGACCAAAGACGTGCACATCGGCCCGTCCGACCACGTCGGGTGGCTCGACGACCGCAAGTGGGCCTACGTCCGTCTCGAGGGCCGCGCCTTCGGTGACGTGCCGCTGAACCTGGAGTACAAGCTCGAGGTGTGGGACTCGCCGAACTCGGCCGGCGTCATCATCGACGCCGTGCGCGCGGCCAAGATCGCCAAGGACCGCGGCATCGGTGGACCGGTCGTGGCGGCGTCGGCCTACCTGATGAAGAGCCCGCCGAAGCAGCTGCCCGACGACATTGCCCGGACCCAGCTCGAAGAGTTCATTATCGAGGGGTAACCCTTCGATGTGCCGATTGTGCGGTGAGGTCGCTTCGTGCGACTTCACCGCACTTTCGTTTCTGGGCATGTGCCAATGTGCCCACCTTCGAGCGACAAATCGTGCGGCGGGCGACGTGTGGCAGACACGTTGTCGCTGTGAGGCGGGCACATCGGCGCATGTTCACCAGATGCTCGATTCGGCCACCACGGTGCTGAGCAAGTGCTTAGCATCAGTTCTCGATGAAGGTTCAGCCCGCCGCGTTCCTGCGTACCACCCTGCCGCTGGATCTGTCGCGGCTCGACGATTTCGACAACGGCCGCTACCACTCGATCTGGCTGCCCGACCACATGGTCAGCTTCTGGCCGGACTCGATCTGGACACCCGAATTCACCGACCTGGCAACCGTTTCGCCCTCACCGCACCGGCACCTCGACGGCTTGGCGGTGGCCTCTGCCGCGGCGGCACTCACGAAAAATGTTCCGCTCGTCTCCGCGGTCGTCGACACCGTCCGGCGCCATCCCGCGATGCTCGCCCAGACCGCGCTGACGATCGACCATGTGGCCCGCGGACGATTTGTGCTCGGCCTCGGCAGCGGCGAGAGCGAGAACACGCTGCCCTACGGTTTCGACTTCGCGAGACCCGTCGCGCGATTCGAGGAAGCCCTGCAGGTGATCCGGTTGCTGTGGCAGAGCGATGGGCCCGTCGACTTCGACGGGCAGTTCTACACGCTGCAGCACGCCCGCCTCGACACCGAGCCCTATGACGGCCGGCCGCCACCGATCTGGATCGGGGCCAGCGGCCCGCGGATGCTCGACATCGCCGGCCGCTACGCCGACGGCTGGTGGCCGGCCGGCGCGTGGACGCCCGAGCACTACGCCGAAATGCTCTCCGCCGTAAGGGCTTCCGCCGAACGTGCGGGCCGGGATCCGCTGGCGATCACGCCGTGCTTCATCCAGGTCTGCTTCATCGGTGACGACGAGGCCGCGCTGGCGGAGATCCTCCAGACGCCGCTGGTGAAGGCCTTTCTGCTGCAGGTGTCCGCGGAGACGTTGCGCGGCTTCGGTTTCGAGCATCCGATGGGGTTGGGCTGGCGCGGCTTCCAGGACATCGACCCCGCGGTGCTCACCCGCGAGCGGATCCTCGAGTTCATGGCCAAGACGCAGCCCGAGATGCTGCTGGCCGTGGTGCCGCACGGCACGCCGAAGGAGGTGGCCGCGATCATCAAGACCTACGTAGATGCCGGCCTGCGGGTACCCAAGATTCTCGACTACGGGGCAATGGCCGGCCTCGCCTATTCCGCGGCCTCCGCGGCGAATGTCCTTGCCGCCGAAGATGAATTACTAGCCCTGTGTGGGGACGTCCGGTGAGCCTGGATGCCGCGGCGCTACTGGCCGGCGCGGCCGAGGAGACCGGGCTGACCGACTACGGCGACCCCACGCTGCCGGAGCGCTTCACGGTGGCCGTCGAGCATCTCAACGGCCTGGGTATGGACACTGCCGGCAACGCCGCCGCGGCCGAGGTGTGCCGGTGGCTGCTGACGTCGCGACTGGAATTCCTCGAAGACCGCAACCGCTATCCGATCGCCGACGAGGTGATCGACAAGCCGATGTTCGTCACCGGTGAACCCCGTTCGGGCACAACGCTGATGCACGCACTGATGTCGGTCGACCCCGACGCTCGCGCGCTGCGATTCTGGGAAGTGATGTACCCGTCGCCACCGCCCGGCCTATCGAACGAGGACGACCCCCGGCGCGTGCGGGCCGACGACGACTGGCGCGAGATCAACGCCAAGATGCCTAAGTGGCTGCACAGCCACCCGTACAACGACATGCTCGGCGACGGCTTGCCCGAGGACGAGCGCACCTGGGCGTTCGACTTCCGGGTGATGACGCCGACGGCCTGGTGGCGGGTCCCCATGCAGTCGCTGGTCGGTGGCCTGGCGACCGACGCCGCCGCACAGTATCGGCTGCACAAGGCGATGCTGCAGCAACTGCAATATCACCGGCCGCGAAAGCACTGGGTGCTCAAAGGATTTCACGGCTTCCGGCTGGCCGAGATGTTCGCGGCCTATCCCGACGCGACGCTGGTCTGGCTACATCGCGACCCGGTGCAGGTCGCCGCGTCCCGCACGATGATGATGGCCGACATCGCCGACGGCATGGTCGGCTCGGTCGATCTGCACGCGCTGGCCACAATGCACCTGGAGCTGACCCGGGCCGGCGTCGCGAACACGATGGGCAACCCGATGGTCGACGACCCACGCATCCTGCACGTCCGCTACACCGACTTCGTGGCCGACCAGGTCGATACCGTGCGGCGCTACTACGCTTTCGCGGGCCGCGAGGTGACGCCGCAGGCCGAGGACGCGATGCGGCGCTACCTCGCCGACAACCGCGGCGATCGGCACGGCAAGTTCCGCTATTCGACGCAGCTACTCATCGACATCGGCGAGAACCTCGACGCCCTGCACCACGAATTCCAGCCGTTCCGTGAGCGATTCGGCATCGAGATCGAGAACCGGGACTGACGTGACGCACGAGCGGCTGTCCGTGCACAACGTCACCTTTTACGGCGACACGCTCGCCGAATTGGAGCAGCACTGGGTCGAGCTGGGCGTCAGCCGGTTGAGCATCCTGGACAGCCAGCTGCTCGACCCGGGTTTCCCAGAGTTGATGCGGCACAACGACTACACGGTCGAGGCCGTCTATCATCTGTTCGCCGAGCCCGCCGCCCTGACTCGGGTGATCGACGCCGCGGCGGACATCGGGGCCGGCACCGTCTACATGCTCACCGGTGGGCGCGGCCCACTCGGCTGGAAGCACGCGGCGCAACGCTTCTGCGACGCGGTCGGACCGTGCGCGGAACGCGCGGGGCAGGCAGGCGTCGCGCTGGCGATCGAGAACGCGTCGAGCCTGTACGCCGACCTGCACTTCGCGCACACGCTGCGCGACAGCATCGCGCTGGCCGAGATGAGCGGGCTGTACCTCTGCATCGACCTGTTCCACTGCTGGGCAGAGGGCGACATCGAGGAGTCACTGGCAGCCGCCCTGCCGCGCACCCGGTTGATCCAGCTCAGCGACTACGTGCTCGGCGACCGGGCGCTGCCCGGCCGCGCGGTGCCCGGCGACGGCACGATCCCGATCGAATCGCTTGTCGCACAGGCGTTGCGAGGCGGCTACTCGCACGGATTCGACTTGGAGCTGATCGGCCCGCGCATCGAGAAAGAGGGGCGACTCGAATCGGCCCGGCGGGCCTGTGATGTCGTGGGGACCATGCTCGAGAAGTTGGGTGCGTGACGTGTCCTTCGGCGACGGGCCCGACGACGCAGCGCTACAGGCCGCGTGGACCGCGTTCTGTGATCGGTTGCGCGATGCGGGCGAGCGGGTCTTCAAGGACGCCAACGCCGCGTCCGGGGCGCAACGCGTCGACGCCTACCGCTTCCTCACCCAAAACCTCGGCCAGGCGTTCGATCTCGCTCTGGAGACCCGCGACAGCCGCTACCCGGTGCTGCACGAATTCTGCGGCCCGACACGCAAACTCGGTGGCGACTGCGGCGACTTCACCTACCAGCAGGCATGGATCGACGGCCGGTCGACCTACCGGCTGACCGGCATCCGCGGCACCGCCCCCTTCTTCAACGTCACCGTTCAGGGCCGTCGCAACCCCGGACCCGGAGTGCTGCACGAGCCGTTCGGTGACACACCGGAAGCCAACATCACCGACGTCGGCACCGACGGACAGTTCGAGCTGTACATCGGCGGTCCCGAACGACCCGGCAACTGGCTCCCCACCACCCCCGACTCGCGAAAGCTGTTCATCCGTCAGGGTTTTGACCGCTGGGACGAACAGCCCGCGCAGATCCGGATCGAGCGGATCGACATGTCCACGCCTAAGCCGCTGCCCACCGCGGAGGTGATGGTCGAGGCGATGAGCTGGGCCGGCGACTTCGTCGAAGGTCTGATGTCAGACTGGCCGGAGTTCCCGTTCGGCTACGGCGGCGTCGACGCCGACCACCCGAACACCTTCCCCGCCATCGAAGCCACCGGCGCGGATGCCAAGCGCGGCCGGGCGGCGGCCAACATGTACTGGGAGCTGGGCCCCGACCAGGCGCTGATCATCGAGTTCGACGCGCACGACGGGCTGTGGATGCTGACCAACATGGGCGTGTTCTTCAACAGCATGGACTACCTCTACCGGCCGGTGAGCTACACGCCGAGCCGGACGGCGGTCGACGCCGACGGCCGGATCCGGCTGGTTATGGCGCACCGTGATCCGGGCGTGCAGAACTGGCTGGACACCCAGGGATTCGAGCGCGGCAACCTGACGTACCGGCACATGCTGGAGGGCCGGCCCGCCGTGCTCAGCACGCGGGTTGTCGGGTTCCATGAATTGCGTGACGCGTTACCGGCCGGCACGACGATGGCCACCGACGCCGAGCGCACCGCCGCGATGTGGGAGCGATTCCGCGGTATCCGCCGGCGCTACATCCTCTAGGTCCCTTAAGGTCCAAGGTCATGACCGACATCACCGACGATGACCTGGTTGGACTGTCCGAATTCGGCCTGCTGTCCGAGAATGCCGAGCAGGCCGGCGTCGGGGGTCCGCTGCCGCCGGTGCGACGGGTCGAGGCCGACGGCATCAGCGCGCTGCAGTGGGGCGACTCGTCGCCGCGGGTGGTGTTCTTCCACGGCGGCGGCCAGAACGCACACACGTGGGACACGGTAATAGTGGGCCTCGGGGTGCCCGCGCTCGCGGTCGACCTGCCCGGCCACGGGCACTCGGCGTGGCGCGAGGACGGCGACTACTCGCCGCAGAACAACGCCGCGGCGATCAAGCCGGTGATCGCGGATCTCGCGCCGGACGCCGAGTTGGTGGTCGGCATGTCGCTGGGCGGGCTGACCGCGATCGGGTTGGGCGCCATCGCGCCCCCGCTGGTCCGCGAACTCGTGCTGGTCGACGTCACCCCGTCGGCGTTGCGTCGTTACGCGGAGATGACCACCGAGCAACAGGGCACCGTCGCGCTGGTGGCCGGCGAGCGAACCTTCCCCAGCTTCGACGCGATTCTGGAGGTCACCACCGCCGCCGCTCCGCACCGTGATCGGAAGTCGCTGCGGCGCGGTGTCTTTCACAACTCGCATCAGCAGGACGACGGCACCTGGACCTGGCGGTACGACAGCATCCGCAAAATTCCCGACTTCGACAGCCTCTGGGATGACTTCGCCGGCCTGTCGGTGCCGGTCAGGCTGGTTCGCGGCGGGTGGTCACCCTTCGTCACCGAGGAAGACGCCGACGAATTGGCGGCGCGCGCACAGCAATTCCGGGGCATCCAGATCGTCGAGAATTCGGGCCATTCCGTGCAGAGCGACCAGCCGCTGGCACTGATCGAGATCCTGCGCGGTGCACTCTCGCGCTAACCAGGGCACACGCCTACCGTGGTGGCCATGCCTTCGCCCGACCGGCCGATCCGCATCGGCGTCCAGTTGCAGCCCCAGCACTCCCCCGAGTACCGCAACCTGCGCGACGCCGTGCGTCGATGCGAAGACATCGGCGTCGACATCGCCTTCAACTGGGACCACTTCTTCCCGCTCTACGGCGATCCCGACGGCGCGCACTTCGAATGCTGGACCATGCTCGGCGCCTGGGCCGAGCAGACCTCGCGCATCGAGATCGGCGCACTGGTGACGTGCAACTCGTACCGCAACCCGGAGTTGCTCGCCGACATGGCCCGCACCGTCGACCACATATCGGACGGCCGACTGATCCTGGGCATCGGATCCGGTTGGAAGGAAAAGGATTACGACGAGTATGGCTACGAGTTCGGCACGGTCGGCAGTCGGCTCGACGACCTGGCCGACGCGATGCCCCGGATCAAGTCCCGGCTGGCCAGGCTGAACCCGGCGGCCGTCCGCGACATCCCGATCCTGGTCGGCGGCAAGGGCCCGAAGAAGACGCTGCGGCAGGTCGCCGAGCACGCCGACATCTGGCACGGGTTCACCACCGTCGACAGCTACCCGCAGGCGGCGGAGGTGCTGGCCGAGCACTGCACGGCGGTCGGCCGCGACCCCGGCACCATCGAGCGCTCGGCCGGCGTCAACGTCGAGCACCTGCTCACCGACGCCGAAGGCTTGGTGGCACTGGGCGTCACGCTGCTGACCGTCGGCGTCAACGGCCCGGACTACGATCTGAAAGACGCCGAAGCGCTTTGCCGGTGGCGTGATAGGGCATGACCGCTCGCGCGTCGAAACTCGTTGCGCTGCTGGCGATCATCCTCCTGACCTACGGCCTGGCACCGGTCTGTCCGGCCGTCGCCGAACCGCACATGTGCAAGCCGGTCGGCAAGGAAGGAGCGCGTCCGCTTCCGGCGAACCTGTCGACCTCCGACCAGCCGCAGGAGGCGGACACCCACACCACCGCGGATGTGGAGCCGTTGAGCTCGGTGAACATCGACGCGCTGGGCCTCATCACCCCCGGGACGCTGACGGTCGGCACCCAGCCCGGCGGGCCGCCGAGCAGCTGCCTCAGCGGCGGGCGTTTCACCGGCTTCGACAGCGAGCTGTTGCGGGCGATCGCGGCCAAACTGGGCCTGCGGATCAGCTTCGTCGGCACCGAGTTCTCCGCGCTGCTGGCGCAGGTCGCCGGGCGACGCTTCGACGTCGGCTCGTCGTCGATCATCGCCACCGAAGCACGCCGCCACACAGTCGGATTCACCAATGGCTACGACTTCGGTTTTCTGTCGCTGATCGTGCCCACCGGCTCAGGCATCCACGGCTTCAACGACCTCCACCCCGGACAGCGGGTCGGTGCGATTCAAGGCACCGTCGAGGAGGCCTACGTCGAGAACACCCTGCACATGGAGCCGGTCAAGTTCCCCGACTTCACCACCCTCTACTCCAGCCTGAAGAACCGCCAGCTCGACGCCTGGGTGGCTCCGGCCATGGAGGCCACCAAGGTCATGCGGCACGGCGACACCGCGACCGTCGTCGGCTACACGTTCGGGCTGGGTAACTTCATCGCGTACTGCGTGAGCAAGGACAACCAGCCGTTGATCGACGCGCTGAACGCGGGCCTGGATGCGGTGGTCGCCGACGGCACCTGGTCGCAGCTCTATACCGACTGGACTCCGCAACCGTTGCCCCCGGGCTGGAAGCCGGGATCGAAAGCCGCTGCCACGCCGCATCTTCCGGACTTCGCCGCGATCGCCGCGCGCAACCACACCACCGAACGCCCGCCGCCGCCGAAGTCGACGCTGACTCAGCTGAAGGAGTCGTTTTTCGATTGGGAGCTCTACAAGCAGGCCATCCCGGCGATGGTCACGACGGGCCTGCCGAACACGTTGATCCTCACGCTGAGCTCCGGTGCGGTCGGACTGGCGGTCGGGATGGTGCTCGCGGTGGCCGGCGTCTCGCGGACCCGTTGGCTGCGCTGGCCGGCGCGGATCTACACCGACATCTTCCGTGGCCTGCCCGAGGTCGTGATCATCCTGCTGATCGGGCTCGGCATCGGCCCGATCGTCGGCGGATTGACCCACAACAACCCCTACCCGCTCGGTATCGCCGCGCTCGGGCTGACCGCGGCGGCCTACATCGGCGAGATCTTCCGCTCGGGCATCCAGAGCGTCGAATCCGGTCAGCTGGATGCCGCCCGCGCGTTGGGGTTGAGTTATCGGACCGGGATGCGCATGGTGGTGATCCCACAGGGCATCCGCCGGGTGCTGCCCGCACTCGTCAACCAGTTCATCGCACTGCTGAAAGGCTCAGCGCTGGTGTACTTCCTGGGCCTCATCGCCGGCCAGCGCGAGCTGTTCCAGGTCGGCCGCGACCTCAACGCCCAGACCGGCAGCCTCTCGCCGCTGGTGGCCGCCGGCTTGTTCTACCTGCTGCTGACCATCCCACTGACCCACCTGGTCAACGTGGTCGACACCCGGCTCCGGCAAGGCAGACCGGAAGATCCGGCAGCACTGACCGTCGGGCAGGAGATGATATGAGCACATCAGTTGCACTGGAAGGCAAGGGGATTCACCTATCCTTCGGCCATAACAAGGTGCTGCGCGGTGTCGACATCGCCGCCCCGGCCGGCAACACCGTCGCGGTGATCGGGCCGTCGGGCTCCGGAAAGTCCACTCTGCTGCGCGCGTTGAGCCGGTTGAATGAGCCCGATCAGGGCGACATCCTGCTCGACGGGAAGTCCGTGTTGACCGACGACCCCGACGCCGTGCGGCAGCGGGTTGGCATGGTGTTCCAGCATTTCAATCTTTTCCCGCATCTCAGCGTGCTCGACAACGTGATGCTGGCGCCGCGCAAGCTCAAGCGGCTGTCCGGCGATGCGGCGCGCGAATTGGCGCTGGCCCAGCTGGACCGGGTGGGCATGAAGCACAAATCGGGATGCCGGCCCGGCGCGCTGTCCGGCGGTCAACAGCAAAGAGTGGCGATCGCGCGCGCGTTGGCGATGAAGCCACAGGTGATGCTGTTCGACGAGGCCACGTCGGCGCTGGATCCCGAACTGGTCAAAGGCATCCTGGCGTTGATCGCCGATCTGGGCGCCGACGGCATGACGATGCTGGTGGTCACGCACGAAATGGCCTTCGCCAGGTCCACGTCCGACGCGGTGGTGTTCATGGATCACGGCCAGGTGGTGGAAACCGGCCCACCGGCGCAGCTATTCGAGGCCGCGGGAACCGAAAGGCTGCAGAAGTTCTTATCGCAGGTCCTGTGACAGCAAAGGGCAATTGTGGTCCACCGAACCGCCGACAGGTTAGACTGTCGAACTATGGCGGAACGCGAAGCCACCAGGCCTGAGCTCACCGAGCTGGCGGAGGGGCTTCACCGTACCCTGTCCAAGCTGTTCTCCGTCCTGCGCCGAGGCGACCCGAGCACCGGCAAGGAGACCGCTCAGGACCTCACGCTCGCCCAGCTGTCGATCCTCGTGACGCTGCTCGACCGCGGTCCGATCCGGATGACCGACCTCGCCGCCCACGAGCGCGTACGCACACCCACCACGACCGTGGCGATCCGCCGGCTGGAGAAAATCGGTCTGGTCAAGCGTTCGCGCGACCCGTCGGATCTGCGGGCCGTCCTCGTCGACATCACGCCGCGCGGCCTGGCCGTACACCGCGAGTCGCTGAACAACCGGATCACCGCGCTGTCGGCCCTGCTGAGCCAGCTGAACGGGCCCGAGCTCGAGGCGCTGACCAAGGCGCTCGCACCGCTGGAGCGCCTCGCCGCGAACGAAGCGGTGGCGACCCCGGCCGCCCATACGAACGGCGACCAGACCGCCTGACCCGCGCCTTGCCTACAGTGGCAGGCATGCGGACCGCACTCATCACCGGCGCCAGCCGCGGGATCGGCGCTGCCATCGCCGCCGCCCTGGCGCCGACGCACACCCTGCTCCTGGCCGGACGACCTTCTGCCGCGCTGCAATCCACCGCCGAGCAACTCGGCGCGACCACGCTGCCTTTGGATGTGACGGACGCCGAAGCGATTTCGGCGGCCACCGCCGCCATCGGTGAGCTCGACGTGCTGGTGCACAACGCCGGGGTGTCGCTGCCCGGCCGCGTCGCTGAATCCACCGTCGAGCAGTGGCGCGACACCTTCGACGTGAATGTGTTTGGTGCAGTGGCGCTTACGCTCGCGTTGCTGCCGGCGTTGCGACGGGGCGAAGGTCAGGTGGTGTTCATCAACTCAGGTGCGGGGCGTACCCCGTCGAAGAACATGGCGTCGTACTCGGCCAGCAAGTTCGCGCTGCGCGCGTTCGCCGACTCGCTGCGGCTGAGCGAGCCGGAGTTGCGGGTCACCACCGTCTACCCCGGGCGTACCGACTCCGACATGCAGCGGGAGTTGGTGGCGTTCGAAGGCGGCGAGTACGACGCCGACAAGTTCCTGCGGGCCGAGACGGTCGCCGCCGCGGTCGCCCAGGCGGTGAACACCCCCGCCGATGGACATCTGCACGAAGTGATCCTCCGGCCGCGCGGCTAGACGACGAGGTTGACCATCTTCTTGGGCACGACGATCACCTTTTTCGGGGCACCGCCGGCCAGGAACGCCTGCACCTTCTCGTCGGCCAGCGCCGCCGCCTCGACCGCGTCGGCATCGGCACTGGCCGGGACCGTGATGCGGCCACGAACCTTGCCGTTGACCTGAACGGGATACTCGACGCTGTCCTCGACCAGGTAGGCGGGATCGGCCACCGGGAAGGGGCCGTGCGCAAGCGAACTCGGATGGCCGAGTCGCTGCCACAACTCCTCGGCAAGATGCGGCGCCACCGGCGCCAGCATCAGCACCAGCGGTTCGACCGCGGCCCGTGGAGCCGAATCACGGTGTTGCTTGGTCAGATGGTTGGTGTACTCGATCAGCTTGGCGACCGCCGTGTTGTTGCGCAGTGCCGCATAGTCTTCCGAGACGCCGGCGATAGTACGGTGCAGCAGCCGCAGCGTGGCGGTGTCCAGTTCGTCATCGGTCACCCGGGCATCGCCGGCGTTCTCGTCGACCACCAGTCGCCACGCCCGCTGCAGAAAGCGTTGTGCCCCAACGACATCCTTGGTGGCCCACGGGCGCGACGCCTCGATCGGGCCCATCGACATCTCGTACACCCGCAGGGTGTCGGCGCCGTAGTCGTCGCACATCTCGTCCGGCGAGATCGAGTTCTTCAGGCTCTTACCGATTTTGCCGAATTCCTGGAAGACCTCGATCTCCGCACCCTCGCCCGGGTGAAAGAACTTGCCGTCGCGCTCGATCACGTCGGCGGCCGTCACGTAGGCGCCGCGGGAGTCGGTGTAGGCGAACGCCTGGATGTAGCCCTGGTTGACCAGCCGCCGGTACGGCTCGCGGGAGCTGACGTGACCGAGGTCGTAGAGCACCTTGTGCCAGAACCGGCAATACAGCAGGTGCAGCACCGCATGCTCGGCGCCACCGACATAGAGGTCGACGCCGCCCGGGTCGTCCGGCCCGTGTTCGGCGGGTCGCGGGCCCATCCAATAGGCCTCGTTCTCCTTGCCGCAGAAGCGTTCTGCGTTATGCGGGTCGGTGTAGCGCAACTCGTACCAGGAGCTGGCCGCCCACTGCGGCATGACGTTGGTGTCGCGGGTGTAGGGCTTCAGGCCGTCGCCGAGGTCGAGTTCGACGTTCACCCAGTCGGTGGCCTTGGCCAGCGGCGGCGACGGCTCGCTGCCGGCGTCGTCGGGGTCGAACAGCACCGGCGAGTAGTCCGGCACGTCCGGGAGCTCGACCGGCAGGTCGGAGTCGGGCAGCGCGTGGGCGCGCTCATCGCTGTCGTAGACGATCGGGAACGGCTCGCCCCAGTAGCGTTGCCGCGCGAAAAGCCAGTCACGCAACTTGTATTCGATACGCCCGTGGCCGCGACCGTCGGACTCCAGACGCTCGATGATGGCCGCCTTAGCGGCCGCGACATCGAAGCCGTTGAGGTAGTCCGAGTTCACCAGTGCGCCGTCGCCGGCATAGGCCGCCTCCGAAACATCGCCGCCGGCAATCACTTCGACGATCGGCAGGCCGAACTCGCGGGCGAATTCCCAGTCGCGCTGGTCGTGGCCGGGCACGGCCATGATCGCGCCGGTGCCGTAGCCGGCCAGCACGTAGTCGGCGATGAACACCGGCACCTGCCGGCCGTCGGCCGGGTTGGTCGCGTAGGCCCCCAGGAAGACACCGGTCTTGGACTTGTTCTCTTGCCGCTCCAGGTCGGACTTCGCGGCGATCGCCTGTCGGTAGGCCGCGACGGCCTCGGCGGGGGTGTCGGCGCCGTAGGTCCAGCGCGGGTCGACGTGGTCCGGCCACTGCGCCGCTACCAGGCCGTCGACCAGGTCGTGCTCGGGGGCCATCACCAGATACGTTGCGCCGAAAAGGGTATCGGGCCGGGTGGTGAACACCTCCACGTCACCGGCCGACGACGAGAAGAACACCGCCGCACCGGTGGACCGGCCGATCCAGTTGCGCTGCATGGTCTTGACCTTCTCCGGCCAGTCCAGCACGTCGAGGTCGCCGAGCAACCGGTCGGAGTAGGCGGTGATCCGCATCATCCACTGCCGCAGCCGCTTCCGGAACACCGGGAAGTTGCCGCGCTCGCTGCGGCCGTCCGCGGTGACCTCTTCGTTGGCCAGCACGGTGCCCAGACCCGGACACCAGTTGACCATCGAATCGGACTGGTAGACCAGCCGGTGGCCGTCGATCACGTCGGCGCGCTCACCCGCCGACAGTGCAGCCCAGTCTCTCCCATCATCCAATTCACGTGCACCGGAATCGAATTCGGCGATCAGCTCGGTGATCGGGCGGGCCTTGCCCGCCGCGGCGTCGAACCAGGCGTCGTAGATCTGCAGGAAGATCCACTGGGTCCACTTGTAGAAGTCGACGTCGGTGGTGGAGAAGCTGCGGCGGTTGTCGTGCCCGAAGCCCAGCCGGCCCAACTGGCGCCGGAAGTTGACGATGTTGGCCTCGGTGCGGGTGCGCGGGTGCGTGCCGGTCTGCACCGCGTACTGCTCCGCGGGCAGGCCGAACGCGTCGAAACCCAGTGCGTGCAGCACATTACGGCCCAGCATCCGGAAGTAGCGGGCGTAGACGTCGGTGGCGATGTAGCCGAGCGGGTGGCCGACGTGCAGTCCCTCCCCCGACGGGTACGGGAACATGTCCTGGACGAACATCTTGTCGTCGGGAACCGGTGAGCCGTCCGTGGGCGCCAGCGATCCGACCGGGTTGGGCACGTTGAACGTCCCCAGCCGGGTCCAGTTGTCCTGCCAGGTCTGTTCGATGCGGCCGGCCAGGTCCGCGGTGTAGCGGTACCGCGGCGCGTCGGGGTCGGAGTCGGTCACGCCCAACAGGTTATAAGGGCGGCGTCGAGCGACCCGCCGACCACCGACGGTCTCGGTTGGATTGCAGACCGGTGTGGGGTTCATTCCAGGTGTGTCAAAGGTCGGTTGCGGTGCTAGAAGCCGGCACTAACCCCTGGTTACAGTCGCTTTCTGCGACTTCGACACGACCCGGGCTATCTCGGAAGGACCCACCCATGAAGCACATGTCCCGTAGCTGGCGAGTAACGGTCGCGGGTCTGGCCGTCGGTGCCGCCGGTGTGCTGAGCGTTGCCTGCCCCGCCGCCTCGGCCGACCCGGTGCTGCCGCCCCGTCCTATTCCCGCGCCGATCCCGGCGCCCGCGCCGGCGGCCACGCCGGGAGCGCTCGGCAACCCGATGCCGGGCCTCGCGCCGCAGGCGGTGCCTCCGGTCGCCCAGCCCGTACCCGCCGTCGCACCCGCCGCAGCGGCACAGCCGCCCGCGCCCGCGCCGGACGCCGCCGCCGCACCGCCCGCTCTGGTGCCGGCCCCGTCCGGGACGTTGCGCGACTACTTCAACAGCAAGGGCGTGAAGATGGAGCCGCAGAAGGCGGCCGGCTTCACCGCGCTCGACCTCGTCCTGCCCGTGCCGCAGGGCTGGACGCAGGTGCCCGACCCGAACGTGCCCGACGCGTTCGCCGTGATCGCCAACCGCCGCAGCCCCAGCCTGTACGCCCCCAACGCCCAGCTGGTGGTCTACCGGCTCGTCGGCGATTTCGATCCGCATGAGGCGATCACCCACGGCTACGTCGACAGCCAGCAGCTGCCGGCCTGGCGCAACACCGACGCCTCGCTGGTGGACTACAACGGCGCCCCGTCGGCGCTCATCGAGGGCACCTTCCGGCAGAACGAGATGACGCTGAACACCTCGCGACGCCACGTCATCGTCACGTCTGGCCCGGACAAGTACCTGGTCTCGCTGGCCGTGACCACCGAGGCCGGTGGCGGCGTCGGTGAAGCGCAGGCCACCGACGGCATCGTCAACGGCTTCCGGGCCGGGGCGCCGGGCTCGAACCAGCCCGCGCCCGCACCTCCGCCCGCCGCGCCCGCTGCGGCACCGGGGGCTCCCCCCGCGCAGGCCGCCGCCGCACCGGCGGCCGTCGCAGCGCCGCACTAACACCGGGCGCTGCACCCCGGACGGACGCCTCGTATGGTGTCTGCATGCTCATCGCGGGGGTGCTGTGTGTCTGCGCAGCGGTGGTCTTGGCCGTACTCGGGTTGCGGTCGCTGACCCGGCCCGTCGTCACCAGCACCGCCGGGCTGGTCATGCGGTCCGTCGCGCCGCCCCAGCTGGCCGCCGCCACCATGCTCGCCGTCGCCGGTGCCGTCGCCCTGGCGGCACCCCCGGCCTCCGCGCTGACCGTCGTCTGCGTCTGCATCTTCGGGGCCATCGGCACCGTCGCCGCCGGGTCGTATCAGACCGCGCGGTTCGCGCTGCGCCACGAGGAATCCGCGGGTCAGTGCGCCGGGAGCTGCGCGGCCTGCACGCTGTCCTGCCACTGACCGGCCCGCCCGCATGCTGAAAAAGCTGTCGGCGCTGCCGATCGACACCTTCCTGCTCGCGATGGCCGCCACCGTCGCGGTCGCGGCGCTGTTCCCGGCCCGCGGCGCATTCGCCGACGTCATGTCGGTGGCCGCGAAAGTCGTTATCGCCCTTCTGTTTTGGCTCTACGGCGCGCGGCTCTCGCCACAGCAGGCATGGCAGGGCGTCAAGCGCTGGCAGTTACACCTGCTGGTGCTGGCCACCACCTTCGCGATCTTCCCGCTGCTTGGCCTGGCCTGCCGTGAGCTGGTTCCGTGGCTGCTGAATCAGGACCTCTACAACGGGTTGCTGTTCTTGTGCCTGGTCCCGTCGACAGTGCAGTCGTCGATCGCGTTCACATCGATAGCGCGGGGCAACGTTTCGGCGGCGTTGGTCAGCGCCTCGCTGTCCAACATCGTCGGTATCGCGCTGACTCCGCTACTGGTCGTTCTGCTGATGAACACCAAGGGCGGCGCTCAGATGGACGCCGGCGCGGTCCGCGACGTCGTCGTGCAACTGCTGTTGCCGTTCGTTGCGGGCCAGTTGATGCGGCCGTGGATCGCCGAGTGGGTGCTTCGGCACGCGGTACTGACCAAGGTCGTCGACCGCGGATCGATCCTGCTCGTCGTCTACACGGCGTTCTCGATGGGGATGGCCGAACACATCTGGGCCAGCGTCAGCCCATGGCAGCTCGCGGCTGTCGCGCTGGTCAACACGGTGCTGCTGGCGGTGGTCCTCGGCTTCACCGGACTACTCGGACGGCTGATCGGCTTGGACCGCGGCGACAGCATCGTGCTGCTGTTCTGCGGCTCGAAGAAGAGCCTGGCCTCGGGGCTGCCGATGGCGCTGGTGTTCTTTCCCGCCGCGAGTGTCGGCGTAATCATGTTGCCGCTGATGATCTTTCATCAGATCCAGCTGATCGTCTGCTCGGTGATCGCGAGCCGACTCTCCCGCGGCGGAGAGCCCGCCGCGGTGGCCGCCTAGTTGCGGCTGACGTCGATCGGGTGCGTGGCCAGCATCGACAGCGGCTGCGGCTGACGCCTCAACACCCGGCCCCACAGGTCCACCCGCGGCTCGACCAACACGTCCGAAGGCAACGCCGACAACACGATCCAGTCGTCGCGCTCGATCTCGCCCTCGAGCTGGCCGATCGTCCAGCCGGAGTAGCCGGCGAAGATGCGGACGCCCTCCACCGCCGGGGCGATCACCTCGGGGTCGGCGTCCAGGTCGACCATCGCCATCCGGCCGGCGACGTGGCGCAGGCCCTCGACATCGTCGGGATCGGTGCCGACCCGCAGGACCGCTAGGCACAGCGCCGCGTCGCGCTTGACCGGCCCGCCGATGAACATCGTCTTCGGCTTCGAGGCCAGCTGCGCCCACTGCGGCAGCACGTTGTACACCGCGGTCTCGCTGGGGCGGTTGAGCACCACACCCAGGGTGCCGCCGTCGTTGTGCTCGACGATGTAGATCACGCTGCGGCGAAAGGTCGGTTCGAGGAGATCCGTATTGGCCAGAAGCAGGGTGCCCGCTCGCACACGTTGTGCGGCAGGGGCGATGAAATCCTCTGGGTCCTCGGGGTGTGGCACGCCCCCATCATGGCATCCGGGCCCGACGGCTGTGGTCAACAAGATGGCCGTCGCGGGAGAATTTGTAGTGTTGTAACAGGCGCTCGATAACCGCCAGACCAATCGGGAAGCAGGTTCCGTGACTCATCCGAGGGCGCCGGTGGCGGTCTGGCGTTCGGTGCGGGCATTACCCGATTTCTGCCGGCTGCTCGAACTGCGGCTGGCGAGCCAGTTCGCCGACGGCCTCTTCCAGGCGGGCCTTGCCGGAGCGCTGCTGTTCAACCCCGAACGGGCCTCCAGCCCGCTGGCCATCGCCGGCGCGTTCGCCGTGCTGTTCCTGCCGTTCTCGGTGCTCGGCCCGTTCGCCGGCGCGCTGATGGACCGCTGGGACCGCCGGCTGGTGCTGGTCGTCGCCAACGTGGGCCGGGTGGTCTCGGTGGCGATCGTGGGCGGGTGTCTTGCGGCGGGCACCCGCGACTTTCTCGTGCTGTGCGGCGCGCTGGTGGTCAACGGCCTGGCCCGCTTCGTCTCGTCGGGCATGTCGGCGGCGCTGCCGCACGTGGTGCCGCGCGAGCAGGTCGTCACGATGAACTCGATCGCGGCGGCGGTCGGAGCGGTCGCGGCGTTCTTCGGCGCCAACTTCATGCTGGTGCCACGCGAGCTCGTCGGCGCCGGGGACGCCGGTGCCGCGTCGGCCATCTTGCTGGTGATCGTGCCGCTGCTGATCGCGCTGGCGCTGTCCTGGCGCTTCGGCGACCACGTGCTCGGTCCCGACAACACCCGGCGCGCGATCCACGGCTCCGTTCTCTACGCCGTCGTCACCGGTTGGCTGCACGGGGTGCGGACCGTGCTGGACCGCCCCACTGTCGCGGCCACCCTGTCCGGGCTGGCCGCGCACCGGATGGTGTTCGGCATCAACTCGCTGCTGGTGCTGCTGCTGGTCCGCAGCAATGGGCCGGGCACGCCGTCCGCGCTGGGTAGCGCCCTGCTGTTCGTCGCCGCGGCCGGTGCCGGTTCGTTTGTGGCGAACCTGGTGACACCCCTGGCCGTGCGCCGCTGGGGCCGCTACGCCGCGGCCAATGGCGCGCTGGCGGTGGCCGCCGTCATTCAGGTCGCCGGCGTCGGCTTGCAGTTGTGGGTTCTGGTGACGTGCGGGCTGCTGCTCGGCGGGCTGGGTCAGGTGGTCAAGCTGTGCGCCGACTCCGCGATCCAGATCGACGTTGACGACGCGCTGCGCGGACACGTGTTCGCGGTCCAGGATTCGCTGTTCTGGGTGGCGTTCCTCGCCGCGATCACCGCGGCCGCGGTCGTCATTCCCGCCAACGGGCACTCGCCCACGCTCGTGGCGGCCGGCGGCGGCGTCTACCTGTGCGGACTCGCGGCGCACGCTCTCGTCGGCCGCACCGCGACTCGTTAAGGTACGCAGATGGCCGACTTTTCGCAGATTGTCGACGACCTGCGCGCCGAGAGTGACGAGCTCGATGCGCTGGTCGCGTCGCTGCCCGACGACCGCTGGCGTGAGCCGACGCCCGCCGCGGGGTGGACGGTCGCCCACCAGATCGGGCACCTGCACTGGACCGACCGCGGCTCGTTGCTGTCGGTCACCGACGAGGACGGCTTCGCCGACCTGCTGAAGACGGCGCTGACCGACCCGATCGGCTTCGTCAACACCGCTGCCGACGAATTGGCCGCGGTGCCGCCCGCCGAGTTGCTCGCCGACTGGCGGGCGACCCGGTCGCAGTTGCACGACGCGCTGTTGACGGTGGGCGACGGGCGCAAGCTGCCGTGGTTCGGACCGCCGATGAGCGCACCGTCGATGGCGACCGCGCGACTTATGGAGACCTGGGCACACGGACTCGACGTCGCCGACGCTCTCGGCGTGACCCGGACGCCGACGGCGCGGCTGCGGTCGGTCGCCCACATCGGCGTGCGGACCCGCGATTTCGCGTTCGTCATCAACGAGCTGGCACCGCCGCCCGAGCCGTTCCGGGTGGAGTTGCACGCGCCCGACGGCGAGGTGTGGACATGGGGACCGTCCGATGCGGCGCAGCGCGTGACCGGGTCGGCCGAGGACTTCTGTCTTCTGGTGGTGCAGCGACGCCCGCTGGGTGAGCTGGACGTGGCCGCCGTCGGCGACGCGGCCGCGCACTGGCTGACGATCGCGCAGGCGTTCGCCGGGCCGCCTGGGCCGGGTCGTTGAGCACGCCGCGGCGGCCGGGGTAGGTAACCCTAACCTCATTTCCGGTAGGCTCAGCGCTCGTTATGAGCGCACTATTCGTCCTGCCGCGGGAGCTGACCGACATCAGTGACGACGTCCGCGCCGCTCCCCCGCCACCGACCCCGGTGCTCACCGACCCGTACGCGCTGCGCCCGGTCGACCCGAACAGCGACGCGGCGATGATCTCGCGGTGGATGAACATGCCGCACCTGGTCGATGCGTGGGAGTCGGACTGGCCGGAGGACCGGTGGCGCGAGTATCTGCACGCCCAGTGCGCGGGCAGCTACTCCCGCCCCTTCATCGGCAGCATGAACGGCGAGGACGGCGGCTACGTCGAGGTATACCGTGCCGCAAAGGATTCCATCGCCACCCGCTACGACGCCGACCCCTACGACATCGGGCTGCACGCGGCGATCGCCGAGCTGTCGATCGTCAACAAGGGCCTCGGGCCGTTCCTGCTGCCGCGCATCGTCGCCAGCGTCTTCGAGGTCGAATCCCGTTGCCGCCGAATCATGTTCGACCCCGATCATCGCAACACCTCGGCGCGCCGACTGTGCGAATACGCCGGCTGCACGCTCCTCGGCGAGCATGACATGAGCAACCGCCGGATGGCGTTGTACGCGTTGCCGCGCACACCCGACGACGTTCCTGCAGCGCTCTAGCTATTGCGCCTGAAATCGCCGGCGGCGTGTTGACCACTCGAACTTCGTTGCGGCCACGTCGATCTCAACGCGGCTAGTTGTATGGCGGTGGTGGTTGTGGTTGGTAGGGGTCATACCACCACCAATTGGCGCGCTCGCCGGTCGGCCCTGGGCAGGGTGCAACGGTGGGCGGGGGTTGGGTTGGTGGGCGCGCCAATGATCCCGGGCTCAGTGCTCGATCGGTGTGATCGGTGACGGTGAGCGCGTTTGCGGGTCCGGTGATGGCGATGACGCCACGGTGGTGCAACCGGTGGTGATACGGGCACAGCAGTACCAGGTTGGCCAACTCGGTTGGGCCGCCGTCTTCCCAGTGCTCGATGTGGTGGGCGTGCAGACCTCGGGTGGCGTCGCAGCCGGGCACCGCACACCTGCGGTCGCGATGCTCGAGCGCACGGCGAAGCCTCCGATTGATCAGCCGGGTCACGCGACCGGCACCGATGACCTCGCCGTGACGTTCGAACCAGACTTCGCAGGTGGCGTCACACGTCAGGTATCGACGTTCGGCGTCGTTGAGCAGTGGGCCCAGATGCAGTGCCGCAGACACGCTGCTCGACGTCGACATGCAGCACCACATTGGTGTGCTGCCCGTGCGGGCGTCGCGCCGCGTCGGCGTCCCAGCCGGCCTCGATGAGGCGCATGAACGCATCGCCGGTGGTGGGTAGTGGGGGTCGCTGATCCGGGTCGCCTGCACCGTCGCCGTGATCGAGCTTCCACTCGGCGATCATCGCGTCACGATGCGACGCCAAGGCGGCATCGAACTTCGCGGCGTCATAGATGTCAAGTGTGATTCGGTAGCAGCTGCCCTGCTCGTTGCTGGTCGTGGTGATCGAGCGCTCGGGCTGTGGCCGGGGCGCGGGTTCGGGTCGCGGTTCCAACTTGACTGCGGTGCGCAGCTGATTGACCGTGGCGCAGCGCGCCAGCTGCGCGTAGTGCGCATCGGATCCCTGGCCGGCCCGGGCCGCGACGACACCGACCTGATCCAGCGACAGGCGGCCTTCTCGCATGCCTTCGGCGCAGCGCGGGAACTCGCTCAAACGGCTCGCGATCGTGCTGATCGTGTGGGCGTTCGCCGACGAGCAGCCGGTCTTCCAGGCCACCAACGCGGGCACCGAACGCGCGCCGGTGGCCCCCCAGAGTTGGTCGCGATCGATCTCGGCGACGATCTCGACGACACGACCGTCGATCGCGTTGCGCTGACCGGTCAACTCCGCCAGCTCCTCGAACAGCACCTCAAGACGCTCGGCGGGACTGACCACCACTGCGCCAGCGGATGCGATCGAGGACATAACGCGATCATTGCAGCCCCCTCCGACAAATCCGGGCCGCCCGATCCATGTGCCCGCGGCGCGCTAGCCGCCGCGCAGCTCGTGGTAGCCGTCGACGTCGGGTTTCATTGCGGCGGCGACCAATTCCCACAGCACCTCGTCGGTGCCGCCGCCGACCCGGGCCAGCTTCATATCCCGCCACCACCGGCCCAGCGGCGTCTCGTCGACCAGGTAGCCGGAGCCGCCGAAGATGTGCATGCACTCCGAGAGCACCTCTTCGCCGAGTCGCGCGGCGGTGACCTTCACCGCCGCCGCGGCCCGTAGATCGAGGCGGCCCTCGGCGGCAATCCCGTTGAGGCCATGGCGAAGTAGGTCGACGCGGGCCTGGAGGTCGGCCACCCGCAGCCGCAGCGCCTGGTGCTCGAACAGCGTCGCACCGAACTGCCGCCGCTCGACCATGCGGGCGTGGGTGATGCCCAACACCCGCTGGCAGCCACCGGCTACCTGACCGGCGATCGACATCCGTTCGTGCGCGAGCCCCCAGGAGATCGCCGCCAAACCCGTTCCGGGGCGGGCGATCAGCGCGTCGGCGGGCACCCAGGTGTCGATGTGCACCGCGGCGGTGTCCAGCGGCCCGGCACCGACTTTGCGGTAGGGCGTCTGAACCTCGGTCTGCTCCAGCGGCACCGCGATCAGCAACACGTTGCCGTGCCGGCTGGTGGAATCGTCGTCGACGCCGCGACCGACCACCATGATGTAGTCGGCGACCGGCGACAGCGACACGTACTTCTTGATGCCCTTGACCTCGAAACCGTCTCGGACAGAACGTACTTCGGTCTCGCAGATTTGCAGATCCGAGCCGCCCGACTCCTCGGAGGCGCCGATGCACAGCACCGCCTCGCCGCGGATGGCCCGCTCGGCGATGTCCTTGAGGTGATCCGAGCGGGCGAACCGGCGCAGGATCGCGATAGCAGAGTCGTGCAGGCTGACGCCGACACCGATACCGGCCGAGCCGAGCTTGCCCAACTCGACCGCGAGCGCGACCAGCTTGGCCACGTCGGGGTGCTGGCCGCCCAGCCACTTCTGCGTGAACACCCCGCGCTCCCCCAGGTGCTCGATGAGCTTGCGCGGAAACCGTTCACTCTCTTCGGCTTCCGCGGTCCATTTGGCGACGTCGTCGTTGAAGACGTCGGTCAGCAGCGTCTTGTAATCGTCGAGGCTCAGGGGTTCGGTCATGTGGTCACCGTTGCCAGGTTGCGTTTGACTTCGAGGCGTCGCAGCTTGCCCGACGAGGTGCGCGGCAACGTGCCGGGCCGGACGAACACGACGCTGGCGGGCACGATGCCGCACTCCGAGGCCACCTTGGCGACCAGCTCGCTGCGGGCTCCGGCCTCGTCGGGGCCCCGGAACTCCGCGGTGATCACCAGGCCGGGGCGGGTCGTGTCGTGGTCGGTGCCGACCGCGACCACGGCACCCTCACGCACACCGCGGATTTCGGCGGCAACCCGCTCGACCTCGGCGGGAAAGATGTTGCGGCCGGCGACGGTGATGATCTCCTTGGCGCGCCCACAGACGACCAGCCCGTCGTCGGTGAGGTAGCCCAGGTCACCGGTCGGGAACCACGCGCCGGGCTCCAGCGGACTCTCGCCGAGGTAGCCGGACATCATCGACGAGCCGCGGATCTCGATCTCGCCGACGTCGCGGCCCGGCACCTCGGCGAGATGGTCGGACTCGTGGTTCACGCGGACTTCCATGCCGTCGATCGGTTCGCCGAGCATCGCATGCCGGCGTGGTTCGGCTGTGCCGGAATCGATTTCGTCAAAGCACACGCCCTTGCCCGGCGCGGGAGTGGTTACGGCGCAAGTGGATTCGGCCAGCCCGTAGGACGGGGCGAGCGCGCCCGCGTCGAAACCGAAGGGCCGCAACGCATTCGCGAACCGCTCCATGCCGACGCAGTCGACCGGCTCACCACCGTTGATGGTGAACCGCACCCGGCTGAGGTCGACGTCGGACACCAGTCGGGCGTACTTGCCGATCATGCTGTAGGCCATGTTCGGCGCGGCGGTCAGCGACGCCCCGCTCTCGCTGAGCCAGCGCAGCCAACGAAACGGCGACGCCGTGAATGCCGAGGTCGGCGCCAGCCAGACCGGCGACCCACTCAGCGCGCCGCTGAGCAGGAACGTCAGCCCCATGTCGTGGTAGAGCGGCAGCCACGTGCATCCACCGTCGACCGCCGGGTCGACGCCGATGCGAGTGAGTAGACCGTTGACGTTGTCCAGCACCGCTTCTGGCGACAACTGTGCGGTGCGAGGAATTCCGGTGGAACCCGCGGTGCCCTGCAGGATCGCCGGCGTTCCGGGCGCGGCCTCGGCCGGCGTGAAGGTGGTCGAGGGTTCGTGCGCGGCGGACGTCAGGTCGAGGACGGTCGGGCCGTCGTGGCCTGCGAGCAGTGCGAGTTCGTCGCCGTGGCTGAACACCGTGCGGACGCCGAGGCCGACGAAGCGGGCCAGCGTCGCCTGCGCCCACCGCTGCGGGTCGGCGCCGCGGACCGGGCCGGGCAGGATCGACACGCTCTGGCCGGCCAGCCAGGTCGCGTGGACGGCCGCGACGAAGTCGGCGGTCGGCTCGCCGACCAACCCGACCGCGCCCCGTTCCGGCTGGTCGAGAATTCGAGAGGCGATGCCTTCGGCGCGGGCGTGCACCCGCGGCCAGGGCTGCGGGGTCCAGGTGTCGGCTTCTTTGTCGAAGACCACCAGGTCGTGAGCTGAGGCGCGCATCGCCCTCGACAGGGCGGTGGCCAGCACGCTCACTGGCCGACCGGGACCTTTGCCCGGATGACGTTCTCGAGGTCGCCGACGGTGTCGCAGCCCAGCAGCTCCTGCTCGTTCACCACGACGCCCAGCTTGTCTTCGATAGCGACCATGCCGACTGCGAACGCCACCGAGTCCAGGCCCACATCGTCGACGAGACGCGATTCCGGGGTCACGCGGCTGACGTCGATGTTGAGGTCGTCGCGCAGGATCTCGGTCAATGCAGCGCTCACCGAGTCCGGGCGCGACAAGTCGGAGGTCATGGGCCGTCACAGTACCGGTCGGCCGATGCCGACAGGGCTCTACGTTTTCGGCGTCAGCGCGCTGGCCGCGTCGGCGGCGCCGTCCCCGTCGGTGTCGGTGAGCCTGACATCCCATCGGCCGTCGCCGTCGATGTCGACGTACCCGATCGCGCCGTCGGCGCCGGTGAGCAGCGCGCGGTCGGCCAGGCCGTTGCCGTCGCTATCGGATAACCGGACTCCCTCGGCGCCGAAGTCGGTCAACGGGCCGCCGGTGTGCTCCACGCCGTCGAGACCGAACCAGCGCAGGCCGGACGCGCTGCGGGGTGGATGCTCGGCGGCGATTGCCCAGGTCCCGGTGCCGTCGTCGGTGAAATACCGTTCGCCGGCGCCACTGAGATCCCCGACATCGAGCACGGCGTGGTCGGCGATGCCGTCGCCGTCCACGTCGGCCAGCGCGTCGTCGGCCAGTCCGTCGTGGTCCAAATCCAGGCCGACGGCGTCGAGGCGGCCGTCGCCGTCGAGGTCGAGATCCGGTCCGCGGTCCCACATCGTCGCTGCGCCGTCATCGGCGCTCAGGCAATACTCCATACCCGATCCGACGGGCCCGAGCTGCTACTGGTTCCCCCGAGCCGCCCACCAGGACTTCAGCTCGGCCGTCGCCTCGTCGCGGCTCAGCGGCCCGCGGTCGAGCCGCAACTCCTTGAGGTGCCGCCATGCCTCCCCTACGCGCGGGCCGGCCGGGATGCCGAGCAACTCCATGATCTCGTTGCCGTCCAGATCCGGGCGCACCCGCTGCAGGTCTTCCTTGGCGGCCAGCTCGGCGATCCGCGCCTCGAGGCTGTCGTAGTTGGCCTGCAGCCGCGCAGCGCGCCGCTTGTTGCGGGTCGTGCAGTCGGCGCGCACCAGCTTGTGCAGCCGCGGCAACAACGGGCCCGCGTCGGTGACATACCGCCGCACCGCCGAGTCGGTCCACTTCCCGCCGCCGTAGCCGTGGAAGCGCAGGTGCAGATACACCAGCTGCGAGACGTCGTCGACAAGATGCTTCGAATACTTCAAGGCGCGCAACCGCTTTCGGGTCATCTTCGCGCCGACGACCTCGTGGTGGTGGAAGCTGACCCCGCCGTCGGATTCGTGCTTCCGCGTAGCCGGCTTGCCGATGTCGTGCAGCAGCGCCGCCCATCGCAGGACCAGATCCGGGCCGTCGTCCTCGAGCGCGATGGCCTGCCGCAGCACCGTCAGTGAATGCTCGTAGACGTCCTTGTGCTGGTGGTGCTCGTCGATCGCCATCCGCATGCCGCCGACGTCGGGCAGCACCACATCGCCCAGCCCGGTCTGCACCATCAGGTCGATCCCGGCGACCGGGTCGGCGCCCAGCAGCAGCTTGTCCAGTTCGGCCGCCACCCGCTCGGCGGTGATCCGGCCGAGCTGCGGGGCCATGTCGATGATCGCCTCGAGCACCCGGGGCGCGACGGTGAAGCCGAGTTGCGAGATGAACCGCGCGGCCCGCAGCATCCGCAGCGGATCGTCGCCGAACGACACCGCCGGCGGAGCCGGGGTGTCCAGCAGACGCTCCCGCAGCGCGGCGAGGCCGTTCAACGGGTCGACGAATTCCGCTGCACCAGAAGCGGTTACGTGCACCGCCATCGCGTTGACGGTGAAGTCGCGGCGCACCAGATCGTCGGTGAGCGAGTCGCCGAACCGAACCTCCGGGTTGCGCGACACCCCGTCGTAGCGGTCGGCCCGAAAGGTGGTGATCTCCAGCCGGTGGCCATTCTTCTCCGCGCCGATCGTGCCGAACTCGATGCCGGTGTCCCACAGCGCGTCGGCCCACGACCGTAGCAACTTCTGCAGCTGCTCGGGCCGGGCGTCGGTGGCGAAATCGAGATCACTGCTCAGCCGGCCCAGCACGGCGTCGCGCACCGAACCGCCCACCAGATAGAGCTCGTGCCCAGCCTTGGCGAACAACGCGCCGAGCTCGCCCAGGACGTCGGCGTGGCTGTTCAACGCGACCGCGGCGGCGGCCAACAGCTCGGCATCCTGGCGGTCTTCGGGCACGGGAGTAAAGGGTAGTAGCCGGATCCCGCAGCTCACTACCGGCGAGTGTGCCCCGGAGCGTCTGAGCACGCCAGCTACCATCGCTAAGGTGTCCGACGGCGAGAATCCGCAACCACGTCGGCGTCGGGGGAGGCGCCGGGGTCGGCGCTCGGCAGGGTCAGGCGAAGCCCCATCCGGGAACGAGGCGACGCCGGTCGGCGCACCGGCCGCCGAGGCGAAGCCCGCCCAGCGCCGTCCAGCGCGTCGTGGAGCGGACCGCTTGCGGACCGTGCACGAGACCTCGGCCGGCGGATTGGTCATCGACAACATCGATCGCCCGCGGGAAGAACAGGTCGCCGCGCTGATCGGCCGGATCGACCGGCGTGGCCGCATGCTGTGGTCGCTGCCCAAGGGCCACATCGAACTCGGCGAGACGGCAGAGCAGACCGCAATCCGGGAAGTGGCCGAGGAAACCGGGATTCAGGGCGACGTGCTGGCCGCGCTGGGTCGCATCGACTACTGGTTCGTCACCGACGGCCGGCGCGTGCACAAGACCGTTCATCATTACCTGATGCGTTTCTCCGGCGGCGAGCTCTGCGACGAAGACGTCGAGGTTGCCGAGGTGGCGTGGGTGCCGATCCCCGAGCTGCCGTCGCGGCTGGCCTACGCCGACGAACGCAAGCTGGCCGAAGTGGCCGACGAGCTCATCGACAAGCTGCAGAGTGACGGCGAGGCCGCGCTCCCGCCCCTGCCGCCCAGCACGCCACGCCGACGCCCGCAAACCCACTCACGCACCCGCATCCGCCGGGCCGACGAGCCCGTTCGGGGCCGGAAGAACGGTCGCGGTCCCGGGCCGTAGCCGACAGCGATGCAGAGCAATTCGAGGTGGGGCCACCACCCGCTTGCGGGGATGACCAGCGGTTCGACGGCACCGCGACTCCGGCGGGGCGTCCTGTGGCGGCTGCTGACGGTCATCGGCATCCTCGCCGGGACCGCCGTCGGCGTCGTTCCGACCGCCGCGGCCGGTGAACCCGGCGCCAACCCGTTCGTCCAGATCCGCATCGACTCGGTCACCCCGCAGGTCGCGACAACCACCAGCGAGCCGGTCGTGACCGTCGCCGGCACCGTCACCAACATCGGCGACCGGCCGGTCCACGAGGTGATGCTGCGCATCGAGCACGCTCCGGCGGTGCCGTCGTCGATGGGACTGCGCACCACCCTCGACGGCGACACCGACCAGTACGAAGCGGCGATGGACTTCAAGACCGTCTCCCCCGAGCTGCAGCGCGGGCAGAAGACGAAGTTCACGCTGTCGGCCCCGATGCGCTCGGCGGACAAGCACTCGCTCAACATCACCGCGCCCGGCGTCTATCCGCTGCTGGTCAACGTCAACGGCACGCCGGACTACGGCGAGCCCGCGCGGCTGGACAACGCCCGATTCCTGCTGCCGGTGCTGGGTGTTCCACCCGACCCGCTGGACGCCGTGGGTAACGCGCTGAATGCGGTCGTCGCCCCCGACACCTCTAGACCTGTGCCGATCACGATGCTGTGGCCGCTGGCCGACCGGCCGCGGCTGGCGCCCGGCGTCCCCGGCGGCGCGATCCCGGTCCGCCTGATGGACGACGAGTTGGCGACCTCGCTGGCCGGCGGCGGCCGGCTCGATGTGCTGCTGTCCGCCGCCGAGTTCGCCACCAGCCACGACGTCGACCCCGACGGCGCGGTGGGTCGCGCAATGTGCCTGGCCGTGGACCCGGACCTGCTGGTCACCGTCAACGCGATGACCGCCGGCTACGTCGTCTCCGACGGCCCCAGCGGCCCCGCGCAGGAGCCCGGCACCCCAACCCATCCCGGCGCCGGGCAGGCCGCCGCGGCCGGCTGGCTGAACCGCCTGCGGGTGCTGGCGCACCGGATGTGCGTGGCTCCGCTGCCCTACGCGCAGGCCGACCTCGACGCGGTTGAGCGGATCGGCGACCCCGGCCTCAGTGCGACCGCGACCAGCGGGGCGGGCGACATCGTCGACCAGATCCTGGGCGTCGTCGCGGTCCGCGGGGCCACCCTGATCCCGGACGGCTCGCTGACCCGCCGCGGCGTCGACCTGCTCAGCGCCAACGGCAACACCGTCGTGGTCGCCCCCGCCGACTCCTCCGTCGGCGACTCTGCCGCCCCGCTGCCGCCGACCCCCGACACCGCGCCGCGCCGGCTGTCGCCGCAGGTCGTGCTCGCGCCGTTCGACCCCGCCGTCGGCGCGGCGTTCGCGGCGACCGGCGCCGACCCGGTCGCCCCCAGTTACCTCAACCAGGCCCTGCTGATCCGGCTGCGGCACGACTCCGACGGCGCACGCCGCCAGGATGCGCTGGGCTCGATGCTGTGGCGCGCACTGGAGCCGAGCGTGAACCCGCGTGCCCAGGTCTTCTTGCCGCCGACCAACTGGAATCTCCGGCCCGACGACGCCAGCGCAGTCATGGCCGCGCTGGCCACCGCGATCCATTCCGGCCTGGCGCTGCCGCGACCGCTGCCGGCGCTGATCAGCGAGGCGTCGTCGGTGCCGCCGGCCAACGGGACCCCGGAACCGGACGCCGACGCCGGCGGCCGCGGCCGGTTCAGCGACATCGTCGTCGGCAAGATCTCCGGTGAGGTGGGCCGGCTGGCCGGCCTCACCGCCGCCCTGACCACCGACACCCGCACCGGGCTGACCGGTGTCAGCTATACCGCGCCCCTGCGCGAGGACATGCTGCGCGCGGTCAGCCAGGCCGACCGGCCCGACACTCGCAACGGGCTGGCGCAGCAGCGCCTCGACGTGGTCGCCCACGCCCTTGACGACCTGTTCGGCGCGGTCGCCATCGTCACGCCGGCCGGGTCGTACACGCTGGCCACCGAGCACAGCCCGCTGCCGCTGGCCCTGCACAACGGCCTGGCGGTGCCGATCCGGGTGCGGCTACACCTCGACGTGCCGCCCGGCATGACCGTGACCGATCCCGGTGACATCGAGTTGCCGCCCGGCTACCTGCCGATACGGGTGCCGATCGAGGTCAACTTCACCCAGCGGGTCGCGATCGACGCGGTGCTGCACACTCCCGCCGGCGTGCCGCTCGGCGAGCCGGTCCGGCTCTCCGTGCACTCCAACGCCTATGGCAAGGTGCTGTTCGCGATCACGATGAGCGCCGCCGCGGTGCTGGTCGTGCTGGTGGGACGACGGCTGTGGCACCGGTTCCGCCGTCAGCCGGACCGCGCCGACCTCGACCGCCCAGACCCGGCAGACGCCGTCGGCGACGAAGAGCAGCGCGCATGAGCCGGGCCGTGCCGAGGTCGTCCCAGCGGTACAAGCGCAGTTCGGGGCCGCCGACCGGGCCGCTGCCGCCGACCGGCCTGGTGTCGTCGCAGGGTTCGCAGCCGCCCGTCCGTCCGGAGTTGTCCGACGCCGCGCTGGTGTCCCGGTCGTGGGGCATGGCGTTGGCGACCCTGGTCAGTCGCATCACCGGCTTCGCCCGCATCGTGCTGCTGGCGGCGATCCTGGGCGCGGCCCTCTCGAGCTCTTTCACCGTGGCCAATCAGCTGCCGAACCTGGTTGCCGCTCTGGTGCTGGAGGCGACGTTCACCGCGATCTTCGTGCCGGTGCTGGCCCGCGCCGAGAACGACGACCCCGATCGCGGCGCCGCCTTCGTCCGGCGACTGGTGACGCTGGCCACCGCCGTATTGCTGGGCACGACGGTGCTGTCGGTGGTCGCGGCACCGCTGCTGGTGCAGCTGATGCTGGGCCGCGACCCGCAGGTCAACGAGCCGCTGACGACCGCGTTCGCGTACCTGCTGCTGCCGCAGGTGATCTTCTACGGCCTGTCGTCGGTGTTCATGGCAATCCTGAACACCCGCAACGTCTTCGGGCCGCCGGCCTGGGCGCCGGTGCTCAACAATGTCGTCGCGATCGCAACGCTGGGCGCCTACCTCGCGGCGCCCGGGCAGCTATCCGTGGACCCGGTCGAGATGGGCAACGCGAAGCTGCTGATCCTCGGCATCGGCACCACTCTGGGCGTGTTCGCGCAGACCGCGGTGCTGGTCGTCGCGATCCGGCGGCACCGCATCAGCCTGCGGCCGCTGTGGGGGATCGACGACCGGCTCAAGCGCTTCGGCGCGATGGCCGCCGCGATGGTGTTCTACGTGCTGATCAGCCAGGTCGGTCTGATCGTCACCAACCAGATCGCCAGCACCGCAGCCGCTTCCGGCCCGGCGATCTACAACTACACCTGGCTGGTGCTGATGCTGCCCTACGGCATGATCGGCGTGACCGTGTTGACGGTGGTGATGCCGCGGCTGAGCCGCAACGCCGCAGCCGACGACACCGGCGCGGTGCTCGCCGACCTGTCGCTGGCCACCCGGCTGACCATGATCACGCTGATACCGACCGTCGCGTTCATGACCGTCGGCGGCTCGGCGATGGGCAGCGCGCTGTTCGCCTACGGCCGTTTCGGCGACGTCGACGCGGGCCACCTCGGCAACGCGATCGCAATGTCGGCGTTCACCCTGCTGCCCTACGCAGTGGTGCTGCTGCAATTGCGGGTGTTCTACGCCCGCGAGCAGCCGTGGATACCGATCGTGATCATCGTCGTCATCACGATCGTCAAGATCGCCTTGTCGCTGGTAGCGCCGCATCTGACCGACAACCCGGACCTAGTCGCGGGCTACCTCGGCCTGGCCAATGGGCTGGGTTTCTTGGCCGGCGCGGTGACCGGCTACTTCTTGCTGCGGAATGCGTTGCGGCCCAAGGGCGGTCACCTGCTCGGCCTCGCGGAGGTCCGCGCGATTCTGGTCGCGGCGACCGCCTCGCTGCTGGCCGGGTTGGTGGCGTACGTGGCGGACGTGCTGCTCGGCACGCAGCGACTCACCGCCTACGGCGGCGGGGCCGGATCGCTGCTGCGGCTGCTCCTGCTCGCGGTGATCATGGTGCCGATCGTCGCCGTGGTCATGGTGCGCGGGCAGGTGCCCGAGGCGCTGGCCGCACTCGCGGTGTTCCGCCGCTGGGTCGGTGCGACGCCGTCCCCGCGCCAAACCGTTCCGCCGCCACCGGCTCCTGAGTCTCCTTCGGGCAGCTCAGCGAGCATCACAGCACCCAAACACCGCGGCGGAGATCAACTGTTGCGCCCCGGCAACGTCACGTACCCTGAGCGCAGGTTCACGTCTATGCCTGCGGGGGGCGGACGTCCGGAACATCCAACCGGGGAGGGGACGGGGAGAGGAGCGGCGATGACCGACGGCTCATCCGACAGCACCTCTGCCAAAGCTGTCTCAGACCCGCCCGCGGCGGCAGACGACTTCCATCCTGACGTCCCCGCCGATCTCCAGGTCGCCGATCCCGACGCCCCCCTCGAACCGGCGAACGGCGACGGGGGCGAGCCCGAGACCACCGCGTTCGACGCCGGCGATCCGCTTCCGGCCGACGTCGATGCGGCCGCGCGGTCCGACGAGCAGTATCTGGTACCCGGCGCCAGCATCGCCCGCGGTCGCTACCGGCTGCTGGTGTTCCACGGCGGAGCGCCGTACCTGCAGTTCTGGCAGGCGCTCGACACCGCGTTGAACCGGCAGGTCGCGCTCACCTTCGTCGACCCCGACGGCAACCTGCCCGACGAGCAGATCCGCGAGATCCTCGCTCGCACAATGAAGCTCAGTCGCATCGACAAGATCGGCATCGCCCGCATCCTCGACGTCGTGCACACCGGCACCGGTGGCCTGGTCGTCACCGAATGGGTACGCGGTGGATCGCTGCACGAAGTCGCCGACACCGCCCCGTCGGCGGCCGGCGCGTCGCGCGCGATGCAGACCCTGGCCGCCGCCGCCGAGGCCGCGCACCACGCCGGTGTCGCGCTGTCGATCGACCACCCCGGCCGGGTGCGGGTCAGCATCGAAGGCGACGTCGTGCTCGCATTTCCGGCGACCATGCCGGACATCAGCCCAGAAGACGACATCCGCGGCATCGGCGCCGCGCTCTATGCGCTGCTGGTCAACCGCTGGCCGCTGCCCGAGTCCGGCGAGCCCAGCGGGATGGCGCCGGCTCCCCGCGACCCGGCCGGCCACCCGCTGGAACCCAGCGCGATCGACGGCGACATCCCCTTCCAGATCTCCGCAGCGGCCACCCACTCGATCCAACTGGATGGCGGGATACGCAGCGCCGCAACTCTTTTGAATCTTTTGCAGCAGGCCACCGTGGTGGCCGACCGCACCGAGTTGCTCACCCCGATCAAGGAGAACGTGCCGCCGCCGGCGCCCGAGCGCCCCGCACGCGTGCACAACGTCGATGTCGATGAGGAACACGCGCGGGCCCGTCGGCGCCGGGCCGTCATGATCGGAGTCAGCGCCGGGGCGGCCGTCATCCTGGTGGCGCTGCTGGTCCTGGCGTCGGTGCTGAGCAAGATGTTCAGCGACGTCAGCGGGCTCGACAAAGACCAGCTGGGCCTCAACGGTCCCTCGACCTCGAGCTCCGGAGAAGGCGCCGCCGCCGGCAGCATCATCAAGCCGGTCAGCGCCACCGTCTTCTCCCCCGGCGGCGAAGCCGACAGCCCCTCGTCGGCAGCGCTCGCGATCGACGGCAGCCCGGGCACCGCGTGGGAGACCGATACCTATCACGACCCGGTGCCGTTCCCGGGCTTCAAGAGCGGCGTCGGCCTGCTGGTGAAACTGCCGCAGCCGACGGTGGTCGGGGCCGTCAATGTCGACCTGCCCAGCACCGGGACCAAGATCCAGATCCGCTCTGCCTCGACGCCGACGCCGGCCAAGCTCGAGGACACCGCCGTGCTGTCTCAGCCGACGCCAATGCACCCTGGGCACAACACGATTCAGGTCAATGGATCGTCGCCGACACAGTATGTCCTGGTGTGGATTCCGACGCTGGGCACCATCGACGGCAAGAGTCAGACCAGCCTGTCTGAAGTCACCGTGCAAGCCAAGTCCTGACACGTCCGGATCGGGTGAAGTGCCCGCCCTCGGGCGATTGGCTACTGTCCGGCGGGTGGGCCCCACGAAGGTTCGGCACCGACACCCCGGACAGCGCAGCGACGCCGAGCTGTTGGCAGCGCACGTCGCCGGCGACCGCTTCGCCTTCGAAGAGCTCTTCCACCGCCACCGCGGGCAGCTGCATCGGGTCGCGCGGTTGACCAGTCGTTGCACCGAGGACGCCGAAGACGCTCTACAGGAGGCGATGGCGTCGGCGCACCGCGGCGCCGGCTCGTTTCGGCATGACGCGGCCGTCAGCAGCTGGCTGCACCGCATCGTCGTGAATGCCTGCCTGGACCGGTTGCGTCGCAACAAGACCCACCCGACCACCACCCTCGACGACGTCTACCCGGTGCCGGACCGGACCGGCCAGGTCGAGACGGCGATCACGGTGCAACGGGCGCTGATGCGGTTGCCGGTCGAACAGCGCGCCGCGGTTGTCGCCGTCGACATGCACGGCTATTCGGTCGCCGATACCGCGCAACTGCTGGGAGTGGCCGAGGGGACGGTCAAGAGTCGATGTGCCCGCGCCCGCGCGCGGCTTGCCTCGATACTCGGCTATGTGCAGGCCGAACATGCTCCGCATCGTCCGAGCGGCTAGCGGCCGTTCAGTTCCGGGCCGCCTGCGAAAAGCGGCCGATAGCTTTCTGGCCGCGAGCCAATGCGTCGCCGTGATCGCGAGAGTGGCACGTCGCCCCGCCGCTAACCTTGGCCCGGTACATCGCGGCGTCGGCGGCGCGCAATACCTCTGCGGCGCAACGCTGCTCACCCGGACGCACGGCGACGATGCCGATGCTTGCGCTGATATTGACCCGGACGGTCTGTGCGCACGAGCTGTCCGCAGGAATGTTGATCGGCTTGCGTAGCGAGGTGTGCAGCCGTCTGACGAGTGCGTTGACCTTGGCTCGCTGAATCGGCGCGGCCAGCAAGACCACGAACTCGTCACCGCCAACGCGGCCGACGACGTCCTCCGGTCCGATGCCGGCCCGGAGTCTTTGCGATGTGAGCTCGAGGACGACGTCGCCCGCGTGGTGGCCAAGCTGGTCGTTGATCACCTTGAACTTGTTCAGGTCGATGAAAAGCACTGCGCCCCAGCGGTACTCGTCAGAGCCGATCGCCTCGTTGATCAGCGCGACCATTCTGGCGCGGTTGGGGATTCCGGTCAGCACGTCGTGGGTGGCCTGGTGCGCGAGACGCCGGTGGGCATTGTGTTGCTCGGTGACGTCGACGATCGACACCAACAACGCCGAGTGGCCCGGATCGGCCGGGTCGAGCAGCGACCAGTTAATCGAGAACCAGATCCGCTCGCCGTCGTTGAACCGATCGATGCCATAAACGCCGCCTCGCAGCGGACTGTGTTTGAAGGCCGCCATCAGCGGGCTGTTGTCCCAGGTGAGGAGCTGGCCCTCCGAGTCGTAAACCGGGACGTCGGCCACCTTCGCGATCTCGTCGACGCCGACGCCCGTGGTCGGCGCACCGAAAATGCGCAGCGCCGCCGGGTTGACCGACTCCACTGCCCCCTCTGCCGTGATGACGACGACGCCTTCCTGCAGCGAGGCCACCACGGTTTGGCAGTGCTGTTCGAATCGACGCAACTCGGTCTGATCTGTGCACAAGACGACGTAACCGTCGTCCATCAGGGATACCGCGACCCGCACCGCGCGGGTGGACCCCTCACTCGCCCGATGGGTGGTGTGCAGCACTCCTCCGCCCGCCACGATGCCGGCCAGGTCGAGATCGGCACCCACGACGCCGCCGATCGGGAGGCCGACCGCGTCGACTGCCGGCCATTGGTACAGCGCCTCGGCCGCGGGATTCCAGCTGGTCACGTGACCGGTGGCAGTGGTGGAGATGATCGCGTCGCTCACGTGGGCGACCAGGGCCGCCTGGAAGCGCAGGTCCGCCTCGGTGGCTTTCTGTCGCGTGATGTCCTGGAAGACCACCTTGTGGGCGGACCGGCCCTCCCACAGCGTGCGGACGGCCAGCGCCTCCACTTCCAGGGCGATGCCGTCGAGGGTGACGATCGACATCTCCAGCGGCGGGCTCGTATCGCCGTTGCGCTGCCGCGACGCAATCTGGTCGAACACGGCGGACAGCGAGTCCGGGTGGACGAAATCGGCGATCGAGCGGCCCAGCAGTTCGTCCGCTGACCGCGCGCCGAGCTTGCGCACCATGGTCTGGTTGGCGTAGACGTAGCGCCCATCCACATGAACACACATGGCGACTGGACTGTGCTCGATCAGCGATTGGTACTGCCGCTCGACCTTGCCGGCCGGCGGCTGCTCAACCAGTCCACGACGTGCGACATCGACGATTGACTCAGGGACGATGGGCGTCACCGCGGTCTCCTGACGTGGTCTGCCAGAGTTTCCTCGCGTCGGCACGGCGGGTCCGGGGACCCAAGCCGCTCAGTTCGCCCCAAACTGATGATTCCTCAGCTTTTTCTGAGTGTAGGTTCATCCAGCCGTTTGGACATGACGTCCGGGAGAATCCGTGGCAGCAATCATACGAATGACGGACACTGGCGGAGATGACTGACGCCGAGCGTGACGATCCGCCGACGGTCGAAACCCTCGCTGATCTGCAGGCCGGGCTGCTCGACGACGAAACGGCCGCGCGCCTGCGCGAGCGGATACGCAGCGACCCGCAAGCCCGGCTGGCCATGGAGGCGCTGAACCGCGTCCGGCGCGACCTCGCCCAGCTGGGGCCCGAGCCGCCCACCCACGGCGTCAACCGCGGCCACCTGCCTCGCCCGGCCCGCGCAGCCGTTGCGGCCGTCGGGCTGGCCGCGGTGGCCGTGGCGGCCTGGCTGGGCGTGACCGCGCTGCTCAAGCCGCCGACGCCGCTGCCCAGCCGACCCACCACCATCGAACACATCACGGTGTCGCGCCCGCCCCAGTCGATTCCGCTGTCGGATCAGCAGATCGTCGCGCTGCTGGACCGCGTGCCCGACCTCGGGCCGCTGTCCGACCCGCAGCGTCGTGCCTCCTGTCTGGCCGGGCTGGGCTACCCGACGAACGCGCAGTTGCTCGGCGCCCGCCCGATCGACATCGCCGGGCATCCGGCCGTGCTGTTGGTCCTACCCGGCGACGCCGCCGGCGCCCTGTCCGCGCTTGCGGTGGCGCCCACCTGCAGCTCCGTCAACACCGGCCTGTCGGCTGACAGGATCGTCCACCGTCCGTAATGTTCGCGGGAACAGCGCCGCCTACCCTGGCGTTCCAGTGCACGGGTTTCGACTATGCGGAAAGGTTGGAATGAGTTCCTCAACCATTCACGACGTGATTGTGATCGGCTCTGGACCGGCCGGCTACACCGCGGCGCTGTACGCCGCCCGTGCGCAGCTGTCGCCGGTCGTGTTCGAGGGCACCGCGTTCGGCGGCGCGCTGATGACCACCACCGAGGTGGAGAACTTCCCCGGCTTCCGGGAGGGCATCCAGGGCCCCGAGTTGATGGACGAGATGCGCGAGCAGGCGCTGCGATTCGGCGCCGACCTGCGGATGGAAGACATCGAATCGGTATCGCTGGACGGCCCGGTGAAAACGGTCACGAGCTCCGAGGGCGAGACGCTGCAGGCCCGGTCGGTGATCCTGGCCATGGGCGCCGCGGCTCGCTACCTGGGCGTTCCCGGCGAGCAGGAATTGCTCGGCCGTGGCGTCAGCGCGTGTGCCACCTGTGACGGCTTCTTCTTCAAGGACCAGGACATCGCCGTGATTGGTGGTGGCGACTCCGCCATGGAAGAGGCGACATTCCTGACGAAGTTCGCGCGCAGCGTCACCCTGGTGCACCGCCGCGAGGAGTTCCGTGCCTCGAAGATCATGCTCGACCGGGCCCGCGCGAACGAGAAGATCACGTTCCACACCAACGCCGCCGTGCTTTCCGTCGAGGGCGAGAACACGGTCACCGGCCTGAAGCTGCGCGACACCGTGACCGGCAAGGAGTCCACCCTGCCCGTGACCGGAGTGTTCGTCGCCATCGGCCACGACCCGCGCTCAGAGCTGGTCCGCGGCCAGGTCGACCTCGACGAGGACGGCTACGTGCTGGTCCAGGGCCACACCACCTACACCTCGCTGGATGGCGTGTTTGCCTCCGGCGACCTGGTCGACCACACCTACCGGCAGGCAATCACCGCCGCGGGCACCGGATGTTCGGCGGCCATCGACGCCGAGCGCTGGCTGGCCGAGCGTGCCGAGCCGGGCGAGCGCACCCAGACCAAAACCGCCGGAGAACCGGCGACAGCGACCCTTTGATTGGAGCATTGCGATGACACAGACCGACTCCGCCGGCACACCCGTGGACGTCTCGGACGCCTCGTTCAGCAGCGAGGTGTTGGCCAGCAGTACGCCTGTGCTGGTTGACTTTTGGGCTACCTGGTGCGGGCCGTGCAAGATGGTCGCTCCGGTGCTCGCCGAGATCGCCAAGGACACCGCGGGGCAGCTGACCGTCGCCAAGCTCGACGTCGACGCCAACCCCGAGACCGCCCGCAACTTCGATGTGGTGTCGATCCCGACGCTGATCCTGTTCAAGGACGGCCAACCGGTGAAACGCATCGTCGGCGCCAAGGGTAAAGCGGCGTTACTCCGTGAGCTTTCCGACGCAATTCCCGGGGTCAGCTGATCGGCGAAAGATCGGTGCGATTTGCCTGGCGTTTTAACTAAATCCTTAAGCGTCTGAGAGAATACCGCCAAGCCTGTCAATAAGTCGGCAGGTCGTCACAGCGGTTCACCGGAGGCCTTGAAATGTCGAGACCGCACCGCGGCACCGGCGATCAACTGCGCCGTGGTGACCGTAGTGCTGCGGTCACCGAGATCCGGGCGGCCCTGATCGCGCTTGGCCATCTGGATGGCGCTGACTCCGACCTCAGCACCGGACGCCACGTCGCCGTCGACGTCTTCGACGACGAACTCGACCACGCCGTGCGCGCGTTTCAGCAGCACCGCGGTCTGCTGGTCGACGGCATCGTCGGCGAGGCGACCAACCGTGCGCTGCGCGAGGCGTCCTACCGGCTGGGCGCACGCACGCTGCATCACCAATTCGGTGCGCCGATGTACGGCGATGACGTTGCGACGCTGCAGAACAGGCTGCAGGACCTCGGTTTCTACACCGGCCTGGTCGACGGCTACTTCGGCTTGCAGACCCACAACGGCCTGATGTCCTACCAGCGAGAGTATGGACTGTCCGCCGACGGCATCTGCGGCCCAGAAACGTTGCGCTCGTTGTACTTTCTGTCCTCGCGGGTCACCGGCGGCTCGCTCCACGCCATCCGCGAAGAGGAGCTGGTTCGCCGGTCCGGGCCGAAGCTGTCGGGTAAGCGGATCATCATCGACCCGGGCCGCGGTGGCAATGACCACGGCCTGATCGCGCATGGCTCGGCCGGGCCGATCAGCGAGTCAGATATCTTGTGGGACTTGGCCAGTCGGCTCGAAGGTCGGATGACCGCGATCGGCATGGAGACCTTCCTGTCCCGGCCGACCAACCGGAGCCCGTCCGACCATGAGCGCGCTGCAACCGCCAACGCCGTCGGGGCCGACCTGATGATCAGCCTGCGGTGCGAGACCCAGGCCAGCCCGTCGGCCAGCGGAGTCGCCTCGTTCCACTTCGGCAACTCGCACGGCTCGGTATCGACCATCGGCCGCAATCTGGCCGACTTCGTTCAGCGAGAAATTGTGGCGCGCACCGGTTTACGCGACTGCCGCACGCACGGCCGTACCTGGGATCTGCTGCGGCTGACCCGGATGCCGACCGTGCAGATCGACGTCGGTTACATCACCAATCCGCGAGACCGCGGAATGCTCACCACCACCCAGACCCGCGATGCGATCGCCGAGGGCATTCTGGCGGCGGTCAAGCGGCTCTATCTGCTCGGCAAGAACGACCGGCCCACCGGGACCTTCACGTTCGCCGAACTGCTGGCTCACGAGCTGGCGGTGGAGGCCGGCCGCGCTAGCGGCTCTTAGCCGACGTTGCCGGCGCTCCCGCCGCGACCGGCTGTTGCAACGCCGCGCTCTCCAGCAGCCGCTCCAGAGCTGCCTCCACTTCGGCCTTCCAGCCCAGGCCCTTGTCCAGCTCGAGTCGCAGCCGCGGGAAGTACGGATGCGCTGCCACCACAACGAATCCCGCGTCGAGCAGAAACTCGGCGTCGATCACGCATTGCTCGGTCGAGCAGTCCCCCAGCACCTCGAGAACCGGCAACAGCTCGGGATCGGAGCACGGGAGGCCGGCCAATTCCGCGACGGCTTCGGTGCGGCCGAACGCCTCGAGCGCGCGCACACCGCGACGGACCAACTCGTCGACCACCCGCGCGATGAGATTGCGGGGAAGGTCGTCGGCCTCCGGCCCGGGCTCGACGCGCATCGACGTCAGCAGCACGGCGTCGGGCGACACCGGGGCGGTCGGAAATCGGTGCGCCCTCGGCACGGTCCGGGGCGGCGCATAGAACGCGTAGCCCACACAGGCCGACTCCCCTTCGTCACCATCGGCCGGCGCGGCGGTCGCTACCTGTGCGCAGGATCCCCACTCCAGCATGACCATCGACAGCCACGCCTCTTTTTCGAATTCGGGATCAGCGAGCTGATCTTGTTGACCCAGAATTGCCGGGTCGACTTCCCAGAAGACGCAGCGGCGGGCGTGCTTCGGAAGCTGGTCAAAGGCTTCGAGGCGCAGCGGCGTGATTCGAGCAGACACTAGACTCCTGGGCCTCCGTGAGGGGCGGTCACTGCTGACCCGTCTTCCCCGCGAGCGGGTGATGCCCCACCTCGCAGCCGAGCGTACCCCGATGAAAGCGGTCGCGGTACCCGAGCGGACCCCGGTCGGGGTGCCGCCATGCCTCGGCCGTGCCCTCCCCCGGCCGCCGACTGGCTCACCCAGGTCTCGATCACGAAATCACCAGGCGGACAGCAGAATTCGGCTGTCGTCGGCATATCAGGTCAGCAAAATCGGGCCGAATGTCACAGTGACGTAACGGGTCGGTGTAGCCGGTCAGCTCTTCGACGAGTTCATCAAGTCGACAATGCGCTGCAAATCTTCCACCGAGCCGAACTCGACGACGATCTTGCCTTTGCGCTTGCCCAAGCTGACCGTGACCCGAGTATCGAAGGCACTCGACAGTTGCTCGGCCACATCCTGCAGCCCCGGCATCTGAATCGGCTTGCGTTTCGGCGCTGTCGGCTTGCCGGGTTCGCTGCGATTGGCGAGCGTCACCGCCTCCTCGGTCGCCCGGACCGACAGCCCCTCGGCGACGATCCGCGCGGCGAGCGCCTCCTGGGCCTCAGCGCCGGCGTCCAGCGACAGCAGGGCCCGCGCGTGACCGGCCGACAGCACGCCCGCCGCCACCCGACGTTGAACCGCGATCGGCAGGCGCAGCAACCGGATCATGTTCGAAATCAGCGGGCGGGAGCGGCCGATCCGGGTGGCCAATTCATCGTGGGTGACGTCGAACTCGTCCAGAAGTTGTTGGTATGCCGCCGCCTCTTCCAACGGATTCAACTGCGCCCGGTGGATGTTCTCCAGCAGTGCGTCGCGGAGTAGATCGCCTTCTGCGGTCTCGCGCACGATCGCGGGGATCGCCGTCAGGCCGGCCGTCTGGGCCGCGCGCCAGCGTCGCTCCCCCATGACGAGTTGGTAGCGAGGAGTGGATGCCGCACCGAGGTCGCGGACGACGATCGGCTGCATCAAGCCGAACTCGCGGATCGAGTGAACGAGTTCCGACAGCGCCTCTTCGTCGAACGCCTGCCGCGGTTGGCGTGGGTTCGGCTGGATTTGAGTCGGCTCGATCTCGCGGTACACCGCGCCGATATCGGACGTGATCGGCGCCGGCGGGCCGCCCATCAACACGTCGGCGGCGGCGGCGCCGATCTTCGGTCCGCTGAACCCGGCCTCCCCCTCGGCCGGGCCGGTGGGGATGAGGGAGGCGAGGCCTCGCCCGAGGCCGCCCTTCTTGCGCGTCGGTTGGCTCATCGTGATTCCCCTCCATCGGATGCGGGCAGGCCACGCTCGGCGAGTTCGCGGCTGGCGTCGAGGTAGCTCAATGCGCCCCGGGAGCCGGGGTCGTACTCGATGATCGTCATGCTGTAGCCCGGCGCTTCGGAGACTTTGACACTGCGCGGTATGACGGTCTTCAAGACCTTGGCGCCGAAGTAGCGGCGGACCTCGTCGGCCACTTGGTCGGCCAATTTGGTCCGCCCGTCGTACATGGTGAGGATGACGGTGCTGACATCGAGCTCCGGATTCAGGTGCGCCTTGACCAAGTTTATGTTGTTCATCAACTGCGACACCCCCTCCAATGCGTAGTACTCACACTGGATCGGGATCAGTACCTCCGGCGCCGCGACCAACGCGTTGATCGTCAGCAAGCCGAGTGATGGCGGGCAGTCGATGAAGACGTAGTCGAAGGGGGCTTCCGGATCGAGATTGTCGAGTTCGGCGAGCGCGGTACGCAACCGGTTCTCGCGGGCGACCATGCTGACCAACTCGATCTCGGCACCGGCCAGATCGATCGTCGACGGCACACAGAAGAGGCGGTCGCTGTGCGGGCTCTTCCGCATCGCTTCCCTCAGCGGGATCTCGCCGAGGAGCACTTCGTACGACGACGGGGTTCCGGCGTGCCGCTCGGTGATGCCCAGCGCGGTGCTCGCGTTGCCCTGCGGGTCGAGGTCGATCACGAGCGTCCGGAGTCCCTGGACGGCCAGCGCCGCAGCGAGGTTCACGGCGGTTGTCGTCTTGCCGACGCCGCCCTTCTGGTTGGCGATCGTGAACAGCCGGCGATGGCTGGGCCGGCTCAACGGTTCACAGGACTTCGAGAGAACTTGCGTCGCGCGCTCGGCCGCCGCCCCGATCGGTGTATCGAATTCCGATGTTTCACGTGAAACGCTCAGTGCTCCGTCCGGACCGAACGGGTCAAGTGGCGCACTCATTGGCTCTCCCTGTTCGATCGTCGGCGCGAGGATTTCCGCGCCGTTTCCGGCTTTTCCCACCGAGCCACCACCACTCTTGTCGGTGGCGATACAAGGCCCCCGCCACATTCCACCACCCTGGCATCGGCTGCGCCTAACTTGGCCATCACACGCCGGTGCTCGTCGACTTCCCCGGGTGCGCGCTCCCCTTTGATGGCAAGCAGGCGACCGCCCTGCCGCAGCAGCGGCACGCTCCAGCGAGTCAGCTTGTCGAGCGAGGCAACCGCCCGAGACGTGACGGCATCCGCGCCGCCGGCGGACTCGCGTACCTCCGGGTCCTCGGCGCGGCCGCGGATCACGTCGACATCGAGACGGAGTTCATCGACCACCATCCGGAGGAACTCGGTGCGGCGCATGAGCGACTCGACCAGAACCACGCGCAGCCCTGGCTTCGCGATCGCCATCGGGAGGCCCGGGAGGCCCGCGCCGCTTCCGATGTCTACGACCCGATCGCCAACCTCGACAAGCTCGGCGACCACCGCGCAGTTCAGTAGGTGACGGTCCCAGATCCGGTCGACTTCGCGGGGACCCAGGAGGCCCCACCCGACTCCGGCGGTCGCGAGAAGTTCCGCGTAGCGCTCGGCCATCGCGAGGCGCTCGCCGAAGATTGCCGCTGCGGCGTCGGGTAATACAAGAGCGGGCGGCGCCGTTGGGTCGCGGGAATCGACATGTTTCACGTGAAACAGTCCTCCCGTCCGTACCCGCTGTCGGCGCGCGCCCGAACTACATCGGTGTAACTCGGCGCTGCGGTCAGTCGACCAGAACGACGACGCGACGCCCTGGCTCGACGCCCTCGCTCTCGCTGTGCACCCCGCTGACAGCGGCGACGGCGTCATGAACGATCTTGCGCTCAAACGGCGTCATCGGTGCGAGTTCTTCACGTTCGCCGCTTTCCAGAACGCGCTTGGCGACCTTGTCGCCCAATGCGGCCAACTCCTCGCGGCGGCGGCGGCGCCAGCTCGCGATGTCCAACATCAGCCGGCTGCGGACGCCGGTCTTCTGGTGCACGGCCAACCGGGTCAGCTCCTGCAGCGCGTCGAGCACTTCGCCCTTGCGGCCGACCAACTTGGTCAGGTCGTCGCTGCCGTCGATGCTCACCACCGCGCGGGTACCCTCGACGTCCAGGTCGATGTCGCCGTCGAAGTCGAGCAGGTCGAGCAACTCCTCCAGGTAGTCGCCGGCGATCTCGCCCTCGGCCACCAAGCGCTCTTCCTGATCGCCCTCGCCGTCGCCCTCGGTCGGAGCGGCGCCCTCGGTGGCGGCGTCCAACTCGTCCTGGGCCGGCGCGCCGTTCGCGTCGTGTCCGCTGGTCGCTGTTTCGGTCTCAGTCATCTCTAGCCTGCTTTCTCTACCGTGCCCGGGCGTCGCCCGGCGAAGTCTGCTGTCTGGTTCCGTTACGGACGGTGGTGTTCTAGCGCCCGCGCTTCTTCGGTTTGGCTCCCGGCCGGGGTGCGCGGTTGCCCACGTCGGTCACCGGCTTCGGCGGCTCTGCCGCCGGGCTGTCGCCATTCGCCGTCGCCTTTTCCGACCCCCGCTTGGGCTTGGCACCCGGCGCCGGCGCATTGGCTGCCCGCCGTTCGATCGCCTCGCGCTTCTGTTCCTCTTCTTCTCGTTCGATCATCCCGAACACGTAGTGCTGCTGACCGAAGGTCCAGATGTTGTTCGCGAACCAGTAGAAGATGATCGCCAGCGGAAGGAACGGGCCGCCGACCACCACGCCGAGCGGGAAGACGTAGAGCGCCAACTTGTTCATCATCGCGGTCTGCGGGTTGGCCGCCGCCTCCGCGCTCTGCCGCGCCACCGAGGCGCGGCTGTTGAAGTAGGTGGCGATGCCGGCGAGGATCATCACCGGCACGCCGACCGCGGCGACCGCCGGACGGCTGAAGTCGAATCCCTGGAACGCCTGCAGGCTCGCACCCCGCTGCGTCATGCTGGCGCCCAGCGGAGCGCCGAAGAGGTTGGCGTCCAGGAAGTGGCCGACGTCCTTCGCGCTGAAGACGTAGTTGCCCAACGAGCGGTTGCGCTCGGGCGACAGGCCGAGCTGGCCGATCCCGGTCGTGGTCCGGTTGAAGCAGCGCAGCACGTGATATAGCCCGAGGAACACCGGCACCTGCACCAGCATCGGCAGGCAGCCGAGGATCGGGTTGAACCCGTGTTCCTTCTGCAGCTTCTGCATCTCGAGTGCCATCCGCTGGCGGTCCTTGCCGTACTTCTTCTGCAGCGCCTTGATCTGAGGCTGCAGCTCCTGCATCTGCCGCGTCGTGCGGATCTGCCGGACGAAGGGGCTGTACAAGATCGCGCGCAGGGTGAACACCAGGAACATCACCGCCAGCGTCCACGACACGAAACTCGTCGGGCCCAGCCCGGGCACGGCCGAGAACGCCTTGTACCAAAGCCACATGATCGCCGAGACCGGGTAATAGAAGTAGTCGAGGCTGAACGGATCAAACGACAACAGAATCACTCTTCCCTAGCGTCGCTGGGGTGTCCCAGTCTTGGACCCCGGCCACTCGGCGCTCGGGTATCGGATCCCATCCTCCCCGATGCCACGGGCCGCACTTCGCCAGCCGGACGGCGGCCAACCAACTCCCCCTCACCAACCCGTACTCGGCCAGGGCGTCAACCGCGTACTGGCTGCAGGTCGGAGTGAAGCGGCACGTCGGCAGACGCAGTGGCGACACCATATGCCGGTAGAGCTGGATGGCGAAAATGACCACACGCGCCGCTGCGAACTCGGCGCGGCGCAGCCGTGACGTTGTGACATTCACCGCTTCGCGCCCGCCGCCTCGATGCGCCGCAACCCGGCGCGCAATTCCTCGCCCAGCCGGACCGACGAGAGGTCGCGGCTACTGGGCAGGGCGCGGATCACCACGTGCTCGGACCGACGCAGCTCGGCGAACACATCGCGGGCAACGTGGCGCAGCCGGCGGGACAGCCCGTGCCGTTGCACGGCGGAACCGACCGATCGCGAGACGATCAGTCCGAGTTTGGGATCCCCGGTGGCACGCCGCATATAGATGACCAAGTCCGGCTGGACGGCCTTCTTGCCGCGCCTGACCGTTGCGTCGAAATCGGTCGACCGCGTCATGCGGTTACGCGCGGAAAGCACCGCCGTTACACCGGAGAGATCAGGCAGTCAGCGAACGACGGCCCTTGCCACGCCGGGCCGACACGATGGCCCGGCCGGCGCGGGTCCGCATGCGCAGCCGGAATCCGTGCACACGGGCACGGCGCCGGTTGTTCGGCTGGAAGGTCCGCTTACCCTTTGCCACGACTCTCTCCTTGCTGCATCTGGCATCGTGCTCGGCCCGGTCCCCCGTGCCGGTGGGTTCGTGCTTGTCCCCACGACGCCTCGATAGGCTTTGTGTTTCGCTTCGTAACCGGCGCGGCCTCCGGGCGTAATGCCCGAATCGCAGCCGTATCGCCTACTTTCGGGGCGACTGTATGAGGGTACTGACAGGCGTTCGCCTGGTCAAACCACACCTCACGGCACCCCGAATCCGGCGTGATCCTTCACTGTCGCCACATCCGCCACCGGGCCTGCGAGCAATCTTCGGCGAGCCGTTGCAAATGTTGCAGAACGGTTGGCCGGACGCGACGAAAGCTGTTAGCTTCGGGCAGTGCCGTTTCCCAGCGGAGCGGTGAGTGACAACGAAGCAACGATGGCAGATCGGCCTCCTAGCCAGCGCAGTCTCACTGGTGGTCTCGAGCGCCGATCCCGCGAGCTGTCAGGGGTGAGCTGCGGCATGCCAATCGCTGTCCTTTCCACACCTGTGGATAACTGTGTGGACAGTTCGTCGTCGGAACTGTCGGTCGAGCTTTTACGTCGTAGCAGGGGGTCCCGTCGTTGATCGAAGACCCCGGATCAAGTTTCGCGACGGTCTGGAGCGCGGTCGTCTCGGAGCTCAACGGCGAACTATCCACCGAGGGCGCCGCACCCAACGGTGAACCGTACGTTCCGCCCCTGACGCCGCAACAACGCGCGTGGCTCAACCTGGTCCAGCCACTCACAATCGTCGAAGGCTTCGCGCTGCTGTCGGTGCCGAGCAGTTTCGTCCAGAACGAAATCGAGCGGCACCTCCGCACCCAGATCACCGACGCCCTCAGCCGCCGCCTCGGGCAACCTATCGAGCTCGGCGTGCGCATCTCCCCGCTGGCGTCCGACGAAGAAGTCGACCGGAGCACTCCCCCGTTCGAGGAAATTCTCGACGACCTCGACGAGATCGACGAAGACGGCGAGGCTCTTGCGAGCGCCCACCAAAGCTGGCCGTCGTACTTCTCCGAACGACCGCACAATCAGGCCGCCGACGCCGCCGCCGGCTTGAGCCTGAACCGTCGCTACACCTTCGACACGTTCGTCATCGGCGCCTCGAACAGGTTCGCCCATGCCGCGGCGCTGGCGATCGCCGAAGCACCGGCCCGGGCCTACAACCCGCTTTTCATCTGGGGCGAGTCCGGTCTGGGCAAGACCCACCTGCTGCACGCGGCCGGCAATTACGCGCAACGCCTCTTCCCCGGGATGCGGGTCAAGTACGTCTCAACCGAGGAATTCACCAACGACTTCATCAATTCGCTGCGCGACGACCGCAAGGTGGCGTTCAAACGCAGCTACCGCGATGTCGACGTGCTACTGGTGGACGACATCCAGTTCATCGAAGGCAAGGAAGGTATCCAGGAAGAGTTCTTCCATACCTTCAATACGCTGCACAATGCCAACAAGCAGATCGTGATTTCGTCGGATCGGCCGCCGAAACAGCTTGCGACACTTGAAGATCGGCTGCGAACCCGGTTCGAGTGGGGTCTGATCACCGACGTTCAGCCGCCGGAGTTGGAGACCCGCATCGCCATTCTGCGCAAGAAGGCGCAGATGGAGCGGCTCAACGTGCCCGACGATGTGCTCGAGCTGATCGCCAGCAGCATCGAACGCAACATCCGCGAGCTCGAGGGTGCCCTGATCCGCGTCACGGCGTTCGCATCGTTGAACAAGGCGCCGATCGACAAGTCCCTTGCCGAGATCGTGTTGCGCGACCTCATCGCCGACGCCAGCACCATGCAGATCAGTGCTGCGACGATCATGGCCGCCACCGCGGAGTACTTCGACACCACCGTCGAGGAATTACGCGGACCCGGCAAGACCCGGGCCCTGGCCCAGTCGCGGCAGATCGCCATGTATCTGTGCCGCGAACTCACCGATCTGTCGTTGCCCAAGATCGGGCAGGCGTTCGGCCGCGACCACACCACCGTGATGTACGCGCAGAAGAAAATCCTCTCCGAGATGGCCCAGCGGCGTGAGGTCTTCGATCACGTCAAGGAGCTCACCACTCGTATCCGTCAGCGCTCCAAGCGCTGATTCACGCCACCGCTCGCGCGTCGAGTGGTGCGGTGCTGCACACGATTTCGGGCTTTCGACGCCATACCTGGCCACGTGAGCACGTTTTGGCGCCTGAAATTCCAAAAAACTTTAGACCCGTCACCACCACCAGTCACAGCTTCGACTGTGCATACCCCTGTGTGCAAACTGCGGACAGATCCCCGGTGAACGGCCCGCCCGTCCACAGCCGCAAGCGATCCCCAACCGCTGCACACAAACCACACAGTTCGACGCGGTGTCATGCACACCCCAGCCGGCACGGCGAGCAGCGCAGACACCGTGTTGTCCACAACTTGCACAGCCCTTATTACTGTTATTGGAATATCTAGATAGTTTGTTCTTCAGAAAAGGGTGTTGGGGACGAGCTGTTGCACACCTCCGTTTCCAGGCTCTGAAGACCTCGGTGTCACTGCATCCGATTAGCTTTCAAGATGGCCTCCGACGCTCTACGGTTGTGGTTCGACAGCCGGTTCGGTCGTCGGAATGTTTACGGGCACGGGCGTCCGTCGGCGGAAATCACAAGGGGTGGAGCCGCTGAAGTAAGCCTTGCTGTTCGAGGTGATGAAGGGACGCAATGGACGTGGCGACGACCGCCGTCGGCCTGACCGACTTGAAGTTCCGCCTGGTGCGGGATGATTTCGCTGACGCAGTCGCGTGGGTGGCGCGGACTCTGCCGTCCCGGCCGACGGTGCCGGTACTGGCCGGTGTGCTGCTGACCGGATCCGACGACGGCCTGACGATCTCGGGATTCGACTACGAGGTATCCGCCGAAGTTCGACTTGCAGCCGAAATTGCTTCTCCGGGAACAGCTTTGGTGTCGGGCCGATTGCTTTCCGACATCACCCGGGCATTGCCGAACAAGCCGGTGGACGTGCAGGTCGAAGGCACCCGGGTGTCCCTGGCCTGCGGAAGCGCCAAATTCTCGCTGCCGACGATGGCGGTGGAGGATTACCCGACGTTGCCGACCCTGCCCGACGAGACTGGGGCCTTGTCGGCCGATGTGTTCGCCGAGGCGATCGGCCAGGTCGCCGTTGCGGCCGGCCGCGACGACACGTTGCCGATGTTGACGGGGATCCGCGTCGAAATCTCCGGGCAGTCAGTGGTTTTGGCCGCCACCGACCGGTTCCGGTTGGCGGTTCGCGAGCTCACCTGGTCGGCCGCCGCGCCCGATGTCGAGGCGGCGGTGCTGGTGCCGGCCAAGACGTTGTCCGAGGCCGCGAAGAGCGGCACCGACGGCAACGAAGTCCATCTCTCGTTGGGCGCCGGCTCGTCTGTCGGCAAGGACGGTCTGCTCGGCATCAGCGGAAACGGTAAGCGCAGCACCACCCGGCTGCTCGATGCGGAGTTCCCGAAGTTCCGTCAGCTGTTGCCGAGCGAACACACGGCGGTCGCCACCGTGGGGGTCTCGGAGCTGACCGAGGCGATCAAGCGTGTGGCGCTGGTCGCCGACCGCGGTGCCCAGGTGCGGATGGAATTCTCCGAGGAGACGCTGCGGCTGTCGGCCGGCGCCGACGATGTCGGTCGTGCCGAAGAAGACGTGCCGGTGGAATTCGTCGGTGAACCGTTGACCATCGCGTTCAACCCGACGTATCTCACCGACGGGCTCAGCTCGCTGCACTCCGACCGGGTGTCATTCGGATTCACCACGCCGAGCCGCCCCGCGGTGTTGCGTCCGGCCGGCGATGACACGCAGCCCACTGACAGCGGACCGTTCCCGGCGCTTCAGACGGACTACGTGTACTTGCTGATGCCGGTTCGTCTGCCTGGTTAGTCGCTAGGTGTACGTCCGACATCTCGGCTTGCGGGACTTCCGGTCCTGGGCGAACGTCGAACTGGAACTGACACCGGGACGGACGGTGTTCGTCGGGTCGAACGGCCACGGGAAGACGAATCTCGTTGAGGCCCTGTGGTATTCGTCGACATTGGGATCACATCGAGTCGCCACGGATGCACCGCTGGTGCGGGTGGGCGCCCAGCGTGCCGTGGTGTCGACGATCGTGGTCAACGAGGGCCGCGAATGCGCCGTCGACTTGGAGATCACCGCCGGCCGCGCCAATAAGGCGCGACTCAACCGTTCCCCGGTGCGCAGCCCACGCGAAGTGCTCGGCGTTTTGCGGGCGGTGCTGTTCGCACCCGAGGATCTGGCGTTGGTCCGCGGCGATCCAGGCGAGCGCCGGCGATACCTCGACGATCTGGCGGCCGTGCGCCGGCCACGGGTCGCCGGAATCCGCGCCGACTACGACAAGGTGCTCCGTCAGCGCACCGCGTTGCTCAAGTCTGCGTCCGGCGCGCGATTTCGCGGCGACCGCGGCGCACTCGACACCCTTGACGTGTGGGACGGCCACCTGGCGACGCACGGCGCCGAGTTGATGGCGGCGCGGATCGCGCTGGTGAACGAGCTGGCACCCGAGGTGCAGAAGAGCTACCAGCTGCTCGCGCCCGCGTCACGGCCGGCGTCGATCGCCTACAACGCCAGCATCGACATCGAACCCGACCGGCCAGACGTCGAGACTCTGCGGACGGCGCTGCTGGAAAAAATGGCCGCCCGCCGCGACGCTGAACTCGAGCGCGGCGTCTGTCTAGTCGGGCCGCACCGCGACGATCTCGAGCTGCGGCTCGGCGAACAACCCGCGAAAGGCTTTGCCAGCCACGGGGAGTCGTGGTCGATGGCACTCGCGCTGAGACTCGGGGCGTACGAACTTCTCCGGGCCGAAGGCAGCGACCCGGTGTTGTTGCTCGACGACGTGTTCGCGGAATTGGACACCGCCCGCCGCGAGGCCCTCGCCACCGCGGCCGGGAATGCCGAGCAGGTACTGGTGACAGCCGCCGTACTCGATGACATTCCACGCGAGTGGCTTGCCGACCGGATCAACATCACCATGACAGACGACGACACGGGCCCCGTGTCCGCGGTCGTGACGTCGGAGGAGGAGTAACACTGTGGACCCGGACGACGTAACACCGGAGCCCGAGGCGACACCGCCCCAGCACCTCGACGGCCTGGCGGGAATGGATCTGGTGCGCCGGGTACTGGAAGAGGCCCGCGGCGCCGCCCGCACCCAAGGCAAGGATGTCGGCCGCGGTCGTCGGCTGCCGCCGGCCCGTCGGGTAGCCGGCAACACACGGCGGCGGTGGTCGGGCCCCGGCCCCGACTCACGCGACCCGCAACCCCTCGGGAACGCCAGCCGCGATCTCGCGAAGAAACAAGGATGGTCACCGCGCGTCGCCGAGGGTGCCGTATTCGGACAATGGCCGACGGTGGTCGGCGCGGACATCTCCGAGCACGCGACCCCGATCGGACTCCGCGATGGCGTGCTGAGTGTGACCGCCGAATCGACGGCCTGGGCCACCCAGCTGCGGCTGATCCAGAAGCAGGTGCTGGCGAAGATCGCGGCCGCGGTCGGCGACGGCGTGGTGACCAGCCTGCGGATCACCGGCCCGACCGCGCCGTCGTGGCGAAAGGGCCGGCTGCACATCGCCGGCCGCGGCCCGCGCGACACCTACGGATGACGCGTGTGGACCGCTCCGCTCAACGCCGTCACAACGCGGAAAACCCGCCCGTCAAGCGTCGGAGACGCAAGATAGATCGAAAAATTCCGCACACGGCGCAGATAGCTGTGTAGAAACGCCCTTGCAGAATCAGTCCGGAATGGTGTTGACGGTAGACTGATTGTGATTCGCGCGGGGCCGACGGTCCCAGGCCCCGAGCCCCCGAGAAATACCCAAGGAGACCCCTCAACGTGCCTGCCCAAAATCAGTACGGCAAGGATTCCATCAAGGTACTCGAAGGCTTGGAGGCCGTCCGTAAACGCCCGGGCATGTACATCGGTTCCACTGGAGAGCGCGGCCTGCACCACCTCGTGTGGGAGGTTGTCGACAACGCCGTGGACGAGGCGATGGCGGGCTTCGCCACCACGGTCGACGTGCGGATCCTGGAAGACGGCGGCGTCGAGGTGGTCGATGACGGCCGCGGTATTCCGGTCGAAATGCACGACACCGGCATCCCGACCGTCGATGTCGTCATGACCGTGCTGCACGCCGGCGGCAAGTTCGAAGAGGGCGCCTACACGGTGTCCGGCGGTCTGCACGGCGTCGGCGTCTCCGTGGTGAACGCGCTGTCCAGCCGGCTCGAGGCCGACATCAGCCGCGACGGCTACGAGTGGTTCCAGACCTACGACCATTCCGTGCCGAACACCCTGAAGAAGGGCGAAAAGACCAAGAAGACCGGCACCACCATCCGGTTCTGGGCCGACCCCAACATCTTCGAGACCACGAACTACGACTTCGAGACCGTCGCCCGCCGGTTGCAGGAGATGGCCTTCCTGAACAAGGGCCTGACGATCAATCTGTCCGACGAGCGGGTCACCAAGGAAGAGGTGGTCGACGAGGTCGTCAGCGACCACGCCGAGGCCCCGAAGTCCGCGGAGGAGAAATCGGCGGAATCCGTTGCGCCGCATAAGGTCAAGCACCGCACCTTCTACTACCCGGGCGGCCTTGTCGACTTCGTCAAGCACATCAACCGGACCAAGAGCCCGATCCACGCCAGCATCATCGACTTCGACGGCAAGGGTCCCGGCCACGAGGTCGAGATCGCCATGCAGTGGAACGGTGGCTACTCGGAATCGGTGCACACCTTCGCCAACACCATCAACACTCACGAGGGCGGTACTCACGAAGAGGGTTTCCGCAGCGCCCTGACGACGGTGGTGAACAAGTACGCCAAAGACAAGAAGCTGCTCAAAGAGAAGGACGCCAACCTCACCGGCGACGACATCCGCGAGGGTCTGGCCGCGGTCATCTCGGTCAAGGTCGGCGAGCCCCAGTTCGAGGGTCAGACCAAGACCAAGCTGGGCAACACCGAGGTCAAGTCGTTCGTCCAGAAGATCTGCAACGAAGAACTTCAGCACTGGTTCGACGCCAACCCCGCCGAGGCGAAAACCGTTGTGAACAAGGCGGTATCGTCCGCGCAGGCGCGCATCGCAGCCCGCAAGGCGCGAGAGTTGGTGCGGCGCAAGAGCGCAACCGACATCGGTGGCTTGCCCGGCAAGCTCGCCGATTGCCGCTCGACCGACCCGCGCAAGTCGGAACTGTATGTGGTGGAGGGCGATTCGGCCGGCGGCTCGGCCAAGAGCGGCCGCGACTCGATGTTCCAGGCGATCTTGCCGCTGCGCGGCAAGATCATCAACGTCGAGAAGGCCCGCATCGACCGGGTTTTGAAGAACACCGAAGTCCAGGCAATCATCACCGCGCTGGGCACCGGCATCCACGACGAGTTCGACCTCACCAAGCTGCGCTACCACAAGATCGTGTTGATGGCCGACGCGGACGTCGACGGCCAGCACATCTCGACCTTGCTGCTGACGCTGTTGTTCCGGTTCATGCGGCCGCTGATCGAGAACGGCCACGTGTTCCTGGCGCAGCCGCCGCTGTACAAGTTGAAGTGGCAGCGCAGCGAGCCCGAGTTCGCCTACTCCGACCGTGAGCGCGACGGTCTGCTCGCCGAGGGCAGGAAGGCCGGCCGCAAGATCAACGCCGAGGACGGCATTCAGCGCTATAAGGGTCTCGGTGAAATGGACGCCAAGGAACTGTGGGAAACCACGATGGACCCGTCGGTCCGGGTACTGCGACAGATCACCCTCGACGACGCCGCCGCGGCCGATGAGCTGTTCTCCATCCTGATGGGCGAGGACGTCGATGCGCGCCGCAGCTTCATCACCCGAAACGCGAAGGACGTTCGTTTCCTTGATGTCTGACGCCTGAAACGTCCGTCCCACTGAAATCTCTCGATGAGGAATAGATGACAGACACCACGCTGCCGCCCAGCGGTGATGCCGCCGACCGGATCGAACCGGTCGATATCCAGCAGGAGATGCAGCGCAGCTACATCGACTACGCGATGAGCGTGATCGTGGGCCGCGCGCTACCCGAAGTGCGGGACGGCCTCAAGCCGGTGCACCGCCGGGTGCTCTATGCGATGTTCGACTCCGGGTTCCGTCCGGATCGCGGTCACGCCAAGTCGGCCCGCTCGGTGGCCGAGACGATGGGTAACTATCACCCACACGGCGACTCGTCGATCTACGACACCCTGGTCCGGATGGCGCAGCCGTGGTCGTTGCGCTACCCCCTGGTGGACGGGCAGGGAAACTTCGGCTCGCCGGGCAACGACCCGCCGGCCGCCATGCGGTACACCGAGGCGCGGCTGACTCCGCTCGCGATGGAGATGCTGCGCGAAATCGACGAGGAGACAGTCGGTTTCATCCCGAACTACGACGGCCGGGTGCAAGAGCCGACCGTGCTGCCCAGCCGGTTCCCGAACCTGCTCGCCAACGGCTCGGGCGGTATCGCGGTCGGCATGGCGACCAACATCCCGCCACACAACCTGCGCGAGCTGGCCGAGGCGGTCTACTGGTGCTTGGAGAACCACGAGGCCGACGAAGAGGCGACTCTCGCCGCGGTCTGCGAGCGGGTCAAGGGTCCCGACTTCCCGACCCACGGTCTGATAGTCGGGTCGCAGGGCATCCACGACGCCTACACCACCGGCCGCGGTTCGATCCGGATGCGCGGAGTCGTTGAGGTGGAAGAGGATTCGCGCGGACGCACCGGTCTGGTGATCACCGAGTTGCCGTACCAGGTCAACCACGACAACTTCATCACGTCGATCGCCGAGCAAGTCCGCGACGGCAGGCTGGCCGGCATCTCCAACATCGAAGACCAGTCCAGCGACCGGGTCGGCCTGCGCATCGTCGTCGAAGTCAAGCGTGACGCGGTGGCCAAGGTGGTGCTGAACAACCTCTACAAGCACACCCAGCTGCAGACCAGCTTCGGCGCCAACATGCTCTCGATCGTCGACGGGGTACCACGCACGCTGCGCCTGGACCAGATGATCCGGTACTACGTCGAGCACCAGCTCGACGTGATCATCCGGCGCACCACCTACCGGTTGCGCAAGGCCAACGAGCGCGCGCACATCTTGCGCGGTTTGGTGAAAGCCCTTGACGCGCTCGACGAAGTCATCGCGTTGATCCGGGCGTCGGAGACGGTCGACGTCGCCAGGACCGGACTGATCGAGCTGCTGGACGTCGATGAAATCCAGGCCCAGGCCATCCTCGACATGCAGCTGCGCCGCCTGGCCGCTCTCGAGCGGCAGCGCATCGTCGACGACCTGGGCAAGATCGAGACCGAGATCGCCGACCTCGAGGACATCCTGGCCAAGCCGGAACGGCAGCGCTCCATCGTGCACGACGAACTCAAGGAGCTCGTCGAGAAGCACGGCGACGACCGCCGTACCCGGATCATCGCCGCCGACGGCGACGTCGCCGACGAAGACCTGATCGCCCGCGAGGACGTCGTCGTCACCATCACCGAGACCGGTTACGCCAAGCGCACCAAGACCGACCTCTACCGCAGCCAGAAACGGGGCGGCAAGGGCGTGCAGGGCGCCGGGCTGAAGCAGGACGACATCGTGCGGCACTTCTTCGTGTGCTCGACCCACGACTGGATCCTGTTCTTCACCACCCAGGGCCGGGTCTATCGGGCCAAGGCCTACGACCTACCGGAGGCCTCCCGGACGGCACGCGGTCAGCACGTCGCCAACCTGCTGGCCTTCCAGCCGGAGGAGCGCATCGCTCAGGTCATCCAGATCAAGAGCTATGAGGACGCCCCGTACCTGGTGCTGGCCACCCGCAACGGCCTGGTGAAGAAGACCAAGCTGACCGACTTCGACTCCAACCGATCGGGCGGAATCGTCGCGGTGAATTTGCGTGACGGCGACGAGTTGGTCGGCGCAGTGCTGTGCTCGTCGGAAGAGGACCTGCTGCTGGTCTCGGCCAACGGCCAGTCCATCCGGTTCTCGGCGACCGACGACGCGCTACGGCCGATGGGCCGGGCCACCTCGGGTGTGCAGGGGATGCGGTTCAACACCGACGACTACCTGCTGTCGCTCAATGTGGTCATCGAAGGTACGTACCTGCTGGTCGCGACCGCCGGCGGGTACGCAAAGCGGACGGCGATCGAGGAGTACACCGCGCAGGGCCGCGGCGGTAAAGGCATTCTGACGATCCAGTACGACACCCGTCGTGGCAAGCTCGTGGGAGCGCTGATCGTCGACGACGACAGCGAGGTGTTCGCGATCACCTCCGGTGGCGGAGTGATCCGGACGATGGCCAAGCAGGTGCGCAAGGCCGGCCGGCAGACCAAGGGCGTTCGGTTGATGAACTTGGGCGAGGGCGACACACTGTTGGCCATAGCGCGCAATGCTGAAGAGGCTGACGCCGAGGACGAGTCGGGCGCCGAAACCGAGGCGTGAGCGATGGCAGGTTGCAGGGTTAGGAGCTGTGGGTGACGTCACCGAACGAGCCGGGTCATTCCGGACCGGGCGACAGTCCGAACGGCGCTGGGAACTCGGCCGCGACGCCGCGCAAGCGGCCCCCCGCCCGTCCGGCGCCACAACGTCAGCCCACCCGCACGGCACCGGGTGCCGAGGCGCGGCTCAACCGGTTCATCTCCGGCACCGCCGCACCGGGCGCAGCGAAGACCCCACCCCCCGAGGCTGAGCCGGCACCGGCTCCCACGCAGAACGAAAGCAGGGAGACCGATGCGTACGCCAGCGAACTACCCGACCTGTCCGGCCCGATTCCCCGTGGGGGACAACGGAAGTCGGTCATCGATCGCAGCGGACGACCCGATGACCGCGCCGGTCCGGCCGGAACGCCGCACCCAGGTGTCGTCGCGCACGCCCGGCCCGCTGCGGGCCAGCATGCAGATCCGCCGGGTCGACCCGTGGAGCACCCTGAAGGTGTCGCTGGTGCTGTCGGTCGCGTTGTTCTTCGTCTGGATGATCGCCGTCGCGTTCCTGTATCTGGTGCTCGGCGGCATGGGCGTGTGGAGCAAGCTGAACAGCAACGTCGGCGACCTACTGAACAACACCAGCGGCAGCGCGGAGTTGGTGTCCGGCCGGCACGATCTTCGGCGGCGCCGTGTTGATCGGATTGGTCAACATCGTTCTGCTCACCGCGGCGGCCACGATCGGGGCGTTCATCTACAACCTGACCACCGACTTGATCGGCGGTGTCGAGGTGACGCTGGCCGACCGGGACTAGCGTTTTGGGCGCAGACGCTCGGGTGCGGTAATCTCGTCGCTCGTCCGTGTGCGCGTGCGGGCCTATAGCTCAGGTGGTTAGAGCGCTTCGCTGATAACGAAGAGGTCGGAGGTTCGAGTCCTCCTAGGCCCACAACCATGTGTTTGCCAAGACGTTTCTCAAGACTGGTGTTGCCGCTGGCAGCGATCGCGGTGCTGGCGTTGGTGATCCGGTCTCAACAGAGCGTCGAAGTCTGGCACGTGGCCGCCGACCAGATCGATGGCCGGCTCCCCGCTGATCAACATCAGGGGCCTTAGCTCAGTTGGTAGAGCGCTGCCTTTGCAAGGCAGATGTCAGGAGTTCGAATCTCCTAGGCTCCACAACCGTCGTCGGCCAGGTAGCTGACGTCATACCAGCGCCGGGACGCCTCGAAATCGTCGGTCTCGGTCGCACTCTCCAGACGCACGTCGCACAGGTCGGAGTGGTCCAACCGGATGAAGGCCTCGAGCTCGGTGTCGCGCGCTTCGCCGGTCAGGGTGCGGTTCGCGAGCGCCCTGCCCTGGTAGCGGTGCCAGCCCACGGGTCGATCAGGGGCGGTGGTCGACGTCGACGCTGGGCGGCAGCGGCGACGGCTTCTGCTGCGACGAGCGGCGGATGACCGAGAATGCCGCTCCCCCAGCCGCCAGCACGACGACGGCGGCGCCGACCAGCACCCACGGCCGCGGCGTGCGGCGCTGTGCGCGACGAGCGTGCGCGAGCGCCTCGGGCAGACCGGCCACGACCTCTTGGGCGGCCGCCAGCTCCTGCACCAATGCCTCTTGCGCGTTCTGGATGTCGCGGGCCAGCCGGCCCTCCTGGTAACGGCGGCGAAGGCCGGACGCGCCGGCCCGGGCGGAATGCGCGCTCAAGCCGACCACGCCGCGCGTGACGTCGACCGGCCCGACCGCCGTGTAGGTCAGGCCGCGGCTCAGCCGCTCCCGCGGGGTCAGCCGGATGTTGTTCTTAGCGCCCATTTCTCGCCTTTCGCTAGACCCCCGGGGGATTCCGTTCCGAGGCTACCGGCACCGGATGTCCGGCGGGGCGGACGGTGATGGCAGACTGTGCTCCCGTGACTACCAGCCCGATTCAGACCGCCACTGCCACGCTGCACACGAACCGCGGCGACATCAAGATCGCGTTGTTCGGAAACCACGCCCCCAAGACCGTCGCCAACTTCGTGGGCCTGGCTCAAGGCACCAAGGAGTACTCGACCGAGAACGCCTCCGGCGGAAGCTCGGGCCCGTTCTACGACGGCGTGATCTTCCACCGGGTGATCAGCGGCTTCATGATCCAGGGCGGCGACCCCACCGGAACCGGTCGCGGCGACGCGGGCTACAAATTCGCCGACGAGTTCCACCCCGAGTTGCAGTTCGACAAGCCCTACCTGTTGGCGATGGCCAACGCGGGCCCGGGGACCAACGGCTCGCAGTTCTTCATCACGGTGACCCCTACGCCGCATCTGAATCGCAAGCACACCATCTTCGGTGAGGTCGTCGACGCGGACTCCCAAGGAGTCGTAGAGGCGATCGCTACCACGGCCACCGGGCCGGGCGACCGTCCCACCGACCCGGTCGTCGTCGAGTCGATCACCATCTCCTGACCCAAGGCGACACTCAGCCCGCGTAGCCGCGTTCGGTCAACGCGTCGAGCACGTCGAGTGGGTTCGCGCCGAGGTCCCACCGGGAGAAGACGAACAACCGACCGCCGTGGGCGTCGATCTCCAGCAGCCGCGTCTTGCGGCCGATGCGGCGGAATTCGGTAATCCGGATGATCTTGACGTCGGGTCGGCGCAGGTACTGCGGCCCCAGCCAGCCGCCGATGCGCAGTCCATCCTCAGTGATTGCCAGCTTCGGTCGCGCGCGCCACGTTCCGCCCGCAAACAAGATCAATCCGAAGCCCGCAACGCCCAGCAAAAGCCGGCCCGGGGCGTCTGTGACGCCGGTCACAGATGTGGTAGCCATCACAATTCCGGCAAGCCCGCACGCTGCGGTTCCCGCCGCAGACGGCGACCACTGAGTTTGCTGCACACCGCTCCTAGGGGCATCTACCACTGTCGATGCGGTTATCCACAGGCGCTATCCCCAATGGGGATAAATAACACCCGTGTGATCCGGTCTCTCACTTGTTGCTGGCGCTCACCGAGACCCGGCGGGCCGGGCAGGAGTTCGACCTACCGCCACCGCATCGTCAGCAACAACCCGCTGATCATGAAGGCAAACGCCACCGCGTAATTCCACGGCCCGAGGTTGGACATCCAGCTGAGCAGCGAGGGCGCGTCCGGCCCGGTCGCGGCCAGCTGGAACACCATCAGCCAGACCAGGCCGAACAACATCAAGCCGCAGAACAACACGACGAACCACACGCTGGACGGGCCGGCCTTCACTTTGACCGGAGTGCGGCTCACCGCACGGGCGGTGAAGTCGGTCTTCTTGCGAACTTTGGACTTTGGCATTTCTACCTCGGGTATAACTCGGAGCTACGGTAGGCGGAGCAGGTGCAACGACGAGCGTAACGCACCCACCAGCAGCGGACGGAGAGCCGATGGCCAGACGCATCCCCTGGCTGCCGTCGAGCCGCGCCGATGCCCAGGATGAGGCCAGGCGATCGCCGTGGCGGGTCGGCGTTCCGGCCGTGTGCCTGTTGGCCGGCATGATGATCGGCGCCACCCACGGCGTCTCCCGCGGCGGCGAGATCCGGCGCAGCGACGCCCCACGTTTGGTCGACCTGGTCCGCAGCGAGCAGTCCGCCGTCGGGCGACTGAGCACCGAGCGCGACGCACTCTCCAACACCATCGATTCCACCCACGGCCGCTATGCCGACAAGGCGCTGGCGGCGATGCTGCGGCGTTCGGCCGAGCTGGCCAGCAGCGCGGGACTGGATCCGGTGCACGGCCCGGGCCTGACCGTCACACTCAACGACGCCCAGCGCGACGCCAACGGCCGCTTCCCCCGCGACGCCTCCCCGGACGACCTCGTCGTGCACCAGCAGGACATCCAAGCCGTCATGAACGCGCTGTGGGGCGCCGGCGCCGAGGCCATCCAGATGCAGGATCAACGCATGATCGCCACCTCGGTGGCCCGTTGTGTGGGCAACACGCTGCTGCTCAACGGCCGGACCTACAGCCCGCCGTACACGATCACCGCGATCGGCGACGCTAACGCCATGCAGGCCGCCCTGGCCGCCGCTCCCCTGGTGATCCTCTACAAGCAGTACGTGGTGCGGTTCGGCCTCGGGTACACCGAACGCGCTGTCACCGACGCCCACGTCGTGGGCCACACCGAGCCGTTGCGGATGCACTTCGCCGAGCCCGCCGGTCCGATCGCCTACTGATCCGCGACGCCCCCAAAAACCGTCTCGGCCAGCATGCGCCGGCACCATGCCTGGTACGCGTCCACGCTCCAGCCGTCGCGATGGGTGATCCGTAGGTAGGTTTCGACGGTGCAGAGCACCGCGGTTGTCTCGACGAGTTCGTCGAATGGAATGTCGTCGCGGAGCCATCCGCGTTCGCGAAATACCTCGAGAACCCGTCGGGCTTGGCCGTTGACGCCCGCGAGGAAGTCGTGCAGGTACCGATCTAACTCCTGATCGGAACTGGCACCCCCGAACAGTGCGAGTGCCAATTGTGACGTCCGAGTGTTGACGTCCGTTACCGTCGCGGCAAGGAAGTCGAGCGCTTCGGTGGGGTCAGCGATCGCGATTAGCTTGCGGCCGACATCAAGATTGAGAACGTTCTCTTCGCCGCTCACACCCACCCCGGTGTATTCGACGGCGGCGATCAACAGGGCCGCCTTGGACCCCTGACCCTGAACCGTTTCAGCGGAAACCCCAGCCGCGGCAGCAATTTTCGCCCCTCGTTCGAGTACCCCCGGTCCGATGCACCCGGCAACCTGCACTACATCGGGCCGCTGGCGGGCACTGGCTCGCCCCCTCCGCTACCGGACTGGTGGGACGACCTTGACGGGACCAGGCCCGTCGTGCACGTCACCCAGGGCACGGTCGCCAACGTCGACTACGAACAAGCCATCGCGCCGACGCTGCGGGCCCTCGCCAATGAGGACGTTTTGGTAGTAGTCGCGACGGGCGGTCGACCGTTGGACACGCTGCCCCCGCTGCCCGCCAACGCCCGTGCGGCAACGTACCTGCCCTATGACGAATTGTTGCCGCGCACTGCCGTTTTCGTGACCAACGGTGGTTACGGCGGAGTCCAGCACGCATTACGTTACGGCGTGCCGATCGTGGCCACCGGCGGTAAAGAAGACAAGCCTGAGGTCGGCGCCCGCGTCGCGTGGTCCGGAGTAGGACGGCGCATCAGGAGTGAGCGGCCGACGGCACGCGCACTGCGCAGGCGCATCCGCGCCGTGCTGAGCCGGCCTCGCTACCGCCAAGCCAGCCGCCGCGTTGCGGTCGAGATGGGTGCGGCCCCCGGCTTCGCCGGGCTGGCCGACGTGGTAGATCGGTTGACCGCAGGTTCAGCGCGATCGGCCACACCCGAAATGAACGACTCGATTTAAGCGGTAACCTGGGGCGATGCAGATCTTGGTCGTCGACAACTACGACAGCTTCGTCTTCAACCTGGTGCAGTACCTCGGCCAGTTGGGCGTCGAGGCCACGGTCTGGCGCAACGACGACCCGCGGCTGTCCGACCCCACGGCGACCGCCGCCGAGGTGGACGGAATTCTGCTCAGCCCCGGCCCGGGAACCCCGGAACGGGCCGGCGCATCGATCGACCTGGTCCGGGCGAGCGCCGCGGCGCGCACCCCGCTGCTGGGGGTGTGCCTGGGTCACCAGGCCATCGGGGTGGCGTTCGGCGCCACCGTCGACCGTGCGCCCGAGCTGTTGCACGGCAAGACCAGCAGCGTGCATCACACGAATACCGGTGTGCTGCAAGGGCTTCCGGATCCATTCACCGCGACCCGCTATCACTCGCTGACCATCATGCCCGAGACGCTGCCCGCCGAACTCCAGGTCACGGCCAACACCGAGAGCGGCGTGATCATGGGTGTGCGGCACGTCGAGCTACCGATCCACGGTGTCCAGTTCCACCCCGAGTCGATTCTCACCGAGGGCGGTCACCGGATGCTGGCCAACTGGCTGGCCGACTGCGGACAGCCCCTCGACGAAGGGTTGGTGCGCAAGCTGGAGAGTGAGCTGGTCGACAGCCTGGCTATTGACCGAACTTCAGCGTGATGCTGCCGTCCTTGGTGGCGCCCTGACCGGCACTCGGGCTCTGGTACACGACCTTGTTGTGTTGCGAGCCGCCGGCGTCGACGTCGGGACCCCGGTCCAGCACGCCGGTCCAACCCATCGCACGCAGCCGTGGTTCGGCGTCGGTCCAGAACATTCCGGTGACGTCGGGCATCAGGAACTGGTTGCCCTTGGACACCTGCAACTCGACCACGGTGTCGACCGGAACGTTGGCTCCCGCAGGCGGATTCGTTCCGACCAAAGTGCCGGCCGGCCGGGGGCTGTCCACCGCCGCCTGCGCGAACTTGGTGAAGCCGTACACCGTTAGGTTCTTCTGGGCCTCGTCCGCGGTCTGTCCGGCGACGTCGGGAACCGGCTTGCTCGAGGGGCCCGAGCCGACGATGACGGCGATCTCGTTGGTGATCGCGGAGGTCTGGTTGGCCGGCGGATTGGTCCCGATGACCCGGTCTTTCGTCTCCGGCGTCGACGGCGAGTTGACCTGCTTGAAGTGGGTGAAGCCCGCGGCCTTGAGTTTCTTGACCGCCGCGGCGTAGCTCAGCGACGAGACGTCGGGCACCTCACGCTGCTCCGGGCCGGTGGAGACGTTGACCGTAATCAGCTCGCCCGCACCGACTTTGGTGTTTGCTCCCGGGTCGGTGCCGATGACGTGGTCCGGCGGGACGGTCGAGTCGGGCTTCTGCAGGGTGCGGGTCTTGAAGCCGTGGTTCTGCAGCGCGGCGATCGCGTCAGCGGACGCCTGGTTGCGGACGTCGGGGATCTGCACGTTGCGCATGCCGCCGCCGAACGTGTTGATCAGCACGGTGACGACGACAGTCAGCACCGCCAGCGCCGCGACGGCGATCACCCAGCGGCTCACCGAGCCCGGGTTGCGCTCGCGGACGAAGTCCAGCGTCTGCCGGGGTAGCGGACTGGTCTGCGATCCCGTCGAATCCGACGAATGCGGGGAGGTCATCAGCGACGAGCGCTCGGCCTCGGTGAGCACCTTCGGTGCCTCCGGCGGCTCACCGTTGTGCACCCGGACCAGGTCGGCGCGCATCTCGGCGGCGGTCTGGTAGCGGTTTTCCGGGTTCTTCGCCAGCGCCTTGAGCACCACGGCATCGAGCTCGGCGGAGATGCCCTCGTAGCGCAACGACGGCGGCACCGGGTCTTCGCGCACGTGCTGGTAGGCCACCGCGACTGGGGAGTCACCGACGAAAGGAGGTTCGCCGGTGAGCATTTCGTAGAGCACGCAGCCCAGCGAGTAGACGTCGGAGCGGGCGTCGACGGTGTCGCCGCGGGCCTGCTCCGGCGAAAGGTATTGCGCGGTACCGATTACCGCGGCGGTCTGGGTGACACTGTTGCCGCTGTCGGACAGCGCCCGCGCGATACCGAAGTCCATCACCTTGACCGCGTTGGTGTGGGAGATCATGATGTTCGCCGGCTTGACGTCGCGGTGGATGATGCCGTGCTGGTGCGAGAAGTTCAGCGCCTGGCAGGCGTCGGCGATCACCTCGATGGCCCGGGTGGGCGTCATCGGCCCGTCGGTGTGGACGATGTCGCGCAGCGTCACGCCGTTGACGTACTCCATGACGATGTAGGGCAGTGGACCGCCGGCCGTCTCGGCCTCGCCGGTGTCGTACACCGCGACGATCGCCGGGTGGTTCAGCGCAGCGGCGTTCTGCGCCTCGCGGCGGAACCTCAGGTAGAAACTCGGGTCGCGTGCCAGGTCTGCGCGCAGCACCTTCACAGCTACGTCCCGGTGTAACCGGACATCCCGGGCCAGATGCACTTCGGACATGCCGCCGAAGCCGAGGATCTCGCCAAGTTCGTAGCGTTCGGACAGGTGCTGCGGGGTCGTCATCGCGGTTTCTCGTGTTGGAGCGCCACCACGCTCGAGCACATCGGCGCGGAGGCCCGCCTGGGGGTGGGCAGGTTGCATTGCCCTCCAGGATTACCCGTTGCCACCCGATACGTCCAATTAGTTGGATGCGCCGGCGCCGATTCGGACTTGCTGGGGGGCGCTCCGGTGTCGGTCACGGTGGGTGCCGAGGGTTGCTGCGGTGAATTGTTGCTGTGCGAGTTCATCACGATGAGGATCGCGATGATGATCGCCAGCGCACCCAGCACGCCGGCCGCCCACAGCAGCGCGCGCTGACCCGACGAGAAGGTCCGCCGAGGCGGCGGCGTGCGATGGCCCCCGGTGGTGGGTCGCGCGCGACGGGCGGCGGGCGCCCGGGTGGTGGCTGCGGCCGCGGCGCGGGTCGGCGGGCCCGACGGGATGGCGGCCGGGGTGGCGCGTGCCCCGCCGGCGGCCTGGTTGGGTCGCGGTGGACGGCGGCCGGCCCGCACAGCGGCGACGGCGTCGGCGAACGGTCCCCCGCTGCGGTAACGCATGCCCGGGTTCTTCACCAGGGTGATCTCGATGAGCTCGCGCACGTTCGGCGGCAGGTCGGCCGGCAGCGGCGGCGGGGCCTCTTTGATGTGCTTCATCGCGACGGTCAGCGCGCCGTCGCCGGTGAACGGCCGCTTGCCCGAAACCGCTTCGTAGCCAACAACTCCCAGTGCGTACACGTCGCTCGAAGGGGTGGCGTCGTGGCCGAGGGCCTGCTCGGGGGCGATGTACTGAGCGGTGCCCATCACCATGCCGGTCTGGGTCACCGGCGCGGCGTCGACGGCCTTGGCGATGCCGAAGTCGGTGATCTTCACCTGGCCGGTCGGGGTGATGAGGATGTTTCCGGGTTTGACGTCACGGTGCACCAATCCAGCGGCGTGCGCGACCTGCAGCGCGCGGCCGGTCTGCTCGAGCATGTCCAAGGTGTGCCGCAGCGAGAGCCGACCGGTCCGCTTGAGCACCGAGTTGAGCGGCTCGCCGTTGACCAGTTCCATCACCAGGTAGGCGGTGCGGCCCTCGCCGTCCATCTGCGTCTCGCCGTAGTCGTGCACGCTCGCGATGCCCGGGTGGTTGAGCATGGCGGTGGTGCGCGCCTCGACCCGGAAGCGCTCGATGAACTCGGAGTCCTGGGAGAACTCAGCTTTGAGGACCTTGACCGCGACGCGGCGTCCCAGCCGGCTGTCGACCGCTTCCCAGACCTGTCCCATGCCGCCGGTGGCAATCAGTCGCTGCAGACGGTAGCGGCCAGACAGCGTCACACCTACTCGCGGGCTCATGGTCCTCCCTGCAGCGCGGCCTCGATCACGGCGCGCCCGATCGGTGCGGCAAGGGCACCCCCGGTCGCCGATGGACTGCCGCCGTCTGCCGTTCCCTCTACGAGCACTGCGACGGCCACCTTCGGAGCCTTCGCGGGCGCGAAAGCGATGTACCACGCGTGCGGTGGTGTGTGGCGCGGGTCGGTGCCGTGCTCTGCGGTACCAGTCTTGGATGCGATCTGCACGCCGGGGATCGCCCCTTTCTGCTGTGTCACATTCTCGGCGCCGACCATCAACTCCGTTAGCTTAGCCGCGACCTGCGGGGACACCGCGCGGCGCTGTTGGTGCGGCGTCGTCGTGCTGATGTTGGCCAGGTCGGGTCCCTGCAGGCTGTCGACCAGGTAGGGCTGCATGGCGATGCCGGCATTGGCGATGGTAGCCGCAACGACCGCATTCTCCAGAGGCGTCACCGCGACGTCCTTCTGACCGATGCTCGACATGCCCAGCGCCGCGGCGTCCGCGATCGGCCCGACGGTGGATTCGGCGACCTGCAGCGGCGTCGCCTCGGGGATGGCGTCCAGGCCGAACGAGTGCGCCGTGCTGCGCAGCGCGTCGGTCCCGGTCAGCAGGCCCAGCTGGACGAACGCGGTGTTGCACGACCGCGCGAATGCCTCACGGAGCGTGACCGTTTCGGCGTTGACGCAGGGCTGGTCGCCGTAATTCTCCAGGCTGGCGGTGCTGTCCGGCAGCGGGATCGACGCGGCCGCGGTCAGCTCGTCGTCCTCGGTCGCGCCGTTCTGCAGCGCCGCCGCGGTGGTGATCACCTTGAACGTCGACCCGGGCGGATAGGTCTGCGAGATCGCGCGATTGATCATCGGCGCACGTGGATCGTCGCGCAGCTGCTGCCACATCTTTGCCTGCTGCTCGGGGTCGTGCGACGCGAGCTGGTTGGCGTCGAATGACGGCGCCGACACCATCGCCAGGATCTTCCCGGTGGACGGCTCCAGCGCCACGACGGCGCCGCGGCAGGGCCCGTTGCAGCCCTGCTGCATGGCGTCCCAGCCGGCCTGCTGGATGCGCGGGCTGATCGTGGTGTCGACCGTGCCGCCGCGCGGGTCGCGGCCGGTGAAGAAGTCGGCCAGCCGGCGGCCGAAGAGCCGCTGATCGGAGCCGTTGAGTAGGGGATCCTCGGCGCGCTCGAGGCCGGTGCTGGAGTAGCGCAGCGAGTAGAAGCCGGTCACCGGCGCGTACGCCGCGGCGTTCGGATACACCCGCAGGAACCGGAAGCGGCTGTCGGTGGCCACCGAATACGCCAGCAGCTGACCGCCCGCGGTGATCTGACCCCGCTGCCGCGAGTACTCGTCCATCAGCACCCGCTGGTTGCGCGGGTCGGAGCGCAGCCCGTCGGCAGTGAAGACCTGGGTCAACGTCGCGTTGAACAACAACAGCACGATCAGCGCCATCACGGCCAGCGAGATGCGGCGGAGCGAGGTGTTCATACCTTTTCGATCACCTCGGTGTGCGCGCCGGCGATCGGCGTGGTGTCGCGCGGCGTGGTGCGGAATGGGCGCCGGGCCGCGTGCGAGATGCGCACCAGCAGAGCCAGCAGTATGTAATTTGCCACCAGCGAGGAGCCACCGTAGGACAGCCACGGTGTCGTCAGCCCGGTCAGCGGAATGAGGTTGGTGACGCCACCGACGACGATGAACAACTGGATCGCCAGCGTCGATGCCAGGCCCGCGGCCAGTAGCTTGCCGAAGCTGTCCCGCACCGCGATCGCGGTGCGCATCCCCCGCACGATCACGATGGTGTACAGCATCAGCAGCCCGGCCAGACCGACCAGGCCGAGCTCCTCACCGAACGCTGCGGTGATGAAATCCGTTGCGGCAGCGGGCACCGTGTCCGGCTGACCGTTGCCCAGCCCGGTGCCGAATACGCCGCCGGTCGCAAAGCTGAACAGCGACTGCACGATCTGGTAGCCGGCGCCGTCCGGGTCGGCGAACGGGTCGAGCCAGGTCTGCACGCGCACCCGGACGTGGGCGAAGGCGAAGTACGCCAGCACGCTACCCAGCGCGAACAACAGCAGGCCGAGCACCACCCAGCTGAACCGCTGGGTGGCGAGGTAGACCACCACCAGGAACGAGGCGTACAGCAGAAGCGAAGTGCCCAAATCCTTTTCGAAGACCATCACGGCGATCGACGCGGTCCACGCGCCCAGCAGCGGCGCCAGGTCACGCGGCCGGGGCAGGTCCATGCCGAGCACGTGCTTGCCGGCGCTGGTGAACAATCCACGTTTGGCGACCAGGACGGCGGAGAAGAAAATCAGCAGCAGGATCTTGGAGAACTCGGCTGGCTGAATCGAGAAACCCGGTAATCGGATCCAGATCTTCGCGCCGTTCTGCTCGGACAGCGACTTCGGCAGCAGGCCCGGGATGGCCAGGATGATCAGACCGGTCAGCCCGCAGACGTAGCCGTAGCGGGCGAGCTGCCGGTGGTCCTTGAGTGAAATGACCACGATGGCAAAGGCTCCCACGCCGAACAGGGTCCACAGGATCTGCGGATTGGTGACCGCGCGGCCGCTCCCCTCGGCCAGCCGTTCGTCGAGATCGAGGCGATGGATCATCACCAGGCCGAGCCCGTTGAGCAGCGCTACGATCGGGAGCAGCAGCGGATCGGCGTACGGGGCATAGCGCCTGATCGCCAGATGAGCGACCCCGAACGCCGCGAGGAACCCCGTCGCGTAAGTGGGTAGCTGCCAACTGATCTCGCGTTCCTGGTTGGCCTGCACGATAACGAACGCCGCCGAGGTGATCACCGTCGCGAAACACAACAACATCAACTCGGCATTGCGCCGGTTCGGCAATGAGGGTGTGACAGTGACAGGCGCCTGCGGCTGCGTCGTCATTCCGGAGTCCGGCAGTCAGTTCCCGGCTGGGGTGGCGGCGGGGAGAGCGCTGTCACGGTGGGCGCCGCCGGTGCGGTGGGCGCTGTGCTCATCGGAGCCTCTTGTGGCGCAGTCGTTCCCGCGTTCGAATCCGGTGCCGGCGCGGCGGACGGCGCGGGCGATGGGGTTGCGGCCGGCGCCTGGGCGCGGGCCAACGGACACAGCGGCAGCAGCGACTCGGTGGACAGCTGGCGCAGTTGCGCGTTGGCCTGGTCCAAGGTGCCGACCGGCAGACCGGCGGCCACCTGGGCGCGCGGCGACTCGGCCAGATCCGACGGCTTCATCAGCCGGCAGTCTTTGCCCGCGGGCGTGCCGAATCGGATCACCGACAACTGGTCGCGACTGTTCAGGCAGGCCTGCGAATACGGCTGGTGCAGCGGCATACCGAGGATCGACACCTGGATGCCCTGCATGATCGACACCGCGCCGGCGTAGTCGGTGACGTAGTAGTAGCTGCGGATCACCTGGCGGCCGACCGCCAGCGCCGCGAGCACCAGCAGCAGCGTCAGCACGAGCGCGATCAGCACCCGCCGCCGCGACCGCCGCGGCGGCGGAGCCGTATCAATCTGCGGCACAGCGCGTTTCGGCGCTTCCTTGCGCGGGTTGAGCGCAGACGCACGCCCGGCCGAGGTGTTCGGCCGGGTCAGTTGGTCGTGCACATCGGCATCGCCGGACACCGCGCCCGCGATGATCGGCTGGGTGGGGCCGTAGTCGTTGTCGACGACGTCGGCGACCACCACAGTTACGTTGTCGGGACCACCGCCGCGCAGCGCCAATTCGATCAGCCGGTCGGCGCTCTCGGTGACGTCCGGAATCTTCAACGCGTCCTGGATCGTCTCGTCGCTCACCGGGTCGGAAAGACCGTCGGAGCACAGCAGATAACGGTCGCCGAGGCGGACCTCGCGCATGGTCAGCGTCGGCTCGACCTCGTGGCCGGTGAGCGCGCGCATGATCAGCGACCGCTGCGGGTGGCTGTGCGCCTCTTCCTTGGTGATCCGGCCGTCGTCGACGAGAGTCTGCACGAAGGTGTCGTCTTTGGTGATCTGGGTCAGCTCGCCTTCGCGCATCAGATAGCCGCGCGAGTCGCCGATGTGGGCCATCCCAATCCGGTTGCCGGCGAACAGGATTGCGGTCAGCGTGGTGCCCATTCCTTCGAGGTCGGGTTCCATCTCGACCTGGGCGGCGATCGCCGAGTTTCCGGAGTGGATCGCGGCGTCGAGCTTGGCCAGCAGATCGCCGCCGGGTTCGTCGTCGTCGAGGTGGGCCAATGCCGCGATCACCAACTGGGAGGCCACTTCACCGGCGGCGTGCCCGCCCATGCCGTCGGCGAGCGCCAGCAGGCGTGCGCCGGCGTATACCGAGTCTTCGTTGTTGGATCGCACCAAGCCGACATCGCTGCGCGCCGCATAGCGCAAGACCAAAGTCACGGGCGCAACTCAATCACCGTTTTGCCGACACTCACTGGTGTGCCAATGGGAACCCGTACCGCCGTCGTCACTTTCGCCCTGTCGAGGTATGTACCGTTGGTCGATCCTAGATCTTCGACGTACCATTCCGTGCCTCGCTGGGAGAGCCGCGCGTGCCGCGTCGAGGCGTAGTCGTCGTTGAGCACCAACGTAGAGTCATCGGCTCGGCCGATCAGCACCGGCTGGCCGCTCAACGTGATTCGCGCTCCGGACAGCGCACCCTCGGTGACGACGAGATAGCGCGCCGCGTTTCCCTTCTGCCGCGCCGGCAATAGCGTTCCGCGCAACGTCAAGCCCCGCCGCACCATCACCGCGCCGGTCGGCGCGTAGATGTCGGTGCGCAGGATCCGCAACACCGACCAGATGAATAGCCACAGCAACATCAAGAATCCGGCGCGCGTCAGTTGCAGTACGAGTCCCTGCATCCGGCGTCCTCTCAGTCCTGGTGCCGCGATCCTCACGTGCCCGGATATAGCAACGTCACGATACTGGGACGGCGGTCGACGCGGGGTGAAGCTGACTGGCGACGCGGCGACCTAATGAATGTGGACGACGATCTCCGAGTGCCCCAGCCGGATCACGTCGCCGTCGGCCAACTGCCACTCCTGCACGGGTGCGTTGTTGACGGTGGTGCCGTTGGTGGAGTTCAGATCTGAGAGCAGCGCGACGTGACCGTCCCACCGGATCTCCAAGTGGCGGCGCGAGACTCCGGTGTCGGGCAGCCGGAACTGAGCGTCCTGGCCGCGGCCGATGACGTTGCCGCCCTCGCGCAACTGGTAGGTGCGGCCGCTGCCGTCGTCGAGCTGCAGCGTGACGGCCGAGCCGCCGGCCGCGTAGCCGCCTTGGCCGCCGCCGTAGCCACCCTGCCCGTAGCCGCTGGGCTCGGCGGGCTGACCGTAGTCCTGTTCCCCGTAGCCGCCAGCGCTCGGCGCGCCGTGCGACTGACCGTAGTCCTGACGGCCGTAGTCGGGCTGCTGCCCGTAGTCCTGGCGTCCGTAGCCGCCGCCCTGGCCGTAACCGCCCTGCGCGTAGCCGCCCTGCTCGTAGCCGCCGCCCTGCTCGGGGTAGCCGCCGCGCGGGTCGGGTGCGCCGTAGCCACCGTCGTCGTGGCGGGCCGGTCCGCGACCGTAGTCGGCGTAGTCGTCGTAGCCGCCGCGCTGCTCCGGGGCGCCGTAGCCGCCTGGGCCGGCGCCGTAGCCCTGCTCGGGGTAGCCGCCGCGTTGCTGGGCGTGGCCCCCCTGGTCGGGATAACCGCCGCGCTGGTCGGGTGCGCCGTAGCCGCCGCCCTGGCCGTAGCCCTGGTCCGGGTAGCCGCCGCGCTGGTCGGGTGCGCCGTAGCCGCCCTGGTCGGGGTAGCCGCCGCGCTGGTCGGGTGCGCCGTAGCCGCCCTGGTCGGGGTAGCCGCCGCGCTGGTCGGGTGCGCCGTAGCCGCCCTGGTCGGGGTAGCCGGCGCGCTGGTCGGGTGCGCCGTAGCCACCGCGGGGCTCCGGTGCGGCGTGCGGGTCCTCGTGCGGGGGTGCGTGCGGATCGTCGTAGTAGTCATCGCCGGGCCGACCCTGTCCCTGGCCACCGCCGTAATTCTCGGTCATCGCTGGTACTCCTGGTTCTGCGTTGAACGCATGGTCTGATTGTGGCGGGACGAGCTCGCCGGCGCGTCGCCGGGGCTCGACATCGGGGTTGACAGCACCGCGGGTGCGGAACTGGCCGGTGTGCAGGTTCGCCGACTGCTCGAACCGGACGACCACGTCACCATATGTTTGCCACCCCTGTTCGCCGATGTATCCCGCCAAATGCTTAGCAAACGCCTCCGAAGTGAGGTCCGGGTCGGCGCCCACTTTCCGGTAGTCGTGCATACCGAGGGTAATGATGTATTCGTTCGGAGCCAAAAGGCGATTGCCAGCGACGGGACGGATTCCCTCGGCGGCCTCTCGGCGCAGCATCGCCTCAATCTCTTGCGAAACAATTGAGCCACCGAACACGCGGGCGGCAGCATCACCGACGGAGACCTCGAGTTTGCGCTCGATGCGTTGAACTAGCCCCCTCTGGCTGCCCATGTCGCCATCCCTGTCTCTGGCAAGCACGGCCGGACCCAATCCGGCGTGTCGGTGTACGCGTGTCGTACGCAAATGCTATCCGGCAAGCGCAGCGCAGTGGCACCTGTAGAACTCTGAGAATCGCATCGGGGCAGGTCAAATCGTCGCGCTGAGCGGCCCGTCCGGTTTGGAGATGCGGCCTACGACAGTGGTAGGCTCCTCCGGTTGTTTCAGGGCGAGTGGCGGAATGGCAGACGCGCTGGCTTCAGGTGCCAGTGTCCTTCGGGACGTGGGGGTTCAAGTCCCCCTTCGCCCACATAGATAAATGTGGTGACCATTAGCCGTCGGCTAATGCGTTATGTCCGAGCCGCTTTCGCGCCGGTCGGATCCTGGACACGTCCGCCGCGCAGGCTGCCGTCGAGATAAGCCGCCCGGCAGGCGGTATGGCCGACTTTGCCGCTGGACGTCCGCGGGATCGAACCGGCCGGCACCAGCAGCACGTCGCGCGCGGTGACGCCGTGGCGCACCGCAATCGCGGCGCGAATGTTGTCGATGACCGAAGCGATGTCGGACTTGTGTGCGCCCGGGGTGCGCTCGCCGACGATCACCAGTTGCTCGGAGGAGTCCTCGAGGTCCCGGTTCGGCTCGGACTCTGCCGGTAGCTGGTTGGCCGGCACCGAGAAGGCAGCCACGTAGCCCGCTCGCAACGCCGCGCTGGTTTCCTGTGCGGTGTATTCCAGGTCCTGCGGATAGTGATTGCGGCCGTCGATGATCACCATGTCCTTGACCCGGCCGGTGACGTAGAGGTCGCCCTCGAAGTAGGTGCCGTAATCGCCGGTGCGCAGCCATCGGCCGTCGTCTGGCACACCCGCGGCGTGCGACGGGGAGATCCGCGCTGTCAGGAGGTTGTTGAAGGTCTCCTCGCTGTCGCGGTCTTTGCCCCAGTAACCCGTACCGATGTTGTTGCCGTGCAACCAGATCTCGCCGATGTGTCCGTCGGACTGCTCGGTGCCGGTGTCCGAGTCGACGATGGCGGCCCACTGGTCGATCGCGACGGCGCCGCTCGACACCTGGGCAACCGCCGAGGGTGCATCTTTGGCGACGGTGCGGAAGCGGTCGCGGCCCAGCTCCTCGCGATCTACATAGATGGTGGTGGCCACCTGCTTCATGTCGGTGGTCGAGACGAACAGCGTCGCCTCCGCCATCCCGTAGGACGGCTTGATGGCGGTGGCCGGGAGGCCGTAGGGCGCGAACGCCTCGTTGAACTTGCGCATCGACGCGGTGGATACCGGCTCGCTGCCGTTGAGCAGCGCGAACACGTTGCTCAGATCGAGTTCGGGGTCACCGTCTTTCGGAAGCCCGCGCAGGGCGGCGTGCTCGAACGCGAAGTTCGGCGCGGCCGAGAACGTGGGCCCGTCGTCATCCGGTTGGACCGCGAGCTCCCTGATCCAGCGCAGCGGACGGCGCACGAAGGCGGTCGGGCTCATGATCGTGATGCAGTGGCCGACCACCGAGGGGACCATCGCGGTGACCAGGCCCATGTCGTGGAACAGCGGCAACCACATGACGCCCCGCTGGCCCTCTTCGCACTGCAGCGCGGAGATGAGCTGCGCCAGGTTGGTGGCCACCGCGCGGTGGGTGATCTTCACGCCGGCCGGGGCACGGGTGGACCCGGAGGTGTACTGCAGGTAGGCAACGGAGTCGTGTTCCACGGGCACCGGCTGCCATGTCTCGGCGACCTCGTCGGGAATGGCATCGACGGCGATGATGCGGGGCCGTTCGCCGGCGGGACGATGCTGACGGAAGAACTGGCGGACGCCCTCCGCGGAATCGGCGGTGGTCAGGATCGCCGACGGTGCGCAATCGCCGAGCACCGAGTGCAACCGGCCGGTGTGCCCAGGTTCCGCGGGGTCGAACAGCGGGACCGCGATGACGCCGGCGTAGAGCGCGCCGTAGAACGCCACCATGTAGTCCAGGCCCTGTGGGGCGAGGATGGCGACGCGGTCGCCCGGCTTGGTGACCTGCTGAAGGCGAGCTCCGACGGCGCGGTTGCGCGCGCTGAACCGCGACCAGGCCAGGTCGTGGTAGACACCGTCGGGCTCGGTCGAGAAGTCGAGGTAGCGGTACGCCAGCCGGTCTCCCCGCATCTTGGCCCACCGCTCGACGTGGCGGACCAGGTTGCCGTTGTCCGGGAACGTGATCCGCCCCGTCTTGGCGTCGACAAACGGGTTAGGCACTGGCATGGCATCTCTCCTTTGGCGCACCTGCACGGGCTCAAGCGGCATCTGCTCGCCGGCCGGCAGCCCACCCCGGGAAACCATTCCGAGACAACCGCCGCTGACCGGTGGACCGAAGCTGACCAGCCGCCCCGACAGAAAGACGTCGTGCTCGCCACGTGGGAAAATGCTTCGAGTCCGCCCGCGATCACCCGCTACCGTCCCACACCGGGCCGCCCGCACGGTCGGCGACGCTGCTTCTTTGCCACCTTCACAGAATTCGACGGCACCGTCGTTGCGGCGGGCACAACTGGCGGAGCCGCGGTGTTGCGTATAGGAATGCGACAACGCGAAGGGGTGGGCGAGTGAAAGTTCGCTTCGGAATCGGGCTCGGCGCAAATACTCCGGCCGATCAGCTGGCGCCGATCGTCGACCATCTGGAGAGCCGCGGGGTCGACTCGCTGTGGTTCTCCGAACTGGTCTACTCCCCCGCGGTCGATCCGACGGTCGGCATGGCCTATGCGTTGTCCCGCACCCAGCGGTTGAAGGTGGGCACGTCGGTGGCGGTGCTGCCGGGACGCCACCCGGTGCTGGTGGCCAAGCAGTTGGCGTCGCTGGCCGCGCTCGCGCCTAAGCGGGTGCTGCCGGTGTTCGGCCTGCAGTCGGCCATCCCGGCCGAGCGCGAGGTGTTCACCATTCCCGGCGGCAAGCGTGGCGACGTATTCGACGAGTCGTTGAAGGTCCTGCGCGCCGCCCTGGTCGAGGACTCCGGCGATTACGACGGCACGTTCTTCTCGGTGACCGGCATGGCCGTCGCGCCGCGACCCAATCCCCCACTGGACATCTGGTTGGGCGGCTCGGCGCCGGCCGCGTTCCGGCGGATCGGCGCGCTCGCCGACGGGTGGTTGGGCAGCTTCCTCACCCCCGACGAGACGAAGGCCGGCCGCGAGGCCATCGAACGCTCTGCCGCCGACGCGGGGCGGCAGATCGAGCCCGACCACTACGGCATCTCGCTGGCGGTCGCCGACGGCGAACTGCCGCCGGGGCTGGCCGCGGCGGTCCGACACCGTCGCCCTGACATCGACCCCGCGGAGCTTGTCGCGGCCGATTGGGACCAGCTGCACCGGTTACTCGACGGATACCTCGAAGCTGGGCTGACGAAATTTGTTATCCGACAGGCGGATACGGGACCGGCCGAAGCATTCATCGACCGGTTCGTCGACGAACTGGCCCGCCGGGAGAACTAACGCAGCTATTTGCGCGGCGGCTTGATCACCTGCATGGCCAACCGCATCAATGGATCGGGCACGCGATCTTTGGCCGCCAGCGCCGCGTCCGCGACCCGTCCTCGCAGCTGAGTGCCGCGGCCGAACACGCGGTTCAGCGGTCCGCCGGACGGTTCGAGTTCGACATGCAGCGGCGGCGCCCCTTCATTGTGGCCCAGCGCGGTGGATATCACAATCCGTTGGATCTCACTGGTGCCCTCAAAGATGGTGTATAGCTTCGCATCTCGATACCACTTCTCGACCGGGTGGTCGTTGATGTAGCCCCAGCCGCCGAGGGTCTGAATGGCCCGCTCAGTGGCGCGCACCGCGACCTCGCTGGCTGCCATTTTCGACATCGAGCCCTCGCCGCGTTCGAACGCGATGCCCTGGGCGGCCATCCACGACGCCCGCCAGGTCAACAGCCGGGCCGCGTCGATCTGGGTGGCGATCTCGGCGAGTGGAAATGCGATGCCCTGGTTGTCCATGATCGGCCCGCCGAACGCCTCCCGCTGGGTGGCGTAGGTGGTGGCGTACTCCAGCGCCGCCCGCGCGATGCCGATCGCCTGCGCGGCGACCATCGGGCGAGTCTGCTCGAAAGTTCCTAATGTGGCCGAGCCGGACCGCTTTCCGCCGGCGACCACCTCGCGGGCCTTGGCGAGCTTGTGCTCCAGCTTCTCTTCGCCGCCGAGGAGGTTTTCCGCGGGAATCCGGACGCCGTGGAATTTCAGCTCGGCGGTGTGCGAGGCCCGGCAGCCCAGCTTGTCGAGCTTGCGCACCAACTCCAGGCCCGGGGTGCCGCCCGGGACGATGAACAGAGCCTGCCCACGGTGGCCGAGCTCCTCGTCAACGACCGCGTTGACCACGTGCACGTCGGCGATTCCGCCGTTGCCGATCCACATCTTGTGGCCGTCGAGGATCCAGTCGCTGCCGTCGCGCTTAGCGGTGGTCCGCAGGTTGCGGACGTCGCTGCCGCCCTCTGGTTCGGAGATCGCCAGCGCCGCGAGCTTGAGATCGCCGGGTGAGCCGAAGCATTGCGGCGCCCACTCCAGCATCTGCTCCGGCGAGGCCGCCTGTCCGATCGCCGACAACGCCAGCGCCGGCATCACGATCGCCAAACCTATTCCGGCGCAACCCCAGAACAGCTCTTCCATGAACATTGGCAGCGAGAGCCCGGTCGGGTCGCCGATCAGGTCGCGATAGAACAGCGGGCTGTAGAAGCCGGCTTGTGCGGCCTCTTCGAGCACCGGCCACGGAAACTCTTGCTTCTGGTCGTAGTCCAGCGCGACGGGACGGATGACGTTCTCGGCGAACTCATGCGCTCGCCGCGCCAGGTCGTGTTGCGCGCCTGTCGGGGTCAGGTCGAAGGTCATGAGGGAGGTCCTCCAGGTCGATTGACCTTCTATTACCCCCTGCCGTCGGATTCAATCCTGTCGAGTAAACAAATGTTCACGCCGCGGTGCGGGGTCCGACCTGGCAAATGGGGAGGTGAAACACCATCGCGGTCGCCGGGGCGGCGTCGTTTTCGCGACGCGCCAGCAGAGCGGCGTTGTCGGCGAGTTGCCGTGAGCTGATCTCCCCCGCCGCGATCCGGCGCAGGATTGCGTGCGCCTCGGCCAGCTGCTCGCGCTTGCGGTACTGCCCGCCCGGCAACTTCACGCCGGCCCACACGCCATATTCCTCACGATTCTCGACCGCGTATTTCGCGCAGAGCCGTTGCTGTGCGAGCGGGCATCGCCGCAGGCACTGCAACCGCGCCTCGGTGGCGGACTGCTCGTAGGCACGAGCCTTCGCAGCGCCGTCGCCGCCGTCATCGTCGGCGTAGCCGAACCACATCTCCGGGTTGATTGAGCACGGGTGACCCATCGGTCCGCCTCCTTAGCTTTGAAAACGTATACAGAAACATATACACAGCGATCGACGGTTGGCAAGTGAAGTGAGAGAAAAACGTATATGCCCTGGGGTGCGACCCGGCTGTGTAATATCCGGATATGGCCGGAACGCTGCGATGAGCCGCGAATCGGCGGGGGCGGCGATCCGGGAGCTACGAGAGTCGCGCAACTGGTCGCTGGCGGACTTCGCCTCGGTCACCGGCGTCAGCATCATGGGCCTGAGCTACCTCGAGCGGGGCGCCCGTAAACCACACAAAAGCACAGTTCAGAAGGTCGAAAACGGGTTGGGCCTGCCGACCGGGACGTATTCGCGGCTGGTGGTGGCGGCCGATTCCGCCGCCGAACTCGAGCGCCTGACCGCTCCCCGACCGGCCGATCCGGTCCCCGTACGGACCGACGGGCCGATCGTCGTCGTCCGGCACAACACCGACACCGCGGTACTGGAGCGATCCTCCGAGGCGCAGCTCGATGCGATCAAATCGGCGATCGACCGGGCGCCGGCGAAAACATCAAACGAATATGAGTCGTATATTCTTTCCGTGATCGAACAGTGCGTGCGGGCCGAGATGCTGGCCGCCGATTCCTGGCGCGTGGCGGTCAACTTCGACGAGGATTCCGCAGACCGGCTCATCCAGCATCTCGAGGAATTGGAAACCACCCGCGGCGCGCTCCTCGATCGCGTGCCGATGAGCCTGAGCGCGCGACTCGACCGGGCGTGCGCGCGGTCGTCACTCCCCGAGGCGGTGATCGCGGGGATGCTCGGAGTCAGCTCCGCTCAGATGTGGGACATCCGCAACAGAGGGGTCATCCCGCCGGGAGCTCTCCCCCGGGTCCGGGCATTTACCGAATTGGCCGACAAAAGGGAGCAACAGTGACCGGAGACGACGTGGCGGAACTGCGGCACGCCCACGAACTATTCGCCGGCACCACCCGGGAGGCGCCGTTTGACACCCAGCTCTCCCGATACGATGGCTTGTTGGCCCGCGCTGTCGCTCTGAATAGCAATGGGGGACAAGAGCATTACCGCGCCACGGTCGATCGCAGCCGCGACGACCTGCGGGCGACAGCCGCCGTCGACGCCGAGGTGGCCGCCACCGCCCGCGCAGCCCACCGCGATCACACCGCCGCCCACGCGCTGACGAAAAACGTGCTCGACGAGGCGCGGGCCGACAACGCGATCCCGGACAACCCGATCGCCATGCGCGAGGCGATGCGCCGGCGCGCCGCGCGGTTGCGCGCCCAGCACGCCCATGTGCTGGCCGCTCGACGCAAATCCCGTAAGCATCGGTCGCGGTGGCGGCCGACGCGGTATCGAACCCGGCACCACGGGCTCCGGCTGCCGCCGCCGCACAGCCGCGCGGGCATCGCCGTGCGCGCGGCGCTGTCCCGGTTGGGCCGGCCCTACGTGTGGGGAGCGACGGGGCCCGACCAGTTCGATTGCTCCGGGCTCACCCAGTGGGCGTATGCGCGGGCCGGAATCCACTTGGACCGCACCACATATCAGCAGATTTACGACGGCGTCCCGGTGCCGCGCTCGCAGGTCCGGCCGGGCGACCTGGTGTTCCCGACGGCCGGTCACGTACAACTGGCAATCGGTAGCAACCGCGTCGTCGAGGCACCCGAGCCCGGTGCGACCGTGCGGATCAGTCCGCTCGGCACCGGGGTGCAGATCCGGCGTCCGGTGGGATAGCGACGATGGCTGGCGAGCAGGAGATGGCCGGGGGCTCGATCGATGCGATCGGTGACCGGCAAGCGGCACTGGCGGCGCGGCATGCGGCGTCCGCCGAGGCCGACCGCGCCCTCGCCCGGGCACTCGCCGACGCGCACGCGGCAACCGTCGAGAGCCTCCAGCGGCTCGATGCGATCGCGGCCGACATCGACGGCGCGGTAACCAATCAGGTGGCGCTCGCCCTGGACACCGCGACGGGCGCGCGCGAGTTCCAAAAATTCCTGCTCGCCAAGCAGCAGGAGATCTCGGCGGTGCTGTCGCAGGCCCGCGACCTCGGTAGCGCAAGCAAGGCCGCCCTGGACAAGCTGCATGAGCACTACACCGACCCTGCACAGGCCTGAATTGTCGGCGCCCACCGCCGTGGCTACTGTCCGCACCATGCCCGACGACGTCTCCGCCGCCGACCACCAGGAGGGAGACGCGGCCAACGCCATCAGGAGTGCGGAAGTCGCTCTGGCACACCAGAACTCGGCGACCGCCCAGGTCGACCTGCAAGTGGTGACGGCGGTGCTCAATGCGCATCAGAAGGCCGCCGCCAATCGCGACGCCCTAGACATCTTGCAGCGCGACATCGAGAACGCCGTGGCGACGCGGTCCGACCTGGACACCCCGGCCGGTGCGCGCGACTTTCAGCGCTACCTGATCGGAAAGCTGCGCGACATTCAGGCCGTGGTCGCGGGCGCCAGCCTCGATGACACGTCGAGCTCGGCGCTGATGGCCGCGTGGACGGCGTTGTACAACTCGGCCCAGCCCAACGCCGAGCCCAACGCCGAACACCCGGCGCCCGCGCCGCCTCCGGTGACGCAAACTCATTACGCCGCAACGGAACCCGGGGACGAACCGGACTTCGACGCGCTGCCGGATGACGATCTCGGCACGCCACTCGACAGCGCAGATGCGGTGCGGGCGGCGCCGGCCGGTGTCCGCGGCCATGCCGAGCATCCCGTCGTTCGGCGGGGGAGGAGGACTGCCCGGCGGCAGCGGATTCGGCCTGCCCGGCAAGCTTTCCGCTGCCGACCGGTCGATGAGCAGCTTCCCGCTGAAAAAGTCGACGACCCGCTCCCGGAATCCGACGACGACCGGCTGGTGTCCGACGACAAAGGAATCGGAGGACGTCGAACCGGCGTCCGGCCCAACCACTGTCACGCTGCCCACGGGCGAGACCGTGACCGCCGCGAGCCCGCAGCTCGCCGCCGTGATCCAAGCCGCCGCGAATGGCACCCCGATCGCGGAGGCCTTCTCACAGGAGGGCATGACGATCCCGGCGCCGGGCACCGCGGTCGACGACCCGCTGGACCCGGCGACGCTCGCGCCCGGTGACGTCGGGATCTACACCGACCGGCATGCCCTGTCCCTCGGCGAAGGTCGGGCGCTGGTCAACGGGCAGATCCAGCACATCTCCACCGTGACCGGGCCGAGCTTCCTAGGCTGGGAGCACCCTCCGGTGCCGGTCGGCGTACCGGCCGCAGCAGCCCCGCCGGCACCCACCAGGCCGGCGGTCGCCGACCGAACCGAGACCGCGTAGCGGTCGTCCGGCCCCGGGCCGGCACGTCAGAAGGAGAACGAGGATGGCAGACCGAATTCACGTGGTCCCGGCGCACCTGCGCCAGGCCGCCGGCCATCACCAGGAGACTTCGGAGTACCTACGCACCGTTCCGTCGACGCACGAGGCCATCCAGCAGAGCCTCGACTCCCTGGGCCCGATCTTCGGCGACCTGCGCGAAGCCGGCCGCGAACTGCTCGAGCAGCGCCGGAAGTGCTACGAGCAACAAGCCGACAATCACGCGGAGATCGCCGACGACCTGACAAAATCGGCCGCTATGTGGGAACAGCACGAGGCGGACTCCGCCGGGAAAATCGACGGCGTCTCCGACGAGAGTCGATGACAGAGGCCGATCCCGCGTTCGACACCGTGCACCCGAGCGGACACATCTTGGTCCGCTCGTGCCGCGGCGGCTACATGCACAGCGTCACCCTGACCGAGGCGGCGATGGACACCGATGCCGAAAGCTTGACGGAGGGCATCTTGCTCACCGCCGACGTCTCGTACCTCAAGGCGGTGATGGAAATTCGCGGCGAGATCGTCGCGGCGGGCTATACCCCGTCGGCCGAAGTCCCCACCGCCGATGATCTAGACAGCGCGATCGAAAGATTGGTCGCGCACGAACTGCCGCGCCGCGACGACGTGGAGGCTTAGCTAGCGAATCCAGGTCTGGACGGCGTCGCGCTGAGGTGCAATGTCAGTGGGCGGCTCGACGGGGGTGGCGCCGAACAACTCTCGCGCTCGGCTGAGCAACGCGCGCACTTCATTCAGCTGCTGTTGAAGCCCTGAATCAACCACACGCTCACGCTACCCAGGCGGCGTTATTCGCACAATTCACCCGCCGTTCTGGCCCGTCACTGAGCCCGGTCGTGGCAGAGGCGAGGACGGTACGCTTGGCCGGTGGCGATCTTCGGACGGAATACGGCGCGTCAGCGCCTCCGTAGGGCTGCCGAAGAATCGTTGAAAATCCCGGCCTTCCGCTCACCGGTCGACTCCGCTCCGTGGGTGACCGGGGGCTTGTGGCCTGCGGAGTTGTCGACGGTGACGGCGGAAACCGCGCCACTGGTCAAATATCTGAAGGCCGACTTACAGCGAATCGTCAATTCGGCAAACGAAGAATTGAAGAACATTCGCTGCGCGGGATTGATCGAATCCACAAGGCAGGCCGAAGAAGCGCGCGTCATCGAGGAGGCGCGTTCCTACGCGATACGCCGGGTCGAGTCGACGGTGCGCCAGCTGCACAACATGAAATCGACAGTGCCGAACGAATACCGGCCCTTCAATGGCGTCGACGAGGAACCCGAGAAGACCGCGAGGTTCAAACTCGCTCCGCCGCGCGAAGATCCGGAGCCGACGACCGAGATACCTGTCGTGGATATCCCCGAGGTAGCGGAACCAGAGCGGACCGAAGCCAGGCACTCGGCGCCGGAACCCGTCGAGCACGCTGTTGCGCCAGAGTCGGCTGCTCCTGTCGAGCTACCGGAGACCTTCGAGGAAATCGCGCCGGACGCGCAGCCCGCGCCCGTCGAGCAACCCGAGCCGGTCCCGCACTCCGATTGGTGGGAGGCGACCGCACCGATCGCCGAGCCGGAGCCGGCTCCCGAGGCCGAACCCGAGCCGGCACCCGAGCCGGAGCCGGAACCCGTACCCGCGGTAGCCGCGGCGCCGGAGCCGGACGATCCCGAGACCCAGCGTCTCGAGCCGGCGTTCGAGTCCGACGACACCGAAGTGCTCGCGGAGCTTTCCTCGCTCCTGCACGAGATCGGCCCGCTGGCGCAATCGCCGATCGGGCCGCCGCCCCCGGTCGAACCTCCGCGACCCCCGCAGGTCGAGATGACGCGGCAGCTGCCGCTGGCCGACACCGGCGAGTTGGAGCAGGAGCGGCTGGAGCGGCTGCTCCAGTTCGTGGCGCGCCAGGAACCCGGGCTGCGCTGGGCCGTCGGCGTCCGCGACGACGGCAGCACGCTACTGGTCACCGACCTGGCCCACGGCTGGATACCGCCCGGAGTCAACCTGCCCGCCGATGTCCGGCTTCTGGAGCCGGTCCGGCGTAAAGGCACCGCTGCCAAGATGCTCGGCCAAACCCAGCTGCTGGCTACCTACGCGCCCGGCGACCCGCTGGGCTGGGCGACCGACTACGAGGTCACCGACACCTCGTCACGATCCCGCGAACTGCCGGCGGTCGACGACCTCGGCTGGCTGCTCGGCGAGGCCACCCACTGGCGCGACGGTCTGCCGCGGATGGTCAACACGCTGGCCAAAGCGGGCGCCGCAGGCACCGGCATCGTCGATGCCGAGATCGACATTCTGAAGGTCTACCTCGACACCGCGCGCTATCAGCTGCTGGCGCAGTACCCGGACGTCGACCCGAGCCTGCTGCTCAACTGCCTGCTGCTGGCCGCCACCGAGGGGATCGCGACCAACAACCAGATCAACGCCAACTACCACTTCGCCTGGTTCCAGAGCCTCAGCGCGCCGGCGGCCAGCGGTTGGAAGGCCGGCCCGTGACGGATGGCCGGGGGTAAATTGACGCTGCTCGTAGGGGTCTAGATACTGCAATGATGCCGGGGCCGGGTAGTCGCGCGCAGCTGAGCGACAAGGATCTCGTCGAGTCGGTTCTGCGTGAATTGAACGAGGCCGCCGACAAGTGGGAGGCCCTCGTCGGTCAGGCCGAGACGGTGACATACAGCGTCGATCTCGGTGACATCCATGCGGTCGCGAACGCCGACGGCCGGCTGGTCGACCTGTCGCTGCATCCGACCGTGATGTCCGGTTACACCCACGGCGAGCTTGCCGATCGGTTGAACATGGCCGTCACCGCATTGCGCGAAGAGGCCGAGGCCGAGAATCAGGCACGCTACGGTCACGGCGGAGCCTTGCAGTGACGGGTATCTGGTTGACGCGTAACAACAAAGGACATTGACGGTGCCACTCAATCTCTCCAACCGCGACCAGAACTCGGGCCACCTGTTCTACAACCGCAGGCTCAAAGCCGCGATAACCCGGTTCTCGGTGCGGATGAAACACGACGACCGCAAACAGCAAGCGGCAGTGGCGTTGTCGATGGTCTTCGTGCTGATCGGCATCGGCTGGATGGCGCTACTGCACGTGATGAAGCCGGCCGGCCTGGTCGGGCAGTCCGCGATCATCGGCAACCGTGACACCGGCGCGGTCTACGCGAAGGTCAACGGGCGGCTGTACCCCGCGCTGAACCTGACCTCGGCCCGTCTGGTTGTCGGAAGCTCCTCGGACCCGACCTGGGTGAAGGCGGCCGAGATCGCCAAGTATCCGACCGGCCCGATCGTCGGAATACCCGGTGTGCCAGACAGTCTCACCGTCACACCGAGTTCTGTGTCGGCCTGGTCGGTGTGCGACACCGCGCCCGCCCGGGGGACCGGGACGGTTCCGCTGGTCACGGCGATCGCCGGTGAGCTCGCGAAGGACGGCCGCGCCGCGCCGATGCAACCCAACCAAGCGATCCTGGTCACCCACAAGGGCGCCACCTATGTGGTGTGGGGTGGGCAGCGTTCGCAGATCGACCCCGCCGACCGGTCGGTGACGTTCAACCTGGGCTTGGACCCAGGGCTGACCTATCCGATCGAGATCTCCAACGCGCTGTTCGACGCGATGCCGGCCACGGAACCCCTTATCATTCCCGCTATTCCGGAGCTCGGCACCCCGTCCGCCCTGCTGGCGGGCTCCGTCGTCGGCAGCGTGCTGGAGACCCGCGACTCCAACGGCGCCGTCACCGGCTTCTACGTCCTGCTGCCCAACGGGGTGCAGAAGATCACCAGCTTCGTCGCCGATCTGCTGCGCACCGCGACGGCCCAGGCCTCCGCGACGCCGACGCTCGTTTCGCCGGACAAGCTGATCCACATCCCGGCGGTCGACGTGCTGAACGTCGGCTTCTATCCGTCAGGCAAGCTGAATTTCGTTGACACCGTCGCCAATCCGGTGACATGCGTGGGATGGCAGAAGCAGAGCACCGACCCGCAGGCCACGATCAACATCATCAGCGGCCGGGGTCTGCCGGTTCCGATCGGCATGGATCAGCGACTGGTCCGGCTGGTTCGCGACGACCGCGCCCCGGAGTCCGTCGAGGCCGACCAGGCACTGGTGCTGCCTGGTGCGGCGAACTTCGTCGCGACGACGAGCGGCGTCGCCAGCTCGGGCAGCCGGGAGAGCCTGTATTGGCTGTCGCCGCAAGGGGTTCGGTTCGGTGTGCAGTGGGACCGCAAGACCCTCGAACCGCTGGGGCTGGATGCGGGCAGCGCGGTGCAGGCGCCGTGGCCGATCGTCCGCACCTTTGCGGCCGGTCCGGCGATCAGCCATGACAGCGCCCTGCTGGCGCGCGACACCATCACTGGGGGCGGGGCCGTTGCTCCCGTTCCGGAATCCAACCCACAGGCCGGAGGTTAGGCATGTCGAAACGTGGATTCGTCAGGGGCGCACGCAAACCCGCGCCCATGGTGCCACCGGTCCGGGTGGCGGTGGCTCCGCCCCTGGCACTGCCGGAACGCGAGCCGCGCAACATCCTGCTGATGATCGCACTGCCGGCACTATTGGTCGGCATCATCGGCACCCTGGTGGTGATGTACACCTCCGGTGTCCGCTCGCTACAGTCGGGCTTCTTCCCGATGATGGGTCTGGCCGGCTTCGGCGCCCTGATGTTCAGCGGCCGCTTCGGCCGTGGTCGTCGAATCTCCTGGGGCGAACAGGAAAAGCAACGGCGCGTCTACCTGCGCCAGCTCGACGAGGACCGCGAAGAGGTGCAGCGCGCCGCCCAGGATCAGCGCCGCAGCCAACTGTTCGTGCACGGCGACCCGCAACAACTTGACACCGTGATCGGCGGACCGCGAATGTGGGAGCGCCGAACCGACGACCCAGACTTCCTCGACGTCCGCCTCGGTGTCGGCATCCAGCAGGCCAGCGACTCCGCGGTGTCGCTGCAATGGCCGGAGGTGCCGATCGGCGAGGAGCTGGAACCGGTCACCGGCGGCGCGCTGCGCGATTTCATCCTGGAGCAGAGCAAGATTCGCGGCATCGGCAAGGTGCTGAGCCTGCGGTCCAAGCCCGGCTTCAGCTTCATCGGCCCAGAGCCCGCCGAGCTGCACAACCTAGCGCGCTCCATCCTGTGCTCGCTGGCGGTCTACCACAGCCCCAGCGACCTCAAGCTGATGGTGGTGACCCGCCATCCGGAACTGTGGTCGTGGCTGGTGTGGCTGCCGCACAACCAGCACGACGAGATGTTCGACGCATGCGGGTTGCGCCGCTTGTTGTTTGCATCGCCGACCGAGCTGGAAGAGGCGCTCGACTCCGAACTGCACCGCAAAGGCCGCGGGCCGTGGACCCCGCCGGTCGGCACCAGCCCGTCGTCGATGCCGTCGGCCATGGAGTCGACCGGGACGCGGCTCGGCCCGCACTGGGTGATCGTCGACGACAACATCGGGACGCCCGAGCAGTGGGAAGGCGTCACCGGGCAGAAGGGCATGGCCGGAATCACGGTGCTGCGCTTGGCAACCCGGCACGGCATCGGCGTGGGCTTCGCCGACGAGGAGCAGCGCTTCGATCTGCGCGACAACCACCTCTACCACCGCGACGCGTTCTACGCGGTCGCCGACATGCTCGCCGAGAGCACCGCATACCGCTATGCGCGGTCGCTGGCCCGCTGGTCGCCGATGACCGCGGGGGAGCTATCCGAAACCGACAGCCAGGCAGGCGAATTGCTGCGGGCGCTGGGCATCAACGATCCGCGCCAACTCGACGTCGACCGGTTGTGGGCCGACAGCCGTGGGCGTGGTGACGCGAAATGGGCGATGGTGCCGGTCGGGGTAAAGCCCGGCGGCGAGCTGCAATATGTCATCTTCCGCGCAAAGGACTTCGGCGGCTTCGGTTTCCACTCGGTGGTCATCGGAACGTCGGGATCGGGTAAATCGGAGTACTTCCTGTCGCTGGCCAACGGCATCGCGCTGACGCACTCGCCCGAGACGTTCATCCTGATCTTCGTCGACATGAAGTTCGAGTCCGCCGCGCAGGACCTGGCCGGCCTGCCGCACGTCGCGGGTTCGCTGTCCAACCTCGGCAAGGACGAGCGGCATCTGGCCGAGCGGATGCGCAAGGCGATCGATGGTGAAATCCACCGGCGTTACCGGCTTTTCAAGGAGGCCGGCGCCCGCGATGCCAACGAGTACGAGGAAATGCGGCTGGCCGGACGCGATCTCGAGCCGGTGCCGATTCTGCTGGTGATCATCGACGAGTACCTCGAGCTGTTCCACCACCACCAGGAGTGGATCCAGCTGGTCATCCACATCGGTCAGGAAGGCCGTGGCTGTAACGTCTTCTTCACCCTCGGCGGTCAGCGGCTCGACCTGTCGTCGCTCAGTAAAGCCAAGAGCAACATCGCATTCCGTGTCGCGCTGCGTGCGGAGACGGCAGAAGACTCCCGCGACGTGATCGGCAGCGATGCCGCGTTGCACCTTCCGTCGAAGGAAAACGGCTATGCGTTGATGAAGGTCGGCCCGCGCGACCTGGAGCCGTTCCGCTGCTTCTACCTCTCGGCGCCGTTCGTGCTGCCGAAGAAGGTCACCAACGTCAACCGGACCATCGACGTGAGCTTCTCCCAACCGCGGCCGCTCACGTGGGAGTACCAGCCGCTGAGCGTCGAGGACACCGCGGCGCTCGCCGTGGCCGATGAGCCGGACGAACCCGACGAGTTCTTGTTCCACTCCGATGGTTTCCGGAAGAAGAAGCTGCTCGACGTCATCCGTGACTCGCTGATCTCCAACCAGGCCCGGCTGCCGCACCAAATCTGGCTTCCCCCACTGGAAGTCAGCGAGCCCGCCGACGCTCTGGTCAGCTACTGGCGGGGCAAGCCGTGGCATGTCGACTATGGGCAGAACCCGGGACTCATATTCCCGATCGCGATCGTCGACATCCCCGAGGACCACACCCAGCAGGTGCACGTGATCGACGCCGAGATGGACAACATCATGGTGGTGGGCACCGCGCAGCGGGGAAAGAGCACCACGCTGATGACGCTGATGACGTCGGCGGCGCTGATGTACCGCCCCGAGCGGGTCACCTTCTTCTGCATCGGGGCGTCGCTGTATCCGATGGAGGAGCTTCCGCACGTGGCCGGCGTGGTCAGCCTCAACGACACCGAAGGCGTGTCGCGGACGATCGCCACCATCGAGGGATTGATCCGCTCGCGTGAGGCGGCGTTCAAGCACTACCAGATCGACATCTCGGAGTTCCGCGAACGGCGCTTCGGCGCGGCCGGCGGCGGCGGCACCGACCCGGAGGACAAATTCGGCGACGTGTTCATGATCGTCGACAACTACGGGGACCTGTACGAGAAGGACTTCACGATGGGCGACCGCGCGATGGCGATTGCGCGGCAGGGACTTTCGTACGGCGTGCACGTGATGACGAGCGCCAACGGCTGGTTCGTCGGGCAGAAGCAGGGCCTGCTGAACGTGTCGAACGCGCGCATCCAGCTAAAGCTGAGCAATCCCGACGAGACGCAGATGGGCACCTCGACCGAGCGCCGCAAGGCCGCCCGCAACACCCTCGACCGGCCCGGCTTCGGGCTCACCCGAGACGGTCACGAGATGCTGGTCGGGGTTCCCGAGATCACCGGCACCGAGAACGAGCGGGTGTCCGCCCGCGGGATCGGAGCTGTCATCGCCCAGGTCACCGGTGCCGACAAGGTCGACACGCTGTCCCGGCTGCCCGAGCGGGTCGCTCTCACCCAGATCATCGAGGCCTACGACCGCGCTCCCGAGGCGTCCGACCCGCTCAACATCCCGTTCGCCATCGGGGAGAGCGCCATGCAGGCGGTCGCGCTACCGGCAAGGGCGGTTCCCAACATGCTGGTGATGGGGCGTCAGCTCTGCGGTAAGACGACCACTCTGGCGGCGATCGGCCAGGCGATCACGCAACGCTTCACTCCAGAGCAGGCGCAGATCACCGTGATCGACCCCAAAACGACGCTGATCGGAAAGATTCGTGGGCCGCACGTCCGCGCCTACGCGTACACGGCCGACGACATCGATGCCGTCATCCTTCAGTTGGTCACCGAACTGCGGGATCGCCTCCCACCGTCGGGCCTGACGCAGGAGGAGCTGCTCAACCTCAAGCCGTGGGACGGTCCGCGACATTTCCTTCTGATCGACGACGAGCACGAACTGAGGCCGCACAACCAGGCCCTGAAGCCCGCTGCTTCGGCGCCGCTGTGGCCGTTGATCGAACGCAGCCGGCAGATCGGCCTGCACGTGATCGCGTCGCGCCTGCCCGGCAACTGGGCGGGGCAGGTCGTGATGAATCCGTTCCTGCAGAAGATGACCGGTTCCCGGTCGCCGACCCTGTTCATGGACAACGACCCGGCGACGGTGAAAGTCTTCGCCCGGGTCAGTTCCCAGCAGTTGCCACCCGGCCGGGGCCTAATGGTGACAACTGAAGGGGAGATTGAAGGAGTGCTGGTCGGAAGCCCTGATTCAGCCGAATAGCGTAATCAGGCCCTATGCAGTATTCATTAGATGCAGAAAAGGTATTTTAAGACTCTGGAAATTCCGTAGGGGCGTTCTGCGGATCACAACACGGGAGACAACATGTCGATGTTCGATGTCAGCCCGGCGGCCGTGAACCTGTCTTCCCTGACAGAAGCGGCACTCACCGGCGATATGGCTGCCACCACCGCGGCTGGCTCCGCGGCCCTGACCGGCGTGGTTCCGATGGCGGCATCCGCCGACGACGTGGCGTTCGCGTCGGCGATGGCGGGAGCGGGCGGCGCCTACCTCGGGGTCGCCGGTGCCCACTTCGGTCAGCGGGGCATGTACTCCGCCGGACAGAGCATGTCGTCGGTCAGCTATGTGCTCCAAGAGCTGATCAGCGCCGCTCAATTCTCCTTCTAAGCGCCCGGCATGCCTATCGACCCGCGATGGGTCGCGGCTCCCCCTGAACTTGTTGCACTGATCTTCGAGGGGGGTCCCGGCCCGGAATCGATCGTCGCCTACGCGGCCGTCATGGCCACCGAGGCGGCGAGCCACCAAATGGGAATGGCGGCGTCGGCCGCCAACATCGCGAACACCACCGATGTGTGGGCCGGACTGGCGGGCGCCGCGAACGTGGTCCGCGGAACGACACTCAACATGGGTGGCCTCGAGCCGCTGGCCGCGCACTGTGCCAAGCACGTGTTGCTGGCCCAATCCGCGGTGGACGCCTACACGATGGCCGCGCCTTCGGTGATCCCGTCGGTGGCGTGTACCGCCAACCGCGACCTGTGGGGCGTGCTGTGCTCGACCAACTGGTTCGGCCAGAACTTCCCCGGCATCACCTCTCAAGACCTGCAGTACTTCGGCGACTACTGGCCGCAGAACTCCAGCGTCGGCCTGCTGTACGCCACCACGCTCGGCGCGATCTCCGCGGCAGCGGCGGTTCCGCCGCCGGCCTTTGCCGGTGAGGTGGCCCCGGCTGGACTGGGCGCAATGGCCAGCCTCGCGGGGCAGGCCGGCCAGACGGCGGGCTCGGACGCCGCGCAGGCCACGACGGGCGGCACGCAGCTGGCCAGTACGGCCGGGTCGGCACCGTCCGAAGCGTCCAGCCAGATGACGTCGCTGCTCGGGCAGGGCCAGCAACTGTTCTCCGCTCCCATGCAGATGATGGGCCAGCTGACGCAGGCGCCGACGCAGGCATTCCAGAGCGGGCTGGGCCCGCTGCAGAGTCTGATGGGCATGTTCACCGGCGGCAACGCCGGTGCGGGCGCCGGCGAAGCCGGAAGTCTCGCGGCCATGGGCGCGCCGCTCGGTGGCGCCGGTGGCGCGGCCGCGGGTGGCATGGGCGCCGGCGGTGCCGGCATGGGCGGATTGAGCTCGAGCGCCGCCAGCCTGACCAGTTTCACGTCCCCGGCGAGCACGTTCGAGCCGGAGGCCGGGGGGCGCCCGACCGGCAAGGCCGGGGTGCTCAACGCGGCCGACCTGCGCAGTCCGACCGTTCGGGCGGGCGGCCAGGCAATGCCGATGTCGCCCGGAATGCTCGGTCGCGGTGAAAGTCCGTCGGGCGACAAGAAAGACGACGTCACGCACGCGCGGATTGTGGTGAATTCGGACTCACCAGATTCGCAACGTACAGATATTTGACAATTGATACATCTGAGACTGATGGGAAAAGTGCGAGCGATAAACAGCCTTGTTAAAGCCGAAGTGACAGATTTCGAATAGTGCCTAGAATTTCCTCCATGCCCCGCGAGGGGGCTGGGGCAGGCAACACCTAAGGAGAAGTAAATGGCCGGACAGTTCCCGCAAATCCCGCCCGCGTTGGCCATGCAGGTCAAGGGCAAGATCGAGTCGCTCATGGAGCACGCGACCCAGGCCGCGACGCAGGGCCTGCAGGCGATCGAAGAGATGGTGGGCGGCGGCGCGCACAGTGGTCAGGCGGCCATCATGTCGCAGCAGAAAGCCGTCGAGATCAACACCGACCTCACGCGGGTGATCACCGCCTGCAACGAATTGGCCCAGAAGCTCGGCGTCTCGGTCCAGCAGTTCGCCCAGCACGACCTCGACGCCTACCACCAGGTCGCGTCGATCCAGTCGACGTAATCACGCCGCATAGTCCCGACGACTCACTGACCATTCGAAAGCGATTGGAGAACACGCTATGTCAGACGAAATGATCACGTACAACTCGCCGGTGATCCACGAGGGCACCGCGACCCTGGCGTCGGCCTCGGCGGCGCTGCACGAGGCCCAGACCGACCTGGTGAACATCAACGCGCTGCTCGCCGGCCACATGGGCGGCCAGTTCCACGAGTCTTACCAGGAGAGCATGCTCAACATCGAGCGGCCGCTGCAGCACTTGGCCGAGACCGTCGGACAGCACGGTCAGGTGGTCGACTCGATCACCGCCGACGCCATGGCGCTGGATGCTTCGCTCGCTGGGCAGTAGCTGAGGAAGCCAGAACTGGGGCGCACGCGAAAGCTTGCGCCCCAGTGGCATGTCATTGGGGGCATTTAGTGCTGACCACCACCGTCGATGGTTTGTGGGTATTGCAGATACTCACCGGAATCGAAACACTCGCCCCGGAGTTGGGGCTGCGCGCCATTCGCCCGAGCGTCGAGACGCGCGAGGCGGCACTGGCCGACCCCGTCGCGGCTGACTTGCGCGCCGCCGGCGTCATCGACGACGAGGGCACGGTCGATCGCAACATCGTCGAATGGCTGACGGTGCTGTCGCGCCGCGACGTCGCCCTGATGATCAGCGTGCGCACGCCGGACAACGGGCGAGCCCTCACCGGCGCCCTGCTCGCCCGGTTCGCCGAGTGGTGGGTGATCATGGAGCGATCCGAAGACCTGATCCGGCTCTCAGGGGCCGGCACCTCGACCGCCGAGGGTGCGGCGAACGCGGTGATCCGCGCCCAAATCGAGCGGCTCTGCGGAATCAGCGAGCCCGCCCCGCTGCGGCCGGTGACGCTGGATGTCGACGCACTCAAAGAGAAGGCCATCAACGAGCAGGCGTTGCACGCGTTCCTGGTCGGTCAGCGCCTCGACCCCGACCAGATCCAGATCCTCAGGATGGCGGCCGACCCGATGCGGTCGGCGCAGGCCGGGATCGTCGCGGTCCAATCCGGCGTGGCGCTGGCCGGGCCGACGCGCACCCACGTCGAGCCGGGCGCGGTCACCGTCATCGACACCCCCGAGGGGCGAATCGTCGCCGAGCACGAGCCGTCCGCGGGAAAGCAGTGGATGATCCTGGCGCCCGGAACAACGGGCAACATCACCGCCGCGGTGAACCGGATGATGCGCCGACTTCCCGCTAATGACGAATGGTTTTCGTACCGAAAGGTTGTGTAAGTGAGGGTTCCCGCCAGCGTGTTAGCATCCCCATCGTGACAAATCCGTGGAACCCGGGATCGAATTCACCGGAACCAGGCCGGCAATCGCCAAGACCGCCCGCGGGTTCGCGCCCCCAGCATCCCGACTCCGTTTCGGAGACATTGCGTATCTCCGATATGGTGCAGGCGCGCAAAATTCCGCCGGGTTCCGGATGGCGTAAGTTCCTATATTCGGCATCTTTTCAGACTATTAATCTCGGTGAGTCACCGGCCGAACGGCATTACCGTGAATTGCAGGGCCGCATCCGCCGCCACATCCGGAAGCAGTACGTGGTCGGGGTGGTCTCCGGTAAGGGCGGGGTCGGCAAGACCACATTGACCGCCTGCATCGGTGCGGTGTTCCGTGAGTGCCGTCCGGAGAACGTGGTCGCTATCGACGCGGCGCCCGGCTTCGGCACACTGGCCGGACGGATCGACGAATCCCCGCCGGGCGACTACTCGGCGGTCCTGAACGATACCGACGTACAGGGTTACGCCGACATTCGGGAACACCTGGGGCAGAACAGCTTAGGCCTCGATGTGCTGGCCGGAAACCGCGCCTCGGACCAGCCGCGGCCGCTGGTTCCGTCGATGTTCGCCGGCGTCCTGTCGCGGCTGCGCCGCACCCACAACGTGATCGTCGTCGACACCTCCGATGACCTCGAGCACCCCGTGATGAAGGCCGTCTTCGACGCCTGCGACACGCTCGTCTTCGTGTCGGGGCTGACCGCCGACACGTCGCTGCCGGTGACGCGCGCGATCGACCTGCTGCGGTCGATGGGTTACCACGAATTGGTGTCCCGCAGCATGGTCATCCTGAATGACAGCCGCGACAAATACGATGGCGATGCGCGCGCTTATCTGACGGAGCGATTCGGCCAGTCGGGAGCGACGGTCGAATTCATGCCGTACGACCCGCATTTGGCTAAAGGTGGAATTATCGACACCCGCCACGAATTGCAAAAGAAAACGCGGCTCCGGCTATTCGAAATCACCGCGGCGTTGGCGGACAAATACGTTCCGGACGCTGACAGGCCGCGCTAATGGCGAAAGTCGCATTCCCCGCGCGTTGCGCAGTTGCAGTGGTATGTGGCGAACACCTTGTCTCGCAGGTGTACCCGGCGTCGGTGCCGGTCGAGGTGTTCGTCGACAACATCGTCGAACTCCTCAACGATGAGCTGAAAAGGCGTGGCCTGACCGGACTGGAATCCGGCATCGGCTACGAATTGCACAAGGCCAACGGCGTGCGACTGGACGTCACCAAAACTCTCGACGAACTCGGCGTCGAAGACGGCGCCACTCTGGTGCTGGTGCCCGCGGTCGAAGGCGATTCTTTCGAACCGCAATACGAATCGTTGTCGACCGGGCTGGCCCGGATGGGCAAGCGACTGTTCGAGCCCGTCACCGCCACCACCGCGGCACACACCTCGCTGGCGATCCTGGCGATGATCTCCGCGGCGGTGCTGGCGATGGCTCTGCGCAACCGGATCGCGGGCGACTCGATGGTGCCCAGCGTGGTGACCGGCGTGCTCGGCCTGCTGGCCATCGGCGGCGCCGCGGTCGCGGCGCGGTGGTGGCCGCATCGCGCCGACCTGATCGGCGGATTTTCCTGGGTCGCGGTGCCGCTGCTGTCGGTCAGCCTCGGCGCGGGCGCACCCGGCTCGGTCGGCGCGGCCCACCTGTTCATCGCGGCGCTCGCCGCGGCCATGCTCACCAGCGCGGTGGCCGTGTTCACCGGCCGGAATGTCAATGTGGCAGCGACGGCCGTGACGCTGTGCGCGCTCGGCGGGGTGATCGCCGCGGCGCGGATGTGGCGACCGGTCCCCGCCCAGTGGCTCGGCATGTGCACGCTGGTCGCGCTGCTGTTCCTGCTGACCATGGCGCCGACGATCGCGCTGTGGTCGGCGCGGATCCGCCCGCCCTACTTCGGGTCCGTAACCGGCCGCGACCTGTTCCGGCGCAGCGCCGGCCTACCGGTTGATGCGGTGTCGCCCGTCGAGGAAGCGGCCGAAGAGGAGCTGAGCCCGGACACCACGCCCCGCGGCACGCAGATCGCGGCCGCCGCCGTCCGCGCCAACAACGTGCTGACCGGAATCTGCGTGGGCGCGAGCATCGCGCTGCCGGCCGGGGTGTGGGCCACCCTGATGCCGGGCCAGCACCGCAGCGGCTACGCGGTCGCCCTGGCCGCGCTGTTCGTCCTGATCTTCATCAGCCGGGGCCGCGCGTTCGCCGACAAGCGGCAGGCCGTCGCCCTGGTGTGCGGCGCCGCGGCCGCGGCCTGCGTCGGTGTGCTCAAGTACGCCTGGCATGCGCCGGCGGCATCGGCCGACTCCGTGCTGTGGGGCTCGTTGATCCTGTTCGGCTTCGGCGCCGGCGGTCTGGTGGCGGCGCTGCTGGTGCCGATCACCCGGTTCACCCCGCTGGTGCGGATGATCGCCGAATGGCTGGAGATCGCGGCGATCATCGCCGCGCTGCCGCTGGCCGCGTGGATCGGCGGGCTGTTCAACTGGGTGCGGATGCGATGAGGCTCGCGGCGATCTCGCGGCGGGTCTCCGCCTTCACCATGGTCGGCCTGCTGATCGGCGTGCCGAGCACTCTGCCTGCGGCACAAGCGATTCCGCCACCGATCGTCGACCCGGCCCGGGTTCCGCCGGACGGCAAACCGGGACCGGAGGCGCCGATGCGACAGAGCAATATCTGCGCGCGCACCATCACCGTCGCCGACCCGAACGTCGCCGTCATCGCGCCCGGTTTCAACCTGCTCAACGTCGCCAAGGCGTGGCAGTACTCGACCGGTAACGGCGTTCCGGTCGCGGTCATCGACACCGGCGTCAACCCGACGCCGCGGCTCCCGGTGATCCCGGGCGGCGACTACATCATGAGCGGCGACGGACTGATGGACTGCGACGCGCACGGCACCGTGGTCGCCTCGCTGATCGCCGCTGCGCCACAAGGCATTCCGATGCCCGCCGCGATGCCGCAGGTGCCGGCGTTCCCGCCGCCGGCCGCGCCGCCGCCCGTGATCGCCGCCCCGCCACCACCCGGCGGGCCCCCGCCTCCGATCGCGCCACCGCCACCGCCGGTGCCGGTGACGATCACAGAGACCAAACCCGCGCCGCCGCCGCCACCGCCGCCACCGGCTGATGAGCCGTCGAACGGCCCGGGTGACCCGGCGCCCGCCGCGCCGGACGACCCCGAGGTCCCGCCGCTGCCACCGGGCGCACCGGACGGCGTCGCCGGCGTCGCTCCGCACGCACGGGTCATCTCCATCCGGCAGTCGTCACGGGCGTACGAGCTGGAACGCCCTGGCGGCGGCGACACCCAGGCCCGCAAGAAGGCGGGCACCATCGCCACCCTGGCCAGCGCGATCGTGCACGCGGCCAACATGGGCGCCAAGGTGATCAACATCAGCGTCACCGCGTGCGTGTCGGCGGCAGAACCGTTGGACCAGACCGCAATTGGAGCCGCCGTGTGGTACGCCGCGACGGTGAAGGACGCCGTGATCGTCGCGGCCGCCGGCAACGAGGGCGAAGACGAGTGCGCGCAGAATCCCGGCTTCGACCCGCTGGACACGGGCGATCCGCGCGACTGGCATCAGGTCAAGACCGTGTCGTCGCCGTCGTGGTTCTCCGACTACGTGCTCTCGGTGGGCGCCGTCGACAACACCGGCGCCCCGGTCAGCAAGAGCCTGTCCGGGCCATGGGTGGCCGCCGCGGCGCCAGGCGTCGGCATCGTGGGCCTGTCCTCGCAGACCGGTGGGCCGGTGAATGCCTACCCGCCGCTGCACCCCGGTGAGAAGAACATGCCGTTCTGGGGCACCAGCTTCTCGGCGGCCTACGTCAGCGGGGTCGCCGCGCTGGTGCGGGCCAAGTACCCGGCGTTGACGGCGCACCAGATCGTCAACCGGATCCTGCAGACGGCGCACAACCCGCCGCGCGGCGTCGACAACCAGGTCGGCTATGGCGTCGTCGATCCCGTTGCGGCGCTGACGTTCAACGTGCCACCCGGCGATCGCCTCGCGCCCGGCGCGCAGAGCCGGGTGCTCGTGCCGGCCGCGCCGCCGCCCCCGCCCGATCACCGCGCCCGCACGGCGGCGCTGGTGTTCGCCGGGCTGGTGATCGCCGCCGTCCTGATCGCATCGCTCGTCGCGCGGGCCAGGCGCGAACGATGACGGCTCCCATCCGGCTAACGATCATCGTCGGCGTGCTCGCTGTCGGCCTCCTCGGCTGGGCGGTCGGCGGATTCCCCGGCGCCGCAGCCGGTTTGGTGGTCGGCATAGCGGCGGGGGTGATCCGCTGGTGGCGCCAGCCCGCCTGGTCGTGGCTGATGCTGTGGCGTCAGCGCCGACGGGCCATCACGCTCAGCGAGCCGATTACGGTGGCCAACGACCGCGCCGGTGGTGGTGTCCGCTACCAGGACGGTGTCGCTGTGGTGGCCGTGCAGCTGCTCGGCAAGGCGCACCGGCCCACGCTGTTCACCGGATCGACCGCGACCTACACCGACAACACCGTCGACGTGGCCGAGCTGTTGCCGCTGTTGCACCAGAGCCTCGGGCTGTCGATCGACTCGCTCAGCGTGGTCAGCGTCGGAGCGCGCCGCCGCAGCAGTGGCGACTACCCGCGGGTGTACGACACCCTGATCGGCACGCCGCCCTACGCCGGTCAGCGCGAGACCTGGCTGATCGTTCGGCTGGTGTCGCTGCCGAATGCCAGTGCGCTGCAATGGCGTACCTCGGTGGGCACCGCGACGCTGGCGGCCGCGCAACGCATCGTGGCGGCGCTGCGGCAGCACGGCTTGCGCGCGAAGGTCGCGACCGCCACCGACATCGTCGAACTGGAGCGGCGGCTGGGCTCCACCGCGCTCAACGCGCACCACCAGCGGTGGCGCACCGCGCGCGGCGAGGGCGGCTGGCTGACGGCGTACTGGTATCGGCCCGGTGACATCACCGCGGAGAATCTCGAGCACGCGTGGGCACTGCGTGCCGACGGAATCGTCCAGAACATCACCGTGTTCGGCGACGGCAGCATGACCGCCACCGTTACCGTGCGTTCCGCGCAGCCACCGACGGCGCCGCCGAGCGTCATGCTCAGGACGTTGCCGGGGGAGCAGGCGCGCGCGATCGCGGCCAACCTCTGCGGACCGATGCCGACGCTGCACGGCCTGCGTCGGGGGGTGTTGTCGAGGCCACTGGTCATTCCGATCGGGCCGTCGGGTGTGCTGCTCGGCAAGGTCGACGCCGGAAACCGGTTGGCTCTCCCGCTCGACGACCCGGGCGAGTTCAGTCGCGTGCACATCGCCGCGCAGGACGCTCTGGCCAAGCGCATCGTCGTGCGGCTGGCCGGAGCCGGCGAGCGGATCACCGTGCATACCCGCGACCAGCAGCGGTGGGCGAGCGTGCGGATGCCCGACATCGCGGTCGGCCCACAGGTCCGGCCGATTGCCGGCACCACCGTCAGCGTGGTCGACGGCACCATCACCCCGGCGCCGCGGCCGAACACGCTGATCTCGATCGGCGAGCCGGGCACGCCCTATCGCGGGTCGGCCGATGTGCTCATTACTCAGATCGGTCCGGCGACCGTCGATGTGACGGCAGCCGGACAACTGCATACGGTTGAGGTCGAGTTGTTCCGAGCCGAGAATCGTTACATCTCGTCGGAGCCGACGAACCTGAGGTCATCCGAGCTCGAATCAGTGGAATAGGAGGAGCGGCCAGTGACGAGTGCGACCACCACGGCCGCCGCCCGCAAGCGGTTCGACCAGGCGATGGACCTGTTCGACCGCGACCAGAACGCCGCGCAGGCGCGGTTCCGCGAGGCCACCGAGATCGACCCGTCAATGGCCGACGCCTGGCTGGGCCGGATCGCGGCGGGGGACGCCGAACTCGACGCGTTGCAGCAGCTGTACGCCTACGGCGCCCGGCTGCACCGGGAGACCAACCGCCTTGGGGCCACGCTGTCGGCGTCGATCAAGGCCGGGCCGTATCTGGCCATCTCGGTGACCGAGTCGTCGCATGCCGGCCTGGCGCTGGCCAGCGCACTGGTGGACGACGGTCAGTACGAGAAAGCCGAAGCGCTGCTGAAGGATTCGGCCCTGCTGGACACCTGGGAGAACCATCAGTGGCAGCAGTATGTGCGGGCCTACCTGATGTTCGCCACCCAGCGGTGGCCGGACGTGATCTCGGTGGCCGCGACGGTCCTGCCGCCGCAGGCGATCATCATGTCGGCGGTCACCGCGGCCACCAACGCGTTGGCGGCCCATGCGGCGGCCCACCTCGGGCAGGCCCGGGTCGCCCTCGACTGGGCCGATCGGGTCGACCTGCGCGCCGGTGGCTCGTCGGAGGCGCGGCGCCACCAGCTGACCGACACCGCGGTGACGGCGATCGACCCCAACGAATTCCCTTTGATCGCAGCCGATCTGGCGTATGTGCGGGGAATGGCGCATCGCCAGCTGGACGAGGAGGACAAGGCCCAGATCTGGCTGTCCAAGGCGACGCTCAACGGCGCGCTGATCGAGCCGGCCAAGGAAGCGCTCGCCGATCAGCAGCTGCAGCTGGTGGTCACCGATGAGGAGACCATCAGCACCCGCAGCAACAAGTGGGACGTCAGCACCGAGCGGTCGGCCTCCGACCGCCGCGAGGAGGAGAACGAAGAACTCCGCGAGGAGCTGCTGACCGAAGGTCGGGCGCTGCTGAACCACCAGGTCGGGCTGAGCGAAGTCAAGCGCGCGGTCGCCGAGATCGAGGACCAGATCGAAGTCCGCGCCTTGCGGTTGGCGGCCGGCTTGCCGGTCACCAACCAGACCAACCATATGCTGTTGGTGGGCCCGCCCGGTACCGGTAAGACGACGACCGCCGAGGCGCTCGGCAAGATCTATGCCGGCTTGGGCATCGTGCGCCACCCGGAGATCATCGAGGTCAAGCGAGCCGACTTCTGCGGCGAGCACATCGGCGCCTCGGGGCCGAAAACCAATGAGCTGATTGCCCGTTCGATCGGCCGAATCCTGTTCATGGACGAGTTCTACAGTCTGGTCGAGCGGCATCACGACGGCCGGCCGGACATGATCGGCATGGAGGCGGTCAACCAGTTGCTGGTGGCCCTGGAGGTGCACCGCTTCGACTTCTGCTTCATCGGTGCGGGTTACGAGAAGGAGGTCGACGAATTCCTCACCGTCAACCCGGGTTTGGGGGGTCGGTTCAACCGCAAGCTGCGGTTCGCGTCCTACGCCCCCGACGAGCTGGTCGAGATCGCGATCCGCTACGGTCAACCGCGCGCGACCGTGATCGAACCCACCGCCCGTGAGGCATTGAACATGGCCTGCAAGACATTACGGGCCTATCTGGCGCCGGATGGCACGCACGGTATCGACGTCATGCAGAACGGGCGGTTCGCCCGCAACGTCGTCGAGCGCGCTGAGCGGCTGCGCGACTCGCGGGTCGCTGCCCAGCACCGTACCGACAAGGGCTCGGTGACCATCGAAGACCTCGAGACGCTGCGCACCCAGGACATCGTCGCTGCCGTTACCGACGCCTGCGCGGAAAAGCATGTGCCTGTTCAGCTTTGACCGTTGAGCGGATCGAAGCGGAACACCGCTATCCGGCCGGCCAGCGCCTCGAACTCGTCGGGCGTTCCGGCGACCACCATGCCGGAGCTCTTGGCGAACGTGACGCCGACCGGGACTTCGGCCGGGTAGACCCGCAGAATCGGGCGGGCCTGTGCGGCAGTCAGTTCCACGATGCGAACCGCTCGCGACCGGCGACCACGACTGAGCGTTCCGGTGCCCGCGGCGCGGGCATTTGCGGCCCAGTCGGCGCCCGGATATCCGGCGACCACGTAGAGGCCGCCATCGTGGCGGAACGGTGTCATCGGAGTGCTGCGCGGTTTACCCGATCTGCGGCCGGGCACGGTCAGCACCATCGCGGGCCCGGTGGGTATGCCGAGCCTCTGCACAGCCATCATCAGCTTGTTCATCGGCTTGAGGTAGCGGGGCGGACGTGGATCGGACATGCGTTGTCTCCTAGGCGAATAGCTGACGGTGTTCGGACACCCACACGGCGAACGGTGTTGCGGGCCGACCGGTGATCTTCTCGATGTCATGGGTGACCAGGGCCGGCTTGTCGACGGCGTCGGCGAGCATGGCGATGTAGGCGTCGGCGAACTCGGCCCCCAGTCCGATGGCGACGAACCGTTCGCGCACCACCTCCGGTGGCGCCTCGACGTAGCGCAATCGGCGGTCGAGCACGGTGGCGATGACGTCGACCAACTCCGTGTTGGTAAGGGCCTGTGGACCGGTGAGCGGAATCCGTTGTCCGACATGCTCATCGGTTAGCAAGGCGCGCGGCGGCCACCGCAGCGATGTCGGCCTCGACGATCGGCGCGCTGGACGCCGCCGCGTACGGCCCACCCACGACGTCGCCCGAGCGGATCTGTGCCGACCACATGCCGGCGAAGTTGGTCGCAAAGACCGACGGCCGCAGGCTCACCCACGCCAGGCCGGAGTCGACGCAGAGTTGCTCAGCTTCCCTGTTGCGGTCGCCGCGCACCCGCGACGGCTGCCGGGCGACATCGTCGTCGGCGTTGATCGCCGAAAGCGCGACGAGCTTGCGCACCCCGCTGTGCCGAGCCACCGCGACGACGTCGGCGAGGTCGTCGCCGAGCGCGCGCGAGTTGACGAACACCGCCGAGGCGCCGGGCAGCGCCTCGAACACCGAACTCACCGCTCGTACCCCGTCGGGAAGCGCTGCGGCATCAGGTGTTCGGGTGACGGCGCACACCCGCGCGCCCGCGGCCGCGAGTAGCGCTACCAGTGGGCTTCCGACGTTGCCGGTCGCGCCCGTGACGACGATCGTCATAGTGGCCTCCTTGTCGACGTGCTTTTCCATCAAGGACGGGCCCGAAGGTGGGAAAGTTACTTCCAGCGCTGTGTAACTTTTCGCCGACCCGGATCGTCAGGAACTCATGAGCACTATCGCTGCGGCCTGGCGGGACCATCGCCCGTACCTGGTGAATCTCGCCTACCAGATGCTCGGCGACGTCGGGCACGCCGAAGACGTTGCGCAGGAGGCATTTCTGCGGCTCTCGCGCGCCGACGTCGACACGATCGACGACGCGCGGGCCTGGCTGACCGTGGTCGCGGGCCGGCTGTGCCTGGATCAGGTGCGCTCGGCGCGCGCCCGCTACGAGCGGCCCGACGACATCGGCGCCGAGGCGGTCGCGGTCAACCAACCCGGCCGGTTGAGTCCCGCCGACCGGGTGACGCTCGACGACGAGGTCCGCACCGCGCTACTGGAGGTGCTGCGCCGGCTCAGCCCAGGCGAGCGGGTGTCGTTCGTGCTGCACGACGTGTTCGGGGTGCCGTTCGACGCGATCGCGGAGACCGTTGGCCGCCCGGTGGGCACCTGCCGCCAACTGGCCCGTCGGGCGCGAACGAAAGTCGCTCTCGCGCAACCGAAGCCAGGGGGGATGTCGACGGCCCAGGGATCAACGGCCCAGGTATCAACGGCGCAGCACCAGCTGGTCACGGAGAAGTTCATCACCGCCTGCGCCAACGGCGACCTGCAGGCGCTGGTCGAGGTGCTCGACCCGACGGTGTGGGGCGTCGGCACGGTGCTGGCCGATCCCGCGCCGCCCCCGCAGATCAACCGCGGGCCGCACGCCGTCGCGGTCAACCTGTTGCGCTACCTGGGCCCGGGCGCGACGGTGGTGAGCGGCCCGGCCGGCCAGCCGGTGCTGCTGGCGTTCGCCGAGGGACGGCTGTTCGCGGTCGTCGTGCTGACGATCGGCGGGGAGTTGGTGACCAAGATCGAGGCGACCGCGGACCCGTCGGCCCGGTTCGTCTAGCGGGTCTCCCGCGCGGTGTCCGGCCGCTCCGCGAAGAAACCGGTGATCGCCGCGGAGATCTCCAGGAACCTGCGCCGCGCCTTGCGGCCCAACTCGGTGCGGACGTCGATGACGCCGCCGGGCCGCAGGTGCGGGTCGAAGGGCACCTCGACCACGGTCTGGCCGCGCTCGAGGAATTGTTTCGCCAGCGCCGACCGGTGCCGCTTGTCCGAGTGCCCGTCGGAGTCGTTCAGCACCACCACGGTGCGGTGCAGCAGGCCGGTGCGTCCGTGCGCCGCCAACCACTCCATCGTCTGGGCCGCCGCTCCGGCCCCGTCGGCCCACGGCGACGACACCACGATCAGCGCGTCGAGATCGCTGAGGGCCTCCTGGGTCACCGGCGCATCCATGGTGGAGCCGCAGTCGATGATCGCGATCGTGAAATGGCGGTCCAGCCGGGAGGTGGCCTCGCGGTACAGCGCAGGGTCGAGTACCCGGCGCGCCCCGGTCGTCGGCTCGCCGGCGAGCACGTACAGCCCCGCCGAGTTGCTCCCGACGCGGGTGCTCACGTCGGCGAACGACCGCAGATTCTGGTCGGAGGCGATCTCCCAGTACGAGCCGTTGGTCCGCGGGTCGATCCGGCTGCCGAGCCGGCCGAACGCGGTGTCGGCGTCGATGGCGACCACGCGGTCCTGGCGGCGCAGCTCGGCGAAAATGGAGCCGACGCTGGCGGCGACCGTCGTCTTACCGACGCCGCCCTTGCCCAGCACGCCGACCTTGTAGTTGCCCCGCAAGGTCGACGCGATGGTCGTCTCGTACGCGGTGTCCTGCTTCTCAATGGCAGACGGACCGGGGTTGACGAGCCCGAACGTCGCCTTGAAGACGAGCCGCTGCCAGCCGTATCTCGGCCCGGGCCCGCGTGATGGCTGCTCGGCCGCCGAGAAGTCGACGTTGTTCCACGACTGCTGGGTCACGGGCGGGGCGGGCGGTGCCGGGGGCTCGGCAAGCGGCGGGGGAGCGGGCGGCGGCTGCGCCGCAGGGCGTGGCGGCCACTGTCCGGGCGGGTTGTACGGCTGCGCAGGCCGTTGCCGGTCGCGCAGGAAGTCGTCTGGCTCGGTCATGAGGCCGTCGAAGCCGACATGTGCCGCCCACCCAAGCTCATGAAGGCATCGTAGAGCCGCCGGGGCCGCGTCCACTGATTTCGCAGGTCACGGCCCCGCAGCGGGTGTGGCGTGGAAAAATTCCGGGCAACTTTTGTGCCGCAGTCGGCAGCGCGCGGTTCGGTCCGCCGGGGAGCCGGCCAACACGCCGCTGCCACGCCTTTTGAGCCAGCGGAGCGGCGTTTCTGTGATCCCGCCGGCCGATCGGGCCGGGTTGGACCGTGATCACAGCAAACTGCCGCCGCGAGCCACCCGGAATCCGGACAGCGGCCAACCCCGTCATGGCCGTCTCCAAGGCGCCCAAATGCCCTGCCGCGCAGCAAGATCAGGCCGTCCGGAGTGTGGATGACGTCACAACGGCGCGGCACCGGCGTCGAACCGGTTAAGATTGCTCAAGTTGGCATGTCAGGCGGGTTTTGTCATATCGTTTTACGACTTGTCGAAAACCGGTAACCGGGCCACCGTTCAGCGCCGTACGGATACTCCCAGCCGGGATCGTCGTTCTCCGGCGAGCAGCACCTCGACAAGACCGAAGGGGCCCAACCCTCAGCCTTCAGGGCGCGGCATCCAACGGCAACGTTCCGTAATGCTGCGGCAGAAATTCTGGTGAAGGGGCAGGTGCGAATGGCGCCCAACCGCTCGCGGTCTCAAGGGCTCTACAACCCCGCGTTCGAGCACGACTCGTGCGGTGTGGCCATGGTCGCCGACATGCACGGCCGCCGCAGCCGCGACATCGTCGACAAGGCCATCACTGCGCTGCTGAACATGGAGCACCGCGGTGCCCAGGGCGCCGAACCGAACACCGGCGACGGCGCGGGCATCCTGCTCCAGGTTCCCGACGAGTTCCTCCGCGCGGTCGTCGACTTCGACCTGCCCGAGGCGGGCAGCTACGCCACCGGGCATCGCGTTCCTGCCGCAGTCGTCCAAGGACGCCGCGGCGGCCGCGTGCGAGCGGTGGAGAAGATCGTCGAGGCCGAGGGCCTGACAGGTGCTGGGCTGGCGCGACGTGCCGACCGACGACTCGTCGCTCGGCGCGCTGGCCCGCGACGCCATGCCGACCTTCCGCCAGCTCTTCATCGCCGGCGCCGTCGGGGATGGACCTGGAGCGCCGCGCCTACGTGATCCGCAAGCGCGCCGAGCACGAGCTCGGCACCAAGGGCCCCGGCCAGGACGGCCCCGGTCGCGAAACCGTCTACTTCCCAAGCCTTTCCGGACAGACGTTCGTCTACAAGGGCATGCTGACCACGCCGCAGCTCAAGGCGTTCTACCTCGACCTGCAGGACGAGCGGCTGACCAGCGCGCTCGGCATCGTGCACTCGCGGTTCTCGACCAACACGTTCCCGTCGTGGCCGCTGGCCCACCCCTTCCGGCGCGTCGCCCACAACGGCGAGATCAACACCGTCACCGGCAACGAGAACTGGATGCGCGCCCGCGAGGCGCTGATCGAGACCGACGTCTTCGGTGACCACGGCGACGCTGAAAATCCGGACAAGATCTTTCCCGTCTGCACGCCGGGCGCGTCGGACACCGCGCGCTTCGACGAGGTGCTCGAACTGCTGCACCTCGGTGGACGCAGCCTGCCGCACGCCGTGCTGATGATGATTCCCGAGGCGTGGGAGCGGCACGAGTCGATGGACCCGGCGCGGCGGGCGTTCTACGAGTACCACGCGTCGCTGATGGAGCCGTGGGACGGCCCGGCGTCGATGACATTCACCGACGGCACCGTGATCGGCGCGGTGCTCGACCGCAACGGCCTTCGCCCGTCGCGCATCTGGGTGACCGACGACGGCCTGGTCGTGATGGCCTCCGAGGCCGGCGTGCTGAACCTCGACCCGTCGACGGTCGTGCGTAAGATGCGGCTGCAGCCCGGCCGCATGTTCCTGGTCGACACCGCCGAGGGCCGCATCGTCTCCGACGAGGAGATCAAGGCCGAGCTGGCCGCCGAGCAGCCGTACCAGGAGTGGCTCGACGCAGGGCCTGTTCCACCTCGGCGAGCTGCCGCAGGGCGACTACGTGCGGATGCCGCACCACCGGGTCGTGTTGCGCCAGCAGGCGTTCGGCTACACCTACGAAGAGCTGAACCTGCTGGTCGCGCCGATGGCGCGCACCGGCGCCGAGCCGCTCGGCTCGATGGGCACCGACACCCCGGTCGCCGTGCTCTCGCAGCGTCCGCGGATGCTCTACGACTACTTCCAGCAGCTGTTCGCCCAGGTGACCAACCCGCCGCTGGACGCCATCCGCGAAGAGGTGGTGACCAGCCTGCAGGGCACCGTCGGGCCGGAGGGCGACCTGCTCAACCCGAACGCGGACTCCTGCCGTCAGATCGTACCTGCCGCAGCCGATCCTGCGCAACCACGAGCTGGCCAAGCTGATCAACCTCGACCCCGACACGAGGTCAGCGGGCGTCGAGCATGGCATGCGGTCCAAGGTGATTCGCTGTCTGTACCCGGTCGCCGAGAATGGCGCCGGGCTCAAGGCCGCGCTCGACGACGTGCGGGCACAAGGTGTCGGCGGCGATCCGCGACGGCGCGCGGATCATCATGCTCTCCGACCGCGAGTCCGACGAGAAGCTGGCGCCGATCCCGTCGCTGCTGGCCGTCTCGGCAGTGCACCACCACCTGGTCCGCGAGCGCACCCGCACCAAGGTCGGCCTGGTCGTCGAGACCGGCGACGCCCGCGAGGTGCACCACATGGCCGCGCTGATCGGCTTCGGCGCCGCCGCGATCAACCCCTACATGGCGTTCGAGTCGATCGAGGACATGCTCGACCGCGGCGACTTCGCCGGCATCGACCGCGACAAGGCGCTAAGGCAACTACATCAAGGCCGCCGGCAAGGGCGTGCTGAAGGTGATGTCCAAGATGGGCATCTCGACGCTGGCGTCCTACACCGGCGCGCAACTGTTCCAGGCCATCGGCGTCGACGAGGACGTGCTCGACGAATACTTCACCGGATTGACCTGCCCCACGGGGGGAATCGACCTCGACGACATCGCCGCCGACGTCGCTACCCGGCACGCGCTGGCCTTCCTGAACCGGCCGGACGAGCGGGCGCACCGCGAGCTCGAGGTCGGCGGGGACTACCAGTGGCGCCGTGAAGGCGAGTATCACCTGTTCAACCCGGACACCGTGTTCAAGCTGCAGCACTCCACCCGCACCGGCCAGTACAAGGTCTTCAAGGAATACACCGAGCTCGTCGACAACCAGAGCGAGCGGATGGCGTCGCTGCGCGGGCTGCTGAAGTTCCGCGAGGGGCTGCGCCCGCCGGTGCCGCTCGACGAGGTGGAGCCCGCCAGCGAGATCGTCAAGCGCTTCTCGACCGGCGCGATGAGCTACGGCTCGATCTCCGCCGAGGCGCACGAGACGCTGGCCATCGCGATGAATCGCCTTGGCGGACGGTCGAACTCGGGCGAGGGCGGCGAGAGCACGGCCCGCTTCGACCGCGAGACGAACGGCGACTGGCGCCGCAGCGCGATCAAGCAGGTCGCGTCGGCCCGCTTCGGCGTCACCAGGCACTACCTGAGCAACTGCTCGGACATCCAGATCAAGATGGCCCAGGGCGCGAAACCCGGTGAGGGCGGCCAGCTTCCGGCCAGCAAGGTGTACCCGTGGATCGCCGAGGTGCGGCACTCCACCCCGGGTGTGGGCCTGATCTCGCCACCGCCGCACCACGACATCTACTCGATCGAGGACCTGGCACAGCTGATCCACGACCTCAAGAACGCCAACCCGCAGGCCCGGATTCACGTGAAACTGGTGTCGGAGAACGGTGTCGGCACCGTCGCGGCCGGCGTGTCCAAGGCGCACGCCGACGTGGTGCTGATATCCGGCCACGACGGCGGCACCGGCGCGACGCCGCTGACGTCGATGAAGCACGCCGGCGCCCCCTGGGAGCTCGGCCTGGCCGAGACCCAGCAGACGTTGCTGCTCAACGGGTTACGTGACCGGATCGTCGTCCAGGTCGACGGCCAGCTCAAGACCGGCCGCGACGTGATGATCGCCGCGTTGCTCGGCGCCGAGGAATTCGGTTTCGCCACAGCGCCTTTGGTGGTCTCCGGCTGCATCATGATGCGGGTCTGCCACCTGGACACCTGCCCGGTCGGGGTCGCCACCCAGAACCCGGTGCTGCGCGAGCGGTTCACCGGCAAGCCCGAATTCGTGGAGAACTTCTTCATGTTCATCGCCGAAGAGGTCCGCGAATACATGGCGCAGATGGGCTTCCGCACCGTCAACGAGGCGGTAGGACAGGTCGGCTCGCTGGACACCACCTTGGCCCGCGCGCACTGGAAGGCGCACAAGCTCGACCTGTCGCCGATCCTGCACGAGCCGGAGTCGGCCTTCATGAACCAGGACCTCTACAACAGCTCCAAGCAGGACCACGGCCTGGACAAGGCGCTCGACCAGCAGTTGATCGTGATGAGCCGCGAAGCGCTGGACTCGAAGAAGCCGGTGAGCTTCTCCACCACCATCGCGAACGTCAACCGCACCGTCGGCACCATGCTCGGCCATGAGGTGACCAAAGCCTATGGCGGCCAGGGGCTTCCGGACGGCACCATCGACATCACCTTCGAGGGCTCGGCCGGTAACAGCTTCGGCGCGTTCCTGCCGCAAGGCATCACGCTGCGGGTGTACGGGGACGCCAACGACTACGTCGGCAAGGGATTGTCCGGTGGACGCGTCGTGGTTCGGCCGGCCAGCAAGGCGCCGGCGGACTACGTCGCCGAAGACAACATCATCGGCGGCAACGTGATCCTGTTCGGCGCGACCAGCGGCCAGGCGTTCCTGCGCGGTGCGGTGGGCGAGCGGTTCGCCGTGCGTAACTCCGGCGCGCACGCGGTGGTCGAAGGCGTCGGCGACCACGGCTGCGAATACATGACCGGCGGCAAGGTGGCGATCCTGGGCAGCACCGGCCGCAACTTCGCGGCGGGGATGTCCGGCGGTATCGCCTTCGTCTACGACCCCGAGGACGCGTTGAAAGCCAACCTCAACACCGAGATGGTCGAGCTCGAACAGCTCGACTCCGACGACCTGGAATGGTTGCACGGGCATGCTGCAGGCGCACATCGACGCCACCGACTCCGCGGTCGGACAACGCATCCTGGCCGACTGGGACGCCGAGCAGAAGCGCTTCGCCAAGGTGATGCCGCGCGACTACAAGCGGGTGCTGGAGGCGATCGCCGAAGCCGAGCGCAACGGCACCGATCCCGACGAGGCGATCATGGCGGCCGCCAGTGCCTGATCCGAAGGGTTTCCTCAAGCACACCCACCGCGAGACGCCCAAGCGCCGGCCGGTCGACCTGCGGCTCAAGGACTGGAACGAGGTCTACGAAGACTTCCCGCACTCCAACCTGCAGACTCAGGCGAGTCGTTGTATGGACTGTGGAATCCCGTTCTGCCACAACGGTTGTCCACTGGGCAACCTGATCCCGGAATGGAACGACCTGGTCCGCACCGACCGGTGGCGCGAGGCCATCGAGCGGCTGCACGCGACCAACAATTTCCCCGAGTTCACCGGCCGGCTCTGCCCGGCGCCGTGTGAATCATCCTGCGTGCTGGGCATCAACCAGGACGCGGTGACGATCAAGCAGATCGAAGTCGAGATCATCGACAACGCCTTCGACGAGGGCTGGGTGGTCCCGTTGCCGCCGGCGGCCGACCAGCACACCGGCAAGAAGGTCGCCGTGGTGGGCTCCGGTCCGGCCGGTCTGGCCGCCGCGCAGCAGCTGACCCGGGCCGGACACGCGGTGACGGTGTTCGAACGCGCCGACAAGATCGGCGGCCTGCTGCGCTACGGCATCCCCGAGTTCAAGATGGAGAAGCAGCACCTCGACCGTCGGCTGGAGCAGATGGAGGCCGAGGGCACCGTCTTCCGCGCCGGCGTCAACGTCGGCGCCGACATCAGCGCCGAGGAACTGAAGTCGGACTTCGACGCGGTGGTGCTGGCCGGCGGTGCAACCGCCTGGCGTGACCTGCCGATCCCCGGCCGCGAGCTGGAGGGCATTTACCAGGCGATGGAGTACCTGCCCTGGGGGAACCGTTATGCCTCAGGCGAATTGGACGAGCCGCCGATCACGGCCAAGGGCAAGAAGGTCGTCATCATCGGCGGGGGTGACACCGGTGCCGACTGCCTGGGCACCGCCCACCGTCAGCTCGCCGAGAGCATCCATCAGTTCGAGATCATGCCGCGCCCGCCGGAGACCCGTGCCGCGTCCACCCCGTGGCCGACCTACGCGATGATGTTTCGCGTCTCGTCGGCACACGAAGAGGGCGGCGACCGGGTGTTCTCGGTCAACACCGAGGAGTTCGTCGGCAAGGACGGCCACGTCACCGCGCTCAAGGTGCACGAGGTCACCCAACAGGACGGCAAGTTCGTCAAGACCGAGGGCAGCGACTTCGAACTCGAGGCCGACCTGGTGTTGCTGGCGATGGGCTTCGTCGGCCCGGAGCACAAGGGCTTGCTGACTGACCTGGGCGTCGAGCTCACCGACCGCGGCAACATCACCCGCAACAACAACTTCGAGTCGTCGGTGCCGGGCGTGTTCGTCGCCGGAGACGCAGGCCGCGGGCAGTCGCTGATCGTCTGGGCGATCGCCGAAGGCCGCGCCGCGGCAGCGGGTGTGGACCGGTTCCTGATGGGCGAGACTGCTCTTCCAGCGCCGATTCTCCCCACTGCCGCGCCGCAACGTTAGTCCCATTTGTCACACCGACAACATTTGATAAATTTCGCGGCGCGTCCTACACTGTTTGCCAGCTAATGGGTGTCTAATAGTTCTCCATGGGCGCCGCGGGGTGTGGAGCCTGGTTGAGCTAATCGGCCGCAGGAGTATGCGCGTGTACATGAACCCGATGACCCGCTCCCGGGTCAGTAGAATTGCCTGGTCATGGTTCCGTCACCCGGTGAAGAGCCGCGAATTCCCCGCCAAGCACGAGCGCTTGGTGACCGCCGACGAGTTAATGCGCTACGGCGTCTGAACGCCCCCCAAACACTCGCTGGTGACAGCGAGTGTTTGCTAACTGTCACTCTTCCGTGATTTTTCGACCGGTTGGGGTGACGTCCAAAAGATTTCCAACTCTGCGTTGCTAGCGTGCGCCAACATGTGCGATCGCGCAGAAAGGCACGCATGCCATGACCGTTCCACCGCCACCCGGTAACTATCCGCCACCCGGTAACATCCGCCGCCCGGTAGCTATCCGCCGCCGCAAGGGGGCGGCTGGGAAGCTCCACCGCCCCCGGGGTACCCGATGGCCGGGGGGTTGCCCACCGACGCCTACACGCCATGGGTCACCCGGGTGATCGCCACCCTGATCGACTATCTGCCGTACGCGGTCGTCCTCGGCATCGGTCTCGGAATCGAGGCCGCGACGCAGGAAACCGCTTGCATCACAGACACTTCCGGGCTCAACCTCGGTGACGTGTGTGCGACCGGAAACTCCACGCTGGGCGTCGCGGCAGTGATGATCTCCGCGCTGGTCGGCCTGGTGTACATGATCTGGAACCTGGGCTACAAGCAGGGCACCACGGGTTCGAGCATCGGCAAGTCGATGATGAAGTTCAAGGTGGTCGCCGAGGCGACCGGCCAGCCGATCGGATTCGGCATGTCGCTGGTGCGCCAGCTCGCCCACGCCATCGACGGGATCATCTGCTATATCGGCTATCTGTTCCCGCTGTGGGACGCCAAGCGGCAGACGCTCGCCGACAAGATCCTCAACACGATCTGCGTGCCTACCGGCTGACCAGGCCCGAGTCCCGGATCGTTTCGGCCAGCGGCTCCAGCACGGCTGGCGTGTGCGGTGGCGGGAGGTAGACGATGCCCAGGTCGAGTCCCACCTCGGCTAGGGCCGCCGCGTCCTCGATGACTTTCGCGTAGTTCAGATCGGGCTCCAGACGCAGGTGCGCCGAGGAGATGATCTCCTTCGGGTTGCGCCCGATGTCGGCGCAGTGCGACGCGAGCACCTCGCGCTTGTGGGCGAAGACATCCGGCGGCCCGCCGGCGAAGTTCCAGTGCTGGGCGTACTGCGCGGTGATCCGCAGGGTGCGCTTCTCGCCGCTGCCGCCGATGCAGATCGGCGGGTGCGGACGCTGCGGGCCCTTGGGTTCGTTGCGGGCGTCCTTGAGTTGGTAGAACTTCCCGTCGAAGTTGGTGGTTTGCTCGCTGAGCAGGCTGGTCAGCACCGCGCAGGCCTCTTCAAAACGATCGAAGCGCTCCTTGATGCTGCCGAGTTCGATGCCGTACGCCCCGGATTCCTCCTCGTTCCAGCCGGCGCCGATGCCCAGCTCCAACCGGCCGTTGGAGATGATGTCAAGGGCCGCAACCATATTGGCGAGCACCGCTGGATGGCGGTAGTGGATGCCGGTGACGAGCGTGCCCAGCCGCAGCCGAGTGGTGGCCTGGGCCAGCGCGGTGAGCGTCGTCCAGCCCTCCAAACAGGGGCCGGTACTGTCGCTGAAGATCGGGTAGAAGTGGTCGAACGTCCATCCGGACTCGTAGACGTCGATGTCGTCGGCGGCTTTCCAGACGGCCAGCATGTCTGCCCAGTTGGTGTTTTGGGGTGAGGTTTTGAACGCGAATCGCATGATTTCGAACGTAGTCGGACTTTATGACCCATGCCGCGACGCGCTGCCGCTCGACGTCAGGATCACCCTGCTCTGGGCGGGGCTGATCTTCCTGCTCGCCCTGGTGCTCGGGTTGTGGAAGTACCGCCAGGTGCTGGCTTCCCCGGAACACCGAGCGCACCCCTACGTCGACATCGCGCACCGCGCCGCGCTGCTCTACTCGTTCGCGACGCTGCTGGTCGCGGTGTTCGTCCAGCTGAGCGCATGGCCGGCGTGGGTCAACCTGACCGCCGCGATGGTGCTGGTCTTCTTCTTCGTCGTCGCGATCCTGACCTACATCGTGCACGGCTGGAAGCAGGACACCGACAACCAATTCGCCCACCCCGATCGCGGGACACGAGTTGGCATGACGGCGCTGGTCATCGGTGAGGTCGGCGGCTTCGGCGTACTGCTGGCCGGCTTCATCGCCGGACAGTTCTAGCCGGCGGGGCTTGTTTGCCGCCGCTCCTCCTACTTCTTCGATCGCACTGCTCCGTCTATCGTCGCCGGCGGGGCACACTGGAACGATGGATCCGGTAGCCGCTCTGCGACAGATCGCCTACTACAAGGACCGCGCTCGCGAAGACTCCCGGCGGGTGATGGCCTACCGCAACGCCGCCGACATCGTGGAGAACCTCGACGACGCCGAGCGCGAGCGGCACGGCCAGGCCAACAGTTGGCAGTCGTTGCCCGGGATCGGCCCGAAGACCGCGAAGGTGATCGCGCAGGCCTGGTCGGGCTGTGAGCCCGATGTCCTCGCCGAGTTGCGTTCGGCGGCAGCTGATCTCGGCGGCGGCGAGATCCGCGCAGCGCTACGCGGCGACCTGCATCTGCATTCGAACTGGTCGGACGGCTCCGCGAACATCGACGAGATGATGGCAACGGCTAAGGCGCTGGGCCACGAGTACTGCGCCCTGACCGACCACTCGCCGCGTCTGACCATCGCCAACGGGCTCTCCCCGGAGCGGCTTCGCAAGCAGCTCGACGTCATCGACGGATTGCGGGATCGGTTCGCGCCCATGCGGATTCTGACCGGCATCGAGGTGGACATCCTCGACGACGGCAGCCTCGACCAGGAGCCGGAGTTGCTCGAACGCCTCGACATCGTCGTAGCCAGCGTGCACTCGAAGCTGTCGATGGACGCGAAAGCGATGACCCGCCGGATGATCCGCGCCGTCAGCAATCCTCACGCCGACGTGCTCGGCCACTGCACCGGACGGCTGGTCGCGGGCAACCGCGGCATGCGCAAGGAGTCGACGTTCGACGCCGAAGCGGTGTTCACCGCCTGCCTCGAACACGGCACCGCCGTCGAGATCAACTCGCGGCCCGAGCGTCGCGACCCGCCCACCCGGCTGCTCAACCTCGCGCTCGAGCTCGGTTGCGACTTCAGCATCGACACCGACGCGCATGCCCCGGGCCAACTGGACTTCCTCGGCTACGGCGCCCAGCGGGCGCTGGACGCCGGCGTCCCCGTGGACCGGATCGTCAACACCTGGCCGGTGGACAAGCTGCTGGACTGGACGCGCAACTAGTCCGGCAGGTGCGGCATCTCCAGCCCCGCGTCGCGACCGACCAGCACGCCGCGCGTCAGCGCCGCCCTGCCGTACCGGCGCCGCACGCTGTCGACGGCCGCGTCGACCGCAGCGGGTTCGGCGCCCGTCGTGAAGGGCAGCACCAACTGCTCGGCGCCGTCGCGATCGATGTCCGACACCGCGAACCCGACCAGCGTCAGGCCTCGCTCGGCGATCAGCGGCGTGGCGGCGACAACCAGCCGCCGGGCCGTCTCGAGCAGCACCTGTGTGGAACACGTCGCCCGCGGCAGGGTGTGCGAGCGGGTAGCACGGCCAAAGTCGTTGAACCGCAATCGAAGTGTGACGGTCCGCCCGGTTCGTCTCGCGTCGCGCATCCGGCCGGCGATCCGGTCGATCAATCCGATGACCACCGCGTCGACCTCGGCGGACGACATGCCGTTGCCCGCGCGGCCCAACGCGCGCTGCGCTCCCACCGACCTCCGCCGCACGCCAGTTGTCACCCGGCGCCGATCGATGTTGCGCGACAACGCATATAGCTGCCGGCCCATCGCCGGGCCCACCATCGCGGCCAGCATCGACTCGCTGAGTTCGGCGACGTCGGCGACCGTCTCGATGCCGTGCGCGCGCAGCTTGTCGGCGGTTACTGCGCCAACACCCCACAGCCGTCGCACCGGCAGCGGATGCAGGAATGCCAGCTCGCGTCCGGGTGGAACCAGCAGCAGCCCATCGGGTTTGGCTTCCTGGCTGGCCACTTTCGCGAGGAATTTCGTGCGGGCGATCCCAACGGTGATTGGCAGTCCGACCCGGTCGCGGACGTCGCTGCGCAGCCGGGCGGCGATCTGCACCGGTGTCCCGGAGACCCGCCGCAGCCCGCTCACGTCGATGAACGCCTCGTCCACCGAGATGGCCTCGACCAGTGGGGAGGTGTCGCGGAACACCTCGAAGACCGCATCGCTGGCCCGGCTGTAGGCCGACATCCGCGGCGGCACCACCACGGCCTGCGGGCATAACCGGCGGGCCTGACTTCCGCCCATCGCGGTCCGCACGCCGTAGGCCTTGGCCTCGTAGCTGGCCGCCAGCACCACCCCGCCGCCCACGATCACCGGCCGGCCGCGCAGCCCGGGGTCGTCGCGCTGCTCGACGGAGGCATAGAAGGAGTCGAGATCGGCGTGCATAATCCCAGCCTCATCAGATCGGATGCGCACGAACATATGTTCGCATCTGCCTACGACTAAAGCGAGCCGGATTCGCCGTAAATGCTGGTCACCCAGATGTGCACCAGCGTCTCGAGCAGCCGCTCCCGAGGCACCGACGGGCGGTCGTCGGCGAAGGAGCTCAGCATCAGCTTCTCGTTGAGCAGGTTCAGCGCCGCAGAGAGTTCGAGCGCCGGCAGGGTGACCGGCGCGGCGCCGCGGGCGCGCTCGGTGTCGATCACCGTCGCGATGTGGCCGACCCATTTCTCCATGAAGCGGGACCACAATGCGCGGATGTCCTGATTGGTCCGGGCGGAATCGGCGGCCAGCGAGACGGAGCGGTGCGAGCCGAACGTCTCGACGAAGACGTTGATACCGATGCGCCACAACGCTTTCAGGTCGGCCGGGGGATTGGTGACCAGGCCTTCCAGCGCGGAGTCGGCCTTGACGATCACCCGCTCGAACAGCGTCAGCAGCACCGCGTCCTTGGACGGGTAATAGAAGTAGAACGTCGGCCGGGAAATCCCGGCGCCCTTGGCCAGATCGTCGACCGAGATATCGGCAAGTGGCCGGCGCTCCAGAAGCTCCTCGGCGGTGGTCAGGATCGCGACTTCTCGGTCGTCGCCCGAGGGGCGCGCCGAACGCCGGCTCCGGGCGGAGCGGCTCGAGCTGACGGTTGCCACCTCCGTCACTTTACATGGTGTTGAGATATTCGACAGAGTGTTGACTGATTCAACAGCGCGTTGATAGCGTGTCGCCATGACTGAACACCTCGACGTTGTGATCGTCGGCGCCGGCATCTCCGGAATCAGCGCGGCCTGGCACCTGCAGGACCGCTGCCCGACCAAGAGCTACGCCGTCCTCGAGCGCCGCGACGACCTCGGCGGCACCTGGGACCTGTTCAAATATCCTGGGATTCGCTCTGACTCGGACATGTTCACCCTGGGCTTCCGGTTCAAGCCCTGGGAGTCGACGACGTCGATCGCTGACGGCGCGTCGATCAAGTCCTACATCAAAGAGGCCGCGACCGAGAACGGCATCGACAAACACATCCGCTACCGCCAGAAGGTGGTGGCCGCCGACTGGTCCGACGCCGACAACCGCTGGAACCTGACCATCGAGAACAACGGGCAACGCGAAGAACTGACCTGTTCGTTCCTGTTCGCCTGCAGCGGCTACTACAACTACGACGAGGGCTACCTGCCGAAGTTCGAGGGCTACGGGGACTTCGAGGGCACCACGATCCACCCGCAGCACTGGCCGGAGGACCTGGACTACGCCGGCAAGAAGATCGTCGTGATCGGCTCGGGCGCCACCTCCATCACGCTGATCCCGTCGCTGGTGAAGACGGGTGCCGGCCACGTGACGATGCTGCAGCGCTCGCCGAGCTACATCGGGTCGCTGCCGTTGAAGGACCCGTTCGCCGAGGGGGCGAAGAAGCTGCTGCCGTCCCGCGCTGCCAACGTGGCCACCCGCTGGCGGTGGATCGCATTCAGCACGTTCCAGTACCAGTTCTCCCGCAGGTTCCCGAAGTCCATGCGCAAGACCCTGCTGACGATGGCCAAGCGCTACCTGCCAGAGGGCTACGACGTCGAAAAGCACTTCGGCCCGAGCTACAACCCGTGGGACCAGCGCCTGTGCCTGGCGCCCGGTGGCGATCTGTTCAAGACCATCCGCAAGGGTCAGGCCGACGTGGTCACCGACACCATCGACCGGTTCACCAAGACCGGGATCAAGCTGGGCTCGGGTCAGGAGATCGACGCCGACATCATCATCACCGCAACGGGTTTGAACCTGCAGTTGTTCGGTGGCGCCGAGATCCGGCGCAACGGCGAGAACGTCGATCTCAACGACACGATGGCGTTCAAGGGCATGATGCTGACCGGTCTGCCGAACATGGCCTTCACCATCGGCTACACCAACGCGTCGTGGACGTTGAAGGCCGACCTGGTGTCCGAATTCGTCTGCCGGGTCCTCAATTACATGGACGAGAATCACTTCGACACCGTGGTGCCGCAGCACCCGGGCAACTCGGTCGAGGCGCGTCCGTTGATGGACTTCACGCCCGGCTACGTGTTGCGCGCCCTGGACTACCTGCCCAAGGCCGGACACGTCTCGCCGTGGCGGCTCAAGCAGAACTACTTCGTGGATCTGCAGCTAATCCGACGCGGCAAGGTGGACGACGAAGCACTGAACTTCGCGAAAAAGCCTGCCGCCCTGGCTGTTTAGCCGCTCGATTCCGCCGCAGCGACGACGACGATCCCGTCATCGTCGCTGTAGGCGATGTCGCCGGGAACGAATTCCACCCCGCCGAGGTCGACCGTGACATCGCGGGTCCCCGCGCCGGTCTTGCTGCTCTTGCGGGGGTTGGTACCCAGCGCCTTGATGCCGAGCGCGATGTCGCGCAGCGTGGCCGCGTCGCGCACGGCGCCGTTGACGATCACCCCGGCCCAGCCGTTGGAGCGGGCCAGGTCGGCGATCAGGTCGCCGACCAACGCCGTGTGCAGCGAGCCGCCCCCGTCGATCACCAGCACGCCGCCATCGCCCGGCTCGGAGAGCACCGACTTCAGCAGGGCGTTGTCCTGGTGACAGCGCACCGTGCTGATCGGTCCGGCGAACTCGCTGTGCGCTCCGAACTGGCGAAACTGGACGTCGCAGCTGCGGACGTCGGGCCCGATGTCGTCGACGAGGTCGGCCGTCGGCCGGAAAATCAAAGTCACCGGGCCACGCTAATCCTCGTCGCGGCGGAGCTGGCGGATCAGTAGCACCGCGAGCACACTGATCGCGATGGCCACCGCAAACGGCACCGGAGAGCGGTTCACCGACGCGGGCGCAGGGGCGGCAGGCAAGGGGTTGCGGGCCGCTTCCACGGTTGACTTGGCGTGTGCAGCCGCATCTTTGGCTGCCGCAGCGAGCTGACCATTGGTCTCGGGTTTCGCGGGGGCGATCTTCTTGGCGACGGCCTTTTTCGCGGGCGCCTTTTTAGCCGGCGTCTTTTTCGCCGTCTTTTTGGCGGGCTGCTTCTTGGCGGGGGCCTTTTTCGCGGGGGCCTTTTTAGCCGCCTTCTTCTCCGGGGACTTCTTCGCGGGCGCCGGCGCATCGGCTGCCGGCGCTTCCGAAGCCGGTGGTGGGGCTTTCGCGGGAGGCGGTGGGGGTGTGCTCGGGGGTGGTTCAGGCGCGGGGTCGGGCGTCTCGTGCGGTCGATCCTGCGGATGTGCCATCCGGGGAGCTCCTTTGCCGTTTCTCGTCGCGTGCACCGGAGGGGTCGAACCCCATCATGCCAGCGTCACGGGGGTGGGTTAGCGGTCCGGGTCAGGCCTGTTTCGCAGGGCCCACAGCGCGCCGCCGCCGACCAGGACCACCGCGCCGAGGACGAACGGCCAGATCGGCACATCGTCGCCCGGGTCGCCTGACGCGTGGGCCGCCGGGCCGGGCGCGCCCGTGCCGGGCGCGGTCAGCCGGAACGACCACGACCCGGCAACCACGTGGCCATCGGCCGATGTCACCCGGTAGTTGACCGTGTAACTGCCCGCCGGGCCCAGTGGCCGCAGCCCGGTGCTCACGACGGTGCCGTGCACCTGCGGGTCGCCGACAGCCCACATGTTGCCGTCGGGGCCGACCACCGTCATCGCCGCGAAGGTGGTCTGCAGGTCCTCGTTGAACGTCGCGCTGACTCGGGCGGGCCCGCTACTGACCGACGCATTGTCAGCGGGGTCGGCGGATACCCGGGCGGCGTGCGCGCCGGCCACTCCCGCCGTCAGCGTGATCGTGAAGCCGACGAGGGCGAGCAGTAGTGCCGCGACGGCGAGGTGCGCCGTCCGGCTCACGGCCGCCGCACGATCAGCGCGAGTCCGACGCCGAGCGCGCCGACCAATAGCGCCGCGCCGGCCAGGATCCGGCTGGTGTAATCGACCACCTTGCGCGGCTGTTGCGCTTCCGGGGCGGCTGACGCCGTGGGTGCGGCCGAGGTGGTCGGGGCTGGGTGATGGGCGGGCTTCCCGGCACCGTTGAGAGCAAGCGTGGGTGCGGGATGCTCCGGCTCGGTGCCGCCGGGCAGCATCCCCTGATTCCATTTCACCACCGTGCCGTCGGCGTAGGTCTGGGTCGTCGGGAAGCTGACCGAGTCGGCGTCGGGCAGTTTCACCGCGATCCGGAAGACGTCGAACTGGTCAGCGGGGATTCCGGCGTCGGGCGCCGCGGTCCACGTCACCGAGCGCACCTTGTCGCCGTCCCGGTCGAGCTTGGCGCCCCACCCGGGCTTCGCTTCGGCCTTGACGCCCGAGACGTTCGCCAGCTCGACGGTCACGGTGGTGGTCGCCGCGCCGGTGGCAGACTCGTTCGGCACCTGGAAGCTGACCGTCGCGTAGCTACCACGGGTCGCGTCGTCGCTGCTGGCTTCGACGTGCGCGGACGCGGCGGCGACCGGTCCGAACGAGAGCATGGCGACAGCGACGGTTCCGACCAGGCTGCGTCGAATGATCCTGCGCTGATTGGTCATCGGAATAGCAGTTCCTGTCTGAAATGGGCTGAGTGTCAGGTCAATCCGAGGCGGGCCATCAGGTCTGCGTCGATCTCGTCGAGCTGCCGGGTGATCGCGGCGTGCGCGCCGCGACGTCGAGGGGCGGGCATGTTCTCCGCGGCGGTGACGGCCGCGGCCAGGTCGGCGAGGCGCTCGGAGATCGCGGCGACGAACTGCTTGGTCTCGACGTCCTTGGGCTTGTTGTCCTGCACGGTCCGCAGAGTCTGCTCCGCGCCGGCGACACGGGCCGACAGCCGGCCGCCGTCGCCGGAGAACTGGCCGATCTGCGCCAATGGCACCCCGAGTTGGTCGGCGCGGCGCTGGTCGATCAGCCCACGCGCGGCGATCGCGACGCGGTACACGACCGGAACTACGACGGGGGCCAGCAATCGCGACACCGTCAGCAGTCGGCGAATCCGGGTCGGCGACAGCAACGCGCCTTCACGGACCGCCTTTAAATTGGCCTCGGCTACCTTCAACGCCGTCCGGTCGCTGTCGCGCTGCGACTTGAACTGCTCGCGCAGTGCCCGGGTCTCGGCCTTCTGCGCGGACTTGAACCGGCGGATCTCATTCTTGGCGGACAGCTTGGCTTCGAGCTTGGCCTTGGCTTTGATCGCGCGAGCCTCGGCGCGACGGGTCGCGCGGGACTTTCGCTTGCCGAACAGGCCCATTCGCGCGCTACCTCCCCGGAATCTCATCGACGTTCGCGGTGCCTGTGCGGCATCGATGGGCCAACCCTAACCGTGCCGTTCGCCGTCAGGCGCCCAGGTGTTCCTTGCGGCGAAGCTCGTCGACCCGATGGACGATGTCCTCCCTGGCCTCCGGAGACAAGTCGCTGGCGCCTAACGCGATCCGGCGCACACCCTCGTCGCGCATGACCAGCAACCACGACAGCTCTTTTTCGAGCTTTTCGTAATACTCGTCATCGGTGAAGTACGCGGGCTTGATCCGGAAGAAGTTCGCCAGCGCGGCCATCGTGGTGGACGACGGGTTGGTCCGGTTGCCAGAACGTAGCTGCGACAAGTACGGAGCCGACATCGTGACTCCCTCGGCCTTGAGCGCCGCAATAACTTCAGCGGACGTGTGCGGCCCCCGGCCGGGCGGGTAAACGGTGTCGAACAGTCGATTCAGGCGGGCGGAAAACGTCGTGCTCATCGATATGACCTCCACCAGGTTGGTAGATCGGTAAAGCTGCTGCAAAGTATTTGCTGATCATCGTAACCACAGTTGTCCCCGCAACCAAGTGGGAAACTCGCCCAATATTGACGCTGACGGTATTTCTTGCCTGACATGTTTGTCGGACGGGACCCTAAGGGCGTTGTCCAGCCTATACACATGATATTCTAAGGATATTGTGTGAAGATTCATCGTTTCGGGGTCTATTGGTGCTGCGGACCTCGGCTTCCGCCTCCGCCATGGCAACCTGCTGGATGCGTCGCTCCATTGCAAACCGCATTTGCTGTAGACGGCCATGGAGTCGGCTGTGAGCCCGCTTTTACGCCCCAGAGCCGACCCGGTATTCGGCGCGTGTTGGACGAATTGTCCAAGGAATTGGTCGGCGCGCTCGAGAGCTCAGAGCCATTCGCCGCGCGCGGCCGACGAGGGTTCCGGCCCAAGGAACTGCTACGCGGCGAGCAGCATCGCCAAGATTGCTGTGTCCGGATGACTGATGGGGTCGACGCCCACCCGGCTGACCATTGAGGTGATCGTGCCGTCGGCTTCAGCCTCGACCCATGCCGCGCGGTGCTCGAGGCCCAGATAGGGCAACCCGGGCAACAACACGCATCCCGACGCCGCGCCGTTGCACTCGGGCAGCGACGGCGTTGTCTCCGACGGCGGATGCAGCATCAGCAGCGCCGGCGGTTGGTGATCGGCGAAATGGCCGGGCCGGATGGCGGATTCGCCGACGACCGGGCCCTCGGCCAGGACCAGTCCGACGGTGCCCGGGGCCGGCATGTCGGGCACTTCCTCGCGAACGCCGAATACCGTTGTGGTGTCAAGTAATCCAGGCAGCGAGGCAACGCGGACCGCGACCATCAGCAATTGCGCCCATTCTTTGGTGGAGTCGGGCCAGCGGCCGGAAATGACAAACCCTTTCAGGGCGCCACTCGAATGGAAGGGGGACACTTCGATCGCCCGTCCTGAACCACTGTCCATTTCGCCCTCCGCCACACTCGATTCGGGTATCCAGCGATACGCCGGTGGGTCGATCCGCTCAGCATGCGGCCTATTGGCAACGCTCGCAAGCGGACACGAGCAAAGAACGCGGACGGAACTCGCACGGAACACCGCCGAAATGGCATTCGGGGCGCCACGCATATAGCGCGACGCCCCGAATGAGCGAATTCAGCTGAGCTCAGTTGGCAATGAGGTGCTTGGCCTTCGAGGTGGCTTCGGCGTACCGCTTCTGAACCTCTTCCCAATTGATCACGTTCCAGAACGCCTTGGTGTAGTCGGCCTTGACGTTCTTGTAGTCGAGGTAGAAGGCGTGCTCCCACATGTCCAGCAGCAGGATCGGAACGACGCCCAGCGGGAAGTTCGTCTGGTGGTCGTACACCTGGAACGTCAGCAGGCGGTCGCCGAGGCTGTCATACGCCAGCACCGCCCAGCCCGAGCCCTGGATACCATTGGCCACCGCGCTGAACTGCGCGCGGAACTTGTCGAACGAGCCGAAGGCATCGTCGATCGCCGCGGCCAGGTCGCCGGTCGGCTTGTCGCCACCGTTGGGGGACAAGATCTTCCACCACACGACGTGGTTGACGTGGCCGGCCAGGTTGAAGGCCAGGTTCTTCTCGTTCAGCAGGATCGTCGAGTGGTCGTCCTTGCTGCGCGCCTCTTCCAATTTCGCGACCGCGTCGTTGGCGCCCTTGACGTAGGTGGCGTGGTGCTTGTCGTGGTGAAGCTCGTTGATCGCACCCGAGATGTGGGGTTCTAGGGCTCCGTAATCCCAGTCCAAATCGGGCAAGGTGTAATCAGACACTAGGTTCCTTCCTGGTGATGATTGATTCCGAACTACTCTGACGGGCCGCTCGCAGGCTGTTGGCGGCGGGTCGGCTTTGTCTCAATCAACCCTGCTACGTCACGGCGAACGCCGCAAGAACGGGGCGTGGCGGGAGTACCCAGCCGGTCGAGGTCAGAACCAGACGATGACGGCGAGAACCGCCAGCAATACCAGGGCGATGAGACCGGCTCGCAAACCGGCAAGCAAGTAGGAGCGATTACACGTCGCTGACGTCGTGTACCAGTGCGATGACGTACGCGCCGATTGCGGTCCAAACGGTTGCGTCGTCATCGTGCTGCTCCGGCCTGCTCGTCCAACTGCTCCCCCGGTGAGATGAGTCACAAATGATCTCGGTGATCGCGATCATAGCCCCTCATGTACCGCCTGGAAAATTGTGCCGGAGGTGGCTCGCTGACCAGCAAATTGTTGCTGGCGATATTGTTTTCCGCGTGCCAAATAAGGCGGCGGTTTCAGCGGAGGGTCGACAGCGACACGGTTGCAAGCGCTGTGACATGCCTCATATGGACCCCTCGAACAGAGGCTGTGAGTTTAACTAAGAATTCGCTGAGCGTGGGGTCGAGCCTGTCGATCACGAACAGGTTACGGCCACTCGTTATCCACAGTTGGCTACTCGACGCGGGCACGTAACCGCGTGTCAACGCGTTACCCATGTTCGCAGCGCCCTGTGGATAAACCTGTGGAAACTGTGGATACCGCAGATTTAGCTGGACCCGGGCCTACGCACCGTCGGGTCACCCGTGCCAAGATCGAGATCGTGGACTCAGAACCTGTGATCGCACACGCCACCATTGCCGAGCTGCCGATCGAATTCGGGCCGGGCACGGTGTTGCTGGATGTGCGGGAAGACGACGAGTGGAACCGCGGCCATGCCTCCGCCGCGCAGCACATCCCGATGGGTCAGGTCCCCGGGCGCCTGGGCGAGATCGACCGCTCGGCGAAGCTCTACGTCATCTGCAAGGCCGGCGGCCGTTCGGCGAAAGTCGCGGAGTTCCTGGCCCGCGACGGGTTCGAGCCGACCAACGTCGAGGGCGGCATGTTGGCCTGGGACAGCGCCGGACGCCCGGTGGTGACCGACGCCGGTGGCGCGGGAAGCATCGTCTGACGGGCTGCCCGTCCATGCGTCGCTAGGCTGTTCTGATGATTCAAGTGTGCTCCCAGTGCGGCACACGCTGGAATGTCCGTGACAAGCAGCGTTCGTGGTGTCCGCGCTGCAACGGAACATTGTTGGCGCCGACGGCAAACGAGCCGTCGCCGCCGTCGGGACCCGGCACCGGCTGGAGTGGCGGTCCGCGCACCGCGCATCGGCTGCCGCCGGGTTATCGCTGGATCGCCGTCCGCCCTGGACCGCCCCCACCTCCGCGCCGTCGCCGTCGTCCGCTCGGGCCGACCCCGCGCTACCTGTCCATCCCGCGCTGGGGTCTGGTGGACCGAGTCGAGCTGGGAGCCGGACCCGGTCGCACCCGCCACGAGGCGCCGCCGGCCGATCGGGTGCGCTCCGCGTTCTTTGTCGCCGCGGTTGCGCTGGGCGCCGCCGCGCTGGTGCACCTGCTGCGCTACCTGCTGTTGGTGATCAACCGCAACACCCTGTTGAACTGGATCGTGGCCGACGCGGCCGCGTTGCTGTGCGTGCTGGCCAGCCTGGCCGCGGTCGCCGCGGTGATGGCCTGCGCGGTGCTGCTGACCCGCTGGATGATCGAGCGTCGGACCGCCGCGTTCGAACATGCCGGCCGCGCGGAGTCCCGCACGCGCCGGGCGCTGTGGGCCGGAACGTTGGTGCCGCCATCGGCTGCGATGGCGCTGGCCGTCACCTTCGCCGTGGTCGCGGCGACGACGGGCCATTCGGCCAGTTGGGGCTTGATGTCGGCCTGCGTGACGTTCTGCTGCCTGCCGCTGCTGGGGTCGGTCTGGGCTCTGGTCTACGTGATCGAGTTGGCCAAGACCGAGGACCACTACAACCAGTTCCGCCAGGTGATCTGGGGCTGGTGGCTGCTGTGGATGATCAGCAGCGTCACGTCGGTGTTCGCCTCGGTCACCAGCGGCGCCCAGGACTCGCAGGGTATCGCCAACAACACCGTCGCGATAATCGTCGCCTACGTGATCGCGCTGGCCGCTGTGCTGGCCACGGCGAAGCTGTTCGAGGTCTTCGAGCGCAAGCCGGTCGAACGGCCCGCGCACCGCTGGCTGGTCGTCGCCGACGACGTAATCGAGACGAAATCTGCTGCAGCGGTTGAGCTGCCGGGTGAAGAACCGGCAGCATAGGGTCATGACGCATGCCGAGAACGTGGACTCTCGGCACCCGTTCGTAGTCGCCCATCGCGGGGCCTCGGCGTCCCTACCCGAACACACCCTGGCCGCATACGATCTCGCGCTGCGCGAGGGCGCCGAAGGCGTCGAATGCGATGTCCGGCTCACCCGCGACGGGCACCTGGTCTGTGTGCACGACCGCAAGCTCGACCGGACGTCGTCCGGCGCCGGGCTGGTCAGCATGATGACGCTGGCGCAGCTGCGTGAGCTGGAATTCGGTTCCTGGCACGGCAGTTGGCGTCCCGACGGCACCCACGGCGACACCGGCCTGCTGACGCTCGACGACCTCGTCTCGCTGGTACTCGACTGGAAGCGGCCGGTGAAGCTGTTCATCGAGACCAAACACCCGGTCCGCTACGGCGCGCTCGTCGAGAGCAAGGTGCTGGCACTGCTGCACCGCTTCGGCATCGCCTCGCCCGCGTCGGCCGACCTGTCACGGGCGGTGGTGATGTCGTTCTCCTCCGCGGCGCTGTGGCGCGTCCGGCGGGCGGCGCCGCTGCTGCCGACCGTGCTACTCGGCCGCGGCCACCGGTACCTGGCCAGCAGCGCAGCGAGCACGATCGGCGCCACCGCCATCGGCCCGTCGATCGGGACGCTGCGCGAGCACCCCGAGCTCGTCGACCGGTCCGCGGCCCAGGGCCGGGCGCTGTACTGCTGGACGGTCGACGACTACGACGACGTCAAGTTCTGCCGCGACATCGGGGTGGCCTGGCTGGCCACCAACCACCCCGGCCGCGCGAAGGCGTGGCTGGAAGGCGGCCTGACCGGCGCCGACCCGCACTAGCGACGCCGACTCAGAGCCGGCCTCCGGCGCATGGGCCGTGCCGCGCTGGGTGTTAATGCGCGTCAACCACATTCGCGGGCACCGGCTGATCGGCGGCCAGGGCGTCGAACAGCGCGGCGGCCTTCTCGTGGTCCCACACCACCACCGAGCCCGAGTCGCTGCTCGTGAATTGTCCTATCGGAACGGTCAATTCGGCGGGATTGCCCTGTAGCGCCCAGGCCAGCCGGGCCAGGTCCCACGCGTGATCGTCGTGGTTGACGGTCAAGGCGCCGACGGTCGCACGCGGCACCGCGTACCACCGCCAGGGGTTCAGCCACACCGTCGGACTGACCGCCCGCCGCAACAGCGCCGACATGAACTGGCGCTGGTCGATCATCCGGTCCAGGTCGGCGCGCGGGGTGGCCCGGCTGCGGACGTAGCCGAGCGCATCGCGTCCGTCCAGCTTCTGGCAGCCGGCGGGCAGGTTGATGCCGGCCAGCGGATCGTTGATCGGCGCCGTCGGGCAGACCGTCACACCGCCCAGCCCGTCGACCACACCGGCGAAGCCGCCGAAGCCGATCTCCGCGTAGTGGTCGATATGCAGCCCGGTGGCCTGCTCGACCGCCTCGGCCAGCAGCGTGGCCCCGCCCATCGCGAACGCCGCATTGATCTTGTCGCGGCCGTAGCCCGGGATCGGCACGTAGGAGTCGCGCGGAATGGAGACCATCGTCGTCGGGGCGCTCGATGTCACCGACGGCACATGCACCACCAGGATGGTGTCGGTGCGGCCGTTGCCGATGTCGCCGCCGGTGGACAGTGCCTGCTGCTGCTCGGTGGTCAACCCCTGACGGCTGTCGGAGCCGACCAGCAGCCAGTTGCTGCCCTGCGCGGCGGGCGGGCGGCCCGAGTAGTCGGTCAGCACGGATTGGCGATGCAACGAGGTCTCCAGCCACAACGCGCCGCCCAGGAGCGCGGCGCACCCGAGCAGCACGGCGATCACCACGCTCAGCGAAATGACCTGCAGCCAGGGCCTAGTGCGGCGCGGCGGCTTGATCGGGGGAGTGGGCTTGCTCGACGGCGACGCGACGGCGACGGCGACGGTGACAGGCGTTGGCGGGCAAGGCGATTGGGCCCCACCGGGCGCGGCGGCGGCGTGCCCGGTGGCGGCGGCCGCTTGGCGGGGCGGGGATCGTCGGCCATCAGCGCAGCCACCCCAGGTGGCCCGCCAGCAGCGCGTAGCCGACAAAAGCGACGGTGTCGATCAGGCCGTGCGCGATCACCAGCGGCCACAGCCGGCCGGTGCGTTGCCAGGCGTAGCCGAACACCAGACCCATCACGATGTTGCCCAGCCCGGCGCCGAAGCCCTGATAGAGGTGATACGCGCCGCGCAGCAGGCTCGAGCACACCAGCGCCGTTCGCGGCCCGACGCCGAGTTGGCCAAGCCGGGTGAGCAGGTAGCCGACGACGATCACCTCTTCGGCCCAGCCGTCGGCGAACGCGGTGAGCACCAGCACCGGAACCCGCCACCAGGTGTCGCCCAGGCCGGACGGGATCACCGACGCGTTCATGTGCAGCGCCCGCGCGGCGAGGTAGAGCCCCAGCCCCGGCAGGCCGATCAACGCGGCCAGCCCCAGCCCGCCCAGCAGGTCGGGCCGCCAGCGGAAGCGGGCCAGTCCGACACCGGCGGGCTGTAATCCGGTGCGCCACAACAGGTAGAGCCCGAGCGCACCCCAGGAGACGAGTTGCAGCACGACGGTCGCGTTGAGCCCGAGATCGATCAGGTCGAAGTAGGATCGTTTCGGGTTGAGCGGGATCTTCTGGTTACTCAGACCGCGCAACACCGAGTCGGCGAGTTGCAAGGCGGCAGTGATCGCGCTGAGGCCGAATGTCACGCAGAGCACGATCGCGATCTCGATGCGCAGTGGACTGCGGTCGGTATCGCTCAGGGGCGCAGCCACCCCGACACGGTAACCGGCTCAGTCGGCCCGGGCGCGCAAGCCGTTGACGAACGGGCAGCCCATCAGCACCCGGATCGCCTTGCCCAGTCCGATGACGTCGTCGACCGGGGTGTGGAACGGCAGCCGGACGTCGCGGTCGCCCTCGGCGCTTTCCACCCGCAACCGCATGCCGTAGCGGTCGATGCCGAGCGGGCGGATGTCGCCGCGCCGCAGCCGGGCCGGCAACCGGGAGGCCAGCCGTGCCACCACGTCGCGGTGGGCGGTGTCGAGGTGACGGATCCAGCACGATTCGAACGCACAGAACGGATCCGGGCGGGCGGCGAGCAAAGCCGTGGAGTCGACGGCCTCGGCGCCGGTGGCGTCGGTGACCACGACCGACTCGATCTCCAGCCGGGCCAGCACGTATTGGGTGTCGCCCTCGGAGACCGGACGCGACTCCGGCGTGCGCACCTGCAGCAACGCCGGGTGCGCGTGCTCGGCGGCGATCAGGTCGAGCATCTCGCGCACCTCCGACGGCGGAACCAGTTGCAGCCGGCCCCGGATCCACACCAGCGAGCGCACCGGCTCGCGTAGCGGCAACGGCGCGTAGTCGGCCAACTCCAGCACCGCCTGGGCGCCGTCGGCCAGCCCTCCATCGGTCGGAACGCCGACGGCGAACGATCCGTCGGCGAGCAGATGATGCAGGGGAGTGGTGAGCGGTTCGGCACTGTCGACGGCGAGCAGGGCGCCGCCGGCGCGGACGCAGGTGCTGCGGATCCGTTCGGCGGTCGTCGGCGCCGGGCAGTGAGCGAGTGTCATCGTTGACCGTCCTTCTAAGTGAGGTAAGCCTTACTTAACTAAAGACGGTCCAGCGGCGCAAGCCCTACGACCCGATAGGCTTGGTGGTCGTGGCCAGCATCGCGTATCTCGGTCCGGCGGGGACCTTCACCGAAGCGGCGCTGTTGCAGATGACCGAGGCCGGTTCGGTTCCACCGTGTTCCGCAGACGGCTGGCAGCTGCTGCCGGTCGACAGCACACTCGCCGCCCTCGACGCGGTGCGCGACGGTGCTGCCGTCTTCGCGTGTGTGCCCATCGAGAATTCGATCGACGGCTCGATCATGCCGACGCTGGACAGCCTGGCGATCGGAACGCCGCTGCAGATCTTCGCGGAACTGACGCTCGACGTGTCGTTCAGCATCGCCGTGCAGCCCGGCCGCACCGCCGCCGAGATTCGCACCCTGGCAGCGTTCCCGGTGGCGGCCGCGCAGGTGCGGCGGTGGCTGGCCGCTAACCTGCCGACGGCGGAGCTACGCCCGGCTATCTCCAATGCCGATGCGGCGCAACAGGTTTCCGATGGCCTGGTGGACGCAGCGGTCAGCTCTCCACTCGCGGTCGCGCACCGGGGCCTCTCGACGCTGGCCGACGGCGTGGTGGACGAGGCCAACGCGCGCACTCGGTTCGTCCTGGTTGGCCGGCCGGGGCAGCCGCCGGCACGCACCGGCGCCGACCGCACCTCGGTGGTGCTGCGGATCGCCAACGCCCCGAGCGCACTGGTGTCGGCGCTCACCGAGTTCGGCATCCGCGGCATCGATCTCACCCGCATCGAATCCCGACCCACCCGAACGGAATTGGGTACGTACGTGTTCTTCATGGACTGCGTCGGCCACATCGATGACGACCCCGTCGCCGAGGCGCTCAAGGCGTTGCATCAGCGGTGCACCGACGTGCGCTACCTGGGATCGTGGCCGACGGGTGAGGTGGCGGGCGCCCCGCCGCCGCAATCGGACGAGGCCGCGCGCTGGCTGGAGGCGCTGCGCAAGGGGTCGGCACAGTGAGCGGTCGGCTGATCCTGGTGCGGCACGGGCAGTCCTTCGGCAACGTCGACAAGCGACTGGACACCCGCCCCCCCGGCGCGGAGCTGACGCCACTGGGCCGCGAGCAGGCCCGCGATTTCGCCAAGGCGCTGGAATCGCCGCCCGGCCTGCTACTGCACTCGGTCGCGACCCGCGCCGTGCAGACCGCCGCCGAGATCAGCGACACGGTTGGCGTACCGGCCCGCGAGGTGACTGGTATCCACGAGGTGCAGGCCGGTGACCTGGAAAACCGCAACGACGACGCCGCCGTGGACGAGTTCCACGCCGTCTACGAACGATGGCTGAAGGGTGACTACGACGTCTCGATGCCGGGTGGCGAGAGCGCCACCCAGGTGCTGGATCGCTACCTGCCGGTGGTGAACGAGCTGCGGACCCGCTATCTCGACGACGGCGGCTGGTCCGGAGACATCGTCGTCGTCAGCCACGGCGCGGCGATCCGGCTGACCGCGGCGCTATTGGCCGATGTGCCAAGCAGTTTCGCGCTCGACCATCACTTGGCCAACACCGAGTTCGTCATTCTGACGCCGCAGGGCGACGACCGATGGAACTGCGAGCAGTGGGGGACGCAGACGCCGCCATTCGATCCGGTGCCCGACGCGGAGGATTCGATCGCCGACCCGATGGGCTGAGAGCTCTAGACCGCCAGGGCCGACGGCGCGTCGAGGTGCGCGCAGTCGCAGCCGACGGCGTCGCAGTCGACAACGAAGTTGTGCGGCAACAACTCCGGGCCGGCGCAGTCGTCGTCGGTGCACTCAGCGCGGTGCAGCCAGTGGTGAATGAGTGTGCCGTGGCAGTGCTCCAGACCTGCCCGGCAGTCGCGGCAGTCTTTGTTCATGGGCCATGTGTAGCACCCATCGCCGACAGATCCGCGGCGCCGCGCCTGACGGCCCGGGCCCAACCGAATCAGGCCCAACCGAGTTCGTGCAGTCGCTCGTCGTCGATGCCGAAGTGGTGGGCGATCTCGTGGATCACGGTGATTTTCACTTCCTCGACCACGTCCTCGTCGTCGTCGCAGATATCCAGCAGCGCGTCGCGGTAGATCGTGATGGTGTCCGGCAGCGACCCGGCGTAGTGCGAGTCGCGCTCGGTCAGCGCCACACCTTCGTAGAGGCCGAGCAATTCGTCGTCCTCGGGATGCCGGTCGGCGACCAGCATCACCACGTTGTCCATCACCGCGGCCAGCTTCGGCGGGATCAGGTCGAGCGCGTCGGACACCAGTTCATCGAACCGTTGCTGATCCATCCGAACGGCCACTCGATTACTGCCCCGGTGGCGGAGGCGGGGGTTCCGGCGCGGGCGGCTGGGCCTGGGGGCCACCCGGCGGCAGCCCTTCCGGAGCCGGGACTGGAGCCTCGGGTGCGGGTGCGGGTGCGGGTGCGGCCGGCGCCGGCACCTGACCGGGCAGATGCTGGTTGCCCTGCCGCTGGCTGTTCGATCCCGACGAGCCCGACGAGCCCGACGAGTTGCTCGAGCCGCCGTTGGAGCCGGTCGACGAGGTGCCTCCGCCGCCACCTCCGTTGCGGGGCTCCGGTGTATTAGGTCCGGTCGGAATAGGCGGCAGGTTGAGCCGCTCCTGCGGGATGTCCGGTGGCGGGACCGGGGCCTGCCCGTTGATCTTCAGCGGACCCTTGGCGCTGTTCAGCAGCGTCGCCCAGGCGCCGTTGCCCAGGGTCGCCCCGATGCTGCAAGCAACCTGACGGCTACCGGAGGACCAGCTCGGCAACGACAGTGTGCTGTAGATCAGCGTCAGCGTCGTGCTGCGCAACTGCACCGGTGTGAGGTAGGCGTCGGTCTGCTTGGTGCAGGCGTCCTTGATGAAGGCGTCCTGCTCGGGTTCCGGCGGCAGACCCTCGGGGAATCGGGCCAGCAGGTTGACCGTGCCGGTGACCTCCATCGCGTGCGGCGCGACACAGTCGACCGGAATGTCGGTGGGCTGGTTGGTGGCCGGGTCGATGCCCAGGCAGGTGCCGTCGGGCCAGACCTTGGACTGGTCGACGTCGGCGACCTTGCCCTTCACGGCGACCTGCTGATTGCCGGCGCCGGGCAGCTGCAGGCCGCACAGCATCCGGCGCTCGCCGAACTGCCGCCAGGCTTTGTCGCCCGACCACAACATGCTGATGACGAATTTGCTGTTGGGGTCGAACTTGGCGCCGAGGTAGCGGCGGACCGACGACTCGCACTGCTCCTGGCTGATCTGCTCGATGCGGGTGGCCGTCGGCGGGGGAGCGGACGGGCCGTATTCCGAACCGGGGAACGTGCGCATGTCGATGGACTCGGAGACCTCGAAGCGGTGCTCGTCCTTGCAGTCGACGATGCTCGCGGCTTCGGGCATCCGTTCCGGCCACATCAGGCAATTGCCGCTTTGCGCACGGTTGAACGCGTCATTGCCCTTGACACCGGTCGGGGGCACCGGGTCGATGTAGCCGGCCAGCCGGCCGGGACCGCCTCCGATCGGTAGCGCTGTGACCAGGCCGGCGATCAGCAATCCGCCCAGCGCGGTCAGCAGCAGCGCCCGCCTGGTCGCCGACGCCTGCAGCGTCCCGTTGAGGGAGTCGAACCACCCGGCGTGCAGCAGTCGACGCCGAGAGCCGTCGGCCTTCGGCGACGGGGCCGTCTCAGCCGACGGGGACGCCTCGACAGCGTCGTGCTCGTCGCGCTCGAATGGGTGCCACATCGCCTCCATTCTGACAGGCGAACTCCGCTACGTGACGGCTGTTACAGAAGTGAAATGGTTGCCGGGCGTTGGAGCGGACCAAGTAGGGTTCTAGCCCGTGATCGACCTGAAGTTGCTCCGGGACAATCCCGACGCGGTACGCGAGTCGCAGACCAAGCGGGGCGAGGACCCGACGCTGGTCGACACGCTGCTCGCCGCCGATACCGCGCGTCGGTCCGCGATCACGGCCGCAGACAAGCTGCGCGCCGACCATAAGGCCGTCAGCAGGGAGGTCGGCAAAGCTTCGCCGGACGATCGCGCAAGGTTTCTACAACAGGCAGGCGACATAGTCGATGAGATGAAAGCTGCCAAGGCCAAGGAGGTCGAAGCCGAGGCAGCTTTTAACGCCGCACACATGGCGATCTCGAACGTGATCATCGATGGTGTTCCGGCCGGCGGCGAAGACGACTTCGTCGAACTCGAGCGGATCGGAGAATTGCCCGCGATCGAGAACCCCAAAGACCACCTCGAGATCGGCGAGACGCTCGGCCTGCTCGACATGGAACGCGGCGCCAAGGTGTCCGGCTCGCGGTTCTACTTCCTCACCGGCCAGGGCGCGCTGCTACAGCTGGGCCTGCTGAACATGGCGATCCGGTTGGCCGCCGACAACGGCTTCACCCCGATGATCCCGCCGGTGCTGGTGCGCCCGGAGGTGATGTCGGGCACCGGCTTCCTCGGCGCCCACGCCGACGAGATCTATCGGGTCGAAGCCGATGACCTCTATCTTGTGGGCACGTCGGAGGTCCCCCTGGCCGGCTACCACTCCGGTGAGATCCTCGACCTCTCCGATGGGCCGCTGCGCTACGCCGGCTGGTCGTCGTGTTTCCGCCGGGAAGCCGGCAGCTACGGCAAGGACACCCGCGGCATCATCCGGGTGCATCAGTTCGACAAGGTCGAGGCCTTCGTTTACTGCGACCCGGCCGACGCCGAGGCCGAGCACCAGCGACTGCTGGGCTGGCAGCGCGAGATGCTGGCTCGCATCGAGGTGCCGTATCGCGTAATCGACGTCGCCGCAGGCGATCTCGGATCGTCGGCGGCGCGCAAGTTCGACTGCGAGGCCTGGGTGCCGACCCAGCAGGCGTACCGCGAGTTGACCTCGACGTCGAATTGCACCACCTTCCAGGCCCGGCGGCTGGCCACCCGCTACCGCGACGAGAACGGCAAGCCGCAGATCGCCGCGACGCTGAACGGCACGCTGGCCACCACCCGCTGGCTGGTCGCCATCCTGGAGAACCACCAGCAACCCGACGGCAGTGTGCGCGTGCCCGCGGCGCTGGTGCCGTTCGTCGGCACCGAGGTGCTGGAACCCCGCAACCGATGACCACCATCGGAACCCCGCTGTCGCCGAGCGCGACCAAGGTCATGCTGCTCGGTTCTGGCGAACTCGGCCGCGAGGTAGTGATCGCGCTGCAGCGCCTGGGCGTGGAGACCATCGCCGTCGACCGCTACGACAACGCGCCGGGCCAGCAGGTCGCCCACCACGCGCGGACCATCACGATGTCGGATCCAGACCAGCTCACGGCGCTGATCGAGGCCGAACGACCCGACATCGTCGTTCCCGAGATCGAGGCCATCGCCACCGAGGCGCTGCAGGAATTGGAAGAGGCCGGCGTCGTCCGGGTGATCCCCACCGCACTGGCGGCGCGGCTCACCATGGACCGCGAGGGCATTCGGCGGCTGGCCGCCGAAACCCTCGGCCTGCCCACCAGCCCGTACCGGTTCTGCGACTCGCAAGCCGAACTACAGGCGGCCGCCGACTCCATCGGCTACCCCTGCGTCGTCAAACCGGTGATGAGCAGCTCGGGCAAGGGTCAGAGCAAGCTCGACCGGCCCGACGATGTCGAGGCGGCCTGGGCCTGTGCGATGGCCGGTGGCCGGGTCAGCCATGGTCGCGTCATTGTCGAAGGTTTCATCGACTTCGATTACGAGATAACACTATTGACCGTCCGGGCGCGCGGCGAAGACGGTGCGGTGGCCACTCAGTTCTGTGCACCGATCGGCCACAAACAGGTCAGCGGCGACTACGTGGAGAGCTGGCAACCACAACCGATGTCGGCCGCCGCGCTCGACAATGCGCGGCTAATCGCCCGCACTGTCACCGAAAAGCTTGGGGGACAGGGAATTTTCGGGGTCGAGCTCTTCGTCAAAGGCGACCGGGTGTGGTTCAGCGAGGTCAGCCCACGGCCGCACGACACGGGCATGGTCACGATGATCACTCAGTGGCAGAACGAATTCGAGCTGCATGCTCGGGCCATCCTCGGGCTTCCGGTCGACACTACGTTCAAGACACCAGGCGCCAGTGCGGTTATTTACGGTGCCGTGGACGCCGACGGCGTGGTCTTCGACGGGGTGGATGACGCACTGCGGGTGCCGCGCACCGACCTGCGTCTGTTCGGAAAGCCGGAAAGCTTCGTCAGACGGCGCATGGGTGTCGCACTGGCCTACGACGAAAACCTGGACACCGCGCGGCGGAACGCGGTCGAGGCGGCGAGTCGGGTCAGGCCGCGCGAATCCAAGCGCTGATCGAGGTGCTGGAGCCGTAGCGCAGTCGGCCTCCTGCGGCGGCAAAGTCCCGACCGGGCTTTATTTGCTGATCTATCATCTTCAGAACCAATGCCCTGCAGCAAGACGGGGCGCCGGTGACGAAGGTAAGTGGGAACCCGATGGGGTGGGTCAGCCAATGGTGGCATCAGTCCGATCACTATGACCGGCTGAGCGCGCATCTCGCCGCCCGCGGCATGGATACCCTCACCCGGTTCACCGTCGCGATCATTGCGGGCGGCCTGTCGATCGTTGCCCTGGGGACGACCTTCACCCCGACCGGTCCGTCCACCGTGGCCCAACTGGCCTGCGCGCTGATCGCGTGCGTCGGCGCCGCTGCCGGCGGGGTGTTGTGGGCGACGCGGTGGCCGAACCGCAAGACCGCCATCTGGTTCGCGCTGCTGTCGAGCGCCTGCATCGCGCTGATCGCGCTGGCGCAGAGCGATCCGATGGTCGCGATGCTGACCTGCGCGACGTTCGGGACGTTGGCCACCTATATCGCGCTGTTCCACCGGGCGTGGTTGATGGCCTACAACTTCACCATCGCCGGCATCGTCGGAGCGATCGAGGGCTACCGGATCTCACAGGACTTCGGCGTCGTCATGGCGGTGTGCGCCTTCTCGCTGCTGTTGCTGCTCAACCTGGCGGTGCCGTTCGGGGTGCAGGTCGTGGTGCACGTGCTGGGCGCCGACGCCGTGCGGGCCGAACGCGACCAGTTGACCGGGCTGTTCACCCGCCGCGCGTTTCACCGCCGGGCCAAAGCCCGGTTGGAGCAGGGCAGTCAGCAAGAGGCCTATGTCGTGGTCAGCGTGATCGACCTGGACCGCTTCAAGCAGCTCAACGACAGCTACGGGCATGGCACCGGCGACGACGCGCTGGTCTCGGTGTCCCGTGCGCTGCGCGACACCACCGACGACACTGCGGTGATCGGCCGTTCCGGCGGCGAGGAGTTCGTCATCGCCGACATCTGGGATCCCGACGATGTCGATCGCCGGGCGCAGCAACTCTGCGACCAAATCGCCGCGTTGCCGTTCGGCATCACCGCCAGCATCGGCACGGCCGGAGTCCATCCCGCCTACCGGACCGGCAGTCGCAGTGACCTACTCATCGAACTGATCGCCGCTGCCGACGCCGCGATGTATGCCGCCAAGCGACGCGGCGGCAACCAGACCGGCCACCACGAATGGCCGCTGCCGACGCCGCTGTCCAGCTTCGCCGACGACGAGACCGACTACCGCGACGGCATCAGCGCCTGATCCCGCGCAGCGTGCCGGTGCTGGCGCTCGATGGTCGCGAAGTAGAACGCGAAAGCGAACGCGAAGCTGGTGAACAGGCTGGAGACGAAGTACAGCCACGGCCGCCGCAATCCGCGCCGATAGCCGTCCACGGTCGTAAACAGCGGTAGCAGAACGACATTGGCGATCGTGTAGTCCTGGCTGGCGGAACTGGCCGCCGGGTTGGTGAACATCAGCTGGATGTACTCCTTCCAACTGCCGTGCTCACCCCACAGCGGATTCGTCGAGCCCTTCGAATAGTCCTGCACGAAGCGGACATTGAAGTACCAGCCCAACACCACCGAGGCGATGCCGATGACGTAGTACAGCGCCTCGAGCGGCGAGAACAGACCGCCGCCGGTGACGCTGGAGAAGACCTGGCGGTTGGAGGTGACAATCCAGGTGATCACCGCGAGGCCGAGAATTGCGTGGGTGAGAAGCGAGACCATCGCCGCAGTCTCACCCCGCCGCCAAAGTTTTGTCAATATTGACATAACAGTTTCTAGGGTAATTTGCAGACATGATCCGGCCCGCGCAGACGGTGCGCAGCGAGCGCACCCGTGAGGCGCTGCGGCAGGCCGCGCTGGTGCGATTCCTGGCGCAGGGGGTCGAGGACACCTCGGCCGAGCAGATCGCCGCAGACGCCGGCGTCACGCTGCGGACCTTCTATCGCCACTTCTCCTCCAAGCACGATCTGCTGTTCGCCGACTACACCGGGCTGACCTGGTTTCGCTCCGCGTTGAACGACCGTCCGGCCGCCGAATCGATTATCGACTCGGTGCAGGCCGCGATCTTCGCGTTCCCGTATGACGTTGATGCCGTTGCCAAAATCGCCACTCTGCGCGATCACGAGATCGACCCGGGCCGCATCGTTCGGCACATCGCCGAGGTGCAGGCCGACTTCGCCGACGCCATCGCGAGCCAGTTGCACCGGCGTGGTCGCGCGGCCGATCCGACAGCGGACCAGAAGGTGCGGTTCGCGGTGACGGCACGCGGCATCGCGGCCGCGGTCTTCGGCGCGATGGAGGTCTGGATGCTCGGCGACGATCGGTCGTTGGGCGAGTTGGCCCGGCTCTGCCATGTGGCGCTGGAGACGCTGCGGACCGGCATCACCGAGGCGTGGTCGGATCAAGTTTCGTCATAATTGACAAAACTTGGCATCCGTGTCAGCCTGCGCAGATGACCGACTATGACGCGATCGTGATCGGTGCCGGGCACAATGGCCTGGCCGCTGCGGTGCTGTTGCAGAAGGCGGGTCTGCGCACGCTGTGCCTGGAGTCGAAGCTCTACGCGGGCGGCATGGCGTCGACCGTGGAGTTGTTCGACGGCTACCACTTCGAGATCGCCGGCTCGGTGCAATTCCCGACCGCGCCGGTGGTCCGCGAGCAGCTTGGCCTGGACGCGATTCCGACGATCAACCTTGACGTGATGTCGGTGGCGCTGCGCGGGATCGGTGACGACCCGATGATCCAGTACAGCGACCCGATCAAGCTGTTCACTCATCTCAACGAGGTGCACGGCGCGGAGGCGGTCAACGGCATGGCCGGGCTGATGGCCTGGGCCATGGCGCCCAACCGGGCCCTCGGCCGCTTCGACGCGGGCGCGCTACCGAAGACGCTCGACGAGATGTATGCCTGTGCCACAAACGAATTCGAGCGATCGGCGATCGACGACATGCTGTTCGGCTCGGTCACCGACGTGCTGGACCGCTATCTGCCCGACCGTGAGAAGCACGCCGCGCTGCGCGGCTCGATGACGGTGCTGGCCGTCAACACGCTGTACCGCGGGCCGGCCACCCCGGGCAGCGCGGCCGCGCTGGCCTTCGGGCTGGGCGTCCCCGACGGCGACACCATGCAGATGAAGAAGCTGCGTGGCGGAATCGGCGCACTCACTTCGCATCTGGTCGACGCGCTCGAGCGCGACGGCGGCGAGGTTCGGCTGCGCACCAAGGTCACCGAGATCATGGTCAGCGACGGCCACGTCGGCGGTGTGCGCACCGAGGCGGGCGAGACGGTGACCGCGCCGATCGTCATCTCGGCGCTGGCGCCCGACCTGACCGTCAACGACCTGCTCGAACCGGCCGCGGTCCCGGCCGATATCCGAGAACGCTATGCGCGAATCGACCACCGCGGCAGCTACATTCAGATGCACTTCGCGTTGGAAGAGGCGCCGGAGTTCATCGCTCCCTACGAGATGCTCAACGAGCCGAGCATGCAGGCCTCGATCGGCATCTTCAGCACGCCGGAAGAAGTGCAGCAGCAGTGGGAGGACTGCAGGCGTGGAATCGTGCCGGCCGACCCGACCGTCGTCTTTCAGGTTCCCTCGCAGAACGATCCCGACCTCGCGCCGCCCGGCAAGCATGCGGCGTCGGCCTTCGCGCTGTGGTTCCCGATCGAGGGCGATGTCGACTACGGCGCGGCGAAGGTCGAGATGGGGCAGCGGGTGGTCGACAAGATCACCAGGCTGGCGCCCAACTTCGAACGCAGCATCAGCCGGCACACCACCTTCACGCCCAAGCACATGGGCGTGATGTTCGGCGCCCCGGGCGGCGACTACTGCCACGGCCTGTTCCACGCCAACCAGGTCGGACCCAACCGGCCTGGGCCGAAAGGTTTTGTCGGTCAACCTCTTCCAGTCGACGGGCTGTACCTTGCCAGCACCGGCTGCCACGGTGGGCCGGGCATCACATTTATCCCGGGCTACAACGCGGCGCAGCAGGCGTTGGCCGACGCGGGACGCTCGAGCTAGCTAGTCGCGTTCGTTGAGCAGCCGGTCGAGCAGCCCGGTGAATTCGTCGACGTTGGCCGGCGTGAACGCCGGACTGGGCCGCGTGCCCGGCACGTCCAGCGTGATCAGGGTCGACCGGAACGGCCGGCCCATGTCCAGCGGCAGCCATCGGCGTAGGTCGGAGCTGCCCCAGATCCGGAACCGGTGCAGCACCAGCCCCAGCGGCTCGACCTTGTAGCCGCGGACATGCTGCAGCGCAATGATCTTCGAGGTTCCGGAGGGGAAGTGGTAGCGGCGCAGCGTGATCGCCTCCCGGTCCAACTGGACCAGGCCGTCATCATAGGAAGATGCGCTCATTGCCGTGAACTCCTGAGCTGATGTCCGCGTGCCGTGAGGCAGCGGCCGTTGTCCAGGTTCCATTGCCAGCCGTGCAGGTTGCAGGTCAAGGTGTTGCCCTCGATGATGCCGAACTTGGACAGGTCGGCCTTCAGATGCGGGCAGCGGCGTTGAATCTCCCAGCCGCCCATGTTGATCGACGCGGAGTCGTCGTGAGTTTCGGCGAACCAGCCGTCGGCATAGGCGATCCGCTCGCCGGTCAGGCACTTGAAGAACGTGTACAGGTATTCGTTGTAGCCGCCGACCCGCCAGGCCCGGAATCGGGTGGACAGGAAGATCGTGTTGACCCAGTCCGGCTCGTCATCGCGCAACACGGTGCGCACCAGCTCGCCCGGGATGGCGAAGCCGTAGCGGAACTTCTCGTCGGGAATCGGTTCGCGCACCGTGCGTTTCGGGAAATCCAGCGCTACCCGCTCGGCACCGACGACCAGTTCGACCGGGTAGCCGATGCCGTCGCAGATCTCGTCGCCGGCCAGCATGATCGGCTCGAACTTCGCTCGCAGCGGTTCGAGCAGCGAGTCGCCGGTGGCCGGCGCCCAGCGGGCCTTCTCCGCGGCCAGCACCGGCCCCATCCGCGCCGCGTAGTCGGCGATGTACTCGGCCTTGCCGGTAGTGAAAATCGCCTCGACCTGATCGGTCGGCAGCGGATGCTGGAGTGAGTCCAGTTGCGTGCCAGTGAATTCGGCGGTCGACCCGGGCATCATCAGCAGGCCGTGGTGGTGGCCGTTGCGGCGCAGCTGGTCGAGGAACACCATCTGGTCGGGGAAGATGTTCGCAGGGTCGTCGTGGTCGTCGTTGAGGTCACGCAGTTCGGGGTCGAGGAAACACGGCGGCCCGGCCGACGGGATCACCCACGTCGCCGCGACCTGCGCGATGTACTGACGGGACCGGTCCATCTGGCGCTGCCGCTTCTGAATGCCGAACGTCTCCTTGGCCCGCTCCGGCATGTCGTAGACCATCGGGTACCAAATCGCACCGGAGTACTGCAGCATGTGCGCGTCGACGTGGCCGAACTCGGACGTCAACACGTCCAGATCGACCGGGCGAGCATCGTTCATGTTGAACGCCGTCGTCACTCCGTCGCTGACCACCAGCCCCGAGTCGCCGATCGGGCCGTCAGCGGGTGCGCGCAGCGCGATAATCATGATGTCCAGATCGCCCTTCGGGCCGCTGAGCCGGTGCTTGACCGAGTCGGTGGTCTCGAAGAACCTGTGAAAGCCGAGCAGCTGCAACGCATTCTTGAGATCGGGCACGGGGTAGTCCGGCAACAGCACCACGGCGTCTTTGTTGACATGCTCAGTCAGGAGCTTGGCGTCGAAATGGTCCTTGTGCAGGTGCGAGACGTAGAGGTAGTCGCAGTCGCCGAGGGCGCCCCAGTTCAAGCCGCTGTTGTCCGGGAACGGGAACCACGACGCGAAATACGCGGGATTGACCCACGGGTCGCACAGAATGCTGCCGGCCGGAGTATCGATCCGGAAGCCGGCGTGACCGACGCTTGTGACCTGCACTGACACCCTTTGGTTGCGATCTGCTGCCGTCCCGAGCTTAGCGGCCGACGAGGCAAACGACCGACCCGCTAGAGCCGCGGGGCCGCGAACACTAGGCTTGAACACCGTGGAACCGGTATACGGAACAGTGATTTCACTGGTGCGGCTGACCTGGCGCATGCAGGGTCTGAAGTTCACGGTTATCGGCCAGGAAAACATCCCCGCCACCGGCGGTGCTGTCATCGCGATCAACCACACCAGCTACTTCGACTTCACCCTGGCAGGCTTGCCCACCTTCCGGGAGCACCGGGCGCGCAAGATCCGATTCATGGCGAAGCAGGAAGTTTTCGACAGTAAGGTCACCGGGCCGATCATGCGGGGCTGCCGCCACATCCCGGTGGACCGCTCCAGCGGCGCCGGGTCCTATGCGGCGGCCGTCGACCGGCTGAAAGAAGGCGAACTCATCGCCGTCTACCCCGAGGCGACCATCAGCCGCAGCTTCGAGATCAAGGAGTTCAAGTCCGGCGCCGCCCGGATGGCGATCGAGGCGGGCGTGCCGATCATTCCGCACATCGTGTGGGGCGCCCAGCGTATCTGGACCAAGGATCACCCGAAGAAGCTCTTCCGTCCGAAGGTGCCCATCGTGGTGCTGGTCGGCGAGCCGATTCAACCGACACTGCCGGCGGCGGAGTTGACCGCGCTGCTGCATTCCCGAATGGAGCACCTCTTGCAGCAGGCCCAAGACAAGTACCTGGCCCATCCCGCCGGTGAGTGGTGGGTACCGCGTCGGCTCGGCGGCGGAGCGCCGACCCTGGCGGAGGCGGCCCAACTCGACGCCGACGAAGCCAGCCAGCGCGCTGCAGCGAGGGCCGCCCGCAAGGCGGGGCATTCGGAATAACCACCATGGAACCGGTATATCGCGCGGTCAGAATCACTGCCAAGGCCCTGGCCGCGGCCACCGGCACCAAGATCACCTACCAGGGCCTCGAACACATCCCGCGCACCGGCGGCGCGGTGATCGCGATCAACCACACCAGCTACGTCGACTGGGTGCCGGCCGGGCTTGCGGGGACCGCTCGCGGGCGGAATTTTCGCTACATGCTCAAAGCCGAGTTACAGCAGGTGAAGTTCGTCAACTTTCTGATCAGGCACTGCAAGCACATCCCGGTCGACCGCGACGCCGGCTCGAACTCCTACGCCGAGGCCGTCCAGCGATTACGGGACGGCGACATCGTCGGTGTGATGCCGGAGGCGACCATCAGCCGCAGCTTCGAACTCAAGGAGTTCAAAAACGGCGCGGCCCGAATGGCACTGGAGGCCGAGGTGCCGATCATCCCGCTGATCGTATGGGGCGCCCAGCGGATCTGGACCAAGGATCACCCCCGAGACATCGGTCGCCGCAAGATCCCGGTGACCGTTGCGGCCGGGCCGCCGCTGCCGCCGTCGAGCGACATCGAGCATCTCGACAATGCGCTGCGCGAGGGAATGACGTCGCTGCTGCACCGCGTTCAGGAAGAGTATCCGCACCCCGAAGGTGCTTTCTGGGTGCCGAGGCGACTCGGCGGCAGCGCACCTACGGTAGCGGAGGCAAAAATTATTGAGGACACTGAAAAGGCTCAGCGCGCGCGTAAACGCGCGGAGCACAGCCCCTGACCGGGCTGGCAGCAACGGATACAAGGAGCGACGCCATGCCGGAGCCGTTTTACCGGTTCGGAGAGTGGGTCGTACCACCGGTTGTCGCGATGAACGGAACGAAGTTCACTTTCCGTGGACTGGAGAATATTCCGGAGCGTGGCGGCGCGCTGCTGGCCCAGAACCACACCAGCTACCTGGACTGGCTGCCGCCGCTGTTCGCCGCCCGTGAGCGCGGCCGCCGGATGTACTTCATGATCAAGGCCGAGATGGCCGACGTGAAGGCGGTCAACTTCGTCATCAAGCACGCCCGGTTGATTCCGGTGGACCGGCGCGACGGTCACGACGCGTTCGATACCGCGGTCGAGCGGTTGCGCGAGGGTGAGCTGATCGGCATGCACCCCGAGGCCACCATCAGTCGCAGCTTCGAACTGCGCGAGTTCAAGACCGGCGCGGCCCGGATGGCGATCGAGGCGCAAGTGCCGATCGTGCCGGTGATCGTGTGGGGTGCACACCGCATCTGGCCGAAAGATCACGAAAAGAAGTTGTTCCGCAACAAGATTCCGATCACCGTCGCGGCGGGGCGCCCGCTGCCGCCGCACGGGACGGCCGACGAACTCAACGCGGTCTTGCGCCGCGCGATGAACGACCTGCTGTACCAGGTGCAGGAGGAGTATCCGCATCCCGAAGGCGAGTACTGGGTGCCACGCCGACTCGGCGGCAGCGCGCCGAATCGCGATGATTCGCAGAAGATCCGGCTGCACGAGTTGCAGGAGCGCCTGAACAAGTACGGCACCGATGGCGTGACTCGCCCCGGGCAGAATCAGAGCGGTACCCATTGACGCTGCCCGCTCTGATCGCCAGCGACGTCGACGGCACCCTGATCAACGAAGACGAAGAAGTCACCCCCCGCACCCGGGATGCCGTGCGCGCCGCCGTCGACGCCAACGTGCTGTTCGTGCTCGCGACCGGCCGCCCTCCGCGCTGGATCCCGCCCGTGGTCGACGGGCTCGGGTTTGCGCCGATTGCGGTGTGCGCCAACGGCGGTGTGATATACGACCCGGCGAGCGACCGGGTGCTGTCAGCCAAGACGCTGTCCGTCGATGCGCTGTGCGAGTTGGCGGAGATGGCCACCCGCGTCATCCCGGGCGCCGGCCTGGCCGTCGAGCGGGTCGGCGCCAGCGCGCACGACAGCGCGACGCCGCAGTTCGTCAGCTCGCCGGGCTACGAGCATGCGTGGCTCAACCCCGACAACACCGAGGTCTCCCTCGACGACCTGCTCAGTGCGCCGGCGATCAAGTTGCTGGTCCGCAAGGCCGGAGCCCGAAGCGCCGATATGGCGGAGGCGTTGGCCAAGCACATCGGTGTCGAGGGCGACCTCACCTACTCGACCAACAACGGGCTGATCGAGATCGTGCCGGTCGGCGTCAATAAGGCCAACGGCATCGCCGAAATCGCTGGGCCGCTCGGCATCCCCGACACCGACTGGGTCGCGTTCGGCGACATGCCGAACGACGTTCCGATGCTGCTGCGCGCCGGGCTCGGCGTGGCGATGGGCAACGCGCACCCCGAGGCGCTGGCCGCGGCCGACGAGGTCACCACGACCAACGCCGACGACGGCGTGGCCCGGGTGCTCGAACGCTGGTGGATGTAGCCCGGCTAGGCGGCGGGTGTCACCGGCGAGAACCGCTCCAGTTGCACCGGCGGTCCGCTCGCCGCAGGCGGTGGCAATTGCTCGACCACGCCGTCGATCACCCGGGTGACTCGCTCGGTGAGCCGGTCGAAGTTCAGCGTGCCGTGCTGGAAGTTCTGCTTGACCCATTGCGGCTCTTGGATTTCCGAGCTCGTCGGCAGTCCGAGCGCGCCGCGTTCGAAGCCGAGCGAGGCCCACGAGTCGTAGATCGCCCCGGTGACCGCTTGCGGGCCGGTCTCCGGCGACCAGTACATCGCGCCATGGTCGAACGTGACGTAGCGAGTGGCCCCTTCGCCGGTCGCTTCGGGTGAGGTGGGTGCGCCGAGAAGGCTGCTCGGGCCGCCGATCTGCTGCCAGCGGTCGTAGATGGCGCCACCCTGCAACGACAAGACCAGGTCCTCAGGACGCGGCGGGCCGCTGAAATGAGCTGCTGTTTCCCGGATTTCGTCGAGCAGGCCGTAGGCGACGTTGCCGGGGCAGTCGGTGGCGCCGACGTCGCGGTGCGCGAAGACGGTCGGCAGCGTCGCCACGGCGTTGAGGGGGAAGTGGGTGTTCTCGCCGCCGGCCGAGGTCAAGGCGACGGTTCCCCGCGGGTCGATGTGGTCGATGCCGAGCCGCCAGCCGATCAGTCGGCCGATGGTGTGCAGCTGGATCGGTGTCGGCGCGATGTCGTCGAAGTTGCCGATCATCGCGACACCCCAGCTGTCGCTGTTGAACCCGCCGGTGTGGTCGCCCGACACCGGCCCGAGCAGCGCGCCGGCCCGCCCCTCGAAGACCTGACCGTACTTGTCGACCAGCGCGTTGTAGGCGATGTCGCACCAGCCCAGGATCTGGGTGTGGTACGCGAGGATCGACTGCACGATCGCCGCGGAGTCCTGCGGTTGGTAGTCGTTGGTCTCGGCCGTGTGGTGCACGACCGCCGCGCGGATGGGCTGGTCGAACGGCCGGTTGCCGCAGTGCACGTCCTGCCCGGCGCCCCACTGCGCCCGGGCGATGATGGCCGGCGCCTGCCCGGCGCCCACGATCGCGGTGGGCGGATTCCACTGGGTGTCCGCCGGTGCCTGCGGTGGAGAGATCAGGATGGCCGAGATGTTCTGCGCCAGCGGCTGTTCCGTGGTCGCAGGGAGGTAGCCGAGGCCCGGCGTGGGCGCGGTCCTCGGCGCGACCGTGCGGGGAGCGCCGGCCGGGCGGCTGACCGAGATCTGCACCGTCGTGGTCTTGCCGACGAAGACGGGGTCGGTGCCGTGCGGGCCCGCTGCGGCGCCGTCGCCGTGGCCTGTGAGTGTCTCGGTGTCATACCACTTCCCCCACGTCCCGTCGGCCCGGCGGGCGCGGACCCGAGCCGACGTCCCGGTGAGGTCGCCGCCGGTGAGCGCCACCATGGAAAACGGTGTGGCTTGGCTGATCTCGCGAACCGTGACGCCGCCGCCGACCCCGACCAACGGTTGCTGGGCCAGGTGCGTGTCGCCGGCCCGGGGTGAGCGCTCCTCGTGCCCGCCGGGACTGACCGCCCACGGCAGGATGACGACGGTCGCCGCGATGGCGGTGAACAGCATCGTCGGCGGGCGACGGCGGGATGACACGACCCGATGTTACGTATGTGTCTAGTGGTGCAAATGATTCGACACGCTACTTAAGTGAACAAAGTGGCCCACGCGGCACGGCACCGCAGAGTTTGGGTTGACCTGGTCAGACCAGGGGCCCACTTCTGCGGTGCCGTTTCGGGGGGAAATCCGAAGCCGGGCGCTCGATCAGGGGATCGGAGCCGGCACAGGCGGGGGAACGGGGGCGGCCGCGCCATGGGCCGCGTTTTGCAAGCCCGGCAGGATCATGCCCTTGAGCAGGTCGATCGCCTGACCGGCGCCCAACTGGTTGGCCGCACTCATCATGTCGCTCACGAGTCCGCCGCTGGGAGCCGGTGCCGCGCCGAGCGACGGGTCACCCAGGATCGGGTAGGTGCCGCTCGAGGGGTCCAGTCCGCCCGGGTCGCTGATCGGAAGTTCGCTCGGGCTGCCCAGGCCGCCGGCGCCGGTCGTCGGGCCGAAGGCGTTCGGGCTGGCCACTCCCGGGGTGAGGCCCGGGCTGGTCAGACCGGGCGTGCTCAGACCCGGCGTCAGGCCGGGAGTGCTGAGCCCCGGAGTGGTGCCGGAGGTCAGGCCCGGAGTGCTGAGCCCCGGGGTTGCGCCCGGCGTCAGACCCGGAGTGGTCAGGCCCGGGGACGTCAGACCTGGCGAGGTCAGGCCCGGGGAGGCCAGACCGGGGCTGGTCAAACCGGGCGAGCCCAGGCCGGGGCTGGCGAAGCCCGGCAAGGACGAGGCGTCCGGGCTGGTGGCACCGGTCAGGGCGGGGATCGGCGGCAGGCTGACGCCGAACTGCGACAGCCCCTGGCTCAGCGCGCCCATCAGCTCGCCGGGAAGGTCGGTCATGGACGCGGCCCGGACGAAGTCGTGGTGCTGCGGTGCGGGCTTCGCGGTCAAGTCGCAAACTGCGATGTAAGCAAAAGGACTCGCGACCGCCAGAGCGGCGAACGCGCTCGTGGCTGTCGAGAGCCTGCGTCGACGTCGGTTCGGCACGGAAGTCTCCTCAATCTGGACTGCGGTCTGTCATGCGCGCCGGGGGCGCTCATGGTGTCTGACTACTGCTGATTCGGACACATGGCCGATGTTACTTACGTGAGTGTTGTTATCAGAGTGACGAGATCTAATCGTGAACCAATCGCGACTTTCGTCACCAAAAATCGCCCAACCGTTACGCGCCACGCCGACATATGGGCTTGCTGCGGAGCTAGTCGCGCTAAGACCCACGCGCCGAGCGGGCGACGGTCCCGCAGTCCGATACCCTAGGCAACCGATGACTTCTCGCTTTGACCTCTTTGTCGTCGGCTCCGGCTTTTTCGGTCTGACGATCGCCGAGCGCGTGGCTACCCAGCTCGGTAAGCGGGTGCTCGTCCTCGATCGACGCCCGCACATCGGCGGTAACGCCTATTCCGAGGCCGAGCCGCAGACCGGCATCGAGGTGCACAAATATGGCGCCCACCTGTTCCACACCTCTAACAAGCGGGTGTGGGACTACGTCCGGCAGTTCACCGACTTCACCGGCTACCAGCATCGCGTCTTCGCCATGCACGACGGCCAGGCCTACCAGTTTCCGATGGGACTGGGACTGGTGTCCCAGTTCTTCGGCCGCTACTTCACCCCCGACGAGGCCCGGGCGCTGATCGCCGAGCAGGCCACCGAGATCAACACCGACGACGCGCAGAACCTCGAAGAGAAGGCGATCTCGCTGATCGGCCGGCCGCTCTACGAGGCTTTCGTCAAGCACTACACCGCCAAGCAGTGGCAGACCGATCCCAAGGAACTGCCGGCGGCCAACATCGCCCGCTTGCCCGTGCGCTACACCTTCGACAACCGCTACTTCAACGACACCTACGAGGGCCTGCCGGTCGACGGCTACACGGCGTGGCTGCAGAACATGGCGGCCGACGACCGCATCGAGGTCAGGCTGGACACCGATTGGTTCGACGTCCGCGACGAGTTGCGCGCGGCCAACCCGGACGCGCCGGTGGTCTATACCGGGCCGCTGGACCGCTACTTCGACTACGCCGATGGCCACTTGGGCTGGCGCACACTGGATTTCGAGATGGACGTGTTGCCCACGGGCGACTTTCAGGGCACCCCGGTGATGAACTACAACGACGCCGACGTGCCGTTCACCCGGATCCACGAATTCCGGCACTTCCACCCCGAGCGGGACTATCCGGCCGACAAGACGGTCATCATGCGCGAGTACTCCCGCTTCGCCGAGAACGACGACGAGCCGTACTACCCGATAAACACCGAATCCGACCGCGCGCTGCTGACCGCGTACCGGGCCCGGGCGGCGAGCGAAACCGCTTCGGCGAAGGTGCTTTTCGGCGGACGCCTCGGCACCTATCAATATCTCGACATGCACATGGCCATCGCCAGCGCACTGAACATGTACGACAACGTCCTGGCGCCGCACCTGCGGGACGGTGCCTCCTTGGACGAGAACAGCAGAGGAACATGACCAAGCCCACTGTCGCAGACGTGAGTCCAGCCGCGACCGAGCCGGCCAGCAAGGCGGTGAGCCTGCTGGCGCGCGTCATCCTGCCGCGCCCGGGTGAGCCGCTCGATGTCCGCAAGCTCTACATCGAAGAGTCCAAGACGAATTCGCGCCGCGCCCATGCCGGCGACCGAACCTCGCTACAGATCGGCGCCGAGTCGCAGGTGTCGTTCGCGACCTACTTCAACGCGTTCCCGGCCAGTTACTGGCGGCGGTGGACGACCTGTGCCTCGGTGGTGCTGCGTACCGAACTCACCGGCCAGGGCCGCGTCGACGTATACCGCACCAAGGCCACCGGTGCGCGGATTTTCGTGGAGGGCAAGGACTTCGCCTCGACCGGCGGCGACCCGGCGGTGCTCGAATTCGAGATCAGCCTGGCGCCTTTCGAAGACGGCGGATGGATCTGGTTCGACATCACCACCGACTCCGAAGTCACGCTGCGCAGTGCGGGCTGGTACTCCGACCAGCCAGCGCCGGGCGTCGCCAACGTCGCGATCGGCATCCCGACGTTCAACCGGCCGAACGACTGTGTCAACGCATTACGCGAACTCACCGCAGACCCGTTGGTGGACAAGGTGATCGGTGCCGTCATCGTGCCCGACCAGGGTACGTCGAAGGTCCGCGACCACCCCGACTTCGCCGCGGCCGCCGCGCCGCTCGGCGACCGGCTGGCCATCCACGACCAGCCGAACCTCGGCGGTTCCGGCGGTTACAGCCGGGTGATGTACGAAGCGCTGAAAAACACCGACTGCCAACAGATCCTGTTCATGGACGACGACATCGAGCTGCAGTCGGACACCATCCTGCGGATCCTCGCGATGCACCGCTTCGCGAAGACGCCGATGCTGGTCGGCGGCCAGATGCTCAACCTGCAGGAGCCGTCGCACCTGCACATCATGGGCGAAATGGTCGATCGGGCGAACTTCATGTGGACCGCGGCGCCCTACACCGAGTACGACCACGACTTCGCCGAATTCCCGTTGAGCGACAACAACCCTCGCAGCCAGCTGCTACACCGGCGCATCGACGTCGACTACAACGGCTGGTGGACCTGCATGATCCCGCGACATGTCGCCGAAGAACTCGGTCAGCCGCTGCCACTGTTCATCAAGTGGGACGACGCCGACTACGGCCTGCGCGCGGCCGAGCACGGCTACCCGACCGCGACCCTGCCCGGCGCGGCGATCTGGCACATGGCGTGGAGCGACAAGGACGACGCCATCGACTGGCAGGCCTACTTCCACCTGCGCAACCGGCTGGTGGTGGCCGCCATGCACTGGGATGGCGAAGTCAGGGGCCTGGTCCGCAGCCACTTGAAGGCGACGCTGAAACACCTTTCCTGCCTTGAGTATTCGACCGTCGCCATTCAGAACAAGGCGATCGACGACTTCCTGGCCGGCCCGGAGCACATCTTCTCGATCCTGGAGTCCGGCCTGCCCGAGGTGCACCGGCTGCGTAAGGAATTTCCGGACGCGGTAGTGCTCCCGTCGGCGGACAAGCTGCCGGAGCCGTCGCAGCGCAACTACGAGATCAAGCCGCCGGTCAACCCGCTGGCGATCAGCTACCGGCTGATCCGCGGAATCCTGCACCAGCTGAAAAAGACCGCGCCGGAACATCATCAGCGTCCACAGCTCAATGTGCCCACCCAGGACGCCCGCTGGTTCCGGCTCGCCATGCTCGACGGCGCGACGGTCACGACGGCCGACGGCCGCGGCGCGGTCTACCGCCAGCGCGACCGCGACAAGATGCTCGCGCTGCTGTGGCAGTCGCTGCGTCGCCAACGGCAACTGCTACGGCGCTTCGACGACATGCGTCGTGTCTACCGCGCCGCGCTGCCGGAGCTGACCAGCAAGGAAAAGTGGGAGACGGTGCTGCTGCCGACCCAGAGCAACGCGGCTGGCAATGGCCGACATCACGGCTGAATCGGCGTCGCCGAGCGGCGAAGTGGCTGCGCTGGTCGCCGTGCAGTCGGCGCTGGCGGGCCGCCCCGGCGCGCTGGCGATCGCCCGGGCGATGTCCCACTTCGGTGAGCACAGCCTCGGCTGGCTGGCCGTGTCGGCGATCGGTGCGGCGGTCCAGCCGGCCAAGCGGCGCGGCTGGATCCTGGCGGGGATCGGCGCGTTCACCGCGCACGCCGCCGCGGTGGTGATCAAGCGGATCGTCCGGCGCCCGCGTCCCCACCATCCCGCGGTCGCGGTCAACGTCGGCACCCCGAGCAGCCTGAGTTTCCCGTCGGCGCACGCGACCTCGACCACCGCGGCCGCCGTGTTGCTGGCCCGGGTCACCGGCTTGCCGCTGCCTGTCATGCTGATTCCGCCGATGGCGCTCTCCCGCGTGCTACTCGGCGTGCACTATCCCAGCGACGTGGCCAGCGGTGTGGCGGTCGGTTTAGCCGTGGCGGCTGCCACGGAATGGACAGCCACCGAGGTCGACCGTCGGATGACAGGTGGAGCGTAGAGATGAGCGGAAAAGTCGACGACGTCGAAAAGAAGGTGACCGGGCCGCCCGCGAACTTGATAGTCGGCATCGTCAAGGCGGTCCGACCGCGCCAGTGGGTGAAGAACATCCTGGTGGCGGCGGCGCCGCTGGCCGCGTGGGGCACCGACGTCCACTACGACTGGTCCAGGGTCCCCATTCAGGTCGCGATGGCGTTCGTGGTGTTCTGCCTGGGCGCCTCGGCGATCTATCTCATCAACGACGCCCGCGACGTCGAGGCCGATCGCCAGCATCCGACCAAACGGTTCCGCCCGATCGCCGCCGGCGTCGTCCCGGAATGGCTGGCCTACACGCTGGCGGTGGTGCTCGGGGTGGCATCGCTGGGACTGTCCTGGTGGGTCAACCCGAACCTGGCGCTGGTGATGGGCGTCTACATCGTGATCCAGCTGGCCTACTGCTTCGGGCTCAAACACCAAGCGGTCATCGACATCAGCATCGTCTCGTCGGGTTTCGTGATCCGTGGCATCGCGGGCGCGTCCGCTGCGAGCATCCATCTGACCCAGTGGTTCCTGCTCGTGCTCGCCTTCGGATCGCTGTTCATCGCCGCCGGCAAGCGCTACGCCGAGCTGCAACTGGCCGAGCGCACCGGAGCCAAGATCCGTCGGTCTCTGGAGAACTACACCAGCACCTACCTGCGTTTCGTCTGGACGCTGTCGGCCACCGCGATGGTGGTCTGCTACGGCCTGTGGGCGTTCGACCGGGAACACGGACAGGTCGGCTGGTTCGTGGGGTCGATGATCCCGTTCACGATCGTGATTCTGCGCATGGCGGTGGACGTCGACGGCGGCGTGGCCGGTGAGCCCGAGGAGATCGCGCTGCGCGACCGCGTATTGCAGGTGCTGTTCCTGGTTTGGATCGGAACCATAGGTGCCGCAGTCATCCTCAAATGAGGTCCTCCCGGAGACCTTACCCCCGGCCCGGCGCTGGCCGTCGCTGAAATCGGTTGGCGCTGTGTCGTTCCCGTACGACATCACGGTCCGGGCCAGCCTCTGGGTGAGCATCGCGGTCGTCACCGTGCTGTTCGGCTGGGGGGCCTGGCAGCGTCGCTGGATCGCCGACGACGGCCTGATCGTGCTGCGCACCGTGCGAAACCTGCTGGCGGGCAACGGCCCGGTGTTCAACCAGGGCGAGCGCGTAGAGGCCAACACCTCGGTGGTGTGGACGTATCTGGTGTACGCCGTCAGCGCGCTGACCCGGCCGCTGCAACTCGAATACGTCGCCCTCGCGCTGGCTCTCGGTCTGAGCCTGGCGGGTCTGGCGATGCTGATGCTGGGCACCGGTCGGCTGTTCGCGCCCAGCCTGGTCGGTCGTCGGGCCATCATGCTGCCGGCCGGCGCGCTGGCCTACATCGCGGTGCCGCCGTCGCGTGACTTCGCCACCTCGGGCCTCGAAAGTGGTTTGGTGATGGCCTATCTCGGGCTGCTCTGGTGGATGATGGTCTGCTGGTCGCAGGCCAAGCGGGGCCGGCCGCCGGGGCGGGCGTTTCTCATCCTGCTGGCCTTCGTCGCCGGCTGCAGCGTGCTGGTCCGTCCGGAACTCGCGTTGATCGGCGGCGGTGCGCTGATCATGATGCTGATGGCCGAGCGCACCGGACGGCGCCGACTCGAGATCGTGGTGGCCGGCGGCCTGCTGCCGGTGGGCTACCAGATTTTCCGAATGGGCTACTACGGCTTGCTCTTTCCCGGCACCGCGCTGGCCAAGGATGCCGCCGGCGACAAGTGGTCCCAGGGCCTGATCTACCTGTCGAACTTCAACGGGCCCTACGCGCTGTGGGTGCCGATGCTGCTGCTGGCCGCGCTCGGCCTGCTGCTGTGGGCCTCCGCGCGCCGCAATAAAGCTGCCGTGTCGCCGTCGACCGGTCCGCGGACCCGTTCGGTGCAGAGTCCCGCGGCCGTCGTGATCTTCATCCTGGTCAGCGGCCTGCTGCAGGCGCTCTATTGGATCCGCCAAGGCGGCGATTTCATGCACGGCCGTGTACTGCTGGTCCCGCTGCTGTGCCTGCTGGCGCCCATCGCGGTGGTGCCGGTGGTGTTCCCGGACGGCACCAGGTTGACCCGCGAGGCCGGATACTGGCTGGCCGGCGGGGTGAGTGCGCTGTGGATGTCGGTCGCGGGATGGGCGCTGTGGGCGGCCAATTCGCCGGGCTTGGGCGACGACGCCACCCGCGTGACCTACAGCGGCATCGTCGACGAGCGCCGGTTCTACGCGCAGGCAACGGGTCACGCGCATCCGCTGACGGCGGCCGACTATCTCGACTATCCCCGGATGCGCGCAATCCTGTTGGCGCTCAACAACACTCCGGAAGGAGCGCTGCTGCTGCCGTCCGGAAACTACGACCAATGGGACCTCGTCCCGCCGATCCCGCCGAAACCCGCGCCCGGTGCGCCACCGGACGCGCCGCCACCGCCGCTGCCGCCCAACGGCCCGCACACCATCTTCTTCACCAACCTCGGCATGGTCGGAATGAACGTCGCGTTGGACGTCCGGGTGATCGACCAGATCGGCTTGGCCAATCCGCTTGCGGCACATACCGCGCGCCTACAGCACGGCCGCATCGGTCACGACAAGAACCTCTTCCCGGACTGGGTGATCGCCGATGGGCCGTGGGTGAAGTGGTACCCGGGAGTGCCGGGCTACCTCGACCAGAAGTTCGTCCAGCAGGCCGAGGCCGCGCTGAAGTGCGAGGGCACCCAGCAGGTGCTGAACTCGGTTCGTGGCCCGATGGGCTTCCGCCGTTTCTTCTCGAACCTGGTGCACTCCGTGCAGTTCACCCGCTACCGCATCGACCGCGTTCCGCGCTACGAGCTGATCAGGTGCGGCCTGGCCATTCCGGAGACCGGCGCCCCGCCGTACACCGGTCTGCCGGCCACCGGGCCATAGTCGCCGCCACGGTCACCCACCACCGAACGGTTATCGGCAGAAGAATTTTTGTGAGCTGTTCGGTGCGCGCCCACAGACAACCGCGATTGGCGTATAGCAACGCCGAATAGGTAGTCTCACCGGCGAACTACCGTTCGTCGGCACATTCACAGCGTGGTGATCCGCGGCCGAATCGAGCGGGTCCGGCCGCAGCACGGGGCCCCGTTTCGGGCCAACGCCGATGAGAGTCCGCCGCGCGAGTTGTGGTTGACTACGGAAGCACCGCTGCGCCGTCCGGCAGCGACGCAGGTCCGAATGACTTGCTGGCCGCCGGGCATCCAGGCCGGCGCGCTCAGCAACGACGCGAGCTAAACAGCAGTTTCGCCGAAGAGGTTGAGCAACAGGGCATGCAGTCCGACCCACAATGTTGGGCCCGACAAAGAATGAGGAAGCAAAGAATGAGGCTTGTTGACAGGTTTCGCGATGCGGCAAAGACGTTGCCGCGTCGGCTCGCGCTAGGGGCTGCTGCCGCGGCTCTGCTGCCGGGCATGATCGGCGTCGTGGGCCAGACCGCGGACGCGAACGCGTTCTCCAAGCCCGGCTTGCCCGTCGAGTACCTGCAGGTGCCGTCGGCAGCCATGGGTCGTGACATCAAGGTCCAGTTCCAGAGCGGTGGCGCCAACTCGCCCGCCGTCTATCTGCTCGACGGTCTGCGTGCGCAGGACGACTTCAACGGCTGGGACATCAACACCCCCGCGTTCGAGTGGTACCTGCAGTCCGGTCTGTCGCTCGTGCATGCCGGTGGGCGGCCAGTCCAGCTGGTACACCGACTGGTACAAGCCGGCTTGCGGCAAGGCTGGTTGCTCGACCTACAAGTGGGAGACCTTCCTCACCAGCGAGCTCCCCGCCTTCCTGGCCACCAAGGGTGTGAAGCAGAACGGCAGCGCGGCCGTCGGTCTGTCGATGGCCGGCGCCTCGGCGCTGAACCTGGCCAACTACCACCCCGCGCAGTTCGTCGAGGTCGGCGCGTTCTCCGGTCTGCTCGACCCCTCGCAGGGCATGGGACCGACCTTGATCGGCTTCGCCATGGGTGACGCCGGTGGCTACAAGCCCGCCGACATGTGGGGCCCGAAGGAAGACCCGGCGTGGGCTCGCAACGACCCGCTGGTGAACGTCAGCAAGACTGTCGCCAACAACACGCGCGCTCTGGCTGTACTGCGGTAACGGCAAGCCGTCGGACCTCGGTGGCGACAACCTGCCGGCCAAGTTCCTCGAGGGCTTCGTGCGGACCAGCAACCTGAAGTACCAGGACGCGTACAACGCGGCCGGCGGTAACAACGCCCAGTTCCACTTCGACGCCAACGGCACGCACGACTGGCCGTACTGGGGCGCGCAGCTGCACGCGATGCTGCCCGACCTGCAGGCGACTCTCGGTGCTACTCCGGGCGCGGGCCCCGCAACGGGTGCGGCCCCGGCTGCTGCCCCGACCGGCGCTCACACCTGAGCTGACAACTACACGGCTGACGGCGACGACCTTGCGAGGTCGTCGCCGTTCGCCGTTTCCGGCGTCCGTTCGAACCGGGTGTGATTAGCTACCTTGCGGAACTGGGGGCCGATCTGCGGTCCCCCATTGACGGTCGAGCGACGAGCGAGGTCTGGGATGAGAAGTCTGTCGATGCTGCTACGGCTCCTGGGTGCCGCTGTGTTGACGGTCGGCGGCCTCATCGGGACGCACATGAGCGCGGCCCGCGCGGCCGGCTACGAGACCCTGATGGTGCCGTCCGCGGCGATGGGCCGCGACATCCCGGTGCAGTTCATGGCGGGTGGTCCGCACGCCGTGTACCTACTCGACGCGTTCAACGCCGCTCCTGACGTCAGCAACTGGGCGACCGCGGGCAACGCCTTCAACACCCTCGCCGGCAAGGGCGTCTCCGTGGCCGCACCGGCCGGTGGCGCGTTCAGCATGTACACCAACTGGGAGCGCGACGGCAGCAAGCAGTGGGACACCTTCCTGTCTCAGGAGCTGCCGGACTGGCTGGCCGCCAACAAGGGACTGGCACCCGGCGGCCACGGCGTCGCCGGCGCCTCCCAGGGCGGCTACGCCGCAATGGCGCTGGCCTGCTTCCACCCCGAAAGGTTCGGCTTCGCCGGCTCGATGTCGGGATTTCTTTACCCCTCGAACACCACCAGCAACGGCGCGATCGTCGCGGGCATGCAGCAGTTCGGTGGCGTGGACGCCAACGGCATGTGGGGCCCCGCGCAGCTCGGCCGCTGGAAGTGGCACGACCCCGAGGTGCACGCGATGCTGCTGGCGCAGAACAACTCGCGGATCTGGGTCTGGAGCCCGACCAACATGGGCGGCGATGCGGCGGCCATGATCGGCCAGGCCGGTGAGGCGATGGCCGGTGCCCGCTTCTTCTACCAGGAGTACCGCAACGTCGGCGGCCACAACGGCCACTTCGACTTCCCTGGCGGCGGAAACAACGACTGGGGCTCTTGGAGCGGCCAACTCGGCGCGATGTCCGGCGACATCGTCGGCGCGATCCGCTAGCTCGTCGGCCGGTCACGGTTCCGCGACCCGGTACCGTGAATGAAGCTCGACGGCTCAGAGTCTGTCGGCTGTACAACCGACCGACTTGGCTAGCAGGAGACCATGGCTGTGAACTCACGGCGGAAACGCCGTCGTCGAATCCTGGCGTTGATCGCCGCCGCCGCCGTGGCATTGGTGGTGGGGCTGATCATCCTGGCGGTCGTCGGGTTGCTGCGCCAGCGGCAGGGCGTTCCGACCGCGGTCCCGCCCAGCATCGTGCCGCCGACCAACACCGGTTCGCCGTCGCATCCGCACAAGCCGCGGCCCGCCTCGCAGGACTCCAGCTGCCCGGACGTGCAGCTGATCGCCATCCCCGGCACCTGGGAGTCGTCGTTGCAGGACGACCCGCTCAACCCGGTTCAGTTCCCGAAGGCGTTGTTGCTCAACGTCACCCGGCCGATCCGCGAGCAGTTCAACTCGAGCCGGGTGGAGACCTTTACCGTCCCTTATACCGCTCAGTTCCATAACCCGCTGAGCGGCGACACGCAGATCTCCTATGACCAGAGCCGGGCCGAGGGCACCCGCGCGGCGGTCAAGGCGATGACGGACATGAACGTCAAGTGCCCGCTGACCGGCTACGTGCTGGTGGGGTTCTCGCAGGGCGCGATCATCGCCGGCGACATCGCGAGTGACGTCGGCAACGGCCGCGGACCAGTGGACGACGACCTGGTGCTCGGTGTGACGTTGATCGCCGACGGCCGCCGCCAGCAGGGCGTGGGCCAGGAAATCGGCCCGAACCCGCCGGGCGCGGGCGCCGAGATCATCCTGCACGAGGTGCCGGTGCTGTCGACCCTGGGTTTGACGATGACGGGCCCCCGGCCGGGCGGCTTCGGCGCGCTCAACGACAAGACCAACGAGATCTGCGGGCCCGGCGACCTGATCTGCGCCGCCCCTCCGGAGGCGTTCAGCCTGGCGAACCTGCCCCGGACGCTGGACATTCTGGCGGGCGGGGCCGGCGCGCCGGTGCACGCGCTGTACGGCACTCCGCAGTTCTGGAGCCTGGACGGCCAGCCTTCGACCGAGTGGACGCTGAATTGGGCGCACTCGACGATCGAGAACGCACCCCACCCGAAGCACAGCTAGGTCGACGCCGCGGCGACGATGCGGGCCAGCACGCCGGAGGAGAAGCTGGGCCATCCGGTACGGCACGGCGTCACAGGTCACAGTTGTGACAAGAGGTAGCTTCAGATTTGGTCGGCGGGGCGCCGCCCACTAACATTAAGAGGAATTTAAGAGCAGCTACGGTCGGCCCGTTGCGTTTTTCGCGCGATGCGGAACGCTTGGCGCGCTTCGGTAGCCTCGGTGAAGGCCGCCGTCCGCGACAGTCTTACACAGGCGAAAGCGTCGTGCATTCGCAGGCCGACCCGAGTCCGACGACCCCGGTCGGCGAGGCTCGTGCGACTTAGCCCAAGCAACGGGTGAAGGAGAGAAAGTGGAATGGCGTACCACAACCCGTTCGTCGTGAACGGACAGGATCACGTTCCCCGACAACGCCAACCTGGTCCGTCACGTCGAGAAATGGGCGAAGGTCCGCGGCGACAAACTCGCCTACCGATTCCTCGACTACTCGATCGAGCGCGACGGCGTCACCCGCGACATCGGCTGGTCGGAGTTCGCCGCGCGCAACCGCGCCGTCGGCGCCCGCCTGCAGCAGGTCACCAAGCCGGGCGACCGCATCGCGATCCTCTGCCCGCAGAACCTGGACTACGTCGTCGGCTTCTTCGGCATCCTCTACGCCGGCCGCATCGGCGTCCCGCTGTTCGACCCGTCGGAACCCGGCCACGTCGGCCGCCTGCATGCCGTCCTCGACGACTGCGAGCCCACCGCGATCCTGACCACCAGCGACTCCGCCGAAGGGCGTCCGCAAGTTCTTCCGCAGCCGGCCCGCCAAGGAGCGGCCGCGCGTGATCGCCGTCGACGCGGTGCCCAAGGAGGTCGAATCGACCTGGGACCCGGACCAGGTCGACGCCAACTCGATCGCCTACCTGCAGTACACCTCCGGCTCCACGCGCACCCCGACCGGCGTCGAGGTCACCCAGGCGAACCTGGCCACCAACTGCGTCCAGGTGCTCGAAGCGCTGGAAGGCCACAGAGGCGACCGCGGCGTCACCTGGCTGCCGTTCTTCCACGACATGGGCCTCATCACGATCATGCTGGGCCCGATGCTCGGCCAGCACAACACGTTCATGACGCCGGCGGCGTTCGTGCGCCGGCCCAGCCGCTGGCTGCGCGCGCTGGCCGGGGTCGCCGGCGACGACGGCCCCACCTACTCACTGGCGCCGAACTTCGCGTTCGAGCACGCCGCGATGCGCGGTCTGCCCCGCGACGACGAGCCGCCACTGGACCTATCCAACGTCAAGGCCTTGCTCAACGGCAGCGAGCCGATCTCGGTGGCGTCGATGCGCAAGTTCACCGACGCGTTCGCGCCGTACGGCATGGACACCAACGTGATCAAGCCGTGCTACGGCCTGGCCGAGGCGACGCTGTTCGTCTCGATCACCCCGATGGAAGAGGGCCCGACGGTCGTCTACGTCGACCGCGACGAGCTGAACAACCACAGCTTCGTCGAGGTGGACGCCGACGCGCCGAGCGCGGTCACCCAGGTGTCCGCCGGCAAGGTCGGCGTCGACGAGTGGGCGGTCATCGTGGACGCCGAGACGGCCACCGAGCTGCCCGACGGGCAGATCGGCGAGATCTGGTTGCACGGCCCGAACATGGGCCAGGGCTACTGGCGCCGCGAGGCCGAGTCGACCGAGGTGTTCGGCAACATCCTGAAGTCGCGCATCGCCGAGTCGCACGCCGAGGGCGCCGCCGACGACGGCACCTGGGTCCAAACCGGTGACTACGGCACCTATTACGATGGCAACCTCTACATCACCGGCCGCGTCAAGGACCTGGTGATCATCGACGGACGTAACCACTACCCGCAGGACCTGGAGTACTCCGCGCAGGAGGCCAGCCGGGCGCTGCGGACCGGATACGTCGCGGCGTTCTCGGTGCCGACCAACCAGCTGCCGGCCTCGGTCTTCGAAAACCCGCATGCCGGACTGAAATTCGACAAGGACGACACCTCCGAGCAGTTGGTGATCGTCGCCGAGCGTGCGCCGGGCGCGCACAAGCTCGACTACCAGCCGATCGCCGACGACATCCGGGCGGCCATCGCCGTTCGGCACGGCGTGACCGTTCGCGACGTGCTGCTGGTGCAGTCCGGCTCGGTGCCGCGTACCTCCAGCGGCAAGATCGGCCGCCGCGCCTGCCGCGCCGCCTACATCGACGGCAGTCTGCGCAGCGGCACCACCGGCCCGAACGCCTACCCCGACCAAACCGACTGAACGCGAACATGACTGACGCAGACCTCGAAATCCAAGAGCCGGCCTCGGCCCGCACCGAGATGTCCATCGCCGAGGTGCGGCAATGGCTGCGCAACTGGGTCGCCAAGGCTACCGGCCAGTCGCCGGACGCGGTCGACGAGGCCACGCCGATGGTGGAGCTGGGGTCTGTCCTCGCGCGACGCGGTAGCGATGGCCGCCGACATCGAGGACGCCACCGGAGTCACCGTGTCGATCGCGGCGGCGTTCGAGCACCCGACCATCGAGTCGCTGGCCACCTGGATCGTCGAGGGCGACCCCGAACTCGACAACGCCGACACCGACGAATTCGACTGGAGCCGAACCGGACCCGTCGAGCGCGTCGACATCGCCGTCGTCGGCCTCGGCCACCCGGTTGCCCGGCGACATGAACACCCCCGACGAGACCTGGGCCGCGCTGCTCGAAGGCCGCGACGCGATCACCGACCTGCCCGAGGGTCGCTGGTCGGAGTTCATGGACGAGCCGCGGCTCGCCGAGGCGATCAAGAAGGCGCGCACCCGCGGCGGATACTCAGCGACATCAAGGGTTTCGACTCCGAGTTCTTCGCGCTGTCCAAGACCGAGGCCGACAACATCGACCCGCAGCAGCGGATGACGCTGGAGCTGACCTGGGAGGCGCTCGAGCACGCCCGCATCCCGGCGTCCAGCCTGCGCGGCGAAGCGGTCGGCGTATTCGTCGGCACCTCGGTGATGGACTACAGCTTCCTGGCGATGTCCGATCCGACCGTCGCCCACCCGTACGCCATCACCGGCACAGCGAGTTCGATTGTTGCCAACCGGGTTTCGTACTTCTTCGACTTCCACGGGCCGTCGGTCGCGGTGGACACCGCGTGCTCGAGCTCGCTGGTCGCCACCCACCAGGCTGTGCAGGCGCTGCGTAACGGCGAGTGCGACGTGGCGATGGCCGGCGGTGTCAACGCGCTGATCACTCCCGTCGTCACGCTCGGTTTCGACGAGATCGGCCAGGTGCTCTCGCCGGACGGCCGGATCAAGTCGTTCTCGTCGGACGCCGACGGCTACACGCGCTCCGAGGGCGGGGCGATGCTGGTGCTCAAGCGGGTCGACGACGCGCGCCGCGACGGCGACCAGATCCTCGCGGTGATCGCCGGCAGCGCGGTCAACCACGACGGCCGGTCCAACGGCCTGATCGCGCCCAACCCCGACGCGCAGGCCGAGGTGCTGCGCCGGGCCTACAAGGACGCCGGCATCAACCCGCGCACCGTCGACTATGTCGAGGCGCACGGGACCGGCACGGTGCTCGGCGACCCGATTGAGGCCCAGGCGCTGGGCCGAGTGATCGGCCGCGGCCGTGCCGCCGACAAGCCGGCGCTGCTCGGCGCGGTGAAAACCAATGTCGGACACATGGAATCGGCCGCCGGTGCGGCCAGCCTGGTCAAGATGGTGCTGGCACTGCAGCACGACAAGCTGCCTCCGTCGATCAACTACGCCGGCCCCAACCCTTACATCGACTTCGATGCCGCTCACCTGAAAGTCCTTGACACGGTGGGCGACTGGCCGCGGTACGGCGGCTATGCGGTGGCCGGTGTGTCGGGTTTCGGGTTCGGTGGCGCCAACGCGCACCTGGTGCTGCGCGAGGTGCTGCCCCGCGACGTCATCGAGCGCGAGCCCGAGCCCGAGGTCGAAGCGGCCCCCGCCACTGCGGCCGCCGAGCAGAACGGCGAGCTGATCGGTGGCATGCGCTTCGACGAGTATGGCGAGTTCATCGAGGACGACCACAAGCCCGTCGAGAACGAGTATGAGCTGCCGGGCATCACCGAGGAAGCCCTGCGCCTCAAAGAGGTTGCGCTCGAAGAGCTTGCCGGCGAAGAGGTTCCGACTCCGGTCGTAGCGCTGGCCGTCTCGGCATTCCTGACCTCGCGCAAGCGGACCGCTGCGGCCGAGCTCGCCGACTGGATGGAATCCCCCGAGGGACAAGCATCTTCGCTGGAATCGATCGGCCGCGCGCTGTCGCGCCGCAACCACGGCCGCTCGCGCGCGGTGGTGCTGGCCCACGATCACGAAGAAGCCGTCAAGGGTCTGCGTGCAATCGCGGAGGGCAAGCAGAAGCCGTACGTCTTCAGCACCGACGGGCCGGCCACCAATGGGCCGGTGTGGGCGATGGCCGGTTTCGGCGCCCAGCACCGCAAGATGGGCAAGAACCTCTACCTGCGCAACGAGATCTTCGCCGAGTGGATCGAGAAGGTCGACGCGCTGATCCAGGACGAGCGCGGGTACTCGATCCTCGAGCTGATCCTCGACGACTCGGTCGACTACGGCATCGAGACCAGCAACGTCGTCATCTTCGCGATCCAGATCGCGTTGGGCGAGGTGCTCAAGGCGCACGGCGCGAAACCGGCTGCGGTGATCGGCCAGTCGCTCGGTGAGCCCGCGTCGGCGTACTTCGCCGGCGGCCTGTCGCTGCCCGACGCGGCCCGCGTGATCTGCTCGCGATCGCACCTGATGGGTGAGGGCGAGGCGATGCTGTTCGGCGAGTACATCCGCTTCATGGCGCTCGTCGAGTACTCCGCCGACGAACTCAAGACGGTGTTCGCCGACTTCCCCGGCCTGGAGGTGTGCGTCTACGCCGCCCCGAGCCAGACCGTCATCGGCGGTCCGCCGGACCAGATAGATGCCATCGTCGCCCGCGCCGAGAGCGAAGGCCGTTTCGCGCGCAAACTTCAGACCAAGGGCGCCGGCCACACCTCGCAGATGGACCCGCTGCTGGGCGAGTTCTCCGCTGAGCTGCAAGGCATTTCGCCGCACAGTCCCAAGGTCGGCATCTTCTCGACCGTGCATGAGGGCACGTTTGTCCGGCCGAACGGCGACCCGCTTCACGACGTCGCCTACTGGATCAAGGGCATGCGGCACTCGGTGTACTTCACCCACGGCGTCCGCAACGCCGTCGACAACGGCTACACCACGTTCCTGGAACTCGCGCCCAACCCGGTCGCGCTGATGCAGATCGGCCTGACCACCGCGGCCGCGGGATTGCCTGACGCACAGCTTATCCCGACGCTGGCCCGCAAGCAGGACGACGTCGAGTCGATGGTCTCGGCGATGGCGCAGCTGTTCGTCTACGGACACGACCTCGACATCTGGACGCTGTTCACCCCCGCTGGACGGGCCCCAGGACCTGAAGATTATGCGAACGTTCCGCCGACCCGGTTCAAACGCAAGGAGCACTGGCTCGACGCGCACTTCTCCGGCGACGGGTCGGTGCTCATGCCCGGCACGCACGTCGCGATGCCGGACGGCCGGCACGTCTGGGAGTACGCGCCGCGAGGCGCGACCGACCTGGGCGCGTTGGTGAAAGCCGCTGCGACACAGGTGCTTCCGGATGCGGTGCTGACGGCGTCGGAGCAGCGTGCGGTCGCGGCCGAGAACGCCCGGCTGGTGACCACGCTGACCCGCCACCCCGGCGGCGCCTCGGTGCAGGTCCACGCGCGCATCGACGAGTCCTTCACGCTGGTGTACGACGCCCTGGTGTCGCGGGCCGGGCAGGCTTCGGTGCTGCCAACCGCCGTCGGCGCGGGTGCGGCGATCGCATCGACGGTCACCGCCGCCGCTGCGCCGGTAGCCGAGCAGGTCGCCGACGAGCCCGAAGCCGACGTCGTGACGGACAGCCTGACCGCCCGCCAGTTGGGCGCTTTGGGCCGCTGGTCGCCGGATTCCGGTGAGACTATTCGTGATCGGCTGTCGGCCATCGTGTCGATGGCGATGGGATACGAGCCCGAGGATCTGCCGTGGGAGGTCCCGTTGGTCGAGCTCGGCCTCGACTCGATGATGGCCGTGCGGATCAAGAACCGCGTCGAGTACGACTTCGACCTGCCGCCGATCCAGCTGCAGGCGGTCCGCGACGCCAACCTGTACAACATCGAGAAGCTGATCGAGTACGCGGTCGAGCACCGCGACGACGTGCAGGATCTACACGAGCGCCAGAAGACGCAGACGGCCGACGAGATCGCCGCGGAGCAGGCCGCGATCCTGGCAGGCAAGGCGCCGTTGCCGGGCGCGCCGCAGGAACCCGAGGCGCCGGCCCAACCCGAGCCGGCGACGCAGCCCGAGCCGGAAGCGTCGATTCCGCCGCCACCGACCAATCCGGCCGGTCCGGCCGCCGCGCCTAACCTGGCCGGCGCGGCGCAGGTGCTCAACTCCGAAGCCGTTGCGGCAGCCCTGAACTCGGATATCCCGCCGCGGGATGCCGCCGAGCGGGTCACCTTCGCGACGTGGGCGATCGTCACCGGCAAGTCGCCGGGCGGCATCTTCAACGCGCTGCCCAAGCTCGACGACGACGCCGTGACCAAGCTGGCCCAGCGGTTGTCGGAGCGTGCCGAAGGCACGATCACCGTCGACAACGTCAAGGCGGCCGCCACGATCGAGGAACTCGCCACCACCGTGCGCGAGTTCCTGGAGGCCGGCCAGATCGACGGCTTCGTGCGAACCATCCGGGCCAGGCCCGAAGGCTCCACCAAGCCGGCGGTGTTCGTGTTCCACGCCGCGGGCGGGTCGACGGTGGTGTACGAACCGCTGCTCAATCGCCTGCCGGCGGACGTTCCGATGTACGGCTTCGAGCGTGTCGAGGGCACCATCGAAGAGCGTGCGGCGCAATACGTTCCGAAGCTGCGCGAGCTCGGCGGCACCGGGCCGTTCATCCTGGCCGGCTGGTCACTGGGTGGTGCGATGGCCTACGCCTGCGCGATCGGCCTCAAGCAGCAGGGCTGTGACGTGCCGTTCGTCGGACTGATCGACGCGGTCATGCCGGGCGAGCCGATCCTGCAGACCAAGGAAGAGACCCGCAAGCGCTGGGACCGCTACGCGAAGTTCGCCGAGCGCACCTTCAACGTCGAGGTTCCGCCGATCCCGTACGAGACACTCGAGGAGCTCGACGACGAGGGTCAGGTCAAGTTCGTGCTCGAGGCCGTGCAGCAGGCCGGTGTGCAGATCCCGGGCGGGATCATCGAACACCAGCGCACGTCGTATCTGGACCAGCGGGCGATCGACACCGCCGAGTACCAGCCCTACGACGGCCACGTCACGCTGTACATGGCCGACCGCTACCACGACGACGCGATCACTTTCGAGCCCGCATACGCGACCCGCAAGCCGGACGGCGGATGGGGCGACTACGTGGCCGACCTCGAGGTCGTCCCGATCGGTGGCGAGCACATCCAGGCCATCGACGAGCCGATCATCGCCAAGGTCGGTGCGCATATGACCCAGGCGCTCAACCGGATTCACGCCGAGCAGAAAGAGGCCTAAGTGACCACCAAGACCACCGCCGAGCTGCTGAGCGAACTACGCGAGAAGCTGGAGCTGGCGAAGGACCCCGGTGATCCGAAGGCAATCGCGCGACGCGACAAGAAGGGCATCCCGAGCGCCCGCGCCCGTATCCACTCCCTGCTCGACCCGGGCAGCTTCCTGGAGATCGGCGCGCTGGCCCGCACCCCGGGTGACCCGAACGCGCTCTACGGCGACGGCGTGGTGACCGGGCACGGACGCATCAACGGACGGCCGGTCGCGGTGTTCAGCCACGACCAGACGGTGTTCCAGGGCTCGGTCGGCGAGATGTTCGGCCGCAAGGTGGCCAAGCTGATGGACTGGGTTGCCATGGTCGGTTGCCCGATCATCGGCATCAACGACTCCGCCGGCGCCCGAATCCAGGACGCGGTTACCTCGCTGGCGTGGTACGCCGAGTTGGGCCGCCGCCACGAGATGCTGCGCGGCCTGGTGCCGGAGGTCTCCATCATCTTGGGCAAATGTGCTGGGGGAGCGGTCTATTCGCCGATCCAGACCGACCTGCTGGTGGCGGTGCGCGACCAGGGCTACATGTTCATCACCGGCCCCGACGTGATCAAGGACGTCACCGGCGAGGATGTGACGTTCGACGAGTTGGGCGGCGCCGACGTGCAGGCCCAGCGCGGCAACATCCACAAGGTGGTCGAGGATGAGTCCGCGGCGTTCCAGTATGTGCGCGACTACCTGTCGTTCCTGCCGGACAACACTTTTGGTGACGGGCCGATCGTCAACCCGGGTCTCGAGCCGGAGATCACCCCGACCGACCTCGAGTTGGACACCATCGTCCCGGACGCGGACAACACCGCCTACGACATGCACGAGATCCTGCTGCGCATCTTCGACGACGGCGACGTCTTCGAGATCGCCGACCAGCGTGGGCCGGCCATCATCACCGCGTTCGCCCGGGTCGACGGCCGATCGGTCGGGGTGATCGCCAACCAGCCGATGTTCATGTCCGGCGCGGTCGACAGCGAGGCGTCCGACAAGGCTTCCAGCTTCATCCGGTTCTGCGACTCTTACAACCTGCCACTGGTTTTCGTGGTGGACACCCCGGGTGCCATGCCCGGTGTCGCGGAAGAGAAGAACGGCATCATCAAGCGCGGTGGCCGGTTCTTCAACGCGGTCGTGGAAGCCGAAGTGCCGAAGGTGACCATCATCGTCCGCAAGGCCTACGGCGGCGGCTACGCGGTGATGGGCTCCAAGCAGCTGACCGCCGATCTCAACTTCGCCTGGCCCACCGCGCGTATCGCGGTGATCGGAGCCGACGGTGCCGCTCAGCTGCTGGTGAAGCGGTTCCCCGACCCCACCGCGCCCGAGGTGCAGCAGATCAAGAAGGACTTCATCGAGGGCTACAACCTCAACATAGCGATCCCGTGGATCGCCGCCGAGCGCGGCTACATCGACGGCGTGATCGAGCCGCACGAGACCAGGCTGCTGCTGCGCAAGTCGCTACACCTGTTGCGGGAGAAGCAGATTCACTGGCGCACGCAGCGCAAGCATGGCCTGACGCCGATCTAGACGAGCCGGGCGATCAGACGTTCGCCTTGAAGTCGGACGTGTAGAACTCCTGCGGGCTCTGCGAGTAGGGGTTCGCCTGCCGGATGAACACCCAGACACTGGTCGTGCCCGAGCGCAGGCCGTCGGTCACCGTGGTGTTGGCGTTACCGGCACCGTCGGTGTTCAGCGATCCGATCGCCACGCCGGGTCCGGGGCCGTCGCACGGTGAACTCGAGGCGCGCGGCGCCTGGATCAGTGCGACGTCGTAGTGCGCGTTGGGTGCACTGGGCTCCGCGAAGTGAACGTCGGCCGACACCGAACCACCGCTGGTGTGGATCACGGTTGAGGCCATCGCGCGATCCGTCGACGAACGGTCGGGGATTGGAGTGAAGTCGCAGGCGCGCAAGATGCTGCGCAGCGGGACAACCGTTCCGCTCTCTGCCCAAGCGGCAACGGTGGAACCGGGGACAGCCGAACCGGCCAGTGCAACGACGACGGGCACCGCGCAACGGGCCAGGCTACTAAAATACATGTGTCTAGTATCCAGGCCGAACGGGCACACATACCACGCGGAATGAGGAGATACTGCTTACATGAGATGCACCGATGTGACGGGGAGCACCGTCTACGACCGCTGACCGGGGTTTTCGTCCTCATTCTGGACCTTTTCGCCGGTCTCGGTGGACTCGCGGAGCTCCTTCTTCGCCTTGGCGGCCTCGTCTGCGAAGTCCTTGATGGACTCGTCGCCTTCTTCTGCACGCATGGGTCACGGCTACCCGGCTCTGGCCGCGCCGAATCAGCGGGTTGTGGCAGTAGTTCGTATTGCCATCTATATTTAGATCGCACTACGAACTAAAAGTCAGAGGGGTCGCCCATGCACGCCGCCGTTATCACGTCGTTTGACGAGCCGCCGTCATACCGAGAGTTCGCGGACCCGGTGCCGAACGGCGTCGATGACGTGCTCGTCGACGTGCTGGCGGCCGGCCTACATCGCCGCGTCCGCTCGCAGGCGGACGGATCGCACTACACCAGCACCGGAGAGCTGCCGTTGGTTCCCGGGGTCGACGGTGTGGGGCGCCTGCCGGACGGGTCGGTGCGCTACTTCGCGTTGACCGACACCACGCTCGGTGCGATGGCCGAGCGGACGGTAATCAATCGCCGTCTGAGCGTCGAGTTGCCGGACCGGGCGGACCCGGTAGCAGTGGCCGCGGGCATGAACCCGGCGATGTCGGCGTGGGTCGCTCTCAAGCGGCGCACCGATTTCACCGCGGGCCAGACCGTGCTCGTGCTGGGCGCGACGGGCAGCTCGGGCCGGATGGCGGTGCAAATCGCCAAACAGCTTGGGGCAGGACAGGTTATCGCCGCCGGGCGCGATCCGCAGCGGCTGGCCGCGCTTTCAGATCTCGGCGCCGACACCGTCGTGCGTCTGGGTGAAAGTCCGGGTGTGGGCGAGATCGCCGCTGATGTCGACGTGGTCATCGACTATGTGTGGGGCCGGGCCACCACCGATGCGATGACGGCGATTGCCACCCACCGTCGGGATCGCGCGCGACCGCTGACCTGGATCGAGATCGGCTCGGTCGCCGGACCGAACGCCGAGATACCCGCGGCGGCGTTGCGCGCCTTGCCTTTACAGATCGTTGGCAGTGGACATGGTTCGGTGCCGATCCAGGAGCTACTGGCCGAGTTGCCGGCCATCGCCGCAGCGGTCGGCAGCGGGGCGCTGCACATACCGGCGCGGGCGGTGCCGCTCGCCGACGTCGCCAGCGCGTGGCATGACGACGACAGCGCGGCTCGGATCGTGCTCACACCCTAAACACAAAGCTGGGCGGCAATGACAGAAGTCATTGCCGCCCAGTGGAGTTCAGAAGTTACTTAGCTGCCTTCTGGCGAGCCTCGGCGGCCTTCTCGGCGGCGCGTGAGGCTTCGGCCTCAGTTTCCTTCTTGGCCACGTCGCGCGCAGCCTTGGCTTTGTCCTGCTGAGCGCGGCCTTCTTCGCGCAGACCATCGCGGTTAGCCACGATGCCAATGATCTCCTTGGCCTTGCCTACGACGTCTTCGATGATGCCTCTGATGAATTCTTCGGGTCCACTGTTGCCCATTGTTGTTTTCCTTTCGATCGGGGGATGCCTTGTTCGTACCCAGCGGCACCGTGGACCGAACGCGAAGTGGTTGTGACAGCGCTCACGAAAGCCCCCTACCAGCGCCGAGCTACGGCTTGATCCGGATCTTCCCCGGCGACCACCAACCGAAATGCGTCGCGGTAGCGAGATCCAGCTGCGCGGGCGGCGCATCGACCAGGGTGTCGAACTTGCGCAGTGAACCCCAGTCTCGAGCCCAGTCGTGCGACAGGTACGTGGCCATCACGTGCGCGCGCAACAGCAGGTCGGTGATACCGAGCAGGCCGCCATTGACGCCGTCCTCCCAGGTGTCGGTGTCCATCTTCTTCGCCATGTAGTCCGGCGTGATGCGGAACCGCGGGATATCGGTGACGCCGTTGGAATGCAGCATCGGCTGCTGGCACGGGAACGCCAACCCGACCGCCCAGTCCAGCAGCACCGGCTGCGTCGACCCGACGTACTCCTGCACGGAACGCAGCTCGGGCACCCGCGGCGGCGTGATCGCGAGCCAGTCCTCCGGAGTCAGCGACAGATCCTCGGCGACCACCCGGACGGCGACGGCGTTGGCGGGGATCTCGGATCGGGGGTAGCGCAGGTTGCGCCACGCCTTGGGCTGCTCGCCGTAGAGGTCGTCGGGTACGAGCCGGCCGGCCGGTACTACGTCGCCGTTGGGCCCGGCTTTGCCGTACTCCAGCACGACGGTCTGACCCTCGGTGTGGTGGTGCAGCACGCTGTTGCCCTCGATCTTGCCCGCTGCGGTCACCACGACCAGCGGATGTCCGTCGTCGGCGGGCGGCAATTGGTACCACGCCGACGCCAGCTTGCTCTGCTGCTGTGCATCGGTGGTGTAGCTGCCGAGCACCGGAACCCGTTGCGGGTCAAGGCCGTAGGGCAGGGGAACGGTCGAGCCGTTGATACCCGCCTTCTTCAGCTTGACCGGCGCGTCCCAGTCGTAGTCGGTGCCGGGCTGATTCGGGTGCATCACCACGGCCTCGGCGACGGTGTGATTCGGTACGCCATTGGGTGTGAAGCCGACCGGGTTGGCGCCGCCGAGCGGCCCCAGGGGGCCCCACGGGGCGGAGCCTGAATCGCCGAGCCTCGGCGCCATGAAGCCGGCGTTGGCATCCGGTTCGACCAGGACGTCGTCGGCCAGCCCGCAACCCCCGGCGAACGCCCGAATGTTCGACGAACCGTTGGAGAAGGTCGGGTACTGCCGGACGATGCCGATCGTCAACGAAGCGATGAACACCAGCGCCATGAAGCCGGCCGCCAGCGGCAAGGGCGCCGCGGTCAGCGCCCGCGCCAGCGCACCCTCGCCGCGGTCGCGGGAAGCGAAGTGCAGCCATGCGGCGTACAACGCCACCACCACGAACAGTGCGAAAAACATCGTGCTGATGCTGATTCCGGCGACCTTGGGCATCGCCGCGTTGAACGGGACGCCGTAGCTGGACACGTACCACCAGCCGTTGGTGGTCGCGAAGCACAACGCCAGCACGAACAGCACTGCGGCCAGGAACGCCATCCGGTTGCGCGACCAGCGCAGCACCGCCGGGGACACCAGCGCGGTCGCCAGTGCGGCCATCGCCGCACCCACGGCAGCGAACAATCCGAAGTGGTGCACCCACTTGGTCGGGGTGAACATCAGGAAGAACATCGTGCCGAAGATGACGCCCATCAGCCGCCAGGCCGGGCCGCGGGCCACCCCGCGAACCCGCTTGCGCCGCAACATGATGAACACGGTGGTGAATAGGCACAACGCCGTAATCAGGAAGCCGAACCGCCGCGACAGCGAACCGTCCACCGTCGGCAGGAAGAGGTAGTAGTAGCGCAGGTTCTCGGTGTACCAGGCCTGGCTCGGGCCGATCGCCGTGCGAATCCTGGTGGCTTCCAGGACCGTTGACAGCGTCTGGTCGGCGAACACCACGGGCAGGATCACCGTTCCGGCGGCCAGCATCGGCGCCACCAGCGGCCAGGTACCCACCACGCGGTGGCGGCGCACCAGAATCCGCAGGATCGGACGACCACCGGCCACCAACGCCGCTACCGCGATCAGTCCGGTGGGCTGCACGCCGAGCGTGAAGGCCGCCGTCACCACCGCCAGCGCGGCGGGCGTCATGCGGCTGTACCGCATCGAACGCTCGATCAGCACGTAGGTGATCAGTGAACCGACGGCGATGATCGGTTCGGGCCGCAGACCGTTGTCGAACGGCATCCACGCCGTCAGCAGCACCAGGCCGGCCGCCCAGTTGGCGGCCTTGCTGCGAGTGACCGCCGGCCCCAACCGGGGCAGCACCTCACGCGACAGCAGCAGCCAGCAGACCAGGCCGGCGACCAAGTCGGGCAACCGAATCCACAGGCTCGAGTCGCTGACATGGGTCATCAGCGCCAGCAAGTTGTAGTACCAGCCGAACGGGTCCTCGGGGCTGCCGAACCAGCGGAAGTAGTTCGACATGTAGCCGGCCCGATCGGCGACGCGGGCCATGCCCAGGATGTAGCCGTCATCCGACGAGTTCGCGCCGATCACCCACCACAGCACGAACCCGGAGACGATCGTGGCGTCGGCCAGGGTGAAGGTGCGCCAGTTGGCCGGTATCCAACGGCGCATCCGGTGGCCGTCCAACTGGTCGAGGCGCCACAGCGCGATCAGCGCGACGATGGTCGCCAGGATCGCGCCGACCATCGCGGCGAGTTTCAATGTGGTTGGGGTGGTGGAGAATCGGGTGTCAATCGTGGCCGACATCTTCAGTCCCGCGGGCGCGGGTCCGGTCAGGTCGGTGAATACTCCGACGATCTGCGGCCGCAGGTTCGGGTCCGGGTAGCCGCTGCGCAACTCCTTGCCACCCGGGTCCTTGAGGCCGACGAAGGTGGCGAAAGTCCCGGCCAGCGTCGAGCTGACGTCGATGCTGGAACAGCCGGGGCACCCCCGGCTCCTTCGACCTGGTCGCGCGGCACCGACAGGATCACCACGTTGCGGTCGGTGACGTCGACCCGTTGCTTGTTGACGACCACGAACAGCGCTTGAAGGTTGGCGTCCTTGCCTTTTCGCGGCGCGGTGCCCAAGACGACGCCGCCCTCGGCCGGCAGGTCGCGCACGATCTCGCATGGCACGGAGGCGTGGAAGTCGACCGGCGTCAGCGAAATCAGCGGCGCCGTGACGCTTTTCAGCTGACCGTTCTGCGGCCAGTTCAGGTCGGCGGTGGTCTGGACGACGGGCAGCAGCGGCGTGGCCACCGACAGCAGGAAGCCGATCAAGCCGGCGACGGTGGCGACCCAGCGGGTGGTCTTCGAGGCAGACGGTGTCTGTCTGTGTGCTCACGGCAGTGCTCGAATCGGTCCTTGTCGGCTCCAGCCGGACACGGTGCTGGCGCCCTGATCAACGGCGGCAATCGGGGCAACGTCATCGGGGAGCCATCGATGGTACTGCTCCACCTGACCCCAGTCGCGGTACCAGTCGCCGCTCAGGTAGGTCGGCACCGTCGACGTCCACATCAGCGCCTGGGTGAACAGGAACGGCCCGCCGGACTTCGACGCCTGCCAGAGGTTGGACGAAGCCGAGGTCTGCTTGTGGTCGGGCTGGATGCGGTAGTCGGGTAGCTCGGCGATGCCGAGGTGTTCCGAAAACGGCCGCTGGCACGGGAAATTCGCGGCGGTGGCGATGTCCATCAGCACCGGCTTCTGCGGGCCGACCAGCTGCTGCAGCGTCTTCATCACCGGAACCCGCGGCGGCGTGAACGCGAACCACTGGTCTTCGCTGAGGTTCGGGTCGTAGGCGACGATCCGGGCCACGTTGGCCTCCGGCGGCGCCCAGCTCATCGGAAAGCGCAGGTTGCGCCACGCCGGTTGCGGGCCGATGTCGATCGGGAACATCAGGCCGAGCGGCTGCACGCTGCCGTCGGGTTTGGCTGCGCCCCATTGCAATCGGAGCGACTGGCCGTAGCATGAAGTCGCCGTCTTCTTTGTAGGACCAGATGGCGCCCGAGGCGGCGACGACGACCAGCGGCCGGTCGGGCGTGCGGGGTGGCATCTGGTACCACGCCGAGGTGGCCGTCGCGGCGCGGGTGTTCTCGCCGTAACTGCCCATCACCGGGGTGCGCGCCGGGTCGAGGCTGAACGGCAGCGCGGCTTGCGAGCCGTTGACGCCCTTGGGGCCCTTGCCGCCGGCGGTGCCGGCCGAGTCGGTGATCGAGGCGTTCGGCTTGTTCGGCGAGGCGTCGGAGTTGACGACGCCGGGCTTGGTCACGACCGGGTCGGACTGCAGGTTGTCACCGACGCCCTGTGGCGTGAAGCCGACCGGGTTGTCGCCGCCCAGCGGTCCGTCGGGGCCGAACTTCTGGCCCGGGACCGGTTGCAGCACACCCTCATTCGGGTCCGGCTCGGCCAGCACGTCGTCGGCCATCGCGCAGCTCGTCGACGAGAGCCCGGAGGCATCGCATAGAAATTCGCCTTGCCGGTGGTGTACATCGGATACCGCAGCACGGCGCCCTTGCCCAGCGACGCGACCTCTCCGAAGCACCATGATCACCGCGACGACCAGCAGCGGCGTCGATGCGAGCACGCGGTTGCGCCGGGTGTCGGCGACCTCGGTGTGTCCTGCGTAGTCCATCCGGAAGTGCTGCCAGGCCGCGAGCAGTCCGGTCGCGATCGACAACGCCAGGAACATCGAGGTCACCGGATGGCTCGCGATCACCGGCTGGATGTCGTACCACGGCACGCCGTAGTTGTTGACGTAGAACCATCCGTTGATGCCGGACGTCGCCCACGCCAGCATGAACAGCAGGGCCGTGACATACAGCGTCAGGTTCCGACGGTTGTGCAGCCCGATCCGCGCCAATGCGAACGCGATGACCGCACCCAAAGCGCCTGCCAGCCCGGCGAACTCGCCGAACTGGATAGCGTACTTCGTCGGCGTGAAGTGCAGCAGCAACAGGCCCATCGCGCGTAGTGCCGATCAGCCGCCACGCCGGCCCGTTCGCCACGCCGGGGACTTTGCCGCGCCGCAGCAGGATGACCAGCACGCCGAACAGGCACAGCAGCATGATCAGCACCGCGAAGCGCCGGGTCATCGAGCCCTCGGCGTTGCTCTCCACCGTGAGGAAGTAGTAGCGCAGGAACTCCTGGTACCAGGCGATCGTCGGCCCGACCTTGTACTTGATCCGCGCCGCCTCGGCGACGGTGGCCAGCGTCTGCGACCGGAACACCACGACGAGGATCAGCGACAGCGCTGCGGCCAACACCGCCAACGGCGCCAGCAGTCCGTCAGTTGACTTGCGCCGCACAATGATTCGAGCGATCGGCCGAGCGGCGGCCAGCAGCGCGGCGACGGCGATCAAGCCCTGCGGCGCCAGCGTCGCGGTCAACATCGCCACGATGATCGCCATCGCCGCCGGTACCAGGCGCCGGGTCGCGATCGCGGCCTCGGCCAGCACCCATGTCGCCACCACACCCAAAGCGATCAACGGCTCGGGCCGCAGGCCGTTGTTGAAAGGCAGCCAGGCCGCCAGGAACACCGCTCCCGCGGTCCACACCGCGATCCGGTTGCCGGCCAGCCCGCCCCGGCCGGGGCCGAGTCGTCGCAGCATGTAGCGGCTGATGATCAGCCAGGTGGCGACCGCGGCCAGCGTGGCGGGCAGCCGCATCCAGACGCCCGCGGTACTCACCGAGGCGAACTGCGCCAACACCGACTGATACCAGTCGAACGGCGCCTCCGACGGTGCCGAAGTAGCGGTAGTAGTTGGCGACGTAGCCGGCCTGCCCGGACACCCGCGCCATGGTCAGGTTGTAGCCGTCGTCCGACGAGGTCGCGCCGATGACGTGCCAGAGCAGCAGCGTCGAGATCACGCCCGCGTCGGCGAGCCAGGTCGCGAGCCCGGCCTGGAAGAGATGCCGCCAATTGCGCGGTGTCCGCCGTCCCGCTGACCGGTCGAGGACACCCAGCGCGGCGATCGAGGCCAGCACCGACAACACGCCCAGCGCCATCACCGCCGTCTTGAGCGGCGTCGGGGCGACGATGAACCGGGTATCGACGTCGATGCGCGCCGACAGGCCAGGCTGCGCGGGGACCGTCAGGTCGGTGAAGATGCCGCCGACCGCGGGCTTCTTCTCCGGGGCCAGCGTGCCGGTCGCGCCGGGGATGCCGATGAAGTCCGCGTGCGCCCCGACCGCGTCCGCCCAGATGTGCAGCGCGCTGCACTTGCCGTCGGCGATCGCGGAGCGCGGAGCGGCCGCGGCGACCGAGTCACGGAACGCGACGGTGACGGTGTCCTTGCTGGCCCGGACGAACAACCCGTTCTTGCCGGTCTCGAAACCGGCGACGGGCAGCGTCGACAGCACCAGGCCGCCATCGGCCGGCAGCGTGGCGATCGCGCCGCAGGGAATGGAGATATCGAGGGCCCGCGGCGCCCCGGACACCAGTGGCGCGGTGATGTCGGTGATGTGGCCGTCTTTGAGGCCCTGCGGCCACAGAATCGTCGCCGTCGTCTGCGTGACCGGAAGCAGTGGAACCACTGCGCACAGCAATGCTCCGAGGATTCCCGCGACGATGGCGACCACCCGTGCGAGCCGGTGCGGCGATCGCTCACTCTCGTCGTGGGGCACGAGGGACGATGGTAGGCGACTTAACCACCGGCGACGATGCAGCCCGCCGAGCGGGCTGAGGAGGAGTCGGACGAACGAGTCAGGCCGGCGACGATGCAGCCCGCCGAGCGGGCTGAGGAGGAGTCGGACGAACGAGTCAGGCCGGCGACGATGCAGCCATCGCCGTCACCGAACAGAGATGCGCAATACGCCGGTTACATGGCGACCCCGCAATACCGCGGCGCGGGCGTCCGGAAATCAGATAGATGCCACTCGTTTGAGCCGGGCGGCCGCCGGGCACAAGAATGTGTCGCGCACGATTCAAACCGGATTCATAGGAAGCTAGCTGATGACGGTGCAGGTCAATGCGTCATCCGACGCGGATCACCCAGGTCGACGGGCCGTGACGAGGCCCGGTAGCTCGTTCGACTCCCCGTATGAAACATGGTTTAGTAAGTCAGCGGTGGTGAATTTAACGGAGCAGAAACAATCCACCACCGGCCATTGGCGAGAGTTGTGGAGTTCCCCCTATTCGCGGACGACGGCTCTGGTCGCTGGGGGCGTGGTCCTGTATTCGACCAACGAATTCCTCACGATCAGCATGCTGCCGAGCACGATCAACGAGATCGGCGGGGAGCGCATCTATGCGTGGGTGACGACGCTGTATCTCGTCGGGTCGGTGGTCGCCGCAGCGACGGTCAACGCGCTGCTGCACCGCATCGGTGCGGCCATCTCCTTCGTGGGGGGTTTCGCCGTCTTAGGCGCCGGGAGCCTGGTCTGCGCGGCCGCCCCCAACATGGGGATCTTGCTGGTGGGCCGCCTTTTTCAGGGGCTCGCGGGCGGACTGTTGTGCGGCCTGAGCTTCGCGGTGATCAACGCGGTATTGCCGCGAAGACTCTGGAGCCGAGGTTCTGCGCTCACCGCCTCGACGTGGGGCATCGGCGCCCTGCTCGGTCCCGCGCTGGGCGGATTCTTCGCGCAGTACGGCGCGTGGCGCTGGGCGTTCGGCCTGCTGGCGATGCTGAGCCTTGCGATGGCGGTGCTCGCGCCTGGGCTGCTGACGACGGACGGCACCGAGCAGCCTCCCGACCGTGATTCGGCCCGGATTCCGATTCCGTCGGTCATTCTGCTGGGTGCGGCCGCGCTGACGGTCAGTGTGGCGTCGCTGCCGCACAATACGCTCGCGACGGCGGGGCTGTTGATCCTCAGCGCCGTGTTGATCGGCGTATTTCTGGTGGTAGACCGCCGGATGGATACCGCTGTGCTGCCCGCCAGCGTCTACGGCTTCGGCCCGCTGAAGTGGGTCTACCTGACGTTGGGCCTGTTGGTCGCCGCAACCAAGGTCGACCTGTATGTGCCGTTGTTCGGCCAGCGACTGGCGCACCTCGGGCCGATCGTCGCGGGACTACTCGGCGCCGCGTTGTCGCTGGGCTGGACGATCAGCGGGTTCGGCAGCGGCTCGCTGAACAAAGCCCGCACTGTCGTGGCCGTGGTGATCGCCGCGCCGATGGTCATGGCGGGCGGCCTGGCGCTGGCCGGGATCACCCACGTTCAAGACGCGACGGCAGGCATCGTCATCATCTGCGCGTTCGGACTGCTGGCGGTCGGGGTCGGTATCGGCGCCGCTTGGCCGCACCTGTCGGCGTGGGCGATGAGTGACGTCGACGATCCCGCCGAGGGCGGGGCCGCCGCTACCGCAATCAACTCGGTGCAATTGATTTTCGGCGCATTCGGCGCCGGGCTGGCCGGCGTTGTGGTGAATCTGGTCGACGGCGGCGGAGCTTCAGCCGCCCGGTGGGCATTCGCCGTCTTCGCGATTCTGGCGGTGACCGCCTGCTTCACCGCGTTCCGCGCGGGTCGCGGGGCAAGTCGCCTACTGATTTAGCCGCGGCGTAGCGGGGCAGGACTCCACAGGCCGCTGCGGGTGGCCGACCCAAGGTCGAGTTCGGCGGGGCCCGCGTCCGGGTAGTACGGCGTCAGTTGCTGCAACGCGCCCCAGTCGCGTGACCAGTCGTCGTTCAGATACGTCGACAGCGTGCTGGCGCGCACCAGGAGTTCGGTGACGCCCAGCGGGCCGCCGCCGTTCTTGTCCATCACCGGCGAATTGGCTTCGGCGCCGAACCGGTCGGGCAGGATCCGCCACTTCGGCACCTGATCGACGCCGTTCTGGTGGCCGAATGGCCGCTGGCACGGGAAGGCTAGGCCGACGAGCCAGTCCAGCATCACCGGCTCCGTCGAGCCGACGAGGTCCTGCAGGGTGCGCAGCCGCGGGATGCGCGGCGGAGTGACGGCGATCCAGTGCATGGGCGCCAGGTCCTCGTCGCTGACCACGACCCGCACCTGGGTGGCGTCGGCGGGCAGCGCGGACAACGGCGCCCGCAGGTTGCGCCAGGCCGGCGCCGCGCCGACGTCGGCGAGGCCGGTCGAGCCGCCCGGCTTGTTGTCAGCGGCTTGCTTGTCGGTGGCCCACTGGATCTCGACTTCGTCGTAGTTGAACCGGCCGGCGGCCGAGACCACCAGCAGCGGCCCCGACTCGCTGCGGGGAGGCAGCTTGTACCAGGCCGACCGCAGCCGGGCCGGCACCTGGACGCCGGAGCGCCAGCTGCCCAGCACCGGAGTGTGGGCGGGGTCGAGGCCGAAAGGCAGCCGGGCGCGCGAGCCGTTGACCCCGGGCGCGGCCGTGGTGCCACCCTCGGTGCCGGCTTCGCTGTTGACGCTCCCGTCGTCGCTGACGAAGCTGCGATCGCCGGGCCGTTCCATCACCGGGTCGGCCGACACCGTCGACGGTATGCCGTTGGCGTCGAAGCCCTCGGCGAAACCGCCTGCAAGCGGATCCTTCTCGTCGGCCGACACCGGCTCGAGTAGCCCGGCGTTGGGATCCTGCTCGACGAGGACGTCGGTGGCCAGGCCGCACGTCTTACCCGTCAGCGCCTGCAGGTTGGACCGGCCCACCGACCACGCCGGGTACTGGTCCGTCATTCCCAGCGTCAGCGACAGGACTTGGAAGAAGACCAGCGCCCACGCGGCAATTGCCAACGGGGACCGGATGATTCGGCCCAGCCGCGAATCATTGGGCGGATCGGCGTCGCTATCGCTCTTGACGAAGTGGAACCAGGCTGCCAGCAGCGACACCAGAACGCTGAGCGCAAGGAATCCGGTAGTGAATCCGAAATGCCACTGCGGGAACGCATTTGACCAAGGCACACCAAAATTGGAGACGTACCACCAGCCATTGACGCTGGCGAAAGACAGCGCGACGACGAACAGCACCACGGCCGCGAACAGTGTCCGATTGCGTCGCGAACGCATCGCGACCGCGGTCACCGCCACCGCCGCCAACGCTCCCAGCGAACCGGCCAGCCCGGCGAACACCCCGAAGTGATGCGTCCACTTGGTCGGCGTGAACATCATCGCGATGAACGAGATCACGGTGATGCCGATGATGCGGCGACTCGGCCCCGCCGCGGTGCCCGGAATTCGCCCCTTGCGCAACGTCATTGCGACCGACACCGTCAGCGCAACCAGCAACACCAGCAGCGCGAAGCGCCGTGCGACCGACCCATCCGGGCTGGCCATGAACAGCCGCTCGTAGCGGATGTGCTCGTCGAACCAGCTCAGGCTCGGGCCGAGCGCGCGCTTGAGGGAGGTTGCCTGCAACTCGCCGGCCAGCGTCTGGTCGCGGAAGATCAGGATCGCGTTGACGCTCACCGCGGCGACGATCGGAGCCAGCAGCGGCAGCACCCCGAACTGTCGGGACCGGCGCGCAATGATGGTGCGCAGCGGCCCGATTGCCACCAGCAACGCGCCGATCGACGCGATACCGGTCGGCCCGGAGAACAGCGTCAGCGCGCCGATGATGCAGGCCGCCGCCACCGGCAGCAGCCGGCTGGTGGCCACGGCCCGCTCGACCGAGCACCAGGTCAGCAGGATGCCGACCGCGATGATCGGCTCCGGTCGCAACCCGTTGTCCAGTGGCAGCCACACCGCCAAGAAGGTGCCCGCCGCCGTCCACGCCGCTGCGCGGGAGATCTTCACCGCGTGACCCAGCCGTGGGATGACCTCCCGGCTGATCACCCACCAGCACGCCAGCGCCATCAGCAGCGTCGGCAGCCGCATCCAGATGCTCGTGGTGCTGACGTGGGCCCACAGCGCCAGCAGGTCGTAGTACCAGCCGAATGGCGCCTCGGGCGTGCCCAGCCAGCGGTAGTAGTTGGCCATGTAGCCGGCGTGCTCGGAAACCCGGGCCATGGTCAGGATGTAGCCGTCGTCGGCGGTGTTGGCGCCGACGAAGTGCCACCACACCAGCGCCAGCGTGACCAGGCCGTCCAGCCCGCTGATCGACCACCAGCGCGGCGGCAGGAAGCGGCGGTGCCGGGTGCCGTCGGCGGTGTCCAGCAGGTGCAGCGCGATCAAGGCGGCCAGCGTCAGCGCGATGCCGAGCACCATGGCGGCCATCTTCAGCGGCGTCGGCGAGCTGCTGTAGCGGGTGTCGATGGTGGCCGAGAGGGTCAGGCCGGGCGGGGCCGGGCCGGTCAGGTCGGTGAAGACGCCGACGATCTGCGGCCGGAAGTCGTAACCGCTGCGCTCACCGCGCAGCGCGGCGCCGGGGTGCTCGGAGTTGGGCCCTTGCTTGAGGCCGATGAACTCGCCGATCACCCGGTCGGCGTGCGCGGTGAAGACCAGCTTCTGGCAGTCGGGACCCAGCACCTGGCTCAGCGGCGCGACGACCAGCGGGACGTTGCGCACGACCAGCGCCAGGTCGTCGTTGGCGCGCTCGATGAGCAGGCCGCGATCGATGGCCTTGGGCGCCTGCTTGGGGACCGTCGACAACAGTACGGTCTTGCCTTGGCCGGAAAGGTCGGCGGCCGCCTGGCACGGGATGCTGATGTTGAGGTCGGTGGCTACGTACCCGATCAGCGGCGCTTCGACGCTGCCGAGCACGCCGTTCTGCGGCCAGTTCAGTTGGGCGGTGGTCTGTTTGACCGGCAGCAGCGGGGTGGCGATGGCCAGCAGGGTGCCCAGCAGACCGGCGACGACGGCGACGAAGCGGGCAGACCGATAGCTTCTGCCGTTCGTATCGCCCACGGGGGTAGATGCTAATTGCTCGCGTCGCGACGCCTCGGTGGCCATCAGGGTTTGCGAATGGCCAGCACGAAGGGCCCGATCTTGGTCACGTTGAACCGCGGATCGTCGAAGATCGCGGCGTTGAGCTCGACCGTGTAACGGCGCACATTCGGCTGGTTGGGGTAGACGTCCTCGGCCAGCCGCAGGGTGTACGTGCTTCCCATGCCAGCAGGTGAAGCGCCCGCCGAGCCGCCATGCCGCATCAGGAACACCGTCGGCGGCGCCCACGGCAGCGTGTCCAGGGCGTGGACAAAGGGGTCGGCGGCCTTCAGCTTGCCCCAGTCCTTGATCGCGGCCGCCCGCTTGTCGAACTGGGCCAGCGGGTTGGCGTAGTGCGACGTCAGCCCCTGGAAGCCGTAGTAGGGGTAATAGGACAGGAAGCTGTAGTCGGCGGTCAGCACCACCGTCTGGTCGCGCGGCTTGCCGGTCGCCTTGGTGATCGCGGCGTCGATGTCGCCGTAGAACTTCTCCGAGCTGGGTGGACGACGGTCGCCGCGCTGGCCGTGGCCGTCGGTGTCGGTGTAGGCGATGGTCAGGTCGGGCCGCAGCACGTCGGGGATGTCCTGCGCGAAGGCGATCGCTCCGGTGAGCCCGATCGCCGCCGCGACGGGAAGCACCGCCCGGCTGCGTCCGGCCAGAGCCCGGGTGCCTTCGACGAAGCCGAAGACACCCGCCGTCGTCAGCAACACCGTCAGCGTCGGCTGCAGCCGGAAGGACAGCAGCGTGCTGCGCGCCAGCGTGGTCAGCATCGACAGCAGCGACCACGCGTAGATGGCAAGGACGCCGATCGCCAGCCCGCCCGCCCGCACCGACGCGCGGGCCCGCACCACCAGCCACAGCGTGCCGATCAGACACAGCGCTCCGAGCAGGGTGAACTTCAGCATCGGGAAGGTCAGCTCGGCACCGTCGGCCGGCAGGTAGTGGAAGGCGCTACCGCTGTTGCTGACCGGGTCGCGTGCCGCACGCAGCAGGAACGGCAGCCAGGTGACCGACGCGACCGCCGCCGCGACGGCGCCGATCACGCCCAGCCGCAGCAGCGGGTTCAGCGCCTGCTTCGGGCCCTGCTTCCAGCGGGCGGCCGCCACTGCCAGCGCCATCAACGTCACCGTGAACGCGCTCACGGCGGGCAGCAGCGTGTAGCAGGTCGCCGCGACGCCGAGGAACAACCCGGCACCGACCACCGCGGCCCAACCGCCGCCGCGGGTTCCGCCGCGCAGACCCGACCAGGTCAAGATCAGCACCGGCGGCAGCAGCACCGTGATCATCGCCGAGTACGGCTCCGGCGAGCTGTAGGCCAGTGTCACCGCGGCGGTCGCGGCGGTGACGATCAGCGCGTACTCGAAGCGAATCATCCTCGCCCACAACACCAATGCCACGGCGATCGCGATGGTGATGGATGTGATGGCCCAGGGCTTGAACGTCTCCCACCCGGAGGTGCCGGTCAGCGCCGCCACGCGGCCGCCCACCCAGAACCAGCCCGGCGGGTAGAACGGCGGCAACCCGATGTACGTCATGTCGTGCAGCGTCGAGCTGTCGGTCAGCCGCGTCAGGTATTCGGTGCGGAACTGCTGGTCGACCGAGATGCCGAACAGGTAGAGCTTGGTGGCGCCCAGCGGCATGCCGAGCGTCACCACCGAGAACGCCGATACGAACACCAGGGCCAGCAGGTGGGCTACGAGGTGTCGACCGCTCCGGAAAAGCCAACCGGCACAGAGCAATCCGGCCAGACAACCGACCTGGCCGACCGTGGTCAGCGCGTGCAGTTGATTCGACGACGGAAATGCCGGCCACTGCACCCGCGCGATTGCGGCCAGCGACACCACCGAAACCGCCGCCGCGATCGCAACCGCGATAGCCATGTGGCCGACGGTGGCCAGCGCGTTGCGCATCTAAAGGGGCAGCTTGCGGAAGATCGGCCGCGGGATGTGCCGCAGCACCGCCATCAGGTAGCGGACCGGGCCAGGCGCCCAGACGAGTTCCTTGCCCTTGGCGGCCGAGGTCACCGCGAGCTCCGCGACGAACTCCTTGTCGACGGTGAACGGCGCCTCCTTGGCGCCCGTCGACTTCCAGTGGTCGAGTGTGGTGGTGGTGCGAACCTGCCCGGGGCGAATCACGAGAACGCGAACCCCGTACTCGCGCAACGCTTCTCCGAGGCCGAGGTAGAAGCCGTCCAGCCCGGCCTTGGTGGAGCCGTAGACGAAGTTGGACCGGCGCACCCGCTCACCGGCGACCGAACTCATCGCGATGATGCGGCCGAAGCCCTGGGCACGCATCTTCTCGCCCAGCAGCACGCCGACAGAAACCGCTGCGGTGTAGTTGATCTGGGCGATCTGCACCGCCTTGCGCTGGTTCTGCCATAACTCCTCGGCGTCGCCGAGCAGGCCGAACGCGACGATCGCGACATCGATATCGCCGCCTGCGAACGCCGCATCGATCACCGCTGGGTGGCCGGCGGTATCGATGCCGTCGAAGTCGATCCACTCGACCGACTTTGCGCCCGCAGCCTTCATCTGCGCGACCGCCTTGTCCTTGCCCGGGTGGTCGGGCAGGTCGGCCAGCACGACGCGGGCGTTCGCGTTGCGGAGGTAGCGCTCGCAGATCGCCAGCCCGATCTCCGACGTCCCACCCAGCAACAGGATGGCCTGGGGATTTCCTACGGCGTCAAGCACCATTTACAGCAGCTCCAAACGTCTGGCCATGTCGGAGACGAAGACTCCGGTCGGATCGACCTTGCGGCGCACCGCAATCCACTCATCGATGCGGGGATACATGGCGTGGAAGTTCTCGGCGGTGGTGCGCGAGTCCTTGGCGGTGTACACCCGGCCACCGAATTCCATGACGCGGGAATCGAGTTCGTTGAGGAACTCGTTGACGCCGGGCTTGTTCGGGAAGTCCATCGCGACGTTCCAGCCGGCCATCGGGAAGCTCAGCGGCGCTTTGTTGCCAGGGCCGAAGAGCTTGAAGACGTTGAGGAATGAGTACTGGCCCTGAGTTTGGATCCACCGGATGATGCCTTTGAACTCTTCCATCGCGTCCGGCGGCACCAGGAACTGATGCTGAGCGAAACCCCTTGGGCCATAGGCATATTGCCAGCCCGTCGTCAGATCGAGCATGTGATAGAACTGCGTCAGGTTGACGACCTTGTCCTGGTAGTTCCCGCTCATCCGGTAGAAGGCTTCACCAACCATGCTGCAGGTCAGCTTGTTCATCACGCCGACCGGGAAGACGTTGGGCACGGCGGGCAACTGCGGGGCGGTGAACTGCAGCGGGTTCTTCGCGAGCTTGGGCGGCAGCTGATCGACCGTGGCCAGGCTGCCGCGGCTGATCGCCGCACGGCCCAGCTTGGGCGGCGCGCTGATCGAGTCGAACCAGGCGCTGGAGTAGGTGTAGTTGTCCTCGGTGCCGTCGAGGTGCACCGCGACCGTCTCGTCCAGATCGTACGTCGCGATCCCGTCGGCGATGAAGTACGCCGTCTCGGTCGGGGTCATCGCGATGACGGCCCGAAGCACGATGCCGGTCAGCCCGTTGCCGCCGACGGTCGCCCAGAACAGCTCGGACTCTGAGCTGTCAGAGCCGTTCGGCTCAAGGTGGCGGATCTGCCCGTCGGCCGTCAGCAGGTCCATCGACACCACGTGGTTGCCGAAGCTGCCCGCACTGTGGTGGTTCTTGCCGTGGATGTCACAGGCGATCGCGCCGCCGACGGTGACCTGCCGGGTGCCCGGCAGCACCGGTACCCACAGCCCGAACGGTAGCGCCGCCTTCATCAACTGGTCGAGGCTGACGCCGGCGTCGACCTCGGCCAGCCGGGTGTCGGTGTCGATCCGGTGGATCTTGTTCAGCGGCGTCATGTCGATCACCAGACCGCCGCCGTTCTGGGCGTTGTCGCCGTAAGAACGGCCGAGACCGCGGGCGATCACGCCGCGCCCGCCGTCGTTGGCGACCTGGCCGACGGCCTTGGCGATCAGCTCGGTGTCCGGGGTCGACAACACCTCCGCTACCGACGGCGCGGTGCGGCCAAACCCGGTCAGCGGGGTTTTCGTGGTGGGAATGTCGCTGCTCAACATCGTCAAAGAGGGTACCCGCTGCAGGCTGCTGCTCAGCGCAGGCGGAAGATCACTGCTCGCTGGACGACGAAGTTGATCACCGTCGCCGTGCCCTGGGCGATCACGAACGCGGCCGGCACCCGCCACGACTCGTCGGCGAACTGCAGGTAGAAGGCGTAGTTGATGCCGACCTGCACGCAATAGGTGAGCGCGTAGAGCACGCAGACCGCGACGAAGCGGGCCCGGCTGGGCGGGGCCTGGAACGTCCAGCGGCGATTGATCAGGTAGGCCGTGGTGGTGCCGGCGATGAAGCTGAGCGACTTGGCTACATTGACCTGCAGGCCGAGGTGTAGCAGCAGCACATACAGCCCGAAGTCGACGACCGCCGACAGCCCGCCGGTGACGATGAAGCGCCACGCCTGTGTTTTCAGCGGCAGCTGGGTATTCGCCGCGATCTCAGCCATCGGCGGAGAGTCTACGGCGGCCGCTAGACCCAGTAGGCCACGCGAGCGCGGTACTGCCGCATCGCGAAGGCCGCCACCACCCAGCCCAGCACGGTCAGCCCGATCACCACGACCCAGTGCCGCAGGTCTTGGTGGGCGCCCAGCAGCGGGGCGCGCACCAGATCGAGGTAGTGCAGCAGCGGGTTGAGCTCGACGATCTTCGACCACTGACCGGCGCCCTGCTGCCGCAGCGTGTCGTCGTTCCAGATGATCGGCGTCATGAAGAACAACAGCTGGACGACGGAGAACAGCAGCGGACCGATGTCGCGGAAGCGCGTCGACAGGATGCCGAAGCAGAGCGACACCCAGACGCAGTTCAGCACGATCAGCCCCAGCGCCGGGATCACCGCCAGGTCGGCCCACGACCACGGCTTCGGATAGATGATCGCGATGATCACGTAGATGACGATGTTGTGCCCGAACAGGATTATCTGCCGCCACACCAGCCGGTACACGTGCACGCTCAGCGGCGTCGGCAGCTGCTTGATCAATCCCTCGTTGGCGACGAACACGTCCGCGCCCTCGAGGATCGACGCGTTGATCAGGTTCCAGATGATCAGCCCGAGCGTGACGTAGGGCAGGTGCACCGACAGCTGCAGGTGAAACAGCTTCGAATACAGGCCGCCCATCGCGACGGCGGTGGTGCCGGTGGCGATGGTGATCCAGAATGGGCCCAGCACCGAGCGGCGGTAGCGCTGCTTGATGTCCTGCCAGCCCAGATGCAGCCACAGCTCGCGGCGGCGATACCCGTCGACCAGGTCGCCCCAGGCGCGGGTCATCGTCTTCGACTGTGCGGCAACGTCAACGATCGTCACTCGAGGGCCTTTCAAACTGTTCCCGTCGGCCCAGCCGGCGCAGCCGCAGCCACTCCAGCAGACCTTTGGGGTCGCGACGGGAGATCAGGAAGAACCAGCCGAACCGAAGCCATTCCTGCACAAGGAGTTTGCGCAGACCCGGCTGCGCCATCAGGTAGCCGCGATTGCGATAGGTGAAGTAGCGCTTGGTCGCGTCGTCGGGATATTGCGTGTGCATCCGCCCGCCGAGAATCGGCTTGAACTCCGCCGAGCCGCAGGGATGCAGGTACGCCGTGTCGAGGCAGGTGCCGAATGCCAGCCCGGAGCGGACCAGCCGACGGTGCATCTCCACCTCGTCGCCGCGGACGAACAGCCGCAGATCCGGAACGCCGATCGCCTCGAACGCCGACGCCCGAAACAGCGCGCCGTTGAACAGCGACGCGATGCCCGGCAGCAGGTCCTGGCCGGCCTCGGTGCGCAACTCGTCGACGCGGCGCCGCCAGACCAGGCCACGCCGCAACGGGAATGCGAGCTTCGTCGGCTCGTCGGCGTTGCACACCATCGGCGACACCTCGGCCAGTCGGTGCTTGTCGGCGCACGCCAGCAGCGTGGCGAGCACTTCGCTATCCCGCGGATGCCCGTCGTCGTCGGCCAGCCACACCCAGTCGGCCCCGAGCGCCAGCGCCTGCAGGATGCCGAGCGCGAAACCGCCTGCGCCACCCAGGTTTCGGTGCGACGACAGATATGTCGTCGGAATAGGTTGTCCGGCAACCAGATCGCGCACCCGCTCGTCGGCGTCGTTATCGACGACGATGAGCTGGTCAACCGGCCGGCTCTGGTTGCTCAGCACATCGAGCGACTTGGCGAGTTGGTCGGGGCGCCGGTGGGTCACCACGACGGCGCAGACCATGGTCATGCGCTGCTCCTCCTCATCGCTGCGCTCTGCATCGTCGCCGGCGGGTCACTCATCCGCGGGAGCGTTACTCGCGAGCTGGTCGCGTGCGGTCTCGGCCAGCACCTCGCGCACATGCCGAGCGGCGTCCTCGCCCTCGTAGGCCCGAACCACGTCTTCGATGCTGCCGGTCTGCTTGATGACGCCGTGATCGATCCACATCGCGGTCTTGCAGAGCCGTGCCAGGAATTCATTGGAATGGCTTGCGAAGACCAGGATTCCGGAGCGCTCGACCAACGACTGCAACCTGGTCTGCGCCTTCTTCAGGAAGTCCGCGTCGACGGCGCCGATGCCCTCGTCGAGCAGCAGGATCTCCGGGTCGATGCTGGTGACCACGCCCATCGCCAACCGCACCCGCATGCCGGTGGAGTAGGTCCGCAATGGCATCGACAGGTAGTCGCCGAGTTCGGTGAACTCCGCGATCTCGTCGACCTTGGCCAGCATCTGCTTACGGGTCTGCCCCAGGAACAGCCCGCGGATGAGGATGTTCTCGTAGCCGGAGATCTCCGGGTCCATCCCGACGCCGAGGTCGAACACCGGCGCCACCCGGCCGCGGACGATTGCAGAGCCGCGAGTCGGCTCGTAGATGCCCGAAAGTAGCCGCAGCAGAGTCGATTTCCCGGCACCGTTGTGGCCGACCAGTCCGACCCGGTCACCGAGTTCCAGCGACATGGTGATGTCCCGCAGCGCCTCGATGACCACCACGTTGGACGCGTTCCGGCCGATCGAGCCGCCCAGGAACGTCTTCTTCAGCGACCGCGACTTGGCATCGAAGATCGGAAACTCGACCCACGCGTCGTGGGTCTCGATGTGCGGACCAGTCGGTGTCACCGGGTTGCCTACAGGTACTGCCCAGTGCCAGAACCCGAATGTCCAGGACCCGAGTCGCCGGGTCGGGACGGGCCGGCCGGCAGGCCACGCTGTTCGCGCATCTGCTCGATCTGCGCGCGGGCGGCCATCTGCTGGGCGAACAGCGCGGTCTGAATGCCGTGGAACAGTCCTTCCAGCCAGCCGACCAGCTGGGCCTGCGCGATCCGCAATTCGGCGTCCGACGGGATGCTGCCCTCGGTGAACGGGAGCGTGAGCCGGTCGAGCTCTTCGCGTAGTTCCGGCGCCAGCCCTTCTTCGAGCTCTCGGATGCTGGTGGCGTGGATCTCGCGCAGCCGGTTACGGCTGGCCTCGTCGAGCGGAGCCGCGCGCACCTCTTCGAGGAGTTGCTTGATCATGGTGCCGATCCGCATCACCTTCGCCGGCTGCTCGACCAGGTCGGTGATCGACCGGTCGTCGTCATCGCGGCCGGTTGCCATCAGCTGGGGGTCGACGCCGCCGATGACTTCGATGTCGTCGTCGTTACTCAATGCTTGTCACCTTCGGGAGTCGGGGCGCGCTGCGGACCCAGCCATTCGTAGATCCAGGCGTCACCGTTGTCGTAGATCTTCGTCCACCACTTCGAATGATCAATCAACAGTAATCCGTCGGGCACCTTGAACCCGCGAACCGTCGGCGCGCTGGTCAGGATGTAGCGGATGTTGAGCGCCTTGATCGCCTCCGGCACCAGCGCCCGCTTGTCCTCGGGCACGTTCGGGAGTGCGTCGGCGTCGGCGTAGGCCCAGAAGATGTAGCGGTAAAAGCCCGGGCCCGTCTGCTGCGGGTAGTCGTAGTGCGTCCACAACGGGTGCAGGTCGGCCACCGCGTACATCCACGCGGTGCCGTCGATGTTCGAGTTGCCGATCAAGGTGTCGCGCGCGCCCGGCAACGAGGCCAGGTGGGCCATCGCGTCGAGGTCGTGCTGGTTGATGATCACCGAGTCGTACTTGTCGCCGAACAACACAAGATGCCGGTAGAGGTAGTGCCTGGCGGTCAGCACACTGGTCAGCGCGAGTAGCGCCACGGCAGCCGAAATCCACACGGCGTCAGGCACTTTGAGGCGATGCAGCACGGCGCGGCGAGCCAGGGTGATCGTGCCGACCACCAACGCGAACACCGCGACCGCCGCCATCGGCGTCACCAGCATCGTCACCACCGCCGAGAGCCGCCGCGGGTCGTTGTAGAAGAACTGGCTGAACTGCTCGATCGCCGTTCCCAGCGGATTGCGGAACGGAGCCCCCGAATAGATCGTCGCGATGGTCAGCAGCAGCCAGAGCGCGGGCGGCCACCAGACTTTCTTGTACAGCAGGATCGCCATCCCGATGCCGCTCAACACGACCAGTGCGTACTGGATCGGGAAGTCGTTGAGGTGGCGGGTGTGCAGCAGCAGCGCGTCGATCACACCCTGCTTGACGGTCTTGAAGCTCGGAAAGGCGTGGCCCGCGATGATGTCGGCCTGCTTGGCCACCCCGATGAACTGCGGCGCCAGGATCAGCAGCGCCGGCACCCCTGACGCGCACAGCGTCAGCAGGTCGGCGAGGCGGCCACGCACCGGATGCCACCACACGTCCATCAGCCACCACGCCGCCGCGAACAGGATCACCACGAACCCGCCGGTGAGGTGGACCGAGAAGATGCCGACCAACGCCAGCACCGCCGCCGGGACGCGGTCACGATGCGCCAGCGTCGAGGTCACCAGCACGAAGGTCGGGATCGCGACCCCGTAGGCCGCCAGGTTCGGCATCGCCGCGGTGCCGAACTCGACGTAAGGCACCGACGTGAACGACGCCGACAGCGCGGCGGCGGTGGCGGCCAGCCCCGCGGCGTACGGCGTGCGCGGACGAGCCAGCTGCCAGGTCAGCATCGCGGCGCTGGACGGGATGAGCCACGCCGACGCAGCGATCGAGTTGATCGTGTAGCCCGTCGTCGGCGCCGCCCCGGTGAGTTGGCAGTAGACCGCGGTCAGCGCGTGGAAGACCGACGGGTAGTACAGCGGCTGATGCGTCTCGACATTGCGCAGCTCGCCCATGTGCGTCGACGACGCCTGGCCGGTGTCGAGGATGAAGCGGACCGTGTTGGCGTGCCAGACCGCGTCCCAGGTGCTGGGGATGGACTGCCAGTGCACGACGCCGCGGTAAGCGGCCCACATCACCAGCGACCCACCGAGCACCACCCCCGCCGCGACGACGAAAGCCTGGCGGCTGTCGATGCCCAGCGTTTGCGCATCCGCGTCGCGGAAGCGGGCCAGCAACGGCTGCAGGCTGATCATCACGATGCACACCACCGCCAATGCGGCCAGCGCCGTCCACCCGTTCCACGGAATTCCGATGGCGCCGAACGGGATTATCGCCAGCGCCACCACGCCGTAGGTCAGCGCCGGGCCGATCGCGACAGCGATCGGCCACGTTAACTGGGTGATTCGTCCGACGATGGCCCCCGGGACGATGAGCAAAAACAATGCGATCAGCGTTCCGAAGCAGAGCCCCACGCGACTAGTATGGCTGGCCGGGTGACCTGGCTCGGGAGGGCGGGGACGTATCCGGGTGCCCGCTACCGTCACGGTTCCTCTTATTGTGCGTAGCTCTAAGGTGGCTGGTATGGCATACGACGTCGCCCGAGTGCGCGGGTTGCACCCGTCACTCGGGGACGGTTGGGTGCACTTCGACGCGCCGACCGGGATGCTCATCCCCGACTCGGTGGCCACCACCGTGTCGACGGCCTTCCGCGGCTCGTTCCCCAGCACCGCCGGCCCGCATCCCTCGGCCAAACGCAGCGCCGCCGTGCTCGAGGCGGCGCGGCAAGCGGCGGCCGATCTGGTCAACGCCGACCCCCGTGGCGTGGTGCTCGGCGCCGATCGCGCGGTGTTGCTGGCGTCGCTGGCCGACGCATCGTCGACGCGGGCCGGGCTGGGCTACGAGATGGTCGTTACGCGACTCGACGACGAGGCCAATATCGCGCCCTGGCTGCGCGCGGCCAACCGATTCGGCGCCAAGGTCAAATGGGCCGAGGTCGACATCGAGACCGGCGACCTGCCGTCGTGGCAGTGGGAAGGCCTGATCGGTCAGGCGACCCGATTGGTCGCGGTGAGTTCGGCCTCGGGAACGCTCGGGACGGTCACCGATCTGCGGCCGGTGACGAAGCTGGTCCACGACGTCGGCGGGTTCGTGATCGTCGACCACTCCGCCGCTGCGCCGTACCGGCTGATCGACATCGACGACATCGACGCCGACGTGGTGGCGATCAACGCCGTCAACTGGGGTGGGCCACCGGTCGGCGCGTTGGTGTTCCGCGACCCGGCGATGATCAACACATTCACCTCGGTGTCGACCAACCCGTATGCGACCGGCCCGGCCCGTCTCGAGGTCGGCGTACATCAGTACGGCCTGCTCGGCGGCTTCGTCGCAAGTATCGAATACCTCGCCTCGCTCGACGAGTCGGCCCGCGGTACTCGACGCGAAAGGCTTTCCACCTCAATACAGTCCGCGACCACCTACCTAGACGGCATCTTCGATTACCTGATGAGCTCGCTGCGCTCGCTGCAGCGGGTGGTGGTGATCGCCCGGCCCGAGTCGCGGATCCCGGTGGTCAGCTTCGCCGTGCACGATGTGCCGGCCGAGCGGGTCGTGCAGCGGCTGGCCGACAACGGAATCCTGGCCATCTCCAACGCCAACTCGCGGGTGCTCGAGGTGATCGGCGTCAACGACGTAGGCGGGGCGGTCACTGTCGGGCTGTCGCACTACTCGACGACGGCCGAGGTGGACCAGTTGGTCCGCGCGCTCGCGTCGCTGGGTTAGCCTTTCCGCGCTACACCGTCAGCACGATCTTTCCGGTCACCTCGCCGGAGGAAAGCATGCGGTGCGCCTCGGCGGCCTCCTGGATCGGCAGCCGCGCGCCGATGATCGGCCGCACGCGTCCGTCGGCGATCAACGGCCACACCGATGCCGCCACCTCCGCGACGACCTCGCTCTTGCTGTTCGGCCCGTAGGTCGGGCGGGCCCGCAGCGTCGTGCCGATCACATGGGCGCGTTTGCCCATCAGCTTGCCGATGTTGAGCTCGCCCTTGACGCCGCCCTGCATGCCGATGATCACCAGCCGGCCCTCGGTGGCCAACGCGTCGATGTTCCGGTCGAGATAGGCCGCGCCCATGATGTCGAAGATCACGTCGGCGCCGCGGCCGTCGGTGGCCTGCTGGACGCGCTCGACGAAGTCCTCGTCGCGGTAATTGATCAGGATCTCGGCGCCGAGTTCGCGACACGCCTCCAGCTTCGCCGCCGAGCCGGCGGTGACCGCGACCCGGGCGCCGAGCGCGCGGGCGACCTGAATCGCGTGGCTGCCCACACCGCTGGCGCCACCGTGCATCAGGAGCAGCTGGCCCTCGTGCAGATGCGCGGTCATCACCAGGTTCGACCAGACCGTGCACGCCACCTCCGGCACGCCGGCCGAGTCGACCAGATCGAGGCCGGCGGGATGCGGTAGTAGTTGGCCGGCCGGGACCGCGACGTATTCGGCGTAGCCGCCGCCCGCCAGCAAAGCGCAGACTTCCTGCCCCGGCGTCCAGTCCGGCACGTCGTCGGCGACCGAGTCGATGACGCCGGAGACCTCCATGCCGATCAATTCGCTGGCACCCGGAGGGGGTGGGTACAGCCCGGCGGCCTGTAGCAGATCGGCCCGGTTGACCCCGGCTGCGGTGACCTTGACCAGTACCTCACCGGGCCCGGCGGTGACGTCGGGGACTTCCTGCCAGAGGAGTCGATCGGTGGATTCGGCGACGATGGCGTACACGCTCGATACGCTACTAGCCCCTGTTCCAAAGGCGATGTGTCGCATAGCATGACGTGATGGCCGCCCTCATTGCCGGCCGGACAGCCAGTGCGATGCCCGGGCTGGATATTGCTGAGCAGAAGTCGTGGCAGAACTTCCTGGATTCCACCCTGCGTTTGTACGCGACGCTCAATCGTCGCCTCACCGAGGCGCATCAGCTGTCGCTGTTCGACGTCAGGGTGCTCGACCTGCTCGACCGCTCGCCGAGCGGCTGTGCCCGGATGGGTGACCTCGCCGAGGCGCTGGCGTCGCTGCCGAGTCGGCTGACCCGGCAGATCCGTCGTCTCGAAGCGCAGGGGCTGGTGCGCCGTGAGACCAGCGCGGAGGATCGCCGAGGGGTGGTCGCCGCGATCACCGACGACGGCCGGGCGATCGCGCAGGAGGCCATGGCGACCTACACCGCCGGTATCCGGGCTCACTTCCTCGGGCCGCTGTCGCGATCGCAGGTCGTCGCGGTCGGCGAGAACTGCCGCCGGATCAGCGCCGCCTTAAAGGAATCGCTCTAGCCCGATCCGCTGACGATGCGGCCCGCGGAGCGGGCCGGGGAGGAAGCGGGCGCTGGCGATGAGCGGCTACCCTTGTCCGCGGTGGCGTGGCAGAGCGGCCTAATGCACTCGCCTTGAAAGCGAGAGACGGCTAAAACCGTCCGGGGGTTCAAATCCCTTCGCCACCGCCAACGCGTTAACCGTGGTGCATGACCGAGTCGGCCAACGCGACGCCGATCCCGGTGGACACCGCGATGAGTACGAGTGAGATCGCTGGCCAGATCCACATCAGGTAGTTGCGCACCGCAGCGACGATGATCCCCACCGCGCCGATCAAGATCGCGAGCCCGATACCACCCCACGTCACGATGTAGGCGGCGCCCAGCGCGTCGAAGTTGCAGGAGTGCGAGCCGCACGAGTCGGTGGCCATCACGAAGAAGAACGAGAACGACACGGCGCCCAGCGCGCTGAGTCCGGCGAGCGCGGCGAGGATCACCGTGAAGGTGATGTCGACGACGGAGTGTCGCTGCGGCGGAGGCGGCGGAGGGGGATATGGCGGGTAATACGGCTGCACCGCTCAACTATGGCGCAGGTTTACCGAACCCGCGGCATCTCCGCGGCGATCGTGTCCATCAGCGCGGAGTAGCGCTTGACCTCCGGGTCTCGGCCGGGCTTGCCGCTGCTGACGACGCCGGCGGCCAGTTGGCGTTCGGGGTCGGTCCAGATCGCGCAGTTGACCAGCCCCAAGTGCCCGAATGCCTTGTCGGCCCCGCGCCCGAATGGGCCGAATCTCTTTGTGCCGAGCTGGAATCCGGTGCCCCAGCGGGCCGGCAGTAGACCGGTCGCGACATCCGGTCGCAGCCGGCGACACTGCTGCGCGGCACCTTTCAGCGTCTCGGGGCTCATAACCCGGACGCCGTCGAGTTCGCCTCCGCGGCACCATATTTCGGCGAAGCGCGACATCTCGTCGGCATTGGAGACCGTGTTGGACGATGGGATGACGGTCTTGAGAAATAGTGGGGTGTTGGTGATCGGGATGATCTCGTGGGTCGTGCCGCCGACCGCCTTGCGGAAGGCAGCGGCGATCGGCGCCGGCAGCAGCGGATTGCCAGTCGGATGACTGTGTGCGACCAGCGGGATATCTTCTTCTGCCACGCCGAAATTCGTCCAGCGGAAGTTCAGCGGGTCGAGAATCTCGGTGGCGAGGATCTCGCGGATGTCCTTGCCCATGGCGCCGTAGACGATCTCGCGCATCAGCGGCCCCCAGGTCAGTGCGTGGTACATGTGCACCAGGCCGGGACGGTAGACCGTCCGTAGGTTGCCGAGTTGCTCCTGTGCGTATGCGTGGTCGTCGGCGCGCTTGAGGTCCGCCCGCGGTCCGGTGGGGAACGGAACGCCGGCGCTGTGGGTGACGACGTGCCGGATGGTGGTCCGGTCTTTGCCGTGGCCGGTGTACGACGGGATGTATTCGCAGACCCTGTCGTCGAGGGAGAAATGGCCGCGCTCGACGAGCATGTGCACGACGGTCGCGGTGATTGCTTTCGCGGACGAGTAGACGCAGAACGGTGTATCGGTCTTGACAGGGATCTTCTCCGCGTCCGGCGCGTCGGTGGGCGCATTGCCCCAGCCGTGGCCGATCGCCCGGTTCAGTACGACCTTGCCGTTGTGCCGCAGGCACACCTGGATCGCGGGGTGCATGCCGGCCTGGTACCAGTGCCGAGCGGCCTGCCAGATCCGCTCGACGGCCTTCTGGTCGATGTCGGAATGGTCCTCGTCGCCGATTGCGGTGACGGAGTCGAGGTCGGCTGGAACCAGGATTCTGCCCTGTGAGTCGTCCATGCCCGCGAGAGTACTGGCGGCCGAGGTGTCGTTGTCGGACCGCGTCGCTACAATTCGAACATGCGTTCGAGTAGTCGTGAGGAGATCGTCGAGGTTCTCGACGCGCTCGAAGCCGACTACAAACGTGCGCTGGATCTGACGTTCGACGTGTTGACCACCCCCGAGCGGTTGGCCGTGCTGGAACGCTTCGAGGGCTTACGCCGTCGACAACCAGCGGTCGAGCATCGGCTGATGAGCCAGCTCGCTGGTGAGGAGCAGGCGGTGTTGGGCGGCAAGCTGCGCGCGGTATTGGCCGACCGGTTGCGGATCAGCCGTTCCGACGCCTCGCGGCGCGTCCACGAGGCCGGAGACCTCGGCGCGCGGCGGGCCTTGAATGGTGAGCCGTTGTCGCCGGTGTTGGAGGCGACCGCTGCCGCACAGCGCAACGGCGAGCTGGGTGCGGGCCATGTCGCGGTGATTCGCGGCTTCTGGCATCGCATCCCGGAGTTCGTCGACGTAGAAACCCGCTCGAAGGCCGAGGCGCAGCTTGCCCGACTGGCGTCTGAGCATCGACCGGACGAGCTGGCGAAGTTGGCCGACAAGCTGCTGGACTGCCTCAACCCCGACGGCGATTTCTCCGATGTCGACCGCGCGAAGCGGCGCGGCCTGGTCATCGGCAAACACGACATCGACGGCATGAGCCGGATCAATGGGTATCTGACTCCCGAGGCGCGGGCCACCCTCGACGCCGTCTTCGCCAAGCTCGCCGCACCCGGCATGTGCAACCCCGACGACGCCGAGCCCTGCATCAGCGGCGCACCGTCGGAGGCCGAGATCCAGGGCGACACCCGAACCGCCGCCCAACGCCATCACGACGCCCTTCTCGCGGCCTGCCGCGCCGTGTTGGCGTCCGGTGAGTTGGGTCAGCACAACGGATTGCCGGCGAGCATCATCGTCACCACCACGCTGCAGGAGTTGGAAGCCGGCGCCGGCCGCGGCCTCACCGGCGGCGGGACGCTACTGCCAATGTCCGACGTCATCCGGCTCGGCTCGCACGCGCATCACTACCTGGCGATCTTCGACAAAGGCAAAGCCCTGGCGCTGTATCACACCAAACGCCTCGCCTCTGCAGCCCAACGAATTGTGTTGCACGCCAAGGATCGCGGGTGTTCGTTCCCCGGCTGCACCGTGCCCGGCTATCTCTGCGAGGTCCACCACTGCGACCCCTACGCCACCAACCCCGTCACGGACATCAACACGCTGACGTTTGCCTGCAGACCGCACCACGCGCTCGCCGACAAAGGCTGGACCACCCGCACAAACGCCCGCGGCCAAACCGAATGGATCCCACCAGCACACCTCGACCGCGGACGACCCCGCGTCAACACCTTTCACCACCCCGAGAAGCTATTGCGGGACGACGATGAAGACGAGGGAGATCACGGGCCGTAGACCTCTTTCATGTAGCCCTCGTACAGGCGCTCGCCAAATATGTTGAAGGCCGTTCTCGCGAGTAGCGGTATGTTGCCGAGGAAACGCTCCCGAGTTTCAGCGGTTTCGCCGTCAAGAACGATGGCACCCAAGACAAGTCCTCGTCGTGGGTGTGCTCGTACGAACGCCGATCCATGCGCCAGGAATGCGCGCCACTCCTTCGGCTCGAGGTGCTCGGCGAGCAGTGGTACGACGACCGCTTCCTCGTCGTCGAAGTGTTCGTCGACCAACCCCGCGAAATGCTCGACCAGCGGTATGAGTTCCGCGGCCAGCCGAACGTCGCCGGTCTTCGCGAATGTGCCCGCCGTCAACCGAACGCGGTCGCGACCCTGATCAATCACGCGGTGCGCGTGTTCCATACGGACAATCTCGGTGGTGAAGCGTGGTTCGCGAGCGCACAATTTCGGCCAGACATCTCTGTCCTCGGCCCGATGGTGGTGGTGCAGCGCCGTCATCATGAAGTCGATGTGCCTGCTGACGACGGCGGCACGCTTGCGGTCATCGGGAGCGACCCCGCCCAATAACTCGGCCGCTTCGTGGAATTTCGTTCTGAAACCGTGGTGGACCAGCGCCATTTCGAAGGGGTCGCATGGCACCTTGGCCTCCACTGCTCATGCCCCCGCCGCCTAAGGAGCATAAGCGCTCGGCCGCCTAGCGCGCGGTGCCACGCAGCGACGTTGCCCGCCGACGCGGCGTCCAACTCAGGCTCGGTCGCCCTCGGTGTCGTCGAAGAATCGCCACTCGCCGTCGGACTCGACTTCCATGCGCCAGCCCAGTTCGGAGTTGTCGGCCTTGGCGTCGACGAACCACGCGTGTGCGTCGCCGGCGCTCGCGATGTCCTTGCTGTCGACGACGTCGCCATGCGGATTGATCACTCGGTAGTTAGCCATTCGCACCGGTTACCCATTGCGGCCACACCGAATCGGCTATTCCCCCGTGAACTTCGGTGGGCGCTTGGCGAAGGTCGCCTGAATCCCTTCGGACAGATCCTTCGAGGGTAGGAACGCCGAATTCCATGCCGCCACATAGCGCAGGCTCGCGGATACCTGCGAAATCCGTTGCTGATCAAGCACATCCTTGACACCACGAACGGTCAGCGGCGGGTTGCCGGCAATCTCGGCGGCGGTCGCATGAGCGGCCTGCAGCGTCGCGTCGGCGTCGGCGAAGACGTCGTTGACCAACCCGATCTTCTCGGCGCGGGCCGCGTCGACGTCCTTGCCGGTCAGCGCGAGTTCGCGCAGATGTCCGTCGGACAGGATCAGCGGGAGCCGGGCCAGGCTGCCGACGTCGGCCACGATCGCCAGCTTGACCTCGCGGACGGAGAACTTCGCGTCGGCGCTGGCGTAGCGGATGTCGACCGCGGAGATCAGGTCGACGCCGCCGCCGATGCACCAGCCGTGAATCGCCGCGATCGTCGGCGTCCGGCAGTCGGCGACGGCGCTGATGGTGTCCTGCATGCGCATGACTTCGCGGTGGAACTCGGTGCGCGGACCGGCCAACGCGCCGTCGGCGAGCACCGGGGCCAGCGTTGCGCCCATTGCGGGCAGGTCGAGCCCGTAGCTGAAGTTGCGGCCGGAGCCGGTCAGCACGATGGCTCTAACGTTCGGATCAGAGTCCAACGAGGCGAACAACTCCGGCAACTCCCGCCAGAAGGCCGGACCCATCGCGTTGCCTTTGCCCGGTCCGATCAACGTCACCTGCGCGACGTGTTCCTTTGTCTCAACGAGGACGGATTCATACGGCTGGCCCATGGGCGGACCGTACCGTGGATCGCATGGCCCCCGATCTGCAATCCGGACCCGACTCACCGCCGACCGACGAGCTGCGCGCCGCCGAGGCATCGCTGAACGCGCTGCAGCACATCGTCCACCCGCTCTCGCGCGACGACCTCACCAAGCCGACCGCGAGCGGGGACTTCGACGTCGCCCAACTGACGGAGCACATCGTCGACACGATCACGTCGGTCGGCGAAGCGCTGGGCGCCGACCTTCCGCCGCGGGACCCGAACGATAGCGTCGAGCGCCAGCTCATCGCCGTTGGCCGGCCGACCCTGGACGCATTCCACCTTCGGCATGGCCTAGACGGGTCCGTCCCCTGGCGCGGCGCCGAGACGCCGGTGCGGACATTAGCGGCTGTGCTGTCGTTCGGCCTACTCGTGCACGGATGGGATTACACCGCGGCCACCGGCGTTCCGGCGGACGTCCCCGATTCGCTGGCCGACTACGTCATGGGGATCGCGGAGAAGATCATCACGCCGGAGCGCCGCGCCAAGGGAGAGTTCGGTGACGCCGTCGATCCGCCGGACCGGGCCAGCGCATTCGACCGGTTGATCGCGTTCACCGGCCGCGATCCGGGCCAGAAGGCCTAAACGCGCTCGAGATAGAAGTAGAAGTAGCGGCCGTTGTCGATGACGCCCTTGCCGTTCATGATTCCCATCGCGGTGTGATCGTCGACCTGCTTGAAGTGGTCGTGCACCGGCTGGCCGTCGTAGACCATCGTCGCGACGACCTCGCCGCGGAACTCCTCGAGCCACAGGCTGGCCTCGCCCTTGCCCATCTTGACGTTGGAGAACCGGTTACCGTCGTCGTCCAGGCAGACCAGCGGCTGGACGTCGTCGGGTGAGTTGAACGTCTTGCCGAACCAGCGCATCTTCTCCAGCTGACCGTTCATCCGGTGGCCGGTGACGAACTCGCCGCCCTTCCATTCGCCGAGCATGCCGTCGACGGTGGCCGGCGACAGGCTGGCCCAGTAGTCGTCCAGCTCGGCGTCCGCGATCGAGTCACCGCGACCCTTGAACTCGTCAAACTTCTTGCGCGCCAGCGTTTCACTCATCGTGGTCTCCTCGGTTGTATTGCCCGGCTAGATCCAGTTCTCCGCGAATTTCAGCAGTGCGTCGTTCTCCTCCGGCGCACCGATGCTCACCCGGACGCCGTCGCCGCCGTACGGCCGCACCACGATCCGTGCGGCGGCCGCCTGCTCGACGAAGTCCGCAGTGCGCGGCCCGAGCGGTAGCCACACGAAGTTCGTCTGCGACAGCGGCAGGTCGAAGCCGGCGCCCCGCAGCGCATCGCTGACGCGCACCCGCTCGGCGACCACCGCGTCGGTGCGGGTCAGCAACTCGTCGGCGGCGTCCAGCGAGGCGATCGCCGCGGCTTGCGAGATGCTGGTCAACGTGAACGGCACGTAGGCCTTGTCCAGCGCCGTGATGAGGTCGGGATGGCCCGCCGCGTATCCGACTCGAAGGCCGGCCAGGCCGTAGGCCTTCGAAAACGTCCGCAGCACAACGACATTGGCGTGGTTACGAACGAGGGCGAGGCTGTCCGGAAGCAGACCGTCGCGGATGTATTCGACGTAGGCCTCATCGATCGCGATCAGGATGTGCGGCGGTACCGCTTCGATGAATCGGGCCAGCGCGTCCGGATCGACCACGGTCGAGGTCGGGTTGTTGGGGTTGCAGACGAAGATCAGCCGGGTCCGGTCGGTGACCGCGGCCAGCATCGCGGTCAGGTCGAAGGTGTGGTCGGCAAGCGGCACCTGCACGGCGGTGGCACCGGCCAGGCGGACCTGCAGCGGGTAGATCTCGAAGCTGCGCCAGCCGAACAACACCTCGTCGCCCGGCGCCGAGGTGATCTGGATGAGTTGCTGACACAGGCTCACCGATCCGCAGCCGACGGCGATGTGCTCGGGCCCCCAGCCCCCGGCGCTGCCGACCCGGCCGGAGTTGAGGTGCTTGGCCAGAGCCGCCTTGAGCTCGACGCAGCCGTTGTCCGGGTAGCGGTTGATCGCGTCGGCCGCGCGCTCGATGGCGGCGCGAACGCCAGGCAGCGGACCGTGCACGGTTTCGTTACTGGCCAGCTTGATTGCGCCGGGGACGGTCTTGCCGGGGACGTACGCAGGAAGCTCCGCCATTTCGGGTCGAAGGCGAGCGGTCATTTCGACAGCATATGTCTGGCCCGTGTACGCTCTGCTCCGCGGCGGTTCCGGGAGCCTGTTTGGGTCCGGTACCCTCAGACGGTCCAGGGAGGCGTGCCAGAGCGGCCGAATGGGACTCACTGCTAATGAGTTGTCCCCCTTAAAGGGGACCGGAGGTTCAAATCCTCTCGCCTCCGCCAAGCTTTACCGAGACAACTGAACACAGGCGCCCGTAGCTCAACGGATAGAGCATCTGACTACGGATCAGAAGGTTGGGGGTTCGAATCCCTTCGGGCGCACCACAGCGGCTTACCTGGCATCGAACTGCCGGCACTTCCCCCGCGTCAGTCGCTCGATCGACGCGACCTCCCGCACTGCGACGTCGGACTCCGGCCCATCGTGGCGGCGGAGCACGTCGATCAGATCCGTCTTCAGGCGCGGCAGATCGGCCGAACCGTCGGTCACCACGGACACGTCCACACCTCCCGGCGTCTTGCCCACGGAGAAGTTGGCGACCCCCTGCGTGCCGAGAACGGTCTGCTCCAACGCGACGCGCGGCACCAGGGCGCCGGATTCGTATTCGAAGTTCCCGTTGATCCGGCCATTGACCGAGGTGATGCGGCGGTGGGCGCAACCGCACGGGCACGGGTCGTCGGTCATCGTCACCGCGTCGGTCATGTCGTAGCGGATCAACGGCTGCGTCAGGTTGAACAGGTTGGTCAGCAGCATCCGATCTGCGGGTTGTCCATATGGAACGACGTTGCCGTCGGCATCCGCCGGCTCGAGGATCACCAGATCGTCGGCGACGTGCATGCCCTCACCGACGCCACACGGGAAGGCGTAGGTGCCCTCGGAGCAACCCCAGAACTCCGACGTCTCGATGCCCCATGCCTTCCGAACCGCTTCTCGCACAGGCGGAGTGGCCACCTCGCCGGCAATGCTGACCCACGTCGGCTTGATCGTGAGACGCCCCTGCATGGCTTCCAGCGCCAGCTCCCGGATCAGGCTCGGCCATCCCTGCAGAGCCGTCACTCCCGGTCGAGCGCTGTTGAGACCGTCGACAATCTTGTCCAACGGAAGCGTGGCATCGAAGCAATGCGATGTCGGGCCGCCGCTCTCAAAGGTGCTGAACGCGTAGAAGATTCCCGATTCGTGCTTGGGGCTGCCGCTGAAGCATTGCGCCAGCACGGCGTCCGGGTCCTCGCCGCGCCGCCCGGTCCAGCGCGAACCCTGCATCACGAACGTGACGAACGCGTCCCAGCCGTAAACATGCAGCGAGGGGTTTTCGACGTATCCGGAGGTGATGATCGCCCGGTACTCGTCGTCCAGGTAGCCGTCCCCGGTCAACTGGTCCAGGTGCTGCTCGATCCGGGCGCGCGTCAGTCCGGGGACCGTGACGATCCGGTCGAACTCTGCCATCATCTCGGCCTTGGTCAGGATCGGCAGAGACGGGAGGTCGGCCTCGGTGAAGTTCGCCAGATCGTGCCCCGCCAGGCGTTCCTTCCAGAACGGCGAGTTGTCGGCGGCATGCACCAGGAGCTCACGCAGACGCTGTTCCCGTTCTGCGGCAAGCCGTCCCGCGTCCCAGCGCAGCCGCCGAACGCCCTTGATGTAGGCGTCCTGCAGTTCGGCTCGTTGCCGCCGGACCAATTCCCGGTAGCGGCTGTCCGGCGTCACATCGACTGGTGATGGTCAACGTGCTGTTCCTTTCACAAGGGAGTCGATCTCCACATGACTGGGTCGCGGCGTGGCCAGGCCCGCCTCGTTCAGCAGCCGACGCTCGTCGACCTTGCTGGAGGAGGTCAGCGGCAGGTCGGCTACCACGATGAAGTGGTCGGGCAGCATCGTCGCCGGGAGTCGCTCGGCGGCGGCCTGGCGGATGGCAAGAGCGTCGAGGCGGGCATTGGGAACCACGAACGCGACGACGCCGAGCTGCGCCGTCCAGGTCGAAGGTCGTGCATGCCGCCGATGCCACGTCGTCGAGACCGCCGAGCACCTCGGTCACCTCGACCAGCGACATCCGGATTCCGTGCCGCTTGATCACGCGGTCGCAGCGCCCGACGTAGACGTAGTGGCCGCACTCGTCGCGGAAGGCGAGGTCGCCGGTGCGGTACACAGTGGTTCCCTCGACGACGTCCCTGCGGAGCACCGCCAAGGTCTGCGCCGGGTCGTTCACATAGCCGGCCATGAGTTGCCGGCCGGCGATGTACAGCTCACCGATCGCCCCGGCGTGCGTGATCGCCATGCCGTCCTCGTCGACGAGGTGAAAAGAGCTCCCGGCATGAGGCCGACCGAGTGGCACTAGGCCCGCGTCGAGCAATGCCGGCGAGAGCTCCAGATGCGCGACGGCGATGGTCGTCTCGGTTGGGCCGTACCGGTTGACGATCCGCAGTCCCGGACTGGCGGACCATACGGCTTTGATGTCGGCGATGGATGGCGCTTCGCCGCCCAACGCCATCACGCGTAGCGGGGTGTCGGCCAGCCGGCCGAGTCGCCCACTGGAACGGAGCAACCTGAGGTAGCTGGGGGAGAAGCTGGTCGCGGTGATGCCCTCGCTCGCGACGATCGAGAAGAACCGGCGCGGGAAAAGCAGCGCTTCCCGGTCGGGGATGACGAGTTGCATGCCGCGGATCAGCGCAGGGAACATCGCGGAGAAGGAGCCGTCGAAGTGCACGGGTGACACGCACAGGTATCGGTCGTCCGCGACGAGTCCCATCGCGTCGGCACAGGCGTCGGCCGCAGTGTGGAAGGCCGCCGGTGGAATCTGCACGCCCTTGGGTTTGCCGGTTGTCCCCGAGGTGTAGATGACATAGGAGATCGGGCCGACTGACCGGTGCCGGCGTGGGCCTCGTCGGTCGCGCACAACGCTGCAAGGGAAGTCACCGATCGCGGGAATCCCGATGCGGCGCAGCCTGATCCGAGCCCGCCGAAGTGACCACCGACGCGGGCCGGCAGTCGGCGACGATCTGCGCGCGGCGCAGATCCGGATCGGTGATCGCCAGCGGAACGAACGTGGCCCCCGCCCACAGACAGCCCAGCGCAGCCACCACGAAGTCCACCGAATTGGCGATCTGCAGGGCAACCCGGTCTCCGGGCTGCGACACCTGCGTGCCGCAGTCCAGCGGCGACCTTCCCTGCCGCAGTGCGCAATTCGCCGCGGGTCACGCGCGCGGTCGAGGTCTTTGACCGCGGGTCGGATCCGGGGCTTGAATCGGCGTGGTCCAGCACCGCGTCGAGCACGCCGCGGTAGGTCAGGCTTTCGATCAGGTGGGCACGTTGGGCTCAGCCGGCTGAGGCCGGCCGTTGCTTTGGCCAGGGCTTGGTCGATGTCGTCGATGATGTCGTCGATGTGCTCGATCCCGATCGACAGCCGGATGCGTCTCCGGCCGGATACCGGCCTTCGCCAGCTCCTCGCCGGACAGCTGGCGGTGCGTGGTCGAGGCCGGGTGGATGGCCAGGGTCTTGGCGTCCCCCAGGTTGAGCAGCCGCTTGATGAGCTGGAGTGCATCGAAGAACGCCAGCCCCGCGTCGTAGCCCCCCGCGACCCCGAAGGTGATGATCGACGGCACCCGCCCGTGCAGGTAGCGCTCGACCAGGTGGTGGTAGGGATGCTCGGGGAATCCGGCGAAGCTCACCCACGCCACCCGGGGATCGGCGGCCAGGTATTCGGCGACGGCCCGGGCGTTGGACTCGTGACGCTCGAGCCGCAGGGCCATCGTCTCGAGGCCCTGCAGCAGCATGAAGGCGTTGAAGGGCGACAGGGTCGCGCCGCTGTTGCGCAGCTGGGTGGAGCGGGCCCGCACGGTGAACGGCCGCTCGGGAAAGTCGCGGGCGAAGACGACGCCGTGGAACGCGGGCTCGGGCTCGTTGAACATCGGGAAGCGGTCGGGATGGTCGGCCCACGGGAACCGGCCGCCGTCGACGATGGCGCCGCCGAGGGTGGTGCCGTGGCCGCCGACGAACTTGGTCAGCGAGTGGACGACCACGTCGGCGCCGTGCTCGAAGGGCTTGAGCATGAGCGGCGTGGCCACGGTGTTGTCGACGATGAGCGGCACGCCGGCGCGCGTGGGCCACGGCGGCGACGGCCTCGAGGTCGACGATGTTGCCGGCCGGGTTGCCGATGGTCTCGCAGAAGACGGCGCGGGTGTTCTCGTCGATCAGCGGAGCGATCGACTCGGCTCGGTCGTCGACGGCGAAGCGGGCCTCGATGCCCAGCGTGGGCAGCACGTGGGCGAAGTAGGTGAAGGTGGCCCCGTAGAGCTGCGGGGCCACCACGATGTTCGAGCCGGCGCTGGCCACCGTCAGGATGGCGTAGCTGACGGCGGCCATGCCCGAGGCCACCACCAGGGCCGCCGTTCCGCCTTCGAGGGCGCAGATGCGCTGTTCGAGAACGTCTAGCGTCGGGTTGTTGAGCCGGTTGTAGTGGAAGCCGGGCGTCTCCATGTCGAGCACGGCGCCGGCGTGCTCGGCGTTGATGAAGTCGTGGGCGACGGTCTGGTAGATGGGCACGGCCACGGCCCGCGTCCCGTCGGATGTGTAGCCGCCGTGGATGGCGATCGTCTCGTCGTGCATGGATTCAGGCGCTCCTCTTCGGGATGCGTGGCCAGCAGGTTGGCGTACAGCCGCTGGGCCGCGCCCCGCCACGGCCAGGGGGCGCGGGCGCCGACTTCGTCGAAGGGGAAGGCGGCCACCAGGTCGGGGTCCCGCTCGCCGCCCACCACCCGCGCGTGCAGCAGGCGGAGCCGGTCCCAGTCCGTGCCGATCAGCGCAATCCTTTGGCAGGCAGGGCAATTCGTCCCGCTCGCGGCTCGCGTAGCGCCGTACGTCGCGGGCAGTATTCACGCACCAGGCTGGATGGGGTCGTACTCCGGATGGGACTGCACCAGCACGACGTTCGACCGGCCTACGGTCTTGGTGGCCACGCTCCACCCGACCTCCTCCGACTGCAGGAGCACCTCGTAGCCGGCGTGCGAGCACCGCCTCGACCGGCACGGTGTTCAGTCGCGAGTGGGGCAGGAGCACCGGACTGTGGAACCTGGCCGCCAGGGGATGGGTCGGGTTGACGTCCTGGGCGAAGATGCCCGTGCACTTGGCCGGCAGGGTGGTTCGCTCCAGGCCGTCGAAGACGGCCAGGGCGGCATGGGCCGACAGGCAGGACAGCACCATCGCCGGCACGTTCTCGCTACCCCACTTCAGCAGGCCGTGCAGATCGGCCCAGTAGGCCTCGTCCTCGATGCGCGACTCGATCGGGTTGGAACCGGTCACCACCAGCAGGTCCGGTGGGTCCGACAGGATGTCGTCGAGCGGGCGGTAGCCGGCGGCGATGCGGTCCTGGACGCGCTCGCCCCTGGGCACGCCGGCCATGGTGTGGCGGGTCATCGTGATCGTCTTGAATCCGGATCCGGCATCCAGCAGGCTCACGAACTGCCGCTCTGTCGCGCCAAACGCGGCGTCGGGCATGTTGTTGACTAAAGCGAGCCCGCCAGCCCGCCGATTCCCCGGTCATCCACACGCTCATGGCTCAGTGCCTCACGTCGCTGTAGCTCACGGTGACCTCCTGGTGAAGGAGCCGGTAGGCGGCCTGCAACTGCTGCTCGTCGTCGGTCGAGCCGACCGCGGCCACGATGTGGTTGCCGGAGCCGTCGCGCCAGTCGAGGGCGGCACCCGGACCCTGATGCACGCTCACCGTGTCGACTTCGTCGCGGTCGGTGAAGTCGTTGATGCCCTCGATGGCGGTCACCGTGGCCGAGACGGTCGGTGGCTGCAGGAAGAACCGATAGCCGATGCGGTCGGTGGGCACCGGCCCGTCGATGGACACCGACTGGCCCAGCGCGACACGCAGAGTGAGGTCGAGCAGGCTGACGCCGGCGGCACGCTCCAGCATCTCGGGCACACCGCCGCCCAGCCGCCCGTTGACCTCGATGATGCGAGGCCCGTCGGGGGTGAACTTCACCTCGGTGTGCAGGCATCCGGTGTGTACCCCGAGGGCGCCGATGGCCCGGGTGGCCAGCGCCAGAACGGCCGTGCGACTGTCGTCGTCGAGGGCGGCGGGAATGAAAAACCCTGTCTCGCGGAAGTTTCCGGCAGTCGGGAAGCGTCCGGTGAGGGCCAAGTGGCTGATGACGCCCTCGGTCACGATGCTCTCGACCGAGACGTAGCCGGCGTAGGGGCTACCGGCGCGGGCCGGGTCGTCGGGCAGGTATCCCTCGAGGACCATCTCGGGCCGGCGCGGCCCGAGGGCGTTGAGTAGTTGCGCGAGCTCGGCGGCGTCGCGGACCAGAAAAGTGGAGCGGCTGCCCTGAGCCGAGCGGGGTTTGAGCACGGCGGGCCAACCGACTTCGGCCTCCACGGCGGAGAGCTCGCGTTCGGACTGGTGCGGCCGGATGCGCCGGCAGGGCGGCATCTCGACGCCGGCGTCGCCCAGCGTGCGGCGCTGGCGGGCCTTGTCGGTCAGGGTGGCGGCAACTGCCGGGCTGTGAAACGGGAGGCCCAACCCTTCTGCTACGCAGGCTAATTCGGTCATGCCCGCGTCTAAGTAGGTGGTGATGCCTGCGGGTTCCCAGTCGCCCAAAACCTTGACGGCCTGCTCGACGCTCATGCCGGCCAAGTCGACGACCGGTCCGAACCGGTTGAGCAGGTCGGTCATCTCGTGCATGCCCGGCACGGAGGTGTCGATCAGCCACAGCAGGTCGCAGACGCCGCCGGCGGCTTCGGCCAACTGCATCACGGGAACGCAGCGCGGGCCGTAGCTCACCGCGACCAAGGGCCGGGTGCGTCCGGTCGTCGCAGCGTTGTCGACGAGATTCGTCATGCGCTCAACCGATCGCAGACGCGACGCAGTCCTGCGCGTCGTAGACGGCCCGCAGACGACTGCGAGGCGACGGGAGGTAGTGGGTGAAGTAGCGGACGCCCTCGGTGAGCACGCCCAGCACGGAGAGGTTGGGCTGCAACCGGCCCTCGGAGTCGTAAGGGTGGAACTCCTCGTTGATCGCGACGCTGCCGACGGCCGTATCGCCGTAGCTGAGCTGCGTCAGCCGTCCCTTGGCGTAGAGGCGCTTCAGCAACGGCGAGCCCGACCGCGCCAGTGACGGCATGTCAAGATAGCCCCGCACCACACCGTCGACCGACACCTCCGTCGGCTCGTCGAGAGTCGTTGAGCACAAACGGATTCCATCGGGTCCGGCGGTCACCTGGGGGTTTGGTCCGAGCGGCATGCTCACCACCCCGGCCTCCATCAGCGCGAGCAGCTGCTGGGAGCGCATCGGCGGCACGCCCGCCTCTAACCGGTTGATCCGCCCGCGGACGTTGGACTGGAATTCGACGTACGAGTCGAGGGACAAGCCACCGAACTCGATGACCGACCGCAGTTGGTCGCGCAGGATGCGCAGCACTTCTTGCGCGGCTTTGACCGGGCTTCCTCCGGGGTGCAGAGCCTCGGTGAGATCGGCCTCGATCATGTCGTACGCCTGCGCCTGATAGTCGGCGCTCGACGTGTAGTGCCGGTCCGAACCGGCGAAGAGGTGGGCCGCCGGCTCGAAGCGCCCGTAGCGCGGCTCGAGACCGTCGACGACCTTCTCGTAATGCCCGTCGATCCAGCCTTGCCGCAGTGCCTCCCGGACCTCGCTCGACTCGGCGTGGCCGCCGGCCAGCAACGCGGCCTGCAGGTAGTAGCGTGCCTGCATCTCGGCGAACAGCAGGGGTAGCAACTCGGCACGAAAGTCGACGTGCCGGCGTGCCGCCGAACCGCCCGGATGGGTCAGGGCGGCGAACTCGTCGCGCGTGCACACCACGGGCTGGTACTGGCCGTACGGGTCGACACCGGTGGCTGACTTGGCGCAGTAGGGCGCGCCGGAGCGGGAGTAGACAACGATGTTCGGCTCGCGTCCCGACGGGACATAGCGCAGGCGCCCGGCGCGATCGGCGTGATCCTCGAACGTGCCGCCGCGTCCGATGGTGAGCGCGGTGAGGACGTCGAAACCGACCAGGCCCATGCCGGCCACGCCCACCGAAGACCCGGCGGGAGCGCGCTGGTCGAGACCCTCGACCGGATAGGCGCGCAGGTACTGCATGTTTCCTTCGGTCATGGGTTCGTCGTTGAAGGTGTGGCCAGAAGTCAGCACCACGTGGTCGACCGTGAGGGTGGTGCCGTCCTCGAGCAGCACCGCCTCGCGACCGTGCAGGGCGGTCGAGATGTCAACGGCCCCGGAGAAGTGCCGGACTATGTCGAGGTTCGGCGGTGCGTAGTCCACGAGCGTGTCGTAGAACCAGACCAGGTACTCGCCCATCAATCGCCGCGGCAGGTAGTCGGTCGGCCGGATGGCGTCGCCTCCGGCGCCGATGCGGCACTCGTGACCCACCCAGCGGTAGCCGCTGACCATCGCCCACTGGTGCAGTCCGACGGCATAGGGCGGCGGTGCGTCGCCATCCGGGGCGGCATACAGCGAGAGTTGGCCGCACGCGTTATTGAGCACCAGGTAGTCCGGCTGCTCCGCGGAGTACACCCCGCCTCCGAGTCGGGCGGGGTCGACGATGTGCAGTCGCACCGGGTTCCCGGTCCGCCGGGCCCGATCGACCGTCCGCTCCATCACGCACAGTCCCCACGAGCCGAGCCCCACGATGGCCATCTCGATCATCGGAGGCGCCCTGCGCGGCTAGCCAGACGAACCACGGGTGACATGTGCCCCTCCTGCTTAGAAGCACCCCAAACCGGGGTTAACGTCGACGCGGGCGATACTAGATACCAGTATTACGCTGAGAAGCAGATTACATACTAAACGAACGTATTGCAACCTTTCGAACAACTTTCAGTTTCTGAAGTGTCGTCGGGAGGGTTCGTCGGCAAGCTTCGCGACCTAGCTGCCGGCGAGCTGGGCGACCACTGGCGCGAAGGACTCCATCGCCTCGGCCGGCACCACGATGTTGGTGAAGCCCCACCTCTCGCGGCGCTCCAGAAGTCGTTCGCACAACTCGTCCGCGGTGCCGATCAGAACGATCGGAAGCCCGAGCGCATCCTCACCCGGGAGGCCGAGCATGGTTGCGGTACGTGCCGCCGCGCGGCTGCTGGCGACAATCCTTGTTGCGAAGGCCACGATCTGCAGCTCGATCGAGTCGAACCGTTCCGGTGCCGCTTCGCGGATCCACGTCAGGCAACGGTCGTAGCGGTCGAGCGTGGCCTGGGCGGTCGTGTCGGCGCTCAGGGTCGCATTGATCCCGACGGTGTCGGCTTCTCGGGCCGCAAGCGTGAGCAGCCGCTTACTGCCGCCGCCGACTATCACGCGAGGTGGCAGCGTCGGACGCGGCTCGCACTGGGCGCCCTGGAGCGTGTAGTGCGCGCCCGCGAAGTCGGATTTCCCGTCAACCCACAGGGTCTTCATCACTGTGAGGCTCTCGGCCAACCGGTCCACCCGGACGGCCAGTTCGTCGCACTCGATGCCGGACTGGTCGTAGTCACTGTGCAGCCAGCCGGCGCCAACGCCCACCTCGACCCGACCCTCGGCCGCCAGCCCCAGGGTCGCGATCTCCTTGGCAAGGACCACCGGGTTGCGAAGGTCATTGTTCAAGACCACGGACCCGATGTGCAGGGTGGAGGTCGCCTCGGCGGCCACGGTTGTGGCTACCAGGGGCCCGAACTGGGCGTCGAGATGGTCGGCGACGTACAGCGTCGAGTAGCCGAGGTCCTCGGCAGTGCGGGCCTGGTCCCGCCAGGCGGACATGGTTGGCGCGACGGAAGAGTAAACGCCGAATCGAAACGGGAGCATCTGTGACCGTCCTTCACTGGGCAATTATGAAAGCCGGCCAGAAACCGACTCGAAGTCATTGGAATGTACGCATATCATCCTATATAGTACGCGCCATGCCAATAGCAGTACGATCAGTCGGTTCGGACGCGTCGTCTGCAGACGTTGCGAAAGTGCTGAAGGAAGACGGTTGTGTCGTCATCAACGACCTCGCATCCGCCGAAACGATGGATCAGATACGGGCCGAGCTCGAGCCGTACCTCGCTGCGACCGGCGGGGGAAACACTGAGTTTCTGGGCGCGACCACGCAGCGGACCGGCGCCCTGATCGCCCGCTCCATAACCTCTCGGTCACTCATCACCCACCCGACGATCATCGACACGCTCGATCTGGTGCTGGGCGACCACGCCAGCACGTTTCAGATCGACCTGACGCAACTGGTGGCGATCGGACCCGGCGAGCCCGCGCAGATGATCCACCGTGACCAGTGGTCGTTCGATCGCTATCAGTTCCCGACGGGCTTTGAGGCCGAGGTCGCCGCCATGTGGGCCGTTACGGACTTCACCGAAGAGTCGGGCGCCACCCGCATGATCGTGGGCAGCCACAAGTGGGAAGACGACCCCGACGACGTGGACGTCACGTTGTCGTCACCGGCGGTGATGGGCAAGGGGTCGGTGATGTTGTACACCGGCTCGATATTCCACGGCGGCGGCGCCAACAACAGCGATTCCTGCCGAATCGGGATGAACGTGGGCTACTCGATCGGCTGGCTGCGCCAGGAGGAGAACCAGTACCTCGCCTGCCCGCCCGACATCGCCCGCACCCTCCCCGAAGGACTACTCAGGTTGATGGGCTACCAGCGTGGTTCCTATTCCATCGGCTATGTCGACAACATGCGGGAGCCGCTCGACTGGCTGTATGGCAGCCAGTCGATGATCTCGGATTTCTACGATTACCGCCGCACTGCTCGCAAGCGGCTCAAGGCCACCGATAGCTACGTCCCGCTCGCCACGACCGACTCACGCTGAACTCAACAGGAACTACTGGCCCCCAATAACGGCTCAAAAGATGAGCCACGGCAGAAATGTGAGGAATATTCATGCACGATCAGATTCGCAGTGTCTTGGCTGCGCATGGCCGTATGGCGGTCGATCCACTCGAGGTGGACGATCAAGCGGACCTGTACAAGCTTGGCCTGACTTCGCACGCGTCTGTCGACGTGATGCTTGCCCTCGAGGACGCATTCGACATCGAATTCCCCGACGAGGTACTCAAGAAGTCCACCTTCGAGAGTGTGCACAACATCGCGCAGGTCGTCGAAGGCCTGGTCAAGACGGCTGCCTGATGCCACCCGCGGTTGCCGACGGCTACCTGATGACCATGCCGGACGGGGTTGACCACGATCGCATCCGTGTCGGATGCGACGTGGTCGACGTCGACGACGTCGAGGGCTCGCTCGCCGCGTTCGGGGACCGCTACCTGCGCAAGATTTTTACCGCGACCGAAATCAGCGACTGCCGGGGCCGCAACCAGGTGCAGGGGCTGGCGGCCCGGTTTGCGGCCAAGGAAGCGGTGATCAAGGCGTTCGCCGAACCCGACATGGCGTATCCCTGGCGCGAGATCGAGGTGATTAAGGATGGTCCGCTGCCGGTGCTTCGTCTGAGCGGGGGGCTCGCCGAGCGAGCCCGTCAAACGGGCTGGCGCGCGTCGTCATTGTCACTGTCGCACGCCGACTGCCACGCCATGGCCGTCCTCGTGGTGGTCTGTCGGCCGGACGAGTCCGAGTAGGCGCGATGACTCGCAGACATGATCCAGCCTGGGTGTGGATGATCGGGGCACTGGGCGGCGCACTCGCCATTGCCGCGGACATCCTGACCGATCGTGGCGCCGGTCTCGAAGGCCTCGGGCAGGCGGTGCGTTACACGGCGCGCTGGTCTTTCCTCTTCTTCTGGCTCTCCTACGTCGGCGGCGCGCTGGCTACCCTGTTCGGCTCGGCCTTTGCCGGACTGGCAAGCGCGGCGCGACCTTTGGGCCTGGCCTTCGCTGCCGCGCTGCAGGTCCACATCGGACTGGTCATCTGGCTGGGCGTCGTCATCGGTCAGCTTCCACTGACCGGTGGCTTGTTGTGGTTCTTTCTTGCCGCGTTGTTGAGCGCATATCTACTGGCGCTGCTGTCCTTTGGAATCGGAGCGCGCACACTCGGGCGGCTGTGGCGGCCGGCGCTCTTCGTGGCGACGACGTACATTCTGATCGCTTTCGGGCGGGATTTCGTACAGGGCGCACTCGACCCGAAGATGCGGTCGTGGCGCTACGCGGCCGAATATCTGCCGTTCGCGCTGCTGTGCCTCGTCGCAATCCCATTGCGGCTTGCCGCTTTCATTCGTCCCCGTTCCGGCGTGCGTGTTGCCACGCCCGCGATGGACCTCGACCGAGAGGCAACGAGATGCCCTTGATGACGACTGAGGTGCCGACATATTTCGGACCGTCCGATTCCCCGCTATTCGGCGTGCTCCATTTGCCAGTAGACCGCGCGATCAGGGGCGGGGTCCTGATCTGTAGTTCTCTCGGACGCGAGGGGGTGGACAGTGTGCGACTACATCGGATCCTCGCCAATGGTTTGGCGCGCCGTGGTTTCGCCGCCCTGCACTTTGACTATCTGGGCTTCGGTAATTCTGCCTACGCGCAGGGTCGTGACGACGCGGTGCCCAACATGGCGGCAAGCGTCGGCCACGCGCTCGACTACCTCACGCTGATCGGCGCGGAATCGACGAGCGCTATCGGCATACGCGCCGGCTGTCTGATTCTCGACGAACACCTCGCCCAATCCCACTCCGTCCGCGCGATCAATCGGGTGGCGTACCTCGATCCGCCTGGCTCCGGAAGGCGTTATCTACGCGAACACACCACGCTATTTCGATTGTCGGTGGGCGAAGACGCGGTTACGCCTGGCGAGGTGTCCATCGTGGGTGGACGGCTGAGCGACCGCGCCGCCGGTGAGTTTGCCGCGCTGCGGCTGAATGCCGACCCAGTCAGCACCCATGGTGTCGAGAAAGTACTCCTGGTAGGACGACCAGCCGAGACCGACAAGCAGCTGACCGCCCTGGCGTTAGCGGAGGGAGTCGACTCGATCGTTACCGGCGGTCTGCCGGAGTGCGCCCATCCGTTGCCGATACCGCTACCGATCCCGGTCGTTGCGGTCGAATCGATCACCGAGTGGATCGACGAAAACGCTGGCGCTCATAGTCATCGAGCCGTACCCGAGTACCTGAACTCGGTAACGATGCCCGCCCAAGGGGCCGGCGCCGACGTCGTCGAGAGTATCGAGAGCGTCGGGCCAAACGGTCTGTTCGTCATCCGCACGCGGCCCCGGCACTTCAGTCCCGCAAAGACCGTGTTGTTTTTTGTCGCGGGCCACGAGTCGCACGTAGGACCCACTCGCGAGTGGGTCGAGTTGTCACGTCGCATTGCGGGGGCCGGGTCGCAGGCGCTGCGCTGGGACCCGGCACGAGAAGGCTTGTCCGGCCAGATCAGGCGGGATCCGTGGCGCAGGGTGTATACCAAGGCCGAGGTCACCGACGCGACAGCGGTGGCAAGGCATGCCTGCCAAGACGCCGGCCAACTCGAGCTTGTCGGGATCTGCTCCGGATCGTGGTACGCCGCTCATGTCGCCCGCAAGATTGGTGCGCGCTCGGCGATCCTGATCAACCCTATGGTGTGGAGTTGGCGCGTTGTTCCTACCTTACTGGAGCAGTGGTACTTCCAGAAGCAGACGCTAAGCGCTGCCGCGACAGGTAGTACGGGCGATACAAGCAGCGGCTCCTCCGAGACCGGACGGGCAAGACGCCTCGCAGCGTTCGTTCGTCGAAGTCAGCAGCGGACGAAGATTCTCATGCACAATCACCTCCCGCGATCCGTCCTGCGGGCGCTGAGTTGGCTCGGACTCGTGTTTCTGCCCGAGGACGTTCTGGCGACGCTTGCCCACCGTGGAACCGACGTGACGCTGGTCGTCTGCTCCGAGGATGCACACCAGTTCACTCTCAGAGGTGGTAGGGCTGCCCTCGAGCGACTGCAACGGACGTCGCAGCCACCACGCCTCATTGACGCACTCGCTGGCGACCACGCCGGCAATCACCCGGTGATGTTGGCGGCGATCCGCGATGCCGTGATGAAGGTCGTCTGCCCGCGGGAGCAGGTCCTCACAACGGAAGTCAGGTCGGCGCCGAATGCATTGCTGGCCAACCGAAGCCATCTCTCGAAGGGATCCGGCCCAGCCTCGACAATGACCACGGCTGAGGTGCTAAGTGACTGAAAACGCAGTGAGCATCGGTGGCGTCGACCTCGCCGATCCCGACACCTACGCGGCAGGAGTGCCGTTCGACGCGTTCCGCAAGCTCCGCGAGAACGCGCCCGTAGCGTGGCATCCCTATAAGGACGGGCCCGGCTTCCTCGCGCTCACCGGCTACGACGAGGTCTATGCCGTGTCACGCGACAGCGCGACGTGGTCGTCGGAGGCGACGGGAGTGTACTTCGACGCCCCCGGGCCCGACGACATCGCCGACCAGCGGGGCGCATTGATGTTGACGATGGACCCGCCGCGGCACACCGCGCTGCGGGCTCTCGCCATCCAAGGCTTCAAGCCGCGCCAGGTGGCGAAGCTCAACGAACGCATCACAGACATGGCTCGCGATGTCGTTGACAGCGTCGTCGAGCGGGGCGAGTGCGACTTCGTTACCGAAGTCGCCGGCGCCCTGCCCTCATACGTCATCGCCGAAATGCTTGGCATTCCGCTGGAAGACGGCTACCGGCTCTACGAGCTGACCGAGATCATGAACACCGGTTCGATTGGCGGCTCGCGCGCGATCAGGGCGGGTGCCGAGATGTTCAGGTACTCAACGCAACTCCTGGCTCGCAAACGCGCGGACCCTTGTGATGACATCGCGACATCGCTGGTGCATGCCGAGGTCGACGGGCAACGCCTAAGTGAGCGGGACTTCAACTTTTTGTTCTTGCTACTGATCAACGCGGGCGGCGACACGACCCGTAACCTGGTGGCCGGCGGCATGTGCGCGTTGATGGACAACCCGGAGGAGCGCGCGAAGCTGGAGGCGGATCCGTCGCTGCTGCCGACCGCGGTGGAGGAAATGCTTCGCTACGTCACCACGTTCATCGCATTCTTCCGCACGGCCACCCAGGACACTCAGTTACGCGGGGTGCCCGTGAAACGGGGCGATCGGGTGGCGATGTTCTATCCATCGGCCAATCGGGACGAGGCCTACTTCGTCGATCCTGACCGCTTTGATGTGACGCGTAAGCCCAATCCGCACTTGGCATTTGGCGGCGGAGGCGCCCACTTCTGCCTGGGCGCGAATCTGGCCCGGGTGGAGGTGACGGCACTCGTGTCAGCTGTGCTGCGCCGGATGAAGAACATGGAATTGGCAGGACCCATCGAGCGCATGCCGTCCACGCTGATCAACAACATCCACTCCATGCCAGTCCGGTTCACGCCAGCTCGGCATCTAGGAGCTGGGTAATCAGGCGAGACCCCCATCCGGCGTCGGACTCGTCAGTGCGCGATTAAATCCGCCGCGAGGTCGCGTTCGTCGGCGCGTAACGCGCCGGCGGCCACAGACCGCAGCTCCCAGTGCGCGACGCCGCCGTCCGGCACGGTCAGCCGCCCGCACGCCAACGCCTCGCCGATCAGCCCGCGCACCCGCTGCTCGTTCTCCGGCTCGGTGGCGAAAACCACCCGGACCGTGACGGTTTCACCACTCGCGTCGCTGCTGACGAAATGCGGCGCCAGCGGGCATGGCGGCTGATGATCCCACCCACCACACAGCGCCTTGGCGATTGCGCCGCCGAGGGCGTTGGGGCTGTCGGCACGCATGGTGACAACGGCGTCGTGGGCAAAGGCTTTGCGTGCCATGCGAACTAATCTATTGCGACACGGTCACGGATTCGCAGCTATTGAAAGCTCAGAGGTTTCAGTCGCCACATTGGCCTCTATCGTCACATGAGCAACTGCGAACGTCAACGTTATTCGGGGTGCCCCGACGGCGACGGCTCGCCCGCTCGAAAGGTGGGACATGTCGGCGACCCGTCGGATGGTTTCTGTACCCGTGGCCCTCGTGGCCGTCGTCTCGCTCGTCGTGCCGATCGGCTATGCGCCTCCTGCTTTCGCGCTTCCCTGCAGTGCTCCCGAGGCCAATGTCCCACCACCAGCAGGGATGCCGACCATTCCGTCGCCCGGCCCGGTGGCGCCGCCGACGGGACGCCGGCCTCGCGGTACCAACGACAACGCGCCACTGCCGAAGCTGGGCCCGCTGATCTCGTCTCTGTTCAAGGCCATCCCCACGCGGCCGGGCGCGCAGTTGCAGGCAGCGGTGACCCCCGTCCCACCGGTTCCCGGAGCGGCCATCCCGGACTCACCCAACGCCAATCAGGCTGTCCCCGAGGCGGTTCCGGTGCAACCAGCGCCGCCGCCGGCCGGGATCGCGGGCGCGCCGACCTCGCTGGTCGAGTACGTGACCGGACCCAACAGCCCCAACCGGACTCTGCAGCGCTTCGGCATCTCCGGCACCGACCTCGGAATCCCATGGGACAACGGCGATCCCGGCAATCGCCAGATCCTGATGGCGTTCGGTGACACCTTCGGCTACTGCGCGGTGCACGGCCAGCAGTGGCGATACAACGTGCTGTTCCGCAGCCAGGACCACGACCTGTCGCACGGCATCCATGTAGCCGACGGGGTACCCAACAACCCGTACTCCGGCTCGCCGGTGTGGGCACCCGGCCTGTCCAAGCAGGTGCTCAACAGCATCCACAAGGCCGGTCACGAGACCGGCATGATTCCGACCTCGGCGATCTCGATGGGCCGGACCCAATACATGAGCTTCATGTCGATCAAGAACTGGGGCCGCGACGGCGAATGGTCGACGAACTACTCCGGTATCGCACGCTCGCTGGACAATGGCCAGAGCTGGGGCATCTACCCGAGCTCCATCCGGCTAGCCGGCGCGGACACCGTGCCCGGTGGCCGCTTCGTCCCCGGCAACGAGAACTTCCAGATGGCCGCGTTCATGCCCGCCAAGGACGGCTATCTCTACAACTTCGGCACGCCGTCCGGCCGCAGCGGCGCGGCCTTCCTTTCCCGGGTCCAGCCGAATGCGCTTCCCGACATCGGCAAGTATCAGTACTGGAACGGCGAGGGGCGCGGCTGGGTGCCGGCCGACCCGGGCGCGGCGACGCCGATCTTCCCGGGCCCGGTGGGCGAGATGTCGGCGCAGTACAACGATTACCTCAAGCAGTATCTGGTGCTCTACACCAACGGCGGCAACAACGACGTGATCGCGCGAACGGCGCCGGCGCCGGAGGGGCCGTGGAGCCCCGAGCAGCCGCTGGTCTCGTCGTTCCAGATGCCGGGGGGCATCTACGCGCCGATGATCCACCCGTGGTCGAGCGGCAAGGATCTGTACTTCAACTTGTCGCTGTGGTCGGCCTACGACGTGATGCTGATGCACACCGTCCTGCCGTAGCTAGCGGGCGCGCTCATCTTGGGTCAGGCCGAAGCCCATGTCGACGGTGGTTCCCTTTGGTGTGCAATCCATTTCGAGCCAGTCGCTGACTGCGCGAATCAGCAACAGACCGCGCCCACGGACACCGGGGTCGGTGGCCGCGGGCTTCCACGAGCCCTTGTCGACGACCTTGAGACGGACTCGGGCGCCGTCGTTGTCGCCTTTGAGTCGGATCTTGCCGGGCTTTCGACCCTGGTAGCCGTGTTCGATGCTGTTGGCGACGGCCTCGTTGACCGCCAGCACGATGTCGGCGATGCGCTCCTCGGACACGTCGGCGCTCTGTAGCCACTCGGCCAGCTGGTGCCTCAGGTCGCCGAGTTGATTGGCGTTGACCACCCGGTGGATGGCCAGCGGAGGATAAGGCCGCCGATACACGACGATCGCGATGTCGTCGTCGTAACCGCCCGGCGGCGCCAATTCCGTGAGCGCCTCGTCGGCCACGTCGTCGGCGGTCAGGGTCATCCCGCCGGCCACCGTCTTACCGAGGTGCTCGATGCCGTCGTCGAGCGAGATGTCGCGCCGCTCGACCAGGCCGTCGGTGTAGAGCATCAGTGTCGAACCGGGTGGCAGCGTCACCGCTGCCTGCGGTCGAGACGCCTTGCGCTGCACGGCCAATGGCACCGACCGTGCATCGGTGATCAGGGTGTGCGGCTTTCCCGGCGCGGCCAGGATCGCGGGCAGATGCCCGGCGCAACTATAGGAGAATTCGCCGGATTCGGTGTCGAGGACAGCTAGAAAGACGGTGGTGCAGAACGCATTCGGGATCAGCTCCGCCACCGCGTCGAGCTCTTCGAGCAGCATCGCCGGCTGGGCGCCGGTCAGCAGCAGCGCCCGCGCGGACGCGCGAAGCTGACCCATCACGGCCGCGGCGGCCAGGCCGCGGCCCACGCAGTCGCCGACGATGATGCCGATCCGGTTGTCGCCGACGCGCAGCACGTCATACCAGTCGCCGCCGATTTCCAGTGGTGTGACCGCAGGCTCGTAGCGCACCGCGAAGCCGGGCGGAAGCGTGCTGGGTGCCAGCATCGCGTGCTGCAGGGTCAGCGAGGTCTCGCGGGCGGCCTCGAACTGGCGCACGTGCTGGATCGCCAGACCGAGGTGACCGACCAGCACGGTGACCAGCAGCCGGTCTTCGCCGCTGATTCGCCGGGGCACCCGTAGCTCGAGCCACAGCGCGACACCGCCACCACCGGTGAGGACGGCGACGATTCCAGCGGATTGCCCTGGGGCATCGGGCTTTTCGATCGGTTGTACGGTCAGCGGCAGCTGACGGCGGGCCTGCTCGAAGATCTCTCGCAGCGCCGGATCGAGGTGACGCCAATCCGCCGGCAGCCGCTCGCCGGCAACCTGAATGGTGGGTTCCCCACCGGTCGACGGCCACGTCGCGGCCACCACACGGTGCACGTCGAGGGCGAGGCGGCACTCGTCGAGCGTGATCGTCAAGACCTCGGACATGCTCTTGGCCACGCTGACCGCCGTGGCCAGCCGCAACACCGCGCTCTCTCGTGCAGCGAACGCGCGCTCGGCGGTGATGTCGCGCAGGGTTCCCACGTAGACGTCGCCGTCGACGGTCCCGGGGTCGACCCGGTTGACGTTCGCCGCCACCCACACCAGGCGGCCGTCGCGATGCCGGATCGGGGTTTCGTACTGGACCTGGGCCTCGTCGCGCAGCCTGGATTGCTGCAGCAGTGCGGCCTTTTCGTCGACCAGCCACGGGTGCGGCCACTTGTACGGCAAACCCTCGGCGGGGTAGCCGGTGAGTTTGGCGAAGGCGTCGTTGAGTTCGATGACGGTGCCGGCGCGATCGGAGACGAAGAAACCCTCCTGCAGCGAGTTCACCACGGCGTCGCGGAACTGGTCGCGGTCCTCCAGATCGTCTGCGCGGGCGCGCTGTTCCTCGGCCCGACGCGTCGCCGCATCCATCGGGGCGAGCGTGTGCAAGAGAAATGCGAGCGCTTCCGCGCCGTCGAAGCCCTCTCGCACCAGCTCTTGGACCAGCGCGGAATGGTGCTCGACGATCTTCAGCATGCTGACGTCGTCGTGCAGCGCCTGGCGCCCGAGCTCGTTGCCCACACCGAGATCCTGCGTGCCGCCCGCCTGTAGATAGGCCCGCAGCGCGGCCTCGTATTGGGAGTGGAAATCGTCGGGCGTCATGGTGTGGACACCTGCGCGGCGATCACCAGAGCCGGCGCGACGACGTCGACATTGAACCTCCCGGGCCTCCGCGGAAGACATGAGCTCGCGCTCAAGACTAACCGAGCCGCGCGGATCGGCACCGTGCAGTACGATTTCTGCGAATTTCCCACGCGGCTCGGGTCGGCACCGGATCCGCCGGGGTCGACATGACTGCAGACAAAGGATGGCCGTTGTCAGCCGAGGACCCGATCATCACCTCAGTCGCGTATCGGGACGGTGCCGCGGTGGTCAGTGTCGGCGGTGAGATCGATCTGAGCACCGCACCGGTGTTCGAAGGGGCGATCTCCCAAGCGCTCGAACACCGTCCGTCCGTTCTGGCGATCGAACTGTCCAAGGTGACGTTCATGGCGTCGGTCGGGCTGAGGATCTTGGCGGCCACCAACGAGAAGGTCGGCGAAACGACCCGCATTGCTGTGGTGGCCGGCAACGCGGCGGCCAGCAGGCCCATCCAGCTGACCGGTCTGGACAGCGTTGTCGCGCTGTATCCCTCCTTGGACGCGGCGCTGGCCTCGACGGACTAGGGCCGCAGCACCTGGCGCGCGATCGCGTACTTGTGCACTTCGGTCGGGCCGTCGTAGAGCCGGAACGCCCGGATGTCGGAGAAGATCATCGCGACCGGTGTCTCGTCGGAGATGCCGATGCCGCCGAGGATTTGGACGCACCGGTCGGCGACCTTGAACAGCTCCTCGGACACGTGGGCCTTGACCATCGAGCTCTCGTGTCGACCGGTGCCCCGATCGCCCATGTCCAGCGTCCAGCAGGCCCACCAAATGCCGAGTCGGCATTGCTGCAAAGAGATTTCGTTGTCGGCGATCATGAAGCTGACGCCCTGGTGCTCGCCCAACGTCTTTCCGAACGCGGTGCGCTCGCGGGCATGCTTGATCGCGATCGACTGCGCCCGCGAGGCCGCTCCCAGCCAGCGCATGCAGTGCGTCAACCGGGCGGGCGCCAGCCGCAGCTGCGCGTAGCGCAGCGCCTGGCCGACCTCGCCGAGCACCGCCGACGCGGGCAGGTGCAGGTCGGCGAACCGCACGACGCCGTGCCCTTCGACGTAGTTGCGGTCCATCGTGTTCATCACGCGCTCGATCTCGATGCCAGGGGTGTCACCCTCACACAGAAACAGGGTCGGTCCGTCCGGGCCGTGCGGGTTGGGTGCGACGCGGGCCATGACGATCCACGTCCGCGCGCCGTTCGCTCCGGTGATCAGCCATTTTCGGCCGTTGATGACGTAGTGCGAGCCGTCGAATTCGGCGGCCGTGTTGAGCTGGTTGGGATCTGAGCCGGCTCCGCCCGGTTCGGTCATCGCGAACACCGAACGCTGCCGACCGTCGATCATCGGCACCAGGAACTGCTCGATCTGCTCGTCGTTGGCGACCTTGCCGAGCAGGAACATGTTGCCCTCGTCGGGCGCGGCGCAGTTGAGCGCGATCGGGCCCAGCGTCGACCAGCCGGCCGCCTCGAACAGCACCGCCTGTTCGCGGTGCGACGGCTCGCGACCACCGAAACGCTTGGGCGCCTGGAACGTCAGGAGTCCGGCCTCGCGGGCCAGCTCGACCAGTTCGGTGCGTAGCGACTCGTCGGGACCGTGCCGGGTCAGCCGCGGGTCGGTTTCATACGGGACGATCCTGTCGTTGACGAACGCGCGGATCTGGTCGCGCAGCGCGGCGGTGTCGGCGGGGATGTCGAAGTCGATCACGGGGTGTCCATCAGGGTCAGGGCCTGCTCGAAGAGTTTGACGGTCGCGTCGTGCAGCAGGTCGCCGACTTCCTTCGGTGCCTTGCCGGCGAAGGCGCGGGCGTGGGTGCCCTCGAGCACGATGCCGAGCTTGAAGCAAGCCAACACGGTGTACCAAGTGATGTGAGACAGGTCGCGGGTGGTGTTGCGGGAATACTGGTCGACGAGGTCGCTGGCGGCGGCCATCCCGCCCTTCTCGAATATCTGCCCGCCGAACGCCACGGACTGCCCCCAAGTGGCCAGCAGCCAGCCGAGGTCGAGCAGTGGGTCGCCGATCGTGGACATCTCCCAGTCGACGATCGCGACGACGTCCGGGCCCGTGCGGGAGAACATCACGTTGGCGGCGTGGTAGTCGCCGTGCATGATGCCCGGTGTCCACTGTGCGGGCCGGCGCTGCTCGAGCCATGTCGCGACGTCGTCGACGCCGGGGATGTCCGGGCCGGGATAATTGTCGAACTCCTTGTAACCTTTCAGCTCCGAAAGCCAGCGTGGCACTTGGCGTTCCAGGAAGCCGTCGGGCTTGCCGTAGTCGCGCAGGCCCACCGCGGTGTAGTCGACCGCCCCGAGCTTGGCCAGCGACTCGGCCATCGACAGACCCATCCCGAAGCGCACCGCCGCGTCGCCCGCGTGCAGCTCGGGTATCTCCTGGCCGGCGTTGAACCCGTCGATGGGTTCCATCAGATAGAACACCGCGTCCCCGATGACGTCGACATCGGCGCAGCTTGCGATCAGGCGCGGGTGCGGCACGTCGCTGCCGGCCAACGCCGCGAGCACCTCGGTCTCGCGCATGATCACGACGTTGCTCCGGGGACGCAGATGCTTGGGCCCGCGCCGCAGCACGTACTCGCGACCGGATCGGGTGAATCGCAACATGATGTTCTGCGTCCCGCCGCTGATCTTGGCGACGTTGTCGAGCGGGCCGTCGCCGAGCCCCTGCTCCGACATCCACTCCGCGAGACCGTCCGGGGCTTTCAGCTCCTCCACGAAGGTGAAGCTACTACTCGGCCCAGCGGCCTCACAGTCGGCCCGCGTAGGGTCCGATGCTGGCTACTAGCGGGAGGATTGACGATGGCGCGGACCGACAACGATTCCTGGGAGATCACCGAGAGTGTGGGGTCCACCGCGCTTGGCGTGGCAGCCGCTCGAGCCGCCGAGACCGACAGTGCTAACCCGCTGATCCAGGATCCGTTCGCGCGTGTCTTTCTGGACGCGGCCGGCCCCGGCATGTGGAGCCTGACGTCGGATCCCCAGCTGTCGGCTGCGCTGACCGAGCTGGAACCCGATCTCGGCGCGCATGCCCACGTGATGGTCGACTTCATGGCCGTGCGTACCAAGTGGTTTGACGAGTTGTTCCTCGACGCAGTGGCTTCCGGCATCCGGCAGGTGGTCATCCTGGCGTCGGGACTCGACTCGCGCACGTGGCGGCTACAGTGGCCGGACGGCACAACGGTGTACGAGCTGGACCAGCAGAAGGTGCTGGACTTCAAGTCGACGACCTTGGCGAGCCGTGGCGCGCGGCCCGCCGCGAACCTGGTCAGCGTGGCGATCGACCTGCGCCAGGACTGGCCAACTGCGTTGCAGCAGGCAGGATTTGACGCATCCGCCCCGACGATGTGGTCGGCCGAGGGGCTGCTGCGTTACCTGCCTGCGGCGGCGCAGGATCTGCTGTTCGAGCGGATCGACTCGCTCAGCGCGGCGGGCAGCCGGCTGGCGACCAACGGGCCGTCGAAGAACGCGGTGAACCCGGAACTACTGGCCAGCCAGCACGAGCAATCGACGCGCCTGCGCGCGGCGGCCGCGAAGGTGCTCGGCAGAGAGATACCCAACGTCGATGAACTCTGGTACCCGCAGGAGCGCACCGAAGTCGTCGATTGGTTGGGCGCCCATGGCTGGGAGGCGTCGGCGATCGGCATGGCCGACCTGCTGGCCAAGCACGGGCGCGCCATCCCTGCCGAGGACGTGATGCCGCCCGTAATGTTCACCTCCGCGCGTCATCCCTGATTTGCTGGCACCGCGTCAGGGGCCGACCCGGCGGTCGCGGAGTTCTGGTACCTGAGTACCGATCTTACGCTGCAATATTGGCAAAACCGCTGTTTAACGAGCCTTTTTCCGATAACCTTGTCTACCGGTATCTCAGATGTAGTGTCCGAAGGTTTGGACATTTGTCGCCGTGGGTACCTTAGCTAAGCTCTACGGTTTTGCCCCAAGGATGGAGGACAGGATGCGTGGTGGAGGTTTGATCAGCGCGATCGTGGTGGTTTGGCTGGTGATCGGCGTTATCGCCGCATTCCAGCGGGATTACCTCAAGAATACCGACCAAAATTGTGCCACTCTCGGCACGATCGCAGTAACTGTAATCGCAGGCCCTTTGAATTATGCGGGTGTCAACCCGAAGGTGACTGAGTGCCATTTGCCGCAACCCAGTTCGATGCCCGTCCTGGACATCGACCAAATGATCGCGATGGAGGCGTCATGATCGGCCTGGGCATCATCCTGCTGATATTGGGGTACGTCCTCAAAGTCGCTGTGTTGCAGACGATTGGCGTCATCTTGCTGGTCATTGGCGCCGTGTTGTGGGTGCTCGGTTCCGTGGGTCGCCCGGTGGGTGGCCGACGGTATTGGTACTGACGCCCGCTCAATAAAAAACAATTTTTAACAACTGGATGGAGTCATTGTGATTGTCCTCGGAATCGTTCTGCTCGTCATCGGATATTTCGTTCCCACCCTCAGCATTTTGTACACGATCGGCGGCATTCTGATCGTCATCGGTGTGATCCTGTGGATCCTCGGCGCAGTGGGGCGTCCGGTGGGCGGGCGAAAAGTCTGGTTCTAGCTTCCCCTCGAGGTTGGCTCACAGCTGGCGCATAGACGTGCCATAGCAATGGCTCATCGCGCTGCGCATACTGGATAGTTGTGAGCCAACCCCAAGCCCCCGTCGAGCGCGTCGTCATGCGGCGCGCTGACGGCAATCCAATCAATGTGCTGGTGGTCGACGACGAAGCCGTCCTCGCCGAGATGGTGTCGATGGCGTTGCGATATGAAGGCTGGAACATCGCGACAGCCGGCGATGGGGCCGCAGCCCTGGAGTCCGCCCGCTCGCAGCGGCCCGACGTCGTAGTTCTCGACGTGATGCTGCCCGACATGAGCGGGCTGGACGTCCTCCGCAAACTCCGCGAGGAAACCCCACAGCTGCCGGTGCTGCTGCTGACGGCCAAGGACGCGCTCGAGGACCGCATCGCCGGCCTGACGGCAGGCGGCGACGACTATGTCACCAAGCCCTTCAGCCTGGAAGAAGTGGTGCTGCGACTGCGCGCCCTGCTGCGGCGAACCGGGGTGACGACGGAAGACAGCGGCGCCCAACTGGTCGTCGGCGACTTGGTGCTCAACGAGGACAGCCACGAGGTGACCCGCGCCGGCGACTCAATCGCGTTGACGTCCACCGAGTTCGAGCTGCTGCGCTTCATGATGCGCAACTCCAAGCGGGTGCTGAGCAAGGCGCAGATCCTGGACCGGGTGTGGAGCTACGACTTCGGCGGGCGGTCTAACATCGTCGAGCTGTACATTTCGTACCTGCGCAAGAAGATCGACAACGGGCACGAGCCCATGATCCACACGTTGCGCGGCGCCGGCTACGTCCTCAAGCCGGCTCGCTAACCATGGGCGGGGCTTCGTCCCTTCGGTTTCGGCTGCTCGCGGGTCAGATTCTTGTCCTCGTCATCGTCTGCCTCGGCATCGGAGCGGCCACCGAACTCGCCCTGTACAAGTACCTGGTGGCGCAGCTCGACACGCAGCTGCGCGACGCATCGCAACGCTCGGTGCGGATCTTGGTGGAACCGCCCACCGCACCCTGGCGCCATCATCCGAGGCCGTTTCCGAGACCCGGCCCCGGACCGGTCTTCCTGGACGCACCGGCGCAGCCGGTCGGCATGGTCGGGGCGGTCGTCGAGGCGAACAGCACGGTCGACGCCGGCTACCTGACCGCGGCGGGTGGTCGCGCCGCGCTGACCGACGCCGCGAAGGCCGAGCTCGGCGCCTTGCCCGTCGGCAAGCCGGCGGTGACCCGCAGCATCGACGGCCTCGGCCGCTATCGCATGGTCGCCGCGACCGTCCGCCGTAGCGGCGACGTCGTCGTCACCGGCCTGTCCATGTCCGACGTGGACGCCACGATGATCCGCGTCTTGTTCATCTTCGGCGTCGTCACCGTGATCGCCGTCGTGGCCGCCACCACCGCCGGCATCGTGATTATCCGTCGCGCACTGGCACCTCTGCGCCGCGTCGCCCACACCGCCGGCGAGGTCGTCGACCTGCCGCTGGACCGCGGCGAGGTCGCGCTGCCGGTGCGGGTTCGGGAGTCGGATGCCAACCCGCGCACCGAGGTCGGCCAACTCGGCTCGGCTTTGAACCAGATGCTGGACCATGTCGCCGCCGCGCTGTCGGCGCGCCAGGCCAGCGAGACCCGGGTCCGGCAGTTCGTCGCCGACGCCAGCCACGAGCTGCGCACCCCGCTGGCCGCCATCCGCGGCTATACCGAGTTGGCGCGGCGGGTGGACAACGACACCGACGCGGTGGCGCACGCGATGAGCCGCGTGCAGTCCGAAACCGAGCGGATGACGCACCTCGTCGAGGATCTGCTGTTGCTGGCCCGGCTGGATTCCGGTCGGCCACTGGAGCGTGAGCCGGTGGACCTGTCCAGGGTCGCCGTCGACGCGGTCAGCGACGCGCATGTCGCCGGGCCCGACCAGCAGTGGGAGCTCGACCTGCCCGAAGAGCCGGTGATGGTGTCCGGCGATGCGGCCCGGCTGCATCAGGTGATGACCAACCTGCTGGCCAACGCCCGCGTCCACACCGGCGCGGGCACCGTGGTGACCACCCGACTCGAGTCGGATGACACGCACGCCGAATTGAGCGTGTGCGACAACGGCCCAGGCATTCCCGAGCCGTTGCAATCAGAAGTGTTCGAGCGCTTCGCCCGCGGCGATACGTCGCGGTCGCGCAAGGGTGGCAGTACCGGACTCGGCCTCGCCATCGTCTCCGCAGTGGTGAAGGCACACCACGGCACGATCACGCTCAACAGCGCGCCGGGTCACACCGACTTCACGGTCCGATTGCCACTATCCGCCGAGTCGTGACCGGCCTTGTCATGAAAGGCCTTGCTATTCAACTTGATTAGAGCCCGCGACACGATAGCGACGCCGGGTCGTCGCTATCGTGTCGGCTGAGTCCCTTCTTTGTCCGCAGGACCCCGCCCTAGGGGCAGGTCACATCGATTTCGAAGGCCTTGTTCACGGGCTGCATCGGGTTGGCCATGTCGACCCCGGTTGCGGTCCCGCTGATCTTGTACTTGCTGCCGTCCTTGGTCACGTCGGCCTTGCCGGCGCCTGGGACACCCGGCGTGTAGCCGAGCGTGACGCCGTTCACGTTGCCCAGCCCGACCGACTTCACCGTCGGCGGGTTGGCATCGTTCAGCACGGCGCCGATGCCGGTCGATGCTCCACCGACAGCGATGTTGATAGTGCCGGCGGCGGTGGTGCATGCCACCGTGCCCTGGATGTTCTGGTCCTTTCCGTCAATCGTGACCTTTGCTGTCGACGAGCCGCTCGAGGCGGTGGCCCCGCTACTCGAGTTCGACGCCGAGCCTCCCGACGACTTCTTGTCGCTAGAACAGCCAGACAGACTCACGACGACAATCGCCGTCGCGGCGGCCGCGACCGTTACTGAACGCTTCACCCGGTTCTCCTTTGTTGATGTGGCAGCGCGTCGCCAATGACGTGCCGTTTCGGCAGTATGCAGCTTTGCTGAAATGGCGGATAGCGATTTCGGCAAATTCGAGCTGCCTGTTGAGAGGGCATCAGGCGTGTTCACCGGATATTTGCCGATAGGTTTGCCCGCTTGTCTCTTCCGACACGGGTTCAACAGTGGCAATCTCGATCCCGTGGAACACAAGGCGCCGACCGCAGTCATCGCATCCGCACACCAGAACCACGACCTGCCGCTAGCCGACACCGCCGACTTCGCCGACGCCGACCGGGGATTCATCGGGGCCTTGGAGCCCTGCGTGGTCACGGCCGCCGACGGTCGGGTGATCTGGGACAACGACAAGTACGCGTTCGTCAGGGGCGACGCGCCGCCGTCGGTGCATCCCAGCCTGTGGCGACAGTGCACGCTGACCGCGAAGCAGGGCCTCTACGAAGTCGTGCCGGGCATCTATCAGGTTCGTGGCCTGGATCTGTCGAACATCAGCTTCATCGAGACCGATACCGGCGTGATCGTGATCGACCCGCTGATCTCCACCGAGGTGGCAGCCGCGGCGCTGCAGCTCTACCGCACGCACCGCGGCGATCGGCCGGTGGTGGCCGTCATTTACACCCACAGCCACGCCGACCACTTCGGCGGCGTTCTCGGCGTCACGTCGCAGGCCGATGTGGACGCGGGCAAGGTGCTGGTGCTCGCACCCGAAGGTTTCACCGAGCACGCCGTGCAGGAGAACGTCTACGCCGGGCCGGCGATGACCCGCCGCGCCAGCTACATGTACGGCACCGTGCTCGAGGTCGGCCCGCGGGGACACGTCGGTTGTGGTCTGGGACAGGCGGCTTCGCAAGGCGAGATCGCTCTCATCGTTCCGACCGTTGACATCAAGCGGACCGGCGAGTCGCACACCATCGACGGGGTCGAGATCGAGTTCCAGATGGCGCCGGGCACCGAGGCGCCGGCCGAAATGCACTTCTACTTCCCGCAATTCCGCGCGCTCTGCATGGCCGAGAACGCCACCCACAACCTGCACAACCTATTGACGCTGCGCGGCGCGCTGGTCCGCGACCCGCACGCGTGGGCCGGCTATCTGACCGAGGCCATCGACTCGTTCGCTGACCGGGCGGACGTGGTGTTCGCCTCCCACCACTGGCCGACCTGGGGCGGCGAGCGCGTCGTCGAATTCCTTGCGCTGCAACGTGATCTGTACTCCTACCTACACGATCAGACGCTACGACAGCTCAACCAGGGGCACACCGGCGTTGAGATCGCCGAGACCTTTCAGATGCCGCCGGCGCTGGACAAGGCGTGGCACACCCACGGCTACTACGGCTCGGTCAGCCATAACGTCAAGGCGGTCTACCAGCGCTACATGGGCTGGTTCGACGGCAACCCTGCACGCCTGTGGCAGCATCCGCCCGCGGCGCTGGGCGCCCGCTACGTCGACGCGCTCGGCGGCATCGATCGGGTGGTCGAACTCGCTCAGCAGGCATTCGAAGACGGTGATTTCCGTTGGTCGGCAACGTTACTGGATCACGCCGTATTTGCCGACAGCGACCACGCCGGTGCGAGGGCGTTGCTCGCGGACACGCTGGAGCAGCTGGCGTACGGCGCGGAGAACGCGACGTGGCGCAACTTTTTCCTGTGCGGGGCGACGGAGTTGCGTGACGGCAACTTCGAGATCCCGTCGCAGACTTCCTCGCCGTCGTTATTGTCCCAGTTGACGCCGGAGCAGATCTTCGACGGTATGGCGATCAGCGTGAACGGGCCGCGCGCATGGGATCTGGACCTGGCGGTCGACGTTGACCATCGCCGACTCCAATTACCGGCTCGCGCTGCGCAACGGTGTGCTGGTCCACCGGCGGGTGCCCGCCGATTCCGCGACCGCCGCGGTGACGCTCAAGCTGGACAAGGCTTTTCGGCTGGTGCTGTTGACGTCGGGTGATTTCACGTCGCCGGGCCTTGACGTCTCCGGCGATCAGGCGGTGCTGCAGCAGTTCGTCGGAGTCTTCGACCGGCCCGACCCGTCGTTCAACATCGTCACGCCGTAAGGCTGCGGCGTCACGTGACGTCGATGATCACCTTGCCGATCGCCTTACGGTCGGCCACGTAGCGCAGCGCTGTCGCGGTGTCGGCCAGCGGAAAGCGGGCACCGATGTAGGGCCGGGCGGTGCCGTCGGCGAACATCTGGGTCAGCTCCCGCATGTCGCGAGCGGAGTCGTCCGGCCGGTCGGTCACGAACGTGCGAATCTCCATGCCGCGGAGAATGATTCCTTTGAGCAGAACCAGGTTCAGCGGGATGGACGGGATGTCGCCCGCGGCGTAGCCGAGGGTGATGAAGGCCCCGCCTCGGGACAGACCGCGCAGTGCTGGTTCGGCGTAACTGCCGCCGACCGGGTCGAGCACGAATCGAGCCGCATCGCCGGTGAGCTCGCGGATGCGGCTCTTCAGGTCTTCGCAGTCGTAGTCGATTACCGCCTCGGCGCCGCGGCGACGGCACACCTCGAGCTTCTCCGGGCTCGACGCGGCGGCGAGCACGCGCGCACCCATGGCGACGGCGAGGTCGACAGCGGCCAAGCCCACCCCGCCCGCGGCGCCGAGCACGACCACCCAGTCGCCTGGCTGCACGTCGGCGATCGATCGCAGCGCGTGATAGGCCGTGCGGTAGGTGACCCCGAACGCCGCCGCGGATACGAAGTCGACGGCGTCGGGTATCTCGGTCACCATCATCGAGTGCAGCAAGGCCTGTTCGGCGAATGCTCCGATGAAGGTTGTCGCGGAAACCCGTTGTCCCGGAGTGAATGCCGCGCCCTGACCGGCCGCGATCACCTCACCGGCAAGCTCACTGCCGGGGGTGAACGGCACCGGAGCCTTGACTTGATACTTGCCCTGGATCATCAATACGTCGGGAAAGTTGACCGCGGCCGCGTGCACCCGCACCACGACCTGATCGGGACCGGGGGTGAGCTCGTCGACGTCGGCGACCACAAGGTCCTCCGGCGGCCCGTAGGCCTGGCAGACCACGGCACGCATCAGCTGACTCCTAAGCCGCGTAGACAGAACCGCACCGTGTGATCGATGTCGGCCGCACCGGGCCGTCGCGACGAATCCAGGTGGCGCCGCATGGCCGACACCGTGCACAGAAACACGGCATCGGCGTCGCGCTGGACATCCTTGCTGCCCAGCGCGGCGATGGGATCGAGCAGCAGGTCGCGCATCGGGCGCATGATCGCGTCGTCTGCGGCCCGCCAGTCGGTCGTGGTCGAAACTTGGCCTGCCGCAGCACGACTCATGCTGATCAGGTGTGGGTCGGCGACTTGGGCGAGCGCACCCTTGATCCAGCGCCGCACCTGGCCCGCGGGGGTGCGCTCCTTGGTCATCTGATGCTGCAGGTAGGAGACGACGATCGCGACGCCGCGCTCCATCACCGCGAGGATGACGTCGTCCTTGCCGGCGAAGTAACGGTAGAACGCCTTGTTCGACGAGCCGGCCTCGGTGACGATGTCGCTGACCCGCGGCGGCTCGGGCGCAACGCGTTCCATCACCCGGACCGCGGCAGCCAGGATCCGCTCGACCTCCTCGGTGGCCTCGCGTTGACGGGTGTCGAGGGCCCGCTCGACGGCAGCGCTGGCCCGAGTGGTCACTGGGCTAACTGACCGATGTGGTCGCCGTACTTCTTGCGGGCGGCCTCGCGCCGCAGTTCCAGCATCTCGCTGGGCCATTCGGCGCTCTCGGCATCGACGTTCTTCAGCAGCATCCGGGCGAGGTTGACCTTGTGCGCCTCAGTCGGACCGTCGGCCAGACCCAGCGCAATGCCGCCTATCAGCACGTTGACCAGTGGCAGCTGGTCGGTCAACCCGAGCGCGCCGTGCACCTGAATCGCCCGCAGCGCAATGGATTTCAGCACCGTGGAAGCCAGGATCTTACATGTCGCGATCTCGGCACGGGCTCCATGCTCGTCGCCGCTGTCGATCAACCACGCGGCGTGCAGCACGGTCAGGCGGAAAGGGGTCAGCTCCGTGTAGGAGTCGGCCACGAACTCCTGCACCAGCTGCTTGTCGGCAAGCAATGTGCCTTGCGTGAAGCGGCTTTTCGCGCGACGGGCCATCATCTCGACGGTTCGCTGGGCCATCCCGATCGCACGCATCGCGTGGTGCAACCGTCCACCGGCCAGCCGGGTCTGCAGGATCAGGAAGCCCTGGCCGGGCTCGCCGAGCAGCGCGGTCGATGGCACCCTGACGTCGTCGTAGTGCACCAGCGAATGGCCCGGTTCGTGTGGGTCGGCGCCGACCAGATGGTGGTTCGCGACAACCTTGAGGCCCGGGGTGTCCGCCGGGATCAGGAACGTCGACGCGCCGTGATGGACCGCCACGTCGGGGTTTGTGATCGCCACGACGATGAAGAAGGATGCGACGGAGGCGTTGCTGGAGAAGTACTTTCGACCCGTGATCACCCAGTCCCCATTTCCTGAGCCGTCGCGAACGGCGCGCGTGGTGAAGACCCGGGGGTCGGCGCCGCCCTGCGGCTCGGTCATCGAGAAACAGGAGAAGATCTCACCGGACAACAGGCCGGACAGGTAGCGGTCTTTCTGCTCCTGGGTGCCGAAGCGCGCGATGATCTCGGCGTTGCCGGTGTCGGGCGCCTGGGTGCCGAACACGATCGGGGCCCACGGGCTGCGGCCCAGGACCTCGTTGATCAGCGTCAGCTTGACCGCACCGAAGCCCTGCCCACCCAGTTCCGGCCCGAGGTGCGGCGCCCACAGACCTTGTTCGCGCACTTGCTGTTTGAGTGGATCGACGATCTTGCGCCGCTCGTCGTTCAGCGGCAGGAATTCGCAGCCGGGGAACAGCACCTCCAGCGGCTCGACCTCTTCGCGGACGAACTCGCGAATCCAGTCGAGCTTCTTCGCGAACTCGGGCTCGGTGGAAAAGTCCCATGCCATAGTGATTACTCCTGGGGTTAAGGGAATCCACCGTCGGCCCGCAGAATCGAGCCGGTGGTGAAGCTGGATGCGTCCGATGCCAAAAACAATGCGGCGCCGACGATTTCGGCAGGGTCGCCAGCCCGCTGCAGTGACATATGGCCGAACGGGTTGTGGGCGGCCTGCTCGATGTTCCACGACTTGCTGACGTCGGTGAGGAAGGGCCCGGCCATCAGCGTATTGACCCGAACCTTCGGTCCGAGGGCGCGCGCGAAGCCCTCGGTCATCGCGTTGAGCCCGGCTTTTGAGGAGGCATACGGGATGATGTCGGGCGTCGGCTGCAGCGAACCCGCGGTGCTCACGTTGATGATCGAGCCGCGGCCGGCCGCGGCCATCCGCTCACCGACCAACGCGGACAACCGAAATGGGCCCTTGAGGTTCAGGTTCACCACCGCGTCGAACAGCTTCTCAGTGACATCGGTGAGTTTGTCGTAGAGCGGCGACATGCCGGCGTTGTTGATCAACGTGTCGACCTTGCCGAAGCGGTCGTACACCGCGTCGACCAGCGCGTCGAGTTGATCCCACCGACCTACATGCACCTGGTACGGCATTGCGGTTCGGCCGGTTTCGCTCTCGATCTGCTCGGCGACGGCGACGCAGTTCTCCATCTTCCGGCTGGCGATCACCACGTCCGCACCGCAACGGGCGACACCGAACGCCATCTCCCGGCCCAGCCCGCGGCTGCCGCCGGTGATCAGAATCGTCTGGCCAGTCAGGTCGAAAAGCCCTTCGGCATAGCTCATGTGCGCCGCTCCTCCTCACTGGCGCCGCTCATGCGGTGCACGCCCGAGTCGCCGGCGTGACTCATGTCAGCGACCCTGCCAGTCCGGCCGCAGTGGTGATCAACTGCGGAACCATCGCCCCGAACGCGTCCTGGATCTTCGGGTCGACCTTGCCGCTCCGTACCCCGGCGGCATAGGTCTTCTCCAGCACGATGCCGAGCTTCCAGTTGGCCAGCACCAGGTAATAGTCGATGTTGTCGGTGGACAGCCCGCTGACCCGCTCGTAACGCTCGAGCAATTCGCTGCGGGTCGGCATCCCCAACATGTCGAGGTAAAACCCGTCCTCCTTGGGGTTTTCGCCGTCATAACCGAGTAGACACCAGGCCAGGTCGAGCAGTGGATCGCCGACCGTCGTCATCTCCCAGTCCACGATCGCCGCGAGCCGGGCCGGCCCGCCGTGGCCGAACATGACGTTGGCGAACTGGTAGTCGCCGTGCATGATGCCCGGCGTGTACTGCGCGGGCCGGTTGCGGGTCAGCCAGTCGGCGGCCTCGTCGAGCCCGGGTAGCTCGCGCACCTTGTAGCTGTCGAGGAAGGCCCGCCAGCGGTCGACCTGGCGGTCGTGGAATCCGTCGGGGCGGCCGAAGCCCTCCAAACCCTGTGCCCGCCAGTCCACCCGGCCCAGCTTGGCCGCGCCCTCGACGAGTTCGAAGGCCAGCCCGCGGCGGGCATCCAGGTCGTCGTCGAACGGTGCCTCCCAGCCGCCGTCCATCGGGCTCCAGCCGTCGATCGCCTGCATCACGTAGAACGGTTTGCCGAACAGGTCGCCGGCGTCGTCGGCGGCGATCAGCTCGGCATGCGGGACGTCGGTGCCGCCCAGCGCGCGGACCAGTCGGATCTCGCGCAGCAACCCGTCGATGCGGGCGGCGTCGGCGCGCTCGCCGGGCATCCGGAGCACCATGCGTTCGCCGCCGCGGTGGATCAAATACAGCGTGTTCTGCGAGCCGCCGGACAACACGTCCAGCTCCGGCTTTTCGCCGCCGCCGGGAGCGCCATTCGTGTCCAGCCAGTGTCCAAGGACTTCTGCGTCCAACATCTGCACACCCCAATCTCTGTTCGGAGAATAGCATTCTCCGAACAGATGACAAGACTGCCAAGGGGCGTGAAAAGCTGTGCGCATGCAGTTGCTTCTGGTCCGGCACGCGTTGCCGCTCCGCAGCGGCCCGAGTCCTGAGGGAACGGGCAAGGGAGCCGACCCCGACCTCTCCGACGAGGGGCGCGAGCAGGTTGGCCGGCTGCCCGAGGCGCTCGCCCGATTCCCGATCACCCGGGTGATCAGCAGCCCGCAACGCCGCGCCGTGCAGACCGCCGAACCCGTCGCCGAGGCGCGTGGCCTGGAGATCGAGATCGACGACCGCTTCGCCGAGTACGACCGCGAGTTGCCGGTCTATATCCCGATCGAGCAGATCCGCGCCGAGAACCCGCAGGAGTGGGCGCGGATGGCACAGGGTCATCTGCCGAGCACGGTCGACGAGGATGCTTTCCGGGCGCGGGTGCAGGCTGCCGTCGACCATGTCGCCGCAACCGCCGACCACGACGAGACCGTCGCGGTGTTCAGCCACGGCGGGGTGATCAACGTTGTGCTGCACGAGATCCTCGGCACCAGGCGGATCCTGTCGTTTCCGATCGACTACGTCTCGGTGACCCGGTTGCTGTTCTCGCGATCCGGTCAGGCCAGCGTCGTGACGGTGAACGGCACCGAACACGTATGGGACCTGCTGCCGCGAAACAAGCGGTGATAAACAGAACCCGTGACTCGCTCAAGCCTCGAAGGGCTCGACCTTTCCGCGTTGGACAAACATCTGCGATCGGCCGGCGTCGCCCGCGACGGTGAGCTGACCGCAGAGCTGATCTCCGGCGGCCGGTCCAACCTGACCTTTCTGGTCGCCGATGATGCGTCGAGGTGGGTGCTGCGCCGCCCACCGCTGCACGGGTTGACCCCCTCGGCGCACGACATGGCGCGGGAGTACACCGTCGTCGCCGGGCTGGCCGACACCGACGTGCCGGTGGCCCGAGCGGTCACGCTATGTAATGACGACTCGGTGCTCGGGGCGCCGTTTCAGATGGTCGAATACGTTGCGGGACAGGTGGTTCGCAGCCGGGCCGAGCTCGAGGCGATGGGCGACCAGAAGGCGATCGACGGCTGCGTCGACGGGCTGATCAAGGTGCTGGCCGACCTGCACGCTGTCGACCCGGCCGCGGTCGGGCTGGCCGACTTCGGCAAGCCCAGCGGATACCTCGAGCGCCAGGTCCGGCGCTGGGGCTCGCAGTGGGAGCACGTGCATCTGCCCGCCGACGACCGCGACTCCGACGTCGCGCGGTTACGCGCGGCGTTGCAGGACGCCGTCCCGCAGCAAAGCCGGACGTCGATCGTGCACGGCGACTACCGGATCGACAACACCATCCTGGACGCCGACGACCCGACGCGGGTGCGCGCCGTCGTCGACTGGGAGCTGTCCACGCTGGGCGACCCGCTCAGCGATGCGGCGCTGATGTGCGTCTACCGCGACCCGTCGCTCGATCTGATCATCAACGCGCACGCCGCGTGGACGTCGCCGCAGTTGCCGGACGCCGACGGTTTGGCGCACAAGTACTCAGAGATCTCCGGGAGTGCGTTGGCGCACTGGAACTTCTATATGGGGCTGGCCTACTTCAAACTGGCCATCATCGCGGCAGGCATCGACTTCCGTCGCCGGATGTCAGAGGGGCCAACCGACGCTGAAGACGCATCTGACCGGGTCGGCGAGACCGTGGCGCCGTTGATCGCAACGGGCCTCGCCGAGCTACAGAAGGACTGACTACCTGCTGGCGAGCAGGTTCTTCTTCGCCGCGCGGCGCAATTGGAAAATCCGCGCCGTGCCTGCCAGTACCGTGACCAGCCCGCCGGCTATTGCCGCCAGCAACAGCAGCACACCCTGCGGCAGGGAGATGTGCCAGGCGAAGAAGTTGACCTGTTGTTCGGCCAGGTTCTGGACGATGAAGACCAGCAGGACGATCAGGATCAAGAAGCCCGCGATCAATGAGGACCACACGCTGGCGGTGCGCGTGTATTTGACCGCGTTCACGGGTGGCGGCAGGGGCTCCGGGGTCGGCGCCGGGGCGGCCAACGACTCTTCAGGCGATACAGGCGGCTCGCTGCTCATGGTGCCATCTTTACCCGTTGCGGGGTTAAAAGGAACCAATCCACCGCAAAAGGTATGCACCGCTAGTGTCGGTTGCTATGAGCAGGTGGCGTCGGGCGGCGGTGTGGCTGACCGCCCTGTGCCTGACCGCTCCGGGGTGCGGTAGTTCGAACCCGCTCGGCGGGGCGTCGAGTGGACCGAATTCGATCATCGTCGGGTCCGCCGGCTTTCCGGAGTCCAAGATCGTCGCCGAGATCTACGCACAAACGTTGCAGGCCAACGGCTTCAGCGTCGGGCGTCAGATGGGTATCGGCAGCCGAGAGACGTATGTCCCTGCGCTGAAGGACCATTCGATCGATCTGGTGCCCGAATACGTCGGCAACCTGTTGCTGTACCTGGAGCCGGACGCCACCGCGACGATGCTCGACGACGTCGAGCGCGAGCTGAGTAAGCGGTTGCCGGCGGACCTGTCGCTGCTGACACCATCGCCCGCTTGCGACACCGACACCGTCACCGTCACCGCCGGCACCGCCGCGAAGTGGAATGTGAAGTCGATCGCCGACCTGGCCGCGCATTCGCCCGAGGTGAAGTTCGCCGCACCGTCGGACTTTCTGGTGCGGCCGTCGGGCCTGAAGGGCCTGCAGGAGCGGTACGGATTGAACGTTGCGCCCGGCAACTTCGTGGCAATCAGTGACGATGGGGGTGCCGTCACCGTTCGCACCTTAATGGAGGGTAGGGTCAACGCGGCCAACATCTTCAGCACATCACCGGCGATCCTGCAGGGCAGCCTGGTGGTCCTCGATGATCCGTTGCATAACTTTCTGGCCGGAAACATTGTGCCGCTGGTGAATTCGCAGAAGAAGTCGGAGCGGCTGACGAAGGTGCTGGACGTGGTGTCGGCCAAGTTGACCAGCGTGGAGATGGCCCATCTCAATGCGTCGGTGGCGGGCAACGACGGGGTCGACCCCGACCAGGCCGCGCGGAAATGGCTGCATGACAACAACTTCGACCATCCGATCGGGGGCTGATCGGTGATCCGCTTCCACGACGTCCACAAGGTGTACGACGACGGCACGGTGGCCGTCGACCGGCTCAACCTGGAAGTTCCGCCGGGGACGCTGACGGTCTTCGTCGGGCCGTCCGGCTGCGGCAAGACCACGTCGATGCGGATGATCAACAGAATGGCCGAACCGTCGTCGGGGACGGTCGTGGTCGACGGCGCCGACGTCGCGGACGTCGACCCGGTGCGGTTGCGCCTCGGCATCGGCTACGTCATCCAGGGCGCGGGCCTGATGCCGCACCAGCGGGTGATCGACAACGTCGCGACCGTTCCGGTGCTCAAGGGCGAGTCGCGCCGGGCGGCGCGCAAGGCCGCGTACGCCGTGTTGGAACGGGTGGGCCTGGACGCCAAGCTGGCCGAGCGTTATCCCGCGCAACTGTCCGGTGGTGAGCAGCAGCGCGTCGGCGTCGCGCGTGCGTTGGCGGCCGACCCGCCGATCCTCTTGATGGACGAGCCTTTTTCGGCGGTCGACCCGATTGTGCGGTACGAACTGCAACGCGAAATCCTGCGGTTGCAAGCGGAATTGCACAAGACCATCGTGTTCGTCACGCACGACATCGACGAGGCGATCCGGTTGGCCGACCGGGTCGCCGTGTTCGCCCGTGGCGGCGTGCTGCAGCAGTACGACGAGCCCGCCCACCTGCTGTCGCGGCCCGCGAACGATTTCGTGGCGCGGATGATCGGCGCCGGTCGCGGCTACCGCTGGCTACAGTTCCTCGACGCGACGAACCTTCCGCTGCACGACATTCCGACCATCACCGATCCGGCGACCGTCGGCGAGGAGCACCTGCGCGACGGCTGGGCGCTGGTGGTCAAGCCCGACGGCACAGCGCTCGGCTGGATCGACGCGACCGGGGTGCGCAAGCATCGCGGCGGCGCCTCGCTGCGCGACAGCGTGACATCGGTTGGCGCGGTGTTTCGACCGGGCGCCAATTTGAGCCAGGCGCTGGATGCGGCGTTGTCGTCGCCGGCGGCGATGGGCGTGGCGGTCGACGCGGCGGGCAAGGTCAGCGGGGGAGTGCAAGCCGGTGATGTGTTGGCCGCCCTGGATTCTCATCGGCGGGATTAGCCGTGCACTACCTGCTCCATCACCTGCCCATGGCCTGGGAGCTGACCGTGATTCACCTGCGGCTGGCACTGGTCCCGGTGCTGGCGGGCCTGGTGCTCGCGGTGCCGTGGGCCGTGCTGACCTGGCGAACCCGACTGCTGCGACAGTTCACCATGGTGGCCGCGAGCGCGATGTTCACCATCCCGTCGCTGGCGTTGTTCGTGGTGCTGCCGTTGATCATTCCGACCCGGATTCTCGACGAGGCCAACGTCCTCGTTGCGCTGACGCTTTACACCTGCGCGTTGCTGGTGCGCGCGGTGTTCGAGGCGCTCGATGCGGTGCCCGCGCAGGTGCGTGACGCGGCGCGCGCCGTCGGCTACCGTCCGCTCGCCCAGATGTTGAAAGTCGATCTGCCGCTATCGATTCCGGTGTTGGTTGCCGGCCTGCGGGTGGTAGTGGTCACCAACATCTCGATGGTCTCGGTGGGCGCGGTGATCGGGATCGGCGGTCTGGGCACCTGGTTCACCGAGGGCTACCAGGCGAACAAGAGCGATCAGATCGTGGCCGGCATCATCGCCATCTTCGCGCTGGCGGTGGTGCTCGACGTCGCGCTGATGTGGGCCGGCCGGCTCGCCACCCCGTGGGAACGGGTGTATCGGCCGGGCCGAAGGTTGCTGACGGCACCGGTGGTGGGCGGGTCGCGATGAACTTTCTTGCCCAGGCGCTGTCGTACCTGTTCACCGCCGACAACTGGCTCGGCCCGGTCGGTTTGGCACAGCGCACGCTGGAGCACCTGGAGTACACCGCCGCGGCGGTGGCGGTCTCGGCGCTGGTGGCCGTTCCGCTGGGGTTGGTCGTCGGACACACCCGCCGCGGAACCCTGGTGGTGGTCAGCCTGGTCAACGCGCTGCGCGCGTTGCCGACGCTGGGGGTGCTGCTGCTCGCGGTGTTGCTGTGGGGACTGGGCCTGATACCGCCGATCGTGGCGCTGATGCTGCTGGGCGTTCCGCCGTTGCTGGCGGGCACCTACGCGGGGGTCTCGGCGGTGGACCGCACGGTGGTGGACGCCGCGCGGGCGATGGGCATGAGCGAGTTGCGGGTGCTGTTCCGGGTCGAGGTGCCCAACGCTCTGCCGCTGATCCTGGGCGGTCTGCGGACCGCGACGCTGCAAGTCGTCGCCACCGCGACCGTTGCTGCGTATGCCAGCCTCGGCGGGCTGGGTCGTTACCTGATCGACGGCATCAAGGTGCGCCAGTTTCACATCGCGCTGGTCGGCGCGCTGATGGTTGCGGCGCTCGCGCTGATCCTCGACGCCGCGCTGGCGTTTGCGGTGTGGGCATCGGTGCCGGGCACCGGACGACTGCGCCGAAGGACACACCGCCAGGCGTCGAATTCTGCTGAGCCGTCGCCTAACGTAGACGCGTGAGCCCAACCCGGTCAGACCCGACCAGCAGTGCGTCGTCGACAATCCTGACCTGGCGCTCACAGGATCACCGGCGGATGGAGTCGGTGCGGGTGCAGTTGTCCGGCAAGCGAATCAAGGCCAATGGCCGCATCGTCGCCGCAGAGACCGACAGCAATCCGGCGTTCGCCGCGTACTACGACCTGCTGACCGACGAGACCGGTGCAACCAAGCGCCTCGGCATGACCGTCACGCTGGCCGAACGTGAGCGCCAGCTCGTCGTCGCCCGCGACGACGAGAACGTCTGGCTGATCACCGACCACCAGGGGGACTCGCGGGCCGCCTACGAGGGCGCGCTGGACGTCGACGTGGTGTACAGCCCGTTCTTCAACACGCTGCCGATCCGCCGGATCGGCCTGCACGAACGCGCCGACTCGGTTGCGGTGCCCACGGTCTATGTCAACCTGCCGGACATGAGCGTGACCGCGGCGACGATCAGCTACAGCAACATCGCCAAGGGCATGAAGGTGCATTCGCCGGTGTCGGACACCACGCTGACGGTCGACGCCGACGGGTTCATCGTGGATTACCCAGACTTGGCAGAGCGGATCTGATCACCCCGCCGGCCCGCCCGGCGGCCGCGAGCTCGTTGCGCCAGTTCTCGGCGCCGACGAACACGCCCACGATCTCCGGCCGCGGGAAGCTGTCGTAGCGTGCGCGGGCGGCATGCCCGCTCTCGACAAGCTCCGCCACAGAGTCGTTGTGCGACAGCGACTTTCGGGCCTCGTCCAGCAGCTCGATGGCCCGGTCCAGTCGCGGCAGCAGTTGGCCCGAGTTGGCTTCGCACATGGCGCGCACCAGATCCGGCGCGCTGCCGGCGACCCGGGTGCCGTCCCGGAAGGAGCCGGCGGCCAGCGCGAACGCCAACGGCACCTCGGCGGCGGTGACCGCGAGCGCCTCGGCGAGCAGGTGCGGCAGATGCGAAATGGCCGCAGCGGCAGCGTCGTGCTCGTCGGATCGGGCCGGCACCACGACCGACCCACAATCCAGCGCCAATTGCAGCACCGTCGACCACACCGCTGGGTCGACATGGTCGTCCACGCTGATCACCCAGGGCGCGCCGACGAACAGTCGGGCATTGCCGGCCTCCCAGCCGGAGTGCGCCGTGCCCGTCATGGGGTGGCCACCGACGAAGCGTTCCCGCAGGCCCGCGGCGGCAACCTCGTCCAGCACTGCGGTTTTGACGCTGGTGACGTCGGTGAGCGGGCAGTCTGGGGCCACCTGGGCGATGTGCGTCAGCAATATCGGCAGCGCCGGCACCGGCACCGCGAGCACGATCAACGCGCCGGCATCGGCGGCCCGGCCCAATACCTCGTTGAGATCCGTACTCGCGTCGAACCCGTCGAAGCGGGCGGCCTGAGCGCCCTCGACCGAGCGGTTGTAGCCGAAGGCATCACGGCCGGACTCGGTGGCAGCGCGCAGCAGCGAGCCGCCGATCAGTCCCAGGCCCAGCACGCACACCGGTGTCTTCGCCACGCATCAAGGTTGGCACATCCAGCTTCGGGCGCGACACCCATTTGCTGCGCATCTGCTGGTCAATGGGCTCCGGCGCGACTAGCGTAGGCGCCCATGGGAGCACAGCGCGCGTCGGCACAGGCCGATACTCCGGACGGATTCGGCGTGGCTGTTGTGCGCGAAGACGGCAAATGGGCTTGCTCGGCGATGGGCTCCAAGGTGTTGAGCAGTCTCTCCGCGGCTGAGACCGAACTGCGCGAGTTGCGCAGTGCCGGAGCGGTTTTCGGACTACTGGACATTGACGACGATTTTTTCGTGATCGTGCGGCCGGCGCCGTCGGGAACGCGTTTGCTGCTCTCGGACGCGACGGCGGCGCTGGACTACGACATCGCCGAAGAAGTGCTCGACAACCTCGACGCGGACATCGAGCCCGATGATCTTGAAGACGCCGACCCCTTCGCCGAGGGCGACCTCGGGTTGCTGTCCGACATCGGTCTGCCCGAGGCAGTGCTGAGTGTGATCTTGGACGAGACCGACCTCTACGCCGACGAACAGCTTGGCCGCATCGCCCGCGAGATGGGCTTCGCCGACGAACTGTCGTCGGTGCTCGACAAGCTGGGTCGGTGATCGCAAGCGCGGCGGAAGCCGGGCGCAGCGGGTCGCCGCCATGAGGCCCAGCGGTGATCTCTGACGACGACCTGATCCGCGCCGCGCTGGCGGTTGCCGCGACGGCGGGCCCACGGGACGTGCCGGTCGGAGCCGTCGTCGTCGCGGCCGACGGCACCGAGCTGGCCCGCGCCGTCAACGCCCGCGAAGCGCTCGGCGACCCCACCGCGCACGCTGAAGTCCTGGCCATCCGCGAGGCCGCCCGGGTGCTGGGCGACGGCTGGCGGCTGGAGGGCGCGACGCTGGCCGTCACCCTCGAGCCGTGCACGATGTGCGCCGGCGCCCTGGTGATGGCGCGCGTGGGGCGGGTGGTGTTCGGGGCGTGGGAGCCCAAGACGGGTGCAGTGGGGTCGTTGTGGGACGTGGTACGCGATCGGCGGCTCACGCACCGACCCGAGGTGCGGGGCGGCGTGCTGGCCGACGAGTGCGCCGGACTGCTGGAGACGTTCTTCGCCAAACGGCGATTGGGATAGCGGACCCGCCGTTCGGTAAGGTGTCCCGCGGTGGCGTGTCCGAGCGGCCTAAGGAGCACGCCTCGAAAGCGTGTGACGGGTAACCCCCGTCCGAGGGTTCAAATCCCTCCGCCACCGCCATAGTTTTCCGCCTCGGGTGGAGGCTTCACTGCTCGTGCCGTGCGTCTCTTGACGGTTGCGTGAAACGCGGAAGGCGATGACGTGAAAGTCGGCGTCCAGATTCACCCGCAGAACTGCGCGATGGCCGACCTGCGCACAGCGTGGTGCGGCGTGGACGCCCTCGGCATCGACAGCCTGTGGACCTGGGACCACTTCTTCCCGCCGTTATACGGCAGCCCCGACGAGTCGCACTTCGAAGGCTGGCAGATCCTGGCCGCGATGGCCGTGACCACGTCGAACGTGTCTCAGATTGGAATGCTGGTGACGGGTTGCGGCTATCGCAACCCTGATCTGCTTGCCGATATGGCCCGGACGTTGGACCACTTGTCGGGCGGACGAGCGGTGCTGGGCATCGGTTCGGGCTGGATGGACAAAGACGAGATCGAGTACGGCTACCCGGTGCGGACGCCCGCTGAGCGCCTCGACGGCCTGGCCGAGACGCTGCCGCGAATCCAGCATCGGCTCGGACAGTTGAACCCCCCGCCGCTGGGCCGGCTGCCGATTCTGATCGGCGGCAATGGCGAGCGCCGAACTCTGCGCTTGGTCGCCCGTTACGCCGATATGTGGAACGGTTACGGGGATGCCGGGACGATTCGGCACAAGAACCAGGTGATCGACCGATGGTGCGCCGAAATAGGAAGAGACCCAACCGAAATCGAGCGCACGGCATGGATCGAGCGAGCCCACCGGGATCTCGTTCCGGCGTTAGCGGACGCCGGCGCCGAGCATCTCATCCTCGGCCTGCGCGCGCCGTACGACCTCAGCGAGGTCGAAAGACTGCTCGACATCACCGGCCGGCTCTGACGCCGGCTCAGCTCCCCGGGTGCAATCCGTCGCTGATGCCTTGCAGATCGTGGTTGATGCCCTGCAGGTCGCCCTCGATGTTTTGCAGGTTCGCCACCGACTTCTGATACGTCTGTTGCATCTCGTCATTGGTCGTCGACTCGAACTGCGGGCAGTAGGTGACGACGGCTGCCGCGGCGAAGTCGGCGCTCTGCGGGGCATCCCAGATCGTCGTCCGCTGCACGAACTGAGTCGCGTCGGAGAAGCTGGAGTTCTTGACGAGGAAGTCGCAGACGGCGTGGCCCTGCGTGGCCGCGTAATCGCTGTTGGGCATCGGCACGCCCTCCCGCTGGAGGGCATCGACCATCGCCTTCTCGGCGATGTCGGTCGACGACGGGTGGCTGACCGGCGACAGCAGCGGCGGCGAAGCGATCGGACGGGGCTGCTCTTCGGCCACCGGAGCTGCGGCGGGCTCGGACGGCCGATGATGCCGGTGGACCATGAACATCACCACCAACACCGCAGCGATCGCAATTGCCGAGAGCGGGACCGCCGCGCGCAGCGCAAGGCGCAACAGCCCACCCCGTCTCTGTCGCGGCGGCTCGACGGTCTCCTCGAACGGCGCGAGTATCTCGTCGAGAACCGCGGTGTCGCACAACACCTCGATGGGATGTCCGAGACGTTCATCGAGAAGCGCGTCGACCTGCTGGCTGGACGGCCGCCCACCACGCTCGCGGATCGAGCGGAGCTCGGCGGCCACGCGGCGTAATTCGGAGTCGATCGTCTCGCGATCGCGCATCCCAAGAGCTTAGGGCCAAGTGGCGTATCGGATTAGCGTTAACGGCCGATCTCGTCGCAAATCGGCCCGGCTTATCCGCGCAGCTTCGCCGTGACCGGGATCAACTCCTGCACGAGCGCGTCCAGTTCGCCCACCCGCCGGTCGCCGGGCGCCAAACCGTCCGCGTTGAAGTCGGCGTCGAGCGAGAGCGCGACCGTCGTCTTTCCAAATTAGGCACCGGTGGGGGACAGTGTTGCGGTGATCCTTCGACGCTGCGCAGGTGCGCTACTCGCGTGCGGCGCCGCCTTGGCGGCGTCCACGGCGACGGCTCACGCCGACAGCGCCGATGGGGACCCGCTGAATGCCCTGATGATGGGCGGCACTTTCATGCCGACGCCCAGTGCCTTCTGGCAGGACACCATCATCACCGACTACATCGATCCGGCGACGGGTGGGAACTACACCCCGGTGCTGGTGCCCACCCCGGAATCGGCTGCGAGCACGTCGATTCCGGTCGGGCTGGCGAACTTGCAGGCCGCCATGGACGAGCAGCCCGCCGGCCAGCCCTACCTCGTCGAGGGCTACTCGCAGAGCGCCCAGATCGCGATCGACGAAAAGCTCGCGCTGATCGGATCGGGTAACCCGCCGCCCGATGTGACCTTCCTGCTGCTCGGCTCGGGCAATCGGCCCAACGGTGGCTTCCTGGAGCGCTTCGACGGACTCGTCATCCCGGGAGCAACGGGCTTCGACTTCAACGGCGCCGAGCCGACCGATGCCGGCATCACCACCATCGACATCGCCAACCAATACGACGGCAACGCCGACTTCCCGCAGTATCCGATCAACGTGGTGGCTGACCTCAACGCCGTCCTCGGATTCATCTATCAGCACGCCGGCTACGGCGATGGTCCACTGCCAGAACCGATTCCGGCGATCTGGCCGCCGTCCGACCCGCTGCCGAGTCTTTCGGCGCCGTTCGCTTCGGAGTATGTGCTGGGGTCCACCGAGGTCGTCAGGCAGATCGACGGCGACACCACGTTCTACTTCGTTCCCACCACCGACCTTCCGCTGCTCGACCCGCTGCGCAGCCTCGGCGTGCCGGAACCGGTGCTCAACATCTTCCAGCCCGCGCTGCAGGTCGTCGTCGAAGCCGGCTACGACCGCTCCATCCCCTTCGGCGATCCGGCCCCGGCCGAGTTGATTCCCACCATCGACCCCGCGACATTCACCCTTGAATTCGCCAACGGCGTCGTGCAGGGCGCCAACAACGCGTTCGCATTGTTCGGCCTGCAACTGCCTGGGTTCGATCGGCTGGAGAGTTTCTTCGCCACGGCCGAGGCGTGGTCCGAGCAGACCATCGGTGTGCCGTACGACCAATTCGTCACCCAACTCAACACCGACTTCAACCCGTTCACCGCCTTTATCGACATCGAGGGACCGCTCGGCGCCGACATCCAGAACCTGTTGGATCTCACCGGCATCCAACAAGATCTACTCGATCCGGTGTTCGGGCTCGTCGGAACGCTCGGCGGATTGTTCACGAGTTGAACTAATTCTGGGATTCGGACGCCCGGTCTACCGACAGCGCCTTAGATGGATGTATGGAACTGATGAGCCCGCTCGACTCGGTCTTTCTGACGATCGAATCGCGCGAGCACCCGATGCACGTGGGCGGCCTGCAGTTGTTCGAGCCGCCGGAGGGCGCCGGACCCGAATTCGCTCGAGAAATCCGCGACGCGCTGGTGGCCAACACCGATTTCCAGCCCACCTTCCGCAAGCACCCCGCCTGGACGTTCGGCGCAGTGCCGAACGTGGCGTGGACCTACGACGATCCCGGCGATGTCGACATCGACTATCACGTGCGGCGCTCTGCGCTGCCGACGCCGGGACGGGTCCGTGAGCTGCTTGAGCTGACGTCGCGGTGGCACAGCGGCCTGCTCGATCGGCACCGCCCGCTCTGGGAAGCGCACTTCGTCGAGGGGCTGAACGACGGCAGGTTCGCCGTGTACAGCAAGTTCCACCATTCGCTGATCGACGGTGTCTCGGCCCTGCGGCTCATGCAGCGGACGCTGTCGCCGGATCCCGACAACACTGACCTGCCAGCGATCTGGGATCTGCCGCGGCGTCAACGCGCGACCGCGAAGTCGCAGCGGCCTGGGTTGTCTCAGATCGCGAAGTCCGTTGCGGCATATGGCCCTTCGACGTGGTCGCTGGCCCGTGCCGCCCTGCTGGAACAGCAGCTGACCTTGCCGTTCGCCGCGCCGCGCACGATGTTCAACGTGCCGATCGGTGGTGCCCGACGGGTGGCCGCGCAATCGTGGGGGATCGATCGGCTCAAGAGCGTCAAAACGGCCGCGGGCGTGACATTCAACGACGTCATCCTTGCAATGTGCTCCGGCGCGCTGCGTCACTACCTGCAAGACGAGCACGCGCTGCCCGACGATCCGCTGATCGCCATGGTCCCGGTGAGCATGCGTTCGGACGAGGACGCCGACAGCGGCGGAAACCAGGTCGGTGCGCTGTTGTGCAACCTGGCCACCAACGTGGATGACCCGGCGCAGCGGCTGGAAACGATCAGCGCATCGATGCGCGGCAACAAGCAGGTGTTTTCCCAGTTGCCCAGGCTGCAGGCGTATGCGTTGTCCGCGGCCCTGATCGGACCATTGGGACTGTCCGCGCTGCCGGGCTTCGCGTCGGCGGCACCGCCGGCGTTCAACATCGTCATCTCCAACGTGCCGGGACCGACTCAGCCGATGTACTGGGGCGGCGCCCGGCTCGACGGGAACTACCCGCTGTCGATCGCGCTGGACGGGCAGGCGCTGAACATCACGATGGTCAACAACGCCGACAACATCGACTTCGGTCTGGTCGGGTGTCGCAGGAGTGTGCCGCACCTACAGCGACTGCTCGGCCACCTGGAAACTTCACTCAAGGATCTGGAACGCTCGGTCGGCGTCTGACTCTCGTGCCCAAGCTCAGCGCGGGCCTGCTGCTCTATCGAAACCGCGACGGCGTGATCGACGTCCTGATCGCGCATCCGGGCGGACCGTTCTGGGCGCGCAAGGACGACGGCGCCTGGTCGATCCCGAAGGGCGAATACGCCGACGGCGAAGATCCCTGGGCGGCCGCGCGGCGCGAATTCGAAGAAGAGGTCGGGCTGCCGCCGCCGGACGGTCCGCGTCTCGATCTGAGACCGGTGAAGCAGTCCGGCGGCAAGGTCGTCACCGCCTTCGCCGTTCACGCCGACCTTGACCTGGCGGGCGCGCACAGCAACACGTTCGAGCTCGAATGGCCAAGGGGCTCAGGAAGAATGAAGACCTTTCCCGAGGTCGACCGGGTCGAGTGGTTTCCGGTGGCGCAAGCCCGGGTCAAGCTGCTGAAGAGTCAACTCCCGCTGCTGGACCAGTTGCTGGCCGACCCGGGGTTGGCCGATTTACGCGAGGGCTGAGAGGCCTGGCGTATCTTCACACTCATGCAGACCGTGCGCACACCCGATGACCGCTTCACGGATCTACCCGACTTCCCTTATCCCGCACACTATTCCGAGGTTTCCGACGGCGACGGCGGCACGCTGCGGATGGCGTGGGTCGAGGACGGCCCGACCGACGCCGACCCAGTGCTGATGCTGCACGGCGAGCCGTCGTGGTCGTTCCTCTACCGGAAGATGATTCCGGTGCTGGCGGCGGCGGGGCACCGCGTCATCTGCCCGGACCTGGTCGGCTTCGGCCGGTCGGACAAGCCGACCCGCATCGAGGACCACAGCTACGCGCGCCATGTCGAATGGGTCCGCGAATTGGTGTTCGACACCTTGGACCTGCGCCGGGTGACGCTGGTCGGCCAGGACTGGGGCGGGCTGATCGGATTGCGTTTGGCCGCAGAGCATCCCGAGCGGTTCGCGCACCTTGTCGTTGCCAACACCGGACTGCCCACCGGCGACATCCCGATGCCGGAGATCTGGTGGCAGTTCCGGCACGCGATCCAGAATGCGCCGTCGATCGACGTCGGCCGGTTCGTGCAGGGCGGCTGCCGCCGACCGATGAGCGACGAGATTCGCGCGGCCTACGACGCGCCGTTTCCTGATGACTCCTATTGCGCGGGGCCGCGAGCCATGCCGGGCCTGGTGCCGACGTCGCCCGACGATCCCGCCGCACCGGCCAACCGTGCCGCTTGGGCGACGCTGACCGCGAGCCCGACGCCGATGCTGGTGGCCTTCAGCGACGGCGACCCGATCACCGGCGGTATGGCGCCGATCATGCAGCGCGAGATGGCGGGCGCCCAGGGCATCGATCACCCGGTAGTCGGCAACGCCGGGCACTTCCTACAGGAGGATGCCGGTGACGAACTCGCCAGGTATGTGGTCGAATTCCTCAGCAGGACACCCTGAGCGTGAACGTCTCGGCCTTCAGCCGGGTCGGCTCGCTTTTGTTGAAACCCATTGCGGCGCCGATGATCTGATAGGTGGGTCCGGTCATGGTGACGGTGGCCTCACCCTGCAGTGCGCGCTCATAGGAACCGGTGAACCCGTCGACGTCGTCGAGGCGGACGAAGTCGGCGGTCAGCTTGTCGGCGCGGGATACCATCGCGCTCACGCCCGATCCGTGCAGGTCGGTGTGGATCCGCGTCATCCAGTCGATCGACTCGCAACGCACCGAATACGTGGTGCCGACCTCCTTGCCGGCGACGCTCAGCGTCGCGGTGCCCGGCGCGAGCGCCCCGCGCGGCGGCGTGGCAGCGTTGCCGGTCGAACAGCCGGCGATCAGCAGCGCCGCGGCGGTAATACAGACGCTGGCCTTCACGCAGGCAACCTACCCCGGCGGGCCACCCGTCGGCGTCAGAGCTTTCGTAGGACCGTAGCTACCTGCAATTACTTTCGTACCTGCACAATGCAAACATGTCTGCCACAAGCGTCGCCGGCCCGCAGGAACTTCTGCTGCAACTGCTGGACCCGGCCAACCGGGCCAATCCGTACGCGATCTACGAGCGGTTCCGCGAGTGCGGATCACTGCTCATGCCGGACGGCGACCTGATCATCTTCTCGTCGTTTCGTGACTGCGACGAGGCGCTGCGGCATCCGGCATCGGCGGTGGATCGGCAGAAGTCGAAGATGATTCAGAAGCTGGCCGCGGATGGCGCGAGCACGCGTCCCCAAGGGCCGCCGATGTTCCTTTTCCTCGACCCCCCGGACCACACCCGGCTGCGCAAACTGGTCAGCAAGGCATTCGTGCCGAAGGTGGTCAACGAGTTGACCCCGCACATCACCGATCTGGTCGACGGGATGCTGGACCGCGTCGCCGAGCGCGGCACATTCGAGGCCGTCGACGATCTGGCGCATCCCCTTCCGGTGACGGTCATCTGTCGGCTGCTCGGTGTGCCGATCGAGGACCAGGCCGAGTTCAGCAACGCCTCGGCCTTGCTGGCGCAGGCGCTCGACCCGTTCTTCGCGGCCACCGGCGCACCGGCCGATGGGATGGACAAGCGGATTGCCGCCGGCCAATGGCTGAGGGGCTACCTGCACGACCTGATCGACCAGCGTCGTGCGCAACCGGGGGACGACCTGATGTCGCGTCTGATCGCGGTGGAGGAATCCGGCGACCAGCTGGCCGAAGACGAGATCGTGTCGACCTGCATGCTGCTGCTGATCGCCGGTCACGAGACCACGGTGAACCTGATCGCCAACGCGATGCTGGCCATGCTGCGCAAGCCCGAGCAGTGGGCGGCGTTGGCCTCCGACCCGCAGCGCGCATCGGCTGTGATCGAGGAGACCTTGCGCTATGACCCGCCCGTACATCTGGTGGTTCGCATTGCCTCTGACGACATGACAATTGGCGACACCGACATGACCAAGGGTGACTCGATGCTGTTGCTGCTGGCCGCCGCCCAGCATGATGCGGCCGAGTTCGAGCAGCCGGAGATCTTCAACCCCGATCGAGATGCGTTCCGGCACTTGTCTTTCGGACGTGGTCTGCATTACTGCCTGGGCGCGCCGCTGGCCCGGTTGGAAGCTGCCGTGGCGTTGTCGGCGGTGACGTCGCGGTTCCCCAACGCTCGGCTGGCCGGCGAACCTGTTTACAAACCCAACGTCACGCTGCGCGGTCTGGCGACGCTGGACATCGCGATCTAGTCGCGCGGTTGCGCCGGACCGGTCGGGGTGAGCGCGACGACCGGGATGACCCGCGACGTCCTGGTCTCGTAGTCGGCGAATCCCGGGTAGCGCTCGGCCTGTAACGCGTACTTCTCGTCGCGCTCGTCGCCCTCCAACTCGGTGGCGTGTACGTCGATGATGTCGTCGCCGACCTCGATGCGGGTGTCCGGATTGGCCTTCAGATTCCAATACCAGGCAGGGTTCTGGTCGGCGCCGGCGTACGAGGCGAACACCAGATACCGCTCCCCGTCGGCCTGATACATCATGATGTTGGTCCGCGGCTCACCGCTTTTCGCGCCCACGGTGTGCAGGATGACCAGCGGAGCGCCCTCGAACTGGCCGCCTACCCGGCCGTGGTTCGCCCGGAACTCGGCGATGTTGTGTTCGTTGAAGTCATTGGCCATGGCCGCCAGTCTTCCCGCTTGCGCCCAACCCCGGGACAATATCGCCAAGGCTGAACGTCAGAGGGCTGTCGAGTTGCGCGTAGGTGCAACTCGACGGCTCGCGGTCCGGTCGCCAGCGGTTGAACTGCGCGGTGTGGCGAAACCGCTCACCCTCCATGTGGTCGTAGCGCACCTCGACGACGCGCTCGGGCCGCAGCGGCACGAACGACAAGTCCTTGCCGGCGTTCCAGCGGGAGAACTCGTTTTTGCGCGGAGTGCGCTCGCCCGCCTCGTGGGCTGCCCAATTCCACGGGTGACCGTCGAAATCCGTTACCAGTGGCTGTAATTCAGTGAACAGTTCGCGTCGCTTCGCCATCGGGAACGCGCCGATCACGCCCACCGACGCCAGCGTGCCGTCGTTCTTATACAGCCCGAGGAGCAGCGACCCGATCGCGTCGTCGCCGGACTTGTGCACCCGGTAACCCGCGATCACACAGTCCGCGGTGCGTTCATGCTTGATCTTGAACATGATGCGTTTGTCGGGTTGGTAGGTGATCGACAGCGGCTTGGCGATCACGCCGTCGAGGCCGGCGCCCTCGAACTCGTCGAACCAACGCTGCGCGAGGTCCACGTCCGTCGTTGCGGGCGTGACGTGAAACGACGGGCCCGATCCGTCGAGTGCCCCGACCAACGCCTCGCGGCGCTCGGTGAACGGCCTGCCGGTGTAGTCGTCGTCGCCGAGGGCCAGCAGGTCGAAGGCGATGAACGCGGCCGGCGTCTTCTCGGCCAGCATCCGCACCCGCGAATCGGCGGGATGGATGCGCTGCTGTAGCGCTTCGAAGTCCAGGCCGTGGCCCGTGGCGATGACGATCTCGCCGTCGATCACGCAGCGCGGCGGCAACTCCGCGACGGCCGCCGCGACCAGTTCCGGGAAGTAACGGGTCATCGGTTTCTCGTTGCGGCTGCCGACCTCGACCCGATCGCCGTCGCGAAAAAGGATCGACCGGAACCCGTCCCACTTCGGCTCGTAGGACGCATCCGGCGGGATCGTTTTCACCGGTTTCGCCAGCATCGGCGAAACCGGGGGCATGACAGGCAAGTCCATAATCGGAGTATGGCTGCGCCAGCGGAGGAAATCGACGTCGACGGGATCGCGGTCCGGCTGACGAACCCGGACAAGGTGTACTTCCCGAAGCTGGGGTCCAACGGCACCAAGCGCACGCTGGTCGACTACTACCGCGCCGTCGCGGCCGGGCCCATGCTGGCGTCGCTGAAAGACCGGCCGACGCATCTGCAGCGCTTCCCCGACGGCATCGACGGCGAGGAGATCTATCAGAAGCGCATCCCGCAGCACCACCCCGACTACTTGGAGACCTGCACGATCACCTTCCCTTCCGGCCGAACCGCCGACGCGCTGCGGGTGACCCACCCGGCCGCGATCGTGTGGGCCGCGCAGATGGGGACCATCACGCTGCATCCGTGGCAGGTCCGCTGTCCCGACGCCGAGCACCCCGATGAGCTGCGGGTCGACCTGGACCCACAGCCGGGCACCGGCTTCGACGAAGCGCGCAGCGTCGCCGTCGACGTATTGCGGCCGCTGCTCGACGAACTCGGATTGGTGGGCTATCCCAAGACGTCCGGGGGGCGCGGCGTACACGTCTTCCTGCGGATCAAACCCGACTGGGATTTCATTCAGGTGCGCCGCGCCGGCATCGCGCTCGCGCGCGAGGTGGAGCGCCGCGCACCCGACGCGGTGACGACGTCGTGGTGGAAGGAGGAACGCGGCGAGCGGATCTTCATCGACTTCAACCAGAACGCCCGCGACCGGACGTTCGCGTCGGCGTATTCCGTGCGGCGCACCGAGATTGCGACGGTGTCGATGCCGCTGTCGTGGGACGAGCTGGCGAGCGCACACCCCGACGATTACACGATCGAGACCGCGGCTGAGTTCGTGGCCAACCGCGACGATCCGTGGGCCGACATCGACTCGGTCGACCAGTCCATCGAACGACTGCTGGAGATGGTCGCCGCCGACGAGGAGGACGGGCTCGGAGACCTGCCCTACCCGCCCAACTATCCGAAGATGCCCGGTGAGCCGAAACGAGTTCAGCCGAGCAAAGATACGGACCGGAAGAGCAAAAACAAGTCCAAGTGACCCTGCACCGACGCACCGATCTTCGGCGCAGAGCATCATTCGACCAGCGGTCAAGCTGGTATGGGCACGACATCCGGCGGCGGCCCCCAGGGCACCGACACCGTCCCGGCGTGATTGACGCCCGGCGAGGAAGTAGACCGTCGACCAGGCCAAGGCGTGGCGTGCCGCGCAGTACTTCGTCGGAGGCTCCGCCGGCGGTGGAGTCACCGAGGAAACCGCCGCCGCTGCCCCAGCACCGGCTCCTGCGCCGGCTCCGAAAGCCGTGGCCCCACAGGGCGAGTCGGGCAGATTGAAGGCACTCGAGTACCGCTACACCGATACCGACGGAACGTAGAACGGGTGTCCGGGTGAGCGATCGACTCAACTTTCAGCGGCCCAGCGCACTCTGGACGAACACGCCGAGCTCGACCTTGTCGCCCTGGCGCGCGCGCAAAAGCGGCAGAAACGACGCGAGAACCGCGCCACTCGGTGAGCCAGCGGCGACTCGAATGGCAAGAAGCCGCGCCAGGGCTTCTCTACGAAGCCAACGGTGCCGGCAACCGCCGCCTCGTCATCGCCACCACCGGCAGCGCCTGGACGCGGAACTGTTGATCGACGGCGAATATGCGACGGAGCATGCTGTCGACCCGCAGGCGGCGGCGACGCTTGAGCAGGCGAAGCGGATGTTGCAGGAGTGGGAGACCGAGCTGTGGTGTGCCTCTGCCCGAAGATATGAGGCGCCCGCCGCGCCGCATCGGCCAGCGAGGAGTCTCACGGCGTGCCTGGGTTGCCGGGCTGGCCTGGCGGGTTGCCTGAACCCCCAATGCCGCCAAGCCCGCCATAGCCACTGCTACCAAAATATGTTGTCGCATCACCGCCGTTGCCGCCGTTGCCGCCAGCGCCGGTCGTGCCGGCGCCGCCTGCTCCACCGTCACCGCCAATGCCGGTACCGGTGCCGGTGCCGAACACGTACGCCTCGCCACCAGCGCCGCCGCCACCACCGCTGACGCCGGCGCCGCCAGATCCGCCAGCCCCCGCGATGGCGTCTCCGGTTCCATCGCTGCGCCCGTAACCGCCGATGCCGCCGTTTCCGCCAGCCCCGGCGGTTCCGATTCCGCCAGCGCCACCCGCTCCGCCGGTGCTAGTTCCGGCTCCGCTGGTCTCCGCCGAGCCGCCTAGGCCGCCAGCCCCACCGGTAGCGCCGTTTCCGCCGGCCCCGCCGACACCGGCGGTGGCGTCGGCCGTTGAGTCGTCGTTCAGGACTTGCCCGAAGGCACCCCCGCCGCCGTCGCCGCCAGCGCCGGTACTGCCGGCGCCGCCTGCTCCACCGTTGCCGCCAGTGGCACTTTCAACTCTGTAACCGGCCCCATCACCGCCGTTGCCGCCGTCGCCGCCTATGGCACCGGCCCCGCCGTCACCACCGTCCCCGCCGGTGGCGGCGCCGGCGGCGAAGTCGGTGTTGTAGTTAATGCCGAATCCGCCATCGCCTCCGGCCCCTCCGGTGCCAGTCGTGCTCGTGCCCCCGTTTCCGCCGTCCCCACCGAAAGTGTTTCCGGTTCCGTAGTTGCGGACATGGCCACCCAAACCGCCGTCGCCGCCGGTCGCGCCGTTGCCGCCGTGTCCGCCGTCCCCTCCGGTCGCGTCAGCGTTCGCGTCGCTGTTGGAAACAGAGGCGTAGCCGGCGTTGCCGCCGTTGCCGCCGTCCCCAGTAGCCCCTGCGCTGCCGGCGTGCGTGCCGCCTGCGCCGGCCGCCCCGCCCGCACCGGCATTGCCGCCGTCGCCGCCATCTCCGCTGGTGTAGACATCATCCGAGCCGTCGGGGTTGCCCGCGTAGGGGCTATGTCCGCCGCCGTAGCCACCTTGACCGCCATTGCCGCCACTGCCGCCGTCGCCGCTGGTGCCGCCCGTGCCCGAGCTCCCGCCGTTGCCGCCGTTGCCGCCACCGCCGCCGACGCCGCCGTTGCTGCCGACGTGGTTGGCAACGGCACCATGGGCGCCCTGTCCGCCATTTCCGCCGGTACCTCCGGCACCGCCGGCGCCGTAGGTGCCTGCGGTACCGGAGGTGTCGCCGCGCCCGGCAGCGCCGCCGGCTCCAGCCGCGCCGCCTTGACCACCTTGGCCGCCGTTGGCGCCCGCGCCTCCCGTGGTACCGAGGTTGTCGCCACCTGTTCCGCCGTCACCGCCTTGGCCGCCGGTGCCGCCGAGTCCGCCGTCACCACCGTCGCTGTTCGAACCGCTGGCTCGACCGCCCGCGCCACCGTGACCACCGACCCCGCCCTTGCCGCCGAGCTGTCCCGCGGCCGGTGAGGTGCTATCTTTGCCATCCGCCCCGGCACCGCCTTGACCGCCGTGACCACCCGTGCCGCCGTCACCAGCCGAGGCGCCTGTGGAGGCCCTCCCGCCTGCCCCTCCCGCGCCGCCAGCACCGCCGGAGTTGTCCGCGCCGCCGGCGCCGCCGGTTCCGCCAGCACCGGCGTCACCGCCGTTGCCGCCGCCAGTCCCACCGGCCCCTCCTGCTCCGCCTGCGCCTCCGGCTCCGCCGACCCCGCCTTGGCTGCCGTCGGTAGGGCTGTAGCCGGCCCCGCCCGTGCCGCCCTGACCGCCGCCACCCCCGTCATAGCCTCGACCGCCGGTCGCGCCAGCACCACCGCGGCCGCCGGCTCCGCCGGCCTCGTGGGTGGCGGTGCCCGCCCCGCCGTTACCGCCGTCCCCGCCGTGACCGCCCTCACCGCCCAAGCTGCCGCCCTTACCGCCCGCGCCACCGTTGCCGCCGTGTCCGCCGAACTGGCCGTCGCCGCCGTTGCTGCCGTTCCCGCCGTTGCCGAGGATCCGACCGGCGTTGCCGCCATGGGCGCCGTTGGTCCCGTTGATCGGGCGCTCGGCTGCCGCCGCCGTCGAGCCGTGGTCAGCTGCAGCGGCGGAGTGATCGGCCGATGCACCCGCAGGATCGGCACCGAGCCCGGAAAACCCGCTGTCCGACGCACTTCCGGCGCTGCCGCCATTGCCCATGATCCAGCCGGCATCCCCACCATCGCCGTCCGGCCCGTAGCCATTACCGCCATCACCAAACCACAACCCCGCATTCCCGCCATCCGGGTCGGTCGCGTTGCCAGGGGTGCCGTTGCCGATCAAGAAATGCCCGGATGCATGGTTGAGGAAATCGTCGACCCGGGTGCCGAACGGGCTGTCAATCCACCGCTCCATATCGACATGCAGCACCGGATACAGGTTGTCGTTAAACCACTCACCGTGCCCAAATCCGGCCATCGCCAACGGATCCGACGCTGCTGCCAGCGGATCCGCACCGCCGGCCACGTCCACACCGGACAACACCACGGACGGGTCCGCCACCGCACCCACATCAACCGCAGATGACACAGACGCGGGATCCGCCACTCCGCCGAAATCCAGGCCGGCCAACACCGTCGCAGGATCCAGACCCGCAACAGCATCCAGACCCACCGTCGGGTCGATCACCGAGACCGCATCGCCCAAGCCGGCCAGGGCCTGCTGCAAGGGCTGGGTGATGGGATCCACCACCACGTCGAGGATGTCGGCTCTGGCCGGGGTAGCGCCCGACAGCGAACCCATCCCAAACGCCAGCACCGCGCCGGCACTCACGCCAACCCCCCGACGGTGCGCGCCCGCCCGACGTGAGGTACGACCCCGTTTGCTGCCGCGTCGATAAGCCACCGCACACTCCTTCGAACAGTGTGAATAAGTGTTTCTTCGCTTTTTCTGTCGAAAATCACAGAAAGCCAAGGTCGACGCTAGGCAATAAGCGTCTCCTACCGATACAGGGAAAACCCTTGCGTTTCTCTTGAAGCGACAACGGTCAACTGGCCCGCTACCTACGCGGACGTGGACTGGTGCGACTCTATTTCCTTGTCAGGTGAGGCGACGATGGCGAACAGGCCCCCGCTCGGTCGCGGCTGATGATTCGGTAGCTGTCGTCATCGCGCCCATAAGGGGTCGCACCGCTTTTGGGTCCAGCTGCGTCTCAAACGACGGCGTCTCGATAACGATCCGACGGCAGCACGACCCGTTCTCGCGCTGGATTCCCTCGACCAGAATCCGTAAGCCCGCCGCATCGCGGAAAGTCCACGAACGGCCGCTTCAACAGCTCCTGGCCGAACTGCGACCAATCGAGCACGTCCGTCGCATCCGGCGGCGCCGAGATATTTAGGTCGTTTGGCATGGCAGATCCTCTCGGTGAAGACGAAAACCTCGCCCGATAACAGGGCGTACAACGCCACCGAGAGACCTGTGTTTTACCTAGTCAGAACAACGCTTAACGGTTTGGCACTCCGAAGATGCCCGGCGGGCCGAAACGCGTTCAGCCGAGCAAAGATACGGACCGGAAGAAGTAGCTACTGCAGCTTGCCGGCTACGAAGGTCGCGGCCTGGTTGGTCGCGTCCGGAACGTAACCCAGGTGCGCGATGATGCTGCCGCCCTCGGCGCAGATGTTGTCGTTCGGCAGGCAGATGTCGATCGCCTTCGTGGTGTAGCCCGGGTCAAGCGCGGGAATCTGGTTGTCCGCCAGTCCTTTTGCGTAGCTACTCTGCGGGTTGCCGAACAAGGCAAGGGCGGCAATGTGACCGGCGTCTTGCGGGGGCAGCCGATGGCTGGTCAGGTCGGCCACGCCCGCGCCCTGTGAATACCCGCCGAGCACGACCTTGGTCTTGGGGCAGTTGGCGATGGTGCCTTGCACGTGGGCGACCTCGTTGTCGGCACCGAGCTTGGCGCTGTTGGCGTAGTCGGTGGTCGACGGGTAGTCGACCGCGTAGAGGTTGATCGTCTTGCCGGGAAGCTGCGACGTCAATGAGTCGTAGAAGGCCTGGCCGGGTCCGCCGGGGCCGACGGGCTCACCGGTACCCCGGGCGAACACCACCTCGGCGTCCGGGCACCCGTCGGCTGAAGCCGTCGGGGCCAATGGGCTCCAGAGCGGGAAGCTGAACAGGGTCAAGATCAGCGGTGCGCCCGCAACGAAGCGCCCGGTGGTGCGATTGGTCATGGCTAGATGTTGCCATCCTGCAGCAGACGCAGAGGGTGCAACCCGTCCACGGCACCGACGAACGGGGGGTGGATGCTGTAGCCGAGCATGCGTTTGATGTCGTCGGAGACGTCGCGGGCGATGTCTCGTGACACCGACATCGTGAAGGCTTCCATCGGCCGTAGCCACGGCTCGCAGTACTGCGCGGTGACCGCCAGACGGTCGGCATCGGAGGTGTTGGCGCCGCCGCCGTGCCAGAGCGTGCCGACAAAGAACACACACGACCCCGCCGGCATCACCACCGGCACCGCCTTGTCCTTCGGGCTAGGTCGGCGTTTGCCCCAGCGGTGACTTCCTGGGTACAGCACGGTCGCGCCGTTGTCGGCGGTGAAGTCGTCGATCGCCCAGATCGTCGCCGCGGCCAGCGGTTCGCGGGGCCGGGGGATCGGGTAGAAGCCGTCGTCGTGGTGGGCCAACTGCGCGGCCTCGCCGGGCTGGATGTTGATCGCCTGCAACGCCGAGAGCAGGTAATTGGGCATCAGCAGCCGGTCCAGCGCAGCCAGCACTCGCGGATGCGCGGCGACCGGATCGCATATCCGGGTCCGGCTCATCACGCTGTAGATGCGCTGGGTCCGGCGTCCCTCGAAGGAGTTGCGTCCGGTGTGTCCGAGCCACGGCGTCACCTCGTCGCGGATCTCGCGGCATTGCTGCGGGGTGAGCAGGTTCTCCCAGATGACGTAGCCGTCGCGGGCGAGCGCCGCGGAGTCGGCTTCGGCGATTGCCGGGTCGACGGAGTCGCCGCCGCTGGGCGTCCATTGGTAGCGGAGCGCCAGGTCGGTACGGAGGTCTTCCAGGGTTGTGACGGACTCGTCGTCGTGCTTCATGTGCGCTTGTCCTTCGCTATCGGCTCACAATAAGCCGACCCCGGGTAGACGTCACGCATTCAGCGGATCGTTCAGTGATTAGCTATAAAGAGTGCGTGGCCGCCACCTTTGCAGACGTCATCAAGTCCAAGTACCTGCTCTTGACCACCTTTACCAAGGACGGCCGCCCGAAGCCGACGGCGATCTGGGGTGTGCCGGAGGACGGCAAGCTCCTGGTGATCACCGACGACGGGTCGTGGAAAACCAAGCGGATCAAAAACACCCCGCGGGTGACGATCGCCAAGAGTGGATCGCTGGGCAAGCCCAAGAGCGACGACGTCGAGGGCGTTGCCCGAATCCTGCCCAAGTCGGAGACCCGCCGCGTCTACAACGCGGTGTGCAAGCGGTACTGGTATCACGCGCCGTGGTTCTACGTGCACTCGATCGTGCGTGGCGGAATCGACAAGGTTCACGTGGGCCTGGAGATCACGCCGCCGGTTGGTTAGCCAGGCTTCCCAGCCATTGCGCGCTGCCGTAATCGGAGCGTTATAGTAGCCGCATGCGTCTTTCCCACCTGAGTCTCATCATTCGTGCCGGCGCTGCGGTGCTCGCAATCGGTGCTGCCGGAACGTTTCTCCCGCAGGTGGCCAAGGCCGACCCGGGAGATCTGGGTCCGGGATTCACGCCGTGCAATGGCTGTTCGGAGAACGACTCGACCGACGATTTCCCGATCCCGCGGCGGATGATCGCAACGACCTGCGACGCCGAACAGCTGATGGCCGCCGCGCGGGACTACGAGCCGGTGTACTACCAGCGCTACATGATCGATTACAACAACCACAAGAACGTGGCTCAAGACGTCCAGAACAAGGTGCACTGGTTCTACTCATTGTCGCCGGCGGACCGCAGGGCCTATTCCGCCAACTTCTACGCTCCGCAGATCAATCCGCTGAACCTGGCGTGGCCCAACCACATGAAGCTCTTCTTCAACAACAAGGGTGTCGTCGCCAAGGAGACCGAGAACTGCCAGAACTACCCCAAGGGCGACATGTCCCTGTGGAACTGGTCCTGAGACTTCAGCCCTGATCGGACTCGGCCAATAGGCCGACGCACGTCGCAGTGATCAGCCGCGTCAGCGCGGTGGTGAAGTCGATTGTCCAATCGGGCGGTACATCCCGGCGCTTCGCGTACTCCTCGGCGAGCCGCTTCGGCGGGTTTGCCATCTGCCACAGTGGCGCCGCCAGCGAGTACGAGGCGAGCAGCACGTCATAAGCTCCCGAGCGGCCCAGGCGCGGCAGCGCATTCTCGATCGCGTCGGTCAGCGACAGCACGGCGGCACTGCTCATTTCCTTGAGCTCCAGCACCCGCTCGAGTTCGACCTCGTGTTCGAGATGCAGATGCAGGTTGGCGAGCAGGTCGCAGAACAGCGGATTGTCGGCCAGCCCCTCGGCCAGCGCCGCGGCGACCCGACCCGGCGACATCGGCCCGGGCTCGGCCAGGCTGGCCGACACGTTTTCCGAAAAGCGGGTCCATCCCTCGACCGCGAGATGCAGCAGCACCTCTTTGTGAGACGTGAAGTAGCGGCGAACCGCGGAGTAGTGCACGCCGGCCCGTTTCGCGACATCGGTCAGCGTCACCGATGCGACACCGGATTCCAACGCGAGTGAGCGGGCGGCTTCGATGAGCGCATCGGCCCGCTGACGCTTTTTGTCCTCGGTGCGGGCACGCTGGAACGTGAGCTGCGGCACGGCGCGAGGATAACGCACGCGGAGGCATTGCGGGCCGCTGCGGAAGCCGGTACCGTCCGTTTACGCACATGACATGCGTTATGGCTGCAGCGCAGTTCCACCAGCGGTGAGGAGTCGACAATCCGGGGGGCGGCCGTGGTTTACTCGTCGTGGTCCGGCAGAGCCGCGAGGCCCACGCAAGCGCCCTGAGACGTCCCGCCAATCGGCGGGTGCATGTCGTCAGTAGTCGAGACGTGGCCGACCATGAAAGCGGCAGCGGATGAAGGGGATTTCGATTCTTAGGGTGCTGGAGCGGGCGTGGATTCCGCTCGTGATCGTGATCGTGATCGGCCTCGGTGGTTTCACCGTGTTCCGGATCCACGGCATCTTCGGCTCTGAGAAGCGCCCCTCGTACTCCGACAGCGCGACCGACGACAGCAAGCCATTCAACCCCAAGCGGATCACCTACGAGGTGTACGGCCCGCCAGGGACCACGGCGGACATCAGCTACTTCGACACCAACGCCGACCCGCAGCACGTAGACGGCGCGAAGTTGCCCTGGACCCTCAACATGACGACCAAGGCGGCATCGGTCGTGGGAAATATTGTGGCGCAGGGCAATAGCAACACCCTGGGCTGCCGCATCATCATCGACGACGTGGTGAAGGCCGAGCACGTCTCGAATGAGGTGAACGCGTTTACCTACTGCGTTCTCAAGGGCGCATGACCACCACCGAAACCGACCACACGCCCGCGCGGGCCGCGACTGATCCGTCGGTTCGCGGTGCCGATCATCCTCGCGTGGATCGGCCTCATCTTCCTGATGGCCGTGGCCGTCCCCCCGTTGGAGAAGGTCGCCGAAGAACGCCAGGTTTCCTTGAGTCCCAAGGACGCACCGTCGGTGCAGGCGATGGAGGCCACCGGTAAGAAGTTCAAGGAGTCCGACTCCGACAACTTCGCGATGCTGGTGCTCGAGGGCGACAACAAACTCGGCGACGATGCCCACCGGTACTACGACAGCATCATCAAGCAACTGCGGGCCGACCCGGCGCACATCCAGCACGTGCAGGACTTCTGGGGCGATCCGATCACGGCGCCGGGCGCCCAAAGCCCTGACGGCAAAGCGGTGTACGTCCAACTCAACCTCGCCGGCAACCAGGGCACGACTCTTGCCGAGCAGTCGATCAAGGCCGTCCGCGACATCGTCGATCGAACGCCGCCACCCAAGGGGGTCACGACGTTCGTGACCGGTCCGTCGGCGCTGGTGTCGGACATGCATCACAGCGGCGACAGCACGCTGATCAAGATCACCATGGTCAGCATGCTGGTCATCCTGACCATGCTGCTGTTGGTGTATCGGTCCGTCTGGACGGTGGTCTTGCTGCTGGCCACGGTCTTCGTCGAATTGGCCGCGGCCAGAGGAATTGTCGCGTTTCTCGGATACCACGAACTGATCGGGCTCTCGACGTTCGCGGTGAACCTGCTGGTATCGCTGGGAATTGCGGCGGGCACCGACTACGCGATCTTCTTTTTCGGTCGCTACCAAGAGGCGCGCCAGCACGGCGCCACGCGAGAAGACGCGTTCTACATCACCTACCACGGCGTCGCCCATGTGGTTCTGGCATCCGGTCTCACGATCGCCGGCGCTACGTTCTGCCTGAGTTTCTGCCGGATGCCGTACTTCCAAACCATCGGTGTCCCTTGCGCGGTCGGCATGGTCGTCGCGGTCGCCGTCGCGCTGACGCTGGTGCCGGCCGTCATCGTCGTCGGCGGCCGCTTCGGGCTGTTCGATCCCCAGCGCCGCATCGAAACGCGCGGCTGGCGGCGTATCGGCACCGCGATCGTCCGGTGGCCGTTGCCGATTCTCGCCGCGGCGCTCGCGGTCGCGCTGGTCGGCCTGCTGACCCTGCCGGGTTACCAGACCAGCTACAACGACCGGCTGTACATCCCGCACAACATCGCCGCCAACAGGGGTTACGACGCTGCGGAACGACACTTCTCCGCGGCCCGGCTGATGCCGGAGGTCATGATGGTCGAGGCCGACCACGACCTGCGCGACCCGGCCGACTTCCTAGTGCTCGACCGACTGGCCAAGCGCATCTTCGCGGTCCCCGGAGTCTCACGCGTGCAATCGATTACGCGGCCGGAGGGAACGGCGATGGAGCACACGTCGATCCCGTTCCAGATGAGCATGCAGAACGCCGGGCAGGTGCAGACGATGAAGTTCCAGAAGGCCCGCATGGACGACATACTCAAGCAGGCCGACGAACTCGAAGACACCATGAACCGCATGCGGCGCATGTACGGCCACATGGTCGAGCTCAACACCATCACTCACCGGATGATCGGTGAGACCCGCAAGATGCAGGACATCACTGCCGAATTGCGCGACGACATCGCCAATTTCGAAGACTTCTTCCGGCCGATCCGCAGCTACTTCTACTGGGAGAAGCACTGCTACGACATCCCGATCTGCTACGCGTTTCGATCGGTGTTCGACGCCATCGACGGTGTCGACGAGATCAATGACCAATTTCAGGTTCTCACCAACGATTTCAGTCAACTCGATGCGTTGATGCCGCAGTTGATCGCGGAGTTCCCGCCGATGATCGACAGCATGGAGAGCATGCGGACGATGATGCTGACGATGCACAGCACCATGTCCGGGATCTTCAACCAGATGGACGACATGAGCTCCAACGCGAACGCGATGGGCCACGCGTTCGACCAGGCGAAGAACGACGACTCGTTCTATCTGCCGCCAGAAGTCTTCAAGAACAAGGATTTCAAGCGCGCGCTGAACAATTTCTTCTCGCCGGACGGCAAGGCGGTCCGGCTGATCGTCTCGCACCGGGGTGATCCCGCGTCGCCCGAAGGCATCGCGCGCGTCGCGCAGATCCGCGAGGCCGCCGAAGAGGCGCTCAAGGGCACCCCGCTGGAAGACGCGAAGATCTACCTCGCGGGCACCGCGGCCACCTTCAAGGATTGGAAGGACGGCTCTAAGTACGACTTGATGATCGCCGGAATCGGCTCGCTCTGCCTGATTTTCATCATCATGCTGATCATCACCCGAAGCCTGATCGCGGCGTCGGTGATCGTGGGCACGGTGGCGCTGTCGCTGGGTGCATCATTCGGCATGTCCGTGCTCGTCTGGCAATACCTCCTCGGCATCAAGCTGCACTGGATGGTGCTGGCGATGTCGGTGATCGTTCTGCTCGCCGTCGGGTCCGACTACAACTTGTTGTTGATATCCCGTCTGAAGGAAGAGATTCCGGCGGGATTGAAGACGGGGATCATCCGCGCGATGGGCAGCACCGGCAAGGTGGTGACCAACGCCGGCCTGGTGTTCGCGTTCACCATGGCGTCCATGGTTGTCAGCGACCTGCGCATCATCGGCCAGGTCGGCACCACCATCGGCCTCGGCCTGCTGTTCGACACATTGGTGGTGCGGTCGTTCATGACGCCGTCTATCGCCACCCTGCTCGGCCGCTGGTTCTGGTGGCCGATCAAGGTGCGGCCGCGGCCGGCCAGCAGCATGCTGCGCCCCAGCGGCTCTCGTCCCGCAGTGCGTTCGCTGCTGGGCACCAGCTTCGGCGAACCCCAAGACGCGCCGACCGGACCGCTGCCGAAATCGACTGCCTGACAATCATTTAACGCAAGAGGCGGTATGGCAACGATATTCATCACCGGCGGTCATGCCGGCATCGGGCTCGAATGTTCTCGGCAGCTCGCCGCCCGGGGGTTCAACCTGGTTCTTGCCGGTCGCAGCCCGGAGAAGATGAGATCGGTCGGCGACGAACTGCGATCGACGCACAACGTCGCCGTGGCCACAGTCGAGGTCGACCTTTCGTCGTTGGCGTCTGTGCGTAGCGCGTCGGCCGTCTACGCGTCGATGGTCGAGCGCGGCGAGGTCGGGGCGCCGGATGCCTTGCTGTGCAACGCCGGTGGGCGCTTCGACGGACCGGTCAAGTACAGCCCGGAGGGTTACGAGCTCACCTTCGCGACGAACTGCCTCGGCCATTTCCTCCTGGTCGAGCTACTACTACCGCTGATGCCGGCCGACGGCCGGGTGGTCTACACGGCCAGCGGCACGCACGATCCGGACACGATGGACGGCAAGCTGGTCGGCGCGGCCGCCGAGCCGAACGCCGCCGCGCTGGCCAGCGTCGGCAAGGACGGCGCGAAGCCGCTGTCGGTGGGCAAGCGGTACTCGACATCGAAACTCTGCACCGTCATGCACGCCTACGAACTCGCGAGGCGGCTCGAGCGCTCGGGCAGCTCGATCGCGTCGATCGCCTATGACCCCGGCTCGGTACCCGAGACGGGCTTGTCGCGAAATCTCCCCAAAGTCGTTCAGCGCGTGGCGAAGTCGTCGTTGATGGAGTGGGTCTCGAGGCGCGTCGGCATCACCACGTCGACGCTGGCGTTCTCGGGCGCCGCGCTCGCAGACCTGGCAGTCGACCCGCGGTACGCATCGGGGTCGGGTAAGTACTTCCAGGCCCAGGACGGCAAGCTCTCGGAAGTGCGGTCCTCGACGGCGTCCTACGACGAGCAGCGTGCGCTGACGCTATGGAACGACTCGCAGCGCCTCGTCGGCATCGGCTGACGAAGCTCCCTGTCGCACAGGCCAACTAGACCTTCTCGACGACTCCGGCCTCGGTCTCGTCTTCGATATCGCGGTGGATCAGCTCACGCACCGCGGGACGCGATCCGTAAGGCTGCAGCATGGTGCTCGCCGGGCGCGGGCGGACGTGCTGCGGCCACCAGAACCAGCGTCCGAGCAGAGTCGCCACCGACGGCGTCATGAACGACCGCACGATCAGGGTGTCGAACAACAAGCCCAGCGCGATCGTGGTACCCACCTGAGCCATCACCTTCAGCGGACTGAAGGCGAACGTAGCCATGGTTGCGGCGAACACCAGACCGGCGGAGGTCACCACGGAACCCGAGCCGGCCATCGCGCGGATGGTCCCCGTCTTGAGGCCGGCGTGGATTTCCTCCTTGAATCGGGATATCAGAAGCAGGTTGTAGTCCGAGCCGACCGCCAACAGCAGGATGATCGCCATTGCCAACACCATCCAGTGCAGCTTCAGGCCGATGATGTACTGCCACAGCAGCACGGAGAGCCCGAATGATGCGCCCAGCGAGAGCAGCACCGTGCCGACGATGACAAACGCCGCCACGACGCTTCGGGTGATGATCAGCATGATGACGAAAATCAAAGTGGCCGCGGCAATTCCGGCGATCAACAGGTCAATGTTTGAGCCGTCGTGCATGTCCTTATAGGTCGCGGCGGTACCCCCGAGGTAGACCTTGGCGCCTTCCCACGGCGTGCCCTTGATCGCCTCGTGCACGGCCTGCTTGATCGGCGCGATGTGGCTGACGCCTTCCGGCGTCGCGGGGTCGCCCTCGTGCGAGATGATCAACCGAACGGCATGGCCGTTGGGCGAGATGAACTGCTTGAGGCCGCGCGCGAAGTCGGGACTCTTGAACGCTTCCGGCGGAAGATAGAACGTGTCGTCGTTCTTCGCTTTGTCGAACGCGTCGCCCTGGGCGGTGGCGTTGTCGGACTGCGCCTTTGCCTGTTCGTTCAGGCCGTTCGTGGTCGCGTAATTCGACATGATGGTGTCGAGGTTGTGCTGCTGACTCTCGATCTGCGGCGGTATCAGCGCCACCAGCTTCGGCTGAATCTTGTCCAGCTTGTCCAGGTTCGCACTGAGGTTCTCGATGTTCTCGGTCACCTGGTCGAGACCGTCGAGCGCGTTGAAGATGGACCGCAGCGACCAGCAGGCCGGAATGTCGTAGCAGTGTTTCTCCCAGTAGAAGAAGCTACGAATCGGCCGGAAGAAATCATCGAAGACAGCGATGTCGTCCCGCAATTTCTGCGTGATCTTCACCGTTTCTTTGGTGAGCAACGTGGTTTCGTGGGTGGTGTTGCTGAGATCCTGGGTGACCTGCATCTGCTCGTGCAGTGTCGCCATCGTCTTGTGCAGCTCGTCCGCCTGCTTCAGCAGGTTCTTCGCCTGCTCCTCCTGGTAGTGCTGGGTCTGGATGCGGCCCGCGGCTTGCGCGCCCATCTGGAAGCCGAGGGTGCTGTGGTCAAGCGGTGTGCCCAGCGGCCTGGTGATGGTTTGCACCCGGCCGATGCCGGGGATGTGAAAGACCGCTTTGGCGACCTTGTCCAGCACGATGAAGTCGGCCGGATTACGCAGGTCGTGATCGGTCTCGATCATCAACAGCTCGGGGTTCAGCCGGGCCTGGTCGAAGTGCCGGTCCGCGGCGGCATAGCCGACGTTGGCCGGAGTGTCCGGCGGCAGGAAGTGCCTGCTGTCGTAATCCGTTTCGTAGCCGGGCAGGGCGAGCAGACCGACCAGCGCGACGGCGATCGTCATCGCGAGAACCGGTGCGGGCCAACGGACGATGGCCGTGCCGATCCGACGCCAGCCCCGGGTCTGCAACTTGCGCTTCGGGTCGAGCAGCTTGAAGAACGACGCCACCGTCAGCACCGCCGGGCCCAACGTCAGCGCCGCGATGACCGCGACCAACATGCCGACGGCACACGGCACGCCCAAAGACTCGAAATACGGCAGGCGGCAGAAGCTCAGGCAGTACATCGCGCCGGCGATGGTCAGCCCGGACCCCAACACGACATGCGCCGTGCTGTGGAACATCGTGTAGAACGCTTCCTCACGCGTCTCGCCCAGACCGCGGGCCTCGTGGTAGCGGCCGACGATGAAGATCGCGTAGTCCGTCCCGGCGGCGATCGCCAACAGGACCAGCATGTTGTTGGCGAAGGTCGACAGACCCATGATGTTGTAGTTACCCAGCGTTGCGACCACACCGCGGGCCGCTGCCAACTCGATGAACACCATGGCCAGCATGATCAGAACGGTGCTCACCGACCGGTACACGAACAGCAGCATCACCAGGATCACCAGGATGGTGACCAGGGTGACCTTCGCGACACCCTTCTCACCCGCGTGCGACTGGTCGGCGATCAGCGGACCCGCACCGGTGACATAGGCCTTGATCCCCGGCGGGGCGGGCACCGAGTCCACGATCTTGCGGACGGCTTCGGTCGACTCGGTGGACAAACCGCTACCCATGTTGCCGGCGAGGTAGACCTGTACGTACGCGGCCTTTTGGTCATGGCTCTGAGAGCCCGCGGCGGTCAGCGGATCGCTCCAGAAGTCCTGGATGTGCTGAACGTGCTTCTTGTCCCGCTCGAGTCGCTTGACGATCTCGTCGTAATAGCGGTGCGCCTCGGCACCCAGCGGCTTCTCGCCCTCCAGCAGGACCATTGCCGAACTGTCGGAACTGAATTCGTCGAACGTCTTTCCGACCCGCATCATCGACTGGAACGACACCGCGTCCGTCGGACTCTGCGACACGGAATGCGCCTTGGAGACGACCTCCAGCTGCGGTGCGATGGTGTTGGTGACGAACACGATGCCAAGCCACACCAGCACGATCGGCACCGCCAGACGGTGGATCCACTTCGGCAGGAACGGCGGGATCAGCGGCTGGTCGACGCGTGGCACGTCAGTTTCGGCGGTCTCGCTCATGCGGACTTGTCCAGGCAGTAGACGAAGGCGTCATTGCTTTCCGCGGCGTCCGAGCGATTCGGGGTCTTGATGACGTCACCGCTCCCGTCGTGCTTGTTCACCACGAACTGGCACGCGATCCAACTGCCGTCTCCTTGCGCTACCAGGTTGGCCGGGATGCCGGGTTTCGTTGAACTCAAGGTTTTGCTCCAAGGCAAGGGCACGTTGAGTGCTTGCTGCGGATGGGTGTCTTCGTCGAGGTAGTTGATGGTTGCGGTGCTGCCCGGTGGACCCCAGACCTGCAGTGTGACGGTCTTGGCGTTGAACGAGTCGAGTACCTCGCCCGAGGTGCCGCCACCGAACGAGCCTTTGTGAATGCCGAAGACACCGTGCAGTCGGTGGACGACGAAACCTGACAGCGCAATGACGACCGCGAGTGTGATGACGAGCCAGTATTTGGCGAACAGGCCTGATAGGCCCTTCCTTTTGGTCGGCCGGGGAGCGTTCCTGCCCCCGCTGCCGGCGGAGCCTTGGGTCTTCAACGGCTCTGTCCTCGGCTCAGTCGTCGTCATGGGCGCTTCAATTCCTTAACCACGGGCGAAGGCTGCTCAACTAATTAGCCTATGTGTAACCTTAGCTACTCTAATCTGAATAGGCGACCAGAAAGAAACTGGGCACGGCGGTTGTTGAAAGACCGTAGCCCGGGCCCGAACCGATGGCTCGGCGGGCCGAGAGAGAGCGGTGACGATGAGCGGACGCAGACTCGACAAAGGTAGGATTCGGCCCATGAAGCTCACGGGTATCGCGGGCGCCGCCGTGGCCGCGGCAGTCTGCTTGTCCGCCCCGGCGTTCGCCGACCCAGACACCGATTTCGACAACCAGTTGCAGCACTACGGCATCTACGGGCCGCACGACTACAATCCGTACATCGCCAAGATCGTCTGCCATCGGCTCGGTGTCGGCGTCGATAAGGACGCCGCCGCGTCCGCGCATTTTCTGTCCATCAATCTTCCCCGGGGCACCACACAGGTGCAGGCCTACCAGTTCCTGGGTAGCGCGATCGCCCAGTACTGCCCCGATCTCCAGGGCAAGCTGCAGCACATCCCCGGCACCTAAATCGCGCTAGGCTGCGCTGATTTCGGCGACCCGCGGCGCCCGCTACGCCGCGCTTGCGATCACCGCGCGACGAACCCCCGCGGCAGCGTCAGCGGCAGATCCGCGTAGGTCGCAATACCCGGCGCCGCGGCAACTACCGCCGGAATCGCGTTGATCGCAGGAACTGCGGTCATGATGTGGCCGAGGTCCATGAATTCCTCGATCGTGGTGGCCTCGAAGTACGGCGGCGGCAGGAATCCGACCTTGGTGGTCACCGTCGGCTGCCCGTCGACCTGGATCACCCAGCCGTCGCTGTCGATCTTCCAATCCGGTTCCAGCGTCTGGCCTTTGCGCCACCGCACGTTGAGATCGACGACCGTCTTGCCGTCGAGGATGCCCTGCCAACTGATGTAGACGCCGGCCACGCATCCGGCCGGGATGGTCCATGACGCCATCTCGAGATCGGCTGTGGTCTGGGCGAATTCGGCCTCGCACCGGATGTCGTCGAGTTCAACGCCCAGGGCGTCGGCGACAAGCGCGACGGCCTCGCCGAAGATCGCAGTGCCCTTGGCGGCCATCGCCTGCAGGTCCGGGTGGTCGATCGGTTGGCCGAAACCGACCGGCTTCTCGGTCTCCGGCGAGTCGTAGAACGTGGTGTCGGCGGCTTCGTTGACGGTCACCTTGTCGACCCGGTTGCACACCATTGCCGAGACGATGGCCAGCAACTCGGCGAAGCCCGGACTCACGCCGGAGCCGAACATCGTCGAGCCGCCCTTCTCGCAAGCCTCGACGATCCGGTCGCGACCGTCGCCGAGGTTCTTGCCGGTGATGAAGGAGGCGGTCGTGACGACGTTGACGCCGGCCGACAGGATGCGGACCAGTTCGTCGACGTTGATCCACATCGGGTTGTAGACAACGCAATCCGGCTTGAGCGCGAGGATGGCGTCGATGTCGTTGGTGGCGGCGACGCCGAGCGGCGCGATGCCGACCAGCTCGCCGGCGTCTCGTCCGGCCTTCTCGGGTGACCAGGCGAAACAGCCGACCAGATCCAGCATGGGATTGACTGCGATCGATTTGAGGGAGCTCTTGCCGACGTTTCCGGTGTTCCACTGAACTACGCGATAGCTGTTTGGCACGCGCTCAGCATAGGGAAACTTGGCCGCGGCGGAAACGGGATTCGCCAAATCGGAAACGGGATTCTCATAGTCAGCTCGGCAATATCGGCGCGGTCAGCCGCCTGATCGACACCTGGCTGAACGGCCTACTCGTCGATAGCGACGCCGCGGCGTGAACCTACGTCGATGCGTCCCTTTGCCGGTCGGACGCCGATTGCGGAGCCTTCCGGACTCGGCGTCGTCCGTCTCGGTTGACTCTTCGACGGGCGCAGACTCCTCGGCCGTCGACTCGGTCTCAGTAGCGTCCGTCTCGACGTCGGGGCTCTGCTCGGCGGCCGCGGTCTCGTCGGCCTCTTCGGTCTCGTCCTCTGCCGGCTCGGCAGTGTCCTCGGCTTCTTCCGCTTCTTCCGGTTCTGCCGGTTCTTCCGGTTCTGCCGTTTCGTCCCCGTCGGAGTCGGCTTCGGTGTCCGTGGCCTCGTCGGCGCCGTCGTCCTTCTTGCGGCGGAGTCGACGCTGCCTCTTTTCCTTCTTGGGCTTCAGGGGCTTCGGCGGGCTCGGCGGCTGCTCGGCGACATACGACAGATAGAACGCGGCGATACCGAGCAGCGCGATCGCGGCCGCGGCGCCGTAGACGCCGAAGAGCCACTGGCCGACGCTGTCCAGGCTCAGCCAGATCTCGCTGATCGCGGTGCCGACGATCAGCACACCGGCCGCCACGTGCGCGACGACCGACGAGGTCCGCAGCGTCAACGCCAGGGCAGGGGTGCCGAACTCGGGCTTGCGCGACTCCAACAGGGTGAACACCACCGGCAACGCGGCCAACGCGATGAGCACGCCACCGACAATGCGAGCCGCGGTGCCCAGGCCATGCGAGGTGTCGCCCATCAACTCGGGCCAGCGCGGCAGCACGAAGAAGAAGTAGAGGACGCCGGCGGCGACCGAGAGCGCCGCGTGCCAGAAGATAGTGGCCCTGCGTCCCATGCTCCTCCTTGAGCTGATGATCCGGAAGCGACCAGACCCTATCAATCGGGCCTGGTCATCCTCCGGACTTAGTGCGGAGGATGCGGGATTTGAACCCGCGAGGGCTATTAACCCAACCCGCGTTCCAGGCGAGCGCCATAGGCCACTAGGCGAATCCTCCGTCGGCAATGGTAGCCGAGTGCCGCTCGGCGACGATGCAGGCCGGAACGGCCTGAGGAGGAGCTGGGCAGTCAAACCGAGGTCAGGGTCTGCGGGCCATCGCGTACGGCACGGGTACTAGACTTCCGGTGGACCCCGCGCGGCGTCTATCCTGTGAACTCCCCCAGGGCCGGAAGGCAGCAAGGGTCAATGGGCTCTGGCGGGTGCGCGGGGTCCCCTATCTCAAGCAGCAGGCCAACCTGCGGTGAATTCGTCGGAAGGCGGATGGTGTCGTACGGCTCGTTCAGCTCCCTTGGCCGTGACGACCTCGAGGCATTGCATGCCAGCCATCAACAGGACTACGACGAGCTGCAAGCCAAGAAGCTCGCGCTCGACCTGACCCGCGGCAAGCCCTGTAGCGAGCAGCTCGATCTGTCCAACGCACTGCTGAGCCTGCCCGGGACGGACTACCGCGACGGCGACGGCACCGACACCCGCAACTACGGCGGACAGCACGGACTCCCCGAACTGCGCGCGATCTTCGGCGAACTGCTCGGCATCCCGGTGCAGAACCTGATCGCCGGCAACAACGCCAGCCTCGAGCTGATGCACGACGTGATCGTGTTCTCGATGCTCTACGGCGGCGTCGACTCGCCGCGGCCCTGGAAGGACGAGCCGGTCGTCAAATTCCTGTGCCCGGTGCCCGGCTACGACCGGCACTTCGCGATCACCGAGACGCTCGGCATCGAGATGATCCCGATCCCGATGCGCGAGGACGGCCCGGACGTCGACCTGATCGAAGAGCTGGTCGCGGTCGACCCGGCGATCAAGGGTCTGTGGGCGGTCCCGGTGTTCGCCAACCCGACCGGCCTGAGCTACTCGTGGGAGACGGTCCGTCGGCTCGTCCAAATGCGCACGGCCGCCGACGATTTCCGGCTGTTCTGGGACAACGCCTACGCGGTGCACACGCTGACGCTGGACTTCCCCCGTCCGATCGACGTGCTGGGCCTGGCCGCTGCCGCCGGCAACCCCAACCGGCCGTACGTCTTCGCGTCGACGTCGAAGATCACCTTCGCCGGCGCGGGCGTCAGCTTCTTCGGCGGATCGCTGGGCAACATCGCCTGGTACCTGCAGTACGCGGGCAAGAAGTCGATCGGCCCGGACAAGGTCAACCAGCTGCGGCACCTGCGCTTCTTCGGCGACGCCGACGGCGTGCGGCTGCAGATGCTGCGCCACCAGCAGCTCCTGGCGCCGAAATTCGCGCTGGCATTGGAGATTCTGGACAAGCGGCTCGAGCGAATCCAAGATCGCGTCCTGGAACGAGCCCGAGGGCGGCTACTTCATCAGCCTCGACGTGCTGCCCGGCACGGCCAAGCGCACCGTCGCGCTGGCCAAGGACGCCGGCATCGCGGTCACCGAGGCCGGCGCGTCCTTCCCGTACCGGAAAGACCCGGACGACAAGAACATCCGGCATCGCGCCGACGTTCCCGCCGGAGTCGGATCTGCGTGACGCGATCAACGGTCTGGCGACCTGCGCGCTGCTGTCGGCGACCGAGTCGCTGCTGAACCACGGCTAGCTCACGTTCACTCTGCACCTACGGCGGAGAGTTGCGAGTGCACTGCGCCCTGTACGCAAGACTCAACGGTCGTACCCCTTCGGGGTGCTCGCGTCAGTCAGCGTGAGTAGCCTCTGACCGTGGCTCTCTACCGCAAGTACCGACCGGCGACCTTCGCCGAGGTGGTGGGGCAGGAACACGTCACCGAGCCGCTGTCGACCGCGCTGACCGCCGGGCGAATCAACCACGCTTACCTGTTCTCCGGCCCGCGCGGCTGCGGCAAGACCTCGTCGGCGCGCATCCTGGCCCGCTCGCTGAACTGCGAGCAGGGGCCGACCGCCACACCCTGCGGCGTCTGCGACTCGTGCGTCGGCCTGGCGCCCAACGGGTCGGGCAGCATCGACGTCGTCGAACTCGACGCGGCCAGCCACGGTGGTGTCGACGACACCCGCGAACTGCGGGACCGGGCGTTCTATGCGCCGGCTCAGTCGCGGTATCGGGTGTTCATCGTCGACGAGGCGCACATGGTCACAACGGCCGGGTTCAACGCGCTGCTCAAGATCGTCGAGGAGCCCCCCGACCACCTCATCTTCGTGTTCGCCACCACCGAGCCGGAGAAGGTGCTGCCGACCATCCGTTCGCGGACCCACCACTACCCGTTCCGGCTGCTGGCGCCGCGGACTATGCGGGGGCTGGTCGAGCGGATCTGCGCCCAGGAGGACGTGGTCGTCGACGACGCGGTCTTCCCGCTGGTGATCCGAGCGGGCGGCGGCTCGCCGCGAGACACCCTGTCGGTCCTCGACCAGTTGCTGGCCGGCGCCGAAGGCAACCGGGTCAACTACCAGCGGGCGCTGGGCCTGCTGGGCGCCACCGACATGGCCCTGATCGACGAGGCCGTCGACGCGCTGGGCGCCGGGGATGCCGCGGCGATGTTCGGCGCGGTGGAATCGGTGATCGACGCGGGTCACGACCCTCGTCGTTTCGCCACCGACCTGCTCGAGCGGTTCCGCGATCTGCTTGTGCTGCAAGCGGTTCCGGATGCGACGACGCGCGGGGTGGTCGACGCGCCCGAAGACGTGCTGGACCGGATGCGTGATCAGGCGACCCGGCTGGGCCCGGCCACGCTGACCCGCTTCGCCGAGGTGGTGCACGCCGGCCTGACGGAGATGCGCGGCGCGACGGCGCCGCGCCTGTTGCTCGAGGTGATCTGCGCGCGGCTGTTGCTGCCGTCGGCCAGCGACGCCGAATCGGCCCTGCTGCAGCGGGTCGAGCGGATCGAGACCCGGCTGGACATGTCCATCCCGGCCGGGGATCAGCAGCCGGTGCCGCAATCCGCGTATGTGCGGCCGTCGGCGGCGGCCGCGCAGCCGAAGTCGACGCCGCCTCCCGATCCGGTTCCGCCGGTCGCCGCGGCCGAGCCTGCCCCGGCCCCCGAGCCGCCGCCGGCGCCGCCCAGTCCTCCGGAGCCGCCGCCGGTCGAGCCTGCACCGGTCGAGGAAGTTCCAGTGGCAGTGGGCTCGACCGAACCGAACGCCGCCGCGGTCCGCACCTTATGGCCGACGGTTCGCGACAAGGTTCGCCAGCGCAGCAGGACCACCGAGGTGATGCTGGCAGGCGCCACCGTGCGCGCCATCGAGGGCAACACGTTGGTGCTCAGCCATGAATCGGCGCCGCTGGCCAAGCGGCTGAGCGAACAGCGCAATGCCGACGTGATCGCCGAAGCGCTCAAGGATGCCCTGGGTGTGAATTGGCGCGTGCGCTGCGAAGCCGGCGGCACTGCCGCGCCGGCCGCGTCCGAAGCACCGGCCCCGCCGCCGATCGAGCGTCCACGCCGCGTGGTGCCGCCCCCTCCTCCACCGGTCGAATCGACTGGCGACGAGGAATCGGATCAGCGGGCCGAAGAAGAGAGCATGTTGGCCGAGGCCAACGAGGACGACGGCTCGACTTCACGCCGCGACCCCGAAGAGGCCGCTCTCGAGCTGCTCCAGAACGAACTGGGCGCTCGCCGCATCGACAACTCGTAGTCGCCCGGGCGATCGCGTCATGGCTCACGCGATGAGCCATCTTTGCTGCTCAGTGCTGTGATTACATACTTGGTACCTGTCAGTTTCCTGCAAATCCAGCTCGTTGATCCAGATCAAGGTGATGTAAACCACAGGTAAGCTTCAAGACGCTATTTAAGTCAAATAGTATGTAATACTCCAAACATGACCACGTCGAGTATGCGGTCGGGCCGCACCGCGAGTGGCGAGTCGGCCGTCCGTCAGTTCAACAGACGCGATGTCATCGACACCACAGACCTTCCCCACCCGCCGTATCGAGTGCCGTTCCTGGGCGACGTGCTGGGGCTGAACCCCCGCACCCCCTTCCAATCCTCGTTGCCGCAGACGAAGAAGCTGGGTCCGATCTCCGCGCGCAAGATGCTCGGCACCGAGATGGTCGCCGTCAGCGGCCTCGACCTGGTCGCCGAGGTGCACGACGAAACCCGCTTCGGTAAATACGCGGGTCATCATCTGACATCGCTGCGCGAGGTCATCGGCGACGGACTGATCACGGTCGAAACCGACAACCCGAACTGGAAACTGGCGCACGACATTCTGAAGCCGGCCTTCAGTCGCGAGGCCATGCAGGGCTACCACTCGATCATGCTTCGGGCGGTCCGGGAGATGCTGGACCACTGGGACGAGGCGTCGTCGGACGGTCGTCGGGTCGACGTCGCCGCCGACACCACGCGGCTGGCTCTCGAGTCCATCGGGCGGGCCGGATTCGGCTATCCATTCGGTTCGTTCGACCGGCGCCGCCCGCACGCCTTCACCTCCGCGATGAACCGGATGCTGAAATACTCCAGCTGGTCGACGTTCCCGCTGCTGACGCCGTTGCTGAAGCCGGCCATTCGTCGCTCGGGCGCGGTGATGGGACGCATCGTCGATGACGTGATCGAGGCCCGCGGCGACGGCGTCAGCCCCGAGACTCCCGACCTGCTCGACCTGATGCTGAACTCCACCCATCCGGTCACCGGGCGTGCACTGGATCCCGTCAACATCCGTCAGCAGATCATTACGTTCATTGTCGCAGGGCACGAAACCACTTCGGGTGCCTTGTCTTTCGCGCTGTACTACCTCACCCAGAACCCCGAGGTGCTAGCGCGGGCCAAGAGCGAAGTGGACGCGCTGTGGGGCACGTCGGACAACCCCGAACCGGCGTACGGCGATATCGCAAAGCTGCGCTACGTGCGCGCGGTGCTCGACGAAGCACTGCGGCTGTGGCCCACCGCGCCTGGGTACATGCGGGTTGCCCGCAAAGACACCGTGCTCGGCGGGCGGTACCGAATCAAGAAGGGACAGTGGGTGCTGGTGTTGTTGCCGCTGGTCCAGCGCGATCCGCAGGTGTGGCGCAACCCCGAGAGCTTCGACCCCGACCGTTTCGCGCCCGGCCAGACGAAGGGCCGCGCGCACGCCTACAAGCCGTTTGGGACGGGCCAGCGGGCCTGTATCGGTCGGCAGTTCGCGCTGCATGAGTCGGTGCTCACGCTCGCGATGATTCTGCACCGCTACGACCTGTCCGCCGACAGCAGCTACCAGCTGAAGGTTGCCGAGTCAATCACGTTGAAGCCCAGAGGATTTCGACTCGGTTTGACGAAGCGTGCGGCTGCCTCGCGAGTGCAGCCGGTCGACACCGAGATACGCCGCCTCAGCGCCTGAGCCCCGATGGCCACCTATACGCTGGTCGGCGAAATCCGCCCGCGCAGAGGAGTTACGCCACATGGGAAACGTCAGTGCCGTCAGCACGATACTGATCAACGCTGAGCCCGCCGCCGTGCTGACCGCCGTTGCCGACTATCAGGGCGTCCGGCCCAAGATCCTGTCCTCGCACTACCACGACTACCAGGTACTCGAGGGCGGGCAGGGGCAGGGAACCGTCGCCAGTTGGAAGCTGCAGGCCACCGAGTCCCGGGTCCGCGACATCAAGGCCAGCGTCGACGTCGCCGGCCACGCCGTCATCGAGAAGGACGCCAACTCGACGCTGGTCACCAACTGGACGGTCGCGCCCGCCGGACCGGGTTCCAGTGTCACCGTCACCACGACGTGGAAGGGCGCCGGTGGAGTGAAGGGCTTCTTCGAGAAGACGTTCGCGCCGCTGGGCCTGAAGAGGATTCAGGGCGAGGTGCTGGCCAACCTGAAGCGGGAAATCGAGAGCTGACTAGTGGGCGGCGGCTTGGCCGCCGAGGTACGCCGCGACGCCGCGGGCGACCGCGTCGGCGTACTTCTGCCGACCTTCGGGGCTTTCCATCAGGCCCGAGTCGACCGGGTTTTTCATGTTGCCGCACTCGACCAGGATCGACGGGTACTGCGCCAGGTTGAGGCCGGCCAGGTCCGATCGTCCGTACAGGCCGTCCTGCCCGATGTAGCTGGCCGGCGGGATGCCCGAGGCCTGCATCTGGTCGCGCATCACGCGGGCGAACTGCACCGCGGGCCCGGCCTGGGCCTGGTTGAGCGGCGGCGCTGAATAGTTGACGTGGAAACCGCGTCCGCCCGCGGGACCGCCGTCGGCGTGGATGCTGACGACCGCGTTGGGGTGCAGGGCGTTGGCCATCGCGGCGCGCTGGTCGACGCACGGGCCGACGGTCGAGTCGTCGCCGCGGGACATCGCCGTGCGAGCGCCGAGGGCGTTGAGTGCGGCGCGGATGCGCAGCGTGGTGTCCCAGGTGAAGGTGTGCTCCGGGTAGCCGTCGTTGGTCGTCGTGCCGCTGGCCTGGCAGTCCTTGGTGCCACCGCGGCCGGTGGGCACCTGTCGGCTGATCGACGCGTCGTTGGCGCCGTTGTGGCCGGGGTCGAGGAACACGATCATGCCGGCGATGCTGCCGGGCGCTGCGAAGGCATGCGGCGGCGCCGGTAGGACGACAGCGGCGACGGCCAGTGCCGCGGTGGCCCCGACACGCAGGCGATGAGGTATGCGCACGCCGCCACGTTAGCCCCGTGCCGTCTACGCTTGGAACTCTGAACCGCCCGCAAGGCGCAGGCGCAACCAAGTCGATACCAAGACGCAAGGGGACTGTCATGCAACCCGGAGGCCAGCCCGACATGTCGGCGATGCTTGCCCAGGCTCAGCAGATGCAGCAGCAATTGATCGCCGCCCAGCAGCGGCTGATCAATTCTGAGGTGATCGGAAAGGCCGGCGGAGACCTGGTCGAGGTCACCGTCAAGGGCAGCGGCGAGGTCATGGCGGTCAAGATCGACCCGAAGGTTGTCGACCCCGACGACGTCGAGACACTGCAGGACCTGATCGTCGGCGCGCTCGGTGACGCCACCAAGCAGGTCGCGGCGCTCGCGCAGGAACAGCTCGGTCCGCTAGCCGGTGGCATGGGCGGCGGCGCACTGGGTGTTTGAAGGACCGGTCCAGGATCTGATCGACGAGCTCGGCAAACTGCCGGGTATCGGGCCAAAGAGCGCGCAGCGCATCGCTTTTCACTTGTTGTCGGTTGAGCCGCCAGACATCGATCGGCTCACCGCCGTGTTGGCCAAAGTTCGCAACGGCGTGCGGTTCTGTGCCGTCTGCGGCAACGTTTCCGACGACGAACGCTGCCGGATCTGTGCGGATCCGCGGCGCGACGGTACGCAGGTCTGCGTCGTCGAGGAGCCCAAGGATGTACAGGCTGTCGAGCGCACCCGCGAATTCCGTGGCCGTTACCACGTTTTGGGCGGCGCGCTGGATCCGTTGTCCGGCGTCGGGCCGGAGCAGCTGCGAATTCGCGAGCTGCTCAACCGAATTGGCGAGCAGGTCGACGGGGTTGACATCACCGAAGTGATCATCGCGACCGACCCGAACACCGAGGGCGAGGCGACGGCGACCTATCTGGTGCGCATGCTGCGCGACATCCCCGGCCTGACGGTCACCCGGATCGCGTCCGGGTTGCCGATGGGCGGAGATTTGGAATTCGCCGACGAGCTGACCCTGGGCCGGGCGCTGACCGGCCGCCGCGCCATGGCCTGAAAGTGGCGTCTCGCGACACGATCGCGCGCAGCCACATCGGTAACCCTGGCACCTGTCCCCGACCATTACTCTTTGCGCGAAATCGTGGCCACCCGCGATATCACTCGCTTCCGGTGAGATCGCCGGTGGTCATAAAACGAAAAAAAGAGTGTCGCCCCTCAGGTCCGCAGGCGTTCCCGTCGCAGCAAGTCCACCTCGGGCAGATCGAGCGGCGCCAGCTCACCAACGACCCTGCCGAGCAGCAGGTCGGCGAATTCCGGGTTGCGGGCCAGGCATGGCCCGTGCATGTAGGTCGCGAACACGCTGCCCTGCACAGCCCCGTCGACGCCATCGCCCAGGCGGTTGCCCGCGCCCTTCTTCACCGCGCCCAACGGTGCCGCGGCGGAGCCGAGAACCGTTCCGCCGCGGTGGTTTTCGAATCCGGTCAGCGGCGCCGACAACCCATCCAGCAGCGGCGCGGTGACCAGCTCGCCGATTGTGCGCGCGGACTGCGGCGACGTGGTGAGGTCGAGCAGCCCCACGCCGTCGACCCGCTCACCCGCAGACGTCTCGTACCAGTGGCCGAGCACTTGGATGGCCGCGCAGATCGCCAGCACCGGCGCGCCGCGGCCCGCGGCGCGTTGCAGGCCCGGGTACTGAATCAGATGCTTGGTGGCCAACCGCTGCGCATAGTCCTCGGCCCCGCCGAGCGCGTAGAGGTCGAGACTGTCGGGTACGGCGTCGGCCAGCGTGATCTCCACGATCTCCGCGGCGATGCCCCGCAGTCGCAGCCGCTGCCGCAGCACCGCCGCATTGCCGCCGTCGCCGTAGGTGCCCATCACGTCGGGCAGCACCAGCCCGATCCGTACCGTCGACTCAGCCATAGCGGGCCAATCGACGTTGCAACTGCAGGAACGCGGTGTAGTTGGCGACCACCTCGACAGCTCCCGCCGGGCACGACGCGATCGCAGCGACCGTGTCGTGCACCAGTGTGTGCTCGACGTCGGCGTAACCCAGTCGCACCGCTAGGTCGGTGCCGCGCTCACCGGCCGCCACCACTGGGGGCCCATGAGAGTCCAACTCGAACTCCTCGAAGCGGACATCCCACAGCCAGGACAGGTCCTCGCCGTCGGGCACCTGCCCGTTGACCGCGATCACCACCCCCGCCGCGTCCTTGTTCACCATCGACAGCGCTTCCTGCCAACCGGCGGGGTTCTTGGCCAACAACATTCGCACGCTGTGCGCGCCGACCCGGATGGTCCGGTAGCGGCCGGCAACCTCGTCCACTTCGGCTACCGCGGCCACCGCGGCGGTGGGATCGGCGCCCAGCGCGACGGCCGCGGCCACCGCCTGCGCGGCATTGCCGCGGTTCACCATGCCCGGTAGCGCCAATTGCATCGGCAGCACCAATCCGTCTGGGCCATAAAGCTTTTCGTTGTCGAACCACCACTGGGGGCTGGGCCTTTTGAAGTCGGCGCCGGTGGAGTACCAGTGTCCCGGCTCGCGGATGATCACCTCACCACTGCGCGGGCAACTGACCGAGTCGGCCGACCAACTACCGCCGGCGGCGACCCAGACGACATGGGTGTGGTCGTAGGCGGCCGAGGTCATCAGCACGTCGTCGCAATTGGCGACGACTACCGCCGCGGGGTGCGCGGCCAGGCCCGCCCGCAGCCGCCGCTCGATCACGTTGATCTCGCCGACGCGGTCCAACTGGTCGCGGGACAGGTTGAGCAGGATGAGCACCGCCGGCTCGACCGCGTCGGAAACGTGCGGCACGTGCATCTCGTCGACCTCGAGAACCGCCAGCGGGGCGGCCCGGTCGGCGGCCAGCGCGGCCACCAGTCCGGCGTCCATGTTGGCGCCCTCGGCGTTGGTGGCCACGCCACCCAGCGTGCGCAACGCGGCGGCGGTCATCCGGGTGGTGGTCGACTTGCCGTTGGTGCCGGTCACGATCACCGCACGACGGCCGGTGCCGAGCTGTCGCAGGAGCGACTTGTCCATGGTCATCGCGACCAGGCCACCGATCATCGCGCCGGCCCCGCGGCCGGTCACCCTCGACGCCCAGCGCGCGCCCGCGCCCGCGGCCAGGGCGAGTCGTCCACGGGCGGTGATCACCCGGAGAGGTTATCCGGGCGACACGGCGCGCAGCGACCCGGCGATGTCGGCTCCACGTGAAATCCTCGGTTCGTGCGTGACACTTCGACGATGACGCCCTGGGGCAGGCCGGTCACCGAATCGGGCGCGGGCTGGGCCGTCGTCGACGTCGAGACCTCCGGGTTCAAGCCCGGCAGCGCCCGCGTCATCAGCCTCGCGGTGCTGGCACTGGACGCCGACGGACACGTCGAACACTCGGTGGTCAGCCTGCTCAACCCGGGCGTCGACCCCGGGCCCACCCACATCCATGGCCTGACCGCCGAGATGCTGGAAGATCAGCCGCAGTTCGGCGAGATCGTCGGCGACGTGGCCGAGCTGGTCCGCGGCCGAACGCTGGTCGCGCACAACGTCGCCTTCGACTACGGCTTCCTGACCGCCGAGGCCGAGCTGGCCGGCGTCGAGCTGCCGATCGACAGCGTCATGTGCACGGTCGAGCTGGCCCGCCGCCTGGAACTGGGCACCGACAACCTGCGGCTGGAAACCCTCGCGGCGCACTGGGGCGTGACGCAGCGCCGCGCGCACGACGCGTTCGACGACGCGGTGGTGCTCACCGACGTGCTGGCCGCCTCGCTGCGCCGGGCCCGCGAGCGTGACGTCTGGCTGCCGGTCCGTCCCGTGACCCGCCGGCTCTGGCCCAGTGGCAGGGTGACCCACGAGGAGCTGCGGCCGCTGAAAGTGCTGGCGTCCCGGATGGCCTGCCCGTACCGCAACCCCGGCCCCTACGTTCGCGGTGGGCCGCTGGTGCAGGGCATGCGGGTGGCGCTGTCGTCCGAGGTGCAACGGACGCACGAGGAGTTGGTCGAGCGGATGCTGCACGTCGGGCTGGCCTATGCGGCCGACGTCGACCGCGAGACCTCGCTGGTGATCTGCAACGAACGCCGCCCGGTCCACGGCAAGGGCTTCCAGGCGCACGAACTCGGGGTGCCGCTGCTGTCGGACACGATCTTCATGGACTGCGTCGGCGCGACAGTCGGCGGAACGGGCAGCGAGGCCGTCGCCGCCGCGGCGCACGCCGGTGACCAATTCGCGCTGTTCTGATACTCAGGCGGCGTACGCGGTGACCTGTTGATCCCGGCTCGCCATCACCTGAGGGGCCCGGTGGAGTTCGGGTGCTGGAAGGATCGGGTCATGCCCTTCGCCCTCACCCGCTCCGTCAGTCCGGTCAAGCTCAGTGTGGCGATGTGGATGGTGGCGATTGTGGTGCTGGCGATGGGGGGATGCTCCCGCGAGACCTCGTCGAAGGCGTCCGGCGTGCACGTGCCCGATAATTTCTGCAGCCTGCTCAGCGCGTCCGACATCAGCCGAGTAATGGGCAGCACGTTCCCCGCGGCCGAGGGGAGCCAGTCGCCGAGCGAAGCGCAGTGCACGTCGATTCCGACGGCCGGCAACGACGTCAGCTTCAAGCTCTACTGGAACAACGAGTACTGCATTGACGGCAAGCCCGCCGACAAGAAGTGCCTCGACTCCCAGCAGAAGGGTTTCCAGGTCAACCAGCAAAGCGCGGGCAAGGTGCAGGCCGTGCCGGGCCTGGGCGATCAGGCGTTCTGCTTCGTGGCCCCGCCCGCCACCGTCGATGTGCTCAAGGGGTGGATCTATCTGATCGTCGGCGCCGACAGTTGCGTCCAAGCCCAGGCCCTGGCCGGGATACTGCTGTCCAAGGTCTCGACGTAGCCGACGCAACCTGGTTCCCGGGTCCAACCGCTGCTATCGGGCACAGGGGTCAATTCTTTCGCGTCCAGTCTGCGACGACGTCATGGAGTCGTTGCTGATGCGACGCCGAATTCCCTTGCCGCGGTTGGTTACCCGTCAGTTCCGGGCGGATCGGTTGACCGCCGACACCACGGCCCGCAGCGACGCCGTGGTAATCGACGGCGCGATGCCGACGCCCCACACCGTCTGACCAGCGATCGACGCCTCGACATAGGCCGCGGCCTGGGCGTCTTCGCCGCCGCTCATCGCGTGCTCGGAGTAATCCAGCACCGCCACGTCGAAGCCGATGGTCGACAACGCGTCGACGAACGCGGCGAGCGGCCCGTTGCCGGAGCCGTTGATCTCCTGCTCGGCGCCGTCGACCTTCACCGTCGCGGCGATCTTGGTGACGCCGTGATCATCCTCCGAGGCGTCGACGCGCTGCTTCATCCGCTCCAGCGGCAGGATCGGCGCGATGTACTCGTCGTTGAAGGCGTCCCACATCTCCTTCGGCGTGACCTCGCCGCCCTCGCCATCGGTGATCTTCTGGATCGCCTGGCTGAACTCGATCTGCAGCCGTCGCGGCAAGGCCAGACCGTGGTCCGCCTTCATGATGTAGGCCACCCCGCCCTTGCCGGACTGCGAGTTGACCCGGATCACCGCCTCGTAGGTGCGTCCGACGTCGCGCGGGTCGATCGGCAGATAGGGCACCTGCCACAGCATGTCGTCGACGTCGGAATCCGCATCGTCCGCAGCGACTTTCATCGCGTCCAGGCCCTTGTTGATGGCGTCCTGGTGGCTGCCGGAGAAGGCGGTGTACACCAGGTCGCCGCCGTAGGGGTGACGCTCGGGTACCGGCAACTGGTTGCAGTACTCGACCGTGCGCCGGATCTCGTCGATGTTGGAGAAGTCGATCTGCGGGTCGACGCCGCGGGAGAACTGGTTGAGCCCCAACGTCACCAAGCAGACGTTTCCGGTGCGCTCACCATTGCCGAACAGGCAGCCCTCGATCCGGTCGGCGCCGGCCTGGTAGCCCAATTCGGCTGCGGCAACGCCGGTTCCACGATCGTTGTGCGGGTGCAGGCTGAGGATGACCGAGTCGCGCCGCTTCAGGTTGCGGCTCATCCACTCGATCGAGTCTGCGTAGATGTTGGGTGTCGCCATCTCGACGGTGGCCGGCAGGTTGAAGATGATCGGGTTGTCCGGCGTCGGCTGGATGATGTCGCCGACGGCGTCGCAGACCTGCTTGGCATATTCGAGTTCGGTGCCGGTGTAGGACTCCGGCGAGTATTCGAAACGCCAGTGCGTGCCAGGGTATTTCGCGGCCTCCTCGACGCACTTGCGAGCGCCTTCGATGGCGATCGCCTGCACCGCCGCACGGTCGGCCCGAAACACCACGCGGCGCTGCAGGATCGACGTCGAGTTGTAGAAGTGCACGATCGCGCGGTGTACCCCTTCACAGGCCAGGAAGGTCCGCTCGATCAACTCGGGCCGGCACTGGGTCAGCACCTGAATCGTCACGTCCTCGGGAATCGCTCCCTCGGTGATGATTTCGCGCACGAAGTCGAAGTCGGTCTGGCTGGCGGACGGGAACCCGACCTCGATCTCCTTGTAGCCCATGCGGACCAGCAGGTCGAACATGCGGCGCTTGCGGGCCGGGCTCATCGGGTCGATCAGGGCCTGGTTGCCGTCTCGCAGGTCGACCGCGCACCACTGCGGTGCCCGGTCGATGACTTTGTCGGGCCAGGTGCGGTCGGGCAGTCGGATCGCCTCGACCTCGTCGGCGAACGGCCGGTACCGGCCGGCCGGCATCGATGAACCGCGCTGGGTGTTCCACGCGGGTTGCCCGGGATTGGGCGGGCCCGCGGGCTGGTTGATGGTTCGGATGGAGGTGAAGGCGTCGGGGGATTCGGCCAAATCGGATGAGGTGAAGCTAGAGGGGTCAGTCACGGTGGTTGCTCCGGGGATGAGGTGAGGCGGATGCCTCAAGATTCGTAGACCGGCGCATCGCGAACACCCGCGACAGGAAGCCGGTCTGAATCAGGCCCCGTCGCGGCGTCCGAGAAGGAGCACCCGCTGCACGCCTAGCACCTTACCCCGCCTGCAGCGTTGCCCAAAACCCCTGGCGGCTACGTCGCGGGAGCGATCCGCACCGGGATGTCGGTGTTCTCGTCGGTGTAGTAGCTCGCGCACACCCGGTGGTAGCCGTCGGCGATCTGCATCGCCACCCCGGTGTTGAGGTCGCCGCGCACCGCCAGGATCGGCGACAGCTTCTTGCCGTTCTTGATCTTCTTCAGGTCGAGTTGGACGTGCACGTTGTCTTTCGGCAGCAGCGCCAGCTGTGAGGCCCGCAGCAGGTCCTTGGCCTTCTTGTGCACGACGGGGGCCTCCTTCAGCGCGGCCACGATCTCGCTGATCCGCGCGGTCGGGGCCAGCAGCGCCAGGTAGTCAGCCGCCGCTGGGTAGTCGTGTTCGTCGGGTTCGTCGCCCCACAGCACCTCAGTCATCGCGTCCACCTTTCGTCGGTCCCCTGCATATCAAATGGCGGCAAACGGCGGGTGCGGGTCACAGTGTCAGTCGACGTATCCTGTTTCCCGACCATTACTGACTGGTACCTAGAGCCTGAGAGAGCAACAGTGGCGCTCGTCGTGCAGAAATACGGCGGATCGTCGGTGGCCGACGCCGACCGGATCCGTCGCGTCGCCGAACGCATCGTCGAAGCCAAGAAGCAGGGCAACGACGTGGTGGTAGTGGTGTCCGCGATGGGCGACACCACCGACAACCTGCTGGACCTGGCCCAGCAGGTGTGCCCGGCTCCGCCGGCGCGCGAGCTGGACATGCTGCTGACCGCCGGCGAGCGGATCTCCAACGCGCTGGTCGCGATGGCCATCGAGTCGCTCGGCGCGCAGGCCCGTTCGTTCACCGGCTCGCAGGCCGGCGTCATCACCACCGCCGTGCACGGCAAGGCCAAGATCATCGACGTCACCCCGACCCGGCTGCGGGCCGCCCTCGACGAGGGCCAGATCGTCCTGGTCGCCGGGTTCCAAGGGGTCAGTCAGGACACCCGCGACGTCACCACGCTGGGCCGCGGCGGCTCCGACACCACCGCGGTGGCGCTGGCCGCGGCGCTGCACGCCGACGTCTGCGAGATCTACACCGACGTAGACGGCATCTTCAGCGCCGACCCGCGGATCGTCCCCAATGCCCGACGGCTGGACACCGTCACCTTCGAAGAGATGCTCGAAATGGCGGCCTGCGGGGCGAAGGTGCTGATGCTCCGCTGCGTCGAATACGCCCGCCGCTACAACATCCCGGTGCATGTGCGCTCGTCGTACTCCGATAAGCCCGGCACCATCGTCACCGGATCGATCGAGGACATACCCATGGAAGAACCCATCCTGACCGGCGTCGCCCACGACCGCAGCGAGGCCAAGGTGACCGTCGTCGGCATCCCCGACCACCCGGGCTACGCCGCGAAGATCTTTCGCGCCGTCGCCGACGCCGACGTCAACATCGACATGGTGCTGCAGAACGTCTCCAAGATCGAGAACGGCAAGACCGACATCACCTTCACCTGTCCCCGCGACGCCGGCCCGGCCGCGGTGGCGAAGCTGGATTCGCTCAAGACCGAAATCGGCTTCAGCCAGGTGCTGTACGACGACCACATCGGCAAGGTGTCGCTGATCGGCGCCGGCATGCGCAGCCACCCCGGGGTCACCGCGACGTTCTGCGAGGCGCTGGCGCAGGTCGGCGTCAACATCGACCTGATCTCCACCTCCGAGATCCGGATCTCGGTGCTATGCCGCGACACTGAACTAGACAAGGCAGTTGTCGCGTTACACGAAGCATTCGGCCTCGGCGGTGCCGAGGAAGCCACGGTGTATGCGGGGACGGGACGTTAGATATGGGCGCCAATAGGGTGTCGATCGGTGTAGTGGGCGCCACCGGCCAGGTCGGCCAGGTGATGCGCAGGTTGCTCGACGAGCGTGATTTCCCGGCGACCGATGTGCGGTTCTTCGCGTCGGCCCGCTCGCAGGGGCGCAAGCTGCCGTTCCGCGGCCAGGAGATCGAGGTCGAGGACGCCGAGACGGCCGACCCGACCGGTCTGGACATCGCGTTGTTCTCCGCCGGCGCGACGATGTCGCGGATCCAGGCGCCGCGGTTCGCGGCGGCCGGCGTGACCGTGATCGACAACTCATCGGCGTTCCGCAAGGACGCCGACGTCCCGCTGGTGGTCTCCGAGGTCAACTTCGCCGATGCCCGTAACCGGCCCAGGGGCATCATCGCCAACCCCAACTGCACGACGATGGCCGCGATGCCGGTGCTCAAGGTGCTGCACGACGAGGCCCAACTGGTTCGCCTGGTGGTGTCGAGCTACCAGGCCGTGTCCGGCAGCGGGCTGGCCGGGGTGGCCGAGCTGGCCGACCAGGCCCGCGCCGTCATCGACAACGCCGAGCAGTTGGTGCACGACGGGAGCGCGTGTGAGTTCCCAACGCCGAAGACCTACGTCGCGCCGATCGCGTTCAACGTCATTCCGCTGGCCGGCAAGCTGGTCGACGACGACTCGGGCGAGACCGACGAAGACCAGAAGCTGCGTTTCGAGAGCCGCAAGATCCTCGGTATTCCGGACCTGCTGGTCAGCGGGACCTGTGTGCGTGTTCCGGTGTTCACCGGTCACTCGCTGTCGATCAATGCCGAGTTCGCGCAACCACTTTCGCCGCAGCGGGCCAGTGAGCTGCTGGCCGTCGCGCCCGGTGTGAAGCTGGTCGACGTGCCGACGCCGCTGGCCGCCGCCGGTGTCGACGAATCGCTGGTGGGCCGGATCCGTCGCGATCCCGGCGTGCCGGAAGGCCGCGGCCTGGCGCTGTTCGTCTCGGGCGACAATCTGCGTAAAGGCGCTGCCTTGAACACTATTCAGATTGCCGAGCTCCTCGCCGCCGAGCTGTGATTCGCGGGTGAGCTTCACCCGTCGCTCACTCATGGTTGCGGGTCTGCTTGCCTGTCAAGGCTTTTCGCCCGTCCACGCCGATCCACCGGCCCCGATGCCGCAGCCGGTGCTGCAGCCGTTGGCCCCCGGCGAGGTGGTCCGCATCGGTCCCGCCGCGGGCACCGGCACGCCCACCCGCGACTACGGCATCGGCGCCACCGATCTGTGCGTATTCCTGGAATTCCCAACCGATGTCGTGCAGGTCTGCGGTGACAGCTTCGCCGGCCAGGGCGTCGGTTTCGGCGGCTACTACTCCCCGGTCGCTCTGCGGGTGGACACGTCGTCGGTGGACGACCCGGACGGGGTTAAGTACACCGGCGTCGTCGGCATCACCGAACCGCTGCTGGCAGAGCCCACGCCGTCGGGCGCATCGCAATTGCCGGCCGGCGTCGTGCAGATCAACCGACAGAATTACGTGTTGATCACGACCACCAAAGACCTGGTGCCGCAGAGCTCGCGACTGGTGAAAGCCGAACCATCGCAAGGACTTTGGCAGACAGTTCCGGGTTCGGTCCGGGACGCGGACTACGCCGGCGGGCAGCAGTCGCAGATCAGCGGCTACTACGACCCGATACCGACTCCGCAGTCGCAGACCGGCTGGGTGTACATCGTCGCCGACAGCTTCGACCGTAGCCAGCCGTTGGTGCTCTACCGCGTCGCCCCGGAGAACTTCGGCGACCGGTCCCGCTGGCAGGGCTGGGCGCCCGGGCCGGCCGGCGGCTGGGGCAAATCGCCGGCCCCGCTGTGGGGCGACCAGGTCGGCGAGATCAGCCTTACCCAGATCGACGGCAAGCCGGTGTTGTCGTACTTCAACGCCACCACCGGGAACATGGAAGTCCGCGTGGCCGACGACCCGGCCTCACTTGCCACCGCGCCGGTGACCACCGTCGTCCGGCACGACGACTGGCCCGATCCGGCCGAAAGCCTGCCCGACTCGCACGACAACCGGTTGGCTCAGCCCTACGGCGGATACATCTCCCCGGGTTCGACGCTGGACGAGGTGCGGGTGTTCGTCAGCCAGTGGCACAACAGCGATGCGCGGGCCCGCTCGCCGTATCGGGTGATCCAGTTCGCCGTCAATCCGCTCAAACCCTGGTCAGAGCCCTGATACTTGCCCTTCGGTTCGCAGTTCGTCACAGACCATCCGTGCGATGGCTCGTCGGCGCGTGCCAGCTCTGCCGAAGTTGGAGTCCGATTAAAAATCACGTGGACAGCCGCTCATAGCGGTTTCATAAGTTGTACCTAGCTGCACCTATTCATGGGTTCGCATTATTTGAAGTATGAGCGAAACACCTGACACCCCAACCACACCGACCACAGTCGCCACAGAGCCGGCTGCCGTGGCCGTCAAACCGTATTGGCTCTACCGATTCGCTGCCTGGGTCGGCATCGTCGCCGGCATCACGTTCATCGTGTTGAGCGTGTTCTTTGCCGGTTTCAAGGTGGCCCACCTGGGCCATCACCACTGCCACCACCACGGTATGCACCATCACTCGATGAACCACGAAGGTGGCCCGCAGCACCACGGCCAGGGCGCCGGATTCCATCACGGCTTCGGCGGTCCCGGACCGTCGCACATGCCGGAATCGATCGCTCCGTCGTTGGCCCCGGCGCACTCGTAGCCCGAATCTCCACGTGCCCGGCGTCCCTCATGGGGCGCCGGGCTTCCTATTTCGGGTACCCCACCCCGGTAACGGAGCAGTCGCGCACACCGATGAGCTGAGGCATTATGCGGGTATGAGCGAGACTTCCGAGCCGTCCACGACGCCGCCGCTCGCAGCCTCGGCGCCCATCCTGGCCCCGTCGCCGCAGTCCGAGCGGCTATATCAGGCCGCGGCCTGGGTGGCGATCATCGCCGGAGTAACGCTGATCGCCGTCGTCCTGCTGAAGTTCGCCTGGGTGCTCGGATACTGACCGCTCGGTGCCGCCGCACACGACTCGCGCGCACGGCTGGTTGATGGGCGGGCGCTGCCTGGGCATGATCGTGAGATGACCCAGGCACCCGAACCTCTGATTCAGCCCCCTGCCAGCCCACCCGAGGCCGCGGTCAATCCGCTCGTGGGGAGGCACGCGCGTCTCTATCAGGCCGCGGCGTGGGTGGTGATAGTCGCCGGCACCGTCTTCGTGCTGGCGGTCGTCTTCTTCGCCGGTGCCGAGCTCTCCGGGCACGGCCCGCAGTACGGGCGGCACCATCACGGGATGCTCGCGCCGGATGGCCCGGGCGCTCCCGACGGTCCGCCGCCCTACGTGGTCTTCCCCGGTGGACCATTCCCGCCCGGTTCGGGTCCGTGGGGACCATGGGGTCCGGGGATGGGCCCGGGTGGGCCGGGCGGACACGGCGGCCACGGCGGACCTGACGAGCCTCCGCCACCGCCCACCTACACGCCGTAGCCGGTGATGACGAGGCGGATCGCCGCTGCCGCACTGGCTTTCACCGGTATGCTGGCGATCGCACCGGTCGCATCCGCGCGACCGTCCGATCCCGGGGTAGTGAGCTACGCGGTGCTGGGCAAGGGATCGGTGGGCAACATCGTCGGCGGGCCGATGCGGGACGAGACGCTGTTCACCCAGCCGTTCCAGCCCTTCTTCGTCGACAACCCGGTGTGCAACAACTGGGCCGACATCGGGCTGCCGGAGGTCTACAACGACCCCGACCTGGCGGCCTTCAACGGGGCCAGCACGCAGACGTCACCGACCGACCAGACGCACTTCGTCAAGCAAGCGGTCGGGGTGTTCGCCACCTCAGGCGCTGCCGGCGCCGCATTCCATCGGGTGGTCGACCGAACGGTCGGTTGCTCCGGCCAGACCACGCCGATGCACCTGGACAACGGCGCGACGCAGGTCTGGTCCTTCGACGGCGGTCCGGCGGGCCCGGCGGATGCCGCGTGGAGCAAACAGGAAGCCGGCACCGATCGCCGATGTTTCACACAGACCCGTCTGCGGGAAAACGTGCTGCTGCAAGCCAAAGTCTGTCAGTCCGGCAACGCTGGTCCGGCGGTAAATGTGCTGGCCGGGGCGATCCAGAACGCGCTCGGTCAGTAGCCGTCGGGAATATGTCGGTGCCATCTGGAAGATGGAAACTTACGACTATCGTTGGGTAGCCGCGTTGGGCCGAAGGGACCGGATATGGCGTTTGCCGTCGCGTCGCAGGTGGATCTGGCGCGTCTGGCCGAGGAGGAATTTGCCAGCGCCGCTGCCGCCGCAGAATTCATCGCGGACAGCTGTCTCACGGACGGCCCGGCGGGCCGGGTCGGCCTGGAGATAGAGGCGCACTGCTACGACCCGACCGACCCGCATCGCCGACCGAGCTGGGACGAGATCACCGAGGTTCTCGAGTCGCTGCCGGCCCTGCCCGGCGAGAGCGCGGTCACCGTCGAACCCGGCGGCGCCGTCGAGTTGTCCGGGCCGCCTGCGCAGGGAGCGACGGCCGCGATCGAGGCGATGGCCGGCGACCAGGTCGTGTTGCGCAAGGCGTTCGACGCCGCCGGCCTGGGCCTGGTGGCGCTCGGCGCGGACCCGCTGCGACCGGCCCAGCGGGTCAACCCCGGCGCGCGCTACCGGGCGATGGAAGAATTCTTCACCGCCAGCAACACCGGGGTCGCGGGCGCGGCGATGATGACGTCGACGGCGTCGGTTCAGGTCAACCTCGACGCCGGGCCACAGGCCGGCTGGGCGGAGCGGGTTCGGTTGGCGCACGCGCTCGGGCCGGTGATGGTCGCGATCTCCGCCAACTCGCCGCTGCTGGACGGAAAGTTCAGTGGCTGGCGCTCGGCACGACAGCGGGTCTGGAGCCAACTCGACGCGGCGCGCTGTGGACCCATCCTGACTGCCAGCGGCGACGACCCCGGAACCGACTGGGCGCGCTACGCGCTCAAGGCGCCGGTGATGCTGGTGCACAACCCCGAGCCGATGCCGATCACAGACCGCGTGCCGTTCGCCGATTGGGCAGACGGCCGGGCACTGCTCGGCGGACGCCGCCCCACCCGCTACGACCTGGAGTACCACCTGACCACGCTGTTCCCGCCGGTGCGGCCACGGCAGTGGCTGGAGATCCGCTACCTCGACAGCGTTCCGGCCGACGTGTGGCCTGCGGTGGTGTTCACCCTCGTCACGCTGCTCGATGACCCGGTCGCCGCCGACCTGGCGGCCGAGGCGGTCGAGCCCGTCGCCACGGCCTGGGACACCGCCGCCCGGATCGGCCTTGCCGACCCGGACATCTTCACCGCCGCCAACCGGTGTGTGGCCGTCGCCGCCGAGCGCGCGCCCGCCGGACTCACCGACGCGATGCAGCGCCTTGTCGCCGCGGTGGCTCAGGGGCGCAGCCCGGCCGACGACTTCGCCGACCGGGTGATCGAGCACGGCATTGCGGCGACCGTGACTGCTCTGGCGCTAGGGGAGCAGTGAGCTCACGCGAAACGCTGGTCCGCGACATGCACCGGGCCCGCGAAAGAACCCTGCGGCTGGTCGACTTCGACGACGCCGAACTGCGCCGCCAATACGACCCGCTGATGAGCCCGCTGGTCTGGGACCTGGCGCATATCGGGCAGCAGGAAGAGCTATGGCTACTGCGCGGTGGCAACCCGGATCGACCGGGCATCCTGACCGGCTCGGTGGAAGGCCTCTACGACGCATTCGTGCACTCTCGGGCCAGCCGCGTCGAGCTGCCGCTGCTCTCGCCCGATGAGGCCCGTAGCTACTGCCGGACCGTGCGCGCGGCCTCGCTCGACGCGCTCGACGCGCTACCCGACGAGCCGGACCACAACTTCGTCTACGGCCTGGTGGTGAGCCACGAGAACCAGCATGACGAGACCATGCTGCAGGCGCTCAACCTGCGCGTCGGCGCAGCGTTGTTGCAGGAAGCCCGCACCCAGACGACCGATCGGCCCGAGCTGGCCGGCACGTCGGTGCTGGTCCCCGCCGGGGAGTTCATCCTCGGCGTCGATGGCGCAGACGAGCCGTTCTCCCTGGACAACGAGCGGCCGGCGCACGTCGTCGACGTGCCGACGTTTCGAATCGGCCGGGTACCGGTTACCAACGGCGAGTGGCGGCAGTTCATCGACGACGGCGGCTACGCGCAGCCGCGCTGGTGGACGGCGCGGGGCTGGGAGCACCGCGAGACCGCGGGACTGACCGCGCCGCAGTTCTGGAGCGCCGACGGCCAGACCCGCACCCGCTTCGGCGTCGTCGAAGACATCCCCTCCGACGAACCGGTCCAGCACATCAGCTACTTCGAGGCGGAGGCCTACGCGGCGTGGGCCGGCGCGCGGCTACCCACCGAACGCGAGTGGGAGAAGGCCTGCGCGTGGGACCCGCAACGGGGCGCCCGCCGACGCTACCCCTGGGGAGCCGAGCCACCGGAGTCCGACCGCGCCAACCTCGGCGGCGACGCATTGCGTCCGGCACCCGTCGGCGCCTACCCCGCCGGCGCATCGGCATACGGCGTCGAGCAGATGCTCGGCGATGTCTGGGAATGGACCAGCTCCGAGCTCGAACCCTGGCCCGGCTTCAGACCGATGATCTACGAACGCTATTCGGAGCCGTTCTTCCGCGGCGACTACCGGGTGTTGCGCGGCGGATCGTGGGCCGTCGAGTCGACGATCGTGCGGCCCAGCTTCCGCAACTGGGATCACCCCTACCGCCGGCAGATCTTCTCCGGCGTCCGGCTGGCCTGGTCCATCGACGACGACCCGGGGGGCAGCCCCTGATGTGCCGGCATCTCGGCTGGCTGGGACGCGACGTATCGGTCTCCTCGCTGGTGCTCGACCCGCCGCAGGGCCTTCGGGTGCAGTCCTATGCCCCACGTCGGCAAAAGCACGGGTTGATGAACGCCGACGGTTGGGGCGTGGGCTTTTTCGACGGAGCGACCCCACGACGCTGGCGCAGTGCCGTGCCGCTGTGGGGAGATGTTTCGTTCGATTCCATCGCACCGGCACTCAGGAGTCACTGCGTGGTGGCCGCGGTGCGTTCGGCTACCGTGGGTATGCCCATCGAAGCCAGCGCGACCGCCCCGTTCACCGACGGGCACTGGCTGCTGTCCCACAACGGCATCGTCGATCGCAGCGTGTTGCCGGCCAGTGCGGATGCCGAATCCACCTGTGACAGCGCGGTTCTCGCCGCGCTGATCTTCGCCCGCGGGCTGGGCGCGCTGGGCCAGACGATCGCCGAGGTGGGTGCCGCCGACCCCCACGCGCGATTGAACATCATGGTGGCCAACGGTTCTCGATTGTTGGCCACCACCTGGGGAGACACGCTGGCCGTCCTTCGTCGAGACGACGGCGTGGTGCTGGCCAGCGAACCGTACGACGACCAGCCCGGCTGGGAGGACGTCCCCGACCGCCACTTGGTCGAGGTCACCGCCGAACGGGTGACCATGACCGCTTTGAACCCAACGAAGGGATAGTGATGACGCTGAGGTTGTCCAACCACCTCGCCGCGGACTCGGCATTCGAGGCACTCTGCCGTGACGTGCGCGCCGGGCTGCAGAGTTCACCGAAGTCGTTGCCGCCCAAGTGGTTCTATGACTCGGTTGGCAGCGAGCTGTTCGATCAGATCACCCGCCTACCGGAGTACTACCCCACCCGGGCCGAGGCCGAGATCCTGCGGGCCCGCGCCGCGGAGATCGCGGCAGCCTCGGGCGCCGACACGCTCGTCGAGCTGGGCAGCGGGACGTCGGAGAAGACCCGCGTGCTGCTCGACGCGCTGCGCGACGGCGGTGCCCTGCGCCGATTCGTCCCGTTCGACGTCGACGCCAGCATGCTGTCGTTGGCGTCGGAGGCCATCCAGAAGGAGTACCCGGGCATTGAAATCGCCGCTGTCTGCGGCGATTTCGAGGAACACCTGGGCAAGATTCCGACCGGCGGCCGCCGGCTCTTCGTGTTCCTCGGATCGACGATCGGCAACCTGAAGCCCGGCGCACGGGAGGAATTCCTGGCCGGTCTCGCCGACGTATTGCAGCCCGGCGACAGCCTGCTGTTGGGCACCGACCTGGTCAAGGACACCAATCGACTCGTCGCGGCCTACGACGACGCCGCCGGGGTCACGGCGCGATTCAACCGAAACGTGCTCGCGGTGATCAATCGAGAACTCAACGCGGACTTCGATGTTGACGCGTTCCGCCACGTCGCCCAGTGGAATGCCGACGAGGAGCGGATGGAAATGTCGCTGCTCTCCGAGCGGTCGCAGCGGGTGCACATCGGGGCGCTGAACCTGACCGTCGAATTCGACGCCGGCGAAATGGTGCTGACCGAGGTGTCGTGCAAATTCCGGGCCAATGTGGTGGCCGACGAGTTGGCGCAGGCCGGCCTTCGGCTCACCCAGTGGTGGACTGACGCCGCCGGCGATTTCGGATTGTCGCTGTCGGTCAAGTGACGCCGAGCCTGGCCGAGGCCTGGCGGTCCGCCCGGCCACCCGTCGCCGGATTCCACATGGACAGCGCGGCGTGCTCGCGGCAGAGCCTGTCGACGCTCGATGCGGCCGCGCGGCACGCGCGCCACGAGGCCGAGGTCGGCGGCTACGTCGCGGCCGAGGCGGCATTGCCGGTGCTGAATGCCGGACGCGCCGCCGTTGCGGCGCTCACCGGAATGCCGGACGCACAGGTCGTTTTCACCACCGGATCGCAGCACGCGCTGGACCTGTTGCTGTCGAGTTGGCCAAACGGCGGCCGGACGCTGGCCTGCCTGCCCGGCGAGTACGGACCCAACCTCGCGCTGATGTCGGTGCACGGCGTCCAGCGTCAGACGCTCCCGGTGGACGCCGAGGGCCGTGTCGCGTTGGCCGAGGCGGCGACCAGTCTGGCCGCCGACCCGCCGGACGCGGTGCACCTGACCGCGGTCGCCAGCCATCGCGGCGTGGTGCAGCCGCTGGCCGAGATGTCGCGGCTCTGCCGGGATGCGGGCGTACCGCTGATCGTCGATGCCGCGCAGGCGCTCGGGCAGGTGGACTGCGCGGTCGGCGCCGACGCGGTCTACGCGTCGTCGCGCAAATGGTTGGCCGGGCCGCGGGGCGTGGGCGTGCTGGCCCTGGCGCCCAAGCTGCTGCAGCGGCTGGAACCCCGGCTGCCGCCCAAGGACTGGGTCGGGTCGTTGTCGGTCGCCGATCGGCTCGAGCTCGGCGAGGCCAATATTGCCGCGCGCGTGGGATTTTCGGTGGCAATCGGCGAGCTCGTCGCGACGGGCCCGCCCGCCGTGCGTGCCCGTCTCGCGGAGGTCGGGCGGGCCAGCCGAACCGCCCTCGCCGACGTGCCGGGGTGGCGGGTGGTCGAGGCGGTTGACGAGCCGAGCGCCATCACCACACTGGCACCACTCGACGACACCGACCCGACAAAGGTCCGTGCGTGGCTGATCGCCGAGCGGCGGATCGTCACGACAGCGGTGGTGATCGCGCGTGCGCCGTTGGAGCTCACCGGACCGGTGCTGCGGCTCTCACCGCACGTCGACTGCACCGATGACGACCTGAGCGCATTCGCAGCGGCGCTCGCCGAAGCGTCGGCCGCGCTCTGAGTCTCAGGCCTTGCGCGCGCTGAGCAGATAGGCGGGCAGCTTCTGCCGACCCTTCTCGTCGCGCTCGTGTTCCGTCATCGGCACATCCGAATCTGCCGGTGCCGGTGGAATATTCGCATGAATGAACGCGGGCCGGATCTCGTCGATGTCCCAGTACTGGCTCACCGCGGCACGCAACTCATCCGCGTCCACCTCATTCGGCTTCTGCTCCCACTCCGCGGGGAAGGCGCCCTTGGCGAACACCAGCACGAAGTAGCCGGCGCCGTCGGCGGCGGCGCGGTGCACCGCGCGCAGATAGTCGTCACGGCCCTCGACCGGCAGCGAATGGAACAGCGTGCTGTCGACGACGGTGTTGAACCGGCCGTCGTGCCCGCTGAACGCAGTGATGTCGGCCTGCTCGAAGGTGGCGGTGGTCAGCCCGCGCTCCTGCGCGGCTTTGGCGGCAGCGGCGACCGCGGTGGGCGTCAGGTCGACGCCGTGCACGGTGTAGCCGTCGGCGGCCAGCGCTAGCGACAGTTCGGCGTAGCCGCATCCGGCGTCGAGCACATCGCTGCGAAATCTCCCGGCCGCGGCCAGCGCGGCCAGCTCGGGCTGCGGCTCACCGATGTTCCAGGGTGGCGGGCCGTCGAAGCCGGCTGCTTGGCGATATGCGCTATCCCAGTCCATCACTTCATTTGCCATGTGCTCGAACCTACTCCGGCACGTCCCAGGTATGGACAGGCTCGTTGGCGTGCATGTGCTCGCAGTAGCGCCGCAGCATCTCGGCCAGTGCGGCGGGTCTGGCCATCCCGCGATTCTCCAGCGCTCGTACGGTCGAGATCTGCCAGCTCGCGCCGTTGCGGCCGGCGCGGGCCCGGCCTTCGATCACGCCGAGCAGGCGGTCGCGGATGTCGGCAGCGACGCCCCAGTGGTCCAGCCCATCGGAGGCCATCGGCAGCAGTGTGTCGAGTACCAGTTCGGTTGCGCCGACGTGATCGGTGCTCGGCCAGTACAGCTGTGCGTGAATTCCGTTTCGGGCGGCCTCGTAGAAATTACGTTGCGCCGCAGCGAATTCCATCCGTGTCCAGACCTGACGATCCTCGTCGGACAGGCTCCGCAGCATGCCGTAGTAGAACGCGGCGTTGGCCAGCATGTCGACGACGGTCGGTCCGGCGGGCAGAACGCGGTTTTCCACCCGCAGATGCGGCCGACCCGCGACGACGTCGTACACCGGACGGTTCCACCGGTAGACCGTGCCGTTGTGCAGCCGCAACTCCGCCAGGTGCGGGGTGCGTCCCGCGTCGAGCTCGGCGCGCGGATCCTCGTCGGACACTTCGGGCAGCAGCGACGGAAAGTAGCGGACGTTCTCCTCGAACAGGTCGAAGATCGACGTGATCCAGCGTTCGCCGAACCAGACTCGGGGACGCACGCCCTGGGTTTTCAGCTCGTCGGGCCGGGTGTCGGTGGATTGGGCGAACAATTCGATGCGGGTCTCCGACCACAGCCGGTGGCCGAAGAAGAACGGCGAATTGGCGCCCAGTGCCAGTTGCGGCCCGGCCAGCACCTGCGCGGCGTTCCAGTTCGCGGCGAAGTCGTCGGGCGATACCTGCAGGTGCAATTGCATGCTGGTACAGGCGGATTCGGGCGCGATGTCGGTCGAGTTGATGCTGAGCGGCTCGGGGCCGTCGATGTCGATCTGCATGTCCTCGCCGCGGGCGTTGAAGATCGAGTCGTTGAGTGCGGCGTACCGCGACGATTCGCTCATCCAGCCGCCGGCCAGGTGATCGGGCATCAGCGTCGGCAGGATCCCGATCATCACGATGTGGGCACCGCCGCTGGTGGCCTTGATCTGGGCGGCGTTCAGGCTGGCTCGCACCTCGTCTTCGAGCTCAACGCCGGTGTTGCCACCCAGCGGTCGTGGCGGAACGTTGAATTCGATGTTGTAAGCGCCCAATTCGGTCTGGTAGGCCGGATCGGCGATCGCCGCCAGGACGTCGGAGTTCGTCATCGCCGGCTGGTACGCCTCGTCGACCAGGTTGCATTCGATTTCCATGCCGGTGAGCGGGCGGTCGAACTCGAAACTGGACTGCGCGAGCATCGTCTCGAAGACGTCGAGGCACTGCTGGACCTTGCGCCGGTACGCCTGCCGGTCGACCCGGGTGTAGGTGGTTCGCTTGACGTCTTCGCCCACGATGCCGATGCAACCGTCTCCGCCGGGCCTGCGCAACCGATCCGCCAAATCAGCGGCTCGCGGCGTAGTCCATGATGGAGGCGATCGCGGGAGGAGGAGCAGTTGGCCGAGTTCGTCGCTTCGATCGACCAGGGCACCACCAGCACCCGCTGCATCATTTTCGGCCACGACGGCAGCGAGGTGGGCCGGCATCAGCTCGAGCATGAGCAGATCCTGCCGCGAGCCGGCTGGGTCGAGCACAACCCGATCGAGATCTGGGAGCGCACCACCTCGGTCCTGATGTCGGCGCTGAATACGACGAACTTGTCGGCCAACGACCTTGTCGCCCTTGGTATCACGAATCAGCGCGAGACGACTGTGGTCTGGAATCGGCGCACCGGCCGGCCCTACTACAACGCGATCGTCTGGCAGGACACCCGCACCGACCGGATCGCCGCGGCGCTGGACCGCGACGGCCACGGCGACGTCATCCGGCACAAGGCGGGTCTGCCGCCGGCCACCTACTTCTCCGGCGGCAAGCTGCGGTGGATTCTGGAGAATGTCGACGGGGTGCGCGCGGCGGCCGAGGGCGGCGACGCCATATTCGGCACCATCGACACCTGGCTGCTGTGGAATCTCACCGGCGGACCGCGGGGCGGGATGCACGTCACCGACGTCACCAATGCCAGCCGGACCATGCTGATGAATCTCGAGACGCTGGACTGGGACGACGAACTGTTGTCGTTCTTCGGCATTCCGCGCGGCATGCTCCCGAAGATCGCCGCATCGTCACCGGTGGAGCCGTACGGCGTCACGTCGGCGGACGGTCCACTGGGCGGGGAAGTGCCCATCACCGGGATCCTCGGCGATCAGCACGCGGCCATGGTCGGGCAGGTCTGCCTGCAGCCGGGCGAGGCCAAAAACACTTATGGCACGGGCAATTTCCTGTTGCTGAACACCGGCGAAGAGATAGTCCGGTCCAGCAACGGGTTGCTGACCACGGTCTGCTACCAGTTCGGTGACGCCAAACCCGTGTACGCGCTGGAAGGTTCGATCGCCGTGACAGGCTCGGCCGTGCAGTGGTTGCGGGATCAGCTCGGCATCATCAGCGGCGCGGCGCAGAGCGAGGCGCTGGCCCGGCAGGTCGACGACAACGGCGGGGTGTATTTCGTGCCGGCGTTCTCGGGATTGTTTGCGCCGTACTGGCGTTCGGATGCGCGCGGCGCGATCGTCGGGCTGTCCCGCTTCAACACCAACGCGCATCTGGCCCGCGCGACGCTGGAGTCGATCTGCTACCAGAGCCGTGACGTGGTCGATGCAATGCAGGCGGATTCCGGTGTGCGCCTTGAGGTTCTCAAGGTCGACGGTGGTATCACCGCCAACGACCTGTGCATGCAGATCCAGGCCGACGTGCTCGGTGTCGAGGTGGTGCGGCCGGTGATCGCCGAGACCACGGCGTTGGGCGCCGCCTACGCGGCGGGGCTGGCGGTCGGATTCTGGTCGGGCCCCGATGATCTGCGCGCCAACTGGCACGAAGGTCAGCGCTGGACGCCGGCGTGGGGTGAGCGGGAACGGTCGGCGGGTTACGCCGGATGGCGAAAAGCCGTGCAGCGCACGTTCGATTGGGTCGAGGTCACCTGACATGAAGCGGTGGGGACCAGCGCGCGCTGGCCCCCACCGGGTCTGTCGATGATCAGTCGTCTTCGCCGAGGATCGAGTAGATCTCGCGGCGGGCGTTGTTGATGATCTCGAGGATGCGCTGCTGCTGCTCTTCGTTGGCGGCGTGCGCGGATTGCGCTACGGCGCCGAACAATTGGCCGGTAGCCGCGCGCAGGCTGAGATGGGCCGGGTCGACGCCGTCGGCGATCTCCTCCCACGGCGGGGTGGCGACCTTCTCCGCAGCCTCCTTGCCGGCATCGGTCAACGCGAACAGCTTCTTGCTGCCCTCGGATTCCGTGCTGACGATCAGGCCCTCGTCGACCAGCAACTGCAGGGTCGGGTAGACCGAGCCGGGGCTGGGCTTCCACAGGTCCTGGCTGCGCTCGGCGACCTCTTGGATGATCTCGTAGCCGTGCATGGACCGCTCGGCGAGCAGCACCAGGATGGCGGCCCGCACGTCGCCGCGGCGACCGCGCCGGTGTCCGCCGCGGCGTCCACCGCGACCACTACCCGGCCCGAAGCCGGGACCGAAGCCGGGACCGAAGCCAGGGCCGAAGCCGCCGGGACCGCCGAAGCCGCGTCCGAAACCCCGGCCGAAGCCGGGTCCGAACGGACCGTCATGGCCGGCGTCGTTGCCCCGGACGTAGTCGCGGAACTCACGGCGGGCCTGCTTGCGCTGCTCGTGCAAGGCGCGACGGTCCTGCGGTGCGAAGCCGAAGGGCCCCGGTCCACCTGCGAAAGGTCCGCCCACCTGTGGCCTGCCTGCATCAAAGAATGGGTTGTTCATGGATTGATCTCGTTTCTGGAAAGGCAGCGCCGTGTGCGCTACCGATACGACGACGATATATCGCTAACTATCGTTAAGCAAGGGTTGATTTCCAGCGACGGTTTGCCGCGGGAGGCGGACGGGTAGCACCCAACTCATGAGCAAGGACGTTGACGTGAAAGATCACCCGGACCTTGACCCCACGGCGCCGGCCGTCGAATCCGGCCGCTCCAGGCGCGTGCGACTGTGGCTGAACTGGGCACTTGCCGTGCTCACAGTGGTCGGTGCCGGGGTCGCGATGGCGGTCGCCCTAGGCGCCGTGATGAGCACGGCGGCGTGCAGCGACAAGGCCTGCCCGAACCTGGGCCCGCGGGGCATCAACTTCGACACGCTGTACTACGGGGCGCCGGCGGTCGCCATCCTGACGGTCGTGTTGTCGTTTTTCACCGCCCGGCGGCGTTGGGGCTTCATCGTCCCGGTGGTGGCGCTGGCATTGCTGGCGGCCGACGTCGCAGTCCTCGCGATCACCGTCGCGCAGTAGTTACCAGTGCGGTCGCGGTCGGGTGAGCGCTCGACGGTGTCGTTCGGCGAGCACCGCGGCCAGCACTAACTGCGGGGGAGTGCCCGGCGGTGGCGGGGGCCCCACCCGGCTCAGTACATCCCCGGCGATGCGGTAGGCCATCTGGTCACGAAGCTGTGGGTCGAGTTGCCTTGCCCGCGCCAGGAATTGGCGCGCGATGTCGGCCTGCTCCGCGGTCAGGCCGGACAGCTGCAGGGACGACGCCCACCAGGACAGTTGTGGCGGCATCATCGGTGGCGGTCCCAGTGCGGGGCCGCGTTCGCTGATCACGATCGTGCCGGCGAAGATGTCGCCGATCCGTTTTGCCCTCGGCGAGAGCATGCTGCAGATCACCGCCGGGCTGCCCAACAGCATCCAGATCTCGACGACCGATGACAGTGCGCGAAACAGGGCCTGGCGGAAGCGTTCCGGGCCACCGTCGTCCGACACCACCCGCAGTCCCATCGCCATCTTGCCGAGCGTGCGACCACGCGTCGCGGTCTCGAAAACCAGGGGGTAGCCGACGAACACCAACACCGTGAAGATGATCATGATCGCGGACGCGGCGGCGTCGTCGAAATGGACGAGCGCACCGGCCCACAGCACCAGCGAGATCAGGTACCCGACGAGGACGACGACGATGTCGATCGTCGCACTGACGGCGCGTACCGGCAGCTGAGCGATGCGCACGTCGAGCACCACGGCATCCCCGGTCACCACCTCCGACATACTTCGCACGCTACATCGCCTCCACCCACGTGCGGCGACCCGCTTCGCTCGGCTATGCCGACCTCGCGATCGCCGCGCCCACGGCTACTCTCGGTGCGATGGACGTCGACGCGTTCGTGCTTGCGCACCGCGACAGCTGGGATCGCCTCGACCGGCTGGTGCGCGGCCGCAAGCGGCTCAGCGGCGCGGAGATCGACGAGCTCGTCGAGCTGTATCAGCGCGCGTCGACACACTTGTCGATGCTGCGATCCGGTTCGTCCGACTCCGCGCTCGTGGGCCGGCTTTCGAGTCTGGTGGCGCGGGCACGCGCCGCGGTCACCGGAGCGCATGCCCCGCTGTCGAGCGAGTTCGCCCGGTTCTGGACGGTGTCGTTTCCTGTGGTGGCTTATCGGGCCTGGCGGTGGTGGCTGGCGACGGCCGTGGTGTTCTTCGCCGTTACGGCGGCCATCGCACTGTGGGTGCTCGGCAGCCCGGAGGTGCAGTCGACCATCGGAACACCAAGCGAGCTGGGCGAGTTGGTCCACCACGACTTCGCCTCCTATTACAGCGAGCATGCGGCGGCCGCGTTCGGGCTGCACGTCTGGGTGAACAACTCCTGGGTGGCGGCGAAGTGCATCGCATTCTCCGTCGTGCTGGGGATTCCGATCCCGTTCATGCTCTTCGCCAACGCCGCCAACCTCGGCGTCGTGGCCGCGCTGATGTTGCAGGCCGGCAAGGCCGACGTGCTGTTCGGACTGCTGCTGCCGCACAGCTTGTTGGAGCTGTCGGCGGTGTTCCTGGCGGGTGCGGTCGGCATGCGGCTGGGCTGGTCGGTGATCGCCCCGGGCGACCGGCCGCGCGGACAGGTGCTCGCCGAGCAGGGTCGCGCAGTAATTTCTGCGGCGGTGGGTTTGGTTGCGGTGCTGCTGGTTTCGGGTGCGATCGAGGCATTCGTCACGCCGTCGCCGTTGCCGACTTTTGTGCGGATCGGTATCGGCGTGCTGGCCGAGGCCGCCTTCCTGACCTACGTCGGGTACTTCGGCAGGCGCGCGGTGCGGGCCGGTGAGACCGGTGACATCGCCGATGCACCCGACGTGGTGCCGACGGGTTAGAGCTTCCCGGCGGCCTTCATCGCCAGGTAGCGGTCGGCCAGCGCGGGCGCCAGGTCGGCGGGCGGTGCGTCGATGACCTCGACGCCGCTGTGGCGCAACCGCGATGCGATCGCGGATCGTTCACCGCGGGAGCGTTCGGCGGCTGCCGCGTCGTACACCTCGGCTGCGTCGGAGCGCCCGGACGCCAGACGGTCGACCCGCGGATCGGCAACCGCGGCGACGATCACGTGGTGTTTGGTCGAGAGCAAGGGGAGCACCGGCAACAGGCCCTCGTCGAGTGCGCTGGCGTTGAGATCGGTCATCAGCACTACCAGGGCACGACGCCGGGTTCGCCGAATGATCGCGGAAACCATTGCTGTGGAGTCGGATTCAACCAGGGCTGACGTCAGCGACGCCATCGCCTCGACCACGCGGCCAAGCAACTCCGTTCGCGAGGCGCCGTAGACGGCGGCCCGAGTGGTCCGGTCGTGCGCGAGGAAGTCGACGGTATCACCGGCCCGCGACGCGAGTGCGGCCAGCAGCAGCGCGGCATCCATGGACCAGTCGAGTCGGGGCCAGCCGTTGGGATCGCCGTCGGTCGGGTCGACACCGACCCGACCGGCCGCAGTGCGTCCGGTGTCCAGCACGATCACCACCCGACGGTCGCGCTCCGGCCGCCAGGTGCGTACCACGACATCGGATCGCCGGGCCGTCGCCCGCCAGTCGATCGAGCGGACGTCGTCGCCGACGACATACTCACGCAGTGAATCGAATTCGGTGCCCTGGCCACGGGTCAGGGTCGGCAGCATCCCGTCGATCTCGCGCAGCCTGGCCAGCCGGGACGGCAGGTGTTTGCGGGACAGGAACGGCGGCAGCACTCGCACCGCGCCGGGCAACGGGCGGGACTTCTGGCGGCCGGCCAGGCCCAGCGGGCCGATCGCGCGCGCGGTGACCACCGCTGAGCGCTGATCGCCGCGACGGATCGGCCGCAACCAGATATCGACCCGGATAGCTTGTCCGGCAACGAGATCAACGGCGTGGCTGCCCGGCTCGGCCCGCATGCTGGGCGGCCAGGCGTCGCGCACGTGGCCGTGAAAACGGCGGCGGCCGGCGTTGCGAATCGCCAGACCGATCGTCAGCGACTCACCGAGTCGCACCGAGCCATCGGGCGAACGGGCGTACTGCAGCGCACGAGGATTGGCCGCCAACGCGACATCGACCAGCACCGCCACGGCGAGCAGCGCCAGCAGCGCAGCGAAGGTGGCCGCCGGCCGGGGAGCTACCGCGATCGGCACCGCGCACAGCAGCGCGATCAGGCCGGCGCGGCCCGTCAACACCACTAGCGCGGCACCGGAACCGACGCCAGAATGCCGTCGAGCACGCCGTCGGTGGTCGCGCCCTCCAACTCCGCCTCCGGCCGAAGCATCACCCGGTGCCGCAGCGTCGGCCGGGCCATCGCCTTCACGTCGTCGGGGGTGACATAGTTGCGCCCGGACAGCCACGCCCACGATCGCGCGGTGGCCAGTAGCGCGGTCGCACCACGAGGCGACACACCCAGCTGTAGTGCGGGGGAATGCCTTGTCGCGCCGGCAATGTCGACGATATAGCCCAGCACCTCGTCGGCCAGCCGCACCCGGCGAACCGCGTCACGCCCGGCAGACAGTTCCGCGACGCCGGCGACCGGCCGGATCGCCGATAGGTCGCGGGGGTCGAAGCCGTGGGCATGCCGGCCGAGGATGGCGATCTCGGCGTCGCGCGGCGGAAGCGGCACCTCGAGCTTCAGTAGAAAGCGGTCGAGTTGCGCCTCGGGAAGCTGGTAGGTGCCTTCGTACTCGATCGGGTTCTGCGTCGCCGCAACGATAAACGGGTCAGGTAGCGGCCTGGCCTCGCCGTCCACGCTGATCTGACGTTCTTCCATCGCCTCCAGCAGGGCCGCCTGCGTCTTCGGTGGGGTCCGGTTGATCTCGTCGGCCAGCATGAGGTTGGTGAACACCGGCCCGCTGCGGAAAGTGAATGCGGCGGTGCGGTTGTCGTAGACCAGCGACCCGGTGATGTCGCCGGGCATCAGGTCCGGGGTGAACTGGACGCGCTTGAAATCCAGTTGCAACGCGGCGGCCAGCGACCGCACCAACAGCGTCTTCGCCACGCCCGGAACGCCTTCGAGCAGCACGTGCCCGCGGCACAACAGCGCGATCACCAGCCCGGTAACCACCGCTTCCTGTCCCACAACGGCCTTGCCGATCTCGCCGCGCAACGCGAGGAGCGCGTGGCGCGCAGCCTGGTCCGGTTGAGTCATGAATGTGCAACCTGCCTTTCGATGTCATCGAGTGCACGGGCGAGCTGTACCAAGTCGGCGTCGGTAGCCGGTGGCGGTCCGAAAAGGATGTGCCACAATGTTTCCGGACTAAACGTGCTGCGTGACAAGATGGCCTGCACCACCGCCGGCGGGGCGGTGTCGACGCCCAGGCCGAGTCGGGGTTGTAGGCGCCGTAATGCCGCGGTGCGCAGCGCGTGGGCGGCACGGTCGCGGGCGCGTCGCGAGCGATACAACCTGCCGCGGCCCTCGACCGTCTCCGAGGCGCGGACGACCACAGGTAGGTCTTCGGCGACCAACGGCCCGATACGTCGACCCTTCCACAGCGCCATCAGCGCGACGGCCAGCCAGAGCTGCACGACCATCCAGGTGACGTTCTCCGGAATCAGGTCGAGAATCTTCCCCTTGGCGGAGGACCCGCCTTCGACGTGCTGTGGCGCAAACCAGACCAGGCGCGACTGCGTGCCGGCCACGTTCATTGCCAGCGCGGCGTTGCCGGCCCGCAGCAGACCCCCGTTGGTCATGAACTCGGTGCTGCCCACCGCCGTGACGGTGCGAGCGCCGTCGCGGTAGCGAACCAGCGCGCCGCCGTAGCAGCTGGTGATCGCCCGGTCACCGTCGGCGCGGAACGTGTTCGACGGCCCGAAGTCCACCGCTCCGGCCCGATCCGCTTCTCGCAGGGCACAATCCGGTGTGTTCTCGGGCGACTGCTTGTCACCGGAGCGGATGCCGGGGGATAGCGCGGCACGGGTGCGCGAGGTCGGCTCGACCAGCAGTAGGTCCGCCGGAGTGTCGGCCAGCCGCTTCAGCAGCGGTTCGGTGGTGACGCGTTGGCTCTGGGCGAACAGCAACAGCGATCCCGAACGCGTCGCGCTCACCGCCTCGTCGACGTCGTGGGCGACGACAACGGTGACGCCGCGATCGCGCAGCAGTGCCACCAGCGCGTGCCCGCCCTCGGGTCCGGTCGCTTCGGGATCCATCTGTCCGCCCGGTCGCGGCGCGGTCAGGTAAGTACCGATCGCGGCGACGGCGCAGATGACGATCAGGGCGGCCAGCATCCGCCACCAGGGCCGTCGTCGGACCGGCGTGATCGTCATCGGACGGGGGCCCACGAGTCGGCCACCTGTGGCTCGACCGCCCCGAATTGGCCAGTGGCCGAACGGTAGTGGATGTGGTCGTCGAGGTCGACGATCAACTGGTAGGCGGACTGAGTGCCGGGCTGCCCGCCGTAGGTGACGTCGTTGAAAGCGGTGGCCGCCCGCGACAGTTCGGCGGCCAACGCGGGCAGGCGTTCGCCGGCGTCGGCGGCCAACTCATTGGCGGTGCGACCCGGCGCCGGGTCGAGGACGCCGTTCTCTTCGAGACCGCGGGCCACCGCGCGCAGTCGATGCCGAATCGCGGCGACCCAATCCTCTTCGGCCGCACAGCGTTCAGCGATCGCGCGATGCTGCGCCGCGGTGAGCTGCCCGGCGTCGAACAGCACGTGGTCGCCGTCGGCGCGGGTGCGGATGGTGTGCCGCACGATCCGGGTGGCGACGACGACCGCGGTGACGAGCAGCATGACCAGAACGGTGATGGTGAGCCAACCGCCCGGAACCGATGAACCTTGTTCGATGATCCGGTACAACAGCTCGTGGATCCACTCCTGAATATGCTGTGAAATCGAGCCTTTGGGATAGATCGGCTTGTCGAGTTCGTGCTGGGCCGCCTCGTGCGCGGTAGTGCGGTCGACGTCGATTGCGGACATCCTTATACCGGCCGCGTCAGCCAGAGGAAGTCGGTCGATGGGGCAGCGGCGGGCCCCCCGGCGGCGCCGGTCTGCAGCACGAGATCGAATGCCTCGCTACGGATCCGGCGGTCCGTGTAAAGCAGGACCACGACGCCGGCGCCGAACGGGTCGGTGACGATCCGGCCGATGGCCGCGCCGACGGCACCCACCGTCGCGGCGAGTAGCACCGGACCTGAGTCGCCGACCAGTTGACCGGCAAAGCCGAACGGGACGGCGATGGCGCCGGCGATCAACGTCACCACCAACCACGTCAGCACCCGGATGCCGAGGACCCGCCAGAAGCTGTTGTGCACCAGTGCAAACGACCGCGTGATCGCCTGCATCACGGGTAGCCGCTCCAGCACGATCAGCACCGGCGCGAAGGTGAGCGCCACATAGAGGTACACCACCGCCGCAATCGCTGTGAGCGACAACGGAAATCCGAGCAGAATCGCGGCCGGGACGTTGCCCGCCGCGGCGGTGACCCCGATGATCACGCCCACCCCACCGGTCAACAGGATCAGCCCGACGGCTTCGAGCGTCACCAGCCCGAGCAGCGCGGGCAACCGGCCGCGAATCCGGAACCACGCCTCGCCTGCGCTGATCGTGGCGCCGAAGACCGCGCGCCCGACCACGACGGTCAGCATGCCGGTCAGCACGATGCCGCCGAGCCAGCCGACCACCCCGCTGAGCCCGGCCGAGGCCGCCCACGCTCCGACGTCGCCGCCGGTGAGTTCGTCAGGCGGTGCCGACCTCAGCCGGCTCGCCGCGGCCAGCGGCCCGACCGACGCTGCCAGCGAGATGAGCTGGGTGATCACCACGACGATGGCCGTCAAACCCAGCGTCGCCCTCGGGTTGGTCCGGATGTAGACGGCGGCCCCGTTGAAGATGTCGCTGACGCTCAGTGGGCGCAACGGGATGATTCCGGGCGCCCACCGACCCCGCACCGGAGGCTGCGGCGCGTAGCTGGGCTGCCAGCGATAATCCGCTGGCGGATAACCCGGTAGGGGATAACCAGGGGGTGGGTAACCCATCGGCGGGTAGCCCGGCGGCGGATAGGGGTTCGAAGGATAGCTGGGCGGACGCCGGCCGGTCGGTGGGTAACCGCTGTAGGGGTAGTCCGGGTAGTTCGGCGGCGGCGCGCTCACCAGGTGGAGCCGCCGTCGTCAATGAGCATGGCTCCATAGTGTCGAGCGCCAGGCCATTTCTCAACGTCCCGCGGTCCAACGCGTAGCGTCTCCGTCATGGCCGAACTGAAGTCCCGGTTGCGGGCGGATCTCACCGATGCGATGAAGGCGAGGGACAAACTGCGCACCGCAACGCTGCGGATGCTGCTGGCTGCGATCCAGACGGAAGAGGTCTCCGGCAAACAAGCTCGCGAGCTGTCCGACGAGGACGTGCTCAAAGTGCTGGCCAAAGAGTCACGTAAGCGCGGTGAGGCGGCCGAGATCTACACCCAGAACGGCCGTGGTGAGCTCGCGGCCAACGAGCACGCCGAGGCGCGGGTGATCGACGAATACCTGCCGACCCCGCTCACCGACGCCGAGCTCGCCGATGTCGCCGACACGGCGATCGCGCAGGTGGCCGAGGAGATCGGCGAGCGGCCGGGTATGAAGCAGATGGGCCAGGTGATGAAGGCCGCCACGGCGCTCGCCGCGGGCAAGGCCGACGGGTCGAGATTGTCGAAGGCGGTCAAAGACCGGCTCTGATGCTGTTTACCTGAGCCATGCTCGGGTATCCGAACCTCGAGTCGAGGCCGGCGGCGCTCCGGTCGGCAGCGTAGAGAGGTGACTCAATGTCGAAACCGTTGCAAGGCAAGAGGATAGCCATCCTCGCCGCCGATGGCGTGGAGAAGGTCGAATTCGAAACGCCGCGGGCGCAGTTGGTCGAGAGCGGCGCCCAGGTCGAGCTGTTGTCGCTGAAAACCGGTGATATCCAGGCGCGCAACCACGATTTGGAGCCGGCCGGAACAATCCGGGTCGACCGAGAAGTGTCGGGGGCGTCCGTCGACGACTACGATGCCCTGGTTCTACCGGGCGGCACAGTCAATCCCGACAAGCTACGACTGGACGAAGTCGCGGTCGCGTTCGTCCGCGACTTCGTGAACTCAGGCAAACCTGTCGCGGCCATCTGCCACGGGCCCTGGACGCTGGTAGAGGCCGGCGTTGTCGCGGGCCGCACGGTCACGTCCTACCCGAGCATCCGCACCGACCTCCGAAATGCCGGCGGCAATGTCGTCGACGAAGAGGTGGCCGTGGACCGTAACCTGATCACCAGTCGCTCGCCCGATGACCTTCCGGCGTTCTGCGCGCGCCTCATCGCCGAACTGGAGCACGCACCAGCACGCAACTGACGTAGTTTCGAGATTGTTAATTCTGGGCATCAGTCACGTCAGGCCGTAAACAGCACGGCGTTCATCCTTTTCCGAAAGGTCAACGTGACTACTGCTTGCTTTAGGCCGTCGCATCCCCTCGACATCGACGGTGTATACCCGCCGCAAGAGGATTCGCAGTTGTTGATCGACAGCCTCGGCCGCACGAATTTGGCCCGCGGCCGTCGGGTTTTGGATATCTGCACCGGAAGCGGCGTCGTCGCGATCGCCGCCGCCGGCATGGGTGCGTCCAGTGTGATCGCCTTCGACATCTGCCCCCGCGCGGTGAGTTGCTCACTCGGAAACGCCGTCTATGCGGGCGCCGACATCGACGTTCGTGAGGGATCATGGTCCAGCGCACTGGATTACGCGCCTTTCGACCTCATCGTCTCGAATCCGCCCTACGTGCCGACCCCGCCGGCTGGTAGCACCAACGTGATCCCGCTGACCGCGGGACCGGCGCACGCCTGGGATGCGGGCGTCGACGGCCGGATGGTGCTCGACCCGCTGTGTGAGTCGGCCGCGGGTCTATTGGACGCCGGCGGGTCGCTTCTCGTGGTGCACTCGGCGCTGTCCGGGGTGGACAAGTCGCTGAAAACTTTGCGGTCGACTGGGCTGAAAGCCAGAGTGATTGCCTCACAGAATATCCCGTTCGGTCCTGTGCTGTCCGCGCGAGCGGGGTGGCTGGAGGTCACGGGTCAGATCGAGCGGGGATGCCGGACCGAGGAGCTGGTGGTGATTCGGGCGGACAAGCCGTGACCGACCGGGTTCGGGTGCAGGTGATACCAAACGGGCCGATTTTGGTGCCGGGTCCGGTTAGTCTCGAGACGCCAAGCGGCGACGTTGTCGAGTCCGACCGGTTCATGGTCGCGATCTGCACCTGCCGACGGAGCAAGAACTATCCGATGTGCGACACCAGCCACCGCCGTTGTCGCCCGGCGGCGCAATCCAATTCAGGCAAGGAGTCGTCGTAGCGACGTCTCGTCGGCCTTCCACGAAGTCATGATCATGTCGGCAAGCCGGTCTTCAACCGCGGCGTGTGCTCGGATGCCGAACACCACGTCCCGATCCAGCTGCGGCTCACGTGCGACCAGTGAGCCGACCACGTCATTGCGGACCACTTGCTCGTGCACTGCATCGGCTTCGACGTGCTCGCTGTAGAACGCCACGCACACCTCCGGAGCCTCGAGTCGCCGCAGCGCCTCGACCAACCGCCGCGAACCGGGCGACGAGGTGATCTCCGTCGAGGCGAAATGCCCGACGGCGGCGCCGCGGAACTGGCGGTGTAAACCGAAGAGCGACATCAGGTTAACCACCGCCAGCGCCTCGGCGGGAACGACGTCGAGATAGGCCAGGTAGGTCGCATCGAGCCCGGCCGCCGTCAACAGGTCGGCGAATAACTGCTGGTGTAACTTCCCGCCGTGCCCGGCACCGAACTCGTCGAATTCGATCGCGACGAACGAGGCCTTGGCCTGGCCGGTGAGGCGAGGGATCGCAAAGGCATGCGGGTCGCCCTCTTTGAGGTGATACAGCGACCGGTGCACGAAGTATTCGCGCATCTGCTGCCAGGTTCCGTTGTCGCGCAACCAATATGACGGCCCAGCGCCATCGGACGCCTCGATCGACAGGTCATCCATCTCGGCCTGCGCCGTCCGATCCGCATCGATCGGACCGACGTCACGGCGCACACCGGCCAGGAAGACGCGCTCCAGTTGTGCCCGCAGGTGAAGCAATCCGGGGTTCCACTCCCAGTTGGGGTCGACGCCGGCGAATCCGCGGTAGTGCAGTTCGTAGCACATGTAGAGGGCCAGTTGCAGATCCAGGCCGTAGGGGTCCGAGTCGCGGACCGAGGTGCCGACGCGGTTGAGCTGGTCGTGCGGCGCCGGCTCGGTCAGGCAGCGCCGGACGGTCATGGACAACGGACCATGCGCCGCGGGCAGCCGGGGCTCTACGATCGTGGACGTCACGCGGGTGTATACCCGCGACCCCGCTCCCGTCAAACGGGCCAGTCGCAGCCGGTGAGCTCGACGGACACGTCCCAGAGGCGACGGGCCACGGCGGAGTCGCGCGCCTTGGCGCGCGGTGTGGTGACTTTCGGCCGGCCCCACTGGCTGAAGCGCGGCGCGAGATACGTTCCGCTGGGCAACTCGGTGGTCACGGCCTGGATGGTAGACCGCGCGCCCACCTGGGCGCTGTGCGCCGGAAATCCACGGAACGTGTGGTCCCGGATCCATGGCACGATGCCGGTTGCGTCGCGGCTGATGTCGGTGTTGGTGGCGCCCGGATCGGTCAGATAGGTGCGCGCGCCGCGGCGGGTCAGCTCGTGGTTGAACAGCATCACGGCCAACTTGGACTCGCCGTAGGCCAGCCAGGTGGAGTAGTCGCGGTTGTTCCAATTCAAGTCGTCGATGTGCAATCGGCTCAGCGCGTAGGACGAACTGACCACCGAGATGACCCGGTCCTTGATCCGGTCGCCGAGCAGACAGGTCAACGCGAAATGGCCGAGATAGTTGGTGCCCATGTGTGCCTCGAAACCATCGGCGGTGCGCGTCAACGGCAGGCCAAGCACGCCGGCGTTGTTGATCAGCACGTCGACCCCGTCCACCGAATCGGCGAACTTTCGCACGCTGGCCAGATCGGCCAAATCCAGCTGCGCGACCGTCACGTCGCCGCGCATCGTCGCCGCGGCCCGTTCGGCTTTCGGGATGGTGCGACAGGCGATGACGACGCTGTGCCCGTCGGCCGCCAGGGTGGCCGCGGTGGCCGCGCCGACACCACTGTTTCCGCCCGTCACGATGACTCTCACCCGGCGATCATCCAATGTTCCCGATACAGGCGCAGTCGATTTGAGTGAAGCAATCGACGGTGCAGGCAAAGGGTGTGCGACTGTTGCACGCGGCCGCATCGCAGCGTGCTCGACGTCGTTCGCAGACCATGTTCCCACCGGGGTTGACCCACGCCGTATGTCGTGAGCTGATTACCACATGAAGATCGTGGTGATCGGCGGTACCGGGGCTCTCGGGTCGAAAGTTGTTGAGAAACTGAAGGATCGGGGCCAAGACGCGGTCCCGGCCTCACCGCGGACCGGGGTCAACACCCTGACCGGCGACGGGCTCACCGAAGCCCTGACGGGCGCCAACGTAGTCGTCGACGTGGCGAATGCGCCCACCTTCGACGACGACCCGGTGATGGCGTTCTTCACCACGTCGACCACGCATTTGCTGGCCGCAGCGCAGGAGACCGGCGTCGGGCACTACGTGCTGGTGTCCATCGTCGGCTGCGACCACATGCCCGAGAGCGGCTATATGCGCGCGAAGGTCGCCCAGGAGCGGCTCGTCGAGCGCGCCGATGTTCCCTACTCGGTCGTGCGGGCGACGCAGTTCGTCGAGTTCACCGATGCCATCACGGCGTCGCTGACCGTCGGCGACGAAGTGCGCGTGCCGGACGCGCTGATCCAGCCGATCACGACCGCGGAGTTGGCCGGCGAGGTTGCCCGCGTCGCGCAGGCTGCACCGATCAACGGCGTCGAGAACGTCGGCGGGCCCGAGAAGATCACTTTCGAACAGATGGCGCGCGATGTGCTGGCCAGACAGGGCGAGACGAAGACGGTCGTGGTCGACCCGCGGGCGACCTACTTCGGGACGCCGCTGGCGACCGACAGCCTCGTGGTCCCGTAGGGCGTCAGCCGCTCTTCTTCAACTGCGAATGGGCGGTCGTCCCGGCACACGATTGGGTCCAGATCAATTTGGCGTCGATCGTGTCCGTGCATTTCTTTCCGCTCAGCGCCTGAGCCGTGCCGGTCCAAGCGCCGTCCTGCAGGTGCAAGTCGAACGCTCCCGTCGGCGACAGGACGTGCGTGCAACCCGGGCCGCAGGCATTGAACGTCAGAGTCGACGTCATCCCCGGTATTTCCTGGCCCGTCGCGTCGTCGATCGGCATCGCGGTGTAGCGCCCGACGGGCGGTTCTCCGGCCGCGTGAAATGCCAATCCGACGGCCGCGGCGGCGAAGACACCGCCGGCAGCCAGTCCACGTGAAACCCCCATGGTGTGCTCCCCATCCCCCGGTGAAAACAAAGCGGTCGAAGACTAGAAGATAATGGGCCTACCCGCCCCGCGATACGGGGGTTTCCCTGGTATTTCACACCTGAGAATTTCCAGCAGCACGGTCGTTTGATCCGGAAATCCGCACCGCCGCGTTTGCTCCACCACCCAGATCGGATCGCGAGGATTCGAATCCGCAGGTCCGAGGGCATGAGCTGCCTCGGCTCGCGGCCCCGGGGACGCAAAAGAACGGCCGACCGTCGGCGGCGCACCGGGGTGGGAGCGTATCAACCGCCAGGTCGGCAATAAGCTGTAGCGGTGCTTCGGCGACTATTCGAGCGTTTCTTCAAAAGGCCTGCGAGGCAACACAACACGCGGTTGAACATCGCGGGCAGAATCTCGTGGGAAAAGCTACGAGAGCACCTCGACGAGCGATGACCGACATGCCAGGCCCGCGGCCGTCCCCCAGGGTGGTCGCCGACGGAGCAAGGAGAACTCGTCGATGAAATCCTTCGGCGGCAAGACCATCGTCATCACCGGCGCGGGCTCCGGGATGGGCCGTGCCTACGCGATCGAGTTTGCGCGACGAGGCGCACAGCTGGCGCTCAACGACTATGACGCCGACACCCTCGCCGAGACGGTCGGGCTGCTTCCGAACGCAACATCGGCGCTCCAATCGGCCTTCGACGTCAGCGACCGCGACGCTATGTATCGCTTCGCCGACCAGGTGCGCACCGAACTCGGCGGGGCCCACGTGGTCATCAACAACGCCGGGGTCGGGGGCAGCGGGAAATCCGTGTGGTCCAGCCAAGACGCCGATTACGTCCACATCATGGGCATCAACTTCTACGGGGTCGTGCATGGCACCCGCGCATTTCTTCCGCAGCTCCGGGCGCACGGCGAGGGAGCCGTCGTCAACGTCAGCAGCATCTTCGGGCTGACCGGCACCCCCAACAGCAGTGACTACTGCGCGTCCAAGTTCGCGGTCCGAGGGTTCACCGAATCGCTGATGGTCGAAATGGTCAACGAGCCGATCACCGTCCATCTCGTTCATCCCGGTGGGATTGCCACCAACATCGCCAAGTCGGCCGGTGCAGACGACTTCGCCAACAAATTCCTGCGAACCGATCCGGCCGAGGTCGCCACTCGCGTCGCCGAGTCGATTCTGAAACGGCGCCCACGCATCGTCCTCGGCTACGGCGCTCGAAAGACTCAGATCGGCGCTAATTTCCTACCCCGCACGATCCTCATCCGAATGCTCTGGAAACAGATCGGCCCGACGATCGACAAGTCCGACTACCCGGCATAGAAAAGGCTCTGATTCGCCACCGAATCAGAGCCTCTCGCCTGTCAATTGTCGGGGTGGCGGGATTCGAACCCACGACCTCTTCGTCCCGAACGAAGCACGCTACCAAGCTGCGCCACACCCCGATTGAAGCCACGACAGCGTATCGCACCGACCCGGCAGCGTCCTAAAGCACAGCACTGTCATCCGTGGTGAGCGATCTGCACCACATCCCGGCGTGGAATAACTCGGTAACGGGCATCGCTGAATACACTGATCGCTCAACGGAAGCAGGTAGATCATGACGGTGTTAGGCGCCGTGGTGTTCGGCGGGCTCTTGACCCTCGGGGTGCTGTGGCTGCTGGTTACCGCTCCCGGTAGTGACATCGATCAATCGTGGAGTGACGCGATGTGGACCGACCACGTCGACGCCGTCCCCGCGTTGGTCAGCACCCAGCGGTGAATTCAGCTCACTGAATACGTGGGCTGCGAGCGCCCGAGGTGGTGCTGTGCGTCGCGGCCCCCGGTCGGCGCCGCGATCAGCGTGAGCAAAGTGGCCTCCGGCCGGCAGCAGAATCGCACCGGCGCATACGGTGACGTCCCGAGTCCCGCCGAGACGTGCAGCCGCATCTCGGCACCCCAGCGCGACGGCCCCTTTGCCCGCGACCGGTCCAGACCCGAATTCGTCACCAACGCCCCGTAGAACGGCAGGCACAGCTGCCCGCCGTGGGTGTGGCCGGCCATCACCAACTGATAGCCGTCGGCAGCGAACCGGTCCAGCACCCGCGGCTCGGGCGAATGGGTCAGCCCCAGCCGGAGGTCGGCCACCGGGCTGGTCGGGCCGGCGATCGCGTCGTAGCGGTCCCGAGCGATGTGCGGGTCATCGACGCCCGCGGCCGCCACCTGCAGACCGGCGACCTCGAACTCGCGCCGATTGTGCGTCAAGTCCAACCAGCCGCGCTCGGTGAACGCGGCCCGCAGGTCCTGCCAGGGCAGCGGCTGGCCGTGCACGCGGTGGCCTGGATTGCTCAGGTAGTTCATCGGATTCTTCGGCCGGGGGCCGAAGTAGTCGTTGCTGCCGAAGACGAAGACGCCGGGCACCGACAGCAGGTCGCCGAGGGACTGGACGACGGAGGGGACGGCGCGCGGGTGTGCCAGGTTGTCCCCGGTGTTGACGACCAGGTCTGGCTCCAGGCCGGCGAGCTCACGCACCCACGCCTGCTTACGGCGTTGGCCGGGCCGCATGTGTAGGTCGCTGATGTGCAGCACCCGCAGCGGCGTCGAACCCGGGTCCAGCACGGGGATGGTCAGCTCGCGCAAGACGAACGCGTTGCGCTCGACCAGCGACGCGTAGCCGACTCCGGCGACGGCAGACCCGAGCGCGACGGCGCCCGTGTTTTTCAGAGCAGTGGCCAATGGCATGCAGGCCAGACTACTGCGGGTTGGAGAGAGACGGTGCGTCACGCGGCCGTGTTACGGAGGCGGTGGCGCCAGGATCGGAATGGTGATCGGCGGCAGACCCGGGATCTCGATCACCTGCGACCCCATCGGTGCCGGCAGGCCGGGAATGCCGTCCGGCGGCGGGGGTGGGGGCGGCGGGATGCCGTTACTGGTCTGAATAGTGATGACGGCGCCGGGGATGGTCTGTCCGTTGGGGGTGGTGCCGACCACCTCGCCGTACTTCGCGCTGCTGTTCACCGAGGCCGCTTGCTCGGCGACCTGGAAGCCGGAGTCCTTCAACCGTTGCTTGGCCGAGTCGACGTCGAGGCCCGCGACGCTCGGCACTTTGGACCCGGGACCGCCCTCGACGTACACGGGGTCGGTCGGCGGCATCTTCACGTCTCCGAAGAGCGTGGCGATCGGCTTCATCGCGGTGAACCAGGTGCGAGCCGGCTCGTTACCGCCGTAGAGGTTGCCGTCGCCGCATCGCCGCAGCGGCGACGAGCACAGATCCGACGGTGACGTTGAGTCGTCATAGATGTAGTTGGCCGCGGCCAACTGGTTGGTGAAGCCGACGAATCCCGACGACCGATGCGCCTCGGTGGTGCCGGTCTTGCCGGACACCGGCAGGCTCCAGCCGGCGGCCCCGGCCGATCCCGCGGCGGTGCCGCCGCCGAGGGCGTCCTTGCTCATCGCGTTGGCCAGCGTGTTGGCCAGCCCTTCGGGCACCACTTGGTCGCAGGCCTCGGTGGTCACCGACACCTGGTTGCCGTTGCGGTCGATCAGCTTGTCGATCGGGTTTGGCGGGCACCACGTGCCGCCGGAGGCCAGAGTGGCTGCGACATTGGACAGTTCGAGCGCATTGAGTTCGAACGGGCCCAGCGTGAAGGAACCGATGTTCTGCCGCTTGATGAAGTCGGCCAGGCTCTCGTTGCTGTCCGGGTCGTACTGCCGGGCGCTGCCGGGTTCGGCGTAGGACCGCAGCCCCAGCTTGATGGCCATGTCGACCGTGCGCGGTACGCCGATCAGTTGGATCAGCCGCGCGAAGGCGGTGTTGGGGGAGGTGGCCAGCGCGTCGGTGACGCTCATCGAGCCGCGGTAGTTGCCGGCGTTGATGACGCACCACGTCTCTTTCGGGCAGCCCTTGGCTCCGCCGTAGCCCATCCCCTTGGTCTGAAACCGGCCCGGCACCTCGAGGTTGGTGTTGATGCCCATGCCCATCTGCATGGCGGCGGCCGTGGTGAAGATCTTGAAGATCGATCCGGCGCCGTCGCCGACGAGCGAAAACGGTTGAGCCCGCATGGTTTCGCCGGCCTCGGTGTTCAGCCCGTAGGTCCGGTTGCTGGCCATCGCGACGACCTTGTGCGAGTTCTTGCCAGGCCTGATCACGCTCATCACGCTGGCGATGCCCTCGAGCGACGGGCTGGCGAACGTGTCGACCGCGTGCTTGACCGGTTCCTGCACATCGGGGTCGAGGTTGGTGCGGATCAAGTAGCCGCCGCGGGCGAGTTGTTCCTTGTTGATGCCCGCGCGCGACAGATAGGCCTGCACGTAGTCGCAGAAGAACGCGCGATCGCCGGCAGCGATGCAGCCGCGCGGCAACTCCTTGGGCTGCGGCAGAACTCCCAGCGGTTCGGCCTTGGCGGCGCGGATCGCGTCGGCCTCATTGGGGACGTTCTGGACCATGGTGTCCAGCACCAGGTTTCGACGGGCGAGCGCGCCGTCCGGGTTGGTGTAGGGATTGAGTGCGCTGGTCGACTGGACCATGCCCGCCAGCAGAGCGGCCTGCTGCCAATTCAGCTCCGAGGCGTTGATGCCGAAATACGTCTGCGCCGCGTCCTGCACACCGAATGCGTTGTTGCCGAACGACACCAGATTCAGGTAGCGGGTCAGGATCTCCGGCTTGGTGAAGGTCTTGTCCAGGGTGAGCGCCATCCGGATCTCGCGCAGCTTGCGCGCCGGCGTGGTCTCGATGGCCGCCCGCTTCTCGGCATCGGTCTGCGCGATCACCAGCAGCTGGTAGTTCTTCACGTACTGCTGCTCCAGCGTCGAGCCACCGCGGGTGTCGGCGTCGCCGGAGGCGTAGCCGGCCAGGCCGGTCAGCGTGCCTTTCCAGTCGACACCGTTGTGCTCGGCGAACCGTTTGTCCTCGATCGAGACGATGGCCAGCTTCATCGTGTTCGCGATCTTGTCGCTGGGCACCTCGAACCGGCGCTGGGAATACAGCCACGCGATGGTGTTGCCCTTCGCGTCGACCATTGTGGTCACCGCCGGCACGTCACCCTCGAGGAGCTGCGCCGACGCGTTGCCAACGACCTCGGAAGCACGGTTGGACACCAGGCCGATGCCACCGGCGACCGGGAAGAGTAACGCCGCGACGATGACGCTGGCGAGTAGGCAGCACCCGACAAGCTTGGCAATGGTCACCGCGGTCGCGGGGCGCTCCGACATGGCTCATACACTAGCGGCGCTGCGAGGGACATCTTTCTGAGCGACCGGTGAGAGTATTTTGGCCGGCCGCCGCGCCTCAGGTTTCTATCAGTCGCAGCTCAGACGGCTATTACTCGGCTGTTCTGTCGCTTCACGAGGCCCGTTCATGATCGGACTGCACGGTCGTCCCAAAAAAGCGTCTGCAAAATGTTGCGTAATTGGTACCTGACCACGTAGCTTATCCACACAATGAGATACAGGTAACACCGAACAGCGCAGTGTGGCACAGGTCGCATCGGAGTTCATGGATCTGATTGCACGCCACACCGGTGGCAATTAGCGAAGGGGAATCGCTGGTGTCAGCTATAAGGACCGCGCCGCGTAAGACAAACGCAGCAGCACCGACAACCGCCGTTCTGTTCGGGGCTGAGGCTGAGTCGAGAATCACTTGGGTTTCCAAGGCGCTGTGCCGGGCCGCTGATCCAGACGAGCTGTTTGTGCGGGGGGCTGCGCAACGCAAGGCTGCGGTTATCTGCCGGCATTGCCCGGTGATGCTGGAGTGCGGTGCCGACGCATTGGACAACCGTGTGGAATTCGGCGTCTGGGGTGGAATGACCGAACGGCAGCGCCGCGCGCTGCTCAAGCAGCACCCCGAGGTGGTGTCCTGGGCTGAATTCTTCAGCACCCAGCGCAAGGTCCGCAGCGTCGGCTGACCAACAGCGCTACTAGGCGGTCGCCGTCAGCTGATCGGCGATCGCCCGCAGTGCTTCCAGATCGGAAACGTCGAACGGTAGCGACGGGACACCGACGATCGCCACGTGGGGGTTGGCGCCGGTGAACCGGGACAGCAACCGGATCTCGCGCTTGGACGTCGCCGCCCGGTCGGCGTGAATCTGCAGGACGGCCTTGGTCAAGGCGTTGGCGCCGTCGCTCTCGAAGGTCTCGGCACCGTCGATGGCCCGCTCGACCGGCAGTGGACACAGCATCGGGTGTGTCCGGTTCAGGACCAGCCCGGCCAGCGGCATCTTCTCTTCCGACAGCCGGTCCACGAAGAACGACGCCTCGCGCAGCGCGTCGGGGGCTGCGGCCGACACCACGACGAACTGGGTCCCGCGGCGCTTGAGCAGCGAGTAGGTGCGATCCGCCTTCTCCCGAAAGCCGCCGAAGGTCGCGTCGAGTGACTGGACGAAACTCGCGGCGTCGCCGAGCATCTGCGACCCGAGCACGGTCGACAGCGCCTTCATCGCCAGCCCGACCGCCCCAGTGACCAGTCGCCCGATCCCGCGTCCGGGGCCCAGCAGCAGCTTCCACAGCCGGCTGTCCATGAAGCTGCCGAGCCGCTGGGGTGCGTCCAGGAAGTCCAGCGCGTTGCGCGACGGCGGGGTGTCCACGACCACCAGATCCCAGCGGTCCTCGGCCAGCAACTGGCCGAGCTTCTCCATGGCCATGTACTCCTGCGTGCCGGCCAGCGAGGTGGCGACTGTTTGGTAGAACTGGTTGTCCAAAATCGCCTGTGCGCGATCGGGTCCCGAGTACTGCACCACCATCTCGTCGAACGTGCGGCGCATGTCGAGCATCATCGCGTAGAGCTCACCGGGCACCTCGGCGTCGAGTGGCACCCGTTGCGGCGTATTGCCCAGATCGCTGATGCCCAGCGCCTGGGCCAGTCGCTTGGCCGGGTCGATGGTCAGCACCACCACGCTCCGGCCGTACTCCGCGGCGCGCAATGCCATGGCCGCGGCGGTGGTGGTCTTGCCGACGCCACCGGCGCCACAGCACACCACTACGCGGTTTGTGGTGTCCTCCAGAATGCCGGCGATGTCCAGGGTCGGCGGTGTCGTGCTCATCGAACTCCCTGCTGTGCAAGCGATTCCGACAGCTCGTAAAGGCTGCCGAGGTCGACGCCGTCGGCGATGGTCGGCAGTTCCAGTCGTGACACCTTCAGCTCGTCGAGCTGTTGCGCGGTGGAGGAGCGTGCCTTGATCCGGGTGGCGTGCTGGATGGTCTCGGTCAGCAGGCCGGCGAAGTCGTCGTCGCTGAGCTTGATTCCGGCGGCGGCCAGACCGGTCCGTACCGCTTCGGCGTCGACGTCGCCGTCGGCGGCCTTGGCAAGTTCTTCGGGCTGCAGGTAGGTCGGGATGTTGCGGTTGACGATCACCGAGCCGATCGGCAGACCGAGGTCCTCGAGCTCGTCGATGGCCTCTTTGGTCTCCTGCATCGGCAGCGCCTCCAGCAGCGTCACCAGGTGGATCGCCGTCTGGTCGGAGTGCAGGATCTTCACCACGCCCTCGGCCTGCGAGTACACCGGCCCGCCCTTGGCGAGGTCGGAGACCGCGCGGGTGACATCCAGGAAGCGGGCGATGCGTCCGGTCGGCGGCGCGTCGACGACGATGGCGTCGTAGACCGGTTTCTTGCCCTTATCGACGCGGATCACGGCTTCCTTGATCTTTCCGGTGAGCAAGACGTCCCGCAGGCCCGGTGCGATCGTTGTCGCGAACTCGATCGCGCCGATCCGCCGCATCGCCTTACCGGCGAGGCCGAGGTTGTAGAACATGTCAAGGTACTCCAGGAACGCGGCCTCGATGTCGATCGCCAGCGCGTTCACCTGACCGCCGCGTTCGGCGCTGGCAATCTTGAGTTCCTGGTAGGGCAGGGGCGGCACATCGAAGAGCTGCGCAATGCCTTGGCGCCCTTCGACTTCGACCAGCAACACCTTGCGGCCCCCGGCCGCCAGTGTCAGTGCCAGCGCCGCGGCCACCGTCGATTTGCCGGTGCCCCCCTTGCCGGTCACGATATGCAGACGGGCCTTTGACAGTCGCGACGGCCAGCCGACGTTGGCGCCGCCACTCGATGTGGTCCCCACCCCTGCATGCTAGCCACCGGACGTCGCGGCGCTGCCGATAAGCTCGGGATATGAGCCAACCCACAACCTGGGAATACGCAACTGTCCCGCTGTTGACCCACGCCACCAAGCAGATCCTCGACCAGTGGGGTGCCGACGGCTGGGAGCTGGTTTCCGTGCTGCCCGGCCCGACCGGAGAGCAGCACGTGGCCTATTTGAAGCGCCCGAAGTGACGGCATCGGCCAAGCTCGCTGAGCTTGGCATCGAGTTGCCGGTCGTCGTTCAGCCGCTGGGCTCCTACGTCCCGGTCGTGCAAACCGGCAGCCTCGTCTACACCTCCGGTCAGCTGCCGATGCAGGACGGCAAGCTCGTCGCGGCCGGCAAGGTCGGCGTCGAGGTCACGCCCGAGCAGGGCAAGGAACTCGCCCGGATCTGCGCCCTCAACGCACTCGCGGCGATCGACTCGCTGGTCGGCATCGACTCGGTGACCAAGGTGGTCAAGGTGGTCGGATTCGTCGCGTCCACGGCGGGATTCAACGGTCAGCCGGGCGTGGTCAACGGTGCCTCGGATCTGCTCGCCGACGTGTTCGGCGAGGCCGGAGTACACGCCCGCTCGGCGGTCGGCGTCGCCGAACTGCCGCTGGACGCCCCGGTCGAGGTCGAGCTGGTGGTCGAGGTCGGGTAGCGGCCATGACGCTCACCCATCCTGCCTACGGGCTGTTGCGTCCGGTCACCGAGACCGCCTCGGTGCTGCTGGCCAACAACCCGGGCATGATGACGCTCGAGGGCACCAACACCTGGGTACTGCGGGCTCCCGGCAGTGACGAAGTCGTCGTCGTCGATCCCGGACCCGACGACGACGAACACATCGCCGCCGTCGCCGGCGTCGGCCGCATCGCGGTGGTGCTGATCAGCCACCGGCACGGCGACCACACCGACGCCATTGACAAGCTGGTCGACCGGACCGGCGCGCCCGTTCGCTCGGCCGGCAGCGGATTCCTGCGCGGGCTGTCCGCGGAACTCACCGAGGGCGAGGTGATCGACGCCGCGGGACTGCGGATCACGGTCTGGGCGACGCCCGGGCACACCGCCGACTCGCTGTCCTTCGTCCTCGACGACGCAGTGCTGACCGCGGATACCGTGCTGGGCCGCGGAACGACCGTCATCGACAACGAGGACGGCAGCCTGGCCGACTACCTGCATTCGCTGCAGCGCCTCCGCGGCCTCGGCCGGCGAACCGTGCTACCCGGCCATGGGCCCGACCTGCCCGACATCGAGGCGGCGGCGGCCGGCTACCTGGCCCACCGCGAACAGCGGCTCGACCAGATCCGCTCGGCGCTACGCGAACTCGGCGACGACGCCAGCACGCGACAGGTCGTCGAGCACGTCTATGTCGACGTCGACGAAGAGCTCTGGGACGTCGCGGAATGGTCGGTGCAGGCGCAGCTTGACTACCTGAGGCGCTAGCGCGCTCGGGGTTGGATGTTCGCTCGGTTGCGCCCGCGCTTCGCGCGCGCTTACCTCGCTCGGGGTTGGATGTTCGCTCGGTTGCGCCCGCGCTTCGCGCGCGCTTACCTCGCTCGGGGTTGGATGTTCGCTCGGTTGCGCCCGCGCTTCGCGCGCGCTTACCTCGCTCGGCGGGCCAGCCGTTCGGAGTCCGAGATCAGCACGCTCTTGCCCTCGAGACGAATCCAGCCACGGTGGGCGAAGTCGGCAAGCGCCTTGTTGACGGTTTCCCGCGACGCCCCGACCAGCTGAGCGATCTCTTCCTGGGTTAGGTCGTGCGTCACCCGCATCGCGCCACCCTCTTGGGTGCCGAATCGCTGGGCGAGCTGCAGCAGCTGCTTGGCGACCCGACCAGGCACATCGGTGAAGATGAGGTCAGCGAGGTTGTTGTTGGTGCGACGCAGCCGGCGGGCCAGCACCCGCAGCAGCTGCTCGGCGATCTCTGGGCGGTCTGCGATCCAGGCCCGCAATGCGTCGCGGTCCATCGACACCGCACGTACCTCGGTGATCGTCGTGGCGCTCGAGGTCCGCGGCCCGGGGTCGAAGATCGACAGCTCACCGAACATGTCGGACGGGCCCATGATGGTCAGCAGGTTCTCCCGGCCGTCCGGTGAACGGCGACCGATCTTGACCTTGCCGCCAATGATGATGTAGAGCCGATCGCCCGGCTCGCCCTCCGCGAAAACTGTGTGCCCGCGCGGGAAATCGACGGGTTGCAGCTGCTTGGTCAGCGCGGCGACAGCGCTCGGTTCGACCCCCTGGAAGATTCCGGCCCTCGCCAGGATCTCGTCCACGTTGCCCCTTTAGCTCTTCAGATGACTCCGGTGCGCACCGCTGTGCACGCCGAGTCTAAAAATTTGGCCTTGTCTCGACGTGCCAACGCTACACACGATTGGCGTGCTGACGCGGCGCAAATTGCCGATTCGGTTGTGAATGCTGATGCCGTTGTCGCGTGAGCGGGGGTTCATTGGTGGCCGAGACAATGGCGCCGACGAGCAAAGGATGGGTCGGCGAGTCGTCGCGGCTGGGTAGATAGGGCGCCTCACCGGTGACGCGGGCCATCCGGCGATGCAGCGAGTCCAGCGCCTCAGGCATTCCTTCCCGGGCCAAAGTGCGCACATCTATCGGTTCGGCTTGCTCGAGAAATTCGGCGACATCAGTTGCACTAACTGTGTCTTTTTCCAAGCCCGCTTCAAGCCGTTCAAGCCCGAAAGTTGCCAGCATTAGCAACCCCGGGGTGAATGCAACTAGCAACCAGGACACGATTAGTCAGTAAACACGGCTAAGGTCTCAGCGGGATCACGAATCAGTACTCTGTCGAGGTGACAATGGGAAAGCCTTCTCGCGCCGCCGCCAAGGTGGCCGCAGGCCCCACCGCAGCCGTTGCCCGTCGCTTCGCGTCGGAGACCCGGACCGGATTGGTGCGCCGGGCTCGGCGGATGAATCGCAAACTGGCAGAAGCGTTTCCGGGCGCGCACTGCGAGCTCGACTTCACCACGCCGCTGGAGCTGGCGGTGGCGACGATCCTGTCGGCGCAGAGCACGGACAAGCGGGTGAATCTGACCACCCCCGCGCTGTTCCTCCGTTACCGCGGCGCGCTGGACTATGCGCAGGCCGACCGCGAAGAACTCGAAACGCTCATTCGGCCGACCGGCTTTTTCCACAATAAAGCGACGTCGTTGATTGGCCTCGGCCAAGCGTTGATGGAGCGCTTCGACGGCGAACTGCCCAGCACCATGGAAGAACTCGTGACGCTGCCCGGCGTGGGCCGCAAGACGGCGAACGTGATCCTGGGCAACGCATTCGATGTGCCGGGAATTACCGTCGACACCCATTTCGGCCGGCTGGTCCGGCGCTGGGGCTGGACGACCGAGGAGGACCCGGTCAAGGTCGAGCATGCGATCGGTGAGCTGATCGAGCGCAAGGAGTGGACGCTGCTCAGCCACCGGGTGATCTTCCACGGCCGCCGGGTGTGCCACGCCCGCAAGCCGGCCTGCGGAATCTGTCTGCTGGCCAAGGACTGCCCGTCGTACGGCACGGGGCCGACCGAACCGGAAATCGCCGCGGCACTGGTGACGGGCCCGGAGACCGAGCATCTCTTGGCGATGGCCGGGCTGTAAGGGCGCATGCTGACCAACCGAACCGCTCGATGGACCCTCGCGGCCCTGGTGGTGGTCGCGGCCTTGATCGTCGCGCTGATGATGGCGATGCGGAATGCCGCGCAGTCACCGACCGCCGCGACGGCCGATCCGGGCCGGGTACATCGCGACGCCGACACCGCGGCGGCGCTGGCCGGTCCGCGGCAACGTGCCGACCTGCCGCCGTGCCCACGCCCGAGTGGGCAGCCGGGCTCGGCCGCGCTGCAGGCGGTGACGGTCGACTGCGCCGCCGACGGCTCGGCTGTCGTCGTCGGGCCCGCGCTGGCGGGCCGCCGCGTGGTGCTCAACCTCTGGGCCTATTGGTGTGGACCGTGCGCGGCCGAACTCCCCGCGATGGCGGAGTACCAGCGGCGGGCCGGCTCCGACGTGATGGTGGTGACGGTGCACCAGGACGAGAACGAGGAGGCAGCCCTGCTGCGGCTCGCCGAACTCGGTGTCCGGCTGCCGACGCTGCAGGATGGGGGCCGTCGGGTGGCGGCGGCGTTGCGGGTGCCCAACGTGATGCCCGCGACCGTCGTGCTGAACTCGGACGGTAGCGTGGCGAAGACGCTGCCCCGCGCTTTCGCGACCGCGGACGAGATAACGGACGCGATCGGGCGGCTGGATGCGCGAAGGGGGCGCCCGTGACTGGAGGCGGCGCTCCCCAACGCCTTGACGTCGGCGCGCTGGCGCCCGAATACACCCCGCCCTGGCTGCGGCCCCTGGTCGACAACATCGCCGGCATCCCCGACTCCTACAAGCGGCGGCTGCCTGCCGACGTGCTCGCGATGGTGACGGCGTCGAAGGCGTTGTCGGGCAACAAGGGTCGCGAGGCCGCGGTGCTGGTCCTGTTCTCCGGGCCGGCCGAAGCCGAGTCCCTGCCCGACGACGCCGACCTCTTGGTCGTCGTGCGGGCCGCCTCGCTGCGCCACCACGCCGGGCAGGCCGCATTTCCCGGCGGCGCTGCCGATCCCGGCGACGACGGTCCGGTGGCCACCGCGCTGCGCGAGGCGCGCGAGGAGACCGGCATCGACACCAGCCGACTGCGTCCGCTGGCCACGATGGAGCGAACCTTCATCCCCCCGTCGGGTTTTCACGTCGTCCCCGTGCTGTCCTACTCACCGGACCCGGGGCCGGTGGCCGCGGTGGATCAGGCCGAAACCGCAATCGTGGCCCGGGTTCCGGTCCGGGCCTTCATCAATCCCGCCAATCGGCTGATGGTGTACCGCCGCACCCTGAGCCGCCGCTTCGCCGGGCCGGCATTTCTGTTGAACGAAATGCTGGTCTGGGGTTTCACCGGTCAGGTGATTTCCGCGATGCTGGACGTCGCTGGTTGGGCGAAGCCCTGGAACACCAGCGACATTCGCGAACTCAACGAAGCAATGGCACTGGTCGGCGACGAGAAAGATGCCTGATGAGCACCTCACAGTGGTTGGACATCGCGGTGCTTGCGGTCGCGTTCATCGCGGCGGTCTCGGGCTGGCGCTCGGGTGCGCTCGGCTCGTTGCTGTCGTTCGTCGGCGTGCTGCTCGGTGCCATCGCCGGCGTCCTGCTGGCCCCGCATCTGGTCGCACACGTCGCCGCGCCGCGGGCCAAGCTGTTCGCCGCGCTTTTCCTGATCTTGGCGCTGGTCGTGATCGGCGAGGTCGCCGGTGTGGTGCTGGGCCGCGCGGTCCGCGGCGCCATCCAGAGCAACTCGATCCGGTTCTTCGACTCGCTGGTCGGTGTCGCCGTCCAGATGGTGGTGGTGCTGGTGGCGGCGTGGCTGCTGGCCACCCCGCTGACGTCGTCGGCCGGGCAGCCGAGTTTAGCTGCGGCAGTGCGGGGTTCGCGGGTGCTCGGCGAAGTCAACGACTACGCGCCGGAGTGGCTGAAGACGGTGCCCAAGCGACTGTCGGCGCTGCTGGACACCTCGGGTCTGCCGCAGGTGCTCGAGCCGTTCAGTCGCACACCGGTGGTGGCGGTGGCCGCCCCGGACGCCGCGCTGATCAAGAACCCGGTCGTCGCGAACACCGAACCGAGCGTGGTGAAGATCCGCGCAATCGCACCCACCTGCTCAAAAGTCTTGGAGGGCAGCGGATTTGTGCTCTCACCGGACCGCGTGATGACCAACGCGCACGTCGTCGCCGGATCGAACAACGTCACCGTCGAGGCCAGCGGCAACCCATACGATGCCACCGTGGTGTCCTACGACCCGACCGTGGACATCGCGATCCTCTCGGTGCCGCACCTGCCCGCCCCCCCGCTGGCCTTCGCCAATTCGCCAGTCACATCGGGCACCGAGGGCATCGTGATGGGCTATCCGGGCGGCGGCGGATTCATGGCGACGCCGGCCAGGATCCGCGAACTCATCGAGCTCAACGGCCCTGACATCTACCGCAAGGCAACGATCAACCGCGAGGTCTACACCGTCAGAGCCAATGTGGAACAAGGCAATTCGGGTGGCCCGCTGATCGATCTCGACGGCCACGTGATCGGTGTGGTGTTCGGCGCAGCCGTCGACGACAACGACACCGGTTTCGTACTGACGGCCAAAGAGGTTGCCGCGCAACTGGGCCACATCGGTGACACTGCGCCGGTGCCCACCGGCGAATGCGTCAGTTGAGCGGCGATCGGTAAACCCGGTCGAGGAACCGCGACAGGTGGGCGTTGACTTCGTCCGGCTTTTCCTCGTGGCTGTAATGGCCTGCGCCAGAAATTGATACGTAGCGTCCGTGTGGCGCGTAGCGCTGGGTGCGCTCGACCGGGTCGGCCAGCACGTAGGGGTCGGCGTCGCCGTGCAGGTGCAGCATTGGGATGCCGAACGGCCGGCTCATCAGTCGCATGAAACGGCGGCCCTCTTCGCGGGCCTGGCTGCGTACCGCCCAGCGTTGGTACTCCAGCGCACAATGCGCGGCGTAGCGAATCTGGATGGCTTGCCGTAGATGTCCAATGCTCTCGGAAAAGTCCTCGGAGGCAACCCATTTCGTGCCCACTCGGCTGCGGACCAGGCGTTCGAGCTCGGCGCCGTGGTGCCGGGTCAGCTTGCGCTCCGGCCAGACCGGCACCTGGTAGCGCAGCAGCGACGGCAGCAGCGCCCGGCCCTGGTCGCGGCGCGTCAGCGCCGAACGCCGTAGCGCCGCCGGATGTGGCGAGCTGATCACCGCGATCGCACGCACCTGTCGCGAATGCAGCACCGAGGTGGCCCAGCACACCAGGCCGCCGTCGGCGTGACCGACCAGCGTCGCCGACGAGTGCCCCAGCGCGCGGATCAGTCCGGCGGTGTCCCCGGCGAGCGTCCAGCCGTCATACCCACGCGGCGGTTTGTCGCTGCCGCCGTAACCCCGCAGATCCACCGCGACCACGCGGCAACCGCGCAGGCCCCGCAATTGGTGGCGCCATGACCACCAGAACGAGCCGAAGCCGTGCAGCATGATCACCAGCGGCCGTGCGGTAGCGGGCGTCGGATCGACGTCGTCCGGAGTCGCCTCGACGACGTGGAACCGGATGCCGTTGGCGTGCACATCCAGGTGGCGCCATGGACCGTCGATACGGGTGACCGACGGGTCTGGTGGGGCCACCTACCAACCCGAGGGATCGGCGGGCGGCCCGCCCGAATTCAGGGCCGGCGCCGAGGGCCTGTCGTGCCCCGGCGTGAACGCCGACCGAGTCTCTTTTACCGACTCGATGGTCTGCTGCGGGCCGCGAATCCGGCGGACCTTGAGGAAGCCGAACAGCGCCAGCGCGCCGGTCGTCACGACCATGATCCCGAACACGATCAGGAACGCCGCCCAGCGCCACAGCCAGGTGTCCAGCAGCTCGGCCAGGAAGAAGAAGAGGAAGAACGTCGAGTAGAACAGCACAACCAGCGCGGCGATGAAGAAAACGCTGCCGGTCAGCCCCTTTTTGACGTCGCGGGTGATCTCGGCGCGGGCGAGCTCGACCTCCGCGCGCACCAGCGTCGACATCTGCGCGGTGGCATCTTTGACCAGCTCGCCGATCGATGGCTCGGCGGGCAGCGCGTGCGGATCGGTTAGCGGGATGCTGGTCAGCGTGCGGGGAACGCCATCCTTATGGTCGCCGTTCTTGCGATCTGACTTGCTCACGGACGGTCCTTCCGGGCTGGTCTGGCTATTCGGCTCCGCCTCATCGCGCTGCGCGCTCTGCATCGTCGCCGGAGGTGCGGGCTATCCGGGTTCATGTTGCCATGCAGCCCGATCCCAGACGAGGCAAGGCGGTTTGAGGAGCAGCGCTGTGGGCAATGATGAAGCTAGACTGGCGCGGCCGTTAATGGTGCGTGTCCATTTTCGCCGACGGGAGAATACCGCCTTGCACATCATGAGCCGTCGGCTTGCCCGCTCGACGGCGGCTCTGATGGTGACGGCCGCCGTCGGTCTGTTCGCCTCGCCGGCCCGCGCCGACGACCGCCTTCCGCTCGGTGGCGGAGCGGGCATTCTCGTCAATGGCGACGCGCTGTGCACCCTGACCACGATCGGCACCAACCCCAAGGGCGACCTGCTCGGCTTCACCTCCGCGCACTGCGGCGGCCCGGGCGCGGTGGTGTCCGCCGAGGCCGCCAAGGAACGCGGCAACATCGGCACGATGGTGTCCGGCAACGATGGGCTGGACTACGCGGTCATCCAGTTCGACAAGTCAAAGGTGTTGCCGCAGGCTAACTTCGGTGGGTTCGCGATCAACGGCATCGGGCCGGATCCGGCGTCCGGTCAGATCGCGTGCAAGCAAGGGCGCACCACCGGCAACTCGTGCGGCGTCACCTGGGGGCCGGGTCAGGAGCCGGGCACGATTCTGATGCAGGTCTGCGGGCAGCCCGGCGACTCGGGCGCGCCGGTGACGGTCAACGATCAACTGGTCGGCATGATCCACGGCGCATTCAGCGACAACCTGCCGGTCTGCGTCACCAAATACATTCCGCTGCACACGCCCGCGGTGGTGCAGTCGATCAACGCCGACCTGGCCGACCTGGCGGCCAAGAACCGTCCCGGCGTCGGGTTCGTCCCGATCGCCGGATAGTTACTGGGCCGACTGCCCCGTTCCTCCTCGGGCCGTTCCGGCCCGCATCGTCACGGTGCGGCCGACTGCCCCGTTCCTCCTCGGGCCGTTCCGGCCCGCATCGTCACGGTGCGGCGGCGCGAATCGCGTCGAACACGCCCGGGTCCAGCAGCGTGGAGGTGTCACCGAGGTCGCGCTTCTCGGCGATGTCACGCAGCAGCCGTCGCATGATCTTGCCGCTGCGGGTCTTCGGCAACTCGGGCACCACATGCAGTTCCCGGGGCCGCGCGATCGGCGAAATCACCCGCGCCACTTCGGCGCGCAACTCGTCGATGATCTCCGCGCCCGTCGTCTGCGCGTGCGAGGCCTGCAGCACGACGAAGGCGCAGATCGCCTGGCCGGTGGTCTCGTCGGTGGCTCCCACGACCGCGGCCTCGGCCACCCCGGAGTGTCCGACCAGGGCCGACTCCACCTCGGCCGTCGAGATGCGGTGCCCCGACACGTTCATCACGTCGTCGATGCGGCCGAGAATCCAGATCGACCCGCCGGTGTCGTAGCGGGCGCCGTCGCCGGCGAAGTACCAACCCTCCTCGGCGAACTTCGACCAGTAGGTCTCGCGGAAACGGTCGTCGTCGCCCCAGATGCCGCGCAGCATCGACGGCCACGGCGCATCAAGCACGAGGTAGCCGCTGGTCTGTTCGCCCTCGTCGGAGGACGGCGGCGCGAGTTGCTTGCCGTTGTCGTCGACGATCTTCGCTGAGATGCCCGGCAGCGGGATCATCGCCGAACCCGGCTTGGCCGACGCGACGCCGGGCAGCGGCGAGATCATCGCAGAGCCGGTCTCGGTCTGCCACCAGGTGTCCACGATCGGGATGGAATCGGCGCCGATGACCTTGCGGTACCAGCGCCAGGCCTCGGGGTTGATCGGCTCACCGACCGTCCCCAGCAGCCGCAGGCTGGACAGGTCGTGGGCGTCCGGGATCTCGCGGCCCCACTTCATGAACGTCCGGATCATCGTCGGCGCGGTGTAATAGATTGTGACGCCGTACTTTTCGACGATCTGGAAATGCCGGTGCTGATCGGGGGTGTCCGGCGTTCCTTCGTAGATGATCTGGCTGACGCCGTTGGACAGCGGCCCGTAGACGCCGTAGGTGTGGCCTGTGACCCAGCCGATGTCGGCGGTGCACCAGAACACGTCGGACTCGGGCTTGATGTCGAAGATGTAGTACTGCGTGTAGGACGCCTGGGTGAGGTACCCACCGGTGGTGTGCACGATGCCCTTGGGCTTGCCGGTGGTGCCGGAGGTGTACAGCAGAAACAGTGGGTGCTCGGCGTCGAACGCCTCGGGCTGGTGTTCCGGCGATGCGGAGTCGACGACGTCGTGCCACCACACGTCGCGGCCCTGCGTCCACGGGATGTCGACGCCGGTCCGCTTGACCACCAGGACATGCTCGATGGAGTCGGCGTTGGCGACCGCCTCGTCGGCGGCGTCCTTCAGCGACGCGGGCTTGCCGCGACGGAACTGACCGTCGGCGGTGATCAGGATCTTCGCCTTGGCGTCGTCGATGCGGGCGCCGAGCGCGGTCGCGGTGAAACCGGCGAACACCACACTGTGCAGTGCGCCCAGCCGGGCGCAGGCCAGGATTGCGACGATGGCCTCGGGGATCATCGGCATGTAGATCGCGACGCGGTCGCCCGCGACCAGGCCGAGCTCGGTCAGCGCGTTGGCGGCCTTGCTCACCTCGGCCAGCAGATCGCTGTAGGTCAGGGCGCGGTCTTCGCCGATCCGCTCGCCCTCCCAGTGGATCGCGACGCGATCGCCGTTGCCGGCTTCGACATGCCGGTCCACACAGTTGTAGGTGACGTTCAGCTTGCCGCCAGTGAACCATTTGGCAAACGGCCGCGCTGACCAGTCCAACACCTCCGAAAAGGGGGTGTCCCACGAGAGTCGGTTGGCCTGCTCGGCCCAGAACGCCAGCCGGTCCTGCTCGGCCTGTTGATACAGGTCATCGCGGGCATTGGCCTGCGCTGCAAACTCTTTCGACGGTGCGTATGAGGACGGTGTCTTGGTGTGCGTCTCGGTCACCCGACCGAGCCTAGCTACGTTGCATCAGTTTTTAACGGCTGTCGGGAATACCGTCGCGCGGCGCCACCAACTCACCGGGCACATAAGCGACGTGGTCTCGGTGAGTTCGGTGACAATCACGCCTGGAAGTGTGTTACGGATCGGAGGAGGACGGCTTGCGTCGGTTTTACGCTATTGCGGCGATCGCGATGCTGGCCGCCGCCCCGCTGACCGGCTGTGGGGTGGGCGCCGTCCGTACCGACGTGGTGATCGTGAATGCGGGCGAACCGCAGAACCCGTTGGTCCCGACCAACACCAACGACACCAACGGTGGCCGGATCATCGACCGATTGTTCGCCGGCCTGATGTCCTATGACCCGCACGGCACACCCACGCCGGAAGTCGCCGAGTCGATCGACACCGCCGATGACATCAACTACCGGATCGTCCTGAAGCCGGGCTGGACTTTCAGCGACGGCACACCGGTCACCGCGCATTCCTTCGTCGACGCCTGGAATTTCGGTGCGCTGGCCGCGAATGCGCAGCTGCAGCAGAGCTTTTTCGCCCCGATCGAAGGATTCGACGAGGTGGCCGCCGAGCGGCCGGGCACGACCACGATGTCGGGGCTGCGGGTCGTCAGCGACCGCGAATTCACCGTGCGGCTCAAGGGTCCGACGATCGACTTCATGCTGCGCCTTGGGTTTTCGCCGTTCTACCCATTGCCGGCCGCGGCGTTCAAGGACCTGGCGGCGTTCGGCCAGCACCCGATCGGCAACGGCCCGTATCGACTCGCCGACCAGCCGGGCAACCCGGCCTGGCAGCACAATGTCAAGCTCGACCTGGTGACCAACCCTGGCTACCACGGAAACCGGATACCGCAGAACAAGGGATTGCGGTTCGTCTTCTACGCCAATCTCGACACCGCCTACGCCGACCTGTTGTCGAGCAATCTCGATGTGCTGGATACGGTTCCGCCCAGCGTGCTCGCGGTCTATCGCCGCGACCTCGGCGATCGGGCGGTCACCGCGCCCGCGGCGGTGAACCTGACGCTGGACACCCCGCAGCGACTGCCGCACTTCTCCGGCGAGGAGGGCCGGCTGCGACGGCTGGCGATATCCGCGGCGATCAACCGGGACCAGGTCTGCCGCAAGATCTACTCCGGCGCCCGCACGCCGGCCCGCGACTTCACCGCCAGCTCGCTGCCCGGCTTCGACCCGCACCTCGAGGGCAACGACGCGCTGAACTTCAACCCGGACCGCGCCAGGGCACTGTGGTCGCAGGCCGACGCGATCTCGACATGGTCTGGGCGGTATGCGATTTCCTATAACGCCGACGGGTCGCACCAGGAATGGGTGGACGCCGTGGCCAACAGCATCAAGAACACGCTGGGCATCGACGCGGTCGGCGTGCCGCAACCGACGTTCGCCGCCTTCCGCACCCAGATCACCAGCCACACCATCGGCACCGCCTTCCGGGCCGGGTGGCAGGGCGACTTCCCGTCGATGCTGGAATTCCTGGAACCGCTGTTCGTCACCCACGCAAGCGCCAACGACGTCGGCTACTCCAACCCGCGGTTCGACGCCGCGATCGCGTCCGCCGAAGCCGCGCCCGACCTGCTGACCTCGTTCGCGCGAGCCAACGACGCGCAACGAATCCTGTTGCAGGACATGCCCGTCGTGCCGCTGTGGTACACCGTTGCGGTCGCGGGTCGCTCGGACGCGGTCAGTCACGTCGCGCTGACCTGGAACGGGCTGCCCGACTATGAGCACATCGTGAAGGCCTGACATGGGGTGGTACATCGCCCGGCGGGTCGCGGCCATGGTCCCGGTGTTCCTGGGTGCCACGCTGCTGATCTACGGCATGGTGTTCCTGCTGCCCGGCGACCCGATCGCGGCCCTGGGGGGCGATCGTCCGCTGAGTCCGGCGGTGGCCGCGCAATTGCGGGCCCAGTACCACCTCGACGACCCGTTCTGGTTGCAGTATCTGCACTATCTCAGCGGCGTGCTGCACGGCGACCTCGGTCACGCGTACTCCGGCCTCCCGGTGACTACCGTTCTGGCGCAGGCATTCCCAGTCACTTTCAAACTGGCTCTGGTCGCGCTCGCGGTGGAGACGCTGTTCGGAGTCGGATTCGGGGTGATCGCCGGGTTGCGCAAGGGAGGGGTGTTCGACGGTGCGGTGCTGATCGTCAGCCTGGTGCTGATCGCCGTGCCGATCTTCGTGCTGGGCTTTCTGGCCCAGTTCGTGTTCGGGGTCCGGCTGGGCCTTGCCGCGGTAACGGTTGGTGAACAGCCGACGTTCGCCCGGCTGCTGTTGCCCGGAATCGTCCTCGGCGCAGTGTCATTCGCCTATGTGGTGCGGCTGACGCGGTCCGCGGTCGCCGGCAACGCCCACGCCGACTACGTGCGCACCGCGACCGCGAAGGGGTTGTCGCGGCCCCGGGTGGTCACCGTGCACATCCTGCGCAACTCGCTGATCCCGGTGGTGACGTTTCTCGGCGCCGACCTCGGCGCGCTGATGGGTGGCGCGATCGTGACCGAAGGCATCTTCAACATCCACGGCGTCGGCGGTGTGCTCTACCAAGCCGTCACCCGACAGGAGACGCCGACGGTGGTCTCAATCGTGACCGTGCTGGTCGTCGTCTACCTCGTCACCAACCTGGCTATCGACCTGTTGTACGCGGCGCTGGATCCCAGGATCCGTTATGGCTGAGGGTCTTTGGGGTGACACCTGGCGGGCGCTGCGGCGCCGCCCGCAGTTCGTCGTCAGCGCAGTGCTGATCGCGCTGATCATCGTAGTCGCCGCTGTCCCTTCGTTGTTCACCGGCATCGATCCTGGTTACGCCGACCCCGACCAGAGCCTGCTGGGCCCGTCGGCGGCGCACTGGTTCGGCACCGACCTGCAGGGTCACGACATCTATGCCCGCACCGTCTACGGGACGCGCGCATCGATCACGGTCGGACTGGGCGCCACCCTGCTGGTGTTCGTCGTCGGTGGAGCGTTGGGTGCGCTGGCCGGCTTTTACGGCGGCTGGCTCGATGCGCTGGTCTCCCGAGTTGCCGACGTGTTCTTCGCAATCCCGATGCTGTTGGCCGCAATCGTGCTGATGCAGGTGATGCACCACCGAACGGTGTGGACGGTGATCGCAATCCTGGCGCTGTTCGGCTGGCCGCAGATCGCCCGCATCACCCGCGGGTCGGTGCTTGCGGTTCGCGGCAGCGATTACGTGCTGGCAGCGAAAGCGCTGGGGCTGACCAGGTTCGGGGTATTGACCAGGCATGTGCTGCCCAACGCGATCGGTCCGGTGGTCGCGGTGTCGACCATCGCGCTCGGCCTGTTCATCGTCACCGAGGCCACGCTGTCGTACCTCGGCGTCGGGTTGCCGCCGTCGGTGGTGTCGTGGGGCGGCGACATCAACGTCGACCAGATCCGGCTGCGGGCCGGGTCGCCGATCCTGTTCTATCCAGCAGGTGCACTGGCGATCACGGTGCTGGCCTTCATGGTGATGGGCGACGTGTTGCGCGACGCGCTCGATCCCTCGTCGCGGGTGTGGCGCGTATGACCGCGCCGACGACGATGCAGAGCGTAGCGATGAGGAGGAGCGGCGCCTATGCCTGAGCCGCTGTTGAACGTCGTCGGCCTGGAGGTCCGATTCGATGACGAGCCAGCCGTCCGCGGTGTCGACCTCGCGGTGCGCCCTGGCCAGACCGTGGCGATCGTCGGCGAGTCGGGGTCGGGCAAGTCCACCACCGCCGCCGCGATCCTCGGGCTGCTGCCACCCGGCGGCCGGATCACCGCGGGCCGCATCGAGTTCGACGGCGTTGACCTAACGGCGGCCACGCGACGGCAGCTTCGCAGCGTCCGGGGCAGCGGCATCGGCTACGTGCCGCAGGATCCGACGACCAACCTCAACCCGGTCTGGCGCATCGACTTCCAGGTTCGAGAAGCTTTGCGCGCCAACAACGTCAAACGCAGCGCGGTCGATCTGCTCGCCGACGCAGGACTGCCCGATCCCGCGGAGCAGGCCCGCAAGTATCCACACCAAATGTCCGGCGGCATGTCCCAGCGCGCCCTGATCGCCATCGGACTGGCCGGCCGGCCGCGGTTGCTGATCGCCGACGAGCCGACGTCGGCGCTCGACGTCACCGTCCAGCGTCGCGTGCTCGACCACCTGCAGCAGCTGGCCGGGGAACTGGGTACCGCCGTCCTGCTGATCACCCACGACCTCGCCCTGGCCGCCGAACGCGCCGAGCAGTTGATCGTGATGAGCCAGGGGGAGGTGGTGGAAGCCGGTGCGGCACAGACGATTCTGCATGATCCGCGGCACGCTTACACCCGGCGTCTGGTGGCCGCCGCGCCGTCGCTTCGTCCCGCACCCGCCACAAAGCCGCCGGCGCGATCGCCGGATGTGATCGTCGCGACCGGGCTGACGAAAATCTACCGGTCGTCGCGGGGCGCGCCGTGGCGCAAGACCGATGTGCGCGCCGTGGACGACGTGTCATTCCGACTCGGTCGCGGGACCACGCTGGCGATCGCGGGCGAATCCGGTTCCGGCAAGTCCACGTTGGCCCAGATGGTGCTCGGCTTAGTCGAACCCAGCTCGGGCACAGTCGTTTTCGACGGATTTGAGGCTTCGCCGCCGAGCCGTCGCGAGGCGCTGGCGTTTCGCCGCAAGATCCAGCCGGTGTTCCAGAACCCGTACGCGAGTCTGGACCCGATGTATTCGGTGGCGCAGATCATCGACGAGCCGTTGCGGATTCACCGCGTCGGCGATCTCCGGCAGCGGCAGCAGGCCGTCCGCGAGCTGGCCGAGCAGGTCGCCCTGCCGTCGTCGCTGCTGAACCGCCGTCCCCGCGAATTGTCTGGCGGCCAGCGGCAGCGGGTCGCGATCGCGCGCGCGCTGGCGCTGCGGCCCGAGGTGGTGGTCTGCGACGAGGCGGTGTCCGCACTGGACGTCCTGGTGCAGGCGCAGATCCTCGATCTGCTGGCCGAACTGCAGGCCGAGCTGGGCCTGACGTATCTGTTCATCAGCCACGACCTGGCGGTGATCCGGCAGATCGCCGACGAGGTGATGGTCATGCGGGCGGGCCGGGTGCTCGAGCACGCTGCCACCGAGGACGTTTTCGCGCGCCCGCAGCACGAGTACACGCAGCAACTGCTGGCCGCGATCCCGGGCTGGCTATCCTGACTGCCGATGCGCGCCGCCGACGATGCAGAGCGCAGCGATGAGGAGGAGCGGCGCCGTGACCACTGATCCGCTGGCTCCGCTGATGGAGCTGCCCGGCGTCGCCGCCGCCTGCGACCAGGCGCGTGAGGCGCTCGGCCGGGCGCACCGCCACCGCGCCAACCTGCGCCGATGGCCGGTGACCGCCGCTGAAGCCGCGCTGCGGTCGGCCCGGGCCTCGGCGGTGCTGGACGGCGGCGGCCATAAGCTCGAGGACATCGACGCCACCGCGATCAGCGACCCGGTCTTCGCTGGAGCCCTACGCGTCGCGCAGGCGCTCGAAGGCGGCGATACCAACCTGGTCGGGGTGTGGCAGCGGGCGCCGCTGCAGGCGCTGGCGCGGTTGCACATGCTGGCCGCAGCCGACCGCGTCGACGAGAGCCGGCTGGGCCGACCGCGCGCCGACCCGGGGGTCGGGCCCCGTCTGGAACTGCTGGCTCACCTCGTCTCTGGCGGCACCGCGGCGCCGGCGCCGGTGATCGCCGCCGTCGCTCATGGCGAGCTGCTGACGCTGGCGCCGTTCGGCACCGCGGACGGCGTGGTGGCGCGCGGGGTGTCGCGACTGGTCACGATCGCGACCGGGCTGGATCCGCACGGGCTGGGGGTGCCGGAGGTCGGCTGGATGCGTCGCGTCGGCGACTACCGGGAGGCGATGGCCGGGTTCGCGGCCGGAACACCCGACGGCATGACGAAGTGGTTGGTGCTGTCGTGCCGGGCGATGCGCACCGGTGCGCAGGAGGCGCTGACAATTGCTGAAACCCTTACCGAGCAGGGCGGAAACGGGCACTAGAAACGATAAAAGCGGGCGGCGTACCGAACTGATTCGGCTCGCCGCCCGCTAGCACGGATCTCGGTTACCATGCGTGCACCTGTGGGCTGCGTGGGATGGCCTCGGCGTTCGTGCGACGCTTCCGGTTGCAGCCCCACCCAAAGGGCCGTCGACACCGTTCACTCTTCGCAATTACGCAGGCCCGCAACACTTCTGCCATTATCGCGGCTATGACTCCGCGTGGGTGCCGGGAACCGTGCTCGGTTGCCCTGTCCGGGAGATCGGCCCTTCTCTTCTGGATCGACCTTGGCCGTACCAGGCTTCCGTAGATCCTTTGTACTCCGTGACCCCGGTCACATCAAGAGTCAATTGTCATCAAATCGCCAAAACGATGCCGGCTTGTGACAACAAAAGTTTGCTGGCGGTCCGCTAGAGCGACAACCGGCGCAGCAGCGAATACGTCAGAGCCCCCGCCGCCAGTGCACTGATTCCGACGGCGGCGGTGGTGGCGACCGCGGCACCCGACGGCGCCGGGATGCGGTCGCGCAGCGACACCGGCCGGGAGAACTCGAGCACCGGCCAGTCGCGGGCGGTGGCCTCGCGGCGCAGCGCACGGTCGGGGTTGACCACGCTCGGGTGTCCGACGACCTCGAGCATCGGCATGTCGGTGATCGAGTCGGAGTAGGCGTAGCAGTGTTCGAGCGGATAGCCTTCGCGCGCCGCAAGTTCGCGAATCGCCTGCACCTTGCCTTCGCCGAAGCAGTAGAAACCGATCTCGCCGGTGTACTTGCCATCCTCGACGATCATCTTCGTTGCCATCGCATGGGTCGCGCCGAGAGCGCGCGCGATCGGCGCGACCAACTCCTCACCGGAAGCCGAGACCACGACGACGTCTCGTCCGCACAGTTTGTGGCTGGCGATCAGGTCGGCCGCCTCGGCGAACACCAGCGGCGTCACGATGTCGTGCAACGTCTCGTTGACGATCGTCTTGATCTGCTCGACGTCCCACCCGGTGCACATGTTGGTGAGGTGGATCCGCATCCGATCCATCTGGTCGTGGTCGGCGCCGGAGAGCAGGAACAGGAACTGTGCGTAGCTCGATTTGAGGACGGCCCGGCGGTTGATCAGACCCTGCGCGAAGAACGGTTTGCTGAACGCCAGAGTGCTGGATTTGGCGATGATCGTCTTGTCCAAATCGAAGAACGCGGCCGTGCGCGGAGTGGGACCGGCGGGCGTCGACGAAGTTTGCTGGTCAGCGGCCGAGCCGGATACGGTCACCGTCCCAGCATAGGGCGGCTCGCCGACGAACCGCGACGCTCCCGATAAAACAGCAGGTCAGAAACGGTCTTGTAACGTGCGGTACCAGCGGGACGTTTGGTTCAGCTACTTAAAGGTCATACATTTCTTTCCTACGCAACCCTTGCGCTGCGTGACACTCTCGTGTGTATAGTAAGTGTCACTCGGCTTTGCCGAGGGTGTGTCAGCCCGACCCCCCGGGGCTGAAACACGACGACCCTCGCCTCCTCCCCCCCTGGCGGGGGTCGTCCCTTTTCTGGGGTAATTCCTCTCTTCCAGCGGCTTTCCCGAACTGTCCACAGATCGCTGTCCGGCGACTGGCGGCGTCGCCCTGCCGGCGGCACGGTGGGCCGATGCCGAGCACCGAGACCCGCGGCATTCTGGCCGTGCTGACCGATCCCGCGCTGCGTGCTGAACTAGAACGCGTTGCAGCCGCGGTCGGGATGCGAGTCGTCCACGTCGCCGAATCGCCGGTCAGCCGCAAAGCCTGGTCAGCCGCGACCGCGATTGTGTTGGACGAGACGGCCGCGAGTGGCTGCGCGGAGGCCGGGTTGCCGCGCCGCGAGCACGTGATCGTGGTCGGCGGGGACGGGCTGCCGCCGTCGACGTGGGCCGCGGCGATCGACGTCGGAGCGCGGCAGGTGCTGAGACTGCCTGTGCGCGAACATGATTTGGTCCGCGAGCTCGCCAACGCCGCCGAATCGGTCGACGATGCGGCTCGCGGCGCCGTGGTGGCGGTGATCGGTGGCTGCGGGGGCGCGGGTGCCTCGCTGCTCGCAGTGGCGCTGGCGTATGCCGCGACCAACGCGATGCTGGTCGACCTCGATCCGTGGGCCGGCGGCATCGACCTGCTGGTCGGAGCGGAGCGGACGCCCGGCGTGCGATGGCCGGATCTGGCTCTGCAGGGTGGGCGATTGGCCTGGTCGGCGGTGCGCGATGCGCTGCCCCGGCAGCGTGGGGTCAGCCTGCTGTCGGGGACCCGTCGCGGCCACGAATTGGACGGCGGCGCGGTGCAGGCAGTCGTCGACGCCGGCCGGCGTGGCGGGGCGACTGTGGTGTGCGACCTTCCGCGCCGCATGACCAGTGCCGTCGAAACCGCCTTGGACGCAGCGGATCTCGTCGTTGTGGTGAGCCCGTGCGATGTGCGGGCCTGTGCCGCGACCGCGACGGTCGTTCCGGTGCTGGCAGCGATCAATCCCAACATCGGTCTGGTGGTGCGCGGTCCGGCCCCGGGTGGCTTGCGGGCCGACGAGGTGGCGACGATCGCCGCGGTACCGCTGCTGGCGTCGATGAGACCCCACCCGAGGCTGGCCGAGCGGCTCGAGCGCGGGGGTCTGCGGGTCGGCCCGCGCTCCCCGCTGGCCGCGGCCGCTCGTCGGGTGCTGGCCGCGACGGACGGTCGCGCCGCGTGAGCGATTCGCTGATCGACCGGGTGCGGGAAAGGCTTGCCACCGAATCGGTTCCGCTACGGCCCAAGGTGGTGGCCGATGCGATCAGGGCCGAGTCCGGCGGGGTGCTCGGTGACACCGAGCTGCTGAGCAATCTCCGCATCCTGCAGACCGAGCTGACCGGCGCCGGCATCCTAGAGCCATTGCTGTGCGACGGCGGGACGACCGACGTGTTGGTCAGCGCTCCGGATGCGGTCTGGGTGGACAACGGAAAAGGTCTGCGACGCACCGATGTTCGCTTTGCCGACGAGGCTTCCGTGCGACGCTTGGCGCAGCGTCTCGCGTTGGCGGCTGGCCGACGACTCGACGATGCCCAGCCGTGGGTGGACGGGCAGCTCACCGGGCTGGGGAGTTTCGCGGTTCGACTGCACGCGGTCCTGCCGCCGGTAGCTCTCGGTGGCACCTGCCTCTCGCTACGCGTATTACGCCCCGCCACGCAGGATCTCGCGGCGTTGGCCGCGGCCGGGGCCATAGTTGCGACGGCCGCGGAATTGATCGACGACATCATTGCGGCCAGGCTGGCGTTCCTGGTGTCGGGCGGCACCGGCGCGGGCAAGACGACGCTGCTATCGGCGATGCTGAACGCGGTACCGCAGGACGAGCGGATTGTGTGCGTAGAGGACGCTGCCGAATTGGCGCCGCCGCATCCGCATCTGGTGCGGCTGGTGGCCCGGGCCGCCAACGTCGAGGGCGTCGGCGAAGTGACCGTGCGCCAGCTGGTCCGTCAGGCGCTGCGGATGCGGCCGGACCGCATCGTGGTCGGTGAGGTTCGCGGCGCCGAGGTGGTCGACCTGCTCGCCGCGCTCAACACCGGGCACGACGGCGGAGCGGGCACCGTGCACGCCAACAACCCGGCCGAGGTCCCGGCCCGCCTCGAGGCGCTGGGCGCCGTCGGTGGGCTGGATTGTGCTGCGCTGCACAGCCAATTAGCTGCCGCGGTGCAGGTGCTGCTGCACGTCGTACGGGAACGCAGCGGGCATCGACGCCTCGACGAAATCGCCGTGCTACGACGCGCCGACGACCGGGTGCGGGCCGTCACGGTCTGGCATGCCGACCGTGGATTCACCGGCGAGATCGCTGGTTTTCGTGAACTGCTGCGCAGTCGGATGCCGTCATGATCGCCGTGGCCGCGATCGCGTTGTCGGCTGCGGTTCTGGTGTCTCCATCTTCGTCACGCCGGAGGCTGACGGAAACGATCGGACGACCCCACATCCGCTGGGCCTGGATCGCGGCGCCAGCGGCTGCTATCGGCATCGTGTTGCTGCCGTTGACAACGGTTTTGGCGTGCTGCGTCGTATCGGCGACCTGGTATCTGGGCCACAGACGCCGACGGCGTGGCGAGCGGGCGAGGGACGAGGGCCGACAGTTGGAGACCGCGATCGACGTGCTGGTGGGCGAGCTACGAGTTGGCGCCCACCCGGCGACGGCGTTCGCCGTGGCCGCCGACGAGACAGCCGGCTCGGTTGCAGGCGCGTGCCGAGCGGTGGCCGCCCGCGCCCGGCTCGGCGCCGACGTCGCCGCGGGGTTGCGCGGTGTTGCCGGGTCTTCGGCGATGCCGTCGCAGTGGGAGCGGTTGGCCGTCTGCTGGCAACTGGCCGTCGAGCACGGCTTGGCCATGTCGGCTCTGATGCATGCGGCCCAACGCGATATCGCTGAGCGGCAAAGGTTCTCGGAGCAAGTCCGCTCTGCGATGGCGGGTGCCCGAGCAACCGCGACCATTCTCGCGAGTCTTCCGGTGCTGTCGGTGATGATGGGTCAACTGATCGGGGCGCGGCCGCTGGCTTTCCTGTTCGGCGGCGTGCCAGGCGGCTGGCTACTGGTCCTCGGGTTGACGCTGGTCTGCGTGGGCTTGCTGTGGGCGGATCGCATCACCGATCAGGCGACGGCATGACATTCACGGCCGCAATGCTTTTGGCGGCCGCGGTGCTGAGCGACGGAGGCCCGTCGGCGGTGCGGGCGCGCGCCGCGACTCCGGGCCGCGCGCCGCGCGCACGCCCGCAAACGCGCAGCGGACCCGATCCACTCGCCGTCGCGTCGAGTCTGGACGTGCTGGCGGTCTGCCTGTCGGCCGGTATGGCGGTCCCGACCGCCGCGGCCGCGACGGCACCCTCGGGGCCACCGTTGTTGGCGCAGATACTCAGCCGGGCAGCCGATCTGCTGGCGCTGGGCGCCGACCCGGAGGTCGCCTGGTCTGCGCCCACTGATTCCACCGATCCGCAGATCGACGCCCTGCTGCGACTGGCCCGGCGGTCGTCGGTGTCCGGTGCGGCACTTGCCGATGCGGTGTCCACGCTGGCCGCGCAGTGCCGCCAGGACGCGACCCACGCCGCCGCCGCGACCGCCGAGCGTGCGGGCGTGCTGATCGCCGGTCCGCTCGGGTTGTGCTTCCTGCCGGCATTCGTCTGCCTTGGCATCGTCCCGGTCATCGCAGGACTGGCCGGCGATTTCTTGCAGTCTGGCCTGTTGTGATAGCGAAAAAACAAGGAGAGAAACATGTTTCAGCAACTCAGGACGCGTCTGACGTTGTTGGTGGTGGACGAATCGGGGATGTCGACGGTGGAGTATGCGATCGGCACCATCGCGGCCGCGGCCTTCGCGGCGATTCTCTACACGGTCGTCACCGGCGACTCCATCGTCTCGGCGCTGACGAACATCATCGCCCGCGCGCTCAACACCAAGACCTAGCCGATGATGCCGGTACGACCACCGTGGAAGCGGCGTTCGGCGTCGCGACGCTGGTCGCCGTCCTCGTGCTGTGCCTGGCCAGCATCACCGCGGTATCGGCGCAAGTGCAATGCATCGACGCCGCCCGCGAGGCGGCGCGGTTGGCCGCGCGCGGTGACGATCGATCGGCGATCGATGCCGCCCGCGGTGTCGCTCCCCCCGGAGCCGGCGTGCAGATCCGCCGGGACGGTGGGTTCGTCGTCGCGACGGTCACGGCCCGTTCGAATCTGCTTCGGGCGCTGCATATCTCCGCGACCGCAGTGGCGGCGGTCGAGCCTCAGTGACGAGGGAGGGGCGGTCACCGTCGTGGCCGCGGCGATGGTCGCGGTGTTGCTGGTCGCCACCCTTGGCGGCGTCTACCTGGGTGCCGTCGTGGTGGCGCGGCATCGGGCGCAGGCCGTTGCGGACCTCGCCGCGTTGGCCGCCGCGGCCCGGCTCCCCGCCGGGGTCGGCTCAGCGTGCGCGTTGGCCGGCGAAGTGGCGCGCGCGATGCGGGCCGGCGCCGCCGACTGCGTCGTGGACGACCTGGACGTCGTGGTCACCATCGACGCGGCGGTCGGGCGATGGGGCACGGCGCGCGCGGCCGCTCGCGCCGGGCCGGCCTAGCCGGGCAGACCCGCGGCGGAGATCTCGGCTGGAGTGGGCAGCCGCACCGAGACGAGCCCGGCAACGCTGTCGCCGTCGAGCTCCACCCGGTTGACAGTCACGTGAACCGGCACCCACCCGCCGTCGTGGGCCGGCAACCGCAGCACCGCACACGCGGGCCCGTCGGCGAACTCGGTGCGCATCCCGGCCCTCTTAGCCTCGTCGTCGGGATGAATCCGCGGGCTGTCGGCGGCGATGCGGCGCCAGTCGTAGAACGGGCAGGGGGCGTCGAGCCATTTCAGTAGCGTCCAGCTGTGCGGGTCGAACAACGCCCGGTGCACCCCGGGCTCGGCCAGGCCGCGCAGGATCTGCTGGGCGAGCGGGTCCGCTGTCGCTTGCCGGTCGGCGGGTTCGGCGCGCCAGTTCATGCCGCGCGCGACCATGTGCTCGCGGCCGTCCGCACCGTCCTCGACCCCGCTACGCACAACGAAACTCACCCGGATGGCCTCGCCCTGCCAGTCCCGACCGTCCCACGTGTCGCACATCGTGTGCCCGGGTTCGAACCCGACCGCCGCCGCAAGGGCCCGCCCTTCATTGGGCTTGAGCTCCCCCGATGGCCAGCACTCCGCGAACGCCCGCTCCTGCGGGTCGTCCATCTCCACCTTGCGGCCCATGTTCGCCAGCGAATCGGGCGTGTCGGTCGCCACCCCGAGCGTCATGTCCCACTTCAGCGGGCCCGGCACCGGCCGCTCGGGTGGCTCCTGCTCCGGCGGACCGCTCCAGACGTGCACGCCGTGGATGCGGCCGTCGGACATCAGCACCGGCTCAGTCCGGATCACTCGGGCCCTCTTGGGGGTGATGCTGACCAGACCTTTGCTGGTTTGCATCGACTCGGCAATCGCAGACTGGATCGCTGCGCGGCCGGTTTTGCGCTTCAAAAACGCGGTTATAGGAATCATGTCGTGCCGTTCGCGGCCCACCGCGACCACGGCCGGTTCCCTGCCCAGCGTCTCCACCAGCAGCCAGTCGTCGGTCATAGGTCAGCAGCTTACCGGCGACGTGGTCGATAACCCCTTGCGTCACACACGAATACGTGTGCGATTGCCTGTGATCAATCTGTGGGTCTATTGACACCCGAGTCATAGGCTTGCACAGGCCGTGCGCCGAAAGGTATTTTCCTGCTGCGCCCAGCGCGGACTCTCTCCCGCGTTTCACCCTCCGCCGGGTGCACGTTTCTTCAGCAGCGAGGAATGCGTTTCAGCGCTGCCGCTGCGAAGAAATAGCCATATGGACGTCGACCGTTCGAGGGGTCGGTCGTCATCCGTATGACTTACTCCCGGTCGCCAGCGCTGCCAGTATCAGGCGCAACACCCGTGCCGACCCGGCCTTGTCGAGTGGGTCGTTTCCGTTGCCGCACTTCGGTGATTGCACGCACGACGGGCATCCCGCCGGACACTCGCAGGCCTCGATCGCAGCGAGGGTAGCGCCCAGCCAAATATGCGCTTGGCGGAAGCCCTGTTCGGCGAATCCGGCTCCGCCCGGGAAGCCGTCGTAGACGAAAACGCTCGGCAGACCGTCGGATTCGGGTCCGATAGCGGTGGACAAGCCACCGATATCGCCGCGGTCGCAACTGGCCACCAGCGGGAGCAGTCCGATCGCGGCGTGCTCCGCGGCATGCAGCGAGCCCGGTATCTGAAGTAGCTCAACACCGTTGTCTTCCAACGCTTCTAGCGTGATGGTGTACATCACCGCGACGGTGTCCAGGGTGTGCGGCGGCATGGTCAACTCGACGAAGTCGATCACCTCTCCGTTGAGCCGGCGCCGCAGGTAACCCACGATCTGATGGGTCACGCTGACCGGAACCAGGCCCAGGGTGACGGGGCCGAACGACTGACGCTCACCCGTACCGGTCACGGCGATATCGGTGAGTTCGCGTGCGAACGTGGCGTATCCGGGATCTTCGGCGTGTACGAACGCCATGCCCTCGTCGAAGTCCAGCGAATCGACGACGTAGCTCTCGCCCTGGTGCAGATACACCGCACCGGGATGCACCGACGCCGCTGCACGGCCGGTGTCGGCCGTTCCGAGGAGTCGCCCGGTGTCACTCTCCACGATGACGACCTGGCCGCCGCTCGATCCCCGAATGTCCACGGCCGGATGCGGATCCACACCCGGCGCCGGGTAGTACTTGTCCCCCCGCCGCCGCAGCAGGCCGTCATCAACGAGTCCGGCGGCGACCTGCTCGGCGCCCAGTGAGCGGACTTCCGCATCAGCCAGAGGCAATTCGGTTGCGGCGCAGAGCAACTGCGGGCCAAGGATGTACGGGTTAGAGGGGTCGATCACCACCCGCTCGATCGGCTTGTCCAACAGCGCGGCGGGGTTGTGCACCAGGTAGGTGTCGAGTGGGTCGTCGCGAGCGACAAGCACCACCAGCGCGCCCTGCCCGCGACGACCCGACCGGCCGGCCTGCTGCCAGAACGACGTGACTGTGCCGGGAAATCCCGCCAGCACCACCGCATCCAGGCCGGCGATGTCGATGCCGAGTTCTAACGCGTTGGTGGTGGCCAGGCCGCGCAGTCGCCCGTCGAGCAGGGCCTGTTCCAGCGCGTTGCGGTCCTCAGGCAGATAACCCGCCCGGTACGACGCCACCGTCTCGGTCAACTGCGGGGCGATGTCTTTCAGTCGCGCACGGGCGGCCAGTGCCGTCAACTCCGCGCCGCGCCGCGATCGGACGAACGTCAGCGTGCGAGCGCCCTCGGAGATCAGGTCGGCCATCATCCGGGCCGCCTCGCTGCCCGCGGAACGCCGCACGGGAGCGCCGTTTTCACCCGTCAGATCGGTGCGCAGCGCGGGCTCCCACAGCGCCACCGTCCGGGCACCTTGCGGTGAGCCGTCCTCGGTGACCTCCGCGACCTGTTGGCCGATCAGTTCGGTCGCGGTCGCACCCGGATCGGAGGTGGTGGCGCTGGCGAAGATCACCGTCGGCCCAGTGCCGGCGGAGTAGCGTGCGCACAGCCGCAGCAAGCGGCGCAGCACCATCGCCACGTTAGAACCGAAAACACCTCGATAGTAGTGACATTCGTCGACCACGACGAAGCGGAGATTGCGCAGGAACATCGCCCATCGGGCGTGGTTGCGCAGCAGCGCCAGGTGCACCATGTCGGGATTGGAGAACACCCAGCGGGAGCGCTCGCGCGCGAAACGGCGTATCTCCGTGTGGGAGTCACCGTCGTACGCCGTGGGCGCCACATCCCCTAGCCGCGGGATGGCCGCGGTCAACGCGTACGCGGCCCGTAACTGGTCGTGGCCAAGAGCTTTCGTCGGTGAGATGTACAGCGCGCGGGCGCGCGGATCGGCAGCCAGGGTGTTGAGGATCGGCAGTTGGTAGGCCAACGACTTCCCAGATGCCGTGCCGGTACTGATAACAACGTGATGTCCGGCGTGCGCCAGGTCCGCGGCCGCCACCTGATGCACCCATGGCGAATTGACACCGCGATCAGCAAAGGCGCGCAGCACGTCGGGCTCGACCCATGTCGGCCAAGGCTGTTGGCGCCCGGGCCGTGCCGGCAACTCGGCGACATGGCGCAACGGATGCTCGTCGGCCTCGGTGCCGGCGACCGCCGCGGCAAGCAACTCGCTGCCGAACGTCACCACGATTTCGTGCCTCCTGATCCGAATTCATCACCCGAATTGCGGCCGATTGCCCCATTGCGACCGGGGGTTTCGGTGCCGCTCTTGAATTGTTTACCTCGTGGTAGCTCAAAAGCTCGCCCGAGGCTGTTGCTGTGGCGATGAACATGGTTGACTGTTTGCGGTCGCAGCTTCTGTGTTCGTTTTCAACTTTCGCAGGATCGACGTTGCGGCCGCGGTTCCTGCGAGGTTGTAGGTCGGGTGAAGTTCCGGCGACTCAGCAAGGTCTAGCGGTCGGAACGGGCCCGGAGCATCGAGGTGATGCTCCGCACCCGAGTAGTAAAGGAAATATCGAGAAATGCCACAGGGAACTGTGAAGTGGTTCAACGCGGAAAAGGGATTCGGCTTCATCGCCCCCGAAGACGGTTCGGCCGACGTGTTCGTCCACTACACGGAGATCCAGGGAAGCGGCTTCCGCACCCTTGAGGAGAACCAGCGGGTCGAGTTCGAGGTCGGGCAGAGTCCCAAGGGCCCCCAAGCCACCGGCGTCCGCGCCGTCTGAGAATTCCAACGATAAACCCCCCGCACGGCCCGGAATCTCCGGAACCCGACGGGGGGTTTTCGCTTTTCGTCCCACCTGTTGATGCAGCGCCCCGCACGCCGTGGCGTGCATCGCCGTCCGGACGCTTAATGTCGTTGTCGTGAGCCAGCTGTCGTTCTTCTCGGCTGAGTCGGTGCCGCCTGCGGTCACCGATCTCACCGGGGTGCTCGCGGCCGCCGGCCAGATCGTGACGGTCGGCGGCGGCGCCCGGCTGTCGGTGGTCGTCGATCAGGTCTGGCGCGCGGAGGCGCTCGGCCAGATGATCGACGAGGCCGGCCTGACGGCCGAGATCACCGAAACGGACGAGCACACCCCCTTGGTGCGAACCGGGGTGGACCCGCGGTTGCGCTTGATGGCCGGCGAGTGGACCCGCGGCGCGGTGAAGACCATTCCGCCCGTGTGGTTGCCCGGGCCGCGCGAGTTACGCGCGTGGACTCTGGCCGCCGGCAGCCCCGACGCCGATCGCTATCTATTGGGATTGGACCCGCACGCACCCGACACCCATTCGCCGCTGGCGTCGGCGTTGATGCGAGTCGGGATCGCGCCGACCCTGATCGGTACCCGCGGAGCCCGGCCGGCGTTGCGAATCGGCGGCCGCCGCAGGCTATCGCGCCTGGTAGAGAACGTAGGGGAACCGCCTGAGATCGCCGGTGCGTTGCCATTCTGGCCGCGCGTCTAGCGGCAAATAGACGACCCGCACTCGGGGGGTCGGTTTGCGTCGGCCAATCTCGGGTGCCACATTGTCAGGTGTCTATCGGCCGCGAGACCCGTAGATTGACGCTGGCAGATCGCGGATCGTGTATCCGCGGGGCCCGCTGGGGACGAAGAAGTAAGCGAAAGCGAGCGTAGATACAGGTGGCTGACGGCGGGAATGGCGCCACACGGCGACTCGTCATTGTCGAGTCGCCGACCAAGGCGCGGAAATTGGCCGGCTACCTCGGCGCCAATTACATCGTCGAATCCTCGCGCGGCCACATTCGTGACCTGCCGCGAGCGGCCGCCGACGTGCCGGCGAAGTACAAGTCGGAGCCGTGGGCCCGGCTCGGGGTGAACGTCGACCAAGACTTCGAACCGCTCTACATCATCAGCCCGGACAAGAAGAGCACGGTCACCGAGCTCAAAGGCCTACTCAAGGACGTCGACGAGCTCTACCTGGCCACGGATGGTGACCGTGAAGGCGAAGCGATCGCCTGGCACCTGCTGGAGACCCTCAAGCCGCGCATTCCGATCAAGCGCATGGTTTTCCACGAGATCACCGAGCAGGCGATCCTGGAAGCCGCCGCCAACCCGCGCGACCTGGACATCGACCTGGTCGACGCCCAGGAAACCCGCCGCATCCTCGACCGGCTGTACGGCTACGAGGTCAGCCCGGTGCTGTGGAAGAAGGTGGCGCCGAAGCTGTCGGCTGGTCGGGTGCAGTCCGTGGCCACCCGCATCATCGTGCAGCGGGAGCGCGACCGGATGGCGTTCCGCAGCGCCGCGTACTGGGACGTCGTGGCCGAGCTGGACGCCAGCGTCTCGGACCCCAAAGCGTCCCCGCCGAGGTTCAACGCCCGGCTGACCACTGTCGACGGCCTGCGGGTGGCGACCGGCCGCGATTTCGACTCGCTCGGCCAGGTGCGCAAGCCCGACGAGGTCACCGTGCTCGACGAGGCCGGCGCGGTGTCGCTGGCCACCGGGCTGCGCGGCTCGCAGCTCACCGTCGGATCGGTCGAGGAGAAGCCCTACACCCGGCGCCCGTATCCGCCGTTCATGACGTCGACGCTGCAGCAGGAAGCGGGCCGCAAGCTGCGGTTCTCGGCCGAGCGCACGATGAGCATCGCGCAGCGGCTCTACGAGAACGGCTACATCACCTACATGCGTACCGACTCGACCACGCTGTCGCAGTCGGCGATCAACGCGGCCCGTACGCAGGCCCGCCAGCTCTACGGCGAGGAGTACGTCTACCCGTCGGCGCGCCAGTACACCCGCAAGGTGAAGAACGCGCAGGAAGCCCACGAGGCGATCCGGCCGGCCGGGGAAACCTTCGCCACCCCGGACGGCGTGCGGCGCGAGCTCGACGGCGACGAGTTCCGGCTCTACGAGCTGATCTGGCAGCGCACTGTCGCGTCGCAGATGGCCGACGCGCGGGGCACCACGCTGAGCCTGCGGATCAACGGCGAGTCCGACGGTAGGCAGGTTCAGTTCAGCGCCAGCGGTCGCACCCTGACCTTTCCAGGGTTCCTCAAGGCCTACGTCGAAACGGTGGACGACCAGGCCGGTGGCGAGGCCGACGACGCCGAGAGCCGGCTGCCGCAGCTGACCCAGGGCCAGCGGGTGGATGCCACCGAGCTGACCCCGGACGGTCACTCGACCAATCCGCCGGCTCGCTACACCGAGGCGTCGTTGATCAAGGCGCTGGAAGAACTCGGCATCGGACGGCCGTCGACGTACTCCTCGATCATCAAGACCATCCAGGACCGCGGCTACGTCCACAAGAAGGGCAGCGCGCTGGTCCCGTCGTGGGTCGCGTTCGCCGTCACGGGTTTGCTGGAGCAGCACTTCGGGCGCCTCGTCGACTACGGATTCACCGCCGCGATGGAAGACGAACTCGACGCGATCGCCTCGGGCACCGAGCGCCGCAGCAACTGGCTGAACAACTTCTACTTCGGCGGCGACCACGGCGTGGCCGATTCGATCGCCCGCTCCGGTGGCCTGAAAAAGCTGGTCGGGGTCAACCTCGAGGGCATCGACGCGCGAGAAGTCAACTCCATCAAGCTTTTTGACGACGCCGAGGGCCGCGCGGTCAACGTCCGGGTCGGTAGGAACGGGCCTTACCTCGAGCGGATGGTGGTCGGCGACGACGGCGAACCGACACCGCAGCGGGCCAACCTGCACGACTCGCTGACTCCCGATGAGCTGACGGTTGACGTCGCCGAGGAACTGTTCTCGACGCCGCAGGAAGGCCGCTCGCTGGGCGTGGACCCGGAGTCCGGGCACGAAATCGTCGCCAAGGACGGGCGTTACGGCCCGTACGTCACCGAGGTGCTGCCCAAGCCGGACGACGACGACGGCGCCGAGGGGCAGCCGGCGAAGAAGGGCAAGAAGCCCACCGGCCCTAAGCCCAAAACCGGGTCGCTGCTGCGCAGCATGGACCTGCAGACCGTGACGCTCGAGGATGCGCTGAAGCTGCTGTCGCTGCCGCGGGTGGTCGGCGTCGACCCCGAATCGAAAGAAGAGATCACCGCGCAGAACGGCCGCTATGGGCCGTATCTGAAGAAGGGCACCGACTCTCGCTCGCTGGCGACCGAGGACCAGATCTTCTCGGTCACCCTCGAGGAGGCCCTGAAGCTGTATGCCGAGCCGAAGCGGCGCGGCCGGCAGGGTGCCGCAGCTCCGCCGCTGCGCGAGCTGGGGACCGACGTGGCGTCCGGTAAACCGATGGTGATCAAGGACGGTCGCTTCGGCCCCTATGTCACCGACGGCGAGACCAACGCGAGCCTGCGCAAGGGCGACGACGTTCTGTCGATCACCGATGCCCGCGCCTCCGAACTCCTGGCCGACCGGCGTGCCCGTGGCCCGGTCAAGAAGACGGCCAAAAAGGCCGCCGCGAAGAAGGCCCCAGCGAAGAAAGTCGCCAAGAAAACCGCCGCCAAAAAAGCGGCTAAGCGCAGCTAGAGGGCTTTTCAGGATGCGCGCAGCAAATTCTCACTATTAAGGCGTGATTCTCAGCCGCTTCTCAGGTATAGTCTTTGCCACACAGGCGTGACAGCCGTCACGCATCAATTGGGGAGAGACATGCGAGCCGCCGTCCGATACTGCATCACCGCTGGTGTTGCGCTCGGTGGCGTCAGCGTGCTCATCGCCGCTCCGTCGTCGCCGCCGTTGCGCGACGTCGAGGTTCCCGCGCTGAAGCTGTCCGACAACTCGCGCGACAACCCGGACGCATACGGCACATCGATGGCCGACCTGCTGCAGACCATGGGCGGCGTCGAGACGCCGGTCGTGGTGCAGAACATCACCGAGTCCGACGCCGGAGTGCTGGAAAGCGGTCAGCCGTCGAGCGTGCCGCACCTCAGCGACCTGCTCAACCTGGGAAATGACCCCGTTGGCACCCCGGACCCGCAGGGCAAGAGCTTCATCGACCTCGGCCCGTTGCTGCCCAGCGATCTGACCCTCGCGCCCAACGGACGCTAACCGCTCGCTTCGCTCGCAATCGCTTCCGGCGCAGCCAGATTCAGTGGTCGGGCCAATTGCGTGGGCGCAGTGCGTCCGCGCAGGGCGACCACCTCGGCCACGTCCCAGCAGAGCGCCTCGGCGTCCAGGGCGCCGCTGACCGCGACCGACGAGGCCAGCACGTGGCCGTCCTCCAGCTTGGCCAGCTCGGTGAGCCGCGCGGCCTCGTTGACCGGGTCGCCGATGACGGTGTACTCGAAACGGGCCAGCGCGCCGATGTGCCCGGCGATGGCGCGGCCCGAGGACACCCCGATGCCGAATTCCGCCGAGCCGATTACCGGCAGCAGTTCGTCGTGCAGTTCGCGCGCCGCGGCCAGCGCGCCGCCGGAGGCATCCGGGTGCTCGATCGGCGCGCCGAAGATGGCGAGTGCCGCGTCACCCTGAAACTTGTTGACGAATCCGCCGTGTCGCCCGACGGTATCCACCACGACGCGGAAGAACTCGTTGAGCAGCAGCACCACCTCCGCGGGTGGTCGCGTCGCCGCCAGCTCCGTGGAGCCGACCAGATCGACGAATAGCACCGCGACGTCACGCTCCTGGCCGCCCAGTTCAGCGCCGCGCTCCAGCGCGCGCCGGGCGACGTCTTCACCGACGTAGCGGCCGAACAGGTCGCGCAGCCGCTGTCGCTCGGACAGATCGCGGACCATGTCGTTGAAGCCGGCCTGCAGCAGGCCCAGCTCGCTGGCGTCGTAGATCTGCATGTGCGCGTTGTAGTTACCGCGCTGCACCTCACCCAGCGCCCAGCGCAGCTGGCGCAGCGGGTCGGCGATCGACGTGGCCACCAGCAGCGTGCTGGCCAGCCCGATGCCCAGTGCCGCCAGCGCCAGCAGCAGGATCGGGTTCAGCAGCTTCTCCGGCGGCCCGTGCAGGTACTCCGCCTTATCGGCCACCACGGCCAGCACGATCGTCAGCAGCGGGACCCCGGTGGACAGCGCCCAAGCCAGCATCTGGCGACCGATCACGCCCGAGGCCCGGATGTTCTCGGGGAGCCCGCCACGCAGGGCGGCGACGGCCACCGGGCGCAGTACCCGTTCGGACTGCAGGTAACCGATGATCGCCGTGGCGGTGGCGCCCAGGGCGGTGGCCACGGCCACCACCGGCGCCGCGTGATGGGCCACCGGCCAGCTGGCGACGATGAAGACCACGCCGCCGAACAACCAGGACGTCAAGTTGATTACCGTGCGGTAGAAGGGCGTCCGCAACGCGCGGCTACGGGCCAACTCAGTGGCGGCCGGGTCGGTGTCGGCGAGCAGGGAGTCGCGGCGCTGCCACCGGAACACCGGCACGAGCAAACGTGCGCTGACCGCGGTTCCGAGAAGGAACAGCAGCACAATCGACCCGCTGAAGGTGGCCAGGTTGAGTGCCGGCAGCTTTTGCAGCTCGATGCGGTCTTCCGGTGGAAGCCCGTAACGCAGGAAGCCCAGCACCAGGAGCGCGCCGATGATGTCGGCCTGCAACTGGCTCAGCAAGAACACCGGCCAAGGGGTACGCACCAGCCACTGGACGAATCCACTGATCCGTCCGGGAAGCGCCCCGGCCATGCTCACCTGCCCACCGTATCGGTCGGCGGGGACCAAAAAGTAGCCAAAAGGGCAGTATGGGCCGGTTTAGCATGTCGGATCGTCGGCGACGACCACTACTCTTGCCGGTAATGTCACGGGTATTCGCACGGTTGGTTGGTCAGGAGTCGGTCGAGGCCGATCTGGTGACCGCCGCAGCGGCCGCCCGGGGTGATTCGACTCACAGCGCCGCGATGACGCACGCCTGGCTCATCACCGGCCCGCCCGGCTCGGGGCGCTCGGTGGCCGCGTTGTGCTTCGCGGCCGCACTGCAATGCACGTCCGAGGGGCTGCCCGGCTGCGGGGAATGCCGGTCCTGCACGACGACGATGGCCGGCACCCACGGCGACGTCCGCCGCGTCATCCCCGAAGGACTGTCCATCGGGGTCGGGGAGATGCGCGCGATCGTCCAGATCGCGTCGCGGCGGCCCAGCACCGGGCGCTGGCAGATCGTCGTGGTCGAGGACGCCGACCGGCTCACCGAGGGCGCGGCAAACGCGTTGCTGAAGGTGGTGGAAGAGCCGCCGCCGTCCACGGTCTTCCTGTTGTGCGCGCCGTCCGTCGATCCGGAGGACATCGCGATCACACTGCGGTCGCGCTGCCGGCACGTCGCGTTGGTGACGCCGCCGCCGGACGCCATCGCGCAGGTTCTGATCGATGGCGACGGGTTGTCGGCCGCGACGGCGAACTGGGCGGCGTCGGTCAGTGGAGGTCATGTCGGGCGGGCGCGGCGGCTGGCGACCGACCCGGCGGCCCGCGAGCGCCGACTGCAGGCGCTGGGGTTGGCCCGCGACGCGGCGACCCGGTCGAAGGCGTTTGCTGCGGCCGAGGCGTTGGTGTCGTCCGCCGAGGCCGAGGCGGCGGTGCTGACGGCCGACCGCGACGAGGCCGAGACCGAGGAACTGCGGACGGCCCTGGGTGCCGGCGGCACCGGCAAGGGCGCTGCCGGCGCACTGCGCGGATCCGCGGGTGCGCTGAAAGACCTTGAGCGACGGCAGAAGTCGCGCCAGACCCGGGCGTCACGGGATGCGCTGGATCGCGCGCTGATCGACCTGGCCACCTACTTCCGCGACGCGCTGCTGGTCGCCGCGAGCGCACCGGGACCGCGGGCCAACCACCCCGACATGGCCGAGCAGATCGCGTCGATGGCCGCCCACGTGCCGGCCGATCGGCTGCTGCGCTGCATCGAAGCCGTGCTGGAATGCCGCGAGGCGCTGGCGATCAACGTCAAGCCGAAATTCGCCGTGGACGCGATGGTCGCCACGATCGGGCAGGCCCTGCGCGACTAGGCGGTCGTTTTGGGCGCTCACGCGGCGCTGCCGTACACTCGTCCCGCCCGTCGGGGCACGCCACCTTAGCTCAGTCGGTAGAGCAGCTCACTCGTAATGAGCAGGTCAGGAGTTCGATTCTCCTAGGTGGCTCCACCCTTTTCGCCGAGTGTGCGGCCAGTCGCACACTCGCCGGTCACCTCGGCATTACGTAGCCGACCGGCCCCGCGGCGATGCACACGCTCAGCGCGGCGGTATTGGCGCGCACCCGAAGGACGTCGCCCGCGCCGGGCAGTCGCACGAACACCTTGTTGAGCCCCGGATGCACCGGGACACGGGTCGCCACCCCGTCGGACAACGCCATTGTCATCGAACCGTCGCTGTTGGCCAGGTAGTTGACCTCGGCCGTCCAGTCCGTGGGTAGCAGCGGGCCGTCGAGGCCGATCTCGATCGGGTGGTCGGGCTGCACCAGGTATCCGCACTGCGGCACCGGCCCGGGGTGCATCGCGCGCACCCACGTCACCTGCGCGTCGACCAATCGGCCCTTCGTGTCCAGCATTCTCAATTGCGTTGTTGTCGAGGCGAATTCGGGTCGATCGTGAAGCAGCGCGAACAGGTGGCTTGCCGTGTTCTGCGGCCATGCCACCCGGCCGAGGACCAGCGGATCGACCTCCTGGTCGAGCAGCGGTGTGTTCGAGTTGGCCTGTGCGACAGCGAGATCACGGCGGGCATTCTCGATGTAGGGCTGGGCGGGGTTGTCGCGCCACGACGTCAGGAACGTCGCGGTCGAATACAGACTGCTCGCCACGAACGCCGCAGCCAAGGCCATCGTCGCCGCCGTCCGCGGCGCGGACGCGTCGAGCCATCGCGACGACGGGCGGTTGGTCGCGCACAGTGCGACCGCGGCCAGCAACGCCAGCACGACGACGAGATCGGGCAAATAGCGCAAGGTTTGGGCCAGCTCCAGCGCGGTGAACCGCGACGAGCGCATCAGGTAGATCGGCACCTGACAGGCGGCCACGTAGCCGACCGCGGTCAACCACACGGGCGCGATGCGTTGCTTGCGCGCCAGCGACAGGCCCAGCACGGCGGCCAGCACCAGCCAGCCCACCGCCATGACCGTCGTCGTCGGCGTCGCCCACGGCGAGGCCGGTGCCCACCGGCCCCACTGCCACGGACCGCCGGCCAGACCGGGGACGATGCCGTGAGTCACGGAGCGGCGCAACAGGTCCCACGTCATCGCCAGATCCGAACTCCACCGGCGCTGATTCACCACGGCCAGATACACCCCGACCCACGCGGCGGCCAGGCCCAGCGTCGCCGCCCACAACCGGAGACCGGCACGCCACACCGTTGCCAACGGCCTGCGGTCGCCCTGCACGTGACACAGCAGTGCCGTCACCGCGAACGCGACGACCGGAATGACCGCGGCCTTCTCGAAGAACAGCAGACCGCCGAAGTAGACCAGCGTGCCGGTGAACGCATACCTCTGATTACCGGTGCGCATCAACAGAATTGCGTCACCGCAGACCCACGCCAGCGCGGCCAGCATCGGCAGCGAGTTCAGCGCCGCCGCCCACCACGCGAACCCCGGCACGCCCAGCGGGGTGAACAGCGCGAAGGTCAGCGGCACTAGCAATATGGGCCGCCACCCCAGGATCACGTGCAGTGCGCGCAGCAGCGCCAGCGACGCCAGAAGTTGCAGCACCACCAGGCTGACGGCCGGCCCGACCCAGTTCAACGGCGCCAGCCGGGTGATGGCCCCGGAGATGAGAAACGCGGCCGGCATCACGTGGCCGTCGTGGTCGTCGAACAGGAACTCTCGTGACAGCAGGCCGTGCGTGCCGGCCCGGCTGACCAGAATGAAGTCGTCCCAGTAGAAGTAGCCGCGACACGCCAGCACCCCGCGGATCACCAGCGCAACAGCGACGAGCACCGCGGCGACCAGCGCGGTTTTCGGTAGCCGGCCGGCCCGTCGGTATGGTGAGCCGGTGCGCGCACTGGTCACCGGGGCTGCCGGGTTCATCGGGTCGACGCTAGTCGACCGGTTGCTGAGCGACGGCCACACCGTCGCCGGCCTGGACAACTACGCCTCCGGGCGGGCAACGAACATCGAGCACTTGGCCGACACCGCCGAGTTCAGCTTCGTCGAGGCCGACATCGTCACCGCCGAGTTGCGGGGCGATCTTCGACGAGCACCGCCCCGAGGTGGTATTCCATTTGGCCGCGCAGATCGACGTGCGGCACTCGGTGGCCGACCCGCAGTTCGACGCCTCGGTCAACGTCATCGGCACGGTGCGGATCGCCGACGCGGCGCGTCAGACCGGAGTGCGCAAGGTCGTGCACACGTCGTCGGGCGGCTCGATCTACGGCACTCCGCCGACCTACCCGACCAGCGAGGCCGTTCCCACCGATCCGGCGTCGCCGTACGCCGCGGGGAAGGTGGCCGGCGAGATCTACCTCAACACCTTCCGGCATCTCTACGGCCTGGAGTGCTCACACATCGCACCCGCCAATGTCTATGGGCCGCGCCAAGATCCGCACGGCGAGGCCGGCGTGGTCGCGATCTTCGCGCAGGCGCTGCTGTCGGACAAGCCCACCAAGGTGTTCGGCGACGGCTCCAACACCCGCGACTACGTGTTCGTCGACGACGTGGTGGACGCGTTCGTCAAAGCCTCGGGCCCCGAGGGCGGCGGGCAACGCTTCAACGTCGGCACCGGCGTGGAAACCTCTGACCGCCAACTGCATTCGGCGGTGGCCAAGGCGGTCGGCGCACCGGACGACCCGGAGTTTCACCCGCCGCGACTCGGCGACCTGAAGCGGTCCTGCCTCGACATCGGTTTGGCCGCAGAAGTTCTGGGTTGGCGCCCGCAGGTGAAGATCGACGACGGAGTGGCCCGCACCGTCGAGTACTTCCGAACGCACGCCCGCTAGTTACCGCACCGACACCTGCGGTTAATTGATCAGGTCGAGGTAATCTCTTGCCTCGCAACGCGAGCGGCGTCAACATTCGGCGGTGAGCATTGAAGATCGCGTGAGCCGGATCAGCCTCGACTGGTGGGCCACAATTGTCGCCGGCGTCGTGGTGTTGTTGGCTGTGGCCGGGCTGCTGCCCAAGATTCCGTGGTGACCCGGTGAGCACCGTCGTCGACGACCAGGCCGAACCGGACGAAGCAAGCTTGACCACCGGGAACGTCTTCGCGTATGTGCCTGGCGTGCTGCTGCTGATCGCAGTGGGACTGCTCGGCAAGTATTCTCAGACGTGGTGGAATTCGCTTGCCCGTCAGGAACATTGGGTCGTTCCGGACATCGAGTACGTGTTGTGGGCGATCCTGATCGGTCTGTTCGTGACGAACACCGTCGGCTTGCATCGCGTATTCCGCGCTGGTGTGCAGACCTACGAGTTCTGGCTGAAAATCGGCATCGTCGCGCTCGGAGTGCGCTTCGTCCTCGGCGACGTCCTCAAGCTAGGCGGGATATCGCTGGTGCAGATTCTGGTCGATATGACCATCGCCGGTGGCATCATTCTGGCCGCGGCTCGGTTTCTGGGTTTGTCCGGCAAGCTCGGTTCATTATTGGCGATCGGGACGTCGATCTGTGGCGTGTCAGCGATCATCGCGTCCAAAGGTGCGATTCGCGCCCGTAACTCGGATGTCTCCTACGCCATTGCCGCGATACTGGCGCTCGGCGCGGTGGGCCTGTTCACTTTACCCCCGATCGGCCACGCGATCGGTCTCTCGGATCACGAATTCGGTTTGTGGGCAGGGCTTTCCGTGGACAACACCGCGGAAACCACCGCGACCGGTTACCTGTATTCCGAGCAGGCGGGCAAGGTGGCGGTGCTGGTGAAATCGACCCGCAACGCCCTGATCGGTTTCGTGGTCCTCGGCTTCGCGCTCTACTGGTCGTCGCGGGGCGAGGCTGACGCGGTGGCACCCGGTCTGCGCGCGCGGGCGGCTTTCGTGTGGGACAAATTTCCGAAGTTCGTGTTGGGTTTCCTCGCAGTCTCGGCGATCGCGACCGCGCACGGGCTCAGCAAGGGGCAGGTCGCCAGCGTCGCGAATGTGTCGAAGTGGGCGTTTCTGTTGACCTTCGCCGGCGTGGGTCTCAATACCAACATTCGAGAAATCGTCCGTACCGGGTGGCGGCCGTTGGTGGTCGCCATCGTCGGACTTGTTGTCGTTGCGGCTGTTTCGCTCGGATTAGTGCTGCTGACCTCGCGCGGTCTGCACTGGGGCGTCGGCGCGCGCTGACAAACAATTCGGCCCCGTTCCAGTCGCGGAACGGGGCCGAATCGCGTAGAACGTCAGAACAAACCGGTCAGCAGGTTCAGGCCCGCTTCCAGGTGCGGGAACACATCGGCGAACGTGCTGGGGTCGAAAGCCGCTGCCAGGTTGGGGAACAGGTCCGCCAACGAGCCGCCGTCGAGCGCTGTTGCCAGATGCGGGAACATCTCGGCCAGCGAGCTGGAGTCGATGGCCGATGCCGGCTCGGCACTGGCGGCGGATGACAAGCCGAACATGCTCGCTGCTTCCTGAGCCAACAGTCCGCCGAAGTGCTGTGACGAATCCGAACCAAGCGTCGACGTCGCATCGAAAGTGGTCGGGATGTTGTAGTCGCCGAACGGCGTCACCAAGGTCTCGGCGATCAGGTTGTGGCCGTCCGAGCTCCCCCCGACTAGGTCGGAGTAAACGAGTTCGTAGCCGTGTCCGTAGTTGTCGACCTCGAAGACCGAGCCGACCCCAGGAGCGTGACCCGTCAGGTCCTGGGTGACGACGTACTGGTCCTGGGTGGTGTTGCCGAAGGTGATCGCACTCTGGGTCACGTTGGCTAAGAAGGTGCCGTCATTGTTGCCGCCGGTCAGGTCGTCATAGTTGAACGCCTGGGTGCCCTGGATCACCACGTCTTCGGGCGGAAGCCCGTCAACCCCGACGATCTGCGTCGCCGGAGTGTCCGATACGGCGGTATGAAGAATCGGCGTGATGTCGAAGGAGTTGGTCGAGATCTCCTGACCGAGGGGCGCGGTGCCGTTGAGAATCCCCGCGAGGCCACTTGCCGCATCGAATGTGGTGGGGAGGTTGATGTTGCCCCAGGGAGTCACGATGGTGTCCGTCACCGTGTCGCCCGTACCGTCCGCGTTCGGGATGGCGGCGTAGACGCTCTGGAACGGCCCGACGAAGAACGTGTTGAATACCGAGCCGACCGCCGGACCGTCACCGCTGGACGCAGTGACCAGCAGTGCCTGGCTGGAGTTACCAAGGTAGTCCGAGGTATCGGTCACGTCGGCGGTGAAATGGCCGACGTTTGTGGCGCCGTCCATGACGTTGTAGGCCTGATATCCCTGCAGGTCAGCGGCGGCCGGCAAGATGGCCGATATTCCGTAGTGTGTCTCCGCGCCGTCGAGCAGGTAGCTGTAGCCGTCGGGCAATCCCTCGCTTTGCGGCAGCGCCGTGAGGGCAGCCGCGTCGTAGGTGGTGGGAATGTTGATCACCTGACCCGACGGGGTGACCCAGTCGTAGGTGATGTCGTGTGATCCGTCGGCCCCGACGATGTCGGAGTACACGGTCGAGTATCCGTTGGTGTAGGAGAAGGTGTCGAACACCGAGCCGGCGCCCGGACCACCTGTGGCCGAATCACCAGTGACATAGATTGCCTGGTTGGTGTCGCCGAGCAAGTCGGTGTTATTCCCGACCAAGGCGTCGATGGTGCCGCTAGAGCTGCTTGGTCCGGTCCAGTCGAAGCTCTGAGTTCCCTGAACAGTGCCCTCCGCAGCGGGCGGAACCGACACGAAGAAGTCGCGCACTCCGCCGGCGTTCACGGCAAAGTCGTTGTTACCGATGAGGTCGTAACCGTCGTAGGTGCCGTCGGCGAGGGCAACCGCACTCGGCAGGAACGCAACGCCCAGCAGCCCCCCGGCCGCCGCCCCCAGCGTGTGTGCAATACGACGACGAGCCATCAGGCCCCCCCTTAGAAGATTTTTTCAGACGTTTACCAGCGACTTTGAGCCAAAGCCGGCCTAAGAATAACGTGCCGGGGTCCAAAACTGGGAAAACTGTCTAAAAAAAATGTGACTCACATATGTCACACCTGATAAATCTTCAGGCAAGCCGGGCGGGAATTGGTTTGCCCGGTCTGCCTACTGGGGGAATCAGAACAGGCCGGTCAGAAGGTTCACCGCCGCTTCTAAGTGGGGGAACATGTCGAGCAGTGGCGTGGCATCGAGGCCTGCCGCCGCCGGGTCGACACTTGCCAGCGCTGCCGGGTCGAAAGCATGCAGCAGTTCGGCGACGAACCCCCCCTGAGAAGAAAGATCGGCGGCGGCCGCGGGTTCGGTGTAGCTCTGGAACTCGACGTTGTGAAACAGCTGGGAGAAGTCGTACGTCTGGTGGAGGTTGCGGGTCGTCTCGTGGGAGGCGTTGAGTATCGACTCCGTTATCAGGTTGGTGTTGTTGGATCCGGCCCCCACGAGGTCGGTGTAGACCAGCTCGCCGCCCAATCCATGCGGAGCGGTGTCGAACACCGAGCCAACGGTGGGGTCGTTGGACGGGTTCATTACGTCCTGAGTAACGACGATGGCCTGGTTGATGTGACCGTAGCCATTTTCGGTGGTGGTCACGTCGCCGTAGAAGGTCCCGAGGACGGTGCCTTGCGCGTTTTCGACGTCGTACAGCTGGTAGCCCTGAATGGCGACGTCGTAGGGCGGGAGGCCATTAACGCCGGTGAATACCTCTTGGAAGCTGGGGTCGGCAACGATGTGATCGCCGGTGCCGAAGGGGATGTACTGCTGCGCGCCGAGGGCGGGAGCTGCGGAGGCATCAAAACCGTTGCTGTTGGTGGGGTTCGTGAAGCCATACATGACGACGTCCTTGGCGCCCTGCTGAGTCGGGGTGAGGTCCTCGTAGATGCTCCTGATGCCACCGATCGTGAACGTGTTGTAGACCGAGCCGACGTTTGGGATGTCGCCCGCCCCGGTACCCACGGGCCCTGATATGTCCTGGGTGACGAGAAGCGCCTGGGTGTAACTGCCCGCCAGATCCGACGTGGTGGTTTTCAGAGCCTCGAAGGATCCGACCACGTTCCCCTGCGCGTCTTCGACGTTGAAAAGTTGGCTGCCCTGATAGACCATGTCGTCGGGCGGCAACCCGTTGATCCCGGTCATGTCGTATCCACCGCCAGGGTCCGTGGAGGGGACCGCATCGATGGTGTAACCGTTGCCGATGTTGAACTGGTCGGTCTGCACCACCGCTGCCGCGTCATAACTGGTGGCGACGTTGTGCGACCCGAACGCGTTGTGCGAGATCTCGGTGATCACGTCTTTGTCACCGGGCCCGGCACCTTTGAGGTCGGAGTAAAAGGTGTAGTTGGCGTTGTGGGAGTTGGTGGTGGTGTCGAACACCGAGCCGACCGGCGGAGCGTTGTCGGCGTAGGTGCCGGGGGCGACCATGACTTCCGTTGTGGTGGCGCCGTACATGTTCGTGCTGGTACTCACGAAGGCTTCGAATGTCCCGTTGGTATTGGTTGTCGTGTCGGTGTAGCTGTACAGCTGCTGACCGTCGACACTGAGGGCCAGTGCAGGCGGAGTCTGTTGCCACCCGTTGGTTCCGAGCCCGTAGAAGTCGGTGACCAGCTCGGATCCCGCCGCGGGACCGATGGTGTAGGTGTCCGCAGCGGCGAGGGCAGCTGGGACGAAGCCTGCGCCAAGCAGCCCGCCGGCCGCGGCGCACAGGATGCGGAAGGGGCGTTGCCTCATCTGAGCCTCCACTCATTTATCGGTGGTCATCGCCCGTGGTGCCGACACCACGGGTTAGCCGACATTAAACCGCCCTGAGCCGAAACCTGTGAAAATCACGAAATTAGGTGTGAAAAAGCTGTTAATTTCTGCGAAACGGCACAGGTGCAGCATCCGTAACAATGGCTAGACCGCTTCTGATCGGGTGCCGGCGCGCTGTCAAGTGCGAGCCGATCTCGGTCTAAATCCAGGTCGGTTCGTCAGAGATCGAAGATTGTCTCGAACAGTTCGAGCCAGGGTGCGTCGGCGAACGACACCAGTCCGTCAGCCGGGGAAAGACCGGCGGAGGCGTCCAGCATCGCGTACAGCCACGACAAGTCGAAGTCACCGAACGGAGTTGAGAGCGTGGCGGTGATCAGGTTCTCGCCGTCAGCGCCGAGCCCGGGCAGATCCATGTAGAGATTCTCGAAGCCGAAACCGTAGTTGGTGAAGTCGATGAGCGAACCGGTCGGCAGATCCGGGTTCAGCGAATCGGTGACGAGGATCGACTCCGTGTAATTGCTCAGGAACATGGTTTGCACGACGGTCACGTCGGCGCCGAAGGTGGAAGTCGGATCATCGAGGCCCTCGTCGAAGAGGCCGAATATCGCATCTGCCTGAATCGAGACGTTCCCGGGCGGAAGGCCGTTGATACCGGTGAAGGTCAGATCCGAATCAGGTGCGAGCGCAATGATCTGATCCCCGAACGTGATTGGTTGGATGAACGAGCCGTCGTTGAGGCCGGCCGACGCGTCCGCGTCGGCGAACAGCCAGGAGAGGTCTAGGGTCTGCCCGGTGTCGGTGTTGATGAGGAGATTCGTGACTTCGTCGGTGCCGTCTGCCTGCGGAATGGACGAGTAGACATTCGACAGATTCGCGAAATCAATTGTGTTGTAGATAGATCCGACGGGCAGCGAGGCGGCGGTCCCGGTTTCCTCGGTGACCAGGAATGCCTCGGTGTGGAAGCCGATGCCGTCCGTGGTGGTGGTCTGCACGGCGTTGAACGTCGCATCGGGGTTGTCGCCGAACTGGAACGCCTGGTAGCCCTGCAGTGCAATTGTCAGCGGAGGAAGTCCATTGACCCCGGTCCACACGGGGTCGCTGATCGCGGTGATCTCGTCGGGCAGCACCGACGGAACGTCGGCGGCGTCGAAGCCCAAAAAGTTGACCAGTTGGGACAAGTCGATGGTGCCGAAGGGCGTCTTCAAGATGTCGGCGACCGTGTTGGTGCCGTCGCCGACAGGTATGGCGGAGTAGATGTTGGTGAACAGTCCGCCGAAGCTGTGGGTCGTGCTGATGACGGATCCGGCTGCCGGCGCGATGCCGGTGGGGTCGTCATAGCCGGGCACGTCGGGGCTGACGTAGAGCACCTGACTGCTGACCACGGCGTCGTTGATGTTGTCGAGGTGTGGTGTCAGGAACGAGGCGGTCGACACGTAGGCGGTGAAATGTCCTACCGGGTCATCGGACTCGTCACTGAGAACGTCGAAAGCCTGGTAGCCCTGCAGACTTTCGTTGATTCCGGGCGGAGCGGTCATGAGGTTGTAGAAGCCGGTCACGGTTTCCGGCGAGACAGGATCGAACGTGTAGGACGACGCGTCATATACGTCGGCGGCCGAAACAGGTGCCGACAGCACCGCGGTTCCGGCGAACGAACATGCAGCGACGGCTATTACGTACGCGAGTCGAGTCATGAGTCGCCCCCGATCGTGTCCCAGCCCCGTAAGGGCCGAAGGTTGAGGCGAGCCTAAAGCGATATGTGTACAAACTGGGAAAGCGCACAAAGACTCATGCGAAATTCCTAAATGAGTTGCCCGGCAGCGATTTTAGTTCTGGTTGGGTGCCTGCGCATTGTCGAGCGCGATCGAGCGAGCCAGTCGCGCGTAACGCAACTCGAGATCCTTGAACCGTAGATAGGTGCTGACCGTGCTGAAGCTGAACGCGACGATCAACGCGTACAGCATCAGGTCGGTGCCGCGCGCGACGCCGAGCCAGTGCGCCACCACCGTGGTGTCGTTGGGCCGTAGCACCGCATACACACCGGCCAACACGAACAGCACGAAGCCGACCTTCACCCAAGCCTGCGACTGAGCGCTGCGGCGGGACCGCACGAGGTAGACCACCAGCGCGAAAATCGAGGCGATCAGCAGGCCCTGAATCCAGTTCATCGCGACATCCTTCCCCGCAGGAATCCATCGACGATGATGTTGACCCCGTTGAGCAACGGCTGGCCCTTGGCCGAGGAGTACTCGGTGTAGAGCACCTCGACGGGTTGTTCGGCTACCCGCCAACGGTTTTCGTCGATCAGCATGATGAATTCGGTGGCGTGACCCATCCCGTTCATGGTGATGTCCAACCGGTCGGCCACGGTTTTGTTGAACACCCGCAGACCGTTGTGGCTGTCGGTCAGGCCCAGTCGCCGGCCGCGTGCGCTCAGCGCGGCAGCGGTCTGCAGCACGACACGTTTCAGCAGTGGCGGCCGGCTCACCCCGGCGCCGAACCGGGTGCCGATGACGATGTCCGCGGGGTCGGCGTCGAGTCGGTCGATCATCGCGAGCACATCGGTGACGCGATGCTGTCCGTCGGCGTCGAAGGTGGCGAAGACCCGGGCGCCGGGCTGGCGGCGGGCGTACTCGACGCCGGTCTGGATGGCCGCGCCTTGACCGAGGTTCACCGGGTGCTGCACCAGATGCGCGCCGGACTTCCACGCGACCTCGCCGGTGTCGTCCGCGCTGCCGTCGTCCACACACACCACGTTCGGGAACTTCGACCGCAACTCGCCGATCACGTCGCCGATGACGCCCGCTTCGTTGTAGGCGGGCACCACGATCCAGACGTCGCGCGTTTCACTGGGCATATCAAGCCCACAAGGTACACGCGGTTCAGCGGCCGATACGAGCAAGCGCGACCAGGTGCACGGCGATCCCGACGAGTGGACCGCACAGCAACGCGACCACCGTCCGGGTCTCCAGCGGCATCGGCAGCAAAAGCAAGAGCATCGCGGTGACCGTCGCGGACACCCAGCCCAGTGCGTAGGCGCGGTGCAGCGCCGCGGCAACTGTGGCGGCGCCGGTGAGCGTCAGCATCGCGATCGTCAGCGCCGCGGCGGTCAGCCAGGCCAGCAGCGCGCCGGCCGTGTGGTAGTCCGGCCCGAATGCGGCGCGCAACAACCACGGGCCGACCAGGCCGGCCGCCAGCACACCGACCGCGCCGACGGCGGCGACCAGTCCCGCCGGTGCCAGCAAGGCTCGCAGGCGTGCGCTGCGCTGGTCGACGAAGTGCGCGATCAGGTTGCCCTGCATCGCGGTCAGCGGCACCAGCAGCGGCGCGCGCGTCAATGTGACCGCCAAGATGACCACCCCGCCCTCGGCGCCGAGCTGACTGGACGTGAGCTTCAACAGGACCGGGAAACCCATCACCAGAATCGCGCTCGCCCCGGCGGCGGTGATCGAATGTGCCGCCCCGCGCAAAAACGTGGCGGTGCCACCGGGCGTCAACAGCCGCGCCGCCGCCCGCGTCGTCGGCGAGGCCGCGATCATGATCAGCCACGCCACTGCGCCCGCAACGGTGGCCCACAAGAAACCGACCAGGCTCCACCCGACCAGCACGGTCGCCGCCGCGACCGCGACTCGGATCACGGCGTCGGTGACCATCAGCGACCCGTACTGTGTCCAGCGGTTGGTGCCGGCCAGCATGCCCAGCAGCGTGGCATGCAGACAGAAACCCGCAAGCCCGACGCTGAGCAGCGCCACCGACAGCCAGTGCTCCTGCGCGAACACCCGGCCGCTCCACAGCGGCGAGCTGCACGCGATGACCGCAGCGGCGCCGACCCCGACCAGGGCCGCCACCCGCAACGGGACCGTGCGGGCGTCCGGCAGCACCTCCGCGTAGCCGGCGGAGCGCACCTCGCGGGTGGTCTCCTGCAGCAAGCCATTGGCCGCGCCGGTGACCAGCCCGAACGCTCCCCAAAACACCGCGAACACCGAGAAGCCGGCCGGCGCCAGGTCACGGGCCGCCAGGTAGACCACGGCGTAGCCGCAGACCGCGGTCACCGCGGTCGCGGTACCCACTCGTGCCACGCTGCTGCGAGCTATCGGACTCGCGAACGCTCCAACGCCAGGGCTGCCGCCCACTTCGGTCACGGTTCGAAAATACTCACAGCCGTCACCACCCTTGGCATGCTGCGACGGCCCGGACCTGACAGACTGCTCGCGGAGGGGAGTATTCCTCACACCGCGGAGTCGTCATCACGTCGCCCAGCATTGGGTGACCGGCTCGCGGGCCGTTGCCCGGCGACGGTGGAAGAGACCTCTGGTTGTCAACGACCGGAGGTATCTGCGTGCACGTCCACCTGCTGGAGTGGATTTTCACCCTCGTCATCACCGTCGCGGTGCTGATGTTCGACGTGGCCGTTATGGCACGCGGGTCGGGGGAACCGAGCATGCGCCGCTCGGCGCTCGGCCTGTCGGCCTACATCGGCCTGGCGATCTGCTTCGGAATCTGGACGTGGTTTTTTCACGGCCAGCAGTACGCGATCCAGTTCTTCGCCGGCTGGCTGACCGAGTACAGCCTCTCGGTCGACAACTTGTTCATCTTCGTGATCATCATGGCCGGGTTCGGCGTGCCCAGGGTCTATCAGCGCGAGGCCTTGTTCATTGGCATCGTGATCGCTCTGGTCTTCCGCGGCGTATTCATCGCGCTCGGCGCCGCGGCGATTCAGCGATTCACCTGGGTGTTCTACATTTTCGGCGCATTCCTGGTCTACACGGCCGCGCGATTGGCGCGCGGCGCGACGCACGACGGCGAGACCGAGAACGCTCTGGTCCGCTTCGCCCGGAAGCGGATGAGCGTGACCGACGACTGGCACGGCCGCAAGCTGGCCGTCAAAGATGCTGGGCGACGGTCGATTACGCCGATGGCGCTGGTGGTCATCGCGCTCGGCGCCACCGACCTGGTGTTCGCGCTCGACTCGATCCCTGCGATCTACGGCTTGACATCGGAGCCCTATCTGGTGTTGGCCGCCAACGTCTTTGCGCTGATGGGACTGCGGCAGCTCTACTTCATCGTCGAGGGTCTGCTGCAGCGGCTGGTCTATCTGTCCAAGGGTCTTGCGGTGATCCTGGTGTTCATCGGCGTCAAGCTGATCCTGCATGCGCTGCGCGGAAACGATCTGCCATTCATCAATGGTGGCAAGCACCTGGAAGTCCCGGAGATTTCGACGCTGCTCAGCCTCGGGGTCATCGCGGTGACCCTGGCGGTGGCCGCGGTCGCCAGCATCTTGGCGACCCGTGGTGACGAGCCGCAAGCGCCGCGCTGAGCCACATCGGTCACAACGAAAAAAGGGTGCCACCTCCGAGTGCACCGACTAGGGAGCCCGGCGGGGCCCAAGCGCCGTCAGGCCTCGATCTGCGCGGCGATCCGTCGCTCGATGGCGGCCCGTGCGGCGGCCGGCAGCGCGATCAGCCCCTCGAGTTCGCGACCCGCCCGGGCGTAGGCGTTCTGGCGTTCCTGCGGCGCCGCCGCCTCGTCCTCGGCCAACCGCAGTAGGTGCTGCGCGCGTGCCAGTCGTTGTTGTTCGTCGGAGGAAAAGTCGCTGCGTCGGCGGCGAACCGCCTCGGTCTCGGCGATCTCGAAAGCGCTGACGTACTCGTGCACGGCCTCGCGGTATTCGAGTTGCGCGCTGCGGTCGCTGAGCAGGTCGTCGGGCCGCTCCGGCCGCAGTAGATCGGCGTGCTGCTTGGCCTTGTGGAACGCGACGGTCAGCGGGTTGCGCAGATCGGTCATCAGCGGGAAGTCGAGTAATCGGGCGATGTCGACCTCGTAGTCCAGCCAGCGGGCGTCGGTCCGGTCATGCGCAGCAAGGAGTTTGACGAGTTCGCGCCGCTGGCTGTCCTCGTTGGCCCGCCCGCGCCCCGAGGCCTCCGCGATCGCGATCTTGGCCTGCTGTTTGAGCCGATATTTTTCGAGCCGGCGAACGGCCCGCCGCTCATGTGCCGCCGCGACCGCGCGCACGGCGCCGAAGATCGTGCCGCTGAGTGGAAAGAGCAGCCACCAGAAGTTGGCGGCGAAATGTGCCGGGCCCACCTAGTCAGGATGCCACCGCGGGCCCGCGGCTTCGACTCAAGCGCGTTCGCTCAGAGCCGAAAGCCCGTCAGTGACCCTCTTTTTTGAACCGCTCGATCGACCGCTGAATTTCAGCCTCGGCTTCTTCGCGGCCCACCCAGTCCGCGGCCTTGACGAACTTGCCCGGCTCGAGCGCCTTGTACTGCGTGAAGAAGTGCTTGATCTCGTCCAGCTCGTTCTGCGGAACGTCCCCGATGTCCTGGATGTGGTCCCAGCGGTGATCCTTGGCCGGCACGCACAGCACCTTGTCGTCGCCGCCGGCCTCGTCGGTCATCCGGAACATGGCGACCGGCCGCGCCTTCACCACGACGCCCGGGAAGACCGACTGCGGCAGCAGCACCAGGGCGTCCAGCGGATCGCCGTCTTCACCCAGGGTGTCGTCGAAGAAGCCGTAATCCGTTGGATAGACCATCGACGTGTAGAGGTAGCGGTCGAGAAAAACCCGGCCGGTCTCGTGGTCGACTTCGTACTTGTTGCGCTGACCCTTGGGGATCTCGACAGTCACGTCGAATTGCACCGGTCCGGCTCCTTCGCCTGAGAAATGTTGCTTGGCGTTGATCGTAGGGCTCCCGCGCCACGTCGGTCCGCTGGGGCTTGAAGCACAATGGGCCCAGAGGAGTCAGGAGAGCCATGCGTCCCACTCAGTGGCGTACGTCTACCCACCTGGGCGTGGGGGCGGGCGTGCTGGCGATCGTCGCCGCCTTGGTGGCCGCGGCCGCGCTGCTGACTTCCAACGGTCACGGCGCCAGCGCGCACGTGCCGCCCCCGCCGCCGGGCGTCACGGCCAAGCCGGGCCTGGTGCCGGTCGCGGCGAGCGCCCCGATGCCGAGCCACGCGGGGCTGGCCGCGGCAATGTCCCTGGTGGCGGCCGACCCCAATCTGGGCAGGCTCGGCGGCCGCGTCACCGACGCGATGACCGGCGAGGAACTCTGGCAGCAGTCCGACGACGTGCTGCTGCAGCCGGCGTCCACCAACAAGACGTTGACCAGCGCCGCGGCTCTGCTGGCGCTGGACCGCAACGCCCGGGTGACGACCCGCGTCGTCGCCGCCGCTGAACCCGGCACCATCGTGCTGGTCGGCGGTGGCGACCCGACGCTGTCGGGCGCGGCGCCCGGGCAGGACACCTGGTACCACGGCGCGCCGCGGCTCAGCGATCTCGTCGAGCAGATCCGGCGTAGCGGCGTCACCCCGACCGCCATCCAGGTGAACACCTCGCTGTTCACCGGGCCCACCTTCGCTCCCGGCTGGGATCCGGCCGACATCGATGGCGGCGACATCTCGCCGATCGAGTCGGTGATGCTCGACGCCGGCCGCATCCAGCCGGCCACCGACGAGTCGCGGCGATCAGCGACGCCCGCGCTGGATGCCGGCCACGCGCTGGCCGCCGCACTCGGCGTCGACCCGCAACGGGTCACCGTCACCACCCAGCCCGTGGATACCGGGGCGCGGCAGCTGGCCGCGGTCCAGTCGGCGCCGCTGATCGACCGACTCAACGAGATGATGAACGTCTCGGACAACGTGATGGCCGAATGCATCGCGCGTGAAGTCGCGGCGTCGATGCAGCGGCCGCTGAGCTTCACCGGCGCCGTCTCGGCGGTCACCAATCGGCTCAGCACCGCACACATCGACACCGGTAGCGCGATCCTGCGCGATTCCAGTGGCCTGTCTGTCGACGACCGCCTGACCGCGAAAAACCTTGACGCCGTGGTGCAAGCGGCCGCCGGCCCCGACGAGCCCAAGCTGCGGCCGTTGCTGGACCTGCTGCCGATCGCGGGCGGCAGCGGCACGCTGTCGGACCGATTCCTCGACGCCACGTTCCATGCGGCCGGGCCCGCCGGTTGGCTGCGCGCCAAAACCGGTTCGCTGACTGCGATTAACGCGTTGGCCGGTGTGATGACCGACCGCAGCGGCCGCGTGCTGACCTTCGCGCTGATCTCGAACGACGCCGGGATGAGTGGACGCACGGCGATCGACGCGGTCGCGTCGACTCTATGGTCGTGCGGATGCGTCACATGACGTCGTCGGAGCTCACCGTCGGCCGCGCGGTCGACTGGCGATTCGCGGCGACGGTCGGCCGACGGCTGTCCCGCCCGGGCCCGCCGTCCACCGACTACACCCGTCGACAGGTGATCGAAAACCTCGCTACCGCAGCCAAAGCCGCTGAACCGCCGGTGCGCGACGTCACCGGCATGCAGACCGACACGGTGGTGCCCGAGGCCCGGATCATCGACCGGCCGGAGTGGATCACGGCGGCGGCCGAGTCGATGCGGGCGATGACCGGAGGAACCGACAAGCCCCGCGGCATGATCAGCGGCCGGATAACCGGCGCGCAGACCGGCGCGGTGCTGGCGTTCGTCTCGACCGGCATCCTCGGCCAGTACGACCCGTTCAACGACGGCGGCACGTTGCTGCTGGTGTATCCGAATGTCATCGCGGTGGAACGGCAATTGCGCGTCGACCCGGCCGATTTCCGGCTGTGGGTCTGTCTGCACGAGGTCACCCACCGGGTGCAGTTCACCGCCAACCCATGGCTGTCGGGCTACATGTCGCAGGCCCTCGGTGTGCTGACCACCGACGGCACCGACGACCTCTCCCAGGTGGTCGGCCGGCTGGCCGAATTCGCCCGTAGCCGTGGGGATTCCCCGGATTCAGACCCCAATTCGGCGGGCATCCTCGGCCTGCTGCGCGCCGTGCAGTCCGAGCCGCAACGGGAGGCGCTCGACCAACTGCTGGTGCTCGGCACGTTGCTGGAGGGACACGCCGAGCATGTGATGGATGCCGTTGGGCCAGTCGTGATTCCGTCGGTGTCCAGCATTCGGGCACGCTTCGACGAGCGACGCAACCGCAAACAACCGCCACTGCAACGACTGCTGCGGGCGCTGCTGGGCATCGACGCCAAGCTGAGCCAGTACACCCGGGGCAAGGCCTTCGTCGACCACGTCGTGGGCCGCGTGGGGATGGCACGCTTCAACACCGTCTGGACGAGTCCGGACACCCTGCCCCGGCCGATCGAGATCGAATACCCGCAGCGGTGGATCGACCGGGTGCTGTAGCCGAACTCCGCGCGGCGGTCGCGGCGTTCGTGGCAGACCACCTCGCCACCGCCGACCGCTGGTGTGTGGCGCTCTCCGGTGGCCCGGACTCGTTGGCGCTCACAGGAATTGCGGCGAGGATGCTGCCAACCACCGCGCTGATCGTCGACCACCGGCTGCAGCCCGGGTCCGCAGCCGTTGCCGCCACCGCTCAGCGGCAGGCCAGAAAACTGGGATGCGTTGACGCGCAAGTGCTTTCCGTCGAAGTGGGGGGCGACGGCGGCCCGGAGGCCGCGGCGCGCAGCGCCCGCTACGGCGCACTCGCCGACGCCCGCGACGGCCGGCCCGTGCTGCTGGCCCACACCCTCGACGACCAGGCCGAGACGGTGCTGCTCGGACTGGGCCGCGGCTCAGGCGCACGGTCGATCGCCGGCATGCGGTCCTACGACCCGCCGTGGTGCCGGCCGCTGCTGGGTTCCAGACGCGCGACGACGCAAGCCGCGTGCGTGGAGCTCGGCGTGAATGCCTGGCACGACCCGCACAACGTCGATCCGCGATTCACTCGCAGCCGGCTACGCCACGAAGTGTTGCCGCTGCTGGAAGACGTGCTCGGGGGAGGGGTGGCCGAGGCGCTGGCCCGCACCGCGACCGCACTGCGCGGCGACACCGACCTGATCGATGCGCTGATCGACCAGGCTCTCGGTACTGCCGCAGTCGGCAACGACGGCCTCGACGCCCGGGTATTGGCGGCGTTGCCCGATCCGGTTCGCCGCGGTGTCATCCGCGCCTGGCTGATCGGCGGCGGCGCGATCGGGTTGACCGACAAGCAGATTCGCGGGGTAGACGCCCTTGTCACTGCCTGGCACGGCCAGGGCGGCGTCGCGGTCGGCTCCGCGCTGCGGCGACAGCGCCTGTTCGCCGGCCGCCGCGACGGGATTTTGGCGCTCCACCAGGAGCCGGTCTAGTTCTCGGTGCGCAGACATGGCACGCTGTTGCGCGTGGCAGCGGAACTACCGGAGCTCTATCCGGGTGACATCAAGTCGGTCCTGCTGCGCGAGGAGCAGATCCAGGCCCGCATCGCGGAGCTCGGCGCTCAGATCGGTGACGAGTACCGCGAACGTGCCGGCGTCGACGGCCGCGACCTGCTGCTGGTCACCGTCCTCAAAGGTGCGGTCATGTTCGTTACCGACCTGGCCCGCGCGATCCCGCTGCCGACCCAGTTCGAGTTCATGGCCGTCAGCTCCTACGGCTCGTCGACCTCGTCATCGGGTGTGGTGCGCATCCTCAAGGACCTCGACCGCGACATTAACGACCGCGATGTGCTGATCGTCGAGGACGTGGTCGACTCCGGGCTGACGCTGTCGTGGCTGCTGCGCAACCTGGCCACGCGGCGTCCGCACTCGCTGCGGGTGTGCACGCTGCTGCGCAAGCCCGACGCGCTGCGGGCCAACACCGACATCGCCTACGTGGGCTTCGACATCCCCAACGAGTTCGTGGTCGGCTACGGCCTGGACTACGACGAGCGCTACCGAGACCTGCCCTACATCGGGACGCTGGACCCGCGGGTCTACCAGGACTAGTCGGGAAAAGGCTGCAGCGGGACGTCGAAGGCGCGTCGGTCGCCGCCTATTTCGAGGACCCCACGCCGAGCCGGTCGGAATTCGGCCCGAGACCCTCCACGACCGACGGTGAGCGACATGTCGGCAACGGAGCTGTTGACGACCTCGTGTCGGTGGCCTGTGGGGTCGGAATACTCCCAACCGACGGTGGTCACGGGTGACACGTCGGCCCGGACCCGCACCGATACACCGGAACCGGTGAGTTCGACGGTCGCGCCGTTGCCGGACACGTCGACGGAGGTGCCCCGGGAGAGCAACCCGCCCAACTGATGACGGGTGCCGTCGAGTTCCAGGGCGCCGAAGGAGGTCCACGGCGCGAGTACCGGGCCGACCCGGACGCGGCCGAGGACGGCGTCGAGCCAGCCCGTCCCGTCGTCGCCGAAACCACTGGACCGCAACCAGATCCAGTGAGCTGCGTGCTCGGTGCCCCAGTTGTGCCCGAGCATTCCGGTCCATCCGGTCAGGTCGACGGCTGCGTCGTCGAGCACCAGCGTTCCCTCGACGTCGAGGTCGGGCACCGGTGACGTCGCCTTGGTCCGCGGCAGTGGCGCGCGGTAGAGCAGCGCGGAGCGAAGGTGCTCGAGTCCGGGTGTCCGGGGTGTGAATGCGAGATCCCATTGCGCGGAAAACTGTTCGGACTCGACCGACCCACGGCTGCCCGCCGGCCCCTGGAAAGCCGGCCCGCAGCTGAGACCGAGGCCACCCGGGCTGATGGGGAGGTCGTTGATCTTGGTGGCACGAATTCCGTTGGGGCTGAACCAGGTAACCCAGAGGGCGCCGGTCGCTGCCTTCCCGGGGCGCTTCTGGACCGTGGTGCGGACCCAGAGGGCTTCCGGTTCGGTGGGATGGACCAGGGTGCAGTAAACGCTCTCGTAATGAGGTCGTGCGGTGGCGATGTCGGGGAACCGGATCTGTATGACCACGGTCAGCGCAGCTCGAACACTGCGGTCACCGAGAAGCTCACGGTCTGCTGGCCGGGCTCAAGCGGGACGGCCGCCGGCATCATTCGCGGCGCCGGGGCCACCGTCGGGGAGGCGCCGCCGGAGGTCTCCGAGATCGAGATGATCGGGCCGAGCCCGAGCCCGGACAGCTGGGCGTACTGCGACGCCCGGTCCTTGGCATCCTGAAAAGCCCGCGCGCGAGCGTCTTTCACCAGCTGCGAATCGTCGGCGATGGAGTAGCTGACCGAGTTGATCCGGGTGGCGTCACCACCGGTGCCGACGATGAGGGCGAGCAGCCTCGACGCCGCGTCGGCGGGATGGATCTTGACGCGGATCGAATTCGACGCGCGATACCCGGTGATGGCGCCGCCCGCGTTGTCGTACTGCGGTTGCAGGTTGACGTCGGTGGTGCTGATGTCCTTGCGGTCGACGCCCGCCTTGGCGAGGGCATCGATCACCGACTGCTGACGGGTGTTGGTCTGGTCCATCGCCGCGGTGACGTCGCGGGCCAGGAAGTCGATGCCGACGTCGGCGGTGAGCGTGTCGGGCACACCCTGCACGTGGCCGGCGCCTACGACGGTCACCTGGCGTGGATGTTCGCCGACCTTCTCGGGGTCGTGGTCGCATGCGGTCGCCGTCGCGGCGGCAACGCCCAGGACGAGTAGGAGGCGGATCGGCAGAGTGGCGCGCATGGATCGCACCCTAGTCGGCGACCGCGTTGAGGGCGCTGTGCCGACGCCCCCACACTAGGTAGAAGATCAGCGCCACCGCGAGCCAGCCACTGAACGCTACCCAGGTGTACCAGTGCAGGCTGAACAGGATGTAGGCGCACGCAGCGATCGACAGGATCGGCGTCACCGGATAGCCGGGCACCCGGAAACCGCGTGGCAGATCGGGCTCCTGAATCCGCAGCACGATCACTCCGGCCGACACCACGATGAACGCCGTCAACGTGCCGATCGACACGATCTCGGCAAGCCGGTCCAACGGCACCATCGCGGCCAGCACCGCCACGCAGAGTGCCACGATCAGGGTGTTGCGCACGGGTGTCATCGTGCGCGGGTGCACTTTCGCGAACGCCGACGGTAACAACCCGTCGCGGCCCATCGTGAACAGGATGCGGGTCTGGCCGTACAGCGTCACCAGGGTGACCGAGAAGATCGAAATCACCGCTCCCGCAGCGACTATGGTGCTGCCCGCGGTGTTGCCGGTGATGTGGTCCAGAATCACGGCCAGCACCGCCTCTTGGCCTTTGAAGTCCTGCCACCGCTGCGCGCCGACGGCGGCCACCGAGACGAGCAGGTGGATCGCGGTAACGATCAGCAGGGCGGCGATGATCGCCCTCGGCATCGTGCGTTGCGGGTCTTTGACCTCGTCGCCGGCGGTCGACACCGCATCGAGTCCGATGTAGGCGAAGAAGATCGTGCCGGACGCCAGGCTGATGCCGGAGACCCCGAACGGTGCCAGATCCTTGAAGTTGTCCGCGTTGAACGCGGTGAATGCAACGGCGGAGAACAGCACCAGCACGCTGATCTTGATGACCACCATGACCGCATTGGCCTTGGCGGATGTCGACGCGCGGCCGATCAGCAGCAGCGTGCACAGGGCTACCAGAACGATCGCCGGCAGGTTGAGGATGCCGCGCTGCGGGTCCCACGGTGCCGCCGAAATTGACTGTGGGATAACAAATCCGAAGACGTTGTCGAGCAGCTTGTTGAGGTACTGGCTCCAGCCGACGGCCACCGCGGCGGTCGACACGCCGTATTCGAGTAGCAGGCAGGCCGCGACGCCCATCGCCGGCATCTCGCCGAGGGTGGCGTAGGCGTAGGAGTAGGCCGACCCCGACACGGGCACCGCAGAGGCCAGTTCGGCGTAGCAGATCGCCGCCAGGCCCGCCGCGACGCCGGCGATGACGAACGAGATGACCACCGCCGGGCCGGCCTGCGGCACCGACTGCGAGAGCACGATGAAGATGCCCGACCCGACGGTCTCGCCGACCCCGAACATGGTCAGCAGGAAGACCCCGAGGCTGCGTTGCAGCTGATCCGATGCGCCCGCCGCGACCGGTGCGCCGCTGACCGGACGACGCCGCAGCATCTGCCGTCGCAGGGTGAGCGCCGCCGCGGGCATGGAGCCTCCTCGGGAGCATCCGTGGTCGCCACGCCGGGACGGTCGACTTTGTGGGCCGACAGCTGCTCCACGTTGCGTTCGATCGTGTGAGTTCGGTCAGCTCGGACCAAGATATACCAGCGTCGGGCCCAGCGCTGGCAGCGACGTGCAGAGACGGGCCTGCGCCGTGAACCGGGCGTCGGCCTGAGAGCGTCGCTGGATCAACCAAAGCTGTTGTAGAGAAAAGTTATTTGCGACGCTGTGTCCGAATGTTCTTTCTCCGCAAAGTTATTCATAACGTGTGTGGTCGGGCCGCTCCGCCCATGAGTGCGGATCGGCGACGAACATGACTCGAGCAAAGCCTAGCGTGTATATTGGCAACCATCGAGAAGTTCATGATGACTTCTAATCATAGTGAATACCAACGGGTTTAAGCTCATATTCCTAATCACCAGTTTAATCCCTCAGCTAAATGAATAGTCACTGTCTCGACGGTGAACAGGCCTCGGGGAGGCTGTGCTTGCGCGACTCGGCGGGCTTAGCGTGTCGCTTGATCCGCGTCGGCCGCGATGACGCCGACTGAAGCTGTTGGAGATAAGCATCTTTCGGAGGAACCATGTCAATTGACCGCCGCGCAGTTCGCCGCCCACGCGCAGCTGTACCAGACGGTCAGCGCTCACGCCGCTGCCGTCCAGGACTTCATGGCCGGCGATGGGAGGAGCTTCCAAGGTCTCCAGTGTCGCCGAGGCGATCCCGCCGATCACGTCCGGCGTGCCCGGCTCTGCCCTCGGCAGCCTGGGCAAGGCGGATCTGGTCGGCCGGTTGTCGGTGCAGTCGAACTGGGGTGGGGTGGCTCCGTCGGTGAGCCCAGCCGTGACCTCGGTCGGTAACCTCGGCACTCCGGTCTCCTCGCAGCCCCTCACGGCGCAGCCCGTCGCCAACAGCATGGGCGGGGTGCCGGTCGTGGGCGGCAACGGCGGTCGCGGATTCCAATTCGCGCCTCCCCGTTACGGTTTCAAGCCAACGGTGGTGCCTCGTCCTCCGATGGGGGATGAGGCACCACGCCTAGGGTGTGACGACGATCTTGCAGTGCCGTTCGGGGTCGGCGAGATCGTCGAACGCCGTCCCGACGTCTTCGAGCGCGACGGTGCCGGTGATCATCGGGGAGGCATCGACGTCTCCCTCGGCGATCGCCCGCAACGAATCACCGAATTCCTGCGGTTCGTAGGCGAGTACGAACTGGACGCTGATCTCCTTGGCAATCGCGAAGAACGGATGCACGGTGTCGGCTTGCATACACACGCCGACCACCACCAGTCGGGTCCCCTGCCGGGCGCGGCGCAGCACGTCGTCGATGATTCCCGGAACGCCGACCGCATCGAACACCACCACAGGTTTCGCGGTGTCAAACGGCGAACCCTGCGCCGGATCGATCGTCTGGTGCGCGCCCATCGTGCCGGCGAGCTCGCGTCGCGCCGGTGAAAAGTCCGCTGCCGTAATCGTTTCAACGCCGCGCAGGCGCAGTGCAGCCACCACCGCGATGCCGATCGGTCCGCAGCCGAGCACCAGGGCGGGCTCGCCGGGTGCGATGCCGGATTTGTTCACGGCGTGCAAACCGACCGCCATCGGCTCAGCGAGTGATGCAGGCTGCGGGTCGAGTCCGTTCGGTACCCGCAGCAGCAGCGGCGCCGACAGCAGCATCCGTTCGGCGTAGCCGCCCACGGTCGTGTTGCTGTAGACAATGGCCTCGACTTCGGTGCCCGACAGCAGCACCGGGACCGACGTGACCAGGGTTCCCGGCGGATGTGTGTCGGTGTCCGGGCCCGCTTCGAGGATCTCCGCGCTGAACTCGTGGCCCATGAAGACGTCGTTGCCCAGGTCGACGCTCATTCCGCCTGCCCCGCTGGACATCTCGTTGCTCAGCGACAGCACCTCAGCGCCGTGCGCGGCGAAATGCAGATCCGAGCCACAGATCCCGCACGACCGCACCGCCACCAACACCTGACCGGTGCCGGGGACCGGGTCGGGCACGTCGTCGCGGTACACCATCCGGCCGTCCCGCAGCACCGAGGCGCGCATCAGTTGCTCTCCGCGACGTGCTCGGTGATCGCCTTGACGACGGCCTGCCCGGCGCGGCCGATCAATTCGTCGCGTTTGTCCTTGGCCCATTCGTGCGAAGACCGGGCCGCCTCGAGATGTCCCTTGAAATGCGGGATGACCTTGCGGGCCATCAGCTCGTAGCAGTGATAGGTCGCCTCGGGTGCCGCCCAGTCGTGACCGAGCATCAGCAGTGTCCCGAACCCGCCGGACCGCTCGAGTAGGTCTTCGATGTGCGCGATCGCGTCGTCGGGGCTACCGATGCAGCAATTCCCCTGGGCCGCATAGTCTTCGACGAACTGATGCGGTGTCTTTTCGCCGTCGACTTCGTTGGCCAGCGGGACGAACCCGGCGGCGCCGAAGTAGTTGGCGAAGTCCTGCAGGCCGTAGGTGCAGTCGTCGATGGCCTTCTCGCGGGTGTCGGCGATGTGCATGATCGACAGCACCCGCCAGTCGGCGCGGTCGGGCTCGTCGCGGCCGACCTTGGCGGCCTGCTCCTCGACGACCTGCCAGGTGTTGTCCAGTGCCGCGTATCCGCCGGGAACCGACATCGACAACGACAGCAGCGAGGTGCCCATCGCGCCGGCGAGCCGCGGTCCGGACGGCGAAATCATTGCCGCCGTGGAGATTTCCGGATAGGGCCAGGTATAGGGGCGGATGTGCAATTGCGCGTCGCGCAGGGTGAACCAGTCCGAGTGCCGGCTGATTCGCTCGCTCGGCCCGGCGCGGAACAGCGCGAGGATCGCCTCCAGCGACTCCTGCATCATCCGGCGTTGCTCAATCGGGTCGATCCCCATCATGTAGGCGTCCGACGGCAGCGCGCCCGGTCCGGTCCCGAACATCACCCGGCCGCGGGTCAGATGGTCCAGCAGCACCCAACGATCGGCGACCATCAGCGGATGATGGTAGGGCAGTGACACCACGCCGGTGCCCAGCCGGATGTGCTTGGTGCGCTCGGCGGCCGCGGCGATGAACACCTCCGGGCAGGCGATCAGCTCATAGCCGCCGGAGTGGTGCTCGCCGAACCAGGCCTCGTCGAAGCCGAGCCGGTCGAGCGCGACGACCCGCTCCATGTCGTATTCCAGTGCGACGGTGGGGGATTGGCCGGTCGGGTGAAACGGGGTGACAAAGACGCCGAAGTTCAGCGGGCGCTTCATGGTCGTCCGGCGCCGGTCTTCAGGCTGGACAGGAAGTCGAGCAGCAGCTCGTTGACCCGGTCCGGCTTCTCCTGCTGCACCCAGTGCCCGGCCCCGTCGATCAGCACCTCGCGGTATCGGCCCGTCACCACCTCCGGTGCCCGGTCGGGGCGCATGAAACTCAGCACCGGGTCGTCGGTGCCGCCGATGAACATGGCCGGTACGTCGATGGTGGCGGCCGGTGGGTCGGCCATCAACTCCCAATTGCGGTCGAGGTTGCGGTACCAGTTCAGCCCGCCGGTGAACCCGGTCCGGTCGAACTCGCCGACGTAGTGGTCGATCTCGTCCGGCGTGATCCAGGCCGGCAGACCGTCGGCCTCCGGCAGTCGATCGATGAAACCCTCCGGTCCGGGCGCGATCATCCGCAGCGCCGCGGCCGGGTCGTCGGAGCGCGTCAGCCCGCCCAGCATGCGGGTGATGGTCCGGCGGGTGTCGGCGCCGAGCTCGGCGTCGGCGGGCCCGGGCTCCTGAAAATAGAGCATGTAGAAGAAGTTGTCGCCGAATACCGAGCGGAATGCCTTGGTCGGGGGCACCTGGGAGCGCGGCACCGGAGGCACGCTCATGCCGACGACGGCCTCGACCCGGTCCGGGTGCAGCAGGGGCGTGCCCCACACCACGGAAGAGCCCCAGTCATGACCGACGAAGACGGCCTTCTCGGCGCCGACGTCGTCGAGAAGGCCGATCAGGTCGGCGGACAGGTCCACGACGTTGTAGGCGGCGATGTCAGCCGGACTGGTGGTGCGACCGTACCCGCGCTGGTCCGGCGCCAGCACGTGATACCCGGCGGCGGCCAGCGCCGGGATTTGGTGCCGCCAGGAGTACGACGTCTCGGGAAAGCCGTGCGCCAGCACGACGACAGGTGCGCCGGCCTCTCCCGCCTCGAGGGTGTGCAGCTGCACGCCATTGGTTTCGATGGTCCGTTCGGTGATGCGCTGGCTGTCAGACACAGGTTCACCAAAGCACAGGCCGGCCCGCCCCGGAAGGTGTCGGGAACTTCGATTCGTTGTTGAGATGGAGACTCCGCCTCTGGTCGGACTGGCGATCAGCACGGGCGGTAATCTGGAGTATTCCAGCTGCGTGTATCGGGGAAGGACCTGGCCGACTACGGCCGATGATATGAACCGCAAAAACGTGATCCGCACGCTCACGGCCATTGCCGTCGTGCTGCTGCTTGGCTGGTCATTCTTCTACTTCAGCGACGACACCCGCGGCTTCAAGCCCGTCGACACCTCGGTGGCGACGTCCCAGATCAAGGCCGGCAACGTCAAGAGCGCCCAGATCGACGACCGTGAGCAGCAGGTTCGGCTGACACTGAAGAGCCCCGCCACTGGCACCGAGGGCTCCGACAAGATCATCACGCACTTCCCGACGGGCTACGCCGTCCCGCTCTACGACCAATTGAGCGGCAAGGATGCACAGGTCAGCACCACCGTCAACCAGGGCAGCATCATCGGTTCGCTGGTGGTCTACGTGCTCCCGCTGCTGTTGCTGGTCGGCCTGTTCTTCATGTTCTCCCGCATGCAGGGCGGCGCCCGGATGGGCTTCGGGTTCGGCAAGTCGCGGGCCAAGATGCTCAACAAGGACATGCCGAAGACGACCTTCGCCGATGTCGCTGGGGCAGACGAAGCGGTCGAAGAGCTCTACGAGATCAAGGACTTCCTGCAGAACCCGTCGCGCTATCAGGCGCTCGGCGCCAAGATCCCCAAGGGTGTGCTGCTCTACGGCCCACCCGGAACCGGCAAGACCCTGCTGGCACGCGCCGTCGCGGGTGAGGCCGGCGTGCCCTTTTTCACCATTTCCGGCTCCGACTTCGTCGAGATGTTCGTCGGCGTCGGCGCGTCCCGGGTGCGCGACCTGTTCGAGCAGGCCAAGCAGAACAGCCCGTGCATCATCTTCGTCGACGAGATCGACGCGGTCGGCCGCCAGCGTGGCGCCGGACTCGGTGGTGGTCACGACGAACGCGAGCAGACGCTGAACCAGTTGCTCGTCGAGATGGACGGCTTCGGCGAGCGGCAGGGCGTCATCTTGATCGCCGCCACCAACCGCCCCGACATCCTTGACCCGGCGCTGCTGCGTCCGGGCCGCTTCGACCGCCAGATCCCGGTGTCCAGCCCCGACCTGGCGGGGCGGCGCGCGGTGTTGCGGGTGCACTCCAAGGGCAAGCCGTTCGGCCCCGACGTCGAATTCGACGGCCTGGCCAAGCGGACCGTCGGCATGACCGGCGCCGACCTGGAGAACGTCATCAACGAGGCGGCGCTGCTGACCGCCCGCGAGAACGGCACGGTGATCACCGGCGCCGCCCTCGAAGAGGCGGTCGACCGGGTCGTGGGCGGGCCGCGGCGCAAGGGCCGGATCATCAGCGAGCAGGAAAAGAAGATGACCGCCTACCACGAGGCCGGTCACACCCTGGCCGGCTGGGCGATGCCGGGCATCGACAACGTCTACAAGGTGACGATCCTGGCCCGTGGCAACACCGGCGGGCACGCGCTGGCCGTTCCCGAGGACGACAAAGGACTGCACACCCGCTCGGAACTGATCGCGCGACTGGTGATGGCGCTGGGCGGGCGCGCCGCCGAGGAACTGGTGTTCCACGAGCCCACCACGGGAGCGTCGTCCGACATCGACCAGGCGACCAAAGTCGCGCGGGCGATGGTCACCGAATTCGGCATGAGCTCGAAGCTGGGTGCGGTGAAGTACGGCACCGAGGGTGGCGATCCGTTCCTGGGCCGCACCATGGGCACCCAGCCCGACTATTCGCACGAGGTCGCGCGCGAAATCGACGAGGAAGTCCGCAAACTCATCGAGACCGCACACACCGAGGCCTGGGAAATCCTCACCGAGTATCGTGACGTGCTCGACACGCTGGCCGGTGAACTCCTGGAAAAGGAGACGCTGCACCGGCCCGAGCTGCAAGCGATCTTCGAGAACGTCGAAAAGCGTCCGCGGCTAACCCTTTTCGACGACTTCGGTGGTCGCATTCCGTCGGACAAGCCGCCGATCAAGACGCCGGGCGAGCTCGCCATCGAGCGCGGCGAGCCGTGGCCCAAGCCCGAGGCCGAGCCCGCATTCAAAGCCGCCATCGCGGCCGCGTCGCGAGAGGCCGACGCCGAGCGAAACGCCAACGGCAACAACGGTTCTCACGGTGGCGCCAATGGCGAGCAGCAGAGCTCCAGGCAGCCGGACTATGGCGCGCCGGCGGGCTGGCACGCCCCGGGATGGCCGCCGCCCCAACAGCAGCCGGGCCCGCAACAGCCGGGTTACTGGTACCCGCCGTCGCAGCCGCCGCAGCATTGGCCGGCGCCACCTCATCAGCATGCGGGTCAGCCCTACCCGCCGTATCCGCCGTATCCGCCGCCGGAGGCCGGCCAGGCCGCCGACCCGCCCGGTGGCGGCCCGGGCCCGTCTAACCCGTCGACACACGGCTGACACGAACGGAGACTGCCGATGGCGCAGCCGAATTCCCACACCGTCACCCTGAATGAACGGGTCTTCGACCAACCGCGCGCCGAGGCCGCCATTCGCGAATTGCTGCATGCCATCGGTGAAGACCCCAACCGGAACGGCCTCATCGACACCCCGGCCCGGGTCGCACGCAGCTTCCAAGAGATGTTCGCCGGTCTGTATACCGACCCGGATGCGGTGCTGGACACCACCTTCGACGAACAGCACGACGAGTTGGTGCTGATCAAAGAGATCCCGATGTACTCGACCTGCGAGCACCACCTGGTGGCGTTTCACGGTGTTGCCCACGTCGGTTACATTCCCGGGCGCGACGGCCGGGTGACAGGCCTGTCCAAGATCGCCCGACTGGTCGACCTTTACGCCAAGCGCCCGCAGATACAGGAGCGCCTCACCGCACAGGTCGCCGACGCGCTGATGCGCAAACTCGATCCACGCGGCGTCATTGTCGTGATCGAGGCCGAACATCTCTGCATGTCCATGCGCGGTGTCCGTAAGCCAGGCGCGGTCACGACGACTTCGGCTGTACGCGGACAGTTCAAGTCCAACAACGCATCTCGAGCCGAGGCGCTCGAACTGATTCTGCGCAAGTGAGCCGGTCGCGCGTCCAGGTGATGGGGGTGGTGAACGTCACCGACGACTCGTTCTCGGATGGCGGGCACTACCTCGATGCCGACCGAGCTGTCGCGCAGGGCCTGGCCCTGGCCGTCGACGGGGCATCGATCATTGACGTCGGGGGCGAGTCGACCCGGCCGGGCGCGATCCGAGTGGATCCGCGGGTGGAGATCGCGCGTGTCGTCCCGGTCGTCAAAGAACTTGCAGCCCAAGGCATTATGGTCAGCGTTGATACTATGCACGCCGGCGTGGCACGGGCTGCGCTGGAAAACGGCGCCTCGATGGTCAACGACGTCTCCGGCGGCCGCGCCGACGAGGCCATGACCGGTCTGCTGGTCGAGGCAGACGTGCCGTGGGTGCTGATGCACTGGCGCTCGGTGTCGGCCGACAAACCGCATCAGGTTCCGGCCTACCGCGATGTGGTCGGCGAAGTCCGAGACGAGTTGATGGCCTGCGTCGACAGCGCGGTTGCCGCAGGGGTGAATCCGGCCAAGCTCATCATCGACCCCGGCCTGGGATTCGCCAAGTCCGCACAAGACAATTGGGCGCTGCTGCACGCGCTGCCGGAGTTGGTGGCCGGGGGCGTCCCGGTGCTGGTCGGGGCTTCGCGCAAGCGGTTCCTCGGCAAACTGCTTTCCGGTCCGGACGACGCGGCGCGCCCGCCCGATGGTCGTGAGACGGCCACCGCGGTGGTGTCGGCGCTGGCCGCGCTGCACGGTGCCTGGGGAGTCCGGGTACACGACGTGCGGGCGTCGGTCGATGCTGTCAAAGTGGTTGACGCGTGGACGCAGGCGGGGGCGGCAGATGGCTGATCGAATCGAGTTGCGCGGCTTGAAAGTTCGTGGCAATCATGGTGTCTTCGACCATGAGCGCGCCGACGGTCAGGACTTCGTCGTCGACATCACCGTCTGGATCGACCTGGCGAATGCCGCGGCCAGCGACGAGCTGGCCGACACCTACGACTACGGCGTTCTCGCGGAACGGGCCGCCGCGGTTGTCGCGGGCCCGGCCCGTAACTTGATCGAGACGGTCGCCGGTGACATCGCCGAGGACGTCATGAAAGATCTTCGTGTGCACGCAGTGGAGGTGATTGTGCACAAGCCGCAAGCCCCCATCCCGCAGACCTTCGACGATGTTGCCGTGGTGGCCCGCCGGTCCCGGCGCGGTGGACGGGGTCAGGTGGTGCCGGCATGACTCGTGTCGTGCTGTCCATCGGATCCAATCTCGGTGACCGGCTGACCCGGCTGCAGTCGGTGCTCGACCGGCTTGGCGCCACGGTGCAGGCCGTGTCGCCGGTGTACGAGACCGCGGCCTGGGGCGGCGTCGAGCAGGGACCGTTCCTCAACGCGGTGCTGATCGCCGAGGACGCGACGCTCGACGGGCACGGGTGGTTGCAATGCGCCCAGGAGTTGGAGGTCGCCGCGGATCGGGTGCGGGGTCAAAAGTGGGGCCCTCGAACCCTCGACGTGGACCTGGTCAGCTGCCACCTGATGTCGCTGGAAGGCGACACCGAGCTGTTCTCGCTGGAAGACGGCCTCACCCTGCCGCACCCCCTGGCACACCTGCGGGCCTTCGTGCTGATTCCCTGGCTGGCCGTCGACCCCGACGCGACGCTGACGGTGGCCGGCGGCAGGCAGCCGGTGGCCAAGCTGATCGCCGAGCTGGACCCGGCCGACCGCGCGGGTGTCCGGCACACCGATTTCGTGCTCGAGTTGCGCCCCGAGGGCTGATGGGGCCCATCCGCAAACGTGACCTGACGGCCGCGGTGCTCTGCACAGCGGTTGCGGGGTATCTGCTGCTCACCGCTGTGTATCGATGGTTCCCACCGATCACGGTGTGGACCGGACTTTCGCTGTTTGTCGTCGGTGTTGCCGAGGCGATATGGGCACGCCACGTGCGGACCAAGATCGCCGACGGTGAGATCGGCGACGCGCGCGGTTGGTTACATCCGCTGGCGGTGGCCCGCAGCCTGGAAGTCGCCAAGGCGTCGGCCTGGGTGGGTGCGCTGGCGTTGGGCTGGTGGGTCGGGGTCCTGGTTTACCTGCTGCCGCGGCGATCGTGGCTGGGGGTCGCCGCCCACGACACCGTCGGCACCGCGGTGGCCGCGCTCAGCGCGCTGGCTCTGGTGACCGCCGCGCTGTGGCTAGAGCATTGCTGCCGCTCGCCGGGCGATCCCAGTGACGACGGCGAGGGCGAGGGCGCCGAAAGTTAGCTGGCGCCGTTGACCACTGGAATTAGGCGATTTGTCCAGGTGAGAAACGCCGGAGCGCGGCGACACGCCAAGCGACCTAGGGCCGGTACAGTCGGGCCATGACCGATCTGTCCCGCGGCGCCCGTGCGCGGCGCAGCGGCCGCAGACCCGGTTGGGTGCTGCTGACGGCGTTGCTGGTGCTGGCCATCGGCGCCAGTTCCGCGCTGGTTTTCACGAGCAAAGTCGAGCTACTCAAGCTCGCGGTCATCCTTGCATTGTGGGCGGCCGTGGTTGCCGCTTTCGTCTCGGTGATCTACCGCCGGCAGAGCGATGTCGACCAGGCCCGAGCGCGGGACCTGAAGCTCGTCTACGACCTGCAGCTAGACCGCGAGATCTCGGCACGCCGCGAGTACGAACTGACGGTCGAGTCGCAGCTGCGCCGCGAGCTGGCCACCGAACTGCGCGCGCAGTCCGCCGACGAGGTGTCGGAGCTGCGGGCCGAGCTGGCCGCGCTGCGAACCAACCTGGAGATCCTGTTCGACGCCGAGCTCAGCGATCGGCCCGCCCTGGAGAGCGACCGTAAGCGCGGGCGCGGTTACAGCGACTGGGAGCGCGACAACGAAAGCGCCCGCGAGCGGATCAACCGGGTGGCGTCCGTGCGGGCCGAAGAACCCGTTCGACGCTCCGACGACACGATCATCGACGTCCACGAAGAGCCGCTCGTTCCGCCGCCGCCACCGCAGCAGCCGAGGCAGCCCGCAGCCGAGACCTACCACCAGGCCTACGCGCCGGAGGCGTACCCGCCGTCTCGTCAGAACCGCAACCCCGAACCGCCCGAGCCGGAACGGGGTTCGCATCGCCGTACGGCCGAACCGGAAGCGCCCCGCAACGAGCCCGCGCCCACCGGCGGCTGGACCCCGCCGGGCAGCCCGGCGGAGCGCCCGCGGGAAAACCAGAGCTGGCCGCAGCCGCAGGGTCAGCCCAGCGGCTGGGCCCCGCCCAACCCGGCGCCGACCACCGGACCGCACCGCTTCGAGCCGACTCCACCACGCCGTTCGCACCGGCGCGCGGAGACGCCGGAGACGCAGTTCCCCCCGCCGGCTCCGCCGCCCCAACCCGAGCCGGTCCAGCCGTCGCCGCCACCGCCCGAACGGCAGTTCGCGCCGATACCTCCGCAACCGGAGCCTTCGCGGCAGCCGCGCATTCCCTGGCCGCCACCTGCTGCCGGGAAGCCACGGCAGCAGCCCGAGCAGCCGCCGGCGTCGTGGCAGCCAGTCAACCCCGAGGGCCAATGGCTGCCCGCCGGATCGCCTGGCAGCAACTGGAACCCCGGACCGCCCGAAGGACTCGCAGCGCCGTCGTCGTGGGCTTACGACAACGGACCGTCGCGCGATATGCCGTCGCAGCGGACACCGTCGACGGGCGAGCCCGCGGAAACGCCACCCGAGCGCCGCGGACGGCATTCGAGCGCTCCCGCCGACCCGTCGCCGCCCCAGACCGGCGAACCGGCCGCCGAGTGGGTCGAGCCGGGCCGGCGCTCACGGTCCCGCCACTCGTCGGATCACCCCGACGCCGCCGCGCCACCGGCTCCGGCCATGTCGCCGCCACCGCCTCCGCCGCCCCCGCCCCCGACGCCTGCCCCGGATCGTGGCCCGGTGATGTCGCCGCCGCCCCCGGCAAGCGCGCGTCACCGCAGCGCAGACGAGCCGGAGGAGCCCGAGGAGCCGCAGTCCGGCGGCCAGTCCGTGGCCGACCTGCTGGCGCGGCTGCAGACCTCGCCGTCCGAGGGTGGCGGACGCCGCCGTCGCCGCGAAGACTGAGGCGAACACCACAGCATTTCGGCTGCCCAGTCGCGGTAGAGTCTTAGCGACCGTCCGGTACCCGCTACGCGGGACTGGAACGAAACCAAAAGGGATTTTCTGCGATGGTGCAGTTCGAGGGATTGCGCCCGGCCCGGCTCAAGGTGGGGATCATTTCCGCCGGCCGGGTAGGGACCGCACTCGGTGTGGCGCTGGAACGCGTCGACCACGTCGTGGTTGCCTGCAGCGCAGTGTCCCGCGCCTCCCAGCAGCGTGCCGAGCGTCGTCTTCCCGACACCCCGATCGCGTCCGTGCCCGACGTCGCCGGCAACGCGGAACTGCTGCTGCTGGCTGTGCCGGACACCGAATTGCCAGGCCTGGTAAAGGGTTTGGCCGCCACCTCGGCGGTCCGGCCGGGCGCCATCGTCGTACACACCTCGGGCGTCAACGGCGTCGACGCGCTGGCGCCGCTGGGTGACTGCATCCCGCTCGCCATCCACCCGGCCATGACGTTCACCGGCTCCGACGAGGACATCGCCCGGCTCCCCGACACGTGCTTCGGCATCACCGCCGCCGACGAGGTCGGCTACGCCATCGCGCAGTCGCTGGTGCTGGAGATCGGCGGCGAACCCTTCCGCGTTCCCGAGCAGGCCCGCACGCTCTACCACGCCGCGCTGGCGCACGCCGGCAACCACATCGTCACCGTGATCACCGACGCGCTCGACGCACTGCGTGCCGCGGTGTCGGGCACCGAATTGCTCGGCCAGCAACTGGTCGACGACCAGCCCGGTGGCATCGCCGAGCGCATTCTCGGGCCGTTGGCCCGCGCGGCGCTGGAGAACGCGCTGCAGCGCGGGCAGGCGGCGTTGACCGGCCCGATCGCCCGCGGCGACGCCGGCGTGGTCGCCGGGCACCTGCAGGCGCTGCAAAAGGTCGATCGGCAACTGGCCCAGGCCTACCGGGTGAACGCGATGCGCACCGCCGAGAAGGTGCACGCCCCCGAAGCTGTGCTTGAGGTGTTGGCGCGATGAGCATCCACCGGCCACCGAAGTTCAACGCGGGCGAACTGAACCTATACGCCAACCCGAGCGATGTCGGTGAGGTCAGCCGCGCGCTGCGGCACACCGGGCGCCGGGTGATGCTGGTGCCGACGATGGGCGCGCTGCATGACGGGCACCTCGCGTTGGTGCGGGCCGCCAAGCTGGTCCCCGGTGCGGTCGTGGCGGTCTCGATCTTCGTGAACCCGTTACAGTTCGGCGCCGACGAGGACCTCGACGCCTACCCGCGCGTCCTCGAGTCCGATCTGGATCTGCTGCGCGGTGAGGGAGTCGAAATAGTCTTCGCGCCAAGCGCTTCGGCGATGTACCCGGACGGTCCGCGGACCACCATCCATCCCGGACCGCTCGGCGCCGAACTCGAGGGTTCGGCGCGGCCGACCCATTTCGCCGGCATGCTGACGGTCGTCTGCAAGCTGATGCAGATTGTTGCACCGGACCGAATCTTCTTCGGCGAGAAGGACTATCAGCAGCTGGTCTTGGTCCGGCAAATGGTCTCCGACCTGAACATCGGCGTTCGGGTCGTCGGCGTCCCGATTGTCCGCGAACGCGACGGACTGGCGATGTCGTCCCGCAACCGCTACCTCAATGCCGCCGAACGCGAACTGGCCAATGTCCTGTCGGCCGCGCTGTTGGCCGGCTCTTATGCCGCACCCGGCGGCGCGGATGCCGCCCTGAACGCGGCCCAGTCGGTGTTGTCCGACGTGCCCGCGATCGACGTGGACTACCTCGAAGTGCGCGACAGCGCACTGGGACCGGCTCCCGCGGCCGGGGCCGGTCGGCTGCTGGTGGCCGCTCGTCTCGGCAAGACCAGACTGCTCGACAACCTCGCCATCGAAATCGGAACCACAGTCGGCGTCGACGGGCGGGTGCCCGCAGCCACCGCCGAATCCCGCCCTGCGACGATGCGGGCCGCGCAGCGGTCCGAGGAGAAGCTGGGCAGTCAACCTCTCGAATCACATTGGAGGAATTGATGTTAAGGACAATGCTCAAGTCGAAGATCCACCGCGCCACCGTGACGCAGGCCGACCTGCACTACGTCGGCTCGGTGACGATCGACGCCGACCTGATGGACGCGGCCGACCTGCTCGAAGGCGAGCAGGTGACCATCGTCGACATCGACAACGGCGCCCGGCTGGTCACCTACGCGATCACCGGTGAGCGCGGCAGCGGTGTAATCGGGATCAACGGCGCGGCAGCGCATCTCGTGCACCCGGGTGACCTGGTGATCCTCATCGCCTACGCCCAGATGGAGGACGCCGAGGCGCGCGCCTACCAGCCGAAGATCGTCTTCGTCGACGCCGGGAACAACACCATCGACCTTGGCAGCGACCCGGCGTATGTGCCGGCTGACGCCGGCGAGCTGGTCTCGCCGCGATGAGAGCTTTCTAGTCGTGCTGCTGGCAATCGACGTCCGCAACACCCACACCGTCGTCGGATTGCTCTCCGGCTCGAAAGAGCACGCGAAAGTCCTGCAGCAGTGGCGGATTCGCACTGAGTCCGAAATCACCGCCGACGAGCTGGCGCTGACTATCGACGGCCTGATCGGTGATGACTCCGACCAATTGACCGGCGCCGCCGCGCTCTCGACCGTGCCGTCGGTGCTGCACGAGGTTCGGGTGATGCTCGAGCAGTACTGGCCGACGGTGCCGCATGTGCTGATCGAACCGGGCGTGCGAACCGGTATCCCGCTGCTCGTCGACAACCCCAAAGAGGTTGGGGCCGACCGAATCGTCAACTGCCTGGCGGCTTTTCAGAAGTACAACACCGCGGCAATCGTGATCGACTTCGGCTCGTCGATCTGTGTTGATGTGGTGTCGGCCAAGGGTGAATTCCTCGGCGGCGCGATCGCGCCGGGCATCCAGGTCTCCTCCGACGCGGCAGCCGCGCGCTCGGCGGCCCTGCGCCGCGTCGAGCTCGCCCGCCCGCGCTCCGTCGTCGGCAAAAACACGGTCGAATGCATGCAGGCCGGCGCGGTGTTCGGCTTCGCCGGTCTGGTCGACGGCTTGGTCGGCCGCATCCGCGAGGACGTCGACGGCTTCGCGGGCGGCCCAGACAATCAGGTCACTGTCGTAGCCACTGGCCACACCGCGCCGCTCCTGCTCGCCGAGCTGACCTCCGTCGACCACTACGACCAGCACCTGACCCTGCAGGGGCTGCGGTTGGTGTTCGAGCGCAACCGGGACAGCCAGCGCGGCCGGCTCAAGACCGCCCGCTAACTCATCCGCCAGACCGAAGCCGGGCTGCTGCCCGCCCCGACTCGCGACCCTCGCTTCTGTTTCGCGGCCGCACCGCCGGTTCCTTTAAGCTGGCACGTCGTGAACGCCGCCGACCCTCGGGACCCGCAAGAAGACCTCCCCGAGCAGTTCCGGATACGCCGGGACAAACGCGAGCGTCTGGCCGCCGAGGGCCGCGACCCCTACCCCGTCGAAGTCCCGCGCACGCACACGCTGGCGGAGGTCCGCGCCGCATACCCCGACCTGGCGGCCGACTCGACCACGGGAGACATCGTCGGCGTGGCCGGTCGGGTGGTGTTCGCCCGCAACTCCGGCAAGCTGTGCTTCGCCACCCTGCAGGACGGCGACGGCACACAGCTGCAGGTCATGCTCAGCCTGGCCGGCGTGGGGCAGGAGGCGCTCGACGAATGGAAAGCCGATGTCGACATCGGTGACATCGTCTTCATCCACGGCGAGGTGATCAGCTCGCGGCGCGGCGAGCTATCCGTGCTCGGCGATGGCTGGCAGATGGCGTCCAAGGCGCTGCGGCCGCTGCCGGTGGCGCACAAAGAGATGAGCGAAGAGTCGCGGGTGCGGCAGCGCTACGTCGACCTGATCGTGCGCCCGCAGGCGCGCACCGTGGCGCGCCAGCGAATTGCCGTGATGCGCGCATTGCGTAACGCCCTGGAACAACGCGGCTTTTTGGAAGTCGAGACGCCGATGCTGCAGACATTGGCTGGTGGCGCCGCAGCGCGGCCCTTCGTCACGCACTCCAACGCGCTCGATATCGATCTCTTCCTGCGGATCGCGCCCGAACTGTTCCTGAAGCGCTGCGTGGTCGGCGGGTTCGAGAAGGTCTTCGAAGTAAATCGGGTGTTCCGAAACGAAGGTGCCGATTCCACACATTCTCCGGAATTTTCCATGCTGGAGACCTATCAGGCGTATGGAACGTATGACGATTCTGCCGTTGTAACCCGTGAGCTTATTCAACAGGTGGCTGACGAGGCGATCGGTACTCGAGAACTCCCACTACCTGACGGCAGTGTCTATGACGTCGACGGAGAATGGGCGTCGATACAAATGTATCCATCACTTTCTGAGGCGCTTGGGGAAGAGATCACACCAAACACCAGAGTCGATCGCTTGCTCGCAATCGCGGCTTCACTTGGTGTTGAGGTGCCGACCGGCCGCGGCTATGGGCACGGCAAGTTGATCGAGGAACTTTGGGAGCATACGGTCGGCTCGACGCTGACCACGCCCACCTTCGTCAAGGATTTCCCAGTCGAGACAACACCATTGACGCGACAACACCGCAGCATTGCCGGGGTAACCGAGAAGTGGGACTTGTATATTCGCGGATTCGAGCTGGCCACGGGATACTCCGAATTGATCGACCCGGTGGTGCAACGTGAAAGATTCGCCGAGCAGGCGCGTGCCGCCGCGGCCGGCGATGACGAGGCAATGTTGCTCGACGAAGATTTTCTCGCCGCGCTGGAACACGCTATGCCGCCGTGTACCGGAACGGGAATGGGCATCGATCGCCTGCTGATGGCATTGACCGGGTTGTCAATTAGAGAGACGGTATTGTTTCCTATTGTTCGTCCGCATACCAACTGAGCCCTTCTGCGGTGCTGTATTGAATAAGTCGTCGGTATATGGCAGATTGTCCGGCGGGGGCGGTCCGAGCACGTGTCTTGTATGGCAAGTGTCTAAGAAGAAAGCATGAGGCTCAACCGATGGCGAAGAAAGTGACCGTCACCCTTGTCGACGATTTTGACGGTGAAGGGGCCGCCGATGAAACCGTCGAATTCGGCCTCGACGGCGTGACCTATGAGATTGACCTTTCGGCCAAGAATGCATCGAAACTCCGCAACGACCTGAAGCAGTGGGTGGAAGCCTCGCGCCGGGTCGGTGGCCGTCGCCGCGGCCGTTCGAGCACCGGCCGTGGTCGTGGCGCCATTGACCGCGAGCAGAGCGCCGCGATTCGGGATTGGGCCCGTCGCAATGGGCACAGCGTATCGACCCGCGGCCGTATCCCGGCCGACGTGATCGACGCATTCCACGCCGCCACCTGACTCGGAGCCAGCTTTCGCTGGTGGCGAACGGATCGATAAGCAACGCGGGAAACGATTCACTGTTTTCCCGCGTTGCTTAGTTGCAACTGTCTTGGGAGCGACCGTGCGGTGGGTGCCCCGGCCGGTCGCGCACTACAGTGGATGACAGATACGCGATGTCGGCAGCTGTGCCGAGAATGTCGAAGTATCGATGGTGATGGAGAGCAGGTAAAAGCCAATGTTCGAACGTTTTACGGACCGTGCCCGCAGGGTCGTCGTCCTGGCGCAAGAAGAGGCCCGGATGCTCAACCACAACTACATCGGCACCGAGCACATCCTGCTGGGTCTCATCCACGAGGGCGAAGGCGTAGCGGCGAAGTCGCTGGAGTCGCTGGGCATCTCGCTCGAGGGCGTTCGCAGCCAGGTCGAGGAGATCATCGGCCAGGGCCAGCAGGCGCCGTCCGGGCACATCCCGTTCACCCCCCGTGCCAAGAAGGTTCTCGAGCTGAGCCTGCGCGAAGCGCTGCAGCTCGGCCACAACTACATCGGCACCGAGCACATTCTTCTCGGCTTGATCCGTGAGGGCGAGGGCGTTGCCGCCCAGGTTCTGGTCAAGCTGGGCGCCGAGCTCACCCGGGTGCGCCAGCAGGTTATCCAGCTGCTGAGCGGCTACCAGGGCAAGGAGACCGCGGAGGCCGGGACCGGTGGCCGCGGTGGCGAGTCCGGCTCGCCTTCGACGTCGCTGGTGCTCGACCAATTCGGTCGCAACCTGACCGCCGCCGCCATGGAAGGCAAGCTCGACCCGGTCATCGGCCGTGAGAAGGAAATCGAGCGGGTCATGCAGGTGCTGTCGCGGCGCACCAAGAACAACCCGGTGCTGATCGGTGAGCCCGGCGTCGGCAAGACCGCCGTCGTCGAGGGTCTCGCGCAGGCGATCGTGCACGGCGAGGTTCCCGAGACGCTGAAGGACAAGCAGCTCTACACCCTCGACCTGGGGTCGCTGGTGGCCGGCAGTCGTTACCGCGGTGACTTCGAGGAGCGCCTGAAGAAGGTTCTCAAGGAGATCAACACCCGCGGCGACATCATCCTGTTCATCGACGAGCTGCACACGCTGGTCGGTGCGGGAGCGGCCGAGGGCGCGATCGACGCGGCGTCGATCCTCAAGCCCAAGCTGGCCCGCGGCGAGCTACAGACGATCGGTGCCACCACCCTCGACGAGTACCGCAAGTACATCGAGAAGGACGCCGCCCTCGAGCGCCGGTTCCAGCCGGTGCAGGTTGGCGAGCCGACCGTGGAGCACACCATCGAGATCCTCAAGGGTCTGCGCGACCGCTACGAGGCGCACCACCGGGTGTCGATCACCGACGGCGCTGTCGCGGCGGCCGCCACGCTCGCCGACCGTTACATCAACGACAGGTTCTTGCCCGACAAGGCAATCGACCTGATCGACGAGGCCGGCGCCCGGATGCGGATTCGCCGGATGACCGCTCCGCCAGACCTGCGCGAGTTCGACGAGAAGATCGCCGACGCCCGCAGGGAGAAGGAAAGTGCCATCGACGCGCAGGACTTCGAGAAGGCGGCCAGCCTGCGTGACCGTGAGAAGCAGCTGGTGGCCCAGCGCGCCGAGCGCGAAAAGCAATGGCGCTCAGGCGATCTCGACGTGGTTGCCGAGGTCGACGAAGAGCAGATCGCCGAGGTGCTCGGCAACTGGACCGGCATCCCGGTCTTCAAGCTCACCGAGGCCGAGACCACCCGGTTGCTGCGGATGGAAGACGAGCTGCACAAGCGGATCATCGGCCAGGAGGACGCCGTCAAGGCGGTCTCCAAGGCGATCCGCCGCACCCGTGCCGGGCTGAAAGACCCCAAGCGTCCGTCGGGCTCGTTCATCTTCGCCGGCCCGTCTGGTGTCGGTAAGACCGAGCTGTCCAAGGCGCTGGCCAACTTCCTGTTCGGCGACGACGACGCGCTCATCCAGATCGACATGGGTGAGTTCCACGACCGGTTCACCGCGTCGCGACTGTTCGGTGCGCCTCCGGGATACGTCGGCTACGAAGAGGGCGGCCAGCTGACCGAGAAGGTGCGGCGCAAGCCGTTCTCGGTGGTGCTGTTCGACGAGATCGAGAAGGCCCACCAGGAGATCTACAACAGCCTGTTGCAGGTCCTCGAGGACGGCCGTCTTACCGACGGTCAGGGTCGCACGGTCGACTTCAAGAACACCGTGCTGATCTTCACCTCGAACCTCGGTACCTCCGATATCAGCAAGGCGGTCGGGCTCGGCTTCACCCAGGGTGGTGGCGAGAACAACTACGAGCGGATGAAGCAGAAGGTCAATGACGAGCTGAAGAAGCACTTCCGCCCGGAGTTCTTGAACCGCATCGACGACATCATCGTCTTCCACCAGCTGACCAAGGAAGAGATCATCGAGATGGTGGATCTGATGATCGGCCGGGTCGGCAGGCAGCTCAAGGCCAAGGATATGGCGATGGAGCTCACCGACAAGGCTAAGTCTCTGCTGGCCAAGCGGGGCTTCGACCCGGTGCTGGGCGCCCGTCCGCTGCGCCGGACCATCCAGCGGGAGATCGAGGACCAGCTGTCCGAGAAGATCCTGTTCGAAGAGATCGGTCCGGGTCAGATCGTCACCGTCGACGTCGATAACTGGGATGGCGAAGGCAACGGCGAGGACGCGGTGTTCACCTTCCACGGAGCCCGCAAGCCCGCCGAGTCCGATCTGGCGAGCTCCGGTGCGCACGCGGCAGGTAGCCCGGGGACGACGACCCCGCAGTAGCTCAACTCGAAAAACCGGCTAGCGCAACGCGTTAGCCGGTTTTTCTGTTTCATTCGACCGGCTCGGCCGGTTGATAACGGGATTCGACGTCGGCGAGCTTCCAATAGGCGACCGCCGCGATCCAGGTAGCGGCGAACAGAACCACGATCACCAAGCCGGCGTTGTTGAGGTCGATTCCGCTGACCCAACTGGTGATCGGGTCGACCCAGTGCAGATCGTCATGCAGGATCGAGACCAGTTCGATCGACCCGATCAGCAGGGCCACCGCAATTGAAAGGCCTGTGACCGCAAGATTGTAGTAGATCTTTCGCACCGGCTGCATGAACGCCCAGTCGTAGGCGACCGTCATCAGCAATCCGTCCAGCGTGTCCATCAACGTCATGCCGGCCGCGAACAGCAACGGCACCACCAACACCGCGTACCACGGCAGACCTGCGGCCGCGCCGGTGCCAGCAAGCGCCAGTAGCGCGACCTCGGTGGCGGTGTCGAAGCCCAGACCGAACAGTGCCCCAACCGGATACAGCTGAACCGGGCGGGTGACGCGATTCATGATCGGGCGCAGCAGGCGGGCGAAGAATCCCCGCTCATTAAGCGCCGCTTCGACTTCGCTGTCCGAATACGACCCCTGCCGGAGCCGGACGAAAGCTCGGTAGATCCCGACCATCGCGATCACGTTGATGATCGCGATCAGGTAGAGAAACAGACCCGAGGCCAGGGTTCCCGCGATTCCCAGCAGGTGCCGGGTGGCCGACTTCTCGTCGGCCAGAGCGCCGACCACCCGCGCGCCGATCATGATCAGCACAGCCATCACCAACACCAGAGTCGAATGGCCCATCGCGAACCAGAAGCCGACCGACTTCGGCTTCCTGCCATCGGTCATCAGTTTGCGGGTGGTGTTGTCGATGGCGGCGATGTGGTCGGCGTCGAATGCGTGCCGCAGTCCGAAAAGGTATGCGGTGGCGCCCAATCCGACTCCGAAGATCTGGGTGCCGGCGCGATAGTGATGCGGCGCGATCACGAACACCAGCACCGCGAAGCCGACGACATGCATCAGCGCGATCACGCCGAGCAGCGCGCCGATCTCGACGAGTTCGCGCCGATTCCACGTCGACAGCAGGCGCCGGAGCATGCAGCCGCCGATCAGTGTTGCGCGCGGATCAGCGCGAAGACCTGCTTGGCGATCTGCAACACCCAACCGGTGATCGCAGGCCCGTGATCGCGCGGCCAGTTCAGCTGAAAGCTCACTACCCAGGGCTGCCGGTTGTTGTCGAGCGCGTACCAGCTGAACGTCAGATCGCCCGGCAGGCCGCCGGCCTTCGACGCGACGTAGGGCCAGTCGTTGCGATCCAGATTGACCCCGGTGCCGGTGTCGAGGATCTTCTTGACGGGTGCGGCTGCGCCCACTGCGCCAGCTTGTAAAGCGACGTGAACGCGGCAGATGTCTTCGGCGCTGCCGTACCACTCGGCGCCGATTTCGGAGGCCGGCACATGCGCGAGGAACGGATCCGGTTGGTACATAGACGAATTGGCTCGCTGCAGCATCTCGGCCCGGTCTTCGGGTGATCCGTTCTTCCACTGCTCGCGCAGATCCGGGCGCCCCCACGCGACGGTAAACAGCTCGTACATCGTCGGGAACGGCGTCATGGCGGCGGGATCGTGATGGCCGGTGTTCACCAGTGCGGCGTCCACCGCCTGCGGGCCGACCCGTCCAATCAGCATGTCGGTCGCCATGTTGTCGCTAGTCGCGATCATCTTCTCGGCGGCCAGGCGCACCGAAATCTGCGCTCCCACTGGCAGATCCATGCTCGAACCGACGGCCTTGCCCTTGTCGGTGACGGTGAGCTGGTCGTCCCACGACAGCGTCCCGGCCTTGATCGCGTCGGAGACGGCGTAGAGCACGTACAGCTTGAAGATCGACGCCAGCGGCAGCGACAGGTCGGGGTTGGCCCCGGCGATCCGATCACATTGTCCGTCAACGACTTTGGTGGCCTGCCACGAGTAGCGGGCCTTGGTCTTGTTCAGCACCGCGTCGACGTCGCTCCAGGATGAGATCTTCGGGGGCAGGGTGGTGAGGTCGAACCCGTCCACCAGGGTGTCGTCGTTGGTGTGGATCCGAATCTCTTGTTCCGCGCCGTAGGACGTGGTCAGCTCCAGCGTTGCCGCACCCGCTTTGATGTCGACTCCGCGCAGCGTGAACGGCCGGTCCCACCACAGCTTTTCCATCATCGTCTGGACTTGTTTGGCCATCTTGGGAGCCGCCAGCGTGCCGACTCCGACGGGACCGATCTGCCAATCCGAGTTCAGCATGTCCAGCGTCTGCTGTGCGCGCAGGCCCGCGGGGGTCCGCATGTCGATCTGCCGGCTATTGGCGGCGGCGTTCGCCGACGGCGACCGCGGCGGGGCGCAGCCCGGGGTCAGGGTGATGAGTAGCGCGGCGGCGGCCAGTGCCGCCCGGCGACGGCGTGAGCGCCTACAGGGCTTACTGGCCGGATCCGGCAACGTCTAACACAACCTCGAACTCCAGTAGCGACGCACCGGTCGCCACGGGATTTTGTCGCTGGCCGGCATGCGCCTCGATAGCCGGGCCGGTCGCCCATGCCTGGAAGGCCTCCTCGGACTCCCACTGGGTGACCACGAAGTATCGGTCTTCGCCCTTGATGGGGCGGAGCAACTGAAAGCCGAGGAAACCGGGTGTGTTCTCGACGGCGTGCGCGCGGTGGGCGAACCGCTTCTCAAGCTCGGGGCCTGCGTCTGCGGGCACCTCGATGGCGTTGATCTTCACCACTGGCATTGGGCAAGGTTACCGCGCCAGCGTCGGCCGACGATGCGGGCCGCACGCGGCCCGAGGAGGAGCCGAGGAAATGTGGGATATCGGCCACCCAAAGCACGCAAAGATAGGCGGATGGCCGCTGATCTGCTCACCCATCGCGGTGGACGGGGGGACCCGGTGGTCTTGGTGCACGGGTTGATGGGCCGCGGCAGCACCTGGCCGCGTCAGCTGCCCTGGCTGGCTCAGCTCGGTGCCGTCTACACCTACGACGCGCCCTGGCATCGCGGTCGCGACGTCGACGACCCGTTCCCGATCAGCACCGAACGATTCGTGTCCGACCTCGGCGACGCCGTCGCCGCGCTGGGAGGCCCGGCCCGGTTGGTCGGCCATTCGATGGGCGGGCTGCACTCGTGGTGTCTGGCCGCCGAGCGACCCGAACTGGTCTCGGCACTGGTGGTCGAGGATATGGCGCCGGACTTCCGCGGCCGCACCACCGGGCCGTGGGAACCCTGGCTGCACAGCCTGCCGGTCGAATTCGATTCCGCCGAACGGGTATTGGCGGAGTTCGGCGACATCGCAGGCCGGTACTTCCTGGAAGCATTTGACCGGACCGCGACCGGATGGCGGCTGCACGGGCACACGTCGCGATGGATCGAGATCGCCGCCGAGTGGGGCACCCGTGACTACTGGGCGCAATGGCAGTCGGTGCGATCACCGGCCCTGCTCATCGAGGCGGGCAACTCTGTGGCACCCGCCGGGCAGATGCAGGTGATGCACGAGAACGGCCACCGCACAACATATTTGCGGGTTCCCGACGCCGGCCACCTGGTTCACGACGACGCTCCGCAGACATACCGCGAAGCGGTGGAGTCGTTCTTGACCTAGCCTTCTTCGCCGGCCAGTGCGAAGCGCCCGTCGGTGGTTTTGGCCACCAGCCCATCGGCCAGCAGTGACTCCAGTGCCCGGTCGCGCTGCACGGTGTCGCGCAGCCAGACCACGTCCAACTGATCACGCGTTACCGGTAAGTCGTTGCCGCGCAGCACATCCATCAACCGACCGCGCACCTGACGGTCGGTGCCGGCGTAGCCCTGGGGCTTACGCGCCGGGCCTTCGGCCGGTGGGAAGCCGGCCTGACGCCACCGACAGACGCTGAGCGGACACCGCCCGCACTTGGGCGATCGCGCCGTGCACACCGTCGCGCCCAACTCCATCAGTGCGGCCGAAAAGACATGCGCCGTAGGGTCTTTGGGCAGAAGAGCCGCTACGTCGGCGTGGTCGCGGGTCGCCGACGCCGGCCCCGCGTCGGCCTTTCCGTGCACCACCCGGGCGACCACCCGGCGCACATTGGTGTCGACTACCGGTACCGACTGCTGGTAGGCGAAGCACGCGATCGCGCGGGAGGTGTAACTGCCGACACCGGGCAGGGTCAACAGAACCTCGACGTCGTCGGGAACCTGGTCGTCGTGATCACGCGCGATGACGATCGCGCACTCGTGCAGACGCTTCGCCCGCCTCGGATAGCCGAGCTTGCCCCAGGCCCGCACGACGTCGGCCGGGCCGGCCGCTGCCGTCGACGATGGCGAGGGCCAGCGCGCGATCCAATCCCGCCAGATCGGCTCTACCCGCGACACCGGAGTTTGCTGCAGCATGAACTCGCTGACCAGGATCTGCCACGGCGTCACGTCGGGCTCCCGCCACGGCAGGTCGCGTCGTGACCGCTCGTACCAGTCGAGAAGTTCACTCGGCGTTAGGGAGGGCGTCATGGCCTACTACGGCAGAATGAGCGCCATGCCGAATACCGATCCCGTAACTGCGTGGAAAGCACTCACCGAGGGTAACGAGCGCTTCGTCGCCGGCGAGCCCCAACACCCCAGCCAAAGTGTCGCGCACCGGGCCAGCCTGGCCAAAGGTCAGAAGCCCACCACGGCGCTGTTCGGCTGCGGCGACAGCCGCGTGGCCGCCGAGCTGATCTTCGACCAGGGCCTCGGTGACATGTTCGTGGTCCGCACGGCCGGTCACGTGATTGACTCCGCGGTATTGGGATCACTGGAATTTGCAGTCGGCGCGCTGGGCGTATCGGTGATCGTGATCCTCGGCCACGACAGCTGCGGCGCGGTGAAGGCGACGCTGGCCGCCCTGGATGACGGTGCTTTGCCGGGCGGCTACGTGCGCGACCTCGTCGAGCGGGTGACGCCGTCGATTCTGCTGGGCCGCCGTGAAGGCCTTACTCGACCGGATGAGTTCGAAGCACGCCACGTGGTCGAGACGGGCACGCAGCTCTTCGAGCGTTCGGCGGCCATCGCCGCAGCGGTCAACGCCGGAGAATTGGCGATCGTCGGCGCCACCTACCACCTCGCCGACGGGCGGGTCGTCATCCGCAACATCATCGGTGATGTCGGGGACAAGGTCGCCGACTAGAACGAGTTGGTCAGGTACAACTCGAGGGACTGCCACACGCTCTCGAGCAGTCCGCTGCCCGCGGCGCCGTGCTCGAACACCGCGCTGAGCCATGCTTCGGCGTTGTTGAACGTGTTGGGGATGTCAACGTTGGTAATCAGGCTGCCGTCGATCGGCGGGATGACGGTGCCGGCGTCGAGTTCAGCCGGCGTCAGCCCGAGGTATTCGACGTGCGTGGTGAACAGGTGCCACACGTCAGACAGCAGGCCGCCCTTTTCAAAGTCCTGCTGGAAGTCGGGAACGCTGTCGTGGTCGAGAGTGAAGATCGTCGTCGGGGAGATGTTGTCGGGCGTCACGTTGCCGAGTACGCCGTCGAAGCCCAGGGCCGTCAGGAGGTGGTCGGTCTTGGTCACCCCGTAAATGCCGTCGAGATCCGCGACGAGGTTCGGCCAGACGCCGGTTCCCTGAAGGGATGGGTCACCGATGAACACGAAGTGCAGCGCATCCATGTTGATGTTGGGGTCGGCTTCGAGCTTGGTCATCGCAAGCGACTCGGCGGTAGCGCTCTGCGAATATCCGAAGATCGTCAGCGGATCTTCGGCGGTGAAGTGGTCTGGGTAGACGGAGAATTCGTTCTGCACGGCGAGAACGAGGTCGTTGGCTGCCGTGATGCTGCTGGGGCCCTGCTGGATCAGCTCCGGCGTCGTCAGCACCTGAAGCGGCGCGGCGCACGGGCCGAACGCGACGATGTCGCAGACCGTCGAGTTCATCGCGCCGTTGTCGAAGCCCAGCGCGTGCAGGTACACGTTTTCCGCTGCATGCGCGAACGCGGTCGACGGCGTCGGCTCGGTGGTTCCGCCGAGGATGATCGCCATATCACTACCGGCTAGCGCCGGCGGGAGCAGCAGCGTCTCGTCGGCGTCGGCGTGGGCGGCTTGGCAGCTCAGCAGACCGGCGAGTCCAGCCATCAGGCTTGCGGCGGCAACCTTCGAGAACGTCCGGTATGCAGTCATAGAAGGTTCTTATCCGAATGTCAGCCGAAATTTGGGAAGTTCTTCATTTCCGGCGCGCGCGGGCTTACCCCGGGCTCCGGGGCGGTGATTGTGGTCGCCATTACTGCCTCAGCAGACGCCTAAGTCGGCGACACGCCGAACCAGGTCGACCGTGTCTGTGTGACCTGCCCTTACCTTGTAAATGTGCTGGATCTGGAACCGCGAGGCCCTCTCCCGCCGGAGATCTATTGGCGACGCCGGGGATTGGCGATCGGCATCGCGGTCGTGGTGGTCGCCATCGTCGTCGCGATCATCGTCGCCGTCCTGAGCGGAGGCTCGGGCGCCAATACGTCGAACTCCGCCGCCAAGAAGCCCACTGCGAATGCGCAGGCGAACCCCGAGGTCAAGACCCAGGTCGAGGCCCCAGCCGGTGAAGACCCCGGTCAACCGGGCGAGACGCCGACTGCCGCCGTGCAACCACCCCCGGTGCTCAACCCGGGCGACGATTGTCCCGACTCGACGTTGGCCGTCAAGGGATTGACCAACGCACCGCAGTACGCGACCGGCGACCAGCCGAAGTTCGTCATGGTCGTCACGAACATCGGCCTGGTGGCCTGCAAGCGCGATGTCGGGGCCGCGGTGCTGGCCGCCTACGTCTACTCACTGGACAACAAGCGGCTCTGGTCCAACCTGGACTGCGCGCCCTCCAACGAGACTCTGGTCAAGACGTTCGCGCCCGGCGAGCAGGTCACCACCGCGGTCACCTGGACCGGAATGGGGTCGGCTCCGCACTGCCCGCTGCCGCGGCCGGCGATCGGGCCGGGCACCTACAACCTCGTCGTGCAGCTGGGAAACCTTCGTTCCCTTGCCGTTCCGTTCATCATGGCGCCGCCGCTACCTCCGGGCGCTGCACCGCCGCCGCCGCCCGGACTACCTGGACCGCCGGCACAGGGGCCGCTACCCGGTCCGCTACCGGCGCCCGGCGGCTGACGCAGCCGAACTAGTTGATCGGATCACCGATCGTCGATTCGGCCAACTGCGACAAGCCTTCTCGCACATGGCGGGCCCAGATCTCGCCGATACCCTCGACGGCTTCGAGGTCGCCCGCGCTCGCCGCCAAAAGGCCCTGCAGCGAACCGAATTCGCGGACCAGTCGGTCGGCGTGGGCGAACTGCAACCGCGGGATCTCCGACATCGCGCGGTAGCCACGTGAGCTCACCGCCGAGTCCTGTGCCTCCGCCGTCGACGGATAGCCGAAAACCCTTGCCATCGTGGTGAAGTCGAGCAACTCGGCGTCGGACATGTTGTCCAGCTCGTCGAGCGTCGCGGCGACCTCGGCCTTGGACAGCGGCTCGGGGTTGGCGTGGTAGTCGCGCACCACCAGCTCGCGCGAAGCTTCGTTGCCGCCGAGCAGCTCCTCGAGCTGCAGCCGTAGCTGACGGCCGTCGGTGCCCAGCTCGACTACCTCGTAGTCCAGTTCGACGCCGATCCGGCGGACCAACTCGAGGCGCTGCACGACCGTCATCACGTCACGCAGCGTGACGAAGTCTTCGATCTCGGCCCGCGACAGCTGCCGACTGACCTCGTCGAGCCGCATCTTGTAGCGCTCGAGGGTCGCGATGGCCTGGTTGGCCCGCGACAGGATGGTGGACGAATCGGCGAGCACATGGCGCTCGCCGCTGTAGTAGACGGTCACGATGCTCATCGAGTGGCTGACGGAGATCACCGGATAGCCGACCTGGCAGGCGGCGCGCTCGGCCGACCGGTGCCGGGTACCGGACTCGTCGGTGGGGATCGACGGGTCGGGCACCAACTGCACGTTGGCCCGCAGGATTCGGCTGCCGTCAGTGGACAGCACCACCGCGCCGTCCATTTTGCACAGCTCGCGCAGCTTGGTCGGGGCGTAGCGCACGTCCAGTGAGAAGCCGCCGTCGCAGATAGCCTCGACGCTGTCGTCGAAGCCGAGGACGATCAGCGCACCGGTCCGGCCACGCAGGATGCGCTCCAGGCCGTCGCGCAGCGCGGTGCCCGGCGCGAGCCGCGCCACCGCCTCACGCAGGGTAGGACGCTGCTGTGCCGAACCGTTCGTCGAAGATTTGCCGCCAGTCATCACCAATCATTGTGCTCCGTCGGCACCGAGTTCAGTCGACGAGGTTGCGCTGACGCCTTCTCGCGATGCTCGGCGACGTTGAGGACGTGCTCCAGCGCCGCGCCGATGTTGGCCGCCTGCAGCGCTTTCAGGCCCGGTGGCACGCTGACGCTGCCCGCCGGAATCAACGCAGTGGTGAAGCCCTGCCGGGCGGCTTCGGCCAGGCGGCGCTCCATCCCGCCGACCCGCCGTAGATCGCCGGCCAGCCCGACCTCGCCGATCATCACCGCGGTGGCCGGCATCGGCAGGTTCGCGTACGCCGATGCCAGCGCGACCGCGACCGCCAAGTCCGACGACGGGTCGGTCAGCCGCATCCCGCCCACCGTCGACAGGTAGACGTCGTTGACGGCGATCTTGAGCCGGCAATGCTTCTCCAGCACCGCGGCGATCATCGCGGCCCGGGAATGGTCGATCCCGCTGACGGCGCGGCGCGGCGAGCCGCCCGATGGTGTGGCCAGCAGGGCCTGGATCTCGCCGACCAGCGGACGCTTGCCGTCGAGCGTCACCGTGATCGCGGTTCCCGCGACCGGTTGGGGCCGCTGATCCAGAAACAGCCCGGATGGATCGGCAACACCCTCGATTCCGTTGTCCTGCAACAGGAAACAGCCGACTTCGTCGGCGGCGCCGAACCGGTTCTTCACCCCGCGCACCATGCGGAGCAGCGAGTTACGGTCACCTTCGAAGTGCAGCACCACGTCGACCAGATGCTCGAGCGAGCGCGGCCCGGCGATGGCGCCGTCCTTCGTGACGTGACCAATCAGAATCAGCGGCACCCCAGTGGTTTTCGCCGCAGCGGTCAGCGCGGCGGTCACCGCACGCACTTGCGTAACCCCGCCCGCGACGCCGTCGGTGTCGGAGCTGGCCATGGTCTGCACCGAGTCGACGACCACCAGCGTCGGCTGCACGGCCTCGATATGGCCAAGCACCGCATGTAGATCCGAGTCGGCGGCCAGATACAGTTCGTCGTGGCTACAGCCCGTCCGGTCGGCACGCATCCGGATCTGGCCGCGCGACTCCTCACCGGAGACGTACAGCGCCCGCCGTCCGGCCGCCGCCCACTGATGGGCGACCTTGAGCAGCAGCGTCGACTTGCCGACCCCCGGATCGCCGGCCAGCAGCGTGACCGATCCCGGCACCACCCCGCCACCCAGGACGCGGTCCAATTCGTCGATGCCGGTGGGGGCGTGCCGCGTGCCGTCCGGTTCGACCGCACTGATCGGAATGGCGGCCGCCGACGGGCTGACGATGGCACGGCTGCTGCCGCGGACGGCGCTGAGCACCGTGACCTCGTCGACGGATCCCCAGGTGCCGCATTCCAGGCAGCGGCCTACCCACTTGGCGGTGATATGACGGCACTCCGAGCAGCGATATTGCGAGCGTGCCTTGGCCACCCCGTGACCGTATCCGGCCGGTGTGACAGATCCGCGGAGGTTAGCGGTGTGGGCCCTCTTCAGGTGCCGAAATCGGCACCGGCACGCTGACGCTGCCGGCCTTCTCGAAGTTGAAGGTGACGTCGTAGTTCGGGCCGTTGGTGATCGGCTTGCTCAGCGCGATCGTCGCCTTGACGGCGTCGGCTGCCTCGATGGCGTCGTCGGCCTTCTTGGGCTGGCCGTTCTGCCCGATGAACAGCACGCCGCTGGGCGGCAGCGTGGGATCGCCGGTGACGGTCACCTTGCCGATGTCGGTGGTGATGCCGAGCAGCTTGTCGGTGACGTCCGGCGACTGGTTGACGGCGACCAGCACCAGATCGACCGTCGCCCCCGGACGCAGGTAGTCGCCGGTCTGCAGCGCCTTGATGTGCACATTGCGCAGGGCGACGTTCTTCACCCCCGTTTGGTTACCGTCGACCGCAGATTGCTGCATGGCGGTCTGGGCGATCTGGCCGGCGCCGCATCCCGAGATCGCGACGGCGCTCAGAGCCGCGCCGACGGCAAGCGTCGCGAGCTTTGCCGAGCGACGAGATCTCGAGACGCGGTAGTCGAAGCGATTCACTCAAAGCCTCCTGCTCGGCCCACGAACGCCCTGCGGTTCGACTATGCACAGTAGTAGGTCGCTCGGGCGTGCGAAAGCTGAGGGCGGGGTCGGCGCTCAGAGCAGGGCGGGAGGGCGATTCCTGAGACGATCGGCGAGTTGCTAACAGGCTGCGGGCGACGCCGAACACGTTCTAAATCGGCTGCCTCCTTGCACGAATTCTGCAGTCTGTCAACCCCCTCTCCGCGCGCGCGGTGCCCCTGACCTGCACCGTTGTTCCTCATGCCGTTGCGCGGCGTGTTACCATGGAGCTACGAAAGGGGCTCGAAACTGATGAATTTTGCGGTCGGAGACACCGTTGTCTATCCACACCACGGTGCTGCGTTGATCGAGGCGATCGAAACTCGAACCATAAAAGGGGAAACAAGAGAGTATCTCGTCTTGAAGGTGGCGCAGGGAGACCTGACAGTTCGAGTACCCGCCGAGAATGCCGAGTACGTGGGCGTCCGCGACGTGGTCGGCCAAGAGGGCCTCGACAAGGTGTTCCAGGTGCTTCGCGCGCCGCACACCGAAGAGCCGACCAATTGGTCCCGCCGCTATAAGGCGAACCTGGAAAAGCTCGCCTCCGGCGATGTCAACAAGGTTGCTGAGGTTGTCCGCGACCTGTGGCGACGCGACCAGGAGCGCGGCCTGTCCGCCGGCGAGAAGCGCATGCTGGCCAAGGCCCGTCAGATCCTGGTCGGCGAATTGGCGCTCGCCGAGAGCACGGACGACGCCAGGGCCTCGATCATCCTCGACGAGGTTTTGGCCGCCGCTTCCTGAATTAACTGACCGCAAGGACCCGCATTGACCGGCACGGTCGCGGTCGTTCCGGCCGCTGGCTCGGGTGAACGGCTGGCAGCAGGTGTTCCCAAGGCGTTCTTTCAGCTCGACGGGCAGACGCTGGTCGAGCGCGCTGTCGCGGGACTGCTGGAGTCCGGCGTCGTCGACCGCGTGGTTGTTGCGGTCCCTGCCGACCGCACCGACCGGGCCAAGCTGATCCTCGGCCGCGAGGCGACCATCGTCGCCGGTGGCGCCAACCGCGGCGACTCGGTCAGCCGAGCGCTGGCCGCGGTCGGCGATCAGGACAAACCCGATTTCGTGCTGGTACACGACGCTGCCCGGGCGCTGACACCGCCGGAACTCGTGGTCCGCGTCGTCGAAGCGCTGCGGGCCGGGCACCCGGCGGTCGTGCCTGCGCTGCCGGTCGCCGACACCATCAAGGCCATCGACGCCAATGGCGCCGTGCTGGGCACCCCGGAGCGGGCAGGCCTGCGGGCCGTGCAGACTCCGCAGGGCTTCAGCACCGACCTGCTGCTGCGGGCATACCAACAGGCCGGCTCGGCCGAATTCACAGACGACGCATCCCTCGTCGAGCACATCGGCGGCCAGGTCCAGGTCGTCGACGGCGATCCGCTCGCTTTCAAGATCACCACCCGGCTCGACCTGCTGCTGGCGCAAGCGATCGTGAGCCAGTGAACGTCCGGGTCGGGCTCGGAACCGACGTCCACGTCATCGAAGCCGGTCGGCCATGCTGGCTGCTCGGCCTGCTGTTTACCGACGTCGACGGCTGCACGGGGCACTCCGACGGCGACGTGGCCGTGCACGCGTTGTGCGACGCGCTGCTGTCCGCGGCGGCGATCGGCGACATCGGTGAGGTCTTCGGCGTCGACGACCCGCGCTGGGCGGGCGTCAGCGGCATGACGATGCTGAGCCACGTCGCTGAGCTGCTCACCGAGCACGGATTCAGGGTCGGCAACGCCGCCGTCCAAGTCATCGGCAACCGGCCCCGCATCGGTCCGCGCCGTGCCGAAGCGCAGACCGCGCTGTCCGAGGTGCTGCAAGCGCCGGTGTCGGTCTCGGCGACCACCACCGACGGGCTGGGGTTGACCGGCCGCGGCGAGGGCCGCGCGGCAATCGCGACGGCTTTGCTGATCGCCGTCGACTAGCCCACCGTCTGTTCGTATCGCGCTGATCGTTTCCCTTGCCGGCAAATCGGCGAGTCGCACCCGGTGCGCTGGTCATCGGGGCCATATCCGGGCAGGTAAGCTGGCACGTCGTGACGGATCGCGCCGACCTGCGGCTACACGACACGGCAACCGGCGCCGTCCGTGACTTCGTGCCGCTGCGGCCCGGGCACGTTTCCATCTACCTCTGCGGCGCCACCGTCCAGGGTCTGCCGCACATCGGCCACGTGCGCAGCGGGGTGGCCTTCGACATCCTGCGGCGCTGGCTGACTGCGCGGGGCTGCGATGTCGCGTTCGTCCGCAACGTCACCGACATCGACGACAAAATCCTGAACAAGGCCGCCGCCGCCGAACGGCCATGGTGGGAGTGGGCCGCGACCTACGAGCGGGCGTTCTCCGCCGCCTACGACGCGCTCGGCGTCCTGCCGCCGTCGGTCGAGCCGCGGGCGACGGGCCACATCACCCAGATGGTCGAGTTGATCAAGCGACTGATCGACTGCGGCAACGCCTACGAGGGCGGCGGCGACGTCTACTTCGACGTGCTGAGTTTCCCCGACTACGGGCGGTTGTCCGGGCACCGGCTCGACGACGTCCATCAGGGCGAGGGTGTGGCCACCGGCAAGCGCGACCAGCGCGACTTCACGCTGTGGAAGGCCGCCAAACCCGGCGAACCGTCCTGGCCGACGCCCTGGGGCCGAGGCCGGCCCGGGTGGCACCTGGAGTGCTCGGCGATGGCCCGCACCTATCTCGGCCCAGAGTTCGACATCCATTGCGGTGGAATGGATTTGGTATTCCCGCACCATGAGAACGAGATCGCGCAGAGTTGCGCGGCGGGCGACAGGTTCGCCCGATACTGGCTGCACAACGGCTGGGTGACTCTGGGCGGCGAGAAGATGAGCAAGTCGCTTGGCAACGTGCTGGCGATTCCGGCGATGCTGCAGCGGGTCCGCGCCGCCGAGCTTCGGTATTACCTGGGCAGCGCGCACTACCGCTCAATGCTCGAGTTCTCCGAGGCTGCGTTGAAGGACGCCGTCAATGCCTATGTAGGCATCGAGGACTTTCTACACCGGGTGCGGACCCGGGTCGGTGCGATCGAGCCAGGGGAGTGGACGCCGCGGTTCGCGGCAGCGCTCAACGACGACCTGGCGGTGCCGGCGGCACTCGCCGAGGTGCACCGCACCCGCGCGGAGGGCAACCGCGCACTCGACGCCGGCGACCACGACGCGGCACTGGCCTCCGCGCGTGCCATTCGGGCGATGATGGGGATCCTCGGCTGCGATCCGCTTGACGAGCGCTGGGAGTCGCGCGACGAGACGTCGGCGGCATTGGGTGCGGTGGACGTGCTGGTGCGCGCCGAGCTGGAACGACGGCAACAGGCTCGCGCGCAACGGGATTGGAAGCTGGCCGATGAGATCCGGGACCGTCTCAAGGATGCCGGCATCGAGGTCACCGACACCGGTGATGGCCCGCAGTGGTCGCTGGAGGCTCAGGCCGATGGCCGGTAACTCGCAACGCCGCGGCGCGATCCGCAAGACGTCGAAGAAGGGTCCGACCGTCGGCTCCGGCGGTCAGCGCCGTCGTGGGCTGGAGGGTCGCGGCGCGACTCCGCCCGCGGAGGCGCGCCCACACCATCCGGCCGCCAAACGGGCGAAGGCGCAGGCGCGTCGGCCGGTGCGGCGCAAGGATGACGGCTTCGAAAACGTGCTGGGCCGCAACCCGGTACTGGAGTGTCTGCGCGCCGGCGTTCCCGCGACCGCGCTCTACGTCGCCCTCGGCGCCCAGTCCGACGAGCGACTCACCGAATCCGTCACTCTGGCAGCGGATTCCGGCATCGCGATCTTGGAAGTGCCGCGCAACGACCTGGACCGCATGACCACCAACGGTCTGCACCAAGGCATCGCACTGCAGGTGCCGCCGTACGCATATCTGCATCCCGACGAGATGATCAAGACGGCGCTGGACAACCCGCCGGCCCTGCTGGTCGCGCTCGACAACATCTCCGATCCGCGAAACCTCGGCGCGATCGTACGCTCGGTCGCCGCGTTCGGCGGCCACGGCGTGCTGATTCCCGAGCGGCGATCCGCCTCTGTGACGGCTGTTGCATGGCGGACCAGCGCGGGCGCGGCCGCGCGACTACCAGTCGCTCGTGCCACCAATCTCAATCGGACGCTGAAGGATTGGGCCGATCGTGGCGTTCAACTGGTGGGCCTTGACTCCGACGGTGACATCATCGTCGACGACGTGGACGGTACCGGGCCGATCGTCGTCGTGGTCGGGTCGGAGGGCAAGGGCCTTTCCAGGTTGGTGCGACAGAATTGCGATGCGGTGGTGTCGATCCCGATGTCCGGGCCGACCGAATCGTTGAACGCGTCGGTGGCCGCCGGGGTTGTCCTCGCCGAGATCGCCCGTCAGCGCAGGAGCTAGCCTCTTGGCCGACCGCAAGCTGCTTGCCGCCTTTGGCGCCTTTGCCGGCTACACCGGCGTTATGACCGTCCTGGAACGTCGCATGCGCGACGCCGGTGGTCCGGGCATCATCGCATTTGAGTTGGCCGGCAGCGGTTTTCGGGCCGAGCAGATCATGAAACAGTGGGGCGAGGAAGGCCAACGCGCGGCACGTGCCTCGATGTGGCTCGACTTCGGCTACATGACGACCTACGGGGCCTTGCTGGCGCTGCTGATCGAGCGTGCGCGGCAGCGCCGCGGACACCCTCGCGCGTTGACGGCCGCGGCCGCCGTCGCGGTGGCAGGCGATGCGATCGAAGGGGTTTCGCTGATCAGGGTGCTCAATCGGGATCGGGTTGACGCCCATGCGCGACGCGCTCGCACCGCCGCCCTGGTCAAGTTCGCGGCGCTCGCCGGCGGACTCGGCTACGTCGTCGCGGAAGCCGCAATCCAATAGAGCGGTCCACACACGTGACATCGCATATGGTCACGATTCCAAAAAGACGGCAGTCAGACACCGAGCAATCTGACGACGGCCCACAACGCCAGCACCGCCGCCACCAGCGAGGTGGGCACGGTGAACAACCCGAGCCGGGTGTATTCGCCCACGCTGGCCGGCACATCGTAACGGCGTAATACGCTGCGCCACAGCAAGTTCGACAACGACCCCACATAGGTCAGGTTCGGGCCGATGTTCACGCCGATCAGCACCGCCAGCACTGCCGCCGGCCCGGCCGCCGCCACCAACGGGACCAGAACCAGCGTCGCCGGCAGATTGTTGGCGATGTTGGCCAGCACGGCCGCCAGTGCCGCGTAGCCGAGCAGCGCGAGCAGTCCGGAGCCGGACGGCATCAGCGCACCCATCCGCTCGGCCACACCGTTACGCATCACCGCCTGCACGACGACACCCAACCCCAGCACGAACACCAGGAACGGTACATTCACCGCGCCCACCACCGCCGCCGCCGAGGTGCGACGGCCGGCGACGTTACGCACCGCGAGTACCAGCGCCCCCGCCAGCGCCGCCCACGCCGCTGCCACGCCGAACGCCTCGGCGACGACGAACCCGACCAAGGTCAGCGCGACCACCACCAAAGCGAATACCGGTGTCGGAGGCGCGGATTCGTCCTCGGGCGCTTCGACTGGCACGTCGAGGTCGCGACGGAAGAAGATCCGGAACACCACGTACACCGTGCCCACCGCGGCCAGCCAGGGCAGCGTCATCACCACGCTGAACTTGACGAACGACAGCTTGGCGGCGTCAAAGGCCAGCAGATTAGTCAGATTCGACACCGGAAGCAGGAGCGACGCGGCATTCGCGAGGTGCGCCGTGGCGTAGGCGTGCGGCCGCACCGGCGCCCGCAGCCGCCGAACTGTCGTCAACACAACGGGAGTCAGCAACACCACCGTGGCGTCGAGACTCAGTGCCGCGGTAATGACCGCGGCGACCACGAACACCTGACCCAGTAGGCGCCGCGAGCCGACGCGGCCCCTGGCCATCGCCGCGCCGGCCGCCTCGAACAGCCCCTCGTCATCGCACATCTTGGCCAACACCAGCACCGCGCCGAGAAACGCGACGACGGGCAACAATCGCTCGGCCTCAATCGTCGCTTCGTGCAACGAGATTGCGCCAATGGCGATCAGCAGAACCACCGCAGGTACCGCCGCGATCACTTCCGGCCAGCCCCGCGGGCGGGCGACCGCGAACGCCAGCACAGCCGCCAGCGACAGGACAGCGAGTAGAAGCATCAAATGAGCGCCCAGGGGTCTTCGCGCTGCCACACCGTCGGCATGTCCAGCGCGACGCCGTCGCGCTGGGCCAGCGAACTGAGGATGCGCAGCGACACATCCAGGTCGTCGGCCACATACGGCAAGGCCCGCAACGGCTTTGACAACGGCCGAAAGAAGTCATCCCAGTGCACGAGCACCACCCGTCGCGCCCCGACGGTTCGCACCGTTTCCGCCCAGTAGTCATGGATATACGACTCCGATTGGACGCCGAGTTGTCCGACGCCGAGGTAGGCGACGTCGGCCTGCCGTCCTTCCAGCGAGCCTTTCACGAATCCGGCACTGCCCTGGATCAGCAGCCGGCGATTCGACGGCCGGTGATGAACGAACGTGGCCCAGGCGTCGCCGCAGCGGTACGCGGCCGCCCTCACCGGCGGCACGACGGGCCGGTCGATGGCGCCTGGAAACCGATCCGGCGGACTGTGTCGCGAGCCGATCAGCGTTATGTCGAAGGCGCCCAACCGGACTGGCGAACCCGCAGCTGCGACCACCAAGCGGTCATCGGAAAGTCCATATCCCCGTCCAACGTTCGCCGCGGACTCGCCACCGACGAGGTGAGCGCCGGTGCGGTCGGCGACCAGCGCGGAATCCAGAGCGTGGTCGAAGTGCGTATGGACCGGCACGACCGCCTCGAGTCGTTTTACCCCGACGCGCGCGAGGCAGCCATCGACCCGGGCAGCAGACGGCGCCAACTTGCCGACCCCGACGCGGGCCAGGCTCGGCCGCGAGAAGAAGCCGTCGGTCATCAGGGCCGACGCCCCGTCGTCGATGAGCAGCGTCGACACACCCAGCCACGTCACCGTCAGCGGCGCATCGGAATCGGCGACCGGAACCGTGAACCGGTGTCGGTGGCGCGCGAGATCCGGACGGCCCGGCCGTAGCCTCATCAGGAAAACGCCTTCAGGTCAATGCCGTCGGCGTGCAACCGGTCCCGAACGGCCGTTGCGATCCGCACCGCGCCGGGCGAATCACCGTGCACACACACCGATTCCGCGTCCAGGGTGACCGTTGATCCGTCGACGGCGGTGACGGTACCCGACGTCACCATCGTCAGTACCCGGTCGGCGATCGCGATCGGATCGTCGAGGACGGCGCCCGCTTCGCGCCGCGAAACCAATTGCCCGTCAGCACGATAGGCGCGGTCGGCGAACGCCTCTCCGACGGTCCGCAGGCCGCGTTGCGACGCTTCGGCGAAGAATGCCGAGCCAGTCAGACCCAGCACCGGCAAACCGGGATCCACCGCGTGCACCGCCTCCGCCACAGCCTCGGCCTGCTCTGGATTGGTCACGATCGTGTTGTACAGCGCCCCATGGGGTTTCACGTAGGACACCGCCGCTCCTGCCGCTCGGGCCAGGCCCTGCAATGCGCCGATCTGGTAAATCACGTCGGCGAGCAACTCGCCGTGGGTGACGTCGATGAAGCGCCGGCCGAAGCCGGCCAGGTCGCGATAAGACACCTGTGCACCGATCCGGACGCTTCGCTCGGCCGCCAGCCGGCAGACCTTCAGCAGTCCTGCGGGGTCGCCGGCGTGAAACCCGCACGCGACATTCGCGCTGGTGACGATGCCGAGCATGGCCTCGTCATCGCCGAGCTGCCAGACGCCGAAGCCTTCGCCGAGGTCGGCGTTGAGATCAATGCGGGCCACGATCGCCAGCTTAGTCGCCGAAAAACGGCTCACCGGCCCGATTCCCGGTAGCCTCACAGTGCATGAGCCCCCTGCCACGACGCCGGGCGACCCTGGCCTCGCTGGCGGCTGAGCTCAAGGTCTCCCGGACCACCATCTCGAATGCCTACAACCGGCCGGACCAACTCTCGGACGCGTTGCGCGAACGGGTGCTCGCGACCGCCAAACGCCTGGGCTATGCGGGGCCCGACCCGGTCGCGCGATCGCTGCGGACCCGGCGGGCCGGCGCGGTCGGCCTGATCATCACCGAGCCGCTGACCTATTCCTTCAGCGACCCGGCGGCGCTGGATTTCGTTGCGGGGCTTGCCCAGTCGTGCGAGGCGGGTGGCCAGGGCCTGCTGCTGGTGGCGGTGGGGCCGAGCCGCAGCGTCGTGGACGGGACGTCATCGGTGCTAGCCGCGGGCGTGGACGGCTTCGTGGTCTATTCCGCGGCCGGCGACGACCCCTACCTGCAGGTGGTGCTGCAACGACGGCTGCCGTTGGTGGTGGTCGACCAGCCCAAGGACGTGCCCGGCGCATCCCAGGTCGGCATCGACGACCGGGCGGCCATGCGCAAAATGGCCGACTACGTGTTGGGACTGGGCCATCGCGAGATCGGGCTGCTGAGCATGCGATTGCTGCGCGACCGGCATCAGGGCCTCGTCGACCCCAAACGTCTGCGTGCCCCGACATTCCATGTGCAGAGCGAACGCATCCACGGCGTCCGCGACGCGATGGCCGCCACCGGTCTCAACCCGGATTCGTTGACTGTCGTCGAAAGCCACGAGCACACCGCGAAATCCGGTGGCATCGCGGCGCAGATCGCGCTGAAGGCCAACCCGCGGATCACCGCGCTGATGTGCACCGCCGACGTGCTGGCGGTGTCAGCGATGGACTATCTGCGCGCGCACGGCAAGTTCGCGCCGGGGCAGATGACGGTGACAGGATTCGACGGCGTGCCCGAGGCGATGAGTCGTGGCCTGACGACTGTCGCGCAGCCGAGCCTCCAAAAGGGCCGTCGCGCAGGCGAACTCCTGCTCAGCGGAGATCTCAACCCGACGATCGAGGTGCTCGACACCCAGTTGATTCGCGGACGGACCGCTGGGCCACCGGCCTGACAAATTACACCTGGGCGGTGTCGCCGTTACCGATCAGCAGCCGAACCGCCAACTCGAGTCGCTTGCTCACATCGGTGGCCGACGCGCGCCGGGTGAGCCAGGCCAGCAGGTTGTTGGTCCACACGTCGGAGATGACCCGGGCGATGTGGTACTGCTCCTCGGTCGGCTCGCCGTCACTCATCGCGCGGGCGAACATCGAATCGATCAGCTTCTCGACCTGATCCACCTCACCGGCGGCCGAAGCGTCCGCGAACACGTAGGCCCGCGTCATGGCTTCGGTGAGCAGTGGATTGCGCTGCATCGCGCGGTTTAGTTTGCTGATCATGAAGTTCAGCCGTTGGTTCGGTGTGGCGCCGACCAGCGCGGAGCGATCGGTCTTGGCATCGATGCGTTCGAACTCCCGGCCGAGCGCCGACACCAGCAGGTGCACCTTCGACGGGAAGTAGCGGTACAGCGTGCCCACTGCGACGTCGGCGCGGTCGGCCACGGCACGCATTTGAACAGCCTCGTAGCCGCCCTTGGAGGCGATCGCCATCGTCGCGTCCAGGATGCGCTTGCGACGCTCTCGCTGTGCCTCGGAGCCGAGTTCCGACTCGGCCAGTACCGCCACGTTCATCACCTCACGGGGTTGCGCGGAGGACGAACCCGGGGGTTGCCCCGAGTTGTTGTTCGCTGGCGACGACATTTTGACGGACAGCTCCTTCTCCTACGCGCTCGCTCGAAACGATACGCAAGCCGAGTGCGAATATCCCACCTCCGTGCGGCCGGGACACCGGGATGTCCTGCTGCGATGGCATTCGACTTGACGGTCGAACACTGGCACTATTAGAACACGTTCTAGTACTGAGCGTTGCGTCTCTGGCAGCGCCGCTTCCCGTCGATCGAGGAGTTCAGGTGGCAGTAAAGGCCAGCACCATTTCCTCCGAACAGTTTGCGGCGCGGGAGTTGGTGCGCGACTGGGCGGCCGGGTCTGGCGCGACGGAAGCAGCGCGGGATATCGAGCAAGGTGAGCCAAAAGCCTGGCAACCGGTGTTCGGCGGCCTGGCGAACCTGGGTTTGTTCGGTGTCGCGGTCCCCGAGGACTGCGGCGGCGCCGGCGGCAGCATCGAGGACCTCGCCGCGATGATCGAAGAGGCGGCAAGGGCTTTGGTGCCCGGGCCGGTGGCCAGCACCGCATTAGCCACACTCGTAGTGTCCGACCCCGACCTGCGTGCCGCGCTGGCCGTGGGTGAGCGCACCGCGGGGGTCGCGCTGGAAAGCGATGTCGAGTTCGACGAGACGGCGTCACGCGTCTCAGGGACCGTTCCGCGGGTGCTCGGCGGCGTCGAAGGCGGCCTGATTCTGCTGCCCGCCGGCGACGCATGGCTGCTCGTCGACGGCATCGCGGAGGGTGTCGCGGTCGAGGCGCTGCAGGCTACCGACTTCTCGCGGCCGCTAGCCCGCGTAGTGCTCAGCTCGGCTCCGGCCGTCGTGATCGATGCGCCCACGGGCTGGGTGACCGATCTCACCGCGATGCTGCTGTCGGCTGAGGCCGCCGGAATCACCCGGTGGACGCTCGACACCTCGGTCGAATACGCCAAGGTGCGCGAGCAGTTCGGCAAGCCGATCGGCAGCTTCCAGGCGATCAAGCACCTGTGCGCCGAGATGCTCTGCCGCACCGAGCAGGTCGCGGTCGCCGCCGCCGACGCCGCCCGCGCCGCGCAGGACGGCGACCCGAGTCAGCTGTCCGTCGCTGCGGCCATCGCCGCCGGTGTCGCGATCGACGCCGCCAAGGCCAACGCCAAGGACTGCATCCAGGTGCTCGGCGGCATCGGCATCACCTGGGAGCACGACGCGCATCTGTATCTGCGCCGGGCCTACGCCATCGGGCAGTTCCTCGGCGGTCCCGCCCGCTGGCTGCGCCGGACCGCCGAACTGACCCAGGACGGCGTGCGCCGCGATCTCAGCGTCGACCTCAGTGACGTCGAAGACCTGCGTCCCGGGATCGCCGAGGCGGCAGCGGGAGTCGCCGGCCTCGCCGAGGACAAGCGCCAGGCGCAACTGGCCGAGGCGGGCCTGTTGGCGCCGCACTGGCCGTCGCCGTACGGCCGCGGTGCCGGACCCGCCGAGCAGTTGCTGATCGACCAGGAACTCGCGTCGGCTGGGGTGACTCGCCCCGACCTGGTGATCGGTTGGTGGGCCGCGCCGACGATCCTCGAGCACGGCACGCCCACGCAGATCGAGCAATTCGTACCGGGCACTCTGCGCGGCGAAATCTTTTGGTGCCAACTGTTTTCCGAGCCGGGTGCCGGCTCGGACCTGGCCTCGCTGCGCACCAAGGCCGTCAAGGTGGACGGCGGCTGGGAGCTCACCGGACAGAAGGTGTGGACATCCTCGGCGCACAAGGCGCAATGGGGAGTCTGCCTGGCCCGCACCGACCCCGATGCGCCCAAGCACAAAGGGATTTCGTACTTCCTGATCGATATGAGCACCCCCGGCATCGTCATTCGGCCGCTGCGCGAGATCACCGGCGACGCGTTGTTCAACGAGGTCTTCCTCGACAGCGTGTTCGTTCCCGACGAGATGGTGGTCGGCACGGTCAACGACGGCTGGCGGCTGGCCCGCACCACGTTGGCCAACGAACGCATCGCGATGGCCGCCGGCACCGCGCTGGGCAACCCGATGGAGCAACTACTCGCCGAGGCGGCCAAGGAGAATCTCGATGTCGCGCAACAGGATCAGCTCGCGCACCTAATCATCACCGCGCAGGTTGGCTCGCTGCTCGACCAGCGCATCGCCCAGCTCGCGGTCGGCGGGAAGGATCCCGGCCCGCAATCCAGCGTCCGCAAGCTGATCGGGGTGCGCTATCGGCAGGCACTGGCCGAATATCGGATGGACCTGTCCGACGGGTCCGGCATCGTCTTCGACAAGCGAGTCAAGGACTTCCTCAACACCCGCTGCCTGACGATCGCAGGCGGCACCGAGCAGATCCTGCTGACGCTGGCCGCCGAACGGCTCCTCGGCCTGCCGCGCTGAGGCGATGACGGTCCTTGCGCGGGTCGCCTGCGTCGTGGTCGTCCAGCAGCTCGGCGTCCCTTGGTATTTCGGTACTCATCTCGGTCTCGACAACGGGATAGGCGGCTAAGCTCAGGCCTACCTATGGGTACCGTGCTGATCCCGATTCCCGACCGCGACTTCGACCCGACTGAAGTTGCCGTCAGCTGGCAGGTGCTGCGCGCAGAGGGCCACCAGGTCGTGTTCGCCACCGAGAGCGGCGCACCCGGAGTCGCCGACGACATCATGGTCACCGGCCGCGGCCTTGACCTCTGGTCGACGGTGCCGGTGCTGGGCGCGATCACCGTCGTGGGCCGCGCGCTGCGGGCCAACAAAGACGCCCGCAACGCCTACCGCGAGATGCTGCGCTCACCCGAATACCAAAACCCGACCCCATGGGCGGCCGCCACGCTCGACGGCATCGACGGCCTGCTGCTGCCCGGCGGGCATCGCGCCCGCGGCATGCGCTCCTACATCGACAGCGCCGCGCTGCAGCGCCTGGTCGTCGACGCCTTCGGCCGCAAGCTGAAGGTGGCCGCGATCTGCCACGGCGTACTGCTCGCCGCCCGCAGCGTCGACCCCGCGACCGGTCGCTCGGTGCTCTACGGCCGTCGCACCACGGCGCTCACCTGGGCGCTGGAACGCACCGCGTGGCGGCTCGCCCGGCTCACCCGATTCTGGGATCGCGACTACTACCGCACTTACAGCGAAGAGCCCGGGCAGCCGTCGGGTTACATGTCGGTGCAGTCGGAAGTCACACGTGCACTGGAGAATTCGTCGGATTTCCGCGACGTCGAGAAGGGCTCGCCGCACTGGCGGACGAAAACCTCTGGCATGGCGCGGGATACCGCGACCGACTCCAAGCCGGCGTTCGTCGTCGACGACGGTGACTACGTGTCGGCCCGCTGGCCTGGCGACACCCACACGTTCGCACACGTGTTGTCGCAGAAGCTGTAACGGCTCAGGAGAACGTGGCCTGCGCGCAGGTGCTCGGCGACGTGATGTTGTTTCCGCCGTAGACCACCTGGATGTGGGTGCACATGATCACGGGCACATTGGTCCGCGCTTGCCCGGTATGCCAATCGGTCGCATCGATGCGGCCGGTGGTCTGGTACTTCTCCAGCGGGCCCTCGCCCATGTAGATCGTGGTGACGTTGTCGACGCCGCCCTCTTTGAACACCCGGTCGTACTGCGCGGTGGCGTGGACGTCGAGGTACAACGTGCGGTCCATCGAGCGGATGTCGGTGCTCTGTCGGGACCAGAGGTCATGCGGGAAACCGTCGAGTGTGGGGCCGGTGCGGCGGCCGGCGCCGACGGTGAAGTCGCAACTGCCGTTGGCGGCGTGGCAGTCGAGCGTGGCGCGGGTCTCGAGCTGGCTGCCGTCGTTCAGCGGGATCAGCGACGTGGCGGTGTTGGTGGCCGCCGGAGCAATCGCGGGCGGTGTCAACACGAGCATCAAACCTACGCCCGCCAGCGCCGTGACCAGCCGCATCATCTCGTGCGTCCTCTCGCTAAGCCTGAGCAGAACTTACGCTGCGGCTATTCGTCGTAGGTGACTTCGACCGAATCGGTCTCGGGATGCGCCTGGCACGCCAGGATCAGGCCATCGTCGAGGTCCTGCTGCTCCAGCACGTCGTTGACCTCCATGTTCACCTTGCCGCCCCGCAGGGTGGTGGCGCAGGCGCCGCAGTGCCCTTCGCGGCAGGAGAACGGCGCGTCGAGGCCCGCATCCAGCAGCACGTCGAGCAACTTCGCCTTGCGCGGCCACGACACGGTGTGGGTCTGGCCGTCGAGCTCGACCACAGCCTCGGCAGGGCCTTCGTCGGAGTCGTCGGCCTCGATCTTGACCGCGGCGAACGGGTCGCTGTCCAGCGACTTGAACACCTCGAGATGCACTTGCGCCGCAGGCATTTTCAGGCTTTCCAGCGCCTCGCGAGCGGCCTCCATGAACGGGCCCGGACCGCAGATGAACGCCTGCCGGTCGGTGAAGGGCGCCGCCAATTGCGCCAACGCGTTCGCCGACGGCAACCCCTGCAGCGACTCCAGCCAGTGGACGACGGTCAGCCGATCGGGGTACTTGGCGGCCAATTCGCGCAGCGCGACGGCGAAGATCACCGACTTCTCGTCGCGGTTGGCGTACAGCAGCGTCACCTGCCCACCGCCCTCGGACAGCGCCGACTTGCAGATCGACACCACCGGCGTGATCCCGCTACCCGCGGCGAACAGCACGAAGTCGTCATCGAGCGTCTTGGGCACGAAGGTGCCCGACGGCGCCAGCATGTGCACCCGCATGCCGGCATGTGCGTTGTCGCACAGCCAGTTCGACGCGTAGCCGTCTTTGTCGCGCTTGACCGTGACGGTCAGCGACTCGTCGGAGAACGGTGAACTGCACAGCGAATAGCAGCGCGCCACCGAGCCGGTTCGGTCGCTGGGAATCCGCAGCGTCAGGAACTGTCCGGGGGCGTAGCGCAGTCGCTCCGCGGGCACCTCGACGCCGTCGGGGACCGCGAACACCAGCGAGCGCGCGTCGTCGGTCTCGGTGACGACATCGGCGATCTCCAGCTCCAAAACGTGGCTGCCGAGTGGTTCGTCGGGAATTGTGCCCGTCACAACCCCGCCCTTCCTTCAGTCATAACTAGAACAGGTTACAGAAACCTGGATAGGTATCGCTACCAGCCGCAGGAATAGGCCGCTCGACACAAATCGGAACGTGTTCTAGTCTTTGTCTACATAAGCCACCTTATGGAGGAAGCCGTGACGTCCATTCAACAACGTGACGCCCAGTCGGTCCTAGACGGCATCGACGAACTACTGCCCAAGCTGCGCCAGCGGGCCCAGGAAACTGAGGACCTGCGGCGTCTGCCGGATGCCACGGTCAGTGAGCTCCAGGAAATCGGCTTCTTCAAGTTGCTGCAGCCCAAGCAGTGGGGCGGCCTGGAAACCGACCCCGCGGTGTTCTACGAGGCGGTCCGCCGAATTGCCAGCGCATGCGGATCCACCGGCTGGGTCAGTTCGATCATCGGTGTGCACAACTGGCACTTGGCGCTGTTCGACCAGCAGGCCCAGGATGAGGTCTGGGGCAACGACACCAGCGTGCGCGTCTCGTCGTCCTATGCCCCTATGGGTGTGGGCACCGTCGTCGACGGCGGCTACCTGGTGAACGGATCGTGGAACTGGTCCTCGGGGTGCGACCACGCAACGTGGGCATTCCTCGGTGGTCCGGTGATCAAGGACGGCCGACCGGTCGACTTCGGCAGCTTTTTGATCCCGCGCACCGAGTACCGCATCGACGACGTCTGGCATGTGGTGGGCCTCAAGGGAACTGGCAGCAACACCGTCGTCGTCAAGGACGTCTTCGTGCCGCGGCACCGGTTCCTGTCCTACAAGCAGATGAACGACGGCACCGCCGGTGGCTATGAGAACAACACCGCCGCTGTGTACAAGATGCCCTGGGGCACAATGCATCCCACGACGATCTCGGCTCCGATCGTCGGCATGGCCTACGGCGCCTACGACGCGCACGTCGAGCACCAGGGCAAGCGGGTGCGTGCAGCATTCGCCGGTGAGAAGGCCAAGGACGACCCGTTCGCCAAGGTCCGCATCGCCGAGGCCGCCAGTGACATCGATGCCGCGTGGCGGCAACTGATCGGCAACGTCAGCGACGAGTACGCGCTGCTGTCGGCCGGCAAGGAGATCCCGTTCGAACTCCGGGCTCGCGCCCGCCGCGACCAGGTGCGTGCCACCGGGCGCTCCATCGCCTCCGTCGACCGGTTGTTCGAGGCCTCCGGCGCCACGGCGCTGGCCAGCGATGCGCCGGTGCAGCGGTTTTGGCGCGACGCGCACGCCGGACGGGTGCACGCGGCCAACGACCCCGAGCGGGCGTACCAGATCTTCGGTAACCACGAGTTCGGGCTGCCGCCCGGCGACACCATGGTCTGAGGCATGACAAGCGCCACTGAAGAACTGACGTTCGAATCCACTTCTCGTTACGTCGACGTCGACGTCGACGGGCCGCTGAAGCTGCACTATCACGAAGCCGGTGTCGGCAACGAGCAGACAGTCGTGCTGCTGCACGGCGGCGGACCGGGTGCGGCGAGCTGGACGAACTTCTCCCGCAACATCCCCGTGCTGGCCAAGCAATTCCATGTGCTCGCCGTCGATCAGCCCGGCTATGGTCTGTCCGACAAGCGGGCCGAACACGCTCAGTTCAACCACTACGCCGCCCGGGCCCTCAAGGGCCTGTTCGACCACCTCGGACTGGGACGCGTTCCGCTGGTGGGCAATTCGCTCGGCGGCGGCACCGCGGTCCGGTTCGCGCTGGACTTCCCGGACCACGCCGGCAAGCTGGTGCTGATGGGCCCCGGCGGGCTCAGCATCAACCTGTTCGCCCCCGATCCCACCGAGGGTGTCAAGCGGCTGGGCAAGTTCTCGGTCGAGCCGACGAAGGAGAATCTCGAGGCCTTCCTACGGGTGATGGTCTACAACCAGAAGCTGATCACCCCGGAGCTGATCGACCAGCGCTTCGAATTGGCTTCCACCCCTGAGTCGTTGACGGCGACCCGCGCGATGGGAATGTCGTTCGCCGGGGCAGACTTCGAGCTCGGCATGATGTGGCGCGAAGTGCACAAACTTCGTCAGCCGGTGCTGCTGATCTGGGGCCGCGAAGACCGCGTCAACCCGCTGGATGGTGCGCTGGTGGCGCTCAAGACGATTCCGCGCGCGCAGCTGCACGTCTTCGGCCAGTGCGGACACTGGGCACAGGTGGAGAAGTTCGACGAATTCAACAAGCTGACCATCGACTTTCTGGGGTAAGTGATGAGCATTCGTTCACTGGCATACCTGCGCCTCGAGGCCACCGACATGCAGGCCTGGCGCGACTACGGCCTGAAGGTTCTCGGCATGGTCGAGGGTAAGGGCAGCGTCGAAGGGGCGCTGTATCTGCGGATGGACGACTTTCCCGCCCGCCTGGTGATCGTGCCAGGCGAGCACGACCGGCTGCTCGAAGCCGGCTGGGAGTGCGCGAATGCCGAAGGCCTGCAAGAGATCCGCAACCGGCTCGACGTCGAGGGCACGCCCTACAAGGAAGCCACCGCCGCGGAACTGGCAGATCGCCGGGTCGACGAGATGATCACGTTCACCGATCCCTCCGGCAACGGCCTGGAGGTTTTCCACGGCGCCGCGCTGGAACACCGCCGGGTCGTCAGCCCATACGGCCACAAGTTCGTCACCGCCGAGCAGGGCCTCGGCCACGTGGTGCTGACTACCCGTGACGACGCCGAGACGCTGCACTTCTACCGCGACGTGCTCGGCTTCACGCTGCGCGACTCGATGCGGTTGCCGCCGCAGGTGGTGGGCCGGCCCGCCGACGGGCCACCGGCCTGGCTGCGGTTCCTGGGCTGCAACCCGCGCCACCACAGCCTGGCGTTCATGCCCGGGCAGACCCCGAGCGGCATCGTGCACCTGATGGTCGAGGTCGGCGAGGCCGACGACGTCGGGCTGTGCCTAGATCGGGCGCTGCGCAAGAAGGTGCCCATGTCGGCCACCTTGGGCCGCCACGTCAACGACCTGATGCTGTCCTTCTACATGAAGACCCCCGGCGGATTCGATATCGAATTCGGCTGCGAGGGAAGGAAAGTCGAGGACGACGACTGGGTTGCGCGGGAGAGCACCGCGATCAGCCTGTGGGGCCACGACTTCAGCGTCGGCTTCAAGTAATGGCCGAGCAGATCCACGCCCGCGCGTTTCGTAGCGTGTTGGGTCAGTTCTGCACCGGCATCACGATCATCACCACCGTCCACGACGACGTCCCAGTCGGCTTCGCCTGCCAATCGTTCGCGGCGCTGTCGCTGGACCCGCCGTTGGTGCTGTTCTGCCCGACCAAGGTGTCGCGGTCATGGCAGGCCATCGAGGCCAGCGGGAAGTTCTGCGTCAACGTGCTCACCGAGAGTCAAAAGCACGTCTCGGCCCGCTTCGGCTCGAAGGAGCCGGACAAGTTCGCCGGAATCGACTGGCACGCTTCGGAACTTGGCTCGCCGATCATCGACAATTCGCTGGCCTTCATCGACTGCACGGTGGCCTCGGTGCACGACGGCGGCGACCACTTCGTGGTGTTCGGCGCGGTGCAGTCGTTGTCCGAGGCGCCGAAGATCAAGCCGCGGCCGCTGCTGTTCTACCGCGGCGACTACACCGGTATCGAGCCCGACAAGACCACGCCGGCGCAATGGCGTGACGACTTGGAGGCGTTCCTGACCACCACCACTCAGGACACTTGGCTCTAGCGCGATGACTCCGGCCCGCCCCGCGGGTCCATCTTTATATGACGATTCAGCATGTGTTATCAGCGGTGCCGGTCAGCGACCTGGCCAGAAGCCGAAATTGGTACGAGGCGCTGTTCGGGCGGGCAGCAGACAACAACCCGATGAGCACGCTGTGGGAGTGGCAAGTCGTGCCCGGCGGATGGGTGCAGGTTTTCGGCAATGAGCAGTGCGCCGGATCTTCGTTCGTGAACTTCGCGGTGCAGGATCTGGAAGACCACATCGACGAGCTCAGACAGCGTGGCCTCGAGCCTGGCGCGATCACCGATGCGGCCAAGGGCGTGCGATTGTCCACGCTCACCGACCCCGACGGCAACACGGTCACGCTGATCGGCGGCTTTCGGGTTCAGTACTGACATCGTTCCTCGTTTTTTGTTACCGCTACGCTCGCGATGAAGATTCGGTCGCGGGAGGCGGGCTGCGTTGATCCGTTTTGTCTTTGTCGCAGTGCTGACGGTCCTTGCCGCGGCGCTGGTGGTGCCGGCGGTCCTGGTCACCTGGGTCTGGTGGATTCCGGCGGCGCTCGTCGCCGTGCTCGCGGCTGTCGGTGTGTACGACCTCGTCCAGCGTCAGCATTCGGTGCTGCGGAACTATCCGGTCCTGGGGCACATGCGGTTTCTGCTGGAGGCGCTGCGCCCGGAGATTCAGCAGTACTTCATCGAGCGCAATTTCGACGGCCGCCCCTTCGACCGCGACGTCCGCTCGTTGATCTACGAGCGGTCCAAGGGCACCGCCGCCGAATTGGCCTTCGGGACCGAGCGCGATCTCGATCAGATCGGCTACGAGTATCTGGTGCACTCGGCGCGGCCGGTGGAGCCGCCCGAGGAGCCGTTCCGGGTGCGTGTCGGTGGGCCCGACTGCACGCAGCCCTACGACATGGCGTTGATGAACGTCTCAGCAATGAGTTTCGGCGCGCTGTCCGCAAATGCGTTGCGCGCGTTGAACAATGGCGCCCGCAGGGGTGGCTTCGCGCACGACACCGGTGAAGGTGGGCTGACTCCGTATCACCTCGGTGGCGCCGACGTGATCTGGGAACTCGGCTCGGGCTACTTCGGCGCGCGCACCAAAGAAGGCACATTCGATCCGGAAATGTTCCAGGCCAAGGCCGCTCACCCGCTGGTGAAGTGCGTGTCAATCAAGCTGAGTCAGGGCGCCAAGCCCGGCATCGGCGGTGTGCTGCCCGCCGCCAAGGTCACCAAGGAGATCGCCGACTACCGCGGAGTTCCGGTCGGTGAGAAGTGCGTCAGTCCCGCAGCGCATTCGGCGTTTCACACCCCGCGGGAACTGATCCGCTTCGTGGCGCTGCTCCGCGAATTGGCCGGCGGCAAACCCGTTGGGTTCAAGTTGTGCGTCGGTTCCCGAATCGACGTGCTGGCGGTCTGCAAGGCGATGGTGTCGGAGGGGATCACGCCCGACTTCATCATCGTCGACGGTGCCGAGGGCGGGACGGCGGCCGCTCCGCTGGAATACGAAGACAACATCGGACTTCCGCTGACCGATGGGTTGATGACGATGCACAACGCGTTGGTGGGAACCGATCTGCGGGAAAGGATCCGGATCGGGGCAGGCGGCAAGGTGGCGTCCGGCAACGACATCATCAAGCGACTGATCCAGGGCGCCGACTACACCAACTCGGCCCGGTCGATGATGATGGCGGCGGGCTGCATCCAGTCGCAGCGTTGCCACACCAATCACTGTCCGGTCGGCGTGGCCACGCAGGATCCGTACCGGGCCCGCGCGCTCGATGTCGTTGACAAGAGCGAGCGGGTCTACAACTATCAGCGGGCCACCGTCGCGCAGGCTATGCGGATGATGGCCTCGATGGGTGTCTCAGAGCTGTCCATGCTCAACCCGCACATGTTGCGCAAGCGGGTGTCGCCCGTCGAACAGCGTTCGTACGCAGAGCTTTACGAATGGCTCGAGCCGGGCGCCCTGCTCAACCACGCGCCGCCGAGTTGGCGGGAGGACTGGGACGCCGCCGACCCGGACACCTTCGCGCCCGCCGGCAGCAGGGTCGACACGGCCGGCCCCGTCTAGTGTCGGTGCCAGCGGGCCTGGTGTTCGGCGTGGGTGCCCAGATACGCACCGGGGCCAAACAACTCATCGTAGAAGTCAGTGTCCAGATGCTGCGCCTGTAGGTACATCAGGACGTGCACGGTCGGCATCGTGCCGGGCAGCTTGCCGAAGGTGTCGTAGATGTAGGACGCCTCGGCGGTCACCAGTTCCTGGATGCCGTCCGGCGGCAGCGCCGAGCCGCGCACCTTCCCGCTGTCCGACCACGGGCCCGGTGTATCGGGGTGAAATGGCCCGCCGGGAGCAAACTTTCGCGCGACAAGCTTCTCCACCCCGGCTGAGATCGTCGGCACGTGCGGCGGGCTGAGCGTCTCGAAATACCCCGGCAGGCCCGTCGCGTTGGGGAACGGCCAGCGTTCGTCGTCGTCGGCGACGAACCCCAGCCCGGGTGCCCGCGGATCGCCGGAGCCGCCCAGCACCGACAGCCGATCCAGTCCGTCGTAGGTCCAGCCGCCGAGTCCCATCGCCTGCAGCGCCAGCACACCGTTGTTGGTGGCGATCGCGAGTTCGGCGCTCGCCTCGGTGATGGTGTACTGCTCGACGAACGACAGCGGGAGCGGATCGTCGGCGTGAGTGAGCGATGAAAATCGTTCCAGCCCCGGGATATTGCGGCCGTTGATGTCGTCGATGACCGGGTAGCCGTTGGCCGCGAAGAACCAGAGGTTCTCCATCAGGTGCTCGGCGAGGTCGGCCACCGGGAACGCCAGCAGGCTGCCGGGATGGTTGCCGATCCAGGTGTTGTGGCCCTCCATGTACGGCTCTTCGCGGGGTAGTTCGAGGCGAGTGTCCGAGATCCGCACGAAGGAGTCGGCGGTGTGGCTGATCCACGCCTCTATGCTGTCGAACTCGCGCGGCTTGTTGTCGCGGCTGGGCAGCAGATAGGTGCCGGTGTCGTCGGTGAAAAACAGCTGGCTGGTGTGAAAGCCCGCGGCCGAGGGAAACGTCCGTCCCGTCGCGCTGCCCGAGTAGTTGGGAAATGACGGCGCATAGCCGGGGTGGTGGGTGATCCCGAAGTTCCAGCCCGTCACCCCGCCCGTGACTGAAATAAGCAGGGCGCGTTCGACTTCCGAGAGCGGCTGGACGGGTCGTCGACTCGTGTAGGCCAGTGCGCCGTCGGGGATCTGGCCGCCGACCGGAAAACGGCGCGATCGCCGGCCGGTGAGGGCGGCCATCAACGGAAACCGGGCAAGGTCAGCCAGGGCGGCGCGCTCGTGCTCGGAGATAACCAGGCTCACCGGCTCATGTTCTCACTGCGCGTATGTCGTCTCGGTATTCGCGTCCTGGAACATCTCCGAGACGATGAGCCACGATCCATCGCTCTGACGCTGCAATGCCCGAAGTGAGAAGTTGTCTCGGTCCAGCGTGCCACCGCCGACCAGCCCCTGACCTTTGATCCGAAGGTGCGCCGACACCAGTACTGCTTCGGGCGTCAGCACCCGGAAAGTGGTCTCGGGCGGGCCTTCGGGTTCGCCGCGGTTGAAGTTGTCGTCGTCGAACAAGCCCTTGAGATAGTCGACGATGTCGTCGCACCCACGTTTGACGGTGCCGAAGGCATTCACCCAATCGGCGTCCCGGGAGTACACCGCACGCAGCGCCTCCGCGTCACGGTTCCGGAAACTTGCCAGCAAGGTCAAAAGTGTCTTGCCGATCGCCCGCTGGTCATCAGGCGGCAGATCCGAGAAGTCGGTCATACCGGGATGTTAGGCACCGGGGTGAACCCCTGATCGAGGTATCGCGTGTTATCAATCAAAGGGTTGAGAGAGGTTCGAAAATGAGTCCGCTGCTGATGGTCTACCTGCTCGCCACGCCAGTGGTCGGGTTCGGCCTGGTGAGGCTGCAGGCCCGGCTGGAGCGGTGGGACTACGAACGACACGCAGAGGACTAGGGCGGGCGTCTTTTGAGATCCCGGGTCCTCATTGTCGGCGCGGGCGTAAGTGGCATCGCCACCGCCCGCGGACTGCTGCGTGACGGTCACGATGTCACCGTCTTCGACCAGCGTCCGGACGTCACTGCAGGTGGGGGCGCGGTGACCATCTGGTCCAACGGTGCGACCGTCCTGAACCAGCTGGGCGTCGACATGACCGGGGCCGGCCAGCCGCTGTCCGCCGTCCGCGTCACGACGGCGTCGGGTCGCCCACTGGCCGCCGTCGATCTGGACTCCATGGTGAAGCGGCTGGGGGCGCCGATCCGGATGGTCCCGCGCCGCGTGCTGCTAGAGCGGCTGCTCGCCGGTTTTCCCGCCGATCGGATTCAATCCCGGGCGCGTGCCACGGCGGTCACCCAGACCGACGACGGCGTGCGCGTCGAGCTTCAAGACGGCGGCACCGTCACCGGCGACGTGTTGATCGGGGCGGACGGCCTGCACTCCATGGTGCGCGAGGTGGTCGGCGCGCCGCCCGCCAAGCCAACTGGATGGTGCAGCTGGCAGGGACTCGCCACCCTTCCCCACATCGCCGAGCCGCGCGTCGCGCGGATGATGATCGGCGCACACGGCAACCTCGGCCTATGGCCGGCCGGCGGAACCGAGATGCAGTGGTGGTTCGACATACCTTGGACACCAGGGTTTCTCAGGCCGGAACGGCCGATCGAGATGATCCGCCGACGCTTCACCGGCTGGTCCGACCTGGTCGACGAAGTGCTGACCACCTTGACCGACGAAGACCTTGCCCCATCACCGTTTCCACATTTCCGGCACCCGGTTCCCCACGCCGGCGTGGGCAGGGTGACGTTGCTCGGGGACGCCGCGCACACAATGCCGCCCACGCTCGCCCAAGGCACCAACCAGGCGCTGCTGGATGCCATGGTGTTGCGCAAGGTGCTGTCGGATTCGAGCGACGTCGTCGGCGCCCTTCGACGTTACGAGTCCACCCGCCGCCGCAAGGTCAAAGCGGTGTCGTTGGTGACGACGCAGCAGGTGTCACGCAGCGAGGCGGCCCTTCGACCCGCGGCCCTCCTCCCGGACCGCGTCATGACGTGGGTGCTCACCCGGTTCCTCGGATGGTCGAGTCACCGCGACATCGCGGCTGAGGTCAGCGCCGCGAGCCTCGCTGAGCTCCGATGACGGCGAAAGTCCCGCCCGTAGCGGCGGCGCGGATTATCGAGCGGGTCCGTCACTTCCTGTCTCGGCTGAACCAGCATTTGCTGCCCGCACCCGCGGCGATGATGGAGATGATCGTCACGACCTGGTTGTCGCAGGCGATCACGGCGGCCGCTGAACTCGGCATCGCGGACGCGCTGGCTGCCCGGCCGCTGACCGTCGACGAGTTGGCCTCCGACGTGGGCGCCAACCCGGACGCACTGCGTCGACTGCTGCGCGCTTTGGTCGGGCGCGGCGTCTTCCGCCATCGCCATGACGGCCGCTATGAGCTGAATTCCCTTGCCCGCACGCTGTGTTCGGACGCCGAGATATCAATGTCGGCGGCGGCCCAGTTCTACGGATCGCGTGAGCAACGCGATCGCTGGACGCTGCTGGCGGAGTCGATCCGGACCGGGCGATCTGTCGTGCCGGTCATGCACGGTAAGGATGGCTTCGACTACTTCGCCGAGGACTCTGGCCACGCCGAACTCTTCAATCGGACCATGAGCAGCATCTCCGCGCTGACCGATGCCACGGTGGTGGCCGCCTACGACTTCGGCTCGTTTCCGACGATTGTCGACGTCGGTGGCGGGCACGGGCTGCTGCTGGCCAACATTCTCACGGCGACACCGGGCAGTCGGGGCATCCTCTACGACCTTGCGTCGGTGGTGTCCGCGGTGTCAAAGATCCTGTCCTACACCAGGTTGGAGGATCGGGTTCAGATCGAGGCAGGGTCGTTCTTCGACCGGGTGCCGACCGGTGCCGATGCGTACGTACTGAAGAACATCCTGCACGATTGGCCTGACGAGAAGGCCGTGCAGATACTGCGCAACGTGCACGCCGCGGCCGGCCGTCACTCCACCGTGCTGGTGGTGGAGCTGGTGATACCCGACCACGATCGCGACTTCCCCGGTAAGTGGGCTGACCTGGAGATGCTGCTGAACCTCGGGGCGCGTGAGCGCACCGCCGGCGAGTACCGAAACTTGCTCGGCCAGGCTGGTTTTGACGTGACCCGGGTGGTGCCGACCGCATCACCGTTGAGTCTGGTGGAGGCCCGCAAGGCGTGAGCCGGTCGGCGTGGGTCCACAATGACCGGTATGACGCTGGATCTGAGCGGCTATTTCGCGCGAATCGGCTACGACGGTGCCGCCGATCCCACTCTCGACGTCCTGCAGGATCTGGTCACTGCGCACACCCGCAGCATCGCGTTCGAGAACCTCGACCCGCTGCTGGGCGTGCCCGTCGACGACCTGAGCCCAGAGGCATTGGTCGACAAGCTGGTTCACCGCCGCCGCGGCGGCTACTGCTACGAGCAGAACGGCCTGATGGGCTACGTGCTGGAGGAACTCGGATTCGGGGTACGCCGGTTCGCGGCGCGGGTGGTGTGGACGAACGAGCCCGGCTCGCCGGTGCCGGCGCAGACCCACACGCTGCTCGGGGTGGCGCCGCCGGGTGCACCGCAGCTGCTACTGGTCGACGTCGGTTTCGGCGGCCAGACGCCGACATCGCCGCTGCGGCTGGAGACCGGCGGCGTGCAACAGACCACGCATGAGCCGTATCGCCTGCAGAGCCGCGGCGATGTCCTGGTGTTGCAGGCTGAGATTCGCGGCGAGTGGCAATCGCTGTACGAATTCGCCACCAGGACAGCGCCACCGATCGACCTGCTGGTGGGCAGCTGGTACGTGTCGACCAATCCCGCGTCGCATTTCGTCACCAGCCTGATGGTGTCCCTGGTCACTGAGGACGGGCGGTGCAACCTGGCCGGCCGCCATCTCTCCATCCACGGCGGTGCTGGGTCGGAGAAGACCGAACTGGCCGACGCCGCGGCAGTTGTCGATGCGCTGGCAGACCGCTTCGGCATCAACGTCGCCGGCACCGGCGACAGGGCGACGCTCGAAGCGCGGATCGCGGCGGTTTCGCCCTAGCCGAGGTCGGGCAGCCAGGCGCCGATCCGGCGTAACGCTTCCTCGATGTCGCTGGCGGGCCCCGCGAAAGACAGCCGGACGTAGGAGCCGCCGCGCACCGGATCGAAGTCGATCCCGGGCGCGATCGCAACGCCGGTGTCGGCCAACAAATTTGAGCAGAACACCATGGAGTCGTTGGTGAAGTCGGAGACGTCGGCGTAGACGTAGAACGCGCCGTCGGTGGGGGCCAACCGGTCGATGCCGATGTGCCGCAGACCGTCGAGCAGCGTCGCGCGGTTGGCCGCGTATTGGTGCAGATGCCCTTCGGCTTCCTGAATCGATGGCGGCACGAACGCATGGACCGCGGCACGCTGTGACAGCACCGGTGGGCAGATGGTGAAGTTTCCGGTCAGCCGGTCCACCGCGCGTCGAAGCTCGACCGGCACCAGTAGCCAACCCAGTCGCCATCCGGTCATCGCGAAGTACTTGGAAAAGCTGTTGACCACGAACGCATTTCGCGATGTGCTCCACGCGCTGCTGGTCTGCGGTGCGCCCTCGTAGACGAGCCCGTGGTAGACCTCGTCGCTGATCAACCGCACACCCGACGCGTCGCACCAGGAGGCGATCGCCGCGAGCTCCTCGGGCGGGATGACGGTGCCGGTCGGGTTGGCGGGGCTGGCCACCACGACGCCCTTCACCGGCGGATCGAGCTCGGCGAGCATCTGCGCGGTCGGCTGGAAGCGGGTCTCGGGGCCGCATTCGATCACCACGACCTCGCACCCCAGCGCGGACAGGATGTTGCGGTAGCAGGGATAGCCGGGGCTGCTGACCGCCACCCGATCGCCGACGTCGAAGGCCGACAGGAACGCCAGCAGGAAGCCGCCGGACGATCCCGTCGTGATCACCACTTCGTCGACGTCGACGTGCACGCCGTACCTGTCCTGATACGACGCTGCGATCTCGGCCCGCAGTTCCGGGATGCCAAGCGCCACGGTGTAGCCGAGTTGGTTGCGGTTCAGCGCATCCACCGCGGCGGCGCGCACCGGTTCCGGAGCACCGGCGCTCGGCTGACCCGCCGACAGGTTGACCAGATCGCCATGCGTGCGCTGACGTTCGGCCGCCGCGAGCCAAACGTCCATCACATAGAACGGCGGCACCCCGGCGCGTAGCGCGACCCCATCGGTCATGCGGTCAAGGCTAGTTCAGTCCGGCTTCTCCTCATCGGGCTGCGCCCTATGCATCGGCGCCGGACGGCTAAAACACTTCGGATTCGAGCTTGCGCAAGTGATCGCGCGGCGGACCCAACAGTTGCGAACTGCCATGTGCGCGTTTGAAGTACAGCTGCATGTCGTGCTCCCACGTGATCGCGATGCCACCGTGCAACTGGATGCCTTCCGCGGCCACGGTGCTGAACGCCTCGCTGGCCGCGACGCGGGCCAGCGCTGCGGCGCTGGCCGACGGTGCATCGGCAGCGTCGTTCACCACGGCGCGGGCCGCTTGCACCGCGACGTAGAGGTCGGCCATCCGGTGCTTGAGTGCCTGGAAGCTGCCGATAGCGCGACCGAATTGCTGGCGCTCTTTCGTGTAGTCGACGGTGAGTTCCAGGCAGCGGGTGGCCGCGCCGACCTGTTCGGCGGCCAGCAGGATCGCCGCCGCGTCAGCCAGTCCGGGATCGGTGCCGAGCGGCGCGGTGTTCTTCGGAGTCATGCGCGCCAGCCGACGAGTCGGGTCCATCGGGGTGATCGCCTGGGCGTCGAATTCCGTCCATCGCTCGAGCTTTCCGTCGTCGGCCTCGATCACCACGTCGGCGATATCGCCGTTGACGACGTAGTTGCGGTCGAACACCACCGCGCCGATCGACGTGCCCTCGGCCAGGGAACCGAGCGTCTCCGCGTCGGGTTCGTCGGCGGCGAGCAGCGCGAGTTCTGCCAGCGTGGTGCCGAGCAACGGGCTGGGCACCAGGTTCCTGCCGAGTTCCTCGAGCACGGCTGCCGCGTCGCCGAGAGTGCCGCCGGCACCGCCAAACTCCTCGGGCACCACCAGCGCGACCGCGCCGACCTGTTCACACAGCAGCCGCCACAACGAATCATCGTATCCACGTTTGGATTCCATCGACTCGCGCACCGCAGCGGGGGAGGCGTGCTTGGCTACCAGCGCCGCGACGGTCTCGCGCAGCAGTTCCCGTTCGTCACTCATAATGCCTCCAGAACTCGTCGGCGATGTGCGGCGGCGTCACCCCATGCCGGCCGCAGCGCCTGCACCCGAAGCAGCCACAGTGACAGGTCGTGCTCGGCGGTGAAACCGATCGCGCCGTGCGTCTGCAGCGCCGACCGAGCCGCCAGCAACGCTGCATCCGACGCAGAAGCCTTGGCGGCACTGACATCTCGCGCGGTGTCAGTCGACCCGTCGGCCAGTGACAGCGCGGCTCCGTAGACCAGCGGGCGCGCCAACTCCAGCGCGATGTGCACGTCGGCCAGCTTGTGCTTGATCGCCTGGTACGACCCGATCACGCGGCCGAACTGGGTGCGTTGCTTGGCGTAGTCGACCGCGGCGTCCAGCAGTGCCTGCCCGGCACCGACGAGTTGCGCGGCGGTGGCCAGCGCGCCGAATTCGTAGGCACGCTGCACGTCGGCTTGCCACTTCGGCTCGGCGGCAACGACGTCGAAGAGCTTGCGGCTGGGGTCCACCGACTCGTGCTGCTCGCCCGCGCGGGCTTCGCTGACAGCACCGTCCAGGTTGGCCAGCAGCGTCAGGCCCGCTGTGTCGGCGTCGAGGGCGCGCGGCGCGTGCGGGGGCAACGCGACGGTGGCGATCAGTTCGCCGGACGCCAAGGCGGCGCTGCGCTCATCGCCGGCCAGCAAAACCGGTGCCACCGCGATGGATTCGGCGACCGGCCCGGGTACGCCCCAATGGCCGAGCCGTTCCAGCGCGACGACCAGGTCGACAGGATGCGCCTCGATGCCATCGAACTTCTCCGGCACGGCCAGCGCGGTGATGCCGAGGTCGGCCAGTCGCGCCCACACCTTGCGGCCGGGACCGGTATCGCCGTCGGCCCACGCGCGCACCGCGCCCGGCAGGTCGGCCGCCGCCAGCGCCGCGTCGATGCTCGCCGCGAAGTCGCGTTGCTGCTCGTCTATATCGAATCTCATTTGGACTTCTCCCGGGGCAGGCCCAGCAGCCGCTCGGCGATGATGTTGCGCTGAATTTCGTTGGTGCCGGCGTAGATCGGGCCACCGAGCGCGAACAGCAGCCCGTCGGTCCACGCATTGGCCAGTTCGCCGTCCGCGCCGCGGATCTCCAGCGCCGTCTGATGGATCGACACATCCAGGTCCGACCAGAACACCTTGGTCACCGACGACTCGGCGCCCAATTCGCCGCCGCCCGCCAGCCGCGTCACGGTGCCGAACGTGTGCAGCCGGTACGCCTGCGCCTTGATCCACGCGTCGGCAACCTCATCTCCGAACGATCTGTTGCCCTCGGCCTTCCAGACTTCGGCAAGACGTTCGGCTGACGCCAGGAAGCGAGCCGGACTGCGTAGCGACATGCCCCGCTCGTTGCTCGATGTGCTCATCGCGGCCCGCCACCCGTCGTTTACCGTGCCGATGATGTCGGCGTCGGGCACGAAGACGTCGTCGAGGAAGATCTCACCGAACCCGGTGTCACCGCCGAGTTGGGCGATCGGGCGAACCGTGATCCCGTCCGCCTTCAGGTCGAACATGAAGTAGGTCAGCCCGCTGTGCCGCTGCGCCTCGGGATCGGATCGGAACAATCCAAACGCCCTGTCGCCGAACGGTGCTCGCGAACTCCAGATCTTCTGACCGTTCAGCAGCCAGCCCCCATCGGTGCGGGTTGCGGTCGAACGCAGCGAGGCGAGGTCGCTGCCGGACTCCGGCTCCGACCAGGCCTGCGCCCAGATCTCCTCGCCAGTGGCCATCTTGGGCAGGATGCGGTCCAGTTGCTCGTCGGTGCCGTGGCTGAACAGCGTCGGCGCCAGCATCGATGTGCCGTTGGCGCTGGCCCGCCCGGGTGCTCCGGCGCGGAAATACTCCTCCTCGTACACCACCCACTGCAACAAGCTCGCGTCGCGGCCGCCGTACTTCTCCGGCCACGTGATTACCGATAGCCGCGCATCGAAAAGCACCTTGTCCCAACGGCGGTGCTGCTCGAAACCGTCGGCGGTGTCATAGGAGTGTGCCGGAAACTCATCCCGGTGCGACGAAAGAAACTCCCGCACCTCGCGCTGGAACTCCATCGTCTCGTCGTCGAATTGCAGATCCATCTACGCCATCTCTCGCAATTGCGGTTTGACCACCTTGCCACCCGCGTTGCGGGGCAGCGTGTCGACAAACCTCACCGAACGTGGGGCTTTGAAGTTCGCTAAATACTCTCGCGTGTAAGCGATCACCGATTTTTCGTCGAGCCCGGCATCGGGCCGCGTCACCAGGTAAGCCCGGCCGACCTCGCCGAGTCGGTCGTCGGGCACTCCGATCACCGCGCAGTCCAGCACGCCGTCGAGCCGGGCCAGCACCTGCTCGATCTCGGCGGGGTACACGTTGAACCCGCCACAGATGTACATGTCCTTGAGGCGGTCGGTGATCTGCAGATTGCCTGCGGCGTCGAGCTTTCCGATGTCGCCGGTGTGCAGCCAACCGTCGGTGTCGATGGCCGCTGCGGTGGCGTCCGGGTCGTCGAGATAGCCGAGCATCACATTGGGCCCGCGCAGCAGCACTTCGCCGCTCTGGTCGTCGATGCGCAGTTCGAAGTCGGCGATCGGCCGGCCACAGGTGGTGGCGACCGTGACGGCGTCGTCGTCGGCCCGGCACATCGTGCCCATCCCGTTCGACTCGGTGAGGCCGTAGGCGGTCAACACGATGTCGAAGTCGAGCTCGCTCTGCATCCGCTCGATCAACACCATCGGCACGGTCGCCGCGCCGGTGACCGCGAACCGCAGCGAACTCAGGTCGTAGCCGCTACGGCCCGGGTGGTCGAGCAGTGTCTGGTAGATCGTCGGTGGTCCGGGCAGCACGGTGATCCGGTGTTGGGCGACCGCACGCAGCGCCTGCTCGGCATCGAAGGTCAGCTGTGGGATCAGCGTGGCGCCGGTCTGCAGGCAGGCCAGGATGCCGGCCTTGTAGCCGAAGTTGTGGAAGAACGGGTTGATGCAGAGGTAGCGGTCGTCGCGGGTGATCTTGCCGCACGCCGCCCAGGACGCCGACCCGGCCAGCGACTGCCGGTGTGCGCACAGCACGCCTTTGCTTCGCCCGGTGGTCCCGGAGGTGAACAGCACGTCGGAGAGATCGTCGGGGCGCACCGCTGCGGCGCGGTCATCGGCCGCGGCGAGGTCGACGCCGTGTTGCATGAACTCGTCCCACGTCCCGTCGTCGCCCTCGATCGGGATCCGCACGATGTGCCGCAAGTCCGGCAGCGACGAGCGGTCGAGATCGCCGACCCGGTCCGCTCCGAGGAACCGGCCCATCGCAATCAGCAGTGGCGCGCCCGTGCGGCCCAGGATGTCGGAGGCCTCGGCGGCGGTGTAGCGGGTGTTCAGCGGCACCACGACGGCGCCGGCGTAATGCGTGGCCAGGCAGGCCACCACCCAGTGCCAGGTGTTCGGCGACCAGATCGCCACCCGATCGCCGACGCGCACACCAAGACCGATCATCGCCGCAGCGGCGCCGCGCACCTCGTCCCGCAACTCGTCGAAGGTGAGCGTGCGATCCTCGGTGACCAGGGCGGCGTGGTCGGGGAGTTCTTCCGCGATGTGGTCCAACGCCGCAGGAATGGTCTGCGGATGGCTCGACATCGAACTCCTAGCTGCGGACTGCCCGGCTCAATCTATTGCCGCTGTACAGCGCACATCGCCGTCGGGCTAACAAAGCAAGTGCTTGGTAGGTTAGCCTACTAGGGTGCAAGGCGTCGAGGAGTTCCGGGCCGAGGTCCGCGACTGGCTGGCCGAGAACCTGGTCGGCGAATTCGCTGCCCTCAAGGGGCTCGGCGGGCCGGGTCGCGAGCACGAGGCGTTCGAGGAGCGGCGCGCCTGGAACCAGCATCTCGCAAAGGCCGGACTGACGTGTCTGGGTTGGCCGGTCGAGCACGGCGGCCGCGGGCTGTCGGTGGCACACCGGGTGGCGTTCTACGAGGAATACGCGATTGCCAACGCGCCCGCCAAAATCAACCATTTCGGCGAGGAACTGCTGGGTCCGACGCTGATCGCGTTCGGCACACCCGAACAGCAGCAGCGCTTCCTTCCGCGGATTCTCGACGTCACCGAGCTGTGGTCGCAGGGCTACTCCGAACCGGGCGCCGGTAGCGACCTGGCCAACGTGTCCACCACCGCGGTGCTCGACGGCGACCAATGGGTGATCAACGGCCAGAAGGTGTGGACGTCGCTGGCGCATTGGGCGCAGTGGTGCTTCGTCATTGCCCGCACCGAGAAGGGCTCCAAGCGGCACGCGGGGTTGTCATATCTCTTGGTGCCGCTCGACCAGCCCGGCGTGGACGTCCGCCCGATCGTTCAGCTGACCGGCGACTCCGAATTCAACGAGGTGTTTTTTGACGACGCCCGTACCGAGGCCGACCTGGTCGTGGGCGAGCCCGGTGACGGCTGGCGCGTCGCGATGGGAACGCTGACCTTCGAGCGCGGTGTGTCGACGCTCGGTCAGCAGATCGTCTACGCCCGCGAACTCAGCGCCGTCGTGGATCTCGCCAAACAGACCGGTGCGGCCGATGATCCGCTGATCCGGGAGCGGCTGACCCGGTCTTGGGCCGGTCTGCGGGCCATGCGCTCCTACGCGCTCGCGACAATGGACGTCGAACAGCCTGGGCAAGACAATGTCTCGAAGTTGTTGTGGGCCAACTGGCATCGCGAGCTCGGCGAGATCGCGATGGACATCCAGGGCAAGGCCGGCCTGGCGCTGCGGGACGGCGAGTTCGACGAGTGGCAGCGGTTGTACCTGTTCACCCGCGCCGACACGATCTACGGCGGATCCAACGAGATTCAGCGCAACATCATCGCCGAGCGGGTGCTCGGCTTACCCAGGGAGGCTCGATGACGCTATCCGTTGCCCCGAAAGAAGTTGCCGGACACGGACTTCTGCAGGGCAAGGTCGTGGTCGTCACCGCCGCGGCCGGCACCGGCATCGGTTCGGCCACCGCCCGCCGGGCCCTGGCCGAAGGTGCTGACGTCGTCGTCTCCGATCACCACGAACGGCGGCTCAACGAGACCCGCGACGAACTGAGCGCCCTCGGGCTCGGCAAGGTCGAGAGCGTGGTCTGCGATGTCACGTCCACCGCGCAGGTCGACGCGTTGATCTCCTCCACGACGGCACGTTTGGGTCGGCTGGACGTGCTGGTGAACAACGCCGGCCTGGGCGGTCAGACTCCGGTGGTCGACATGACCGACGAAGAGTGGGACCGCGTCCTCAACATCACGCTGACGTCGGTGCTTCGCAGCACCCGGGCGGCACTGCGGTACTTCCGCGACGCCGATCACGGCGGTGTCATCGTCAACAACGCCAGCGTGCTGGGCTGGCGCGCGCAGCACTCGCAGTCGCACTATGCGGCCGCCAAGGCCGGCGTTATGGCGCTGACCCGTTGCAGCGCAATCGAAGCCGTCGAGTATGGGGTGCGGATCAATGCGGTGTCACCGAGCATCGCGCGGCACAAGTTCCTCGACAAGACCAGCTCGGCCGAACTGCTCGACCAGCTGTCGGCCGGCGAGGCATTCGGCCGTGCCGCCGAGCCGTGGGAGATCGCGTCGACGATCGCGTTCCTGGCCAGCGATTACTCCAGTTACCTGACTGGAGAAGTGATCTCGGTGTCGAGCCAACACCCATGACCCAAGCGAGCCAGCCGAACAGCCGGCGCGACGAGTTGCTGGAACTCGCCGCGTCGATGTTCGCCGAGCGCGGACTGCGCGCGACCACCGTCCGCGACATCGCCGACAGCGCGGGCATCCTGTCCGGCAGCCTGTATCACCACTTCTCCTCGAAAGAAGAGATGGTCGACGAGGTGCTGAAGAAATTCATGGACTGGCTCTTCGCCCGGTACCAGGAAATCGTTGACACCGAACCGAATTCGCTGGCTCGGCTCAAGGGCCTGTTCATGGCGTCCTTCGACGCGATCGAGCATCGGCACGCCCAGGTCGTCATCTATCAGGATGAGGCCAAGCGGCTGCTGCCCCAGCCCCGGTTCTCCTACCTCGAGGATCTGAACAAACGCCAGCGCAAGATGTGGGTCGACGTGCTGCACCAGGGCATCGAGGAGGGGTATCTACGACCCGATCTCGACGTCGACCTGGTTTACCGATTCATCCGCGACACCACCTGGGTGTCGGTGCGCTGGTATCAGCCCGGCGGACCGCTCACCGCGCATCAGGTGGGTCAGCAATACCTCGCTATCGTCCTAGGTGGAATTACCAAAGAAGGAGCCTGAAATGCCAGAGGCCTATGTCATTGACGCTGTGCGCACCGCGGTGGGCAAGCGCAACGGATCCCTGGCCGGCGTGCACCCCGTCGACCTGGGCGCGCTCGGTTGGCGCGGTCTGCTCGACCGCGTCGACATCGACCCCGCCGCCGTCGACGACGTGATCGCCGGCTGTGTCGACGCGATCGGGCCGCAGGCCGGCAACATCGCCCGGCTGTCCTGGCTGGCCGCCGGCTATCCCGAAGAGGTCCCCGGCGTCACCGTCGACCGCCAGTGCGGCTCCAGCCAGCAGGCCATTTCCTTTGGCGCACAAGCCATCATGGCGGGCACCGCAGACGTGATCGTGGCCGGCGGCCTGCAGAACATGAGCCAGATCCCGATCTCGTCGGCGATGCTCGTCGGGGAGCAATTCGGGTTCACCTCGCCGACCAACGAGTCCAAGCAGTGGCTGCACCGCTACGGCGACCAGGAGATCTCGCAGTTCCGCGGTTCGGAGTTGATCGCCGAGAAGTGGAACCTGTCTCGCGAGGAGATGGAGCAGTACGCGTTGACCAGTCACGAGCGCGCCTTCGGTGCGATCCGCGGCGGGCACTTCGACAACGAGATCATCGCCGTGGAGACCGAGCACGGCACGTTCCGCGTCGACGAAGGTCCGCGTGAGTCGTCGCTGGAGAAGATGGCCGGGCTCAAGACGCTCGTCGAGGGTGGCCGGCTGACGGCCGCGATGGCCAGCCAGATCTCCGACGGCGCCAGCGCGGTGCTGCTGGCGTCCGAACAGGCCGTGAAGGACCACAAGCTCAAGCCCCGGGCACGCATCCACCACATCAGCGCCCGCGCCGCCGACCCGGTGTTCATGCTGACCGGCCCGATCCCGGCCACCCGCTACGCGCTGGAGAAGACCGGGCTGTCCATCGAGGACATCGACACCGTTGAGATCAACGAGGCGTTCGCGCCCGTCGTGTTGGCCTGGCTCAAGGAGATCAAAGCCGACCCGGAGAAGGTCAACCCCAACGGTGGCGCGATCGCACTCGGACATCCTTTGGGTGCCACTGGCGCGAAGCTTTTCACCACCATGCTGAATGAACTCGAGCGAACCGGCGGACGCTACGGTCTGCAGACGATGTGCGAGGGCGGCGGCACCGCCAACGTCACCATCATCGAACGGCTGTAATTCGTTCCTGCTCAGTCGATGTGCCCGGGTGGGTCGCCCATACCGGGCGCGATCGTGTCGCAACTCTTCTCGGGTATCAGGAATGAGCTGGCGCCCTGATAGGACAGATGAGTCGTCATCACACAACGCTGCCAGGTGCCATCGGGCTGGACGGGCCCATCGCACTTGTTGATCACGCCGGGGGCAGGTATGCATCCGGCCCGGGCGGGTGGCGCTGAGTGGACCAGTCCGAGGCCCATCAGTAGGGCAGCGAATCCTCCGACGATGCAGCGCTTCATGGGTCGACGCTAGCCCGTTCCCGGCACCTTGTGGCTGCTTTCACCTCGCTGAACGAGTCCCGCGATGATGTCATCGACCGTGCGTGCCGCCAGCGCGTCGACGTCGCGTCGACGGACGTGACGCAGCGGCCCGCGCAGGGCCAGTTCGGCGAACCCGTGCACGGCCGACCAGCACGGCCACTCCGCGCCCGCGCGGCGATCGGGCGACAAAGTCCCGTCCTCTACCATCGCGTCGAGCACGTCGACCAAAGCCAGATACGGTGGCGCGCTGGCGGTCTCCTCACTGAGCGCGACAGGGTCGGCGCTGAAGAATGCCACCGTGAACCATCCCGGTTCGTCGAGGGCGAATTTGATGTAGCCCAGGCCGACCGCGCGTAGCCGGTCAGCGGCACCGGAGTCGCGCTTGCGGGCCATACGCGCCGCCATCCGATTTTGGATCGCCATCGCCACCGCGCCCAGCAGCGCTTCGCGATCGACGAAGTGGCGGTAAGCGGCGTTCGGCGAAACTCCAACGCGCCGAGTCGCTTCCCGGATCGTCAGCGCTTCGGGTCCGCCGGTCTGAGTGAGGTGCAGGCCGGCATCGATCAACGCCGTACGCAGATCCCCATGGTGGTAGCCGGTCTTCACGATGGTCAACGCTTGACCCTTCTCGGAGTTGAAGTGTACGGTGTGAACATTAGCATGTGTACGGCGTGAACATCGGAGGGGATCTTTATGAGCACCGCAGGACTGCCGCCCGTCGTGGATCAGGAGGCCTGGCAACGCGAGCTGGACGCGCTGCGCGTCCGGGAGAAGGCGGCCACCCGAGAGCTGGATTCAATTGCAGCGCAACGACGTCGGCTACCCATGGTCGCGATGCCGGACTACACCCTTGAGGGCGAGGATGGGCCGGTGCGACTGGTGGACATCTTCGACGGCAAACCTCAATTGATCGTCTACAACCACATGTGGTTTGCGGGGGAGGCGTGGCAGTGCCCGGGTTGCACCGGTCTGACGTCGCAGTACACCCGGCTGGAGTTCCTGGACAACTACGACGCACGGTTCGTCATTGTGACGCAGGGCCCGATCGACGAGGCGCTGGCCTACAAGCGGCGGGTCGGGAATCGGATGACCTGGTACTCGACGGCCAACAGCTCGTTCGGTTCCGACGTCGGCGCTCCGCCGGGGGGTGGCTTCGGGGTCAATGTCTTTCTGCGTGATGGGGATAACGTCTACCGGACCTGGCACACCACCGGCCGTGGCACCGAGCAGCTGAGCTACACGTTCCCGTTGATCGATCTACTTCCGTACGGCCGTCAGGAGGAGTGGCAGGACTCCCCGGATGGCTGGCCGCAGTCACCGACCTACAGCCGCTGGGGCGGCTCGCAAGACATCGCGCACGCCTACGGCGCGGGAAGCACTCAACCAGAAGGAGCACGATGACCACCACCGGCCTGACGACGATGAGCCTGGTGTGCGTACCGACAGTCGAACAGGACACGGCGGTCGCGTTCTACGAATCGCTGGGCTTCGAGAAGCGAACCGACACCCCGTTTCATGGCGGCTACCGCTGGATCGAGGTGTACCCGCCCGAGGGCACGGCCGGCATCGCGCTGGCGCCGCCCCCGCCGGACTATGGACCGGTGCAACCGACCAACACGGGTATCACGTTGACCACCAACGACATCGACGCGACGCATGCGGCGATGAAGGAGTTGGGTGTCGACGTCGACGCGAACGTGGCGCGAGCAGGCGAACCGGTTCCACCGATGTTCTGGTTCCGCGACCCGACCGGACACACGCTACTGGTCGTCGAGTCTTAGCTACTCGACGTAGGCCGTCGCGGCCTGCAGGTGCTTGACGGCGTCGGCGACGATCGCGTCGATCAACTCCGCGCACGATGGTAGGTCTTCGACGATGCCGGCGACCTGGCCGGATGCCAACACGCCGGCGTCGGTATTGCCCTCGACCAGGCCGGCTTTGAGCAGCATCGGGGTATTGGCCGCCATCACGACCTGTGACCAGGACAGATCCTTACCGTGCCGCATCGCCAGGCCGTCGCGGATCATCGACGCCCAGGTCATCTGCGACATCTTCTTGAACTTCGCGGCGTTGCCTACCGCGGCGACCAATCCCCTTGCCGGCGAGCCGTTTTCCAGCTTCTCGACCAGGCCGGTGCGCAGCACCCGGTGCGGCATCCCGTCCACACGGGTGGTGACGACGGTCCCGTCCAGCGCCGACTGCAGGTAGCGCTGCTTGACCGCGTCCGGCACGGTCGAGTCCGAGGTCAACAGGAAGCGGGTGCCCATGGCCACCCCGGCCGCGCCGTAGGACAGCGCCGCCGCGAGGCCGCGGCCGTCGAAGAACCCGCCCGCGGCGATCACCGGAATGCTCACCGCGTCAAGCACCGAGGGCAGTAGCAGGGTGGTCGCAATCGGGCCGGTGTGGCCGCCGCCTTCGCCGCCCTGGACGATCACCGCATCGGCGCCCCACGACGCCACCTTGCGGGCGTGCTTGGCCAGGCCGACCGACGGAATCACCACGGAGCCAGCCTCTTTGAGTTGGGAGATCAATTCCTGCTTGGGGGCCAACGCGAACGACGCGACCTTGACGCCCTCGCGGATCATCAGGTCGACCCGGTCGCCCGCATCGCCGGCGTCGGCGCGGATGTTGACGCCGAACGGTTTGTCGGTGGCGGCCTTGACCTTGCCGATCGCGACGGCCAATTCGTCGAGCGTCATCGTGGCCGAGGCCAGGATGCCCAGCCCGCCCGCGTTGGACGTCGCCGCGACCAGGCGTGCACCCGCCACCCAGCCCATGCCGGTCTGCACCACCGGGTGCTCGATGCCGATCAGCTCGGTCAGAGGCGTCCGCAGCTTCGTCACCGGATCTCCCGGTCTCGCAGCGACTTCGGGTCGATGACCTCGCGGATCAGGTGCAGCTCGTCGTCGGTCGGCAGCCGGGACTCCTTCGCGCCGTCGAGACCGTCGATGTCGAACGACGTGTTCTCGCGGACCTCGTCGGCCGTGACGCCCGGGTGCAGTGACAGCGCCCGCATGGTCCGGTCGGGGCCACCGAAGTCGAACACGCCGAGGTTGGAGATGACCCGGTAGGTGTTGGCGAACCGGAAAGCGGGGTTGTCGGTGTCGATGTTGTCCCAGCCGATGCCGCAGACCACGTCGACCGTGTCGCAGAACACCCGCTTGGAGTGGGAGCCCACCCAGTAGCTGGTCGCATGGTTGATCGCGTTGCCGGGGGCGCCGCGTACGCCGAACATCTGCCGCTTGGGCTGTTGCAGCGGCCCGAACGCCGAGATGTTCTGATTGCCATGGCGGTCAACCTGATTGGCGCCCATCACCACGTGCCGACGGCCCCAGGCCAGCGTCTCGAAGACGCGGCCGAACGGCATCCACCCTTCGACGGGCCCGGTCTTGCCCAGCGCCGGGGTGTCGGCGAGCAGCTGAGCTTCGCCGTCGGTGAGCAGGATGTCGGGGGAGAAGGTCAGCCGGGCCAGTCGGGCGCCGACGGACGCCATGTTGGTCATCGGGCTGATCATGATCTCGCCAGCGTCGCGGAACAGGTCTGCGCAGGCGACTGCGCAGACCTCGGCACGAGTGCTCACTGCGCGGCCTCCTCGGTGAATGTGCGTACGGCCGTTTGGTATTCGGCCTCGCCGCCGGACAGGTAGGTCTGGACGAACGCCTGCCAACCCTCGTCGGTGGCGGCGGCCTCGGCGTAGTGCCGCTGGAACTTCTCGTCGCGGCCGTAGTCGGGTGCGGCGGTGGTGAAGTGCGAGCCGCCGGGCGCCTCGACCACGCCGTCGACCATCATCCGATTGATCAACAGAGCTTGTGGCGGAACGGCTTTGACGAGTTCCTCGGTGGAGACGATGCGCTCCACCGACAGGTAACGACGTTCGGCGGCCATCAGGAACAGGTCGTCGAAATAGGGGTCGATGCCGGTGTAGGCCGCGTTGCCCCGCTCGTCGCCGAGGTTCAGATGCACGAACGCGGCGTCGAGGTTCAGCGCCGGCATGGCGAGCAGCGTCTCGTGGCCGCCGCCGGGCGCGGGGTACGGGCTGTTGACGGTCTTGAGTTCACCCTGCCAGAAGTCGATCACCGAGCTGCCCAGCCCGGCACGAATGGGCAAGAACGGCAAGCGTTGCGCCGCAGCCTGCAGGCCGCAGCGCAGCATCCCCTCGTCCATCTCGCGGGCCTCGATCGCACCGGCCCCTCGGGCCTTGGCGAACCACGGGTCGTAGAACGGCGGTGAATCCAGCGACACGAAGCCGTAGTAGACCCGCTTGACCTTGCCCGCCGAGCACAGCAACCCGAGGTCCGGACCGCCGTAGGTAACCACGGTCAGATCCTTGACGTCGGTGCGCAACAGCGCGCGGACGAACGCCATCGGCTTGCGCCGCGAGCCCCAACCGCCGATGCCGATGGTCATGCCGCTACGCACCTGCGCGACGGCGTCGTCGAGAGTGGTTCGCTTGTCGGTCATTTTGCGCCGCTCCTCCTCATCGCTGCGCTCTGCATCGTCGCCGGCGTCACTTCTTGCCCTTCTCGGTGCCGGCGAACGCATCGCGATGCTCGTCAGCCACCCCCGCGAGGTTGAGCTCGAACGTAAAGCCTTGCTCCATGCGGTAACTGGAGTGGACCCGCTGGACGTCGATCAGGTTCAGCGCTTCCTTCGCGGCGCGGATCACCCGGGTGTCCTTGGCGGCGATGTCGCGCGCGACCCGCAGCGCGGCCTCGTCGAGCTCGTCGCGCGGTACCACCTCGTGTACCGAGCCGAAGTGATGCAACGTCGCGGCGTCGACGGTGGCGGCGGTGAAGAAGAGTCGTCGCATCATGTGCTGCGGCACCAGCCGCGATAGGTGTGTCGCCGCGCCGAGCGCGCCGCGCTCGACCTCGGGCAAGCCGAAGGTCGCGTCGTCGGAGGCCACGATCACGTCGGCATTGCCCACCAGGCCGATGCCGCCGCCGACGCAGAAACCGTTGACCGCGGCGATCACCGGAACCGCGCACTCGTAGACCGCGCGGAAGGCTGCGAAGCAGCCGCGGTTGGCGTCGATGAGCGCGGTGAAGCCCTCGGTGCGCTGCATTTCCTTGATGTCGACCCCCGCGTTGAAGCCGCGCCCCTCGGCGCGCAGGATCACCGCGTGGGTGCTCTGGTCGTTACCGGCGGCGGTCAGAACGTCGCCGAGTTCGAACCACCCGCGTGACGGGATGGCGTTGACGGGGGGGTAGTCAACGGTGACCGCGACTATCCCCGGTTCGACGGTGCGTGACGTGATTGTCATCGAGATCCTCGACCACTTCCTTGGGGGACGGATTTCAGGGCGATTACCTAAGCAAGCACTTGCTTGGTACGCTAGCACAGTGACTCACGCCGACGGAGGCCCCGCGTTCAGCTTCGGGCTCACCGGTCGAGTCGTGTTGGTGACCGGCGGCGTTCGAGGGGTAGGCGCCGGGATCAGCGGCGTTTTCGCCGAGCAGGGTGCCACTGTTGTCACCTGTGCCCGGCGTGCGGTCGACGGCCTGCCCTACGAATTCCATCCTTGCGACATCCGTGACGACGGCGCGGTCGAGGCGATGATCGAAGCGATCGTCGCCACCCATGGGCGCCTCGACGCGGTGGTCAACAACGCCGGCGGATCGCCGTTCGTCTTGACGGCGGAATCCAGCGCGAAGTTCAACCGCAAGATCATCGAACTCAACCTGCTCGGTGCGCTGTCGGTGTCGCAGCACGCGAACGACGTGATGCAGACCCAGCCGGGTGGCGGGTCGATCGTCAACATCTGCAGCCTCAGCGGTCGCCGGCCGTCGCCCGGCACCGGCGCCTACGGCGCGGCCAAGGCCGGATTGGAAAGCCTCACGCAGACACTCGCGGTCGAGTGGGGTCCGAAGGTCCGGGTCAACGCGTGCGTCGTCGGGATGGTCGAGACGGAGCAGTCGGAGTTGTTCTACGGCGACGCCGACTCGATCGCCGCAATCTCGAAGAACGTCCCGCTCGGCCGGCTCGCGACGCCTGCCGATGTCGGTTGGGCCGCAGCATTTTTGGCCTCAGATGCGGCGTCCTATATCAGCGGCGCCTCGCTCGAGCTTCACGGCGGTGGCGAACCGCCGCACTATCTGGCTACCACGAACGCAAGCTCGATCAAGTAGAGGAGTCTCAGGCATGGCACTAGTCGACGGCCGCGTCGTGATCGTCACCGGAGCCGGCGGCGGTATCGGACGCGCGCACGCCCTGGCGTTCGCTGCGGAAGGCGCCCGCGTCATCGTCAACGACATCGGTGTGGGGCTGGACGGCTCCCCGGCGGGCGGCGGCAGTGCGGCACAGAGCGTGGTCGACGAAATCACCGCTGCCGGAGGCGAAGCCGTCGCCAACGGTTCCAACATCGCCGACTGGAACCAGGCCGCCGCACTCATTCAGACCGCCGTCGAGACCTTCGGTGGCTTGGACGTCCTGGTCAACAACGCCGGCATCGTGCGCGACCGGATGATGGCCAACACCAGCGAAGAAGAATTCGACGCCGTGATCGCGGTGCATCTCAAGGGCCACTTCGGCGCGATGCGGCATGCGGCCTCGTACTGGCGCGGGTTGAGCAAAGAGAAGCCCCAGAAGACATTGACGCGCGGATCATCAACACCAGCTCCGGGGCGGGGCTGCAGGGCAGCGTTGGTCAGGGCAACTACAGTGCGGCCAAAGCGGGCATCGCGGCGATGACCTTGGTCGCCGCCGCCGAGATGGGCCGCTACGGTGTGACGGTCAATGCGATCGCGCCCTCGGCCCGCACCCGGATGACCGAGACGGTGTTTGCCGACATGATGTCCACCCAAGACGATGACTTCGACGCGATGGCGCCGGAGAACATTTCGCCGCTGGTGGTGTGGTTGGGCAGCAACGAGTCTCGTGACATCACCGGGCAGGTGTTCGAGGTCGAGGGCGGCAAGATCCGCGTTGCCGAAGGCTGGGCCCACGGGCCGCAGATCGACAAGGGCGCGCGCTGGGACCCCGCGGAGTTGGGACCGGTGGTCACCGATCTGCTAACCAAATCGCGCAAACCCGTTCCGGTGTACGGAGCTTGATCTAACGTTGCGGCCGTGCATTTCGACTGGGAGTCCTTGACCGACAGCGTGCATCGCTGCCGCCTCCCCTTTCTCGACGTCACCGTCGGTCTGGTGCAGGGCAGCACGGGGACACTGCTCGTCGATACCGGCACGACGCTCAACGAAGCGCTGGCGATCCGCGATGACGTGCGACAGATCACCGGACGTGACGTGACGCATGTGGTGCTGACCCACAAGCATTTCGACCACGTGCTGGGCTCGGGCTTGTTCGCCAACGCTGAAAAGTACTGCACGCCGGAGGTTTCGGACTGTATCACCGCGGCGACCGACCAGCTTCGCGACGATGCGCTGAGTTACGGCGCCAACGAGGACGAGATCTACTGTGCGATCGCCGCGCTGCGGCCGCCGCAACACTCCGTCGACGATGCGGTGATCGACCTCGGTAACCGGCAGGTGGTCGTGGAACGTCCGGGTCGCGGTCACACTGACGCCGACCTGGTCGTGCTGGCGCAAGGTGTGAAGGGCGAGCGATCCGTCGTCTTCACCGGCGATCTGCTCGAAGAGTCCGGCGATCCGGCAATCGACGCCGACTCCGATGTCGCGGACTGGCCGGACACCCTGGACCGCCTGCTCGCGATCGGCGGACCGGACGCCATCTACGTGCCGGGGCATGGCAGCGTCGTGGACGTGAAATTCGTCCGGCGACAGCAGGATTGGCTTAGAGCGAACCACCCAGCGCGCTGACGAAGTCGTCGAACACGGCGACCGGGAACTGGGCCAGCGCGCCGTCGATCTGGCTGACGCCCGTCTGGATCGCCGCATCAATGGTCGCCGCGTTGCCGTTGATCACGGTGTTGTCGCCGGCCTCGCCATGCCGGATGAAGTCCAACACGATCGACCCATCGTCGGCTCAGGCCATCGCAGGGCCAGCGAAAAGCATTGCCGCCGAGAGCAACCCGACGGTGAGACCGCGCCGCATCACAAGCTGCCTCCGAACGCGGTGAGGATCTGGTCGAACACCTCGACCGGGAACTGGCCCAGCGTGGTGTCGATCTGTGCGATGCCGGTATGGATCGCCGTGTCGATGGTCGCTGAGCCGCCGGTCAGCAGGGCCTCGTGAATGTCGTACAACGCGAACTGCGGGGCCTCGAGCAGGTTGCGGAAGTCGACGAAAAGCTCGGTGCCCAAACCCGGATCCTGCGGGACCGCGACACCGTCGTAGCTGACCAACGTCCAGTCGCCGGGGCTGCCATCGATGATGACCTGACCGGTGTTGGGCAGGAACTCCTGGTTGCTGATCACCTCATGCAGCAGGATCGAGAAGTCGGGGTTGTTGACGTTCATCAGCGTCCAGACAGCGATCGCGCCCTCGCTGGAGAACGCGACGTCGTTGACGGGCCCGGCCGCACTCGCCGTGCTGTCGAAGATGGTTTGCACAGCCCCGCCGAAGCTTTCGTCGAAGGTGATGCCGTTCACGCTGGGGTCACCGAGGTCGGGGACCAGAGGAAAGCCGAGTGCCCACGCCAGCGGGCCGAGCAGGTAAAGGATGCCGTCGATGCTGGTCGTCGGGTGGCCCTCGAAGACGCCGGCGGGAATCTCGTTGAGCCCGGCGTACGCCGGCAGTGTCATGGGGTCCACGCCGAGGGACTCCGCCAGCGGGGTCGCGGTCTCGACCGTACGTATCTCGTCCGAGGTGAAGACCCCCGCGATGTCGTTCTTGAACTCGCCGCTGATGAGGCCTGCAACTGTCGCCGCCTGGTCCATCCCGGTGCCGTCGAGATGGGCACCGGGCGGCACGGTGTCGATGATGCCCGCGAGGTTGGCGGTCGACTCTCCGTGCCGGACGAGGTCCAGCACAATCGACTCATCGTCGGCCCAGGCCGGCGCCGACCCGAGGGACAGTAGGCCGGTCGACAACAAACCGACGATGAGTTGCCGCGCAAAACGGGTGCTCGTCACGCGGGCAATCTAACCCGAATTACCTCGCGATTTAAGCTAAATCACAGCTTCGGCTAAGCCGAGTCACACCAACAGCGGCGCCTAGATACGGCCGATCTTCTGCAGGCCGCCGACAGTATCTGCCAGCGTCAGCGCCGCGTCCCGGTGCGTAACACCGAGCTCGCGTTCGGCAGGGGTGTCATCTGAGTGTGGCATCTGGGTGTAGTACTGCATTGCCGCGGAGTTGATCGGCGTCTCGAACGGAAGATGATCGCCGACAACGTCGAATAACCGCCCGATGGCGCGCAGTCCACTATCGGGAACCGGGACAGCCAGCAGATTGCGGTGAGCGGCGGCACCGATCAGCGATGCGAGACGATCGACCGCAATGCGTCGGCCACCGGCCATGTATCGGCGCGGTCCCCGACCGGGCTGCAGTAGGGCGACATGCAAGGCGGCGAGATCTCGCACGTCCACCACGATCCAAGCGGCACTGCGCCCAGGCACGGCGCGCATCTTGATCGCTGCCTCCACACCCTCGGCCGCCTCACCGAACTGATCGCCCGCGGGTGGTCCCAGCACCATCCCGGGATAGCTAATGGTCACCGGCGCACCGGCATCCTGTAGGCCCCGCGCATACGCTTCGACGATCGCCTTCGACTTCCCGTACCCGTCTGAACCGCCGACCACGGGCAGGTCCGCATGCAGCATCGGCAGACCGGGACGAAACAGCGCAGTGAAGCTCGAGACGTGAATGATGGGATCCAACTTCGCGGCGACTGCCCCTCCGAGCACATTGCGGGCACCTTCGAGGTTGGTGCGCAACATCTCCTCGGAGCGAGCTGGATCGGTGGAAACCATTGCCGCGCAATGAATGACGGCGTCACAACCGCGTAGCGCCTCGGCAGTGGTTTCTGGGTCTGCGATGTCCCCGACAACGTGATCGCTGACGTCAACGCGGATCTGTGCGGCGCTGGTGCTGAGGCGGTCAGGGTTTCGCACCAGGAATCTGACGTGGTGCCCACTGTCCTGGACGGCCTTCGCCGTCCACGCACCCACGAACCCAGTGCCCCCCGTGATCAGAACCTTCATATGGCCTTACGGGTCGTCACGTCACCGCGGATCGCAGATGACGATCGGAATGGTCCGATCGGTCCAGGACTGATAGTCGTCGTATGACGGGTACATCTTCACCAGTTGCGGCCAGTAGTGAGCGCGCTCGTCGTCGGTGGCGTCCCGCGCGGTCAAGTCGAGTACTTCTTTTTTGACCTGCACCGAAACCTTCGGATCCGCTTTGAGATTCAGGTACCACATCGGGTTCTTGTCGGCACCGCCCTTCGACGCAGCCACGATCACCCGATCGCCGTCGCGCAGAAAATACAGCGGGCTGACCCGAGGCTGCCCGGTTTTGCGACCCGTCGTGGTCAGCAAGGCGACCGGGATTTTCTGAAAGGTGCTGCCCAGTCCTTCACCGCCGCCGCGGCGATAGAAAAAGGTGTTGATTCGCGACATCCACTTGATGAAAGTGTCAGCGAACACGGCATTCATGTAACGGGGACGTGCTTTCTCGGCCATGACGACGATCCTAGGTTTTCTGGATGAACGGGCGCATCTGGGCGTTGATGTGGCGGATCGTGCCATCCACGATGAGAAACGTCTCGTCGACGTGCGTGCACACTCGACGTCCGGCGAGCGACGGTTTGGTGATCACGTCGAACAGTGCGCGCACATGGTCGCCGTCGACTTTGAATTTCGGCGGCGTGCACTCCTTGATGATCCGGAACTGCGGCCCGCGATTCAGGCTGCGCCGCAAGTGGTTTCCGGAAAACCCGGTCTTGATGCCCATCTCGATCCGGACGCAGTCCGACGCGAACGGGACGTCGTCGCCATGGTGGCTGGCCAGCGCGTCGATATAGGACTGCGCCGCCGCAATGCGGTCCTGGTCCGTTAGCACTGTCTAGATGCGCTCGATGATGGTGCCGGTCGACAGCGCGCCCCCGGCGCACATGGTGATCAGCGCGGTGGTCTGGTCGGTGCGCTCCAGTTCGTGCAGCGCGGTGGTGATCAGCCGGCTGCCGGTGCTGCCCACCGGGTGGCCCAGCGCGATCGCGCCGCCGTTGACGTTGACCTTGTCCATGTCGGGGTTGTGCACCCGCGCCCACGACAGCACGACCGAGGCGAAGGCCTCGTTGATCTCGGTGATGTCGATGTCGCCCATCTTCATCCCGGCCTTTTCCAGCACCTTCGCCGTCGACTGCACCGGGCCGTCGAGGTGGTAGTACGGCTCGGCGCCGACGAGGGCCTGGCTGATGATGCGGGCCCGCGGCTTGAGGCCGAGCGCCTTGGCTTTGTCCTCGTCCATCCACAACACCGCGGCCGCACCGTCGGAGATCTGCGACGACGTGCCCGCCGTGTGGATCCCGCCGTCGAGAACGGGCTTGAGCTGGCTCAGACCCTCGAGCGTGGTGTCGCGCAGACCCTGGTCCTTGGTGACGACGTGGCGGTCGCTGGTCGGTTGCTTGTTCTCGTCGAGCACCGGCGCCTCGATGCCGCTGATCTCACGGTCGAAGCGGCCCTCGGCCCAGGCCTGCTTGGCCTTGCGCTGCGAGTCGAACCCGAACTGGTCGATCTCTTCGCGGGTGATCCCGCGGCGCTTGGCAATTCGCTCGGCGGCGGTGAACTGGTCGGGCAGGTCGATGTCCCAGGACGCGGGACGCAGGATGCCGCGGTCCGGGCCGGCGTTGGCGCCCAGGCCGACGCGGCTCATCGCCTCGATGCCGCACGCGATGCCGACGTCGATGGCGCCCGCCGCGATCAGCCCGGCGATCAGGCCGTTGGCCTGCTGCCCGCTACCGCACTGGCAGTCCACCGTCATGGCGCCGACGTGCTCGGGCAATCCGGCGACCAGCCAGCCGACGCGGGTGATGTTGTTGGACTGTTCGCCGTACTGCGTCACGCAGCCGCCGACGATCTGTTCGACCATGTCGACTTCGAAACCGGAGTCGGCTCGTACCTTCTCCACGAGCGCCTTCTGCGTGGCGCCCAACAGCTCGGTGGCGTGCAGTCCTGACAGCCATCCCATGCGCTTGCCGATAGGGCTGCGAGTGGCTTCAACAATTACCGGGTTACCCATGAGGTCAGGCTAGAACACGTTTCATTACCCTGACAAGCGACGATGACGACCTGCCTTTTATCTGCGCAGGAGCCATGTTTTACTGGCACTAGAACACGTTGCAATTGAGGAGCGCATTGATATGGCACCCCCCAACATCCCCGCCGACTTCGACTTTCTCGACGCGGACGTCAACCTCGCCGGCCTGCCCGTCACCGAACTAGCCGAACTGCGGAAAGCCGAGCCCGTTCACTGGGTCGACATTCCTGGCGGAAGCGGCGGCTTCGAGGACAACGGTTACTGGATCGTCTCCAAGCACAGCGACGTCAAGGAGGTGTCGCGTCGCAGCGACGTCTTCTCCAGTTGGCTGAACGGCGCCATCCCGACGTGGCCGCAGGAGATGAAGCGCGAGCAGGTCGAGTTGCAGCGCAGCGTCATGCTGAACATGGACGCGCCGCACCACACCCGGCTGCGCAAGATCATTTCCCGCGGGTTCACGCCGCGCGCGATCGGGCGTCTCGAGGAAGAACTCGCCCTCCGCGCGCAGAACATTGCCAAGTCGGCGGCCGCGGCCGGTAGCGGTGACTTCGTCGAGCAGGTCTCGTGCGAGCTTCCGCTGCAGGCCATCGCCGGCTTGCTGGGTGTGCCTCAAGAAGATCGCGACAAGCTGTTCCGCTGGTCGAACGAGATGACGGGTGGCACCGACCCCGAGTACGCCGACGTCGACCCGGCGCAGTCGTCGATGGAACTGATCATGTACGCGATGGCGATGGCCGCCGAGCGCAACGAGAACCCGACCGACGACATCGTCACGACGTTGATCCAGGCGGACATCGACGGGGAGAAGCTCTCCGACGACGAGTTCGGCTTCTTCGTGATCATGCTCGCGGTGGCGGGCAACGAGACCACCCGTAACTCGATCACGCACGGCATGATCGCGTTCTCGCAGAACCCCGACCAGTGGGAGCTGTACAAGAAGGAGCGGCCCGCGACCGCCGCCGACGAGATCATCCGCTGGGCCACACCGGTTTCGGCCTTCCAGCGCACCGCCAACGAAGACCTCGAATTGGGTGGCGCCCAGATCAAGAAGGGCGAGCGTGTGGTGATGTCGTACCGATCGGCCAACTTCGACGACGAGGTCTTCGACGACCCGCACAGCTTCAACATCCTGCGCGACCCGAACCCGCACGTCGGTTTCGGCGGCACCGGTGCGCACTACTGCATCGGCGCGAACCTGGCCCGAATGACGATCAACTTGATCTTCAACGCCGTCGCCGATCACATGCCGGACCTCAAGCCGGTTTCGGAGCCCGAGCGGCTGCGGTCGGGGTGGCTCAACGGCATCAAGCACTGGCAGGTCGACTACAGCGGCAAGAGCGCGGTCGCGAACTGATGGATTTCACGCCTGACGCAGAGCAGCAAGCCGTCGCCGATGTCGTGACGTCGGTTCTCGACCGGGACAACTCGTGGGAGGCGCTGGTCTCCGGCGGTGTGACGGCGTTGCCGGTGCCCGAGCGGGTGGGTGGCGACGGCGTCGGCCTACCCGAGATCGCGACGGCACTGACCGAAATCGGCCGCCACGGCCTGATCAGCCCGGCGCTGAGCACCCTCGGGTTCGGTGCAATTCCATTGCTGGACTTGGCTTCTGATGCCCAGCAGGACCGCTGTCTCGGTGGTCTGGCCAAGGGTTCGGTGCTCACCGCCGCGCTGAACGAGCCCGGTGTCGCGCTGCCGGACCGGCCCGCGACGACCTTCGCGAACGGTCGGCTGTCGGGCATCAAAGCCGGTGTCGGATATGCCGAACGCGCCGAGTGGATTCTCGTCACCGCCGACAGTGCGGTTGTCGTGGTGTCGCCGAAGGCCGACGGCGTCGCGATTACGAAGACACCGACGTCCAGCGGGGCCGAGGAATACGTCGTCACTTTCTCCGACGTCACGGTCGACGAAGAGGACGTGCTGACCGGGGCGACGGCCCAGCGGGTGAATCAGCTTGCGCTGGCCGCGATCGGTTCGTACACCGCAGGTCTGGTCGCGGGCGCACTGCGGCTGACCGCCGATTACGTGGCCAACCGGCAGCAGTTCGGCAAGCCGCTGTCGACCTTCCAGACCGTCGCCGCGCAGCTCGCCGAGGTCTACATCGCTTCGCGGACCATCGATTTGGCGTCGACGTCGGTGATCTGGCGGCTCTCGGAGGGCCGGGATGCGGCTGAGGACCTGGACGTGCTCGGCTACTGGATCACCTCGCAGGCACCGCGGGTCATGCAGATCTGCCATCACCTGCACGGCGGCATGGGGATGGACATCACCTACCCGATGCATCGGTACTACTCGACAATCAAGGACCTGACTCGCCTGCTGGGCGGGCCATCTCATCGTCTCGACCTGGTGGGGGCGCAATGTTCATCGACCTGACTCCGGAGCAGCGTCAGCTGCAAGCCGAGCTGCGGCAGTACTTTTCTAACCTCATCTCGACCGACGAGATGAAGGCCATGGAGAAGGACCGTCACAACGACGCGTACCGCGCGGTGATACGCCGAATGGGTAAAGACGGCAAGCTCGGTGTCGGATGGCCAAAAGAGTTCGGCGGGTTGGGTTTCGGCCCGGTTGAGCAGTCGATCTTCGTCAACGAGGCGCACCGCGCCGATGTGCCGTTGCCCGCGGTGACGCTGCAGACCGTCGGTCCGGTGCTGCAGCAGTTCGGCACCGACCTGCAGAAGAAAAAGTTCCTGCCCGCGATTCTGGCCGGTGAGCTGCACTTCGCGATCGGATACAGCGAACCCGAAGCCGGCACCGATCTTGCCTCGCTGCGAACCAGTGCGGTGCGTCATGGCGACGAGTACATCGTCAACGGTCAGAAGATGTGGACCACCGGCGGGCACGATGCCGACTACATCTGGCTGGCCTGCCGTACCGATCCGGAAGCCGTGAAGCACAAGGGCATTTCGATCCTGATCGTCGACACGAAGGATCCTGGGTTCTCCTGGACGCCGGTCATTCTGTCCGACGGCGCCCACCACACCAACGCCACGTACTACAACGACGTCCGGGTTCCCGCCGACATGCTGGTCGGCGAGGAGAACGGCGGCTGGCGCCTGATCACCACCCAGCTCAACAACGAGCGGGTGATGCTCGGGCCGGCCGGCCGCACCGCCGGCATCTACGACCGGCTGCACGACTGGGCTTCCAAGCCGGGCGGCGACGGCGTCACCCCGATCGACCACCAGGACGTCAAGCGCGCGCTCGGTGAGATCTACTCGATGTGGCGGGTCAACGAACTACTCAACTGGCAGGTGGCCGCCGCCGGCGAAGACATCAACGTGGCCGACGCGGCGTCGACGAAAGTCTTTGGCACCGAGAGTATTCAGTACATCGGTCGTCTTGCCGAAGAGATCGTCGGCAAGTACGGCAACCCCGCGGAGCCTGCGACTGCCGAGCTGCTCGATTGGCTCGACTCGCAGACGAAGCGCAACCTGGTGATCACCTTCGGTGGAGGCGTGAACGAAGTGATGCGAGAGATGATCGCGGCGTCCGGCCTCAAAGTGCCGAGGGTGCCCAGATGACAGACATCGCAGAGGCGCTCGAGAAGATCAAGGCGGCCGGCGGCCCCAAGCCGCGTACAGGCCGCGACCCGGTGAACCAGCCGATGGTCAACAGCTGGGTCGAGGCGATCGGCGACACCAACCCGCTCTACCGCGATGAGGCTGCGGCCCGCGCCAACGGTCATGCGGGAATTGTCGCGCCTCCGGCCATGATTCAGGTCTGGACCATGTTCGGCCTCGGTGGCGAGCGCCCGACCGACGACCCCATGGGGCCGATCATGAAGCTGTTCGACGACAACGGCTACATCGGCGTCGTCGCGACGAACTGCGAGCAGACCTACCACCGCTATCTGCACCCGGGCGAGGAAGTCACGATCCACTCGGAGATGGGTGACGTCATCGGGCCCAAGCAGACCGGGCTCGGCGAGGGCTGGTTTATCAACCAGCACATCGTCTGGAAGGTCGGCGACGAGGATGTCGCCGAAATGGAATGGCGGATACTCAAATTCAAGCCAAGCGAGGCCGCCGCGCCGTCAGTGCCGGAGGACCTCGACGCTGGTGCCATGATGCGCCCGTCGGAGTCCAAGGACACCAAGTTCTTCTGGGACGGCGTCAAGGCGCACGAACTGCGGATCCAGAAGCGTCCCGACGGCAGCCTGCAGCACCCGCCGGTGCCCGCGATCTGGCAGGACAAAGAACAGCCGACCGATTACGTGGTGGCCGGCGGCAAGGGATCGGTGTTCAGCTTCGTCGTGCACCACGCGCCGAAGGTGCCCGGCCGCACGCTGCCGTTCGTCATCGCGCTCGTGGAACTGGACGAGGGGGTTCGGATGCTCGGTGAGCTACGCAACATCGACCCCGCCGCGGTGGAGGTTGGAATGCCGGTTCAGGCAACGTATATCGACTTCCCCGCCAACGATGTCGGCCCGGCGTGGACGCTGTATGCCTGGGAGCCCAGCGCATGAGCGCCCCGACCGTAGCGGTCGGCACGAAGCTGCCCGAGTTGGCGCTGTACGGCGATCCCACGTTCATCATCTCGACGGCGATCGCCACACGCGACTACCAAGACGTGCACCACGACCGGGACAAGGCGCAGGCCAAGGGTTCCAAGGACATCTTCGTCAACATCCTCACCGACACCGGGCTGGTGCAGCGCTACATCACCGACTGGGCCGGGCCGTCGGCGTTCATCAAATCGATCGGGCTGCGGCTGGGTGTGCCGTGGTACGCCTACGACACGGTGACGTTCAAGGGTGAGGTGACCGCCGTCGACGATGGGTTGATCACGTTGAAAATCGTTGGCAGCAATAGCCTTGGCGACCACGTGATCGCGAACGCGACCTTGACCATCGGAGCCGCGTGATGGCCGGCGAACTGTCGGGCAAGGCTGCGATCGCCGGCATCGGCGCGACGGACTTCTCCAAGAACTCCGGACGGAGCGAGCTCCGGCTGGCAGCCGAGGCCGTGCTCGATGCCCTCGACGACGCGGGCCTGACGCCGGCCGACGTCGACGGCATGGTCACGTTCACGATGGACTCCAACACCGAGGTGGCCATCGCCCGAGCCACCGGCATTGGAGACCTGAAGTTCTTCTCCAAGATTCACCACGGTGGCGGCGCCGCGTGCGCGACCGTGCAGCAGGCGGCCATCGCGGTCGCGACCGGTGTCGCGGATTGTGTTGTGGCATACCGTGCTTTTAACGAGCGCTCGGGTCAGCGGTTCGGTCAGGTGCAGCTGCGGTTGGTGGAGAACGCCGACTCGACCGGGGTGGACAACTCGTTCTCCTACCCGCATGGCCTGTCGACACCGGCGGCTCAGGTCGCGATGATCGCCAAACGCTACATGCACCTGTCGGGGGCGACCAGCCGCGACTTCGGCGCCATCTCGGTGGCCGACCGTAAGCACGCGGCCAAGAACCCGAAGGCGTACTTCTACGAGAAGCCGATAACCATTGAGGATCATCAGAATTCGCGATGGATCGCCGAACCGTTACGGCTGCTGGACTGCTGCCAGGAGACCGACGGCGCGGTGGCGCTCGTCATCGTCTCGGCCGAGCGGGCGAAGGACCTGAAGCACCGGCCTGCCGTCATCGAGGCCGCGGCCCAGGGCGCCAGCCCGGACCAGTACTCGATGGTCAGCTACTACCGGCCCGAGCTCGACGGCCTGCCCGAGATGGGTCTCGTCGGCAAGCAGCTGTGGTCGCAGTCGGGGCTGAAGCCGGCCGATATCCAGACCGCGATCCTCTACGACCACTTCACGCCGTTCACCCTGATTCAGTTGGAGGAGTTGGGATTCTGCGGCTGGGGAGAGGCCAAGGACTTCATCGCCGACGGCGCTATTGAGGTGGGCGGTCGGCTGCCGATCAACACCCATGGCGGCCAGCTGGGGGAGGCCTACATCCATGGGATGAACGGCATCGCAGAAGGTGTTCGCCAGTTGCGCGGCACCTCGGTCAACCCGGTGCCCGACGTCGAGCATGTCTTGGTCACGGCCGGAACCGGCGTGCCGACGTCCGGCCTGATCCTCGGCTAGCGTTCTTGGCCGCGAGCCCCGCTGGCCGGGCGTTCGGCGCCCGACGCTCGGCTGGCCGGGCGTTCGATAGCTGAAGTGACGGCGACGATCTTGCATGCGAATCTGCGGCGATGGACAAGCCGTTTGTCGGAAGCGAAGCCATTGCAGGTGGCGTGCTGACCAAGAGCCAATTGGAAACGCGTTACTACCGAGTACTTCGAGATGTTTACGTCGATCGAGATGCCGAAATCACCGCGAAGTTGCGCGCCGAGGCCGGATGGTTGTGGACCGGCCGCCGGGGAGTTGTCGCGGGGTTCTCGGCAGCCGCTCTGCACGGGAGTAATTGGGTCGACGAGAGAAGACCGGCGGAGTTGATCCACGACAATCACCATCGCGCGGCGGGGATACAACTGCACAGGGACGCGATCGAGGCGGACGAAATCGAAATGATCGGCGGTGTCGTGGTTACATCGCCGACAAGGACAGCGCTCGACCTCGGCTGCTGGTACCCGAAGATGACCGCCGTGGCGGGGATAGACGCGCTAGCCGGAGCGACGGAAATCAAAGCTGCTGATGTCGAGCTGCTGGCTCGCAGGTATTTCGGACGCCGCGGGATCGCGCGAGCGCGGCGGGCGATCGAACTATTCGATGCGGGAGCACAGTCGCCGAAGGAGTCTTGGCTACGCGTTGTATTGATCGAGGCCGGCTTACCGCGGCCGCAAACGCAGATTGCGGTACGCGACGAATTCGGTTCTGCGGTGGCCTACTTGGACATGGGCTGGGAGGACGTGAAGGTCGCAGTCGAGTATGACGGCGAGCAGCACCGTACCGATCGACGGCAGTACGCCTGGGACGTTCGGAGACTGGAAATGCTTGAGCGACGTGGGTGGATCGTCGTCCGCGTACTAGCGAGAGATCGACCCGCCGAGGTCGTAAGTCGTGCTCGCGCGGCGTTGGCCCGCCGATCGCCCTGCTAGCCGGGCGCTCGACGACGCGATCTCGGCCAGCCGGGCGTTCGGCGTAAACGGCAGGCCGCTAGGCAGGGGTGAGCTCGACGCCGCTCAACACCACTGCGTTCTCCCGCGAGGGCGCGGTCACGGTGGCCAGCAGCTTGCCGTCATCTTTCCAGACGGCGGCCTTCAGCGTCTCGCCGGGAAAGGCCACACCGGCGAATCGCGCGCCGTAGGAGCCGACGGCCCCCGCGTCGCCCTCGAGGAACGCGTCGACCAGAGCTTTGCAGGTCATGCCGTAGGTGCACAGCCCGTGCAGGATCGGTCGTGGAAACCCTGCGGCAGAGGCGAATTCGGGGTCGGAGTGCAGCGGGTTGCGATCGCCACACAGCCGATAGAGCAGCGCCTGCTGCGGCAGGATCGGGATGTCGAGCTCGAGGTCGGGCGCACGCTCCGGCGCAGCAGCCGACGTCGACGGGCCGCGGTCGCCGCCGAAACCACCCTCGCCGCGAGCGAAGATCGACCGCCGCTGCGTCCACAGCAGCGTCCCGTCCGGGGCAGTCACGGAAGTCTCGGACCAGATCACCGCGGCCTTGCCTTTGTCCCAGATGTCGGTGAACCGGGTGACGGCCTTTCCGGAACCCGAAGGCGGCAGCGGCGCGGGCGCGGTCACCTGCTCGCTGGCGTGCAGCACCTTGCTCAGCTCGATGTCGATGCCCGGGAACTGCACGGTCGGCGGCTTGGTCATGTGGAAGCTGGCCGCGACGTTGCCGAACGTCGGCAGCACCTGCGGGGTGTCGTCGACCAGGTAGCGTAATTCGCGGGCGTCCATCGGGTCCGCACCCGCGCCGAGCCCGAGATGATAGAGCTGGATATCGCTACTGCTCCAAGAGAATTCGATCGGCTCGAGCTCGGCGGCAAGAGCGACGTCGACATCAATGGGCATGTCAGCTCTCTCCGGCGATATGCAGTGCGGCCAGGTATCCGAAGGTCATAGCGGGGCCGATGGTCCCGCCCGGCCCGGGATAGGTGTGACCCATCACCGGGGCGCTGACATTGCCTGCTGCGTACAGGCCTTCGATGATGCTTCCGTCGTCGCGCAGTGCGCGGCCGTGCACGTCGGTGCGGATGCCGCCCTTGGTGCCCAGATCGCCCGGCACCATCTTCGCCGCGTAGTACGGCGGGTGGCTGATCTCACCCAGGTTGGGGTTCGGCTTGTTGGTCGGGTCGCCGTAGTAGCGGTCGTAGGCGCTTTCGCCGCGGTGGTAGTCGGCGTCGACGCCGGAGCGCGCGAAACCGTTGAACCGCTTGACCGTCGCCCCGAAGGCGTCTACCGGCAAGCCGGCCTTCGAAGCCAACTCCTCCAGAGTGTCCGCCTGGACAATCACGCCGGACTCCATCCATTTACGCGGAATGCGTTGCCCCGGTTGCAATCCCGCGAAGATATAGCGGTCGCGGTACTGCTGGTCGAACACCAGCCACGCCGGAATGTTTTCGCCCGGGCCCGCGCCCTGGCCGTACTGGCCGCCGTACATGTGGTGACACGCCTCGACGTACGGCATCGACTCGTTCATGAATCGCCGGCCGGACATGTTCACGATGATCGAGCCGGGAGAGTTGCGCTCGGACAGTGCGAACCATGGTGCGCCGACCAGTGGAACGGTCGGACCCCACCAGGCGTCCTCCATGATTTCCAGGGCCGCACCGAGCTTTTCGGCCGCCACGATGCCGTCACCGGTGTTGGCCTTCGCGCCGACTGTCCACTCGGTGGTGATCGGCGCGCGCTGATACTTGACCCGCATCTGCTCGTTGTGCTCAAACCCGCCGCTACCGAGGATGACGGCCTTGCGGGCCCGGATCAGTTGTGGCTCAGAGGCTTCCGGCTGCCCGGTCTCACGCACGTAGACACCGCGGACCACGCCGTCCTCGACGTAGAGGTCGGTCAGCGCGGTGTTGAGCTGGACGGGAACCCCGGCCTCGCGGAGCCCGACTCGCAGCGGCGCGATCAGGGCACGCCCCATGCCGACCAGGTTCTGTCCGGTGGCCTTCGCCCACATGGTGCGCGCGCCGACCTTGAGGCTGCGCAGCACACCGCGCGGGTGGCGCTTGAGTTGGTTCAGTCGGACGTAGTCCTGTTGCATCACAACGACATTGAGTGGAACCTTGCCGTAGGGCGGCTCCAGGCCGGCCAGGTCGGGCCCGAGTTTCTTGGCATTGAACGGCTTCGGTTCGATGGAGCGGCCGCCGGCGCGACCGCCTGGGGCCTCCGGGTAGTAGTCGGCATATTGCGGCACCCAGCACATCTTCAGCGGCGAGTTCTTCAAACAGAACGACAGCATCTCGGGCCCGCGCTCGAGGTAGGTATCAATGCGCTGCGCCTCGACGACGTCGCCGACAATTCCGTGCAGATAGGTGTGGGCAGCTTCCGCGGTGTCCTGCACGCCGTCGCGCTTGAGAATCTCGTTGTTGGGAATCCACACACCACCGCCGGAACGGGCGGTGGAGCCGCCGAAGTGAGCAGCTTTCTCTACGATTATAGTGTTGAGGCCTCGGTGGGCGGCCGCGAGGGCAGCGACCATGCCGGCGCCGCCGCTTCCGACCACGACGACGTCGAACTCCTGATCCGTCATGTAGAACACGTTATAGAATTGCCGGGGCCGGGCGCTACCGCCCCGGTCAATCGAACGAGGGGACTTCGGCTAAATGCTTTCGTCAGCCACCCGTGTTGCGCTGGCCGCCGACCTCGCACAGGCCGAACGGAGCCGCCAGCCGATCACGCCGCTGACGTCCGCGCACTCCGAGATCGACGTCGTCGACGCTTACGAAATTCAACTGATCAACATCCGCCAGCGGGTCGCCGAGGGCGCCCGGGTGGTGGGCCACAAGGTCGGCCTGTCATCGCTTGCGATGCAGCAGATGATGGGCGTCGACGAGCCCGACTACGGACACCTGCTCGACGAGATGCAGGTCTTCGAGGACGTCGCAGTGAAGTCCGACCGATACCTCTACCCGCGGGTCGAGGTCGAGGTCGGGTTCATCCTGGCCCACGACCTGCCCGGTGCGAACTGCACCGAGGATGACGTGCTGGCCGCCACGGAAGCGTTCCTGCCGTCGATCGAGCTGATCGACACCCGCATCACCGACTGGAAGATCGCGCTGTGCGACACCATCGCCGACAACGCGTCGTCCGCCGGCTTCGTGCTGGGCAAGGAACGGGTCGCGCCGTCGGACATCGACATCAAGACGATCGACGCGGTGCTGACCAACAACGGAGAGGTGGTCGCCGAGGGGCGCAGCGATGCGGTGCTGGGAAATCCGGTGACCGCGGTGGCGTGGTTGGCCCGCAAAGTGGAAAGCTTCGGGGTACGGCTTCGGGCCGGCGACATCGTGTTGCCCGGTTCGTGCACCCGAGCGATCGATGCACCTCCCGGCAGCAATTTCGTCGCCGATTTCGCCGGACTCGGGTCCGTGCGTTTGTCTTTCGAGTGAAGGAGCGATCGCAAGCGCGGCGAAGCCGGGCGCAGCGGGTCGCGAACAGCGAGTGAAGGAGCGATCGCAAGCGCGGCGAAGCCGGGCGCAGCGGGTCGCGAACAGCGAGTGAAGGAGCGTCCATGCCGTCGAAGATGAGTGTGGCCATCGTCGGGTCGGGCAACATCAGCACCGACCTGCTCTACAAGCTGCTCCGGTCGGAGTGGCTGGAGCCCCGCTGGATGATCGGCATCGACCCCGACAGCGAGGGCCTGGCCCGCGCCCGCAAGCTCGGCCTCGAGACGAGCCACGAGGGCGTCGACTGGCTGCTGGCCCAGTCGGAGAAACCCGACATGGTGTTCGAGGCGACCAGCGCCTACGTGCACCGCGACGCGGCGCCGAAGTACGAAGCCGCCGGCATCCGCGCGATCGACCTGACGCCCGCCGCGGTCGGCCCGGCGGTCATCCCGCCGGCTAACCTCCGCGAGCACCTTGGGGCGCCGAACGTCAACATGATCACCTGTGGCGGTCAGGCGACCATCCCGATCGTCTACGCGGTTAGTCGCGCGCTCGTCGAAAAAGGGGGAGTGCCCTACGCCGAGATCGTCGCGTCGGTGTCGTCGAGTTCAGCGGGCCCCGGCACCCGGGCCAACATCGACGAGTTCACGAAGACCACGAGCAAGGGCGTCGAGACGATCGGGGGTGCCAAGCGGGGCAAGGCGATCATCATCCTGAACCCGGCGGACCCGCCAATGATCATGCGCGACACCATCTTCTGCGCGATTCCCGAAGATGCCGACCGCGACGCGATCGCCACATCGATTCACGACGTCGTCGCCGAAGTGCAGACCTATGTGCCCGGCTACCGGCTGCTCAACGAACCACAATTCGACGACCCGTCGGTGCACTCCGGTGGCCAGGCATTGGTCACCACATTCGTGGAGGTCGAAGGCGCCGGCGACTACTTGCCGCCCTACGCGGGCAACCTTGACATCATGACCGCCGCGGCCACCAAGGTCGGCGAGGAGATCGCCCGGGAATCCTTGAGCGCCGCAACGCAAGGAGCCCAAGCATGAGTGCTGACATCTTTTTCAACCCGATCTGGGACGTCCGGATGACGGACACGTCTTTGCGCGACGGCTCGCACCACAAACGTCACCAGTTCACCAAGGACGAGGTGGGCGCGATCGTCGCCGCCCTCGACAATGCCGGTGTGCCGGTCATCGAGGTGACGCACGGCGACGGGCTCGGCGGCTCCAGCTTCAACTACGGCTTCTCCAAGACGCCCGAGCAGGAGCTGATCAAGCTCGCCGCAGAAACCGCCAAGGAAGCCAAGATCGCCTTCCTGATGCTGCCCGGCGTCGGCACCAAGGAAGACATCAAAGAGGCGCAGAACAACGGCGGCTCGATCTGTCGGATCGCCACCCACTGCACCGAGGCCGACGTCTCGATCCAGCACTTCGGGCTGGCGCGCGAGCTGGGCCTGGAAACCGTTGGCTTCCTGATGATGTCGCACACCATCCCGCCGGATAAGCTGGCCGCCCAGGCCCGCATCATGGCCGACGCGGGCTGCCAGTGCGTCTACGTCGTCGACTCCGCCGGCGCGCTTGTGCTCGACGCTGTGGCGGACCGGGTTTCGGCGTTGGTGGCCGAACTCGGCGACGACGCCCAGGTCGGCTTCCACGGCCACGAGAACCTCGGGCTCGGAGTGGCCAATTCGGTCGAGGCGGTGCGGGCCGGCGCCAAGCAGATCGACGGCTCCTGCCGCCGGTTCGGCGCGGGCGCGGGCAACGCTCCCGTCGAGGCGCTGATCGGCGTCTTCGACAAGATCGGCGTCAAGACCGGCATCGACTTCTTCGACATCGCCGACGCTGCGGAAGAGGTCGTCGCACCGGCCATGCCGGCCGAGTGCCTGCTGGACCGCAACGCGCTGATCATGGGCTACTCCGGCGTCTACTCCAGCTTCCTCAAGCACGCCGTCCGGCAGTCGGAGCGCTACGGCGTCCCGGCCCATCAGCTGCTGCACCGGGCCGGCCAACGCAAGCTGATCGGCGGTCAGGAAGACCAGCTCATCGACATCGCGCTGGAGATCAAGCGGGAGCAGGAAAACGGCGCTGCGGACTCGCAATAATCTGAACGCTCGCACAGGCTGCGCATAGCTGCCGCGAGTAGCTTTGCGCGCATGAGTACGACATTCACCTGGGTCGGCCGGATCGCCGGCGGCCTGCTCGCCGCATCGGCTGCGGCGATCATTGCGGTGCCGGTGGCCGGTGCCGCATGCGACCAAACCGTGGGTCAGTCCATCAACTCGTACCTACAACGGCATCCCGACATCCACCAACAACTGCAGAACAGGTCGCAGGCCGAGGGCGGCGGTCCCGATGTCATCGGCTACCTGAACCGCCACCCCGACGTCCGCCAGCACCTGATCGATCTGTCGCAGCAGTGCACGCCCTAGTGAATCCGCGTGTCCGTTGAACACCGCGGCAATGTTCGCTTGTTGACGAAAACTAGAACACGTTCTAGCGTCATCTCGTGTCCGCCCCCCTCTTTTCCGAGCCGCTCGTCTCTGCCATTGCCGAGTCCGAGAAACTAGTCACCGAAGCACCCTTCATCGAGACCGAAGCGGACCTGCTCGAGGGGCTGCAATACCTCGCGGGTTGCGTCGCGGGATGTACGCACATGGTTTTCGACTACGACCGCGACCACCCGGTGCTGCTGTCCGGCACCGGGCCGTACACCAAGATGGGTCTGGACAATCCGGACACGCTCTACTTCGGCTGCCGCGTACAGCCGAACCAGGACTACACCGTCAGCGGCGTTCGGGGCAGCACCACCGACCTGAGCTTCCAACTGCTCGGCGGTGAGTACACCAACGACAACGTGCCCGTCAGCCAGGCCGCGTTCGACGACCGCGAGCTCGAGATCGCCGCTGACGGCAGCTTCCAGTGGCAGGTCCGGCCGACCAGCCCCGGCCAGTTGGTGATCCGCGAGGTTTACGGCGACTGGGCCGCGCGGCGCGGCACGCTGTCCATCTCGCGGGCGGACACCACCGGTACCGCGCCGCCGCCACTGAGCCGAGCCGCGATCGAAAAGCGTTACAGCGCAGCGGGTAAACAACTGGTCAACCGGATCAAGACCTGGCTGCAGTTTCCGCAGTGGTTCTACTTGGATCTGCCGGTCAACACGATGGTCGCGCCGCGCCTGACGCCGGGCGGATTGGCGACGCAGTACTCCTCGGTCGGGCATTTCGAGCTGCGCCCCGACGAGGCGCTCGTGATTACGTTGCCGGTGACCGACGCGCCCTACCTCGGCTTCCAGCTGGGCAGCCTGTGGTACATCTCGCTGGACTACATCAACCACCAGACGTCGCTGAACAATGCTCAGGCGCAAGCGGATCCGGACGGCAGCGTCCGCATCGTGGTTTCCGATCAGAACCCGGGCGTCACCAACTGGGTCGAGACGCTGGGCCACCGCCGCGGATTCCTGCAGTTCCGCTGGCAGCGGGTGTCGCGGCAACTCACCGAGGCCGACGGCCCTACTGTCGAGCTGGTCAACATCGACAAGCTACCGGGCGTCCTGCCCCACTATGAACACAATAAGATCTCCGAAGAAGACTGGCGTACACGAATCGCGTTGCGCCAAAAGCAAATTGCAGCAAGGATGCTGGGGTAATCATGACGGGCATGCTCGACAAGAAGGTCATCGTGATCAGCGGTGTGGGCCCAGGGCTCGGCACCACGCTGGCGCACCGATGCGCGAAGGACGGCGCCGAGCTGGTCTTGGCGGCCCGCACAGTCGAGCGACTGGAGGGCCTCGCCAAGCAACTCGGCGACGCCGGACACAAGGCGCTCGCGGTGCGTGCAGACATCACCGAGGACGAGGACGTCGCCGCCCTGGTGGAGTCGACAACGTCGAACTTCGGCAAGGTCGACGTGCTGATCAACAACGCCTTCCGAGTGCCGTCGATGAAGCCGTTGGCGGGCACCAGCTTTCAGCACATCCGCGACGCCATCGAACTCAGCGCCCTGGGTGCGCTGCGCCTGATCCAGGCGTTCACGCCGACGCTGGAGGAATCCAACGGCGCGATCGTCAACGTCAACTCGATGGTGCTGCGCCACTCGCAAGCGAAATATGGCGCCTATAAGATGGCCAAGTCCGCACTGTTGTCCATGTCGCAGTCGCTGGCCACCGAGCTCGGCGAGAAGGGCATCCGGGTGAACTCCGTTGCGCCAGGCTATATCTGGGGCGAGACGCTGCAGGCCTACTTCGACCACCAGGCCGGCAAGTACGGCACCACCGCCGACCAGATCTACCAGGCCACGGCGGCGAACAGCGACCTCAAGCGACTGCCCACCGAGGACGAGGTGGCGTCGGCAATCATGTTCATGGCCAGTGACCTGTCGAGCGGTATCAGCGGACAGACGCTCGACGTGAACTGCGGTGAGTACCACAACTGACATGGCCGAACGTACCGACATCGCGACGGTCGACGAGTTGCACGCGTCGGCCACCAAACTGACCGGCCTCGACGACTTCGGCATCGACAACGACAACTACCGCGAAGCGCTCGGCGTACTGCTGGACTCGTACCGCCAGGAAGCCGGCCTGACGGTGTTGGGCAGCAAGATGAATCGCTTCTTCCTGCGCGGCGCGCTGGTGGCCCGGCTGCTGTCCGAGTCGGCGTGGAAGCAGTACCCACAGCATGTCGACGTCGAGGTAAAGCGGCCCATCTTCGTCACCGGGCTGGTGCGCACCGGCACCACGGCGTTGCATCGGTTGCTCGGTGCCGACCCGGCCGCGCAGGGCCTGCACATGTGGCTCGCGGAGTTCCCGCAGCCACGCCCGCCGCGCGACACCTGGGACTCGCATCCCCTGTACCGCCGACTCGACGACCAGTTCAACCAGCACCACGAGGACAACCCGGGCTATACCGGCCTGCACTTCATGGCCGCTTACGAACTCGAGGAATGCTGGCAATTGCTGCGCCAGTCACTGCATTCGGTGTCGTACGAGACGCTGGCGCATCTGCCGAGTTACTCAAAGTGGTTGTCGCAGCAGGACTGGACGCCCGCGTACCAGCGGCATCGTAAAAACCTCCAGCTGATCGGCCTCAACGACATCGGCAAGCGGTGGGTGCTGAAGAACCCGAGCCACCTCTTCGCGCTCGATGCGCTGATGGCGACCTATCCCGACGCCCTGGTGATTCAGACGCATCGGCCGGTCGAGACGATCATGGCGTCGATGTGCTCGCTCGCGCAGCACACCACCGACGGCTGGTCGACGAAGTTCACCGGCGCTCAGATCGGTTCGGACGCAATGGAAACCTGGTCACGTGGTCTGGAGCAGTTCAACACCGCGCGGGCCAAGTACAACCCGAAGCAGTTCTACGACGTCGACTATCGGGAGCTCATCGCCGACCCACTCGGTACGGTGGCCGACATCTACCGGAAATTTGACCTTCCGCTCACCGACGAGGCCCGGCAGGCGATGGAAGACAGTCACGCCGAAAGTCAAAGCGGCGAAAGGGCTCCCAGCCATAAGTATTCGTTGGACGACTACGGGCTGACAGCCGACGGCGTCAAAGAACGGTTCGCCAACCTCTGACTCAGCCGTCGCCGGGCGGAGTAGCGGTCGACACCGCTTCCAGACAGCCCTCGGCGACCGCGTGCTCAATGCTGTCCGCCAGCTTCGGGCAGGCCCGCGCTCGCGCGGTGGGTTCGCCGCCGGCGCGGACTTCGGTGAAGTAGGCGCAGCGCTGCGATGCGTCGTTATTCCATTGCACCGCAGTGTGTCCGGGCCCCAAGCGCTTGACGTTTACCGTGGCGTGGCAAAAGCGGCAATCCACCGGCTGCAGACCAGCGGTGAGGTACCGGGTTGTGTCGGCCTGAGTGGCGGCCTGTACGGCGGCGGCACGCTCCGGATCATCCGTGAAATCCGGTGCCTTGGACCAGGATCCACCGCCGTTGCCAGTCGGGGCCGACTCGCCGTGACCGTGGTCGTCGCCACGAAGCGACAACATCGACCGAGCTAACCGATCGACGTCGGGTGGCTGGTCAGACGGGCTCATGTAGCCGGCTGCTCGGCCTTCTCCGCGCCGGCCTCGGAAGCCTGCTTGGCCAGATTCTCGTCGACCTCGACGTGCCACTTCTCGTTGGCAATCGTGGTGTCCACCTCGATCTCGAAGCGGTCCGTCATGTCCGGCGTCACGTCCGCGACATCGACGTAGAACTGCTGGTACCAGCGGCGCATCTGATAGACCGCGCCGTCTTCCTCGACCAGCAACGGGTTGTCGATGCGGGTCTTGTGCTTCCAGATTTCGACGTCCTGCAGGAAGCCCTTGCTGACGCCCTCGGTGAAGACCTTGGCGAGCTTGTTGGTCATCTTTTCGTCCATGCCCTTGGGCTTTTCGACCATGACGCCCCACATCAGCATGAAGGAGTTCTGGGTCACCGGGTAGTGGCAGTTGATCAAGATCGACTCGGCCTTGTAGTCGCCGTACTGGTTGTGCAGCCAGTTGATCATGAACGACGGGCCGAAGTAGGACGCCTCCGAATCCAGGTGCGCCTCACCGTAGGAAGTGCCGAGGTCGTTGACATCGGGGCGGCCGACGTTGTGCAGATACTGCGAGGCGATGTGGCCCTCGAACACGTTCTTGAAGTACGTCGGCAGCCCGAAGTGGATGTAGAAGAAGTGCGCCATGTCGGTGACGTTGTCGATGATCTCGCGGCAGTTCGAGCCCTCGATCAGCATCGAGTTCCACCGCCAGTCGGTCCACTCGTCGCTGGCGAACTCGGGGAGCTCCGGGATGCGAAGCTCCGGCGGGGGCGGGTTGCCTTCGTGGTCGTGCCAGACATACAGCAGACCGCTGCGGACGTCGGTCGTCCAGGAGCGTGTCCGGGCCAGACGAGGAGTGCGCTTGGCGTAAGGCACCAGCTTGCACTTGCCGTCGCCTCCCCAGCGCCAGTCGTGGAACGGGCAGGCGACCTCGTCGCCCTTGATGGTGCCCTGCGCCAGGTTGCCGCCCATGTGCCGGCAGTAGCCGTCGAGGACGTGCAGGTCGCCGTGGGAGTCGGCGAAGGCGACGAGGTGCGTGCCGAATGCCTCGATGCCGTGCGGTTCACCGTCCAGGTAGTCCTTGACCGGGCCAAGGCAGTGCCAGCCGCGGGCATAGCGGTCGGGAAGGGTGCCGGCGTCGATCTCGCGGACAGCGGCGGTCTCGGTAGCCATCAGGCCTCCAGATTTATAGGGCTTCTAACTAGAACACGTTACAGTTTTGGGGCCGTGTCGCGCAATGACGGGCACATATTGCCGGTTACCCGGCCTGGGGTATATGTGAACGATGCCGATGTTTGCCTTTGAAGGACGAGCGCCGCGGGTCGATCCCACCGCCTTCGTCGCGCCGACCGCCACTCTGATCGGCGATGTCGTGGTCGAAGCCGGAGCGTCGGTCTGGTTCAACACCGTGCTGCGTGCCGACTACGGGCCGGTGATCGTGCGGGAGGGCGCCAACGTGCAAGACGGGTCGGTGCTGCATTCGCCGCCCGGCATTCCCGTCGACATCGGCCCCGGCGCGACCGTCGCGCACATGTGCATCATCCACGGCGCCCACATCGGCGCCGAGGCATTGATCGCCAACCACGCCACCGTGCTCGACGGCGCGGTGATCGGCGCGCGCAGCCTCGTTGCGGCGGGCGCACTGGTGACCGGCGGGACGAAGATCCCGGCCGAGGTGTTGGTGGTCGGAGCGCCGGCCACAGTCAAGGGCCCGATCGCCGGCACCGGTGCCGAGATGTGGGTGAAGGTGAACCCGAAGGCCTACCAAGACCTCGCGCAGCGCTATCTGGTTGGGCTGGAACCGATTTAGCCGCCGCGCGAGTATATGCATGCGCGACTAGGGTCTCAGCCCCGCCGCATCCATTCCGGTGTCACCGGAAGGCCATTGTGATGACGGTATTCGGCGATGGCCTTGAGATTTTTCATCTCCAGTAGGTGGCCCGGCCCGAACATGTCCCAGAAGTCGCCGACCCACACCGGTCGCTCCGGCGGGCTGGCATCCGGATATGGGTTCTTGTCGTAGAACGGGTGGTGGCAGTTGGTCCACAACACCACCGAACCTGGCTTTTCCAATACGGTTTGGGCGTCCACCACCCGCATCAGGTAGATCATCCACAGGTGTTTGCCTTGATCCCAGGCGCAGTGATAGTCGACCGTGCGGCCCTGCTCACCGGCCACCGTGCGGACGTAGATTTCGGTCTCCGACCCCAACCGATCGTAGGCCTGCCACAGCCCCGGCTCGTCGGTCTCGGTGAATCCGCGAAGGCTGTAGGTCCACTCCTCGAGGCAGCGCGTGTCGGACATATAGGCGAACAACTCGTCCGGAGGGCAGTCGATGTAGTCGTTGACCGTGCAGTACTGGCCGAACACTTCGTCGTGCGGATACACCGAGTGCATCATTTCCATGATTCTGAGGGTGGCCTGCTCGCGCGGGCTGGTCTCGATGCGGGTCACCCCGTTGATTGGCCGGCCGTCACAGGCGTGGGCCGCGATATCTTCGAGCGCGGGCAGCGACATTTCGATCTCCTTCGCGCGAGCCGTCAAAAGTGTTGCAAAAGCGAAGATTTCGCAGGTAACGCAAGGAATTACTATACACAGGTAGTGCATCGGCGACGGGCGGAAAATTTATTTCGCGACCATTGAACCGATCGGCACTCGGCCTCGTAGTAAATGGCACACGTGCCTGTGCGGCGAGGCCGCACAGGAGTGGCAGTCGGTCGCGATCACGTCGTCGCGACCTCCTGAATGCTGCGTTCTTTCGGGAGGGCCATGAACACATCACTCGGCACCCGTGATGCTCTAAGTCGTTCGCTGGCAATTGAACTGCGCGATGTTGTCCGCCGGTATCAGGTCGGTGGCCAGGACGTGTGCGCGCTCGACGGGGTGAGCCTGCAGTTCGAAGGTGGGCAATTCGTCTCGATTGTCGGGCCGTCGGGCGCCGGCAAGAGCACGATGCTGCACCTGCTTGGCGCCCTCGACTCGCCCGATTCCGGGTCGATCGTGTTCGACGGCGACGAGATCGGCCATCTCAGTGACGAGCAGCGGTCCACATTCCGTCATCACCGGGTCGGCTTCGTCTTTCAGTTCTTCAACCTGCTGCCAACCCTGTCGGCGTGGGAGAACGTGGCGGTGCCGAAGCTGCTCGACGGCGTCCGGCTCGGCAGAGTCAAAGCCGACGCCGTCAGGCTGCTGGACCGGGTGGGTCTGGGCAGCCGCACCCAGCATCGGCCTGCGGAACTGTCGGGCGGTCAGATGCAGCGCGTCGCGGTCGCACGTGCATTGATGATGAACCCGTCGCTGATTCTCGCCGACGAGCCGACCGGAAATCTCGACTCATCAACGGGGACTTCAATCTTGGCGTTGCTGGCCGAGGTTGCGCACGAGGAGGGTGGCAGCCGAATGGTGGTGATGGTGACCCACAACGCCGATGCCGCGGCGACGACGGATCGGGTGATCACGCTGCAGGACGGCAGGGTCGGTTCCGACGAGATGTCCGGACTGCGGGGATGAGACTGAGACCTGGCTCGGCGATCGCCGCCTCAGTCAGTCGGCTACGCGTATTCAGCCTTCGCGAACTCGTCGTGCATCATCGGCGCACTACCGCATCGGTCGCTGTCATGGCGGTCTCGGCGATGTACCTCGTCGCGGTCATCGGCATCTTCGGGTCCATCACCGGATCGGTGAATCGGCTGGCGGACGGGATCGCGGGCATCGCCGCGCTCGAGGTATCCGGCATCACGGACGCCGGGTTCCCCGACGCGATCACCGCCGACGTGGCCGCGGTCCCGGGGGTGGCGACCGCCGCGCCGATGATTCGGACGTCCGTGTCGACGGAGAGGGGTCCGGTCCTGCTGTTCGGCGCGGACGCGAGCAGCGGCGATCTGGGCGGTGCCCTGAAAGACGCCGTACGCAAACCGGTGAAGTCGTTGTCCGACAACCCCAATGGGATCCAGGTCGGGCCAAAGGCAGGCTACGCCAAAGGGCATAAGATTCAGCTGGGTAGCACCTCGGTGACGGTCACCGAGGTGCTCGCCGGCAAGCAGTTAGCCGACCTCAACGACGGGCACTACATCCTCGCTCCACTTGCGTTGGCGCAGGACATCACCGGGCGGCACGGCCAGCTCGATTCGATACTGATCACGACGAAGGCCCATGCCGACCTTGCCGGGGTGCGGGCCGGTGTCAGCGCGGCGGTGAAGGATCGCGCCGTCGTGGCGGCCCCCAGTATGCGCGCGGTGCGGGCCGGTGACGGCATCAAGCTGATGAACTACATGGCGTTGATGGGCGCGGGTGTCGCGTTGGTGGTCGGCGCGTTTCTGGTCTACACGACGATGACGATGGCGATCACCCAGCGCCGCCCAGTGATTTCGATGCTCCGTGCGATCGGCGGCCGGCGCACCACGATTGTGCGCGACCTGCTCGCGGAAGCGGCCGTTCTTGGGCTGATCGGCGGCGCCATCGGATCCGCCATCGGAATCGGCATGGGCCGCTTGGCGATTGGCCGGCTACCTCCAGCGATCACCCAAGGATTGGAAGCGCGAATCCAATACTGCCTGCCGACCTACGCGTTACCGGTGGCACTGGCGGCGACGATCGCCACCGCTGTGACGGCATCGGCGATGGCGGCACGGCAGGTCTATAAGGTCTCGCCGATCGAAGCCCTTGCCCCGGTTGGTGCTTCAGCTGCCGACTTCGTGCCCCGATGGCTGCGGCTGACCTCCGGGGCCGCCGCCGTCGCGGTGTTTGCCGTGTCGATCGTCGTCGTGCTCGACCGGCGCGGCACCCTGGCGTTTGCGGCCATCTTCGCGCTTTTCACCGCAGAGATCGCGCTCGGTTTCGCGCTGACGGCGGTGATGGTCAAGGTCACCGCGGCGATAGCCCGGCTGTTCGGATCGGTGGGGCCGTTGGCCGCCGCGACGGTCGAACGGGCGCCCCGCCGAGTGTGGGCCACCGTGATGACGGTGCTCATCGCCGTCGTCACCACCGTCGTGATCACCGGTACCAATGCCGACATGATCCGTTCTGCGCGAGCAATTTTCGCGCCGGTCGCAAGCGTCGACGTCTGGGTCAGCGCGGATCCGCCCGACAGCTACCCTGCTGACCCGCTGCCGCAAGGCCTGGCCCCGAAAGTGGCCGCGCTGCCAGGGGTCCGCAGCGTGATCAAAGGCGCGTCCGGATTCGCCGAAGTCGGTGGCACGCGCGTCATGCTCGACGGGTTCGCCGCCGGCACCGCGGATCCCCTGTTTCGCGCATTGACTGAGCCAGTGCGCAATTCGGTGCTCGCAGGTCGAGGCGTGGTGCTCTCGCAGAACCTCGGCAAGACGCTGCACGTGCGCGCTGGAGACTCGTTGCAGCTGCAGACCCCGCACGGCGTGCAGCACGCCACCGTGCTGGCCTTGGTCCCCTACTTCTCGACCGTTATCGGCACCGTCGGGCTGGATCTGGAGCACATGCGGACGTGGTTCGATCGCCCGGCCGCGACGACCCTACAGATCACGGCCGCGCCCGGGGTGAATCCGAACCGGCTACTGGCGGACGTCCGCCGCGCGGTGCCGGCGCCGAACTTCGTGTATAGCGGGCAGGCCGCGCTGGCGGGGCTCGAGGCGCCGCTGCACCAGAGCATGTTCATCGCCAACGCGGTGTGGATGATCGTCGTATTCGTCGCGGCGGTGGCGCTTTTCAATACGCTGACGCTGTCGGTGCTCGAGCGGCGTCGCGAAATCGGGGTGCTGCGCGCCATGGGAACCAGTCGCCGGTTCACCCTCCGGATGATCCTCGCCGAGGCGACAGCCATCGGCATCGTCGGCGGAGTCTGCGGTCTGTTCTTCGGCTTGGCCGACCAGTGGCTCTATAGCCTCGTCAGCGGCGACTTGATGAACTTCACCGTCACCTTCCGGCCCAGCCCGATGGCGTTGGCGTTCACCGCGGGTGCGTTGGCGATAAGCCTGCTCGGTTCGCTGCCGCCTGCGCGACGGGCGGCGCGACTGAACATCATCGAGGCCGTCAGCGTCGACTAGAAGCCGAACGGCAGCAGCTGGGTGAACAACTCCGCGAACGGATCGGCGAACGGCAGCGAGAACGTGAAGTCCAGGGCCGGGTCGCTCGGGACGATGAACGTGTTGACCGTTTCGCCTGCGACGCCGACGCCGATGTCGTCGGGAATTCCGAACGCTGCCAAGTTGTTTGCGGGGTCCGCGCCGGACGTCAGGACATCGGTGAAGAAATGATTCGAGATCACCGTCGCGACGAACTCGTTGTCGTCGGGATCGGCAAACGACTGATCGAAGAAGAAGCCGAAGTTCTGCAGGGGCCCGACCATGAAGTCCGGGTCCAATCCGGGGGAGAGGTCGCCGGCGTCCGCGTGGACGACCGGTCCCGTCGCCAGCGAAAGCAGGCCGGCGGCAACGAAACCACCGGCGACCGTCGCAAACTCGCTTATCAACCTGTTTCTCATCGGAGGACTCCACTCTGCGCATCGTTGGATGAGGGGCCGTGGACTCTCCGTAGACGTCGTGGTTCGCCCACAACGCCTACACGAGATAGCGTCGAAAAGAGTTCAGCACTGTGCGACGGTGGCGAAGCCCTGCAGGTGCGGAGTGCACGGCGGCGGCACCAGTGTCCGTCGAATCCGCTGCAGTCCCGACGTGTCGAACCCGGCGGCGGCGATGGCATCGACGGTTCGACGGTTCGGTTCGCATCCGGAGGCCAGCCACGACCACGGCTTGGCGATCAGGTCCTGGAATCGGCCCATCAGGCCATCGCCGCGAACATGTTCGAGCACGACCAGCCTGCCTCCGGGTGCGAGCACGCGTCGAATTTCGGCGAGGGTCGCGCCGACGTTGTCGACAGAGCACAGTACGAGGCCGATGTGGACCGAGTCGAAGCTGTTGTCCTCGAACGGGATCAACTCACCGACTCCCTCGACGATATTCGCAGCGACACCGCGTCGCCGTGCCAGTGCGCCGGCCATCCGTCGCATCGCCGCCTCCGGCTCGACCGCCGCGACTGACGTGACCGCCGGTGGGAGGAACAGCAGATCCGTTCCGGGTCCCAGACCCACCATGAGTAGCCGGCCGACCGCATGCGCCATTGCAGCGCGCCGGTAACGGCGATAGAACAGCCGGTCGAAAAACGGCATGCCGAGTCGATAGATGTACGGAAACAACGGGTTACGACGCGCCACGTGCTACCTGCCGGTTGCCCAGATCCATCCGGAACGGTGGATACTCGTCGCGCATCATCGATACGTAGACGGCCACCCGGTAGCGCCACCGGACGATACCCATCAGCAGATCGAACATGCCCTGGTTGATCGCGCCGACACACAACAGCCACACCGCATTGGCGACGCACAACAGTTGCAGGAACGGCTCCATCGACCAACACAGAAGAATCTGCGGTAGACCCAGCAGCCACCGCGTCAGCAACACCGTCCGGTGCGTCGGGCCCTCGGGGTAATCCACCTCCAGATCGGCTGGATAGTCGGGCCGCGACGCGAGCGTGAAAGGCGGGTAACGGTCGGTGCTGTTCATCGGGAAGCGGTAATTCATCAGCCGCCAGGACCAGCGCAGCACGCCGACGTTGAAGTCGAACAGCGGGTGCGGAAAGCGGCCCGTGCACATGATGGCAACGCCGGCAGCGATCGTTGCCAGCGGATACAGCAGGTACAGGCCGATCAGGATGGGGTAGTGCGGCACCGCCAGCGCGCACCACTTTGCGAGCCAAAGCCGGCGCGATGGCGCGTCAAGGTCACTACGTACCCGAACGTGATCCTCCATGCACGACTCCCGCGGCGATGTTCGGATCGCCCTATGTGATGACGAGTGGGACTCGCGTGGGGTTCAGATCTTGCGTGCGCTCGCGGTCGCCTGGTCGACTTCCCAGAAGGCACGCAGGGCCAGCATCTTGCCGTCCTTGTCGACCTTGTAGGTGAAGACGCCCTCTGCGGTGACCTGATGCCCCGCAGCGGTGATCAGGATGTGGCCGATGTTGGCTTCTTCGTTGCCGCATTGGTAGGTCTTGTCGAAGACGAACTCGATCTTGTCGGTCGGCGCAATCGCCATGTCCCAGAATGCCGAGATGGCGTCGCGGCCGCGATGTCCATTGCCTTCGGGGTCGAAATGCGATGGGCCGACGGGGTCTTCGACGATCCCATCGTCAGCGAAGTTGGCCACCCAGGCCTCTTTGTCCCTCGCGGCCACCGCGTCGCGGGAGCGCTTGCCGGCCAAGTGTGCGGGGGTGTCGCTCATCAGTCCTGCCAGCCCGAGTGGATGTAGGTGTCGGCCCAACGCTTCAGCGAGTCTTTCTTCTGCTCCAGCGGCGCGTCGGTCCCGATGCCGTCCAGAATCCACGGGATCGTGATGTAGTCGGTGACCCCGATCTCGGCGAGCTCGCGATGGCCGTCCACGCCGAACTTGTCGATGCAGACCGCCTGGATCTCGAAAGGTAGATCCCCGCGGCCGTTTTCGGCGCGCAGCTCGCTCAACTTGTCGATGGTCTCGGCGAGCTGCGCGTGCGTCATCATCGCGCTGGTCCAACCGTCACTCACGCGCGCCGCTCGGCGCAGCGCCACGTCGGTATGGCCGCCTACGTAGAACGGCACCGGTTCAGTGGGCGCAGGGCTCATCTGCAGGCGGTCGAAATCATAGAATTCGCCGTGGAATTCGACCATACCGCCGGCCAGCACCAGCTTGATGACCTCGATCATCTCGTCGACGCGCTTGCCGCGCTTGGCGTAGGGAACGCCGCACCACTCGAATTCTTCCGGAGCCCAACCGATCCCGACGCCGAATCCGAAGCGGTTGTTGGTCAGGTTGGCCACCGAGCCCACCTGGCGGGCCAGGAGCAGCGGGTTGCGGGAGCCCAACTTCAGCACGTTCGTGTAGAACCGCAGCTTCGAGGTGACCGCGCCCATCGCGCCCGCCAGGATCAGCGGGTCGACCCAGGGCGACTCCTCGTCGAACATCCGCTTGCCGTCGGCGGTGTAGGGGTAGTCGACGGACTGCTTCTCGAAATAAAAGATCGAGTCCGGCAGTGCGATCGAGTCGAACCCAACTTCCTCCGCGGTCTTGGCCAGCTCGGTCAACTGGTCGATCTGTCCGAACGCGATACTGCAGGTGTACTTCACTTCTTGTCCGCTCCTACGACCCACATGGAGTAATACTGCGAGCCACCGCCGTAGGCGTGGCCAAGTGCCTTGCGGGCGCCCTGAACCTGGTGATCGCCTGCCTTGCCCATCACCTGAATGGCGGCCTCGGCGAACCGGATCAGGCCGGAGGCGCCAATCGGGTTCGACGACAGCACGCCGCCGGAGGCGTTGAGCGGAATGCGACCGCCGATCGCGGTCTCACCGGCCTCGGTGAGCTTCCAGCCCTCGCCCTCGGCCGCAAATCCCAAGTTCTCCAACCACATCGGCTCGAACCAGGAGAACGGCACATAGATTTCGGCGCAGTCGATCTCGTCGATCGGGCTGGTGATGCCCGCGGCCTTCCACAACGCCTTGGCGGCATCGCGGCCGGCCTGCGGGTTGACCTGGTCGCGGCCGGAGTACGCGAGCGGCTCGGTGCGCAACGCGGTGGCGTGAATCCAGGCCACCGGGTGGCCGTCGGCCACCCTCTTGTCGGCGACCTCTTCGCTACCGATCACCACCGCGCAGGCGCCGTCGGACGACGGGCAGGTCTCGTCGAATCGGATGGGGTCCCAGAGCATCTGCGACGCCATCACCTTGTCCAGCGTGATGTCCGGTTGATGCAGGTGTGCCAACGGGTTCTTGGCGCCGTTGAGTCGGTCCTTCACGGCGACCATGGCGCCGATGTGCGTCGGCGCGCCGGATCGACGGATGTAGGAGCGGACGTGGGGAGCGAAGTAGCCACCCGCACCCGCGCCCACCGGCTTGGTGAACGGCACGGGAATGCTCAACGCCCACATGGCATTCGACTCGGACTGCTTCTCCCACGCCATCGCCAGGACCCGGCGGTACTTGCCGGACTGCACCAGGCTGGCCGCCACGACACCGGTCGACCCGCCGACCGAACCGGCGGTGTGCACCCGGATCAGCGGCTTGTTGGTCGCGCCCATGGCATCGGCCATGAACAGCTCCGGCATCATGACGCCCTCGAAGAAGTCGGGCGCCTTGCCGACCACCACCGCGTCGATGTCGTCCATCGTTGAGCCGGAGTCGGCCAATGCCTTGTCGATGGCCTCACGAACCAGGCCGTTCATCGAGACGTCCTGGCGCTTGGCGACATATTTCGTCTGACCGGTGCCGAGCACCGCAGCGAGCTGGGGCGCCATGATTATTTCCCTTCCAGCACGGCGACGAGATTCTGTTGCAAGACTGGGCCGCCCGTCGCGTGCGCGAGCACCCGTCCAGCGGAGCCGTCGAAAATGTGTTGCGCCGCAAAGCCGATGCGCTCCAGCCCTGCGGAGAACATCGGGTTGGCGGCCAGCGCGCCGCCCGACGGGTTGACCTTCGTCGACGACGGCAGGCCGATCGCCTCGGTCAGGATCAGCTGCTGATGCGTGAACGGCGCGTAGATCTCCGCGATCTCGATCGAGCCCGCGTCGCCGCCCGTCGCTGCCTTGGCGGAGGCCTCGGTCGACGGTGAGGTGGTCAGGTCGCGCGCGCCGAGGACCGGGGTCTCGATGCGGTGCTCGATACCGGTGATCCATGCGGGGTTCTTGCGCAGTTCGCGGGCCTTGTCGCCGGCGGCGAGCACGATCGCGGCGGCGCCGTCGGTGATCGGGGCGATGTCATGGCGCCGAAGGGGATCCGCGAAGTACGGCCGGGAAAGCAATTCGTCGATGCTCTTGGCGGGCTTCTCCGAGTCGGTGCGTTCGGACGCCGCGAACGAGTCGAGGGCGACCTGCGCCATCTGCTCGGCGGTCCACTTGCCGGCGTCGAGGCCGAAGCGCGCCTGCAGCCCGGCCATCGACACCGCGTCCGGCCAGAGCGGCGCGACGGTGTACGGGTCGGTCTGCAGCGAGAGCACCCGGCGCAGTGTGCCCGCCGACGACTTGCCGAAGCCGTAGACCAGCGCGGTGTCGACCTGGCCGGTGAGGATCTTGATGTAGGCCTCGTACAGCGCCCACGCGGCGTCCATCTCGACGTGCGACTCGTTGATCGGCGGCACCGCACCGATCGAGTCGATCGCGGAGATGAACGAGAATGCCCGGCCGGCAAGGTAATCCGAGGAGCCGGAGCACCAGAAGCCGATGTCGGTCTGCTGCAGGCCGAGCTCTTCGTAGAGCGAGTGGAAACATGGCATCAGCATCTCGACGCCGTTGGTGGTGCCGTCGGTGCGGCGCACGTGCGGCGCATGGGCGAATCCGACGACGGCTACATCGCGAAAAGTCACGTTCTCCCTTTACAGGTGGTGTTTGTAGGTGTCGTAGTCGGCGTCGGGTTCGCCGGTCGGCTTGAAGTACTCGATGTTGTCGATGCCCAGGCCCCACTCCTCGCGGGGCTTCCACACCGCCTCGACCCGCATGCCCATCCGCACCTCGGTCGCGGCGATCTCCTGAATCAGGTGCAGGAAGGCGATATCCGCGCCGTCGAGCAGCACGTAGGCCGCGACGTACGGCGGCTTGATGCGCTGGCCGGCGAACGGGATGTTGATGATCGCGAACGTCGTGACCGTGCCCTTGTCCGGCAACTCGATGAAGTTGTCGAGCACCTGGCCGGTGGCCGGATCGGCTTCTTTCGGCGGGAAGTACACCTTGCCGCTGTCGCCGGTGCGGGCGCCCAACAGCTTGCCCTCCTCGAGCGCTTTGAGGAACGCGGTCTCGGGAAGTGAAGCGGTGTGCTGGATTTCGATACTGCTCGGGGTCACCTGGACGGTCACCGGTTCGCGGTCGTCTTTCGCGTCGGAGACCTTTTCGGCCTCGTCGCCCAGCTTGAAGTGTGAGATGTCGGTGATGGCGCCGAGCGTCTCGTCGGCCCAGTGCACGTGTACCCGTGCGCCGCTGCTGATCGCGTCGGACGATCCGGCGTCCACCGCGTGCAGTAGCGGAACGTCGGCGCCGTCGAGCTTGATCAGCGCCCAGGCGAATGGGTGGTCCAGCGGTTGTCCCTCAAGGGGTTCCGGCTGCCAGGTCCACGACAGCACGGTCCCGACGCTTTCCACCGGCACGATCTCGGTCAACCGCTCGTAGGTCACCGGGTCGAATTCGGCGGGCGGGACGTAGACCCTGCCGTCGGATCCGCGGGCGCCGACGATGCGTCGTTCGCGCAGGGCGGTGAAGAACTCACCGAGGGTGGGGCCGACTGAACGGGTGTAGTCGAATGACAGCTTCAGAGGCGCCGAGAGGACCTTCTGATGGGTATCGATCTGCACCGGGCTGCTTTGGCTGGTGGTCACAGTGTCGAGTAGAACAGGTTCTAAGAATGGATTCAAGATAGGGTCAAGACCTGCACGGAAGGGTAGGCGCATGAAGCTTGGACTCCAATTGGGATATTGGGGCGCTCAGCCGCCCGACAACCATGCGGAACTCGTGGCGGCGGCCGAGGATGCCGAATTCGACGCGGTGTTCACCGCCGAGGCGTGGGGGTCGGATGCCTATACGCCCCTCGCCTGGTGGGGCTCGTCCACGCGGCGCCTGAGGCTCGGCACGTCCGTCGTTCAGCTCTCGGCGCGCACCCCGACGGCGTGTGCGATGGCGGCGATGACGCTTGACCACCTGTCCGGCGGTCGGCATATCCTCGGGCTCGGCGTCTCCGGCCCGCAGGTGGTGGAGGGTTGGTACGGCCAGGCGTTCCCGAAGCCCCTTGCCCGCACCCGCGAATACGTCGACATCATCCGGCAGGTGTGGCAGCGCGAGAAGCCGGTGACCAGCGACGGCCCGCACTACCCGCTGCCGCTGAAAAGCGAGCGCGCCACCGGTCTTGGCAAGCCACTCAAGCCGATCACCCATCCACTGCGCTCCGATATTCCGATCATGCTCGGCGCCGAGGGACCCAAGAACGTGGCGCTGGCCGCCGAGGTCTGTGATGGCTGGCTGCCGATCTTCTACACGCCGCGGATGGCCGACACCTACAACGAATGGCTGGACGAGGGTTTCGCCCGGCCGGGCGCCCGCCGCAGCCGCGAGGACTTCGAGATCTGCGCGACGGCCAACATCGTCATCACCGACGACCGGCCCGCGGCGTTCGCGGCGATGAAGCCCTACATCGCGCTCTACATGGGTGGGATGGGCGCCGAGGACACCAACTTCCACGCTGACGTCTACCGCCGGATGGGCTACGCCGAGGTGGTCGACGACGTGACCAAGCTGTTCCGCAGCAACCAGAAGGAAAAGGCCGCCGAGATCATCCCCGACGAGGTCATCGACGACGCCGCGATCGTCGGCGACGTCGACTACGTGCGTAAGCAGATCAAGGCCTGGGAAGCCGCCGGCGTGACCATGATGGTGGTCAACGGCCGCAATACAGAGCAGGTCCAGGAGTTGGCCAGCCTGGTCTGATCCGGTCCTTGCGGTGAGTTAGAACACGTTCTAAATTGTCCGGGTGACGGTAACGGGCCGGTCAGCCGATGACGTGTGCGTCGCCGAAGGTCATCTCGACGTGTCCCACCGCTCCCGACACCATCGCGCGCTTCGGCAACCCCAGCGACGCCAACTCCGCGGCGTAGGGGTGGTCGCCCAGGCGCAGAGTCGCGCCGCCGGGTCGGCCGCGCAGGCCGCGGACACGCATCTCCCACGGCACCTCGCGGGTGGTGCCCTCGGCGTAGGTGTAGGTCTTGAGCACCTGCGGCTTGGAAGTGAACGACGAGGGCACCGGCAGGCCGCCGCCGAAGTCGATGCCGGCGATGTGCTGCCCGTCGGCGCTCACGTCGAAACCGAAGCGGCTGCCGTCGCGAACGGTGAAGTCCGCCATGATTTTTGGGAATCCCCAGATCGTCCGACCAGCCTCCAGGGTGAAGGCCTGGTCCACCGGCAGATGGTGGATGAACGCCGCAGCGTCGCCGAGTGCCTTGAGGCCGTGGGCGTCCGAGCCCGGCGGGTTGACCATCACCGCGGTGCCGAACTCGTTGTACTGCCCGAGATCGCCGTCGATGTAGCGCGCCAGCATCAGGTTGACCACGGCGCGCCCGGGGCGGTGCTGGCAGACCTGCAGGCCGCTGTAGTCGATAAGTCGTTGTGCCGCACCGGCATCGACCGAGAACATCGCGGTGTGAACGTCCGCTTTACGAATCTGCACCGGCATGGTGAGCACTGTTCCGGCGATGGTGTGCTGAGAGTTCGGCATGCCGGCCACTGTAATCAGACAACTGGAGGTTAGGTACATGACTTCGACGATCCCGGAGACAATCCTCAACATCGATTTGGCGGACGGCAATTTCTACGCCGATCGCGCCACATCCCGCGAGGCCTACAGCTGGATGCGCGCCAACCAGCCGGTGTTCCGCGACCGCAACGGCCTGGCCGGCGCGACCACCTACCAGGCCATCATCGACGCCGAGCGCAATCCCGAGCTGTTCTCCAACACGGGCGGCATCCGTCCGGATCAGCCTGGTATGCCGTACATGATCGATATGGACGACCCGTCACACCTGTTGCGGCGCAAACTGGTCAACGCGGGGTTCACCCGCAAGCGGGTCACCGAGAAGATTCCGTCGCTGGGCCGGCTGTGCGACGCGTTGATCGACGCCGTATGCGAGCGCGGTGAGTGTGACTTCGTCCGCGACCTCGCCGCCCCGCTGCCGATGGCGGTGATCGGCGACATGCTGGGCGTGCTGCCCGAGGAGCGCGGCATGCTGCTGAAGTGGTCGGACGACCTGGTTTCCGGGCTGAGTTCGCACCTCGACCCGACGGGCCCGGAGTTCCAGACGGTGATGAATGCCTTTGCGGGATATACCGAATTCACCATGAGCACCATCGCCAAGCGTCGCGCCGAGCCCACCGACGACCTGTTCTCCATTCTGGTGAATGCCGAAGTCGAAGGACAGCGCATGTCCGACGACGAGATCGTGATGGAAACGCTGCTGATCCTGATCGGCGGCGACGAGACCACTCGGCACACGTTGTCCGGTGGCACCGAGCAGTTGGTGCGGCACCGCGACCAGTGGGACGCGCTGCGGGGCGACTCTGATGCGTTGCTGCCCCTTGCGATCGAGGAGATGCTGCGCTGGACCTCACCAGTGAAGAACATGTGCCGAATTTTGACCGCTGACACCGAGTTTCACGGTACCGAACTGCACGAGGGCGAGAAGATCATGTTGCTGTTCGAGTCGGCGAACTTCGACGAGTCGCAGTTCGAGAACGCTGACGAGTTCGACATTCGGCGAGACCCCAATGGCCACGTCGCTTTCGGCTTCGGCACGCATTTCTGTCTGGGGAATCAGTTGGCCCGCTTGGAGTTGCGCCTGATGACCGAGCGGGTGTTGCAGCGTCTGCCTGATCTGCGGCTGGCCGCCGATGACGACGTATTGCCTTTGCGTCCGGCCAACTTCGTCAGTGGCCTTGAGTCGATGCCGATGGTGT
>CAWGIJ010000011.1:0-954147 GCA_963822655.1 uncultured Actinomycetota bacterium
TTCCTGATGACCCGCAACGCCGCCACCTATTGGCGGTCCAAGGCCAAGGACAACGACGGCTCGATCTACGGGCGGATCATCAACACCTCGTCCGAGGCAGGACTGGTGGGCCCGGTGGGACAGGCGAATTACGGTGCCGCAAAGGCCGGCATCTCTGCGCTCACCCTGACAGCGGCGCGGGCGCTGGGCCGCTATGGCGTGTGCGCCAACGCAATCGCGCCGAGGGCTCGCACCGCGATGACGGCCGATGTCTTCGGCGACGCACCGACGGTCGCCGAGGGCGAGATCGACCCGCTGTCACCCGAGCATGTTGTGACGCTGGTGCGCTTCCTCGCCTCGCCTGCCGCCAAGGATGTCAACGGACAGGTCTTCATCGTCTACGGGCCGCAGGTGACCCTCGTCGCGGCGCCAACGGTCGAGCATCGGTTCGCCAGTGATGCTCAGGCCTGGGATCCGGACAAGCTCACCGACGCGATGCAGAATTACTTTGCTGGGCGCGACCCGGAGCGCAACTTCGCGGCCACCGCCTTGATGGAGTGATCGAGCCGACTCCGAGGCGCCCGGCATCGAATCGAGATCGACTAGAACACGTTTCAGAATGATCTGGGTCACAAAGGCTCTGACCTGGTAACTTACTGACATTTGTCAAATTTTGTCGTTCTTTGACACTGCGAACTTGTTCTAGTTACGATTGGCCGGCTCACGCGGACCGCCCCTGCTCAGAATCAAGCTAAGGCGGCGCAACCGGGGACACAAGAGCTTCGCTGTCGAAGGTGGAGATGCCGCGCGCGAGAAGGGAACCAGGTTGATCGAACAGCTCGCGGTTCCGGCTCGGGCCGTGGGCGGTTTCGTAGAGATGTCGCTCGAGACCTTTCGCAAGACCTTCCAGCGACCATTCCAATTCCGTGAGTTCCTCGACCAGACGTGGATGATCGCCCGGGTTTCGCTGATCCCGACGCTGTTGGTGGCGATCCCGTTCACGGTTCTGGTCGCCTTCACGCTCAACATCCTGCTGCGCGAGATCGGCGCCGCCGACCTGTCCGGCGCGGGTACCGCGTTCGGAACGATCACTCAGCTAGGACCCGTCGTCACCGTGCTGGTGGTGGCCGGTGCCGGCGCCACCGCGATCTGCGCCGACCTCGGCGCGCGCACCATCCGCGAGGAGATCGACGCGATGCGGGTTCTGGGCATCGACCCGATCCAGCGGCTGGTGGTGCCCCGAGTGCTGGCGTCGACGTTCGTCGCGCTCCTCCTCAACGGACTGGTCTCGGCGATCGGTATCGCCGGTGGCTATGTCTTCTCGGTGCTCTTGCAGGGCGTCAACCCGGGCGCCTTCGTCAACGGCCTGACCGTGCTCACCCACCTCGGCGAGGTGATCCTGTCCGAGTTCAAGGCTTTGCTGTTCGGCGTCGTCGCCGGCCTGGTCGGCTGCTACCGGGGGCTGACGGTCAAGGGTGGCCCGAAGGGCGTCGGGGTCGCAGTCAACGAGACCGTGGTCTATGCATTCATCTGCCTATTCGTCATCAATGTGATCATGACGGCAGTCGGCGTTCGGGTGCTGGCCCGGTGACCCGCCAATGAGTTACGACGCCACTGTTCGGATCCGCCGCTTCCTGCACCGCTTCGCCGGGCCGGTCGACAACTTCGGTGAGCAGGCGCTGTTCTACGGCGAGTCGATGCGATACATCCCGAACGCGCTGACCCGCTACCGCAAAGAGACCATTCGGCTGATCGCCGAAATGACCATGGGCACAGGCGCATTGGTACTCATCGGCGGAACCGTCGGTGTCGCAGCGTTTTTGACGCTTGCGTCAGGCGGTGTGATCGCGGTGCAGGGCTATGAGTCGTTGGGCAACATCGGTATTGAGGCCCTGACCGGATTCCTCTCGGCATTTCTGAATGTCCGCATCGTCGCCCCGGTAGTCGCAGGCATCGCGCTGGCGGCGACCATCGGAGCCGGTACCACGGCGCAGCTGGGCGCCATGCGGGTCGCCGAGGAAATCGATGCCATCGAGGCGATGGCGGTGCATTCGGTGTCCTACCTGGTGTCGACCCGGCTGATCGCGGGGTTGATCGCGATCGTCCCGCTGTATTCCCTTGCGGTGTTGGCCTCTTTCTTCGCCGCACGCTCCACCACGGTCTTCATCAACGGGCAGTCCGCCGGTCTCTACGACCACTACTTCAGCACCTTCCTGATCCCGACCGATCTGCTGTGGTCTTTCCTGCAGGCCATCGTGATGTCGATCGGAGTGATGCTGATCCATACGTACTACGGCTACAACGCTTCTGGCGGCCCGGTGGGCGTCGGTCTGGCGGTCGGTCAGTCGGTGCGCACCTCGCTGATCGTGGTCGTGGTCATTACTTTGTTCATCTCGCTGGCCGTCTACGGCGCGTCCGGTAATTTCAACCTCTCCGGGTAAGGGGGACAGTGGCAAGCACCGGTGCACAACGCACACACGTCAGGCTGGCAGCGGCGCTGCTGGCCTCTCTGTTGTTGGCGTTCGTGGTGCTGACCTACCTGTCCTACACGGCAGCGTTCTCCCCGGTGGACACCATCACGCTGAGCGCACCGCGCGTCGGTCTCGAGATGGACCGCGGTAACAAGGTCAAGTTCCGCGGTGTGCAGATCGGCAAGGTCGACGACATCAGCTACGAGGGCGAAGAGGCCCGCCTTCGGCTCGCCATCGACGGTGGCGAGTTGCACTACATCCCCTCCAACGCCGCCGTCCACATCGCGAGCAGCACCGTCTTCGGCGCCAAGTCGGTCGAGTTCATCCCGCCCAAGACCCCGTCACCCGCCGCGATGCGGCCCGGTTCGCATCTGGCCGTGACGGCAGTCTCGCTGGAAGTCAACACCCTGTTCCAGTCGCTGATGGGGCTGCTGCAGAAGATCGATCCCGTCGAACTGAACGGCACACTCGGGGCGCTGGCCGAGGGGCTGCGTGGCCATGGCAAAGACCTCGGCGGCGTGCTGTTGGGCCTGAATACCCTGACGCAGCAACTCAATCCAAAGTTGCCCACCTTGCAACAGGACTTCCGCAAGACCGCCGCCACCGCCAACATCTACGCGGATGCTGCACCGGACCTGGTCACCGTGTTCAACAACACGCCCACGATCGCCCGGACCGTGGTCGACCAGCAGACCAACCTCAACACCAGCCTGCTGTCGGCAATCGGCTTGTCCAACAACGCCTATGACACGTTGGAGCCGGCCTCGCAAAACCTGATCGATGCGATCAAACGCCTCCGCGCGCCGCTGAAGGTCACCGCCGACTACTCCCCGGAATTCGGCTGCCTGTTCGGCTCGATCAACCGCGGCATCCAGGAATTCGCGCCCATCCTCGGTGTGCGCAAGGCCGGCCTATTCACCTCGTCGAGCTTCGTCCTGGGTGCGCCGACCTATACCTACCCCGAGAGCCTGCCGAGGGTCAACGCGTCCGGTGGCCCGAATTGCCGTGGCCTGCCGGACCTTCCGACCAAGCAGACCGGTGGCTCCTGGTACCGCGCCCCGTTCCTGGTCACCGACAACGCGAACATCCCGTACGAGCCGTTCACCGAGGTCCAGGTGGACGCTCCGTCGACGTTGCAGTGGTTGTTCCACGGCGCGTTCGCAGAGCGGGACGACTTCTGATGGACGGCTACGAATCGCAGCGCTCGATCATGATCAAGGTCGGCATCTTCACGGTCACGATGCTGCTGGTCGCGCTCGGACTCGTGGTGACGTTCGGCGAGTTCCGCTTCGGACCGTCGAACACGTACCACGCCAACTTCCTCGATGCGACGCGGTTGAAGGGCAACCAGAAGGTCCGCGTCGCCGGTGTGCCGGTCGGCGCGGTGAAGGAAGTCAAGCTCAATCCGAATAACACCGTGGACGTGTCGTTCACCGTCGACAAGCGCTACACGCTGTACTCCTCGAGCCGTGCGCTGATCCGCTACGACAACCTGGTGGGCGATCGGTTCCTCGAAATCACTTCGGGCCCTGGGGAATTGCGCAAGCTCAAGCCGGGCGCCACGATAGATCAGCAGCACACCCAACCGGCGCTCGATCTCGACGCGCTGCTCGGCGGGCTGCGCCCGGTGCTCAAGGGGCTGGACGCCGACAAGATCAACACCGTCAGCAGCTACGTGATCGAGCTGCTGCAGGGCCAGGGCGGCGCGCTGTCCAATCTGCTGGCCAACACCAATGCCTTCGGGTCGACACTCGGCACGCGCGACCGCGCGATCGGCGACGTGATCACCAATCTCAACACGGTGCTGGCCACCGTCGACGCCAGGGGCGCGCAGTTCTCCGACACCGTCGACCAGTTGCAGAAGTTGATCACCGGCCTGGCCGAGGGCCGTGACGCGATCGCGGGCGCGATCCAGCCGCTGGCCACCACGACGACGGATCTCACTGACCTGCTGAAGCATTCGCGCCGACCGCTGCAAGGCATCATCGAGAACACCCGCCCGCTCGCCGGCGAAATCGTCGACCGCCTGCCCGAGGTGAACAACGACATCGAGCAACTCGGCGAGGATTACCTCCGGCTGTCGGCACTCGGCGCCTACGGCGCGTACTTCAACATCTACTTCTGCTCGGTCTCGTTGAAGATCAACGGTCCGGCTGGAAGCGACATCATCATTCCGATGGGTGGACAGGTTGATCCGAGCAAGGGCAGGTGCGCCTTTGTCAACAAGTAACCCACATCGCCGCGACCGCGACCCGCTCCGTACCGGAATCTTCGGAGTGGTTCTCGTGGTGTGCGTCATCCTGGTCGCGTTCGGCTACACATCGCTGCCGTTCTGGCCGCAGGGCCGGCCCTACACCGCCTACTTCGCCGACGCGGGTGGCATCAACCCCGGCAACGACGTCTACGTCTCCGGCATCAAAGTCGGTAAGGTTCAGTCGGTTTCACTCGCAGGCGACACCGCCAAGGTCGGTTTCACCGTCGACCGCCACGTCAACGTCGGCGACGGATCGCTGGCGGCGATTCGCACCGAGACCATCCTCGGCCAGCGCGCCGTCGCGGTCACGCCGTCCGGAACCGGCATAGCCACCACCATCCCGCTGAGCCGGACCACAACGCCGTACACGCTCGGCTCCGCGCTGGAAGACCTGGGACACAACGCCGGTGACCTGGACAAGGCGCAGTTCGAGAAGTCGCTGAAAGTCCTCACCGACGCGTTGCACGACGCGACGCCGCAGCTGCGCGGAGCGTTGGACGGCATCACATCGCTGTCGCGCACCTTGAACACCCGCGACGAGGCGCTGGAACAGCTTCTGGCGCATGCCAAATCGGTGACCGGCGTACTCGCGGAGCGAGCCGGGCAGGTCAACAAGCTGGTCGTCGACGGCAACCAGCTTTTCGCGGCGCTCGACGCGCGCCGCGCCGCGCTGGGGGAGTTGATCGCCGGCATCGACGACGTCTCGGCGCAGCTGTCCGGCTTCGTTGCCGACAACCGCAAGGAATTCGGACCGTCGCTGAGCAAGCTCAATACGGTGCTCGACGACCTCAACGAGCGTCGTGACTACATCAGTGAGGCGCTGAAACGGTTGCCGCCGTACGCGACCACGCTCGGCGAAGTCGTCGGCTCGGGCCCCGGCTTCAACGTGAACGTCTACGGCGTGATCCCGGCACCGATCGTCGGAATGTTGTTCGACGGCGTCTTCCAGCCGGGCAAGCTGCCGGCCAGCTTCGCGGACTACCTGCGCGGACTGGTGCAAGAGCGCTGGAAACTGAGGCCGCAGTCGCCATGACCCTCACCTCCGCTCTGCACGAACGCCGCCGGGGCCTGCGGCTGGCATTGGCTGTGCTGCTCGCCGTTTCGCTCGCGGTAGGCGCGTACCTGGTGTGGCCCGGACGGGCCGGCAACAAGATCATCGCCTACTTCACCTCGGCGGTCGGTCTGTACCCCGGTGACCAGATCCGCATCGTCGGCGTGCCGGTCGGCACGATCCAGTCGATCGAGCCGCGCCCCGACGACGTCAAGATCACCATGTCCGTCGACAGCGGGGTCAAGCTTCCCGCTGATGCCCGCGCGATCATCATGTCACCCAATCTGGTTGCGGCGCGGTTCATTCAACTTGCTCCGGCGTACACCAGCGGGCCGGCTTTGCCCGACGGAGCGAGCATTCCGCTGGCCAAGACCGCGGTGCCGGTGGAGTGGGATGAGGTCAAGGAGTCGCTGACCGATCTGGCCAAGCAACTCAGCCCCGCCGCTGGACAGTTGCAGGGTCCGCTGGGCAAAGCGATCAATCAAGCAGCGGATACGTTCAGCGGCAACGGCGATTCATTCCGATCTTCACTGCGCGAGCTGTCGCAAGCCGCCGGCCGGCTGGGCGATTCGCGCACCGACATCTTCGGCACGGTGAAGAACCTGCAGGTGCTGGTCGACGCGCTGTCGGCGAGCAACGAGCAGATCGTGTCGTTCGCCGGGCATGTCGCTTCGGTGTCGCAGGTGCTCGCCAAGAGCTCGACGCATCTCGACAACACGCTCGGCACCCTGAACCAGGCGCTGATCGACGTCAAAGGCTTTCTGGAGCAGAACAACTCGACATTGATCGGTACGGTTAACAAGCTGACCGACCTCACGCAGGTGCTCAGCGACCAGAGCGAAGACATCGAGCAGGTGTTGCACGTAGCAGGCCCCGGCATCGCGAACTTCTACAACATCTACGACCCCGCACAGGGAACGCTGAACGGTCTGATCTCGATTCCCGAGTTCGCCAACCCGGTGCAGTTCATCTGTGGTGGTTCGTTCGACACCGCAGCGGGTCTGTCCGGCCCGGATTATTACAAGCGTGCCGAGATCTGCCGCGAGCGACTGGGTCCGCCGCTGCGCCGGTTGACTTTCAACTACCCGCCGCTGATGTTCCACCCGCTCAACATGATCACCGCGTACAAGGGTCAGATCCTCTACGACACCCCCGAGACCCAGGCCAAATCGCAGACCCCGATTCCGGATCTGCACTGGGTCCCGGCGCCCGGTGCGCACCCACCCAACCCGACCGATCTGCAGGCGCTGATGGTTCCGCAGGCGGCGCCCAACGGGGCGCCCGCACCCGCCGCGCCCGGTCCGGCGCCGAGCCCGTTCGGCCCACGGCCGGGTCCCGCACCGGCCGCCCCGCCGCCGGCCTTGCCGTTGCCGGCCGAGCAGGGGGCGGGCCGATGAAGCGGATCTTGGTGCGCGGCGGCGCGCTAGTGGCCGGCAGCGCGCTGCTGGCGGCCTGCCAGTTCGGCGGGTTGAACTCGGTCGCGCTGCCCGGCACGTCCGGCCACGGCTCGGGCTCATATTCGATCACCGTCGACCTGGCCGACGTAGCGACGCTGCCGCAGAACTCGCCCGTCATGGTCGATGACGTCACGGTCGGTAGCGTCTCGGGCATCGACGCGGTGCAGCGCACGGATGGATCTTTCTACGCCGCGGTCAAGCTGGCGCTGGATAAGAACGTCGTGCTGCCCACGAATTCTATTGCCCGGGTGGCGCAGACGTCGCTGCTCGGCTCCCAGCACGTCGAGTTGGCGCCACCGCCGAACCAGGCCCCGTTAGGCAGGCTGGCGGAAGGGTCGGCGATCCAGGAGGCGCGGACCAGTCGCTTCCCGACCACCGAGGAAGTTTTCTCAGCGCTGGGAGTGGTGGTCAACAAGGGTAATCTTGGTGCGCTGCAAGAGATTACCGATGAGACCTATCAGGCGGTTGCCGGCCACGAAGGGCAGTTCACCACCCTGGTTCCCCGACTGGCCGAACTCACCGCGGGTTTGACCAACCAGGTCAACGACATCGTCGCCGCCATCGACGGACTGGACCGGTTCTCGTCGATTCTGGCCAACAACAAGGACAGCCTGGGCCGCACGTTGGAGACGCTGCCCGAAGCGCTGCGGGTGCTCAACAAGAACCGGGACAAGATCGTCGAGGCGTTCGGTGCGCTGAAAAAGGTCGCAACGGTTGCCGCGCAGGTACTTTCGCAGACCAAGGTGGACTTCGCCGCGGACGTCAAGGACATCTATTCCAACATCAAGGCGCTGGCCGACAACCGCAAGAACTTCGTCACGTCGATGCAGTTGCTGCTGACCTTCCCGTTCCCGAACTTCGGCATCAAGCAGGCGGTGCGCGGTGACTACCTCAACGTATTCACCACCTTCGACCTCACCGTCCGACGGCTGGGCGAGACGTTCTTCACCACGTCTTGGCCGCTGGACCCGAACATGCTGCACATGAAGGACATCCTGAATCCGCCGGACTTCCTGCTCGGTGAGATGGCCAACCTTTCCGGGCAGGCCGCGGATCCGTTCAAGATCCCGCCCGGCACACCAGCAGGGAACAACTGATGCTGGACAGACTGACTCGCATACAGCTGGCCATCTTCGCGGTGGTCACCGTGATCACCGTCGCCATCATGGCGGTGTTCTATCTGCGGCTGCCCGCGGCGCTGGGCATCGGTACCTACCAGGTGACCGCGAATTTCGTTGCCGGCGGCGGTTTGTACAAGAACGCCAACGTCACCTACCGCGGGGTCGCGGTGGGCCGGGTCGACTCGGTGGGGCTCAGCCCCGACGGCGTCGATGCGGTCATGCGGCTCAACAGCGGCACCGTCGTCCCGTCGAATGTTACCGCCACGGTGAAGAGCGTCTCGGCTATTGGTGAGCAGTACATCGACCTGGTTCCGCCGCCGCATGCTGCAACCAGCAAGCTGCACAACGGATCCCGCATCGACCGCGCCAACACGGTGATCGGCATCGACATCGCGACACTGCTGCACCAGTCGGAAACCCTGGTCAACAGCGTCGCCGACACCCGGCTGCGCGAATTGCTGCGCGAAACATTCACGGCGTTCAACGGGTCTGGCCCCGAGATCGCCCGATTACTGGAATCGTCGCGGCTGCTTGTGGATGAGGCCAACGCGGAATTCCCGCACACGTCGCAGTTGATCGATCAGGTCGGCCCGTTCCTGCAGGCCCAGATCCGCTCCGGCAACGACATCCGGTCGCTGTCCGACGGCCTTGCCCGCTTCACATCCGAAGTGAAGCAAGCGGATCCGCAGCTGCGCACCTTGCTCACTGTCGTGCCGCCGGCGGTGGATCAGGCCAACACTGCGTTCTCCGGTATCCGCCCGTCGTTCCCGATGCTCGCGGCGAACCTGGCCAACCTGGGCCGGGTCGGTGTCATCTACCACAAGTCGATCGAGCAACTGTTGGTCGTGTTGCCGGCGCTGTTCGCCGCGATCATCACCGCGGCCAACGGCGAACCCCAGGACGAGGGCGCCAAACTCGACTTCAAGGTCAATGTCGACCCACCGCCGTGCACGACGGGATTCATTCCGCCGCCGATGATCCGGACTCCCGCGGACGAGACGCTGCGCGAGATCCCGACCGACATGTACTGCAAGACCGCGCAGAACGACCCGGCAGCTGTGCGCGGCGCGCGTAACTATCCGTGCCAGGAGTTCCCCGGCAAGCGGGCGCCGACCGTCGCGCTGTGCCGCGACCCCAAGGGCTACGTGCCGATCGGCACGAACCCGTGGCGCGGACCTCCGATTCCGTACGGCACACCGGTGACCAACGGGCTGAACATCTTGCCGCCCAACAAGTATCCGTTCATCCCGCCGGGCAACGACCCGGATCCGGGAACGCCCTATGCCCCGGGTTTTGTGCCGCCGGGTGCGGTGGAAGGGCCCGGACCGGCGCCGAACCAGCCGTTCCCGACGCCGCCGCCGCCCAACACCGGCGGTACCGACGGACGGCAGGCCTGGATTCCACCCGCGCCGTATCCGCCGCAGGCCCCGGCGATCCCGTTCCCCAAGGCCGTCCCCGCGCCGCCGCCGCCGGTCGGGTTGCCCGGTGCGCCGTATCCCCCGGCTGAGAAGCCGTGGGGTCTGCCACCCGGTCCGGCGCCGCAGGCCAACGGCACCGCGTACACCACCTACGACGACGGCACCGGAGAGTTCCAGGACCCCTCAGGTGGCACTGGTATCTTCGCGCCCGGAAAAGTGTCGACTGCGGAAAACTGGGTGGACTTGATGCGTGACCCGAGGTCGTTGTGACCGAAGGAGACTCGGCGACGCGGCCGCCGCGGCGGCGGGCCTCGCGAGCCGCGGGTCCGCACGGCGGTGAAGCGGCGACCACCACGGTCGCGGTCGAGGCGGCGGGACCCAAGCCGGTGCAACGCCCGAACACCCCACTCGGTCCGCCGCCGCGACGGCCGGCCAACCGCAGCCGGGTCGGCTGGATTGCGTTGGCCGCCAGCCTGATCGGGATCTCGATCCTGGCCGTCGGTGTGGGCGTCGAGATCTACCAGCAGCAGCAGGCCGACGCCAAGCAGGCCCGCAACCAGCGCTTCGTCGACACCGCGACCCAAACCGTGGTCAACATGTTCAGCTACAAGCAGGACAACATCGACCAGAGCGTCCAGCGCTTCGTCGAGGGCACCAGCGGGCCGCTGCACGGCATGCTCAGCAGCAACAACAACGTCGAGAACATCAAGGCGCTGTTCCGGCACACCGATGCCAACTCTGAGGCTGTCGTCAACGGCGCTGCGCTGGAAAGCATTGACAGCGTTGCTGATAACGCCTCGGTGCTGGTGTCCATCCGCGTCACGGTGACCGACCTGGACGGCGTCAACAAGCCGTCCCAGCCGTACCGGATGCGAGTCATCGTGCACGAGGACGAAAGCGGCAAGATGACCGGCTACGACCTGAAGTACCCCGACGGAGGCAATTGATGCGATGGTTGATCGCCGCCGTCGTGAGCCTGTTGACCACCCTCTTCGTCGGATTGGCCGCGCTGGGTGGGTGGCTGTACTGGGAGCGCGTCGAAACCCGCGGTGAGCAGGCGACTCGCGCGGCGCTTCCGTCGTTGGCCAGCAAAGAGATTCCCGAAGTGTTCGCCTACGACTACCAGACGGTGGAGCGCAGCCTGAGCGCCGCGTATCAACTGCTGACCCCGGCCTACCGCAGGGAGTTCGAGAAGAGCGCCAACGAGCAGATCATCCCGGAGGCCCGCAAACGTGAGGTCGTCGTGCAGGCAAGCGTGGTCGGCGTGGGAGTGATGGCCGCCCAACGCAATTCGGCATCGGTGATGGTGTACATGAACCGCACGGTGACGGACAAGACTCGCCAACCGCTCTACGACGGTAGTCGGTTGCGCGTCGACTACCAGCGCATCGACGGCAAGTGGCTGATCAACTTCATCACGCCGATCTAGCAGACCTGAAGCGTCAGCGGCACTGGCCGATCTCGTTGCAGTTCAACGGATAACGGTCCGCCGGGCTGGCCAGCGGCCCCTGAAAGGCCAGCGTGAACGGCGTCTTGGTCATTCCGGGCTGCAGGCCGCAGACATCGCCGTGAATGCTGGTGTGCGTGCCGGTGAGCGATACATCGTCGAATGCGTAAGTGTCCGTTGATGCTGCGGTGCTGCCATCCGGGCACGAGACGCCGTTGCTCTTGTTGACCTCGAAGGTCCATAGGTCGCTGGCCAATCGAGCCCGGCCCACGTAGTTCGCGGTCTTCTCGGAGCGGCTGACTGGCGCACGCCCTGTGGTGCTGCTGACGTTCAGCGCACAGAGGTCCGCGGCGATCACGGGGTCGGTGAAGTCGGGGATCGCACGCTGTCGCGACGGCGCATCGCAGAGCGCTGAGATTTTCCACGTCGCCGCGGGCACACCGGCTTCGGTGAAGGTGTAGATGCCGTCCGCCGGCGGGCCGAGCGCTTGTGCGGGAACGGACGTGCCCACGGCGACGAGAGTCATGGCTGCGGCGGCGGTCAGGCCGCGGGAGATGATCGCCATCCGTCGAGTATCGCAGTGCGCCACTGGCCGCACCAAGGAATCAGCTGTTTACCGGACCGCTCGCGGCCAGCGCGTCGAGGAACGACCGTGCCCACCGGTCGACGTCGTGGGCGAGGACCTGACGCCGCAGAGCACGCATCCGGCGGCGCCCCTCGCCCTCGGTCTGGTTGATCGCCTCCTCGACGGCGTCTTTGACACCCTCGAGGTCGTGCGGGTTGACCAGGTAGGCCTGCGTGAGTTCGGCTGCGGCGCCGGTGAATTCGCTGAGCACCAGCGCGCCACCGAGGTCGCTGCGGCAGGCGACGTATTCCTTGGCCACCAGGTTCATGCCGTCCCGCAGCGGGGTGACCAGCATGACGTCGCTGGCCACGAAGAACGCAATCAGTTCGTCGCGCGGGACCGGGCGATGCAGGTAGTGCACCACCGCATGGCCGACTTCGCCGAATTCGCCGTTGATGTGGCCGACCTGGCGCTCGATGTCCTCGCGCAGCCTCTGGTAGCTCTCCACCCGCTCGCGGCTGGGCGTGGCCAGCTGGATCAGCACGGTGTCGTCGCCCTTGACGCGGCCCTCGGCGAGCAATTCGCCGAGCGCTTTGAGCCGCACGTCGATGCCTTTGGTGTAGTCCAGACGGTCGACGCCGAGCATGATCTTGCGGGGGTTGCCGACCTCGGCCCGGATCTCCCTGGCCCGCTTGCGGATGTTGCGGTCGCGGCCCTTCTGGTCGAGTTCGGCCGAGTAGATCGAGATCGGGAACGCGCCCACCCGCACGACGCGGTCATCGACATGCACCTCGCCGAACTTCGAGCGCACCCCCACTGAGCCCCGCGAGGTGCTCGCCCCGAGCAGTCGCCGCGCCAGGAAAAGGAAGTTCTGCGCGCCGCCGGCCAGGTGGAAGCCCACCAAATCCGCGCCCAACAGACCCCGGATGATCTCGGAGCGCCACGGCAGCTGCATGAACAGTTCGACGGGCGGGAACGGGATGTGCAGAAAAAACCCGATCGTCAGATCGGGTCGGAGTTCGCGCAGCATCGCAGGCACAAGCTGGAGTTGATAGTCCTGCACCCAGACCACCGCATCCTTGGCCGCGGCGCGGGCGGTGGCTTCGGCGAACCGGCGGTTGACGTTGACGTAGCGGTCCCACCATTCCCTCTGGTAGGTCGGCTTGACGATGACGTCGTGATACAGCGGCCACAGCGTGGCGTTGGAGAATCCCTCGTAATACTCTTCGACATCGTCGGCCGACAGCCGCACCGGGCACAGCTGAAGGTCCTCTTCGACGATCGGATCATCCTGGACGTCCACGTCGTCGTCGACGACTCCGGCCCACCCGATCCAGGCGCCGCGCCGGCGTCGTAGCAGCGGCTCCAGTGCGGTGACCAGACCGCCCGGGCTGCGCTTCCAGCGGCTGGTGCCGTCCGGCAGTCGCTCTTGATCGATCGGCAGCCGGTTGGCGACCACCACGAAGTCGGACACACCGGAGGCAGGGGCTTTGGGACCCCTGGCTCCCGCGCGGGGCACTTACACCTCGATCTTCGCGGGCCCGATACCAAGCATGGACAGGAACACCCGGCACTCGTCGGCATCGGTCGCGTACGCCGCTACGACGCGCCTCGCCTGGCTGGCCGTGTCGTCGGCCAAGGGCTCCACGTCGTCGATTTCATGTGTGTCTGATTTGGCGGGCATGACATAACTGTAGGCGAAGTGCGTAATCAGGCGCATAGCCGCCGCAACCCCGCGACAAAAGCGTTACGACCCCGCCGTAATGTGTAACTTCCCGACCAGTGCCGAACGAGGTGGCCAATGTCAGACTCCAGCGAGTTGGTGGCGTACGAAACTCTCGACGAGGGCCGCATCGCGCGGATCTGGTTGAACCGCCCGGAGGCGCACAACGCGCAGAGCCGCGGTTTGCTGGTCGAGTTGGACGAGGCATTCCTGCGGGCGGAGGCCGACGACGCCGTCCGGGTGGTGATCCTGGCGGCCCGGGGCAAGAACTTCTCCGCCGGCCACGACCTCGGCTCAGAGTTGGCGTTGGCGGAGCGGGCTCCGGGAGACGCGCAGCTGCCGAGCTTTCGGAGCAACGGCGCCACTCGTGAAGCCGTGATCGAGAAGGTCTATCTCCAGGAGTGGCATTACTTCTTCCAGAACACCTGCCGGTGGCGCGACCTGCGCAAGATCACCATCGCCCAGGTGCAGGGGAACGCCATCTCCGCGGCCCTGATGCTGATCTGGGCTTGCGATCTGATCGTGGCGGCCGACAACGCGAAGTTCAGCGATGTCGTCGGTGTCCGGATGGGTATGCCGGGCGTCGAATACTACGCTCACCCTTGGGAATTCGGCCCTCGCAAGGCCAAAGAGCTGCTGCTGACCGGTGATTCGCTGGACGCCGACGAGGCCTACCGGCTCGGCATGGTGTCCAAGGTTTTCCCGGTCGACGACCTGGCGGACAAGACGCTCGAGTTCGCCCGTCGGATCGCCGAGCGGCCGACCATGGCGGCGCTGTTGATCAAGGACTCCGTCAACGCCGCATCGGACGCGATGGGCTTCACGGAGGCGTTGCGGCACGCGTTTCACATCCACGAGTTGGGCCACGCGCACTGGGCCGCGCACAACGAGAACCGATACCCCGTCGGGCTGCCGCCGGACGTCGAGGATTGGCGCAACCCGACGCCGACGAAGATCGCCCGCAAGGACACTCCGTAGTCGCAGGCGGCCCCCCGACGAGCGCATGGTTGTATAACTAGAACCTGTTTCAGTTTTGCCGCGAAGGGGTTGGCATGCAGCTTTCGTTCGAAGAGCGGACGTACCTGGTCACCGGTGGTGGCAGTGGGATCGGTAAGGGCGTCGCCGCCGGCTTGGTGGCATCCGGCGCCTCGGTGATGATCGTTGGCCGCAACGCCGACCGTCTGGCGGCCGCCGTCGAGGAAATCGACGCGGTGAAGGCGGACGGTGGCGCAATCCGCTACGAGCCCGCCGACGTCACCAATGAGGACGAGGTCACCAACGCTGTCGAGGCCGCCACGGCCTGGCACGGCCGGCTCGACGGCGCCGTGCACTGCGCCGGCGGCTCGCTGACCATCGGCCCGCTCACCCAGATGGACTCCGACGCCTGGCGACGCACCGTCGACCTGAACATCAACGGCACCATGTACGTGCTCAAGCACTGCGCCCGGGAGATGGTGCGCGGTGGCGGCGGCTCGTTCGTCGGCATCTCGTCGATCGCCGCCAGCAACACCCACCGTTGGTTCGGTGCCTACGGCGTCACCAAGGCCGGTCTCGACCACCTGATGCAGTTGGCCGCCGACGAACTCGGCCCGTCGTGGGTGCGGGTCAACAGCATCCGTCCGGGATTGATCCGTACCGACATGGTCGCCCCGATCACCCAATCACCGGAACTGTCCGAGGACTACGCGGCGTGTACCCCGCTGCCGCGGGTCGGCGAGGCCGAAGACATCGCGAACATGGCGATGTTCCTGCTCAGCGATGCCGCAAGCTGGGTCACCGGTCAGGTCATCAACGTCGACGGCGGACATCTGCTGCGCCGAGGCCCGGACTTCAGCGCCATGCTCGAGCCGGCATTCGGCGCCGACGGTCTGCGCGGAGTCGTCTGAAACCTGTCCACTGACCGGGATGGCGCCACGCCACCGCGGCCGAGTCGGTCCACCATGGGAGGTCGCAGCCTAGGACAGGACGACATCATGGCCCGACGGGTAATCGACAACATCGCCGACATCGCCGAGCAGCTTCGAGACCAGGGCGAGGAGGCCGAACGCCTCGGCCGGATGCCCGACGACACCGCCAAATTGCTCAAGGCGGCAGGCCCGATCAAGCTGCTGCAGCCCAAACAGTACGGCGGATTCGAAGCTCACCCAAGGGAATTCGCCGAGACCGTGATGGCGGTGGCCGCGCTCGACGGCGCCGCCGGCTGGGTCTGCGGCGTGGTTGGCGTGCACCCGTGGCAGCTGGCGTTCGCCGACCCGAAGGTCCGCGACGAGGTCTGGGGCGCCGACGACAACACCTGGATGGCCTCACCGTATGCGCCCACCGGCCTTGCGGTTCCGGTCGACGGCGGCTACCTCTTCAACGGCCGGTGGCAGTTCAGCTCCGGCACCGACCACTGCGACTGGATCTTCCTCGGCGCGCTGCTGGGTACGGCCGAGGGCGGCATCGCCGGGCCGACACCGACCATGCTGCACATGATCCTGCCCCGCAGCGACTATCAGATCGTCGATGACTCGTGGAATGTGGTGGGCCTGAAGGGGACTGGGTCCAAGGACATCATCGTCAAAGACGCCTTCGTACCGTCGTACCGGGTGATGAACGGAGACCAGGTCATCGACGGCTCCGCGCAGAAGGAAGCCGGCGTCACCGAGTCGCTGTACAAGATGCCGTGGTCGAACATGTTCCCGCTCGGCATCAGCTCGGCGGTGATCGGCATCTGCGAGGGGGCGCTCGCCGCGCATCTCGCCTACCAACGCGAGCGCGTCGGCGCGCAGGGCACCGCAATCAAGGACGACCCATACGTGCTGTTCGCGATCAGCGAGGCCGCCGCCGACATCAACGCCGCCCGGCAAGAGATCCTGGCGAACGTCGACAAGATCTGGGGCATCGTGGAATCCGGGCGCGAGGTGTCCTTCGAGGAGCGGGCCGTCGGCCGCCGCACCCAGATCCGCGCCGCCTGGCGCGCCGTGATGGCTACGGACCAGATCTTCGCCCGATCCGGTGGCAACGCGGCGCGGATGGACAAGCCCCTGCAACGCTTTTGGCGCGACGCGCACGTCGGCCTCAACCACGCCATCCACGTGCCGAGCACGGTCTACCATGCCGCGGCGCTGAGTTCGATGGGCATCGAGCCGGCCGACCCGCTGCGGGCGATGATCTGATGACCGACATCAAGAGCCTGGGCTACGTCAAGATTCAGACCAGCGACATCGAGCGTTGGCGCACCTTCGCCTTCGACCTGCTCGGCTTCGCGCGGGGCAGCGGGCCCGACTCGGACGCTCTGTACCTTCGGATGGACGAGCGACCTGCCCGCATCATCGTCGTCCCCGGCGACACCGACCAGGTAGTGCACGTCGGCTGGGAGGTACGCGATGCTCTTGCGCTGCAACGGGTTCGGGATACCCTGGAACAGGCCGGGGTCGCCGTCAAGCCGCTGTCGATGGAAGAGGCCGACGAACGACGGGTGGAGGACGTCTTCGCGTTCACGGATCCGACCGGCACCCCGTCAGAGGTGTTCTTCGGTCCCGCCCTCGACCACAGTCCGGTGGTAACGCCATTCGGCGCCAACTTCGTCACCGGCGCCCAGGGGCTGGGCCACGTTGTGCTGCCGACGATGGATCCGGCCGGGGCATTAGCGTTCTACAGCGAGACACTGGGCTTCCTGCCCCGTGGTGCCATGCGACTGCCCGCGCCGCCGGAGTTCGGCCCGTTGCGGATCAGATTCTTCGGTGTCAATGAACGCCACCACAGCATGGCGTTGTGCCCCGCGCCGCATGGTGGGGCACCCGGCCTGGTGCACATCATGGTCGAGGTCGACTCGCTGGACGTCGTTGGCCGGGCCCTGGACCGGGTTGTCAAACAAGGCTTTTCGCTGTCAAGCACGCTGGGCCGGCACACCAACGACAAGATGATCTCGTTCTACGTCCGGGCGCCGGGCGGCTGGGACGTCGAATTCGGCACCGACGGAATGAAAGTCGATGAGACCTACTACACCTCGGAGGAGATCACTTCCGACAGCTATTGGGGCCACGACTGGTCCGGAGCCGAGCCGCTGGCGGCGATGTGACCGTCGTACCCGTCGACGCCCGCGACATATCGACGTGGGACGTCGAGGCCGACGTGGTGATCGCGGGCTACGGCATCGCGGGAGTGTCGGCGGCCATCGAGGCCGCGCGCGCGGGCGCCGAAGTACTGGTGCTGGAGCGTACCGGCGGCTGGGGCGGGGCCGCATCGCTGGCCGGTGGATTCGTCTACCTCGGCGGCGGAACACCGATCCAAAAGGCCTGCGGGTTCCAGGATTCCGTCGACAACATGCGTACGTTCCTGTGCACCGCGATGGGACCGGGTGCTGACGTCGACCGAATCGCCGACTACTGCGCCGGCAGCCTAGAGCACTTCGACTGGCTGGTCGACTGCGGCGTCCCGTTCAAGCCCAGCTTCTGGGGTGAGCCGGGCTGGGAGCCACCCGACGACGACGGGTTGATGTACACGGGCGGCGAAAATGCGTTCCCTTACAACACCATTGCCACACCGGCGCCGCGCGGCCACGTGCCGCGGATGCAGGACAAACGGACCGGCGAAAAAGGCGGCGGCTACATGCTGATGAAGCCGCTGGTGGACACCGCCACCGCACTCGGCGTGAAGAGCATCGTCGACACCCGGGTGCAGCGCCTCGTCGTCGAGAGCGACGGCCGGGTGTGCGGGATCGTCGCGCGCCAGTACGGCTCTGAGATGGCGATCCGGGCGCGGCGCGGAATCGTCTTGGCCACCGGCAGCTTCGCCTACAACGAGTCGATGGTGGCGCGCTACGCCCCCCGCATCGCCGGCCGGCCCGCCGCGTCGGTCGAAGAACACGACGGAATCGCAATCCAGATGGCGCAGGCGCTCGGCGCCGACCTGGCCCACATGGATGCCACCGAGGTCGCATTCCTGGTCGACCCGCAATTAGTGGTCCGCGGCATCCTGGTCAACGGCCGCGGGCAGCGCTACGTCGCCGAGGACACCTATCCCGGGCGCATCGGGCAGCTGACGCTCTACCACCAGGACGACACCGCGTTCCTGGTGCTCGACGCCGACGCGCATGAGCAGGGTATAGCGACCCGGTCGGCGACGCCGTTCCTGCTGCGGCCGCCGACCTGGGTCTGCGAGACCGTGGCCGAGTTGGAAGCGGAAATGGGTCTGCCGACCGGTTCGCTGCAGACCACCGTCGCGGCCTACAACGAAGGCGCCGTGCGCGGCGAAGATCCGCTGCTGCACAAGAAGCCCGAGTGGCTGCGGCCGATCGGCACCCCGGTCGGGGCTATCGACCTGCGCGGCAATACCGGCGGCTTCACCCTCGGCGGCCTGCACACGACCCTGTCCGCCGAGGTGCTACACGTCAGCGGCGAGCCGATCCCCGGATTGTTCGCAGCCGGCCGAGCCACCGCCGGTCTCGCGGCGTGGGGATACGCCAGCGGGATCTCTCTGGGCGACGGCAGTTTCTACGGCCGTCGCGCGGGACGGGCTGCCGCGGCCTCCCTGGCTTAAGTTCGCGAAACAGCAGCCAGGGTCGCTATCCGGGCGGCGAACAGCCGTCACTTGTGCCTTACGTAGGGGCGCACACGATGCGTGCCCCTGTGCGTGCTTGTGACCGCTGCCACACTGTGCTATGAATAGGCATATACCTATTAGGCATATAGGAGGAGCGATGACGAGCCAGGGCGATGCCTGCACTCCGAGCGCCGTAATCGACCGGATTTCGCTGGTCCTGGACGCCTTCGACGGACCTGGCCGGCTCTCGCTTGCTCAGGTGGTCCGGCGCACCGGCCTGCCGCGTTCGTCGGCGCACCGAATGCTCGAACGGCTCGTGCAGTTGCGATGGTTGCGCCGCGACGGTCGCGACTATGAGCTCGGTATGCGGCTGGTTGAGCTGGGATCGCTTGCGGTGCATCAGGATCGGCTGCACACCGCCGCGCAACCACATCTGCACGAGTTGCACCGGGCCACCGGCCTGGTGGTGCACATGGCCGTGCTCGACGGCGCCGACGTGGTGTACCTGGAGAAGATCGCCGGGGGATTGGGCGCGGCGGTTCCGACTCGCGTGGGAGGCCGCCAGCCCGCGCACTGCACCGCGGTCGGTAAGGCACTGCTGGCGTTCTCCGATGCAAGCGTGCTGGACGCCTTCGACATCGACCTGTTGGCCCGTAAGACCCGATACTCGATCTCCACCCGCCGCCAGCTGATCGACGAACTGGCCGCCATCCGGGCCCGTGGATTCGCCTACGAGCGCGCTGAGTCGGTCGCCAGATTCGGTTGTGTCGCGGCACCGATCGGCGACCCCGCCGCACCGATCGCCGCCGTCTCGGTCTGTGGCCCGCTCGACCGGATGGCCTTCGACCACCGGCTGGCCGGCCCCGTGCGAACCACCGCCCTGAGCATCTGGCGCAACTACGACGACGGTGACGAGATTCGCGTTCAGCCGATCCTGCAACAGCCCCGCGCACTGCCGGTTCGCGCTCTGCAATACGCGTGAACCTCGACCCGGAGATCGCCGCGCTGCTGCCCGCACTCAACCGCGGATTTCCGTGCGTGAAAACCATGTCCGCGCCGCAACTGCGTTCGGTGCTCCGGGAACGAGCGGTGCTGCTGCAGAATCCCGAGCCGGTGCGTGCGGTGGTCGACCGGACCGTGCCGGGCCCAGCCGGCGACATCAACGTGCGAATCTATTGGCCCACGCACACTTCCGACCCGCTGCCGCTGATCGTCTTCGCCCACGGTGGCGGCTTCGTGTTCTGCGACCTGGACTCGCATGACGACCTGTGCCGCGCGATGACGAACGGCGTCGGTGCCGTCGTCGTCTCGATCGACTATCGGCTGGCACCCGAATCCCCATGGCCCGCCGCCGTCGACGATGTCTTTGCGGTCGTGGCGTGGGCGTCCGATCATGCCGACGAACTCGGCGCAGACCCAACCCGCATGGTGGTCGCCGGGGACAGCGCGGGCGGCAACCTTGTCGCTGTGGCCGCGCAGCTGGCCCGCGACCGTGGCGGGCCCGCGATCGCCGCGCAGCTCCTGATCTATCCGGCGATCGCGGCGGACTTCGGCACCGAGTCCTATCGGCGGTTCGGCACCGGCTACTACAACACCGCGGCGGCGATGGCCTGGTACTGGGATCAGTACGTGCCCAATCACGCCGACCGCAGTGACCCGACCGCATCGCCGCTGCAGGCTCGGCTGGCCGGACTGCCGTCGGCGGTGGTGGTCACCGCCGGATTCGACCCGCTGTGTTCCGAGGGTGAATACTATGCGAAAGGCCTTGCGGGAGCTGGAGTTACGACGATCTACCGCAACTACGAGGGCGCCGTGCACGGCTTCCTGACCATGCCCAGCCTCGCCATTTGCGCACGAGCCCGCCGGCAGGCCTGGACCGATGTGTCCCGCTCATTGGAATGAGGCCTTGTCGCCGCGCCGGTGCAGCGGAAAGCTGATCACTGCAACCCAACAATGTCGGAGGACACGATGGCTAACTGGGACACGATCGACCGATACGTCGTCATCTCGACGGACACCCACGCGGGTGCCGACATCGGTGACTACAAGCCGTATCTACCCACGGAGCTGCACAGCGACTTCGACGCGTGGGCGCAGACCTACGTCAGCCCGTTCGACGACCTGATCATCGCGACGGCCAACCGCAACTGGGACAGCGACCTGCGGATCGCCGACATGGATGCCGACGGCGTCGCGGCCGAGGTGCTGCTGCCCAACACCGTTCCGCCGTTTTTCCCGACCACCCCCAACATCACCATCAGCCTGCCGCGCACCCGTGACGAGTTCGACAAGCGTTGGGCCGGCGTGCAAGCCCACAACCGCTGGCAGGTCGACTTCTGCTCGCTGGCCCCGACCCGCCGTCGCGGGCTGATTCAGATCTTCCCTAACGACATCGATCACGCGCTGGACGAGATCCGTTGGGGCGCAGAGCACGACTGCTTTGGCGGCGTGCTCGTTCCCCCGGTCTCACCGGGCGACCCGAATGTCGCCCCGCTGTTCCACACCCGCTATGAGCCGCTGTGGGCCCTCTGCGAAGAACTCGACCTCACCGTCGTCCAGCATGCGGGTGCGGGCAGCCCCGAAATGCCGATGGACCAGCCGGCGTCCAACGCGGTGCTGGTCACCGAGATGGCCATGTGGGCCAACCGCACCCTCGGGCACCTGATTTTGGCCGGGGTCTTCGAGCGGCACCCGGCGCTGCGATTCGTGCCGACGGAGCAGGGCACGATGTGGGTGCCTGGGACGCTCGCCATCCTCGACGCGATGGTTCCGACGATGAAGTCCGAGGCCGGCAACCGCACCTACGGCATGTTCGGTGGGTCGTCGGTCGACGAACTGACCCTGACGCCGAGCGAATACGCCCAGCGGAACTGTTACCTGGCGAGCGAATTGGCCCCATTCGACTCCGGGATGATCGACTTCATGGGCGCCGAGCACATCATGTGGGGCAGCGACTATCCGCACGAGGAAGGCTTCACCCCGCACTCCAAACTCGCGCTCCGGTGGGCGCTGCACGACAGATCGGAAGACGACTGCCGAAAGATATTGGGCGGCAACGCCGGAAGTCTGTACCGGTTCGACCTCGACGCTCTCGCGTCGGTTGCCGAGAAGATCGGGCCCACGGTCGAAGAGGTGCACACTCCCCTGGGTGACACTGGCTATCACGCGCCGGCCGCGTTCGGCTACCGGCCGTTCGAGGGTGGGCTGGCGCTCAAGCGGCTGGCCCCGGCCCGCGGCTAGGGCCGGTCGGGATCTGTTTCCTGGACCCGCTGTTCCACTTCCCGCCAGTGGCCGGGCCGCGGCGTCGGGAATGCGCCGTGGGAACTGCGCTGGCCCTCTGTGAAAGCCGCGTCGGCCTCGTCGATGTCCTTGATCAGCTGCAGCGCGAGTTCGCGCTCGGCGGCGAAGTATCGCTCCGACCATTGCATGGCGATCCGCGGATAGGCCCAGGCCGGCTCTTCGGCGGCCGCCTGGGAGTCGATCGCCACCCGCTGCCGCATCGTGTCGACGTGGGCGATGTGCTCCTGCAGAATCTCCTTCAACCGATCCGGATCGTTCAGGTGGCCAAGCCAAACACGGAGCAACACACCATGTTTAAGCATCGGCGGGTCGATCGGCGCCTCGGTGGCCCACTTGGTGACGGCGTCGCGGCCGGGCTCGGTGATCTTGTAGGTCCTGCGCCCGCGCGGTCCGCCGTCGCTCTGCACCCGCGAGGTCGCGTAACCGTGCGATTCGAGACGTTTGAGCTCGGAATAGATCTGGCTGAACGAGGGACTCCAGTAGAAGTAGCCGACGCTCCAGTCGGCCCATTTCTTGATGTCGTAGCCCGAAACCTCTTCGCCGAAAGCGAGCATGCCGAGCACGGCCCAACTCGTCGGCGGAAGATTCGGTAGCTCGCTGATCCCCACTTTCGAAGGGTAGCAATGATCGCGGCCCGAAAAAGGACGCTGACCACTCAGCGGGACGTGAGAAGGTCGAAGCCTTTGTAGCCCGCCGCGGCGACATCGGCGATGATCTGCCCGTAGACGCCGAACCCGCCGACGAACGGCATGAACACCCGCGGCTTGCCGGCGACGTTGGCGCCCAGATACCACGAATTCGCCCGCAGCATAAGGCCCTCCGCGGCGCGATGGGTGCATTCCTCGGTCCAATCGGCGGCGGCGGACCGGGTGGCTTCCAACGCGGTGGCTCCGCGTTCGCGAAGGTGACCGATGGCGTCGGCGATCCAGTCGACATGCAGTTCGGAATGCAGGGCCATGTTGGCCAACACCGACGGGCTGCCGGGGCCGGTGATGTTGAACAGGTTCGGGAACCCGGGGACGCCGAGCCCGAGATAGGTAACGGGTCCGGATGCCCAAGCCGCGTTGAGGGTTTCGCCGCCGCGGCCTACGACGTTCAGTTTGCTCACCGAACCGGTCATAGCGTCGAATCCGGTCGCCAGCACCAGCGCGTCCAGTTCGTAGCGAGTGGTCGACGTGGTCACCCCGCCGGCGTTCATCCGCTCGATCGGCGTCTCACGCAGGTTCACCAGCGTCACGTTGTCGCGGTTGAAGGTCTGGAAGTAGTTGTCGTCGGTGCAGATCCGCTTGGTGCCGATCGGATGATCGGTCGGGATCAGCCAGTCGGCGAGCTGCGGATCGTCGACGATGGTGCGGATCTTCTGCTCCCAGAATGCGCGGGCGGTGTCATTTGCGCTCACGTCGGTCAACTGATCGGGGAAGGTCTTGCTGAACAGCACGCCGCCCAGCTGCCAACGCTTTTCGTAAGCATCGCGACGTTCCTGCTCGGACACCTCGAGGGCCGACCGTCGGTGCGGTTGGTGCGGCGAACCGCCGCCGCTGGCCATCGACAGCCGGCGGCGCTCCGGGTAGCCGACCTTCTGCGTGCGACGGATCTCGTCGGTGAGCGGGGTATTGCCCGCCGGGATGCTGTAGTTCGGGCTGCGTTGGAACACGTAGAGCTCTCGCGCCTGCTCGGCGATGCACGGAATCGCCTGAATCCCGGATGATCCGGTGCCGATCACCCCAACCCGCTGCCCGGCGAAATCGACGCCGGCATGCGGCCAGTGCGCGGTGTGATACACCGTGCCACCGAAGGAGTCCAGCCCATCGATGGGTGGGATGTTCGCGTTGGAAAGAGGACCGACCGCGAGGACCACAAAACGGGAATACGCCACTTCGCCTGTGTCGGTGCTGATTTCCCAGCGCAACGCGTTCTCGTCCAGAATCGCATCGGTGACGCGAGTGCCGAAGGTGATGTGCGGCCGTAGGTCGTAGCGGTCGGTGACATGGTTGAGGTACCGGAGGATTTCCGGCTGGGTGGCGTACTTCTCGCTCCAGTCCCACTCCTGCTGCAGATCGTCGTCGAAGGAGTACGAATAGTCGACACTCTCCACGTCGCATCGCGCGCCCGGGTAGCGGTTCCAGTACCAGACCCCGCCCACCCCGTCGGCGGCTTCGAACAACCGCACGGTCAGCCCGTCGCCGCGTAACCGGTGCAGGGCGTACAGGCCGGCGAAGCCCGCCCCTATCACTACCGCGTCCACGTCACCGGTCATGACGCCGACGGTACGGGCCGAAACGCGGTCCGGGTGCGGATCGTCCCGCTGTGCGGGAATTGCCGCCCCGCGGCCGCGCTCGCTGTGGTTGCCTGAATCCATGCCGGCCGACACCGCCTGGGATCACCAGGTCGACTTCCTCGTCGTCGGCAGCGGCTGTGGCGGTCTGACCGCGGCGCTCACCGCCAACGCCCACGGCCTCGACACTCTGATCGTCGATAAGGCCGCCTTCTACGGCGGCAGCACCGCGCTGTCCGGCGGGAACATCTGGATCCCGAACAACCCGACGCTCACACGCGACGGCCTGGGTGATTCGCGCGACGACGTGCGCCGCTACCTCGAGGCCGTGGTGGGCGATCGGGTTCCGGCCGCCAACATCGACGCCTTCATCGACAACGGGCCGCGGGCGATGGAGTTTCTCGAAAACGTCAGCCCGCATATGCGATTCCATTGGTGCACCGGGTACTCCGACTATCACCCCGAGCGGCCCGGCGGCCGGGCCCGCGGACGGACGATCGAGCCACTGCCCTTCGACCTCAAAGAACTCGGCGACGACGAGAAGGACCTGCGCCCGGCCGCGCTGGCCACACCGGGCGGATTGTTCGTCACCTCAAAGGAATTCGCCCGGCTGAATATGGTGATGCGCACCTGGTCGGGTCGCCGTGCCGCGATGCAGACGGTCGGGCGGGCTGTCAAAGGCCTACTGCTGCGGCGGCACATGGACACCCTCGGTAGGGCCCTGATCGGGCGGCTGCGCCTGGCCGCCAAAGACGCGGGCGTCCCGCTGTGGCTCAACACGCCACTGCAATCGTTGATCACCGACGACTCGGGGGCGGTCACCGGCGCTCTGGTTCAGCGGCACGGCTCCACCGTCCGGATCCGCGCCCGCAAGGGTGTTCTGTTGGCGTGCGGCGGATTCGAGCACAACGACGAGATGCGCAAGCACTTCCTCCGCGACGGCGGCAAGGACAATTACAGCGCAGGCTCACCCGACAACACCGGTGACGGCATCATCGCCGGCCAAGCCGTTGGCGCCGCTGTCGATTTGATGGACGACGCCTGGTGGATGCCGGCGTTCAAACGCCCCGACGGTGTGATGAGCGTGCTGGTGTCCGAGCGGTCGATCCCGCGGTCGGTGATCGTCGACCAGACCGGCCGCCGCTTCGTCAACGAGGCCGCGCCCTACGTCACGTTCGTGCACCGTCAGCTCGCGGGCGGCCACGACCCGATCTGGTTCGTCTTCGACCGTAAAGCCAAGAACCGCTACCAGTTCGGCGGCGTGATGCCCGGCCAGAAATTCCCCGGCGACTGGTTCACGTCGGGTTTGATGCACCGCGCCGACACCCTGGAAAAGCTCGCGGCAAGCATCGGGGTGCCGGCGTCGTCGCTGCGCGACACCGTGGACAGATTCAACGGGTTCGCCCGTGCCGGCAAGGATGCGGATTTTGGCCGCGGCGTTAGCGCCTACGACAACTACTACGGCGACCCGACGCTGCCGCAGCCGACCATGGACGTGATCGACCGGGCGCCGTACTACGCGGTGCGCATCCAGGCCGGCGATCTGGGCACCAAAGGTGGCCTGGTCTACAACGCCCATGGTCAGGCGTTGCGGGCCGACGGCACGGTGATCGCGCGTCTCTACGCCACCGGTAACACCTCGGCCGCGGTCATGGGTAACGACTACGCCGGCGCCGGGGCGACCATCGGGCCCGCGATGGTCTTCGGGTTCATCAGTGCGCGACACGCAGCAGAAAGTGGTTGTGATGCAGAGTAATTCAGGCCCGCTTGCCGGCAAGGTGGTCCTTGTCAGCGGTGGCGCCGGCGGCCTCGGCGCCGCATTCGGGCGGCTGGTCGTCGACCGCGGCGGCAGCGTGGTGCTCGCTGACCTGCTCGATGCCGAGGGTGACAAGCTCGTCGGCGAACTCGGCGCACAGGCGCGCTACGTCCATCTCGACGTCACCGACCCCGAACAGTGGTCCGCCGCAGTGCAGTTCACCCTCGACGAGTTCGGTGCGCTGACCGGGTTGGTCAACAACGCCGGCGTCTCGACCGGACAGCTGCTCGAGTATGAACCGCTCGACCACTTCCGCAAGGTCGTCGACATCAACCTGATGGGGGTGTTCAACGGCCTGCAGTCGGTGATCAAACCGCTGCGCGCGGGAGGCGGTGGATCGGTCGTCAACATCTCCTCTGCGGCGGGCATGTTCGGGCTGGCTTTCACCGCGGGTTACGGCGCCTCGAAGTGGGGCGTGCGCGGGCTGTCGAAGATCGCGGCGGTCGAGTTGGCGCCGGACAAGATCCGGGTCAACTCCGTGCATCCCGGCATGGTGTACACCCCGATGACCGTCGACATCGGCGTCCAGCCCGGCGAAGGCAACTATCCCAACACCCCGATGGGGCGGATCGCCGAGCCGGGGGACATCACCGGCGCCATCGGCTACCTGCTGTCCGACGACGCCGCCTACGTCACCGGTGCGGAAATTGCCGTCGATGGGGGATGGACGACCGGGCCGACTATGAAATACGTTATGGGACAGTGACATCAGACAGGAGCGCGCAGATGAATCGTCTTGAAAACAACCGGATCCTGGTGACCGGTGCCGCCTCGGGTATCGGTCAGGCAACCGCGCTGCGTCTGCTCGACGAGGGTGCCAAGGTCGTCGGCGCCGATGTGGCGGCCGACGGGCTGGAGAAGACGCGTGCCAAGGCCGCCGAAGCCGGTACCGGCGAGCGGCTGACCACGCTCGAGATGAACATCGGTGACGAACGCTCGGTCGCCGACGGTGTGCGTTCCGCGGTCGACGCACTGGGCGGCCTGGATTCGGTGGTCAACGCCGCCGGGATTCTGCGCGCTGTGCACACCGAGCAGATGGACCTGGCCCTGTGGAACCAGATCATCGGGATCAACCTGACCGGAACATTCCTGGTGGTCCGCGAGGCGCTACCCAGCCTGCTGCAGAACTCGCGCAGCGCGATCGTCAACTTCAGTTCCACGTCGGCGCAATTCGCGCATCCCTACATGGCCGCCTACGCGGCGAGTAAGGGTGGCGTCCAATCCTTCACGCACGCTTTGGCATTGGAGTATGCGAGCAAGGGTCTGCGCGCGGTCTGCGTGGCGCCGGGAAGCATCAAGTCCGGGATCACCGATGCCACCGGCGGATACATCCCGCAGGATGCGGACTGGTCACTGTTCGGCCGGTTGATGCCGATCATGCCCACGACCGAGGAATCCAGCGGCGCCGGCATGGCCAGCCCGACGGCCGTCGCGGGCGTGATCGCCATGCTGGTGTCCGACGACGGAGCGTTCATCACCGGCACCGAGATTCGCATCGACGGTGGAACGCACGCGTGAGCCTGACCTACGAGGACACTCTGCGCGAAATTGCCACCGGGCCAGGCGTTCTGCGTTACCACGAAGCCGGACCCGCCGATGGGCCGGTGTTGCTGCTGCTGCACGGTTCCGGCCCCGGTGTGACGGGCTGGCGGAATTTCCGCGGAGTGCTGGACACGTTCGCCGAGTTCTTTCGCTGCCTGGTGCTGGAGTTCCCCGGCTTCGGTGTCAGTGATGATTTCGGCGGCCACCCGATGATCACGGCGTTCGATGCGGTGGTGCGTTTCGTCGACGCGCTCAGCCTGGAACGCCTTGACATTCTCGGTAACTCGATGGGTGGCGGTGTCGGGATCAACTACGCGATCGCGCACCCCGACCGGGTGCGGCGGTTGGTGACCATCGGCGGCATCGGCCGCAACCTGCTGACTCCCGGACCCGCCGAAGGCATCCGGCTGCTACAGGACTTCACCGACGACCCGACGCGCGAAGGCCTGGTGCGGTGGCTGCATTCGATGGTCTACGACCCGGCGATCGTGACCGGGGAACTCATCGAGGAGCGCTGGAATCATGCCACCGACCCGGCCACGCTGGCCGGCGCGCGCCGGATGTATGGCAAGGAAGCGTTCAGCCAGATGATGAAGGCCATGGAGACGTCGAAAGGGCCTCAGCCGTGGGCTGTGATGCATCGGGTGCAGGCCCCGACGTTGATCACCTGGGGCCGCGATGACCGGGTCAGCCCGCTGGACATGGCACTGCTCCCGATGCGCACCATCCCCAACGCCGAGTTGCACGTGTTCCCCAACTGCGGTCACTGGGCGATGATCGAGGCTAAGGACGCCTTCGAGAGCGCGGTGCTGGCATTCCTGTTGCGGAAATAGCTCAGTTGACGCAGGGCACGCCGCCGCCGTCGATCGGCGCTCCCCGATCGGGCGTCGGATCGGTACTGGTGGTCGTGCTCGATTGCCACTTGAAAGTGCCGTAAAGATTTGGCGCCGTAGTGGATTCGGTCGTCGTCTCGGACATCGATTCGTCCTGGGCCGGAACCGAGAAGTTGTCGTCGACCACGACCTCGACGTGGCCGAACTGCAAGGTGTGGTTCGGCTTGTCGGGCGCATCGATGCCCAGCAGGCTCGCGACCTCGCGGGCGTCGTTATCGGCGCCGGGCCCGTATTCGATCGTGGTGGAAGTGGGTTCACCACGAACCCGGTCGCGTACAGATCCGGTGGTGTAGCCGTCGTGCTTGAGCGTGCGGGCCACTTTGCCGGCCAGACCGCTTGTGCTGCTTGCATTCACGACGTCGACGACGGTCGACGGGCTCGGCGCATCGAGGGTGGTCGTTGACGTCGAGTTCGAAGATCCGAACGCGGCTGCCACTTCGGCCTTGATCGCGGCGGGGTCGACGATGTTGACGTCCTGGCCGTTGATGTTGTCGTAGCGGACGACGGGCAGGGTTCGGTATTCGATCGACCCGCCCGCAAGCGCGCCCATCTTGCGGAACATGTCCTCGTCCCAGCCGGACGACAGGACGACGTCCTTGCGCGCCACCGCCATCAGGTCCTTCAGCTTCCCGATGTTGGTGAAGGTGCCCGCGTCCTGAAGCTGGTGCATCACCGACGAGAGGAACGCCTGCTGGCGGTGCGTGCGGTCGAGGTCGCCGTTTTCCAGGCCGTGGCGCTGCCGCACGAATGCGAGCGCCTGCCCGGCGTCCAGCGTCTGACGGCCCGCCGGGAAGTTGGCGCCGGAGTACTCGTCATACACGGAGTGCTTGAGGCAGACGTCCACGCCGCCCAGGCTGTTGGCCAGGTCGTAGAACCCGGCCAGGTTGACCTCGGCGAAGTAATCGATCGGCGCGCCGGTCAGCTTCCGCACCGCCTTCAGGGTCGCGGAGCGGGCGGCCTCACGGCCCTTGGTCTCCAGCTGCTTCTGGTCGCCGACGCCTTTGTCCATCATCTTCTGCTCGACGTACTGCTTGGTGAGGCCGTACGCCTCTTTGATCTTGATGTGGTTGTAGCCGGGCACGCCGTTCCACGAGACCCAGTCGTCACGGGGTATGGAGAACGCGGACACCGAGTCGTCGGGAGCGATGTGCGCCAGGATCAACGTGTTGGTGTTGTAGCCGCCGTCGTCGGAGTCACCGGCGTGCAGGTGCTTCAACACGCTCCAGGGCAGGTCGTCACCGTTCTGGTCTTTGCGTGAGTCGAGTCCGATCAGCAGGATGTTCATTCCGTTGCCGTTGGACTTCGGGTCCTCAGCGCCCAGGGCTTGAGAGACGGTGATGCCGCTGAGCATGCCGTGGGCCATCCAGTAGCCCGACCCGGTCATCAGCAGGGCGCCCGCTGCGACGATCGCCCCGATGGCATGCGCCAGCGAGTGGCGTCGCGGCTTCGGCGACGTCGCACGATGGCGATGCTTAGTGCTGGATGGCTGCAGGTCTCCCATGACCGTCTCGGCTGTTTTCGGGGTCCGCGCGTGACCCTGGATGAAAGATGCGCGGGCGATGTTTGGTACTCGCTGTCTAGTATGCGGCAGCTTGCTGGGGACCGTCCTGTGAGGCAGGTAACCGCCACAGAATTGGCGTTTCCGTCAAAAAGGCGTTGATCTGCGGTGATATGCATCCACATGGTTTCTGTGCGGGCGTACCAATTGTGGCCTAATCGTGCCGTCAGAGGTCGAGAATCGCCCCGTCGGCGGCGGATTGGGCCGCGCCGAACCGCGTCTGGGCGGCTTCGGCGGTGCGCTCGGCGACGCCCGGTTTGGGATGGTTGTGGGTGATCAGCAGGCGTTTTACGCCGGCCTCGGCGGCGATGTTGCCGACCTCCTCGCCCGACGTGTGACCACGTTCGGCACCGCGCGGCTCCCAGGCCTCATGTAGCAAGGTGGCCACACCCGCCACACGGCGGATGGTCTCCGGGTCGAATTCGGTGTCGGTGCAATAGGCGAATCGGTCGCCAACGCGGAAGCCTGCCGACGGTAAGGGGTGGCGGGTCTGCTCCCAGGTCCGGATCTCCTGCCCGGCGAAGCTCAATGTGTCCCAGCCCAGTTCCGCCCAGCGCGCCGACGCCAGCGGTGATGCCGTCTGGAACGGCAACGCCAAGAGTTGGTCTTCGATGATCGAGCGGGTGGGCCGGCCGTAGGCCATCGAACCCGGCCCGGCAATGGTGAGCGCGCGGCCGCCCAGCGCGCGTGCGCTGACGAACCCGAGGCCGGTCACGTGATCGAGATGGAAGTGGCTGAGGGCCACGGTCACCGTGTCGACGCCGTCGAGGAGAGCAGGGTTGAGATGCAGAGCGCCGAAACCCGTTCCGGCATCGAGTATTAAAGCCTCGGTCCCGGAGGTAATGAGATAGCAACTGGTCTGGCGGGAGCTGGTGGGAATCCATCCACCACTACCGAGCACCGTCAACCGCATGGATAGCGAATCTATGACGCCAACGATAGCCGCAGTGCGGCGACGGTCTCCAAATCGGTCAGAGCCGCCACGCCGCGCCGAACACCTTCCAGCGCAATGCTTTCGTCTTGCATTCCGCCCATTCCGGCGGTGATCAGGGGTGCTACGTAGGCGTACAGCGCCCCCTGCCGGTACCGCAGAAAGAGGTCGTCGGCGTTCAATTCCGGCCCGCCGGCAGCCGCCAGGGCCCGACGATAAGTGGTGAGTAGGTCATGCTGGCAGGCCTCGCGATCGGCGGTGGTCATACCGGTGACGAGGGTGTAGGACAATTCCCGTCCGGGGTGCCCGCGACGTACCGCCTGCCAGTCGAGCAATCCGGCTTCGTCGTTGCGGAAGTAGACATTTCCTGGGTGCGCGTCGCCGTGCATGACTGTATTCGGTTGTTCATCAATCAGTTTCGCGACAGTGCGGTAGTTGTCGATGATGAAGCGACCGTCCTCGACCGGAACGTCGGTTCGCTCGGCCAGGCGTTGGGCCGAGGTGTTGAGCAGCGGCCCGGTGAGCAGCGACGTGTGATCACCCGAGGCGGAGTACACCCATCGACTTGCGTTGGCGGGCAGGCGTTCCCAGAAGGTGGCGTGCAGCTTTGCGAGCAACTCGACGATCTTGGCGGCCTGGTCGGGATCGAGTGGATGCAGGGTGTCGGGGAAGACGCAGGGGTCGACCGCGAGGTCTTCGAGGACCAGTACGAAGCGACCGGTCAGCGAGTCGAAAGCCGACCCGTACGACGTGGGTAAGCCAGTCAATTGCGGGGCCAGGTCGCGGTAGAAGCTCACCTCGGTGTGGGCGAGCCGGCCGAGTTCGCCCATCAGTCGGGTGGCGACGGTTTCGGCCGGCATCTTGACGAAGACGGAGGCGGGCACGCCGTCACCGGTCAGCGCCAGCCGGGCGCGCGACGACGTCCCGGCGTCGCCGCCGATGATCGACACCGAGGAGATGTGGCGGCCCATGATCTCCGAAAGGGCTTGAGCGTCAAGCTCATTGATCGATCTGGGCAGCGAGCGCAGCCGACCGATGACCGCGTCGGTCGCCACTCGCTGCATTCCACGGCCCAGATGGGCGGCCAGGCCCAGCGCCGATGCGACGTTGCTCACCGATGCATCGTTACAAAAAGCGGCGATTCTGTAAAGAAGCGTCAGTGTGGACTGTTGGGAATCGCGGCACTTGAAGGAGTTGGAGTCGGACTCGACGGCGTCGGGCTCGACGGCGTCGGGCTCGCAGGGCTTGGACTCGGAGTCGGGCTGGTCGGGCTCGTCGGAGTGGACGGCTTCGTTGGGCTTGTCGGACTGGTTGGGCTTGTCGGCGAAGTCGGGCTCGTCGGCGGCGCCGGGGGTGGAGCGCCCGGGGGCGTGGCTCCAAGTCCCGGCCCTACGCCACACCAACCCTGCACATCCTCCGTGTACTGCTCGAGCGGCGGAGGGCAACGGTAGCCGAATGGGAAGTTGGCGCCCGCGTTGAGCAGATCGCAGGGAATCAGGACCTGCTTGCCCTTTTGGGTGTTGCTCACGCACTTCACCGGTTGACCCGGCGGCACCGACGGATCAGCCTGGGCCGGCACGGGGATGACGGCCGCCACCAACACGGTGCCGAGCATCCACGCGAAACGCCGATGGGTCATGAGAACTCCTCTACTGTCCTGATCGACAGTATTCCGCGTCGCAAAACGCCATGTCAGCTCGCCCCTTCGCCGGCTTCATCCGGCGCGTGGCCCTCGGGGCGACAGGCCGTCGTAGAATTGCCGAGGCTCATTGAGCCAACGCAGGCCGCGTTAGCTCAGTTGGTAGAGCATCGCTCTTGTAAAGCGAGGGTCGAGAGTTCGAGTCTCTCACGCGGCTCCACTCGTGTCGGTCCCGAGTAATAGCGTCCCATTGTGTCGACTCGCTGTCTTGGATGCGGAGTCGATTGTGCAGGCCGTCGACCAAAGATCTTCTGCAGCAATGCATGCCAACACGCACACCGCCGACGGTTGCTCTCGGAAGCATGGCTCGACAGCGGAATCTGTGGCCGCATGTCGTATCGAGGCCACTACGTCCGCGAATATCTCCACGGGCAGCAGCGTGGTTGCTATGCCATCTGCGGCACCCAGGATCAGTGGAATGGCACGACCCTGACCCTGATCATCGACCACATCGACGGCGACGCGGGACATAGCCGTCGTGAGAACCTACGTCTCATTTGTCCCAATTGCGACAGCCAGCTGCCGACATACAAGGCCAGGAATCGCGGCAGCGGTCGCTACTACCGGCGACAGCGGTACGCCAATGGTCAGTCTTATTGACGCTCGAGCCCGAGGGCTACTCGTCGTGGGCCGGGTTCTCGTGATCGATGACCCGCTGGGAGCGCACTGTCCGCGACGGAACCCGGCGACTCTGTCGACGGCCTGGCAACGGAATCCGGTCGGCGATGTTGCTCAGCGGGTTCACGACCATCGTCAGCCCCATGACCGCGTCCTGCAGCGTCGCGATGGCCGGCTCCAATGCCTCCATCCCGGGCGCGAGCCGGGACAAGGTGTCAGCGACGGCCGCCAATTGCTCGAGCGGCCCGTTGCGGGCAGTCAGCTTGTCGACCAGGCCGCCTTCGGACAGCAGGCGATCGGCCAGCCCGTCCTCGGCGAGCAGCCGGTCGATCAGCCCGTCATCGGCGACCAGCTGATCCACCAGTCCGCCGGGCTTGAGCGCGCGTTCCAGTCCGCCGCCCTCGGCGGTCAGCCGGTCGAGCAGGCCACCGTCGGCGGTGAGCATGTCGACCACTCCGCCCGGGCGCAACAGCCGATCGATCGGACCGTCGGTGGCGATGGCGCGCCCCAGCGGGGCGTCGTCGTCCAGCAGCCGGGCCAGCCGGTTGGCCCTGGTGATCGCGTCGTCGATGCCCAGCATGTGCGCCACCGCGTTGGACCCAGTGGTCGTGCCCGATTCGCCCAGCGTGCGGTGGGCCATGCCCAGCGCAGACGTTGCAACGCCCACGCCCGCGTCGGCGGCGGCGAGTCCGATCCGCACCGGTGCGGTGGCGAGGCTCACCAGACTCTTGCCGAGATTCATCCCCCGAGTGTATTCAGCCGGGACTGAATCCCGTGGTAGTTGGCCCTGATCAGCCTCGCAACGAACTCACAGGTCGGCCACAGCCGGTATGCAGACATTCTTCAGCTAAGTAAGAGGAAATTGACGTCATGTCAGCAGCCACGCAGGAAGCAGCACCCGAGGCACGTGTTCTGGTCGTCGACGACGAGGACAACATCGTCGAACTCTTGTCGGTCAGCCTCAAGTTCCAGGGCTTCGAAGTTCACACTGCGACCAACGGTGCTTCGGCGCTGGATCTGGCCCGCGACGTCAAACCCGACGCGGTAATCCTCGACGTGATGATGCCCGGCATGGACGGTTTCGGGGTCTTGCGTCGACTGCGGGCCGACGGCATCGACGCGCCCGCGCTCTTTCTCACCGCCCGCGACTCGCTCCAGGACAAGATCGCCGGCCTCACCCTCGGCGGCGACGACTACGTGACCAAGCCGTTCAGTCTTGAGGAGGTCGTCGCACGGTTGCGAGTGATCCTGCGGCGCACCGGCAGAGGCGTCAACGAGAACCACAACTCGCGGTTGACATTCGCCGACATCGAAATCGACGAGGACACCCACGAAGTGTGGAAGGCCGGTGAGCCGGTTTCGTTGTCACCCACCGAGTTCACGCTGCTGCGGTATTTCGTGATCAACGCGGGCACCGTGTTGAGCAAGCCGAAGATCCTGGATCACGTGTGGCGCTACGACTTCGGCGGCGACGTCAACGTCGTCGAGTCCTATGTGTCGTATCTGCGCCGCAAGATCGATACCGGCGAGAAGCGTCTGCTGCACACGCTGCGTGGCGTCGGCTACGTGCTGCGGGAGCCTCGTTAGCCGAATGTCGTCGCGAAACTTTCGGATCGAACTGCCGCTGCGGGTGGCGCTGGTCGCTGCGACCCTGCTGCTGGTCGCTTGTGGGCTGGCCGCGTCGGGCATCGCGGTGACTTCGATTCTGCGCCAGCACCTCATCGCGCGGGCCGACACGACGCTGGAGGAAGCCTCGCGCGGTTGGGCGCAGGCTCCCAAGGGCGCACTGAAGATCCCGCACGGCGCAAACCTCGACCGCCCGCCGTCGAACTTTTACGTGCGCAGCCTCACCGCCGACGGCCGCGGCACGACGGTGATCAACGATCGGCACGCCGAACCTGTCCTGCCTACCAACAACGATGTCGGCCCTAACCCGACAACCGTTGGCTCGGTGGACAATTCGGGCGTGCAGTGGCGGGTCGTGTCGATGCGTGGCGACAACCGGCTGGTCACGGTCGCCTACGACCTCTCCGAGATCCAGCACACCGTCCGCTCATTGGCCTGGCTGCAACTCGGTATCGGGGTGGCCGTGCTGCTGGTCCTCGGCCTGGCCGGCTCATGGGTGGTACATCGTAGTCTGAAACCATTGACCGAGGTCGAACAGACCGCCGCCGCAATCGCAGCCGGTCAGCTGGATCGTCGAGTGCCCGAGCGTGATTCGCGAACCGAAGTCGGGCGGCTGTCCGCGGCGCTCAACGGCATGCTCACGCAGATTCAGCAGGCCGTCGCGTCGTCCGAGTACTCGGCCGAGCAAGCGCTGATCTCCGAGGATCGGATGCGCCGCTTCATCACCGACGCCAGCCATGAACTGCGGACACCGCTGACCACCATGCGAGGCTTCGCCGAGTTGTACCGGCAGGGCGCGGCGCGCGACATGGAGATGGTGATGTCGCGCATCGAGAGCGAGTCACGCCGCATGGGCTTGCTCATCGACGATCTGCTGCTCCTCGCCCGCCTCGACACCCAACGGCCGATCGAGCGCAAGCGGGTTGACCTGCTGGCGCTGGCGACCGACGCCGTGCACGACGCGCGAGCGGTATCGCCCGGTCGGTCGATCAGCATCGAGGTGGTCGACGGTCCCGGTACGCCCGAGGCGCTGGGCGACGAGCCTCGCCTGCGTCAGGTGCTCGGCAACCTGATGGCCAATGCCCTGCAGCACACGCCGGACAGCGCCCACATCACCGTGCGGGTCGGAACCACCGCCGAGGACGCGATCCTGGAAGTAGTCGACGAAGGACCCGGCATGAGCTCCGAAGACGCGCTGCGGATCTTCGAACGGTTTTACCGCACCGACTCGTCACGTGCGCGCAGCAGTGGCGGCAGCGGCCTGGGACTGTCGATCGTCGCCTCGCTGGTCCACGCGCACGGCGGTACGGTGAACGTGACCACGGCACCCGGAGAGGGCTGCAGGTTCTACGTGAGTCTGCCGCGCATCGGCGACATTCCGGCGCAGGCCGCTGTCAGCCCGGTGTTGACTCGGCAAGTGCCGCTTTGATTTTCATCTGAGCCTCGTCGAGCGATTCGGCGGACGGGTTGCGATCGACATTGGCGAAGCCGAAATCGCTCAGACTCTTCGCCGGGAAAACGTGGACGTGCAGGTGCGGCACCTCCAGACCGGCGATGATCACCCCGGCGCGGTCAGCGTCGAACGCCTTGGTGACGGCCTTACCTATCAACTGGACGACCGACATGACCCGCCCGAACACCGACGGCTCGATGTTCTGCCATTGGTCGATCTCCGCGCGCGGCACCACCAGCGTGTGTCCCTGGGTCATCGGCTCGATGGTCAGGAAGCCGACGACCTCGTCGTCTTCGTACACGAATCGGCCGGGCAGTTCGCCGTTGATGATCTTGCTGAAAATGGTGGACATCGGTTCAGCATATGTCGCGGTGTGAAGGCCTAGTCGGCGCCGCCGCCCAACATCGCGGACAGCTCGGTGACGGTCCACGGCGGCGAGTCGTGGTGATCGCGATAGCCGATCAGATCGGGCGTCGCTCTTGGGAACTTGCCGACGAAACCGCCTGAGGCGGCAAAGATTTCGCCGGTCAGGTGGCGGGCTAGGTCGCTGGCGAGATAGACGTAGGTCGGCGCGGCGTAGTCGGGCGTCGCGACATCGAGCGATCCCTGCATCGAGACGTCGTCCAGCAGTCCGCGCCGGTTGAGATCAGTGATTTGCGCGACGTAGTCCGGCCCGGTGGACAGCCGCGTCCTGGCACCGGGGCACACTACGTTGGCCCGCACCCGGTGCTCCTTGAGTTCGGCGGCGATCGCCAGCGTCAGGCTGTTGACCGCGCCCTTGCCGGCCGGGTATCCCGTGCCGCCGTAGTCGCCGAGGAACGCGAACGAACTGCTGTTGACGATGCTGCCCCCGCCCTGCGCGATCATCCTGGGCGCGGCGGCGCGGCAGGACGCGAACACCGTGCCCAGATGGGCGTCCATCAGTTCGGTGAACGCCGCCGCGCTGATGTCGAGGATGGATGAGCCCGGCGGCTCGGCGATGCCCGCGCAGTTGATCAGAATGTGAATGCCGCCGAACTCGTCAATGCAGTTGTCCACCAACGACTTTGCAGCCTTCTGATCTGAGGGGGAACCCGGATGGGAGACTGCCCGTCCACCTGCGGCGGCGATCGCGTCCGCGGTCGAGCGGGCAGCGGCGGCATCTCGGCCGTTGACCACGACGCCGGCGCCGTGCTGCGCGAGCAATGCCGCGACAGCAGCGCCGATACCCCGTGACCCGCCGACCACGACCGCGCCGCGGTCGGCGAGCAGTGAGGTCACTCCTCGTTGCCGAAGGTCATCATGTCGAGGTTCCAGTAGCCACGCATATTCGCGATCAGGCCCGCGTCGTTGACGCGGTAGGTGAACACGCCCCGGACACTGCTGGTGATTCCGTTGTCAAACTTGCTGTCCAGCACCAGGATATGCGCGACCTCGTTGGGGTTGCTGGAGGCAAACGTCTCCTCGCAGGTGATCCGCAAATTGTTGGCGGCGATGTTGGTGTCGTAGAACTCGGCGACGCCGTCCTTGCCCTGCACGCCGTTGCCGTCGGGGTTGGTGACCGATTTACCGATCGGATCTTCGACCACGACGTCGTCGGCCATCAGGGCCAGCCAGCCCTCCCGGTCGTGGGCCTGGACGCAGCGCCACGATGACTGGGAGGCGGCCAGCGCGGGAGACTTTTCGGCGGTTTCCTGCGACATGACGGTTACCGGTCGGCGTCGGTGTAGCGGATCACGCCGCGGATGTTCTTGCCGTCCAACATGTCCTGGTAGCCGTCGTTGATCTGTTCCAACTTGTACTGCCGGGTGATCATGTCGTCGAGGTTCAGCTTGCCGGCTTTGTACATCGCCAGCAGTTGAGGAATGTCGAACTGTGGGTTACCGCCACCGAAGATGGTGCCTTTGATGGTCTTCTGCATCAGGGTCAGCATCGCCAGGTTCAGGGTGACATTGGCGTCCAGCAGGCTGCCGATAGCGGTCAACACGCAGGTGCCGCCCTTGGCGGTCAAGATCATGTAGTTTTCCACGTCGGCCCCGAGCAGCTCGCCGACGGTGACCACCACCTTGTGGGCCATCAGGCCGTGCGTCACTTCCTGGATTCCGCCCATCGCGGCAAAGACGTCCGGGTAGACGTGCGTCGCGCCGAACTTGAGTGCCTGGTCGCGTTTCCACTCGACCGGGTCGATCGCGAACACGTATCGGGCACCAGCGGTTACGGCACCCTGCAGCGCCGCCATGCCGACGCCGCCGATACCGACGATCGCGACGTCCTCTCCCGGCCGGATATCGGCGGTACGGACCGACGAGCCATAGCCGGTGGTCACACCGCAGCCGACCAGTGCGGCGACCTCGAACGGCACCGACTCGTCGATCTTCACCACGGAACTCTTGTGCACGACCATGTAGGGGGAGAAGGTGCCCAGCAGCGTCATCGGGAAGACGTCCTGGCCGCGCGCCTGGATTCGGAAGGTTCCGTCCGATACCGCGGCGCCGCCCAGCAGGCCCGCGCCGAGGTCGCAGAGGTTGCGCATGCCGGCCTGACAGGTCGGACAGTGGCCACAGGACGGGATGAACGACAGCACCACGTGGTCGCCCGGGGCGATGTCCTCGACGCCCGGGCCGACTTCGGTGACGATGCCGGCGCCCTCGTGACCGCCGAGAACCGGGAAGCCACCCATCGGGATGCCGCCGGTGACCAGGTGGTGGTCGGAGTGGCACATGCCCGCCGCTTCCATCTGGATTTTGACTTCATCCTTTTGGGGGTCGCCGATCTCAATTTCCTCGATCGACCAGGGCTGATTGAACTCCCAGATCAGCGCGCCTTTGGTCTTCATCGTGAACCTGCTTTCGTCGTTGAAACGTCGGTTGAGAACGGCCCAGCTCCACGCAAGCAACCGCTTGGTTGAGTGTAGGTCAGCGGGTGATCCTGGTCACGGGCACGTCACCAGATGGGCACCGGCGCCTGGCCGAGCGGGTAGTAACCAGGCAACTTCTCGCCCGCGACGCTGCGCTGGATGCGGTTCTGCATTCCCTGGCTCAGGTCGCCGGACTCGATCAGGTTTCCGAACATCTTCGCGACGTGGCCGAAGTCGAAGAAATCGCGCTGCCACTCGATGAGCGCGTCCTCGTTGAGCCGGAACCAGCTGCCGCCGATTCCGTAGATCTCGTCTTGGCTGCCGTCGGTCTTGTTGACGATCTGCTTCCAGAAGCCGACGATCTCGCCTTGCTTCTCGTCGATCAGGACCTTCTGGTACTCGTACACCCAGTTCTCCAGGCCCTCCATCTCGAGGCCGAGCGCGACGTCGCGGATCTCGTCGACCCCGACACACATCACGTCTTCCTTTGGGCCGATGTTCCAGCCGTAGGTGGCTTCGGGCGCATAGAAGTCGCCGAGCGGCTTCCAGTCGCCGGCCTTCTCGCAGTCCTTATTGGCCTGCAGCCAGCTGTCTACCCAGGCTTCGAGCTTTTCTCGTGAGTGCGACGCCATTGTCAATCCTCCTTGATGAGTAATGCTTGGGTTGGGCACATTTCGACCGCCCGCTCGACCTCGTCGCGGGCCTCGTCGCCGGGCTCGGCATCCAGAATCTCGACTTTTCCGCGCTTGGGCACCCGGAAGTAGTCGGGCGCTTCCAGCTCGCACATCGCATGGCCCTGACACAGATCCAGGTCGACTTCGACGCGAAAACCCATGAGCTGCCTTACGCCTGGCGCTTGCGGTAGCGGACCTTGGCCGGGCTGGCCAGCTGCACGACCATTTTCGAGTGGTCGTTGTGGTAGCTGTCGGCGGGCTGCGCCATCTCGAAGTCGTATTCGCGCAGCAAGACTGAGAAGATCGCCTTGATCTGCATCTGTGCGAAAGCAGCTCCGACGCAACGGTGCCGGCCGGCGCCGAACGGGATCCAGGTCCACCGGTTCACGATGTCAGCCTGCTCCGGCTTGTTGTAGCGGTCCGGCTTGAAGGCGTCCGGGTCCGGGAAGTCCTCGGGAATCCGGTTGGAGATCGCCGGAGAAGCGGCCACGAAATCGCCGTCGTGGATCGGGAAGCCGGCGACCTCGAACTCGCCTCGGGCCACCCGCATCAAGATGATCAGCGGCGGATGCAGCCGCAGCGCCTCCTTGACCACGTTGTCCAGCTTCGGAATCGACCGCAGTGCATGGAAACTCACCTCCTGGCCGTCGGCGTACAGTTCTTCGAGCTCGGCCAGCACCTCGGCGTAGACGTCGGTGTGCCGGATCAACTCGATCAGCGTCCACGCCGACGTGCCCGAGCTGGTGTGGTGGCCCGCGAACATCAGCGAGATGAACATGCCGGTGACTTCGTCGGCGGAGAAGCGCGGATTGCCTTCTTCGTCTTTGATCGACACCAGCACGTCGAGCATGTCGCGGTCGGACTTGTCGGTGGGCGGGTTGGCGATCCGCTGGTTCATGATTTCCTGAACCACCGCAACCAGATTCACCCGCGCCTCGTCGCGGCGCCGGAAGCTCTCGATCGGCAGATGCGGGTCCACGTAGCACAGCGGATCGGTCCCGCGCTCCAACTCGTGGTAGTACTCCGCGAACCGATGGTCGAGTTGGTTGCGGAACTTCACCCCGATCAGGCAGGCCGTGGACGTGTAGATGGTCAACTCGGAGAAGAAGTCGAGGAGTTCGATCTCGCCTTCGTCGCCCCAGTCGGCGATCATCCCCCTGACCTGATCTTCGATGGTGGCGGCGTGACCCTTCATCTGCTCGCCGCGCAGCGCCGAGTTGTGCAGCATCTCCTTGCGCCGTTCGGGGCTGGCGTCGAACACCACACCCTGTCCGAAAATCGGCGCCATGAACGGATACGCCGCGGCCTGGTCGAGATCTTCGTCGGCAGAACGGAAGAAGAACTCGTTGGCCTCGGAGCCGGACAGCAGGATGACATGCTTGTCGACCAGCTGAAACCAGCCGACGTCACCGCATTCGTCGCGGGTGCGCTGCATCAAACCGATGGGGTCGGTGCGGAATTCCTCGAGGTGGCCGTGTTCTTCTTCGCCGCCGGACACTCGAGGCACGGTCGTGGTTGTCGTCATTGGCCGGGCATCCCTTCTTCGCCGAGTGCGAGCTTCTGCCGATCCGTGGTGTCGGCCAGCGGGGCCTCGGGCTGGAGTTCCATGTTGGCGATGAAGCCGCCGCGCGGTGTCTCGGCGACGAACGCGATGGCCCGGCCGAGGTCGGCCGCCCGCAGGAAGTAGTCGTGGCGGGCCTGGCCCCATTTGGCCCAATCCTCAAGGGCCGGGCCGATTTTCTCGGCAGGAAGGCTCCAGCCCATCCCGGTCTTGGTCGGGCCTGGGTGCACGATCGATGCGCGCACACCGGTGCCTTCGAGTTCCATCTGCAGGTTGCTGACCATCGCGACTAGCGCAGCCTTGGCCGCGCCATAGGCGCCCATGTGCGGTCGCTGCCGCAGCGCCACATCAGATCCGACGAAGATCAGGTCGCCGCGCCGGCGTTCGATCATGCCGGGCAGCACCGCTGTGGCCAGCCGGTTGGCGCCGACGAGGTGGATCTGCAGCTGTGAGTCGAATTCGTCGGTGGTGATTTCGGCGAGCTTGCCGAAGTAGGTGTCACCGGCGCCGGCCACCAGCACCTCGATGTCGCCGAGTGCGTCGACCGATTGCGCAACAAAGGATTTGACCGAGTTGGGGTCGGTGACGTCGAGGTGAAAGCCGACCGCCTCACCGCCGTCGGCGTTGATCTTGCCGACGATGTCGTCGAGCTTCTCGACTCGCCGGGCGCCTAGTGCGACCGGGAAGCCGTGGGCGGCGAGTTCGATGGCGGTGGCCTCGCCGATGCCGGAGGAGGCGCCCGCCACGATCGCCGGACGACGTTCGGGCAGCGGTTCAAAGCGGGGCATTCAGCGGACCTCCACGGTCATCGGCAGATGGGCGAATCCACGGACGTTGCTGGAGTGGACGCGGACCGAGTTGACCTCGTCGACCTCGTAACCGCGGATGCGGGTGAACAATTCGGTGAGCGCGACGCGCGCCTCCATCCGGGCCAGGTGGGCGCCCAGGCAGAAGTGGGCGCCGCTGCCGAAGCTCAGCAGCTTGGACCCGATGTCGCGCCCGATGATGAAGTCGTCGGGCTTGTCGAAGGCGCGTTCGTCACGGTGCCCCGATCCGGGTAACAGCAGCAGAACGTCGCCGTCGGGAATGGTGGTGTCGTAGAGGGTGAGCTCACCGGACACCGAGCGCGCCAGGATCTGACTCGAGGTGTCGTAGCGCAGCGTCTCTTCCACCCAGAGCGGCACGCGAGACAGGTCGTCGTAGACCGACGTCAGCTGATCGGGGTTGCGGTCGCCCCAAAAGGCAGCGTTGGCAAGCAGTTTAGTGGTGGTCTCGTTGCCGGCGATCACCATCAGGAACATGAATCCGAGAATCTCGTCGTCGGTGAGCCGATCGCCGTCGATCTCTGCCTCCAGCAGCGCCGAGGTCAGGTCGTCGGTGAGCTTCTTGCGCCGCTCGGCCACCATCTCCTGGTAGTAGACGATCAGATTGAGAGAGGCCTCGATCGCCTCCGGCGGCACATCGGTGACGCCTTCCTCGCGGTGCATTACGCCGTCGGCCCAGGCCCGGACCTGAACCCGGTCCGGTTCGGGGACGCCCATCAACTCGGAGATGACATCCATCGGCAGCTTGCCGGCGAACTCGTCGACGTAGTCGACGGCGGCACCCGACGCGGCCTTCTCCAGAAGGACGTCGAGATGCCGGGTCGCGATCTCGGTGACGCGCGGCTCGAGCTCGCGAATTCGCCTGGGGGTGAACCCTTTCGACACCAGCGTGCGCAGCCGAAGGTGTGCCGGGTCGTCCATCGCCAGGAACGACATCGTCTTGGCGGCGTGCGGCCCGCGGGATGCCGGGTCCAGGGAGACGCCGTACTTGTTCGACAGCGTCGTGCTGTTCCGGAAGCCCTGGTGCACGTCCTGGTGGCGCGATAAGGCCCAGAAGCCGAGTTCCTCGTTGTGGTACAGCGGCGCTTCGTCCCGCAGGCGCTGGTAGTACGGGTACGGGTCCTCGTGGAAGTCATAGTCATAAGGGTCCAGAAAAGGCGGGAGCGGCTTGTCGATCTGAAGGGTCATCAGGCTTCCGTTGTGACGATGAGGCCGACCGCGTACGCGAGATGGTCGGCGATCTGGTGGTAGGTGTAGGCGCCACTGGCGGCGTTGACGAGCGCGCCGAAGAACGTCATTTCCAGGACCGACACGATGCGTGGTTCGGCGTCCGGTCCGATGGCGGAGATGATGCGCCGGTGAATCTCGGCGCCGATCCGGTCCCGCACGGCTCGAACGGCGGGATCGCCGCTGCCGCCGAGCAAAGCGGTCGTGCATGCCGCTGCGACCTCGGGTTCGTCGGCGACTACCAGGGCGAGGGCACGTAGCGCCTTATCCACCCGCGTCGGCATCGGCTCGTTCACGTCGGTGAAGTACGGCACCTGGCGCACCAGGTCGAGGTAGACCTCGGCGATCAGATGGTTCTTAGACGAGAAGTAGGTGTAGGCCGTCGCCGGCGCGACCTTGGCGCGGGCGGCCACTGCGCGCACGGTCAGGTCGGCATACGACGTTTCCCGCAGGACCTCGACGCCCGCCGTCAGCACCTTGCGGAAGGTCTCTTCCTGCCGACGGTTGCGCGGCACGTCACCGGTCGGAGCACCGGCACCAGGAGTGATGGTGGCCACAGGGTCGCTGGACACGTGTCCAAGCTAGCCGACGTGGCGGCCGGCGAGCAAGTCTGTTCGGTGAAATTGCAGTTACAAGGCGATTTACCTCCGGGAGTGATCGGCTGCCCTTGCCTTTCGCGCGGCGCTGCGGCTATGTTCGGTTGGATTATTCCGGACATGTGTCCACTCAACGAGGCGCGGAGGCAGAGATGGCATTGTTGGCCGACGGCGTGAGCTCGCTGCTCATCGACGGCAAGCTGACGAGCGGTAGCCAGGGCACGTTCCCGACGATCAACCCGGCCACCGAAGAGGTGCTGGGCGCCGCGGCCGACGCCGGAACCGACGACATGGGCGCCGCCATCGAGGCGGCCCGCCGGGCCTTTGACGGCACCGACTGGTCGCGCAACACCGAGCTGCGTGTGCGGTGCGTACGCCAGTTGCAGGAAGCCATGAAGCAGCACCTCGAGGCGCTTCGCGACCTGACCATCGCCGAAGTCGGTGCGCCCCGAATGCTGACGGGTATCGCACAACTCGAAGTTCCGGTGAACGACCTGTCGTTTGCGGCCGATACCGCCGAGTCGTACGAGTACACGCAGGACCTCGGCGAGGCGAAGCCGATGGGCATCCCCACCCGCCGCACCATCGCCCGCGAAGCGGTCGGTGTAGTCGGCGCGATCACCCCGTGGAACTTCCCCCATCAGATCAACCTCGCCAAGATCGGGCCCGCGCTGGCGGCGGGGAACACCGTGGTGTTGAAGCCCGCACCTGACACTCCCTGGGCGGCCGCCGTTCTCGGCGAACTCATCACCGAGCACACCGACTTCCCGCCGGGCGTGGTCAACATCGTCACCTCCAGCGACCACAGCGTGGGCGCCATGTTGTCCAAAGACCCACGGGTGGACATGGTTTCGTTCACCGGTTCCACCGCCACGGGTCGTGCCGTGATGGCCGACGGTGCGGCGACCGTCAAGAAAGTCTTCCTCGAACTCGGCGGCAAATCGGCGTTCATCGTGCTCGACGACGCCGACCTCGGTGGCGCGGTGAGCATGGCCGGCTTCTCGGTGTGCATGCATGCCGGGCAGGGCTGCGCGATCACCACTCGACTGCTGGTCCCACGCGCGAAATACGACGAAGCCGTCTCGATCGCCGCTGCGACGGTGGGCGGCATCAAAGCCGGCGACCCCACCGACGCCGGAACCATCTGCGGCCCAGTGATTTCGGCACGCCAGCGCGACCGGATTCAGGGCTACCTGGATTCGGCGATCGCCGAAGGCGGGACGTTCGCCTGCGGTGGGGGCCGGCCGGCCGACCGCTACGTCGGGTTCTTCATCGAGCCGACGGTGATCGCGGGCCTGGGCAACGACGCGCGTTGCGCGCAGGAGGAGATCTTCGGCCCCGTCCTGACGGTGATCCCTTACGACGGTGACGACGACGCGGTGCGCATCGCCAACGACTCACCATACGGCTTGTCGGGCACCGTGTTCGGTACCGATCCCGACCGGGCGGCAGCGGTTGCCTCGCGGATCCGCGCGGGCACGATCAACGTCAACGGCGGAGTCTGGTATTCCGCCGATCTGCCCTTCGGCGGTTACAAGCAGTCCGGCAACGGGCGCGAAATGGGCCTCGCCGGCTTCGAGGAATATCTGGAAACCAAAACCATTGCGACAGCGGTCTAGTCACCTCTCGGGAGTAAAAACATGCGGTTTGAGAACAAAGTCGCCATCGTCACCGGATCCGGCGGCGGCATCGGCCAGGCTTACGCAGAGGCACTGGCCCGCGAAGGCGCGGCGGTCGTCGTCGCCGACATCAATGCGGAAGCGGCACAAGGCGTTGCCAAGCAGATCGCTGCCGACGGCGGCACTGCACTGAGCATTCCGGTGGACGTGTCCGACCCGGCATCGGCCAAGGCGATGGCTGACCAGACGCTGGCCGAGTTCGGCGGCATCGACTACCTGGTGAACAACGCCGCGATCTTCGGTGGCATGAAACTCGACTTCCTGCTGACCGTCGACCCCGAGTACTACAAGAAGTTCATGAGCGTGAACCTCGACGGCGCACTGTGGTGCACCCGCGCCGTATACAAGAAGATGGCCAAGCGCGGTGGCGGCGCGATCATCAACCAATCCTCCACTGCGGCATGGCTGTACTCGAACTTCTACGGACTGGCCAAGGTCGGCATCAACGGGCTGACCCAGCAGCTGGCAACCGAACTCGCGGGCCAGAACATTCGGATCAACGCGATCGCACCGGGTCCGATCGACACCGAGGCCAACCGGAGCACCACACCGCAGGAGATGGTGGCGGACATCGTCAAAGGTATTCCGCTGTCTCGCATGGGGACTCCGGAGGACCTGGTCGGCATGTGTCTCTTCTTGCTGTCGAATGAGGCTTCCTGGATCACCGGGCAGATCTTCAACGTCGACGGCGGACAGATCTTCCGGTCATGACTCAGGACCTCAAGCTCGGCTACATCGGTCTGGGCAACATGGGTGCGCCGATGGCCACCAAGATGACCGAATGGCCTGGCGGCATCACTGTTTACGACATCCGCGCCGACGCGATGACCCCGCTGGCCGAAAAGGGCGCGAGCTTGGCGGACAGTGTGGCCGACGTCGCGGGCGCCGACATCATCCACGTCACCGTGCTCGACGACGCGCAAGTGCGCGAGGTCGTCGGTGAACTAGCGGCCCATGCGAAGCCCGACACGGTGATCGCGATCCACTCGACGATCAGCGACACCACTGCGGCCCAACTCGCCGCTGAGCTCAAACCGCAGGGCATTCACATCGTCGACGCACCCGTCAGCGGCGGCGCCGCGGCTGCGGCCGAAGGCAAGCTCGCCACCATGGTGGGTGCCGACCGGGAGGTCTACGAGCGCATCAAGCCGGCCTTCAAGCACTGGGCGGCAATGGTGGTGCACGCCGGTGAGCCGGGTGCGGGTACCCGAATGAAGTTGGCTCGCAACATGTTGACCTTCACCTCCTACGTCGCTGCGTGCGAGGCGATGAAGCTGGCCGAGGCGGCCGGGCTCGACCTGCAGGCGTTGGGCCGGGTCGTACGCCACACCGACGCTCTCACCAGCGGACCGGGCGCGATCATGGTGCGCGAAGACATGAAAGACATTGAGCCGGAAAACTTCCTGTACCAATCCTTCACGCACGCCCGGGGGCTGGGGGAAAAGGATCTGAGCCTGGCGCTGGCGCTGGGCGAATCGGTCTCGGTCGATCTGCCGTTGGCTCAACTGGCCTACCGGGGACTGGCCGCCGGACTCGGAGTGCCGCACACAGAGAAAGAGGCGTGATGAACGAGTTGCGCAGCAAGGGCCTTGCCAAGATGAACGAGGTGTACGGCTGGGAGATGCCCAACATCGAGGGCGATGCGTACTTCGACCTGACCGTCGACCACCTCTTTGGCAGTATCTGGACCCGACCCGGATTGTCGATGCGCGACAAGCGGATCATGACGCTGACCGCGGTGACCGCCATCGGCAACCGCGACCTGGCCGAGATTCAGATCAACGCGGCCTTGCTCAACGAGGAACTCACCGAGACCGAGCTCAAGGAGATGGCGGTTTTCCTCACCCACTACCTCGGATTTCCGCTGGGCTCGGCGCTCAACGGCGCTGTCGACAGCGTCGTGGCGAAGCGCAAGAAGGCCGCCGCGAAGGGCGCCGGCGAGGACAAGAAGGCCAACGTCGAGGGTGCGCTGAAGATGCACTCGGGCGAATAGCGCGCCAATCTCAGTAGGGCTGAACGCCTTCGGGCATCACGTATTCCGATATCGGCGCAGCGGCCCCGTTGACCGTCGTGCCGCCGTTGAGGATGCCCTGCGCCATGTCCAGCATGTTGTTCGGGAATCCGAACCTCGGCTTGGTGAGCGCGCCGAGCCGGTCCAGTTCGTCGGCCGTGAGATTCACGTCGACCGCCCGGATGTTCTCGTCGAGCTGCGACACTCTGCGGGCGCCGATGATGACCGAGGAGACACCGGCCTGGGCGTGCACCCAGGCCAGGGCCACGCTGGCAACGTTCGTCTGGTGCGACTGTGCGATGGCCTCCAACTCGTCGATCAGCGCGTAGGTCTTGTCGTTGAGGAACGCGTCGACCATTGCTCCCCGATCGGCGTTGGCGGCGCCCCCGTTGGCCCGGGTGTACTTGCCGCTGAGCACTCCACCTTTGAGCGGCGACCACGGCGTGATGCCGAGACCGAATTCGGCGGCCATCGGAACCAGTTCCTGTTCGATGGCCCGCTCCAGCAGCGAGTACTCGACCTGTAAGCCGATGAAGCTGGGCCAGCCATGGAAAAGGGCAATCAGGTTGGCCTGTGCAATCTTCCATGCTGGGGTGTCCGAAACGCCGATGTAGCGAACCTTGCCGGCGGCGACGAGGTCGTCGAGCGCGGCCATGGTCTCCTCGATGGGAGTGTTCACGTCCCAGATGTGCAGCCAGTACAGGTCGATGTAGTCGGTCTGTAATCGGCGCAACGAGTTCTCGCAGGCGCTGATCAACGATTTGCGGCTCGAGCCACCACCGTTGGGGTCGCCCGGATACAGGTTGCCGCTGAATTTGGTCGCCAGCACCAGGCGATCGCGGCGGGCGGAGTGCTGCCCGATGTGGTCGCCGAGGATCTTCTCCGAGTGGCTTCGGGTGTAGAAGTTGGCGGTGTCGATGAAGTTGCCGCCGAGTTCGGTGTAGCGGTCGATGATCTGTTGGGACTCTTCGACACTGGTGCCCCAGCCGAGGTCCTCGCCGAAAGTCATGGCGCCCAGGCACAGTGGGCTGACGCGTAGACCGGATCGTCCGAGTGTCACGTAGTGATCCAGAGGCATGATGACGTCTTTCTGGTAAATTGTTCGGTTATGCGATTGTTCATATCGAAACTAGTTCACATCTGAACGATCTGGCAACCCGATGTCTGATGCGGCCAAGATCTGGTCTTTGAACTACCGACTGCTGTCGTCGGTGATCTCCGGCGCCGAGGCCGGCGTCTGCGCGTTGGGGCTGGAGTCCAAAGAATTGTTCGTGCTGGCCGAGATCGACGACCATCCCTATCCGGCCGAACTCGCCGCCACGTTCTGCATGCCGAAGGCGACGGTCACTGCCTACCTCAAACGACTGGAGGCGGCCGGCTTCGTGCGACGCGAAATCGACCCCGCGGATCTTCGGCGCCACCGCCTACTGCTGACGCCGGAGGGGCGGCGGGCCGCGGCCGACGGTCTGGCGCTGCTGTCCGGGGAGTTCGAGAAGCGCCTGACGCGCCTCACCGTCGCTCAGCGGAAAGAGTTCAGGGGCCTGCTGGAACGAATCGTCTGAACGGCTCTACTAGAGTGACGTTCCGTGCGCGTTCTGGTGATCGGCTCCGGTGCCCGCGAACATGCTCTGCTACTGGGGTTGCGCGCCGACCCGCAGGTGGAGGCGCTGGCCATCGCTCCCGGCAATGCCGGCACCGCGGCACTGGCCGACCAGCACGACGTCGACATCTCCTCCGGTGACGACGTGGTGGTCCTGGCCCGCCAGATCTACGCCGACCTCGTCGTAATCGGCCCCGAAGTCCCCCTGGTGCTGGGCGTCGCGGATGCGGTCCGTGCCGCGGGCATCGCCTGCTTCGGGCCCAGCAAGGATGCGGCAGAGATCGAAGGCTCCAAGGCCTTTGCCAAAGACGTGATGGCCGCCGCCGGCGTGCGCACCGCCTCCAGCGAGATCATCGACAGTCCAGCCGATTTGGATGCCGCGCTGGACCGATTCGGACCGGGGTCCGGCGATCCGGCGTGGGTGGTCAAAGACGACCGGCTGGCAGCGGGCAAGGGTGTGGTGGTGACCGCGGACCGCGACGTGGCGCGCGCCCACGCTGCGAGCCTGCTCGAGTCTGGCCACCCGGTGCTGCTGGAGTCGTTTCTCGACGGGCCCGAGGTGTCGCTGTTCTGCCTCGTCGACGGCGAGACGGTGGTGCCACTGCTGGCCGCGCAGGACTTCAAGCGGGTCGGCGACGGTGATGCCGGGCCTAACACCGGTGGGATGGGTGCCTATGCGCCGCTGCCCTGGCTGCCGACCGACGTCTACCGGTCGATCGTCAGCACGATCGTGGAACCCGTTGCCGCCGAGATGGTTCGGCGCGGCACCCCGTTCTCTGGACTGCTGTATGCCGGGTTGGCAATCACCTCGAAGGGGCCCGCGGTCATCGAATTCAATTGCCGTTTCGGTGATCCGGAAACACAGTCGGTGCTCGCGCTGCTCGAGTCTCCGCTTGGCCAGCTGCTGAATGCCGCGGCCACCGGAACGCTCGCGAGCTTCGGCGACCTGCAGTGGTGCGACGGCGCCGCCGTGACAGTGGTGCTGGCCGCGGAGAATTACCCCGGCAAGCCGCGGGTCGGTGATGTGATCACCGGATCGGAAGCCCCCGGCGTCCTGCATGCTGGGACGGCCCGTAACAAGGACGGTGCGATCGTGTCGTCTGGCGGGCGGGTGCTTTCGGTGGTGGGCACCGGCGAAGATCTGGCCGCTGCGCGCTTGGCAGCCTACGAGATCGTCGGGGCAATCCGGTTGCCCGGCAGCCACTTTCGCACTGACATCGGACTAGCCGCCGCCGAGGACAAGATTCACCTCTAGCGGACCCTCCGCGCGATTGCGCCTCGACGCGGCCGAATGCCTTCACTGACACTCGTCATTGACGAGTGTCAGTGAAGGCTGTAACGTCACCGCCGTGCCTACGCCGCCGGCCCGACCTGAATCCGATGCCAAGCCCGGCACCGCGCGCGAGCTGCAACGCGTCCGTACCCGGGCAAACCTGTTCGACGCGGCCCTGGCAGAGATCGCGCGACGCGGGTTGGCCGATGCCGACGTGAGCGCGATCGCGAATGCCGCGGGCGTCGCGCGGGGCACGTTCTATTTTCATTTTCCGACCAAGGAGCACGTCCTTGTCGAACTGGAGCGAAACGAACAGATCAAAATTGTCGCGGAGCTCGATGGATTAGAGACCGAGACCACCGACTTGGTGACGGTGCTGTCCACCTTGGTACGCCACGTCCTCGCCGCCGAGCGCCGATTGGGACCCGCCGTCTTTCGAGGGATGCTCGCCCTGCACTTTTCGCCGACCAAGTCGGTCGAAGACGAACTGACACAACATCCTTTGGCTGAATTTCTGATCGAGGTAATCGTCAAGGCGCAGGATGCGGGACAGGTGGTGGCGGACACGCATCCGGCAGAGCTTGCGACCTTCATCTTGACCGGTCTCTTCGCGCTCCTCGTGACAGGGGCGCACGATTCCGCGTCAGCCGACGCTGTCTTGAGCCGATACATCACGACAATCGTTCAAGGATTGGAGAAACGATGAGCGTCAACACGATCGAAGGCTATCGGGAGTTCTTGCACGAAAGGGACGGCGACGCCGACCTCCTGAACCGGCGTCTGGCGAACCGCGAGCTGTTCTTTGACGAGCTAGTCGCCAACCCCATCAGGTCGACGAGTCCGGCCGATCGCGCGACGTTTACCCGAAATCTTCATCGCCGCGTGCCGGAGAAGGGGCTGGACGGCAAGATGCTGTTCCTGTTGGCGACCGCGAAGCTGAATCAAGCGGAGCGATTCGGCGTCGGACTCGGCGAGACGTACGGGCAGAACAGCGATGCCGACGTGCCACCGGAGCGGGTGTACCTCGAACTCGAGGAGCATTACCACACCCGTTTGCTCGCATACATTTTGGACATGTTCGACCTGACATTCCAGGTGGTGCCGCCGCCGTTCGTGATGCGGCAATTCGTCAAGATGGCGGTCTTCATCCCGAAGCGGCTCGGCTTCGCATTTGTCGGAGCGTCTGAAATGGCCGGCTGTGTGATGTTTGATGAGCTGCGTCGCGTCGGTGTCAGACTATTCGCCGACGAGCCCGACGTTGCCGAGCGAATCGAATCGCTGTACAGCGAGATCCTCACCGACGAGATCGGCCACGTCGGCTATTGCGCGTCGCAATGCACGTCGGCCGAGCGGGCTGTGATGCGCCGCATATACCCATTCATTGCAAAGCTTTTCGCGCGTCAGACTGCCGAGATCGGTCTGCTCGTCGGATCGGACGCGCTGAACAGCCGGCTCAGCCGGCCCTTCGATGTCGACGAGCTAGACGCCGACCTGAAAAACGACACGTATCTCGTCACCCACCCGTGAACGGACTTTCTAAAACCCAACCGCCTGCCCGTCGCGCCGCGGGTCGCTGACCGCGAGATAACCGTCGTCGAGCCGCCAGATCGCTTGGCAGCTGCCGAACTGGTTGTAGTCGTCGGTGGTGATCAGTTGATGGCCGCGACGTTGCAGCTCTTCCAGGGTCGCGGCCGGAAAACCTTTCTCGCAGGCCACTTCCCGGCCTTGGGCCCAGCGGAACCGCGGACCATCGCACGCCGCTTGCGGGTTCTGTCCATGGTCGACGATGCGCGCCACCACCTGGACGTGGCCCTGTGGTTGCATCGGACCGCCCATCACCCCGAAGCTCATCACCGGGGCGCCGTCTTTGGTCAGGAACCCCGGGATGATGGTGTGGTACGGGCGCTTGTTCGGGCCTACCTGGTTCGGGTGGCCCTGTTGCGCAACGAAATCCGCCCCTCGATTCTGCAGGGCGATGCCGGTTCCGGGTACGACGACTCCGGAGCCGAAGCCCATGTAGTTCGACTGAATCATCGACACCATGACGCCGGAGGAGTCCGCGGCGGTGAGGTAGACGGTCCCGCCGCGCGGCGTGCCCGCCGTAACCGGCTTCGCGTGGTCCGGGTCGATGAGCGCGGCACGCTCACGCAGGTACTCCGGGTCGAGCAGGCTCGCCGGGCTGATCGGCATGGAGTCGGAGTCGGACACGTAGGCCTGTGCGTCGGCGAACGCGAGCTTCACCGCCTCGATCTGCAGATGCACACTGTCGGCGGAATCGACTGGCAGCGAAGCCATGTCGAAGTGATCAAGGATGCCGAGCGCGATCAACGCGACGATGCCCTGACCGTTGGGCGGTATTTCGTGCACCGTATAGCCGCGGTAATCGCCGCAGATGGTGCCGACCCAGTCGGCATGATGAGCGGCGAGGTCGCTGGCCCGCATGGCGCCGCCGTTCGCGATCGAGTGGGCTTCGAGCTTGGCGGCGAGTGCGCCGCGGTAGAACGACTCACCTCTGGTCGCGGCGATCATCTCGAGGGTCCCGGCATGGTCGGGCAGCCTGACCAATTCGCCGGCGCGTGGGGCTCGACCGCCGGGCAGAAAGGTCTCGGCGAAGCCGGGTTGCGACTCGAATAGTGGCACCTGCGCGGCCCACTGCTGTGCGATCGTCGGCGAAAGCAGAAAGCCGTTGCGGGCGTGCGAGATTGCCGGCTCGAACAGGCGCTCGAACGGCAAGCTGCCGAATTTCGCGTGCAGCTCGACCCACGCCGACACCGCGCCGGGAACCGTGACCGAGTTCCAGCCGAACGGCGGGACGCCCTTGCCGCCGAAGTACTGTGGCACCCACGCCGCGGGGGAGCGGCCCGAGGCGTTCAGCCCGTGCAGTTCGCGACCGTCCCATACGATCGCGAAGGCGTCCGACCCGATGCCGTTGGACACCGGCTCCACAACGGTCAGCGTGATCGCGGTGGCGATGGCCGCATCGACGGCGCTGCCGCCGTCCGCGAGCATCCTCAGGCCCGCCTGGGCGGCGAGCGGTTGCGAGGTGCACACCACGTCTGCCGCCAGGACCGGCTTTCGCGGCCACGCATAGGGCAGTTCCCATCCGAACGATTCCACCCGATCAGCCTACGGAGGCGCTGGTCGACGGCAGTTATCGTCGGCGCAACGGTAGCTGATACGATTTACGGTTATCGCCTAGTTTGTAAACCACAAGCGACCAGTCGAAGGTTGATCACATGTCGAAGCCTGTCATCGTCAGCGCAGTCCGAACCGCCATCGGGACGTCGTTCAAGGGCACGCTCGTCAACACCACACCTGAGTTCCTCGCGACCACGATCCTGCAGGAAGCGGTCCGGCGGTCCGGCGTCGAGGTGCGCGACATCGACGACGTGATCTTTGCCGAATCCCATTACGGCGGAGGCGATATGGCGCGTTACGCCGCGTCGTCGTCGGGCATGACTTCGGTTCCCGGCCAGGCCGTCAACCGGCACTGCGCCGGCAGCCTCACCGCCGTCGCCAACGCGGCCGCGCAGATCGGCTCCGGTGCCGAGAAGGTTGTCGTCGGCGGTGGCGTGCAGTCGCTGTCGATGACCCCGATGATGAACTGGCGGATCCCCGGTCCGACCCTGGAGTTCGAGGAGCGCTGGATTCCGCCGACCCACGTCGAGACGCCCGATGCGCCGGGCCGCGACATGTCCATCACGGTCGGCTGGAACACCGCGCAGGCGGTCGGGATCACCCGCGAAGAGATGGATGCGTGGGCCTTCCGGTCGCACCAGCGCGCGATCGGCGCGATCGACGGCGGCAAGTTCGTCGACGAGATCGTCCCGCTGAAGATCAAGGGTCTCGACGATGCGCTGATCGAGTTCAGTGTCGATGAGCATCCCCGCCGTGAGACCAGCCTCGAGAAGCTGGCGTCGCTGAAGGTGCTGCACCCCGAGATCGAGGGATTCTCGATCACCGCCGGGAACAGCAGCGGCACCAACGACGCCGCCGCTGCGCTGACGTTGGCCGACGAGGACTACGCCAAGGCACACGGGCTGAAGGCGTTGGGCTCGGTCAAGGCGTGGGCCTCGGCCGCCGTCGAGCCGCGGGACACCGGCCTCGGTGCAGTGAAGGTAATCGGGAAGGTGCTCGACCGCGCCGGACTGGCGCCCGGCGACGTCACGTTATGGGAGATCAACGAGGCGTTCGCGTCGGTGCCGATCGCGGCGTGCCGCGAGTACGGGCTCGACGAAGAGCTGGTCAACATCTACGGCAGCGGCTGCAGCCTCGGCCACCCGATCGCCGCCAGCGGCGCCCGGATGCTCACCACGCTCGTGCACGAATTGACACGTCGCGGAGGCGGAATCGGTGTCGCGGCGATGTGCGCCGGCGGCGGTCAGGGCGGCGCCGTCGTGATCGAGGTCTAGGCCTCAGCTAATCGACTGCGGCTGCGAGCGCCGAAAGCGTCTGCGCCGCAGTGTGGCTCGGCTTCCAATGCAACTGCTCTTTGGCCTTGCTGATGTCCATCACCACGGAGGTTCTGCCCGCGTGCAACCACTCCAGCGCCGACGGCACGAACGGCAGTCGGGAAATCACTTCCGACGTCGCCACTGCTGCGGCCTGAGGAACCTTGACCGGCCTCGCGCCGAGCGCCTCGGCGACGTCCGAAATCGACAGCACACCGTCGCCGGCGAGGTTGTAGGCGCCGGCGGGGGCGGAGGTCGTGGTGACCGCCAACGCGATCGCGTCGGCAACGTCGTCATGGTGAACCAGCTGCATCGGCGTGCCCGGATCCGGTAACCACGGCTTTGGCAGCGGCAACGACTTAGTCAGTCGACGGATCGGGCCGGGGAGTTGGTTCCATGGCATCGCGTCGGCAAGCAGGGGCGCCTTCGGTCCGGCGACGATGCACGGCCGCAGCACGAAGACCTCGAGCGACGAACCTGTGGTGATCTCGGTCAGCGCGGACTCGCACGCCGCCTTCTGCTCGGAGTAGTAGTGCTCGGCCGAGCCTCGCGGTGGCACGTCTTCGGTGATCGGCAGCGGATTCCCGGCGTGGTAGCCGTAGGCGGCAACCGAGGAGGCGTAGACGAGCCGGCGCGGGCGCTTCGCGGCCTTCGTCGCCTCGAACACGTTGCGGGTGCCGGCCAGATTCACCCGCGCGCTTTCCTCGCGCGAACCCATGATGATGAAGGCGAGGTGCACGACCACGTCGGCCTCAGCGACCAGTGCGTCGACGGCGTCGCGGTCGAGGATGTCGCCCTGCCGGTATTCGGTCTTCGACCACCCGTGCTCGTCCGGGTCGAACGGCCGTCGTGCCATACCGACAATCCGCTCCACGTCCGGATCGGCCTCGAGCGCCTCGATCGTGGAAATACCGATCTCACCCGTCGGCCCGGTAACGGCGATACGCAGCGACATGAGTCTCCGCCTTCCCGGTCCGCGGCCGGGCGAAACGTGACACGACCGCGGCTACGCGAAAGGTGCGTGCCTCGAAAAGACGATCCGCAATACCGGGTGCGTAGAAGAAGTGGAACCCTACGAACTCGCGTCGATCAGGCGGCTGGCGTGATCGAGGATGCACGTGAGGCCGTATTCGAAGTTGATGTCGTCGGCAACCCCGATCCGGTGACCCTTCTGGGTCAGCCGCGCGATCAATGGCATGGTGTCCGGGTCAATGACGGAACCGCCTGCGCGACGGTAGGTTTCGGCTCCGTCGGACTTGTCCTGCAACCGCTCGAGCACCGCGGCGCCCTGGGTGTGGACGGAGATGCTGGCGTAGGTGTCGAACGCATCCTCGGCTGACAGACCCGCGTCGACCAGTGCGGCGATCGCCTTCTCCAGCTTCTCGAAAGCCGCCAGCGTGGCCTCGCGGCCGAAGGTGCCGCGGATCAGAATGAGGTCGCACAGAATCGGGTTGTCGCGAAACGTCTGCCGCATCTTGTGCGCGTGGTCGCGCAACGAGTTGCGCCAGTCGCCGCCCTCGACGAACGGCGTCGCGAAATCGAACTGCCCCAGGGCGCGATCGGTCATGGCGTTGAGCAGATCGTCCTTCTTGCGGAAGTACCAGTAGATGCTCGTGACGCCGACGTCGAGATGCTTGGCCAACAGCGGCATGCTCAATCCGTCGACCGACACCTCGCCGGCCACCTCGAACGCCCCTTTGATTATCTCGTCGACACTGATCGATCCGCGTTCACGCCGCTGTCGCTTGTCCGCGACGGCCTGCCTCGCCAATTCGGGTTACCTCCGTATGCTGTGACCATGCGTTATGGCGCGTTATCGTAACAAATATGGTAAGGCTTTTGGTAGCGCTCCCGAGACCGTGCTACGCAGTCAGCAGAGGTGCCATCCAGGTCAGTTCGGCAGGCAGCTGAGAGCTCCAGAACGACCCGTCGTGCCCGCCCGGCGAGAACCCGCCCGCCGGAGGATTGGGCAACTGCGCGATGAACTGCTTGGTGGCGCCGTAAAACGGATCGCTGTTGCCGCAGTCGATCCTGATCGGGATCGACGCCAGCGTGGGCATACCGAAGACTGAGTTGGCGGCGAAATCGCCGGGGCCGTCAAACGCGCCCGGGGCCGCCGCACCCGACGACATCCACAGCGCAGGGCTCACAGCGCAGATCGCCGCGGTGCGGCCCGGTCCGAGCCGGCCACCGAGCAGCATGGCGCCGTAGCCGCCCATCGACCAGCCCAGGAAGCCGACCCGAGAGGTGTCCAGGCCCTGGCCGGCCAGCATCGGAATCAGCTCGTTTAGCACCATCGCGCCGGAGTCTTCGCCGGAAGCCCTTTTGTGCCAATAACTTCCACCGCCGTCGACAGCGATGACAGCGAACGGCGGAAGACCCGCGGCGACCGCCTGGGCCAGCCCCTGCTCGACGCCGCCCTCCATCACGGTGGCCGCGCTACTTCCCTTGCCGTGCAGCGCGATCACCGGGCGCAACGGTTTCGTCTGTCCCGGCGGGCGGGCGATCGCCCAGTTGGTGGCGACTCCGCCGCGGGCGGCCGACACGAACGAACCGGTCACCATCGTCGGGGCCGGCGGAGTGTCGAGCGGCGGGGGTGGCGCCAGCGGCAGCCCGGTTCCGGTCATCACGACCGGCGTCGCCATCGGCGGTCGGCCGGGCAGCAAGCGTTCCACCGCGTACGCGCCGAGTGCTCCGGCGGCCGCGCCGGTGCCCAGGCGCAGCACGGCGCGACGACTCATCTCCGGCATGTCGGTCATCATAAAGCGCCGAGTTGCGGGCCCTGTGCGCCGAACGGCGGAGCGCGATTATCCAAAAGCCCGATGCAGCACCATCGTGGCTGGCACCATGTCCTAGGTGACAGCAGCAGTGGCTCCCGAGGGGGCCTTCGCTCCCGAGGTGGTGGTCGCCGCCAAGCCGATCGTCGCCCCGCCCGTGTCGATCGAGCCGAAGCCGGTGGTGGTCCCCAAGGGAGCGGTCACCCCGAAGGGTGAACGCCGGCGGTACGCACTGGTCAGCGCGGCCGCTGAACTCCTGTCCGAAGGCGGGTTCGAGGCGGTCCGCCATCGCGCGGTCGCGCGCCGCGCCGGGTTGCCGCTGGCCTCGACCACCTACTACTTCTCCAGCCTCGACGACCTGATCGCCAGTGCGGTGGCGCACATCGGAATGCTCGAGGTCGCGCAGCTGCGCGCCCAGGTCGCACCGCTGTCGCGGCGACGCCGCAGTGCCGACAAGACGGCCGATCTCCTGGTCGACCTGCTCGTCGGTGGCGAATCCGAACCCCGCCTCACCGAGCAACTGATCTCCCGCTACGAACGGCACATCGCCTGCGCCCGGCTGCCCGGGCTGCGCGAGATCCAGCGCCGCAACATGCGCCAGCGGGTTGATGCGGTCGCCGAGGTGATCGAGCGTTCGGGACGGTCGGTGCGTTCGGAACTCGTCTCGGCGTTGATCTGCACCGTCGACGGCGCGGTGGTCTCCGCCCTGGTCGACGACCTTCAAGATCCGCGCGCGGTCGCCCGAACAACGGTGATCGATGTCATCGACGCGGTGGCGCCGTTCGACCGCAGGCCCGTCCAGATTTGATCTATCTCTGAAATAGCCTGCCGCACCGATCTTTTAGCCGCCGAGTTGCCCGCGAATCGCCGCGAGCCCGCGCTGTGCCTCGTCGAGTAGGGCGGCGACCTGAGCGACGCGGGCCTGGAGGTCCCCGTGGTCAGGTTGCGGCGGCGGGCGCCGGCGACGGGCCGGCGCGGCATCGGCGGGCAGGGTCGGGGTGACGATGTAGCCCGTCGCGTAGTCGCCGTAAATGGTGACGTCCTCGGGCCGGTGATACCAGTACAGCCCGATGTAGGCGCACAACACGGCGTCGACGGGATCCTCGTCGCGATCGAGTTGCACTGGGCGGGTGGCGGCTTCGACGCGTTTGCGCAATTCGACCCAGGACATGTTGTGGTTCACCCGCAGCCGCGGCGTTTCCTTGTCGAGGCCCTCGATCAGCGTCATCAACTGCAGCAGGTCGTGTCGGCGCGCGTCGAGCGAACCCTTCTTGTACTTCAGCGTCTTCTCCAAGCCGAACAGCGCGATCGTCGCCGGATGCGGGTACACCTCGATCGCGCGGCGCGACGAACTCGACGCCGGATTCATGTCGAGGGTCAGCGTGGTCGCGATGCGGGCCGCACGTGGGTGGGTCAGCGCCGGGTTGGTGGTGTTGGCCGGGTGCGCGCCGGCCTCGAAGCTGTGGAAGTCGCGGTTGAGCGCCGCCTCGCAGGGCCGCGACCCGGTCGGGTTGTTGACGATCAGCGGCGCATCGATGGCCACCAGGCAGTCGTCGCTGACGTAGGACTCGATCGCCGCTTCGATGCCGGCATCGTCGTGCGCGGCGCCGACGTACAGCAATCGGCCGTCCGCGTCGATGACGGCGACGCCGGTGTTGTTCTTCTCGCCCCAGGCCAGATCGAGCCCGACAAAATGCATGAGGCCACTGTGCCTGATGCACGCGCTATTAAGCTGTGTGTTTGTGACAATCCCGAACGTTCTGGCCAACCGCTACGCCAGCGCCGACATGGTGGCGATCTGGTCGCCGGAGGCCAAGATCGTCGCCGAACGGCGGCTGTGGCTGGCGGTGCTGCGCGCCCAGGCCGAGTTGGGTATCGATGTTCCCGATGCCGCGGTCGCCGACTACGAGCGGGTGCTCGACGACGTCGACCTGGCCTCGATCGCCGCCCGCGAGCGGGTGACGCGCCACGACGTGAAGGCCCGCATCGAAGAGTTCAACGCGCTGGCCGGCCACGAGCATGTGCACAAGGGCATGACCAGCCGCGACCTCACAGAGAACGTCGAGCAGTTGCAGGTCCGCCGATCGCTGGAATTGGTGTTCGCGCACGGGGTGGCCATCGTCGCGAGGTTGGCGGAGCGCGCTGCGACCTACCGCGACCTGGTGATGGCCGGCCGCAGCCACAATGTCGCCGCGCAGGCCACCACGCTTGGCAAGCGGTTCGCCTCGGCCGCGCAGGAAACCCTCGTCGCGTTGACGCGGCTGCGTGAGTTGATCGACCGCTACCCGCTGCGCGGCATCAAGGGCCCGATGGGCACCGCCCAGGACATGCTCGACCTGCTCGGCGGCGATCCCGGCAAGCTCGCCGACCTCGAGCGGCGCATCGCCGAATTTCTTGGCTTTGCAACGGTTTTGACCAGCGTCGGCCAGGTGTACCCGCGGTCGCTCGACCATGATGTGGTGTCGGCCCTGGTGCAGTTGGGTGCCGGACCGTCGTCCCTGGCGCACACCATCCGGCTGATGGCCGGCCACGACCTGGTCACCGAGGGCTTCGCGCAGGGGCAGGTCGGCTCGTCGGCGATGCCGCACAAGATGAACACCCGCAGCTGCGAGCGGGTCAACGGGCTCCAGGTGATCCTGCGCGGGTACGGGTCGATGGCCGCCGAACTGGCCGGCGCACAGTGGAACGAGGGTGACGTATTCTGCTCGGTTGTACGCCGAGTGACGTTGCCGGACAGCTTCTTTGCCATCGACGGGCAGATCGAGACGATGCTGACCGTGCTGGACGAGTTCGGCGCCTATCCCGCGGTGATCCAGCGCGAGCTCGATCGCTACCTGCCGTTCCTGGCCACCACCAAGGTGTTGATGGCCGCGGTGCGGGCAGGGGTGGGCCGCGAGACGGCGCACGAGGTGATCAAGGAGCACGCGGTGGCCGCGGCGCTGGCCATGCGGGAGCAGGGCGTCGAGCCCGATCTGCCCGGCCGGTTGGCCGGGGATCTGCGACTGCCCTTGGACCGCAAGGCGATCGACGCCGCGCTGGCCGACCGTCAGTCGTTCATCGGGGCGGCCGGCGATCAGGTCGACGCCGTCATCGCGGAGGTCGACGCGCTGGTCGCCCACTACCCTGAGGCGGCTAAGTACACTCCGGGTGCAATCTTGTGACGCTCGCGGAGGTCGACTTCACCGATCTGGACAACTTCGCCAGCGGTTTTCCCCACGACCTCTTCGCCATCCATCGTCGCGACGCGCCGGTGTACTGGCATCACCCGACCGAGCATACGCCCGACGGGGAGGGCTTCTGGTCCATCGCCTCGTACGCGGAAACGCTTGCGGTGCTGAAAGATCCGGCGACTTTCTCGTCGGTTACCGGCGGCGACCGGCCTTTCGGCGGAACGCTGTTGCAGGACCTGTCGATCGCGGGCCAAGTGCTCAACATGATGGACGACCCGCGCCACTCGCAGATTCGGCGACTGGTCAGTTCCGGGCTGACACCACGGATGATCGGCCTGGTCGAAGACGACCTGCGGGCCCGCACGCGTGGCCTGCTGGACGCGGTGGTGCCCGGCGAGCCGTTCGACTTCCTCGTCGACATCGCCGCCGAGCTGCCGATGCAGATGATCTGCATCCTGCTGGGAGTGCCGGAGTCCGAACGGCATTGGTTGTTCGAGGCGATCGAGCCCCAGTTCGACTTCGGCGGCTCCCGCACGGCGGCCCTGTCGCAGTTGACGGCCGAGGAGGCCGGCTCGCGGATGTACGCCTATGGACAGGAGCTTATCGCCGCCAAGCGCGCGCAGCCCACCGACGACTTGCTGTCGGTGGTCGCGAACGCCGATTTCGACGAAGCTCCCGCGATGTCCGACCTCGAGTTGTACCTGTTCTTCAGCCTGCTGTTCAGCGCCGGTGCCGAGACGACGCGCAACGCGGTTGGCGGCGGACTGCTAGCGCTGGCCCAGCATCCGGATCAATTACGTTCGCTGCGTGCGGATTTGGATGCGCTACCGGTCGCGGTCGAGGAGATGGTTCGCTGGACGTCGCCGTCCCCGTCGAAGCGGCGCACCGCCACGCGTGACGTGGTGCTCGGCGACGCGTCAATAGCGGCTGGGCAGAAAGTGCAGATCTGGGAGGGCTCGGCCAACCGTGACGAGGGCATGTTCGACACTGCCGACCAATTCGATATCACGCGAAAGCCCAACCCGCACCTGGGTTTCGGGCAGGGTGTGCACTACTGTCTGGGTGCCAACCTGGCGCGGCTGGAACTACGGGTGCTGTTCGAGGAACTGCTGACCCGCTTCGCCGACGTCCGGGTGGTGCGTGACGTCGAATGGACCCGCAGCAATCGGCACACCGGCATCCGCCACTTCGTCGTCGAAATGCGCTAGCGCCTTCTGACGGCCATTCCCGCCGAACGTAATTCGATCGCGGCAAGTCCGTGGATGGCGTGCGGGTCGCCCGCGCGCCACGCGCCGACCGGGTCGGGTGTGACGGCGGTGAGCCGGGCCAGCGGCCGGTTGGCCAGCGCACGCAACGCCAACAGCTGCGCGCCCGCCGGGGTCGCGGCGAGCGCCCCAACGGTCAACTTGCGGCGGACAAAGCGGATCCGCAACACCAGCCAGGGCACGACGACGCCGAGGGTCGGCGGCGCCGCGACCGCCAAGGCCAGCACGATGGCCAGCCAGCTCGCCGTGGAGTCGAGGTTGTGGCCGGCGCCGGCAATGTCGAATGCGGCCTTGCCGGCCGCTTTGAGGGGTCCGCTGACGGCGCCGCCGACCAACGGGATGTCGTCGGCGCTGTGGCCGGCCGAGTTCAGACTCCCGGCCACACCCGAGGCGCCGTCCTGGACCTGCCGGCCCACGTCGGCGATCGTCGACACCGCGCTGTGCACGGCCACGCCGACGAGCATCCATACGAGACTCCAGACGACCACGACGGCGTCGCTGAACAACTGAGCCATCAGCCGGCCCGGGGTGTTGGCATAGGGAACAAGCCGCGAGTTCATACGTCCAATCCCAGCACAGGGTCGGTCTGCGGGTCGGCTTTACGGCGACAGTTAGGCTGTCCCGATGCGTCCCGCTCTGTCCGACTACCAGCATTTGGCCAGCGGCAAAGTCCGCGAGCTGTATCGCATCGACGACGGTCACCTGTTGTTCGTCGCGACGGACCGGATCTCGGCGTTCGACTATGTTCTGGACAGCCTGATCCCCGACAAGGGCCGCATCCTGACCGCGATGAGCGTGTTCTTTTTCGGCCTCGTCGAGGCCCCCAACCACCTCGCCGGCCCGCCGGACGACCCGCGGATCCCCGACGAGGTTCTCGGCCGGGCGCTCGTCGTGCGCCAGCTCGAGATGGTCCCCGTTGAGTGCGTGGCCCGTGGATACCTGACCGGCTCCGGCCTGCTGGACTACCAGGCGAGCGGCAAGGTCTGCGGCATCACGTTGCCGCCGGGCCTGGTTGAGGCCAGCAGGTTTTCGACGCCGCTGTTCACCCCGGCCACGAAAGCCGAACTGGGAGAACACGATGAGAACATCGCGTTCCCTCAGGTGATCGAGATGGTCGGCGGCGTTCGCGCCAACCAGTTGCGCGATCGCACCTTGCAGACCTACGTACAGGCCGCCGACCACGCGCTGACCAAGGGAATCATCATCGCTGACACCAAATTCGAGTTCGGCGTCGACGCCAACGGGAATCTGATCCTGGCCGACGAGGTCTTCACCCCGGACTCGTCCCGGTACTGGCCCGCCGCCGAATACAAGGTCGGCGAGGTACAGAACAGCTTCGACAAACAGTTCGTCCGCAACTGGCTGCTCAGCTCCGAGTCGGGTTGGGACCGCCACGGGTCGCAGCCCCCACCCGCGCTGCCGGACAGCATCGTCGACGCCACCCGCGCCCGCTATATCGAAGCCTACGAACGCATTTCCGGCCTTCAGTTCGGCGACTGGATCGGTCCGGTCGCATGAGCTCCGAAGCCCCCATCGCCAAGCGGGTCGACTCGCGGCGCGAATTCCACGGTGACGTGTTCATCGATCCCTACGAGTGGCTGCGCGATAAGGCGAACCCCGAGGTGCTGGCCTACCTGGAAGCCGAGAACGGCTACGCCGACCAGACAACGGCGCCGCTGGAGCCGTTGCGGCAGAAGATCTTCGACGAGATCAAAGCCCGCACCAAAGAAACCGACCTGTCGGTGCCGGTACGTCGCGGCGACTGGTGGTATTACGCCCGTAGCTTCGAGGGCAAGCAGTACGGCGTCCAATGCCGTTGTGTGGTCAGCGATCCGAGCGACTGGAACCCACCGGTGCTCGACGAGCACACCGAGATTCCCGGCGAGCAGATCCTGCTGGACGAGAACGTCGAAGCCGAGGAGCATGACTTCTTCTCACTCGGCGCGGCCAGCATCAGCCCCGATGGAAACGTGTTGGCCTACTCCGTCGATGTCGTCGGCGATGAGCGATACACGTTGCGGTTCAAGAACCTTCGCACCGGCGAGCAGTACCCCGACGAAATCGCCGGCATCGGTGCCGGCGCGACCTGGGGCACCGACAACCGGACGGTCTACTACGTCACCGTCGACGCCGCGTGGCGCCCCGACACGGTGTGGCGGCACCGACTCGCGTCCGGTCTGCCGGCGGAAAAGGTCTACCACGAACCCGACGAGAAGTACTGGGTCGCAGTGGGCCGGACCCGCAGCGACAAATACGTGCTGATCGCCGCGGGGTCGGCGATCACCTCGGAGGTCCGTTACGCGGACGCCGACGACTCGCGCGCAGAATTCGTCACCGTGCTGCCGCGTCGCGATGGCATCGAGTACTCGGTGGAACACGCGATCATCGGCGGGAAGGACCGATTCCTGATCCTGCACAACGAGAATGCGGTGAACTTCACGCTGACCGAGGCGCCGGTCGGCGACCCCACCGCCCAGCGCACTCTGATCGAACACCGCGACGATGTGCGACTGGACGGCGTCGACGCATTCGCGGGTCACCTGGTGATCAGCTATCGCGGCGAGGCGCTGCCGCGTATCCAGCTGTGGCCCATCGTCGCCGACGGTTATGGCGCGGCGGAGGAGATCTCGTTCGACTCGGAACTGATGTCGGCCGGCCTGGGCGCCAACCCGAACTGGGACTCGCCGAAGTTGCGGATCGGCGCGGGGTCGTTCGTCACGCCGGTCCGCATCTACGACCTCGACCTGGTCACCGGTGAGCGCGCGCTGCTGCGCGAGCAACCGGTGCTCGGCGATTACCGCCGCGAGGACTACGTCGAACGTCGCGAGTGGGCGGTCGCCGCCGACGGAACCAAGATCCCGATTTCGATCGTGCACCGCGGCGACGTCGAATTGCCCGCTCCGGCACTGGTATACGGCTACGGCGCCTACGAGATCTGCGAAGATCCGCGGTTCTCCATCGCGCGGCTGTCGCTGCTCGACCGCGGCATGGTTTTCGCCGTCGCCCACGTACGCGGCGGCGGCGAAATGGGCCGCCTCTGGTACGAGCACGGCAAGCTGTTCGACAAGAAGAACTCCTTCACCGATTTCGTCGCCGTCGGGCAGCATCTGGTCGACACCGGCCAGACCCGCCCACAGCAGTTGGTCGCTCTGGGCGGCAGCGCCGGCGGCCTGCTGATGGGCGCCGTCGCGAACATGGCACCCGAGCTGTTCGCCGGCATTCTGGCGCAGGTGCCCTTCGTCGACCCGCTGACGACGATCCTCGACCCATCGCTCCCATTGACGGTCACCGAGTGGGACGAGTGGGGAAACCCGTTGCGCGACAGCGACGTCTACCAGTACATGAAGTCGTATTCGCCCTACGAGAACGTCGTCGAGCAGAACTACCCGGCGATTCTGGCCATGACGTCGCTGCACGACACCCGGGTCTACTACGTCGAGCCCGCCAAATGGGTTGCGGCGCTCAGGCACACCAACACCAACGGCAACCCGGTGCTGCTGAAGACCCAGATGACAGCCGGTCACGGCGGGATCAGCGGACGCTACGAGCGCTGGAAAGAGACCGCATACCAGTACGCGTGGTTGCTAGCGGCCGCCGACCGCGACCACTACGGCAGCGGCCAGGTCTAAACGGGAATAGTGCTCTGCGCCCGGCCGGGCGGCGGTGGCTTGTTCGGCAGGAACGCGACCGGCAGAAGCGTCACGGCCACAACGACAATCGACACCAGCAGGACGGCCGTGTACGAGTGCGTCAGGTCGTGCATCAGCCGCGCGGTGAACTCGGCGGAGACATCGTGGTGCACCGGAGGCGGCGGGCCGTGCTTGGTGAACTTGCCGCGCAGGATGCCGAGTTTCTCTGCGGCACCGATGGTTTCGCTGCGATTGAACTGGCTGGTCAAGATCACCGACATCAACGCGGTGCCGACCGCGACCGCGACGTGCTGGTTGACGCTGAGCAGTGTCGATCCGCGCGCCACCTCGTGCGGCTTCAGCGTCTGTACCGCGGCGCCGGACAGCGGTGTAAGGGTGCAACCGAGGCCGATGCCGGTCGTCACAAGGCCCAGCATCAGGATCGGCAGATAGTCGGCCTGCATCCATGCGCCGTAAGCGAATACGCTCAAGCCGGCGGCGATCAGCGCGATTCCGACCAGCAGCACGTTGCGCGGTCCGCGCTTGTCCATCAGGGTGCCGGCCAGCGGCATGGTCAGCATCGCGCCGAGCCCCTGCGGAATCAGTTGCAGACCGGACTGCAGTGGCGTCTCGTGCAGCAACTGTTGGAGATAGCTGGGCACCACCAGTACGGCGCCGAAGAAGCCGACCGAGAACGTGAACATCGCAATGTTGGACAGGGTCACCGCACGATTCTTGAACAGCCCAAGATCGATCAGGGGATGGTCGGCGCGGTGCAGCGCATGGACAACGAAGGCGGTGATCAACGCGATGCCAACCAACCCCGGGATCCAGACGCGGTTGTCGGTGAAGCTGTCATGCCGCGGCACAGAGGAGATGCCGAACAGCAGGGACGCCAAACCCGGTGACAGCAACAACATCCCGACGAAGTCGAACGCCTCTGACGGGTGCGGCTGATCCTTCGGGAAGACCAGTCCCGCGAGCACCAGCAGGATCACACCGACCGGGAGGTTGATCCGGAAGATCCACTCCCAGCCGTACGCACTGATCAGCCAGCCACCCAGAACCGGTCCGCACATCGGGGCCAGCAGCATCGGAATGCCGAGTACCGCCATCAATCGGCCGAGCCGTCGCGGGCCGGCTTCGCGGGTCAGGATGATCAACGTCAACGGCACCAGAATCCCGCCGCCGAGTCCCTGGGTGACTCGAAATGCGATGAGCTGGTTGATATTCGACGCCATCGAACAGAGCATCGATGCGGTGGTGAACCAGAGGGCGGCGCCCATGAAGAGACGCTTCGTGCCGAACCGGTCGGAGGCCCAGCCGGCCAGCGGAATGACCGTGGCCTGTCCGAGCGTGTAGCCGGTGATCGTCCACGCCACGACGGCCTGGGTGGATCCGAACTCGGCGATGAACGTGCGCTGCGCGACGCTGACCACCGTGCCGTCCAGCAGCGCCATTACCGACGCGAGGATGCAGACTCCTGCGATCCTCAGCAGCCCGGCATCAAGGGAATCGGGGTAGTCGGGGTCTGATGCAGTGTCCGTCGGCGAGGCCGCGCGCGAAACCATATGCACCAGCCTAACGACACATTTGCTAGCGCATCAATCTAAGTTGCTCCGAGGGAGACCCAGGTAGCCTCCGACTATGACTGTGACAGAGATCGCTCTGACGGGCCTCGATGGCGGATCCTTGTCGCTGGCCGACTACAACGACCGTGCCGTTCTGGTCGTCAACGTGGCGTCGAAATGCGGCTTGACCCCGCAATACGCCGCGCTGGAGCAGTTGGCGCGCGACTACGCCGAGCGCGGGCTGACCGTGGTCGGAGTGCCGTGTAACCAGTTCATGGGTCAGGAGCCCGGCTCGGCGGAAGAAATCCAGACGTTCTGCTCCACCACCTATGGCGTCACGTTCCCGCTGCTGGCCAAGACCGACGTCAACGGGCCAGACCGGCACCCGCTGTATGCCGAGCTGACCAAGACGCCCGACGCCGCCGGCGAGGCCGGTGACGTGCAGTGGAACTTCGAGAAGTTCCTCATCGCACCCGGTGGCGAGGTGGTCAACCGGTTTCGCCCGCAGACGGTGCCCGACGCGCCCGAGGTGATCGCGGCGGTGCAGGCGGTTCTGCCGAATTAGCTGGTCGGCGGGGCGAACTGACGCTTCCCGTCCGCGTGTACGTCACTATCTGGACACCTGAGATCGTCAAACTTGTGGTGTGTCTGGGAAGTTGATCGTCTCGGTCTCCGGAATTCGCGAGCGCACGCTCGACGACGTGGCCGAGTTCTGCGAGAAAATGGACGCCCGGTCCGTGCCGGTGTCGCTGCTGGTCGCTCCGCGATTGAAGGGCGGCTACAAACTGGACCAGGACCCGGTCACCGTCGACTGGCTGACCGCCCGCCGTACCTCCGGTGACGCCATCCTGCTCAACGGATATGACGACGCGGCCACCAAGAAGCGCCGCGGCGAATTCGCCACCCTGCCCGCGCACGAGGCCAACCTGCGGCTGATGGCTGCCGACCGGGTGCTCGAGCACCTCGGCCTACGTACCAGGCTCTTCGCCGCGCCCCGCTGGACCGCGTCGCCGGGAACGGTTACCGCACTGCCGCGCAACGGGTTCCGCCTACTTGCCGATCTGCACGAGATCACCGACCTGGTTCGCCAGACCACGGTGCGGGCGCGCGTGCTCGGCATCGGCGAGGGCTTCCTGTCCGAGCCGTGGTGGTGCCGGATGCTGGTGCTGTCCGCTGAGCGGGTGGCGCGTCGGGACGGCGTGGTGCGGGTCGCCGTGGCGGCCGGCCATCTGCGCAAGCCCGGCCCGCTGCAGGCGATGCTCGACGCGGTCGACATCTCACGGCTGCAGGGCTGTGAGGCCACCACGTACCAGTGGCGGGCCGATCAGGCCGTTCTCGACGCGGCCTGACCGCTCCGGTCGCTACTGTGTAGCGCCATGAGCGATACCCAAGCTGATGTCATCGTCGTCGGGGCGGGCCTGGCCGGCCTGGTGGCCGCCTGCGAGGTGGTCGAGCGCGGCAAACGGGTACTGATCGTCGACCAGGAGAACAGCGCCAATCTCGGTGGGCAGGCATTCTGGTCGTTCGGTGGACTGTTCTTTGTCGACAGCCCCGAGCAACGTCGCCTCGGTGTGCACGACAGTCACGAGCTCGCCCTGCAGGATTGGCTCGGCACCGCGGCGTTCGACCGGCAAGAGGACTATTGGCCGCGGCAATGGGCGCACGCTTACGTTGATTTCGCGGCCGGCGAGAAGCGAAGCTGGTTGCGTGAGCGGGGTTTGAAGATCTTCCCGTTGGTTGGGTGGGCCGAGCGTGGCGGTTACGGCGCTCAGGGACATGGCAATTCGGTGCCGCGCTTCCATATCACCTGGGGGACTGGACCGGCGATCGTCGAGATCTTCGCGCGTCGGTTGGTCGACAACCCGCGCGTGCAATTCGCCTATCGGCATCAGGTTGACGAGCTGATCGTCGAGGGCGGGGCGGTGACCGGGGTCCGGGGCAGCGTGCTGGAGCCGTCATCCGCAGCCCGCGGTGTCACGTCATCGCGAAACGTGATTGGCGAGTTCGAGTTTCATGCCCAGGCGGTAATCGTCACCAGCGGTGGTATCGGCGGCAACCACGACATGGTGCGGGCCAACTGGCCGGCCCGGATGGGTCGCGTCCCGGAGAAGATGCTCGCCGGGGTGCCGGCCCACGTCGACGGCCGGATGATCGCGATCACCGAGAAGACCGGCGCCCGCGTGATCAACCGGGACCGGATGTGGCACTACACCGAGGGCATCACCAACTATGACCCGATCTGGCCGATGCACGGCATCCGGATCATTCCGGGCCCGTCATCGCTATGGCTGGATGCCACCGGCAAGCGACTCCCGGTGCCGCTGTATCCGGGCTTCGACACCCTGGGCACCCTGGAGTACATCGCGAAGTCAGGGCACGACTACACCTGGTTTGTCTTGAACGCCAAGATCATTGGCAAGGAATTCGGGCTGTCCGGTCAGGAGCAGAACCCCGACCTGACCAGCCGCAGCGTGCGCCAACTGCTGGCGTCGCGAGCCGGATCGGGCGCACCGGGCCCGGTGCAGGCCTTCATGGACCGGGGTGTCGACTTCGTCACCGCAAACTCGTTGCGCGAGTTGGTCTCTGCGATGAATGCGCTGCCCGACGTGACGGCACTGGACTACGCGACGGTCGCCGACGAGGTCACCGCCCGCGACCGTGAAGTCGTCAACAAGTTCAGCAAGGACGGTCAGATCACCGCGATCCGCGCCGCCCGCGAGTTCCTGGGCGACAAGCTGGGCCGGGTGGTGGCGCCGCATCCACTGTTGGATCCGAAGGCCGGGCCGCTGATTGCGGTCAAGCTGCACATCCTGACCCGAAAGACGTTGGGCGGCTTGGAGACCGACCTCGCCTCCAGGGTCCTCGGTGCCGACGGCACTCCGATGAACGGGTTATACGCTGCGGGCGAAGTAGCCGGTTTCGGTGGCGGCGGCGTGCACGGCTACCGGGCGCTGGAGGGCACTTTCCTGGGCGGCTGCATCTTCTCCGGTCGAGCGGCTGGCCGCGGCGCGGCCGCCGACATCGGCTGACGCGAGCGCTCCGCTAGCCGCGCACTCGGGCTCGAGCGCCCCTCTAGCAGGGCGCTCGGCAGCAGAGTTAGAAGGTGACGCCGGTTTCCTCGGGCAGCACCTGGAAGTCGGTGTCGGTCATCTCGGTCAGCCGGCCGTAGTAAATGCCGCGTGCTTCTGGGGCCACGACGGCCTGGTGAATCGGGATCGCCCGATTCGGCGCGACTGCCCGCAGGTAGTCCACCGCCTCGGAGATCCTCATCCAGGGCGCCGCTGCCGGGGTGGCCAGGACGTCGATCGGCTCGTCCGGGACGAACAACGCATCACCGGGGTGCATGAAGCGGGCACGTTGATCGCCATCATCGATGACGTACGAAATGTTGTCTATCACAGGGATTTCCGGGTGGATCACGGCGTGCTTGCCGCCCAGCGCGCGGATGGTCAGCTGCCCGACCGACAACTCGTCGCCGACGTGCACGGCCTGGCAGTGCCCGGACAACTGCTCGGCGGTCTGCGGGTCCGCGTACAGCGCGGCACCCGGATTGCCATCGAGCAGGCCGGGCAGCCGCTCCTGGTCGACGTGGTCGGGGTGCTGGTGGGTGATCACGATCGCGGACAGGCCGGTGATGCCTTCGAACCCGTGCGAGAAGTTGCCTGGATCAAACAAAACCGTCGTGTGGCCGAAATCCACAAGAACGCAGGAATGACCGAAATGCGTGAGTTGCATGCCTACGATTGTGCGCTCATGAGGTGCAGGAGCTTGCGCCTAGCCGCGGTGATGACGCTAATCGGTGGTGGCCTGCTGGTCACGTGCGTGACGCTGTCGAGTGTTGCGCGCGCCGAACCGGAAACCTGCCCCCCGATCTGCGACCGGATTCCGGACACCGCGTGGATCCCGCGGGAGGCGATACCGCTGGACTCGACCTACCGCTGGCCGTCGCCAGCCGCATCCGCCACGGCGATGACGGGCGCCGCAACGCCCCGATTCCGTTTCGAAGGAGTGTGCGCGACGCCGGCACTCCCGCACGAAACCCGGGATGCCGCGGTCGCGAGTCGAGCCACGGTCGACAAACCCCAGGGGCAATGGCAGTTGCGGGCTGAGGTCGTGCACTGGCGCGGCGAGACCTGGCGTGCCGGTCAGAGCGCGACTTCGGTGTTCGACGCCGCCAAGACGGCCCTGCGGGCCTGCCAACTGGGGGCCGCCTCTGAGTCGCCGTCGGTCACCGTCGACGAGCCGAATCGGCTGTCCGCGGTGGTGAGCGGGCCGACGATCCTGCACACCTACCTCGTCGCGCATCCGGAGAACAGCACGATCAGCGAGCTGACACTGTGGGCGTCCGACCCACCGCAGCTGCCGTGGCCGATCATCTCGGACGCCCAGGTGCTGGATGCCATGTCGGCGTCGATGTGCGCCGCATATCTCGGCTCGTGCTAGCACGACGGTCAGGGGGCCGACCGGTAGAGTTGGCGCCGATCAGCCGAAACGGCAGGAGGAGTGCGGGTGGCCCGGGTGGTTGTGCACGTAATGCCCAAGGGCGAGATTCTCGACCCGCAGGGCCAGGCGATCGTCGGCGCGTTGGGCCGACTCGGTCATGGTGGCATCTCAGATGTTCGGCAGGGCAAGCGGTTTGAGCTCGAGGTCGACGACAGCGTCGACGACGCGGCGCTCGCCGAGATCGCCGAATCGCTACTGGCCAACACCGTGATCGAGGACTGGACCGTGAGCCGAGAGCCGCAGTGACGGCTCGGATCGGCGTCATCACCTTTCCCGGGACGCTCGACGACGTCGACGCTGCCCGTGCGGCACGCGCCGTCGGCGCCGAATCGGTCAACCTCTGGCACGCCGACGCCGATCTGAAGGGCGTCGACGCGGTGGTGGTGCCCGGCGGGTTCTCCTACGGCGACTATCTGCGCTGCGGCGCCATCGCGAAGTTCGCACCGGTGATGGGCGAGGTCGTCGCGGCGGCCGACCGCGGAATGCCGGTTCTGGGCATCTGCAATGGTTTTCAGGTGCTGTGTGAGGCCGGCCTGCTGCCCGGTGCGCTGACCCGAAACATCGGTCTGCACTTTGTCTGTCGCGACGTGTGGCTGCGGGTGGAGTCGACGTCGACGGCGTGGACGACGCGCTACGAACCCGGCGCCGACCTGCTGATCCCGCTGAAGTCCGGCGAGGGCCGCTACGTGGCCTCCGACGCCGTGCTCGACGAATTGGAAGGCGAAGGCCGCGTGGTGTTCCGGTACCACGACAACGCCAACGGCTCGCTGCGTGACATCGCCGGCGTCAGTTCGGCCAACGGCCGAGTCGTCGGCTTGATGCCGCATCCTGAGCACGCCACCGAGGCGCTGACCGGGCCGTCCGACGACGGGTTGGGTCTGTTCTACTCGGCGCTCGACGCCGTCCTGGCCGCCTAGCGCAGCGCGTGCTCGGCCAGCACCGCGGTGTCACCCGCGGAAAGTCCAGCTGCGCGGCGTAATTCACCGAATGCTTCGCTGAGCGCCTCGGTGGCCTCATGCGGGTCGTGGAAGGTTTCGTCGTCGGTGAGGACCGCGATGCCGAGCTGGTCGACGTAGCTCCACACGGTGATGTTGACCGGGGCGCCGGGTGACAGCACGCCGGTGGAGTAGATCTCGCTGACCGGGACGCCGGCGAAATGGCCGCGTTCGCGCGGCCCGGGAACGCTGGAGACCGCGACGTTCATCATCTTGTTCGGCGCATCGCGCAGGCCGAGCCAACGGAACGCTGCCGGGGCGATCGCCGTCGGGAGGTAGCCCATCAGTTGCCCATAGAGCCGCGGGCCGAGGATCTCGTGATCCTCCTTGGCGATCTTGGTGGCCAGCGCGACGAGCTGGGCTCGTTCGGCCGGATCGGCGACGTGCACCGGCAGCGAGATCGACAGGCCGCTGATCTCATTGCCCGTGAGGCGATCCGATCTGTCGGTGGCGGTCGGCACCGAGGCGATGATCGGGCGGTCGGCTTTGCCGTCGTAGCGCAGGAGCAGCTGCCGCAGTGCACCGGCCGCCGTCGCCAGCACGACATCGTTGAGCGTGATGCCCAGGCTTTTCGACGTCTCCTTGACGTCAGCCAGTCGCAGTGCGGTGGTGGCGAACCGGCGCTGCGGGGACACCACGTGGTTGAGGAATGTCGGTGGCGCGTCGAAGGCGTCCGCGAGATCGGGGTGGTCGCCGCGCTCCCGGGTGCGCCGGCGCACCCGGCTGAAGCCCTTGGCCGCGTCGCCGACCAGTCCGGGGAGAGCGGTGATCTGGCGGATGTGGTCACGACCGGCCGCAATCAGCAGGCCTGCGGTCGTCGGGCGCACCCCGGCCTCGTCGTTGTCCCGCTCGTCAGTCGGGGCGTCCCTGAGGTCCATCGCCCGGGCCAGCAGGTTGACCGAGGCGACACCGTCCGCCAAGGCGTGATGGATCTTGCCGATCAGGGCGAAGCGTCCGCCGTCTAGCCCCTCGGCGACATGGAACTCCCACAGCGGTCTGCTGCGGTCCAGCGGCGTGGACGCGACATCGCCGATGAGTGCGTCGAGTTCGCGGCGCCCGCCGGGTGCCGGCACGTGTACCCGGTGCAGGTGGTAGTCCAGGTCGACGTCGCAGTTCTCCAGCCACATCGGGTGATGTAAGCGCCAGGGGATGTCAACGAGCTTGTAGCGCAACGGATCCAGCAGGTGCAGGCGCCGCAGCAGGTGATGCCGGAATGCCTCGAAGCTGAACTCCGCACCGCTGGCGGACGGGTCGACGATCGCCACCTTCAGCGTGTGCGTGTGCAGGTTGGGCGTCTCGCTGTAGAGCAGCATGGCGTCCATGCCGTTGAGTCTTTTCACGCCCACCTCCGTGCCGATTCAGCCGAGGATCGGGAAGCGGCGCTGTTTGGCCAGTCGGTCCAGCGCACTCTGCATCACTGCGCGGACGTGTTCGTCCACCTCGCCGATGTCCGGGTCCTGCCCGAACTTCTCCGCGATGTCGATCGGCTCGAGGACCTCGGTGACCACCTTCGACGGCAGCGGAAGGTTGGGCGGGAAGATCATGCTCAACCCGAACGGGAAACCTATGCTGATGGGCAGAATGTCCATGCGCACCTTGGTGATTCCCAGCTTCTTGGCCAGCCAGTTGCCGCGCGTCAGGAACAGCTGGGTCTCCTGGCCGCCGATCGACACCGTCGGCACGATAGGCACGCCGGCCTCGATCGCGGTGCGGACGTATCCGGTCCTGCCGTTGAAGTCGATGGTGTTCTCGAAGGTAGGTCGGTAGGAGTCGTAGTCTCCGCCCGGGAACACCAGCACCACTGCACCCGAATGCAGTGCGACGGCGGCATTCTCACGGCTGGCCTCGATGACCCCGAGGCGACGCAGCACGCCGTCCAACGGGCCGATGAACACTCCGTAATGGGCGAGCGTGTAGACGGGACGGTCGAAGCCGAACTCGTTGTAGAAGGCCGGCGAGAAAATGAAGACGTCGGGGGTCAGCATCCCGCCGGAGTGGTTGGACACCACCAGGGCTCCGCCGGTCGGCGGAATGTTGTCGATGTTGCGGACTTCGGCGCGGTGGTACTGCTTGATCAACGGCCCGACGGTCCTGGCGACCTGCTTGGTGAATTCGGGATCCCACTTGGCGGTCTCGCGATTTTTCGGCGCTTTCGGGTTGCTGCCCGCCATGGTGGAGCCCTCAAATCGTCGCTGATCGTCGTTGTGAACATGCTACTCTCGCTTTTGGAGAATGTCATATTCGTTTGCTGGAGCTGGATGAGCGTCTGAGGGACGATGGCCGAAAAAGTGCTTGTCACCGGCGGTTTCGGGCTCGTCGGATCGCAGACCGTGCGCCGGTTGACCGCCGGCGGCCACCAGGTCGTTGCCACCGACCTCGGGACGCCGCAGCAGCGCAAGGCCGCCGAGTCGCTGCCGGCGGGGGCCGAGGCACAGTGGGCGGATCTGACCGACCAGGCCGAGGTCGACGCGTTGATTGCCCAGGTGGCTCCGAGCGCGATCGTGCACTTGGCCGCGGTGATCCTGCCCGCGATGTACCGCATCCCGGCCGTCGGCCGGCGCGTCAACGTCGATGCGACCGCCGCTCTGGTGCGTGCTGCGCAGTCGGCGACGAGGCCACCCCGTTTCGTGCTGGCATCCAGCAACGCCGTGTACGGCGCCCGCAATCCGCATCGGCATCCCGACCGGCTGCGCGCCGACTCCCCGCTGGCTCCGTCCGAACTCTACGGCGAGCACAAGGTCGAAGCCGAAAACCTGGTCCGCGGTTCGGGTTTGGAATGGGTGATCCTGCGTCTCGGTGGCGTGATCAGCGTCGATCCGGGGGCGATGCCGTTCAACGCCGACGCGATGTTCTTCGAGAGCGCCCTGCCCACCGATGGCCGCATCCACACGGTCGACGTGCGCGACGTCGCGACCGCGTTCGCCGCCGCGACCACCGCGGACGTCGTGGGCGAGACGCTGCTGATCGCCGGCGACGACTCGCATCTGCACCGGCAGAAAGAGGTCGGGTTGGCGCTGGCCGCCGCGCGCGGCCTGTCGAATGTCTTGCCGGCCGGCCTACCCGGTGATCCGGACAGTGACGAAAACTGGTTCATCACAGACTGGTTGGACACCGATCGGGCCCAGGAAGCACTGTCGTTTCAGCAGCACTCCTGGCCGGAGATGCTCGTCGAGATGCGCGCCGCCGCCGGTTGGAAGCGGCACTTGATGTTCCTCATTGCGCCCGTGGCACGGCAGTTCCTCAAGAGCAAGGCCGCCTACGGCGATACTTCCGGCCGCTACGCCGACCCCTGGGCAGTGATCCGATCCCGACTCGGCGACCCGAGGCCCGACTAGAATTCCGTTGAATCTCGGTATGCTTCAAGAAGTCTCAGCCACACCTCGCTGATGGTTGGAAAGCACGGCACGGCATGCCACAACCGCTCGACGGGCACTTGACCGGCAACAGCGATAGTCGCTGAGTGCAACAACTCCGAGACGCCGGGGCCGACGAAGGTCACGCCCAGCAGGTAGCCGTGGTCGGTGTCGACGACCATTCGCGCCCGTCCGGAGTAGCCATCGGCATAGAGTTGCGCTCCCTTCACCACGTCGCCGATCTCGACGTCAACGGCCCGTACCCGGTGGCCGGCTCGCTCGGCTTCTCGGGCCGATAGTCCGACTGCCGCGGCTTCGGGATCCGTGAAGAAAACCTGAGGCACTGCATGGTGGTCAGCCGTAGCCGAGTGCACGCCCCACGGCGCCGTGTCCAGGGCCCGACCCGTCGCTCGCGCCGCGATCGCCGCGCCTGCAATGCGCGCCTGATACTTGCCTTCGTGGGTCAGCAATGCCCGATGGTTGGCGTCGCCGGCCGCGTAGAGCCAACCGTCTGCGATTGCCCGGACGCGGCAGGTGTCGTCGACATCGAGCCAACTGCCAGGAGTGAGTCCGACTGTCTCCAAACCGATGTCATCACTGAGCGGAGCGCGACCTGTCGCAAACAGCACTTCGTCCACTTCCAACATGGTGTCGTCGCCCAGCACCACAGTCACAGGTCCCTCCGGATCGGGGCGGCGCAGCCCGGTCACCGACGCGTTCAGCCGTACATCGATGCCGGAATCCCGAAATCCGCGTTCGACGAGCACGCCGACAAATGGTTCCATCCGCGGAAGCAAACTCGATCCGCGGACCAACAAGATCACCGAGGCTCCCAAGCCATGCCATGCAGTGGCCATTTCGACGCCGACGCCGCCCGCACCGACGACGGCCAGCCGGTTGGGCACCGAACTGCTGTCGGTGCCTTGGCGATTCGTCCATGGATGGGCCTCGGTGATGCCTGGTATATCCGGCAGCGCAGCGCGGCTTCCGATGCAAATCACAACAGCGTGTCGGGCGGTGAGCACCGACGGTTCCCCACTTGCCGCCGTGACCGTCACGCGACGGGGTCCGTCCAGTCGTCCGTGGCCGCGCACCAGAGTTGCACCGATACCGGCGACCCAATCGGCCTGGCCCGCGTCGTCCCAGTTGGTCACGTAGCGGTCCCGTCGACCGAAAACGCCGGCCGCGTTGATCGACCCGGTGACAGCTTCGCGGGCGCCGTCGACGTGCTCGGCGTCGGCGATCGCGAGCACCGGACGCAATAATGCTTTACTGGGCACGCACCCCCAGTAGGAACATTCCCCCCCGACGAGTTCGCGTTCGACCATCACGACGCTGAGACCGCCCGCCCGGGCCCGTTCGGCGGCGTTCTGGCCGACCGGGCCGGCTCCGAGCACGATGACGTCGTAAGTATCTTCGGCTGCTGCCATTTTCGGCCCTTCCGTATGGATGGACTGTCAGCCTACGACTGAGCTTGGGTCAGCCGGCGGCCTGATCGATGTGCACGCGATACCCGGCGCAGAGCACCGCGACGTTCGATGGCGGCGTGATCACGGACGCGAGACCGTCGACCGGCCGGGGGAGGCGCTGCCCGTATGCGTAGGCCGACTCGTCGAACACCGTGAGGTGATCGCCGACGACGAGGGCGGGCCCGTCATCGGTCTCGACGAACACGCCGTCGGGCAGGCCGGCCCACGTCATCTGCTCTGGCTCGCCGGTGCGCTCACGGTGTAGGACGGTGTCCATCTCTTTGGCGTAAGGCATTGGTTCACCGTGGTTTTCCTGCCAGGCCCGCCGGTAGGCGTTGTAATCGCTGCGGCGGCATTCTGCGCAGGGCCGGTGTCCTGCCGCAAAGGCGACCGCTTCGTCGAGGAAGAACAACTGGGTGTAGTGGGTCGGGGCCCACTGCTGGGTGTAGCGGCCCCTGAATTCGAGCAGGCAGGTGATCCAGGCCTTACCCCGGTGGTTGCGAACGATATCGCGGGTGCCAGTGCCCTCATGCAGCCGTCCCCGGTTGCCCATCCACGCCCCGCGGCCCTCGACCGCAATGATGTTGCCGCGCGGGGAGACTCGATTGCGAGCCGGAGTCACGCGACGCCTTCCAGATCCAGCAGCGCGCGCTTGGCGGCCGGGCCGCCACGATAGCCGCCCATGCTGCCGTCAGACCGGACCACCCGGTGACACGGCACCACGACCGGGATGGGATTGGTCGCGCAGGTCGTACCGACAGCACGAACTGCTTTGGGAGAACCGGACAGTCGGGCGAGAGTGCCGTAGCTGGCGGTGCTTCCGTACTGGATGTCGTGGGCGAGGTGTTCGAGGACCACACGGCGAAATCCCTTGGACAGCTGCCAATCCAGCGGCACGTCGAACGTGTGCCGTCGTCCGGCGAAATATTCGTCGAGTTGCCGCGCGACGGTGTCGAGGCGCGCCGGTGCGTGCAACACGCGGGAGCTGATCCGGTCGGACAGGTTCTGCAGCACACCGTCGTGACCCTCGTTACTGAATGCCACGCGCACCAGGCCTGCAGGGGTGGCGGCGATCAGCAGCGTGCCGACGGGGGAATCGATTGTGCGATAGGCGATGTCGAGTGTTCCGTTGCGCTCGGCGGCCGCGGCCAGGCGGGCCTGCAGTCGGGTGAGGTCGTTGTCGTCGACCGGGTAGTGCGCGGTCAGGTCAATGTTGTTCATGATCAGACTCCAGAGGGTAGGTGCGCCGCAGGGTGGCGATGCCGTCGGCGGCGGCGCGGCGGGCGGCGGCGGCGCTGCTGTCGAGCAGTGCGGCGATCTCGGCGTAGGGCAACCCGGCGAGGTAGTGGTAGGCCACCGCCTGACGTTGCTTGGGCGGGAGCGCAGCTACGGCGTTGGTCAGATCCGAATGATCGTCGGCGGTGTTCGACGGCCGGTCCGGAGTGTCCGGGACCGGGGTGGCCCTTCGGTTCGTCGCGCGGACGATGTCGATCGCCTTGCGGTGAGCGATCGTGACCAGCCACGCCTCGACATTCGCGTCGGCGGGCAGGTCGGGGTAGGCCTTCATCGCCGCCAGGAAGGTCTCCGACCAGGCGTCGTCAGCGTCGGCGTGGCCGAGAACCGCCCGTGCCACCCGCAGCACGGTGGCCCCGTGGCCGGCCACCACGCTCTCGAACGGTGGCTTCATCATGCTTACCAGAGTGCTTGTGGTGCAACGGGTATGGCCTTTTCCAACTCGAGCAGGTACTGCTTGCGCTCGAGCCCGCCGGCGTATCCGGTCAACTTCCCCGTGGATCCGACTACCCGGTGGCAGGGAATGAAGATCGACAACGGGTTGTGGCCGACGAACCCGCCGATGGCGCGCGCGCTGATGCCGTCGCCGATTCGATGGGCCAGCGCACCGTAGGTGGTGGTCTGTCCGTAGGGAATCTCCGCGAGGAGCTGCCAGAACTTGCGGGCCCGTTCGCTGCCGAGCGGATTGAGCGGCAGATCGAAATCTTTTCGCTCACCGGCGAAGTACTCGTTCAACTGGGTGATCGCCGCGTCGAAGCCGCGCTCGTCGCCGACCTCGACCTGCGGACCGAAGCTGCTCTGGTCCGGATTGGTCCAGTGACCCGGGTAGTACAGACCGGTCAGGCCCTCGTCGTCGCGCACCAAGGTGAGCGGCCCGATCGGTGAGTCGATAACGACGTGACGAGTCGTGGTGGTCGTGGTGGACATGGTCGCCTCCGGCGGTCGTCGTTGCTGTTCTATCGGGTAGACGTCGGCGGCGCGGAGTTTGTGAGGTTGGTGGCGAGATCGCGCAGATCGGCCGCGACGATCGTTGGCTGCAGCAAGCCGGGGACGGGCAACGCCGCATTGCCAGGCCGGGTGATCAGGGCGCCGCGCAAGCCTGCGGCCTGTGCGCCGATGATGTCCCAGACGTGCGCCGCGACCATCATGCAGTCCGCCGGGGTGACCCCGAGTTGCTCGCACACGTACAGGTAGGCGGTCGGGGCGGGCTTGAACATTCGGCACGCATCGACGCTGAACTGCCGCTCAAACAGGTGACCTAGCATAGCGTGTTCGATCGGGCTCGGCCCGAACGGATTGGGCGGCGAGTTCGTCAGGGTCACGAGTCGGAATCCGTTGTCGCGCAGAAGCGTTAATCCCTCTGCAACGTCAGGATGAGCGGGCATGGTTAGCAGCGCATGCTTCAGCGCATCTTCGTCGTCATTGATGATATCCACGCCGCGGGTGGTCGCGAGCATCCGAAGAACTCCCTGACCGAGCGTGAAAAAGTCGACGTAATGTCCCGACGCGGTGACGGTCATCGAATACATCACCAGTTGACCGAACCACTCCCGCATCGCCTGCGCGTCGCCGAAGATCCTCTCGAAAAGCGGTGCGATGGAGTCGATGTCGATCAGCGTCTCGTTAACGTCGAAGACCAGGATCGATGGGGTCATCGCCCTATCATCTTGTGCTCATTCGACAACCACCACCATTTTCCCGCCAGCTTCGCCGGCCTCCATGACCTGGTGCGCTTCTCGGATCTGGTCGAAGCCGAAAACTCGCGACGGCGCCGCCTCCAGCAGGCCCTGTTCCACCTGGTTGGCGATGTCCTGCAGCGGCACGTCGGACACCGGGAAGCCGGGCTCGCCGAACACGAAGCTGCCAAAAAAGTTCCAATTGACGCCGCTGGGCATACGCAGCAGCGGGTTGAAGTCCCCGATGGGAGCGAGTCCGCCAAGCCACCCGGCCAGGCAGGCTGTGCCGTCGCGGCGAAGCATGTCCAGCGAGTCGAGGATGGTGCTGTTGCCGACGAAGTCGAGCACCTTGTCGATCTGCTTGGCGTCGGTGATGCTGGCCGCCAGCGCAGGTGACTCCAGCTCGACCCGTGCGACGCCGAGGGATTCCAGCATGCTGAAACGCTCGCGCGTACGCGCGGTGGCGATGACGCGAGCACCTGCGGCGACCGCCATCTTCACCGCGGCCTGACCTAATGACGAAGTGGCGCCCCGGATTACGAGAGTTTCGCCCGCGGACAATTTCAGGTTGTGGAAGAGGCAGGTCCACGCCGTCGAGAAGGTTTCCGGAAGTGCCGCCAATTGTGACCACGGTAAGTCGGATTCGATGAGGGCGACGTTGGCCGCGCGGACCCGGGTGTACTCGGCATAGCTACCGTTGATGGTTCGTCCGAGGCCGCCCATCAATGCGGCGACTTTGGCGCCAATCGGAAATTCGCCGCCCGGGCATGCGTCGACGATGCCGACGCATTCGATGCCACTCACTTCGGCAGCCTCGGCCCATTCCCCTCTGCGCATGTGCGTCTCGGCGTGGTTGAGACCGAAGGCGTGGATCTTGATGACGACCTCACCATCTTTGGGTCGCGGCTTGGGGATGTCGGTGTGGACCAAGCTGTCGAGTCCGCCGAATTTCTCCAGCACGATGGCGCGCATCATCGTGCCGCCTGGGCGTTCGCGGACCACTGCAGGTGCGGTGGGCAGTCCATCGGTCATGGTGGGGCTTCCTTTGTGACGACTTATTGGGATATGCCACCCAATATTATGGGTCACGTAACCCATTTCGTCTACCGGCGGCGGTGAACCGCTCAACCTGTTTGGCGGCCGGGCCCGGACCTCGGGCGCTTGGGGGTCGTCGCGAAGGAACGTGCGTAGTCGACCGCAGCGGTCAGCGCAGTGCGCAGCGGCTCGGGGTCATCGGTGATAAAGGTGAGCAGGGCGCCACCCTGGTGGGCGGCGACCAATGAGACCGCGATATGGCGTGGGTCGGCGTCGGGTCGCAGCTCGCCGCGGCGGCGCATTGCCGTGAGCCCGTCGTGGAACAACTCGATCCATTCGTCGTAGCCCTCGGCGAGGTCGCCGTGGATCTCCGCGTCGGCCTCGATCAATTCGCCTGCCAGCGAACCGTATACGCACCCGCCCTTGCGGTAGACCGGGTCGAGGTCGGCAAGCGTGGCCTCGACCCATGCGTCCAGAGCCGCGAAGCTGTCGAGTGCGCCCAGGCTTGACTGGGTGTGAAATTCGTGGACCCGCGTGCGGCGTGCGCCGATCACATTGCGGGTCAGATCACGTTTGTCGTCGAAGTAGTGCGAGATCTGCGAACCGCTGACGGCGGCTTCGCTACGCACGTCTTCGATGCTGGTGCCGGCGACGCCGCGCTTGAACATCAGCCGCGCGGCGACGTCGACGATGCGTGCACGGGTCGCGCGGCCTTTGCGGGTCAGCCGTGATGTGGTGTCGTCAGCCAACGGTGCCGAATCCTTTCGCCGATCGTCAGCCCGCTCGCACGCTCGCGCGCTTGCCGCGGGGAGGTCGCGCGGGGCGCGGTACCCGATCGGCGGGAGCGGCGGCAAACGTCCGGAGGTAGTTGACCGCGAATCGGACGGCGTCGGCGTGCGGCCAGTCGGCTTTGTAGGTGAAGGCCAGCGTGCCACCGCCTTGATGGGCGCTGACGATGACCAGTGCCAGACGTCGTGGTTCGGCACCGGCGACGATGACGCCGCGATCTTTCATCTGCTGAATTGCGTTCTCCAACAAATCGATCCACTGCCGATAACCGGCTGCCAGGGTTTCCCGCGTGACGAGGTCGGATTTTCCGAGCTGCCCCGCCAATGCGTGGTAGGTCGGTGTGCCGGAATAACCGATGCGTCGCAGGTACCGCATGTTCAGGTCGACCCACCGCTCGAAATCGTCGAAGGTGTCCAACGCCCCCAGCTTGGGCTGGCGATGGAAGTCCAGCACGACCCCGATCTGGCGGGTGATAACCGCGCCGATAAGCGCCTGCTTGTCGGCGAAGTAGTGGGCGAGCTGTGATCCGCTGACCGATGCGGCCTTGCGCAGAGCGTCCATGCTCAGCGTCGAAAGGCCTTCGCGCAGGACGAGTTCGGCTGCAACCTTGAGGATCCGTTCGCGGGTGGCTAGACCCTTGGCCGTCAGGCGCCGCTCGTCCTGCAGCTCGGCATGGACCATGACGTCAGGTTAGCCCGCCTGAACGCCGGATTATGGGATGTTCCACCCATTCGATCGGCGCGTGTTTGTAGAGCAGCCGAAGTCTGAGTGAATCGGCTACACGCTCAGCGCGACCGAAGCCTCCGCGGTGTAGCTCAGGAACGTGAGGGTTTCCTGCAGATACAGATCCACCGACTCCGCGTTGTGCGACAGGTAGCCGATCGACACGTCAGTGCCCAGCTGCAAGTCGAAATCGCCGCCGCGGGTGGTCAGCACGAAGGCGCCGTCGATCGCAGGCGCCCAGATGATGTCCCCGTTGACCAGCCGGTTGATGTGCTCGAGGATCGGATATCCGTGCTCGGTCGTCTCGCTCACCTTGGTGTAGACGTCGGCGGAGAGCAGCACCGCGTACGGGCCGTCCACACCGGCCAAACGGAGCTCGGACAGCGCTTGGGTGATGATGTCCGGAATCGCGCGGGGGTCTTCCGGAAGCTTCAGCGGCGGGTTGCTGCTCGAGTCGCGAATGCCCTCGATCGAGGCGGCGCCGTAGCCCTCGAAGATGGCCCGGTCTTCGGCGAAGGCCAGCTTCTTGGCGGCGGCCTTCACCGGGTCCCAGTCGGAGTCCTGCGAGCCACGCTCCACATCGTCGATCTCCGAACGTGACAAGGTGAACGGAACCCGAAGCCGGACAAGTGGTTTGCTGGCCCGCAGGTGGGTGATCACTCCGTCGGAGGGCGACTTGACGTCCAGCAGTCGTCCGGTGCTGACGGCGGCAGCAGCCGGTCCGGCCGGCTCGCTGACGTCGACGACGCGGCGGCCGGCGATGTGACGCTTGAAGGTGCGCCTCGCCTCCACTTCGATTTCGTCCCAAGCTTCTTCGGTGATCGGGGCGAGATCGCGATACAGGTTGTTCATTGCGGGGTTCCTTTCAAACTGCCGATCGCCAATGAGCCATCCGCGGATGTTTTGAGCACCGCCGGAGTCGGTGCCGCAGAGATCGGCAACGACGGCGGGTCGTCGAGAAAGTCGACGGTGGGGGAGAAGAACAGCCCACCGGTGACCGCGGTGGAGAAGTCCAGGATCCGGTCGGTGTTGCCGGGCGGATCCCCGAGAAACATGTTGTGCAGCATCTGCTCGGTCACCTGCGGCGTGCGCGAGTAGCCGATGAAGTAGGTGCCGAATTCGCCCTTACCGAGTTCGCCGAAAGGCATGTTGTGCCGGACGATCTTCAGCTCGGTGCCGTCGTCGTCGGTGATGACGTTGAGCGCGATGTGCGCATTGGCCGGCTTGTCGTGATCGTCGAGTTCGAGATCTTCCAGCTTGGTCCGACCGATCACGTGTTCCTGCTCGCTGACCGACAGCGAATCCCACGATCCCATGTCGTGCAGGTATTTCTGCACATGCACATAGCAGCCGCCGGTGAATTCGGCATCCTCGTCACCGATGGTGGTGGCCGAAACTGCCAGTGCGCCAGCGGGATTCTCCGTTCCGTCGACGAATCCGAGCAGATCGCGGTTGTCGAAGAATCGGAAACCGTGCACCTCGTCGACCACGGTCACCGCGCCGGTCATCGATCGAAGAATGTTGCCGGCCAACTCGAAACACACATCCAGCGTCTCTGCCCGCACGTGGAACAACAGGTCGCCGGGCGTAGCCGGTGCCGCGTGGTCGGGGCCGTCCAGTTCCACGAACGGATGTAGCTCGGCCGGTCGCGGCCCCTCGAACAACCGGTCCCAGGCATGCGATCCGATCGACGTGATCACCGACAGGTTCTTGGCGGGATCGCGGAAGCCGGTCGAGCGCACCAACCCCGAGATTCCGGACAGCGCGTCATGCACGGTCTCTTCGCCGCCGTCGTCGATGGTGACCACCAGGAAGATCGCGGCCGGCGTCAGCGGCGCAAGCACCTGCTGAGGTTGCGGGGTGGGCACGTCCTTGACCCTAACGGCTCAGGTGGAGACGTGATGAAAAGATGGGTCCATGGCGGCCACCGCACTTGGGCTCTGCGCATTCGTCGACGCGTCCCCGTCGCCGTTCCACGTCTGCACCACAGTTGCGGCGCGATTGCTCACGGCGGGCTTCACCGAGCTCGCGGAGGCCGACGAGTGGCCGCAGGCGGGCAAATTCTTCACCGTGCGGGCCGGGTCGCTGGTGGCCTGGGACAGCACTGGCGGCGTACGGCCGTTCCGGGTGATCGGCGGTCACACCGACAGCCCTAACCTGCGGGTCAAGCAGCATCCCGACCGTGAGGTCGCCGGGTGGCACGTGGTCGCCCTCGAGCCGTACGGCGGTGCGTGGCTGAACTCCTGGCTCGACCGCGACCTCGGTATCAGCGGCCGGCTGTCGGTGCGCGACGGGGACGGCATCGCCCATCGCCTGGTCCGCATCGACGACCCGATCCTGCGGGTGCCGCAACTGGCCATCCACCTGGCCGAGGACCGCAAGTCACTGAGCCTCGACCCGCAGCGACACGTCAACGGGGTGTGGGGCGCGAGCCGCGGAAGCCGGTCGTTCATCGGTTACGTGGCGGAGCGGGTTGGCGTCAGCCCCGGCGCGGTGCTCGGCGCCGACCTGATGACGCACGACCTGACGCTGTCGACCCAGTCGGGTGGCTACGGCGAATTCATCAGCGCCCCGCGGCTGGACAACCAGGCCTCCTGCTACGCGGGCCTGGAAGCATTACTCGACACCGCGCCGGGCGAATACCTGCCGGTGCTGGCGTTGTTCGACCACGAAGAAGTGGGGTCGACCTCGGACCACGGCGCCGACTCCGAGCTGCTGGTGACCACGCTCGAGCGCATCGTGCTGGCAGCTGGCGGCGGGCGTGAAGACTTCCTGCGGCGGATGTCGGGGTCGATGGTGGCCTCGGCGGACATGGCCCACGCCACGCACCCGAATTACCCGGAACGCCACGAGCCCGGCCACCACATCGCGATCAACGGCGGCCCGGTGCTCAAGGTGCATCCGAATCTGCGCTACGCCACCGACGGGCGCACCGCGGCGGCGTTTGCGCTCGCGTGCGAACAGGCCGGGGTGCCGCTGCAGCGCTACGAACACCGCGCCGACCTGCCGTGCGGCTCGACGATCGGCCCGATGACCGCGGCCCGGACCGGGATCGCCACGGTCGACGTTGGCGCCCCCCAGCTTGCGATGCACTCGGCACGAGAACTGATGGGCACCAACGACGTTCCGATGTACGCGGCGGCGCTGCGCGCCTTCCTGTCGCCGAGCTAGACGAACAACGGGTCGTAGCGGATCACGTTCTCCACGACTATGCCGTCGCGGGTGCGAACCCGGTCCAGACCGCGGATCTCGAACGGCCCGTCCGGACCGGTCGCCCGTCCGACGTAGTGCAGAAAGAACAGTTCCTCGCCGTCCGCGGCGCCGGCGCAGGTGGCGCTGTCGACGAGCTCCAGCTTGAGATCCGGTGCGGCGGCCAGGATGTCGGCGATCTTCTGCGTGTAGGCCTCGAAGCCTCGCACCGGCTCGGAGTCGCCGGGCCAGTAGCCGACGATATCGTCGGCCAGGATGTCCATACTGTGCGACATGTTGGGGGCGGCCCAGAAGGCGGCGAAGAACTCCGGGCTAAATCGCATTGTGGGAGCGTTGGTTTGGGTGTCGGTCATGATTCCCTCCAGGTTATGAGTGGTTCGGATGAAAGTCTGTCTGGCTGCGATGAGGCTGCACAATTACCTCCGAGGTCATCGACGGCGGACTAGATCTGATGTGTCCGGCTCCTCAGCGGGCCCATGGGCCCGCATCGTCGCCGGACTAAAGTCAAGGACATGGCACTCAACGTGGAGATGATCACCGTCGACTGCGCCGATCCGCTGCGTCTCGCGCAGTGGTGGGCCGAGCAGTTCGACGGCGAGGCGCAGGAACTGATTCCGGGCACCTTTATCGCGGTGGCCCGTCCGAACGGACCCAAGCTGGGTTTCCAGAAGGTCGACGATCCGACACCCGGGAAGAATCGGGTCCACCTCGACTTCGGCGCCGCCGACGTCGACACCGAAGTGGACCGCCTGAAGTCCGCCGGCGCGACCGAGGTCGAACGGCACAGCATCGGCGACAACTTCCGCTGGGTGGTGCTGGCCGACCCGGAGGGCAACGCCTTCTGCATCGCCGGCGCGGGCTAGCCGCCCCGGCACCTAGACTGTGTGCGTGACGTCTGGGCTCACTCACGCAACCGATACCGTCGAGCGGGCCGCGGCCACTCCTGACCAGCCGCAACCGTTCCGCGAGCTCGGTCTCAAAGACGACGAATATCAGCGCATCCGCGACATCCTGGGCCGTCGCCCCACCGACGCCGAGCTGGCGATGTACTCGGTGATGTGGAGCGAGCACTGCTCCTACAAGTCGTCCAAGGTGCATCTGCGGTACTTCGGCGAGACCACCACCGACGAGATGCGGGCCGGCATGCTGGCCGGCATCGGGGAGAACGCCGGCGTCGTCGACATCGGCGACGGCTGGGCCGTCACCTTCAAGGTCGAGTCGCACAACCACCCGTCCTATGTCGAGCCCTATCAGGGCGCGGCCACCGGGGTCGGCGGCATCGTCCGCGACATCATGGCGATGGGCGCCCGCCCGGTCGCGGTGATGGATCAACTGCGGTTCGGCGCCGCCGACGCACCCGACACTCGCCGCGTGCTCGACGGTGTGGTGCGTGGCATCGGCGGCTATGGCAACTCGCTCGGCTTGCCGAACATCGGCGGCGAGACCGTCTTCGACGCCTGCTACGCCGGCAACCCCTTGGTGAACGCGTTGTGCGTCGGGGTGCTGCGCAAGGAAGACCTGCACCTCGCCTTCGCGTCGGGTGCGGGCAACAAAATCATCCTGTTCGGCGCGCGCACCGGGCTCGACGGCATCGGCGGCGTGTCGGTGCTGGCGTCGGAGACCTTTGGCGGCGACGAGTCCGGATCAGGCCGCAAGAAGCTCCCCTCGGTTCAGGTCGGCGACCCGTTCACCGAGAAGGTGCTCATCGAGTGCTGTCTCGAGTTGTACGCCGCCGGCCTGGTGATCGGCATTCAAGATCTGGGTGGGGCTGGATTATCTTGTGCCACATCGGAACTCGCGTCGGCCGGCGATGGCGGGATGGCGATCCGACTGGACACCGTGCCGTTGCGCGCGAAGGACATGACGCCCGCCGAGATCCTCTCCAGCGAGTCGCAGGAGCGGATGTGCGCGGTCGTCGCGCCGGAGAACGTCGACGCGTTCATGGCCGTGTGCCGTAAGTGGGAGGTGCTGGCCACCACCATCGGCGAGGTCACCGACGGCGACCGCCTGCAGATCACCTGGCACGGCGAGACCGTCGTCGACGTGCCGCCGCGCACCGTCGCCCACGAAGGCCCGATCTACGAGCGGCCGGTTGCCCGGCCCGACTCGCAGGATGCGCTCATCGCCGACACCTCGGCCGGACTGAAGCGGCCCGCTTCGGGGGATGAGTTGCGCGCGACTTTGCTTGCGCTGCTGGGCAGTCCGCATTTGTGCAGTCGAGCGTTCATCACCGAGCAGTACGACCGCTACGTGCGTGGCAACACGGTGCTGGCCGAGCATGCCGACGGCGGTGTCTTGCGCGTTGACGAGACGACCGGCCGCGGCATCGCGGTGTCGACCGACGCGTCCGGCCGCTACACCCTGCTCGATCCCTACGTCGGCGCGCAGCTTGCGCTCGCCGAGGCCTACCGCAACGTCGCAGTCACCGGCGCGACTCCGGTCGCGGTGACCAACTGCCTGAACTTCGGCTCGCCGGAGGACCCGGGCGTGATGTGGCAATTCTCCCAGGCGGTCCGCGGCCTGGCGGATGGCTGTGCGGCACTGGGCATTCCGGTGACCGGCGGCAACGTCAGCTTCTACAACCAGACCGGGACGACGGCGATCATGCCCACCCCGGTGGTCGGTGTGCTCGGCGTGATCGACGACGTCACCCGCCGCCTCCCGACCGCGATGGGCACCGAACCGGGCGAGACGCTGATCCTGCTCGGCGACACCCGCGACGAGTTGGACGGCTCGATCTGGGCGCAGGTCACCGCCGACCACCTGGGCGGCACACCGCCCGCGGTCGACCTGGCCCGCGAGCGACTGATCGCCGAGGTGCTGAGCGCCGCGTCCCGCGACGGCCTGGTGTCCGCGGCCCACGACCTGTCCGAGGGCGGACTGGCGCAGGCCGTCGTCGAGTCCGCGATGGCTGGCGAAACCGGTTGCCGCCTCGTGCTTCCCGACGGTGCAGACCCGTTCGTCACGCTGTTCTCCGAGTCGTCCGGCCGGGTGCTGGTCGCGGTGCCGCGCACCGAGGAGAGCCGATTCACCTCGATGTGTGAAGCGCGCGGCCTGCCCGCGACCCGGATCGGCGTCGTCGATCAGGGTTCGGACTCGGTCGAGGTGCAGGGCTTGTTCACCGTGTCTCTGGCGGAGTTGCGCAGCACGTCCGAAGGGGTGCTGGCCGCTCTACTGCGATGAGCGACGGTGAGCGCCACCCGCTGCTGGTGTGGGCCTGGGGTCTGCTCCGCCTGAAGTTCGTCGGGGTGGTGTTCGGCGCTCTGTTCTTCTGCCTGTCGTTGACGCCGTCACTGGTACCGCGAGAGTGGTTGTTCCAGGGGCTGATTGGCGGCGTGAACGCGGCGTTCGGTTACGGCCTGGGCGTGCTGATCGGCGAGGCTCTCGATCGCTTGGTGCTCCGCGGCGCCAGGTGGTGGCCACCGTCGCCGCGGGTGCTCTGGTGGATGAAGGTGGCGGTTGTCGTTCTCGCACCGGCGGCGTGCGTGCTGATGCTCATTCCGGCTGCGGCCTGGCAGCGGCAGTTGTCCGCGTTGATGGGCATCGAGGGGCCGACGAACCCGGGCTACTTGCGCACGCTGGCCGTCGCCGGGGTGGTCAGCGCGCTCCTGGTGTCGGCGTTCCGGGTGCTGATCGATGTGATAAAGCTGTTGGCGCGCAAGCTGATTCGGCGCTGGCGTCTGCACGACGAGGTGGCGCTGTTCATCGGCACCACGATCGTGGTGGCGTTGCTGGTTTTGCTGTTCGACGGTGTGCTGGTCCGCGGCTTCTTCGCCGGCGCCAACGCCGTTTTCCAGCCACGGGACGGCGCGACCCCCAGCGGCGTCTCGCAGCCGCTGCTGCCGGAAAGGTCTGGCAGCCCAAGCTCATTGGCGCCCTGGGACACGCTGGGATTCCAGGGCCGCGACTTCGTCGGCACCGGACTGCATGCCGCCGAGCTGACCAAGATCAACGGCGCACCCGCCAAGGAGCCGATCCGGGTCTACGCCGGACTGCACACCGCGCCCGACGACCAGGGACGGCTCGATGTCCTCGTCCACGAACTCGAGCGCACCGGCGCGTTCACCCGCAAGGTCCTGATGATCGCGCCGACCACCGGCACCGGCTGGATCGATCCGGTCGCGGCGACTTCGGTGGAGACCATGTACAACGGCGACACCGCAATCGTCGGTCTGCAGTATTCCTTTCTGCCGAGCTGGATTTCGTTCCTTGCGGATAAACAGAAGTCTCGGGACTCCGGCCGGATGCTGATCGATGCCGTCCACGAACGCTGGGCGCAACTCCCGCCGCAGCACCGTCCGAAGCTCGTCCTTTACGGCGAGAGCTTGGGATCGATGGCCGGCCAGGCCGCATTCGGCTGGCTGCCCGACATCCGGCGGATGGGTTTCGATGCGGTGCTGTGGGTCGGGCCGCCGCAGGAGAGCACCCTGTGGCATGCGCTCATCGCCCGCCGCGATCCAGGCACCACCGAGGTGCAGCCGCGCTACGACAACGGGCGAACCGTCCGGTTCTCCGAAGCCAACACCCCGGTCGACGTCTCGCGGGCAACCGGTCCGCCGTGGGACGGCCTGCGGGTGCTGTTTCTGCAGCATCCCTCCGACCCGGTGGTCTGGTGGTCGCCCGAACTGCTGTTCAGCCGGCCCGCTTGGCTCACCGAACCCCGTGGGCACGACCGCAGCGCGGCCATGCAGTGGAGCCCGGTCGTCACGTTCTGGCAGGTCAGTGCCGACCTGACGAACGCCGAGGGCGTGCCTGGCGGGCACGGCCACAACTACGGCAACGACATCCTGGACGCACTCGCCGCGGTGGCCCCGCCGGACGGCTGGACCCCCGCCGACACCGAGCGCGTCCGCGCCGCCCTGAAACTCTGAGCCGTGCCACCCCGCCAGAACGCTGACGCGGCCAAGACCCGCGCCGCCGTCCACGCAGTCGAGGCCTGGCTGCGTGACGACGCCCTCCCGGCGCCGGATCGCACCGAACTCGCGGCGGCGGTCCGGTTGACCGCCCGCACGCTGGCCGCCGAAGCGCCCGGCGCCAGCGTCGAGGTGCGCATCCCGCCGTTCGTCGCCGTGCAGTGCATCGCCGGGTCGCGGCACACCCGTGGCACACCGCCCAACGTCGTCGAGACCGATCCCCGAACCTGGCTGCTGCTGGCTACCGGACTCCTGGATGTACCCAATGCGACGTCGGCCGGTGCGCTGCGCCTGTCCGGTTCGCGGGCCGGCGAGATCGCGGCATGGCTGCCGCTGGTGCGACTCACCGGCTAAACCAGCGGAGCCAGTCCGGAACGAATCAGATCGACACTCGTAGCGACGATTTCGCCCAGGTCGCCGGTACAGCCGTCGTCACCCCACTTCTGAACCGCCACCACCAGCGCCGCTGCCAGGGCGGCGCCTGCGACCTCGGCGATGAGGTCGAGGTCAGGCACGCCCGCGTGGCGGGTCTTGATGAAGTCGGTCAGCACCGCGGCGAATGACGACTGCACCACGCGCAGGTGCGCGGCGACGCGTTCGGCGGATATCAACGTCGAACGGGCCAGTGCGGCTTGGCGAACCACCTCGACGTCATGCGGGAAGCTCGCCACACTCGCCAGCACTGCATCGAACAGCGACTCCGGCGCGGGCCGCTGCGCCAATGCCTCCGCCAGCCACTCCAGATGAGTGTCGTAGTCCTGGAACAGAACCGCTTCCTTGCTCGGGAAATGCCGGAAGAACGTGCGCTCGGTGACACCGGCCTCGGTGGCCAGCTGCGTCACCGTCACGTTGGCGAAGCCCCTGTCGGCGAAGTGTGCCAGCGCGACCCGACGCAACGCCTCGTGCGTGGTTCGCCGCCGCAGCTCATGGAGGTTCGTCGACTCGGTCATCGCGCCAGATGCTATCGCGAATGTGTCAGTACTGACATATTGTGCCAACCATGACTGACTATGACGCGATCGTGATCGGCGCCGGGCACAACGGTCTGACGGCGGCGGCCATCCTGCAGGGTGCGGGTCTGCACACGCTGTGCCTGGAGGCCAACACCTACAGCGGTGGGATGGCCGCGACGGTCGAACTCATCGACGGATTCCGTTACGAGATCGCCGGTTCGGTGCAGTTTCCCGCGGCGCCGCAGATCACCAAAGAGCTTGGCCTGGATACTCTTCCGACCGTCGAAGCCGAGGTGATGTCGGTCAACATCGGCGAGTCCGGTGAGGAGCCGATGATCTTCTACCGCGACCCGATGCAGTTGATGACGCATCTCGGCGAGAAACACGGCGCCGACGCGATCATGGGTATGGCCGAATTGATCGCCTGGAGCCAGGGTCCCGCGAAAGCGCTGGGCCGATTCGAAGTGCGCACACCACCGAAGACACTCGACGAGATGTATGCCTGCGCGGCCAACGAGGCCGAACGGAAGGCCATCCACGAGATGCTGTTCGGCTCGGCGATGGACGCCATCGACCGCTACCTGCCGGACAAAGAAAAGCACGCCATCATGCGCGGGATGCTGGCGTTTCTGGCCGTCAACTCCACCTACCGCGGCCCGTACACCCCAGGCAGCGCGACCTGCCTGGCCTTTGCGCTGGCAGTACCGGACGACAGCACGGCCATGATGACGAAGCTCGAAGGCGGTATCGGCGCTCTCACTGAACACCTCCGCGACCTCTTCGTCTCGCGTGGCGGCGAGATGCGGTTCCGGACCAAGGTCGAGAAGATCCTGGTGGACGACGACCGCGCCACCGGGGTGCGACTGCGCGACGGGTCGACGATCACCGCGCCCGTCGTGGTCTCCAACCTGTCGCCCGACCTCACGCTCACCGATCTCGTCGGTGCGGAGCACCTACCCGCCGATGTGGTCGCCAGAGTGGGTGGGCGCGACCACCGCGCGGCCTTCGTCCAGATCCATTTCGCCCTCGATGACCGGCCGGAGTTCGCGCCGCCGTATGAGTTGCTCAACGAGCCGGGAATGCAGCAGTCCATCGGGATCTTCGGATCACCGGAGGAACAGCAGCGGCAGTGGGAGGTGTGTACCCGGGGCCTGGTGCCCGACAATCCGTCACTGGGCATGCAGATCCCGTCCTGCATGGATGCCGGCTTGGCGCCGCCGGGCAAGCACGCCGCGAGCGCCTACGCCTACGCGTTTCCCGTCGAGGCGCCCCGCGATCAGCATGGACATCTGAAAAACGAGATGGCGCAACGGGTTATCGACAAGATCACTCGCTATGCGCCCAATTTCCGCGACATCGTCATCCGGCACATCACGTTTGCGCCGTATCACATGCAGACGATGTTCGGCGCCCCGTCGGGCGACTTCTGCCACGGCCTGCTGCATCCAGACCTGATGGGGCCACACCGTCCCGGGCCCAAAGGCTTCATCGACTTGCCGATTCCGGTCGACGGGCTGTACCTGGCGAGTGCGGGGTGTCATGGCGGCCCGGGTATCACGTTCACTCCCGGCTACAACGCCGCGTATCAAGCGCTCGATGATCTGGCGGCCGGATCGCGGGTGTGAGAGAGCGATTCCCGTCACAACTGGCCGTGGCCGCTGTGGCGGATGCGACATCTGCAACCCCATGAGGCTGCTGAGCAGCAAAAATATCCGCGACATGCCGCAACACGCTCAAAGCAATTCGTGGACGCGCCGAACGTTTCCGTAGACTTCACCAAGTCACCATCCGTTCCCTGGGGAGCCGCCACATCGTGACCGTTCAGCAGCCCGTACCTGACGAGAACCCGCCTGGCGAAGAATGTGGTGTATTCGGAGTCTGGGCACCCGGCGAAGAAGTCGCCAAGATGACCTACTACGGCCTCTACGCGCTGCAGCACCGCGGCCAGGAAGCGGCCGGCATCGCCGTCGCGGACGGCTCGCAAGTGCTGGTGTTCAAGGATCTCGGGCTGGTCAGCCAGGTCTTCGACGAGCAGACCCTGGCGGCCATGGAAGGCCACGTCGCCGTCGGGCACTGCCGGTACTCCACCAGCGGCCAGCCGACGTGGGAGAACGCCCAGCCGGTCTTCCGTAACACCGCGGCCGGTACCGGAGTCGCACTGGGACACAACGGAAACCTGGTCAATAGCGCGGAACTCGTCGCCCGCGCACGCGAAGCGGGACTGATGAACCCCAGGGCTCCGGGCGCGGCCAACACCGACTCCGACGTGCTGGGCGCCCTGTTGGCCCACGGCGCCGCCGACTCCAGCCTGGAGCAGGCGGCGCTGGAACTGCTACCGACCGTGCGGGGCGCCTTCTGCCTGACCTTCATGGACGAAAACACCCTCTACGCAGCCCGGGACCCATGGGGCGTGCGGCCGCTGTGCCTGGGCCGCCTCGACCGCGGCTGGGTGGTCGCCTCCGAGACCGCCGCACTCGACATCGTCGGCGCCTCGTTCGTCCGCGAGATCGAGCCGGGTGAACTGCTGGCGATCGACGCCGACGGTGTCCGCTCCACCCGCTTCGCCAACCCCGAGCCCAAGGGCTGCATCTTCGAATACGTCTACCTGGCACGGCCGGACAGCACGATCTCCGGCCGCTCGGTGCACGGCGCCCGGCTGGAGATCGGCCGTCGACTGGCCCGCGAGCACCCCATCGACGCCGACCTGGTGATCGGTGTGCCGGAGTCCGGCACACCCGCTGCCGTCGGCTACGCGCAGGAGGCCGGCATCCCCTACGGCCAGGGCCTGATGAAGAACGCCTACGTCGGCCGCACCTTCATCCAGCCGTCGCAGACCATCCGCCAGCTCGGTATCCGGCTGAAGTTGAACCCGCTGAAGGAAGTCATCCGAGGCAAGCGGCTGATCGTCGTCGACGACTCGATCGTCCGCGGCAATACCCAGCGCGCCCTGGTCCGGATGCTGCGCGAGGCCGGCGCCGTCGAAGTGCACGTGCGGATCGCGTCACCGCCGGTGAAGTGGCCCTGCTTCTACGGCATCGACTTCCCGTCGCCGGCCGAGCTGATCGCCAACGCCGTCGAGGACGAAGACGAAATGCTCGAAGCGGTCCGGCACGCCATCAACGCCGACACGCTCGGGTACATCTCGCTGCGCAGCCTGGTCGCAGCGACCGAGCAGCCCACCTCGCGGCTCTGCTCGGCCTGCTTCGACGGCAAGTATCCGATCGAATTGCCAAGCGAGACAGCGCTTGGCAAGAATGTGATCGAGCAGATGCTGGCCAACGCCGCCCGTGGAGCGTCGCAGCCGGACATCACTCTCGAGATGTCGCCGGAGGCGGAACAGGCCGCCGTGCTGCGGCACCCCTAGCCTTAACGGTGTTCTTGCACGAGTGGGAGATGCCCGTGCCCGACGGCGACCGGTAGCCTTTAGCGCGATGACCGCCCGCGGAAAAGACCCGGCCACGCCGGGCGCTACGTATGCATCGGCCGGAGTTGACATCGAAGCCGGCGACCGCGCCGTCGAACTGTTCAAGCCGCTGGCGTCCAAGGCCACCCGGCCGGAGGTGATCGGCAAGCTCGGCGGGTTCGCGGGACTGTTCTCGCTGCGCGGCGACTACCGCGAACCGCTGCTGGCCGCATCGACCGACGGCGTGGGAACCAAGCTGGCCGTCGCACAGGCGATGGACAAGCACGACACCGTCGGACTGGACCTGGTGGCGATGGTCGTCGACGACCTGGTGGTGTGCGGCGCCGAGCCGTTATTTCTGCTTGACTACATCGCGCTGGGCCGCATCGTCCCCGAGCGCCTCAACGCCATCGTGGGCGGTATCGCCGAAGGATGCTTACGCGCGGGATGCGCGCTGCTCGGCGGCGAAACCGCCGAGCACCCCGGCTTGATCGAGCCGGACCACTACGACATCTCCGCCACCGGGGTCGGTGTGGTCGAGGCCGAGAACGTGCTCGGCCCGGAACGAGTCAAGCCCGGCGACGTGCTGATTGCGATGGGGTCATCGGGCCTGCACTCCAACGGCTATTCGCTGGCCCGCAAGGTCCTCCTCGAGATCGACCGCGGCAACCTCGAGGGTTACGTCGAGGAGTTCGGTCGCACGCTCGGCGAGGAAATGCTGGAGCCGACCATCATCTACGCCAAGGATTGCCTGGCGCTGGCCGCCGAGACGCAGGTTCGTACGTTCTGCCACGTCACCGGCGGTGGACTGGCCGGCAACCTGGAGCGCGTCATTCCGCACGGCCTGCTCGCCGAGGTCGATCGCGGTACCTGGACGCCGGCGCCGGTGTTCGCGATGATCGCGCAACGGGGCCGGGTCGCGCGCGCCGAGATGGAGAAAACCTTCAACATGGGCGTCGGCATGATCGCCATCGTCGCGCCGGAGGACACCGACCGCGCACTGGCGATCCTGACCGCGCGACACCTGAACTGCTGGGTCCTGGGCACGATCAATAAGGGCGGAAAAGGCGGTCCGCGAGCCAAACTCGTCGGGCAGCATCCAAGATTTTAGATTTGGGCCCGCTGTTCACACGGGCCGCGGAGCGCCTCAGTGGCGCTCGTCGCTCCAGGGGTCGTCGCCATCCGACTGGTCGGCATCATCCCCGTCGGCACCGGCCAGCTCGCGCTGAAGCCGATCGAAATCGGTCTGCGGTGAGCTGTATTTAAGGTCTCGTGCGACCTTGGTCTGCTTCGCCTTAGCCCGGCCACGGCCCATGGGGGAACCCCCTCGCGCAATAACGGAGCGGCCCAACATGTAGGCGGCTCCGATCATTTGTGTTTATTGTCCTGCCGATAGTTTAGCGTGCCCGGTGGCTGCGTGCTGTTGCGCCCCGCGCCCGATAAAGAACGTCATCGGACCGTTCCCCGCAACCGCTCCACGGCCATCCGCCCGGCCCCCGGTCCGTCGGCCCCGGGCAGTGATTCGGGGTCGATGGTAGCCGCGACGTCGGCATCGCCGCCGGTACTCACTGCGGTGTCGGCGGGGATCCCGCGCTTGAGCAACGCCAGGGCGATCGGGCCGAGATCGACGTGCTCGACGACGGTTCCCAGTCGGCCCACCGCGCGCCCGCCGGCCAGTACCGGATCCCCGGTGGTGGGCCGGTCGACCGACCCGTCCAGATGCAGCAACGCCAGCTTCCGCGGAGGTTTGCCCAGGTTGTGCACCCGTGCGACCGTTTCCTGGCCGCGGTAGCAGCCCTTGTCGAGGTGCACGGCGCCGCCGATCCAGCCCACCTCGTGCGGGATCGTGCGCTCGTCGGTGTCGACACCCAACCGCGGCCGCACCGCCGCGACCCGATGGGCTTCGTAGGCCCACACCCCGGCCGGCCGTACCCCGGCACTGGTCAGCCGCCGCTGCAGCTCCGCCGATCGGTCGCGATCGACCAGGACGTCGAATTCGATGTGGCCCATACGGCGCACGAAGCCGCCGTCGATCGGCGTCGCGGTCAACTCCCCGGGCAAAGCGTCGACCCCGAGCGCGGCGAGCACCGCCGGGTCGCCGAGTTGCGGCCCGAGCAGCGACAGCACCGCCAGATCCGCCGGCGCCGGCTCCACCTGCGACCAGAACACCATCTTCTTCAGGTATTCCAGCAACGCGTCGCGGCGCCACGGCTCGGTGTCGAGGTAGGAGATGCCGCCGAGCTCGGTCTGGATCCAATGGTCTTCGACCCGGCCCTGCCCGTCGAGGCTGAGGTTCTGGGTGCTCGCGCCGTCGGGCAGGTCGCTGACGTGCTGGGTGGAGATGCTGTGTAGCCAGGTCTGCCGGTCGGGGCCGGTCAGCGTCAGCACACCGCGATGCGATCGATCCACCAGAGCGGCCGCGGTTTCGGCTGCACGCTGCTCGCCCAGCGGGTCGCCGTAATGCCAGACGGCGCCGGCGTCGGGACCGGTTTCGGGTGCGGGAACTGCGGACACACGTCAACTCTACGTGTTTTGCCGACTAGTCTTTTGCTCCATGACTGGTCACCCGGGCGTGCTCGTGACGCTCGACGGAGCGGTGCAGCAGCCGGGTGCCCCGCTGCTTTACGCCGACGACCTCGCGGCCGTGCGCGGCGACGGCGTCTTCGAGACGTTGCTGATCCGCGACGGCCGCGCCTGCCTGGTCGAGGCGCACCTGGGCCGGTTGACGTACTCGGCGAAGCTGCTCGAGCTGCCGGCACCCGACCTTGCCGCGTGGCGGCGCGCGATCGACATCGCGACCCGGCAGTGGGTGGGCGACACCGCCGACGAGGCCATGATGCGCCTGGTCTACAGCCGCGGCCGTGAACGCGGCTCCGCGCCAACGGCCTACGTCATGGTCAACCCGGTCTCGGACCGGATCGCGGCCGTGCGCCGCGACGGCCTCTCCGCGATCACGCTGGCCCGCGAACTGCCGTCGGCCGGGGTCGAGAAGATGCCGTGGCTGGTGGCCGGTGCCAAGACGCTGTCGTATGCGATCAACATGGCCGCGCTGCGGCACGCCGATAAACACGGTGCCGGCGACGTCATCTTCGTCAGCACCGACGGCTACATCCTCGAGGGCCCACGCTCGACGGTGGTGATCGCCACGCCCGGGGACGACGGCACCAGCTGCCTGCTGACCCCGCCGCCCTGGTATCCGATCCTGCGCGGCACCACCCAGCAGGCCCTGTTCACGGTCGCGCGGACCAAGGGCTACGACTGCGACTACCGGGCCCTGCGCGTCTCCGATTTGATTACCGCGCAAGGAATCTGGCTGGTGTCGAGCATGACGCTGGCGGCCCGCGTGCACACCCTGGACGGGCTGGCGCTGACCCGCGCTCCGCTGACAGCTGAATTCGCCGAGCTGATCGACGCCGCGATCGTCAGCGATCGCTGAAATCGGTTGTCGGAGTGGCCCGTGGCGGGTACCTTCGCGAGTACACAAGAAGGGAGGTGGTCTGAGAAATTGATAGCTTATTGGACTTGTGAGGTGGCTGCGCGCTAGCAGCACCAGGCGAGGAATCACCTGCGCGCGCTGGCGAATTCCCCGCAGTCACCCAGCCCCCGAGCCTCCGGTCTGTCCAACCAGGAACCACGGCTCGGGGGCTGCCCATTTTCTGGGTCAGCCCTTATGCCGTGTGCGACAACAGGAATCAGCCGGCAAACCGCAACAGTCGCGCCGACAGATGCGGAATCAGGCCGCCATCGGCGTCCACCCGCTCTTCGACGTAGGCCAGATCGCCACCCTCGACGATGCCGTACAGCCGCTTGGCCCCACCGACGAGCACGCCCGATCGGCTGCGGGCCAGCGCATCGGTGGCCAGCTCCCACGACGACTGGTTGAGCGGGCGGCCGTAGAACAGTTCGACATAACCGGCGGAGTGCGCCAGCAGCAACTCGATGGCCTGTGACTCCGACGGATCGTCGGGCTCGTTCACGAATCGCCAGTAACCGGTCTCGCGTAGGTCGGGTGCTTCGTACTCGCCGCTCTCGCTGATCCGCCACGACCGGGACTCCCAATTCAGGTAGTCGCCGCCGTCATGGGAGACGACAATCTGCTGTCCGAAGCGGTAGTCGCCGTCGGCTCCGCGGCCTTCGCCCTCGCCGCGCCACACGCCGACCAGCGGCAGCAGCGCCAGCAGGGCGTCGTTGAGGTTGGCGCCTTCACGCAGGTTGGCGGTGTCCGCGGGGACCGGTAGGTCGTCGAACACCGGGACGTTGCGAGTCGCGGTCGCCTTCGCGCGTTCGATCGCCGCGGCGACGGCCCGGTCGCCGGAGCCGGGCAGCATGACCGAGCCGTCGGCGTCGTCGGCTTCGTCGTCGGGCTCGGCCGATGTCATGCGCCGTTCCTTCCTGCGCTCTGCGTCGTCGCCGGCGGCGTCACGATTCGTCGGTGATGAGCCGATAGAGCGTGTACAGCGCGAACCAGGAGATGACCACAACGGCCGCGACGAGCATGATCTCGAAGAACAGAACCACGATGCTGAGTCTAGTTCTACGGAGCGGTCAGGCGATTTTTACATCGACCTCGTGGATGCCGGCGCCCTTTGGCTCGACGATCGCGTCGCCGTTGCCTGCGGCCGACAATGCACGCAGCGTCCACGACCCGGGGGCCGCGAAGAACCGGAAGTCGCCGGTGGCCGACGCCACGACCTCGGCGGTGAACTCGCCCGATGAGTCCAGCAGTCGCACGAACGAACCGCCCACCACCTGGCCGTCACGGTCGACGACCCGGCCGGTGATCACCGTTTCCTTCTCCAGGTCGACGCTGGCCGGCAGAGTCTGTCCTTGCTTTGGCGCAGAGCACATAATCAGCTTCCCAACTCGATTGGGGCTCCGACGAGGGAGCCGTATTCCGTCCAACTGCCGTCGTAGTTCTTGACGTTGTGGTGTCCCAGCAGTTCCTGCAAGACGAACCAGGTGTGCGACGAACGTTCCCCGATTCGACAGTAAGCAATCGTTTCCTTCGATCCGTCGAGTCCGGCGTCGGCATAGATCTCGGCCAACTCCTCGTCCGACTTGAAGGTGCCGTCGTCGTTGGCGGTCCGGCTCCACGGCACGTTGATCGCGCTCGGTATGTGGCCGGGCCGCTGGCTTTGCTCCTGCGGCAGGTGCGCGGGCGCCAGGATCTTGCCGGAGAACTCATCGGGAGAACGGACGTCGACCAGGTTCTTAGCGTTGATCGAGGCCAGCACCTCGTCGCGGAAGGCGCGGATCGTGTTGTCGGCGGGCTTCGCGGTGTAGCTGGTGGCGGGCCGGCTCACGGCGTCGGTGGAAAATGTCCGGCCGTCGAGCTGCCACTTCTTGCGGCCACCGTCGAGCAGCTTGACGTCCTCATGGCCGTAGAGCTTGAAGTACCAGTAGGCGTAGGCGGCGAACCAGTTGTTGTTGCCGCCGTAGAGCACCACGGTGTCGTCGTTGCCGATGCCACGTTCGCTGAGCAGCTTGGAGAACTGCGCGGCGTCGACGAAGTCGCGGCGAATCGGGTCTTGCAGGTCGGTACGCCAGTCCAGCTTGATCGCGCCGGGGATGTGGCCGTCGTCGTAGGCGCTGGTGTCTTCGTCGACCTCGACGAAGACCACGCGGTCGGCATCGAGATTGCTCTGGGCCCAGTCGGCGGAGACCAGGACGTCGGAGCGTGCCATATGGGAAATCCTTTCGATCGCTATGAGGTGCCGTGGGCCGGCTTCAGACGCGCCACGAGCGGGTAGAGCTGGCACCCGAGGCAGATGCCGAAGGCGGCGTTGAGGAAGGCGGCGACCAGGGCCGCCCCGGTCAGCACGACCCCGAAGAGTACAGCGCCGTTCACGAACGCTATTGCGGCCGGGGCGGCGAAGATCAGCCCGACCAGCTGGGCGAACTTCAGCGGGGGAACGGGTTCACGCTCGCGGACCGGACTCAATCGCGGCGCGACGAGCTTGGCGAACAACAGGCCGTACGGGTGTCTCCGCGGCCCGGCCAGCGCGCCGATCGCGAAGACGACGGATTGCAAGCCCAGGATCTCGCCGGCCGCGAATGGACTGATGCCGGAGATGAGCAGGGTGATGACGAGGACCGCGGTGGTGATCCAGGCCGCGAAGCGCGGTCCCCGGACGTCGACCTGATCGGGGGTTTTGGTGTCCGACATGATGCTGCTCCTGATTTGCCTTATGCACGATCTGTGGCGACGCGCCACGGGGTTCTGGTTGCTCCGAGCGCGGCGCGAGAAGGCGCGGCTACTCAGCAGCTACAACAACAGCAGCCCGCGACGCGGCACAGTACGACTGCGCGGCGGTTGGTGAGCGTGAGCTCGACGCGGGCGGACACGCCATGCAGCTTACCCAATGCCGATGTCATGAAGCCAACAGCGGAGCCAGGGCCGAGCGCAGGTCGTCGGCTTTCGGCACCCCGGAGGTGCGGTAACGCTGCCGGCCGTCGGCGTCGAAAATGAAGGTCGTCGGCAGCGACAACACCGAAAGTCGGCGCGCCGCGGCCGGATTGGCGTCCATGTCGATCTCGACGTGTGCGACTTGGTCGAGGTCGTCACACACCTGGTGGACAACCCGTCGCACCTGGGTGCATGGTCCGCACCATGATGCGCTGAAATGCACGACGGTCGGCCCGTCAGAGGACAGCCCGAGATCGCTGGTGTCGACATCATCGGTCGAATCAGTGGCCTGGACGGCGCCGGATCGACGGGTCATCAGCCAGCCGATGATCGTTGCCCCGACTAGGGCCACGACCAGACCGACTGTTGCCGAGATCATGCTCGGTTGAACCCGTCGAGGGTGATGGTTAATCCCGCGGTGATGCCCTCGATGATCACGTCGGAGCCGCGGGCGCCCTCGGTGGTCGGCGCGACGCCGAAGGGGAGCTTCTGGTCGGGCAGCTTGCCGGCGAACGCGGCGAGTACCGCGTCGCGCTTGTCGTCGGGCACGTTCTGGTTGGCGGTGTTGGGGCCGGTGAGCACACCGGTTGGGGTAAACACCAGCGTGGTCTTGTCGTCGCCGGTCATCGACAGGTCCACTGCGACGCTGACGCGCTTGTCGAAGTGGGCTTTCAGCGGGGTGCCGCTGAACACCAGATCGTGGTTGCCGGAGATGCCGGACTCGGTGGTGCCCCCGCTGGCGGTGTTGGTGTCCTTGGCGGGCGCCTCGACGATGAGGTCGCGGATGCCCAGGTAGTGGCCGAGGTGCCGCGAGTCGATGATGATTCGGCTCTCCAGCTTGCCCACCGGTAGCTTGGCATTGGCCCTGATCAGCCAGGACGCGTCGGTGAGATCAACCGAGTGCATGGTGGCCTCGAGGGTCGCCGTGCCGATCACCGGGCGATCGACCGCGGTGGCCTTGATCTCCACGTCCTCGTATCGGTGCCGCATGGCCTGGGGGATCAGCGGAAAGGCGATGATTGCGACGAAGGGGTCGAAGCCCAGGCCGGCCTTTTCGCGGACGACACGCGCAAGCTGATACTCGGCGTAGATGCTGGTCCCGAAGTCGGCGCCGACGGCGGCGAGGAGCACGACCACGACGGCCAGCAGCACGGCCGCCAGACCGACCAGGGCTTTCCGCATCCGCATATTGTGGCCTACCCGCGTGTTCGGGTGTGCACGGTCACCGCTGCGGTGCGCCTCGTCGTCGCGCGAAAGACCAGGCTGCAAGCTATCGTCTAATGACCTGGCCGTTAAACTTCGTTTCTCACCAATGAATATTGGGAGACGCCTTTCCCATTGGAGGGGCTTGCTTGGACCTGCTGCTGTTGACCCCTGAGCCGAATCCAGATGTGGTTCTGCCGTCCTTGTCGCTGCTCGCGCACACGCTGCGCACCGCCTCGCCGGACGTTTCCTCGTTGTTGGAGGCGGGCAGCGCCGACATCTTGATCGTCGACGCGCGGCTGGATCTGCCCGCGGCGCGTGGCCTGTGCCGTCTGCTGGGCTCGACGGGGCGCTCGATCCCGGTGGTGGTCGTGGTCAACGAGGGCGGCTTGGTGGCGGTCAACGCCGACTGGGGGTTGGACGAGGTCATGCTCCCAGGCACCGGGCCGGCCGAGATCGACGCGCGGCTGCGACTGCTGATCGGACGGCGAGGCAACCTGGAGGATCAGGAGGGCGTCGGCAAGGTCAGCCTCGGCGAACTCGTGATCGACGAGGGCACCTACACCGCGCGGTTGCGCGGACGTCCGCTCGACCTCACCTACAAGGAATTCGAGTTGCTGAAGTACCTCGCGCAGAATGCCGGCCGGGTGTTCACCCGAGCTCAATTGCTGCACGAGGTATGGGGATACGACTTCTTCGGCGGTACCCGCACCGTTGACGTGCACGTGCGGCGACTGCGCGCCAAGCTCGGCCCGGAGCAGGAGGCGCTGATCGGCACCGTCCGCAACGTGGGTTACAAGGCCGTCCGCCCGGCCCGCGGCCGGCCGCCCAGCGCCGAGGCCGTGACCGATGGCGAGGACCACTCCGACCCGGACAGTTATCAAGAGCCACTGGCCGATCCGCTGCGCAGCCAGTGACCGCCCCGCACTGGCGGACCACACTCAACGCTGAGGAACAACGGCAAGTCCGTGAGCTGATATCTGCTGCAACGGAATTCGACGGCATCGAGCCTGTGGGCGAACAGGTGTTGCGCGAGTTGCCGCACGACCGCACCGGCCACCTGCTGGCATCCGATGACGGCGGCGTCATCGGATACCTGAACCTCTCGGCGGTCGCGGAGCTGGTGGTGCACCCGGATGCCCGCCGAAATGGCGTCGGCACGGCGATGATTCACGCCGCGCTGTTGAAAACTGATGGTGCGAGCCAGTTTTGGGCCCACGGCACGCTGGAGCCAGCGACCGCGACCGCGTCGGCGCTGGGCCTGTCGACGGTTCGCGAACTCGTCCAGATGCGTCGCAGCCTCGACAATCTCACCGATCCCGCGATACCCGACGGGGTACGGATCCGGACCTACGCCGGCGAGGCCGACGACGCCGAGCTGCTGCGGGTCAACAACGCCGCGTTCGTGACGCACCCAGAGCAGGGCGGCTGGACCAAGGCCGATCTCGCCGAGCGGCGTGCCGAGACCTGGTTCGACCCCGACGGACTGTTTCTGGCATTCAGCGAGCGGACCGGGGCGCTGCTCGGGTTCCACTGGACGAAGATCCACGCTGACCAGGTGGGCCTCGGCGAGGTCTACGTCGTCGGCGTCGACCCGGCTGCGCAGGGCGGTGGCCTGGGTGCAGTGCTGACGGCCATCGGCATCGCGCACCTGGCGCGACGGCTGAGCAGTGCCACTCAACCCACGGTGATGCTCTACGTCGAATCGGACAACGCCGCGGCGCTGCGCACCTACCAGCGCCTGGGTTTTACCCGGTACAGCGTCGATACCGCCTACGCTCGCGGCTGACGTGTTCACTCCGCGTTCACTACGGTGGCGGGCGCCGTCTACACCCAGCGCATAGTTTCGCCGGTGGCCAGCGCCCTGGCCAGGGGAGTCGGACTAAAACATGAGGAAACGGGATCGGTGAAGCTCCACGCCGTGCGCGCAGCGTTGGCGGCCGCAGTGGTCGTGGGCGCCCTGGCCACCGGCTGCGGCAGCGACAGCAACCTGCACGGCCTCAAGGCGCCGACGCATCCGGTGAACTGCAACGGCAAGCCCGATCTCACCGCCGAGGGGTCGACCGCACAACAGAACGCCATCGCGCTGTTCAACATGGACTGGTCTCAGCTCTGTCCCGGCAAGCAGCTGGCCTACAACCCGACCGGCTCGGGCGCCGGGCGCGAGCAGTTCATCGCCAGGCATGTCGACTTCGCCGGCTCCGACTCCCCGCTGACCCGCGACCAGATCGAGCCGGCCGCCGCCCGCTGCAACGGCAACCCGGCATGGCACCTGCCCCTGGTCTTCGGGCCGATCGCGATCGTCTTCCACCTCGACGGTGTCAAGAACGTCGTCGTCAACGCCGATGTGCTGGCCAGGATCTTCACCGGGATCATCAGCAATTGGGACGACCCGGCCATCGCCAAGCTCAACGCCGGCACGTCGCTGCCGAACACCCGAATCTCGCCGGTGTACCGATCGGATTCCTCGGGCACCACCGACAACTTCCAGAAATACCTCGCCACGGCCGCTCCGGACAGTTGGGGGCGGGGCGCCGGAAGCGAATTCCAGGGCGGCGTCGGTGAGGGCGCGCAGAAGTCCGCCGGCATCATCCAGGCCGTGAGCTCGGCGTCCGGATCGATCGGGTATGTCGAGAAGGGCTTCGCCGACCAGAGCCACGTGGCCTACGCCCAGATCAACGATGGCAGCGGCGCGGTCGCGCTCACCGACGACGCCGCGCGCAAGTCGATCGAGGCCGCCACCTTTGCCGGAACGGGTAGTGACCTGAAGCTGAACCTGAAGTCGATTTACCGCACGCGGGCCGCGGGTGCCTATCCGCTGGTGATGGCCACCTACGAGATCGTCTGCTCCAGGGGCTATGAACCGGCGACCAGTGCCGCGGTCAAGTCGCTGCTGACCGTGGCCGTGGACAACGCGCAGGATGGGCTGTCTGCCGCCGGATACATCCCGCTTCCGGACAAGTTCAAGAAGCGCTTGCTGACCGCGATCAACGCGATCGAGTGAGCGAACGAATTACCCTTTTGTCCAGAGCCGCCGACTGATGGGGAACCAGTGACGACGCCGAAACCAGCCGACACCGGCTCGGACGAGGTCGCCGCCCCGTCGTCGCGCAAGCTGGGCGGTAAGCCTTTGGGGTGGGGCGTCGCCAAGCACAGCCGCGGCGACCGGCTGTTTCGCGGACTGTCGGAGGGGTCCGGCGTGCTGATCGTCGCGCTGATCGGCGCGATCGGGTTGTTCCTGCTGATGCGGGCGATTCCGGCGCTGAGGCACAACCAGGTCAACTTCTTCACCTTCGGCGGAAACTGGGACACCTCGAACCCAGCGGCGATGCGGTTCGGTGTCTTCGACATTCTTCAGGTGACGGTGATGGTCGCGGTGCTGGCGCTGATCCTGGCGATGCCGGTGGCGCTGGGCATCGCGATCTTCCTGGCCCAGTATTCGCCGCGACGGGTGACAGGGCTGCTGGCTTACGTCGTCGACCTGCTCGCCGCGGTCCCGTCGATCATCTACGGGGTCTGGGGTCTATTCGTGCTGGCGCCGCGGTTGCGGCCGGTGGCGATGTGGCTCAACGGGCACTTCGGCGGGGTGTTCCTGTTTGCGACGGGCAATGCGTCGGTGTCCGGCGGCGGGACCATTTTCACCGCCGGAATCGTGCTGGCGGTGATGATCCTGCCGATCATCACCGCGGTCACCCGCGAGGTCTTCATGAAGACGCCGCAGGGCCACATCGAGGCCGCGCTGGCGCTCGGTGCCACCCGCTGGGAAGTGGTCAAGACCGCGGTGCTGCCGTTCGGGCGGTCCGGCTACATCAGCGGTGCGATCCTCGGGCTGGGCCGCGCGCTCGGCGAGACGGTCGCACTGCTGGTCATCCTGCGCGGAACCCAGTCGGCGTTCGGGTGGTCGCTGTTCGACGGCGGCTACACCTTCGCCACCAAAATTGCCGCCACCGCATACGAATTCAACAACCAGTACCGGGCCGGCGCCTACATAGCCGCGGGACTGGTGCTGTTCTTGCTCACGCTCGTGGTGAATGCCCTGGCGCGCGAAGCTGTTTCGGGCAAGGCGAGTCGATGACGTCGATCCTGGACCGACCTCTGAAGGCCCGCAGGTTCACCGGAGTGAGCCTGCGTCGGCGCGCCTCCGACGTCGTCGCCACGTTCTTGGTGACGCTCTCGGTCGTGGTGGCCCTGGGACCGCTGATCTGGGTGCTGTACTCGGTGATCGCCAAGGGCTTCGAGACAGTGAAATCGACTGTGTGGTGGACACATTCACAGGCCGACATGACGGCATTCATGTCCGGCGGCGGCGCCTATCACGCCGTCGTCGGCACCCTGTTGCAGGGATTGGTGTGCGCGGCCCTCTCGATCCCGATCGGAGTTTTCGTCGCCATCTATCTCGTCGAGTACGGCGGCGAGAGCAGGCTCGGCAAGGTGACGTCGTTCATGGTGGACGTGCTGACCGGGGTGCCGTCGATCGTCGCAGCGCTATTCATCTACGCGCTGTTCATCGCCACATTCGGTTTTCCGCGTTCGGGGTTCGCGGTGTCGTTGGCTTTGGTGCTGCTGATGATCCCGGTGATCGTGCGGACCACCGAGGAGATGCTGCTGATCGTCCCGATCGAGCTGCGGGAGGCCAGTTATGCACTGGGCGTGCCGAATTGGCGGACGATCACCAAGATCGTGCTTCCGGCCGGTATGTCCGGCATCATCACCGGCATCCTGCTCGCGCTGGCCCGGGTGATGGGCGAGACGGCGCCGCTGCTGATGCTGGTCGGCTACTCGCAGGCGATGAACTTCAACATCTTCGGCGGTTTCATGGGCTCACTGCCCGGCATGATGTACGACCAGACCGTGGCCGGGGCCGGCACCAGCCCGATTCCCACCAGTCGGCTGTGGGGCGCCGCCCTGACGCTGATTGTCGTCATCGCCGTCATTAACCTGGTGGCCAGGGTCGTCTCGCAGGTATTTGCACCCGAAAGATCAGGCAGGAGCTCCGGTGGCTAAGCGGTTGGACCTCAAAGAAGTCAACATCTTCTACGGCGAATTTCAGGCGGTCGCGGACGTCTCGCTGACCGTGCTGCCGCGCAGCGTGACGGCGTTCATCGGGCCGTCGGGTTGCGGCAAGACCACCGTGCTGCGCACGCTCAACCGCATGCACGAGGTGACGCCCGGTGCTCGCATGAAGGGCAGCGTGCTGCTCGACGACGACGACATCTACGGCTCCGGAATCGACCCGGTGGGCGTGCGGCGCGCGATCGGCATGGTGTTCCAGCGTCCAAACCCGTTCCCCACCATGTCAATTCGCGACAATGTGGTGGCCGGTCTGAAGCTGCAGGGTGTGCGTAACAAGAAACTGCTCGACGACACCGCCGAGTACGCGCTTCGCGGCGCCAACCTGTGGGACGAGGTCAAGGATCGACTGGACCGGCCCGGCGGCGGGCTGTCCGGCGGTCAGCAGCAGCGGCTCTGCATCGCCCGCGCTATCGCGGTGCAGCCCGACGTACTGCTGATGGACGAGCCGTGTTCTTCCCTCGACCCGATCTCGACGATGGCGATCGAGGATCTCATCGCCGAGTTGAAGCAGGACTACACCATCGTCATCGTCACCCACAACATGCAGCAGGCGGCGCGGGTCAGCGATCACACCGCGTTCTTCAACCTCGAGGCGGTCGGCAAGCCCGGACGTCTGGTCGAGATCGACGACACCGAGAAGATCTTCTCCAACCCGACGCAGAAGGCCACCGAGGACTACATCTCCGGCCGTTTCGGCTAGCCGGACTGGGCGACCGACTCCTCGGGGAAGCGGCCGGTCGCCTGAAAGATGACGCGGCGCGCCACCTCGACGGCGTGGTCCGCGAACCGTTCGTAAAACCGGCCGAGCAGCGTCACGTCGACGGCAGCGGCCACGCCGTGCTTCCACTCCCGGTCCATCAGCACGGTGAAAAGGTGGCGGTGCAGGTCGTCCATCGCATCGTCTTCTTCGCGGATGCGGGCGGCCTTCTCCGGGTCGCGTGACCACAGCACTTCCTGGGCGCTGTTGCCCAATTCCACTGCGAGCCTGCCCATTTCGGCAAAGTAGCCGTTCACTTCCTCGGGCAGTGTGTGCTGCGGGTGGCGGCGCCGGGCGATCTTGGCGACGTGCAGGGCCAGCGCCCCCATCCGGTCGATGTCGGCCACCATCTGGATGGCGCTCACGATCGAGCGGAGGTCGCCGGCGACGGGCGCCTGCAGGGCGAGCAGCACGAACGCGCTCTCCTCGGCTTGCGCGCTGAGCTCGGCGATTTTCTCGTGGTCGGAGATGACTTGCTCGGCGAGCACCAGATCGGCCTGCAGCAGCGCTTGGGTCGCTCGTTCCATTGCCGCGCCGGCCAGACCGCACATCGCGCCGAGCTGTTCGGACAGCTCAGAGAGCTGCTCGTGATAGGCGGTGCGCATATCGCCAGCGTACTTCTCGACTCTTGCAACCGGCATGAACCCGCGCGAAGTGACGCGTGAACTCACGGTGAATGTGAAATTGACCCGCCCGTCAGCGTTACTCGCAGTGGGTGTCGGCGGCGTTGGTGATCGTCAGGTCGTCGGGCAATTTGCTCGTTGGGCTGCTCATGGTGGTGTTGCGCTCAACTTGCAGGCTCACCGGCGACCCTGCCGGCGGGGGAGCGCTTACAGCGGTGAAGTCGGATCCGAGCACAACCTGGACGACGTGTCCAGTCCCGGTGATCTTTTCGACCTTTGAGTTGGGGAACGACGCCGAGACCGTGGCGGCGGCTTCCTCATTGCCGGGGGAGAACAGCACCTTGGTGGTCTTGAGCGGGCTCGGGTAGTCGTCGGGCGACTTCACCCGGAACCCACGCTTTTTCAGCTGGCCGCTGGCCGTGCCGGCGAGCCCGGACTTGGCGGTCGAGTTGGACACCTGCACCGTGACGTCCTGTGGTGCGGCCGCCACCGCCTGCAGGTGCTCGGGGTGGGCATCGGTCGACTGGCTGGGCTGCGCGGCTTTGCTGTTCGCCGAGGTCGTCGGCGGACTCGAGGTCGCGTTCATGTTGTTCTCGCCGGGCAGCGGGTCATCGTTGATGATCGAGTCGAATAGCGCTCGCATGTCGGAGGTGCGCGGCGGCTCGTCACCGTTTTCGTCGGTGATGCCGGTCGGCACGGTCACGAAGGACACGTGGCCTGCGTTCATGCCCTGCACCGACTGGCCGAGCTGGACGAGGTCCTTGGTCTTGATGTTGTCGACGTAGCTGTTGCTGATGAACATGTTGACGACGGCGTTGAGCTTGCTCAGCGAGAAGAAGGTCTCCTTGGAGATCAGCGAACGCAGCAGCGACGACAGGAACAGCTGTTGCCGTTTGATGCGTCCGTAGTCGCCGTTGTTCTCGGTCGTGATGTTGCGGGCCCGCACATAGTTCAGCGCGGTCTTTGAGTCGATCAGCTGGCGACCGCCGTGGGTCAACACGGTGCCCAGCTCGTAGTCCTTCAGCGGCGTGGTGCTGCACACCTCGACGCCGCCGAGTGCGTCGACCATCTTCGCGAAGCCGGCGAAGTCGACGGCGATGAAGCGGTTGATGCTCAGCCCGGACAGCTTCTGGATTTCCTTGACCAGACACTTCGGCCCGCCGAAGGAGAACGTCGAGTTCAGCTTGGTCTCCGTGTAGACGTTCTTCGGTCCCCATTTCTTGGTGTCCGAGTCGTAGATCGGGCCGTACGCGCCGGTGTCGGGGTTCCACGCTTCACACTGGATCGGCGTGATGGCCAGGTCGCGTGGAAACGACACTGCAACAACACGTTTGCGGTTGGCCGGGATGTTGACCAGCATGATGGTGTCCGACCGGGCACCGCCGGCGTCCTCGGTGGTGCCGACGTCCATGTTGCTGTTGGCCCCGGCGCGCGAGTCCATGCCGACGACCAAGAAGTCCTCGTCGCCGAACTGCGCATTCGGGTCGACGATGTCCTTCGATCCCATGTCCAGCGCGCTGATGGTGTTGAGCCGGTGGTTCTTCGAGGTGCTCCACTGATAGGCCCCGCCGGTCATGGCCAGCGCCGCCGCGGCGACCATGGCGACCGACATCCGCCCGGCGAGCATCCAGCCGCCGTGCTTGCGACGCTTGGGTTTCGTCGCGACAGCGTCGTCGGCCTCGTCCGGGTCGGTACGGGGTGCTTCGACGAGACGTACCGGCGCCTTCGGCAGGACCGTCGTCTGCTCGCCGGCGTCGTCCCCGAAGACCGCCTTGCGGCGGATGGCGTCGAGGTCGGGAAGGTCATCGGCGTAGTCCGCCGAGCTCAGCATCTCGAAGGCGTCGTAGCCGTTATCCGGCTCCGGGGCCGCCGGGAGCGGCTCGGGCTTGAAGTCGTCGGGAGCCGCGTGGTGGTGGCGCGGGCGGTCAGGGCCTGAGCCACCGATCTTGGCGATCAGATCGGCGACGCTGAGTCCGCCCTCGGCGTGGCTTCCCGCGGAGTCGTGGTTGCCATTGGAATGCCCATTGCCGTTCTCGGCGGGCTCGTTGGCTTCATCGGGGTTCGCGGTCGGCCCCACCCATCGGTGCGCGATCGTGGCCGTCTGGGTCGAACCGAACCGCTCCCACGGCGCGGTGCCCCGTGATCCTGGCGGCGTTCCGTTGCGCCTCGAGTCGTCGCCGTCGGAGCCGTGAGTGGCTGAATCGCCGTCACTCATGTCCTACCGGCCTCCGAATCTGGTGAGGTTGCCACGAGCGTTGCACTTCTCGGCGCAGCGCCCGGCGGTGTAGCGCAATGTATCCGCACAACCCGTGCAGTCGCGTCGTCCCTGTACAGCCCTACCGCGATGATGGCTTCGGTCTCGGCCACCGACGCATGATGCAACAAGATCCACATCGTATAGAGACAGCATCGGAAACGCGATCTCAGGAGGGTATCGATCGATTGTCCGCCTTCTCCTCAGGCCGTTTCGGCCTGCATCGTCGCCGGAGGTTAGCCGCCCGAATGCATGACGTCGGCTCCGGACGGGACCGTGCAATCGTCGCGATCGGCGAGCCAGCCTTCGGGTAGCGACACCTTCGCAGGCGACCCTTGCCGGCCGCGCGGCCCGGAGGCCGCGGTCGGGAAGGGCGTATCGGCGTCGAGCTGGTTCAGCAGCCCGTCGAGTTCGTCGAGGGTCGTGACCAGCGCGAGTGCCCGCCGAAGGTCCGAGCCGGCCGGGAAGCCATGCAGGTACCAGGCGATGTGTTTGCGCATGTCGCGCATGCCCTTGTCCTCGCCGAAGTGCTTGCTGAGCAGCTCTCCGTGCCGGCGGATGATGTCGGCGACCTCGCCCAGATTCGGCGGTGTCGGCGCCGGGCTGCCGGTGAACGCCGCCGACAGCTCGGCGAACAGCCACGGCCGACCGAGGCAGCCGCGACCGATGACGACACCGTCGCAGCCCGTCACGGCCATCATGGTCAGGGCATCGTTGGCCTCGAAGATGTCGCCGTTGCCCAGCACCGGGATGGTCTGGACGTGCTCCTTGAGGCGCGCGATCTGCTCCCAGTCCGCGGTCCCCGAATAGCGCTGAGCTGCGGTACGGGCGTGCAGCGCGACGGCCGCAGCGCCCTCGGACTCGGCGATCTCGCCCGCCTCGAGGTGGGTGTGGTGCTCGTTGTCGATGCCGATGCGGTACTTGACCGTCACCGGGATGTCGGTGCCCTCGGTACCGCGCACGGCCGCGGCGACGATCTGTCGGAACAGCTGCCGCTTGTACGGCAATGCCGCCCCGCCGCCACGACGGGTGACCTTGGGCACCGGGCAGCCGAAGTTCATGTCGACGTGATCGGCGAGGCCTTCGTCGGCGATCATCTTCACCGCCGCGTAGGTGGTGGCCGGGTCGACGGTGTACAGCTGCAGCGACCGCGGCGACTCATCGGCGGAGAACGTCGTCATGTGCATCGTGACGGGATGCCGCTCGACGAGGGCGCGCGCGGTCACCATCTCACAGACATATAGTCCGCTGACGGTGCCGACGCGTTTCTGCTCGAGCTCGCGGCACAGCGTCCGGAAGGCGACGTTGGTGACGCCGGCCATGGGAGCCAGCACCACCGGGCTGGCCAGCTCGATGGGGCCGATTCGCATGGTGGCTTACCGCCGGCTGAGGGACAGCGTGCCCGCGGTGTGGTGCAACTCCTCCGCGGTGACGCGCTTACCCGTGCGGGCCTCGCGGTCGAGCTGGCGCTGCTTGGAGATCTCGAACTTGTCGCAGGACGCTTCGAGTTCCTTGATCAGCACCGCCAGGTCGTCCCGCATCGCGGCCGCCTCACCGGTGAAGTCCTCGCGCTCGAAGATGCGCCACTTTCGCAGCACCGGCATCACGACCTCGTCGAGGTGGATGCGCGGGTCGTAGACGCCGCCGACGGCGATCATCACGGCCTTGCGCCGGAATTCGGGCACCTGATAGCCGGGCATCTGGAAGTTGCGCAGCACCTTGTGCAGCGACTTCATCGCCTGGTTGGGAGCGAGTTCGAACCCGGCCTCGGAGACATCCCGGTAGAAGATCATGTGCAGGTTCTCGTCGGCCGAGATCTTGGCCAGCAGCTGGTCGGCGATCGTCTCGTTGCAGGCCTTGCCGGTGTTGCGGTGCGAGATCCGGGTGGCCAACTCCTGGAAAGTGACGTAGATGACCGAGTCGAAGAGACTCGCGGCGAACAGGTCTTCCCGGATCTGCTGGTTCTGGCCCGGGCTGAAGCCCCGGTTGACTACCTCGAGGCGCAGTTTCTCCAGTTCGATGGGGTCGACGGCGCGCGTCACCACCAGGTAGTCGCGCAGCGCGATGCCGTGCCGGTTTTCCTCGGCGGTCCAGCGGTTGATCCACTGGCCCCAGGCCCCGTCCATCGAGAAGTTCATCGCGATCTCGCGGTGATATGACGGCAGGTTGTCCTCGGTCATCAGGTTCTGCACCATGGCGACCTGAGCGATGTCGGAGAGTTTGGATTGTCCGGGCTCCCAATCCTGGCCGCCCAGTGCGTAATAGTTCTTGCCGTCCGACCACGGGATGTAGTCATGCGGGTTCCAGGGCTTGTGCACGCTCAGGTGCCGATTCATGTACTTCTCGACGGACGGCTCGAGTTCACGCAAAAGGTCCAGGTCTGTTGTATCCGGCACGGCACACCTCCCAGTTATCTGTGTCTGTCGGTTTCAGTCAATATATCTGTGTCCATCGGTGACATCAAGTTTCGACTGGGGTAACGATACGTGTCGTGAGGCCATCTGTGTTAGCCCGCCGCGGCCCTGCTGAGCAGCATGTCGACGCAATAGTCGATGAACTGCTCGCGGGTGGCCGCCAGTCGTCCGTCCAGATAGGCGGTGAACAGTGCGGTCAGGCCGCCGATCAGGCTGGTGGCGACCATTTTCTGCCGCACCGGGTCGCCGATCTGGGTCAGCTTGCCCTGCAGCAGGTCGATGAAGTTCGGCATCCACTCCGCACCCGACCGGACCAGCACCGGCTCCACCGCGGGCGCCAGCAGTAGCACCCGGCCGCACACCGGGTCGTCGACCATCAGCGCGACGAAGCGTTCGACGGCCTCGCGCGGAGTTTTCGCCGACATCAGCGCCGACATAGCCCGGGCGCAGACGTCGTCGTAGACGGCGCGGACGAACTCGTCCCGGTCGGCGAAGCTTTCGTAGAAGTAGCGCTCGGTCAACTCGGCCTGCCGGCACACCGCCCGGACGGTGACCGCGGGACCGCTGGCTTCGCCGAGCAACTGCACGCCCGCGGCGACGAGCTCACCACGGCGGAGGGCCTGGCGATCCCCCAGCGGGACGCCGGACCAGCGACGCGCACGTTGACCGGACGCCACGACCCTCCTAGACTCCTTCTGACAACGCATGTAGTCAGACATGGCACATTCACAACAGGGAAACTCGACTAGTGACTCAAGATACGTCTGAGGTGTACCCGGTCGCGTCCGGTTGCCCGGTTTCGCCGATGGGATATGAGGCCCCGCCGCAGCCGCTCGGGCCGAACTCGCTGACCTGGCGGTACTTCGGTGACTGGCGCGGCATGCTGCAGGGTCCGTGGGCCGGTTCGATGCAGAACATGCACCCGCAACTCGGGGCCGCGGTCATCGATCACTCGACGTTCTTTCGCGAGCGCTGGCCGCGGTTGTTGCGGTCGCTCTATCCGATCGGCGGAGTGGTCTTCGACGGCGATCGGGCGCCGACCACCGGGGCCGAGGTTCGCGACTACCACCTCGAGATCAAGGGCGCCGACAGCCAGGGGCGCCGCTATCACGCGATGAATCCCGACGTCTTCTACTGGGCGCACTCGACGTTCTTCATGGGCACCATCCATGTTGCTGAACGGTTTTGCGGCGGTCTCACCGAAGCGCAGAAGCGGCAACTGTTCGACGAGCATGTCGACTGGTACCGGATGTACGGCATGAGCATGCGCCCGGTGCCGAAGACGTGGGAAGATTTCCAGGTCTACTGGGATCACATGTGTAACGAGGTGCTGGAGAACAATTTCGCCGCGCGCGAGGTTCTCAACCTAACCGAGTTGCCGAAACCGCCGTTCGCGGAATGGATTCCGAATCCGCTGTGGGCCCTGCAGCGCAAGCTGCTGTCGCCGTTTTTTGTGTGGGTGACGGTCGGGCTTTACGACCCGCCGGTGCGAAAGCTGATGGGCTACACCTGGTCACGCCGTGACGAGTGGCTGCACCGCCGCTTCGGCGACCTGGTCCGGACAATCTTCGCCGTGGTGCCCTCGCGCTACCGCAAGCATCCGCGAGCCCGGGCCGGCTTCGACCGCGCCAACGGCCGGATCCCCGCCGCTACTCCGCTGGTACAGACGCCGCGTCGTAACCTGCCGCCGCTCGACGAGCGGGACGATCCAAAACACTACTGCCCCAACGTCTAAGGGGTCTTGCGCCCGTTGCGTTCGCGCCAGAGGCGATACACGTCGATGGCCGCGTCGCGCTGGTCGTAGCGCATTGGTAGACGCCGCTGCTGCCAGTCCTTGCTGAACTCCTCGTAGAACGTGGACAGCTCGAAGTACTTGCGGTCGTCGACGTAGTACGGCTCGTATTGGTCGCGCTGTGTGAGGAACACGACCTCGTCCGGCGAGCAGTAGTACAGCGAGCCCAGACACATCGGACAGGGGTGGGCCAACACGTAAATGGTTGTGCCGGTGAGATTCTCGGTACCGAGCTTCATACACGCGTCGCGAATCGCCAGGATCTCGGCGTGGGCAGTCGGGTCATGGCTCTGCGCAACCCGGTTCGCGCTTTCTGCGAGAACCCCGCCGTCCTTGACGATCACCGTCGCGAACGGCCGGCCGCCCTCCTCGACGTTACGCCGAGCCAGATCGATGGTTCGTTGCGCGAAGTCCATCTCGGATTCTCCATCCACGAGCCGAGCAGATAACTAGCTGTTCTATATTAATTTCTACTTCGAGAGGGGAGTCCTGGTGTCCATACGCAGCGAAAGCGACAAATGGGATCTTGCGACCAGTGTCGGCGCGACGGCAACCATGGTTGCAGCCCAGCGGGCTCTGGCGAATGACGCCGGCCTGATCGACGACCCGTTCGCCGCGCCGTTGGTGCGCGCCGTCGGCATCGACGTCTACACCCGGCTGGTCAACGCCGAGATTCCGGTGACGGAGGAGCACGAGTTCGACCCTGCACGGATGGGCCGCGGGATGGCCGTGCGGACCCGCTTCTACGACAACTACTTCATCGACGCGACGCGCGGCGGCATCCGGCAGGCCGTGATCGTCGCGGCCGGCCTGGACGCGCGGGCCTATCGGCTGCCGTGGCCCGAGGGCACCGTCGTCTATGAGGTCGACCTGCCGGACGTGATCGAGTTCAAGACCTCAACGCTGGAGGGTCTCGGCGCCAAACCGACGGCCGAGCGCCGCACCGTTGCCGTAGACCTGCGCGACGACTGGCCCGCGGCGCTGCAGGCCGCCGGCTTCGACCCGCAGGCCCCGTCGGCCTGGAGCGCCGAGGGACTGGTCGTCTACCTGCCGCCCGACGCGCAGGACGCGCTGTTCGGCAACATCACCGCGCTGAGCGCTCCCCAGAGCCAGGTGGCCTCCGAATTCGTACCTGATACAACCATTTTCAGAGATCCGCGCTGGCGTGCCCACCACGACCGGATGGCGGAACTCGGCTTTGAAGTCGACTTCGACGAACTCGTGTACCACTACGAGCGCAGCCACATCATCGAAGACCTGACCAAGCGGGGCTGGCAGGTGTCGCATCGCACGGTGGTCGAGATGCACGCGGCGAACGGCTTCGAATATGTCGACGACGAGTTGGCCCAGGCCTTCGGCGACATCACGTACCTCAACGCAGTGCGGGGTTGACGCTCGGCCGGCACACCCGATCGGTACGCCCCACCTCGTGGATGGGGTGAATTCTGCTCCAGCGCGGCCCTGAGAGTGAACGTAAAGATTCCTGACAACAAACTGTGCGGGCTTGACCACTACCGTTTACACTTTCGCCCGGGGGACTTGGCGGATTCGAGCATCGAGGGACGAACCTGTGGCGGAGCACCCTCACAACACGATCGTGGAAGTCTTATGCGCCAGGTCCTCGTCGAACGACCTGGCGTATATCTTCCTCGCTGACGGCACCGCGGCGTCTGAGTCGCGATGGACTTACGCCGACACCGCCTCTCGCGCAGAGGCATTCGCGGCATGGCTTACCTCTCGGGGAGTGCACCGCGGATCGCGCGTGGTGTTGGCGGTGAACCCGAGCCTGGACTACATCGCCGCCCTGTTCGGCATCATGATGCTCGGCGCAGTCCCGGTACCGTGCTTCCCCCCGCTGCGTCCCAAGGAATTGGATCGCTTCCAGGCGATCGTGCTCGATTGCGCACCGCACGCCATCGTCATCGACGCGATGTACGACTTCCAGATCGATACCTTGCAGCGCCGACTTGCCTTGGTGGACGTGTATCCGTCGATCTGCTTCGTCGACGACCTCGACGCTGCCGTCGACGCGATCCCGGTGGCTACGTGCTCGGCCGGTGACCTCGCTCTGATCCAGTACACGTCCGGGTCGACAGGGTCGCCGAAAGGTGTCTGCATCACCCACGACAATCTGATCAGCAACTGCGAAGTGCTGGCCCGCAGCATGGGCCCCGACCCGAACAGAGTCGGGTTCTCGTGGTTGCCGCCCTACCACGACATGGGATTGATGGGAACGATCATCCTGTCGTTGCATCACGGCTGGCCACTGGTGCTGATGTCACCGATGCATTTCATGCAGCAACCCCGCCGCTGGCTCGAGGCCATCACCGAGTACGGCGTCTCGATCACCGTCGGGCCGAACTTCTCGCTCGATGCCGCTGCCGAGGCGCTCGACGATGACGCGGAGGGCCTGGATCTCTCTACGGTCAGGGAGTTCTACTGCGGGGCTGAGCCCATCAGCGCGAACACTTTCTCCCGCTTCGAAGAGTGCGCGGCCCCGGTCGGCTTCGACGCCACCGCCCTGATTCCTTGCTACGGAATGGCGGAAGCGACGTTGTTCGTCGCCGGAAAGCGCAGGGGTCTCCGCTACAACGCGGCGCGGGCTGCCGATGGCGTCGTGGTGAGTTGCGGCGAGGTCGATTCCCAGCACATCGTTCGGATCGTCGACCCGGACTCCGAGTGCCGGGTCCCGGATGGCGAGATCGGCGAGATCTGGGTCTGCGGTCGCAGTGTGGCCGCCGGTTATTACCACCAGGATGCGTTGACACGGGAGGTTTTTCACGCACGCCTCGACGGCGAGGACGGTAACTTCCTCCGTACCGGCGATCTCGGGTTCCTGCTGGACGGCGAGCTGTTCGTGACGGGTCGGATCAAGGACCTCATCATCGTCAATGGCCGCAACATCTACCCGCAGGATGTCGAGGCCAGCGTGCTGCGCGCCGACCGCTCGCTGCGGCGAGCAGCGGCGTTCTCAGTACCCGGTGACGGAACCGAACGCCTGGCAATCGTCGCCGAGGCTGTCTCCCGAGATATCTCGCCCGACGACCACGCGCGGCTGGAAGAAGCCGTCCGCTGCAGTGTGACCTCCGAATTCGGTGTCGGACCCGACGTTGTCATCCGACCAAGGGGCGCGGTTCCCACCACCACTAGTGGGAAAGTCCGCCGACAGGAGGCCAAGCAGATCTTCCTGACCGACGCCGCTCGGCGGACACCAGTATGAGCGCCGAGTTCACCACCGCCCCTGCGGTTTACGAGCGGGATGTGTTCGCGTCTCGACTTGCTTACCTGACTGTCGGACTGCCTACCGCTGGATTCGTGGGCGCCATCCTGTATGGCGTTTACTACGGGGTCACGGTCTGCGACGTCACCTTGTTCGTTGTCATGTACCTGATCACCACGCTCGGCGTCGAGGCCGGATTTCACCGCTACTTCTCCCACAGGTCCTTCGAAGCGTCCCAACCGGTGAAGTTGTTTTTCGCGATCGCAGGGTCGATGGCCGCGCAGGGACCGGTGGTGTTCTGGGTCGCCAATCATCGACTGCATCACGCTTTCACCGATACCGACCGTGATCCCCATTCGCCCAAACCACGCGGCACCGGGTGGTGGGGACGCGCAAAAGGCTTGTGGCACGGCCACATCGGTTGGTTGTTCGATATCAAGAAAAACGAGTGGAACAGGCACACCCGCGACTGGCTCGCTGACCGTACGATGATGAAGATCAACGCCCAGTACTTCACCGTGGTCGCGCTGGGCATCATCGTGCCCGGTGTCATCGGAGGCGTGCTCACCCAGTCGGTGCACGGCTTGGTCGGAGGGATTCTCTGGGGCGGCTTTGCGCGGATCTTCGTCCTGGATCACGTCACGTGGATCGTGAATTCGCTGGGGCACACCGTTGGTGCCCGCCCGTTCTCGCTGCGGGACGGCAGTCGCAATATTGGTTTCCTGTCGCCGCCCACGATGGGTGCGTCCTGGCATAACAACCACCACGCGCGGCCTGCGCTGGCTCACACCAGACTGCATTGGTGGCAGCTCGACACTGCCGGAGATTTCATCCGATTCCTCGACCGACTCGGTCTTGTACACCACGTTCGGTACGCCCAAGCGCGGTCCGATCATTCAGGAGATACGTCATGACTATCCAGCAGGAATCGCTCTCCAAGGCCATCCTGCAGCTGAACCCGGCCAGCGCTCGGGCCAAACGGGTGGTTGCGCTGGTCACGATCGGCATCCCCGCGCTCGGGTTCGGTTATGGCGTCTTTCTCGTTGCCGCGGGCCGCGCCACGATCCTCGACTATCTCCTCTTCGCAGTCTTCTACGCGATCCAGATGTTCGGCATCACCATCGGATTCCACCGCTATGTCGCCCACAAATCCTTCAAGACGTCGCGATTCTTCGAGGGTGTACTCATGATTTCGGGCTCGATGGCGCTGGAAGGTCCGCTGCTGTTCTGGGTCAGCACACATCGCCGACACCACCGTTACGCCGACGAGCAGGGCGATCCGCACTCGCCGAATCTGAGCGGCAGCAGTACCGGCGGCAAGCTGAAAGGGCTGTGGTACGCCCACATTCCGTGGATGTTCAGCGACCAGGAATCCAAATCGATGGTATTCGCCCCCGATGTGCTGCGCGATCGGCGACTGTACAACTACAACCAGGCCTACCCAATCTACGGTTTGGCCGGCCTGCTGGTACCGGCCGCCATCGGCTGGGCCGTCGGTGGCACCGCCGCTGCGGCGCTGTCCGGCTTCATATTTGGCGGCCTGGCGCGGGTATTCGTTGCGAATCAGGCCGCCTGGTGCGTCGGCTCGGTCAGCCACATGATCGGCTCTCGACCCTTTGCCAACCGAGATGACAGCGCCAACAACTGGCCGGTGGCCTTCTTTACGTTCGGCGAAGGTCTGCAGAACAATCACCATGCGTTCCCCGGCGCCTATCGACACGGAATGCGTTGGTGGGAGCCAGATCTCAGTGGCTGGGTGATCGCGGTGCTGGCCAAGTTGCACATCGTGTGGGACCTGCACATGCCCAGCCGCGAGACGATCGACCGTCGACTACGCCGTAATCGCGCTATCGCGCCCGTCATGTCCGCCTCAACAGAAAGGTGACGATGTTCAAACGAACCAAGACGTCCACGATCGACGGACCGTTGACCGAAGAGTCATTGCGCTCGTGGTTGGTCGCCGATCTGGCCCGCAGGGTGAAATGTGCGGAATCGGAAATCGATACCGCCAAACCCTTCGACGCCTTTGGTCTGGACTCACGCACGGCGGTACAGGTCTCCGGTGCGTTGGAGAAGGTCGTCGAACGACGGCTCTCCCCAGCTATCCTGTTCGACCACGGCACGATTGACGACCTCGCCGCCTACCTGAGTCACGAACTCCACCTTCCGGGTTGAGCGCGCGCTCGGCGCTGGCTTACGCCACCGCGCGTGGACACTGGATGATGCCGAGGGTGGCCGGCCGAATTCACACGGCGATGTTCGTCAACACCCGCCTAGTCGATCGGGCTCCCAACGACATGTGTCCACTGGGTGCTCGCCGCATCGAATTGACCAACGTCCACCGCGTCGGCGTCGCCTACCAGTGGGGCGGCAGCGAGCCCGGTGTGCTCGCGACGCATGGCTGGGGCACCGACAGCACGACGATGTCTTCGCTTGTCAATGTCGCCGTCGCCCAAGGTGAATCGGTGCTGTGCTTCGACGCTCCCGGTCACGGTGTGTCGTCAGGTTCGCAGGCCACCGTGGGCGAGTACGCTGATGCGGTTTACGCTGTCCTGCAGCGCTTTCCGAGTATCCACACCGTGGTCGCGCATTCATTGTCGGCCATAGCGGTGGTGGCGGCCATCGCCCGCTCAAAGCCGGCCGGGATGCAGTCCTTGCTGCTCTTGGCACCGGCGTGCTCGCTGTCCGGCGTGCTCGACCGGTGGTCAGCGCAGCGAAGGCTGCCCGCTGGTGTGGCAGCATTGATCGCGAACGAGTTGCACCGGCGCGACGGTGTACCGGTATCGCACTGGGACATAACGACTTTGGACCTCGACACGGGCATCCGAGTTCACATCGTGCATGATCCGCAGGATCGGTCGGTTCCGATCTCCGATGCTCTGCACATCGCGGCCGGAGGTCGGGCCCAGCTGAGCGCGGCGCCGCGTGTCGGTCACCACGGCATCCTGAGCAGCGAGCAGGCGCGCGGCGCACTGACGTCGCTACTGGAACCTCCAGTCATCTGCAAAGCGCCTCTCCGAAAGGCAATTCCATGACGATGCCAGGCCTTGCGACGGGTTCGGTCCCCGCCGCCGTGCGTGAACGCGCGGTTCTGCAACCTCACGAAGAGGCGTTCACATTCGTCGATTTCAACGGTGCTCCCGATGGCGTTGCGGAAACCCTGACCTGGTCTCAGCTGTATCACCGCACATGCCACGTAGCTGCCGAATTGCGCCGACACGGAGCGGTAGGTGACCGGGCTGCCATCGTTGCCCCACAAGGCCTCGACTACATCGTCGGCCTACTCGGCGCGTTCCAGGCCGGGTTGATCGCGGTCCCGCTGTCGGTACCGCACATCGGTGTGCACGACGATCGCGTCAACCGGGTACTTGCCGACGCTGCCCCTTCGGTGGTGCTGACCACCTCTGCCGTCGCGGACGGTCTGGCCGACTATCTGAGCCGCCAGGACCTCCCGATCAGCTCGCAGCTCGTAGCGGTCGATGCGTTAAACGTCGACACAGCACCGGAGTTGACCGCCCGCGGCCCAGACAACGGCACCGCGTTGCTGCAGTACACCTCCGGATCGACGCGCCATCCGGCCGGCGTGATGGTGTCACATCGCAACCTGGTCGCGAATTTCGAACAAACGATGACCGGTTACTGGGGCGACACCGATGGCGTCGCTCCCGAAGGCACACATATCGTCTCGTGGCTGCCTTTCTTCCACGACATGGGACTGTTCATTGGCGTGTGCGCACCGATTCTGGCCGGGATGCACAGCGTGCTGACCAGCCCGATGGCCTTCCTGATCCGGCCGTCGAGGTGGATGCAATTGATGGCTGCCAAGCCCCGGACGTTCACGCCCGCACCGAATTTCGCCCTCGAACTGGCAGTCCGCAAAACCAGCGACGACGACATGGCGGGGTTGGATCTGCACGACGTCACCCATATTGTCTCCGGTGCCGAACGCGTGCACGCCGCGACGCTGAAGCGGTTTACCGAGCGGTTCGCGAAATTCAACCTGCGACCCGAGGCGATTCGGCCGTCGTACGGGCTGGCCGAAGCCACCGTGTACGTGGCGGCGCGCGCACCGGGACACCCGCCCGAAGTCGTCCACTTCGAATCCGACAAGCTGACGGCCGGCCACGCGGAACGTCGAAGCGACTCGACCGGAACGGCGTTGGTGAGCTACGGGGTGCCGTCGTCGCCGACCGTACGGATAGTTGACCCCGAATCCAGAACCGAGAAACGAGCCGGCGCGGTCGGGGAGATCTGGGTACGCGGCGACAACGTCGCACAGGGCTACTGGAGACGCCCCGACGCGACGACGGAGACATTCGCGGGACGACTCGTCGAACCGTCGGAGGGCACACCAGAGGGCCCGTGGCTACGCACCGGCGACCTCGGGGTGATCAGCGAGGGTGAATTGTTCATCGTTGGCCGCATCAAGGACCTCGTCATCATCAACGGACGAAACCACTACCCGGACGACCTCGAGGCGACGACGCAGGAGATCACCGGAGGCAGGGTCGCCGCGATCATGGTGCCGGGCGCAGTCGACGAGGAGCTGGCCCTGGTCGTCGAATACCAGCCGCGAGGCAAGTGCGCAGAAGAGATCGCCGAGCGGATCGAGCTCGTCACCCGCGACGTCAATTTCGCAATATCGAGCAGCCACGGCATCCGGGTCGCCGATCTGGTGCTGGTCGAGCCCGGCTCCATCCCGATCACCACCAGCGGCAAGATCCGACGGCTGGCCTGCGTCCAGCTGTACTGCGAAGACCAGCTGGCCCGGATCGGTTAACTCCTGGTGCCCCCACTAGGACTCGAACCTAGGACCTGCGGATTAAAAGTCCGTAGCTCTACCAACTGAGCTATAGGGGCAGCGACGCATCAGGATACTGGGTGCTCGTTTGAGGATTCGGCCCCCGGTGCCCTAAGCTATCGAGGCTCCAACGAACCACGTTGCGAGTACCCCCGAAGAGATTCGGTTCTGGCCCCCATCGTCTAGTGGCCTAGGACGCCGCCCTTTCACGGCGGTAGCACGGGTTCGAATCCCGTTGGGGGTACGTGCGACGCGGTGACGCGGAGCAAGGTGGTAACAGCAAGGCCCTGTGGCGCAGTTGGTTAGCGCGCCGCCCTGTCACGGCGGAGGTCGCGGGTTCGAGTCCCGTCAGGGTCGCCACCACGGCGAGGCACGTGCTGCCTTCCGGGCCAGGTAGCTCAGTTGGTACGAGCGTCCGCCTGAAAAGCGGAAGGTCGCCGGTTCGATCCCGGCCCTGGCCACCAAGAATCCAGCGTCACACCACATGAGGCGCGATCAGGGTGGCAGCGTCCAACACCACCAACCCAATCACGAACGCGACGATCGTCAAGCCGATCACCTGGCGGACATCGAGCTTCGCAATCGCAAGCGGGGGCAGCAACCAGAACGGCTGGATCATGTTCGCAACCCCCTCGCCGACCGCGATCGCCATGGAGATCAACCCGAGATAGGCCGGCGACCGCCTGCTTGGACCTAGCTTCTGTACTCGGTTGCTGGGCGGATCGGTCCCGCTCTTGTCCGGTCTCAAACGGCTGAATCTCAGTTGTATGAAGCTGATCCGGAGCCAGGTCGATTTTCCTACCACCACGGTGCAGCCGATGGATCGCCAGGCCACGTACCGGGGTCGCGGGAAACTGCATTGCGACATGATCACAGCCGCGCATCCATCTGCGCATCAGGATTCACAGGATACCCACAGTTAACTATTGTCACAGCCAGGCAGCTGCGGACTAATCCAACGTCGCTGACTTGGAAAGGTGTGGCATGTCGGCGCTTCGACGAATCGCGGCGGTGTCGGTCGCGCTAGCGACGGTCATCGGGGTGATCGTTCCGACCGGCCTCGCGCCACCGGCGACCGCGGCGCCGTGCGCGCAAACAACTCCCGCTGCTGGAGCGAGCGTCGCGCCGCGGACCGTGCCCTGGCCTCGGTTTGTCGAGCACCTACCTATCGGCCGCAAGCCGATCGGTGCCGACGACCGGGCGCCGTTGCCGAGGCTGGGTCTCCTCCCCGGTGAAGTCGTATTCCGCGCCCATGGAAGACCAATCTGCAGTGATCCCTTGGCCCAATCCGCCGGGCGTCGGCAGCCAGCCGGGCCCGAATGCCGTTCAGCGGCGGCCGAGTGTCACCCCGGCCCCTGCCGCGGCGGTTCCGGGACCAACCACGTCTATCGCGGGCTGGGTGAACGGACCGGCCAGCCCGAACAACACCTTTCAACGCTTCGGGATCTCCGGTGCTGACCTTGGAATCCTTTGGGACAACGGCAATCCCAGCAACGACCAGGTACTCCTCGCATTCGGCGACACCTACGGCGATTGCGGCGTCGCCGGGCAGCAATGGCGCAGGAACACGATGTTCCGCAGTCCAGACCGTGCGCTCGGCGACGGAATCGCCGTGCCGGACGGCGTGGTCAGTGACCCTTCTTCCGGCTCGCCGGAAGATCAACCCAATTTTTCCAAAGAGATCATCGACAGCCTCAACCTCGTGGCAACTGAGCCGTCAGTTATCCCGACCGCCGGAATCTCAGTTGGGACAACGCAATACGTCAACTTCATGTCTGTCAAGCAGTGGGGCAATCCCGGCCGATGGACGACCAACTTTTCGGCAATCGCGATGTCCACCGACAACGGCCAGAATTGGGCCGTCGTCCCCGCGACGATCCGCCCTGCGGCGGCGAACCGCGTGCCGAGAGTCCGCTTTACCGCAGGAGACCAGAATTTCCAGCAGGGCGCCTTCATGCGACCCGGCGACGGATACGTCTATTCGTTTGGAACGCCGTCAGGACGCGGCGGTGCGGCGCATCTGTCCCGGGTGCCCGAAGCCTCGGTGCTCGATCTCACCCAATACGAATACTGGAACAAGCCCGTCTTCGGCAGCGGATCGTGGGTGTTGAACAGACCGTCGGCTGCCACGACGGTGATCCCCGCGCCGGTAAGCGAAATGTCGGTTCAATACAACACATATCTTCAGCAATACATCGCGCTGTACTGCAACGGTGCCAACAATGTCGTCATCAGGACAGCACCGGCTCCGCAGGGGCCATGGAGTGCCGCGCAAGTACTCGTGAAATCGGCACAGCTCCCAGGCGGCATTTATGCGCCGTTCATCCATCCCTGGTCGTCCGGTAGAGACCTCTACTTCAACCTGTCTCTCTGGTCGGCATACAGTGTGATGCTGATGCACACTGTGCTGCCCTGACGTCGGCGGGTTCCACTCACGTGATGTCAGTCGAATTCGATGGGCAGGCTCTTCGGCCCGCTCAGGCTCACGATCGGCTTCCAGGGCACCGGCCCGGCGATTCGCGGATTACGCAGCCGCGCCGTCAGCACATACAGCGCCTCGGCGATCTCACGCCTGGCCAGGTTTGCGCCCAGGCAATAGTGCACGCCGCCGCCGAAAGTCAGGATCGCCGGTGCGCCCTCGCGGGTGATGTCGACGCGATCGGGATCGTCGTAAACACTCGGATCGCGGTTGGCCGCAAAGGTATTCACCAGCACCATCGACCCGGCCGGGAAGATGTAGCCGTCGAGCTCGGCATCCTCGGCCACCAGACGCAGTGCGCCGCCCGCAACCGGTGAGTGCCGCATCGTCTCCTCGACCGCCGGCATCGCCAGATCGGGGTTGTCGCGCAACAGGTCCCACTGATCGGGATGCTCGCAGAGCACCTGCACCGACGCGGCGACCTGGTTGCGGGTGGTGTCGGTGCCGGCGAGCAGCAGCCCGCCCGCGAGCATCTGCAGCTCGGTGGCGTCGAGTCGACCCTCTTCGTCTTCGGCGTGGATCAGGTCGGAGATCAGGTCGTCGGACAGGCTGTGCCGGCGCTGCGCGATCATGTCGTCGACGTAGTCGTCGAGCTCGCCCCAGGCGCGCATCACGCTCTCCTCTAGCGCTCCGATGTCGGCGGTGAAACTGAACGCCTGGAAGATGATGTCGGCCCAGGACGCGAAGCGCTCCCAGTCCTCGCGCGGCGCGCCCAGCAGAGCGCAAATGATCGGGACGGGATAGGGCCGCGCGATGTCCGCGACGACGTCGCAGCGGCCTCGATCTGCGATCCGGTCGACGAGGTTTTCCAGCACGCCGGCCATGGTGTCGTGCAAGCGCGCCACCGTTCGCGGCGTGAACGCCTTGGAGCACAGCCCGCGCAGGCGGCGGTGCTCATCGCCTTCCAGACACAGCAGGCTGGTGATCACCTTGTCCCACAACGGGCCCGAGGTGACGCCCTGCGCCTGCAGCACGATGCCCTGCGGTACCTCGAAGCGCTTGTCGCGCAACACGGCCCGGACCATCTGATAGGAGAGCACCTCGGGCCCGAACGGGCCGATCGCGATGGGCGCCTGCTCCTGTGCCGCGCGCAAACGCGGATAGACCTGCGCCGGGTTCTCATCGGCGCTGTAGTCCAGCGTCGGCAGATCGGCATCGGAGAGTCTGCATGCGGCGGTGCTGACGGTCATGACGGTCTCCTTTGACGCGTCCGGAGTTGCCAGCTTAAATCCGGCTTTACCGCCTGCTCTGAATCACCGGTAAACTACAGACATGTAATTCGCGGGATGGCGCGGCGCGAGGACGCCCCCCGCCGACAGAGGGGACAGTCGTGGAGCAGCTCAAGATTTGCAGTGTCGAATTCGACGATTGCGATCCGTTCCTGGCGACCTTCAACGTCTACCTGTCCCGCGACATGACGGACTTCGAGCGACAGATGCTGCCACCCCTGCTCACCGGCGGCTTCTCCCCGTCGGAGGCCCGGGGCGCGGCAGTGGTAGCCATCCGGAACGCAACCATCACGATGATCGAGAACCACCGGGACCTGCTCAAGCAGATCGTCGCCGAGGCCGAAACGTTAGCCAGCACACTGGAACATGAGCGGCGCGTGGTCGCACCCCACGTCGCCGCCAGGGTCGAGGGTGTCCACGAGCGCGCGGCGGCCATCGACTGGAGCTGAGCCACCGCATACTGAAGCCATGGTTCGGCTCCTGGCGGCTCTGCTCTTGCTGATCGTGACGAGTGGCTCGCCAGTCAACGCGGATGTGCCCCCGCTGAGCCCCCAGGCGCGGGCGGCGGGATTCGTCGACGTCCGCTCCGTCGTGCCCAACGCCGTGCTCGACCTGCGCTACGCGACGTCGAACAACTTCACCCACACCCAGCTGTACCCGGCCAACGCCCGCTGTCTGGTGCACGAGTCGATGGCACCCGGCCTCGCCGCGGCGGGCAAGGCGCTGGCGGCGACGGGTGACTTTCTCGTCTTCTGGGACTGCTACCGACCGCACGACGTACAGGTAAAGATGTTCAACATCGTCCCGAATCCGGCCTGGGTGGCCAAGCCCGGCAATTACGCGAAGAGTCACGAGTCGGGTCGCTCGGTCGACGTGACGCTGGGGAACATGAGCGAGCAGTGCCCGCACTGCCTCGTCGACATGGGCACCGATTTCGACGACTTCTCTTCTCGGGCAACGGCTTTCGCGACTGACGGGGTCGGCGTGGGTCAGCAGGCTAATCGTCGCCGACTTCGTGACGCGATGAGCGCCGGCGGGCTGTCGGTGTACTCGGGGGAGTGGTGGCATTTCGACGGCGCAGGCGCCGGCGTGCAGCGCCCCATTCTGGACGTACCGGTTAATTAGCTATCTCAAAATATGAGATATCAGTTTCGCATTTTGAAACAGTCAGCGTTACCCTTGGCGTCGAACGAGATTCAAGGGAGGTCGCGTAATGAGCAGTGAATACAAGGCCGTCTACACCCACGGGCATCACGAGTCAGTGCTGCGCAGCCATCGGGTCCGCACCGCGGAGAATTCCGCGGCCTACCTGCTGCCGCACCTGCGGCCCGGAATCTCCCTGCTCGACGTCGGCTGCGGACCCGGCACGATCACCGTCGACCTCGCCGCCCGCATCGCACCTGGACAGGTCATCGCCGTCGAAATGGCCGATGATGCATTGGATTTGGCCCGTGTCGAGGCTCAACAGCGCGGCCAGTCGAACATCGATTTCGTTGCGTCGGACGTGCACGCGCTGGTGTTCCCCGACGACACCTTCGATGTCGTGCACGCGCACCAGGTGCTTCAACACGTCGCCGATCCGGTACAGGCGCTGCGCGAGATGCGGCGGGTGTGTAAGCCGGGCGGAATCGTCGCCGCCCGCGACTCCGACTACGGGGGGTTCACCTGGTTCCCGCAGCTGCCGGCCCTGGACCAGTGGATGGCGCTGTACTCCGCGGCCGCGCGGGCCAACGGCGGCGAACCCGACGCGGGCCGGCGACTGTTGTCGTGGTCTCGGCACGCCGGCTTCGATGACGTCACGCCGACCGGCGGACTGTGGTGCTTCGCAACGCCGGAAACGCGCGACTGGTGGGGCGGTATGTGGGCCGACCGGATCATCGAGTCGGCGCTGGCTCGGCAGCTGGTCGATTCCGGCCTGGCCACCACCGCGGAATTGGACGAGATCGCCGCGGCCTGGCGGGAGTGGGCGGCCGCCCCCGACGGCTGGATCGGCATCCCGCACGGCGAAATTCTCTGCCGCGCCTAAGGCATTCCCGCTGCTCAAGGTAGTGGTATTGGCATTCTCTTTTTTGGCAAGTACGTTATCCGTGATAGATAACGACACTTTGGAGGAGCCGTGCGTCTCGGAGTAATGATCGGCGCCGAGCGTGGTGATTCCGCGCGCAAGGTCAGCAAGATGCTCGCCGACATCGAATGGGCCGAGGGTGCGGGCATGGACACCGCCTGGATCCCGCAGGTGCCGAACGACTTCGACGCACTTCTGGCCGTCGCATTGATGGGTACCAGGACGACCCGCATCGAGTTGGGTACCGCGGTGGTGCCGCTGCAGGCGCAGCATCCGATTGCTTTGGCGCGTCAGGCTTTATCGACACACGCCGCAACCGGAGGTCGACTGGCGCTAGGCGTCGGGCCGTCACACCACTGGATCATCCACGACATGCTGGGCCTGCCCTACGAGAAGCCGGCCGCCTATACCCGCGACTACCTCGAGGTGCTGCGCGCCGCGTTCGCCGGCCCGGGCCAGATCGACGTCGAGAACGCCCACTTCACCGTGCACAACCCGAACGATCTCGCCCCCGTTGCCCCGCTGCCGGTTTTCGTCGCGGCACTCGGCCCCGTCATGCTCCAACTCGCCGGTGAGCACGCCGACGGCACCGTGCTGTGGATGGCCGACGAACGGTCCGTCGCCGAGCATGTGGTCCCGCGAATCACCAAGGCCGCCGACAATGCCGGCCGCCCCGCACCACGCATCGTCGCAGGCATCCCGGTATGTCTCTGCGCGACAAACGAAGTCGACGCGGCCAAGGAGCGGGCCAACCGGATCCTCGGCGAAGCCGAAGTGTCACCGAACTATCAGAGACTGCTGGACTACGGCGATGCCCGCGATGTCGGCGACATCTGCGCGGCCGGCGACGAGGATGCCATCCTGGCGCGGATGCGCCGATTCGCCGACGCCGGAGTCACCGACCTGTCGGTCCGGCTGCTGCCGATCGGTGACAACCGCGACGAGCTGATCGCCTCGAAACGGCGCACCCGCGAGATGATTTCAGAGTTGGGCGCCCAACTTCGCTGAACTATGGCGCGGTGAGGTGCTGTCCGGCTAGCTTGCGGAACGCCGCCACCAGTCGACTGCGGTCGTCGGCGCGGCAGGCGACCACGACGTGACACGGCTCCACTCCTTCGGGCGGAATCGTGGTCAGGTCCGGGCGCAGCGCACCGATGTGCGAGCCCGCGGAAATCGCCACCGCCTGTCCGGCCGCGATCACCTAGCGGCCGGCGCCGACCATGTCACGCTGCTGCCGCCGTTGGACGGCGACTTCGAAGCGGGAGTCGATACGCTCGAAAAGCTCGCTCCGGCAGTGCTTTAACCGCGATTCGGGTTGGTGTAGACCCGGGTCGGCGAAATGAACACCGCGGTGCGACGGTCGTCGCGCATCACCTGGTCGTAGGTGTTCCAATCGTCGTGCGTGCCGCCTGCCGCGGTGAAGACCTCGCGAAGCAGCAGTCGCAGCCGCTCCTCGTCTACGTCGGGGTGGGGGTCGTCGGGGCCGATCAGTTGCGTCGTCCCTTCGACGGTGGCCCACCGCCAACCGGCCCTGGCGGTCACCGTGCTGCGGGGATCGGCCCGCACGTGGTCGAGCTTGCGGGTGCCGCCGACGGCGACGAGCGCGACGACCGGCTCGTGCGTCAGCGGATGTTGCATGACGCCGGCATTGACGACCGACGACTGGGCGCTGCCATCGCGGCGCAACGTGGTGAAGACGACGAGGCCGCTGTCTTGAGCGGCGAGTTCGGCGAAGGCGGGCAGATCAGTCATGTGTGCTTCAGCCGCGCTGCGCCCTATTCCATTCCCTACTCGTAGAGCACCGTGATCGACGGGGTGTCGGGCACCGCCTGACAGGTCAGGATGTAGCCGTCCTCGATCTCGTCTTCCTCGAGCACGTCGTTGGTCCGCATGGTGGCCGCACCCTCGATGAGCTTGGCCATGCACGTCCCGCAATTGCCGGCCTCGCAGCTGAACGGCGGCGAGAGGCCCGCCCGCCGCGCGCTCTCCAGCAGCGTCTCGCCGGGCACCTGCGGCACCGACGCCTTCTTGCGGTCCAGCTTGATGGTCACGGTGCCGCCCGCGTCGACGTCGCCGGCTGCCTCGGACACCTCCGGGGCCGGCGCCTTGACCGGCGGAGCTGCGTCGAAGTCCTCGATCAGGACGGTCGCGGTATCCGGCAGCGCACCCTTCACCACGGCCATGAAGCCCTCGGGCCCGCAGACGTAACAGTCGGCGCCGGTATCGGCGCCCACGAATTTCGCCACGCCCGCGCCATCCAGCAGGCCGTGCTCGTCGTCGAGATTGCGCTCGATCGACAGCCGGCCCGGGTAACGCTCCATCAGCTCGTCGAGCACCGCATCGAAGATCGCCGAACCCCGGTCGCGGTCGGCGCACAGGATCCGCACCGGGCGGTCGGTGCTCGCCAGCGCGCTCTTGGCCAACGACAGGATGGGCGTGACGCCGCTGCCGCCCGCGAATGCGAGCAGCGGGGTCGATGACGAACCCAGCACGAAGGTTCCCGCAGCCCTCGTCATGGTCAGCTCGTCTCCCTCGACGACGTTGTCCACCAACCAGTTCGACACCTTGCCGCCGGCCACCCGCTTGACCGTGGTCATCAGTTCGGCGTCGGTCTCCGGCGCGCTCGACATCGAATACGACCGGTACAGGTCCTCCCCGTCGACGGTCACCTTGAACGTGCAGAACTGCCCGGCTCGGTAGCCGAACGGCTGCTCTTCGGGCGCCAATACGTAGGTGCGGCTGTCCGCGGTCTCCTTGACGATCCGAGTCACCCTGGCCCGCTGGAACACGTGGCGTTCCACCATCCGCACACCTTCCACACTTTGCGTTCTTCGCTTGAGAGAATACTATTCTCTCAAAACGATAGGATCTTCTCAATGTCTCCGACCGCGCTGGTCTTCGAGGAGCGGCACTTCACGTTGCCGCAGCTCGAGGCGTTGGCGGACGGTATGGCTACCACTTTGCGCGAGCGGGGCGTGACGGCCGGTGAGCGGGTCGCGTTGATGAGTTCCAACCGTCCCGAGTTCGTCATCACGCTCCACGCGATCTGGCGGCTGGGCGCCGTGGCCGTGCTGATCAGCCCGGCGTGGAAACGGCACGAAGTCGAGCACGCGCTGGCGCTGACCAACCCGTCGCACGCCGTCGGCGACCACGAGGTGCTGGCGGAGCTGATGCCGATGCTGCATCTCGACCAGCCGATCGAGCCGGGGGCTCCGGTCGCACTGTCGACGACACCGTCGGACTCGGACGCGGTGCTGGCGTTCAGTTCCGGCACGACGGGCCTGCCGAAAGCCGTTCGGCATAGCCATCATTCGCTGCAGGCGGCGGTCCGGCAGTGGCGTGACGCGTTAGGATTGACGGCCGACGACCGCATCCAGATCGCCACGCCGCCGTCGCACATTCTGGGCCTGCTCAACATCATGACGGCCGTCCAGACCGGGGTGTGGATGCGTCTGCACCGCCGCTTCGACATCGACCGCATGCTGCGCAGCATTCAAGACGACCGGATCACCGTCGAGATGGCTGTCGCGCCAATCGCTTTGGCCATCGCCGCGCACCCGCAGTTGGAGTCCTACGACCTGTCCTCGCTGCGATTCATCATGTGGGGCGCGACGCCGGTCAACGCTAGCGTCGCCGAGGCCGTGACTCGTCGCGCCGGCGTCGGGTGGATTCCGGCTTACGGCACAACCGAGTTGCCGGTGATCGCCTGCAATCCGCTTCACGGCGCGCGGCTCGACTCCGTGGGTCGAGCCGTCCCGGGTGTCGAGCTGCGCGTGACGTCGTTGCAGACCGGCGAGCCGCTCGATGCGGGCGAGGTCGGCGAGATCCAAGCGCGCGCCGAGACGCTGATGGCCGGTTACCTGCCAGCTGAGGCAACACGAGATGTGTTGTGCGACGGCTGGTATCGGACCGGTGACATCGGCTACCTGGATGCGGACGGCTGGCTGCGGATCACCGACCGGTCGAAGGAGATGATCAAGGTCCGCGGCTTTCAGGTCGCGCCCGCCGAAATCGAGACCGTGCTGCACGAGCATCCCGCGGTCGACGACTGCGCGGTGTTCGGGGTCCCCGACGGCGCCGACGGCGAGTTGGTCGTCGCCGCAGTGGCGACGCGTGAGCCGGTCGACGCCGCCGAGCTCACCGCGCGGGTCGGGGAGCGCCTGGCGTCCTACAAACGCCTGAGTCGTGTCGTGTTCGTGCCCGAAATACCTCGGCTGCCTTCGGGAAAGGTGCTGCGCCGAGTTCTCAAGGAGCGCTATGGATGTACGTCTGACGGCTGAACAACAACAACTGCGGGACGCCGCGGCGAAACTTGCCGACGACCTCGGTCCCGGGTCGGTGCAGGACCTCGGTGACAGTGAGCGGATCGCCAGGCTTGACAAGCAGATTCAGATCACCGGCTGGCGATCACTGCGCTCCGACGAGGCGTCGGCCGTGGAAGTCGCGATCGTCGCAGAGGAATTCGGCCGCGGGATAGTGGACGCGCCGTTCCTGGGCCCGGTGCTGGCCGACGACCTCGCCCGCCGGGTCGGTGATCACGGAGCCGGGTCGACCATCGGGGTCGGCGGTCACGCAATCGACGCGCGAGGCTATCGGCGCGCGCTGACCCTGGACGGGGCGACGGTGTCGGCCTCCGACGTGGGCGCCGCCCTCGACACTGTCGACCTGACCCGGGCCAGTGCCGAACTCGCTGAAAATCCCACGGCGCTGGGCGATCTGGAGCCTGACGCCGCGCAGCGTTGGCTGGCGCTGGCCCTTGCCACCACGTCGGCCGACCTGGTCGGGTCGGCGCGCGGGGCGCAGAGCCTGGCCGTCGAGTACGCGAAAATCCGTGAGCAATACGGCAACACGATCGGGTCGTATCAGGCCGTCGCTCATCTGCTCGCCGAGAGCCTGGCGCTGATCGAGGGCGCGGTGAGCATCTCGCGGCACGCCGCCTGGGCAGTCGACGAACTGGATCCTGCCGAGGCGATCCGCGCCGGGCAATTCGCCAAGGTGTACTGTGCCCGTGCCGCGCGGACCGTCTGCGAGACGGCGATTCAGGTACACGGCGGCATCGGCAACACGTGGGAGTGCCTGGCGCACGTCTTCTTGCGCCGCGCCCTCACGTCGACTCAGCTGTGGCCCGTCAAGTTGGAGGAGATCAGCGTTGGACTTCCGTGACTCGACCGACGAGGCGGCCTTCCGGGACCGACTGCGCTCGTGGCTTTCGTTGCACGCCAAGGAGTTTCCCACCTCTGGTGATGAGTACTGGGCCCGGCAGGGGGAGTGGCACCGCGCGTTGTACGAGGGCGGCTTCTTCGGGCTGTCCTGGCCGCGTGAATACGGCGGCCAGGAACTGCCGCCGGTGTATGACGTCATCCTCGACGAAGAGCTGGCGCGCGCAGAGGCTCCGGCCCGCCCCAGCCTCGGCTATCTGGTCGCGGGACTGAGCCGGCATGCCAGCAAGGAGCTGTGCACCCGATTCCTGCCCGGGATGATCAACGGCACCGAGCGGTGGTGTCAGGGTTTCAGCGAGCCGGGCTCTGGGTCCGACCTCGCGTCGCTGACCACCTCCGCCGTTCGCGAAGGCGACCATTACGTCATCAACGGACACAAGATCTGGACCAGCTACTCCGACGTCGCCGACTGGTGTCTGCTGCTGGCGCGCACCGACCCCGAGGCCAAACGGCACCGCGGCATCTCGGCGTTCGTCATTCCGATGAAACAGCCTGGCGTGCAACAGCGTCCGTTGCAGATGATCAACGGGGTGACAAAGGAGTTCGGCCAGGTGCTGTTCGACGGCGCGACGGTTCCGGTGGAGAACATGGTCGGGTCCCCCGGCGAGGGGTGGCCGCTCGCAATGACCGTGGTCGGTCACGAGCGGGAGCCGTCGACGCTCGGTTTCGCGGCGCGCTACGGCAAGCTGGTCCGCCAGATGGCGGCGCGCAGCGACAGTTCGCCCAACGAGGAACTCGCCTGGGCCGCAGTGCAAGTCGAGATGCTGACCCACCACGTGCGTCGGCGGTTGTCCGAGCAGCTCGACGGGGTGACTCACACCTCGGACGGATCGCTGGACAAGCTGCTGATGACCTGGGTCGAGCAGTCCGTCGGGCATGCCGGGTTGGCGGTGTGTGGGATCGGCGATCCGAATTTCCTAGACGCGTATTTCTACAGCCGCGCGCAAAGCGTCATGGGTGGCACATCGCAGATCCAGAAGAACATCATCGCCTCACGAATCCTGGGGTTGTAGGAGTGATCGCGAGCGCGGGCGTAGCTCGGGTGAAGCGGGTCACGACCATTGTTGTAGGAGTGATCGCGAGGGCGGGCGTAGCTCGGGTGAAGCGGGTCACGACCATTGTTGTCGGAGTGATCGCGAGCGGGGGCGTAGCTCGGGTGAAGCGGGTCACAACCATTAAAGGAGCCTGATATGTACGACATGCCAAAGGAAATCGACGTTCAGGCCGACGGCCCGTTGCGGATGATCACGCTGAACCGGCCGGAGTCGCTGAACTCGGTGAACGACGATCTGCACCACGGGCTGGCGAAGCTGTGGCAGCGACTCAGTGACGACCTGACCGCCCGCGCGGCCGTGATAACCGGTGCGGGACGGGCCTTTTCGGCTGGCGGCGACTTCGGTTATCTCGAGGAGCTGGCCAACGACGCCGATTTGCGGGCGAAGACGATCATCGACGGACGCGAGATCGTGCTCGGTATGGCGCGCTGCCGGATCCCGGTCGTCGCCGCGGTCAATGGCCCGGCCGTCGGGCTGGGCTGCAGCCTGGTCGCACTCAGCGACATCGTCTACATCGCTGAGGACGCCTACCTGGCCGACCCGCACGTGCAAGTGGGACTGGTGGCCGCCGACGGCGGACCGCTGACCTGGCCGCTGCATATCAGCCTGCTGCTGGCCAAGGAGTATGCGCTGACCGGCACCCGGATTCCCGCGGCGAAGGCCGTCGAACTCGGGCTCGCCAACCACGCGGTGGCCGACCCGCTCGGTGAGGCGGTCAAGGCCGCCAAGAAGATCCTGGAACTACCGCAGCAGGCGGTCGAAAGCACCAAACGCGTCCTCAACATCCACCTCGAGAAAGCGGTGCTCGCGACCATCGACTACGCGCTGTCCGCGGAGAGCCAGTCGATGCAGACCGAGGACTTCCGGGCGATCGTCGCAAAGTTCAACGCCAACAAGAACTGACGGCCTCGACGCCGCTACTTCGGCGGGAAGCGCAGCGCGCCGTCCAGTCGGATGACTTCGCCGTTCAGGTAATCGTTTTCGACGATGCTCTGCACGAAGGCGCCGTACTCGGGCGAGCGGCCCATCCGCTTGGGGAATGGAACCTGCGGGCCCCAGTACGCCTCGAGCTGATCGCCCGCCTGACCGTAGGCCGGCGTCAGGAACGTGCCGGGCGCGATGGTGACGACGCGGATGCCCATCGGCGACAGGTCGCGGGCCGCGACCAGCGTCATGCCGACCACGCCACCCTTGGCCGCCGCGTACGGCAACTGGCCGATCTGGCCCTCGTAGGCGGCGATCGACGCCGTATTGACGATGACGCCGCGGGCGCCCTCGTCGATCGGCTCCTGCTTCGCGATCGCCGCGGCGGACAGCCGCAGGACGTTGAACACCGCGGTCAGGTACACGTCGATGGTGGTCTTGAAGCCGTCGAGGTCCAGCGGTGAGCCGTCCTTGCCGATCAGCCGGCCGCCGCTCGCGGGCCCGCCGTGGCAATCCACCGAAATCCGCAGTGGGCCAAGCGATTCTGCCTCGGCCAATGCGGCGTTGACGTCCTCGGTCTTGGTCGCGTCGGTGCGGACGTAGCGGGCATCGAGCTCCTTGGCCAGCGCCGCGCCCTTCTCGTCGGCCAGATCGGCGATCACGACCTTGGCTCCCGCGGCGTGCAGTCGGCGAACCGTGGCCTCGCCCAGTCCGCCCGCGCCGCCGACGACAATGGCGGAATTCCCGCTGATCTGCATCGCTGTTCCCTTCGTGAAATCGATACTCTCAACGAGAGAGAATAGTATTCTCGCATCGCCCCGCTAGCCTGGGGTGCCTGTCTGCTGAATGGAGCTAAGCCGTGAACAATGACGTTCTGGTCATCATCGGCGTGGGTGGCATGGGGGTCTCGATCGCCCGCCGCTGCGGAGCGGGCCGCACCATCGTCCTGGCCGACATCAACGCTGAAGGCCTGAAAGCCGCGGCAGGCGCGCTGACCGAGGACGGTCACACGGTCCGAACCTGCGAAGTCGATGTCACCTCCCGCGCATCGGTGGCCGCGGTCGCCGAGGCCGCCGCATCGGCAGGACGGGTCACCAAGGTGGTGCACACCGCCGGGCTCTCGCCGCAGCAGGCATCCACCGACGCGGTGCTGGCCGTCGATCTGCTGGGCGTCGCGCTGAGCATCGACGAATTCGGCAAGGTGGTCGAACCCGGCGGCGCCGGAGTCGTGATCGCCAGCATGGCCGGCCACATGATGCCCCCGCCGGACCCCGAGGTCGCCCGACAGCTGGCGAGCGCGCCGGCCGAGGAATTGCTCGGCCTGGAGGCCTGTTCGACCATCACCAGCAGCCAGATGGCGTATCCATTCGCCAAGCGGGCCAACCAGATCCGGGTCGCGGCCGCGGCCAAGGCGTGGGGTGAGCGCGGCGCCCGGATCAACTCGATCAGCCCCGGTGTCATCTCGACGGTGATGGGCCGCCTCGAACTCGACAGCGAGTCGGGCACGCTGATGCGGGCGATGGTCGACAACTCCGGCCTGCGGCGGATGGGGACGCCCGAGGACATCGCGGCCGCAACGGAGTTCCTGCTCGGCCCCTCGGCGTCGTTCGTTACCGGCACCGATCTGCTGGTCGACGGTGGTGTGGTCGCGGCGATCAGCACCGGCACCATCGATCTGGCGAAAGCCCTGGCCGAGCGCTGATCGTTGGTGTTGCATGAGCTCATGACGCGCACGGCCGATGAGCTGGTCACCGAATTCTGCCGACTCTGGTCGTCGCCCGACCCGGATCGGCTGGCCGGGTATTTCACCGAGGACGCGGTGTACCACAACATCCCGATGGAGCCCGTGCGCGGCCGCGAGGCGATCGCGCAGTTCATCGCCGGCTTCCTCGCCGCGTTCGACGGCATCGACTTCAACGTGCACCGTCAGGTCAGCGACGGCACGCTGGTGATGAACGAGCGCACCGACGTGATGCACCGCAAGGACGGTGGCGAGATCCCGCTGCCGGTGATGGGGGTCTTCGAAGTACGAGACGACCACATCGTGGCGTGGCGCGACTACTTCGACATGGCCGCGATCGCCAAGGCCTTCGGCTAGTCGACCGGCGAGCCCGTCGCCGCATAGTGCCCGGCGCGGTAGCCGAAAACCATTGCCGGGCCGATGGTTCCACCGGCACCGCCGTAGGCGCGACCTGTCACACCGCCCATCGCGTTGCCGGCGGCGAACAGACCCGGGATCGGCTCGCCGCTGACGTGCAGCACGCGTCCGTCGCGGTCGGTGCGGGGCCCGCCCTTGGTGCCCATCGCGCCGACCGACACCGGAACCGCGTAGAACGGCGCGGTGTCGACCGGTCCGAGTGTCTTGGCGGCCAGTGTCGTCGCGTGCTCGTCGCCCCAGTAGCCGTCGTAAGCGCTTGAGCCACGGCGGAAGTCGGGGTCGCAGCCCTCGCCGACGTTGTGGTTCCAGTTCTCGATCGTCCGGGTGAGTCCGTCCAGGGCGATCCCGGTCTTCTCGGCCAGTTCGTTGAGGTCCGCCGATTCGCAGAACCAGTCCGGAACCGGGCCATCGGGGTCGATGCCCAAAAAGCCGTAGCGCTTGAGGTGTTGGGAGTCGAACACCATCCAGGCCGGGTCGTTGACGTAGCCCTCCCGCGGGTCGAGGTAATGGAAGGCTCCGGCCATCGAGTTGTAGTCGCATGCCTCGTTGACGAATCGCCGCCCCAACCGGTTGACGATGATGCTGCGCGGACGGGTCCGCTCCAATCGCACGCTGCGGCTGCGCTGATGGCCGTCGATGGTGTCGCCCGGGATCTGCACGATCGGCACCCACCACGCCTCGCCCATGTTGGCCAGGTCGGCCCCGTGGGCCATCACCATCCGCAACCCGTCGCCGGTGTTGTTGGGCGGCGACACCGCGCCGTGCATCGGTCCGCGCAGAAAAGTGTTGACCAGAGCCGGGTCCCACTCGAATCCGCCCGTTCCGAGAATCACGCCACGACGAGCGTGCACCTTCAGTTGCTGACCTGCAGCTGAAATCCGGACCCCGACGATCCGGCCGTCGTCGGCGATCAATTCCTCGGCGCGGGCGTTGGTGTGTGGCGTGACGCCGGCGTCGAGCAAGCCTTTGAGCAGTCCCGCGATCAGCGCCGTGCCCGCCACGCACAGGTCCGCGTTCGGATCACTTCCGGCGTAGAGGCGGGCGCGGGTCTCGGCGTCGAACCCGACGTTGGACCAGTCCTGCGGGAACGTCGTGATCCGATCACTCCACTCGCCGAGTTGGTTCAGATCGAACGGCTTGGCGCTGTGCGAGCGGCCACCACCGGGCTGTCCTCCGGGCAGCTCCGGTTTGTAATCCGGGAAACCTGAAGCGATTTCGAAGCTCAGGCTGCTGTGTGCCTCGATGAAGTCCAGCATCGCGGGACCGGTCCGCACGAACGTCTCGACAAGAGCGTCATCCATCGATCCGAGCGACTGGGCGCGCAGGTAGCTCAGCGCGTCCTCGACCGACAGCTCGCCGTCGGGGGAGCGGTTGTGCGCGGGAATCCAGACCACCCCACCCGAAACCGCAGTGGTGCCACCGACAGTTGCGGCCTTCTCGTACACCGCGACCGAAGCGCCGCTCGCGGCGGCGGTCAGCGCGGCGGCGAGTGCGGCCCCGCCGCTACCCAGCACGACAACGTCGACTTCGTGGTCCCAAGACGGCATGAGGTGTGAGGTCCTTCCTGCTCGGTCAGTTGAGGATCGTCGAGAGTTCCTTGGCTGCCCCGACGACAGCGTCCTTGCCGCTCATCACCACGTCTTCGCGGTGCGAGATCAGGTTGATGCACGCCGGCGGCGACGGGGCATCGCGATGCACCGGCACCGCCAAACCGTAGGTGTTGGGCTCGATTTCGCCGTGGGTGATTACCCAGCCCTGCGCTCGGGCGCTGGCCACCAGATCACGTTCGTCCGGCCGCGGCGGCAGGCTGGCCAGCAGCGCGATGCCCGCGGCACCCCGATCGAGCGGATAACGGCTGCCCTCGTGAAAGGCCAACTGATAAGGGACCTGGGTGGGCACGATGACTGCGATCGCCACCTGTTGGTCACCCTCGGCCACCAGCAGCGAAACGGTTGTACCCAGGTCGTCGGCCAGGCTGCGCAGGATCGGCACGCTGAGTTGGCGGACGTTGCGATCGAACGACGAACCGAGCAGGGCCAGGCCAGCGGCCGGGCGGTAGCGGCCGTCTTCGCCCTTGGCGACGAATCGGAACTGCGCCAGCGTGGCGAGAAGGCGATACGCGATCGTGCGATGCACGCCGACGGCGTCGGCGACCTGCTGCACGGTCAGGCCCGCGGGAGCGTCGGCCACGTGCTGCAACGCGTTGAGACCGCGGGCCAGCGTCTGCGACCCGGGTGCGGTGGTGGTCGGAACCTCGCCCATGTCAGCGGCCCGCGATGTTGCTTGACAGACACTCGGCAGAGAGTGATGCTCTATACATAGTGCACATTAGTGTGCGATTTTAGCACACACCGTTGACGGTAAACGAGAACGGAATTTCCGCCAGCGCGGCAAGAGAGGAACCGGTGGCCGAGCACGAGAGCGTGTGGAGTGACCTACAGGGTGTCCCGTTTGTGCAGGGGTACCTCGACGCCGACGGCGTGCGGACCCGCTACCTACATGCCGGCGATGCGAGCAAGCCGCCACTGCTCCTGTTGCACGGCTCCGGTGGTCACGCCGAGGCGTATGTCCGCAATCTCGAGGCGCATGCCGAGCACTTCTCCACCTGGTCGATCGACCTGCTGGGTCACGGTTACACCGATAAACCCGGTCACCCGTTAGAGATTCGCCACTACGTCGAGCACCTGCTCGCCTTCATGGACGCGATCGGAGTCGATCGAGCTCACCTGTCCGGCGAATCGCTTGGCGGATGGGTGGTTTCGCGTGCGGCCGCCGACCACCCCGAGAAGGTCGACCGGTTGGTGCTCAACACCGCCGGTGGCTCGCAGGCCGACCCCGAGGTGATGAAGCGGATCATCACGCTGTCGATGGCGGCCGCCGAGAACCCGACCTGGGACACCGTGCAGGCGCGGATCAAGTGGCTGATGGCCGACAAGTCCAAGGGCTACGACGATCTGGTCGCCAGCCGGCAGCGGGTGTACCGCCAGCCGGGCTTCGTCAACGCGATGCGCGACATCATGGCGCTGCAGGATCCCGAGATCCGCGCTCGAAACCTGATCAGCGGAGACGACTATGGCTCGATCAAGGCGCCGACGCTGGTGCTGTGGACGAGCGACGACCCGACCGCCGATGTCACCGAGGGCCGTCGCATCGCGTCGATGATCCCCGGCGCTCGCTTCGAGGTGATGCCCAATTGCGGCCACTGGCCGCAATACGAGGACACCAAGACGTTCGACCGCCTGCACATCGACTTCCTGCTGGGTCGTTGAAGATGTCCGACGGGACGGACAGCGATCAGGACGTGGATGTCGACGTTGTCGTCGTAGGCGCCGGTCCGGTCGGCCTCACCCTGGCCAATATCCTTGGACTGCAAGGCGTCAGCACGCTGATCGCCGAGGAGCGCGACACGCTGATCGACTATCCGCGCGGCGTCGGTCTGGACGACGAGTCGCTGCGCACCTTCCAGGCGATCGGCCTCGTCGACCACGTCCTTCCGCACACCGTGCCCAACCAGATCCTGCGGTTCGTCGACGCCAAGCGCCGGATCCTCGCCGAAATGGCCCCGCCCGACGCGCGTTTCGGCTGGCCCAAGCGCAACGGCTTCGTCCAACCCTTGGTCGACGCCGAATTGCTGCGCGGCCTGGAGCGATTCGAGCACGTCGAGGTGCAGTGGGGACGGACCATGGCGTCCTACACCGAAACGGCCGACGCGGTCACCGTCGAGCTCGACGGCGACGGTGGCCGCGAGAGCGTGCGCACCCACTACGTCGTCGGCTGCGACGGCGGACGCAGTGCCACCCGGCGGCAGATGGGGGTGTCCTTCGACGGCACCACGTCGCCGACCCGATGGCTGGTCGTCGACATCGCCAACGATCCGCTCGGGCACCCCAACAGCGAAGTGGGCGCCGACCCGGCCCGGCCCTATGCCTCGATCTCGATCGCGCACGGAATTCGCCGTTTCGAGTTCATGATTCACGCCGACGAGACCGACGAGCAGGCCGAAGACCCGGCCTTCCTCGCTCGGATGCTGGCATCGATGGTGCCGCACCCCGACCGCGTCGACGTGATCCGGCACCGGCTCTACACCCACCACTCCCGGATCGCCGGCGCCTTCCGCAAGGGCCGCGTGCTGCTCGCCGGCGACGCCGCGCACCTCATGCCGGTGTGGCAGGGGCAGGGTTACAACAGCGGCATCCGCGATGCGACCAACCTCGGCTGGAAGCTGGCGGCCGTGGTCAACGGCTATGCCGCCGACGCTCTGCTCGACACCTACGACGTCGAGCGCCGCAAGCACGCCCGGGCCATGATCGACCTGTCGACCATGGTGGGCCGGGTCATCTCGCCGACCAACCGGCGCGTCGCGGCGGCCCGCGACCTGCTGATCAAGTCGGCGTCAATTGTGCCGTCACTCAAGCGATATGTGCTCGAGATGCGATTCAAACCGATGCCGCGCTACGAGCAGGGTGCCGTCGTGCACCCCGAGCCGCGGCGGGCCGACTCACCGGTCGGGACGCTGTTCGTGCAACCCCGGGTCGACACCCGCGAGCAGCAGAACGTCCTGCTCGACGACGTCCTGGGCAACGGCTTCGCCGTCATGTGCTGGAACAACAATCCGCGGGAGATCCTCGGCGCCAAAGCTTTTGCGGATTGGCAGGCGCTGGGGGCAAAGCTGGTCGCCGCTCGCCCGCAGACCCAGCTGCACTGGGACGGCCACGACGATCCCGATGTGGTCGTGGTCGGCGACCAGGCGGGCCAGCTCAAGGCCTGGTTCGACGCACACTCCGAATCCGTGTTGTTCCTGCGTCCCGATCGCTGCGTCGCGGGCGCCTGCATCGCCCAACTCGCGCCTGAACTGAGCTCCTCGCTCTTCGACGTCCTCACCTTGACACCGGGAGGCGGTGATCATCAAAGTGCCTCTCGCCCTGTGCTGTATGTCCCACAGCCCTCTGCTCAATCTGCCCGGGCCGTCCCAGGACCTGCTTGACGACATCGACAACACGCTCACGCAGGCAAGGGATTTCGTCGCCGACTTCAACCCGGAGATCGTCGTCATCTTCGCACCCGACCACTACAACGGCTTCTTCTACCGGACGATGCCGCCGTTCTGCATCGGCACAAACGCCCAGGGCGTCGGCGATTACGGAACGTACAAAGGCCCGCTCGACGTCCCCGAAGCCACCGCGGTCGGCTGCGCGAAAGCCGTCTTGTCGGCGGGCGTCGACATCGCCATCTCGGCCAGCATGGACGTCGACCACGGCACCGTCCAACCGCTGGAGAAGCTGTTCGGTAACGCCAGGGCGCGGCCGGTGATCCCGATCTTCATCAACTCGGTCGCCACGCCGCTGGGTCCGCTGCACCGCTGCCGCACACTCGGTGCCGCGGTGGGCGGCTATCTGGCGAGCCTGAACAAGCGGGTTCTCGTGGTGGGATCCGGTGGACTGTCGCATGATCCGCCGGTTCCAACCCTGGCGACGGCCACCCCGCAGATCGTGGGGCGCATCGTGCACGGCGAGCCGATGACTCCGGAGCAGCGGTCGGCGCGGCAGACCGCGGTCATGGAGGCGGCCAAGAATTTCGCGGCCGGTGACAGCCCGCTGCAGAAGCTCAACCCCGACTTCGACCAGAAGTTCCTCGACATCGTCGACAGCGGACGACTCGACGACCTCGACACGTGGTCGAATGCGTTCATCGCCGGCGAGGGTGGCAACTCTGCGCACGAAATCCGCACCTGGGTCGCCGCTTTCGCGGCACTGGCGGCCGCCGGGGCGTACGAGACTGGTGTGCGCTACTACCGGCCGGTCCCCGAGTTGATCGCCGGCTTCGCGGTCCGGACGGCGGTGCCGGTATGACGCACACGTTCGACACGACCGTCGACGTCCTGGTCATCGGCTCGGGCGGCGGGGGCATGACGGCGGCGCTGGCCGCGAACGCCGCCGGCCTCTCGACACTGATCGTCGAGAAGTCCAGCCAATTCGGCGGATCCACCGCCCTGTCCGGCGGCGGCATCTGGGTGCCGGGGGCGCCCGCGCAGCGACGGGCCGGTTACACGCCGCCGCCCGACGAGGTCGTCGACTACCTGAAGCGCATCACCGACGGTCTGGTCAGCGAGGCGCGCATCCGGCAATATGTCGACTCGGCGCCGGAGATGATGGACTTCCTCGAAAAGCTCAGCCCGTGGCTGGAATTCGTGTGGAAGCCCGGATACGCCGACTACTACCCGGAACTGACCGGCGGGTCCGAACTCGGCAGCACCATCAACGTCCCCCCGATCGACCTGCGGACCCTGGCCGACGAAGAGCAGAACCTGCTGACCCCGCTGGCGCTTGCGCCGCGCGGAATCTGGCTGGGCCCCAAGGAACTTCGCTCGTTCTATCAGGTCCGGCAGTCCTGGGCGGGTAAGGGTGTCCTGGTCAAGCTGGTCTGGCGGATGATGCGGGCCCGCGTCTTCGGCGACCGGATGGCGGCCATCGGGCAATCGCTGGCCGCGCGACTACGACTGGCACTGAGGGACCAAGGCATCCCGCTCTGGCTGGACGCGCCGATGACGCAGCTCCTCACCGACGACGACGGATCGGTGATCGGCGCGGTCGTCATGAAAGGCGATACGGCCCAGCGAATCGGCGCCAACCGCGGCGTGATCGTGGCGAGCGGCGGCTTCGACCACGACATGGCGTGGCGCAAGGAGCATCAGCCGACGGTCGACCAGGATTGGAGCTTCGGCAACCCCGCCGCCACGGGCGACGGCATCCGGGCCGGCCAGCAGGTCGGCGCCGCTGCGGACATGCTGGACGAGGCCTGGTGGTTCCCCGCCATCCAATGGCCCGATGGCCGAATGCAATTCATGCTCAACGAGCGGATGATGCCTTCCCAGTTCATCGTCAACGGCGCGGGCGAGCGGTTCATCAACGAGGCGGCGCCCTACATGGACTTCGGCCACGCGATGATCGCGGGCCAGCAGTCGGGTGTCACACACATCCCGTGCTGGCTCGTCACCGACCACCGCTCGTTCCTGAAATATGTGGTCGCCGGCCACCTGCCGATCCCGAAGATCCCGTTCGCCCCGGTTCCCACCGGCCGCAGGATCCCGAAGGCCTGGCTGGAGTCCGGCGTGGTGAAGGCGGCCAAGACCTGGGACGAGCTCGCCGCCAAGATCGGCGTGCCGGCCGACCAGTTGCACACCACCGCAGCACGTTTCAACGAGCTGGCAGACAAGGGCCACGATGACGACTTCAACCGGGGTGACAGCGTTTACGACAATTACTACGGAGACCCAACCCTGCCGAACCCCAACCTGCATCCGCTGGGCAAGCCGCCCTACTACGCATTCCGGATGGTCCTCGGCGATCTGGGCACCTCGGGTGGTCTTCGCACCGACGAACACGCGCGGGTGCTGCGCGCCGACGACACCGCGGTCCGCGGGCTCTACGCCGTAGGCAACGCGTCGGCCGCAGTCATGGGGCGCAGCTACGCCGGTGCCGGTGCGACCATCGGGCCGGCCATGACCTTCGGCTACGTCGCCGCCCAACACCTTGTCAGCCAAAGCTCAACTCATTCAATTGTTCCGGGAGGCACAACGTGAAAATATCGCTGTTCTACGAATTCGCTCTGCCCCGTCCGTGGTCGGACGACGATGAGCACATCCTGCTCAAGGACGCCCTCGACGAGGTCGAGGCCGCGGACAAGGCCGGGTTCTCCACCGTGTGGCTGACCGAGCACCACTTCCTCGAGGAGTACTGTCACTCCACCGCGCCGGAGATGTTCCTGGCCGGGGCGAGCCAGCGCACCAAGGATATTCGGCTGGGCTTCGGCATCATGCACCTGCCGCCGGCGGTCAACCACCCGGCCCGCGTCGCCGAGCGGATCGCCACCCTCGACCTGATCTCCGATGGCCGTGTCGAATTCGGTACCGGCGAATCCTCCTCGATCGGTGAGCTCGGCGGCTTCAACATCGACCCGGCCGACAAGCGCGCGCAGTGGGAAGAGGCGCTCGAGGTGTCGATTCGCTGCATGACCGAGGAGCCGTTCACGGGCTTCTCGGGCGAGCACATCCAGATGCCGGCCCGCAACGTCGTCCCCAAGCCGCTGCAGAAGCCGCATCCGCCGGTGTGGGTCGCCTGCACCCGTCCGGCGTCGGTGCAGATGGCGGCCGAAAAGTGCCTCGGTGCATTGAGTTTCGCTTATACCGGACCCGGGCCGTTGACCGAGCGGGTGAACGGGTACTACAAGCATCTCGAAGAGGTCGGGGTGCCCGTCACCCCTGCAATCAACCCGAACATCCTCGCGATCGGCGGCGACTTGTCGATGATGGTGGCCAAGACCGACGAGCAGGCCGTGCAGCGCCTCGGCATGGGCGGCGGGTTCTTCTCGTTCGGGATCATGCACTACTACATGACCGGCGTGCACACCCCCGGCCGCACCGGGGTCTGGGACCGGTATCTCGAAGAGTGCGAGAAGGATCCGACGCTGGCCTACGGCCCCGGCCGTGGGGCGATCGGATCGCCGTCCACGGTCCGCGAGTTCCTCCGCGGCTACGAGGAGAGCGGTGTCGACGAGATCATTCTGCTGCTCAACCCGCGCAGCCACGAAGGCACCATGGAGTCCATCGAGCTGATGGGCAAAGAGGTGCTGCCGGAGTTCATCGAGCGTGACCAGAAGGCCGTGGCCGAGAAGGCCAAGCGTCTGGAGCCGATCATCGAAAAGGTGGAGTCACGCCGCCCCGAGGCGACCGCGCCGAAGTTCGACGAGAGCTACTCCTTCGGCGGCCTGCCCACCGGCCGTGGCGGAAAGTTCACGGCGAGCGAGATTCCCGAGGCGATGGCCGAAATCAACGAGGGCCGTGTCCAAGCGGCCCAGCGGCTCAAAGACGAGTCGAAGACCTAGGCGTTGGGACAGATCGACGAGCTGTGGCGGTACGACGGCCGCCGCGCCGTCGTCACGGGCTGCGCCTCGGGCATCGGGGCGCACCTCGTGCGGCAGCTCACCGAACTCGGCGCGCACGTCATCGGCGTCGACAGGCAACAGCCGAGCGGTGACATCGCGGAGTTCTACGCCGCCGACCTGACCGATCCAGCGTCAATCGACCGTGCTGTCGCGTCGGTGGGCGATCGGGTCGACGCGCTGTTCAACGTCGCCGGGGTGTCCTCCGGCATCGGAGATCCACTGCTGGTCGTGACGATCAACTTCCTCGGCACGCGTTACTTCACCGAGTCGCTGGTCGAGCGGATGCCCGCGGGATCGTCGATCGTGAGCGTCTCATCGCTCGCCGCGCGAGACTATCGCGACAACCGGCAGGTCACCGCCGGGCTGCTGGCCACCCGCTCGATGCCGGATGGAATCGACTGGTGCAACGGCCATCCCGATGCGCTGGCAGACGGGGGCTACCGGTTATCCAAAGAGGCGATCATCCTCTACACGATGAGTAAGACCACCGAACTCGGTGGCCGCGGCATCCGGATCAACTGCACCGGTCCCGGCGTCACCGAAACGCCGATCCTCGACCAGCTGCGCGATGCCTACGGTCAGCGCTTTCTCGACGACATTCCCAAGCCACTGGGTCGCGTCTCCGAACCCGAAGAGCAGGCCGCCGCGCTGGTGTTCCTGAACAGCCAAGCCGCCAGCTATATTTCGGGACAAATATTGTGGGTCGACGGCGGCAACCTCGGTGCCGCGGTGGCACGCGAACTAGAGGAAGGGCAAGCAACGTGGCCAGCCTGACCGATTTCCGCCGGGTGTCCGGCGAAGTGTCCAACTGGGGTCGCTGGGGCGACGACGACGAACTCGGCACCCTGAACCTCATCACCGCGGAGAAGATCGCCCAGGCGGCCGGTCTGGTCAAGCACGGCAAGGTCTTTCCGCTCGGCGTCGACTTCGGGTCAGCAGGTCCGCAGGGAGCATTCAAGTTCCGGCACAACCCGATTCACACCATGACCGTCGATGGCGGCGACGCGTATTCGCTGCCACAGTTCGGCCCGGGCTGGGTCGGCAACCCGAGCGCCCAGGACATGGGCAAGTACTTCCAGGACGACCTGTTCCGCTTCAACGACGACATGATCGTCATGCCCCTGCAGTGCGCCACCCAGTGGGACGCGCTCTCGCACGTCTACTACGAGGACAAGCTCTACAACGGCTTTCCGGCCGAGTCGGTCACCAGCTTCGGCGCCCGGCACTGCGGCATCGACAAGGTCGACAGCAAAGGCATCACTTCGCGCGGCGTGCTCCTCGACGTGGCCCGCCACCGCGGTGTCGACACGTTCATCGAACTCGGCAACCCGATCACTGCCGAGGAGTTGGACGAGGTGGCGCGGGCGCAGGGCGTCACGATCGGCAGCGGAGACATCGTTTTGGTCCGAACGGGTTGGTGGGCAAGATTTTTGGAAACCGGCAACGGTGGCGAACCCGGCTCGGGCCTGGACTGGCTGTGCGCGTCTTGGCTGCACGACCACGAGGTCGCCGCGGTGGCCGCCGACAACCTGATGGTCGAAGACCCGGTCTCCGGGGTCAAAGGGACGTTCATGCCGATGCACATGCTCTGCCTGCGGGACATGGGGTTGATGCTCGGCGAGTACTGGGACCTCAACGCGCTCGCAGCGGACTGCGCCGCCGACGGTGTGTACGACTTCCAACTCGTCGCGCCGCCACTGCGGTTCACCGGCGCGGTGGGCTCGCCGGTCAATCCGATCGCGATCAAATAAGATGGAGATCCACAGCAGGACAACGACGATCGATGGCCTGACCACGCACTACCTCGAGGCCGGCCACGGCGTTCCGGTTGTCCTACTGCATGGTGGCGAATTCGGTGTCAGCGCCGAAATCGGTTGGGAAGCAACGATACCCGTGCTCGCTGAGCGATTCCGCGTGTTAGCCCCAGACATGCTCGGCTTCGGCGAGTCCGCGAAGGTCATCGACTTCAACGACGGCCGCGGCATGCGGATCCGGCACATCGCCACGTTCTGCGACGAACTCGGCGTCGCGTCCGCGCATTTCGTCGGCAACTCGATGGGCGCGATCAACCTGCTCGTCGACGCCACCTCGGAGTCTCCGGTGCTGCCGATGCGCAGCCTGGTGGCGATCTGCGGCGGTGGTGAGATCCAGCGCAACCAGCACATGCAAGCGCTCTACGACTACGACGCCAGCGTCCCGGCGATGCGCCTGATCGTCGAGGCGCTGTTTCACGACCCGAAGTATCCGGCCGACGACAACTACGTCCAGCGCCGATACGAATCCAGCATTGCCCCCGGGGCGTGGGAGACGCTCGCCGCGGCCCGCTTCCGTCGGCCGGGCGCACCGCCGCCGCCGGCGCCGTCGAGCACGCGGGCGTACGAACGCGTCGCGATCCCGGCACTGGTGGTCGAGGGCGCTTGTGACAAGCTGCTGCCGCCGGGCTGGGCGAAGGAGATCGCCGATCAGTTGCCGCAGGGGAGGTCGGCTGTGATCGCCGCCGCGGGACACTGCCCGCAGCTGGAGAAGCCGTCCGACGTGAACGGGCTCCTGCTGGAGTTTCTAGGCTCTTTCCAGGCCTGATTTACCGCACACAAAGCTGACACCAAGCTGGCATTCAACTTTTATTAAGCTCGACGCGGTTTGCTGTTAACCGTGAACACCTCGTCGAGGGGAGCTTTGTGAAGGCCGGCCGATGGACTGCGGCGCTGAGCCTGCTGGTGGTCGGTGTCCTGGCCTTATCGGCATGCGGCAGCGGTAGCAACAGCGCCTCGACGTCCGGATCATCGGCGGTACCCGTCGACTGCGGTGGCAAGAAGAAGCTCCTGGCCAGCGGTTCCACCGCGCAGACCAACGCCATCGAACAGTTCGTCTACGCCTACATCCGCGCCTGCCCCGGCTTCACCCTGGATTACAACGCCAACGGGTCGGGCTCGGGTGTGCAACAGTTCGTCGGCAACGAAACCGACCTGGGTGGCTCTGACAAACCGCTGGACGCGGCCAAGGGCGAGCCCGACAAGGCCCAACAGCGCTGCGGCTCTCCCGCCTGGGACCTGCCCGCGGTGTTCGGCCCGATAGCGGTCACCTACAACCTCGACGGCGTGAACGCCTTGAATCTCGACGGGCCCACGCTGGCCAAGATCTTCAACGGCGCCATCACCACGTGGGACGACCCGGCGGTCAAGGCGCTGAATGCCACCGCCAAGCTGCCGGCAACGCCGATCAACGTGGTGTTCCGCGAGGACAAGTCCGGCACCACGTACAACTTCCAGAAGTATCTCGACGCCGCGTCCAACGGCGCCTGGGGTAAAGGCACCGACGAGACCTTTGACGGTGGTCTCGGCCAGGGTGCGACGGGCAACGAAGGCACCTCGGCAGCACTGCGGTCGACCAACGGTTCCATCACCTACAACGAGTGGTCATTCGCCGTCGGTCACCAGTTGAGCATCGCCCAGATCGTGACGTCGGCGGGCCCGGATCCGGTGACGATCACCACTGACTCGGTCGGCAAGACGATCGCGGGGGCGAAGTTCGCGGGGCAGGGCAACGATCTGGTGGTCGACACGTCGTCGTTCTACAGACCATCGCAGCCCGGTGCCTATCCGATCGTGCTCGCCACCTACGAGATCGTCTGCTCGAAATATCCGGACTCGTCAACCGGCGCCGCGGTAAAAGCGTTCATGCAGGCCACCATCGGGGCCGGGCAGGACGGCCTGGACCAGTACGGCTACATCCCGATGCCGAGCTCGTTCCAGTCGAAACTGTCGGCGGCCGTGAACGGAATCTCATGATGAGCATCGGACAATCGGGTTCACGAGTCGGCTCCTGGTTTGGGCCGTACCGCCTGACGCGACTGGTCGGGCGCGGCGGCATGGGCGAGGTGTACGAGGCCGAGGACACCCGCAAGGGCCGGATCGTGGCACTCAAGCTGATATCGCCGGAGTTCTCGGACGACCCGATGTTTCGCGCGCGGATGCATCGCGAGGCCGGTGCCGCCGGCAGGTTGACCGAACCGCATGTCGTTCCCATTCACGACTACGGCGAGATCAACGACCAGCTGTATCTGGACATGCGGTTGATCGACGGCGCCAACCTGGCCGCCCTGTTGGAGCGAACCGGGCCGATGAGTCCGCCTCGAGCCGTCGCGATCGTGCGTCAGGTGGCCGCCGCGCTAGACGCCGCGCACGCGAACGGCGTCACGCACCGCGATGTGAAGCCGGAGAACATCCTGATCACCGGCGACGACTTCGCGTATCTAGTGGATTTCGGAATCGCCCGCGCCGGAAACGATCCCGGGCTGACGCAGGCCGGCATGGCGTTGGGAACGTACAAGTACATGGCGCCGGAACGTTTCGGCGGCAATGACGTCACCTATCGGTCCGACATCTACTCGCTGGCCTGTGTGCTCGGTGAATGTCTCACCGGCGCACCGCCTTACCGCGCCGACAGCATCGAACGGCTGGTCCACGCGCACCTGATGGAACCCGCGCCGCGGCCAAGCCAGTTGCGGCCCGGTCGCGTGCCGGCGGCGCTGGATCAGGTCGTCGCCAAGGGCATGGCCAAGGATCCGGGTAATCGATACCGCAGCGCCGGCACTCTGGCCGACGCCGCGCTGCACGCCCTGACCGCGCCCGAACAGCACCAGGCCGAGAGCATCCTGCAGCACACCGAGGATGCGGCCAACGCGCACACCATCATTCGCCCTGCGGTGGCCTGGAGCCGGTCGGCGAACCCGCCAGCTACAGGCGGCTTCGGGTACCATCCGCCGCCCAGCGGAACCGGAGCGGGACCGCACCACCCCGACTTTGCCACGCTCACCCCGCAGCGGCCCGATCGACGCAAGTTGTGGATGATCCTGGGAGCCGTCGCAGTGCTCCTCGTCGCCGTGTTCGGTTATGTGGTCCGACCGCATGGCGGACCGGCGGGGGAGGCCTGCGGACAGAACATCCTGCCGTTCAACGGTCTGAACTTCCGGCTCTCGCCGGGCGGGGTGGCGGTGGATCCAGCCGGAGCCGTGTACGTCACCAACCAGGGCATGTACGGCCGGGTGGTGAAGCTGGCACCGGGGTCGGACACTCCGACGGTGCTGCCGTTCACGGGGTTGTACCAACCACAGGCGGTGGCCGTCGACTCGGCCGGCGCGGTGTATGTCACCGACTTCAACCATCGGGTCGTCATGATGGCCGCCGGTTCGAATAACCAGACACAGCTACCGTTTACCGGCCTCAGCTACCCCGAAGGCCTCGCTGTCGACAGTGCGGGCAGCGTCTACGTCGCCGATCGCGGCAACAACCGGGTGGTGAAATTGCCGGCCGGCACCAATACCCCGACCGTGTTGCCGTTCACCGGTCTCAACAACCCCGACGGTGTGGCGGTCGACGGCGCCGGCAACGTCTACGTCACCGACTCCGACAACAACCGGGTGCTCAAGCTGACGACCGGATCCAGCGAGCAGACCGTGCTGCCGTTCACCGGGATCAGCGTGCCCTGGGGTGTCGTGGTTGACAACGCCGGCGACGTGTACGTCAGCGAGCACGACAACAACCAGGTGCTCAAGCTGCCGCCCAACTCGAACGCGCCAATCCCGTTGCCGCTCAACGGTCTCAACACCCCGTTGCAACTCGCGCTGGACAAGGACGACAACGTCTACGTCGCCGACCGTGGCAACGACAGGGTGGCCAAGCTCCGCGTCGCCGGCTGTCCGGCGTAACACTCAGCGGCGACGCAGGGCGATCAGCCGGTTGGCCACTGCGGCAACCAGATACACCAATGCGACCACGATGATCAGCGTGAGTGCGGCGCCCCACACCCGCAGGAACCCGGCGTGCTGCGGGTTGTTGAGTTCGGAATAGATCGTCAACGGCAGCGACGCCATGTTGCCGCTGAAGATGTCGAAGTTGATCGACCGGCTGTAGCCGACCAGCACCAGCACCGGCGCGGTTTCACCCATCACCCGGGCGATCGCCAGCAGAATGCCGGTGATCATGCCCGGCAGCGCAATCGGGACGACGATCCGCATGATGGTCTTCCATTTCGGAATACCCAAGGCATAGCTGGCTTCCCGGAGGTCTTGGGGCACCAGTCGAAGCATCTCCTCGGTGGATCGCACCACGACGGGCAGCATCAACAGGACCAGCGAAAGCGACACCGCGAAGGCGCTCTGCTCAAATCCCATGGTGGCGATCCACAGGCTGAAGATGAACAGCGCCGCCACAATTGAGGGGAGCCCGGCCAGCACGTCGACCATGAAGGTGGTGAAGCGGGCCAGCCGGTTGGATCCGTACTCCGCCAGGTACACCGCGGTCATGAAACCCAGTGGGATGGCGATGATCGCCGCGACCGCTGCCTGAATCACCGTGCCGTACAAGGCGTGGTAGACGCCGCCGGCGAAATGCTCCGGCAGCACGCCCTTCAGCGAGTGACTCCACCAGTCCGGTTGCGCGATGGCGTATGAGCCACGCTGGATGACGATCCACAGCACCCAGACCAGCGGCACCAGCGCCAAGGCGAACGAGAGTATGAAAAAGGCTGCGGCGACGTTGTTTTTGATCCGCCGTCCGAGGCTGATCGACTGAATCGCCGAGGCTTTGATCGGCCGATCGATAGGTGGGGCGGTCATGCCTTCACCGCCCGGCCGACGATCGCGCGGGCGGCGGCGTTGACGATGAAGGTCAGAACGAACAGCACGAAGCCGGCCGCGATATAGGCGCCGGTGGGCAGTGGATCGCTGAATTCGCTTGCTGCGGAGGCGATCTTCGAGGCGAACGTGTAGCCACCGTCGAACAGCGACCAGTGGCCGGCGGCGGCCGATGCGCGCAGGATGATCAGCACCGCCACCGTCTCACCCAGCGCACGGCCCAGACCCAGCATCGACGCGGCGACGGCTCCGCTGCGGCCGTACGGCAGCACGGCCATCCGCACCACTTCCCACTTCGTCGCGCCGAGTGCCTCCGCGGCTTCGGTATGAGTGGTTGGCGTCTGCCGGAAGACTTCTCGCGACACCGAGGTGATGATAGGCAGCACCATCACGGCAAGCACCACGCCAGCGGTGAAGATGTTGCCGCCGCCGGCCAGCGACACGTCACCGGCCTTGAATAGGAACAGCCACCCCAGCTTGTCGTTGAGGAAGGATTCGACCGGCGCGAGCTGCGGCGCCAGCACGAAGATTCCCCAGAGCCCGAAGACAATTGACGGCACCGCGGCCAGCAGATCGACGATGGCACCGAAGGGACGCGCCAATCGGGCCGGTGCGTATTGGGTCAGGAAGACCGCGATGCCGATCGCGATCGGCACGGCCAGCGCCATCGCCCACACCGAGCTCAACAGCGTCACCATGAACAGGTCACGGATCCCGAATGCCAGGTTGGCACCGTCGGTGGTCTTGAACTGCGCGCTGGTGAAGAAGTTCGCATGGTTGGCACACAGCGCCGGAATGGCTTGGACCAGAAGGAAGATGGCGATCAGGCCGATGACGATCGTGATCGTCGAGGCGGCCAGGGCGGCGGCCGACTTGAACAGTCGGTCGCCTACCCGGGCCGCGGTTGCGTCGCGGGCACGCAACGCGGGCGTCGGCGCTGTCGCGGTCGCGGTCGACATGGGATCCGATCAGGAGATGGCGTTGACCGCGGTCGACAACCTGGTCTTGAAGGTATCCGGGATCGGGATGTACCCGTTGTCCGCCAACCCATTCTGGCCGGGCCCGATCGTCGCCTGCAGGAAGGCCTTGACCGCCGTGCCGACCTGGCTGTCCGAATACTTCGAGCAGACAACCTCATACGTCGCCAGCACGATGGGGTAGGCGCCCGCCTGAGTCGGCTTGTAGAACGACAGGGTGTCCAAAACAAGGTCGTTGCCCTGACCCTTGATCTTCGCGCCGGCGATGGTCTTGCCGACCGAGTCGGAGCTGATCGCCACCGGGTCATGTCCGGCCGAGGTGATGATCTTGGCCTCGTTCAACTTCTGCGCTTGCGCGAACGACCACTCGTTGTACGTGATCGAACCCGGCGTGTTCTTGATGGCCGCCGAGGTGCCGTCATTACCCTTGGCGCCCTCACCGACACCGCCGGTGAACGACTTCCCGCCGCCCTTGCCCCAGGCGCCGTCGGAGGCGCCGTCGAGGTACTGCTGGAAGTTGTCGGTGGTGCCCGACTGGTCGCTGCGGAACACCACGTGGATCGGCAGATCAGGCAGGGTGGTCCCGACGTTGAGCGCCGCGACCGCCGGGTCGTTCCAGTTCTTGATCGTCCCGTTGAAGATCTTCGCCGTGGTCGGGCCGTCCAGGTTCAGCGAGCTCACGCCGTTGATGTTGTAGGTCACCGCAATCGGACCGAACACCGTAGGCAGGTCCAGCGCCGGCGAACCGCAGCGCTGTTGCGCCTTGGCGTGCTCGTCGTCGCTCAACGCAACGTCCGAGCCACCGAAATCGGTTTGGTTGCCGACGAATTCGTTGATTCCGGCACCGGAACCGTTCGCGGTGTAGTTCAACGTCTGACCCGAGCAGGCCTGCTCGAAGGCGTTGACGAATCGAGCCATCGCGTTGGCCTGCGCGGTCGAGCCGCTCGCCTTCAACGCCTTCTTGCCCCCGCAGTGCACGTCCGCCGAGGACGACGCCCCCGACGATGTCGAGCCACTGCCCTCATTCGTGGAGTTGTTGTTGCTTCCGCAGGCGGATAACACGAGCGCGCCGGTGGCCAGCACGCCCATCGCGGCACCAAATCGGTTGAATCTCAAATCAGTTCCTTTGAACGGTCGGGCCGATGGCTACGTACTCTGCGCCACGGGGCCAAGACGTGCCAAACACACAGTCCCAGCACAGGGAAGCGTGGCCGTTCTCGGCCAACGCTGTGCGGATTCGAAGTTAATAATCCGGCTCACCAAGCCGAACGTAACATCGCCGCCTAGCAGCGGGCTGTGCGAGCGGTAAATCAATCGCTTGACTTAAGCGATGCCGCGCCGATTAACTCTTTGGCATGGTCAACGAACTAAACGGCAAGGTCGCCGTCGTCACCGGCGGCGCCTCGGGCATCGGCGCCGGCATCGTCGAGAAGTTCTTGGCGGAGGGTGCGCGGGTGGTGATCGCCGATGTCGTGCGCGACCGCGGCGAGGAGTTCGCCGCGAAGCTGGGCGACGAGGCGATCTTCTCGCTGACCGACGTCTCCGACCCCGACCAGGTCGCTGCGCTGGTGGGCACGGCCGTCGAGATCTTCGGCGGTCTGGACGTGATGGTGAACAACGCCGGCATCTCCAGCAAGATGCACCGCAGCTTTCTCGACGACGACCTCGCCGACTTCCAGCGCGTGATGTCGGTCAACGTGCTGGGCGTGATGGCCGGCACCCGCGATGCGGCGCGTCAGATGTCGAAAACGGGTGGCGGTTCGATCATCAACCTGTCGTCGATCGGCGGCATCCAGGCCGGCGGCGGTGTGATGACTTACCGCGCATCCAAGGCCGCGGTCATCATGTTCACCCAGTCATCGGCAATTGAGCTGGCGCACTACGACATCCGGGTCAACGCCATCGCGCCGGGCAGCATCCCGACGCCGATCCTGGCCTCGTCGGCATCCGGAAAAGACCGGGAGGCGCTCGCACGTTTCGAGGAAAAGCTTCGAGCGCAGATGCGCGCCGATCGCCCGCTGCAACGCGAAGGCACTCCCGGGGATGTGGCCGAGGCCGCGCTGTATCTCGCCGGCGACCGGTCGCGGTATGTGACAGGCACGGTGATGCGCGTCGATGGCGGAACGGCGGCGGGGAAAGTGCTGCGGCGCCGTAGCGAGGGAAAAAATTAAATCAATCGCTTGACTTAATCAAGGTCAACGCGTTGACTGGCTGGGTGACTACCGCGAGGGTCGCGCGCAGCGAACGGGCCAGCACAACACAGGAGGCGATTCTGACCGCCGCCGAGCGGTTGTTCGCCGAACACGGCGTCTTCGCCGTCTCCAACCGGCAGGTCAGCGAGGCCGCAGGGCAGGGCAACAATGCCGCGGTGGGCTATCACTTCGGCACCAAGACCGACCTCGTGCGCGCCATCGAACAACGCCATCGCGAACCGATCGAGCGCCTGCGCGAAGACATGGTCGCCCGCACCGTGAATTCCGACGACACCCGCAGTTGGGTCGCTTGCCTGGTGCGCCCGCTGACCGATCACCTGGCAGCGCTGGGCAATCCCAGTTGGTATGCCCGCTTCGCCGCGCAGGTCATGACCGATCCGGCCTACTACAACATCGTCGTCAAGGACGCGCTGTCCTCGGGGTCGCTGGTTCAGGTGATCGACGGGATCAACCGTTGTCTGCCCGAACTCCCGATCGACGTCCGAGTGGAACGAAACCTGATGGCGCGCAATCTGCTGGTGCATACCTGCGCCGATCGTGAACGGGCCTTGGCCGCAGGCGCTTCCGCGCCGTGGACGTCCTGGGAGGCCGCCGGAACGCGCCTGATCGACGCGGTGGTCGGACTGTGGCTGGCGCCGGTTACGGCGCACGATTGAAGAGTTGATGATGAAAGTTTCTGTGGAACAAGATAAATGCGCATCGTCGGGCAACTGCGTGATGCATGCGCCGGAGATCTTCGATCAGCGAGACGACGACGGTGTCGTCATCGTGCTCGACGAGAACCCGCCCGCCGAGCAGGCGGACAACGCCCGTAAGGCCGAGGCTGGCTGTCCCGCCCTGGCCATTTACATCGAGGAGTGAGAAGTGTCAGACACACTCACCGGCAACACAACTGAGGCGATTGACGCCCCCGACTACCCGATGGAGCGCGCCGGCGGCTGCCCGTTCGCGCCGCCGCCTCAGGTGATGGAGTTGGCCGAGGCCCGCCCGCTGTCGAGGGTCAAGATCTGGGACGGCAGCACGCCGTGGCTCATCACCGGCTACGAAGAGGCGCGCTCGCTGTTCGCCGACTCGCGGGTCAGTGTCGACGACCGGCGCCCCGGCTTCCCGCACTGGAACGAGGGCATGCTCTCCACGGTGCACAAGCGACCCCGATCGGTCTTCACTGCGGACGCCGAGGAGCACACCAGGTTCCGCCGGATGCTGTCAAAACCGTTCACCTTCAAGCGAGTTGAGGGTCTGCGGTCAGCGATCCAGCAGATCACCGATGACGCGATCGACGCGATGCTGGCCGGCCCGAAGCCCGGTGAAATCGTCAGCGCGCTTGCGCTACCGGTGCCGTCGCTCGTGATCAGCCAGCTGCTCGGGGTGCCCTACGAGGACGCCGAGATGTTCCAGCATCACGCCAACGTCGGCCTCGCGCGGTACGCCGCCGCCGAGGACACGATGAAGGGCGCGATGAGCCTGCACAAGTACTTGGCCCAGCTGGTCGAAGCCAAGATGGAAAACCCGGCCGAGGACGCGGTGTCGGACCTGGCCGAGCGGGTCAAGGCCGGCGAGCTGAGCGTCAAGGAGGCCGCGCAGCTCGGCACCGGGCTGCTGATCGCCGGACACGAGACCACCGCCAACATGATCGGACTCGGCGTGCTGGCCCTGCTGGACAACCCCGACCAGGCGGCGGTGTTGCGCGACACCGACGACGCGAACGTGATCGCCAATGCGGTCGAGGAGCTGCTGCGCTACCTGTCGATCATCCAGAACGGGCAGCGCCGGATCGCCGCCGAAGACATCGACATCGCGGGCGTCGTGATCCGGGCCGGCGAAGGCATCATCATCGACAACGCACCGGCGAACTGGGATCCCAAGGAATTCAGCGAACCCGACCGGCTGTACCTGCACCGCTCGGGCGCCGGCCAGCACGTCGCCTTCGGGTACGGCCGGCACCAGTGTGTCGGCCAGCAGCTGGCCCGGGCCGAGCTGCAGATCGTCTTCCACACGCTGCTACGCCGCGTGCCGACCTTGGAACTCGCCGTGCCGATCGAGGCCGTTCCGCTCAAGCATGACCGCCTCGCCTACGGCGTCTATGAACTGCCGGTGAGCTGGTGAATACCCTCGCCAGCCGACCGGGGATATCTAGTCTCGATTACACAATCCGAATGGAGGGCCACTGATGTCGCCTCAAACCAGCACGCTGTATCCGCCCGGGGGCTTCGGCGCTCCCAAAGATCGGCACGGACATGCCGAGGGCACCAAAACCGGTCTGCCCGAGGGCACCGTGGTGTTCTCGGCGGACAACCACATCTCGATCGCCGACGACATCTTCTACAACCGATTCCCGGACGAGCTCAAAGAGAAGGCGCCGCGGATCTGGTACGAGGACGGCGCCTACCAGGTCGGCCGCAAGGGGCAATCGTTCCTGCCCGGCGATTTCAGCGCCGTGCTGATGCAGTACGACGATCTCCCCGGAGCGGCGAGTTCCAACATCGCTGCCCGGATTCAGGAACTGCGTGAGGACGGCGTCGACAAGGAGCTTGCATTCCCGAACGCGATTCTGGCGCTCTTCCATTACCCGGACAAGCAACTTCGGGAGCTTGCGTTCCGCATCTACAACGAGTACATCGCCGAGTTGCAGGAGCAGTCAGAAGGCCACTTCTACGGAGCCGGGCTGATCAACTGGTGGGACCCGGCGGGCGCGAAAAAGACTCTGGCCGAACTGAAGTCGCTCGGCCTGAAAACCTTCCTGCTGCCGCTGAATCCCGGCAAGGACGACGACGGCAACGTCATCGACTACGGCAGCGACGCGATGAAGCCGGTGTGGGACGAGATCGACGGCGCCGGCCTGCCGATCACCCACCACATCGGTGAGACGCCGCCGAAGACTCCCTGTCAGTACAACAGCGTCGTCGTCGGCATGATGATCAACATCGACGGTTTCCGCGAGCAGTTCGCCAAGTACCTGTTCACCGGCATCCTCGATGACCACCCAAGCCTGCGGATCGGCTGGTTCGAAGGTGGAATCTCCTGGGTGCCGTGGGCTTTGCAAGATGCCGAGCATCTGGTCGCGTCCTACCAGCACATGTTCAACCGGTCGCTGCAGCACGACGTACGGCACTACTGGGCAACCAACATGAGCGCATCGTTCATGGTGGATCCGCTGGGCCTGCAGTTGATCGACCAGATCGGCGTCGACAAGGTCATGTGGTCCAGCGACTATCCGCACAACGAAAGCACTTTCGGCTACTCGGAGAAGTCGTTGGCCTCGGTCGTCGACGCGGTCGGCCAGGAGGCGGCCGTGAAGATCGTCAGCAGCAACATCACTGAATTTCTAGGCCTGTGACGACCTTTTTACCCTCGCCTGCCCCTGCGCTCGACATTCCGGAGACCCCGGATCTCGAGCGGATGCGTCGCGAGACCGGTGCGCGGTTGCGGACGGCGATGGCCGACCGGGGCGTCGATGCCCTGATCCTGTTGGGCAACAACGCCGTCGTGTATGCGACCGGGGTCAGCTGGCCGCTGGGTGACGCCGGTCTGTCCTACGTCGAGCGACCGGTCGCGGTGGTGCTGGCCGACGACCCGCACCCGCACCTGTTCCTGCCGTTCCGCGAGGGATCGGCATCGGAGTCTGGTCTACCGGCCGATCATCTGCATGGGCCGGTGTATCTCGAATTCGACGAGGGCGTAGAGCATTTCGTCCGGGTTCTGGAGGATTTGGTCCCTGCCGCCGCGGTCATCGCGGTCGATGAGCTGACCGGCGCGATGCGTCGCGCGCACGACCGACTGTTCCGGTCGGGCCGCCCGGCGGACGCCGCGCAGATCATCGGCACGGCCAAGCTGATCAAAACCCCGGACGAGATCGCGTGCATCCAGACCGCGGTGAAGATCACCGACACGGCCATGGTCGGCGTGCAGGCGGCGCTCGCGCCCGGAATTCGGCAGATTGATCTGTCCGCGGAGTTCACCCGCCGCACGTTCGAACTCGGTGCGATGGCCAGCATGCTGGAACCGATCTGGCAGGTCATGCCCAAGTTCAAGGCGGACGGGGTGTGGACCACTCACGGCGATTTGGCGTTGCCGCTGTTGACAACTGAGCGCGAACTCGCGGCCGGCGATGTGCTGTGGACCGACGTCAGCATTACCTACCAGGGCTACTGCTCCGACTTCGGCCGCACCTGGGTGGTCGGTGACGAGCCGACGCCCCAGCAGCACGCGCAATATTACAAGTGGCAGGAAATCATGGATGCCGTGCTCGGCGTGGTGCGTGCCGGTGCCACTGTTGCGGACTTGGGCAGGACGGCGACGAAAGCCAACGGCGGCGTCCGGCCGTGGCTGCCCCACTTCTACCTGGGGCACAGCATCGGCGTGAACGCGGCTGAAACACCCATGATCGGAACCGATCTCGGCGACGAGTTCGACGAGAACTTCATCCTGGAGCCGGGCATGGTGATGGTGCTCGAACCGGTGGTGTGGGAGGAAGGCACCGGCGGCTACCGCAGCGAAGAGATCATCGTCATCACCGAGGACGGGCATATCCGGCTGACCGACTACCCCTATGCCCCATACGGAGAACGCCGATGAGCACTGAAGTTCTGGCCGACGACCGAGCCTTGCGGACAGGCCGTCGGGAACGCGCGATGGCACAGATGGAAAAGCACGATCTCGATGTGCTGGTGCTGGGCCGGCAGGCGAACGTCCGTTACGTGTCGGGCGCGCCGCAACTGTGGGTAGCGGGGACTCGGCCGTTCGGGCCGACCTGTGTGGTCGTGCGGGAGACCGGCGCGATCCACCTGCTCAGCACCTGGGACGAGGGCGTGCCGGACGACATCCCGCACGAAAATCTATATGGCATCGCCTGGAATCCGATGAACACGATCGCCAATCTGCAGCGCATCGACGGAGCTGCGGCGGCGAAACGGGTTGGTACCGATGCGCTTTCGCCGGGTTTCGCCCAGCTCCTGCCGATGGCGTTCCCGAACGCTGAGCTGGTCGACGGTGAGCTGGCGATGCGCGCAGCCCGACGGATCAAGACACCCGAGGAAGTGGTCGCACTCCGGGAGTCCATCCGGGTCGCCGAACTCGGGCTGGCCGCGGCGGTGGCCGAGTTGCGGCCGGGTGTCAGCGAGAAAGCTTTGGTCGGTGTGCTGTTGGAGGCGATGGCGGCCGGTGGGGTCAGCACCCCGTCTACTCAGGATGCGGTCTGGGTGACCGCGCGCGACCACCCGTGGCGCCGGGCGAACCCGGACGGGTTGATCAACGAAGGCGACTTGGTGGCATTTTCGTCCGGAGTTCTCGATGGCGGCTACACCGGCGAGGTCGGCCGCACCTGGCCGGTTGGCGAAGTCGATGGATCCTCAGATCTGTACCGGCGCTGGGATGCGCTGTGGGGCAGGCTGTATGAGGCATGTCACCCGGGCGCCCCAGCCATCGACCTGGTCTCTGCTTACCAGGCGGCGGGCGAAGAACTGCCACCGATGCCGATCGCACGCGGCCTGGGTCTGGGATTCGACCCGCCGGTGGTGTCGCGGCACTTACCGGCGACCGCGGCCGAGGAGCAATTGGAGCCAGGCATGGTGCTCGCGGTGACCGGCTACGTCTGGGAATCGGGTGTGGGCGCGGTATTCGGGCGAGAGGCGGTGTTGATCACCCCCGACGGTCCCGAGGTTCTCACGTCGAGCCCTTCGGCTCATATCGCGGTCGGCGCCTGATCATGGCCGAGGGCGAGCGTCCATCGGCCGAGGAGATCATCCTCTACGCCGCCATCGAGAGCGGGCTCGCCGACTCGGTCCGCGACAACGACGCCAGGTTCCCGCCCGACTTCCGGTTGAGTAAGTCCGGCCGGTCCAAGAAGGAGTAGTCGTGGCACCGCTGCACGGCTACACCGTCGTTGAACTCTCCACCGGAATCGCCGGAGCCTATTGCACGAAACTGCTGGCCGACGGCGGCGCTCGGGTCATCAAAGTCGAGTCACCGCAGGGTGATCCGCTGCGCCGATGGTCGGCCTCCGGCGCCAACATCGACGGTGACGGCGCCTTGTTCGGTTTCCTGGCCGGCGGCAAGCACAGCGTGGTCGCCGAACCGGAAGACGCCGGCCTCGTCAACGACCTACTCGCAGCTGCCGACGCGGTGGTGTGGTCGCGGGATTCCTCGATGGGCGAGTCGTTTTCGCCGGCAAGGATCCGCGCGTCGCATCCGCACCTCCTCGTCACGTCGATCACCCCGTTCGGACTCGAGGGTCCGTGGTCCGATCGCCCTGCGACCGAGTTCACCCTGCAGGCATGGTCCGGCGGCATCGTCGGCCTTGGTCGTGGATCTGCCGATCGCGCACCGGTATTCGTCGGCGGCCAGGTCGGTGACTACCTCGGCGGCGCCTACGCCAGCGCCGCGACGCTGGTATCGCGGATGCGGCAACTCGAGACCGGGGCCGGCGAACTACTGGATCTGTCGATGCTCGAGGTGCACATTTTGGGCCTCACCTACTACCCGGTCACCTTCTTCCAGATGCTCGGGCGACCCTGGCGCGACGCCCGCAAACTCACCGTCCCCGGAATCGCCCGCGCCAAAGACGGTTTGGTCGACGTTGGGTGCGGCACGGCGCAGCAGTGGTTCGACCTGTGCGCGATGATCGGCCAACAAGACTGGATCGACGAGGACTCGCCGCTGTCGATCACCGAAATGGCCAATCTGAAGGCCGCGGAGATCTACGCCTGGTTCGAGAACGAGAACGCCGACGACATCCGCGACCTCGCCACCGCCTTTCGGATCCCCAACGCGCCGGTCGCCAACGGCGCCAACATCACCGAACTGGAACAGTTCCAGCACCGGGGCTCATTCGTCGCGAACCCGCGCGACGGGTTCAGCCAGCCCGGCCATCCCTACCGGCTGCACCCGGCGACGCTCGCCGCACCGCAACCGGCGCCGCGCCTGGGCGAGCACACCACGCAATACCGGGAGCCACGGCCCGTGACACCCAGGCGCCCGGCGGCCGAGTCTGCAGAAGGTCTGCCGCTCAACGGTATCCGCATCCTGGATCTGACCACGTTCTGGGCCGGGCCGAGCTGCACGCATCTTCTGGCGATGCTCGGGGCCGAGGTGATCCACGTCGAGTCGACCCGAAAGCCGGACGGCACCCGGATGATCGCCGGCATCCCGGTCACCGAGGACCAGTGGTGGGAGAAGTCGCCGATCTTCTCGGCGCTGAACACCAACAAGAAGGGCATCACCCTCGACCTGCAGACCGACGCGGGTCGAGACCTGTTGCGCCGCCTGCTCGCCACCGCGGACGTGATCGCCGAGAACTTCACCCCACGGGTACTCGACCACATCGGTCTGGACTTCGAAGCGGTGCAGGCGATTCGGCCGGACGCGATCCTGCTGCGAATGCCCGGGTTCGGCCTGGACGGGCCGTGGCGGGACAACCCGGCGTTCGCCTACGTCATCGAAGCCGCGTCCGGGGTGAGCTGGTTGACCGGCTACCCGGATCGCAACCCCTACGAGCCGTATTCGCTCGGCGACCCGAACGCCGGCATCCACGCGGCCAATGCCCTGCTGCTCGCGCTGGAGCACCGCCGCACCACCGGTCAGGGCGTGATGATCGAAGCCGCGATGATCGACGCGGCGCTCAACGTCGCCGCCGAACAGGTCATCGAATACTCCGCGTACGGGGCGCTGCTGCAACGCGCGGGCAACCGTGGACCCACCGCCGCACCCCAAAATGTCTACCGCTCGGCCGATATCGACGAGTTCGACCGCCCGGACAGCTGGGTCGCCATCGCCGTCGCCGACGACCGGCAGTGGGCCGCGCTCGGTGCGGCGCTCGGCCGACCCGACTGGGCGCTCGACCCGGCGCTCTCGACGGCCGCAGGCCGACATGCTCACCACGACCTGATCGATGACCACATCTCCGCATGGTGTCAGACCCGCAGCGGCGACGACATCGTGCGCTGCCTGTGGGAAGCCGGCATTCCGGTCGCCAAAGTCATGCAGCCGCACCGCCAGACCGAGATCGCGCAACTGGAATTCCGCGGCTTCTTCGAAGACGTCGGCCACCCGGTCAACGAGGTCACGCCGCACAGCACCCTGCCGGTGCGGTTTTCGGCCGGGCCACGACGGTTCCACCTCCACCCGGCGCCGCTCCTCGGCCAGCACAATCACGAGCTGCTCACCGAGATCGGCCTCAGCGCAACTGAAATCGCCGAGCTGGAAGCAGAGGGCGTGATCGGGCACGCGCCCGCCGGCGCGCGACGGGCCGCCACCCGGTGACGATCAGCCCGTCGGACATTCTGCTCACCGACCGCGTCGCGGTGGTGACCGGCGGCGGCGCGGGCATCGGCCGCGGCATCGCCGCCGGGCTGGCGGCATTCGGGGCAAAAGTCGCGATCTGGGAGCGCGACGCGGACAGCTGTCGCCAAGCCGCCGACGCCATTGGTGCTTTGGGCATCGTTACCGACGTGCGGGACGGCGAGCAGGTCGCAGCGGCGCTCGAGCAGACCGAGACGGAACTCGGCCCGGTGACCATCCTGGTCAACAACGCCGGCGGGGTGTTCTTCTCGAAGCTCGTCGACACGGGCGCGAACGGCTGGGATGCCCTGTACAAGGCCAACCTGCGCCACGTGCTGCTGTGTACGCAGCTTGTGGTCCGAAAGATGCTGGACGCCAAGTTATCCGGCAGCATCATCAACATCACGTCGATCGAGGGAGTGCGCGCGGCGCCCGGGTACGCGGCGTACGCCGCCGCCAAGGCCGGCGTGATCAACTACACCAAGACCGCGGCGTTCGAACTCGCGCCCGACGGCATCCGGGTCAACGCGATCGCCCCGGACTTCACCCTCACCGAAGGGCTGATGAGCTTGACCCCCGAGGGGCCCGGCCCCGAGGTCAGCCGGGCGATCCCGCAGGGCCGGCCCGGCCATGTCGACGAAATCGCCAGCACCGCAGTATTTCTCGCATCGGACATGGCGAGCTACATCACCGGCCAGACCATCCACGTCGACGGCGGTACGCAGGCCGCCGGCGGCTGGTACCACGTGCCTGACACCGGCGGCTACAAGTTCGGGCCCAGCTAGTCAGTGGATCCAGCCGTCATTGGCCTGCTCGTCGAACGTCTGGTCAATGCGATCAAAGCGCTTGCGAATCGACCGGCGGGCCGCGGAATGCGGCAACACGTATAGATGATTGGCCGCAATCGCGTCGACGGTCAGGCGCGCGACGTCATCGACTTCGAGGGTGTCGGGTTGTGCCGGCGCGCTGGCGGACGCGAGCCCGTAATCGGCGCCCATGATCCGTTCCGAGTTCGACACCAGCTTGGTCTCGACCACCATCGGACACAGCACCGACACCCCGATGCCGTCGTCCTTGACCTCACGCGCGAGATTCTCGGCCAAGCCGACCACGCCGTACTTCGCGACGCTGTAGGCGCCCAGGCCGACGTTGGGCATCAGGCCGGCGAACGATGCCGTGAAGACGACGTGTGCGCTGGTGTTCTGCTCCAGCAGTCGCGGCAGGAACGCCTCGACGGTGTGGATGGAGCCCCACAGGTCGATGTCGATCACCCAGCGCCAGTCCTCGTGGGTCATCTTCGCGATCGGACCCGCGACCACGATGCCGGCGTTGCTGAACACCACGTCGACGTGTCCCAGTAGGCGGAACGCCTCATCGGCCAGGTTGGTCATCTCGTCGTACGACCGGACGTCGCACATCACGCCGTGCGCTTGGAATCCCAGGCCCTGCAGATGCGTGACGGCCTGCTCCAGCGACGGCTGGTCGACATCTGCGAGTACGAGACGCGCACCGCGCCTTGCTAATTCAGTCGCAGTCGCAAGACCGATCCCATTTGCACCGCCGGTGATGACCGCGCCCTTGCCTTCAAAACCCGTCATGGCGCGACGGTAGCACCCGGCTAGTTGGCGATGGCGTCCAACGCGGCGCGGGTCTCGAGGTCGACGAAGGCCTCCGCGTACCGCTGTGTGAGAGCCAGACAGATGTCGGCACCCTGCCAGGCGTCGCCTCCGCTCAGCGTCGCGATCCAGATCGCCAGGCCGTGCGCCACCGACGCGCGATACCGCAGCCACACCTCGTCCGCGCTGGGCTTCTCGTCGGCCGGCAGCTCCAGCTCGTTCCGGTATTCCTCGACGATGTCGCGCTCGCCCTTGCGCCGGTCGTCGATTGTCAGCGCGCCCTGTAGGAAGTAGCCGAGGTCGAGCGAGAAGTTGCCCCGCCGCGCCATCTGCCAGTCAAGGAATCCGACGGTGTCGTCAGGCAGCACGTAGGTGTTGCCGATGTGCGGGTCGCCGTGCAGCAGAGTCTGCGGCGCCTCGGTCAGGGTGCCGATGTAGCGGGCCCAGAGATCGACGAAAAGATCCCGGCCCGTGAGCGCGGGGATCTCTGCGGGCACCGTGTCACCCATCCGCTCGTGGGCGATCTCCAGCGGTGCGAATTCCAGGCCCTCGAACGCGACGAAGGGTTCGAGCCATCCGAGAGTCGGATTGTCGGTGGTCCGCCGGCCCCAGAACGCGCTGTGCAGCTTGGCCAGGCCGCGTGCTCCGCTCGCCGCCTGATCGATGGTCAGCGGCCGGGTGGAGTCCCGTGGGTCGGCGCCGCGCGCGACGACGTCTTCCATGATCATCAGGAAGTCGGACCGGCCTTCGTCGATGATCGCGGCGTAGACCGTCGGATGATCAAGCGGCAAGACGACTCCCGAGCTGAACAGCCGGGGTTCGTGGTAGAGACCACTGGTGAGCGCGACCAGTTCGGCGTGCGCGGGGTCGACGGCCTTCGCGAAGACGGTCGCCGGCCCGGTGCCGGACGAATAGGTCAGGCCGAGCCGCGCCCGCCGATTGGTACCGTCGTCACGCAGGACCACCTCGACACCGCTGACCACCGCATCGGGATGTGCCTCCCGGAGGGCGTCGGTCATCCACGCCGGGGTGATGTCGTCCCACCCGCCGGGAATCGATAACTCTGAAAGTGTCATGGCGGACAGCTATTTCAGGCAGCTACCACCGTCGATGGGTAGCGTGACGCCGGTGACGTAACGCGACTCGTCGGATGCCAGGAACAGCACCGCGTTGGCGATGTCCTCGGGCTCGACCCAGCCGATCGGCAGGGTGTGCATCAGCTGACCGACCACCTTCATGTCCTCCGGGCCCGGGTTCTCCAGGTCGGGACGGAACAGCCGCATCGTGCCGTCGTTCATGAACAGTGGGGTGTTGACGTTGGTCGGGTGCACGGAGTTGACCCGGATGTTCTGCGCGCCTAGCTCGACGGCGAAGGTGCGCATGAGGCCGACCACACCGTGCTTGGCGGCGACGTAGTGGCCGGTGTGTGGGTAGGCCTTGAGGCCGCCGACCGAGCTGGTGAGGATGATCGAGCCACCGTTTCCGCCCGAGAGAAGATGCGGCACACCGGCTTTCACAGTCTTCCACACGCCCCCGAGGTTGATGTCGATCATCGCGGTCCAGTCTCTTTCGCTGGTCTTGTCCAGCGTCTGGCCGCCGTTGCCGATGCCGGCGTTGGCAACGATGATGTCGAGCTTGCCGAGCTGCTCGACGCCGGTGTCCACCGCTTTCTTGAGCGCGTCGTAGTCACGGACATCGACCTCGGCGGTGTAGATCCGACGGTCGTGTCCCTTCACCAGGTCCGCGGTCTCGGCCAGATCCTCCGGCGTGGAGGCGGCGATGAGATCCACGGTGTCGATCTTCTTGCAGATGTCGACCGCGATGATGTCGGCGCCCTCCTGAGCCAACCGCACCGCGTGTGCGCGGCCCTGACCACGGGCCGCCCCGGTGATGAATGCGACCTTGCCTTCGACGCGACCCGCCATCGTTACCTCGTTTCCTTACTTGTGATTACTCAACCGATGACCGCGGGCATCGTGTCCCAGCCACGCACGGTGGATGTGGGAGACAATGCGGCACGGGAGAGATCGACCTGCCAGTCGGGAAACCGCTTCACGATCTCCTCGAGCGCGATTCGCCCTTCCAGCCGGGCGAGTGCCGAGCCCAGGCAGTAGTGGGTGCCGACGCTGAAGGACAGGTGCTGGCGGGGTTCGCGGTGGATGTCGAAAACGTCGCCGTCCGGCGGGAATTGGCGGTGATCACGGTTGGCGGCGCCGATCAGCATCATCATCACGCTGCCCTCGGGCACCGTCTGTCCGTAGTAGGTGATGTCGCGGGTGACGTAGCGGGCCACGTGCGGGGCCGGGGGCTCGAAGCGCAGTAGCTCCTCGATGGCCGCGGGGACCAGAGCGGGGTTCTTGGCCAACGCGCGACGCTGGTCGGGGTGTTCGGCCAAAACCTTTCCGGCCCAACCGATCAATCGGGTGGTGGTCTCGTTGCCTGCGCCGGAGACTACCGCGATGTAGGTGAGCAGTTCCTCGCGCGTCAGCTTCCGCGTGACGCCCTTCTCGTCGACGAACTCCACGTTCAACAGGTCGGTCATGATGTCGTCGGACGGGTGGTCGGCACGCCAGTCGATGAACTCTGCGAAGAACTCGCCGGTGTCCATCGCGGCGGAGGCATCCATGGGTTTGCCTGCCTCGGTGCGCATTTGGTCGTTCGTCCTGTCGCGCGCGGCTTCCTGGTACTCATCGGGAACACCGAGCAACATGCCGATCACCTTCATTGGCATCTGCGCGCCGAGGTCACCGACGAAGTCGAAATCGTCGCCGCGGGAAATCGGATCCAAACTGTGCGCGCAGAATTCGCGGATCTTGGGCTCGAGGTCGTTGATCTTGCGCGGGGTGAACATGCGCGCCAACAGCTTGCGGTGCACGTCGTGGATCGGGGGGTCCTCGAAGATGATCACGCCCGCTGGAATGTCGATGTCGGCCTTTATCAACTCGATGATCGCGCCGCGGGCCGAGCTGAATGTCTCGTGGTCGACAAGCGCCCGGTCTACGTCGGCGAACCGACTCAGCGCGTAGAAGTCGTGCTGCTCGTTGTAATACAGCGGCGCATCTTCGCGAATTGCCCGGAATGCCCGGTAAGGGTCGGCATTGATCTCCACGTCGTACGGGTCGTAGTACACGCCGCCGGGTGCAGTCACTGTCACTGGGTTTCGCCTCTCGCTGCGCGCGCATCAGTCGTGGCGCTAAGAATCTGCGGCAACTCTGTCATCAGGCGGCCGCGGGTGTCAACGTGGGATCCGTTTTCGCTACTTATCATTCTTTCATAGCGAGAATGAGCTTCTCCAAATTGGCCACTTTGTGCGATATGCGAACACTTTCGCATCATGCGCCGGCCATGTCGCCATCGTCGCGAAAGCGCAGCAGTGCCTCTTGCGCATACGACGCGACCAGCGCGCCATCTTCGGTGAGCACGTCCCCGCGGCCAAAGCAGCGACCGTGCGCCAGCACCGGGCTGTGCTGACGCAGCAACAGCCAACGGTCGGTGCGGAACTGGCGGTGAAACCACACGGTGTGCGAGGTGACCGCCGAGGTGAACTGCGTGCCGTTGCCGCGGTGACTGAACCCTTCCAACGGGCGCAACGCGGTTCCGATCAGGGTGAGGTCGGTGGCGTATGCGGTCAGCGCCGGCGCGAACTCGCCGTCGACGGCCGGGGTGCGCATCCACACCTCGAAGCGCGGCGGGCCGGTGCTGACCGCACCGAGGTCGTCCGCGCTGCGGGTCTCCCACGGGATCAGGTCGAGCTCGACTCGGTGGCTCTCGTCGAGCAGCATCGAAACCGATTCGCAGGCTTGGCTTTCCGGGCCGTCCTCGACCGCGTGCATGGACACCGAACTGCTGGCCAGCACGGCGTGGGGCTGCCGGGCGGTGATGGTCAGCGAGGCAAACGACCGGCCCTCGTGGTGGCGGGTCGCCCGGTAATGAACCGGTTCGGCGGCCCGCCCCTCGCGGGCGAACACCGAGTGCAGCGATTTCACGGACTTTCCCGGACACGCCAGCGACGCGGCCCGGATGAATTGCGCGAGCAACTGCCCGCCGAACACCCGGTGGTAATCCAATTCTTGGCTGACGCCTTCGAATTCCATCACGTCGTCGGCGCCGACGGAATCGCTCGCACGGTGCAGATCCAGGCAGCCGAGCAGGTCGGTCCAGAGGTCGAGCACGCGGCCAGTGTAAGTTAAATTCTCGCCAACCGGTAAGCCGATTCTCGGATGGCTAGTCGCCGACGAAACCCCGCGAGCAGAAGTCCCAGACCTCGTCGGCGGTGATGGGATGCATGGTCGCATCGTCGGAGCCGCCGTTGGACTGGGCGATGAACATGACGGTCTGCATGGTCATCGCGGCGATTCGCTTCGGATTGAGGCCCGAGCGCAGTTCGCCGGCCTCACTCGCCGCTTCCATGAGCTCGGCCAGCAAAGTGACAAGGGGGGCGTGAGCCACCTTGACCTCTTCGGGGTGCGACACCAGCAACCGCGGGGCGAAGTCGGTGAATAGCGGACGTTTGGCTGCCGGGTCCGGGCGGGACGCCTCGAAGAGCAGCTCGACCGCGACTTTCAGCCGCTCGATCGGATCCGTGTGATTGGCCGTCGCGGCGCGAATCTGGTCGGAGGAGCGGCTCAGGGCGTCTTCGAAGAGCGCGAGTAGCAGTTCGTGCTTACCGTCGAACTGCAGGTAGAAGCTTCGTAGCGACTGTCGCGAACGGTCGACGACTTCCTGGACGGTAAAGTCCGTGCTGCCCTTCTCGATGATGATGGCTTGCGCCGCGTCGAGGAACCGTTGAACGCGCTGGGCGGCCCTCAGCTTGGCAGTCTTGATCGACCGCTCGACGGCGCGCTGCTTCCAGGCCGGCTCTTCGCTGGGGCTGGTCACGGGCGGCTCAGGCGATTGCCGCGAGGGGAGAACATGATTGGACTGTACCGGAGAACGCCGTGTCATTGGTGTGCTCTCCCCCTCGCGGGACGACGTGTCTGAGATTGTAACTTTCTCTTGGCGAGAATAGTATTCTCTCACCGCTCCGCAGGGAAGCGGAATGCGAATTACGGAGCGCGCATGCAACTGACCTTCGATGCCGACGTCGAAGCATTCCGGTCCGAATTCGTCGCATTCCTCGATGAACACATGCCGTCCGAAGCCAACGCGGTGCGGCGTTCCCGGTCGTCGTCCGACGTACCGCCGTGGGCCCGGCAGTGGCAGCGGATGCTCTTCGACAACGGATGGCTGCTGCCCGGCCAGCCGTCGGAGTTCGGTGGCCGCAACGCGACCGTGCTGCAGCAGTACGTGCACGCCGAGGAGTTGTCCCGGCGGCGCATCTATCAGAGCTTCAACCCGCAGGGTGTCGGGATCATCGCGGCGTCGCTGCTGTCGTTCGGCACCGCGGACCAGAAACATCAGTGGGCGGTCCCGATCCTGCGGGCCGAGATCACCGCGTCGCTCGGCATGAGCGAACCGGGCGCAGGCTCGGATCTCGCCTCGCTGCGCACGGCCGCGGTCCACGACGGAGACCACTTCGTGGTCAACGGCCAGAAGGTGTGGACATCGGGTGCCCACGACGCCGACGTGTTGCTGACCTTCGTGCGGACCGACCCAGATGCGCCGAAGCACAAGGGGATCAGCGTGTTGCTGATTCCCACCGACAGTCCGGGTCTGGTTCGTCGGCCGTTCGCGTCGGCCGCCGGCCGCGACGACGAAGACTTCAACGAGGTGTTCTTCACCGATGTCTCCGTGCCGGCCGAGAACCTGGTCGGTCCGCTGAACGAGGGCTGGCGGGTGGCCAATGGGTCGCTGGGACACGAACGCAACATGCTCTGGATGGGCTATGCGGACCAATTACAGGAAATGACAGCGGATTTCGAACCCTCCGAGGATCTCGAACGCGATCGCTACGCCACCCTGGTGATGGACTACGAGGCGTTGCGACTGCTCGGCTCGGTGACCCTCTCGCGTGCCGCGCGCGGCGAGGAGGACGTGGCGGGCCAATCTGTTCTCAAGCTGCTCGGATCCGAAGCCGTGCAGTCCGCGACCGAGCACGTTCTGGGTGCCAGTCGAGTCGAAGGTCTGGTGCACCCCGCGCTCACCGGCCCCTACGCGCCGCTGAACCTGGATGCGCACTTCGGCAGTTGGTTCGACCGCTACTTGCGCACCTTCGCGGCGACCATCGCCGGCGGCACCTCGGAGATCCAGCGCAACATCATCGCCCAGCGGATTCTCGGCCTGCCGCGAAACTGACTGCCGGCGAATCACATTCGTCACATCCGAATCCACGCCGATACTCGTGGAACTGACGAGAAACTAGAGCTGGGCCAGTCGCGGCGCAAACCCCTTGTCGCGCAACGCTGCGCCGGCCTCGCGGGTCAGCTCGCGGGAGCTGCCGAGTAGACCGTCGAGAAGCAGCACCCGCTTGATGTGCGTCTGCAGCGCATGCTCCGCGGTGAAGCCGATACCGCCGAGCACCTGCTGACAGTGTCGCGCCGCGGTCAGCGCGGCCTGGCCCGCGGCGGCCTTCGCGAGCAGATAGCTCAGGTCGTCGGGTTCCGCCACGGCCGCCACCAGCGTGGCCTCGGCGCCTTCGATCGCGACCAGCGTCTCGGCCAGCCGGTGCCGGATGGCCTGGAACGACGCGACGGGCCGGCCGAACTGCGTCCGATCCAAAGCGTGCTGTCGGGCCAGCGACAGCATCGCGCGACTGGCGCCGACCAGCCACCAGCCGATCGCGTGCCGGCCCGGCCCGAGCGGCGCCGAATCGCCCTCGCCGACAGGATGTATCGGTAGGTCGTCGCCGAGCACCGAGCCGGGCTCGTCGTTGCGCGCCCATACCACCCACGAGCCGCCGGTGTATCGCATGCGGCACCGTGCCGCCGCCGTCGCGCCCAGCCGAACGCAGCACGACATCGTTGAGTACCGGGGCGTGTGCACCGGTTTCGCCGAGCAGCCGGAAAACCAACGGGACTGCCACGTCGGGCATTTCGTCGAGCATCTCGAGCCAGCCCAGCTCGGCCAGCGCCGTGTCGAGTTGTCGGCCCGACGCCGTCGGCATGTCTTGCGCAGGCCGTCTTCGAGCAGCTGCCAGAGATTCGGCGTCCATCGCTCACTCCTTGCCCAGGTCCAGCAGTCGACGCGCGATGATGTTGCGCTGGATCTCGGCGGTACCGCCGTAGATGGTCGACGCTCGGGAATAGAGGAATTCGGACCGCCACGGGGTGTCGTCGAGTTCGAATACGCCGGGCAGCAGGTCGCGCACGGTGTCGTAGAGCCGTTGCTCGGCGCCGGCCAGCAGCACCTTGTCGATCGATGTCTGCGGACCCAACGGCTCGCCGTCGGCCAGCCGGTGCTGGGTGGCCCGGGACCGGCAACGCAGCGTGTGCAGCGCGAGATACGCTGCGCCGAGCTCGTATTCGTCCGGGTCGTTGGCTTCCGCGATCAGCTCGTCGAACCGCGAGTACAGGTAGGCGATGCGCTGCCAGAAGCACGTGGAGCGTTCGTAGGGCAGCAGGTCCATCGCCAGCCGCCAACCGTCGCCGGGGTTGCCGAGCATGCGTTCGGCCGGGCACCACCACGTCGTCGTAGTAGACCTCGCAGAACTCGTCGACGCCGTGCATGGTGCGCAGCGGGCGCACGGTGATCCCGGGCGTGTCCAAGTCGACGAAGAACGCGGTGATGCCGTCGTGGCCGGGTGCGGTGCGGGTGAGCAGGATGCAGCGGGTGGAGAACTGCGCGAAGCTGGTCCAGACCTTCTGCCCGTTGATGATCCAGTTGTCGCCGTCCTGCACGGCGCGGGTGGTCAGCGACGCCAGGTCGCTGCCTGAGCCGGGCTCGGAAAACCCTTGGCACCATTGCTCTTCACCGCGCAGCAAGCGCGGCACCATCTCCGCGGCGAGTCCGGCCGGCGCGTAGTCGATCATGGTGGGCGTCAGCACTTCGAGCATCGAATAGGGACCCGGCTCGGCGAGACGGCGGCCCACGACCTCCTCGCCGACGACCGCGCGCAGTATCGCGGGGCCGCCGAGCCCGCCCACTTCGACCGGCCAGCCGTAGCGCATCCAGTCGGCGTCGTAGAGTGCCCGGCTGACCCGGGCCATCTGCCGCATGTGGCCTTCGAGCGAATGATCCGGCCCCGGCGTCAGATCGTGCTCGTCGAGCCACGCCCGAAGATCCGTCCGGAACTGGTCGACCTTCATGTGTTGGCGCTGGCCGACTGCGCGACTCCTCCTCCGGATTCATCCGGCATCGTCGTCGCGCTGGGCCGCCGATCGCGTGCGGCCGGCCCGAGTCGTGCACGCCGCTGCGCCGAATGAAGGTCATGGCACGCGTTTTCAGCCGCCACCCGTCGTCGGTCCGCACGTAGGTGTCCTTGTAGTACCCGATCCGCATGTCGTGCGTGGCGTGGTCGATGAAGCACAGCGGCTGGGTTCCGGTCGCGGTGTCGCCGTCAAGGTCGATCACCGGTGTCGCCGTCATGAACAGACCCTTGGGGGCGGCGTCGACCAGTACGGGAAACCGGTCCAGGGAATAGGTTTCGCCGAACGCGCTGTAGGTGCCGTCCGGGGTGAAGACCGCGACGAGGCCGTCGATGTCGTCCTGTGTGATGGTCACCGCGTAGCGAGCCAGCAGCTGCTGGATCTCGACGAGGTCCTCAATTCGGTCCGACATAGACCTTGCCGCCTTTCATCACAAAGTTCACATGCTGAGTTACGCTGATGTCGGCCAACGGATCTCCCGGCACCGCGATGATGTCGGCGAGCTGGCCCTCGACGAGCCGGCCCCGGTCGGTGACATTGATCAGATCGGCGGCGACCGTCGTGGCCGCCCGCAGCACCGCCAGCGGCGGCATGCCCCACTCGACCAGCGTGACGAGCTCGTCGGCGTTCTTGCCGTGCGGGATGGCCGGCGCATCGGTGCCGACCGCGATCTTCACGCCCGCCTCGTAGGCCGCCTTGATCGAGGTCTCGGCCTTGGGGAACATCTCGGCCGCCTTGTCCTGCAACTCCTTCGGCGCGCGGGACACGTCCATCGCCTGGGCGAGCCTGCGGGTGGTTACCAGGAATCGGTCGTTGTCGACCAGCATCTGGATGGCCTCGTCGTCCATCAGGAACCCGTGTTCGATGCAGTCGATGCCGCACGCGACCGCGTGCTTGACCGCCTCGGCGCCGTGGGTGTGCGCGGCGACGCGTAGGCCGCGCCGGTGCGCCTCGTCGACGATCGCACGCAGTTCTTCATCCGAATAGTGTTGCGCGCCAGCCTCTCCGGTCAACGACATGACGCCGCCGGACACGCACACCTTGATCAACTGGGCGCCGTGCTTGATCTGGTAGCGCACCGCCTTGCGGATCTCGTCGACCCCGTTGGCGATGCCCTCTTCGACCGTGAGCTCGAGAGCGCCCGGCATGAACGCGGCGAACATCGTCGGGTCCAGGTGCCCGCCGGTCGGCGTGATCGCGTGGCCGGCCGGCACGATGCGGGGCCCGTCGATCCAGCCCGCGTCGATGGCCTTGCCGAGCGCGACGTCGAGCAGGTAGCCGCCGGTCTTGACGAACAGTCCCAGGTTGCGCACCGTCGTGAAGCCCGCGCGCAGCGTGCGGCGGGCGTTGCCGACGGCGCGCAGCACCCGCGTCGGGGGATCGTCCTGCACCTGGGACAGGCCGGGCGTCTCGCCCCGCCCACCCATCAGCAGGTTGACTTCCATGTCCATCAGGCCGGGCAGCAGGATCGAGTCGCCGAGATCGATGATGTTCGCCTTCGGGTTCGCCACCGACGCCGACGATCCGGTCGCCCTCGATGCGCAGGATGCCGGGCGAGACGATCTCGCCGGCGTCGACGTCGAGGAGTCCGGCAGCCTTGAGCGTCAGCACCGGCTAGATCACCGGCTCCCGGATCAGCTCCACCCAGGCCGCCCCGCTGTCGGGCACCCGCGGCTGCTTCCACGCCTCGATGGGGAAAGAGACCATGACCAGCGACTGCATCAGATGCATCAGGGTCCGGGCGTCCTCGGGCAGGTCGTCGATCGGGAACTTGTCGCAGTACTCGATGACGTCGTTCAGCTTGGGAAACGCGACGTCGTAGAACGCCTGCATCTCGGCCATCGTCGAGGCCAGCCGCTTGGCGTAGCGCTCGGGCTCGGTGGCCAGGTCCCAGTCGAGATACTGCTCCAGAGCCGGCGAATTCGGCAGGCAGCGTCTTAGTGGTGACCATTGGTGCGTACCTCCTCTTTGTAGCCAGTCACGTAGTCGTTGGTCACCTTGTGCAGGTGGCGCAGCATGATTTCCTGGTCGCACAGCGGGAAGTCGTTGACCACCTTGGTGCCGATCATCGTCTGGGTGGCTTCCAGGGTGTTGGCGTCCTGCAGCGCGTACTCCTTGAACGTGACGGCGGCCAATTCCTGGGCCAGCCGCTCCCGCGCGTTTTTCGGCGGAACGAAGTACAGCGTGGACTCGAAGATGTGCTTGTCGACCGCGGTCGGCCAGTAGTGGTAGGTCAGGAACCAGCCCGGCTCCCAGATCAGCAGCATCAAGTTGGGGTAGAAGTGCCACTCGTCGATGCCCCACTGCGACGCCTTCTTCGGGTTGATGCCGGCGGGCAGTTCACCGAGCGTCGCGATCAGCTCTGGCTTGTCCCACGGCCCGAACAGTCCGCTGCGCAGCACCTGGTCCATCGGCTTGACCATGTCCATGTCCGCGGGCGGCGCCTGACCGCCCCAGGTAGAGATCATCGCGTGCGGGCTGGCCATCTCGTAGTGCAGCGCCTCGAAGCCGTACTTCTGGATCTTGGCGGCTTCTTCCTTGGTGTACTGCCCCTGGTGCAGGATCGGCGCGTGGTAGAACTCGGCGAACGCGTCCATGAACAGCTTCCAGTTGCTGCCGACTTCCGCACGGTAGGAGTAGGTTTCGGTCATCTCGTGGAAGGGGTAGCCCTCGATGCCCTTGGCCAGCGGGCCCAGGTAGTCGGTCAGCGGCTTCGCGTGCTGGTCGAAGTTGATGAAGATGAAGCCTTCCCACACCTCGCAGCGGACTCCGACCAGGCCGTAGTCGCTCTTGTCGACGTCGAAGAACTCTTCCTCCTGCTGGATGAAGGTCAGCTTGCCGTCGAGGTCGTAGCGCCAGGCGTGGTACTTGCAGGTGAACTGCCGGCAGGTGCCGGAGGTCTCTTCGTTGGGAAAGTCGTTCCACACCAGCTTGTTTCCGCGGTGGCGGCACACGTTGTGGTACGCCTTGACCGCAGCCGTCCTTGGTCTTGACGATGATGACGGACATGCCCTTGCCCGCCGACGGCAGCTCCTTGGTGAAGTAGCTGCCGGTACGCGGAAGGCGCTCGACTCGGCCGACGTTCAGCCAGGTCTTCTTGAAGACGGCGTCCCGCTCGGCTTCGAAGAACGCCGGATCGATCGAGTCGGTGTAATCCACCGGCGCGGTGCCCAGTTCGGGATAGTTCTCCGTCCAGCTACCTGCGTCGGGCTTGGGGAAGTGTGCCAACGTCCTTACCTCTCTTGTGTTCCGTCATCGTGGTCGTCTTCGACCTCGACGCCAAAAGTGTTCAATGCCATTGCAAGTGCGATGTAGTTGCCGATGGTGAAGACCAGGTCCATCCGCTGCTGCTCGTCGAGCCGTTCGCCGAGCGCCGCCCAGGTCTGATCGGAGATGTTGCTCTTCTCGTCGAGTTCGTCGACGGCACGCAGCACCGCACTGTCGAACGCATCCGGTCGACTGGCCGCGTCTGCGCGGCCTCGATGTCGGCGTCGGTCAGCCCGACTTCCTGTGCCCATGTCGACGTGATGCGTCCACTCGTAGGCGCAGTCGCGGCGGTGTGCGACGCGCAGGATGACCAGCTCGCGAATCCGCGGCGGCAGCGTCGACCCGTAGAGCAGGTAGGTGCTGAATTTGAGATAGGCGCGGGTCAGCTTCGGGTGGCGGACCAACGTGGACAGCAGCGTGCCGGCATCGTCGGGGTTGCGCCGTTCCTCGGGGAGCATCACCGACACCGCGTGCCGGGCAGCGTCGTCCCACTCGTCCGCCGGCAGCGGGGACAGACGCATGTGGGCTCCTCGAGTAAGAGAATCATATTCTCATATTTGATCAATAGGTTTCCACGAACTCCCGGATTGGTCAATATTCGGGTCTCACCTGCGCCGACGATGGCGTGCTCGCAGCACCCGATTGCCGATCGCCAACACGAGTCCTACCGTGCCGCAGGTAGGCTTGGCATGTTGATTCTCGCGAATCGAGAAGCTAGTTTTCATACACGGGAGAAGTCAGCGGCGAAAGCGATTCGTCCGACGGGCCGACCACGTGTTCGCGACAATCACGAGATAGACCGCGAGCCAATGACCAGGTGGGCCTCGAAGCGCCCCCGACGGAGAGGAACGGGCAGTGAACAAAGACGACATGATTTTGATCAGCGTCGACGACCACACCGTCGAGCCGCCCGACATGTTCAAGAACCACCTGCCGAAGAAGTACATCGACGACGCCCCGCGCCTGGTGCACAACGAGGACGGCTCGGACACCTGGCAGTTCCGCGACACCGTCATCCCCAACGTCGCGCTCAACGCGGTCGCCGGTCGCCCGAAAGAGGAGTACGGGCTCGAGCCGCAGGGCCTCGACGAGATCCGCCCGGGTTGTTACAACGTCGACGAGCGGGTCAAGGACATGAACGCCGGCGGCATCCTGGCGTCGATCTGCTTCCCGTCGTTCCCCGGCTTCGCCGGGCGGCTGTTCGCCACCGAAGACCACGACTTCTCGATCGCGCTGGTGCAGGCCTACAACGACTGGCACATCGACGAGTGGTGCGGCGCCTACCCGGCCCGCTTCATCCCGATGGCGATCCCGGTGATCTGGGACGCCGAGGAGTGCGCCAAAGAGGTGCGACGGGTTTCCAAGAAGGGCGTGCATGCGCTGACCTTCACCGAGAACCCGGCCGCGATGGGCTACCCCAGTCTTCCACGACGACTACTGGACGCCGCTGTGGGAGGCGTTGGTCGACACCGACACCGTGATGAACGTGCACATCGGATCCTCGGGCCGGCTGGCGATCACCGCCCCCGATGCGCCGATGGACGTGATGATCACGCTGCAGCCGATGAACATCGTGCAGGCCGCGGCGGACCTGTTGTGGTCCAAGCCGATCAAGAAGTACCCGGACCTGAAGATCGCGCTGTCCGAGGGCGGCACCGGGTGGATTCCGTACTTCCTCGAGCGCGCCGACCGCACCTACGAGATGCACTCGACGTGGACGCACCAGGACTTCAAGGGCAAGCTGCCCAGCGAGGTGTTCCGCGAGCACTTCCTGACCTGCTTCATCAGCGACAAGGTCGGTGTCAAGCTGCGCAACATGATCGGCATCGACAACATCTGCTGGGAAGCCGACTACCCGCACAGCGACTCGATGTGGCCGGGCGCCCCCGAGGAGCTATGGGAAGTGCTGTCCGAGAACGACGTGCCGGACGACGAGATCAACAAGATGACCTACCAGAACGCGATGCGCTGGTACTCCTTCGACCCGTTCAGCCACATCACCGAAGCGCAGGCCACGGTCGGTGCGCTGCGCAAATCCGCTGAGGGCCACGATGTTTCGATCCAGGCGCTGTCGCAAGCACGAGCACGGCCGGCGCCAGCTTCGCGGACTTCGCCGCCAGCGCCAAGGAACTGACCGGCAACAAGGACTGACACGCGTCACCGGTCGCTCACTCGTGCCGGTGACTGAACTGATCAAAGGAGATTTCGCAGTGGCCGGCGGTGGGATGAGCTTCGAGCTGACCGATGACCAGGAGCTGATCCGCAAGTCGGTCGCCGAGCTGGCGTCGAAGTTCGACGACCAGTACTGGATGGAAAAGGACCTCGCGCACGAGTTCCCGCAGGAGTTCTACGACGCGATCGCCACCGGCGGCTGGCTCGGCATGACGATCCCCGAGGAGTACGGCGGCCACGGCCTCGGCATCACCGAGGCGACGCTGCTGCTCGAGGAGGTGTCGCGCTCGGGTGCTGCCATGAACGGCGCCAGCGCGATCCACCTGACGATCTTCGGCATGCAGCCCGTCGTCAAGCACGGCTCCGACGAGATGAAGGCCAGCGACGCTGCCGCGGATCGTCAACGGCGACCTGCACGTCTGCTTCGGCGTCACCGAACCCGGTGCGGGCCTTGACACCTCGCGCATCACGACCTTCGCCAAGCGCGAAGGCGACAACTACCGGATCAACGGGCGCAAGGTCTGGATCTCCAAGGCGCTGGAGTCCGAGAAGATCCTGCTGCTGACGCGCACCACGCCGTTCGACTGAGGTCACCAAGAAGACCGACGGCATGACGCTGTTCCTCACCGACCTCGATCGCGACCACGTCGACATCCGGCCGATCAAGAAGATGGGCCGCAACGCCGTCAGCTCCAACGAGGTCTTCATCGACGATCTGATCGTCCCGGTCGAGGATCGCGTCGGCGAGGAGGGCAAGGGCTTCAAGTACATCCTCGACGGCCTCAACCCGGAGCGGATGCTGATCGCCGCCGAGGCGCTCGGCATCGGGCGCGTCGCGCTGGAGAAGGCCGTCAAGTACGGCAACGAGCGCGTCGTGTTCAACCGCCCGATCGGCATGAACCAGGGCCTGCAGTTTCCGCTGGCCGACTCGCTGGCGCGCCTCGACGCCGCGGAACTGGTGCTGCGCAAGGCCACCTGGCTCTACGACAACGGGAAACCCTGTGGCCGCGAAGCGAATACCGCCAAATACCTGTGTGCCGACGCCGGATTCGGCGCGGCCGACCGGGCGCTGCAGTTGCACGGCGGCATGGGCTACTCGGAGGAGTACCACGTGTCGCGCTACTTCCGCGAGTCGCGTCTGATGAAGATCGCCCCGGTCAGTCAGGAGATGATTCTCAACTTCCTCGGCGAGCACGTGCTGGGCATGCCGAGGAGCTACTGATGGCGTCGCTGTTCGACCTCACCGGCCGCTCTGCGCTGGTCACCGGATCCGGCACCGGCATCGGTGCCGCCGTCGCCGAGGCGCTGGCCGCGGCCGGCGCCGCCGTCCTGGTCAGCGACGTCGATGCCGACGCCGCTTCGGCTGTCGCCGAACGCATTTGCGCGAGCGGGCGGCAAGGCGGAGAGCACGGCGCTCGACGTGCGTGACCGGTCGGCTGCCGAGGCTGCGGTGGCGCAGGCCGCCGCGCTGTCCGGCGGAGTGCTCAACATCCTGATCAACAACGCCGGGGTGACCGCGCCGGGAATGTTCGCCGACCTCACCGACGAGAGCTTCTACGAGGTGCTCGACATTCACCTGATGGGGGCGGTGCACTGCACCCAGGCGGCGCTGAAGTCGCTGCCCACCGACGGCACCGGCCGCATCATCAACGTCGTCTCGTCGGCCGGGATCACCGGCACGCTGGGGCAGGTGAACTACTCGGCGGCCAAGGCCAGCATCATCGGCTTCACCAAGTCGCTGGCCCGCGAGCAGGCGCGCAACAACATCATGGTCAATGCGCTTGCGCCACTTGCGGCTACGCGGATGACCGAGACCATCCGCACCAACGAGAAGTTCGCGGCCAACATGATGAACCGCATTCCGTTGAAGCGCTGGGCCGAACCGGAAGAGGTCGCCGGCGCCTTCGTCTTCTTCGCCTCCGACGCCGCCTCCTACATCACCGGCCAGGTGCTGCCGGTGGACGGCGGCATGGTGATGTGATGCCCGAGAACCGGGGGCCGCTGGCGGGCATCACCGTCGTGGCCCTGGAGCAGGCGGTCTCGGCGCCGATGTGCACCCGGGTGCTCGCCGACTTCGGCGCCCGGGTCATCAAAGTCGAGAACCCCAAGGGCGGCGACTTCGCCCGCTACTACGACGAGGTCGTCAACGGCCTTGCCGCGCACTTCGTCTGGGCCAACCGCGGCAAGGAGTCGGTGACCTCGACCTGAAAACCGAAGCGGGCCTGGACATCCTGCACCGAGCTGCTCGATCGCGCCGATGTGCTGGTGTCCAACCTCGCGCCCGGGGCGGCGGCCCGCCTCGGGATTGCGGCCGCCGATCTCGAAGCAGCGCCACCCGAACGTCATCGCCGTCGAGATCGACGGCTACGGGCCGGGCGGGCCGCTGTCGCACAAGCGCGCCTACGACCTTCTGGTTCAAGCGGAGTCGGGCGCCTGCGCGATCACCGGCTACCCGGGCATGCCGGCCAAGCCCGGCCCGCCGATGGCAGACATCAGCACCGGGCTGTACTCGGCGCTCTCGATTCTGGCGCTGCTGTATTCGCGCGACGCGCAGTCGACGCCGGCACCGCACGGCAACACGGTCGGTCTCAGCCTGCTTCGACACCATGATGGAGTACATGGGTTATCCGCTGACCTACACCCAGCATTCCGGTATCGACCAGCAGCCGTTGGGCGTGAGTTCGCCCGCCGTGGCGCCCTACGGCTCCTATCCCACCGCAGACGGTCAGACCGTCGTGCTGGGCACCACCAACGATGCTGAATGGCAACGGCTTTCACGGCAGATCATCCAACGAGAGGATCTCGCCGACGACCCGCGGCTTGCCCGCAACTCCGGCCGCTGCGCACACCGCGACATCTTGGACGAGGCCATCGGCGCTTGGTGCGCCGAGCACGACCTTGATCACATCCAAAAGACGGCGGACGCCGCAGGAATCGGCAATTCGCGGTACAACCTGCCCGAGCGAAGTCGTGGTCCATCCGCAACTGAAGGCCCGCGACCGCTGGCGGCAGGTCGAAACACCGGCCGGCCCGATTCAGGCATTGCTGCCGCCCCCGGTCATCGCCGGCTACCAGGCTCCGATGGGTGCGGTGCCCGGACTCGGGCAGCACACCGATGCGGTGCTGGCCGACCTCGGCCTCGGCGCCGACGAGATCGATGGGCTGCGAGCACAGGGCGCGGTCGGACCGGCGTACTCGTGAGTGACGAATCCGTGCTGCTGTGCAGCGACCGCGACGGGGTGCGGACGCTGACCCTCAACCGGCCGCGCCGCAAGAACGCCATCAACCGCGAGCTGTGGATCACGTTGGCGCAGGCGCTGATCGACGCGGATAAGGACGCCGGCGTGCGCGCGGTGGTGCTCACCGGCGCGGACGGCGCCTTCTGCTCCGGCGCCGACATCTCGACACCCGATGACAGCCATCCCGTGCACAAGCTGCAACGGCTCACCGATGTCGCCTTGGCCCTGCACGAGTTGTCTAAGCCGACGATCGCGAAGGTCAACGGCGTCGCCGTCGGCGCGGGCTGGAATCTGGCGCTCGGGTGCGACCTCGTGGTGGCGACGCCGGAATCGAGCTTCTCGCAGATCTTCTCCAAGCGTGGGCTGTCGGTCGATCTCGGTGGCTCGTGGCTGCTGCCGAAAATGGTTGGGCCTGCAACAGGCCAAGCGGCTGGTGCTGCTCGCGGAGACGCATCGACGCCGCCGAAGCGCACGCGCTGGGGCTGGTGACCTGGATGGTGGCCGCCGACGAGATCGACGCCTTCGTCGACGAGATCGCCGGCCGGCTGGCGGCCGGGCCGCCGATTGCGTTGGCGCACAGCAAGGCGCTGCTGAACGAGGGCGCCGACCGGACCCTGCGCGACGCCCTGGCCAACGAGGCCCGCGCGCAGGTCGGTAATTTCGCCACGTCGGACTCGGCGGAGGCGTACGCCGCGTTCGCCGCGAAGCGCGACCCGTCGTTCACGGGGCAGTGGGCGGTCACAGAGATCGGAGCAGAACAATGCGTGAAACCGTCATCGTCGAGGCGGTGCGGACGCCCGTCGGCAAGCGCAACGGCGGCCTGTCGGCCATGCACGCCGCCGACCTGTCGGCCGTCGTGCTCAACGAACTCGTCGAGCGCACCGGCATCGACCCGAACGTCATCGACGACGTCGTGTGGGGATGCGTGTCGCAGGTCGGCGACCAGTCCAGCAACATCGGCCGGTGGGCGGTGCTGGCCGCGGGCTGGCCCGAACACATTCCCGGCACGACGATCAACCGGGCCTGCGGCTCCAGCCAGCAGGCGCTCGACTTCGCCGCGCAGGCGGTGATGTCCGGCCAGCAGGACGTCGTGGTGGCCGGTGGTGTCGAGGTGATGAGCCGGGTGCCGCTGGGTTCGGCCCGGGCGACCGGGCAGCCGTACGGGCCCAAAGTGCTTGCCCGCTATGACGATTTCTCGTTCAACCAGGGCATCTCGGCGGAGATGATCGCCAAGAAGTGGGGATTCTCCCGCACCCGGCTCGACGAGTACTCCGCGCTGTCCCACGAGCGGGCCGCGGCCGCGCAGGACACGGCGCGTTCACCGACCAGATCGTGCCGGTCTTCACCGACGGCGAACGCGGTGACCGCCGACGAGGGAATTCGGCGCGGCACCACGGTCGAGAAGCTGGCCGGGCTGAAGCCGGCGTTCGACGAGGCCGGCGTCATCCACGCCGGCAACTCGTCGCAGATCTCCGACGGCGCGGCGGCGTTGCTGGTGACGACCTCCGAGATCGCGGTCGAACTCGGCCTGACGCCGCTGGTGCGCTACCGCGCCGGCGCGGTCACCGGCGCCGACCCGGTGCTGATGCTGACCGGCCCGATCCCGGCCACCGACGAAGGTGCTGCACAAGGCCGGCGTCTCGATCGACGACATCGGCGTCTTCGAGGTCAACGAGGCGTTCGCGCCGGTTCCGCTGGCCTGGCTGGCCGAGACCGGCGCCGACCCGAAGGCGGCTCAACCCGCTCGGCGGCGCGATCGCACTCGGCCACCCGCTGGGCGCGTCGGGCGCGGTGCTGATGACCCGCATGGCACATCACATGCGCGACAACGGAATTCGCTACGGGCTGCAGACCATGTGCGAGGGCGGCGGCACCGCCAACGCCACGATCGTCGAACTCGTTGCCTGACAGGGAAATCCATGCGCAGAGACCTGTTCACCGAAGACCACGAGGCGTTTCGCGAGCTGGCCCGCGACTTCATCGACAAGGAGGTCGTGCCCGCCTACCCGGAGTGGGAGAAGGGCGGACGGATGCCGCGCGACGTCTTCAAGAAGATGGGCGCGCTCGGCATGCTCGGGATGGCGATCCCCGAGGAGTACGGCGGCGGCGGCATGCCGGACTACCGCTACAACGTGGTGTTGCAGGAGGAGGCGGCCAAGGCGCTGGTGACGCTGTCGACCGTGCGCACCCAACTCGAGGTGATCCTGCCGTACTTCCTGCACTACGCGAACGACGAGCAGCGCAAGCGCTGGTTCCCCGGCCTGGCCGACGGGACGCTGCTCACCGCCGTCGCAATGACCGAACCGGGAACCGGGTCGGACCTCGCGGGCATGCGCACCACCGCCGTGCGCGACGGTGACTGAAGCTCCCACTGGATTGTCAACGGCGCCAAGACATTCATCACCGGCGGCATGCAAGCCGACCTCGTGATCGTGGTCGCCCGCACGTCCACCGACCCCGACAACCGGCGCAAGGGCCTGACGCTGATCGTTGTCGAGGACGGGATGGAGGGTTTCACCCGCGGCCGCGAACTGGAAAAGATGGGCTGCAAGGTCCAGGACACCGCCGAGCTTTCCTTCGTCGACGTCCGTGTCCCCGCCGCTAACGTCCTCGGTGCCGACGGTGAGGCGTTCGGCTACCTGGGCCACAACCTGCCGCAGGAGCGTCTGACCGTGGCTGTCGGGTCGGTCGCGCAGGCCCGCTCGGCAATCGTCGCCGCGATCGATTACACCAAGGACCGCAAGGCTTTTGGCCAGCCCGTCGCATCGTTCCAGAACACCAAGTTCGAGCTGGCCGCCTGCTCGACCGAGGTCGAGGCGGGTCAGGCGATGCTCGACCGGGCGGTCGCGCTGCACGTCGACGGCGAGTTGTCGGCCGCCGACGCGGCCCGGGTGAAGCTGTTCTGCACCGAGATGCAGCAACGGGTGATCGATCGGTGCCTGCAACTGTTCGGCGGCTACGGCTACATGATGGAGTATCCGATCGCCCGGCTCTACACCGATGCACGGGTGGCGCGCATCTACGCCGGCACCAGCGAAGTGATGAAGGTGATCATCGCCAAGTCGCTCGGTTTGTGACTCTGAGCTGCACGTCGAGGCTCGGTATCTCAGCTGTCGTGAAGCCAATCCTTGCGTGGTCCCCCGGGGTCGAAATGAGCCGAACGACTTCCGGATAAGTCGACCGAAATTGACGCAGCCGCAACGGCATTCGGCGAGAAGCCGGTGCCCGGTACAGCCGAGATGACATTGCCGCGTCGGTCACGATTCGAGGGTTCCGTTGGACCAGGCGATTCGCTGGCTGCGCGCGGTTGCGGCGTACCCTTCGCGCACGCTCGGGTACCGGGGTCGCCAATCGGTCACATCACGGAATCGTCTATTGCTGACGCGAAGTGACCGTGTCAATGACGTGGTTCGGTCGCCAAGTGAAAGCGCAAGCCGGCCTGGCGCCCGGATCCACGTCTGGGTTTTGACGGCGTCCGCACACGCTGTGGCGTAGTCGCGCTTGATGAGTGGCTCGTCGTCGACGATGTTGTACGTACCGCCGCGGGCTTCGATTGCGGCAACAACCGCGGCCGCGGCGTCTTCGAGATGGATCGACGACAGATAGGTGTCACCGCGTCCGGGGACGAACCCGATGTGGCGGCGCGCCAAGTCGAGGATTTGTTCGCTATGGGCGGCGCCGCGGCCATAGAACACTCCGAATCGCAACACGGTCGCGTCGCCTCCGGCGTCGGTGAATCGGCGGGCGTTTGCTTCGGCGGCGTGGTTGCCGCGGGCGATCGGGAAGTGATCGACCGGGTCGTCTTCGCTGATCCAGGCTTCGCCTGCGTCTGCGTAGATCATGACGACTGATTCTTGAATGAGCCGGCTTAGTCCGGCATCTCGTGCGGCGTCGACCACCGCGGCCGACCCTTCGGTGCGCACACGCTCGCAGTCTCTCCATGCCGAGTAGCACCAGAACGCAGTCGTTGACGGCAGCGCCGAGGCGAGATTGATGACGGCGTCGTGTCCGGCGAATGCTGACGCGAGGGCCGGCCGGTCAAACAGCGACACCAAGACCGGGTTCGCCCCCTGGGCACGTAGATCGGCTGCTTTGGACTGGGTGCGGGCTAACGCTGTGACCGCGTGTCCGGCGCCGATAAGTGCAGGCACCGCGTAACGGCCGATGGCACCGGTGCCTCCGGTCACGAACACACGCATGTCTTAAGTCCTTTCACAGCGCGTTACCGGCCGCGGAACACGATCGGCACCGAGAGCGGTCCGCGGATCGCCAAGGTATCCCGCCACACCGCTGGTCCGGCCAGGATAGGTTCGCGGGCAATAATTCTGGTCAACGCTGCCCGGGTCTCGAGTTGGGCGAGGGCAGCACCCAGGCAGTAGTGCGCGCCGTAGCCAAACGACAGCGGCGCCGGCCCGCGGCGGTCGAGCCGAAATCGATCAGGCTGCTCGAATACGGCGGGGTCACGGTTGGCGGCTGCCACCGCGACGATCACGCTGTCACCGCAACGGATGTCGACGTCAGCGAGGCGGTGATCGTCGGTTGCAGTGCGCACCGTGGCTTGGACGGGTCCGTCGAGTCGCAGCAGCTCGGTCAGCAGCGAAGGGTCTGCGGGGTCGACCTGATCTGCGAGACGCCTACCGTCTGGCTGCGGGCTCAGCAGCCGAATCAGTGCGGCGCCAAGGAGATTGGCGGTGGTCTCGTGCCCGGCGACGGCGACGAGGATGGCGGTCATCGCGACCTCTTCAAGCGCCAGAGCGGAATCGGCGGCGATGAAGCTGAGCAGATCCTCACCCGGGTGGGCCCGCCGATCCGCGGCCATCGGCAAGAACTCCGTCATCAATGTTGCCGATGCTGCGGCGCCGGCAGCGAGTTCACCGGCATCGGCGAGGGTGCCGAGTGTGCGGATGATCGCCGGGGACAGTTCGCGAAGGAGCTTGGCGGTGGCGGGTTCGAGGTGCAGCCACTCGCCGATGACCGCGATCGGTAATGGCAGCGCGATCTCGGACATGAAGTCGAACGGCTCGCCGCTGACGGGCCCGGTGATGACCGACGCGGCGATCTCCTCGACGCCGGCTGCGAGTTGGGTAATGAAGGCGCGGGTGAAGACATCGCGCACCGAGCCGCGCAGGCGGGAATGGGTGGGGCCATCGGCGAACAGCATGGACGCCGCGGTGAACTCGCCGCTGACAGGATCAAAGGCCTGGCGCGCAAGCGGATTGGCGAGTGGGTCGCTGGTCCACCCCGCTCCGCCGAGGACCTCGCGGGCGTCGTCGTAACTCACGACGATCCATGCGGCGGCGTCGTCACTCCATCCCACGTTGCCCTGGCCGCGTTGGGCCTCGTAGAACGGGTAGGGGTCCGCGGCGTCCCAGGGCAGGCGGGGTGCGGCGGTATCAATTGACGGCATACTCGTCCATTCCGTGGGGCAGGCCGCGCTCGCGTACCCACGCGTCGTGACGGCGGCCGAGTTCGGTTACCGGTGCTGCGATTCCGTCCATGTCGTCGAGCATCGCGCGGGCATACAGAGTGGCCCCTAATGCGCTCAAGATCGCATTCATCGACAGGTTGAGCCGGGAGAAGAACACGAAGTCGGCGGGCACCGACATTCGGCGCATCGGGTGATCGGGTGCGCGCATATCCAGCATCGACGCGACAGCCCGTTCGCTGGCCTGCGTGGTGTAGGTGACCGGTTGGGGCACCAGCATCTCGTACAGCATGGCCGCCCACCATTCGTAGGATTCGTCGACGGTCAACGACGAATCCGCGGTGAGGAATCCACTGTCGACCATCAGATCACGCAACTCGCTTTTGCGGCCGTCGATGGTCGCGCGCGCGACGCCGACGATGCGGCGGCGTTGCTGATCAGTCAGCACTTTGACACACCCGAAGTCGACGAAGCCCACGGTGCCATCGCTGCCGAATCGGTAGTTACCGGGATGAGGATCGGCGTGGAAGAGGTTGCCGTGACGGTAGGAACCAGTGATAAAGCGTGAGATCGTCTCAGCCCAACAGTTTTTCAGATCCTGGTCGCCACCTTGCGCCGCGGCCCAATCCACACCGTCGAGGAATGTCATCGTCAGCACCCGATCACCCGATGCCTCGCCGATAACCTCAGGCACGCGGATAAATGGATGGCCGCGATACAGGTCATGGAAAGCGCGGATGTTGGCGGCCTCGTGTCGATAATCGACCTCCTCGGAGATACGTGCAGAGATCTCGGCGCTCGCCTGCTCCAGATCGGGCATAGCAGCGCCCAGCGCACCGGCTGAGCCCGAGGCGAAGCGAAACACCGTCGCCAGCAGTTCGGTGTTGGACAAGTCATCCCGGATCGCCTGTGCCACACCCGGATACTGGATCTTGACTGCGGCCTGCCGCCCATCGTGGGTGACCGCGCGATGCACCTGCCCGATCGAGGCTGCCGCCATCGGCACCGGATTGAATTCCGCGAACACCGCCGAGGCCGGGCGGCCGAGATCGGTCTCCAAGACCTCCAACGCCAATCCCGACTCCATGGGAGGAGCATCAGCTTGCAGGCGAGTCAGCGCTTTCTGATACGGCGACAACTCACCGCCTCCCACCGCGGCCGCGTCGACCATCGAAAACAGTTGCCCGGCCTTCATCAGCACGCCTTTGGAATGGCCCAGCAGTTCGGCGTAGCGCTGCGCGGTTCGCTCATGAAAGCGCTCGACCGCGCCACTGTCACCCGCCTTTTCACGCATCCCAGCCAGGACACGGCCACCGGCCGCACGCGCGGTGAATCCAGCCACCGGCATCGTGCGCCGGATCCGACCACGAGGCACAGCCCGATCGCTATCCGGCATCTCGAACTCCCCATCACGGCTGATATGGTGTCTCTTACTGAATATATGACAGCACTTATGGATGGTCAACTGTGGAGACGACAACGAAGGAGCGCCTGGTCATCGAAGCCATGCGCCTGTTCAGCGAACAGGGCTACCAGGCGACAAGCATCACCCAAATCGAAAAGGCTGCCGGCCTCGTCCCTGGCTGCGGCGCGCTCTACAACCACTTCAAAAGCAAAGACGCCGTGCTCATCGCGGGTATAGACCGCCAACTCGACCGTCGCCGCGCTATGCACGACATCAGCGCACTGTTTGCTGGCCAAGGCGACCTGCACACCGAACTGACGTTGCTCGGCCGCTACCTGTTGAGCGTCCTTGACCAGGAAAGCGAACTACTGCAGGTCATCGCACGCAGCATCGCCGCCTCAAGTCGCCTCACCGACGCCTACGCCGCGCTCATCGAGAGTCTGTACAGCCAACTCGCCGACTGGATTAATGTCTGCGCACCGAACCTCGGACCTGGCAGCGCCAAAAGACTTGCGGTCGTGGGCATTAACGCACTGATCGGTAAGCGAGCTACCCGCATCGTGTTCGCCGCACCCGGTATCGACACACCCGACGACGAATACATCGCCGACTGGACCGCGATGCTCGCCGAACGCATTCAACCAACCCAATAGGCCACTGCGCGCACGTCACTGTGAATTACTTGCATGGTTGCGGGGGTCGCGGAGTGCCCCGAAATTTGATCGGCTGAGACCCTTGTCACAGGCGGCCAAACCAACCTACTGTGTGTTCAGTTGGTTGGTTTGGACGAAGGAGTCCGGTGCCTGAGACACGGCCGTACGAGTCGCTGCGGGCCAAGGGCGAGGATCGCAAACAGCGGATCCTGGCCGTGGCGCAGCGGTTGCTGACCCGCAACGGGTGGCGCAACACGACGCTGGCCCAGATCGCCGGTGAGGCCGGGGTCAGCCCGGCCGGGCTGCTGCATCACTTCGAGTCCAAGGAGCAATTGCTGCACGCAGTGCTCGACATCCGCGACGCCGACGACGACGCACACGGCAACCGCGCCGGCGACCTGATCTCCGAGATCGCCGCCGTCGCCGAGCGCTATTACCGGTCGCCCGAACTGATCGGCACCTACAGCGTGCTGCTGGCGGAGAACGTCGACGCGGACGCGCCGCTGCACGACCGGCTCGCCGAGCGTTACCAGTCCGCGATCGACATCATCACCGAGCTCATCCGGCGGGGTCAGCAGGCTGGCCAGTTCCGCATGGACATGGATGTGACCGTCAAGGCAGTGCAAATCCTTGCCTTCATCACCGGAATGGAGACGACATGGCTGATCAATCCGTCGATACCGCTGACCGAGGTGTTCAAGGAGTACTCGGAGTCGTTGGCCCGGGACATGGCACCGCCGAATCCGGCGTGAGGTATCGCCTCGACGTCGTCGCCGCCGATGTCGCCGACGTGGTGCGTTTCGCGGGTGGCTGGTTGTTCGACCGCGCGATGGCCGGGTGGGACGTGACGGTGCTGGTCGCCGACCATCCAGACGATCGCCCGTTGCAGATCCTCGGCGTCCAGGTGCTCGACCTGGAATATGCGTTGTCGACGGCCGGGAACCGGCCGCCCCCGCAGACGCTGGCCGCGGCGGCCGATCTGTTCGGCTGCGATTCGCGCGTCCGGCAGGGCGTTGTGCAAGCGCTCGACCAGGGCGCCACCGAGGTCACGCTGTGGGGTCAGACCTGGCCGGCCGAGCTGGACGACACCGTCGGCCTCGTCGAGCACCGGCTCAGCGCGGCGGCGCAGGCCTTCAAGAGCCAGGCGCTTGCGGCGGTCGGAATTTCGCCGGCCGGGATCGGGGCGACCGAGCGTTTCCGTAGCCGGGTGATGACCAGCCCGTCGGTGGAGGCCGATCTCGTTCCCGCGGGGTAGCCCGCGTTGACGCCACGGCCTGCTCTGTGGAAATCTGATATCCATCTCTGAGAGGCACATTCTCACTGTCGAGATTGGAACGGTGCGAAATGGTGAACGACTTCACCGAGCTGGACTTTTTCCGCGGCACGGAACTCGTCGCGGACCCCTACCCGTACTACGAGTCGCTACGGCAGCAGTGCCCGGTGACCAAGGAGACGCATCACGACGTCACGATGGTCACCGGCTGGGAGGAAGCCTGTGCCGTCCTCAACGACGCCGAGACGTGGTCGTCGTGCAACGCGGTGACCGGGCCGTTTCCCGGCTTCCCGGTGAGCCTCGAAGGCCGGGGCGACGGTGACATCACCGATCTGATCGTTCAGCACCGCGACGAGCTACCGTTCAGCGACCAGCTGCCGACGCTCGACCCGCCGACCCATACCAACCACCGCTCGCTGCTGATGCGGTTGATCACCCCCAAGCGTCTTAAGGAGAACGAGGACGCCATGTGGGCGCTGGCCGACCAGGCGCTCGACGACTTCCTAGCGCCCGGGCACGGAGAGTTCATCAAGGGCTTCGCCAGCCCGTTCACGCTGCTGGTGATCGCCGACCTGCTTGGCGTGCCGCTTGAGGACCGCGACAAGTTCGTCCAAGGCATCCGCCAGCACTCGGGTGGCGGCGTCGGCGGCACCGGCAAGGAATCGCTGGCGCACAGCCCGCTGGAATTCCTGTACGGCTTGTTCTCCGACTACGTCGACGACCGCCGCGCCAATCCTCGCGACGACGTGCTGACCGGGCTCGCCACCGCGACGTACCCGGACGGTTCGACGCCCGCGGTCGGAGACGTGGCTCGTGTTGCGGCCAACGTCTTTTCGGCGGGCCAAGAAACCACCGTGCGGCTACTCGGCGCGTCGCTGCAGACGTTGGGGGAGCGGCCGGACATTCAGGCGCAGTTGCGTAAGGACCGCAGCCTGGTGCCGAACTTCATCGAGGAGTCGCTGCGCCACGAGAGCCCGGTCAAGGGGGACTTCCGGTTGAACCGGCGGCCGGTCAACGTCGGCGGGGTCGACCTGCCCGCGGGCACCACCGTGATGGTGGTGCAGGCCGCCGCGAACCGCGATCCGCGCCGATTCGACGACCCCACTACGTTCGACCCCGCCAGAAAGAACGCCCGCCAACATATCTCGTTCGGCCGCGGGATCCACAGTTGCCCCGGTGCGCCGCTGGCGCGCGCCGAAACGCGGGTGGCGTTGGAGCGTCTGCTCGACCGGACCTCCGACATCCGGATCAGCGAAGAGCATCACGGCCCGGCGAATGATCGCCGCTACCAATTTGTTCCGACCTACATCCTGCGCGGGCTCACCGAGTTGCACCTCGACTTCACGCCGGCATGAAGGTCTGGGTAGACGACCAGCGCTGTCGCGGCCACGGGATGTGCCTCACGCTGTGCCCGGATGTGTTCAGCCTGACCGACGACGGCTACGCGGTGGCAGTGGACTCCGAGGTGCCGGCCGATTTGGAGGCTGCCGCCCAGGAGGCCATCCAGTGTTGCCCCGAACAAGCCATCAGCGAGAAATAGCAAGGAGTTTCGTCGAATTATGCCCAAGGGATACGTCATTCTCACCGAGGCTATTAAGGATCCGGAAGGCATGAAGGCCTACGGCAAGGCCGCCGGCGCGGCGATGGGTGGCGTCAACATCCTCGCGGTCGACACCAAGGCCGAGACGATCGAAGGCACCTGGCACGGCGACCAGACCGTGGTGCTGGAATTCGAATCCGTCGACGCCGCGCGCGCCTGGTACAACTCCGACGCTTACCAGGCCGCGGCGAAACTGCGTCAGTCCGCGGCCGACTGCAACGCCGTGATCATCTCCGGATTCGCCTGAGCCGCAGGAGCTTTCGCGGTAGTCCGTCAGCGGTGCACGCCGATCTCGTCGCAGATCGGCCCGATGATGAACAAACCACCCCGCGGGGTGCAGAACGGGTGCGGGGGATCTGCCGTCGGCGCGGGTGGAGGCGGCTGGTTCACGGGGTCGGCCTGCGCGATGCCCGTGGCGAGGCCCGTCGCGGTGATCACGGCGCCGGCCAGCAGCGCGGCGGCGAGTGCTTTCTTCATTGCGGTTCCCTTCCACATTTCTGACCGAAAGTAGTGACGACCGCTTGATGGATCCTTAACGCCCGCCGGATTCTTAGCGGATGCTGAGCGACTTCGCAGATCGACCTGCGACCCGACTGCTTTGCCCGGCCATGGCGGTCAAACCACCGTGAACAGCATCAACGCCGCAAAGGAAGCCGCCGGAAAAGTAGCGGAATTACCGGAGAAATTTTGCACAAAACGCTTCTGAAAGTGACACGCGAGGCTTACCTTAAGCGAACCTGAGCCCGCGCGCCCCTGTCAGAGGAAGTACCAGCGATGGCTAACCGACGCGTCATCCTGCACAGTCTGCGATCGCGCGACGCGATCTTGACCTGCGCGATCAGCACGTTTGCGATATTCGGGCTGGGCCCGCTGGCCACGGCGCCGACAGCCAAGGCCGATGGGTTTGACGCGGTCATCGACCAGGTTGTCAATGCGGTCAGTGGTTCGTTGGGTGATGCGGTGGCCGGTTCGAGTGCAGGCCTGGGTTCGCTGTCGGATGTCGGCGCAGTGGCCGCGGCGGCTCCGCTTGATGGCTGGTTGCATGGTCTGGAGCAGGACTGGATCGGCAGCGCCTTCGGTCAGCACGTCGACGCCGTATTCAGCGACTGGTTCAACCACGCCGGTCCCAACGTTGCCGATGCGCAGCCGATGAGTGAGAACCTGCTGGTCAATCCCAGCTTCGAAACGGCCGACCCGTCCGGGACGGGCTACAGCGGGGTAACCGTTCCGGGCTGGAACGAGACCGGCACCCCGACCGTCATCGAATACGGCACCCCGCGCGGTTATCCCTTTGCGTTCTCGCATCCGTTGCCCACATTCACGGGGGCTTTCGCCTATCCACACGTCGCGCCTTCCGGCGCCGGCGACTATTTCGCCGGCGGCGGACCCGTGGCAACGTCCACCCTGAGCCAGACCGTCGACCTCGACGGGGCGGCCGGGACGCCGTACACGCTGAGTGCAGACCTCGGCGGCCAGGGCTGGGACCCGTCCACAGCCACGGTGCAAGTCACCTTCGAGGACGCCGGCGGCGGCGTCCTGGGCACTGCGCACCTCGACCCGGTAACGGTCTGGGATCGCCTATTCACCACCGGGTTTCAGGAACGCGACATCTCCGGGACGGTTCCGGAGGGCACCACCTCCGCGCAGGTCACCACGATTTTCACGGACAAGGATTCGGTGCTGGGCAACTACAACGGCGCCTATGCCGACAACGAGTCGTTCACCGTGGGCGATCCAAGCCTCACCGCGGCGCCGCTCACCACACCTGACGCGGGCGGCATCGGACAGTTGGACCACGTGTTCCTGATCTACATGGAAAACAAAGGCACGGGCGACATCGTCGGCAGCCCCAACGCGCCGTTCATCAACGAGCTGATCAGCAAGAACGGCTACGCCGACAACTACTTCGCGCTGGGCCACCCCAGCGACCCCAACTACATCCGGCCCATGGGCGGATCGGACTTCGGCCTCGACTACAACCCCACCGGTAACGTCATCGACGCGAACAGCCTCATGGAGGAGATGGATAACGCGAACGTGTCGTGGGCCGGCTACGCGCAGAGCATGCCGACCGCGGGCGATCTCGTTCCGTCGGGTGACTACTCCCCCGACGAGTTGCCGTTCTCCCAATTCAGCTATGTCTACGGCAACTCGACGGAATATTTGCAGCAGCACCTGCTGCCGCTGACACAGTTGTCAGACGATCTCAAAAACCCCGACAAGTTCCCGGAATTCACCTGGATCGCTGCCGACGAGAACCACAACATGGAAGGCCCAATCGACAGCGTTGGCGGCATCGCCCGCTTCCTGATCAGCCAATTCACGAATCACCAATACAACGTCTCGGCCGGCGATCAGTTCGTCCAGAACGAGGTGAACGCCATCGAACACTCGGCGACGTGGAACACCCAGGGGCAGAACGACGCGATCATCATCACGTTCGACGAGGACAACAACAACCTGTCGCTGGGCTTCGGCAACGAGGGCAACAACGTTCCGATGATCGTCATCCCGAACGGGGGAGCCGTGGACAACGGGGGCATGATGGGCGGCGCCTTCACCACAGACGCTCACTACAACGAGTACAGCCTGGCGGCGACCATCGAAGATGTGTTTCACTTGGCCCCGCTGACTTACAACGACATGTACGCCACCCCCATGACCGCCTTCTGGAAGTAGCCCGGCTGCGGCCGCTTGAGCCGCAACCGGTTACGGCTGATGCACGCCGATCTCGTCGCAGATCGGCCCGACGATGAACAAACCGCCGCGCGGAGTGCAGAACGGGTGCGGCGGTGGCGGCGGTGGTGGTGGTGGAGGGGTGAGGATCGGGGCCGGCACGTCGGCCGCGACGAAGCTGCCGTCTGTGGTTCCGGCGAAGCGCACGTTGCCCTTACCTACCGGAACGATGTACCAGGTGTGGCACACACCCATGTTCCATTCAAGGCCGCGGTACGGCAATCCCTGTCCGGGACACCAGGAGTGCGGCTGCGCGGCAAAGGGGGAGTAGGGGTCGGCCTGGGCGGTACCCGCGGCCAATCCTGCCCCGACGATCGCGAGGCTGCCGGTCAACAGGACTCCGGCGACTGCTTTCTTCATGGCTCGAAAAGTAGCCAGGACCGCTCAATGGATTCTTAACGTCAGGCGTGAGTCGCGAAGTAGAAACCACGGCTCCGAAATCGGCCGAAAGGCGCCCGGGGCTTCTGTTTCGCGCGTGCGACGGCCGGGTGCTACTCGCTGATCGAGATGGCCTGCCGCGGGCACTGTCGGATGGCTTCGAGCACCTGCTCCTCGTTCTCCGGCGTGACCTCTTCCTGCAACACGGTCAACGTGTCGTCGTCCTCGAGGCGAAACGCGTCCGGCATGACGCCCATGCAGACCCCGTTGCTTTCGCACAGGCCCCAGTCGACCGTCGATCTTCCTTGTCACAACGCACAACCTTCACCGGGACGTTCAGCCAGCCGGCAACGTTCTGCATCGTGACGCGCTTACAGCCGTCCCAATTCACCTCGTAGCGCGGCATGAAGTCGAGCAGTTTCTCCAGCGCGACCCGGCTCTCCATCCGGGCCAGCGCGGCGCCGAGGCAACTGTGGATGCCGTAGCCCAGACCGAGATGCTGCGCCTCGGTGTGGTCGCGGTCGATGTCGAAGGCCTCGGCATCGGTGAAGGCGTCCGGGTCGCGGTTGGCCGCGGCGTTCATCACGAAGACCGGCTTGCCGGGCGGAATGGTGCCGCCGCTGGTGTGCGCCTCTTTCAGAGTCCACCGGACGTTGTACTGCACCGGCCCTTCATAGCGCAGCAGTTCTTCCATCGCGCCGGTCAGCTTGCTGCGGTCTGCCTGCAGCTTCTCCCACTGCTCCGGGTTGCGGGCGAACAGTATTGCTGCGCTGCCGATCAGCTTGGTGACCGTCTCCGCGCCCGCACCGCCCAACAGTGTAGAGAAGCCGCATGATTTCGATGTCGTCGAGCGGCGGGTCTGGCCGTCCTCGCCGGGGATCTCGGCGGCGATCAGCCGGCTGATCATGTCGTCCTGCGGGTTCTCCCGCCGTTCCTGACCAGGCCGTAGTAGTACATCGCGGTGTCGATGTTGGCCTGCATGCCGGCTTCGCTGACTTCGATCTGGCCCGGCTCACGCGACAGGCTGGTGTCGATCCAGTGCCGCACCTGCTGGCGGTATTCCTCGGGCACCCCGGCCATCCGGGTGATGACCTCGACGGGGAACGGGCCGGAGAAGTCCTGCACGACGTCGAAGTTGTCGGGATCGACCGCGCCCAGGTACTTGTCGATCACCTCGTGGACGTCGTCGGTCTGCGACTGAACGGCCCGCGGGGTGAAAGCCTTGTTGAGCAGGCTGCGCATGTGCCGGTGGTCCGGCGGGTCCATGAAGATGATCGATCTCATGTCCGCGGAGAGGCCCTTGCGCACCATCGCCAGGTCGCAGCCCCGGCTCGACGAGTAGGTCTCGTGGTCCTTCAGCGCCGCCGCCACGTCCTCATGGCGGGTGATGCGCGTAGAAGTCTTCTTGCTCGTCGTAGTAGAGCGGCGCGTCTTCACGCATTCGCCGATAGATGTCGAACGGGTTCGTGAAGAACTCTTCGGAGAACGGATGGAAGACGACCTTGGGCTTGGTCATTGCACCCTCCTCAGCGCCCGGTGAGCGGCTTACAACGTTACGACGGAATGCTCGACTGTAACGCTAACGGTAGACGCTTCGTCGCGGGTCGAAAAGGGCTTATCCGTGCGCCCGGAATTGCCGCGTCGATGACGCCGTCGAGCGTGCCCAGGTCACTGCCCAGTTCAGCGGCGATCTGCCTGATCACCGCGATGTCCTTGCCGACGAATTCGCCTGCGGTTTCGATGAACGACGACACCGACCCGCCGGTCGCGACGATGTCCAGCACGCGGCTGGCCGCGCTGCCGTGCGGAAGGGCGGTGAGCAGCGCGGACTCGGCTACCCCGAGCCGATCCGCCAGCTCGACGGCGTTGGAGAGCAGACCGATATGCGCCGCGAACAATGCGTTGTTGACCAGCTTCACTTTCTGGCCCGCGCCCAGCGGCCCGACATGCAGGATCGGATCCCCGTAGCAGCCCAACACCGGGCGGACCTTCGCCACCGCGTCGTCGGCTGCCTCCAACGAACAGGGTCAGTGCACCGGCGGCGGCGTTGTGCGGGCCGCCGCTCACCGGGGCGTCGACGACGTCGACGCCGCGCCTGGCGATGGCCTCGGCGGTGCGCGGGCTTCCGGTGGTGTGCAGCACCAGGGTGGACGCCGGCCGGCATCGCTGTCGACCAGACCGTCGGCCAGGCAGACCTCGCCGGACCTGCTCGTCGGTGAACACGCAGACGACCACGGCCTCCGCGTCGGCGCACACCGCGGCGATCTCGTCGACTGCTTCGGCGCCCAATCCGACGATGGTTGCGCGCGCTTGTCCGTCGGATCGGCACAACGCGCGGACGTGGTGGCCGGCCTCAGTGAGGCGGCTGATCATCGGGCTGCCCATCCGTCCGGCGCCGACGAAACCGATTCTCACCGTGGATGTTCCATGAGGGACAGCGTGGCGTCGGCGGCGTCCAGCACGGCCCCGCCCGCGACTGCTGCGGCGTCTGCGACGTCGGCGAGCAGACGGACATCCTTCTGCAGCAGCGTGCCGGCCATGCCGGCGAGCCGGGCGAGGCCAGCGGTGTCGCCGCCAAGTACGTTGAGCGCGAAGCTGTTTCCGCTGCCGCGGGAGATGACCTCGGTGAGGCGATCGGGTAGGACGCCGAGCGCCTCACCCAGCGCCAACGTGGTGGCCGCGGTGCCGAGGTTGGCGGTGAACAGCAGATTGTTCAGCAGCTTGGTGGTCTGCCCGGAGCCCAGCGCGCCCAGATGCACGATGGGGTCGGCGTAGCTGGCGAATACCGGGCGGCATCGCTCCACGACCTCGTCGTCGCCGCCGACCATCACCAGTAGCTTGCCCTCCGCGACCGCCGGTGCGCCGCCGCTCACCGGCGCATCGATCACCGAGACACCCTGCGCGGCAGCGATTTCCGCCAACCGGCGACAGGTCTCGGGGTGCACCGTGCTGTGAATCGCGATCACACCACCGCGCTTGAGACCGGACAGTAATCCGTTGTCGCCGGTGACGACCTCGTCGACGTCGGCGTCACCGACCACGCACAGGCAGACCAGGTCGCTGGCCGCGGCCAGTGCTGCGGGCGTTTCGGCAACCGCGACCGCGGTGTCGGTGAACGGTTCGAGCGTCGCCGGCCGTCGCGCCCACAAGGTCGTCGGGAATCCGGCGTCGACGATGCGGCCCGCCATCGGGCCGCCCTGGCTGCCGAGGCCGATGAACCCGACCCGCATCATCTGGTCTCCAGAGCGCTGACGCATTCGTCGGCGAACGCGAATACGCTGGCGTGATACGCCGCGGCAGTGTGGCCGACGCTGATGTTGTGGCCGGCCCCGGGTTGCTCGTTGAACTGAAACCGGCTCGCTGCGCAAGAACATCGACGCGATCTCGGCCTGTGCCGGCTGGTCGGCACCGCCACACTTTCTCGTGCTCGGCTATGCTGAACTGCACCGGAATGCGCACACCCGGGGCAAGGGCCGGAAAGTCCTGACGAGCCCAGTTGGACACCATCTTGTCTTCGTACGGGGGAGCGCCCGGGTAAACGGTTGCGCCGCCCAGCATTTCGGGTGGATACAGCTCAGTCGGATGCCACAGCAGTTCACGCATGCCGGACGGGCGGTGCTCACGGGTTGCGGTTTTGAGGATCTCCCGTGCGGCGGGGTGGTAGTGCCGACCGGTGCCCGCCAGTTCCATGCCGATGAGATCGGCGCGCTGCTCGTCGGCGGCCATGCGCATGGCGAGCTCGCAACCCCCGGAGTGGCCCATCAGGAAAAGGCCGGCACCGCAGGACTTTTCGTTCAGAATCTTGTCGACCACACCGTATGCCAGCCGCACCCGTTGCTCGGGTTCGGCGACGGCGTCAGGGTACGCCGCGGAGCTGCCGTAACCCGGTCGGTCGATGGCCACCACCGTGTATCCGTGCGCCGCACCGCCGCGCAGCAGCGACAACTCCGGGTGGCCGGGGCAGTCGAAATACAGTGCGGTGGTGCCGCCGCCGTGGATGGCGACGATCACCGCCCGCGGATCGGACGCCTCCGCCACCAATGCGGACATCGGCACGCCGTCGACGATGACGAGCCGCGGTTGCACGGCCGAGTTCACGCGTCTGACCGCAGCAGCAGGACCCCGCTGGGCGTCAGGCCGCCGCTGCTGACCACACCGACGCGGGCGTCGGCGACCTGGCGGTCGCCGGCCTCGCCACGCAGCTGGGTGATCGCCTCGTGCAACAAGCCCATGCCGTGGGTTCGGCCGTGCGACAACTGACCGCCGTGGGTATTCAGCGGTAGCTGCCCGTCGCGCGCAATGTTCTTGCCGCCGTCCAGAAAGTCCCGCGCCTCGCCGATGCCGCAGAAGCCCAGCGCTTCGATCCAGGACAGGCAGTTCATCGTGAACCCGTCGTAGAGTTCGGCGACGTCGACGTCCTGAGGTGTCAGCGAGGTACGCGTCCACAGGTGGGCAGCCTGGCCCAGCACCTGGGGCTCGTGGGTCAATGTGCTTTGATCCCAGTCGATTCGCTCGATGATCTGGGTGCCGACGGCATCGACGTACACCGGTGCTTTGGCGGTGTCCTGCGCGGCGTCGACGGCAGACACGATCACCGCGATGGCGCCGTCGCACGGCACGTCACAGTCGTAGAGGCCAAACGGTGAAGTGATCGGTCGCGCGTTGAGATAGTCGTCCATGGTCATCGGCGCCCGGTACACCGCGGTCGGGTTGAGTCCGGCGTTGGCGCGCTGGTTCAGCGCGATCCAGCCGAGCGTTTCCTTGGTGGTGCCGTAACGGTGGAAGTGGCGTTGTGCGTTCTGCGCCAACGTGTGTGCCGCGGAGGTGGCGCCGAAGGGCAGCAGCCAGTCGGCGCGCCGACCGCCCGACGGGACGATCTTGCCCTGCTTCATGTGCTCGTTGAAGGTGGCTTCCCACAGCGTTCGAAAGCACAGCACGTGACGCGCGAGTCCACCTGCGACGGCGAGCATCGCGGCGATCACCGAGCCGCCGGGGCCGAAGGTTTCGATGCCGCCGTTGTGCCACGCGGGCCGGATACCCATGGCCGCTTCCAGCGCGGTGACTCCGCCTTCGCCGAAGCCGCCGAGATTGCCGCCACCAGGATAGGTTGAGAGACCGTCGATGTCGTCGATTGACAGGCCGGCATCGGCGATCGCCGCTTCGCAGGCGGCGATGGTCAGTGACAGCGGCGGCACCATCAGCCGCCGGCCGATCTCCGACATGCCGATTCCGGTCAGCGCCACCTTGTCTTCGAACTTCTCCGTGGTGAGCATCGGCCGGACGTAGTCGCCGAATCGCTCCGGTTCGATCTCGTCGACCGGCAGCGGGCCCGGTTCGGCACCCTCGACAAGGCGGAACAACGGCAGCCAGACGTCGTCGTCCTGCTCGAAGACCACCTCGACCTGCTGACCCAATTCGAGTTGCCCGTGATCGCAGTCGATGATGTTGGTGGTCAACCGGACTCGTGGATCTTCGGCGATGGCGACCTGCGCGACGACGTAGGGCGCGGGTAGGCCGGGCAGGCTGAACCGTTCGTTGATCGTGAAGCCGGCCAGTACGGCGCGGCCCGACACCGCCCGGATGCCGAGATTGTGGGACCGGCAGTAGCGGCAGACTGGGGCAGGCGGATGGATCAGCGCGGAGCAGTCGGTGCACTCCTGCAGTCGCAGCTTTCCGTCGGCACCTGACTTCCAGAAGAACTCGTTGTCATCGGTGATCAACGGCAGCGGGCGTCCGGTCAACGGGTAAACCCCCACTCTGCTTCGTTCTCTTCGGTTTTCAGCTTCTCGGCCGCATCTTCGGCGCCGACCGACCGGTCGTGCGGTTCGGTTTCGCGGCGCTCGCCCCACTCGGTGATCGCGTGCACCGGGCAATCCAGCAGCGCCCGCATCACCGCGTCGCGGTCGGTTTCGGGGACCTCGCCGTTGCCTTCCAGCGACGCGTATCCCCAGTCGTCGAGCGAGAAGTACTGCGGCGCGTGCTTGGCGCACAGCCCGAAGCCGTCGCAGACCGTGCGGTCCAGACGAACTTTCATAGCGCCTCCACCTGGTAGGGGCGGTCGGACGTGAAGGCGCCCGATTGGCATGCCGGACAACCCTTGTCGAGGTGGGCTGCGACGAGGTCGGGGAACTTCGCCAGCAGGCTCGCCGCGATGTTGGTAGCGGCGTCCAGCGTCGCGCATGCGCCGCGACCGCGCAGCACGACCGACCAGCGGCGCAACCGTGCCACGTCCTCGTCGGTGGCGACGCCGTCGCGCAACGCCCCGGCGACGGCGGCCATCGCAGCGGTCCCGTTGAAACAGGAGCCGCATTGGTCGGCGTTCTCGCGGTCGAAGTACGCCAGCACCGACGCCGCCACCGCCAGCGGACAGTCGTCGGTGATCACCGCGATCGCCCCATTGCCGAGACCGCTGCCGAGCTCGCGCAGCGACTCGTGGTCCAGTGTCGCATCGAGGACGGCGCGGTCGAGCAGGCCGGCGAAATAGCCGCCCATCAGTACACCTCGCACCTGGTCGGGCGAAACACCGTGCAGAGCAAGCAGTTCGGTGAACGCCATACCGTGCGGGACCTCGTAGAGGCCGGGTGCGCGACCGGCGCCGGTTACCGTCACCAGAAAGCTGCCCGGCGACAATGCCGTGCCCAGCGATCTGAACTCGGCCGCACCGTAGCGCTGGACGAACGGCAGGTCGGCCAGCGTCTCGACGTTGCTCACCAGCGTGGGCAGTCCGCCGACGCCCTCCTGGAAGGGCCGCGGCGGCTTATCCGTGGGCTTTGCCGGCCCGCCGTTGAGCGCGCGAACCGCAGCGGTTTCCTCCCCCGCGACATAGCCCGGTTCGACCGTGTGCACCTCGAAGGCGATGCCGCCGAGGACATCCGGCCCGAGCTCAGCCAACGCCGTCTCCACGCTGCGCGCCGACTCAGCATCCGACACGTAGACGTAGGCACGAGCGGCGGCCACCATCAGCGCGGCGAGCCGCAGGCCGTCGAGAATGAGGTGTGGACGATGGCGCAACAGCCACCGGTCCTTGATCGAAGCCGGCTCCCCCTCTTCGCCATTGGCGACCACGACGGCACCGGCGGCGGCCCGTCCGTTATCGCGGACCGCGCGTGCCTTCACTGCGAACGGGAAGCCCGCACCGCCGCGGCCGAGGAGTCCGCTGGCGTCGACCTCGCCGAGCAGCGAGTCCGCCTCCGCGAGTGGCTGATACCCGCCGCGCGCCTGATACGCGGCGAGGTCTTCGCGGCCACTGTCAGTCAGCAGTCGCGGCGTCAGGCCGGGTGATGTGCCGATGGTGGTCGCCGGAGCAGCGCTGGTCTCCATCAGTGGGCTCCCGTTAGGCTGGCCCACATGCGAACCGCCGTCGTGCGTGTCAATGTCGACCCGGACAACGTGCTGGCGCCTGCGCAGTTAACCGACGGCATGGCAGTGCTCCTCGACAGTGACAGTGACGGTGTCGGTGTCATCGAGAAGGACCTCGGAGCCATGCCCGCCGGTCGGCGCGAGGTTGAGCTCTTGATCAGCTGCGGCGATACCGACGCGGCACGGCAGACCGCGATTGAGCTGTGCGTCAAGGCTTTTGACACCGTCCCGGTGCCCGGTGTCATCACCTTCGTCAGCCGCGGAACCGATGACGATGCGCACGGCGTACTCGCCGGATTCGGCCTGACCGGCGACATTGTTCGGACCCCCGGCGACGACGGCTTCGACATCATCGACGTGACGCTGCGTGAAGCCGACCTCGAGCGCGTCCCCGAAAGCCGGGTGCACACCGCGCTGGAGGCCTCGCTCAACTGCGAGGTCCGCATTCACATCGGGTAGCCTCATCAGGATCCCAGAAACTTCAGGATCGGCGGCGCGGCCTGCACCCACGTGTCAAACATGTTGAAGTGCTTCACTTCGCCGCGAGCGCGAGCTTCAGACGCGCGCTCCCAGGCGTCCTCCGGCCACGGCGGGTCGATCAGCTTCGATCCCTTGATCAGACAGCTGACTTCCAGCGATGTCCGCTTCGGGTGGTCCATGTCGTTCTCGCCGCCGCGAATGATCAAGGTGGGGACCTTGATTCGATCGAACATCTCGTCGTCGACGCCCGGAATCGTCTGGCCCGGCTTCGATACGAAGGCGTTGAGCCAGCGCAGCATCAGCTTGAGGAACTCGTCGGAGTCGAAGTCGAGGAAGCGCTTTTCGTTGGCCGAATTCTCTTCGATGCGCTCGCGCCACTCCGGAACCTTGACCACACCGTCCATGCCGGTACCGCGCACCGCGAGAATGCTGGGGATGATGTAGTACGAGCCGAGCACGAAGCTGCCGTAGATACCGCCGACGATGTTCCACACCACCAGCTTCTCCACCATCTCGGGGTAGAGCATGGTGGTCAGCATGGAATCCCTTGCGCCGCCGGACCCGCCGGCCAGGATGCATCGGTCGAAGCCTAGGCCCGTCACCAGCTTGTGCAGGGTCTCGGCGCGCATGTGCGACTCGCTCTGCCCATAGAACTGGACGTCGGACGCGCCGCAGTTGGGCCGGTCCCACATCAACACCCGATAGCCGCCCGCGGCGAGCGCCTCGGCCAGCGGACGCAGACCGGGGATGTCCTTGCTGAACCGGCCGCCTGGCGTCAGCGCGATGAGATCGCCTGAATCACCGAGGATTTCGTAGACGACGTTGCCACCGTTAACCTCGATAGAAGACACACATTCTCCTGTTGATCAGGCCTGTACCAGGACGTCGTTGCCGACGACCCGTACTGGATAGGTGCGGATGCTCCATTCCGGTTTGACCACTGTCGTTCCGGTTGCCAACTCGAAACCCCATTGATGCCAAGGGCAGTAGATGTACTCCTTGTCGCGCACCATCACCGCGTCGCCGGGTGCGGTCTCGTCCACGATCGTGCGTCCCCGAGCACGCCCCGAGCACAGCGGACCGCCCTGGTGCGGGCAGTAGTTCGCGATGGCATAGAAGGTGCCGTTGACGTTGTACACACCCACCCCGTGGCGGCCGATCGGCACCAGTTTGTGCTTGCCCGAAGGGATCTCGTCAACGGTGGCGACAACGTGCTCACGGCCCTGGGCGAGACGCGGCTCGGGCCGGGTGGTTTCCGGCCCTGTCTTCTCGGCAGACAACTCAGAGCACCCGGACTTGACCCTCGAGGACGGGAACCGTCTCCGGAAGGTGGTACGTCGCAATGCCGTTCTTGTACATCACGGCGTCCCGGGCGTGCTTGGGCAGATGCTTCACCAACCAGCGCGGGTCGTCGAAAGTCCAGTGCGGGTAGTCCGAGGAGAACAGCAGGATCTTCTCGCACTCCATCCACTCCAGGGCGCGGGTCAGCTCGGTCTTGTCTTCCGGGTAATCCAACGGCTGGGTGGTGAACTTGATGTGGTCCTTGACGTACTCCGACGGCTTGCGCTTGATCTCCAGCCACGACTTGCGCGCGTCGTAGATCGCGTCCATCCGCCACATCAGCGGGAGGATCCAAGTGAAGGCGTGCTCCACGAAGACGATCCGCAGGGTCGGGAACCGGTCGAAGACGCCGTCAAACACCAGGCTCATCACCTGATTCGCCGCCAGCAGCGAGTAAGTCACCATGAAGTCGTGGTTATAGCTGGGGTAACCCACCGGCGGGGCCGGCAGCTCGTCGAACTGGCTCCGGGAGAGGTGGCAGCTCACGGGCATGTCGTGCCTGCTGGCGGCGGCCCAGATCGGGTCGTACTTCGGATTGCCCCACGGCGGCCGCGGCTCGGCCTTGATCAGGATCTGCGCCATGTACGGATGTCCGGCCCAGCGCTCGATCTCGCGCACGCTGGCTTCCGGGTCCTCGATAGCGGCGCAAATCGAACCGCGCCAACGCTCGTGCCAGTTGTTGTGGCTGTCCAGCCAATGGTTGGCCTGCCACTCGTTTAAAGCGACCGACATCGCGTGCTGCGCCTCGGGGATGCGCGCCGGATACGCGGCGGGTTCGAGAATGCCGATGTCGGAACCGGCTTCCATGATCAGCTGACGGAACGCCATGTCCGGGTCGCTGCCGGGAAATTCGCCGTTCGCCGGGAACGAGTCGGTGCGCATCGCGTAGGCGTGCGCATAGTCGGGGGCGTCGTAGTAGATCTGCTCGCCCACATCGCGGGTCAGAAAGTATTTGCTGCGCCACGGCTCCGGGATATACGGGATGATCTCGCCGCGCTTCGGTGTCGGATGAACATCCGAGTCGACGCACCGGACGGCAATACGTTCGGCGGCCGGAACACGCTCCTGTGAATGGGTCAGCGTCATTTCGATCTCCTCGCTCTCCCTGGTTCCTTCTATTCTGCGACTAGCCGGCCGCGAGATCGGCGGAAATGTCGATCCCGTAGAGGTTGGCCGCATTGCGCCAGCACAACTTCTCCCGTTGCTCGGGGGACAGTGCCTTGGGCAGCTTGGTGATGTCGCCGCACTGCCAGTGCGGGTAGCTCGAGCCGAACATCACCATGTCTTCCTTGCCGGTGAAGCCGAACCACTCGCCGGCGAAATCCGTGTCGCCGGGTCCGTCGAGGCTGCCCTGCACGAAGTAGATGTGCCCGGGCAGATAGTCGCTGGGGATCTTGGGCGCCCACGGCGTCTGCTCGAGGTGCGGCCGCCCGAAGGTGTCCATCCGCCACATGAACGGCGTGATGAAGTCCGCGGCGCCGTCGCCCCAGACGAATTTCAGACCGGGGAAGCGTTCGAAGACGCCCTCGGCGATCATGTTCATCTGGTGGTACAGATAGTTCAGCGCCATGAAGCTGACGTAGTGCTCGTAGACGCGGGTATTGCCGTTGGGCGTCGGCGGATTCGCGATACCCGACCCGACCTCGATGTGCGCGCCCACCGGAAGGCCCGCATCGGCTGCGGCCTCCCACAACGGCCAGAACTGCGGCTTGCCGTAGACCTCTCGGGATTGCAGCGGGACGCCGATCTGGACGACGCGAGGATGACCGCGCCATTTCTCGATCTCTTTCAGCGACCCGGCGATGTCGTCGGGGTTCACCCGGATGGTGCCGCGGAACCGGTCACCGAACTGGCTGTGCTCCAACCACTTCGACACCATCATCTCGTTGTGGGCGGCGTGCAGGGCGGTGCCCAGGTGCCGATCCGGCATGATGCCGCGCGCCATCGGGTGCAGCACCGCGATGTCGACGCCACGGTTCGAAAAGAGTTCATTGCCAACGAATTCCGGGTCCGAACCGGGGTACTGCCGCTCCGGGCCGCGGGTCTTGGGTGCGTACTCGCCACCGGGTGCGCCGTACCAGTCCATCTCGTAGTCCGGAAACCCGCGGCTCTTGAACGGCTCGCGCAGTACCGAGCGCAGTTCCTTGGTGGACGAGAAGAAGATGTGCACGCTGGCATCGATCAGCGGCGTGCGCGCCCCGTCCGGGTGCTCGATCACCTAAACCACCCTTCGCGAAATCAGCGGACTTCTAGCCAAACTAACATCACCGTTCACCGCTAATCAACGGGTTTCCCGTAAGCATTTCGATTATTCATCGTTGCTGATAGGGGCCACAATCGGACTCTATCGGTGTAAGTGCTGTTCTTCGCTGGCGATAATATCATTCTCGCAGTTTGGAGCCGCCGACGGTGACGCCGGCGGCCCGTTCGATCGGCTTGATCACCGACGTGAAATCGGAGTCGGCGCCCTCGTCGCACAGCGTCGTTTCCCAGAGTCGCGCGACCGCTTCGGCGATCTCGACCGGCACGCCGAGCGCGTCTGCCTCTTCGAGGTAGAGCCGGACGTCCTTGACCATCAGTCCGGTGGCAAACCCATAATCGAAGGTGCGCGGCAGGATCGCCCGTGGGAATTTGTCGCGGCTGGCGCTCGTCGCACCCGAGCCGGCGTTGAGTACGTCGATCATTACGCGCGGATCGAGCCCCGACTTCGCTCCCATCACAACGACTTCCGACGTCGCGACCAAGACGGTGGCCGCCAGGATGTTGTTCATCAGCTTCATCGTCTGCGCCGAACCGGGTTGCTCGCCGACATGCATCGGCCGGCCGATCGACCTCAGCACCGGCAGCAGCGCCTCGAAATCCGACCGGGTGCACGACACCATCAGCGCGAGCGTCCCCGCTTCGGCGCCGCTTACGCCGCCGCTGACCGGGCAGTCGACAGCGATGATGTCGCGCGCGGCGAGCTGGTCGTGAATGCGCACCGCGGTGGCGCTGCCGATCGTCGACAGGTCGACATAGCGGCGTACCTGGCCACCCTCGATGCCGGCGGCCACGTCGAGCGCGACCTGCGGGGAGGGCAGGCTGGCCAGCACGGTCTCCACGCGGCCGGCCACGTCGGCTGGCGACGACGCCGCGCGGGCCCCGGAGGCGACCAGCCCGTTCAGGGCCTCGGCGCGGGTGTCGAAGGCGACGATGTCATGGCCCGCGTCGAGCAGCCGGCGCGCCATCGGAAAACCCATGTGGCCCAAACCGATAAACCCGATGTCCATCGTTGCCGCCCGTCTCTCGCACTCTATTGGCCGTACTCGGCGAGATTGTCACTGTGCTATTAAGAGAATAGTATTCTCACAGCACGTTAACTGAGCTAAGGAGCTGGCCGGAATGCTGCTGGAATTCGACGCCGATCAGCGGCTTTGGCAGGAAACCGTGCGCGATGCCGTCGGCAAGCAATGCCCTCCGTCGCTGGTCCGCGGGGTCGCCGAAGACGGCGTGGACCCGGCTCCGGTCTGGAAGGCCTTCGTCGAGCACGGCTGGACCGAGATGAGCGACCCGGAGAACGCCGTCGAACTGGCGATCGTTCTCGAAGAACTGGGACGTGCCACCGACCCGACGCCATTCCTGGCGACCATGAGCCAGTTCGCGCCGCTGGCCGGCGACCGCTTCGATCCGCAGGCCTCCGGCGCCGCGGTCTACAGCGGGGTCACCGTGCACCGCGACGGCGAGCAATGGGTGCTCGACGGCACCGCCCGGCACGTGCTCGACGGCGACCGCGCGGAATGGCTGGCAGTGGTCACCGACGCCGCGGTCTTCATCGTCAACGCCGGCGAAGCGGGCGACCAGCTGTCGACGCGGCGCAGTGCCGTGCTCGACCCGGTGCTGCACGTCGCGGATCTGACCTTCAACGGGCTCCGCTTGTCCGATAGCGCGCGCCTGCGCGTTGACACCGAACGGGCGCACCACGTGGCGCTGATGGGGATGGCGATAACGATGGTCGGTGCGTGCCAACGCATTCTGGACCTGGTCCTCGACCACGTGCGCAGCCGTCACCAGTTCGGGGTGGCGATCGGATCGTTCCAGGCGGTCCAGCACAAGGCGGCCGATATGCACATCGCGATCGAGCGTGCCCGTGCGCTGTCCTACTACTCCGCGTTGACGATCTCCGCGAATGACCCGCGCCGTCGGCTCGCCGCCGCGATGGCGAAAGCCGGTGCGGGCGAATGTCAGTCGCTGGTGTTTCGCCACGGCCTGCAGTTGTTCGGCGCAATGGGATTCACTTGGGAGAACGACCTGCAATTCGCACTGAAGCGGGCCAAGGCCGGCGAGCTCATGCTCGGCGGAACCGCCGAGCACCGCGCGAGGGTTACCGAGGAGTACCGTGCAGCTCACCTTTGATCCAGACGTCGAGGCGTTTCGCGCAGACTTCGCCGCCTTCCTGGACGAGCACGTGCCCGCCGCCGCGGCCGAGGCGTTGGAACGGCCGAAGTCGGTGTCGCACATGCCGGATTGGGCCCGTCGCTGGCAACGGCTGTTGTTCGACAACGGCTGGTTGCTACCCACGCAGCCGCCGGAATTCGGCGGCCGCAACGCCACCGTTCTGCAGCAATATGTGTACCTGGAAGAGCTGTGCACACGGCGGATCTATCACAGCTTCAACCCCCAGGGCGTGAATATCATTGCCGCGTCACTGATCTCGTTCGGCAGCGACGAGCAGAAGCAGCGCTGGGCGGTGCCGATCCTGCGGGCCGAGATCACCGCCTCGCTGGGCATGAGCGAGCCCAGCGCCGGATCGGACCTGGCGTCGCTGCGGACTCGGGCGGTGCTCGACGGCGACCACTTCGTGGTCAACGGCCAGAAGGTGTGGACGTCGGGCGCCCACGATGCCGACGTGCTGCTGACGTTCGTCCGCACCGACCCAGATGCGCCGAAGCACAAGGGAATCAGCGCGCTGGTGATCCCCACCGACACACCCGGTGTGACGCGCCGGCCGTTCCCGGACATCTGCGGCCAGGACAATCTCGATTTCAACGAGGTGTTCTTCGAGGACGCCAAGGTGCCCGCGGAGAACCTGGTCGGTCCGCTCAACGGCGGCTGGGGAGTGGCCAACGGTTCACTGGGACATGAGCGCACGATGATGTGGCTCGGCTTCGCCGACCGGCTCGACAACGTCGTCACCGACTTCCACCCGTCGAACGCCCTCGAGCGCGACCACTACGCGACCGCGGTCATGGATCGGCAGGCGCTTCGACTGCTCGGATCGGTGGCGCTGGCCCGCGCCGCGCGCGGAGAGGAGGACGTGCCCGCTCTGTCGGTGCTCAAGTTGCTCGGCTCCGAAGCGGAACGGCAGGCGTGCGAAAACGCGCTGTCCGCAGCGGGATCCGATGGGTTGATTCATCCGGCGCTGACCGGTCCGTACGAGCCGATGAACCTCGACCACTACTACGGCAGCTGGTTCGAGCGCTACGCCCGAAGTTTCTCCGGAACCATCGCCGGGGGTACTTCGGAGATCCAACGCAACATCATCGCCCAGCGGGTGTTGGGACTGCCCGCCCGCTAGTCGATGACCGCGGTTTCCTTGCGCTCCGTGATGGGCAGGGCCAGTTCCTGCTCGTCACAGATCTTCTGAAGCTTCTCCAGCGTCTCGTCCAGCCCCGCGCCGAGGCGCTTGCCGGGTGTGAAGGTGGCCGGCAGATTCCGCATGCCCTGGATGACGCCGATGGTCTCGTAGTGCACGGTGCCCTCGGGGTCGCACACGTAGTCGGGTATCCGGTCCAGCACCGCGGTCAGCATCGACTTGAACACCGTCCGCGCCACGTTGGAACCGATGCAGCGGTGCACGCCGAGACCGAAGCTGAAGTGCCGGTTTCCTTTGCGTTCCATCACAATCTTGTTCGGCTCGTGGAACACCGACGGGTCGCGGTTGGCCATCGCCCACGAGATCCACAGCCGCTCACCCTCTTTGAACTGCGTCCCTTCGAGTTCCACGTCGTCGGAGAAGGTGCGTCCGTCACCGGGAGCCGGCGTGTAGTAACGAAGAAACTCTTCGGTGGCCGAGTCGAGTAGTGTGTCCCGTTCACGGCTGAGCCGCTCGCGCTCAGCGGGATGCTGTGACAGCCACTCCATCGAGTGCGCGGTCAACGCGGTGGTCGTGTCGAAGCCGCCGCCGATCACCAGGCCGAGGTTGCCCATGATCTCGAGGTCGGGTGCGGGCTCACCGTCGATGCGTAATTGCAAGAGGCCGTTGACGATTCCCGGCCGCGGGTTCTCCTTGATCTCGACCATGTTGGTCAGCAGATCGAGGCCCATCTGCCGGTGCATCGCGACGATCTTGTCGATGTCGGGGGAGTGCTCCGGGGTGTACACCGAGGCGTGCACCGGTTCGCTGTAAATCGCCCAGTTCTTCAACGGGATGCCCAGCATCGCCAGCGTCAGCACGGCGGGCACGATGTTGGCGAGGTCGTCGACGAAGTCGATGCGACCTCCTTCGATCTTCTCGTCGAGGCAGGCGCGGGTCACGTCGTCGATGAACGGCACCCAGCGCTTGACCGCCGCCGGCGACAGATAGGGGTTGAGCACGGTGCGGTAGACGCGATGCTCGGGCTCATCCATCTCCAGGATGCCGCCGCGGACGCCGCTGGCGCGCTTGGCTTTCGGGATCGAAATGCCTTGGTAGCCCTTGCGTTCACCGTTGATGTCGTGGTCGTTGGAGACGACCGGGCAGCGGGCGAGCTCGAACACCGCGCTGCTACCGCCCGCCACCCAGTGTCCGTCGTAGGTGTCGGTCCACGCGACCGGGCACTTCTCGTGGATCTCCTCGGTGATCTTCTCGAACTGGCCCCGATACTCCGGGGTATGCCGGTCGAAGTGATACCGATTCTTCTTGCGGTCGGTGTCGTCCTCGATGCTCATGAAGTCTCCGTAATGAGGATGGCTTGCTCGGGACAGGAATGTGCCGCCTCGCGGACGGCGTCTTCGTGCTCGGCCGGAACGTCCTCCGACACGGCCGACGCGTGACCTTCGATGTCGTCGAGCTCAAAGGATTCCGGCGCGATCATCGAGCACAGTGTGTGGCCTTGGCAGCGGTCTGAATCAACCCGAACTTTCACTGTTTTCCCTTACGTGCGGTAGTCGTACCACTTGAGGTATCCGCCGGCGTCGACGCGCATCTGCAGGCCCGTCACGTACCTAGCCTCGTCGGAAGCCAGCCACAGCACGGCATTGGTGATGTCCTCCGGTTCGACGAACGGAATCTTCATCGCCTGCTGCACACCGAAAATCGGCTCCGCGTCGGCGCGGGTCGGATTCTCCAGATCCGGCCGAAATGAACGGTACATCTGCACGTTCTGCAGCATGTCCGTATTGGTGTTGGTCGGATGCACGACGTTGGCCCGGATGCCGAAGGCGGACAGTTCGGTCGCGAGGTCGTGGACGTAGCTCGAGAGCGCACGCTTGGAATGCACGTAGGCCATGCCGCCCGGATCCTTGCCGGGGTTGTCCTTCTTGGCGGTGTCCATCAACGCGGCCGTCGATCCGGTGGCGATGATCGACGCGCCCTCGGTGAGATGTGGCAGCGCAACCTGGATCGCGTTGATCGTCCCGACCAGGTTGGTGTTGATCACGTCGGTCCAAGCCCGCAGTGGCGGTTGGCCTTTCATGCCGGCGACCCCGGCCGCGGTCACGACGATGTCGAGCTTGCCGAACTCGGCCAGACCACCGTCTAGCGCGGACTGCAACGCCGCCACGTCGCGAACGTCGGTCTGTGCGATCACGACCCGCTGGCCGGTCTTCTCGATCAGCCGCGCGGTCTCGTCGAGGTCTTCCGGGGTGGCCATCGGGTAGCCGATGGTGTCGATGTCGCGGCAGATGTCGACCGCGATGATGTCGGCGCCCTCCTCGGCCAGGCGCACCGCGTGAGAGCGTCCCTGTCCGCGAGCCGCGCCCGTCACGAATGCGATCTTGCCTGCTACCCGGCCCTTGGTCTCTCCCACTACTTCTCCTCTTGAAAACGAATCATGTTCGCTTGCTAGGTGTTTCGACCACCGTTGACGCCCAGGATCTGACCGGTGATGTAACCGGCCTCCTCGGACACCAGGAACGCGCATGCCGCCGCGATGTCCTCGGGTTTGCCGATCCGGCGCACAGGCGTTGCAGCGATGGTCTTTTCGATGTCGCCGAGATTGCCGCGCTGCTCGGCGCTGCGCAGCATCGGCGTATCGATGAAGCCGGGTGGCACCGCATTGACCGTGATGCCGTTCGGTCCATACTCCAACGCCAGCGACTTGGTCAGCCCATTGACGGCGGACTTCGCCGCGACATAGTGCGACATGAACGGCGCGCCGGAATGCGTGCTCGACGACGAGATGTTGACGATGCGTCCCCAGCCGGCGTCGAGCATGTCGGGTAGCACGGCCTGGATCATGTGGAAGACACCGTTGAGGTTGACGTCGATCAACCGCTGCCAGTCGGCGAACTCGATGTGGGCGAAGCGCTTGAACCCGTCGAGGCCGGCGGCGTTGACCAAAACGGTGATCGGTCCGGCCTCCTCGCGAATGCCGGCGAGCGCCGCGTCGATCTGTCCGCGGTCGGTGACGTCGGCGGTGAAAGACAACTCGGCGTCGGACGTCTTGAGGTCAACGGTCGCGACCCGGTAGCCGTCTTTGCGAAGTCGTTCGACCACTGCTAAACCGATTCCGGAGCCGCCGCCGGTGACAACAGCCGTTCTCATAAGGCCACCGGGACAGGGACCGTGTCGCTCACAAAGAATCTCCCTTCCGAATACGAGAACCTTACTCTCGCGTTATGGCGGCTCGCAAGATGGTTCAGAAACCCCGCGTATGCTGCGACGATGATGTAGATAACGAACACCTAGATTGGGCGCGAGTATGGCAGTCTCGTTTCTCCCATTTGCTTGAATTCTCGTTGGTGGAATGTAGGATTCGCCCGGGATGAGAATGGAATTATCCACGTGTTGAGGAGCTTGAATGCCACCGCAGGATGCCGCTACCGCCACTATGGGCGATCGCCCAGCGACGGATGGCAGGCCTGATCGGCGGCTGTTGATCGACGGCCAACTCGTCACGACCGACCGCGTCTTTCCCTCCGTCAACCCGGCGACCGGCACGGTGATCGGGCACGCCCCCGACGCCGGAATCGACGAGGCGCAGCAGGCCATCGCCGCCGCGCGACGCGCCTTCGACACCACGACATGGTCAACCGACGCGGAGTTTCGGGCGCACTGCCTCGACCAGTTGCACCAGGCGCTGCTCGACCATGCCGAGGAATTGCGCGAGCTGACGATCGCGGAGGTCGGTGCCACGCGAACCCTTACCCAGGGTGCTCAGCTCGACGAGCCGATCAAGATCGTCCGCTACTACGCCGACGTGTTGCGCAATTACTCGATGACCCAGGAACTCGGCGAGATCGAGTCGCGGGGCATGCGGCACCGGCGCTGGGTAGAGAAGGAAGGCGCCGGGGTGGTGGGCGCGATCATCGCCTACAACTACCCGAACCAGCTGGCGCTGGCGAAGCTGGCGCCAGCGCTTGCCGCCGGGTGCACGGTCATCCTCAAAGGCGCGCCGGACACCCCGTTGGTCACGCTGGCTCTTGGCGAGGTGATCGCCAACCACACCGACATCCCGCCGGGCGTCGTCAACGTGCTCAGCTCCTCAAACGCCGCGATCGGAGAAGCCCTGACCGCCAGCCCGGACGTCGACGTCATCACGTTCACCGGGTCGACGCCGGTCGGACGCCGGATCATGGCCGCGGCCAGCGAGACGGTGAAAAAGGTCTTCCTCGAACTCGGTGGAAAGTCGGCGGCGATCCTGCTCGACGACGCCGACTTCGCCGGCGCCAGCGTGTTCGCCGCGTTCTCGATGGTCACTCACGCCGGCCAGGGCTGCGCGCTGACGTCGCGACTGTTGGTGCCGCGCCAGCATCATGACGAGATCGTCGAGCTGATCGCGCAGAACTTCGCCAATGTGCGGCACGGCGACCCCGCCGACCCGAAGACCTACATGGGGCCGCTGATCAATGAACGTCAGCGCGAGAAGGTCGACGGCATGGTGCAGCGCGCGGTAGCCGACGGCGCGACGCTGGTGACCGGAGGCAAGAAACTGGACCCTGGCTACTTCTACGCGCCGACGCTACTGACCAATGTCGATCCCGACAGCGAGATCGCGCAGCAGGAGATCTTCGGTCCGGTCTTGGCTGTCATCGCCTTCGACGATGACGACGACGCCGTGCGCATCGCCAACAACTCCATCTACGGCCTGGCCGGTGCGGTGTTCAGCGCCGACCAGGATCGGGCCCTGTCCGTTGCTCGGCGTATCCGCGCGGGGTCCTTCTCGGTCAACGGCGGCAACTACTTCAGCGCCGACGCGCCGTTCGGCGGCTTCAAGCAGTCCGGCGTCGGTCGCGAGATGGGCGTGGCAGGTCTCGAGGAATTCCTGGAGAGCAAGACTTTTGCCGTCCCAGCCGGCGCGGCCGCGCCAGCCGGGGTGGCGCCGGGCGCGGGAGGCAACGCCTGATGGCGGGGCCGCTGGAAGGCATCCGCGTCCTCGAGGTGGCGATGTACGGGTTCGTCCCGTCCGCGGGTGCGGTGCTGGCCGAGTGGGGTGCCGACGTCGTCAAGGTCGAGCACGCGGTGACCGGCGACCCGCAGCGCGGTCTGCGGCAGACCGGGATGCTGAAGGTCGAGGGCGACCCGAACCCGAACATCGAGCACGCCAACCGGCTCAAGCGCAGCGTCGGGCTGGACATGTCGGTGCCCGAAGGCAAAGAGGTGCTCTACGAATTGGCTCGCCGCTCGGATGTCTTCCTGACCAGCTTTCTGCCCGGGCACCGGAAAAAGTTCGGCATCGACGTCGACGACATCCGCGCGATCAACCCGAAGATCGTCTACGCCCGGGGCAGCGCGCTGGGGCCGCGGGGTGCGGAGTCGGAAAAGGGCGGCTACGACATGACCGCCTTCTGGTGCCGGGCCGGAACGGCCGCGACCATTACCCCGCCGGGGACCGAGGGCATGGTCGGCCCGCCGGGACCCGCCTACGGCGACACCATCTCCGGAACCAACCTGGCCGGCGGCATCGCCGCGGCGTTGCTCAAGCGCGAGCGCACCGGTGAGCCGTCGGTCGTCGACGTGTCCCTGCTGGGCAGCGGGCTGTGGTCGCTGGGCCACACGGTCGCATTGACCACGCATCTCAACCAGCGCATGGAGGCTTTTCCGCCCGGCGTGCACGGTTCGCCGATCAATCCGCTGGTCGGGCTGTACGCGACGTCCGACGGCCGCTACATCTCCTTTGTGATGATGCAGGCCGGCAAGTTCTGGGCCGACGTGTGCCAGCACATCGACCAGCCCAACCTGGCCGACGACCCACGCTTCGACAGCGGCGAGAAGATCGCCGCGAACACCGCCGAGGCCGTGCAGATTCTGAGCAAGGCGATCGCCACCCGCACCCTCGCGGAGTGGAGCGAACGCTTCGCCACGCTCGCCGGGCCATGGGCCCCCGTGCAGGACACCCTGCAGGCGGCGGGCGACGCTCAGATCCGGGCCAATGAATATGTAGTACAGGCAGGCGAACTCGAACTGGTGGCCAACCCGGTGCAGTTCGACGTGGCCGCACCGGTCTCGGGGCCCGCGCCCGGATTCGCCGAACAGACCGACGACATTCTGCAGGAGCTCGGTCTGGATTGGGACCGCATCATCGAGCTCAAAACTATCGGTGCCGTCACTTAACTCGGAGGTCCCTCGGTTGTCAATTTTCACTCCCGGCGCACACGTCGTAGGTAATAATCGCCGGACGCTACTAAAAGTGGGGGTCGTCCGGCCCGCCCCGCTCGAGAGCGTGGTTTCACGCGACCGACACGGAGGGACGGTGGCCATCCATGGCGACTAAGGGCGCAGAACGCTGGTCCACTGGCATCAGCATGCCGAATGGCCTCGCCGGCGCCATGCAGGCTGTCGGCGGCCTCTTCGCGATGAGCGCCGACGCGGTCAGATTCGCTTTCCGCAGGCCATTTCAAGGGCGCGAATTCTTGGAGCAGTCCTGGTTCGTTGCGCGGGTCTCGTTAGCCCCCACGCTGTTGGTGGCCATCCCGTTCACGGTGCTGGTCAGCTTCATCCTCAACATCCTGCTGCGCGAATTGGGCGCCGCGGACCTCAGCGGTGCGGGTGCGGCATTCGGCGCGGTCACCCAACTGGGCCCGCTGGTGACGGTGCTGATCGTGGCCGGCGCCGGTGCCACGGCGATGTGCGCAGATCTGGGCTCGCGAACCATTCGCGAGGAGATCGACGCATTGGAGGTGTTGGGCATCAACCCGGTGCAACGCCTCGTGACACCCCGGATGCTCGCTGCCGGTCTCGTCGCGCTGCTGCTCAACAGCCTGGTGGTCATCATCGGAATCGTTGGCGGCTACGTGTTTTCGGTGTTCGTCCAAGACGTCAACCCGGGAGCGTTCGCCGCGGGCATCACGCTGTTGACTGGCGTTCCCGAGGTGATCATCTCCTGTGTTAAGGCCGCCCTGTTCGGTCTGATTGCCGGTCTGGTGGCGTGTTACCGCGGACTGACCATCTCCGGCGGCGGCGCGAAAGCGGTCGGTAACGCGGTGAATGAAACCGTTGTGTACGCGTTCATGGCACTCTTCGTCGTCAACGTGTTGGTCACGGCCATCGGCATCCGATTCACGACGAAGTGATGAGGGGGGACCTGCTGTGTCGGTGAAGACGCTGAGAGCCACCTACCCGCGGGCGTTCCGCGTGCTCGGGCTATGGCGTCGGCCGGCCGGCACCCTCACGTCCATCGGCGACCACACACTGTTCTACGGCAGGGCACTGGCCGGTATACCCTTTGCGGTCACCCGATATCCGCGCGAGGTCGTGCGCCTGGTCGCCGAAATCAGCATGGGTGCAGGCACTTTGGCGATGATCGGCGGAACGGTGGTCATCATTGGATTTCTCACGTTGGCCGCCGGCGGCGTTCTCGCAGTGCAGGGTTACAGCTCGCTGGGCAACATCGGTATCGAAGCACTCACCGGCTTCCTGGCGGCTTTCATCAACGTCCGCATCCTTGCGCCGGTCGTCGCGGGAATTGGCTTGGCCGCCACGTTCGGCGCCGGCGTGACAGCGCAATTGGGTGCCATGCGGATCAGCGAAGAGATCGACGCCCTGGAATCGATGGCGATCCGCCCGATCTCATACCTGGTCAGCACGAGGATCGTGGCAGGCATGCTGGCGACTACGCCGCTGTACAGCATCGCGGTCATACTGTCGTTCCTTGCAAGCCAATTCACCACGGTGGTGTTATTCGGTCAGTCCGCCGGTCTTTACGATCACTACTTTGACACGTTCCTCAATCCGATCGACCTGCTGTGGTCGTTCTTGCAGGCCATCCTGATGGCGCTGTCGGTTTTGCTGCTGCACACCTACTACGGATTTTTCGCGACCGGTGGGCCGGAGGGTGTCGGGGTCGCGACCGGCAACGCGGTTCGGACCTCGCTCATCGCGGTGATCTCGGTGACCCTGCTGGTGTCTTTATCGGTCTACGGCTCAAACGGAAACTTCAACCTGTCGGGATAGGGGAACAATCCAATGTCCCACAACGGGATACGCGCGCTCGCGGGTTTGGTAACCGTGGTGCTGCTCTGCGCAATCGTCGCCGTCGCGGTGGGCTTGTTTCAGGGCAGCTTCACCGAAAGCGTGCCCGTCACCGTGCTGTCACAGCGGGCCGGACTGGTGATGAACCCCGACGCCAAAGTGGAAATGCGCGGGGTGCAGGTAGGCAAGGTCGCCTCCATCGAGTCACGCCCGAACGGTCAAGCCGCGCTGCACTTGGCCATGGATCCGTCGAACATGCACATGATCCCCGCCAACGTGCTCGTCGACCTCAGAGCGCCAACGGTATTCGGTGCCAAGTTTGTCAACCTCGTCTCGCCGGCCGAGCCGTCGGCGCAGCCGCTGCACGCGGGTCAGGTGCTCGACAGCGGACATGTCACGGTCGAGATCAACACCGTTTTCCGGCGGTTATCGGCGGTCCTGGACACGCTCGATCCCGCCAAACTCAACGAAACCCTCGGGGCTCTGGGGAAAGCGTTCAGCGGTCGCGGCGAAAAGGTCGGTCAGGCGCTCAGCGATCTGGATTCGTTTCTGGCGAAGCTGGATCCGAGCCTGACGGCGCTGAGCCATGACACCGCGATGCTTCCCGTGGTGACCAACGCGTACGCCGACGCGGCGCCCAATCTTGTCAAGACAGCTGCTAACGCCGTCACATTCAGCAAGACGTTCGTCGATGAGCAGCGCAATCTGGATGCGCTGCTGATCAGCGCGATCGGTCTGGCCAACACCGGCAATGATGTCCTCGGCGCGAACCGCAAGCCGCTGACCGATGTGCTGCATCTGCTGGTGCCGACCACCGATCTCTTCAACACCTACCACCAGGCGTTCAACTGCGGTTTTGGTGGACTCATCACGTTGTCGCACTCGCCGCCGCTGTTCGAACCGGGCATCCACCTGTCGTCCACACTTCTTTTCGGCTCGGAACGCTATCGCTATCCGACGGACTTGCCCAAGGTTGCGGCCACTGGCGGTCCGCAGTGCACGGGTCTGCCGAAGCTGCCCTTCAACACCAAGGCGAAGTATGTCGTCGCCGACACCGGTGCCAACCCGTGGAAGTACGGCAACCAACAGCTATTGCTGAATTTCGATGGGCTCAAGCAGTTGCTCTACGGTCCGATTGCCGGGCCGCCACGCAACCCCGCCCAGGTCGGACAACAAGGATGAGGGGCTCACTGCGCCCGACGCTGATCAAGTTCGGGACCTTCGGCATCGTGATGGCGGTGCTGACGGCGTTCCTGTTCTTCATCTTCGGTCAGTACCGCACCGGCGCGACCGCCGGATACTCAGCAGTGTTCGCCGATGCCTCGCGTCTGAAGGCGGGGGAGTCGGTGCGGGTCGCCGGGGTGCGGGTGGGTACGGTCACCGGCGTCTCGCTGCTTGCGGACAAAAAAGTCGTGGTGAAGTTCGATGCGGACCGCAACGTCGTTCTGACCGGGGGCACTCGAGCGGCGGTCCGCTACCTCAACCTGGTCGGTGATCGTTACCTGGATCTCGTCGATGGCCCGGGATCGAGCAAAGTGCTGCCGGCCGGAGGGCAGATCCCGGTCGACCACACCGCCCCGGCACTCGATCTCGATTTGCTGCTCGGGGGATTGAAACCCGTGATCCAGGGTTTCAATCCGCACGACGTCAATGCGCTGACCGCATCGCTGATCCAGGTCTTCCAGGGCGAAGGCGGAAACCTGCAGTCGCTGTTCACCAAAACGACGTCGTTCTCGAATGCCTTGGCAGACAACGACCAGACGGTCCAGCAGCTCATCGACAACCTCAACACGGTGGTGGGGACGTTGTCCAAGGACGGCGGCAAATTCTCCGGCGCGATCGACCGTCTCGAGCGACTGGTCAGTGGGCTGTCAGGGGACCGCGACACTGTTGGTTCGGCGATCGACGCATTGAGCAAGGGAACCACCTCACTCGCGGATCTGTTGACCAACACCCGACCTCCGCTGGCCGCCACGGTAGAGCAGCTGAGTCGGGTCGCGCCGCTGCTCGATGAGAGCAAGGACCGAGTCGACGCCGCAATTCAGCGGATGCCGAAAAACTTTCGCAAGGAAACACGGCTGGGTGTCATGGGTGCCACCATCCCGTACTACTTCTGTTTGCTGACGATCCGGGGCACGGATTTGCAGGGCAGGACCGTGGTGGCTCCACTGTTCAAATCCGAGGCGGGAAGGTGTGCGGAACCCAATGGATAAGTACCGCGGAAGGAGACTGATCAAGGCCGGTTTCATCGGCGCTGTCCTGATGGTGCTGGTGATCCTCGTCGGCCTGTCGCCCGACCGGCTGGTGTCGTTGGCGACGTCTGTTAAATATCAGGCGTTGTTCTCCGAAGCGGGCGGGCTTGCGCCGTCCGACGCCGTGACGGTGTCCGGGGTCAAGGTCGGCACAGTCTCGAATGTCGCTCTGCAGCACGGGGATGCACTGGTGACGTTTACACTCAAGGGGAACATTCCGCTCGGCTCGGAATCCCAGGCGCACATCAAGACCGGCTCGCTGCTGGGTGCCCGGACATTAACGCTGGAGTCGGCGGGCAGCGGCTCGCTGCATCCGATGGACGTGATTCCGGTATCGCGCACATCGTCGCCGTACTCCTTGACCGACGCGGTCAGCGACCTCACCGCCAACACCGCCGAGACCAGCACCCAATCGTTGAACCAATCGCTGGACACGTTGTCTACGACGCTCAACCAGATCGCGCCGCAATTGGGTCCGGCCTTCGACGGGCTGACCCGGCTGTCGCAAACCCTCAACGGCCGCAACCAATCACTGGGCCAGCTGCTCAAAAGTGCCGGCGATGTCACCGGAATCCTGTCCGAACGCAGCCAGCAGGTGAACAAGCTGATCCTCAACTCCGACGATCTGCTCCAAGTTCTGGTCGCACGGCGGCAGGAGATCGTCCACTTGCTGGCCGCCACGTCGGCGGTGGCCCAGCAGCTGACGGGACTGGTGCACGACAACGAGAGCAAGCTGGCGCCGACGCTGGAGAAGCTGAATTCGGTGACCGCCGTGTTGGAGAAGAACCGCGACAACATCGCCAAAGCGCTACCGGGCGGGGCGAAATTTGCGATCACCCTGGGCGAGGCCGTCTCCAGCATGTTCTCCTATTCGGCCTTCATACCGAACCTCTCTATACCGCAAATCTTCGGTCCTTTCCTCGAATACCTGTGGGGCTTCCGCACATTCGATCCGGCCCGCGGTCCTGGCTTCCCGTCTCCCGTGCCGCGATCGCTGATCCCGTTCCCATACAACGGGATTCCCGAATGCGGCGGCTGCACGTTGGGCGGACGGATAGGCGGGACGCAATGACCCGGCGTGCCAGGCTGTCGAGGTGGCTGGCGATCGCGCTGGCGGCCCTGGTCCTTGCTGGCGGCGCGGTGGTCGTGCGTCAGGTCTTCTTCGGCCCACGGACCATCACCGCGTACTTCCCGACCACGACCGCGATCTATCCCGGTGACGAGGTGCGTGTCTCCGGCGTCAAGGTCGGGACGATCAAATCCATCCAACCCGACGGGACGCGGTCCAAGATGACGTTGCACGTCGACCGTGACGTGCCGATTCCAGCCGACGCGAAAGCGGTGATCGTCGCGCAGAATCTGGTCGCTGCCCGCTATGTCCAGCTCACACCGGCGTACCGGGATCGCGGGGCCGTCATGGCCGACGGCGCGTCGATACCGGCCGAGCGCACCGCTGTACCGGTCGAGTGGGACGAGGTCAAAACCCAATTGATGCGGCTGGCCACGGATCTGGGCCCCAAGAGCGGGGTGTCCGATACGTCGGTAGGCAGGTTCATCGACAGTGCCGCCAACGCCTTAGGAAACGACAACGGGGAGAAGCTGCATCAGACGTTGGCTCAATTATCCGGGGTGGGCCGGATCCTTGCCGACGGCAGCGGCAACATCGTCGACATCATCAAGAATCTGCAGACCTTCGTCTCTGCGCTGCGCGACAGCAACGTTCAACTCGTGCAGTTCAACAACCGCCTGGCGACCCTTACCAGCGTGGTCGACGACAGCAAGTCCGATCTCGATGCGGCGGTGACCAACCTGTCGACGGCGGTGGGGGAGGTGCAGCGGTTCATCGCCGAGACCCGCGACCAGACCAGCGAGCAGATCACGCGACTGGCCGACGCCACCCAACCGCTCATTGACCAGCAGATGGCGCTGCAAAACATTCTGCACCTCGCGCCGACGGCGATCGCCAACTTCATGAACGACTACAACCCGGACACCGGCACGATCAACGGCGGGATCGGGATTACCGCCTTCGCGAACGGAACGTCCGCCGGTACGCTCATCCCGCTGCCGATTCCAGGCTGCTCCATGACGGGAGCCGTCGAAACCGTCACCTCGACAGAATCGGCCAAATTGTGCGCCCTATTCCTCGGCGCCGGACTGCGGGTGCTGAACTTCAACGAATCGCCGCTCCCGATCAACCCGTTCCTGATGCCCTCGGCCAACCCGGCCAACATCATCTACACCGAGCCGCGCCTGGCGCCCGGGGGTGAGGGCCCGAAGCCCGGACCGCCCGAGATCCCGCCCGCGGTGTCGGCATATACCGGATTGAACGGTGATTCGATTGTGCCCGGCCCGGCGCCGTCGGTGCCGCTGCCGCGGATACCCGGAGCGGCGATGCCGCAACCACCGGCGCCGACAGTTCCGATGGAATCGCCGCCGCCACCGCCGCCTAATTTACTGCCGGCCGAAGGGCCGCGGCCATGACCGCCCGGATCGCGGTTCGGCGAGTGTTCGCCATCGGTTGCTGTGTGATGCTGACCGGCACCGGGTGTGCATTTCACGGGTTGAACTCACTGCCGTTGCCTGGCGCGGTCGGGCGTGGTCCAGGAGCTGACATCTACCACGTCGAGATCGCCAATGTTGCGACGCTGGAGTCGAATTCGCCGGTGCTGATCGACGACGTCACGGTCGGCAGCGTCGGCCCGATGACGGTGAAGGGATGGCACGCCGACGTCGAGATCTCCGTCAAGCACGACGTGGTCGTCCCGGCCAATGTGGTAGCCAGCGTCGGGCAGACGAGCCTACTCGGCTCGATGCACCTGGAGCTCAACCCGCCTCCCGGTCAGCCGGGCACCGGGCGACTGCGACCGGGGGAGACCATCCCGCTCAACCGCGCGTCGACCTACCCGACCACGGAGCAAACCCTGTCGTCGCTTTCGATGATTGTCAGCGGCGGCGACCTGGGGCAGTTCGGCGAAATCGTTCACAATTTCAACGCCGCTCTGTCCGGGCGCGCAGGTGCCGTCCGCGATCTGCTCAGCCGCCTCGACAAGTTCGTGGGAACGCTCGATAAACAGCGCGACAACATCGTCGCCTCCATTCAGGCGCTGAACCGGCTCGCCGACAGCTTCGCCTCACAGCACCAGGTCATCACTGCGGCGTTGCGCGACATCCCGCCCGCTCTGGACGTGCTGATCAAAGAGCGGCCGCGCTTGACCGAAGCCCTCGACCGGCTTCGGGTGTTCAGCAACACCGCGACCAAGCTGGTCAACGACAGCCAGGTCGACCTGGTCCGGAATCTGAAAAACCTGGAGCCCACGATCCGCGCGCTTGCCGACCTCGGACCGGATCTCGACGCGAGCCTCGCGTATGCGACGGTCTTCCCGTTCGGGCAGAACTTCATCGACCGTGCGATTCGCGGTGACTACTTCAATGTTTCTCCCGAGCTCGACCTCACGATTCCGCGGCTCAAGCAAGGGCCGTTCCTGGGAACCCATTGGGGACAGTTGAATGAGGGCGAACCACCGGTGCCCGGCGACCCGCCGTACCTGAATTACACACTCGATCCGCTGCATTCCGGCGTGGGTGCTCCGCGACCCGGCCCCGCGCCGCAGGCGGGCCCACCCGCCGCGCCACCCCAGCCTTCGCTACAGTTCAGCGGTCCGCTGCCGGGGCCCGCCCCCGCACCGCCCGCGCCACCGTCGGTCATTACGCCGGCAGGAGGTGGTGGATAGATGCTGACGCGCTTCGTTCGGATACAGCTGGCGATCTTCGCCGTCATCGGGACCGTCGGTGTGATCGCGATGGTGCTGTTCTACGTCCAGGCCCCGACGCTGCTGGGCATCGGGAAGATGACCGTCACGCTTCAGCTACCGGCTACCGGCGGCCTCTATCGCTTCTCCAACGTGACGTACCGCGGGGTGCAGATCGGCAAGGTCACCGAGGTGAGCCTGACACCCCACGGCGCGAAAGCGACGCTGTCGCTGAACACTTCGCCGAAGATCCCGGCAGACCTGCAAGCCGATGTGCGCAGTGTCTCGGCGGTCGGCGAGCAGTACGTGGACTTGCGGCCGCGAACCGACTCGGGCCCGTACCTGCGCAACGGTTCGGTCATCGCCGCGCGCGACACCACCATTCCGCAGTCCGTCGGGCCCATGCTCGATCAGGTCAGCGCGCTGGTTGCCAGCCTCCCGAAGCAGAAGCTCGGCCAGTTACTCGACGAGTCGTTCCAGGCGTTCAACGGGTCCGGTTACGACCTCGGGTCGCTGTCGGACTCGGCCTCCCGGATCGCCGACTACTCCAACACCGTCGCCGATCGCACCCGGACCCTGATCGAGGACAGCGAACCTTTCCTGGGCTCACAGGCACAGACCGCCGATTCGATCAGGACATGGGGCCGCAGCTTCGCCGGTATCTCCGATGTGCTGGCCAAAGACGACTCACGGCTTCGCACATTGCTGCAGAACGGTCCCGGGGCGGCCGATGAGGCGTCCCGGCTGCTCAACCAGATCAAACCGACGCTTCCGGTCCTGCTGGCCAACCTCACTACCATCGGCCAAATCGCAGTGACCTACCACCCCGGAATCGAGCAACTGCTGGTGTTGCTGCCGCCGCTGGTCGCCGTCGAGCAAACAGCGAACGGCATCAACTGGCCGAATGGTCTCGCGCACGGCGACTTCGCGTTGACGGTCGACGATCCGCCGATCTGCACGGTCGGCTTTATCCCACAGAGCCAATGGCGATCCCCGGACGACGAAACCGACATCGACACTCCGGACGGGCTGTACTGCAAACTGCCTCAAGACTCACCACTGTCGGTACGCGGTGCGCGCAACTACCCGTGTATGGACAAGCCCGGAAAGCGCGCACCTACCGTCGAAATCTGCAAGAGCGACAAGCCCTACATGCCGCTGGCGATGCGCCAACACGTCCTCGGCCCCTCGCCGATCGACCCGAACCTGCTGGCGCAGGGCATTCCGCCGGACGACAGAGTCACCTCGGACAAGCGAATCTTCGCGCCCATCGAAGGGACACCACTGCCGTTGGGGGCGCTTCCGCGCGGCACGCCGCCGGGGCCGCGGGGAACGAACCCGCCACCAGGAACCATTGGCGCGGCAACGCCGCCGGTCCCGTCGTCGGCCAGCATGTCGACGCAGGCCCATGACTTCCCATCGATCGCGCCACTCGACGTTCCGGCGGCGCCCCCTGCCATGCACCGCCCGCCCGCGCCCCCGAGGCCACCGGCCGTGATCGACGGCGGAGGGCAACCGAGTGCTCATCCAAGTTCGTTCGGCGGCAACACAACTCATGCCGTCCCAGCGGTTGCGGTCGCAACGTATGACCCTCGCAACGGTCGCTACATCACACCGGACGGGACGTTCTACGAGCAGTCAGACCTCAGCGGAGCGGCGCCCAAAAAGTGGCAGGACATGTTCCCCACGTAAGGCGAAGATCGGCTGGAGTCAGCCGATCTTGTCGAGCCGCACCGGCATCTCAATGGTGAGCCATTGGTTCTGCCCGCAGGCGCCGCTCGGCCCGATTGTCTTGTCCTTGCCGGCCAGCGTCCCTGACCCGATGACAACCGCACCGCTTCCCTGCGGGTCTACCGGATAAAAAGTGAATTCCTGTCGCCCGGTGAAGGCGGTACCGTCTTGGCACTTCTCCCAGTCGGGCACGTTGTGCGTGACGTACCACATGAGACCGTCGCGAACGTGCATCTGCTCAGTCCACCCCTGCGCACTGTGCACCGTGCCGGTGCATTCCTCGAAGGTGGTGCAGCTGGAGCTGATGGTCCACGTGGTGGTGACGACGGGCTCTTGGTTGAACTGGCGGTTGAGCTTGGCCAAATTACCATTGGACGTGACTTGATATGTCCCGTTGAGGGCGACGTCTTCTTTGGTGATCGCCTTGGCTGGTGAGGCGGCGCCGCAGGTCCCGAATACGTTGGCAGCCAACAGCATCGCGGCGCCGGCTATTTCCTTTGAACGCATCGCACAACTCCTTGCCGTTAGCCGCTAAGGCTAACATCGGCGGCGCTGCTGGGGTGCCGATCCGCCCAGCTGGTCACTGCGGTGGTCACAGTGGGTCCAGCTTTGATATCAGCCACGATCCCTCGACTTTGGTCAGCGTCACCACAACGCTGGCGGCAGTCGTCAGCGGTTCCGGTTTGTCCTTGCCCGTCGTGTCTTGGTTCATAAACACCAAGACGACGGCCGAATCCGGATGCATTTCCGAGATGGCGGCCCGCAGAATTTTCGCGGTCGCTTTGAGGTGTCCCTTGCGCGCCGCCGGCGCGATGAAATCTTGACTGAACTTGCTGTAGTAGGCCAAAAAATCGCCGCTTGACAGCGACTTCGCCTTGGCGATGTCCTGATCCAGGTGGTCAAAGGAGTACGACACCACCGCCACGACGCCGTCGGAGGCTGCCTGGACGGCCTGCTGCGTCGCCGCATCGCTGAGCGGCTGGGCCGGGCGGTACTGCAGGTAATACACACCGGTAGCGGCTGCGATTGCGGTGATGACCACCGCCGTCGCAAGAATCGGACGCCACATCGCCAGGCATCGGCGGATGACAAGCACCGCGGCCGACGGTCCGCCGGCGCGCGACGACCCCTCGCCAGTGGATACTTCGTCCGCCTCGTCGGCGGACAGTGTTTCTACGCCGTCTGGCGACGTCTCCTCGCCAGTGGCTGCTTCCTCCGCCTCTTCGGTGGACGGAGTTTCCACGCCGTCTGGTGATGACTCCTGTTCGGCATTCATCGCAGGAAGTCAATTCCAGACATCTTGAGCTGACCATTGACCCGCTCGAGCTTGACGGCGATCCGCCACAACATCGGCGGCCGTTTCGAGTTGTCAGGATCGGTGACATCGGATTTCGCCGAGACAAGTGCGACTCCCGAGTTGTCGGTCATCGACTCGACACCCACGGCGTCCACCGTCACCTTGCTGATCACTTTCGATTCCTCGGCCTTTTGCGCCATGAAGCCTGATCGCGCTTCCAGTTGAGCCTTGAAGTCGCCGGTGGACGCGTCGATGCTGCGCTGGATGTCGTCTTTGGCGTGCTTTGGGTCGAGCGTCATTAAAGCTGTGATTTCCTGACGTGCCGCCGCAGCGAACTCCGGGATGAGTTGCTGTCTGTGCGCGATGGTGCGGTCCCGCCAGATCATGTAGCCGCTTGCGCCGAGCGACGCGCAGGTGAGCAGAATCCCGGCGCCGACAGCCACCGCCGTGTTTCCGGGGCGGTGCAGCTGGGGTAGCCGCCAACGTCGCGCCCGCGTGTTTTTGTCGCTGTCGGTATCGTCAGCGGCGCCAGCCGGGTCGCTGGACGTGGCTTCGGCGTCTTGGCGCAGCTGCTCTGCGCGGGCCCGGGCCGCATCTGCGCGCGACTCCGCGAGGGAGACTTCTTCCTCGGCTTCAGCGAGCAGTGCGGACATGTCGGATCCGGTCGCCGCGCCGGCGTCGGCATCAGTCACGTGACGTGACCGATCGCCGGTCTCACCGAATCGTGGCGCTCAGATACCTTCGAACGACGCACGGAGAATGACGTTATCACCACGGGGCTGGGGAGCGAACGAGCTGCCAGGAGGTCACTGCCGCAACCGTTGACGGGCAGCTACTTTCGCGGAACGAGTGCCCGCCTCACGGCCGGGACCTTCTCCAAAAGGAAGAATTTCGTTATCGCCTGTGCCAAGCTACTTTGGTGCGTCTGATCGTGGCGGTTGTTGCTGCGCTGATCGGGGTCGGTATATGCATGCCGCCCCCGGCTACTGCCGGGCCGACCGTGTGCGACTATCCGGCCTGCACCCCGGGAATTGCCCCGAATACGGTCCTCGGCGCTCCGTGCGAGAACACGACGTATTACGCATTCGGTGTCTCAGCCGGGTACGTGCCCGCCACCCAGCCCGGAAGGCTGATGTTCTGCGGCTCGCCCAGGAGATATCAGCCCCGATGGTTCCGGTCGCCTCCGATGGCCGGGATCAAGGAAGAGGGCGCCGACTGCCACACATTCCAAAACTATGTTGCCCAGGCGCCCGATGGTCTCTTCCTGGTGTGCCTCGCACATGACGGCATAACGAGCTGGGTTCGCGCCGACACCTAGACCGCCGGTGCTCGTGCCGGTCGGTGATGGGCCCGCCGGGCGACAATGAACGGAGGGAATCCATGAAGATTTCGCGAGTCGTGACAGCCGTTGTTGTCCTCGCCTCAGCCTCGCTGGCCCTTGCCCCGACCGCTGCGGCCAGGATGCCGTTCGCCAACTACGTGCTACAGACCCCGCGCGACCCGGGCCACTCGTGGATCTGGTCGGTAGTGCCGTGCGCCGCAGATGCGGTCATACCTACCTCCCAGTGCGTTCACGTCGACGCACTGCCGAGGCCGAACGGCCAGGCGGCGCCGTGGAACATGGACGCCAATTTTGCGAATGGGCGCTACACGATGGTCGTCGACGTGCCCGATGGGGTGCGCTGCACGGTGTACTTTCTGCCGTCGCACGACACGTATTCGTGGGATGCGGTGACGCTGGCTGGTTCGGTGGACTCGACGTTCGACGCCGGCTGCGGAGGTGCGCCGGGAGGGACTGTCAACTATCCGTTTTCGCTGGTGCGTTATTAGAGCCACCCCGGGTTTGGGCGGCTCACGGCGGCGCACACCAGCTGGCAGGCCCGGCTGATCTCACCGCGGTGTGCCAGGCGGGTATTGATGCGAATCATCTTGGGTGACAACGGAATGCAGTTCTTCGACAGCTACATCCTGACACCCAGGGCCGCTTCCAAACTCGCCATCGGCGACTGGATCGAGCGGATTTACATCCACGACGTCATCTCCGGCGCATCGAAATCTACTGACGCAGCTCAGCTATCGGTATGATCGGCCCGTCGACTTCGAAGACTGGCTCACTCCGTTGCGCAGGCTCGTTGGTCCGCTGTCCACCAAGCGGAGTCAAATCCGATAAGGGGGAGGCGAACAAGCGATGACCAGCTGGAACGAGTACACCAATCCAGACGGTGTCGTCCCCGAGCAATGGCGGTGGCGGACCGTGGTGAGCTGTGCGAGTCGGGCGATTGGTAGACGCGACTACATCGAGCCTGCGTACGAAGCAGCACTCGCCATGGCGACGCACAGTAGTGCACGCACTTACTATCGGCTGCGCGCGCATCCGAACGGCCGTCGGCTCCTTAAGAACAAACCCGACCTCCTCGAGGTTCTACGGGACGATCGGTATCTGTCGTCGTTGCCGGTAGGCACGCTAGGGCATGCGTACCGCTCGTTCATGACGCTGCACCAGATTCACCCCGGCCTCTTCGACGACCAGACGGTGATTCGCTCTATCGCCGAGAAGAACAATTGGAGCGACGATTACTACTACATGATGATCCGTGGCTCTGCCGTGCACGATTTGTTCCACACCATCGGCGGTTACGGAGCCGACGCGGCCGGCGAAGCGGCCAACATCGGATTCCATTCTGGGCAAGCAGAGCCCGCCGGGGCGTTTATGCGATCCGGTTGGTTCCTGTCAGTGATTTATCCGGGCGCACCGCTTCGCCGCAAGCTCCGTTACTTCTGGGAGGCCGTCGAGCGGGGGCGCCGGGCTGACAACCTCATGGCAGCGGCGTGGGAAGACCTGCTGGACAAGCCCATCGATGACGTGCGTGAACTACTCGGAGTTGCGCCCACGGCTGTTGCGCACCCCGAAGGCCAGCTGTACTCAACGCTGTCTTTCCCCGGTACGCCACCTCCCCCACGGTGGGACTACGAAGCCATTATGGCGCGCAGTTAACTCGAGTTATGGTCTGTTTAAACACATCCCATCGCTGTTGTTGCCATTTCCGTCCCACTGCTATTCTGTGAAGCCAGTTCAGCGAGGCGGCCAAGGAGGATGAATGGCCGACATCCCCGATGATCCGCCCACCGACCGTTCGGTTGAGCGATTTCGTGATCGGACATTGAATCTCCTTCCGGCGGAGATGCTGTCCGCGGTGTACCGTCGGCGGGGCCCGGTGGCTGGTATCGGCAAGTATGTGTGTCTTCTGGGTGCAGATGCCAACCAGTTCATCTTGGCTAACCCCGAATTGTTCAGCTGGCGTGAGGCCTTCAGGGCGTTCCTCCCTGTGAATGGTGAGACGGCGCTCATCGTCAGCGATGGGGCGGCCCATCACCGGATGCGTCGATTAGTACAGCCGTCCTTCCAGTTTGGTCAGGTGAAGCGGCACGTGGCGATTGTCGCGGAGAATGCCGACGCGGTAATCGACACCTGGCGCCCCGGCCAACGCATCGACATGGACCAGGCTTTTCGTTCCGCGTTACGGCGTAGCACCATTCACTCGTTATTCGGCCGGCAGATGGCAATGGATACGGAATTTTTCACCGAGCATCTTCGGGATCCGTTGAACCTGGTCAGAAGCGGAGTGGCAGAGTTTGTGACGTTGAACCGGCGACTCTCTACGCCGCTGTGGCGCCGCTCAATAGCCGCCTTGCGCATCGTCGATGCGCGAATATACGCCGAGATCAGTCGAATCAGGTCTGGCGACGGAGACGCCAGCGACAATTTGCTCACTGCGCTCGTGCATTCGGTTGATGACTCTGGGATTTCGTTGAGCGATACAGAGATTCGCGACCAAGTGGTAAATTTGATCAGCGCCGACGAAACCACCCATCCGCTGATGCCCTGGGCGATCTACGGTTTGCTCACCGTCCGTGGAGCGTGGGAGCGGGCGGCATCCGAAGTGCGAAATGTGCTCGGCGACCGTCGGCCCGAGCCGGACGATTTAAAGCGGCTGATTTACCTCAACGGTGTCGTGCAAGAGACATTGCGACTGTATCCGCCCTCGGCGATCACGCTCCGGTATGTCGTGCGGAACTTTGAATTCGCCGGCAGGAGCGTCAGTCGCGGCAGCAGTCTGATGTTCAGTCCCTACATCACCCACCGGATGCCGGACCTGTGGGACGAGCCATTGGCGTTTCGACCCCAACGCTGGGATCCGAACGACCCTCTTTACCGAAAGCACCGGACCAACGAGTACCTACCATTCGTACCCGGGCCGCATCGCTGTGTCGGCGCAGAGCTGGCCACCATGGAGCTGACCGTGATTCTCGCCCGGCTGCTGACCCGCAGCTCGTTGTACCTTCCCGAGCAAAGAATCCGTCCAGGCAACGTCCCGGTGATGCGACCGGTTAACGGATTGCAGGTCGACATCCTTCATTAGCCGTCGCCAACCTTACGCCGCGCCACAATATACCGTTCAACTGTAATTCTACGAAATACCTTGAACGACAGTGCTTTCGACTGTAGAGGGCGCTTTGGTCATCTGCGCCGAACGACCATCGTCAGCCGGTGGCGCGGGCGTAAGGCCATGGCGGTCACCGGTTCCACGGGATGCCCGGGTTTGGCGTCGAAGACAAACCGCTGGCTCAGCATAGCCGTGGTCAGCACGGCCTCCATCACAGCTAAGTTCTGGCCGATGCAGATGCGCTTCCCTGCGCCGAACGGTACGAACGCACCACGCGGGCGGTCCTTCGTGGCAGCCGGCATAAACCGCGACGGGTCGAATGTCTCAGGATCGTCCCACCACCGCGGGTCGTGATGCACGGCATGTGCGGCCATCAGAACCGTTGTGCCCCTGCGGATTCGGTATCCGCCAATGTTGTCGGGTCTCACGGCGCGTCTCCACATCACCCATGATGGGCCGTAGTAACGGAGTGCCTCCATGAAACATGCACTCGTCCAGCGCAATTGCGGCAGGTCTGCGGCGGTCGGTTTACGCCCACCCAAGACGCGGTCGACCTCGGAGAGCAGCTTCTCCCGTGCTTGCGGATGGAGTGCCAGCAGGTACCACATCCACTGCAGTCCGTTTCCCGTGGTTTCGTAGCCTGCCACGACGAAGGTTAGCGACTCGTCGTGCACTCGCTGGTCGGAAAGCCGGATCCCCGACTCGTCCTCGGCCTGCAGTAGATAGTTCAGCAGATCAGGGCCATCCGATGGGTTTAAACGGCGTTCGCGGATCAGATCCCACGGCGTCTGGTCGAGAGAATGAACTGTCGCTTGAATCGTGCGAAACGGCCATGGCAGCGGCAACGCGGACTTGACGAGCCATATCACCGCGCGAAAGAACCAGATCGGGGTCTCGGCCAATGAAAGAATGCGCGTGACCTTGTCGCCGAGAGGGTTGTTGACCACCATATCGAACAGCGCGCGGGTAATCGGTTCGAAGTTACTGGTGAACACCACCTTCCCGGTGATGTCGAGCGCGAGGTTCACCATCGCGTCGGTCATATCCACATCGGTTGCGCCATCAAGACTACGGTCGATCTTGCTCGCCAGATCGCTGACCGGGCCGGTCATCGATTCGACCAAATCATTCAGCCTGCGCTTGACCAGACCGGGGTTGATGACGGAGCGGTGCCAACCCCATGACTGCCCTTCATCGGTCAGCAAGCTAACGCCGGCCATCGCGCGTAGCGGCTCGTTGTCTATGGACTTTCGGTAATTCAGCCGACCTTCGTGCAACACGTAGTCGATGTGGTCTGGATGGGCGAGGGAGACGAATCGCCTTGTCCCGGAACGGAAATAAGCGATGTCGAAGCTCGCGAGTTGCTTATGCCAACCTCGGTGGTGCTCTAACCGGGTCACCAAAGCGCCTCGAGTCATCGCGGCCCAACCCAGCTTTTTCGCGCCCCGTTCGGCTGGCGGCGTCGTCGCCTCCTGGCCGCTTGCGGCGGATGGCCCGTCAACGTGTTGAGTCGATGTGTTTGCCGGCGAAAGACGACGAGGAAGCGAAGGAGCCCACCAGTTCCAGCGACCTAGCAGCGTCATCGCTGCAGGCAGTAGCGCCATCCGAATGACTGTGGCGTCCAAGAAGATGGCTAGGGTGAGGCCGAGGCCGAAGATGCGAATAAGTGAGACCTGCGACGCGATTAGAGCCGCGAAGGAGATGGTCATGATCAATGCGGCCGCGGTCACCACTCGGCCGGTAGTCGCGATGCCACGAGCGACAGCGTCGTCGTTGGCGCCCCGGGTTTTTTCGGAGTCGAGCCAGAACTCGCGCATCCGTGAGATCAGGAACACTTCGTAGTCCATAGACAGGCCGAAAGCGACGCAGAACAGCAAGATTGGAATGATGGCGAGCAGCGGGCCGGCGGTGGTGCCGAGACCACCCAGATGCCCCTCTTGGAAAACCCAAACCATGGCGCCAAATGTCGCAGACAACGAGAGGGTGTTGAGCACCAGAGCTTTCACCGGGATGGTGACGCTGCCAGTCAGCATGAAAAGAAGCGCAAACATAACGACCGCAATCGAACCCAGAACTACAGGCAGCCGGGAGGCGATGCTGTCGATGCTGTCTCGGTTGCTTTGCTCCATGCCGCCGAACCACACCGTGGTGTTCGCAGGACGCGGTACAGCGCGCAGATGCTTCAGCACGATGCGCGACTCGTCGCTGAACAATGCCGTCCGGGTCGAGACTGCGAGAAGAACGCTGCCGTCGCGAGCGCCGGATTGCCCGCTGCCAGGGCTGACGGCGGCGCCGCGGACAAATGTCTTCTCGGGCGACACAACAGCCACGACATCGGGAACGCGCGACAATTCACTGGCGTAAGAGCGGATCTGGACGCCGTTCAAGTGCCGGGAGTCCGGAATCACAACTTGCACGGTGGGAGTCAGGTCGCGATTGAAATTGGTGTGGACTTCGTGGGCGAAGCGCGGAGCCTGAGATGTGGAGGGGAGTATGCGTTCGTCGGGCAGTCCCAGCCGCGCATTCAGAAACGGTGAGGCAATCAGGAAGAGCGGAATCGTCGTGACCACAATCGTCACGATCGGCCGCCTCATCACGGCCCGTGCCCACCGGTCCCACACATTTCGAGAGCCATGTCGCGGCGTGCGGCCGTTCGTGATCCGCTTGCCAGTCAACCGAATAATGGCCGGGGTCACGACCAGGGACGCCAGCCCCGCAAGGAGGACGACGGCAACTCCGCCGTATGCGAGCGACCGCAGCGCGTACATCGGGAACAAAGCCATCGCCGACAGGCACAGTCCGACGGTGATCGCTGAGAACATGACCGTCCGTCCCGCTGTGTGGACCGTCCGCCTGATCGCCTCCTCGGGATCGGCGCCGCCGGCGATGTCCTCACGGTAGCGGCTGACGATGAGTAGTGAGTAGTCGATGGCCAGCGCCAGGCCCATGACCGCAGAAACGTTCAGGGCGAAGGCGGACACCTGGGTCACCTCGGCCAGTAATCGGATGATGGCGGTCGAGCCGAGGATCGCGAAACCACCTACTGTCAGCGGGATCATCGCGGCTATCACGCCGCCGAATACCCATACCAGCACGACGAAGCTGATTGGTAGGGCGATCGCCTCGCTTAAAGATAGGTCGCGTCGCGCCTGCGCGCTGATCTCGGCGTCGGCGACGCCGGTGCCGCCGGCCAGGACGGTGATGCCGCCGTCGTGGTTGCCCGCGAATCGGCGGGTGAGTTCGGCGGCTTGGCTGGCAGATCGAGTTTCACCGCCTGTGAGGTCGACGGCGACCAACGCCGCGCTTTTGTCGCGGCTGATCGACCCCGCGTCGACCGGGTTGGGCGAATCCCACGGCGACTTTACGGTGCTGACATAGTCCACCGCGCGTAGCTGCCCGATGAGTTGTTCGACGAATTTGCGCGGCGCCGGGCTGTCGATCGGCTCGTTGGCGCGGACAATCAGGAAGATCTGTTCACCACCGATGTGAAACTTGTCCGCCAACAACTCACTCACTTTTGTCGAATCTGCATCAGGGTCGGCGAACCCTCCGGTGGAGAGCTTTTGGGCGGCAGGCGCACCGATCACACCGGCGACGGCCATGAGCAGCAGGGCTAAAGACAGAATGGATTTTGGCGCGGCGGTAGTGGATCGAGCGAGCATGTTGAGCACGGCTGACCTCGAATCTCATTGCCTAACGACCGGCCAAGCGACGGCAGTTCTATGAAGAGCCAGGCCTAGCGTGCCCAAACACTTTTCGCATTATTCGCGAGCTCAGGTTAGCGTGTCTTGTCACGTCAAGTGTGTTTCTGCCACGGCTGTTGCGCACGAACGCCTTTGCTCAATTCGCCGGCAGCGAAGTTGGCGCTTGGTATATGTTCGCCTCGCAGCTAAGGCGAAGTGGCCGAAGGGATCCAGATGCCCCCGACTTCTGGCGACACCAGCATCCCTCGTTCAGCCGAGCAGTTTCGTGGTCGCACGCCGACCAACCTTTCAGGTGAAGCGCTGTTAATCGCCTACCGCTGGCGCGGACCGATCACATTCATGGGTCGTTACGTCTGCTTGGTGGGCCCCGAAGCGAATCGGTTCGTCTTCGCGAATTCCGAATTATTCCGTTGGCGAGAGGCGTTCGAAGGCTGGATTCCGTTGCAGGGCAGCACCACCCTGATCGTGAGCGACGGGGCCGAGCACCGCCGCCGGCGTCGGCTGGTGCATCCGCCGCTGCACCATCGTCAGGTGGAGAGGTACGTGGCGGTCATCGCCGAAACCGCCGACGCTGCGATAGAGCAGTGGCGGACCGGGCAGCGATTCGACATCCATCAGGCGTTCGCCTCGGTGCTTCTGCGCTCGACTCTTCACTCGTTGTTCGGGCGGCGGATAGCCGAGGACGAATCCTTCTTCGAAGAGCAGATCCACATCCTGCTCAATCTGCTCACGAACTTACCGGCGGCCCTGTCTTGGAAACGGCGGCTCGGCGCACCGCAGTGGCGGTCGGCGATGGCGGCCCGTGACAGGCTCGACGAGCGGGTGTACGCCGAGGTCGACCGAGCGCGGCGGGGCGAGGTCGACGCGGACGACACCATGCTCACCTCCCTAGTGCAGGGGAGTGAAACATCCGATGATGTATTGAGCGACAACGAAGTTCGAGATCAAATGGTCAGCATGATGATGGGTGGCTACGAGAACACCACTACGGTGATGGCGTGGGCGATCTACGGAATGCTCAGCACCCCGGGGGTGTGGGATCAAGCGGCGGCCGAAGTTCGCGATGTTCTCGGTGACCGTCGTCCGAACGCGGCAGACCTTATCCGGCTAACATATTTAAAGGGCGTCGTGAACGAAGCGCTGCGGCTGTACAGCTCGGTGCTCTCGCTGCGTTATGTGGCCCACGAATTCGAATTCAGCGGACGTCGGGTCAAACAGGGCAGCACCCTGGCGTTCAGTCCCTATGTCACGCATCGACTTCCGGAGTTGTGGCCCGACCCCCTGGCGTTCCGGCCGCAGCGCTGGGACCCCGCCGGGCCCGAGTACCAGAAGCGTGGAACGCATCAATTTCTGCCCTTCGCCGCCGGCGCACACCGCTGTGTCGGCGCAGATTTGGCCACCACGCAGTTGACCGTGATGCTGGCGCGACTGCTGGCGCAACGGTCGCTGTATCTTCCCGGGCAGCGGATCCGGCCGACGAGAGTCGCCGGTATGCGACCGGCGCATGGTCTGCTCGTCGATGTGTTGGCGTAGTGGTCGTCATCATCGAACCGCACCTCGAGTGTGGTTCTCGCGCGGGGACCGTCCGTTCGAGAGTGTGCAGTGGCAGGAATGTCAGGCTTCGCGGCTGCGCCGATAACCGGATCCGACCTGTTCATAGCTCAAAGTCGCAGGTAGTTGACCATCATTGCCATGGACAGGTGATCTCGCCGCTTGATATGTTCGTCTCGCATCTCTAGCGAAGTGGCGAAGGGATCCAGATGACTTTGACTTCTGGTGACACCAGCATCAGGCGCTCGGTCGCGCAGTTCAGTGGTCGCACCCTGAAGTACCTTCCGGGTGAAGCGCTTTTGACCGCCTACCGCTGGCGTGGACCGGTCGTATCCCTCGGGCGCAGCGTGTGCCTATTGGGTCCCGAAGCGAACCGATTCGTCTTCATGAATTCCCATTTGTTCTGCTGGCGAGAGGCATTCGAAGGACGCATTCCGGTGGAGGGCGAAACCGCCCTGATCGTCAGCGACGGGGCCGAGCACCGCCGCCGGCGTCGGCTCGTGCAGCCGCCGCTGCACCACCGTCAGGTGGAGAACTATGTGGAGATCACTACCGAAACGGTGGACGCTGCCATCGAGCAGTGGCAGCCCGGGCAGCGATTCGACATCTACCGGGCGTTCGGCCCATTGTTCTTGCGCGCCACCATGCATTCGCTGTTCGGTCGGCGGATAGCCGAAGACCAGTTCTACGAAGAGAACCTGGACATCCTGGTCAATCTGGTGAAGAACTTGCCAGCGGTTCTGGCCTGGAAAAGGCGGCTCGCGACACCGCAGTGGCGGTCAGCGATGGCGGCCCGCGACAGGCTCGACAAGCGGGTGTATGCCGAAATCGACCGAGCGCGGCGGGGCGAGGTCGACGCGGACGACACCATGCTCACCTCCCTGCTGTACAACGCCGGAGCGCCTGATGATGCGTTGAGCAACAACGAAGTTCGCGATCAAATGGTCAGCATGATGATGGTTGGCTTTGAAACCACAAGCGCGCTGATCGCGTGGGCGATCTACGGAATGCTCAGCACCCCGGGGGTGTGGGATCAAGCGGCTGCCGAGGTTCGCGATGTTCTCGGTGACCGTCGTCCAGACGCGGCAGGACTCAGCCGGCTGACATATCTGAGGGGGGTCGTATACGAGGCGTTGCGGTTGTACCCGGGCGCCGTGGTGTCCCCTCGCTATGTTGCGCACGAGTTCGAATTCGCTGGCCGCCGGGTCAAGCAGGGCAGCACACTGGTGTTCAGCCCGTATGTCACCCATCGACTTCCGGAGTTGTGGCCGGACCCGCTGGTGTTCCGGCCGCAGCGCTGGGATCCCGCCGGGCCGGAGTACCAGAAGCGCGGGACAGATCAATTTCTGCCCTTCGCCGCCGGCGCGCACCGGTGCGTCGGCTCGGATCTGGCAACGACGCAGTTGACCGTGATGCTGGCGCGGCTGCTGGCGCAACGGTCGCTGTATCTTCCCGGGCAGCGGATCCGGCCGACACTACCTACGGTGTTGCACCCTGCCGACGGTCTCCTCGTCGACGTGCTGGGCTAGTTGTCGTCACCGCAGCCGCAGCGCGCAATTCGTCGAGTGCGGCCGGTAAGGCATCCGCCAAATTCCAAAGGTCGGGCAGTAGATCCGGGCACGAGACGAAGCCGACGTCGAGTTTGCCGTTGAGCGACATCACGATGACGTCAAGTCCGCAGCCGTGGACAACCGGGCCGAAGGCGTACCTTCCCGTAATCGCCGCACCCAGCAGGTAGCTCCTGGGTTTCCGGCCCCCGCACGTTCGACACACTCAAGTTGTACGCGGGCCTGCGCTCGGTGAGGCCAGACCACTTGTAGAAGCGCATTCCGATCGCCAGCATGCCCGGGGCGAATTGCAGCCAATCCTGCAGCAGCGCCGATCTGGATGCCGAACTCTGTTGCTTGGCAAGCGAAGTCATCTCAGCGATGGCAGCAAGGCGTTGCACCGGGTCATCCAATTCGCTGTACATGTTGGTCAACCGGATAGCCAATTGTTCCGCCCGGAGCGGGCCGCATCGACAACCGCGACAGGCATCACCGCGAGTAAGCCCGTCTTGGGCAGCGCGTGGCGGTCGAGCAGGAACCGTCTGAGCGCACCCGACAACACGGCCAACATCACGTCGTTGACGGTGACGCCGAAGCTGTCCCTGACGACCTTGGCATCCGTCAGATTCAGCTGGACATAGGCAGCGGTGCGGTTCTTTGTGACGTTGCCATTGAACGGTGTTCGCGGCGCATTCGGCATTCGTACGAACGCGCGGGGCATTGTCTTGCCTCGAGCGGACCGCCGCGCCCGGCCAGCGGCAAACACGAGGGCGACCAACGCGGGAACTATCGTCGTGACCAGATGCCAAGGCCGGCAGACGAATCGCACCAACCCGTCGAGCACGATCCGTGGCGTGCTGACAGTTCCAACACCGTCAACAGGGTCCACCGGCGGCGGGTCGGCTTCGGCGCTGCACAGCCGGGAAAAAATGTTGAGAGCGGTCTCGCCGTCAGCGAGTACGTGCTGCATACGCAGTACGACGGCGACCTCCGCTTTCGAGCTCGGATCGGCACTGACGAGGCCCTCGACCACCCACATGTCCCACACCGGTCGGTCACGGTCCATCCGCTCGGCGACGAGACGTCCCGCCAGCTGCGAAAGCTCACGGGGACCACCCGGCGCCCGCAACTCGACCCTGTGCAGGTGACGGTCGAGGTTGAAGTGGGGATCGTCTACCCAGACCGGGTTGTCGAGATTCAGCACGCTGTCCGCCAGCTTCATGCGGAATTCGGGCAACGCGACAATTTGCCCGAGATAGCTTGTCGCGGAAGGCCTCAAAGCTGTATCCGCCCCGCATCGTGGAAGTGTCCAGCATGAACAGGCCGCAGCCGGTCATGGGTTGTTCCGGGGTCTCCATGCGCAGATGGTGTGCGTCGGATCCACTGAGCCGCTGCATGATCCAGCAGGATAACAAACGAGCGGTCGGTGGGTCACCTGGTCACCGTTGGGCCATACCCTCACGGATGCGCTTGAGCCCCGCTTTTGCGAACAGCATCGACAACGCCGGCGACAGTCGCTCCAGGTACCACCAGGCCTTCCACCACCCCGGCACGACAATGATTGCGTCGCCCCGCAACACGGCATAAAGGGCGCGCTCGGCGAACTTTTCCGGTGCCATCAGCCGGAGCGGTCCATAGAATTTGGTCTGCTCCTCCTCGCTCCGTCTTCCGTGAATCGGGGTCCGGACCGCGCCCGGACACAGCACCGACACCTGGACGCCATGGCGCTCGGCCTCCAGCCGGAGCACCTTCGAGATCCCGACAACGGCGTGCTTGGTGGCGGTGTAACTGGCCGAACCGGGAGCGGCGACGAGACCGGACAGGGAGGCTGTATTCACGATGTGGCCGGAGTGCTGCCGGATCATGATCGGGTAGACCGCGTGGATGCCGTGCACCACACCGCGCAGATTCACGTCGAGCACATCGTTCCAGTCATCGAGCGTGTACGAGTCGACCTCGCCGCCGACCCCGATGCCGGCGTTATTGAACAAATAGTCGATCCGCCCGGATAGCTGCACCGCCTCGGCGACAGCGCGCTCGACAGAAGGGTAACTGCGGACATCAAGCTCGACCGCGTGCGCTTTTCCGCCAGCACTGGTGAAGCGGTTCGCCAACTCCGAGGCCGCCTCGATCTCACGATCAGCGATCCACACCTCAGCCCCTGCTTCGACCAACACGGTCGCCAACGCGGCACCGATGCCGGACGCACCGCCGGTGACAAATCCGACCTTTCCCGACATGCTCAACGCCATCGGGGAAGAATAATCGTCAGCCGCAGCGGTTTCTGCACGAAGGATGCTTTGCCGCCCTCCTCGCAACCATCTCATCGACAAATTAGGCAGCGGTAGAGGATATTTCACCAGCGGTATACGATTCCTCGACCCTAGACCGGCAGCATCACCAGGCGGCGCCTTCTGGGTAGAACTGGCTCGCCCACTTTCGATATGCGTGGATCGGTCCATCCCCCTCGGCAACTGCCGGACGCCGGAGATATTTCTTGTAATTCCATATGGACTCGTCTTGCTTGACCTGGCTCACCATTCCGCCCAGGATCACTGGGCCAGCCGCTTTCTCGATGGCGCGCCATATCGCCCGGCCGGCCAGGCTTCGGCCCCGTTTGCGCACACTGACAAAAAGGTAATGGTCGGTTTCGCGTTCACCGACGGGTGTAGTGAAGCCGAACAGCCGCATCGACCACTTGCCCACCTCCACCTCATTGACAGCGAAACCCAGGCCGTCGACTCGTATGAGCATTCTGACGTTGACCCCGGACTTCCACGGAGTCGGCTGAGTGAGCGTGTAACGAACTCGCACCCGCGGTCCGTCGAAAGTTGCCGGCTCCGCCAGCTGAACATCTCCGAACTCGTGCAAGGCACTCAGATGCGTTATGTCTATTGCATTTTCGGCAAGTTCCTGCGGATGGTTGTGAACTCGCCGGAAGGAGTGTCCCAAGTCATGCCAGTCCGAGTCATTGCCCTCCAGCCGTTCGATCTCCCACGGGGCCTGCCCGGCAGGACCATGCCAGACGAAAATCGCCCCGTGGAGCTCGCGGACCTCGAGGAGACCCAGGCGTGCGGCCGGGGGCGCCGAGCCGGTTGGCGAGTAGACGCACGAACCGTTCACCGCGAAACGGAACCGGTGGAGGGGGCAACGCAGTTCTTCGCCAAAGATTTTGCCGCCATGCCCCAGATGTGCCCCCAGATGCGGGCAATATGCCTCGGCGGCGCAGACAACACCGGAATCCGTGCGATATACGACGATCTCGCGATCCATGAACTGGCGGGTCAGGATCTCACCCTTGCCGAGCTCCCGGCACAGCGCCACCACGAACCAACCGAACGGGTAAGGCGGCGGGGCATCTTGAAGCTGACGCGCTTCGCGCATGGACAATGATTTTCGGGCGATGTTGTCTTGACGGGCCGGCGCCGCCTCGCCCTGAGCTTTGAAGGTTGTCAATGCATCCTCCCGTGGGGGCTTCCCGCAAGGTGGTCCTTCGGAAGTCTCTTCCGTCTTGCCGTCATTCGATGGATTGGCGGCAAACACCAGAGCCGGGCCACTAAGCGATCGTTCGCAGTCTATCCGGTGCCGGCGAGATGACCAGCCGAATGGGCGAATCACGAAACCTGCCGTCGGCACTGCCGAACGTTTAGTACGTGTTACACCGCTTCGCGCCCGTCTGTTCACCGGTTACAGAAATAGGCCTCGGCAATGTTTCTGGGGGCGTTCGGTTCACCCACCAGCCGCGCGAAATTCTGGCCTTCGAACGCGGCCGTGGCCAGTGGCCGCACACCGAGCGCATCGCCAATGGTGAAGAGTTGAGCCACTTTGCCGTCGAGTTCGCGCGCGAGTCCGTCAACGGGTATCCGGCCAGTGGCCAAAACGACCGCATCAACGTCGGTGATGATCGACTGGTGCCCACTGACGACATCGACGATCTGGACCGTGTGCTCATTGATGCTCCGCACCCAAGTTGTCGGCCGGAAGGTGACATTCGCCGCGGCCATCCGCTTGGCGATCGACTCACCTTCGAAACTCATTAGCTCGCGGTTCGAGTACGGCGCATAGTTATTCGAGACCACGGTCACTTCAGCGCCGCGATGGGCAAGCAGCTCGGCGACACCACTGCCGGCGTGTGAGCCTTCGCCGTCGAGCACAACAACTCGGCCGGACGGGCTCGACTCATCCAGCAGTATGTCCTCGGGGCAGCACACGTGCGAGGTGTCAGCGCCGGGAATGTCTCGGTCGAGGAACGCGCTGCGGCCGGTCCGGCTGTATCTCGCGCCGGTGGCGACCAGGACGGCGTCGGGAGCCATCGCCAGCACCTCACTCGCGGCCACCGTCTCACCGGTTCGGATTGTCACGCCGAGCCTGACAAGCTCGCGTGCCCACCAATCGATCGCGTGATGGTAGAACTCGCGTCCGGGCAGCCGCGACCACAGTTCCAGCGCGCCGCCCAACTCTTGTCGCATTTCGAGCAGAACGACATCGTGTCCTCGATGCGCGGCGACCCGTGCCGCCTCGAGCCCCGCCGGACCACCGCCGATGACCACTACCTTCGATGGCCGCGCTGCCTCGGCCAATGTGCCTTGTCCCCAGAGGCGTTCGCGAAATGAGGCCGGATTGATCGCACAGCCCATCGAGCGGTAATTTAAGCCGCTCAGACACCAGTTGCAGGCGATGCAGGTGCGGGATTGCTCCTCGGTGCCCTCGCGGGCGTGTTTGACGAATAGCGGCTCCGCGATGAGTTGGCGTGCTGAACCGATGAGATCGCAGACGCCGGAAGCGATTGCGGCTTCAGCATCGGCCATCCGCGTTACTCTGCCGAGGACGCTGAGCACGGGTACATTTCCCGCTGCTCCGCGAACCTTCTCGACGTATGGCCGGTAAAACGATTCGTCGGTAAAGACTGTCGGCATACCGTATTTCAGCTGATTCGGCTCCATGCCGACGTCGAGATCAACGAAATCGATGAGCTCCTGCTCGCAGGTCGACCGAACCACTTCATAGGCGTCGGCTGTCTCGTAACCTCCCTCGACCAGCTCGTCGCAGTTGAATCGGGCGCCGACCGCCATGTCGGTTCCGGCTGCCTCACGGACGGCCTCCAGCACTTCGATCAATAGGCGCATCCGGTTTTCCCGTGACCCTCCGTAGTCGTCGACGCGAGCGTTGAAGTAGGGCGACAGGAATTGTTCGACGATGCTGGCATGCGAAGCGTGCACCTCTACTCCGTCGAAGCCGGCTTCGCGAAGATGGGCGGTCGACTGGCGGTGCGCGTCGACGATCATCCGAATCTCTTCACGCGTCGCTGCGTGTGTCGATCCGCTCAGCCCGTTGAACGCGAACTGTGAAACCGACGGCGCAAATGAGGGAGCCTGCGGCGAAAGTGGCAGCCAGTGTCCGGGGGTCATCCAGTGATACCAGACCTCGGCGAAGACCTTGCCCCCCGCGCGGTGGATGGAGTCGGCCAGCGCGGCAAACGCCGGAATACTCTTCTGCGAATACGGAGACGGCTGAAAAGAGCGGCCGCGCTGGTGGGCGGTGCAGCTCAGAATCACCAATCCGCAGCCGCCGTCCTGCACTCGTTCGGTGCAGTAAGCCACGAAATCCTCCGAAGGATTCGCTCCGACACTGAGCGGAATCGCATGCGGCGAGAAGTAGAAACGATTGCCCAGTTCGACCGGTCCGATCCGCACTGGACTGAAGACCTGTGGATAGCGAGGATGCATGCCCGTTTTTCTCCCTCCGCGTGCTACGCCGACTGCGTAAGCATCGACAACGGCACTACTCGCAACAGCTGCACTATCGGTGCCCACGGCCACCACGGCACGGCGGCGCGACCCCGTTCCCTCTCGATCGCAGCGACCACCGCCTTGACGCCAGTTGCGTTGTCTACCATGAACATTTTGCGGTTGGCCTGCGGATTCATCTCCGACTCGATGTAGCCGGCCTCGATGACAGACGCTTTGATCGGACCCTTGGCATATTCGGCGCGCAGCGATTCGCCCAGCGACCGCAGGCCTGCTTTGCTTGCGGCGTACGCAGCCCAGATACCCGGAATTCCCCTCGCGCCAACGATCGAGGACATCAGAACAAGATGTCCGGAGCCGGCGTGCCGGAACATCTCCAACGCCGTCTCGGTTTGTACCAGCGCCGCCACCAGGTTGGTCTCGAGGATCGCCGTGTTGACTCGCGGATCACCCGAACCCAACGACGCACCCGCACCTATTCCGGCGTTGACGATCACGCGGTCGATTCCGCCCAACGCATCGTGCAGCGCACCGAAGACATCGGGAACCCGCTCGTGGTCATTTACGTCGAGCTCTGCAACCGCAATATTGACATCCGGATAACGTTCACCCATACGGTCTTTCAGGGCGTCCAGCAGTTCAGTGCGGCGTGCGCACAGCGCAAGGTCGCGCCCCGCCGCGGCGAACTTTTGTGCCATCCCGGCGCCCAGACCCGAGCTTGCGCCGGTGATGAGGATTTTCTGCCGGATCACGCTGGTGTCGCCATCTCATTTCACGTCGGCGGGAAGGCTGAATTCAACTTTTTCGTCGACGGTGGAAGCTTCGGTGACGGTGACATTTCCCAGCCCGGAAAGACCCTGCACGACTTCATCAACGAGATGAGGAGGTGCTGATGCCCCGGCGGTGACGCCGATCCGGCGGGCGCCGGCCAGCCATCGCAGGTCTATCCCGCTGACATCATCCACGAGATGAGCTGTGGAGCCGCATCTTTCGGCGACTTCCGCGAGACGCTGGGAATTGGAGGAGTTACTCGAACCTAACACCAGCATCAGGTCGCACTGCTTCGCTATCTTGCGCACCGCAGCCTGGCGATTTGTGGTCGCATAGCAGATGTCTTCCTTTGGAGGTGCGACCAGGGCCGGGAAACGTTCTCGAAGAACAGCTGCCGTGCTGCCGGCCTCGTCGGCCGCAAGCGTTGTCTGCATCACGTAGGCGACTTTCCGCGGGTCCGCCGGTCGGACAGCTGCCGCCTCTACCGGATTGGCCACCACTGTCACGCTTTCCGGAGCTTCACCTCGGGTGCCCGCCACTTCCTCGTGCTCTTCGTGGCCGATGAGAAACACGGTACTCCCGCCGGCCGCGAACCGGCGTACTTCGGCGTGCACCTTTGCCACCAGCGGGCACGTCGCGTCGATCACGTGCAGACTGCGCGCGGCAGCGTCGCGGCGCACCGACGGCGCAACCCCGTGCGCAGCGAAGATCAAGGTGCTTCCCGCAGGGACATCGTCGACCTCATCGACGAATACCGCGCCGCGCTTTTCGAGATCACGCACCACATAGCCGTTGTGAACGATCTGGCGACGCACGAACACGGGCGCGCCGAAAAGTTGCAGTGCGCGCTCGACGATCTCGATCGCCCGATCCACGCCGGCGCAGAACGAGCGCGGGCGAGCCAGAACGATCTCGCGGTCACCCACGGCGGCTGCCCACTGGTGAATCGCCGGTCCGGCGGCGCCCAAAATGACGCGCGCCTCATCCGCGCTGCGGGCGGTGATGCTTAGCGCGACGGTCTGTTCGGCGCCCGCAGACGCGGCACATGCCCACTCGGCCTGCGGGGCTAGAGGACCGACATCGACCCGAAGCCCAAGCCGCCGTAGGGCACTCGCGAGGAGCGGGCCGGCGTGAGTCGGCCATACCGCATCGTCGCAGCGTAATTCGCTTGCCACGACAAGACCTCCGGAGTTCGAGACGGCGGTCGACGGTGGCGCAATGTCGGCGATCAGCACGGGCCCGAACGGTCCGGGTCGCTCCTGCCTCATCGGCAGGTAGACGACCGCCGACGTCATTGGTGTGCCCGCAGATAACGGCCAAGTGCCCACATCGGAAAAACGAGCTTGTACATCTCGTAGTTGATGTACATGTCGACCGGGAATCCGGTACCGGTGAAATACTCCTCGTCCCATCCGCCGTCGGGGCGCTGACTGGCCACCAGCCACGCGATCCCACGCTGCACGGCCTCGGTGTCATCCCCGGCGGCTAACAGGGCGAGCAACGCCCACGCGGTCTGCGAAGGGGTCGACGCCCCGCGTCCCACCCAGGCGCGGTCGACATACGAGCGCGCATCCTCCCCCCACCCGCCGTCGTCGTTCTGGTGCCGTTTCAACCAATCCACCGCGGAACGGATCGGCACCGTGTGTGCATCGACGCCGGCGGCGATCAATGCCGGTATCACCGCACCTGTTCCGTAGACGTAGTTGACCCCCCATCGGCCATACCAGGATCCGTCCGGTTCCTGGTGATTCAGTAGCCACCGCACCCCCCGCTCACGTCGTTCGGGGTACACACCCTCGGTAGCGAGCATCTCGACCACGTGGGCGGTGACGTCGGCGGAGGGCGGGTCAGTGACCTCGCCGAAGTCGCAGAACGGCAACTTGGCCACCAACGCACTGGTGTTGTCAGCGTCGAACGCACCCCAGCCACCGTCGCGCGACTGCATGCCCGCAGTCCAGTCCACCGCCACCTGCACGGCGGAAGCGAGCCGGGCTGCGTCGGGATGCGCAACCCGGCTCAAGCCCAGGATCACCTCTGCGGTGTCGTCCGTGTCGGGGTAGTTATCGTTTGCGAACTCGAAAGCCCATGCTCCAGGAGTCAATTCGGGGCGACGCACGTGCCAATCTCCGGGTCGGGTGATCTGCTTTTCGAGTAGCCAGTCGGCGGCATGCAGCACCGCCGGGTCATCAGGAGCCACACCGGCCTCCAGCAACGCGGCGAGCGATAGCGCCGTGTCCCACACCGGTGACTGGCAGCCCTCGAGCCTGCGGGTCGGCCCGCCGGGAGTGTCCTCGTGGATCAGGAAGCCCTCGAGGCCGGCCATTCCGGCGCGGACCGCGGGGTGGTCCGTCGGGTATCCCATGAGGTGCAGGGCCAGCAGCGAATACACCGTCGGGGGCTGGATCCCGCCCCACGCGCCGTCGGCCTCCTGGCGAGCCAGGATCCATTCCACGGCCTGCCTCATCGCGGAGTTTCGCAGCACTCGAAGCGGATGCCGCGCATACCAGTGCAGTAATTGGTCGAGCCGCTGGAACACGCCCGCGACGGTCCACGGCCTTTCGAGTTTGCGGCGCCGTCGCGAACGCAGCTCGTCGATGCCAAATGCTATAGGGCGCACTGGTTTCAGCGTGCAGACGATCATCAGCGGCACAATCGTTCCGCGTGCCCAACAGCCCCAGTCGTAAATGTTCAACGGCGCCCACGAGGGGAAGAATATGAGCTCCGGCGGCAGCTCCGGGCAGTCGTCCCAGGGCCACAAACCAGAAAGAGCAAACCATATCCGGGTGAATACGCGACTGTTTTCGACTCCGCCCTCGCCGCGCACAAACTCGGCCGCTTTCGCCATATGTGGCTCTTCGGGGCCGTCCCCGGCTAATCGCAAAGCCACCCAAGCCTCGGCCGAGGTCGACAGGTCGCCCGGACCGCCGGGATACACCGCCCAGCTGCCATCCGCGCGCTGCTGTGAGCGGATCCAGCGTGCGGTTGGCTCGGTTGCGTCAGGCGTCGAGATGCCGAGGAACGCGCGCATCATCAGGTCCTCAGCGTCCATCGTCACGTTGGTGTCCAGCGCGCCCTTCCACCACCCGTCCGGCTGTTGCTCCGAGCGCAGCCGCCTCACCGCGGCATCCAGCGCGGCCGTCACACCCAAATCGTCTGGCGCGGCGGCCGGTTCGGGTACACGGCTTGCGGTAGTCGACATATCTATGCCTTCCTATCGATGAGGTAGCGGGCAAGCGCTCGCAACTGGCTGACGGACTCTGGTGCGGCACCGGCGTGTGAGATGGCCTCTTCGGCCAGGTTGGTGCGGCGGCGGACTTCTTCGGCGGCCCAAGTACGCCCGCCGCCTCGGTCGACAAGCTCTGCCACGTCGGCGAGTTCGGCGTCGGTTGGGTCGCGCACCTCGTCGGCCAGCCATGCAGCAAGTTCGCGGCCCGCCGCCCCGCCATTTTCGACGACCCAGGTGACCGGCAGGGTCTTCTTGCGGGATCGCAGATCGGAATACACTGGTTTGCCGGTGATTTCAGGCTGACCCCAGATACCGAGCACATCATCGATCAGTTGGAACACGAGGCCGAGCTGGTCGCCATATGCCGCCAGCGCGCTGGTCACGGTCGCCGGAGCGCCGGCCAGCACCGCGCCGATCGCCGCGCTGGCCGACATCAAGGCCCCAGTCTTCCCGCGGGCCATGTCTATGCATTCGTCGAGGCTCACGACATGGCGATTCTCGAACGCCATGTCAAGAGCTTGTCCCCGAATCAATTCCCGAGTGGCAGTTGAGATCATCGCGCCGGCCGGACGTGCGTGCGGCGAAGCAACGTCGAGAAGCACCTCATGGGCCAACGACAGCATCGCGTCACCCGCCAGTACCGCCGTCGCGTCACCCCAGAGCGCCCACACAGTAGACCGATGCCGGCGTTCGGCGTCGCGATCCATCAGGTCGTCGTGGACCAGTGAGAAGTTATGCACCAGTTCGACCGCGACCGCGCCGGCAAATGCCGTCTCAGCCGCGGCGCCCGCTGCACGCGCGCCCATCAGGGCCAGACCGGGGCGAACCGCTTTGCCGCCATTGCTATTCGCAGGTACACCGTGCTGGTCGCACCAACCGAGATGATAAGAGACGACCAGCCGGATGCCCGGGTCCAGCCGGTGCACCATCTTGCGCAGTAGCGGGGTGATCAGTTCGCGTGAGGATTCCAACGCGTGCGTTATCGACATGATGCCGCTTCCGTCGATAACGCACGCGTGTCGGCGAGCAGTGCAGCTGCCGCCGCTTCGCCGCTGCGTACTGCACCCTCCATCGTCGCGGGCCACCCAGTCGCCGTCCACGCCCCGGCCAGGTAGAGGCCGGCTGCCGAAGTGCGCGCGGCCGGCCTAAGTTGCGCGGTTCCTGGCGACGGCATAAAGGTCGCGTCTCGCTCCCGCGTCACGAAAAAGTCTCGCAGCGAGGCGGATTCGAGCCCAGGCAGTATCGATGTGAGCGCAGGCAGAAAATGCCTGCGCAGCTCGGCGGTCGGCACATCGATCAACTCATCGGCGGCCGACAGTGATACAGCTAGGTACTGACCAGAGCCAAGGCCACTTTGATCGGTGCGGTCGAAAATCCACTGGACGTCGCTGTCGACCGCCGCGATGAATGGCTCCTTCAGCACCGAGCGATCCAGCACCAGATGCAGGTTGAGAATGGGGGAGCGGCCCAGTCGCGTCGACCAGGCCCGCTTCATGTCGAGAGCGCCGGGGGGCAGCAGATCTTCGGCATTAATTGGTGGAACCGCGAGAATCACGGCGTCGAAAGAGGCTGGACCGGTATCGGTTTCGACGGTCCACTGGTCCTGGTTTCGAGATAGGGATCGCACGGTGGCCTGAAGGTGGACGCGAGCGCCCGATTTCGCGAGGGCATCAGCGGCGGCGTCGCCGTGAAGCTGCTGCAGCGGCACCATCGACCAACCAATGTCGCCATTCGAATTGTTCTGCAGTAAGCCAATCTGAAATACCGTGGCGGCCAGAGCAAGTGATACATCGTCTGCGCGGGCGTTGAGTGTCGCGATGCCGACCAATTCCCAGAGGGTGCGTACCGCACGCGTGCTCTGGCCGCGCTCGCGCAGCCAGTTACCGAAGCCGTTCAGATCGGTTGCCGGGTCAGCGGTGTCAACGCCGCGCAGCGCCAGCGCGGCACGGACGAATCTTCGCCGGTCGCGGACACTCAACCACGGGTATCGAGCCAGGGCTCCGGCCAGGTGCAGCGGAGCGGGTAGGGCGTTACGCCGCAACCGGCCCGCACGGGTGGGGCTTCGTACCGCGATATCCAGTCGGGACTGCAACGTCGTCATGTCCTCGACACCGAGCCGGCGTAGCAGCGAGCGGTAGGCAGTGCAGCACCGCATGAACACGTGTTGCCCGTTGTCTACCCACAACTCGCCACGGCGGAACGAAAACGTCAACCCGCCCAACCGCGGCCGAGCTTCGTAGACCGTCACATCAGCCCCGGCGTCCGAGCAGTGCAGCGCGGCGGTGATCCCGGCCAGTCCGCCGCCGATGACGGCGATCCGGCCCGAAGCACGTCACAGCGCAACCTTGGCTAGGGCAGTGACGGCGACTCGGGCCTTTTGGGCTCCCGACAGCGACAGTCGCCGGTCATACACTCGCGCCGGCGACGTCTCGATAATGGTGAGCAGATGGCGGTAAATACCCGACATAGCCAGGCAGCATGCGGCGCTGCGCCGGTCCAGATGCGGGATCAGCCGCAGTCCCAACGAATACCAGTCCGCGGCGCGACCGGCGCAAAATCGAAGCAGCGCAGCAAGATTCCCGTCCGTATCGTCGAGCTCCCCGAGTTCGTCCACGGTCAGGTGGACACCGAACCGGTCCAATTCATCCTGCGGAAGATAGATCCTGCCGTTGAGCAGGTCCTCACGCACGTCGCGCAATATGTTGGTCTGCTGAAGCGCGATGCCGAGCTGGTCGGCGTAGCGAGAGGTCCTGGGCTCGACCGGCCCGAATATGGACAGGCACAGCCGACCGACTGATCCGGCCACCCGTCGGCAGTACACCACGAGGTCATCGAAGCTCTGGTAGGTCATGCCGTCGACATCCATCTGGACACCGTCGATCAGTTCGTCGAATGCCGGTATCGGGATCGGGAAACGGCGTGCCGAATCGGCCACCGCCAACAGAATGGGATCGGACGAATTGTCAGCGTTATCAAGCGATTTGCGAACGAGTGTCAGTTCCGCGAGTTTCCGATCGGGCGACAGGTCGCCATCACCGATATCGTCGATGCGTCGGGCCAAGGCATACACCGCGCACAGGGCGGATCGCTTGGCCGGTGGGAGCAGGCGGATGCCGTAGTAGAAGTTTCGCGCCTCCGTGCGGGTGACATCTTCGGTGACGCGGAATGCGTCCTCCAACGTGCTCATGGCAGAGCCTGTTTGGCCGGATTGTGAAGCAGCAGTGTGGTTGCGGCGAGGGCAACGTCACGCCGTCGCGCCGTGGCCGTGCGGCCTAGCACGTCGCCGCGTGTGCGGCGCAGTGCCTGTACGGCCGCCCGGCCGCCCGCGATGTAACCGGCGACAGCGATGCGTGCCCATCCGGTCAGCCGGTCAAGAAGCGGAACACCGGATTCGAGCAACCGCTCGGCGCGGTCCGTCTCGAACAGCATCAACTCGCGGAGTGCCTGGGTTGAGTGTGGCCGGTCAAGGTCCGTGTCGTCCACGGCGTAGGCCCTGAGGTCTTCCCGGGGAAGATAGATGCGGCCTGCGCGCCTGTCCTCGGCGACATCCTGCCAATGCTCGAGTAGCTGCAACGCCCGGCATATCTGGTTTGACAGTTGTGTCGTATCCGTCGAACTCTGCCCGAAGACATCAAGGACCAGCTGCCCTACCGGATCGGCCGAGAGCTGACAGTAGCCGATGAGATCGGCGAAGGTGGCGTACGTCGAGATGCGCTGGTCGATCAGGTTGGCCTCGATGAGGCGGTCGAATGGTTCCGCCGTCAGACCACGGGCTCGCACGGTTGGCACGAGTGACTGCAGCACCGTCCGCTGCGGCGCGCGGCCATCCCAAATCCTATGGAGGTCAATGCGAAACTCGTTGAGCGCGTCGACGCGGACGCCGGTCGCGACGTCCCCGAGGTCGTCAATGGTGCGGGCGACCGCGTAAACCGCGTGGAGGTCTCGACGCAGGGGTTTGGGCAGAACGCGCAGTGCGACCGGAAAATTCTCCTCGCGTGCCCGACGCTGCAGCGCTTGTCTGGACTGTTCGAGCCCACTGGGAGCGGAACCGCCGTTGCCGGAGAGCTTCATCCGCATCGGTCGCTATCGAGGTCGCAGGTTTCAGTGGGCCGCTCCAATGTCGGGCGCACGATCGATCTGTGCGCGCCGCGCCCAGTCGTCGGCAATGCAGGCCCAATTCGCCGCGCAACGCCGAGCCACCTCAACCAACTGCTGGTAGCAATGGCCCGGAACGAAATTGGCGATTATCTGGCTGTCGGTACTACTCACCGCGTGGTGATGTAGCCACCGCAGCAGCTCACGTCCGCCATCGTTCATGCGAAGCGCCGGATCGTTGGAAAGCGCCCGCAGCAGGGGAGCGACCGCCGAGGACTCAAGGGTCGTCACCGCTGGCGCCACAGCGGGCGGTCGCGGCGGTTTGGCGCGGCCACGCCGGGCGGGCGCGCGCCCACCGGCCGGCGGCTCTGATCGGTGGGGTATGGCGTCGTCCGATGCAATCACGGGATCTTCGCCGCGCAGGACCCGGGCGCGCACATCCCGGACAGTCGACGCCGATATGCCGGTAGCTTGGGCAATCTCGCGAAGCGACGCGCCGGGCCGCGAGCCGATGAGCTGCGCCGCTAGTTGCCGCCCCGCGGCCGCATTCAGCGGTCTGACGCGGCCATCTCTGCCCAGTCTGTCGTGCGACCGCCGATTTTCCTCAGTTGCACACCGGATGGCCGATACCGTTTTGGCAGAGATGCCGGTGGTTCTCGCGACGAGTCGATCCGACCAATGCGGATGCATCCGAAGAATTCTCGCTGCTGCCGTCCGTCGGTCAGACAGCGACAGCGGCAGCCCGTGAGCGATGTTCTCCTGGACTGCGACGACGAATATCGCCTCGTCCGAGCCGTCCATCAGGTACGCATCGATCGAGTCGAAGCCTTTTCGCTTGGCAGCTGAAACGCGATGACGCCCGTCGATGATGCGCATAGAGGGCTGGTGCACCAATATCGGTGGTAGCGGCCATTCGGCTTCCATCAATCTTTGGATGTGTAGTTCGTCTTCGCCTTGTGATCTAGGCGAGTCACCGGATACCAGGGACGCGATCTGAACCGTAATCTGGTGGCGCTCAGGATCGGCTGGCGCGCCGTGGTTTACATGTTCCGGCGACCCGACATGACGTACGCGATCCCGTTGAGTCAGTGGTCCGGCTTGGTTCTGCTTCGGCAGTGTCCTCCGCTGAGCTGCCACGCAACGGCCTCCCCTGTTCGAGTGTTTCGACCACCACGAAGACATCAGTGCACACCGGCGGGAATGGTCCTTGCGAGCGTTCGGGCGTGGCGGCAAAGATGGCGGTAATCGTGACATACCCCACCAGAAGTGTAAAGTCGCCCAAACGCGAATTGAGCGCTAGCGGAATGCGCGCAGCGTCTTTATCGCCGGCACCGTTACCGCCGGTACTGTATTCGTTGCTTAGTTACTCGTCAGTATCGCGGAAAGTGCGTTCGCGCGGGCGCCTGACCGGCTATGTCAAAAGTGCTGTCACCGAGCGAAAATGGTGGTAACGGGATAGCTCGCGAGCGATCATGGAGGCGCCTATTCGCGCGATATTTACACAGACTAAGAGCCTGGAATCATTCGAGTGGTAACTGCTAACGTTTGAAATTCGACGAGCCGAGCGTATGGAGGGCAAGAAATTGCATCAACCAGTCCCCGGGATTCGTGGGGACTACGACGAACGCCCCCGCAGGTGAACATACGTCGGCTCAGCGGGTTCGACGCGAGCTTGTTGCATCTGGAGTCTCGGGAACAGCCGATGACCGGCTGCGCACTGTGGGAATTGGATACATCGACCCTGCCCGACGGATACAGCTTCGCCGACTTCCGCGACAGGCTCTCGCAACGGCTCCTCGCCCTACCGGAATTCCGGATGAAGCTCGCCGACAGCGTCCTGAACTTGGATACCCCGGTGTGGGTTGAGGATCCCAACTTTGATCTCGACCGCCATCTGCATCGCATCGAGCTGCCCGCGCCGGGCACCAGCAACGAACTGTCGAGCTTGATGGGGCGGCTGATCGCCGAGCGGATGGACCTCAGCCGGCCGTTGTGGGAGATGTGGGTCATCGAAGGGCTGTCGGGCACCGATGCCCGGTTCAGTGGCCGCGTTGCGGTGATACACCGGATGCACCATGTTCTCGCGGATGGGACCACCGCCAATGACATCTTGGCACGGCTGTGCAGTACCGAGGCCGATCCGCCACCTCCGAAACCCCTTGCGGGCGTTGGGGGTCTAAGCAATCGGCAGATCGTTCTCGACGGGTTCCTGCGGTTCGCCCGCCGGCCGTGGTACCTAGCCGTGGCATTGCTCGCGACCGTGGCAGGGGCGATCAAAACCATCCGTCGGGCCGGTCGGGGCCAGACGATGTCCGGACTGTTCAGTGCCCCGCAGGCCCTGTTCAACGGCAACCTTTCCGAGCGTCGAGCCACCGCTTTCATCCAGTTGGATCTCGGCGACGTCAAGACCGTGAAGAACGGCTTCGGAGTGACGGTCAACGATGTGATGATGGCGCTGGTGTCGAGCTCGCTGAGGCAATTCCTGCTCGAACGTAGTGCGCTGCCGCAGGCCCCACTGGTGGCAGCGATGCCCGTGTCGATCTTCGAGACGGGACGGGCCAGCCGCAACCAACTGTCGGCCATGCTATCCAGCTTGTGTACCGACGTAGCCGATCCGGTGGAGCGACTCAAGACCATTGCTGCAGCGAGTTCCGTTGCTAAAGAGCATGTTTCGGAAGTCGGCCCGACGCTCGGATTAGACTGGACACAGTTCGCCCCCAGGTTGTTAGAGCTGGGCTGGCGGATCTACAAGTGGTCCGGACTCAGCGATCGTCGGCCCATCTACAACCTGACACTCTCCAATGTGCCTGGCCCACAAGAGCAGTACTACTTGATGGGCTCGCGGGTCAAAGCGAGCTACAAGTTCGGACCGGTGTTTCACGGTGCGGGGCTCAATATCACTGTGATGTCGCTCAACGGCAAGATTGAGGTGGGCCTGGTCTCCTGCTCGGATCTGCTGCCTGATCTCTGGGATCTGGCCGATGGTCTGGCCTTCGCGCTGAAGGAATTATCGGACGCGGCCTAGCCGGGCCCCGAACTCCAAAGCGGCTCGACACTGACGCCCGGCACATGACCGTCGCACGATCGATTGAATTTTCTTGCGGCGGTTCGGATTTGTGATCTACAGTGTCAGAGATTTCGACCAAGCGGCACAGGCGAGCGATGTATGACCCCGATATGGAGTTCGATGACAGAGCAGTCGGTGGTTTTCGATCCCTACTCCAGTGAATTCTTTGCCAATCCGCACGAAATCTATCGGCGGATGCGTACCGAGGCGCCGGTCTACTACGACGAGAAGCTGGACTTCTATGCGCTGACTCGGTACGAAGATGTGACCGCAGCTTTTAGAGATCATCAGACGTACTCGTCGACGGGTGGACTCGATCTCGCGATGGTGCAGAGCGGCGAGCCACCGCCACCGGCGATTTTGTACATGGATCCACCTGAGCACGGGCGCATGCGAGGTTTGGTGAACAAAGCCTTCACGCCGCGGGCAGTGGCGGCACAACGGGAAACCATCATCGAGCAGGTAAAGCTGTGTCTTGACAGCGCGGATCGTCGTAGATTCGATGTGGTCCAGGACTTCTCGGCCATCTTCCCAGGCGAAGTCATCACCAGCATGGTCGGAGTACCGGAAGACTATCGAGCGCAATTCCGCGAATTCGTCGAAGTAGCTCTGCAGTACCAGCCGGGCCAGAGCGCGCCGGGCGAGACAACCGTCACGATGATGCTGAATGCGGCCGCGTACTGCTACACGCTGGTCCAAGAGCGTCGTTCCCAACCGCAAGACGACATGATAAGCGCCTTGATAGCAGCCGAGATTGAGCGCGAGGGGGGTGAGAAGACGAGCTTGGCAGATGACGAGATCACGTTGTTCGCAATGCTTGTCGGCGGTGCGGGGACCGAGACTGTCACCAAGCTCGTTGCCAACGCCGTCGCTGTTTTCGCCAAGCACCCGGAGCAGTGGCGAGCTCTGGTCGACGACCGCAGTAAGATCCCGGCGGCGGTCGAAGAGGTGATGAGATTCGACAGCCCGGTGCTCTACGTCGTGCGCCGAACCACGAAAGACGTTTCCTTGCACGGAGTTACGATTCCGGCGGGCAAGCCGGTCTTATTGTGCGGAGTGGCAGCGAACCGCGATCCCGAGATATACTCCGACCCTGACGCTTTTGACATCGACAGGGATCAGAAGTTCGGTCACCATCTGGCATTGGGATATGGCGTGCATAGTTGTCTTGGCGCGGCGCTGGGCCGGATGGAGACCGTTATCGCGCTCGACCACTTACTGGACTTCATGCCTCGATTCGAGGTCATGTGGGAACAGAGCCGGCGGGTCAACGCATCGACCGTCGCGGGTTGGTCCAGCTTGCCGGTGAAAGTCGGCTGACCGGCCACAGACCTGGTACTGCGGCAACCGCCGGCGCTTAATCCTGTCGGTGCAGGAAGCCGTGCAGGATCGCTTGGACGAGTTCATCGATGATCGCTTCTCTTGGCGGCTGCACGGATCCAAAGTAGGTCGATCGCAGCGCCGCCATGCCTGCGATCATGGCGACGGTCGAATGAGCCGGCAGGTCCGGATAGCTGGTGCGCATGCCCCGGATACGCATGCCTTCAGCACCGATCTGGCTCAGCACGTTGAGCGCCCGTCGGATGTCCGCAATGCCGGTCTCGGCAAGTTCGTCCTCGCTGAGTGTCTCGGCCGCCATGAGCGTCAGCAGCAGTCCCTGGTGTTCGACCAACACGTCATAGAGCTGCCCGACAAAGCGCCGAGTCAGCTCTTGTTCATCGGCCTCCTCGTGGACGACCGCATCCCAGGTGTGCCCGAAGTCGTCGACGAATTGGGTGAACGGCAGGACCAGGGCCTCGCGGAAAAGGCCTGCTTTCGAACCGAAGTTGCGGAACAGCAGATGCTCGGTAACGCCTGCGGCTTCGGCGATTTCACGCGTTGTCGTGCCGCGATAGTCCTGGCGTGCGAACAGGTCGCGGGCGGCAGCGAGCAGAAGCTTCCGCGGCGCACCGCGAGGCCGGCGCGATCCGGCGGCCGGGTTGTCGGTCGCGGGCGGCAGTTTCGCGGACGAGCGCTGAGGCACGGTTGAACACTACTCAAATCACGTTTGGTGGTTGACTGTTTATAAGATAGTCGTCACTATCTAAAGAGTCGATTTCTCAAGGGAGAGGTTCTCCGCGTGGGTGCTGTCATCATGCTGGGCACGTTGTCCGGATTGATTGCTCTGGTATTCGGCCTTGTTCTCCGCTTCGACCCGGAAGCGCGGCGCACGTCGAGCAACGAGGGCCGTCGATGAGCCCGAAAATAACGCCTCTGCTGGAGGGGCAGATGTACTTTGCCTACGTCTCGGGGATTGCGTTCATTCTCATCGGGATCTACCTGAGCTATCGCAGGAGACGCCTGCATCCGCTTCTGCTGCTGAGTATTTCGGCGTTGTCGTTCTCGTGGATCGAGTCACCCTACGACTGGGCGATGTATGCACAATTCCCGCCCGGTCTGCCCCGGATGCCGTCCTGGTGGCCGCTTAACGTGACGTGGGGTGGGCTGCCATCGGCGGTGCCCATCGGCTACGTGTCCTACTTCGTGCTTCCGGCGCTGATCGGGGCCGCACTCGGGCGCTGGTTGAGCGCAAAATTCCACTGGCGCAGGCCAACTACCCTCCTAACCGTTGGTCTCGCAGTGGGCTTCAGCTGGGCATTCGTGTTCAATGCCATCACCGGTGCCCATTTTGGCAACTTCTACTACGGCTATGTGATTCCGGGGCTGGCCATCTTCGAGGGAACCAAACACCAGTACCCGCTTTATGACTCACTGGCCATGGGCATCGAGATGATGGTCTTCACCTACCTGCTCGGCCGCACCGACGCCGAAGGGCGCAACGTCATCGAGATGTGGGCCGATAGTAAGGCGAAAACCCGTGTGCAATCGGCAGTTCTGTCAATCGTCGCCGTGATCGTCGTGGGACACCTGGTGTATGGCTCGGTGTTCGCGCCGCACCTCGTCACGAAACTGGGCGGCTGGGTGACCGCGGGGCCCACCGAACAACTCTTCCCAGGAATTCCCAACCAGCCCCGCTAGCAGAAGGCAGATCTTGAGCAATTCGACGACTGAGCTGTACTACGACCCATTCGACCATGCCATCGACGACGACCCCTATCCGGTATGGAAGCGGATGCGTGTCGAGGCCCCGCTCTACTACAACGACAAGCACAACTTCTACGCGCTCAGTCGCTACGACGATGTCTCGCCGGCACTGCACGATTGGCAGACCTACCGCTCCGGACATGGCACTACCGCAGACGTCTTGTTCAGCGGCATCGACATCCCGCCGGGCATCCTGCTCTGGGAAGACCCGCCGCTGCACGACCTGCACCGCCGCCTGTTGTCGCGGGTCTTCACCCCCCGCCGCATGCTGGCGGTCGAAGGGATGGTGCGCGACCTCTGTTCGCGCGCACTGGATCCGCTGCGAGGTTCGGACGGATTCGACTTCGTCGACGATCTCGGGGCAATCATGCCGATGCGCACGATCGGGTTCCTGCTCGGCATTCCCGAGGAAGGCCAACAACAGATCCGCGAGCGCAACGACAAGAGCATCACGGTCGAATCCGGCGGAACTCTGCTCACTGCGACCACCCTCGAGGAATCGATCGCGCAGTTCGCCGACTACATCGAGTGGAGATCGACACATCCGTCCGATGACCTGATGACAGAACTGCTCAACGCACAGGTCGAGGAACCCGACGGCACGATGCGCCCGCTGGAGCGCGGCGAGGTGATCGCGTACACCGCGATGATCGCCGGTGCCGGCGGCGAGACCACCGCCAGGCTGATCGGTTTCATGGGTGAGCTACTCGGTGAAAACCCCGACCAGAGAAGAGAACTCGCTGCTGACCCGGCACTGATCCCATCGGCGGTCGAGGAGACGTTGCGCTACGAGCCACCGTCACCGGTGCAGGGGCGTTACGTCGCCCAGGACACCGAGCTCTACGGCCAGACGGTGGCTGAGGGTTCTTACCTGCTGTTGCTCAACGCATCGGCCAATCGGGACGAGTCGCATTTCGTTGAACCCGACCGCTATGACATCCACCGCAAGGGCGGCCATCTCAGCTTTGGTCAGGGTCTGCACTTCTGCCTGGGCTCATCGCTGGCGCGGCTGGAAGCGCGGGTCGCGTTCGAGGAAGTGTTCAAGCGGTGGACCGACTGGGATGTCGACTACGAGAACGCCAGCAGGGCAAGAACATCCAGCGTACGAGGCTGGGCTCGACTGCCAGTCAAGGTCGGATAGGCAACTCAGGAGGAAACGATGACCGCAGGTAAGTACCGCGTGGTGGTATGGGCGACCGGAGGGATCGGGTCGATCGCGATACGCACCATCACCAACCGCCCCGACCTGGAGCTGGTGGGCGTGTGGGTGCATTCCGACGACAAGGTTGGCAAAGATGCCGGTGAGCTCGCAAACGGTAGTCCGGTCGGCGTCAAGGCAACCAACGACGCCGATGCCCTGATCGCTCTGAAACCCGACTGCGTCGTCTACGCGGCCAGCGGACCGGAACGCGACGCTCTGGCGATTCCCGACTACGTGAAACTGCTCGAAGCGGGGCTCAACGTCGTCACCACCAGCACCACCCGCCTAGTGAACCCACACGCTTACGAGCCCGCCGAATGGCGCGAGCAGCTCGTCGCCGCAGCCAAGCAGGGGCAGGCGTCGCTCTACGCCTCGGGCATCGAACCCGGTTTCGCTGCCGACTATCTGCCGCTGGTGCTGTCCACGCAGTCATCGTCGATCGAGAAGATCCACTCCTATGAGATCGGGCTCTACGACGACTACGGCGTTCCCGACATCATGATCAATGGGCTGGGCTTCGGCCAGCCGCTGGACTATCAGCCGTGGATCTCATTTCCCGGAGCCATCGCCGGCGAGTGGGCCGGCCAGCTCCGGTTGATCGGCGATGCGTTCGGCGTTGAAGTCGAAGAAGTACGCGAGGACTTCGACCGCGCCGTGACCAACGAAACCCTGGAAGTCGCAATGGGAACCGTCGAGGCGGGAACCTGCGGCGCCATCCGCATGAAGGCCATCGGCGTCGTCGACGGACGCGAGGCGATCATCGTCGAACACGTCACGCGGCTGGCGCACAGCGTGGCTCCGGACTGGCCGCGCGGAATCGGTGACCTGTCGTACCGCGTGGTGATCACCGGTTCCCCCGACATCGACTGCACGCTGGCGGCAACGTTGCGCGATCCCGGACGGGCCGGCATCGGCTCGATGACGTCTGGTGCCGGCGCGATGGTGGCCACCGCGATGCGGGTCGTCAACGCAGTGCCCTATGTCGTCAACGCGCCGGCCGGACTCCTGAGCGCCGTCGACCTGCCGCTGACCATCCCCAAGAATGTCTTTGCCACACAGCAAGTTTGAGTAGACGTGGCTATCCGGGTCATCCAGTGAAGGCCGGGTCCGAAGATGTCTCCACGGCGCACGCGCCCTGGTTGCCGGTGGCATCCGCCGTCGGTGCGGTGCTGCTCGGGCTGATCGCCTACAACGCCCGATATGGCGCAGTGTCGCCACGAACACGCAACCCGAATGACACCGGCCGTCCCCACCCACTGTCCGACCCGCTGTTCGGTTACAGCCACTGGATCGTGACCATCGAGATCTTCAGTTATCTCGCGCTGGTCGCCATCATCGCGCTGATCGTCGTCCTGTGGCGCCGCCACCCGGGCCATCCTTATCTGCTGATAACCATCGCGGTGAGCACCCTCGCGTGGCTCGATGCACCGATGAACTGGGCGACGTTCGCGGCCTACAACCCGGATCTGTGGCACTGGCCCGAGGACTGGCCGATCGTGTCGCTGTCGCCGACGATCGAGCCGCTGTTCATCGCAGCCATCGCGATGTTCGTTGTGCCACCGTTCTTTCCGGCCATGTGGGTCCTGCGTCGCCTGCAAGCGGGCCGTGCCCGGGACGCGTTCGTCTCGCGACACCCGCTGATCAGCCTGTCCGGTCTGGTGTTCGCTTTCGGCTTCGTCTACGACTTCGCGATGGAAGAATTGTGCGTTCGTATCGGCCTGTACACCTTCACCCAGGTCATTCCCTTCGGATCGGTATTCACCGGCACCCGTTGGCAATTCCCGCTGCTGTGGCAATCCTCGTTGATCAGCATCCTGATGATTCCGGCGGCGATCTTGATCTATCGGGACGACACCGGCCGCACAGAAGCAGAGCGACTGGCATTGCGGCTCAACGTCTTTCCGAGTAGGCGGGTACTGGGTTCGTTCCTCGTGATGCTGCTGGCTGTCAACCTTGCCTTCATGGCTTACGGGGTCGTGTACACCGTTGTCTCGCGGTGGTCTGGCGCGGCGACCTCGATCGTGTGCCCTTGGCCATGGCCGAGCGCCAAAGTTTATGACCCACAGGGAATCTACGAGCAGCGTGGCGTACCCGGCCCATACTCGGCGGGGATCTGGTCGAGCTGGGAGAGTGCCCAGCCCGACGGACGCCCTGTGATGCTGGTTCCGCCGGTTTCGAAGGGACAGTCCCGCTCGTGCTGACGCTGCGTTTCGACATGCGGGTGCCGGACTGGGCCGGCGGGCCCGCCGCCCACTACTCGGCGGTGACCGACATGTGTGCGTGGGCCGAGACGCGCGGGGCGGCGCTTACGGTGCTGTCGGAGCATCACGGGGCTGACGACGGTCATCTGCCGACCCCGCTGATACTTGCCTCTGCCGTCGCGGCGAGGACACAGCAGATGGCGATCCTGCTGGCCGCCGTGCCATTGCCGTTGTGGGACCCGGTGCGCCTGGCCGAGGAGATGAGCGTCCTCGACCTCATCAGCCGCGGCAGGGTTTCCTACGTGTTCGGCGTGGGGCACCGCCATCAGGAGTACGCCCACTTCGGTGTCGAGATGGCTTCTCGCGGAAGGCTGGCCGACGAGTATCTGGATCTGGTGATTCGGCTGGTGCGTGGTGAATCCGCCGAATTCCGAGGCCGGCAGATTCACATCACGCCGCCGTGCACATCGCCCAACGGGCCGCCGATCATGATCGCGGGCGGTAGCAAGCCCGCGGTGCGCAGGGCTGCCGCGCACGGCCTGGGCTTCATCTCGCAGATCGACCGGCCCGAACTGCGGGCCTATTACGAGGAGCAGTGCAGCGCGCTGGGCAGGGCCCCCGGTTTCGTGCAATTCCCGGTGCCCGATTCTCCCACCGTGGTTTTCGTGGCCGACGACATCGATAAGGCATGGGAGCAGCTGGGCCCGCACCTGTTGCACGACGCCGCGATGGCCGCGTCCTACCGGCACGGAGACGACTCGGTGGCCAGCATCACCCGCGCGCAGACAGTTGCGGAGTTGCGGGAGGAAGCAGGCCCGTACCGCATCGTGACTCCCGTTGCGGCAACCGAATTCGTCAGCGCCGGAAACTCGTTGCCGTTGCACCCGTTGTGCGGCGGCATCGACCCCGAGGTGGCCTGGCCTTACCTACGGTCTGCGGCAGCGGCGCATCAGCAAGCCGAGGCTCTTCTCGGGTGAGCAAGGAGGAACCGGTGGCGAACCCCATTCGAGTGGTTGTGTGGTCAACCGGAGGGGTCGGTTCGGTCGCGGTCGACGCCATCGGACGCCGACCCGACCTGGAACTTGTTGGCGTGTGGGTTCATTCACCCGACAAGGTCGGCAAGGACGTGGGTGTGCTGGTCGGCGGCGAGCCGCTGGGGCTGGCGGCGACCAACGATGCTGACGCGCTCATCGCGCTCAAACCCGACTGCATCGTCTACGCGGCCAGCGGTCCGGAACGCGACGCTGGTGCCGTCCCGGACTACCTCAAGTTGCTAGCGGCGGGTATCAACGTCGTTTCGACGTCGACGACCAGCCTGATCTACCCGCCGTCCTACTTCGCCACCGAATGGCGCGATCAACTCGCGGCGGCCGCGTCGGCGGGCGGCGCATCGTTCTATGCGTCGGGTATCTTTCCCGGATTTGCCTCCGATCAGTTGGCGCTCCTGATGAGCACACAGTCCAAGAAGATTCGCACTCTCACTGTCTCCGAAATCGCCCTCAACGATCACTACCCGGTGGCCGACGTCATGATCAACGGCATGGGTTTTGCCCGCCCTTTGGACTTCGAACCCATGCTGAAAACCCCGGGCTTCATCGAAATCGCTTGGAAAGCACCGATACATCTCATCGCCGAGGGACTCGGGGTGGAGGTCGAGGAGATCCACGGGAATCTGGACCGCGAACTGACCGACCGGGATATCGAGGTGGCGTTCGGCATGATTCCGGCCGGCACCTGCGGCGCGGTGCGAACCAGGGCGACCGGCTTGGTCGCGGGTCGAGAGGCGATCGTGGTGGAGCACATCATCCGGATGGCGCGCGACGTCGCACCGAATTGGCCGATTTCCGATTCAGACGCCACGTACCGCGTCGACATCGAGGGTGAGCCCGACATTCACTGCGCGATGACGATGGGTGCCGTAGCAGGACATGGCGCGGGCCACGCGGCAATGGCCGCGACCGCGATGCGGGTCGTGAACGCCATCCCCTTCGTTGTCGACGCGGCACCGGGGTTGCTGAGCTCGCTGGATATTCCGGTTACCTTGCCGCGCCACGTATTTCAGTGAATCGGCCCGCAGTTAGTTCACCGGCGCTAAGGCGGGCCGCGGCGTGAACGTCAGATGCAGATCGGACAGGCCGCGCAGGATGTAGGTCGGCTCGAAGGTGTAGCGACGCTCGTCGATCGGACCGTGCTGGGTCTCGCTGATCGAGATGTCGGACATCCGATCCAGGATCCGCTCGATCGAGACGCGACCTTCCACCCGGGCCAACGGAGCGCCGGGGCAGGAGTGCACGCCGCGCGCGAACGCCATGTGCTCGCGGACGTTCTTGCGATCGATCTGGAATTCGTGTGGGTTCTCGAAGCGGCGCGGGTCGCGGTTGGCGGCGCCGGGCAGGATCATCACGACGGTGCCGACCGGAATGTCGACACCGCCCACGTTGGTCGACCGCACGGCCAGTCGCGAGTCGCTCTTGACCGGGCTCTCGAATCGCAGCGATTCCTCGATGAAGCCAGGAATCAGGCTGCGGTCGTCACGCAACCTCTGCTGAACTTCGGGCCGGTCACCCAACGCCTGCAGCGCCGCCGAGAGCAGCTTCGCGGTGGTCTCCTGACCCGCGGCGAAAAGGAATGTCGCAGAACGGCTTACATCGAGAACCTCGGGCGTGGACCCGTCGGGGTACTTCGCCGTCGCCAGCGACGTCAGCACATCGTCGCGAGGAGAGCTGCGCCGCTCCTCGATGTAGGCGCAGAACATGTCGTCGAGCCACTCCAACGGGTTGATGCCCACCGACTCCAGTTCGAGCGACCCCACCCGCGCGCCGGGCCGGTCGGCGCCCAGCACGGTGCGGAACTCTTTGTGGTCTTCTTCGGGCACACCGAGCAGGTCGGCGATCACCAGCGTGGCAAACGGCTTTGAGTACTCGCCGATGAACTCGCACTCGCCGTTGCCGAGGAACTCGTCGAGCTGGCGGTCGGCGAGCCGCCACATGAACTCCTCGTTTTCCTTCAGCCGGCTCGGCGTGAGCAACCGGCTCAGGATCGAGCGCGCCTTGGTGTGGTCGGGAGGATCCATCGTGACCATGTGCTCGAACATCGGGAACTGGCTGCGATGGGCATCGATCAGGGGACGGAGGTCATCAGAGCCCTCGACGTCGAAGGGCAGCGGTGGAAACGGGCCGCCGAGCGCAACGATGTTGGAGAACGTCTCTGGGTCTTTGTACACCGCGTTGGCTTCTTCCCAGCCGGTCACCGCGACGACGTTGTAGTGCGGTAGCCGCAGCACCGGGTTCTGGCTGCGCAGGTGATCGAAGTACGGGTGCGGATCGGGAACCAGCGACTGGTCGGTGAAGAAGTCGATGGAGTCGAAGGTGGTCATGGTGTTGCGCGCCTCCCGAGGCTGTTCTACCCGTGGTGTGCGGGCGGCCAGATGTGGTGCCGCCCGGGACTGAATTCGGCAAATGTGCGGAACTTGCTGAGCACCTGCTTAGCATGACGCTAATGTCGTGGTCAAGGCGAGAACGTGGCCCGACGCTACGATCACCCATGTTCAGCAAATGTCGGCGAGAGTGTGGAACCACGGCATGACTTCGGACCGCAGGATCGGGGCACCGGACGCGAAGAACCGGACGGTGCTGCTCGACGCCGCCGAGCAGTTGATGCTCGAAGAGGGTTATGCCGCAGTGACTTCGCGACGGGTCGCCGAACGGGCGGCGCTCAAGCCGCAGTTGGTGCACTACTACTTCCGCACGATGGACGATCTGTTCCTGGCCGCGTTCCGCCGTCGCGCCGAGGAAGGGCTCGAGGTGCAGGCGCAGATGTTGAAGGCGCCGCAGCCGCTGTGGGCGCTGTGGCGGTTCAGCACCGACCCGGCGGCCACCACGATCACGATGGAGTTCATCGCGTTGGCTAACCATCGCAAGGCGCTCAAGGCCGAGATCGCGTTGTACGCCGAGCGGTTTCGCGAAGAGCAGCGCAAAGCGCTGACGACGATCCTGGAGCGCTACGGAGTCGACCCGGTGAAGTTCCCGCCGCTGGTGTGGTCGGTGCTGATGACCAGCGTGTCCCGGGTGCTGGTGATCGAGCAGGCCCTCGACATGTCCGCCGGCCACGGCGAGACCGTCGAGATCGTCGAGGCCTACCTCCGCCATCTCGAGGGCGATCCCGAAATCTGACCCGCTCACCAGGTGCGCAGCGAGCAGAGCGTGCCCTTCGCGCCGTCGTTGGACGTGACGACCGCCCCGTCCACCACCAGCGCGCAGTGAAACATCGGCGTGCCCGGTTCGGTGCCGGTGCTGACCGAGACCATCGCGTAGTTGTTGGGGTCTCTGAGCATCACGGGCGGGGAGGTCCATGGGTGGCCCGGCCCGATGTCGGCTTGGACGTTCGGAGTGTATTGGTACGGGTTGTGGCTGTAGTCGGAGAATTTGGCCGGGTCTTGATCCAGGTAGTAAATGTCGGCCCAGATCGGACTCGCTGATGTGATGACGTACCGGACCTGGTGCATCGGCGGATCGTCGGCGCGCGACGGCGCGGCGGTTCCCGTTGCCGCCAGGGCTGCCAACGCCACGCCCAGCGCGGCCTTACCGATGGTTGTCATGCGCACCTCCGGCCCGCTCGATCCCGACGATATTGACGTTCTCCTGAACGGAGAATGACAGCGCCGCCGCCTTTCCCAAGACCCTAACGTCTGCCGCCGCGGCGCCGGCGCCAATGCGCAATATTCCTGCCGGACGGGGCGTGTGGAGGCCCGAGGGCATTGCGGTAGCCTCGGGGTGAGAATATCATTCTCACAAATTGTGAAGGAGGATTTCATGGGGCAGTTGTCGCACAAGGTGGACGTTCCGTTTCCGATCTTCGACGCGGACAACCATCTCTACGAGCCGCCGGAGGCGCTGACCAAGTTCCTGCCCAAGGAGTACAAGGACTACGTCCAGTACCCGCAGCTCAACGGGCGGACGAAGATCGCGATCCGGGGTCAGATCAGCAACTACATTCCCAACCCGACCTTCGAGGTCGTCGCCAAGCCGGGCGCCTGGGAGGAATACTTCAAGTACGGCAACCCGGACGGCAAGAGCAAACGCGAGCTGTTCGGCGAGCCGATGCGCGCGATCCCGGCGTTCTTCGAGCCCGGCCCCGCCTGGAGAAGATGAACGAGCTGGGACTCGACCGCACCCTGATGTTCCCGACGCTGGCCAGCCTGCTCGAGGAGCGGCTGTCGGACGACCCGGTCGCCATCCACGTTCTGGTTCACGCGCTGAACGAGTGGCTCGACGAGGTCTGGGGCTTCAACTACCAGAACCGCATCTTCACCACTCCGGTCATCACGCTGCCGATCGTCGAGAAGGCGATCGAGGAGCTGGAGTGGGCCGTCAAGCGCGGTGCCCGGTGCATCCTGGTCCGCCCGGCGCCGGTTCCCGGCTTCCGCGGCCCGCGGTCGTTCGCGCTGCCCGAGTTCGACCCGTTCTGGGAGCGGGTCGTCGAGCACGACGTGCTGGTCGGCATGCACTCCAGCGACAGCGGCTACTCCCGCTACACCTCCGAATGGGACGGTGCCAGCGCAGAGATGCTGCCGTTCCAGACCAACGCGATGGGCATCCTCAACGAGTGGCGGCCGATCCAGGACTCGGTCGGTTCGTGGGTGATCCACGGCGCGCTCTACCGCCACCCGAAGCTGAAGGTCGCGATCGTCGAGGCCGGCTCGAAGTGGATGACGCCGCTGCTGGACGGCCTGGCCGAGGTGTTCCGAAAGGCCCCCGAAGCCTTCCCGAGCGACCCCGTCGAAATGGTCAAGAACCGGATCCACGTCAGCCCGTTCTTCGAGGACGGCATCGACGACCTGGTCAACCTCGTCGGTGTGGATCAGGTGCTGTACGGCTCGGACTGGCCGCATCCGGAAGGGCTGGCGGAGCCGACCTATTACATCAAGGCGCTGTCGCACCTGTCCGCCGACGACCAGGCAAAGATCATGGGCGGGAACCTTTCTCGACTCGTCACGGTGTGACCTATTAGCCTGCTGTGGCAGACCATCCCCGAGATGGTCGCGAGCGCGGCGGATCGGTTCGGCGACGCGGAAGCGGTTGTCGACGGTCCGCTGCGCTTGACTTTCCGTGAGGTCGTCGACCGGATTCGTTGCGCTGCAGGTGCTTTCGCCGATCTCGGCATCGACAAGGGTGATCGGATCGCGGTCTGGGCGCCGAACTCGGCGGAGTGGATCATCGCCGCGTTCGGAGTGATGACGGCCGGCGGCGTGCTGGTTCCGGTGAACACCCGCTTCAAGCCCGACGAAGCCGGCGACATCATCACCCGCAGCCAGGCGAAAGCCGTTCTGGTGCAGAAGGGATTCCTCGACCAGGACTACATCGCCCCGGCGGGTGTTCCGGTCATCGATCTGAAGTCCGACTTCCTCTCCAGCGGTTCGCCGTTCGAGCGTCCGGTGAGCGGCGCGGACGTCTCCGACATCATCTTCACCTCGGGCACGACGGGTCGCCCGAAGGGCGCGATGATGAACCATCGCCAGACCCTGCGCATGTACGAGGAGTGGGCGACGCTCGCCGACCTGCGGGAGGGCGACCGCTATCTCATGATCAACCCTTACTTCCACACGTTCGGCTTGAAAGCCGGGCTGATCGCGTCGTTCCTACGCGGCGCGACCATGCTGCCGCTGGCGGTGTTCGACATCGACAATGTCGTGGAACTCATTGAGCGTGAACGTATCTCGATGCTGCCCGGCCCGCCGACGCTGTACCACTCGTTGCTGACCGTCCGCGACAAGGCCAAGCTGTCGACGCTGCGGGCGGGCGTGACCGGCGCCGCCGACATCCCGGTCGAGCTGGTTCGCCGCATCCACGGCGAACTGCCGTTCCGGACGTTGATGACCGGGTACGGGCTCACCGAGGCCGGCAACGTGACGCTGTCGCGGCCGGGTGACTCCTTCGAGGACGTGGCCACCACCGCGGGACTGCCCTGCGAGGACGTCGAGGTGCGCATCGCCGACGACGGCGAGGTGCTGGTCCGCGGATACGGCGTCATGCAGGGCTACCTCGACGATCCGGAGGCCACCGCACAGGCGATCGACCAGGACGGCTGGCTGCACACCGGAGATCTGGGCAATTTCGACAAGTCCGGCCGATTGAAGATCGACGGGCGTAAAAAGGACATGTTCATCGTTGGCGGGTTCAATGCGTACCCGGCCGAGATCGAGGGCTTCATGCTGGAGCACCCGGCGGTTGCTCAGGTCGCCGTGATCGGGGTTCCCGACGAGCGGCTCGGCCAGGTAGGGAAGGCCTTTGTGGTACCGAAAACACCTGTGTCCGAGGATGATTTGATGGCGTGGTGCCGTGATCGGATGGCCGGATTCAAGGCGCCGCGATACGTCGAGTTCCTCGACGGCCTGCCGCTGAACGCCACCGGAAAGGTGATGAAGGACCAACTCCGGTGAGCCCAACGGATCCGCATTCCCATTCACTGGTGATCGCGTCGGACTACCGCGTGCCCGATCCCGAGCAGGTGTGGCCTCTGCTGCAACGCCGGAGATCCGCGCTCGCCGATATCGGTGCGCACCATGTGCTGGTCTACACCTCGACGCACGACTACGGCCGGGTGCTGGTGACGATCGGTGTGCGCAGCCGGGAGCCGATCGTGGAGCTGCTGCGGTCGCGGGTGTTCTTCGAGTGGTTCGACGCGGTCGGCGTCGAAGACCTCCCGGCGGTCTTCGCCGGTGAGATCGTCGAACGGTTCGGAGCCGTGGCTCCGTCGGCTCGAGAGGTGCCCGGGGTCATCGTCGCCGCGATCGCTTCGGTTGACGACGTAGACACGCTGACCGCTGAGATCCGAAGTGCATCATCGCGATTCGATGCGGCCGGCATTCGGGAAACCCGGCTGTTCCGGGCTTTCGACGACGGCCACGAAGTGATGATCATGCAGGAGCTCGACGACGAGAACCGCGCGCGTGACTGGATCGAGCATCCCGACACCGCGGCGCCGTGGATAGCCGGCGCCGGCCGAGGCGCCTATCCGCCGGTGTTCGTCGGAAAATTCTTCGACATGATGCGCATCGAGGATTGAGCGGCCGCGCGATGTTCGTCTGCCTGTGCAACGGAATCACCAGTCAGGTTGTGGCCGAGGTAATCGCCGGCGGGGCGTCGACGACGAACGAGATATCGAAGGCCTGCGGCGCAGGCGCGGAGTGCGGTCGCTGCCGGCGCACGCTGCGCCTGCTACTCGGGGCGTCGGGTGCGGACCGCGGGGCACGCGCGTAAGCGTTATCGACGCGGGCTGCCTTCAGCCGAGATCGGCGACCAGATCGGTCAACAGGTCGGGGACATCCAGACGCGGCACCAGCGCCTCGATCAGCACCATCCGGTCCTGGTGCTCCGCGGCGGCGACGAACGCGTCGTCGAGCTCGCCGTAAGTCTCGGCCCGAAAGATCAGGTGGTTCGTCACGCCGAGGGCGGTGGGGATGTCGGCCCAACTCCATCGCACAATGTCGTTGTAAGGCGCGGTCTTTCCGTGAATCATCCGCTCGATGGTGTAGCCGTCGTTGTTCACCACAACGACGACCGGCGACAGGCCTTCGCGCGAAAACGCGCCCAGCTCTTGCACTGTCAGCTGGGCGGCGCCGTCGCCGATCAGCAGCACCGGCCGCCGGTGCCGCTCCGCGAGACCCGCACCGAGGGTGGCAGGCAGCGTGTATCCGATTGAGCCCCACAGCGGTTGGCCGATGAAGGTCACGCCTTGGGGCAGCCGGTGGGTGGCCATCCCGTAGAACGATGTGCCCTGGTCCGCCAGGACGATGTTGCCAGGCGTCAGCGCCTCACAGAACCTGTCCCACAACACTTTCTGGCTCAGCGGCTGATCGCGGGCCGGCCGGTTCAGTGGGGCGTCGTCGGACGTCGCCGCCACCGCGGGCGAGTGGACGCCGCGTTCGGTGAGGATCGTGGTGATGGCGTCCAGCGCCGCACCCATCTCCAAGGGCGCGAACACCTCGAGGCCGACCGTGCTCTGCTGCGGCCCGATGTCGATGGTTCGGGTCGGGTCGATGCGCTGGCTGAAGAATCCGCTGACCATATCGGTGAACACCACGCCCGCCGTGACGAGCGCCGGAGCGTCCTCGATCGCGGTGCGGACCGCTTCGGCGCTGGCGGATCCGGCGTAGATGCCCAGGTATTCCGGTGCGCTCTCGTCGACCAGGCTCTTGCCCCACATCAGCGTGGCGTGCGGCACCACGTCGGCGGCCAGCAGCGCCTCGAGATTGTGGACCGCGTTGAGCCGGTGCACCAGCAGATCGGCCAGAACCGTCAACTGGTGGTCATCGATGAGTGCGCTTGCCGCTTCAGTGAATAACGCCAAGGCGCGCGGGCTGGTGCCACCGGTGTATAGCGGAAGCGGTGCAGTCGGTGGTTCGGTTTCGAAGCGTGCGACGTCGGTGGACAGCAACAGATAACCCGGCCGGCGTTGCTCGCGGACCTCGCAGAGCACCCGGTCGATCTCCCGGGTGGCGGTGGCGGGCATGAGATTGGCTTGCGCACAGGTGATTTCCCGGCTCACTCGCAGAAAGTGCTCGAAGTCGCCGTCGCCAAGCGAATGATGCAGCGCGCGCCGGGTGCCCTGCGCGTCCTTCGACGGGCCGCCGACAATGTGCACCACCGGCACGTGCTCGGCGTAGCTGCCCGCGATCGCATTGCTGGCCGACAGCTCGCCGACACCGAATGTGGTTACCACAGCCGACATTCCACGCAGGCGACCGTAGCCGTCGGCGGCGTATCCGGCGTTGAGCTCGTTGGCGTTGCCGACCCAGCGCAGCTGCGAGTGGGCGACGATGTGATCAAGGAATTCCAGGTTGTAGTCACCGGGCACCCCGAACACTTCGGTGACACCGAGTTCGGCCAGGCGGTCCAGCAGGTAGTCGCCGACGGTGTAGGACGAGTCAGTCACGACGTCGACGCTACGCGTCTGCGTTCGAAACCGCCCTGCGCGCTCTCGGCCCTCGCTATCGTCCGGTCATGGCAATCAAAGAAACCCGCGAAATCGTCATCGAGGCGTCTCCGGAGGCGATCCTCGACGTGATCGGCGACATGGACTCGGTCACCAGTTGGTCGCCGCCCCACCAGAGCGCGGAGGTTCTCGAGGCGGACAAAAACGGCCGGCCGCTGAAAGTGAAGATGAAGGTGAAGGCCGCGGGGATCACCGACGAACAAGTGGTCGCCTACACGTGGACCAAGAACAAGGTCAGCTGGACGTTGGTCAGTTCCGGTCAGCAGCGCTCTCAGGACGCGTCGTATACGTTGACCCCGAACGGTGACAAGACCAAGGTCGTCTTCGAGATCAGCGTCGACCCCGTCGTTCCGTTGCCCGGTTTCGTGATCAAGCGAGCCATCAAGGGCACAGTCGACACCGGAACCAAGGGTTTGCGCGACCGCGTGTTGGAACTGAAAAAGGGTAATTGACAGCGGTTTTCAGCGGGATAGATGTTCGACGAAGACCACTTGCAGCTCGCCGACCAGGAAGCCCAGGATCGCGCCAACGGTGACCATCAACATCTCGTCGTCTTTGAAAACGGGTCGCAGGATTGATTCGTACTGCTCGGGGCTCAGCTCGCTCATCTTCTCGACGATGAGGTTCTCGATGTCGAGGGTCTTGGCGGTGTAGTCCTTCGCCTCCTGCATCGTGTCCGGGAGCCGCTCGAGAACCATCCGCACGACGGTGTCTTTCGCCTCGCGGTAGCGCTTGGTGCCGATCGCGAGCGTGATCACCGGCCGGGCGACCCCGGCTTGCGCGTCGATCGCTGCCGAAACCTCCTTCTCGATGGCCGCGAAAAGCCGCTCGGAGGTGGGGCCGTGCAGAATCGCTTCGAGGAGGACATCGGCGGAGAAGAGGTCGTTGGCGAGTATGCGGGCGTAGTCGCGCGTGACATTTTCGCGTTGCGCGTGAAGGACGCCCTGCACGGGGATGAAGCCCAGCAGCTTTTTCGGTTCGCGCGGGATGAAGATAAGATTGAGGGCCAGCCAGTCGCTGGCGAACCCGGTGAAAAAGCCGAACGTCGGCATGATCCACGGGTTGTGAAATACACCCCACGCGACCATCTGCACCAAGCCGATCGCGAAGCCGAAATAGATACCGCTGCGGCGGATGAATTTCATCGCCGCCCCGCCCATGCCCTTCATCAGCTCGTTGAGTTGAACCTTGTTTCTGACCAGGGTCGTGACGGCGAGGTACTGCAGATCGATGAATCTCGGCAGGTCCTCCTTCATCGCAACGAAGATGTTGTCGACGACTCCAGGTGCGGCGGCGTGCACGCGGGACAGCACGGCGTTGCGTCCCGCGGCCGGGAGTGAGTCCCATAGACCGGGGCGTAGCTGCTCGGCCAGATCGCGGGCCATTGTGTCGATCGTTCGGGTGAGCGGCTCTCGGAGATCCTCCACCGCCTGTCTGGCGTCGATCTTGTCCAGGATCTCCTCGGGCTTGAGCAGCTTGTCGGTGAGCATCTGGATCGTCACGGCTGCGGTCTTGCCGGCCCGGCGCGGCACCACGCCCTGCCAGCCGATGGGCCCGACACCCACGAATTCGATTGGGCGGTACAGCATCTGCAGCGCGACCAGCTTCGTGGTGTAGCCGACAAAGGCCGCGATGAACGGCATCGACAGGTAGATGAACCAGTTGAGCTTGGCATCGGAAATGATCTCGCCCCAGGACTGGCCCCAGGCGACAACCGATGAGGTCACTCCCGGTCCTGAGAGCTGTTCGTCGCGGCCCACAGCTCAAGACCGAGCCCGGACAATCGCAGTGTGTATCGCTCGATGGGGGCGGAGATGGGACCGCGGCTGGCGGTCTTGATGGCTTGGAGCACGGCTGTATCGGCGGCGAGGATCTCGTACTCGTCCTTCATCGAGGTGTCCTCCGGGCCGGACTCGACCAGACCCAGCGAGAGCAGGTGGCTGACGTACATCGGCGTCAGGTGGGGAAGCGCGAGATTGGCGGTCTTCCCGATCAGCGACATGTTCTCCAGCACGGCTTCGCCCACCAGCCCGGTCCGGGTTCGGGCGTACACGTTGAGTAGCGGAGAGGCGGACCCGTCGGAAAGCGCGCTAACGATGCGCGCCTCGTCGGGCACGAGTTGGTCGAGGATCTTGTGGAAGAGCTCCTGGCGGCTCGACGTAGAACTCTGTTCGACCGCGCGGCCGAGCAGTCCGCGCATCTTGGCGTCCAGGCCCTCAGGGGCTTCCTCGTGGGGAGCGGGCGGGTCCAATGACTCTGTTGTTTCCGGCGGCTCGGGGATCTTCATCCCGGACCTGATCAGTCCGAAGATCTGCCGTTCGCTCCAACTCGCAGCCTTGATATAGGTGCGCACGGTCTGCTCCGCGAGGTCGACAAGGCCGCGGGGACCGAAGCGGGACGTCATCGGCTGAACATAACGAATCAGCCCGACGGCCCGACCGGATTCACTAGTAACGTTTCGCGGGTGACCGCCACCGGACCCCTTGCGGGCGTAAAAGTTATCGAACTCGGCGGCATCGGACCCGGCCCACACGCGGCGATGGTGCTCGCCGATCTGGGCGCTGACGTTGTGCGGGTGCGCCGCCCCGGCGGACTGATCCTGCCCGCCGAGAACCTCGACCTGCTCCATCGCGGCAAGCGGATCGTTGACCTGGACGTCAAAGCCGATCCACAGAAGCTGCTGGACCTGGCGGCCAAAGCCGATGTGCTGCTGGACTGTTTTCGACCCGGCACCTGCGAACGGCTCGGCATCGGCCCCGGCGATTGCGCCGCGGTGAACCCACGGCTGATCTTCGCGCGGATCACCGGGTGGGGGCAGGACGGGCCGCGGGCCAGCACGGCCGGACACGACATCAACTACCTGTCGCAGACCGGCGCGCTGTCGGCGCTGGGCTACCGCGACCGGCCGCCGATGCCGCCGCTGAACCTGGTGGCCGACTTCGGCGGCGGCTCGATGTTCGTCCTACTGGGCATCGTCTCGGCGCTCTACGAGCGGGAGAAGTCGGGCAAGGGTCAGGTGATCGACGCCGCGATGGTCGACGGCGTCAGCGTGCTCGCGCAGATGATGTGGACGATGAAGTCGACCGGTTCGATGCGCGACGAGCGGGAGTCGTTCCTTCTCGACGGCGGCGCGCCGTTCTATCGCTGCTACGAGACCTCCGACGGCAAATACATGGCCGTCGGCGCGATCGAGCCGCAGTTCTTCGCGGCGTTGCTGGCCGGCCTGGAGCTCACGGCCGACGACGTGCCGGGGCAGTTCGAAATCGGGGAATTCCCAACGATGTTCGACGTCTTCACCCGGCGGTTCGCCGGCAAGACGCGCGACGAGTGGGCCGAGATCTTCGACGGCACCGATGCCTGCGTCACCCCGGTGCTGACGTGGAGCGAGGCCGCCGTCGACCCGCATCTGAATGCGCGTGCGTCGGTGGTCAACGCGCACGGTATCGACCAGGCAGCGCCGGCCCCGCGGTTCTCCCGCACGTCGGCCGCGCAGGTCGGGCCGATACCGCAGTCGACCACACCGCTCGACGAAATCGACTGGTAAACAGCCAATTTACGACGCGCGCTTTTGCTAGCTTGGTCGATAGTGGCCGTGCAAGCATCGCGAGAGATCGTCATCGACGCCCCGCCGGGAGTGATCCTGGAGGCGTTGGCTGACGTCGGGTCACTGTCGACATGGTCGCCGGTGCACAAGCGGATTCAGGTGCTGGACTGGTATTCCGACGGCCGCCCGCATCACGTGAAGGCGACCATCAAGATCTTCGGGCTCGTCGACAACGAGATCCTGGAGTACCACTGGGGTCCGAACTGGGTGGTCTGGGACGCCAGCGACACATTCCAGCAGCGCGGCCAGCACGTCGAATACAACCTGCAACCGGTCGGTGTCGATCGGACCCGGGTGCGCTTCGACATCACCGTAGAGCCGGCCGGGCCGGTGCCGGCCTTCGTCGTTCGGCGGGCGAGCGAGATCGTCCTCGACGCCGCGACCAAGGGACTGCGTGACCAGGTGATGGCCAGTTTCGGTTCGGAGCAACCGAAGTAGCGATCGTGTCGAGGAAAACCGTGGCCCGCCAACGGGTGGTGCTGGCACGGTATGTCCTCATGCGGGTGTGGCTGAGCGGCTAGGCAGCGGCCTGCAAAGCCGTACACACGGGTTCGAATCCCGTCACTCGCTCTCACTATGCGATCGAGAGCAACTCCTCGAAGGCCTGCTCCATGCACTCGGCGTAGTGCCCCGGGTCGGGTAGCGAGTCGCGGTCGGCGGTGGCGCTGATCGACAACGTCCCGTTGTAGCTGGCGACGACGTGGATGAGGTTCATCCCGCCGATCAACGGCCCGAGGCCCGCGGCGCGCAGCAGTTGCGCCCCGCAGAAATACAGCGGCAGCGGCGGGCCCGGCACGTTGGTCACCGTCGTGTTCGCGACGTTCGGGCCGGAGAAGGGCAACACGCTGGCGGCCTTGGCCGCGATGCCGAGCAGCGAGGTCGGCACCGTCCCGATGAGTTCGATCAACTGGCTGTGGACCGAGCGGTCCGAGCCGTTGCGGCTGCCCGCTGTCGACTCGGCGATCGTCGCGAGCCGGACCAGCGGGTCGGGGATGTCGGTGCCCAGCGACTGCAACCGGCCGAACAGCGCGTTGCCCTGGCTGGTCGTGTCGTCGGTCGGACGCAGTGACATCGGGCAGGCCGCCACCAGCGACTCGTCGGGAAGCTCGCCGTGACCCTCCAGATAGTGCCGGAGCGTGCCCCCCACATAGGCCAGCGCCACGTCGTTGACCGTCGCGCCGGGCACCCGCGCCTTGATCCGCTTGAAGTCGTCGAGGGAGTGGAAGCGGGCCTCGAAAACCCGGTGCGGCGAGACGGTTTGGTTGAACCGGGTCTTCGGCGGAAACGACGGCGCGCTGAGCTCGGGGATCTTGGACACGCCGCTGACCAGCTTCATCGGCAGACCGGCCAGCCCGAGTACCGCCTTGGGGGCGTGCGACGCCATCACCGCACCGGCCCGCACGGGGTAGGTCGCCGCTTTGATTGCCGTGCGCGACAACAGGTTTGCGGTCGAGGGCAGCGGGGCGGGCTGCCACGGAGGTTCGGGCGGCGCGGGCCGGGGGCTGTCCGCCGCGAGGTCGTGCAGCGCCGCGATCATCTGCACGCTGGCCATGCCGTCGACCGCGCAGTGGTGCAGTTTCAGCGCCATCGCGAACGAGCCCTTCGGCACTCCCGGAACCGCATTCAGCCCCTCGATGACGGTGATCTCCCACGGCGGTCGGCGCAGGTCGATCTGCCGGCCGTGCAGCCGCGCGACCTGGATGCACAGCTGTCGCCAGTCGCCCGGCTGAGGCAGCCCGATGTGGCGGACGTGGTATTCGAGATCGAAACTCGGGTCGTCGACCCAGTACGGCCGATCGAGTCCCACTGGCGACTCGGTCAGGCGTCGGCGAAAGACATCCGCGAGATGCAGCCGCGCGTCGAGCTCCTCGAGAATCCCCTTGAAGGTGACTTTCCCGCCCGGTGCGGTCGACGGGTCGTAGATCAGCAGCAGCTGGATTTGTTGCGGTGTTTCCGGCGTCTCCGCGCGCAGCAACATGTCATCGGTCCAACTCAATTGCTGCATTTCCCAACAGTAAGCTCCGCGAATGCGGTCCGTTGCTAGTTTGCTCGTAGTGGCCGTACAAGCATCGCGTGAGGTTGTCATCGACGCGCCGCCGGAGGTGATTCTGGAGGCGCTGGCCGACGTCGGCTCGGTGCCGACCTGGTCCTCGGTGCACAAGCGGGCCGAGGTCATCGATTGCTATCCCGACGGCCGGCCCCATCATGTGAAGGTCACCATCCGGGTCTCCGGCATCGTCGACACCGAGGTGCTCGAATACCACTGGGGGCCGGACTGGGTGGTGTGGGACGCCCACAAAACGCTGCAGCAGCACGCGCAGCACGTCGAGTACACGATGCACCGCGAAACCGAGGACCGGACGCGGGTGCGATTCGAGATCACCCTCGAGCCGTCGGCGCCGATACCGGAGTTCCTGGTCAACCGGGCGCGCAAGAAGATCCTCTACGCCGCGACCGAGGGGCTGCGGCGCAAGGTCATGGCGATGGTCGCGTCGAACGGTCTAACCGCGTAGTTGCCCAAGCCGGCTGATCGCCTCGTCGAGCGTGTCGTCGCGCTTGCAGAAAGTGAAGCGCACCAAGTGATTCCACGTCGCCCAGTCGTCGGCGGCGGGATCGCAGAACGCCGTCATCGGGATCGCGGCCACCCCGACCTGTTCGGGTAGTGCCGCGCAGAACGCGGTGCTGTCGTCGTAGCCCAGCGGACGCGGATCGGCGCACAGGAAGTAGGTGCCCGCGCTGTTGAGGACGCCGAAGCCGATCTCGGTCAGCCCGCGCGCGAGCCGATCGCGCCTGCCCTGCAACGAGTTTCGCAGCTCCTCCACCCAGGCGTCCTCGGTGTTGAGGGCGTCGGCCACCGCCGGCTGGAACGGGGCGCCCCCGACGTAGCTCAGGTACTGCTTGGCCGCCCGCACGCCCTGAATGAGTTCCGCCGGCCCGCAGGCCCATCCGATCTTCCAGCCGGTGCAGTTGAACATCTTCGCCGCGCTGGAGATCGTGATGGTGCGCTCGGCCATCCCGTCGAATCCGGCCAGCGGCAAGTGCCGGCGGCCGTCGAAGTACCAGATGCTCGTAGACCTCGTCGGTGATGACCAGTAGGTCGGCCGCGATCGGCGACCTCGGCGATCGCCGCGAGTTCGGTCGCGCTCAGCACGGTGCCGGTGGGATTGTGCGGCGAGTTCAGCATCAGCGCCCGGGTCCGCGGCGTGACCGCCCGCCGCAGCGCGTCGATGTCGAGCGCGAAGTCGCGGCCGTCCGGCACCAGCGGCACCACGACCCGCTTGGCACCGGCCATCGCCACCACCGGCGAGTACGAGTCGTAGAACGGCTGGATCAGGATCACCTCGGAGCCGGGCTCGACCAGACCGAACACGGCCGCGGCGATGGCCTCGGTGGCTCCGACGGTCACCAGTACTTCGGTCGCCGGGTCGTAGTCGACGTCGTACTTCCTCTTGCGTTGAGCGGCGACCGCCTCGCGCAGTGCGGGGATGCCGATGCCCGGCGGGTACTGGTTGACGCCGTCGGCGATGGCGTCCTGGGCGGCCTTGAGCATGGCCGGCGGCCCGTCCTCGTCGGGGAAACCCTGGCCGAGGTTCACCGCGCCGACGCGTGCCGCCAGCGCTGACATCTCGGCGAACACCGTGGTTGCATACGGTTGCAGTCGCGACACCGTCATGGCCGTCGAGCTTAATGCGCCGCGTGCCGTGCACGCCCGAGTCGAGCGTGCCAGCTTCACGCTGGGCGCAAGATGCGGCCTGCTTCACGTTCGGCCCGAGCCCTCCCAACCAACAGGTTGGCCGGGCACTTTGTTAGGGTGGCCGACAGAGGACTAGCGTCGCCAACGACGGACCCCAAACCCCAAACATCGGTTGAAGAGGAATCAGTCATGTCCGAAGAAGCCTTCATCTACGAGGCCATCCGCACGCCGCGCGGCAAGCAGCGCAAAGGCTCGCTGAACGAGGTCAAGCCGCTGAACCTGGTCGTCGGCCTGGTCGACGAACTGCGCCGCCGCTTCCCCGACCTGGACGAGACCCTGATCAGCGACCTGATCCTGGGCGTGGTGTCGCCGGTCGGCGACCAGGGTGGCGACATCGCCCGCACCGCGGTGCTGGCCGCCGGGCTGCCCGAGACCACCGGTGGCGTGCAGCTCAACCGGTTCTGCGCCTCCGGCCTGGAAGCCGTCAACACCGCCGCGCAGAAGGTGCGCTCCGGCTGGGACGACCTGGTGCTGGCCGGCGGTGTCGAGTCGATGAGCCGCGTCCCGATGGGCTCCGACGGCGGCGCCTGGGCGACCGACCCGGAGACCAACTACCGGATCGGCTTCGTGCCGCAGGGCATCGGCGCCGACCTGATCGCCACCATCGAGGGCTTCTCCCGCGAGGACGTCGACCGCTACGCGCTGCGCTCGCAGGAGAAGGCGGCCGCGGCATGGTCCGGCGGCTACTTCGCGAAATCGGTTGTGCCGGTTCGTGACCAGAACGGTCTGCTCATCCTCGACCACGACGAGCACATGCGACCCGACAGCGACCTGGAAGGCCTGGGCAAGCTGAAGACCGCGTTCGACGGCATCGGCGAGATGGGCGGCTTCGACGACGTGGCGCTGACCAAGTACCACGCCGTCGAGAAGATCAACCACGTCCACACCGGCGGTAACAGCTCCGGCATCGTCGACGGCGCCGCGCTGGTGCTGGTCGGCTCCGAAGCCGCGGGCAAGTCGCAGGGCCTGACCCCGCGGGCGCGCATCGTGGCCACCGCCACCAGCGGCGCCGACCCGGTCATCATGCTCACCGGCCCGACCCCGGCCACCCAGAAGGTGCTGGACCGCGCCGGCCTGACGGTCGACGACATCGACCTGTTCGAGCTGAACGAGGCCTTCGCCTCCGTCGTGCTGAAGTTCCAGAAGGACCTGAACATCCCGGACGAGAAGCTCAACGTCAACGGCGGCGCCATCGCGATGGGACACCCGCTGGGTGCCACCGGCGCGATGATCACCGGAACCATGGTCGACGAGCTCGAGCGCCGCAACGCCCGTCGCGCGCTGATCACGCTGTGCATCGGCGGCGGCATGGGTGTCGCCACCATCATCGAGAGGGTTTAAGACCATGGCAGAGAACACCATTGCAGTGGGACAAGGATGCCGACGGCATCGTCACCTTGACCCTTGACGACCCCACCGGGTCGGCCAACGTGATGAACGAGCACTACGCGGAGTCGATGCACAACGCGGTGGAAAAGCTTGTCGCCGAGAAGGATTCGGTCACCGGCGTGGTCATCACCAGCGCGAAGAAGACCTTCTTCGCCGGCGGCGACCTCAAGGGCATGATCAAGCTCGGCCCGGAGAACGCCGGCGAGGCGTTCGACATGGTCGAGTCGGTCAAGCGTGACCTGCGCGCGCTGGAGACCCTCGGCAAGCCGGTGGTGGCCGCCATCAACGGCGCCGCGCTCGGCGGTGGCCTGGAGATCGCGCTGGCCTGTCACCACCGCATCGCCGCGGACGTCAAGGGTCTGGTCGTCGGTCTGCCCGAGGTGACGCTGGGCCTGCTGCCCGGCGGCGGCGGGGTGACCCGCACCGTGCGGATGTTCGGCATCCAGAACGCGTTCATGAACATCCTGTCGCAGGGCACCCGGTTCAAGGCCGACAAGGCCAAGGAGACCGGCCTGGTCGACGAGATCGTCGGCTCGGTGGACGAATTGGTGCCCGAGCGCAAAGGCGTGGATAAAGAGGCCAAGGACAACCCCGACTCGTACACCCAGCCGTGGGACAAGAAGGGCTACAAGATGCCCGGCGGCACCCCGTCCAGCCCCGCGCTGGCCGGCGTCCTGCCGTCGTTCCCGGCGCTGCTGAAGAAGCAGCTCAAGGGTGCGCCGATGCCGGCGCCGCGGGCCATCCTGGACGCGGCCGTCGAGGGCGCGCAGGTGGACTTCGACACCGCCAGCCGCATCGAGAGCCGCTACTTCACCCAGCTGGTCACCGGCCAGGTCGCCAAGAACATGATCCAGGCGTTCTTCCTGGACCTGCAGCACATCAACGGCGGCGGGTCGCGTCCCGACGGCATCGAGCCGGTCAAGATCCACAAGATCGGCGTGCTGGGCGCGGGCATGATGGGCGCCGGTATCGCCTACGTCTCGGCCAAGGCCGGATACGAGGTCGTGCTCAAGGACGTCAGCATCGAGGCCGCCGCAGAAGGGCAAGGGCTACGCGGAAAAGCTTGAGGCCAAGGCACTTCAGCGGGGCAAGACCACCGAAGAGAAGTCCAAGGCGCTGCTGGACCGGATCACTCCGGCCGCCGACCCGGCCGACCTCAAGGGCGTCGACTTCGTGGTCGAGGCCGTCTTCGAGAACCAGGACCTCAAGCACAAGGTGTTCCAGGAGATCGAGGACGTCGTCGAGCCCAACGCGCTGCTCGGGTCGAACACCTCGACGCTGCCGATCACCGGTCTGGCGACCGGCGTGAAGCGCCAGGAGGACTTCATCGGGATCCACTTCTTCTCCCCGGTCGACAAGATGCCGCTGGTCGAAATCATCAAGGGCGAGAAGACTTCTGACGAGGCGCTGGCCCGGGTGTTCGACTACACGCTGGCCATCGGCAAGACCCCGATCGTGGTCAACGACAGCCGCGGCTTCTTCACCAGCCGCGTCATCGGCACCTTCGTGAACGAGGCGCTGGCGATGCTGGGCGAGGGCGTGGAGCCGGCCAGCATCGAGCACGCCGGTTCGCAGGCCGGCTACCCGGCGCCGCCGCTGCAGCTGTCCGACGAGCTCAACCTGGAGCTGATGCACAAGATCGCGGCCGCGAGCCGCAAGGGCGTCGAGGATGCCGGCGGCACGTACGAGCCGCACCCGGCCGAGGCGGTCGTCGAGAAGATGATCGAGCTCGAGCGTCCGTCGCGGTTGAAGGGCGCCGGTTTCTACGAGTACGTCGACGGCAAGCGCACCCGGTTGTGGCCGGGCCTGCGCGAGACGTTCAAGTCCGGTTCGACCGACCTGCCGCTGCAGGACATGGTCGACCGGATGCTGTTCGCCGAGGCGCTGGAAACCCAGAAGTGCCTCGACGAAGGCGTTCTCACGTCGACCGCCGACGCCAACATCGGCTCGATCATGGGCATCGGCTTCCCGCCGTACACCGGTGGCTCGGCGCAGTTCATCGTCGGCTACCAGGGTGCAGCACGGCATCGGCAAGGAAGCCTTCGTCGCGCGGGCCAAGGAGCTGGCCGCCAAGTACGGCGACCGCTTCCTGCCGCCGGCGTCGCTGACCTAAATCGAGAGACGCCAAAGCCCCTGAATCCGTAGTGGTTCAGGGGCTTTCGCGTTGGTAGAGGTAGTACTTCGCCGGCGTCTGCGCTTCGTCGAGTTGCCGCTCGGCTCCGGTGGACAGCAGCGTCCATCCGGAGGCGAATCGTCGCTCCATCTCGGCGGGCTGGACGCCGCGTACGCCGAACCGGCCGCCGGGCAGGAACGCGACGATCAGCAGTCGCGCGTCCGGTGCGGCCACGGCGCTGACTTCCCGGACGTAGGCGTCGCGGTCGCCGTCGCTCATGTTGTGCAGGCAGCCGTTGTCGACGATCAACCGGAAGTCCGCGCCGACGCCTTCCTGGCTCAGCTTCGTGACGTCGGCGCGGACGAAGTCGACCGATGCCTTGGTCGCGGCGGCTTTGGCCCGGGCCTTGTCGAGGGCGTGCGGCACATAAGTCGACGCCGGTGACTTTCCAGCCGTGTTGCGCCAGGTAGATCGATGAGTCGCCGGTGCCGCAGCCGAGATCGAGGGCTTTGCCGGCGGGTAATTCTTCGACCAGATCCTGCAGGTTCTTGCGCGATCGGATGGCCGTCCCACGGGGTGAAGCCGAGCCGGTAGAACATCCGGAACAGCGTGTGCTTGGAAGACATAGGCCTACGGTATTCCCGATCCCATCCGCCGTTCGATTATCTGCCTGAAAGTGGTACTCAATGTGCCCGCCTCTCAGCGACAACGGCCGATCGCAGCGCCAGCACACGATGGTGGATTCGGTGATCGGTAGAGCGTGGGATGTAGCTCGGGCCGTATCGACCACGACCGAGCCGGTGCACCCGGCCATGCTCGATCTCCCACCGCAGAGCATCGGAGATGACTTTCGATGGCCGGCCGCGAACGCGGAAACCATGGTGGCGAAGGCCGTTGATCAGATCAGCGACGGTCGCCGGACCTTGGTTCGCCAAATGAAAAGTGAGCACGTAACGCAGCTCGATTCCCTGAAGATAGGGCAGATCCATGGTCGAACCGTCGCATGCCGGGCCGACAACGACCGCGATTGTCGCTGTGAGGCGGGCACATCGGTGGTCGCCATTTGGAGTGGCTGGTGTGACTCGCTAGGTGAGGGCCGCGGCGATCCGCCGCCACTGCTCGCGCGGGTAGGCCTTCGGATCGCTCAGCAGCACCTGGATGCAGACATGGTTCGCGCCGGCCGAACGATGCTCGGAGACCCTGCGAAGGATGGCGTCTTCGTTGCCCCACGCGATGATCGCGTTGAACAGCCGATCGCTCACCTAGTCAAGTCGTCCTCGGAGAAGCCGGAGCGAAGCAGGTTGTTGGCATAGTTCGGCAGCGCCAAATATGAACGCAGCCAGTCGGTTCCGATGGTACGGGCTTCGTCGGCGTTGTCGGTGAGAATCACCGTCTGCTCCGGTAGCAGCAAGGGTCCGTCGCCCAGTGTCCCGCGGGCCGTTGCGGTGTGCTCGGGAGTGACCAGGTACGGGTGCGCCCCGGCGGCGCGGCGCGCGGACAGCGAGAGCATCTTCGGGCCAAGCGCAGCGAGTACCCGCCGCTGCACGGGAACCGGTTGCGGCGTCGCATCCAATTCGTCCAGGAACGAGGCGGTCGCGGCCAGCGGTTTGCGGTATCGACCCGGCGAGCCGGCATCGATCAGCGGCGCGTGGCTGACCCCGATGCCCAGCAGGAAGCGGTCGCCGTGTTCGGCCGTCAGTGCGGCGAATTGCTCGGCGACATCACCGGGTGTGTGCATCCACAGGTTCAGAATGCCGGTGGCGATCGTGGTCTTCTTGGTCGCGCCCAGCAGGTTGCCCACCGCGTCGAAGACCTGTCCGCCGACGTCGGGTATCCACAGGGCCCGAAAGCCCAATTCGTCCAATTCTGCTGCTGCATCGGCAGATTCGGCAGCATTGCCGTAACGAAGCTGGCTGCTCCAGATCCCGATACCGGTGAGATCCATTCGGCCAGCCTACTGCGGTTCCAACTCGGGGTAGTCGGGCACAGGCATCGAGTCGTGCATCCGCACAAAGCGTGACCCGGTTCTTCGACCAGATATCCAATTGGAGTTGGCTGATGGAGTCGAAATAGAAGCTCGGTGTGCCGTCGATCTCGGCCAGCCATCGATCAGCCTGCGCAGACATCCCGGCTAGTGCATCGCGCAGCAACTGCTTCTGCCGCAATGTGTCTCGGTAGTTGAAGTCCCGGGTTCGGTCTTGGTCCGAAACATGAACGGCACCCGTGAATGATCATTTCTCCCTCGGAGGCAAGCGATTTGGGCGCGACTCGTACCCTCGCGGTACAGGGTCAGCCGTTGCGTCCCGGTGGCACGCGATTCGATGCGTGGCGGTACGCCCATCATCTCCGAGATCTCCATCGACGGCCCGAACAAGTCGACGGCGTGGCCGCCGCTTTTGCGGAGCGCCAGCGCTCGTTCGACCACGGTGACCTCGAAACCGCGGCCAGCCAATATGCCAGCACCGGACCCGCGATGCTGGCGCCCGAGACGAGGATGCGCATCCGACCTCCTACGGCCAAGCCGGCTCGCCGTGTCGTCGGGCTAGAGTCCAAGGTTATGCGCTTCGGATTCTTCATCCCGCAAGGTTGGCGATTGGATCTGGTCGGCATCGACGTCGAGAAGCACTGGGCGGTGATGCGCGACCTGGCCGCCTATGCCGACAGCAGTGCGTGGGATTCGGTATGGGTGTACGACCACTTCCACACCGTGCCGATGCCGACCGACGAGGCCACCCACGAGGCGTGGTCGTTGATGTCGGCCTATGCGGCGACCACGTCGCGGATCAAGCTCGGCCAGATGTGCACCGCGATGAGCTATCGCAGCCCGGCGTACCTAGCGAAAGTCGCTGCGACAGCAGACATCATCTCCGGCGGCCGCGTGCAGATGGGCATCGGAGGCGGGTGGTACGAACACGAATGGCGGGCTTACGGATACGGCTTCCCGTCGGCCGGCGTGCGGCTGGGTCGTCTCGACGAGGGTGTCCAGATCATGCGCGACGCCTGGCGGGACGGCAAGGTCTCGCTGGACGGCAAGCACTACCAGGTCGACGGCGCGATCGTGCAGCCCAAGCCGTTGCAGGACAACGGAATTCCGCTGTGGATAGCTGGCGGCGGCGAGCAGAAGACCTTGCGGATCGCCGCCAAGTACGCGCAGTACACCAACTTCACCGGCGAACCGGAAGGCTTCACACACAAATCCGAGGTGCTTGCCGGTCATTGCCGCGACGTGGGCACCGACTTCGACGCCATCGTCCGGTCGGTCAACGTCAACGCGATCCTCGACCCGACCGAGCAGGGCGTCAAAGACCGCATCCAGCGCGTCCGCGACCGCATGGTCGGCTACGTCCCCGAATCCGCGGTCGACTCGATGCTCGGCAACACCAGCGGACCCGACTCGGCGGCCGGCACCCCCGAGCAGGTCATCGAGCGGCTGCAGAAGCTGCGCGACCTCGGCTGCGAGTACGTGATCTGCTACTTCCCCGAGGCCGCCTACGACCGCTCCGGGATCGAACTCTTTGAGCGCGAAGTGATTCCGGCGCTCAGCTAGATGTCGCTGTTGACGTAGCGGATCTTCACCGGCGGAGCGGCCAGCAGCGGAGGCAACTGCGTCACCTTGCCCTCGCCGGCGCGGAAGGCGCGGTAGGCCTCGTCGGCCTCGACGCTCTCCCAGATCTCGTAGATCAGCCAGTGGGCCTCGTCGTCCGCGTCGACCAGCGTGTCGGTGCGCACGTTGCCCTCGAACTCTCGGGTGACCGCCAGCATCCGGCCCATCAGTTCGCGCCCCGCGGCGACCTCTTCGGGCTTGAACCGCAGCTCAAGCGTCACTATGACCGTCATCGTCATCTCCTCGTGGTCGGCACTTCGTGCTGCTCGCTTCCGCGCACACCGTTGAACCTACGGTCGACCCATTTGACGAAGTCGGGCGCCTCCGGAATCTGGTCCGCGGACGCGAACAGGTCGGCAAGCCGTTGTTCGGCGGCCACCACCTTGTCGTCGAGCGGGACCGGTAGCCGCCGGAGCCTGCTCTGGGCAAGCGTGGAGACCGGGAGGCTCATACCCACGGCGGCGGAGTACTTCTCGGCCCACTGGTCGGGATGGTCGCGTGCCCACTGCGCCGCGCGCTCATAGCGGACCAGCAAGTCGGACAGCGCGGCGTTGCGTCGCGGATCGTTCAGCGCTTTCACCGAGGCGCTGCCGAATTGGAGACCGTTGTCGGCCGATCCGATGCTGCGCACTTTCAGCGTCAGATTCGCTTGCGCGGTATAGGGATCCCAGATCACCCAGGCGTCGCCCTGCCCGTTGGCGAATGCCGACAACGCGTCGGCGGGCTGCAGGAAGACCAGCTTGACGTCTTTCGGTTTGAGACCGGCGTCGGCGAGATGCTCGAGCACGTTGCCATGCGCGGCGCTGCCCTTGGCGACCAGGATCGTCTTGCCGCGCAATTCATGCACGGTGGTAATCGGGGAGTTTGCGCGGACGAGGATCTGCTCGCCGGATCCCGCGCCATCCCAGACCGCGACGACGCGGGTCTTCGAATTGGCCGCGGCTCCGAATATCGGCGGCGTGTTCCCGGTGATCGCGAAGTCGATCCGGCCCGCGTTCAGCGCCTCGATCTGTGGTGGCCCGAAGGTGAACGTGGAGAAGGTAATCCGATACGGCAGGCCATCCAGGACATTGGCGGCGTTCAGTAGCGCCTCCGTGCCACCCTTCTGATCGCCGACGCGCAGCGTCAGCCCGGAGAGCTCCGCGGTCGGGACCGCCGGCGGAATGGCGATGGGCCGTGGGCCGAGTTCCCGCGAGACGCAGCCCGTTACCAGCAGCAGCGCGATGCCGACATGAAAGGCTATGTGCCGCTTGGTGATCAATGCCGGACGCCGAGCTTGTCTAGCAGCTCGGCCCGGTACTGGTCGTGCCGGACGGTGCGCTCCGATGGTCGCGGCGACTCGACAGTGAGGGTGTGGGCAACGCGGCCGTGCTCGAGAACCAGCACCCGGTCGGCCAGTTCGACCGCCTCGTCCACGTCGTGGGTGACCAGCAGCACTCCGAAGCCGTGGGTGCGCCACAGATCGAGTAGCAGGGCCCGCATCGACAGCCGGGTGAGTGCGTCCAGCGCACCGAACGGTTCGTCAAGCAGCAACAGCTCCGGCTCCGCCACCAGCGCCCGGGCCAGCGAAACCCGTTGCGCCTGGCCGCCGGACAACGTCAGGGGCCACGCCTGAGCGTGGTCGCTCAGACCGATCTCGGCCAGCGCCAGCTCACTACGCGTCCGCGCCGCGTCACGGGACAACCCCGCCCGGTTGAGCCCGTATGACACGTTGGTCAGCACATCGCGCCACGGGAACAGTCGCGGCTCTTGGAAGGCGACCGCGGGTGCGCCGGTTACCTCGCGTTGTCCGGAGTGATCATCGGAAAGCCCCGCGAGAACGCGCAATACGGTCGACTTGCCGCATCCGCTGCGCCCGACCAGTGCGACAATCTCGTTGGCGCGAATCTCCAGCGAGATGCCGTTGAGAATGCGCCGGCCGTTGTAGAACTTGTCGATGTTGCTGAGTCGGCCGACGACGGTCGTCTGCCGTTCGGACGTGAGCGTCATGTGCGATACCTCAGGGCTCGGTGTTCCAGCGCGCGGACAATGGCGTCGGTGATGATGCCCAACAGCCCGTAGACCGCCAGGCAGAAGATGATGATGTCGATCCGCAGGAAGTCGCGAGCATTGTTGATCAGGTAGCCAATGCCTTTGTCTGCGTTGATCTGTTCGGCCACGATCAGCGTCATCCAGGCGATCGCCAGCGACTGCCGCAACCCGACCAGCACCTGTGGGGCGGCGCTGGGCAGCAGGATTATGCGCAGCCGCTGCCACAGCGAAAAGCCTAGAATGTCAGCGGTTTCCAGCAGTTTCGGATCGACCTGGCGGATGGCGGAGAAGGCATTGAGGTACAGCGGGAAGGCCACTCCGAGCGCGACCAGGTTCACCTTCGCCAGCTCGCCGATGCCGAACCAAAGGATGAACAGCGGAATCAATCCGAGGTGCGGCAGAGCGCGCAGCATCTGCAGCGGCGGGTCGACGGTGGCCTCGACCCACGGCGACAACCCGACGGCCACTCCCAGCGCGACGCCGACGACACCGCCGAGCACCAGGCCCTCGACGACGCGCAGGGCGGACACCTCGAGCGCGTCGACGAGTTTCCCGTTTTGGATCAGCTGCCACCCAGCATCGAAGATCAGCTGCGGCGCCGGAAGGACGTCGGCACGGATGAGCCCGGTGGCGCTCAGGAGTTGCCACAGCACGAGAAGCGCGACCGGCGACGACCACCGCAGGATGCTCCATCGATGGGTGTCCCAGATATGGGTGACTCTCGGTGCCGTCGCGTCGGTGACGGTCATTGAATCGACGGTCGCAGACGAGCCGGGGGAGCTGAAGGGTTTGGCTCCGGGTGAGGGGAAACGGCTCCCGCCGATCATAAATGAGAATGCGGTTTCCACTTTTGTGGAATGCTGTTGTACCGTTCGGTGAGATCATTACCAGTTCGGCGGCTGACGGAGGATTCCTCGATGCAGAAGGCAATCGATTCCAGCATCTCTACCTGGCCCGACGACAATCCTCAGCTGATCGGTAGCCGGTGCGGCGACTGCAGCGCGACCACCTTTCCGGTGCAGGAGCTGTGCCCTCGATGCAGCCACTCGTCGATGTCGGACGTGAAGCTTCCGCGCAGCGGCACCCTGATCGCCTGGACCACTCAGGGCTTCCCTCCCGGTGCCCCCTACGCCGGCCCGACCGGAGATGACTTCGTGCCGTTCGGGGTCGGCCTGGTGCAACTGGACGACGTCATTCGAGTCGAAGGCCGGCTGACCGAAAACGACCCGGCCAAGCTGAAGTTCGGCCAGAAGGTCGAGCTCACCATGATCCCGTTCACGACCGACGCCGACGGCAACGAGGTCGTCACGTTCGCATTCCAGCCGGTCTAGAGGAGAACCCGACATGACCAACGACGTCGCCATCATCGGTGTCGGCCTGCACCCGTTCGGCCGGTTCGACAAGACCGCGATGCAGATGGGCGCCGAGGCCATCCAGTCGGCGCTGGCCGACGCCCGGGTGGACTGGAAAGACATCCAGTTCGGCTTCGGCGGCAGCCACGAGGTGTCCAACCCGGACGCGGTGACGCGCCTGGTCGGGCTGACCGGCATCACGTTCACCAACGTCTTCAACGCGTGCGCGACCGCGGCCAGCGCGATCCAGCAGACCGCCGACACCATCCGGCTCGGCAAATACGACATCGGCATCGCGATCGGCCTGGACAAGCACCCGCGCGGCGCGTTCACCGACGACCCGGCCAAGCTGGCCCTGCCGCAGTGGTACGCGAACAACGGTCAGTTCGTCACCACCAAGTTCTTCGGGATGAAGGCCAACCACTACATCCACAAGCACGGCATCTCCGAGGAGACGCTGGCGCGGGTGGCCAACAAGAACTTCCGCAACGGAGTGCTGAATCCGAATGCATTCCGGCGCAAAGAGATATCGGTAGAGCAGATCATGGCCTCGCCGGTGCTGAACTACCCGCTCCGGCAGTACATGTTCTGCGCGCCGGACGAAGGCGCCGCGGCGGTGATCATGTGTCGCGCCGACATCGCGCACAAGTACACCGACAAGCCGGTCTACGTGCGCGCCACCGAGATACGCACCCGGACTTACGGCGCCTACGAAGTGCATGCCACGTTCGCGCCGCTGGACGAGGACCCCTCGCCGACCGTGTACGCGGCCAAGGCCGCCTACGAAGCAGCGGGCATCGGGCCAGAGGACGTCGACGTCGCTCAACTTCAGGACACCGACGCCGGCAACGAGGTGATCCATATGGCCGAGACGGGGCTGTGCGCCGATGGCGAGCAGGAGAAGCTGGTGGCCGACGGCGCCACGGAGATCCACGGTTCGATTCCGGTCAACACCGACGGCGGGCTGATCGCCAACGGTGAGCCGATCGGCGCGTCGGGCCTGCGTCAGGTGCACGAGCTGGTCCGCCAGCTACGCGGCGAGGCAGGGGAGCGTCAGGTGCCGGGCAACCCGCGCGTCGGGCTGGCCCAGGTGTACGGCGCACCCGGCACCGCGTCGGCGACTATTCTGTCGCTCTAGATCGCGGGTCCCAGCAGGTCGTCGGCGTCGCGGATGACATAGCCGTAGCCCTGCTCGGCCAGAAAGCGTTGCCGGTGCGCGGCGTACTCCGCGTCCAGGCTGTCACGGGCGACCACGGAGTAGAAGATTGCGCCGCCGCCGCCGGCCTTTGGCCGCAGCAGCCGGCCGAGTCGTTGCGCCTCTTCCTGCCGTGACCCGAACGTGCCCGAAACCTGCACCGCGATCGAAGCTTCCGGCAAATCGATGGAGAAGTTCGCCACCTTGGACACCACCAGGGTGCTCACCTCGCCGCGACGAAATGAGTCATACAGCGCCTCGCGTTCCGCGTTCTTGGTCGATCCCTGGATCACCGGGGCGTCCAGCACCTGCCCCAGCTCTTCGAGCTGGTCGAGGTACGCGCCGATCACCAGGGTCGGCTCGCCCGGGTGTTTGGCCAGAATCGACTTGACCACAGCGATTTTCGAATGCGCGGTCGAGCAGAGCTTGTAGCGCTCCTCGGGTTCGGCGGTCGCGTAGATCATCCGCTCGTTGTCGGTCATCGTGACGCGGACCTCGATGCACTCCGCGGGCGCGATCCACCCCTGCGCCTCGATGTCCTTCCACGGCGCGTCGTAGCGCTTCGGGCCGATCAGCGAAAAGACGTCGCCCTCGCGACCGTCCTCCCGGATCAGCGTCGCGGTAAGGCCGAGGCGTCGTCGGGACTGCAGATCGGCGGTCATCCGGAAGACCGGCGCCGGCAGCAGGTGCACCTCGTCGTAGACGATCAGCCCCCAATCGCGGCTGTCGAACAATTCGAGGTGGCGGTATTCGCCCTTGGTGCGGCGAGTGATCACCTGGTAGGTCGCGATGGTAACCGGACGAATCTCCTTGCGCTCCCCCGAGTATTCGCCAATCTCCTCCTCGGTCAACGACGTTCGCGCGATCAGCTCGCGCTTCCACTGCCGGCCGGCGACGGTGTTGGTGACCAGGATCAGCGTCGTCGCGCTGGCCTTCGCCATCGCGGCCGCACCGACCAGCGTCTTGCCCGCGCCGCACGGCAGCACCACCACGCCGGAGCCGCCGGCCCAGAACGAGTCGGCCGCCATCTCTTGGTAGTCGCGCAACTGCCAGCCGTCCTGCCGCAGCGTGATCGGGTGGGCCTCGCCGTTGACGTAACCCGCCAGATCCTCGGCGGGCCAGCCGATCTTGAGCAGCATCTGCTTGACCCGGCCGCGCTCACTGGGGTGCACCACCACGGTGTCGTCGTCGATCCGCGCGCCCAGCATCGGCGCGATCTTCTTGTGGCGCAACACTTCTTCGAGTACCGCACGGTCCAGGCTGACCAGCGTCAGGCCGTGCACCGGGCTCTTCACCAGTTGCAGCCGGCCGTAGCGGGCCATCGTGTCGACGATGTCGACCAGCAGCGGCTGCGGAACCGCGTACCGGGAGAAGCTCACCAGGGCGTCGACGACCTGCTCGGCGTCGTGGCCCGCAGCGCGGGCGTTCCACAGCGCCAGCGGCGTGACCCGATAGGTGTGGACGTGTTCAGGCGCGCGCTCCAGTTCGGCGAACGGCGCGATGGCCGCGCGCGCCGCACCGGCCAGCTCATGGTCGACTTCCAGCAGCACTGTCTTATCGGACTGCACGATCAGGGGTCCGTCAGTCATAACTCTCCATTATCCCGATCGCGCCGACACCTAGCGCCGCTCCTCCTCATCGCGCTGCGCGCTCTGCATCGTGGCCGGCGCACACCTAGTCCTCGTCGGCGGTCATCACCGAGGTGATGCGGTGAATCGCGAAGTCGCGGGCGCTGCTCGAGGCCGAGTCGAACGCAACCAGCTGCCCGCCGCGCACGGTGATCGGCGACACCACCCGCTGGGTGGCCACCCCGGCGGCGTCGACGTACTTGATCAGCACGGTGTCCCGCTCCCGGGCCGCCTTCTGCAGCAGCGACATGGCCACCGCCGGGTCGATCCGCACGCTGTCGAACGGGGCGGTAGTCACCTTCCGCAGCACCGCGACAACCGCGCCGAGTGTCTCGTGGCTCGGCCTGGACGTCGGCCGGTGCGAGCGGTGGCGCTGCGGCGCGGGAACCCGCGCCCCGCGGGCCCGGATATCGACGATCGTGCCGGTCGAGTCCTCGGCGGCGGGGGCGAAGCCGGCGTCCTGCAGTGCCGCGAGCACCTCGCCGATCGAAGCTTGCGAGATCGCCACGGTGGGCGCAAGCACCCGCAGACCGAGGTGCTCGTTCGCCGCGGCGGCCTGCGCCAGTAGCGACGGGTCCTCGCAGCGCACGAACGACGCGGCCATGCCGATCCGCAGCTGGCCGTGCCGACGGGCGACATCGTCGATCAAATACGTCAACCCTTGCGGCACCGGCGTTTTGGAGCGCTTGCGAAATAGCGAGTGCAGCTCGTCCGCGGTCTTGCCGATGTCGAGGGCATGCCGGATCGAGGCCTCGCTGACGCGGTACACCATCGCGGTTCCCGCGGACTCGACGGCGGCCACCGTCGAGAGTTGTTCGGCCAGATCACGTTCCAGCGGACCAGGCACCACCACGGTCAGGTCGGCCTGCACCATGAAATGGTCGATCGGCGTAGGCAGCGCTCGCTGCATTGCGGCGACCGCGACAGCCTCGTCGGCGCCCTCGATGAATCGACGGCCGGGCGTGCTGAGCGCCCCGCGGCCCACCAGGCCGAGTTGCTGCGCCTCGTCCAGCAGGCCGGCCACCGGTCCGGGTTGCAGCCGCTTGGCCCATCGCGGCCGCCGCCAGATCATCGCCGTGGACGCGGTTGACTTGTCTACGCCCGCACCCGCAGGGAGTTCGGCGAGCATGCCGAGTAGGAGCCGGCGGTCCAGCGGGGCGGCTGTCGAATAGAGCGAGTCTGACAGCGCTGCATAGGGTTTGGCGTCCGGGCCGCGGGTGCCGATCAGCGCCGGCCTGGCCGCGAGGTCGAGCCAGGTGGTGGCCAGCAGGTGCCAGCGCTCCGCGGTGGTCGCGTCGCTGAACCGGTCGGCGGCCACCGTCGGCGCCCAGAACGGCGGATCACCGACGGTCGGCAGCGGATCCGGCATGCCGCTGGCGATCAGGCCCGCGGCGGCGGCTAATTCCAGGACCAACCCCAGCCGTGTCTCGTCGACGCCGGTGATCTTGGTCAGGCGCCGCATCTCGCGGACGCCGAGGCCGCCGCTGCGCAGCTCGGAAATTGGCGCGGCGCTGAGCGTTTCGAGCAACAGGTCGAGCTCGCGCAGCAGGTCGATGATCGCGCCGGCGGCGGCGGCGTCGGCGTCCGCGGCGGTGGTGGTCGACACCACCGGGTCGGGGGCCGACAGCAGCACCGGCCCGGGTTCCTCGCCGCGCATCACCTGCCCGACATGTCGCGGCAGGATCACCGTGTCGGCGTCGACTCGGCGTAGCAGGCCTATCGCAATCAGTTGCGGCACAGGGCGATCCGCTGGCGCTCCGGGTGCCGCATCGCGGGTGCGCCCCAGCGGTGAGCCCTCCAGGAGTCGGTCCAGTAGTTCACGCTGCGGCTCGTCGAGACCGTCGATCAACTCGGCGATCTGCTCCGCGGTCTGCGCTGCGTCCTCCAGCGTCACCTGCCCGACGTACCAGGGCAGACCGTCGCCGGCGTCAGCGGTGACCCGGACGTCGGCGTCGCCCCAGACCAGCGCGCGCGACTTGAGGTCCTCGAGCGCGTCCAGGACGTCGGCTTCGGGTGCTCGGTCGCCGATCATCGTCAGGAGCTTGGCGACCGGTACCGGCGCGGTGTCGGCTTGCAGCACAAGCAGCGCGTCGATCACCGCCATCTTGAGGAAGTCCAGCTCGTCGGTGGCAGCCTTCAGCGACTGCCGGGCCTGGGCGCGGGCCGCCAATGCGGCGATGCTGCCCGGCGGCGGTTGAGCGAGGTCAGGCCGGAGCTCCAACAATCGGATCAACCGGTCGTCGGGCAACTCGGCCAGCCAGGACCCCAGCGGGATACCGGGGGTGTGTTCAGTCATTGCTGACCAGCGTAATGCGGTCGAGCGAGTGACCCGCCTCCTCCGAGGAGGGAGGGTAAGGCGGGCGCTGTCGCAGTAGACCTGTCAGAATGGTCGGCGTGGCTGACAAGAAGGCGCAGAAGACCCGTTACGTCGACAATGGCTGGCCGACGACCGATCCTGACGACCACGCGGTGAGCGAATTGGCATGCGACCGGACCGGCGCTCTGTCGCCGTTCGGCGACGTGATCTTCCCATTGCCTGCGGACGACCTGCCATACGTACATCCGGTCACCAACGTCAACCGCTAGGCGACTCGACCGCCTTTAGTGACGCCCCGCCGTCTCAGGCGAGGGACTGCAGCGCGGGGTTACCGCTCACGCTCTGCGACTGAATCGCGTGCAGCAGGTCCTTGACGTAGCTCGGGTCCATATTCTGCGGGACCATCGTCCACGAACTCACGGCGTTGGCCTGGTGCACTTCCTCCTCCGGAGCTTCGCCGGGGGCGGGCGCATCCACGGCGACCGACTCGGCCTGCACCGGCGGGGCGGGCTCGGGCGCGGGGTCAGCCGGCGGCGGGGGCGGCGGAGCGTCGGGTGCCGGCGCGTCCATGGCGACGGCCTCGGCCTGAACCGGGGCGGGTGCCGGCGGCTCGGGTGCGGGCGGCGGAGGCGGCACGTCGACCGCGGCGGGCTCGATCGGCGCCGGCGGGGGCGGCTCGGGTGCGGGGGGCGGCGGCGGAGGGTCAGCCGGCGGCGGGGGCATGGGCGCGTCCCAGGGGGCGGGCGGCGGAGCGTCCGGCGCGGGCGCGTCGGCAACCACGTTGCGCGGGCTGGCGGCCGACAGGCCGCGTCCGCAGACCGGCCAGGCGCCCTTGCCCTGGCTGGCCAGGACCCGCTCGGCCACGGCGATCTGCTGATCCCGGGTGGCCTGGTTCGCGGCTGAGGCGTACTCGCCGCCACCGTGCGACGCCCAGGTGCCCTGCGAGAACTGCAGGCCGCCGTGGTAGCCGTTGCCGGTGTTGATGGCCCAGTTGCCGCCCGACTCGCAGGACGCGACACGGTCCCATTCGCTGTCGGGGGCCGCCGCGGCGTGGCCGGCGAGGGCGATGCCGCCGCCGCCGATCACTGCGCCGGTGAAGGCCAGTTTCGCGACGCCGACGGTGGACGTGGTTGGTTTACGGTGACGGCCGCTCATAAGCCCGAAAGGGTCCTCTCGTATGCGCCTACGAGGTCAGCTGTCGGGTTCGGGCGGAAGAGGTCGCCCGGCCGTCCTGCGTCCTAGCGGACACTTGTCGGCTTCACCCCAAGGAGCCGCGGGCGGCTCCAGGTTCGACTCGGCGGACCATTGGGTCCCCCGCCTCCATCCACGGGTTGGCGTTGCTCGCCTATTGGATGGAGCTCGGCGCTATAGGCGAGAAGACCTGCCGTGCAGGGAGACTCGGCGGGTCCGCGGACGACGCTAGCTGGTGTCTGCAGCGGAGTCATTTTGTGCGAAACGCAGCGTTTCGCGTGTCGCGGAATTGGAAAACGCCAGGAAAGTTTCCCGTTTGCGCAGGTTGAAGGCGCCGAAATCGGTCCGTTGCCGCGTCGTTATCGAACCGTTATGTGACTCATTTCACATAGCACTCCAGGACTAATCCCAGGTCACGCAAATGCGACGCGCGTACCAATTTTAGACACGCCCGCTCCCCGTGGCCGCCCACGGCGCCGGTTGCTGCACCGGAACGATCTCCTTGCCGAGGGGAAACAGCGACACCGGGATCAGCTTCAGATTGGCCAGCGCCAGCGGAATGCCGACGATTGTCAGCGCCATCGCCACGGCGCTCACCAGGTGCCCGATCGCGAGCCAGATTCCGCACAGCAGCAGCCAGACGATGTTGCCGATCAACGCGCCGGTACGAATGCCGGGCTTGTCGACGATCGTGCGACCGAACGGCCACAGCGCGTACGACGCGATGCGCAGCGAGGCGAAGCCGAACGGGATGGTCACGATCAACAGGAAGCAGATAAGCGCGGCCAGCAAATATCCGAGGGCAAGCCAGAGGCCGCCGAAAACCAACCAGATGACGTTCAGAATCAGGCGCATTGTCTCCTCCAGCGGTCTTGCCAGCTTAGGCGAGAAACTCCGGTGCTCGGCGGCCAGCGAGCCGAGTAGCATTGATCGTCATCGCGTCCTGCGCAGGCGGGGCGCTTCGTTATGTATGCCCATGAGTTATCCGTTAGACAAGCAGGTGAGACCGGTGCCGACTGGCAAGGTGAAGTGGTACGACGCTGAGAAGGGCTTCGGCTTCCTGTCCCAGGAGGACGGCGAGGACGTCTACGTTCGCTCCTCCGCGTTGCCCGCGGGCGTCGAAGGCCTCAAAGCCGGCCAGAAGGTCGAGTTCGGCCTGGCGTCCGGCCGGCGCGGCCCGCAGGCGCTGAGCCTGACACTGATCGACCCGCCGCCCACGCTCAGCACCCGCCCGCGCCGCGAAGGCCCGGCGGAGCACAAGCACAGCCCCGACGAGCTGCACGGCATGGTCGAGGACATGATCACGCTGCTGGAAGGCACCGTGCAGCCCGAGCTGCGCAAGGGCCGCTACCCCGACCGCAAGATCGCCCGCAAGGTCTCCGAGGTGGTCAAGGCCGTGGCCCGCGAACTGGACGGCTGACCCGCAACGGGTGTATCCCGCCGCGCTGCGGGGAACCCTGCACTTCGAATTGCCGCAGAAGCCGATTCGAGTGAGGGAAGTCCGATGGCACAGCAGGCGCAGGTCAGCGAAGAACAAGCACGAGCCGTAGCAGAGGAATCCCGCGAAAGTGGCTGGGACAAACCGTCTTTGGCCAAGGAGCTGTTTCTCGGCCGTTTTCCCCTGGATCTCATCCACCCGTTTCCCCGGCCGTCCGACGACGAGGCCGCTCGGACCGAGGATTTTCTGACCCGACTGCGGGAGTTTCTCGGGACAGTTGACGGCAGCGTCATCGAACGTGACGCGAAGATCCCCGACGAGGCCGTCAAGGGCCTCGCCGAACTCGGCTGCTTCGGCATGAAGATCCCATCGGAGTACGGCGGGCTCAACCTTTCGCAGGTCGCCTACAACCGGGCGCTGATGCTGGTGTCCAGCGTGCACGCCAGCCTCGGCGCGCTGCTGTCAGCGCACCAGTCGATCGGTGTGCCCGAACCGCTGAAGCTCGCCGGCAGCGACGAGCAGAAGCGAAAGTTCTTGCCGCGCTGCGCAGCCGGGGCGATCTCGGCGTTCCTGCTGACCGAGCCGGATGTCGGGTCCGACCCCGCGCGGTTGGCATCGACGGCGACGCCGGTCGACGACGGGTACGAGCTTGATGGCGTCAAGCTCTGGACCACCAATGGCGTCGTCGCCGAACTTCTTGTGGTGATGGCCGCGGTGCCCAAGGGAGATGGGCACAAGGGCGGGATCAGCGCCTTCGTCGTCGAAGCCGACTCGCCCGGCATCACCGTCGAGCGGCGCAACTCGTTCATGGGGCTGCGCGGCATCGAGAACGGGCTGACCAGGATGCACAAGGTGCGGGTGCCGGCCGAGAACCTGATCGGCAAGGAGGGCGACGGCCTCAAGATCGCGTTGACGACACTGAACGCCGGCCGACTCTCGATTCCGGCGATCTGCGCGGGCTCGGCCAAGTGGTCGCTCAAGATCGCGCGCGAGTGGTCGGGCGAGCGGGTGCAGTGGGGCAAGCCGGTAGGCCAGCACGGCGCTGTCGCGGAGAAGATCTCGTTCATCGCCGCGACCAGTTACGCGCTCGAATCGGTGCTGGAGTTGTCCGGCCAGATGGCCGACGAGGGGCGCAACGACATCCGCATCGAAGCGGCACTAGCCAAGCTGTGGTCGAGCGAGATGGCCTGTCGCATCGGCGACGAACTGCTGCAAATCCGCGGCGGGCGTGGCTACGAGACGGCCGAGTCACTAGCGGCGCGAGGCGAGCGGGCGGTGCCCGTCGAGCAGGTGGTGCGCGACTTGAGGATCAATCGCATCTTCGAAGGCTCGAGCGAGATCATGCGACTGCTGATCGCCCGCGAGGCGGTCGACGCACACCTCAGCGCTGCAGGTGACCTCGCGAACGCGAAGGCCGATCTGCGGCAGAAGGCCAAGGCGGCAATCGGCGCCAGTGGGTTCTACGCAAAGTGGTTGCCGCAGTTGGTGTTCGGCGAGGGTCAACGGCCCACCGCGTATCATGAGTTCGGCAACCTCGCCAAACATCTGCGTTTCGTCGAGCGGTCGGCGCGCAAGCTGGCCCGCAACACGTTCTACGGGATGGCCCGCTGGCAGGCCGCGATGGAGCAGAAGCAGGCGTTCCTCGGGCGGGTGGTCGACATCGCCGCCGAGTTGTTCGCGATCGCGGCGTCGTGCGTGCGGGCCGAGTCGCAGCGTGACGCCGACCGGTCTCGCGGCGAGCAGTCCTACGAGCTGGCCGAGGCGTTCTGCCAGCAGGCCACCCTCCGGGTCGAGGCACTGTTCGAAGCCCTGTGGACCAATACCGACGACGTCGACACGACGCTGGCCGCCAATGTGCTGAAGGGCCGCTACACCTGGACCGAAGAGGGGATAATCGACCAGTCCGAAGGCACCGGACCGTGGATCGCGCACTGGGAGGCCGGTGAGTCGACCGAGTCCGACCTTTCCCGCCGGTTCCTGGCGAAAGCGCAAACCTGACGGGCCACGGGCTTGCGCATCAAAATTGAGCGGGTCGCACCTCGAGAATCGGGTACACCAGGCTAGCTGCGTATATTCCGCGGACCGACGAGGCGGAGGCGCCAGATGGCTCAAACCGACAGCGATCTCAATACCGAGAATCGAGCCACTGAGGCGCATCACGATCTGGTCGCCCAACCTCATCAGCACGAGGGTCCCATTGCCGAGGCGGAAACCGCGGCGGCCGAAATGAGTTCTAGCGCACAACCGTTGGGTCAGCTCGGGCGCCGCTTTGACCGACGGTCACCCTTTTTGGTTGGTATGGCGGCGGCCGCTGGTGTCGCGATCACCTATGGGGTGGTGCGTGTTCTGGAGTCCATGTCCTCGGTGCTTGTCCTGATCGGCGTGGCGTTTTTTCTAGCGCTCGGCCTGGAACCGGCCGCCTCGTGGTTGGTCAACCGCAAACTGCCGCGGTGGGCGGCGATCACGCTGGTGTTCGTTACCTTTCTGATTTTGCTGGGCGCGTTTGTGGGTGCCGCGATTCCCCCACTTGCCCAACAAGCCGGTGATCTGATACGTCAAGCGCCGCTTTACATTCAGCAGGCCCAGGACCACTCTTCGGCGGTCGGCAGGCTAAACGATCGTTTCCATCTGCAACAGCGGATCACCGACGCACTCAACGGTTCTGGCGGGTCGTTGCTCAATAATGCGGTCAGTGCCGGAACCGCCGTCTTTGGAGCGTTGGCCGATGTACTGATCGTCGTGGTCTTGACGGTGTACTTCCTGATCGACATGCCCCGCATCCGCACCACGCTGTACCGGTTGGTACCACACACTCGCAGGCCCCGCGTCATCCTCATCGGTGACGAGGTCTTCGCAAAGGTCGGGGCCTACGTTATGGGCAATGTGTTGATTTCGGCTATTGCCGGGGTCGCCACCTTCACCTGGCTGATGGCCTTCTCAGTTCCCTACCCTCTGCTGCTGGGTATCTTCGTGGCGTTGTTGGACTTGGTTCCAGTCGTCGGGTCGACCATCGCCGGCGTCGTCGTCGCCGCTGTCGCGCTCACCGTGTCGCTTCCAGTGTGCATCACCACCGCCGTGTTCTTTGTGGTGTTCCGGCTCGCCGAGGACTATCTCTTGGTGCCCAAGATCATCGGCCGTGCAGTCAAGGTGCCTGCGCTGATCACGGTAGTTGCGGTCTTGATCGGTGGCGCGCTACTCGGGATTGTCGGGGCTCTCGTCGCCATCCCGATCGCAGCCGCCCTGCAGCTCTTGAGTCAGGAAGTCCTTTTCCCTCGACTCGACAATGCCTGACAGGCGGAAGCCGGTTGTTGCGGCTGCGTATGGCTGTCGCCAGTCGCCGGCGACGTACCAACGGTAACTGGGCAGATCGGGATTGAGATGGTGTTCGATCTGATCACAGAGATTTGTCGCAGATACCACCGGACTTTGGTCTCACCCAGTCAGGGCTGGAGGATGATCTTCACCGCGCCGTCATGCTTTTTCTGAAAGATGTCGTAGGCATGCGGCGCCTCGGCCAGCGGCAGGGTGTGGGTGGCAAAGCTGTCGACGCCCAGCGGGTCGTCGTCGGTCAGCAGCGGCATGATGTCGTCGACCCACTTTTTCACGTTGGCCTGACCCATGCGCAGCTGGACTTGCTTATCGAACAGGGTGAGCATTGGCAGCGGGTCGGCCATCCCGCCGTACACGCCGATCAGAGAGATAGTGCCCCCACGACGCACGATGTCGATCGCGGAGTACAACGCATCGAGGCGATCGACGCCAGCCTTTTCCAACATCGGCTTGGCCACTGCGTCAGGCAGCACGCCGGTGATTTGTTGGGCCAGTTTGGCCACCGGTGAGCCGTGCGCCTCCATCCCGACGGCGTCGATGACCGAGTCTGTGCCGCGACCGTTGGTGAGATCGCGGATCAAATCGGCCAGCTTGTCGCCTGCTTCCTCGAGATCGATCGTTCGGATTCCGCGGGCCTCGGCTCGGGCCAGTCGTTCCCGGATCCGGTCCACCGCGATGACCTCGTAGCCGAGGTGAGCGGCGATACGCGCGGCCATGTCGCCAATCGGGCCGAGGCCGAGCACGGTCACCGAGCCGCCGGCCGGGATAGCAGCGTAGGAGACGGCCTGCCAAGCGGTCGGCAGCACGTCGGACAAATAGACGAAGCGGGAATCCGGTGGCCCCGCGGGCACCTTGATGTGGGTGAACTGCGCTTGTGGCACCCGAAGCAGTTCGGCCTGCCCGCCGGGAATCTCGCCGTACAGTTCGGAGTAGCCGAACAGGGCGGCGCCCATGCCTTGGTCGCGAACCTGTGTGGTCTCGCACTGCGTGTAGAGCTGCAAGTCGCACATATAGCAACTGCCGCAGGAGATCTGGAACGGGATCACGACCCGATCACCGACCGCGAGGTTGGTGATGTCGCGCCCCACTTCGCGCACGATTCCCATCGGTTCGTGGCCCAAGATGTCGCCGGGATTCATGAAGGCGCCGAGGACCTCGTAGAGATGCAGATCCGACCCGCAGATGTTGGTCGACGTGATTTCGATGATCGCGTCCGTGGGTTCCTCGATGATGGGGTCGGGAACGCTGTCCACCCGGACGTCGCGCTTGCCGTGCCAGGTGACTGCCTTCATATGTATTGCCTCCTCGAGCGCTACATGTGCGCTGCCGAGCCTGGCGTCCTCGCATAGGCCGCCGATGCCGGCGCACGAGAAGCGAGAAATCTCAGACCTCTTCGTGGTACCCCGCTGGATTCTCCCCAAACGCATTGCCTCTATTCACTCTCGACAGTCACGAGAATTCCAAAGGGGCACCGGCCATTCCGGCACCAAATAAAAGGCGCACGCGGAGGGTGCGTTTCCCTGCGGCGCTGCCGGGGTATCAGTCCACAAGTGACGTCTTTATGGCTAAGCGGCCGAATCGAACAGCCTTGGGCTGCAAGCAAGCTTGACGACAGCACCCACAGTGCCGAAGTCATTGTGGTGGGTGCGGGGATCACCGGACTGATGACCGCAGTTCTGTTGGCTCGCGCCGGCAAGGACGTGTTGGTGTTGGAAGCCCGGACGGTCGGCGCCTGCGCCACCGGGAACACCACCGCCAAGATCAGTCTGCTGCAGGGCAGCCACCTCTCGAAGATCTTGTCCAAGCACGGCGCGGGTGTCGCCCGCGCCTACATGGACGGCAATCGCGAAGGGCAAAGTTGGTTGTTGCAGCACTGCGAGGCACGCGGCGTGGCGGTGCAGCGTGAGGACGCCTACACCTACGCGCAGTCCAGCAGCGGTGTCGGATCGGCACGGTCGGAGCTCGAGGCGTGCCAGGCGGTGGGGTTGCCCGCCACATGGGAGGACGACGCCAACGTGCCGTTCCCGTACCACGGCGGTGTGCGCCTTGCCGGACAGGCGCAGTTCGATCCAGTGGAATTCTTGGACGCGTTGGCCCTCGAGCTGATCGGTCACGGCGGACGATTGGTCGAACACACTCGCGTGCGCCGGGTATCTGGTCACGGAAAGAGCCTGCGCGTCCACGTCAACGACGCCGCGCAGCGAGAGGTGCAATTGTCAGCCGCACAGTTGGTGCTGGCCACCGGGATTCCCATTCTCGATCGCGGCGGCTATTTTGCTCGCGTCAAGCCAGCCCGGTCCTACTGCTTCGCCTTCGAGGTCCCCGGTGAGGTCACCCGGCCAATGATGATCTCGACTGACTCACCCACTCGTTCCGTGCGCTACGCACCCGTCGCCGACGGAGAGCGCCTGATCGTAGGCGGCGCGGGCCACACCGTCGGTCGCGAAAAAAGCCCGTCCAAAGCACTCGGCGGAACTGTCTTCGTGGACACGCAAGCACTACCCGGGAGCGGTGGAGACCCATTTCTGGTCGGCGCAGGATTACACGCCGATCGACGACCTGCCATACGTCGGACCCATCTGGCCGGGCGGCGAAAATATCTTCATAGCAACGGGTTTCAACAAGTGGGGAATGACGAACGGCGCGGCTGCGGCGTTGGCGCTGTCAAGCCGACTGCTGGGTGGGCGGATGGACTGGTCGAGCGCGTTCGCCAGTTGGAGCCCGCACGAACTTTCGGGCCTGCGGACGGCCGTGCAGTCCAATCTTCAGGTCGGATTCAATCTGACCAAGGGCTGGATTACCCCGTCGATTCGCACGGGCCGTCGCGGCCCCACCGAGGGTGAGGGCGGCGTAGTCAGCGGTCCCCCTTGGCATCTCGAAGCCAGATGCCGGGTCGACGGTGTCGAGCACCGTATCTCGCCGGTGTGCCCGCACCTGGGCGGAATCGTGAATTGGAACGACGCCGACGAGGCCTGGGAATGTCCGCTGCACGGCTCACGCTTCGCTCCGGACGGCACACTGCTCGAAGGGCCCGCTACGTCTGATTTGACCGCGTCGGACTGAAATTCCCTGGCCGCGAACGAAACCGACAATCGGGCGGGGCAATGTTACTCGACTGCGTCCGGGTCGTTTTGTTCGGCGATCATCGCCAACCGCCAGGTGCACTCTCGGTTGCGCGGCGCGACCCCGAGTAACTGCACGCTGTCCGGCACCCATCGCAATGGAATGCTGGTTGCCAGCTCACTCATCTCGACGCGGCACCCGCCTCCCTGAAGATCGCTCAGCCGCAGCGTGATTCGCGCTGTCGCCGCCGGCCTCACCTTCGCCAGCAGGACAAGCTCCTCACCGGGTGTACAGCTCTGCACAACAGTCTCGTCGTCGATAACCGCCGGCCACGTTCCGATGGAATGCAAAATGCGAGCCCCGGATGCCGGCCACGTCGAATCCACCGCACGGATCCGACTGTTGCCGACCACCCAGCCCGAGTACGTCCAGCCGTCGGCCAACACGTCCCAGACTCGCTGACGGCTGGCGGAGATGTCTCGTGTCACGGTCATAGGTAGGCCTCTCATTCGGGGTGTGGAATGCGCTTCGGTTTTGACAGGGATACCCGCAACGGAGGCAACCGCCTGCAAGTGCGCCGGTCATCTGCCTTACCTTCGCACGATGTTTGGAAGCCGAGTCGAGCTGCTCTCGGGTTGCCGTCAGCAGCTTCGACCAGGCGTCCTTGAACTTTTCGACGCCCTCATCTTCCAGCGTCAAGAACACGTCACTGACGTCGATGCCGATCGCGTCGAGGGAGTCGAATACCAGTCTGCGCCGCCTCGGCCGTCCCGGTCACGGTGTCCGCGGTGATTGTGCCGTGGTCGGCGACCGCGTCAATCGTTGCCTCCGGCATGGTATTTACCGTGTGCGGGGCAACGAGTTCGGTCACGTAAAGGGTGTCGGAATAATCAGGATTCTTGACTCCCGTTGATGCCCATAGTGGGCGCTGCACCCGAGCCCCGTCGGCCTCGAGCGCCGTGTAGCGGTCTCCTCGTTCGAACACTTCTTGATAGGCGGCGTAGGCCAATCGGGCGTTCGCCACCCCAGCCCGTCCGCGGAGAGCAGCAGCCTCGTCCGTACCGATCGCGTCTAGACGGCGGTCGATTTCGGTGTCCACTCGGGAGACGAAGAACGACGCGACGGAGTGAATGGTGGATAGATCGTGTCCCGCGGACTTCGCGGTTTCCAGGCCGGCCAGGTACGCATCCATCACCAGCCTGTGCCGCTCGACGGAGAAGATCAACGTCACATTGACCGATATGCCTTGGCCGATCGCTTCGCTGATCGCCGGCAAGCCGTCTTCCATTGCAGGGATCTTGATGAACAAGTTGGGCCGGTCGACGATCTTCCACAGCTCGACAGCCTGGGTGACGGTTTTGTCGGCGTCGTGCGCCAAGCGTGGATCGACTTCAAGGGAGACTCGACCGTCGACGCCATCCGAAGCCTCCCACTGCGGCGTGAGCAGGTCGCATGCCGCACGGACGTCATCAGTGGTCACCGCCCGGATCGCGGCCTCGACATCGGTGTCCTGCTCGGCCAGCTCGGTGATCTGAGCATCATAGGCGTGGCCCTGGGACAGGGCGGCCTGAAAAATCGACGGGTTGGTGGTGACGCCGACGACGCTTCTCGTATCGATCAAGTCTTGCAGGTTGCCGGATTCCAAACGGCCACGGGACAAGTCGTCGAGCCATACCGACACCCCGGCCGCCGACAGCGCAGCCAGGTTGGGATTTTGAGCCATGAGTTCATGCCTTCCTAAAGCTGCGAAGTGATGTCCGGTAGCCGTCGTGCGGCGTCGGCTTTCAACGACACCGGCAAGAAGGCACGCGACGGGTGTGGGCGACTCCGGTGAGAACAGCTCCGGGGCGTCTCGCGCCACGTGACAGCAGCGCTACTGGGTCGGATTACTACAGCGGTCGGCTGATTACTACAGCGCCGGATACACAGATTTGAGCTTTCTGAAACCCTCAACTCAATGTCTTTGCCTTAGAGCGGATTTCACGGCCGCGCCGGCCGTGCCCCGCTGAGCTGATTTTCACAAACCCCATCGGATGTCCCGTCAAGCAAGGGCCGTCCGTCGCGGGGATCGGTCGATGCATCAGGCAAGCGTTTAGCCGATACCCAGTTGGGTACGCCGAGATCTGCGACGCGCAGGTCTTTAGTCTGCATCGCCTAACGGATGAACTAGAGCAGCTGGTTCGACGACCGTCTCCGTTTTCCCCTTTGTGATTTTTCTTCGATGCCGCCTGGGAGGCGCAATGTTCGTCCACAACAAAAGTCTTCAGTTTGAGGTCCGAGTAACCCAACCCGATCCACGATTTGCCTCGTTGATGTTGGAGCAGTTCGGCGGGGCCAATGGCGAACTGACCGCTGCCTTGCAGTACTTCACTCAAGCCTTCGTGCTGCGGGAGAAGAATCCCAAGATGTACGACCTCTTCATGGACATCGCCACCGAAGAACTCAGCCATCTCGAGATGGTCGGCTCGATGATCACGATGTTGCTGGACGGGCTCAATGACGATCTCAAGATGGCTAACCAGAAATGCGATTGGATGCCGGCAGTGGCTACACCGGACGGTCGCGAACAAGCGATCCACCAGGTCGCGGTCAGCCCATTGTTCTTGACACTCAGTGGTGGTGGGCCGGATGTCAAGGACTCCGCCGGCAACCCATGGACTAGCACCTTTATCAGTGCGAACGGCGACCCGGCGGTGGATCTGCGCAGTAATCTCGCGGCCGAGTCACGGGCGAAGGTCGTTTACGAGTATCTCAAGCAGTTCACCGACGATCCCGGCGTGCAGGATTCGCTGACATTCTTGATGACTCGCGAGGTCGCGCACTACCAGCAGTTCACCGCCGCGCTCAACGAACTTCCAGTTAACTTCCCTCCGGGGAAGCTGCCGGGCGACCCTCGATTCCAGAATGTCGCGTTCAACATGTCCAACGGCGGAGAAGCCGTGCGCGGGCCCTGGAACAAGGGCCAAGGCCCATGGCCAGAGGGCATGGAGTGGGAGTACATCGAGAAACCCGAACAACAATGGTTGGGTACCGATATCAGCCAGAACAAAGGCGCCGAGCAGAACCCAGCGGGTTCACCCGATGTCGCGGGCGATAAGGCCTTCACTCACGAACAGCACGTTCCGACAACATAACTGGCAACAGCACGATGGCCGGCGCCGAATATTTCGGTGCCGGCCATCTGCTGTCTTTCAGTGGATCTGCGGGTTCGGCGGGTTGTCGGCTGCGCGACCGGTGAACGCGTCGCGTACGTGATCGACGGTCGCAGCGATCATCCCTGTTGTCTTGAGCGCGGTAGGAGTCGGCGGGGTACCGGGGTGCGGGCGAGTAGGCGCGATCTTTTTCGCGCGTTCGAGCTTTTCGCCGAGCTCGACAAGCACTTCGCGGCTCTCTGCGGCTTCTAACCGTGGAAACACGACATCCTGCTCGTATGCGATGTGTTCGCGGCCCACTTTGACGAATTCCTGCAGGGCTTCATGGTATTCGGCGTCGCCGGGCTTGCCGTTCGCCAGGCGCTGCAATAACAACTTCCCGTCTTGTTCCTGCGCGATCGCTTCGTCCGCGAGCGCATCTCCGTCTTCGAGCGCCGCGCGTACGGCGGGCCAGAAGTATTGTTCCTCAATGGCTTCGTGTTGCGACTCGGCGATGACCAGGTTGGTCACGATCGTTTCCAAGCCGCTCATCTGGGCGCCAGAGCCCGTCGGAGCCCCGTCGAGCACCTCTAGCATGCCCAACACACTTTCATGGTCCTGACGAAGAAAAGTCAACGCGTCCATGTTATTTCCCTTTCTATAAGTTATTTGAACAGCCCCCGCCAGAGCGAAGCGCTGACGGGGGCCGCTTCAGAGCGAGGCAGGTGCTAGACGCGCCCGGGGGTGGCGGTGGGTCCTGCGGCGACCCTGGCGTCACTCGTGTTGCGTCGTTTCAGTCCCGCCAGGCCGAACAACCCGAGCAGACCGAACATCCCCCACTTACCGGTGCCGTCGCTGTGGTGATTGGTGTCGGCATTTCCGTTGTCGGCCAACGTTGTTGTGGTCGACGAGGGTGCCGGTGAAGCCTGCACGGCAGCGTCGGCAAGACCCGCCCCGCCGAACAGCAATGCCCCGCTAGCTGAAATTACCGCGATGGTCTTACGCATGATTACTCCTGGTTCGGCGCGCAGCGCCAGATTAGGGTGGTTTGAACGGATTTGCGGGCCAGTCTGTTCTAGTCCCGACGAAGCGTCGCGAATACAGAAGCTTCAGCGCGCATCGGGGTTATACCCGATGCGAGACTCCCGAAACGCGTCGTCGACACCGTTTTAGCTTGCAACGACCCGCCACGATGTCGGTGCGGGTATTTCTACATCGAGGGATCGCGAATTTGGGCGTCCGTGTCCTGTCTTCCACGCCAAGTCGAATAGTTATCCAGCCCGACTCGCACTACTCCATGGTGGCGAAGGCCTAGTCCCGTACCGGGCTCTTGGGGCAAGCTGGAAGGATGGCTGCCTACATCGCCGAGGCCGGCGAATTCACCCGTGACACCAAGTACATCGAAACCCGGATCACCGTCGACGGCCGTGACGGCTATCCGGTGGAGCGGGGTCGCTACCGGCTGATCGTCGCTCGGGCGTGTCCGTGGGCCAACCGCGCGATCATCGTCCGGCGGCTACTTGGGCTGGAAGACGCTCTGTCCATTGGGTTTTGCGGCCCGACCCATGACCAGCGCAGCTGGACGTTCGATCTCGATCCCAGCGGCGTCGACCCGGTGTTGAAGATTCCGCGGCTGCAGGATGCCTATTTCGCCCGCTTCCCCGACTATCCGAAGGGCATCACGGTGCCAGCGATCGTCGATGTCCCGAGCGGAGCCGTCGTCACCAACGACTTCCCGCAGATGACACTGGATTTGTCGACCGAATGGACGGCATATCACCGCGACGGCGCACCGCAGCTCTACCCTGATTCGCTACGCGACGAGATCGACGAGGTCGGCCAGCGGATTTACACCGAGATCAACAACGGGGTGTATCGCTGCGGCTTCGCCGGCTCGCAGAAAGCGTACGAGGCCGCCTACGACCGATTGTTCGCTGCGCTGGACTGGGTCAGCGAGCGACTTTCGAGCCGGCGCTTCCTGGTGGGGGAGACGATCACCGAGGCCGACGTCCGGCTGTTCACCACCCTGGCCCGGTTCGACGCCGTCTATCACGGCCATTTCAAGTGCAACCGGAGCAAGCTCGCCGAGATGCCGGTGTTGTGGGCGTACGCGCGAGACCTGTTCCAGACACCGGGTTTCGGCGACACCACCGACTTCGTGCAGATCAAGCAGCACTACTACATCGTGCACAAGGACATCAACCCGAGCGGCATCGTGCCGAAGGGCCCGGACCTGTCCAACTGGCTGACCCGACACGGCCGGGAAGCGTTGGGCAGCAAGCCCTTTGGCGATGGCACGCCGCCCGGTCCGACGCGGCCCAGCGAAGAGGTGCCTGCAGCTCACGGAGCCATCTGACTCGGCGGGTTTCGAAGTGCGCGAACGGGGACATTCAACACGGGCCCCGCACAGCAGCCGACAGGAAGATCGCGCGTGAATCACCAATCCGGCAGTAACCCTGATCCAGAGCCCGTGGACGCCACGAAGGTGACCGAGGAGCAACGCGAGGCTCAAGACAAACTGGACCACCAGGACGGTGACCCGAACGGGCCTGGCCAACAGCAATCGCGCCACAACACCGCCGGCGAGAGCACGCGGTAGACCACCGCTAGCTCCATACCGTTCGCACCGACCACTCGGCGTGCGGCACACCCTGCACCTCGCCGTTCGGGTCGACAAACGCCGTCATCAACTGCACCGCGATGCCGGTCAACCGCCCGTGGTGGGGGTCGACGGTGGGAATGGTGACCGCCAGTCGAGTGCCCGGCCGGTAGAACGTCGTCGTCGGAATCGCGGAGTCCTCGTAGACCGTCAGCAGCCACCACGGCGCATCGCCGATCGACGTCGGCACCGAAAGCTGAACGGGCGAGCGCGAATTCACCCGCAGCTCGCCCTCAGTCTGCGGATTTTGGCAGTTGGTGAGGTCGAGCACCTTGCAGTACCTGTAGGGGCCGACCCGGGCCAGTTGGCCGTCGGAGTAAGCGCTTATCTCCGGACGCACCGGGCCGGGCTCGCGGGCCAGCGCCCATGCGCCGAACCCGGCACCGGTCGCCAGCACGACGACAATCGCCAGCAGCGCAAGCCTTTTGGGCGACATCACGCGCGGGTCACCGCTTCGCTCTGGGTGCCTTCCTGCTCGACCATCACCGGCCGGTTGCCGCCGAGGCCGGGGATCAGCGAGTCGCCGTGGAAGCTGACGACCGTCTGCGCCAGGCCGAGAATCAGCACCGACGTGACCACGCTGAAGCCGATCCACAGATCGGTGTAGAGCAACACGCCCATCGCGCCGCCGAGCACCCAGGCGAGTTGCAGCGTCGACTCCGAACGTCCGAACGCCGACGCCCGCGATTCCTCGGGCAGGTCATCTTGCAGCGATGCGTCCAACGACGCCTTGGCAATTGCGCTCGAACCCGACGTCACCAGCGTCGCGATCGCGGCCATCATCAGCGTGCCGGCCACCGCCGCGGCCAGCGCTATCCCGGTCACGGCCAGAGTGCAGCGCAACACCAGCACCGCGGGCCGGCCGAGTCGCAATCGGGCGCTCGCGAAGTTGCCGGCGAAGTTGCCGATGGCGGCGGCCGCGCCGATGATGCCGAGCGTCGCCAGTTGCTTCCAGCCGTTAGCGTGCTGCGCCTTGGCGACGAAAGCCGGATACAGGAACAGGAATCCGACCATCACCTTGATCGTGCAGTTACCCCACAGCGAGGTGATGATGTTGCGGCCCAACGGTTGTCGAAGCGATCCGCCGGCCCGCCGGACCTGTTCGGGCCAGCTCCGTTTCCGGTTGCCCTGGCGGTAGCTCAGCGTCGTCGGCACCTCGCCGGCGGTGACCTCGACCCAGCGCGGAATCCGCATCGACAGAAACGCGCCCGCCGTGGTGACGGCGACGACGACGAACAGCGCGCCGGGCAACTGCAGCAGCCGATCACACCCGTACTCGATGCCACCCGCGATTCCGCCGCCGACGATGGTGCCGCCCAGCAGGCCGAACATGGTCAGCCGCGAGTTCACCCGGACCAGGTCGATCGTCGGCGGCATCACCCGCGGCGTGACCGCGCTGCGCAGCACGCTGAACGACTTCGACAGCACCATCATCATCAGCGCGCAGGGATACAGCACCCAGGACTGATAGCCGCCGGTCGCGGCGTCGTAGTTGGCGATCAACACCACCGCCAGCGCGGTGCGCAGTCCGAACGACGCGGCCAGCGCGACCCGGCGCCCGTGCTGCAGGCGGTCCAGGGCCGGGCCGATCAGCGGGGCGATTACAGCGAACGGCGCGATGGTGATCAGCAGATACCACGCCACCCGGTCTTTGCTCTCCCCGGTGGCGGCGGCGAAGAACAGCGTGTTGGCCAGGGCCACCGCCATCGCGGCGTCGGTGGCGAAGTTGGCCACCACGGGCCACGTCAGCGCGGTCAGCCCGGACTTGTCGGCGCCGTCGGCGGTGGCTGCACGCTGCACCAGGTCATACATCCGCGAGCCCATCTCGCGGCTGCGCTGGGCGGCGGCGCGGGTGACGGTCACCCGCTCGCCGGGCGGGGCCGATCGCGGCGGCTCGGTGCGGCGCTGGCTGCCGGCGTCGCGGTTCAGCGGCGGCAGATAGCGGTTCGAGCTGGGCATCGGCGGCGGCCGCTGCGACCGACGGTAATCCGGCTCGTCGGTGGGATAGTTGACCATTCCGGGATGCTCGTTGGGTCCGGTGCGACGGCGCGAACCGCGACCCGCATCCGGGTGATCACCCCGCCGTCCCGCCATACGTCGATTCTCACCCATGCAGGCTGTGCTGGTCGTCAGGCGACCGGTGTGGCCTTACATCGCATCTGTACGGCAGAATTGGGGGCCCATGGAAACAACGGACGATGTGACCGGATCGACCGCGACGGAGTGGTCGCCTGAATTGGCGACGGTGCTCACCGGCGCGGTCGACGTGGCGCGCGCCGCCATCGTCGAAGGCAGCGGCGACGACACCGTCGGCGAGTACCTCGGTGTCGGCTACGAAGATCCGGCCAGCGCCACCCACCGTTTCCTCGCCCACCTGCCCGGTTACCAGGGCTGGCAGTGGGCCGTCGTGGTGGCCGGCTACTCCGGCGCCGACCACGCCACGGTCAGCGAGGTCGTTCTGGTCCCCGGACCAGAGTCCCTGCTGGCCCCCGAGTGGCTGCCGTGGGATCAGCGCGTCCGGCCCGGCGACCTCGGCCCCGGCGACCTGCTGGCACCGCGATCCGACGACCCGCGACTGGTCCCCGGCTTCATGTCGTCCGGCGACCCGCAGGTCGACGAGATCGCGGCCGAGGTCGGGCTGGGCCGCCGCCAGGTGATGGGCCCATGGGGTCGCGCTGAGGCGGCGCAGCGTTGGCACGACGGCGACTACGGTCCTCGGGCGCAGATGGCGCAGTCGACCAAGCGGGTCTGCCGCGACTGCGGTTTCTTCCTTCCGCTTGCGGGTGCGCTCGGCGCGATGTTCGGGGTGTGCGGCAACGAGATGTCGGCCGACGGACACGTCGTCGACTGCCAATACGGCTGCGGCGCGCACTCCGACACTCCTGCGCCCGCGGGCAGCGGTTCGCCGCTGTACGACCCCCTCGACGACGGCGTGCTGGACGTCAGCGAGAAGCCTGCCGGGAAGCCCGCGGAAGAGGCGGTGGAAGCCCCAGCTGAAGCGGAGGCCGCCGTCGAGCCGGAGGCGCCCTCGGAGCCGGAAGCGGTCGCGCAGCCGGAAATCCCCGCCGAGCCCGAAGCGCCGGCAGAACCCAGCTAGCTGCCTTCGGCCGCGGCTTTGATCTTGGCCAGCGAGGCGTTCATCCCGTCGACCAGCTCGAGCTCGAAGCTGGTTTCCCCGCCCAACAACGCGTTGACGGCCATGCTGGAGATCGGCTTGACACCGTTCTCGGCATGACGGCTCTCGATCACCCTGGTGCCGCTGGGGATCGGCTGCAGCTCATAGCTCCAGACGGTGTTGTTCATGTTCACCCGGAACGCCAGCTTCTGCTCCGGGACCAGCTCGACGACGGTCGACGTCGTCGGCCATACCATCAGGTTGCGGCGGTTCAGGTTGAAGGTCCGAGTGCCGGGACGGACCGTGCCGAGCGGGCGCATCAGCCGGCACTGCGGACTCCACTGCGGCATCTTGCGGAAGTCGCTGATCAGCGACCAGACCGTCGACACGGGTGCGTTGATGTCGACCTGAGCTCGCAATAGCGGCGCTGCCATGCTTCTCCTAGTTGAGTCCGGTTTGGGCGCCGCGGGAGCCCCGGCGGGCAGCCGAGCGTTGCAGCAAGAAAATCGACGTGCCGAGCGCACCCATCGCCAGCCCGGCCAATGTCAGCGGGCGCCAGGTGGTCAGGGCCGGGGTGAGGAACACGACGACGGTGGCGACCAGCCAGGCCAGCGCGCCGATCGCGATGACGGGCCACGGGTCCAGCAACACCGCGGGTAGCGGTGGCGGCTCGAGGCTCTCGCTGGGGTCGTTGGACATCGTGATCAAGATAGCTGGTGCGGGTCGGTCTCGGTGATTCGATGTTGACGTTCCGGCGTTCTGTCGTAACCTTCGCGCTGTGATCGATGGCGATAGCCGGTTGGCCAGCGACTTGTCGTTGGCGGTGATGCGGCTCGCCCGGCAGCTGCGCTTTCGCCGTCCGCAGTCCCCGGTGTCGTTGTCGCAATTGTCGGCCCTGGCGACGTTGGCCAACTACGGGCCGATGACGCCCGGCGCGCTGGCGATCCGCGAGCGGGTCCGCCCGCCGTCGATGACGCGGGTGATCGCCTCGCTGGCCGAAATGGGATTCGTGGACCGCGTCGCCCATCCGGACGACGGTCGGCAGGTACTGGTGTCGGTATCGGAAGCCGGCGCCGAGCTGATGGAGGCCGAACGCCAGGCCAGCCAGGAGTGGCTCACCCAGCGGCTGGAGATGCTCGGAGTCTCCGAACGGGACACCCTTCGAGTGGCCGCCGATTTGATCCTCGCATTGGTCGACGAAAGCCCTTGACTGCCAACGTCATCGACATCGACGATCCCGACGACGACCGGCTGGACAACTTCCGCGATCTGAACAGCATCGACCGGCGACCGGACCTGCCCAGCGGCAAGGGCCTGGTGATCGCCGAGGGCGTGCTGGTGGTGCAGCGCATGCTGGCCTCGCCGTTCACCCCGCTGGCGTTCCTCGGCACCGACCGCAGGCTCGCCGAACTCGACGCGGACCTAGACGGCAATCCCACGCCGTACTACCGGGTTTCGGCCGAGGTGATGGCGGAGGCGGTCGGATTTCACCTCAACCGCGGGGTGCTCGGCGCGGCGCGCCGGGAACCCGATCGCAGCGTCGCCGACGTGGTCGACAACGCCCGGACCATCGCAGTGCTCGAGGGGGTCAACGACCACGAAAACCTCGGCTCTATTTTCCGCAACGCGGCCGGGTTGGACGTCGACGCGGTCGTGTTCGGCAGCGGCTGCGCCGACCCGCTGTACCGGCGCGCGGTCCGCGTCTCGATGGGTCATGCGCTCCTCGTCCCCTTCGCGCGGGCAACCGAATGGCCGATTGAGTTAAATAGATTGCAGGAGAATGGATTCCGCCTGCTCGCAATGACCCCTGGCCCTGGATCGGAGATGTTGCCGGAGGCGATGGCTGCGGTACGCGGCGAGAAGGTTGCGATGTTGGTCGGCGCCGAAGGGCCCGGCCTGAGCTACGCCGCGATGAAGGCGAGCGACATGCGCGTGCGGATCCCGATGTCGCGCGGCACCGATTCGCTCAACGTCGCCACCGCCGCGGCCCTGGCGTTCTACGAACGGGCTAGGCTCGGCTGATGACCGACGAATCCACGCCCTGGGCAATGGGTTTGACCGTTGCCGGGTTCGTCGCGGTCGTCACCGCGGTCGCCGTTCTGGTTCTGAGCCTCGGCCTGATCAGGGTGCACCCGTTGCTGGCCATCGGGCTGAATGTCGTTGCGGCAGGCGGTCTTGCGCCCACGCTGTGGGGCTGGCGGCGCACACCGGTGGTGCGCTGGCTGGTGCTCGGCGGCGGTGCGGGCGTGAGTATCGCCTGGTTGGCCCTGGTGGCGATGGCGCTTTAGCGCTGGCCGCTGGAGCGCACGCCCAGCAGCACGTCTTCCCATGCCGGCACGGCCGGCTTGCCGCGGCGGGCGCGAGGCTGTTCGGCCTTGGGCTCGGCCTCGGGGGCATCTGTGACGGCCGGGGCCGCGGCGACAGGTGCTGGAGCTTGCGTGGGCTCGTCGAAGTCCAGTTGGGCGACGGCTGCCACCGGCCGCAGCAGCGGGCGGTCGAAGTCGGGATCGATCAGCTCACGTGCCGGGTCGTCGACCGCGGTGACGGTGCCACCGTGCGATCCCGGGCAGTACCGGAAGTGGGCCAGGTTGTCGGAGCGGCCGGCTTTCCAGGCCAGCTGAACGGTCCAGCGGCCGTCCTCGTTGCGCCACGCGTCCCAGCCGGCGCCGTCGGGGTTGAGGCCGCGGGCCACCAGCGACGAGGTGACCGCCTCCAGCAGCGTCAGCACCGCAGGACCGTCGGAGAGGACCGGGTGCGCGGCTGTTGCCAGCTCGGCGGCGCGGGCGCGCTCCAGCAGGACCGGATGGGCGAACCGCTCGACCTTCGCGATGTCCACGCCTGCGGACTCGGCGAGTTGCTCGACCGACGCACCCGCGCGAATCCGGGCCTGGATCTCTTTGGGACGCAACATGTTGCTGACCTCGATGTCGATGTGGGTTTGGTTCACCCGGTCCGCGTCGCCGCGCATCGCCGCACGCAGTCGGTCGTCGACACGGATCCTGAACTTGTCTGCGGGGTCGTCACCCTCGCAGATGATGTGTTTGCCGTCGAGATCGAGTCCGACGATCTTGAGTTCCCGCATGGTGTCTCCTCGCAGGCTCCTCGCAGACCAGCGCGCCAGGCCTGTCAGGGCGCACTGTAACTCAGATCAGGGTCACGACCGCCGTCGACACGCGGTGAGACCTGGCCTTCTTCTCAGATCCGCTCGACCACCCAGTCGATGCACTCGATGAGCGCGCTGACGTCGTCCGGCTCGACGGCCGGGAACATCGCGACCCGCAACTGGTTGCGGCCGAGTTTGCGGTACGGCTCGACGTCGACGATGCCGTTGGCGCGCAGCACCTTGGCCACCGCGGCGGCGTCCACGTCGTCGTTGAAGTCGATGGTGCCGACCACCTGGGAGCGCAACTTGGGGTCTGCGACGAACGGCGTGGTGAACGCCCGGTCCGCCGCCCAGCTGTAGAGCCGGCCCGAGGAGTCGGCGGTCCGCTTGACCGCCCAGTCCAGTCCGCCGTTGCCGTTGAGCCAGTCGACCTGCTCGGCCAGCAGCACCAGGGTGGCGATGGCCGGGGTGTTGTAGGTCTGGTTCTTCAGGCTGTTCTCCACCGCGATCGGCAGCGAGAGGAAGTCGGGCACCCATCGGTTCGACGCCGCGATGGACTCGACCCGGCTCAGCGCCGCGGGGCTCATGATCGCCAGCCACAGACCGCCGTCGGCGGCGAAGTTCTTCTGTGGCGCGAAGTAGTAGGCGTCGGTGTCGGCGATGTCGACCGGAAGACCGCCGGCGCCGGACGTGGCGTCGATGACCACCAGCGCCTCGCCGGCGTCACGGGGACGAATGACGGGCACTGATACGCCGGTCGACGTCTCGTTGTGCGCCCAAGCGATGACGTCGACGGACGGGTCGCCCTGCGGCTCCGGAGCGCTGCCGGGGTCGGCCTTGACGATGATCGGGTCGCCGACGAAGGGGTTCTTGGCGACCGAGGACGCGAACTTGGAGCTGAACTCGCCATAGCTCAGGTGCAGCGACCGCTTGTCGATCAATCCGAACGCCGCTGCGTCCCAGAACGCCGTCGCGCCACCGTTGCCCAGGATCACCTCGTAGCCGTCGGGCACGGAGAAGAACTCCCGCAGCCCGGTGCGCACCCGGCCGACCAGGTCCTTGACCGGGGCCTGCCGGTGCGACGTGCCGAAAAGCGGGGCTGCGCTGCCGGAAAGGGCCTGCAGTTGCTCGGGTCGGACCTTTGAGGGGCCGGATCCGAAACGTCCGTCGCCGGGTTTGATGTTGTCGGGGATCGTGAGCTGATCAGCCATGTCCACCAAGGTTAGTGATGCGGGCGAAGGCCCCGATCAGCCGGTCAGGCGATCGCGCGTAGATGTGACGCACGCCACAGTGTACATATGTTCACGGATGCACCACATTGGGCATTTCGGGTCTAGTAAGTTCCCGATACCTTGAGTACTGTGTTGGACATACAACGTCTATATGTAAACCTCATTGGGGAGGCCCGGGCATGACTCAGACCGCGACCGCGCAGAAGCCGGCCAAGACGAAGATGATCCGGCGGTGGCGCCGCAACATGGACGTCCTGGACGACACCAAGTACGTGGAGATGCTGAACACGCTGTCCGAGGGGTCCGTGCGGCGCAACTTCAACCCGTACACCGACATCGACTGGGACTCGCCGGAGTTCGAGGTCTTCGACAACGACCCGCGCTGGATTCTCCCGAAGACCGACCCGCTGGGTAAGCACTCCTGGTACCAGGCGCAGTCGCGGGAGCGCCAGATCCAGATCGGCATGTGGCGCCAGGCCAACGTGGCCAAGGTCGGTCTGCACTTCGAGTCGATCCTGATCCGGGGCCTGATGGAGTACGCGTTCTGGGTGCCGAACGGCTCGCCCGAATACCGGTACTGCTTGCACGAAGCGGTCGAAGAGTGCAACCACACCATGATGTTCCAGGAGATGGTCAACCACATCGGCGCCGATGTCCCCGGCATGCCGCGACTGCTGAAGTGGATCCAGCCCTACATCCCGCTGGTCGCCGGGCCGCTGCCGATTCCGTTCTGGTTCGGGATTCTCGCCGGCGAAGAGCCGATCGACCACACCCAGAAGAACGTGCTGCGTGAGGGCAGGGAGCTGCACCCGATTATGGAGCGGGTGATGGCGATCCACGTGGCCGAGGAGGCTCGCCACATCTCGTTCGCGCACGAGTACCTGCGCAAGCGGGTGCCGGATCTGCCGCGGCGCAAGCGGTTCTGGCTCTCGCTGTTCGTACCGCTCACCATGCGGGTCCTGTGTTCGGCAATCGTGGTGCCGCCCAAGGCTTTCTGGAAAGAATTCGACATTCCGCGTGAAGTCCGCAAGGACGTGTTCTTCAAGTCGCCGTCGTCACGGCAGATGCTGCGCGACATGTTCGGTGACGTCCGGATGCTGTGCACGGACACCGGTCTGATGAACCCGTTGGCCAAACTGATCTGGCGGATCTGCAAGATCAACGGCAAGCCGTCGCGCTACCGCAGCGAGCCGCAGCGCGAGCACCTCACGGTCGCTGCGTAGAGCCCATGCCGCACGTCATCACCCAGTCGTGCTGTAGCGACGGGTCCTGTGTCTACGCCTGCCCAGTGAACTGTATTCACCCCTCACCGGACGAGCCCGAATTCGCTTCCGCCGAAATGCTGTACATCGATCCAGTGGCGTGTGTCGACTGCGGTGCCTGCGTCAGCGCGTGCCCGGTCGGCGCGATTGCCCCCGACTCGCGATTGGCGACGGAGCAGCTGCCATTCATTGCGCTCAACGCGTCGTTCTACCCGGATCACCCGGCTGACAAGAAGCTTCCGCCGACATCCAAACTGGCGCCGGTCATTCCGGCGCCGGAGGTGCGAGGCAAGCACAGCGGACCGCTGACGGTGGCCATCGTCGGGTCTGGGCCGGCTGCCATGTATGCCGCCGACGAGTTGCTCACCCAGCAGGGCGTGCGGGTCAATGTCTTCGAAAAGCTGCCCACGCCATACGGATTGGTACGTGCCGGGGTAGCCCCGGATCACCAGACCACCAAGCGGATCACCCAGCTGTTCGACCGGATCGCTCGTCGCCGCGAATTCCGCTTCTACCTCAACGTCGAGGTGGGCAAGCAGTTGACCCACGACGACCTGCTGGCGCACCACCACGCCGTCATCTACGCATCGGGCACGCCAACCGACCGCCGGCTCGACATCGACGGGATGAACCTCACTGGCACTGGAACTGCCACCGAACTGGTGGCATGGATCAACGGGCATCCCGACTTCGTCGATCTCCCAGTCGATCTCAGTCACGATCAGGTCATCGTCGTGGGCAACGGCAACGTCGCCCTGGATGTCGCGCGCGTGCTGACCGCAGACCCCGACGAGCTGGCTCACACTGACATCTCCGACCATGCGCTGGAGACCCTGCGCGGATCGAAGGTTCGCGAAGTCGTCATCGCCGCCCGTCGCGGACCCGAACACTCGGCGTTCACCCTGCCCGAGCTGATCGGCCTGACCGCCGCCGCGGAAGTTGTTCTCGCCGAAAGCGATCGCGACGCGGTGCAACGCGACCTGGCCACCGTCACTGACACGCTGACGAAGCAGAAGCTGGAAGTCCTGAGCACGCTCGGCCCTGCAGAGAGCCCGGCGACGTCGCGACCGCGAATCCGGCTGGCCTACAACCTGACCCCACAACGCGTGCTGGGCGAGCAACGGGCCAGCGGCATGGAGTTCGGCGTCACCGGCACCGACGAGGTGCAGACCATCGACGCCGGTCTCGTGCTGACCTCAATCGGCTACCACGGCAAGGCAATCAAAGACCTGCCGTTCGACGAGAAGGCCGGAGTGGTGCCCAATAACGGTGGCCGCGTCATGCGTGCGGACGCGCCGGTCGAGGGCGCCTACGTCGCCGGCTGGATCAAGCGCGGGCCGACCGGCTTCATCGGCACCAACAAGTCCTGCGCGGCGCAGACCGTGCAGCGACTGGTCGACGACTACAACGGCGGCCAGCTGCACGATCCGGTCGGCAAGTTGTCCGCGCTGGACCGGCTCGTCCGCCAGCGTGAGCCCCATGTGGTCGACGCCAACGGCTGGCGCGCCATCGACGCCGCCGAGGTGGCGCGCGGCGAGATCGCCGAGCGGCCGCGCAACAAGCTCACGTCGGTCGCCGAGATGCTCGACGTCGCGGCCGCCGCGCCGACGCCGTCGCTGCGCAGCCGCGTCGCCAACCGCCTACGCGAAGTGGCCGACCTGGTCTAGATCGATTGCCGGCTAGGCGGTGCCCATCGTCGCGGCGATCTCCTCGTAGCCGACCTCGCGGACCGGCTGACCCAACGACCAGTGGTGGCCGAAGGGGTCGGCGACCACGCCGTACCGATCGCCCCAGAACTGCTCATCGAGCGGAACGATGACGGTCGCGCCCGCGTCGAGCGCCCGCTGGAAGTCGGCGTCGACATCGATCACCGTCAGGTGGATGGTGACCGGAGTTCCGCCCAGCGACGGAGGCGTCATCGACTTGCCGCCGGACATCTCCGGGAAGTCGTCGTTGAGCATCACCAGAGAACCGTTGATGCGGACCGCGGCGTGCACCAGCTTGCCGTCGGGCCGGGGCACCCTGCCGAGCTCGACCGCGCCAAATGCCTTGACGTAGAAGTCGATCGCGGCGGCGGCGTCGTCGACGGTCAGGTGCGGGGAGAGTGCGGGTTCGACGGCGATCGCCATCAGGGCCTCCAAGGTGTCGGTGCGTGGCCCGGGCGGGCCTACGGGTATTGACTCGAGCGGCGACGCAATCTCATCACCGCCCACCGACACCGGACAGTTAAGCCGGGTGAACTTCGGCCCAGCCCTCGACGGATTCCGGGCTGCGCGGTCCGGGGCCGACGTAGATGGCCGCCGGGCGAACCAGCTTGCCCAACCGCTTCTGCTCGAGGATGTGCGCACACCAGCCGGCGGTACGGCCGCAGGTGAACATCGCGGGCATCATGGCCGGCGGTACCTCGGCGAAGTCGAGGATCACTGCGGCCCAGAACTCGACGTTGGTCTCGATCGCCCGGTCTGGACGCCGCTCCCGCAGCTCCGCCAGCGCGGCCTGCTCGACGGCCATCGCGACCTCGTAGCGCGGTGCTCCCAGCCGCTTGGCGGTCGCGCGCAGGACGCGGGCGCGCGGGTCCTCGGCCCGGTACACCCGGTGGCCGAAGCCCATCAGCTTCTCTTTGCGGTCGAGGATGCCCTTGATCAAGCCGCGGGCATCGCCGGTCTTCTCGGCCTCTTCGAGCATCGGCAACACCCGGGCGGGCGCGCCGCCGTGCAGCGGGCCGCTCATCGCGCCGACCGCGCCCGACAGCGACGCAGCGACGTCGGCGCCGGTGGAGGCGATCACCCGCGCGGTGAAGGTCGAGGCGTTCAAGCCGTGCTCGGCGGCCGAGACCCAGTACGCATCGACGGCTTCGACGTGCTTGGGGTCCGGCTCGCCCTGCCAGCGGGTCATGAAACGTGCTGTGACCGTTGGGCATTCGTCGATAAGGTGCTGCGGGACGGCGGGCTGGTAGATGCCACGAGCCGATTGCGCGACGTAGGACAGTGCCATCACCGAGGCGCGGGCCAACTGGTCGCGGGCGGTGTCGTCGTCGATGTCGAGCAGCGGCCGGTAGCCCCAGATCGGCGCCAACATCGCCAGACCGGCCTGCACGTCGACCCGCACGTCGCCGCTGTGGATCGGGAGCGGGAACGGTTCGGCGGGCGGCAAGCCGTCGCCGAATTTTCCGTCCACCAGCAAAGCCCAGACATCGCCGAATGTGACGTGCTGCTTGACCAGGTCTTCGATGTCGACACCGCGGTAGCGCAGGGCGCCACCGTCTTTGTCGGGCTCGGCGATCTCGGTGGTGAATGCCACCACGCCCTCGAGTCCGGCAACGAAATTCTCCGGGATCTTGTCAGAGGTGACAGTCATGGCGAAATTCTCCCACGCCTTTGGGCGCCGGTTGCTACCGGTCGGTAACTACAGCTGATGGCTGTCGACTGGCGTCGATGGCGGGCCCCGATAACTCAGGCTAGTTGTATGGCGGTGGTGGTTGTGGTTGGTAGGGGTCGTACCACCACCAATTGGCGCGCTCGCCGGTCGGCCCTGGGCAGGGTGCAACGGTGGGCGGGGGTTGGGTTGGTGGGCGCGCCAATGATCCCGGGCTCAGTGCTCGACCGGAGTCATCGGTGACGGCGAGCGCGTTTGCGGGTCCGGTGATGGCGATGACGCCACGGTGGTGCAACCGGTGGTGATACGGGCACAGCAGTACCAGGTTGGCCAACTCGGTTGGGCCGCCGTCTTCCCAGTGCTCGATGTGGTGGGCGTGCAGACCTCGGGTGGCGTCGCAGCCGGGCACCGCGCACCTGCGGTCGCGATGCTCGAGCGCACGGCGAAGCCTCCGATTGATCAGCCGGGTCACGCGACCGGCACCGATGACCTCGCCGTGACGTTCGAACCAGACTTCACAGGTGGCGTCACACGTCAGGTATCGACGTTCGGCGTCGTTGAGCAGTGGGCCCAGATGCAGTGCCGCGACACGCTGCTCGACGTCGACATGCAGCACCACATTGGTGTGCTGCCCGTGCGGGCGTCGCGCCGCGTCGGCGTCCCAGCCGGCCTCGATGAGGCGCATGAACGCATCGCCGGTGGTGGGTAGTGGGGGTCGCTGATCCGGGTCGCCTGCACCGTCGCCGTGATCGAGCTTCCACTCGGCGATCAGCGCGTCCAGGTGAGATGCCAAGGCGGCATCGAACTTCGCGGCGTCATGATGAGCGAGTCGTGATTCGGTAGCAGCTGCCCTGCTCGTTGCTGGTCGTGGTGATCGAGCGCTCGGGCTGTGGCCGGGGCGCGGGTTCGGGTCGCGGTTCCAACTTGACTGCGGTGCGCAGCTGATTGACCGTGGCGCAGCGCGCCAGCTGCGCGTAGTGCGCATCGGATCCCTGGCCGGCCCGGGCCGCGACGACACCGACCTGATCCAGCGACAGGCGGCCTTCTCGCATGCCTTCGGCGCAGCGCGGGAACTCGCTCAAACGGCTCGCGATCGTGCTGATCGTGTGGGCGTTCGCCGACGAGCAGCCGGTCTTCCAGGCCACCAACGCGGGCACCGAACGCGCGCCGGTGGCCCCCCAGAGTTGGTCGCGATCGATCTCGGCGACGATCTCGACGACACGACCGTCGATCGCGTTGCGCTGACCGGCTAGCTCCGCCAGCTCCTCGAACAGCACCTCAAGACGCTCGGCGGGACTGACCACCACTGCGCCAGCGGATGCGTTCGAAGACATAACGCGATCATTGCAGCCACCTCCGACAAATCCGGGCGGTCGCGAAGCCTCGCTGTTGAACGCGGGTAGCGTTGGCGCGATGGCAGGCCCCGACAACGATCACCTGGCCGCAATGCGTAAAGAGTACGGCTCCAAGGAACGCGACGGCAGCCCTGACCTCGACGTCGACTGGCTCGACGACGGTTGGCTTGCGTTGCTGCGCAGGTGGATTGGCGAGGCTGAGAGCGGCGGAGTGGCCGAGCCCAACGCGATGGTGCTGTCCACCGTGGAGTCGGGACGGCCGGTCAGCCGGTCGGTGCTGTGCAAGGGCGTCGACGAAGACGGCATCGTCTTCTTCTCCAACTACGACTCGGCCAAGGGTGAACAGCTGGCCGAGACGCCGTACGCGTCGGCAACCTTCCCGTGGTATCTGCTGAACAGGCAGTTTCACATCCGCGGGCCGGTCACCAAGGTCGAGCCGCAGGCCACCGAGAGCTACTGGAACAACCGGCCGCGCGGCTCGCAGTTGGGCGCGTGGGCGTCACACCAGTCCGCGCCGATCGCGTCGCGCGCCGCGCTGGTCGATCAACTGGCCGAGGTGACGGCGCGCTTTGCCGACCACGAGCAGGTGCCGGTACCGCCGAACTGGGGCGGTTACCGCATCGCTCCCGCAGAGGTGGAATTTTGGCAGGGTCGAGAAGACCGGCTGCACAACCGAATTCGTGTCGTCGGCGGGCGGATTGAGCGGCTGCAACCCTGATTCAAAGCTCCGGATCGGGTCGCTGAGAAAGTTCCTCGAACCTTGCAAGGGCCGCGGTGAGATCTGACTCGTCGAACACCTCGAGGCGGCTGATCAAGTCCCCTTCAACAGTGAAGACATCGATCATCCGCCACTCGGCGGCGAAGCCCTCTCGCGAGGTTCCTTTCACCGTGTGGGTGACGACCGCTCCGAGAGCGGTAAGCCGATGAACGGCCTCAACGTAGAGGACCATGTCGACCATGTCATCGAGTCCGGCGCGGAGGTACGTCAATAGGTCGCCGGGCGCGATCGCTGCAAGTTGGCGATGGTCGATATCGACAAAATTGCTTGCTGTACGCGGAATTTCGGCTCTTCTCAGCGCCGCACATGCTTGCGTGATGGCCGACCAACTGTCTGGGTGCGCGGCCGCTTCGCCGGCGAGGTACCGGGCGTCGAGTTCGTCGATGGCGGCGTCGACGCCGTCGGGGTCGTAACCGACTGCCGCCACGATCCGGCCGTCCGCATTGATTTCGCCGACGACCAGTATCTCGACGATAAACGTCTCTATCCCTCGATCGCGGCCTGAGTATCGGAATCGGCTGAGGGCGAGGTGCTCGCCGCGGGTCGCGACGGCTGTCGCCGTTATATCCGCGACGCCGACGTCGGCGCTCGCTCGGGCGCTCGCGATCGCGCCATCTCGATCGAGGACTCTGCCGCCCACCACGTGACGACGATCGTCCTCCTGATAGTCGTCGGCCAGCATTTCCGCCATCGCGTTCCAATCGCGGGCCACTTGTTTCTCTACATAGCGATCGGATGCACGGGTCGCCCCGTTCACGAGTTGACTTGCCCGCGTGTGTAGTTCGTCGAAGCGGGCGAGCGCGGCATTAAGGTCCGCCTCGTCGAAGAGCTCGCATCGGCTGAGGAGATCGCCGTCGAACATGACAACGGCGATCTCGCGCCACTCGGCATTGAAACCCTCCAGAGAGGTTCCAGTCGCTACCACTGTGCTGACTATTCCGGCGTTGGTCAGCCGATGCACAGTCTCGGTGTGGAGCTTGACGTCGGGGATGACGCTCCATGTGGCACGCAGGAAAGGCTTCAATTCGCCTTGTTCGTACGCTCTGCCGCGCCGATGATCGATATTCACCCAGTCGTTTGTGTTCGGAAAGAACTCGTGTCGGTTCCACGCGGCCTGGGCCTGCATCACTAGCGACCACGTGTGCGCGTGGGGAGCCGCTTCGCCGGCGTGATACCGGGCGTCGAGCTCCGCGATGGCGGCATCGAAATCGTCGAGATCGAAAGTGACCATCGACGCGAGTTCCTCGTCGGCGTTGATCTCGACGATCATGAGCACCTCGGCAAGGAACGCTTCGACCCCTCCGTCGCGACTCGTGAAGGTAATACGCACGAGGACAAGGTCCCTCCCGCGGGTCGCGATGACGCTCCGCGTTACGTCTGTGGACCACAGCTCGGCGATCGCCCGCGTGTTAGCCACCTGGGCGTCTCGACCATGTCGGACTCCCGCGCCCACCACTCGACGGCGATCGTCACTCGAAAAGCCTTCAGCCAGAATCTCTCCCAAGGCAGCCCAGTCCTGGGCCGCAAAGTGCGCCTGGAAGCGCTCGCTCATGAGGCTTGCCGCGTTTTGCAGCTGGAGCGCCGGCTGGCTTAGCTGATCGAAGCGGGCGAGCGCGGCGTCGAGGTCGGCCTCGTCGAAGATTTCGCAACCTGTTATCCGGTCCCCTTCGACGGTCAAGGTGTCGATCGCCCGCCACTCGGCGTCGAAGCCTTCCGGTGAGCTCCCCGACGCCGTATGGGTGATGACTGCTCCGACACTGTCGAGCCGATGCACCGCCTCGATCCGAGTGTTGAGGTTTGGCGTGAGATCCCAAATGGCGCGCAGGGTCTCGGCCATGGTGCTGGATTCGAATGGGGTAGCGCGCCGACGATCGATGGTGACCCAATCTGCCGCGGGAAGTTCGTGCCGGTTGAACGCGGCGTAAGCCTGTGCAATAACCGACCATGCATGTGCGAAGTCGGCTGCCTCGCCGGCTAGGTATCGAGCATCCAACTCCGCGAAGGCAGCGTCGATGTCGTTGGGATCGAACGCGATGAACGCCGTCATCCGACCTTCGACGTCGATCTCGACGAGCTGTAGGTAGTCGACGTGGAACGGGTCGGGTTCCCCAGGGCCGCGCGAGTATCGGGCACGGGTGAGGGCGAGACGCGCTCCGCGGGTGGCTATCGCATCTGATGTCGCATTCGTGATCTCGACGTCGGCGACTGCCCGCAGGTCTTCGATCAATGCATCCCGACCGGGTCTGATGCCCCCACCCACGACAGGGCGGCGATCATCGCTGTACAGGTCGGCTGTCAGCATGTTCGTGATCGCGCCCCAGTCACTGGCGGCGAAATGCGCTTGGAACCGTTCGTACACTTTGCTCGCCGCGTTTTCCAATCGCTGTGCCTGCGGTTGCAATTCGTCGAACCTTGCGAGCGCAGTCTCGAGATCGGACTCGTCGAACACCTCGAACCGGGACGTCAGATCGCCTTCAAATGCGATAAGGGCGATCTCACGCCACTCAGCGTCGAACCCGTCATGCGAGGTTCCAGTCATTACCAATGTGGTGAGCACTCCATACTCGGTCAGCCGGTGTACAGCCTCGACGCGACCTTGGTGGTCCGGAACAATGTTCCACGTGGCGCGCACGTACGGGATCATCTCGCCGGGCGCGAACGCTCTACCTTGTCGATGATCGACATTCACGAAGTCTTCTGCCGTCCGCATGACTTCGTGTCGGTTGTAAGCGATTTCGACCCGCATCAAGGCCATCCACGTGTCCGAGTGGGCGGCGGCTTCGCCGGCGAGATACCGGGCGTCAAGTTCCTCGAAGGCGGCGTCGATGTCGTCGGAATCGAATATCACGGTGGCGATGATCTTGTTGTTGGCGTCGACACCGATGACGCTGAGCATCTCACTGGTGACCTCGCCGGGCGGTGAGTCTCGCACCGAGGAACGTATCCGAACGAGCACGAGACCGTGCCCGCGAGTCGCGATGACGGTCGACGTAAGACCCTCGAATCCGACGTCGGCCACCGCCCGCATGTTCGTGACATGGATCGCACGACCGGTTACCACGCCAGCGTTGACTACTCGGCGGCGGTCGTGCGTGCAAACATCAGCGGCCATTGTGTCAGCCAGCGCGTCCCAGTTTCGCGCCGCGAAGTGGCTCCAATAGCCTTCTACCGCTTGGCTCGCCGCGTTTTCCAGTCGCCGCGTCGGCGGGTGCAGTTCGTCGAACCGCGCAAGAGCGGCATCGAGGTCTGCCTCGTCGAAAAGTTCGCACCCACTTATCAGCCCACGGTCGACCGTGAAAACATCGACGATTCGCCACTCGGCGTCGAAGCCGCTCCGAGTCGTTCCCTCCGCTGAGTGGGTGATGACTGCCCCGCGTGAGGTCAGCCGGTGAACCGCGAGAATGCGGATTACGGTTTCGACCGCGTCGTCCAGCGAGGCGCGCAAGTAGGCCATCAAATGGCCGCTCCCGATCGATGCAAATCTGCGATGATCGGTATCGGCTAACACGGTTGTCGTCGAAGGCATTTCACCTCTAGTGAGTGCGTCGCAAGCCTGCGTGATGGCCGCCCACGTCTGTGAGTGGGCAGCGGCCTCGCCCGCAAGGTACCGGGCATCGAGTTCCTCGAAGGCGGCGTCGATGTCGTCGGGCTCGAAATAGACAGCTCGAGCGAGCCGCTCGTCGGCGTCGATCTCGAGCACGCGAAGTATCTCGGAATGAAACGGCTCGGGCGCCTGGTCGCGACCCGAGAAATCGACGCGATCGAGTACGAGGCGCTCCCCGCGGGTGGCAACGGTGCTCAGCTTCACATTCTCAAGCCCGACTTCATTTACCGTCCGCATCACCGCGACGATGACGTCCCGGCCCCGGTGGACGCCCCCACCAACCACGCGACGGCGATCTTCAGTGACGCCGTCCACCGCCACCATCTCGGTCAGCGAGGTCCAGTCCTCGGCCGCCAAGTAATGCTGGAAGCGTTGCCAAACGCGGCTAACGGTGTTGGTCAATTGCATTGCGGAAGGCTGTAGTTCGTCGAACCGCGCGAGGGCGCCGTCGAGGTCTGCCTCGTCGAATACCTCGCAACGGTTGATCAATTCGGCTTCGAACGTATAGATGAGGATCCCGCGCCACTCGGCTTTGAAGCCCTGCGGTGAGGTCTCGTGCACCACTTGAGTCACGACGGCGCCCAGCTGACTCAAGCGATGCACTGCCTCGATTTCCACTCGGATATCCGGAGTGACGTCCCACATGGCGCGAAGGTATGAGGGCAGATCAACTGCGTCGACCTTCAGGACGGGTCGATGGTCGACAAAAACCGAGTCCGGCGTCGTCGCGGGCAGCTCACCCCGATTGAAGGCAGCACAGGCCCTCGCCATCGCCGACCACGTGCGCGCGAAGGGCGCCGCTTCGCCTGCGAGATATCGCGACTCGAGCTCTTCAAAGGCCGCATCGATGTCGTCGAGGTCGAACACCACGGCCGCCGCGATGGGCCCGTCTGTGTCGATCTCAACGATGTTCAGGGCGTCGTTCGCGACCGCGTCGGGCTCGTCGCCCGATGCTCTGACGCGGAGAAGGGCGAACCGGACACCACGAGTTGCTATGACGCTCACCGTATTTAGGCTGAAGCCGACCTCGGCGACCGCGCGCGTGCTTTCAACATTGGCATCTCGGCCGCTGATGCGTCCGGTGTTCACCACTCGCCGGCGGTCGTCGACGGAGAGGTTGTCGGTACATAACGTAGCGAGAGCATCCCAATCACGGGCCGCGTAATGCGCGTAAATTTGCTCCCACGCTTGGCTTGCCGCGTTCTCCAAACGTGACGGCTGTGGACGCAGCTCTTCGAATCGAGACAGTGCGACATCGCGCTCGTCTTCCTCGTAGACTTCTACTCGCGGTTCCTCAGCGATGAAGAGAATGATTCGGGCCCACTGCAATTCGCCGCCATGCTCGTCGGTACCCTCGATGACGAGAGTAGCCACAATTCCATGGACAGCAAGAGCATGCACATCTCTCACTCGATAAGTGGCATCGGGCACAAGACTCCACAGCTCTTCGACTCCACGCCCGAATTCCGCTCCCGAGGCGAACGGAACTCGTCGATGATCGGCATAGACAAGCCGCTCGATCCTAGGGCCAGGTTTATGTCGGTTGAGCTCTTCGATGGTCTCCGTCCCGGCCCGCCAGACACGGGCGTACGGCGCCGCCTCGCCAGCGATATAACGATGATCCAGCTCGTCGAAAGCAGCGTCGAGGCTGTCGAGGTTGAACGATACGATTGCCGCGATCCGCTGCTCGGCGTTGATTTCGATGATCGCGAGTACTTCGATGAAGTATGTGTCGGACCTGTTCTCCGAGTAAGACATTCGGGCACGTACAAGGGAGAGCCGGTCTCCGCGGATCGCTTCGACGTTCGTTGTGAAGGCCGTCATTCCCATATCGGCGATCGTCCGCATATCTTCGAGTTGCGCATTCCGGCCGTGTCGAATTCCCGCTCCTACCACGCCGCGGCGATCGTCAGTGAGGAGATCCTCGGCGAGCATTTCCGCCATGGTCGCCCAGTCGCGGGCTGGGTAGGGCGCTAGAAATCGTTCGGTCACTTGGCTTGCCGTGTTTTCGAGCGCCGGTCTCGGGCTGCTGAGTTCGTCGAATCTAGCGATCGCGGCGTCGAGGTCAGACTCGTCGAAGATTTCGGTGCGGTCGATGAGCCTGTCGCCGACCGTCATCAAGGCGATGCCCCGCCACTCGGCGGCGAAGCCTTCTTGCGACGTTTCGTGAGCCGCATAAGTGACGACGACCCCATGCTCGTCCAGCCGATGCACAGTCTCTACATACGTGGTGATATCGGGATTTCGATCGGTTCCGGCGCGAATGTAGGCGGACAGGTCAGCTGGGCCCATCGCGATTTCTCGTCGATGATCAACGTTGATCCAGTCCGGCGTAACCAATGGCTGCTGGTGGCGGTTGATCGCCGCGTAGCTGCGCGAAATCAGTTCCCAGGTAGCGGAATACGACGCCGCTTCGTCTTCGCCGTAAAGGCGATCGAGCTCGGCGATCGCCGCGTCGAGGTCTTCGAGGTCGAAATTGATAAGCGCGACAATGCGCTTTTTTGCATCGATCGCGACGATGGCGAGCGACTCGGCCACGTAGGCCTCTGCTTTTTCAGCAACGGCAGAGAGGCGGCCACGGGCGAGAAACAACCGCTCCCCACGAAGTGCGACAGGAGTGGAATTCACCCTGTTGATGCCTACGTCGACCATCGACTCCAGGTCCGCGACGCCGGCGTCGCGCCCATGGCGGACTCCAGCTCCCACTACCCGGCGGCGATCGTCACTGGAAAAGTCGGGGGAAAAAGCCGTCGCCAGCCTGAGCCAGTCGCGGCTCGCCATGTGCGCGAGGAACTCATCCGCGGCTCGGCTCGCCGCATTTTCCAGCCGTGGTTTGGCTCGATCGAGCTCATCGAACCGAGCAATCGCGGTGTCGAAGTCTTCCTCATCGAATACCTCGCAGCGACTCATCCGATCGCCCATGGCTTTGACCACGTTGATCTCACGCCACTCCGCGTCGAAACCCTCTTGAGTCGTACCGTGCACCGCGTGTGTCAGCACGGCGCCATTGCTGGTCAGCCGATGCACAGCATCGATGTAGAGCGAAGACTGCGGCATGAGTTTCCACGAGGCCTCGAGATACGCGCGAAGATCGCCGGGCGCGAACCCTCGCCCGCGCCGGTGATCAATGCTGACCGCGTCCGGCGTCATGAGGGGAAGCTCGTGCCGGTTGAGTGCGGCATAGTTCCGCATGGTGGCCGACCACATGGCCGAGCACGGCGCCGCTTCGCCGGCGAGGTACTGGGCATCCAATTCGGCTATGGCAGAGTCGAAGTCGTCGATATCGAACAATATCCGTGTTACGAACCGGTCGTGGTCGTCAGTCTCGATGACGTCGAAGGCGGATATGTCGAACCCGTCGGGCCCTTGGTCATGGCCCCATGCCCGGATGCGATTTACGACGAGGCGCGCGCCGCGGGTCGCAACAAGCTCCGACGTCCAGTCGATTCCGGTCTCGGCCATCCCTGAGAGTTCGGCGATCATGGCGTCTCGGCCGTGTCGGAGGCCAGAGTTGACGACCTTGCGGCGATCCTCGGACCGAAGGTCGTCGGAGAACATCTCGGATATCGAGCGCCAATCGCGGTCTGCGTAGCACGCCATCAATCGCTCGTACGCTTGGCGCGCCGCGTTCACCAGACCTGGTGCGGGCCGGCCGAGTTCATCAAACCGTGCGATGGCTCCATCCAGATCCGCCTCATCGAAGACTTCGGTGCGACTTACTTTTTCGCCGTCTACCGTGAAGACGGCGAGCCCGCGCCACTCGGCCTTGAAGCCGGCTTGCGACGTCTCGTGCGCCGCGTACGTGATCACTGCTCCGACGTTGTTCAGTCGATGTACAGACTCGACGTAGGACGTGTAGTCCTGCCCCGGATCTGACCCGAGATAGCGGATCAGGTCTCCGGGCCCCATCGCGACCTCCCGACGGTGGTCGACGGTGGTCCAGTCGGGCTTGGTCGGCGGCCGCTCGTGCCGGTTGATCGCCGCGTAACTCTCCGCGATAGCCGACCATGTGTGCGCCTGAGGCGCCGCCTCACCCGCGAGGTAGCGGGCGTCGAGCTCGGCGAGTGCGGCGTCAAGGTCATCGTGATCGAACACGATGCGAGTGACGAGTCGTTCTTCGGAGTCGATCCCGATGACGTCGAGGCTGACTAAATTGAACCCACCAGGACCTTCGAGATGGCTCCATGCTCGAATTCGATTGAGGATCAGCCGCTCGCCACGGGTCGCGACGACTTCCGAGATCAACTCGGTTCCGATCTCCGCGATGGCTGAAAGCTCGGCAACAAACGCGTCACGGCCATGTCGCAGGCCCGAATTGACTACTCGGCGACGGTCCTCGCTCAAAAGGTTTTCGGATAACAATTCGGTTATCGCATCCCAATCTCGCGCTGCGAAGCACGCTTTGCAGCGCTCATAGACTTCGGTTGCCGTGGTTTCCGGCCGCGTTGCGGCCCTGCTCAGCTGATCGAAGCGTGCGATCGCGACGCCCAGATCCAACTCGTCGAATACCTCGCAGCGGCTGAACGAGTCACCATCGATCGTGAAAAGCATGATCTCGCGCCATTCGGCGTCAAAGCCCTCGCGCGAAGTCCAACGCCCCATGTGAGTGACTAGCGCTCCGATGTCATTTAGACGGTGTACGACCTCGACGTGGAATTGAATGTGGTGGTCGAGATCCCAACCGGCACGGAGATATTGGACCATGTCACCCGCCGCGAAAGCCGCCCCTCGCCTGTGGTCGTGGTCCTCGAAATCAGCTGTCGTAGCGGGTAGTTCGCGCCGGTTGATCGCGGCGTAGGCATACGCGACCGCCGACCAGGTATGCGCGTGCGCGGCCGCCTCGTCGGCGACGTACCGACGATCAAGCTCGGCGATGGCGGCGTCGAAGTCGTCGACGTCGAACGTGACAGCACCGGCGATCCCTTCGTCGGTGTCGATCTCGAGGATGCTGAGTACCTCGGTGTGAAATATCTCGGCCCCCTGATTGGGGTCTGACATGCGGTTGAGCATGAGGACGAGGCGCTCCCCACGGACTGCCGTTACGGTTCCCGTCACGTCCGAGTTCCACAGGTCGGCGACCGTGCGCATGTCCGCGATGTGGGCGTCTCGACCATGTCGGGCTCCCGCGCCGACTATTGGACGGCGATCGTCGTTGCTGAAGTCTTCCGTCAGCATCTCCGCCATAGCGAGCCAGTCGCCAGCAGTAAAGTGCGCCAAGAAGCGGTCGGCTAATCGACTTGCCGCGTTTTCGAGCTTCCTATCCTGACGGTGAATGTCTTCATCGAATCTTGCTTGTACAACGTCGAGTTCGGCGAGCGCGTCGTCGATGTCTTCGGGGTCGAATGCCATGTGCAGCGCGATCCGGCCGTCGTCATCGAGGCCGAACAGGTGGAGCATTTCCACCCTTGGCCCTCCGGAGCCTAGGTCTCCGATGTCGAACCGGCTGAGAGAGAGCCGGTCCCCGCGCATGGCAAGCACTGTACGACGCAGGCGCACCGAAGGACTTATGTCCCAAACGCGACTTACTTGGCGCGCCCAATCGCCAGGCGTGAGGGTCCGCTCAGGGAAGCCAACTATCTTTCGACGATCATCTGCAGAGATCGCGGTTGCGAACAGCTGCTCTACCTCGTTCCAGGCTTCCCGCTCCATCGCGTTGTCCAGGCGCTGGACAGCTCGTGCGCACAGATTGTCTGGTGCAGTTGGGATCTCGCCGCCTCGCCGCGCCCACGTGGCGTCGAGTTCGGCGATCGCTGCTTCCATGTCATCGATGTCGAATTTGACCTGCAGTGCTATCCGACCGTTGTCGTCGAGGCCGACCACTTGAAACATGTCGTCCTGCGGAGCGCCCGAACTTAGATCCGCAGTGCTCATCGTCAGGCGGCTTAAGGCAAGATGTTCGCCACGCACCGCGAGAGCCGTATGGCGGTAGCGGACCATGCCCGTTTCCAGATAACGCTTCATATCCTCGGGCCACTGGCTCGATGGAACATCGATCCGGTCGAATCCGACGATCTTTCGGCGACTTTCGACGGACACGTGTGGCGCGACTAGCTGCCTTACCTCATCCCAAGCTTCACGATTAACGGCATCGATCAACCGGCTGCTCATCTGCACGCAATGGTTGATCGGTTCCTCGGTGGGAGCCTTAACCGGCAGAGGAGTCGCAGCACTCCGGCCGAGAACGCCACGCGCCCTATCAGCCAGGGCCGCAGCGCCTTTCCGCTCGTAGAGATCGACCGCGCGCTCCGTGGCTGCGTGTGCCTCACGGACATTGCCGGCGGCACCCGAGACCATCGCCAGCGCGAAACATGCGTCGCCGTGGTCGACCAATACGTCGGTGCGCTCGGCCAGGGCAACGGCGGCCTCGGCGATTCGCTGTGCCGCGTCGTGATCGCCAGCTCGTGACAGCAGGTGGGCGCGCAGCACGCGCCAGGCGATCGCCGGCTTCAGTGCGTGACCGGCGAGACGCTCACTCTCCGTGCACAATTCGTCTGCCTCGCTATCGCGATCGAGCGCGAGGCACGCCCGACCCAGCAACGCGGCGGTCTCGGCGGTATCTGCGTCGAGGCCCATTCGGCGAAAACCGTTGTACGCCTGACGTAGTCGTGGTTCCGCCGCAGCAGGATCGTCGGTGACCAACTCTACGATTCCGGCGAACTGCTCGACTTCGAGCAGCGCATGGCGCAAACCGAGCTCGGTAACCGTGCGTCGAGCCGAGTCGATCATTCGTCGCGCCGCTTCAGCGCGTCCACGGAAGGCTTCCAAGACGGCTTGGCATCGCGTCGACGTCGCTTCCACCGCGGGCGATTCGGTGGTGATGCGAAGCAGTCGCACTACGTCAAGGCACCGACCGCCCGCACGCGGAACAGGATTGGGGCCCCACAGCGCCGCCAGCGGCGCCCCCGCGAGCACGGCGTTCACCCTGCGGTGCTCACCCGCACGCCGCGCAGCGGTGAGCGCATCGTCGAGTGCGACTTCGCAGTCGCCAACTCTCCCCAGGCGAGCGAGGCACGACGCGCGTACCGTCTGCGCCTTCGCTTCGCCTGCGGCGTCGTTCAATTCGGCAAGCTTGCTGGCGGCGGCGTCCAGTGCCATTTCGATTTCGTCGAGTCGCTCAGGATGAATCAGCATCGACAGCTCGCCGTCGAAGCACGTCGCCCATGCCGCCAGTCTGGCTGAACCCGTTGTTGCTCTTTGCAATTGGGACACAGCGCCCGCTGCCGTAGTCACGTCTCCTGCGGCCAGCAGAGCCTCGCAGCGCGCGATCAGTAGCTCGGCCACCTGATCGTCGCGGTCGGGGACCTCCTCGTCGATCTCCTCGAGCGCGTGCAGGGCCCGGTCATAGAGGTCGGCGGCGGCTTCGTAGCCGAGGCGGGCCATCGCCTGGTCCGCCGCTCGCCTACAGTAGTCGACGGCCTTGACTGCGTTGCCCGCCCAAGCACATTCGAAATAGTGGTGAGCCAGTTCAGCCAGCAACTCGTCGTCGGCGCCAGGCTGCGTCTCCAGGGTCGTGGCAATGCGCTGATGCAATCGCATGCGCCGTACCGACGCCAGCTCAGCCAACAGCGACTGTCGGACCAGGGCGTGGTTGAAGCGGTAGTAGCCGCCATGCTCTTCGATGACGATGCCGGCCATGCACGCTTCCTCGAACGCATCGACGAGGTCGTCCTCAACCACCCGCTCGACCAGATCCAAGGCAAACCGGCTACCGACAACCGCTGCCGCGCCGAGGGCCTTGTTGGTCTCGGGTGTGAGCCGGGAAAGTCGGCGGCTCACCGCTTCGCGAACCCCTTGCGGCAGGGTGCTCGGATCCCAGTGCCCGCCGCTTTCCTCCACGTGCCGCAGGGCCTCGATGAGGAAGAACGGGTTGCCGCCCGTGACCGATGCCAGCGCGCGGGCCAGTTCCTCGTCGTCGTAGCCGGCCTCGGCGACGTAGGTGGTCACGTCGTCTTCGTCCAAACCGGTGAGCTGAACGCGGCTGGCGGTCCCGTCGCGGTGGAGGTCGGCGAGCATCGCCGCCAGCGGGTGCGAGCGGTCGAGGTCGGTGCTGCGATAGGTGCCGACGATCTGCATGCGAGCGTGCTCGCCGAATCGCAACAGGTGCCGCAGCAGGAGCAAGGTGGGTTTGGCCGCCCAATGCAGGTCGTCGAGAATCAGTACGACCGGTGCGCTTGCCGAGGCAAGTCCCAACAGCGCGACGACCGCGTCGAACAACGCGTACCGCTCGGTATCGGGATCGGCTCGCGTCGGCGCGGCGATATCGGGTACGACGTCGGTCAGCCCGGGAACCATCGCGAGCAGAGCTTCCACCCCACGCAGGCCTCGCAACGCTTTTGCGCCGAGGCACGGCACCACGGCGCGCAGGGCTTCGGCGAACGGCTGGTAGGGCGCTCCGAGGTCCTCGTCACAACGGCCGTAGATCACCAGCGCGCCCTGGTCATAGGCCTGCCGAGACCACTCGCCGGACAGCCGGGTCTTGCCCACCCCCGGCTCGCCCGCGATCAGCACCGCGTTGGTTCCACCGGCGAGCGCCGTTTGCCACGCCGAAAACAGTTGCGCTAGCTCATGCCCGCGCCCGACGAACGGTCCGGGGCCGGCGAGCACGGCGGGCAGGCTGGGACGCTCGATCGGCTCATCCGGCGAGACCGCCCCGGGATGCTCGCCGGCTGTGTCCAGGCGTAGCTCGAAAACGTGCTCGGGGCGCGCCAAGTTTTTCAGGTTGCGCATTCCCAAGTCGTTGAGCACGACGTCGTCGGACAGTGAGTCGATGACGAGTTCGGCGGTCGCGCCCGAACACAGGATCTGGCCACCCTCGGCCAGCGTGCGCAGGCGCGCGGCCCGGTTGACGGCCCGGCCGAAGTAGTCGCCGTCGCGGAGTTCGGCCTCCCCGGTGTGCAATGCCACCCGGATGCGCATGGGGTCCCGGAGCGCCCACGGCTCGTGGGCGATTGCGTCTTGCATCTCGATAGCGGCGGCGGCCGCGGCGGACGGTCGGTCGAACACAGAAAAGGTGGCATCGCCCTCGCCGCGGGTTTTGATCAGCCGGCCACCACGTGACGTCACGACCTGTTCGATGAGCTCGTCGTGTCGCGCGAGCGCCACCCCCATGGCCCTGGCGTCGGCCTCCCAGGCCGCGGTCGAGCCCTCGATGTCGGTGAGCAAGAAGGTCACGGCGCGAGTTGTTGCTGTAAGCTGCTGTGCCGCAAGGGCATTCAGTGATGCGTCCTGCGAAACGATCGCGGACTCGAGCCGCCGGAGCTCCGGTCCGGGGTCTACTCCCAACTCGTTCGCCAGCAGCGACCGCGCGCGTTGATAGGCGCTCAGCGCCTCGCCCTGCCTACCCGCCCGGTAAAGGGCGAGCATCAGTTGCCCCCAACGTCTTTCGCGTAGCGGCGCCTCGGCCACCGCCGCTTCGAGATCGCCGACAACCTCCGCGGCACGACCCGTCGCCAGTAGCGCGTCCAGTCGATCCTCCACCAGTGCGGCATGACCCTCGATCCACCGCGTCTTTTCCGATGTTCCCCGCCGACCGTCGGGGAGTTCGGGGACGCCGCGCCAGAGTGCGAGGGCATCGTCGAAGCGTGCGACCGCCTGGCTGGTATCGCCGGCAGCGACGGCATCACGTCCCAGTCGGGCGGCCGATTTGTAGCGCGTGGCGTCCACCTGACTCTCGGCGAGCGTCCACCCCGCTCCGGCGGTTAGGACAAAGCCGTCACCCAAGGCGCGCCGCAGCGCGGAGATGTGGGTCTGCAGGGCTTTGGTGGCCGTGCGCGGGGGGTCGTCGCCCCACAGCAATTCGACGAGTGCGGCGGACGACACGACGGAGCCGTCGTGCAACCCGAGCATCGTGAGAATGGCGCGAGGTTTGGCGCCCGGGACACCCACGGGCGCTCCGCCTTGTCGGACCTGAAGAGGTCCCAAGACCCCCAGCTCCACGGGTTGAAGCGTAATCACATCAATGACGGTGCGTCCTGGGATTCAACACGCGGTCAAGATCCAGTAAAGGTTTCTGGGAGGATGCGCTCAATGAGTCCGGCCGGGAAGTTATTCGCCGACACCGCGCCACTGCGAAACGCCGACTTTCGTCGGCTGTGGACGTCGGGAATTGTCACCGTCATCGGCGCCAACCTGACGATTTTCGCCGTCCCGGTCCAGATTTACGCACTCACTCAGAATTCGGCGTACGTCGGCCTGTCCGGATTGTTCGCGCTGCTGCCACTGGTGGTGTTCGGCCTGCTCGGCGGCGCCTGGGCCGACGCGATGGACCGACGGTTACTGCTGGTTATCGCCTCCTGCGGGCTTGCCGTGGCCTCGGCGCTGCTGTGGGCGCAGTCGGCGCTGGAAGTGAACAACGTCTGGGTGGTGCTGATCCTGCTGGCCGTGCAGCAAGTGTTTTTTGCGGTCAACGCTCCTGCGCGGTCGGCGGCGATCCCGCGGATGCTGCCCGGCAGCCAACTGGCGGCCGCCAACTCACTGAACATGACCGTCACGCAGTTCGGCGCGATCGTCGGCCCACTGTTGGCCGGTCTGCTGCTCAACTGGGTCGACCTGTCCACCCTCTATCTGATCGACACCCTCACCACGATCGCGCCGATCTGGGCGACGTTCCGGCTGGCGCCGATGCCGGTGCTGGAGTCGCGCGACGACCCTGGCCAGTGGGGGCCCGCCGCGGTGCTCGACGGATTCCGCTACCTGGCCGGCAACACGGTCGTGCTGATGTCGTTCGTCGTCGACCTGATCGCGATGATCGCGGGGATGCCCCGGGCGTTGTTCCCGCAAATGGCCCACCAGAGCTTCGGCGGCCCGGTCGAGGGCGGCACCACGATGGCGCTGCTGGCCGCGGCGATGTCGGCGGGTGCGGTGGCCGGCGGGGTGTTCTCCGGTTGGCTGCCGCGGGTGCGCCGCCAGGGACTGGCCGTTGTGGTCGCGATCGCGCTGTGGGGCCTGGCGATGGTCGGCTTCGGGCTGGCCGCCGGCGCGTCCCACGGCCGGGCCGGGCCGCTGCTGTGGGTGGCGCTGGCGTTCCTGGCGTTCGGCGGGGCTGCCGACCTGGTGTCGGCGGCGTTCCGGTCGACGATGCTGCAGGAGGCCGCCTCCGACGACGTGCGCGGTCGGCTGCAGGGCGTCTTCGTCGTGGTGGTCGGCGGCGGGCCCCGGCTGGCCGACACCGCGCACGGCGCTGCCGCCGCTGTGGTCGGGACCACCATGGCCACCGCCGGGGGAGGGGCCCTGGTCGTCGTCGGGGTGCTGTTGGCGGTGCTGGCCGCGCCGGCCTTCTTGCGTTATCGCGCAGCGGAATTGGCGGCCGACTGAGACCCGCGCCGAGCGGCCCGAGGACAGACGTGATCACCGCCGCACCCTGAGCTCACCCCCGGGCAGGCGTGCCATCGCAATAACGACTACCTTTGCGCTAAAGGCATCCAGCCGGTCCAGCATTCACAACGCAATCGCAAAGGGGTTCCCGTGGCCGCAACCGATGACTCCGCCACCCTCAAGTACCCGGGTGGTGAGTTGGACCTGGACATCGTCCACGCCACCGAAGGCTCCGACGGCATCGCACTGGGTCCTCTGTTGTCCAAGACCGGTTACACGACCTTCGACAACGGCTTCGTCAACACGGCGTCCACCAAGAGCGCCATCACCTACATCGACGGTGACGCCGGCATCCTGCGCTACCGCGGCTACCCGATCGAGCAGCTGGCCGAGAAGTCGACGTTCATCGAGGTCAGCTACTTGCTGATCAACGGTGAGTTGCCGAACAAGGAGCAGCTCGCCGAGTTCACCTTGCAGATCCAGCGGCACACCATGCTGCACGAGGACCTGAAGCGCTTCTACGACGGATTTCCGCGCAACGCGCACCCGATGCCGGTGTTGTCCAGCGTGGTCAACGCGCTGAGCGCCTACTACCCGGATTCGCTGGACCCAGCGAACACCGAAGAGATCGACTTGTCGACGATCCGGCTGCTGGCCAAGCTGCCGACCATCGCCGCCTACGCCTACAAGAAGTCGGTTGGCCAGCCGTTCCTCTACCCGGACAACAAGCTGAACCTGGTGGAGAACTTCCTGCGGATGACGTTCGGCCTGCCCGCCGAGCCCTACGAGCCGGACCCCGAGATCGTCCGGGCGCTCGACCTGCTGTTCATCCTGCACGCCGACCACGAGCAGAACTGTTCGACCTCGACGGTCCGCCTGGTCGGCTCGTCGCAGGCCAACCTGTTCACCTCCATCTCGGGTGGCATCAACGCACTGTGGGGCCCGCTGCACGGCGGCGCCAACCAGGCCGTGCTCGAGATGCTCGAGGAGATTCGCCAGAGCGACGACGACGTCAGTGAATTCGTCCGCAAGGTCAAGAACAAAGAAGAAGGCGTGAAGCTGATGGGCTTCGGTCACCGCGTCTACAAGAACTACGACCCGCGCGCCCGCATCGTCAAGGAGCAGGCCGACAAGATCCTCGGCAAGCTGGGCGGCGACGACGACCTGCTGAACATCGCCAAGGAACTCGAAGAGGCAGCCTTGACCGACGACTACTTCGTCGAGCGCAAGCTGTACCCGAACGTCGACTTCTACACCGGCCTGATCTACCGCGCCCTGGGCTTCCCGACCCGCATGTTCACCGTGCTGTTCGCCCTCGGCCGGCTGCCCGGCTGGATCGCGCACTGGCGTGAAATGAACGGCGAGCCCAGCAAGATCGGCCGCCCGCGCCAGATCTACACCGGCTACACCGAGCGCAACTACGCCTCCATCGACACGCGCTAACTAGTCGCGAGTACCGCCATCGCGGCGTTGTGGCCTCCGATCCCGGAGACCGCTCCGCCGCGCCTGGCTCCCGACCCGCACAGCAGGATGCGTTCGTGCGCGGTGGACACGCCCCATAGCCGCGCCGGGGTGTCGAGCGGGTCGCCGTCTTCGGCGAACGGCCATGCCAGCCCGCCGTGGAAGATGTTGCCGCCGGTCATGCCGAGGCGCCGCTCCAGGTCCGATGTCGTCGTCGTTTCGATGCACGGCCGGCCGTTGGCATCGGTCATCAGGACGTCCTGAATCGGTTCGGCCAGAACGGAATTCAGCGACGCCAGCACGGCTTCGGTGAGCGCGTCGCGCTCGAATCCCGGGTGCGGGGTGTGCAGGCCGAAGATCGTGAGCGTCGCCGCCCCCGATGCCCGCAGCGCCGGCGACAGGATGCTGGGATCGGTCAGCGAGTGGCAGTAGATCTCGCATGGCAGCGGGTCGGGCATAAGGCGTTGTGTGGCTTGGTCGTAGGCAGCGTCAAATTGGGTCCACGTTTCGTTGACATGGAAGGTGCCGCCGAAAGCCTTTGCGGGCGTGACGCTTTGGTCGCGTAGTCGCGGTAGTCGCTCGAGCATCATGTTGACCTTGACCTGAGAGCCCGGTGCCGACGCGGGCGCGGGTTCGCCGAGCAGGCCGGCCAGCGTCGTCGGTGTGACGCCCGACAGCACGTAGCGGCCGCGCACCACATGCTCGTCGTCGCCGTGCCGGTAGCGCACCTCGCCGCCCGGGTCGACGGCGTAAACCTCTGCGCCCGTGATGATTTCAGCACCCTTCGCGGCGTCGGCCAGTGCCGCGCTCACCGCGCCCATGCCGCCGACCGGGACGTGCCAGCCCCCGTCGCCGCCGCCGAGCAGGTGGTAGAGAAAGCAGACGTTCTGCTGCAGCGACGGGTCGTCGAGCCGGGCGAAGGTGCCGATCAGCGCGTCCGTCGCCACCACGCCGCGGACCACGTCGTTGTCCAGCGCGCCGGCGATCGCCACGCCGATCGGCCGCTCGACCATGGCCCGCCACGCGCCATCCGCGTCGACCGCCGAACGGACCTGCTCGCGGGTGCGCAGCGGCTCCAATAACGTCGGCCACAGGTGCTCGGTGACCAGCCGGCAGCGGCGGTAGAACTCGGCGAACGCCCGCTCGTCGCGGCCGGCGCCGATCGCGTCGAACGTCGATTCCCGCCCGATCAGCAGGCCGGTGCGGCCAGCCGTGACGGGGTCGGGCGTGTAGGACGAGTACGGCCGCGACGCCAGCCGAACCGTCGCGCCCAGGTCGTTGAGGATGCGCGGCGGCAGCAGGCTCACCAGGTAGGCGTATCGCGAGAGCCGGGCCTCTACGCCGTCGAAGACCTGCGCGGACACCGCCGCGCCGCCGACGTGGCTCAGCCGTTCCAGCAGTCGCACCCGGAGCCCGGCGCGGGTCAGGTAGGCGGCGGCGATCAGACCGTTGTGTCCGCCGCCCACGATGACCGCGTCGACGTCACGCGCAGTCATGGCTCAGCCGATGTAGCCCTCGACCTCGTCGGCGGGCCGCACCACGGCGTCGCCGGGATCGCCGCCGGTCTCGCGCAGCGCACGACGCTGCCGCAGCAAGTCCCAGCACTGGTCGAGTTGAATTTCGAGTTGGCGCAGCCGCTTGTGCTCCTCGGATTCGCTGATCTCGCCGTGCTGCAACTGCTCTCGCAGTGCTTTCTCCTCGGCGACGAGTTCGTGAATTCGAGCCAGTGCAGCGGTATCGGGGTTGTCCTGTGTCACGAGTCAAGTGTGCCCGACTAGGGCGGGATTGTCCGGCTCCTCAGCGGCCGCTGCTCGGCCGCATCGTCGCCCGACTAGGGCGGGATTGTCCGGCTCCTCAGCGGCCGCTGCTCGGCCGCATCGTCGCCCGACTAGGGTCGCTTCCGTGTCAAGCAAACCTGAGATTCAGTTCCCAGAGGGCCCCGCGCCGGCCCAACTCGTCATCGAAGACCTGACGGTCGGCGACGGCCCCGAAGCCGTGCCGGGCGGCACCGTCGAGGTGCATTACGTCGGCGTCGACTACGAGTCGGGCGAGGAGTTCGATAGCTCGTGGGGCCGCGGCCAATCCATCTCGTTCCCGCTGCAGGGCCTGATTCAGGGCTGGCAGGATGGGATTCCGGGGATGAAGGTCGGTGGCCGTCGGCAGCTGATCATCCCGCCGGAGCAGGCCTACGGCCCGGCCGGTGGCGGACACCAGCTGTCCGGCAAGACGCTGATCTTCGTCATCGATCTGCTCGGCGCTCGCTAGGGCGCTCAGCTCGGCGGAGGCAGCTGCAGCATCAGACGCGCCCCGCCGAGCGGGCTTTCGTCCAGCGACGCGATGCCGCCGTGCAGCTGCGCCTGCTGAGCAACCAGCGCCAGGCCGAGCCCGGAGCCGGAGTGCGACGCGGTCGAGCCGCGGGAGAACCGCTCGAACACGATCTGGCGTTCCTCTTCGGGCAGACCGCTGCCGTTGTCGTCGATCGCGATCTCGACGCCGGCCCGCGAGCTGACCGCGGACAGCTGCACCTGGGTGGCGCCACCGTGCTTGACGGCGTTGGCGATCGCGTTGTCGACCGCGAGCCGGAGCCCGGCGGGCAGGCCGACGATGATGCACGTCGGCGACGGCGCGAGAGACACCTCGAGGTCGGGGTAGATCCGCATGGCATCGTGCGCCGCGCGGTCGAGCAGCTCGGTGATGTCGACCGGCACGTGGTCTTCCGACGTCGACAGCTCGCCCTGGGCCAGTCGCTCCAGCGCGGAAAGCGTTGCTTCGATGCGTGATTGGGTGCGGATGACGTCGCTGAGGACTTCTTTGCGCTGCTCGTCGGCAAGGTCGAGGGTGGCGAGCACCTCGAGGTTGGTACGCATCGCCGTGAGCGGGGTGCGCAGTTCGTGCGACGACACGGCCGCGAAGTCGCGCGCCGACGCCAGCGCTTCGAGCGTGCGGTTCTGCTCGTCCCAGATCCGCTGCAGCATGCCGCGCATGGCCTCGGCGATCTCGACGGCCTCGCTGGCGCCCCGCACCCGGACCTGCGGATTCTCGTCGCCTGCGTTGATCGACCGGGTCTGCTGCGCCAGCCGCTTGAACGGTCGCACCGCGAAAGTGGCCAGCAGCCAAGCGAATACGGCCGCGGCGGCGATCGAGAACAGACAGATCAACAGCACCCGGCGATGCAGGTTGTTGGTGTCGGCGATGGTCGCGTCGTAGGTGGCGCCAACCTCGACCAGCATCGGATGCGGCGCCGGGATCGTCACGGCGCGAACCCGGTACCGCACGCCGTTGACGTAGGTGTCGGCGTAGCCGGCCGGTAGTTGTGGCAGCGTCACGGTGGTGTTCGACGTGACCTCGCCGCTGGCGTGCCGGACGGTGATGATCGCGTCCTGGTCGCTGGGCGACTTCGGAATCTCACCCAACCCGCGGGGCAGGAACGGGATCGCGAAACCCGCCGCCTCGTCGAGACGGCGATCGAGGCGCTCCTTGCGGTCGTTGGTGATGCCGAACCACACCACTACGCCGACGATGAGCACCGGGATGGCCGCGCCGATCACGGTCGCCACCACCACGCGGGCCCGCAGCGACGGCGTGCGGGTCAGGATTCTCTGCAAAAAGTTCATCTTCGCCTCACTGCATGCGCAGTACGAATCCCACGCCGCGGACGGTGTGCAGCAGCCGGGGGCCGCCACCTGCCTCCAGCTTGCGGCGCAGGTAGCCGATGAACACATCGACGACGTTGGTGTCGGCGGCAAAGTCATAGCCCCACACCAGTTCCAGCAGCTGTGCGCGCGACAACACGGCGGTCTTGTGCTCGGCCAGCACGGCCAGCAGATCGAATTCACGCTTGGTCAGGTCGACGTCGACGCCGTTGACCCGGGCGCGGCGGCCTGGGATGTCGACCTCGAGCGGGCCGACGGCGATGGTCTCGGACGACGACGCCGGTGTCGAGCCCTTGCGGCGCAGCAGCGCCCGCACCCGCGCGACCAACTCGGCCAGCACGAACGGCTTGACCAGATAGTCGTCGGCACCGGCTTCCAGGCCGGCCACCCGGTCGTCGACCGAGCTGCGCGCCGACAGCACGCAGACCGGCACGTCGTTGTCCATCGCCCGTAGCGCGGTCACCACGCTCACGCCGTCGAGCACCGGCATGTTGATGTCGAGGACGATCGCGTCCGGCCGGGTTTCGGTGGCGCTACGCAACGCCTCGGCGCCGTCGACGGCCGTCGATACTTCGAATCCGGACAACCGCAGTCCGCGCTCCAGCGAGGCAAGCACATCAGAGTCGTCGTCGACAACCAAAACCCGGGGTGAGGTCCCGCCAGCGTCCATGCCGCCCATAATGCCTGATTATTGCCCGTAGCTGTGGGAACACCCGCCGAGCTAGGGCAGACCGATATCGCGGTAGCGCCGCAGCCGGGCCGCCATCCGGTCTCCGCCGGGGATGCTGCGCAACGCGTCGAGCTCGACGGCAATCGCCGCGCAGAGCCGGATGGAGAACTCAACCGGCTCGTCGGCGGCGTCGGGATGCTCCGGAACGACGGCGTCGACGATGCCCGATGCCAGCAGGTCGACGGACCGAACGCCCTGCGCGGCCGACAGTTCCGGGGCGTGGTCGATGTCGCGGAAGACGATCGCACTGGCCCCCTCCGGCGGCAGCGGCGCCAGCCAGCCATGCAGCGCCGCCAGCACCCGGTCGGCGGGCACCATCGCCAGCGCCGGCCCGCCGCTGCCCTGGCCGAGCAGCACCGACACCGTCGGGGTGTCGAGGGTGACCAGCTCGGCGAGGCAGTGGGCGATCTCACCGGCCAGTCCGCCCTCTTCGGCCTCGGTCGACAGCGCCGGGCCGGCGGTGTCGATGACCAGGACCAGCGGCAGCCGCAGGCCAGCGGCCAGCGCCATCCCGCGGCGGGCCTCGCGCAGCGCGGCGGGCCCGACCAGCCCGCCGGTGACCCGCTGCTGGCCGAGCAATACCGCGGGCTGACCGTCGAACCGGGCCAGCGCCAGCAGCATCGTCGCGGCGTCACCCTGGCCGGTGCCCGAGAGCCAGACCTGGTCGGTGCAGCCGGTCCGCAACAGGTACTGGACGCCGGGCCGGTCCGGCCGCCGCGACGCCAGCACCGAGTCCCAGGCCGGGATGTCGGGCAGCGGCTCGGCCAGCGGTCTCTGCGGCGCGGGCCCGGGGTCGTCGGCGACAACGGTCAGCGCCCGGTCGAGGATGTCGCGCAACTCTTCCAGCGGCACGACGGCGTCGATCACCCCGTGCCGCTGGAGGTTCTCCGCGGTCTGCACGCCGGACGGAAACGGTTCGCTGTAAAGCTGCTCGTAAACGCGTGGGCCGAGGAAGCCGATCAGCGCGCCCGGCTGGGCGAAGGTGAGGTGGCCCAGTGAGCCCCACGACGCGAACACGCCGCCGGTCGTCGGGTGGCGGAGGTAGACGAGGTAGGGCAGGTTGGCCTGCTTGTGCAGGGTGACGGCCGCGGCGATCTTGACCATCTGCAGGAACGCGACGGTCCCTTCCTGCATCCGGGTGCCGCCGGAACTCGGTGAGGCCAGCAGCGGCAGGCGCTCGGCCGTCGCGCGCTGAATGGCGACGGTGATGCGCTCGGCGGCGGCCACCCCGATCGAACCCGCCAGGAAGTCGAACTCGCAGACCACCACCGCCACCCGGCGGCCGCACACCCGGCCCTCACCGGTCAGCACCGACTCGTCGCGGCCGCTCGCCTCGCGAGCCTCGGCCAGCTCGCGGCCGTAGGACTCGCTGTTCGGTAACGCCAGCGGCTCGGTGTCCCAGCTGACGAACGATCCCTCGTCGAGCACCGCGTCGCGCAGTTGGTCGGTCCCAATCCGTGTCATTGGCCGAGGTCGAAAAACGAGACGGGATCGAGGATTACGCCGGTGTCCTCGACGTAGCGGTCCCACAGTCCGAGCAGCTCGGCGAGTTTGTCGGGATGTGCGGCACCGAGATCGTTGATCTCACCCGGGTCGGTCGACAGGTCGTAAAGCTGCCAGGCCCCTGGGCCGTACGGCTCCGGGAGATGCAGCGCCTTCCAGTCGCCCTGACGAATAGCCCTGCGCCCGAACAACTCCCACCCCGTACCTGTGACATCGTCATGCACCGCCTCGGACTCGCCAGACAGGTATGGCAGCAGCGACCGGCCGCGCATCGGCGCCACCTCGCGACCTTCGTACTCGGTGCCCGGGTGTGCGACGCCGGCGAGTTCGAGCACGGTCGGGGCGATGTCCATGACGGTGCTGAATGCGGTGCCGATCTGGTGCTGCCGATCGAAGCCCGGCCAGGTGACGAACCCGACCACGCGAATGCCGCCCTCCGAGGTGAACGCCTTGTGCAGCCGGGACGGCGCCGTCGCCGCCTGCGCCCAGCGCGGGCCGTACCAGATGAACGAATTGGGCGCGCCGGCATTGTCGAGGCTGTTGTCCAGGTTGCGTTCGATCTCCGCGGCGATCGCGCCGCCAAGGATCGGCATCGCCTCGACAATCGCTCCCTCGGCGCCGTTGTCGGACATGAAGATCACGACCGTGTCGTCGAGTTCGCCTGTCTCCGTGAGGTAGTCGATCACCCTGCCAATGTTGTGATCCATCCGGTCGACCATGGCGGCATAGATCTCCATGGTCCGCGCCGACAGGGCCTTCTCGTCGGCGCTCATGTCGGACCACTCCGGCTCCCCGTCGGCGACCACCGGGTGGGGGACGACGTCGTCGGGGCAGAGGCCGAGCCGCTTGAGCGCGGCCAGTCGCTCCTCGCGCAGGGTGTCCGGGCCGTCGTCGTAGCGGCCGCGGTATTTCGCGATGACGTCCGCGGGGGCCTGCAGCGGCCAGTGCGGCGCCTGGAAGGGCAGGTACGCGAAGAACGGCTGCTCGTCATCGGTGCGCTCGCCGAGGTAGCGCAACAGCGTGTCGGCGTAAAAGTCCGAGGAGTAGAAGTCGTCGCCGACCGTGACGAACCGGTCGTCCTCGACGTAGCGCGACATGGCCGGCAGTAGATCACCGGGCACGACACCGTAATGGCTTGCGCCGCCTGGCAATAGCGCGAAGGATCGCTCAAAACCGCGCGCCGAAGGTGTGCGCTCAAGCGTCATGCCGAGATGCCACTTGCCGGCCATCAGCGTCAGGTAACCGGAATCCCGCAACAACTCGGGCAGCGCGACGACCCGGTCGTTGAGGTAGCCCTCGTAGCCGGGCGGGGCCGCGAAGCCCGGCGGGGTGACCTCGCGCATCGTGCCGATCCCGGCGATGTGGTGATCGGTTCCGGTCAAGAGCATCGACCGGGTGGGGGAGCAGGCCGGCGCCGAGTGGAAGTCGGTCAGCCGGATCCCGGCCTGTGCCAGTCGGTCCAGATTGGGGGTCTCGATCTCGCCACCGAAGGCGCCGATGTCGGAGAACCCCAGGTCGTCAGCCACGATCACCAGGAAGTTAGGTCGTCTCACGGTCTGCCACCTTCTCAGTTCCCAGGGCGGAATGGAACGTTCCGGTACCGCTGATTCGGCATGGACCGCCGAGCCTAATAGGCTGGCCCCATGATCGGTGTCACCCGCGTCGGAGACGTGTTGACCATTGAGATGCAGCGCCCCGAGCGGCGCAATGCCCTCAACTCTCAACTGGTCGAGGAGGTGCGCCAGGCCATCGAGAAGGCCGCCGGCGAGGATGCCCGCGCCATCGTGCTGACCGGGCAGGGCACTGTGTTCTGCGCCGGCGCCGACCTGAGCGGCGACGCGTTCGCCGCAGACTATCCTGACCGGTTGATCGCGATGAACCTGGCGATCGACGCGACTCCGGTGCCGGTGATCGCGGCGATCAACGGCCCCGCGATCGGCGCGGGTCTGCAACTGGCCATGATCTGCGACCTCCGGGTGGTGGCGCCCCAGGCGTTCTTCCAGTTTCCGACCTCGAAATACGGCCTGGCGCTGGACAACTGGAGCATCCGCCGGTTGACGTCGCTGGTGGGACACGGGCGCGCCCGGGCCATGCTGCTGACCGCCGACAAACTGACAGCCCAGGACGCACTCGCCACCGGGATGGCCAACCGCATCGGCACGCTCGCCGATGCACAGGCGTGGGGCGCGGAAATCGCCGGACTGGCCCCGCTGGCGCTCCAGCACGCGAAGCGGGTGCTCAACGACGACGGTGCCTACGAGGACCAGTGGCCGGCCCACAAAGAACTCTTCGACAAGGCGTGGGGCAGCCAGGACGTGATCGAAGCGCAGGTCGCCCGGGTAGAGAAGCGACCGGCGAAATTCCAGGGGGCCTAGACGGATGTTGCGCTCGGCGTTGCGACTTGCAGTGGGCACGGTTTCGCTCGCCACGGGCGGGTGGGTGCTGCGCGCGCTGCACGGCGCGCCAGCCGCGCTCGGCGCCCAACCGCACGACATCCGCGGGGTGGCCGAGCGCTCGCCGAACTACCGCGACGGCGTCTTCGTCAACCTCGAGCAGGCCTCGTTCAACCTCGACACCGAGGAACAGCGCAACATCTTCGTGCAGTTGATCACCGGCCGCGCCGCAGCCAAGCCCGCCGCCGACATTCCCTTGATCACCCCGTCGCCGGTGGCCTTCGACGCGCCCGCCGGCCGCGTCGCGGTCAGCTGGTTCGGCCATTCGACCGCGCTGCTGGAGATCGACGGCTACCGCGTGCTGACCGATCCGGTATGGAGCGAACGCTGCTCGCCGTCGGACGTGATCGGGCCGGGTCGCCTGCACCCGCCGCCGGTCTCACTGGAATCGCTGCCGGCGCTGGATGCGATCGTGGTCAGCCACGATCACTACGACCACCTCGACATCGACACCATCGTCGGGCTGGCCCGAAGCCAGTGGGCGCCGTTCGTCGTTCCGCTCGGCGTTGGATCGCACCTGCGCGAGTGGGGAATTCCCGACGAGCGCATCATCGAACTCGACTGGAACGAGCGCACCCAGATCGACGAGCTCACCCTGATCTGCACACCCGCCCGGCACTTCTCCGGCCGGTTCCTCAACCGCAACGCGACGCTGTGGGCGTCGTGGGCGATCATCGGGCCGGCGCACCGGGCCTACTTCGGCGGCGACACCGGCTACACCAAGAGCTTCGCCGAAATCGGTGCCGAGCATGGACCTTTCGATGTGACGCTGATGCCGGTCGGTGCCTACAACACGCAATGGCCCGACATTCACATGAACCCCGAAGACGCGGTGCAGGCGCATCTGGACGTCAACGGCCGACTGCTGGTACCGATCCACTGGTGCACGTTCCGGCTGGCGCCGCATCCCTGGGCCGAGCCCATCGAGCGACTGCTGACCGCCGCCGAAGCCGCACACGTCTCGGTCGCGGTGCCGAAACCCGGTGAGCGCGTCGACCCCACGGAGACAACGACATTCGAGCCGTGGTGGCGGCTCGACGAACAACCGATAAACTGAGAAAGGACGAAACTATGGGATTCCTGGACAAGGCCAAAGACCTGTTGACGCAGAACGCCGACACGGTCAACTCTGCGATCGAGAAGGCGGGCGACTTCGTCGACGAAAAGACCGACGGCAAGTTCAAAGGCGCCGTCGACCAGGCTCAGGAGGCGGCGAAGAACGCCCTGAAAGACAAGGGCGAGTAGCAGAAGCCCGCTATGGCAAAGCTTTCCGGATCCATCGACGTCCCGCTGTCGCCCGATCAAGCCTGGCAGGCAGCTTCTGATCTGTCCCGCTTCAAGGAGTGGCTGACGATCCACCGGGTGTGGCGCAGCAAGCTGCCCGACACGTTGGAAAAGGGCACGGTCATCGAGTCGATCGTCGAAGTCAAGGGAATGCCCAACCGGATCTCCTGGACGATCGTGCACTACAAGCCGCCGGAGTCGATGACGCTCAACGGTGTCGGTGTCGGCGGCGTCAAGGTGAAGATGCTGGCCAAGGTCAAGCCCAAGGGCGACCAGTCGGTGGTCAGCTTCGACGTGCACCTCGGTGGGCCGGCGTTGTTCGGGCCGATCGGCATGATCGTCGCCGCGGCGCTGAAGGGCGACATCAACGAGTCGCTGCGGAAGTTCGTCACGGTGTTCGCACCGGCGCGATGAGTTTTCGGCCTGGCAACAGTCGGTATCGGTGAACCCCGTCTAGGGGCCTCGTCATCTCAGGAGGTCATCGTGCCCACCCGTACCGACTCGCCCTTGGGCGCTCCCTGCTGGCTTGATCTGACCACGTCGGACATCCAACGCGCGCAAGACTTCTACGGCGCCGTATTCGGCTGGACGTTCGAGTCCGCCGGACCCGACTACGGCGGATACGTCAACGCGTCCAAGGACGGCCACCAGGTCGCCGGATTGATGTCCAACTTTCCCGAGGCGCAGACCCCGGACCGGTGGGCCACCTACTTCCACACCGCGGACATCGACGCCACCGTGTCGGCCGTGGCCCAGGCCGGCGGCGCGACCTGCATGGGTCCGCACGAGGTGCCGGCCAAGGGCTTCATGAGCCTGGCCACCGACCCGGCCGGCGCGATCTTTGGCGCATGGCAGCCGCTGGAACACCACGGCTTCCAGGTCACCGGCGAGGCAGGTACGCCGGTGTGGCACCAGCTGACCACCCGCGACTACCGGGCCGCTCTCGACTTCTACCGCGCGGTGTTCGGCTGGCGCACCGAGGTCGAGTCCGACACCGACGAGTTCCGTTACAGCACAGCCTGGTTCGGGGATCAGCAGTTGCTCGGTGTGATGGACGGCTCGACCATTCTGCCCGACGGTGGACCGTCGACGTGGACCACGTTCTTCGGTGCTGAGGACGTCGACAAGACGCTGCGGGTGATCGTCGACAACGGTGGCGCTGTCGTCCGGGATGCTGAGGACACCCCGTACGGCCGGCTCGCCGCGGCGACCGATCCGACGGGCACGGCGTTCAATCTCTCGTCGCTCCAGCGGTAGCGGCTACTGTCGCTGTATGCCTCGTCCACACCCCGGTTGGATGGTCGCGCTGTTCGCCGCGGCGGTGTCGGTGAGTGCCTGGCTGCCGTGGTTGACGACGCGCGGCGGCTGGGCCAACGCGATCGGTGGCAGCGCCGGCAACCTGCATCTGCCGCACGGGTTCGGGCCGGGCCAATTGATCGTCCTGCTGTCCTCAGCGTTGCTGGTGACCGGCGCGATGGTCGGTCGCGGCCTGTCAGTGCGGCCGGCTTCGATTGCCGCGCTGGTCATTTCGCTGATCGAGGTGGCGCTGATGGTGCGGTACTACTCGGTCAACGTCAAACCGCCGGTGTCGGCGTCCTACGGCCTCTACATCGCCGGCGTGGCCGCGGGCGCGGCGCTGCTGTGCTCGCTGTGGGCGCTGGCGGCGTCGTTGCGCCGCTAGTCGACGCCGATGTGCGCGCCCTTCAGTGGACGGGCGCACTGGTCGCAGGTCAGCTGCCCGACGAATGGCTTGCCGCAGCCGAGGTGGGTGAGCAGCACCGCCGGGCCTTCCGGCGCGTGGAACCAATGCTGCCCGCATTGCAGGGCGGCGATGATCACCGGAAAGAACGCGCGTCCTTTCTCGGTGAGCTGGTAGTTGGCTTCCCGCGACGTGCACATCACGCCGTTGTCGCAGAACGTCTGCAGGCGTCCGGACAGCAGTGACGGCGGCGCTCCGAGTTGGGTCTGGAAGCCGGAAAACCGGCTGGTGCCCAGGAACGCGCACACCAACAGTGCGGCGGCCCAACGGTTCCCGAAGACGCTCATCGTCTCGGGGAACAGGCCGGCCTGACCGGCGCTCGACCGGCGACGGTTCGACCCTTCGGGCACCGAGCGAGGCCATGACCCGCTGGGGCCCCAGCGCGCCGTCACCTCCTTCTCGGTGACCGTCTCGCCGCAGGCCCGGCAGGTCAGCGTCGGCGCGAATACGCTGCCGCACTGGGTGTGTCGCATGCCGGGAAGGCGGTGGACGTGCTCGGGCACCCAGCGTCGTTCCCATTCCCAGATCGACAGCAACACCGGCCAGAACGCGCGTCCGCGTTGGGTGATCAGGTATTCGGCCCGCGGCGGCCGGCTCTGGTATTCCGTCCGGTCGAGCAAGCCGGTGTCGGTCAACACCCGTAACCGGTTGGCCAGCACCGTGTTTGAGATCGGCAATCGTTGCATGAAGTCGCCGTACCGGGTAGCGCCCAGCAGCGCCTGCTGGACGATCAGCAGCGTCCACTCGTCGCCGAGCAGACCGAGGATGCGGCCGACCGCGTTGGTGCCGCCGGACTCGAGGGCCGTCGGCTCAGACGTCATGCCAGCGGCGCAACTGCGAACCCGGTGCCCAGGTTGCGTGGGTTCCGCTGGAAACCCGTTCGGGCAGTTGGAGTTTGCACACCGGACCATCGCTGAAGTTCGCGGCGTCGAAGATGACGCAGTACGAGGCATCGGCGCCCATGTCGGTGGTCAGCGTGATCAGATAGCCGTCGTCCTCGCCGGTGGGGTTCGGCCGCGGGGCCATCGCGGCTTCGCTGCCGTAAACCCCGTCGGCGAATTGATAATGCTGTTCGCCGCCGGTGCGCAGGTCGTGTTTGACCAAGCCGTCGAACAGGAACCAGCCCGGCTTACCGGAGGCGGCGTAGGCGTAGCGGTAGTTCGACGCGGCGTAGTCCGGGTTGATCGTGCCGAACTCGGTGATCGACTCCGACAGCTGCTCCTCCTTGACCTCGCCGGTGACCAGGTTGAACCGCCACCGATGCAGCCTGGCCTGCATCCGGTCCAGTGCGAGGAAGCGAAACAGCTTGTCCCATTTGGTTCCACCGGTGTCGGCAGGCTGCGGCTCACCTTCGAAGAATCCGTCGAGCACGATCCAGTCGCCGTCTTCGTAGGCGTTGGTGAAATGCAGGACGAACGTCGGGTCGGCCTCGAACCAGCGGATCTCGCTGCTGCTGCCGCGACGCGGCACCACCGCGAAGCGGGACGGCATGTCCGGGTAGAACCTAGGCACGTGCACGTCGTGCTGCAGCAATTCCGGATCCCAGAACAGCGGGAAATCGTTGAGGATCACGTAGTTTTCGGTGAACGCCATATCGTGTGGGAGCCGCGGGCCGGGCAGCGGAATGTCGATGTAGTGCGCGAGTTCGTTGCTCTCGTCGACGACGCCGTAGTGCATGTACGGCGTCTGCTTGCTGTAGTTGAAGAACAGCAGCTCACCGGTTTTCGGGTCGACCTTCGGATGTGCGGAGACCCCCGAGTCGACCGGGAACCGTCCGTTGAACGTCTCCTTGCCCAGTGTGTCGGCGGAGAACGGGTTAACGCGATACAGGTCGCCGCACTGGTAGAAGCTGGTCAGTGCGATGCCACGGTGGACGATGACGTCGGTGCTCGACGCGTCCTTCATCCGGGTGCGGGCGCCGCAGCCGCCGTCGCGCTTGGCGAGCTGAATCGGCTCGGCGAGTCCGGGCCACAGTGGCTCGCCCGCCTCGTTCTCGGCCAGAAAGCCGTCAGTGCGGACAAAGCGGTTGCGGTAGAACGCTTTTCCATCGCGGAAGCCGACAATGTGCAGCATGCCGTCGCCGTCGAAGGGATGGTATGTCTTCAGGGCCGGATGCAGTGGGTTCTCGGTGTTGCGCAGATAGACCCCGTCGAGGTCGCGGGGGATCTCGCCCTCGACCGCGATCAGGTCGTCGGCGTCCCACTCGCTGGTCTGCGGCCGCCACGGGCCGGTGCGGTACGGGTGGTCGTCGTCGTCGGGCAGGGTCGACAGATACTTGGCGACGACTTCGACGTCCATCAGCTGACCTCGTTGACGACGAAGCTGACCGTGGTGGCGGTGCTGCCGCCAAAGTTCAGCGTGCCAAAGGTTTTCGCGTTGTCGATCTGGTAGTCGCCGGCCCCGCCGCTGACCTGCTTCGCGGCGTCGACCAGCATCCGGATGCCCGATGCGCCGACCGGATGGCCGCCGCCGATCAGGCCGCCGCTGGGGTTGACCGGCAAGCGTCCGCCGATCTCGATCTCGCCGTTCTCGATCGCCTTCCACGACTCGCCCGGCCCGGTCAGGCCGATGTGGTCGATCGCCAAATACTCACTGGGAGTGAAGCAGTCGTGCACCTCGATGCCGTGCAGGTCGTCGAGGGTGGCCTGCGCGCGGCGAAGCGCGTCGAGCACCGCGGCGCGCACATGCGGCATCACGTAGGGGTCGTCGGCGGCGCGGTCGAGTTTCTGTTGCAGGCCGAGTCCGACGGTGCGATGTCCCCAGCCCGCGATGCGTGCGGTCGGCCGCGCGGTGGGGTGGTCGCGCAAGTACTTGTCAGTGACCAGGACGATCCCGGCGCCGCCGTCGGTCATCTGGCTGCAGTCGAAGCGCCGCAACCGGCCCTCGATGAGCGGGTTGGTGTCGGCGTCGTCGGTGATCGGGTCGGGGACTTTCCATTCCCGGGTTTGCGCGTTGGGGTTTCGGCGTGCGTTGCCGAAGTTGACCTGGGCGATCGCCCGCAGGTGGGTCTCGTCGATGCCATAGCGGCGGTCGTATTCGTCGGCCACGGTGGCGAACATCGACGGCCACAGGAACTTCGCGTCGGCGCCCTCGTGTCCGGTCCAGGCCGCGGCGCCCAGATGACGTGCGGCGGTGTCACCGGGCACGGTCTTCTCCAACTCGACGCCGAGCACCAGTGCGCTGTCGTAGTTGCCCGCGCGCAGGTCGGCCATCGCGGCCAGGGCGGCGATGCTGCCGGAGGCGCAGGCCGCCTCGTGGCGCGACGCCGGGGTGTCCCACAGGCCGTCGCACACGGTCGCGGGCATCGCCCCGAGGTGGCCTTGCTCGGCGAACATCTCCCCGAACGCATTGGCAACGTGGACGACGCCGATGTCCGCGGCGTCGACCTTGGCCGCGGCGAGGGTGGCGTTGACGATCTCACGGGTCAGGTCCGCAAAGTCAAAGTTTTCTCTGGTGAGGTTGCGGGCGAAGTCGCTCTGATATCCGCCGAGAATCCAGACGTCTGTGTCCATGGCCCGCACGTTACTACAACTAAAAGAGTGACACACCACCGCCGTTTTTAAGGCGGTCTCACCAGCTCTCGGCTGAACCGGGGAGACCTGAGTGAATGCATTGGTCGACCAATGCGTTCACCTCTCACTGCGCATTGCCCATGACTCGGTCAGACAAACCTGTGTCCGCAGAATCGGACTAACCGTCTCCGATCGCGACAGGGTTGCCCGAATCTGAACTCCATTGCGACCACGAACCCGGGAAGAGGGCGGCGTTGTATCCCGCCGCGGCGAGCGCGGCGACGGTGATCGCGGCCGTCACGCCCGATCCGCAGTACGCGCCGATCCGGTTGTCGTCGACACCGCGCTCGGCGAGCAGACCGGCGATCGCGTCGCGCGCCAGGAAGGTGCCGTCGGCGGTGAGCACGGCGCCGCTGGGCAGGTTCGTGGCGCCGGGGATGTGACCGGCCACCGGGTCGATCGGCTCGACCTCGCCCCGAAAGCGTTCCGGCGCGCGGGCGTCGAGCAGGTCGACATCGTTGACCTGCTGTGCGGTGAGGGTCGGCAGCGCGCCGTCGTACAGGTCGTCGTGCGTGACGGTGACGTCGCCGGGCGGGGGATTGGCGGGGTCGGTGGTCAGCGCGCGTCGCCACGCGGCCAGCCCGCCGTCGAGGATGCGCACGTCGGCGATGCCGGCGGCGGTCAGCACCCACCACGCCCGCGCCGATCCGGCTCGATTCCAGTCGTCGTAGACGACTGTGGGCACGCCACGATGGATACCCCAGCGTTGCGCAGCGGCCTCGATGCTGCGTCCCGACGGCAGCGGGTGCCGACCCCGTCCGGCGATCGAGTGGTCGCTGAGTTCGTCTTCGAGCGACACATAGACCGCGCCGGGCAGGTGGCCGCGTAGATACGCTTGCCGGCCGTCGGGCGCATCGAGGCGCCACCGCACGTCGAGGATCGTCACGGGACCGCCGGCGTCGATCAGCTCTGCCAATTCCGCCGCGCTGATCAGCACGCTTATGGTTTGAACCCCAGATCGTGAAGGGCGGCGACGCAGCCGGCGAGCCAGTCGTTCGCGTTCGGCGGTGGCATACCGCCACTCATCTCGACCTGGCACGCAGAGGCGGCCGTGTAGCCGTTCTTCATCTCGCTCGCCAGGTACGCGTGGTTCTGCGGGTTCGCGAAGTAGTCGTGCTCGGTCTTGTAGCCGTCCTTATACGACGAGCTGTTGACGTTGGCGGGTGGCGGAGCCGGCAGGCCCGCCGGGCCGGGAGCGGCATTGCCTGGCCCAGGCGCGGTGCTGGCCGGGCCGTGCGGACAGCCGCTGGGCGGGCATTGCGGATCGGCATGTGCGACAGGCGCGAGACCGAGGGCGGATGCCGCGATGGCCGCTGCGACGAGGGCGCGGTGGAGCATGTCGCGCATCATGTCACGAGCGCAGGGGAGCGCTCAGCCGAATACGGGCAGCGCGCGCTTGCGGGCGAGGGCGTTCATCCCTTCTTGGATGCTGTCTTCAACTTCGTGGTACTTGCTGTTGACGTAATCGTCGTCATCGGCCCGCGCCGGATCGTCGTCGACTTCGATCGCCGGCATGAACCGGGTCCGGATTTTGGCCGGCAGTGGTAGCTGCGGCAACGCGGCAGGGGCGATGCCCCATGGCAGCGAGATGGCGAGCGGAAAGACCTTGAGTCGCAACACTTTATCGAGTCGCAGCGCCCGAGACAGCCGGTCGCCACGAAACAGTACGGGCATCGCGTCGGCACCACCGACTGTCGCGATCGGCACGATCGGCACTCCGGCGCGGATCGCCATCTTCACGAAGCCGGTTCGCCCGGCCAGGTTCGCGCGGTCGCGCTCCCGCCACGGGCGTAGCGAATCGACTTCTCCGCCCGGCCACAGTGCGACGTCGTGACCTTCGGCCAGTGCTGTCGCGATGGCATCCGGCGCCGCGGGCAAAACCCCCATCGAGCGGAAGAACCGGCCGAACCCGGGCAGCGCCATCAGCGCGTCGTGAGCCGTTCCGTGCAGGGTGCGTTCGGATCCGAACCGTCGCCACCACTGGACGCCAACCGTCCAGGCGTCCCAGACGAAAGGTGCGCCGGAGTGGATACCGATCAGCAGGGCGGGCGGTTCTCCCACGTTCTCCCAGCCGTCGATCTCCATCCGGAACCAGTAATCCATCAGCGCGTTCCAGAAAAATTTCTGTATCTGCAGGGCGGACTCATCCGGGCCGCTCAGATCCCATTCGCCGGCTCGCTCGGCGACCCAACCGCTGACCCCGCCGGCCTGGTTGTCCCGCCGTTCCTGCACGACGGCGCGGGTCCACTCTGCGTGTTCCTGGGCCTGGTCGCGGACGGCGTCTGTCCTGTGATCGGTGTCACTCACGACGCGCCGTATACCCGTTTCGGCGTCGGGCAATCCAGAGTGCCCCCGGCAGGATTCGAACCTGCGACACCGGCTTTAGGAGAGCCGTGCTCTATCCCCTGAGCTACGGGGGCTGAAAACCTCGTTAAACCTACATCCGAATCGCCGGTTGGCGCTCAGAGGCTGTGACGACGGTATCGGCGCAGTCGGTGCGCGTTGTCCAGGGTGGGCGGCTCGGTGCAGGGGCGCAGCGCGACATCGAGCCGCTTGCGCACGTCCTCGGTGTCGAGGTGCATGCCGATCGCGACCAGAAAGTTGGCCGTCGCCCCGGGCGGCGCGTTCGCGATGTGCACGGTCGGGCCGACGAGGTTGACCGCGAAGGCGGGCGTACCCCGGCCGTATCGCATCGTCACGACGCCCTTGAGCCGGTACACCCCGGCGGGCGGATTCTCGAGCAGGTCGATCAGCGCGCCGGGGTCGACCTCGCCGTCAGTCGTGGCGGTCACCGAGTCGGCGTGCACATGGTCGTGGTCGCCGGCGTGGGCCACCGTCTCATCGACGAGCAGTTCGCGCAGTGAGAGTTGGCCCGGTTCGTCACCTGATCCCGCGACGTCGTACAGCAGCCGGGGGTCGATCTGCCCGCCGATCGCCCCGACGACTGTCGCCCGTGAATTAGTCGTACGCACGCGTTGCGTGACCCGTTCGACCATGGCGGCGCGGTCGCCCTCGGGGAGTTGGTCGAGCTTGTTGACGACGACGAGAGACGCCGCCCGGTAGCGGGCGGGCAGCACCTCGCCGGTGTCGACGACGTCGAAATGCGTTGCGGCATCGACGACGTCGACAAGCCCGCCGTATCGCAGACCGGCCACCTTGCTGAAGCCGACGATGCGGGACACGGCCAGCGGATCGGCCAGACCGCTGGCCTCGACAATCACGGCATCGAGGTTGAGCCGTGGGTCGGCGAGCTTGGCCAGCGCCTCGTCGATACCACCGTCATCGGGCAGACAACAGATGCAACCACCGACAATCGACACCGGCTCGTCGACCTGTCCGGCCACCAGCATCGCGTCGACGTTGAGTTCGCCGAAGTCGTTGATCACGACCCCGATCCGCGCGCCCGGGCTGCGAAGCACATGGTTGAGCAGCGTCGTCTTGCCCGCACCGAGATAGCCGGTCAGGCAGATGACCGGGATGGCCGTCGCCAGGGGTCTTAGATCCAGACCAGCAACCGCGGGCTGCCCGGCGTGTCCCGCGGAAACGAGATCGCGTCGGCGAGGCCGTCGAGCGTGAGGCGCACTTCCGCCGCATCGGCAGAGACAGCGACGATCGTGCCGATCGCGTAGTGGTGATCGTCCGCCCATTTGACTGTCGGCGTACTGCCCGAGGTGTTGCACCGCAAGGTCTTCCGGCGGGACCTCGGTCGGCTGTGGCGGTAGTTCCGCCACCACAGCGTCCAACTGGTCTTCGCCGGAGGGTTCCGGGCCGGAATCGTCGGCCCAGGCGTTCTCGTCGCCGAAGTACTCACCCTCTTCGCCGGCCTGCTTCAGCCGGTCGAGCGCCGCCGGCGCATCAGGACCCTCGTCGTCCTCGACCCACAGCCGCCAGCCCGGCGGTGGCGGCGGCCATGCCGGATCCGGCTGCCAGTCCGCGTGCGGCGCCCAGCCCTTGGGGGGCTTTGGCCAGTTGGGAGGCGGGTTGTAGCGCATCAACCCACCATACGGAATCCGGCTGTCAACGTAGCTCAGCGATGACCTTCGCGATCGTGTCGACGTGGTTCTCCTGGAAGGTGAACGACGTGAGCCCGTACTTCTCCCGGTAGCCCTGCAGGGTATCGGCGAGCCCCTTGGTTGATCCGCTGAGGACGGACGGCATCGCCAGCAAATCCTCGTCGGAAACACCGGGCGTGAATCTGCGGGTGAGCGCGAGGTCGGCCTGCTCGGAGTCGCCGGACGGCACGGCGGTAATGGCGAGGTTCAGCTCGAGATCGGCGAATCGGTCGCCGGCCGCCGAGCGGACGAACTCGATACGATCGGCCAACGGGTCGGCGGCATCGGAGGTTGCGCCGGTCAGCCCGATGATGTCGGCGTGTCGAGCGGCGATGGTCAGCAGTCGATTTCCATTGCCGGCTATCAGGATCGGCACCTTAGGCAGGTGCTTCTTCATGTATGTGGTCACGTGCTCGAGATGGTCGACGCGCTGGCGGGCGGTGGGGTAGGGCAACTCGGCCGCTTCGAATTCCTCTTTCACGTAGCCGGCGCCGAGGCCGAGATCCAGCCGCCCACCGCTGAGTTGGTCGACTTCGCCCGCGTCGCGAGCCAGCAGGGCGGGCTTGTAGAACCCGGCGTTGAGCACGTACGTGCCCAGACGCACCCGTGACGTCGCGGATGCGATCGCCGTCAGGACGGGAAACGGCGCCGGCGCGCCGAGGTGGTCGGGTAGATGCAGGGCGTCGAAGCCCGCGTCTTCGTAGCGTTTTACCTTGTCCTGCAAAGCAGTTAGCGACTTGGCCGCGTGAATTCCCAGCGAAAAGCGTAGGGCCTTGTCGGCCATTGGCCACCTCCGATGTGTGTAGTTACTTCAGTTTCCACGAACGAGCCGCGGCGGCCAGACCCTGCACCAACGCGGATGTCACCGGCGACAACCCGTCGGCGCCGGGCGGCTGACTGCGTGGGCTGATACCCCTGACTCTGGTCGGCAACTCCAATTGCATTCCGCCACGGCGGGTTTGGTTGACCGGGTTCTGCGGATTCTGACCGCGTAGCTCCTGCGGAATCTCGCCGAGGTCGGTGACGACGTGATAGCCGGGCAATTCGAGGTGCTCGGCGACGTGTGCCGCCAGCGCGCGGTTGCGCCCACCGGCCAGCAGTTGGGTGGCGCGGCCGATTCGTCCGTAGCCGTGCAGTGACACCGTCACCTCGACATGGTCGAGAAACTCGGCCAGCCGGGCAGACTCGGCTGCGAGGAAATACGCCGACGACAGATGATGCGGGTACCGGTTGGGGTGTCGGATCAGGTAGACCGATGCACCGGCCGCGTCGGCGGCGCGCTCGGCGATCACGTCGGTCATCTCCTCCAGGCCGCCGCCGTGGATAGCCAGAAAGCCGAAGCGCGAACGTAACTCGCTCACCTCGGCCACACCGGGCTCCGCGAGTAGCTCGGAAAGCGATTGCGGCGCGGGCGTTGTGGCCTTCGATCGCAACGGCGGCTTGGGCCAGCGCGCCGGATCCCAGCGTCGGAGAAAGTCGATCCAGCTCTGCGGCAACCCATGATGCACGGCGCCGTCGATGATGCGTTCCAGGTAGCCGGGCCGCGGCGGGCCCGGGTTCACCCGATGGTCGATGTACACCCAAGCGTCCGACCGCCCAGCCTCGGTCTCAACGACCATCTTGTCGCGGCGGTAGTGCGCGGGCACGCTTTCCGCGCGGTCCAAGGTGGCCAGGTCATGATCGGTCACATCCCAGACAATGCCGTGCACCTGCGTTCCGTCGAACGGTTCGACGGTGGCCACCCCACGCTGATTGATCAGCCAGTCGTGATCGGCGAGCACAGCGCGGCGCGGATTGCCCGCATCGGGGCAGCGTCGCGCCATTTGCTGCACGCACAGGTTCGATCCGTACGCGAAATAGGAATGACGGCGGCGCTGCGTCACGCACTCGATGTTAGCCGAGCGAATTAGTTGACCCAATGTGAGAGAATCGTCACATGGGCGGCTTGGGCGATGGCGACATCCGGGACCGGGAAACGATCGAGCGTGAGTTGCAGTTGATCGCCCGCGTTCGTGACGCCCACCTCGGGAGCGGCGTCAACCGGATCGATGCGCTGCTCGACGAGCTCATCGAACTAGAGGGCACGGCAAAACACCGGTGGGGCAACGACAATTCCTCTGCGCAGCCTAGCCAGTGGCGGTGACCGTCAGGTAGATCAGCACGACGTTGAGCAGACTGATCAGCGTGCCGATCAGCCAGCCCGCGACCGTTGTGACGCGATGATTGGTGTCGTCGCCCATCACCGCGCGGTTGCCGGTCAGCCGAACCAGTGGCAGCAGCGCGAACGGAATTCCGAACGACAGCACGACCTGCGACAGCACTAAGGTCCGCGTCGGATTAAAACCCAGCGCCAGGATCAGCAACGCGGGTGCCAGCGTCGCCAACCGCCGCCACACCATGGGTACGGACCGGTGCAGCAGGCCTTGCATGATCATCGCGCCGGCGTAGGCACCCACCGATGCCGACGCAAGCCCCGACGCCAGCAGCCCGATCGCAAACAGCACGGCGATCACCGGGCTCACGGTGTCGTGCACGGCGGCGTACGCCACCTCGATCGAACTGATGTCACCTCGGCCCCGCATGTTCAGCGCGGCCACCAACAGCATCGCGGCATTGACGCCACCCGCGACCACCATCGCCAACCCGACGTCGAGCCGGGTGATCCGCAGCAGCCGTCGTCGTTCGGCGCCGGCCTCGGGATGGCCGTGCCGGTCGCGGGCCAGCCCGGAATGCAGATACACCGCGTGCGGCATCACCGTCGCACCCAGGATGGCCGCGGCGATCAGCACGCTTTCCTTGCCGAGGAAGCGCGGCACCAGGCCACCGACCACATCGCCGGGCGGCGGCGTCGAGACGAAGAAGCTCGCGGTGAACCCGATGGCGATCAGCAACAGCATCCCGGTGATGACGCGCTCGAATATCTGCTGGCCGCGCTGATCCTGGATGCGCAGCAGGAGTAGCGACACCAACCCGGTGATGACCCCGCCGAGCAGCAGCGGCAACTTGAACAAGATGTGCAGCGCGATGGCCCCGCCGATCACCTCCGCCACATCGGTGGCCATCGCGACGACTTCGGCCTGCAGCCAGAACGCGATCCGAGTGGGGCGGTTCAGCTTGTCGCCGATCGACTCCGGCAACGTGCGGCCGGTCACAAGGCCGAGCTTCGCCGACAGGTACTGCACGAGGCCGGCCATCACGTTGGCCAGGACGATGACCCACAGCAAGGCGAAACCGAATTGCGAACCCGCGCTGATGTTCGCGGCGACGTTGCCCGGGTCGACGTAGGCGATGGCGGCGACGAACGCGGGCCCGAGCAGGTACCACCCGGTCTTCAACCGGGCACGGGTGTCCTGGGCCACCTCACTCACTTTCCATCAACGAATAAGAAAGTTAGGTTAGCCGAAACCTCTAGGTCGGCGCGTACAGGCCGCGGCCGGTGACCAGCGGCAGATCCAGCGTCGTGCGGATGCCGGGGGGCGCCGCGACGACGGCCGGGATCGCGTTGACGACGCGCATCGCCGTCGCCACCAGACCGGCGTGGTTGTGGTCGCCGTTCGGGCTGCTCAGGCAGACGTCGATGGCGTACGACGGTTCGCCGGTGATCTCGATGCGGTAGCAGCCGCCGGGCTGAGCGGGTTGCGGCCAATCCGGACACAGGTCTTCGCGCAACCGGGTGACGTGTTCGAGAACCACGACGGGGTGGCCGTCCTTGATGCCCTGCACCTCGAACCGCAGCGCCGCCGCGGTGCCCTTCGGGATATGCCCGGAGGCGATGTCGAAGTCCTCCGGCGCCGGGACCCGTTCCTGCTTTTCGGTGACCGAGTCGAGCTCGACGCCCAAGCCGGCGGCGAGTTGGCGCACGACCGAGCCCCACGCCAGGCTGAGCACACCGGGCTGCAGCAGCATCGGGGTCTCGTCCAGCGGCTTGCCGAATCCCATCACGTCGAACATGACGGTCGCGCTGTCATAGGTGGCGTAGTCGACGATCTCCATGCAACGGATCTGCTGGACGCTCTGGCAGGTACCGGCCAACGCGAGTGGAATCAAGTCGTTGGCGAAACCCGGGTCGATACCGTTGACGAACAGGCTCGAATTGCCTTCGCGTGCAGCATCTTCGATCGGCTTGAGCATGGTGTCGGGCAGTGTCTGCCAGGGATACTGCAGGAAGACGGCACTGCTGCCGACGACGTTGACGCCGGCGGCGAGGATGCGTCGGTAGTCCTCGAGCGCCTCGGGCAGTCGGTTGTCGGCCAGCGCGGTGTAGACCGCACATTGCGGACCGGTCGCCAGCACCGCGTCCAGGTCGGTGGAGGCTGTGATGCCGGTCGAAACATCAAGACCGGCAAGCTCTCCGGCGTCTTTTCCGGCCTTGGCGTCCGACGATACCCACACCCCGGTGAGCTCGTAGTCCGGGTTGATGATCAGCGCCTTCAGCGCGTGAATGCCGACGTTGCCGGTGCCGATCGCGGCGACTCTGATCGCCATGGTCACAGGTCCGGGATCGGTAGGTCGAGGTTCGGGAAGGTGATGCCGCCGTCGACTTCTATCACCTTGCCGGTCAGGTAGGCGCCTGCGGATGACGCCAAATACACTGCGGCGGCTGCGATCTCGTCAGGCTGACCAAGCCTTCTCAGCGGCGTCGCCTGCTCCATCGGCTCTCGGAGTTGGTCGTTGGAAGCGACGACGTCGAGTGCGGAGGTGGCGATCGAGCCGGGCGCGATCGCGTTGACCCGCACTCGCGGGCACAGGTCGAGCGCGGCCAGCCGGGTGTAGTGCGCGAGCGCGGCCTTGGCGGTGCCGTAGGCGGCGAATCCGCGGCCGGCGACCCGTCCCATGGTCGAGGTGATGTTGATGATGCTGCCGCCGCCGGAGTGCTCCAGCATCAGCGGAACCGCGGCGGTGGTCAGTGCGTGGGCCGTCGCGACGTTGAAGGTGAACGCCGCTTTGAGGTCCTTCGTCGACGTGGTCAGCAGCCCATTCGGCATGGTGCCGCCGACGTTGTTGACGACGATGTCCAGGCGCCCGAACGCCTCGACGGCCTGGGCGGCAAGCTCCGCGGTGACCTCGGGCTGGGCCAGGTCGGCGGTGACGATGTGGGCCCTTCGGCCCGCGGCGCGGACCTTTTCGGCGACGGCCTCTAGTTCGGATTGGGTGCGGGAGGCGATGACAACGTCGGCGCCGACGTCGGCGAACGCCAGCGCGATGGCCGCGCCAAGACCGCGCCCGCCACCGGTGACGACGGCGACCTGGTTGTCGAGCCTGAATTTGTCGAGGATCACGGCGTCACCGTAACAAGGCGTCGGCGGCCACGGAACCCATTTCTGAAACACGTTCTAGTTGGTCGGTGTTAAGGATCCGTGCAGCGCCCCGGGCCATTCGTCATCGACCACAGCAACTGCCAGCAGATCCTCGGAATGTTCTGCCCGAAGGCGTGACGGGTCACATCAACGGCGGGAGCGGGTTCATCCAGCTGGCGGACGGGTCGGAGTGCCCTTTGTATTGGGGGCAGTAGGCGGACACCGCGACGCCGATGAAGAAGCTGGACTGGCTGAAGTTGAGATCGGTGTCGCCGACCAACTTCATCGCCAAAGCGCTTGTCTTCCAATGCTTGTCGAGGCCATCGCAGACCATGTGAGCCTCGGTGAGCATCGTGTCGCGATTGTCGTCGTTGATCACGATATTGCGTTTCGCGAGGGCGACGACTACTGCGTCATCGGTGGCATCGGCGGACGCAGTCGCTGAGCCGGCCAGCGCGGCGGCCAACAACACCGCGGCGCCAGCCGCCGGACATCGCACGTTCATGTGGCAACGTTAGTTCAGTTCACGCCACTTCGCTTGGCGAGCGGCGGGTCTAGCCCCAACTTCCCGGAGTGCCCTGCGGTACCTGCTGGCCGAGCCAGTTGCAGGGCATCATCGTGCGCCAGGCGGTGAACGCGCACTGCTGTTCGGGGGTCAGCGGACTCGGTCCGGCGCAGGGTTTGTCCGGGGCGCCGCAGATCGGCGGATCGGCGTGGGCGACCGCTGCACCACTCAAGCCGTAGACCGCGGCGGCCGCCGCGATTGCGAGTCCTGCTGCTGTTGCAGGTAAACGAACCATGACGAGCTCTTTCCACACGCGGCCTTCCTGCCGCACTAGCGCGGACGATACCTCCGGCCGACGGGCGAACGCGGTGCAAACGGAACGAATTCATATGTTCGAGGTGGCGCCTCAGGACTTGGCGGCGGCCTTCTTTGCGGGCGTCTTTTTCGCCGGCGCCTTCTTAGCCGCGGTCTTTTTCGCCGGCGCCTTCTTGGCGGCAGCCTTCTTAGCCGGTGCTTTTTTGGCCGGCGCCTTCTCTGAGCGCGCTTTCACGCTGGCTTCCAGCTTGGCCAGCAGATCCGAAACGTCCTCGGTCTCGTCGAGTTCCTTGGGCTGCTCTTCGGTGATAAATGCTTCGCCGCCTTCGAGTTTGGCGGTCACCAACTCCTGCAGCTGCTCCTGGTAGTCGTCGTGGTAGCGGTCGGGGCTGAAGTCGTCGGCCATCGACTCGACTACCTGGCCGGCCATCTTCAGCTCGGCGGGTTTGACCTCGACCTTCTTGTCCAGCACCGGGAAGTCGGGGTCGCGGATCTCGTCGGGCCACAGCAGCGTGTGGATCACCATCACCTCGCGTTTGCTGAAGTCCTTGACCCGCAACGCCGCAAGCCGGGTCTTGTTGCGCAGCGCGAAATGGACGATGGCCACCCGGTCGGTTTCGGCCAGCGTCTTCGCCAGCAGCACATAGGATTTCGTCGACTTGCCGTCTGGCTCGAGGAAGTAGCTCTTGTCGTACATCATCGGGTCGAGCTCGCTGGCCGGGACGAACTCCAGCACCTCGATCTCGCGGCTGCGCTCCTCGGGCAGCGTGGCGATGTCGTCGTCGGTGATGATCACCATCTGGCCGTCGTCGGACTCGTAGGCCCGGGCGATGTCGCGGTACTCGACGACTTCGCCGTCGACCTCGCAGACCCGCTTGTACCGGATGCGGCCGTTGTCCTTGGCATGCACCTGGTGGAACTTGATGTCGTGGTCCTCGGTCGCGCTGTAGACCTTGACCGGGACGTTGACCAGCCCGAAAGAGATCGAGCCCTTCCAGATCGAACGCATGCTGCCAGTATGCCCATACCGCGGGGCGGATAAGCGCCTATCGCCGCTGCGCGGCGGCGGTCAGAGCATTCCGATCCGGCAGGTCAGCGCCAGATCTCCCGACGGTGAGCGCCGCGGTGGCGCTACCAGCCTCCAACACCTCGGTCAGGGTGTCGATGCCGATCGCTGCGAGACTCGCGCGTCGCTCGGCGCCCAGCAGGCCAATGCCCCACAGCGCGTCGAGGATGCCGACCATGAACGAGTCGCCCGCGCCGACTGTGTCGACTACGTGCACCGCGCGGGTCGGCACCCGAGCCTCGCCGGCGGCGCAGACCGCCATTGCGCCCTGACCGGCCATCGTCACCGCGACGATCGCGGGACCGAGCCCGAGCCAGGTGTGCGCGATCTGCTCGGGCGTCCGGTTGGGGTCAAGCCACTGCAGATCCTCTTCGCTGACCTTGACGATGTCGCTGCGCTCGACCAGATGCGCGATGCGCTGGCGCGCCAGCTGCCCGTCGGCAATCAAGGACGGCCGGACGTTGGGGTCGTAGCTGATGGTGGCCGACACGTGGTAGGCGTCGACGAGCGACGCAACTGCCAGACATCCGGGTTCCTGCACCGCGGCAATGGATCCGGCGTGCACCAGCAGCGGGGGAGCGACTGGGGGAGTCCCGGACAGCTGCCAGTTCAGGTCGAACTCGTAGGTGGCAGAGCCGTCGGAGGCGACGGTGGCGCGAGCGGTCGACGTCCGGTCGGCGCTCTGGCTCTCCGAAACAAGTTGCACGCCAGCGGCATCGACGTAGTCGGCTATGCGTCGGCCGTACGGATCGTCGCCGATGCTGGTCAGGAAATCCACGTCGCGGCCCAGCCGGCCGAGCCCGACGGCGACGTTGAGCGGGCTTCCGCCGACATGCTCGTCGTTGTTGACGATGTCGATGAGCGCCTCGCCGATCACCAGTCCCCGGCTCATTGCACCAACGCCTCCAATGTCGCGCGAGCTCCCTTGTTGTGCAACGAATCCAGCGTCCAGCGATACGCCTCGACGAACCGGTGTTGGTGGGCCAGGTCGCCGAACACCGCGGAGATCTCGATGAACGCGTTCGGGTTCTCGTGCTGCGAGCGGGCGATCGGCACCAGCGCATCCGCCAACCGGTCGAGCACCTCGTAGGGCTCGCCCCACTCGTCGACACCCTCGGCGTAGCGGGCCCAACTGGCCACCGCCGCCGACGCCATCTCGACCGGCCCGTCGTCGGCCAGGTTGTCGCAGATGACCGGGAACAGGAACTTCGGAATGCGATCCGAGGAGTAGGCGCAGATCCGCGAAACGGTGTCGCGCACAGCCGGATTGGCGAACCGCTCGACCAGCGTGCGGGCGAACTGCGGCAGGTCGATGCCGGGCACCTGCGGCAGGGTCGGGATGGCCTCGTTGTCGAGGTAGGACAGCAGGAACTTGGCGAACACCGGATCCTGCGCCGCGTCGTGGACGAACTCGAAGCCGCACAGATGCGCGAAGTAGCACAGACACTGATGCCCCGCATTGAGCATGCGCAGCTTCATCAATTCGTAGGGGCGGACGTCGTCGACCACCAGCACGCCCGCCTTCTCCAGCGGCGGCCGGCCATCGGCGAAGTCGTCCTCGATCACCCACGCGCTGAACGGCTCGGCCACCACCGGCCACCGGTCGTCAACGCCGAAGTCGCGGCGAACTTCCGCGGCCATCTCCAAAGTCGTTGCGGGCGTGATCCGGTCGACCATCGAGTTCGGGAACCGGGCGTGCTCGCCCACCCACTCGGCCAACTCGGGGTCGGTGCGCTCGGCGCTGGTGAGCACGGTGCGCTTGGCGACCTCGCCGTTATTCTCGATGTTGTCGCACGAGACGATGGTCGGCGCAGGGATCCCGGCGTTGCGGCGACGGGCCAGAGCTTCGGTGATCAGCGTGAACGCCGGCCCCTCGGGGTCGAGGTAGCCGCCCTCGGTGATGGTCAGCGAGATGATCCGAGTCGTCGGCGCGGCAAGCACTTCCAGCGCCGACTCAGGATCGTCGGGGGCGAAACGGTAGTCGATGATCGACCCGATCACCTGCGCATCCCGCGTGCCATCCGGGTTTTCCAGGATCAGCGTGTACAGCCCGTCCTGACCATCCAGGACATCGCGCATGGTCCAGTCACCGGGCATCACGCCGATGCCGCAGATGCCCCACTCCTTCGCGAGGCCCTGCTGCAGCAGCAGGTTGATATAGGCCGCCTGATGAGCCCGGTGGAAGTGGCCCGCTCCGATGTGCGCGATTCCCACGCTGACGCCGTGTCGGTCGTACGTGGGTGCATCGATCGGCAGGTTCTTGAGCGCTGAATTGTTCAGGGTCACTGCGTCAGACACGACTGCACTTCTCCTTCCGGTCCACTCCGGGCGACACGATCGCCTAGCTCAGGGCGCCTCCGGTCGTCACGGCTGACAGGATCAGGGCGTCGGCAAGGGCGCGCCACGAATCCGTGACGGCGACCGCGCCGGCCTCGATCAATTCCTGGGTTCGGCTTTGACGTTCCTCGGCAGGCACAAACATCACGTTTCCGACGGCGTAGTAACCGGCGGCTACGGCAGAGGTGACACCGGGCACGGAGTCCTCGACCGCGAGCCCGTGTGGGCCCTCGACTCCCAGAATCCGACCGGCCTGCAGATAGACCGCCGGATCGGGCTTGCTGATCGGGGTCGCCAGCGAGTCCTCCGCGCTGAACCGCACTTCCTCGGGGACCAACGCGTCGAGGCCCGCGGCGGTGAACGATGCCTTCAGCCGCTTCAAGGCGCTCGAGCTGACGGCGGCCATGGCGAACCGGGGCGCCAAATCCTGAAGCGGCCCAAGCACATTCGGGTCCGGCTGCAGCGTGACAGCCAGGTGAGCGGTGACCTGCTCACGCTCCTTGAGCACCCACTCCTCGAGCTCCGCGGCGGTCAGCGCGCGGCCTTCGTCGAGGTCGTCGGCGGTCGCCACCTTTGCGTCGGGTCGGCCCTCGGCCAGCGCCTTCTCGAACGGAATCCCGCTCAGCACGGCCAGGTCGGTGGCAGTGCTGCGAAAGTTCTTGCCCACGGCCTTCTTTCGCAGCTCGTCACCGCTGAGCGGGGAGTCGACGCCGAACCGGGCCAGGAAGGCGGTCGTCACCTCGGCCGAGGCGTCGAATGCCGGCGACTCGGAGGGAAACAGGCTGTCGTCGGCGTCCAGCAGCAGCGTGCTGATCGATGCCGGATCGAACGGGCGGACGAATTCCAGGGGCTGGCTCATATCGCCACCAACTCCCGCTCGTCGTCCCGCATCACCTGGTTCAGCGTCGCGATCACACCCTGCTCGTCGATGTCGATGATCATCTCGCGCAAACGGTCCATGAATCCAGGGATCATCTGAACATCGGCGAAAATCTCGTGACGCAGCAGCGCATCAGGGCCGCCGCCGTCCATCGTCGCGAGCTTGGTCAGCAGTTCCTTCTGGGGGTCCTCGATCTGGATCTTGAGACCCTTGAGGTCCACCCCGCGCAGGTAGCGCACCCATCCGGCCAGCGCGAGCATGAGCAGCGTATGCGGCCGGTTCTGCTCGATGGCCTCGAGCAGCGACGGCATCAGGAACGACGCGATCTTCTCCGACCCACGGCGCGCCAGACGCGATAACTGGTCGCTCATCTGCGGGTTGCTCAGACGTGACAGCAGCGATTGCCGGTACTCGGGGGTATTCATCCCGGGCACGGCGGGCAGCAGCGGCTGGACCTCGTCGCGCATCAGTTTCTCGACGAAGTCGTAGATGGCTTCGTTGCGCATCGCCTCGTCGGTCTTCTCATAGCCGGCCAGGATCGCCAGCGTGGACATCGCGATGTGCGTGCCGTTAAGCAGACGCGTTTTGATCAGCTTGTGGTCCTTGACGTCGGCGACGAACTCGGCGCCGACCTCGTCCAGCGGCGGGCGACCGTCGCAGAAGTTGTCCTCGATGACCCACTGGCTGTACGGCTCGGTGAGCACCGGCCACTTGTCGGCGATGCCGAACTCCTGACGCACGAACTCGACCTCGTCTTCCGAGGTCTGCGGGGTGATCCGGTCGACCATCGTCGACGGGAACGCGACGTAGGTGTCGATCCAGCGGGCGAGGCCGGGGTTCTTCAGCGCTGCGAACGACACCAGCGCGGTCCGGGCCGCCTGGGTGTTGTCCGGGATGTTGTCGCAGCAGAGCACCGTGAACGGCGCGGTGCCCGCGCGGCGTCGCAGCTCCAGCGCCTCGGTCAGGTACGCCCAGGCGGTGTTGTAGCTGCCCGAGTCGACTAGGTCGGCCCGAACGTCCGGGTGGCTGGCATCGAACTCGCGGGTGACCGGGTCCAGGAAGTACCCGTTGCCGGTGATGGTCAGGCTGACCACGCGGGTGCGGGGGTCGGCCAGCGCGGCGCGGACCGCCGCCCGATCGTTGGGCGCGTAGTGCACGGAGCCGATCGAACCGACCACGCGGGCGGTCTGCCCCTCGTGGCCGCGCTCGACGACGGTGTACAGCCCGTCCTGGGCCGACAACACGTCCTTCACATCGCGGGAGCGCAGGCTGATGCCCGTGACCCCCCACTGGTTGGACACACCCGAGCAGGCCAGGTCGTCGAAGTAGACGGCCTGGTGGGCCCGGTGGAAGTTGCCGGCGCCGATGTGCACGACGCCGCGTTGCAGGGTTGAACGGTCATAGGTGGGCACATCAATACGCCGGGAGTGCAGCGGAAGGGTGTCGTTACTGAGCGGAACTCCGGCGCTTGGCCGCCAAGGAATTACTTTTCGCATGCGCCTCTGTGCCCGGAAAAACCTCTGTCTGAAACGTTTTAGTGGGTTATGTCACGGTTCGATGCGCAGTTAGTGGGTACGAGTGAGCCCATAACGGGTGGTGACACGCACTGCTCGCGGCGTTAGGTTGACAACCATGGCGCCGCGGGTCAAGTTGACGAACGCCGAGAAGGTGTTATACCCCGCCACCGGAACCACCAAAGCCGACGTATTCGATTATTACGTGCGCGTTTCCGAGTTCATGCTGCCGCATATCGCCGGCCGTCCAACAACCCGGAAGAGGTGGCCGAATGGCGTCGACGAGTCGTCGTTCTTTGAAAAGCAGCTTGCCACTTCGGCACCCGAGTGGTTGTCGCGCGGCAGCATCACGCACAAGTCCGGAACAACGACCTACCCGATCATCGACAGCATCGACGCACTGGCCTGGATCGCGCAGCAGGCCGCGCTGGAAGTCCATGTGCCGCAATGGCGTTTCGAAGCGGAATGGACGCGCAAAGGCGAAGAACTCAAGCCCGGGCCGGCCACCCGGTTGGTGTTCGACCTCGATCCCGGCGAGGGCGTGACGATGGCGCAGCTCGCGAAAGTGGCTCGCGCCGTTCGCGATCTGGTCGCCGATGTCGGCCTGACCACGTATCCGCTCACCAGCGGCAGCAAGGGGATGCACCTCTACTGCCCGCTCGACAAACCGGTCAGCAGCCGAGGCGCTTCAATGCTGGCGAAACGGGTTGCGCAGCAACTGGAATCGGCGATGCCCAAATTGGTGACGTCGACTATGACCAAGAGCGTGCGGGCGGGCAAGGTCTTTCTCGACTGGAGCCAGAACAACGGCTCGAAGACCACGATCGCGCCTTATTCTCTGCGCGGCCGGGAAAATCCGACCGTCGCCGCACCGCGTAGCTGGGATGAGCTGGACGACAAGAGATTAGGCCAACTGCGTTACGACGAAGTGCTGGAGCGTGTCGAACGCGACGGGGATCTGCTGGAGCCGTTGGACGGCGACGTTCGGATGCCCGACAAGCTGACCAAGTACCGCAGCATGCGCGATGCGGGCAAGACCCCCGAGCCGGTTCCTGAGGACAAGCCCGCCGTCGGACAAGACAACACGTTCGTCATCCAAGAGCATCACGCCCGCCGGTTGCATTACGACTTTCGGCTCGAGCGCGATGGGGTGCTGGTGTCGTGGGCCGTGCCGAAGAACCTGCCGGAGACCGCCGCGGTCAACCACCTCGCGGTACGCACCGAAGACCATCCGCTGGAGTACGGCAGCTTCGAGGGGACGATTCCGAAAGGTGAGTACGGCGGCGGAAAGGTGGTCATCTGGGACGCCGGCACCTATGACGCCGAAAAATTTCGCGACGACGGCGAGAAGGGCGAGGTCATTGTCACCCTGCATGGGCAGCGGATCTCGGGGCGCTACGCGCTGATTCAGACCGACGGCAACCAGTGGTTGGCGCACCGCATGAAAGACCAGCACGTCTTCGACTTCGACGACGTCGCGCCGATGCTGGCCACCCACGGATCGGTGGAGAAACTGAAGGCGACCCAGTGGGCGTTCGAGGCCAAATGGGACGGCTACCGGTTGCTGGTCGAGGCCGACCACGGCGAGGTGCGGCTGCGGTCGCGCAGCGGGCGCGACCTCACCAAGGAATTCCCGCAATTGCGTTCACTGGCAGCCGATCTCACCGACCACCACGCCGTGCTCGACGGCGAGGTTGTCGCACTCGACGCGGCCGGCGTGCCGAGCTTCTCCGAGATGCAGAACCGGGCGCGCGCCACCCGCATCGAATTCCGACCCTTCGACCTGCTGTATCTGGATGGGCGATCGCTGCTGCGGGCGAAGTATCGCGATCGGCGAAAGTTGTTGGAAACACTGGCTTCCGGCGGTGGACTCGGGGTGCCCGATCTACTGCCCGGTGATGGCGCCGAGGCGCTGGAGTACTCGCGGAAGCAGAAGTGGGAAGGCGTGATCGCCAAGAAGCGTGACTCCACCTACCAGCCGGGCCGCCGGTCGGCGTCATGGGTGAAGGACAAGTACTGGAATACCCAGGAAGTGGTGATCGGCGGCTGGCGGGCCGGCGAGGGCGGACGCAGCAGCGGCATCGGCTCGCTGCTGCTCGGCATCCCTTCGGTCGAGGGATTGCATTTCGCCGGGCGGGTCGGCACCGGCTTCACAGACCGCGATCTGGCCGGACTGAAGAAAACCCTCGAGCCATTGCACACCGACGAATCACCTTTCGACGGACGGCTTTCCACGCAAGATGTGAAGGGTGTGACGTTCGTGCAGCCGACGCTGGTGGGTGAAGTCCGCTACAGCGAGTGGACCTCGGACGGCCGGCTGCGTCAACCCAGCTGGAGGGGGCTGCGGCCGGACAAAGAGCCGGATGACGTGGTCCGGGAGTAAGAGTCGACCGCTTCCAGCAAGCCCCGCGTGGCCAGCTCGTCGGCCAGCTCGTTGTCGGCGATTCCGGAATGCCCCTTCACCCAGAACCATTCGACCCGGTGCCGTGCGCACGCCAGCTGAAGTCGCTTCCACAGGTCGACGTTCTTCACCGGCTGCTTCGCGGCGGTCAGCCAGCCGTTGCGCTCCCAGCCGAGTACCCACTTGGTGATGCCGTTGCGGACGTACGTGCTGTCGGTGTACAGGTGCACCGTCACCGATCGGGTGAGCGCCTCGAGCGCCATGATCGGCGCGGTCAACTCCATCCGGTTGTTGCTGGTCTCTCCGGGATCGCCGCCGCACATTTCGCGGACGTGCTGGCGCTGACGCAGGACCACTCCCCAGCCGCCGGGGCCGGGATTCGGCCGGCATCCACCGTCGGTGTGGATGATCACTGGATCGTCGGCGGACTCGCTCACCCGCCGAGAATAGGTGCTGAGATCAACGCCGTGCGGACCGACATTCCGAGTTCGCGTTGATGAAGCGTGGTAATTCGGCGTCCGGGCTGCACGGCGTCCTTGACTCCGGTCGTGCGTTCACCGAAGAAAGCGGCGCTCGCATCGATGTCGGTGACTTCGTACGTGATGCCCCACAGCGTCGACGGTCCCTCGCCGGCGGTGTCCGGCGACCCGACGACCTCGAGGATCACCTCGCCGAACCGGACAAAGATCTGGCGGATCGGTCGTCCGCCGAGTTCGGCGTCGCGTTCCCGGCGGGGCTCGACACCGACCGCGGCCAGCGCCGCGACGGTCCGACCCAGGTCGGGCGAGAACAGCACGACGTGGTCGATGCCGGTGACGCCGTTGGCGTGCTCGGCGGGCATCGACAGTGCCGCGTCGGACCTCGTCGTAGGGATGCCGTCGAGATCACCGGGCGAGCCGTCCCGGAGGCCGCGCAGCGACCAGCCGACGATGCCGCTGCCGCGCGCGGGCCCGGTCAGCCGGACGCCGACACCGCCGACGCGGCAGACGTCATCGGAATCCACGGTGAACCCGGCGCGTGCCCAGGCTTCCGCTGGGTCGGCGACCTCGATTTCGGCGACGGTGATGGCCATAGTCGATTACGGTATCGCTGTGCGGTGGCTGACCTTTCGAGACGACAGCGGCCAACGGATCGGAGTGTTGTCCGGCGAGACGATTCACGTCCTGCCCGGCGCGAGCTTGCTCGACCTCATCGGTCGCGGTGTACTGGCCGAGGCGGGGGATGAGGCGCTGCGCTCGACGATGACGGTGCCTCTCGACCAGGTGACGTTGATGGCACCGATCCCACGTCCGCCGTCGATCCGGGACAGCCTCTGCTTCCTCGACCACATGCGTAACTGCCAGGCGGCGATGGGCGGCGGCCGGGTGCTCAAGGACACCTGGTACCGCATTCCGGCGTTCTACTTCGCCTGTCCGACAACCGTTCTCGGCCCGTATGACGACGCCCCGATGGCGCCTGGCAGCGTCTGGCAGGACTTCGAGTTGGAGATCGCCGCGGTCATCGGGACCGCGGGACAGGACCTGTCCATCGACGAGGCGGAGCGGGCCATCGTCGGCTACATGATCTTCAACGACTGGTCGGCGCGCGACCTGCAGCAGTTGGAAGGCCAACTGGCGATCGGTCAGGCCAAGGGCAAGGACAGCGGCGTCACGTTGGGCCCGTACCTGGTGACGTCCGACGAACTCGAGCCATATCGCCGTGACGGCAAGCTGCATCTCGACGTCGTCGCGACGGTCAACGACGATGTAGTCGGAACCGGGTCGACAGCGCAGATGGACTGGAGCTTCGCCGAAATCATCTCCTATGCCTCACGCGGCGTCATGCTCACCCCGGGCGACGTGTTCGGCTCCGGCACGGTGCCGACTTGCACCTTGGTCGAACATCTCGATCCATTGGCGCCGGAGTCTTTCCGGGGCTGGCTGCATGACGGCGACATCGTCACCCTGCGAGTCGAAGCGCTGGGCGAGACTCGCCAGACGGTGCGGAAAACCGCAGCGCCGCAGCCACTGTCACCGCGACCCAACCCGGACGCCACGCCGGCCAAGCCGCGGGTCAACCTCGCGCCGGCGAAAATTCCGTACACCCGTGGGCTGCACGAAGTCGGCGACCGGGTGTGGGCCTGGATGCTGCCCGACGGCGGATTCGGTTGGAGCAACGCGGGTCTGGTGGTCGGTGACGGGGCGTCGTTGCTCGTCGATACGCTGTTCGACCTGCCGTTGACGCGCGAGATGCTGGACGCGATGACGCCGATCACCGACCGTGCGCCGATCACCGACGCGTTGATCACCCACTCCAACGGCGACCACACTCACGGCAACCAACTGCTCGATCCGTCGGTGCGTGTGATCGCCGCGACGGGCACTGCCGAGGAGATCGAGCACGGCATTGCGCCCGAGATGCTGGTGATGGCCAAGAACACCGACCTGGGGCCGGTCGCGACGCCGTATCTGCGAGAAAGGTTCGACCCCTTCGACTTCGGCGGCATCACGCTGCGCAACGCCGACCAGACCTTCGACGACCGGCTCACCATCGAGGTCGGCGGACGAAAAGTGGAGCTGCTGAATCTGGGTCCGGCGCATACCGCCGCGGACTCGGTCGTTCATGTCCCAGACGCCGGCGTGCTGTTCGCCGGGGATCTGTTGTTCATCGGCTGCACTCCGATCGTGTGGTCCGGGCCGATCGAGAATTGGGTGGCGGCGTGCGACGCCATGATCGCGCTGGACGCTCCGACGGTGGTGCCCGGCCACGGCCCCGTCACCGACCCGGACGGAATCCGTTCGGTGCGCGGTTATCTCGTGCACGTTGCCGAGCAGGCCGAAGCGGCCTACCGCGAGGGGCTGTCGTTCATCGAGGCCGCCGATGCCATCGATCTCGGTGAGTACGAGAGCTGGCTGGACGCAGAACGCGTGGTGATTAACGTGTACACGCGGTATCGCGAATTGGATTCCGATATACCGCAATTGCCGCCGATGGGCCTGCTGGCGATGCAGGCCGACTGGCTGGTCAAGCGTCAGTGATTGCGAAGCTTAGTGATCAACTTGCCTTTGGTGAGTCCTGAATAGCCGGTCACACCGAGCTCTTTGGCCCGCTTCTTCAGGTCGGCGACCGTCCAGTCGTCGTAGCTGCCGGCTTCGCCGCCCTTGCGGCCCACCGATTTCGTGCCACGGGCGGCTGCGGCGTTGGAAATCCGTGCGGCCTTCTCTTTCGAGTTGCCCTCTTTGCGCAAGTCTTCGTACATCTTCTCGTTCTTGATCGAGTTCGGCATGGCAAACCTCCGTTGACTGATATTCCAGTGGGATTCCCACGTCGTCGCTGCTGTAACCGGGCTGTTTCGGCAAACCGTGCAATGGGCAAGCAGATCGTTGACCGCTGGGAGTCTCAGCGTTAGCGCGACTTCGCTTACGGTTGCCCGATGGCATCTGTGGAGTTGGAAACACTCGAAGACAACATTGCCGGCATCACGCTGAACCGGCCCGATCGGCTGAACGCCATCGACGGATCGCTGATCAACGAATTCGACAGGGCGCTGGATGGGCTCAGCAGCGGCGAGTTCCGTGCCGCGGTCCTGACCGGCGCGGGCCGCGGCTTCTGTGCCGGCGCCGACCTGAGCGGCACGGGGGAGGCCTGGACGAAGAACGCGCCGAACACTCCGGCGTTCAAGGTCAACTACGACGCCCAGGTGCGGCTCGCCGATCTGTACATCCGGCTCTACGAGTTGCCGATCCCGGTGATCGCCGCGGTCAACGGCGTCGCGGTCGGCGGCGGCCTGGCCTTCGCGCTGCACTCCGATATTCGGATCGCCTCCGAGCAGGCCCGGTTCGGCTCGGTGTTCATCAAGGCGGGGTTCTCGTCGATGGACATGGGCACCAGCTATCTGCTGCCGAAGATCGTCGGGGCCGGCGTTGCGCGCGAGCTGATGCTGACCGGTCGCATCATCGATGCGGACGAGGCCTACCGGGTCAAGCTGGTGCACGAGGTGGTGCCGCCGGATCAGTTGATGACGGCCGCTATCGCGAAGGCCCGCTCGATCGTGCAGAACAACGCATTCGGAGTGTGGCAGACGAAAATCGGCCTCAACGCCGCGCTGGATGCGCCCAGCCTGCGGCACGCCATCGAGATCGAGAACCGCACCCAAATCCTGACCGGCTTCACCAACAACCCGGCGGAGGCGGCCAGGGCGCACATGGAGAAGCGGCCGCCGGTGTGGGATTCGATGTAGCCGCTGGGCTTTTCGGCGGCGGCCCGCCGCTACGCTTTCGCGATCACGTTCTCGGCGAACATCTCGAGGTTGCGGATCTTGGTGTCCAGCGGCTCGGTGTCCTGACCCATGATGTACGGGATCCGGAATCCGACGATCACGTCGGTGACACCCTTGTCTTCCAGGCGCTTGACACCGTCGAGGGTGAAACCGTCGACCGAGATCACATGGATCTCGAAGGGTCCGGTCTGGCCCTGTTCGTCACGAAGTTGCGTGACCCGCTTGAGAAGTCGGTCGAGCTCGTCGGGATCGCCGCCACCGTGCATCCAGCCGTCGGCGCGGGCCGCGCGACGCAGGGCCGCGTCGGCGTGGCCGCCGATGAGGATCGGAATCGGTTGTGTCGGAGCGGGAGTCATCTTGGTCTTGGGAATGTCGTAGAACTCACCGTGGAATTCGAAGTAGTCGCCGGTGGTCAGGCCGCGGATGATCTCGATGCACTCGTCAATCCGCTTGCCGCGCTTGGCAAACGGGATGCCCATCAGCTCGTAGTCTTCCGGCCACGGGCTGGTGCCGACGCCGAGGCCGACGCGGTTGCCGATCATTGCCGCCAATGAGCCGGCCTGCTTGGCCACCAGAGCGGGCGGGCGGATCGGCAGCTTGAGGACGAAGAAGTTGAAGCGCAGCGTCGACGTCACCGCGCCGAGCGCCGCGGTCAGCACGAACGTCTCGATGAAGGATTTCCCGTCCAGAAACTCGCGATTGCCGTCGGGGGTGTAGGGATACTTGGAGTCTGACTCGAACGGATAGGCGACGCTGTCCGGGATGGTCATGCTGGCGTAACCGGCGGCTTCGGCAGCTTTCGCGAGCGGGATGTAGAACGTCGGGTCGGTCATGGCCTCCGCATAGCTGAACCGCACGCTGCTTCCCTTCGTCCGATGCTCGGACCAAATACTAGGACGCGCTTGTCCTCATCGGCCAGGCGTCGCCCGCCGACAGTGGGAATCAGCGGCGATCAGGCCGCCCCACGAGTAGCGGTGAGCGCCATCAGCGCCGAGGCGAGTAGATCGGGAGCGAGAATCTCGTCGACGCATCCGGTCGCGATCGCGCTGGCCGGCATGCTGGGCGCTCGTGCCGTGCTCGGGTCCTGCACCAATACGTGACCATGATGACGCCGGACCGCGCGGCATCCGGCGGCGCCGTCGGCGAGAGCGCCGGTGAGGATCACGGCGATAGTCCGGGTGGTGCAGGCGGAACTTTGCAGAAGCGTGTCGCCCAGACCGACATCCCAACCGACGTTTGTGAACTTCCATCGTCCGGTCTGATCGATGGTCGCAGCCGTCTGAGCCGGTAGCACCGTGATGCCCAGCTGATCGGCCGAAGCGCCGGCTGACGCCAGGCGGACCGGAAGCCGTGTTTTGTAGGCGAGGATTGCGGACAGGGAATCGCGGCCATCCGATGTTCGGCTGCGGTGCTGCACTACCGCGACCGGAATGGGGTAGGACGGCGGCAGGGCTGCCAGCACCTTGATGACGATATGGAGGCCGCCCAGCGATGCGACTATGACGACCCGGCCGAAGCCCGCCGCTGTGGCCACGTCGCGGGCCATTGCCATGACGGTCAGAGTAGTCGCTACCTGCTCTTTTGACATGCGGCGTCGCGCGGTGGGTTTAGGGCTGCGATTCCATCAGCAGTAGCGCGCCGGTGACGGCGCTCTCGCGCGGTGATTGAAAACCGGTGCAGATGATCCGGAGTCGCGTTGGTCGCCCGCGTCGGTTCACCGTGTCGACGACGGTCTCGCCCGGTTGGCTCGGGTCAACGAAGGCGTTGCCGATCAGGCGACGCACTTCGTCCATCGGTAAGCCGATGTCGAGGGAGTTCAACACTGCGCCAGTGGTTTCGTCGGACCGCAATCCCCAGAGTTCCTCGCAGCCGCGGTTCCACACCGCCACCCGCATGTCGCGATCGACCACAACCATGGCGACGTGAATCGAATTCACCAGCGAGTCGAGGAAGTTGCGCGACTCGTTGAGTTCGGTGCTGCGTTCGCCCAACGCCTCGTTGATGGTCTGCAACTCATCGTTGGTGGACTGCAGTTCCTCGTTCATCGTCTCGAGTTCTTCGTTGGTGGACTGCAGTTCCTCGTTGGTGGTCTCCAACTCCTCGACCGTCGACTGCAGTTCCTCGTTCGTCGTTTCGAGTTCTTCGTTGGTCGACTGCAGTTCCTCGTAGGCAGCTTCGAGTTGCCGGTTGGTCTGCACCACCTTGTCGACGAGGGCGCGGTTCGCGGTTACGTCGAAATAGACGATCGATACGCCCAGCAGCCCGTTTTCGGTGTCGACGAGTGGGTTGACATGGATCTCGAACCACACGGTCTCGGCGCCGGCATGTTGCCAGCGGACGTCCTGCAGGCGGCTGGATCGCCGCTCCACCTTCGCCTGCTCCAGATGGGCGCGCAATTCGATCGGGCGGTAGGAAATCTCCAGATCGCGAAGTAAACGCCCGACGTCGCGAGCCGACAGCCCGAACAGGGTTTCGGCTTGCTGGTTGATCATCGCTACGGTGTCGTCGCCGGTGATCACGATCTGAGCGACCGGGCTGGCGCGGAAAGCCAAGTCGCGCACGGTAGTTAGACCGGGAAGGTCGCCGTAACGCCCGGCCATGGCTACCGCCGCTTCGTAGAGGTCCGCACCCCCGTGGGAACCGATGGCCTTCCGGAAGACTCGGTACTTGAGGTGCAGCGGTGAGAACCGGTCACTGTGGCTCAACAGCATCTCGGCATGGCCGAGAAACAGTGTGCCTTGCGGGGCCAGCGCAAAATGTAAGCGGCCCAACACGCTTCGTTGTGTCTCCGCGTTCATGTACATCAGTGCGTTGCGGCATACCAACAGATCGACCCGCGAGATCGGCGCATCCTTGACCAGATCGTTGCGGCCGAAGATCACCGCCCGGCGCAGGTCTTTGCGAAAAACGTAGCGGCCGTTGGAGGATTCGAAGTACTTGCTTTGCAGGTCGGCGGGCACCGACTCAATGGCCTTGGCGTCGTAAGTCGCCGAGCGCGCCTCGGTGAGCGCATCCTCGTCGATATCGGTCGCATAAATCTTGACACGCTGGCGGAACTGGTCTGGGCCGAGTGCCTCGGCAAGCAACATCGCCAGCGTGTAGGCCTCCTGGCCGGATGCGCAACCCGCGCTCCACACCCGGATCGGATCATCTGGACCACGCTCGGCGAGCAACTGCGGAATGACGTCGGTAGCGATGAATTCCCACGCGTCCGGATCACGGAAAAACGCAGTGACGTTGATCAGGATTGTGTTGAACAGCGCGGAAAACTCGATGGAGCTGGCCTGCAGCAGGTCGAGGTACTCGTCGAAGGTGTCGTAGCCGGACTGAACCATACGGTGGCGTACCCGGCGAATCAGCGACGCGCGCTTGTATCCCGTGAAGTCGAAGCCGCGCGAATCGCGCATGAAGCGCAGAAGGGCCTCGAAAGATTCGTCTATCTGGGTTTCCATGTCTTTCCGTCCACCGACAACTCGCCGCGCACAGAAGACTACTCGCGGTCACAGGCGATTCTCGGGTCCGACGACAGCCCAGACCGTTTTGCCCGACGGCGTGGGCATGCTCCCCCAGGCGCGGCACACCGCCGCGATTATGGCCAGGCCGGAAATCTGTTCGCCGCCACGACAGGGATCCTCATGGCGGGCCGCCGGCGAAGAACTGTTGTCGGCGACAGAAATGGTGACGCGGGCCTGCTCGGTTTCCATACGGAGCACCGGCCCCGCGGTGGTGTGCTGTAGCACGTTCTCGACCAAGACATTCACCACGATCGTTGCCGTGGGTATCAGACCGGCGAAGCCCCACTCGGTCAGCCGTTCGCTGACGAATTCGCGGGCCCATCGCAGGCTGGCCAGCGATCCGGGTAGTTCGGTCTGGGCCCGCCTGCGGATGCGTGCTCCGACAACGAGTGCCTCCGCCGCCTCACCCGCGGTGGCGAACACTGGAACGTAGCGAGTCACGCCGTTGCGCGCGATCGCTGCTCGTCGTTCGGAGCGACCGGATACCAGGCCGATCGGAATGCCGGGCCAGATGCTGACGTGCCAGCGCGCGCTGGTGAACACCGACCACGCCGAGGGGGCGGGAACCGCGAGGCCGTCGACGTCGACGACGACGGCAGCGGGTTCGTCGAGTGCGGCTTTGATGATGAGGTCGCGGAGAGACCGGTAGGTGTTGCTGGTCAGGACGCCGACAGCGGTCAACAGGCGCACCCTTCCGGCGCTCACGGCCGAGACAGTCAGTGCACCGATCGGGCTAGCCATTGTTGTCCTGGAGCTCGGGCAGGTCGTGTCCGCTCAGCTTGACCAGTAGGTCGCCGATTTCTCCCGCCCTCGCCTGATGGTCGACGACGCCGGCTTGAATGGCACTAGTCGGGAGTTGGGGATGCCAGGCATCGGACGGCAGTTGCGCGATGGTGGTTCCGCCGTGCGCCCGGATGGCGGCGAGTCCCAGGACCCCGTCGTCCAGCACCCCGGAAAGCAGAACACCGATCGCGCTAGGTCCGTAGTCGGTTGCCAGGGAACGAAACAACGCGTCGATGGCCGGACGGTGGCCGTTCTCGGCGGGATCCTCGGAAAGGACGATTCGCTGGTCCTGCACTGTGAGGTGGCGATCCGGCACCGCAACATGGACAGTTCCCGGCTCCAGCGGATCGCCGTCGACGGCCTGCTTCGCCGGTAGCGGGCCGCTGCGATCGAGAATTCGGGCGAGCTCACTGGGCGCGCTCGCCGGGATGTGCAGAGCGACCAGCACTGCACATGAAAAGTCAGACGGCACGCCCGCCAGCAGAGCGGTCAGTGCTTCCACACCGCCGGCCGAGGCGCCGATGGCGACCACGACGGGCGCCTTTTCTTCGTCGGCCATGATGTCCCCGCTTTTGAATGCCCATGGGACCGCGGTGAAAAACCCTGCTGAGCGTCAGCCCAGCTTACTCGCGATCGGGGGCCAGCGGGTGCGCGCGAGGTGAAGATCTTCGAGCGCGAACGGAGGCTCGCCGGCCCCGGCGATGGAGTGGCCGCCCTGCGGGGTGCGCTCGGTGATCCGGGCCGTTGCGCTGCGTTCGCCCACTGTCACAGTGAGCGAACGGGCCTTGCTGAAGGCGTCCGGTATCAGTCCGAAAACGGTTCCCTGCCAATGGTATTGGCCGTCGACGGGATCTACGTGGCCGGCCAGCTGAACCTCGACCTGTTGGGAGTGCTCCGCGGTGCTCAGGGTGGCCGGGCCGTGATACGCCTCGTCATCCGCGGACGACAGGTCGACTGCGGAGGCATCCAGGCGCCACGACGGCCCGTGCAGATGGACACGTTCGTTGAATACGCCCTGGGCGCTGCGCCGCACTTCGATGCGGGTGTTTTTCCCGCGCAGTTGCAGACACTCGACGACGTAGCGGAGGGCTTCGGTGAAATTCGGGCCGGCGGCGATGAAATAGTTCGGGAAGCCGTGCATCGCAATGCCGAGGTACGGCTCGGCGCCGTCGACCCACTGCTGTTTCAACGTGATTCCGCGGCTGCCGACCAGGGCGTCGGCGGGAAGTGCGGCACGTACCGCGAATCCGGTGCCGTAGACGACCGCGTCGGCGTCGTGGTGGACGCCGTCGTCGGTGCGGACGCCGACCGCGGTGATCTCTTCGATGGGCTGCGGGATGATCTGGACGCGACGGCGGAGCCTGAATGTCGGCCGGCGTTTCACCGCGCGGCGGGGTGCCAACGGGAAGACCTTGATCGTGGCGCCCGCTGCGGCCATCCGGTCGATCAGGTCCCCGGCGCTCGAGTCGCCACCGATGATCGCCACGCATTTGCCGGCTGGTTCGAAGAAGTTCGAGGGCATCGCCGCATGCATGGAAGTGCCGCGAAAGTCTCTGCGGCCCAACAGGTCAGGGAGCATCGGGACGAACGGCGACTCGCAGGTGATCACGACCCGGCCCTGGCACCTTTCGCCGTCCTCGGTGCTCAGTGTCCAGGTGTCGGTGCTGTCGTCGAACACCGAGCGGACCACCTCGCGGTCGAAGATCACGAAGTCGCGCACGCCGGCCGCGAGCAGTTCGGTGGCGGCGTCTCCGGCGCCGACCAGGACGACGTCGTGGATACGGTCGGTCACAGGAATCTCGTGCGCGTCCAGCCACGACGGGCCAGCGGGCCCATCAATCCGACCTCGTCGAGAAACTCTGCCAGCGGCGCGAATCCGGCCATCTGTATCTCGCGGCGGTGTGGGCTGTTGCGCGCGATGCGGCGGGCCTCGCGCGCGTTCATGCCGGCCCGCGCGTATTGGACCTTGTTGGTGAACAGATAACGGAAGAACCAGCCGCCCAGCCCGTTGATGTTGCCGACGAACCATCGCTCCGGCCGGCGCATCTGCGGCGAGCGCTTGCGCAGTCCGTCACGCGCGAACTGGATGTGGCGCGCCTCTTCGGTGACGTGAATGCGCATGAGCCGCTGGACAATCGGCTGCAGTTCGGCGTCGTCCATCATCTCGCGCTGCAGCGAGTCGAAGATCTCCTCGCCGATCAGCGCGGCCACCCACAGCACCGATCCCTGGAAGAAGAACGGCAGCGTGTTGATGATCATCCGGTGGTAGAGCCGCGGGCGCACCGGCTTGGCGCCGACCCGCTCGATGGCCTTGCCGAACATCACCATGTGCCGGGTCTCGTCACCGAGTTCGGTGAGCGCGTAGTGCGTGGACCGGCTTGTCGGGTCCTGGTGCATGATCTTGCGCAACAGGGCCTGGTTCAGGATGTTCTCGAACCAGATACCGGCCGACAGCGTGTTGACCAGTTCCTGGCGGGACAGCTCGATCTGCTGAGCCCGAGTCATGTTGTCCCACAGGGGAGTTCCGTATATCGACACGACCCTGGGCGGCAGATAGAACTTGTCCGGGTCCAGAGGTGCGTCCCAGTCGATGTCCACCACCGGCGCGTAGGACTTCTTCACCGAACCCTTGAGCAGGCGGTCGGCGAAGTCTTCACGACCCCGGCCCGCAGGCTTCACCGCGCTAGTCATCGTTGACGTCCCTTCGTCGGCGTTACAGAAACGGTAAGGAGCGCGCGGAAGGAAGTCAATACCAGCGGTACCGGATACTTGCAGTAACGGATGAGGCTTGACGAAACAGGCGGTATGTAATAGCCGCGGTTACATGCTCACATCAGATTCAAATAGTGGTGGAAAGACCGAGCCCCTCTGTGAATCCGCTGTAGCTTGGCTGCCAGATTCCTAAATTCGGCAGAGGAATTCCGGATCACGCGTACGAGGGGAATGCGGGTGCGGCAGGGAGAGTCCCATGCGGTGCGGGCCTTTCTCGATCGAGCTTTGTCCGGACCAGCTGGAATGGTGGTCGAAGGCGAAGCCGGGGTCGGGAAGACCACGTTCTTGTTGCGTGTCGCCGAGGAGGCGACGACCCGGGGTTTTCGGGTGTTGTCAACGGCGGGGGCGGTGACCGAGGCGCGCTACGCCTATGCCGCGGTGGCAGACCTGCTCGACTCCGTCGATTCAAACGTCCTCGCCGACCTGCCTGCCGTGCAGCGGACGGCGCTGGAGCGGGTGCTACTACTTGTCGGAGACGGTCCGGCGACCAACGAGCGGACTGTCGCAACAGCGTTTCTCTCAGTGCTGCAGCACCCGAGCTTCAACATGCCGGTGCTGGTGACGATCGACGACACCCAGTGGCTGGATGTGTCGAGCCAGGCGGTGTTCGGTTATGCCGCGCGCCGGCTCACCGGCCGGATCGGGGTGGTGGCCAGTGTCCGGACCGAGGTGCCGCGTCGCAACGACTCGCCGGCCTGGCTGCGGTTCTCTCGCCCCGACTCGACTGTGCGCGTCAAGGTCGAGCCCCTGACGCTGGGCGGCCTGCACGCGCTGATCTCGAAGCGGCTGGGGCTCACTCTGTCTCGTCCACTCATCACCCGTATTCACGAAATCTCAGGTGGCAATCCATTTTTCGCGCTCGAGTTGGCGCGCTCGGTTTCCGACGAGCCGTCCCGCGGCATGGTCGACCTGCCCGATTCGCTCGCGGCGCTCGTCCGTCAGCGCATCGGGCGCCCGGATGCCGAGCTCGGCGAGGTGTTGTTGGCCGCCTCGTGCTCAGTGTTGCCGACCGTGGAGCGCCTGAGCCGCGCCATCGACCTCAGCGTCGACCGGGTGGTCGAGGTGGTCGAATCCGCGGAAGCCTCCGGCGTCGTCGAAATCGACGGCAACAGGGTGCGGTTCTGTCATCCACTGTTCGCCCGGGGCGTCTACCACGGCGCCAGCCCGCCGCAGCGCCGCGCCATGCACCGTAAGTTCGCCGACACGGTCGAGGAACCCGAGCTGAGGGCGCGGCACATGGCGCTCTCAGCGACCACCGGTGACCCCGCAACGCTCGAGGCGCTCGACGAGGCCGCCGAAGTGACGGTCGCGCAGGGGGCGCCCGCGGTGGCCGCCGAATTACTGGAATTGGCAATCAAACTCGGCGGCGATACACCGGTGCGGCGAATTCGAGCTGCGGAGCACCACTTTCGTTCCGGTGCGCTATGGCAGGCGCGCAATCTGTTGCAGTCAACCATTGATGGCTTACCGTCCAGCGGCACCTTGCGTTGCTTGGCTCTGATGTTGCTGGCGGCCGTCACCGGCTACGACGAGAGCATGGTGAGCGCCGTCGCTGCGTTGACTCAAGCCGTCGAGGCCGCTGACGACCCAGCGTTGCAATTGCAGGGCCGATTGCTGTTGACTCCGGCGATCGGCCTGACTGGGCGGATGAAAGAGTCGGTCGAACACGCCCGCATCGCGCTCGCCGAGGCCGAGCGACTCGGTGCTGCGGAACTCCGGAGCCAGGCGTTGACCATGTGGGCCAACGTCAGCTTCATGCATGGTCTGGGCCTCGACGAGCAGGCTCTCAAAACGGCTCTGCTGCTTGAGAATCCAACGAGCGAAGCGGCCGCCACCTATCAGGCCAGCGCGGTCGCCGCGATCATCGCGGGCTGGATGGGCGACTTGGTGAACGCCCGCAATCAGATGCAGACGGCGCACCGGCGTTTCCTGCAGGGCGGCACGGAGATCGACATTCTGTGGGCGGCTAATCACCTTACGATGATTGACATTTGGCTAGGTCGCTACGACGAGGCGGCCGCGACTGCCGCCGATGCCGTGCAACGGGCTGAGCAACTGGGCGGCAAGCACATGCTTATCAGTTCGTGGGCGGGCCAGGCCGTGGTAGCGGCTCACACCGGTCGCGAGGATGAGGCGCGCGTCGCTGCCCGCTTGGCCATCGACGCGGCCCGGGCCACCGGCGCCGCCTTTCTCATCAATTCAGCGACTGCGGCGCTGGGCTTCCTCGAGGTCTCGCTAGGCCACTACGAGGCGGCAGTCGCGGTGTTGCAGCCGTTGATAACCACTTTCGACTCCGCGCATGACACCGAAATCATCATGGGTGCTTATCTTCCCGACGCCATAGAAGCGTTGGTCGCGTTGGGGCGCATCGACGAGGCCGAGCCGCTCGTTGCCGCGCTCGAACACAACGGGGCACGACACGATCGCCCATGGATGCTCGCGACGGGAGCCCGCGGCCGAGGTCACGTGCACGTCGCGCTCGGCGACCTCGACGCCGCCGAAAATGCCGCCCACGAAGCGCTCGAACATCACCAGCGCCTGCCGATGCCCTTCGAGAAGGCGCGCACGCAGTTGCTGCTGGGTCAGTTGCAACGCCGACGGCGTCGCAGGCAAGCGGCGGAGGCGACGTTGCGCGAGGCGCTGGAGACGTTCGAGCGGCTGGGCGCGCCGCTGTGGGCCAGCCGTGTCAATGCCGAGCTCCCACGCCTGGTCAACTCCGCGGGCGACGCGCGGGGCTTGACGGTCACCGAGCAGCGCATTGCTCAGCGGGCTGCGGCCGGGCTATCGAACAAGCAGATTGCCGCCGATTTGTTCATTGCGCCGAAGACTGTCGAGATGAACCTGAGCAGCGTCTACCGCAAGCTGGGCATCCGGTCCCGCGCCGGGTTGTCCGCCGTACTTCAACAGGGTGATGTCCAGGGAAATCCCTGATTTCATTTCGCGCGCCGGGCGTTAACGTCAGGCGTATGTCGGACCTCGGCAGAGCCGCGGAGTGCTTCATGGTCGAGTGGTACCAGCCCGGTCTCGCCGCGGGATCTATCGATGCGGCCATTGAGCGACTGGGTCGGGCCGCGGCCGCCTCGCAGGTGCGGCTGCTGCTAACCCTGACCTCCCCGATCGATGAGACGGTGTTCCTGGTCCTGGCCGCCGAATGCGCTGAGGACGTCATAGCTGTCTGCCGGCGGGCGGGGTGGCAGGCCGATCGCGTGACGGCCGGCGTGCAGGCGCGGATCAGCCCGGCTCTACCTTAAGAGACCATCCCTTGGGGTGCCTATGGTTGCGCCAATATCCTCGGTGCGATCGCTTCGCCGGTATGCGTCTCGCAGCTTTGTCGTATAGCTGTGCGGGTGTTGCTGGCCAAATGCAAAATGCTTGGTGTGAGAGGGGAGATGACGGAGCGGGCCACGGAGTCTCGTGAGGTGGCAGATCTGCTCGCGCGCACGCAAACCAGTCCGGCGGGTTTGGTAGTGGAAGGCGAAGCGGGCATCGGCAAGACGACGCTTCTACTCAGTGCCGCCGCTGAGGCTGAGGCTCGTGGTTTTCGCGTGCTTTCGGCGCAGGGGTCGCCTGCCGAGGTTACGTATGCCTACGCCGCGGTGGCGGACTTATTGAGGGATGTCGAGAGCGAGATGTTGGCGGCATTGCCTGAGCCGCAACGGGTTGCGCTAGAGCGCGCCGGCATCGGCGATGTTGGCAGCGGCGGACCGGCCACCGACGAACGCATGGTCGCCATCGCACTGCTGTCGGTGATTGAACGGCGGAGTACCGAAGGCCCAGTGCTGTTGGTCTTCGACGACGCCCAGTGGCTGGACGCCTCCAGTCGCGCGGTCATCAGCTTCGCTGCTCGCAGACTCACCGGGCCGGTCGGGGCGATACTGAGCTTTCGGACCGGCGAACCGGACTCCGACGAGGGATCATGGCTGCAATTCCGTCGGCCCGAGACACTCTCCCGAGTGCGAATGCGACCACTTAGCCTCGGAGCAGTACACGCGCTGGTCGCGGCTAGGTTGGGCCACACCCTACCGCGCCCCACGATTACCCGGATCTACGAAATCTCCGGTGGCAACCCGCTTTTCGCGATCGAGCTGGCCGCCGGCGCTGCCGACGAGACAAGCCCCACGAAAGTTGAGCTGCCCGACAGTCTCGCCGCGCTTGTGCGCCGCCGCCTCGGGCACGCCGACAACGAGGCCGGCGAGGTGTTGCTCGCCGCGGCGTGCAGCGTGGAACCGACGTTTGAGGTGATTGCACGTGCTACCGACATGTCGACGGCCCGTGTCGTTGAGCTGCTCGAATCCATGGAGCATCTGCGCACCATCATCGTCGACGGCAATAGGGTGCGATTCGCCCATCCGCTCTTCGCCACGGGGGTGTACACCACCGCAACGCCTGCGCGCCGCAGGGCCATGCATCGAACACTGGCCAACATCGTTGATCGGCCGGAGATCAAGGCCCGCCATCTAGCGCTTGCTGCCACACCTGGGGACGCGGACGCGCTGGCGGCACTGGATGCGGCAGCGGAAGCCACGATCGCGCAGGGCGCTCCCGCCGTCGCGGCCGAGCTGCTCGAACTGGCCATCAGATTGGGTGGCGACAGCACTCACCGGCGCATACACGCCGGGGAGCTGCACTTCCGCGGCGGTTCATTGGCTGCCGCGCGGCGGCAGTTGCAGGCGGCGCTCGCAGACGCGCCATCTGGCGTGCTGCGGTGTATGGCGCTGATGTGGCTCGGCGGAGTCAAAGCCTACGACGACGACATGCCAGGTGCGGTACAGGCAATGAGCGCGGCCGTCGACGAGGCTGACGATAACCCTGCGCTGCGCTTGCTGTGTCTGCTGCGTCTCGCATACGCGCTGTTCATGACGGATCGCCTCGACGACGCACTGCAACGCGCGGAGAAAGCAGTTGAGCTTGCAGACCAGCTCGGCATCCCAGGGTTGCGCAGCCAGGCGCTGTCGATCTGGGTGATGGGAAAGTTCGTGGCGGGGCAGGGAATTGAACACCAAGCATTGCAGGCGGCGCTGGAGTTAGAGGATCCGTTCGGCGGGGCGACCACCTTTTTTCAAGCCAGCGCGGTAGAGGCAATGATCTCCGCTTTCACCGGCGACCTTGAGCGAGCTGAGGTCCAGATGCGCGCCGTGCAACAGCGGATGCTGGAGCGCGGCACCGAGGTCGACATCATCTGGGCAGCGGGGCGGATGGCGTCGATCTTGTTGTGGTCCGGGCGCTACGCCGAGGCCGCCCGGGCGGCCTGGGATGCCGTAGAGCACGCCGAGCAGATGGGCGGGCGTCTTGTGCTGGTTGCGGCCTGGACCCAGCAGGCCGCTGCCGCCGCCTACGCCGGCCGCGAAGCCGACGCGCGCGCGGCAGCAACCGCTGCGATCGACACCGCCAACGAGATTGGCGCAGCTCGACTGCCAAAGGAACCGACTAATACGCTCGCTTTTCTCGAAGTTTCCCTTGGCAATTACGCTGCGGCACTCGCAGTGCTGCAGCCCTACCTCGACATCTTCAATATCGAAGGAACCGAAATCGAAGGCGGCGGTCACCTACCCGACTGGATCGAGGCACTGTGCGCCCTAAGTCGCGCCGACGAAGCCGAATCATTGATTGAGGCATTGGAACGCAACGGAATTCGGCATGACCGGCCGTGGATGCTAGCCATGGGCGCTCGCGGACGCGGCCATATGCTGGCTGCGCGTGGCGATCTCGCTGGAGCGCAACGGGCCGTCGAGCACGCGATGTACCACCACGAAAGGCTCCCCATGCCGTTCGAAACTGCGCGCACCCAACTACTCCTGGGCCAACTACAACGACGCCGGCGTCGCAAACAGAACGCCGCAACAACGCTGAGCGAAGCGTTGGACACCTTCGAGCAGCTCGGCGCGCCGCTGTGGGCGGAGCGAGCGCGAACAGAACTTGCCCGCTTAGACGGTCCTCGCGGCGATGGTCGCGGGCTCTCCGCCGCCGAGCAGCGCACCGCAAAGTTGGCCGCGGCGGGCCGGTCTAACAGAGAAATCGCCGCTGAATTGTTCATATCTGAAAAAACCGTCGAGATGTATCTCAGCGCGGTGTACCGCAGATTGGGCATCCGTTCTAGAGCGGGACTGGCCTCAGCGCTTGACCGAGAAGCTGACCGCTAAATCTCTGCCCGGCTCGACCACCAGGGAAATCCCTGTATCCCTTGCCGACCGGTCGCGCATAGCGTCGGTTGCATGAATTCACTTGTCATCAAGACGCTTACGCTGGCTGCCATCGCCTTGGTGGTATGCAGCCCGGTCGCCTCTGCCGATGACCCGACAGATTGTGATCAGTTATCCCCCGACCAGGCACAGCAATGCAAGCTCAAGCAGGGAAAGCAGATCACCGATGAGATCCTCGACAACGCGGGCCGGGCGTCGAACGGGCAGCGGCCCGCGGACGGTCCGGATCATAATCAGCGCATCGGCGGGGCCTGGATGACGGTCAACGGAGTGCTGACCTGTGTTCCGAACGGGGCCGTGTTCAGCCACAACGAGCGTGTCGAGTCCGCCCGGCCGCCCAACGGCGACCCGCGCTGTTAACGCGAATACCAGGGAAAACCCTGTATCGCCGCATCGCTGGCGGTCCTAGCGTCAACCTCATGATGAAACCCCCAACCCGTCGCACAGCGACTGCGCTGGCCGCCGGCGCAGGCGCCCTACTGCTCTGGGCGCCCATCGCCGGCGCCGACGACCCGCCCGACTGTGACCAGCTGCCTCCCGAGCAGGTGCAGCAGTGCCAGCAGCAGAAGGCCCTCGGTATCGCGAACGAGGCGAAAGACGGCGTCGATAAAGCCAAGCAGGCCGCGGATCAGGCGAAGCAGGCCTCGGATCAGGCCAAGCAAGCGGCGGACCAGGCGAAGCAGGCCACCGATCAGGCCCAGCAAGCAGCCGACCAGGCAAAGAAAGCTACCGATCAGGGGCAGAAGGGGATCGACCTGTCCGACAAGAACTGCTGGCTCGTCAACGGCGTTCCAACCATGTGGTCGCCCGCCCTGGTGACCGGACCCGGACAGACCGCAGTGCCCTGCTACTCCGCCTACGGTCTCAAGCCGCACTAACGGGGCGGCTCTCGTGCGGGCACGGTTGCATCACGAACACCTGCTGATGGCGCACTCCCGAGTAGGTTCACCCCATGACAGGTTTCGTCATCCGGGCGGCGGTCACCGGATTTGCGCTGTGGGTGGTCACCAAGGTCGTCCACGGGCTCTACTTCGTCGGCGGTGACACCCGCCTGCAGCGCATCGGCATCATCTTCGCCGTCGCGGTGGTGTTCGGATTGGTCAACGCCCTCATCAAACCCATCGTGCAGATCCTGTCGATCCCGCTCTACATCCTCACGTTGGGCCTGTTCCACATCGTCGTCAACGCGCTGATGCTCTGGATCACCGCGCGGATCACGGCGAACACCACTCACTGGGGCCTGGGCATCGACTACTTCTGGTGGACGGCGATCAAGGCCGCGATCGTCTTGTCGATCGTCAGCTGGGTGCTCTCGCTGGTGACACGCAGCGCCCGCCGCTGACCGGCACACTGGACTCATGCCCGAACTGCCCGAAGTCGAGGCGCTGGCCGACTACCTTCGCCAGCACGCCGTCGGCAAGACCGTCGGCCGCGTCGACGTCGCCGCGCTGTCGGTGCTCAAGACCTTCGACCCGCCGATCAACGCGCTGCACGGTCTGACCGTCACCGGCGCCGACCGCTGGGGCAAATACCTCGGCATGCGCGTCGGCGAGCTGATCCTCATCACGCACCTGTCGCGGGCCGGCTGGCTGCGCTGGTCGGAGAAGCTGTCCGGCGCGCCGCTGAAACCCGGCAAGGGCCCGATCGCGCTGCGGGTCCACCTCGGCCCGCCCGGCGACGGACCGGGCTTAGACCTCACCGAGGCCGGCACCCAGAAAAGGCTGGCCGTCTGGCTCGTCGACGATCCACAGAAGGTCCCCGGCATCGCCGCGCTCGGGCCGGACGCCCTCACCCTGAGCATCGACGACCTGACCACGCTGCTGGCCAAGAACACCGGGCGGATCAAATCCGTCATCACCGACCAGAAGGTCATCGCGGGCATCGGCAACGCCTACAGCGACGAGATCCTGCACGTCGCCAAGCTGTCGCCGTTCGCCACCGCGGCGAAGCTCACCGAGGCGCAACTCGCGGCGCTGCACGACGCGATGATCTCGGTGCTCTGCGATGCGGTCTCGCGATCGGTCGGCCAGCAGGCCGCCACGCTCAAGGGCGAGAAGCGTTCCGGCATGCGGGTTCATGCCCGCACCGGCCTGCCGTGTCCGGTCTGCGGCGACACCGTCCGCGAAGTGTCGTTCGCGGACAAGTCCTTCCAGTACTGCCCGACCTGCCAGACCGGCGGCAAGGTGCTGGCCGACCGGCGGATGTCGCGTCTGCTGAAGTAGCTGTTCCGCCCTGACCTTCGGCCCTAATACCAGGGAAATCCCTGTATCACTCAACGCCCCGCTCGGCATAAATTCGGGCTCTCACCGCAAAAATGCGGCATAGCAAAGGGGACGCCATGTTTCGTCATCGGGGATATTCAATGCCAAGGTTGGCGATAATCGCCGCCGGCGCAGCTGGACTGGTTGTAGCTGGGGTTGTCGGCGCTGGGCCGGCCTCTGCCGACCAGGCACAGGACGACCAGTATTTCGCCGCGTTGCAGCAGATTTATGCGGGACGAAGTCTAGTCGCGGGACCGAACATAGAAAACGCGCATAAAATCTGTGATCGGCTGGGCCGTGGAGACACCATTGACGCCGTGGTCAGTGACCTTCACGACGTCTATCCTCAGCACAGCCTTGGCCAGGTACAACAAGAAGTGCACCTGGCAAAGTCGACATACTGCGCGTAGCAAGGTGCGTCTGCTGAAATAGTCGGATGACTCGGCAGAAAATCCTCATCACCGGAGCCAGCTCCGGCCTGGGCGCAGGCATGGCCCGTGCGTTCGCCGCCACGGGCCGCGACCTCGCGTTGTGCGCCCGTCGCACCGAGCGTCTCGAAGAATTGAAAGACGAACTCGCGCAACGGTATCCAGGATCGAAAGTCGCAATTGCGCAACTGGACGTCAACGATCATGACCAGGTGCCGAAGGTATTCGCCGAACTCTCCGACGCCCTCGGCGGAATCGACCGGGTGATCGTCAACGCCGGCATCGGCAAGGGTGCGAAGCTGGGCTCCGGCAAGGTGTGGGCCAATAAGGCGACCATCGAGACCAATCTGGTCGCCGCCCTGGTGCAGATCGAGACTGCACTGGAGATGTTCAGGGCGCAGGGGTCTGGGCATCTGGTGCTGATCTCGTCGGTGCTCGGCTCGAAGGGTGTGCCCGGTGTCAAAGCGGCCTACGCCGCAAGCAAAGCCGGCCTGAGTTCGCTCGGCGAATCGTTGCGCGCCGAATACGCGAAGGGTCCGATCACGGTCTCGGTGATGGAGCCGGGCTACATCGAGTCGGAGATGACCGCGAAGTCGCAGAGCACAATGTTGATGGTGGACAACGAGACTGGCGTCAAGGCGCTCGTCGCCGCCATCGAGCGCGAACCCGGCCGCGCCGCCATCCCGTGGTGGCCGTGGGGCCCGCTGGTCGCACTGCTCAAGGTGATGCCGCTGTCGATGGCCAAGCGGTTCGCCTAGTGATTCGCTGAACGTGAAGCTGTTGCGAAATTTTGCTTATATTTTCGCAACAGCTTCACGCTCGCGCCGTTCTAGTCCGCGCGACCCCGCTCGGCGCGATACCGCCGGACCAAAGCATCGGTTGAACTGTCGGATTGCTTTGCGGGAGAAGCGTCTTCGGTGATCACCGGCAACAGCGCCTTGGCCTGGGTCTTGCCCAACTCGACGCCCCACTGGTCGAACGAGTCGATGCCCCAGATGACGCCCTCGGTGAAGACCTGGTGCTCATACAACGCGATCAACTGACCCACGACCGACGGCGTCAGCCGCGTCGCCAGAATCGAGGTCGTCGGGCGGTTGCCCGGCATCACCTTGTGCGGCACCACATCTGCGGCCGTGCCCTCGGCGGCGATCTCCTCGGCGGTCTTGCCGAACGCCAGCACCTGGGTCTGTGCGAAGAAGTTGCTCATCAGCAGGTCGTGCATGCTGCCGGTGCCGTCCATGGTGGGCAGGTCGTCGGTGGGCTGGCTGAAGCCGATGAAGTCGGCCGGCACCAACCGGGTGCCCTGGTGCAGCAGTTGGTAGAAAGCGTGCTGGCCGTTGGTTCCTGGCTCGCCCCAGAAGATTTCACCGGTGTCGGTGGTGACCGGGCTGCCGTCGGCGCGGACCGACTTGCCGTTGGACTCCATCGTCAACTGCTGCAGATACGCGGCGAAGCGAGCCATGTCGTTGGAGTACGGCAACACGGCGCGGGCCTGCGCGTCGAAGAAGTCGGAGTACCACAGCCCGATCAGGCCAAGCAGCGCCGGGGCATTCTCGGCCAACGGCGTGGTGCGAAAATGCTCGTCGACGATGTGGAAGCCAGACAGGAAGTCCGCGAACGCTTCTCGGCCGATCACGGCCATCACCGACAACCCGATCGCGGAGTCGACCGAATACCGCCCACCGACCCAGTCCCAGAATCCGAACATGTTGTCGGTGTCGATGCCGAACTCATCGACCAGTTTCTTGTTGGTCGAGACGGCCACGAAGTGCTTGGCCACCGCGTCGTCACCGAGCGCGTCGGTGAGCCAGCGCCGCGCCGCGGTGGCGTTGGTCAGCGTCTCCAAAGTCGTGAAGGTCTTCGATGCGATGACGAAAAGCGTTGTGGCCGGCTCTAAGTCGGCCAGCTTGGCGATCAGGTCGGCGGGGTCGACGTTGGAGACAAATCGTGCCGAGACGCCGGCGTCGGCGTAGTGCCGCAGCGCCTGGTACACCATCACCGGGCCGAGGTCCGATCCACCGATGCCGATGTTGACGACGGTGCTGATCTTTTTACCAGTAGCCCCGGTCCATTCGCCGCTGCGCAGCCGATCGGTGAAATCGCCCATCCTGTCCAGCACTTCGTGCACGTCGGCGACCACGTCCTGCCCATCGACGGTCAGCGCGGCGTCGCGCGGCAGCCGCAGCGCGGTGTGCAGCACGGCGCGGTCCTCGGAGACGTTTATGTGCGTCCCGTCGAACATCGCGTCGCGGTGCTGCTCGAGTTCGGCGGCGTGCGCCAGGTCGACCAGCAGCCGAAGCGTCTCGCGGTCGACGCGGTGTTTGCTGTAGTCGATGTAGAGGTCGCCGACGGTCAGGGTGAATTCGCGGCCGCGATCGGGGTCTTCGTCGAAGAACTCGCGCAGATGCTTCTCGCCGATCTGGCGGTGGTGCTGCTGCAGCGCTTTCCACGCCGGGGTCGCTGAGATTTCGGGAATCTGGTCAACCGCAGTCATCCCTCGACCCTAGTCAGGTCAATGAGGTGCTGCCGGTGTCGCCGCTGAAAGCCTGGTGAACAGCTGGCTAGTGGCCGAGCCGGCCGCGGCCCAGCCGGAGCAGCAGCATGGCCAGGTCTTTACCCTCGGGCCCGAGTTCGCTGTAACGCTCGATGACCTTCATCTCCCTGGCGTGCACCAGGCGTGTTCCGCCGGAGGCCATCCGGGCTTTGCCGATCGCGCGCGACACCTCGGCGCGGCGCTTGACCGCGGCCAGGATCTCGGCGTCGAGGCGATCGATTTCCAGCCGCAGCGCATCGATGTCGATGGGTTGGTCAGTCTCGATAGTCATTGAATACTCCGAATTCTCGTTGTGTGGAGGTGGTTGCGGTGTCATCCGATTTCGGGCCTCACACAAGAGACGAGCCCCGGATCCGGAAGCGGACCGCGGGGCTCTGGGAAGCAGCTAAACCACGGGCACCGCTGGCCGGTACCCGTAGAAAAATCGCCACTGCGCAGTAAGCACAAAACGAGTGTGCCACTTGCGGGCGTTCCAGCGCAAAGGTGTCGGCGAACGGCGGTAAGTTGGGGCAGTCATGACGAGTGCGCGCGTAACGGAATCCGAAACCGAACAACTGCTCGACGGGCTGAACCCCCAGCAGCGTCAGGCGGTACTGCACGAGGGCTCGCCGTTGCTGATCGTTGCCGGTGCCGGCTCCGGCAAAACCGCCGTGCTGACCCGCCGCATCGCCTACCTGTTGGCCGCCCGCGACGTCTCGCCGGGCCAGGTGCTGGCGATCACCTTCACCAACAAAGCCGCCGCGGAAATGCGGGAGCGGGTCGCCACACTGGTCGGTCCGCGCGCCCGGTCGATGTGGGTGTCGACGTTCCACTCCACCTGCGTGCGGATCCTGCGCAACCAGGCGTCGCTGATCTCGGGCCTCAACTCCAACTTCTCGATCTACGACGCCGACGATTCGCGCCGTCTGCTGCAGATGATCGGTAAGGACATGGGCCTCGACATCAAGCGGTATACGCCGCGGCTGTTGGCCAACTCCATCTCCAACCTGAAGAACGAGCTGATCGACCCGCAGCGGGCCATCGCCGACCTCACCGACGAGTCCGACGACCTGTCCCGCACGGTCGCTGCGGTCTTCTCCGAATACCAGCAGCGCCTGCGGGTGGCCAACGCGCTGGACTTCGACGACCTGATCGGCGAGACCGTCGCGGTGTTGCAGGCCTTCCCGCAGATCGCCGACCACTACCGGCGGCGCTTCCGGCACATCCTGGTCGACGAGTACCAGGACACCAACCACGCGCAGTACGTGCTGGTGCGCGAACTGGTCGGCCGCGACCTCGACGACGGCGAAGACGGCGTGCCGCCCGGCGAGCTGTGCGTGGTGGGCGACGCCGACCAGTCTATCTACGCGTTTCGCGGCGCGACGATCCGCAACATCGAGGATTTCGAGCGCGACTACCCGAACGCCACCACGATCCTGCTCGAGCAGAACTACCGGTCCACGCAGAACATCCTGTCGGCGGCCAACTCGGTGATCTCGCGCAACCCGTCGCGTCGAGACAAGCGGCTGTGGACCGATGAGGGCGCGGGCGAGCTGATCGTCGGCTACGTCGCGGACAACGAGCACGACGAGGCGCGCTTCATCGCCGAAGAGATCGACGCGCTGGCCGCCAACGGCGGGATCACCTACAACGACGTCGCCGTCTTCTACCGCACTAACAACTCGTCGCGGTCGCTGGAAGAGGTGTTCATCCGCGCCGGTATTCCCTACAAAGTCGTTGGGGGAGTGCGGTTTTACGAGCGCAGGGAGATTCGCGACATCGTTGCCTACCTGCGGGTGCTGGACAACCCCGGCGACGCGGTCAGCCTGCGACGCATCCTGAACACGCCGCGGCGTGGCATCGGTGACCGCGCCGAGGCGTGCGTCGCGGTGTACGCCGAGAACACCGGGTCCAGCTTCGCCGACGCGCTGGAGGTCGCCGCCGAAGGCAAGGTGCCGTTGCTGAACACGCGCTCCGCCAAGGCAATTGCGGGCTTCGTCGAGATGATGGACGAACTGCGCACCAAGCTGGCCTCGTCAGAGGGCGATCTCGGCGACCTGGTCGAGGCGGTGCTGGACCGCACCGGGTACCGCAACGAGCTGGAGTCCTCGTCCGACCCGCAGGACCTGGCCCGGCTGGACAACCTCAACGAATTGGTCAGCGTCGCACACGAATTCGCGACCGACCTGGCCAATGTCGTCGCTCTCGACGAGGAGCAGGACGACGAGGACGTGCCGGACACCGGGGTGCTGGCGCAGTTCCTGGAACGCGTGTCGCTGGTCGCCGATACTGACGAGATCCCCGAGCACACATCCGGTTTGGTGACGCTGATGACGTTGCACACCGCCAAGGGTTTGGAGTTCCCGGTGGTGTTCGTCACCGGGTGGGAAGACGGCATGTTCCCGCACATGCGGGCTCTGGGTGATCCGACCGAGCTGTCCGAGGAACGCCGGCTGGCCTACGTCGGGATCACCAGGGCCCGTCAGCGGCTCTTCGTCAGCCGGGCCAAGGTCCGGTCGTCGTGGGGTCAGCCGATGCTCAACCCGGAATCGCGCTTCCTGCGCGAGATTCCGCAGGAATTGATCGACTGGCGTCGCACCGACCCGACCCCGTCGTACAGCGCGCCGGTCAGCGGCGCCGGGCGCTTCGGCACACCGCGGCCGTCACCGGCGGCGCGGGGCGGAGGCAGTAAGCGTCCGCTGCTGGTGCTGGAACCCGGCGACCGCGTCACCCACGACAAGTACGGCCTGGGCCGCGTGGAAGAGGTGTCGGGCATGGGCGAGTCGGCGATGTCACTGATCGACTTCGGCAGCTCCGGGCGGGTCAAGCTGATGCACAACCACGCGCCGGTGGCCAAGCTTTAGTGCGGGTGATCAGGCCTAGTCCTCGAGCAGCCAATCGCGGGTGCGCGGTAGAAGCGTCAGAGCCGCACTGGCGATCGGCAGGAGCGGCAGGGTATGCACCACCCACGCCACCCGTGCCCCGGCGATGAAGACGCCGAGATAGGTCAGGATCGCGACCACCGCGCCCGCCACGATCAAGTAGCGGCTCAGGGGCTGGCGCAACAGCAGCAGGATCACCCCGGCGACGGTCGCCGAGGCGAACACCAGCGCGAGGAACGCCACCGCGACGCAGAACAGCCGGTCGGAGTGCCACCAGCCGGCGATTAGATCGGTCGCTACCACCGATGTGGCCCAGCCGCTGATGATGCTGACGGCCGCGGCGGCCACCGCCGTGACCTTGCTGGGCTCGCCGTACGGACTGCCCGACGGCGCAGGCGCGAAAGACTGCTGCGACGGCGCGGGCGGGGCCGGCGGGCGGGAGATGAAAGTGGTGCGGGCGTCGTCGCTCGCCTGCGGCAACGGACCGGTGGGTGCGCGCCGAATGATGCGCGTTTCGGGGTTGGGCGGGCTGGGGTTGTTCGGGTCGGTCACCGGATCAACCGGCGAAGGTACCGACGGACAGGCCGCGCTTCGCCAGCCACGGCACGGGGTCGACCCGCTGGCTGCCGCCGAGCAGCACCTCGAAGTGCAGATGCGGTCCGGTGGAGTTGCCGCGGTTGCCCATGGTGGCGATCTGGTCACCGGCGAATACCCGCTCGCCGACGCTGACCATCGTGGTGTTGACGTGGCCGTACAGCGTGACGGTCCCGTCGGAGTGCCGCAGCTTGACCCACATGCCGTAGCCCGCGGTCGGGCCCGCGGCGATCACGACGCCGTCGGAAACAGCGTGGATCGGGGTGCCGATCGAGTTGGCCAGGTCGATGCCGGCGTGCAGCACACCCCAGCGGTAGCCGAAGCCCGAGGTGAAGATGCCTTTGGTCGGCATGACGAACAGCGGCGCCTGCAGCCGGGCCTCGCGCTGGGCGCGCTCCTGGGCGAACGCCAAACCGTGGGCCAGTTCGGCGTTGTGCACGGCGACGTTGGCGGCCGGTCGCACGGTCACCATCTGCATGCCGCTGTCGGAGGTGCTGATCGGACCGGTCGCCGCGGCCTGGGCGGCGAGGACGGTCTCGGGCTTGGAGTGCCGGGGGGCCTCCGAGGCCGAGTGCGCGGCGGCAGCGGCGGCGCCGGCGGCCATCGCGCCGATCAAAACACGGCCGCGGGTGGGGCCGGTGAGCTGTTTGCGGTGCTGCGAGCGTCCGGTCAGTGATCCGGCCTCGCCGCGGGCACGATTCGTGCCGCGCTCGAGCGGGCTGACTCGACGCTCGGCGACGCTGGGGCCGATCAGATCGCGGACGGTCAGGTTGTCCGTGTCGTCGAGATCGTCGAGTTCGGGAGCGCTGAGGACCTGCGCTTCTTTCTCGAAAACCGAATTGACACTGAAGCTGGAATCGGCGAGTTTTCCGAATTCGTTGAACGGGATGATGTCCGTGACTTCATTCCGGTGAACGAGTGGCCCGCGGTCGCGCGACGCTGAAAGGTCTCCTCGCGCAGGAGACGACGCCGGGATTTGCTGGGTCAACCTGATTGTCCTTCGAGCCGTAACCATAACGTTATCTGGACTCTGAGACGTTAACTGTCGGGCGCAACGCGTCGCAAGTTAAGCCGAGAATCCGCAGAGGATTGTGACGTGTGTCACTGAGCTTGCTGCGGTGAGATCTGCCACAACGGTCGATGCCCATGGCGGAACACTCTGGCGGTCTCGATACAGTTCCCGCAAGCGGACATTTGAAAACTTAGTCCGCTCACAAAAGGCCGACACACAGAAGTGAGCCCATGGATCTTTTCGAGTACCAGGCAAAAGAGCTGTTCGCCAAGCACAACGTTCCAACGACTCCCGGACGCGTGACTGACACCGCCGAAGAAGCCAAAGCCATCGCCGAAGAGATCGGGCACCCGGTCATGGTCAAGGCACAGGTCAAGGTCGGCGGGCGCGGCAAGGCCGGTGGCGTGAAGTACGCCGCGACACCCGACGACGCCTACACCCACGCGAAGAACATCCTCGGCCTGGACATCAAGGGCCACGTCGTGAAGAAGCTGCTGGTCGCCGAGGCCAGCGACATCGCGGAGGAGTACTACATCTCCTTCCTGCTCGACCGCGCCAACCGCACCTATCTGGCCATGTGCTCCGTCGAGGGCGGCATGGAGATCGAAGAGGTCGCCGCCACCAAGCCCGAGCGCCTCGCCAAGGTCCCGGTGGACGCCGTCAAGGGTGTCGACGAGGCCTTTGCCCGCTCGATCGCCGAGCAGGGCCACCTGCCCGCCGAGGTGCTCGACGCCGCGGCCGTGACCATCGCCAAGCTGTGGGAGGTCTTCGTCGGCGAAGACGCCACCCTGGTCGAGGTCAACCCGTTGGTCCGCACGCCCGACGACCGGATCCTGGCGCTGGACGGCAAGGTCACCCTCGACGGCAACGCCGACTTCCGTCAGCCCGGCCACGTCGAGTTCGAAGACCGCGACGCCACCGACCCGCTCGAGCTCAAGGCCAAGGAGCACGACCTCAACTACGTCAAGCTCGACGGCGCCGTGGGCATCATCGGCAACGGCGCGGGACTGGTCATGTCGACCCTCGATGTCGTCGCCTACGCCGGTGAGAAGCACGGCGGCGTGAAGCCGGCCAACTTCCTGGACATCGGCGGTGGCGCCTCGGCCGAGGTCATGGCCGCGGGCCTCGACGTGATCCTGGGCGACGCTCAGGTCAAGAGTGTGTTCGTGAACGTGTTCGGCGGCATCACCTCGTGTGACGCCGTCGCGTCCGGCATCGTCAAGGCGCTGGAGATCTTGGGCGACGACGCCAACAAGCCGCTCGTCGTGCGCTTGGACGGCAACAACGTCGACGAAGGCCGGCGGATCCTCACCGACGCCAACCACCCGCTGGTGACGCTGGTGCCCACGATGGATGAGGCCGCCGACAAGGCCGCCGAACTGGCGAACGCCTGAGCAAAGGAATCACAGACCAATGGCTATCTTCCTGACCAAGGACAACAAGGTCGTCGTCCAGGGCATCACCGGCTCGGAGGCGACCAAGCACACCGCCCGGATGCTCAAGGCCGGCACCCACATCGTCGGCGGCGTCAACGCGCGCAAGGCCGGAACGACGGTGGCGCACAAGGACGTCAGCGACAAGCCGGTGGAGTTGCCGGTGTTCGGCAGCGTCAAAGAGGCGATCGACAAGACCGGCGCCGACGTGTCGATCATCTTCGTGCCACCGGTCTACGCCAAGGACGCGATCATCGAGGCCATCGACGCCGAGATCCCGCTGCTGGTGGTCATCACCGAGGGAATCCCGGTGCAGGACAGCGCATTTGCGTGGGCTTACAACGTCTCTAAGGGCAACAAGACCCGGATCATCGGCCCGAACTGCCCCGGCATCATCACCCCCGGACAGGCGCTGGTCGGCATTACCCCGGCCAACATCTCCGGCCCCGGGCCGGTCGGCCTGGTGTCCAAGTCCGGCACGCTGACCTACCAAATGATGTACGAGCTGCGCGATTTCGGCTTCTCGACCTCGATCGGCATCGGCGGTGATCCGGTCATCGGCACCACCCACATCGACGCCATCGAGGCCTTCGAGAAAGACCCCGAGACCAAGATCATCGTGATGATCGGTGAGATCGGCGGAGACGCCGAGGAGCGGGCAGCCGACTACATCAAGGCCAACGTCTCCAAGCCGGTCGTCGGCTACGTCGCGGGTTTCACCGCGCCGGAGGGCAAGACGATGGGCCACGCCGGCGCCATCGTGTCCGGCTCGTCGGGCACCGCGCAGGCCAAGAAGGAAGCCCTCGAGGCCGCCGGGGTCAAGGTCGGCAAGACGCCGTCGGAGACCGCCGCGCTCGCACGGGAGATCCTCGAAAGCCTGTAGGCGGCCCGCACCGAAATTGGAACGTGTTACAGGTTTCGGTTAGCCTGACGAATTAACATTTGTCAGGAGGCCTGTAATGGCGGTCGACCCGCGCACACCAGTCGTCGTCGGCGTGGGCCAGTTCACCGAGCGGATCGACGATCCCGATTATCGCGGCTTGTCCTCGGTCGACCTGGCGACGGAGGCTGTCCGCGCCGCGCTCGCTGACACCGGCGCGGACGTGACCGCGGTGACGCGGGCGGTCGAGGTGTTCGCCGGCCTGCGCCAGTTCGAGATCTGCACGCCGTTCAACAGTCCGCCTTTCGGCGCGTCCGACAACTACGTGCGGTCGGTGGCACAGCGCGTCGGCGCCGATCCGGCGCGGGCGGTGCTCGAGCCGATCGGTGGCAACGGTCCGCAGAAGCTGATGACGGAGTTCGCTGGGGCGATCGCCGCCGGGGACATCGAGGTGGCGTTGATCCTCGGCTCCGAGCCCGGGTCGACGGCGAAGTACTTCGCGGGACGCGACGACAAGCCTGACTTCACCGAGCACGTCGGCGGCCAGCTCGAGGACCGCGGCTACGGCTTCGAGCAGTACATGAGCGAGTACACCGCCAAGCACGGGCTGACCGGAGCCCCGGTGCAGTACGGGCTGCTCGACAACGCCCGCCGCGCGCGGCTCGGATCCAGCGTGGCCGACTACCGGCACGCGATGGCCGAGTTGTTTGCCCCGTTCTCGAAAGTGGCTGCGAAGAATCCGTTTTCGTCGTCGCCGGTGGAGCGATCGGTCGAGGAGATCGAGACTGTCACCGACGAGAACCGGATGATCTGCGATCCGTACCCGCGGTTGCTGGTGGCGCGCGACACCGTCAACCAGGGCGCCGCCGCGCTGGTGATGTCGGTGGCCGCAGCGCAACGGCTCGGGGTACCCGAGGACAACTGGGTGTACCTGCGGGGGCATGCCGACCAGACCGAGCAGGACCTGCTCGACCGTGAGGACGTCAGCATCAGCTACTCCGCCAAAAATGCCGTGGCCGAAGCGCTTCGGAGCTCCGGCATCGGCATCGACGACGTTACGACGTTCGATCTGTACAGCTGCTTCCCGTTTCCGGTCTTCGCGGTGTGCGACGAGTTCGGCCTCGCCGCCGACGACCCACGCGGCCTGACGCTCACGGGCGGCCTGCCGTATTTCGGCGGCCCCGGCAACAGCTACTCGCTGCACGGCATCGCCGAGACGGTGGCCGCCATGCGCGACAAGCCGGGCTCGTACGGGCTCGTCGGCGCCAACGGCGGTGTGATGAGCAAGTACTCGGTCGGCGTCTATTCCACCGAGCCCGGCGAGTGGGCCGCCGACCGCAGCAAGGCCCTGCAGCAGGACATCGCCGCGCTGCCGAAGGTGCCGGTCACGCGAAACCCTAACGGCGCGGCCACGATTGAGACCTACTCCGTGCGGTACGACTGGCCGACGACCACGGGCGTGATCATCGGCCGGCTCGACGCCGACGGCTCGCGTTTCATGGCGCTCACCGAGGACGAGGACCTGGTGGCGTTGATGACCGACAGCGACCCGTTGGGCGCTGCGATCACGGTGAAGTCGACCGACGAGGGCGTCAACCGAGCCTCGCTCGGTTAGCCGTTCAGCGCGGCGATCAGACCTTCGCAGTCCTCGACGGTCACGTTGAGCGCCGAGTGATCACGCAGGCCGATCACGCGATGAATCCGCGGTTCGAAGTGCATGCAGACGCCCTGAGTTGCGTTGGTGCCGAAGGTCAGACCGTCGTCGGACAGCGACAGGCGCGCGCCCACCGACGTCCACCACCGGTACGGGCCGGTGATATGCGCATCCTGAATCTGAGACAGCGGGGCGTCAACCCGCAACGGCCCGTAGCGGGCGATCAGCCGGCCGTCGTCGGTCACCGTGACGCCCTGGGCGCCCGGCCACACCCGGAAGGCCAGCCACATCGGGGCCAGCCGGGTGTCGTAGCGGTACGCGAAGTGTTGGCCTGGCTCTGTCACGATGCGCCTCCGTCAGCTAGACCGCCGCGGCAAGCTTGCCCGCCAATCGTTCGACGTACGCGGCCACCTCATCTTCGGACTTGTCGGGCAGTCCGAACAACACCTCGGTGACCCCGATCTCGGCCCAGTGCGCCAACTTCTCCGGGATCGGCTTGAAGTCCAGCGCAACGATCTGCGGCGCGCCATCGCGGCCGGCGGCGGCCCAGCTGTCCTGCAGCACCTTCACCGGCCCGTCGATGTCGAAGTCGCGGGGTGTGGTGATCCAGCCGTCCGCGCTGCGGGCGATCCACTTGAAGTTCTTCTCGGTGCCCGCGGCGCCGACCAGCACCGGGATGTGCGACTGCACGGGCTTGGGCCACGCCCAGCTCGGCCCGAAGTTGACGAACTCGCCCGCGTAAGAGGCCTCTTCCTCGGTCCACAGCGACCGCATCGCCTCGATGTATTCGCGCAGCATGGTGCGGCGGCGTCCGGGCGGCACGCCGTGGTCGGCGAGTTCGTCGGTGTTCCAGCCGAAGCCGACGCCCAGGCTCACTCGCCCCCCGGACAGGTGGTCCAGCGTGGCGATCGACTTGGCCAGCGTGATCGGGTCGTGCTCGACCGGCAGCGCTACCGCGGTGGACAACCGGACCCGCGATGTGACCGCGCATGCCGCGCCGAGGCTTACCCACGGATCCAGCGTGCGCATGTACCGGTCGTCGGGCAGCGTCTCGTCACCGGTGGTCGGGTGCGCGGCCTGCCGCTTGACCGGAATGTGGGTGTGTTCCGGTACGTAGAAGGTTGTAAACCCGTGGTTGTCGGCAAGAGTTGCCGCCGCTGCCGGAGAGATGCCGCGATCGCTGGTAAACAGCACAAGCCCGTAGTCCATGGATGAATTAGAACGTGTTCCAATCTTGCGGGCAACCGCCGGGGTGGGTCGTGGTCGTCAAGGTGTGCACCGCTGCCCGCCGCGAGATGGGCTAGCGTGGTTGATCGGCTCGCGTCGCAAACCACGCGCAGGCCGCTGCCACGGCGTTGACCCAGGGTCGACAGGTAGCCTCGCGAGGAGCGGCGCCCCGGGAGTAACCAGCGCCGCACGAGAGTTGCGCCGCAACCGCATCGGAACGCACAGGAGAAGCGATGACCTACCCGCCCGGCAACCCCGGATATCCGCCCGCGCAGTCGCCCGGCTCGTACGGGGCTCCCGCCGCGACGTCGTTCGCGAAGTCCGAGGACGCCGACAGCAACCTCAAGCACTACCTGACCATCGGTGTCGCGGTGCTCGGCGTGCTGACCTACCTCGCGAGCTACTTCCCGATGGTCTCGCGCCTGCTGCCCAACGGCGACGAGCTGGTCGAGAAGGGCAGCACGCTGCCGGTTGACCTGGTGCTGCTCGCGGGTCTGCTCGCCGCGGTGAGCCTGCTGCCCAAGGCCAAGAACTTCCTCGCGGCGGTGACCGCGATCTCGGTGCTGGGCACGCTGCTGCTGATCCAGGACACCATCGACGCCTCCGATCGCGGCGCCGGACTGTGGATCGCGGTCACGGCCGCCGTCGTGCAGGCCGGCGTGGCCATCGGCGCGCTGCTGCTGGACGCCGGCGTGATCACCGCGCCGGCCCCGCGCCCGAAGTACGACCAGTACTACGGCCAGTACGGCGGCTACTACGGCCAGCAGCAGGCGCCCTACCAGCAGTCCGGCTACGGCACGCAGTACGGCGGATACCCGTCCAACCCGAACACCGGCGGCTTCGCCGCTCAGCCGGGCCCGCAGCCCAGCTCGGCGTCGTCCCAGCACGGATCGCCCACGCCGCCAACGGGTTTCCCCAGCTTCAGCCCGCCGCCGTCGTCCGGCTCGAGCGCGCCGGGACATTCATCCGGCGCCGAGCACGGCGGGTCGGCCCACGGCCAGCACGAGTACGGCTCGGGCCAGCAGCCGCAGGCGCCATCGGGTCCGTCACAGCCCTGACTGGGCGCGGCGGGTCGCCGATGACGTGATCCGCTAGGTAACGTCCTCAGATCGTGACCCCGGACAGTCGAACCCCGGGCGCCCACCAGGCGCGCGACCTGCTGCGGGTTGCGTTCGGTCCGGCCGTGGTGGCCCTGGTGGTCATCGCGGCAGTGACCTTGCTGCAGTTGGTCATTGCCAACAGCGACATGACCGGCGCGCTGGGCGCGATCGCGAGCATGTGGCTGGGCGTGCATCAGGTGCCGATCTCGATCGGCGGCCGTGAACTCGGGGTGATGCCGCTGCTGCCGGTCCTGCTGATGGTGTGGGGGACGTCGCGCACCACCTCGCACGCCACCTCGCCAACCGCGTCCTGGTTCGTCACCCGTTGGATCGTGGCGTCGGCCCTCGGCGGACCGCTTCTGATGACCGCCGTGGCCCTGGCCGTCATTCACGACGCGGCGTCGGTGATCACCGAGCTGCAAACCCCCAGCGCGCTGCGGGCTTTTACCAGCGTGTTGGTCGTCCACCTGATCGGGGCGCTGATCGGGGTGGGCTCGCGGGTCGGCAGGCGGGCACTGACTGTCTCGCCGCTACCGGACTGGCTCGACGACTCGCTGCGCGCGGCGATGGCCGGCGTGCTGGCGCTGCTCGGACTGTCGGGCATGATCGCGGCCTGCTCGCTGGTCGTGCACTGGTCGACGATGCAGAACCTCTACGGCATCACCAGCTCGATCTTCGGCCAGTTCAGCCTGACGGTGCTGTCGGTGCTCTACGTGCCGAACGTCATTGTCGCGACCGCCGCGATGGCCGTCGGGTCGAGCGCTCACCTGGGCTTTGCGACGTTCAGTTCGTTCACCGTGTTCGGCGGGGACATCCCGGCGCTGCCGGTGCTGGCCGCGGCCCCCAACCCGCCGCTCGGCCCCGTATGGGTGGCGCTGCTGATCGTCGGGGCGTCGTCGGCGGTCGCGCTCGGCCAGCAGTGTGCGCGACGGCCGCTGCCGCTGTCCGACGCGATGGCCAAGGTCGGCATCGCGGCGCTGATCGCGGCGCTGACGCTGGCTCTGCTCGGCTACGCGGGCAGCGGTCAGCTGGGCAACTTCGGCGGCGTCGGAATCGACCAGGGCACTTTCGGTTTCGCGATCTTCCTGTGGTTCACCGCGATCGGCTCGCTCACCGTCGTGATGGCCGGCGGTGTCCGGCGCCGCCCGCGCGCACCCAAGCCCGTCCGTGCCGCACCGGCGCCGCCCGGGCCGCCGGTGCCGGCCGACCCGATGCCCGACTTCTTCGACGAGGACGACTCGCACGTCGAGGCCGCCGACACGTCGGGCGTCGATGAGCCGACCGAGGACGACCGCTAGGCTCTGACCTGTGCAGCAACCGTTCCGTGTGCCTCCCAGCGCACCGGCACGATTGGTGGTGCTGGCATCGGGCACCGGTTCGCTGCTCAAGTCGTTGCTCGACTCCGCCGTCGACGACTACCCCGCCCGGGTGGTCGCCGTCGGAGCCGACCGCGACTGCGCCGCCGTCGACATCGCCGCCGCCGCGTCGCTGCCGACCTTCAAGGTCCGGCCGGCCGATTACCCGCATCGCGCCGGCTGGGATGCCGCGCTCACCGAAGCAACGGCCGAGCACGCGCCGGATATCGTCGTCTCGGCCGGCTTCATGAAAATCCTTGGGTCGGAATTTCTTTCGAAGTTCGTCGGCCGGACCATCAACACGCATCCGGCGCTGCTGCCATCGTTCCCGGGCGCGCACGGGGTGGCCGACGCACTGGCTCACGGCGTCAAAGTCACCGGGTGCACGGTGCACCTGGTCGACGCCGGCACCGACACCGGCCCGATCCTGGCCCAGCAGGCGGTCCCGGTGCTCGACGACGACAACGAAGAGGCCCTGCACGAACGCATCAAGGTCACCGAACGGCGACTCTTGGTGGACGTGATAGCCGCAGTGGCGACCGGCGGCGTGACCTGGACCGGACGAAAGGCAACCATCGGATGAGCCGTGCCGGCGACGATGCAGAGCGCAGCGATGAAGAGGAGTGGCACAGATGACCCCAGACGACGGCAAGCGGCCGATCCGCCGCGCCCTGATCAGCGTCTACGACAAGACCGGCCTGGTCGACCTCGCGAAGGGCCTGGCCGACGGCGGCGTGGAGATCGTCTCGACCGGATCGACCGCGAAAACCATTGCCGACAAAGGTATTCCGGTCATCCCGGTGGAGCAGTTGACCGGGTTCCCCGAGGTGCTCGACGGCCGGGTCAAGACCCTGCACCCGCGAGTGCACGCCGGCCTGCTCGCCGACCTGCGCAAGCCGGAGCACGCCGCCGCCCTCGAGGAACTCGGCATCGCCGCCTTCGAATTGGTGGTGGTCAACCTGTATCCCTTCAGCGCGACCGTCGAATCCGGCGCGAGCGTCGACGAATGCGTCGAGCAGATCGACATCGGCGGCCCGTCGATGGTCCGCGCGTCGGCCAAGAACCACCCGAGCGTCGCGGTGGTCACCGATCCGCTCGGCTACGACGGCGTGCTGGCCGCGGTCCGTGGCGGCGGCTTCACCCTGGCCGAGCGAAAGAAGCTGGCGTCGTTGGCCTTTCGGCACACCGCCGAATACGACGTCGCGGTCGCGGGCTGGATGGAGTCGACACTTGCGCCCGAGGAGCCGGCCACGGCCTTCCCGGAATGGATCGCCGGCTCGTGGCGGCGCTCGACCCAGTTGCGGTACGGCGAGAACCCGCACCAGCAGGCCGCGCTGTACGTCGACGACAGCGCCTGGCCCGGTCTGGCGCAGGCCGAGCAGCTGCACGGAAAAGAGATGTCCTACAACAACTTCACCGACGCCGATGCGGCGTGGCGGGCGGCATTCGACCACGAAGAAACCTGCGTGGCGATCATCAAGCACGCCAACCCGTGTGGCATCGCCGTCTCGTCGGAGTCGGTGGCCGACGCACACCGCAAGGCCCACGAGTGCGATCCGCTCAGCGCGTTCGGCGGCGTCATCGCGGCCAACACCGAAGTGAGCGTCGAGATGGCCGAGTACGTCAGCACGATCTTCACCGAGGTGATCGTCGCGCCCGCCTACGAGCCGGGCGCCGTCGACATCCTGGCCCGCAAGAAGAACGTGCGCGTGCTGGTCGCTGCTGATCCTCTGGCGCCGGGAGGTGCCACCACCGAGCGCCGCCAGATCAGTGGCGGCCTACTCGTACAGCAGCGCGACCAGATCGACGCCCCGGGTGACGACGCGAACAACTGGGCGCTGGCTACCGGCGACCCGGCCGACCCGGCGATGCTGGCCGATCTGATCTTCGCCTGGCGAACCTGTCGGGCGGTGAAATCGAACGCGATCGTCATCGCCGGCGGCGGCGCCACCATCGGCATCGGCATGGGCCAGGTGAACCGCGTCGACGCGGCGAGGTTAGCCGTCGAGCGCGGCGGCGACCGGGTGCGCGGCGCGGTCGCCGCATCGGACGCCTTCTTCCCATTCCCCGACGGCCTGCAGACGCTGACCGCCGCGGGAGTGCGCGCGATCGTGCATCCGGGTGGGTCGGTGCGCGACGACGAAGTCACCGCGGCCGCGGCCGAAGCCGGCATCACGCTGTACCTGACTGGCGCCCGGCACTTTGCCCATTAGAAGCCGACGGGGCTTCAGGCGCTGATTTCGTCCTGCACGGTCGTTGCGTAGCGGATGAACGCCGCGACCTCGTCGACCGCACGACGGGCGTCCGGGTTGACGTCGAAGCTCAGCTGGAACATGTGCATCGACTTGTGCCACTGCTGCAGCCAGACGTCGACGTTGTGGGCGCGAAGCCGGTCGGCGAACACGATGCTGTCGTTGAGCAGCATCTCGTGGGTGCCCACCTGCAGCAGGAACGGACCGAGCCCGTGCAGGTCGACCTCCGGCGGCATCGGGGGCGGCGGCCGGGTGCCGTTGACGGTGGCGAACACGTCGTAGATGAACTTGACCGTCATGAACGGGAACATCACGTCGCGGTGATCCTTCAGCGCCCGGTACTTGAGGTCCATGTCGGACGACGTCAGCGGCGACATCAGCGCCTGACCTGCCGGTACCGGCAAGCCGGCGTCGCGGGCCGCCAGCGCGACATCGGCGGCGATCAGCCCACCCGCCGAGTCGCCGGCCAACACGATCCGCTCCGGCGCGAAGCCGTGCGCCAGCGCGAAGCGGTAGCCGTCGAGTCCGTCGGCGACGGCCTCCTCGATGCTGACCTCGGGCGCCAACCGGTATCCGACGTTGAGCACCTTGGCGCCCGTCGCCGCCGACAGTCGGCTGACGAAGCGACGATGCGAGTTGAGGCCGAGGGTCACCAGCGCCGAGCCGTGGTAGTAGACGATCAGCGACGTCGACTCCCGGGCCTCCGGCGCGACCACCCATTCGGCCGGGCAGTGCGGAAGGTGGACGCGCGCGACGTCGGTGCCAGGCAGTGGCGGGATCAGGCCGAGCGGCCGGTCGATCCCGTCGAATCGGCCGCGCTGCAGCAGCCCGGGGCTGATCCGGTTGACGGCCAGGCCGATCAGGGTCAGCGCACCTAGCAGCGGCCGAACGAAGATCGCGGTCAGCAGCGACAGCAGGGCGGATTGCCACGATGCTGGGCCGAAGTGCGCAGTCTCGGGCCGTTCACGCCAGTCCGGGGAATTCACGGTACTGAGGGTATCGGTTAGCTGCGGATTCATGACTGTGAGCTTGGAAGCGAACTGCGCGGTGAGTTGTCTGGGCCACTCGATTGCACCCGATTGAACGTCCGCCGACAGTTGAGCAAAGGTCTGCAATGTGCTGACTGGGTCGTCAAGAAGCTCTTCCGAACAAGATCGGATCGGCATAGAGTCAAAATTCGGGCACGTCAACCGGGGCGAGTCCGGTGCTATTCGAAAGGTATTCGAGAGGAAATAATGCGCGCGATAACAAAAAGAACAGCGTCGTTCTCAGTCGCACTAGCAGCTTTTGCACTCCTGGGTGCGGGATGCCACCAGTCCAACAACTCGAGTTCTTCCTCGTCGAGCTCAGCGGCGTCCTCGTCATCGTCCGCGATGACGTCTTCGGCCGCCATGGAGCCGACGTCCAGCGCCGCGGCCACGCCTGCTCCCACGCAGATCGCCGGCAAGAACGGCACCATGTACACCGTCGAGGGACCGATCCTGGCCAAGTGGGAGACCCTGAACGACGAGCAGAAGAAGGACCTGGGCGCGCCCTACGACAACCAGAAGCCGACGGCCGACAACACCGGCATCTACCAGCAGTACGACGGCGGCGTTCTGATCTACAAGAACGGCGGACCCGTCTACCTGGTTTGGGGCAAGATCCGCGACGCGTGGAATGACGCTCAGGCTTCGCAGGGCAAGCTCGGCTACCCGACCGCGGACGAGATGAAGGAACCGGACGGCAGCTACAAGTCGACCTTCGAGCACGGCACCATCACCTGGAAGGAAGGCGACGCGAAGGCGATGGTTCAGACGAACTAGTTCGCGCCTCGTAGTTCACCTCGGAAGGCCGGGCAATCCAGCGATTGCCCGGCCTTTCCATTTGTCAGTAGCGTGGTGTGGTGACCGCTGCGAATAATCTGCCCCGCACTGTTGGAGAACTGCGTGCCGCCGGGCACCGCGAACGGGGCGTCAAGCAAGAGCTCCGGGAAAACCTGCTGGCCGCACTCTCTTCAGGGCCGGACGCTCCAGAAATCTGGCCGGGCATCCTCGGATTCGAAGACACCGTGCTGCCGCAGTTGGAGCGAGCCTTGATCGCCGGCCATGACTTCGTGTTGCTGGGGGAGCGCGGCCAGGGCAAGACCCGTCTGCTGCGCGCATTGACCGGCCTGCTCGACGAGTGGACCCCGGTGATCGCCGGCGCAGAACTGGGCGAGCACCCCTACAGCCCGATCACCCCGGAGTCGATCCGCAAGGCCGCCACCCTCGGCGACGACCTGCCGATCGAATGGCGGCACCGCAGCGAGCGCTACACCGAGAAGCTGGCCACCCCCGACACCAGCGTCGCCGACCTGGTCGGCGACATCGACCCGATCAAGGTCGCCGAAGGCCGCAGCCTGGGTGACCCCGAGACCATCGCCTACGGCCTGATCCCGCGGGCGCACCGCGGCATCGTCGCGGTCAACGAGCTGCCCGACCTCGCCGAGCGCATCCAGGTGTCGATGCTCAACGTGATGGAGGAGCGCGACATCCAGGTCCGCGGCTACACCCTGCGGCTGCCGCTGGACGTGCTCGTCGTCGCCAGCGCCAACCCCGAGGACTACACCAACCGCGGCCGCATCATCACCCCACTCAAAGACCGGTTCGGCGCCGAGATCCGCACGCACTACCCGCTCGAACTCGACGCCGAAGTCAGCGTGATCACCCAGGAGGCGCACCTGAGCGCCCAGGTGCCGGACTACCTGACCCAGGTGATCGCCCGGTTCGCCCGCTACCTGCGTGAGTCCAACTCCGTCGACCAGCGCTCCGGCGTCTCGGCGCGGTTCGCCATCGCCGCGGCCGAAACCGTCGCAGCCTCGGCGCGCCACCGCGGCGCGGTGCTGGGGGAGTCCGACCCGGTGGCCCGCGTGGTCGACCTCGGCACCGTGATCGACGTGCTGCGCGGCAAGCTCGAATTCGAGTCCGGCGAAGAGGGTCGCGAGCAGGCCGTGCTGGAGCACCTACTGCGACGTGCCACTGCCGACACCGCGTCGCGTGCGCTCGGCGGCATCGACGTCGGCCCGTTGGTGTCCGCCGTCGAGGGTGGCTCGGCGGTGACCACCGGCGAGCGGGTGGCGGCCAAGGACGTGCTGGCCGCGCTGCCAGACCTGCCGGTCATCGAGGCGATCGCCAAGCGGCTCGGCGCCGAGTCTGAGGGCGAGCGCGCTGCGGCCCTCGAATTGGCCTTGGAGGCACTGTATTTGGCCAAGCGCATCGACAAGGCATCAGGAGAAGGCGAAACCGTCTATGGCTAGCGGCCACTCGTCGCGCTATTCCGCTTACACCGGCGGCCCCGATCCACTGGCCCCGCCGGTAGATCTGCGTGAGGCGCTCGAGCAGATCGGGCAGGACGTCATGGCCGGCACCTCGCCGCGCCGGGCACTGTCGGAGTTGCTGCGCCGCGGCACCAAGAGCACGAGAGGTGCCGACCGGCTGGCCGCCGAGGCGAATCGCCGTCGTCGAGAGTTGTTGCGCGAGAACAACTTGGACGGCACGCTGCAGGAAATCAAGAAGTTGCTCGACGAGGCCGTGCTGGCCGAGCGCAAGGAGTTGGCCCGTGCGCTGGACGACGACGCGCGCTTCGGTGAACTGCAGCTGGATTCGCTGTCGCCGTCGCCGGCCAAGGCCGTGCAGGAGCTCTCCGAGTACGGCTGGCGCAGCGACGAGGCCCGCCAGAAGTACGAGCAGATCAAGGATCTCCTCGGCCGCGAGATGCTCGACCAGCGTTTCGCCGGCATGAAAGAAGCCTTGGAAGGCGCCACCGACGAGGACCGTCAGCGCGTTACCGACATGGTCAACGACCTCAACGAACTGCTGGACAAGCATTCGAAAGGCGAAGACACCCAGCAGGATTTCCAGGAATTCATGGACAAGCACGGCGAGTTCTTCCCGGAGAACCCGCAGAACGTCGAGGAGTTACTCGACTCGCTGGCCAAACGCGCCGCGGCCGCGCAGCGGTTCCGCAACAGCCTGAGCCCTGAGCAGCGTGCTGAGCTGGATGCGTTGGCGCAGCAGGCTTTCGGATCGCCCGCGCTGATGCAGGCGCTCGACCAGCTCGACGGTCATCTGCAGGCGGCCCGGCCCGGCGAGGACTGGGATGGCTCGTCGGAGTTCTCCGGCGACAACCCGCTCGGCATGGGTGAGGGCGCACAGGCACTCTCCGATATCGCCGAGTTGGAGCAGCTCGCCGAGCAGCTCTCGCAGAGCTACCCGGGCGCGACGATGGACGACGTCGACCTCGACGCGCTGGCCCGCCAGTTGGGCGACCAGGCCGCCATCGACGCCAAGACGCTGTCCGACCTCGAGCGGGCACTGGTCAACCAGGGCTTCCTCGACCGGAATTCGGACGGCACCTGGCGGTTGTCGCCGAAGGCCATGCGACGGCTTGGTGAGACGGCGTTACATGATGTGGCGCAACAGCTTTCGAGTCGACACGGTGAGCGCGAACTGCGCCGGGCCGGTGCCGCGGGGGAGTTGACCGGCGCCACCCGGCCCTGGCAGTTCGGCGACACCGAGCCGTGGAACGTCACCCGGACGCTGACCAACGCGGTGCTGCGGCAGGCGGGAACGCGAACGCTGGACAGCCCCCTGAGCATCGACGTCGACGACGTCGAGGTGTCCGAGACCGAAACCCGCACCCAGGCCGTGGTGGCGCTGCTGGTGGACACCTCGTTCTCGATGGTGATGGAGAACCGCTGGCTGCCGATGAAGCAGACCGCGCTCGCCCTCGACCATCTGGTGCGCACCCGATTCCGCTCAGATGCGTTGCAGATCATCGCATTCGGCCGCTACGCCCGAACGATGAGCAGCGCCGAGTTGATGGGCTTGGAGGGTGTGTACGAGCAGGGCACCAACCTGCATCACGCCCTGGCGCTGGCCGGACGGCACCTGCGCCGGCACCCCAACGCGCAACCGGTCCTGCTGGTGGTCACCGATGGCGAACCGACTGCGCATCTCGAGGACTACGGCGACGGTTCTCCAACAGTCTTTTTCGACTACCCGCCGCACCCGCGGACCATCGCCAACACCGTGCGGGGTTTCGACGAGATGGCCCGAATGGGCGCGCAGGTGACCATCTTCCGGTTGGGTAACGATCCCGGGCTGGCCCGCTTCATCGATCAGGTGGCGCGCCGGGTCGAGGGTCGGGTGGTCGATCCGGATCTCGATGGGCTGGGCGCCGCGGTGGTCGGCGACTACCTGCGGTCGCGCCGCCGCCGCCGCTAGCTCTGGCTCTTACGGTTCTTGCGCCGCACGCCGACGCCGCCCCACAGCGAGAAGCCGCGGATCCGCACGGTCGGCGCACCGGGTGTGCCGTGGCCTTCGACGTTGTGGTCGAAACCGCCCATCACGCCGTGGCCGGTGATCTCGACGTTCACTTCCGGCGGCAGCAGGATTGTCTGCCCGCCCATGATCGACGTGGCGTTGATCGTGACGTCGGTCGAGGTGAAGTCGGCGTAGCGGAGGTCGATCACGCCGCCGCCCCACAACGCGAACGTCGTCAGCTTCTTCGGCACGTTCCACCGGCCGCGGCGCTCGAATGCACTCATGATCGCCAGCAGGAGCATCGACGGCGCGGGCTTGGTGTCACCGCCGCGCTGCGAGTTCACCGACGATCCGAGCAGATCCGACCGCAACTGGTCGAGCTCTTGATAGGTCTGCGCCGCGTAGGCCTTGGTGAGCCGGTCTTCGTAGTCGCTCATCTGCAGTTTGCCCTGCGCGGCGGCGTCGGTGAGTAGCTGCGCTACCTGGATGCGGTCGGTCTCGGCAGCACGCGCCACCGCGCCCGGCTGATCCTGCGCGCCTCGCTGCGCCGACTTACTCATCACAAGCGAGCCTACGGCGTACAAATTTCGCTGCAAGGGATGTTCGCGAAACTGTTGCGCCACGCTCAGTTTTCACTCAGGTGTGTTGCGTATCGCATGTGCCTTTTGCGCGGCCCGATGGGCCAGCTGGTCGTAGATCGGTTCGGACCGCAGCGCGACGGCGACGAGCATCGCTATCGCGCATGCCCCGAGCATCGGCGGCAACTGGTTGGTGATGCCGGTCATCTCGGTGGCCAGGATCAAACCGGTCACCGGCGCGTGCACCGACGCGGTGAAGAACGCGGCCATCCCGATCAGGGCGCAGGCAGACAGGCTCGGCATGGCGTGCGGTGTCAGGTGGACCGCGACCAACCCGACGACCAGGCCGGCCTGTGAGCCGAGCACCAGCATCGGGGCGAACAGCCCGCCGGGGGTGGCGGCGGCGTACGAGACCACGCCGAATCCGAACCGCAGCACGAACATGCCGGCAACGGCGAGCAGAGTGCCGTGGCCCAGCAGAGCGTTCTGGGTGAGGTTGTCGCCGCTGCCGGCCAGATCCGGTGCCGCCCATACCAGTAGCCCGACCAATACGCCGGTGGCCCCGGCGCGGACTTCCTTCGGCATGCGGCTGCTGTCAGATCGGTGCAGCGCGCGCATCACCGCCGCGTTGTAGAGCACGCCGAGCAGACCGGTGACGAGCCCGATGGCCACGACCCAGCCGGACTCGAGAAGGCGCGGATCGCCGAGCGGTCTCATGTGGAACTCAGTTTCCGGGGAGACCACCAGCCGGGCAGCGGCGAAGCCGGATCCGGACGCCACCAGGGTGGCGATGGTGGTTCGCGGGTCGAATCTCTTGAGCAGTTCTTCGAGCACGAATACGCCGCCGGCGATCGGCGCGTTGAAGGCGGTGGCGAGTCCGGCTGCGGCGCCGCCGGCGACCAGCACGCGCAGGTCCGCCATGTTGCGCCGGGTGAGGGTCGCGACGATGACCGCCGCGCTGCCGCCCATCTGCACCGACGGCCCTTCGCGTCCGAGCGCCATGCCGCTGCTGATCGCCAGTAGTCCACCGACGTACTTGATCGGCAGGATGCGGAACCGGTCGGGACGCACGCGACCGTCGGCGACCGCTTCGACGCGCGGGATTCCACTGCCTTCGGCGTGCGGTTCGATCCGGTGCACGAGCGCCGCGGCGATGGCGGCGGCGGTCGCGCAGATGAGGACCACGACGACCAGACCCCACCCGCTGCCGTGCGCCCACTCGGCGAGGTGGTCACGCAGCCGCGCGCCCTGCTTCAGCAGAAGTTTGAAGGTCGCGGCGCTGACGCCGGTGAGCACGCCGACGAGTGCGGCCGCGATGACGAAGCCGATCAGGCCTTCGGCGCCCTCGCCTTCGCTGTCGACCGGATGTGTGGTGGGACGCTGCCAACCGGTGAACAAGCTGCGCAGCACATTTCGCCAGTCGTCGGGTCTGTCGTCCACCCGTACTGCATAGCGGAGCGACCTGGGCGGGTCGGTCGCGGGGTCAGTCGGGGGGCGTGGCCCAACGCGGTGGCCGTTTCTCCAGAAACGCCAGCATGCCCTCGCGCGCTTCGTCGGAGACGAACAGCCGAGCCGACTCGGCGCCCAGTCGTTCGGCGTCACGGTCGAAGCCGTCCAGCACCGCGGCGGTGGTCAGAGCCTTGGAAGCCGCCAAGCCCTGCGGAGAACCGCGGCCGATGTCGGCGACCAGCGACCCGACCGCGGCGTCGATGTCGTCGGCCGCCTCGGTGATCAGCCCGATGGCCGCGGCCGTCGCGGCGTCGAACGTCTCGCCCGTCAGGTAGTAGCGCGCGGCCGCGCGGGCCGACAGCTTCGGCAGCAGGGTCAGCGAGATGATCGCCGGCGCCACCCCGATCCGGGCCTCGGTCAACGCGAAGGTGCTTTTCGGTCCGGCGACGGCGATGTCGGCCGCGGCGACCAGGCCCATTCCACCGGCACGCACGTGGCCGTTCACCGCGACGATCACCGGCAGCGGCGCCTCGACGATCGCCCGCAGTAGCGCCGCCATCTCGCGCGACCGCTGGGCGGTCGCCTCGGCCGGATCCGCGTTGGCCGCCGAACCCTCGGATGCCGATGGTGGCGACCCGCTTCGTCCGGCTGCGCCGCCCTCGCGATCGCCACGCAAATCGGCGCCCGCGCAGAAAGTGTTGCCCGTGTGGCCGAGCACGACCACCCGCACCGCCGGATCGGCCGCGGCGTCGCGCAGGCCCTGACGCAACTGGTTGACCAAGGTGCTCGACAGCGCGTTGCGGTTGTGCGGCGAATCCAGCTCCAGTCGCGCCACATGGTCGTCGACGGCGTACGTGACGAGCATGTCCATCAGTAGCTGCGGGGCAGACCGAGCGATGTCTGCGCGACGAAGTTGAGCACCATCTCGCGACTGACGGGTGCGATGCGGCCGAGCCTGGCCGAGGCCATCATCGCGGCCAGGCCGTACTCCTTGGTCAGGCCGTTGCCGCCCAGTGACTGAATCGCTTGATCGACCGAACGTGTAGCCGCTTCGGCCGCAGCGTATTTCGCCATGTTGGCCGCCGTAGCGGCGCCGCCGTCATCGCCGTTGTCGTACAACGTCGCAGCCTTCTGCATCATCAGCTTGGCCAACTCCACCTCGATGTGGCACTGCGCCAACGGATGTGACAGGCCCTGGTGCGAGCCGATGGGGACTCCCCACACCTGGCGAGTCTTGACGTAGTCGGCGGCCCGGTCCAGCGCGTAGCGGCCCATGCCCACACTGCTCGCCGCACCCATGATGCGCTCGGGGTTCAGGCCTGCGAAAAGCTGTGCGATGGCGGCGTCTTCGGCGCCGACGAGGGCGTCGCTGGGCAGTCGGACGTCGTCCATGAACACCTGGAACTGGCGTTCGGGGCTGATGATCTCCATGTCGATCGGGGTGTAGGTGAAACCGGGCGAGTCGGTGGGCACCACGAACAGCGCCGGGCGCAGCTTGCCGGTCTTGGCTTCCTCCGAGCGCGCGACCACCAGCACGGCCTGCGCCTGGTCGACACCGGAGATGTAGACCTTCTGCCCCTTGAGGATCCAGTCACTGCCGTCCCGACGGGCGGTGGTGGTGATCTTGTGCGAGTTGGAGCCGGCGTCGGGCTCGGTGATCGCAAACGCCATGGTGATCGAGCCGTCGGCGATGCCCGGGATCCAGCGCTTCTTCTGCTCCTCGGTGCCGAACTTGCTGATGATCGTGCCGTTGATGGCCGGCGAGACCACCATCAGCAGCAGCGCGCTGCCGGCGGCCGCCATCTCCTCCATCACCAGCGACAGCTCGTACATGCCGGCGCCACCGCCGCCGTACTCCTCGGGAAGGTTGACCCCGAGGAAGCCGAGTTGTCCGGCCTCGGACCACAATTCGGTGGTGTGCTCCTGGGCGCGGGCCTTCCTCAGGTAGTACTCGCTGCCGTACTTCGATGCCCAGTCGGACACCGCCTTGCGAAGCGCCCTGCGGTCTTCGTTCTCGATGAAGCTGTTGTCGGTCATGGGGTTTCTCCTTCTGCTTCCGGATCGTGGGGCGCGTCCACTCGCGCCAGGACGGCGCCGACCTCGACCTGCTGGCCGGTGTCGACATTGAGTTCTGCGAGCACACCGTCGGACGGGGCGGCGATGGTGTGCTCCATCTTCATCGCCTCCAACCAGATCAGCGGCTGGCCGGCGGTAACGGTGTCGCCGACGGCCGCACCGAGCCGAATCACGTTGCCGGGCATGGGTGCAACCAGCGAGCCCTTTTCGACGGCCGAGCCCGGCTCGGGGAAGCGCGGTTGCGCGAACAGGTGCACCGGGCCCAGGGCCGAGTCGACGTAGACGTCTGAATCTTGCGCGCCGTAGCGCTTGACCGCGAAGCGGCGGGCCACCCCGTGGTCGTCGGCCAGCACCACGTCGTCTGGCGTGGCCGAAACCAGGTGGACCGCCTCGTCGCCCCGCAGCGTCAATTCTGTTCGGCCGAATCGGTATTCGACGCGGTGCTCCTCGCCGGCGTCGTCGAGGTAGGCCTTGGCCTGATAGCCCGACGCCAGGTTGCGCCAGCCGCTGGGCAGTGAGCCGAGCACGGTGGCGGTGGCCCGATTGTGCGCCGCGCCGGCCAGCGCCGCCGCCACGGCCGACAACCGGACGACGGCGTCGTCGGCCAGGGGGGCGGACAGCTCCGCCAAACCGTGCGTCTCGAAGAACGCAGTGTCGGTGGCGCCGTCCAGGAAAGCCTGATGCCGCAACACGTTCACCAGGAGGTCGCGGTTGGTCCGCAGGCCGTGCACCTGTGCACGCGCCAGCGCGTCGGCGAGTACCAGCGCCGCCCGCCGCCGAGTCGGGGCGTACGAGATGACCTTGGCCAGCATCGGGTCGTAGTGGATCGACACCACCGAGCCGTCGACGATGCCGGAGTCCAGCCGAATTCCGGTGCGCGCCCCGAGCGTCGCGAATTCGTGTGCGGGCCGAGGGGACGTCGATGCGATACACCGGGCCGGCCTGTGGCTGCCAGTTCTGCGCCGGGTCCTCGGCGTAGAGCCGGGCCTCGATCGACGAGCCATGCGCCGCAGGCGGTTCGGCGTCCAGGTGGCCACCATCGGCGACCGCGATCTGCAGCTCGACCAGATCGAGGCCGGTGGTCTCCTCGGTGACCGGGTGCTCGACCTGCAGCCGGGTGTTCATCTCCAGGAAGAAGAACTCCCCGGTGTCGTCGGCGAGGAACTCCACCGTCCCGGCACCGGTGTAGCCGATCGCGCTCGCGGCCAGGCGGGCCGCCTCGAACAGCCGGTCCCGCATTCCGGGGATGCGCTCCACCAACGGGGACGGCGCCTCTTCGATGATCTTCTGGTGCCTGCGCTGAATCGAGCACTCCCGCTCGCCGACCGCCCACACCGTGCCGTGCGCGTCGGCCATCACCTGCACCTCGACGTGGTGTCCGGTGGGCAGGTAGCGCTCGCAGAACACCGTCGGGTCGCCGAACGCGGACTGGGCCTCACGCTGCGCCGCCGCGACTTCGCCTGGCAGCGCGTCCAATTGATCGACAACCCGCATGCCGCGACCACCACCGCCGGAGGATGCCTTCACCAGCACCGGCAACTGCGTGGCGGTGACGGTGCCGGGGTCGAGTTCCTCGAGCACCGGAACCCCGGCCGCGGACATCATCTTCTTGGACTCGATCTTGGAGCCCATCGCGCGCACCGCATCCACCGGCGGGCCGATCCACACTAGGCCGGCGGCCAGCACCGCCGCGGCGAAATCGGCGTTCTCCGAGAGGAATCCGTAACCGGGGTGTATCGCGTCAGCCCCGGATGCGCGGGCCGCCGCGATGATCACCTCGGCATTCAGGTAATCGTTGGTCTGCGGTAGTCGCACCCGTGCGTCCGCCTCGGCGACGTGTGGGGCGTCGGCATCCGGGTCGGTGTATACCGCGACGGTGCCCAGGCCGAGATTGCGGCAGGTCGCGAACACCCGTCGCGCGATCTCGCCGCGGTTGGCCACCAGAACCCGAGTGATTCCCATGAGCGTCACATCCGGAAGACGCCGAAGGTCGACGTCCCCTTGATCGGGCCATTCGCGATGGCGGACAAACACATTCCCAACACGGTGCGGGTATCCCGCGGGTCGACGATGCCGTCGTCGTAGAGCATGCCGGACATCACCATCGGCAGCGACTCGGCCTCGATCTGCCCCTCGACCGCGGCGCGCATCGCCGCGTCGGCGTCCTCGTCGACCTGCTGGCCCCGGCCCTCGGCGGCGGCGCGGCTGACGATCGACAACACCCCGGCCAGTTGCGCGCCGCCCATCACCGCGGACTTGGCGCTGGGCCAGGCGAACAGGAACCGCGGGTCGTAGGCTCGGCCGCACATGCCGTAGTGCCCGGCGCCGTAGGACGCGCCGATCAGCAGCGAGATATGCGGGACGGTCGAGTTCGAGACGGCATTGATCATCATCGAGCCGTGTTTGATCATTCCGCCTTCCTCGTAGTCCTTGCCGACCATGTAGCCGGTTGTGTTGTGCAGGAACAACAGTGGCGTGTTCGAGCGGTTGGCCAGCTGGATGAACTGGGTGGCCTTCTGTGACTCCTCGCTGAACAGCACGCCGCGGGCGTTGGCCAGGATGCCGAGCGGATAGCCGTTCAGTCTGGCCCAGCCGGTGACCAGTGACGACCCGTACATCGCCTTGAATTCGTCGAATTCGGAGCCGTCGACGATGCGGGCGATTACCTCGCGCGGGTCGAACGGGATGCGCAGGTCGGCGGGTGCGATACCGATCAACTCCTCGGCGTCGAACAGCGGCTCGACCACGGGCGCGGGCGCCGGGCCCTGCTTGGTCCAGTTCAGCCGCGCGACGATGCGCCGCCCGATCCGGATCGCGTCGAGCTCGTCGACTGCGAAGTAGTCACCCAAACCCGAGACCCGGGAATGCATTTCGGCGCCACCCAAAGACTCGTCGTCGGACTCCTCGCCGGTGGCCATCTTCACCAGCGGGGGACCGGCCAGGAACACCTTCGAGCGCTCTTTGATCATCACCACGTGATCGGACATGCCGGGGATGTACGCGCCGCCCGCCGTCGAGTTACCGAACACCAGCGCGATGGTCGGAATGCCCGCCGCAGACAGCCGGGTCAGGTCGCGGAACATCCGCCCGCCCGGCACGAAGATCTCCTTCTGCGTGGGCAGGTCGGCGCCACCGGACTCGACCAAAGAGATGACGGGAAGGCGGTTTTCGAAGGCAATCTGGTTGGCCCGCAGGATCTTCTTCAGCGTCCACGGGTTGCTGGTGCCGCCCTTGACGGTCGGGTCGTTCGCGACGACCAGACATTCGACACCCTCGACCACGCCGATACCGACGACCGTGCTCGCGCCGACAGTGAAGGCGCTGCCGTAGGCGGCCAGCGGGCTGAGCTCCAGGAACGGCGCGTCCTCGTCGAGCAGTAGCTCGATACGCTCGCGGGCGGTGAGCTTGCCACGAGCATGATGGCGCTCAACGTATTTCGCGCCACCACCGGCCAGCGCCTTGTCGAGTTCGGCGCCGATCTCTTCGAGCCGGGATTCCGCGGCCGACGCCGCCGCGGCGTACGCCTCGCCCTTGGGGTCGAGCACCGACTTCAAGGCGCTCATGACTGGAAGCCCAACAGCTTGGCCGCCAGCGAGGTCAGGATCTCGGTGGTTCCGCCGCCGATCCCGATGATCCGCATGTCGCGGTACTGGCGTTCGATCTCAGACTCGGTCATGTATCCCATGCCGCCGAACAGTTGGACGCCCTGGTTGGCCACCCACTCACCGGCCTCGACTGCGGTGTTCTTGGCGAAGCACACCTCGGCGATCAAGTTGGTCTCGCCGGCCAGTTGCCGCTCGACCACGTGGTGGGAGTAGACGCGGGCGACGTCGATCCGGCGGGCCATCTCGGCCAGCGTGTTCTGCACCGACTGGCGGGAGATCAGCGGCCGGCCGAACGTCTCGCGGTCGCGGCACCACTGCACGGTGATGTCCAGACACCGCTGGGCGCTGGAATACGCCTGCGCGGCAAGGGCAATCCGCTCGGATACGAAGGCCTCGGCGATCTGGGCGAAGCCGGTGTTCTCGGCGCCGACCAGGTTGGCCACCGGAACGGCCGCGTCGATGTAGGACAGCTCGGCGGTGTCGGAGGACCGCCAGCCCATCTTGTCCAGCTTGCGGCTCACCTCGAATCCGGGCGTGCCCTTCTCGACCACCAGCAGTGAAACCCCTGCTGCACCAGGGCCGCCCGTGCGCACCGCGGTGACCACGAAGTCGGCCCGCACCGCCGAGGTGATGTAGGTCTTGGCGCCGTTGACGATGTACTGATCACCGGAGCGCGTCGCCACGGTGCGCAGGTGCCCGACGTCGGAGCCGCCGCCGGGTTCGGTGATGGCCAGCGAGCCGATCTTCTCGCCGGCCAGCGTCGGCCGGACGAACTCGTCGATCAGTCGCTGATCGCCCGAGGCGATCATGTGCGGCACCGCGATGCCGCAGGTGAACAGCGACGCGAACACCCCGCCCGGCACACCGGCCTGGTGCAGCTCCTCGCAGACGATCACCGCGTCGGCACCGTCGCCGCCACCGCCGCCGACCTCCTCGGGGAAGTTCGAGCCCAGCAGGCCCGCTTCCCCCGCGGCGCGGTGCAATTCGCGTGGCAGTTCGCCGCTGTGCTCCCACTCGTCGACATGCGGCAGGATCTCCCGCTCGGCGAATGAGCGCACGGTCTTGCGGAGCGCATCGCGCTCCGGCGTGGTCCAGATGCTCACAACAACCCTTCTGGAATATCGATATGGCGGCTGCGCAGCCACTCGCCGAGCCCCTTGGCCTGCGGGTCGAACCGAGCCTGATAGGCGACGCCCTGGCCGAGGATCTCCTCGATGACGAAGTTCATTGCGCGCAGGTTGGGCAGCAGATGCCGGGTCACCGGCAGGTCCGCGGTTTCCGGTAGCAATTCGCGAAGCAGCTCGACGGTCAATGTGTTGGCCAGCCAACGCCACTGCTCGTCGGTGCGCACCCACACCCCGACGTTCGCCGACCCGCCCTTGTCGCCGCTGCGGGCGGCGGCGATGCGGCCCAGCGGCACCCGCCGCGTCGGCCCGTCCGGCGGCGCTGACGGCAGCGACGGCACGGCGGCCGGCTCCAGTTCGAGAGTCTCGGTGGCGCAGGGGATCTCGACGCGAGAGCCATCGCTGTGCACTGCGGTGTGTAGGACCTCGGCGGCGGCGACGTAGCCGGGGGTGTAGACGCCGTACACCTGACCGTCGCCGGGCGGCGCGGTGACGGTGAAACCCGGATAGCTGGACAGCGCTAATTCGACTGCGGCCGAGGAGAACTGGCGTCCCACGTTGGCCGGGTCGGGATCGCGGACCACGCAGCTCAGCAGCGCGCTGGCCGCTTCCTCGGTGTCGGCGTCCTCGTGGTCGGTGCGGGCCAGGGTCCACTGCAACTCGGCGGGCTTGACTGACAGCGCCGACTCCAGTTGCCGCCGCACCAGGTCCGCCTTGGCGTCGATATCCAGGCCGGTCAGCACGAACGTCGTCGCATTGCGGAATCCACCGATGCTGTTCAGCGACACCTTCAGCGTGGGCGGCGGCGCCTCGCCGGTCACGCCGTTGATCCGCACCCGGTCGGTGCCGTCGGGGGACAGCTCGATGCTGTCCATCCGGGCGGTCGCGTCGGGGTTGGCGTAGCGCGCGCCGGTGATCTCGTAGAGCAGTTGCGCGGTGACGGTGTCGACGCTGACCAGGCCGCCGGTGCCGGGGTGCTTGGTGATCACCGAGGAGCCGTCGGGGTGGATCTCGGCCAGCGGGAAGCCGGCGTAGGTCAGGTCGGGGATTTCGGTGAAGAACGAGAAGTTGCCGCCCGTGGCCTGGACGCCGCACTCGATGACATGTCCCGCGACTACCGCGCCTGCCAGCCGGTCATAGTCGGTGCGCTGCCAGCCGAAGTGAGCGGCCGCGGGCCCGACCGTGACCGAGGCGTCGGTCACCCGGCCGGTGACGACGATGTCGGCGCCGTCCTTGAGGCAGTCGACGATGCCCCAGGCGCCCAGGTACGCGTTGGCGGTCAGCGGCTTGCCCAGCCCGAGTTCGTCGACGCGGCCGGACAGGTCGTCACCCTCGACGTGGGCGACGCGGACCGGCACGCCCAGCCGTTGGGCCAGCGTCCGCACGGCGTCGGCGAGTCCGGCGGGATTCAGGCCACCCGCGTTGGCGACGATGCGCACGCCGCGGTCGTGGGCCAGGCCCAGGCACTCCTCGAGCTGGGTCAGGAAGGTCTTGGCGTAGCCGCGCTCGGGATGCTTCATCTTGTCACGGCCCAGGATCAGCATGGTCAGCTCGGCCAGATAGTCGCCGGTCACGAAGTCCAGGTCACCGCCGGTCAGCATTTCGCGCATGGCGGAATGCCGGTCGCCGTAGAAACCCGAGCAGTTTCCGATTTTCACCGGGGCACCAGAAGGGGAAGCCACCCGTGTTCTCCCTCCATTGGGACTACCAACCAACCGGTAGGTTAGCGGGTCCCTTCTGCGTGCCGTCAAGGCTGTCGGCCGCCGATTTTTGACCCCAGCAGGTCAGCGACTACCATTGGTCTAACCGTCGCTGCCCGGGATACCTTGCGCGGCGACCCCCCTACCAGGAGTAAGGCCTGATCATGGCTGTGCCAAAGCGGCGGATGTCGCGCTCGAACACCCGAAGCCGACGCGCGCAATGGAAGGCTGAGAAGCCCGAACTCGTCGGCGTCACGGTGGCCGGCAAGCAGCACAAGGTGCCGCGCCGACTGCTCAAGGCGGCGCGCCTCGGTCTGATCGACCTCGACCGCCGCTAACTTCAATGCCGTGAGCATTGCCTCCGGCAATAACGCCGCAATTTGCGGACAGCTGATTTCGGCGACTCCTCAGCGCGTTCTCAGGCGATTGGACAAAACTGGTGGCCGTGCGAATTCTTGTCGTTGACGACGACCGTGCTGTGCGCGAGTCACTGCGCCGGTCGCTCTCCTTCAATGGTTACTCGGTGACCCTGGCCGAGGACGGTGTCGAGGCGCTCGAGATGATCTCCGCCGACCGGCCCGACGGGGTCGTGCTCGACGTGATGATGCCGCGCCTGGACGGGCTCGAGGTGTGCCGACAGCTGCGCAGCACCGGCGATGATCTGCCGATCCTCGTGCTGACCGCCCGAGACACCATCTCCGAGCGGGTCGCCGGCCTCGACGCGGGCGCCGACGACTACCTGCCCAAGCCGTTCGCGCTCGAGGAACTGCTGGCGCGCATGCGCGCGCTGCTGCGCCGGACAAGAATCGACGACTCCTCCGAATCGGTGGCGATGACGTTCGCCGACCTGACGCTAGATTCGGTGACTCGCGAAGTAACCCGCGGTAATCGTCAGATCAGCCTGACCCGTACTGAATTCGCTTTGCTGGAGATGCTGATCGCCAATCCGCGACGGGTATTAACACGCAGTCGCATTCTCGAAGAGGTGTGGGGTTTCGATTTCCCGACGTCGGGTAACGCGCTCGAGGTGTACGTGGGTTACCTGCGTCGCAAGACCGAGGCCAGCGGCGAGCCGCGACTGATCCACACCGTTCGTGGAGTCGGTTACGTGCTCCGCGAAACCCCTCCCTGATGCCCCTGAGAACACTCTTCCATCGGCGCCGGACTGCCTTGCGGACCAGCACGTCGCTGTCGCTGCGATGGCGCGTGATGCTGCTGGCGATGTCGATGGTGGCGATGGTCGTCATTTTGATGGCCGTCGCGGTCTACGCGGTGATCTCGGCCGCGCTGTACAAGGACATCGACAATCAGTTGCAGAGCCGCGCTCAGCTGCTGATCGCCAGCGGGTCGTTGGCCGCCGATCCCGCGAAAGCCATTGAGGGAACGGCGTATTCGGACGTCAACGCCATGCTGGTGACTCCTGGCCGGTCGATCTTCACCGCCAACCAGGAGGGCCAGACGCTGCCGGTGGGGCAGCAGGAGAAGGCGGTCATCCGCGGCGACCTTTTCATGTCGCGGCGGACCGCGGCCAACCAGCGGGTGCTGGCGGTGCATCTGCCGAACGGCAGCTCGCTGCTGATCTCCAAGAGCCTCGGGCCGACCGACGCGGTGATGACGAAGCTGCGCTGGGTGCTGCTGATTGTCGGCGGCGTCGGCATGGCCGTCGCCGCGGTGGCCGGCGCCCTGGTCACCCAGGCCGGACTGAGACCGGTGCGCCGGTTGACCGGTGCGGCCGAGCGCGTCGCGCGCACCGACGACCTGCGGCCGATCCCGGTCTACGGTAGCGACGAATTAGCAAGGCTCACACAGGCTTTCAACATGATGCTGCGTGCTCTGGCCGAGTCGCGCGACCGTCAGACACGGCTCGTCGCCGATGCCGGCCATGAGCTGAAGACCCCGTTGACCTCGCTGCGCACCAACATCGAGCTGTTGATGGCGTCCAGCGCCCCGGGTGCGCCGCCGATCCCGGAGCAGGAGATGACCGATCTGCGGACCGACGTGATCGCCCAGATCGAGGAATTGTCCACTCTGGTAGGCGATCTGGTGGACCTCACTCGCAGCGACGCCAGCGAGGTGGTGAACGAGCCGGTCGACATGAGCGAGGTCATCGACAGGTCGTTGGAACGAGTCCGCCGGCGCCGCATCGATGTTGAGTTCGATGTCGAGATCACGCCCTGGGAGGTCTACGGCGACTCCGCGGGCCTCTCGCGTGCGGTGCTGAACCTGATGGACAACGCCGCCAAGTGGAGCCCGTCCGGCGAGCACGTCGGCGTCCGACTGCGTCAGCTGAACGCCACGCACGCCGAGCTGGTGGTCTCCGACCACGGGCCGGGCATCCCGGAGCACGAGCGCGAACTGGTTTTCGAGCGGTTCTATCGGTCGACAACGTCGCGCTCAATGCCCGGCTCGGGGCTTGGCCTGGCGATCGTCCAACAGGTGGTGCTCAAGCACGGCGGGGCGCTGCGCGTGGAGGAGACGGTGCCGGGTGCCGAGCCGCCGGGAACGTCGATCTTCGTGCTACTGCCCGGGCAGCCGATCGCCGACGTCGCTTACCCATCCGACGAGGTCGTGGCGCCGAATGTCGGTGAGCAAGCAATTCCGGGGAACTCGGCAGACCCCGCGGACGTTATCTCAGTCGAATCTCAGACCACGCAGGCAAGGTAGTGATCCAGTTACTGTTTGAGTCTGTATGACGGCACAAAAGAGAGAGTGACCTAGCGACATGACGAATCACCCGAGGTATTCGCCACCGCCGCAGCAACACGGATACCGACCGGTGTCCGATCAGCGTGGGGACACGGGCCTTTCCGGCTACGGGCAGCAGAACGTATCCGCAGGGATACGAGTGGCGGCCGGGTCAGCAGCCACAGCAGCCGCGATACCAGCAGCCGTACGGTCCGTTCGCCGGTCAGGCCGGGCACGCCGCCGGCGGTCCGCCGCCGCAGCTGCCCGCGCCGCGAAAGCGTTCTCGCGCAGGCGCATTGACGGTCGGTGCGGTGGCAGTCGCGGTGGTATCGGCAGGTATCGGCGGTGCCGCCGCCTCGGTGATCGCACATCACGGCACGCTTTCCTCGATCGCCGACGGAGCGATGCCCGGCGGGGCGACCCCCGGCATGCCGGCGTCGAACGCGCCGCTCGGCAGCGTCGAGCAGATCGCCTCCAAGGTGGTGCCCAGCGTCGTCATGCTCGAGACCAACATCGGGCGCGCGTCCGAAGAGGGCTCCGGCATCGTCCTGTCGGCGGACGGCTTGATTCTCACCAACAACCACGTCGTCGCCTCGGCGGCCAACCCCGGCAAGGCCCCGGCCCCGCACGGGCGCCCGAACCCCGAACAACGCCAAAGCCCCGACGAAGATCCCGGCGCCCCGCCGCCGGACCCGGACCAGCCGCCGCCCCCCAATGCGGGCAAGCCGAAAACCACGGTCACCTTCTCTGACGGACGCACCGCGGAGTTCACCGTCGTCGGCGCCGACCCCACCACGGATATCGCGGTGGTTCGCGTGCAAGGCGTGACGGGCCTGACCCCGATCAGCATCGGGTCGTCGGCCAACCTGCACGTCGGTCAGCCGGTGATGGCGGTCGGTTCGCCGCTCGGCCTGTCCGGCACGGTAACCACCGGCATCGTCAGCGCGCTCAACCGCCCGGTCTCCACCACCGGTGAGACCGGCAACCAGAACACCGTGCTGGACGCCATCCAGACCGATGCCGCGATCAACCCCGGTAACTCCGGTGGCGCACTGGTCAACATGAGCGGACAGCTGGTCGGCGTCAACTCTGCGATCGCCACCCTCGGTGGTGACTCGCCGGACGCGCAGAGCGGCTCGATCGGGCTCGGCTTCGCGATTCCGGTCGACCAGGCCAAGCGCATCGCCGATGAGCTGATCAGCTCGGGCACCGCCTCGCACGCCTCGCTGGGGGTGCAGGTCACCAACGACAAGGAGACGCCCGGCGCCAAGGTCGTCGAGGTCGTCCCCAACGGCGCGGCCGCGGCCGCCGGGATGCCCGGCGGGGTCGTTGTCATCAAGGTCGACGACCGCACGGTCAACAGTGCCGACGCGTTGGTGGCCGCCGTCCGATCGAAGGCGCCCGGCGACAAGGTCATGCTCACGATCAAGGATCCGTCGGGCGAGACGAAGAAAATCCAGGTCACGTTGGGCAAGGCGCAACAGTGACCAGAGCCGCCGCGCCGAGGCCGGTGACCAGATATACGGTTGCAACCATGGAACAGGGCGCGGAATTGGTCGGCAGGGCACTCGTTGTTGTGGTGGATGACCACGGCGACGAGGACCACAGCGGTCCGTTGGTGGCCGAACTGCTGACCGAGGGCGGATTCGTGGTGGACGGCGTGATCGCCGTCGCTGCCGACGAGGTGGACATCCGGAACGCGCTCAACACCGCTGTGATCGGTGGCGTCGATCTGGTGGTGTCGGTCGGTGGCACCGGTGTGACGCCACGTGACGTCACCCCCGAGGCGACGCTGGACATCCTCGACCGCTTGGTCGCCGGGATCGCCGAGGCGGTCCGCGCGTCCGGTCTGTCCGCGGGCATTGCCGAGGCCGGCCTCTCGCGCGGTCTGGCCGGTATCTCCGGTAGCACGCTGGTGGTCAACCTGGCCGGTTCGCGGCAAGCGGTGCGCGACGGCATGGCGACGCTGAACCCCTTGCGGCCCAAATCATCGGGCAGCTCTCCAGCCTGGAGATCTGACGCTCGGTATGACCAGCCATGCCGGTGACGACCGCGACGTGCTACCGAAGACGTCGGCAGACGAGCGTGACCCGGACGCGAGCCGCGACGTCGAGGCTCACGAGCAGTGGTTGCGCGACAACGCGCCCCCGCATCACACCTGAACTACCTGTCTTCGACGGTCGCGCTTTCCGGAGCGTTGGCGGAGTGATGACCCGCTGAGCCGCCATTGGTTTCGGCGAGGTGATCCCGGATCTGAGTGAGTAGCGAGAGTTCGGTGTCCTCGGCCTGCTTGACCTCACCACGCTTGCGCAGCGTGTTGTATGGCAGCACGACCAGGAAGTACACCACCGCCGCGATGATGATGAAGTTGATCGCGGCCGAAATTGCGACGTTGAAATCGATGAACTTGCCGTCGCCGATGCTTATTTTCAAAAGCCCGACATCGGATTTTCCGCCGGCGCCGATCCGGTCGATCAGCGGCTGGATCACGCTTTCGGTGAACTTGGTGACCAGACCGGTGAACGCGGTACCTATGACGACCGCGACCGACAGGTCGATGATGTTGCCGCGTGCGAGAAACTCTTTGAAGCCCTTCAACATCGGGATGTCCTTTCCACAGTGGGTAAGCCACGAACCAATTGGAGCCCAAGAAAAAAGCTAGCCGAGTCACACTGGCGATGCGAGAGTTTGCTGTTTGTCTGGTCAGACCCTTAGTGCAGGGTGAGCGTCACGGTGGCGACCAGGGCGACGCCCGCCACCGCGGTGGCTGACGCCGCCGGCAGCGCGACAAGCACCACCCGGTCGCTGCCTGCGCTCTGAGCTTTCGGCTTCGCCGACACCGACACCACGATCGCGTCGGTGGCCACGACGTGCGCGGTGGCCTGGGCATTGCCCTCCGCTGCGGCCACCACGTCGACGACGTCGCCGGGCCGCACCACGTCGATCAGCGCGATGTCGGCCGGATGGACGGGCACGATCCGCGCGTCGGGTCCCGCCGCGGATTCGGCGAGGCGCCGACCGAGCAGTCGCACGTCGGTGAGCACTTCGCCGCGCCGGGTCGGGCCGGCCAGCGTCGCGCCGACGACGGAGTCGACACCGGTCAGTGAGCCGTCGGGAATCGTTGGCGTGGAACGTGTTTCGAGCCGCACGTCGTCGGCGGTGAGCCCGGTACCCGGCTCGAGATCCCGTGCGGCTACGACGACCTCGGTGTGCTGGTCGTCGGGATCGGGCCGCCACGCCGCAACCGCGGCCAGGACCACCAACCCGCCCGCGACGATGCGTCGCGCCAACACCGTCCGCGACCAGTCAGGTCGCAGCCACTGCGAAAGACGCTCCGGCAGAGACGGATTCAGCGATGTCGAAGAACCGCCCACGCGCTCACGGTAGGCGCACGGACGCGGTGCGTGCGGCCACCCGAAGGACCGCTTGTGGATAACCGGCTAGCTGGACGTGGTGGCCGGGGACTTCGATGACGAGGAGTCCGACTTCGTCGAGGAGTCGGACTTGGCGGAACTGTCGCTCGACGAACTCGACTTCTCCGAGGAGGAGCTGGACGTGTCGCTCGAGGACGAGCTTTCCGAACTCGGCGCCGAGCTGGAGCTCGACGAGCTGGCGCCCGAGTCCTTCGACGCCTCGCGGCTGTCGTTGCGGTAGAAGCCGCTGCCCTTGAAGACCACGCCGACATTGCCGAACAGCTTGCGCAACCGGCCCGAGCACTGCTCGCAGTTGGTCAGGGCGTCGTCGCTGAAGGCCTGGACGACATCGAAGCGATTACCGCACTCGGTACACGCGTAGCTGTAAGTCGGCACACAAACCTCCAAGATGGTCGAAACGCTTAGCACTCTACAATCTTAAGTGCTAAAACCGCCACGTGGCGTGTGTCATTCCCGACGCCGTCGGCGCCGGCCCGCCGTCAGGGTCTGAGGCCGAAAACCGACCCTACTTTGACCGCGCCCTCGGTGCCCGGTTGGCGGGGTGTACAACGACGGTCAAATGACCAGGTAGCATGAGAACAGTCGAAATTCTAAGTGTTCGTGTTTCACACACGCTCGCGCAGAAACTTGGTGCGGGCGTCTTTTTCTCCTTGCAGGGCAAGCCAGAAGCAGCCGTCTGATCATTCGGCCGCTGGTCCGCACGGTGCGGGCCGGTATCTCTGACATAGGAGACAAAATGACACAGGGATCTGTGAAGTGGTTCAACGCTGAAAAGGGCTTCGGCTTCATCGAGCAAACCGAGGGTCCGGACGTCTTCGTCCACTACTCGGAGATCGAAGGCGGCGGCTTCCGCAGCCTCGAGGAGAACCAGAAGGTGGAGTTCGAAATCACCCAGGGTGCCAAGGGTCCGCAGGCCAGCAAGGTCCACGCTATATAACCCACCCCAAGACAACGATGCCGTGCCCGCTCAGTTCTGAGCGGGCACGCTCATTTCCGCTCGAAGGCCGTTTTATCGACACTGCCGTTTAGCCTGAGACCAGGCTATTTCGCCGGACGAGCAGCGACACCCGAACGGACCACAGCATGAATCAGGCACAGCTACAGGCCCTGGTGATGGCTGGAGTCGTCGAACTCTTCCTGGCCGCCATGAGCGCGCTAGTGGTGGTGGGCAGCCGGCGCGCGGCGCGAGACGGACTGGCACGCGGCACCCGCGGCGGCGTGCGCACCCCGTCAACGATGCGCAACGAGCAATCCTGGGTCGCCGGCAATCGTGCCGCGGCCCGTACCGCGCCGGTGTACGTGATCTTCAACGTCGGTGCGAGCGCTGCCCTTATCGCGGCCGCGAGGCACGGATGGCGACTAATGGTCGCATTCATGGGCGGCGCGGGCGTCCTTGCCTTCATCGGTGTCTTGAGCGTCACGGCGGTCGTCGCCAGCAGAGCGGGCAGGGCAGCCGGCGGCCCGGTCGATCACCACAGCGAACCGCGGCGAAGCGCCGACGCGCACGACAACCGCGAAATCCATTCGGGCCGCGCGGGGATGGTCGTTGGATGGATCTGTACCGTAATCGCTTGCGGTGTAACGGTATATCTGTTGGGAACCATCGTCGACGGTTACGTGCTGGCCATCCATCACCAGCTACCGCCGAATTCCACCTTCGGGTTCCGTGACGCGACCGCATCGACGTGTCTGCCGCGGTGGTACGTCGCCCAGAAGGCGGGCTTCAGTTGGATGCTGTTCGGCTACGGTCCCGTTCTGGTCATCAGCCTGCTCATCTGCGTCGCTGCAGCGATCAGACGCTATTCGCCGTGGGAGATTTGTGGTTTGGTGCTCGGGACGATTCTGTTGTCGATCGTTTTCTTGATACCCGCCGGTGTCCACGCAGACGGTGTCGCGCGCGCAGTTAGCTGCTGACGGCAGCCTGGTTACGGTGGACTCATCAAGCTTGCAGATGCGAATTCATGACGACACACGCACTGACCCGGCTGCGCGTAGCCGCCGCGTAGTACGAGCGATTCGTCGCATGCAACGTTGGTGGACCCATAGCCTGGAGCAATTCTCGGGTCATCGTCGCCCGTAGCGGTCGATCCGGCATGAGAGGAGCGAACCGGCGTGAGAAGGCCAACGTTGAGTCGCGACACCTGGATAGGCATCGCGGTGGGCATCGTGGGGGTCGCAGCAACGATCGGAATGTTTGTCGCCCATGTCGAGCAGACGAAGCAACACCAGCCGGCATCACCGACAGCAGGCCCCGGCCGGCAGCCGGGTCGCAGCTTCCCTGACCCGGGCTGGCGCGACCCAGGAATCATCTGGCGCCCATCTCCCGAGGCGTCCCAGCACAGCGGTAACCGATAACCATCGATGTCGTCGCCGACGAATCCGGGTGGTTGAAATCCTCAGAGCGTCGTCAGGCGCCCACCGGCTGAGCCGCGCGTCAGAAGGCGTACGCGCCGAACCGTTCCCACGCGACGAACACCGCAGCGGCCAGCAGCACGACGGGCGCCACCAGGCCGGACCACTCGCGGCGTTGCACGTGAACGCCGATCGCGCCGAGCATGACGACGGCGAGGCAGGCGGCGGCGACTGGGACGAGGACCGGTGCGATGTGCACCAACGCCGGCACGACGACGCCGATCGCGCCGAGCACCTCGGCTGTGCCGAGGAACTTGAGAAAGGCCGGCGAGACCTCCGACGCGAAACCCATGCCCTTCTCGGCTAGAGCTTTGCCGTCGAACGAGAGCTTCATCAGCCCGGCCCCTGCGAAGGCCAGCGCGAGCACGCCCTGGCAGATCCACAGCGCGAGATTCATAGTCCGGCCTTTCATCCAACCTTGAGTTGACGCTTCAAGTGAAGCTAACAGGTATGACTTGAAGCGTCAAGTGAGTTACGGTGACGTGGTGAGCGACCAACCGCGGTGGCTGAATGACACCGAACGCCATACCTGGCTCGAGTTGGTCCGCGTCATGACCCGCCTGCCGGCCGCGCTCGACACGCAACTTCGCCGCGACTCGAAACTGACGCAGTACGAATACATCGTGATGGGCGTGCTCGCCGAACAGCCCGACCATCGGCTGGGCATGAAAACGCTTGCGGCGGTGACCAATGGCTCGCTGTCCCGCCTGTCGCACGTGGTCAAGCGTCTCGAAGCCGCGGGCTGCCTGAAACGCGAGACCGATCCGTGCGACGGGCGACTCACCCGTGCGGCGTTGACGAGCAAGGGTTTACGGACTGTGAGCGCGGCCGCTCCCGGTCATGTGCGCGCGGTTCGCCAGCACGTCTTCGACGGCCTGAGCGCGAAAGAGGTGTCGCAGTTGGGTGACCTACTCGGGCGCATCGCGCAGGGCTGCACGTTCGACGCGGACGCCTGACCGACATGGGCGGCCAATTCCGAAATGTGTTGGCCGTCCTGATTCTCGTCGTGATCGCGGGGGCCGTCGGGTGGCAGTACTTCCACGACGCCCACCGGCCCGAGCCGGGTCCTTCACCCACTGCCACCCCGAACTTCGACGCGGCCCGGCAGCAGATGGAGGCGCTACCCGTGCAGGGTTGGGACCGGGTCAGCGACTTCCAACGGTTCCGATTCGGCGAGGCGTGGAGCGACGACGTCAACGTCGAGTTCGGCCACAACGGCTGCAACACCCGCGACGACATCCTGCGCCGCGACCTGGCCGGCCTTCAGGTGCGCCCGGGGACCTGTTTCGCGCAGAGCGGTGTCCTGCATGACCCCTACACCGGGGCGACCATCGACTTCGTCCGTGGCCCCGACACCTCGTCGACCGTGCAGATCGACCACCTGGTCTCGCTGTCGGACGCCTGGTACAAGGGCGCGCGGCTGTGGGATGACCAGCGTCGCCGCGACTTCGCCAACGATCCGCGCAACCTGCTGGCCGTCGGTGGACAAGTCAACTTCGACAAGGCTTTTCGCGATGTCGGGTCGTGGTTGCCGCCCAACCCCGGGTTCCGGTGCGCGTTCGTCGCCCGCGTGGTCGAGGTGAAGGCGGCCTACCGGTTGTGGGTGTCGGCCAACGAGAAGGACGCGATGCGCCGCGTGCTGCGGGGCTGCTAACCGGCCAGCTCGACCAGGCCGTGGCCGGGGGTCAGCGCATGCGTCATCGGCACGTCGTGCGGTTCGCTGGGCACCTCGTCGAGCAGTTCCTCGTCGCGAACCACGGCGATCAGCCACGCCCTCGGGTCGCGCAACACCAGCGTCCGGTCGTAGAACCCGCGGCCGCGCCCCAGCCGCGTCCCGCGGCGGTCGACGGCCAGCGCCGGAACGATCACCACGCCCGCCTCGGCGACCACCGCCGCCGGCAGGTAGGGCCCGCCCGGTTCCAGCAGGCCGAACCGGGCCGTCACCAGCTCACCGGGGCGGTACTCGCCCCACTGCAGCGCTACAGCGCCGTCGTCGGGGGTGGTGCGGGCTACCGGCAGCAGTACCCGGTCGGCATGCCGTGCCAGCGCGTCCAGCATCTCGACGGATCCGGGCTCCGCGCCGATCGGCACATAGGCGCAGGCCGTGCCGCCGTAGCTGATCAACGCGTCGACGTGGTCGACCAAGGCGGCGGCCTGCAGCGCCCGGGCGTCATCGGAAACGGATCGCCGCGCCGCCAACAGCCGATCCCGCAATGCGGCCTTGCCCTCGATCGCCACAGGGTCAACGATATTGTTTCTGTGATGGCGACCTCACCCGTATCGGTTCCGCGCACGGCGATCGTGCCCGCGGCCGGTCTGGGCACCCGTTTCCTGCCCGCCACCAAGACGGTGCCCAAGGAACTCCTGCCGGTGGTCGACACCCCCGGCATCGAACTGGTGGCCGCCGAGGCGGCCGGAGCCGGGGCGGAGCGGTTGGTGATCATCACCTCCGAGGGCAAGGACGGCGTCGTCGCGCATTTCGTGCAGGACCTCGTGCTGGAAAGCACCCTGGAGGCCCGTGGCAAGAAGGCCATGCTGGCCAAGGTGCGTCGGGCGCCGGGCCTGATCAAGGTCGAGTCCGTCGTGCAATCCGAGCCGCTGGGCCTGGGGCACGCGATCAGCTGCGTCGAGCCGGTGCTGTGGGAGGACGAGGACGCCGTCGCGATCCTGCTGCCCGACGACCTGGTGTTGCCGACCGGTGTGCTCGAGAGGATGTCGAAGGTGCGGGCGCAATTCGGCGGATCGGTGCTGTGCGCCATCGAGGTGTCGCCCGAGGAGATCAGCTCTTACGGCGTATTCGACGTAGAGACGGTGCCCGGTGCCGACGTAGACGTGCTCAAGGTCAACGGCATGGTGGAGAAGCCGCGGGCCCAGGACGCGCCGTCGCTGTACGCCGCGGCCGGCCGGTACGTCCTGGATCGCGCGATTTTCCCAGCGCTGCAACGCATTCAGCGCGGTGTCGGCGGCGAGATGCAGCTGACCGACGCAATCGCTTTGCTGATCGCCGAGGGGCATCCGGTGCATGTCGTCGTTCATCGCGGGTCCCGACACGACTTGGGAAATCCCGGCGGCTACCTCAAGGCTGCGGTTGACTTTGCCTTGGACCGTGACGACTACGGGCCAGATCTACGGCGTTGGCTGGTGACTCGATTGGGTCTGGCCGGGGACTAGGCGGGCCGCTAGCTCAAGCGCCCGAGCAACGAGAGAGGCGCCGCTGTGCGTTCGGTGGAAGAGCAACAAGCCCGGGTGACGGCCGCCGCGGTGGCGCCAAGGCCGGTGCGGGTCGCGATCGCCGAAGCGCAAGGTCTGCTCTGCGCCGAAGAAGTCGTCACCGAACGCCCACTGCCCGGCTTCGACCAGGCCGCGATCGACGGCTACGCGGTGCGCAGCGTCGACGTGCTCGGGGTGGGGGAGGCCGATCCGGCCGACGAGCATCCCGACGACGAGGCCGAGGTGCCCGCCGGTGGCGGCGTGACCCTGCCGGTGATGGGCAGCGTTACGGCCGGCACGCGCACCCCCAGCAGGCTGCAGCCGGGCCAGGCGGCGCGGGTGCAGACCGGCGCGCCGCTGCCGACGCTCGCCGACGCGGTGTTGCCGTTGCGCTGGACCGATGGCGGCCAGTCGCGGGTGCGGGTGCTGCGCGGTGTCCGCTCGGGTGCCTACGTGCGGCGGACCGGCGACGACGTCCAACCGGGCGACGTGGCGGTGCGGTCCGGGACGATCATCGGCGCCGCGCAGGTCGGGCTGTTGGCCGCGGTGGGACGTGAGCGGGTGCTGGTGCATCCGCGCCCGCGGGTGTCGATCCTGGCGGTCGGTGGCGAGTTGGTCGATATCTCGCGCACGCCGGGCAACGGCCAGGTCTACGACGTCAACTCCTATGCGCTCGCCGCCGCCGCGCGGGATGCCGGCGCCGAGGTCAACCGAGTCGGCATCGTCGGCAACGATGCCCGTGAACTCGGCGAAGTCGTTGAGGGACAAGTGAATCGGGCCGAGATTGTGGTGATCGCGGGTGCCGTCGGTGGTGCCGCGGCCGAGGCGGTGCGGTCGACGCTGTCGAAGCTCGGCGAGATGGAGGTCACCCGCGTCGCGATGCATCCCGGCTCCGTGCAGGGCTTTGGACAGTTGGGCCGCGACGGGGTGCCGACATTTCTGCTGCCCGCCAACCCGGTCAGCGCGCTGGTGGTGTTCGAGGTGATGGTGCGACCGCTGATCCGGTTGTCGCTGGGCAAGCGGCAGCCCATGCGTCGGGTGGTGCGGGCGCGCACGCTGTCGCCGATCACCTCGATTGCCGGCCGCAAGGGCTTCCTGCGCGGGCAGTTGATGCGCGACCAGGACACCGGGGAGTACTTGGTGCAGGCGCTGGGCGGGGCGCCCGGCGCCTCCTCGCACCTGCTGGCGACGCTGGCTGAGGCAAACTGTCTGGTCATGGTTGCCCGTGAGGCAGAGCAGATCCGCACCGGCGAGATCGTCGACGTGGCATTTCTGGCTCAGCGTGGCTGATCGACCCGCTAGTTTCGGCTCGTGACAATCTGGCGCTCCAGCTCGCAGCACCCCGGCTGGCCATCCCCGGTTGGTCCGCTGCGGGTGGCCGCGGGTGTGATTCGGCTGCGTCCGGTGCGTCTGCGCGATGCCCCGCAGTGGAGCCGCGCACGGCTGGCCGACCGATCGAACCTGGAGCCGTACGAACCCAGCACCGAAGTCGATTGGATTGCGCGACATTCGATGTCGGCCTGGCCGCCGATCTGCGCCAGTCTGCGGGCCGAAGCTCGCAAGGGCCGCATGCTGCCGTACGTGATCGAGTTGGACGGCCAGTTCTGTGGGCAGTTGACGATCGGCAACATCACGCACGGCGCGCTGAGGTCGGCGTGGATCGGCTACTGGGTGTGCAGTTCGGCGACGGGCCGCGGCGTCGCCACTGGCGCTCTGGCGCTGGGTCTCGACCACTGCTTCGGCCCCGTCAGGTTGCACCGGGTGGAAGCGACTGTGCGGCCGGAGAATTCAGCGAGCCGGGCCGTGTTAGCCAAGGTCGGGTTCCGCGAGGAGGGTTTGTTGAAGCGCTACCTCCAGGTCGACGGCGGCTGGCGGGATCACCTGCTGGTGGGCCTGACGATCGAGGAGGTATACGGGTCGGTCGCCTCGACGCTGGTCCGCGACGGCCACGCACGCTGGGCATAACTGTTTTAGTCCGTCAATAACTCGCGGCGTGTCGTGTTACGAACGTGACTTTTGTGACTAATGATGCTTGGCAGCGGCGTCGTCAATTGGTCACGTCTGGGCGGGAAAGGAGCGGGTCGCCATGCCAAGCATCCCGCAATCATTGCTTTGGATCTCACTCGTGGTGCTCTGGCTGTTCGTGCTGGTCCCCATGCTGGTCAGCAAGCGTGACGCGGTGCGCCGCACCAGCGACGTCGCGCTCGCTACCCGGGTGCTCAACAACAGCACGGCGGCCCGCCTGATCAGGCGCGGCAAGCCGGCCGCCGGGCATCGCAGCGACCCGGACTGGCAGCCGGAAGGAGAAGACGAGTACGACGACGACGTCGACGTCGACGACACCGACGAGGACGAGACTGACGACGCTCCGCCGTCGCGCGTCACGGCCGCGGTCGCTGCTCCGCTGTCGGTTGAAGAGACCGGCCCCGACCACCTTGACGTCGACATGGTCGACCCCGACTCGGCCGCGCTTCCCCCCGCCGCCGTCGATGTCGACGATGAGACCGACGACGACACCGACACCCAGGTCAACCTCGCCATCGAGTACGACGACGTGGGCGAGGCCTTCGACGACGAGAACGAATACGAGTACATGGACGACACCTCGGGGATCCTGATCGCCGAGGACACGCCGCTGCGTGCCGCACCCGCCCACGACCGGCGGCATCGTTTCGACCCGGACAAGGCCGCCGCGCTCGCGGCCCGCAAGTACGCATCCCGCATGCGGGTGCTGATGATTCTGGCGGCGACCCTGGTGCTCTCGGCGACGACCGCATTCCTGCTGACGCCGTCGGCCTGGGGCTTCTTCAGTGTCATCGCACTGTCGACCGTCCTTTACCTGGGGTACCTACGCAAGCAGACCCGGATCGAGGAGCGGGTACGCCGGCGCCGAATGGAACGGATGACGCGTTCGCAGTTGGGCGTCGAGAACACCTACGACCACGAGTACGACGTGGTGCCGTCACGGTTGCGGCGTCCCGGTGCAGTGGTGCTAGAGATCGACGACGAAGATCCGATGTTCGAGCACCTGGACTACGCGCCGTACGCCCGCGAGTTGCACTGGGACCTGGCCAGGGCGGCCGGGCAGTAGCCGTTCGGCGAGACCGGCCGCGGCTGGTAGCCTGATCTACCGGTCAGGGGCTATAGCGCAGTTGGTAGCGCGTCTCGTTCGCATCGAGAAGGTCAGGGGTTCGATTCCCCTTAGCTCCACAGAGTTTGAGCGGTTCAGGGCATATATAGCCCGCTAGCGGATTTTCGCGGTCCGGAGAGCGTCCGCAAGTAAATTTTGTCGACTTCGTGTGGCCCCGTGTCTCATGGGAGTTGTCCCGCAGCCAGCCGCGACAGGCGTCTCATCAGCCCTTCGAACAGCGTGACTGGACCCGCGTCAGCGGCGCTGAGTATCGCCGACCTGCGCATCTTGACGAATAGTGTCGCCTCACCCAATTGCAGCAAGCGCCCAATGGTGTTGGGGCCTAGCCGGGTGACCGCTACAAGCGTTTCATCAGGCGGCAGTACGGAGCAGATGTCCTCATAACTCATCGCCGTGACGGCGTCACATGAGCAACTGAGCACATCAGCAAACGCTGTGTTCGCAAACACGATGGCACCGCCGTCCGCTACGGCTACGACAGGAACCGGATGTTGCGTAAGCACCCGAAGAGGCGTCATTTCAGGTGGTGCGGCGCTCAGGGAAGCGCCTGGCCGCCGTAGCGGCGGCTCGCCCGCCAGCATCGCGGAACCTCAATGCTGGTGCGCTGTTGTGCCAACGCACAGCGGTATCAGATTCGGCGCGAGGGCACCGAGAAAGCGGCCGGGCAATCGGGATGGCCTGGCTTTGATCATAACGCCGTTGATGCAGAAATGAGTCGGCAGATTGCGCCGGGGCTATCGGGTGACCTCCGAAAGGGGGCGGGGTTGTCCCCTCAAGCGCCTGCCGCCACTCGTTCGCATCGAGAAGGGCAGGGCATACCTGCGTGGCCCGCTTAATCAGTGATGCGGTCGAAGTCGATCAGAAGGTGTGCGGGTCCGCGAAAGATCTGACTCTGACGGTACGGCGGCGGGTCGACGACGAGCCGTGGGTTCTCCACGCGTTGCAGGAAATTCTCCAGGACGAGGTTGACCTCCAGCCGCGCGAGCGGGCCGCCCATGCACGTGTGGATGCCGCTGCCCCAACCGAGGTGCTCGTTGTCGGCTCGCTCGGGGTCAAACTTGTTCGGGTTGATGAACCTCGCGGGGTCGCGGTTCGCCGCGCTGAACATCAGATGCACCGCGGATCCCTCCGGGATGACGGTCCCGGCGATCTCGATGTCGGCCGTTGAGCTGTAGCTGGGAAAGAACTGAACGGCTGACTGCAGCCGCTGCACCTCTTCGATGGCGCGGGGAATCAGCTCCGGCTTGTCACGCAGCCGCTCAAGAGTTCCTGGGTTGCGCAGAAACGTCATCACGCAGTTGGAGATGGTGTTGACGGTGGAGTCGTGCCCGGCGACCAGCAGCAGCATCCCGTTGGCGGCAGCCTCATTCGGTGACATCGCCCCATCGGGTCCCTCGCTGTCGTTCACCAGTTTGGACAGCAGCCCTTCGCCGGGCTCTTTGAGGTAGTGATGGATCAGATCGGACATGTATCGCGTGAGAGCCGCGGCGCTGTCGCGGCGCTTCTGGACGCGGGCCTGGCCTTCCTCGGTCGCAGCGTCGGGCCCCAGGTCCGCGCCGGCGATGAAATCGTGGACCCAGGCGTGGAAGGTGGGTTCGTCCTTCGTGGGTACGCCGAGAATCTTGCAGATCACAGCGACGGGCACCGGGTATGCATAGTCGTTGACGACGTCGAATCTGTTCTCGGCCTTGGCTTTAATGGTGTCGAGCAACTCGGTGCACATCCGTTGGATGTAGGGCTCCATGTTCGGAATCACGTCCGGAGAGTGGGGTGGCCCGAAGTGCCGCATCATTTGGCGGCGGGCTCTGTCGTGGTCGGGTGGGTCGGAGACGATGATGCTGGCGGCGCCGCCGTAGCTGTCGAGGTCTGCTGCTCCGGGCGTGCCTTCGGGGTGCGACGATTGAGCGACGATGGGGCTGCGACTGAGGTCCGAACTGATCCGAGGATCGTGGGCCAGCGCCAGCAGTTCACGGTAACCGGTTACGACATAGGTGTCCTCGGCTACTTGCACGACCGGTGTTTCGCGCAACTGGTCGAAGAACGGGTACGGGTCGTGGCGGTTGGTGAACTTCATCGCGTCCGCCCAGGCGGTTTCTGCCCGTGTCATGGTGGCTCCTCAATCCAGGATTGGGTTCAGCTGCGCAAGACTTCTGCACCACGCGAGGTCGGATCATGGCCGGTCAAGACAACGTCGGGAAACGCGGTCGGCTCCCGAGGGTCCGGGAACCGCGCGGGGATCGGCTTGCAGTCGATGGGTTGGTCAAAACCCGGCGGCGGTGGTGGAAAAGGCGCGGACCGTTCAATCAAGGACCCGTAGTACTCCAGCCACTTGCCGTGATTGAACGTGACGGCACCCACGATGCGGCCCCGGTGCCCGTACGCGGCGGCGAAGCGGCGGTCTTCGACAGAGCCCTGGGTGAACACAATCTCGTCGCCGAAGGAACACACGCCGACGCCTTTGATGTTCACCCCGAACTGAGCCGACCAGAAAGACGGCAGCGGTAGGTGTGGGCATCGACCGGTCTCGAGGTTGACCATGTTGTTCGCCGCGACTTGCGCACCCGAAACGGCGTTGTCCCAATGTTCTAGCGACAGGAACTCGTATTCGTAGAGGACATGTGGGGCGCGGGCGACATCGCCCGCGACGAAGATGTTGTCGGTCACCACTCCGTTGAAGTCGAACGCCCGGCAGCCGGCATCGCAGGCAAGCCCCCAGAATCCGGTGGCGAGTTGAGCGCCCTCCAACCAGTCGACGTTGCGGATCGACCCCAGTGATGCCACCACGACATCCACTTCCAGGGTGGTCCCATCGGAGAGGCGGGCTCGCCGGACATGCTTGTCGGAGTCGCCTTCGAGGGCCTGTACCGAGACGCCGGTGCGCAAGTCGACGCCGGCGTCACGCTGCATTTGGGCGGCGATCTCACCGACCACCCCACCTAATGCCCCAACCAGTGGGCCGCCACCGCGCTCAGCAACGGTCACTGGCAGGCCGAGTTCGCAACAGACGGAAGCCATTTCGGAGCCGATGAAACCCGAACCGACGATCAACACACGTCGCGGACCTGCGTGCAGCGCCGCCTGAAGCCGGGCGGCGTCGGTGCTGGTGCGAAGCGTGAAGACGCCGTCCAACTCGGCCTCGTCGGCGTTGAACCATGGACGGGCGCGGGTGCCGGTCGCGATGAGCAGTCGGTCGTAGGGCACCCTGTCACCGTTGGCCAACAACACTTCTCGGTTGGCGCGGTCCAGGCCGCTGGCGGCGACCCCAAGCCGCCAGTCCGCATCCAGGGTGCGCATCCGAGGCAACTTGGTGTGATCCGCAGGCACCCAACCCTTCAGCACCTGCTTCGACAAAGGTGGCCGGTCGTAGGGCTCGTGCTCCTCATCCCCGATGAGAGTCAGAGAGCCGGTGAAGCCTTCGTCGCGCAGTGCTTCGGCCGCACGTAGCCCGGCCAGTGATGCCCCGACGATCACGATGCGGCCTTCCGCTTTGAAGGTCGCGACCAGGTCGGCGACCAACGACGCGGTGGTCATTTCGCGGCTCGGTCCGCGGGTCGGTCGACTTCGACTTGGATGGCCTGGACGGGACACGACGCCACGGCCCGCAACACACGTTGGCGCTGGGAGTCGTCGGGATTCGGGTCATAGGCGAGTGCTTCCTCGCCATGCATTTTGAGGACGTCCGGGGCGAGGGGAACGCATTGGGCGTATCCCTGGCAGCGATTGAGGTCCACCAGAATTCGCATGTCCAGGCACCTCCGGTAGCCGGGCGTCGAAAGGGTTCGACGTTGTTGCCCTGGGAAGCCGAGATCCGAGCGCGGTTCACGGACACGGTATCCCGGAACGGGGATCACAGTACGCGGGTTTTCCCAAGTCGAAGCCGACCAATGGCGCGGAATCGCTCTTGCGGCCTGAGTACCACCAGTGAGCGCACCGAGTTCGGTCAACCACGACAAACGTCCAGTTCGTCGCGTCGAGAAGGTCGTGGCTGGACTGCTCGGTGTTTTCGAGAGGTACAGCAGGTCCGAAGGTGCGCAGGGGCCTACGAATCGTCATCGGCAGCAGTTCGGGTCGAGCACTGTGCACAGAGCGATCAGCGCATCGCGTCGCGGCCGGTGGTAGACGTTCATTCCGCGTCGCTCGGACTCGACCAAACCTGCGCGACGCAACTGGGACAGGTGATGACTCACTGTGGATTCACTCAGTTCGACCGCCGCGGCGAGGTCGCAACTACACACCTCGCCCGCGTCCGAACTGAACAGCAGTGACACCAGCTTGACCCGCACCGGGTCAGCTAACGCCTTGAGCCGCAACGCAATTGCCAATGCCGCGTCGTCGTCGACAGGTCCGGCGGCGACCGGCGAGCAGCACACCGGCTCGGACATATCCAGCACTGGCAACGTTTTGGGCATGCGGCCATCTTGCCACGAGCATTGACATATATCGAAGAGGTGGCATGATCGGTCGAGTCGGTAGTTCGACATAAGCCACAAAGCTAAGGGGAACCGATAATGTCCCGGGCTCAGCTCGCTCTCAACGTCGACGACCTCGACAAGGCGATCACGTTCTACTCCAAGCTGTTCAACGCCGTCCCGGCCAAGGTCAAGCCCGGCTACGCAAACTTCGCCGTCACAGAACCGCCTTTGAAACTCGTGCTCATCGAAAACCCGGGCCACGGCGGAACTCTCAATCACCTTGGCGTCGAGGTGGAGTCCAGCGATGCTGTCCACGCCGAGATCGAACGCCTGACCAACGAGGGGCTGTTCACTGACGAGGAACTCGGGACAACCTGTTGCTTCGCCAGCCAGGACAAGGTCTGGGTGACCGGACCTGCCGGCGAAAAGTGGGAGTTCTACACCGTTCTTGCCGATTCGGACATGTTCGGCACTCCCTCACTCGACTTCGACAACGTCGGCGATGGCGCGGGGGTCTGCTGTAGCGTCGGCGCTGCGGACTCGTCATCGTGAGTCAGGTTCTAAAGCGCGAAGAACAGCCTGTCGTCGTCGCAAACCTGTCGACCCTGGATCGGTTCTTGCCGGTCTGGATCGGCATCGCGATGGCGGTGGGACTGCTCTTGGGCCGACTCATACCCGGCCTCAACATCACACTGAATCACGTTCAGGTTGACGGTATCTCGTTACCTATTGCGCTCGGCTTGTTGGTCATGATGTATCCGGTGCTCGCCAAGGTTCGCTATGACCGACTCGACACTGTCACCGGCGACCGCAAACTGCTCATCAGTTCTCTGGTGCTGAACTGGCTTCTCGGTCCGGCGCTGATGTTCACGCTGGCGTGGCTGTCGTTGCCAGATCTTCCCGAATACCGCACAGGCCTCATCATCGTCGGCCTCGCCCGCTGCATCGCAATGGTCATAATCTGGAACGACCTCGCCTGTGGCGATCGCGAAGCCGCAGCGGTGCTGGTTGCGTTGAACTCGATCTTCCAAGTCGTCATGTTCGCCGCTCTCGGCTGGTTCTATCTGTCGGCACTGCCTGGTTGGCTCGGCCTGCCACAGACGACTATCAGTACTTCGTCCTGGCAGATAGCCAAATCAGTGCTCATCTTCCTGGGGATCCCGTTACTCGCCGGATACCTCTCCCGAAAGCTCGGCGAGAAAGCGAAGGGACGTGATTGGTACGACTCGATGTTCTTGCCGAAGATCGGGCCCTGGGCTCTCTACGGTCTGTTGTTCACCATCATGATTCTCTTTGCACTGCAAGGACATCAGATCACCAGCCGCCCGCTGGACGTACTCCGCATTGCGCTGCCGCTGCTGGCCTACTTCGCCGTCATGTGGGGCGGCGGCTACCTCCTGGGCGCGATCCTGGGCCTGGGCTATCAGCGCACGACGACTCTGGCCTTCACCGCAGCGGGCAACAACTTTGAACTGGCCATAGCTGTCGCAATTGCCACCTACGGTGCTACGTCGGGTCAGGCACTGGCCGGCGTCGTGGGCCCGCTCATCGAAGTGCCCGTGCTGGTCGCCCTGGTCTACGTATCACTGGCTCTGCGAAAGCGATTCGCTGCTGTCACGCGCGAAAGCGTTGCATGATGCCGAACACCAAGCCTGGCGTGCTTTTCCTCTGCACCCACAACGCGGGCCGGTCGCAGATGGCCATGGGATTCTTCAAGCGCTTGGCGGGCGACTACGCCAGCGTCTACTCAGGCGGGTCCGAACCCGCTGCTGAGGTAAATCCCGCCGCCGTGACCGCCATGGCCGAGGTTGGCATCGACATCACCCGCGAGTTTCCTAAGCCGTGGACCGACGAGATCATCCGGGCCGCCGACGTCGTGGTCACCATGGGGTGTGGGGACTCCTGCCCGTTCTTTCCCGGAAAGCGTTACGAGAACTGGGAACTGCCCGACCCGGCTGGCCGGGGCATCGACGTCGTCCGCCCGATTCGCGACGATATCGAATACCGGGTGCGCCGACTCCTCGTCGAACTCGGCATCAAACCCGTCGCCTAATGGTCCATGCCGGAGCGCTTACGCGTCGAACGCCGGAGCCACAAAGCGCTTCAGCATCTGTCGCTCGGCTCGACTGTTCCCGGCGGGCCAGTAGGCCAGCGACATCACCAGCCGCACAATCCATTGCGCCGCTTGCGGATCGGCGTCGGTAATGCCGGCCAGTTCGCCCGCGAGGTGTGCCAGCAAGGGTGATGCATGCAACTCGCCGAGTTCGGGTGAACTGCTCGAGGTGAGCATCAGCCGTCGAATGGGGTTCGACCTGATCTGCTCCAGCGCCACGGTGATGGCGGTGACGACGCGTTCAGGGCCACTCAGTCCCACGACTGCACGTCGGACAGTGTCGGTGATGCCCGCCGAGAGACGCAACAGCACTGCGTCGCGTATCTGCGCCTTGCCTCCCGCGTAGCGATAGATGGTCGCCCTCGAACAGTGGACCTGTGACGCCAAGGAGTCGATGTCGAAGGCGTCGAGTCCGTGTCGGAAGACGAGGTCTGTTGCGGCAGCGTAGATCCGATCAGCGGCTGCCGTTCGACGATCTCCGCCTACGACCCAGTCGTCGCGAACCATCAGGCGCCTCACCTTCGTGTGTCATCGGCAACCTATCTTCTCAGACTTGAGACAACAGGGACTGCAATTCTCAGCATCGGTGCAGGTGAATGTGTCTCCCTGAGACGGCAGGAGTGCTTGCCGCGCCCGGTGGATCGCAACTTGGGCCGCTTCGATTGACGCGGGCCTTCCGCGCCGCTCAGCCTGTACCCATGACCTCGCTGGCTGGCGGACTCGGCCTCGCCCTATTTGACGATCGGTACATCCAAAATCCGTATCCGCTCTACGAGCAGATGCATCACACGGGTCCCGTCCATCGGATCGCAGATTCCGGCTTCTACGCGGTGAGCAGTTGGGAGGCCGTAAACGACGCAGTCGCACGGTGCGGCGACTTCTCGTCCAATCTGACCGCGACGATGACGTTCCAGTCCGGCGGCACCGTGGGCGCCTTCGCGGTTGGGGAACTCGGTGGAGCCGTCCAGGCTCTGGCCACCGCCGACGAGCCGGCACATTCGCTTCATCGGAAATTGCTGCTGCCGCAACTCGCTGCCAAGCGCATCCGCGCCTTCGGGCCCCTCATCAGCGAGACCGCTGCTCACCTCTGGAACACCAATACCCACGGCGGCCACATCGAATGGATGAGTGCGATGGCCAACCGGCTGCCGATGATGATCGTCGGTCGCATCATTGGCGTTCCGGACGGCGACATCGACAAGCTCACCCGGTGGGGATACTCGGCGACGCAGATCGTCGAAGGGCTGGTGACTCAGGATCAGATGGAGGCTGCCGGCGTTTCGGTGATGGAGCTCGGCGGCTACATCACCGAACAATTCCAGAAGGCCGTGGCCGACCCGCAAGACAATCTGCTGGGCGACCTGGCCACCGCATGCGCCACCGGCGTCTTGGACGACGTGGCCGCTCTGACCATGATGGTGACGTTGTTCAGCGCGGGAGGCGAGTCCACTGCGTCTCTGATCGGTTCTGCCGCTTGGATTCTCGCGACCCACCCCGACGTCCAGCAGCAGGTCCGCCAGCATCCCGATCTGGTTGGCGGATTCCTCGAAGAGGTGCTGCGCTACGAGCCACCTTTCCGAGGCCACTACCGGCATGTGCTCAACGACACCGAACTGTGCGGCGTGCAACTGCCGGCCGGGTCGCGTCTGCTCCTGCTCTGGGGGGCGGCCAACCGTGACCCCCTCCAGTTCGACAACCCCGGTCAGTTCCGACTCGACCGCCCAATGGCCAAGAGTCACATCACTTTCGGCAAGGGCATCCACTTCTGTGTCGGAGCGGCGCTCGCCCGTCTGGAAGCCAACGTGGTGCTCAGTCGACTCCTCGAATGCACCTCGAACGTGCAAGCCGCCGAGACCGGGCCATGGCTACCGAGCCTTCTAGTGCGCCGGCTCGAACATCTGCACCTTGCATTGGAGTGAACCCGTTCGCGCAACTCCATCTCCGAGGGGTACACGCCATTTCTGGTGCAGCACCTGAGCAGCGTGGCCCAGGACTACCGCAACGGCATCTTTGCCGGCGTCAACAATCTGGTCGAGGTCGTCACCGGCAGCAAGGCAATGACCGCAGAGGAAGTTGCCATCGCCGATCCGTCGCGATTCGCCGAACCCGAACTGGCGCAAGCCCAGTCGGCTGCACGACGCCGCACTCGTCGCTGAGCATCACGGCTATTCACGGTATCGGCTCGTAAAGCGTTGTGATTGATCGCCTTAACGTCCAGACTCTGGCCCCATCGCGCCTGGCTTCATGTCCGCCGGCTTCATGTCGGCACAGCAGTCTTTCGTTTCGTGCGCCATCGCCGCATGCCCCATGTGCATGTGCTCGCTGTAGTTCAAAAAGAAGCCGGCGAAGAAGATCGCGGCGACGATGAACATCCCGCCCGCGACGATGCCTACCCATGCCAGCGCCTGGTGGAGTCGGCTTGTTCTAGCGGTGCACGCGGTGCCCGGATCGTCGGTTGGTTGCGCTACGTGGGTTGTATCGGCCATGCGTGAACCTCCTGTAGTGAGACTGGTGGACGTGATGCTACCCCACCCGGGGTGGGGTGGCCTTGCTAGACTGGCCGCACCTTGTCGCGGCACCGGGGTAGTCGCAAACCGCTGGAAGGAGACCGTGATGTCAGGAGAGTTGACGGCGAAGAAGCGAGCCGCGCTCAACAGGCTCAAGACCGTGCGGGGTCATCTCGACGGGATCATCCGGATGCTGGAATCCGACGCCTACTGCGTCGACGTGATGAAGCAGATCTCCGCGGTGCAGTCGGCGCTCGAGCGTACAAACAGGGTGATGTTGCATAACCACCTCGAAACGTGCTTCTCAGAGGCCGTCGTGGGTGGCCAGGGCGAAAAGGCGATAGCTGAACTGGTCGACGCACTCAAGTTCAGTCCCGCCTTGACCGGACCTGACAACTGCTTGAACGGAACGACAGCCGACGAGGCAATGAAGACCCGCACGCCTTAAGGTCGCGGCCGCTGCTCCTGGTGAGCCGGGTACGCGTGGATCATCGCGGTCGCGAGCTTCGGCAGGGCGTGCGTCAGATCGTGCTCGCAGTCGTGCGCAATGTGATGTGCCGCAGCCAAACTCAGCGTCGGGTCGACGTCGAGCTCAGCGTCGGCGTGCAGTCGGTGACCGATCCAGCGCAGCCGCACGCTGCGCACCGCCTGCACCCCCGCGTGGCCGGTCAGGCTGGCCTCGGCGGTATCGACCAACTCGGGATCGACGCCATCGATCAGGCGGCGGAAGACGTCACGCACGGCGGTCCGCAACACCGCCAGGATGGCCATCGTGATGACCAGCCCGACGATCGGATCGGCGAGCGGGAAGCCCAGTGCGACACCGCCGGCGCCGATCAACACCGCCAGCGAGGTGAATCCGTCGGTGCGGGCATGTAGACCGTCGGCGACCAAAGCCGCTGAGCCAATGCGCCTTCCGACTCGGATGCGGTACAGCGCCACCCATTCGTTGCCGACGAATCCGGCCAGGCCGGCCAGGGCAACCCAGCCAAGGTTGGCGATGGGCTTTGGGTGGACGAGTCGTTCGATGGCTTCATAGCCCGCGACGATTGCCGACAAGGTGATCATCGCGACGACGAACAGTCCGGCGAGGTCCTCGACGCGCCCGAATCCGTAGGTGTAGCGGCGGGTGGCCGCTTTCGTGCTGAGCGCGAACGCAATCCAGAGCGGAACCGCGGTCAGGGCATCGGAGAAGTTGTGGATGGTGTCGGCCGCCAACGCGATCGATCCGGAGATCGCCACGATGGCGATCTGCGCGATCGCCGTCACGCCCAGGACCAGCAGGCTGATCTTGACCGCCCGGATACCTGCGGCGCTTGATTCCAGCGCGCTGTCGACGCTTTCGGTGGAGTCGTGCGAGTGCGGTGCGAAAATCTCCTTGATCGTACCGCGCAACCCGTGTGCGTGGTCATGGTCGTGCGGGTGGGTGTGGCTGTGGGCTTCTGTGTGTGTCATCGTTGAGTTGCCTTGCGCTGGTTTCGGTCTCGCGAGATGCTGCGCACGGTGCTATCGCCGCGATGGTGCGCGGGAACACCCGGGCCGGCGTGTTCGGCATTGAACACCGCATCGGCGACGAGCTGACTCACGTGTTCGTTCTCCAGGCTGTAGAAGATCGTCGTGCCCTCCCGTCGGGTGCGAACCAGCCGCGCCATCCGGAGCTTGGCCAGATGCTGTGACACCGACGGTGCGGGTTTGCTGACCCGCTCGGCGAGTTCGGTGACGGACAACTCGCCGACCGTCAACGCCCACAACAGTCGGACGCGGGTGGGGTCGGCAAGCATCCGGAAGACTTCGACGATCAGGTTGACTTCGTCATCCGGTATCGACGCAGGAAGTTCTATACTTGCGTTCATACGCAGATATTAACTTATGCAGGGATGCGCGCATCGAGCGTGCAGTGATGCTGACCGGACGACCCGGTCAGGCGCTGCCGCCGGTCGCCTCGAAGACGATGCGACGACCGATCTCGACGGCGTGGTCGGCGAAGCGCTCGTAAAATCGGCCGAGCAGGGTGATGTCCACGGCTGCCGCCACGCCGTGCGGCCATCCCGGATCCATCAAATCGCGAAACAACTGCTGATGGAGCTGGTCCATCGCGTCATCCTCGCCGCTGATGTCGGCGGCCTGCTGCGAGTTTTTGGACCGCACAACGTCTTTGGCGCTGTCGCCCAGTGTGACAGCGACCCTACCCATTTCGGCGAAATGACTGCGCACCTCCTCGGGCAGTACGTGGTTCGGGTGGCGGCGCCGGGCGATCTTTGCGACGTGTAGCGCCAATCCGCCCATCCGCTCGGCGTCGGCCACATTCTGCATCGAACCGACGACGCGTCGTAGATCACCGGCCACCGGCGACTGGAGCGCGAGCAAGACGAAGGCAATCTCCTCGGCCTGGAATTTCATCTCGGCGAGTTGGTCGTGGTCGCTGATCACCTGCTCGGCCATCGACAGATCCGCCTCCAGCAGCGCTCGAGTCGCGCGTTCCATCGCCAGGCCGGCGAGACCGCACATGTCGCTGAGGGTGTCCGTCAGCGTCTCGAGTTGCTCCTGAAAAGCCGTCCGCATTGCCATGTCTTAAAGGATCGTGGCCAGCCGTAATGGCGCCGATGAACTTGTCATGAATCTCATCTTTCCGGATAACCGCGGACGTTGCTTCGGAAAGCGCAAAGGGCCAGGCTTGAGCGCACGACGACCACCGCCAGGGGGTAGCGATGCCGCTGTCCGATGTGCCTTCGCGAATCGTGGCGTTTCTGCGTGCCGGTTATCCGCAGGGCGTGCCGGTCGCCGTCATCGACGGCTTCCCGGGGTAGCCGTCGATGACGGCGACGGGCGCGGACGACACATCGGCACCTGCCAACGCCGTTTCATCCACGAGCCGTTCCGAGCGGGTCCAGGCCCAGCTGTTCGCGGAGGCGCTTCGCCGCGACATCGAGACGATGAAGCGGAAAGTGACCACAGCCGAATCAGCGTGGCAACGCCGTTGTGCGGCCGACGGCTACGTCGAGCCGCCGAAGCGTCTGGTCGTCGTACGGGAACGGCTGGCCGAGGCACGCCGGATGCTCAGCGCGCTCAACGCGCGCTTCCCGCGGGTCTGAGCCTGGGCGGCATGCCTAGTAGCGCCCGAGGTGCTCGCTGTCTTTCCAGACGCCGTCGCCGGGCATGTCCAGACGGTCGGTCAGCGGTAAGCGCCACTGCGCGGTGACAGCGGGTTCGCCCCAGTAGTCGGTGATCTTGACGGCCTGCCCGTTCCGGAGTTCAGCGATGGTGACATTGCGAAACAGACGCCCGTCCCCGTAGTCGCACGTCCACTCGGCGACGACTACGTCGTCGAGGCCCAGCCGTCGACCGACCTCCAGCGTGAGCTCGGAGAAATTGCTCTCGACTCGCGCGATGAGGTCGGCGCCCCGAACGACCTCACCCATTTGCGGCCATTGCCGCTCGCACTCCGGGGCAAGTGGGACACCGATGATGTATGCGACGCGGGTGCTGCCGTCGGATTTACCACCCATGGTGCAAACGCCTTTCGTTTGTCGTTGCCTGCGCTGAAAGTATTTTTACGCGAATATTGCGTGTCTCAGAGTCTGGTTCGGCGCCGCCACCGTCGGACAAGAATGTCCAATCGCGCAAATGATCTTTCAGCGGTTCACAGGTCGTTCAAAGTTGTGGTTATCAAGCTCGTGGCCGGCTCGTATGAACCATACTCAGTTGGTGGAGCGACGACGTAACGGACAAGTGCGCCTTTCGCCGGTGGAGACCCTCAAGCAGTTGCCTGCCCTGGTGGTGCTGGAACGGATTCCGATCCCGGTCCTCGCGATCGCCAACGACGGCGCGCTGGTGTTCGCGAACTCCGCGTTCTCGGAAATGGTGGGCCGGGCGCGCGAGGACGTCGTGTCGATGAAGTACGACGAGATCTTCCATCTGCCGCTCACGGAGGAATCGGCAGTCAGCGTCGTGCAATCTCTGGCCAACGAGGTCGTCGAATTGGCACACCAGGACGGATCAAGCGTGCGCGCGTTGATGAGCCGTTCAGCGCTGATCCGCGCGGACGACGACATCGCGCTCGCGACGTTTCAGGACTTGACCGAGCAGTTGTGGCTCGACGAGCGTTAGCCGGCTATTCGCCGGAGCTCACCGGGGGAGTGGCGGCCTTGATCGCGAGAGCGGTGCGGCGCCTCAAAAACTGCCCGAAGTAGTTGATCTTGTCGGGTTGCACAATTCCGCGCAGCACCGCGGCCAGTGCTTTCTCGTAGTCGCCGAGTAGGACCGCCGGATCGTCCAGCTGGCTGGCCTGACGCATGCCCATGTAGATCGACACCAGCAGGCGTCCGATATCCTCGGGGTCGCCGCGGTCGACGATGTCACCCTCCCGGATGCCGCGCGACGCGATCTCGCCGAGCAGTTGGATCCAGCCGCCCAGCAGCCGTTCCTGCAGCTTCTCGGTACGACCGACCGACTCGAGCAGATTGAACGCGGCGCGAGTCACGTTCTCGGTGATGTCGGCCATGGCGATCAAGAACGAGACGTCGATCAGCGTTTCCAGGCCCGAGAGTTTACGGGTGAGCAGCTCCTGCACCGCCGCGCCGGATTTGACGGTTTGTTCGTCGACAATTGCGAGAGCCAGCGCGTGCTTGGAGCGGAAGTGGAAATACATCGCGCCCTTGGTCAGCTGCGCTTCGGCCAAAATGTCGTCGAGGCCGACGGCGTAATAGGGACGCTGGGCGAACTGGTGCGCCGCGGCACGCAAAATCTGTTCGCGTGTTGTGTCCGATCGCTTGTCGCTTGTCTCATTCATATTTGTCAGATCGTGTTTTTTCAGATCGTTGTCGAGGATAGTGCCTGGCTGTCCGCCAGGAATGGCATTGGCATCCAACGAGATGAGAGTAGCGATTCCATGGCGTGACCGGGGAGAGGACGCGATAACAAATAACCCTGTGCCCGGTGACAGCCGTGCCGCATCAGGGTCAGCGCTGCGGCCGGAGTCTCCACCCCCTCGGCGACTAATTGCAGGTCAAAGGCCTCGGCGAGGCCGATAATCGCCCGCACGATGGCCAGATCGCGGCTGCTGGTGCCCAGGTCGCGGACAAACGACGTGTCGATCTTGAGAATGTCCACCGGAAGCGATTTCAGGTGCGACAACACCGCGTAGCCGGTGCCGAAGTCGTCGATCGCGATCTGCACCCCGACCTCTTTGAGCGCCTCCAGCGTCTTGCGGGTGGTGTCGATGTCGCGGACGACCGCCCGTTCGGTGATCTCCAGGCACACCGAACCGCCGTCGATGCCGAACTCGTCGATAGTCTCGGCCACGCTGCTGACGAAGCCACGGTTGATCAACTCCGCGGGCGAGACGTTAAGCCGCAGCGTGGTGTCCTGTCCGACGCCCCGGGACCGCCAGCGACTGAACTCCGCGAGCGCGGTGCGCATCACCCAACGGCCGAGATCGCCAGTGAGATTGGCGGATTCGACCACCCCGATGAATGACTCGGGCAACAGCAGCCCCCACGTGGGATGCCGCCACCGGACCAGTGCTTCGACGGCCACGATCGCCCCCGTCCACAGGTCGACCTCGGGCAGGTAGTGCAGCAGCAGCGATTCGTTGTCGATCTCGCCCCGCAGGTGCAGCTCGATGTCGTTGCGGAACAGGCGCTGCAGCGACATGTCATCGCTGGAGACCGCGACGCTGTTGCCCCCGGCACGCTTGGCGCTCAAGACCGCCTCGTCCGCGCGATGCAGGAGGTCGCTGGTGTTGTCGCGGCCTGGCATGCCGACCGCAACACCGATGCTGACCGTGCGGGTGATCATGTGCCCACCGAGCGCCATCCGGTCGCGCACAGCCGCGCACAGCTCTTCGGCGGTCCTCTCCGCTGCGTCCAGCGACATGGACCGGTCTGGGACGACGACGAACTCGTCGCCGCCCAGGCGGGCGGTCATGCTCTTGACGCCGGCTTTCATCCGGAGTTGTTCGGCGAACGTCCGGATGTACCAGTCGCCGGCGGTGTGACCGAGGTAGTCGTTGATCGACTTCAGCCGGTCGAGGTCGAGGTACAGCACCGGGACGGGGCCGGGTTTGCCCGCGGCTAGCCGCTCGGACAGATGGGCCATCAGCGCGCGGCGATTGTGCAGGCCGGTCAAGTCGTCGTGCTCGGCCAGGTTGCGCAGCTTCGCCTCGGCGGTGATGCGGGCCTGGAGCTGCGCGAGCAGCGACGCGACGGTCTGGATCGCGTTGAGTTCCTCGGCGCGCCACTTCTTTTTCCTGAACTTCGTGCAGGTCAACTGTCCGGTGGTGACGCCGCCGGAGATCAGCGGTGCAACAACAACCGAGGGCGCGGTGATCTTGGCTGTGTCGGTGCCCCAACGCTCGTGCGCGGCCGCCAGCCAACGCGGGAAGGCGGGATCCGACGGGTCCGGCCGGACAATCGTGAGTTTCTTGCCGTGTTCGCACAATGCGAGCACGGGGTCGGCGCTACTGAAATGTGCGATAGCCGAGGCGTCCGGGACGGAGCTGTCGCGTCGCGGCGGCCAGATCGCCACCAGCTTGGAGACTCGGATCTTGTGGTCGTTGTGGCGCAGCAGCGCGCAATCGATGTCGAGATGCTCGACCAGTTCGGCGAGAACCTGCTCGTTGACCTCGGCAACCGTCGACGCCGTCGTCTCCATCAATCGGGTGGCGACGCGTGTGACCAGATTGCGCGGCAACGTCTCCTCCGATGTCTAGCTCGGGGTGCCGCGTCGGTTGTCCGCGATAAGTTATTGAGCGTCCGTGTAATTGAGTTTCGAAGTCGCAGCGCAGCAGCTGTGGCAACTATATACGCCCCCTAAGTACCTCGCCCGACTAAACGGTTAGTCAGTCTTACTGCCGGTTAAATAAACTGCTTGATTTAACTTGGACTGGGGTGTTCACTGAGTCGGTGACCGCGGCCAGAGTCCTGCGCAATGACCGATCGACGGGTACGCGGGAAGCCATCTTGTCCGCCGCCGAGCGGTTATTCGCCGAACGTGGCATGTACGCGGTGTCCAATCGGCAGATCAGCGAGGCAGCCGGGCAGGGCAACAACGCCGCGGCCTGCTATCACTTCGGCACCCGAACTGATCTGCTGCGCGCCATCGAGTACAAGCACCACGTGCCGATCGAAGAATTGCGCGGCCAGATGCTGGCCGATGTGGCGAGTTCGATTGAATTACGGGACTGGGTCGGAACGTTGGTGCGTCCGCTCACCGGTCACCTTGCGGAGCTGGGGAATCCGAGTTGGTATGCCCGGTTTGCCGCGCAGGCGATGGCCGACCCCACCTACCGGCAGGTGGTCACCAAGGATGCACTCGAGTCGACGGTGTTGGTGCGGGCGATCGATGGCATCAACCGGTGCCTGCCGGACTTGCCCAAGCGGGTTCGCTTCGAGCGGATGGTGATGGCCCGAAACCTGTTGATGCACACGTGTGCTGAACACGAAGGCGAACTGGCCGAGCACGGGGCGCGCTCGCGTTCCAGTTGGCCGATCGCGGCCGAGGGCCTGATCGACGCCATCGTCGGCCTGTGGCGGGCGCCGGTTCACCACACACAGGCCTTGCTACGGCATTGACGCAAAGGAGCGCTATGACTGACACCATCCCGGACTATCCGATGGCGCGGGCGGCCCGCTGCCCGTTGGCTCCGGCGCCAATTGCGTTGGAGCTCAACGCCGCCAAGCAGCTGAGCCGGGTGCGGATCTGGGACGGCAGCACGCCGTGGCTGATCACCGGCTACGACGCGATCCGTTCGCTGTTCACCGATGCGCGCGCCAGCGTCGACGATCGCAAGCCGGGCTACCCGCATTGGAACGAGGGCATGCAGGCCACCGTCGACAAGCGGCCGCGCTCGGTATTCACTTCGGATGCCGAGGAGCACACCAGGTTTCGGAGGATGCTGTCCAAGCCCTTCACCTTCAAGCGGGTCGAGGGCCTGCGTCCGGCTGTCCAGAAGATCACCGACGACCACATCGACGCGATCCTGGCGGGTCCGCAGCCGGCCGAGCTAGTCGAGACGTTGGCGCTACCGGTGCCGTCGCTGGTGATCAGTCAGCTTTTGGGCGTGCCGTATTCGGACGCGGAATTCTTCCAGGAGCAGGCCAGCCGCGGGATGGGCCGATACGCCAGCGCGGAGGAGTCGACCCAGGGGGCGACCGAGCTGGCGCGCTACATCGCCAAACTGGTCCGCACCCGCATGGAAAGCCCGACCGAGGACCTGGTGGGCGATCTCGCCGAGCGGGTCAACGCCGAGGAGCTCAGTGTCCGCGAGGCGGCCCAGCTGGCCACCGGGGTACTGATCGCCGGCCACGAGACCACCGCCAACATGATCAGCCTCGCGATCGTGGCGTTGCTGGAGCACCCAGAACAGCTGAAGTTGTTGCGCGACAACGACGATCCGAAGTTCATCGCCAACGCAGTCGAGGAGTTGATGCGCTACCTCAGCATCATCCAGACCGGCCAGCGGCGGATCGCCACCGAGGACATCGAACTCGGCGGTGAGCTGATCCGTGCCGGCGAGGGCATCATCCTCGACGTGCCGCCGGCGAACTGGGACGAGCGGCACTACCCCAACCCGGACCAGCTGGACCTGCAGCGTGAAGCCAACGCGCATGTCGGCTTCGGCTACGGGCGGCATCAATGCGTCGGGCAGCAACTGGCGCGGATGGAACTACAAATCGTGCTGCACACGCTGTTCCGCCGCATCCCGACGCTGAAGCTGGCGGCGCCGATCGACGAGTTGCCGTTCAAGCACGACGCACTGGCCTACGGGATTTACGAGCTGCCCGTCACATGGTGAAACGGCGCGACCTCACGCTGACCGTGCCCGAACTATCGGGTCGGCTGGCGGTGGTCACCGGCGCCAACAGCGGCCTGGGATTCGGACTGGCCCGGCGGTTGGCGATGGCCAACGCTGATGTGGTGCTCGCAGTCCGCAACCGGGCCAAGGGCGAGGCGGCGATCGAGCAGATCCGCGCCGACGTCCCGCAGGCCAAGCTGACGATCAAGTCGCTCGACCTCTCGTCATTGAAAAGCGTTGCCGCACTAGGGCAAGACCTGGTGGCCGAAGGGCGGCCGGTCGACGTGCTGATCAACAACGCCGGGGTGATGACGCCGCCGCGGCGTGAGCAGACCGACGACGGGTTCGAGTTGCAGTTCGGCGCCAACCATCTCGGCCACTTCGCGTTGACGGCTCACCTGCTACCGCTGCTGCGGGCCGCACCTGCGGCGCGGGTGGTCACGGTCAGTAGCCTGGCCGCCAACCAGCGCAACGTCGACTTCGGCGACGCCAACGCCACGCGCGGCTACAAGCCAATGAGCTCCTATGGCATCGCGAAGCTGGCTCAGCTGATGTTCGCGATGGAGTTGAATCGCCGCAGCCTCGACGGTGGCTGGGGCGTGCTGTCCAACGCAGCGCATCCGGGTCTGAGCAAGACCAATCTGCTCAGCGGGGCGTCGTACGGCGCGGGTCGGCCGACGCTGTCGGCCCGTCTGGCCCGGCTGTCGTGGAGTCTGCTCCCGTTCATGTGGCTCGACGTCGACGAAGGGATCAAGCCGACGCTCTATGCCGCCGCGTCGCCGGACGCACAGGGCGGCGCGTACTACTGCCCGCGCGGTTTCTACGAGACCACCGGTGGCGGCGTCACTTTCGCGCACACGCCGGCATCGGCGAAGAGTCGCGACGACACCGACCGGGTTTGGCGGCTCTCCGAAGAACTCGCCGGGGTCACTTACCCGCCTTAATTCGTCCCCCCACCACATCAATGAGGAAGTGGTAGTCATGGCCTTCGTCGGTCGCACTGACGTGAAAGATCCCGGTGCGCAACAGCACCAGTGGGAAAGGTTGGCGCAACGGCGTGAGCGACTGTACGCCGAAGACGCGCAATTCACGGCCGCCCGTCCGGACGACGCGGTCGCAGAGTCGGTGCGCCGGCCCGGCCTGCGGATCGCCGAGGCGATGGCCACGGTGATGACCGGATATGCCGACCGGCCCGCGCTCGGGCAGCGCGCCCGCGAGGTGACCACCGATCCCGGAACCGGCCGTGCGGCGCTTCGATTGCTGCCGCGGTTCGACACGATCAGCTACGGCGAGCTGTGGTCACGGATCCGGGCCGCCGCCGCCGACTGGCACCACCACGGTGAACACCCTTTACACCCTGGGGATTTCGTCTGCGTGCTGGGCTTTGCCAGCATCGACTACACCACCGCCAAGTTGGCCTGCGTGCATCTCGGGGCGGTCGTGGTGCCGCTGCAGACCAGCGCGCCGGCCGCTCAGCACGCCCCGATCCTGTCCGAAACGCAGCCGCGGATCCTGGCGGTGGGCATCGACTACTTGGCCACCGCGGTCGAGGCCTCTTTGGAAGGTACAGCGCCGCAACGACTTATCGTCTTCGACTACGAACCGCGCGATGGCGAGCAGCGGGCCGCTTACGATGCCGCGAGGGCCAGGCTTGCCGGCACCGCGCTGAGCGTCGAGACCCTGACCGACGTGATCGCGCGGGGGGCTGCGCTGTCTGAGGCGCCGCTGTTCGCCGCCGACGAGGGTGACGATCCGCTGGCTTGGGTGTTCTACACCTCAGGGACCACCGGTACCCCGAAAGGGGCGATGTTCACCGAAAGCCTGTGCATCGGAACGTGGCTCGCCCAGTCCGACCAGCCGGTCATCACGCTGAGCTACATGCCGATGAGCCACCTGATCGGCTACGGCTACGTGATCATGACGCTGGCCAACGGCGGCACGAGCTACTTCGCCGGCAAGAGCGACCTGTCGACGCTGTTCGACGATCTTGCGATGGCCCGGCCCACCACCCTGAGCCTGGTGCCGCGGGTGTGCGAGATGTTCTTCCACCAGTACCTGAGCGAGTTGGACCGCCGCACGCTCGCCGGCGCCGACGCGTCGGTGCGCGAGGACATCACCACCGCCATGCGGGAAGAACTGCTCGGCGGCCGCGTCCTGGCGGTGGGATGCGGCTCGGCCGCCCTGTCACCGGAGATCAAGGATTTCATGGAGACGGTGCTCGACCAGCACCTGATGATCGGCTACTCCTCGACCGAGATCGCGGGCGGCATGATCGTCGCCGACGAACATGTGCTGCGGCCGCCGGTGGTCGACTACAAATTGCTCGACGTCCCGGAATTGGGCTACTTCAACACCGACAAGCCTTATCCGCGTGGCGAATTGGCGGTCAAGTCGTCGCGGTTCATGGCGGGCTACTACAAGCGCCCCGACCTCACTGCGACCATGTTCGACGACGGCGGCTATTACAAAACAGGCGACGTCATGGCCGAAGTCGGCCCCGACCGGCTGCGGTTCGTCGACCGGCGCAACAACGTCATCAAGCTCTCGCAGGGCGAGTTCGTCGCGGTCGCGCGACTCGAAGCCCTGTACGCCACCAGTCCACTGGTCAAGCAGGTCTACGTCTATGGCAGCAGCGAGCGGTCCTTCCTACTGGCCGTCGTCGTGCCCACCAGTGCCGCGCCCGATCGCGCCGCGATCGGCGAGTCGTTGGTGAAAGTCGCACGCGACCACGGGCTCAACGGCTACGAGATCCCGCGTGACTTCCTGCTGGAGAGTGAGCCGTTCAGTCTTGAGAATGGCCTGCTCTCCGGCGTCGGAAAGTTCTTGCGGCCCAGGCTCAAAGATCGCTACGGCCCGGAGCTGGAGAAGCTGTACGCCACGATGGCCGAGGATCAGATCAGCGAGTTGCGGGCGCTGCGCGCCGGCGGCGCCGATCAGCCGGTGCTGGCGACCGTCGTCCGCGCAGTACAGGCCACGCTCGGCGTATCGGCCGGCGACATCGACCCGCAGGCCAGGTTCGTCGACCTGGGCGGGGATTCGCTGTCCGCGCTGAGCTTCTCGCGGCTACTTGCCGACATTTTCGGTGTGGAGGTGCCCGTCGGCGTCATAGTCGACCCGACCGGCGACCTGCTCGCCGTCGCCAAACACATCGAGCGACATCGCGATTCGGAGATTTCGCAGCCGACGTTCGCCTCGGTGCACGGCGCTGAGGCTACCGAGGTTCGCGCCGACGACCTGGCCCTTGACAAGTTCCTGCCCGCCGAATTACTCACCGATGTCGCATCGCTGCCCCGACCGACCGGCGAGGTGCGGACCGTCTTGCTCACCGGGGCCACCGGTTTCCTCGGCCGCTTCGTCGGCCTGGAATGGCTTCAGCGACTGGCCGACTCGGGCGGCACGCTGATCTGTCTGACGCGGGGCGGTGATGCCACGCAATCGTACGGGCGCATCGAAGCGGCGCTGTCCTCCGACGCCGACCTGCTCGAGCGCTTCCACACGCTGGCGGACGGTCACCTCGAGGTGCTCGACGGCGACATCGGCGAGCCCAACCTCGGGCTGGACGGTTCGACCTGGCAGCGGCTGGCCGACACCGTCGACCTGGTCGTGCATCCTGCGGCCCACGTCAACCATCTGCTTCCGTACCGGCAGCTCTTCGGCCCGAACGTGGTGGGTACGGCGGAAGTCGTCCGCCTGGCGCTGACCACCAAACTCAAAGCGGTGCACTACATCTCCACGATGGGCGTGACCGCCGTCGCCGATCACATCGTCGACGAGGAGTCCGACATCCGACAGTCGGTGCCCGGCTGCACGATCAACGACGGCTACGCCAATGGCTACGGGATCAGCAAGTGGGCCGGCGAGGTGCTGATGCGACGGGCGCACGATCTGTGCGGCCTGCCGGTCGCGGTCTTCCGGCCGGGCATGATCCTGGCCGACAGCCGCTACGCCGGTCAGCTCAACGCACCCGACATCTTCACCCGGTTGCTGTTCAGCCTGGTCGCCACCGGCATCGCCCCGCGATCGTTCTACCGCGGCGACGGCCGCCCGCACTATGAGGGCCTGGCCGTCGACTTCCTCGCCACCGCGATCGCCGCGATCGGACCGCACGCCGGCAGCGGATTCCGCACCTACAACACCACCAACCCACACGACGACGGGATCTCGCTGGACACCTTCGTCGACTGGATCGCGGAGGCGGGTTACCCGATGCAACGCATCGACGGCTACGCCGACTGGCTGGCCCGGTTCGAGACCGCCCTGCGGGCGCTGCCGGAAGACCAGCGGCAGCGGTCGGTGCTGGCGGTACTGGACATCTACCGTCAGCCGGCCGAAGCTGGCACCGGCTCACCGGTGCCAGGCAGGTGTTTTGCGGCCGCGGTGGAGAAATCGGGACTTTCGATACCGAAGGTCTCCCAAGGGCTAATCTGCAAATACCTGACAGATCTGAAACTGATTGGTGCGCTGGAACAATGACCCAAGCCAACACGCTGTACCCACCCGGCGGCTTCGGCGCCCCGAAGAACCGGCACGGCCAGGCCCACGGGAGCGTCGGACTCCCCGCGGGCACCGAGGTGTTCTCCGCCGATACCCACATCTCGCTGGCGGCCGACATCTTCTACGAGCGCCTGCCGGACGACGTCAGAGACGGCGCACCGCGCATCTGGTACGAGGACGGCGCCTACCAGATCGGCCATCAGGGAAAGTCGTTCCTCCCCGACGTCTTCAGCGCGGTGCTGATGCAGTACGACGACCTGGCCGGAGCGGCCACCGACAACATCGAGGCGCGCATCCGCGAACTGCGCGAAGACGGCGTCGACCGCGAACTCGCGTTCCCCAACGCGCTGCTGGCCATGTTCGGATTCCCCGACAAGCCCATGCGCGAGCGGGTTTTCCGCATCTACAACGCCTACATCGCCGACCTGCAGGAGCGCTCCGGTGGCCACTTCCTCGGGGTCGGTCTGATCAACTGGTGGGACGCCGAGGGCGCGAAGCGGACGCTGGCCGAGCTGAAATCGCTTGGCCTCACAACGTTTCTGCTGCCACTCAACCCGGGCAGCGGCGACGACGGCGTGATGATGGACTACGCGTGCAGCGCGATGCGGCCGGTCTGGGAGGCGATCGAGGAATCCGGCCTACCGGTCACCCACCACATCGGGGAGACGCCACCGAAGGCGCCGTGCGAGGTCAACAACGTCGCGGTCGCGATGATGGTGAACATCGACGGATTCCGGGAGATGTTCTCCAAGTACATCTTCGGCGGTATCCTCGACCGCCATCCGAGTCTGAGGATCGGCTGGTTCGAGGGCGGCATCGCCTGGATCCCACCGGCTCTCCAAGACGCCGAGCATGTGCTGGCGTCCTACCAGCACATGCTCGATCACAAGCTCGAGCACGACATCCGCTACTACTGGGACACCCACATGAGCGCGTCATTCATCGTCGACCCGCTGGGCCTGAAGCTGATCGACGAGATCGGGGTGGACAGGGTGATGTGGTCGATCGGACTACCCGCACAACGAAAGCAGCTACGGCTATTCCGAGAAATCGCTGGCCGCTGTCGTCGAGGCCGTCGGGCCTGACGACGCCGCCAAGATCGTGAGCGGCAACATCAAGAAATTCCTGGGTATCTGAGATGACGACATCGGTTGCAGAGCTTCGTCATCCCCGACGAACCCGACTTCGCGCGGATGCACCGCGACATCAGCGCCCGGCTGCGCGGCGCGATGGCCGACCACGGCGTCGACGCACTGATCCTGCTGATGAACGACAACGTCGTCTACTCCACCGGTGCGAGTTGGCCGGTGCTGGACGCCGGACTGTCCCACGTCGAACGCCCGGTGGCGATCGTGCTGGCCGACGATCCGCATCCGCATCTGTTCCTGCCGTTCCGCGGCGGCGCCGCATCGGAAACCGAAGTGCCGCAGGACCATCTGCACGATGCGCTCTACCTCGAATTGGACGAGGGCGTCGAGCAGTTCGCGCGTGTGATCTCTGACCTGATCCCACCCGGGAGCCAGCGTCGCCGTCGACGAGATGACCGGCGCGATGCGCCGCGCCGCCGGCTCGGATCTTCCCCGGCGGCCCGCCGTCGGAGGCCGCCGATCGTGATCGGGGCGTCCAACCTGGTGAAGACCCCGGACCAGGTTGCCTGCCTGCGCAAGGCAACTCGCATCACCGAACGCGCGATGGTCGACGTCCAGCAACAGCTCGCGCCCGGTATGAAGCAGACCGATCTGTCGGCCAAGCTGGTGCGCCGCGCGTTCGAACTCGGCGCCACCGCCAACATGCTGGAGGCCATCTGGCAGGTGATGCCGCGCTCGCGGGCCGAGGGTGTCTGGACCACGCACGGTGACCTCGCGCTGCCGCTGCTGACCAACGAGCGCGAACTCGCCAAGGGCGACGTGCTGTGGACCGACGTCAGCATCAGCTACGCCGGCTACTGCTCCGACTTCGGGCGCACCTGGATCGTCGGCGACCAGCCGTCGGCGCGCCAGCAGGCTCAGTACGAGCAGTGGCAGCACATTCTCGACGCGGTGCTCAAGGTCACCAAAGCCGGTGCCACATCAGGTGATCTGGCCCGCGCGGCGATTGCCGCCAACGGTGGTTCCAAGCCGTGGCTGCCGCACTTCTACCTCGGCCACGGCATCGGCATCTATCCCGCCGAGCCGCCGATGATCGGCACCGACCTCGGGCAGGAGTTCGACGACAACTTCGTCTTCCCGGTCGGGATGACGCTGGTGCTGGAGCCGGTGGTGTGGGAAGACGGCACCGGCGGCTACCGCAGTGAGGAGATCGTGGTCATCACCGAAGACGGCTGCATCCGGATCACCGACTACCCGTATACGCCTTATGGCGACTGAGGTTACGGCCGACGGTCGCGAACTCCGGTTCGGTCGTCGACAGCGCGCGCTCGATCAGATGGAAGCCCACGACATCGACGTCCTGGTGCTGGGTCGCCAGGCCAACGTCCGCTACGTCAGCGGGGCGCCGCAGTTGTGGATCGGCGGGACAAGGCCTTTCGGCCCGGTTTGTGTGATGCTGCGCGGCAGCGGCGAGATCTTCCTGATGAGCACCGACGACGAGGGAGTGCCCGAGGAGATCGGCCGCGACCGGCTCTACGGGCTGGCCTGGAATCCGATGACGTTCATCGACGTGCTGAAGAACATCGACGGGTCGTCGACGGCCAAGCGAGTCGGAACCGACGCCATCACACCGACTTTCGCCACACTGCTGCCGATGGCATTCCCGAATGCGGAATTCGTCGACGGCGAACTGCCGATGCTCGCGGCGCGCCGGACCAAGACGGCCGACGAGGTGTCGGCGATGTCCGCCGCGGTGCGGGTCGCCGAGGCCGGGGTCGCTGCCGCGGTCGCGGAGCTGCGGCCGGGCCTTACCGAGCAGACGCTGACCGGTGCGGTGCTGGAGGCGATGGCCGCCGGCGGGGTGAGCACCCCCGCCACCCAGGACGCCGCGTGGGTCACCTCGCGCGACCACCCGTGGCGACGTGCCCACAGTAACGGCGAGGTCCGCGACGGCGATCTGGTCGCGTTCAGCGCCGGGGCCCTCGCCGACGGATACGTCGCCGAAGTGGCACGGACCTGGCCGGTGGGTGAGGCCACGGATGCGACGCGTTAGCTCTACGAACGATCGAACCGGCTGTGGGACAAGTTGATTGCGGCCTGTCGGCCCGGAGCGCGGGCCGGCGATCTGCTGGCCGCCTACGACGCCGCCGGTGAGCCGGCACCGCCGATGGCCGTAGCACACGGGCTCGGGCTCGGCTTCGACCCGCCGGTGATCTCCCGGCAACTGCCGGCCACCGCCGACGCCGAGCGGCTGGATCCTGGGATGGTGCTGGCGCTCACCGGCTACGTCTGGCAGGACGGCGTCGGCGGGGTGCTGCGCCGCGACAGCGTCGTCATCACCGATGACGGGCCGCAGGTGCTGACCGCCAGCCCACTATGGCAGTAGCTCGCCGAATCGCTGTGTCTCCCAGAGATTCAGCGCATTGGTCAGCATCTGCAGCGGCGCCCGCACGCTCTCGTCGTCCTTGATGCAGCGGGTCGTTTCGGGTGAGCGTCGCGGCGGCGTCACCGAAACGCTTGCGGATCAGCGCGGGGATGTCGAGCAGCCAGGCGACCGTCATGATCCCGACGTAGAGCATTACCTGGCCGCTGCAGCTGCGGTACGCCGAGATCCGGCCCGCCGCAACGGCGTACCTCGTCGACGAACAGGCCGAGCAGCTCGTCGAGGTGGTGGTCCCACAGGTCGGTCTCGGCGCCGGACATCGCACCCCACAGCGCCATCGCGACGTTCATCTGGCCGGCGCAGCCCCAGTCCATCAGTCCGCAGTGCAGCATGCCGTCGTGGTCACGCCAGAACCAGGCATTGTCGACGTTGGCGTTCCAGTGGCACAGCGCGACGTAGTCGGGATGGTCGGCGAGATAGTCCCACATCGCCTGTTCCTGTTCCAGGAACCGCGGCGCGTCGTCGCGCAGGCGTGAAAGAAACTGCGGTGAAACGATATTGGCGGGAAGTAGCCCCGGGCCGTGCCGCGGCAAACTCGGCGAGCTGGTCCAATCGGCGGGCCAGCTTCTCGGGGCTGGTCGGCGCCCGTTCGCCGACCTGCGCCGCCTGCATGTCGACGGGGAACTGGTCGCCGATCCGGAATGCGTCCGGACCGATGCCCGCCGACCAAGCGGCCGAGCGCCGTCATCAGCGCTCGGTAGTGCTCTACCGGCTCGGGCATCTCGTAGTCGAGGCACTTGTGGTACTGCCGCTCGATACCGTTGGCGCCGAGCTGGATTCGCTCGGAGATCAGCAGCCCGGTGCCGCTGTCGCGGTGGTAGTCGGCGAACTGGGTGGCCGGCACGGTGATCGGGAATCCCGGCTCGCGCGTCAGCCCCGCGAACAGGACTTCGGATTCCATCTGGGTTTTCCCGCGGTCGCGAATCGGGTTGTCGAAGTCGCGGGAGAATTTCACGAACAGATCGGTGTGCGCGCCCGGTGCCGCGTACTCGACTCGCAGGAGAACTTTGCGGCCGGTGCTGCCGCCCGGGACCTCGTCGAACTGGGCGATCCGGGTGACCGGGTTGTCGAGCACCGTAGGCGCGAAATGCATCGGTGAGGAATGCTGTGCCACCGGCACGTAACGCGTCGGGATCGGCCGGCATCGACAGGCCCGAGGTGGTCGCCGGTCACCCATCGATCCGCGGCCATCACCAGGTCTGTTCGGCGGCGCGCACCAGCATGTGGTTGACCGCGACCCGGCGGTTGCGGGTGACGACGTACAGCACGGCGTCGGCGATGTCCTCCGACGCCAGCTTGACCATGCCGGCGGTCTGGCGGTCGAAGGCGGCACGCCGCTCCGGCGGGAGGTGTTCGCTGATCTCGGTGTCGACGGTGCCCGGGCCCACCACGCCGACCCGGACCCGCTGGCCGATCAGCTCCTGACGGATTCCCTCGCTGAACGCGTTCACCCCGAACTTGGTCAGCGAGTAGACCGCGGTGCCCGGCCGGGCCACCCAGCCCGCGGTGGAGCTGATCGTGACGATGTCGGCGACGCCGCGCGGCGAGTCCGCCGCCGCGTCGATCAGATGGGGGATCGCGGCGCGGGTGACGTACAGAACACCCTGGATGTTGACCCGCACCAGGTCGTCCCAATCCTGTAGCGGCGGCTTCGGAAGCCGGTGACATCCGCATCAGCCCGGCATTGTTCACCACGGTGTCCAGCCGCCCGAGCTGGTCGACGGTGCGCTTAACCGCCGCGGCAACCTGATCGGCATCGGTGACGTCGGCGGGCACCGCCAGTGCTGTACCACCCGCCGATTCGATCTCGGCTTGGAGCTGCTCCAGCCGGTCGGCGCGGCGGGCGAGCAGCGCGACGGCGGCGCCTTCGGCGGCCAGTGCCCGCGCCGTCGCCGCGCCGATGCCGCTGCTGGCACCGGTCACCAGCGCGGCCGTGCCGGAAAGGATCTCAGCCATCTGCGCCGCTCCTGCTCATCGCCGCGGTCATCGTTCCTCCATCGCATGTGCACCCAGGATCTCGTTACGAACATAGTCGTCGTGCTCGCCGAGATCGGGCGCACCGCGCTCGATCTGGGTCTCCGCAAACGACATCCGCCACGGCGCAGCCAGTACCGGCCGCTGGCCTTCACGGTGATCGCTGACGAAGCGGTACAGTTCGCGGCCCCACAGCAGCGCGTCGCTGATGATGTCGAGTGCGGTGGCACTTTTGCCGGCCGGCACGCCCGTCGCCCGCAGTTCTCGCGCCAACTCGCCGGCATCGCGGTCGCGGGTGAACGCAGCCAGGTCTAGGTCGAGTTCGTCGGTGTGGGCGAGCCGGTCCGCCAGCGTGGCGAAGCGCGGGTCGTCGGTCAATGCGACGGCACCGAGCGTCTGACACAGCCGGTGCCACTGGGTCTGCCCGTCGACAGCGATGCTGATCCAGTCGCCGCCGGTGCAGGGGTAGCAGCCGTGCGGCGCCATGTCGGCGTGCCGGTTTCCGTCGGGCAGCAATGGCGTTCCGGTGAGTTCTTGGGCGAGTAGGCAGTCCCCGATCATCGACGAGAGCGTCTCCACCGCAGACACATCGACGAACTGGCCCTCGCCGGTGAGGTCGCGATGGAGCAGCGCGGCGACGGCGGCGAACGCGGCGGCAGCGCCGACGGTCGAGTCGCCGTAGCGCATGCTGGTGCCCAGCGGTGGCCCGCCGGGATAACCGACCAAGGACGCCACCCCGGCCAAGCGCGGCGAAGCACGGGGCATAACCGGTTTGATAACCCATCGGGCCGTCGTTGCCCCACATCTTGATCGACACCGAAATGATGTCCCGCTTAACGCGTTTCAGATCCTGGTAGCCGAGACCCATCCGCTCCATCGCACCGGGCCGGAGGTTGTTCAGGACGATGTCGCTGCGGGCGATCAGCTCGCGCACCTGGTCCACGTCCCGCTCGGACTTGAGGTCCATTTCCACGCTGAGCACCTCAGGGTTGATACTCAGGAAGAACGGTGCGTGGTTGATGTCGGTGCCGCCGTAGGCGCGCATCTCGTCGGGATGGGTCGAGCTTTCGACCTTGATCACCTCGGCGCCCAGGAGTGCCAGCAGCTTGCCCGCGTAGGGGCCGGCCCATACCTTGGTGAGCTCGACGACCCGCACGCCCTCCAGCGGTCCACCGCGCGATACCTGTGGCGGTTTGAGTTGCGGGGACACCGCTTTCGGGGTCTGCCTGGGCGTGTCGAGGCCCGGTACGACGTCGCAGGTGTGCTGGCCGAGGGCGGGCGCTGCGGTGGTGATCCGGGCGGGTGACGCGCTCAGCAGGTAGGGGACACCGGGATAGGCGGCGCTGCCTAGCACGGGGTGCGTCACGTCGTGGAAGAAGCCGCGGTGGCGGTACTGCGGTGAGTTCTTCAGCTCCGCCGGCCCCGGTGACCGGCACCAGCGGAACACCCAGTCGCTGAGCCTCTTCGGACGCCGTGTGCTTGCTCAGTCCGCGGACCCAGTCGGCGAAGCCCTGCCGGAACCTGGTGACCTTCTCCGGTGTGACGGAGAACTCCAGCCAGTCGTCCTCGAAGTCCTCGAGCCAGTCCGGTTGACCCATCAGCCTTTTGACGCCGGTCCAGTGCGCGCCGTTGGTCATATACAGGTAGACGAATCCGTCTGCGCAGGCGAAAAACGAGGCCGGGCCTTGCTGGTCGTAGTCGTCACGGGTGTTCTGCGGTGAGATCTCGCCGGTGATGTAGCGGCCCAGTACGCAGTCGGCGCGCGACGCCAGCACGGCGTGCGCCGACACGTCGATGAATTCGCCCGCCCCGGTGTGCAGGCGCGAGAACAACGACGACGCCACGCACAGCGCCGCGTCGAGGCCGGCCTCGTAGTCGGCCAGGAAGCGGCCGGGTCCTTTGAGCGGCGGCCTGGACGGGTCGGCGTGGCTCGGGGTGTGGAAGCCCCAACCACTGCTGTGAAAGACGTTGAGGCTCTTCGCGTTCTGCAGATCCGACGGCGCGTGGATGCCGTACGGCGTCACCGAGCAGAACACCACGTCGGGATGATCGCCGGCGAGATCGCACACCGACTGTTCGCCGATGACGGCGTCGGCCGACGCGATGAGGCTGTTCAACACGTCGGCCGCGACCTCGACCGAACGCTTGTTGGTGTTCAGGTAGGCGAACACCGCGCTGCGCTCCGGCCCGTCCCCGTCGACGACCGGGGCCATCGCCCGGGTGGGGCTACCACCCGGGCGCTCGACCTTGATCACGTCGGCGCCGAAGTCCGCGAGCAGTTTCCCGCAGTATTCGCCGGCGACCGACTCGGCCAACTCGACGACTCGGATACCGGTCAGGGCCGACATGTGCGGCGTCAGGGCTTGGCACGTCCCGAGCGGCTCAGCCGCCACTCGGGCGGGAAATTCATGTCGTTGTCCTTCACCACATTGTTGAGGCCCTTGTTGAACGTGCCCTCGGTGAGGTCGACGGTGTTCTCCACATCGTTCTTGATCATCGGCAGCATGCCCTCGACCATGCCGACGAGAAGGCTGCCGAAGTACTCACCCTTGTGCTGCTTGTACAGCTCCAGGAAGGTCTTCTGCACTGCGACCGTGTCGGTCGGGCGGGACTTGGAGCATGCCATCGCATACTTCAGCGTCTCGGCTTCCAAGCTCCTCGCGCGCCACCACGCTGTTGACGAAGCCGCAGTCGTACATTTCCTTGGCGCTGAAAGGCCTTCCGGTGAAGAGCATTTCGGAGAATTTGCGCAGGCCCATGGTCTCGGCCCACCACCACAGCCGCGGCCCCCAGCCGACGTAGCGGAAGGCCGGGTGGCCGAACAGTGCATCGTCGGAGGAGATCACCAGGTCGGCGTCGCCGGCCTGGTAGAAGTGCCAGCCGTAACAGTAGCCCTTGGCCTCGATGATGCTGACCTTCCGAAGCTCCTGCAGGGGACGGTTTCCCGCGCGGGCCTTGGCGTAGAAGTCGGTGACGGTGGACAGGTAGCGGTAAGAGCCCCCCGGCGGGTACTTGACATCGTCATCGTTGATCGCGAGTTCGTGCAGCAGCGGCATGCCGGGGTTCTCGATCATTCCCCGCTGCTCCGGCAGGTCACCACCGCTGCCGAAATCCTGACCCTCGCCGCGGATTACGACGACCTTCACATCATCGTCGACGTTGCACTTGTGAATCAGGTCGGCGTAGAGCTGACGCATACCCAGGCTGGTGGCGTTCTGTGCGTCAGGACGGTCGAAGGTGATGTAAGCGATGCGGTTCGCCTTGTCCTTCTCGAACTTGATGTACTGTTCGGCTTCTTTCTTCATCTCTTCGTAGTCGTACTCAGGCATGAGCCATCTCCAATGTTGGTTGTTGATTATTTGAGCAAGCTGCCCGCATCGACGGGAAGCGAAACGCCTGTGATGTAACGAGATTCATCAGAGGCGAGGAACAACACGGCGTTGCTGATGTCGACGGCGTCGACCCAGGGCACCGGCAGTGTGTGCATCATCTGCGAGATCGGGGCGAAGTCGTCGGGCCCGGGGTTTTGTAGATCCGGGCGGAACAGGCGATAGGTCTGCTCGTTCATCACCATCGTCGTGCTGACCTGGGTCGGCAGCACCGAGTTGACCCGAATCATGTGCTGGCCCAACTCCACGGCGAAGGCGCGCATCAGACCGATGACGCCGTGTTTGGCGGCGATGTAGTGGCCGGTGTTCGGGTAGGCCTTGTGGCCGCCGACCGAACTGGTGAGCACGATCGAGCCGCCGTTGCCACCGGAAAGAATGTGCGGCACACCCGCTTTGACCGTGTGCCAGACGCCGGTCAGGTTGATGTCGATCATGTCCTGCCACACGTTTTCGCGGATCTTGTGCAGCTTCCTGCCGTCGGTACCCACACCGGCGTTGGCGACAATGATGTCGAGACGGCCGAGTTGCTCCACCCCGCTGTCGACCGCGGCCTTGAGTGCCTCGTAGTCCCGGACGTCGACCTGCTCGGTCACGATGCGACGACCGTGGCCCTTCACCAAATCGACTGTCTCGTCCAGATCTTCGGGAGTGGCGTGCGGGTAGCTGAGGTTGTCGATCGGCCCGCAGACATCGATGGCGATGATGTCGGCACCCTCCTGAGCCAGCCGGACGGCGTGACTGCGGCCCTGCCCGCGGGCCGCCCCGCTGATGAAGGCGACCTTGCCCTCGACGCGACCGCTCATGACGTCGTGGCCGGCATGGTCTCCCATCCCCGCACCGTCGAGGTCGGGCTGAGCTTGGCTGCGGTCAGGTCGACATCCCACATCGGAAAGCGCTTGAGGATCTCCTCGAGGGCGATGCGGCCTTCGAGCCGGGCCAGCGCGGAGCCCAGGCAGAAGTGGGTGCCGACGCTGAAGGCCAAGTGCTGACACGGTGTGCGATGGACGTTGAATTCCTCGCTGTCCGGGCCGAATTGGCGTGGGTCGCGGTTGGCGGCGCCGATCAACGTCATCATCACCGAACCCTCGGGCACCGTCTGGCCGTAGAACGTGATGTCGCGGGTGACGTAGCGGGCCGCGTGCGGCGCTGGTGGCTCAAAGCGCAGCAGCTCCTCGATTGCCTGCGGGATCAGGCCGGGGTTCTCGACGAGCTCGCGACGCTGGTCGGGGTGCTCGGCGAGAACCTTTCCGGCCCAACCGATCAGCCTGGTGGTGGTCTCGTTGCCAGCGCCCGCGACGACGTTGAGATAGATCAGCAGCTCGTCGCGGGTCAGGCGCCGCGTGGTGCCGGCCTCGTCGACGAACTCGACGTTGAGCAACTCGGTCATGATGTCGTCGGACGGATGCGTGGCGCGCCAGTCGATGTAGGCGGCGAAGATCTCACCGGTGGCCACGCCGCGGTCGGCATTCATCGGCTTGCCGGCTTCCGTGCGCATCTGTGCGTTGGTCTGGTCGCGGATGAATTCCTGGTCGTCCTCGGGGATGCCGAGCAGCATGCTGATGACCTTCATCGGCATCTGCGCGCCAAGGTCGCCGACGAAGTCGATGTGGCCGGTCCCGACCAGCGGGTCCAGCGACTGGGCGCAGAAGTCGCGGATCTGTTGCTCGAGCGCGGCGATCTTGCGCGGGGTGAACATCCGCGACAACAGTTTGCGGTGAATGTCATGGACCGGAGGGTCTTCCATGATCAGCAGGCCCGGCGGGATGTCGAGGTTGGCCTTGATCAATTCGACGATGATCCCGCGCGCCGAGCTGAACGTGGCATGGTCGACCAACGCTTTGTCCACGTCGGCGAACCGGCTGAGCGCGTAGAAGTCGTGCTCGGTGTTGTAGTACAGGGGCGCCTCTTCACGCAGCCGCGCGAAGGTCGGGTAGGGGTTGGCGTTGACGACGACGTCGTAGGGGTCGTAGCGCACATCTTGAACGTTCGCGTCGGTGCTGATCGTCACGAAATCTTGCCTTTCCCCACAACTTCGGTGATCCGGGTGGGCCGCATGCCGAGTCGATGCCGCCAGTGTGTCAGCGTCTCGAGCCGTTGGGGCGATTTGTACTTTTCGCTTAACTGGGCCGCCGACGCGCGCCTACTCGCGACCGGTCAACTCTATTGCTGTAGAGAATAAAGCGGGCCGGATTCGGCGGTCTATTCTGCGTGAATGTGCAGAGCCGAGTTGTCGTGAGTCAGTCGGCCCTGCTGGTCGCTGCCGAGCACGCCGACGACGATCGCCGACAGGACGCCGTCGAGCTGTTCGGGGGTGTCGACGATCCGGTCGCCGTGGGCTAGTCGCATCAGCAGGCCGTTGATGAATGTCAGCGTGATGATGGTCAGGTCGTCGACGACGGCGGGGTCCAGATCGGCGCCGTGCGGCAGCAGCTGCACGAAGATGTCGTGGTGCAGCTTGGTGAACGCCTGGGTGGCACGTTCCAGAATCGCGGCCAGCGCCGGATCGCGGGTGGCCTGCATGGTCAGTTCGTAGCGGGCCTTGGTCCGGGTCAGGTGCGGTTCTTCGGACGTTCGAATGACGACCTTGGCCAGCGTCGAGGCCGACGAACCGTCTTCGATCGCGGCGCTGTCGGCAACCGCCTGCAACGTCGCGAGGTCGAGTTCGACCATGCGCTCGGCCACCGCATGCAGCAAGGCTGAGCGGGTGCGGAAGTAGAACGACGTGGTGCCGTCGGGAACGCCGGCGAGACCGTCGACCTTGAGATGGCTGAGTCCCTTGGCGCCGTCGTCGGCAAGCAGCTGAATCGCCGCATCGCACAGTTCGCGGCGGCGTTGATCGGGATTGGGCTTGCGTCTCTTAGGTATCCCGGCAGTGTAGCGGCCGCTCACCCGCGGTTTCGTTGTCACAGCAGATCCCGATCGACGTCGGTTTTGGTTGAGCCCGAGATTACTCTATATTCGTAGTGTCAGCCAGTAATTGCGCACACCGTTGATCGGACAAACACGTGACCGCTCCCGCCACCACCCTCGACTACCCGCATCGCACGCTGCCGCTGACGGGGGCGTCATCGCGGCGCGAGGACCCCGACGCGCTCGGCAAGTACCAGTTCCAGGTGGTGGCCGCGAACATCGCGGACGCGGTGCTGTCGATCGGCGGGCTGATCTATGACCGCGCGATGGCGGGCTGGGAAGTGAGCGTCGTCGTCGACGGGGACGGCGTCGACGACCGTCCGCTCCGGATTCTCGGCGCACACGCGACCAATCGGCTGTCGGACCCGAACCACGCGCGAGTGCTGCCCCGTCCGCACCTGCTCGCGGTGGCGACCGACATGATGATCAAGAGCGACGCGGTGCGCCGGCAGGTGCTCGAGCGCGATGACCACACCGAGGTGTTGTTGTGGGGCCGACACCACCCGACAAACTTCAGCCGCAGGTGTGTTGCCGTCCGCCTTCAGCCGAGCGCCGCCGCCCAGGTATTCAAATCGCAGGCATTGATTGCCGTTGGGGCACAGGCGATCCCGAAGGCCGACGAAGGCTTCTACTCGATGGCCTGATCTTCACTCGGGCTTGGCGGCGGTGACGAACTGCAGGTTGCGCTGGATCTGCTGCTCGATGTCGACCAGACCGGCCTTGCCGAACAGGTCGACGAACGCATCGCGGTCGAACAGGCGCAGCCCGATCACCCCGGCGCCGGCCTTGGTCGCGTAGCGGACGGGCGGGATGCGACTGGCGTAGCTGGTCAGAATCGCCACCCGGCCACCGGGCCGCAGCACCCGGACCATCTCGCGGGCGACCTGGAACGGCTCGGGCATCAGGTACAGCGCGCCGAAACAGCAGACGGCATCGAAGGTTTCGTCGTCGAACGGCAGCGTGCCCGCGTCCCCGCGCACATAACAGGTGTGCGGGCCACTGTTGTCCTGCACGGCGCGGGTGAGCATCGGAACCGAGATGTCCAGTCCAACCGCGAGGCCACCCGACGGTAGCTGTCCGGCTAACTTCCCGGTGAAATTGCCAGGGCCACAAGCGATATCGAGCAGGCGGGTGGCGCTCGGGAGGTTCAGTGCCTCGGCTGCGCGACGCTGCTCGGCACCGGTGGTGATCCCGCTGGCGACATAGAACGCGATCGGCCGCCACAGCCGTTCGTAGACCGTGGCGACCAGCGGGCTGTTCATCGCCTGCTGCGCCACCGTCGGGGTCTCGTTGGCCACCGATTCGCCGAGCACGTCGAGGAAGCCGTGCCGCAGGCTCGCGTCGCGGTCGAGCAAGTCACGGGTGGTTTGCAGGGGATCCTCGGTGCGGGTCACGGGTGTGAGTCTGCCGGGGTGCGCGTCCTTGCTGCAACAGGATGAAAGCCCCTAGCCTTGGCAGCATCTTCAACGGCGACGGGGGCGGCAGGTGACCGAACTGACCACGCTGCGCGCCGACGAACTCGCCACCCTCGACATCTTCAAGGGCTGCCCTGCCGAGGACCTGATGCCGCTGGCGGCCAGCTTGCAACCGCTGCAGGCGGCAGCCGCTCAGACGCTGATGCGCCAGGGCGAAAAGGCGGTGTCGTTCCTGCTCATCGCGTCCGGGGCGGCCCAGATCGAGCACGTTGCAGACGACAGCGTGGTGACCGTCGAGCACGTCTCGGCGGGCACGATCGTCGGCGAGATCGCGCTGCTGCGGCATATCCCGCGGACGGCGACGGTCATCACCACCGAGTTGCTGACCGGCTGGATCGGCGACAGCGATGCGTTCGCCCGCCTGGTGCACATCCCCGGGATCATGACCCGGCTGGTGCGCACGGTCCGTCAGCGGCTCGCGGCGTTCCTGACGCCGATCCCGGTGCGGACTCGCGACGGCTCAGCCCTGTTGCTGCGCCCGGTGCTGCCCGGCGACAGCGCGCGGACCTTGCGGGGGCACATCCGCTTTTCCAGCGACACGCTGTATCGGCGATTCATGTCGGCACGCGTGCCCAGCCCGGCGCTGATGGACTACCTGGCCGAGGTCGATTACGTCGACCACTTTGTCTGGGTGATCACCGACCTGAGCGGCAACCCGGTGGCCGACGCGCGATTCGTTCGCGACGACCAGGATCCGACGACGGCCGAGGTCGCCTTCACCGTCGCCGACGAATACCAGCGTCGCGGCATCGGCACGCTGCTGATCGCGGCTCTCTCGGTTGCCGCGCGGGTCGCCGGCGTGGAGAAATTCACCGGGCGCATGCTCGCCGACAATGTGGGCATGCGCACGCTGATGGACCACTACGGCGCGTTCTGGGAGCGCGATGACGTCGGGGTGGTCACCACCGTCATCGACGTGCCCGAGACCAAGGATCTGTCGATTGGTCGCGACCTGATCGACAAGATGAAAACCACTGCGCGTCAAGTCATTCGAGCTGTCAGCTAACATGCGACGTTCGGCGGCCGCGGCAGCGCTCCTGCTGCTCGCCGGGTGCGGGCAGCAGCAGGAGCATCCGCCCGCATCGTCGACCAGCGCGGTGGCGGCCCACGTCGATCCGGGCAACATCAGGCGGGTGCGGCGTGATCTCCCGCCCGGCTATGAAGTGGCTCCGGTCGTGGATGTGACTGCGCCGCCCAGTGTTTGGGGCCTCGGCGGAGCGGGCATCGCGATGCCCGCGCGCTGCGGCCTGCTGGCCGACCCGGCTGGCGGGCATGGTCAACGAGCCCAAGGTATTTCGGGATCCGGTCCGGGCGGCACGGTGTACGCGGTGGTGGTCACGGCCCCAGCGGGCACACTGGCACCGGACCACTCCGTGCTGGCCCAGTGCAAGCAGTGGACAATGACGGGCCGGCGGGCCACCGCGCACGTTCGCCTGGCCGATGCGCCGCACATCGACGCCGCCGACACCGTCGGGATGACGGCCGAGATCGTGACCTCGGTCGAGGGCGGCAATGAAATCGCTTCGCAGGCAAGCACGTTCATCGCTTACCTGGGCGATTCCTATGCGTTCACGACACTGGTCAGCGATCCCGGCTTGCCCAATGCCGCGCTGACGCCGCAGTTCGCCGCCGACCTGCTGGTGAAATCCGTATCAGCCGTACGGCGCTAGAGACCGTGCGTTACATTGGCCCCAATGATGCGGATTGCGATTGCGATCGGGAGTGTCTGCCTGTTGGCGGCGTGTTCCCACGGATCGTCGGAGGCGCCTCCCTCCGCGGATATCACCAAGATCGGGCAGGTGAAATCCGACTTCGGACCTGGCTACAAGGTCAAGGAAACCGCGAAGACCGCAATCGATCCGAAGGTGCTCGCGACGCACAAGCTCCCGCCCGGATTGACGTTCGATCCGCCCGACTGCGCCTCGTTCGTAGTCGGCGGGGACATGCCGACCGGCCTGCAGGGGAACATGGCCGCGGTGGCCGCCGAGGGCGACGGCGGACGTTTCATCGCGATGGCCGTGCAGACCTCGCAGCCGGTGCCGTTCCAGGAGCCGCCGCGCAACTGCAAGAAGGTGTCGTTCCAGGGTGGACGGATGCGCGGTCTGATCGAGGTCATCGATACCCCGCAGATCGAGGGCACCCAGACCCTCGGCGTACACCGCGTGTTGCAAACCGTCGTGCAGGGAAAGCCGCGCAGCGGCGAGTTGTACAACTACACCGCGCATTTCGGCGACTACCAGGTGATCGTCACCGCCAACCCCACGCTGGTACAGGGCCAACCGCCCAAGCCGGTCGACACCAGGCAGGCTCGCGACCTACTCGTCAAGTCCGTCGCCGCGATCAAGAACTGAGCGTCACCGGACGTCGCGGGGCCGGAACTGGATGCTGACCCGCGGCCCGGTGTTGGCCGCCGTCTTGGGTACTGAGTGCTCCCAGGTTCGTTGGCATGAGCCGCCCATCACGAGCAGGTCGCCATGCGCCTGCGGTAGTCGCAGCGACGAGCCGCCGCCGCGGGGCCGTAACGCGAAGGTGCGGGTGGCGCCGAGGCTGACGATCGCCACCATGGTGTCCTGCGTGCGGCTGCGCCCGATGTTGTCGCCATGCCACGCGACACTGTCCGACCCGTCGCGGTACCAGCACAGGCCGATTGAAGTGAACGGCTCGCCGAGCTCGCCGGCGTAGATGTCGTTGAGCCGCCGCCGAACCCGGGCCAGCTGGGGATGCGGCGCCTCCTCGACGGCGAGGTCGTGGAAGCTCACCAGGCGAGGCACGTCGAGCACGCGGTCGTACATCTGGCGGCGTTCGGCGCGCCAGGGAATCGTCTGCTGCAGCTCGCCCATCAGCTCGTCGGCTCCGGTCAGCCAGCCGGATCGGATGTCGATCCAGGCTCCGTTGTCCAGCAGGCGGCGTTCGTTGCACTCGAACAACGACGCCTGGACCTCGATCGCCACGGCCGCGAGTCTATCGCACAATTGTTCGAATTTCGCGTGATGACGATGCCGGATGCGCAGCTTCCGGAGGAGGAGTCGCGCTCGACAATTACAGGAGGACGGCACCGGTTCCCCCGGTGCTCAGCGTGTCGTCCGGGTTGAACAACGCGCACGCCCGCAGGCTCAGGCAGCCGCAGCCGATGCAGTCGGCGAGGTTGTCTCGCAAACGCTGTAGATGCAGGATCCGGTCGTCGAGATCCGAACGCCAACCGGCCGACAGCCGGGCCCAATCGCGGCTTGTCGGAACGCGATCGGCGGGCAGCGTGGCCAGCGCATCATGCACGCGCGCCAGGGGAATGCCGAGCCGCTGCGACATCTTGATGAACGCGACCCGGCGCAGCGTGTCGCGGGTGTAGCGCCGCTGGTTGCCCGATGTTCTCGTGCTGGCGATCAGCCCCTGACGCTCGTAGAAGTGCAGGGCCGAAACCGCGACTCCGGCGCGTGCCGCGAGTTCGCCGGGGAGTAGGTCCGGGTTGTGCACGACCTGAACATTACTTGAGGTAAGCGGACTGCGTTGTGAGTCGGGTGGCTAGGTCACCGACACGCCCGGGGCAGGACACCAAACGATCACGATGCGGTCACCGGACTGCCCATGCCGTGCGGAACGTGTCACTGTCGTGGTGTGACTATTGATGTTGACGACGATCTCGTTCTCTACACAGACAGCCGCCCGTATCGCTGTTCGCGGGGTCACTGGCTGCTGCCGGGACACATGATGGTCGGCAGCAGGTCGTGCTCTTGCGGTCGCGGCCGGCACACCACATGGGAATGCGAGTGCGGTGACATCACCTACTCGCCCAAGTTGCGCAGCTCCTGCGAGCTGTCCGGGAGTCGCTGACCAACGCCGCGACAACTACCGCCAGCTGGGTAGCCAGATCTCCATGTTCCACGTGTTCTGCGAAATCGGCTGACCGGTGAGCACTGGGAAAAGCCAGGCGAAGTTCGTCAATACCAGTGCGACGTAACAAGACACCGCGATGAGTCCGAGGCTGCGCCGCTCCGCGCTGCGCCGGCCGGACGGCGCGTACAAGATGTCGCCGAGTACCAGGGCGATCGCCATCGCCAGGAATGGCGCCATGGTCGCGGCGTAGAAAAAGTACATCTGACGGTCGATGTCGGCGAACCACGGCAGCCAGCCCGCGCAATAGCCGACCAGCACGGCGGCGTAACGCCAGTCGCGGCGCACGAGCGTCCGCCAGCACGCGTACAGCAATACCGGCACCGAAATCCACCACATCGCCGGTGTGCCAACCAACATCACCGCCTTGACGCAGGACTGCGCGCCGCAGCCCGGCACATTCTGTTGGTCGATCGCGTAGAGCACAGGCCGCAGTGACATCGGCCAGGCCCACGGCTTGGACTCCCAGGGGTGGTAGTTGCCCGCCGCATTCGTCAGCCCGGCGTGGAAGTGATACGCGTTGTAGGTGTAGTGCCACAGCGAGCGAATCGCTTCGGGTAGAGGAACATTCGACTGCGTGCCGATCGACTGACCGACCTCGTGCCGGTCGATCGCCGTCTCGGAGGCGAACCACGGCGCATAGCTGGCCAGGTACACCCCGAACGGAATCGCCAACAGAGCGTAAGCGGTTGGCAACACATCGCGGCGCAGGGTGCCCAGCCAGGGCCGCAGCACGCGGTACTGCCGGCGCGCCGCTACGTCGAAGCTCACCGACATCAGGCCGTAGAAGACCACGAAGTACAGCCCGGACCATTTTGTGCCACAAGCCAATCCGAGCAGTATGCCGGCGCCGAACCGCCACCACCGCACGCCCAGCCGCGGCCCCCAGACCGTCTCCTCGATGCGTCCCTCGACGTAGGCGATATGCATGCGCTCGCGCACCTGATCGCGGTCGACGATCAGCGCGCCGAACGCCGCCAGGATCAGGAACGCCAGGAACCCGTCGAGCAGCGCGGTGCGGGCCACCACGAAGCTGACCCCGTCGGCGATCAACAGCATCCCGGCGATCGCCCCGGCGAGGGTCGAGCGGGTGATGCGCCGCACGATCCGCACCACGAGGGCGACCATGATCGTGCCGAGGATCGCGCCGGTGAATCGCCAGCCCAGTCCGTTGTAGCCGAACAGGGCCTCGCCGATCGAGATCAGCTGCTTGCCCACCGGCGGGTGCACCACCAGGCCGTAGCCGGGGTTGTCCTCGACACCGTGGTTGTGCAGCACCTGCCAGGCCTGCGGCGCGTAATGCTTCTCGTCGAAGATCGGGGTTCCGGCGTCGGTGGGCGAGTCGAGGTTCGCCGTCCGGGTCAGCGCCGCCAGCGCGGTGACGACGCCGGTGGCCACCCAGCCTTCTAATCGGTCGACAGGGCCGAAGTCCGGCGACGGGTCCAGCGGCCCCGGGCTGATCACCGGCACCCCGTCCTCGGCGACGAGGCCGTCGGTCTCGATCGTGGTCATCGGGTCCGATCGTAGGCTGTGCCCCATGACTGCGCGGCGGCGACGATGCAGTGGGGGCACCTCCCAGCCGCGCAGCGGCGAGGGGGCGAAGCGATGAGAAGGAGCGGCGGATGAGCACGGGCCGACTGCTGCTGGCCGCCACGCCGCTGGGCCAGCCGTCCGACGCGTCAGCGCGGCTGATCTCCGCGCTGTCGACGGCCGACATCGTTGCCGCCGAGGACACCCGCCGGCTGCGGACCCTGGCCAAGGCGCTCGAGGTGGTGATCGGCGGAAAGGTGGTCAGCCTGTTCGACCACAACGAGGCGGCCCGGGTGCCCTTTCTGGTCGAGCAGATCAGCGCGGGCGCCACCGCCCTGGTGGTCAGCGATGCCGGGATGCCGTTGATCAGCGATCCGGGTCACCGCCTGGTGGCGGCCTGCGTCGACGCGGGCATCACTGTGCAGTGCCTGCCCGGCCCATCGGCGGTGACGACCGCGCTCGCGGTGTCGGGTCTGCCGTCGGAGCGGTTCTGCTTCGAGGGCTTCGCCCCGCGCAAGCAGGGCGCGCGCCGGAGCTGGTTGGCGTCGCTCGCGGCCGAGCAGCGCACGGCGGTGTTCTTCGAGTCGCCACGGCGGCTGGCGGCCTGCCTGAACGACGCGGTCGCGGAACTCGGCGGACAACGCCGTGCCGCGGTGTGTCGCGAACTGACCAAGGTGCACGAGGAAGTGGTCCGCGGATCGCTCGACGAGCTGGCCGCCTGGGCGGCCGACGGCGTGCTCGGCGAGATCACCGTGGTGCTCGCCGGCGCCGTGCTGCAGGCCGATCTGCCGACGCTGGTGGCTCAGGTGAGCGCACTGGTCGATGCCGGGATGGGTGTCAAAGACGCGTGCGCGCAGGTGATTTCCGCGGCGCCGGGCGCGGCGTCAAGGCGTGAGCTCTACGACGCGGTGCTGCAGGCCCGGCGCTGAGGCTCCGATGATCGGGGCGGCCTTGTGCAGGCACTCCTCCCACTCGGCGTCGGGCTCGGAGTCGGCGGTGATACCGCCGCCGGAACCCAACAGCGCGTTGCCGGCGGCGTCGAACTCCACAGTGCGGATCGCGACGTTCAGTTCGCAGCCAGCCACCGGTGAGGCCAAACCGACTGTGCCGCAATAGACTCCGCGCCGGTCTCCCTCCCACTGCGAAATAAGCTCGCGGGCACGCAGTTTGGGTGTTCCGGTGATCGATGCAGGGGGGAAGGTGGCGTCCAGCAGCGTGGTGGTGGGCAGCTCGGTCGGTACCTGCGCCGCCACCGTCGACACCAGATGCCACACACCCGGCGCTGGGCGCACCACCAGCAACTCGGGCACGGTGACCGACCCGGTGACCGCGACCCGGCCCAGGTCGTTGCGCACCAGGTCGACGATCATCACGTTCTCGGCGACATCCTTGGTCGAGCCGCGCAACGCCGACGGGGGAGCGGACAGCGGCAGCGTGCCCTTGATCGGGCTCGACGTCACCAAATCGCCACGGCGACTGAGGAACAGCTCCGGTGACAGCGACGCCACCGCACCCCACTCACCCGCCACGTAGGCCGCACGGGCCGGCGCGGTGCGTGCGACGCCGTCGAGGAAGAAGTCCAGCGGATGGCCCGTGATGGTGCCGGCGAACTGCGTGCACACGCAGGCCTGGTAGACCTCGCCGGCGCGGATAGCCTCCAGGCAGGCCAGCACCCCGGCGCGATGAGCCTCGCGGTCGGCGGCGTTCCAGTCGATCCGCCATGAGCGCGCCGGCGTCGGAGAGGTCAGGGCCTCGGCGAGCCAGCCGGGCATCGGGGTGCCGGAGAGGCTCTCGTACCACCACTGCTGCTCGCGGTCGCAGCGCAGAACGCAGTCCGTCCAGCCGCCGGCGGCCTCGGGCACCCGCGCGGCCCGGCCGTCGGAACCTGGATCGGGGTAGGACAGGTAGCCGATCCACCCGCCGCCGACAGTCGTGGCGTGCGAACCGGGCCGCACATCGAACGCGTCGGCGGCGTCGACGGCGCCGATCGCGACGCTCGGCGCGATCACGGCCTGCGCGCCGAACCAGACACCGGTCAGCGCCGCCGGCGGCGGCAACTCCAGGCGATTCGTGGCGTCACCGACGGCACGCAGCACCTCGTGAGGGCTGCCCAGATCGCCGAGCCGGTCGATTCGCACGCCCCTAGCTTGGCAGAAATGTCAGCCGCGGCTGATTTTGCGTGCGGTCGTCACCGCCACCAGCTTGTCGGGATTGCGCATCGCGTAGAAGTTGGTGATCGTGCCGTCGACGATCTCGACGGTGAAGACGCCCTCCAGTTGGTCGTCGGCGTAGAGCAGCACGGCGGGCGCGGCGTTGCAGACGCCCAGGTCCACGCGGACGCCGGGCACCTGCACGCCGCGGCTCATCAGCCCGACGACGAACCGGGCCACCTTGTCGGCCCCGACCACCGGCCGCCGCGCGGCGCTGGCCTTGCCGTTGCTGTCGGAGGTCCACACCACGTCGGGGGCCAGCATCGCCATCACCGCCTGCACGTCGCCGCCGGCCGCCGCGGCCATGAACTCCGCGGCGATCCGGGTGTACTGCTCGGGGTCGACCGGGGCGAAGCGTTTGCGGCGGGCCTGTACGTGCTCGCGGGCCCGGTGGGCGATCTGACGCACTGTCGACACCGATTTGCCGACCGCCGAAGCGATTTCGTCGTAGTCGAAGCCGAACGTCTCGCGCAGCACGAACACCGCGCGCTCGTCGGGACCCAGGGTCTCGAGCAGGACCAGCATTGCCATCGAAACCGATTCCGCCAGAACGACATCGGCGGAGGGGTCTTGTTCATCGAGCAGCAGCGGCTCGGGCAGCCACGGCCCGACGTAATCCTCCCGGCGACGGGCACCCGCCCGTAGCGCGTTGAGCGCCTGGCGGGTGACCAGCCGGGCCAGGTAAGCCTTGGTGTCGTTCACGCCCGACAGATCGACCTCCGCCCAGCGCAGGTAGCTGTCCTGCAGAACATCGTCGGATTCCGTTGTCGAGCCGAGGATTTCGTAGGCGATGGTGAACAGCAGCGGCCGCAGCAGCACGAACCGTTCGGCGTGATCGTCGGAGGCGGTCACGGCACCGGGACCGCCTCGTCGGCCAGTCGCTGTGCCCGCTTGCCGCCCTTGAGCCAGCGGTACCAGCCCGGCCTGCCGGCCTCCTTGCGAATGCCCCACACCGTGCCCTTGCAGATCGCCTCCTTGATGGATGCGGCAACCCGTCCGCCGATGAACAGGTTCAGCGGGGTGTCGTCGGAGCGGGCCAGCTGCACGGTGGCGTACTTGCGGCCGAGGCTGATGCACTGCCCGGTGAAGGCCTGGTTGATCGCCGCGGCCGGGGTTCCGGCGATGCGGCTCAGCACCGTGTTCGCGGCCTGCGCGCCGAGCGGAATGGCGGCCTGGCAGCTCATCCGCAACGGCTGACCCGACGGCGCGGCGGCGTCACCGGCCGCGACGATGCGGGGGTTGTCCACGCAGGTCAGTGTCTCATCGGTGAGCAGCCGGCCCAGCGTGTCGGTGGGCAGCCCGCTGCGGGCGGCCAACTCCGGCACGCCGAAGCCCGCGGTCCAGATCGTCAGCGCGCTGCGCAGCACCGCGCCGTCGTCCAGCACCACCCCGTCGGGGTAGACCTCCGCGACCTTCGCCGTCTCCAGCAGGTCGACGCCGAGGCGGCTCAGCCATTTGGCCACGGAACGCCGGCCGGGACGGCTGAGCGTCGGGCCCAGCAGTCCGCCGCAGACGAGATGCACGCGCCGCCCCTGCTCGGCAAGCTCGGATGCGGTCTCGATGCCGGTCAACCCGGCGCCGACGACGATGACGGGCGCGTCGGGATGCAACTCGTCGAGAGCGCCACGCAACCGCTCGGCCTGCTCGAATTCGGCGATCGGATAAGCGAATTCGACGGCGCCGGGGACCGCGGTCGGAACGACGCCGGTGCTGCCGACTGCATATATCAGGTAGTCGTAGTCCAGTGTGGCGCCGGAAGTCAGCGCGATGGTGCCGGCGGCCGTGTCGATCCGGTCGGCGTTGTCGACCACCAGCCGGACACCTTCGCCGAGCAGGGTTCCGTAGTCGACGGCCGCGCTGCCGCTGCCGGCGACCATCTGGTGCAGCCGGATGCGCTCGACGAACATCGGCCGCGGATTCACCACGGTGATGTCGACGTCGGCGTTGAGCCGGAGGTGGTTGGCGGCCAGCGTGCCGGCGTATCCGCCGCCGATCACGACGATGTGAGTGCGCTTGGCGGTCATGGTTGTCTCCTGTCTGGCGGGTGTGATGCCCTCAAGACACCGCCGGGCGCGTCGTTGTGACAGCGTGTGACCAGGCTCACTATCCGCCGCAGACGTCGGCGATCAGGACGTCGATCCGGGCGTCGTGGTGGTCAGGGCGCAACCGCCCGTTGCGGTCGAGGGTGATGAGTCCGTGCAGGCCGGCCCAGACCACCTCGGCCAGGGTGTCGGGGTCGCGCCCGCCCGCGACCATGGCGACCGCCGCGCGCAGCTCGTCGAACGCGTTGTTGAGCTCGGCAGGCGTGTCCTCGGCCGCGAACGGCAGGGTCGTCGCGCGGATGAACATCGCGTCGAACAGCGCGGGGTTGTCGCGGGCAAACCCGATGAACGCGTGGGCAACTCGGGACACGGCGTCGCGGCCATCGGTGGCGCCAGCGCGCGCCGACGCCAGCGCCTCGCCGAGCTCGGCGAATCCCTCGACGGCGACCGAGGCGACGATGCCCTCCATGCCGGCGAAGTGCTTGTAGAGCACGGGCTGGCTGTACTCGATCTCGGCCGATAGCCGGCGGGTGGTGACGGCGTCCCAGCCCTCCTGCTCGGCGATCGTGCGTGCGGTGGCGGTGATGAGACGGCGGCGGGCGGCCCGCTCGCGAGCCCGGCGGTCGTCGATGGCCATGGCCTATGTTAGCGCCGATACGAGCGCTAGCGACGCTATTGACACGTCGGATTCGAAGGGTTAGCGTCGCTAACACTTGACTGAGGAGGGCGTGATGGTCGCGAAGTTGTTCGCTTTGATCGCGGTGCTCGGCACCGCGGTGGTCTACGGCACCGACGTGTTCTGCGCGCTGGTTCAACGGCCCGCGCTTGCGCGCGTCGACGACGGGGCGCTGCTGTCGGTGATGGGCAACATCCACCGGTACGGCGATCGGCGGATGCCGGTACCCGGGGTGCTCGGGCTGTTGGCGGCGGCGGCCAGCGCCGGGCTGGCGGCGGCGTCGGGTCTATGGACCGCGGCCGGCGCGGCGGGGCTCGCCTTCGGTCTGCTGGTGGTGTGGCTGGTGGTCTACCTACGGGTGAGCGCGCCGATCAACCGCCAACTCACCGCCGCGGTCGACGCACCCGGTGCCCCCATCGACGCCCGCGCGCTACAACAGAGGTGGGACGCGGTCATCCTGGCCAGGGCGGCTCTGCAGGGAATGGCGGTCGCGGCACTCGGCGCGGCCATGGTGATGTGAAAGGTCAACGGAAATGGTTAATGTCATGCGGCTTGTGGTGCGGGCGGCTCCGGTGTTCAACGCACCGGTCGCGGCGATCGCATCATCGCCCCGTTTCGGAAAGCTGTTGCGGCGCAACGTCACGATGATCGCCTACACCGGGCGGCGGTCCGGGAATACGTTCAGCATCCCGGTGGCGTACCGGCGACGCGGAGACGAGATCGAGGTCGCCGCGAACCTGCCCGAAGCCAAGACTTGGTGGCGCAACTTCCTCGGTGACGGCGGCCCGGTGACGCTGACGCTCGACGGGTCAGAGTGCGCCGGACACGCTGTTGCAGAACGTGATTCGAGCGGGCGCGTCACCGTTCGAATTCGGCTGGTCTAGTCGGCCTGATAGCGCGGGAAGACGCCGGCGGGCGCCGGCAGCGCCGTACCAGGTTCCAGCCGCGCCCCGACGGATGCGAAGCTGCGCTGCTCCGGCGACTGGCCGAGCAGGTCGAGGAGCGTGGCTGCAGAATCCGGCATCACCGGTTGCACCAGCAACGCCGCGATGCGCACCGCCTCGATCGTCGTGTAGAGCACGGTCGCGAAGCGCTGGTGGTCGGTATCGGCGTCGCTCTTGCGCAACACCCACGGCTCCTGGGCTGAGAAGTATCGGTTCGCCGCGCCGAGCATCAGCCAGATCGCTTCCAGCGCCAGATGCATTGCCTGACTCTCGAACGCGGCCCGCACCCGCTCCAGCAGCCCGTCGGCCAGTGACAGCAGTTCGGTGTCGTCGGCGGTGAACTCGCCCGGCGTGGGAACCACTCCGTCGAGATTCTTCGCGATCATCGACAGCGACCGCTGGGCCAGGTTGCCGAGCTCGTTGGCCAGGTCGGCGTTGATCCGGCTGATGATGGCCTCTTCGCTGTAGCTGCCGTCCTGGCCGAACGGAACCTCGCGAAGCAGGAAGTACCGCAGCTGGTCGACGCCGAAGGTCTCGATCAGCGTGTCCGGGTCGACGATGTTGCCTACCGACTTGCTCATCTTCTCGCCCTTGTTGAGCAGGAAGCCGTGCGCGAAAACCCGCTTGGGCAAGTCGATTCCGGCCGACATGAGGAACGCCGGCCAGTACACGGTGTGGAACCGGATGATGTCCTTGCCGATCATGTGCAGATCGGCCGGCCAATAGCGTTGGAACAGCTCGGAACCGGTGTCGGGGTAGCCGACACCGGTCAGGTAGTTGGTCAGCGCGTCGACCCAGACGTACATCACGTGATCCGGGTGGTCGGGCACTTTCACGCCCCAGTCGAACGAGGTGCGCGAGATCGACAGGTCGCGCAGACCGCCCGAGACGAAGCTGACCACCTCGTTGCGCCGCACGTCGGGAGCGATGAAGTCCGGATGAGAGTCGTAGTGCGCCAACAACTTCTCGGCATACGCCGAGAGCCGGAAGAAGTATGTCTGCTCCTCGGTCCAGGTGACCGGGGTGCCGGTCTCAACCGCGATCCGCCGGCCTTCGACCTCCGCGGTCTCCGACTCGACGAAGAACCGCTCATCGCGCACCGAGTACCAACCCGAGTAGGTGTCCAGGTAGATGTCACCGGCGTCCTGCATCCGTTGCCAGATGGCCTTGGACGCCTCGTGATGGTCGGCGTCGGTGGTGCGGATGAACCGGTCGAACGAGATGTTCAGTTTCTGCTGCAGCCGCTGGAACACGTCGGAGTTCCGCTTGGCCAGCTCGGCGGTCGGAATCCCTTCCGCGGCGGCGGTCTCGACCATCTTGAGGCCGTGCTCGTCGGTGCCGGTCAGGAACCGGACGTCGAAGCCGTCAAGCCGCTTGAACCGGGCGATGGCGTCGGTGGCGACGTACTCGTAGGCGTGCCCGACGTGCGGGTTGCCATTCGGATACGTGATCGCGGTGGTGATGTAGTACGGCTTCATCAGGCATCACCTTATGGTGTGCGCGTGAGTTCCAAACGTGAGCGGCCGCCCGCACCGGCGCGGCTGAGCCCGTTGATCGACGCGCACACCCACCTCGACGCGTGCGGCGCCCGCGACGCCGCCGACGTGCACGCGATCGTGGATCGCGCGGCCGCGGTCGGGGTGACAACGGTGATCACCATCGCCGACGACCTGGCGTCGGCGCGCTGGGCGACGCAGGCCGCCGACTGGGATCCCCGTGTCTACGCCGCGGTGGCGCTGCATCCGACCCGGGCCGATGCCCTGACCGACGACGCCCGCAGCGAGATTGAGCGGCTGGCCGCGCATCCGCGGGTGGTGGCGGTCGGGGAAACCGGAATGGATCTCTACTGGCCGGGCAAGCTCGACGGTTGCGCGGACCCGGCCGTGCAGCGCGAGGCCTTCGCGTGGCATATCGAGTTGGCCAAGCGGACCGGCAAGCCGCTGATGATCCACAACCGGAACGCCGACGCCGCGGTGCTCGACGTGCTGCGGTCCGAAGGCGCCCCGGACACGGTGATCTTCCACTGCTTCTCGTCCGGCGCGGGCCTCGCGCGGGCCTGCGCCGACGCCGGCTGGCTGGTCAGTCTGTCCGGCACGGTGAGCTTCAAGAACGCTCACGAACTGCGCGAAGCGGTGCCGCTGGTGCCGACGGGACAGCTGCTGGTGGAGACCGATGCGCCGTTTCTGACCCCGCACCCGTACCGGGGCGCGCCCAATGAGCCCTACTGCCTGCCCTACACCGTGCGCGCGCTGGCGGAGCTCATCGGACGGCCCGCCGGGGAACTGGCCGAGCTGACCACCGACAACGCGCGGAGCGCCTATCGGCTGCCTCGGGACGGTTAACACTCGGTTACTGTGGCGGGGCCGAGTTGCTCTCGCCCGACGTTTTCGTTACCGTCTTGTTATCGAAGCTGGGGGGCCTGCGTGGCCCCCTTTACTTGTTACCCATGTGTTTTTCGAGGTCGGGGATACACGCGCGTTGAATGTGATTACGAAACTCCATCAGGCTCCCTCTCCGGCTTTGCGCTTACTTGTTGCAGGCCTCTTGCTGGTCTTGGCATTCGCCGGAGCATTCGCAGTTGCCGACTACAAGACCGTGACGCTCAGCGTCGACGGCAACGCAATGACCGTGACGACGATGAAGTCGCGGACGATCGACATCATCAAGGAAAACGGATTCAAGGTCAGCGACCGCGACGACCTGTACCCAGCCCCGGGCGAGAAGGTCCATAACAACGCCAACATCGTGTTGCGCCGTAGCCGCCCGCTGGATATTTCGCTGGACGGCCAGAACACCAAGCAGGTCTGGACGACGGCCTCGACCGTCGACGAGGCGCTGGCTCAGCTGGCGATGACCGACACGGCGCCGGCCGCGGCCTCGCGCGGCAGCCGCGTCCCGCTGGCAGGCATGGCGCTACCCGTGGTCAGCGCCAAGACCGTCGAACTCGACGACGGAGGGCAGGTCCGCAACGTGCATCTGGCCGCGGCCCGGGTCGGCGACCTACTGGCCGGCCTCGGCGCGCCCCTGGAGCAGAGCGATCACGTCACCCCCAGCGCTTCCGCGCCGGTTATCGACGGCATGCACATCCAGGTGATCCGCATCCGGATCGAGAAGATCACCGAGCGGGTGCCGCTGGATCCGCCGAAGCGCCGGATCGAAGACCCGCAGCTGAACATGAGCAAAGAGATCGTCGAGGAGAAGGGCGCCCCGGGTATTGCAGGACATGACCTACGCGGTGTCCAAGGTCAACGGGGTCGAGACCGGCCGCCTGCCGGTGGCCAGCCATGTCATCACGCCGGCTCACGAAGCGATCGTGCGGGTCGGCACCAAGCCGGGTACCCAGGTGCCCGCGGTCGCCAACGGCGAGATCTGGGACGCGATTTCGCGCTGCGAGGCCGGTGGCAACTGGGCGATCAACACCGGCAACGGCTACTACGGCGGCGTGCAGTTCGACCAGAACACCTGGGAACGTAACGGCGGCTTGCGATTTGCCCCGCGTGCCGACATGGCCAGCCGTGAAGAGCAGATCGCCGTCGCTCAGGTGACGCAGACCCGACAGGGCTGGGGAGCATGGCCGGTGTGCAGCGGAAGAGCTGGTGCCCGCTGACCATCCAGTTACTTGGGCGGACCGAAATTCGGCGGTTGGCCAAAGAACTCGAATTTCGGCCGCGTAAATCGTTGGGGCAGAACTTTGTTCACGACGCCAATACCGTGCGCCGTATTGTCGCCGCATCCGGCGTCAGCCGCAGCGACCACGTCCTCGAAGTCGGGCCCGGCCTCGGCTCGCTGACCCTCGCGCTCCTCGACCGCGGTTGCACGGTCAGCGCCATCGAGATCGACCCGGTGCTGGCCGAGCGACTGCCGCAGACGGTGTCCGAGCATTCGAACAGCGAGAGCCAGCGCCTCAGCGTGATCAACCGCGACGTGCTGTCCATCGGGCCCGACGACCTCGAGTCCGCGCCGACGGCGGTGGTGGCGAACCTGCCGTACAACGTCGCGGTGCCGGCGATCCTGCACCTGCTGGGCGAATTCCCCACGCTGCGAACCGTGATGGTGATGGTGCAGGCCGAGGTCGCCGAGCGACTCGCCGCCGAACCCGGCGGCAAGGAGTACGGAGTGCCCAGCGTCAAGGTCCGATTCCACGGACAGGTCCGCCGGCACGGCACGGTCTCACCGACCGTCTTCTGGCCGATCCCGCGGGTCTACTCCGGACTGGTCCGCATCGACCGCCACACCAACCCGCCCTGGCCGACCGACGCGAAGTTCCGGCAGAACGTGTTCAAGCTCGTCGACACCGCATTTGCCCAGCGGCGCAAGACATCTCGCAACGCCTTCGTCGAATGGGCGGGTTCGGGCAACGAGTCGGCGAGCCGGCTGCTGGCCGCCAGCATCGACCCGTCGCGTCGCGGCGAGACGCTGACCGTCGACGAATTCGTGCGGCTCTACCAACGATCCGGCGACACCGGCGAGGCGGCCCCTCGAGGTCAGGCCCAGCGGCATGCGTCGGCAAGCTGACGATCGGGCGATAGTCTCGTTCGGTGCCGATGGACGGAAGCACCGCAGCTCAGTGGGTGCCCACTGGGTCGGTGACGGTCCGCGCGCCCGGCAAGATCAACCTCTATCTGGCCGTCGGCGACCTGCTGCGACAACGGCTATCACGATCTGACGACGGTGTTTCACGCCGTCTCGCTGGTGGACGAGGTCACCGTTCGCAACGCCGACGTGCTGTCGCTGGAGATCACCGGCGAGGGCGCCGCCGAGCTTCCCGTCGACGAGCGCAACCTGGCTTGGCAGGCCGCCGAGTTGATGGCCGAGCACGTTGGGCGTGCGCCCGACGTGTCGATCACGATCGACAAGAGCATTCCGGTGGCGGGCGGCATGGCGCGGTGGCAGCGCCGACGCGGCGGCCGTGCTGGTCGCGCTCAACTCGCTGTGGGAGCTCGGCGTGCCCCGTCGCGACCTGCATACGCTGGCCGCGAAGCTGGGCAGCGACGTGCCGTTCGCGTTGCACGGCGGCACCGCGCTGGGCACCGGCCGCGGCGAGGAGCTCGCTACGGTGTTGGCGCGCAACACTTTTCACTGGGTGCTGGCGTTCGCCGACGGGCGGCTTGTCCACGCCGAAGGTGTTCCGCGAACTGGACCGGTTGCGCGTGGTCGGCGATCCGCCTCGTCTCGATGAGGCCGGCCCGGTGCTGGCCGCGCTCGCGTCAGGCGACCCGGAACAGCTGGCGCCGCTGCTGGGCAACGAACTGCAGGCCGCGGCGCTGAGCCTGAGCTCGCCGCTGCGCCGGGTGCTGCGCGCCGGCGTGGAGGCCGGCGCACTGGCCGGCATCGTCTCCGGGTCAGGGCCGACGTGCGCGTTCCTGTGCCGGTCGGCGTCCGCGGCGGTCGATGTGGGCGCCGAACTGTCCGGGGCGGGTGTCTGCCGGACCGTGCGGGTGGCCAGCGGCCCGGTGCACGGCGCTCGCTGGTTCCGGCGCCTACCAACGGGTAACTCCGGGGGCTGACACGGTGTCGAATTCGCCACACAGTTTGGCAGTTACTTTAAGAGGAGTTTAAGATGATCGCGGTGATCATTTCCGCTCGAGCAACGAAGCTGGCTTTCTCGCGCGCCGTTCCCGACGGCGGGCGTGCCAGCAACGACGCAGTGCCGCAGGGTCCGGTTATGGCTTCAGCACCGATTCGAGATGAAATCGCTGCCCAATTGTGGGCGCGCGGCTATCCCAAAGTGTGCTTGAGCAGGAGCAACATTAAGGGCTGGGCGATGGCGCCGGAACCGAGGAGGCAATCGTGAGCAGGTTTACCGACAACATGTTCCGCAACGCTCATGAGAGTTCGCGGGGCATGGTCACCGGCGAGCCGCACGAGCCCGTCCGCCACACCTGGCTCGAAGTGCACGAGCGGGCCCGCCGGATCGCCGGTGGACTCGCCGCCGCGGGTGTCGGACCCGGAGACGCCGTCGGCGTGCTGGCCGGCTTCCCGGTGGAGATCGCGCCGACCGCGCAGGCCCTCTGGATGCGCGGCGCCAGCCTGACCATGCTGCACCAGCCCACGCCGCGCACCGACCTCGCCGTCTGGGCCGAGGACACCATGAACGTCATCGCGATGATCGAGGCCAACGCCGTCATCGTCTCCGAGCCGTTCCTCGTCGCCATTCCGGTGCTCGAGGAGAAGGGCATCAAGGTCCTCAAGATCGGCGACCTGCTCGAGGCCGACCCGATCGACCCGCTCGAGACCGACGAAGACGACCTGGCGCTGATGCAGCTGACGTCCGGCTCGACCGGTTCGCCGAAGGCCGTCCAGATCACCCACCGCAACATCTACTCCAACGCCGAGGCCATGTTCATCGGCGCCGAGTACGACGTCGAGAAGGACGTCATGGTCAGCTGGCTGCCCTGCTTCCACGACATGGGCATGGTCGGCTTCCTCACCATCCCGATGTACTTCGGTGCGGAGCTGGTCAAGGTCACGCCGATGGACTTCCTGCGCGACACGCTGCTGTGGGCCAAGCTCATCGACAAGTACAAGGGCACCATGACCGCGGCGCCCAACTTCGCCTACGCGCTGTTCGCCAAGCGGCTGCGCAAGCAGGCCGAGCCGGGCCAGTACGACCTGTCGACGCTGCGGTTCGCGCTGTCCGGCGCCGAGCCCGTCGACCCCGCCGACGTCGAGGACCTGCTCGACGCGGGCAAGCCGTTCGGGCTGAAGCCATCGGCGATCCTGCCCGCCTACGGCATGGCCGAGACCACGCTGGCGGTGTCGTTCTCCGAGTGCAACGCCGGCCTGGTGGTCGACGAGGTCGACGCCGACCTGCTGGCCGCGCTGCGTCGCGCGGTGCCGGCCACCAAGGGCAACACCCGGCGGCTGGCCTCGCTCGGCCCGCTGCTGAAGGACCTCGAGGCCCGCGTCGTCGACGAGAACGGCAACGTGATGCCCGCCCGCGGCGTCGGGGTGATCGAGTTGCGCGGCGAGTGCGTGACTCCCGGCTACCTCACCATGGGCGGTTTCCTGCCCGCACAGGACGAGCACGGCTGGTACGACACCGGCGACCTCGGCTACCAGATGGAGAACGGCCACGTCGTGGTCTGTGGCCGCGTCAAGGACGTCATCATCATGGCGGGCCGCAACATCTACCCGACCGACATCGAGCGGGCCGCCGGCCGGGTCGAAGGTGTGCGCATCGGCTGCGCCGTCGCGGTCCGGCTGGACGCCGGGCACTCGCGCGAGACCTTCGCCGTCGCGGTCGAGTCCAACGCCTACCAGGACCCGGTAGAGGTGCGGCGCATCGAGCACCAGGTGGCCCACGAGGTGATCACCGAGGTCGACATGCGGCCGCGCAACGTCGTGGTGCTCGGCCCCGGCACCATCCCGAAGACGTCGTCGGGCAAGCTGCGCCGGGCGAACTCCGTCACGCTGGTGACCTAGCCGGTTAACGCAACTTAGCGAGCTGCTTCTGCTCGTAGAGCCTCGCCCACTCCTTGCGCGGCCGGATCGACACGTCGACGTCAGATCCTTTGACACGCAACGCTTTCACGGTCGCCTGGTCGCGCGGTGTGCGGGCGAACGGATCCCAGTCGAAAAACCGGCAGGAGTTCTCCCAGGTGATCTTGTTGATGTCGCTGTCATCGGCGCCGGCTGCGCGCAGCTCCGCCATCACCTGCTCGGGCGCATCCGGCCAGAAACAGTCGGAGTGCGGGTAGTCGCATTCCCAGGCGATGATGTCGATGCCGATCTCGTGGCGCAGCTTCAGCGACGTCTTGTCGGTGACGTAGCAGGCCAGTGAGTGCTCGCGGAAAACGTCGCTGGGCAGTTGAGAGCCGAAGTCGCGGCGCAGCCACTTCTGGTTGGTGTAGTGCCGGTCGCTGCGGTCGAGATAGAAAGGGATCCAACCGATTCCGCCCTCGGAGAAAGCGAATTTCAGGTCGGGGTACTGGCGCATCGCGGGGCCCCACAGCAGGTCCTGGGCGCACATCGCCGAGACCTGGGTGGCCAGGATGATCATGTTGTCGATCGGCGCGTTGGGTGCCATGCTGATCGCCCCGAATCCGGTGCCGATGTGCAGGCACATCACCACGTTCTGCTCGGACAGGGTGTGGAACACCGGGCCCCAGTATTCGTCGTCGTGGTAGCTCGGAAGTCCTTCCAGGTGTGGCAGTTCCGGCATCGTCACGGCGCGACAGCCTTTGGCGGCGACCCGGCGGATCTCGTCGCACATACCCTCGGGAGTCCAGGTCGGCAGGATCGCAATCGGGATGAAGCGGTCCGGGTAGGTGCCGGCCCACTCGTCGATGTGCCAGTCGTTGTAGGCCGAGACCATCACCAGCGTGACGTCTTCGCGCGTCATGTTGAGGTGCCGGGCGGAGAAGCCGGTGAATGTCGGAAAGCACATCGAGGCAAGGATGCCGTTGCGGTTCATGTCGCGGACCCGCTCGTGGATGTCGTAGACGCCGGGCCGCATCTCCGCGAAGCCGGCGGGGTCACGGCCCCACTCCTCGGCCGGCCATGACACCACGGCGTTGAGCCCGCTGACGCCCTGCGGGCGGCCCTGGTACATCCACTGGTCGACGCCTTTGTCATCGGTGACGACGACCGGCGCCTCGTCCTTGTACTTGGCGGGCACGTGGCGCAGGAACATGTCCGGCGGCTCCACAACGTGGTCATCGATGCTGACCAGGATCAGGTCACCCGTATCCATTGCGTCCATCGCTCCACTATTACCCTGAAGACCGATGACCGTCTCCGCATCTTCGGCCAGGTTTTTGCCCAGAACGGACAATGGCGCGGCTCAATCGGCCAACCTCGTCGAGTTGCGCCGCGGCGGGCGGGCGCGGGCCGGGAGCTATCTCTACGAAGGCAGCCAACTGGTCACCGGCTGGCACTCGCACGACCTGCATCAGATCCAGTACGCGATCGGCGGCGTCGTGGAGGTCGAGACGGCCAGCGCGCGCTATCTGCTGCCTCCGCAGCAGGCCGCCTGGATTCCGGTGGGGCTGGAGCATCAGGCCACCATGACGCCCGATGTCCGCAGCGTCGCGGTGATGTTCGACCCGGATCTGCTGCCCGCCGTCGACAATCGAGCGCGGATCGTGGTGGTGTCGCCGCTAATCCGCCAGATGATGATCTACGCGCTGCGCTGGCCGATCGGACGCCCGGATAGTGACCCGGTGTCCGACGGCTTCTTTCAGACTCTCGGCCATCTGGTGTTCGACGCGCTCGACCACGAGGCGCCGCTCAGCCTGCCCACCGCCGACAACGCAATGGTCGCTGCCGCAATGGAATACACGAAGGCCCACCTGGCATCGGTGACCGCCGCCGAGGTGAGTCGCGCGGTCGCGGTGTCCGAGCGGACGCTGCGTCGCAAATTCGACGCCGCCGTAGGGATGTCGTGGCGGACCTACCTGCTACACGCCCGCATGCTGCGCGCTATGGCGTTGCTCGTCAGCCCCGGCGAGTCGGTGCAAAAGACCGCCAGCGCAGTCGGTTTCGACAGTTTGAGCGCGTTCACCCGCGCGTTCGCCAAGTTCTGCGGCGAGACGCCGTCGAGCTATCGGCTGCGGGCCGGCGCGACCGACGTCACTTGATCGGGAACCACTGTTCGACGGTGGTGATGTGGCGGCCGGTCGTTCACCAGGCGTGCACCCGGTTCTGGGCCGGCTCGAGGCCCAGTTGAACCAGCAGTTCGGTGGCGTCGGCGGCCTGCTCACAGACCGTCGGCACCTCGGGGCGTTCGGTGGCGGTGAAGTTCTCCAGCACGAACGTTGCCGGGTCTTTGCGCCCGGGCGGACGGCCGATCCCGATCCGGACCCGCTGAAAGTCCTTGGTGCCGAGCGAGTTTGCCACCGACCGCAATCCGTTGTGGCCGCCCTCGCCGCCGCCGAGCTTCAGCCGGATCTGGCCGAACTCGATGTCGAGCTCGTCGTGGATGATCACCACATCAGCTGCGGGCACCGAATAGAACTTCGCCAGCGGGCCCACCTGGCGGCCGGACTCGTTCATGTAGCAGCGCGGCTTGGCGAGCACGATCGACTGTCCGCCAAGCCGACCCGTCGCGACCTCCGCGCCGGAACGCTTGTGCACCTTGAAGTTCGAGCCCAGCCGGGCGGCGAGCAGGTCGGCAACCATGAACCCCAGATTGTGCCTCGTCTGGGCATAGTTCGGTCCGGGGTTGCCCAGACCCACCACCAATTGTGGGCCGGCCACGGCTTATTCGGATTCAGACTCGGCTTCGGAGGCCTCGCCCTCGCCTTCGCCTTCACCATCGGCAGATTCCTCGGCCGGCTCTTCGCCCTCGGCGACCTCGCCGGCGCCCTCGGCCTCGAGGTCTTCCTCGGTCGGCGCGATGACGACGTTGACCACCAGGCTGTCCGGATCGGCGATCAGGTTGACGCCCGCCGGCAACACGATCGCCCCTGCGGTGAACTGAGTGCCGGGCCCGGCGCCTTCGATCGACACGGTCAGCGTCTGCGGGATCGACATTGCGTCGGCCTCGATCAGGATGGTGTTGGTTTCCTGCGTGACCAGCGTGCCGGGCACGGCGTCGCCGACGATCTCGACGTTGACCTCGACGGTCACCTTCTCGCCGCGGCGCACGACCAGCAGGTCGGCGTGGGTGATGGAGCGGCGGATCGGGTGGATGTCGAGCGCCTTGGTCAGCGCCAGCTGCTCGTTGCCCTCGATGTCGAGGGTGAGCACCGCGTTGGTGCCGGAGTGGCGCAGCACGGCGGCGAAGTCGTGGCCGGGCAGCGCCAGGTGCTGCGGGTCGGCGCCGTGGCCGTAGAGAACGGCCGGGATCCAGCCGTCGCGGCGGGCCCGACGGGACGCGCCCTTGCCGGTTTCGGTCCGTACCTTGACGGCGAGCTGGTTCTGAGACTTAGCCATTGATGTCGCTCCTGTGTGAGATACCGGGGCACGGCCAGGAGTCGCGACTAGTGAGTCGGTCCCCGTCGATAACGGCTGCCCCCAATGAGCTGCCCTCGCCGTGACGCCTGGTCAGGCTAGCGCATCAACGGCTCAGAGCGAAAATTTGGTGTCCGTCAACCGCTCGGACAGCTCCCACAGCGCCGCGGCGGTCTGGTCGCGCTTGGCCAGCGGGCTGCGGCCGACCGGCTTGGTGCGCCCGAAAACCCCGAAAGCCGGTCCGACGAAGCTGTCGCCGGCGACGTCCTGGGAGATGGCGAACAACGTCTGACGGGCGCCGAAGTCGGCGTCGGTGGCCAACCGGTTGCCGATGGACAGCAGCGCATTGTCGAGCTTGCGGCCGGAATGGCCCTGCAGGTTGGTGTGCGAGTAGCCGGGGTGGGCGGCCACCGCCCGCAGCGTGGAGCCGGCCGCCTGAAGCCGTCGTTGCAGCTCGCTGGTGAACAGCAGGTTGGCTAGCTTGGACTGGCCGTAGGCCAGCCACGCCGAGTAGGAACGCGATGTCCAGTTCAGGTCACGAAGGCTGATGTAGCCCATGTAGTGCATCAACGACGAGACCGTGACCACCCGGTCGGTGACCTTGGGCAGCAGCAAATTGGTCAGCGCGAAGTGGCCGAGGTGGTTGGTGCCGATCTGGCTCTCGAACCCGTCGGAGGTCACGGCCTGCGGCACCGCCATGATCCCGGCGTTGTTCACCAGCACGTCGACGCGCTCGACCCCGTCGGCGAACTGCCGCACCGACGCCAGATCCTGCAGATCGAGTCGGCGCACCTCGACGTCTCCGGACATCTCCCGGGCGGCGGCTTCGCCCTTGCCGGTATTGCGCACGGCCAGGATCACCTGCGCGCCGGCCCGGGCGAGTTCGCGGGCGGTCACCTCGCCCAGCCCGCTGTTGGCGCCGGTGACGATGGCGGTGCGTCCGGCGAACGAGGGCAGGTCTGCGGCGGTCCACGACGTCATGGAAAACACAGTAGTGCCGTGCGCCGCGCGCTATTTCGAGGCGACGGTGAACCCGCGGATGATCGTCTCGATGTCGACCGCGTCGGCGACCGCCTTGTCGGCCAGGCTGGTGACCGCGAGCTGGATCAGGTACTGGTCCGGGTCTTCGCCGGGGCCGTGGGCGATCACGATCCGGTTGATGGTGTGCAGGCGCTGTTCGCCCAGGTTGTAGCTGCCCTCGATCATCGACGACGGTAAGCCGTGGAAGTCGGCGCTGGACGCCTCGAGCTCCTTGAAATTCTGCGCGAGCCGGGCGTCGTCGTTGCCGTGCTTGACCAGTTCCTTGGCGTCGAATGCACCGCCCAGCTTGAACACGATCAGCATGGCGTTGGGGAAGCTGTCGGCCTTGGCGACCAGCTCGGTGGTCTGCGGGATGTTCGCCCGGTTGACCCGTTGCCAGCCCTGCGGAATGGGAATCGAGACGGTGATGTCGGTCAGCTTGTCGGGCGAGACCGGCTCGCCGGAGACTCCGTTGCTCTCCAGATACTGCGAGAACGGTACCGGCCTCTCGGCCGGGGCGGCGGAGGTGGTCGTCGGGGTGGTCGACCAGATTGATTGGTAGTCGGGACTTTTCGGCGTGCACCCCACAGCAGACAGTGTCAGCGCCGTCGCCACCGCGGCGAGTCGGGCCTGCGGCCTCACAGGATCTCGCGGACGGTGTCGAGCGGACGGGCCAGCCGCGTCCCTTTCGACGTGACGACAAACGGCCGCTCGATCAGGATGGGATGTTCGGCCATCGCGTCGAGCAGTTGCTCGTCGGTCGCATCGGCCAGGCCGAGTTCGCTGTACAGCGCCTCGCGTTTGCGCACCGCGGTACGTACGTCGATGCCGGCGGCCCGGATCATCTCGGCGATCTCCGCGCGCGACGGCGGGGTCGTTAGATATTGCACTACGTCGGGCTCGATCCCGTTGTCGCGCAACAACTCCAGGGTTTTACGAGACGTGCTGCACTTCGGGTTGTGGTAGATGACGGCTTGCATCGGCCGAGGGCCCATCTAGGCGTCACCGTCGAACAGCCCTGTGACCGAACCGTTTTCGAAGACTGCGCGAATCGTGCTGGCCAGCAGCGGCGCGATGGAGAGCACGGTGAGTTGCGGGAATCGCTTCTCTTCGCCGATCGGCAGCGTGTTCGTGACGATGATCTCACGGGCGCCGCACGCCGCCAACCGCTCGGCGGCGGGGTCGGACAGCACGCCGTGGGTGGCCGCGATGATCACGTCCTTGGCGCCGTCGTCATGCAGCAGTTTCACCGCGCCGGCGATGGTGCCGCCGGTGTCGATCATGTCGTCGATCAGCACGCAGGTCTTGCCCTGCACCTCACCGACCACCCGGTTGGACACCACCTGGTTGGGCACCCGCGGGTCGCGGGTCTTGTGGATGAACGCCAGCGGCACGCCGCCCAGCGCGTCGGCCCACTTCTCGGCGATGCGCACCCGGCCGGAGTCGGGGGAGACCACGACCATGTTGCCGTCCGGGTAGTTGTCCCCGATATAGCCGGTGAGCAGATTCTGGCCGCGCATGTGGTCGACGGGGCCGTCGAAGAAACCCTGGATCTGGTCGGTGTGCAGGTCGACCGTCACGATCCGGTCAGCGCCTGCGGTCTTGAGTAGGTCGGCGACCAGCCGGGCCGAAATCGGTTCGCGCCCACGGTGTTTCTTGTCCTGACGGGCGTAGGGGTAAAACGGCAGGACCGCGGTGATCCGCTTGGCGCTACCCCGCTTGAGGGCGTCGATCATGATCAGCGACTCCATCAGCCAGTCGTTGACTGGCGCCGGCGCCGACTGCAGGACGAAGGCGTCGCAGCCACGCACCGACTCGTTGAAGCGGACGAAGATCTCGCCGTTGGCGAATTCGCGCGCGGTCTGCGCGGTGACGTGGGTGTCGAGCTCCTTGGCTACCTGCTCGGCCAGCTCGGGATGAGCCCGGCCCGAGAAGAGCATCAGATTCTTGCGGTTATCGGTCCAGTCGTAGCTCACGTGCTGCCCTTACTGCGTCGGATCGGATGACTGCCATACGAATAATAGGTAGCGAACCGTAGGCCCGCTGCCGCCTGGACATCAAGTCTGCTCTTTCGGCGCATCGTCGCCGGGGGAGGTCGACGTGCGCCGCTCCTCCCCGTTGCCGGCGCGTGCCCGCTCGGCGGCCTGAGCCGCGGCGCTGCCCGGCCGCTTGCGCTCGACCCAGCCCTCGATGTTGCGCTGCGGGCCGCCGGAGACCGCTAGCGCGCCGGGCGGGACGTCCTCGCGCACCACCGTGCCGGCGCCCGTGTAGGCCCCGTCCCCGACAGTGACGGGCGCGACGAACATCGTGTCGGAGCCGGTGCGCACGTGCGAGCCGACCGTCGTGCGCTGCTTGGTGCTTCCGTCGTAGTTGACGAACACGCTGGACGCGCCGATGTTGCTGTGGTCGCCGATGTCGGCGTCGCCGACGTAGGTCAGGTGCGGGACCTTGGTGCCGGTGCCGATGGTGGCGTTCTTGGTCTCGACGAAGGCGCCCAGTTTGCCGTCGGCGCCGAGCACCGTGCCGGGCCGCAGATACGTGAACGGGCCGACCACCGCGCCGTCACCGATCGCCGCGTCGGTGCCATGGGTGCGAACCACCGACGCACCGTCGCCGACCGCGACGTCGGTCAGGGTGGTGTCCGGCCCGATCGTGCAGCGACCGCCGACACGGGTGCTGCCGAGCAGTTGCGTGCCGGGCTGTATGACGGTGTCGCGGCCGATGCTGACGTCGACATCGATCCAGGTGGTCGCCGGGTCGACGACAGTGACGCCGGCGAGTTGGTGGGCCGACACGATGCGGCGGTTGAGGTCGGCCGCCAACTCGGACAACTGCACCCGATTGTTGACTCCGGCGACTAGCGAGCTGTCGTCCACGTGGCGGGCCTGCACCACCTGGCCGTCCTGCCGGACGATCGCGATGACGTCGGTCAGATACAGCTCCTGCTGGGCGTTGTCGGCCGACAACCGGCTCAGCGCCGAGCGCAGCGCCCCGATGTCAAACGCGTAGACGCCGGCGTTGACCTCGCGAATCTCCTGCTGCGAGGGCGTCGCGTCGGCTTGCTCGACGATCGCGATCACCTCGTTGTCCTGCGTTCGCAAGGTGCGGCCGTAGCCGGTCGGGTCGTCCAGCGTGGTGGTCAGCACGGTCACCGCCGCACCACATGAATTATGGCTGCTGACCAATTCGGCCAGGGTGTCGGCGTCGAGCAGCGGGACATCGCCGGAGGTCACGACGACGACGCCGTGGAAGTCGTCGGGCAGCGCCGACAGGCCGCACAACACCGCGTGACCGGTGCCGAGCTGCTGGTCCTGCATTGCAACGTCGATGGGGCGGCCAAGGGTCGCGGTCAGCTCACCGATGGACCGCTCGATACGCTCGTGGTCGTGGCCCAGCACCACCACCAGGTGCTGCGGCGCCATCTTGGTGATCGCGTGCAGCGAGTGTGCCAGCATGCTGCGGCCGGCCAGCGGGTGCAGCACCTTCGGGATGTCCGATCGCATCCGGGTGCCGGCCCCTGCTGCCAGGACGATGACCGCTGACTCGCCGTTCTCAGTAGTCCCGGCCATCCAACCCTCCCTCGCAGTGCGCCGCCACCCGTTCAGCGTGTCATTATCCGCACGCGTCCGGCAAAACAGACTGTCTATCTGAGATTCGGCGATGCGCACCGCGATGGACAATAATCAAGCGGTGGACCGACGACGAACCGCGGAGGCCAGCCGGTCACCCATCGAGGTGCTCAAAGAGCTGCCCGCATTGGTGCTGTTGGAGCGAATCCCAGTGCCCACGCTCGCGGTGCTGCAGGACGGCACCATCGTGTTCGCCAACACCGCATTCGCCGAAATCCTCGGCCGTGACTCCGAAGAGGTCGCGGCGCTGCGGTTCTACGACATCTTCTATGGCGCGCTCGAGACCGAGTCGGTGCTCGAGGTTGTCGACGGCTTGGCCAACATGGTCGTCGAGTTGGCGCACAAGGACGGTTCGACCGTGCGGGCGCTGATGAGCAAATCCGCTCTGCGGCGCGCCGACGACGAGATCGCGCTCGCCACCTTCCAGGATCTCACCGAGGAACTCTGGGCCAACGAGCAGTGAGGGCCTAGGACTCGTCGTCGTAATCGACGTGGCGCAGCGCCTCGCGGGCCAGGAATTCGCGGTAGTAGCCCAGCGACGACTCGGTGACGATCGCGGGGAACAGTAACTCCCACATCTGCGTCAGGCGCTTGACCAATTCGCTGCCGTGACCGGACTTGTGGCCCATCATCCGGGCGCCGAAGGTCGCGCCGATGATCGCCTCGCTCACCATGTGCGGGTCAAGCTCCTCCCGCAGGTCGCCCTCGGTGATCGCCCGCCGCGCCTCGGCCGTCATCGCCTCTATCCAGGCGACGTACGCGGCTCCCGCGTTATCGTTGAACCTGCCGAAGGCCAGTGACAACTGCTCGGCGGTGCGGACTACCTTATTAGTGGCGAACAGATCGGCGGTGACGAAAGTACCGTGCAGGATGTTCTCCAGCGCCGGGGAAAACGAGTCCGACAGCGAGCCCAACTCGGCAACGACGAGATTCGCGCCGTCGTCGATGATGGCAGCCGCGAGCGACTCCATCGAATCGAAGTGGTGGTAGAACGCGCCTTTGGTCATCCCGGTGCGCTCGATGATCGCGCCTCGATCGGCAGCCGCAAACCCGACCTCGGTGAAGACCTCGACCGCGGCGTCGAGAATCTTGCGCCGAGTGGCTTCCGATCGGACCTGACGGGCCATCGTCTAATACCTCCGGTGTTCCGGTTGCGCGCTGAACATCCGGACCGTCAGTCTCGCAACGACTCGGCGGCAAAGCTTAACAGGCTGGTAGGCGACTCACGATCGATTGTTGGCGGGACGGCGGGCGTCGTGGTCACACCGAACTCGCCAGCGCCGTCGTACTGGCGATAGCGATATTTGTCCGCCGCTTGATGAACTGACTGAAGTAGTCGATCCGTTCCGGGCGCACGAAACCGGGCAGCATCACCGCCCAGATCTTCTGGAAGTCGGTGAGATACCGCTGCGGGTCGTCGAGGTCACTCGTCTGGCGCAGCCCCATGTAGGACGATGCCAGTAGACGTCCAACATCTTCGGGATCGCAGTCCGCGATGACGTCGCCCTCGACGATCCCGCGCTGCACCGCCACGGTGAGGTTGTCGATCCACACCCGGTGCAATTTGGTCTGCAGGCCCTCGACCCGGCCGATGGATTCGACCAGATGCAGCGCCGAGCGCGAGATGTCCTCGCTGATGTCGCGCACCGCGAGCTGATAGGAGAAGTCGATCAGCGTCTCCAGGCCGGATAATTTCCTCGCCAACAGGTCGGTGATCGCTTCGTCGGACCGGGCGATCTGGTCATCGATGATCGCCAGGGCGAGTGCGTGCTTGGACCGGAAGTGGAAATACATTGCGCCCTTGGTCAATTCGGCCTCGGCGAGCACCTCGTCCAGTCCGACCTGATGATAGGGAAGTCGGGCGAACTGCCCCGCTGCGGCGCGCAGGATCTGCTGGCGGGTGGAATCCGCCCGTGTGTCGGTCGTCTCGGTCATGATGTGGGCCACCTAAGAATGCTCCGCCGCGAAGCTTTTCCAACGGGCCCCTAGGTCTCGAGGCGTTGTTAGTTGAGCTTAGTCCAATTGCGATGTGCAGTTGCGATCGACGCGGCTCGAAAGCCACCCCTGAGCCGATGCAGCCTAAGGCACTGTATCAAGACTTCGAGTTTGTACAAAGCTGTACTTGATTCAAATAGTATGTAAACTAGCCACCATGCGAGTGGCCGGTTTGACAGGTGGCGACGCGCGCGGACCCGGTGAGCCGGCGTCGGCGGGTGGCTCCGGGCGCGCTGTCCTCCGAGACGGGGACGGATCGTAGATGTTCGGATTCGAGGTGTTCCCTCCGGAAATCAACTCCGGGCTGATGTACACCGGCCCCGGTGCCGGGCCGATGGCAGCGGCTTCCGCGGCGTGGGACGCCGTGGCGGACACGTTATATCTCTCTGCGGCCGCCTACTCGATGGCGATCGCGGATCTGACCGCGACATGGTTGGGCCCTTCGTCTCATTTGATGGCTGCCGCTGCCGCTACCTACGTGGCATGGATCAGCGCTACCGCAGATCAGGCGCTGCAAACTGGCGCCCAGGCCAAGGCGGCTATGGCCGCCTACGAGGCCGCTTTCGCCATGACCGTGCCTCCGCCGGTGATCGCGGCGAACCGCGCTCTGCTGCTGGCGCTCATCGCGACGAATTTCTTCGGTCAGAACACCCCGGCGATCATGGCAACCGAGGCTCAATACTTCGAGATGTGGGCGCAGGATGCGGCCGCAATGTACGGCTATGCCGGTGCATCGTCGGTGGCGTCGACCGTCACGCCGTTCACCGCTCCGCCGGACACCACCAGCCCGTCAGGAGCGGTCGGGATGGCCACGGCGGCGACTCAAGCTGCAGCGACGCCGGTCGGGACTACTGCACAGTTGGTGACACCACTGACCTCAACTGCGGCGCCCAGCGTTCTGCAGGCGGCCGCGTCGACGGCGACCTCTTCCTCGACGGTGACATCGCCGCTGTCGGCGTTGACCGCATCGACGTCATCGTCGTCGAGCACGACCGTCGCGGCGGCAACAAGCTTGGCCTCGGGATCGACCTCGACCGCGTCGATGCTGACCTCCGCGGTGTCAAGCCTCGGTTCGTCGGGGTCGCTTTCGAAGACTGTCGGGTCGGCGGCCGGAGTTCTTGGCAACGGATTTCCCATGTTCAAATCGTCGCTGGACATCGGCGCGACTTCCGGTGTGGGAGGGTGGAATTCGTCGGGTAGTGCGGTCTCCGCGGTCACGGGACGCGCGGCTTCGCTCGGTGCCCTCTCGGTACCGCAGGGTTGGACGTCGGCGGCTCCGGCGTTCAGTCACGTCGCGTCGGCGCTGCCTGCCGGAGCTGAGGCGCGCCCCGCACTGCCGGTCGGATCGCCCAACCGAACCGGCCCGCTCGGTCTCCCGAAGGCGAATTCAACGGGCCGCGGTAAAGCCACTTCCGCCGTGCCCGCGCACTACCGCTTCCGTCCCGCCGTGGTCCAGCGCCCGGTCTACACCGGATAGACCGCAGAGCAGCCCCGATGAGTAGATACCTTAAGTTCATTCATAATGTGAAGCACATCCTAAAAGTATGTATACTGCCAAATATGACGATGCTGGGTCTGATCCCAATGACGGATGTCGCGTCGGCGGGTGCAACGCATAGGCGCCGGTCGGCCGAGGGGCTTTTAGCATGATCGAACTAACGCCGGTAAGCCTCCGTTCCGTGGCCGTGGTCGGTGCTCGCTGCGGCGACATCGCCACCGGCGTCGGCGCGACGCTGATCGAAATCGCGCGGGACCAACCTGATTTGGTCGTGCATGCGCTGATCTTGACGGGCGGCGGGACCGAGTGGGAAGTGAACGAGAAGAACGCGTTCGCAGCGCTGTGCCCCGCTGCGGACGTGCGACTGACGGTGGCCGACTTACCCGTCGGTCAACTGCCGCGTCACCGCGGGCTGGTGAAAAAGCTCCTGGCCGATCTTCGGCAGGACTGCGAGCCGGGCATGGTGTTCGGTCCACAGGGCGGCGATCACGACCACGACCGCCGGCTGCTGGGTGAAATGATTCCTGCCGCATTCCAGGACCACCCCGTATTGGGTTACGAGATCCTCGGCTGGGAGTCGGGTTTGCCTGACACCCCGCTCTACTTGCCCATTCAACAAGATTCGGCGTTACAGAAGGCGAGGCTGCTCGCGCAGTGCTACTCGTCGCAGCCGGAGCGCGGATGGCGTGACGACGAAGCGATTCTCGGCTTGATGCGCATCCGCGGAGTCCAGTGTCGCAACCGCTACGCCGAGGCCTTCACGGTCGAGCAGTCCGTGTCGGAATCGGCGCCCGACTACTCGACGAATTAACCCGTGCCGGAACCGGTAGGACCAAAGGAACACCACGATGCAAGCTTCGGCCAGTGCCATGGACGGTGAACAGCTCTATCGTTGCGCCCCAGCGCTTTCCAATAGAAATTTCGTGACGGAAGGACGTTTCCAATGAAGTACGGCCCGACCGGCGTCGCCGGAGTGACCATCATTGACATCGAGCCGACCCGCGATGATCTCGGCTTCTCATCGGATCTGTTCTGCGCTGACGAATTTGCCGACTGCGGAATATTTTTCAACGTCGCTCGGACGAGCGTTGCCTACAGCTATTCCAGAGGGACACTGCGCGGCATCTGCCGACAGGCTGCACCGAACGCTGTCGCGACGTTGGTCCGCTGCACCCGCGGCGCCATCGCCGGGGTGGCTGTGGACGTGCGTCCAGAATCTGCTACCTATCGCGAGCATGTGATGGTCCAGATGAGTGCCGACAACCGGCGCGCGCTGTTTGTGCCACCGTATGTCGGGTTCGGCTTCCAAACTCTCGCCGACAACACCGAGGTCCTCTACCAGGTCAGCGACGTCTACGAAAGCGCCGAGGAGCAAGGATTCCGCTGGAACGAACCGGAATTCGGTATCGATTGGCCGCTGGCTGTCAGCGTCATTTCTGAGAAGGACGCCCATTGGCCGTTGCTGGCGTCGGTAGGCAGCGTGACGTCCCTCGCCGGCAGGGTGGTGCCCTCTGCGGGCAAGGACATGCCCGCGCCTCGATACGGCCGACCCGCGGCGTACGGCCGCAGAAACAGGCCTGCATGACGGCCTCAAGCTCAGAATCCGGCCGCCACCAACATCGTTCATGTGGCGGCCGGCACGATGACAGGTCCAGCCAATCGGCCGGCAACGGCCTCGCTGCGCGAAAAGCAGCGAATCGCGTGATGCGCGAGTTGGACTGGGCCTCCCCGAAACGTCCGAGCCGCGGTGTGCCCCCGCCGCGGCTCGGGCTCGGTGTGACGTGACGCGCAGACATGATGATACTGCTCCAACTGCGTTGGCCCAGTTACATTGTCGGCTCTGCGACTCAGAACGACTGCGAAGTGCTCTTGACCTCGGTGCGACCCCGCGTTGCACCAAATTCCTGACGCCGGGAGAGCTCGACCTGGCCGAACCGACGTTCCCGCTACACCTGCGGCTGTGTGAGAACTGCCTGTTGTTGCAAATACCTGCCTTGGTCTGGCCCAGCACCGCCGAACACCCATCGTTCTCGTCATTCTCCGATTCGTGGGCGCAACATGCGAAGACCTTCGTCGCCGACGCCGTTAAGCGGCTGCGTCTTTCGGCGAACTCATTTGTCGTGGAGGTCGCCAGCAACGACGGGTATCTGTTGCGCCACGTCGTGGCCAAGGGCATACCGTGCCTGGGCATCGAGCCGTCGGTGAATGTCGGTGTCATCGCGAGAGACCGCGGTGTGCCGTCGATCACCGCATTCTTGAACGAGTCACTGGCACGCGAAATACGCGGCGAGCATGGACCGGCAGATCTTGTCGTGGCAAACAACATCTACTCCCGCGTTCCCGATCTGCGTGAGTTCACACGATCACTGCGCGCCCTGCTCGCGGATGACGGCTGGTTGAGCATCGAGGTGCGGCACGCATTGAAGCTGGTGCAGGACGCGCAGTTTGACACGATCGATCACGATCACGCGCAGTACTTCACGCTGTTGACGGCGACGCGAGCCCTGGCTACCGCCGGGCTCAACGCCGTCGACGCAGAACTCTTGCCCACTCATGGCGGATCGCTACGCATTTGGGCGCGTCCGGCGCGAGTCGCCGCGCCTCCCAACGATCGGGTTGTTGAAGTTCTGCGGATGGAGAAGGCTGCGGGACTGCATCGATCGGGGGGCTACTTACAGCTGCGACCGCGCACGGAAGTTCTGCGCCAGAATCTATTGCGCTTTCTTCTCCAATGTCGTACCGACGGTCAGCGTGTCGTCGGATACGGAAACCAGTGCGCCGGAAGCACATTGCTCAACTACTGCGGGATTCGCAGCGACCTGGTGGAATACGTCGTCGACCGCGACCCATACCGGCATGGCTGCTTTACGCCAGGCACGCGGGTTCCGATTCACGACCCGAAGCGGATCGGCGACGACCATCCCGATGTGGTCTTGGCTTTGTCGTCGGATCTCGAAGCCGAGCTGACGGAACAACTCGGCTATATCGGCGAGTGGGGCGGGCTCCTGGTGTCGCCTCGAACGCTGCAACACCCTGCCGCGCCGGCCCGCAACGGCAGCGGAGTGAAATGCCCGTGATCACTCAGTTGTTCAATCGACTCAACGCGATGACGGCGACAACCCGGGCAAGTTCGCTCGGGGACCGTCAGGGAGGCGCCGAAATGCTTCGGGCAGTCTGGCTTTCACCCGAGATGCGTCCACTAGCACGCGTGCAGGCCGAAGCCCTGCGTGAGCGGGGTGTGGACGTGTTGCTGGTCACCACCGACCGGCACCCGGAGTCGGAGCTGGCTCGCGACTATGAGATGGTGCTCGATCTGCGGTTTAGGTCGGCCTCGGAGTGGCTTGCGGCTTGGCGTCGCATCCATCTCCATCGGCCCGACGTCGTGATCGTCGAGCAGGTGAGCGATCCACGTTGGATCGCTCTGGCCCAAGGAATCCCGCGTATTCAGTTGGTGCACGACGAGCGGCACGACGATGGCGTCGGGTGGCGCCGGGTGTTGGCACGTGCCGTTTTCGACCGTTGGGGATCCCGTTCCGCGGCTACCGTGACCTACAGCAACTACGCCGCAATTGCCGTTGCGGTTCGGCGCGATGTCGTGGGCACTCCCGTGAATGTGTTGCCGCTGTGCAGCGACCTCGACCCGGCGAGGGTTCCGCCGTTTGTGGGACCCGAAGATCGACACGATTTCGTTGTCGCCGGGCGACTGGGTTCGCAGAAAAATCTTGATGTGGTCCTCAACGCGTGGCAGCGACACGTCGATGGAGGTGCCTGGCGCGGGGATGAGCTGGTCTTGATCGGCAACGGACCGTTGGTGATTCGGACCCTTCCGTCCTACGTCCGTTGGCGCCCTGGCAATTACCGCTATGCGGACGTTGTCGACACGTTGGCTTCCGCGAAGGGTTCGGTTGCGCTCTACCGTGGTGCATCGCAAAGTGGCGTGCAGATGATGTCGATGCATCTGGGCGTGATGCCGATCGTGTCGACGGTTGGGGGCCTGCCCGAGTACCAGCCGCCCGCCCTACCGCCGGTAGGGGTCGACGACGTGGCTGGACTGACGAACGCATTTGATGAGCTCGCTGATCCGTTGACGGCGACGTTGCGCGGCGCGGCGGCGGCGCGCCATTACGCAGATTTGTTCGCCGTGGATCGCACGGTGGACAGGCTCGTCGGCCTGCTCACCGACGTGGGTGGTCGAATCGGTAACGCGCAGTCGTAGATCCGGTCAAGGCATTCGGTGCTGCCCCGGCGGCCACACCTGTAGAAGCGGTGTCGGCCGCCAGGGCGACAGGCGTGTCAGGCCCAGCTGGAGCCGACTGCGGAGTCGGTGCTGGACATGTTGTTGCCGGCGGTCTGGACCTTCTGGCCGTGGCTGTTGGCTTGTTCGTAGATGACCTGGAAGTTGCGGCCCAACTGGGTGATGAATTCCTGGCAGGCCACCGAACCCGAACCGCCCCAGAAGTCGCCGGCGGCCAGCACATCGCGCACGATGGCCTGGTGCTCGGCTTCTAGCGAGGCGGCCTGGGAGCGGATCATCGCGCCGTGGGCGTCGACATCACCGAACTGATAACTGATCGACATGAATGTTCTCCTATACCTTTTCGATGAGTGGGGGCTAGCTGGACAGGATGTGCTGGGAGGCCTGTTCTTGGGTCTCGTAGTTGTTGGCGTCGCGGATCAACCCGTCCCGGACACCGTGCAGCATGTTGACGATGTTGCGGAACGCGGTGTTCATCTGGCCCATGGTGTCGTAGGAGGTGGCCTGAGCGGTACCGCTCCAGCCGGCACCGGCGATGTTCTGGCTCGAGGCCCACATCTTGCGGGCCTCGTCCTCGACGGTCTGGGCGTGCACGTCGAAACGTCCCGCCATCGCCCGCATCTCGTGCGGGTCAGTCATAAAACGTGTAGGCATATCTTTCTCCTTTGTCTCGAGGTCTGGTTCTCCGCGAGACACCATCTACGCTACAAACCAGGCGCTCGCTTCTCTAGTATTTTACATACTTTTAAGATAATATCAGCCCTATAACAAACTCAAGGTTAAGACGTATCGCCGCGGTCTTCAACGCGGCGGGGTTGGGGCAAACCAATGCGTGCTGCAATTGTCGTCGGATGTGTTGTCGTCAGTACGGTGGCGGCCTGTTCACCGCGACCGCCTGAGGGCGCGCCGCCGAGCGCTTCGCCCGTCGCGCTGCCACACGCCCTTCAAGACGAGTCGACTCCCGGCATCGGGGCTACGCGGGCCTACTGGGATAACACGCACACGCCGAACGCCGGAAGCGACGACGGTACCTCCTATGGCAACGATGCCAGCCTGCCCTCGTATCTGGCACCGACCGGTGCCGTGTACGGCGGGGTAAACGACGGAGGCACGGGAAGGATCCAGGTTTACGACCTGAGTATGTTGCCGGTCGACGGAAACGAGATGCTCCGGCGGATCCGTCGCGAACTGCCTCGCGACGCGACGAAGGCATGGGATCTCACGTTCGACCGGTGCTACCGAATGGCTTTCAACAGCCCGACCCTGCAATCGGCGGGCCACTACATGGCCGAGGTGCAGCTGGAATACGTCGAGCCGGACGGGTCTCGGATGTCGAGCCCCGACGCGTACAACCACGCGTGGATTTGGCTGGACCAAGCCGGCGCGGAGCCGGATCGGGACGCGGAGTGCTCGATGTGGAGATCGTGACGGTCCGTCGGCAAGCCCTACCGCTTCGGCACGGTGCTCGTCGACGAGCTTGATATCGAGATCGTCGCGACGAGACCCCGATGATCTGACCCGGGAATCGGCAGCGTACGCAGCGAGGTCGCCGTGCAATGACGGGTGAGTATGTGGTCGATCGCGGCAAACGGAGGTAACCGCGAGTCGGCGGGGAAGGTGGGCCTGATCCCCGCTCCAGATTGTTCGGCGGCATCCCGGTAGCCGTTGACCAGGAGAGCGCGGAAGGGGCGCATGTCGGTTGTGCTGTTGAAGTCGGCAGCCACGATCACCGGGCCTTCGCCGGCTTGTTGGCCGAGTTCTGACAATGTTGCGGGCAATCGGGCCAGATCCCGCCGCCAGTCGTCGATGGGTAGCGGCCAGGGCCCGGCGACGTGCGCGACCGCGACAGTTGTGTCCGTCAGGGCGCCGGTAATCCGGATGTCCGCGGTGAGAAAAGCAAACGTGTAGCCACCGATGCTCCTCGATGCGGAGATCGGAAATCGACTCCACATGCCGACCCCATCCGGACCGTCGCGGGTATCGAGCTGACGGTAGGGAAACGCGGCGTCAAGCCCAGCGCGAGCCAGCCGGTCGGCTTCGTCCGGGGTGAGCTCCTGAACTGCGACGACGTCCGCCCGTTCGCGAGCTGACCTGACCAAAGAGTCCGGGTCGGCGCTCCCGTTGTGAAGATTCGCCGACATCACCCGGACGTCCACATCCGCCGCTCGCCGCACAGTCGCGTGGACGTACAGGGGGACCTGGACGGCGACCGCCGCAACGGTCAATCCGATGGCGACGACACCGAGAATCCGGTGTCGACCCCAGAACAGTAGTGCCGCCGACACCGGCGCGCCGAGCATGGCGTACGGCGACAGCGCAGACGTGATGAAGGTGGCGTGGTTGGTGAGGCTCACGTACCGCAGCGCGAAGGTGTAACCAGCGCCGACGAGTGCGGCAACGCCGATGGCCGTCAGCGGCAGCCGGAGCATCTTCGGCATCAGGCGGATCGTTTTCCGGCATGGAACGAACCGACTAGATACCGAGCGTCGTACTTCAAGGTTCTCTTCATTCAAATCGTATGTATAATGGGAAATCGTTATACAGATGGTTTGAGCGCTGTCGCGCCTCTGCCAGCTGCCGCTTCGGTCGATAGGGAGACGCCCGTGTCCGTCGTAACCGCGCGGCCGAGGCTCTGATGGTCTCGGCTCAACCTGTCTCGGTGGCCGCGCCGAGTGCGGATGTCGTCATCTGCACCTACACCCTGGACCGGTGGGAACTGATCGTCCGGGCAGTCGAGTCGGTGCTCGATCAGACAGTCCTCCCTCAGCAATTGATCATCGTAGTGGACCATAACGATGACGTGGTCGCCCGCTGCCAGGCGGAATGGGGCGCTGGTCGCGCCGGTTCGCCGGTCGAGATCGTCGTCGCCGCAAGCCAATTCCCCACTAGGCAGGCGTCGTCGCGCAACACCGGGCTCCTGCTCGCCCGCGCCGACATCGTCTCCTTCCTCGACGACGATGCCGCGGCGGAAGCCGACTGGCTCGAGCGACTGCTCGCTGTCTACGCCACAAACCCGGCAGCCGTCGCCGTCGGCGGAGCGCCGCTGCCGAACTACGGTGCGCCCCGGCCGTCCTGGATCCCGCCCGAATTCGAGTGGGTGTTCGGCTGTCACTACCAAGGGTTGCCGGACCAACTGGCCCCCACGCGCCACTTGATCGGCACCAGCATGAGCGTGCGTCGCGAGGAGATGCTCGCCGTCGGTGGGTTCCACTTCGACGAATTCGACGACATGGACCTCTCGCACCGGATCGCGCACGCGCACGGCGTGGCCGCCGTCCTCTACGAGCCCCGCGCTCGGGTTCATCACCACGTGCCTCCCGAGCGGATGACGTGGTCGTACTTCTCGCGGCGCTGCTTCTCGGTGAACCGCAAGAAGGTCGCCGCGCTGGTCGATATGCGTGAGAGCGGCAACATCGGTGCCGAACTTCGCTTCGGCGTCGGCGTGCTGCTGGCGCTGTTCCCTGCGCTGCTCGCCGCCGTGATCGGTCGGCCCCAGCGACTGCGGCAACAGCTGGTGGCCGTCGCCGGCGTCGTGCTGGCCGGGACTGGATACGTGACGGGCAGAGTGCATCGCGCGTTGGGCCGCAGGCCGGACATCCTGATGACGGGCCTCAGCGAGATCGAGGTGCGCCGCGCCCGCGTCGTCGTTCCGGCGAGCGACAGTGCATAACGTCATCGTCGGGACGGGCCCGGCCGCGGCGGCGGCGATCCTCGCTCTCGCCGAAGACCCGTCGGAACGAATTACCGTCGTCGACATTGGTGAACGTCTGGCCGATGACGCGGCGGCAGCCGTCGAACGGATGGGCGCGTTGCAGCCCGCGCAGTGGGCGCACGCCGATCGCGAACTCGTCTCCGTGCAGCCCGCCGCGCTCGCCGGGTCGGCGCTTCCCGAGAAGCGGGCCTACGGGTCGAACCACATGTTCGTCGACCTCGGCCAGCAGCGTGGACTCGCCATGCCCGACGGTGGCAACCAAGCCGCCGTGTCGGGTGCCCTCGGCGGGTTCTCGACGGTCTGGGGGGCGCAGATCATGCCGTTCTCTCGGGCGACGTTCGACCGCTGGCCGTTCGGGTGGGACGCGATCGAACCGCACTACCGCGCGGTGCTGGCGGAGGTGCCACTGGCCGCCGAAGACGACGACTACGCCGAGCATTTTCCGCTTCTCGCACCCAGCGGCCCGCTGCCGCCGGTGTCCGGCCGCACCGCCGCCGTGCTCGACCGCTACCAACGGCATCGCAGCGCCATCCGCGCCAAGGGCATCGTCGTCGGCAAGGCACGGCTCGCGCTCGCGGCGAACTCCTGCGCGCGCTGTGGGCTGTGCATGACCGGTTGCCCTTACTCGCTCATCTACTCGGCGCGCCAGACCATCGATCGATTCGTCTCCCGCGGTCGAGTACGCCACATTTCGCGCGTGCTGGTCACCTCGGTCGATCAGCCGGCCGGCGGCACCCCCTCCGTTTCCGGCATCGACCTCGTCGACGGGCAGCCGGTGCGCCTTGACGCCGACCGTGTTTTCGTCGGCGCAGGCGGCCTCGGCAGCACCCGGATAGCGCTGAACTCGTTGAGCGCGCCGCCGCGTGAGCTGGATCTGCAAGAGTCCCAACAGTTCCTGATCCCGTTCGTATCGCGCCGATCGGCCGGCGATCCGCGCGCGCAGCACGATTTCACGCTGAATCAGTTCAACCTGCTGCTGGCGGACGACGACGAGGCGTACACGACGTCGCAGGTGCATTGCTATCCGTACAACCCGGCCATCGCAGCGGCGCTGCCGGGCTGGCTCCCGTCACGATTGAGCGGCGCCGTCCTCGGTCGGGTCACCGCGGCACTGGGATACCTACCGTCCTGGCAGTCGCCTCAGCTGCGCGTCGAACTGCGGTCCCGGAGCGAGGGGATGCTGCCCGACGTCGCGGTCCGGGTGGCGTCCGGCCGCTCGTCGATGTTCGGCTCGGTGCTGCGTCGGTTGACCGCGCTGGGTCCCAAGCTCGACCTGCATCCGGTGCTGCCGATGGCGCGGCTGTCCGGGCCGGGCAAGAGCTACCACTTCGGTTCTACCTTCGCCCACGGCGACCGTTCCGACCTGCTCGGTCGCATCGGCGATTTCCGCAACGTCCACCTCATCGACGGCTCGGTGTTGCCGTCGGTGCCATCAACCACATTCACGCTCACGGTGATGGCGAACGCCCACCGGATCGTGTCGGAGAGCCGCTATGTCTGAACATGCTGTCGCGATCACAGGTGCCAACGGCTACGTCGGTGACACGCTCCGGGCCGCCTTCGCCGCTGCCGGGTACCGCGTCGTCGCGCTGCAGCGCTCGACGCCCACCGACACCGCTATCGAGCACGTGCCCTACTCCCTCGAGGACGGCCCGGCCGCGCCGCTGCCGTCGGACGTCCGCGCGGTGATCCACTGCGCCTACGATCTGCGCGCCCGCAGCCGCGCTGAGATCGAACGGATCAACCTTGGCGGCACGGAAAAACTCCTCGGCGCCGTCGGCAGCGTCCCGGTCGTGCTGATTTCCTCGATGTCGGCATACTCCGGTACCCAGCAGATCTACGGCCGCACCAAGTTGGCCTGCGAGGATCTCGTCGCCGAGCGCGGCGGGACGTCGCTGCGGCTCGGCCTCGTGCACGGTAGCGGCGACGGAGGGATGATCGGCGCACTGCGCAAGGTGGCCGGGCTTCCCCTGGTTCCGGTGCTGCGTCCGGACTCCTATCAGTACGCCGTACACGCGCAAGACATGGCGCGTTGTGTATTGGACGCCGTGGAGCAGGCGCCGCCACATCGCGTCCTGGGCGTGGCCGACCCCAGCCGGGTGCCGTTCAGCGGCATCATCCGCGCGCTGCGGGCCTCGATCACCGCCGCCCCGCTTCGTCCCGTGCCGGTGAGCTCTGTACTGCTGTATCGCGCGTTGCGTGCGAGCGAGGCGGTCGGCGTTCGGATCGGATTCCGCGCCGATTCGCTCCTCGGGCTCATGCATCCGGCGCCGGATGTCCCGAACGTCAATTACTGGGCAGAGCAAGGGATTTCGTTGCGCGGATTCGCACAGCCGGCGCCCTGCTGAGCGTTACTGCGACGCCGCCACACCGCCGCGCGGGGGAGGCCGTCCTGCTGGCCTCAGCCTCTGACCTTGTTCAATGACTCGAGCATCAGCTGGGCGAGCCGCCCGACTCCCGGCACATCGAGCAGGGCCCGGTGCCCGGTCTGCAAACGATTAACGGTCAACTCGCCGTGATGGACTTCGTCCCAGCCCAGCAGATCGGCCTTCATGAAGGAAGCCGAAGCGTCGCTGACGAACAGGTGCAGCGGCACTTCGTGTCCCGGCTGCTGATAGCTGCACGCGATCGCCGTAGCACCGGGATAGTCGAATTCGTTCGCAGACCAGAACGCGCCTCGGCCGTGTCGCAGCACACGCGTTACCACCTCGGTCAATCTGGCCCACTGCTCGCGCGCCGACTGCTGGCGCAACCGGCGTAGCCGCCACCGCAGCGTCGCCTGCTTCTGCAGCAGTTGGGCCAGCGACGGCGCCTCGGTGTCGAGGATGCCCAGCCATTCGATTTGTTGGCCGGAATCGATTGCCTGGCGCGCGATTTCGTAAGCGATGAGCCCGCCGATCGAATGACCGACCAGAGCAAGCGGACCTTCGGGCTGGAGCGTTCGGATCGTCGAAAGTGCCATCCTCGCATGCTGTTCGATCGTCAGGGATCGATCGAACCGTCCGCCCGGCTGCTCGGGAACGAGCGCGTGGACCGGCTGCGCGGTGCCCCACTGCGCAGTAAAGTGTCTGAGGCTCATCGCCGTTGGCTCATCGGGGAAGACGAAGTGCAGCGGTGCAACGGTAGTCGCGGCTCCGGTCGTGTCAGGGCTTTGGGCACTGAGCAATTCAGCTAGCCCCGCAACGGTCCTTCCGCTGTCCAGGAACGTCGCAAGAGGTAGCTGCACGCCGAATCTTTGCTGGATTTCGGTGATCAGGTGGTGCGCCATGAGCGAGTGGCCACCGAGATGAAAGAAGTCGGTGTTGACGTCGGTCACCGGCGCGCCCAGCAACTTGGCCCACAGCTCGGCGACGCGTTTTTCCATGCCGTCGCGCGGGGGTTGGCCGCCTGTCTGCGGCGACGGTGCGGGCAGTGCTGCTTTGTCGACTTTGCCGCTGGCGGTCAGGGGCAGCGCGTCGAGCTGAACGAAAGCGCTTGGCACCATGTATCCAGGCAGCCGTTTCGACAGATAGTCGGGCAACTCCGCGGTTGCGGGTTGGCGCCCCGCTGCGCCGACGACATACGCACAGAGCCGTCGGTGGCCGTTGTTGCCGACGGCGATCACCGCGCTGGCGGTGACCGTCGGATGCTGGTTGAGCACCGCGACGATCTCGCCGAGTTCGATCCGCAGCCCCCGGATTTGCACCTGCTCGTCGAGTCGACCCAGGTATACGAGTTGACCGTCGGCGCGTACGCGCACCAAATCGCCTGTGCGATAACGGCGGCAGTCCGCCGCGTCGACCGAGAACTTGGCGCGATTGAGGTCGGGGTGCCCGATGTAACGGCGGCCGACCGAAACCCCGCCGATGACGAGCTCGCCGGCGGTGCCGGGCGGGACGGGACGACCATCGGGGTCGACGACGGTCAGCGTGACCCCGGCTATAGCCGATCCCAGCGTGGGCAGATCGTCGTGCCCACCGACCGCACCCGCAGGCGCGACCGTGCCCGAGGTCGACACCACGGTCGCTTCGGAAACGCCGTAGTTGTTGACCACCTGGAACGGTAAACCCGCCCTCGGGCGCCGATGAAGCACGTCGCCTCCGGTGAGCATGAACCGCAGCGGGGCGGTGCCGGGCCAGTCCAGCGCAATGATCGCCTCGCACAACGGTGTTGGCACGAACGTCGTCGTAATGTGTTCGGACAGCAGCCAATCACGCAACGCAGTGGGATCGGTCTTCACCTCCGCCGGCGGCACATGCAGCGACGCGCCGGCCGCCAGGCAGGGCCAGATCTCCCACACCGCCGCGTCGAATCCGGGACTGGCGATCAGCGCGATTCGGTCGAATTCGTTTATTCCGAAGGCATTTTCATGCCAGTCGACAAGGTTGTTCAGGCTGGCGTGCTCGATAACAACGCCCTTCGGGCGGCCGGTGGAGCCCGAGGTGTAGACGATGTAGGCAGGATCGTCGGCGGCGACCGGTGCCGGGGCGGTCAACCCCGGCGCCGCCGACTGCATCGGCTCGACGAGACGGGACGCGCCGATTCGGGCGGCCGTATCAGCTTGTGCCACAACGACCCGTGCACCCGAATCGGCCATCATGAATCGAAGCCGTTCGTCCGGATAATCCGGATCCATCGCCACATAGCAGCCGCCGGCGGCCTGGATGCCCAGAGCGCCGACCACCAGCTCGATCGATCGGGGTAGGCAGAGCGCGACGGGCTCGCTCCGGCGAACACCTTCGTCAGTCAAACGCTGTGCCAGGGCGAGCGCTCGCAACCACAGTTGCTCGTACGACACGTGACCGTCCGGTGAAGTCACCGCGATCGCCCCAGGGTGAGCACGCATGGCCCGTTCCACCCGCGCGACCGGTCCCGTCAGGACAACGCTCATTGCCGTCCACCCTCTCCGAGAGTCAGCGGCAGCCTCGCGCTCCTGCGGCAACCTTTCTGCCGTCGGAGCTCACTTCCGAGCCCGCCGCGGCCGTTCACGGACACTCGTACAGATACCGTGAATAACCTTAAAGGGAATTATACATACTTTTCGGATAGTATAAAGCCAATCAGACAACGTTCAGTTTCTAGGCCTAACGCGCTTTGAACACCGAGACCGCGTTGTCGCCGTAGTTGGTGACGTAGACGTTGTGGGTGTTCGGGTCTACCGCAACCGCATCGGGGTTGAAGCCGACGGGCTCGGTCGCGACGACCTTATGCGTCGACCCGTCGATCACCGAGACCGTGTTGTCGGAGAAGTTGGTGACGTAGACCTTGTGGGTGTTCGGGTCCACCGCCACCCCGAAAGGATCGTTGCCGACGTGCACGTTGGCAACGACGGCGTGGGTCGACCCGTCGATCACCGACACGGTGGGGTGGCCGTAGTTGGCGACGTAGACGGTGTGGGTGTCCGAGTCCACCGCTACTCCGTCGGCGCTGTTGGCGAGGGGCACGGTGGTGGTGAGGGTGTCCGTCGCGCCGTCGATGACCGACACGGTGTGGTCGCCGGAATTGCTGGCATAGACGGCGTTGGTGGCAAGATCCACCGCCACACCGAACGGGCCGTTGCCGACGGGCAGGGTCGCGTTGACGGCGTGGGTCATACCGTCGATCACCGACACCGTGCTGGGGTGGCCGTAATTGGCGACGTAGACGTTGTGGGTGTACGGGTTCACCGTCATACCGAAAGGGGTGTTGCCGACGGGCACGGTGGCGATGACGGCGCGCGTCGCTCCGTTGATCACCGACACCGTGTGCGAGTCGGAGTTGGCGACGTAGACGGTGTGGGTGGTCGAGTCCACGGCCACGCCGTCGGGGTGATGGCCGACCCGCACGGTCGCCGTGACCTCCTGCGACCACCCGTCGATCACCGACACGGTGTCGGGCAGATTGTGGGTGACGTAGATGGTGTTGGTGCCGGAGTCCACCGCCACCGCGTTGGGGGTCGGGCTGACGGGCACCGCATTGACCTGAATCGGGCGGGTGACGTATTTGATCCCCGCGAACAGACCGGCGACCAAGACCGCGATCACCAGCAGCACGATCGCCTCGAAGCGAGCCGGATCCGTCGCGGCCATCCGCGAGAACGGGCGCTTCTTGGCCTTGCCCGGTGGGTGCGCGGCGTCGGCGGGCTGTGGCGCCGCCGCAGTGGCGTCCGGGCTCACCCGCTTGCGGATTCTGTATTTGGGCGGCCCCGGCGGACGATGGGTCGTGCTTTCGGGGGCTTTGGCCGGCGCCGAAACTTTCTGCTCAGTCCAGGTCAGCACGCCGGCGTGATAGGACGCCGAGATCTTGCCGCTTTTCGGCGGTGGCGGGTTCATCAGCGCGCGGGACAGTCGGCTGATTCGTCGAGGTGGGCCGGGACTAGCAGCAATTCGGGGCTGGGGCGGACCGGTTCGGCCCGGCGTTGACGCCGGACCTCGCGAAGGTACAGCCACGCGCCCTGAAACAGGCCTTTCCTGCTGAGCCGCAGAAGGTCTGCCGGAACACCTCCGGTCGGCGAATCCTGCGGCCCGGTGCCGCGATTGGACACCATCCGTTTCAGCCCCCGCGGCACGAACCGAAGAATTCGCCAGACGTATTTTGGCGACGTCAGAATCATGCTCATGTAGAACGCGGTGAGACCGGCGGAGTATCCGAAGAATTGCTTCTGCAGAGCCTCGTGGGTCTGGCGGTGGTAGTGCCACGCGACGGCCGCCGGCCAGTACAGGATCGTCGATCCGGTCTCCAGCAGAAGCGAAAGAGCTCGCGTCTCTTCCCCGCCACACGTCAATGTTCCAGTGCCGAGCCGATTGTCGTAGCCGCCGATGGCGCGCAGTCGCTCGGTCCGGAAGGCCAGGTTGCCGCCCGCACCGAAGTTCGGCAACGGGTAGAGCGGATCGATGACCGACGGCGTGCCAACGCGCAGCGCAACCGGCTCCGCGCCGCGTCCCTTGTGGAATCCGCCATAGCGTTCGAAGTTGACCTGAGCCGCGGTTTCCAACTCGGCAGGCAGCATCACTCCCGACACGACGTCCGGGCGATCCGGGTGGGCGAATCCTCTTCTGAGCCAAGCGATCCAGTCGGGGTCGGCCTCTTCGTCGTCGTCGATCCACGCGATGAGCTCGGTATTCACATCGGCCAGTCCACGGTTTCGGGCCCGTGACGCGCCTGGTGCGGGCTCGTGGCAGCAGCGCAGGCTGAGACCGTCGTAGTCGATCAGCGTGCGGGCGACCTCACCGTCGGCCGAGTTGTCCACGACGAGGACCTCGAACCTCGGGTCGGACTGCCGGGTCAGGCTGGCAAGCGCCCTCATCAGGCTGTCGACCCGGTCGCGGGTGGCGATCACCACCGTCAGTGATGCGTCGACGGCGTCGACGCTTTCGACCGGTTGCAGGAGGTCCGGCACGGCGAAGCGGTCACGCAGTGCAGCAAGAGCGATCGAGGAGTCGGCTTCGATGTCCAAGAATCGCATCGCGACCGGAAACCCGTTGTCGCGCACCAGACACCACGCCGTCGCAAACCTGGCGACATCGATGGCCTCGTCGCCGTAGGCGCGTGCGAGGTCGATGTTGATCACCCGCGCCGGCGCGCGGAGTTCACCACGCTCGATGTCACGCACGATGCAGCGGCCGCCTCAGTGCTGGCGTACGGTCACGGACCGGGCGCGACGTGCCGATCATGCTGTCGCCTCGGCTGGCAGTGCCGAGGGCCGGCCGGCCGCGTTGCGCACACTTTGGTACAGGTGCCCGGACACGCCCGAGCGGTGGTGGCGCAGGACGGTCCGGAGGACCCGGATGCCGTCCCGGATGGCGTGCAGGTTGGATGCGCCTGTGCGGCGGGGCAATTCGAGGCTGGGGACCTCGGCGATGCGCAGGCCGGCCTGCATGGCACGCACGGTCATTTCGGCTTCGATCTCGAAGCCGGTGGCCGTAAGCCTGAGGTGGTCGAGGTAACGCCGGTGGAAGGCGCAGAACCCGTAGCACAGGTCGGTGAGGTGGGCATCGTAGGCGGTGTTGAAGACGGTGAGCAAGAACCAGTTACCCAAACCGCGGAACGGGGTGATGTCGAGTGATCCGCCGCCGCTGATGAACCGCGACCCTTTGACGAAGTCGTAGCCGTTGTTCAGGAAGTGCAGATAGTGGCGAATTTCCTGCGGCGACATGCTGCCGTCGGCATCCATCATCACGATGATGTCGCAGGTGGCGGCCAGAAATCCGGTGCGTAATGCGCTGCCCTTGCCGGGCCCTTGCTGAGGTACGACTCGGACGTCGGGTCGGTACGAGCGGGCGGTGATGAGGGTGACGTCGGTGGACTCGCCGTCGACGATGATGATCTCGTCGACGTCGCCGGCGACCTGCTCGAGCACCCAGCCGACGTTGCGGGCCTCGTTGCGCACCGGGATGACCAGGCTGACGCTCGGTCGCACGGCGGCGGCCGCTCCGGCCCGGGCGCGCATAGCTGGAGCGGCAGCCAGATCGGCTGCACTTGCCAGGTGTAGCGGAATTTCGTTCTCAGGGTGTTGGCTGGTGGCCGGTGCCGTTGTCATCGTCATCTGCCAATCTGCTGGTGGTGTGCTGCGCGAGTCGTGCTCATGACGCTCCTAGGGGAAAGCAGGCCGTTTCAGGGCTGGGCCGCGTCTGCGGCGCCTTCTGGGAACGACCGGGCGTGTATACCTGTGGTACAGCTAATGAGGATGATTGCATACCAAAAGCATCATGTAAAGCTGAAACAAAACTAGAAGTTTCTAGATAAGCGAAAAACATGCGATTGCATGGAACGGGGCGACTCACCAGACCGGCTGTCGGACGGGATCTGTCCTGACTGATCGCGACTCTACCCAGGTCAGTGCACTGAAGGGCGGCTAGCTAACCGCCGTCCGAGCTGCGGAGTTGTCCGGAACGCCCTCGCCGGCGCCGTGCAAGCGTGCCGGGTCGGAGGTCGGCCATAAGGCCCACATCGTGAGGTATGCGAGTCCGAAGAAGGACCCGACCGCGAGCGCCACACCAGTCGGCTGGACGTAGATGAGCGGCGACCGGGCCCAATCCAGCGTCGTCGCCGCCACCGCGCCGGGTTGCAGCACCAGGTCCCACGAGTTCAACCGTTGGAACCGTCCGATCACGACACCTATCGCACACAGGCCAACCGACACGGTGACCACGATCCAACCGATCACCGCGCCGAATTCCCGCTCGATCCGCTGATGCACCAGATGCACGGACAGCGCCCCGAGTATGACGCCGGTCCATGCCGCTACTCCGTATTGCATGACGTGCCGCCACAATCCGACGAAGCTGTCCAGGTGCACCACGTCGGTGACCAGATATGGAGCATTCGGCACGAAGGCCAACCAGCCCAGGCCCAACGGAATCAACCAGGCCCGGCCTGCCACCGCAAAACCCGACGCAAAGGCGACCGGAACAACGGCCAACACCAGATTCCAGACAAAGAAGTGCGTCGGATACAGCGGAGGCGGGGCCGGATCGGTCAGACCCATGACCAGTGCCAGCCCGACGGTGGCCGCCAGGGATCCGATGAGGACTAGACGGCGCGGATACGTCATGGCTGCAGTGTGCCAGCCCAGATCTCTAGTCTGTTAAATAGACCAATGAATACTAAAAGTATGCAACCACACTAGTTTGGTGTATTGTCGGTTTGCAGCGTCGGGTGGATCTACCGCCGCCCCGACTGCGGCCCCTGGGGTCGGCCTGCTTCCTTGAGGAGGAACACGTGTCTTTCGTGACCACACAGCCCGAGGCATTGACGGCAGCCGCCGGTGCCCTGCAGGGTCTCGGTTCTGCGATGGCTGCCGAGAATGCCGCGGCAGCGGCGCCGACCACCGGCGTTGTTCCCGCCGCCGCCGACGAGGTGTCGGCGCTGACCGCGGCACAGTTCTCCACTCACGGCGAGCTGTACCAGGCGATCAGTGCCCAGGCCGCAGCGATTCACGAGATGTTCGTGAACACGCTCGGCGTCAGCTCCGCGTCGTATGCGGCCACCGAGGCCGCCAACGCGGCCGCGGCGCTCTAGGCAGCAGTAGAGCAGTCATGGATTACGGGGCCTTATCTCCGGAGATCAACTCCGGGCGAATGTATGCGGGGCCGGGGTCGGGTTCGCTGCACACCGCCGGCACGGCCTGGAATGCCTTGGCCTCCGAATTGCGCTCTGCGGCATCGTCGTACGGAACGATCGTGTCGGAGATGACCGACGATTCGTGGACGGGCCCATCCTCTGCAGTGATGTCGGCGGCCGCGGCGCGCTACGTCGCGTGGATGGAGAGCACCGCCGTAGAGGCCGAACAAACGGCCGCTCAGGTCGGGGCGGCGGCCGCGGCCTATCAGACCGCGTTTGCCATGACGGTGCCGCCCACGATGGTCGCGGCGAATCGCGCTCAGCTCGCGCTCCTGGTCGCGACCAACACTTTTGGCCAGAACACGCCGGCCATCGCGGCTAACGAGACCCAGTACGGCGAAATGTGGGCACAGGATGCCGTCGCGATGTACGGGTATGCCGCGAATTCGGCGGCGGCAAGCCGGGTGACGCCGTTCACCGAGGCGCCGCAGACCACCAACATGGCCGGGTCGGCCGTGCAAAGCGCCGCGGTCACTCAGGCGGCCGGGACTGCCGTCGGCAACGCCCAGGGGTCGGTCTCGGGGCTGATCTCGCAAGCGCTGCAGGGCCTGGCATCGCCGGCGGCCTCATCCACCACGTCCGGAACGGGGCTGCTGGGTAACCTGCTCAGCAGCCTAGGCGTGACATCGGCCGCGAGCGTGGGGTCCACCGGAGGGCTCGGCGACGTTGGCTCCAGCGTGCTCGGGGAGCTCATCTACCTCCCGGCGTTCTTGGGCGGCTTCTTGGCAGTCGACGCTTTGCAAACGCCGATCGCGAACGCAGAGACGAGCGCAATGACGCCGACGCCGCAACCCGACGTCAGTGCCGGCGGAGCCGACGGCGGAGCAGGCGCCTCGGAGGGTGCCGGAGGCGGACCGACCGGGGGCGGGGGTGTTCCCGACTGGACCGGCGGCGCCGACGGCGGCGCGGGTTCGACGTTCACCGGCGACGCTGGAGTCGCGGCCGGGCTGGGCGAGGCACCCGCGCTGGGAAGTTTGTCGGTCCCGCCGAATTGGCTTTATTCGGCGGCGCCTCCGCCACCGATGTTGTTTCCTGCCGGGACGCCGCTGCCGGCGCCGGACGCCGACCACGCTGGCGGACTGGGATTTCCGTTCATGTTCGGTGGTATGCCAGGAGCCGCAGCTGCGGGCGCCGCAGCCGGGGCCGCCGGTTCCAAGTTCGGGTCTCGTCTCAAGGTCGTCGCACGTCCGCCGTCGGCGGGCTACCCAGCCGAACAAGAGGCGTCTCCCGGCTATTCGCGGCCCGCGGCTTCTTATTCGTCGAACGGAAACGGACATGCGCCGCCCGGGTACCGGCCGGCAATCGTGTACGTGCCCACGAACGGCAACGATCCGGCGCACGTATGACAGGCACCGAAAGCAGCTGACCGGAAGCATTCGCGGTCCGCACAGCCGAGACCGGATTGGGGCTCGTCGAATGCGGCGTAATCAGTTCGATCGCATACAGGGGGTACGAGTCTTGAATCCCGTCGCCGTTGCACCACGGGTCCGGGCGCCTCGGCATCACTTAAGCGTCGAAGAACACGAGTGACGACCCGATGGTAAGCATTGAGCTCGCGCGCCCTACGGCGACGCCTGAAATTGGTAATTTCAGGCTCGACGGAGGCCCGTTGGGCTCGAAACCCACACCGGCCCGTTCCGGCATTCCCGACGCACTATTGGTCGTCGCGGCAGGGATCCTTCTCGTAGCTCTGGCTTATGCGCGCGGCAGACAAGGTCTGCCTTTTGCCAATCTGCTGTTCTGGACCGGGCAGATATTGATCTTCACCTTCGTCGCTTTTCGGGTCCTGAAACCGTCTACGTCGTCCCGCGATCGCGAGTTCTTGGTCATTTTGTACGCCGGCGCCCAGTCTATTATCAGATGGACCTACAGCCCGGTCATGTTCCAGTGGTTCGATGAGCTTCAGCATTTTCGTTCACTGCTCAACGTGTGGTCGACCCACCATCTTTTCCACACGAACTACAGCCTGCCGGTCAGCCCTCGATACCCGGGCCTGGAAAACTTCGCTAGCGAGATGGCCCAGGTATCTTCGACCAGTCCGTTCATCGCCGGGTCGCTCGTCGCCGGCATTTCGCATCTGATGCTCCCGGCGGCCATCCTCTTGCTTTTCCGCGAGGTCACTCGGTCGTCACAGATCGCATGCATCGGTGTGCTGCTCTACATGCTGAGCCCCCAGATCCACTATTTCGAGGCATCCTTTGTCTACGAAAACGTGGCATTTCCCTTCCTTGTTGTGGCCATTCTTTTCTCAATCCGGTTTGCGACCCAGCAGGAGCGGCGTCAGCAGAACTTCGCCGCCATGTTGGCGTGCGCTGTTCTGGCCGTGATGACGCACCACGTGACGGCGATTGCGACGGCCGCGCTGCTGGCCTGCATTGCCTTGGCGACTTCGCTGTTCCACGACACTCGCAATCTGGCGCTGCCCCTCGCGAAATGTGCTGCTTCGGTGGCGGTGATCGTTGAGTGCTGGATCACCTTTGTGGCGCCCGGGACCCGCGGGTACCTGGGCGACGTCGGCCCGCAGATCCTCAACGGTCTGACCCAGCTCGGACAGGCTCAGGGCAAAGCCAAACTGCCGACAAGCCTCGCCATCCCGCTGATCGACCGATTGTGCAATCCGGGTGGTGTCGCACTCACCCTTGTACTGCTCGCGGTGGCCGTCCGTCTTGCGCGCCCGCTGCCGTCATTGCAGCGGTTATTCGTCGGAATGGCGCCCGGCTTGTATGCAACGATGATATTCATCCGGCTATTTGTCGGTTCCGCAGGGAATGGTGAACACCCGGACGGCGCCGAGTTGGCGATCCGCTCGCTGACGTACAGCTCACTCTTCACTGCACTAGCGGTGGCTCTGGTTTTGAGCCGCCTCGTATCAACCGCGGCCGGCCGCTACAAGAGGATAATTCCCTTTCCGAATGGCCTGATAAGTGCGACCGCGATCGCGGTGGCTCTGCTTTTGCATTCGACCACCACCGGTCTACCCCAGTACTGGCAGCGGATTCCCGGCCCGTTCAAGGTCGACAGCTTCGCCGGCGGAATCGATATCGTGGGCACGAGTCGAGCCGAATGGGCGGCGGCAAATCTACAACCCGGTTCCCGCTACTTCGGCGACATGACAGCAATGGTCCTGTTGTCGGCATTGGCCAACCTGGATCCGGTCAGTAATCCCGGATCGCTCTACGACACGTCCCGCCTCATTCCGGAGGACTCTGCGCTTATCGGTGGTCTGTCAGCCACGTACCTGGATATAGATACGCGAATGACTCAAGACTCTCCCATCACGCGCTACTTCTTCAAAGCAGACGTCATGATGGGCAGTAGGGAGACGCCCCTTTACATGGCCAATCTGGAAAAGTTCGACGACCTGGGCGGGATATCTCGGATTTATGATTCGGGCTACGACCATTTCTACGACTTACGAGGAATGCAGGATATTTATGGAAGCTAGATTCTGCAAACTCGATGTGGTCCCGTGCGCCGCGCTGGGGTGTTACGTCGTGTCCGTGTTGCCGTTTACCCCTCGCGTACTCGCGAGCGTGACGGGAGTCGCGCTCTGTTTCGTTCTCCTCGGGATCGCGGGGATGAGCGCGATGTTGCCCCGCGGCGCAAGCGGTGTCGCGCGGTTCACCGCTGCGCTGGCCTGCATCGTGGCCGCGGGCATCCTTGGCGGGCTGATTCTTACCTGCCTTCCGTCAGGCCTCGACCAATTCAATTGGCTGACATACGGATTGGTGTTGACGCTCATCGCCTTCGCGGTGGCGCGGGCCCGCGGCGCCGGCAGTCCTCTGGATCGGAAAGTGCTGAAATTGCCGACGCTGAACTGGCTTTCGGCCGTGAAACTTGTGGCCGCGGCCTGCGCCGTGGGCGCAGCGCTGGTCGTGTCGATCAGCAGTTCGCATCACGGGGAAACTCCGTTCACCGAGATATGGCTCGTCCCGGATGGCCCGGCGCATTCGCCCGTGAAAGCAACGGGTGCCGTCTTCGGTATCAAGAGCCACGAGCGGACGACTGAAGATTTCATCGTCGTCATGAACTCTGGTGAGCAGGTGACGACGCATCGTGTGAAGCTCGCTCCGAACCAGGTGTGGACTCACACCCTTGCTGTCACGGGTAACAGGCCAACCGCCGATGTGTATCGGGGCCACGTGGCCAACCCTCCCTATAGGACGGTGTGGTTTGTCCGAAAGTAGAAACGTGAAGGCGCGCGACCGCGTGCCGCAGAGCTTCCGCATGCGGCTAGCTCTGGGATCCGAGCAGGGAGACGTTGCCAGCTCCGGCGGGCGTCGTGTCGTTGCGATTGCGATCGCACTCTTCAGCACGACTCTCATGACCGCAGGGCTGGGCTTTCTTTTCTGGGCCGTCGCCGCCCACATCACCACCACCGAAGTCGTCGGCCGGGCGTCCGCGGTGATCTCGGCGATGCAACTCATCGGAACGTTCGCCACCTTGGGGTTCCACATTCTGCTGACCGCCGAGCTTCCACGCCGCGACGCCGCTGACGTGAAACACCTTGTGGTGACAAGCCTGGGAATCGCCGGCGGCTTGGCCTTCGTGACGGCGGCGGGGTATGCGGTCGTCGCCCACGTGTTCACGAAGACCAGTGAATGGATCTACGCCACGCCTACCGGGATAGCCCTCTTCGGGTTCGGCACGGCCATCACGACGGTGGCGGTTGTGCTCGATGGCGCGCTGATCGGAGTTCAGCTGAGCGGGCGGCAGGCGTCACGCAATCTGATCTTCTCGCTTGTCAAGCTGATCGCACTTCCCGTCGCGGCGTTCGCGGTCGGCCTGTCACCGCAGGCTGTCTTCGCGGCCTGGCTGGTGGGAAACCTGGTCTCGCTGCTGACCCTTGGCCTGCGAACCAAGACGCCGCAGGAATGGCTGCGAACAACGCCGTCGCTGCGACACTTTTCTCCGTTATGGCGTAGTGCTGCAGGCGGTTACCACTGGATCAACCTGGCCTCCCACGCGCCGTTGTTGATCATGCCGATCATGGTGACGGCACAGCTGGGCGCGCACGCCAACGCAGGTTTCTATGCGGCGCTACTGCTAGTGGGAGTGGTGTGGACCATTCCGTGTCACCTCTCCACCGCGATGTTGACGCTCGACGGTGGGGACACGAACCACTTTGATCACGGGCTCAGCGTCGCACTGCGGCTGTCAGGGGCGGTAGCTGTTCTCACTGCAGTAGGTGCGCCGATCGTGGCGGGTCCGGTTCTGGCAGTCTTCGGACCAGAATACGAACAGGCCCGCTACTGTCTGATCGCGCTCGCCACGTGCACATTCGCCAGCGCCATCAAGTCGATCTACGTCCCGGTGCGCAGAGCACAGGGGGCGCTGAGTAAGGCCGCGCTGGCGGTCATTCTCGGCGCCTGCCTCGAAGTCGGAGCCGCCGAGATCGGGCTCCGACTTGATGGCGTAACCGGCGTCGGCATGGCGTTCGGCGCGGCAATGGTGTTGGAAGCAATTGTCTTCTGGCCGGCCATCCGTAGGGCGCGCAAGACGATCGATCAGAAACCGGTGGACGCCAAGCCGATTCCCGTACGTCAGGAATCGGAGAGTCCTGACGTCAATCGATCTCTGATCGCGTGATGGGTAGTCCGATGCCGAACGGGCACTTCGCATTCAACCGTCGATGGGGCAGGCCATGCCGCGGCTGCGCCTAATCATCGCCGGTTTCGCCGTTGCTGCGCTCGCGGTGCCCTTTGCCAATGCCGCCACCGGGGCGGGCAGCAAGCACCACGGCGCGGTCGAACAACGCGGAGTGGTGCTGCCGACCTGGCGGACGGACGGTTACGAGGGCGCCCTCACCTCGCAAGCGATCGGCGATATCGCCAGGCTCGGCGCGACCTGGATTCAGCTCACGCCGACCTGGAGGATGGCGACGGCCACTTCCAGCGCGCTCGACAACCGCTGGACCCTGACCGACACGGCCTTGCTCGAAGCGATCGACCGCGCGCACCGAGATGGTCTGAAGGTGCTGTTGAAGCCGCATGTGGATCCTCAGGACGGCACCGACCGTTGGCAGATCAAACCGACCGACCGGGCGGCATGGTTCGCGTCGTACGGACAGATGATGACGCACTACGCCACCATCGCCCGGCAGGCCGGCGTCGAAGAATTCTCGGTGGGCTGCGAACTGGCCTCGATGTCGGGCGCCGCGGATCGCGGCGCGTGGCTGACGGTCATCAAGGCAGTCAAATCCCTATTCAGTAAGCCGCTCGTGTATGCGGCCAAGGCCGACGAATACCCCGACGTGTCGTTCTGGGATCAGCTTAATTTCATCGGCATCGACGCCTACTTCCCATTGAGCGCCAAGCCCACAACGGATATATCGGCACTCGAGTACGCGTGGATTCCCATCCGGGACAAAATGGCGGCGTTCGCGATCGGTGCGGGGCGTCCAATCCTGTTCACCGAGGCGGGGTATCCGAGCCTGGTCGGTGCGGCGGTCGAGCCGTGGAACAACCAATACAGCAATACGCCCTCTCAGCAGGAACAGGCAGCGGCGTACGAGGCGTTGTTCGCGACTTTCAGCGGCCAGCCCTGGTGGGCAGGAACGTTTTGGTGGTCGTGGTGGACGGACACCGGCGTTTACTCCCCTCTCGACCTCGCGATCGGCGGCAAGCTCGCGGAATCAGTCGTACGGAAGTGGTGGGCTCCGGCCCCGTCAACCGACGCCAAACATCGACCTGGAAGGCAGAGCGGTTCTCTGCCGCAATCCAATGATTGAGCAGGATGACAAGAGATGATCGATTCTCGATCGACTGAGCAGCCCGCCACGCCGCGGGCTCAATCGCTCGGATTCGGCTGCGCGGGCCTGCACAGTCTGCCCGGACGACGGGAGCGCCGCGCCGTTTTGGAATCCGCATATGACTTGGGGATCAGGCATTTCGACGTGGCCCCGATCTACGGGCTCGGCCGAGCGGAAGCAGAGTTGGCCGCCTTCGCGCAGAGACATCCCGACATCCGGATCGCGACGAAGTTCGGTATCCGGCCGACCGCAATCGGACACCTGGCGGGGTTGGTCCAGCCCCCGATCCGCCGACTACTGCAGTCGACCGCCACGCTGAAATCCAAAGTCAAGCAATCCGGTGCCACGCCGGACGGTGGCGTTGTCGGCCGTGTTCTCTATTCCCGCCGGCCCTACTCTGCCGCGAGCGCCGAGCGCGCGCTGGCTTCCAGCCTGCGGGCTCTGGGTACCGAGCGCATCGAGTACTTCTTTCTACACGAACCGGTCGGCGTGCAGGCCAATGATTACCGCGAACTCGTGGATTACCTTGAGACGCAACGCAGTCGGGGCGTTATCGGACATTGGGGTCCGGCGGGTGACCTGTCCCGTAACCACGACGCGATGGTCGCCGCCCTCACCGTGCGAGCCCCCGCGCTTCAGTTCCCCTACGACCTCATCGGCGGTCATCGGGGACCGCGGCCTGAGCAAGATCGGCCGTACATTACCTTCGGCTTTCTCGCCGGAACACTGCCGCGGGTAACAGCGGTCCTGCGTCGCGAGCCCGAATTCCGCGAACGGTGTAGCGAATTGCTCGATGCGGACCTCCGCGATGCGCGAACGTTGCTCAAGCTACTCGTGCGTGACGCGGTGGCGCACAACCAGGATGGCATTGTGCTGCTGTCGTCGACCAAGATCCAGAACCTTGAGATGGCTTGCGCGAGCGCAGATGTCGCGCTTCGCAACGAGTCGCAGGTAACGGGCATGATCCGGGATCAGTTCCTGGGAGTTGGAGCGCAGCGATGATCAACTCCGGCAACAACATTCCGCACGGTGAGAGCTTGCGCGCGGGTCTCGTCGTCATCGGCGCTGGGCCGGCGGGCATCGTCTCCGCGCTGGAGGCGGCCGGTAGGGGCGTCGACGTCATCCTGATCGAGACCGGGAACAGGAAACAGAACCCGGAGTATCAGAACCTTTCGGTAGCGGATCGCCAGCACCCGGATGTCCACGCACCGGTCGAACTCGCGATCAGCCGCCAACTCGGTGGCACGTCGTCGATCTGGGGTGGACGATGTGTCCCCTACGACCGAGTCGACTTCGTCGAGCGCGACATCGCGCCGGACTCTGCGTGGCCGGTGACCTACGAGGACGTGGAGCCCTACTTCGGACGGGCCTGCGAGTGGATGCTCTGCGGTCGACCGATCTTCGACGTCCACGAACTGGATCACCTGCCGCGCGATATGGTGGCAGGCCTCGAAGACGGCGCGGTCTCCACCTCATCCCTCGAACGATGGTCGCTGCCAACCGATTTCGGCAAGGTGTACTTCGACGATCTCCGCGACTCGGTCGGCCTCCGGGTGGTTACCGACTCGACTTGTGTGCGTATCAACGTCGACGATGACGGAGCCCGTGCGACGGACATCGAATGCAGGACCCTTACCGGGCGTTCGTTCACGGTCGTCGCCGACGACTTCATCGTGGCGGCGGGTGGTTTGGAGAGCACTCGACTGCTGCTGTCCTCACCGGGTCGAGCGGGCAACAGCATCGGCGACCATTCGGGCCAGTTGGGTCGCTGGTACATGGCGCACCTCGAGGGTGTGATCGCCGATCTCGTGTTGTCCGGTCCGCCTGAGGACACGATCTACCGTTACGAGCGCGACATCGACGGCTCATATGTCAGGCGGAGATTCGCCTTCGCCGAAAGCTATCTGATCGAGCACGGCCTGCCCAACATCTCGGGATGGATCGCGAACCCGGAGCTGGCCGATGCATCGCACCGCAATGCGCAGCTGTCGTTGACATATCTGGCTTTGATTTCACCGCTCGGCTTCTTGTTCGCGCCGACGGCGCAACGACTTTCGCTCACCGGGTGCAACATTCCCGGAACGCCCTACGGCATGGCGAAGCGCTCGTCGGTGTGGGCGCACGTTCGCAACGTGCTGCGCCATCCCGTCGACACCCTCCGGTTCTTCGCCGATTTCGGCCTGCGACGCGTGTTCGCTTCGGGGCGTAGACCACCGGGCTTCTTCGTGGGTAATCCGTCGAACCGATACCCGTTCCAGTACCACGCTGAGCACTTACCTCACTACGACAGTCGGGTGAAGCTTGCCGAGGGTGTCGACGAGCTCGGTATGCCCAAGCTCGATATCGACATCCGATTCACCGACGAAGACATCGAAGGCGTACTCGCGGCGCACCGGCATTGGGACAAACACCTGCGCGCCAGCGGTATGGGTCGGCTTGAGTACCAGGCGGACGATCTGGCGGCGGCCGTGCGCGCCCGTACCGGAGGTGGCTTCCACCAGGTGGGGACCACCCGGATGTCGGACGATCCCCAACGAGGGGTGGTCGACGAGAACCTCGCGGTACATGGAGTCCCCAATGTGCACGTGGTGAGCAGTTCGGTGTTCGTCACGTCCGGCCAGGCGAATTCCACCTTCATGATTGTCGTCTTTGCGCTTCGCGTCATCGAGCGACTGTTCGGCGCCGACGGGTCACCCGCAGGTAGTGCGCTCGTCGATGCGACGGCGCTCGCCGACCCCGCTATATCACCGCGCGGGTCAGGGCTTGATCGTCGGTAAGAAACGGCATCGGCATCCGGCGGGACGCCAGCAGTTCGGCCATGGCGTCGCCCGCGACCGGCCGGGAAATGAGGTATCCCTGAGCCCGGCGGCAGCCGTGGTGCATCAGCGCTTTCGCCGCAGAGGCCGTCTCGACCCCTTCGGCGACCAGTTCGAGGTCGAAGGCGTCGGCGAGGCCGATGATCGCGCGGACGATCGCCAGATTGTTCACGTTGGTGCCCAGGTTGCGCACGAAACGCGGGTCGATCTTCAGCACGTCGACGGGCAGTCTCTTGAGATGCGACAGGACGGCGTAGCCGGTGCCGAAGTCGTCGATGGAACACTGCACGCCGAGATCCTTGAGCTTGGCCAGTGTGCGCGTTGTGCTCTCGATGTCGTTGACCACCGCGCGCTCGGTGATCTCCAGGCACAACGAACCGTCGTCCATGCCGAACTCTGCGATCGTTTCGGCGACCATGCCCACAAATCCCGGGCGGGTCAACTGCAGGGGGGAGATGTTGACCCGCAAGGAGGTGCCCTGACCCACCCCGCGCGCGCGCCATCCGCTGAACTCCGCGCAGGCGGTTCGCAGCACCCACCGGTCCAAGTCGGCGACGAGGTTCATCGACTCGGCCACCCCGATGAACGAATCCGGCAGCAGCAGACCGCGCGTCGGGTGTCGCCAGCGCACCAGCGCCTCGGTGGCCACGATGGCGCCCGTCCAGAGATCGACCTCGGGCAGGTAGTGCAGCAGCAGCGCCTCGCTGTCGACGTCGCCCTGCAGATGCCCCTGGATGTCGTTGCGAAACAGCCGCTTCAGCGAATTGTCGCTGGCCACGGCGATCTGGTTGCGGCCGGCGCGCTTGGCCGCCAGGACGGCTTCGTCGGCACGACGGAGCAGGTCGGTGCCGCTGTCCCGGCCCGGTTGGCCGGCGGCGACGCCGATACTCACGGTGCGGGCGACGGTCTGGTCGCCGATCGTCAGACGCTCGTACACCGTCTTCCGGATCCGGTCGGCAAACAGCTCCGCGGCCCGGGGCGTCATCGGTTGGCCTGGAACGACGACGAACTCGTCGCCACCCAGCCGGGCGACCAGGCCCCGGCTGCCGGCGCAGGCGCTCAGGCGATCGGCGAAACCGCGGATATACCAATCGCCGGCGGCGTGCCCGAGCGAATCGTTGATCGCCTTCAACCGGTCGAGATCGATGTAAAGCACCGCGACCGGGCCGGCCTGTCGCGGCGCGAGACGATCCGCAAGGTGGGCAAGAAGTGCCCGACGGTTGCGCAGCCCGGTCAGGTCGTCATGGTCGGCGAGATGGCGAAGCTGTTCTTCGGCCGACACCCGCGCCTGGAATTGCGCGAACAGGGAGGCCACCGTCGTCAGCGTGTTCTTCGCCTCGGCCGTCCACCTCCGGCCGCGGCGTTTGACGAATCCGAGCGCTCCGGTGGTGAGGCTTCCCGCGACCAGCGGTGCGGCGGCCACCAGCGGTGCGCCGCGGCGACCGCCGGTGAACGGGGGTAGGGAGGAAGTGCCGTCGAAGTTGCGGTAGACCGTCACGAGTTGTTTGCCGTTCTCGCACACGGCCAGCGCCGGATGGTCGCTGGTGAAGGAGACGACGGCGAACGGATCGGGGTTGGCGACGTCGGATCGCGGGGGCCACTCGGCGGCCAGCACCGACGCGCGGATGTTGTGGTCGCTGTAACGCAGGAAGGCGTAGTGCAGATCAAAATGTTCGACGAGCTGTGCCAGCACCTGTTCGCTGGTCTGCGTGGCGGTCGATGCGTTCGCTTCCAGCAGCTGATTGGCGACGGAGGTGATGAGGGCCAGATTGGCCGGCACGGTGTCTCCGATCTGGGCACGAATACCGGCCCCGACGGCCGTACGCTTGGGAACTATTAGTTCTCTGCCGAGTTGGCGCAATCGATAAAAGAATTATTTCAGTTATTGAATAATACATAAATCGGGCCGCAGCGGAAGACGTGGAAGAGACGTCTACGTCACACGTCTGAACTCTGCGCGCAATTCCTCCCCGAACGTCGAAGGAGACGATCATCGCAGCATTCACGGCATCTGTTCTCGACGCCGAGGACGCCGCCGATTACACGGTGCTCGAGCAACTACGCGCCGACCCCGCCATCGAGTTCATCGATCACCGCGACGCGCAACTCACGGAATTGCGTGAGCTTCTCCCACCACCAGACGCGGACTTGCTCGACGAAAGCTGCAGGTGGGCTTACTACCCCTGGCGGCGGGCGGTGGTCGCGGTGCTGGGTCCACGGGCGTTTCGTGCAGTGCGGCTGGATCGAAACCGAAATGTGGTCACCGCTGACGAGCAGGCGCGACTTGGAGCGCAGCGGATCGGCGTCGTCGGGTTGAGCGCCGGCCATGTCATCGCGCACACCCTCGCGGCGCAGGGCTTGTGCGGCGAACTCCGGCTGGCCGACTTCGATCAACTGGCGTTGAGCAATCTCAACCGCGTCCCGGCGACGGTGTTCGACATCGGGCTGAACAAGGCCGAGGCGGCCGCCCGAAGAATCGCCGAACTCGACCCGTATCTTCCGGTGCGGATTTTCGATTCCGGGCTGACGCTGGACACCATTGACCAATTTCTCGACGGAATCGACATCGCGGTCGAAGAATGCGATTCGTTGGACATGAAGGCGATCGTGCGCGAGCACGCCAGGGCGCGGCGAATCCCGGTGCTGATGGCGACCAGCGACCGGGGGCTGGTCGACGTGGAGCGCTTCGATCTCGACCCGCACCGGCCGATTCTGCACGGCCTGCTTGGCGAAGTGGATCCCGCGGCGTTGTCGCAGATGACCAGCGCGCAAAAAGTGCCGTACCTGGTGCGCCTGCTCGAAGCCGAGCAGTTGTCCGGGCGCCTAGTGGCGTCCGCGGTGGAGATCGACCGCATACTGTCGTCCTGGCCTCAGGTGGCCGGCGACGTCGTGCAGGGTGCGACCGCGATCGCTGAAGCGGTGCGCAGAATCGGCTTGGGCGAGGACTTGCGTTCTGGCCGGACCCGCCTCGACGTGGGCTTGGCGTTCGATCATCTCGACCAACCAACGATCCGGGATCGTACGGTCGACCCGGCGGTGTACGTGGACCCGGCGTCGACGCTGCCCGGCGTGGCGGGCGTGATCGTGGGCGCCGCCATTCGCGCGCCGTCCGGCGGCAACGTTCAACCGTGGCATGTGGACGCGCGCAGTAACGCGATCACTATCGGGCTTGCACCCGAACACACCTCGACGATCGACGTTGGTCTGCGGGGCAGCGCTGTGGCGCTGGGAGCGGCGGTCTTCAATGCGAAAGTGGCGGCCGCAGCACAAGGGGTGCTCGGTCCGGTGAGTCTGACCGAGAACGACAACGGAGTGCCACTGCGGGCGGTGTTGGAGATGGGTGATGGCGGCGATTCCGACCTCGCCGACCTCTACCAACCGATGCTGGCCCGAGAAACCAATCGCCGGATAGGGGCGGCATCTCCGATGCGCGCCAACACGATCGAACAGCTACACACGGTCAGCCAGCGGGAAGGCGCGCGGTTGCACCTTCTGACATCGCGAGACGACGTCGAGGCGGCAGCGACCATCCTCGCCGCCGCCGACCGCATTCGGTACCTGTCGCCGAAACTGCACGGCGACATGGCTTCTGAATTGCGCTGGCCCGATGATCAGCGCTCAGACACCGGTATCGACGTCCGCAGTCTGGAGCTGGACCCCGGCGATCTCGCGCTGCTCGAGATATTGCGGCGGCCCGACGTGATGGACCATCTGCTGCAGTGGAACGCCGGAACCGCCTTGGGTGCGGACACCCGTCGTCGCATCATGGCGAGTTCGGGCCTGGCGATCATTGGCGCGCCGGGGACCACCTTGACCGACTACGCCCGAGGAGGATCGGCAGTTGAAGCGGTGTGGATTACTGCCCAGCAGCACGGTCTCGCCGTCCAGCCGATCGCGCCCGCCTTTCTCTACGCCGTTGATAGCGAAGACTTCAAAGAGTTATCGACATCTTTCGAGCGCGAACTAGAAGAATTGCAAGGCGAGTTCCTCCGACGGGTCGGACTGCCGGCCGGCACCTCGCCCGCAGTCATTCTGCGGTTGACGTTTGCCGAGCCGGCATCGGTCCGAAGTCGGCGCAGTCTCGACCGTGTCAGCTTGCTATGCGGCGGAGACAGACTACTGTGAGGGAATGTCCGGCACGCTGGATCAGCTGGTCACAGGGGCTGCCGCCGAGTTGATGGCCGCGACGGCGGAGAATCACGCCGTCGTCAGTGAACGAGTGCTGGCCAACTTGGTTGAGCATCTCGGTGTCGACTCCGGCTTCCTACGCCACACCGATCACAGCATCCGCGCGACGATCCTGATCGCCGAATGGCCGCGACGCCAGAACATTCCGGACCCCGATCCGATTGGGGTGGTGTACTTCGCCGACGCGGACCCGGTCTTCGCGATGGCCGAACACCGCAAAGAGCCAATCATCTTGCGTCCCGATCCGATCAACGAGGATTACCAACGCACCCTGGAGAGCGGCGCTGCCCCCCGGGTCTCGTTTGCGGGCGTGGCCCTGCTTTCCGGGGATATCGTCAGCGGCACCCTCGGGTTCATCAAGTTCGGCGACCGGGAGTGGTCGACCGAAGAACTGAATGCCCTCAACGCGATCGCTACGTTATTCGCGCAGGTGCAGGCACGCATCCAGGCCGAAGAGCGACTTCAATACCTTGCCGAGCACGATGATCTCACCGGGCTGCTGAACCGCCGGGCGCTGATCGCGCGTCTCGATGAACGGCTTGAAACGGGCCGGCCCGGGCCGGTCGCGTTGATATTTTTCAACCTGGATCGCCTCAAGGCGGTCAACGATCACCTCGGCCACAAGGCCGGCGACCAATTCATCGAGATCTTCGCGCAGCTCTTGCGTGATGCCGCTGACGACTGCTCGGGCATCGCCCGCTTCGGCGGTGACGAGTTCGTTGTCGTGCCAGACGAGCCATTGGACGCCGAGGCCGCCGAAGCATTGGCCCGGCAGCTGCAGCAGCGCGTTCACAAGCAGGTGGTCGTCGACGGCGAAACCATCACTCGCACAGTGAGTATCGGCGTTGGCGTGGGGGAGCCCGGCCAGGATAATTCCTCGGATGTATTACGTCGGGCCGATCAGGCTGTCGTTTCGGCCAAAGCCGCCGGCGGAAATGCGGTTGTTGCCTTCGACCCGGAGATGGCCGAGAGGTACGCCATCCGCAATGACATCGAGTTGCATCTCGAAGGAATCATCGACAGCGACAATGGGGCGTTGGTGCTGCATTACCTTCCAGAGTTCGACATGCGCTCCGGCGAGATCCTCGGGACCGAGGCCCTGATCCGCTGGCGGCATCCCACTCGAGGTCTGCTGATGCCCGACTCGTTCATGGGCGTGGTCGAGTCCATCAACTTGGCGGGGAAGCTCGGCCGGCTCATATTGCGCTCGGCATGTGCGCAATTCAGCGATTGGCGCAACGCTGGATTAGCGGGCGATACGGTGATGCGCATCAACGTTTCACCGGCGCAGCTCGTCACAGACGGTTTTGTCGCCCTAGTCGCGGCAACCTTGGACGAGTTCGTTCTCGACGCCAGAACCGTTTGTCTCGAGATCACCGAGCACGTCGTCGTCAAAGACATCGAAACCACCCACAAAACGCTGACCGGCTTGAAAGAGATCGGCGTGCAGGTGGCGATCGATGACTTCGGCACTGGCTACAGCGCGTTGACATACCTGAAGTCACTCCCGGTCGATGCGCTAAAAATCGACCGGGAATTTGTCCGAGACCTCGGGACCGAAGCGGCCTACCCTGACCTGGCGATCTTGAAGCAGGTTGTCGCGTTGGCCGACGCCTTCGACCTCGAGGTCATCGCCGAAGGCGTAGAGACTGCTGCTGCGGCCAAGGCGCTGTTGGAACTGGGTTGTTATCGCGCGCAGGGCTTTCTGCTGTCACGCCCGCTCTCTAGGGACGCGATGGGCTCGCTGTTCGCCCAGCGGTTCATTCCGGTCGACTTCTAGCGTCTAGACCACTTCTTGCCAGGTGAAGGCACGGTCACCTCTACGGTCTATCTCACGCATCACAAGCTCGTTCTCAACGAGGATCTTGGCCACCTGCCATGGCTCGGCGTGGTTGATGAAGTCCCGGCTGTCCCACCAGATCATCTTGGTTTGGTAACGCTCGTCGGGGTACGGCGTCGCGGGAATGGGTGCCACTAGACCACCCGACGACTTCCAGCGGTTGATCACGAACGTGGCCGCAGTGGCCATGAAGAACTGGTAGCCGGTGAGGGACGCCATGTAGAAGCCGCTGCGAGCCAGCGCGGAGGTCAGCGAACGATTTGCGTCCGAGTCATCGATCACCCAGCCGGATTTCATTTCGAGCACGCCGAAGGGGATGCGGTCGGTAATCATGTCGTGAACCATCTGCTGGCCGGGCTGGCCTTCCCATTCGATGACGGCGTGCGACTCCTCAGCGGAGCTCAGCGGACCTTTGGCCCGCAACCCGGCCAACATCCGTCCGTCGTCGCCGATCGCTGCGCAAAACATGAAGGTGTCGCATCCGCTGCGCAGCGAATCCACATCGAGGGCGCACTCCACGCCGTGCTTGCGATAGCTTCGCTCTGCGCCGCTTGCGAACTCGTCCCACAATTCGGGATCGACGTAGGGTTGCGAAAGAACCAGAGTCGCCTCGATGTCGGGATCGCGCCAGCTGATCCGTTCGCTGAGGCGGAACCTACCGGCAGTCATGGAGTGGGGCGAAACCGCGCCACTTTGTATCAATTCACGCATTGGACCAAACTCCAGTACTGCTCTGCGTGTATTTAAAATGCCTGTTGAACCGGATGGGCTTTTTTTATTAACCCTTATTCCCGCTTCTGAATGGTGAGTATACCGCATTTGTCTGCATTTGCTTCCAACTGGAAGCGGCCTGATCGACGTCCCATCGTGACGTGAAAGGGCTGGTGACAGAGGCGAAACCAACCTGAGACGCCGTGCCTTTGGGCGCCTTTTGCTCGTCCCTAATCCGCGTTTTGTCTATCGAAGAAAAGCGCGATATGTACTACTCGCCGGTATTTTATCCAGCGGTTTCCAAACCTGAGGAATCGGCTCAGCATGCGTTCGAAAATCGACTGAAGTAGAGGATATTCCGACCCGGCCCGCGGCGCGCCGAACTACAGATCGGGGTGTCCAAACGCGCCGCGGGCCCGGCGCGCGCAGGGTGCAGCAGAGGTTAGCTGTCGCCGTCGGCTACGCGGCGCGCGAGCTGATGGATCGTCGGATGCTGGTACGGCAGATGGGCCGAGAGCGGGCGATCGACAAAATCCTCCAGCTCGCCCACTAAGGCGACCGCGTCCGCCGAATCGAGACCGAGGCGATCGAAACGCCTTTCGCGATCGATCTCGCCTGCCGGTTTACCGGTCCGCTGCGCCACGTACGCGGCCAGCATCTCTTCGATCTCGTCGCAGCTCTTTATCTTGTCCTCCTGTGAGTCAGGCCTGATCAGCGCGCAGGCCGAGCCGGTTCGCGATCGCGTGCTCCTCGGGAGCCGTCACCATCGCCCCGGTAGATCGATTCGGCGCATGGTCAAGCGCAACAATGTGAACGCGCCGAGTTCCATCGAATACGCGAACATGCGTAGGTAACGTTCGTACCGCGCCACGGTCTCCTCCGACGACGCCGCTATCGCATCGTCTCGCCGCTCCTTGATGCGCCCGAGCCATGAACGCAACGTTTTGACGTAGTCGTCGCGGTTATTCGTGACCCGCTCGATCTCGAGTTCCATCTCGGCGGCCCGGGCGATATCGGCTAGCCGCGGCAGCTCCGACTCCGGAAAAATCTCGTCGACGATGAAGCGATCGCGCAACGGCCGGTCGCGCGGGATGTCGCCGTACGCGATGGTCTGCAGCGACAGCCGGCCACCAGGCTTGAGCCAACTGCGGCACGCGCCGAAAAATCTCCGGTAGGCCTCAACTTGTTCTTCGGCCGACAGACCCTGACGCGCAAAGTGCTCGAAAGCGCCGACGGAGATAATGGCGTCGAAAGGCTCGGTTGGTTCGTATTCACTCCAGTTGCGAACCAGGACCTCGACATTGCTTGGTGCGAGCGCACGCAGATACTCAGCCTGTGCATCCGAAAGCGTAAGGCCCACAGCGTTCTTCACACCCTGCGAGCCAACCATGTGCATGAGCTGGGCGCCCCAGCCGCAACCGATGTCGAGCACTCGCGCCGCGCCGGCCGCACGCGCCTGCTCGGTGTGAAAGTCGAGTTTGCGGCGTTGCGCGGTTTCGAGGTCCTCCGTTGGATCCGCCCACATCGCGCAGGAGTAGCTCATGGTGGGATCCAGCCAGACCTGCCAGAAGTCATTTCCGACGTCGTAGTGGTGGCGAATCGCGCCCGAGCCGGCGCCCATATACGTATCGCTCATCCGTTACTCCGCGTTGGTCAGGTCGCGCGTTTTGAGGTCACTGGCCAGGCCGCACAGTGTCAGTCCGCGTAACAGCGTGCCACCGAAATCGAACTGCCACCAACGCATCCGGGTGGTGTACGCGCGCGGCGAGTCGTGGTGGTTACCGTGATTGCCGCCGCCGAGAGAGGGCACCGCGAGCCATACGTTGTTGCGTGCCTGTCCCGAATGCGGCAAACGCGCCTGGCCGCCGAACAGGTGGCCGAAGGAGTTCACCGCCCAGGTGAGATGGCTCACCACGAATACGCGAGTCATGCCGCCCCACAGGAAGCCGGTGAGCGCGCCGCGCGGCCCGCCGGCAGCCAAACCGATCAGGGTTGGAATCGCCAGGCCAAGCATGCCCCACAACAGATAGCTGCGATGCAAAGCGATGGCGCGCGGGCTCTGCCACAGATCCTTCACGTCACGCGCGGAGATGATCATCGCGGTGTGTTCGGGACGGAATAGCCAGCCGACATGGGCGTGCGCAAGTCCGCGCACGCCCCCGACCGGCCAGTGCGGTGAATGTGGGTCACCCTCGCGGTCGGTGGCTGCGTGATGACGGCGATGGGTGGCAACCCACCACATCACCGGACCGAGGAACGCGCTCGAGCCCAGCGCACCGAGCACCCAGATCAGTGCGGGCTGAGCGCTGAACGCCCGGTGGGTGAAGTAGCGGTGGAACCCGAGCTCGACCCCCGCCGTCGTCGCCACCGTGCCGACCGCGAAGACGATGATGTCCGTCGGCGAAGGGCCAATTCCATTGAACCACAACGCTATTGCTGCGACAAAGGCGAGTGCCGGGCCAGCGACCGCGAACACTGCAAGCGCATATCCGCGGATCACGCGGGCTCCCCGATCAGGTGACGATGTATGACGGGGAGCTCGCCGCGTGCGTACAGCTCCCGGCATTCGCTGCGCCTGATCTTGCCGCTGGTCGTCCGCGGGATGCTGCCTCGCTCGACGAATGTCACAACATCGGCGGGTGTTCCGTGCGCCGCGGCAACCGCGCCGACGATCTGATCGGCCTCCTCGCTCCATTCGGCGACCGCCTCGCGCGCGATCTCAGTAACGATGACGAGCTTCTCGAGGTTGCCGTCGTCGAATCCGAAAACCGCGCAAGCGCTGGAACTCAGCGACGTCAGACGGAGCTGTTGGACGGTGTGCTCGACGTCCTCGGCGGCATAGTTGACACCGTTTTTGATGACGGTGTCCTTGGCGCGGCCGGTGACGTACATCTCACCGTCGACAACGCAGCCGATATCCCCAGTGCGTAGCCATGTCTTGCCGTCGAGTGTGGCAGCGAAGGTGTCCCGGGATTCCTGCTCGCGGCCGAAGTAGCCGAGCGCGACGCTGGTGCCGCTGACCCAGATCTCGCCTTCGACGCCGTCGTCACAGCGGGTCTCACTCACACTGTCGACGATCGCGACCTCGAGGCCGGTTCTGGCCTGACCACAACTCACCCGGTTGAGGCCGCTGGGGTCGCGCCACACCGCTGCCGACTCGCCGTGCTGTCCGCCGGACACGATGAGGGTTGCCTCGGCGAGGCCGTAACAGGGATAAAACGCCTCGCGACGAAAACCCACGCCGGCGAACGTCTTCTCGAAACGATCAAGGGTGGCTGCGCGCACCGGTTCGGCCCCGAGGAATGCGAGGTTCCAACTCGACAGATCCAGGCCTTCAAGGCACTTTTCGCCGTGGCGTTCTACGGCGGCGACGCACATTTCATAGGCGAAATTCGGCCCGCCACTGGTGTTGGCGCGGTAGCGCGTGATCTCCTGCAGCCATCGCAGCGGGTGCTTGAGGAACTGCAGCGGAGTCATGATCACGCACTCGAAACCGGTGTACACCGGCTGCAACACGTAGCCGATCAGGCCCATGTCGTGCTGGAACGGTAGCCACCCCAGCGCGACCGTCGAGGGGGTGTGTCCGAACGCTTCCTCGATCATCAATTCGTTGGCCATCAGGTTCGCATGGCTCACCATGACGCCGCGCGGCACGCCGGATGAGCCCGACGAGTATTGCAGGATGGCAAGATCATTGGGCGCAATTCTCGGCTCGTGGCTCGCGCCATCGGTGAGATCGAGATCATCGATTGCTATGCAAGGAATCTCAGCGAGTTCAGGGACTAGCTCGCGCGCCGCCAGGAGCTCGCGGGTGGTGAGCACGACGTCGGGTCGGGCGTCGGCGACTACCGCGCGCAGCCGTGGCAATGTCTGTGCCAGTCGCGACGGAATCGGGGTGTGCGTGGGGACCGCACACACCCCGGCGCGCAAACAGCCGAACAGCGCATCGAGAAACACCGCGTTTTGTGGCATCAGCAGCAGCGCACGCGGCTGCTCATCGGTGCGCGGCAGCTCGTTCAGGAACGCGCTCATGGCCCGCGCGCCGGCGGCCAGCTCTGCCCACGTGCGGGTGTCGGCACCGGCTCCGTCATCAAGGAACGCGAATGCGCGGTCATCTGGGCGCGCGGCAGCGTGGTGCTCCAGACAGTCGCCGATGGTCAGACCCACCGCGTTGATGCTCGGCAAGTGCGGCGGGTACGAGCCTCGCTCTTGCTCTTTCGCGTCGAGCGCCCCCATATCTGTGTCCTCTCAAAGCGGGCGCCTAACGGCTGCGTAAAAAAATGAAGTGTACCCAAAATAACTTAAGGATCGCTCGCGTATCGCAAGAACCAGGCCGCTAACGCGCGAAAGCTCCGTCGCCAGGACTCGAACCTGAACTGTCTGAACCAAAATCAGAAGTGCTGCCGATTACACCACGACGGATCGCTGCGACCAGCGGTGAAGACCGCGTCCACTCTAGACGACCCCGGGTTTCGATCGTGGCCGGCAACCGAGGGATAACCTGTTAGACGTGGCCGCGACGGATAAGGAACCCAAGGCGGCCCGCACCCGGATGACCGGCAGCGAGCGTCGCCACCAGCTGATCGACATCGCGCGATCCCTGTTTGCCGAGCGGGGCTACGAGGGAACCTCGATCGAGGAGATCGCGCTCCGTGCCAACGTCTCCAAGCCCGTCGTCTATGAGCACTTCGGCGGCAAAGAGGGCCTGTACGCCGTCGTCGTCGACCGGGAGATGTCGTCGCTGCTCGACCGCATCACCTCGTCCCTGACCAACAACAGGTCCCGGGTTCGGGTCGAAACCGTCGCGCTGGCGCTGCTCACCTATGTCGAGGAACACACCGACGGATTCCGGATCATGATCCGCGACTCCCCGGCAGCGATCAGCTCCGGCACCTACTCGAGCCTGCTCAACGACGCCGTCAGCCAGGTCAGCTCGATCCTGGCCGGCGACTTCGCCCGCCGGGGCTTGGACTCCGACCTTGCCCCGCTGTACGCGCAGGCGCTGGTCGGATCGGTGTCGATGACCGCACAGTGGTGGCTCGACACCCGGGAGCCCAAGAAGGAAGTCGTGGCCGCACACCTGGTCAACTTGATGTGGAACGGCCTGACCCACCTGGAAGCCGACCCACACCTGCAAGGCGATTAGCCGGGTCCACGCCGTCCCCAAATCCCAAGGCGCGACGGATCCTTGACAGCGATCGGCCAGTAATTGATGACGCTGGCCCCCCATACAATGGAGTCATCATGACCGCAGGGGGACCAGAAATCACCGACACCCCGATCGCGGGGCTGGTGGAGTTGGCACTACGCACGCCGACGCTGCAGCGACTCATTGACCTGGCGGCCGACCGACCCGGGAATTGGCGTTGGTCGGACCGGCCAGCGCTCGGCTGTTCGTCGGATGCGCCCTGGCCCGACAGGGACCGCTGCTGGTCGTCACCGCGACCGGGCGGGAGGCCGAGGACCTGTCGGCCGAGTTGCGCGGCGTCCTCGGCGACGCGGTCGCGATGTTCCCGTCCTGGGAGACTCTGCCGCATGAGCGGCTCTCACCCGGCGTCGACACCGTCGGCGCCCGGATGATGCTGCTGCGCCGGCTGGCGCACCCGCAGGACGCCCGGCTGGGCCCGCCGCTGCAGGTCGTGGTCACCGCGGTCCGGTCGCTGCTGCAGCCGATGGCGTCGCGGCTGGGCCTTGCCGAGCCGCTGACCCTGGCCGTCGGTGACGAGCTGGCGTTCGAAGACGTCATCACCCGGCTGGTCGAGCTGGCCTATACCCGGGTGGACATGGTCGGCAAGCGCGGCGAATTCGCGGTCCGCGGTGGCATTCTCGACGTTTTCGCGCCGACCGCCGAGCATCCGGTGCGGGTGGAGTTCTGGGGCGACGAGGTCAGCGAGATGCGGATGTTCTCGGTGGCCGACCAGCGGTCGATCCCCGAGATCACCATCGACACCGTGGTCGCGGTCGCCTGCCGTGAGCTGCTGCTCACCGACGACGTGCGGGCCCGAGCGGCCGAGTTGGCCGGACACCAGCCGGCGCCGGAACACGGCGTCACCGGCGGCGTCGGCGACATGCTGGCCAAGCTCGCCGAGGGCATCCCGGTCGATGGCATGGAGGCACTGCTGTCGGTACTGCGGCCCGACCACGTGACGCTGCTCACCGACCAGCTGCCCGACGGCACACCGGTGCTGGTGTGCGATCCCGAGAAGGTCCGCACCCGCGCGGCTGATCTGATCAAGACCGGTCGCGAATTCCTCGACGCGTCATGGTCGGTGGCCGCGGTCGGTGGTGACTCGCCGATCGACGTCGAGCAACTCGGCGGGTCGGGATTCCGCGAACTCGACGAGGTGCAGGAGGCGGCCCGCGAATCCGGTCACCCGTGGTGGACGCTGTCGCAGCTGTCCGACGAGTCGGCGATCGAACTGGACCTCCGCGCGGCGCCGTCGGCGCGCGGCCATCAGCGCGACATCGACGAGATGTTCGCGATGCTGCGCGCCCATGTGGCGACCGGCGGAGCCGCCGCCGTCGTTGCGCCCGGCACCGGTACGGCACACCGCGTCGTCGAGCAGCTGGCCGAATCCGAGACGCCGGCAACGATGTTGGAATCCGGCGCCGAGCCCAAGCCGGGTGTCGTCGGCGTGCTCAAGGGTCCGCTGCACGACGGACTGGTGTTCCCCGACGGCGGCCTGGTGATCGTCACCGAGACCGACCTGACCGGCAACCGGGTCGCCGCCACCGACGGCAAACGCCTTGCCGCCAAACGGCGTAACACCGTCGACCCGCTGGCGCTGACGGCGGGCGACCTGGTGGTGCACGACCAGCACGGCATCGGCCGATTCGTCGAGATGACCGAGCGCACGGTCGGTGGCGCACGGCGCGAGTACCTGGTGCTGGAGTACGCCTCGAGCAAGCGGGGGCAGAACGTCACCGACAAGCTCTACGTGCCGATGGATTCGCTGGATCAGCTGTCGCGATATGTCGGTGGCCAGGCGCCGACGCTGAGCAGGCTCGGCGGCAGCGACTGGACCAACACCAAAACCAAAGCGCGCAAAGCGGTTCGGGAGATCGCCGGCGAGCTGGTGGCGCTCTACGCCAAGCGGCAGGCCAGCGCGGGACACGCGTTCGGCCCCGACACTCCGTGGCAGGCGGAGATGGAAGACGCGTTCGGCTTCACCGAGACCGTGGACCAGCTCACCGCGATCACCGAGGTCAAGTCGGACATGGAGAAGCCGGTCCCGATGGACCGGGTGATCTGTGGCGACGTCGGTTACGGCAAGACCGAGATCGCGGTCCGCGCGGCGTTCAAAGCGGTCCAAGACGGCAAGCAGGTTGCGGTGCTGGTACCCACCACGCTGCTGGCCGACCAGCACTTTCAGACGTTCACCGCGCGGATGGCCGGGTTCCCGGTCCGGATCAAGAGCCTGTCGCGGTTCACCGAAGGCGCCGAATCACGCGCCGTGCTGGACGGGATGGCCGAGGGCAACGTCGACATCGTGATCGGCACGCACCGGCTGCTGCAGACCGGGGTGCGGTGGAAGGACCTCGGTCTGGTGATCGTCGACGAAGAGCAGCGCTTCGGTGTCGAGCACAAGGAGCACATCAAGTCGCTGCGCACCCACGTCGACGTGCTGACCATGAGCGCCACCCCGATCCCGCGCACCCTGGAGATGAGCCTGGCCGGCATCCGCGAGATGTCGACGATCCTCACGCCGCCCGAGGAGCGCTATCCGGTGCTGACCTATGTCGGCGCGCAGGACGACAAGCAGATCGCCGCGGCACTGCGCCGCGAGCTGCTGCGCGACGGCCAGGCGTTCTACGTGCACAATCGGGTCAGTTCGATCGACGCCGCCGCAGCGCGCGTGCGCGAGCTGGTGCCGGAGGCCAAAGTCGCTGTCGCGCACGGGCAGATGAACGAGGACCTGCTGGAAACCACCGTCGAGGGATTCTGGAACCGCGAGTTCGACATCCTGGTGTGCACCACGATCGTCGAGACCGGCCTGGACATCTCCAACGCCAACACGCTGATCGTCGAGCGAGCCGACACCTTCGGCCTCTCCCAGCTGCACCAGCTGCGTGGCCGGGTCGGTCGCAGCCGGGAACGCGGCTACGCCTACTTCTTGTATGCGCCGCACAACCCGCTGACCGAGACCGCCTACGACCGGCTGGCGACCATCGCGCAGAACAACGACCTGGGCGCCGGTATGGCGGTGGCGATGAAGGATCTGGAGATCCGCGGCGCCGGCAACGTGCTGGGCGCTGAGCAGTCCGGTCATGTCGCCGGGGTGGGCTTCGACCTCTATGTCCGCCTGGTCGGCGAGGCTGTCGAGGCATACCGGGCCGCGGCGGACGGACAGACCGTCGTCAGCGCCGAGGAACCCAAGGATGTGCGGATCGACCTGCCGGTGGACGCGCATCTGCCGCCGGACTACATCCCCAGCGACCGGCTCCGGCTGGAGGGTTACCGACGGCTGGCCGCCGCGGCGGACGACGCGCAGATCGACGCCGTCATCGAGGAACTGACCGACCGCTACGGCGCCATGCCCGAGACGGCCGAGCTGCTTGTCGCGGTGGCCCGGCTGCGGCTGATCTGCCGGGATGTGGGCATCACGGAGGTGTCGACGGCGTCGGAGGCCACGCTGCGGCTGTCGCCGCTGACCCTGCCGGACTCCGCCCAGGTGCGCCTGGCCCGCCGCTATCCGGGCGCGCGTTATCGCGCCACCACGTCGACGGTTCAGGTGCCGATTCCGCGGTCCGGCGGGATGGGTGCGCCGCGCATCCGCGACCTGGAGTTGGTTCAGTTCGTCGGCCAATTGGTCGCCACGCTGGTCGGCAAAGCAGCAGAATCGACGCAGATAGACGGTTCGAAGCAAGAGAGACAGGCGCGATGACGGTGATCCTGGTCGATCCGCGGCGGCCGTCGCTCGTCCCGGTGGAGGCCATCGAGCTGCTCTCGGGCGAAGTCCAGTACACCGAGGAGATGCCGGTCGCGGTGCCGTGGTCGCTGCCGTCGGCCCGGTCGGCGCACACCGGCGAGGACGCCCCGGTGCTGCTGTCCTCGGACCCAGACCACCCGTCGGTCACGGCGCGACTGGCCGCGGGCGAGCGGCTGATCTCCGCACCAACCCGGCAGCCGGGGGAGCGGCTGGTGGACGCCGTAGCGATGATGGACAAGCTACGTACCGCCGGGCCGTGGGAGAGCGAGCAGACCCACGACTCGCTGCGCCGCTTCCTGCTGGAGGAGACCTACGAGCTTTTTGATGCGGTTCGCAGTGGCGATACCGACTCGCTGCGCGACGAGCTCGGTGATGTGTTGCTGCAGGTCCTTTTTCACGCGCGGATCGCCGAGGATGCGCCGTCGCACCCGTTCGCGATCGACGACGTAGCCGACGCATTGCTGCGTAAGCTCGGCAATCGGGCACCGGGAGTGCTTGCCGGAGAGTCGATTTCGCTCGAAGAGCAGTTGGCTCAGTGGGAGGAGCGCAAGGCGCAGGAGAAGCCGCGCAACTCTGCGGTGGACGATGTGCCGACCGGTCAGCCGGCTTTGGCTCTGGCGCACAAGGTAATTCAGCGGGTCACCAAGGCCGGCTTCCCGACGGATCTACTCCCGCCGGACATCACGTCGATCACCGTGACGGCCGATGTCGACGCCGAAGACGCGCTGCGCACCGCGGTGCTGATATTCATGGACACGGTCCGCGCAGTCGAGAAGGCGGTCGCCGCCGAACGACGCTCGGCCGCTGTCCCGGCGGAGTTGGACGTGGCTCCGGTTGGCTCGATCAACGAAGACGAGTGGCGCGCGTGCTGGCCGGTGGACGGCGCCGAACCGGAACCCGGGGAGCCCTCGGAATCGGATCCTGATGAGGCCGAGGAAGACTGAAACCCGTATTGACGCGGGCGAAAGCGCGGGTGAACACGGTGATTTTCGACACGCCCGGGCTAGTGAACCGCGGCGGGCTAAATGCAGCTAGGGCAGCCATCATCGGTGCTGGCCAACCGAGGTAGGGGCGACTCCGGGCACCCGGGTCGCGGTACGCCACTCCCATCGCGTGGGACCATGGACGAGAAGTCGTTGGTTGAGGGGTGTGTTGTGTCGCGGGTCCGTTGGCTGCGCGCGCTGGCCGTCGTCGGCGCAACGGCGTTGCTGTTGGCATCGAGCTGTTCGTGGCAGCTCGGCCCCATCCTCCTCAAGGGCGTTCCGCCGCCACCCGGCGCTCTGGTGCCGCCTATCGACACTTATGCCAAGGGCCGGCCCGCCGACCAGTTGCACAAGTGGGCCGCCGAGCTCGCGCCGGCGCTGCACATCCCGGTGACCGCGCTGGAGGCGTACGGCTACGCAGCCAGGGTCGCCGAGGTAGAAAACCCGCACTGCCACATCGCCTGGACAACGCTGGCCGGCATCGGGCAGGTGGAAAGCCACCACGGCACCTATCACCACGCGGTTCTCCATCCCAACGGCGACGTGCGCCCGCCAATCCGCGGCGTGGTGCTGGACGGGACCAACGGGACGATGCGCATCATCGACAACGAACCGAGCGCTCTCGACGGCATGCCCGGCGGCATGGACGGCCAACCGGACACCGTCAGGGCGATGGGGCCGATGCAGTTCATCCCGGAGACGTGGCGGGAGTACGGAGTCGACGCCAACAACGACGGCAAGATCGACGTCGACAACATCGACGACGCCGCGCTGTCGGCCGCGGGCTATCTGTGCTTCCGCGGGAAGGATCTCGCTACGCCGCGCGGATGGATCACCGCGCTGTGGGCCTACAACGACTCCGACGTCTACGCCCGCGCCGTGCGCGACTGCGCTACCGCCTATGCCGCAGGCCACTCCCTCTGAGCAGGCTTTAGGCTTTCTTACCTAGGGTGTGCTGTACCCAATCACGACGCAAGGAGAACCAGTGCCGATTATCGAGCAGGTCGGGGCCCGCGAAATCCTCGATTCCCGCGGCAACCCGACAGTCGAGGTCGAGGTGGCCCTGATCGACGGCACCTTCGCGCGGGCGGCGGTGCCCTCCGGCGCGTCGACGGGCGAGCACGAGGCCGTCGAGTTGCGCGACGGTGGCGACCGATACGGCGGCAAGGGCGTCAAGAAGGCCGTGCAGGCCGTGCTCGACGAAATCGCACCCGCCGTGATCGGGCTCAACGCCGACGACCAGCGGCTGGTCGACCAGGCGCTGCTGGACCTCGACGGCACCCCGGACAAGTCCCGCCTGGGCGCCAACGCCATCCTCGGCGTCTCGCTGGCGGTGGCCAAGTCCGCAGCCGACTCCGCCGACCTGCCGCTGTTCCGCTACCTGGGCGGGCCGAACGCGCACATCCTGCCGGTGCCGATGATGAACATCCTCAACGGCGGAGCGCACGCCGACACCGCTGTCGATGTCCAGGAGTTCATGGTCGCCCCGATCGGCGCACCGAGCTTCGTCGAGGCGCTGCGCTGGGGTGCCGAGGTTTACCACGCCTTGAAGTCGGCGCTGAAGAAGCAGGGACTGTCCACCGGCCTCGGCGACGAGGGCGGCTTCGCCCCCGACATGGCCGGGACGAAGGCCGCGCTCGACGTGATCAGCCAGGCCATCGAGTCGACGGGATTCAAGCTCGGCGCCGACGTGGCGCTGGCGTTGGATGTCGCGGCGACCGAGTTCTTTCAGGACGGCACCGGTTACCAGTTCGAGAAGCAGAGCCGCACCGCCGACGAGATGACGCAGTTCTACGCCGAGTTGATCGACGCCTACCCGTTGGTGTCCATCGAAGATCCACTGTCCGAAGACGATTGGGACGGCTGGGTTTCCCTGACGACGGCGATTGGTGACCGGGTGCAGATCGTCGGCGACGACCTATTCGTCACTAATCCCGAACGACTGGAAGAGGGCATCGACAAGGGCGCGGCAAATGCCTTGCTGGTCAAGGTGAACCAGATCGGCACGCTCACCGAGACCCTCGACGCGGTTGCGCTGGCCCACCACAGCGGCTACCGGACGATGATGAGCCACCGCAGCGGCGAGACCGAAGACACCACGATCGCCGACCTGGCGGTCGCGGTCGGCAGCGGACAGATCAAGACCGGCGCCCCGGCCCGTAGCGAGCGGGTGGCGAAGTACAACCAGTTGCTGCGCATCGAAGAAGCGCTCGGCGACGCGGCCCGCTACGCCGGCGACCTGGCGTTCCCCCGGTACACGCCCTAGCCCGACAGATACCTCCGATGCCCGAAGCGAAACGGCCAGAACCGAAGCGGCGCGCACCGGCGTCGCGTCCGGGTCGGCCCGGTGATTCGGGAGGTCGGCCGCGCAAGGCCGCCGCGGCCCGGCGCGGGCCTGCCGCGTCGACGCGGGCGGTGCCCGAGGTGGTCGAGCCGATCAAGCAGGCGATCGCCGAATCCGCCGAGCAGCGTTCCGATCAGCGACTCGGGCTGACCGCGCGACGGGCGGCCATCCTGGCGACCGTCGTCTGCGTGCTGACTTTGACCATTGCCGGTCCGGTCCGCACGTATTTCGCGCAGCGCACCGAGATGAAGCAGCTGGCCGCCTCCGAATCTGCTCTGCGTCAACAGATCTCCGAGCTCGAGCAGCAGAAGGGCAAGCTCGGCGACCCCGCCTTCATCGCGGCGCAGGCCCGCGAACGTCTCGGGTTTGTCATGCCCGGCGAGGTCCCCTACCAGGTCCAGTTGCCGCCGGGCGCGGCACTCCCCACCGACCCCGGGTCGCAGCCCAAGGCCGCGCCCAGCAGTGACCCCTGGTACACCTCGCTGTGGCACACCATCGCAGACAGCCCGCACGGATCACCCACGCCGGCGCCGCCCCCGCCGCCGGCCAGTCCGCTGCCGCCCGGCCCCCCGCCGCCCGGTGGTTGATCCCGCCGACCTCGAGGCGGTCGCCCGTCAGCTCGGCCGCGAGCCGCGTGGAGTGCTCGAGATCGCCTACCGCTGCCCCAACGGTGAGCCGGCTGTGGTGAAGACGGCGCCGAAACTGCCTGACGGAACGCCGTTTCCGACGTTGTACTACCTCACCCATCCGGTCCTGACCGCGGCCGCGAGCCGGCTGGAGACGACCGGGATGATGCGGGAGATGAGCCGACGGCTCCAGACGGACGACGAATTGGCGGCGGCCTACCGGCGGGCCCACGAGTCGTACCTGACCGAGCGGGACGCCATCGAATCGCTCGGCACGACGTTCTCCGGCGGCGGCATGCCCGACCGGGTCAAGTGCCTGCACGTGCTGATCGCGCACTCGTTGGCCGCGGGCCGCGGCGTCAACCCACTCGGCGACGAAGCGTTGGCGGTATTGGCGCTCGAACCGGCGATGGCCGGCGTCCTGACACCGGGGGTGTGGGCATGACGCGCCGGCGACGATGCAGAGCGCGCAGCACGATGAGGAGGAGCGGCGCTACATGACGCGCCGGCGACGATGCAGAGCGCGCAGCACGATGAGGAGGAGCGGCGCTACATGACCGTGCGACTGGCCGCAATCGACTGCGGTACCAACTCGATTCGGCTGCTGATCGCCGACGCCTCCGACGGGCAGCTCAACGACGTGCATCGCGAGATGCGTATCGTCCGGCTCGGCCAGGGGGTCGACGCCACCGGCCAGTTCGCGCCGGAGGCGTTGCGGCGCACCCGATCCGCACTGGCCGATTACGCGCGACTCTGCACGGAACACGGTGTCGAGAAGATCCGGATGGTGGCCACGTCGGCCACCCGCGACGCCGAGAACCGGGACGTCTTCTTCGCGATGACGGCCGAGGTGCTCGGTGACGTGGTAGACGGCGCGGTCGCCGAGGTGATCACCGGAGTCGAGGAAGCCGAGCTGTCCTTCCGCGGAGCGGTCCACGAATTGGATTCCGCCGCAGGACCATTCGTCATCGTCGATTTGGGTGGCGGATCGACCGAGGTGGTGCTCGGCACCGACACCGTCGAGGCGAGTTTCTCCGCCGACATCGGCTGCGTGCGGCTGACCGAGCGGTGCCTGCACTCCGATCCACCGACGGCCGCGGAGGTGACCGCCGCGCGCGAGGTGGTCCGCGAGCGACTCGGCGAGGCGTTGCGCGCCGTCCCGGTGGAGCGGGCCCGCACCTGGGTCGGGGTGGCGGGCACAATGACGACTGTCTCGGCGCTGGCGCACGACATGACGACGTATGACGCTGCGGTCATTCACCTTTCGCGGGTCGGCGTGGATCGGCTGCTCACCGTGTGCGACGGGCTCATCGCGATGCCGCGTGCCGAGCGGGCCGCGCTGGGGCCCATGCACGAGGGCCGGGTCGACGTGATCGGCGGCGGCGCGATCGTGATCGAGGAACTCGCGCTCGCGCTGCGGGAGCGGGCCGGCATCGAGGAGTTGACGGTCAGCGAGCACGACATCCTGGACGGCATCGCGCTGTCCATTGCCGAATAAGCTACTGCCCGAACGAGATCTGCAGTAGCTGCTTCTTCTGCTCGGTGTATTCCTGCTCGGTCAGCCGGCCCTCGTCGCGCTGTTGCGCGATGTCGCGGATCGCGGCCGCGACACCGGTCATCACGGTCCGTGGTGCGGGCGTCGCGTCGACGTCGCCCTCGGCCGGCGCGGCATCGGCCGGCCGCCCGGTGAGCCGCGCCGGCTGACCGTTCCCCGCAAGCTCCGCGGCTGCGGTCGGCGGTCCGGCCATCGCCTGCCCGGACATGCCGCCGATTCCCATCTGGTTGAACGTGTTTGCCGCACCGGCCTCAGCGGCGGGTGCGGCCGCGGCATTGGCGGCGGTGAGCGGCTTGGCCAGGGCCGACTTTTCAATGTCGGCCGACTGGGTGGCCCAGCTCGGCGGGACCGACAAACCCTCGATCGCTTCCGCGTCGGCGATACCCGCCTGGATCGCGGCTGAGCTGCCCTGGCCAGGATTGAGCAGGGTGGCGGGGAAGTCGTTCGAAGGGATTCCGCCCCTTCTGATGCCGGGGTCTTCACCGCTCCAGCCGCTGATGATTTCGTCGGTGTGCTGACCGGTCTCCGAATCCACGATGCTGAAGGGCAGGTCTACTGGCCCGGCCGCAATATCCTGCGGAATGACAGCCGCGAAGAAGGTGAGGTCGGAGGGGAGACTGATAAAGATCGAGATCAAGTCCGCCAAGGTGCTTAGCGGGTCGCCTGCGGCGGCGGACGTCCCGGTCGCGGCCGAGTCGGACGTCGCCAGACCTTGCAGCGCGTTCGGTACTGCGGAAAAGGCTTGCTGCGCAGACGAAATCGCGCTCTGCGCGTTCCCGGCGGTGGTGTTGGCGGCCTGCCCGACCGCGGCCGCTTGGCTTGTCGACGATCCCGGATCGGTGTTCTGCTGTGGCTGCTGGAACGGCGTCAGCGTGGTCGCCGATGCGGAGGACGCCGCATAGCCGTACATCGCGACGGCGTCCTGGGCCCACATCTCGGCGTACTGAATTTCGGTGGCCGCAATCGCGGGTGTGTTCTGCCCCAAGAAATTTGTCGCCACCAACGCCGCCAGCAGACTGCGGTTGGCCGCGATCACCGGCGGCGGGACCGTCATCGCGAACGCCGTTTCGTAGCCCGCGGCCGCTGCCTGCGCCTGGTTCGCGGATTCCTCGGCCTGCGCCGCGGTGGCGCTGAGCCATTCGACGAACGACGCGGCCGCGGCACTCATCGCCGCCGACGACGGGCCCGACCAGCCAGATGCCAACTCCGACACCACCGACTGATAGCCACCCGCCGAGGTATACAGCGCGTCGGCCAGCGCCGTCCAGGCCTGCGCAGCGGCCATCATCGGCCCCGATCCCGGACCGGAATACATCCGGCCGGAGTTTACCTCCGGCGGATAGAACCCGAAATCCATTGCTGCGCATTCCCTTTATCGACTAAGACGCGGTCTGACAACCGACGTGTCCGCCTGACGGCGGCGGGCGTTTCAGCGACCAAGCAGACGGTTCTTCTGTTCGGTGTATTCCTCGTCGGTCAGAATTCCTTCGTCGCGCAGCTTGGTGAACTCGCGCAGCTCGGCCGCGACGCCGGTGACCACCGTCCGCGGCTTGGTCTCGGCGACGCCGTCGTCACCCCCAGTTGTCTTGCGGTCAGCGGGTTTTGGCGCGTCGCTCGGCCGCGCTATCACGTTGCGCGCGCGGCCGACTCCGGTGCCCACCGTGCCCGCCATCGCGCGGCCGGCCATTCCGGCCAGCGCCATCTGGCTCAGCGTGCTGCCCGATGCGCCCGAGATCGACTCTTCGGCGGCGGCGGCGACCGCGGGCAACGCGGGCAGGGTCACCGCGCTCGGCTTCACCGCGGGCGTGGCGATGGTCCAACTCGGTGGCACCGACAACCCGCCGACGTGGTTGGCGTCGGCGAGACCGGCCGACATCCTGGTCGGCACGGTACCGGCGGGTAGGTTCAGCAGCGGCGCCGGGAACGGCTTGACCGGCGCGGGACCCTCACCCGGCCAGGTCTGTTCGCCGTTCCACGCGCTGACGATCTTGTCTGTGTGGGTACCGGTGAGGGCGCCCACCACGTCGAAGGGCAGCGCGACTATGCCCAGGCTGCCCAGCGGGATGTCGGCGGCGAACGTCGCCAAGCCGGCCGGTAGGTCGACGAAAATCGAGATCAGGTCGCTGATGGTGCCCAGCGAGAGCGCCGGCGTGGCGGCTGGTGTGGCCGCCGAGAGTGCGGCCGGCACGGCGGCGAAGGCTTGCTGGATGGTGCTCTGCACGTTGCCCGCTGCGGTGCCGGTGGCCTGACCGACCGCGGCCGACTGGCCGGCGGCGCCCGTCGGGTTGGTGTTCTGCTGCGGCGGAACGAACGACGGCAGCTGGGTTGCCGCCGCCGACGACGCCGAGTAGCCGTACATCGCCGCGACGTCCTGCGCCCACATCTCGGCGTACTGTGCCTCGTTAGCCGCGATGGCCTGGGTGTTGCGGCCGAACAGGTTGGTGGCGATCAGCGTCGCGAGCAGGCTGCGGTTCTCGGCGACCATCGGCGGTGGAACGGTCGCCATGAAGGCTGACTGGTAGGCCGCCACGGCGGACTTGGCCTGGGCACCGGTTTCCTCGGCTTGCGCGGCGGTGGCTCGCAGCCATCCGGCGTATGAGGCGGCCGCGGCACTCATCGACACCGACGCCGGCCCCATCCAGGAGCCGGAGGTCAATCCCGATATGACCGATTGATACGAGTTGGCGATCGCGTGGAGTTCACCTGCGAGGGCATCCCACGCCTGGCCCGCGGCCAACATCGGTCCGGCGCCCGCGCCCGCGTACATCCGGGCGGAGTTGATCTCCGGCGGGTAATTTCCGAAATCCATCGCTCACCGCCCCTAATTCACCGCGGTCAAGCCGGCCCGGGAAGCGGCCGTGGCCGTGCCAAAGACCGATTGCTGAATGGTGGCATGCGCCAGGGTCTTTGTCGCAATCGCGCCCGGCGCGTCGCTCTCGAGCTCATCTGCGCGGCTCACGGCGCTGCCGGACCCCGGCAGCAGCAGCGACGGGCGCTCGCAACACTCCGGCTCAAGGCTCCCCGAAAGCATGGCTTCCCTTTCCGGCAATGGTCGAGCAAGCCGCCTATTTGTTGACGTCAGATGGTCGAATAACGCGCCCACCAGCGGGTTGTCTTGGCCGGTGGACAAGTCATTATCGGTTCTTCACGAGAGATAGACAATTCGCCGCCGGTGGTCATAGTTTCTGCGTGGCAGTTATCGGCCATATCTCTCGGGTTAATCCTTAGTATTTCTCAGGTTTGCCGATCCGTCGGCATACGTTTTTGTGCCCCCGCTCGCACGTTCGGGCTTCGATTCTAAGTGTTGACCGGCGCGTTCTCGATCTGGCAAGGCCCGATACAGCGACTTGCCAGGTTTCCGTCAGGATGTTGTACGGGATATCGTGACGCCCGTCTCGTGCCGCCTAGCCGGTGCGTGCCTCACGGCTGACGTCGACATCGAGGTCCTGCCGGGGCTCTTCGGCGACGGCTTCGGGGGTGTCGTCGTCCTTGACGGGTGCGGGATGCCGCGGCGGCAATCCCTTCCGCAGGGTGGCCACCAGATCCCGGTACGGGCCGACGAGGTACACGGTGTCGCCGTCGCGCAGCTTGTTTTCGTGACGCGGCTGCAGGTCGATGGGGGAGTCCTGTCGGCAGATCGCGATCACCCGCGTCCGGCTCGACAGTTTGCCCATCTCCAGCCCGTCGAGCTCGCTACCTTCGGCAACCAGCATCGCGCCGACCATGAACGACGTCTGACCGATGGAGAAGGTGCCCAGCACTTCCACGCCCATCGCGGCGCCGATGAACCACGGCGCGGCCAGCGCCACCGACGAGCGGACGTTCTCGAAGCCGAACCGCTGCGCGACCGCGAGGCCCAGCGCGCGGTCGTATACCCGCAGCACCACCGAGATGTCGGCACGGCCGTCGGCCTTCGGCACCACCTTCGGACCCAGCAGCTCCGACAACACGATTCCGGTTTCGATGTTGATCATGTCGTTGCGGGTCAGCACGGCGACCGCACGGGCGCGTTCAACGCGCGCGGCCACCAGCGTCTGGCGCAGTGTCGCGTCGCCGAAGATCACCGGCACGTCCAGCGCCCGCGCGGCGGACAGGAACCGGTTGTCCTCGTTGATCTCGATGACCGCGACGTCGTAACCGGCCGCCATCAGGTCGGTGACCACGCGCATGCCCAGGGCGCTCAAGCCGACCACGATGACGTGGTTGCGCAGGTGGCGCATCCGCGGCCGGGCCGATGCGAACACGAAACGGCGGGACAGCAGCACGTCGGCGATGAACGCGACCAGCAACGCGATCGTGGTCGCGCCGCCGAACATCAGGCCGGCGGCGAACATCCGCAGCCACGTCTCCTGGTGGGCGAAGCTGAAGTCGCCGTAGCCGGTCGTCGTGATCGTCTCGATGGTGAAGTACAACGCATCGACCCAGGACATCCGGGGGTGCTGATAGTTGAAGCGCAACAGCAACATTGAGATGAAGACGAGGGTCATGGCGGCGGCCAGGGCGGGATAGAAGGCCGGGTTGAAGTCGTTGACGACGGTTCGCACACCGTCGAAGAACTTGCGCACCTTGGCCCGCTGTGAGCGGGTCACCACCGGCCGGCGGACCCTGAGGCCGCGTTCGGCCGACTCGTCGGCCGTGCCGATCATCACCGCCCGGTCGCCGGCGAGCACCCGTTGCGTCCGGGTGGGGCAGACTTCGATCTCGCCCGGGCTCGATGAGTTCTCGCCGTGGATGATCGCCACCGGAGCGAGGTCGCCGTAGATCTCGCGCAGCGTGGCCGCGCGTGGCGCTTCACTGCCGGAGACCAGGAACTGGGTGCCGGCCGCCTCGAACGGGTGGGTCCGGTGCGCCAGGCAGGCTTCCACGACCGACGGCGCGGTCAGTTCGGCGACGTCGAGGATGGCGCCCGGTCCGTTGTCTGCTGCCACCGCCGCACGCAGCACGTCGTTGGCCAGCCGGGCGACCACCCGCACCGAGGGGTTGGATCGCCGCGCCAGCAAAGCGATTTCGAGGTTAGCCGCATCGTCGTCACCGGCGCACACCACTGCGAGCGCCTCGCCGACATCGGCGCGTTCCAGTTGGTCGCACATGGCGCGAAGGTCGTTGTTGCCCAGCCTGACAACGTTCGCGCCGGCGCTTTCCAGCTCTTCGATGATGGTGATGGCCAGCGCATCGTCACCACTGACAATAATGTGATGCTGCATTCTCTCGGCTTTGCTCACGTTGGTACCGAATAGGTTACACCACTGGCTCGCATGACTTAGTCAGCAACGCTGGATTTTGCTGGTGCGCAGCGTGACTGCCCTGTGAAGTGCTAACCCCTTCTGGCGCAACAATTCTCATGCTTCGAAACGGTAGCCCATGCCCGCCTCGGTCAGCAGGTGCGCGGGGTGCGACGGGTCGTCTTCGAGCTTGCGGCGCAACTGCGCGAGAAACACACGGAGATAATGGGTTTCCGTCGCGTACTTGGGACCCCAGACCTCGCGGAGCAACTCTTCGCGGCCGACCAGCTTGCCGCGGTTGCGGACCAGCATTTCCAGCATGCCCCACTCCGTCGGCGTCAGGTGCACCTCCGCGCCGTTCTTGATCACCTTCTTCGCCGACAGGTCGACCACGAACGACTTGGTCTCGACCACCGGGTTGTCCGCGCCGGTGGGCACCGCCGCCCGTCGCACCGCGGCACGGAGCCGGGCCAGCAGCTCGTCCATGCCGAACGGCTTTGTCATGTAGTCGTCGGCGCCCGCGTCGAGAGCCTCGACTTTGTCCGACGAGTCGCTGCGCGCCGAGAGCACCAGCACCGGAGCCGTCAGCCAGCCGCGCAGCCCGGCGAGCACGTCGATGCCGGAGATGTCGGGCATCCCCAGGTCGAGGATGACCACCTGCGGGGGATGCTCGGCGGCCAGTGCCAACGCACGCGACCCGGTCGGGGCGGTGATCACCTCGTAGCCACGGACTGACAGGTTGATCCGCAGCGCGCGCAGCAGCTGCGGGTCATCGTCGACGACCAGGACCCTGGTCACGAGCGCCGCTCCTCCGCGTCGCTGCGCTCCGCATCGTCGTCGGCGCGAGTCATCGATGGTCCTGCAGCGGCGCGGCCAGGTCGATCACGATCGTCAGGCCGCCCCCGGGGGTGTCGCTGGCGGTGATCGAGCCGTCCATCGCCTCGACAAATCCCTTGGCCACCGAAAGACCCAGGCCCAACCCCGTCGTGGTGTCGAAGTCGCCGAGCCGTTGGAACGGCTGGAACATCTGCTCCGCGGCGCCTTTGGAGACGCCGGGACCCTCGTCGCCGACGTTGATCAACACCCGCGGACCGATCTGGCCTGCGTTGACTCGGACGACGCTGCCCGGCGCATAGCGCAGCGCGTTGTCGATCACGTTGGACAGCACCCGCTCGAGCAGGCCGGCGTCGCCGAAGCACACCGTGCCGCCGACCTCGACCTTGACCCGGTCGATGCTGGCCCTACCGTAGATCGTGTTGCGGCCACCGATGCCGACCAGCGCGCGCTGCACCACCTCTTCGAGGTAGACCTCGGTCAGCTCGGGCCGCACCACGCCGGCGGCCAGCCGCGACGAGTCGAGCAGGTTGGCGACCAGCAAGGTCAGCTGGTCGACCGACTCCTCGACCGTCGCCAGCAGTTCGCTGGTGTCCTCCGGCGAGAACCAGACGTCCTCGGCGCGCAGGCTCGAGACCGCCGCCTTGGCCGCGGTCAGCGGCGTGCGCAGGTCGTGGCCGAGGGCCGACAGCAGCAGGCGGCGCAGCTCATCGGCCTCGGCGAGCGACTTGACCTTGCCGGCCTCCTCGGCGAGCTCACCGCGCTTGACCAGCCCGGCCGCCTGCGTCGCGACGACCGACAACACCCGGCGGTCGCGCCCGGTCAGGGCCCGCCCGGTCATCAGCATCCAGAAGTCCTCGTCGCCGACCTTGACCGCGGTGTCGGCGGCGTCGACCGTGAGGCACTGTTGCGAGCCGACCCCGGCGACCGGGACCTGCCGTCCGTCGACCTCGCGGATCAGGCACACCGCGTGCTGGGAGTAGGCCTCGCGCACCCGCTCCAGCAGCGCGTTGAGGTCGGCGCCGCGCAGGACCGACGCGGCGAACAGCGACAGCAGCTCGGCCTCCTGGCCGGCCCGCCTGGCCTCGCGCGCCCGGCTGGCAGCGGCGTCGACTAGCACCGCGATCGCCATCGCGATCCCGAGCAGAATCATGATCGTCAGGGCGTTGCTGAGGCTCTTGACGGCAAACGAATACCGTGGCTCGGTATGGAAATAGACCAGCAGCGCGCCGGAGAGCAGCCCCGACAGCACTGCCGGCGCCACGCCGCCGAACAGCGCGACCCCGACCACCCCGGCGAAGAAGATGGCGGACTTGCCGCCGACGTCCAGGGTCGGATCGAGCCGCAATGTGAGCGCCAGGATCGCCAGCGGCAAGACGACGGCGCCCAGCCAGGACACCACCTGCCGCGTCCGGTGCGGGATCGCCGAGAACGCTATGCCGCGGTTGGCCGCCTCGTGGCTGACCATGTGGACGTCGATCTTGCCCGAGTTCTTGATCGTGGCCGCGCCGATGCCCTCGCTGAAGACGCTGGCCCACCGCGACCGTCGCGAGCTGCCGAGCACCAGCTGGGTGGCGTTGGTCTCGCGGGCGAAGTCGAGCAGAGCGCACGACACTTCCTCGCCGACCACGACATGCACGGTGGCGCCGATGCTGACGGCCAGCTCGCGCACCTTGCCCATCTCGCGCGGCGATACCCCGGACAGACCGTCGCCGCGGACGACGTGCACCACCATCAGCTGCGCACTGGACTTCGAGGCGATGCGAGATGCCCTGCGCACCAACGTTTCCGACTCGGGCCCACCGGTCACCGCGACGACCACACGTTCGCGGGCTTCCCAGGTGTCCGTGATCTTCTTGTCGGCACGGTATTTCGCCAACGCGGAGTCGACCTGGTCGGCCAGCCATAGCAGCGCGATCTCACGCAGTGCGGTCAGGTTGCCGGCGCGAAAGTAATTCGTCAGCGCCGCGTCAATGCGCTCCGACGGGTAGACGTTCCCGTGAGCGAGCCTGCGCCGCAACGCTTCCGGTGTGATGTCGACCAGCTCTATCTGTGCCGCTTTACGGACGATCTCATCGGGCACAGTCTCGCGTTGCTCGACTCCGGTAATCTGGGCGACGACGTCGTTCAGGCTTTCCAGGTGCTGGACGTTGAGCGTCGAGATCACCGTGATGCCCGCATCGAGCAGCGCTTCGATGTCCTCCCAACGCTTTTCGTGAGTACTGCCCGGGATGTTGCTGTGGGCGTATTCGTCGACGAGCGCCACTTCCGGCTTGCGGGCCAGGACCGCATCGATGTCGAGCTCGGGGAAGGTGCTGCCGCGGTAGGTGATGTAGTGCGGCGGGATGACCTCGATGCCCTCGATCAGCTCGCCGACCTTTTTGCGGCCGTGGGTCTCGACGACGGCCGCGACGACGTCGGTGCCGCGCTCCAGCCTGCGGTGCGCCTCGCCGAGCATGGCGCAGGTCTTGCCGACGCCGGGGGCGGCGCCGAGGTAGATGCGCAGTTCGCCGCGGCGCTGCGAGTGCATCCGGTAAGCCAGCGGATCGTCGTAGTTTGCCGACTCTCCTGTGAAGGTCACACCGCCATCATCCACAACATCGGTCAAGACTTCACCGATGACCCACGATCCAGTTCGAGATTGACCGCCAGCACGTTGACCACCGGCTCGCCGACGAAGCCGAACATCCGACCGTGGCTGTTGTGGCGCACCGCGTCGCGCACCTGGCCGACGCTGATGCCCCGCGCCCTGGCCACCCGAGCCACTTGCAGCTCGGCGTAGGCCGGGGAGATGTCGGGATCGAGCCCGCTGGCGCTGGCGGTGACGGCGTCGGCAGGCACCTCCGGTTGTTCGGGCGCCGACCCGCGAACCGGAACCAGCAGGCCGACCGAGTAGTCGCGGCCGTATGTCGCGCACTGCACCGCCACGCCCTGATACACGCGCTGGAACACCATGGTGGGCGGGCTCCCCGGCTTCGAGCAGGGTTCGTTGACGCTGACCACCGTGTCCGGATGGATGATGTTGCCGGTCCGGTCGCGCGGACCGATCACCGACAGCACGGCGCCGACGCCACCGCCGGTGCAGAACGGCCGTGAGCCGTCGACCCTTTCGAGCCGGCCGATGGCTTGGCTGCGCGAGCAGACCTGGGTCAGCAGGCTCGGCTTGAAGCCGGCGTCGGCTGGGTCGGTGCCGGGTGTCAGCTTGGCCGGGTCGGCGGGGGTGTCGACGATGCTCTCCGGTCCGAGGTTGCTGCCGCCCGACGCGGTGGGGTCGTAACCCGCACCGGCGGCCGAGGGCCGGCTCTGGAAGTACCGCGGAAGCGGGTTGCCGCTCTTGTCGGTGAAGGCCTGCCCAATCAGCTTGCTACCCACAGGCCTTCCCGAGGCGCTGATTATCGAGCCGTCCGCCTTACCGTGCAGACCGGGAAGTTGAGCGATGCCCCAGACGGCCAGCGGGTAGACGAAACCGGTGATGACAGTCAATGCCAGCAGGGCACGCAGGGCTGCCCAATGTTGCCGAATCAGGTTCGAGAGGTTCATATCAGCCCATCCCGGGAATGAATTGCACGGCCAGGTCGATCAGCTTGATGCCGATGAACGGGGCGATGACGCCACCTAGCCCGTAGATGTAAAGGTTGCGGCTCAACAACTTCGAAGCACTGTTCGGCGTGTACTGAACGCCGCGCAGCGCCAACGGGATCAGCGCGACGATGATGATCGCGTTGAAAATCACCGCGGACAGGATCGCCGACTGCGGGCTGTGCAGCCGCATGATGTTGATCGTGGCCAGCCCGGGGAACAGCGACACGAACATGGCCGGGATGATCGCGAAGTACTTGGCGATGTCGTTGGCGATCGAAAAGGTGCTCAGAGCGCCGCGGGTGATCAACAACTGCTTGCCGATCTCGACGATCTCGATGAGCTTGGTCGGGTCGGAGTCTAGGTCGACCATGTTGCCGGCCTCTTTGGCCGCGCTGGTCCCGCTGTTCATCGCGACGCCGACGTCGGCCTGAGCCAGGGCCGGCGCGTCGTTGGTGCCGTCGCCGGTCATCGCGACCAGTCGGCCGCCCTGCTGCTCCCGCTTGATCAGCGCGAGCTTGTCTTCCGGCGTGGCCTCGGCAAGGAAGTCGTCGACCCCGGCCTCGTCGGCAATTGCCTTGGCGGTCAACGGATTGTCGCCGGTGATCATCACGGTCCGGATGCCCATCTTGCGCATCTCGTCGAACCTGTCCCGCATGCCGTGCTTGACGATGTCCTTGAGATGGATGACGCCGAGCACCTCCGCTGTGGCTCCGCCGTCGCTGACCACGCCGACCACCAGGGGCGTCCCGCCGGCGGCCGAGATGCCGTCGACCACATCGCCGAGGGCGTCGGGAATGACGCCACCCTGCTCGCGGATCCAGTTGGTCACCGAGTTGGCCGCGCCTTTACGAAGCTGCCTTCCGTCGAGGTCAACTCCCGACATCCGGGTGGTCGCGGTGAACTCGACCCACTGCGCGTGGCCGAGTTCACCCGGCGGGCGCTCGCGCAACCCGTAGGTTTCCTTGGCGTACACCACGATTGAGCGGCCCTCCGGCGTCTCGTCAGCGAGGCTGGACAGCTGTGCGGCGTTGGCCAGGTCTTCTGCCGTCACGCCCGCCACCGGAATGAACTCCGACGCCTCGCGATTGCCGAGCGTGATCGTGCCGGTCTTGTCCAGCAGCAGGGTGTCGACGTCGCCGGCGGCCTCGACGGCGCGGCCCGACATGGCCAGCACGTTGCGCTGAATGAGCCGGTCCATTCCGGCGATGCCGATCGCCGACAGCAGCGCGCCGATCGTGGTCGGAATCAGGCACACCAGCAACGCCACCAGCACGACGCCGTCGACCCCGTTGCTGGTCAGCGCGGCGCTGTCGGGCACGCCCGGGTTGTTCACCTTGGAGTAGATGGCCAGCGGCTGCAGGGTCACCACGGCGAACAGGAAGATGATGGTCAGCGCCGCCAGCAGGATGTTCAGCGCGATCTCGTTAGGGGTCTTCTGCCGGTTGGCGCCCTCGACGAGGGCGATCATCCGGTCGATGAAGCTCTTGCCCGGCTCCTGGGTGATCTTGACGACGATCCGGTCGGACAGCACGGTGGTGCCGCCGGTGACCGCGGAGCGGTCGCCACCGGACTCGCGTATCACCGGTGCCGACTCGCCGGTGATCGCTGACTCGTTGACCGACGCAATGCCTTCCACGATCTCGCCGTCGCCGGGGATGGTCTCACCGGTCTCGACGACGACGATGTCGCCCTTCTGCAGTTCCGGCGCGCGGACGTCCTCCTCGGCGCCGGCCTTGCCGGGCGCCCAGCCCTGAAGCCGGCGGGCGATGGTGTCGGCCTTGGATTTACGCAGCGTGTCGGCTTGGGCCTTGCCGCGCCCCTCGGCGACCGCCTCGGCCAGGTTGCCGAAAAGCACTGTCAGCCATAGCCAGAACACGACGAGCCAGCCGAACCAGGACCCGTTGTGGATTGTCAGCACGCTCGACCAGAGCGCGCCGATCTCGACGATCAGCATCACCGGGTTGTGCCACAGTGTGCGCGGGTCGAACTTGCGCACCGCGTCGGGCAGGGCCTTCAACAGCATCGCGGGGTCGAGCAGACCGCCCTGGACTGGCGTGGGGCCGCTCTGGTGGGGGCGCGCCGGCCGGTTGAAACGTGGCTTGGTAGCCGTGGAGCTTGTCATCTCAGTGGATTCCTTCAGCGAGGGGTCCGAGCGCGAGTGCCGGCAGGAAGGTCAACGCGCACAGCACGATCGTCACTGCGGCGACAAGACCGATGAACTGTGGTCGGTGAGTGGGCAGGGTGCCCGGGGACTCCGGGGTATGACCCTGGCGGGCCAGCGAACCGGCCAGCGCCAACACCAGAATCATCGGCAGGAACCTCGCCATGACCATCGCCAACCCCAGCGCGGTGTTGAACCACGTGGTGTTCGCCGACAAGCCGGCGAAAGCCGAGCCGTTGTTGTTGGACGCGGAGGTGAATGCGTAGAGAACCTCCGAAAGGCCATGCGGGCCAGTGTTGTTCATGCCCGCGCGCGGTCCCGGTAGTCCCATGGCAACGCCGGTTCCGACCAACACCAGCAATTCGGTGATCGGGAAATAGCTTGCCGCGAGCTTCATTTCGCGAGGCCGGATCTTCTTGCCGAGATATTCCGGGGTGCGGCCCACCATCAGCCCGGCGACGAACACCGTGATGATGGCCATGATCAGCATGCCGTAGAGGCCCGAACCGACTCCGCCGGGCGCCACCTCGCCGATCTGCATGTTGAACAACTGGACCAAGCCGGCCAGGCTGGTGTACGAGTCGTGTGCCGAATCGACGGCACCGGTCGATGTGAGCGTGGTGGCGTCGGCGAAGACTGCGGAATTGGCGACACCGAAACGTTGCTCGACACCCTCCATGGCCGTGCCCACTGCGGTGGGCACGGTTCCGTGATGGCTGAGTTGAAACAGCTCGGTCAGGGTGAGACTGGACACCGCCAGGGCTCCCATCACCGCGACGATGGCATAGCCCTGTTTGGTGTTCTCGACCATTCGGCCGAAGGTGCGCGGCAGCGAGAAGCTGATCGCCAGCAGCATGAAGATCTCGACCCAGTTCGTCAGCCTGGTCGGATTTTCGAACGGGTGCGCGGAGTTGGCGTTGTAGAAGCCGCCACCGTTGGTGCCGAGTTCCTTGATGGCTTCCTGGCTGGCAACCGGGCCGCCGGGGATGGTCTGCTGCGCACCGCTCAGCGTGGTGACCAGTTGGTCGTACAGGTGGAAGTTCTGGATCGCGCCGCCGGCGAGTAGCACGGTCGCGCCGATGATCGAGATCGGCAGCAGGATACGCACGGTTCCGCGGACCAGGTCGACCCAGAAGTTGCCGATGTCCTGCGTCCTGCTGCGGGCGAATCCGCGAACCAGGGCGATCGCCACCGCGATACCTGCTGCGGCGGAGACGAAGTTCTGCACGGTCAGCCCGGCCATCTGCACCAGGTGACCTTGGGTGGTCTCGCCTGAGTAGGCCTGCCAGTTGGTGTTGGTGACGAAGCTGATCGCGGTGTTCCAGGCCAGCGACGGCGTCATCTTGGTCGCCGGATCGTGCAGGTGTAGCGGCAGCTTGTCCTGCAGCAGCTGGAAGAAGAACAAGAACAGGACGCTGACCGCCGAGAACGCCAGCAGGCTTCTCGCGTAGGCGTACCAGGGCTGTTCAGCTTTGGGGTCGGCGCCGATGATGCGGTAGACGGCCTTCTCGACGCGCCAGTCGTTCTCCGAGGTGTAGACGCGGTACATGTAGTCGCCGAGCGGGATGTGCACTGCGATCAGGGCCAGCACCAGCACGGCGATCCCCACGGTGGCTGTGCTCACCTAGAACCTCTCCGGGAAGAACAATGCAGCAACGAGATAGACCGTCAAGGCCGCGGCCAGCCCGAGGCCGACGATGTTGTCGTAGCTCATGCGCTCACAGCTTCTCGACCAGTTTTTGCGCATACCCGAGGACGGCGAAAACCACCACCGTCAGCACGACGTAGGCAACCACGGACATCGTTTCTCCGTTCGTAACGAGCCGGTCGGGTCGATCGGCGATCGAGTCTTGGTTCCGGCAAGCAATTTAGTCTCCACGATGAGGCCTGGAAAGAAGTTAAGCGCCGCGAATGTATAAAGCGCCGACGCTAACACTTTCTTTACAGGCCGTCGGCCAATCCGCGTTTGCGGGAATCCATGACAACAGCGTACGAGCAGTGTTGTTATGGATGACCGTGATTTGCTGGGGACGCTGTGACGCGCGCTACGGGGCGAGTGGTAGCCGTACCCGGAAAATGGTTCGGCCGGAGGCGGATTCAGCGGTGACCGAGCCGTTGTGGGCCTTGACGATCGAGTCGACAATAGCCAAGCCGAGGCCGTTTCCGCCGCCATCCTGGGGTGCGTTCTTGGCTCGGACGAATCGATCGAACAGATGGGGAAGCAGCTCCGGGTCGATGTCGGGTCCGTCGTCGGCCACGGCCAACTCGGCGTAGTGGCCGTCAGATGCGAAGCGGCGACAGGTGATTGACGTCGTCACCGTCGTTCCGGACGGTGTGTGCACCCAGCCGTTGGTCAGCAGATTGCTCACCAGCTGGTGCAGCCGGTCCGAGTCGCCACTCACCAAGACCGGGTCGTCGGGCAGGTCTTTGATCCAGTTGTGGCTCGGCGCGGCCACCGCCGCGTCGCTGATCGCGTTCAGCACGATGTCGGCCAGATCCACGTCCTCGGTGCGCAGATCGTCGCCCTCGCCGAGTCTGGAGAGTAGGAGTAGCTCGTCGACGAGCGAGGTCATCCGGCCGGCCTCGGATTCGATGCGGGCCAGGGCGTATTCCGTGGTCGGGGGGAGGTCTGCGCTGTCCTGGCGGGTGAGCTCGGAGTAGCCCTGGATAGCGGCCAGCGGCGTTCGCAGCTCGTGGCTGGCATCGGTGATGAATTGCCGCATGCGCCGGTCGGATTCGGCTCGATGCGCCAGCGCGCTGTCGACGTTGTCCAGCAAGTTGTTCAGGGTGTGCCCGACGATGCCCACCTCGTTGTTCGGGTCGGTGTCGCCGGGCCGGACCCGGGTGGTGATGCGGTGGTCGTCGCCGGTCAGCGTCGTGCCGGCCACCTCTGCGGCGGCGACGGCGACGCGGCGCAGCGGCCGCAGCCAGTATCCGACCACCAGCGCGGTCAGCCCCGCCGTCACCAGCAGCGCGGCGACCGAAAGCACTGCCGCACTGACGATTCGACGGCTGATGGTCTTGTTGACCAGCTCCAGCGATAGCCCGACCACCAGGACATCGCCGTTGCCGGTTCGTTGGCTGCTGACCCGGTAGGGCCCGAGCCGGCCCAGCTTTGCCGTGCGTATCTCGTTGTCGCGCCACGTCTGCGTCTTGAGGGCAGCGACGACATCCGGCGCTCCGGCGCGTGGATCGTCTTCGTAGAATACTGCCGATCCCGTGACCTCGCCGTTGTGCATCACCGCGATGATGTTGCCGGCGTTCTGCCCGGTGAACCCGAGCAGGGCCGGGCCGATCCCCAGGCGCGGGCCATTCTCTCCCGCGAGATAGCGGGCGTACGAATGATCAAGGGAGTCAAGCGATTCCGCGACGTCGGCATCGGTCATCGCGTAGACGTAGGTGCGCGTGCTCAGCACCGAGATGACGCCGACGACGATGAAGACGATGGTGACGACGGCCGAAACGCCAAGGACCAATTGGTGACGCAGGGTGCGCGGGCGCCACCACGGAGTCTTCGCGGCTCCGGTCATGTCACTGCCACCTCGGTGTTACGCCGGAGGGCGGAGCATGTACCCGACACCACGCACGGTGTGGATCATCGGCTCGCGGCCGGCATCGATCTTTTTCCGTAGATACGAAATGTACAGATCGACAATGCTGGTGCGTCCGGCGAAGTCGTAATTCCACACCCGGTCCAGGATTTCGGTGCGGGTCAGCGCCCGACGCGGATTGCGCATCAAGAAGCGCAGCAGCTCGAATTCGGTGGAGGACAGCGATATTGGCGTACCTGACCGGTGTACCTCGTGGCTCGCACCGTCGAGGGTGAGGTCGCCGATCGTCAGGCTCTCCTCTGCCGGCGGCGCCAGGTGGTTGGACCGGCGCAGCAGCCCGCGTAGCCGAGCGACCAATTCCTCGAGGCTGAACGGCTTGGTCATGTAATCGTCGGCGCCCGCGGTCAAGCCGGTCACCCGGTCCATCACCGAGTCGCGCGCGGTGAGGAACAGGGTGGGCGTATAGGGCCCCGTCTGGCGGACTCGCTGCAGGATTTCCAGGCCGTCTATGTCGGGCAGCATGATATCGAGGACGAGCACGTCAGGCTCGACATGGTTGAACTTGCTGACGGCTTCGCGTCCGTTGTGCGCGACCTCGACCGTCCAGCCCTCATAGTGCAGGGCCATCTTGACCAGGTTGGTCAGCGTGGGCTCATCGTCGACCAAGAGGACCCGGATGGGTGATCCGTCGTCCCGGCTGATCCGGGGGAGTTGACCGAGGATCGCCTGACGCGGACGCTGTTCGCGCGTGGTTCCCGACATGACCACCATATTCACCAATTCTCCCTGCCCCACAGGCCATTGTCACGAAGCTCATACCGATCTCAAATGTTGGCGCTATCTCGCTGACCTGGGGCGATGGCGCCGGGCGGGCTGTCGGCTCCGTCAGTTTCGGTGTGGCCGTAGGGAGTTTGGAAAAAGACTGTGGCCCGCACACCTTTCGGTGTGCGGGCCACAGTTGACCGTGGTGCGTGTCAGGCCCAGCTGGAGCCGACTGCGGAGTCGGTGCTGGACATGTTGTTGCCGGCGGTCTGGACCTTCTGGCCGTGGCTGTTGGCTTGTTCGTAGATGACCTGGAAGTTGCGGCCCAACTGGGTGATGAATTCCTGGCAGGCCACCGAACCCGAACCGCCCCAGAAGTCGCCGGCGGCCAGCACATCGCGCACGATGGCCTGGTGCTCGGCTTCTAGCGAGGCGGCCTGGGAGCGGATCATCGCGCCGTGGGCGTCGACATCACCGAACTGATAACTGATCGACATGAATGTTCTCCTATACCTTTTCGATGAGTGGGGGCTAGCTGGACAGGATGTGCTGGGAGGCCTGTTCTTGGGTCTCGTAGTTGTTGGCGTCGCGGATCAACCCGTCCCGCACACCGTGCAGCATGTTGACGATGTTGCGGAACGCGGTGTTCATCTGGCCCATGGTGTCGTAGGAGGTGGCCTGAGCGGTACCGCTCCAGCCGGCACCGGCGATGTTCTGGCTCGAGGCCCACATCTTGCGGGCCTCGTCCTCGACGGTCTGGGCGTGCACGTCGAAACGTCCCGCCATCGCCCGCATCTCGTGCGGGTCAGTCATAAAACGTGTAGGCATATCTTTCTCCTTTGTGTGTAGTGATGTTGGTCGTGTTCGAGAGAGGCGGCATCGCCTCCCTCACGGTTGTTAGACGAATACCTGCTTGGGCATGACCTTGGGCCTGACGCCATAGCGCGGTCCGCCGATTCCCAAGCCGCCCTTGCCGCCGGCTGCGGCCATTCCCGGCATGACACCGTTCATGCCGCCGCCGCCCACGCCGGTCGCTGCCTCGTCGACGGATGCGGTCCAGCCCGTGCCCGCCAACGTGGTCTCCGCCGCGCCCGCCGGAGCTGCAGCGGACCATCCGGCCGGCACCGACATCCCGCCGACGTTGGCCGCCGAGCCCATGCCGGCCAACGTTGCCCCGCCGATACCGGACTCCGCACTCGCCAGGGTGGTGCCGAAGCCCAGCCCTGCACCGAGCGGAGTGGCGTCACCCATGGTGAAACCGAACGGCGCACCGGCAACGAAGTGCGACAGCAGCGGGATGGCCGACATACCGATGAACAGGAACCACGAGCCGGTCACGTTGACGGTGTTCACCGTGTCGACCACCGCGCCGATGCCGAAGAACTGCTGGAGTGCGCCCATCAGGGTCGTGGGCCCCGCCGCCGCGGCGGCCGCCGGTACGGCCGCCGAACTCGCCGTGCTCTGCAGGCCACCCAACAGCCCGTTGAGGCTGGCGTTGGTCCCGGCGCCTCCTGCAGCGCTGCTCACCGCGGCGGACTGCGCTGCGGATCCACCGGGGTTCGTGTTCTGGGTCGGCTCGGTCAACGGAGTCACCTGCGCGGCCATTGCCGCATTGACGGCATAGGTCGACATCGCGGTGGCGTCCTGCGCCCAGAACTCCCCGTACATCGCCTCGTTGGCCGCGATCGCCGGGGTGTTCTGCCCCAGGATGTTGGTCGCGACGAGCGCTGCCAACTGCGCCCGGTTGGCGAAGACCACTGGTGGTGGAATCGTGGCGGAGAACGCGGCTTCGTAGGCCGCCGCCGAGGCGGCAGCCTTGACGGCCGCTTCCTGTAGCTGGGCGGAAGTGGTGTTGAGCCAGGTGATGCTCTGTTGCGCGGAGGCCACCATGGCAGTCGACGACGGACCCGTCCACTCCGAGCCGAGCTCCTGGATCACCGACTCGTAAGCGGCGGCGTTGGTGGCCAGCTCCGAGCTGAGGTTGCTGAACGTCGAGGCGGCAGCCGTCATCGGTCCCGCACCGGCACCGGAGTACATCAGCGTGGAGTTGATCTCCGGGGGCCGAGCTGCGAAATCAAAAACCATGTCTCAATTCCTTGTCTATGAAGTGGTACGAGTTCGAATGCTGTTGTGGAAGGCCAACTTTGGCCGGGTCATGGTCAGGCGAGTGACGGCTTCGGAATCGCCGGCATGACCTTGGGCTTGACGCCGTAACGCGGGGCGCCGAAGCTCGAGCCGCTGCCACGACCGCCGTTGGCGACTGCGGGCATTCCGGCCATGGTGCCCGGAGTGCCGGCCGACACGCCGCCGGCCGTACCCATGGGCATCGTCTGCGAAGCCAGCGTGACGGGTGTGCTCGCCGACGGAAGTCCGGCGGCACCTCCGGCCCAGCTGGGCGGCACCGACATTCCACCGATCGAGGTGCCCGCACCAGCCGAAGCCAGCACCGGCGCCGCGCCCATCCCGCCGGCGGCTCCGGCAGGCCCGACGTCGCTGGCCAGGGCGGAGCCCAGCCCGCCGATGTCGGCGCCGGCGGTCGCGGGACCGGACAGTGCGGTGAGCAGACCACCGCTGGTCACACCGATCATGTCCGATGCGGCCGATGCGTAGTTACCGACCTGGATGTTTGCCAGGTTCGCAAGGTTGCTGTTGAGAGGAGAGTTGCTGATCGCGTTACCGAGGTTATTGATGAAGTTGACCAGCGGGTTTGTACCGGCTGCGGAACTCGCGGCCGACGAGGCAGAACCGGACGCGCCGCTGGACAACGCATTTGCGGCTGTGGCGGCCTGGTTGGTCGCCTCCGTCGTCTGGTACGAACCGGAGCTCTGGTTCAGCAATTGGGTGAATTGCTGGTGGATCGCCTGAGCCTGCGCGCTGACCGACTGGTAGAGCTGACCGTAGGTCGAGAACACTCCCGCCTGCAGAATCGACACTTCGTCGGTCGCTGCCGGGAGGACGTCGGTAGTCGAGCCTGCTGCGGCCGCGCTTTCCGTAGCAAACGACGTGCCGATGCCTTCGAGCTGGGTCGCGGCTGCGCTGATCGCTGCGGGTTGGGTTTTCAACAACGACATTTATCTCTCCTGTGTGGCAAGAGGCCGACCCGAGCAGGGTCGGCCACGTTGGTCACTGTCGGTGGGTAATGCTGGTAACCGGCGGCGGTTCCATGCGACTACCTTGGCGTAACCTGAGGGCGGTCGCCTACCGCGTTAATTGCTTATTAACGTGAGGTGCGAATTTTTAACACGCGACTCCGAGCGACCGGCCGATTCATGACCCGACCAGTCATCGGGCGTTAACACGCTAGGTTCGTCGCAGGCCCCCATAGCCCAATCGGCAGAGGCAGCGGACTTAAAATCCGTCAAGTGTCGGTTCGAATCCGACTGGGGGCACCGCCAGGCGCTGTGGCCAGTTGTCTCAGGTTTACTTCAGGTTGCTCTCAGGTCCTCGACGCGGTGACGTGAACCTCACTGTTCACAATTCCATCCTGAACCCGCTCGAGCCGGGTCTGCCACTGCCCTGACGAATTCTTTACGGCAGCTTGTCCGCCTGCGACAGCGGCGTTATCGGTCCCCGGTGCCGCTTCTGCAGCCTGGCACGCCGGCAACCTTCCAGCCGATGGAGTTTCCGTCGCGGCCATATAGTTGCCGCGTGGTTGATCAGCCGTCGCAGCCCAGTCCCGCCACTGGAAGTCCGCCGACCGTATTCATCGCCACACCCATGTACGGGGGCATGGCCATGGGGACGTACACGTGGTCACTGGCTCAAACACCTGCTGTTTTCATCCGCAACGGGCTTGGCCTGCTCTATCAGTACCGCATGAATGACGCACTTGTCGCGAACGCGAGGAACCACTTAGCTCGCCAATTCCTGGAATCCGAGGCCACGCATCTGATGTGGATCGACGCGGACATCGGGTTCGATGCCACCGACATCGTCACCATGATTGTGGCTGACCAGGACGTTGTGTGCGGTGTGTACCCGGTGAAGGAGATTCACTGGGAGCGGATCGCCCACGCCGTCAACGACGGCGTACCACCGGCCGAGCTGAAAAACCACGTGGGGCTGTTCGTGGTCAGAACGCTGGACGGCCGGGCGGACGGTGCCTCGGCCAATTCCGACGGACTTGTCGAAGTCGAGGCCGGGGGCGCCGGCTTCATGCTGGTCAAGCGCGCGGTTTTCGAACGGTTGTCGCAATACGTGCCGGACTATGTGGCCGACGGAGTCTCGGTCAAGGAGTTCTACACGACGGGAATCGATCCCGAGACGAACGAACTGTTCGGGGAGGACTACTACTTCTGCAGGCTCGCTCGCAGCCACGGCTTCAAGGTGTACGCAGCGCCGTGGGCCCGCTTGACCCATACCGGGCCATACGTCTACGACAGCCATCTCGAGCCGAACTGGCTGACGTAGACCGTTCGGACTCAGCGGTTGCGCGGCTACGTCTGCAATGCCATCGCGACGAAGTCGACACGCCACAGTGCTTGAAACAACGTGCGGACGAAGCTTTCCACCTCGGCCATGCCCGCGTCGTCGGGCTCGCCGTGCCGCCGGACGGCGGTGTCGAGAATTTCGCGTATCGAGCGGCGGCCGTCGACGAGTTGGACGAACGGCAGCTGAGCCTCATTGAGGCCGGCGCGCGAACCCGGCCAGAAGATCTCGGTCCCGGACACACCGCAGCGATAACGGAAGACCGGCACGTAGTCGAGTGCGGCCGGCGCCGAAAAGTCGATCTGGTAGCTGTCTTTCGGCCTTTCCGGATGGCAGGCCATGAAGAAATGGCAGCCATTCATTGTCTGCAGACGTTCCATCACCGACCAGATCTTGTTGTCGGGCAACGCATTCAGAGTCGAGAAGTAGCCGCCGGGTTGTCCGGCCATATTTTGCGGGTAATACGGCGTCTTGTGGAACCAGCCCTGAAATTCGAGGCCTGCGGAACGGACGAACTCCAGGCACTCGTCGACGGTGTAATTGCGTGCCCTGCCGTGCAGAAAGGTGTCGACCAACGCCGCGTCATCCTGCAGGTCGCGGGCCCGCTTGAGATAACTCTGGATCGGATGGTCAGGTTGTAGCGAGGCGATGGTGTCCTTGACGATTTGGACGGACTCCTCGTCTTGACCGAGGCCCATGTCGCGAAAAGCGGACTCCAGCAACTCAACTCCGATGCGCCCGTGCTTGCCGTAGAGCATCAGAGCCATGACTCCATCTGGATGCAGGCATGCCGCAAGGGCTTTCAGGCCGGTGAGCGGATCGGCCATGTGATGCAAGACGCCGGTCGACACCACCAGATCGAACTGACGTCCCAGCGTCGACGCCTCCTCGATCGGAAGCAAACGCAGCCGCAGATTGTGCAGGCCGTGCTTGTCCTTGAGGTACTGCTGGTGATCGAGTGACGGCTGGCTGATGTCGACTGCCACGACATTGGCGGCAGGATTGTTGAAGGCGAAGACCGCGGCCTGGTTGGTGCCACATCCGCCGATCAGGATGTCGAGGTCGGGTCGGTAGTCCCGGTCGGGCCACAGCACCCGATGTGCGTGCGTGGGGTCGTACCACTCCCAGTTCGTGGTGGTCCAGGTGGTGAGGTCTTTGATCGGCGGCGGATACCGCCACCGCTCATACTGGCGGCTGACCACGTCATCACGCGCGTCGCCCACCCGGGGATTATGGTCCACCCCCAGGTTGCGGGCAATGCGAGCAGCGACGGTCGTGTCGCGGCCGTGTGACCTTCCACTCTTCTGCAAATAATATTAAGAGACTCGTGTCCGCGATAAGTTCTTCCCAGCTCATCCTCGGTTCGCCAAAAGCGCGGACTACCTGGTTGATTCGACGTGCGCGTTCGCGCGGCGAAAAAGCTTGCGGCGCAGGATAAGTATTACTTAAGGACGACCTAAGTTACGGAAGTGACGTGGGCGACAGTCAATGAAATCACACTATTTTCTTGCAATTTCAGCAATTACACTCGGTTGAATGCAGCGCTCGACGCGCTGGCGAGCAGGGATCTGAGTAGCGGTCCGCGGAAGCTTCGGACCGCCCGAGGCGTTCTGGGCTCAGATGCCCAACGTCCGCCCACCACGGACCAACATGTAAAGGCTGGTGCCATTGTGAGCGTAGTAGTTCCTGAGTTGGACAAAGCAAAAGGTTTCACCGTCGTCCGTGAGATCGCGGTCGGACGCGGCGCCGTGACCGGCATCGCGGTCAGCTCCGACGGCCGCATGCTGACGGTCACCCACCATGGTGACGACAGCGTCTCGCTGATCACGACGACCGGCCACGCACCCACGCTGACGGTGACGGACGTCGACGAACCGTTCGCTGTCGCGGCGGCCGGGCGGCGAGCCTACGTCAGCCGCGTGACCGACGCGTATGACGAGGTTCTCGCCCTCGACACCGACTCCGAGTACATCGTCGCCAGCTACCCCGTGGGCTTCAGCGTCACCGACCTTGCGGTCAGCCCGAACGGTCGCTACGTCTACGCGGCCCGAACCGGAGAAGACGGCGCGGACGTCGCGGTCCTGGACACCTCCACCGGCACGAAGAAGTCGATCGCCATCCCCGCCACCACCATCGGTTGTGTGCGGGTCAGTCCCGACGGCCGCCGGCTCTACGTCGCCGCCAACAATGCGGCCACCGCGGACCTCGTGGTGATCGACACCCAGCGCAACCGCATATCCGGCACGGTCGAAATCGGTTCGCCCATTCGGGATATCGCGCTGAGCCCGGACGGCGGCACCGCCTACGTGGCCAGCTGTGGCCCCGATTTCGGCACGGTGCTCGACGTCGTCGACACCCGCAACTCCGTCGTCGACGCCACCTACAAGATCGGGGACACCGCGGGCACGCTCGCGCAGCTGACTGTCAGCCGCAACGGCGAGCGGGCCTACCTGGTCGGCGACCGGCACGTGACCGTGTTGTCCACGGCAACCCAGGACGTGCTCGGCAGCATCACCGTCGGCGACCAGCCGTCGTGCGCGATCGAGAGCGCGGACGGTGAGCGTCTCTACATCGCCGACTACGCCGGCACGGTCACCGAGCTGGAGATCGCCCCGGCGGCCGGAGCCGCCGCCGCGCTGACGTCGGACCACGAACTGACCGCGCCGGGCGCGTGGACGCACTCCGACCTGCTGATGCTCGAGCCGTCTTTGGCCTAGCGACACCATCGCCGTCCGGGCGACGGCAGGTGCGTGGAATGATCGCCAAGTGGGCGGCCGTCTGACGGTCCGACCCGGGTAGCAAGGCGCAACCTTAGGCGGTCCAGCGATGTACAGCACCATGCACAGCTTCCCCTTGACGGTCACCGGCATCCTCCGGCACGCCAGCACCGTCCACGGGGCCCGCAAGGTCACCACGGCGACCGGCGACGGCTACCGCGAGTGCACCTATGCCGACCTGGCCCGGCACGCGGCTCAGTTGGCAAATGCGTTGCGCGGCATCGGTATCGACGGTGACCAGCGGGTCGCCACGTTTATGTGGAACAACGCCGAACACCTGGCGGCCTACATGGCCATTCCGTCGATGGGGGCGGTGCTGCACACCCTCAACATCCGGCTGTTCCCCGAGCAGATCGTCTACGTGGCGACCGAGGCCGAAGACCGGGTGGTGCTGGTCGACGCGTCGCTGGTCAACCTGTTGGCCCCGATCGTCGGCGAACTCGAGACCGTGCACACGCTGATCGTGGTCGGCGACGGCGACATCGACGCCCTCGAAGGTTCGGGCAAGACCGTGCTGCGCTACGCCGACGCCGTGGCGAATCAGCCGACCGAGTTCGACTGGCCGGAGATCGACGAAAACTCGGCCGCCGCAATGTGTTACACCAGTGGCACGACCGGCAACCCAAAGGGCGTTGTCTACAGCCACCGCTCGACATATCTGCACACCATGGCGATCTGCACAGCCGATGCGATCGGGATCGGCGCCGTCGACTCGGTGCTGCCGATCGTGCCGATGTTCCATGCCAACGGCTGGGGTCTGCCGTACGGCGCTCTGATGGCCGGCGCCGACCTTGTGCTGCCCGACAAGCACCTGGACGCCAAGTCGCTGGTGGACATGATCGAGAAGCTGCGGCCGACCATCGCCGGCGCGGTGCCGACGATCTGGAACGACGTGATGATCTTCCTGGAGAAGAACCCCGGGCACGACGTCTCGTCGTTGCGGATGGTCCCGTGCGGCGGGTCGGCGGTGCCGGTGTCGTTGATGCGCACCTTCGAGGAGCGCCACGGCGTCCACATCCGGCACCTGTGGGGCATGACCGAGACGTCGCCGACGGCCACCATGGCCTGGCCGCCGCCGGGCACCCCGGACGATCAGCACTGGACGTACCGCGCGAGTCAGGGGCAGCCGCTGTGCGGTGTCGAGACCCGGCTCGTGGACGACGAGGGCCAGGTGCTGCCCAACGACAATGAGGCGGTCGGCGAGATCGAGGTCCGCGGCCCGTGGATCACCGGTTCCTACTACAAGGGCCACGACGAGTCGAAGTTCGATAACGGCTGGTTGCGCACCGGCGACGTCGGCCGGATCAACAAAGAGGGCTTCATCACCCTGACCGACCGCTCCAAGGACGTGATCAAGTCCGGCGGAGAGTGGATTTCGTCGGTCGACCTGGAGAATGCGCTGGTCGGGCACCCGGATGTGCAGGAGGCCGCCGTGATCGCGGTCCCCGACGAGCGGTGGCAGGAGCGGCCGCTGGCTGTCATCATCCCCAGAGAAGGATCCGGCGTCGGCGCCGACGACTTGCGAAAGTTTCTGGCCGACAAGGTCGTTCGCTGGTGGCTGCCGGAACGCTGGACCTTCGTCGACGAGATTCCCCGCACCAGCGTCGGCAAGTATGACAAGAAGACCATCCGATCCCGCTACGCCGACGACGTCTACGAGGTCAGCGAAGCGCGAGACTGAAGGGAACGGCAATGAGCCTGCGCGTCGTGCAATGGGCAACGGGGTCGGTCGGGGTCGCCGCGATCAGAGGCATCCTCGAGCATCCTGATCTCGAACTGGCCGGGTGCTGGGTGCACTCGGAAGCCAAGGCCGGCAAGGACGTTGGTGAGCTGGTCGACTGGTCGCCGCTGGGCGTGACCGCGACCAACAGCGTCGACGACATTCTTGCGCTGGACGCCGACGCGGTGATCTACGCGCCGCTGCTGCCCAACGCCGACGAGGTTGCCGCGCTGCTACGTTCGGGCAAGAACGTCGTCACTCCGGTCGGCTGGTTCTACCCGGGCGCCAAAGAAGCCGCCCCGTTGGAGGAGGCCGCGAAGGCCGGCAACGTCACGCTGCACGGCGCCGGCATCGGGCCCGGCGCGGCCACCGAACTGTTCCCGCTTTTGCTCTCGGTGATGTCGACCGGGGTGAATTTCGTTCGCGCCGAAGAGTTTTCCGACCTCCGGACCTACGGCGCTCCGGACGTGCTGCGCTACGTGATGGGATTCGGCGGCGAACCGGATAAGGCGCTGACCGGGCCGATGCAGAAGATCCTGGACGGCGGCTTCTTCCAGTCCGTCCGGTTGCTCGTCGACAAGATCGGCTTCGCCGCCGACCCGCAGATCCGCACCTCGCAGGAGGTCGCGGTGGCGGCCGGCCCGATCGACTCGCCGATCGGGGTGATCGAGGCGGGCCAGGTCGCCGGTCGGAAGTTCCACTGGGAAGCCCTGGTCGGTGACACCGTCGTCGTGCGCATCACGGTCAACTGGCTGATGGGAGAGGAAAACCTCGACCCCGCATGGTCTTTCGGGCCGAACGGCGAGCGCTACGAGATCGAGGTCCGCGGACACCCGGACACCTTCGTCACCGTCAAGGGCTGGCAGCCGGAGAGCGTGGCTGCCGGACTGAAGAGCAACCCGGGTGTGGTGGCTACCGCGGCGCACTGCGTCAACGCCATTGCGGCGACCTGCGCTGCCGCGCCGGGCATTCAAACGTTCTTCGACCTGCCGTTGATCACCGGACGGGCCGCCCCGGGGCTGTCGCGCTGATGTGCCGGCTCTTCGGGCTACACGCCGGGAAAAACGTTGTCACCGCGACGTTCTGGTTGCTCGACGCCCCAGACAATCTTGCCGAGCAGAGCCGGCGCAACCCGGACGGCAGTGGGCTGGGCGTGTTCGACGCCGAGGGCAGGCCGCAGCTGTACAAGGAACCGATCGCCGCGTGGCAGGACGCCGAATTCGCCACCGAGGCCCACGATCTGACCGGTACCACCTTCATCGCACACGTCCGGTACGCGACCACCGGATCGCACGAGATCGTCAACACCCATCCGTTCCTGCAGGACGACCGCATCTTCGCCCACAACGGCATCCTGGAAGGCCTCGACGTGCTCGACGCGCGGCTGCGCGAATTGGGCGTCGCCGAATTGGTTTTGGGCCAGACGGACTCCGAGCGGGTCTTCGCGTTGATCACCGCGACCGTCCGGGCGCGCGGCGGCGACGTGACCGCCGGCCTGGTCGAGGCCATGCGCTGGCTGGCCGACAACGTCCCGATCTACGCGGTCAACATTCTGCTCAGCACCGCCACCGACCTGTGGGCGCTGCGCTACCCGGAGTCTCACGAGCTCTACGTCTCGGATCGGCGCAAGATCCCCGCCGAGCATCGATTCCATTTGCGCACCAACCGGATTCGCGCCGACTCGGAAAGCCTGCACCAGAAGCCGTCGGTGGTGTTCGCCACCGAGCCGATGGATGACACCGGGCGCTGGCAGCTGCTCGAGCCGGGTGAGCTGGTCCATGTCGATGCGGGCCTGCAGATCCACCGCGACCTGGTGCTGCCGGATCCGCCGCGGCACTTGCTGCGGGAAGATGAGTTGAGCCCCGCGGCGCAAGGCTCGCTGCACCCGACGATTCGATGACCAAGCGCGCACTGGTGCTCGGGGGCGGTGGCATCGCCGGAATCGCCTGGGAGACCGGTGTTCTGCTGGGTATTGCCGACGTGTCGCCGGCCGCCGCTCGGGCGCTGCTGGATTCCGAGGTGCTGCTCGGCACCTCGGCCGGCTCCGCCGTCGTCGCGCAACTCGGTAGCGGCCTGCCACTGGAAGAGCTCTACGAGCGGCAAGTCAGCCAGGCCACCGCCGAGATCGACCCCGGTGTCGGCATCGACGGCATCGCTGAGTTGTTCCTGGCGGCACTGTCCGACCCGGACGCCACGCTGACCCAGAAGCGGCAGCGCATCGCCGGCGTGGCCCTGGCCACCAATACGATCGCAGAGCCGTTGCGGCGCAACGTGATCGCGCAACGCCTGCCCTCGCACACGTGGCCGGACCGGGTGCTACGGATCACCGCCATCGACGCGGCCAGCGGCGAACTGGTGGTGTTCGATCGCGCCTCCGGCGTCGACCTGGTCGACGTGGTGGCCGCGAGTTGCGCGGTGCCCGCGGCGTGGCCGCCGGTGACGATCGGGGATCGGCGTTACATCGACGGCGGCGTCGGCAGCACGATCAACCTCGACGTGGCGGGCGACTGCGGCACAGCGGTGGTGTTCGTGCCGTCGGGCAAAGAGGTGCCGTCACCGTTCGGTGGCGGAGCCGCAACCGAACTCGACGAATTCGGCGGCGCGGCCTTCGGTGTGTTCGCCGATGACGAGTCGCTGGCCGCCTTCGGCCCGAACCCGCTGGACCCGAACTGCCGTCCCGCGTCGGCGCAGGCCGGACGCGCCCAGGGTGGCCGGGAAGCGGCAGCGGTCGCCCAGTTTCTCGGCGTCTAGGTCCTCGGCATCAGGTAACCCGGCGGCTCAGGTCGAGCGTGTCGAGCGCGGTGGCGGCCAGCACGCGACCGACCTCGATCACCTCGGCGGCCCGGTGGAATTCCAGGCTGCGGCAGGCTGAGCGCGGCACCTCGATCAGCAAATCGGGCGGATAGGCGGCCAGCGTGTGACGGGCCAGCGCGGCCTGCGCGATGTCGATGGTCCGGTTCATCACCTCGAAGCTGCCCAGCTTGGGCACCTCGGGCTCGTCGACCGAGTAGTCCGCGCTCGGCTCGTCGGCGGAGTCGCCGTCCTCCGGGCTCGACGCGCCGAAGCGGCTCAGCACCGAGCGCGCGGTCGGCGAATCGAACAGGGCCGATGTGCTGCTCAATACACGGTTCAACCATTCGCCCGACGACCGCGGTTCGGGCTCGGGCTCGTCGCCGGTCTCGCTGCCCGACAGGCTGACCGCGATGGTCAGGTCGGCGTTGACGGCCGCGATCGGCGCCATCGGCAGCGGGTCGAGGATCCCGCCGTCGGCCAGCAGTCGCCCGTCCAGCGCGTGTGGCGAGATCACTCCCGGTATCGCGATCGACGCCCGGATGGCCTCGTCGACCGGCCCGCGCTGCAACCAGACCGGCTTTCCGGCCAGCAGATCGGTGGCCACCGCGGTGTAGGGAATCGGCAGTTCCTCGATGCGGACCGCACCGAGGATGTCGCGGACCGCGTCGAGGATCTTCTCAGCGCGCAGCACCCCGGCTGCGGTAAGCGTCGGGTCCAGCAGCCGAAGGATGGCCACTTGCGTCAAAGACGTTGCCCACTCGGCGAATTCGTCGAGTCGGTCGGCCGCTTGAAGGCCGCCGACAAGCGCGCCCATCGACGAGCCGGCCACCCCGATGATCTGATAGCCGCGGGCGTGCAGTTCGTGGATCACCCCGATGTGGGCGTAGCCACGGGCGCCACCGCTGCCGAGCGCCAGCGCGACCGTCGGCCGGGGCGCGTCGAGCAGCCCGGGACCCGGCTCCGGCCTGATGTCTGAGTCGGTCATGCGCCTATCTTTGCCTGCACGGCGCAGGTTTTAACAATCGTGATCCGAACTACGGCCCCGGCTCAGCCGCATTCGTTGTTGGCGGCCGCCGCGGCCGCGACGATCACCCCCGCCTGCCGCGCCAGTGGCAGCGCGGCCCAGGCGATATTCCAGGTGCCCGGGCCCACCACGCCGGGCGTCTGCACGGCCGCGAGGTACCGCTCCGGCAGCGCCTGTTTGTCGCCCGGGTGGCCCTGCATCCACACCGTTGCCGCATGACAGGCCTGGAAATACTCCTCTTCGGTCGAATGCGCGGGCACGGCGATCTTCGTCGTGACACCCGCCGGAGAGGTCGAGATCACGTCGGGTGCGGTGGCCGCCGCCCTGGTGGTGCTCGATGGGGTGACCGATGACGACGGGGCCGTCGGGCCGCCGGCCGAACAGCCCGCGACGGCCGAGACGAGGCCCAAGGCCGCAGCCGCCCACACCGGTGGACAGGCTCGGCGCGACCGCATCCGCTCAATCTATGCAAAGCTGGCGGCCGTGACAGAGCGAATCCGGTTTCGGGAGTGTTGTCGGCGCTGAGTAGTGCCGCCGTCCCTGAAAACGCCCCGCTCGCTTTGGAGTCACTCCGCATGGTTTTAACCAGCCTCGCTGCCCCACCAGTCCTGCCCTGGCCGTCCCGCCTGCGATCCGTTCCCGGCCCGACCCGGCTGCGGCTCGCCGACCTGCTGCACATCACCGACCGAGCCGCCGACGACGTGCTCAGCGGCCGTTACGACCATGTGGTGCCGCCGGGCGGCGTGCCCACCGACGATCGCTGGTTCGCGCGCCTGCACGGCGACGACGAGGTCGACGTCTGGCTGATCAGCTGGGTGCCCGGGCATCGCACCGAGCTGCACGACCACGGTGGGTCGCTCGGCGCCGTCACGCTTTTGTCCGGGTCGCTGGACGAATTCCGTTGGGATGGAGACGAATTGCGCTGCCGTCGCCTGGCGGCGGGCGATCAGGCCGCCTTCCCGCTGGGTTGGGTGCACGACGTGGTCTGGGCGCCGACAGGTTCGCGTGCCCCGGCGATGTCGCTGTCCGGGCCCCGCGAGCCGTCGCTGAGCGTGCACGCATACTCGCCGCCGCTGACCGTGATGTCGTATTACGAGGTGACCGACCAACATCGGTTGCGGCGCAAGCGAACTGAACTGACGGACCAACCGGAGAAGTCATGAGCCGCATCGATCGCGTCCTCGAATCCGCGCGAGCCAGGTTGCGCCGGTTGGCCGCCGACCAGATACCCGCGGCGCTGGATCGGGGCGCCCTGCTCGTCGACATCCGGCCGCAGGCCCAGCGGACGCGCGAAGGCGAAGTCCCGGAGCGACTCAAGCCGCTCGTCATCGAGCGGAACGTGTTGGAGTGGCGCTGCGACCCCACCAGCGATGCCCGTCTGCCGCAAGCGATCAGCGACGACGTCGAATGGGTGGTGCTGTGTTCGGAGGGCTACACCTCGAGCCTCGCCGCGGTCGCGCTACAGGATCTCGGCCTGCATCGCGCAACCGACGTCGTGGGCGGCTACCACGCGCTGGCGGCCGCCGGGTTGCTCAGTTCGGCTTAACCGCCGCCGCCACCGCCGCCGCCACCGTCGGCACCAGAGTTGTACCAGTTGTACCAATCTTCGGTGTCATTCGGGTTGTAGTACTCGCCGTGCCCTGACCCGGGCTGCGGCTCCGGCTCGATTTGCGGGTCGGCCGGCAATGGCGCCGGAAGCACGACCGGTGCGGGACTCGGATCGGCGATCGCAACGGTGGAAAGGCTCACCGCGGCGATGGGCATCGCGGCGAGCACCCCCGCCGCCGCGAGCTTGGCAGTTGTCCAGGTCATCGACCTCTCCCTCCACGGGATCATGTGAGGTAGATACTGCCACCGACCGTTCGATGAACTAATTAGTAGCGCACAACTATTGGGATACTCACAGCCCCCGTTTACCAAGCGTTAGCTGTCGCTGGCGTGCAGCAGGGGGCGCAGCTTCGCGGTTTTGTCCGGCGTCCACCCTGGGGGCTGCAGCACCGCCGCCCAGCCGTTGGCCACATCGGCGACGTACACGTGGCCGTGGCCCTGCGGCACATTGGTCGCGACCGCCATGTCGGCCGACACCTGCAAGAAGGTCACCACCGGAATCCACGCTGTCTCGGGAAGCACGTCATAGCCCCGCTTTTCGCGGAACCAGTCCGGCTCGCTGAACAGCAGGCCGGGATGCCACCACGCGATCGGGTCGGACGCGTGCTGCAGGTAGACCACTCGCGGCGAAACCCACTGCGAGTCAGGGCGATTCAGATCTTGCGGACGCGCCACGAAGCGGACGTAATGGCCGTGGTCGTAGATCGGCAGCCACTCCGGCGAGCCGCGGTCGCGCGTCGAGGTGAGGTCGGTCCAGATGGTGTTCTTGAACGTCGGCCCGGAGAACAGTGCGCCGTCGGATCGGGCCAACACATTGTTCAGGCTCATGAACGGCGCCTCGCCGCCGAAAGAGCCCAGGCTTTCCCCGAATACGACGATCTTGGGCCGCTGCGCTTCCGGCAGTAGGTGCACCAGTCGATCGACTGCCTCGAACAGCGCCTGGCCCGCGTGCCGGGCGTTCTCCTTGTCCACCAGGAACGACAACCAGCTGGGCAGAAACGAGTACTGCATGCTGACGATCGCGGTGTTGCCGTTGTACATGTACTCCAGGGCGTCGGCCTCGGCCTCGTTGATCCAGCCGGTGCCGGTCGTGGTGCCCACCGCGATGACGGCGCGGCGTAGACCGCCCGCGCGCTGCAGGTCTCGCGCGGCCAACTCCGCCGCCGCGGTGATGCCGTCCGCCGAGTCCAGGCCGGCGTAGGCGCGGATCGGCTCGGTGGCCGGGTTGCCGTTGAATGCGCTCAGCTGTTCGACGCTGGGTCCGCCGCGGACGAAGATGCGACCCTGGTGGCCCAGCGATTCCCAGGACACCAGGGATCGCGGCCCGCCGGACCGCAGCGGGGTGCGGGGCGCGGCGATGTCGGGGCTCATCTCGTTGTTGACCGTGGCGAAGGTGTTGTTCATGGTCCGCATCGCGAACTTCACCACCACGCCGTTGAGCAGCGCGATGTTCAGCACTACCAACAGCGACACCACGATGACCGCCGAAACACGCGGCGGCGCAAAGCGATCCAGCCGCAGGTCGAGAAAGTGGACCAGTCGCCGGATCAGCTGGCCGGCCTCGACCACGCCGAACAACACGATCAGCGACAGCGCGGCGGTCCACGGATAGTCCAGTCGGTCCAGGTGTTTGACGCCCATCAGGTCGCGCACCCGGTCCTGCCAGACGTGGAACCAGACGATCATCGCCACCATGCCGACCGCGCCGGCGACGATCAGCGCTCGCCACGCGACCCGCGGCGCCGGGGGACTGGTGTCGCGGGATCGCATGAAGCGGACCAGCCAGACCGCGAAAACCCCGATGGCATAACCGGTTGCGCCGGCGATGCCACTGACCAAACCCTGGAACAGCGGCCCGCGCGGCAACAGCGACGGCGTCATCGAGAACCAGATGAACACCAATCCGACCGCGGTTCCGGTGAACGTGTAGTGCCGGACCCACCACGCCGTACGGCGCGGCGACTCCGACTCGCTCACCCTCGGCGCCTAACGGTGGGTGAAGTTGGGCGGTCGCTTCTCGACGAACGCGGCCATGCCCTCGGACTGGTCCTCGGTCGCGAAAGCCGAATGGAACAGCCGTCGTTCGTAGAGCAGGCCCTCGGTCAGCGTGGTCTCGAAGGCGCGGTTGACGGCCTCCTTGGCCATCCGGGACGCCGACTTCGACATCTGCGAGATGGTGCTGGCGACGGCCTTGGCCTCCGTCAGCAGATCGGCGGCGGGCACCACGCGCGCGACCAGGCCGCTGCGCTCGGCCTCCTCGGCGTCCATGTTGCGGCCGGTCAGGATGAGGTCCATCGCCTTGGCCTTGCCGACCGCCCGGGTCAGCCGCTGCGAGCCGCCCATGCCCGGCAGCACGCCCAGTTTGATCTCGGGCTGGCCGAATTTCGCGGTGTCGGCGGCGATCAGCACGTCACACATCATCGCGAGTTCGCAGCCGCCGCCGAGCGCATAGCCGGCCACCGCGGCGATAGTCGGTGTGCGCACCGCGGCGAGCTTGGCCCACGGAGCGAAGAAGTCGGCGGCGAACACATCGGAGAAGCTCAGCGCCGACATCTCTTTGATGTCGGCGCCGGCGGCGAACGCCTTGTCCGACCCGGTGATGATGATGGCCCCGATGCCCGGGTCGTTATCGAATTCGGCTGCCGCAGTGGTGACTTCGTCCATCACCTGGCTGTTCAGCGCGTTGAGCGCCTTGGGCCGGTTCAGCGTGATGATGCCGACTCGCTCTTCGCGCTCGACCAGTATTGTCTCGTACGCCATTTGTTGCCTTCCTAGAACGTGAGTTCATCGTCGACGGGTGCGAAATATGCCTCGACGTCGGCGTCGCTCACGTCGGTGAGCGATGCCGGCGACCACTTCGGGTTGCGGTCCTTGTCGACCAGTTGGGCGCGGATGCCCTCGACAAGATCGTGTGAGCGCAGCGACGCCGACGACACCCGATAGTCCTGTGCCAGAACGTCTTCCAGCGTGTCGAGCTTGGCGGCCCGGCGCACCGCCGCCAGCGTCACCGACAGCGCGATGGGGGATCGGGTCTCGATCAGGTCGGCCGCGTCGTTGGCCGGCCCGGCGCCGTGGGCGCGCAGCGCCGCGACGATGTCGGCGACGGTGTCGGCGGCATAGCACTCGTCGATCCAGTCACGTTGCGCGGCAAGGTCGCTGGGCGGCGGCTCGACGGCGTGGGTGGCGATCGCCTGGTCGACGCCGACGTCGGCGATGGATTGACGCAGCGCGTCGAGTTGGTCGTGCGGCACGAAGTGATCGGCGAAACCCAGCGCGATCGCGTCGGCGCCGGAGAACGGGGCGCCGGTGAGCGCCACGTGCAGGCCCAACGACCCGGCCCCGCGCGAAAGCAGATAAGCGCCACCGACATCAGGGATGAAGCCGATGCCGACCTCGGGCATCGCCACCTTCGACGTGTCGGTCACCACGCGAGTGTTGGCGTGGGCGCCGACCCCGACGCCACCGCCCATCACGATGCCGTCCATCAGCGAGACGTACTTCTTTGGGAAGCGGCCGATCAGCGCGTTCACCAGATACTCGTCGTGCCAGAACTTCCGCGCCTCAGCGCCGTCCGCGCGGGCGCTGTGATAGATCGCCACCACGTCACCGCCGGCGCACAAGCCGCGCTCGCCGGCCCCGGAGAGCACCACGGCGCTGACGCCGGAGTCCCGCGCCCAGGCCGTCAGCACCGCGCCCAGACCGTCCACCATGGTCTGGTTCAGCGAGTTGATCGCCTTGGGCCGATTGAGTGTCAGGTAACCGATGCCGTTGTCGACGCGGCTGAGAATGTCGTCGGATTCGTCCGTCACGCGCGCGATCTCCCTGGTCGGATGCAGTTCGGGTCCTGACAGGCAATCTAGATCGTTACCCTGGTCGTGGTGCCCGGCGGGTAAGGTTTGTGTTGGGTAGTTCCGTTGGGAACACCGCTGGACTACCGTTCGTTGATCAGTTGTCCCACAGTCTGAAGTCACAGCTCACGAGAGGAACCGTCGGTGCGGGAGACCAGTAACCCGGTATTTCGCTCGCTGCCCAAGCAGCGTGGCGGGTACGCACAGTTCGGCAGCGGTGCCGCGGGCGCCGCGACCCAGTCAGTTCATCAGGCTGACCCCTACGCTCCGTACGTCGACCAGCGGGCAGGTGTTTCGCGCCCGCTGACGATCGACGACGTCGTCACCAAGACCGGAATCACGCTGGCTGTCTTGTCGGCCGTCGCGGTCGTGTCGTACTTCATGGTCCAGGCCAACCAGGCGCTGGCAGGTCTGTTCAGCATGGTCGGTGCGTTCGGCGGTCTGGCCGTCGTCTTGATCGCGACGTTCGCCCGCAAGCAGGACAACCCGGCGATCGTGCTGACCTACGCCGCGCTCGAGGGCCTGTTCCTCGGGGCGATCTCCTTCGTGATGGCCAACTTCTCGGTGTCGCACACCAGCGCCGGAGCGATGATCGGCCAGGCGGTCATCGGCACGTTCGGGGTGTTCTTCGGAATGCTCGTGGTCTACAAGACCGGCGCCATCCGCGTCACCCCGAAGTTCACCCGGATGATGGTCGCCGCCATGTTCGGCGTGCTGGCACTGATGCTGGGCAACCTGGTGTTGGGCATGTTCGGTGTCGGCCACGGCGAGGGCATGGGCCTGCGCAGCGGCGGCCCGGTCGCGATCATCTTCTCGCTGGCCTGCATCGGTATCGCGGCGTTCAGCTTCCTGATCGACTTCGACGCCGCAGACCAGATGATCCGCGCCGGCGCTCCGGAGAAGGCAGCATGGGGCATCGCCTTGGGCCTGACCGTCACGCTGGTCTGGCTATACATCGAGATCCTGCGACTGCTCAGCTACTTCCAGAACGATTAGCTGTAGATACAAAAAAGCCGGCACGCACCCGTGCCGGCTTTTTTGATGCGTTGACTCTGCGCTGGGGACGGCTCCTACTCGCATTTTGTCTACCTGTGCGCAGAGTGAAACAGATCCGCGGGCTGGCTGACACCATCCGCGGATGGGGTCCGAGCCATTTGTCGGCACCGAGGCGCTTGCCGCGGGGGATGTCACCAGCCATGAGCTGCGCAGGTATTACCGCGCGATCATGCCTAACGTCTACCTCGACAAGCGGGTACAGCCGACGCTGCGGCAGCGCACCACGGCCGCTTGGCTCTGGTCGCGGCGGGAGGCGGTGATCGCGGGCTCGGCGGCGTCGGCGATGCACGGCAGCAAGTGGGTCGACCACGATGCACCGGTGGAGTTGATCTGGCGCAATGCCAGAGCGCCGCGAGGAGTCGTCGCGCGAGACGATCAACTGTCGCACAGCGAATTCGAGCGACTCGACGGCCTGTCTGTCACGACGCCGGAGCGTACCGCCTTCGACATCGGCAGGCGCGGAGCGTTGGGTCGCGCGGTTGCGGGCCTCGACGCACTCGCGGCGGCAACGGGCGTCACAGCGCACGACGTCCGTGAAATGGCCGCCGCTCACCGGCGTACCCGCGGTCTGCGTCAGCTGGAAACGGCGCTCGACCTCGTCGATGCGGGGGCCCAGTCGCCCAGGGAAACCTGGTTGCGGCTGCTGCTCATTAACGCCGGTTTTCCAAGGCCGCGAACGCAGATCCCAGTGCTCGGCGCAGACGGCTTCCCACGGTACTTCCTCGACATGGGTTGGGACGACGTCATGTTGGCCGTCGAGTACGACGGCGGACAGCACTGGACCGATCCGTCGCAGTATGCCAACGACGTGACGAGGCATGAGTACATCGGCAGGCTCGGCTGGACGATCGTCAGGGTGGTGAGCCGACACCGCCCCGACGACATCGTTCGCCGAGTGAGACTCGTCTGGAATGCATCGACTCTGCGATGACGGCGGCGTCTGCCCGCACTTTCCCGCCGTCAGTGCAGAGTCAACGACGAATCAGCTCAGCCGCTCGATGATCAGCGCCATGCCCTGACCGCCGCCGACGCACATGGTCTCCAGGCCGTACTGCTTGTCGTGGGTCTGCAGGTTGTTCAGCAGCGTCGCGGTGATCCGGGCGCCGGTCATGCCGAACGGGTGGCCCAGTGCGATCGCGCCACCCGACACGTTCAGCTTGTCCTCGTCGATGCCGAGCTCGCGGGCCGAGCCGAGCACCTGCACCGCGAACGCCTCGTTGATCTCGAACAGGTCGATGTCCTTGACCGACATGCCGGCCCGCTGCAGCGCCTGCTTGCTGGCCTCGATCGGACCCAGGCCCATGATCTCCGGCGACAGGCCGCTCACGCCGGTGGCGACGATCCGGGCCAGCGGCTTGAGGCCGAGTTCCTTGGCCTTGACGTCGCTGGTGATCACCACCGCGGCGGCGCCGTCGTTCAGCGGGCAGGCGTTGCCCGCGGTGACCGTGCCGTTGGGCCGGAAGACCGGCTTGAGCTCGCTGATCTTCTCGTAGGTTGTGCCGGCGCGGGGCCCGTCGTCCTTGCTCACCGTGCTGCCGTCGGGCAGCGTCACCGGGACGATCTCGCGCTCGAAGAAGCCGCTCTTGATGGCTTCCTCGGCGCGGTTCTGGCTGCGCACACCCCAGTGGTCCTGGTCTTCGCGGCTCACACCGGTCAGCAGTGCGACGTTCTCCGCGGTCTGGCCCATCGCGATGTAGACATCCGGAAGGTGGCCGTCGCTGCGGGGGTCGTGCCATTCGTCGGCGCCGGCCGCCGCGGCCACCGTACGCTCCTGCGCCTCGTCGAACAGCGGGTTCTTGGTGTCCGGCCACGAGTCGGAGCTGCCCTTGGCGAATCGCGACACGGTCTCGACACCCGCCGAGATGAACGCGTCACCCTCGCCGGCCTTGATCGCGTGGAACGCCATCCGCGTGGTCTGCAACGACGACGAACAGTAGCGGTTGACGGTGGTGCCGGGCAGGAAGTCGTAGCCGAGCTCGACGGCGACGGCACGGGCCAGGTTGTAACCGGCCTCGCCGGCCGGCTGACCGCAGCCCAGGATCAGGTCGTCGATCTGATGGGGGTTGAGCGCCGGCACCTTGTCCAGCGCGGCGCGCACCATCTGGGCAGCCAAGTCGTCGGGCCGCATGTCGACCAGCGACCCCTTCATCGCGCGCCCGATCGGCGAGCGGGCAGTTGAAACAATGACGGCTTCCATGTCGGCTCCATCCACGAGGGTCAGGTCTGGACCCGAATCTAGCCCGATGACGGGCCAGGACGTTAAACGGCCTAGCCGGAGGCCGGCACGACGATCGGCGCAGGCACCCCGGTCGTGGGGCGCCGCATCAGTCGGGAGAGCAGCCGCAGCATCGAATAACCCGGGCCGGCTTCGGTCGCCGTCGCCGAGGCGAGGGCGGGCACCGGCTCGCCGGCCCAGTCGCCGAGCGCGTGGCACAGCGCCGGCAATAGCTGGCTGGCGGCCAGGGCGTAGCCGGCGGCCGACGGATGGAACTGGTCGTCGGACAACATCAGGTGCGCGGAGTGCTTGAACTCGCCGTTGACCAGTGACGCCAGCGGCACCGGTACGCCGCCGGCCGATCGCACCGCGCCGGACTGCGCCCGGGCCAGTCGCAGGCCGAGTGCGCGGACCGTCCACCGCAGCGGCTGCGGAATCGCCTTGACGACACCGAAGTCGGGGCAGGTGGCCACGACAACCTCGGCGCCGCTGTCGCACAGCCGTTGCACGGCCGAGCCGAGGCGCCGCGCCGAGGCGCTGATGCCGTTCAGCGCGGTGACGTCGTTGGCGCCGATCAGGATGACCGCGGCGTCCGGCGGTGGCCCGGCCACGAACATCGCGTCGACCTGTCCGGACAAGCCTTTGGAGGTCGCGCCGACGATCGCCTTGGTGCTCAACCGAATCCGCTTGCCGCTCTGCTCGGCGAGTCCGCGGGCGATCAGCACGCCGGGCACCTCGTCGGCGATGCGGCAGCCGTAACCGGTCGCCGTCGAGTCGCCGAAGATCATCAGGTGCAGGTCGAACTCCATGCCGCGCTGCCAGCGTTCCACCGGGCCGCCGCCGGGGCTGTAGACGCCGTCGGCGCGGGGTGGGACGTCCCAAGATTTGGGGATGAGACTGCGGGCCTTGGCGGCCTGGCCGATGAGTAGGTTGCGCGCCCCCACATAGGCGGTGCCGGTTGATGCCAGCGCGCCCGCCGCGGCCAGCGCGACCATCGAACCCCGCGGTGCGCGTCGTACCACGCGACCAGTTTAAGGGTCGCGCCGCAGGTAGTCGGGAACCCCTGGGTTGCGGCGTTACGGGTCGGAGCAATGTTGGTATCGAATCAGACTCTTTGATTGTTGAAGTTCTCTAAGGTGTCAAGCTAAGTTCACGAAGCTGACTGAGTGGGAGTCTCCGCTGCTTCGTCGACATGTTTTTCGCACTACAACGGCGTAGGAGTGTCGAGCATGACCGCACCGAGCAAAGTTTCGGGCTCGCCCCGGACCCCCTTTCGTTCCCGTGACGTGTTGCGGGCACGCAGGTTTCAGTCCAACGACGGTATGCCCGTCGAGGTCGTCGAGAGCGGTCCCAGTCTTCCCGGCATGATGGCGGCGCTGGCCTGCAAGCTGACCATCCGCCCGGCACTGGGCGTGGTCAGCTACATACCGTTTGTTCCCTTTCCGTTTGGAATCATCGACTTCGCTTGCCGCGCGCTGCTTCCCGGCCCGGGCACCGTCCGGACCACCGTCGGACTGCCGCACTGCGACGCGCAACTGGTTCGCGCACCCGGAGTTCTGCCGGCCGACGGCAAGCGGCGGGTGGTGCTGTATCTGCACGGCGGCGCCTTCCTGACGTGTGGGGTCAACTCGCACGGCCGCATCGTCAACGCGCTGTCGAAGTTTGCCGACGCCCCGATCTTGGTTGTCAACTACCGGCTGATCCCGAAGCACTCGGTGGGCCAGGCGCTCGACGATTGTCACGACGCCTACCGCTGGCTGCGCTTGCGCGGCTACCAGCCGGACCAGATCGTCATCGCGGGCGACTCGGCCGGCGGGTACCTGGCTCTTGCTCTGGCGCAACGACTTCAGCAGGTCCACGAAGAGCCCGCCGCGCTGGTCGCGATCTCACCGCTGCTGCAACTGGCCAAGGAACCCAAGCAGGAGCACCCGAACATCAAGACCGATGCGATGTTCCCCGCCAAGGCTTTTGACGCGCTGTTCACGTTGGTGGCCAAGGCCGCCCGCAAACACAAGGTCGACGGCGAGCCCGAGCATCTCTACGAGCCGTTGGATCACGTCGAGCCCGGCTTGCCCCGGACCCTGATCCACGTGTCGGGGTCGGAGGTCCTGCTGAACGACGCCCGTCTGGCCGCCAGCGCGCTCGCTGCGGCCGGCGTACCGACCGAGCTGCGGGTCTGGCCCGGCCAGATTCACGACTTCCAGCTCGCCGCGCCGATCGTTCCGGAGGCGGTCCGATCGCTGCGGCAGATCGGCGAATACATCCGCGAGGCCACCGGCTGAGGCTGAACCGGGCTGCTGCGCGCGGCCTTGCCGCACCTGAGACCATCTATCCATGCGTATCGCGCAACACATCAGTGAGATCATCGGAAACACTCCACTGGTTCAGCTGAACACGGTTGTGCCACCGGGCTCGGGCCGAGTCGTCGCCAAGGTCGAGTACCTCAACCCGGGACTGAGCAGTAAAGACCGGATCGCGGTGAAGATGATCGACGCCGCCGAGGCCAGCGGTGAGCTCAAACCGGGCGGCACCATCGTCGAACCGACTTCGGGCAACACCGGTGTCGGCCTGGCGCTGGTCGCCCAGCACCGCGGCTACCACTGTGTGTTCGTCTGCCCGGACAAGGTCAGCGAGGACAAGCAGAACGTGCTGCGCGCCTACGGCGCCGAGGTGGTGGTGTGCCCGACAGCGGTGCCGCCCGAGCACCCGAACAGCTACTACAGCGTCTCGGACCGACTGGTCAGCGAGATCGACGGCGCGTGGAAGCCCGACCAGTACTCCAACCCGCAGGGTCCGGCCAGCCACTACGAAACGACCGGCCCGGAGATCTGGGCCGACACCGACGGCCAGATCACCCATTTCGTCGCCGGGATCGGAACCGGTGGGACGATCACCGGCGCGGGCCGCTATCTCAAGGATGTGTCCGAAGGTCGGGTGAAGGTCGTCGGCGCAGACCCGGAGGGATCGGTGTATTCCGGTGGGACCGGCCGGCCGTATCTGGTCGAGGGAGTCGGTGAGGACTTCTGGCCGTCGGCCTACGACCCGGCGGTGCCAGACCAGATCATCGCGGTGACCGACTCCGACTCGTTCAACATGACCAGGCGGTTGGCCCGCGAGGAAGCCATGCTGGTCGGCGGCTCCTGCGGGATGGCGGTGGTGGCTGCGCTGAAAGTTGCCGAAGAAGCCGGGCCTGATGCGCTGGTCGTCGTGTTGCTGCCGGACGGCGGCCGCGGCTACTTGTCGAAGATCTTCAACGACGCGTGGATGTCGTCGTACGGATTCCTGCGGACCAGGCTGGACGGCTCGATCGAGCAGCCCACGGTCGGCGACGTGTTGCGCGGCAAGTCCGGTCAACTGCCCGACCTGGTGCACACCCATCCATCGGAGACCGTCCGCGACGCGATCGGCATTCTGCGCGAATACGGGGTGTCGCAGATGCCCGTCGTCGGCGCCGAGCCGCCGGTGATGGCGGGCGAGGTGGCGGGCAGTGTCTCCGAGCGCGAGCTGCTGTCGGCCGTCTTCGAGGGCCGCGCCGGCCTGGCTGACGCCGTCAGTGCGCACATGAGCCCGCCGCTGCCGATCATCGGCGCCGGCGAACAGGTCAGCTCGCTGGCCAAAACACTGCGCGATCTGGACGCCGTGATGGTCGTCGAGGAAGGCAAGCCGGTCGGGGTGATCACCCGCTACGACCTGCTGGGGTTCCTGTCCGACGGCGCGTCGCGCAGATGACCGAGCAACGAGAAAGCCAAACATGACCGAACAACCACCGTCGTCGTTCCCGCCGCCCCCGCCGCCCGGTGGCGGCAACTACCCGCCGCCGCCCCCGCCGTCGGGTGCATACGTCCCGCCGCCGCCCGGACCGGCGCTGCGCGGCCTGGCGCGCGAGGAATACACGCCGTGGCTCACCCGGGTGGGGGCCTACGTGATCGACCACCTGCCGCTGGCGTTGATCCTCGGCGTGGGCTGGCTGGTGCTGCTGAACTCGATCGACAGCGCCTGTCTGACCAACATCACCATGGACACCGTCGAGCAGATCTGTTCGACGGGGCCGTCGTCGCTCGGCCTCACCGTGATGTGGATTGCGGCGCTGGTCGCGCTGGGCTACTTCGTCTGGAACTTCGGCTACCGGCAGGGCACCACCGGATCCAGCATCGGCAAGTCGGTGCTGAAGTTCCGGGTTGTCAGCGAAAACACAGGTGCGCCAATTGGATTCGGCATGTCGATGCTTCGCGCGATCGCCCACCTGGTCGACAGCGCGATCTTCTACGTCGGCTACCTGTTCCCGTTGTGGGACGCCAAGCGCCAGACGCTGGCCGACAAGATCATGGCCACGGTGTGCGTGCCGGTGGACCAAACGGTAAGAGGCTAGCCCCCTCGCTTCACGGGTGCCAGGTCTCGATACGACAGTTCGTGAATGTCCCGGGGTCGCAGACCAGCCCGGTTTGCGGTGGCGGCGGTGGTGGCGGCGCGTCGCCCTCCCAGATGGTCCGCGCCACATTGCCACCGCCCCCGACATACCAGTACGTGTGGCAGATGCTCGCGTCCCAACGGACCGGGTCTACCCGTAGGTTGCCGGTCTGCACCGGGGGGTCGCCGGGGCACCAACGGCACGGTCCTCCCGGGCTATCCGGGGGACAGCCCGGCCAGCTGGCGGCAGCCGGGCCGGCCGCGGCGGCCGTGACACCGCCCCAGAGCAGCCCAGTGGCCACTACCCCCAGCATCAATCGCTTCATAACTCGTCATTCTGATCTCAAGCAACCGCGGTGCACATGGGGTAACTGCCCTATTTGCGCCGCCGCTCGCCGCGCGGCCCTGGCTAGGCTGATCAACGATGAGCGGACACGAACACTTCGCAAAGGCCGGCCTGGCAACCAAGGCCATCCACGCCGGTTACCGGCCGGATCCGGCGACCGGCGCGGTCAACGCGCCGATCTTCGCCAGTAGCACCTTCGCCCAGGACGGTGTCGGCGGGCTGCGCGGCGGGTTCGAGTACGCCCGCACCGGCAACCCGACGCGGGCCGCACTGGAGGCGGCGCTGGCCGCCGTCGAGGACGGCCGCTTCGGCCGGGCGTTCGCCTCCGGCATGGCGGCCACCGACTGCGCGTTGCGGTCGCTGCTGCGTCCGGGTGACCACGTGGTGATTCCCGACGACGCCTATGGCGGTACGTTCCGCCTGATCGACAAGGTCTTCACGCACTGGGGTGTGGTGCACACCCCGGTCGCGCTGTCCGACCTCGACGCGGTGCGCGCGGCGGTCACGCCGCAGACCCGGCTCATCTGGGTCGAGACGCCCACCAACCCGCTGCTGTCAATCGCCGACATCGCCGGTATCGCCCAGATCGGGGCGGAGACCGGCGCAAAGCTGTTGGTGGACAACACCTTTGCCTCGCCCGCGCTGCAGCAGCCGCTGACGCTGGGCGCCGACATCGTGCTGCACTCGACGACGAAGTACATCGGCGGCCACTCCGACGTCGTGGGAGGTGCGCTCGTCACCAACGACGAGGAGTTGGACGAAGCGTTCGCATTCCTGCAGAACGGCGCCGGCGCCGTGCCGGGGCCGTTCGACGCCTACCTGACCATGCGCGGCCTCAAGACGCTGGTGCTGCGGATGCAGCGGCACAGCGAAAACGCCGCGGCCGTCGCCGAATTCCTGGCCGGACACCCGTCGGCCGAGACGGTGTTGTACCCGGGTCTGTCGACGCATCCCGGTCACCAGGTCGCCGCGCGGCAGATGAACGGCTTCGGGGGCATGGTGTCGGTGCGGATGCGCGGCGGTCGCGCCGCGGCGCAGGCGTTGTGCGCCAATACCCAGGTGTTCATCCTCGCCGAGTCGCTCGGCGGGGTGGAGTCGCTGATCGAGCACCCCGGCGCCATGACGCATGCGTCGACGGCGGGCTCTCAGTTAGAGGTTCCCGACGACCTGGTGCGGCTGTCCGTCGGGATCGAGGACGTCGCCGACCTGATCGCCGACCTGGAGCAAGCGCTGGCCGATTAGGAGTGGTAGGGCTCCGCGCTGACCAGCGTCACCTTGACGGTGTTGCCGTTGGGCACGGTGTAGGTCTTCGTCTCGCCCTCTTTGGCGTCGATCAGGGCGCCGCCCAGCGGGGAGTTCGGTGAGTACACCTCGAGCTTGCCGTCGTGGACGGCCTGCTCACGGGTGCCGATCAGGAACGTCTCGCTGTCGGACTTGTCGTCGTCGTAGTAGACCTTGACCACCGATCCGGGCAGTGCGACGCCGGACTGCTTGGGTGCCTCGCCGACCTTGGCGTTGTTCAGCAGGTCCTGCAGCTGTCGAATGCGGGCCTCTTGCTGGCCCTGCTCTTCGCGGGCCGCGTGGTAGCCGCCGTTCTCGCGCAGGTCGCCCTCTTCGCGGCGGTCGTTGATCTCCGCGGCGATGACCGGACGATTCGCGATCAACTGATCGAGCTCGGCCTTCAGCCGATCGTGTGATTCCTGGGTCAACCAGGTCACCTGGGTGTCCGTCATCTCGTCGTGCTCCTTGTGGTGTCGGTGGGCGGTATACCGCCGCGGCAGGCTGTCGGTCGTGCTGTCGGGCGGTCCCACCACGTGCACTGCCGACCTCAGTAGTCGGGCGGACCCCCTGCGCGGCACACGGCCGCGAATGCAGCAATACACGGTCCCAGCCGGAACCGTGCATCCGAGAAGCCTACCACCGCGGGGGCGCGGGCCGAGGACATTTTCGCAGTTCGGCGTTTGCTCGCCACCCGTCGCCGGGTTAGCCGGAATCAGGACGCACGCAGGTACCCAGGCACGTCGGTGCCACAGCCGTAGATGTCGCCCACCGCGGCGGGCTTACTGGACCTCAGTACGGTGGTCACCTGCACCGTTGCCTGCGTCGACGGTGGAATCAACACCTCGCGCCGACCGGTCTCACTGCCGTCTTTGGCCCGCACCCGCACGATGCAATCGACGGCGCGGGAGGGATCTTTTCGGGTCACGCTGATCGTTACTGACACGGTCTGGCTGTCGATCAGCCGGTAGCCGGCCAGCGTCCCGTCGACGTCGCTCGGGCCTAGCCGCTGATAGCCGAGGAAGGCGAGGGCGAGTCCGGCCGCGAGGACCACGATGGACAGCCCGATGAACCAGCGCCGCGACGGGAGCCGTGGACGGCCACGCCCGTAACGGGACTCGGGTGGCGAGGAGGAGCCTTCGGTCATGGTGTGGTGAGGTCGATGCCCGGGGTTTCAAGCCCCGGCGGCCGGGATGGAACTATTAGACCTGGAACTATAGGCGTTACAAGACAGCACACAGTCAGGGAGCACGTGAGCGAACTGCGGTTGATGGCGGTGCACGCCCACCCGGACGACGAGTCCAGCAAGGGCGCGGCCACCCTGGCCTACTACGCCGACAAGGGTTACCGCGTCCTGGTGGTCACCCTGACCGGGGGCGAGCGCGGCGACATCCTCAACCCGGCGATGGACTTGCCGGAGGTGCACGGGCGCATCGCCGAAGTGCGCCGCGACGAGATGGCCAAGGCCGCCGAGATACTCGGCGTCGAGCACACCTGGCTGGGCTTCATCGATTCGGGCCTGCCGCAAGGTGATCCGCCGCCGCCGCTACCTGAGGACTGCTTCGCGCTGGCGCCGCTGGAGACGGCCACCGAGGCATTGGTCCGGGTGGTGCGCGAATTCCGGCCGCATGTGATGACGACCTACGACGAGAACGGCGGCTACCCGCATCCCGATCACATTCGCTGCCACCAGGTTTCGGTGGCCGCCTATGAGGCGGCCGGCGACTACCGCCGCTTCCCGGATGCGGGCCCGGTGTGGTCGGTCGCCAAGCTGTACTACAACCACGGATTCCTGCGTCAGCGGATGCAGAGGCTGCAGGATGAGTTCGCGAAGCGCGGGCAGACCGGCCCGTTCGAAAAGTGGCTCAAGCATTGGGATCCCGCGCATGACGTCCACGCCGACCGAGTGACGACGCGCGTCGAGTGCTCGGCCTACTTCGGCAAGCGCGACGACGCGCTGCGCGCCCACGCCACCCAGATCGACCCCAAGGGCGACTTCTTCGCCGCGCCGATCTCCTGGCAGCAGGAGCTGTGGCCGACGGAGGAATTCGAGTTGGCCCGCTCGCGTGTTCCAGTGCGGCTGCCCGAGACCGATCTGTTCGCCGGAATCGAGGACGCATCGTGACGGACCTGCATCTGGCCGCGCTGGCCTGGCTCGCCGAGGAGGGTCCGCATAACAGCGGACCGGACTTCGGCAAGGCCAGCCCGTTCGGCCTGCTGGTCGTGGTGCTGTTGCTGATCGCCGTGATCTTCCTGGTGCGGTCGATGAACCGACACCTGAAGAAGCTGCCGGAGTCGTTCGACCCGCAGCATCCCGAGCCGGATCAGGCCGTCGACGACGGCACGATCGACCAACCCCCGCATGAGCCGCGCTGACGACGATGCAGAGCGCAGCGATGCTGAGGAGCGGCGCCGCATGAGCCGCGCTGACGACGATGCAGAGCGCAGCGATGCTGAGGAGCGGCGCCGCATGAGCCGCGCTGACGACGATGCAGAGCGCAGCGATGCTGAGGAGCGGCGCCGCATGAGCACGGCGGGTAACCGGCTCGCCGGGGCCGCCAGTCCCTACCTCCGTCAGCACTCCGACAACCCGGTGCATTGGCGGGAGTGGTCGCCCGCCGCGTTGGCCGAAGCGGCGAAACGCGATGTGCCGATTCTGCTTTCGATCGGCTACGCGGCCTGCCACTGGTGCCACGTGATGGCCCACGAGTCATTCGAGGACGACGACGCGGCGGCGGCGATGAACGCCGGCTTCGTCTGCATCAAGGTGGATCGTGAGGAGCGGCCCGACATCGACGCCGTCTACATGAACGCCACGATCGCGATGACCGGGCAGGGCGGCTGGCCCATGACGTGCTTCCTGACGCCCGACGGCCGGCCGTTCTTCTGCGGCACCTACTACCCGAAAGACGCCTTCCTCAAGCTTCTTTCGGCGGTGACCGAGACCTGGGAGGGCCGCCGCACTGAGGTCGAGAAGAGCTCCGATCAGATCGCCGCCGAACTGCGGTCGATGGCGGCGGCTCTGCCCGACGGCGGGCCGCCGGTGCAACCGGCGCTCTGCGACCACGCCGTCGCGGCGGTGCTGTCCGACGAGGACACCAAGCGCGGTGGATTCGGTAAGGCGCCGAAATTCCCGCCGTCGGCCTTGATCGAGGCCCTGCTGCGGCACTGGGAGCGCACCGGTTCTCAGCCGGCACTGGACGCCGTCACGCGCGTCGGCGGCGCGATGGCCCGCGGCGGGATGTACGACCAACTGGCCGGCGGATTCGCCCGCTACAGCGTCGACAAAGCTTGGGTCGTACCGCATTTCGAGAAGATGCTCTATGACAACGCCCTGCTGCTGCGGGCTTACGCGCATTGGGCCCGGCGCACCGGCGATCCGCTGGCCCGCCGCGTCACTGCTGAGACGGCACGCTTTCTGCTCGTCGACCTCCGCGACGGCGCGATGTTCACCTCGTCGCTGGACGCTGATGCCGACGGCCGCGAGGGGTCCACCTACGTCTGGTCACCCGACCAGCTCACCGAGGCACTCGGCGGCAGCGACGGAGCTTGGGCGGCGCAGGTTTTCGACGTCACGCCCGGCGGTACGTTCGAGGACGGGGCATCGGTGCTGCAACGACGCGGCGACGCGGACGACCCGGACCGCTTCGAACGGGTCCGCGTGGCGCTGCTGGCCGCCCGGGGGGCCAGGCCGCAGCCCGCCCGCGACGACAAGATCATCACCGGCTGGAACGGGCTGGCGATCACCGCGCTGGCCGAGGCCGCCGTCGCGCTATCCGCACCCGAATTAGTTTCTGCAGCGGCCGATTGCGCGACAGAGATGCTGCACCTGCATCTGGTCGACGGTCGGCTGCGGCGAGCCAGCCTCGGCGGCCGGGCCGGTGACAGTGCGGCAATCCTGGAGGATCACGCGATGCTGGCCACCGGCCTGCTCGCGCTGTATCAGCTGACGATGAACACCGTCTGGCTGAACGCCGCCACCGCGCTGCTCGATCTTGCGTTGGCGCACTTCGCCGATCGCGACAACCCGGGCCGTTGGTTCGACAGCGCCGACGACGGCGAGCAACTACTGCTGCGGCCGGGCGATCCGTATGACAACGCCACCCCGTCGGGCGGGTCGTCGATGGCCGAGGCGCTGCTGACCGTCGCGCACATCACCGGCGAGGAGCGTTACCGGCAAGCGGCAGCCGTTACGCTGCAAGCACATTCGCCGCTGCTGGCCCGCGCGCCGCGTTCGGCGGGTCACTGGCTGGCCGTCGCCGAGGCCGCCGTGCGCGGCCCGTTACAGATCGCGGTCGCGTGCGAGCGTCCCGAATCGGCCTTGCTGTTCGAGGCTCGACGGCTCGCGCCAGGCGGCGCGATCGTGGTCGGCGGAGCGGTGGACTCCTCGGTGCTGCTGGCCGGCCGCGACCGGGTTGGCGGCGCCGACGCCGCGTACGTGTGCCGTGGCCAGGTCTGCGATCTGCCGGTCACACGCGTCGACGAATTGGCCGCGGCGCTCGCGCGGTAGCCTGCGATCCATGCCGAGTGCCGAACAGATCACCGACGTCGTCAACCGCTACATCAGCCTGGTCAACGGCGGAACCGCGGTCGAGATCACCGAGCTCTACGCCGACGACGCCACCGTCGAGGACCCCGTCGGTGGCGAGGTGCACATCGGCCGCCAGGCGATCCAGGGCTTCTACTCCGCGATGGAGGCCGTCCAGCGTCAATGCGAGCTGGTGACGCTGCGGGTGGCCGGCCACGAGGCCGCGTTCCACTTCAAGCTCACTGTCACCGCCGGCGACAGCAAGATGCTCATCGAGCCGATCGACGTGATGGCGTTCGACGGCGACGGCAAGATCAGCGCGATGAAGGCCTACTGGTCGCCGGACAGCGTCACGCAGCTCTAGCGTTTGCGCGGCTTTAGAAGACGGCGAACCAGATCGCGATGTAGTGACAGATCGCGGCTGCCGCGGTGCAGGCGTGGAAGAACTCGTGATAGCCGAACGTGCTCGGCCACGGGTCGGGCCAGTGCAACGCGTACATGATGCCGCCGATGCTGTAGAGCGCGCCGCCGACCGCGAGTAGCACCATGGCGGCGACCCCGGCGTTGTGCAGGATCACCGCAATGTAGAACGCCGACACCCAGCCCAGAATCAGATACAGCGGCACGCCGACCCAGCGCGGCGCGGTGGGCCAGCACATCTTCAGCAGCACCCCGGCCAGGGCGCCGCCCCAGACCATCCAGAGCACCAGCACGCCGGCGTCGTGCGGCATGACGAGCATGGCGAACGGTGTGTAGGTGCCCGCGATGAGCACGAAAATCATCGAATGGTCGAGCCGCTTCATCCAGGTGCGGGCCTTGACCGATTTCCACGTGACCCGGTGATAGACCGCGCTGGTGGTGAACATGCCCACCACCGCGCCGGTGTAGATGAACGTCGCCATGCCCGCTGTGAAGCCGGCCAGCGGCCACGACACCGAGATCAGTGACGCGCCGGCGAAGACGGCGATGACGGCCGACACCAGATGGATCCAGCCGCGGGCTCGCGGCTTGACCAGCGCCTGGGCAGTGTCCTTGACGCCCTCGACGATGTGCTCGGCGACCTCACCGACGTTGTGTGCCGTCTCGGTAGCACCGGTCGGGGTGGCCACCTCGGTCTCCTGACTCAACGACACTCCTTAACCGCAGCCTGCCTCGTGGGACCCACAGTAATCTGGATCGCTGTGGAGATCATTCCGCCGCGTGTCAAGGAACCGTTATATCGGCTCTACGAGTTGCGGCTGCGGCAAGGACTCGCCGCGTCGAAATCCGCGCTGCCACGCCACATCGCCGTGCTGTGCGACGGCAATCGCCGCTGGGCCCGCGACGCCGGCTACGACGACGTCAGCTACGGCTACCGGATGGGCGCGGCCAAGATCGCCGAGATGCTGCGCTGGTGCCAGGAAGCCGGCATCGAGATGGCGACCGTCTATTTGCTGTCCACCGAGAACCTGCGCCGCGACCCGGCAGAGTTGGCCGCGCTGATCGAGATCATCACCGATGTCGTCGAGGAGATCTGCGCGCCGGCCAACGGGTGGAGCGTGCGCACGGTCGGTGACCTCGAGCTGATCGGCGAGGAGCCCGCGCGACAGATTCGTGACGCCGTCAACGGCACAGCGACAACCGCCGGCAATGGCAACTTCCACGTCAACGTCGCGGTCGGGTACGGCGGCCGGCAGGAGATCACGGACGCGGTGCGCGGCCTGCTGAGCAAGGCCATGGCCAACGGTGCCAGTGGTGAGGAGCTGATCGAGGCCGTCACCGTCGACGCCATCTCCGAAAACCTGTACACCTCCGGCCAGCCCGACCCCGATCTGGTGATCCGGACGTCGGGGGAGCAACGGCTATCCGGATTCCTGTTGTGGCAGAGCGCCTATTCGGAGATGTGGTTCACCGAGGCGCACTGGCCGGCGTTCCGCCGGGTCGACTTCCTGCGTGCGCTGCGCGATTTCAGCCAGCGGCATCGTCGCTACGGCGCCTAGCCCGGCGATCGCGAGCGCGGCGTCAGCCGTGCGAAGCGGGTCGCCGTCACGTCATCTGATGGCACACTGAGAACATGGCTGCGCTCTCAGCTTTCGTGTTCTCGCTGAGCTGGTGGCTGGGGCTGTATCTGTTGGCCCGCAATCCACGCAAACCCGTCCTCGCGTTCTCCGCGGTGGGCCTGTGCAGTTTCGCGACGGCGGTCGCGCTGGACGCGGTGCGGCTCGTGACGCACTCCGCGGTGCTCGGCCACATCGAGATCTATCTCGTCGCCGTTCCCGGCATCGCCTGGTTCGCGGTTCTGGTCGAGTTGGCCCGGCCGTGCGACGGCGAACGCGGTCGTGCTGCCGAGGCCGTGCTGGTCGCTGTCGTAGCCGCGCTGACGCTGTTCGGCGCGACGTTGGCGGGTAGCGTCGCGGGGCCGCTGCGCCTCGGCCACCTGGTGATGTGCGGCGTGATCTCGGTGTCGACGCTGGGCGCGATGGCCGCCGCCCTGCGCAACCGCGAGCAGAAGATCCCGGTGGTCGGGCTGATCATCACCGCGACGATGTTCTTCGCATTGGCCAACGCGATCCTGATCATTCCGCTGGGCGTGGTGCCGAGCTGGCTGGCCCTGGCCTCGACGGGCTGCGACGTGTTCTGCCTCGGCGTCGCGGTCGCGCTGTGGGACGCCTTCGACGAGGGCCAGGCGCTACGGGCCGACATGCTGCGCTCGTTCACCGGCGCCGGCATGGTCGTCGCGCTGCTCGGCGGCCAGATGCTGATCGCGATCGCGTTGACCCGCAGCGAAAGCACCGCGCAGATCGCGCTGACCGTCCTGCTGTTCACCAGCCTGGCCATCGCGGCTTCGGTGCAGGTGCTGGCCGACCCGCTGGCCGGGATACTCGACCGGATGGTGTTCTCCCGGGCGCCGTTGCTGCGGGCCCATCGAGAGACGTTGCGGCGCACCCAGTCCGCGCTGCCGCTGCGGCTGGCCGATCCGCTGGACGGCTTCGACGACGACAGCTTCGCCCGGCTGACCCGCCGCGCGCTCGGGCACTACGGCGACCTGTCCAAGCTGGTGGCCAACCCGCTGACCACACTGCCGTGCATCGACGAGCGGCTGGCCGCTCGCGGCGCGCCGGATCAACCGCTGGAACGTGCCATCGAACTCAAGGCGCTGCTCGCCGACCGGATCGCCGCGCTCAAACCGCGCGACGGCGGCGACTTCGGCACCTCCGAGCAATGGCGGCATTACAACTCGCTCTACTTCCCGTATGTCGTCGGCGTGCGGGCCTACGCGCAGAACGCCACCGCCGCGGGGCTGGATCCGACCGCGCGTCAGGCGTGGCAGTGGTTCGTCACCGAAGTGCCGCAACGTTCGCTGCACAACTGGCAGAACGCCGCGGCCAAACTGATCGCCGCCGATCTGCGCGGCCGGGTAGCCGTCTCCAGCTGACGCTTAGATCAGCTACACATGGAATACGTGGCCTAGATCACTCCGTTGACCTGCGCATGGCAGTGCATGGCAGTGCCACGCGTCGATCTGGCAGCCCCTGGTCGGCAGGCTCAGAGGTGTTCGACCCGAAATCGCAACAAGGAGTTCCGACATGACCGCTGTTACTCCACTGGCCACTCGACCCATCTACGACTCGACCGACTCTCTGTTGCGCTTCGCCATGCGGCTTGACGCAACGCTCGGCGGACTGGTCGGCCTCTTCATCGCCTTGATGGCGGACCCGCTGTCGTCGCTGACCGGCCTGAGCTCGACCGCCGAATTCATCGGCGGCGCACTGCTCGTCCTCGCCGGCCTGGCGGTGTACGGCCTGGCCGCGGCCCCCGATCTGCGCCGCGTCGGAATCGGCCTGATCGTCGGCAACATGGTCCTTACGGTCGCGACTCTCGGCGTGCTCGCCGCCGGCGTGCTGCCGCTCACCGAGACCGGCGTCGCGGCAACGCTGGCCACCGGCGGCTACTTCGCGTTGATGGGTTACCTGCAATACCTCGGAGTGCGCCGGCTGCCGGCGTAGCTCCCGTCCCGCCGGTGCGGGGCGCCACTGTCAGAGGTTGCGGTGTGCGTCCCCGCATCGGCCTGTTGCGCGTCTAGCTACGACTCGATCGGCACGGCCACTTCGTTGCGCCTGCGGAACGGCAATGTCCACGGCGGATCGTAGAACCAGACGACTGGCTCGCCCGTCATCTCAATGTCGTTGCGCCGCAACGATTCTTGTAGCTCCGCGGTATGCGCCGCCATCACGTCCGGTTTGGCCAGGCCGCTGAATCGCAGAACCGCCATCGTCTCGGCGGGCACCTCTGCCAACCGGACTCGAGCGTCGTCGGGCGTCGGCAGTGTCGCCATCGTCCAGGTCGACGGCATGAAGAACCGCACCGTCCAGCCGCGCCCGTCTGCCGGCGCGCGGCTGACCGGCGCCGTCATCGCGATCCTGCTCGAGGCCTGATTGCCGCCGAAGATGTAACCGGCCAGCCGTCGGAAACCCTGCTCGAGCGCCTGCCGTTGCTCTGCGTCGACGACGGTCTCGGCGGCGATCCGAGGTTGGTAGCGCCGGATCTCGACCCGGTCGGTCAACCGTTCGCTGGTGTGCGGCGGCTCCTCGGTGCCCACCCGGATTCCGCCCACCGCCAGGACAGACTCAACGATCTGGGTCGCCGCGGTAGTCAGTCGTCGGATCGTCATAGCTTGCGCAGCCGCAGCCGGTTGATGGAATGGTCGGCGTCCTTGCGCAGCACCAGGGTGGCCCGCGGCCGCGTCGGCAGGATGTTCTCGATCAGGTTGGGCCGGTTGATCGATCGCCAGATGTCGCGGGCCGCGACATCGGCCTGCTGGTCGGTGAGCCCGGCGTAGTCGTGGAAGTGCGACGCCGGATTGGCGAACGCCGTCGAACGCATCGCCAGGAACCGCGAGATGTACCAGCCCTCGATGTCCTCGATCCGGGCGTCCACATACAGCGAGAAGTCGAACAGGTCCGACACCATCAGCGTCGGCCCGGTCTGCAGAACGTTGAGGCCTTCGAGAATCAGGATGTCGGGGTGGCGCACCACCTGCTTGGCGTCGGGCACTCGGTCGTAGTGCAGGTGCGAATACACCGGCGCACACACGTAATCCGATCCCGACTTCACCGACGTGACGAACCGCATCAGCGCCCGGCGGTCGTAACTCTCCGGAAAACCCTTGCGGTGCATGAGATTTCGTCGACTCAGCTCGGCGTTGGGGTAAAGAAACCCGTCGGTGGTGACCAAGTCGACGCGCGGATGGTGATCCCAGCGGGCCAGCAGCGCCTGCAGCACACGGGCCGTCGTCGACTTACCGACCGCCACGCTGCCGGCGACGCCGATGATGAACGGCACCGGCCGGTCGGGGTTCTGCTGCGGCTCGCCCAGGAACTCCGCGGTTGCGGAGAACAGTCTCTGGCGGGCCGCGACCTGCAGGTGCAGGAGTCGTGCTAGCGGCAGGTAGACCTCTTCGACCTCGCGCAGGTTGACCTGCTCGCCGATACCTCGCAGGCCGACGATTTCCGCTTCGGTCAGTGGCTGCGGCGTCGACATACGGAGCGCGCGCCACTGTCGTCGATCGAACTCCACATAGGGGCTCGGCTCGCTTGGCCGCGGCATGACAGTCAGTCTTGCAGCTTCGGCGGCGCGGTGGGCGGCTGGGATACGTCCGCGCGGCGACGGTGCCGCCGCCAGGCGCCGGAGGAGGAGTCGCGCAAGATACGTTGGCGAGCGTGCAACCTGACGCGTTGATCCGCGAGTACCTGCTACTCGGCCTGCGCTTCGACCGCATCGAGGAGGGTTACGTCGACGCCTTCACCGGCGATCCGGCGCTGCGTCAGACCGTGGCGGGCGAGCTCGCGCCCGACCCGGCCGACCTCGCCCGCCAAGCCGGGCGACTGCTCGACGCGCTGCCGGATGTGCCGCACCGCAACGGCTTCGACGCCCAGCGCGCCGACTATGTCGGTGCCCACCTGCGGGCGCTGCAATGCGCCGCGCGCAAATTCGCCGGCGACGACATCGGGTTCGTCGACGAAGTCCACGCCTACTTCGACGTGCGGATCGGCAAAGGCGACCCCGAAACGTACAGCCAAGCGCACGCCCGCCTCGACGAAGCGCTGGGCGGCAGCGGGCCACTGGCCGACCGGATGGAGGCGCAACGCGTCGGCGAAGAAATTCCGCCCGACCGGCTGGCGGCCTGCATCGAGGCGTTCTCCAGCGCGCTGCGCGACCGGGTCCGCGCCGAATATCCCCTCCCGGACGGCGAGACCGTCGACTACCAGGTGGTGACCGACAAGCCATGGTCGGGCTTCAACTACTACCTGGGCGACTACCGCTCGACGGTCGCGGTCAACGCCGACCTCAAGCAACTGATGTCCAACCTGCCGCGACTGGTGGCCCACGAGTCCTACCCGGGGCATCACACCGAGCACTGCCGCAAGGAGGCCGGCCTGGTGCACCGCAAGGGTCAGGCCGAGCAGACCATCTTTCTGGTCAACACCCCGCAGTGCCTGATGGCCGAGGGGCTGGCCGACCTCGCGCTGTACGCGGCGATCGGCTCGAGCTGGGGGAGCTGGGCCCGCGAGATCTACGCCGACCTCGGCCTGCGCTTCGACGGCGAGCGTGCGGTGGCGGTGTCCGAGGCGTCGGCGGCGCTGGCCGGTGTGCGTCAGGACGCGGCGCTGATGCTGCACGACGAGCACCGCGACGCCGACGAGGTGGCGGAGTTCCTGCGCCGCTGGTTGCTGGTCAACGACACCCGGGCCCGGCAGATGCTGCGGTTCCTGTCCTCCCCGCTCTGGCGGGCCTACACCAGCACCTATGTCGAGGGCTACCGGCTGCTGCGCGGCTGGCTGGACGACCGGCCCGCCGAGGTTAGCCTGGTCGAACGGTTCGGGCGGTTGCTCGACGAGCCGTTCGTCCCGTCCGGGCTGCCCGTTTAGACTGGCGGGCGTGACTGCCGCCCCCGACGCCCGTACCAAGTCCGAAGTGATGTCCAAGCCGCTGGCCGAGGTCGACCCCGACATCGCCGAGCTGCTCGGCAAGGAGCTGGGTCGTCAGCGCGACACGCTCGAGATGATCGCGTCGGAGAACTTCGTCCCGCGCGCGGTGCTGCAGGCCCAGGGCAGCGTGCTCACCAACAAGTACGCCGAGGGTCTACCCGGCCGCCGCTACTACGGCGGCTGCGAATACGTCGACGTCGTGGAGAACATCGCCCGCGATCGCGCCAAGGCGCTGTTCGGCGCCGACTTCGCCAACGTCCAGCCGCATTCGGGCGCCCAGGCCAATGCCGCGGTGCTGCACGCGCTGATGTCGCCGGGGGAGAGGCTGCTGGGCCTCGACCTGGCCAACGGTGGTCACCTCACCCACGGTATGAAGCTCAACTTCTCCGGGAAGCTCTACGAGAACGCCTTCTACGGCGTCGATGCCACCAGCCACCTGATCGACATGGACGTGGTCCGCGCCCAGGCGCTGGAGTTCCGCCCGAAGGTGATCGTCGCCGGCTGGTCGGCCTACCCGCGGACGCTGGACTTCGCCGCGTTCAAGTCGATCGCCGACGAGGTCGGCGCGAGCTTGTGGGTCGACATGGCGCACTTCGCCGGTCTGGTCGCGGCCGGCCTGCACCCCTCGCCGGTGCCGCATGCCGACATCGTCTCGACGACCGTGCACAAAACGCTGGGTGGTCCGCGGTCCGGACTGATCATGGGCAAGCAGGACTGGGCCAAGAAGATCAACTCCGCGGTGTTCCCCGGCCAGCAGGGCGGCCCGCTGATGCATGTGATCGCCGCGAAGGCGGTCGCGCTGAAGATCGCCGGCACACCGGAATTCGCCGACCGGCAGCAGCGCACGCTGTCCGGCGCCCGGATCATCGCCGAGCGACTGCTGGCGCCCGACGTGGCCAAGGCCGGCGTCTCGGTGGTCAGCCGCGGCACCGATGTCCACCTGGTGCTGGTCGACCTGCGCGACTCGCCGCTGGACGGCCAGGCCGCCGAGGACCTGCTGCACGAGGCCGGCATCACGGTCAACCGCAACGCCGTGCCCAACGACCCGCGCCCGCCCATGGTCACCTCCGGCCTGCGCGTCGGCACCCCGGCGCTGGCCACCCGTGGCTTCGGCGACACCGAGTTCAGCGAGGTCGCCGACATCATCGCCACCGCCCTGGCGGCGGGCACCGCCGCCGACGTGCCTTCGCTCCGCGACCGCGTCACCCGTCTGGCCAGGGAGTTTCCGCTGTACGACGGCCTGGAGGACTGGTCGCTCGTCTGATTCTCCCGCGACTGCGCGGTAGATTTCGGATAACTGTGTACGCGGGTTATAGTTACTTTTATGGCTGTCAAACCCGTCGCCGACGCATTGATGCTCGAGCTCGAACCGGTCGTCGGTGCGAACCTCGATCGTCACATCAGCACCGAGAAGACGTGGTATGCGCACGACTTCGTGCCGTTCGATCAGGGCGAGAACTTCGCATTCCTCGGCGGCCGCGACTGGGACCCGTCACAGGTGACGTTGCCGAAATCGATCACCGACGCGTGCGAGATCCTGCTGATCACCAAGGACAACCTGGCCGGCTATCACCGCGAGTTCGTCGAGCACTTCATCCTCGAGGACATGTGGGGCCAGTGGATCGGTCGCTGGACCGCCGAGGAGCACCTGCACGCGATCGCGCTGCGCGAGTACTTCGTCGTGACCCGCGAGATCGATCCGACCGCCAATGAGCACGTCCGCTTCGAGCATGTGGCGGATAAGGGCTACCGCGCCGACCAATTCTCGAAGATCGAGACGCTGGTGTTCATGACCCTCTTCGAGGGCGCCCATGCGGTGTACAGCGACAATCTCGCGGCGCAGATCGAGGAGCCGGTGCTGGCCGGGCTGATCGCCAACATCGCCCGCGACGAGCAGCGGCACGAGGAGTTCTTCAGCAACCTCGTCGCGCACCTGCTGACCTACAGCCACGACGAGACGGTCGCCGCGATCGCAGCGCGTGCGGCCGAGATCGAGGTCGTCGGCGCGGACATCGACGCCTATGCCGACAAGGTGCAGATCGTCGCCGAGGCAGGCATTTTCGGCCCCGACCAACTGCGCAAGGTCATCTCCGACCGGATCACCGCCTGGGGTGTGGCCGACGAGCCCGCCCTGCGGCAGTTCGTCCTCAGCTAGTAACGCCGCACTCGCCTCCGCACACGGCGCGCCTGCACGGCGCGGATGCTCCCGCGCGGGTACCGTCGCAGTCGATGGCTAGCGACATGCTCTGCTATCCGGGCGGCGCCTCTCGACTCGAACTCGAAAGGACCGCCGGCCCCGGTCCTTACGCCGCGGCCCCCGCCGATTCGTCCGTGCGGGCCGCACGGGCATCTAGCCCGGTGAGAAAGCCTCGCGCGCTTGGGTGGCGTTGGGGACTCCACCCGCATGCGGCAGCGAGCCGGGCGATGAGCTCGAGGAGCGCTCGTGACTGATTCTGCGGCGGTTACCCAGGACACCATCAGAACGTACGTGCTCGACACGTCGGTCCTGTTGTCCGATCCGTGGGCCTGCTCCCGCTTCGCCGAACACGAAGTCGTGGTTCCGCTAGTGGTGATCAGTGAGCTGGAAGCCAAGCGCCATCACCACGAGCTGGGCTGGTTCGCCCGCCAGGCGCTGCGCTTGTTCGACGACCTCCGCATCGAGCACGGACGCCTCGATCAGCCCATTCCGGTTGGCACGCAAGGCGGCACGCTGCACGTCGAGCTCAACCACAGCGACCCGTCGGTGCTGCCGGCCGGGTTCCGCACCGACACAAACGACTCCCGCATCCTGTGCTGCGCGGCCAACCTCGCCGCCGAGGGCAAGCGAGTCACGTTGGTCAGCAAGGACATTCCGCTGCGCGTCAAGGCCGGCGCGGTGGGTCTGCCCGCCGACGAGTACCACGCGCAGGACGTCGTGGTCTCCGGCTGGACCGGTATGACGGAGCTGGAAACCAGCGCCGACGACATCGACGTACTGTTCGCCGACGGTGAGGTCGATCTCGAGGGTGCCCGAGACCTCCCCTGCCACACCGGCATTCGGCTATTGGCCGGCAGCTCGCACGCGCTCGGCCGGGTGAACGCGCACAAGAAGGTGCAGCTGGTCCGCGGTGACCGCGAAAGTTTCGGCCTCCGGGGAAGGTCGGCCGAACAACGCGTTGCACTCGACCTGCTGCTCGATGAGTCGGTCGGCATCGTGTCGCTGGGCGGCAAGGCCGGTACCGGCAAGTCGGCGCTGGCGCTGTGCGCCGGCCTGGAAGCCGTGCTGGAGCGGCGCACTCAGCGCAAGGTGGTCGTCTTCCGGCCGCTGTACGCGGTCGGCGGCCAGGAGCTCGGCTACCTGCCCGGCAGCGAGAGCGAAAAAATGGGTCCATGGGCCCAGGCTGTCTTCGACACCCTCGAAGGCCTGGCCAGCCCCGCGGTACTCGAAGAAGTGCTGTCCCGCGGCATGCTCGAGGTGCTGCCGCTGACCCACATTCGCGGGCGGTCACTGCACGACTCCTTCGTGATCGTCGACGAGGCGCAGTCGCTGGAACGCAACGTCCTGCTGACCGTGTTGTCCCGGCTGGGTACGGGCTCGCGGGTGGTGCTGACCCACGACGTCGCTCAGCGCGACAACCTCCGGGTCGGCCGCCACGACGGCGTCGCGGCGGTGGTCGAGAAGCTCAAGGGGCACCCGCTCTTCGCGCACATCACCCTGCATCGCAGCGAGCGGTCGCCGATCGCCGCGCTGGTGACCGAGATGCTGGAAGAGATCAGCGGCGCCCCGCTCTAAATCGGGGATTCTGTAGGCTTCTGCAGTGCCGAAGCGACCCGACAGCCAGAAGTTGCGGTACCTGCGTACCGTTGCCGGCGTCGCGGCCGCCGCGGTGATCGTGGGGATCGGTGCGTTCACCGGACACGTCCGGTTCGCCCATGCCAACGACGTCGTCGACTGCGCACAGGTCAAGTGCGTGGCGCTCACCTTCGACGACGGGCCGACCCCGTACACCGACCGGCTGCTGGGGATCCTGAAGGCCAACAACGCCAAGGCGACGTTCTTCGAGATCGGCAACAAGGTTGCGGCCAACCCGGCGGGCGCGAAGCGGGTCGTCGAGGCCGGCATGGAACTCGGCAGCCACACCTGGGAACACCCCAACATGACGACGCTGCGGGCCGCCGACGTGCCGAGCCAGTTCTCCCGGGCGAACGACGCGATCGTCTCCGCGACCGGGACGACGCCGAAGTTGTGGCGGCCGCCGGGCGGGCTGACCAATGCGAGCGTCAACGAGCAGGCCGCCAAGGCGGGCCTGGCCGGAATCCTCTGGGACGTCATCCCTTTCGACTGGATCAACGACTCCAACACCGCCGCCAGTCGACAGTTGTTGATAAGCCAGATCAAGCGGGGCTCCGTGGTGCTGATGCACGACACCTACTCCAGCACCGTCGACCTCGTCGAGCAGTTCATCCCCGTGCTCAAGGCCAATAACTACCACCTGGTCACGGTCAGTCAGTTGCTCGGACCGCGGGCCCCGGGGAGCGTGTACGGCAGTCGCGAGAACGGGCCGGCCGCCAATGCGCTGCACGACATTCCGCCGTCGGAGATTCCGTCGCTGCCGAATACGCCGTCGCCGGCTCCGATGCCTAACCTACCGATCACCGATGTGGCAGGCCAGAATTCGGGCGGGCCGAACAACGGCAGCTAGCGCAATCGAGCGCGAGCGCGTTTACTCGTAGCGCGGGGGTGTCGGTCGAGCAGGAGGCACTCGATGGCTACGTACGACTTCATCGTGGTCGGAGCCGGCTCTGCCGGATGTGCGGTAGCGGGGCGGTTGGCCGCTGAGTCGTCGTCGACGGTGCTTCTCATCGAAGCGGGCGGTTCGGATCGGCGAATAGAAGTGCGAGCGCCACTGGCGAACATCCGCCAGTTCGGCACATCGATGGACTGGGATTACGAGACCGACCCGGAGCCCGGCTGCGCCCAACGCCGGATCGCCCTGCACGCCGGTCGAGTGCTGGGTGGCACGAGCGCAATGAACATGATGCTGTGGATCAAGGGCAGCAACCTCGACTATGACGGCTGGCAGCTGCCGGGCTGGTCATGGGACGAGGTGGCACCAGTTTTCGAGCGAATTGAACAGGGGCCGATGCGAATTGGCCGAGTACCGTTTCCCGACGAACTGTCTGAACGTTTCGTCGCCGCGGCCCGAGCGGCAGGTGTGTGCGCAGACGACGATGTCAGCGGACCCGAACTCGACGGCGCGACCATCCCGCCCGTCACCATCCACAAGGGCCAACGCTGGAGTACGCCGCGCGGCTATCTACAGCGCCGGAAAAATCTGACCGTCGTCACCAAGGCCGAGGTCCGCCGCGTGATCATTCGCGACGGCCGTGCCATCGGCATCGAGTACCGCCGCCGTGGACATCTACAGCAGGCCTTCGCCGACAGCGAGGTCGTCGTCAGCGCGGGCGCGTACCGCACACCGCACCTATTGCAGCTGTCCGGCATCGGCCCGGCCGACCACCTGCACACTCTCGGGATCGCTCCGGTCGTCGACAGTCCTCGTGTCGGCCAGGGCCTCACCGACCACCCGCACGTCTGGACGATCTGGTCGCTGAAGCCGGGGTATCCCGGGCTGTCGGATACCACGAATCCAAAGTGGCTGTTGCAGTGGCTGTTTAGCCGAAAGGGCAAGTTCGCCAACAGCATCGTCGAGGCGGTAGCCCACATCCGGTCGACGCCCGACCTCCCCGCCTGCGACTTTCAACTGCTCAACGCGCTCGCCGATCCCACGGTCGATCCACGCGCGGGAAAGCTCGAGCCCGCGTTTGCGATCGGGAGTTCGTATTGGACGCCCAAGAGCCGGGGCAGCGTTGTCATCCGCTCGTCGGATCCCGCGACACCGCCCGCGATCCGGATGAACCTGCTCACCGAGCGGGACGATGTCGATGCCCTCGTCCGCGGGGTGCAGCGTGCCCGCGAAATCATGGCCACCGAACCGATCGTCTCCGCGGTCGACCGCGAATATTTCCCGGGCCCGGGTGCCGACATCGAGGCCCACATCAGAGAAACCGCCATCACGACGTACCACCCATCGTGCACGGTGGCGATGGGCACGGAATCCGACAGCCCGCTCGACGAACGGCTCCGCGTCCGCGGTGTCGACAACCTACGCGTCGCCGACGCCTCCGCGCTACCTCGGATTCCCCGTGCCAACACCAACGCCCCCGCGATCATGGTCGGAGAGCGCTGCGCGGACTTCCTACTAGCGCATTCGCCTGCCGGGCCAGCTGTGGCGGCGCGGAACTGAGGGAGCCTCGCGGGTGTCACTGCCCGGGTAGCTCACCCGACGCGGCCAGCGCCAGCAACTCGCCGCGGCCGATCTGGGTGACGAGGCTGGCGCTGTCAAAGTAGATGCGCTCGTTGGTGATTCGCTCACCGTCGAAGAAGAACACCGCGATGATCGGCACCCGGAACGACTTGCCCGTGGGCGGCATGCCGTAGAACTCGCCGAGATTCGTTCCCAGCAGGTCGAATTCGGTGATCACCGTGTCGTCGGTGAAGTGAAACCGTGCGTTTTCGTGCCGCTGGTCGGGGAACGCGGTGCGGGTGGTGAGGTAGTAGTTCATCACCTCGTCGTCGCCGTCGAAAACCTGGCCGGTGGCCATGATTTCGTACCGCGGATGCCCGTTGAAGGTCGCCAGGGTGCGATCGAACTCCTTGGTCACCTCGGTGTCCATGTGCTCTTTGATGAGCGCGAGACGCCGCTGGCGGAGTCCGTCGTCCAGCATGGCTACTCCTCGGTCACCTTGGCCATCGCGAGTACGTCGAGACGGCGGTCGAGTTCTTCCTCGGACAGCTTGTCATCGATCAGCCCCCGATCGATGACGGTTTGCCGAATCGTCTTCTTTTCCTTGAGCGCCTGCTTGGCCACCGCGGCGGCCTCCTCGTAGCCGATCGCCGAGTTCAGCGGCGTCACGATCGACGGCGACGATTCGGCCAGCTCCTTCAGATGCTCCTCGTTGGCCTTGAGGCCGACGATGCAGCGCTCGGCGAACAGCTGCGAGACGTTGGTCAGCAGCTTGAACGACTCCAGAACGTTGCGGGCCATCATCGGGATGTAGACGTTCAGCTCGAACGCGCCCGACAGGCCACCCACCGCGACCGCGGCGTCGTTGCCGATCACCTGCGCGGCCACCTGGGTAACGGCTTCGGGCAGAACGGGATTGACCTTGCCCGGCATGATCGAGCTCCCAGGCTGCAGATCCGGCAGCTGAATCTCGGCCAGCCCGGTCAGCGGGCCCGAGCCCATCCAGCGAACATCGTTGGCGATCTTGGTCAGCGACACCGCGATCGTCCGCAGCGCACCAGACGCCTCGACCAGCCCGTCGCGGGCGGCTTGGGCCTCGAAAGAGTTTGCCGCGGTGCGCAGTTCGGTCAGGCCAGTGTCCTTGACGAGTACCTGGACCACCTTGGCGCCGAAGCCGTCAGGGGCGTTGAGGCCGGTGCCGACGGCGGTGCCGCCGATCGCGAGCTCGCCCAGGCGCGGCAGCGTGGCCTTGACCCGCTCGATGCCGGCCTCGATCTGGCGGGCGTATCCGGAAAACTCCTGGCCCAGCGTGACCGGGACGGCGTCCATCAGGTGGGTGCGGCCCGACTTGACCACGGTGTGCCACTCGCGGGCCTTGTCGGCCAGCGCATCGTGCAGCACCTGTAGCGCCGGAATGAGATGGCGCACAGCGGCTTCGGTGGATGCGATGTGGGTGGCGGTCGGGAAGGTGTCGTTGGACGACTGCGACATGTTCACGTCGTCGTTGGGGTGCACGGTCACGCCGTTGGCGCCGGCGATGCTGGCGATCACCTCATTGGTGTTCATGTTCGAGCTGGTGCCCGAACCGGTCTGGAAGACGTCGATCGGGAACTGATCGTCGTGCTTGCCGTCGGCGATCTCGGCGGCCGCGGCGATGATCGCGTCGGCCTTGTCCGCGGCCAGCAGGCCCAGGTCCTTGTTGACCTGGGCGCAGGCGCCCTTCAGTAGGCCCAGCGCGCGGATCTGGGTGCGTTCGAGGCCACGCCCGGAGATCGGGAAGTTCTCGACGGCGCGCTGAGTCTGAGCCCGCCACAACGCCTTTGCGGGCACGCGAACCTCGCCCATGGTGTCGTGTTCGATGCGGTATTCGGTGTCGTCTGCCATTGGGCGCCTTCTTTCGAAATAGAAGAGGTCTCTTCTTCGGGGGTTTACGGCAGGGGGTACGCGGCGCTGCTGTCGCCGGTGAAGTCGATTGCGGAGTATTCGTTGAGCTTGGCCAGCCGGTGGAAGCCCTCGACCATCCGCAGCGTCCCGGACTTCGACCGCATCACGATCGACTGGGTGGTGCAGCCGCCCGGCTCGTAGCGCACGCCCTTGAGCAGGTCGCCGTCGGTCACACCGGTCGCGCAGAAGAAGACGTTCTCGCCGGATACCAGGTCGCGGACCGTCAGCACCGCGTCGAGGTCGTAGCCGGCGTCCAGCGCCTTGCGACGTTCGGCGTCGTCGGTCGGCGCCAGCTGGGCCTGGAGTTCGCCGCCCATGCAGCGAATGGCAGCGGCGGCGATGATGCCCTCCGGCGTGCCGCCGATGCCGGCCAGCAGGTCGGTGCCGGAGCCCGGCCGGCAGGCCGAAATCGCGCCGGCCACGTCGCCGTCGGTGATCAGCCGGATCCGGGCTCCGGTGACCCGCACGTCCTCGATCAGCTGGGCGTGCCGCGGCCGGTCCAGGATGCAGACCGTCATGTCGGGCACCGAGAGGCCCTTGACCTTGGCGACCGCGCGGATGTTGTCGGCGATCGGCTTGGTGATGTCGAGGACGTGGGCGGCATCGGGGCCCACGGCGATCTTGTTCATGTAGAACACCGCCGACGGGTCGAACATCGCGCCACGATCGGCCACCGCGAGCACCGAGATCGCGTTCGGCATACCCTTGCTCATCAGCGTGGTGCCGTCGACCGGGTCGACGGCGAAGTCGCATTCCGGTCCGTCACCGTTGCCAACGTGCTCGCCGTTGTAGAGCATCGGCGCTTCGTCCTTCTCGCCTTCGCCGATGACCACGACGCCACGCATCGAGACCGAGTTCACCAGCTGGCGAATCGCATCGACGGCCGCGCCGTCGCCGCCCTCCTTGTCGCCGCGGCCCACCCAGCGGCCGGCGGCCATGGCGCCAGCCTCGGTCACCCGGACGAGCTCGAGGGCGAGGTTGCGGTCCGGGGCTTCACGACGAGAACCTGCGCTCATGGCTGCCGATTGTCCCAGAGGCAGGTTGCCGGTCGGTAGCTGGGATACTCGTGGTGTGACGACGCAGCCACAGCCCTCGGCTGAACAGCCACAGCCCTCGGCCAAAGCGCCCAAGCCCCGCTTGCTGCAAGACGGCCGCGACATGTTCTGGTCGATCGCGCCGCTGGTACTGGCCTGCATCGTGCTGGCCGGCGTGGTCGGGATGTGCTCCTTCTCCCCGGGCGGACTCAACCAGGGGCCGGTGCCGTCCTACGACGCGGCCGGCGCCCTGAACGCCGACGCGCAGACCCTGGGCTTCCCGGTCCGGTTGCCGCGGCTGCCCGACGGGTGGAAGGCCAACTCCGGCGGCCGCGGTGGCATCTCCGACGGCCGGAGCGACCCGGCAACCGGCCAGAAGCTGCGCGCCGTCACCTCGATCGTCGGCTTCATCAGCCCGTCCGGCGAGTACCTGCGCCTGACGCAGAGCAACGCCGACGAGGCCAAGCTGGTCAACGCCGTCCACGCGTCGATGTATCCGACCGGCGCCGTCGACGTGAACGGCGTCCGGTGGATCACCTACCAGGGCGACGGCGGAGTCGAGCCGATCTGGACGACGCGGCTCGCCAGCCCGGCCGGTTCCGAGCAGGTCGCCATCACCGGCGCCGGCAGCGTCGACGAGTTTCGTACGCTGGCGGCGGCCACTCAAACGCAGCAACCTCTGCCTGCGCACCGACAGGAGAAACACCCATGAGCGCACCGGTAGCCGATCTCACCGGCTGGACAGTGGCGCCGTTCACCGGCGGCGGATACACCCACGACGTCTACCGCCGCGGCGAAGGACCCGGCGTCGTGCTGATCCCCGAGATCCCGGGTATCCATCCGGGCGTGCTTGGCCTGGGGAATCACTTGGTGGACAACGGTTTCACCGTGGCGATCCCGTCGCTGTTCGGTGAGCCCGGCCGCGCCAAAGAACCCGGTTACGTGGTCTCGACCATCGCACGTGCCTGTGTGACAAGGGAATTCGCGGCGCTGGCGACCAACAAGCAGCGACCGGTGGCGGTCTACCTGCGCGCGCTGGCCCGCGATCTGAACAAGGCGACGCCGGGCAAGGGCGTCGGGGTGATCGGCGAGTGCTTCACCGGCGGCTTCGCGCTGGCCGCCGCGGTCGACGACAGCGTGCTCGCGCCGGTGCTCAGCCAGCCGTCGGTCCCGTTCCCGTTCACACCGCGCCAGAAGCGCGACGCCGGGGTGAGCGATCTGGAGTTGAACGCCTTCAAAGACCGTGCCGACAAGGAAGGTCTGTGCGCGATCGGCCTGCGGTTCAGCGAGGACTTCATGGCGCCGGGCGAGCGGTTCAAGACCCTCAAGGACCGGCTCGGCGACGCGTTCGAGGTGATCGAGATCAACTCGAAACCGGGCAATGAGCACGGCTTCTCCCGGATAGCGCACTCGGTGCTGACCGACGAGGTGCGCGAGGTCGACGGCCAGCCGGCCTACGAGGCGCGCAAGCGGGTCGTCGAATTCCTCAACGAACGGCTGCGTTAGCCGCTTGCTGTTTGCGCAGGCCGGTGATGAATCGAATCGACATGCGCTGCAACAGGTTCGGCGCTATCCGGGCGAACAGCCAGGACGCGTAAGCCTGCTTGGGCTTCACCAGCAGCGCTTTGTTGCGGCCGATCGCCTTCAGGGTGTCATGGGCCAACTTGTCGGCACTGTAGGCGGTCTTCACGCCGGCGCCGGTCAGGAAGTAGTCGCGACCGACGAAGCCGCCGATCGCGCCCTTGTCCAGGATCGGTGTCTCGACCGCGCCGGGGCAAACCGCAAGCACTCCGACTCCCCGCGAAATCGCTTCCGAGCGCAGCGCCAGCGACAGCCCGACGATCGCGTGCTTGGTCATCACGTAGCTGGTGAGCTGGCCGGCCGCGGTCAGCCCGGCCATCGACGCGGTGTTGACGATGTGGCCGTGGCCCTGTCGCAGCATCACCGGGTAGGCGGCGGTCACCCCGTGCACGACGCCGCGGATGTTGACGTCGATGATCGCGTTCCACTGGTCCAGCGTCAGCAGTTCGGTGTCGCCACCCCAGACGATTCCGGCGTTGTTGAACATCAGATCGAGCCGGCCGGCGCGGGCCACGACGGCGTCGACGGCGGCCTTGACGGCGTCCGGGTCGGTGACGTCGAGGGTGGCCGCGGTCGCGGTGCCAGGACCCGGCAGGGTTTCGGCGGTACGTGCTGCTGCTGCACCGTCCACGTCGGTGCAGACGACGTCCGCGCCCGCAACGACCAACGCCCGGCACAGCGCGGCGCCGATGCCCGAACCGGCACCGGTGACGATCGCCTGCTTGCCGGTGAAAGTCCCAGAAACCCCGGAAGTCACTGTGTCGCAAGCTTCATGATGTGGCCCATCAGGTCGGGGTAGCGCATCATGTGGGCGCCGCCGTTGATGTCCAGCACCTCGCCGGTCAGCCAGGGCGCCGTGCACAGGAACATCACCGCGTCGGCGATGTCCTCCGGCGTGCCGGCCCGGCCGAGCGGGGTGTTCTCGACGTATTCCTCGACGACGCCGGGGATCTGGGTGGCCGGCTCGGTGAGCGGCGTGTGCACGAAGCCCGGCGCGACGGCGTTGACGCGAATGCCACGTGGTGCAAGTTCGAGCGCGGCGACCTGGGTCAGCATCGACAGCCCGGCCTTGGCGGCGCAGTACGCGCTCATCGCCGCGGCCGGCTGGCGACCGTTCAGCGAGCTGATCGACACGATCGCCCCGCCGTCGTGCAGTCGCGGGGCGGCGTGCTTGATCACCAGGAACGCGCCGTTGAGGCAGACGTCGATCACCCCGCGGAAGTCGTCGGCGGACAGGTCGGTGATCAGCCCGAGTGCGCTGTAACCCGCGGTGTTGACCACGATGTCGAGGTCGCCGGCGCCGTCGAACAGCGCGCCGACCGACGTCTCGTCGGTGACCTCGACCGCCGCGGCGCGGTGCGGATCGCCGAGTTCGGTTGCGACACTTCGTGCTCCGTCGGCATTGCGGTCGGCGACGATCACCCGGCAGCCGTCGGCCGCGAGCGCGTGCGCCACCGCCTTGCCGATGCCCGAGGCGCCGCCGACGACGACCGCTGTCCGTTCGGTCATCTGTGGCTCTCCCATTTGGCGTCGATGACACCCCATGGGTCGGCGTGCCGACCGGGGTAGCGGTGATACGGCGAACGGCGCTTGAGCAGGCCATGGGCCAGCGGCGCGATCACCCGGGCCGGATGGCGGCGCCAGCCCATCCGCGCGGCCGTCTCGGCGAGCAGTTGTGACCACGAAATGCGTTGGAAATCAAGCGCTTCGACCGACCGTGTGGTGTCCATCCAGTCGGTGGCGAACCAGGCGGCATCGTCGTCCGGGTTGCCTTTTCGCCCGGCGGGTATCCCGCCGACCAGGCCCATCGCCGCGGCGGTCGATGGTGCGATGTCGCCCTGCACCAACCGGTGCGACTCGTCGCCGCCGATCAGCAGCGTCTCGCCGACGACCGGCGCCGTGGTCGCCGCGATGAACGCCCGTGCGACGTCGCGCACGTCGACGGTCTGGATGCGGCCGTCGATCGGCAGCGACGCCTCGAAAAAAATGGTGTCGAGGTCGAGATCGAGCCGAGGTTCGGCGGTGAGCACCCCGCCCAGTCGCAGGATCACCCAGTCCAAAACCGATGCGCGCACCAGGTTTTCGGCCTCCACCTTGTGCGCGCCGTAGACGTCGGAGGGCTGCATCGGAGTGTCGGCGGTGAGTAGTCCCTCGACACGGTGCGGGTTACGGGCGCCGTAGGCCGCGATGCTGGATGCCTGGACGAACCGCGGGGGAGTCGGCAACGCGGCGGCTGCCTTCAGGAGCAACTCCGTCGCACCGACATTGACGCGGTAGGCCAGCTTCGGCCGCGCGTAGCAGACCGGCGGGATGATCGCCGCGAGGTGGATGATCGCCGTCGGCGCGACGGACCGCACCAGTGCGGCGACCGCGTCCGGTCTGGTGAGATCGGCCCAGCGCACCTCGGTCGACGGCATCGACGCGGCCACCCTGCGATTGGCCGGCGCATCAAGATCGGTCGCGACTACGCGCGGTCCCTCGACCATCAGCTGCCGCACGGTTTCCGAACCAACCAGCCCGAAAGCTCCGGTGACAAGCACGGTCTCGGCGGTCATGCGCGCCGCTCCTCCTCATCGCTGCGCTCTGCATCGTTGCCGGCGCACCGCGCATTACGCTACACGCGGACGCGGAACCCCCTCAGCTATTCTTTCGCGCTATGCCGCTCTGTCGATAAACACCGTGGTCGCGGCCGTAAGGTTATCCTTTGCGGATCGGGGTGACGGATCGGCGGCGGAGCGGATGACGACGGCAACCACGTGCCGAGCATGTGGCACTGAGCCTCTGGCGAGTGCGCGGTTCTGCCATTCCTGCGGTTCACCGATCAGTTCGGCGAGCAGGCCCGCCGAGTACAAGCAGGTGACGGTGCTGTTTGCCGATGTGGTGCATTCGATGGACATCGCCTCAGCGGTCGGTGCCGAACGGTTGCGCGAGATCATGAGCGAACTGTTCAACCGTTGCAGTGGAATGGTGCAGCGATATGGCGGGACCGTAGACAAGTTCACCGGCGATGGAATCATGGCGCTATTCGGCGCCCCACTAGCGTTAGAGGATCATGCTTTTCGCGCATGTCTGGCGGCGTTGGATATTCAGCAACAAGCGATAGAGCTGGCTGTCGAGGTGCAGCGTCAGGATCACATCGACTTCCAGCTTCGGGTTGGACTCAACTCCGGCCAAGTGATCGCGGGTGAAATCGACTCGAACCCGACGAGCTACACCGCTATTGGTGAGCAAGTGGGAATGGCGCAACGCATGGAGTCCGTCGCACCGGCGGGAGGCGTGATGCTCAGCGAATCCACCGCACGGCTGGTCAAAGACGTGGCCACGCTGGGGGAGCCGGAGCTGGTGCAGATCAAGGGCTCCGCCGAGGCGGTGCGGGCACGCCGGTTGCTGACCGCATCGTCAGATCGTCGGCACTCGGGCCGGCAGGACCCGTCATTGGTAGGCCGCGGCTGGGAGATGGGCGCCCTTACCGGCATGCTGGATGCGGCGATCGAAGGCACCGGGTGCGTAGTGGGTTTGGTCGGACCACCCGGCATTGGCAAGAGTCGCATCGCCCGCGAGGTCACCACCCTTGCGCAGAGTCGCGACGTCGAGATATTCCCCGCATATTGTGAGTCGCACGCGAGCGAAATACCGTTCTCTACGGTGACATCGCTGCTTCGCACGGCACTGGGCGCAGTGGGTCTCGGCGACGAAGCGGCGCGCGCCCGCTTCCGCGAGCGTGCGCCCGACGCCGATCCAGACGATCTCCTGATACTCGATGACCTACTCGGAATCGGCGATGGCAGTGTCGAACTGGCGGCAATCAATCCTGCCGCCCGGCTCCGGCGACTAACTCGCCTGGTCAACACCATCTCGCTGGCGCGCACTACGCCTGCGGTCTACGTCGTTGAGGATGTTCATTGGATCGATGAGGTCAGCGATTCACTACTGGCAGACTTTGTCGCTGTAGCTCCGCGAACCCGTTCGCTGGTGTTGATCACTTACCGTCCGGAGTACCACGGCGCATTGACTCGTTCGCCGCACTCCCAGACGATCACGCTTGCGCCACTGAATGCTGGACTTTCGGCCACCCTGGCAACCGAGCTAATCGGTTCGCACCCGTCCGTAACGACCATTTCGACGCTAGTAGCGGAGCGGGCTGCGGGAAACCCCTTTTTCGCCGAGGAGATGGTGCGCGACCTCGCCGAACGCGGTGTGCTGGCGGGCGGGCGCGGCGAGTACGTATGCGGCAGCGACCGTGCCGACACGACTGTGCCCGCTACCTTGCAGGCCACTATCGCCGCTCGCATCGATCGACTCAGCGCTGCGACCAAACAGACCTTGAGCGCCGCGGCAATTATCGGATTGCGGTTCACCGCCGACCAATTGGCCTTCCTCGATGGTGACGCCGAGATGAGCAAGCTGATCGAGGCCGAACTCGTCGACCAGGTGCGGTTCATTCCGAATGCCGAGTATGCGTTCCACCACCCGCTCATTCGCAGTGTGGCCTACGAATCGCAACTGAAATCGAACCGCGCTGAATTGCATCGGCGCCTGGCTGTGGCGATCCAGCAGAACCGCACTTCGATCGACGAGAACTCGGCGCTGATCGCTGAACATTTCGAGGCCGCCATGGATCTACGCGCGGCGTTCGAATGGCACATGCGCGCCGGGACATGGGCACGCAACCGCGACATCGGTGCCGCGCGGGTCAGTTGGGAGCGCGCACGAGCCGTTGCCGACCGGTTGTCTGTCGACGACCCAGATCGGGATTCAATGCGGATTGCACCTCGTACTCTGTTGTGCAGCAGCACATTCCGGATCGGCGGCAACGTCACCGATACCGGCTTCGACGAACTGCGTGACCTCTGTACCGCCGCCGGCGATCAGGTGTCGTTGGCGATCGGGATGGCGGGTCTGCTCACGACGTTGGCTTTTCACAACCAGTTCCATCAGTCCTCGACTGTCTCGTCGGACTGCACTCGGCTGCTCGAGTCGATCGGTGATCCGATGCTGATTCTTGGACTTTTCATCGCGCCAAGCAATGTCAAGTTTCAAGCAGGCGAGGCGATCGAAGGTTTGCGTTTGGCGCAACGAGTCATTGACCTGGCGGACGGTGACCCCACCAAAGGCGCGCTGGTCATCGGATCACCGTTGGCGACGGCGATCGCGTTGCGAGGCTCCAACCGATATTGCCTCGGGCTCCCAGGCTGGCGGGAAGACCTCGACCGGGCAATCACGATGGCCCGGACCGTCGACACGACGTCCCACATCGCTACCGTGCTGTGGAAGTACGGGTTCGCCGTCCAGGTCGGCGCGCTGCGGCCAGACGCGTTGGCTGACCGGGACACTGCCCAAGCGCTGGAGATCGCGGAGAGTTCTGGCGACCACTATGCGGTGGATAGCGCGCGGGTGAGTCGCGGCCTGGTCCTCATCCATACGGGCGACGATTCGCGACGCGCAGAGGGCATGGCGCTAATCGCGCAGTATCGTGAGGCCAGCCTGCGACACGGGTACGCGCAGAGCGCCGTGCGGTTTGCCGACGCCGAAATAGCTAGGGAGAAAGCACGAGTCGGCGACGTTGACGGAGCAATCGCGCTGGCGCGAGCGGTCGTTGACCACCTATTCGACGCGGGTGAAATGATCACTCGCGCAGCGGCGATCACCGTACTGGTGGAATCGCTGCTGCAGCGCGGCGGTGCCTCCGATCTTACCGACGCCCAAGCCGCCGTCGACCGGCTGGCGGCCGTGCCGACCGACCCAGGCTTTGTGTTATTCGAGATCCCGCTGTTGCGACTGCGCGCGCTGATGGCACGCGCCAATGGCGACGAAGTCGGCTACCGCGAGCTCGCGGAGCGTTATCGCAACCGTGCCAATGATGTTGGTTACGAAGGCCATATGGCGCTGGCCGGCGAGATGGTCAACGGCCGCTGACGGCCACTCCGACGCTATTCGGCGACAGCGGGCGCGACGACGGCGACAGGTGCCGGATGCGCGGCGGCTTTCATCTGCTCGAACAACTCGGTGTAATACGGCAGGCACTCGACCATCGCCTGCTCGGTGGTGAACAACGGCCGGTAGCCGAGGTCGCGAGTGGCCTTGGCGACCGAGAAGTAGTTGTCCAGATACAACCGCTCGACGGCCAGTGGTTCGAGCATCGGCGCACGGATCCCGAACCGGAAGTGCAGCCGCTGCCAACCCAACATGGCCGCGCGCACCAGCGCGCCGGATACCCGCAGCCGCGGCAGTCGCTGCCCGCACGCCGCCACCACCGGCCGGGCGAACTCGAACATGTTGATCGGCTCGGCGTCGTTGATGAAATAGGCCTGGCCCGGCGCGGTGCCATCCGGCACTAGGTGCTGTGCGGCCAGGATGAAACCGTGAATCAGGTTGTGCACGTAGGAGTTATCCAAGCGAGCAGACTTGCGGCCGACCAGGACCTTGACGTGCCCGGCCAGCACGGACTCGAAAACCTTGCGGAACATCGTCTGGTCGCCGCGGCCCCAGATTCCGCTCGGCCGGATCGAGCAGGTCAGCAGCCCGTCAATACCGTTCTGCGACAGCACAAATCGCTCGGCGACAACCTTCGTCTCGGTGTAGAGGTCGGCGAAGCGGTCCGTGTACGGCAACGTCTCGTCGCCGTTGGCAATGGCCTTGCCGCCCATCACCACGCTGTTCGACGCCGTGTAGACGAATCGCTGGACGCCGGCGGCCTGCGCGGCATGCACCAGGTTCTTGGTGCCCTCGACGTTGACGGCGAAGCTGCGTTGCCGGTAGTCATCGGTCACCGACGCGCCACCCATCAGCTCGATGAGCGCCGCGGTGTGGATGACGGTGTCGATCCCGGCGACCGCTGCCGCGACCACGTCGGGATCGCGGATGTCACCCTGCAGCACCTCCAGCGCGGGTTGGGCCGGCAGCGGCGACGGCGCCCGGTCGAACGAGCGCACCTGATGACCCCGCTCGAGCAGGGTGGTCACCAGGTTGGCACCGACAAATCCCGAGCCGCCGGTGACCAGCACGCGGCCAAGATCGGCGGTCGGTGTGGTCGCAGAAGTGTCAGCCATGCCGCCGAGGATAACTGAAACGTGTTCCAGTTTCGACTAAGTGTCCAAGAAGTGCTTGCGATGTCAAGAATCTTGCGCGTCGCTGGCGGCCAATGTGTCGGCCACCCGCTTGCGGGCTCCAGCTAACTGCTCCTCACAGCGTTTAGCCAGCTGTTCGCCTCTTTCCCACAGCTCCAGCGATGCATCTAGGTCGAGGCCACCCTGTTCCAGCAGGCGCACGACCTCGATCAGCTCGTCGCGGCATTTCTCGTACCCGAGCTGACTAATAGGTGTAGCTTCGTCATTCGCCATCTGCCGGTCCTTCGCTCATCGCAACAATCGCGCCGTCGCCGACCCGTACCCGCAACCTGCTGCCCTCCGGTGCGTCGCCGACGGAACGCAGCACCGCCGCCGAACCGTCCGCGCCGATCGTCTGCACCACGGCGTAGCCCCGGGCCAGGGTGGCCGCCGGACCCAGTGTCGCCAACCGGGCCGACAGGTGGCCGATGCGCTCGGCCTGCACGTCGATCAGTCGGGTGACGTCGCGGCGAACCGCGGAACGGGCCCGGTGAATCTCGTCGGCCCGCGCGGCGAGCGCAGCGAGCGGCTCGGCCAGCACAGGCCGGCTGCGCAACTGCGCGAGCACGCGCTCCTCGCGGCCCACCCAGTTGCGCAATGCCTGGGCGCCACGCCGGCGCAGGTCGTTGATCAGGTGCTGCTCGGCCGCGGTGTCCGGAACGATCCGCTTCGCGGCATCGGTCGGGGTCGCGGCCCGCAGGTCGGCGACCAGGTCGCAGAGCGGGTTGTCCGGCTCGTGACCGACCGCGCTGACGACCGGCGTGCGGCACGCCGCGATCGCGCGGCATAGCGTCTCGTCGGAGAACGGCAGCAGATCCTCGACGCTGCCGCCGCCGCGGGCCAGCACGATCACGTCCACCTCTGGGTCGGAGTCCAACTCGCGCAACGCCTTGACGATCTGCGAGACCGCCGTCGGCCCCTGCACCGCGGTGTTGCGGATGGCGAATTGCACGGCCGGCCAGCGGGTGGCCGCCACCGTCGTCACGTCATGCTCGGCAGCACTGGCCCGGCCGGTGATCAGCCCGATCATGCTGGGCAGGAACGGAATTGGCCGCTTCAGTCGCGGATCGAACAAGCCCTCGGCGGCCAGTAACTGCCGCAACCGCTCGATTCGGGCCAGCAGCTCGCCAATGCCCACCGCACGAATCTCGCTGAGCCGCAACGTGAGTGTGCCGCGGCCGGTGTAGAAATTGGGCTTGCCGCAGACCACCACCTGTACGCCTTCGACGAGCTTGACGGGCGCACTGTCGACCAGCGTCCTCGGCGCCATCACGCTCAGCGACATGTCCGCGGCGGGATCGCGCAGCACCATGAACACGGTCCGCGCGCCGGGGCGGATGTTGATCTGGGTCAGCTGACCCTCGACCCAGACGACGCCGAGCTTCTCGATCCAGGCGGCGATCCGCGTCGCGACCGCGCGAACCGGGAAAGGATCCTCGGCCGAATTGGCCGATCGAGCAGTCCGAGCCTCGGCGGAGTTATCGCTCACTTCGCCGTCGCGCGCGTGATCCTGTTGGCGAGCAGCGTCTGAAACGGGGCGCGGCCCTTGGTGGCCTCTTCGTACACCAGCAGGGCTTCGAGCTCGTCGACGTCGAGGGACTGCAGCCTGGCCCGCAGCTGCGCCAGGGTCAGCTGCTCGTAGTCCAGCTCCTCGACCACATCGGGGGTCGAGACGGACTTCTTCGTCGGCTTGGCGGCCGAGCGGGCCCAGGCGTCGGCCGCGTCGGCACCGGGGGACGAGTACAGCGCGAAGCGTCCCTCGGCGCGCCCATCAGCGTTGACCGAGCCGACACCGGACGGCTCGTCATCGCTGTCGTCCGGCAGGTCCTCGTCGAACGTCGCCCACTCCGGCTGCTCATCTTTGGGCGGGAAGATGTGCTCCAGGGTGGAGTCGCCCTTGATGACCAGCTCGGCCACATTCTGCTGGAACCGCATCACGACGTGCGCGGCCGTGCTGGCCAGCGTCATCGGGTACATCAGGATGGTTTTCGGCAGCCGGATCGTCTCCTCGACGGCCATCGTCGCCGCGCCGACCAGCAGTCGGACTCCATATGGTGCAGTAGCCATGCGGTCAAGACTGCCTTAACCGGCGGACAACGCCAAGCTGACCGCGCGAATTTTGCCCAGTACCCTGGATACATGCCGCCGACCGTGAACATGGGGATCCCAGGTGCGACCGCAGCGGTGGCCGAGCCGGTCACCGGCAAACGGGTGTTGCTGGCCGAGCCGCGCGGATACTGCGCCGGCGTCGACCGCGCCGTCGAGACCGTCGAACGTGCGCTGGAAAAGCACGGGCCGCCGGTCTACGTCCGGCACGAGATCGTGCACAACCGCCACGTGGTCGAGACCCTGGCCAAGGCCGGAGCGGTCTTCGTCGAGGAGAACGACGAAGTACCCGAGGGCTCCATCGTGGTGTTCTCCGCCCACGGCGTGGCGCCGACCGTGCACACCACGGCCGCCGAGCGCCGGCTGAAGGTCATCGATGCGACCTGCCCGCTGGTCACCAAGGTGCACAACGAGGCCAAGCGCTTCGCCCGCGACGACTACGACATCCTGTTGATCGGCCACGAGGGCCACGAGGAGGTCGTCGGCACCGCCGGTGAAGCCCCCGATCACGTGCAGCTGGTCGACGGCCCCAGCGCCGTCGACGGCGTGACGGTTCGCGACGAGAACAAGGTGATCTGGTTGTCGCAGACCACGTTGTCGGTCGACGAGACCATGGAGACCGTGCAACGGCTGCGCGCGAAGTTCCCCAAGCTGCAGGATCCACCCAGCGACGACATCTGCTACGCGACACAGAACCGTCAGGTCGCGGTCAAGGCGATGGCGCCGGAGTGCGAGCTGGTGATCGTCGTCGGTTCACGCAACTCGTCGAACTCGGTGCGGTTGGTCGAGGTCGCGCTGGGCGCCGGGTCGACTGCGGCGTATCTCGTCGACTACGCCGACGACATCGACCCGGCTTGGCTGGAAGGCGTCACCACCGTGGGTGTGACGTCCGGCGCGTCGGTGCCCGAGATCCTGGTGCGCGGCGTGCTGGAACGGTTGGCCGAACACGGCTACGACGTGGTTCAGCCGGTGACGACGGCCAACGAGACGCTGGTGTTCGCCCTACCGCGAGAGATCAGGCCCGCGCGGCGCTAGTCCCAGGGGTCGGCGGACGGCCGACGCGGACGCTGCGGGCGTTCGTCGTACGACGCATCGTCGCCAGCGGCCTTCCGGTACCTGACCTGTGAAATCGGGTGGTGCGACCCGGTATTCCCGTTCGGCGCGGGTCGGCGGCGACGCGGGGGCGACGGCGCCTCGAACGGCTCGCTCGGCTCGTATCCGTCGAACCGGCTGGTGCGGGGTGCCGGGCGAGCCCGACGGGCGTCTGGGTCACGGCGCGCTTCCCGCGACGGACGGTCACGCAGTTCCGGGTCACGCGGCTGCCTGGCGGCGCGGCGTGGCGGCTCGGAACCTTCGAAGTCACGGGTCGGGCGGCGCCGTACCCGTTCGCGGGGCGGCTCGCCGGTCTCATCCAGCGCGGGCCGCGGCCGCCGGGTGCGCGCGGACGAGGTGGTCGGACGGCGACCCGACCGTCGCTCGGCCGCGGTCGAGCGGGCAGACCTTTCGACGGCGTGTTCGCGGCGTGCCCGCGTCTTGGTGGGCGTGTCGTCGGCCTCGGCGTCGTCGGCCTCGCGGTTGAAAAGCCCCGCCAGTCGCGACACCAGGCCAATGCGGCCACTCTCGGCGACGTCGGCGTCGCCGGCTTCTGCCTGGCGTGACGACTGCCTGCCCAGATACCAGCGGACGAGGCCGATCAGCAGCGTGCCGCCCGAGGTGAACAGCATCAGCGGGAAGCGCTCGATCAGCGGGTAGCCGCAGTTGATCACCAGATCCTTGACGCCGGTGAACTTGGCGCCATGGAACAGGAAGTAGGCGCCGGGCACGGCGCAGAACAGGATCAACGGCGGCTGGATGACTGCGGTGAAGACGCCGGCCTGGCGGACGGCGAGAACCGCGGCCAGGCAGCCCAGTACATACAGGCCGGAGAACACGCTGGTCAGTTCCTTGCCCGAGGCCGCGTCGAAGGCGAAGCCGGCGGCTACCCCGGTTATCGCGACGATGATCGCCGCCCACCACGGCACACCGGGAACCGACGGGACGATCGAGCGGTGATCTGCTACTTCCGCCGACCGGTCGTGCTGTTCTGACACATGTCGACCGTACCGGCTGGGCGCTGAAAGACGCGTAACGACCTCGTTAGCAATGCGTGGGCGTGGCTTTGATCGAGGTTCTCCTACACTTGTGTCCCTGTGAGCCTCAGCCTCGGGATCGTGGGTCTGCCGAATGTCGGTAAATCGACCCTTTTTAACGCGCTGACCAGAAATAATGTGGTCGCCGCCAACTACCCCTTCGCGACGATCGAGCCGAACGAAGGCGTGGTGCCGCTGCCCGACCCGCGGCTCGACAAGCTCGCCGAGATGTTCGACTCCGAGAAGATCGTCCCGGCGCCGGTGACGTTCGTCGACATCGCAGGAATCGTGAAGGGCGCCTCCGAGGGCGCCGGGCTGGGCAACAAGTTCCTGGCCAACATTCGCGAGTGCGACGCCATCTGTCAGGTGGTGCGAGTGTTCGCCGACGATGACGTGGTGCACGTCGACGGCAAGGTCGATCCCCAGTCAGACATCGAGGTCATCGAGACCGAGCTGATCCTCGCCGATATGCAGACCTTGGAGAAAGCCGTGCCGCGGCTGGAGAAGGAAGCGCGAAACAACAAGGAGCGCAAGTCGTTACACGACGCCGCCGTCGCCGCACAGAAGATTCTCGACGGTGGGACAACGCTTTTCGCGGCCGGTGTCGATGCGTTGGCGCTGCGTGAGCTCAACCTGATGACCACCAAGCCGTTTCTCTACGTGTTCAACGCCGATGAGTCGGTACTGACCGACGACGCCCGCAAGGCAGAGCTGCGCGCGATGGTCGCTCCGGCCGACGCGGTCTTCCTGGACGCCAAGATCGAGTCCGAGCTGATCGAGCTCGACGAGGAGTCGTCCGCCGAGCTCCTGGAGTCCATCGGACAGACCGAGCGCGGCCTGGATGCGTTGGCGCGGGCGGGTTTTCACACGCTGAAGTTGCAGACCTACCTGACCGCCGGCCCGAAAGAGTCGCGCGCGTGGACCATTCATCAGGGCGACACCGCGCCGAAGGCGGCCGGCGTCATCCACACCGACTTCGAGAAGGGCTTCATCAAGGCCGAGATCGTGTCCTACGACGACCTGGTCGCCGCCGGGTCGATGGCGTCCGCCAAGTCCGCCGGCAAGGTCCGCATGGAGGGCAAGGATTACGTGATGGCCGACGGCGACGTGGTCGAGTTCCGCTTCAACGTCTAGGCGGCGCCAGGCACGGGGGATACTGACCCGGTGTCCATCCATGTGAATGCGGACAACTTCGTCCGTGCGGAGACCCACCGGATGTTTCGCGACATCCAGGCCAGCGCCGGCGGTATCGCGACGTTCCGCCACAACAACACACCCGCCCGCATCGACGAGCAGACGGTCATCAGGCTCAACCGCGACACCCTGTACAGCTTCGCCGTCGTCGACCTCACCGAACCGGCCGTGCTGACCCTGCCCGATGCCGGCGGGCGCTACTTTTCCGCGATGGTCATCAACGAGGGCCATTTCGTGAACGACATCTTTCACGAACCAGGCGAATACCGGCTCACCAGCGATCGGTACGAGTCCCATTATGTCCTTGTCGGCGTTCGAATCCTGGTCGACCCCAACGATTCCGCAGATGTCGCCGCTGCGAATGCGATTCAGCAGCGCCTCGCTCTGTCCGCGGCGACAGCAGAGACTTTCGCCATGCCGGACTACGACATCGACAGCCTCGATGCGACCCGCGACGCACTACTGGCCCTGGCTCGCGGACTCGACAGCTTCGACCGAATGTTCGGCTCGCGCAACGACATTGACCCGGTCCGCCACCTGATCGGTTGCGCGGCCGGATGGGGCGGGCTTCCGACGTCGGAGGCTACCTACATCGGAGTCGACCCGAACGTCCCGCCCGGCGATTACGAACTGGTGTTCAACGACGTTCCCGTCGATGCCTTCTGGTCGGTGTCGGTCTACAACAAGCGCGGCTTCTTCGAGCCCAACGACACGAATCTCTACACGGTCAACAGCGTGACCGGTACACCCGGCGCCGACGGTTCGGTGACGGTTCGCCTCGTGGCGTCGGCGGGCGACGACACCCCGGCCAACGCGATCATCACGCCGGAAGGCTGGAACTACCTCATTCGCCTCTATCGGCCGCGCGCAGAGATACTCGAGGGTCGATGGACGCCACCGGCGCTTACCCCGCGCTGAGCGTTACGAGCTGGCCTGGAGCTCTCGCAGCCCCCGCAGAGTTCGATTGATCAGCTCGCGTCGGTCGTCGATCGACTCGGACTGTGGGGCGCGCACCCGCAGGTAGCCCTGCGTCACCAATTCGTCGACCAAGAACCGGGTGGCGCCAATTGGCAGCGACAGCCGAGAGGCGATCTCGGCGACCGAGGTGGTGCCCGTGCTCGCCGTCACAATCTGGCCCCGCACATCATTTTTCGGCCACCGCGGTGGTTTCGCTGTGATGTCGACCGCTTCGACCGGAGCCTCCAGTGCCAGATCGATACCTGCATCGGTACGGCCTGCCGTCAGCGCGTAGGGCCGAACCAGACTGGGCTCGAGCGTGGGTTCCGGTTCGGCGAACCAGGCGTCGGCCGACTCGCTCTCGGAGTGCTTGGGCCCCACGTGCGGCGAGCTGGTCGGTTCCGTCCGGTTCTTCAAGAACCACAGCGTCTGGTCCGCATGTACCATCGCGCGGACCTCGCTGGCCACGACCTTCAGGATGGTGCGGTCGGTGTCGATGACGAACGTGGTCCGTCTGACCGGAAGCAGCTGCGCCAGCAGGCCGCGGCGCCGACTGTGCCGGCCACGCCGCGACTCATCACGCGCGAGCACCGATCCACGCAGCTTGGAAAGCCGTCCGCGGTGGACCCCGAATAGCTCGGACACCACGCCATCGCTGTCGGAGAGCAGTGGATAGTCAAAAGAGCGCTGGCGGGCGAAGTGGGCCTGCTTGTCGACGGTGTCCGTGCTGATGCCCACCCGCTGGGCGCCCAGCCTGGCGAATTCATCGCTCAGGTTCCGGAAGTGACAGGCCTGAGCTGTGCAGATGGGCGACGACGCAAGCGGGAAGAAAAACAGCACTACGGGGCCCGCCGAAGCGAGCGCGGACAGCGTCCGAGGACGACCGGTGTGGTCGTACAGGGTGAAGTCAGGCGCCTTGTCGCCCGCGATCATCGGCAAAGACTAGCGCGGGGAGCTATGTACGGTGCGTGACTTGGATAAATCGGTCTACGTCGAGACCGCCGCGAACGAGCGCGAGCAAATAGGGTTCCCGTCATGATCACATCGGCGCTCTCGGCGTTCGCCCAGCGTCTCAATCGCAACGATCGGCGAATCGGCCGGCCTTTCGATCCTGATACCCGGCTCAAGCCTCCGCACGGGATGCGGTCGAGTTGGGCGCACTACGGGGTGATGGTGCCGAATCTCCCGGAGCCACATCGCACATTCGGGGTCATGTCGATCGTCGGCACGCCGGGTGTGGCGATCTTTGCGAATGATTCCGCGATTGCGACCAGCGCGAGCGACACCGCTTACCTGGTGTCGGCCACCGGCGGCATGCGCGGCGAGGGATTGCACACCTATTCGATCGCCGAGGACTGCGAATTCCGCGAAGACGGCAGCCTTGTTCGCTTCGGGGACGATCTGACGATCGAGGGTGGCTATCCGGACTTCCAACTCCGGCGATCTCACCGCGACGTACCGGTGGAACTCGCCATCCGGGCCACGGACAAGGTGACGTATTTCGTCGACCTGCCCGGCGGCCTCTACACGCACTGGAGCCTGCTCTGTCAGTACGACGGAGCGGTCGGCGGCCAGTCGGTCGCGGGACTGTGCACGCTCGAATACGCCACCGGAGTGGGAATGCACTCGATCCGGATACCCGGCAGCCGCAACCTCCCGGTGCCGTTTTTCAGCTACCACGTCCTGAATATCGATGACCGAACACAGGTTCTGACGTCGAAGGTGTTAGGCGTGGGCGGCATCGAACTCATCTACGCGACATGGGTTCGGGGCCTCGACGACTACGGGACCGAGTTGCTCGACACCACGTTCGAGATCGATGAATACGAGTCGACACCGCGCTCGACTCCGGGCGGACGCGCCATGCGAATGCCCGCAACGGTGACCTGGTCGGCGCGTCACCGCGGTGCAGAGGTCGTCAGCATCACCGGCAGCTGTTATGGCGATTGGGTCTACGGGCTTGGAGCCGGATTCGTGGGTAGCTACGACTACGTAGGACGGTTCCGGGGCGAACCGATCCGCGGGACCGCGTATTTCGAATATGTCGACCTTCGGTAGTTCTCGAAATGTTCTGCAGCGACTAGGGGTTCACCGGCTCGATGTCGAAGCGGGTGTGCGCGATCGGACCGCCACCCGGGTTCGCCACCGACTACCCGTTCCAGTCGGGTGACGGGGTATCGCGGTTTCTGGCAGACGCGGATCTGTCTCAGACCGACCGCGACGCGATCGCATCCGGCGACTGGGAGCGAACGCTTGTCGGCATCCGACGTTCGCCTCACCGCGAATGTCGGTGACCGCCTTTACGATCGGCGCAGGATGAAGATCACCTACCTGTTCCTGCCGATCTACTTCGGTGTGTTCGCGGGCCTCGTCGGGCACAGTGTCAAGGTGGGTCTGGTCGGCACGGCGGTGGGCTCGCTGCTCGCTGTGCTGCTGTCGGCCGAACGTCGGCGGCCCGACGAGGGCATGGCCGCGATCGATGCGATGACCGGAACGGACTTCGAGGGCTATGTCGGCGCGCGCCTGCGGCGGGCCGGCTGGGACGTCACTTTCACCCCGGCCAGTGGCGACTATGGGGTCGACCTGATCGCCCGGCGCGATGACCGGTCGGTCGCGGTGCAGTGCAAGCGTCTCGGCAAGCCGGTCGGCGTCGCCGCCGTCCAGCAGGTGGTCGCCGGCGCCCGCCATCACGACTGCACAAGGAGCATCGTGATCAGCAATCAGGAATTCACGGACGCGGCCAAGAAGCTCGCCTTCACGCACAACTGCCAGTTGATCGGTCGCCGCACGCTGCAGTCCTGGGTGCCGCCGCCCGCACGGCGTGCGGTTTAGGACGTAACCGCAGTCCGGCTAGGGCACACTCTGGAAGATGGCGACCACGAAGCGAGTGTTGCTCGCACTTGCGGTGTCGGCCCTGTTGGCCAGTGGTACCGCGCACGCAGCGCCCGCGCCGTCCTTCCACTGGTGTCCCGGCCAGCCCTGGGACCAGAGCTGGGGCAGCATCTATGACTGGGACTGGGGCCACTGCCACGACTGGCAACGCTCGCCGGGTCAGGGCGGCCCAATGGGCTACGGGCCCTGGGGTGTGCCGCCGGTCTGGGCGCCGCCGCAGCCTCCGCCCCCGCCGTGGGCCCCCGGCGCCCAGGTGATGTGGAACATGACCGCTCGGGCCTGGGGCTGCTGGAACAACAACATCTGGATGCCGCTCTGAGCGTTCATGTCGGACGTCCTGCATAGCATCGCCCCCATGAAATTCGTCTCGACCCGCATCATCACCGCCGAGGTCACGCGGCTCGTCTCGTTCTACGAGAAGGTGACCGAAGTCAGCGCCGTATGGGGCAACGAGCTGTTCGCCGAGATCCCTACGCCAGTAGGGACTCTCGCGATCGGCAGCGACAAGACGGTCCCCCTGTTCGGCGCCGGATCCGCCGAGCCGGGAGCAAACCGGAGCGCGATCGTCGAGTTCATCGTCGACGACGTGGATGCCGAGTATGAGCGGTTACGCCCACATGTCGGCGAAATCGTGACGCCGCCGACGACGATGCCGTGGGGCAATCGGGCGTTGCTATTCCGAGACCCGGACGGCAACCTCGTCAACCTGTTCACCCCGGTCACGGACGAGGCGCGGGCCAAGTTGTGCGGGTAACAGGGCCGGCCCGACCCAGCGGCGTAGGTAGGCGCGCAGTTCGGCCGCCGACCGCGGCGGCTCCGGCGGCGCGATCACCATCGACTGAATGACCCGCAGCAGGAACTCGATGAGCTCATCGATCGTCGCGTCGTCGAAACCTAGTTGATTCCAGTCGATCTGCGCATGGTGCAGGATCGCGCGGCATCGCGCGATCACATCCGGCGTGAGCATGGCGCGGCTGAACATGTTGGAGCGGTCATTGGCCAGCAACAGCACCAACTGTGGTTCGTGCGGCAGCCGTTCGATGATGTGCGCGACGACCTCGACGAGCTGACTGGCCACGTCCAGATCGGCGACCAAGTGGTCGATCTGCGCCACAAAGCTGCCCAACGCCACGTCGGCAACCGCGGTGAACAGTTCCTCGGTTCCGGCGAAGTAGCGGTAGACGGTCCGGCGGGTGATGCCAAGCGCATCGGCGATGTCGGAAACCGTGGTTTGTGCGGCACCACGCCGATCGACCAGGCGCAGCGCCGCGTCCACGATCCGCTTGCAGGCTTCCGCATCGTCCGCCGGCGGTGAACCCGCCCATCCTTTGCGTCCCATCAGCCTTGACTCTCCCGCTCGACTGAGCCAAGAATACACACATGACACATGCATGAGCATTGTGTGTAATCAGCAACCGGAGACATGATGACCGCCCTCGAAGTCCGACGGCCGAAGTTCGACTTCACCGACGACGTTCCCTGGGAGTGGAACCCCGCCAACCCGCAGTTCTCGTTCTTCATGAACGCGACGTCAATGATCGCGATCTGCTTCGAGCAGTTCATCGTGGCCGCGGTGCAGGAGGCCAAGCCGCTGATCACCGACCCGGATATCGCCGCCGAGGCGACGGCATTCCTGCGGCAGGAGGCGCAGCACTCCAGCACCCACCGCAAGCACGTCGCGGCCCTGATCAAGCGTTACCCAGGCCTGCAGCACACCTTCGACGCCGCAATGGCCAGCTTCGACGACCTCACGAACACCACTCCGCTGAAGTACCGGTTGGCGTACATCGCCGACCTGGAGGCGACCTTCACGCCGAGTTTCAAGCTAATGCTCGACAACGAGGAGACGCTGTTTCGCCCCGGCGACGACCGGGTGGCGTCTCTGCTGATGTGGCACTTCGTCGAAGAGGTCGAGCACCGCAGTTCGGCGCTGGTCATCTACGACGCGGCTGTCGGCGAGAGCTGGTATCGGATTCGCGTGCTGCCGAAGATATTTCGCCACCTGGTCTCGGTGGCGCGGATCATCGTCGACGGCGTCAATGTCTATGTGCCCGAGGCTGACCGCAAGATCGACGCCCGCACCTTCCTGCCGTCGTTCGGGCTCAAGCAGGCGCTCACGCGCAAGCGCCTGCCGGTCCCGGGCGCATTCTCTACAGTTCCGCGTAAGCAGAAGCTGGTCGCGGCCGTCCGGGTTCTCCTGAGCCAGACGCCTTTTCACAACCCGGACCACCAGCCGCTGCCCGCATTCGCCGACCAGTGGTTCGAACGGTGGAAATCCGGCGGCGACGTGACGCACTGGTACGCCTCCTGATGGCCGAGCAATGCACCGCGGCGTTCGACGCCGTCGCCGGCCCACTCGGCGGGTTCAGTTGCCACAATGCGCCGACATTCATCCACCTGCGCAACCCGTTTGCGCTGACCAACTGGACCGCGCCGGTGCTGGAACTGATGATGGTGACGGGCGCGGTCATGGCGTTGATACACGGGATCCGCCGCCTTCGCCGCGACGGCGATCCGACCAACCTCGCCCTCTGGTTCGCCACGGTCGTCTACCTGTTGGTCATCGAGATCCCGCTGTATTTCCCGAACGTGTTCGGCGTCCAAGACCAGCTCGGAGTCGTGTTCGCGCACAACGTCTTCAGCGTGCAGTTCTTGTTCGACCGGCTACCGCTCTACATCGTCGCGCTGTACCCGGCCGTCGTCAGTCTCGCCTACGAAATTGTCCGCAGTTTCGGCGTATTTCGTGACCGTGGACTCATCGCCGGCGCCATCTGCGTCGGCTTCGTCCATCACTGCTTCTACGAAGTCTTCGACCAACTCGGACCCCAATTGCATTGGTGGGCCTGGAACGGCGCCAACCCGATCAACCGGCCGATGCTGGCCGCCGTGCCGATGACGAGCATGTTCATCTTCGCGGCCCTGGGCCCGATCGTCGCCACCGTGCTGGTACTGCGACTCGTCACCGGAACGCATCTCGTGTGGCGCACCGTGTTGGCCGGTGCGCTGGTGCCAGTAGGCATCGTCGTCGTGGGCATCCCGACGTCGGTGTTCGGCGGCCGGCATCCACACACCGGCGCGCAGGCCGTGTTGTTCTCGGTCGAGTTGGCCGCGATCGCGGCATTCGCGCTATCGGTCCTGATTCGGCAATCGCGGCGAGTAGTGCTGTCGCCCAACGGGTTCGTCGGCATCTTCGGCCCGCTGTACCTAGGCGTCCTGGCGGCGCTGTGGGTGACGTCGAGCGGCGTGCCGAAGGTGGGAGTCGCCTACGCGGCCGTGTGCTTCGCGGTCGCCGCCTGGGCAATCAGTCTGCTAAGACTGCGATTTCGCTCCCCAGACGAAACGGCGCAATCAGCGGCAGATCATCACCGCTCCAAAACCGGCCAGGATCAAACCAATTCGTCCGCTTCTCCGTCTCGATGAGCCCCATCTCCTCGTAAGTGACGGCGACCGTCTCGGCGCAGTAGGCGGATTCGAAGCGGCCCTTGCGCTGTTCGGCCCTACGGCGCCGCGTCGAATCTCGCACCTTCGTGTCGATCCACGGAAGCCCGCGCACCCAGTCGTAGCGGGTCGGAAGCTGCCCGCGCAGCCACCGCAAGGTGAGCCGGGTCGTCGACGGAAACGGTGTGCCGTCCATCCGGGCGATGACCTTCAGCAGCCGGTTCTCCTGCGCGTGGTCGATATCCGGTGTCATCTGACGCAGCCAGCACCGCTGCCCATACTGCTGCAGCCAACGCTCGATGGCTTCCCGGGCGTCGTTGAGTTGCACGCCGCGGTGGTTCGTCGCGGTCCAGACGTCGGTCAGCTTCTCACCCAATTCCGCGTGCCACATCAGCGGCGGCAGGTCCTCGATCGCGACCGTCATGCCGACGTGGTTGACCGGGCTGTTCGACATCGTCTGGATCGCGCGATCGGGTCCGGAATGTCCGCGAAACAGCCAGACGTCGCCGGTCCTGGTCTGATCCAGGGCTTGGCTCACGCTCACGGTGTGCGTATCCACCAACGCACCATATGCACATACCGTCCACGCGGGGATGCACTCGCGAATAACCTGGGCCGATGCGGACCGTCTGGAAGTTGCTGGGATTGGCCGGAGTTGTCGGGGTGGCAGCCGGTGGCGTGCTGGTGGTCCGCGATCAGCGGCGGCGACGGGCCTACACACCCAACGAGATCCGCGACCGACTTCAGCAGCGGCTGGCCGAGGCGGGCGACGACTGAGACGACTAAGCGGCGGCCACGGCGTACAGCCGATACTTGCCGGCGAAGCCCTTCAATTCGGCTTCGCGGCCGCCGTCGAACTCCAGATCGTCGCAGTCGCTGAGCGACTCACGCACCGTGTCGCTCACCAAGACTTCCCCGCCGCAAGCTTCGGCGGCCACTCGCGCCGCCATCGCGACATTGCGGCCGAACAGATCGTCCCCGCGCCGCACCGACCGGCCGACGTGAATACCGATGCGCACCCGAATCCCATTGCGCCGCTTACGTTGTGCGTCGCGATGTAGCGCGTCTTGCATGTCGATGCCGCAGCGTACCGCCTCCTCGGCGCGCGCGAACGCGATCATGAAGCCGTCGCCCTGACTCTTGACCACATGCCCGGAGCGGGCCTTGACCAGCTTGCGGACCTGCTTGTCGTGCTCACCGATCAGCCGCACCCAGGCCCGGTCGCCGACCCGCTCGTTCAGCGCGGTGGACTCCTCGATGTCGGAGAACAGGATTGCCACCTTGCCGTCCTGCGTCACCCGGGCCAGATCCGGTCGTTCCACCTCGGCCCAGTCGGCGAGGTCCTCGATCGAACTGCGCACCGCGGCGCCGAAGCCCTGCTTGCGCACCAGGTTCGCGGTCTGCCACACCGTTTTGACCGCCTTTGAGCCGAAGCTCAGCAGGTCGGGTTGGCGCTGCAATTCCTCGACCAGTGCCCTGCTGTGGGACCAGAGCCGCCACAGCACGCCGATGACCACTGCCTCGCTGACGGCCAACGCGGCCAGCGCATAGACCGCGAGGTGTAGCTGATCGCTCACGATGGACCATTCAACACGTCAGCTGTTTTGCGCCGATACCGTTCCGCTCATGAGTTCCGGTTTCGAACCCTGTGACCCCGACTACGAACAGCGAGTGCGGGAGAGTTTCGCCCGGCAAGGGCTGCTGGCGACGTTCGCCGCTCAGCTGGAAACCGTCGAGCCGGGGGTGGTCGAGATCCGCGTGCCGTTCTCCGCCGGGCTCACCCAGCAGGACGACTTTTTCCACGCGGGTGTCGGTATCACCGCCCTCGATAGCGCGTGCGGCTACGCCGCGCTGTCCCTGACGGCTCCGGCGACCCGCGTGCTGACGGTGGAACTGAAGGTCAACCTGCTGTCCCGGGCCGTGGGCAACTTCCTGCTCGCCCGCGGAGAAGTCGTCCGCCCCGGCCGCAACCTCACCATCTGTCGCGGTGATGCCTACACCGTCTCCGAGCCGGTTCCAAGCATGTCGCCACGTGCTGGCCACCATGACCGGTGTCGCGGAAGGGACTTCCTAGCAGGTCGGGCACCGCGAAAGATCAACTGCGAGTGAATATTTCGAGAATGTCTGCCCCGCCAGCTTTGTCTGCCCGGGCGTGCGGCTATTCGTCTCGATTCCTTCGGTTGTCGGGTGCGACCGCAGTGTTTAGGGTTGAGGCTGGCCGCGGCGGATCGAGCTAGGCAGGTTTTGGGCCCGCGTTGACTAGTCGATTTCTCGTGGAGGTTCCGATTGGCCGAACCCGGCACTAACACCTCGGACTTGCTGGTGATTTTCGGAATCACCGGCGACCTGGCCCGCAAGATGACGTTTCAGTCCCTGTATCGCCTTGAGCACAGGGGACTGCTGCAGTGTCCAATTGTGGGAGTGGCCAGCGACGACATCAGCAGAGACGAGTTGGTGACTCGGGCCCGCAAGGCAATCGAAGACGCCGGCGAAAAGATCGACGACGCGGTGTTCGAACGGTTCGCGAAACGGCTTTCCTACCTGCACGGCGACGTCACCGATAGCGCACTGTACGACGCGTTGGCCAAGCAGATCGGTCGCAAGCATCAGACGCTCTATTACCTGGAGATGCCGCCGTCGCTGTTCGCGCCGATCGTGGAGAACCTGGGCAAAGCCGGCCTGCTGGAGGGTTCTCGCGTTGCCGTGGAGAAACCTTTCGGTCATGACCTGACGTCCGCCCGCGAGCTCAACGAACGGCTACGTGCGCTGCTGGACGAGGACCAGATCTTCCGGGTGGACCACTTCCTCGGCAAGGAGCCGGTCGTCGAATTGGAGTACCTGCGCTTCGGCAATCTCGCGCTGGTCGAGTTGTGGAATCGCCATGTCATCTCCGAAATCCAGATCACCATGGCCGAGAACTTCGGCGTCGACGACCGGGGCAAGTTTTACGACGGGGTCGGCGCTCTGCGCGATGTCGTGCAGAATCATCTGCTTCAGGTGCTGGCCGGATTGACGATGGAGCCCCCGGTCGGGCCGGGCGCGGACGATGTCAACGACCGAAAGTCCGATATTTTCCGCGCGATGCCAGCCGTGGACCCGAACCGCTGTGTCCGCGGTCAGTATCGCGGCTACACCGACGTTCCCGGGGTGGCCAGGGGATCGACGACCGAGACTTTCGTCGCGCTGCGGCTCGAGATCAACAACTGGCGATGGGCCGGGGTGCCGATCTTCCTGCGAGCCGGCAAGGCACTGCCCGAACGTGTCACCGAGGTGCGGTTGTTCACCCACCGGGTTCCCTCGATGAGCTTCCTGCCCGAACACCGGCGGCGGTCCGGACCCAACCAGATCGTGCTGCGCATTGATCCCGATCCCGGCCTGCGGTTGCAATTGACCGCGCTGGAAGACGACTCGTGGCGCGATCTGCATCTGGACTCGTCGTTCATGGCTGACCTGGGCGAGCCGCTGCTGCCATACGAGCGGCTGCTGCACGGGGCGCTGGTCGGGGATCACCGGCTGTTCGCTCGCGAGGATGCCATCGAAGAGACCTGGCGGATTGTGCAGCCGCTGTTGGATGACCCCGGTGAGATCCACTCCTATGATCCCGGCTCGTGGGGGCCGGACGCCGCAAAAGAATTGCTACGAGGACATCGCGGCTGGCAACAGCCGTGGCTAGCCAGTAACCACCACTAAGGAGAACGAAACGCCATGCAGCTAGGGATGATCGGCTTGGGTCGAATGGGTGGCAACATCATCCGCCGAGTAGTGGACGCCGGACACGAGGGTGTGGTCTACGACCATAGTTCCGAGGTGGTGAAGTCGTTCGACGACATCGACCACATCACCGGTGTGTCGTCGCTGTCGGAACTGGCCGAAAAGCTCAGTGCGCCAAGGGTTGTGTGGGTCATGGTGCCTGCCGGGACGATCACCACCAGCGTGATCGACGAGCTGGCGACGACGCTGGAGAAGGGCGACATCGTCATCGACGGCGGCAACTCGTATTATCGCGATGACCTGACGCATGCAAAGACGCTGTCCGAGAAGGGGATCCACCTGATCGATTGTGGCACCAGCGGCGGCGTGTGGGGTCGTGAGCGGGGCTACTGTCTGATGATCGGCGGCGACGACTACGCGTTCGAGCACGCCGAGCCGCTGTTCTCGACCATCGCGCCGGGAGTCGACTCCGCGCCGCGCACCCCGGGCCGCGAGGGCGAGGTCGCCCAACCTGAGAAGGGCTATCTGCATTGTGGCCCGACCGGCGCCGGGCACTTCGTCAAGATGGTGCACAACGGTATTGAGTACGGAATGATGGCCTCGCTCGCCGAGGGCCTCAACATTCTGCGCAATGCCGACATCGGCAAGCGCATCATCGAAGCGGGCGACGCCGAAACCGCGCCACTGTCCAATCCCGAGTGCTACCAGTACGACTTCGACATCGCCGACGTCGCCGAGGTGTGGCGGCGAGGCAGCGTCGTCGGGTCGTGGCTGCTGGATCTGACCGCGATCGCATTGAAAGAATCGCCGGATCTCAAGGAATTCTCGGGGCGGGTCTCCGACTCCGGGGAGGGCCGCTGGACTGCGATCGCCGCGATCGACGAGGGCGTTCCCGCGCCGGTGCTCACGACCGCCTTGCAATCCCGGTTCGCCTCTCGCAGTCTCGACGACTTCGCCAACAAAGCACTGTCGGCGATGCGTAAGCAGTTCGGCGGTCACGCCGAGAAGCCGGGCGTAGGCGGCTAGCGGGTCGCGAACGTCACCACGACGTCGCTGAAGGCGTCGTTGTCGTCGCCGGCCGCGGTGTGCCCCGCACCGGACAGTTCGACGAACTCCGCGTTGGGCACGGTCTCGAGAAAGTGTTCGACGCCTTCGGGGCTGACCACGTCGGAGAGCTTGCCGCGGATCAGCAGCACCGGGATCTTGAGGTCGGCTGCGGCTTTTTCGAAGTTCTCGGTGCGCAGTTCCGGGTCGTCGCCCGGCTTGGTCATGAAGGCCGGGTCCCAGTGCCAGTACCAACGGCCGTCGCGCAGCCGGAGGTTCTTCTTCAGGCCCTCCGGGCTGCGCGGTCTGGTCCGGTGCGGCAGGTACGCGGCGACGGCGTCGGCGGCCTCGTCGAGCGTGGCGAAGCCGTGCAGGCCGCTGAACATGAAGTCGCGGATGCGTGCGCTGCCGTTCTTCTCGAATCGCGGCACGACGTCGACGAGCACCAATCGGGTGACGCGCCCGGGTCCGGCGCGGTCGGCGACGAGGATGCCGGTCAGCCCGCCCATGCTGGCGCCGATGAGAATCACCGGCCGGCCGATCGCGTCGATTACGTGCATGACATCTGCGGTCAGCGTCTCGATGTCGTAGTCGGCGTTGGGGGAGCGATCGCTGTCACCGTGGCCGCGGCTGTCCAGTGCGACAACGTGGAAGCCGTGGTCGGCCAGGATCTGGCCCGTGTTCTTCCAGGAATGCCGGTTTTGGCCGCCGCCGTGCAGCATCAGGATGCTCGGCTTGTCGGCGGCCTCATCTGCGCCACCCCGGGCCGATTGACCGAGCCACTCGTCGGCGACCAGGGTCAGGCCTTGAATCCCGGAAAACTCGACGGTTTTGGGAGTGTTGCGCAGGGCAGTCACGGGCGGTCCTCTCGGTCGATCGCACTTTGACGTTACTCAGATGAGTTTTCGAATTCGCCGGGGTCTACCTATCCAGACACCTGTGATGACTTCTAGGAGATGCGGATGCCCTCGATCACGCCGACGCTGTGGTTCGACAACAACCTCGAGGAGGCGGCGACGTTCTACGCGTCGATCTTTCCCAACTCGAGCCTTGATGGCCTCAACCGAGCCACCGACGCCGGTCCCGGCGAGCCGGGATCGGTGCTGTCCGGCAGCTTTGTGCTCGACGGGCAGCGGTTCATCGGGATCAACGGCGGCCCGCATTTCCAGTTCAATGAGGCGGTGTCCTTCACGATCAATTGCAAGGACCAGGACGAGGTCGACTACTACTGGGATCGTCTTATCGCCGACGGCGGCCAGGAATCCCAGTGCGGCTGGTGCAAGGACAAGTTCGGCCTGAGCTGGCAGGTCGTTCCCCAGCGGCTCTATGACCTGGTCAGCCACCCGGATCCGGCCTGCGCCACCGCCGCCACCGAGGCGATGTACGGCATGCATAAGATCGTCATCGCAGATCTTGAGAAAGCCGTGGCTTCGGTCTAACTCCTTGCGGGGCCACGTACGTTGGAAAACATGGCCGACGACGATGCCGATGTCGTGTACGTGGTGCCGACCGAGCCGCCTGCCCAGGTTCAGCGGATCGCGCTGATCACCGGTGTGCTTGCCGCTATGGTGCTGACCGCGCTGGTCGGCTGGCTCGGATTCCGCAGCTATGAATCCGGGCAGCGGGATGCGCACCGCAGCCTTTTCCTGAAGGCCGCCCAGGATGTCGCGGTCGACCTCAGCTCGGTTGACTACGAGCATGTCGACGCCGACGCCCAACGAATTCAGGACTCGGCCATCGGCACGTTCGCCGACAGCTTCGCTCACCACAAGCAGTCCTACATCGACGCGGCCAAGCAATCGCGGTCCCGGTCTCTTGGCACGGTCACCGATTCCGGGCTGGAGTCGCAGAGCGGCGACCAGGGGCGGGTGCTGGTCGCGGTGACGGTGAAGACCGCGGATTCCGGTGGCGCCGAGCAAGAGCCGGAGTTCTTCCGGATGCGGATCACCGTGCAGAAGGTCGGCGACGGCGCCAAGATCTCCGATGTGGCGTTCCTGTCATGAGGTCGGTCAACTGGTCGCGGGTGCTGGCCTACGGGCTGCTGCCCACCTTGGTGCTGTTGCTGGCGATCGCCGCTGGCCTGCTGAAGTGGAACGACTCGTCGATTCGGCACGCCGAAATTGCCAGTAGTGAATCCGTTACGGCCGCAAGGGATTCCACCAATGCGATCCTGACGTTTCGCTACGACACCATCGACCACGACGTTGCGACCACCCGCGAGCGCCTGACCAGTGGTTTCCTCGACACCTATACGAAGCGGACGCAGCAGGAACTCATTCCGCACGCCAAGCAGGAGCGCATCGTCGCGACCTCGACGGTGCCTGCCGCCGCGCCCGAGACGGTCACGCCGAATCACGCGGTGGTCCTCGTGTTCATCTCTCAGAACGTCAAGATCGGCGACGCGGAACCGAAAGTGACCGGGTCCAGCGCCCGGGTGACGCTCGACAAGATCGGCACGCGCTGGCTGGTTTCCGACTTCGATCACTACTAAACGCCCACGCGAAGGATTCAGGTGATGTCCAAACATCGTTGGATCGACGTCAAAGCTCCGGCCGTCGAGCTGAAGGCTCTAACGTGGGGGCCACCTAACGGCCCAATTGCTTTGTGCCTGCATGGGTTTCCCGACACCGCATATGGCTGGCGCAAGGTTGCCCCGCGGTTGGCTGAAGCCGGGTGGCGAGTGGTTGCGCCCTTCATGCGAGGCTATGCGCCGTCGTCGATTCCATCCGACGGCAGCTATCACATCGGCGCGCTGATGGACGATGCACTGCAGGTGCGGGCCGCCATCGGCGGCACCGAGCATGATGTGGTTGTCGGACACGACTGGGGCGCGATGGCCGCCAACGGGCTGGCCGCCATGCCCGACAGCCCGTTCGACAAGGCGGTGATCATGTCGGTGCCGCCGGCGGCGGCGTTCCGCGGCCGGGTTCCCGAGACCGCGCGACTGCTGGCCCAGATCCCGCGCCAGCTGTTGCGAAGCTGGTACATCATGTACTTCCAATTGCCTTGGCTGCCTGAGCGTTCCGCGTCCTGGGTGCTGCCACGACTGTGGAAGACGTGGTCGCCCGGTTACGACGCCAAAGCCGACCTGCGGCACGTCGATGCCGCGATCGGCACTCCGGAGAGTTGGCGCGCCGCGATCGGCCCCTACCGCGCGGCAATCCGCAACACCCGCCCGCCCGTGCAATATCGCGACCTGCACCGGCACTGGATGTCACGGCCGAAGCTGCCGAGCCTCTACCTCCACGGCCGCGACGACGGTTGCATGACATCGGCTTTTACCCGCTGGATCCCGAACGCGCTGCCCGACGACAGCGACGTCACCGTCGTCGACAACGCCGGGCACTTCCTGCATCTCGACGAGCCGGATAAGGTTGCCGATCTGGTGTTGGACTTCATCGGTTCGGCCCGGTGACGCCCTGGGGTCGCGGCTGTCGGCGATGGGTGCCACTCTTAGCCATGCGCGTCCGACCACTGCTGCTGGCCTTGGCGGTCACGGCTGTTCTCCCCACGGCCGCTGTCGCCCACGCCGACCCGCAGGATGATCAGTTCTTGGCGTTGCTGGCGAAGGACGGAATCCCCGGCGGACCACCGGACCAGTTGATCGCCCTCGCGCATGAACGATGCGACGACGACAGCCTCTCGCGCGCCCAAATTCCCACCTTCCGCTTCGGCGGAATTGAGAGCCCGTTCAGTTACGCCATGCGGCAGTTGGCAGCCAAGCTCTTGGGCCAGGGTGTGCCGGGCCCGCAGGTGCGGCCGTTCCTGTTGGACGCCATCAGCGTGTACTGCCCCGGCGCGACCCCGTCGAGTTGATCGTGGCCGTGAATCCACTTCGTCCGGTTCTCGCCGCCGCCGCAGCGCTGCTGATTGCGGCCGCGGTCGCTCATGCCGACCCAGCGGACGACCGGTTTCTGGGATTGCTGACCAATGACGGTGTGAACGTCGGGCCACCGGAACAGCTGATCGCGATCGCGCATGAACGATGCGAAGACGAGGGTCTGTCCCGGGCCGATTCCTACGGCCTCTTATTCGGCGGGCACCCAAGCCCCTGGAGAGTCGCCATGTCAAAGATCGGCACCAGACTGGAAGGTCTGGGTCTGACGGAGCAACAGGTGCGGCCGTTCATGCAAGACGCCATCAACGTGTACTGCCCCGGCGCGACGAATTTCGGTTGAGCGCCCCTAGGGCACTTCATCGTCTTCGTCTGCCCGCAAGAGTTTTTCGGGGTGGTGGAAGGTGTTGATGCGGGGTTGGCCGTGGTCGAGGTGGGGTGGTGGGATCCATTCGGTGTGGTAGTGGGTGTTTTTGCGGGTGGTCCAGCCTTGTTCGGCGAGGTCGTGGTTCGGCCCGCAGGCGAAAGCCATGCCGTTGACGTCGGTGATCGGATGCGTCGCGTAGGGGTCGAGGTGGTGGGCCTCGCAGAGGTAGCCGGGCACTGTGCAGCCGGGGAATGTGCAGCCGCGGTCTCTGGCGTGCAACACAATTCGTTGGGCCGGGGAAGCCAGCCGTTTGGTGTGATACAGCGCCAGCGCTTTGCCGTTGTCGAAGATCGCCAGGTAGTGATGGGCGTGTGAGCCGAGTCGGATCACGTCGGACATCGGCAGCAGGGTGCCGCCGCCGGTGAGGCCGCGGCCGGCACCTTTTTCCAGCTCCTGCAGGGTGGTGGTGACGATGATCGACGCGGGTAGGCCGTTGTGTTGGCCGAGGTCACCAGAAGCGAGCAGTGCGCGGGCGGCGGCGAGCAGGGCGTCGTGGGTGCGCTGCGCGGCGCTGCGGGTGTCGCCCTGGATCGCCGCCTCGGACGGTGTCCCGCTGACGCACGGCACCTCGTCGGCGGGATTGCACATGCCGGGTGCGGCGAGTTTGGCGAACACCGCATCCAGGGTGGCGCGGGCTTCGGGGGTGAGGTGGCCGCTGATTTTGCTCATGCCGTCGAGGTCCTGGCGGCCGAGGGTCAGGCCGCGTCGTGTGGCGCGGTCGGTGTCGGTGAAGTTGCCGTCGGGGTTGAGGCAGTCGGTGAGTCTGTCGGCGAGCTTGGCCAACTCGTCGGGGCGGTGCTGGGTGGCCAGCCTGGCCAGCTGCACCTCGGCCCGAGCCCGGGTCTCCACATCAACGAACTCGGGCAGCCGATGCCAGAAGCTGCGGATCACCGCGACATGCCCGGAACCCACCTCGCCGTTGCGTTGCGCGGCAGCCGTCGCCTCGAGCACAGGCGACAACGGTTCACCGGTCAACGCCCGCCGCTCACCCAGGTCCTCGGCCTGGTGCACCCGCCGCGACGCCTCAGTCCGGCTGATCCGCAACCGGTCGGCCAACGCCGCCGGCAGCTTGCCGCCCAACACCGCCGGCTCCTCACCGGCGAGCTGGTTGATCAGCGCGTGCTCGATGGCCGGTAGTTGTCGGCGAACCACCTCGCAGGTCTCCAGGAGCGCGAGTCGCTCGGGTGTGGTCAGCGCGTCGAAGGTGAGGTCCAGGGCGCGTTTCACGACCGCGCGCAAGCCATCAAAGGCCGAGACGACTTCCTCACGATTACTCGAACGCATGTTCGAATTGTAACGATCGGGTCCGATATCCGGGGACCGCAAAACCATCGCTGTGGATAAGGCTCCAACTGTGGATCAATAGGATGCCGACATGTCGACCCGAATGACTGCCATCGACGCGCAGTTCTACTGGATGTCGGCCAAGGTTCCCACCGACATGATCATGTTGTACGCATTCGACGGTGTGCCAACGGATGTCGAGCGCGCCATCCAGCAGATCTGCACCAGAGCGAACGACTGCCGAGCCCTGGCGATTCGCGTCGAAGAAGGCTCGCCTCTGACGTATCCGCGTTGGGTGCCCACGACCGTCGAGCCCGACCGAATCGTGCGCCACGACGACGACACCTGGGACGGCTGCGTCAGCGCAGTGACCGGGCTGTCCGACGACCAAGTGGACGCCCGCGAGGCGCCGTGGCGCATGCACCTCTTCGCGCCGGTGCGCGATATTCCGGGCAGCACCGCGCCGGGAACGGTCGCGATCATGCAATTCGCGCACGCGCTATCCGACGGCATGCGGGCTATGGAGATGGCCGCCTGGTTGTTCGGCCGCGAGACACCGGTGCCCGATGTGCCGAAAGAGGGATTGAGTTTTCTGCCCTGGAGCGGGATCGAAGCCGCTCGCGCCCATCGCCGGCAAGTGCGCGATACCCAGGCCGGGCTGTTGCCACCGGCGATCGGACCGCAGCCCGCGCTGCCCCGCACTATCCGCCCGACCGGCGCCCACCGGGTGCGCACGCTGCAGCGGCATCGTTCGGAGCTGGGCGATGCCACGGCCACGGTCGCGGCGCTGGCCGCGGTATCTGGTGCGCTCGCACACCAACTGGGCGACACGACCCAGTCACTGACGGCCGAGGTGACGATGACCAAACCCGGTGCGCGGCATGGTCACAACCATTTCGCCAACGTCACGGTCGGGCTGTATCCGAGCCTGAGTCGCGAGGCTCGTCGGCAATGCATCGCCAGGGATCTCTCGAACGCGCGGCGCCGTTCGGAACACCCCGCGGTGCGGGCCGCGGACCATGCCTTCGCGGCGACGCCGGCTCCGCTGTTGCGCTGGGGGATCGGACTGTTCGATCCCGAGGCGCAGCCGTCGCAGGTGGCCGGAAACACCGTCGTGTCAAGCCTTTTCCGCGTCGCCACCGATCTGGCATTCGGCGACGCGCCCGTGCTGCTCAACGCCGTCTATCCCGAGCTCTCGCCGGCCATGAGCCTGGTACACGGGGTCTGGGGGACGGGCGACGTGGTCACGATCAGCGTGCACGCCGCCGAATCGGCGGTGAGCGACATCGACGACTACGTCGACAGACTGCATGCCGACCTGTAATCCCTTACGCGTCTTCGGCTTCCCGCGTCCGGCCCGCTAGGAGGATGAGCTCTTCGTGCAACTCGAACCACACGGTGTGGTAGGAGTCGATCAGCGGGCGGGTCAGCCAGAATGTCTCGCCGGCATGAACCCGATCCAGCGCTGCCCCAAGCTTTTCCGCATACTCGGCCAGCCGCGGTAGCTGGGCGACAACGGCATCGACCAACGGCGTCACCCGTCGGTGCACCTCGTCGAGGCGGGTCAGCACGGCCGCGTCATAAGAGGCGTCGTCGTGACTGTTCGGCTGGCCGTCCTTGAGCTGCCAGTCGGTCACCAGTGCCTTGAATTCGCCATTCAGCGAACGGAATTCGTCATAGGCGGCCGCAACCACTCCGCTGTCAACGCCAGACCGCTCCTCGGCAAGCAACGCGCCCAGGCGCTCGCGGCCTTCGGGGCTCAGCCGCACCATCGCACCGTCGACGAGCAACCCGGACGCGACCAACCCGTCGACCAGGTCGGAACCCAGATCGTCGCGGCTGATGCGGCCCTTCAGCCGAACCGCTTGCAGCACAACCAATTCACTCACGAGACTCGCATCGCCTCCAGCATCGCGGTCAGCCCGCCGGAGTGCACGCGCGGCGGGCTGACTCGTCGTGCGATGTCGGCCAATTCGCGCAATTCGGGGGTGCTGTCCTCCGACCAGGCGGACAACGGCAAACTCCCCGAACGGACCTCGCCCACATTGCCGTCGACGGTGACCAGTTTGCCGGCCAACGACGACACCACCCCGCTCCCGCAACCGACTACCGCAACCCGGCCCAGCTCGCGGCTGACGACGGCCGCGTGACTGGTGGCGCCGCCGGTTTCGGTGACGATGCCGCGCGCGACCAGCATGCCGTGAATGTCGTCGGGGCTGGTGTGGTTGCGCACCAGGATGACGTCTTCGCCGCGGTCGGCGGCGTCGATGGCCGCGTCCACATCGGTGTAGGCCCGGCCCGATGCAATGCCTGGACCGGCAGGCAAGCCCGTCGCCAAAAGATCTGCGGTCAAACGGGTTTCGGGCTGCAAGGACGGCTGCAGTAACGCCTCGACATGCGCGGGTGTGACCCGTCGCAGCGTCTCGGCCTCGTCGATGAGGCCGTCGCCCAGCAGTTGCAACGCCAGGCGCACCGCGGCCTGCGCCGAGCGCTTGGCCGCCCGCGTCTGCAGCAGCCACAGGGTGCCGTCCTGCACGGTGAACTCGATCTCTTGAACGTCGGCGCCGAGCCGTTCCAATGACCGTGCAGCGCTGAGCAATTCGTCGTACACGGCGGGCATCCGCGAACCCAGGGACGAGATCGGTTCGACGTCGAGCGTCCCCGACACCACGTCGTCACCCTGCCCGCCGGGCAGCCATTCGCCGAAAGCCTCGTTGGCGCCGGTCATCGGGTTGCGCGAAAAGATCACGCCGGCACCGGAATCGGCGCCATGATTGCCGAATGCCATCGCCTGCACCACCACCGCCGTCCCACCGTGGTCGCCGAGGCCGTGGTGTGAGCGGTAGGCCACGGCACGGGGTGAATCCCACGAAGCGAACACCGCCTCGACCGCCGCGCGCAGTTGAGCGAACGGGTCGTCGGGCGCTGCCGTACCAACGAGGCGCTCGAAGGATTCGCCGAAGCGCCGCCGCGAATCGCGGGCAAACGAAGCCGAAACCTCAGCGGCCAAGGACTTTTCGACAGCATCGCTGAAGCCCACGTCCAACAAAGTGTCCATCATGCCGGGCATCGACACCGCGGCACCCGAACGCACGCTGACCAGCAGTGGGTGCGCCCCGCGCCCGAACGTCCGCGAGGTCTCGGCTTCCAGCGACCGCATCGCCGCGAGCACGTCGCCCCAGATCTCGTCGATGGTTCCCGCGACGCGATACCGCGCGCCGACCTCGGTGCTGATGCAGAACGCGGGCGGCACCGGCAGCCCGTTGCGCCGCATCACGTCGATGCCGTATCCCTTGTGGCCCAGGACTTCCGGTGGGGCCGAGGCGGCGCCATCGAGCGGGACCACCGGCCGTGTGGACATGGTCGAGTTCAGGATCGACCGCGCAGCAGGCCGAATCCGAAGTCGGTGCCGAGCCCTCGGCGCAGAGCAAGGTGGATCCAGAGCAGCGCGTAGGGCTCCAGTAGCCGGGCGAGTCCCAGCTCGCCGGCGTCGACGGTCTCGAAGCCGAGTTCGCCGACCAGAGCGGCCGTCACCGACTTGGCCGCCTCGTCGTCGCCGCAGACGAACATCACCGGGGTGCCGGCCAGCTGCGGATGATTCATCATCGGGGCACCGATCTGGTTCATTGCCTTGCAGACGTGCGCGCCCGCCGCCCAGCCGGCGACCTGTTCGGCGCCCGAGGAATCCAGCCCCACTTCGAGCGTGCTGAAATCGGGGCTCAACGGATTGGTGGCGTCGATGACGACCTTGCCCGCGAGGTCACCGCACGAAAGCACGGCATCCTGAGTGCCCTGCCACGGCGTGCACAGCACCACGACCTCGGCCGCCGACGCGGCGTCCGCATTGGTCGCGACGGAACCCAGCGACGCGTGCTTGGGATCGTCGGGGTTACGGACGCCGAACGTGACGTCGTGGCCACCGTTGCGCCACGCTGTGCCCAGCGCGCGGCCGACGTTGCCCGCGCCGATGATCGCGATCTTGATGGACTGCTCCTTTACGTCGGGTGCGGCTGGCAGGATACCTCTGCCTATCCCGTGCCTACCCGATGATCTAGGTTCGAGTCTATGAATGATGCCTATGACGTTGGGTTACTGATCCTGCGGCTAGTGCTGGGCTTGACGCTGGCCGCTCACGGCTACAACAAATTCTTCGGCGGGGGACGAATCCCGGGAACCGCGGGCTGGTTCGAGAGCATCGGGATGAAGTACGGCACATTCCAGGCTGTCGTCGCCGCGACCACCGAGATCAGCGCCGGCCTGGGGCTGGCCGCGGGCCTGCTCACGCCCATCCCAGCGGCTGGTTTCGTCGCGCTGATGATCGTGGCCGCCTGGACCGTGCATCGCCACAACGGCTTCTTCATCGTCAAGGAGGGCTGGGAGTACAACCTGATCCTGGCCGTCACGGCGGTGGTCATCGCAACCCTGGGTGCCGGGCGCTACAGCCTGGACTGGCAGATCTTCGGGCACAATTTCCACGATGGTTGGCACGGGCTGTTCGGTTCGCTGCTGCTGGGCATCGGCGGCGCGTTCGGCCAGTTGGCGCTGTTCTACCGCCCGCAGGTCACCGAAGCTCAATAGCCGGCGAGTACGGCAGCCCGCTGCCGGTGTTCTCGTCGACCGCGACGCGTCCGCCTAGGTAGGGAAAGGCGCGCTGCGCGCAGACCGCGCGGTTGCAGATCTTGCAGCCCGCGCCGATCGGCACGGCAGTGCTCGGGTCGTCGAGGGCTACTCCGGTGGAGTAGACCAGTTTATCGGCGTGCACCAAGTCGCAGCCCAGACCGATGGCGAAGCTCTTGTGTTGCCCGAGGTAGCCCTGACCCTCGGGCGGGGTGGTCTTGGCAAGCCAGAAGTAGGACCGCCCGTCCGGCATCTGCGCGACCTGGGTGACGATCCGGCCCGGCTGGGCGAACGCGTCGTGCACCACCCACAGCGGGCAGCTGCCGCCGACCCGGCTGAAGTGAAACGCGGTGGCGGACTGCCGTTTCGAGATGTTCCCGGCCTTGTCGGTGCGGACGAAGATGAATGGCACCCCACGCAGCTGCGGGCGCTGCAGTGTTGACAGCCGGTGGCACACCGTCTCGAAGCCGACCTCGAAGCGGCGGGCCAGCAGGTCGATGTCATACCGTAATTCGGTTGCGGCGCTGCGGAATTGCCGATATGGCAGTAGAAAGGCGCCGGCGAAGTAGTTGGCAAGACCGATGCGGGCGACGCCGCGTGATTCCGGGGTGAGCTGGTCGTCGGTGGCGATGAGCTCGGACAGCAACTCGCGCTGGCTCAGCAATGCCAGCTGGGTGGCGATTTGAAAGGCGCGCTGACCCGGTAGCAACCATTGGGCGATCCGTAAGACCTTGACCTCGGGATCGTAGGACCGTTTGGCATGCTCACCCAGGTCGGCGTCGATCATCACCCGAACGCCGAACCGCTCGAACATCAGCGTCGTCAGCTGGACGTCCAAGCCGCCCAACGTCATTCCGCCTTCGACAAACATCCGCTCGGCCGCTTCATCGAGCTGCCCGACGTAGTTGTTCCGGTCGTAGAAAAAGTCGCGCACTTCCTCGAACGGCATCGGCCGCTCCGCCGGCAGCGGTGTCTCCGTCGTCGCGTGCGATCGGTAGGCCTCGAGTTCCTCGGTCGCATCCCGCAGCCTCCGGTACACGCCAACCAGATTGCGGCCCACGTCCGGCATTCTGGCTACCAATTCTTCGATGTGCTCAGAGCTGACGGAATCGTCGACCGCGGCGGCGGTGAACACGTCGGACAAGTCTGCGACCAGCCGGGCGTCCGCGTCGGACGAGAAGTAATTCGCCGGCAGGTCGAATCGCTCGGTGAGGGCCAGCAGCACCGGCACGGTGATCGGCCGCTGGTCATTTTCCAGTTGGTTGACGTAACTGGTGGACAGGTTCAGCGTCCGGGCCAGCGCCGCCTGGCTGAGGCCGCGCTCGTTTCGAAGCCGCCGTAGCCGGGCACCCGAAAACGTCTTCGCCACGCGACGAACTGTACTCCGTGACGGCGTACACAACATTCGCAATTTGCGTCAGATAAGGACGCAAAAATACACATATACAGGTACTTTACCTCGTGATCGGCTTTGCATAGTGTGCGAACTATGTTGACCCACGAGGTGCGGACCCACCGCAGCGCCGAAGATTTTCCGATCACCGAGCACCTGGCCTACAAGATCGCTCAAGTCGCTGCCGACCCTGTCGCAGTGGCGCCCGAGACCGAATCCATGGTGATCAACCGGATTATCGACAACGCCGCGGTCAGCGCCGCCGCCGTGGTCCGGCGTCCGGTCACGACGGCCCGGCATCAGGCCCTGGCGCACCGGGCGCGATCGGGTGCGACCGTCTTCGGTGTCGACGGCAGCTACTCCGCCGAGTGGGCGGCCTGGGCCAACGGCGTGGCGGTGCGTGAGCTCGACTATCACGACACCTTTCTGGCGGCCGAGTACTCACACCCCGGCGACAACATCCCGCCGCTGATAGCGGTGGCCCAGCAGCTCGGCGTCCGGGGGAGCGATCTGATCCGCGGTCTGGCGACGGCGTACGAGATCCAGGTCGACCTGGTCAAGGGAATCTGCCTGCACGAGCACAAGATCGACCACGTCGCGCACCTCGGCCCGTCGGTGGCCGCCGGGCTGGGCACCATGCTGCGGCTCGACGTCGACACGATTTATCAGGCGATCGGTCAGGCGCTGCACCTGACCACCGCGACCCGTCAGTCGCGCAAGGGTTCGATCTCCAGCTGGAAGGCCTTCGCGCCGGCGCTGGCCGGCAAGGTCGCCATCGAGGCCGTCGACCGCGCGATGCGTGGCGAGGGCGCGCCCGCACCGATCTGGGAGGGCGAGGACGGCGTGATCGCCTGGCTGCTCTCCGGGCCTGGGCACACCTACCAAGTGCCGCTGCCCGAGCCGGGTGAGGCCAAGCGCGCGATCCTGGACACCTACACCAAGGAGCATTCGGCCGAGTACCAGAGTCAGGCGCCGATCGACCTGGCCCGCCGGCTGCGCGAGCGCATCGGTGATCTGGATCAGATCGCGACGATCGTGTTGCACACCAGCCATCACACGCACTACGTGATCGGCACCGGCTCCGGTGACCCGCAGAAGTTCGACCCGGACGCCTCGCGCGAGACATTGGATCATTCGCTGCCGTACATCTTCGCGGTGGCGCTGCAGGACGGTAGCTGGGATCACGAGCTCTCGTATGCCCCCGAGCGGGCGCACCGTCCGGACACGGTCGAGCTCTGGCACAAGATCTCCACGGTCGAGGACCCGGAGTGGACGCGCCGCTACCACTCGAACGACCCGGCCGAGAAGGCATTCGGCGCGCGGGCGGAGGTGACGCTCAAGAGCGGCGAGGTGATCACCGACGAGCTGGCCGTCGCCGACGCGCACCCGCTGGGCGCCCGGCCGTTCGAGCGCGAGCAGTACATCGCTAAGTTCTCCCACCTGGCCGACGGGGTGGTGGATCCCGCTGAGCAGCAACGGTTCCTGCACGCCGTACAAGACGTCAGCGCGCTCAAGGGCGGCGACCTGGTCGCGCTGAATGTGCGGGTGCTGCCCGAAGTTCTGGACAAGGCGCCGACGATCCCGTCCGGGATCTTCCGGTGACCGGTCTGCTCGGGGCGGCGTCCAGCGCCGCCGACAAGCGTGCCGCGTTCCGGGTCGGGCTGAATTCCGATCGGCTACAACGCTTCCCGGGTGCCTTCTCGCCGCTGGTTGCCAAGCTCGTCGCCGAGATCGGATTCGAGGGGGTCTACGTCTCGGGCGCGGTGCTGTCGGCCGACCTCGGGCTGCCGGACATTGGGCTGACCACGCTGACCGAGGTTGCGAGCCGCGGTGCCCAAATCGCAGCGGTCACCGACCTTCCCACGCTGATCGATGCCGACACCGGCTTCGGCGAACCGATGAGCGCGGCCCGCACCATCACGCAGTTGGAGGACGCCGGGTTGGCCGGCTGCCATCTCGAAGACCAGGTCAACCCGAAGCGGTGTGGTCACCTCGACGGCAAAGCCGTTGTGCCGACCGCGGATATGGTCAAGCGGCTGAGGGCCGCGGTGGCCGCCCGCCGCGACCCGAACTTCGTCATCTGTGCGCGCACCGACGCCGCCGGCATCGAGGGCATCGACGCCGCCATCGAACGAGCGCGAGCCTACGCCGGCGCGGGCGCCGACCTGATCTTCACCGAAGCGCTCACCGGGCCGGCGGACTTCGAGAAATTCCGTGCCGCCGTTGATGTTCCGCTGCTGGCCAACATGACCGAGTTCGGTAAGTCGGAGCTGTTGACCACCTCGCAGCTGACCGACGTCGGCTACAACGTCGTGATCTACCCGGTCACCACGCTGCGGCTGGCGATGTTCGCGGTCGAAGAGGGCCTGCGTGAGATCGAAGCCAAGGGAACGCAATCCGGCCTTCTTGGTCATATGCAGCACCGCAGCCGGCTCTACGAGTTGTTGCGCTACGCCGACTACAACCAGTTCGACGACGAGATCTTCAACTTCACCGTGAAAGGGCACGACCAATGACCGCTGTCGCTCCCGTAGAGCCGAAGATCTACAAGGGCCTCGCCGGCGTCGTCGTCGACACGACTGCGATCTCCAAAGTTGTGCCCGAGACGAACTCGCTAACCTATCGCGGCTACCCCGTGCAGGACTTGGCTGCGCACTGCACCTTCGAAGAAGTCGCCTATCTCTTGTGGCACGGCGAACTCCCGACCGACGGTGAGTTGGCGCTGTTCAACCAGCGTGAGCGCGCCAGTCGACGGATCGACCGATCCCTGCAGTCGCTACTGGACAAGCTGCCTGATACCTGCCACCCGATGGACGTGGTGCGCACCGCAATCAGCTACCTCGGTGCCGAAGACCCCGAAGAGGACGACAGCTCGGAACCGGCGAACTACGCCAAGTCGCTGCGCATGTTCGCCGCGCTGCCGACCATCGTCGCCTATGACATCCGGCGTCGCCGTAGCCTGCCGCCGATCCAGCCGCACAGCCATCTCGGCTATGCGCAGAACTTCCTGCGGATGTGCTTCGGCGAGGTCCCCGAGTCGACAGTGGTGTCCGCGTTCGAGCAGTCCATGATTCTCTACGCGGAGCACAGCTTCAATGCGTCCACCTTCGCCGCACGGGTGGTGACCTCGACCCAGTCCGACATCTACAGCGCGGTCACCGCGGGCATCGGCGCACTGAAGGGCTCGCTGCACGGTGGGGCCAACGAAGCGGTCATGCACGACATGATCGAGATCAGCGATCCGTCAAAGGCAGCGGAGTGGTTGCACGGCAAGATTTCTCGCAAAGACAAGGTGATGGGCTTCGGGCACCGGGTGTACAAGAACGGCGACTCGCGGGTGCCGACGATGAAGCAGCGCTCGGCCGGGTGGCTGCCGTTCGCGACGGCCAGAAGTGGCTGGACATCTACCAGATCCTGGAAGACGAGATGTACGCCACCACCAAGATCAAACCGAATCTCGACTTTCCGACCGGCCCGGCGTATTACCTGATGGGGTTTGACATTCCGAGTTTCACACCGCTGTTCGTGATGAGTCGCATCACCGGCTGGACCGCCCACATCATGGAGCAGGCCGCATCCAATGCGCTGATCCGTCCGCTGTCCCAGTACTCAGGTCAGCCGCAACGCAGTCTGTCGTAGGCGATGTTCGCCAAGATCCTCGTCGCCAACCGCGGTGAGATCGCGATCCGCGCCTTCCGGGCGGCCGTCGAGAATGCCCATCCGCCGACCCTCCACCGTCGTTGACAGTGACTGCCAGTCGGTCATACTGTGCCAGACGTGAGCACTCCGCCGAAGTTGCGCGTCATCCAATGGGCCACCGGAGGCGTCGGTAAAGCCGCCATCGAATGCGTGCTGAATCACCCGCAGCTCGAGCTGGCCGGTTGCTGGGTGCACAGCGCAGACAAGAATGGCCGCGACGTGGGGGACATCCTCGGCATCGGAACACTGGGCGTCACCGCGACATCGAGCAAGGACGAAGCGCTGGCCATCGACGCCGACTGCGTGATGTACAGCCCGCTGATACCCAACGACGACGAGGTCATTGCGATCCTGGGGTCCGGCAAGAACATCGTGACCCCGGTGGGATGGGTGTACCCGGATCCCGGCAACCCGCGTCACCAGGCGGTGGCCGACGCCGCGGTCGAGGCCGGGGTCACACTGCACGGGTCCGGCATTCACCCGGGCGGCATCACCGAGCGTTTCCCGCTGATGATCTCATCGCTGTCGTCGGCGGTCACTCACGTTCGCGCCGAAGAGTTCTCCGACATCCGCACCTACAACGCACCGGACGTGGTCCGGCACATCATGGGCTTCGGTGGCACACCCGAGGAAGCCATGCAAGGGCCGATGGCCGGCCTGCTGGAAGCCGGCTTCAAGCAGTCGGTGCGAATGATCGCCGACCACATGGGTTTTCGGATCGACTCGAACATCAGAACCATTCAGGATGTGGCGGTGGCGACCGCCGAGATCGACTATGCCCCGTTCCCGATCACCACGGGTAGCGTCGCCGCACGACGGTTCCGGTGGCAGGCGCTGGTCGACGGCGAGCCGGTGATCACGGCGGCGGTGAACTGGCTGATGGGCGAGGAAAACCTGGAACCGGCTTGGGATTTCGACGGCATCGGCGAACGCTTCGAAGTGGAGGTCACCGGTGACCCGCCGGTGAAGCTCACCTTCAAGGGACTGCAGCCGGAGACCATCGCCGAAGGACTGGTGAAGAATCCGGGCGTCGTCGTTACCGCCAACCACTGCGTCAACGCCATCCCCGACGTGTGTGCCGCCGAACCCGGCATCAAGACGTACCTGGACCTGCCGTTGTTCGCCGGTCGGCCGGCGCCGAGCCTCGCGACATGAGCTACTCCCACCCGGAATCGATGCGAGGACATGTCGCGATCATCACCGGTGGCGCCCAGGGGGTCGGAAAAGGCATCGCCGCAGCACTTCTCGACCGCGGAGCATCGGTACTGCTGGCCGACATCCAGGACGAGAAGCTGGCCGCCACCGCCGATGAACTCACGGCGCGCGGTCCGGTCGAGAGCATCGTCGTAGACCTGCGCGATCCAGAAGCGGGTCAACGCATTGCTGCGGCGGCCGTCAACGCCTTCGGCACCGTGCACGGACTGGTCAACAACGCCATCGCCACCAACGAGCCCAAGGCATTCGTCGACATCACCACCGAAGACATCGCCCTCGGCCACGAAGTCGGCCCGCGAGCGAGCTTCCTGCTGATGCAGGCCGTGCACCCGCTCATGGTCGCCAACGGTGGCGGGTCGATCGTCAACCTCGGCTCGGGCACAGGTACCGGCGGCGAGCCGAAGTGGGGCGGGTACGCCGCCGCCAAGGAAGCCATCCGCGGGCTGTCGAAAGTCGCTGCGCTGGAATGGGGGCGGGACAACATCCGGGTCAACGTCGTCTGTCCGTTCGCCGAGTCCGACGGCGTCAAGTTCTGGAAGTCGTTCGCGCCCAAGGAGTACGACAAGGCGGTCGCGCGGGTTCCGATGAAGCGCATCGGCGACGTCCGCGACGACGTGGGCGCGCTGGTGGCGTTCCTGCTCAGCAGCGACGCGACGTTCATCACCGGGCAGACCATCCACGTCGACGGCGGGATCGGCAGCTTCCGATGACCGAGACACTGCGCGACCGGCAACGCGCGCAGATTCTGGCCGACATTCGTCGGGCCGCGTTTCGGTTGTTCATCGAGCGCGGCTACGACGCCGTCACGACCGAGGAAATCGCCTCGGCCGCAGGTGTTTCGCCTCGCACGTTCTTTCGCTATGTCCCGACGAAGGATGAGTTGCTGCTGGCACCCGTCCGCCACGGCGGCACCGCGATCGTGGGCCTTCTCGAAGAGCGCCCGGCCGACGAACCACCCGACGTGGCATTGATCAATGCGATCATCACCCGCACCCGGTCGTTCGGCGTGGCCGACACCGAAGAGTGGCGGGCGGCCCTGTTGGTCGCACCCGACCTGCTCGGCAAGCTGACCGTCCACCTGCCCGCCGATAAGGAGCGGGCGACCAAGCTGGTCGCCGTCCGGATGGGCGCCCACTCGAGCGACCTACGGCCCGCCCTGCTCGTTCAACTGGCCTTCGCCGCAGCCGATTTCGCATTTCAGCACTGGGTACGCCAGTCGACGAAGAAACCGCGAGCGCTCGACCGCTACGTCACCGAAGCGCTCGAGGCCGTCAAGAGCCAGCACTGGGAGGAGAAACGATGGGAGAGAAGCAAGGCGCACTCGCTCGTACTGGTTGGCGTGGCGTACGTCGTCGCCGTCGCGGTGGGCGCGGCGTGGCTGGCATGGGGTCCGCACACCGGCCGGCTGCTGCTGGACACGCTGTACGCCGACCTGCTGGCCACCCTGGTGATCTTCGGATTCAGTCGGGCGTACGGGAATTCGAGCTTCTACGACGCCTACTGGAGCGTGATTCCACCGGTATTGCTGTTCTATTGGTGGAGCCAGTCCGGCGTCCAGCAGTTGCGCTGCTGGTTGATCGCGGTGGTCGTGATGCTGTGGGCGATCCGCCTGACTGCGAACTGGCTGTACGCGTTTCCCGGCCTGCACCATGAGGACTGGCGCTACCCGATGTTCCGGGAGAAGGCCGGGCGGTGGGAGTTCGTGGTCGATCTGGTGACGATCCACCTCATTCCGACGCTGCTGGTGTTCGTCGGCATGATGCCGGTGTACGCCGCGGTGACGTGGCCCCGCGGTGACATCGGCTGGCTCACCGACGTGGCCTTCGCGGTGGGGCTTGCGGCCGTCGCCTTGGAGTTGGCCGCCGATGTGCAGATGCACCGATTCGTGCGCACCAAGGCCGAGGGCCAGGCGATGGACCGTGGACTGTGGGCGTGGTCGCGGCATCCGAATTACTTCGGGGAGTTCAGCTTCTGGGTGTCGCTGGCGCTGTTCGGTGTGGCCGTGTCGCCGCCGGATGCCTGGTGGCTGTGCCTGGGCGCGCTCGGGATGCTGGGCATGTTCCTCGGCGGCAGCATCCCGATGATGGAGACCCGCAGTCTGGAGCGACGGCCGGAATACCAGGATGTGATCGACCGGGTGCCGAAGTTCGTGCCGCGACGACCGCGACGGGCCTAGCAGGCGGCCGGGTAGGTCTCGCAGTGCGGCGTCGTGCCGGGGAACTTGTACCGGTGGTCGACGACCCATCGGTAGACGATGTTCTCGAGGGACCGGATGCCGGGAATCCGGTAGATCGCCAACGGGATTCGCGTACCGATCGCTGTTGAAAGTGCCGCATTGACGGCCTCCGCGCCGGCGTAAACCGTGCCTGTGGAGTCGGCCCAACGGACTGCGTCCAGCAGGCGTTCCGGCGCGACACCGAGCCGCTCTGCGACTCCGGCACCTTGCAACGGTTCGGTCGCGATGTTGCCGGTGCGATCGAATCGAAGCAGCAGATCCTTGGAGCGCGTGCACATTCCGCATGCCCCGTCGAAAAACAGCGTGCCAGTTGGAGAGCTCATCGCGGCACCTTCCGCTGTAGTGGGATCACCAATCCTACGCCCGAACGGCGACGTGCCCGCAGGCCCGCGACGGCGAACACCAGGCCGGTGCCGATCTCGGCGACCGCGCTGAACCAGGAGAACCACGTCACGTTGATGCGTGGGCCGGTGACGAAGCTGTCCTGGTAGGCGGGGAAGTAGCTCGGCAGGATGTGCGCATGGGTAAACAGGATGGCGCTGCCGAATCCGACCGCCATAGCCCATTCCGGCGCCCGGTCGCGCCCGGTGAGCGCCATCGCGATCGCGACCACGACAAACACGCCCTGAATCATGCCGCCGACCATGATGGCGTGCGGTGACGCCGACATGCCCCGACGGAGATGGTCGATAACGTGGACGCCCCATCCGATCGCGAAAAGTATTGCCGCCCAACGCAGATGACGTTCGGCGGCGACGGGTGACTGCGGAAGCTGAATTGTCATCGCGGATCACCGTCCTCTGTTGCTTACCGTCCGTTCTACTACTACGAGCTGTAGTAATCAAGGGTTTGCGGCGACAGGGTTATCGAGAATGGGAGCCATCGGGCTAGAACACGTTCTAGTCTTTCCGCCATGGGATTTCTCAAGCAGGAGACTCCGCAGATCGACTTCGAGGAGTGGAGCAAGGGCACCCGCTCCGAGAAGATCATTCCGATGGCCCGGCACTGGGCCGAGGTGGGCTTCGGCACACCGGTGCTGCTGCACCTGTTCTACGTCGTGAAGATCCTGCTGTACATCCTGGCGGCCTGGCTGTTGGCGCTGACCACGACCGGTATCGACGGCTTCACCAACGTGGTGCACTGGTACGCCGAGCCGATCGTCTTCGAGAAGGTCGTGCTCTTCACGATGCTGTTCGAAGTGGTCGGTCTTGGCTGTGGCTTCGGCCCGCTGAACAACCGCTTCTTCCCGCCCCTGGGGTCGATCCTGTACTGGCTGCGCCCGGGCACCATTCGGCTGCCACCGTGGCCTGGTCGGGTGCCGCTGACGAAGGGGGATAGTCGCACCCCGTTCGACGCCCTGCTCTACGGCGCGCTCGTGGTGCTGCTGACCATTGCGATTTTCTCCGACGGCACCGGCCCGCTACCTGCCCTCGGGACGAGGGTCGGGGTGTTGCCGGCCTGGCAGATCTGGGCGGTATTAGGAGTGCTGGCGGTGCTCGGCCTGCGCGACAAGGTGATCTTCCTGGCGGCCCGTGGCGAGGTGTATGCCTCGTTCACGGTCGCGTTCCTGTTCGCCGGCCATGGCGTCGACCTGATCCTGGGCGCGAAGCTCGTGTGCCTGGTGATCTGGCTGGGCGCCGCGACGTCGAAGCTGAACAAGCACTTCCCGTTCGTCATCTCGACGATGATGAGCAACAATCCACTGTTCCGGCCGAAGTTCATCAAACGTCAGTTCTTCGAACACTTTCCAGACGACCTGCGACCGGGCTGGCGCTCGCGCTGGCTTGCGCATTTCAGCACGGCCATCGAAGGATTGGTGCCGTTGGTGCTGTTCTTCAGTCACGGCGGCTGGGCAGGCGCGATCGCCGCGTTCGTGATGCTGTGTTTCCACTTCGGCATCCTGTCGTCGATTCCGATGGGAGTTCCGTTGGAGTGGAACGTCTTCATGATGTTCAGCGTGCTCGCGCTGTTCGTCGGCCACGCCTCGATCGGGCTCAGCGACCTGACTACGCCGCTGCCGCTGCTGCTGTTTGCCGTCGTCGCGGGAACGGTCGTAACCGGAAACCTGTTGCCGCGCAAGGTGTCGTTCCTGCCCGGCATGCGCTACTACGCCGGCAACTGGGACACCACGCTGTGGTGCATCAAGCCGTCGGCGGAGGCGAAGATTGCCCAGGGTGTGGTCGCGATCGCCAGCATGCCGGCCGCGCAACTGGAGAAGTTCTACGGCAGCAAGGAAGCCGCGCAGATTCCGATGTACATGGGATATGCGTTCCGCGCCTTCAACACTCACGGTCGGGCCCTGTTCACGTTGGCGCATCGCGCGATGACGGGTCAGAACGAGGACGACTACGTGCTGACCGATGGGGAGCGCGTCACCAGCACCGCGATCGGTTGGAATTTCGGCGACGGCCACTTCAGCAACGAGCAGTTGGTCACGGCGCTGCAGAAGCGCTGCCACTTCGAGCCCGGCGAGGTTCGGGTCGTGATGCTCGACGCCCAGCCGATCCACCGGCAGACCCAGCAGTACCGCCTCGTCGATGCCGCCACGGGTGAATTCGAGCGGGGCTACGTACGGGTGGCCGACATGGTGACGCGCCAACCGTGGGCCGACGACGTGCCGGTGTTCGTGCAGTCATAGAGAAGCCGGGCCTGGTTGCCAGGCCCGGCCTCTCGTCGAACGGTTACGCGTGGGCGCGGATCTTCTTCGTCGCCTCGACCAGGTTGGTCAGCGACGCCGATACCTCTTCGGGGTTACGGGTTTTCAGGCCGCAATCCGGGTTGACCCAAAGCCGCTCAGCCGGAATGGCTTTCAGTGCCTCCTCCAACGACTTGGTGATCTCGTCGGTGCTCGGCACGCGCGGTGAGTGGATATCGTAGACACCCGGCCCGACGCTGTTGGAAAAGCCGATCGAGTTCAGGTCGTCGAGCACCTCCATGTGCGAGCGTGCCGCCTCGATCGAGGTGACGTCGGCGTCCAGGTCGGCGATCGCACCGATCACCTCACCGAACTCCGAGTAGCACAGGTGCGTGTGGATCTGTGTCGAGTCCTCGACACCCGACGTCGCCAGCCGGAACGAGCCGACCGCCCAGTCCAGGTAGGCCGGCTTCTCGGCGTCACGCAGCGGCAACAGCTCTCGCAGCGCGGGCTCGTCGACCTGGATCACCGCGATGCCGGCGGACTGCAGGTCGACCGTCTCGTCGCGGATGGCCAGGGCCACCTGGTTGGCGGTGTCGGCCAGCGGCTGGTCGTCGCGGACGAACGACCACGCCAGGATCGTCACCGGACCGGTGAGCATTCCCTTGACCGGCTTGTCGGTCAGCGACTGCGCGTACTTGGCCCACTCCACCGTCATCGGGTGCTGACGGGTCACGTCGCCGTAGAGCACCGGCGGACGCACGCAACGGCTGCCGTAGGACTGCACCCAGCCGAGCTTGGTGGCGAAGAAGCCGTCCAGTTGCTCGGCGAAGTACTGCACCATGTCGTTGCGCTCCGGCTCGCCGTGCACCAGCACGTCCAGTCCGAGGTCCTCCTGCAACGTGATGACGTCGGCGACTTCCCGACGCATCCGCTTGGTGTACTCGGCCTGGTCGATCTCGCCGGCGACCAAAGCCGCACGGGCCTTGCGGATCTCGACGGTCTGCGGGAACGAGCCGATGGTGGTCGTCGGCAGCGGCGGCAGGTGCAGGCGCTCGATCTGGGCTTCGCGCCGCTGCGCGGCCGGACCGCGTTCGGTGCCGCCGGACGTGGCGATCGACTCGAGACGCTCACGCACCTTGCTGTTGTTCAGCCGCGGGTCCTTCTCGCGCGACGCGACGGCGGCGTTGGACTGCGCGATCTCGTCGGCCACCGCCTCGCGGCCGTCCTTCAGCGCCTTGGCCAGCGTGGCGACCTCGTGCACCTTCTCGGCCCCGAACGCCAGCCAGCTGCGCAGCGCGTCGTCGAGGTCGGTTTCCGGCTCGAGCGAATACGGCACGTGCAGCGTCGAGCACGACGTGGATACGGCAACTGCCCCAGCCGAACCCAACAGGCTGGCCAGCTTACCCAGCGCCGCCTGCAGGTCGGTGCGCCAGATGTTGCGGCCGTCGACGACGCCGGCCACCAGCGTCTTGTCGGCCAGTTCGGGCACCGACGCGATTGCGGTGTCGGCGCCGTAGACCAGGTCGACACCAATCGCCTCGATGGGCGTGCGGGCCAACGCGGGCAGGCCCTTGCCGGGGTCGCCGAAATAGGTGGCTACGTGGATGGCAGGCCGCTTCTTCGCCGCGCCGAGCGCGTTGTAGACCTTCTCCGCCAGTGCAGGCGTGTCGTCGGCGATGTCGGTCACCAGTACCGGCTCGTCGATCTGGACCCACTCCACGCCCTTATCGGCGAGCTGGGCCAGCAGGTCGGTGTACAGCGGAACCAGTTCGTCCAGCCGATCGATCGGTGCGCCCGCACCCTCGACGGCCTTGCTCAGCAGCAGGAAGGTGACCGGACCGATGACAACCGGGCGAGCCGGAATACCTTGTTCCTGAGCCTCTTTGAGCTCCGAGAGCACCTTCTCGGGATGCAGTGAGAACTTCGTGTTCGGTCCGATTTCCGGGACGATGTAGTGGTAGTTGGTGTCGAACCACTTGGTCATTTCCAGCGGCGCGATGTCGCCGTTGCCGCGGGCGGCGGCGAAGTAGCGGTCGAGGTCGTCGGAGACCGACGTGACGCGCTCGGGCAGCGCGCCCAGCAGCACGGCGGTGTCGAGTACCTGGTCGTAGTAGGAGAAGGTGTTCACCGGCACCGAGTCGAGCCCGGCCTCGGCCAGTTGCGCCCACGTGTCGCGGCGGATGGTGGCGGCGACCTTCTCGAGTTCGGCGCGGCTGGTCTTACCCTTCCAGTAGCTCTCGGTGGCGCGCTTGAGTTCGCGCTTGGGACCGATGCGCGGAGAGCCGGTGATGGTGGCGGTAAAGGGTGTGATGGTCACAATGGTTCTTCGTCCTTCAATTGACGGGGTGGACACCGCCAACGGACGTGCAACCGGTCCGGCGCAGCGTGCACAGCCACTGCAACCGTTACGGCCAGACGCCCATTCCACGAGGCGGTGAGCCGCCAGGCGCGGCGCGCCCGGCACAGTCGGCAGGTCTTCGGACTCACAGGCGTGCACCGGGTGGGTGCGCCTACCGGCCGTCGCTTCCCGGTCGTCTGACCAGTGCTTGTTGACGGCTTTCGTTCCTGCATACCGCTGCGGGACAGTCCCGGACTCTCACCGGGTTCCCTCTTACGAAGCACATCTAACATGCTCCGTTCGATGCCGACTCCGTCGCGAACGATGGAAGCGGCAGACCGACTGCGAGTTGGAGGTTACCTGTTCGCGAGGGCTTCCGGTATCGGCTGGTCACCGTTGTTGAATTCGATGGTTTGGCGGATCGTCGAGCCGTCGTGCAACACCGCCGCGGCCACCAACGCGACATCCTCGCGGGAGACTGAGCCTTTTCCGGCGCCTGCGCCCCCGTTACTGACCGCGATCCGGCCGGTCGCGGGTTCCAGCGTCAGGCGACCGGGGCCGAGCACTGTCCAGTCCAGCCCGGTGTCGCGGAGATGGGTATCGGCGGCCGCCTTGGCCTCGGCGTATGCGTAAAACGAGTTGTCCTCGGCGACACCGTGATCGGGCCCGGCGCCGAAGTACGAGACCATGACGAACCGCTTGACCCCGGCCTGGCCGGCCGCATCGATCACCCGGATCGCGGCATCGCGGTCGACGGCGTAGGTGCGGGCCGGGTCTCCCCCACCGGCTCCCGCGGAGAACACCACCGCGTCGTAGCCGGTGACCACGTCGGCGAGCGCGGCGGTGTCCAGGTGCTCGATGTCGGCGACCAGTGGGTGGGCGCCGGTGGCGCTGACGTCGTCGGCGTGGTCGGGATTGCGGACCACTGACGTCACCTCGTCTCCGCGCTCGGAGAGGATGCGGGCCAGATGCAGGGCGACCTTGCCGTGGCCGCCGATGATGACAATGCGCGACATGCCATAAAAATTAGCCGGAATGACGCTACCGGTCGATAGGGCACCCCGGCGGCGACCCAACTAAGCGGTTGGTCAACAATCAATGCAAGCTCGCCCGTCGGGCACATTAGCCGGAGTGTCAAAGGAGATATAGCCATGGCTGAAGCAGTGATTGTCGAAGCGGTTCGTTCGCCGATCGGAAAGCGCAATGGGGGCCTGTCCGGGGTCCACGCCGCCGACTTGTCCGCACAGGTCCTCAACGGCCTGGTCGAGAAGGCCGGCGTCGATCCGGCACTGGTCGACGACGTGATCTGGGGCTGCGTGATGCAGGCCGGCGAGCAGGCGATGGACATCGGCCGCACCGCTCTGCTGGCCGCGGGCTGGCCCGAGACCGTGCCCGGCGTGACCGTCGACCGGCAGTGTGGCTCCAGCCAGCAGTCGATCCACTTCGCCGCCGCGGGTGTGGTCGCCGGGCACTACGACGTCGTCGTCGCCGGCGGGGTGGAGTCGATGTCACGGACGCCGATGGGCGCCTCGCTCGCCGGCGGTGGCAACCCCTTCTCGCCGGGCTTCAAGGCCCGCTACGACCGGACCCCCAACCAGGGCATCGGTGCCGAAATGATCGCCGAGCAGTGGGGCTTCGACCGGACCGCGGTCGACCAGTTCTCCCTCGGTTCGCATGACAAGGCCGCCGCGGCACAGGATTCCGGCGCCTTCGACGACCAGATCGTCGGGATTGAGGTAACGGATGGCTCTGAAAAGTCAGTCGTGCTCAAGGACGAGGGCATCCGCCGGGGCACCCCGATCGAGAAGATGGCTCAGCTGAAGCCGGCCTTCAAGGAAGACGGCGTGATCCACGCCGGTAACTCCAGCCAGATCTCCGACGGCTCGGCCGCGCTGCTGATCATGACGGCGGAGAAGGCAAAAGAATTGGGGCTCAACCCGATTGCCAAGGTCCACACCGCTGTGTTGGCCGGCGCGGACCCGGTGATCATGCTGACCGCGCCGATCCCGGCCACCGAGAAGGCGCTCAAGCGCTCCGGCCTGTCGCTGGACGACATCGGTGTGTTCGAGGTCAACGAGGCTTTCGCGCCGGTGCCGCTGGCCTGGCTGAAAGACATCGGCGCCGACGAGAAGAAGCTCAACCCCAACGGCGGCGCGATCGCGCTCGGCCACCCGCTCGGCGGATCCGGTGCCCGGATCATGACCACCATGCTCTACCACATGCGGGACAAGGGAATTCGCTACGGGCTGCAGACCATGTGTGAGGGCGGTGGCCAGGCGAACGCCACCATCGTGGAGCTGTTGTGACCGGTTCCGTCCAGCCGCCGGCTGTACTCACCGAGCGCCGCGACGACGTCCTCGTCATCACCATCAACCGGCCGGAGGCGCGCAATTGCGTCAACGGCGCCGTCAGCATCGGCGTCGGTGACGCGCTCGAGCAGGCGCAGCAGGACCCCGACATCCGGGCGGTGGTGATCACCGGGGCCGGCGACAAATCCTTCTGCGCCGGAGCGGATCTCAAGGCGATCTCGCGCCGCGAGAACCTCTATCACCCCGACCACGCCGAGTGGGGCTTCGCGGGCTACGTGCACCACTTCATCGACAAGCCGACGATCGCCGCGGTCAACGGTACCGCGCTGGGTGGTGGCACCGAACTGGCGCTGGCCAGCGATCTGGTGGTGGCCGAGAAACGTGCGCAGTTCGGCCTGCCCGAGGTCAAGGTGGGTCTGCTGGCCGGCGCCGGTGGCGTCTTCCGGATCGCGCAGCAGTTGCCGCGCAAGGTCGGCATGCAGATGCTGCTGACCGGTGAGCCGATCACCGCCGACGAGGCGGCCGACTGGGGACTGATCAACGAGGTCGTCCCCAACGGCACGGTGCTGGAAGCCGCTCTGGCACTGGCCAAGCGGATCACCGTCAACGCTCCGCTGTCGGTGCAGGCCAGCAAGCGGATCGCGTGCGGGGCGGACGACGGCGTCATCCCCGACGAGGAGCCGAGCTGGGCGCGCACCGTGCGGGAGTTCGGCACGCTGTTGCGCACCGAGGACGCGAAGGAAGGACCGCTGGCGTTCGCCGAGAAGCGTCCACCGGTCTGGAAGGCGCGCTAACCGGAAGGCTCAGCGCGCCAGCATGTTTACTGCCTGCCGGAACGCTCCGGGAAGCGTGGCCGTCGCGGGGACAACCGCGCGCCGGCCGACTCGCGTCGCGGTGGTCAACACCAGTCCGCGGGTGAGTATCCGGTACTCGCGGGTGATTCGGCGCCACGCCGCCTCGTAAGACGACGGGTTGCCGTCGGCGATCGCGGCAACGGCGGCACCGGCCTGCTTGAGTGCCAGGCTGACGCCTTCGCCGGTCAGTGCGTCCTCGTAGCCCGCGGCGTCGCCGACAAGCAGCACCCGTCCAGCCACGCGGCGCGAAACCACTTGCCGCAGTGGGCCGCAGCCGCGGGCCCGGGTTCGTTCGGCGTCGCGCAGTCGCCGCGTCAACCGCGGGAACCAAGCCAGGTCGGGCTGGCCGCGGGACAGAATGGCGACGCCGACCAGGTCGGGTTCGACGGGTGTCACGTACGCCTCGCCGAACGGCGACCAGTACACCTCGACGAACTCCGACCAGGCCGGCACCGAGAAGTGCCAGCGCACGCCGTAACGGCGGGGTGTTCCCGCCACCGCGCTGATGCCGACCGCGGAGCGGACGTGGGAGTGCAGCCCATCGGCCGCCACCAACCACCGGGCTCGCACCCCGGCCGCGGTGACTCCGGTGGCATCCTGGTCGAGATCGGTCACTCGCGTCGAAACCCAGTCGGTGTCTTGCTCTTTGGCGCGCGCGGCCAGCGCGGCATGCAACGTCGTGCGTCGCACACCGCGGCCCGGGCCATGCTTGAAGCGCGCCTCGGCGCGTCGATGCTCGTCCAGATACGCGATGCCGCGGAACGGCATGCCGGCCGGATCGATGCCCAGCGACGCCAACTCGGCCAGGCCACCCGGCATCAGGCCTTCGCCGCAGGCCTTGTCGATCGGGGTGTCCCGTGGCTCGGCCACGATCACCGAAAGTCCAAGCCTGCGAGCGTGTAACGCCGTCGCGAGTCCGCCGGGCCCGCCGCCGACGACCAGCAGATCGGCGTCGTACTGGCCCATCAGCGCCGCTCCTCCGCATTCGCGTCGCTCAGGCGGCGCCAGTTCGGGTCGCCCGCGTGGCTGTAGCCCAGCGCAGTGTTCTCCACACGGATTCGGACCGTCAAAAGCAGCGCGTTGGCCACCGTGAAGCAGAGGGCGGTCAGCCAGGCGGTGTGGATCAGCGGCAGCGCGAAACCCTCGACGACGACGGCGACATAGTTCGGGTGGTGCAGCCACCGGTATGGCCCCTGTTGAACCAGGGGCGCCTCCGGCAGCACGATCACCAGCGTGTTCCAGCGATGCCCCAAAGTCGTGATGCACCACCAGCGCAACACCTGGGTCAGCACCGCAAGGGCCAGCATGGGCCAGCCCAGCCACGGCAGGAACGGCCGGTGCAACGCCCACACCTCGAGCACACAGCCGAGTAGCAACGCGGTGTGGATGGTCACCATCACCGGATAGTGCCTACGCCCGAACTCCTTGCCGCCGTGGGCGAAAGCCCACCGCGCGTTGCGCTTGGAGACGATCAGCTCGACGATCCGTTCGACGCCGACGGCCAGGATCAGTAGGTAGTACACGACCTACCAGCCGAGCAGCACGAGTTCCGAACAGAACGCCGGACCCATCGCGATCATCAGCCCGTACGACCCCGGTGGCGGGGGAGCGACCAGGTTTCTGCTGAGCACATCGAGCACCGACACTGACGACAGATTAGCGTTCTCGCGCAACGAGTTTCGCGTGTGATCCATCGCGTTCTCCGGAAGGTCGAGGGTGTTCTCGATAGCCTCGATCACCTTGGGCCCGCCCGGGTGGCACACCCAGGTGGCGATGTCGTCCGGCGTCAGGCCGTGATCGCTCAAGAAGTTGCGGACGTCGTCGCCGACGTATTTCTCGGCCACGGTTGCCACCTCGGTGGAAAGTTTGATCTTGAAACCGTTGCTGCCGATGTCCCAGCCCATCACGTCCTCGGTGTCGGGATACATCCGGCTGCGGGTGGCCAACACCTGCGGGCCGGACCGTGCGCGCGCGGCCCCCTTCCCGACGACAGCGGCCGAGCCGTCACCAAACAGGCTGGCGGCCACCAGGTTCGCCACCGACAGATCGTCACGCTGCAGTGTCAGCGAGCACAGTTCGACGGCGAGCAACACCGCCACCTGGTCGGGGAACGCGAGCAGATAGTCGTGCATGCGGGCGACCCCCGCAGCCCCGGCTACGCAGCCGAGCCCGAACAGTGGCACGCGCTTCACGTCGGGCCGCAGTCCGATGCGCGAGGCCAACCGGGCCTCCAGGGTGGGCACCGCGAGACCGGTGACGGTCGTCGAGAACACGACATCGACCTCGTCGGGTTCGACGTTGGCTGCCTCGAGCGCTGAAAGTATCGCGCGCTCGCCGAGGTCAAGTGCCACCTCGATGAAGGTGTTGTTGGCCTCGGTGAAGTCACGCAACGTGCCGTAGTCGGCCAGTGGCATGGCGATTCGGCGCTTCTCGACTCCGGCGCTGGCGGCGAAGCGCTCAAACTCCGGGCCACCAAATCCGGTCAGCCCGGACATCGCCTCGGCCTGCGTGACCTGATACGGCGGAAATTCGACTGCGACGGCCGCGATGGACGGGGTCGTTGTCATATCGCCCTCACCTCTAACATCTGGGCACCCCTTGCAATTCGGCGAACACGAGGCGTTCTCGCTCATGGTGGTCACGAGCTAACGCCAGCGTTAGTTCAATCCGGTTATTTGGAGCTTAGCGACAGGTCCCGGATTCGCGGGATGTGACGAAGCCGCCGGTTTGTCGGACGCGCGACGCGGCAACAACACACGACAATGTCGCTGTTCACGACGATGGGTAGGTTGAGACTGTGCGGATTCTGGTGACCGGGGCGACCGGCTATGTCGGATCGCGGCTGGTCACCGCGCTGATTGCGGTCGGCCATCAGGTGGTGGCCGCGACCAGGGATCCGTCGCGACTGGCCGGGTTCGGCTGGCATGACGACGTCACGGCGGTGGAATTGGACGCCTCCGACGCCGAATCCGCGCGGGCGGCGCTCGCCGCCGCCGGCCCGATCGACGTCATCTACTACCTGGTGCATGCAATCGGCCAACCCGGATTCCGCGATGTCGACAACGCCGCCGCCGCACATGTCGCCGACGCGGCGAAGAGCGCCGGCGTGCGCCGGATCGTCTACCTCGGCGGGTTTGTCCCGTCCGACGAGGGTTTGTCCGAGCACCTGACCAGTCGGGCCGAGGTGGCCGAAGCGCTGAGCATCGAGGGTGGCGCCGAAGTGGTCTGGCTGGGCGCCGCAATCATCGTGGGCGCGGGCTCGACGTCGTTCGAGATGATGCGCTACGTCGGCGACCGCTTCCCGGTGATCCCGGTGCCGAAGTGGATGGAGAACCCGATCGACCCGATCTCCATCCGCGACGTGCTGCATTACCTGGTCGCCGCCGCCGATCCCGAAGTGGTTCCGGCGGGTGCCTACGACATCGCCGGGCCGGATACCACGTCGTATCGGGAGTTGCTGAGAACCTATGCGCGCGTTGCCGGCACGTGGCAGACCAGCATTCCGGTCTGGGGCATCGACACCACGGTTGCGTCCTGGGTGACCGCCCTCGCGCTGCCGGTTCCCGACGGGCTCGCTGCCGACCTGGTCGAGTCGCTCGACTATCCGATGCAGGCCAGCGGCACTGGCCTGCGTGATCTCGTGCCCGATCCGTCGGGCGGGTTGCTGTCGATCGAGGACGCCATCAGCCGCGCGCTGTCGAATCGTCGGCCACGCCCGGTCAATGCGCTCGCCGATCCGCACCACCTGGCCGACAGCGATCCGGCCTGGGCCGGTGGCGATGCGCTGCGGTTGCGGCGGCTGGCGTGCACGGTGACCCCGGCGATCGCCCGGCCCGGCCTGAGCCTGGTCGACGCAGTTCCCGGCCCGATCGCCGGGGCGCTGCGGACCGGGCTGGACATCTTGATCACACTGACGCCGAAAGTGCGCTTGAATGAGTGACGTGAACTCCCAGCCCAGCGCTCTGGACGAGATCCGGCGCGGCATCGTCAATGTTGCTGTGCCACAGAATGAACCGCCCGGCGTCGTGCTACGCAGGCGGATCGTGGTCGCCATCGTGCTGGTGCTCGGCGTCGCGGCGCTGGCGCTGGCGCTCAAAGAGCACCCCGGTGAGCCCGCGTTCTATTGGTGGTCGCTGACGCTCTCGGGTGTGTGGGCGCTAGGCGCTTTCGCCTCCGGTCCGCTGCATCTGGGCGGCGCGCGGTGGCGTGGCCGCAACCAGCGTCCCGTGGTCAGTGGCACCACCATCGGGCTGATCGTCGGCGCGGTGTTCATCGTCGGCGGTCTGATCGTCCGGGAGATTCCGGCGATCGCCGACTTCGTCACCCGCCTGCTGCGCTATTCCGACCAGGGATCGTGGCGGCTGACGATGGCCGTCGCGCTGTTAGCCGCGATCTGCGAGGAGTTGTTCTACCGCGGCGCGCTGTACACAGCCCTCGGTCGGCACCACCCGCTGCTGATCTCGACAATCATCTATGTCATCGCGACGCTGGCCAGCAGTCAGAACCCGATGCTGGCGTTCGCGGCGGTCATCCTCGGCACGGTGTGCGCGCTCGAGCGTCGGGCCACCGGCGGGGTTCTTGCGCCGATCCTGACCCATTTCGTATGGACTCTGGTCGTCCTGCTCGGACTGCCACCGATATTCGGCCTGTGAGCGTCTAGCTGAGTCGTACTCAGCTATCCGTGAACTCTGGGTTGCGGCGCTGCTGGAAAGCTCTTGCGCCCTCACGGAAATCGTGTGAATTCAGTAGGGTCGACTGACCCTCGAGCTCGCGCTGCAGGGTCGGCTCTAGCTCGGTGAGGGTGGCCGCGTTGATCGCCTGCTTGGTCTTGGCGAACGCGACCGCCGGACCGTTCAGCAGGCGGGCCACGACCTTGTCCACCTCGGCCGCGAAGTCGTCGGCCGGGTAGACGGCGCTGATCAGGCCGGCCGCCAGCGCGTCGGCGGCGGGCAGTCGCTCGGCCAGCAACGCCATCCGCATGGCGCCGATCCGGCCGATCGCCGCGGCGATCAATGCCGAGGCGCCACCGTCGGGCATCAGCCCGATCTTCGTGAACGCGAGCATGAAAAACGCTGCGTCCGAAGCCAATACAATGTCAGACGCCAACGCGATCGACACCCCGACACCGGCCGCGGCGCCATGCACCACCGCGACGACCGGACGTGGCAGCGCGGTGATCGCCCGGACCACGCGGTTGGCCGCCAGAATCAGCTCGTCACCGGGACCGGCGCCGGCAACGTCGTCGGCGCTCATGCCCGCCCCTGAGCAGAAGCCCCGGCCGGCGCCGCCGAGCCGCACGACCTTCACCCGCGGATCGCCGGCGGCCCGTTCCATCACGTCGGCGAGACCTTCGAACACCGGCAGCGTCAACGAGTTCAGGCTGTCCGGGCGGTCGATCGTCACCGACAGCACGCCGTCGGCGAGGCTGACAGCAAGCCCGTCGACGGGAGCGAGGGCGTCGATTCCGGAATCGATAGCGGTCATGGAATCGACTGTAAGCCACCGGGGTGCAGCCTCGGCGAGGCCGACTGTCAAGATGCCTTGAGGAGCTGTATCGACAGAGAGGTCGGGAGATCATGGCGGGTCCGCTGACAGGTTTGCGAGTGATCGAGCTCGCCGGAATCGGGCCCGGCCCGCACGCCGCGATGATCCTCGGCGACTTGGGCGCCGATGTCGTGCGCATCGACCGCCCGGGCGCCAGTGGCAGCGACCCGATGCTGCGCAACCGTCGCTTCGTCATCGCCGACCTGAAATCCGACGAGGGCCGCGAGCTGGTGCTCAAGCTGGTCGCCAAGGCCGACGTGCTGATCGAGGGCTACCGTCCGGGCGTTACCGAACGGATGGGCCTGGGCCCGGAGGACTGCGCGAAGGTCAACGAGCGGCTGATCTACGGCCGGATGACCGGCTGGGGCCAGACCGGTCCGCGCAGCAAGCAGGCCGGCCACGACATCAACTACATCTCGCTCAACGGTGTGCTGCATGCCATCGGCCGGGAGGGCGAGCGTCCGGTGCCGCCGCTGAACCTGGTCGGCGACTTCGGCGGCGGGTCGATGTTCCTGCTGCTGGGCATCCTCTCGGCGCTGTTCGAGCGCCAGACCTCCGGCAAGGGCCAGGTCGTCGACGCCGCGATGGTCGACGGCTCCTCCGTGCTGGTGCAGATGATGTGGGGCATGCGCGCCCTTGGCATGTGGACCGACGAACGGGGCACCAACATGCTCGACACCGGTGCGCCCTACTACGACACCTACGAATGCGCCGACGGCCGCTACGTCTCGGTGGGCGCCATCGAGCCGCAGTTCTACGCGGCGATGCTGGCCGGCCTCGGCCTCGATCCGAAGGACCTGCCCGGGCAGAACGACCGCAGCCGTTGGCCCGCGCTGCGGGCGGCGTTCACCACGGCGTTCGGTAGCAAGGACCGCGACCACTGGGCGAAAGTGTTCGCCGATTCCGACGCCTGCGTGACGCCGGTGCTGGCGTTCGGCGAGGTCGAGACCGAGCCGCACATCACCGAGCGGAAGACCTTCTACCAAGCAGGCAAGGGCCTGCAGCCACTGCCGGCGCCGCGGTTCTCCCGGTCCACACCGCACGAGCCGACGCCTCCCGGTCAGCCCGGAGCAGACACCGAGGCCGTCCTCGCCGACTGGGTGTAGTCCCCGCCAATCAATGGGGTCGGCTCGGTACAGGGGGGATGGCCCCGCGGTAACACCTGCACACGAGAAAGCCCCCGCCGAGACGGGGGCTTTTCGTTTCGTAGGACGACGCCGAAGGTTCAGCTGAGGCTCACGATCGCCTTGACACGGCCACTCTCCGAAAGTGCGACAGCGCGTCGCGCGGACTAGCTCGCGTTGGGCAGCAGATGTCCGTCTTCGAGCTGCTCCGAGCACTCACCCTCAACCAGGAAGTCGCCGTGGTAGAGAGCCTCGAAATCAACCTTGATCACGTCGGCACTGGAGTCATCGATCCACATGTAACTGAGCGTATGGGCAACGTTTAAGGAATCTTTGAGTCACGATTCGGAAAATCGTGGCAATTGTTACCGCCCGGTAAGGCTACTGCTGGGTAGGGGTTGGCGGTAAGGGCTCACTCACCGGACACCTCGTCCGGATGCTTGGAAGAGACCTATTGGGCAGACGTTCAACCACCTATGCTCCGCAAATGTCCTGCTTACCGGGCTCCCCGTTGAACCATCGCGGGTATCTGTCTCGTTCTCCTTGGTGAGGCGATGACCATGTGCCCGGAGGTTGCGTGGGTAACTTATCGCTGATAAGTTACCCACGATATTGAAGCGGAGGACACCCATGCTGCAGCGGATCGCCCGCCTTGCCATCGCTGGGCCACGGCGCATACTCGCAGCTGCGGTTCTGGTCTTGGTAGCGGCCGCGGTCTTCGGTCTTCCGGTCGCCAAAAGCCTGTCCGCCGGCGGCTTTCAGGACCCGTCTTCGGAGTCCGCGCAGGCGATCAAGGTGCTGACCGACAAGTTCGGGCAGAGCGACCAGCAACTGGTCCTGCTGATCACCGCACCGGGCGGCGCGCGAAGCGAGCAAGCTCGCCGGGTAGCGACCGACCTCGTCGCACAAGTCCAAGGGTCGGACGGGGTGTACAACGTCGCGTCGGCCTGGACGGGACCCACGACGGCCACCGGTTCTGATCCCCGTGGAAACCACCTCGCCGCCGATTTGGTCAGCAAGGACGGCAAGTCCGGGCTGATCGTGGCGAACCTCAAGGGCGGCGAGAACAACGCGCAGCACTATGCCAAGAAGATCGTCACCCGCGTCGTGCACGACTACGACGGCGTCACGGTGCGCGCTGGCGGGGGTGCCGTGGTCTACGACCAGATCAACGGCCAGAACGAGCGCGATCTGCTGCTCATGGAGTCGCTGGCGATTCCGCTCAGCTTCCTGGTGCTGGTCTGGGTGTTCGGCGGGCTGCTGACCGCGGCGTTGCCGGTCTGCCTGGGTGGGCTGGCCATCGTCGGGTCGATGTCCGTACTGCGGCTGATCAGCTTCAGCACCGATGTGTCGATCTATGCGCTGAACCTGAGCACCGCTCTCGGTCTTGCTCTGGCCATCGACTACACGCTGCTGATCATCAGCCGTTACCGCGACGAGTTGGCCGACGGCAGCGAACCGGACGCCGCACTCGTCCGGACCATGGCCACCGCCGGCCGGACGGTGTTGTTCTCGGCGACCACCGTCGCGCTGTCGATGGCCGTGATGGTGCTCTTCCCGATGTACTTCCTGAAGTCGTTCGCATACGCGGGCGTGGCCACTGTCGCGTTCGTCGCGGTCGCCGCGATCCTCGTGACGCCGGCGGCGATCGTGCTGCTCGGACCGCGGCTGGACGCCTTAGATGTGCGCAAGCTCGGGCGCCGGATCTTCAACCGGCCAGACCCGCAGCGCAAGCCGGTGCAACAGCTGTTCTGGTACCGGTCGACCAAGTTCGTGACGCGACGCGCAGTGCCCGTCGGCCTGGCGGTCGTCGTGCTGATGTTGGTGCTGGGCACTCCCTTCCTTGGGGTGAAGTGGGGAATGCCCGACGACCGGGTGCTGCCGACGACGGCGTCGGCGCACGCGGTGGGCGATCAGCTGCGTCACGATTTCGCCGACGACTCGGCGACCGCGGTGTCTGTTGTCGTCCCGGACGTTCGAGGGGTGCGTCCGGGCGACCTCAGCCGCTATGCCGCGGACTTGTCACGGGTGGCCGACGTAACGGCAGTCTCGGCGCCGACCGGGACGTTCGTGGGCGGCAGGCAGGTCGGCCCCCCGTCGGCGGCCACCGGGATGGCGCAGGGAAGCGCATTCTTGACGGTCGCCAGCACCGCCCCACTGTTCTCGAAAGCCTCGGATACCCAGCTCGACCGGCTGCATGCCGTGCCCGGTCCGGCCGGACAGTCGGTGCAGCTGTCCGGAATGGCGCAGATCAATCGCGACAGCGTCGACGCGATCGTCGATGTGCTGCCAGTGGTCCTCGGCCTGATCGGGATCATCACGTTCGCGCTGCTGTTCCTGCTCAGCGGCAGCGTCGTGCTGCCGTTGAAGGCGTTGGTGTGCAACGTTTTATCGCTGACAGCGGCGTTCGGCGCGCTGGTCTGGATCTTCCAGGACGGCCACCTCGGTGCGATGGGCACAACGTCGAGCGGCACGGTGGTGGCCAACATCCCGGTGCTGTTGTTCTGCGTCGCCTTCGGGCTGTCGATGGACTACGAGGTGTTCCTGGTCTCCAGGATTCGCGAGTACTGGCTGAGCGCCGTCGCGTCGCATCCGGTGCCGCCGGACACCCGCACCAAGCGCGCCGACAACGACGAGAGCGTGGCGCTCGGACTGGCGCGCACCGGTCGGGTCGTCACCGCCGCCGCGCTGGTGATGTCGATTTCGTTCGCGGCGCTGATCGCGGCGCAGGTCTCCTTCATGCGGATGTTCGGTACCGGCCTCACGCTGGCCGTGCTGGCCGACGCGACGCTGGTCCGCATGGTGTTGGTGCCCGCGTTCATGCATGTTCTGGGCCATTGGGGTTGGTGGGCGCCCAAGCCGCTGATCTGGCTGCACGAGCGGTTCGGAATCAGCGAGTCGGACTCTGTGGTGGAGCCCGTTGAGCCGGTCGGCGGACGTCATCGTCGGCCCGAAGAAGCCATTCCCGCCGCTGCCGGGACGGTCGTCGATGGCGGCTAGCCCGTCGATGGAGAACCTTCGCAGGCGACGTGCGCCGCGAGGATTCGGCGACCTGCTGCGCGACGAAATCCTCGATGCGGCAACTGAACTCCTGCTCGATGTCGGCCACGCGAAGGCGGTGTCGATCCGTTCGGTGGCCGAACGTGTCGGCGTGACGCCGCCGTCGATCTATCTGCACTTCCGGGACAAGGACGCGCTGCTGGACGCGGTGTGCGCGCGCTACTTCGAGAAGCTGGACGAAGAGATGCAGCGGGTGTCGGCCATGGAGTCGAACACCGTCGAGGTGCTGCGCGCTCAGGGGTTGGCCTACGTCCATTTCGCCATCGGGAACCCCGAGCTCTACCGGATCGCGACGATGGGCGAGTGGAAGTCCGGCAGCAATGTCGATGCGGCCCTTGCCAGTTCGGCCTTCGCGCACATGTGCGCTGCGGTCAAGGCGTTGATGGCCGAGGGTGTGCTCCCCGCTGGCGACGAGGCCGGTGTCGCGTTGGAATTATGGAGCGCCGCGCACGGAGTGGCTTCGCTGCTGATCGCCAAGCCGCATCTGCCGTTCGGTGACGCCGAGGCATTCACCGACCGGGTATTACGGGCCGTCTTCTCCGGGAATATGGTGATCGGACTGGTCGGCGCCGATGCCACACCACAAGAGGTGGTGCAACAGTTGACGGCGCTGAAGTCGTCGACGAGGCGATCTCCCTAGCCCGAAAGGCCGGCAGGCATGGCGTCATCGACGGCGGATACCGTTCACCATCCCTTCTTCGCCCGGATCTGGACCACGATTGCCGCGCACGAGACCGAGCAGATGCGCGAGTCCCGTCGGGAGAACCTGGCCGGGCTGTCCGGCCGGATTCTCGAGGTGGGCGCGGGCACCGGGTCCAACTTCGCGTTCTATCCGGACACCGTCGAGCAGGTTGTCGCGATCGAACCCGAGCAGCAGTTGGTTGTCCTGGCCCGCGAGGCGGCCGCGACCGCGCCCATCCCGGTCGAGGTGACCAATCGGACGGTGGAGAGTTTCTCGGCCGATGCGCCGTTCGACGCGGTGGTGTTCTCGCTCGTGCTTTGCTCGGTCGCCAAGCCTGATTCGGTTCTGCGGCAAGCGCTTTCGCTGCTGAAGCCTGGCGGCGAGCTGCGCTACCTGGAACATGTGGCCAGCAAGGGCGTGCGCGGCGGGTTCCAGCGGTTCGTCGACGTGACCTCGCTGTGGCCCAGGCTGTGCGGGAACTGCCACGCCCACCGCCACACCGAGCAGTCGATCCGCTCCGCGGGATTCGACATCGAGAACAGCCGGATCGACCACCTCTTGCCGGCGTGGGTGCCGGTGCCGACGTCGGAATTCGTGATCGGGCGGGCCCGCCGCCCCGCCTAGTTCAGTAGGGCGGGCAGGCGCTGCAGCAGGGCCGGCAGCGCGGTGCTGGCGGATTCGCGCACGGTGATCGTGGCGCTATCAGACAGCGGCGTGGGCTCCGGGTTGACCTCGACGACGACGATCCCGCGGGCCAATGCGGCCTCGGGCAGGCTCGCCGCCGGGTAGACGATGCTCGAGGTCCCCACCACGACCAGGATGTCGGCGTTGGTCGTCGCCTCCACCGCGTGCTGCCACGGTCCCTGAGGCAGCGCTTCGCCGAACCAGACGATGTCGGGCCGAATCAAGCCCCCGCAGTCGCAGACCGGAGGGTCGACTTCCAGTGCGGGCTCGGTCATTTCGGGAAGCTCGCCGTTGTACGGCAGACCGCATGTGGCACAACGGAATTCGTACAGGCTCCCGTGCAGGTGATGGACGGGTGAACTGCCGGCCCGCTCGTGCAGGTTGTCGACGTTCTGCGTGACCACGTTGACCTCGGCGTGGTCACGCCAGGCGGCGACGGCGAGGTGGCCGGGATTGGGCTTGACGGTGCCGCACAGGTAGTGCCGCCACAGGTACCAGCCCCAGACCCGCTCGGGATTGCGCTCCCAGCCTTGAACACTGGACAGCTCGTAGGGGTCGAACTTGGCCCACAGCCCGTTCTTGTCGTCGCGGAACGTCGGCACGCCGCTCTCCGCAGAGATGCCCGCGCCGGACAGCACCGTGATACGCACCTCACCAAGATAACCCGGGTGCAGTGAGCAGGCGCTGGACGGTGAAATCGGCCGGACTGCGGGATACTGAGCGGGTGGAGCTGGACGAGTGGCTGCGAGTCGACGGGCACGCGGATCGACCGCTGTTCGACCAACTCCGCAACCAGATCATCGAGGCGATCCGGGCCGGAAGGTTGCCGCCCGGAGCGCGGCTGCCGACGGTGCGTGAACTGGCGGGCGAATTGGGCCTCGCCGTCAACACCGTGGCGCGGGCCTACCGCGAGCTGGAATCTGCCGGCATCGTCGAAACCCGCGGCCGCTTCGGCACATTCGTCGCCAGGGCGGATCCCGCCGACACGGCGATGGCCGCCGCGGCCGCCGCCTATTTGGACGTTGCGCACGGACTGGGACTCGGCAAGGCCGACGCGGTGCGCTACCTCGAGGACTACTCCGGCGACTGAGCGGCCAGGACTTTGACCAGCGTGCGCAGGTTCCGGGTGGTGGTCGACGACTTGTATTTCGTCTTGCCCATCGTCTTGCCGATGGTGCTGTCCAGCGTTTTGCCCTTGGCGACTTGCCAATAGATCACGCCGGCGGATTTCGGCCCGCGCTTGATCTTTTCGTCGCCGCCGGCATCCTTCGCCAGTCCCGCCAACTCGTCGAGCACGTCGGCGTCGCTGACGAACGTGACGTAGGACTGGTATCCCTCGACCTCGGCGTCGAACGGGTAGCCGTCGACGATCGATTTCAGCTTCGTGCGCGGATAGACCAGCACCCAGGCGTCGTATCCGAACGCTTTCCGCAGCGCCTTCTCCGCGGCCGTCCGCACCGAGTCGGCGCTCTTGGCCGAATCCAGCGTCACGTTGCCGGTGGCCAGAACCGTACGAACCTCGTCGAGGCCCGCGTCGGTCAACGCGGTTGCCACCTCGGCCATTTTCAGGTTGACGCCGCCGACGTTGACGCCGCGCAGGAATGCCGCGTACTGGGTCATGAGCGCGATGGTAGCCACCCGATCGAGTCGGCCCGTAGGCTTTCGACATGGGGCGCCACGTGTTCGACGACAAGCTGCTGGCCGTGATCGCGGACAACTCTCTCGGCGTGCTAGCCACGCTCAAGCGGGACGGGCGGCCGCAGCTGTCCAACGTCTCGTATTACTTCGATGCCCGCAACACCACCATTCAGGTGTCGGTCACCGAGCCACGGGCTAAGACCCGCAACCTGCGCCGCGACCCGCGGGCTTCGCTGCACGTCGGCTCCGACGACGGCTGGTCCTACGCCGTGGCCGAGGGCACCGCGACGCTGACGCCGCCGGCCGCCGCACCCGGCGACGACACGGTCGAAGCGCTGATCGCGTTGTACCGCAACATCGTTGGCGAGCATCCGGACTGGGACGACTACCGGCAGGCGATGGTCACCGAACGACGCGTCGTGCTGACTCTGCCGATCGCGCACATCTACGGCATGCCACCCGGCATGCGGTGAATCCCGCTACGGCGGCGACGGCGCGCTAGGCTTCCGGAATGGCCGAATCGGCGTCGGAAGACGACACCAAACAAAAATTCCGGGAAGCCCTCGAGCGCAAGAACTCGAAGTCATCGGGCGGCGCGGACCACAAAAAGGATGGCGGCGCCAAGCAGCCCGGCGCCCACGGCTCGGCGAGCAACCGCCGGGAATTCCGTCGCAAGAGCGGCTAGCTCGCCAGCTCCTTCTCGTCGGCCGCAGCCAACCCGAAAAATGCCGCAGGAACGACGAATTCGACCGCGGCCAGCACTTCCTGAAACCAGTGCGGCCGCCCGTTGTTGATCAGTGAGATCACCCGTCCGACCGCGCTGATCAACATCAGCCCGGCCAGCAGTCGTATGTCGGTGCCGCGGATCGGCGAGCGACGGGCCGCGGCCAACCAGGCCAAGCCATAACCGGCGAAGTAGGCGGAGTAGAACCGCTCGCGCGAATCGACCGTCGCGTTGGCGTCCGTCGCACCGGGAACCGACGAGACCCCGAGCGCGAAGTGGTAGATCCCGATGACGACGCAGGACAGTCCGGTGAACCCGGCCAGGTTCCTCAACGAGCGGCCGGTCGTGTTGACCATGGGGTCACCGTATCCCGTGGGCCGGCGGCGTCAGCCCGTTCTCGCGGCGTTGTCCACATTGGCGGCCAAGCCGAATTTCTCGACCAACGTCAGCCAGCGGCGGCCGAGAGGTTGTAGGTCGGTGGGTCATTGACGATGTGCACCGTGCCGGACCAGGAAAATCGCCGCCCGGAGACTGCAAGATAGGAGCCCCCGACGGTGAGCGTCGGTAGGCCGGCGACGGAAATTGTCATTGCCGGCGTTTTCGTGATGCGCCGGATTCGCTGTCGTGCGTGTCGCAGCTGAGTGGTGTCGCAGCTCGAAAAAACACCGAGTACACGGCCTGCCAGATCTTGGTGCCCTTGATCCAGGCGGTCGAGTACACCTCACGCGACGCCACGAAATTGATGTGCCGCACGTGCTTCGTCGTTGACGCTCGTACCCGGGATCCTTTCTCGTGCACAGCGGTGCGCGCAGCGGTCAAATGCCCTATATCTGGCGTGCGGATGCCTGGACTCCCATTCACTTCGCCCTGCCAGGTGTGGTTGGGTGAGAAAAGTTGGGTTGCTTGACGGGAAGGAACACGTCGTTGGCCGTGCAGATCTGTCTGGCGCAGGACACCGACGCCGATCGACTTCTGACTGAGGACCCGCTCGCGCTTGTGGTCGGCATGGTGCTCGATCAACAGGTCCCTTTCGAGACGGCGTTCGCCGGTCCGAAGAAGATCGCGGACCGCATGGGCACTTTCGACGCGGCAGCGATCGCCGAGTGCAATCCGGACAAGTTCGTCGCGTTGTGCTCGGAAAGGCCTGCGATACACCGTTTTCCGGGTTCGATGGCCAAGCGGATCCAGACGTTGGCTCAGATCATCGTCGACCGTTACGGCGGCGACGCCGCCGGGTTGTGGACCGCCGGTGATCCCGACGGACCCGAGTTGCTGCGACGGCTCAAGGGACTGCCCGGATTCGGCGAGCAGAAGGCGCAGATCTTTCTGGCGTTGCTCGGCAAGCAGTACGGGGTTACTCCCAAGGGTTGGCGGGGCGCGGCTGGTGAATTCGGCAAGGCCGGCTCGCATGTGTCGGTGGCCGATATTGCCGACGCGCGTTCGCTGGAGAAGGTTCGTTCGTACAAGAAGCAGATGAAGGCGGCCAAGAAGGCAGCCGGGAAGGCGGCAACATGAAGACGCACCTGAACTGTCCGTGTGGCGAGGCGATCACCGGCAAAGACGAAGACGAACTGGTCGATCTGACGCAGGAACACTTGGCCAGCGCGCACCCTGGTCTGGAGTACGACCGGGACGCCATTCTCTTCATGGCCTACTAGACGATAAATCCGCCGGGGCTAGCGTGCCTGGGCGGATTCGTCGCTGCTAGATCAGGGCACCACCGTCGAGCCGATGGTGGGCATGAACTGGCACTGCTTGTCCTTGGTGCTGACCTGACCGAAGACCGTCGACATGATGCTGCCCGAGCCGGTGTCGACCGTGGCGGTCAGCGTGGTCGGTCCCTGGGGGTTGATGTCGGCCTGGGGCTTGAGGGTCGCGCTGCCGGACTTGCCGGTGGTCAGGTTGACCCATGTGACGTTCAGCGGCAGCTTCTGCACCTCGGCGGGTCCCGACGTTCCGACGGCGGTGAACACGTAGGCCGTCTGCCCGGCGGCCGGGCCCGGCGCCGGGATCTTGGCGGGTCCGGCGACCGAGAGCACCGGCGCCATCACGGTGCCGCCGTCGCCGCCGCAGTTGTTGCTGATCGACGGGTACATGAAGTCCTGCGTGGGCGGCGCGTCCGGGCTGAACCCGGGCGCCGCGGCCTGCGGTGCGGGCACGGCGGCCTCGGGCGCGGGAGCGGCGGCCGGAGCCTGTGACGCGGCCGCCGGGACGGCGTTGGCGGGCGCGGGCGCTGGGGCGGCGGCCTCGGGCGCGGGGCCCGCGGCGTGGACCGGGTCGATCCCGGTCGGCAGGTGTGCCTGGGTGCCCGGCTCCACACCGGGCGGGGCGACGTGCGCGGTCGCAGCGGCGTCGGGCGCCTGGGCGAACTGATTCACCGATGCCGCAACGCTTTTCGACTCCTCGGGCGCCGACGGGTTCTTGCTGAACGCCTGCGCGGCGGCCATCAGCAGCTGGGTTGCCTGCTCGGGGTTGCCGGCGGCCTGCTGGATGATCGGGCTCAACTCGGTCATGGCGGGCAGCGCGGGCAGGCCCGGCAGGCCCGGCAGCTGCTGGGCGGGAATCGGTGCCGGCGGCGCGGCCGGGTCGGCGGCGGCGTTGGGGGACAAGACAATCGCGCCGCTGGATGCGATGGCCGCCGCGGCGATGGTGCTGATCAGGTTTCGTGCGATGTACATGGTGTCCTCCCAGTCGTCGAAGTTGGTGGTGGCCGGCTAGCGCACGGTGGCGCTAGCCGGCCGGTTGTTCGGTCAGGGCAGGGCGGAAACCGGGAACAGCGACGCGCCGGCCGTCGCCGGCAGCACCGGCGCGGTCGCCAGCGGCGCGGTCGCCAGCGGCAGGGTCGCTGCCGGGGCAATGCTGCTGGCAGCGGCCGGTATGCCGGCTGCCGAGGCGAGCCCACTGGTGAGCGGCGAACCGCCGAGCAGCGACGTCAGGTCGCCGGGCAGGGACACCTGCTGCGGCAGCGGGAACGGCAGACCCGGGATCTGCGGCAGGTTCAGCTGAGCCTGCGGCAGCATGCCCGCCGGGTTGGTGGCCGGCGCGGCCGCGGCCGGAACCGACGGGGTCAGGCCAGGAAGGCTCAGTCCCGGTGACGACGTCGTGGCTGGAGCCGGCGAGGTCAGTCCTGGGATGCCCAGTGTGGGGGCGGTCGATGCGGCCGGAGTCGGCGACGTCAGCCCCGGAATGCCCAAGCTTGGCGCGGCCGGCGTGGCCTGAGTCGGCGACACCAGGCCCGGAAGCAGCGACGAACCCGTGGTTGGAGCGGCGGCTTGCTGGGGCATCTTGATCGAAGCACTGGCCAGTGGCGGCGGGGTGGCCGGCTGGCCACCCAGTGCACCGGCGACGTTCTGCAGCATCTGCGGCGCCTGAGCCGCGGTGCCGACGAGTTGCTGGCTGAGGTCGGGCGCGGGCATCGGTGCGACCGGGTCGGCATGGGCAGTGCCCAACAAGCCGCCGAAGAGCAACGCTGCCGACGAGCCCGCCACAACAGCACTGGCGCGTACGAAGGTTCCGATAGTTGACATGACTCCCCTTGAATCTCGATGACAGGTCCTTGCCGCAGACGATCCGTCAGATATCCAAGTGACTCAAGTGACACGTGTGGCATTTATGCGACCGTTACTGAACCGAGCGACGGCGGTGACCGAACGGCGTCGCGACAGAACTGCGGTGCCCGTCGGCTCCGGCGATAGAGTCGTGCAGATAGACACCACTTCGGCCGCTCCGGCGGCAACAACCCACCGCCGGCGCGCGATCACCCTGGACACGATCGGGCCGGTGTTACTGGTCGTGAGCGTCGTCGCGCGGCTGGCCTGGACATATCTCGCGCCGAACGGCGCCAACTTCGTCGACCTCCACGTCTACGTCGGCGGATCCGCGATGATCGACCACCCGGAGGGTCTGTACCGCTACGTCTACGCCGATCAGACGCCGGATTTCCCACTGCCCTTTACCTATCCGCCGTTTGCGGCGGTCGTCTTCTATCCGATGCATTTTCTGCCGTTCGGCCTGGTGGCGTTCTGCTGGACGGTCGGGACGATGGCCGCGCTGTACGGCGTCGTCCGGATCAGTCAGCGACTGCTGGGTGTCGCGGCCGGCGAGGGGCATCGGGTGACGATGCTCTGGACGGGGATCGCAATCTGGCTCGAGCCGCTGCGGAGCACGTTCGACTATGGGCAGATCAACGTCGTGCTGGCGCTGGTCACCCTGGGCGCGGTGTTCAGCACGCGCTGGTGGCTGTCCGGCTTGTTGTTGGGGACGGCCGCGGGGGTGAAACTGACGCCCGCTATTGGCGGGCTGTATTTCGCCGGCGTGCGTCGGTGGGCGACGGCGGCGTTCTCCGCGGTTGTCTTCCTCACCACCATCGCGGCCTCGGCGCTGGTCGTCGGCGACCAAACGCGCTACTACTTCACCGATTTGATCTTCAAGACCGACCGGGTCGGGCCGATCTGCACGATCTTCAACCAGTCGTGGCGCGGTGCGATCTGCCGGATCTACGGCCACGATTCCGGCTACAACCCCGCCGTGCTGATCGGAATCGCTGTCACCGCAATACTTTGCGTGCTCGCCTGGCGGGCGATGGATGATCGACTCGGTCGGCTGCTGGTGGTCGAGTTGTTCGGGTTGCTGCTATCCCCGATTTCGTGGACGCATCACTGGGTGTGGTTGGTGCCGTTGATGATCTGGCTGTTTCACGGACCGTTGGCCGACCATCGTGGCGCGCGCATACTCGGCTGGATCTGGCTGGTGCTGCTCGCCATCGGGGTGCCCTGGCTGCTGAGCTTCGCGCAACCGAGCATCTGGCAGAACGGCCGCCCGTGGTATCAGGCCTGGGGCGGCCTGGTGTACATCGTGGCGACGCTGGCCACCCTGGGTTGGGTCGCCGCGAGTCGACGGCGCGCGAGCTAGCTGCCGATAATCGAGTCGATGTCGTGCGCCATCGCGACATCCTTATCGGTGATGCCGCCTTCTGAGTGTGTCACCAGCGCGAAAGTCACTGTCCGCCAACGAATATCAATGTCGGGATGGTGGTCTTTCGCCTCGGCGTGCTCGCCCACCCGGCGAACCGCGTCGATGCCGGCGAGGAACTCCGGAAACTTCACCGACCGGCGCAGCGCACCGTCTTCGCGTTCCCACCCGTTCAGGTCAGGCAGTGCGGCGTCTACTTGGTCATCCGTTAACACAGCCATATTTCGACCGTATACCGTCAGGCGCGATGGTCAACCAGATCGTGGTCGCCGGAGCGATCGTCGCCGGGTCGACGGTGCTGATCGCGCAACGCAACCGCCCGCCGGAACTGGCCGGCCGTTGGGAGTTGCCGGGCGGCAAGGTTGCCGCGGGGGAGAGCGAGGCCGAGGCGCTGGCCCGCGAGCTCGCCGAGGAACTCGGTGTCGAGGTGTCCGTTGGCGGCTATCTGGGCGATGTGGCCCTCACCGACTCGATGTCGCTGCGGGCTTACGCCGCCACGCTGATGCGCGGCGAACCGCAACCACACGACCATGCCGCGCTGCGCTGGGTGTCCGCCGCAGAATTGGCCGACGTCGACTGGGTGCCCGCCGACCGGGGCTTTCTGCCGGCATTGACTCGACTCCTGGCTTAGCGTTCTGCCCCGATTCGGGGGTCCGGCGGGCAACGTCACAGCCGTTCAGTTTCGTGATCGACCACCTGCACTGAAACAATCATCGACGTGGATTTTCGTAACGTAGCCATCGTCGCGCACGTCGACCATGGCAAGACGACCCTGGTCGATGCCATGTTGCGGCAATCCGGTGCCCTGACCCATCGCGGCGACGACGCCATCGAGCGCCTGATGGACTCCGGTGACCTGGAGAAAGAAAAGGGCATCACGATCCTGGCCAAGAACACCGCGGTGCACCGTCAGCACCCGGACGGCTCGATGACCGTCATCAACGTCATCGACACCCCGGGCCACGCGGACTTCGGCGGCGAGGTCGAGCGCGGCCTGTCGATGGTCGACGGCGTGCTACTGCTCGTCGACGCGTCCGAGGGTCCGCTGCCGCAGACCCGCTTCGTGCTGCGCAAGGCGCTGGCCGCGCACCTCCCGGTGATCCTCGTGGTGAACAAGACCGACCGGCCCGACGCCCGCATCGCCGAGGTCGTCGAGGAGAGCCACGACCTGCTGCTCGACGTCGCCTCCGACCTCGACGAGGAGGCCCAGGCGGCCGCCGAGAAGGCGCTCGACCTGCCGACGCTCTACGCCTCCGGCCGCGCCGGCATCGCCTGCACAACACAGCCGGCCAACGGCGAGAACCCCGACGGCGAGAACCTCGACCCGCTCTTCGACGTGCTGCTCGAGCACATCCCGCCGCCGCAGGGCGACCCGGAGGCGCCACTGCAGGCGCTCGTCACCAACCTCGACGCGTCGGCCTTCCTCGGCCGTCTCGCCTTGATCCGGATCTACAAGGGCCGGATCAAAAAGGGCCAGCAGGTGGCCTGGATGCGCGAGGTCGACGGCCACCCCGTCATCACCAACGCCAAGATCACCGAGTTGCTCGTCACCGAGGGTGTCGAGCGCACACCGACCGAAGAGGCCATCGCCGGCGACATCGTCGCCGTCGCGGGCATTCCCGAGATCATGATCGGTGACACGCTCGCCGACGTCGAGCACGCGCACGCGCTGCCGCGCATCACCGTCGACGAGCCGGCCATCTCGGTGACCATCGGCACCAACACTTCGCCGCTGGCCGGCAAGGTCTCCGGGCACAAGCTCACCGCGCGAATGGTCAAGTCGCGCTTGGACTCCGAACTCGTCGGCAACGTGTCGATCAAGGTCGTCGACATCGACCGGCCCGACGCCTGGGAGGTCCAGGGCCGTGGCGAGTTGGCGCTCGCCGTGCTCGTCGAGCAGATGCGCCGCGAGGGCTTCGAGCTGACCGTAGGCAAGCCGCAGGTGGTCACCCAGACCGTCGACGGCAAGCTGCACGAGCCGTTCGAGGCGATGACCATCGACTGCCCCGAGGAGTTCGTCGGCGCGATCACCCAGCTGATGGCGGCCCGCAAGGGGCGCATGGAGGAGATGGCCAACCACGCCGCCGGCTGGGTGCGGATGGACTTCATCGTGCCGAGCCGCGGCCTGATCGGTTTCCGCACCGACTTCCTGACGTTGACCCGCGGCACCGGCATCGCCAACGCGGTCTTCGACGGCTACCGGCCGTGGGCGGGCGAGATCAAGGCACGGCACACCGGCTCGCTGGTGTCGGACCGCAGCGGTTCGATCACCCCGTTCGCGATGATCCAGCTGGCCGACCGCGGCCAGTTCTTCGTCGAGCCGGGCCAGGACACTTACGAGGGCCAGGTCGTCGGAATCAACCCGCGCGCAGAGGATCTCGACGTCAACGTGACGCGGGAAAAGAAGTTGACCAACATGCGGTCCTCGACGGCCGACGTGATGGAAACGCTGGCACGCCCGCTCGAACTGGGACTCGAGTTGGCCATGGAGTTCTGCGCCGAAGACGAATGTGTCGAGGTGACTCCCGAGATGGTTCGGGTGCGCAAGGCCGAACTCACGGCCACGCTGCGCGCGCGGGCGAAGGCCCGGGCCAAGGCTCGCGGCTGACGACCGGGACCGGCCCCGTTAGCCTGTTGGGCGTGCCGAAACGAGCCCGCAGCGTTTATGCGACTGTCGGCATGCTGGTTTCGCTGTTGGCCTTCGGCGGCTGTGCCGTCAGTCCGCCGCCGGCCCCGCAGAGCACCGAGACCTCGCGCAGCAAGGCGCCGCCGGCCGCCCGCCGGACCCAGATCATCATGGGCATCGACTCGATCGGCGCCGGGTTCAACCCGCACCTGCTGTCGGATCTGTCCGCGGTCAACGCGGCGGTCAGCGCGCTGGTGTTGCCCAGCGCATTCCGCCCGGTGACCGACCCGAACACCCCGACGGGATCGCGCTGGGAGATGGATCCGACGCTGCTGCAGTCGGCCGAGGTGACCAACGGGAGCCCGTTCACGGTCACCTACAAGATCCGGCCGGAAGCGCAGTGGACCGACAACGCCCCGATCGCGGCGGACGACTTCTGGTACCTGTGGCGGCAGATGGTCAGCCAACCCGGGGTGGTCGACCCGGCCGGATACGACCTGATCACCGGGGTGCAGTCGATCGACGGCGGCAAGCAGGCCGTCGTCACGTTCTCCCGGCCCTACCCGGCGTGGCGCGAGCTGTTCACCAACATCCTTCCGGCGCACATCGTCAAGGACGTGCCGGGCGGTTTCCCGGCCGGGCTGGCCCGCGCCCTGCCGGTCACCGGCGGGCAGTTCCGGGTGGAATCCATCGACCCGCAACGCGACGAGATCCTGCTTTCCCGCAACGACCGCTACTGGGGTCCGCCGTCCAAGCCGGACCTGATCCTGTTCCGCCGCGCCGGAGCGCCCGCCGCGCTGGCCGACTCGGTTCGCAACGGCGACACTCAGGTGGCTCAAGTCCACGGTGGCTCAGCGGCTTTCGCACAGTTGTCGGCGATCCCGGATGTGCGGACGGCTCGCATCATGACGCCGCGGGTGATGCAGCTGACGCTGCGGGCCAACGAGACGAAGCTGGCCGACGGTCAAGTACGCAAGGCGATCCTGGGCCTGCTCGACGTCGACCTGCTCGCCGCCGTGGGCGCGGGTAGCGACAACACCGTCAGCCTGGACCAGGCGCAGATCCGCTCACCCAGCGATCCCGGCTACGTGCCGACCGCGCCGCCCGCGATGACCCGCACGGCCGCCCTGGGACTGCTGGAGGCGTCGGGCTACCAGATCGACACCGATAACTCGGACCCGGACACCTCTCGCCGGCGCGTGACCAAGGACGGCAAGGATCTGACCCTGGTGATCGGCGTCGCGGCCAACGATCCGACGTCGGTGGCGGTGGCGAACACCGCCGCCGACCAGTTGCGCAATGTCGGCATCGCCGCGACCGTGCTGGCGCTCGACCCGGTAGCGCTGTACCGCGAGGCGCTGGTCAACGACCGGGTGGACGCGCTGGTGGGCTGGAGTGAGGCCGGCGGAAACCTGGCCACGCTGCTGGCCTCCCGCTATAGCTGCCCTGCGCTCGAGGCCACCGCGGTCTCGACCGCCGCGGCGCCGTCGTCGTCCGGCCCGTCAGCCAAGCCCGCGCCCGCGACCACGCCGACCGCGGTCACGTCGACACCGTCGGCCAAGGCGCAGGAGCCGGGCGCGCTGGTGCAGGCGCCCTCGAACCTGACCGGCATCTGCGACCACAGCATCCAGGCGGACATCGATGCCGCGCTGGGCGGCACCAAGGACCTCAACGACGTCATCAACGGGGTCGAACCGCGGCTGTGGGACATGGCGACGGTGCTGCCGATTCTGCAGGACACCACCATCGTCGGCGCCGGGCCGAGCGTGCAGAACGTCAGCCTCTCCGGCGCGGTTCCGGTGGGCATCGTCGGAGACGCCGGACAATGGGTGAAGACCAATAGATAAGAGCGGCGTGAAGCCCTCGGGGAACGTTTCGGCCTTTGTTGGACAAAAGTTAGTAAACCGCCCCCCTAAGGTTGCCCTCAGGTACTGTTCGACCCACCGGTTCAGCTATCAGCCGGGGTTCGTCGGAGTTCCGCTCCGAACCCCACGCCCAGAGGCGGACCGACCAGGGGGCGGCCCGCCTCTGGCGCGTTTTGTATCAAGGCCGTTGTGCCACAGCAGATTCAGGTCAGAGGCGGCAGTACCGTGTCGACGATCTGGGCCAACTGCCGCTTGTTGGGCGGGCCGCCGGTCAACAGCATCTGCTGGTTGACCAGCGCTGTGCCGACGCGGGCGGTGTAGGGCGTGATCGTGGTGGCGTCGATCTCGCCGCTGTCCGCAGCGGCCTGCAGGATCGACTCGGTGATCCGCAGCCGGGGCCCGACCACCGCGTCGGCGAAGATCGCCCGCAACTCCGGTTCGTGCAGTAGCTGTTGGATGCTCTCCAGGCCTGGGAAGGCGGTCTTTCCGGCGACGACGTCGCAGTGCGCGGTCAGCGCGGCCAGCAGGTTTTCCCGCGCGGACCGCTCCGGTCGCGGCTCGGGCAACGGCGGCAGCGCGTAAACCAGCGCCGCCTGCACCAGGTCGTGCTTGCTGGACCATCGCCGATACAACGCGGCCTTCCCGGTCCGCGCCCGGGCGGCGATCCCCTCCATGGTCAGTCCGCCGTAACCGACGGCGGCCAGCTCGGCCAGGGTGGCCTCGTACAGGGCATCTTCGAGCTGCTTGCCCCGACGACGGGTGCGCACCACTGCCGTCTGCTGTCCCATCAGTCGATAGTAGCCAGCGACGTGCATTTCCGATGGACTGGGCTTTGCCCGCTCGCCGACTGTCTTTGCAGCTCAGGGGTTTAGATCGCGAAATCCTTTGCCGCGCAGCGCAGCGGTAGGGTGCGAGCCATGCAGGAGACTCCGCGCTTGTTGTTCGTGCATGCCCATCCCGACGACGAGACCATCACCAACGGCGCCACCATCGCCCACTACGTCGGGCGTGGCGCCCAGGTCAAGGTCGTTACCTGCACACTCGGCGAGGAAGGCGAGGTCATCGGCGATCAGTGGGCCCAACTCGCCGTGGATCACGCCGACCAACTCGGCGGCTATCGCATTCTCGAGCTGACCGCCGCACTGCACGCCCTGGGCCTCGACGGGCCGGTCTATCTCGGCGGCCCGGGCCGCTGGCGCGACTCGGGCATGGTCGGCACCGAGGCCCGCGGCCGGGAGCGGTTCAGCGACGCCGACGAACGCGAAACCGTCGGCGCGCTCGTCGAGATCATCCGCGAGATGCGACCGCACGTCGTGGTGACCTACGACCCCAACGGCGGCTACGGGCACCCCGACCACATCCAGGCCCACGTCGTCACCACCGCGGCGGTCGCGGCCGCCGGCTCCGACGACTTCGCGGGCGCGCAGTGGACCGTCCCCAAGTTCTACTGGACGGTGATCGCGCGCAGCGCCTTCACCGCGGGCTGGGAGGCGCTCGCACCGGGCGACGTGCGCGACGGCTGGATCGTCCCGCCGCCGGACGGCGATTTCGGCGACCTGGGCTTCCCCGACGACGAGATCGACGCCGTCATCGACGATCCGGGCGCTCTCCCGGCGAAGATCGCCGCGATGCGTGCGCACGCCACCCAGCTCACCGTCGGGCCCACCGGGCGCACACTCGCGCTGTCGAACAACATCGCGCTGCCCATCGTGGGGCAGGAGCACTACATTCTGGCCGGCGGCACGGCGGGCGAGCGGGGCGACAACGGCTGGGAGACAGATCTCCTGGCCGGGATCGACCTCACCCGACCCGACTCGCGGTAGGCTGCCGGAATGGATCCGGATCTGGATTACAACCAGCAGCACTGGCAGGACCGCCTGGACAGCTTCCAGTGGACGGTGATGTCGATCGTCTCGCAGCTGGACAGCGTTCCGACCTGACAGTTTTCCGAATCGGCGTTCTGGCGCTGCTGGCTGTCGACGGTGTGTTGTCGGCAATCGGCGGCGCCCTTTTTCTGCCGTCCTACGTCGGGGCCGTTCCCTTTCCGATCAGCGCGCTGGTCAGTGGCATGCTGAACGCGGCGCTGGTGTGGCTGGCCGGACGTTTGACCCCCTCCGCCCGGGTCGCCGCGCTGCCGTTGTGGACCTGGCTGCTGGCGGTCCTTTTCATGTGCCGTACCGGTCCGGGCGGCGACGTCATCTTCGCCGGGCGGGGAATCATGGCTTACGGTCTGTTATTGCTGCTTGCGGCCGGTCTGGTGCCGTCGGTGTGGGTGCTGTTGCGCCGCCGGCCCGCGCTCTGAGGGCAGGGACGCCCGAGTGTGCCGCCGGAGGCTACTGTTGTCGCTCATGGCACGCGTCGGGTCGCGGATAGTTGGGACGTGCGGATGAAATGTGGATGGCCGGAAGTTACACCACTGTGCCGTTGACTCCGGACGAAGAACCGACCCTGCTCCCCAGCCCGTCGGTCCCCCCTCAATTTGGCGGATCCGCGATGCGCCGGGTGCTGCGGCGGGCCCGCGACGGGGTGGCGCTGAACGTTGACGAGGCGGCGGTCGCGCTGACCGCCCGCGGCGACGATTTGGCCGACCTCTGTCGCAGCGCGGCGCGGGTGCGTGACGCCGGCCTGGAATCCGCCGGACGACGCGGCGGCACCGGGCGACTGCCGGTCAGCTACTCCCGCAAGGTCTTCATCCCGGTCACCCATCTGTGCCGCGACACCTGCCACTACTGCACTTTCGTCACGGTGCCCGGCAAGCTGCGGGCTGAGGGCATGGGCATGTACCTCGAGCCCGACGAGATCCTTGACATCGCCCGCCGCGGCGCCGAACTCGGCTGCAAGGAAGCACTGTTCACCCTCGGTGACCGGCCCGAAGACCGGTGGTCCGAGGCGCGTGAATGGCTGGAGGAACGCGGCTACGACTCCACGTTGTCCTACCTGCGTGCGATGGCGATCCGGGTGCTCGAGGAAACTGGTCTGCTCCCGCACCTGAACCCCGGTGTGATGAGTTGGTCGGAATTGTCGCGGCTCAAGCCGGTCGCGCCATCGATGGGCATGATGCTGGAGACGACGTCGCGGCGGCTGTTCGAGACGAAAGGTCTTGCGCACTACGGCAGTCCGGACAAAGACCCCGAGGTGCGGCTGCGCACGCTCACCGACGCGGGCCGGCTCTCGATTCCGTTCACCACCGGCCTGCTGGTTGGTATCGGCGAGACGCTCACCGAGCGGGCCGAGACGTTGCACGCAATTCGCAAGTCGCACAAGGAGTTCGGTCACGTCCAAGAGGTGATCGTGCAGAACTTCCGGGCCAAGGAGCACACCGCGATGGCGTCCGTACCGGACGCCGGAATCGAGGACTTCTTGGCCACCATCGCGGTGTCGCGACTGGTCTTGGGCCCAGCGATGCGCATCCAGGCGCCGCCGAACCTGGTATCGGAGCAGGAGTGCCTGGCGCTGATCGCCGCCGGCGTCGACGACTGGGGCGGCGTCTCACCGTTGACCCCCGATCACGTCAACCCCGAGCGGCCCTGGCCGGCGCTGGACCGGCTGGCCGAGGTCACCGCAGCGGCGGGCTACGACCTGGTCGAGCGGCTGACCGCGCAGCCCAAGTACGTACAGGCCGGGGCGGCGTGGATCGACCCACGGGTGCGCGGACACGTTGTGGCGCTTGCCGATCCGGAGACCGGACTGGCCCGCGACGTCTTGCCGGTCGGCATGCCCTGGCAGGAGCCCGACGACGTTTCGGTCTCCTCGGGCCGGGTCGACCTGCACTCGGCGATCGACACCGAAGGGCGCAACACCGAAACCCGCAGCGACCTGGACAGCGCGTTCGGCGACTGGGACTCGATCCGGGCGAAGGTGCACGACCTTGCCGCCCAGGGGGCTCGTGCGCCCGAACGCCTAGCCACCGACGTGCTCGCCGCGCTTCGCTCCGCCGAGCGCAACCCCGCGTCGTGCACCGACGCCGAATACCTCGCACTGGCTACGGCGGACGGGGCAGCCATGGATGCCGTTGCCGCACTGGCGGATTCATTGCGCCGCGACGCGGTAGGCGACGACGTGACGTTCGTGGTGAACCGCAACATCAACTTCACCAACATCTGCTACACCGGCTGCCGGTTCTGCGCCTTCGCGCAGCGCAAAGACGACGCGGATGCCTTCTCGCTGTCGGCCGACGAGGTCGCTCAGCGGGCCTGGGAGGCGCACGTCGCCGGCGCCACCGAGGTCTGCATGCAGGGCGGCATCGACCCCGAATTGCCGGTCACCGGTTACGCCGACCTGGTCCGCGCCGTCAAGGCTCGGGTGCCGTCGATGCACGTGCACGCGTTCTCACCGATGGAGATCGCCAACGGCGTGACCCGCAGTGGCGTGAGTGCCCGCGAGTGGCTGACCAGCCTGCGCGAGGCCGGTCTGGACACCATCCCCGGCACCGCGGCGGAGATCCTCGACGACGAGGTCCGCTGGGTACTCACCAAGGGCAAGCTGCCCACCTCGGAGTGGATCGACATCGTCACGACCGCGCACGAAGTCGGGCTGCGGTCGTCGTCGACGATGATGTACGGCCACGTCGACGACCCGAAGCACTGGGTCGGCCACCTCAACGTGCTGCGCGGCATCCAGGACCGCACCGGTGGCTTCACCGAGTTCGTCCCGTTGCCGTTCGTGCATCAGAACTCGCCGCTGTACCTTGCCGGCGCGGCTCGACCAGGTCCCACCCACCGCGACAACCGCGCGGTCCATGCCCTGGCGCGAATCATGTTGCACGGCCGTATCTCCCAGATCCAGACCAGCTGGGTGAAGCTCGGCGTCGAGCGCACCCAGGTGATGCTCAACGGCGGCGCCAACGACCTGGGCGGCACACTGATGGAGGAGACCATCTCCCGGATGGCGGGCTCGGAATTCGGCTCCGCCAAGACCGTAGCTGAGTTGACCGCGATCGCCGAGGGCATCGGCCGCCCGGCCCGTCAGCGCACCACGGACTACAACCCGCTGGCCGCGTAGCTGTCGGAGTCGGCGGGTATACCGGCGGCCATGAGGCGAGCGATCGACGACGACCGATTCCCGGAGTGGCAGCCGTTCCTCGAAGCGGTGCAACAGCGCACCCCCGACACCGGCACCTGGTGCGAGGCGTGGACGATCCGCGACATCGTGATCCACCAGGCCGGCAACGCTGAGGAACTGGCCCGCGTGCTGGGCGGCCACCTCGCCGGTGAGCCGGTTGCCACTCGGGGCTTCGAGGAGCGCGAGGCGCCACTGCGGGCGATGAACGACGATGACCTGTGGGCGGCGCTGCTCCGAAACATGGCCCACCTCAACGAGGTTGCCGAGGCCGCCGACGAACTACCCGCCGACACCGACGTGGCGTGGACCGGGCGCACCATGAAGGCGCCGTGGTTCGCCGAGCACATGCGCGAAGAGCTGGTGCTGCACCGGTGGGACATCACCGGCGACGACGCGGCGGCGCGAGCCCAGTTGGCGCAGCCGTGGATGACGTCGCACAGCGTGCTGGCGGTGGGCAAGCCACTCCTGGTCAAAGGCGCCAAGCAACTGCGACCGGGCGAGCGCATCGAGGCACGGCTGCGGGTCGACGGGGCCGACGACGTGGTCCTGCACGCGGATGCCGACAGCACGACCATCGAGCTCGCCGAGGTCGACGGTTCGGCGACCTTGGAAACCGACTCTGCGGCAAGGGTTTTGCTGCTCTGGGGTCGCCGACCCGGCGACCCGTCGCGGATCGTCAGCCGCGTCGGTCCGGAGGCCCTCGGCCGGGTGCGGACGTTGCTGTCAGGGTATTAAAGCCGGGCCGCCAGTTCGGTGCCCTGCCTGATCGCCCGCTTGGCGTCCACCTCGGCGGCGACGGCGGCGCCGCCGATGACATGCGGGTTGATCCCGCCGCGGCGCAACTCATCCTCGAGGTCACGCACCGACTCTTGACCGGCACAGACCACGATGTTGTCCACCTCGAGCAGCCGTGGGCGCTCCCGCTTCGGGCCGAAGCTGATGTGCAGGCCCTCGTCGCTGACCCGCTCGTAGTTGACGCCGGAAAGCTGCTGCACGCCTTTGGCTTTCAACGACGCCCGATGCACCCAGCCGCTGGTCTTGCCGAGCTGGCGGCCCTGGGCGCCGCTGGAGCGCTGCAGCAGATACACCTCGCGAGCCGGCGGTGCGGGAATCGGGGTGAGCAACGCACCCGGTGCCTCCCACGGATCGCCGGCGCCCCACTCGGTCTTCCAGTCCTTCAGGTTGAGCGTCGGTGAGGCGTCGGTGACCAGGAATTCGCTGACGTCGAAACCGATTCCGCCGGCCCCGATCACCGCGACGCGCTTGCCGAGCGGCTTGACGCCGGTGATGGCCTCGCCGTAGGTCAGCACCATCGGGTGATCGATACCCGGGATGTCCGGTATCCGCGGCGTCACGCCGGTGGCCAGCACCACGTGGTCGAATCCGGCGAGGTCGACGGCCGACACGCGATTGCCCAGCCGCACCTCGACGCCGTTGGTGGTGAGCATCGTCGTGAAATACCGGATGGTTTCGTTGAATTCCTCTTTGCCCGGGATGCGGCGGGCCATGTCGAACTGGCCGCCGATGTGATCGTTCGCCTCGAACAGCGTCACCTGATGGCCGCGGCCCGCGGCGTTGACCGCGGTGGCAAGTCCGGCGGGCCCGGCCCCGACGACCGCGATCGACCGGGTGCGCCGGGTAGGGGAGAGCACGAGTTCGGTCTCGTGGCCGGCCCGCGGGTTGAGCAGACACGACACGGTCTTGTGCACGAACGCATGGTCCAGGCAGGCCTGGTTGCAGGCGATGCAGGTGTTGATCTCGTCGTCGCGGGAGGCCTGGGCCTTGAGCACCCATTCCGGGTCGGCCAGCAGCGGCCGCGCCATCGAGATCAGCTGCACGTGCGTGTCGGCCAGGATCTGCTCGGCCGCCTGCGGCATGTTGATGCGGTTCGAGGCCACCACCGGGATGTCGACGTGACCGGCGACGGCGTGGCTGATGTCGACGAAGGCGTTGCCCGGCACCGAGGTGACGATCGTCGGCACCCGCGCCTCATGCCAGCCGAAGCCGGAGTTGATCATGGTCGCGCCGGCCGCCTCGACTTCGGTTGCCAGCGCAAGGATGTCGTCCCAGCTCTGGCCGCCCTCGACGAAGTCGGCCATCGACATCCGGTAGCAGATGATGAAGTCGGATCCGGCGGCCGCGCGGGCCCTGCGGACGATCTCGACAGGGAGGCGACGCCGTTTCTCGGCGCTGCCGCCCCAAGCGTCGTTGCGTTTGTTGGTGCGCTCGGCGAGGAACTGGTTGAGCAAATACCCTTCGCTGCCCATGATTTCGACACCGTCGTAGCCGGCCTCGCGGGCCAGCTGCGCGCAGCGGGCGAAGTCGTCGATGGTGCTCTGCACGCCGCTCGAGGAGAGTCGACGCGGCCGAAAGGGGTTGATCGGGGCCTTGATCGACGATGCGCTGACCGAAAGTGGATGGTAGGCATAGCGTCCGGCGTGCAGGATCTGCAGCAGGATCTTGCCGCCGCCGTCGTGCACCGCCTTGGTGATCTTGCGGTGCCGTCGCACCTGCGCCGACGAGGTCAGGTCGGAGGCGAACGGCAGCAGCCAGCCGGTCCGATTCGGCGCGTAGCCGCCGGTGACGATCAGGCCGACGCCGCCGTGTGCGCGTTCGGCGAAATACGCGGCGAGCCGGTCGGTGTTGCGGGCGCGATCCTCCAGGCCGGTGTGCATCGAGCCCATGATCACCCGGTTGCGCAGCGTGGTGAACCCGAGATCCAACGGGGACAACAGGTTTGGATAGTTCACAGTGCGCCTTTCACAACTGAAGCCCCTTCAGGGCCGAGGCCACCTCGTCGAGCCAGTGGATGGTGCCTTCTTCGCCGCGAATCCCCCCGCGCAACACCAGATACTGATGTAATGCGCTGTCCTGCAATGCCTTCGGATCGGGAAACTGCCTCTTCTCGAATCCCCGGTAGGTGTCCAGCAGTTGGGTGCGTTCCGCGCGCAGGGCCACCACCTGCTCGAGGAGTGCCCGCCGGTCGCCGTAGGCCGCGCCGCGCAGCTTGACGGCCAACTCGCGCAGTCCTCCCTCGCCAGAACGGCCGCCACCCAACGGCTCGGCGATCCAGCGGGCCAGCGCGGCCCGGCCGGCGTCGGACACGGTGTAGACCTTCTTGTCCGGCCGGCCCTGCTGCGCCACCACGGTGGCCGACACCCAACCGTCGGCCTCCATGGTCCGCAGCGTGCGGTAAATCTGCTGGTGGGTGGCGCTCCAGAAGTAACCGATCGAGCGATCGAACCGGCGTGTCAGCTCATAACCCGATCCGGACTGTTCGCACAGCGACACCAGGATCGCGTGGGGGAGTGCCACCGCTGCAGCATAGGAACTTTCGACTACCCTATGCAACTAGTTGCAGTGCATCGACGCGCATAGTGACCAGGTGCTTGCGTTGTATATGCAACGTCTAGTATCAGTAACCAAGACATTTCGCCGCCGGGAACTTCCGGCTCACCCAGAACAGCCACTGGAGACCGTGAGGAGACGTCTGTGACGTACACGATCGCCCAACCCTGCGTCGATCTCAAAGACAAGGCATGTATCGAGGAGTGCCCGGTCGACTGCATCTACGAGGGCGCTCGGATGTTGTTCATCCACCCCGACGAATGCGTCGACTGTGGCGCCTGCGAACCGGTCTGCCCGGTCGAGGCGATCTACTACGAGGACGACGTTCCCGAGCAGTGGGGCCAGTACACGCAGATCAACGCGGATTTCTTCGCTGAGCTCGGCTCTCCGGGCGGTGCAGCGAAAGTCGGCTTGACCGAGAACGACCCGCAGGTCGTCAAAGATCTTCCGCCGCAGGAACACGACGACTGAGCGGTCTGATGAACCGCCGGCCACTGTCGGCTGTGTCAGCTCTGTTGCCGGAGTTCCCCTGGGACACCCTGGCCGATGCCACCGCGCTGGCCAGGTCTCACCCGGACGGCATCGTCGATCTGTCGGTCGGCACACCCGTCGACCCGGTCGCGCCGGTGATCCGTGACGCGCTCGCGTCGGCCAGCGCCGCTCCTGGATACCCCACCACCGCGGGCACCCCGGAGCTGCGCGAGTCAGCGGTTTCCGCGCTGAATCGCCGCTACGGCATCACCGGGCTGTCCGAGTCGGCCGTGCTGCCGGTGATCGGCACCAAAGAGCTCATCGCCTGGCTGCCCACCCTGCTGGGCATCGGCGCCGACGATCAGGTCGTCGTCCCCGAGCTGGCCTACCCGACCTACGATGTCGGCGCGCGGCTTGCCGGGGCCCGGGTGCTGGTCGCCGACTCGCTGACTCAGATCGGCCCGCAAGCGCCCGCGCTGCTGTTCGTGAACTCACCGAGCAACCCGACCGGCCAGGTGCTCGGCTTGGACCACCTGCGCAAGCTGGTCGGCTGGGTCCGCGACCGCGGCGTCGTGCTGGCGTCCGACGAGTGCTACCTGGGCCTGGGCTGGGACGCGCAACCGCTGTCGGTGCTGCACCCCTCGGTCTGCGACGGTGACCACACCGGTCTGCTGGCCGTCCACTCGCTGTCCAAGAGTTCGTCGCTGGCGGGCTATCGGGCCGGCTTCGTCGCCGGCGACGCCGCGCTGGTCGGCGAACTGCTGGCGGTGCGCAAGCACGCCGGGATGATGGTTCCGCGGCCCGTGCAGGCGGCCATGGTCGCGGCGCTGGACGACGACGCCCATGAGCGCGAGCAGCGCGACCGCTACCGGCACCGCCGCGATGTACTGCTGCCCGCGTTCCGCACGGCGGGTTTCACCGTCGACCACTCCGAAGCCGGGCTCTATCTCTGGGTTACCCGCGGCGAGCCCTGCCGCGACACCGTCCGCTGGTTGGCGGAGCGCGGCATCCTGGCCGCGCCCGGCGAGTTCTACGGCGCGCGCGGCGCCCGCCACGTCCGGGTCGCACTGACCGCCACCGACGAGCGGATCGCCGCCGCGGTCGACCGCCTGAGCACATGAGCGCCTACGGCGAGGAGGCGGTCGATCGGCTGCCATTCAGCACTCCGGAGAAATCGGAGCGCTACCGAACCGAGAACTACCGCGGCGCCGTCGGCCGCAACTGGTATCTGAGCGACCCCACGCTGCAGCGGACGGTGGCCTACTACCTACAGCCCGACGAGTTGGCCGTCGCCGAACCCCATCTGCGCGACATCGGCGCGTTGATGGGCGGCCCGGTGGCCAGGTGGGCCGAGCAGACCGACCGCAATCCCGCGCGGCTGGAACGCTATGACCGTTGGGGTCACGACGTCAGCGAGGTGGTCCAGCCGCCGTCGTTCGTCGAGTCCAAGCGGGCGGTACTGGCCGCGCAGCAGGCGCTCAAAGATGATGCGCGGCAGGCGGGCTTCCGGTCGTCGATGCCGCTGTTCGCCGCCAACTATCTGCTCGACCAAGCCGACATCGGCCTGGGCTGTGCACTGGGAACCGGCGGCGGGATGGTCAAGTCGCTGGTCGCGGCGTACGCCCCGGCCGATGTTCGGGAGCACGTGCTGGCCAAGTTCGCCAGCGGCGAGTGGGAGGGCGAGACCGCGCAGCTGCTGACCGAGCGGGCAGGCGGCTCCGACCTCGGTGCGCTCGAGACGACAGCCACCCGGCACGGTGATTCCTGGCTGCTCAACGGATTCAAGTGGTTCGCCTCGAACTGCGACGGGCAGGTGTTCGTCGTGCTGGCTAAACCGGAGGGCGCGCCGGACTCCAGCCGGGGGGCGGCCAGCTTCCTGGTGCTGCGTCACCGCCGCGACGGCTCGCGCAACGGCATCCGCATCCGGCGGCTCAAAGACAAGCTGGGCACCCGGTCGGTGGCCTCCGGCGAGATCGAACTCGTCGATGCCGAGGCCTTCCTGCTCTCGGGCGAACCCGACCCCGCTCAGCCCGGCACGGATGCGCAGCCGTCTGACGGCAAGGGCCTGGGTCGCATGATGGAGCTGACGAACGCCGCGAGGCTAGGCATCGCCCTGTTCGCCCTGGGCAACGCGCGTCGCGCCCTGGTCGAATCCCTCTGCTACGTGCGGCAGCGGCAGGCCTTCGGCGCCGCACTGCTCGACAAGCCGTTGATGCGCCGCAAGCTCGCCGAGATGATCGTCGATGTCGAAGCCGCGCAAGCCATGGTGTTCGACGGTGTCGGCCTGCCCAATCACCACCAGCCGCGGCCCATCCGGCAGCGCATCGCGGTACCGGTCACCAAGCTCAAGGTGTGCCGGCTCGGCATCACGATGGCCTCCGACGCGATCGAGATCCACGGCGGCAACGGCTACATCGAAACCTGGCCGGTCGCAAGGCTTTTGCGCGACGCACAGGTCAACACCATCTGGGAGGGTGCTGACAATATCCTGTGTCTGGACGTGCGGCGGGGCATCGAGCGCATCGGCGCGCACGAGCCGTTACTGGAGCGCCTGCACGACGCGGTCTCGGTGTCCGACGACGACGAGACGACCCGGCTGGTGCTCCGACGCATCGAGGATCTCGAGGCGGCCATCACGGCCTGGACCAAGCTGCCGGCCGAGGTGGCCGAGGCGCGGCTGTTCCCGCTATCGCAATTCATCGGCGACGTCTATGCGGGCGCACTGCTGACCGAGCAGGCGGCCTGGGAGCGGGCGACTGGCGGCACCGACCGCAAAGCCCTGGTCGCGCGGCTGTACGCCCGGCGCTACCTCACCGAGCCCGGGCCGCTGCGCGGCATCGACGACGACGTCGACGAGGGGCTCGAGCGGTTCGACGAGCTTGCTGGCGGGGCGCTGGCGCTCGACTATCCACAGCCGCCGATCGCCACGACTGGCTAGCGGACGCCGCTAGCCGTCAAGATCCCGTAAAGAACCTTTGCGGGAGTACCGGATACGCGATTTCTGGCAAGCGAATTCCAGCTTAAAACCGTAGGCTCCCTCGGGTCCAAGCCCGTTTTGTGGAAAACACAGAAATTGCGCGAGGTATTTGCTATGTCACAACTGGCCGGCGAGCTTCGGATATCGCCGTCGTTTTCCGACCGGTGTAAGAGGGTCTTCCTCGGAAGGCCGATGATCAACGATCAGCTGGAGCACGAGCGGCTGTCCAACCCCATTGCGCTCGGCGTGCTGTCACCGGACGCCATCTCCTCGACCGCGTACGGTTCCGAGCAGGTCATGATCGAGCTGCTCCCGGCCGCGGGCATGGCCGCGTTCGCGCTGCTGCTCCCGATTACCGGCGTCATCCTGCTGATTCTTGTGCTGGTGGCCGCGTCCTACCGCCAGGTGGTGGCGGTCTACACCCGCGCCGGCGGGTCGTACGTGGTCGCCCGGGAGAATTTCGGACCCAAGATCGCGCAGATCGCGGCCGCATCGCTGCTGATCGATTACGTCGTCACCGTCGCGGTGCAGTGCGCGGCCGGCACGGTGGCGGTCGCGTCGGCGATTCCGGCGCTCGGACCGTACAGCCTGGAAATCACCGTCGGCATTGTTCTCTTGATGTGCTTTGCCAACCTGCGTGGTTTACGTGAAGCAGGAGTTCCCTTTGCGCTGCCGACATATTTGTTTGTCGGTATGGTCGGGCTCACAATCGTGGTCGGAATCATTCGCGAATTCATCGGCGGATTACCGGTATACGACCCGATTCACACCGACGGTGCCGTGCCGGTTCAAGCCGGTAGCGGGCTGATCATGGGCGCAACGCTGCTGATTGTGCTGCGGGCATTCGCCAATGGAGGTTCGTCGTTGACAGGCGTCGAGGCGATATCCAACACGGTCAATGCATTTCGGCCGCCCGAGAGCAACAATGCGCGCAAAGTGCTCGTGATCATGGCGTGCATTCTGGCGTTCCTGTTGGCCGGCGTCGCGTGGCTGGCTCACCTGACTCACGCGTTCCCCTATGCCTCGGGGTATCCGTCGATGCTGTCCGAGATCGCCAAAGCGGTGTTCGGTGGCGGGCCCCTCGGGAAGGTCATCTACTTCCTCGTGCAGGCCGCCACCGCGCTGGTCCTCTATACCGGTGGCAACACCAGCTTCAACGGATTCCCCGCGCTGACCAGTTTCGTCGCCGAGGACAGCTTCCTGCCGCGGCCGCTGATGAAGCGTGGCCATCGATTGGTGTTCTCCAACGGCATCATCACGCTGACCGTGCTGGCGGTGGCGCTGCTGATCGGGACGGGTGGGTCGCTCAACGCGCTGGTGCCGTTCTACGCGATCGGGGTGTTCACCGGCTTCTCGATGGCCGGCTACGGCATGACCAAGCACTGGATCACGCACCGCGGGCCCGGATGGCGATACAAGCTGGTGATCAACCTGTCGGCGGGAATCCTGTCGACGATCGTGGTGGGTATCTTCGCGATCGCGAAATTCACCGAAGGCGCCTGGCTGGTCGTCGTCGTCTTCCCGATACTGGTCTTCGCGTTGATGCGGGTGAACAGGCAATATCGCGCCGAGACGTCAGTGCTGGAGACGTCGATCGTCGAGCCGCCCGAGTTCCACAAGTACGAGCGGCAGAGAGTGCTGATCTTCGTCGACTCGGTCGACTTGGCCGAGGTTGAGGCGCTGCGCTACGCAAAGGGGCTGCACGCCGACGAGCTGACCGCCGTGCACTTCATCCTGGATTCCGTCGAGGCCGAGCGACTGCAGCGGCAGTGGCAGGCCTTCGGGCCCGGCACTGAGCTGGTGACGCTCGAATGTCTCGACCGCAACCTGAGCCGGGCCGCCCACGAGCTGGTCCTGCAGATCATGGCCGAGCATGCGGACACCAAGGTCACGGTGTTGTTGCCCCGCCGGGAGTACTCCCAGCTGCTGGGCCGGCTGCTGCACGACCGCACGGCGGACATGATGGCAAAGGTGATTAGCAGGATTCCCGGAGCAAGCGCACAGATTGTCGCGTACGACATCACCACCAGGATCGCGATGGCCAACGCCGCCGAGGCCGACGCAGCGAGGTGCGCGGACCTGCAGGTTGATCCGATAGAGTTGCCCCGGGCCGCAGCCGACTTGCGTGGATGACTTGCACTCCACCAGGGTCGCTGACTCCGGAGGAAAGTGATACGTGGTTATAGCATCGGAAAGCACTACTGGCATCCCGCCGTCATTCAGTGACGGATGGAAGCGGATCTTTCTCGGCAAGCCGCTGACAAGTGAACAGCTTGAGTCGGAGCGGCTGTCGAATCCGGTTGCGCTCGGTGCGATTTCGCCAGATGCCATCTCGTCGACCGCGTTCGGTCCCGAGCAGGTGATGATCGAATTGCTGCCGCGCGCGGGGATGGCCGCATTCACGTTGTTGCTGCCGATCATGGGCGTGATCCTGATCATCCTGTTGCTGGTCTCCGCGTCTTACCGCGGGGTCGTCATGGCCTACACCAAAACCGGTGGGGCATACATGGTGGCGCGGGACAACTTCGGACCCCGGATCGCGCAGATCGCCGCTGCGGCGTTGCTGATCGACTACGTGGTCACCGCCGCGGTGCAGCCGGCCGCCGGGACTGTCGCGGTGGTGTCGGCGATTCCGGTGTTACGTCCATACCATTTAGAGCTCACCATCGTGGTGCTGGTCCTGATCTGCATCGCGAACCTGCGTGGATTGCGGCAATCCGGACGCATTTTCGCGGTCACCACCTATTGGTTCGTCGGCATGATCTTGCTGACGATCGTGACCGGCCTGATCCGCGAAGCCCTATGGGGCCTGCCGAAATATGACCCGGCCACCATCGAGGGCGCGGTGCCGGTGCATCAAGGCAACGGCTTGGTGATGGGGGCGACCGTCCTGGTGCTGCTGCGCGCATTCGCCAACGGCGGCACATCGCTGACCGGTATCGAGGCGATCTCCAACACTGTCAACGTCTTTCGCGAGCCACAGGGTGCCAACGCCCGCCGGGTGCTGACCCTGATGGTGGTCATCCTGGGGATACTGCTGGCCGGTGTGTCCTGGCTCGCCCACGTCACGCACGCCACCCCGTATCTGGACGAGTACCCGTCGATGCTCTCCGAGATCACCCGTACGGTTTTCGGGCATGGCGTCATGGGTAACGTCCTCTACTTCATGGTTCAGGCCTCCAGCGCCGCAATCCTTTTCGCCGGTGCCAACACCGGATTCAACGGCTTCCCGGCGCTGGCGAGCTTCGTCGCCGAGGACCGCTTCCTGCCCCGGCCGCTGACCAAGCGCGGTCACCGGCTGGTTTTCTCCAACGGCATCATCACGCTGACCGCTCTCGCGGTGGCCTTGCTGCTGGTGACCCGCGCGAAGCTGAGCGCCCTGGTGCCGTTCTTCGCGATCGGCGTGTTCACCGCGTTCGCGATGGCCGGCTTCGGCATGGCCAAGCACCACTACACCCGTCGCGGGCGCGGCTGGCGTCGCAAAGTCGCGGTCAACTTCTCCGCGGGTGTGATGTCGACGATCGTGGTGGGCATTTTCGTGGTGGCCAAATTCACCGAGGGTGCCTGGCTGGTCGTCATCGTGTTCCCGATCCTGGTGTACACGCTGATCCGGCTGAACAAGCAATACCGGGCCGAGGCGTCGGTGCTGGAGATGTCGCGCAGCGAGCGACCCGAACTGGCCAAGTTCGCGAAGCTGCGGGTGTTCGTGTTCGTCGACACGGTCGACCTCGCCGAGGTCGAGGCACTGCGCTACGGCAAGGGGCTGCACGCCGACGAACTGCTCGCCGTCCACTTCGTGGTCGACGCGGAGCATTCCGCCAAGCTGCAGGATCGCTGGCAGCACTTCGAGCACGACACCCGGCTGCGGGTGATCGACTGTCCGGACCGCAATTTGAGCCGGGTGGCACAGGAATTCGTGCTGCAGGTGAAGCGGAACCACCCGGACACCAAGGTGACGGTGCTGCTACCGCGCCGGACCTACTCCGCGATGCTGGGCCGGCTGCTGCACGACCGCACGGCCGACAAGATGGCCCGGGCGGTCAGCCGCATCGCGGGGGCGACCGCAATCATCGTGCCTTACGACGTCGAATCGCGTATCGCGCGTGTCGATCCCGACTCCCTGGCACCGGCCGGTCACGCTTAGAGTCGGCGGGTCGTGACAGCGTCGGAAGTAGAAGAACAGCAGGTACCCCCGTCCTTCTCTGACGTGGTCAAGCGCGTCTTTCTGGGCAAGCCGCTGATCAGCCAGGAGCTCAATAACGAGCGGCTGTCGAATTCCGTTGCGCTGGGCGCTCTTTCGCCAGACGCGATCTCATCGACGGCATACGGACCCGAGCAGATCCTCACCGAATTGCTGCCACATGCCGGGCTGGCCGCGTTTATCCTGCTGCTGCCGATCATGGGCGTCATTCTGCTGATCCTGTTCTTGGTGACCGCGTCGTACCGGCAGGTCGTGATGGCCTACACCAAGGCCGGCGGTTCCTACATCGTCGCGCGAGAGAACTTCGGGCCCAAGGTCGCTCAGGTTGCCGCGGCGGCATTGCTGATCGACTACATCGTGACGGTGGCGGTGCAGTCCGCGGCGGGCACGGTGGCGGTGGCCTCGGCGGTACCCGCGCTCGGGCCCTACAGCCTGGCGATCACGGTGACTGTCGTACTGCTCATCTGCTACGCCAATCTGCGCGGATTACGGGAAGCCGGAAAGCCTTTCGCATTCGCCACCTACGCGTTCGTCGCGATGCTCGTGGTGATGATCGGGACCGGCGTCGTGCGTCATCTGGTGTGGGGCCTGCCGGCGTACGACCCGGGCCACGCCGCCGGAGCGGTGCCGGTCCACCAGGGCGGCGGGCTGGTGATGGGCGCGACGATCCTCGTGGTGCTGCGAGCGTTCGCCAATGGTGGCTCGTCGTTGACCGGCGTGGAGGCGATCTCCAACACCGTCAACGTCTTTCGCAAGCCACAGAACAAGAATGCACGACGCGTACTCACCACGATGGCCTGCATTCTCGGGCTGCTGTTGGCCGGCATCGGCTACCTCGCCTACGCCACGCATGCCGCGCCGTACCTCTCGGAGTACCCGTCGGTGCTGTCCCAGATCGCCCGCGCGGTATTCGGCAACGGCGCCATCGGCGACACCATGTACATCCTGGTCCAGGTGTCGACTGCGGCGATTCTCTACACCGGGGCCAACACCAGCTTCAACGGCTTCCCGGCATTGGCGAGTTTCGTTGCAGAGGACCGCTTTCTGCCCCGCCAGCTGACGCAGCGCGGGTACCGGCTGGTGTTCTCCAACGGCATCATCACGCTCGCCACGCTGTCGGTGGCGCTGCTGGTGTTCACCGGGGGATCGGTCAACGCGCTGGTGCCGTTCTACGCGATCGGCGTGTTTACCGGCTTCTCGATGGCCGGCTACGGCATGTCGAAACATCATCTGACCGAACGCGAACGAGGTTGGCGGCACCGGTTCGCGATCAACTTCTCCGCGGCGGTGCTGTCGACGATCGTGGTCGGTATCTTCGCGGTGGCCAAATTCACCGAGGGCGCCTGGCTGGTGGTCGTGGTCTTCCCGATACTGGTGTTCGGGTTGATCAGGCTAAACCGCGAATACCGCGCCGAGTCAGCGATTCTCGAGGCCTTCCGGACGGACCGTCCGCAGCTGACCAAGTATGCGCGGCATCGGGTGTTCGTCTGCGTCAACTCGCTCGACCTCGCGGTGCTCGAAGCCCTGCGCTACGGCAAGGGCCTGCGCGCCGACGAGTTGGTCGCGGTGCATTTCATGATCGACTCGGACCGGGCTGCCGAGCTTCGAAAACGTTGGGATGACTTCGATCTCGACACCCGACTGCGGGTGATCGACTGTCCCGACCGCCAGATCGTCCGCGCCGTGCAGATGCTGGTGGTCAAGGCGCGCAACGAACATCGTGATACCCACGTCACGGTATTGCTGCCGCGGCGTACCTACGCACCGCTGCTCGGACGGCTGCTGCACGACCAGACGGCGGACAAGATCTCGCGGGCGGTCAGCCGGGTTCCCGACGCCGCGGCCACCATCGTCCCCTACGACGTCCAGTCGCGGATCCGCCAGGCCTTCCCCGACATCCTGGAGCAGCGCATCGCCTCCAAGATCGAGGAGATCGAAATGCGGATCTGGCGTGGCGAGGAAGAGCCGGCGGAGGACTACGAGCATCCGGAGAAGTCGCCGACGGTGGTCGACGTCAACAGCCTGATCCCGGGGCGGCGCGCGACGGTCGAGGGGCGCGTCAGTCAGGTCGAGGACATCACTAAGCGCGGTAAGACATTCCGCTGGATCGTCGTGGGCGACGACAGCGGCGAGGTGCGGGTCACGTTCAAGCCCGGCAGCGGCGACGACATCCAGCCGGGTCAGGTCGTGCGGTGCACCGGCAAGGCCAGTCAGAGCGGCAACAAGCAGGTGACGATGGAGGATCCGAACTACGCCGTCGTCGAGACGCCCGACGAGTCCTAACCCGGCGTGCGCGTCCACCCCGAGGTTTCCGACGCGTTGGCCACCGGCCGGCCCGTCGTCGCCTTGGAGAGCACTATCATCAGCCACGGGCTGCCGCGGCCGGACAACCTGCGCGTCGCCCGCGAGATCGAAGCCGCGGTGCGCGCGGGTGGGGCGGTGCCGGCCACGGTCGCGATCATCGGCGGCGAGCCGCACATCGGGCTGGACGACGAGGCGCTGCGACACATCGCCGAGAGCGACGCGGTGGTCAAGGTGAGCGTTCGCGAGGTCGCGGTGCTCGCGGCCTTGAGCGGCGATGGCGCGACGACGGTGGCTTCGACCGCGCATCTTGCTGCGGCAGCAGGCATTTCACTATTCGCCACCGGCGGGCTGGGTGGTGTTCATCGCGGAGCGCGCGACAGCTGGGACGAGTCCGCAGATCTGATGACGTTGTCGCGCACCGGCGTTCTGGTCGTCTGCGCGGGCGTGAAGTCGATCCTGGACGTCGCTGCGACTTTGGAGCGGCTGGAGTCGCTCAACGTCGGGGTGATCGGCTATCGCACGGATCGGTTTCCCGGCTTCTACCTGGCCGACTCGGGCCATCCGGTGAGCTGGCGGGTGGAGACGCCGCAGCAGGTCGCCGACGTGCTGCATGCCCGGCGGCGGTTGGGCACCGACGGTTATGGGCTGGTGCTGGCCAATCCGATTGCCGCCGTGGATGAAATGGATCGGCAACTGCACGACCGAGTGCTGGCCGAGGCGCTGACGGCCGCCGATGCGGCGGGCGTGCGTGGTAAAGACGTCACGCCGTTTCTGCTCGACTTCTTCCACCGCGAGACGCGTGGTGCGTCGTTGGCGGCGAACATCGCGTTGGTGTTGTCCAACGCGCGGCTGGCCGCGGAGATCGCGGCGGCTTACCGGCTGAGGATGTAGTCGTCGTCGTTGGGCTGAGCGAGCATGCGGGTCAACCGCTTTCGGTCGAAAGGCCACAGGTCGATGTGGTTGTCGTCGGCGAAGTACCACGAGTTGCAGCCGGTGTTCCACACCGTCGGGACCATCGCCTCGGCGACGTCGTCGGCGAAGCGGTCGGTGGCTTCGTCGGTGACCTCGACGGCGGTGATCTCGCCGTCGCGAAAGCGGTTGAGCCATTTCGTGATATAGCGAGCGGTCAGCTCGGCGGTGTGCTGCAGTGAGATCGATCCGGTCGGCGAGTTCGGGCCCAGCACCATGAACAGGTTGGGGAAGCCGGGGATCGCGGTCATGCCCCAGGCGCGCGGGCCCTTGGCCCAGGCGTCCTCGATCGACATGCCGTCGCGTCCGCGCAGCGTCATCGGGCGCATGTAGTTGTGCGCCTGAAATCCGGTGGCGAGCACGATCGCGTCGAGGTCGTGGTGGACGCCGTCGGACGTCCGCAGACCGGTCTCGGTTATTTCGGCAATCGGCTCGCTGACGAAGCTGGCGTTGGGCTTGCCGATCCGCCGGTAGTAGTCGCCGGAGAGCACCTGCCGCTTGCAGAACGGTTGGTAGTCCGGTGTCAGCCTGGCTCGAAGGTCCTTGTCCCGAACCAGGGCTCGCAGGCATATCCGGCCGTATCGCTGCGCCGCCCGGCGCCGCCAAGTGGGCCGGATGACCAGGTCGACCAGATAGTCCGAACCGACGAACTGCGACAGCCGGACCGTCTTGTCCTGCCGCGGCAGGCGTCGCAGTATCCGGCCGACCAGGCGTGGTTGGGGCATCCGCATCGGCATCCACATCACCCACTGCGGCGTGCGGGCGAAGTGGGTGATGTGAGCGGCGTCCGGCTGCAGGGCTGAAAAGACTTGCACACCAGTCGAACCGGCGCCGACGACCGCAACCCTCTTGCCGGCCGTGTCGATGTCGGTCCAGCGTGCGGTGTGCACCACCGGCCCGGCGAACGAGTCGAGGCCGGGAAAGTCAGGGACGAACGGATGGTGTAGAACCCCTGTCGCGGGGATCACGAAGTCGGCCTCGATCTCGTCGCCGTTGCTGGTGCGGACCCGCCATTGGTTGTCGGCGAACACCGCGTCGGTGACTTCGCAGTCGAGTCGGAGGTGGGATTTGAGCTGCAGATCGTCGATCAGGTCGCGGTGGTAGCGCTGGATCTCGTCGCCGGTGGCCCAGACGTGGCTCCAGTCTGGCTTGGGCGCAAAGGCGAACTGGTAGCCATAGGAGGGCACGTCGCAGCGCAGGCCTGGATAACGGTTCCAGTGCCACACTCCGCCGACGTCGGAGCCCTTTTCGAGGATGCTGAAGTTCTTGAAGCCGGACTGCCTGAGCACGTGCGCGACCGCGATCCCCGACATGCCTGCGCCGATGATGACGATTCGCGGATCCCGCCGTTGGGCCATGGGGGAACGCTATGCCGGTCGAAAGCGCGGCGGCAAGCGCCGCGCGGCGCGAGGTCGCAGACGATGATGATCCGATGCCTGGTGATCGGTGCCGGTGTCCGCATGACCACCCAGCATGTGGCCGAGTTCGAGCAGGTCGTCGACGCCGTTCGGCAGAGTGCGCCGCAGACCCCGATCGCGTTCAACGCGAGCGCGGACAGCAGCGGCGATGCGGCCGCACGGTTGCTGCCGGCGGACTAGGCCGCCTCGTCGTCATCGCCGTCCCGCAATAGCTTCTCGGGGTGGTGGAAGGTGTTGACGCGGGGTCGGCCGCGGTCGAGGTGTGGTGGTGGGATCCATTCGGTTTGGCCGCGGGCGTTGGTGCGGGTGGTCCAGCCTTTGTCGGCGAGCGCGTGGTGCGGTCTGCAGGCCAGGGTGAGGTTGTCGATGTCGGTGTCGTGGCGTCGGGACCAGGGCACGACGTGGTGGACCTCGCAGAGGTAGCCGGGCACGTCGCAGCCCGGATGACTGCATCCACGGTCCTTGGCGTACAGCACAATTCGTTGCGCCGGTGAGGCGAGGCGTTTGGTGTGATAGAGCGCTAATGCTTTGCCGTTGTCGAAGATGGCCAGGTAGTGGTGGGCGGTCGAGGCCAGCCGGATCACGTCAGACATCGGCAATAGGGTGCCGCCACCGGTGAGGCCTCGGCCGGCGCCTTTCTCCAACTCCTGCAGCGTCGTGGTCACGATGATGCTGGCGGGCAGGCCGTTGTGTTGACCGAGGTCGCCGGAGGCCAGCAGCGCGCGGCCAGCGGCGATCAGGGCGTCGTGGTTGCGCTGGGCCGCACTACGGGCGTCGCCTTGGACCGCGGCCTCCGACGGTGTCCCGCTGACGCACGGCGTTTCGTCGGCCGGGTTGCACATCCCAGGTGCGGCGAGTTTGGCGAAGACGGCGTCGATGGTCGCGCGCGCCTCAGGCGTGAGATAGCCGCTGACCTTGCTCATGCCGTCGATGTCTTGCCGACCGATGGTCAGGCCGCGTCTCGTGGCGCGGTCGATGTCGGTGAAGTCGCCGTCGGGGTTGAGGCAGTCCATCAACTTGTCGGCCAGTTTCGCCAATTCGTCGGGGCGGTGCTCGCCGGCCCGACGGGCCAGATCGGCCTCGGCCTTGGAACGGATCTCCACATCGACAAACTCAGGCAGCCGATGCCAGAAGCTGCGGATCACCGCGACATGGCCCGCGCCGATCTCGCCGTTGCGCTGTGCGGCAGCGGTCGCCTCCAACTCCGGCGACAACGGTTCGCCGTTCAATGCTCGCCGCTCGCCTAGGTCTTCGGCCTCGTGGACCCGCCGCGACGCGTCGGAACGGCTGATCCGCAACCGGTCGGCCAGCACCGCACCCAGCTTGCCGCCCAACACCGCCTGCTGCTCACCAGCGAGCTGGCTGATCAGCCGATGCTCGACCGCTGGTTGTTGACGGCGTAAGCCCTCGAAGCGTTCCAGCACGGCCAACCGCTCGGGGGTGGTCAACACGTCGAACGTCAGATCCAGCGCACGTTTGTAGTCGGCTTCGAGCGCGTCGAGAACCTCGACGATCTCCTCACGACTACTCGAACGCATGTTCGAATTGTAGCGACGCGGTCCGACAAATCCCTGTGGTTAAGTGGTGGCCGTGAAGAAATTCTCAGTCGCATTGGCTTCGCTGGCCGGACTCGCCGTCACCGCCAACGGCTATCAGCCAGTGAGCAAGCGCGGTTATCTGTCTATGTACGCGTTCAGCTTTGGCGTGTTCGCCTCCGAACTGCCTCTGCAACTGATCGCCGGTCAGGCGGCATTGCTGGCAGCGGTGACTCGCAGACTGTCGCCGAAGCTGCGCGGATTCAGCTGGCTGGTGTCGGCGCTGTCCTGGCTCGGACTGTTCGGCCTGAACCGCATCGGCCACCAGGCCGATCAACCACTCAAGGCCGCACTCGACGCCGGATTGGGGCCCGACCGGCGCGCCAACGGCGCCGACTTGTGGAAGCTGCCGGCCGGTGCGGGCACGGCAAAGACGCCGGGCCTGATTCGGATGGCCCGCATCTACGGCGACTACGCGCACGACACCGACATCGTCTACGGCGACCACGGCACCCGGAATCACCTCGACATCTGGCGCCGGCCCGACCTCGATCGTGGCGGCAAAGCACCGGTGTTGCTTCAGGTTCCGGGCGGCGCCTGGATGGTGGGAAGCAAACGGCAGCAGGCCTATCCGTTGATGAGCCACCTGGCCGAACTGGGCTGGGTCTGTGTCGCGATCAACTACCGGCTGAGCCCGCGCTCGACCTGGCCGGACCAGATCGTCGACGTCAAACGCGCGCTAGCGTGGACCAAGGAGCACATCGCCGAGTTCGGCGGCGACCCGGACTGGGTGGCGATCACCGGCGGTTCGGCCGGCGGACATCTGAGCTCACTGGCCGCCCTCACCCCGAATGACCCGCAGTTCCAGCCCGGCTTCGAAGACGCCGACACCAGTGTGCGCGCCGCGGTTCCGTTCTACGGCCTGTACGACTTCAACCAGCAGGACGCCGTCCATCCGCTGATGGCGCCGATGCTGGGCAAATACGTGTTCAAGCGGGGACGGCGCGATATCGCCGAGGCCTTCCGCGCCGCATCGCCGGTCAACTACGTATCTGCCGACGCACCACCGTTTTTCGTGTTGCACGGGCGCAACGACTCGCTGATCCCGGTAGAGCAGGGTCGCGTGTTCACCAAGAGATTGCGCGAAGTCAGCCGTCAGCCGGTCGCTTACGCCGAAATGCCATTCGCGCAGCACGCTTTCGACATCTTCGGGTCGGCGCGGGCTGCGCACGCCGCGGTGGCGGTCGAGCAGTTCCTCGCCGAGATCTACGTGAAATCCCGGGTTTCGGTCTAGTCCGACGACGGCCGGGGGCTGCGCTTGTCCAGCACGGCTATCACCTGTGCGACCAATTCATCGGTGTCGGCACCAGTGGTGTCCAGCACCAGATCCGCGTCGTCGGGCGCTTCGTAGGGTGCGTCTATGCCCGTCAGTCCCTTGAGCTCGCCGCTGCGGGCGCGCTTGTACAGGCCCTTGGGATCGCGCTTTTCGCACTCGGCGAGCGACGTGGCGACGTGTACTTCGATGAAGGGCAGCCCGGCGGCGTCGTTGAGCGCGCGAGCTGTCTCGCGGTCGGATTTCAGCGGCGACACCAGTGAGGCCAACGCCACCACGCCGGCGTCCGCCAGTAGGCGCGTCAAATGGCCTACCCGCCTGATGTTTTCGGTGCGGTCGCCGGGGGAGAAGCCTAGATCGTCGGACAACCCGTGCCGCAGGTTGTCGCCGTCGAGCAGGTAGGCCGTCCGGCCCGATTCGACCAGCGCCCGCTCCACCGCCACCGCGATCGTCGACTTGCCAGAGGCCGGTAGGCCGGTGAACCAGATGGTCGCCCCGGCCTGGCCAATGGCTTGCCAGCGGTGATCGCGGTCCAAAGCCGAAGGATGCCAACGGATATCGGTGCGCGAGTGAGTTCCGGGCTTGATTTCGCGGGCCTCGATGATGGTGCCAGCGCCGATGGTGTCATTGGTGGTCTCGTCGATCAGGATGAACGCGCCGCTGTCCCGGTTGTTCTCGTAGGGATCGGCGATGACGATTGAGCTGGTCCGTAGCGTGACCGTGCCGATGTCGTTGAGCGTCAACTCCGCCGGCTGGTCGAGCTCGTCGAGCGTCTCGGGGTCGAGCCGCGAGTGCAGCTCCTGCACCGTGGCCCGGACGCTCTTGCTGGTTTGCTTGAGCGCCAACCGATCTCCGGCCCGCAGCGGCGATTCGACGAACCAGCAGATGGTCGCGTGCAACTCGCGGGCCAGTATCGGCAGCACCGCTTCATCGGCGCCGCTGACGAACACGTCGCCACGGCCAACGTCGATGTCGTCGGCGAGCTCGACCGAAACCGACAGCGGCGCAACGCCGGTGGCGCGGTCGTCGTCGAGCGTGTCCAAGGCGGTTACCGTCGAACGGGTGCCGGCCGGCAACGAGATCACCGAGTCACCGACGCTCAGCGTGCCCGCGGCCAGCCGCCCGGTGTAACGCCGACGCACCTCGGCGGTCGGCCGCGACACCCACTGCACCGGCAGTCGCAGCCGGGACGGCTCCGCCTGTGGCGCAGCGAGTTCGACGCGCTCCAGGAAGTCCAGCAGCGTCGGGCCGTCGTACCACGGGGTGTTCTGCGACGGGTGCACGACGTTGTCGCCGAGCTTGGCGGCGAGCGGGATGGTCGCGATGGCGATGTTGCCCAGGCGGGCCGCGAGCTGCTGCAGCTCGGATTCGACCTCGGCGAACCGGTTCTGGTCGAAGTCGACGAGGTCGATCTTGTTCACCGCGGCGACAAAGTGCTTGATCCCCAACAGCTTTGCGATCCGGGCGTGCCGACGAGTCTGGCGCAGAACTCCGGCCCGGGCGTCGACCAGAAGGATCGCGACGTGCGCATTGGAAGCGCCGGTGAACATGTTGCGGGTATACCGCTCGTGCCCGGGCGTGTCGGCGAGGATGTAGCTGCGGTTGGCGGTCGAGAAGAACCGGTAGGCGACATCGATGGTGATGCCCTGCTCACGTTCGGCGCGCAGGCCGTCGGACAGCGCGGCCAGGTCGGCGACACCCTCGGCGTCTGTGACGGCTTCCAGGTGGTCAAGCGGCAGGCTGTCGGTGTCGTGCAGGAGCCGCCCGATCAGCGTGCTCTTGCCGTCGTCCACCGAGCCCGCGGTGGCGATGCGCAGCAGTTGGCGTGCCATCAGCTCAGGCCCTTTCGTTCTTCTTGGCTGACGCTCATCAGCTCGGGGCCCCTTGGTTCTTCTTCGCTGACGCTCATCAGAAGTAGCCCTCTCGCTTGCGGTCCTCCATCGCGGCGACCGACGTGCGGTCGTCGGCGCGCGTCTCGCCACGCTCGGAGACGGTGGCCGCCGAGATCTCTCCGATCACACCGGCGATGTCGGTAGCCCGGGAGCGCACCGCGCCGGTGATGGTCAGGTCGCCTACCGTGCGGTAGCGCACCCACTCGACATCGGAGGACTCGTCGTTGTGCGGCTCGGTGTACTCCGACACCGCAAGCAGAATGCCGTCGCGCTCGAAGACGTCACGTTCGTGCGCATAGTAAATCGACGGTATTTCAAGGTCTTCCAGCTCGATGTAGCGCCAGACGTCGAGCTCGGTCCAGTTGCTGAGCGGGAACACCCGGACCTGTTCGCCCCTCTTGATCCGGCCGTTGTACAGCGACCACGGCTCTGGCCGTTGCGCGCGCGGATCCCACTGGCCGAACTCGTCACGGAAACTCAGGATCCGCTCCTTGGCGCGGGCGCGTTCTTCATCGCGGCGCGCCCCGCCGAACGCCGCGTCGAACTCGCCGGCCTCCAGCGCGTCGAGCAGCGTGCGGGTCTGCGCGCGGTTGCGAGACGCCCGGGGACCCGGGTCGGGCACCCGGCCCTTGTCGATCGACTCCTGCACCGAGGCGACGATCAGCTTGTGGCCGTTGTCGCTGAGCCGGCGGTCGCGGAACTCGATCACTTCGGGGAAGTTATGGCCGGTATCGACGTGCATCACCGGGAACGGCAGTGGGAAAGGCCGGAAAGCCTTCTCCGCCAATCGAAGTAGGACGATGGAGTCCTTGCCCGCGGAGAACAGCAGGACCGGCCGTTCCAGTTCGGCGACGACCTCGCGGATGATGTGCACCGCTTCGGCTTCCAGCAGCCGCAGTTCGTCGACGTGCGTGGTGTCCGTCATAGCGGCAGTCCCTCCCTCTCGGCGTCTTCGCGATAGCGGTCTACCCATTCGTCCGAACGCTTATCCGCCTGGCGTTCCAGCACCGGCTCGGGCGCCAGGCGGCGGTCGAGTCCCAGTGACTCGAGGATGTCGCCGACGACCTGAGTCAGGTTGCGCCACAACACCGGATACGGAATCTCCAGGGGAGTGACGTTCTCTTCGGCAAACCACTTCCGCCAGCCCTCTTCCTGGCCGCGCAGCATGGTGATGACGTGCGCGATGGCACCGGCGTGATAAGTCGCGCGAGCATCGCGGATGGGATCGGGCCGGCCGCGCCAGACCCGGGTCTGCACGGCGCGCCAAAATGACACGGCTTGCGACACCACGTCCGGCCGGTAGATGTAGACCAGCAGCGGATCCTGCCCGACGACGTCGCGGATGGCGGACAGCAGTCCGTCGCCGGAGCGTTCGGGCAGCCCGTTGGCGCGGTCGAGCAGCAGCGGCGTCTGGTTCCACATCAGCTTGCCGCCCCAGACTCCGTTCGGCGTCCGGCCGACGGTGCGGACGTAGTCACGCCAGATCTCCGGCGGGGCGAGGTCCGGCTTCCCGGCGTCGAGTGGATCGAGCAGGCTCAGAATCGACGTGTCCTCGACACCGGCGAACCATTCACGCGGCTGCGGTGACTGACTGGTGGTCGGCAGGTACTGGAAGAACTCTTGCGGCTCACCAGCCACACCGGTCGCGCGGAGTGATTCGACCAGCAGGGTGCTGCCGCTTCGCTGCGAAGCGAGCACCAGATAGGCGGACGGGTGATCGGTCACCTGCGCAGCTTAGCTGACGGAAAATTGTTGCTACTCTTCTATTTACCGTCACGATGAACATAACTGTTGCGCAGAATAGTGGCTATTTCACGAGATCCGTTCGGTGGCCCGAAGTCCCAGCGAAAGTAGCAGCCGGACATCGGGATCAGCCAATGACGTCGTGAGGATGGTCTCGATTCGACGTATGCGATAGCGCACCGTGTTGGGGTGCACATGCAATTGCTGGGCCGCGGCCGCGACGTCGCCGAATTCGTCGAGGTACACCCGCAGCGTATGGGCCAGCATCGGGTCGCGGGCCTGCAGATCGCGCACCCGCGGGTCGACCAGACGGTCGTTGGCGCCGACCATCGTGACGATCTCGTCGAGCAGAACCGTGGTGCGCGCCTCGGCCAACGCCGTCACCGCGGCGAACGAATCCGGATGGCGCTCAACGCTATCGAGTACCCGATCGATGTCGCCACGCACCGTTGGCAGGCCGCCGAGCCCGGCCAGCGGAGCGGCCACGACGGCCCGCAGCTGCAGGCCCAACTCGGTGTGCAGGCCGCCGATGGTGCCGCGGACCCACGACTGCAGCAGCGCCCGCTTCGTCGTATGGGGAAACAACACGTAGACCCGGGAGCCCCGCGAGGCGACGTGGGCGTCGGCACGAAAAGCGTTGGCACTGAGCGCGAGAACGTCTGCGAGTCGCTCGTGGTGGCCATAGAAGCCGACCACAGCGGCTTGGCCGTCGGCGGCCACACCCAGCTCGCCGGCGATGGCGTCCACGTCGATCGGCCCGCTGTCGAGCAGGCCGAGAAGCTGGTGCACGCGTAGCGCGTGGGTCGACGGCTTGGCACTGAGTCGAGACATGATGCGGGCCGCCAGTACCGCGGCGCCGCGCAACACCTCGTCGGCGTCGTCGGCCAGCGGCGCAGAACCCTGTTGCACCCAGATGGAGCCGGCGAAAGTCCCACGGACGTCGCGGATACCGACGGCCAGTCGCGGCCGCAGTCCCAACTCCGGTCGCTCGGCGACGCGAACCACGTCGCCGCCGCCCCGCAGCGCATCGAAGATGCCCCACTGGTTGATCCACGTCAGGTGTTCGGGCGGGCCGGCGCGGCCGAGTATCGACAGCCGCCGGAGGTCGTCGGCCTCATCATTGGACGCCGAATAGGCCAGCACGTGTGACTGCTCGTCTTCGATGCTCACCATGCCGTGGAGGCGGTCGGCGATTGACTGCGCCAATCCGAACAGATCGGTGCCCGAGTCGTGCTGGGCGTCACCGTGGTGTTCGAGCACGTGGTCGACGAGGCGATACAGCCGCTCCCAGCGGGCCCGTGGGTCGACGGCCACCACCGCCGTTCCGGTCGCGACCGCCCGGGCCACCAGCGCGGCCGACGGCTCTTTGGCGAAGATCGCGACCGGGGCGGGGCCGGTGGGAGACCCTTCCAGCCAACGCTGCGCCTCAGTGTCGGCGACGCCGAGCAGGAAGAACATGTCCGCGGAGTCCGCGCCGCGGCCCAGTCCGAGTCGGACGTCGTCGGCGTCGATCAGCGCCACCGAGGCGACGGGCAGGTCGAGACCGCGGGGCGCCTCGATCAACCGCGCCACCGTCGTGTCCAGGGCCAACAGCAATTGGCCGAGCCCCACGCCCGCCACCCGCATGTTGTCCGATTCTACTAGTAAGAGAGCCAAGTGCTGTCCGATCGGCTAAGTGTTGACGGCGTGTTTGCTGAGATCCTGAGACATGGACGCTGTCACCGAGGTACCGCCGCCCGTCAACGAGCCCATCCACGACTACGCGCCGAACTCGCCCGAGCGGGTGCGACTGCGGGCCGCGCTGGCCGAGATCACCGCTCAGTCGATCGACCTGCCACACGTCATTGGTGGGCGTCACCGGATGGGTGACGGCGACGCGATCGACGTCGCCGCACCACACCGCCACAGCCTGAGGCTCGGCACGCTGCGCAATGCCACCCACCGCGATGCCGCTGCTGCGGTCCAGGCCGCGGCGCTGGCCCGAACGGATTGGGCGGCTACGCCGTTCGACGAACGCGCCGCTATCTTCCTGCGTGCCGCCGAACTGCTGGCCGGCCCGTGGCGCGAAAAGATCGCGGCGGCCACCATGCTCGGCCAGTCCAAAACCGCATACCAGGCCGAGATCGACGCCTCTTGCGAGACGGCGGACTTCTGGCGATTCAACGTCGACTTCGCCCGGCAGATCCTGGCCACGCAGCCATTGAGCGCCCGCGGCGAATGGAACCGCACCGACTACCGGCCGCTGGACGGATTCGTTTATGCGATAACGCCTTTCAACTTCACGTCGATCGCCGCCAACCTGCCGACCGCGCCGGCGTTGATGGGCAACACCGTGGTGTGGAAGCCATCGGTGACGCAGACGCTGTCGGCCTACCTGACCATGCAACTGCTGGAGGCGGCCGGCTTGCCGCCCGGTGTGGTCAACCTCGTCACTGGCGACGGGTATGCCTTATCGGAAGTGGCGCTGGCTGATCCGCGTCTGGCCGGCATCCACTTCACCGGGTCGACAGCCACCTTCCAGCACCTCTGGCAGGAAGTGGGTGCAAACATCGCTCGCTACCACAGCTATCCGCGCCTTGTCGGGGAGACCGGCGGCAAAGACTTCGTGCTCGCGCACAGTTCGGCACGACCGGATGTGTTGCGCACAGCCCTGATTCGGGGTGCGTTCGACTACCAGGGCCAGAAATGCTCGGCGGCGTCTCGGGCGTTCATCGCGCACTCGGTGTGGCAGCGGATGGGCGACGACTTCCTCGCCGCCACGGCCGAGCTGCCGTTCGGCGACATCGCCGACCTGACCAACTTCGGTGGCGCGCTGATCGACCGGCGGGCCTTTGCCAAGAACGTCGCCGCCATCGAACGCGCGAAAAGCGCTTCCGGGGTGACCATTGCGGTCGGCGGCGAATATGACGACAGCGAAGGTTATTTCGTCCGGCCGACGGTGCTGCTGTCCGACGACCCGACCGACGAGTCATTCGCCACCGAGTATTTCGGCCCGCTGCTGTCGGTGTACGTCTACCCCGACGACGAGTTCGACCGGGTTCTCGACGTGATCGACACTGGGACGCGCTACGCGCTGACCGGCGCCGTGATCGCCGATGACCGTGACGCCGTGCTCACCGCGCAGAACCGACTGCGGTTTGCGGCCGGCAACTTCTACGTCAACGATAAGCCGACCGGCGCGGTGGTGGGCCGCCAGCCGTTCGGCGGCTCGCGCGGATCGGGCACGAATGACAAGGCCGGGTCGGCGCAGAATCTGTTGCGCTGGACGTCCGCTCGCTCGATCAAGGAGACGTTCGTTCCGGCGACCGACCATCGCTACCCGCACATGGCGGCGGACTCATGACCGGCCTGTTCACCCGGACGCTGCGGCCGGCGATCCTGGCCGCCAGCCGATCGCACGGTCTACAGCACACCGCGGAACGGTTGGCGGTCACCCGCAGGGTGGTCGATCGATTCGTGCCGGGCGCGACGATCGACCGCGTGCTGGACAGCACTGCGGCCCTGCGTGATTCGGGCCGGTTGGTCAGCATCGACTATCTGGGTGAGCAGGTCACCGACCGCGAGGGCGCGAACGTCACCGTGAACGCCTACCTGCGTCTGCTCGAGGAACTCGGCCGGCGGCCCGATACCGCCGGCGGCGGTGTACGGCCGCTGGAGGTTTCGCTGAAACTGTCCGCGCTCGGGCAGGCGCTGGAGTGCGACGGCGAGAACGTTGCGCTGTGGCATGCCCACCGGATCTGCGAGCGGGCGCAACAGGTCGGCGTCTGGGTCACCCTGGACGCAGAGGACCACACCACCACCGATTCCACGCTGTCGATCGCCGCCGAATTGCGCACCGACTATCCATGGTTGGGTGTGGTGCTGCAGGCCTATCTGCGGCGCACGGTCGGCGATTGCGAGCAGTTCGCCGCATCGGCGGCCAGGGTCCGGTTGTGCAAGGGCGCCTACGACGAGCCGGCGTCGGTGGCCCACCGCGACGCCGCTGCGGTGACGGCGGCGTATCTGCGCTGCCTTCGGGTGCTGATGGCGGGACCGGGATATCCGATGGTGGCCTCGCACGACCCGGCGATCATCGACGCCGTGCCCGGCTTGGCGCGCGAAACAGGACGAACAGCAAGCGATTTCGAATACCAAATGCTCTACGGAGTCCGTGACCCGGAGCAGCGGCGACTCGCCGATGCCGGCAACAGGGTTCGCGTCTACGTGCCGTTCGGCACCCAGTGGTACGGCTACTTCATGCGGCGATTGGCGGAACGACCCGCGAACCTGACGTTCTTCATGCGGGCGCTGGCCGAGCGGGGTCACTAGCCGCAGCCGGCTCTAATGCAGCGTCGACGCCGGCCCTACGTCAGCGGGCTTCGGTTGTGCGTCGCAAACGTGAACGGTCGCTGGCGAAGCCCTGAACGACGTGTGCGCGGACGAAATCGGCGACTACGTCCGGGTCGCCCATGTCGAGCGTCGATGACGGAGTGCTGAACAGCGAGAACAGGATTCGCGCGAACCATTCGCCGCTGGCCTGGATGTCGAGGTCCTTGCGCACCTCGCCGGTCAGCTTGGCCGCGGCCAGGTGGGGCGCCAGAAAGTCGACACACTCGCGCAGCAGCACCGCGGCGTCCTTGGTCAGCAGCAGGCTGACGGCCTCTTCGTCAAAGTACTTCTCCGAGGCAATGGCTCGGCGCGCCTGCGTGACGAATACCGCCGCGCGAGCCAGCTTGTCCTCGAGCGATCCGCCCCGGTCCATGGCCGTCGACATCTGCCGGTAGAACTGCTCGGACGTGTGCTCAGCGCACGCCTCGACGATCGCGGCCTTGTCGCGGAAGTACTCGTAGATGGTGCTGCGAGAAACATTGGCCACCCGGGCGATATCGACGATCGTCGCTTTCTGCAGTCCCTGCCTGCGAAAACAGGCGTACGCGGACTCGATGATGAGTTCGCGGGTGTCGGCTGCATTCGCTTGAGTCATGGTCAGCCCGTGGCGAGAATCAGCCCGCTGGTCGGAACCCCGGTGCCCGAAGTGACGAGCACATGCTCGACGTTGTCAACCTGGTTGTGCGACGTGCCGCGAATCTGGCGCACCCCTTCGGTGATGCCGTTCATGCCGTGGATGTACGCCTCGCCGAGCAGTCCGCCATTGGTATTGATCGGCAATTCGCCGCCCAGTGACAGTCGCTCGACGGTGGCGAAGTCTTTCGCCTCGCCGCGGCCGCAGAAACCGAGTTCTTCGAATTGGGTGAACACGAACGGCGTGAAATGGTCGTAGATGAAGGCGGTTTGGATGTCGCTGGGCTTCAGTCCCGAGTCGCGCCACAGCTTGTCGGCCACCACACCCATCTCCGGAAGACCGGTGATGTCGTCGCGGTAGTAGCTGGTCATCATCTCGCCGTTGAACGCGGCGCCCTGGGCGGCGGCGGAGATGATCGTGGCGGGCTGCTTCAGGTCGCGCGCCCGTTCGGCGCTGGTGACCACCAGCGCGACGCCGCCGTCGCTCTCCTGGCAGCAATCCAGCAGTCGCAGAACGGGTTCGATAATCCATCGGGAATTCTGGTGATCCTCCAGCGTGATCGGGCGTTCGTAGAACCAGGCGTCCGGATTAGTGGCGGCGTGCTTGCGGTCGACCACTGCGATCCGGCCGAAGTCCTCGTTGGTCACTCCGTAGGTCGACATGTAACGCTGCGCGTGCAGCGCGACCCAGGCGGCCGGAGTCAGCAGTCCGAACGGAGCGTAATGCGCCATGAACAATGGAGTTTCGGCGCTGGTGCGCCCGCTGCCGCCGAACCGGAAGCCGGACCGTTCGTTGAAGGCGCGCCAGCACACCACCACCTCGGCCTCGCCGGCAGCGACGGCCATCGCGGCGTGAGCGACGGTGCCGGCCGCCGCCCCGCCGCCGTGCGGGACACGGGAGAAGAACGTCAGATCGCCGATGCCGACGTTGCGGGCCACCTCGATCTCGTCGCTGGAGTCCATGGTGAATGTGACCATGCCGTCGACGTCACTGGGCGACAGCCCGGCGTCGTCGAGAGCGGCGCTGACCGCTTCGCACGCCAATTGCAGTTCGCTGCGGCCGGATTCCTTGGAGAACTCGGTCTGACCGATCCCCGCGATGGCGGTGGCGCCCGCCAGCTTCGACACTCTCATGCGCCGGCCCCGTCCAGCAGGCTGACGACCGCAGTCCCGGAGACGTGATTGCCCAGGCTGTTGGCCGCCTTGAAGGTTACTTCGACGAAGTTCTCACCGTCCGATCCTTCGGTCTTACCGGTGACCTCCCCGGTGAAGCGCAGCGGGTCGTCCGGAAACGACGGCACGCCAAGGCGAATCGCGAGTTTCGTGACCATCGCCTCGGGGCCGGCCCAGTCGGTCAGGAACCGGACGCAGTAGCCGTTCGAGGTCAGGATGTTCATGAACAGATTCGGCGAGCCCTGCTGTTTGGCGTAGACCGCGTCGTGGTGCACGGGCATGAAGTCGCGGGACGCGATCGCGCCGGCCACGATCATCGTGGTGGTCACCGGAATCTCCAGCGGGGTCACCTCGTCGCCGACGTTGATGTCGGCCCACGTCAGCGTCGAAGTGCGCGAGATCGTCATAGCCGTCCTTCCGGGTATGTGCTGCCGAGGTGGACCAGTTGCTGCGTGGCCGACCCCAAGGTGAGTTCGTTGTGCTTGGCCCACAAGAAATACCGATGCAGGGGATAGGTGCTGTCGATGCCGATCCCGCCGTGCACGTGTTGTGTGGTGGCAGCGATCCGGGCACCGGCCTCGGCGGCCCAGAACTTCGCCACGCGGGCCGCGCGATCCGCCGGACGGCCCTCGGCGATCAGCCAGGCCGCATGCCAGGTGGTCCAGCGAATCGCCTCCAGGTCGATGAAGGCGTCCGCCATCCGTTGCTGAACGGCCTGGAAGCTGCCGATCGGACGGCCGAATTGCTCACGGCCGCTGGTGTATTCGGCGGCCATCCGCAACGCTCGGTGCGCGACGCCGACCTGGACCGCGCACAGCCCGACCAATGCCCGGATGTACAGCGACTCGACCAGATGGTCTCCGTCGAGCCTGTCGGCCTGCGCGGAGACTTTAGCGCCGTCGAAAAAGACGTCGGCGTGGGGTTCCCGGTTGGTGGTCGCCACCGGCCGGATCTCGACGCCGGGCGCATCGGCTGACACCAGGAACAGGCCCGCCTCGCCGTCGACCGTCGCGGCGATCAGCAGGGTGTCGGCGAGTTGTCCGAACGAGACCAGCTCCTTGACGCCGTCCAGCCGCCAGGTGTCGCCGTCGCGGCGGGCGGTTGTCGCGGGCTTGGTCGGATCGGAACGGCCCGGTTCGTGCAGGCCGGCGGTCAGGATCCGGCTTCCGTCGATAACCCCGGGCAGGAAGCGTTGCTGCTGTTCGGGATTGCCGTGCCGGGCGATCGGGTCGGCGCCCAACAGCAGCGTCGAGTAGGCGGGTATCGGGGCGACTGCCGACCCGACCTCGGCCAGTAGCACGCCGAGCTCGACGAAGCCGCCGCCATTGCCGCCCAGCGACTCCGGCAGCGCGGTGCCGAGTAGGTCGACACCCGCCAGCTCTTTCCACAGCGCGTCGTCGTAGCGGCATTCGCTGGCTTCGAGCTCGGTCAGCCGCTCGGGGGTGGCGCGCCGCTCCAGTACGTCGCGGGCAAGCTTGCTGATGGTCTCCTGCTCTTCGGTGAAGGTGAAGTCCATGTCAGCCCGCCGGCCGGAACTGGTGCAGCACAGTGTCTTTTTCGGCGGCCCCATCGAACCGCCGGAAGTACACCTCGACCGGCATACCGACCTGCACGTCGCCGGGGTCGATGTCGGTCAGGTTCGACACGATCCGGACGCCCTCGTCGAGTTCGATCAGCGCGACGATGTAGGGATAGTCGAAGAACGGAAACTGCGGTTGGTGTGGCATCACGTAGCTGTAGACGGTGCCATGGCCCGACGATTCGATGGGCTCGAAGTCCAGCGATCGGCATGTCGGGCACATCGGCTGCGGTGGGTTGCGCACCGTCTGGCATCCGTTGCAGCGCTGGATCAACAACTTGTGGTCGCGCAACCCGTTCCAGAAGAACTCGGTGTCCGGGCTGACGGTCGGTGCGAGTCGGGTTGCCATCAGTTCGCCGGCTTGAATCGCAGGACCCGGAAGCGTTGCTTGCCAAGCACTTCGCCGTGTTGGTCGGTATAGGTCAGCACCCAGGTGACGAAGAAGCCGGTGCCCAGCGACGTCGTCTTCTCGTCGGAGACGTCCTCGTAGACCGACGTCGCGCTGATCTCGTCACCGAGCCTGGGATAACGGTTGATCTCGAATTCCGAGTTGGTCGCGACGATGCTGGTGTATCCGGCCTCGTCGAGAAACGCGGTGGGATTGTTGGTGATCTCCACGGGGGAGCCGCCACGCTCGCCGATGCCCTCGAGCTTGGGTGCCGGCATGGTCCAGGTCTGCAGCATCACCGGCGGCGAAACGATGCCGCCGAACCGCGACCCCGCCGCGAACTCCGGGTCGAGGTAGACCGGGTTCATGTCGTCGAGCGCGTAGGCCCAGTGCCGGATCATCGGCTGATTGACGGGATCCGGTGCCAGTGATGGCTTTTCGGAGCCACCGGTGTGCCGGCCGACAAGGGCCTTCAGCCTGTCGTGCAGGTCGGTGTCGGTCACTGCGGTGATCCTCCTGATTTCTCGGTGGCGCGGAGATCGCGGGGAGCGCGTGGCATGCCGAGGCCGGCCATCGCGATGATGTCGCGCTGGATTTCGTTGGCCCCGCCGCCGAAGGTGCTGATCACCGCGACGCGGTAAGCCGATTCCAGCGCACCGCGCAGCGGGGCATCAGCGCCGCGGCGTAATCCGTTGTGGTCCAACACTTCCAGCAGCTGGCGGGCCACCGTCGGCGCCAGCTCGGTGCCGAAGACCTTCGCCGCCGACGCCTCACCCATTTCAAGCCCTATGTTCTTCCCGCCCTTCGTCATCGCCGCGTTGACCCGCAGGTTGATCAGCTTGTACGCCGCGACTTCGGCTTCGACGCGGGCCAGCGCCTGCTGCACCCAGGGCTGGTCGATCACCCGGCCGCCGTCGAGCTCGGTGTCCTGCGCCCACTGCAGCGTCTGCTCGAACAGCGGCTCGAGTGCGCCCAGGTTGCCCAGCGCCGCCCGTTCGAAGTTGAGCTGGGTAGTGATCAGCTGCCAGCCTTGGTTCTCGCCGGCCACGATCGCGCTGGCCGGAACCCGGACGTTGTCGTAGAAGGTGTAGAACGTCGAGACGCCGGGCATGGTGTGCAGCGGCTGCCAGGAGAACCCGGGCGATGAGGTGGGCACGATGAAGATGGAAATGCCCTTGTGCTTCTTGGCATTCGGGTCGGTGCGGGCGGCCAGCCAGATGTAGTCCGCGTAGCCGGCGCCGCTGGTGAACATCTTCTGGCCGTTGATGATGTAGTCTGCGTCCGGTCCTGAGCCGTCGCGGACGGCCGTGGTGCGCAGCGACGCCAGGTCGCTGCCGGCTCCTGGCTCGGAGTAGCCGATCGCGAACTCGACGGTGCCGTCCAGGATGGCCGGCAGGAACTGACGCTTCTGCTCGTCGGTGCCGTAGTGCATCAGCGTCGGCCCGACGGTGTTCAGGGTCACCAGCGGGATCGGCGCGCTGACCCTCCTGGCCTCCTCGGCGAAGATGAACTGCTCGATCGCCGAGAAGCCGCGGCCGCCAAACTCTTTGGGCCAACCCACACCGAGCAGGTCGGCCTTAGCCAGGGCCTGCACGCATTCACGGACCGCCGGCCCGCCCTCCATCCGCTCGCTGACGGCGGCCTGACGTTCCGGCGTCATCACCGTCTGCATCGTCGCGCGAATCTCGTCGCGCAGCTGCTCCTGCTCGGGGGTGTATTCGAGTCGCATCGATCAGACCCCGAGCCTGACCGGCATCCGCTTGACTCCGGGCACCATCGTGGCCCGCATCCGATCGACCTGGCCGACCAGCTCGAGGCGGGGGAAGCGACACAGCAGTTCCTCGAACATCACGGTCGCCTCCAGCCGCGCCAATTGCGCTCCGATGCATGAGTGTTCGCCGCAGCCGAACGCGATGTGCGGGTTGGGATGCCGACGGACCCTGAACTCCTCGGAGTCGGGTCCGAAGACGTCCTCGTCGCGATTCGCCGAGCCGTAGAGCATCACCACCACCTCGCCCTCGTCGATCCGCTGACCGCGGATCTCTACGTCGACGGTCGCGGTGCGGGCCATGTGCACGACCGGGCTGTTCCACCGGAGCATCTCCTCGATGGCGGCGGGGATCAGCGACGGGTCGTCGACCAGTAGGCGCTGCTGATCGGGATGCGTCATCAGCGCCAGCGTCCCGAGCGCGATCAGGTTGCGTGTCGTCTCGTTGCCGGCCACCAGCAACAGGAACGCGAAGTTGAGCAGGTCTTCGTCGGTGAGCCGGTCCCCGTCGATTTCGGCGCCGGCCAGCACCGAGAGCAGGTCGTCGCGCGGCTCGACCCGTCGTTGGCCGATCAGCTTCTGGAAGTACTCGAACAGCTGTCCGGCGGCGACCAGCGGATCGAGCTCGATCTCGGGATCGGCGGTTCCGGTGGCGGCGTCGGACCAGGTGCGGAACTGCTCCCAGTCGTCTGGCGGCGCGCCGATCAACTCGGCGATCAGCCGGGTGGGTAATGGCGCGGCGATGGTCTCGGCGAACTCGTGCACCGAATCCGGTTCGAGGCCGTCGAGGATGCCGCGAACCAGTTCACGGATCTTGGGCTCCAGCACCGACACCCGGCGCCGGGTGAAGCCCGAGTTGATCAGCTTGCGCATCTGCCGGTGCCGCGGTGGGTCGGTGAAGATCAGGTTCCCCGGCTGCACCGGGCTCGGCATTGCGGGGTCGGGGATGGTGATGCCCTGGGTCGACGTGAAGGTGGCCGGGTTGCTGGACACGAACCGGACGTCCTCGTACTTGAGCAGCGCCCAGAAGTTGGTGACGTCGTTCCAGACGACCGGCGCCGTCGCCCGCAGCTCGCGGTAGGCGGGGTAGGGATCGCCGGCGTAGAAGTCGGGGGAATGCAGCGGGACCGTCGAGCTGGACTTGACCTGCACCACGCCTCCTCGAAACGCTCGTCGTACATATCTGATCGATCTGTCCGGTCGACTCTGTCTACTCTGGCGCTCCCGTCGGTGTCAATATGCTTGCTGGTGAACTGAAATGGCCGCGAGCCGATATCGAGCATTGACGACAGCGATCCGACAGGTGTAGACCAAACGTTGAGCTGCCGGAAGGAATCGACATGGCTTTGATCGACACCTACGGGGTTTATATCGACGGCCGGTGGGTCGAGCCGGACAGGCCCGCCGGGGCCGGGGGCCGCTACGACGACGTCAACCCGGCGACCGAGGCGGTGATCGCCGCGGTGCCCGACCCCAGCCAGGCGCAGGTCGGTAGCGCGATCGCCGCGGCCCGCTCCGCTTTCGACGATGGGCCCTGGTCCGACGCCGGACCCGAGCAGCGGGCCGGCTACCTCAACCAACTCGGCGAGGCGCTGCTCGCGCACGCCGACGACTTCAACGCCCTCGCTCAGCAGGAGTGGGGCTGCACGTCCAACGAACGGGTTATCCACGTCGAGGGGCCGGCGTTCGCGGCGCTCAACGCGGCCGAGTTGGCCACCCATCCCGTCGAGGAGCCGATCGACGCTTTCGGCGCTGCGGGTAAAACGTTGCTGCGCTACGAACCGCTGGGCGTGGTGTCGATCCTGACGCCGTGGAACTTCCCGCACACGCTCAACGTGATGAAGGTCTGCGCCGCATTGGCCGCGGGTAACACCGTCGTGCTCAAGCCGTCTCCGCTGGCGCCGCTGGCCGGGCTCGCGCTGGCGCGAATCATCGACGAGCACACCGATATTCCCGCGGGCGTGGTCAACGTCGTGACGCCCACCGACATCGAATCCAGCAAGCTGCTGACCGTCGACCCCCGCATCGACATGGTCAGCTTCACCGGCAGTTCGGTGGTCGGCCGCGAGGTCATGACCGCCGCCGGTCCGGGGATGAAGCGGCTGCTGCTCGAACTCGGCGGCAAGTCGGCCAGCATCGTTCTCGACGACGCCTCGCTGGACGACGAGGTGTTGCAGCGAATGTTGTTCGAGTCGTGCTCATTTCACGCTGGCCAGGCGTGCATCCTGCACAGCAGGCTGCTGCTGCCCGACGCGATCCACGACGAGATGGTCGATCGACTGGTCGCGCTGGCCGAGCGGGTGAAAGTCGGCGACCCCACCGATCCCGACGTCACCATGGGGCCGTTGATCAGCGACACGCAGTGCAATCGCGTTCAGGCACATGTGAACACGGCGCTCGACGAGGGCGCCAAGGTGGTGACCGGCGGTGGCCGGCCGGCCGGAGTGGACAAGGGCTTCTACTTCGAGCCGACGATCCTCACCGGGGTCACCCCGGATTCGACGATCGCGCAGGAAGAGGTGTTCGGCCCGGTGCTCGCGGTGCTGCGCTACAGCGGCGACGATGAGGCGGTGCGGATCGCGAACAACTCGCAGTACGGCTTGTCCGGCGCGGTGTGGGGCGGCGACGTCGACCGCGCGCTTGCCGTCGCCCGCAAGGTGCGGACCGGCCAGATCGCAGTCAACGGGTTCGGCCCGGGCGGCGCGCCGTTCGGTGGGTTCAAGCAGAGCGGGATCGGCCGGGAAAGTGGCGGCATCATCGGAATTCGTCAGTATATGGAGCCGAAGGCCATGGGACTGCCGGCGTGACGTGCGACGGCGACGATGCAGAACGCAGCGATGCTGAGGAGCGGCGCCAATGACCGGGCCGCTGGTCGGGCTGCGGGTCGTCGAAATCGCCGACGAGATCTCGGGTCCGTACTGCGGCAAGCTGCTCGCCGACCTCGGTGCCGACGTCACGAAAATCGAACCACCAGAAGGTGATCCGCTGCGACGCTGGGGGCCGTTCCCCGGCGACCGGCCGGACCCCGAACGGGCCGGGCTCTTCGAGTACCTCAACGCAGGCAAGCGTCGCGCTGCCGCAACCGACACCGGGGTCTTGATCGCCGACGCCGACGTGCTGATTGACGGGCGCGGAGTCGAAGTGCGGCAACCCGATTCGCGCCTGGTCGCGGTGCGGATCTCGAACTTCGGTCGGCACGGGCCGTTGCGCGACCGGATTGCCACGCCGCTGACCATGCAGGCGATCTCGGGCTGGATCAACGCCCGGGACCCCGACCGGCCGCCGGTGCAGGCCGGAGCCCGGATCGCCGAATACGTCGCGGGCGGCTACGCGGCCCTCGGCGCGTTGACCGCGCTGCGGGTCGCGCCGGCCGGACAGGTGACCGAGGTCGACGTCTCGGTGCTGGAGTCGCTGCTGTCCACGCTGCCGTATCCGATGATGATGTTCGAACGGATGCAGGCGCTCGGCCTGCCGACCAATATCCGTCAGGCCCCGATGCTCGGCGTGGTGCGCGCCGCCGACGGCTGGGTCGGAATCAACTGCCTCACCGGGCAACACTGGCTCGACGTATGCGACATGCTCGGCCTGCCCGAGTACGGCGAGCAGCAGTTCGCGATCATGATGGGCGGCCCCGAACGCGCCGAGTTCTACGCGGCCGCGCAACCGTGGCTGGACGAGCGAGCCGTCGACGGCATCGTGGAACTCTGTCAGGCACTGCGGATTCCGGCGGCACCGGTGGCCGACGGCGCCGAGGCGCTGAGCAACCCGCAGTACGTCAAGCGGGGCTTCTTCGTCGAGGCCGGTGGCAAGGACTGGTCCTACCGGCAGCCGGGGCCGCCCTTTCGACTGTCGAAGACGCCCGCCGGCGCCGCGCACGGCCGCGCGGCACGATGGCCCACCGAACCTGTCGCGGATCCGGCGCTGCCGTTCAGTGGCCTGAAAGTGCTTGATCTGAGCACGTTTTGGGCGGGTGGATACCTCACGTGCTATCTCGGCGCGTTCGGGGCCGACGTGGTCAAGGTCGAGTCGATTCAGCGGCCCGACGGATTCCGCTACTCGGGTGCGCAGCCGTTCGAGGGCGAGGACTGGTACGAGCGCAGCCCGCTGTGGCAGGCCACCAACCTCAACAAACGCGATATCACGCTCGACCTCGGCTCGCCGCGTGGCCGCGAGATCGCACGTCAACTCGCTTCGGCGGCCGATGTTGTGGTGGAGAACTATTCACCGCGGGTGGTGGAGCAGTTCGGCCTCGACTACGACTCGTTGGTGGCGCTGCGTCCTGACGTGATCGCCGTCCGGATGCCCGGTTTCGGCCTCGACGGGCCGTGGCGTGACTACGTCGGCTGGGCCCTGAACATCGAGCAGGTCTCCGGCATGACCGCCACGACCGGCTATCCCGACGGCCCGCCGTGCAACGTGCAGGGCCCCGCCGACCCGATCGTCGGCGTGCACGCCGGGGTGGCTTTGCTTGCGGCACTGGAACATCGGCGTCGCACCGGCGAAGGCCAGTTGATCGAGGTCGCGCAGATCGAGGTCGGAGCCGCCGTCACGGCCGAGCCGGTGATCGACTATTCGATGAACGGGGTGGTCCGCCCCCGGGTGGGCAATCGACAGCGCGGCGTCCGCCAAGGCGTGTATCCCACCGACAGCGACGAGGCATGGGTGGCGCTGACCGTGCGCGACGACGCCGACGCCGCGCGGTTGGCCGCCGCGATGGGCGGCTACGACGTGCCGATCGATCACGATGCGTTCGATGACGCCGTCGCCGCGTGGACAGGCTCTCACAGTGCCGTCAATGTCGTTGCCGCCCTGGATGAAAACGGCGTCCCGGCTGCGGTGGTGACGAAGCCCGAGGCGATGTACGGCCTGCCGGGCCTCGACGTCCGCGGCTTCTACGAAGAGTTCGACCACGTGGTGACGGGGCGACACCGCTATCCTGGCTGGCCGCTGCGGATCAGCCCGGGGCCCGAGCGTCATCACCGCTTCACCGCACCCACGCTGGGGCAGCACAACGACGAGGTGCTCGGCGGTCTCGGTGTGTCGAGCGAGGACCGCGAAGCGCTGCGTCGCGACCACGTGATCGGTGAACGGCCGATGGGCTAAGTCAGGTCGCCCACGGACCCACGCCGCCGACCCTCTCGATCGTGATGTGCGTCAGGTATCCGGGAGGTGCGTCGGGCGGCGGGAAGCCGGTGCCCGGGCCGAAAATCGTAGTGGCGATTTCGTCGAGCAGTTCGGGAGCGCCGCCCTCCTCGACGCGCGCCGTGCCCTTGATCGACAGATAGGGTGTCTGCGGGCCGCTGCGGTCGGTGGACACGACGGTCACCGCCACGTAGGGATCACGGCGAATGTTGCGGACCTTCTGATGCTCCTGGAGGTGAGCGGTAACCAGCTCATCTCCACCATCGGCCGTACTCTGCACCCTGACCCAGACCAAGCTGGCTTGCGGGCTTCCGTCGCGATTGATCGTGACGAGCGTGGCAGGGTTGAAACCGATGAGTTGTCGTGCGATGTCGTTGAGTTTCACGATGCGACCGCTTCTCCTAGGTGGCGAGCAGAACCCGATGTTCGACTCCCTACCTGTCCGACGAACGGCGACACCGCAATCCGACGGTGCGTAGCCCTGGGGCTTCGGAGCGCGGCCGGGTAGCGAGGAATGAGAACGGAGCCGGGTACCCTGCTGACGTGCTGCTGACCTCGCTTGACCCGTCCGTCGTCGCAGGCGGCCGCGACCTAGAGGGCGCCGTCCGATTCGGGAACGTCTCGCTCAGCCGCAGTGATGTGGTCGGGGCCGCCAACTCCGTCGCCGAACGGGTGCGCGGCGCGGGCGTCATCGCCGTGCTGGCCACCCCCACCGCACCCACCGCGCTGGCCATTGCCGGCTGTCTGATCGCCGGCGTGCCGGTGGTGCCGGTGCCCGCCGACGTCGGGCAGGCCGAGCGACGCCACATCCTCACCGACTCCGGCGCGCAGGCCTGGCTGGGGCAGTCGCCCGGCGACGATGAAGCGCCGGAAGGGCTGCCGCACATCCCGGTGCGGATGGGCGCGCGGTCCTGGCACCACCAACCCGAGCCGTCGCCGCGTGACACCGCGCTGCTGATCTACACGTCGGGCACCACCGGCCCGCCCAAAGGCGTGCAGCTGTCCGGCCAGGCGATCGCCGCCGATCTGGACGCGCTCGCCGAGGCGTGGCAGTGGACCGCCGACGACACCCTGGTGCACGGCCTGCCGCTGTTCCACGTGCATGGCCTGGTGCTCGGCCTGCTCGGATCGCTGCGGATCGGAAATCGCTTCGTACACACCGGAAAACCGACGCCGGAGGCCTACGCGGCCGCTCGGGGAACACTGTACTTCGGCGTGCCGACGGTGTGGTCGCGAGTGGTGGCCGACCCCGCGGCCGCCGAGGCGCTGCGCTCGGCGCGACTGCTGGTGTCCGGCAGCGCCGGCCTGCCGATGCCGGTGTTCGAGAAGCTGGTCCAGCTCACCGGGCACGCGCCGCTCGAGCGGTACGGCGCCACCGAGTCGCTGATCACGCTGTCCACCCGGGTCGACGGTGAGCGGCGCCCCGGCTGGGTCGGCCTGCCGCTGGACGGTATCGAGACCCGCCTGGTCGACGACGACGGCAACGCCCGTGCCGCACGATGCGGAAACCATTGGGCGACTGCAGGTTCGGGGCCCGACGCTGTTCAACGGCTACCTGAACCGGCCCGATGCCACCGCCGAGGCGCTTGGCGAGGACGGCTGGTACCGAACCGGCGACGCCGCGGTGATCGACGGCGACGGCATGCACCGCATCGTCGGCCGCGAATCGGTCGACCTGATCAAGTCCGGTGGCTACCGGGTCGGTGCCGGCGAGATCGAGACCGTGCTGCTCGGGCATCCCGGTGTCGCCGAGGCGGCGGTCGTCGGCCTGCCCGACGACGACCTGGGCCAGCGGATCGTGGCGTTCATCGTCGGCGACGCGGAGCCGCAGGAGCTGATCGACTATGTGGCCCAACAGCTTTCGGTGCACAAGCGGCCGCGCGAGGTCCGGATCGTCGGACGAGTTGCCGCGCAACGCGATGGGCAAGGTGCTGAAGAAGCGACTGCTGGGCTGATTGCCGGCGGGCTGACAGCGCGGCGAGTGTGACAGCGGCGGCACTTTCTCCTACCGTCGTAGCCGTGCACCGACATAGCCGCTCGGTGGATTCGCTGTGACGACCACCGCCACATCATTGAGACGGGTTGCCGCCGCCTGCCTGGTCGGCTCGGCAATCGAGTTCTACGACTTCTTGATCTACGGCACCGCCGCTGCGCTGGTGTTTCCCACGGTTTTCTTTCCGCACCTCGGCTCGACGCTGGCCACCGTTGCCTCGATGGGCACATTTGCCAGCGCATTCATCTCCCGCCCGATTGGCGGGGCGGTCTTCGGTTACCTCGGTGACCGGTTGGGTCGCAAGCAGACCCTGATCGCGACGTTGCTGCTGATGGCCGTCGCGACCGTGTCGGTGGGTCTGGTGCCCACGACCGCCTCGATCGGGCCGGCCGCCCCGTTGATTCTGGTCGGCCTGCGACTGGTGCAGGGGTTCGCCGCGGGCGGCGAGTGGGCCGGGTCGGTGCTGCTGAGCGCCGAATACGCGCCGGAGGGCCAGCGCGGTCGGTACGGCATGTTCACCCTGCTCGGCGGCGGGACCGCGACCATCCTCACCTGCCTGACCTTTCTGGGCGTCAACGTCAGCATCGGGGAGAGCAGCGACGCGTTCATGCGGTGGGGCTGGCGGATCCCGTTTCTGATCAGCGCGGTGTTGATCGGCATCGCGCTTTACGTGCGGCTGCGGATCGACGAGACGCCGGTGTTCGTCGAGGAAAAGGACCGAAACCGGATCCCCGAGGCGCCCATCTCAGAACTGCTACGGCTGAAGCGACGTGAGATCGTGCTCGCCGGCGGCAGCATCGTGAGCGGAATGTGCTTCGTGTACATGGCCAACACGTTCCTGCCGCTGTACGCCCACGCCCACCTCGGCTACAGCCGGACCTTCATCTGGTGTGTCGGTGCCGCGGGTGGTGTGGCGGGCATGACGGGCGTCGCGGTGTCGGCGATCCTGAGCGACCGGGTCGGACGACGGCGGATGATGTTGCTCGGCTGGTCGGGCTGTGTGGCGTGGTCATTCGTCGTGATTCCGTTGCTGGACACCGGACAGCCGCTCCTTTACGGGGTCGCGCTGGTGGGCATGTTCGCGATCACCTCGATCGGTTCCGGGCCGACGGGCGCGTTCGTGCCCGAATTGTTCGCGACCCGCTACCGCTACAGCGGGTCGGCGCTGGCGGTGAACCTGGCCGGGATCGTCGGCGGCGCGCTGCCGCCGCTGGCCGCGGGCACGCTCGCGGACACCTACGGCAGCTGGTCGATCGGTCCGCTGCTGACCGCGATGGCCGTGACCAGCGTGGTGTGTACCTACCTGCTGCCCGAGACCAGGGGGACCGCGCTGCGGTCCCCGGCCGACTTCACACCAGGACTCGAGTCGGCATCACCGTCGGTTTGATGCCGTAGCGCGGAGTCGCGATGCCGTACCCGCCGCGCCCGCTGGTCGGCCGTTGCGGGCATGCCGGTCGCGACGTTCGTCACGCTGCCCTCGTCGGTGTCGGCCGTCCAGTCCGCGGCCGTCACCGTCTCGGTGGCCGGCTCCGGCGCGGCCGCCGACCAGGTGGCGGGCACCGACATCCGGCCGACCGGCGTCGCCTGGCCCATGGTGGCCGCGATCGGCGACGCGGCGGGCGTGACGGAGCCGGCCAACCCGGCGCCCAGGGCGGCCGGAGCTGTCGAGGCTGCCGAGGCAGCGACGGCGGGCGTACTGCTCGTCACACCGGTGACGATCGCCTGGAACCCGTTCCACGCCGCAGCATTGCCCGCGACACCGACGAGCGCGACGGCGTCGTTGTAGATACCGATGTTGCTGCCCGACGACAACAGGTCGTTGAGGAAGCCGTTGGTGCTGCCCAGCAGTCCCGACCCGGTGGCGCCGGGGGAGGCCAAGCCCTGCACCGCCCCGGGCAGCGCGGAGACCAGGTGGTTGAGCTGGCTCTGGGTGCCGGCGGTGGAGACCGCGGCACCCTGCGCGGCGGCGCCGCCGGGATTGGTGGTCTGCGCCGGGGACTTGAGCGGGTTCAGCGTGCCGGCACTCGCCGACGCGGCGGCGTAGGCGTACATCGCGGCGGCGTCCTGGGCCCACATCGCGGCGTATTGCGCCTCGTTGGCCAGGATCGCAGGGGTGTTCTGGCCGAGGATGTTGGTGGCGACCAGGGCGGCCAGCTGCGTCCGGTTGGCCGCGATCAGCGGCGGCGGCACCGTCATCGCGTACGCGTTCTGGTACGCGGCCGCCGACGCGGTGGCCTGCGTCGCGGCGCGCTCGGCGGCCGCGGCGGTGCTGTTCATCCACGTCACGTACGGCGCGACGGCCGTGGCCATCGCCAGTGACGCCGGGCCCAGCCATTCGCCGCCGGCGAGCTCGGAGATCACCGACTCGTAAGAGGTTGCGGCCGTGGTCAATTCGGCGGCGAGGTTGTTCCAGCCGGCCGCCGCGGCCATCATCGGACCGGCGCCGGGCCCGGAGTAGATCAGCGCGGAGTTGACCTCGGGTGGGCGGGCTGCGAAATCGAGAACCATTTTGTACGTCCTGTTCGGTAGTGGAAGGGCGTCAGACGCCGGTGACTTTGGGCATGACCTTGGGCTTGATGCCGTAGCGCGGCCTACCCAGGCCGGATGTTCGACTGTTGGACGCCACCGAGGGCAGCCCGCCGGGCACCGTCGACACCTGCGGTCCGTGTGGTGCCGGCGTCGTCCAGCCAGCGCCGGTGAGCTTCGCCGGCGTCGACACGGCGGTGGCGCCATTGCCCCAGCCCTGCGGCACCGACAGACCTCCGACCGTGGAGGCCTGGCTCGCACTGGCCAGGACCGGCGCGGCGACGGGCGCTGGGCTCACTGGCGGCGCCGGCGCCATGTCGGCCGGGGCCGCAGAATCACCGGCGAGAACAACGGGAGGTCGGTTGGCCAACGGGATGAAGTCCGATGCCGCAGAGCCGAAATTCTGCCCGCCCGCGATCAGACCTAGGCCGGTGTTGCTCAGCAACCCCGGAAGAAGTCCGAACTGCCCGAACTGGGTTAGCTGACCGATGGGCGAGATGCCGCCCAGGCCTCCGGTGCCCGTCGCGGCCGAGTTAACGGCCTCGGTGTCACCGTAGGAACCCGCGCTGGTCGTGAGCATCTGGACGAACGCCTGATGGATTGCCGTGGCCTGCTCGCTGACCTGTTGGTAGAGGTTGCCGTAGGCGCTGAACTGCGTTGCCTGCAGCGCCGAAACCTCGTCCGCGGCGGCCGGAGCGACCGTTGCGGTCGACGAGGCGGAGGCCGCGTTCTGGGCCGCCAGCGCCGTGCCGATGCCCTCCAATTTGCCCGCCGCGAAGTCCAGTGCTTCGGGGTGTGTGGTCACGTACGACATGCGTCATGCTCCTCTGGTTGTCCACTTAGGTTGACCTCTGTCCATTTCAGCAGACTGAGGGCACCGGCAAGCGGACATCTGCCGCGCGTTCGCCGGCCGGACAACAACGTGGCCGCACACCCGAGGGTGTACGGCCACGTGTGGGGTCGAGCGTTGCGTTCGGTTACACCAGAACGGATTTCGGCATCACGGTCGGCTTCACGCCGTAGCGCGGCGTGCTGAAGCCGTAGCCTCCGCGACCGGCCGAGGCGACCGCCGGCATGCCGGCAGCCACGTTCGTTGTGCCCATGCCCTCCTCGACCGGGGCGGTCCAGCCCGAGCCGGCCAGCAGCGAGTTGCCGGCCTCCGGGGTGGCGGCCGACCATCCGGCCGGCACCGAGAGCCCGCCGACCGTCGACGACTCCGCCATGCCCGCCAGGACCGGGGCCCCACCGGCGAATCCGCCGGCGCCCGCGAGGACGGCCGGGGCTGCCGCAGTTCCGGTGCCGGCCAGTCCGGCGGCCAGGCCGCCCGCCGCGCCCGCGGCCGCGTCGCCGACCGTCTTCCCATAGAGGACCGCGGACGGGATCGCGGCGAACATCATCCATGCGCCGGTGTCGAAGAGGCCGTTGGGAATGTTCTCCACCAGGCTGTTGGAGAAGAAGTCGTCGAGCGGATTGTCGACGGCCGCCGACGCCAGTGGCGTGGACATCGACTGCATGGCGTTGGGCATGGTGGACACCAGCCCGTTGAGGCCCGCCTGCTGCGAACCGGTCGCGGTCGCGCCGGATTGCGCCGCGGTCCCGACCGGGTTGCTGGTCTGCGGCGGGGCGGTCAGCGGGCTCAGCACCGCGGCGCTGGCCGACGAACCCGCGTAGCCGTACATGGCCGCGGCGTCCTGGGCCCACATCTCGCCGTAGAGCGCCTCGGTGGCCATGATCGCCGCCGTGTTCTGGCCCAGGATGTTGGTGGCGACCAGGGCGGCCAGCTGCGCCCGGTTCGCCGCGATCACCGGCGGCGGCACTGTCATGGCGAAGGCCGCCTCGTACGCCGCCGCCGACGCCATCGCCTGGCTCGCCGCCTGCGCCAGCTCACCGGCGGTGGTCTCCATCCATTCGATGTAGGGCTGCACCGCGGTGGCCATCGCCACCGACGACGGGCCCAGCCACTCGCCGCCGGACAGCTCGGCGATCACCGACTGGGCGCCGGCCGCCGTCGTCGTCAGGTCGGCGGCCGTGCTGTTCCAGGCCGCCGCCGCGGCCATCATCGGGCCCGACCCGGGGCCGGTGTACATCCGGATCGAGTTGATCTCGGGGGGCATTGCTGCGAAGTCGAAAACCATTGCTCTACAACCTGTTCTTCCGTGGGTATGGGGGCTAGACGAGCGTCGGCTTGGGCATCACGGTGGGCTTGACGCCGTAGCGCGGCGCGCCGGCACCCAGACCACTGCGGCCACTCGAGGCCACCGACGGCGCTCCGGCCGGCAGCGTGTTGACCTGTCCGGCGTGCGGGGCCGCGCTGGTCCAGCCCCCGGCGGGCGTCATCGCGGGGGCGGGGTTGGCCGTCCCGACCTCGCTGACCGTCCACGTGGGCGGCACCGACAGCTTGCCGATCGCGGAGGCCTGGCCGACACCGGCAGTCACCGGCATCGCGCCCAGGCCCGCGGCACCGGCGGGTGCGGCGGTTGCCGCCGGCGACGCGGTCAGCGCGCTCAGCACGCTGATGTCGGAGGTCGTGTCGACCGCGCCGGTCGGGGCGTACTGCCCCTGCGCGAGGTCGAGCATGTCCGAGGACGCGGCCGAGAAATTCTGCGCCCAGTTGAACGGTGTGCCGATGGCCGCGCCAGAGTTGGACGAAACCCCGGTGCCCGGTGCGGCCGGCGATCCGCCGGTGAGCGAATTCAGCAGTCCCGTGAGCGAATTGGATCCGGTCGTGGCCTGGTTGGTCGCCTCGGCGTCGCCGTAGGAGCTGGCGTTGGCGTCGAGCGTGTTGACCATCATCTGATACACCGCTTCGGCCTGCTTACTGACCTGTTGGTACCAGGTTCCGTAAGCGGAGAACTGCATGGCCTGCATCGCCGACACTCCGTCCGCCGCAGCGGGCGTCACGTCCGAGGTGGGTACCGCCGCGGCGGCGTTCTGAGCGGCCATCGCGGTGCCGAGGTGTTGCAATTTAGTCGCCGCAGCCATCAACGCCGGCGACTGTGCGGTTACGAATGACACGAGTTTCTCTCCTTTGTAATCGTGTGATGAATGACAAGGATCAAGGGCATGTTTGTCAGCCGGCCTCCTGAGAGGTTGTGCGGGAACAGCTTTGAGGCGATCCGCACGTCGGACCGGCAAGCAGCGCAAGGCATGGCCGTACCACGATGGATACATTGCCGGATCGCTCACCGCAGTTACGCTGCGCGGAGATCCTTGACGGCTTCTTAACGGCGGGCCGACCGGCGGCCGCCATTGAGGGCATGCCGGCTCAACAGTCGTTTGATGGGGGCGGCGCGATTTTGCCGTCGTTGAACCACGCCACTTTGGCCAGCCAGGACCGCGCGGAGCCGAAGGCGAATCCGACCGCGCCCAGGCATGCGCACAACCAGACGGGCAGCGTGATGTCGATACCGGCCTCGGCTGTCGTCACCTGAATCACGGTCGCCGCCAACCCGAATGCGGCCGAGATCAGGTACAGGGTGGCCGTCACGGACGAGCGCGGGTCCTTGCGCACGATCAACATGACTCTGACCGCGTAGCCGAATAGGTAGACCAGCAGTATCCCCAACACGATCCAGTAGGCACCGAACCAGGCGGTGCTGACGTGCGCCGGAAACAGGTCGGGGTGGTACCTCTCGTTCGCGGCGAAGAACACCGCCACAAGTACCGGAACGCCAAGCCACAGTGGGATTTCGATCTGCCGGCGGAAAATCCGGCGCCATTGCTGGTTGTCCCCGAGTCTCGCCAGTCCGTGCTCGACGATGGCCGCCGCCGCGAACATCAGGCAGATGTGGCCTATGAGATCCTCGACGTTCCAGTGCCCGGTCATTTGGTGCAGTGCCGGCCCGAGGGTCTCCGACGCCCAGGGGGACATCAACAGCACGGCACCGCCTTGCAGGGCGATGTTCAGACTCGCGTCGGCTTCCCAGCGGGACCGCCAGGTGTGCCGGCGGATCCACAGGCTGTAAACGACGACGGTCAGGGTGGCGATGATGAGTGCGGACATCATTGTCGCGAGCGACTCCTCTGCGTCGATCAGACCGGCGGTTTGCCCGGGTCGGGACGCAGGTCGCGCAGTTTTGGCAGGGCGCGCGTCGATGCCAGGTATTCGGTGACCGTCTCGTGCTGGATGAGTCCGAACCGGACGAGCAGGTCGATCGGGTTCAGCCGCAGATAGCTCGCCGCTTTGAGCAGGCTGTCGGCCGTGACCAGCCGACCTTCGCGTACCGCCTTGTAGTACGCCGATTTGCGATAGCCGAATGCCTCGTAGACCTCGGTGGCGGCAAGGGGCCGGCCCACGAGGTACGGCAGCACAACGGCCGGATCCTTATCGGAGTCGTCCATGAGTAGACAATAACCCGGATCCGGAGACGCTCAGCGACATTACCGGACCAGTAGCCCTATTTCACTACTTTTGTCTACTTTAGTGGACTAAAGTCCGACCTTGGAGCCATGCCGCGGGCGAGCTGCTGGTGGCGAAAAGGGGGCGGAAATGCAGACATTCGCGCTACGGGCCGCGATCGCGGCCATTGGAATGCTGGCAATCGTCGGCTCAACCGACGCCCTGCCACGGGCGAGCGCGGAGGGGCCGGAATGTGTGGCCGACGCCGCGATCCAATGCGCCCAACAGGCGCAAGCCCTTCGACCGGACCCGCATGCCGGCAAACACGTCACGCTTTCCTGCCATCCGGCGGGCATCTTCGGGCAATCGTGCACCCAGCGCTGGGTGCCCTGAGCGAACAGCAGCTCAGTTGGCGTGCAGGTCCTCGTTCAGGGCGATGCCGCGGCCGTCGCGGGACACCACCTCGACCACTCCGGTCAGCGAGTTACGGCGGAACAGCAGGTTGCTGCTGCCGGCCAGTTCGCGGGCTTTGACCGATTTGCCGTCGGGCAGCGCGACTTTCGTGCCCGCGGTGACATAAAGACCGGCCTCGACGACGCAGTCGTCACCCAGTGGGATACCCAGCCCGGCGTTCGCGCCGAGTAGGCAGTGCTTGCCGATCGAAATCACTTCGGTGCCACCGCCGGACAGCGTGCCCATGATCGACGCGCCGCCGCCGACGTCGGAGCCGTCACCGACCACGACGCCTGCAGAGATGCGGCCCTCCACCATCGAGGCACCCAGCGTGCCGGCGTTGAAGTTGACGAAGCCCTCATGCATCACCGTCGTGCCCGACGCCAGATGCGCCCCCAGGCGGACCCGGTCGGCGTCGGCAATGCGCACGCCGCTGGGCAGCACGTAGTCGACCATCCGCGGGAACTTGTCGACGCCGTACACGGCGACCTGACCGCGGCGGCGCAGACGGGCCCGGACCGCCTCGAAACCCTCGACGGCACAGGGCCCGTGGCTGGTCCACACCACGTTGGCCAGCACGCCGAACAGGCCGTCGGCGTTGAGCCCGTGCGGCGCGACGAGTCGGTGGGAGAGCAGGTGCAGGCGCAGGTAGGCGTCGTAGGCGTCGACGGCCTTATCGTCCAGCGAGCCGATCACGGTGCGGACCGCCACTGTCTCGACGTCGCGGTCGTCGTCGCGGCCGGCGAGCGCGCCCAGCTCTTCGGGTACCTCGGCGACCGAGAGCCGCGTCGTGCCGGTCTCGCCCGAGTCGATCAGTTCCGGTGCGGGGAACCAAGTGTCGAGAACCGATCCGTTGGCGGCGATGGTCGCCAGCCCAATGCCCGAAGCTGCAGTCACGGGCCCCACGCTACCGACCCACTACGCTGAGACCGTGTTGGACCTACGCGGGGACCCGATCGAGCTGACGGCCGCTCTGGTCGATATCCCCAGCGAGTCGCGACACGAAGATCGCATTGCCGACGAGGTCGAGGCCGCGCTGCGGGCACAGACTAGCCCTTCCTTGGGCTGGGAGATCCTACGCAACGGCAACGCGGTGCTGGCCCGCACCGTGCTGGGCCGTCCGACCCGGGTGCTGCTCGCCGGCCACCTCGACACCGTGCCGGTGGCGGGCAATCTGCCCAGCCGACGCGACGCCGAGTCGTTGCACGGCTGCGGCACCACAGACATGAAGTCCGGGGACGCGGTCTTTCTGCACCTGGCTGCGACCGTCGCCGAGCCTGCGCACGACCTGACGCTGGTGTTCTACGACTGCGAGGAAATCGAGGCGGCCGCAAACGGTTTGGGCCGCATCGAACGCGAGTTACCGGACTGGCTGACCGCCGACGTGGCGATCCTGGGGGAGCCGACCGGCGGCTACATCGAAGCCGGCTGCCAGGGCACGCTGCGAGTCGTTGTGAGCGCCAACGGGACTCGGGCGCACTCGGCCCGATCGTGGTTGGGCGACAACGCGATTCACAAGCTTGGGGCGGTGCTCGACCGGCTCGCGAGCTACCAGCCCCGCAGTGTCGACATCGACGGCTGCGTCTATCGCGAAGGCCTGTCTGCGGTCCGCATCGATGGCGGGGTCGCCGGCAACGTGATCCCCGACGCCGCGTCGGTGACGGTGAATTTCCGCTTTGCGCCTGATCGTTCGGTCGAGGCGGCGTTACAACATGTCCACGAGGTCCTCGACGGTCTCGACGTGCAGATCGCGCTGACCGACAAAGCCGCCGGCGCGTTGCCCGGGCTGTCCAACCCCGCCGCCGGCAACCTCGTCGACGCCGCCGGTGGCCAGGTGCGGGCGAAGTACGGCTGGACCGACGTGTCGCGGTTCGCCGCCCGCGGCATCGCCGCGGTGAACTACGGGCCGGGTGATCCCAACCTCGCGCACACCCGCGACGAGTTGGTGCCGGTCCATCAGATCACCGACGCGGTGACCATGCTGCGGGCCTACCTGAGCGGCTAAGTCTTGCCGGCCAGGATGCGCTCGGCCTGCGCCGTCGCGTCGGCGGCCGCGGGGTGCATCCCGCGATCGGCGAGGTCGGCGGCCACCTCGCGCAGCGCGGCGGCGTCCCCGTCGGTCAAGGCGCGGGCATGGGCATGGGTCAGCCGGCCCAGAACGCAGTCCACCTCACCGGCCAACCGTCCGGCCCGCTGCACGGCCTGCACGTCGCCGAGACGGGCGCCGTCCTGCAGTGCGCGGACCGCGACCGCCGTCTGGCCGCCGCGCTCCGCGGTCTGCACCGCCTCCCGGGCCGCTTCGATCGCTCCGGTCGTATCGCCGTGGGCCGCTTTCGACCACGCCTTCGCCAATGCCAGCTCCGGGGCGAACAACGACGACTTCAGGCCGTGCAACGACTCGGCCCGGCTGAAAGCCTTTGCCGCGTCCAGTTGTCTGCCCTGCTGGCCTACTGCTTGGGCCAGCAGCATCAGCGACAGCGGGCCCCAGGAGTAACCGGTGCGGGCCAGCGGATCGGCGGCCCGGCTGAGCAGGGTGACGGCGGCGTCGAAGTCGCCCTGGGCGATCGCGACGTAGCCGACCAGCGTCTCGCCGATCGCGCGGCCGGGCTGCTGCAACTCGGCGAAATCCGTATAGCGCTGGGCCAGTGTGCGGGCCTCGGGCAGGCGGCCGGCCATCACCAGCGCGGTGATCCGGCCGAAGCCACTGGTGAACCGCAGCAAACCGGGGTGGTCGGCGGCCGTCGCGCGCCGGGCCAGCGGCTCGACGTCGTCGAACCGCCCGGTGCGGGCCGAGCTGAGCGCCGCCGCCGAGGCGGCCCACCCCACCGCGACCGCGTCGGCGTCCGGGGAAGCCAGGATGTCCTCGGCGATGCGCAGGGAGCGCAGCGGCGTGCCCGAGTTCATCGCGAACGTCGCAGTCAGCGCGTCGAGGGTGGCCTGCGCGCTCGACGACGCCACCCGGTTGCGCATGGTCTGCAGAAACGCGGTGGCCTGCGCCGGCTCGCTGAGCATCCAGAACTGGTTGGCTGCCCGCGGCAGGGCCCAGGCCATCAGCTCGGGCGGGGACAGCTGGTCAGGGTCGACCGCGGCGAGCACCGCGTCGGCCTCCCGGCCGCGGCCCTGCCAGGCCAGCGCGTAGCCCAACGCCAAGCGGGCGGGCAGGCCGTCGGAGCGGTCCAGAGCGGCGCGGGCGAGGCGTTCGGCGAGAGTGAGCTCGCCGAAGCGCAGCGCCTGCTGCGCGGCATTCACCAGGTCGCCGTCGGGGATGTCGCCGTCAGGACAACTCGCGGCAAGCGCAGCCACGCGCAACCGGTCGCCGACGTGGTCGACAGGGCCGCCCGCGAGTTGCCCGACGAGCGACACGCGCAGCGCTCGCGTGGTGTCCGGCGGCAGCGCCACACCCGCCCGGGCGGTGTCGAGCGGATGCGCCGGGTAGACGTAGCCGTCGCCGTCGACCGTGACGGCGTCGAGGGTTTCGGCCTGCGCGACGGCGTCGTCGCCGGCCAGCGCGGCCAGGTCGGAGCGTTGCAACGGGGTGGCCAGCGACAGGTAGTCCAGCGTCGTGCGCACCGCCGTCGGCAGGCCCGACAGGTAATCGTCGACCTGAGTGGTCGTGGCGCCGCCCCCGCCGACCTCGATGCGCGTCAGGAGCCCGTCGTCCCATAACGCCTGCACGGCTTCGGGTAGCTCGGCGCCCGACCGGACCGTGACGATCAGCCGGGCCGAGCCGGTCAGTGCCAGCTGGTAGATCAGCGTCGACGACAGCCGGTCCAGGTGATGCGCGTCGACGACGACGAACAGTCGCTCCCCGGCCAGCTTGTCCTGCGCGGCCCGCAGCAGCTCGCCGGGGCGGGCGGTGAAGTCGACCTCGCAGTCGGCCAGCAGCGCGCGGAACGCGCCGAACGGGATGGCCCGCTCGGTCGCTGTGCCGATGACCCAGCGGGCGTCGTCCGAGGCGGCGCCGCGTGCCAGCAGTGTCTTGCCGGCACCGTCGGGGCCGACGATCGCCACACCCGCGTGCTCTGGATCGTCGAGGGCGGCCACGACGTCGCGCTCGACGGCGTGCGGCGGCGCGGTGATCCAAGCACTCGGCATCGCCGGATTTTATGGCGCGGGTAGCGGACCGCATGCGGTTAGGCCCAAATGCGCTCGGCGGCAACGGTGGTCTACGTTTCGTCTGTGTACGCGATCTGCGTCTACTGCGCCTCTGGACCCACCGACCCCGCGTTGCTGTCGCTGGCCGCCGCGCTCGGCGAGGCGATCGCCGACCGCGGCTGGACCTTGGTGTGGGGCGGCGGCAACGTGTCGGCGATGGGTGCGCTGGCCACCGCCGCCCGCGCCCGCGGCGGCCGGACCGTTGGCGTGATCCCCAAGCTGCTGGTCCGCCGTGAGGTCGCCGACCACGACGCCGACGAGCTGATCGTCACCGACACCATGCGTGAGCGCAAACAGATCATGGAAGACCGCGCCGACGCGTTCATCACGTTGCCCGGCGGGATCGGCACGCTGGAGGAGTTCTTCGAGGCCTGGACCGGTGGCTACCTCGGCATGCACGACAAGCCGGTGGTATTGCTGGACCCCGACGGCCACTACGACGGGCTGCGGGCGTGGCTGGCCGGGCTCGTCGACAGCGGATACGTCTCGCGGACCGCGATGGACCGACTGGTGGTCGTCGACGAGATCGATGCGGCGATCGCGGCCTGCGCACCCCGCTGAGCGCGTTTGCTACGTCTGCGTGGCCGCATCATCCAGCTCCTCCTCAGACCGCTCCGCGGTCTGCATCGTCGTCTGGATAGGCTGGCCGCCATGTCCCAGAACAACTCCGGTGAGCACAGGTCGATCGGGCTCATCGACATCGCGACCCGGGTGCCCGCAGTATTGGCCGACCTCCCGGTGATCGCCCGCGGAATGCTCACGCTGGCGCGAGCGCAGCCGAATTTCAAGATCTCGATCGGCAAGGTCTTCCAGGACCGCGCCGAACGTTACGGCGATCGGATCTTCATCCGGTTCGGCGACCAGCAGCTGACCTACCGCGAGGCCAACGCCGCAGCCAACCGCTACGCGGCCGTGCTGGCCGCCCGCGGCGTCGGCCGGGGCGACGTCGTCGGAATCATGTTGCGCAACTCGCCCAACGCCGTTCTGATGATGCTGGCCACGGTCAAGTGCGGCGCGGTCGCCGGAATGCTCAACTACCATCAGCGCGGCGACGTGCTGGCCCACAGCATCGGCCTGCTGCAAGCCAAGGCGCTGGTCGTCGAATCCGACCTCGTCGGCGCTGTGCAGGAGTGCGGGGACGCCACTGTCGAGCCGACGACCATCGAGGAGATGGAGCGGCTGGCGGCCACCGCGCCGACCACCAACCCGCCGTCGGCATCGGCGGTGCTGGCCAAGGACACCGCGTTCTACATCTTCACCTCGGGCACCACGGGCCATCCGAAGGCCAGCGTGATGACCCACAAGCGGTGGCTGTCGGCGTTGGCGATCTTCGGCGGACTTGGCTTGCGACTCAAGGGTTCTGACACGCTGTACAGCTGCCTGCCGCTGTATCACAACAACGCGTTGACGGTCGCGGTGGGCACGGTGATCAACTCCGGAGCGACGCTGGCGCTGGGCAAGTCGTTCTCGGCGTCGAAGTTCTGGGACGAGGTAATCGCCAGCAAGGCAACGGCTTTCATCTACATCGGTGAGATCTGCCGCTACCTGCTGAACCAGCCCGAGAAGCCGACCGATCGCGCCCACAAGGTGCGCCTGATCGCGGGCAACGGACTGCGTCCGGAAATCTGGGACGAGTTCACCGCACGGTTCAACATCGGCCGGGTCTGCGAGTTCTACGCGGCCAGCGAGGGAAACACGGCCTTCATCAATGTGTTCAACGTGCCGCGATCGGCGGGCTGGGCGGCGATGCCGGTGGCCTACGTCGCCTACGACGCCGACACAGGCGAACCGCAGCGCGGCGAGGACGGCTGGGTGCAGAAAGTGCCCGCCGGCGAACCCGGTCTGCTGCTGAGCCCGGTCAGTAAGCTGCAACCCTTCGACGGTTACACCGACAAGAAGGCCAGCGAAAAGAAGTTGGTGCGCAACGCATTTCGGAAGGGCGACTGCTACTTCAACACCGGCGACGTGATGAACCCGCAGGGCATGGGACACGCGGCGTTCGTGGACCGGCTCGGCGACACCTTCCGGTGGAAGGGCGAGAACGTGGCCACCACTCAGGTCGAGCGCGCGCTGGGCTCAGACAAGTCCGTCGAGGAGTGCACGGTCTTCGGGGTGGAGGTGCCGCGCACCGGCGGGCGCGCCGGGATGGCCGCGGTCAAGCTGCGCGAGGGCGTCGAGTTCGACGGCAAGGCGCTCGCGGCGACCGTCTACCAGAAATTGCCGGTGTACGCCTTGCCCCTGTTCGTTCGCCTGGTCGAGTCGATGGAGCACACCACGACGTTCAAGAGCCGCAAGGTCGATCTGCGCGAGCAGGCCTACGACTCCGGGATCGAGGATCCGGTGTACGTGCTGGCCGGGCGCGACGAGGGTTACGTGCCGTTCTACGACGACTACCCCGAGGAAGTGGCCGACGGCAAGCGGCCGCAGGGCTAGGCGCCGGCACCCTCTCCCGGGTGCCACCCTTTTTCGACATCATGACCACATGCGATATCACCCCCGATGAGGCTGGTGAGCGTGTCGTGAACGCAGCGGGCACCATAGATGTGTGCAGTCCACCCTGTGCGGCCGCCGTGTGAGCGCCGAGCGCCCACTGATCATGGCGATCGTCAACCGCACCCCGGACTCGTTCTATGACCGCGGCGCAAACTTCGCCGACGACGCCGCCAAGGCCACCGTCCACCGTCTGATCGCCGAGGCCGCCGACGTGATCGACGTCGGCGGCGTGAAAGCCGGGCCGGGGGAGACCATCGACTCGCAGGCCGAGATCGCCCGCGTCGTGCCATTCATCGAGTGGGTGCGCGACAGCTACCCGGACCAACTGATCAGCATCGACACCTGGCGCTCCGAGGTGGCCAGGCTCGCCTGCCGTGCGGGCGCGGACCTGATCAACGACAGCTGGGGCGGCTATGATCCCGCGATGCCCGAGGTAGCGGCCGAATTCGGCGCCGGACTGGTGTGCTCGCACACCGGCGGCGCGCGCCCGCGCACCCGGCCGTTCCGGGTCAACTACGGCACCAGCACCCGCGGCGTCGTCGACGACGTGATCAACGAGCTCACCGCGTCGGCCGAACGGGCTGTCGCCGCCGGGGTGGACCGCGATCGTGTTGTGATCGATCCGACCCACGATTTCGGCAAGAACACCTTCCACGGATTGGCGCTGTTGCGGCACATGGAAGATCTTGTAAACACGGGGTGGCCGATATTGATGGCCTTGAGCAACAAAGATTTCGTCGGGGAGACTCTTGGGGTGGACGCTGACCGAACGCCTCGAAGGCACCCTGGCCGCGACTGCGCTGGCGGCCGCGGCGGGGGCCAGGATGTTCCGGGTGCACGAGGTCGGGCCGACCCGACGGGTGTTGGAGATGGTGGCGTCGATCCACGGGCAACGCCCGCCGGCGCGCACGGTGAGAGGACTGGCATGACGGCATCTGAGCTGGTCGATCTCGCTGCCGCCGGCGCGCTGGCCGCGTCACCGGGCGATGTCTGGCTGGCCGACCGTAGCTGGACCCGTCCGCAGTGGACGGTCGACGAGCTGGAGGCGGCCAAGGCCGGCCGGACCATCTCGGTGGTGTTGCCCGCCCTCAACGAGGAAGACACCGTCGAGTCGGTGATCGAGAGCATCTCGCCGCTCATCGGCGGCCTGGTGGACGAGCTGATCGTGCTCGACTCGGGTTCCACCGACGACACCGAGATCCGGGCCATCGCCGCCGGCGCGAGGGTCGTCACCCGCGAGCAGGCGCTGCCCGAGATCGCGCCACGGCCCGGCAAAGGCGAGGTGTTGTGGCGATCGCTGGCGGCCACCAGCGGCGACTTCGTGGTGTTCGTCGACTCCGACCTGATCGAGCCGCATCCGATGTTCGTTCCGCGGCTGCTCGGCCCCCTGCTCACCGAGGACGGCATTCATCTCGTCAAGAGCTTTTATCGGCGGCCATTGAATACCGGGGACGCCCCCAGCGGCCGCGAGGGCGCCACCGGCGGCGGGCGGGTCACCGAGCTGGTCGCCCGGCCGCTACTGGCCGCGCTGCGGCCCGAGCTGGGCTGCGTGTTGCAGCCACTGGGCGGCGAATACGCGGCCACCCGCGAACTGTTGATGTCGCTGCCGTTTGCGCCGGGCTACGGCGTCGAGATCGGGCTGCTCGTCGACACCTACGACCGGCTGGGTCTGGATGCGATCGCTCAGGTCAACCTCGGCGTCCGGGCGCATCGCAACCGGCCGCTGGCCGAGCTGGGGCCGATGAGCCGTCAGGTCGTCGCCACCCTGCTGTCCCGCTGCGGCATCCCGGACTCCGGCGTGGGGCTGACCCAGTTCTTCGTCGACGGGGACGGATACACCCCGCGCACCTCGACGGTGTCGCTGGCCAACCGGCCGCCGATGAACACCATCCGGCCGCGCTAACAGCCACCGAAGGCCCTGCACAAAAGCGTCGGGCCGATAGGGCAATATCGGTCGCCGTGGCATTGGTGTTGCTCTACGTAGTGGTCTTGGTCCTGGTAGCGATCGTGCTGTTCGGGGTGGCCAGCCTGCTGTTCGGTCGCGGTGAGCCGTTGCCGCCGCTGCCCCGTGGGACCACGCCGACGGTGTTGCCGGCCTCCGGCGTGACGCGCGGCGACGTCGATGCGGTCAAGTTCACCCAGACGCTGCGCGGCTACAAGACCAGCGAGGTCGACTGGGTGCTGGACCGGCTCGGCCAGGAGCTCGACTTGCTACGGGGCCAGCTCTCGTCGGTGCATGCCGCGGCCGCCATCGGTGACCCTGACGACACCGAGGACGAGTCCGGTGACCATGAGTGACGACGGCCTGGTCCGTTGCGACTGGGCGGTCGGCAAGCCAGGCAGCGCGGACTTCCAGCTCTATCGCGACTACCACGACACGGAGTGGGGCCAGCCGCTGCACGGCACGATTCGCGCTGTTCGAGCGGATGAGCCTGGAGGCCTTCCAAAGCGGCCTGTCCTGGCTGATCATCCTGCGGAAACGGGAGAACTTCCGAAAGGCCTTCAAAGGTTTCAACCCCGAGAAGGTCGCCCGCTTCACCGACAAGGACGTGGCCAGGCTGCTGGCCGACGAGGGCATCGTCCGCAACCGCGCCAAGATCGACGCGACGATCGCGAATGCCCGCGCCGTCGCCGACGTGGACGACCTCTCGGAGCTGCTCTGGTCGTTCGCGCCGGCGCACCGACCGCGCCCGGCGACCCTGTCCGACGTCCCGGCGATCACACCGGAATCCACCGCCATGGCACGCGAATTGAAGCGCCGGGGATTCCGCTTCGTGGGCCCCACGACGGCCTACGCGCTGATGCAGGCGACTGGCATGGTCGACGACCACGTGCAGTCCTGCTGGGTTCCCTCCACGGCCGCCTGAACGCCCTCAGGAAACGCCGAGCCGGAGGTCATGTGCACCTAGTCACACGGATAGGGAACAATGGTGTGGTGAATGTGCAGTTGACGGGCCAGCTCGAATTCGGAGGGAGCGCTCGATGGCGGCGATGAAGCCCCGGACCGGTGACGGTCCACTGGAAGCGACAAAGGAGGGGCGCGGCATCGTGATGCGGGTACCGCTGGAAGGCGGTGGCCGTCTCGTCGTCGAGCTGACACCCGACGAAGCCGCTGCACTGGGTGACGAGCTCAAGGGCGTCACCAGCTAAACCCGCCGCTACGCGCACACCTTCTGGTAGATCTCCAGAGTCTGTTGCGCTATCTGCGCCCAGGAGAACTCCGCGATACAGCGCTGCCGGCCCGCCTGGCCGTAGCGCGTCGCCCGCTCCGGGTCGGCGACTACCGCGTTGACCGCCTGCGCGAGCCGGGCCTCGTAGCCCGCCGCGTCGTCCGCGTCATAGCGCACCAGCGACCCGGTCAGGCCGTCGTCGACCACCTCGGGAATGCCGCCCACGTCGGAGGCCACCACCGCGGTCCCGCACGCCATCGCCTCGAGGTTGACGATCCCGAGCGGTTCATAGATCGACGGACACACGAAAACTGTTGCGGCCGAGAGTATTTCGCGGATCTTGCCGCCCGGTAACATGTCCTTCACCCAGAACACGCCGCTGCGCGAGCCGGCCAACTCGGCGACGCCCGCCCTCACCTCGGCCGCGATCTCCGGTGTGTCGGGCGCGCCCGCGCACAACACCAACTGCACGTCGGGCGCGAATTCGTGGGCCGCGGCGAGCAGATGGGCGACGCCCTTCTGCCGGGTGATCCGCCCGACAAACGCGACGATCGGGCGGCTGGTGTCGACGCCCAGGTCGGCCAGCACCGACGCGCCCGGCTTCGGCGCCGCGGGATACCAGACGTCGGTGTCGATTCCGTTGCGCACGACGTGTACTCGGCTCGGATCGACCGTCGGGTAGACCCGCAGCACGTCCTCGCGCATGCCGGAGCTGACGGCGATCACCGCGTCGGCGGCGTTGACCGCGGTCTGCTCGACCCACGACGAGATCCGGTACCCACCGCCGAGCTGCTCGGCCTTCCACGGCCGCAACGGCTCCAGCGAATGCGCGGTCAGCACATGCGGCACACCGTGCAGCAGCGACGCCAGATGCCCGGCCATCCCGGCGTACCAGGTGTGCGAGTGAACGACATTGGCCTCGGCGGCGGCACTGGCCATCACGAGATCGGTCGAGAGCGTCGACAGCGCCGGGTTCGCACCGCGCAGCTGGGTGTCCGGCTGATAGGCGAACGCTTCGGGTCGCGGCGCGCCCTGGCAGTGCACGTCGACCTGACACAGATTCCGCAACTGCGCGACGAGCTCGGTCACGTGTACTCCGGCCCCGCCATAGACCTCCGGCGGATACTCCCGAGTCATCATCGCCACGCGCATACTCGGCACCGTAGTAGCCGCCGCCGAACCCCGCAGGGCCCGACCCCTCGCCGACATGTGACCGTTGTCTCGTTGAAACGACCCAATTTTGTTGATGCCCAATCGCTGAGGGTGGGTATCCCCTCGGGGTAGAGCTGGCAGGCGTTCGCAACGGCCGTTAGGTTTGATGCATGAGGGAAGCACCACACGTGCTGGGCATTGTCCTGGCCGGGGGTGAGGGCAAGCGGCTATACCCGCTGACCGCCGACCGTGCCAAGCCGGCCGTTCCCTTTGGCGGCGGCTATCGGCTGATCGACTTCGTGCTGTCCAACCTCGTCAATGCCCGCTACCTACGCATCTGCGTTCTCACGCAGTACAAGTCGCATTCACTCGACCGCCATATTTCGCAGAACTGGCGACTGTCAGGCCTGGCCGGCGAGTACATCACGCCGGTCCCGGCCCAGCAGCGACTAGGCCCACGCTGGTACACCGGTTCGGCGGACGCTATCTATCAGTCGATGAATCTGATCTACGACGAGGATCCCGACTACATCGTTGTTTTCGGCGCCGACCACGTCTACCGGATGGACCCGGAGCAGATGCTCCGCTTCCACGTCGAGAGCGGCGCAGGGGCGACCGTGGCGGGAATTCGGGTGCCGCGCGCCGAGGCGAGCGCATTCGGCTGCATCGACGCCGACGAGTCCGGGCGCATCCGCGGTTTTGTCGAGAAGCCCAGCGACCCGCCGGGCACACCCGACGATCCCGAGGCCACGTTCGTGTCGATGGGGAACTACATCTTCACCACCAAGGTGCTGATCGACGCGATCCGCGCCGACGCCGACGAAGACAACTCCGACCACGACATGGGTGGCGACATCATCCCGCGACTGGTCGCCGACGGGCTGGCCGCGGTGTACGACTTCGGCGACAACGAGGTCCCCGGCGCCACCGACCGCGACCGCGGTTACTGGCGCGACGTCGGGACGCTCGACGCGTTTTACGACGCCCACATGGACCTGGTATCGGTGCATCCGGTGTTCAACCTCTACAACCGGCGCTGGCCGATCCTCGGATCGTCGGAGAATTTGGCGCCGGCGAAGTTCGTCAACGGTGGCTCGGCCCAGGAATCGGTCGTCGGCGCGGGCAGCATCATTTCGGCTGCGTCCGTTCGCAATTCGGTGTTGTCGTCGAACGTCGTCATCGACGACGGCGCGATCGTCGAGGGCAGCGTGATCATGCCGGGGGCGCGGGTCGGCCGCGGCGCGGTGGTGCGCCACGCGATTCTCGACAAGAACGTCGTGATCGGGCCGGGGGAGATGGTCGGGGTCGACCTGGAGAAGGATCGCGAGCGCTTCTCGATCAGCACCGGCGGCGTGGTCGCGGTCGGCAAGGGCGTCTGGATCTAGCGCGTCACGACAAGCCGCGAGTCACCACACGTAGGGCAGCAACCGATAGCGCACCCGCTGGGTGTAGTCGCGATAACCGCTGAGCTCGTGGGTCAGCAACTCCTCCTCGTCGCGGATGCGGAGTACCAGGACGAGCATGCCGGGAATCAGCAGTAAGAATCCCCAATACGAGCCGAGTGCCAGCGGGATGCCCAGCATCAGCACGACATTGCCGGTATACATCGGGTGACGCACCAGCCCGTACAGCCCCGTCGAGACCAGCGTCTGACCCGACTCGACGCGGACATTGGCTGCGGCATAACTGTTTTGGACGATCACCAGCATGGCCAGGCCGAGTCCGGCCGCGACCAGCACGTCGCCGATCACCGAGAGGGCGGCGGGCACCTGCGACCAACCGAAGCGCCAGTCCAGGGCGCTGATGACGAACGTGGCCGGAAACGCGATGAAGATGACGGTGATGAGAATCCGCTGCAGCGGGCGGGTTTCAGCTTTCGGGCCCGCCTGCATCCGCCGCTCGAGGGCGGCCGGATTGGTCCGCATGAGGTAGACGGTGGGGATCCACGTCGACAGCGCGAACACCGCGAGAAACGCCCAGCCCTGCCAGTAGTGCGTGGTCCCGGCCGGGACGAACAGCGTCAGCCCGAACCCCACCAGGCCGAGAATGGTCGAGAGCGCGCCTTTGACAACGGTATTCATGACAGATCTCCCTATGTCTGTACGTCGCGACGGCGGAAGGCCACGACGCCGAACGCGATCAACCCGGTGTCGATCGCCAACAGCGCCAGCAGTGGAACTGCGGTGAAGGTGTCGCGGGTGACCAGCGGAATGTGGGCGAATGGCTCCAGGTCGAGCACCCACTGCGGGAATCCCGACAGCTCGCCGATCAGATACAGCGCGACGAATCCGACGAGCACTCCCCACGCCACCGGAGTGATGCGCGGCGCCAAACCGAACAGCGCGACCGTCACCGCCGCGAGCAGCCAGACCGCGGGCAGTTGCGCCAGCGCGGTGCCCGCGACCATCGGCCAGCTTTCCGTCGACATCGTCGGCGGCGACGCCATAGGTCAGCCCGGCGACGACGCCGGCGATCACGATCGCCACCGCCGAGCCGACGAGTGCGAACACGAGATGGCTTGCCAGCCAACGGGTTCGGCTCATCGAGCCGCTCAGCAGGGTCTCGGCCCGCTGGCCGGTCTCCTCCTGGTGCAGTCGCAGGGTCAGCGAGATGGCGAACGCGGCGGCCATCATGCCCAGCATGGTGAACGCCACCGCGATGAACGCCTGCTCCACGACCTGGCTGCCGCCGATCCGGACGACGATGTCGCGTGCGGCCGCGCCGCCGATTTCGTCGCCGATGCCGTGGACGATGCTGCCGATCAGCAGCCCGTAGAGGCACAGTCCGACGGTCCACAGCACCAGCGCGCCGCGGTCGAGGCGCCAGGCCAGGCCGAAGGCGTTGCGTAGCAACGGGGTTGCGGCCGCTGGGCCTGGTCGCTCGGCGATCAGCCCTGCGCCGACGTCGCGGCCGGCCAGCAGTCGGTAGGCGAGCGCAGTCAACAGCAGCCGTCGTCGCGAGATGCAGCAGCAGCACCCACCACCGGTCGCCTGCGTACGGGCGCACCTGCAGCGACCAGCCCAGCGGCGAGAACCAGGACAACGCCGAAGACCCGGCGTCACCGACGGCCCGCAGCGTGAATGCGGCGCGCCAGCACGCCGAACGCCGCCCCGCGGGCGAAGCCGTGCGCTCGTCGAAAGTTGCGCCGTCACAGCGGCTACCGCGGTGAACACCAGACCGGAGCAGGCCAGCGCCGCGCCGAACGCCAGCGACCCCTGCGCGGGAACGTTGGTACCCAGCAGGCCCGCCACCCCAACGCAACCGGTGAGCAGCGACGCGCCGAACGACAGCAGCAGTGCGGCGGTCAGGCCCGCGTAACGGCCGACCGCGGTCGAGTCGATCAGTTCGGCGCGACCGGTTTCCTCGTCGGCGCGGGTGTGCCGGATGACGGTGAGGATCACGGCCACAGCGATCAGCAGGTGGAACATCCCCGCCTTCCAGATGCCGGTGGCCCCGAGGCTGTCGTTGTAGATGTTCCCGTACAGCGCCCGCTGCGCGGGGCTGGCCATGATCATGGCGGCGAAGCCGGCGCGGGCCGGCCTGCGTGGGATAGACCGTCTCGATGCCGCCGACGTACACGGTGGCCAGCGGAACCGAGAGCAGCAGAATCCACAGCGGCGCCACAATGCGATCGCGACGAAGGTACAGGCGCAGCATGCCGAGGGTGCCGGAGAAATTCGAGCCCGCGCGCGCCGGCGCTCGTGCGCCGCGGTCGTGGGCGGTCCAGCGCGGTCATGCCGGCGCCGGTCTCGAGCGGATCGCGTCGACGCCGTAGTGGCGCAGGAACAGGTCCTCCAGCGTCGGCGGCTGGCTGACCAGGCTGCGGACCCCGGCGTCGCCGAGCACCTTGATGAGCTCGCCGAGGCCTTCGCCGTCGACCTGGGCGCGCAACACGGTGCCCTCGAAGCTGACGTCTGCGACGCCGCTGATCCGGCTGAGGTCGCCCGGATCGCCGATCATGTCGGCCTTGATCGACGTGCGGGACAGGTGCCGCATGGATTCCAGCGTGCCGCTCTCGACGGTCTTGCCCGCGCGGATGATCGTCACGCGCTGGCACAGCGCCTCGGTCTCGGCGAGGATGTGGCTGGACAGCAGGACCGTGGCGCCGCGATCGCGGGCTTCGGCGACGCACTGCTGAAAGACGTTCTCCATCAACGGATCCAGGCCGCTGCTCGGTTCGTCGAGCAGCAGCAGCCGGGCGTGGGACGAGAAGGCGGAGATCAGCGAGACCTTCTGCCGGTTGCCCTTCGAGTAGGTGCGGGCCTTCTTGTGCGGGTCGAGGTCGAAACGCTCGACCAGCTCGGCGCGCCGCTTCTCGTCGATGCCGCCGCGCATGCGCGCCAGCAGGTCGATGGTCTCGCCGCCGGTCAGCGTCGGCCACAGCGTGACATCGCCTGGCACGTAGGCGATCTGGCGGTGCAGGGCGACGGCGTCGGCCCAGGGGTCGCCGCCGAGCAGGCGGACCGTGCCGCGTCGGCGCGGACCAGGCCCAGCAGGATGCGGATGGTCGTCGACTTGCCGGCGCCGTTCGGGCCGAGGAAGCCGTGCACCTCGCCCTGCGCGCACGGTCAGATCGAGGCCGTCGAGCGCCCGCGCCTGCCGAAGTCTTTCGTCAGGCCGCGAACCTCGATTGCGGGTTGTCATCGATTCATCTCCTGTCGGTGCTTGGGCCAGAAAGGCGTCGTACATGTGGGTCGGTCATCAGGCCGTCGGTGTAGACCTCGAGCGCGGGCAGGACCATGTCCTGGGCGTAGTCGTGCAGCACGGCCCGGATGTCGGTGGGGGTCTCGTGCATCTGCAGGTAGAGCAGGAAGCCGCCGCCGCCGGTGATCGCCAGGAACTTCGCCCGGGCGGCCGGGTCGGGGCTCGGCTTGATGGTGCCCGCTGCGCACGCCCTCGTCGATGTACTGTTCGGCGTTGTCGATCATGGTGCGCCACAACGACTTCGCGAGCTCACCGCCGGACTGCATGCTGCGGACCAGGTAGGCCATCAGCGGCGCGAACGACTCGATCTCGGCCATCGCGCGAACCAGGACGCCGGGTCGCTGGAGTTCATCGCCTCGGACTTGCCGGTGCGGATCTATTCGGCGACGAAGTCGTCGCAGGCCTGGCGCAGGCCGTCCTTGGAGCCGAAGTGGTGGATGACCAGCGCCGCGCTCACGCCGGCCGCCTCGGCGATCGAGCGCAACCCGACGCCGAAACCTTGATCGCCGAACTGCTCGATCGCCGCGTCGCGGATCCGGGCGGCGGCGGTCAGATCGTCGGCTGAACGCATGTTCAAAATGCTAAACGATCGTTCAGTCGAAGGTCAAGCGTCCAGCCCCGGTATAAATCTGCAAAGAAGTGGATTCAGTCGCGAACGGCGGCCAGGAGGCCGTCGCCGAGCGGCACCAGAGCCGGCGTGAGCAGCTCGTTCTCGGCGATCAGCCGCGCCGCCTCGCGCACCGCGGTCACTTCGGCGTCGTGGGCCTCGGGGTCGCCGGCCCGCCCGCCCGCCGCCGCGCCGTGCACACGATCGCGCCGCCGGAGCGCAGCAGCCGCACCCCTTCGACCACGTAATCGGGCTGGTCGAGTGGGTCGGCGTCGATGAACACCAGGTCGTAGGTGTCGTCGGCCAGCCGGGTCAGCACTTCCTGGGCGCGTCCGCTGATCAGCCGGGTCCGCGACGGGCCGATGCCGCCGTCGGTGAACGCCTGCTTGGCGATCCGCTGATGTTCGGGCTCGATGTCGATCGTCGTGAGCACGCCGTCGTCGCTCATCCCGGACAGCAGCCACAGACTGCTGACCCCGGCGCCGGTGCCCACCTCGACGACGGCCTTCCCGCCGCTGAGTTTGGTCAGCAGGCTGAGCAGTGCGCCGACCGCCGGCGTGACGGCTCCGGCGCCGATGTCGGCGGCGCGCTCGCGGGCGGCCAGCAACACGGCGTCCTCCGAGATCGACCCCTCGGCGTGCGCAGACAGGGACTCGGCCCGACTCTTTGCTGGCTGGCCGGGCGTGCGATCGGTCGTGGCCATGGCGTGAGCGTATGTGCAACCCCCGTCGCACGCACTCAGGCGCGCCCCGCGACACGCTCAATGAATCGACGTGATCGAAATGTGATGTCATCGATATCTGCAGCGCAATGGGGGTGACGGCGGCACTCTCAGCCAAAGCTCAGTGCGATCATATTCCGCACATACGCCGATGCACAACGGTATCCCTCATGGAGCGTGGAGGCCGCTGGTCCGGGAATACATCTCGGTTTCGTCGCGTTGCGCGCGGTGAGGAATTGCCGAGCATCGACGGCAGTCTGAACCCGGAGGATCTGAACATCACCACACTGATGAGCCCGTCCAGCATGTCGCACCCTGAGCAGTACCGCGACGCTGACTGGGTCGAGCCCGCTGAGGAGCCGTACGGCACCGCGGTGTTCGACGCGACCGGCGACAAGACGGCCATGCCGTCCTGGGACGAACTGGTCCGCCAGCACGCCGACCGGGTCTACCGGTTGGCCTACCGCCTGTCGGGCAACCCGCAGGACGCGGAGGACCTGACCCAGGAGACCTTCATCCGGGTGTTCCGCTCGGTGCAGAACTATCAGCCCGGCACCTTCGAGGGCTGGCTGCACCGCATCACGACGAACCTGTTCCTCGACATGGTCCGCCGCCGCAGCCGCGTCCGGATGGAGGCGCTGCCCGATGACTACGACCGGGTGCCGGCCGACGAGCCGAACCCGGAAGAGATCTACCACGATGCCCGCCTCGGCCCTGACCTGCAGGCGGCGCTCGACTCGCTGCCGCCGGAATTCCGTGCCGCGGTGGTTCTGTGTGACATCGAAGGTCTGTCCTACGAGGAAATCGGCGCCACGCTGGGCGTCAAGCTCGGTACCGTCCGCAGCCGCATCCACCGCGGACGCCAGGCGCTGCGCGACTACCTGGCCGCCCATTCGGATCACCCTGTCCCTGCTGAGGGCTGAAGACACAAGCCGCTCGATCGGCTGTTGAACGGTGTTCGGTACCGCTCGGCGCGCTACATTCGAGGTAGTGCCGCGCGAGCGTCGTGTCGCACACTGCGACGCGATACCGAGAGGAGTTGGTGATGGTCGAGCGGGGACATGTGTTCCGCCGAGCCTTCGCCTGGCTTCCCGCACAATTCGCTTCCCAGAGCGATGCGCCGGTCGGCGCGCCGCGGCAATTCGGCTCCACCGAGCATCTGTCGATCGAGGCCATTTCCGCGTTCGTCGACGGTGAGCTCCGGATGAACGCGCACCTGCGCGCCGCGCACCACATCTCGCTGTGCCCGGAGTGCGCGGCCGAGGTGGACGGTCATCGCCGCGCCCGCGCCGCGTTGCGCGACTCGCAGCCGATCAGGGTCCCCAGCACGCTGCTGGGATTGCTCTCGCAGATCCCGCACTGCCCGCCCGACGACGAGGTGGAGACCCCGCAGGGCGGCGAGTGGGCCGACCCGGGCGCGCGACGCAACAGCGGACCGCCGCCGGAGCGCGGAAGGCCGCAGACGATGCGCGGTCGGTTCTCCGACGGCAACCGGCGGGATCGCCCAGAGCCTCGGTAGGGTGGTTTGAAAGTTTGGCCAAGCCGGTGCGCGGCGCCGTGCTCGAAAGCGCGAATTCCCCAAGCGCTCGGAAGAGGATGACGTGAGCTCCGATCAAGACAACAACGGCGCACCCCGGCTGGCGCCGCGTCCCGTGTCCCGCCCGCCGGTGGATGCCGCGACGGGTCAGGCCTTCGGTCGCCCCAACGGCGTGGAGGGCTCGTTCGTCGCGGACCGGGTGCGCCCGACGAAGTATCGCGAATCCAGCGAGTTCACCCCGCACACCCAGCCCGCCGACCCGGTGCTGACCGAAGCGTTCGGTCGCCCGTTCCCAGGGGTCGATTCCCTGCAGCGCCACCCCGCCGACGCGGGCGCGCTCGACGACGGCAAGCTCAAGGACGACGAGGACCCCGAAGACCCGTGGCGCGATCCGGGCGCCGCCGCCGCGCTGGGCGACCCCGCGGTGTCGCGCACCGGCGCTACCGGCTCGGAGGTGTCGCACGACCGTCTCGGCGTTCGCGACGTCTTGTTCGGCGGACGGGTGTCCTACCCGGCGCTGGCGGTGCTCGCCGTGCTGGCCCTGCTGATCGGCCTGGTCGGCGGGATCGTCGGACGCAAGACGGCCGAGGTCGTCGAGGCCTTCACCACCTCCAAGGTGACGCTGTCCACCAACAACAACGCCGAATCGCCCGCCGGCCGGTTCGCCAAAGTGGCTGCGGCCATTGCAGATTCGGTCGTCACCATCCAGTCGGTGAGCGACCAGGAGGGCATGCAGGGCTCCGGCTTCGTCATCGACGGGCGCGGCTACATCGTCACCAACAACCACGTCATCTCCGAAGCGGCCAACAACCCGAGCCAGTTCAAGACCACCGTGGTGTTCAACGACGGCAAGGAAGTTCCCGCGCACCTGGTCGGCCGCGACCCCAAGACCGACCTCGCGGTAATCAAGGTCGACAACGTCAACAACCTCTCCGTCGCCAAACTCGGCGACTCCGACAAGGTCCGCGTCGGTGACGAAGTGCTCGCCGCCGGCGCACCGCTGGGCCTGCGCAGCACCGTCACCGCAGGCATCGTCAGCGCGCTGCACCGCCCAATTCCGTTGTCGGGGGAGGGTTCTGACACCGATACCGTGATCGACGGCATCCAGACCGACGCCTCGATCAACCACGGAAACTCCGGTGGCCCGCTGATCGACATGGACTCGCAGGTGATCGGCATCGACACCGCCGGCAAGTCGCTGTCCGACAGCGCGAGCGGGCTCGGCTTCGCCATCCCGGTCAACGAGGCGAAAAGCGTTGCGCAGACGCTGATCAAGGACGGCAAGATCGTGCACCCGACGCTGGGCCTGAGCGCCCGGTCGGTGAGCAATGCCATCGCACAGGGCGCCCAGGTCGCCAACGTCAAGGCCGGCGGCCCCGCCGAAAAGGGCGGCATCAAAGAGAACGACGTCGTCGTGAAGGTCGGTAACCGCGGGGTGGCCGACGCCGACGAGTTCGTTGTCGCGGTGCGGCAGTTGACCGTTGGGCAGCCCGCCCCGGTCGAGGTGGTCCGCGACGGCCGCCACGTCACGCTCACGGTGACCCCGGGGCCGGACGGCGGCTAGTGTTCGCCAACGTCGGCTGGGGCGAGATCCTGGTCCTCATCGTGGTCGGCCTCGTCGTCCTCGGTCCCGAGCGACTGCCCGGCGCGATCCGGTGGACGTCGACCACGCTGCGCCAAGCCCGCGACTACCTCAGCGGCATGACGACGCAACTGCGCGAGGACATGGGACCGGAGTTCGACGACCTGCGCGAGCCGCTGTCCGAGCTGCAGAAGTTGCGCGGCATGACACCTCGGGCCGCGCTCACCAAGCATCTGCTCGACGGCGACGACTCGCTGTTCCGCACCTTCGAACAGCCGCCCATCAGCCGACCGGCGGTGTCCATGCCGGAAGTGCCCACGCCGCAACCGATGATGACGCCGCACAAGATTCAGCCCGCGGCCGGTCCGGCGCCGTTCGACCCCGACGCCACCTGAGCTCAGCGGCGGCTGGTGTCCAATCCCAGTGACATGCCTGCCAATCCGCGCCGCCGTGCCGACAATGTGTCGGCCACCCGGCGTAATTCCTTGCCCGTCGGCGAATCCGGGGCGCTGAGCACCACAGGATTGCCGCCGTCGCCCGCGGCGACCAGCGCCGGGTCGAGCGGAATCTGGCCCAGCAGCGGAACATCGGCGCCCATCGCCCGGGTCAGCCGCTCGGCGACCTGAGCGCCGCCGCCCTCGCCGAACACCTGCATCGTGGTGCCGTCCGGCAGCTGCAGCCCGGACATGTTCTCCACCACGCCGACCACCCGCTGCTTGGTCTGCAGCGCGATGCTGCCGGCCCGCTCGGCGACCTCGGCCGCGGCGTGTTGCGGCGTCGTGACGACGATGATTTCGGCGTTGGGGATCAGCTGCGCGACCGAGATCGCGATGTCGCCGGTGCCCGGCGGCAGGTCGAGCAGCAGCACGTCGAGGTCGCCCCAGTAGACGTCGGCCAGGAACTGCTGCAGCGCGCGATGCAGCATCGGGCCGCGCCACACCACCGGGGTGTTCTCCTGGGTGAACTGCGCGATCGAGATGACCTTCACCTCGTGCGCGATCGGCGGCAGAATCATCGACTCGACCTGCGTCGGCCGGTCGGTTGTGCCCATCATCCGCGGAATCGAGTGCCCGTGGATGTCGGCGTCGAGCAGCCCGACCGAGATCCCGCGCGCGGCCATCGCCGCGGCCAGGTTGACCGTGACCGTCGACTTGCCGACACCGCCCTTGCCGGACGCCACGGCGTATACCCGGGTCAGCGACCCCGGCTGGGCGAACGGGATGACCGGCTCGCGGGAGTCGCCGCGCAACTGCTTGCGCAGTTCGGTGCGCTGCTCGTCGTTCATCACGTCGAGGCTGACCTTGACGGCTCCGGTGCCCGGCACGTCGGCGACGGCCTGGCGCACCCGGTCACTGATCTCGTTCTTCTTCGGGCAAGCGCCGGTGGTCAGGTAGATCTCGACGTGCACGTCGCCGCCATCGCCCACCTCGATCGCCTTGACCATCCCGAGTTCGGTGATGGGACGGCGCAGTTCGGGATCGATCACCTTGGCCAGCGCGGCACGAATGTTCGCAGTCGAATCAGACATTGTTGCCGAGTCTAGTGCCGCGACGATGCGGGCCGTTTCGGCCCGAGGAGGAGCGGCGCCATGTGGCCGAGGCGGCGCAGGTAGTGCGCCGAAACGGCAGGTCAGGCCGGGGGAGCCGGCACCGGCGCGACGGGAGCGGCCGGCAGCACGGCGGCGGGTGGCACGGGAGCCGGGGCGATCGGCGCGGCCGCGGGCGGCGGCGCGACGGGAAGCGCCGTCGGTGGTGGCACGGCCTGCGGCGGCAGGAATGCCGGAGCACCAAACGGCGGCGGCATCAGGCCCGCCGGGCCTTGGGGCGCAAGGGCGTTTTGTGGCGGCGCGTTGACCTGGCCGGGACCCGGGGTTGCGTCGCCGATGCAGATCACCGTGCAGGCCGGGCCCTGCGCCGACCACGGCTGGCCGTTGCCGGGGTTGCCGCTCAGGTCGATCAACGGCGTCCGGGCCAGCGGGTCGGCCGACGACAGGCCGTGCATGTTCAGCGGCAGGTTCGGGCCGAGGCCTTCGGCGTTCTCCAGGTGGGCGTCGCCGAGCGGTGGCGGCGCTCCGGTCAGCGGCGGCAGGTCGACCGGGACCACGCCGGTGGCATAGGCCGCGGCCCAGCCCAGCACGTTCTGGGCGTACGGCATCGAGTTGTTGTAGCGCAGGATCGACGAGAGCACCTGCGACTGGTCGCGCAGGTTCAGCCCGCCGCTGCACAGGTAGCGGGCGGCGGCCAGCGTCGCGTCGTACAGGTTCTGCGGGTCGGCCGTTCCGTCGCCGTCACCGTCGGAGGCATAGCGCGCCCAGGTGCCGGGCAGGAACTGCATCGGCCCCATCGCGCGGGCGTAGCTGACCCGGCCGGGGGCGCTGCTCTGGACGATCACCTCGTTGCCGGGCAGGGTGCCGTCAAGGCTCGGGCCGTAGATCGGCCGGACCGCGGTGCCACGCGCATCGGTGGCGCCGCCGTTGGCGTGGCTCGACTCGATGCGACCGATGCCGGCCAGCAGATTCCAGCTGATGCCGCAGTTCGGTTCCAGGGTGGACATCATGCGTTCGGCGTTGCGGTACGCGGTCAGTGCCATGGAGGGAATGCCCAGCGTGCCCGGAATATTGACGACGCCGTTCGGCGGGGGAGCCGACGCGGCCGCTTCGGCGATGTGGAAACCGATCTTCGGGTGCTCGACGGAGACGACCAGCGGGCCGGTCGGGTCGGTGGAGGCTCGCGCGACCGCGGCGACGGGCGTCACGGCGGCCTCTCGCAGCGTCGATTTCGTCAGCGGGAACGGCGGGGCGCCGGCGCCGTCGACGCTGGCGTAGATCAGGCAGGCGATCATCGCCACCCCGAATGCCGGCGACTTGGAACCGCTGGTCAGTGTTTGCTGGACGCTCGAGGTGGCCGACCGGGCGGCGTCGGCGACGATGTCGCATCCGTCCACCACCAGGTCGTAGGCGTAGAGGATGCGTAGGTTGTCGGCCGTGTTGAAGGCTACCTGGCCGATTTTCGACGCCGTATTAGCAACGGCCGCAGGCACTTTCGGGGTTTTTGGCACAGCGGAAACCCGCTGCCGCATCTTTGCAAGGGCTGGTCGCACACCCATGCGTTCCCCTACCCGCACTCGACCTGCCTAGTCCTCGAGCGTTGGGGCCCGCGATATCGCGTAAGCCTCGTGAACTAGGTCACCATACATAACACCGGTGACTCCAGTGACAACAATTGCGGACTCGCTGCCTGTGAAAACGCCGGGTTCGCGCAGCTGTGTCAATTAGACGAACCGGCGTGTTGATCGCGCTCGCCGTCGCTGTCGACGCCGGCCCCGGTCGGTTCGCTGAGTCGTACCTGCAGCAGCTCGTGGAGATCCTCCAATTCGCGGCGCAGATGCTCGCGGGTCTTTGCGACGTCACCGATCGCCAGCCGCAGCGCGGCCAGCTCGCGGGCAAGATATTCGGTGTCGGCCTTCGTTTCCTCGGCACGTCGCCGGTCCTGCTCGAGCGTGACGCGGTCGCGATTCTCCTGGCGATTCTGGGCCAGCAGGATCAGCGGCGCCGCGTAGGCGGCCTGGGTGGAAAACGCGAGGTTGAGCAGTATGAACGGGTAGGGGTCCCAGCGCAGGCCGATCGCGAAGACGTTCAGCAGAATCCAGACGATCACCACGATGGTCTGGATCAGCAGGTAGCTACCGGTCCCGAAGAAGCGGGCGATCGACTCGGTGAAGTTCCCGACGGCGTCGGCGTCCAGTCGCGGCGCCGACAGTCGCGAGATGCGCGGAGTGTAGAGCCGCGAGCGCGGCGCGGACTTGCTCATGTCATGCCTCGCGCAATGCCCAGCGCCGGCTCTTCGGTGGTGTCGCGCCAGTCGTGCGGCAGTAGATGGTCAAGCACGTCGTCCACGGTGACCGCGCCCAGCAGGTGATGCTGCGCATCGACCACCGGACCGCAGACCAGGTTGTAGGCGGCGAAATAGCGGGTCAACATGGCCAGCGAGGTGTCGGGATCGAGCCACGGCAGATCCGCGTCGACGATACCCCCGACCAGCATGGACGGTGGCTCGCGTAGCAGTCGCTGCAAGGCCACACAGCCCAGGTACTGGCCGGTCGGGGTGGCCGTCGGAGGGCGGACCACCAGCACCAGCGACGACAACGCGGGCGTCAAGTCCGGATCGCGGACCCGGGCCAGCGCCTCGGCGACCGACGTGTCCGGCGTCAACACCACCGGTTCGGGGGTCATCAACCCGCCCGCGGTGTCGGGTGAGTGCTTCAGCAGCCGCCGCACCGGGTCGGACTCCTCGGGGTCCATCTGCCGCAGCAGCCGCTCAGCCAGCGTCGGATTCATCGTGCCGAGCAGGTCGGCGGCGTCGTCGGGATCCATCTCCTCGAGCACGTCAGCGGCGCGCTCGTCGCCCAGTTGCACCAGCAGCTCGGCCTGCTCTTGCTCCGGCAGCTCCTGCAGGACGTCGGCCAGCCGGTCGTCGTCGAGCGCCGAGACCACCTCGTATCGACGCTTCACCGGCAGCTCGCGCACCGCGTCCGCCACCTCGATCGGCCGCCACTTCTCGAACTCATGCAACAGTTGCGCGACGGCCTGGCCGGGCATCGCCAGCGCCGACGGGGTCAGCCCCTGAACGTTGCGCCAGCCCACAATGTGGGTGGTGCTGCGCCGGCCGAGCCGTCTCGGCACCCGCACCGACACCCGCGTGACCATCCAGTCCCGGGTTCGGCTCTGCTCCAAGCCCAAATCGGTGACGACGACATCGGTGTCGGCGAGCTCCGGCAGTTCGGGGTCGTTGACCCGCACCTTGGTGTCGACGATCTGGCCCAGCACCAGGACCTCACCGGGCCGCTGCTCGAACCGCAGCATCGAGACGTTGTTGGTGATGAGCGTGATCGCGTTGGGCTCGATCGAGGCCACCCGCAGGATCGGAACGAAAATCCTTCGGCGCGAGGCCATTTCGACGACCATCCCGAGAACCCTGGGTTGCTGGCGAACGATGCTGATGCTGACCACAACGTCGCGAACGCGGCCGAGCGCCTCGCCCATCGGGCCCAGCACCTGCATTCTCGCCAGCCGTGCCGCGTACACCCTGTTGATCGAGGCCATGTTTGAAAGGGTAGGAGTGGGGTGTGAACAACGCGTACCGGCCCCGCCGCACGTGCCTGTCCGTGCCGGGTAGTAGCCAGAAGATGATCGACAAATCCAAAGACCTGCCGGCTGACGAGGTCTTCCTCGATCTGGAGGACGCTGTCGCCCCGGACGCCAAGGCCGACGCCCGCGGTCGGGTCGCCGCCGCGCTCGCCGCGTCCGGTTGGGCCGGCCAGCTGCGCGGGGTGCGGGTCAACGACTGGACCACACCGTGGACGCACGCCGACCTCATCGAGGTGGTCTCCGCCGTCGGCGCCGCGCCCGACGCCAGGCTCGACGTGGTGGTGCTGCCCAAAGTGTCCGACGTCTCGCATGTCCACGCGCTCGACCTGCTGCTGACCCAGCTGGAGGCGACCCACGGGCTGCCGGTCGGCGAGATCGGTATCGACGCGCAGATCGAGGACGCCCAGGGGCTGACCAACATCAACGCGATCGCCGCGGTGCCGCGGGTGCACGCCCTGGTGCTGGGGCCGGCCGACCTGATGGCCAGCCTGAACACTCGCACGCTGGTGGTCGGGGAGCAGCCCGAGGGTTACACCGAGGGCGACGCCTACCACCACGTGCTGATGACGATCCTGGTGGCGGCCCGCGCGCACGGGAAGGCGGCGATCGACGGCCCCTACCTGAAAGTGCGTGACACCGAGGCGTTCCGGCGGGTAGCGGGCCGCTCGGCGGCGCTGGGCTACGACGGCAAATGGGTGCTGCACCCCGACCAGATCGCGGCCGGCAACGAGATCTTCAGCCCACGCCAGGCCGACTACGACCACGCGGAACTCATCCTCGAGGCCTACGAATGGCACACCTCGGCAGCGGGCGGCGCACGCGGCGCGGTGATGCTCGGAGACGAGATGCTCGACGAGGCCAGCCGCAAGATGGCGCTGGTGATCGCCGCGAAGGGCCGGGCGGCCGGCATGGAGCGCCACGGCGAGCAGTTCGAGCCACCGACGAGCTAGCGCATGAACATCGGCGAATGAAACGCCGCGGCGGCGATGATCACCATCATCAGCACGAGTAGCCCTGCGGTGACCGAGCCGATGATGACCCCGGCCAGCGCCATGCCGCGACCCTGCTGGCCGCTGAGCTTGATCTGGTTGAGCGCGATGGCGCCCAGCACGGCGGCGGTCACGGGGATCACCCACCCGATGTAGCAGAACACGGCCAGCGGGACGCCGAGCACGACGCCGGTGATCGCGGTGACCAGCGACGCGACGGCCAGGCTATTGGTCTGCCGCGTCGGGTAGGTCTGGTACGGGTCGTACCCACCGGAATACATCGGCGGCGGGGCGCCGTAGCCGTAGGGCGGAGGGGGTGGCGGGGGATAGCCGTACGGCTGTGGCCCGGTCGGGGGGTAGTCCGGATAATTCAGCGGGGGCTGCGGATCCACCGGCGGATGCTGATACTGCTGCCACCGGCCCGGCTGATCGCGGTAGGGCTCACCGCCACCCGGAGCTGTCATCTGTTCAACCTAGCGTGGCGACAGGTCGACGAGGCGTTTGTGCAGTTGGCGGGCGGTTCGGCGGTGGCGGAGACTCGGCGGCGGCCGACAGAGCAGAATGGGAGACCATGAGCAGCCCATTTCAGCCAGGACAGGTTCCCGGTGCCGCGCCCGGCGGCCCGGCCGCGAGCCGGCGCGCCCCCGGACTGCCGACGCCACCGAAAGGCTGGCCGGTCGGCTCGTATCCGACCTACGCCGAGGCGCAGCGCGCCGTCGACTACCTGTCCGACCAGCAGTTCCCGGTGCAGCAGGTCACCATCGTCGGGGTCGACCTGATGCAGGTGGAGCGGGTGACCGGGCGGCTGACGTGGCCAAAAGTGTTGGGCGGCGGCGTGATCAGCGGGGCCTGGCTGGGCCTGTTCATCGGCCTGATGCTGACCCTGCTGTTCTCCAGCCCGCATCCGTTGGAGGCGTTGACCACCGGCCTGGTCGCCGGGGTGTTCTTCGGCCTGATCACCTCTGCGATCCCGTATTCGATGGCACGCGGCACCCGCGACTTCAGTTCGACGCTGCAGTTGGTCGCCGGTCGCTACGACGTCCTCTGCGACCCGCAGAACGCCGAGCAGGCCCGGGATCTGCTGGCGCGCTTGGCGATCTGAGTCGTGCGTCGCCGCCTGCGCGCGATCGCCGCTGCGGTGCTGACCGCCGCGTCGGCGCTGCCCGGCTGTGTCGCCCGCGACGACGGCCGGGTGGTCAGCCTCTACACCCCGGCCGGCGACGCCGCGGCGTTCGCCGCGATCGCGCAGCGCTGCAACGAGCAAGCCGATGGCCGCTACAGCGTCCGGCAGTTCAGTCTGCCGAAGTCCACCGACGACCAGCGGATCCAGCTGGCCCGTCGGCTCAGCGCCCACGACCGCTCGGTCGACGTGATCGCCATGGACGTGATCTGGACGGCCGAGTTCGCCGAAGCGGGCTGGGTGCTGCCGCTGGCCGACGATCCGGCACACCGCGCCGAGGCCGACGCCACCACCGACACGCTGCCCGGCCCGCTGTCGACCGCGACCTGGCGGCACCGGCTGTTCGCCGCGCCCGTCGCCAGCAACACCCAATTGCTCTGGTACCGGCCGGATTTGATGGCAACGCCGCCCACGACGTGGGACGGCATGGTCGCCGAGGCCACTCGGTTGTACGCGGCCGGTGAGCCCAGCTGGATCGGCGTGCAGGCCAACCAGAACGAGGCTGTCGTGGTGTGGTTCAACACCCTACTGGAAAGTGCTGGGGGACAAGTCCTTTCGGACGACAACAGCACGGTCGCCCTCACCGACACCCCCGAACACCGGGCGGCCACCGTCCAGGCCCTGCGGATCATGAAGTCGGTGGCCACCGCGCCGGGCGCCGACCCGTCCGTCACCCGTAGCGACGCCGGCTCCGCGCGACTGTCGTTCGAACAGGGCAAGGCCGCGCTCGAGGTCAACTGGCCCTACGCGCTGGCGTCGATGCTGGAGAACGCCGTCAAGGGCGGAGTGCCGTTCCTGCCGCTCAACGGTAGGGCGAACCTGGCCGGCAGCGTCAACAACGTCGGCTCCTTCACGCCCACCGAGCAGCAGTTCCGCGAGGCATACGACGCCAGTACAAGGGTTTTCGGCTTCGCGGCCTACCCGCGCGTGCAATCGGGAAAGCCGGCCAAGGTCACGATCGGCGGCCTCAACCTCGCGGTGTCCGCGGCGAGCCGGCACCCAGCCGAGGCCTTCGAAGCGATCCGGTGCCTGCGCAGTCCGGCCAACGGCAAGTACCTATCGCTCAAGGGCGGGCTGCCGGCGGTGCGCAGCTCGGTCTACGACGACCCGCAGTTCCAGGCGAGATACCCGATGTATGAAATCATCCGGCAACAGCTCACCGATGCCGCGGTCCGCCTTGCGACGCCGGCTTACCAGGCGGTCTCGACCCGGATGGCCGCAACGCTGGCGCCGATCACCCGGATCGACCCGGAGCGCACGGCCGACGAGCTGGCGGTCCAGGTGCGAAAAGCCATCGACGGCAAGGGCTTGCTGCCGTGACGGGGGCGCCGGCGACGATGCAGAGCGCAGCGATGAGGAGGAGCGGCGCCATGAGCGAGAAGCGGCTGGCCTGCATCCTCGTCGCCCCCGCGGCGCTGCTGATGCTGGCCGTCACCGCGTACCCGATCGGCTACGCGGTGTGGCTGAGCCTGCAGCGCAACAACCTGACCACGCCGAACGACACCCGGTTTATCGGTCTCGGCAACTACCAGACCATCCTCACCGACCGGTATTGGTGGATGGCGCTCGCCGTGACGCTGGCGATCACCGTCGCCTCGGTGTCCGTCGAGTTCGTCCTCGGCCTCGCGCTGGCGCTGGCGATGCACCGCACGCTGATCGGCAAGGGCCTGGTGCGCACCGCGGTGCTGATCCCGTACGGCATCGTCACCGTGGTCGCCTCCTACAGCTGGTTCTATGCGTGGACGCCCGGCACCGGCTATCTGGCCAACCTGCTTCCGAACGGCAGCGCGCCACTGACACACCAGTTTTCGTCACTGGGAGTCGTGGTGATCGCCGAGGTGTGGAAGACGACGCCGTTCATGGCGTTGCTGCTGCTGGCCGGTTTGGCGCTGGTGCCGGCCGACCTGCTGAAGGCCGCGGAGATGGACGGCGCGGGCGCGTGGCGGCGACTGCGCTCGGTGACGCTGCCGCTGATCAAGCCGGCGATCCTGGTAGCTCTGCTGTTTCGCACGCTGGACGCATTTCGGATCTTCGACAACATCTACGTGCTCACCGGTGGCACCGGCAGCACCGGATCGGTGTCGATCCTGGGCTACGACAATCTGTTCAAGGGCTTCAATGTCGGCCTCGGATCGGCGATTTCGGTGCTGATCTTCGTGTGCGCAACGCTGATCGCACTGCTGTTCATCAAGGTCTTCGGCGCGGCGGCACCGGGTGGTGGCGATGCGCGCTAGGCGGACGGCCGGGTGGTTGATTGTCGACGCCCTGGTGCTGCTCTACGCGTTGGTGCCGGTGCTGTGGATTTTCAGTCTCTCGCTGAAGCCGACGTCAATGGTCAAGGACGGCAAGCTGATTCCGTCGACCGTGACATTCGACAATTACCGCGGCATTTTCCGTGGCGACTACTTCAGCTCGGCGCTGGTCAACTCGGTCGGCATCGGTGTGATCACCACGGTGATCGCGGTGGTGGTCGGGGCGATGGCCGCGTACGCGGTGGCGCGGCTGGAGTTTCCCGGCAAGCGGCTGTTGGTCGGCGCGGTGCTGCTGGTGTCGATGTTCCCGGCGATCTCTTTGGTGACGCCGCTGTTCGACATCGAGCGCCGGATAGGGCTGTTCGACACCTGGCCGGGGCTGATCATCCCCTACATCACGTTCGCGCTGCCGTTGTCGATCTACACGCTGTCCGCGTTCTTCCGGGAGATCCCGTGGGATCTGGAGAAGGCGGCGAAGATGGACGGCGCCACACCCGCGCAAGCCTTCCGCAGGGTGATCGTGCCGCTGGCCGCGCCGGGAATCGTGACGACCGCGATCCTGGTGTTCATCTTCGCGTGGAACGACCTGCTGCTGGCGCTGTCGCTGACCGCTACCAAGGTGGCCATCACCGCGCCGGTGGCGATCGCGAACTTCACCGGCAGTTCACAATTCGAGGAGCCAACCGGGTCGATCGCGGCCGGAGCCATGGTGATCACGGTGCCGATCATCGTTTTTGTTCTAGTCTTCCAACGACGGATTGTGGCGGGTTTGACGTCCGGTGCGGTGAAGGGATAGCGCGATGGCCGAGATTGTCTTGGACGGGGTGACCAAGAGTTACCCGGACGGCGCGCGGGCCGTGCAGGAGTTCAACCTCACCATCGCCGAGGGCGAGTTCATCATCCTGGTCGGCCCGTCCGGCTGCGGGAAGTCGACGACGCTGAATATGATTGCAGGTCTTGAAGATATCTCGTCGGGTGAGCTGCGCATCGGCGGCGAACGGGTCAACGAGAAGCAGCCCAAAGACCGCGACATCGCGATGGTGTTCCAGTCCTACGCGCTCTACCCGCACATGACCGTTCGTCAGAACATCGCCTTCCCGTTGACCCTGGCCAGGATGAAGAAGGCGGAGATCGCCAAGAAGGTCGAAGAGACCGCGAAGATCCTCGACCTGACCGAGGTGCTCGACCGCAAGCCCGCGCAACTGTCCGGCGGGCAACGCCAGCGGGTCGCCATGGGCCGGGCAATCGTGCGGCAGCCCAAGGCATTCCTCATGGACGAGCCGCTGTCCAATCTCGACGCGAAGTTGCGAGTCCAGATGCGCGGCGAGATCGCCCGGCTGCAACGACGGCTGGGCACCACCACCGTCTACGTCACCCACGACCAGACCGAGGCGATGACGCTCGGCGACCGGGTGGTGGTGATGCGCGGCGGCGTGGTGCAGCAGATCGGCACCCCCGATGAGTTGTACGAGCGGCCGGCCAACCTATTCGTCGCGGGTTTCATCGGATCGCCGTCGATGAACTTCTTCCCGGCGCGACTCACCTCCACCGGGTTGAGCCTGGCGTTCGGCGAGGTGACGCTGACCCAGTCCGTTCTCGACCATCTGGCGGCGCACCCGGCGCCCGAGAACGTCGTCGTCGGCGTGCGTCCGGAACACCTCAACGACGCGGCGCTGATCGACGCCTACCAGCGGATCAGCGCGCTGAGCTTCGAGGTGAACGTCGACATGGTCGAGTCGCTCGGTGCTGACAAGTACGTCTACTTCACCACCGACGGGCCCGCGGTGGAGTCCGAGCAACTGTCCGACCTCGACGACGAATCCGGCTCGAAGGAGCACGAATTCGTGGCCCGGGTGCCAGCGGCGTCGAAGGCCGCGAAGGGTGCGACGCTCGAATTGGCTTTCGACACCACGCAGATCGCCGTGTTCGACCCCGAGACCGGGGTGAGCCTGACGGTCGCGCCACCGCCGGACAAGTGACCCAGCCGTTGGATCGCGTTCGCGCGCATCTGGATTCGCACTTCGGCGACACCAACCCCGACGTCGCCGGCGTGACCTTCCTGGGCGCGGAACCGATGAACGTGCTGCGCTACCGGCCCAGCGCGGGCGGAGTGCTGCACTACGTCTCGCTCGGCTGCTCGCGGCATCCGATGCTCGATCCGACCGCAATGGTCACCGACCCCGAACTCGGCCCGCGCGCTGAAGTCGTTCTGCGCCTGCGTAATACGGAGGGCATCACCGGCCTGGCCCGCAGCGTGGCCATCGTCGCGTCGTCGCCGGCGGTCGAGGGAGTGGTGCTGACCACCGACGCGCTGGTCGACCTCGGTGGGCCGTTATGGACGCAGCCGTCGGCGCGAGTGCCGTTCACCGCAGTGCTGCTGGGCGACAGCGACATCGCCGAGCTACCGCTTGACCCGCCCCGCGACCCGGTGCGCTTCCTGTCCGCGACGCCGATCACCGCGACCGAGGCGGCCTGGGTGCGACTGAAGGGTGCCGAGGCGATGCGCGAGGCGTGGCGCAGCGACGGGGTCGACGTGCTGGATCCCAATCGCCCTGCCGCGCAACCTAACTGAACGTTGAGTCTGCGCCTGCGGCGACAAAGTGGGAGAGCGCTGCACCTTCAACGCAGAGTCAACGGGCAGGGAACACGCTGAGCCCTACAACCAGTCGTTACGCCGGAAGTTGCGGTGCAGCAGTAGACACACCAGCGCCGTGCCCAAGACGGTCGTCGGGTAACCCCAATGCCATTTGAGCCCAGGCATGTACTCGAAGTTCATCCCGTAGATGCCGGCGACCATCGTCGGTATCGCCAACAGCGCCGCCCACGCCGACATCTTGCGCATGTCTGTGTTCTGCTGCATCTCCACCCGGGCCAGCGCGGCCTGCACCAGCGAGCTGAGATTCTCGTCGTAGCTGGCGATCTGATCGGCCGCATGGGTGTGGTGGTCGCCGACGTCACGCAGATAGCGCCGGACCTCCTTGGACACCAGGTCCTTGTGCTCGCTCTGCAACCGCGCGAACGGCACCGAGAGCGGGTTGACCGACCTGCGCAGCTCGACCACCTCGCGCTTCATCTGGTAGATCGGCTCGATCTGGGTGCGGTGGTCTGGCGCGAAGGCCTCTTCTTCGATGGCGTCGATGTCGCCCTCCATCAACTGGGTGACTTCGAGGTAGTGGTCGACGACCGCGTCAGCGATGGCGTGCATCACCGCGAACGGGCCCAGCTGCATGTGCTCGGGGTCGGCATCCATCCGTTTGCGGACATCCGACAGCCGACCGTGATCGCCGTGGCGGACCGTCACCACGAAATCGCGGTTGACGAAGACCATGATCTCGCCGGTCTCGACGATCTCGCGGGCCAGCAGGGTCGACTCGTGTGGCACGTAGTTGAGCGTCTTGAGCACCAGGAACAGCGATTCGTCGTAGCGCTCGAGTTTGGGCCGCTGGTGGGCGCAGACCGCGTCCTCGATGGCCAGCTCGTGCATGCCGAACGCGTCGCCGACTTCCTGCATCTGGTGTTCGGTGGGCGCGTGCAGGCCGATCCAGGCGAAGGCCTCCTGGCCGCCCAGTTGTATCTCTGTCACTCTGGCCCGGGCTTCGGCGTAGCTGAAGGTGCCCGGAACCCTCTCGCCGTCCACATATATCCCGCAATCGACGACTGCTTGATCAGCGGTCAGCGGACCCTGCTGCGACTGCGGATGAGGAGGCTCATCCCGCTGGGGTCGTGCCAGAGGACGCAGCGTTTCGGGTATGTCGCGTAGCTCGCGAAACGTGGGCATCCATAACCTCCCATCTGCAGCGAGAATCCAATGAAGCCTCGGTCATGCTACGCGCCCAAGATGGTTATCTCCTGTCCAATTTTGCGCTGGCCAGCGTTGATGCGGGGTAGGGGGTTTGCCGAGCGGGTGCGTGCGCTAGTTTCGACGCGACGCTTGTGCGCTTCCGGCAGGACCCTGAAGCATGCCGGGGAGATCTCCACTAGAGGAGCAAATAGACGTGAGCACTGCACCCCTGAAAGTTGCCGTCACCGGCGCCGCCGGCCAGATCGGCTACAGCCTGCTGTTTCGCCTGGCCAGCGGCTCGCTGTTGGGCCCCGACCGTCCGATCGAGCTGCGGCTGCTGGAGATCGAGCCCGCGCTGAAGGCGCTCGAGGGTGTGGTGATGGAGCTGGACGACGGCGCGTTCCCGCTGCTGTCCGGCGTCCAGATCGGCGCCGACCCGAACAAGATCTTCGACGGCGTGAACCTGGCTCTGCTGGTCGGTGCCCGACCGCGCGGCCCGGGCATGGAGCGCGGCGACCTGCTGGAGGCCAACGGCGCGATCTTCACCGCGCAGGGAAAGGCGCTGAACTCCGTCGCCGCCGATGACGTCCGCATCGGCGTCACCGGCAACCCGGCCAACACCAACGCGCTGATCGCGCACAAGAACGCGCCCGACATCCCCAAGGAGCGGTTCTCCGCGCTGACTCGCCTGGACCACAACCGGGCGATCTCGCAGCTCGCGAAGAAGACCGGGGCCAAGGTCACCGACATCAAGAAGGTCACCATCTGGGGCAACCACTCGGCCACCCAGTACCCGGACATCTTCCACGCCGAAATCGGTGGCAAGAACGCCGCCGAGGTCGTCAACGACGAGAAGTGGATCGCCGATGACTTCATCCCGACCGTCGCCAAGCGCGGCGCGGCGATCATCGACGCCCGCGGCAGCTCCTCTGCTGCCTCGGCGGCGTCGGCCACCGTCGACGCGGCCCGCGACTGGCTGCTGGGCACCCCCAAGGACGACTGGGTCTCGATGGCCGTCCTCTCCGACGGCTCCTACGGCGTGCCGGAGGGTCTGATCTCGTCGTTCCCGGTGACCACCAAGGGTGGCGACTGGAGCATCGTGCAAGGTCTGGACATCAACGACTTCTCCCGCAGCCGGATCGACAAGTCGACCGCCGAGCTCGCCGACGAGCGCAGCGCGGTCACCGATCTGGGCCTGATCTGACACATCGGGCGGCATTGTCGATCGCAAGCGCGGCGGGGCCGGGCGCCGCGGGTCGCCACCGGGGACTCTGTCGATTAGGGCTACTAATGGGTAGTCAGTACCCTGGTTTGGGTGTCTGAGTTGATTGAATCGATACAGACCTTCAGTGACGAAGGCGCCATCACCGATGCCGAGATCTTCGAAGCGCATACGGGTGGCAAGCTCTCCGTCGGTCTGACAACGGCGCTGGACACCCAGCGTTCGCTGTCGATCGCCTACACCCCGGGCGTCGCTCAGGTGAGCCGCGCGATCGCCGGCGACCACACGCTGGCCTCCCGCTACACCTGGTCGGGGCGGCTGGTCGCGGTCGTTAGCGACGGCAGCGCGGTGCTCGGCCTGGGTGACATCGGCCCGGCCGCGTCGCTGCCGGTGATGGAAGGCAAGTGCGGGCTGTTCAAGGAGTTCGCCGGCCTGGACGCCATCCCGATCGTGCTGGACACCAAGGACCCCGACGAGATTGTCGAGACGCTCGTTCGACTGCGCCCGACGTTCGGCGCGGTGAACCTCGAGGACATCGCCGCGCCGCGCTGCTTCGAGATCGAGCGCCGCCTCATCGAGGCGTTGGACATCCCGGTGATGCACGACGACCAGCACGGCACCGCGATCGTGGTGCTGGCCGCGCTGATGGGCGCCGCGACGGTTCTCGACCGCGATATGACGGCGCTGCGCGTCGTCGTCTCCGGTGCCGGGGCGGCCGGTGTCGCGTGCGCCAATCTGCTTCAGGCCAAGGGCATTTCGGACATCACCGTGCTCGACTCGCAGGGCATCCTGCACCGCGACCGGGTCGGCATGAACGGCGTCAAGGCCGAACTCGCCTCGCGCACCAACCCGCTCGACCGCACCGGCGGCATGGTCGAGGCGCTCGAGGGCGCCGACGTGTTCGTCGGGGTGTCCGGCGGTGTGGTGCCCGAAGAGCTGATCGCCACCATGGCGCCCCAGAGCGTCGTCTTCGCGTTGTCGAACCCCGACCCGGAAGTCCACCCTGAGGTGGCGGCCAGGCATGCCGCGATCGTGGCGACCGGGCGCAGCGACTTCGCGAATCAGATCAACAACGTGCTGGCGTTCCCGGGAGTGTTCCGCGGAGCATTGGATGCCGGCGCCCGCCGGATCACCGAAGAGATGAAAATGGCTGCGGCCGAGGCGATATTTTCGATCGCCGCCGACGACCTGGCCAGGGACCGCATCGTTCCGAGCCCGCTCGACCCCCGGGTGGAGCCCGCGGTGGCCGCCGCCGTTGCCGCCGCCTCAGACACCGCGGAGTGACGACCGGCCGCCTTGTCGCGCTGGCGCTGACCGCTGCGCTGGCGGCAGCGGGTTGCGGCCATGGCGCCAGCCATCACCCGGCAGAATTGGTGGTCGGGTCGCGCGCAGGCATCGAGGCGACGCTACTGGCCGACGTCTACACCGGCGCGCTGCGGTCTTACGGCTTCCCGGCCCGCACCGAGCAGGCCCCAGACCCGTTGTCCAAGTTGGACTCTGGCGCGTTTGTCGTCGTGCCCAGCCTGACCGGCCGGGTGTTGCAGGTCTTCCAGCCCGGGGCGAGCGTGCGGTCGGACGCGCAGGTCTACAAGGCGATGATCGGCGCGCTGCCGGAGGGCATCGCCGCCGGCGACTACACCACCGCCGCGGAGGACAAGCCCGCACTCGCGGTGGCCGGGTCGACGTCGAAGGAGTTGGGCGGCAGCGATCTCACCGTGCTTGCGCGGCACTGCGACGGGCTGACCGTCGGATCCATCGAGGGCGCCGTGACGCCGAGGGAGGTCGGCAAGTGCAAGCTGCCCGCTAATCGCGAATTCCGCGACGACGCAGCGCTTTTCGCGGCGGTTAAATCCGGTGAGGTGACGGCCGCGTGGACCACGACGGCCGACCCGAACGTGCCCGCCGACGCGGTGGTGCTCACCGACGGCAAGCCGGCGCTGGTGCAGGCCGAGAACGTGGTGCCGCTGTATCGCCGCAACGAGTTGAGCACCCGACAGTTGCTGGCGGTCAACGAGGTGGCCGGCGTGCTCGATACCGCCGCGCTGGTCGATATGCGCCGCCAGGTGGCGGGCGGGGCCGATCCGCAGGCGGTGGCCGACGCATGGCTCAACGAGCACCCGCTGGGGCGCTGACGACGATGCAGACCGGAACGGTCTGAGGAGGAGCAGCGCAGAGGGTCCTGACTAGCGCGACGGCGGCTTGATCTTGTTGATGGCCGGCGCGAACAGTCGCTGATAGTGCGAACCGGTGATCCGCACCAGCAGGTCGATCACGACGGCGTCCTGGCCGACCAGCACCCTGGCCTTGTTCTTCCGAACACCATCCAAGATGATCTCGGCCGCTCGCTGTGGGGTAGTGGTGGCCAGGCGCTTGTCGAACACCTTCGACTGAGCCGTGGGGTCCACTCCTTCGGCGGTCAGGCCGTTACGGGCGATCGCGGTCTTGATTCCACCCGGATGTATCGACGTCACCTTGACCGGCTCACGGTTGAGCACCATCTCCTGGCGCAACGCCTCGGTGAAGCCGCGGACCGCGAACTTGGCCGAGTTATAGGCGGCCTGACCCGGAACGGAGAGCAGTCCGAAGAGGCTCGAGATGTTGATGACGTGGCCGTCGCCGGATGCGACCAGGTGCGGCAGAAAAGCCTTGGTGCCGTTGACAACTCCCCAGAAGTCGACGTCCATCACCCGCTCGATGTCCTTGAATGCGGTGATGTCGACGTCACCGGTGTAGGCGATGCCGGCGTTGTTGTAGATCTGGTTGACCTTGCCGTAGTGCTGGTTGATCGTGTCGGCGTAGACCTGGAAGGCCTCACGCTCTGTGACGTCGAGTCGGTCGCTGCGGACCGCGACCCCGATGGCCTTGAGTTGGTCCTCGGTGGTCGCCAGGCCTTCGAGGTCGACGTCGCTGATCGCCAGCGACGCGCCCGAGCGGCCGAGTTCGAGCGCCAGGGCCTGGCCGATTCCTGACCCCGCGCCGGTCACAACGGCAACTTTTCCGGCAAAGCCTTCCATGGGCGCTCCTTGTCAGGTGGTTGCCGTCCAGGCTAGTTGGTACCGGCGGTATCGCCGAGAGCGGGACCAAGGCTCAACTGCCACACCGACCTCTGACCCTGGCGACATGCATTTTTCGTTTTATGACTACCGGCGATATCACGGCCGGGTGATATCGCATGTGATCACGATGTCGAAAAAGAGTCGCTCCACGCTGACGGTGCTGCTGTGACTCATGGTGACTAGCGTCGGACGGCAAAAAACTGTGGCCCGCACACCGTGAGGTGTGCGGGCCACAGGCGAAGCTCGTAGGTCAGGCCCAGCTGGAGCCGACTGCGGAGTCGGTGCTGGACATGTTGTTGCCGGCGGTCTGCACCTGCTGGCCGTGGCTGTTGGCCTGCTCGTAAATGACCTGGAAGTTGCGGCCCAACTGGGTGATGAACTCCTGGCAGGCCACCGAACCCGAACCACCCCAGAAGTCACCGGCAGCCAGCACATCGCGCACGATGGCCTGGTGCTCGGCCTCCAACGAGGCGGCCTGGGAGCGGATCAACGCGCCGTGGGCGTCGACATCACCGAACTGATAACTGATCGACATGAACGTTCTCCTTGCGAGTTTCGGTGATGGGCTAGCTGGACAGGATGTGCTGAGAGGCCTGCTCTTGAGCCTCGTAGTTGTTCGCGTCGCGGATCAACCCGTCCCGCACACCGTGCAGCATGTTGACGATGTTGCGGAACGCCGTGTTCATCTGACCCATGGTGTCGTACGACGTGGCCTGAGCGGTACCGCTCCAGCCCGCACCGGCGATGTTCTGGCTCGACGCCCACATCTTGCGGGCCTCGTCCTCAACGGTCTGGGCGTGCACGTCGAAACGTCCCGCCATCGCCCGCATCTCGTGCGGGTCAGTCATAAAGCGAGTGGGCATGTCTTCTTCTCCTTATTGGGCGTGCCGAAAGTTACTGCTGTGACTTGTGATCGATTTTAGCCACCGGCGGGCGAGCGCGGCATCACCTTGGCGGCGACACGCGAGCCCATCGAGCTCATCCCGCGCCCGGCCAGCGCACCCATCAGACCCTGCGAGAAGGGGCTGGTGGGCAGGCCGTGCATCAGGCTCGGCGGGGCGACGCTGGTGGACGGCATCAGCGGCGCGGCGCGGGCCATGTCGGCCCCCGTGCCGGTGTGCCAGGCTCCCGGCACCGACAGCCCACCCGCGTGCATCGCGTTGGCCATCTGGGCCTGGATGCCGGCCTGGATGCCCGCACCCCATTTGCCCAGCTGACCGCTCACGCCGCTCATCACGGTCGAGGCCTTGCCATCGATCATCTTGCCGACGTTGTCCAGCAGCGAGTCCTTCATGCCGACCAGCGTGTCGGCGCTCAGCCCCGCGCCACTACCGCTACCCCCGCTCATGAACATACGAGCGGGCGTGCTGCCCAGCATGCCCATGTAGTAGACGGACTGGATCGGCAGTAGCGCGGCGGTGGGGTTCGCTACGACCGAAGTCGTCACAGGTCCGAGCCAGGTCGCGAGGCCCAATGCGCTGAAATCCGTTGGCGCTACAGCACCCGAGTCGCCGAAAACCTTTGCAACGTCGACAAGCAGTTCGCCCAGGACCAACTCGAAGCCGCTGGTCGAACCCGACGCCGGCAACGCCGTCGTCGCAGTCTCCGCTAGCGCCTGCGAGCCGCTGGTGACCATCGGTGCCGCGGTCTGCGCCGGCAGTGCCGACGACGCGCCGGTCGAAGCGTGGTTGTAGGTGTCCATGCCCAAGGCGTCCTGGATCCACATCTCCAGATAGTTCGCCTCGTTCTGGGCGATCGCGCCGGTGTTCTGGCCGAGGAAATTGTTCGACACCAGCGTGGTCAGCTCGGCCCGGTTGGCCGAGATCACCGGCGGCGGCACCATCGAGGAGTACGCCGTCTGGTACGCGGCGGCGGCGGCCTTGGCCTGAGCCCCGGTTTGGGCGGCTTCGGCCGCGGTGCTCTGCAGCCAGGTGATGTACGGCTCGGCCGCCGACGCCATGTGCGCCGACGACGGACCGAGCCACGCGCCGGTGGTCAGGTTGGTGACCGCGGTCTGGTACTGCGTGGCGGTTGACTCCAGATCGGCAGCCAGCTCGTCCCACGCCGTCGCGGCCTCCAACAACGGACCAGACCCCGCGCCCTGGTACATCAGCGCGGAGTTGATCTCCGGAGGAATCAGCGAAAAGCTCATCGGCCTACGACCCGATCAGTCGGCGAGTGCGGCGTTGGCCGCCTCGGCCAGCGCGTACGCGCCGGCGCCGGAGCGCAGCGCGGCCACGAACTGCTCGTGGACCTCTGCGGCCTGGGTGGCGATCTGCTGATACAGCGCGCCATGCTGACCGAACTGGGCGGCTGTCATCGCCGACACCAGGTCCGACGCGGCAGGCGCCAGGCCAGTCGTCGGCGCAGCGGCGGCCGAGTTACGGGCGACCATCGCGTCACCGATACCTGACAGCGTGCCGGCAGCCCCCTGCAACACGTCTGGCTGAGTAGTAACGAACATCTTCCAACCCTTTCCCACGACCCCGGCTCGAACGGTACTTGAACCTGAGCGTTTGGATAGACCTCCCCTAGAGCGATCGCCACACCTGGTGGCGCGGGGAAATCGTAAGGCTTTTTTGCGTTTAGTGATAGGCGAATCGGTGAACCGCACGTCGCCTAAAAGGACCTCAGTTATTTCTTGGCGTTTTCACAGGTTTGAATTCTTGACTGAACGCGGTTAACGCGATGTCGCCGAACCGTGCCCGCCACGTCGTCGCCGAGCGGCACGGTGCGGACTGTATCGTTGCCGCGTGACTGACCAGCCACCAAAACTTTTCATCTTTCCGCACGCGGGGGGATCGGCCGAGTATTACGTCCCGTTCGCCAAAGCCTTTGCCAGCGATATCAAACGCGTGGCCGTCCGCTATCCCGGCCGCGGTGGTAATCACGATCTCGGGTCATTCACCACCATCGGGGATCTCGCTGACAAGGTTTGCCAGATGATCAAGCCGCCCGCGGACCCCGGCGAGAAGATCACCTTCTTCGGCCACAGCATGGGCGGTCTGCTGGCCTTCGAGGTGGCCCGCCGTTTCGAGCACGCGGGGAGTCCGATTGCCGCGCTGTTCGTCTCGGCTGTCGCCGCGCCGGGCCACGTCGGCTACGAACACATCCCCGAGACTGACCGCGGGCTGCTCGACGCGGTCAGCGAGATGACGGGTGTCAATCCTGAGTTCCTGGAAAACGAGGAATTTGCCGCGAGCATCCTGCCGACGCTGCGCGGCCTCAAGGCGATCTCGAAATACGATTGTCCGCCAGGAGAGAAGTTGTCCTGCCCGATCTACGCGTTCCTGGGCGATGTCGACGAAGTCGCCACACCCGAGAAGGTCCAGCCTTGGTCGGAACGGACCAACTCCGAGTTCAATATGAAAGTCTTTCCCGGTCACCATTTTTATCTGACCGACCACATTCCCGAGTTGGTAAGCGAGATCGAAACAAAGATCTTGTCCTCTTGCAGAGGTTGAGCCGGCCCAATTTAAAAACGATTGTTGTCAATGTTAGTCGATGCAATCGTCAACCAAAGCGGCCGCGTTCGTTAATTTAGAAAGCCGGATATCGCCAATAACTTGGAGATCACTGCCAACAACCTGGACGCCGTGGCCACCCCCCAACCGGCCAGGGGACATCGCCATCGCTGTTCAACTGGGGATCTCTCGGGCAGGGAGTGAAAAACCCCACACCGCGGCATCGGCGCGGCGAAGCTCAGCAAACCGCCTAGTTGATCGAGGTTTCCGCGATGTGACGGGCTGCTCAACTACTCCCGACCGGCGTCTACGGCCGTCCATGTGGGTGTCCGATCGGCCGATGCGACCGCCACCACGCAAAAGCAGCCGCAAACCCTATAAATATTCGAAATCGGGCGAAGGAACTGACCGTCCGGTAAGGTAGAGCCGTCGCGGCCGGAGGACGGATGCCTCCACAAGCGGCCCAGTTAGCAAACTAAGGTCTCGGCAATGACGCCGACCGCAGCGGGTCTTATGTTTGGCACACGTATTACATTCTAGGGTTTTTGGTCCGAGAAGCACGAGGCCCCTGTTAATCTCCTGCATCACAAGCGCCCGTCTAGTTTTTGTCCGGGGCTCTAGATCTAAGGGGTGGTGTCCCGATGGCAGTAACCGAAGCTTCGATTGCCGCAGTTCTGCGCGAATGGGCCCGGCAGCAACCGGATGCACCGGCTTACACATACGTCGATTTCGACGTTGATCATGCCGGCTATCGCCACACGCTGAATTGGGCTGAGCTGTACGGTCGCGTGCAAGCGCTGGCTGCGGAGATCGCCACGGTCGGTGCTCCCGGCGACCGTGCCGCGATCCTCGCGCACCAAGGTTTGGACTATGTCGTCGCCTTCTACGCTGCCCTCGAGGCCGGTCTCGTGGCGGTGCCCCTGCCGGTCCCGCAATTCGGAGCCCACGACGAGCGGGCATCGGCGGCGCTGCAGGACTGCGCTCCGACCGTCCTGCTCACCAATTCCGCCGTCGTCGAGGACGTGGTCGGCTGCGCCCGCTTGCTGCCCGGCAATGCCCCGGCCCTGATCGAGATCGACAGCCTCGATCTCGATGTGGCGCCCGATTTCAACGCAGCCCCCGCGCCGCGTACCAAGAACGCCGTGTTGCAGTACACCTCCGGGTCGACTCGCCAGCCCAAGGGCGTTGTGGTTACCCACAAGAACATCCTGGCCAACTGCCAGCAGGTGCGGGAGGACTACTTCGAGGCTGAGGGCGCCGTCCCGCCGTCGGACACCACGTTGGTGTCCTGGCTGCCGGTCTACCACGACATGGGTCTGCTGCTGGGCATCACCGGCGCGCTGACCATGGGCTTGCACTCGGTCCTGATGAGCCCGATGTCGTTCTTGCAGCGCCCGGCCCGGTGGGTGCAGGAGATGGCCAAGAACACCCGCGTTTTCACGGCGGTGCCGAACTTCGCGTTCGAGCTTGCCGCGCGGCGGACCACCGACGAAGACATGGCTGGTCTCGACCTGTCAGGAGTCCACACGATCCTCTCAGGTAGCGAGCGCGTGCACGCGGCGACCATCCGGCGCTTCATCGACCGCTTCTCGCAGTTCGGCTTCCCGGCCAGCTCGCTGAAGCCGTCCTATGGCCTCGCCGAAGCGATGGTCTACGTCAACTCGTCCGGACCAGGTCGCGCTCCGACGGTCGCGACTTTCGATTACGAGAAGTTGTCCGCCGGGCACGCTGAGGCCTGCGAGACCGACAGCGGCGTGGAGTTGGTCGCCGTCGGGGTACCGCGCGCCTCGACGATCCGCATCGTCGACCCGGAGACCCGGCACGAGAACCCGGCCGGCATGGTCGGCGAAATCTGGCTGCACGGCGACAACATCGCCGCTGGTTACTGGCGCAAGCCACAGCAGACCCAGAAGGCCTTCGGTGGCCAGCTGGTCGACCCGTCCAGCGGTACGCCGCTGGGTCCATGGCTGCGCACCGGCGACCTCGGCACCATCCACGATGGCCAGCTCTACATCATCGGCCGGATCAAGGACCTGCTGATCGTTGACGGGCGTAACCACTACCCCGACGACATCGAGGCCACCACCCAGGAGATCAGCGGCGGTCGAGTCGCGGCGATCTCCATCGAGGACGGTCGCACCGAGCGCCTGATCGTGATTGCAGAGTTGAAGGACAAGGGCAACACGCAGGAGATGCGGGACCGACTCCGCGATGTGAGAGCGAAAGTCACGTCGGCCATTTCGAAATCTCACGGGCTGCGTGTAGCTGACCTCGTGCTTGTTCCGCCCGGGTCGATCCCGATCACGACCAGCGGGAAGATCCGCCGTTCATCGTGTGTTGAGGTCTACCGGCAGGATGACTTCAGCCGTTTGGATTCCACCGCTTAGTGGGGTTCGGACGGCTTTACAGCGCAGCGGGAGTAAAGCCAGTGTTTTTTGACGGATTTTTACTGCCCGCTGTGCAGGGGGGGTGCGTTCGGCAACGGCCGAGTGGCGGTAACATCAGTCACTTCGGCTGGGTAGAACGTTGTGGCCGCGACGACGCGAACCGACTGGACACGCCCGGATGACACTCTTGGGCGAGGCCGCTTCGCTCTTCACACACGGTGAGATACGACAACAACTTTCCGACAGACCGGGGGGAGCGCGATGACTGCTGCACCGTCGGACCGTCGAGCCATCATCACCGAGGCGTTGCGCAAGATCGATGACCTGACAGCGCGGCTCGAGATCGCCGAAAAGGGTGACACCGAGCCGATTGCCGTGGTGGGTATCGGTTGCCGGCTTCCCGGCGGCGCGAACAACCCCGACGAGTTCTGGCGGATGCTGCAGGACGGCGAGAGCGGCATCGTCGAAGTACCGGTCGAGCGCTGGGATGCGGACGCCTTCTTCGCCGAAGACCACTCCATCCCGGGCACGATCGTCAGCAAGGAAGGTGGATTCCTCACCTCCTGGAAGCCCGACGAGTTCGACGCCGAGTTCTTCGGGATCTCGCCGCGCGAGGCGGCGGCGATGGATCCGCAGCAGCGCCTGCTGCTCGAAGTCACTTGGGAGGCACTGGAAAACGCGGGCATCACCGCGCCGATGATCCGCGGCACCCAGACCTCGGTCTTCGTCGGAATGACCACCTACGACTACACGTTGACCCTGGCCGGCCGACTGCCTCCGGAAGAGGTCGACCCGCACGTCCCGTTCGGCAACGCGGCGAATTTCGCGGCCGGGCGGCTGTCCTACTTCCTCGGCGCTCACGGCCCTGCGGTCGTGCTCGACACGGCCTGCTCGTCGTCGCTGGTCACCGTCCACCTGGCATGCCAGAGTCTGCGCCGCCACGAGAGCGACCACGCGTTGGTGGCCGGCGTCAACCTGATGTTGAGCCCGGAGAACAGCATCGCTACCTCGCGGTGGGGGATGCTGGCGCCCGACGGCCGCTGCAAGACGTTCGACGCGAGTGCAGACGGCTACGTCCGCAGCGAAGGCTGCGGCGTCGTGGTGCTCAAGCGTCTGAGTGACGCTGTGCGCGATGGCGATTCGGTGCTGGCCGTGGTCCGCGGGTCTGCGGTCAACCAGGATGGACCGAGCAGCGGTCAGACCGTGCCGAGCGGCCCCGCCCAGCAGGCCGTGGTCCGCGCGGCGCTGGCCGCGGCGCGGCTCGAGCCGTCGGACATCGACTACATCGAGGCCCACGGCACCGGCACCGCGCTGGGAGACCCGATCGAATTGGGCGCTCTGCACCAGGTTTTCGGCGATCGCAACGGCTCGGCGCCCCTGGTCCTCGGGTCGGTCAAGACCAACCTCGGCCACCTCGAATCGGCCGCCGGCATCGCCGGTTTCATCAAGACAGTGCTCACCGTGCAGCGCGGCTTCATTCCTCAGCACCTGCACTTCACCGAGCTGACGCCGAATGCCGTCGCGGGCGCGTCGAACTTCACCATCGCCGCCGACGGGATGGACTGGCCGGCATCCGGTCGTGCCCGCCGTGCTGGGGTCTCGTCGTTCGGGGTCAGCGGCACTAACGCGCACGTAGTCCTCGAGCAGGCCCCTGCCGTCGAAGCCGTTGCTCCGCAACCGGAACCGGTCATCACGACCCTGTTGGTCTCGGGTAAGACCCCGGCGCGCGTCGCGTCGTTGGCCGCGACGCTGGCCGACTGGATGATCGGCGCCGGCGCGGAGGTGCCATTGGCCGATGTCGCCCACACGCTCAACCACCACCGCACTCAGTACAAGAGTTTCGCGACGCTGGCTGTTCGCGACCGTGCCGACGCCGTCGCCGGTTTGCAGGCGCTCGCCGCCGGACAGTCGGCGATCGGACTGGTCGAGCCCCACGAGGGATTGTGTAAGCCTGGAACCGTTTTCGTGTACTCCGGCCAGGGTTCGCAGTGGGCCGGCATGGGCCGACAACTGCTCGTCGACGAGCCGGCATTCGCCGCGGCTGTCGAGGAGTTGGAGCCGCTGTTCCTCGAGCAGATGCGGTTTTCGCTGGCACAGGTGCTGAACGAGGGCCAGCGGGTGTCCGGCGACGCGCGCGTGCAGCCGGTGCTGATGGGTCTGCAACTGGCGCTGACCGCGCTGTGGCGCTCCTATGGGGTGGAACCCGATGCGGTCATTGGACATTCGATGGGCGAGGTGACCGCCGCCGTGGTGTCTGGCGCGCTCACCCCGGACGAGGGCCTGCGCGTCATCGGCATCCGCTCGCGGCTGATGTCGCGGCTGGCCGGGCAGGGCGCGGTTGGTCTGCTCGAGATGGACGCCGACACCGCCTCGACGTTCGTTGCCGACTACCCCGAGGTGAACCTGGCCGGATTCCTGTCGCCGCGCCAGACCGTGATCGCCGGTTCTCCTGCGCAGGTCGACGCCGCGATCGAAGCCGCGAGCGCGCAGGAGCGATTCGCTCGCCGGGTGAACATGGAAGTCGCCTCGCACACGCCGCTGATGGACCCGATCCTGACCGAATTACGTTCGGCCCTGGCTGATCTCAAGCCCAAGGTGCCGATGATCCCGTTCTTGTCCACGGTTGCCGACCCGTCCTCAACGCCGACTCTGGACGCCGACTACTGGGTCTCCAACGTTCGCCAGCCGGTCGGACTGCACCAGGCCGTCGCCGCAGCCTCCGCCCAGCACGCCACGTTCGTCGAGATCAGCCCGCACCCGACGCTGACCCACGCCATCTCCGAGACGCTGGAGGCGATGCACCACCACAGCGTTGGGACGTTGTCTCGCAAGGGTGATGACACGGTCAGCTTCCACACCAACCTCAACGCCACGCACATCATGCGTCCGCCGGCGCTGCCACACCCGCCCGAGCCGCACCCCGTATTGCCGAGCGCTCCGTGGCGCCACGCGAAGCACTGGATCAGCGCCGAGGAGTTCGTCAAAACCGCCGACACGGCACCGCAGCGTGGCACGCTGCTCGGCCAGCACATCCCGGTCGCCGCGACACCGTCGACGCACCTCTGGCAGGCGCGTCTGGCTTCGACCAACAAGCCCTACCCGGGCTCGCACCACAACAAGGGCGTCGAGATCATCCCGATTTCGGTGCTGCTGCAAACACTTTCGACGGCCGCCGCTGAATACGACGCGGCCTCGCTTTCCGACATTCGCTTCGACTACCCGATCGTGGTCGGCGAGCCGCGGGTCGTCCAGGTGGTCGGCGACGGCGGTTCGGTCACGGTGTCGTCGAGCGCGTCCGGGCAGGGCTCCGGATGGATCCGGCATGCCACGGCGCGCATCTCGCGGGACGAGATCGCCGGCTCGTCGGAGGCGGTCGCCGCGCCGGCCGCCACCGACGCCGACTTCGCCGACGACGCGATCACGTCCTTCTGGCAGACCTGGGGCAGCGAAGGCCGCCCATTCGGCTGGTCGATCGGCTCCTGCCACTCGAAGGCCGGTGAACTCAGCGCCGACGTCGAGCTGACCCAAGCCTCGTCAGTTGCGTTGCTGGACGCCGCAATTCACCTCGCCCGCCTGCTGGACAGCGACAACCCGCGGCTGATGGTCCCGGCCGCGGTCAACGGCGTGCAGTTCGACATCGAACTCGCCGATCCGCGCGGCCGTGTCGAGGTCCGCCGCCGCGGCGGCAGCGACGAGGACCTCGTCGTCGACATCACCGCGACCGCGCCCGACGGCAGCACCTGCTTCGAGGTCCGCGGCCTGCGCTACGCCGCAGTCGACTCCGGCGCGACCACCGGCCGCACCGACGACCCCACCTCGATGGTGCACGCTATCGATTGGCAGCCGTTCACTCCCGACGAGGCGCCCGACGCCGCGGGTGCGAGCACCCTTGCGGTTCTGGGCGGCAACGACATTCGCGACGCCCTCATGCGGAACGGCTACGTTTCCTCCGATGTCGCCGACGCGCGCTACGTGCTGTACGTCGCCGAATCCCGTTCCGGCGAAAGTCATGTCGATACCGCCGTGCGGACGTCGATGGAACTGGTCGACCTAGTCCGCGGGCTGGCCGCCCGCGACGAGAGTCACCCGGTCACGCTGTGGATCAGCACGCGCGGCGTGCGCGACGGCAGCTCGGACGCCGCGGTTGCGCAGAGTCCGCTGTGGGGCACCGCCGGCGTCATCCGCGCCGAGCAGCCGCAGCTGTGGGGCGGTCTGGTCGACCTGCCGGAGGACGCGCCGATCGACTCGCTGGTGCCGGCGCTGGCCCCGATGCTGCGTACGCCCGCCAAGTCGATCCTGTCGCTGCGCGATGGCGAGTTCTTCGCACCCGGCCTCAAGACGGTTTCCGGTGAGCCGGTCCGCGAACCGTTGCGCTGCCGCCCGGACGCGGCCTACCTGATCACCGGTGGTCTTGGCGCGCTCGGTCTGCTGACGGCCGGTTGGCTCGCCGACCGGGGAGCGCGCCGGGTGATCCTGGCCGGCCGCACCGCGCTGCCGCCCCGCCGCGACTGGGACAGCGAGACCAACGACACCGCGACCGTGCAGAAGATCAACGCCGTCCGCGCGCTGGAAGCCCGCGGAGTGACCGTCGAAGCCGTCGCTCTCGACATCGGCTCGCCCGAGTCGATGCAGGCCCTGCTGGCCAAGCGCGATGACGAGGGCGCGGTGCCGATCCGCGGTGTCGTGCACGGCGCCGGGCTCACCGACGCCGAGCTGTTCACCGAGCTCGAAGAAGCCCGGCTGCGGACCACGGTGTGGCCGAAGATCGCCGGCGCGCAGGTGCTGCACCAGGCCTTCCCGCCGGGCAGCCTCGACTTCATGTTCCTGACCGCCGCGGCCGGCGCCGTGTTCGGGGTCCCCGGCCAGGGCGCCTACGCCGCAGCCAACGCCTACCTCGACGGCCTGGCCCAGCTGCGGCACCGGCAGGGTTGTCACACCGTCAGCCAAGACTGGGTGGCCTGGCGCGGGCTCGGTTTCGGCGCTGAGGCGGCGATCGCGCTGCAGGAACTCGAGCGGCTCGGGTCGCGGGCCATCACCGCCGACGAGGCCTTCGCGGCCTGGGAGCACCTGGCCCGCTACGACGTCGCGCAGGCCGTCATGGCGCCGATGGGCTCGGCCGACGAATCCGTGCCAGATGAGCCGCATGCGGCGACTCCTGCCTGGTCGGAGATGGCGCCCGAGGACGTTCGCAGCGAGCTGCAGACCGGTCTGCGCGCCATCCTGGCCCGCGAGCTGTACCTGGCCGAAAGCGAACTCGACCTGGACCGACCGTTCGCCGAATACGGCCTGAACTCGGTGATGGCGATGTCGGTGCGCCGGGACACGGAGCTGTTCGTCGGGATCGAGCTATCCGCGACCATGCTCTTCAACTATCCGACTATCGTTGCGCTCGCGGAACACCTCGCGAAAAAGGTGTCGCCCCAGCCGGAATCGGACAGTGACGTCGACATTTTGGGCGATTCGGACGGCGGCGTGTTGAGTGAGCTGTTCGACAGCGTGGAGTCGGCACCGGCTGGCAGTGAAAGGGGCATCTGATGACGTCCTCGTATGACGAGGAAGCGCTACGGCACTGGCTGGCTGACTACCTCGTCACCAACGTCGGGTGCAGCCCCTACGACATCGACTTCGACGCCCCGATGAGCGATCTCGGCCTGGGCTCGCGCGACGCCGTGGTGCTCTCCGGTGAGTTGTCGGAGCTGCTCGGCCGCAAGGTCTCGCCCGTCGAATTCTGGCAGCACCCGACCATCGCCGACCTGGCCCGGTTCCTCACCGGTGACGAGTCGCTGGCCTCCGAGTCCGAGGTGGCGGCGGGCCATGCTCACCTGGACGAGCCGATCGCTGTGGTCGGCCTCGGCTGCCGCCTGCCCGGCGGCATCTCCGGTCCCGACGAGTACTGGCAGTTCATCTGCGATGGCAACGACGCCGTCTCCGAGGTGCCCGCTGCGCGCTGGGCGCCGTTCGACGACGGCACCCCCGAGGTCGCCGCCGCGCTGTCGAACACCACCCGCCACGGCGGCTACATGGACAACCTCGACGAGTTCGACGCCGAATTCTTCGACATCTCCAGCCGCGAAGCCATCAAGATGGACCCGCAGCAGCGCATGCTGCTCGAAGTCGCCTGGGAGGCACTGGAACACGCGGGCATCCCGCCGAGTTCGTTGCGCCGCTCGCAGACCGGTGTTTTCGCCGGCGCCTGCTACACCGACTACGGCTACGTCGCGGGCATCGACCTGACCAACGTCGACGCGTGGACCAATTCCGGTGGGGCACTGAGTATTATCGCCAACCGGTTGTCATACTTCCTGGACTTCCGCGGCCCGTCGATCACCGTCGACACCGCATGCTCGTCGTCGATAGTGGCCCTGCACCTGGCCTGCCAGAGCCTGCGGGTCGGCGACTCCGACGTCGCGCTGGCCGCCGGCGTGAACCTGATGCTGGCGCCGTCAGTGGTGCGGGCCTTCGACCAGACCGGTGCGCTGTCGCCCACCGGCGCCTGCCACGCGTTCGACGCCGACGCCGACGGCTTCATCCGCGGCGAGGGCTGCGGTGTCGTGGTGCTCAAGCGGCTCAGCGACGCCGTCCGCGACGGCGACCGGGTGATGGCCGTGGTGCGCGGTTCGGCGGTCAACCAGGACGGCCGGTCCAACGGCCTGTTGGCGCCCAACCCCGCGGCCCAGATGGCGGTGCTGCGCTCGGCCTACGCCAACGCGGGCCTGCAGCCGCAGGAGGTCGACTATGTCGAGGCGCACGGCACCGGCACGCCCCTCGGTGACCCGATCGAGGCGCGCGCGCTCGGTACCGTGCTGGGACGTGGCCGCGCCGAGGACGCGCCGCTGCTGATCGGCACCGCGAAGACCAATCTCGGTCACCTCGAGGCCGCCGCGGGCATCGCGGGCCTGATCAAGACCGTGCTGTCGGTGTACCGGGGCAGCATTCCGCCCAACCTGCACTTCCACACCCCGAACCCGCACATTCCCTTCGACCAATTGCGGCTGAAAGTCGTTGTCGAGCAAACGGAATGGCCGCAGACCGGTCAGCCGCGGCGCGCCGGCATCTCGTCGTTCGGGTTCGGTGGCACCAACGCCCACGCGGTGATCGAGCAGGCACCGCCCGCCATTCCGGTGATCCGCGAGGCCGACCCGGCGGTGACCACGCTGGTGCTGACGGGCAAGTCGCCAGAGCGGATCGCGACGCAGGCCGCCTCCCTGGCGAGTTGGCTGCAGGGTGCGGGCGCCAAGGTGCGTCTGCCGGACGTGGCCCACACGCTGAGCTATCACCGCGAGCGGCATGCCCAGTTCGCCACCGCGTGCGTCCGCGACCGCGAGCAGGCCGTGACCGCACTGCAGGCGCTGGCCGAGGGCCGCGCCTGCGAGGGTGTGGTCGGCCCGCACGACGGACCGTGCAGTCCGGGAACGGTGTTCGTGTTCTCCGGTCAGGGTTCGCACTGGGCCGGTATGGGCCAGCAGCTGCTGGCCGACGAGCCGGTGTTCGCCGAGGCTATCGCCGAGCTTGACCCGATTTTCGTTGAGCAGGTTGGCTTTTCGCTGCAGAACATCATCGCCAACGGCGAGGCCATCAGCGGCGACGCGCAGGTGCAGCCGGTGCTGATGGGCCTGCAGCTGGCGCTGACCGAGCTGTGGCGCTCCTACGGCGTGCACCCCGACGCGGTGATCGGCCACTCGATGGGTGAGGTCACCGCCGCAGTGGTGGCCGGTGCGCTGAGCGTCGTCGACGGCCTGCGGGTCATCTCCATCCGGTCGAAGCTGATGTCGCGGATGGCCGGTCAGGGCGCGGTCGCGCTGCTCAAACTCGACTCTGCGGCGGCCGAGGCGCTGATCGCCGACTATCCCGAAGTCAGTGTGGCGGGCTATATTTCGCCGCGCGAGACGGTGATCGCCGGGCCGGTGGCACCGGTCGACGCGGTGGTCGCCGCGGTGAGCGCGCAGAACAAGTTCGCCCGCCGGGTGAACATGGAAGTCGCGTCGCACACCGCGTTCATGGACCCGATCCTCGGCGAACTGCGCGAGGCGCTGGCCGATCTGGAGCCTGAGATCCCGACAATCCCGTTCTACTCGACGGTGATGGAGGGCTTCCAGTCGCCGATGCTGGACGCCGACTACTGGGTGGCGAACGTCCGTCAGCCCGCGCTGCTGAGTCAGGCCGTCGCGGCCGCCGCCGAAGAGCACGGCACCTTCATCGAGGTCAGCGCACACCCGATCTTGACGAATTCCGTCGGCGACACGCTGGACCCCACCAGCCACAACCACAGCGTCGGCACGCTGTGGCGCGACGGCGACGACGCGCTCCGGTTCCACACGAACCTGAACACCGTGCACACCAGCCACCCGCCGCAGACCCCGCACCCGGTCGAGCCACATCCGTTGCTGCCGACCACGCCGTGGCACCACAGCAAGTTCTGGGTGAACACACGGCCCATCACCCCAATCAGAAGTGTTGCCGGCGTTGCCGATTCGGCTTCGGTGCCGGGAGCGGCCGACGGGCCGATCCCGGCCGAGTGGTACCTGAACCTGGCCTGGCCGGCCCGCGAGTTGACCGGCAAAAAGGGTGATGCCGACGCCTCGTGGCTGGTGATCACCGACTCCGGCCTGGGCGACGAGATCGGCCGGGCGCTCGGCGACGAGTTCGCCGCGGAGACCGAGCCGACCGCACTTCTGGCCGCCGGCGCCGACCCTTCGGCGATCACCGACGCGCTCGCCGGTGTGACCCATGTGCTGTACGCACCGCAGGTCACCGGTGGCCAGTTCGACTTCGAAGCCGGCTATGACCTGTTCAACGCCGCCCGCCGGCTCTCTGCGGCCATCGCTGAAATGGGCGTGGCGCCAAGGCTTTACCTGCTCACACGCAACGCCCAGCCGGTTGGCGACGGCGACCGGGCCAACGCGTCGCAGGCCGTGCTGTGGGGACTGGGTCGCACGCTGGCGCTGGAGCACCCGGAATTCTGGGGCCGCGTCGTCGACATCGACGAGTCGGTGCCCGACGGCTTGGCCGCCTCCTACGTGGTGGACGAGTCCCAGGCCGGCGACCACGAAGACCAGATCGTCTACCGGGCCGGTGTGCGCCGGGTTCCGCGGCTGCAGAAGGGCTACGCCCCGGCGGCTGCTGCGGCCGAATTGTCCGCTGAGAGTGCCTATCTGGTGATCGGTGCGACCGGAAACATCGGTCCGCACCTGATCCAGCAACTCGCCGACTCGGGCGCGGGCACCGTGGTCGCGGTGTCGCGCAACCCCGGAACCAAGCTCGACGAGCTGGCGGCCGCGTTGGCGCCGTCCGGCACAACGTTGGTGACGGCGGCCGCCGACGCGGCCGACGAGTCCGCGATGAGCGCCGTGTTCGACCGATTCGGTAATGACCTTCCGCCGCTGGGTGGCATCTACGTCGCGGCCTTCGGCGGTGGGCCGACCGAGTTGCTGCAGATGACCGACGAAGACGTGACCGCGATGTTCCGTCCCAAACTGGACGTGGTGTCGGTGCTGCACCGACTGTCGTTGCGGCACAAGATCGATCAGTTCGTGCTGTTCTCGTCGATCTCTGGTCTGACCGGGTCGCGCTGGCTGGCGCACTACACCGCGACCACCACGTTCCTGGACACCTTCGCGCTGGCCCGCCGGGCCGCCGGCCTGCCTGCCACCGCGATCAACTGGGGTCTGTGGAAGTCGTTGTCCGACGGGCAATCCGAAGAGGAACGTCAGGTCACCCTGGCCTCCGGTCTGGAGCCGATGGCCGACGACGTCGCCATCAAGGCACTGCCGTTGCTCACCGGACCCGGCGCCGGTTCGCGGCCGACCGTGGTGGCTGCCGACTGGCCGCTGCTGGCCGCCGCATACCGCACCCGTGCGGCGCTGCGCATCGTCGACGACCTGCTGTCCACCGAGACCGCCGATGCGGACGGCGCGGCCGCGCGCAGCACCGAGTTCCGGGACGCGTTGCGCGAGGCCGACCCGACGCGCCGCCGCGGCATCCTGGTCGACCACGTCACCGCACAGGTGGTCAACGCGATGGGCCTGGCATCGGCGCAGCTGCTCGACCCGACCGCCGGCTTCTTCCAGTCCGGCATGGACTCGCTGATGAGCGTGACGCTGCAGCGCGCCCTGTCGGACAGCCTCGGCGAGACGCTGCCGGCGTCGGTCGTGTTCGACTATCCGACCGTCGAGGCGTTGTCGGAGTACCTCGCGACGCTGCTGCCGGAGGTCGCCGAGGCCGCCGAGGACGACAGCGCTGACGACTACGACGACTTCAGCGACGACGAACTACTCAAAGAGCTGTCAGAAAGGCTGGGTTGAGCGGGATGACTGCACCGCCAGACCGTCGGGCGATCATCACCGAGGCTCTCCGCAAGATCGATGACCTGACGGCCCGGCTGGAGATCGCCGAAAAGGCCGACGTCGAACCGATTGCCGTGGTCGGCATGGCCTGTCGGCTGCCCGGTGGCGTCAACACTCCCGCCGACTACTGGCAGCTGCTGCACGACGGGGTCAGCGGCGTTGTCCGCGTACCCGAGGACCGCTGGGACGCCGACGCCTACTTCTCCGAGGACCACACCCGCCCGGGAACGATCTGCAACCGCGAAGGCGGCTTCCTCACCTCGTGGCAGCCCGACCAGTTCGACGCCGAGTTCTTCGGCATCTCCCCGCGCGAAGCGGTGGCGATGGACCCCCAGCAACGATTGCTGCTCGAAGTCGCTTGGGAGGCACTGGAAAACGCCGGCGTCACTCCCAAGTCGGCGCGCAACAGTCAGACCGGTATCTACGTCGGCCTGACCACCTATGACTATTCGCTGATTGCGGCACAGGGGCCGCCGGCGGGAATCGACCCTTACATCCCGTTCGGCAACGCGTCGAACTTCGCAGCGGGACGGCTGTCGTATTTCCTTGGGGCACATGGTCCGGCCGTCGTGGTCGACACCGCGTGCTCGTCGTCGCTGGTCGCCATCCACCTGGCCTGCCAGAGCCTGCGCCGTCGGGAGACGGATCAGGCGCTGGCCGCCGGCACCAACCTGATCCTGACCCCGCACAACAGCATTGCCTGTTCTCGGTGGGGAATGCTGGCCCCGGATGGTCAGTGCAAGACCTTCGATGCCGCCGCCAACGGCTACGTGCGCAGCGAGGGCTGTGGCGTTGTGGTACTCAAGCGGCTCAGTGACGCCGAGCGCGACGGGGACAACGTGCTGGCCCTGGTGCGCGGTTCGGCCGTCAACCAGGACGGGCCGAGCAGCGGGCAGACGGTGCCCAGCGGGCCCGCGCAGCAGGCGGTATTGCGCGCGGCGCTGGCGTCGGCGCGGTTGGAACCGTCGGAGATCGACTATGTCGAGGCGCACGGCACCGGCACCGCGTTGGGCGACCCGATCGAACTCGACGCGCTGAGTGCGGTTTTCGGTCAGCGCGACGACTCGGCGCCGCTGGTGCTTGGCTCGGTCAAGACCAACCTGGGCCACCTGGAGAACTCCGCGGGCATCGCCGGCTTCATCAAGACCGTGCTCAGCATGAACCACGGCTTCATCCCGCCGCACCTGCACTTCACCGGGCTGACCCCGAACGCCGGGGCGGGCGCGTCGAAGTTCACCATCGCGGCCGACGGCATGCCGTGGCCCGAGGTCACCCGCCCGCGTCGCGCCGGGGTGTCGTCGTTCGGCGTCAGCGGCACCAACGCCCACGTGGTGATCGAGCAGGCTCCGACCACGGAACCGGTTGCCGCACAGCCGGAACCGGCCGTCAGCACGCTGATGGTCTCCGGCAAGACCCCGGCCCGCATCGGCCCGATCGCCGAGATGCTCGCCGACTGGATGTCCGGCGCGGGTGCCGGCGCGCCACTGGCCGACGTCGCCAACACCGTCAACAACCACCGCGGCCGCTACCGCAGCTTCGCCGCCGTCGCCGCGCGCAGCCACGAACAGGCCGTCGCCGGTCTGCGCGCACTGGCCGCCGGCGAACCCGCGACCGGCGTCGTCGAGGCGGGCGACAAGCCGCACGGCTCGGGCACGGTGTTCCTGTATTCGGGTCAGGGTTCGCAGTGGGCGGGGATGGGTCGGCAGTTGTTGGCCGAGGAGCCGGCTTTCGCTGCGGCGGTGGACGAGTTGGAACCGGATTTTGTTGCGCAGGTTGGTTTTTCGCTGAAGGACGTGTTGCTGTCGGGTGAGCCGGTGGTGGGTATCGACCGGATTCAGCCGGTGCTGGTGGGCATGCAGTTGGCGTTGACGGCGCTGTGGCGTTCGTACGGTGTTGAGCCGGATGCGGTGATCGGTCATTCGATGGGTGAGGTGACCGCCGCGGTGGTGTCGGGTGCGTTGAGCCCGGCCGACGGTCTGAAAGTCATTGCGACGCGGTCGACGCTGATGAAGCGGCTGTCCGGCCAGGGCGCTATGGCGCTGGTCGAACTCGATGCCGCGGAGGCCGAGAAGTTCGTTGGGCAGTACCCGGACGTGACGGTGGCGGTATACGCCGCTCCGCAGCAGACCGTGATCGCCGGCCCGCCCGAGCAGATCGACGCCGCGATCGCCGCGGTCGACGCGCAAGGCCTGCTGGCGCGTCGCGTCGAGGTGGACGTGGCCTCGCACCACCCGACCGTCGACCCGATCCTGGCCGACCTGAAGGCCGCGCTGGCCGACCTGAAGCCGCAGCCGCCGCGAATTCCGTTGATCAGCACCGTCGGTGAAAGCGCCGAAGTTCCGAGTTTCAGTGCCGAGTACTGGGTGGTCAATCTGCGCAACCCGGTGCGGTTCAGCCAGGCCGTCGCCAAGGCTTTTGAAGAGCATGGAGCGCACACATTTATCGAGATCAGCCCGCACCCGCTGCTGACCCACGGCATCGGCGAGACGCTGGCCTCGGTGTCGTCCCGCGACCAGTTCGCCGTCACCGCCGCGATGAAGCGCGGCGACGACGAAACCCTCTCCGTCCATGAGCAACTCGCCACCATCGGCGTCGCGGCCGACCGGGCCGAGGGCCGTCGCCGCGTCGAGATCCCGGCCTCGCCGTGGCTGCACGCCAGCTACTGGGTCGAGAAGAAACCGGCCGGCCAGCAGCTCACCGACGTCCACCCGCTGCTCGGCGTGCACGTCGAACTGCCGTCGGGCAACGAGCACGTCTGGCAGACCGACGTCAGTGTCGAGACGCTGCCGTGGCTGGCCGATCACACCCTCGGCGGTCAGGCCGTCGTCTCGGCGGCCGGACTGGCCGAGATGGCGCTGGCCGCCGCCAGTCAAGCGCTCGGAGCCACCGCGGTCAGCAAGCTGACCATCGAGCGGCCGCTGATCCTCGACGGGCAGACCCGCGTGACCACCCAGCTGTCGTTGAACCCGGACGTGAATCGCGTTGAGATCCAAGCCCGCTCGGCTGGTGGCAGCTGGACGCGCTATGCGGTCGCCGACGTCGCCCAGCGCGGCGCCCCGGCCGGACAGGCCGCCGAGCAGGGTGTCGAGATCGCGCTGCCCGACGGCGTCGCCGACCACCCCGAGTACCACATTCACCCGGTACTGCTCGACGCCGCTGTGCAGCAGCTTGCGGCCGCCTTTTCCGCTGAGGCGGAAGACACGTCCTACCAAGCGGTTTCGATCGAGATGATCCAACTGTTCGCCCCGATCCGTGGCCGGGTCCACGCGCACACCGAACTGGACGGCGAGCGTGGCCGTGTCGTCCTGACCGATGACGCCGGCGCCCTGCTCGCCGAGCTGACCGGTGTCGAGCTCAAGCCCGTCGACCTGGCCAGCGTTCCGCTGTCGTTAGAGCAGAAGATCTTCGACGCCGCCTGGGTGCAGAGCCCGGCTGCCGACGGTGGCGCGGTGGCCGACGGCGCCTGGGTGATACTGGCCGAAACTGACCCTGCCGACGAGACAACCGCTCTCGCGACCGCGATCACCGACAAGCTCACGTCGGCGACCCGGCGCGCGGTCGGCGCCCCGCTGGCCGACGAGTCCGCGGTGGCCGAGGCGTTCGCCAAGACCGCCGACTCGAAGCCGGTCGGCATTGTCGTGCTGCTGGCCAACGCGCCGTTCGACGGCGATGAGATTCAAGCCACCGATGCCGCCCTGAAGCGGGCCCACGACCTGGTCATCGACATCACCGCCGCCGCCCACGCGGCGGTCGACGGCTGGAAGGGCACCTCGCCGCGGCTGTGGCTGGTCACCCGAGACGGACTTTCGGTCCACGACGACGAGCCCGGCGACCCGGCGATCGGCGCGCTCAAGGGCCTCATCCGCAACTGGCGGTTCCCTGGCGAAGCGGCCCGCGTGCTGGCCGGCGAACCGGACCTCGGCGCCACCCTGCTCGACATCGGCAGCGGCGACGTGCTCGACAGGTTGACCGGCGAGCTCGCGGCCGCTACCGGAGACGACGTGGTCGCGCTGCGCGGGGACGGCCGCTACGTCGAACGCCTGGTGCGCGTGCCGCTCGACGGCGGTCACGAGGCAGCCGTCCGTGCCGACGGCTCCTACATCATCACCGGTGGTCTTGGTGGCCTCGGCACCGTCGTCACCCGGTGGCTGGTGGAGCGCGGCGCGGGCCGCATCGTGCTCAACGGCCGCAGCGAGCCGTCCGACGAGCAGCGCGCCTACCTGGCCGGCCTGGACAGCGACGTCGTCTTCGTCTCCGGCGACATCGCCACCGCGGGCGTGGCGGAGCGATTGGTGGCCGCGGCCGAAGAGACCGGGAAGCCGTTGCGCGGACTAGTGCACGGCGCCGGTGTGACCGGCGACGGTCTGGTGAGCACGCTGACCCGGGAGGGTCTCGAGCGGGTCTGGACGCCCAAGGTCGCCGGTGCGCTGCGGCTCAACGCCGCGACGGCCGACAAGGACATGGACTGGTGGGTCGGCTTCTCGTCGATGGCCACCATGCTCGGTCTGCCCGGCCAGCTGGCCTATACGACCGGTAACGCCTGGCTCGATGCGCTGATGACGTGGCGGCGCGCCGCGGGACGGCCCGCCACCGCAATCAACTGGGGACAGTGGTCGGCCGTCGGTATGAGCAGCAAACTGACCTATAGCGTGCTCGACCCGATCACCCCCGACGAGGGCATCGAGGCGCTGCAGACACTGGTCGGCGGACCGCTCAACCGGGTCGGCGTCGGGCGGTTGCGGCTCGACCGGGCGGTCGCGGCGACTCCGGAGTTCCGCGAGCTGGCCTACTTCGAGCGGATCGCCTCGGAGTTCGAGGCCACGGCCGTCGAGCACCGCGTCGCAGAGGCGGCCCCCGCGGCCGTGGACGCGCCGCCGGACTGGTCGACGCTGTCGACCGAGGAGCGGCTGACCGAGCTGCAGACCCGGCTGCAGGCCATCCTGGGCCGCGAGCTGAGGATGTCGCCGTCGTCGATCAGCCTCGAGGCGCCGTTCCCCGAACTGGGTCTGGACTCGATGATGGCCATGACGGTGCTCAAGGAGACCAAGAAGCTGGTCGGCCTGGACGTATCGGCAAACATGTTGTTCAACCACCCGACGATCGCCTCGCTGGCGACCTACGTCGCCGGTCTGCTTGCACCGCCGGACACGCCGGAGGAAGATACCGCCGAGCTTGCCGCCGAGTCGGCGAGCAGTGTGTTGGATGAACTCTTTGACAGCGTGGAGTCGGCTTCGGCGGGCAGTGAGAGCGGTATTTTCTGATGGCGACCATTTACGACAGAGTTTCGGCGATGTCCGGTGAGAAACGGGACGAGCTGACGCAACGGTTCGACAAGGCGTCGCAGCTCGCCGTCGCCGAGCCGATTGCGGTCGTGGGTATGGGTTGCCGTTTCCCGGGCGGTGCCGACGGCCCGGAGGGTTACTGGAACTTCCTGGCCAGTGGCGGCGACGGGATCAGCGAGATTCCGGCCGACCGCTGGAACGCCGACGACTACTACGATCCGGATCAGTTCGCCCCCGGTCGGATGCAGTCCAAGTGGGGCGGTTTCCTCTCCAACGTCTCCGGTTTCGACGCCGACTACTTCGGCATCTCGCCGCGTGAGGCCGAGGCGATGGACCCCCAGCAGCGGTTGATGCTGGAGGTTGCCTACGAAGCTCTCGAGCATGCCGGCATCGCCACCGAGGACCTGTCCGGTGTGCGCGCCGCCGTCCTGATGGGCGTGTATTACGGGGAATATCAGACGATTTCGGCCGCCAACCCGGACTCCATCGACGCCTACTCCGCGACCGGCAACGCCCACGCGGTCGCCGTCGGGCGCATCGCGTATCTGTTGGGTCTGCGCGGACCGGCCGTCGCGATCGACTCGGCCTGCTCGTCGTCGCTGGTGACCATCCACCTCGCTTGCCAGAGCCTGCGGCTGCGGGAAAGCGATCTGGCCCTGGCCGGCGGGGTCAGCCTGATCCTGCGACCCGAAACGCAGATCGCCATGGCCAAGTGGGGCATGCTGTCGCCGAACGGCCGCTGTTACTCCTTCGACTCCCGCGCCAACGGGTTCGTTCGCGGCGAAGGTTGCGGCGTGATCGTGCTCAAACGGCTCACCGACGCGGTGCGCGACGGCGACCGGGTGCTCGCCGTGGTCCGCGGCTCCGCGGTCAACCAGGACGGCCGGTCCAACGGGCTGACCGCGCCCAACACCATTGCGCAGCAGGACGTCATCAAGGCCGCGCTGCGTAGCGCCAACGTGGCCGCGGGCTCGGTCAACTACATCGAGGCGCACGGCACCGGCACCGGGCTCGGGGACCCGATCGAATTCGAGGCGCTGGCCGACCAGTACGGCCGCGGCGAGGGCCAATGTGCCCTCGGCGCAGTGAAATCCAACTTCGGCCACCTCGAGGCCGCCGCGGGCATTGCCGGCTTCATCAAAGCCGCCCTGTCGGTGCAGCGGGCGCAGATCGCGCCGAACCTCAACTTCTCGCAATGGAACCCGGCGATCGACCACAAGTCGACCCGGATGTTCGTCCCCACCGAACTGCGCCCCTGGCCGGCCGAGGACTGCCCGCGCCGGGCCGCCATCTCGTCGTTCGGGATCGGTGGCACCAACGCCCACGTCGTGATCGAACAGGGTCCAGAGCCGACGCCGGTCGCGGCGACGCACTCGCCGGTGACCACGCTGACGGTATCCGGCAAGAGCGAGCAGCGGATCGCGGCATGGGCTGCGGCACTGGCCGATTGGATGTCGGGTCAGGGTGCAGAGGTGGCGCTGGCCGACATCGCGCACACGGTCAACCTGTACCGCAGTCGGCACAACAAGATCGCCACGGTGTCCGCGCGCGACCGCGACGAGGCCATCGCCGGCCTGCGGGCGCTTGCCGCCGGTAGGCCGACGCCGGGAGTCGTTGCCGCGCACGCGGTTCCGCAGAGTAAGGGCACGGTGTTCCTGTATTCGGGTCAGGGTTCGCAGTGGGCGGGGATGGGTCGGCAGTTGTTGGCCGAGGAGCCGGCTTTCGCTGCGGCGGTGGACGGGTTGGAACCGGATTTTGTTGCGCAGGTTGGTTTTTCGCTGAAGGACGTGTTGCTGTCGGGTGAGCCGGTGGTGGGTATCGACCGGATTCAGCCGGTGCTGGTGGGCATGCAGTTGGCGTTGACGGCGCTGTGGCGTTCGTACGGTGTTGAGCCGGATGCGGTGATCGGTCATTCGATGGGTGAGGTGACCGCGGCGGTGGTGTCGGGTGCGTTGAGCCCGGCCGACGGTCTGAAAGTCATTGGGACGCGGTCGAAGCTGATGAAGCGGCTGTCCGGCCAGGGCGCTATGGCCCTACTGGAGTTGGGCGCCGCCGAGACCGAGAAGCTGGTGGGGGAGCATCCCGACATCACGGTGGCGGTGTACGCCGCGCCGCAGCAGACCGTGATCGCCGGCCCGCCCGACCAGGTCGACGCCGTCGTCGCGATCGTCGACAAACAGGGCAAGCTGGCGCGTCGCGTCGAGGTGGACGTGGCCTCGCACCACCCGACCGTCGACCCGATCCTGGCCGACCTGAAGGTCGCGCTGGCCGACCTGAAGCCGCAGACCCCGACGATTCCGTTGATCAGCACCGTCGGCCAATCCGCTGATGCCGCAGCGAAATTCGACGCGGAGTACTGGGTGGTCAACCTGCGCAACCCGGTGCGGTTCAGCCAGGCGGTTGCCGCCGCGGCCGAAAACCACTCGGCCTTCGTCGAAGTCAGCCCGCATCCGCTGCTCAGCCACGCCATCAACGGCACGCTGGAGTCGGCCAAGCCCCGTGGCGGCGTTATCGTGTCGGGAACCCTGACCCGCGACAACCCCGAGACGCTGACGTTTCACACTCAGCTGTCGACGGTGCGGCCACCATCGCTCACCGCGGCCCGGAACGCGAGTGGCACAAAGAAACTCATCGACCTGCCACCGACGCCGTGGCAGCACGTCCGCTACTGGGCAGCGCCGTTCTCGGCGACCCGGCAGGCGGCCAGCGCCCACCCGCTGCTGGGCACCCATGTCGAGCTGCCGTCCGGCCGCGACCATGTCTTCACCGCCGACGTGGGCACCGAGCTGCTGCCGTACATGCTCGACCACAAGGTGCACGGCCAGCCCGTCATGCCCGGCACCGGGTTCGGCGAGATCGCGCTGGCCGCCGCCTGCGAGGCACTCGGCCTGCCGGCCACCTCGGTGTCGGTCGGCGTCGAGGTGGAGCAGATGCTACCGCTGTCCGAGTCGACTCAGCTGACCACTCAGCTGTCTCGCGGTGAGAAGGACGGCGACGAGATCCGCGTCGAAATCCACTCCCGCTCGGCATCCGGGGCCTGGATTCGCCATGCCGTCGCGAAAGTCGAAGTGGGGCAATCGGAGCCACCGACCATGCCGGCCGCGTCGGCGGACCCCGGCACCGCGATCTCGCCCGCCGACCTGTATTCGGCACTGCGCGCCACCGGCCTGCACCACGCCGAGGCGTTCGCCGCACTCACCCGCATCGTCCGGCGCCCGAACGGCACGTCGGAGACCGAGATCGTGCTTCCCGACAAGGCGACCGCACACCGCGGCTACCGCATCCACCCAGTGCTGCTCGACGCGGCGCTGCAGGGCCTGGCCGCCGCGCTGTCCAGCGAATCGCTCGCGAGCGCCGACGAGGCCACCTACCTGCCGGTGTCATTCGAGAAGATCCGGGTGTTCGGCGAGGTCGGCCGGCGCGCCAAATGCCGCGCCGAGTTGGTCAACCCGGGCGGCGACGGTGCGGGCATCAACGGCAGGGTTCTTATCACCGACGAGGCAGGCAAGCTCACCGCCGAGATCAGCGGCATCTACCTGCAGCGCGTGCAGCGTCGCACGGTGCCAATGCCGTTGGAGCAGAAGATCTTCGACACCGAATGGGTCGAGACTCCGGTCGATGCCGCAGCGACCGCCCCCGACGGCAGTTGGCTGGTGCTGACCGACGGCGCCGAATCCGAGGCGTTGGCCAAGGAGTTCAGCGCTGCCTTCGCCGCGCCGGCCCGGCGAGTGGTCACCGCCGACCTGGGACGTGAATCGGCTGTCCTGGAAGCGTTCTCGGAAGCGGCCGGCGATGCTGAGCTGCCACCGGTCGGGGTGGTCATCTTCGCGGGCCGCAACCCGTTCGACGGCTCCGAGTCCGGCGACGCACCGGGCCGCGGTCGCGACCTGACCTGGGGCGTGGCATCGACGGTCCGCACCATCCTCACCGGCTGGCACGGCAAGCCGCCGCGGCTGTGGGTGGTTTCTCGCGACGGCCTGGCCGTCAACGACGGCGAGCCGGGCGACCCGTCGGTCAACGCGCTGACCGGTCTGATCCGGGTGCTGGCCTACGAGCACCCCGACCTGCGCACCACGCTGGTCGACCTGCACGGCGGCAGTGCCTTCCACGTCGCTTCGCTGGCGACCGAGTTCGGGCTGACCGGGGACGACATCATCGCCTGGCGCGACGAAAAGCGTTACGCCAAGCGGCTTTCCCGCGCGACGCTGCCCGCCGCCAAGACCCGCACGGTGGTTCGGCCGGACGGCGCCTATATCCTCACCGGTGGTCTGCGCGGGCTTGGCCTGGCGATGGCCCGCTGGCTGGTGGACAGCGGCGCCGGCCGGGTCGTGCTCAACGGCCGCTCCGACCCGTCCGAGGAAGCGCAGGCGCTGATCGAGGAACTCCAGCAGCGGGCCCAGATCGCCGTCGTGCTCGGCGACATCGCCGCGCCCGGGGTCGCCGAGAAGCTGGTCGCCTCGGCCGAGGAGACCGGCCTCGCCCTGCGCGGCCTGATGCACAGCGCGGTCGTGCTCGACGACCAGATCGTCGCCGGCCTCAGTCAGGACAGCCTGGAGCGGGTGTGGTCGCCCAAAGCCAATGGCGCACTCCGCTTGCACTCGGTGACTTCTGGCGACAAAGGCGCGGAACTCGACTGGTGGGTCGGCTTCTCGTCGACGTCCTCGCTGCTGGGCGCGCCCGGGCAGGGCGCCTACGCCGCAGCCAGCGCGTGGCTCGACGGCCTCGTCGACTGGCGACGTGCCTCGGGCCTGCCGGCCACCACGATCAACTGGGGCCAGTGGTCCGACATCGGTGTGGCCAAGTCGCTGACTTTCAGTGCGCTGGACCCGATTTCGCCGGCCGAGGGCATCGAGGCGCTGGAGGCCATCCTGGCCGACCAGCCCACTAACATCGGTGTCGCCCGGCTGCGGCTGGACCGCGCCGCCGCCGCGTTCCCGGAGATCCAGCAGCTCGGCTATTTCTCGAAGCTGGCCTCCGAACTCGACATCGACAGTGAAGACGACGACTGGGCCGGCCCGGATGCGTTGCGCGAGATGGACCCCGCCGATGTCACCCGCGTCATCGTCACCCGCCTGAGCACCCGCATCCTGGCCATCATGGGCTACCCGAAGGGCAGCACCCTGGAGGCCGATCAGCCGCTGACCGAGCTGGGCATGGACTCGCTGATGGCGGTGCGCATCCGCAACACAGTTCGCGGCGACTTCGGTGTGGAACCGCCGGTGGCCCTGCTGTTGCAGGGCGCGTCGTTGACCGCATTGACCACCGACTTGATCCGGCAGCTGGGCCTGGAGGCAGAAGACAAGGCCGACAGCGGCGGTGGTGTACGTGACCGAGCCAAGCAGCGCGCCGCAGCCCGGCAGCGAGCGGCCGCTCGGCGAAAGGTAGGAGATCGAGTGTGACCAGCAACAGCGAATTGCCGCCCAACGCGATCGCGGTGGTCGGCATGGCGGCCCGCTTGCCCGGCGCCAACACGCTGTCGGCCTTCTGGGACAACCTGGTCCGCGGCGAGGAGTCGATCGTCTCGCTCGCCGAAGACGACCTGCTGGCCGAGGGCATCCCGGAGAAGACGCTGGCCAACCACGCCTATGTGCGGCGTGCCGCGCTGATGGACGGCATCGACGAATTCGACGCCGACTTCTTCGGTTTCACCCCGCAGGGGGCCCGCTCCACCGATCCCCAACACCGGCTGTTCCTGCAAACGGCGTTCCATGCGATCGAGGACGCCGGTTACGACCCCGGCGAGATCGAGGGCTCGGTCGGTGTCTACGCGACCAGTACCACCAGCGGCTATCTGCTGCACAACATCATGTCCAATCGTGACCCCAATGTCGTTATGGGACAGGGTATTACGTTCGATATGGTCGAGCTGTCCATGCAGAACGACAAGGACTACCTGGCCACCAAGGTGGCGCACGCGTTCAACCTGCGCGGGCCGGCCCTCTCGGTGCAGACCGCGTGCTCGTCGGCGTTGGTCGCGGTGCACCTGGCCTGCCAGAGCATCCTGAACGGCGAGTGCGAGCTGGCGCTGGCCGGTGGCGCGTCGCTGCGGATCCCGCATCACGTCGGATACTGGTACGCCCCAGGCTCGATGGTGTCGCCAACCGGGCACTGCCGTCCCTTCGACGCCCGCTCCGACGGCACGATCTTCGGCAGCGGCGTCGGTGTGGTGGTACTCAAGGCGCTGCAGGAGGCCCTCGACGACGGCGACCGCATCCACGCCGTGATCCGCGGGTCGGCGCTCAACAACGACGGCGGCACCAAGATGACCTACGCCGCCCCCACCGCGGCCGGCCAGGCCGACGTCATCGCCGAGGCGCACGCCATCGCCGAGGTCGACGCATCCGAGATCAGCTACGTCGAAGCCCACGGAACCGGCACGCCGCTGGGCGACCCCATCGAAATCGAAGGCCTGCGACAGGCTTTCGAGGTCTCCGAGGAAACCCGCTCCGGCCCTTGCTACGTCGGCTCGGTGAAGTCCAACATCGGCCACCTCGAGTCGGCCGCCGGCATCGCGGCGCTGATCAAGACCATTCTGTGCCTCAAGCACCGGGCGATCCCGGCCACGCTGCATTACAGCAGCCCGAACCCCGAGCTCTACATCGACAAGGGTCCGTTCAAGATCCGCACCGAATACGGGCCGTGGGAGTGGGACGGCGTGCTGCGCGCCGGCGTCAGCGCGTTCGGCGTCGGTGGCACCAACGCGCACGTGATCCTCGAAGAGGCGCCCCCGGTGCCCGCGGCTTCATCTTTGTCGCCGTCACCGGCGAAGCAGGTGCTGTTGATGTCGGCGCGAAGCACCGACGCGCTGGAGCAGTCTCGTAAGTCGCTGGCCGCCGAATTGGCTGAGAACTCCGGCGGTGACGTGAATCTGGCGGATGTTGCTTACACGCTGACCCGCCGCCGCAAGGACAACGTTCGGATGGCCGCGGTGGTCAAGGACGCTCAGGACGCCATCACGGTGCTGGAGGCCGGCGAGCACGACAATGTGTTCATCGGTGAATCCGCATCCAGCGCAAAGGAATCCGGCTCACCCGACCGGGTCGCGTTCCTGTTCCCCGGCCAGGGTGCGCAGCACATCGGGATGGCCCGCGGCCTCTACGACCACGAACCGGTGTTCGCCGAGCACTTCGACCAGTGCGAGGCGGGTTTCAAAGAGGAACTCGGTATCGATCTACGCGCCGAGATCTTCGAAGGCACCGCCCGCAACCTCGAGCGCACCGACCGCACCCAGCCCGCGCTGTTCACCGTCGAGTACGCGCTCGCGAAGCTGATCGAGTCGTACGGGGTCAAGCCCGCGGCGCTCGCCGGCCACAGCATCGGCGAATACGTCGCCGGCACCATCGCCGGGGTCTTCGACATCGACACGGCCATCAAGGTGGTCGCGATGCGCGCACGGCTGATGCACGCCGCGCCCCGCGGTGTCATGGTCGCCGTGGCGCTGAGCCCGGAAGCGGTCGGCGAATACCTCAACGGTGAAGTCGATATCGCCACGATCAACGAGCCGGGCGGCTGTGTGGTCGCCGGTACCGAGGAAGGCATTCGCCAGTTCAGCGAGCGCCTCACCGAAAAGGGCATCGTGGCGCGCCGCGTCCGCACCTCACATGCGTTCCACTCGCGGCTAATGGACTCGATGATCCCCGAGTTCACCGGCTTCCTGTCCCGTCAGACGCTGCGCGAGCCGCAGATTCCGTTGCTGTCCAACGTGACTGGCACCTGGCTGGCCGCCAGTGAGGCCACCAACCCGCAGACCTGGGCGCGCCAGGTGCGCGCCACGGTCCGGTTCTCCGACGAGGTCGATGTGCTGCTCGGCGACCCGAACCGCGTCCTGATCGAGGTCGGGCCCGGCGGCACGCTCACATCCTCGGCGAGCCGGCACCACCGGTGGTCGGCCGGGCACCGCGCGGTGCGGCTGATGCGCCACCACGCGCAGAACCGCGACGACCGCGACGCCTTCCTGCTCGCGCTCGGTCAGCTCTGGTCGGCCGGGGTCGAGGTGGACTGGTCGCCGCTGCGCGGTGGGCAGTCGGCGCAGCTGATCACGCTGCCCGGCTATCCGTTTGAGCGCCAACGGCATTGGATCGAGCACCGCACCAACGTGTGGACGGGCGGCGAGGCCGTCAACGGCGCGGCGGGTGTCACGGCGGCCGAGGAGCAGCACCCGCGTCCACGAATGGCCAGTCGCCGATGGAAGCCACCCTGCAACGCATCTGGGGGCAATGCCTTGGCCTGTCCACCGTCGACCGCAAGGCCAACTTCTTTGAGCTGGGCGGTGATTCGCTGGTCGCGATCAGCGTCGCGATGACCGCCGGTAACGAGGGTCTGGACCTCACGCCGCAGGATCTCTACGAGAACCAAACCTGCGCCGCGCTCGCGAAGGCGCTGACGGCCCGCTACGCGGCCGGCGGGCTGGGGCGTCAGTCGCTCGGCGACTTCACGCATCCGCCGGTGCCGCCCAACATCTCCTACTTCCTCGAACACGGGGTGCGCGAGCGTGAGCAGTGGCGAGTTCCATTGATCTTGCAGCTTCGCTCCGACGTGAAAGTCGAGGACATCTGCGCGGTACTGACTTCGGTGCGCAACCACCACGAAGCGCTGCGGCTGCGACTTGTCGAACGCGCGGGCACATGGGAGCAGGTGATCAACGAGCCCGGGGACTTCGCGGACCTGGCCACCCGTTCGCTGCCCGAAGACATCAAACCGGGCACCCCGCAGGAGCGCGATGCGCTGCTGTCGACGCTGATAGACGTTGTCCGCCAGCAAGACCCGTCAAACCCGCTGATTGCAACATATGTCAACGGCGTGCCGGGCGGCTCGTCCTATCTCGCGATCAGCGTGCGGGCGTTGGTGACCGACAACGCGTCCCGCGACATTCTGCTGACCGATATCTTCACCGCGTTCGGGCAACAGTTGGCCGGCGAAGAGATTGCGCTGCAACCGATCACGACGCCGTGGACCGAGTGGTCACAGCGCTGCGCCGGATTGGCCGTGCACCCGGCGGTCGTGGAGAGCCGCGACTACTGGATGAAGACGGCAACGGCGTCGACTCTGAAGGTGGCGAGCGAGCAGACCGCGGGGGCCCCGGGCCTGCCGGACCTGGCACGCAGCGCGTCGTCGCTGACCGTCGCGGAGACAACCGAGATCGACGACGCCCGTCGACGACTCCGGGTACCGATCGACGAAATGCTGCTGGCTGCGCTGGCGCGGACGATCGCCCGTCAGGTCGGCGACGGGATCCTGGCCGTCGACGTCAGCGGCGAGGGCCGCTCGGTGCTCAAGCCCGACGTCGACCTGCGCCGCACCGTCGGTTGGTTCAACACCATCTATCCGATTGCGCTTGGTTGCGCCAAAGACGTTGGCGCCAAACAATTACTCGACGATGTGCACAACACGTTGACCGATGTTCCGCATTACGGAATCGGCTACGGGCTGCTGCGCTACCTGTACGGCCCGACGGCGCGGCAGCTTGGCGCCGCAAGTCCGGCCGACATCTTCTTCTCCTACATCGGCACGATCCCCGATCTGCCGCCGCTGGGCGAGGACGTCGCGGTCCGATTCGACTCTGACACCGCGTTGCCGGTTCGCGAAACGATTCCGGGGCTGGGTCACGCGATAGAGTTGCGGGTCTTCCGTACAGCCGGTGTGCTGCACCTGGACTGGTGGTACGACAACCGTAGGGTCGATGCGGCGCACGTGCAGTCGCTGGCCGACGGGTTCTCGCGAGACCTGCTGGAGCTGATCCGGGAAGCGCTCGCCGCGGACGAGATGGATTCCGGCAGCGACGAAATGGAACTGGTGGACCTGTCGTAAGACAAGTCTGGAAAGGCAGAACGTGTTTCCCTCGTCGGTCATTCGTAAGCTGGCGCTCAGCGAGGAGATGCTCGCTGAGACGCATAACTTCGTGGGTCTCGCCGCGCACCTCGAAGGCCCCATCGACGTCGACGCGCTGACGGACGCCTTCGATCTGCTGCTCGAGGCGCACCCGGTGCTGACCGCGCGACTCGAGCGCGGGGCCGACGGCCGGCACGACTTGGTCGCCGACGACCTGATGCATGCCGGCCTCGAGGTGATCGAGGTCGACGCGTCCGAAACCGTCAACCCGCCACCGTATTTCGACCAGGGTGAGGCGCTGGTCCACCTTCGGCTATTCATCCGCGACGGGCAGGCGCACCCGACGCTGTATGTCCACCACGCACTGGCCGACGGTCACCACATGTACGGCTTGATCGAGGAATTGCTGTCGTTCTACACCGATCTGGTCGCAGGCGGGAAAACGCCTGCGGTGACCGCGCAGCCCGCGCCGGAGTCGATCGAGACCGTGCTTGCCGACCGCGGCATCCAGAAGGGCGCGCGTTCGGGTATCGAGCGGTTCATGCCGGCGCTGTTCGCCTACGACCTTCCGCCGTCGCGGCGCGGTGACACCGGCGCCAAACCTCCTTCACCCGTGCGGGTTCCGATGGTGTCGTGCCGACTCGACGAGGCCCAGACGCACGCGATCGTCGAACTCTGCCGCGCCGAGAAGATCGGTATGCATTCCGTGCTGTCGGCCGCGATCCTGATTGGGGAGTGGCAGGTTCGGGGCAGGCTCAACATTCCGGTGCCGTTCATCTACACCGTCGACTTGCGCTACTTCCTGTCGCCGCCGGTGTCGGCCACCGGGTGCACCAACCCGGTCGGGCTGGGCACCTACCTGGCGGAGATCAACCAGAAGACCACGGTCGTCGACCTGGCGCGCGACATCGCGGCGACGTTCAGGAGCGACCTGGACGAGGGCGTGATCCAGCAGTCCCGGCTGCACTTCAGCCCGCAGTACGTCGGCAACGCGCCGGGCATGCCCGACGTTGTTCTGTTGTCCGACAACGGTTTGGTGCCGCCTCTGCGCACACCCGCGGGCGTGGAGGTCGCTACCACGCACGGCGAGCTGTACTTTCAGGTCAGCGCCGGCATCGAGATCTACTTCACCCAGATCTACGCCGAGCAGCTCAACGTCGAATACCACTCGCACGGGCCGGAACCGGAGAAGTCGGTCGAGGCCGTCCGTTCGCTACTCGTCGAGGTCGCCGAGCAGCACGCGGGCGTCAGCTGACCGGGCCGTAGGCGTAACGGTGGTACTGGAAGGTTCGGCGCAACGGCGGCAGGGGGCGAACCAACTGCCGCATCAACCGGAACACCCCCGATGCGCGGCCGAACGTGCTTGCGTCGAAAAACGTCACGCCGTCGACCAATCGGGCGCCGGACAGGCGGCCGAGAACATCCGAAGGCTTGTTCACCGCCCAGTGCAGCGTCGAACCGGACTGTCGCTGCAGGCGGTGCGTCTTCTGCGACCGGACTACCAACCGGCTGTAGTAGTCGATGTCGATCTCGCCGGTCGTGAAACGGTCGATGACGTGCTGCAGCAGCGCGATGCCGTCGTCCTCGGTCAGGTACATGCTGATGCCCTCGGCCAAAAACAGCGTCGGACGGTCGGCCGGGATCGCATCCAGCCACGAGGGATCGGTCGCCGGCGTGCCAACCAGGTGATAGTTCGGTCGGCTCGGAAAGACCTTCTCGCGCAACGAGATAACCGCCGGGAAGTCGACGTCGTACCACTGCACGCCCGGGCCGGGATCCAGCCGGAACACCCGGCTGTCCAGGCCACAGCCGACATGGATGACCGTGGCGTCTGGGTGGGCGGTCAGAAACTCGCGGGTCCACTCGTCGAACTGCGCGGTGCGCACCGTCACCAGCGGGGTCCAGCGGTTGGCGACCTTGAGTTCGTCCCAGTTGTAGTCGATCCGCGCCACCGCCGCCTTGGCGAAGTCGTCGCCCAGGATCGGCTTGTCCCAGTCGGCGTCCAAGGCCTTGCAGTACAAGGTGGTCAGCATCGTCTGCGACGGACCGCTGAGGTCGATGGAAACTTTGTCGGTCACGACGCTTAACCCTAGTGGTGATCGCAAGCCCGGTAGTTTCGGGCGCGGCGGGTCACGACGCTTAACCCTAGTGGTGATCGCAAGCCCGGTAGTTTCGGGCGCGGCGGGTCACCACCGATAGCTAGTGTGCGAGATGTTCGAGATGGAGGAGCCATGACAGATACGACCAGTGGCGGCGCACGGCCGCCGCGGGTGCTGCAGCTGTACTACTCGTACACCGGGCAGGCCCACAAGGTTCTCGACGCTGCCGGTGAGGTCTTCCGCAGCCGCGGCTGCGAGGTGAGCGAAGCCGAGATCAAGTTCACCGATCCGAAGTACTCGGAAAAGTTTTCCCACTTCCCGATGCACCGGGTGTGGCCCGACATGCTCAGCGTGATCGGGGCGCAGAAGCGCAACGAGGTCGGCGAGATCCAAACCCCGGACACGGTGCGCGACGGCGACTACGACCTGATCCTCATCGGATCGCCGACCTGGTGGGACAACGTCAGCATGCCGATGCGCTCCTTTCTGAAGTCGGACGAGGCGCGTAACTTGCTGTCCGGCAAGCCGTTTGCGGTATTCGTCGTGTGCCGCACGTTCTGGCAGGCCAACCTCGAAGGGGTGCGCGAACTCGCCGAGGAGGCGGGCGGCCGCTACGTCGACGAGATCCACTTCACCTACCCCGGCGACAACGTGCGCTCGATGCTCGCGCTGACCAGTTATCTCGGCACCGGGGAGTACAAGAAGCGCTCGATGGGCCTCAAGCTGCCGCCGACCAACGTGCAACCCGAACAGCTGGAGCAGACGCGGACTTTCGCTGGCCGCCTGGCGGATCGGTTGTTGGCCAAGAGCTCGGCGCTGCCGGGCCAGGAACCCGTTTAGGACTGATCAACGATGCCGCGTCCATTTGACGTATCGGTCGAGTCGCCCGCCAGCGTCGATCAGGTGCACACCGCGTTCAGCACCGAGGACTACTGGCTGGCCCGGATCGGGACCATGGCCGGCGGGACCACGCTGGACTCCCTGGAAGTCGACGACGACCGGACCATTCGGGTGGCCATCACCCAGGATCTCGGCCGCGACCTGCTGCCCGGGATCGTTTCCAAGTTCTACCGGCGCGACATCAAGGTCCGCAGCACCGAGACCTGGACGCCGTCGGGTGAGGAACTGCGCGGCGAGATCACCGTCGCCGTCACCGGAGCGCCGGGCGCCGGCTCGGCCGACGCCTCCGTCGCGCCCACCGCGAACGGATCGCGGCTGACGCTGAACGGCCAGGTGGAATTCAAGGTCCCGCTGGTCGGCGGGACGGTGGAGAGCTTCATCGCGCGCGAATTCGCGAACGGGATACCGAATGTCCAGGACTTCACCGCCCAGTGGGTCAGCGAACACGCCTGAGATGGCCGACGAATCGCCCTACGCCGACGCCTTCCGCGTCGCGCCTCCCACCGCCGAGGCGCTGGCCGGCCTCGACATGTCGCTGCAGGACGCGATGCTGACGCAGCGCGCCGTGCGCCGCGTGCACGCCGAACCGGTCGACGACGCCCTTGTGCTCAAGTGCATCGAGTTGGCGCTGCGCGCCCCCACCGGGGCCAACGGGCAGAACTGGGAGTTCGTCGTCGTCAAGGACCGGCGGGTGATCAAGAAGCTGGCGGGGCGATACCGCAAGGGCTGGAAATTCTCCTATGGCGGGCTGCTCAGCGGCGCCGGCGACAACGACCCCTCGCTGGCCAAGGTCATCCGCGCGGCGCAATGGCAGGTCGACCACTTCACCGAGGTCCCGGTTCTGGTGGTGGCCTGCCTACGGCTCACCGTCCGCGAGGGCCGCGCGCCGTATTCCCTGATGCCGCACGCCGCGGTGTCGGGGTACTGGGGGTCGATCTACCCGAGTGTGCAGAATCTGCTATTGGCCGCGCGCGCAATGGGTTTGGGTGCGTCGCTGATCACTTTGCCGCTGTGGGGCGTGTCGCGCGCACGCAAGATTCTCGGACTTCCGCGCTCGGTGACACCGTGTTGCGTTGTGGCACTTGGTTGGCCGCGCGGGCGCTACGGCCCGACCACGCGGGTGCCGGTCGAGCAGGTGGTTCACCTCGACGCCTACGGCAATCGGGCCTGGCACACGCCTGGTCGATGACAACATCGGTCGGCTCACCAGAATTTGTCGGCTGAGCGCACGATCCATCCACACCTCAGCACCGAATGAGTATCTGAAGGTCCTCTCAGGTTCAGACTGGGCGGCGCTCAGATAGATTCGGGGAGGATCGTCATGCAAGCGGTGTCACGTTCCCAATCTCTTGGTGGCAGCGATGCTCGCGGGGACGGGCGCCATCGCCGTCACAACGTTCACATCGCGGCCCGCCCACCCTCCGGTGGTGAGCGCCGAGACCCGCCTCGTCGACGCCGGCGACTCAATTCTCAATATCCCGGCGAATCTGTTGTACGACATCGTCAACATCCCCGCCAACGAGGTCCAGGGCCTGGACACCGCCGCAGACTCGCTGTTCTTCAACGACAATATTTTTGTCGTTTCCGCCGCCAACCTATTCGGCGTCGACCCCGGCGACCCGGGGCACGTCGCGGCTATCGATTCGTTGATCGCGCCGTTCCCGGCGCTCGACAACGGTCTCGGTGGCCTGGACTATCAACTCACCGGTCTCTTGGCGTCCGAGTTGCCGGTCAGCGCCTCCTGCGCCGTGACGACCTGCTACCCCATCGTTCCGCCGGAGGTCGTCACCGGCATCACGGGGATCGACCGCGACATCGGCTTCGCCAAGGCGCTGGTCGACCCCGATTTCGGGTTATTTCGCAATTTCCTCACGGTTCCCATTACCGGCCCGGACAGTCTGTTGTCCGGGTACACATTCGACCCGGCCGCTGATGGCAGCACCGACCCTGGCGGGCCGGTTTACTCAGGGTTCGGCTTCGAGAACGGCAACCCGAACTTCTTCCTCGGCGGCACCGTCGATCCGGTTACCGGCGCACCCGCCTACGACCCGACGACCGGTGTCTTCGACCCGAATGCCACGGAAGTGCCGTGGGCCGGCCACACCTACACGTTCGATCTCCTGCAGCCGTTCGAGAACTTCTACAACAGTTTGCTCGAAACACCGTCGACCGACGGCCTCTTCGGCACCGGCATCGAGTCGTTGACGTTCAACGACTTCTTCTCGGCGCTGCAAGCCGATGCCGCGGCGTTTGTCGTCACCTTCAACCCGTTCGAGCCGGGAAGCCCGGTCTGCCCCGGCGCCTGCGAAGCGTTCGGTTCGGAAGGACCGCTCGGCATCACCCTGCCCATCGTGCAAGACATCAACGCGCTGACACCCGGCGGTAATCCCATCATCAACGAGTGGCTGGCCGCCGTCGCAGGCGGATATGCGAACATCCCGACCCAGACGGACATCGATTACACCGTCGGTTTGCTAGATACCGGGTTGTTCACGTTCACGCCGGAAACCGAAGACAGCATCATCGCTTCGCTGACCGCGATCAACCCGGAACTACCGAATCTCGTCATCAACGCCGGGTTGTTGACCGACCCCGGCTACCTGGCCGTGTCGCCCGGGATGGTGGCAGACCCCCCGCTAGCGGAGTTCGGCGGTTTGAATCCCCAGTTGATATTGCCCGACCTCCTGGCGCTATTCGGTGGCGGCTCAGCGGCAGCCGACTTCGGTCAGATCTTCGACCCCGGCGCAGCAGCCTCGGCCTTGGATCCCGGCGCCTTCTCGGCGGAGCTGAGTACGCTGATGACGAACTTGTTCTGAGTTCATGATCCGCAATGGCGGCCATCGGATACGTTGGCGCATAACGGTTTAACAGCTGGCATAGCTGCACGCCTCGCCGGGTGACGCCGACAGTGCTTGTCGGAGTGGCTGATTGACGGCGCGAGTTGTTAGAAGTCCAACCAAATATGAGGTTGGAAAGAGTCTAGATATGAGATTGGAAAGAATGCTCCCCTGACGGTCGCCGGCTGAGCGTTTCTGAGTTTAGTTTCAGGATCGCCAAATGCTTTGTCGGCCGGAAAAGGGGACTGCCATGCAGATTGCCGCGCGTCCGTATGCCATGGCAGGTGTCGTTCTCGCGACGGCGGGTCTCGTCGCTGTCACTCCCGTCGCGCAACGGGGGCTGGCGCTCCCGATGCGCAGCATCGAGACCCGTCTCGTCGACGAGTCGTTGCTCAATCTTCCGGTGAACCTGTTCTACGACTTGATGAACATCCCGTTCAACGAAGTCGATGCGCTCAATTCCGTTGCGGGATCGAACTTCCTGGGCGGCAACTGGTGGGTGCCAAGTTCGACCAACCTGTGGGGCGTAGACACCGGCGACCCGACGAAGGTCGCGCTGCTCACGAATCTGTTCACGCCTTTCCCGGCGCTGAACGACGGGGTTGGCGGTCTGCAGTATCAAATTGCCGGGCTGATGGCCGCGGAGCTGCCGGTGAGCGGCTCGTGCGACGCGGAGACCTGCTACCCGATGACACCGCCGGACGTGATCACCGGCAGCACATCGATCGACCGGTACATCGGCTTTGTCAACGCGCTCACCGGCCAGGGCAGCGGCGAGAACTTCGGTCTGTTCCAGAACTGGCTGCAAGTACCGATCCAGGATCTGGTCAACGGCTACACATTCGACGACGCCTTCAACCCCAGCGGTCCGGCCTTCAACGACCCCGCGTTCGGATTCGCCGACGGCACAAACCCATTCATCGGTGCAACCGGCCCAGACGATGCGTTGCCATGGAACGGCACCACCTATTACCTGAACCTGTTCCAGCCGCTACAGAACTACTGGGAGCACCTACTCGAAGATCCGGCCACTGACGGTATCGGCGGCACCGGAATCCAGCTGCCGACCCTCGAGGGCTTCGGCCAGTCGCTGCAATCGATCGCCGCGTCGTTGATCGTGGCCTTCAACCCCTATGTCGCGGGCAGCCCGGCATGCCCGGCCCTGTGCGAGAACATTCCCGAGTACCTGACCACTCGGTCGCTGGTGGACATGCTCGACCCGAACGACTCCAATCCGATGATCCAGGCCTGGCTGGCCGGTGTCGACGGAACTGGATTGTTCCCCGACAACAATGCGACGCCCGAACAGATCTATATGTCGATCGCGCTGTTGCAGACCGGGATGTTCAACCTCACCCCGGAACAACTCGACTCGGCCATCGATTGGCTGGACGAACTCAACCCCGCGCTGCCGGCGCTGGCTGTCAATGCCGGATTCCTGACCGACCCGGGCTACCTGGACTTTGTCAACGATCCCACTGGCGGATTCGACCCGGTCTATGGAGGCTGGAACCCGGCGCTGGTCTGGCCCGACATTCTGCAGCTGTTTGGTATCGACTCTGGTTCGTCGGGCCTTGGCGAGCTGGCCGACCCCGCCGCCGAAGCCATCGACGGCGCCTGGGCGGCGGACCTCACCGCGATGTCCGCCCAATTCTCGGAGAACCTCAGCGACTTATGGAGTGCCTTCGATCCGGGCTCCATGGCGGTGAACTGGGCCGCCCTTTTTGATGGCTCCGCCGCGGCCTCGTTATCGACCGAGTGGGCCAATCTGTTGGAGGACCTGACGGCCTCCTTCGTCCCCGACGTGGCGGCTGACGCGCTCAGCATGTTTTGAGCGTTTTACCAGCGTTTTCGAAGCAAACCTGAGAGGTTTCAGCTCGACAAGAGCACTTTGGTGATCACTTGGTCCAAGTTGTTGGATTAACTCGGTTCGCTAAATAAATTTATGGTGATCCGATGTGAGACGGGTCACCGAAAACTCGCGAACACCTTTATTCATTTTTCGTAACAACTTAGAGTTTCTTACTGTAGGTTCAGTTCCTGTTGAGGTAACCGAACACCGAAGAGGGGGAGCCGTGCTGGCTACTTCGCGTTCATACGCCCTGGCCGCAGCTGCTATCGCCGCGGTCAGCACCGTCGTTGCCATGCCGATCATCGCCCGGCAGGCTCCGCCGTCGACAAGCAATGCCGACGCGGCGCGCACCGTGAGCACAGACGTCCAGCTGGTTGATTCCGGCGAGAGCCTGCTCAACATCCCGCTGAACCTCCTCGACGACATCGTCAACATCCCCTATAACGAGACCATCGGCGGCGGTCTGGGCACCGTGGCGGACTCGTTCCTCTTCACCGGGACCTGGTGGGTGCCCAGCTCGACGAACCTGTGGGGCATCGACCCCGGTGACCCGACGCACGTCGCGTTGATCGACAACTTTCTGCCGTTCGAGGCTTTCACCCAGGGGTTCACCAATGCCCAGGGTGTCTACGAGCCCGGTCTGAACTACGAGCTCACCGGCCTGCTGGCGGCCGAGCTCCCGGTGAGCTCGTCCTGTGATGCTTCGACCTGCTTCCCGATGACCCCGCCGGAAGTCATCACCGGCAGCACGCAGTTCGACCGCGACATCGGCTTCTTCGAGGCGCTCACCGGCAAGGCGACGGATGGGGACGGCCAACCCTTCTCGCTGTTCTCCGACTTCTACAAGGTCGGGATCGGACAGCTGCTCCACGGCTACACGTTCGACGCGACGGACCCCAGCGGTCCGGTGAATCCGGAGAGACCGGCCTCGGACTCTTGGGTTACGGCGTCACCGGCAACCCGTTCGAGGTGCGGCACCGGTCCCGGCGACGCCGAGCCGTGGAACGGCCTTGACTTCCACCTCAACTTGCTGGCGCCGGTCCAGACCCTGATCGACAGCTGGGAGCAGCCCGTGACGGGCGGCATCGGCGGCACCGGTATCGAGATCCCCACGATCGAGGGCGTTGCGCACACCTTCGAGAACCTCTTCGCCGGCTTCATCATCGACTTCGACCCGTTCACCGAAGGCAGCCCGGCCTGCCCCGCGCTGTGTGACATTCCCGATTCGATGAAAGTCCCGGCCCTGGTCAACGACATCGCCATGTTGGACAAGAGCCAACACGACGCTGGCGGAATGGGTGAAGGACTACGCGATCAACCCGCAGTTGGTCAACGAGCCGACACAGGATCAGATCAACACCTCCGTGGCCCTGCTGCAGACCGGCATGTACAACCTCACCCCGACCGAGCTGACGAACGTCGACCACCTCCTGGGCCTGATCAATCCCGAGCTGCCGGCGCTGATGACCAACATGGGCTGGTACACCGATCCCGATTACCTGGCCCTCTCGACGCAAGGTGCCACTACCTACATCGACCCAGTGACCGGCGCAACCGAGCAGATCCTCGACTCGACGGGCAACCTCAACCCGGATTACGGCGGGTACAACCTCAGCCTCGTCGGCGGCGACCTGGTGAAGCTGTTCGAGCACCCGCTCGATTTCGGCGCCCTTACCTCCGCGGATTGGGCGTTCCTGGCCGATCCGGTCAGCACGCCCCGACCCAATCAGCGGGGTGGTCGACGGTGGCACCAACACCTTCGGCGACTGGCTGACCAAGCTGTTCGACGGTGGCGTATCGAGCACTCCGGACCCGGTGGGCAACCCGGCCGCAGCCGTGGAGGCATCGGGCGGCTTCCTGGCCACCCTGCACGCCGACTTGGCGGCGGACTGGGCCGCGCTGCTGGCCAACATGGGCGGGTCGGCGATTACGGACGGCGGCGGCGGCATGTTCGCCGACATGGCCGGTCAGCTCTCAGCGGACCTGGCCACTGTGTTCCCGAACCTGTTCTAAGTTTCACCCGATCGACGAAGTCGAACCCCCAGCTCACGGCTGGGGGTTCGACTTTTTTCATGCTGAGTTAAATTGCGCGGCAACCCTTTTAGCGACCCGATACTCATAATTTCTCAGCGTCACTTACGAATCTTTAACAGTGGCGGGCGCCACCTCGGGTGGAAGGTAGTGATGCCTTACCGGTAGGTTCAGCCGGGCATCGGTCCATCGGGGTGGAAGGGGGGCGCCGTGCAGGCTGCCTCGCGTGGGTATGTCTTGGCAGCAGCCGCATTCGCGGCGACCAGCGCGATCGTTGTCACACCGGCGGTTCCTCGGCCTTCGCAGGTTCCCCTGCGGCACATGGAGACTCGCCTAGTCGACGCCGATTCGGTACTCAACGTCCCGATCAACCTGTTCGACGACTTCGTCAACATTCCCTACAACGAGATCCAGGGCATCGACGTCTTGGGCAATTCGTTGCTGTTCAGCGGGGACTGGTGGGTGCCCAGTGCCACGAATATCTGGGGCACCGACCCCGGCGACCTCGGGCACTACATGGGCATCATGGACGTGTTACTCCCGTTCGCGCCGCAGATCTCCGGACTTGACCAACCCGAGATCGACCCGACCGCCGATGCGGACGGCACGGCGGGGCTGGCCCAGCAGATCGGACTGCTGGCCGCGGCCGAGCTTCCGACGAGTGCGTCATGCGACGCGCAAACCTGCTCCCCGATAACGCCGCCGGAAGTCATCACCGGCAACACAAGTTATGACCGCGACATCGGATTTCTCGAAGCCCTCAGCGGCCACGCCACCGGCGCGAACGACGAGCCCTTCTCGCTGTTCTCCAACTGGCTGCAGGTCCCGCTGTCCGATTTGACCGGCGGCACTTACACATTCACCCCCGCAACCGATCCGGGCCTGCTCGACCCCAGCCCCGACGTGGGCGCAGACGCTCCCGGCGTGACCGGCTCGCTGGGATTCGACGGCACCACCGGTGTCGATGGCACCGGCACCGGTGAGTACATGCCGTGGGCCGGCGACACGTTCAAACTGAACCTGCTCGGCCCCTTCGAGAACTTCTACAACAGCCTGTTCGAAGCCCCGACCGGTGGTGTCGACGGAACCGGCATCGACATCCCCACCGGAACAGAAGCTGTGGATGCCTTCCAGAACATCACCGCCGGCGCGATCGATGCCTTCGACCCGTTTGTCCAAGGGAGCCCGGCGTGCCCGGCGCTGTGCGAACTGCCGCAAGGCTTCACCCAACAGGATCTTCTGCAGGACGTGCTCAACCTGAATCCGAACAACACCTCGCTCGCGTCTTACGTCGGCGACTTCGCGGCGCAGAACAACGGGACCCAGCCCGAAATCAACGACGCCATAGCGCTTTTGCAGACCGGGTCGTACAACTTCTCGCCGACGGAGCTGGCCCAAGTCGACACGGCGCTCGGCAACATCAATGCCGAACTGCCGGCGCTGTACACCAACGCCGGCGTCCTGACCGACCCCAATTACCTGACGTATCTGTCGGATCCGACGGCCGCCGGTATCACCAACTCGAGTGGAGAACTCGTCGGCGCATACGGCGGCTACAACCCCCTGGCCGTACCCGGCGACCTCGTGACACTGTTCAACGACAGCGTGAACAGTCCGGTCGATCCGACGCTCACTGCCGACCTCAACACTCTGGTGACCGACTTCTCCTTCCCCGGAGACCCGAGTGCGCTCGCGGCATTGTTCGCCGACGGCGCGGCATCCTCGGCGGTGGGTGCGACTGATCCCACCGGGTTGACCGCGGATCTGAGTTCGATGCTGGGTTCCTTCGACCCGAGCGCACTGTCGACGGATCTGAGCACCATGTTGGCGGGCCTAGGCGCCGGCACCGGCACGGACGCGCTGAGTCAGATCCTGACCGAGCTCGGCACGCAGTTCGCCACAGATCTCGGAACCCTTGTGCCGCAGTCGATTATGGGCGCGCTCTGAACTAGCCCTTGAGACCGGTCGACATGACGCGGTCCCACATCCGGTCGCTGAGCAATGCCCGCGCCAGCACGGAGGCTTTGCCGGACGCCCCGACGATGTAGCGGGGCTTGGGATTCTTCGCCTTGATCACCCGCACCACGGTGCGGGCGACCGTGTCGGCGTCGACGGTCGCCCCAGGTGTGGTGGCCAATCGGCGAGTGGTTTCCGAGTAGCGAATCTTGAAGTCGCCGTACGGATCATCGTCGGGGTAGGAATGCACGGTCTCGAACTGCGATGTGACGAACGGTGTTCGGACCCCGGTGGGGTCGATCAACACCACCTGCACGCCGAATTGCGCGACTTCCGCTCCCAACGACATCGAGAGGGCTTCGACGGCATACTTCACCGTGTGGTAGGCACCGGCGCCCGGGCTGGTGAAGCGTCCTCCGGTGCTGCCGATCGTAACGATCTTTCCCGCTTTGCGAGCACGCATGCCCGGTAGTACGGCCTGTGACAAGTGCAGCGTCGCAACAACATTGGTCTCGAACAGGGTGCGCAACTCGTCAAGCGTCACCTGCTCGAGCGGGCGGGGGAGTGGGTACCCGGCGCTGTTGACCAGCACATCCACGCCACCATGCTCGGACGCGATCTCCTCGACGAGCTGCGATGCCGCAGACTCGTCGGTGACGTCCAGCGGACGAGCCTGTAAGCCTTTGGCGCGCAGCATATCCAACGCTTCCGCGTTTCGGCCGGTGGCGAACACCGTGTAACCGCGATCGTGCAATCGGTAGGCGGTGGCCTCGCCGATCCCGCTCGTCGCACCCGTGATCAGCGCGACAGGCTTGGCGTTCATCGAGTCAGGCTCCTCGTCACGCCTACATTGTGCCTCGGTCCGCGATGGGGTCAGTGGTCGGCGTCAGAAAGCGCCGGCCAGCAGCGAAGCCAGATGCTCGGGCAGCATCGCGCTGAGGTCGGTCCCCAGACCACCACCGAGGTGTGCCAGATCGGCGAGGTCCAGGCCGGACAGCAGACCGCTCGATTCCGCCGGCAGGTCAACAACGGCGGCGGCGTCGGCAAGTTGCAATGCGGCCGAGGGGTCGACGTCGGCGCCCGAAGCGAACGGGTTCACCGCCGTGTAGATCCCCTCGAGAAGGCTGGTGAAAACTTGACCGATGTTGGGCAGCGGCTCGATCGGTGTGGAGGAGGGTGCCGCGATCAAGCTGTCCCAGAGGTTGCTGAAGGGCTCGAGCGGGTTCAGCGTGAAAGTCGTTCCGGCCCAGGGATACAAATCTCCGTCGATCGTGCCAGGAAAGCCGAACGCCCCGTCCACCGCGCCGCCGGGGTCTACGGAACCCGGGGCGGAGGGATCGAAGTAATAGCCGGACAGTAGCTCCGACAACGGAACCTTGAACCAGTTGTCCAAGACTTCGAAGACGCCCATGCAGAAGAACGTCGCACAGTCGGGATTCGTCGGCAGCTCAGCCTCGTAGACACCGGCGAACTGCTGGCCCAGTGACTCGGACAGGGCCGGGAATGGCAGCCACAGGTTGATGAGCGCCTCTGCCTTCGGCGGGTCGGCGACGTCGATACCCCACAGGTTCGTCGCGCTCGGATCGAGCCAGGGGCCCCCGAAGCTCAGTGCATTCCCCAACTCTTGGATGGCGTTGAGCTCGTTGGCCGGAACGTTGAGTAAGTCATAGAAGAGATTCACCGGGATATTCATGATCGAATCTTCGGCGTCGACCAGACGTGTCGGCATGCTGACGATATGAGGCTCAGATGCTCGCGGAGGACATGAGGCGATTGCGGTGACGCCCAACAGCGTGAGTGCCGAACCTGCCGCGAGACAACGCCCTACAGCCGCTTGCATGGATGCCCCCTCGAATCAATCCATTCCAGCGGGCCTCAATATACTCAACCGAGTGCGCGCTTTGAACAATATGCCGGGATCGTCCAACAGTTCACATTCCAATCTGCATCTTTCGGCGGATTGAAATGTTACAAGTGCATGAGATGAATACGTCGAGTATCACCAAGCCGTGGCCGTATGCCGGGAATGCATGAAAACCAGTGACTGACGTACTGGAGGTCATCGATCGGGGAAGCGTCAGCGAGGCGCATCCCGTCCCGTTGCTGTTCGTGCACGGGGCCTGGCACGGGGCGTGGTGCTGGGACGAGCATTTCCTCGGATTCTTCGCCGACAGGGGCTATCGCGCTGTGGCGCTGAGCTTTCGAGGTCACGGCAACAGTCCGACCGACAAACCACTGCGGACCTTATCGGTCGCCGATTACATCGACGACGTCCGCAGTGTCGCCGACACACTGCCGGTCCCGCCGGTGCTGGTGGGGCACTCCATGGGAGGTCTCATCGTGCAGAAATACCTGGAGTCGCACGACGCCCCCGCCGGGGTGCTGCTGACATCGATGCCGCCGCAAGGAAATCTCGGTTCCGCGCTGCGCTGGATCAGAAGCCATCCATCACACTTCGCAAAGATGACGGCTACCGGTAAGGCGCTGCCCTACATCGCTACACCGGAATTGGCGCGGGAGAGATTTTTCTCCGCACAGACTCCGGACGCTCTCGTTGTGAAATACGCTGCGCGACTTCAAGAAGACAGCGCGCGCATCGGCATCGACTGCCTGGCGCTTCGCCTGCCTCGTCCCAAACGCGTGCGGGCCCCGATCCTGGTGCTCGGCGCTGAGGAAGACGGTGCGCATACCCGGGCCGAAGTGCAGGCGACCGCACGCGCATACGGCACGCAGGCGGAGTTCTTTGTCGGCATGGGCCACAACATGATGCTCGAACCGGGTTGGACCATGGTCGCCGAACGCATCGACTCCTGGCTGAGCAGTCGCGGGCTGTAACGACTCGCGGATCAGGCCCCTGCGGCCGGAATCAGTTCCAGCGGAAGGTGTTCCAAGCCGCGCATGGTCGGGTTCTCCAGGTAGCGGAAGGCGCCGCTGAGGCGAATCGCCTCGACCCGCGGCAACAACTGGGAGAACACCCGGGCGCCCTCGAGGCGGGTCAGCGGCACCCCGAGGCAGTAGTGCACGCCGCCCCCGAATGCGAGGTGGTCGGTCGGATTGCGGTCCAAGTCGAAGGTGTCCGGATCGGCGTACTTACGCGGATCGCGGTTGGCCGCCGCGAACAGCAGCAGCACCCGGGCACCGGCCGGAATCGTCTGTGCTCCAACGGTGTAATCACAGGTCGCGGTGCGGTAGAAGCCCTGCACCGGCGAGCCCATCCGCAGCTGCTCCTCGACCGCCGCGGGGATCAGCTCTGGGTGGGCGCGCAGCCTCGCGTACAGCTCCGGCTGCTGCGCGAGAGTCAACAGCAACCCGGACAACATGTTCGTCGTCGTCTCACTGCCGGCGCCGATCAACATCGCGGCGCTCCAGAAGATTTCGTCGTCGGTGAGCACGTCGTCGCGGTCGGCCGGCGTCATCATCGAGATCAGGTCGTCGCCCGGGGTGAGGCGTCGCTGTGCGATCAGCGGGTCGAGGCTGCGTCGCATCGCCGCGGTGGCGCTCCCGGAGCGCGCGGAGAGCCGCATGCCGTGCGGGGTCAACGGTGCGAAGGCGCCCGCGACCATGTCATCCGACCACGCCACGAACTGCGGCTGGTCCTGCGCCGGGATGCCCAGCATGCGGGCGATCAGCCGGGTCGGCAGCGGTTTGGCCAGTTGCGTGACCGCCTCGGCGTGGCCCTGGGCGATCACGTTGTCGACGAGTTCGTCGGCGACCTCGTTGATGTTCGTCTGCCAGGCCGCCATCGCACGCGCGGTGAAGGCCCGGGAGACGAACTTGCGCAGCCTGGTGTGGGCCGGCGGGTCGGCTGCGTTCATCGAGGGTAGGTAGACCCGGAACCGGGACTGACTCTGGGCTGACGACAGCTCTTCGTTGTCGCGCAACGCTTTCCGCACATCGTCGTAGCCGGCGATGATCCAGATGCCGCGCTTGCGGCTGTACCAGACGTTCGGGACGTCACCGCCGGTCAGCAAGGATTGGTAACCCGGGTACGGGTCGTGCATGACTTCAGTCGAGAACGGGTCGAATTCGGTGTGGGGCGCGGTTTTCCGGCGGGTCAACGAGTAGCCGTACGAGGTGGCCTTATCGCGCGCCACCCCGAGTGCCCCGTCGACACCGACCTTCATCAGGCTGGCGCGAAACCGCAGCCTGCGAGCCAGCGTCATGCGGACAGACCCTCTCGTGAAGATTTACCGACGCAAGCGTGGAAGGACGTCAGTCCTTGGTGAGATGGTATGCGCGGTAATCGATTTCGCCACGTTCGAGGTCGTTGTAGAACCACGAACCGTCGACCACGGCGAACTCGCGGCCGAACTTGCGCAGGAACGCAGGCAGGCGGGTGTTGATGATCTCGTTCGAGCGAGCCGAGTTCTGCTTGAGGCCGCGCAACACCTCGTCGTTGATCACCCGGTGCGAAACCTCGCGCAGGCCCGAGTTCGCCAGATCCGACTCCCAGTTGCCGAAGTTGTCGCGGTTGCGGAAGTCGACATGCAGGAAGTCCCCGCCCGGGCGCAGCACCCGCCGGACCTCGCTGAGGAAGCGGTCGAAGTGCGGGTAGATGTGTGAGGCCTCGACGTTGACGACCGCGTCGAAGGATTCGTCCGGGAAGGGCAGGTTCTCGGCGTCGCCGTGCACGAAGCTCAGGCCCGGTACCTTGTGCCGCTCGTTGCAGAACTTGACCCCGGCGGCGTTGAAGTCGAGACCGGTGTAGCTGGCCGGCTTCAATGTGCGGGACAGGTAGGAGGCGCCACCGCCATGGCCGGAGCTGCACTCCAGCACCTTCTTGCCGGCGATGTCGACGCCGTCCTGGGTCGCGCATTGGTGGTAGAGCTGAATGCTGAACCGGTTGGGCTCGTCGGCCGGGTCGAGGGGGAGGCCCAGTGGCGGGTCTTCTTCATAGCCCCAGTTCAGGAACTGGACGTCGTCCTGGTTGTTTAGCCGCTTGGTCATGAGCGGGTACCAGTACCGGAAAAGCTTCTTGTACGTCGCAGTCGAACCGATGCGGTAGACGAGACTTGCGCCGACGTTGTCCAATGAAGGGCTACGAACCATGGGGGAAAGTATCGCACAGTGTCACGTGTGCTTGTTGTGGCATGGCTTTTTCGTACGACTGGGATTAATCGTCGTTACGTGAAAATTGCGCCACCTCAACATAACGCGGTCACGCTGCGGCGCAGCAACTCCTGAAGAGTTGTGCGGCAAAGGATTTAGGCTGCGTTGACCGACGCCGGAACGTTGGCACGCTGCGGCTCACTGCGATACCGCGATGCGGGGCCGTTGATTCGGCAAACGCGCCACATCATCAGTGCGAACGGATTCATCATTCCGAGGTCGTCGCAGAGCATGCGGATGTCGCCGAACATGTTGCGCAGCGTCTGGCGAGACTCCGGCGCGCCGGAATACAACTCCCGGCGAACCGAGCGGGGAATGTCGAACTCACGGAAGAAACGGCGCGATGGCACGACCATCGCCTGGCCGAGCATCCGCATCACGATCGGCACGTACAGCGACAGGCAGAACCGGGTGAACGACATCAACCGCGGAACCCGGCGGTGCAGGTACTCGTGCGCGAAGGAGATGTGACGGGCCTCCTCGGCGACGTGGATCGCGATGAGATCCTCCATGATCGGGTGCACCGACCGGGGCGCGGGCTCGCGCAACAGATTTGTCTGCAGGTGGTCGAACGGCACTTCGCCGGCCAGGACCCCGAAGAAGAACGCGTTCGGCAGCGGGCCGGCATAGAACGGCACGAAAATCGACAGCACGCGAAGCCAGCGCGGCATGCCCGGAACGTCAGCGCCGATGCGGTTGACGATTTCCTGGAACATCAGGCTGTGGCTGCATTCTTCGATGGATTCGTGCACGCAGTAGCGATATTCGGGCGAGCCGTTCGGCACCCAGAAGGCGTAGTGCAGCAGGCCTCGGACCAGAATGCCCTCGAACTGCGTGCCGACCTTGGCCATGTTGGCTTGCCGCCACATGCCGATCGCGATCTGCTTGTCGAGCGGTTGGGATTGGTACCAGGGATGACTGCCCAGCGGATCCGCTGTCGACAGCACCCAGCGCGGGTCGTTCTCGGTGACCGTGAACACGGGCGCTTCCCAGTCGATATCGGTATAGGGATTGAAATGCCGCACCGATGCTTCGGAAAGGGTTGCCAGCGTTGCCGTGTAGTCGGTGTCGGAACTGACGTCCATGTTCCGCTTCAGCCGCCTGGCCAGGTAGGAGAAAACCAGCGTGAGCGCGAGGCCAACCGAGAGAACGGAGCCCAGCACGATGAGAAAAATGCCCAGTGCGACCGGCAAACCGAGGCCCTCCCTCCGGCTCAGTTCGGCATGCGGTTTTTCTTCACATGCACTACACGGGCACAGTTGTGGGTCTAAAGCTTACGTGGCAAGAGTCTAAGACCTGGAACGGAACGGCCTCAATCTGGTGACTATCTCTATACCTCGGGTCCTCAGAATCAGCATTGGTTGTGCCCCTCGAACAGCCAATTCCGGTACGACAGTACACACACTCTGCCCACAGGTCGACCGCTCGGTTCTTAAGGCTACGGGATCAGTTGCGCGATATTGAGCAGGGTTCCCTCGATGGCGTCGCCGATCGGGCTCAAACCCAGGAAAAGCGCGAACGGAACCAGCGCGACATCGGCGGCGATCGGATCGCCGATCGCCGCGAGCAGGTGGCCGGCCTCGAGCTGATCCAGGAAGACCGTGGCGTCGAATTGGGGGAGTGAGGTCGTCAGGGCGCTGACGGTGTCGGCGATCGGCAGCAGCGTCGCGTAGTCAGCCGACAAAGTGCTGGTGAGGTCGTTGATGATGTCGATAGGCGGCGACGCCAAGGTGACGTCGGACAACGGGAACGCGCCGCCCAAGAGCGCTTGGGTGAGCTCTTGAGAAGTCGGTTGCAGGGTGTCGACCAAGCCGGACGTATATGCGGCATCCACCAGTGCAGCCAGTGTCGGATTCTCCAGCAGCGGCGTGAGGTGGTAGTTATCCGGATTTTTCAAGTCGGCGACGGCGGCCTGAATGCCTTCGCCCGCGCCCTTGACCAGCGCGGACGCGACATCGTGGACACTGATATCGCTCGGAAACAGCCCAAACGGGGTCGGTACGTTCGCCGGGCCCTGGCTCCACCCGTCGGTGAGGCTGCCATAGCCGAGATCCACGAGCACCTTCATATCGGGTTGCAGGAGGTCGGCCAGCGGGTTGCCGACAACAGGAATCAGCCGTAGCGGATCCAGCAGCGGTAGGTCGTTGACCGGAATCATGTAGTAGTTGGTGAGCGTGTCACCGACCGTGTCCAGTGGTATGGCGTGCTGAATCTGATCGGGGTCCAGAGTCAGATAGGTGAGGTGCTCGTAGATCATCCCGGCGAAGGCGTTGAGGTCGGCGATCGGATTGATCGGGTACTGCGGGAAGTCCGCGTAGCCGTCGTACTCGAGCGTGTAGATGTCGGTCGGATAGAGGTCGGCCGGCGTCGGGTTGCCGAATGTGAAGCCGAAGCTCGGGACCGAAAATCCGCTGGGAAGGGCGAAGCGCTCGAGTATGCCGCCGTCCGGCGCGGCGGTATCGCCGACCAGAACGAAGTGCACGTCGTCACCGGGCACGCCCCGACTTTCCAACTGCTGCATCGTCATTGACGAAAATGCGGAGCTCTGCGAGTAGCCGAAGACCACGGCGGGATTCTCGGCATCTACCTTTCCGGTGCCGATCTCACCCAGGATCGCGTCGGTGAGAATCTTCGAACCCTGAGCTTCGGAAGCATCGGCAGTCAAACTGTTGACCCCGGTGGTGGGGTAGTAGCCCTCCGGTGTGTACAGCCCTTGCGCCGTGCCGGTGAAGCCGCGCGGCGCCAGGTACAAGTTGTCAGCGGCTTCGACATATCGCTCCGCCGGGATGGGGATGCCGCTGCCGCCGATCACCAATGCCGTGCCGTCGCCGAGGAGTGAATCCGCGGAGTCGGCGAGCCGTACCCCGCGAGCCTGGACCGCGGGTGCCGGCGGGGCCGTGGTGGGGACCGCGATGAGTCCCGCCGCAGCGATCAGCGATGCGGCGCGAAGGCAGCAACGACGGCTGGGGCCAAGCATGTGGGTCCTTCGAGATGTCCGAACTGACTTCGGGACGGTACTCGACGAAAACCATTGCTGTTGGACATTGTTACAATTCGGCCTACCTCGGGCGCGCCGAATGCCAGCGTGCGCTGCTCGGTCTCGTTTCACCGTCGGTGTGCAGAAGGTACCGTTTAGTGCTTATGGGCGAGCAGCAGTTCGATGTGATCATCGTGGGGGCGGGTTTCGGCGGAATCGGCGCCGCGATCCAGCTGAGCAGCCAGGGATACGAGAACATCCTCATCGTCGACCGTGAAGACGACCTGGGTGGAACGTGGCACGTCAACCACTATCCCGGCCTGTCAGTCGATCAGCCGTCACCCACCTTCTCCTACCGGTTCGAGCCGAACCCCTACTGGTCGCGGATGTACGCGCCGGGTTCCGAACTCAAGAGCTATGCGGTGAATGTGGCCGAGAAGTACGACGTGCGACGGTTCATGCGGTTCAACACCGTCGTCGAAGGCGCCCGCTGGGACGAGGACGCCCAGCTGTGGCGCCTGGCGCTGGCCGGTGGCGAGACGCTGAGCACGCAGTACCTGATCGCCGCGACCGGTTTCCTGTGCCAGCCGAAGGTGCCGGACATCCCCGGCATCGAGACCTTCGCCGGCCGCATCGTCCACACCGCGCAGTGGGACGATGAATTCTCGGCCGCCGGGCGTCGCGCCGCGGTGATCGGAACCGGTTCCACCGGCGTGCAGGTCGTTCCGGAGTTGGCGAAGGACGTCGCCGAGCTCACCGTGTATCAGCGCACCCCGATCTGGGTGCTGCCCAAGTTCGATGTGAGGTTCTTCCCGTTGGTGCAAAGGCTTTTCGCCAAGGTCCCGGCGACTCAGCGCGGGCTGCGCTGGTACACCGACGCCATTCTCGAGGTCTCCATGGTGCTCACCATGTGGAAGTTCCGCTACTTCAAGCTCTTCAACAAGGGCATCTCGCAGTTCTCGAGGTTCTACCGGCTGCTGCTGGTGCGCAACCGCGAGCTGTCCCGAAAGCTGGACCCCGACTTCGACTTTGGTTGTAAACGGCCCACCATCTCCAACGACTTCTACCGGGCGTTCACCAAATCCCATGTGCACCTGGAGACCAACGGAATAGACCGGATCGAGCCCGATGGCATTGTCGCCAGGGACGGTACCAAGCGCTTGATCGACACGCTGGTCCTGGCAACCGGATTCGACGTCTGGGAGGCCAACCTGCCCGCGATCGAGGTGATCGGCCGCGACGGCAAGAACCTCGGAAAGTGGTGGCGCGAAACCCAATTCCAGGCTTACCAAGGCATTTCGATGCCCGGCTTCCCGAACTTCCTGTCGATGGCCAGCCCGTACGCGTGGGTGGGCCTGTCGTGGTTCAACACCGTCGAGTACCAGATGAAGCACATGGAACGGCTCTTCGGCGAGATGCAGCAACGCGACGCCCGCACGTTCGAGGTCACCGAAGACGCCAACGCCCGCTTCCTCGATCGGATGACCACCCTGATGAAGGACTCCGCGTTCGAGCTCGGCAACTGCGTGGGCTCGCGGTCCTACTGGTTCCGCAACTACACCGGCAAAGGCGAAGCGCCGCTGTTCCGTCCGACATCGGTGCGCAGCGCCGTGAAGGAGCAGGAGACCTTCCCGATGTCGGACTACGCGATCGCCTGAATCTAGCCTTGCTGCGGCCGACTGCTGCTATCGGAAACTGAGACGGCGTCGGCAACATTCGACGGCGACTTCGCCCGCCGGTAAACGACCGCGCGTGCGCGTCGGCCCGGCACCCACACAATGCCGCCGTTGTGCGGGCGTTCGCCCTTCTCGTCGGTCGGCGCGAAACGGAGTTCCCGCAGCAGTGTGCGCAGCGTGACGTCCATCTCCATGTGCGCGAACGGTGCACCGGGGCAGCGGTTTACGCCCCCGCCGAACGGCACCCACGCGTGGGACTTCGGGGCGACGCCGCCGGCGAACCGGTCCGGGTTGAATGTGCCGGCATCCTCGAATATCTCGTCGGACGTATGACCCAGCTCGTTGTAGGTGAGCACGGTGGTGTGCTCAGGAATGACCCACTGCCCCAACCGGATTCGCTGGTTCGTGCGCCGCACGGAGCCGTCGGCGACGGAACGGATGCGTTGGGCCTCGAAGATCGTCGCCTGGCGCAATTCAGATCCGCCCGCGTCGACCTCGTCGGTCAGTCGCGACAGGAGTTCTGGATGCCGACGCAAGCGCTCGAGTATCCAGGCCAACTGTGATGCGGTCGTTTCGTGACCGGCGCCAACAAAGGTCAGCAGCTCGTCGGCGATATGCCGATCCGGGATCGGCTCACCGTTTTCGTCACGGGCTCGCAGCAGGAGTGCGAGCACCTCGGTGCGCTCTTCGAAGGCCGGGTCGGCCCGGGCGTCGGCGATCAGCGAATCGATGACGGCATCGAACCGGCGCCGGTACTCCACGTAGCGCCCGCCCGGACTCCGGCGGCCATAGTCACGCCGCACGATCGGTGGCACCATGATGAGCTTGCAGCCGAGCGCTATCAGGGGCGGTAGCAGAACGCGGAGTTCGTCCAGTTCGGCTTTCTCAGCCCCGAAAACAGCACGAAGGATGGCGCCGAGAGTCAGCCGCAGCATCGGCTCGTGCGTTTCGAACTCTTGGCCCTCCGGCCAGCTTTGCGATCTCGCGCAGAACCTCGTCTTCGACGAGGCTTTCGTAGCTTCCCATCCGCTTCGCGCGAAACGATGGGGTCAGCAGTCTGCGGCGGGCGAGGTGTTGCTCGCCGACCAGGCTGAATGTCGAGCCGGGACCGAAGAGCTCGCCCAGGGTGAGGAGATCAGTCGGGCGCTCGATCAGATCGGTGCTCGCGCTGTAGACGTCCCGGTACAAGTCGGGGTCGCTGACGATGACCGTCTGGCCCATGACCGGCAAATTGAGGGTGAACGCACCGCCCCACCTGCGGGACAGAGCGGCGAACATTTCGCGCTTTGCTGCCAGCCAAACGACGCCCTGGACCACCTTCGGCATCCTGAGTCGCGGCGGTAGCCGAATCGGTTCGGTTGTCGCCGTTGCCATCTCGTATCCTCCCGATGCCGGTGTTGCACCTACCCCGCAACGGCTCTTCAAAATACCCGAGGTCGTGGTGTCCCGGCCATGTTTGCGCGAAAGCCCGGTCGCGCATCCGCGCGACCGACATCGCTCAGTTCCTGGTGAAGTTGTACATCCGGTAGGAGTTCCGTCCCGCTTCCAGTTCGCGGTATACCAGCGAGCCTGGCACACCTGCGAACAGCCGGCCGAACGGGTGCAGGATCGCGGGCAGACTGTTGATCAATTGCAGATACCGCTTCGAGTTCTTCTGCAACGACAAGAGAACCTGCGGGTTGATGATGCGTTGCGAAACCTGCTGCATCGGGGCTTCGGCCAGCACCGTGTCCCACTCGTCGAATTCTTGGTGGCCGCGCAGGTCGGCGTAGAGGAAATGTCCTCCCGGGCGCAGCACCCGCGCTACCTCGGCGATGAAGCGGTCGAAATTGGGGTAGGCATGCGAGGCCTCGACATTGAGCACCGCGTCGAAGGACGCATCGGGGAAGGGCAGGTTCTCGGCGTCGCCCTGGACGAAATCGACGCCCGGGATCTGGTGGCGTTTCTGGCAGAAGGCGATGCCGTCCCCGTTGAAGTCCAGCCCCGTGTAGGTGGCGGGATGCACCGTCCGCATCAGGTATGCGGCGCCGCCGCCGTGGCCACAACTGATCTCCAGCACCTTCTTGCCGCTGAGGTCAACCTGCGTCGCCGTCTCGTGGTAGAGCTGGATGCCGTACCGGCTCGGCTCGTCGGATTCGTCCAGCGGCAGCCCCATCGGTGGGTCCGTCTCGTAGCCGTAGTTGAGAAAGACCACGTCTTCCTCACCGAAACGGCGGCTGAGGAGGGGATACCAATACTTACTCACCAGTTTCTTGACGAATTTGGTCGTGCCGATGGGCTTGACGCGAGGCTTGTTACTAACGGGCATACCGGGGAGTATGCCAGGCAGCCTGTCGCGGCGCGGGCCTTCCCCGATCTCGGTGCGCCAGCACGCTGCTCGAGCGCGCTGCGGCGAGTATTCAGCCTTGTGGCGCAACGACTTTGCTGAGGTCAACCGTCGTGGTTGGCTACCGAGACCGGGTCGGCATCCCGTGGTGCGGAGCTCTTGCGCCGGTAGACGACGGCGCGTCCGCCCCGGGACGGCATCCATGCCACACCGCGGTTGATACGCCATTCGTTGCGCGCATCGCTTGGTACGAAACGGAATTCCCGCAGCAGCGTGCGCAGGACAACGTCCATCTCCATGTTCGCGAACGATGCGCCAGGGCAGCGGTGCACGCCTCCGCCGAACGGGACCCACTTGAACGCAGGCGGGCTGGCGCCAAGGAAGCGGTCCGGGTCGAACGTCAATGCGTCCGGAAAGTTGTCTTCGGACTTGTGCGCGATTTCGTTGTAAACGATCAGCGCGGTGCGTTCCGGAAGTACCCACTCGCCCAACCGGATTCGTTGCTTTGTGCGTCGCACCGTCCCGTCGACGCACGGCCGGATGCGCTGGGCTTCCCAGATCGTGGCGTGTCGCAATTCGGATCCGCCGGCATCGATTTCGTCGGCCAGGCGGGACAGCAGTTCAGGATGCCGGCGCAGCCGTTCGAGTGTCCAGGTGAGTTGCGAAGCGGACGTTTCGTGCCCGGCGCCGAGGAAGCACAGCAACTCGTCTGCGATGTGCGAATCCGGAACCGGCTCACCGTTGGTGTACCGGGCCCGCATCAGCACCGCGAGCATGTCGTTACGTTCTTCGAAGTTCGGGTCGATTCGGGCGTCGGCGATCAACGAGTTGATCGCCGCGTCGAACCGGCTCCGATAGCGCGCCAACCATCCGCCGGGACTCCACCGCCCGTAGTCGCGGCGTATCGGGGGCGGCATCATCACGAGGCGGGAGCCCAGCTTCACCATGAGTGGCATGAGGACGCGAAGCTCGTCCAGGGCGGCTCCCTCGGCGCCGAACACGGCACGCAGGATGGTGCCCAGGGTCAGCCGCAGCATCGGCTCCTCGGTCTCGAACTCCTCGCCCTCGCGCCAATTCGCGGTCTCGTACATCACCTCTTCTTCGACGATGCGCTCGTAACTCTTCAGCTGCTTGCCGTGAAAGGCCGGAGCCAGGAGTTTGCGTCGGTTGAGGTGCTCGTCACCATTGAGGGCGAAGGTCGATCCCGGGCCGAAGATCTCGCCGAGGCTGAGAATGTCGACCGGACGTTCGATCAGGTCGTAGCTCGTGCTGAAGATATCCTTGAGCAGAACTGGATCGCTCACGACGACCGTCTGGCCCAGCAGCGGCAGGTTGATGGCGAACGGGGTGCCCCATCGGTTGTACAGCGCGCCGAACATCTGATGCTTGAATGGCCCGAACCCGATGCCCTGGAGCAGCTTCGGGGCGCGGAGCCTGGGCGGTAGGCGCACCGGCTCCGTGGTAGCCGTTGCCATCTCGTCCCCCTTTCGACCGGTATGTCGAACGCTTGTCGTGGCCCGCCCAAAAATATCCGAGGTCAGCGCGACCTGGCTATGTTTGCACGAATATCCCCGCCGCGGTTGTTGCCGTGAACCGGGGATTCAGTCCTTGATGAACTGGTAGATCCGGTATTCCGCGCCGCCACTGTCGATGACGTTGTAGATCCCGGTGCCCGGCACGCCGGCGAAGTGTCGGCCGAACGGCCGGAAAACCTTGGGCAGCTGCGCGCTGATCAGGTCCAGCTTGTGCTGTGCGCTGGCGTCCATCGACCGGATCACGCCGTCGTTGATCACCCGCATGGAGACCTGACGCAGCGGCATCGCGGCGAGGGCGCCCTCCCAGACCGGGAATTCGGGACGGCCGCGGAAGTCGGCGTAGAGCAGGCTGCCGCCCGGCTTCAACACGCGGTTGACCTCGGACAGGAACTTCTCCAGGTTCGGATAGGCGTGTGAGGCTTCGACGTTCACGATCGCGTCAAAGCTGTTGTCCGGGAAGGGCAGATCTTCGGCGTTGCCGTGCACGAAGCTCAGGCCGGGCAGCTTGTGGTGCGCGTTGCAGTAGGCGACACCGTCCGGGTTGTAGTCCAGCCCGACGTACTCGGCCGGGGAGAAGGTGCGCATGATGTACGACCCGCCACCGCCGTGGCCGCAGCTGCACTCCAGGACCTTCTTGCCGGCCAGGTCGATCTGCGATGCCACCTGGTTGTACAGGTTGATCGATTCCCGGTTGGCGGCGTCGTGCTCGTCCAGCGGAAGGTTCAGCGGCGGGTCACCCTCGTAGCCGTAGTTGAGGAAGGTGACGTCCTGGGTGTTGAGCCGACGGGTGAGGAATGGGTACCAGACCTTGTTCATGAAGGCCTTGTAACCGCGGTAGCCGATGTCGGAGACGCGATCCTTAGTCGTGGGCATGCCGGGAAGTATGCCAGGCCGGAGTTCGAGTCAACTGCTGCGGTCGGCGACCGATACCGAGTCGCGACCAGCCGGCTTGGCGTCCGTCCGCCGGTACACCACCGCCCGCGCACCCCGTCCCGGTGCGATCGCGACGCCGCGGAAATTGCGGCTCTCGTCGGGTGCATCGGTGGGCGTGAAGCGGAATTCGCGAAACAGCGTACGCAGCGTGATGTCCATCTCCATGTTGGCGAACGACGCACCAACGCAACGGTTTACGCCCCCGCCGAACGGAACCCACCGAAACGACGGGGGAGTGCCGCCGTGGAATCGGTCGGGGTTGAACGCTTCCGGGTCGGTGTAGTTGACGTCGGACTCGTGTGCGAGTTGGAAGTCGACCATGATGCCGGTGTCGGGGGGAAGAACCCATTCGCCCAGGCGCACCCTGGCCTTCGTGGTGCGCAGCGAGGCCGCGATGGTCGGCCGGACGCGCTGGACTTCGTAAATCGTGGCCTGGCGCAGGTCGGATCCCCCCGCGTCGACTTCCTCGGTGAGGCGCCTCATCACGTCCGGGTTGCGACGCAATCGCTCGATGGCCCATGCCAACTGGGATGCGGTGGTTTCGTGGCCGGCGGCCACCAACGTCAGTAGCTCGTCGGCGATGTGGCGATCCGAGATCGGCTGGCCGTCTTCGTAGCGGGCCTGCATCAGCAGCGTGAGCATGTCGGTGCGGCCGTCCAACGACGGTTCGGCGCGCGCCTCGGCGAGGAGTTCGTCGATCACCGCGTCGAAACGTCTGCGGAAGTCCGCCAGCTTGCTGCCGGGACTCCAACGGCCGTATTCGCGCCGCACGATCGGCGGCATCCGCTGCAGCAGGGAGCCCAGCGTGATCAGCGGCGGAATCACGATCTTGAGTTCGTCCAGCGCGTCGGCTCGCTCGCCGAACGTGGCGCGCATGATCGCGTTCAGCGTCAGCCGGGTCATCGTGTCCAGCGTCTCGAACTCTTGACCCTCGGGCCAGTTCGCGGTTTCGCGCAGCACCTCTTCTTCGACGATGGTCTCGTAGTTCTTGACCCGTTTGCCGTGGAAGTTGGGCAGCACCAGCTTGCGGCGCTCGAGGTGTTCCTTGCCCAGCAGGCTGAATGTCGATCCGGGCCCGAACGCCTGGCCGAGAACCTTCGTCGAACGCTCGATCAGGTCGAAGCTGGTGCTGTAGACGTCTTTGACGATGTCACGGTCGTGGATGACGATCATCTTGCCGAGGATCGGCAGGTTGATGGTGAACGGTCCGCCGTAGTGCCGGCTCAGCCGGGGTGCGACCGAATACTGCAGCGAGGTCAGAAAGAGCACACTGGTGACGAGCTTGGGCAACCGCAACACGGGCGGCAGTCGTACCGGATCGGTTGTCTCCGTTGCCATGTCACCCCCCTTCTAGTTCTCTAACCGCACCGGCGCGCCGTCAGTCTTTGGTGAACAAGTACACACGGTAGGTGTACTCGCCACCGCGCAGGGCGCCGTTGAAGGCCCAGTCGGTCATGTCGCTGGCGTAGCGGGCGAAGGTGCGGCTGACGGCGGAGCCGTGGTGCTGGCTGATCCGCTCCTGCTTGCGTGGCGTATTTCTTTCGTTGCCGCGCAGCACATTCTGGTCGGTGACCGACATGGAAATCTGCCGTAGACCCGAGTTCGCCAGGTCGGCCTCCCACTCGGCGACCTCAGAACGCGGACGGAAGTCGGTGTAGAGGAAGTGGCCGCCCGGCTTCAGAACCCGCGCGACTTCGCTGAGGAACTTCGGGACGTCGGGGTAGAGGTGTGAAGCCTCGACGTTGACCAGTGCGTCGAACGACGCGTCGGCGAAGGGCAGGGCCTGGGCGTTGCCCTCGATGAAGTCCAGATTGGCCAGGTGGTGGCGGTTCTTGGCGAACGCGATGCCGGCCGGGTTGAGGTCGAGCCCGGTGTAGGCGGCCGGGTGCTGGGTGCGCACCAGATATGAGGCCCCGCCGCCGTGGCCGCAGCTGCACTCCAGCACCTTCTTGCCGGCCAGGTCGACCTGGGTCGCGGTGCGGTGATAGAGCTGGATGAAGTACCGGTGCGGTTCGTCGGCGGCGTCGAGCGGAATTCCCATTGCCGGGTCTTCTTCATATCCGTAGTTGAAGAAAAGCCAGTCGTCCCCACCGAGCAGCTTGGTTTGCGAGGCGAATCGTGTGGTGGCGAATGAGGTGAATATCAAACGAAAGACGAAGGGATTGATCACCAGTCGATGAACTAGCGGGCTGCGTGTTAGGCGGTTCGCGGTGGCCATCGCGGAAGTATGACAGACGCGCGCCGCCGCCGAGCAACGCGGCTGGCATCGCCGACGGCCGGCAAAAGCTGAAACCCCAGGTACATCTGGGAGCCGACCGTGACACCTCCGCGTGCGGCAAGCGCGCAACTGGGCGCGGCTGCGCAAGCCTGTCGAAGGCACCGACGGAACCGGGATAAGACCATTAAGCGAGGCCGCGGATATTTGCCGAATAGCCGCCGTCATCGGACCCGCTGTTCGGGTGCGGCGACGATTAGTCGAAATGTAAAAAAACCTTGCCGGAAATTCATCAATTCTGACGCCGTATCTGCAGGTAGATGCTCGTCGAGCGGCTGACGCAATTCTTAGATAATGCATGCTGAAAACCCCTGACGTATTCCGGCCAAAGCGTGGTTTACTCGTCCCACTGGTCGCTTACGTATCGAAGCGCCACACGCGTTCGGGACGGGGCAAGGAGATGACGTTCGCTCAGACGCTCAAGCGGGCATGGATACCGCTGGTCGTGCTGGCGGTCATCGGCGGCGCGGCTTTCTCGGTGTCACGTGTCCGCGCCGTCTCCACCCCGGACAGGCATTCGCCCTACGACAATTCAGACGCTGCCGACATCGGACAGTTCACCCAGAAGGCGGTGGTCTACGAGGTCTTCGGTCCTCTGGGCACGGTTGCCGACATCAGCTATTTTGATGTGAAATCCGACCCTCAGCGCGTCGATGGGGCACGATTACCGTGGTCCATCACACTCACGTCGAATAGTCCGGCCGTCGTGGGCAACGTTGTGGCACAGGGTGACGGCAACAATATTGGCTGCCGGATCGTCGTAGACGGTCACGTCAAGGCCGAGAGGATCTCGAACGAAGTGAACGCGTTCACGTATTGCCGGGTCAAGGGCGCATGACCAGCCACCACCTCCGGCACGAGCACGCCGCGGGGACGTTCGTCGCGCGAACGGTTCGTGCGCTGTCGGTGCCGATCATCCTGGGCTGGCTGGCGATCACCGTGATCGTGGCTGTCGCCATTCCCTCGCTGGAGCAGGTCGCTCGCGATCACGCCGTGTCCCTGGGCACCACGGACGCACCGTCGGTCAAGGCGGCCGCGCGCGTCGGCAAGGTCTTCAAGGAGTCGGACTCCGACGCGATGGCGATGATCGTCATCGAGGGCGACAAGCAGCTCGGCGACGACGCGCATCACTATTACCAGGAGATCATCAACCGGCTGAAGGCCGACCCGAAAGACGTGCAGCACATCCAGGACTTCTGGGGCGACCCGCTGACCGCGGCGGGTGCACAGAGTCCGGACGGCAAGGCCGCTTACGTTCAGCTCAATCTTGTTGGTAACCAAGGCGAGACGTCGTCCAACAACTCCGTTGCCGACGTCCGCAGGATCGTGGACAGCGTCGCCGCGCCCGGGGGTGTGAAGGCCTACGTCACAGGTCCGGCGGCGGCCGCGGCCGACGGCAACACCAGCGGCGACAAGACCATCATGAAGATCATGATCACTACGGTCACGGTGATCTTCGTGATGCTGCTGTTCGTCTACCGGTCGTTCATCACGGTGTCCCTGCTGCTGGTGATGGTCGGCATCGAATTAGCCGCTGCGAGAGGCATTGTCGCGTTCCTCGCGCTGCACGACGCGATCAAGCTCACGACGTTCGCCACCAATATGTTGGTGTCGCTCGCGATCGCGGCTGGCACCGACTACGGAATCTTCTTCATCGGGCGTTATCACGAGGCGCGCCACAACGGCGAGGACCGAAAGACCGCCTACTTCACCGCGTATCGCGGTGTCGCGCATGTGGTGTTGGCGTCCGGGCTGACGATCGCGGGTGCCACCTACTGCCTGAGCTTTGCCCGGCTCCCGGCCTTCCAGACCTTGGGTGCGCCGTGCGCGATCGGCATGCTGGTCGCCGTCGCCGTCGCGCTGACGTTGGTCCCGGCGGTGATCACCGTCGCCAGCCGGTTCGGCCTGTTGGAGCCCAAGCGGCTGCACAGCGTCCGGGGCTGGCGGCGGGTTGGCACCGCGGTAGTGCGTTGGCCGGTACCGATTTTCGCCGCGACGTGTGCGGTCACAATGATCGGCCTGCTGGCGCTACCGAGCTACAAGGTCAGCTACATCGACCGCGACTACATCCCGGAGGACACCCCCGGGAACGTCGGAATGGCCGCGGCCGAGCGGCATTTCTCGCAGGCCCGGATGATGCCGGAAGTGCTGATGATCGAGTCCGATCACGACATGCGCAATTCGGCGGACTTCCTGGTCCTGGATCGACTGGCCAAGAGGATTTTCGGGGTGGAGGGAATCGCCCGGGTGCAGAGTGTGACCCGGCCGCAGGGCACCCCGCTGGAGCACACCTCGATCCCGTTCCTGCTCAGCATGCAGAACGCGGGGCAGTTGCAGAACCTGCAGGTCGCCAAGGGCCGTCTCGATGACATGGCGAAGCTGGCCGACCAACTCGGCGGGACCATCAAGTCGTTGGAGAAGGTCAACGTCTTGATGAACCAGATGGTCAGCACAACGCATCACATCGCCGGCGTCAGCAAGGACACCCTGGCGATCACCAACGAAGTACGCGACGACATCGCGAATTTCGACGACACTTTCCGACCGCTGCGCAGCTACTTCTACTGGGATCAGCACTGCTTCAATATCCCGTTGTGCGCGGGAATCCGGTCGGCCTACAACGCCACCGACGGTGTCGACAAGCTCAGCGAGAAGCTTGAGGAGCTCACCAAGGACGTGGACAGCGTCGACGCGGTGGTGCCGCAACTGGTTGCGCTGCTGCCGGCGCAGATCGACACCATGCGCAGCGTCCGGACCATGGTGCTGACCCTGCACAGCACCGCGTCCGGAATGTTCGACCAGGCAAACGAACTCAGCGATGACGCGACCGCGATGGGTAAGGACTTCGACGCCGCGAAGACCGGCGACTCCTTCTATCTGCCGCACGAAGTCTTCGCCAACCCGGACTTTCAGCGGGTCGAGAAGCTGTTCCTGTCGCCGGACGGCAAGGCCGCGCGGTTCATCATCTCGCACAAGGGCGATCCCGCGACGAACGAGGGCATGTCGCGCATCGACGTCATCAAGACGGCCGCGTACGAGTCGCTCAAGGGCACCGCACTGGAGGACTCCAAGGTCTATGTCTCCGGCACTGCAGCGACTTTCAAGGATCTGCGGGAAGCGTCGAACTACGACTTCATGATCGCGGGCATCTCGTCGCTGTGCATGATCTTCATCATCATGCTGCTGATCACGCGCAGCCTGGTCGCCGCTTTGGTGATCGTGGGCACCGTCGCGCTGTCGCTGGCCGCCTCGTTCGGTATGTCAGTCCTGTTGTGGCAGTACATCATCGGAGTCAAGCTGCACTGGCTCGTGATGGTGATGTCGGTGATCGTCCTGTTGGCCGTCGGCTCGGACTACAACCTGTTGCTGGTCGCGCGGTTCAAGGAGGAGATCGGCGCCGGCCTCAAGACGGGCATCATCCGGGCGATGGGCGGAACCGGCCGGGTCGTGACAGCCGCCGGCCTGGTGTTCGCGTTCACCATGGCGTCGATGATCGTCAGCGACAATCGCGCGGTCGGTCAGGTCGGCACGACCATCGGTCTGGGTCTGCTGTTCGACACGTTGGTGGTGCGCTCGTTCCTGATGCCGTCTATCGCGGCGATGCTGGGACGTTGGTTCTGGTGGCCGGTGAACGTACCGTCACGGCCGCCGCGGGCCGGGCGCCGGCCCGTCACGCCCCGCGAGGAGACCGTCGACGCCGAGGCCACCGGTCCACTGCCGACGGCCGGCCAGCGTTCGTCGAACGGCACCAACGCGATGTACGAGCGGTCGCTGCGCCGCTAGCCTTGCGGCGCGGCTGCTTTCGCGCCCTCGCATCGATCAGCGCTCTGATCGATTAGCGCTCTGATCGATTAGCGAAATGCCTCGTCGATGATTTCCTGCTGCTCGACAGCGTGCACCTTCGACGATCCCGACGATGGCGCCGACATCGCGCGGCGTGAAATCCGCTTGATGCCGGTCAGTTTGTCCGGGAACAGCTCGGGCAGCTCGAGGCCGAAACGCGGCCAGGCACCCTGGTTGGCCGGCTCCTCCTGCACCCAGAAGAACTGGTCGGCGTTCGGGTAGTGGTCCAGCGCCTCCTCGAGGCGGTGAAACGGCAGCGGCGCGAGCTGCTCGATGCGCACGATCCCGACGTCGTCGCGGTTGTCCTTGGCCTTGCGGGCCGCCAGCTCGTAGTAGATCTTGCCGCTGGTCAACAAGATTCGGGTGACCTTGTTACGGTCGCCGATGCCGTCGGAGTACGTGGGCTCTTCGAGCACCGAGTGGAACCGCGTCTCGGTGAACTCCTTGATGTCGCTGACCGCAGCCTTGTTGCGCAGCATCGACTTCGGGGTGAAGACGATCAGCGGACGCTGCACGCCGTCGAGGGCGTGGCGGCGCAACAGGTGGAAGTAGTTGGCCGGGGTCGACGGCACCGCGATCGTCATGGAACCCTCCGCCCACAGCTGCAGGAAGCGCTCGATGCGGCCGGAGGTGTGGTCCGGGCCCTGCCCCTCGTGCCCGTGCGGCAGCAGCAGCACGACGCTGGACAGCTGGCCCCACTTGGCCTCGCCGGAGCTGATGAACTCGTCGATGATCGACTGGGCTCCGTTGACGAAGTCGCCGAACTGGCCCTCCCACAACACCAATGCGTCCGGGTTGCCGACGGTGTAGCCGTATTCGAAGCCGACGGCAGCGTACTCCGACAGCGGCGAGTCGAACACCATGAACTTGCCGCCGGTCGGGTTGCCGTCCTTGTCGATGGTCAGCAACTGCAGCGGGGTGAACTCGGCGCCGGTCTCGCGGTCGATGATCACCGAGTGTCGCTGGGAGAAGGTGCCGCGGCGGGTGTCCTGCCCGGAGAGCCGCACCAATTTGCCTTCGGCCACCAGCGAACCCAGGGCCAGCAGTTCGCCGAAGGCCCAGTCGATCTTGCCTTCGTAGGCCATCTCGCGGCGCCTCTCCAGCACCGGTGTGACGCGGGGGTGCGCGGCGAATCCCTCTGGCAGATCGAGGAATGCGTCGCCGATGCGGGCCAGCAGCGCCTTGTCGACCGCGGTGTCGAGGCCGGCTGCGAGCATCTGGTTGGACTCCACCGACATGCTCGCCTGCACGCCGTGCTTCTCCAGTTCGCGGACGTCGTTGAACACCCGCTCCAGTTGGCCCTGGTAGTCGCGCAGCGCGTCCTCGGCCTCTTTCATCGAGATGTCGCCACGGCCGATCAGGGCTTCGGTGTAGGTCTTGCGGACACCGCGCTTCACGTCGACGACGTCGTACATGTACGGGTTCGTCATCGATGGGTCGTCACCTTCGTTGTGCCCGCGACGGCGATAGCACAACATGTCGATGATGACGTCCTTCTTGAACTTCTGCCGGAAGTCGACGGCCAGCTTGGCCACCCAGACGCAGGCTTCCGGGTCGTCGCCGTTGACGTGAAAGATCGGCGCGCCAATCATTTTCGCGACGTCGGTGCAGTACTCGCTGGATCGCGAGTACTCCGGCGCGGTGGTGAAGCCGATCTGGTTGTTGACGATGATGTGGATCGTCCCGCCGACCCGGTAGCCGGGCAGCATGGCCAGGTTCAGCGTCTCGGCGACCACGCCCTGGCCGGCGAACGCGGCGTCGCCGTGCAGCATCATCGGCACGACGGAGTTACCCCGTTCGCCCTCGCCCTTGTCGAGCAGGTCCTGCTTGGCCCGGACCAGGCCCTCCAGGACCGGGTCGACGGCCTCGAGGTGCGACGGGTTCGCGGTCAGCGAGACCTGAATGTCGTTGTCGCCGAACATCTGCAGGTACACGCCGGTGGCGCCGAGGTGGTACTTCACGTCACCGGAGCCGTGCGCCTGGGCGGGGTTGAGGTTGCCCTCGAACTCGCTGAAGATCTGCGAGTAGGGCTTGCCGACGATGTTGGCCAACACGTTGAGCCGGCCGCGGTGCGGCATGCCGATGACGACCTCGTCGAGGCCGTGCTCGGCGCACTGGTCGATCGCGGCGTCCATCAGCGGGATGGTGCTCTCGGCGCCTTCGAGCGAGAACCGCTTCTGGCCAACGTATTTCGTCTGCAGGAATGTCTCGAACGCCTCGGCGGCATTGAGCTTGCTCAGGATGTACTTCTGTTGCGCCACTGTCGGTTTGACGTGCTTGGTCTCGACGCGCTCTTCCAGCCAGGCCAGCTGCTCGGGGTCGAGGATGTGGGTGTACTCGACGCCGACGTGCCGGCAGTAGGCGTCGCGCAGCAGGCCCAGGATGTCGCGCAGCTTCCGGTACTCCCAGCCGCCGAAGCCGTTGACCTTGAACACCCGGTCGAGGTCCCACAGCGTCAGGCCGTGGGTGATCACCTCGAGGTCGGGGTGGCTGCGGAACCTGGTCTTGTCCAACCGCAGTGGATCGATGTCGGCCATCAGGTGCCCGCGGTTGCGGTACGCCGCGATCAACTCCATCACGCGGGCGTTCTTGTCGACGATCGAGTCGGGGTTGTCGGTGCTCCACCGGATCGGCAGGTAGGGCACGCCCATCTCGCGGAACAGGTCGTCCCAGAAGCCGTCGGCGAGGATCAGTTCGTGGATGGTCCGCAGGAAGTCGCCGGACTCCGCGCCCTGGATGATGCGGTGGTCGTAGGTCGAGGTCAGCGTGATCAGCTTGCCGATGCCCAACTCGGCGATGCGTTCGGCGCTGGCGCCCTGGAATTCGGCGGGGTATTCCATGGCGCCGACGCCGATGATCGCGCCCTGGCCGGCCATCAGTCGCGGCACCGAGTGCACGGTGCCGATGGTGCCCGGGTTGGTCAGCGAAATCGTCACGCCGGCAAAGTCTTCGGCGGTCAGCTTGCCATCGCGGGCCCGCCGGACGATGTCTTCATAGGCTGTGACGAACTGGCCGAAACTCATGGTCTCGCAACGCTTGATGCCCGCGACGACCAGCGCGCGCTTGCCGTCCTTGCCCTGCAGGTCGATGGCCAGGCCCAGGTTGATGTGCGCGGGCGTCACCGAGTTCGGCTTGCCGTCGATCTCGGCGTAGTGCCGGTTCATGTTCGGGAAGCTCTTGAGCGCCTGCACCAGCGCGTAGCCCAGGATGTGGGTGAACGAAATCTTGCCGCCGCGTGTGCGTTTGAGCTGATTGTTGATCACGACGCGGTTGTCGATCATCAGCTTGGCCGGGATGGCCCGGACGCTCGTCGCCGTCGGGAGGTCGAGCGACTGCGACATGTTCTTGACGACGGCCGCGGCCGCGCCGCGCAGCACCTGAACCTCGTCGCCCTCGGCGGGCGGCGGGCCGGACGGCTTGGGCGGAGCTGGGGGCGCCGGCTGCGGGGCGACGGGTGCGCCGTTGCCGCGACGCCGCGGGCACGGGCGCGGCCTGCGGGGGAGTCACGGCGGGTGGGGGAGTCGGTACGGGCTGCGGCGGGGCCGGCTTCACGTCAGCGGGAGCATCGCCCGTCGATTCGGGGCTGTAGTCGACCAAGAACTCATGCCAGCTCGGGTCGACCGAGGAGGGGTCATCGCGGAACTTGCGATACATCTCCTCGACCAGCCATTCGTTCTGGCCGAATGGTGAACTCGTACTGCTCACAGCAGCTGCTCGCCTCGATTCCTCTGTCCGGACAGCGCTCTGCCGCGCCTGTCACTACACAACGTCTCGCCTCACGCGGCTCCGGGAGGCCGCCCCATAAAGGCTAACCCTTTGCCGACGATCCGCCATGTGACTTCGTGACGGAACGTACCGGCCGTTACGCGGCGCTCAACCCGCGTCGGAAACCGTCGGCAGCAGGTGCAGCGTCACCGGCCACTTCGCCGGCGGCGTGCCGAAGGCGTTGCGGGCGTTGCGCACGATCTTCTTGCCCGCCAAGCGATTGCCGACGGCGCCGATCAGCGCGCCGATGCCGACCGGCAGCATCTTGCCGAACAGCAGCGCGCTGCGGCGCACCGTGAAGCGGCGCACTGCACGCTTGAGCAGTCGCGAATTCAGCTGCGACAACGACGGCATCGGCAGCGAGGCCACGCCTTCGGACAGCCACGCCCCGCCGGTGCGGCCGCCGCCGATGAGCTCGGTCATGGCGTGCTTGCCGTCGTCGCCGACCAACACCGACAGCACCAGGGCGCGGCGGCGTTCCCGCTCGTCGGTCGACACCCCGTACACCGACGCGACGGCCAGCGCGTAGAACGCCGTCGCCTCGAGGAACACCGCCGTCTCGCCGGCGGCCGCGGACAGCGCGGCCAGCGTGCCCAGGCCGGGGAGGACCGCGGTCGAGCCCACTGCCGCGCCGCTGGCCGTCACGGCGGCGACGTAGCGCTTCTCCAGCTTGGCGACGATCGTGGCCGGGCCGGCGTCGGGATCCGCGCGGCGCAGTCTCTCGACGTAGGCGGCCGCGGCCGGCCCCTGGATGCGGGAACTGCGCTCGATGATGCTGGCCAACGCACGCGCCGTCCGCTTGGGCTTTTCGCTCGGTGGTCGCGGGCAACGAGTCGGCCGATGACCGGTTCCGTCGGGCGCTCATGGGATGCCTCCGAATTGATTGCCCGGCTCTCTCGCGGGCGGTTCGTGCTTTCAGGCTAGCGCCGGTACTGACAAACGTGGGGCCAGGCGTCGAAGCCGATAGCCCATTGGGAATAATCCGCCATAGACGCGTGCGATGACGATGCGGGCTCACGCCCGGCCCGACGATGAGCCGGGGCGGCCCACCGAGCAAGACGGATAGTCGATGGCCTACCAACTCACCTCGCTGGGGATCTCGGTGTTGGCGCTGCTCCGAGGGCGCCCGATGCACGGCTACGAGATGGTGCAGACTCTGGTCGCGCGGCATGCGGACCGCATCGTGAAGGTTCGCCCCGGTTCGCTCTACCACGTGGTTGACCGGCTGACCGACGAGAAACTGATCCGTCGCGCCGGGACGACCCGCGACGGCAAGCGGCCCGAGCGGGCGATTTACGAGATCACCGATGCTGGAGCCGAGGCGCTCGGCGGATCGGGTGGGCCAACTGATCGCCGTCCCAACGCACGAGTTTCCGCAGTTCGCCGTCGCGCTCGCCGAGATCGATACCCTGGGTGCAGACGCCGCGGCGAATGCGGTCGAGGAGCGGATCGGGGCGCTGGAGGCCCGGGCGGCCGAAATGATGGCGCTCCGTGATGCCAGCGTCACGCCCGCCGGATACCTGGTGGCATTCGACTACCTGCTGGCGACCACGCAGGCCGAACTCTCGTGGCTGCACGGTTTCGCCGACTCGACGCGATCCGATCGGCCGCGGCGGCTCACGACGAATGAGGTAGGGATATGACAACGGCGACGACCCGGCGGCGACCGGGCGACGGCCCGCGTGCCGAGAAGCGCGCCGACGACGTGAACCCCTGGAACGCGCTGTGGGCGATGATGGTCGGCTTCTTCATGATCCTGCTCGACTCGACGATCGTCGCGGTCGCGAATCCCAGCATCATGGTCAAGCTGGGCACCGGCTACAACACGGTGATCTGGGTGACGAGCGCCTACTTGCTGGCTTACGCGGTCCCGCTGCTGGTGTCCGGCCGGCTCGGTGACCGGTTCGGCCCGAAGAACCTGTATCTGGCCGGTCTGGCGATCTTCACCGGCGCCTCGCTGTGGTGTGGGCTGTCGGGCACCATCGGGATGCTGATCACCGCGCGGGTGGCGCAGGGAATCGGCGCAGCGGTGATGAGCCCGCAGACGCTGTCGTTGATCACCCGGATCTTCCCGGTCGAGCGCCGCGGCGTGGCGATGAGCGTGTGGGGTGCCACCGCGGGCGTGGCGACGCTGGTCGGGCCGTTGGCAGGCGGCGTGCTGGTCGACTCGATGGGCTGGGCCTGGATCTTCTTCGTCAACGTCCCGATCGGCATCATCGGCCTGGGCCTGGCGTACTTGCTGGTCCCCGAACTGCCTACGCATAGGCACCGCTTCGACCTGGTCGGGGTGGCGCTGTCCGGGGTCGGGATGTTCCTGATCGTGTTCTCGCTGCAGGAAGGGCAGTCGCACAACTGGGCGCCCTGGATCTGGGCGGTGCTGGTCGCGGGGGTCGGCTTCATGTCGGCCTTCGTCTACTGGCAGTCGCTGAGCAACACCGAGCCGTTGATTCCGCTGGACATCTTCCGCTACCGCGACTTCAGCCTGTGTAACGCCGCGGCGGTGGTCATCGCGTTCGCCGCGACCGGGATGATCCTGCCGCTGATGTTCTACGCCCAGGCGGTGTGCGGGCTGTCGCCCACCCGATCGGCCCTGCTGACCGCGCCGATGGCGATCACCAGCGGGGTGCTCGCGCCGATCGCGGGCCGACTGGTCGACAAGGCGCATCCGCGCCCGGTGGTCGGCTTCGGGTTCTCGGCGCTGGCGATCGGCCTGACGTGGCTGTCGATCGTGATGACGCCGACGACGCCGATCTGGCAGTTGGTGCTGCCGTTCTTCGCGCTCGGCGCGGCGATGGCGTTCATCTGGGCGCCGATCACCGCGACCGCGACCCGCAACCTGCCGCTGCGCTTCGCGGGCGCGAGTTCGGGCGTCTTCAACGCGACCCGCCAGGTGGGGGCTGTGCTGGGCAGCGCCGGGATGGCGTCGTTCATGACGTCGCGGATCTCCGCCGCGCTGGGGCCCATGCCGGACGGCGGGTCGGGTCCGCCCGGAGGTCCGGGCGCTGGATTGGAGATGCCGGAGTTCCTACGTGCGCCGTTCGCCGACGCGATGTCGCAGTCGATGCTGTTGCCGGCCTTCGTCGCGCTGTTCGGAATCGGTGCCGCGCTGTTCTTGGTCGGGTCGCTGGGGTCGGACGACGGTCGGCCCGGTCCGGAGGCGGATAATCCGGATGCGCCGACCCGACGGGTTCGGGTACGACCAAGCGCCCCAGAGGGTTTCGCGAGTGACTCGCACGGCTACCGGGATGGCTTCGATGATGACGACGACTACGTCGAGTACACGCTCCGGCCGAAGCCCACGCCCGCCTCTCGGCCGGCGCCCGCCGCTGCGCCGCGGCCGCCTCGTCCCGCTCCGCCGCCGCGCGGGCGTGGTGAGCGCCGTCGGCCTACGCCGGAAGAGTCTTGGCGAGGCCAGCTCGAAGACATGACGTCGACCACCGAGATCCAACCAATCAGGGATGTCCCCAACGGTTCTCGCGGCGAGGAAGATCAGCGGTTCAATTCGGTCGAGGAGTTCCCGCCGCGGGAGCGCCGCCCGGTCGCGCCCGAGACACCGTTCTTCGACGACCTCGACACCTACGGGGGATCGAGCCCGCACGACAACCGACGCGACGGCTCTCACCAGCCGCCGCCGAACCGGCGCCGCCGCCTTGATCCCGACGAGGGCCCGGGCCGGCGCTAAGCCTGCGCCGTCAACGCCAGGAACGCGCCCAGTTCCACCAGGCCATTCGGCGCCGTCGGCAGATACTCGGTCAGCGCATCCGCGCGCACGATCACGGCCGCGTACTGCGCCCGGCTGATCGCCACGTTGAGCCGATTTCGGTTGAGCAGGAACGGGATTCCACGCGGTATGTCGTCGACCGACGAAGCCGTCATCGACACGATGGCCACCGGCGCCTCGGCGCCCTGGAACTTGTCGACGGTCCCGACCCGGACATCGTCAAGTCCCGCGTCGGCCAGGTGTCGCCGCAGCAGCACTACCTGAGCGTTGTAGGGCGCCAGCACCAGCACATCGCTGGGCGTCAGCGACCGGGTGCCGTGTTCGGTCGTCCACGCGGAGCCGGTCAGCGTCGTGATGAGACCGACGATGGCGTCGGCTTCTTCGGGGCTCTCCGTCGAATTGCCTTGGTGGTCAACGCGAAGCACCCGCACTCCGGCCGGGTAGCCGTCCAGTCGGCGCGCGGCGGTGATGTCGCTGAACGGCTGCAGCCGTCCCTCGTAGGCCAGCGCCGATACCGGCGCGCACACCGCGGGATGCATGCGACGCGACCGGTCCAGAAAATAGCCCCGCTCAGTGGGCAGCGTGCGGTGACCTTCGACCAGCCAGCCCAGCGCCGAACCGTCCACCGGCTCGGGATGGGTGCCCTGACTGACCTGCGGCAGCTGCTGCGGGTCGCCGAGCAGTAACAGGTTGCCGGCCGACGCCGCCACGGCGATCGTGTTGGCCAGACAGAATTGGCCGGCCTCGTCGATCACCAGTAGGTCCAGGCTGCCCGGCGGGACTCGGCCGGGATTGGCGAAATCCCACGCGGTGCCGCCGATCACGCATCCCGGGGTGGCGCCGATGAATGCGGGGTACTCGTTCTCGCCGATCTGCTGCCAGTCGACGTCGCCGCGGTCGGCTTTCTTCTTGGCGACCCGCGCCGGGTCGATGCCCGCGTCGATGGTGGCCTGCAGCAGGTTCTCCACCACCGCGTGGGACTGCGCGACAACGCCGATGCGCCAACCCGATTCGGCGACCAGCCGGGTGATGACATGCGCGGCGGTGAACGTCTTGCCGGTGCCGGGCGGCCCGTGCACCGCGACGTAGGACGAGTCGAGGTCGAGCAGCGCGGCCGTTATGTCGTCGATGGTGTCGCCGTCGCGGGGGAGGGCCGCGCCGCTGCGGGTCCGCGGCGGGTTGCGCAGCAGGATGTCGACCACCGCGGTGCGGGGGAGTGCGGGTAGGCCCGCCGCGACGTCGGCGGCCGCCGCTTCGATGGCCTCGCGCAGCGGCTTGGTGTTGACCGGGCCACCCGGCGTCAGCGCGAACGGCAGCTCTTGGAAGGTGTTGCCGTCGGCGGGAGTTCGCTCGAGAATGGTCACGTTCGTCGGTACGCTCGGGTCGTCGATCTCGATGACTTTGGCTCGGCCCGCCGCGCGTCGATCGGGGTTGTCGGTGAGACCAGCCGGCGCCGGCGGCTCGTAGAGCAGATAAACCTCGGAGTCGGTTTTGATAACTCCGCGAGCCAGCTCGCCGGCCAACGATAATCGTCTTTGCAACTTCTGCGCCCGCGGCGGCTTGTTCCAGTCGACGGCGACCTCGGCCTCGTTGACGATGAAAACGTCTGTCTGGTCTGCCCATTCGTCGACGGGATAGTTCAGTCGGTCGAAATGCGCCCACCAGAACGGCTTGTCCTCGCGGCGGTGGTAGCCGCGGGCGGCCGACATCAGCGCCACCGCGGTCTGTCCGGTGGTGCGGTCACCGGTTGCGGCGTCGCCACTGAATTCGGCCAGCTTCTCGGCGATCGCGTCCGCCTCTTCGATGGCCCCACCATCGGGAACCGGTTGCGTGCCAATCGGTGTGACGCTGTTTTCGAAGGCCTGGATCAGGAGCCAATTGCGCAGCTTATGAGTCGAGCGGCAGTCGTAGAGGTTGTAGTCCTCGATCTGCTTGAGCACGGCGGCAGCCGCGTCGGTGTCGCCGTTGGCCCGCAGTTCGCTGTAGCGCGCGTACTCGGTGATCGAGTCGGTGGCGGTGGTGACATCGCCCGACCGCAGCTCCGATCCCATGTACAGCGGCTCCAGTGCCTTCAGGCTCAGCGACTCGGCGCCGGTCCGAATGCTCTTGCGCACAATGGGATACAGGTCGACCAGCGTTCCGCTGCGCAACAGGTCGTCGACCTCGTCTTCGCCGACGCCGTGACGGCCCGCCAGTCGCAGCAGCGCCGTCTTCTCGTAGGCGGCGTAGTGGTAGACGTGCATGTGGGGAAACCGCTTGCGCCGCTTGGCCACCAGCGCGAGGAAATCGGTCAGCGCCGTGCGCTCCTCGATCCGGTCGTGCGCCCACAGCGGGTGGAAGGCGGCGGCCTTGCCGCCTTCGAGAACACCGAACAGGTACTCCAGGCCCCAGTCGACGCCGTCGGCCGTCCACAGCGGGTCGCCTTCGAAGTCGAAGAACAGGTCACCCTCATCGGGATTGGGCAGCAGCGTCAGCGGCTGCGAATCGGCGACCTCGAATTGCGGTGTACCGCTCTCGCGTTCGAGGACCTGCAACTTGGCCTGCGCAGCAAGGGTATTCAGCGACCGGGCAGACATGCCGGCGACAGGACCGGTGTGCGCGGCCAACTCGGACACCGTGGTGATGCCCGCATCGATCAGCTTGGCGCGCTGGCTGACCCGCAGGCCGGCGACGAGCAGCACATCGTCGCCGGCACGCACCTGCTCCTCACACGTCGGGCAGCGGAAGCAGGCCCGCACGCCCTCGTCCTCCCAGCGCACCGCGACGCCACCGGCGACGTGATCGTCGAGTAGGCGCTGCAACCGGGCGCGCTGCTCGCGGTACACGGGGATCAACTCGTCGATCTGGTAGACCACCGCGTTGCCATTGCCCAGGATCAGCTCGGCTTCGGGGTGCACCGGAAAACCCGCCTGGCTCAACGTGTCTGCGTAGGCCGCGATCTGCAGCAGCGCCGTGACCTTCGCCGAGCGGGCCAGCTTGGTGTCGGACACCTGGTACGTGCCGTCGCGGAGTACCAGGAAGTCGGCGAACCCGACGAAGCGACCGTCGAACATCGCGGCCTGATAGATCACCGGCGCGCGGTCCTCGATCTTGCGCCGGGTCTGCGAGGCGGCGGCGGTGACGTTGTCGACGGTGAAGGGGAAGGGGCGACCTATGACCGCAACGTCGCCGCCGTGTTCGTCGCGCAACTCGTCCAGGCGGCGTTGCTCGTGCTGGTCACCGAGAGCTGCGGTGCGGTCCATGAGGTCGTCCTTGACGCTGACCCGTTGGCCCCAGCCGAGTTTCGCGTCGAATTCCCGCAGCAGGGCGTACTCGCAGCGCGCGGCGGATGCGAGATCCGACGCGCTGTAGACAACGGTGTCGTCTGCCATGAACACAGCAGCCACTGTAGGCGGCCGCACCGACAGATCTGGCTCAGTTGTTGGCGATCAATTCCACGCCGTTGCCGTTCCAGCGGAACTTCACGATGCTGGGCAGGCCGATGCCACCGGAGTACATCAGCGCCACCGTGTCGCCGGTGCACGCCGAGTTGTCGATGCCGTTGAAGCCGTAGGTCTCGGGGACGTTTTGCGGCGGTATCAGTTTGCCGAGATGGAACAGCACCGCGCGGGTGTTCGGGCTCTCGGCGTTGGTGTTGGCTTTGACGATCACCGCGGACAGTTGTGCGCATTGGTTGAAGTTGCCGGCCAGCGGCTCGGGGTTCCACGGTTGCTGGCTGCGTGGGTCGTGCGGCAGCTCGGACACCCCACGGGCGATTGCCGGATCGGCCAGGTTGACCGCGCACGGGTCGACTGGGCCGGAGGGGGTGGGGGCGGCGGTCGCCGGTGGCGGCGCGGCCGTCGGGTGCGGCGCGGCGCTCGAATGCGTGGTGGGTTCCGGTGTCTTGGCGACGGTCGAATCGCCTGATCCGCACCCGCTCAGCGTCGCGGCGAGCAGTGCGGCAGCGGCGAGCCCCATCGGGCACTGTCGTGTCCACACAACGCCGCACCGTACCCTGACCAGCCCGGTCGACGCGGCAGGCGTGGCCGAACGGCAGTTGCCCACTAAACTTCCTCTCGAGATGAACGCCGAGCATGAAGACAACGTGACCTTCGCCGACCTGCAGATTCACCCCTCGGTGCTGCAGGCGCTCTCCGACGTCGGCTATGAGTCGCCGTCCGCGATCCAAGCCGCGACCATTCCGGCCCTGATGGAGGGCTCGGACGTGGTCGGTCTGGCCCAGACAGGGACCGGTAAGACGGCCGCTTTCGCGGTGCCGATCCTGTCGAAGATCGACACCGGCAGCAAGGCCACCCAGGCGCTGGTGCTGGCGCCGACGCGGGAGCTGGCGTTGCAGGTGGCCGAGGCGTTCAGCCGGTACGGCACCCACCTGCCGCAGATCAACGTGCTGCCGATCTACGGCGGCGCGTCGTATACGACGCAGCTGGCCGGGCTCAAGCGCGGCGCGCAGGTGGTGGTCGGAACGCCCGGCCGCGTGATCGATCACCTCGAGCGCGGGACGCTGGACCTGTCCCGGGTCGACTATCTGGTGCTCGACGAGGCCGACGAGATGCTGACCATGGGCTTCGCCGAGGAAGTCGAGCGGATTCTGGCCGAGACGCCGGAGTACAAACAGGTCGCACTGTTCTCCGCGACGATGCCGCCGGCGATCCGCAAGCTCAGCAACAAGTATCTGCACGATCCGACCGAGGTCAAGGTCGACGCGAAAACCGCCACCGCCGATAACATTTCGCAGCGCTACATCCAGGTGGCCGGCCCGCGCAAGATGGACGCGCTGACCCGGGTGCTCGAAGTCGAGCCGTTCGAGGCGATGATCGTCTTCGTCCGCACAAAGCAGGCCACCGAGGAGGTAGCCGAAAAGCTGCGCGCGCGAGGGTTTTCCGCCGCTGCGATCAACGGTGACATCCCGCAGGCGGTTCGTGAGCGAACCATCGCCGCCCTCAAAAAGGGCGGCAGCAAAGGCATCGACATTCTGGTCGCCACCGACGTCGCGGCGCGCGGATTGGACGTCGAGCGGATCTCGCACGTGGTCAACTACGACATCCCGCATGACAACGAGTCCTATGTGCACCGGATCGGGCGGACCGGCCGGGCGGGACGATCGGGCAACGCACTGTTGTTCGTCTCGCCGCGAGAACGCCACCTGCTCAAGTCAATTGAGAAGGCGACCCGGCAGAAGCTGACCGAGGCTCAATTGCCGAGCGTCGACGACGTCAACGCACAGCGGGTGGCGAAGTTCGCCGATTCGATCACCGACAGTCTCGGCTCGCCCGGCATCGGCCTGTTCCGCCGACTGGTCGCGGATTACGAACGCGACCACGACATTCCGATGGCCGACATCGCGGCGGCGCTGGCGCTGCAGTCGCGTGACGGCGAGGACTTCCTGATGTCCGAGCCGCCGCCGGAGCGCCGCAGCAAGGAGTATCAGGACCGGCCGGCCAAAGGCCCGCGCGGTGCGGGCGAGGGGCCGAAGAAGGGTTTCGCCACGTACCGCATCGCGGTCGGCAAGCGGCACAAGGTCGGACCGGGCTCGATCGTTGGCGCCATCGCCAACGAAGGTGGTTTGCACCGCAGCGATTTCGGCCACATCACCATCAAGCCGGACTTCTCGCTGGTCGAACTGCCGGTAAAGCTGCCGAGTGAGACGCTGAAAAAGCTTGAAAAGACCCGTATTTCCGGCATCCTGATCAACCTGCAGCAGGACCGCACTCCCGACAAGAACCGCCGCCCCAGTCGGGGTGCGCCGCGGCGGGATCACAAGGGATGACCCAGGCCGACACCTCGGCCCAGGGCGGACTCGAACAGGTAGCCTTGCCGGACCGGGTCGCGTCGTTGACCGGTGTCCGGGGTGTCGCGGCCCTCCTCGTGGTGGGCACGCACGCCGCCTACACCACCGGCAAATACATCGAGGGCTATTACGGCCTGTTCTGTTCGAGGATGGAGATCGGCGTCCCGATCTTCTTTGTGCTGTCGGGATTTCTGTTGTTCCGGCCGTGGGTGAAGTCGGCGGCGACGGGCGGACCGGAGCCATCGGTCCGTCGCTATGCGCGCCATCGGGTGCGGCGCATCATGCCCGCCTATGTAGTCACGGTCCTGATCGCGTACGGCATCTACCATTTTCGGCATGCCGGGCCCAATTTCGGCCACACCTGGTTCGGGCTGTTCCGCAATCTCACGCTGACCCAGATCTATACGTTCAACTACATGCGGGGGTATCTGCATCAGGGTCTGACCCAGATGTGGAGCCTCGCGGTGGAGGCGTCGTTCTACGTGCTTCTTCCGCTACTGGCCTATGTGTTGCTGGTGGTCTTGTGCCGTCGGCAATGGCGCCCGAGGTTGTTGCTGTTCGGCCTCGCCGGCCTGGCGCTGATCACGCCGGCATGGCTGGTCGGGGTGCACCTGACCACTTCAATTCCCAACGGCGCCCGGCTGTGGCTGCCGACATACCTGATCTGGTTTCTGGCGGGCATGAGTCTGACTGTGCTGCAACGGATGGGCGTGCGCTGCTACGGGTTCGTCGCGCTGCCGTTGGCCGCCATCTGCTACGTGATTGCGTCGACGCCGATCGCGGGGGATCCGACAACGTCGCCGCTCGGCCTGTCGCAGGCGCTGTACAAGGCGGCGTTCTACGGGGCGATCGCGGCACTGGCGGTGGCGCCGTTGGCGCTCGGCAACGAAGGTTTGTACGCTCGGCTATTGGCCAGCAGGCCGATGGTGTGGCTCGGTGAGATCTCCTACGAGATCTTCCTAGTTCATTTGATCACAATGGAATTCGCGATGGTCTACATCATGCAGGACCATGTCTACACCGGTTCGATGGGCGGGCTGTTCGTGGCGACGATGGTGATCACGATTCCACCGGCCTGGCTGTTGCACCGGTTCACCCGCGTGCGCGACTGACCTGTTCGACGGGCACCACCACCGGGGCGACGAACTCGGTGAGCATGGCCCGTTCGTCGGCCTCGTCTCGGCCGGGGAAGATCAGCAGCGAGGTGATCGCGCGGACCAGCCAACGACCGCGGCCCGCCACGTTCGCCGGGTGATCGTCGCCGAGAGACGTGACGAATGCGGCGGCCAACCCGATGATGACGTCGGACTGCTCGGCCAATTCCGCACCAAGCGGTACCGAGTTCGTCGCGAACCAGGCTGACAGCGCGGGACTTTCGCGGACCAGGCGAAGGGTGGTGACGATGCCGGTGACCAGTCGTTCCCGTGGGTCCTTGATGTCGTCGACGTCGATCGACTCGGCCAGTCGGTGAGTTTCGCGGGCCACGTAGGCGCTGCGCAGCGCCTCACGGTTTTCGAAGTAGCGGTACAGCGTGGCGCGCGAACAACCCGCTGCCTTGGCGATCTCGTTCATGCCGACGGAGCCGGGATCCTGGCGGGTGAACAACTCCTCGGCGGCGTCGAGGATCCGGTCAGCCGCGACCCCGGTGCGGCGCTCACCCAGCCAGTCGTTGGCCGGCATCTACGTGACTCGGAACGGGACCGACAGTGGGCGACGTACGTAGCTGCCGCCGGCCCAGACGATGTTGTCCTCGTCGACCTCGAATTCGGGGCAGCGGGTGAGCAATTCGCTCAGCGCCACCCGCGACTGCATACGGGCGGCCGCCGCGCCCAGGCAGTGGTGCGCGCCGTGGCTGAACATCAACAGGTTGCGTGGGTGCCGTTCGACGTCGAGTTCGCCGGCATTCGAACCGAATTGGCGTTCGTCGCGGTTGGCGGAGCCGTAGACCAGCAGCACCCGGCGGCCTTCCGGGATGGTGGTGTCGCCGAGGGTGACGTCACGGGTGACGGTGCGGGCCAGTGCCTGCGCGGGCGAGGTGAGCCGCAGGAATTCGTCGACGGCACCGGGGATCAGATCGGGACTGTCGGCGAGCAGCCGGCGCTGGTCGGGCCGCTGGTGCAGCAATTGTGTTGCACCGCCCAGCATTCCGGTGGTGGTGTCGTTTCCGCCGGTGATCATCGTGAAGACGAACCCGAGGATCGACAGCGTGCCGGCGACGTCGCCGTCGGTGCCTACTCCCGCGGCGACGAGGTGCGAGATGGTGTCGTCTTCGGGCTCTGTGCGACGGCGCTGTACCAGTTCGCCGAAGTAGGCCATCATCGACCCGACCGCCTCGCCCACTGACTCCAGTGCGCCCGCGATGCCGCCCTCGGTGGTGTTGGCCGCGACGATCGCGTCGGTCCAGCCGTCGAATTGGCCGCGGTCTTCTTCCGGGACGCCGAGGTAGTGCGCGACGACCATCGAAGGCAGCGGCTTGAACAACTCGGCGACGATATCGCCGCCGCCATTGGCGACGAGTCGCTCGATGCGCTCGACGACGAACTCCCGGACCTTGGGCTCGACCGCCTCGACCTGTCGCGGTGTGAAGCCGCGGGCCACCAGCTTGCGGAACTCGGTATGCACCGGCGGATCCTGCATCACCATCGGTGGATTGTCGGCCAGCCCGATCATCTCCAGGTCGCCGTAGTTGACGGTCAGGCCCTGCGCCGACGAGAACGTCCCGTGGTCGCGGGCCGCCGCCCAGATGTCGGCGTGCCGGGTCAGCACGTAGTAGTCGTCCGCTGGCTTACTCGCGGGAATTACGTGGTGCACCGGGTCGTGGTCGCGCAGCGCGCGGTACATCGGCCATGGGTCGGCCCATGTCTCAGCGGTGGCCAACTGAAACTTTGGCGTGTGAGACAAAGTCGTCGTCATGTCTTATTGCTACGACAAGTAAGAGGATATGTCAATGCTTGGGCCTCGACCTTCTGGTTACGAAAGGCCATCTTGTAGGTTGACAAGCATTTAGCCAATCTCATTGAATTGACGGACTGCCAACGCGAAGGACTGTCGCCGATGAGGCACTTTTAAGCTGATATTCCTTTTCCGCAACCGCTTAACCGTGAGAGCAATGCTGTCAACTAGATAAGCCGTAGCGTTGACGAATCTCGCTGTCGCGCAATGTGTTTCCGGACACGAAGTCGGTTGGGCGATCAGGCGTCTCGCCCGACCGCTCCCGAATGCAGCCGTAAATTTCGGCTCACGGGACCCCAGCGCGCCACCGACCCAACTGCGAAACCTTCTGAACCTGCCAAGGCGTGGCCCGGCTGTTCGGCAGTTCCAGGGCTGAGTCCCGTGCGAGGTCGGCGATGACAGTGAGCGGCTGAGTCAGCTTCGCCTTCTCGGGCGGATAGAGCCAACATCTCGCAATCCCCAGCCTGGTTCTTGACAATTGATACCACCGTGCGTAACCCTTTTAGTGAGCATTCAGTGGTTACAGGAGGGTGAACGTGCAACGGGTTGCAGCAGCCGCAGAGGGACCGATGTCGATCGGACATCGCACAAGGTTCGTGAAGCCTTGACGGGCGACCAGGAACCGGTAACGGCACCGGACTCCGAGTCCGAAGCAAGGACTGCGAGCTACCGGGCGCCTGTGGAGATCGTTAAGGATCTCTACGCAAAGTTGACTGCCGGCGATCCAGGCGGCGCTCTCGCTCTGATGTCTGACGACATTGAGTGGATCACCATGATGGACTACAAGGTCGGCGGGCGTGGCCCGCAAAAAGTCCTTGAGGGCATGCTGATACCGGCGATGGAAGAGTGGGAACCGTACGTGCTGACGCCGCACGAATTCATCTGCGACGGCGATAAAGTCGTATCGGTTGGGCGGTTCAAGGGAACGAACCGTGCGACCGGTAAACATGTGGAAGTTGACTACTCTCACATATGGGAAGTAAAGGGCCACAGGATAGTTCGGCACCGCCAATTCATCGACACCGGCAAGATTGAGCCAGCGCGCCATCCCGGCTGAGGCCGCTGCAGCGCAGAGGTCGCCAACCAAACCTGGGTGGTTTCGCTCGAATGGTGCTCGATCGGTCCACCCGCCCGCGATTCTGCTTCTTTCCGGGTTCTTATCATCGGGGAGCGCGGGTGACTTCGCGTGGGATACCGTTGCTGGAAATCGCTTAGTTCGTCGGCGACTTCCTCAGCCGCACAACACAACGCCGCCACACCGCGCATCAGAACCGAGGATCTAGGCAATGGGCGAAGCGTTGCAGGGTAAGACCGTTGTCGTAGTGGGGCAAGGGGGTGGGATTGCTCGCGCTGTCGCGGTTGTGGCTCGTTCTGAGGGCGCTCGAGTTGTTGTTGCCGGCCGCGATACGGCCCGGCTGGCAGCCGCTTACCGCGACATGGACATCAACGTCGAGTTTGTTGACGTTACTGACGATTCGTCGATTGCGGCCCTTGCTGAACGAGTGGGGCGTGTGGACCATGTCGTGTCGACGGTGTCGGCCCGCGCGCGGGGAAGAGTTGACCAGCTGGAGCGCGCGAGTCTGCTGAAATCGTTTGACACCAAGGTGATTGGGCCGCTGATGCTCGCGAGATATTTCGCGGCACAGATCAATCGGGGCGGGTCGTTCGTCCTTTTCTCGGGATTTCCCGCGTTCAAGATCAATGTCGGTTTTCTTGGGGTGGCGATCACCGACGGTGCGGTCGACTTTTTGACGCGTTCGCTGGCGGTCGAGCTTGCCCCGATCCGGGTCAATGCGATCTCTCCGGGTGTCATTGACTCTGGCGCGTGGGATTCGCTGGGCGAGCAGGGCAAGCGTGACCACTTCGAGAACGTCAGCGGCACCAACTTGGCGCAACGGATAGGGACAGCCGCGGATGTGGCCGGCGCGGCGCTTTTCGCGATGACGAACACATTTGTGACCGGTGTGACGCTCAAAGTCGATGGCGGCCAGCATCTCACCTAACTCCACCAGTGACGATCAGGCCGCCGACGTCGGCCGTTCAGGGTCGCCGGGTCGTCTCTCAGCCGGTGGATGTTCGGTGACGCCGTACTTTCGCGCGGTTGCCGCACAGCGCCATGGAACACCAGCGTCGGCGATGGGCTTTGGTGCGATCGTAAAAAATAATGGTGCAGCCCGGGCATTGCCGGATCAGCGTCGGGTCGCCTTCGACGAGCAGGTGCGCCCAGGCTTGTGCGGAGAGGACCAGAAGCTGGGTGGGCTGTTCCCAGTGCCGCCGCTCATTCAGCAAGAGGGCGTCATTGTCGGGGCTGAGCTGAATGTAGCGCCGATCTTGGGCCAGCAGCGCATTCAGCTCGTCAATCACATCAACGGGGAACGGCACCGATTTCTCGCCTGCCCAGTTCAACAGAAGCGGCCGCAGCTTCCCCCGAAGAGTGCGAGCATCCCCGGCGGCAGCGTCGAGTTGATCGGCGCTGAACAGGTCTTCGAGCGCTGCGAGGTCGTCGTCGTTGATGAGTCCTGTGCGCGCGAGCCACCGTAAATAATTCGCCCCGTCTCCGATCAATTCGATTGGCTCTGAACCGGGGGACGGCGTGGCCCGGCTGTTTAGCAGTTCCAGGGCTGGGTCTCCTGCGAGGCCGACGATGACATCGAGTGGCTGCATCGGACTCACCTCCCCGGTGGATCAACCCAAATTATCTCGTAACCCCCCAGCTAGATGTTGACAGGTCAAATGATCGGTGCGTAACCTTTGAAACAACTTTTTACCGGTTACCTCCTTCGTTAGGAAGTACGCTGTGACCACTCATTCCTCGTCCTCGTCCTCGCCGGCTGGTGGCCGTCGACTCGCGCGATCGCGACGGTGGTCGTGGCGTGCCGTGCTGGTGGCCGCCCTGGTAGCCGCAGTCGCCGACGCCGCGTTTGCGTTCGTGGCATATGTGTTGATCGCCCACAGGTTCAACTTCGAGACGTTGCTGCAATACATCGCCAGCGGCGCGCTCGGGAACGCAGCCTTTGCCACTGGCCCACTGGGGATCGCCACCGCCACCTTGGGATTGGCCATACACGCCACGCTGGCCGTGGTGTTCACCGTCTTTTATGCACTAATCATCTCCCCCTGGGTGCGCACTATGGCCACAGCCTGCGTTCTCGGCGTGGCCTACGGCGCGGGCATCTGGGTGTTCATGAACGCTTTAGTGCTGCCGTTAGGTGGCGCAGCCCATGAACCCTTCCTAAGCAGGTACTACCTGGCTTTTGGGGTTGATCACGCCCTACTGGTCGGGCTGCCAATCGCGCTCATCCTCTACGCCATGGTCTACGGCCGCACCGGCGAACGTGCGTAGACCACATCGCGCAGCGCCCGCCGCACCTCCGATTCCTCGAAGTCAAGGAGCATTTTATGCCCGTCATCCGTCATCACTACCTCAGCATCGACGGCATGCGTATCTTTGTGCGCGAAGCCGGTGCCCCCACCAGCCCGACCCTGGTGCTGTTACCCGGATATCCGTCGAGCACCCGAGCGTATGTGCGGCTCATCGACCTGCTGGCCACGCACTGGCATGTCGTCGCGATCGACTACCCCGGCTTCGGGTCCTCTGACCCGTTGCCGGGTGAGCCGACCTTCGACAAGTTGGCCGCGGTCACCGGTGCCGCTATCGACGCGCTCGGAATCGGCGAGTACGCGGTGTACATGTTCGACTTCGGTGCACCGGTCGGATTCCGGATCGCCCTCGACCACGACGAGCGGGTCCGCGCCGTAATCACCCAAAACGGCAACGCCTACACCGACGGCTTCGGACCAGGCGTCGCCGCGCTAGCGGAGTGGTGGGCCGATAAGGCCGCCGGCGAGGCCACCGTCGACTGGTTTGTCAGCTTGGCCGGTACTCAACATCAGTGGCAGGCCGGTGCCCGCGACCTCGAACACATCGACCCCGAGCAGGCACTGGCCGATCAGCTCGTGCTGGATCGTCCTGGCCGCGCCGCCTACATGAAGGCCCTGCTGTGGGACTACCAGAACAACCCGGCCCGCTACCCACAGTGGCAGGCGTGGCTGCGCCGCCGCCAACCCGCACTGCTGGCGATCTGGGGCGCGAACGACCCATTCTTCATCCCCGCCGGCGCCCAGGCCTACCGCAACGACGTGCCCGACGCCGAAGTCGTCCTGCTCGACACCGGTCACTTCGCGCTGGAAGAAGAAGCTCGATGAAATCGCGCTGCAGATTGAAACGCTGATGGCCGCCACCTTCGGGGCGAAATCCCGATGACAACCGACGCAACCTTTGTCTTGGTTCACGCGGCGTGGGCCGACAGCTCCAGCTGGGCGCCGGTCATCCATCGGCTACAGCAGCGCGGCCACAACGTCATCGCAGCACCACTTACCGCTGACATCGTTCGACGACGACACCGCAGCGCTCAACCGAGTTCTCGAGCGCATCCCGGGGCGAAACCGTTCTCGGCGGTCACGCTTATGCCGGCGCGGTCATCGGAGCGGCAAATACCGATTCGGTGACCGCGTTGGTTTACGTCGCCGCGATCGCACCCGATGAAGGTGAAACAGTCGCCAGCCTATTTCACCGCGCCCCTGCCCATCGTCTTGCCCCTGCCCTAGAGCCAGATCGTCACGGCTTAATCTGGTTGCCGCACAGCGCTTTCGCCGCCGCATTTGCACAAGACGCCACCCCCGAACAACACGCCATGCTCGCCGCAGTCCAGCGACCCCTCTCACCATCGTGCATCACCACACCCGCCCCACGGCCCGCCTGGAAAGATCGCCCAAGCTGGTTCCTCATCGCCGAAAACGACCGCATGATCGCCGCAGAAACCCAGCACTTCGTCGCCACCCGGATGAGCGCAACCATCCATGCCGTTGATGCCGACCATTTACCGATGCTGACCAACCCCGATAGCGTCACCGAAATACTGCTCACCGCGGCCAACCACTCCCAATAAACCGCGGCAGCTTGCGATCAACAATCGTGGCCTACGGTTTTAGTAGAAGCGCATTCGATCAGAACCAGCACACGCTAGACCTACTGACCGGAGGGGCTATCTCATGATGCGCCGATCGCTCGCCCGCTATCGGTCGGCTTACGACCGAATTACCTTATCGCTGAACAGATTCGACTGGCTGGCGAATTTATTCTTACGGCTCAGCGTTGGTTTCATGTTCTTCAGCGGGGCAGTGGGAAAGCTCGGGGACCTCGGCAAGTTCACTGCAATGTTTGAAGGACTGGGAATTCCAGGTGCGCCGGTGGTGGCGCCCGCCGTGGCAATCGTCGAACTTGTTGGTGGCGTGGCGCTGATGCTCGGTCTGGCGACGCGAGCGGTGTCGCTTGTGTTGGCGCTCGACATGATCGGCGCCTTGGTGACAGATATAGGCCCGAGCCTGGCGGAAAAGTATGCCAGCGTGTGGAGCTTCCTGAGTAATTTGTTTTATTCGTCGGAGTGGCTGCTGACCGGCCTGCTGCTTTTACTCGTGTGCACCGGAGCGGGTTGCGCCAGTCTCGATGCCCGGATCGATCAGCGCCGGGTGTCATCAGTAACGCGCGACCGACTCGAATATGTTGTCATACAACACAATCCGTCGCAATGCTGGTTATGGATCTGCTGCGGCGCGGGCTTCAGTCGCAACGTAATCGCTCCGCCGTTGGACTGTGGGGCGATCGAACTCCGAACCTTAGCTAGGCGTGCGGGAACGCAGCGGGGTAGGGATCGCACATGTAGTTCACCGACGCACCCTTCTTGGCTGCCTCGCCCAGAACCGAGAGGGCGGCGAAGTGTCATACAGCCTGACGGGAGAACGGTGTAGGTCGTGAAGTCGATCGATCGGGCGCAGATCTGTGTCACCGCAGTGTTCGCGGCTACATGCCCTTGTCTTTTCATCGTGGGTGGCCCACATCCCGCACGTGAAATAGCGAATTGAGACTCTCCGACGGTTCGCTCGGCAATGCGCTGCTGGGTGCCCCACTGGGTGCTTTGATCGCGACGGCGCTGTGCATCCGGCTGTTGCCGCGCTGGGGAAGCCACCGTCTGGTCCCGGTCAGCCTCGCCGGCTACGCCGCATCCGGGCCGCTTCTGGGCCTGGCCAAATCTCAACTGGGACTATTTCTCGCCCTCGCCAGCGTCGGGTTCTTCTTGGGCGGACTTGATGTCGCGATGAACGTCCAGGCCGCCGCGGTCGAACGCGTCGCCGCGCGACCGATCATGTCTCGCTTCCATGGGATGCGCAGCGTCGCCGTCCTGTTGGGGTCGCTGGTCGGCGCAGCGTGCGTGAGCGCGGATGTGGGCTTGACTGCACAGCTGACGGTCATCGGGCTCATCATCATTATCGCCGTCCGGCCGATCGCCGGCGGCCTGGTCCGTGAGCCGGCACCCACCGCCCGCCAGAAAGCCGCACGACCGCAACCATTCTGGAGGAATCCGACCGTCGTGATTCTGTCAGCCGTCGCGTTCACGTCCTTCCTGTGCGAAGGATCTGCATCCGATTGGTCAGGCGACTATCTCAATCGAATCGTTGGCGCGGGGCCCACCGTGGCCGCGCTCAGCTACGTGCCCTTCACCGCAGTCATGGCCATCACACGATTGGGTGCCCCCCGGCTATACGAGCGTGTTTCCATCCGCTGGCTACTGCCATTGCTGGCGCTGTTCGCCGCGGTCGGTCTGTGCATCACCCTGGTCACCGCCAATCTTGTGGTGACCCTGCTGGGATTCGCCGCTCTCGGGGCGGGCGTGGCGTTGTTGGTGCCCGCCGCAATGACCGCCGCTTACTCGCCGACCGACGCGGGAACCGCGATCGCCGTAGTCGCCGCCATCGGTTGGGTGGGCTATCTGATCGGTCCACCGTTGATCGGCCAGGTGGCCCAGTGGGCGGGGTTACCCGCAGCACTGGCAACCGTCCCCATCATGATGACGCTTGTCGCGCTCGTAATCCGCTTCACCAACGCGTTTGATACAGCCGACGCATTTCCCGAGCTTTCCGCACCGCATTAACAAGTGGCAGGTCCCCGATAGCCGTCAACCCGGCTCAAAAAGAGCCGGGTTGTGTTGATACCGATGTCAGTTGATCTCGCAGGCCAGAAAACTGCTCTACAGTGGCCGCGACCCATCAACCCCAAGGCCGCATAGCGACTGGACCACCAGACGGGTCCCCCTCACGAGCATGCGATCGCGCAATCCTTGGCCGACGCCCGCAACATCGGCCGCCTCGCTGCAGCGCCATTCAACCCCGCTGCCTCAGATATAAGCGCTGGAGAAGTCCAGCAAGAGCCCTGGGGCGGCGGTAACCATCGCGGCGTGGAGTTCGGTGCGGCGTGTCATTCGAACGCCTTAAAGCACTGCCGCACAAAGTCTTTGGACATCGGCGAAAGCTTCTCCACGACGGCCCCTCACTGAGGCGATACGCAAGATTCTGCGCCCACTCCACGACCAACATTCGGCGCCGACGTCGATCTAAGATTCGTCACCAACTTGGCAAAACCGACCCCGCCAAGATAGTGACACCCAAGTCAAAGAGCGAGGCTAAAACTGTGAGTTTCGACATGAAGTTTGGCAACCTACACATCTCCGTCAGGGGAGTCGTCCGCATCGAGGTGGCGCAGGACTCGTTCGTTGAGGGCGGTGAGCGTCTCGAGTTCAGCCGGGGTGAGCAGGTCGATGAAATTCCGGCGGACGTCCTCCACATGCCTGGGGGCCGCCTTCTTGATCGCGGCGCGGCCGGCCGGCAGCAGGCAAACTACCGTGCTGCGGGCGTCGTCAGGATTGGGTTCGCGGCCGATCAGCCCGTCGTTCTCCATGCGTCGAACCTGGTGGGAGACACGGCTTTTCTCCCAGCCCAGTGCATTGCACAGCTCGCGGGCGGGCATGCGTCCCCCGTTGTGAGCCGACAGCACTGCCAGGACCTCGTAGTCCGCACCGGATAGCCCCGATTCCTGCAGACGTCGGTGCAGGAGCGCGACAAGTTGGTGATGCGCGTGCATGAAGGCCCGCCAGGCGCGGTCTTCGCGGGTGTTCAGCCAGTGCGATTCCATCGGCCGTGATGCTACCCCAATTGGTTGACGCATCATCCAAAATATGCTTAAGGTTGATGAGTCAACCTTTTTGAAGTCGATTGAGGACGGGATCAATCATGAGCAGCATCAGCATCATCGGCACGGGAAATATGGCCAGCGCCATCGGCACGCTGGCCGTCAAGGGCGGCAACGCCGTCGAAGTGATCAGTCGGAATGCGGACAAAGCCGCAGCGCTGGCCGACGAGCTCGGCGATGGCGCGACGGCCGGAACGTGGGGCGCCGCCCCGGCGGGCGACATTGTGATCCTCGCCGTGCTGTTCGACAGCGCCGTGCCGATCGTCCGCGAATACGGGGACGCGCTGGCCGGCAAAATCGTTGTCGATATCACCAACCCCTTCGACTCCAGCGGCACCGGGCTGGCCATCCCTGGCGACACCTCGGTCGCGAACATGGTCGCCGAAGCCGCCCCCAAGAACGCACATGTCATCAAGGCGTTCAACACCCTCTTCCGCGACGTCCTGGCCGCGGGCGGCCCACTGGATGTGTTCATGGCAGGCGATGACCCAGAGGCCAAGGCGAACGTGTCAGCGTTCATCGAGAGCCTGGGGCTGCGTCCTTTGGACGTCGGAGAGTTGCCCATGGCGCGGGTCCTGGAGAACGCCGGGCTACTGCAGATGGGTCTCATGTCGCACGCCGTGAAGCACACCAACTTCGCACTCGGCATCAATATTTTCAGCTGAAAAGGACAGTCAGATGCGTGTTTTCGTAACCGGCGGGACCGGCCATGCCGGCTCGTACATCATTCCTGCGCTCATCGCGGCTGGGCACGAGGTCGTCGGCCTGGCGCGGTCGGACGAGGCGGCGGCCGCGGTGTCTACGCTCGGTGCGTCAGTGCGCCGCGGCGACATTGAGGATCTAGACGGGCTCAAGGAGGCGGCCGCGGACTCCGACGGAGTCATCCACGTCGCGTTCCGGCGAGACCTGCTTCCTGCGGGCGGGATCGACGCCGTGACGGCCATCGAGTTCGAGCAAGTGGCCGCGTTCGGCGAGGCGCTGGCGGGAACGGGAAAGCCGTTGGTGACGGCGGGCAGCATCGGCAGCCCCGGGGCGGGTCTGGGCCGCCCGGCCACTGAAGACGACCCGGTCCTTCCCGGCGGCGAGAAATACAAGGGCACCCTGCGGTATCGAAACGCTGTGGAGGGAGCCGTTATCGGCCTTGCCAAGCAAGGTGTGCGGTCGTCGGTCGTGCGCCTGCCGCTGATCGCGCACAGCACGACCGATACCGCCGGCTTCCTTCCGGGGCTGATCGCGCTCGCCAAGGAGAAAGGCGCCGTGGGCTACCCCGGAGACGGCACGAATCGGTGGGTCACCGTGCACGTCCGCGACGCCGCCTCGCTGTTCCGCCTGGCGCTGGAGAAGGGTCCGGCGGGCAAAGCCTGGCACGCCGTTGAGGACGAAGGCATGTCGTTCCGCGCGATCGCGGAATCCATCGGCAGCCGCCTGGGGCTACCTGTCGTCAGCATCCCCGCGGACGTCCTGATGCTGCCAGGATACTTTGGGCCCCTTGCGCATCCGGTCACGCTGGATCTCCCGGCGTCCAACCTCATCACGCGCCAGACCCTCGGCTGGGAACCTACCCAGCCGGGCCTGCTCGCCGATTTGGACAACGGCCATTACTTCCCTGCCAACTGAAGCGGCCTACTGACCATGCCGCGGGCACATGGCGCCAATGCTCGCACCGACGAAATACCCGGCGTGATAGCCGTCCAGATTGGACTGTGACATCAGCTCATTAGCGACGTCACTGGTCTGCTTACCCTGGTCGAGTTCGTTGCAGACCTGATGACCCGCGGCGATCGCTGCGGGCCCGGACTTGAATGTGATGCCCCTGGACGAGAGTGCGCCCAGAAAATTGCCGTTGTTATCCGCGTCGGCGTGAGCGTGCGGAATCGCCGCTCCCGCGAGGCCAAAGAGCGCGAACGCCAGGATAGTTCGCATGAGCAGTAATCGCGGAGCGCTGGAGGTGGCGGGCACCTGTGTGAAGAGGGAAGTCATTTCAGCCTCCGATCGGGGTGAGTAGATGTTCTACGCGCGGCTCGTCACGCCAGGATCGCGATGAGGCCGGCGGCAAAGACGAGGTACAGCAGCGCGCTGAGCGCGAGTCGGGTCGGTGTCAGCTTGTGGTTGCGGATGGTCGTCAGCAGGTAGGCGATGGCGACCATGGTGACGGCGCCGGACCACAGCAGCGCGTGGTCCAGACGCCAGTCGGTGAAGAGCAGGCCCAGTCCGCTCGGCACGGTGGCCTGGATCATCATCGCGCCGGAGATATTGGCAAGTGCGAGCTGGGTTTTGCCCTGTCGGACCCAGATGATCGCGTTCATGATCTCGGGCAGCTCGGTCGCGATCGGGGACAGCAGCAGCGCCGTGACCGCACCGGACAGCCCGAGCATCGGGCCGATGGCATCGAGCTGGTGGACGAACAGTTGTGAGGACACGAAGATGACCGCCAGGGCGCCGAGCGTCTGGGCCCACACGGCCACGTTGGCCGGCTGGCTCGCACGCGGTTGGAGCTTGAGCGGTTCGAGGTCCTCGGTTGCATCGACCGGCTGGCCGCCGCGGATCTCGCGCCAGAAGTAGACCGCATAGACCGCGAAAAACAGCACGCCGAGCCAGGGCTTCAGCGCGAAAGCCACCAGCCCCAGCGCGACCTTGACCACGAACACGGCGATGAACCAGCGCTGGTCGCGAGCCAGGCGCTCCGTGTGAGAAGCGGTGGACCAGAGCGACATCCGGTCCTGAGTGGGGTCGTCGTCGAGGGCCGCGCGCTCGACGAGGCGTGCCGCCCCAACGCCGACGAGGACCTTCTCCCGGCTGCGCGCGCGGCGCTGCAGCAGCAACATGGCCCCGGTCACCCCGTAGGCCACGGTGGCCAACACCAGAGGGCCGCCCATCGCGGCTCCGACGCCGATGTTGCGGACAGCAGGTGTGGCACCGGTGGTGACGGCGACAAGAGTGACCACCGACTCGGGGAGCGCGGTACCGAACGCCGCCAGCACGGTCGCGACCGCCGTCGAGCCGATGTTGAGTCGCCGGCCCAGCCATTCCACCGCGTTGACGAACCATTCGCACGAGAGATAGATCGCTATCGCGCAGGCGATGAGGATCGCGATGTGCACCATGTGACCTCTGCCCTTCTCGCTTCATCGGCATTAACGCTTGGCTGCCCGCTGGAGGCTGACGGCCATTGTGCCCACGTTTTGATGATTACGCAAATGTCGAAATATTTCGAATGAGCGAATTGTGACCTGCGGCATAGACCAGAATGGATGACGCCATGGCGCATCCAAAAGATCGGCAACCCGAAACCGTAAGTGGGGCTAACCCGTCGCCCGAGCCGACCGGGCCCCAGCTCGACTCTGCCGCCAGCACTTTTGCGCTGCTGAGTAACTCGGCGCGGCTGCACGTGCTCTGGCTCGCCGCCCAGGACAGCCACGACGTCAGCGCGCTGGCCGAGCGCACCGGGCTAGGGGTCGCGACGATGAGCCAGCACCTGACCAAGCTTCGGTTGGCCGGCCTGATCAGCGCCCGTCGGGAAGGACGCCGTCACATCTACACGGTCGACGACCCACACGTACTGACGCTGATGCAACAGATTTTCGCGCACATCGCCCCGGATGGCGGCCTGGCACCCGATCCGCCGCGCAACGGCTGAGTCGCTGCGGAGAATTGTGGAATCGAAGGAGCCGCAGATGTCAGTCGAGCCATCGAAGTCGTTTCTCTCCGCGGCCGGCCGGCAATTGAAGTCTCATTGGAAGTGGCTTCTGTTCTCGATCACGCTTGTCGCAATCTCCGTCGTGGCGACCTTGCTTCTCTATAGCCCGAAACCGACTCCATCGCAGACGGTCACCGTCACTGTTCCGCCGACCGGCGCAGGCGGCGTGGTCAGCGTCGTGGTTCCCGGTCCCATCGTCGACAAGCTCGGCGCATCCCACGACGGCGGCCTAACGAGTTTCGGAACCGGACTGCTGACAGTGCTCGGCACGTTGGCCGGTGCTGGGCTGACCTACCTGACGACCAGCCAGAGAAACAAACAAGATCAACTCATTGCAGACAGGGAGGTCGCGCACCGCAGGGAAACCCGCCAGCAGGAGATCAGGGATCGAAGTCGCCAAGCTTGTATTGATGTTCTGCGGACCGGTCAGCAAGTAACCGGCGCGACGAGATTGTTATGGGTCTCAATCAACAACGGCGACCCGAGCGACCGCATCGAGAAAAACGCTGAAGAGCTCCGGTCGGTCGTTCAAGGGTGGTACTCCGTTGGCGAAGTTCTAAGCTTATCGGTACCCCCAACGGCCGCAACTGCTTTCGATGCTTACAAATCTGCGCTCAATGCCTACGTAATCAGTGCTACACGATGGAAGGGGTATTTCGACGAGGTCGCCAAGCGGACCGCCATAAGGTCCTCAGCGCAGGCGGTCAACGGTCCCAGTGCTCCCACGGAAACGCCCAGCGCCGATAGGTGCAAGGCGCTCCACGACGAAGTAATCGCCGCGCGCAAAGCTTTCCTCGCGGCCACGGCACCTGTCTTCCATGAGGACGCCTTCACCTGAGCTATTAGCTATTTCCGTGGTGAGGTGGGCACCACGACGCGTACGTCGCCAGCTAAGGCTTTCCGGCGCCGGGTGCTGGGGCCGGAAACGCGACGACCTGCCCGGTGGGTCCGGCCGACTGCGGGCCGCCCCACTCCTGCCCGACTACGTAGAGCTGCGGCCGATCGCCTCGACTGAGCGCGCAGGCAAAGGCACCTCGATCCAGTTCGACCACAGCAAGTACCTCGCCGCCTTCACGCACCCGTACGCAATGTCGGTTGCCGACATCGGCGTACCAGACGGCGCCTTCGGCATCGACGCAGATGCCGTCGGGATGGTCGTCTGCGGTGTCCCCCCACGTTCGCCGGTTGGCCAGCTCACCGTTCGCGTCGATGTCGAAGGCGGTAAGCCGGCTGCTGTACGACTCGGCGACGATCAGCGTCGAACCATCGGCGGTGATCGCCATGCCGTTGGGAAACGCGAGATCGTCGGCGACCTGACGGACACCCCCCGCTGGCGTCACGAGCGCGACGCAACCGGGTGCGGGCTCCCCGCCGGGGAAGTCGAAGCCGATGTTATTGATGTATGCGCTGCCGTGCGCGTCCACAACGATGTCGTTCCACGGCTTTTCGGAGATGGCGGCCAAGTCGGCGTGGCTGACCATCGACCCGTCCGGTTCACGGCGTAGCAGCCGATGCTGCGCTGAGTCGACGACCAGCAATCGCCCATCGGGCAGGAAGTCGATGCACATCGGAAACGACGGCACGCTGACCACAACCTCATGGCCACCGTCCGGGTCGAGCGCGATCACCTGATTGGCGCCCCAATCGGAGAACCAGAGCCGCCCGTCATGCCAACGCGGCGACTCGCCGAACGTGAGTCCGTCCATCAACACCGTCATGTAGCGACAGACTGCCAGCACCAGCAAATCTCATCGACCGTTCAGCCCCGACTGCATAGTGCGATTTATCGCTCGGAGGTGTGACTACACCGCCGCGCCCGGGTTCAAGATCCCCTGCGGATCCAGCGCATCCTTGATGCGGCGGTTCAACGCCAGGGCCTCGGGGCCGAGGTAGTCGCCCAGCCACGGCCGCTTCAGTCGGCCGATGCCGTGCTCACCGGTGATCGTGCCGCCGAGATGGAGTGCCAGCTCGATGATTTCGCCGTACGCCAACTGCGCCCGCTCGCTCATCGCGGCATCTTCGGGGTCATAGACGATCAGCGGGTGGGTGTTGCCGTCGCCCGCGTGCGCGATCACCGCGATCATCAGGTCGCGCCGCTCGGCGATGGACGCGATCCCTCCGACCAGGTCGGCCAACGCCGGCAGCGGTACGCCGACATCCTCGAGCAGCAGTGGCCCCTTCTCCTCGACCGCCGGAATGGCGAACCGGCGGGCGGCAACAAATGCTTCGCCCTCTTCGGGGTCGCTGGTCGAAAAGACCTCTGTCGCACCGAATTCGGTGAACGTCGCGGCCATGAACTCGGCGTCGTCGCTGCCACCCCGGCCACGCTCGTCGGATGCGGCCACCAACATGGCGGCCGACTCGCGGTTGAGCCCCATCCGCAGTTTGTCCTCAACGGCGTTGATAGTCGCCGAGTCCATGAATTCCAGCATCGCCGGCCGCAACCGCGAGGTCACCCCGAGCACGGCCTTGCACGCGGCCTCGACCGATGCGAAGTCGGCGACCACCGTGCTCAGCGGCTGCTGGGCCGGCACCAGTCGCAGCGTCACCTCGGTGATCACGCCCAGCACGCCCTCGCTGCCGACGAACAACTTGGTCAGGCTCAGCCCGGCGACGTCCTTCAATCGGGCCCCGCCGAGTCGCACCGCGGTGCCGTCCGCCAGGACCACCTGCACCCCGAGCACGTAGTCGGTGGTGACGCCGTACTTCACGCAACACAGCCCGCCCGCATTGGTTGCGATGTTGCCGCCGATGCTGCAGATCTCGTACGACGAGGGGTCCGGGGGATACCACAGGCCGTGCTCGGCGACGGTCTTCTTGACCTCGGCGTTGAGCAGCCCCGGCTGGCACACCGCGGTGCGCGTGATCGGGTCGACGACGATGTCGCGCATCTTCTCCGTCGACAGCACGATCCCGCCGTCGACGGCCGTCGCGCCGCCGGACAGGCCGGTGCCCATGCCGCGGGTCACCACCGGAATCTGGTGGGCGGTGGCCCAGCGCATCACGGTCTGCACCTCTTCGGTGCGGCGCGTACGCACCACGGCCAGTGGTTTCCCGGCCGACGGATCCAGCGCGCGGTCCTGTCGGTAGCCCTCAGTGATCGAGGGGTCGGTGACGACCATTCCCTCGGGTAGCTCGGCGATCAGGCCGGCCAGCGCATCTGCGGCCATGGCTTCATATTACGGAGATCCTCTGGTCACTTGACCGCCGCCGCTGGTACACAGTGGAGCTGTGAACCTCGCCCACCCGCGCACCGGCGGGCTGTTCGACTCTCCGGTGCCGCCCGGCGCCGGATGGCCCGGCGACCCGGCCACCGCGCGGACGGCGGTCGCGGGAAATCAGGGGCAGGTGGATGCGATGGCCGGGGCCACCACGACGCTCGAGCAGCTCGACGCCGAGATATCGGTGTGCCGGGCTTGCCCGCGGCTGGTGGAGTGGCGGGAAGACGTGGCGCTCACCAAGCGACGGTCGTTCGCCGACGAACCGTATTGGGGCCGGCCAGTTCCGGGCTGGGGCGACTCGAAGCCCCGCATCATCGTCGTCGGCCTCGCACCGGCGGCCAACGGCGCCAACCGAACCGGCCGGGTGTTCACCGGCGATCGCTCCGGCGACTTCCTGTACGCGGCGTTGCACCGCGCCGGCCTGGCCAACTCGCCGATCGCCGTAGACGCCGCAGATGGCTTGCAGCTCAACGACACTCGCGTAGTTGCCGCGGTGCGGTGCGCGCCGCCCGCGAATGCGCCGACGCCGGAAGAGCGCGTCGACGTGTGCGCCGTGGCTGACCGCCGAGTGGCGGCTGGTCGGCCGCGACACCCGAGTGATCGTGGCGCTCGGCGGATTCGGTTGGCGCGCCGCGCTGGACATGATCCGCGCCGTCGGCGGCGAAGTGCCGCGCCCACAGCCGAAATTCGGCCACGCCGCCACGGCGACCCTGCGCGCCGGGCGCGGCGAGGTGACATTGTTGGGGTGCTACCACCCCAGCCAGCAGAACACGTTTACCGGCAAACTCACGCCCGCGATGCTCGACGACGTCTTCGCCCGGGCGAAGACGATGGGAGGCCTGATATGAGGGAACGTTCAGCGGATCGGAGGCGTTGACTTGCCTATGCGGCTTTCCGTACTCGATCTCGTCCCCGTTCGCACCGACCAGAGCACCGCGGATGCGCTGGCAGCCACCGTTGGCCTGGCGCAGACCGCCGACCGTTTGGGCTTCACCCGCTACTGGCTGGCCGAACACCACAACATGCCGTCGGTCGGCGCGACCAGCCCGCCGGTGCTGATCGCGTACCTCGCGGCGCAGACCACCCAGCTTCGGCTGGGCTCAGGCGGCGTCATGCTGCCCAACCACGCCCCGCTAGCAGTCGCCGAGCAGTTCGCGCTTCTGGAAGCCGCCGCCCCGGGCCGCATCGACCTCGGCATCGGCCGCGCGCCCGGCTCCGATCCGGTGACGTCGGTGCTGCTGCGCGGCGCCGCGGGCCGCGACGACCGCGACATCGACCAGTTCCCGAATTACCTCGACCACGTGCGCGCCATGATGAGCGCCAAGGGCGTTCAGGTCGAACTGCGCGACGGCGACTACATCCTCAAGGCCACACCGGCCGCCGCCAGCGAACCGCGGCTCTGGCTGCTCGGGTCGTCGATGTACTCCGCGCAACTAGCCGCCGCCAAGGGCCTGCCATACGTGTTCGCGCACCATTTCTCCGGGCAGGGCACGCACGAGGCGCTGGAGCTCTACCGTTCGCAGTTCGTGCCCAGCGAGCTGGCCCCCGAGCCGGTCACCTTCCTCACCGTCAACGCCGCCGTGGCCGAAACCCGCGACGAGGCAACGGCTTTGATGATGCCGAACCTGCACATGATGGCGCGGCTGCGGACCGGTCAGCCCCTGGGGCCGGTCGGCCTTATCGAGGACGTCCGCGACGCCGACCTCAGTCCACAGCAACGACATGTCGTCGAGAGCGGCCTCGAGAAGGCCGTCGTCGGGTCGCCGGCCGAGGCTGCCGATCAGGTGCGCGCGTTGGCGCAACGGTTCGGCGTCGACGAGGTGATGATCCATCCGGTCGCCTCGGCGCATCGCGGCACCGACCCGAAGACGGCTCCCGCGCGCGAGAAGACGCTGGAACTGCTTGCCAAAGAGCTGTTTTAGGCGGGCGCCAGCCGGACGACCGGAATCGGCCGTGACGTCCGCTTCTGATAGCCCTCGTAGCGATGCGCGTTGTTGTCGTTGACGATCTTCCACAGCCGCGCGTAGTCGGAGTCGTCGGGCAGCACTGGCTGCGCCGAGACGCGGAAACGCTTGGGACCGACGTTGATTTCGACGCTCGGGTTGGCCTTGAGGTTGTGGTACCAGCCCGGCGCCTTCGGGTCGCCGCCCTTCGACGCCACCACCAGGTAGTCATCGCCGTCCCGCGCATAGGTGAGGGTGTTGTCGCGGGCCTGGCCGGTCTTGGCGCCGACGGTGTGCAGGATCAGGTTGACCGGGCCGAAGGGGATGCGGTGTCCGACCCGGCCGTCGGTGGCCTTGTAAATCCTGTCGTGCAGGTTGAGTAGCGGCATGCCGATCCGCTTTTCGATCCAGAGCGAAATGTCCATGTCGCTCAGTCTTGCGGAGCGGAGCCCAATTGCGCCAGCGCGTCACGCAGGATCCGACCGGTCGACTCGCGGTCCGGGTCGCGGCGCAGTAGCAGGCCCTTGGCGACCGATAGCTTGTCCCCATTGCGCCGCGGCAACACGTGCAGATGGATGTGGAAGACCGTTTGAAATGCGGCCTGACCGTCGTTGACGCCGATGTTCGTGGCGTCGGCCAACTCCGTCGCCCGGGCGGCCTTGGCGATCCGCTGCCCGATCGTCGCCATCGTGGCCAGGGTCTCCGGCGGGGTGTCGGTGAGGTCGACGCTGTGTTGCTTCGGCACCACCAGGGTGTGACCACGGGTGAACGGACGGATGTCGAGGAAGGCCAGGTAGTCGTCGTCTTCGTAGATCCGGATGGCCGGGGCCTCACCGGCGACGATCGCGCAGAACACACAGGACATGTCGTCACGGTAGCGGTCCGCTGCGACGCTCGAGTGAGTAGTCTGCCTCGACGTGGACGACGCTGATCTGGCCTTCGCAGGAGCCGCCGAACAGGCCCGGATGCTGGTCGCGGCCACCATCACCGCGCCGGCATTGCTGGAGGTCTACCTCGAACGCATCGCTCGCCTCGATCCGCAGCTGCGCAGCTACCGGGTGGTGCTCGCGGAGACCGCACGGCAGGAGGCCCTGGCCGCGCAGCGTCGCCTCGACGCGGGCGAGCGACTGCCGCTGCTGGGTGTCCCGGTCGCGATCAAAGACGACAACGACGTCGCGGGAGAACTCACCGCCTGCGGCAGCAGCGCGGTCTCGACTCCCGCCGCCCACGACGCTGAAGTGGTACGACGGCTACGCGCTGCGGGCGCGGTAATCGTCGGGAAAACCGCTGTGCCGGAGCTGATGATCTTCCCGTTCACCGAATCGTTGACATTCGGCGCGACCCGCAATCCGTGGGACACCGCGCTGACGCCGGGTGGCAGCAGCGGCGGTAGTGGTGCCGCGGTGGCCGCGGGGCTGGCGCCGCTGGCGCTGGGTTCCGACGGGGGTGGTTCGATCCGCATCCCGTCGGGTTGGTGCGGACTGTTCGGTATCAAGCCCCAGCGCGATCGGGTCTCGCTCGCACCGCACCACGACGCCTGGTGTGGGCTGAGCGTCAACGGGCCGCTCGCGCGAACTGTGGAAGACGCCGCGCTGTTCCTCGACGCGACGACCACGCTGCCCACTCCCGATGGCGGTTTCGTCGCCGCGGCCGCCACACACCCGGGCCGGCTGCGAATTGCGTTGAGCACCAAGGTGCCACCGCCGCTGATGGTCCGTGTGGGCAAGGAGCAGCGGGCGGCGGTCGACGCGGCCGGCGCGCTGCTGCGCGAACTGGGCCACGACGTCGTCGTCCGCGATCCCGACTACCCGCCGTCGGCCATCTACGGCAACTTCCTGCCGCGCTACTTCCGCGGCATCTACAACGACGTCCGCGTGATGCCGCATCAGGATCGCCTCGAGAAGCGCACCCGCAACATGGCCCGCATCGGGTCGCTGATCCCCGAGAAACGGATGGCGAAGGTGCGCGCCGCGGAGTCCGCGGTAGCGGCCCGCATCCAGTCGATCTTCGACGATGTCGACGTCGTCCTCACCCCCGGCAACGCCGCCGGGCCGTCGCGGATCGGCGCCTACCAGCGCCTCGGCGGCATTGCCAGCCTGCTGGCCGTGTCGCAGCGGGTGCCCTTCTTCGAAATCTGGAATCTGACCGGTCAGCCTGCGGCGGCCGTGCCGTGGGGGCTGGACGCGGAAGGCCTTCCGCTGTCGATCCAACTGGTCGGCCGGCCCAACGACGAGGCGACGCTGGTATCGCTCGGCGCGCAGATCGAGGCCGCCAGGCCGTGGGCGCAGCGGCGCCCACCAGTGTCATGACGGCGCGATAACCCGCCAGGCCTTCAGTTTCTGGCCTGCGGGCATGGCGCGGGCCGGGCTACTCGATGGCAGTGTCTGGTAGTCCATCTCGACGTCGACCAGTCGCCCGTAGAGCTGCTGCGCTGCGCTGCCGTTGAAGAAAACCCGTGTGATCGATGGGTAGTCGGTGAGCAGCCCGCGAAAGTCGTTGGCCACCACACTCTTCGGCTCGATCTTGGCGTCTGCGCTGCCGGTGCGACGGCACTTGTGCAGCACATCCCACAACGCCACACCGGCCGATTGCAATGCGGCCAAACGGGTTTCGTAGGGCGCCGACGAGTCGAAGCCGAATAGTTCGCCGGTGATCGGCCAGAACGCGTTTCGCGGGTTGCCGTAGTACTGACCGCTCTGCAACGACAGCACGCTGGGAAACGAACCGAGGATCAAAAATTCAGCCGCATCATCGACGACCGGCGGGAACCCCTGGAGTAGCCGCGTGACCATCGGATAACTTGACCACGTGGATGATGCAGAGGTCGAGAAGCTGCTCGACGATCTCAAGGGCGACGCGCGCGCGGAGCGGGCCGAGCTGATCGAGTGGCTCTTCGAGCAAGGCATCACCGCCGACGAGATCCGCTCGTCGTCGGTCCCGATGTTGATTGCGTCACGCCGCCTGATCGGCGACGACGGCGATTTCGTCTCAACGAGGCAGATCAGCGAAGAAGCTGGCATCGACCTGGAATTCCTGCAACGCGTACAGCGCGCCATCGGTTTGGTACGCGTCGACAACCCCGACGCGGCCGTGCACCTGCGCGCCGACGGGGCCGCCGCGGCGCATGCCAAGCAATTCCTCGACCTCGGCATCCACCCCGACCAAGTGGTCCAGGTGGTTCGCATTCTCGCGGAGGGGCTTTCGCATGCCGCCGAGGTGATGCGCGGCACCGCACTGTCGACCATCCTGCAGCCCGGCGCGCGCGAAGTGGATACCGCGAAGGCGTCGCACGCCCTCGTGGGCCACATCACGCCGCTGCTCGGGCCGATGATCGAGGACATGCTGTTCATGCAGCTGAGGCACATGATGGAGACCGAGGCCGTCAATGCCAGCGAGCGGGCCGTGGGCGCACCGCTGCCCGGGGCCCGCCACATCACCGCCGCGTTCGCCGACCTGGTCGGCTTCACCGCGCTTGGCGAGGAGGTGCCACCCGAGGAGCTCGGGCAACTGGCCAACCGACTTGCCGATCTCGCCCGCGACGTCGCTTCCCCGCCGGTGCGATTCATCAAAACCATCGGCGACGCGGCGATGTTCATCTGCACCGAACCGGCGCCCCTGCTCGACGCCGTCCTCAAGCTCGTTGATCTCACCGATGGCGACGACAACTTTCCTCGACTCCGAGCGGGGATCGCGTCGGGGGACGCGGTGAGCCGGGCAGGGGACTGGTTCGGCAGCCCGGTGAACACCGCGAGCCGAGTGACCGCGGTGGCGCGGCCGGGCACGGTGCTCGCTGCCGAATCGGTGCGCGACGAACTCGGCGACGGGGCGGGATTCAGCTGGTCGTTCGCTGGCGCGCGCCGGCTCAAGGGCATCAAGGGCGAGACCAAGCTGTTCCGCGCCCGCCGCGGCGACAGCTGACCGTTCGCGGGGAGCGAAACCGCCTTGACGTCGGTTGTAACGCTGTAATCATGTAAGCATGAAACAACACCACGGACATGGGCGGCGCCACGGCCGCCCCGGCGGTTGGCAGCAGGCCGGCCAACCCGAAGCGGGCGACGCGGCGGACTGGTTCGCCGGTCGCCTGCCCGACACCTGGTTCGACGGCGACCCGACCGTCGTCGTCGACCGCGAAGAGATCACCGTCGTCGGGAAACTGCCGGACGCTTCGACCGACGAAAGCGAAGCTCACGCCGAAGGCCGAGCCTCACGCTTTCGCGAGGACACCCGCTCGGAGCGGATGTCCATCGCCGACGAAGCCCAAAGCCGCTACGGCCGCAAGGTTTCCTGGGGAGTGGAGGTGGCCGGCGAGTCGGTGCTGTTCACCCACATCGCGGTGCCGGTGATGACCCGGCTGAAGCAACCGGAGCGCCAGGTGCTCGACACCCTGGTCGACGCCGGGGTGGCGCGATCACGGTCCGACGCGCTGGCCTGGTCGGTCAAGCTGGTCGGCGAGCACACCGAGGAGTGGTTGGCCAAGCTGCGGGACGCGATGACCGCGGTCGACGACCTTCGGGCCGAGGGGCCGGAACTCTAGAACGCCACGCGCTCCGGGTCGACAGCGCGAACCTCGACAGCCCCACATGTCCCGTCTCCGGGGGGACGACCTTTTTTCGTCTTCGACGCGTATGCGATATCACAGCTTGTCGGTGATATCGCATACGGTCACGATTTCAAAAGGTTCATAGGGTCAGAGGCAGGTGATGATGTGACGGTTGGTGACAGGCGGCCGTCTCAGGCCTGCGTCATCCGGTAATAGGCGCCACGGCGGGCGAGTAGCTCGCCGTGGTTGCCTTGCTCCACGATCTTGCCCGCCTCCATCACCAGAATCACGTCCGCGTCGCGGATCGTCGAAAGGCGATGCGCGATAATGAAACTCGTTCGGTCGCGGCGAAGCTCGTGAGTGGCCTTGGCGATCAGCAGCTCGGTGCGGGTGTCGACGGAACTGGTCGCCTCGTCGAGCACCAGCAACTGTGGGCGGGCCAGAAACGCCCGCGCGATGGTGATCAACTGTCGCTCGCCGGCGCTGATGTTGCTCCCGCCGTCGTTCACCTGGGTCTCGTAGCCGCGGGGCAACGTGTGGACGAACCGGTCCACGTAGGCCGCCTTGGCCGCCTCGACCACCTCGTCGTCGCTGGCGTCGGGCCGTCCGTACGCGATGTTCTGCGCGATCGTCCCGCTGAACAGCCAGGCGTCCTGCAGCACCATCCCCACACGGGATCGCAACGACCGCCGGCTCACCGCAGTGATGTCGACGCCGTCGACCAGGATCCGGCCCGAGTCGACGTCGTAAAACCGCATCAGCAGGTTCACCAGCGTCGTCTTGCCCACGCCCGTCGGACCGACGATCGCGACCGTGCTGCCTGGCTCGGCGACGAACGACAGGTCGTCGATCACGACCGTGCCGGGCTGGTAGCCGAAGCTGACGTGGTCGAATTCGACTCGCCCCGTTGACGCGTCGGGCAAAGACTCAGACCGCTCGGGCGATTCCTCGGGCTCGTCGAGCAACTCGAACACCCGCTCGGCGCTGGCCACCCCGGACTGCAGCGTGTTGTACATCGACGCCACCTGATTCAGCGGCGCGTTGAACTGGCGCACATACTGAATGAACGCCTGGATGCTGCCGACCGTGATCTGTCCGGTGGCAACCTGCACGCCCCCTACCACGGCGACCGCCACGTAGCTGAGGTTGCCGATGAACGTCGTCGCCGGCGCGACCATGCCCGAGATCAGTTGGGCCCCAAGACTCGCGTCGTACATATCGTCGTTGCGTCGGCGGAACTCGTCTTCGATCCGGTCGCGCTGACCGAAGGTCCGCACCAGGGTGAATCCGCTGTAGCTCTCTTCGATGTGTGCGTTGAGCCGCCCGGTGTTCGTCCACTGCGCGACGAAGAGTCGCTGCGAGCGCCGAGCGATGGCCCGGGTCACCACGATCGACAACGGAACGGTTAGCAGGGCAAGCCCGGTGAGCAGCGGCGAGATGCTCAGCATCATCAGCAGCACGGTCGCGACGGTCAGCACGGCGCTGAGCAGTTGAGTGATCGTCATCGACAGCGACGTCTGCAGGTTGTCGATGTCGTTGGTGACCCGGCTGAGCACCTCGCCCCGTTGCCGAGTGTCGAAGTAGGCCAACGGAAGCCGGTGCAGCTTGTCCTCGATGTCGGTCCGCAAGCCCTGCAGGGTTCGCCGCACCGTCACATTGAGCAGCCGGGCCTGCGCGTAAATCATCAGCGCGGCTACCGCATACATCGCCAGCGCCAGTGCCAAAGTCCGGAGGACCGCACCGAAGTCGACCCCGTGGCCGGGGATAACGTGCATTCCGGACAGCAGATCGGCGAAAGCGTTGTCGCCGTGGGCCCGCGCCGCCGCGACGGCCTGATCCTTCGTGATACCCGCGGGCAGTCGGCGGCCGATGACGCCGTTGAACAACAGGTCGGTGGCGTGGCCGAGAATCCGCGGGACGACGACGCCGATGACCGTTCCGAGCACGCTCAGCGCCATCACCGCGAGGGCTGTGTGCCGTTGCGGCGCAAGCAACTTCACCAGCCGCACCGTAGAACCGCGGAAGTCGCGCGGCTTCATCGCCGGGGGAGCGGGCGGTCGCCGCGTCGGTGCGCTCATCGGGGACCACCCACCCCGGCGTCCACCGACTGCGACTCGGCGAACTCACGATAGGTCGGCGATTCGGCCAGCAGCGACTCGTGCGTGCCGGTGGCCAGCACCCGTCCGTCGTCGACGACGATCACCTGGTCGGCATCGATAATCGTCGAGATACGCTGCGCGACAACGATCATCGTCGCACCGGCGGCGACCTCGGCCAGCCGGCCCCGCACCAGCGCGTCGGTGTGCACATCGAGCGCGGAAAACGCGTCGTCGAACACGTAGATCGCCGGACGACGAATCACCGCCCGCGCGATCGCCAGTCGTTGCCGCTGGCCACCGGAGAAGTTGATGCCGCCCTGGGCAACCCGCATCAGCAGGCCGTCGGGGTGCGCCCGCACGAAGTCGTCGGCGGCCGCGATGCGCAACGCCTCCCACATCTCGTCGTCGCTCGCGTCCGTCTTGCCGTAGCGCAAGTTCTCGGCCACGGTGCCGGAGAACAGGTAACCGCGCTGCGGCACCAACCCGATCGTCGACCAGAGCTCGTCGATGTCGCGATCCCGCACGTCGATACCGCCGACTCGGACGGTCCCTGTGGTCGCGTCGTACAACCGGCAGATCAACGCCACCAGCGTCGACTTGCCCGAGCCAGTGCTACCGATGACGGCGGTAGTACTACCCGGTGTCGCGGTCAGCGAGACATCTTGCAGCACTGCCCGATCCGCGCCTGGATAGCGAAACGACGCGCGGTCGAGCCGAACCACGCCGCGGTCGTCGCGAGATGGCCGAACAGGATTCGACGGGTTGCGCACCGCGGGCGTCGTCGACAGCACCTCGGTGATCCGTTCGGCGCACACCGCGGCGCGCGGCAGCACCATTACGGTCATCGTCGCCATCAGCACGGCCATCAGAATCTGGGAGAAGTAGACGAGGAATGCGATCAGGGACCCGACCTGCATCTGGCCGCTGTCGATGCGCAGGCCGCCAAACCAGATCAGCGCAACACTGGAACAGTTGATGGTCAGCGTCGTCACCGGCAGCATCAGCGCCTGCCAGTTGCCGGCGTTCTGCGCGGTGCTGGACAGCGCGACGTTGGCATCGTCGAATCGCTCACGTTCGAATGGCTCGCGGGCGAAGGCTCGGACCACCCGCACCCCGGACAGCTGTTCGCGCAGGACCCGGTTGATGCCGTCGATCAGCAGTTGCATGCCGCGGAACAACGGCAGCGTCCGGCGAACGATGAAGTAGTTGGCAACCACCATCACCGGGATGCTGACCAGCAACAGCCACGACAGCCCGGCGTCCTGATGGACGGCCATGATGATGCCGCCGACGCACATGATCGGGGCGGCGACGAGCACCGTGAAGCCCATCTGCACCAGAAACTGGATCTGGCGGACGTCGTTGGTGCTTCGGGTCAGCAGGGTCGACGCGCCGAAGCGCGCGGTCTCGTGCTCAGAGAACGTCGTGACGTGGTGAAACATCGCCGAGCGCAGGTCGCGGCCAAAACCCATCCCGGCACGCGAGCCGAAGTAGACCGCACCCACCGCGCAGAGCACCTGCAGCGCCGTCACCCCGAACATCAACAGTCCGAGCCGGACGATCGCGCGGGTGTCGCCCTTGGCGATGCCGTCGTCGATGATCGTGGCGTTGACCGTCGGCAGGTACAGCGAGGCCAGGGTGCTGACCAACTGCAGCGTCATCACCGCCGCGACCAGCCATCGGTACGGCCGCACGAACTGGCGCAGCAGTGCCACGAGCATCCGACAACTGTTGCACACAAAGAAACCACAGCTCACCGCGTGTGCGATGGTTGGCCAAAGGTGGTGCCGCTACAGTGCAACCTGTGCGGCAAAACCTGGCGGCGCTCGCGTGCGCGGCAGCAGCCCTGATACCGATAGCGTCCGCGTGTTCCGACTCCGGCTCGAACCAATCCCAGTCGCCGGGGTCGACCGCGCCGTCGTCGGGCAACGGCAGCCACGGACCGTCCTTCCCGCAGTGCGGCGGAGTCACCGACGAGACGGTGAACAAGCTGACCCAGATCAGCGGATTGGTCAACACGGCGAAGAACTCGGTGGGTTGCCAATGGCTGGCCGGCGGCGGAATCCTTGGGCCGCACTTCTCCTTCTCCTGGTACCGCGGAAGCCCCATCGGTCGTGAACGCAAGACCGAGGAACTGTCGCGGTCCAGCGTCGAAGACATCAACATCAGCGGTCACGGCGGCTTCATCGCGGTCGGCAACGACCCGCAGTTGGGCGATTCACTGTGCGAGGTGGGAATTCAGTTCAACGACGACTTCTTCGAATGGTCGGTGAACTTCAGCCAGAAGCCGTTCCCGGACGCCTGCAATATCGCCAAAGAACTTGCGCGCCAGACGATTGCGAACGGAAAATGAGCATCAGCAGGCGTCGTAGGATTGCGGTGGGCGTGGCCGTGCTGGCTACCGCCCTAACGGTGTCGACCGGCTGCACCCGCGCGGTCGGTGGCAACGCGGTGAAAGCCGGCGCGGGCGACGTGCCGCGCAACAACACGTCAGAGCAGCAGTACCCGAACCTGCAAAAGGAATGCGAGGTACTGACCACCGACGTGCTGGCCAAGACGGTTGGCGCGGACCCGCAAGACATTCAGAGCACGTTCGTTGGCGCCATTTGCCGGTGGCAGGCCGCAAACCCCGGTGGTCTGATCGACATCACCCGGTTCTGGTTCGAGCAGGGCAGCTTGGCCAACGAGCGAAAAGTCGCAGAATTTCTGAAGTATCAGATCGAGAACCGGGCGATCGCCGGCGTGCCGTCGATCGTGATGAAGCCGAATGACCCCAACGGCTCGTGCGGTGTCGCGAGTGACGCCGCGGGCGTGGTCGGGTGGTGGGTCAACCCGCAGGTGCCCGGTATCGACGCCTGCGCGCAGGCCATCAAGCTCATGGAGCTCACGCTCTCGACCAATTCCTGATTGCAAATCGCTGAACACTGCGTGCGCTGGTTGATCATGCCGGTGCACCGGTTTTGGGATCCGAGATGCGGATATATGCACCAAACCGATTGAGACAGTTAATTCTTATTGACTCCCGAAAGGGTTACCGGCCAGAAGTTGCGGTGTATACGATCGCAGAATGTCTGAAACACCACATGAGTCATCGCACGCCGCTGAGGACGTCACCGAATCCGTCTCCGCGCCGACCACCGCCGCCCCCGCAGCCACGACGGCCAAGTCGCATGTCGCGGCGAGCCCGTCGAAGCTGCCCTTGTGGCTGGCCATCGCGGCTCTGGTGCTGGCGCTGCTCGGCGTTGCGGGTGCCGCTTATGGGTATTTCTGGCCTAACGAGAGCGCCGCAGCCTCGGGCAAATACAGCGATCAGCAGCGCAACGACGCCAAGAAGAAGATCTGCGAAACCTTCAAGATCGTCGACCGCGCCGTGGTCCGGAACTCACACCTGAAGAACCCTGACAACGGTGGCCCGATCGGCGCCCTGTCGGTCGCGACCGCCCAGCGGTTCGCGTTCTACGACGGTGGAAACTTCCTGCGCTCCTCGGTGGCCGACCAGCCGGCGACCCCGAAAGACTTGGCGGACAACGCCAGTCAGCTGGGCACTCAGCTCGAGGAATTGAGCATCGGCTACCTGGCCGGCGCGCAGGACTTCGCGCAGGACGAACTACGTCAAAACCTCGACGACAAGATCAAGAAGATCGTCGACATCTGCAAATAATGTGTCGTAGCCGCGGTTAACGCGGCACGTGGAAATCGGCCAACTGGGCGGACCCGAGTTCGAGGTCCGCCCAGTTGCCGTTTACGCGCAGGATCGCCATCGCCGATGTCGGAAATTTTGTCGAGATGCGTTTCGCGGCATCGGCGTTGGCGGTGTCAGGGTCAGCCAGGCCGAGAGCCAGCCCGCTCATCGTCGGTTCGTGGCCGATCACCAGCAGCACCGAGACGTCGTCTCCAACACCGTTGATCTCGTCGATGACGATGCCCGGTGTGGAGTCGTAGAGCCTGTCGACGTACCGGACCGGTGCGTCAATCTCGGTGCGCAGCAAAGTTTCACGGGTGCGGGTCGCCGTCGAGCACAAGACGAAATCGATTGCGGGTAGCCGCTCCCGCAGCCAATCGCCGGCCAGATCCGGCTTCGCGCTTGCCGCGCGACGCCAACGGCCGGCCGTGGTCACCGACGCCGTCGGGGTAGGCGGACTTCGCGTGGCGCAGCAGCACGAGGGTGCGGTCGTGGTCGCTCATCCGGTTGAGGCTACCCGCCGCCGCTTCGGGGCTTCTGTGGCTGGTGTGGCGTCTGAATATCGATGAGGTTGGCCGCCATCGGATGCCCGTCGGACCTGCCGATTGACGTCCCCGGACTTGTCGGCGGGCGGTCCTAGACTCGCGGTGCCCGGTCGACCTTGCCCGGACATCACGCAGAAGGGACGGGAGCGCAATGCGATTCGTGCACACCGCCGACTGGCAGCTCGGCATGACCCGGCACTTCCTCGCGGGCGAAGCGCAGCCGCGCTACTCGGCGGCCCGGCGCGATGCGGTGGCCGGACTCGGACCGCTGGCGGCCGACTCGGGCGCAGAGTTCGTCGTCGTGTCGGGCGATGTGTTCGAAGACAACCAGCTGGCGCCCACGGTGATCAGCCAGTCGTTGGAAGCCATGCGCGCCATCGGAATACCGGTCTATCTGTTGCCCGGCAATCACGACCCCCTGAACGCGGCATCGGTGTACACGAGCGCGCTGTTCACCGCCGAGCGCCCGGCCAACGTGCACGTGCTGGACCGGGCCGGTGTCCACGAGGTACGGCCCGGCCTGCAGATCGTCGCCGCGCCATGGCGGTCCAAGGCGCCGACCACCGATCTGGTGGCCGGCGTGCTCGCGGATCTGCCGGCCGACGGCGTCACCCGGGTGCTGGTTGCCCACGGCGGTGTCGACGTGCTCGATCCGGACCCCACCAAGCCGTCGCTGATCCGGCTGTCCGGGGTCGAAGATGCGTTGGCGTGCGGCACAATCCACTACGCAGCGCTGGGTGACAAGCACTCGCTGACCGATGTCGGCAGCACCGGGCGGGTCTGGTACTCGGGCTCGCCGGAAGTCACCAACTACGACGACGTCGAGGCCAATCCCGGTCATGTGTTGATCGTCGACATCGACGAGGCCGATCCGCAGCGTCCCGTCAGCGTCGACGCCGTGCGCGTGGGCCGTTGGCGGTTCGGCACCCTGAGCCGGAACGTGGACACCAGTCGCGACGTCGCCGACTTGGACATGAACCTCGACCTGATGCCGGACAAGGACCGAACCGTGTTGCGGCTGGCCCTGATTGGCTCGTTGACCGTTACCGACCGGGCGGGCCTGGACGCCTGCTTGGACAAGTATTCGCGGGTGTTCGCCTCGCTGCGGGTGTGGGAGAGCCACAGTGATCTCGCGGTGATTCCCGCCGACGGCGAATTCAGCGACCTGGGCATCGGCGGGTTCGCCGCGGCGGCGGTCGAGGAGTTGGTGGGAGTCGCGCGTGGTGGCGACGACGAGGCCGCGGGCGACGCGCAGGCGGCGCTCGCTTTGTTGTTGCGCCTGACCGACCACGCTGCGCAGGGACGGGGTGCGGCATGAAATTGCACCGCCTGGTCCTGAAGAACTACCGCGGCATCGACCACCGCGAGATCGACTTTCCCGAACACGGCGTGGTCGTGGTGTCGGGCGCCAACGAGATCGGCAAGTCGTCGATGGTCGAGGCGCTCGATCTGCTGCTGGAGTCCAAAGACCGCTCCAGCAAGAAGGAAGTCAAGCAGGTCAAGCCGACGCACGCCGATGTCGGATCGGAGATCACCGCCGAGATCAGCGCCGGCCCTTACCGTTTCATCTATCACAAGCGGTTCCACAAGAAACCCGAGACCCAGTTGACGGTGCTCGAGCCGCGCCGTGAGCAGCACAGCGGTGACGAGGCGCATGATCGCGTGCAGGCCATGCTGGCCGAGACCGTGGACACCGAATTGTGGCATGCGCAAAGGGTTTTACAGTCGGCGTCGACCGATGCGGTGAACCTGTCCGGCTGCGACGCGCTGACCCGAGCCCTCGACGTCGCCGCCGGTGACGCCGCCGCGCTGTCGGGCACCGAACCGCTGCTGGTCGAGCGCATCGACAGCGAGTACGCCCGCTACTTCACCGCAACCGGCCGCCCCACCGGCGAATGGACCGCGGCGATCAAGGCGCTGGACGCCGCCAGCCAGGAGGTCGACCGTTGCGCCGCCGCGGTGGCCGAGGTCGACGACCGGGTGCAGAGTCACGCCACGCTGACCGTCGAGCTGGCCGAGTTGACTGAACAGCAGCAGGGCGCCACTACCCGCCAGACCGCTGCCCAGGCCGCGGCCGACGCCATCGCCCGCCTCGCCGAACAGGTCCGGGAAGCCGAACTGGTCGCCGCCGCCGCGACCGCGACCAGTACCGCGTCGACCGCCGCGCACACCGAGCGGACCCGGTTGCGCACCGAAAGCGATGTGCGCACAGCCGCAGTCGTCGCGCTGGAAGGAGAGGCCGGCGAGGCCGTCGACGCGCTTGCGACCGCCGGCGATGTCGCCGTCGAGGCCGACGCCGCTGTCGAGCGGGCCGACGCCGCCCTTCTTGCCGCCCAAGAGCGCGCCGACGCGGCTCGCGCCCAGGTCGACGACCTGGCTCGTCGCGACGAGATGCAACGCCTGACCGCCAAGCTCGCGAAAATCGACGCCGCGCTGCGCGAGCGCGACGCGTTCGCCAAGGAACTGTTGACGGTCACCATGACCGACGATCTGCTCCGTCAGATCGAGCAGACCGCCGCCGCGGTCGACCGGACCGAAGGTCAGCTCGCATTGCTCTCGGCGACAGTCGAATTCGTCGCGGCCGCCGACATCGAGCTGGTGGTCGAGAATCAGCGGGTGCCGTTGCCGGCCGGTCAGACCTGGTCGACGGTGGCGAATGTCGCGACCGAGATCGAGATCCCGGGCATCGTGACCGCTCGCGTCACGCCGGGCACGTCGGCGCTCGACATCCAGGAGAAATACGCTGCGGCGCAGGAGAAGTTGGCCGCGCTGCTGGCGGAGGCGCGGGTCGCCGATGTGGCCGCGGCACGACAGGCCGATCTACGCCGCCGCGAACTGCAGAGCACCCGCGACCAGCTCACCGCGACGCTGACCGGATTGACCGGTGACGACGACGTCGAGCAGCTGCGTCACCGGCTGGCCGAATTGCAGGCTCTGCCCGAGGTTCCCGACGGCATCGACGCCGCCGCGGCGCGCGCCGAACTGCTCGAGGCTGTTGCGGCACGCGCCCAGGCCGAGGTCGACTGCGAGACGCACCGCAAGGTCGCGGCGTTGGCGATGAAGAAGCTCACCGAGATCTCCGCAGAGGCGACGCGGGTGCAGGACAAGCTGGTGATTCAGCGTGCCGAGTTGGTGGCAGTCGCCGACCGGCTGACCGAACAGCGGGCCACGCTGCCCGACGACAAGCTCGTCGCGGACGTCGAGGCCGACGCCGCCAAGGCACAGTCCGCGGCCAGCCGCGCGATCGAGTTGGCCGAGCAGCTGGCCGCCAAGGAACCCGACGCGGTCGCCGCCGAGTTGGCCGACGCTGTCGAAGCCGCTGCCGCGTTGCGTCGGCGGTACGACCACGTCGCGCGCACCATCCACGAGATCGCCGCTCAGCTCACGGTTTTCGGCACCGAAGGCCGTAAGGGCAAGCTCGACGCCGCCGAGATCGAGCGAGAGCACGCCCACGGCGATCACGACCGCATCGGTCGCCGGGCCCGCGCGGTGCAGATGCTGCGCGACGTGATGACGCGACACCGCGACACCACCCGGCTGCGCTATGTGGAGCCGTTTCGCACCGAGCTGGAGCGGCTGGGGCGTCCGGTCTTCGGCCCGAGTTTCGAGGTCGAGGTCGACAGCGACCTGTGCATCCTCAGCCGCACGCTGGATGGCCGCACCGTTCCGTACGAGTCACTGTCGGGTGGGGCCAAGGAGCAACTTGGCATCCTCGCGCGACTGGCCGGCGCTGCGCTCGTCGCCAAGGAGGACGCGGTGCCGATCCTGATCGACGATGCGCTCGGGTTCACCGATCCCGAGCGACTGGTGAAGATGGCCAAGGTGTTCGACACGCTGGGGGAGCGTGGGCAGGTGATCGTCTTGACCTGCACGCCGGCCCGATACGACGGCGTCAAGGACGCGCAGCGAATCGAGTTGTGCGTCTAGGGCTCAGCGCCGCGCGTCGACGCGAGCAGGAATCGGCCCGCCGGCGACGGTGGTGCACGGCGATGCGAGCGGAAAGTCGTTGTCCGTCGACCGGATTCGGGTAGACCCCAGGATCGTTGCCAGGGCGAGCGTCGTCACCAGCATCGCGAAGTGCTCACCGATGCACGAACGTGGCCCGGCGGCGAACGGAATGAACTGCCAGCGGCCGATATTCGCCGAATTCTCCGGGCCGAACCGGTCGGGATCGAAAACCAGTGGGTTCTCCCAAAGGGCCGGATCGCGATGTAAGGCATTGATTCCGACGGCGACGATGGTGCCCGCCTGCACCCGATAGCCGTCGACCTCGATGTCGCGTAGCGCCACCCGGCCGACCCCCGCGGCCGGTGGGCACAGTCGCAACGACTCGTTGAGCACCTGGGCGGTGTAGCGAAGCCGGGGAACGTCAGCGGGCGTCAGCTCTCTGTCGCCGATCTCGGCGACCTCGGCGGCGACCCGGTCCTGCATGTCGGGATGATGCCCCAGCTGCCACAGGGCGTAGGTCAGCATCGTCGCCGTCGTGTCGTGGCCGGACAGCATGAAGATCAGCAACTCACCGCAGATGTCGTCATCGGACAGCGGCCTGCCGGTGTCCGGGTCTTTCGCCGCGATCAGCGCCTGCACCAACGGCGCATCGCGGGTCGGATCCGTGCGGCAGGCCTGCAGGATCTCCATGGTGGCCCGGCGCATCGTCGCCACCGCGGCGCGGGCACGTCGGCGGGACGCTGTCGGGAGCCACCGCGGTGCACGCACCGGCCGCAACGCGCGATCCGTCGCGTAGGTCGACGCCGTATGCATGTTCTGCGCGATCTCGGCACCGAATTCGTTCACGTCGACACCGAGAATCGAGCGGCCGAGCGACCGCATGGCGAGCCGGCGGCACTCGGCGTCAAGGTCGACGCCACCCAGCCCGCGCCAGTGATCGGCGGATGCCTGCGCGGCCTCCGTCATGTGCCTGCCGAACGAGCCAACACTGTTCTTGGTGAATACCGGCTGCAGCACGCGCCGGCGCGGCGCCCATTCCCTGTTGGGCAGGCAGAAGAGGTTGTCGCCGGCGACGTGGCGGATTTCCTGGTGGATCTGGCACCGCTCGGTGAGTCCGTCGGTGCGTCCCAGCACATCGCGTACCCCGCTGGGCGACGTCACCAGCACGAGAGACGGGGACAGGAATCTCGGCAGCGGCGCGAAGCGGGTCACCGGCCCGCCCGCTTCGCTGAGTAACGGTAATCCGGTGTGCAACGCTCGCGCCGCCTTCAGCACCCGCAGGATGGGCAGCGGGTTCTTGGGCGCGAGCGGCAGCGCGTGAACGTCGAGCCTGTCGATCGTCGCGGTCACAAGATCAAATTACGCCGCGGCCAACGGATTGCAAGGCTCACCGAATGAACCCGATCGCGGTGTAGTCCAGGTCGGCCAGCCCGGCGGCCCCGAAGTTGGCCAGCGAGCTGTTGACCGCGACGTTGCCGGCGGACTGCACCAGGGGCAGGCTGAATCCCTCGGCCCAGATCAGTGTGTCGACGTCGTTGGCCAGCACCCGCGCCTTGGCGGGGTCCAGTTCCTGGAGGGTCTGCTCGATTTTTGCGTCGATTTCGGGGCTGCCGATCTTGCCGAAGTTGCTCTCGCCGTCGGATGCGTAGATCTGGGTCAACGCCGACAGCGGGAATGCGTCACCCATCCAACCGAATTGGGCCATGTCGAACGCGCCGACATTGATGTAGTTGGTGAAGAACCCGCTGCCGGCCTTGGCCATCAGTTCGAGCTTCACGCCGATCTGCGCGAGGCTGTGTTGCGCGATAAGGCCGAACTGCCGACTGGTCTGGGCGTCGTAGAACAGGTCGCGCACGACGAGTTGCTTGCCGTCCTTCTCGCGGAACTGCCCGTTGACTTTCCAGCCCAGCGTATCCAGATCGTGCTTGGCCTTCTCCGGGTTGTAGGCGACCACCCCGCTGTTGTCCTGATATCCCTGCTGGCCTTCGACGTAGATGTGGTTGTTCAGCGCGGCGGGATGGGCGTTGAGTCCGTGCTGGCTGACGGCGGCGATGCTCTGCCGATCGATGCCCTCGGCGATCGCTCTCCGCAGCGCGGGGTCGGCCAGGATCGAGCCCTTGGCGCCGTTGAAGGTGAAGTGATACCAGCTCGGGGTCGGCGCCCGCCGGATCGAGATGCCCTTCGTTCGGCGTGCGATCGTCATCTGATCCAGCCCAGCGAGGCCGGTCGCGTCGATCGCCCTGTTCTGCAGGGCGGGCAGCCGGGCGGCGTCGTCGAGCACCAGGAACGTGATCCGGTCCAACCGCGGTTGCTCACCCCACCATTTAGGGTTGCGGATCAACACAATCCGCTGCTTGGTCCGATCGAGCTCGGAGACGACGAACGGGCCGGCCGATGGGCCCGGCCCGGACAATTGCGCGGTGTTGAACGCCTCGGGTGTCGCGGTGCTGCTCCTTGGCAACAGCATGGTGTTGCCGGCGAACATGCCGCGCCATTCGGCATACGGCTTGGCGAAGGTGATCACGGCTTGCTGGTCGTTGACGCCGCGGGTCACGGACTTGACCCGCTCGCTGCCGTTGGTGCCGGCGATCGCGAAGTTCTTGTCGGCCCCACTGGTGGCATGGATTTGGCTGGCGATGTCCTCCCAGCTGAGTGGGGTGCCGTCGGACCAGGTCGCCTTCGGGTTGATGGTGTAAGTGACGACCTGTGGGTTGGTCCCGGTGAGTTCGACGCTGCTGAAGTAGTCGGTGTCGACGGTCGTCGAGCCGTCCGGACCGATCACGAACGCGCGCGGCATGGTGGCCTTCAGCATTCCGCCGACATCGGCGGAGTTGCCGTCGATGTGCAATGTGTTGAAGTTGGAGGGGAATTCGGTGAGCGCGAGCCGTAAGTCGCCGCCATCGCGCAGCGTTGCAGGGTTCTGCGGGTTGATATCACTGGTCGCCCCGACCGCGGTGGCGGGGCCGGTGGGCACGTGGTCGGCTCCCGACGAGCAGCCCGCTACAACTATGACGGCCGCGGCCAGCGCGGCGAGTCGTTTACCCATGGGCCGAATCCGGTTGCGGGACAGCGGCAAGCAGGCGCTGGGTGTACTCGTGCTGCGGGCGATTGAAGATCTGGTCGCTGTCACCCTGTTCGACGATCGCGCCGCGCAACATCACCACGACGTCGTGGGCAAGATGCTTGACCACCGAGAGATTGTGCGACACAAACAGATACGACAGCCCAAGTTCCCGCTGCAGATCGAGCAGCAGGTTGAGGATGCCGGCCTGGATCGACACGTCGAGCGCGGAGACCGGCTCGTCGAGCGCGAGGATCTTGGGCCGTAGCGCGAGCGCCCGGGCGATCCCGATGCGCTGCTTCTGCCCACCGGAAAACTCGGCGGGATACCGGCTGGCATCGCCGTGCCGCAGCCCGACGGTGTCGAGCAACTCCGCCACGCGCGCACTGGTGTCGGCCTTGCTGAACCCGTTGGCGTGCAACGGTTCCGCCAGCAGCTCGAACACCGGCAGCCGTGGGTCCAGCGACGCCGCCGGATCCTGGAAGATGACCTGGATGTCGCGCCGTAGCGCCCGGCGGCTCGCCGCGTTCAGCGTGGCGACGTCGTTGCCGAGAACGTTGATCGAACCCGATTGCGGCGCAACCAATTCGAGGATCTCATGCAGGGTCGTCGACTTGCCCGACCCTGATTCGCCCACGATCGCCAGCGTGCGACCCTGTTGCAGTTCGAAGCTGATGCCATCGACCGCGCGGACCTCGCCGACGTTGCGGCGAAACAGCACGCCCTTGGTCAGCGGGTAGGTTTTGACCAGATCATGGACGCGCAGGACGACCGGCGGCTCACCAGGCGCGTCGGGTTCGGCGCCCGTGCTGATCCCGTACACGTCCGCGGCGCTGCGCCCGACGACGTGTTCCGTTCGGATGCATGCGGCGCCGTGGTCGGGGGCGACCGGCAGCAATTCCGGCTCCGCGGTGCGGCATTCGTCGAGCACGAGCGGGCATCGCGGCGCGAACGGGCAGCCCGGCTCCAGATCCGTCAGCGACGGGGGAGCGCCCGGAATCGGCACCAGCCGGGTGCCCTGCACGGCATCCAGTCGCGGCACCGAGCCCAAAAGGCCGACGGTGTAGGGCATCCGGCGATCGCGGTAGACGTCGTTGACGGCCGCCGATTCGACGATCCGGCCGGCGTACATCACCAGCGCCCGGTCGGCGAATTCGCCCACCACGCCCAGGTCGTGGGTGATCAACAGCACCCCGGCACCGGTGACGTCGCGCGCGGTCTTGAGCACCTCCAGGATCTGCGCCTGCACGGTGACGTCGAGGGCGGTGGTCGGCTCGTCGCAGATCAAGAAGTCGGGATCGTTCGCGATCGCGATCGCGATGACGACACGCTGGCGTTCGCCGCCGGACAACTCGTGCGGGAAGGCCCGCGCCCGCTTGTCGGGTTGCTTGATGCCGACCAGTTCGAGCAACTCGACGGCGCGTTGGCGCGCGGCTCGTCTTCCGGTGCGCGGCTGGTGCACTTCGATGGCCTCGGCGATCTGATCGCCGACGTTGTAGACGGGGGTCAGCGCCGACATCGGGTCCTGGAAGACCATGCCGATTGTGTTGCCGCGAAACCGTGACATGGCTCCGTCGGGCAATCCGATCAGCTCATTGTCTTGCAACCGCACCGAACCGTGGACATCGGCGTACTCGGGCAGCAGCGACACGACGGCCATGGCCGCTGTCGACTTGCCGGAACCGGACTCGCCGACGATCGCCACTACCTCGCCGGCGTCGACGTGAAAGTCGATGCCGCGCACGGCCTTCAGCGGCGGCCCGCCCGTCGGGAAGCTGACCGTGAGATTTTTGACGTCCAACAGCCGGCTCACGGACGGCCACCTCGCGACGTCGGATCGACCGCGTCGCGCAGACCGTCGCCGGTGACGTTGGCGCACACCAGGATCAGAACCAGTACGCCGGCGGGGAAGAGGAAGACCCAGGGGAAGGTCGTCGCCGACTGGGTGCCATCGGCGATCAGTGTCCCTAACGACACGTCCGGGGGCTGGATACCGAACCCGAGAAAGCTCAACCCGGTCTCGGCCAGGATCGCGAGCGCGACGTTCAGCGCCGTGTCGATGATCAGGATCGAGGCCACGTTCGGCACCACATGGTGGGTGATGATTCGCCAGCTCGGCACGCCCATATACCGCGCGGCGCGGATGAATTCGCGCTCCCGCAGGCTCATGGTCATGCCGCGGACCATGCGAGAGCTCACCATCCAGCTGAAGCCGGCCAGCAGTAGCACGAGCGCGACGATGTTGCCGGAGCCCTTGGTGCGCGGCGTCAGGATCATGATCAGCAGGAAGCCCGGCACTACGAGCATCAGGTCGACGAACCACATCAGCGCGCGGTCGCGCCAACCGCCGAAGTAGCCGGAATTCGATCCCACCGTCGCAGCGATGGCCGTGGACAGGAACGCCACGCACACGCCAATGAGCATCGACTTCTGCATGCCGCGAAGAGTCTGAGCCAGCAGGTCCTGGCCAAGGGCGTTGGTGCCCAACCAGTGTCGGGCATTCGGCGGCTGCAGCAGCGCAGTGAAGTCGAGGTCGCTGTAGGAGTAGGGCAGCACCGACGGCAGCGCATAGCAGCCGACGAACAGCGTCAGCAGCACCAGCAGCGCCGCGACCGCCGAGCGGCGACGCAGAAAGCGGCGCAGTACCAACGTCCGTCGCGAGGCGAACTCGGGAGCGACTGTAGTCATACGCCGCTCCTCCCCATCGCTTCGCTCTGCATCGTCGCCGGCGGCGCTGTCATGACACCCGTACCCGGGGGTCGAGCGCGGCATAAATGAAGTCGGAGAGCAGGCCCGCGAGCAACACGACCGCGCCGGCGAACACCGTGATAGCCGCGACGATGTTGGTGTCCTGGGTGGACACGCCCTGCACCATCCATTCGCCCATGCCATGCCAGCCGAAGATCTTCTCGACGAAGACCGCACCGGTCACCAAACCGGCTACGCCGTAGGCGAATAGCGTCGCCAGCGGGATCAGCGCGGTCCGGAGTCCGTGCTTGATCAGCGCGCGCCGACGACTCAGACCTTTGGCGCGTGCGGTGCGAATGAAATCCTGGCCGAGCACGTCGAGCATCGCGTTACGCTGATACCGGCTGAACCCGGCCGCGGTGCCCAGCGTCAGCGTGAGCGTCGGTAAAGCCAAGTGCTGCAAGCGATCCACGAACCGCGCACCGCCACCGTCGATCAGCGCCGGCGAGGTCTCCCCGGTGTACTGGAAGAGCTGCCAGCCCAGCGCCCAGTTCACCCGCAGTGCCCCGAGGATCAGCAGGTTGGCGATCACGAAGGTCGGGGCCGACAACACCAGCAGCGACAACATCGTGATGACGCGGTCGCTGATGCGGTACTGGCGAATCGCCCCCCACGCGCCGAGGACCACCCCGATGATCGTTCCGGCCACCGAGCCGACCAGCAGCAGTCGAAGGCTGACGCCGATGCGGCGCCACAGTTCGTTCGACACCGGCTGGCCGGTGATCGTGGTGCCGAAGTCGCCGTGCGCCGCGTGCGATGCCCAGGTCGCGTAACGCAACGGGATGGGCTTGTTCAGCCCGAGTTGGGCTGCCTTGGCGTCGATGACCGACTGTGGCGGGCGCGGGCTGCGCTGCATCAGGCTTTCCAGCGGCGAGAACGCGACCGACGTCAGGCAGAACGTCAGAAACGAGGCCAACGCGAGCAGGACGAGGTAATTCAGCACGCGGCGAGCGAGGAAGCGGGTCATGGCTACTGGCCTCGCTCCGGACGCATTGGCCCAGACTAAGAGATTGGGATCCGATTGATCCGGACCGGTGATCCGAGGGCCGTCGCGTCGTACCGTGGGAGAGATGACGGCCACCGACGGCTACCTGGCCCACAACGCCGAGTACGTGAAGTCGTTCCACGGCCCGCTGCCGTTGCCCCCGAGCAAGCACGTCGCCGTCCTCGCCTGCATGGACGCCCGGATCGACGTGTACCGGGTGCTCGGCATCAACGAGGGGGAGGCGCACGTCATCCGCAATGCCGGCGGCGTGGTCACCGACGACGCGATTCGTTCGCTGGCCATCAGTCAGCGCCTACTGGGCACCACCGAGATCATCCTGATCCACCACACCGACTGCGGGATGCTGACTTTTACCGACGACGACTTCAAGCGCGCGATCCAGGACGAGATCGGGGTCAAGCCGCCGTGGTCGGCCGAAGCCTTCCCCGACCTCGCCGAAGACGTTCGGCAGTCGCTGCACCGGATCGAGAACAGCCCGTTCGTCACCAAGCACACCTCGGTGCGCGGCTTCATTTTCGACGTCGCCAGCGGAAAGCTCGACGAGGTCACCTCATAAGCGACTGCTGTCGCCGATCTGGGACTAGTTCTTTTTTCGATGTGTGACCACCGGCGATATCACCGGCCGGTTGTCGCTCGGAGGTGGGCACGTCGGCTATCCCTGCCCGCCGCGCCCATGTAATCAGCGATTTCGTTGACAGGCCGCCTACCCGGCTGGTTTCATTCTCGGTAATGTCCGTAATCTTGACCAAATCAACCAACTTTACCAAGAATCGGGGAGGCTGATGAGCAGCCAAGAAGCACCCGCTGCCGGCCAGTACGAGCTCAGCCATCTTCGCTCGCTGGAGGCTGAGGCGATCCACATCATCCGCGAGGTGGCCGCCGAGTTCGAGCGTCCGGTGCTGTTGTTCTCCGGCGGCAAGGACTCGATCGTGATGCTGCATCTGGCGCTGAAGGCCTTCCGGCCGGGCCGCCTGCCGTTCCCGGTGATGCACGTCGACACCGGCCATAACTTCGACGAGGTGATCTCCACCCGCGACGAACTCGTCGCCGAGACCGGTGTGCGGTTGGTCGTCGCCAAGGTGCAGGACGACATCGACGCGGGCCGCGTCGTCGAGACAATCCCGTCGCGGAACCCGTTACAGACCGTCACGCTGTTGCGCGCGATCCGAGAGAACGCCTTCGACGCCGCGTTCGGTGGCGCCCGCCGCGATGAGGAGAAGGCGCGCGCCAAGGAGCGGGTGTTCAGCTTCCGCGACGAGTTCGGTCAGTGGGACCCCAAGGCGCAGCGGCCCGAACTGTGGAACATCTACAACGGCCGCCACCACAAGGGTGAGCACATCCGGGTATTTCCGCTGTCCAACTGGACCGAGTTCGACATCTGGTCCTACATCGGTGCCGAGAAGATCAAGCTGCCGTCGATCTACTACGCCCACAAGCGAAAGGTCTTCCTGCGCGACGGGATGCTGCTCGCGGTCGACCGCCATCTGCAACCGCGCGCCGACGAGAAGGTGATTGAGAAGACGGTCCGGTTCCGCACGGTCGGCGACGTCACCTGTACCGGCTGCGTGGAGTCGGAGGCCGCCACGGTCGCCGAAGTCGTTGCCGAGACGGCGGTCTCACGCCTGACCGAGCGCGGCGCCACCCGCGCCGACGACCGGATCTCCGAAGCCGGAATGGAAGACCGCAAGAGGCAGGGGTACTTCTGATGAGTACGTCAACCACGTTGCTGCGCATCGCAACAGCGGGCTCGGTCGACGACGGCAAGTCCACACTGATCGGCCGGCTGCTGTACGACTCCAAGGCCGTCATGGACGACCAGTGGGCGTCGGTCGAGCGCACGTCGAAAGACCGCGGCCACGAATACACCGACCTGTCGCTGGTCACCGACGGCCTGCGCGCCGAGCGCGAGCAGGGCATCACGATCGACGTCGCATACCGCTATTTCGCCACTCCCAAGCGGAAATTCATCATCGCCGACACTCCGGGGCACATCCAGTACACGCGCAACATGGTCACCGGGGCATCCACCGCGCAACTGGCCATCGTGCTGGTCGACGCCCGTCACGGACTGCTCGAGCAGTCCCGCCGGCACACCTTCCTGGCGTCGCTGCTGGGCATCGAGCACATTGTGCTGGCGGTCAACAAGATGGACCTGATCGACTGGGACATGGACACTTTCGAGGCGATCCGCGACGAGTTCTACGCCTTCGCCACCCGCCTCGACGTCAAGGACGTGCTGACCATCCCGATGTCGGCGCTGCACGGCGACAACGTAGTCAACAAGTCGGATCACACGCCGTGGTACGACGGGCCCGCTCTGCTGTCGCAACTCGAAGAGATTTATGTCGCGGCTGATCGTAATCTCGTCGACGTCCGGTTCCCGGTGCAGTACGTCATCCGACCGCAGACCCGCGAGCACCAGGACCACCGCAGCTACGCCGGTACGGTCTCCAGCGGCGTGATGCGTCCGGGCGACGAGATCGTCGTACTGCCGGCCGGTAAGGCCAGCCACATCACCGCGATCGAGGGACCGAACGGCCCTGTCTCGGAAGCATTTCCACCGATGGCCGTGTCCGTCAGCATCGCCGACGATATCGACATCTCGCGTGGCGACATGATCGCCCGGCCGGCCAACGCGCCGAGGGTCACCCAGGAGTTCGATGCGACGGTGTGCTGGATGGCCGACGCTGCGGCACTGGAAGCCGGTCGCGACTACCTGATCAAGCACACCACGCAGACCACCCGAGTCAGGGTCACCGGGCTGGACTACCGGCTCGACGTCAACACCCTGCGCCGCGACAAGGATGCAACGGCGTTGCAGCTCAACGAACTTGGCCGCATCACGCTGCGGTCCCAGGTTCCGCTGCTGCTCGACGAGTACACCCGCAACGCCAGCACCGGCTCGTTCATCCTGATCGACCCGCACACCAACGGCACCGTCGCCGCGGGCATGGTGCTGCGGGAGGTCACCGCGCTGAATGCGAGCCCCAACACGGTCCGGCACGCGTCATTGGTCACCGCGAAGGACAGGCTGAGCCGGGGCCGCACGCTGTGGTTCACCGGTCTGTCCGCCTCGGGCAAGTCCTCGGTGGCCATGCTGGTCGAGCGCAAGCTGCTCGAAAAGGGTGTTCCCGCTTTCGTTCTCGACGGCGACAACCTGCGGCATGGTCTCAATGCCGACCTGGGCTTCAGCATGGCCGACCGCGCGGAGAACCTGCGGCGGCTGGCGCACGTGGCGGCGCTGATCGCCGACTCCGGGCAGATCGTGCTGGTGCCGGCGATCAGTCCGCTGGAGGAACATCGCGAGCTGGCGCGGAGCGTGCACGTCGACGCGGGGCTGGACTTCGTCGAGATTTTCTGCGACACCCCACTGGAAGACTGCGAGCGGCGAGACCCCAAGGGCCTCTACGCTAAGGCGAGGACGGGTGAGATCACGCACTTCACCGGAATCGACAGCCCGTACCAGCGACCGAAGAATCCGGACCTGCGAATTGTGCCGGATCGCAGCCTTGACGAGCTCGCGCAGCTCGTCATCGATCTGATCGAGGAAAGACCATGACCGATCATGAGCTAGCCGCACGGCTGGCCACCGAGGCCGGCCAGTTGCTGCTGGCAGTCCGCGAAGAACTCGCGGATGCGACCGAGGCTGACCGAAAAGCAGCGGGGGACAAGCGCTCCCACGACTACCTGATGGAGGTCCTGGCTCGCGAGCGCCCGCAGGACGCGGTGCTCTCCGAGGAGGGCGTCGACGATCCGGTACGGCTGAGCGCTCAGCGGGTGTGGATCGTCGACCCGCTGGACGGCACCCGCGAATTCTCCGAGCTCGGCCGCGAGGACTGGGCCGTCCACGTCGCGCTGTGGGAAGCAGGTGCACTGGTGGCCGGGGCGGTTGCGCTTCCGGCGCAGGGCGTCACGTTGGCAACCCCGGATGCCGCTTCGCCGCAGCCACATTCGGGTCAGCCGCGCATCGTGGTATCGCGGACCCGCCCACCGGCGATCGCGCTCGAGGTGCGCGACCAACTCGACGGCACCCTGGTCGAGATGGGGTCGGCCGGAGCGAAGGTCGCGGCCGTGATCCAGGGGCTGGCCGACGTGTACGTCCATGCCGGCGGACAGTACGAATGGGATTCCGCCGCACCGGTTGCGGTGGCCCGCGCCGCCGGCCTGCACACGTCTCGCATCGACGGGTCCCCGTTGGAGTACAACCGATCCGACCCGAAGCTGCCCGATCTCGTCGTGTGCCGCCCGGAGTACGCAGACGCGGTTCTCGCCGTCACCGGCTGAGCCAGAGGGAATCCATTCCATGCGGATGTCGGCGAAGGCGGAGTACGCGGTGCGGGCGATGGTCGAGCTGGTCACCGTCGGCGACGGCGTGCTCATGACCACCGACGAGCTGGCCAACGCGCAAGGAATACCGCCGCAATTTCTCGTCGACATCCTGTCCGCCCTGCGCACCGATCACCTGGTTCGTAGCCATCGCGGCCGCGACGGCGGCTACGAACTGTCCCGTCCCGGAACCCAAATCAGCATCGCGGATGTGTTGCGCTGCATCGACGGCCCGCTGGCCAGCGTCCGCGACATCGGGTTGGGCGACCTGCCGTATTCCGGTCCGACCGCGGCGCTGACCGATGTCTGGCGTGCGCTGCGGGCCAGCATGCGTTCGGTGCTGGAGCAGACCAGCCTCGCCGATGTCGCCGCCGGCGTGCTGCCCGAACACGTCGTCGGCCTGGCCCACGACTACCGCGTCCAGCAAGCGCACCGTCGCGGTCCGCTGAGCGCGAGCTAGCTGTCCGAGCCGTGGGGCACGCGCGGCCGGACAGGTCCGTGCCAGAATCGCGGCGTGCAGGTATCGATGACCATGCCGGTAATGGAGCCGGATGTGGACGCAGGGGTGTTGCGGGACTGGGCGCGAGTGATCGACGAGGGCCCCTTCGCGTCGCTGTGCTGGGGCGAGCGGATGGCCTTCGACAACCCGGAAGCGTTGACGCTGATGGGCGCCCTCGGAGCATGGACCGACCGGGTGCGGCTGGTGACGACGGTGATCGTGCCGCAACTGCACGATCCGGTGATGCTGGCCAAGGCGTTGGCGACCGGCGACATGCTGTGCAACGGGCGGTTGACCGTCGGTCTCGGTGTCGGGGGACGTGTCGAGGACTACCTCGCGGTCGGCGCGGATCCGTCCACGCAAACGATTCGCGGGATGGCCGAGCAGGTCGCGGTGATGAAACGGGTGTGGGCCGGCGAGAAGATCACCGAGTCGGTGCTACCGGTTGGGCCGGCCCCGGTTCAGCCGGGCGGGCCGCCGCTGCTGGTCGGGACCATCGGGCCCAAGACGCTGCGCAGCGCCGCGGCGTGGGCCGACGGTCTTGCCGGCACCACGCTGGATCTCGATGTCGTCAAGCAGAACGAGCTGTTCGACGTGGGCCGGGCGGCCTGGGCCGAGGCGGGCAGGCCGAAGCCGCACCTGGGCACGTCATTCTGGTTCGCGCTCGGGCCGGTCGAGCAGGCGCGCCAGCAGGTGCACGCGCATCTGCGTCGCTACATGAACTGGATCCCGGTGGAGTACGTCGACGCGATGGCGCCGACGACCGGCTTCGCCGGCAGCGAAGATGATCTGATCGCGCTCATGCGCACGTTCGAAGGCGTCGGCACCGACGAAATCCAGCTCATCCCAACGAGTTCCGACCTCGATCAGGTGAGCCGCACAGCAGAGCTGGTGAGGACGATCAATGGCTGACCGCAACGTGCTCGGTGAACCGCTGGAACCGTGCGGCACCGAGCCAATGACCGGCTTCTACCGCGACGGCTGCTGTTCGAGCGGGCCCGAGGACATTGGCCTGCACACGATTTGCGCGGTCGTCACCGCGGAGTTCCTCGAGCATCAACGGCAGATCGGCAACGATCTGTCAACGCCCATGCCGCAGTTCAGGTTTCCCGGCCTGGTGCCGGGTGACCGATGGTGCGTGACCGCGAACAACTGGCTGCTGGCGCACCGCGACGGTTTCGCCGCGCCGGTGGTGTTGGCCTCGACGCATGAGCGAACCCTGGACGTCGTGCCACTCGAAGTCCTGCGAGAGCACGCTGTCGACGTGCCGGATGACCTGGGCGGTTTGTAACCGGCACGCGTCGGCGCGGCCCGCGCGATGAATTTCGCGTCAACGTGCCCATGCCGCGCGCCGCAGCGAGATAGCCTTCGGCCATGATGCGGGTCGCGATTGTCGGCGGGGGAGCCGCGGGTGTGCTTGCCGCGGTTCATCTGCGCAGCAGCAAGCCAGACGCCCAGATCACGATGATCGACGCCTCCGGACGTCCCGGCACCGGCGCCGCCTACGGCACCCGCGACTCGACGTTTCTGCTGAATGTTCCCGCGCCGCGGATGTCGGCGTGGCCGGACGATCCCGACCACTTCACCCGTTGGCTCGACCACAGAGCCGTACCCCCCGCCGAAAGTTTCGCGCCCCGGCTCGCCTACGGCCGCTATCTGCAAGACCAGCTCGCCGGGGCCGACGTGCGTTTCGAGGCCGCGGAGGTCGTGCGATTGACACAGGGCACGCCGGTTCGGTTGGCGCTCAACGACGGTCGTGAATTATCGGCCGACGCGGTGATTCTCGCGTCTGGCCGCCCACCGTGCGGAATGCCGGATTCGCTGGAACGCGCGTTCGCTCCTGTGCTGGCTGAGGGCGCTGACGGCCGCATTGTGTTGGACCCGTGGGCTCCCGGCGCGCTGGAGGCGCTCGGTTCGCGACGGCCGGGCAGCGTTCTGGTGGTCGGGTCGGGATTGACCGGTGTCGACGTCGCACTGCATCTCATCGCGCGCGGCACCACCGTCACGCTGCTGTCCCGGCACGGTGCACTCCCGCGCCGATTTCGCGTCACTGGTGCACCGGCGGAGGTGCCCCATCTCGACGCGCTGAATTCCGATGTATCGCTGGAGCAGTTGCGGGACGCGCTGGCCGCGGATCTTGCCCAAGCCCACAAGGCGGGCATCGACTGGCGGCAGGTGATCGACGCGGTTCGCCCGCGTACCGCGCGGCTGTGGCGGTCGTTGGGCTGGGAGGATCAGCGCCGGTTCCTGCGCGAGGACTTGCGGCAGTGGGAGGTGCTGCGGCACCGGATGCCGCCGACCATCGCCGACGCGATCGACGCTGCCGTCGACGAAGGGGGCCTCGTCATCGAGGCGGGCGAAGTCGCCGATGTGACGTTACGCCGCAAGGGCATTGAGTTGGTGGTCACCACTAGCGACGGATCGGTCCGCCGTCGCGGGGATGCGGTTGTGGTCGCCGCCGGTTCGGCGTGGGATCGGCGGGCGTTGCACTGCTCGCCACTGTGGTCAGGCCTGCTCGATGCAGAGATCGCGTCGCTGCACCCGTGCGGGGTGGGTGTGCGCCTGACTCCCGACGGCCACCTGATCGACGCCGCGGGCGGCACCGTCCCCAACATCGTCTGCATCGGCTCGATCCGTCAGGGTGAGGAGTGGGAGACCACCGCCATCCCTGAAATCCGCTCGCAGGCAGCCGCTATCGCGAAGCTCCTCGCGAACGGCATCCGCGAGCAACCGGTTCGCGCACCCAGTCTGGTCACTAACGAACCCGAATTGGCCGGCGCCGCAGCGTCATACGCCGAGGGTGTGCGCCGCCTTCTCGCGGTCCAGGACGGCGCCTCGACCGCGTTCGCCGCTGCGGTCGCCGAAGACCCCGACCACGCCCGCGCACACATCGCGCTGGCGATGATCGCGATGGAGCGACCCGATCGCGCCGGCGGTCCCGACGCAGTCGCCGGTCACCTCGCCCGCGCCCGCGCAGCACTCGTGCACGGCAGCGACGAGGACCGAAGCCACGTCGAGGCGATCGCGACCTGGTGCGAAAAGGGCAACGAGGCAGGCACCGATGCCCTCATCGACCACCTGGACCGCATCCCGGACGACGCGGTCGCCCTGCTGGTGCTCGCGCCGTCGATCGCGTTCGCCGGAGCGGGCGATGCGCTACCAGACGCCTGGGAGTACGTCGAAAAGTTCACCGGTGTGCACGGCGAGGCGCCCTGGTATCTGGGCCTGCGCGCCTACGGTCGCACCGAGCAGGGCCTGTGGTACGACGCCGCCGACTTGGCCGATGCCGCACTGGAACTCGACCCGGGAAACGGCAACGCCGCGCACGCCCTGACGCATGTGCACTACGAAACCGACGCGCACGGCGCCGGGCTGAAGTGGCTGACCGACTGGATTCCCGGCGACGGCAACACACAGCGCTACGTGCCGCACTTCCAATGGCACGCCGCACTGCACGAGTTGGCGATGGGCGATGCGGCCGCCGCCGCGCGTCGGTACAACTCATCGCTTGCGCCACCGCATTCCAACGGTGTGCGATGTTTGGTCGACGCCGGTTCGCTGGCCTGGCGGGCCCGGCTGCACCCGGATTGGGTGACGCCGCCGAACCCGATGCTGGTGCTGAATGAGGCCGGCTCGCTTGCCTTTACGCCGCAGACGCCGTTCATCGCGTTCCACGCGCTCCTGGTGCTGGCCGCCGCGAATGATCCGACGGCCATCCGCGCGATGCACGTCCCGGGCGCCACCGATGCGCAGCAGACCACGCTGCGTCTGATCGGCGAGGGCTTGATTGCGTTGACGGCGGGGGAGCCGCGCGCCGCCCTGGACTACCTCCTGGAATCGCTGGGCGGGCTCCCGTCGATCGGCGGGAGCCGCGTGCAGCAGGAGGTGGTGCTCGAAACAGCTTTGGCGGCAATGCTTCAGCTCGGCGCTCCGGGACAGGCAGCGCGGTTGCTGTCGCGGCATCGCGCGAGTCCCGGGCCCTCGGTGACCCGCGGCGCGGTCAACTAGTCGAACAGTTTCATCAACTGCTCAATGGCGTCCTCGGCCACCTGTCCCCGCTGCTGAAGCTCGACAATACAGCTCACGGTCAGGTCGACGGACCCGTAGATGTGGAACGCGAGCATCGCCAGATGCGAAAGTTGTTCGCTGGTCATGCGTTCCGGGTGGGCCAGATCGCGTACGTAGACCACGTCGGCCTCGAGCACCTGGTTACCGGGCGTGTAGATGTTGTCGTCGAACACGGTCGGGGCGAGCGCCCAGCGCTTCACGTCGGGAATCGAATGCGGCATGAATCCCTGCAACCGCAGCTCGCTGTCCACCTCACCGAACGTGGGCTGCCCGTGATACAGCGGCACCAACGACATTTTGGTGTGCACCGCGACGGCGTCGCCGAGCCGGTTGCGGCCGTTCTGGAAGATCATCAGTTCGGAGCCCTGGACGTCGATCTTCAACAGGTCGAAGTCGTCGATGTCGAGGTCGTCGAGACGATGGGTCGCGACCTCGTGCTCCTCGACGACCGAACCCCAGTCGGAGAATTCGTTGAACAGCCGGAGCTGATTCTGGTCAGGGGTGAGCAGGCTGGTCATCCCTGCGGCTTTGGTGACCTTCAGCCGGTGCTCGCGGCCGTCGCCCACCACTTCCGGCCGGTAGCTCTCCAACGGCCCCTTGTGCAGCTCGAGCATGGTGAGTGCGGGGAGCTGCGGCTCGAAGCCGGTCACCATGCATAAGCCGTAGTCGAGCATCTCTTTGTACGGCGGCGCCCCCTCGACGGGGTTGGCACCGATATCGAGGATGCTGGTAGGCCGAGAACAACGCACCAAGTCGCGAAGTAGCAACGCGGAGGTCATGTGCGGATAATGGCACAGCCAGACCGCGACGACACCCTGACAGGATGCCGACCATGAAGCACGTGACGATGCTCACGCTGACCGCTGCTGCCGCCCTGATGACCGCGCCGCTCGGTCATGCGGCTCCGCCGGCTGCTCCCCCCGACCCGCATAAGCCCGACCTGGGCGCGCACTACTGCCCGGGTGGCGGAACGGTGGACATGATGTCGCCGGTCGAGCCGTCCTGCGATGGCGTGCCCTACGACGACGGCTCCTACTGGCGGGCCATCAACCGGGGCGCTCCGGGGACGGCCGCCCTCGTCATCGTCCAGTGCGTCAAGCCGCCACCGCCGCCGGGCCTGTTCACGCCGCCACAGCAGGGCGTGGTGCCGGCGCCGCCCGGCAGCTGCCAGTAAAGATTGGTACTTAGCCAGCAAAGTAGGTATTTGCCCTGCATATGCCTGTCTTATGGCGTCGCGGGGCGGCTCTGGTCGCCGGCTGCGCGACCGCGACCCCGACCGCGATTCTCGCGACGACGGCTATATTGCTGAACTTCGGGCCACTCAGGTCGCCGGCATGGTCAATCTGGCCCGGGCGACGTACTGCCCCACCCAGAGGTGCTGGGCCGCGCACTGCTGATCTCGCGGGCGAGGTTGGGCCGACAAACGACCGGGCCGGCTTTAAGCTCACGCTGTGGCAAGCGCGACTCACCTGGCCGAACTGGAGATTGCGGCCACCGACGTGGCGGCGGCGTGGAATGTCCTCGAACTCGTTGTCGCGCGATGTGCCGGGGCGTATGGAACACCGGTCACCACGAGCGACTACCACGTCGGCCCGCACGACGATCAGCCTGGCGTGGGAGGGGCCGATCTCGCCGATTGCCTTGCCCGCGTGCAGAACCCGACGTCGATTGCGGTGACCTATACGGCGAGCAACGGCGCGGACCCAGAACCGCTCAGCATCGAACTGAGGATTATGCGACACCGACGTCACAAGGAATTGAGCGTCAAGGTTCGTGTCACCGGGCCTGGGAACATGCATACGTTAGGCGTATTCGACCGGACCGAGAAGGCGTTGGCCGGCGCGATCGCCCGATTCATCGAGGCGTAGTGCCTTGGTGGTGCACCCGGCAGGATTCGGACCCGCGGCCTTCTGCTCGGGAGGCACATACGACGGGATCCACAGATGACCTCCGTCCGGCGAGTCGACCACGAAACGGGTTGTGGGCGATGGGAATGAGCGCCAGGGGTTGTTGACATCAGCTTGAACGAAGTCCCTCAGCACCTACACGGCCGACCGGCATCGGCGACGTCTGGTGGGGAGGAGCCGATCCTGTCGGTGACCGCCGGGTCCCCGCCAGGCGACTCGCTATGGGTGTGGTCCGGTGATGCCGGTGGAGCCGGGGGAACCGGCGCCGCCGGGGCCGCTCCCGCCGGTGCCGCCGGTCCCGCCGGTGGCATCGGTCACCGGAGATGCGATGGCGCCGCCGCCGTTGCCGCCACCCCCGCCCTCAAGGCCTGCTCCCGAGCTGTCACCGCCGTTGCCGCCAGTCCCGCCGATGGCGTTTCCGGTTCCTGCGGTGTCCGCCACGCCGCCGTTGCCGCCGTTCCCGCCGCTGGTACCGGCGGCGCCGGTGCCGCCGGCCCCGCCGGTAGCGGTAGCCGTGGAGGTGCTATTCCCGATGTCCGCGGTGCCGCCGGTGCCGCCGGCCCCGCCGTTGCCGCCGCCGGCCCCGCCGGGGCCGCCGATGGCGTTTCCGGTTCCTGCGGTGTCCGCAAAACCGCCGTCGCCGCCGTCCCCGCCGCCCGCGGCGCCGGTGCCGCCCACCCCGGCTGTGCCGCCGGTTGCGGTAGCCGCGGAGGTGCTGTTCTCGATGTCTGCGGTGCCGCCTGCTCCGCCGTCCCCGCCGGTGCCGGTGGTGCCGGTGCCGCCTGCTCCGCCGGTGCCGGGGGTGGCGTTTCCGGTTCCTGCGGTGTCCGCAAAACCGCCGTCGCCGCCGGCCCCGCCGCTGGTGCCGCTACCGCCGGCCCCGCCGCTGCTGCCGGCGGCGGTAGCCGTGGAGGTGCTGTTTCTGATGTCTGCGGCGCCGCCGTCGCCGCCTGCTCCGCCGGCGCCGGTGGTGCCGGTGCCGCCTGCTCCGCCGGTGCCGGAGGTGGCGTTTCCGGTTCCTGCGGTGTCCGCCACTCCGCCGTCGCCGCCGGCCCCGCCGCTGGTGCCGCTACCGCCGGCCCCGCCGGCCCCGCCGGTAGCGGTCCCCGTGGAGGCGCTGTTATCGATTAGCGCGCTACCGCCGTCGCCGCCGGCCCCGCCGATGCCGTTGCCGGCGCCTCCCGTGCCGGGCGCGCCGGGACCGCCGATCGCGTTTCCGGTTCCTTCGGTGTCCGCAAAACCGCCGTCGCCGCCGGCCCCGCCGCCCGCGGTGCCGGTGCCGCCGACCCCGGCGGTGCCGCCGGTGGCGGTAGCCGTGGAGGTGCTGTTCCCGATTTCCGCGGCGCCGCCGTCGCCGCCTGCTCCGCCGGTGCCGGTGGTGCCGGTGCCGCCTGCTCCGCCGGTGCCGGGGGTGACGTTTCCGGCGCCGAAGTTGCCGGCTTCACCGCCGGTGCCGCCGGCCCCGCCGCTGGTGCCGTCGCCGCCGGCGCCGCCGTCCCCGCCGGTGGCGGTAGCCGTGGAGGTGCTGTTCTCGATGTCCGCGGCGCCGCCGTCGCCGCCTGCTCCGCCGGTGCCGGTGGTGCCGGTGCCGCCTGCTCCGCCGGTGCCGGGGGTCACGTTTCCGGTGCCGAGGTTGCCGGCTTCACCGCCGGTGCCGCCGGCCCCGCCGCTGGTGCCGTCGCCGCCGGCGCCGCCGTCCCCGCCGGTAGCCGTACCCGCGGAGACGTTGTTGAAGACGGTCCCGTAGCCGCCGTTGCCGCCGGCCCCGCCGGTGCCGGTGCTGCCGCCGCTGGTCCCCGGTGCGCCGGCACCGCCGATGGCGTTTCCGGTTCCTTTGGTGAACGCCCCTCCGCCGGCGCCACCGTCCCCGCCGCCCGCGGCGCCGGTGCCACCGGCCCCGCCGGTCCCGCCGGTGGCGTTAGCCGTGGAGGCACGGTTCCCGATTTCCGCGAGGCCGCCGTAGCCACCGTCGCCGCCAGTGCCGGTGGTGCCGCCGCCGCCGTCGCCGCCGGTGCCGGGTGTGACGTTTCCAATTCCTACGGTGAACGCCTCGCCGCCAGTGCCGCCGGTCCCGCCGCTGGTGCCGCTACCGCCGGCTCCGCCGTCGCCTCCGGTGGCGGTACCCGTGGAGGCGCCGTTATCGATTTCCGCGAGGCCGCCGTTGCCGCCGACCCCGCCGGTGCCTGTGGTTCCGTCGCCGCCGGCTCCGCCGTACCCGCCGTTCACGTTTCCGGTTGAGTCGTTGTACCCGTCACCGCCGGTGCCGCCGGCCCCGCCGCCGGTGCCGTCGCCGCCGGCTCCGCCGGCCCCCCCGGTGGCGGTCCCCGCGGAGGCGCTGTTGAAGACGGACCCTTCGCCGCCGGTGCCGCCGGCCCCGCCGGCGCCGGTGGTGCCGTCACCGCCCGCCCCGCCCGCTCCGCCGACGGCGTTTCCGGATCCTTCGGTGAACCCCTCGCCGCCGTCGCCGCCGGCCCCGCCGCTGGTGCCGTCACCGCCCGCGCCGCCCGCTCCGCCGGCGGCGGCTCCCGTGGTGGCGCTGTTCCCGATGAACGCCTCACCGCCGGTGCCGCCCGTGCCGCCGGTACCGGTGGTGCCGGTTCCGCCTGCTCCGCCGGCGCCGGAGGTGACGTTTCCGGTGCCGAGGTTGATCGCCTCGCCGCCGTCGCCGCCGGTCCCGCCGCTCACGCCGCCGCCACCGGCGCCGCCCGCGCCCGCGGCAGCGGTACCCGTCGAGGCGCTGTTATCGATGTCCGCCCCGCCGCCTGCTCCGCCGTACCCGCCAGCGCCGGCGGTGCTGGCGCCGCCTGCTCCGCCGTACCCGCCAGTGACATTTCCGGTTGAGTAGTTGTACCCGGTACCGCCTGCTCCGCCATGCCCGCCGACTGCGCCGAAGCCGCCGGCGCCGCCATTGCCGCCGTCGCCCATCGACCCGGCGTTGCCATAGGCCCCGCCGTTGCCGCCGTTGCCGCCGTTGCCGCCATTGACGCCGGCGGCGGTGGCGTTGAAGCCGACTCCGCCGTTGCCGCCGTTGCCGGCCGGACCCGCTGGCAGGCTGCCACTGGCGCCGGTAGCGCCGCCACCGCCACCGCTGCCGCCGGTGCCGACCGCGCCGGCGTAGCCACCGTTGCCACCGTTGCCACCGTTGGGGTTGGCCGCAGTGCCGGCCGCGCCGGCACCGCCGTTACCCGCGACCCCTGCGTTCCCGCCGGTGCCACCGTCGCCGCCGTCGCCCACGGACCCCGTGCCACCGCGGGCCACTCCGCCGCCGGCCCCGCCAGCGCCACCGCTCGCGCCGTTACCACCGTCGCCGCCGTCGCCGCCGGTGCCGGTGCCGCCGTTGGCGAAGGAACCGGCTGCACCGTTGCCGCCGTCGCCGCCGGCCCCGCCGGTGCCGCCTTGGCCGCCGGCCCCGCCGTGACCCAGGTGTGAGCCACCCAAACCACCGGCCCCGCCGGCCCCGCCTGCGGTGCCATTGGTGCCGTTGCCGTCATTGCCGGTGCTGCCGTTGGTGCCGGCCAGGCCGTCACCGCCGGCCCCGCCGGTGCCGCCGTTGCCGTCGGTGCCGCCGTTGCCGCCGACCCCGCCGTTGCCAGCGGTTGGGTGAGCGATGGTGGCGTTGAGGCCGGCACCGCCGTTACCGCCGTTACCGCCGATGGGCGTGGTGCCAGCGGTGCCGGCGGACCCTTTGGTGCCCCCATGACCGGCTGCTCCGCCCTTGCCGGCGGCGCCGGCCGCGCCATCGTTGCCGCCGTTGCCGCCGGTGCCGCCGGCAGGGTGGCTAGCGTCCCCAGCGCCGCCGGTCGAGCCGTTACCGCCGGCCCCCGCGGTGCCGCCGTTGCCACCGGTGCCGCCGTTGCCGTCGGTGCCGCCTTTGCCGCCGACCCCACCCGCGCCGCCATGACCGCCCGTACCACCCGCGGTGCCGTTTTGGCCGGCCGCGGCAGTGGCGGGTGTCCCGCCGGCTCCACCGGTGCCACCGTTACCGCCGCCCCCGCCGTCGGCGTCGTTACCACCGGCCCCCCCGGCCCCGCCGGCACCACCGGCCCCGCCGGTGCCACTGCCATATCCCGCGCCACCGGTTCCACCATTACCGCCATCACCGCCGGGGCTATCCGGGCCGCCCTTGCCGCCGGCTCCGCCGTTGCCGCCGGCCCCGCCGGCGACATGACTGGCGTCACCGGTACCGCCGGCACCACCGTTGCCGCCGGTACCACCCTCACCGCCCAGGCTGCCCCCGGAGCCGCCGGCCCCGCCGTTGCCGCCGTGCCCACCGAACTCACCGGCCCCGCCATTGGTCCCGTTACCGCCGTCACCCATGATCCGTCCGGCATTACCGCCATGCGCACCGGTAGCGCCGTTGATCGGCCGCTCGGCCGTGGCCGCGCCCGAAGAATCACCAGATGTTGCCGAGGTGGGATCGGCCGCCGCAGAGCCGCCGGGATCGGCGGCTGCCGTCGCGGACGGGTCGGCGGAGGTCGCGGCCGCGCCGCCGTCGGTGGCCTCGCCGGCGTTGCCGCCGTTGCCCATGATCCAGCCGGCGTTCCCGCCATCCCCGGTCGGGCCGTAGCCGTTGCCGCCATCGCCGAACAACAACCCCGCGTTACTGCCGTCAGGATCAGCCGCGGTGCCATTGGCACCGTTGCCGATCAGATCATGGCCAGACGCGTTATTGATGAAATCGTCGACCCGCGTACCGAACTGGCTGTTAATCCAGTTCTCCATGTCGGTGTGCAACGGGTCGTAGATGTTCTGGTTGAACCACTCCCCGTGAGCCGCGGCGGTCGTAGCCAGCGGATCCGAGGATGACGCCGCATTCGCCAACAGATCCGTAGGCGACGCCGCGTTGGCCAACGGATCCGACGACGACACCGCCGCTGTCAGCGCATCCAGACCCGCGTTGGGATCAATTGCCGACACGACGTCTGTGACACCCGTCACGGCTTGCTGAAAGGGATTGATGATCGGATCAACGATCACATCAAGTATGTCAGCGTTGGCGGGGGGCGCGGTGCCCAGCGGGCCGGTCCCGAACGCCAACATCGCCGCAGCACCACTCCCCAGGCCGACGACGCGGCGACGGCGACGTGTCTTCGCCCGACGCGACTTTTTACTGTGCCGACCAGCCATGGAGGGGCCTCCCGCACCAACGGAGCAGTTATCAGGTTCCGTTAAGGTAGCCCCCACTAGGCGTGCGGAAGTTGGAATTACAAACAATCCTGCGAGACGGTGCCGCCCTCCTATTCTGGGGCATTAGCCCTGCTTATCGTTGCCACAACGGCAACCCTCACCCCGAACGAGCCAAAGATCAGACGGACCCGCTGACCCCAAGCCCCTCTCAGTCGATTCCTAACGTGCTCAAGCGAGTACGGCTTCGCGGTGAGCGCGCGTTTTCACCACGATTGACTGCCTCAGTGTGGTCGGGACGCTACGCGCGCCCCAGCGATTGATCGGAAGTGATGCAGGGAAGACTTCGAGAGGGAGTAGCCCGTTAACGCCGTCGCCGTTCGGTGCCGAGTTCCATTGGCCGACTTGGAGATCGGTGGCGGGCCACGCTACGCCGGGGGCGGTGCGGTATTCGTGGTCATGCGGCTGCTTCGATTGGAGAGCGACACCGACGCCGAGTGGCACGTAACTTGCGCGGAGTTGCATCGATGCGGGGTCAAGCTGGTGCCCTCGGTCGCCCGACGCTCAAAAACCGCCTCTGAGCTGCGAAAAGTGTTGGTGCCCCCGGCAGGATTCGAACCTGCGGCCTTCTGCTCCGGAGGCAGACGCTCTATCCCCTGAGCTACGGGGGCGCACGCGTGAAATGCTGCGCCAACGGGCCACGACAGCCTAACGCATTACGGCGGCAGGTCTGGCCCCGGAATGGATTCGAGGCCAACGGGCCTCAACCAATAGGATGGCCTGCGTGAATCCCGCCGATCTGGCCGAGCTGCTGAAGGTCACCGCGACCGCGGTCCTGACCGAGCATGCGCTCGACACCGCCGCGCTGCCGTCGGCGATCACCATCGAGCGGCCACGCAACCCCGAGCACGGTGACTACGCCAGCAACTTGGCGCTGCAGGTCGCCAAGAAGGTCGGCGCCAACCCCCGCGAGCTGGCCGGATGGCTGGCCGACGCCCTGGCCGCGGCCGACGGCGTCGCCTCGGCGGAGGTCGCCGGACCGGGATTCATCAACCTGCGCCTCGATGCCTCCGCGCAGGGACTGATCGTCAACAACGTCATCGACGCCGGTCACACCTACGGAAACTCCGACGCCGAGTCCGGCCACACCATCAACCTCGAGTTCGTCTCGGCCAATCCCACCGGCCCGATCCACATCGGCGGCACCCGTTGGGCGGCCGTCGGTGACGCGTTGGGACGCCTGCTGAGCACACAGGGCGCTGATGTGGTGCGCGAGTACTACTTCAACGACCACGGCGCGCAGATCGACCGGTTCGCTGACTCGCTGATCGCGTCCGCCAAGGGCGAGCCCACCCCGGAGAACGGCTACGCGGGCGACTACATCGCCGACATCGCCGCGCAGGTCGTGGCGCAGGCGCCGGATGTGTTGAGCCAGCCCGATGCCGAGCAGCACGAGACGTTCCGCCGCATCGGCGTGGACTTGATGTTCAACCACATCAAGAAGTCGCTGCACGAATTCGGCACCGACTTCGACGTCTTCACGCACGAAGACTCGATGCACGCCAGCGGCCGTGTCGACCAGGCCGTCGCGCGGCTGCGCGAGAACGGCAACATCTACGAGAAGGACGGCGCAACCTGGTTGCGCACCAGCGCTTTTGGTGACGACAAAGACCGCGTTGTGATCAAGAGCGACGGCAAGCACGCCTACATCGCCGGCGATCTCGCGTACTACCTGGACAAGCGGAGCCGCGGGTTCGACCTGTGCATCTACATGCTCGGCGCCGACCACCACGGCTATGTCAAGCGATTGAAGGCCGCCGCCGAAGCTTTCGGTGACAACCCCGGCACCGTCGAGGTTCTGATCGGCCAGATGGTCAACCTGGTCCGCGACGGCCAGCCAGTGAAGATGAGCAAGCGAGCCGGCACCGTGATCACCCTCGACGACCTGGTCGAGGCGATCGGCGTCGACGCGGCCCGGTACAGCCTGATCCGCTCGTCGGTGGACACGCCGATCGACATCGACCTAGCGCTGTGGTCATCGGCGTCCAACGAAAACCCGGTCTACTACGTGCAATACGCGCACGCGCGGCTCTCCGCGCTGGCCCGCAACGCCGCCGAACTCGCGCTGATCCCCGACACCGGCCACCTCGACCTGCTCACCCACGACAAAGAGGGTGCGCTGATCCGCAATCTCGGTGAGTTCCCGCGGGTGCTGAAAACCGCCGCTTCCCAGCGCGAACCGCACCGGGTGTGCCGTTACCTCGAGGACCTTGCCGGTGACTACCACCGGTTCTACGACGCCTGCCGCGTGCTGCCGCTGGGTGACGAGGAGCCGAACGAACTGCACACCGCACGCCTGGCGCTGTGCCAGGCGACGCGCCAGGTGATCGCCAACGGTCTGGCGATCCTCGGCGTCACCGCTCCGGAGCGGATGTGAACGCGCACCCGGCCGGACCGCGGCACGCCGAAGAGTTCCACCACGGGGGAGTGCCGCCGCGGCCCGAGTCCACCGAGGAGCTGTTGCAGCTGGCGCCGAATGTGTGGCCGCGCAACACCGTTCGCGCCGATGACGGTGTCGTGAGCATTGCGGGTGTCTCCCTGGAGTCGCTCGCCCGGGAGTACGGCACCCCACTGTTCGTGATCGACGAGGACGACTTCCGGTCGCGCTGCCGCGAGATCGCCGCGGCCTTCGGCGGCGGCACCAATGTGCACTATGCCGGAAAGGCCTTCCTGTCCAGTGAGATCGCCCGTTGGATCAACGAGGAAGGCCTGTCGCTGGATGTCTGCACCGGCGGCGAGATGGCCGTCGCGCTGCACGCCGACTTTCCGCCGGAGCGAATCGCGCTGCACGGCAACAACAAATCGGTCGCAGAGCTGACCACCGCGGTCAAGACCGGGATCGCGCACGTCGTGGTCGACTCGATGATCGAGATCGAGCGCCTCGACACGATCGCCGGCGAGGCGGGCGTCGTCCAGGACGTGCTGGTCCGCGTCACCGTCGGCGTCGAGGCGCACACCCACGAATTCATTTCGACCGCCCACGAAGACCAGAAGTTCGGTCTGTCGCTGGCCAACGGCGCGGCGATGGTCGCGATCCGCCAGGTGTTCGACAGCGACCACCTCCGCCTGGTCGGCCTACACAGCCACATCGGCTCGCAGATCTTCGACGTGGGGGGCTTCGAGATCGCCGCGCACCGCGTGATCGGTCTGTTGCGCGACGTGGTCGCCGAGTTCGGCGTCGACAAGACGGCGCAGATCGCCACCGTCGACCTCGGTGGGGGCCTTGGTATTTCGTACCTACCCAACGACGACCCGCCACCGGTGAGCGAACTCGCAGACAAGCTCAGCGACATCGTGCGCAACGAGTCCGCGGCCGTGGGCCTGCCAGCGCCCCGACTGGTCGTCGAACCGGGCCGGGCCATCGCCGGGCCGGGGACCATCACGCTGTACGAGGTCGGCACCGTCAAGGACGTCGGCGTCAGTTCGACCGCGCACCGGCGCTACGTCAGCATCGACGGCGGCATGAGCGACAACATCCGCACCTCGCTGTACGACGCCGCCTACGACGTGCGACTGGTATCGCGTAGCACCGACGCGGGGCCCACGCTCGGACGTGTCGTCGGAAAGCACTGCGAGAGCGGCGACATCGTGGTCCGCGACGCATGGGTGCCGGACGACATCGCACCCGGCGACCTGGTCGCGGTCGCCGCGACCGGCGCCTACTGCTACTCGCTGTCGAGTCGGTACAACTTGATCGGCCGCCCCGCCGTGGTGGCCGTGCGCGATGGAAAGTCCCGTCTGGTCCTGCGCAGGGAGACGGTCGACGATCTGCTGAGTCTGGAAGTGAGGTGAGTCGTGAGTACCGCCAATGACGATGCAGAGCGGAGCGATGAAGAGGAGTGGCGCACATGAGCACTGATGAAAAGCCGGTCGGTGTAGCGGTATTGGGGCTGGGCAACGTGGGCAGTGAGGTTGTCCGCATCATCCAGCAGAGCGCCGACGACCTCGCCGCCCGCATCGGTGCGCCGCTGATCCTGCGTGGCATCGGCGTGCGTCGGGTCGCCGACGACCGCGGTGTGCCCGTCGAACTGCTCACCGAGGACATCGACACACTCGTCTCCCGCGACGACGTCGACATCGTCGTCGAGGTGATGGGCCCGGTCGAGCCCTCCCGCAAGGCGATCCTGTCGGCCCTCGAGCACGGCAAGTCGGTGGTGACGGCGAACAAGGCGCTGCTCTCGGTGGCCACCGGCGAATTGGCGCAGGCCGCCGAAAACGCCCGCGTCGACCTGTATTTCGAGGCCGCCGTGGCCGGAGCCATCCCGGTTATCCGCCCGCTGACCCAGTCACTGGCCGGCGACACCGTGCAACGGGTGGCCGGCATCGTCAACGGCACCACGAACTACATCCTGTCCGAAATGGGCAGCACCGGTGCCAGCTACGAGCAGGCTCTCGCCGATGCGAGCGCACTCGGCTACGCCGAAGCCGACCCCACCGCCGACGTGGAAGGCTATGACGCCGCAGCGAAAGCGGCCATCCTGGCGTCGATCGCGTTCCACACGCGGGTGACCGCCGACGACGTCTACCGCGAGGGCATCACCAAGATCAGCCCGGACGACTTCGCTTCCGCGCGCTCCCTGGGCTGCACGATCAAGCTGCTGTCCATCTGCGAGCGGATCACCACCGATGATGGGCAGCAGCGGGTTTCGGCACGGGTGTATCCCGCGCTGGTTCCGCTGGAGCATCCGCTGGCCACCGTCAATGGGGCGTTCAACGCCGTCGTCGTCGAGGCCGAGGCCGCCGGTCGGCTGATGTTCTACGGCCAGGGCGCCGGCGGAGCGCCGACCGCGTCGGCCGTGACCGGTGACCTGGTGATGGCGGCCCGCAACCGGGTATTGGGCAGCCGGGCCCCGAAAGAGTCGAAGTACGCCCAACTGGCCGTCGCGCCGATGGGCGTGATCCCGACCCGCTACTACGTCAGCATGGACGTCGCCGACAAGCCGGGTGTATTGGCCACCGTCGCAGCGGAATTCGCAAAGCGTGAGGTCAGCATCGCCGAGGTCCGTCAGGAGGGCGTGGTCGGCGAGGGTGGCCGACGCATCGGTGCCCGCGTCGTCGTCGTGACGCACACCGCGACCGATGCCGCGCTGTCCGAAACCGTCGCTGCCCTGGCCGAACTCGATGTCGTGCAGGGTGTGGCCAGCGTTCTGCGGCTGGAAGGAACCAACGTATGAGCTCGTCGAAAACGGCTGTCCACCAGCAGTGGCCAGGCCTGATCGAGGCGTATCGGGACCGGTTGCCGGTCGGCGACAACTGGAAGCCGGTCACCTTGTTCGAGGGTGGCACGCCGCTGATTTCGGCGCCGCGACTGTCCGAACAGATCGGCTGCACGGTTCACCTGAAGGTCGAGGGCCTCAACCCGACCGGCTCGTTCAAGGACCGCGGCATGACGATGGCCGTCACCGACGCGGTGGCTCGCGGTCAGCAGGCGGTGCTGTGCGCGTCGACGGGCAACACCTCCGCCTCGGCCGCGGCGTACGCCGCCCGCGCCGGCATTACCTGCGCGGTGCTGATCCCGCAGGGCAAGATCGCGATGGGCAAGCTGGCGCAGGCGGTCATGCACGGCGCCAAGATCATTCAGGTCGACGGCAACTTCGACGACTGTCTCGAGGTGGCCCGCAAGATCGTCGCCGACTTCCCGACGATCGCGTTGGTCAACTCCGTGAACCCGGTGCGCATCGAGGGACAGAAGACCGCGGCGTTCGAGATCGTCGACGTGTTGGGCCAGGCACCCGACATCCACGCGCTGCCGGTGGGCAACGCGGGCAACATCACCGCGTACTGGAAGGGCTACAGCGAGTATCACGCCGACGGCTTGATCGACAGGCTTCCGCGAATGCTGGGCACCCAGGCCGCCGGCGCGGCGCCGCTGGTGTCCGGCGAGCCGGTGAAAAACCCCGAGACCATCGCTACTGCGATCCGGATCGGGTCGCCCGCGTCGTGGGGTCCGGCCGTCGCCGCGCAAGAAGCATCCAACGGTCGGTTCCTGGCGGCCACCGACGACGAGATCCTGGCGGCCTATCACCTGGTCGCGGCGACCGAGGGCGTGTTCGTCGAGCCGGCGTCGGCGGCCAGCATCGCCGGTCTGCTGAAGTCCGTCGAGGATGGTTGGGTCACGCCGGGTTCGACCGTAGTGTGCACCGTGACGGGCAACGGCCTCAAGGACCCCGACACCGCGCTGCGCGACATGCCGACCGTCGAGCCGGTACCGGTCGACCCCGTCGCGGTCGTGGCCAAACTGGGACTGGTTTAGTGCTCGCTCCCGGACTGCTGGGAACGTCGGTTGTCCCGGCATCCAGTGCCAATCTCGGTCCGGGCTTCGACAGCCTCGGGCTGGCGCTGAGCCTCTACGACGAGATCCTCGTCGAGACAACCGATTCCGACCTGACCGTCGAGATCGAAGGGGAGGGCGCCGACGAATTGGCGCTCGACGAGGGTCATCTCGTCGTGCGCGCCGTCCAGCATGGCCTGCAGGCCGCCGGCGTCAGCGCACCCGGCCTGAAAGTGCGCTGCCGCAATGTCATTCCGCATTCGCGCGGCCTCGGCTCGTCGGCCGCGGCGGTCGTAGGTGGGCTGGCCGCAGTCAATGGCCTTCTCGCGCAGGCGGGTTTGACGCCGTTGAGCCAACCGCAGCTGATCCAATTGGCTTCGGAATTCGAAGGACATCCCGACAACGCCGCCGCGGCGGTACTGGGCGGGGCCACCGTCTCGTGGACCGACGTCAGCGCCGGAACGCCCGCGTATTCGGCGGCGCAGCTGCGGCTGCACCCGGAGATTCACCTGTTCCCGGCGATCCCGGTGCACCGCTCGTCGACAGTGGAGGCGCGGGTGTTGTTACCCACGCAGGTCAGCCACGAGGACGCCCGCTTCAACGTCAGCCGCGCCGCGCTGCTGGTCGTGGCCCTCACCGAGCGGCCCGACCTACTGATGGCGGCCACCGAGGACGTCCTACACCAGTCGCAGCGCGCGCCCGCGATGCCGGCATCGGCGGAATATCTGCAGCTACTGCGCCGTTGCAACGTCGCAGCTGTGCTTTCCGGCGCTGGTCCTGCGGTGATCGCGCTCAGCACGGCCCCCCAGCTCCCCGCTGAGGTGCTGGATTACGCCACTGCAAACGGATTTGCGGTCAGCGAGATGACGGCCGGAGACGGGGTGCGATGGAGTTCCGGAGTGGTGGTCCCCAGCTAGCGTCTCCAGACGCGGTGAAGGGGATTCTTGCTTCCGGCATCGAAGCAGGTTATCCTCGGAGCCGTCCAGCAATCGCAGTCATCTGCATTATGCGCTGACATCGCGCGAACACTAGGACGAACACCAAATTCTTCTCGTTGACGATGGTTCGCCATTCACATCGCCAAATCTTGGCAATCACCGTTGCAGAGTCGATCTTTGGCGCACTCGGCAAATTGGCTGATTGCAACGAACCCCTGGCTTGATTCGTTCAGCGAGGGAGAGAAAGGAAATCCGTGACTGATACGGACCTCGTTACGGCTGACGACAGCACCGAAAATGACAAGGTGCTCCACGCCGTGACCCCCGAAACTTCCAGCGACAACGACGCCCCCTCGAGCGCGTCGGGTGGCTCGCTGACCACCATGGTGCTTCCCGAACTGCGCGCGCTGGCCAACCGGTCCGGCGTCAAGGGCACCTCTGGAATGCGCAAGAGCGAGCTGATCGCCGCGATCCGGGAATCGCGCCAAGGCGGTCACTCCAACGGCGCCTCGACCAACGGCGGAGGCGAGTCGGACGACCACGACAGCAAGCCCGCCGAGAAGCACACCGAAGTGGCCGCCGACAACCACGCGACCCAAAACGACACCGATGACAAGCCCCCCGCCGACGACAAGCGCGCGGAGGAGCAGAACCACCGGAACGACAACAAGAAACAACAGAACGGCAACGACAAGCCGGCCCGCGATCCGCAGGAGAGCAAGTCCGAAGACCGCAACGCGGACAGAGATTCGAGCAAGGGCGGCGACCAGCAGGGCTCCGGCGGGCAGAACCGCGGCGGTCAGAACAATCAGAACAACCAGAACGACGATGACGGCGACGGACGCGGGGGACGCCGTGGCCGCCGATTCCGGGAGCGCCGCCGTCGTGGTGACGGACCCCGCGACGGTGGCGGTGGCGACACCGAGCTCCGCGAAGATGACGTCATTCAACCGGTCGCGGGCATCCTCGACGTGCTGGACAACTACGCGTTCGTCCGCACCTCCGGCTACCTGGCCGGCCCCCACGACGTCTACGTCTCGATGAACATGGTGCGCAAGAACGGGTTACGCCGCGGCGATGCGGTGACCGGCGCGGTGCGGGTGCCCAAGGACGGCGAACAGCCCAACCAGCGACAGAAGTTCAACCCGCTGGTGCGCCTGGACACCGTCAACGGCGGACCGGTCGAAAACGCCAAGAACCGGCCCGATTTCACCAAGCTGACGCCGCTGTACCCGAACCAGCGTCTGCGCCTGGAGACCACCGGCGACCAGCTGACTACCCGGGTTATCGACCTGATCATGCCGATCGGCAAGGGTCAACGCGCGCTCATCGTGTCGCCGCCGAAGGCGGGTAAGACGATGATCCTGCAGGCCATCGCCAACGCGATCACCAAGAACAATCCCGAATGCCATCTGATGGTCGTGCTCGTCGACGAGCGCCCCGAAGAGGTCACCGACATGGCGCGTTCGGTCAAGGGCGAGGTTATCGCCTCGACGTTCGACCGACCGCCGACCGACCACACCGCGGTCGCCGAACTGGCCATCGAGCGCGCCAAGCGACTGGTGGAACAGGACAAAGACGTTGTCGTGCTGTTGGACTCGATCACCCGGCTGGGCCGCGCGTACAACAATGCGTCGCCGGCATCAGGCCGCATCCTGTCCGGTGGTGTCGACTCGACGGCGCTCTATCCGCCGAAGCGTTTCCTCGGCGCGGCCCGCAATATCGAGGAGGGCGGATCGCTGACGATCATCGCCACCGCGATGGTCGAGACCGGATCCACCGGTGACACAGTCATTTTCGAGGAGTTCAAGGGCACGGGTAACGCGGAGCTCAAGCTCGACCGCAAGATCTCCGAGCGCCGGGTGTTCCCCGCCGTCGACGTGAACCCGTCGGGTACGCGTAAGGACGAACTGCTGCTCTCGCCGGATGAGTTCTCGGTCGTGCACAAGCTGCGTCGCGTGCTGTCCGGACTCGATTCGCACCAGGCCATCGACCTGCTGATGTCGCAGCTGCGAAAGACCAAGAACAACTACGAGTTCCTGGTTCAGGTGTCCAAGACGACACCGGGGATGGACAACGACTAAAGCGATTAGCACACCGCCGCAGTCGAACAACATCGCCCGTCCCGCTTTGCGGCCCACGGTGCGGCGGTAACCTCCGCCTGTCGGATACCGACTCCGAAGGTGGTGAGCCGTGGTGGACACTATTCAGCAACTGCTGCGCGAGCGCAGTGACGACGCGACGCCCGCGGTCAAGTACGACGACCGGGTCTGGACCTGGCGTGAGCACCTGGCCGACGCGTCGACGTCGGCCGCCGCGCTGATCGGCATCGCCGACCGCGAGCGTCCGCTGCATGTCGGCGCGCTGCTGGGCAACACCCCCGACATGCTCACCGCGATGGCCGCGGCCGCGCTCGGCGGCTACGTGCTGTGCGGCATCAACGACACCCGTCGCGGCGCCGCCCTGGCCAAGGACATCGTGCGGGCCGACTGCCAGATCCTGCTCACCGATCCCGCCCATCGCGGGCTGCTCGATGGCCTGGATCTACCTGGAGTGCGGATCATCGACGTCAGCAGCGACGAGTGGTCGGCAGCTGCTCGCCTCGGCCGGACCGCTGGTGCCACACCGCGAGGTCAAGCCCACCGACACCCTGATGATGATCTTTACCTCGGGCACCAGCGGCGAACCGAAGGCCGTCCAGATCACCCATCTGACCGTTATCTTCGCCGGCGCCAACCTGATTGGCCGATTCGACGTCGACTCCTCGGGCGTCTGCTACCTGTCGATGCCACTATTTCACTCCAACGCCCTGCTAGCCGGCTGGAGCGTGGCCGTAGGCTCCGGCTCGGCGATGGTGCCCGCCACCTTCTCGGCATCCCGGCTGCTGCCCGACCTACGCCGTTACGGCGCCACCTATATGAACTATGTCGGCAAGCCGCTGGCCTACGTGCTGGCCACACCCGAGCAGCCCGATGACGCGGACAACCCGCTGCGGGTGGCATTCGGCAACGAGGCCAGCGATCGCGACATCGCGGAATTCAGCCGGCGATTCGACTGCACGGTCTGGGACGGCTTCGGCTCCAGCGAGGGCGCGATCATCATCACCCGCGAAGACGGCTGCCCGGCGGGCTCACTGGGACAAGGCTTTCCGGGCGTCGCCATCTACAACTCCGAGACCCTGGCCGAATGCGCGGTCGCCGAATTCGACGCCGACGGGGCGCTGACCAACGCCGACGATGCGATCGGCGAACTGGTCAACACCACCGGCGCCGGCCTGTTCGCCGGGTACTACAACGACAAGGACGCCACCGACGCGCGACTGCGCAACGGCATGTTCTGGTCGGGCGACCTGGCCTACCGCGACGCCGCCGGCTGGATCTACTTCGCCGGCCGCAGCGGCGACTGGCTGCGGGTCGACGGCGAGAACATGACCACCGCGCCGATCGAGCGGATCCTGCAGAGGCTTCCCGCGGTCAGTCAGGTCGCGGTGTACGCAGTGCCTGATCAGCAGGTGGGCGATCAGGTGATGGCTGCGCTGGTCCTGGTCGACCGCGCCGAACTGACGCCAGAGGATCTTGGCGAGTTTCTCGCCGGCCAGCCGGACCTGTCGCCGAAAGCCTGGCCACGGCACGTCTGGATCACCGCCGAGTTGCCCACCACCGCCACCAACAAGATCCTCAAACGCCAGCTCACCGCGCAGGGCTGCAGACCGGCCGGCGGCCTGCTGTGGACCCGGGCCGGGCGCGACACCGGCTACACGGTGGTTGCCCCCTCGGTAAATGCCCAGGTCAGCACCAGCTGACTCGGGGAATGTTCGACCGCAATCACGCGTTTAGGGGCATAGCGGCTGAACTGGCATAATGATCAGCCGAAGTTCGGGTTCCGGTTCACGTCAGATCTTCAGCGGGTCTGGCGACCCGGCGGCCCACGATTGAAGAGGACACCATGAAAGCTGATATCCACCCCGCCTACGGCGAGACCACTGTGGTCTGCGGTTGCGGTAATACTTTCCAGACGCGTAGCACCAAGGAGAGCGGCCACATCGTGGTCGAGGTCTGCTCGCAGTGCCACCCGTTCTACACCGGCAAGCAGAAGATCCTGGACAGCGGAGGCCGCGTTGCCCGCTTCGAGAAGCGGTACGGCAAGCGCAAGGCCGGCGCCGAGCAGGAAGCTTCGGCCGACAAGTAGCACTATCGACGCCCGGACTGTCGCGACCATCGCGCAGGACGGGCGTCGTTTTATGTGTCGGAGAGTCCAGCGAGGAGGTGAGCATGACGCAAGGCGGACAGGCGATTGACGCGCTGGTGGCCGAGCATGCCGACCTCGAGCAGAAGCTGTCCGACCCCGAACTGCACAGCGATGCGGCCAACGCGCGCAAGGTCGGCCGCCGATTCGCGCAGATGGCCCCGATCGTGGCGACCTACCGCCAACTCACCGCTGCGCGCGACGATCTCGAGACCGCGCGCGAATTCGCCGTCGACGACGCGTCATTCGCCGACGAGGTCACCGAGCTCGAGACACGGGTCGACGAGCTGGAGACGAAGCTCAGCGACATGCTGGCGCCGCGCGACCCGCACGACGCCGACGACGTGGTGCTCGAGGTCAAATCCGGTGAGGGCGGCGAGGAGTCGGCGTTGTTCGCCGCGGATCTGGCCCGGATGTACATCCGCTACGCGGAGCGCCACGGCTGGGCCGTGACCGTGCTGGACGAAACCTACTTCGGACTTGGGCGGATACAAGGATGCGACGCTGACGATAGCCAGCAAGGGCGACTCGTTGGACGGAGTGTGGTCGAGGCTGAAGTTCGAGGGTGGCGTGCACCGCGTGCAACGGGTGCCCGTCACCGAATCCCAAGGTCGCGTGCATACTTCGGCGGCCGGCGTGCTGGTGTATCCCGAGCCAGAAGAAGTGGGCGAGGTGCAGATCGACGATTCGGATCTGCGGATCGACGTGTACCGGTCGTCCGGTAAGGGCGGCCAGGGTGTCAACACCACTGACTCCGCGGTGCGGATCACCCACCTGCCCACCGGAATTGTGGTCACGTGTCAGAACGAGCGGTCGCAGCTGCAAAACAAAGCACGGGCGATGCTGGTTCTCGCGGCCCGGCTGCAGTCGTTGGCCGAGGAGCAGGCCCAAGCCGACGCGTCGGCCGACCGAGCCAGCCAGATCCGCACGGTGGACCGCAGCGAGCGGATCCGTACCTATAACTTCCCGGAGAACCGGATCGCCGACCACCGCATCAATTTCAAGGCGCACAACCTGGATCAGGTGTTGGATGGCGACTTGGATGCGCTCTTCGACGCCCTCGCCGCCGCAGACAAGCAAGCCCGGCTGCAGCAGGCATGACCTTCGTCCGGCGACGATGCGGGTCGCAAGACCCGGGGAGGAGGTGGACCATTCAGCCCCGACTGCGTTGCGCGATCGACTCGGCGACAACGCTGCTCGCAGAAGCCGGCATCGATTCGGCCCGTTACGACGCCGAGGAGTTGGCCGCGCATCTGGCCGGCACCGAGCGCGGCCGGTTGTCGATGCTCGCACACCCGATGACAGCTTCTTCGACCACTACCGCGCCTCGATCGCCGAACGCTCGCGCCGAGTCCCGCTGCAACATCTGACCGGCCTCGCCGCCTTCGGGCCGCTGACGTTGTCGGTCGGACCCGGCGTGTTCATCCCTCGTCCGGAGACCGAAGCGATGCTGGAATGGGCCTGCGCGCAGCACCTTCCGGAAGCCCCGGTGATCGTCGACCTGTGCACCGGATCGGGTGCACTGGCGCTCGGGCTGGCACGGCGTTGGCCCGAGGCCCGCGTGATCGGCGTCGACGACTCCGACCCAGCCCTGGGCTACGCCCGCAGCGAACGCCGCCGGCAGCACGGTGGAATTGCTGCGCGCCGACGTCACCGCGGCCGGCGTGCTGAGCGAGCTCGACGGCCAGGTTGACCTTGTGGTGTCCAACCCGCCCTATGTGCCCGACGGCGCCGAGCTGGAACCTGAAGTGCTCGAACATGATCCGTCACACGCCGTGTTCGGTGGTCCGGACGGCATGACGGTGATCACCGCCCTCTCCGCGCTGGCCGGACGGTTGCTGCGCCCCGGTGGTCTGTTCGCCGTCGAACACGACGACAACACGGCCTACGTTGACGGTTGAATTGCTCAACAAGACAGCCGCTTTCGACGACACCGTCCCGCATCGCGATCTCACCGGGCGGCCTCGGTTCGTCACCGCGCGTCGGAAAGGCGAACGCCCGTGAGCGAAACCATCGACTGCACCGATCGCGAACAGCGCTCACGCGCAATCACATCGGCCGCCGCAGCGGTGAAAAACGGCGGCCTGGTGGTTCTTCCGACCGACACGGTGTACGGCGTGGGCGCCGACGCGTTCAATGGCAGCGCAGTGGCCGCGCTGCTGGCCGCCAAGGGCCGCGGCCGCGACATGCCGGTGCCGGTGCTGGTCGGCTCCTGGCACACCATCGACGGCCTGGCGATGACCGTCTCCACGTCGATGCGCAACCTGGTCCGCGCGTTCTGGCCCGGCGCGCTGAGTCTGGTGGTCCGTCAGGCACCGTCAGTGCAATGGGATCTCGGCGACGCCCGCGGTACGGTCATGTTGCGGATGCCGCTGCATCCGGTCGCGATCGAATTGCTGCGCGAGGTCGGGCCGATGGCCGTCTCCAGCGCCAATATCTCCGGCCGCCCGCCCGCCGTCAACGCAGGCGATGCCCGCCAGCAGTTGGGCGACCTTGTCGACGTCTACCTCGATGGCGGCCAGGCGGCCCAGCAGGCGGCCTCGACCATTCTCGACCTGACCTCCGCCGAACCGCGCATCCTGCGATCCGGTCCGGTCAGCGCCGAGCGGATCGCCGAGGTGCTCGGCGTCGACGCCGAAAGTCTCACCGCCTGACCGGCTCAGTTCGATCTCAGGGCGGTGCAGTACGGTTTTTCGGATGGTCAGCGGTGCCGACAACCTCGCCGGCGGTCTGCTCGCCCTGGCCGATCGCGGTGCCGGCGTCCCCTTGCGAGAGCTTGCACTCGTCGGGCTGACCGCGGCGATCATCACCTACTTCGCCACCGGTCCGGTGCGGATGCTGGCGACCCGGTTCGGGGCCGTCGCTTATCCACGCGAGCGCGACGTGCACGTGACGCCGACGCCGCGGATGGGCGGCCTGGCGATGTACCTCGGGGTGATCGCGGCGGTGTTCCTCGCATCGCAACTACCCGCGCTCACTCGCGGATTCGTCTACTCGACGGGCATGCCCGCGGTGGTGCTGGCCGGCGGGCTGATCATGGGCATCGGGCTGATCGACGACCGCTGGGGATTGGACGCGCTGACGAAATTCGCCGGGCAGATCACCGCGGCCAGCGTGCTGGTCACGATGGGTGTTGCGTGGAGCGTGCTCTACATCCCGCTGGGCGGGGTGGGCACGATCGTGCTCGACCAGGTCTCGTCGATCCTGCTCACGCTGGCTCTGACGGTGTCGATCGTCAACGCGATGAACTTCGTCGACGGTCTCGACGGTCTGGCCGCCGGACTGGGCCTCATCACCGCGCTGGCGATCTGCATGTTCTCCGTCGGACTGCTCCGCGACCACGGCGGCGACGTGCTTTTCTACCCGCCCGCCGTCATCTCGGTGGTGCTGGCCGGCGCCTGCCTGGGATTCCTGCCGCACAACTTCCATCCGGCCAAGATCTTCATGGGCGATTCCGGCTCGATGCTGATCGGCCTCATGCTGGCCGCGGCGTCGACGACGGCCGCGGGGCCCATTTCGCAGAACGCCTACGGGGCCCGCGACGTGTTTGCTCTGCTGTCGCCGTTCTTGTTGGTCGTCGCGGTCATGTTCGTGCCGATGCTCGATCTGCTGCTGGCGATCGTGCGGCGCACACGGGCCGGCCGCAGCGCGTTCAGCCCCGACAAGATGCACCTGCATCACCGCCTGCTGCAGATCGGCCATTCGCATCGGCGGGTCGTCCTGATCATCTACTTGTGGGTGGGCATTGTTGCTTTCGGCACGGCAAGCACAATCTTCTTCAATCCGCGAGACACCGCCGCAGTCATGCTGGGCGCGATCGCGGTCGCGGTTTTCGCGACGCTGATTCCGCTGCTGCGACGCCGTGACGATGTCTACGACGAGGAGTAGTAGAGTGCTGCGTCGATATGGTACGGTGCTGGTAGAACCCGAATTAACCTCGCGGGTTGCCGGCCACCGGCAGTCGGAGCCAGCTCCGATCCTGTCGACTAACGACCGACAAAGGGGAGTAGTCCCTTGGGTGATGCGAGTGCGGTGAAAGCGCTCCGATACGCTCAACGGGCCACGCAACGAGCAACACACAACTCCCCCCGAACGAGGACTGAGGTGCTGCAGTGACTACACCAGCGCAGGACGCGCCGTTGGTGTTCCCCTCCGTTGCGTTCCGGCCTATTCGGCTGTTCGCCATCTCGCTTGCGCTGACCGCCGTCGCGGTCGCGATCGCTGCCTGGCTGGGCAATCCGAAGGTCGGCGTGTTCTTCGGCGTGGGACTCATGCTGGGTTTGCTCAACGCGCTCGGCGTGCAGCGCTCGGTCGCGGCGATCACCGCGGATGCGCACCCGCTGAAGAAGAAGATGGCGCTGAATTCCGCGACGCGGCTGCTGGTCATCACGACGATCGGGTTGGCGATCGCATTCGTCTTCCGGCCTGCGGGGCTGGGCGTGGTGTTCGGGCTCGCGCTCTTCCAGGTGTTGCTGGTGCTGACGACCGCGCTGCCGGTATGGAAGAAGCTGCGCGGGGCACGGCCGACGCGATTGAAGGGACAGGATACAGCAATGACTGAGGCGTTTCTGGCCGAAGGCGCGATCGAGGTCGGTCATCACAAAACCGCCAACTGGTTCGGTCTGACCGTCAACGTCGACACCGTGACGTCGTCCGCGATCGCTGCCGTCATCGTCATCGGGCTGGCATTCTTCCTCGCGCCAAAGTCACCTCGACCGGTGTCCCGGGCGGAGTGCAGTTGTTCTTCGAGGCGATCACCGTCCAGATGCGCAACCAGATCGAGAGCGCGATCGGAATGCGCATCGCGCCGTTCGTATTGCCGCTCGCCGTCACGCTTTTCGTGTACATCCTGATCTCGAACTGGTTGTCGGTACTGCCGCTGCAGTACTCCGAGCAACGGCAAGACCACCGAGTTGCTCTCGTCGGCGGCCGCGGACATCAACTACGTGCTCGCGCTCGCTCTGTTCGTGTTCATCTGCTACCACGTGGCGGGCATCTGGCGCCGCGGCATCATCGGGCACCCGGTCGCGGTGCTCAAGGGCCACGTCGCGCGTCCTCGCACCCGATCAACGTGGTCGAAGAGCTGGCCAAGCCGATCTCGTTGTCGCTCCGACTTTTCGGCAACATCTTCGCCGGCGGCATCCTGGTCGCGCTGATCGCGCTGTTCCCGCCGTACATCATGTGGGCGCCCAACGCGATCTGGAAGGCATTCGACCTGTTCGTCGGCGCGATCCAGGCGTTCATCTTCGCGCTGCTGACGATCTTGTACTTCAGTCAAGCGATGGAGCTGGAAGGACGAACACCAGTAGAACCGCTCGCTGGCTCAGACCACTACAGACTTGGTAGACCGCTACCAAATATCAAGGAGGATAAGCAATGAACCCACAAATCGCTGCTGGGCGCCCTCATCGGCGGCGGACTGATCATGGCCGGTGGCGCGATCGGCGCCGGTATCGGTGACGGTGTCGCCGGTAACGCGCTGATCTCCGGCATCGCCCGCCAGCCCGAGGCGCAGGGCCGACTGTTCACGCCGTTCTTCATCACGGTGGGTCTGGTCGAGGCCGCCTACTTCATCAACCTGGCCTTCATGGCGCTGTTCGTCTTCGCCACCCCAGTCAAGTAATCAGTCGAGATGGGTGACATGAGCGCTGTGGTCCTGGCTGCTGCCAGCCAGGCGGAGGGTAACTTCCTCGTGCCCAACGGCACCTTCTTCGTCGTGCTGATCATCTTCTTGATCGTGCTCGGCGTGATCGGCACCTTCGTGGTTCCGCCGATCTCGAAGGTGCTCAAAGAGCGCGACAACATGGTCACCAAGACGGCTGCTGACAACAAGAAATCGGCCGAGCAGTTCGCCGCTGCCCAAGAAGACTACGAGAAGGCGATGTCCGCCGCTCGGGTCACGGCATCGGCGGCTCGCGACGAGGCTCGGGCAGAGGGCCGCAAGGTCCTCGAGGAAAAGCGTGGCAAGTGCCGAGGAGCAGGTTTCCTCGACGCTGCAGGACGCTGCCGAGCAACTCAAGCGGGAGGGTGACGCCGTGGCTGCGGAACTTCGCACGCGGGTGGAGAGCATCTCCACCACGCTGGCGAGCCGCATCCTCGGCGTCGAGATCTCCACCTCGGTCTCGGCAACGGGTTCGGAGCGGTAAGCACGAAATGTCAACATTCATCGGGCAGCTCGTCGGGTTCGCCGTCATCGTCTGGCTGATCGTGCGCTTCGTCGTGCCGCCGGTGCGCAAGATGATGGCGGACCAGCAAAACACCGTGCGTCAGCAGTTGGCGGACTCCTCGGCCGCCGCTGATCGACTGGCGGAGGCAAGCCGCGCGCACGCGAAGGCGAAGGAAGACGCCAACGCGGAGGCGAAGCGGCTGACCGAAGAGGCGCAGTCCGATGCTGAACGCATCGGCGAACAAATGCGCGCCCAGGCCGACAGCGACGCGGAGCGGATCAAGCAGCAGGGCGGCAAGCAGGTCGAGCTGATGCGATGCGCAGTTGATCCGGCAGCTGCGTCAGGACATCGGTGCCGAATCCGTCCGGCGGGCAGGCGAATTGGTGCGCGGATACGTCGCCGAACCGGGTCAGCAGTCCGCGACCGTCGACCGTTTCCTGGACGATCTCGACGAGATGGCGGCCTCGACGGCCGAAATCCAGTACCCCGTCGCGAGCAAGATGCGTTCGGCCAGCCGGCTGGCGCTGACGGATCTGCTGGACAGGTTCGAGTGAGATCGCCGACGGCCTTGACGACCAAGGGCCTGTCGACGCTCGCCGATGATCTGACGTCCGTCGCGGCGCTGCTGATTCGCGAGAGCCGTGGTCACCCGTTACCTCACGCAGCCCGCCGAGGACGCGTCGCCACGAGTCCGGCTGGTCGAGCGACTGGTGTCGGGCAAGGTCGGTCAGCCCGCCCTGGATGTCCTGAAAGCGGCGGTCTCCGAACGATGGTCGGCCGAGTCCGATCTCGATCGACGCCATCGAACTTGCGGGGCGCCAGGCCCTGCTGATCCGCGCCGAAAAAGCCGGGCAGGTCGACGAAGTGGAAGACCAGCTGTTCCGGTTCTCCCGCATCCTCGACGCCCAGCCGCGGCTGGCCATCCTGCTGGGCGATTACGAGGTGGCCGCCGACGCGCGAGTTCAGTTGCTGCGCAACGTTCTCGACAACGCGGGTGATGGCGTCAACGCGATCACGACTGAACTGCTCACCAAGACGGTCGAGTTGCTCCGCGGGCAGCCGACCGAAGTCGCCTTGCAGAACCTCGCCGAAGTGGCGGTGGCCCGACGCGGCGAAGTCGTCGCGCAGGTGAGGGCGGCGGCCGAACTCAGCGACGCCCAGCACGGCCGCCTCACCGAGGTGCTGAGCCGGATCTACGGCCATCCGGTCACAGCCCAGATTTCCATCGACCCAGAGCTGCTCGGCGGGCTCTCAATTTCGGTCGGCGACGAGATCATCGACGGGACGCTTTCATCTCGTCTCGCCGCCGCCCAGGCCCAACTGCCCGACTGATTCACGTACCGACGAACCACCATCGACAAGCAGGAAGAACGAAAAGCCATGGCAGAGTTGACAATCTCGGCTGACGACATTCAGGGCGCGATCGAGGAGTACGTAAGCTCCTTCACCTCCGACACCACTAAAGAAGAGGTGGGCAGTCGTCGTCGATGCCGGTGACGGCATCGCACACGTCGAGGGTCTGCCGTCGGTGATGACCCAGGAGCTCCTCGAGTTCACCGGTGGCGTCCTCGGTGTCGCGCTGAACCTCGACGAGCACAGCGTCGGCGCGGTCATCCTGGGTGACTTCGAGAAGCTCGGCGGAGGGTCAGCAAGTCAAGCGCACCGGTGAGGTCCTCTCGGTCCCGGTCGGCGACGAGTTCCTGGGTCGTGTGGTCAACCCGCTGGGTGAGCCGATCGACGGCCAGGGCGACATCAAGGCGGAAACCCGCCGTGCGTTGGAGATTCAGGCCCCGTCGGTGGTGCAGCGGCAGAGCGTGTCCGAGCCGCTGCAGACCGGCATCAAGGCCATCGACGCGATGACGCCGATCGGCCGCGGCCAGCGTCAGCTGATCATCGGCGACCGCAAGACCGGCAAGACCGCGGTATGCGTCGACACGATCCTGAACCAGCGCGAGAACTGGGAGACCGGCGACGAGAAGAAGCAGGTCCGCTGCGTCTACGTGGCCATCGGCCAGAAGGGCACCACGATCGCGTCCGTGCGTCGCGCCCTCGACGAAGGCGGCGCGATGGACTACACCACCATCGTCGCGGCGCCGGCATCCGACGCTGCCGGGTTCAAATGGCTTGCGCCCTACACCGGTTCGGCGATTGCCCAGCACTGGATGTACAGCGGCAAGCACGTGCTGATCGTCTTCGACGACCTGAGCAAGCAGGCCGAGGCGTACCGCGCCATCTCGCTGCTGCTGCGCCGTCCGCCCGGTCGTGAGGCTTACCCGGGTGACGTGTTCTACCTGCATTCGCGGTTGCTGGAGCGCTGCGCCAAGCTGTCCGACGAGCTCGGCGGCGGATCGTTGACCGGCCTTCCGGTGATCGAGACCAAGGCCAACGACATCTCGGCCTACATCCCGACCAACGTCATCTCGATCACCGACGGCCAGGTCTTCCTCGAGTCCGACCTGTTCAACCAGGGTGTGCGACCCGGCGATCAACGTCGGTGTGTCGGTCTCGCGTGTCGGTGGCGCGGCGCAGATCAAGGCCATGAAAGAGGTGGCCGGCTCGCTGCGACTGGACCTGTCGCAGTTCCGTGAGCTGGAGTCGTTCGCGGCGTTCGCCTCGGACCTGGACGCCACGTCGAAGGCGCAGCTGGATCGCGGCGAGCGGTTGGTCGAGTTGCTCAAGCAGCCGCAGTACCGGCCGTCGCCCGTTGAGGAGCAGGTCATCTCGATCTTCCTCGGCACCGGCGGCCACCTCGACTCGGTGCCTGCCGAAGACGTGCACCGCTTCGAGACCGAGTTCCTCGATCACATCCGCGGTGCCAAGGACGGAATCCTGTCCGAGCATCAAGGAATCGCAGAAGCTCAGCGAAGAGACCGAGAAGAAGTTGGTCGACGCGATCAAGGACTTCAAGAAGGGCTTCGCGGCGACCGGCGGTGGCTCGGTGGTGCCCGACGAGCACGTCGAGGCGCTCGACGAAGACCAGGTTGAGAAAGAAGCGGTGCAGGTGCACAAGCCCGCACCGCCGGAGCAGAAGAAGTAATCGACAATGGCTGCCACACTTCGCGAACTGCGGGGTCGCATTCGTTCCGCCGGGGCGATCAAAAAGATCACCAAGGCCCAGGAAATGATTGCGACGTCGCGCATCGGCAAGGCGCAGGCGCGGCTGAAAGAGGCCCGGCCCTACACCGACGAGATCACCCGCGTGCTCACCACGCTCGCGTCGGAAGCGGCGCTCGACCACCCGTTGCTGGTCGAGAAGTCGTCACCGAAACGGGTTGCGGTGCTGGTTGTCTCGTCCGATCGCGGCCTGTGCGGCGCGTACAACTCCGGCGCTTTCCGTAAGGCCGAGGAGCTGTTCTCGCGGCTGCGGCAAGACGGCAAGACCCCGGTGCTATACACCGTGGGGCGAAAGGCGCAGGGCTACTTCAAGTTCCGTAACTGGGAAATCGAAGAGTCGTGGACCGGGTTCTCCGAACGGCCCAGCTACGAGGACGCGGCGCAGGTGGCCGATTCGTTGGTGAGCGCGTTCATGGCCGGCCACGACCGTGGCGAAGACTCCGACGAGCGCGAGGGTGTCGACGAGTTGCACATCGTCTACACCGAATTCAAGTCGATGATGTCGCAGTCGGTCGGTGCGCACCGGATGGCTCCGATGGTCGTGGAATACGTCGAGGACGACAACGAACCGAAAACGTTGTACTCCTTCGAACCGGACGCAACGACACTGTTCGACGCGCTGCTGCCGCGTTACGTGGCGACCCGCGTCTACTCGGCGCTGCTCGAGTCGGCCGCGTCAGAGCTGGCCTCTCGCCAGCGGGCGATGAAGTCGGCCAGCGATAACGCCGACGACTTGATCAAGTCGCTCACGCTCGAGGCTAACCGCGAGCGCCAAGCTCAGATCACCCAGGAAATCAGCGAAATCGTCGGTGGCGCAAACGCGCTTGCCGACGCCAAATAGGCCCATCAGGAAGCGAAGAGGATATGGCTGCAACCACCAAACAGGCTGAGAAGTCGACGAACTCGAAGGGCGGCGACACCCACGGTCGCGTGGTGCGGATCACCGGACCCGTCGTCGACGTCGAATTCCCGCGCGGCTCCGTGCCACCGTTGTTCAACGCCCTGCACGCCGAGATCACCTACAAGGACCTCGCGAAAACCTTGACGCTCGAGGTTGCCCAGCACCTGGGCGACAACCTGGTTCGCACCATCTCGATGCAGCCCACCGACGGACTGGTCCGCGGCGTCGAGGTCACCGACACCGGAAAGGCGATCTCCGTTCCGGTCGGCGACGGCGTGAAGGGCCACGTGTTCAACGCCCTGGGTGACTGCCTGGACGAGCCCGGCTACGGAGAAGACTTCGACCACTGGGCGATTCACCGCAAGCCGCCGCCATTCGACGAGCTCGAGCCGCGGACCGAGATGCTTGAGACCGGCCTGAAGGTCGTCGACCTGCTGACGCCTTACGTGCGTGGTGGAAAGATCGCCCTGTTCGGCGGTGCCGGCGTGGGTAAGACCGTTCTGATCCAGGAGATGATCAACCGCATCGCCCGAAACTTCGGTGGTACTTCGGTATTCGCCGGTGTCGGGGAGCGCACCCGTGAGGGCAACGACCTCTGGGTTGAGCTCGCGGATGCCGACGTGCTCAAGGACACCGCCCTGGTGTTCGGTCAGATGGACGAGCCGCCCGGCACCCGTATGCGGGTCGCGCTGTCGGCGTTGACCATGGCCGAGTTCTTCCGTGACGAGCAGGGCCAGGACGTGCTGCTGTTCATCGACAACATCTTCCGATTCACCCAGGCCGGCTCCGAGGTCTCGACGCTACTGGGCCGGATGCCTTCGGCCGTGGGCTACCAGCCCACCCTGGCCGACGAGATGGGTGAGCTGCAGGAGCGGATCACCTCGACCCGAGGCAAGTCCATCACCTCGATGCAGGCCGTGTATGTGCCCGCCGACGACTACACCGACCCCGCGCCGGCGACGACGTTCGCGCACCTGGACGCCACCACCGAGCTGTCGCGAAATGTGTTCTCCAAGGGCATCTTCCCGGCGGTGGACCCGCTGGCCTCCAGCTCGACGATCCTGGACCCCGCGATCGTCGGCGACGAGCACTACCGGGTTGCCCAGGAAGTCATCCGAATCCTGCAGCGCTACAAGGACCTTCAGGACATCATCGCGATTCTGGGTATCGACGAGCTGTCCGAGGAAGACAAGCAACAGGTCAACCGGGCCCGTCGCATCGAGCGCTTCCTGTCGCAGAACATGATGGCTGCCGAGCAGTTCACCGGCCAGCCCGGTTCGACCGTCCCGCTCAAGGAGACCATCGAGGCCTTCGACAAGCTGGCCAAGGGCGACTTCGACCACATCCCCGAGCAGGCGTTCTTCCTCATCGGTGGCTTGGACGACTTGGCCAAGAAGGCCGAAAGCTTCGGCGCCAAGCTGTGATGCGTTGGTGCCCGCCGCTAGAGCTGACCATGGAAGGGCAGGTGTGAGATGTCCGTGCTGAACGTGGAGATCGTTGCCGTCGACCGCAAGATCTGGTCGGGCGAGGCAACGTTCCTCTTCACGCGCACCACGGTGGGGGAGATCGGGATCCTGCCCAGTCACATCCCGCTGGTTGCGCAATTGGTCGACGACGCCATAGTTCGTGTCGAGCGTGAGGGCGAGGACGACCTTCGAGTCGCCGTCGAGGGCGGCTTCCTGTCGGTCACCGAGGAGAGCGTCAGCATCCTCGCCGAGTCCGCGCAATTCGAGTCGGAGATCGACGAGGCTGCGGCCAAAGAGGATTCGGAGTCTGACGACCCTCGCATTGCTGCCCGGGGGCGCGGCAGATTGCGCGCTGTCGGCGCGATCGACTGACGGACCGCGGCGATGAGCGCGCTCATGAGCGTCATGGTCGTGCTCGTCGCTGTGCTGGGTCTCGCGGTCGTCGCTCTGAGCTACCGGCTGTGGAAGCTGCGTCAGGGCGGAACCGCGGCGATCATGCGGGACATCCCCGGCGGTGGGCGGCCACGGTTGGCGTCACGGCGTAATCCGTTACCGCGGAGCGATGCCGCGTTCTATCGACTGTCGAGCGTGCGGCTGTGGCCGGACCGTCAGCTCAACCGGCGCGGTGTCGAGGTCGTCTCGCGGCGGTCCACCGCGCGGCGACGAGTTCGACATCATGACCGAAGAGATCATCGTCCTGGAGTTGCGTGACACTATGCAGGACCGCAACGCCGGCTACGAAATCGCTTTGGACAGAGGCGCATTGACGGCATTTCAGTCGTGGCTGGAGTCGCGTCCGTCGCCGCGGGCCCGCCGTCGCAGCGTCTGACGCAGCTCCTAGTCGGACCGGCCACCGCCCGGCTGCCACAGCACATCGCCGTCGGGGTTCACGACCCGGCACAGGATGAACAGCAAGTCGGACAAGCGATTCAGATACTTCGCGGGCAGCGTGCTGACATCCGTCGGGTGCTCCTCGATTGCGTCCCAGGCCGAACGCTCGGCGCGTCGCGCGACCGTGCGGGCGACGTGCAGCAGTGCGGAAAGGGCCGAACCACCCGGCAGCACAAAGGAAGTGAGTGGCGGCAGGGCTTCGTTGAATTCGTCGCACCAGGCGCTCGAGGCGGTCGATGTAGCCCTGAGTGATCCGCAGCGGAGGGTGCTCCGGGTTCTCGACAACCGGCGTCGACAGGTCCGCGCCGGCGTCGAACAGATCGTTCTGAATCTGTCGCAGCACATCCGCGACGCGCTGCTCAGGGGCGCCCAAGGCGATGGCGGTGCCGATCGCCGCATTGGCCTCGTCACAGTCGGCGTATGCCACCAGTCGCGTGTCGTTCTTGGAAACCCGCGAGAAGTCGCTCAACCCGGTCGTTCCGTCGTCGCCGGTACGGGTGTAGATGCGGGTCAGATGCACGGCCATGACTAAGAACGTACCTAGCCGACTGACAGGGCGAAACGGCTTCACTAAACTGAGCCGCGTGGCGGAGCGTTTCGTGGTGACCGGCGGTAGTCGGTTGTCGGGCGAAGTCGCCGTCGGGGGCGCCAAGAACAGCGTGCTCAAGCTGATGGCGGCGACGCTGCTGGCCGAAGGCACCAGCACCATCACCAACTGCCCCGACATCCTCGACGTGCCGCTGATGGCCGAGGTTCTGCGGGGCCTGGGCGCCAACGTCGAACTGGACGGCGCGACGGTCCGCATCACGTCGCCCGACGAGCCCAAGTACGACGCCGATTTCGCCGCGGTGCGCCAGTTCCGGGCGTCGGTCTGCGTTCTCGGCCCGCTGGTGGGCCGATGCAAGCGAGCCAAGGTCGCCCTGCCCGGCGGTGACGCCATCGGCTCGCGCCCGCTGGACATGCATCAGGCCGGGCTGCGACAGCTCGGCGCCGTCTGCAACATCGAGCATGGTTGCGTCGTAGCGCACGCGGATTCCTTGCACGGCGCGGAGATTCAGCTCGAGTTCCCGTCGGTCGGCGCGACCGAGAACATCTTGATGGCCGCGGTGCTGGCCGAAGGCGTGACGACGATTCACAACGCGGCTCGCGAGCCCGACGTGGTCGACCTGTGCACGATGCTGAACCAGATGGGTGCGCACGTCGAGGGTGCCGGCTCGCCGACGATGACGATCACCGGCGTGCTCGCGGCTGTACCCGACCGAGCACCGCGTGATCGGTGACCGAATTGTGGCCGCTACGTGGGGAATTGCCGCGGCGATGACCCGGGGCGACGTCAACGTGACCGGCATCGATCCAGGACATCTTCAGGTGGTTCTGCACAAATTGCACGATGCCGGCGCGACCGTGACCCAGACCGACGACAGCTTCCGGGTCACCCAGTACGAACGGCCGAAGGCCGTCAACGTCGCGACGTTGCCGTTTCCCGGTTTCCCCACCGATCTGCAGCCGATGGCGATTGCCATGGCATCGATCGCCGACGGCACGTCGATGATCACCGAGAACGTCTTCGAAGCGAGGTTCCGGTTCGTCGAAGAGATGATCCGGCTCGGCGCCGACGCTCGCACCGACGGACACCATGCCGTCGTACGAGGCCTTCCGCAGCTGTCGAGCGCACCCGTGTGGTCATCGGACATCCGGGCCGGCGCCGGATTGGTGCTTGCGGGCCTGGTCGCGGACGGAGACACCGAGGTCCACGACGTTTTTCACATCGACCGCGGCTACCCGCTGTTCGTGGAGAACCTGGCCAGTCTCGGCGCTGAAATCGAGAGGGTAGAGTAGGCGCTCAAGTACGGCGCACGTCTGCTGTAGAGAAGCAGATGGTGCAGTTTGACGGCGCTTTTGCAATGAAGTACAGTAGCAGGGTTGCCCGAAAATGGGTGTTGTTTGAGAACTCAATAGTGTGTTTGGTGGTTTTGTTTTTGTTGTTGTTTTTTTGTCATGCCCTCGTATTTTTTCCCGTTTGTGGGGGTGTGGTTTTTTTGATGCCAGTTTTTTGGTGTCTTTTTGCTGTGATCAGGTTTTTCTGATTGAAAATTTGCCCTGCCTGTGGGTGGGGGGTTTTTGTTTGGAGAGTTTGATCCTGGCTCAGGACGAACGCTGGCGGCGTGCTTAACACATGCAAGTCGAACGGAAAGGCCCTTTCGGGGGTACTCGAGTGGCGAACGGGTGAGTAACACGTGGGTGATCTGCCCTGCACTTCGGGATAAGCTTGGGAAACTGGGTCTAATACCGGATAGGACTACGAATCGCATGGTTTGTGGTGGAAAGCTTTTGCGGTGTGGGATGGGCCCGCGGCCTATCAGCTTGTTGGTGGGGTGATGGCCTACCAAGGCGACGACGGGTAGCCGGCCTGAGAGGGTGTCCGGCCACACTGGGACTGAGATACGGCCCAGACTCCTACGGGAGGCAGCAGTGGGGAATATTGCACAATGGGCGCAAGCCTGATGCAGCGACGCCGCGTGGGGGATGACGGCCTTCGGGTTGTAAACCTCTTTCACCATCGGCGAAGCCCATGATTTTTGTTGTGGGTGACGGTAGGTGGAGAAGAAGCACCGGCCAACTACGTGCCAGCAGCCGCGGTAATACGTAGGGTGCGAGCGTTGTCCGGAATTACTGGGCGTAAAGAGCTCGTAGGTGGTTTGTCGCGTTGTCCGTGAAATTCCCTGGCTTAACTGGGGGCGTGCGGGCGATACGGGCAGACTGGAGTACTGCAGGGGAGACTGGAATTCCTGGTGTAGCGGTGGAATGCGCAGATATCAGGAGGAACACCGGTGGCGAAGGCGGGTCTCTGGGCAGTAACTGACGCTGAGGAGCGAAAGCGTGGGGAGCGAACAGGATTAGATACCCTGGTAGTCCACGCCGTAAACGGTGGGTACTAGGTGTGGGTTTCCTTCCTTGGGATCCGTGCCGTAGCTAACGCATTAAGTACCCCGCCTGGGGAGTACGGCCGCAAGGCTAAAACTCAAAGGAATTGACGGGGGCCCGCACAAGCGGCGGAGCATGTGGATTAATTCGATGCAACGCGAAGAACCTTACCTGGGTTTGACATGCACAGGACGCCGGTAGAGATATCGGTTCCCTTGTGGTCTGTGTGCAGGTGGTGCATGGCTGTCGTCAGCTCGTGTCGTGAGATGTTGGGTTAAGTCCCGCAACGAGCGCAACCCTTGTCTCATGTTGCCAGCGCGTAATGGCGGGGACTCGTGAGAGACTGCCGGGGTCAACTCGGAGGAAGGTGGGGATGACGTCAAGTCATCATGCCCCTTATGTCCAGGGCTTCACACATGCTACAATGGCCGGTACAAAGGGCTGCGATGCCGTGAGGCTTAGCGAATCCTTGAAAGCCGGTCTCAGTTCGGATCGGGGTCTGCAACTCGACCCCGTGAAGTCGGAGTCGCTAGTAATCGCAGATCAGCAACGCTGCGGTGAATACGTTCCCGGGCCTTGTACACACCGCCCGTCACGTCATGAAAGTCGGTAACACCCGAAGCCAGTGGCCTAACCCTTGTGGGGGGAGCTGTCGAAGGTGGGATCGGCGATTGGGACGAAGTCGTAACAAGGTAGCCGTACCGGAAGGTGCGGCTGGATCACCTCCTTTCTAAGGAGCACCATTATTTCCCCCGCCCCCGCATCGAGCGGGATCAGTGTGGTTGGGATAGCAGTGCCGGCGCCTGTAGTGGGCGGTCCGGCCGGTGCGCGACAATGAATCGCTTTCCGGAATTTGTTTCGGGGGCAGCGGAATTCGCCAAACACACTGTTGGGTCCTGAGGCAACACCCGGTGTTGTTCCTAGGCCTGTTGAGGTCTGGGGCTGGGTGTTGTCGCCCTGCTTGGTGGTGGGGTGTGGTGTTTGATTTGTGGATAGTGGTTGCGAGCATCTTTAGCAAAAAGTGCTGATTTTTTTGAAGCATGTTTTGTTGAGTTTGTTTTTTTGTGTTTGTAAGTGTTTAAGGGCACATGGTGGATGCCTTGGCATCAGGAGCCGATGAAGGACGTGGGAGGCTGCGATATGCCTCGGGGAGCTGCCAACCGAGCGTGGATCCGAGGATGTCCGAATGGGGAAACCCGGCACGAGTGATGTCGTGTCACCCGTATCTGAATACATAGGGTGCGGGAGGGAACGCGGGGAAGTGAAACATCTCAGTACCCGTAGGAAAAGAAAACAATAGTGATTCCGTGAGTAGTGGCGAGCGAAAGCGGAGGATGGCTAAACCGTGCGCATGTGATACCCGGCGGGGGTTGTGTGTGCGGTGTTGTGGGGTTTGTGTTCTCTGGTCCGCCGATCAGGGCATCAGTAGTGGTGTGTTAATCGAAATGGCCTGGGATGGTCTGCCGTAGACGGTGAGAGCCCGGTAGGTGAAAACATGTCATCTGGTGTCACAGATACCCGAGTAGCAGCGGGCCCGTGGAATCTGCTGTGAATCTGCCGAGACCACTCGGTAAGCCTGAATACTTCCTGATGACCGATAGCGGATTAGTACCGTGAGGGAATGGTGAAAAGTACCCCGGGAGGGGAGTGAAAGAGTACCTGAAACCGTGTGCCTACAAGCCGTCAGAGCCTTCTCTTTGAGTGGGGTGATGGCGTGCCTTTTGAAGAATGAGCCTGCGAGTCAGGGACATGTCGCGAGGTTAACCCGTGTGGGGTAGCCGCAGCGAAAGCGAGTCTGAATAGGGCGTATCCCAGAAATGGGTGTAGTGGTGTGTTCTGGACCCGAAGCGGAGTGATCTACCCATGGCCAGGGTGAAGCGCGGGTAAGACCGCGTGGAGGCCCGAACCCACTTAGGTTGAAGACTGAGGGGATGAGTTGTGGGTAGGGGTGAAAGGCCAATCAAACTCCGTGATAGCTGGTTCTCCCCGAAATGCATTTAGGTGCAGCGTTGCGTGTTTCTTGCCGGAGGTAGAGCTACTGGATGGCCGATGGGCCCTACTAGGTTACTGACGTCAGCCAAACTCCGAATGCCGGTAAGTCAAAGCGTGGCAGTGAGACGGCGGGGGATAAGCTCCGTGCGTCGAGAGGGAAACAGCCCAGATCGCCGGCTAAGGCCCCTAAGCGTGTGCTAAGTGGAAAAGGATGTGCAGTCGCATAGACAACCAGGAGGTTGGCTTAGAAGCAGCCACCCTTGAAAGAGTGCGTAATAGCTCACTGGTCAAGTGATTGTGCGCCGATAATGTAGCGGGGCTCAAGCACACCGCCGAAGCCGCGGCAATACGCAAGTGATTGGGTAGGGGAGCGTCCTGCATCCAGTGAAGCCACCTAGTGATGGAGTGGTGGAGGGTGTGGGAGTGAGAATGCAGGCATGAGTAGCGATAAGGCAAGTGAGAACCTTGCCCGCCGAAAGACCAAGGGTTCCTGGGCCAGGCCAGTCCGCCCAGGGTGAGTCGGGACCTAAGGCGAGGCCGACAGGCGTAGTCGATGGACAACGGGTTGATATTCCCGTACCCGTGTGTGCGCGCCCATGACGAATCAGTGGCTACTAACCACCCAAAAGGTGGCCCATCAGCGACCTTCGGGGTCAACGAGAGCCACCGGCTGCGTGGGACCTTCACTGGTAGTAGTCAAGCGATGGGGTGACGCAGGAAGGTAGCCGTACCAGTCAGTGGTAATACTGGGGCAAACCCGTAGGACGACATCTAGGTAAATCCGGATGTCACATAAGTCCGAGAGGTGATGCATAACCGAATGAGGTGAATTCGGTGATCCTATGCTGCCGAGAAAAGCCTCTAGCGAGCACACACACGGCCCGTACCCCAAACCAACACAGGTGGTCAGGTAGAGAATACCAAGGCGTACGAGAGAACTATGGTTAAGGAACTCGGCAAAATACCCCCGTAACTTCGGGAGAAGGGGGGCCCACACACCGTCATGGCCTTCGCGGCCGGCAGCGGCAGTGGGTCGCAGAAACCAGTGAGAAGCGACTGTTTACTAAAAACACAGGTCCGTGCGAAGTCGCAAGACGATGTATACGGACTGACGCCTGCCCGGTGCTGGAAGGTTAAGAGGACCCGTTAACCGCAAGGTGAAGCGGAGAATTTAAGCCCCAGTAAACGGCGGTGGTAACTATAACCATCCTAAGGTAGCGAAATTCCTTGTCGGGTAAGTTCCGACCTGCACGAATGGCGTAACGACTTCTCAACTGTCTCAACCATAGACTCGGCGAAATTGCACTACGAGTAAAGATGCTCGTTACGCGCGGCAGGACGAAAAGACCCCGGGACCTTCACTATAGCTTGGTATTGATGTTCGGTACGGTTTGTGTAGGATAGGTGGGAGACTGTGAAACAATTACGCCAGTAATTGCGGAGTCGTTGTTGAAATACCACTCTGATCGTATTGGACCTCTAACCTCGAACCGTATATCCGGTTCAGGAACAGTGCCTGGTGGGTAGTTTA
>CAWGIJ010000012.1:0-437138 GCA_963822655.1 uncultured Actinomycetota bacterium
GCGCTCAAGATCCTCGCCCAACGCCTGCCGAATCCGCGGCGAATCGGGTCGCCGCCGTGGAAGCCGCTGCTCGGCATGAGTGGGCCCACCAGCTTGCCGATGCAGTTTGGCTGATGCCCTCTGGACGGTTCGCCTAAGAACCGCTGCCAGGGCCGTCGATAGGCCAGCGGTCGATTCGGGCGCGTAACGAAGTCTGGCTGCCGGGGGAGCGGTCGACGTCCTTCCGCCGATATCGCGTCCAGTACGAGCGCGACGTAGCGACGCCAGCCGTCGCTGTGCGATTCCATCGTCCACAGCACGCTGTGCAGCATCGCGATGAGGCGTGGTAGATCGTCAGCCACCAAGTCGGCCCGGACAACACCGGCCTGCTGGCCACGACGGGCGAGCTCGTTGAGCGCCTCATTCAGCGAGACCGAGACATCAGGCGTCAGCGACCCCGCTCTGCGGGCCGCGGTCAACAGACTGTGTTCCCGCGCGCCCAGCGATATCGCCGCGTCGATCAGCTGAGCGAGACCCTCCAGCGGATCGTCGGCGCCGCGCGCGGCCTCGATCGTCGGCGTCAGGTCCTCGGCGATGCATTGGTCCAGCGCGGCCCGGACCAGCTCGCCCTTGGTCGGAAACCTGCGGTAGAGAGTGCGCTCGCCGACCCCGGCCCGACGGGCAACCGCTTCGATCGGCGCCTCCGGCCCGAGCTCACCGTAGACATCCCGTGCGGCACGCAGGATGCGCTCTGCGTTACGCGCGGCATCGGCGCGCAACGGCCGGTCAGACACCGCGGTCACGGTCCCCAGAGTAACTGACTGTTGACTGCCATTTAGGTGCGCTCTACGCTCGGGTGCAATTGACAGCCATCTGACACTTAGTGAGAAACGCCGATGACGTCGACAACGTCCGATCTACCAGTGATTCCAGCGCGCCGCGAGGCGCGCTGCCCGCTCGCTCCGCCGACCGAATTCGCCAGTTGGCGAGAAGAGTCCGGCCTTCAGCGGGCGATGTGGAACGGCCAACAGGTGTGGTCGGTGAGCCGCTATGAGGACATCAGGGCCGCGCTGGTCGACCCGCGGTTGTCGGCCGAGACTCTCCCGGACTTATTTGATGCGGCCAACGACAGCACGGCACCCGTCGTTTTTGCGCGGATCGACGATCCCGAGCATCATCGGTTACGGCGCATGATGACCAGCCAGTTCACCTTTCGGCGCACCGAGGCAATGCGGCCGCAGATCCAGGAACTGGTCGACAACTACCTGGACGCGATGATCGATAAAGGGCCGCCTGCCGACATCGTGCGCGACTTCGGACTCCCGGTGCCGTCGATGGTGATCGCCCTGTTGCTGGGCGTCCCTCCCGAAGATCTCGAACTCTTCCAGCACAACACCGCCGCCGGACTCGACGTGAACTCCACCGACGAGGAGCGGGCGACGGGCTTCATCGAGATGTATTCCTACATCCAGGAGTTGGTGGCGCGTAAAGAGCGCGATCCCGGCGACGACCTGATCAGCCGGCTGATCACCGACTATGTCGCGACCGGTCAACTCGACTACAACACCGTCGCGGTCAACGCGGTGATCATGATGCAGGCCGGCCATGAAACCACTGCCAATATGATCTCGTTGGGAACCGTTGCGCTGCTCGAACACCCGGAAGTCTTCGAGCGTCTCGGACAGACCGACGATGCCGCCGTCATCGCCAATGCCGTCGAAGAGCTGATGCGCTATCTCTCGATCGTGCACGCCCAGGTGGACCGGATCGCCACCGAAGACCTCGTTCTCGGCGGCCAGCAGATTCGCACCGGTGACAGGTTGCTGATGAACTTGCCCGCCGGCAACTGGGACAGCGAGTTCGTCCACAGCCCAGAGACTTTGGACATCGCCAGAAACGCCCGCGGCCATGTCGCGTTCGGCTACGGCGCCCACCAGTGTATCGGCGCCAACCTGGCCAGGGTCGAGATGCAGGTGGCGTTCTCCACTTTGGCGCGCCGGCTTCCGGGTCTGCGCTTGGCGGTGCCGCCCGAGGAGTTGAAGTTCAAGGACGCCGATATCTACGGCATGAAAGAACTGCCGGTCACCTGGTGAGCGACGAGATGCGGTTCGGCGAGCAGGTCGCCGTAATCACCGGCGCCGGTGGCGGTTTGGGCCTGCAGTACGCGTTGCTGTTGGCGTCGCGCGGCGCGCGGGTCGTCGTCAATGACACCGGAGGATCGGTCACGGGTTCGGGCTCGGACACCGACGCCGCGTCTGCCGTGGTCGAAGAGATCCACCGACAGGGTGGCGAGGCGATCGCCGACACCCACAGCGTCGCCACACCGGAAGGCGGGCAGGCGATCATCGACACCGCCCTGGGCGCCTGGGGCCGGGTGGACATCGTCATCAACAACGCCGGCATCGTCCGCGACGCAGCCTTCGAAGACATGACCGCCGACCGGCTCGACCCGCTGGTGGACGTGCACCTGAAGGGCGCCTTCAACGTGAGCCGGCCGGCGTGGAAGCTGATGCGCGAGAACGGCTATGGGCGAATCCTCAACACCTGCTCGGCCGCCGGGCTGCTGGGTGCCGGACGGATGAGCAATTACGGCGCGGCCAAGACCGGTCTGGTGGGGTTGACCCGGGTGCTCGCGGCCGAAGGCGCCAACCACGACATCAAGGTCAACGCGATCGCTCCGATCGCCTATACCCGGATGCTCGCTCAATCCGTCGAGTCGGCGGGGCAACCGGCCGATGCCGCCTCCCAGGCTGTCCTGGATGATCTTGTGGCGCAGTATCTTCAGAAGCTCGATCCGGCACTGGTCGCGCCGGTGGCCGCCTTCTTGACCCATCAGACCTGCCCGGTGTCCGGCGAGATCTACACCGTCGGCGCCGGACACGTTGCCCGCTTCTTCATCGGCCGGACCAAGGGCTTCTACAGTCCCGCGCTCTCGGTCGAGCAGGTGCGCGACCATCTCGACGAGATTCGCGATGAGACCGGCTATTCGGTGCCCGGCGGACCTGGCGACGAGATGGCCGAACTATTCGCCGCGATCATGGCGGACCAGGCCGGCTGACTCCTCAGAGGTGGCCGGCGGCGTAACCCGCGGCCTGCGCGGTCATTCCGTTCGCCGGGTACGACGAGTGTGCGAAGCTCGGCAGCCCACCGGGATCGCCGTTGCAGATGGTGTCGCCGTCAGCGCACAAGTCGTCGGTCTTCGGCACATACAGCGGGCCGACCGTGATCACCGGCGCGCCGAAGTTCTGCAGCCACTGTGGCGACGGTTTCCCGAAGAGCGTCACCGCGGCGACATGGTTGGCGATGTCCGGCGGCATCGGCTTGGGCATGAACGACAAGTACTCCGCAGGCACTCCCGCTGGGACCGACGCCGAGGTGACAGCGCCGGCCACGGCGGCGCCCTGGGAATAGCCGCCGAGCACGATCCTGGTCTTGGGGCAGTTGGCTGCGGTTGCCTCGATATGGCTGCTGGCGTCCTTGACCCCGTCGAGGAAGCTCTGCGCGAACTCGATGCGATCGTTGAAGTTGCCGCTGGCCTCGTAGTTGACCGGGTACACGTTGAGCGACTTGGGGCCGATCGCGGTGCGCAATTCGTCGACGAACGGCTCTCCGATGCCGCCGACACCGGCCGGCTCACCGGTGCCGCGGGCGAACACCGCCTCGACGTCAGGGCAGGGTTGCGCAGCCACAACCGGTATCGGCCCGCTCAACAGACCGCCGACGACGGCAGGTGCGGCAAAAAGGACTCGGCCAATGTTGCTAAGGGACATGCCCCCATTGTGGCGTAAAGAACGAGGACGTGCCGCCGCGACGATTTATTGCGCCTCGTCAGAATCGTCGAGGACGCTGACCGCGATGCCGTAGGGAAGGAATCGAACCTTGCGGGTCGCGTCGGTGTTGTTCCGGTTCGCCCGCAAGGCGTCGAGTTCTGTGGCGTAGACCTCCTCGACGCGTGCACCGCCGTCGGCGCTCACCACGTAGATCGCCCACACGCCATCGCCGGCTTCGCCGGCGGTTTCCGGCCTGGTCCGGGTGCGCCGCGACAGATCCTCGAAGACCGACGACCACCCGGCCCGCTCACCGGAGGTGGTGAAGAATCGACCGAAGCCCCCGAGTGCCTCGCGAAGGCCCTCGGTCGCGTCGCGGATCACGTGTTCGAAGTCTTCCGGCTCGAATCCGAACCGACCGTTGTCATCCATTGCGGCCTCCTGGCTGCTCACCGAATACACCCAGTGTGCGCATTTCGAGCCGCTTCCGCCACGTCCTAGTAGCCGTAGCCAGGACCCGAGTAGGGGTACTGCGGTCCGTACGGGCTCTGGTTGTATGGATTCTGCTGGTAGGGGCTCTGTTGGTAGGGATTCTGCTGCGGGTACTGGTTCTGCGGCTGCTGAGTCGCGCCACCCTGACCTTCGGGCACCTGGACCGGAATCGGCACCGGTACGAAGGGCAGGTTCAGGTACGTCGTCGTCATCGCCGGTGCGGTTGACGTCGGTGGTGGCGGCGGAGGCGGAGGCGGGGCGCTGCTGGGGGTGGTGCTCGTCGCCGCCGGCGGGGTGGTCGTCGGCTGCGGCACGGTGGTCGTCGCTTGAGCCGTCGTTTTCGGCGGAGGCGGCGGCTGGTACGTCTGCGTCACCGTCTCGGTCACCGGGGGCGGCGGCGGAGGTGGCGCTTCGGTGGTGGGCGGTGGCGGAGGCGGGGGCGCCTCGCTGCTGGGCGGCGGTGGCGGCGCCAGCCTCGACGACGGAATCTGGGTGCTCAGCGGAGGCGGAGGCGGCGCCGAGGTGGTGCTGGGCAGGGTCGGCGTGCGGTTGCTACTCGTCAGCGTGAAGGCAACGCCGCCGATCGCAACCATAGAGACCAGCGCGGCGAGGCCCAGGAATAGTTGCGGAAGCCGGGCCCCTCTGGTCCGGATCGGGTCGAGCGGCTCGTACCTGGGCACCTGCATCAGTTGCGACGGGGTGGCGCGGTTGTCGTCGGGCTCGTAGGGATCGCCGGTGTAGAGCACCGGCTCCTCGCCGGAGTCATCTGCCTGCGACCAGGCCAGCTCGGTCAAGCGCTCCGACGGGTCATCGAACAGCGCGCCCGCGGTGGGGATGTCGAATGTGCCGGTCGACGCGCTGAAAGCCCCGGTGCGGGTACCGAGCGCGTCGGTGGGTGCAATGAAGCGCCCGGTCGTGGCCAGGCCGCCGGTCGCGAAGCTGCCGGTCGTGGCGCCCACCAGCGTCGCCATCGTCGTTTCTTGCCGCTCGCCGTCTTGCTGCGCGATCGGCTGGCGGGCGGACAACTTCACCGCGCCGACAGCGGTCGCGAGCGCAGGCTGGGTTGCGGTGATCACCGAGCTTTTGGTGTGCAACGAAAGGCGTTGCGCGACAACCGGAATCTTGGCAGTTCCGCCGGCCATCGCCACGGCTGCAAGATCCTTACTACGAATCCTGTTGCGCCGCAACATGTCATCGAACGCTTCGAACAAGCCGTCCAAACGTTCTTCGATCAGATCGTCGAGTTCGGCCCGGTTTACCTTCAGGCTGGTGTGCCGCCCCAGCAGTTCGAGCGGCAACTCGGTCGTCATCTCGGTAGACAACCGCTCTTTCGCCTGGCGGCATTCCTCGCGCAAGCCCGCAAATTCTCCCACCACCGCGGTCCCGGCGGGATTGATGTCCGTGCCGTGGCCCACGTTGTCGAGTGCGTGCACCATCAGCGCCTGGTCGACCAGGTCGCCGGAGAAGTCCTCATACCGCAGCGTGTCGGTGATGGGAGTGAAGTCGGATGCGGCGTCGGCCAGCGTGATACTGGTGCCGCTACCGCCGAAATCAAGCAGCGCGACAACACCTTTGGCGGGCAGGCGCGAGTCGGCGTTCAGCGCGGTCAGCGCGGCAACAGAGTCCGGGACCAGGCGCGGCGCGATACCGCCGTGGACGAAGTCCGCGTGGGTATTCAGCGCAGCCTGGATGCCCCGCAACGCGTCCGAACCCCAGTGCGCCGGAACAGCCATCGTGATGTTGGAGGTCGCCGCTTCGCCGCCGGTCTCGTTGATCAACGCATCCAGCGCCTCGACCAGCAACAGCGAAGGGTCATGGGTCGAACCGTCCGCAGACTTCAAAGGCGTCGATCCGCCGATCCGCTCGACGAAACCGGTCATCAACGTGCCGGTGTCGTCGACATCCGAGTCTTCCCCGGGCACACCGAGTTCCGGCGCGCGGTCCGGAAACAGCGTCAGCACCGCGCGCCGCGAGACCGGCGGTTTGCCACTGCGGACCGCGACTAAGTTCGTGGTCCCGATCGATAACCCCAGCGGGTCATACATAACTCAAATACTTTCGTTGGCAGCGTTCGTTGGCCAGCGTTAACGATAATGGCGGGCCACGCTACGGCCATCGGCCACAACGTCATCGGTATCCGGTCGATGCGGTTGCGTCACCGAAGTGAGACAGCCGACGCCTTGACAGATCGGGCGGCGTTACACGACGGTCAGGGGCAGCGAACGCCGCGGCTGAAACTCGAAGGTCGCGCCGCCGCTGACTTTGGCGACGGCAACCTCAGACAGCTCCTTTGCCGCAGTGTCGGTTTCGGACAGCTCGGCCGTCCACTCGGTGTTCGAGCCGGTGACCCGGACCACGATGTGCGGATCGATCGCGGTCGCGATGGCCTGCAACGGCTGGATCGACTCGGGCCCGCACAACGAGATCCACGCGGCATCATCGTGCGCCGGAGAGCGGTGAACGTTGAGTCGCCCGTGCACCTCGGAATTGACGTAGCCCAGCGGGTTGAACAGCGGGTGCAGCTCGAAAACCCTGAGCACACCGTCGATCCCGTCGGGCAGTGACAGCGCCCGATGGATCCGCTCGGCGCCGAGGCCGGCGACACCGGTCAGTCCGCGAGTGCAGATGGAGTCGGCGAGCTTGATGTCCGACCCGGCCCGCGCGCGTACCGCGATGGCGAACGACAGGTACAGCAGGTGCATTTGCAGGCAGACTTCGTCGGCCATCCGCACCAGCGCGGAGTGCGAGTATGCGTTGAAATCGAAGTCGGAGACCACCGGGCCCGAATATTCGCCCAGCCCCTCGTCGGAGCGGTCGATCGCGTCGAGTTCCCAATGGGCAGCACGGGTTTCGGCCACGATGTCCAGGGCCGGAATACCTTCCACCGGCGGGTAGGACTCGTCGATGATCACGGTCCAGGCGCAGTGCGGGTGCCGGTCCGACGGGGTGCGGGGCGGGCGGTGGATGGGACGAACCTGCGCGCGCGGATTGGTCGCGACCGCGGTTGCGTCGAACGTTGGATCCTCGATGGTGTGGCACATGCCGAAGACATAGTCGGGGCCCATCGGCTCGACGTCGAGCAGGGCGCCGCAGTGGTCGAGGTGGAATTCGCCGTGCCAGCGGTCGTGAATGGTGTACCGGAAGTCCATGAACTGCGGCGGTGCGCCGATGTCGAGCTGCAAGCCCTTGAAAATCGTAAAGATGTCGACGCCTTCGTAGTTCAGTGCGCGCTGCATGCGCCGGGTGTAGATCGGGCTGGCGCCGGCCCACTCCTCAATGGCGATCTGCACCATCTCCTCGCGCCCGAACTCCTGGATGCACCAGGCCATGCCGGAGCGGTCGATCATCTGCCCGATCAACAGCAACTCGGGCAGCAGCACGGCGAGCTCTTGGCGGGACAGCTGGGCATAGCGCGATTGGCTCACCGCCCAAAAATAGAGCCGACTATGTTATAAAGTCAACAATGTCTATCGCCGCAGGCCAGAAGGCCACCACCGGACCCACCCGGCGGACCAGTTCGCCGCGTAAGCGCGGCGACGACACACGCGCGAAGATCATCGACGAGACCGTCCGCTGCATCGTGGAGGAAGGTTTCGCCGCCGCAACCGCCAAGCACGTGGCCGAACGCGCCGGCGTCACCTGGGGCGTGATCCAGTATCACTTCGGCGACCGCAACGGCTTGCTGATGGCCGTTGTCGACGAAGGGGTGGCCCGACTGCTGGAGAGCCTCTCGGCGGCCGACGTCAGCGCGCTACCACTGCGTGAGCGCATCGAGATCGTCGTCGACACCGCGTGGAGTTGCTACAGCAGCCCCACGTCGATGGCGGCCTTCGAGATCCTGCGGACCAACCGCGGCGGTTCGTCGCGGCGTCATCTGCTGGAGATGAACGCGGCCATCGAGCAACTCGGCCGACTGATCACAAATGATCCGTCGAATGACGGAGTGGCCGAAGTGATTTGGGCAACCTTACGTGGCGTGGTGCTGGCCCAGATGATCATCGGCACCCCGATCGACTGGGACCGGGAACGGCGCGCGCTGATCGACATGGTCACCCACTATCTGCGCTGACCCCGCATGTGTTGTGATGACGAGATGAGTGCATCCGACGTCGCTGCGATAGAACAGGTCAAGTACCGCTACCTACGCGGACTCGACACCAAGCACTGGGACGACTTCGCCGACACCCTCACCGAGGACGTCGTCGGCGACTACGGGTCGTCGATGGGCGAAGAGCACCACTTCACCAACCGCGCTGACCTCGTCGAGTACATGCGCGCGTCGCTGCCGTCCAACGTGATCACCGAGCACCGCGTCACCCATCCGGAGATCGAGGTGAACGGCGACGAGGCGACGGGCATCTGGTATCTGCAGGACAAGGTGATCGTGGCCGAATTCGACTTCATGCTGATCGGCGCCGGCTTCTATCACGACAAGTACCGCCGCACCGCCGACGGATGGCGGATCAGCACGGTTGGCTACGACCGAACCTACGACGCCACCTTGTCGTTGAAGAACCTGGACTTCAAGGTGACCCCGGGTATCGCAATCGCGCGGTAGCCGGAACCGTTGTGGCGCAACCGGTTATTGGGTGATCGCCATGACGGCTCCCGGCCGCAGCCACTGAATGACCTGCACCAGTTTGGCGTCGTCGATCGCGACGCAGCCCTCGGTCGCGCCGCCATCGGTGGTGTGGAAGAAGAACGCCGCACCCTTACCCGGCTGACGATTTGGGTTGACGCCCATCACGACCGCGTGCTTGTACTGCGGGATTTGAAGATTCTCGCTGGCGTTGGTATCGAACGGGCACTGCGCCTTGTGACAGACCTGCATGGTGTTGAACGTGGCGCTGCCGTCGTCGCCGTTCCACCAGTGATTCGAGTCAACCTGAACGTATTTCAGGCCGCCACCCGGGTTCGGTGCGGTGCCGAACGCGAACGGTAGGGCGAAGACGCCCATCGGCGTCGCGGGATAACCGCTCTTGGCCTCTGGCGCAAGGCCTGCCGATCCGATGTGGGTGGGGATGCCGGCTTCGACCGGTTGCCAGCCGGTCGCGGTTCGTTGGTAGATGTCCATCTTGGCGGTCGTATGACCCGTTCCGACAACGGAAATCACCTGAGTGGCGTTGCCGACTGACGGGGCAAACCAAGGTGCGCCGACTGCACCCCCCTTCGGAGCTGTCGCCATGGGTACAACGGCTGCGCACACCGCAGCGCACAAGAGACCCAGCAGTCGGCGCACAGTCCCATCGTCGGCGCGGGTGGAGCGGCTGGTCAAGTCAAGGTTTAGCGTCGATCGGGTCACCGCGCGGCCGCGGACTCCTGTCGTCGCTGCTACACCGATATGTTCGTATGCGTCGCCCGCAGGATCCCCGGGTATAGAAAGCAGTGCATGCCACCGACAGATCGCAGCCGTCGGCCCGCTGATGACGGCAATACGACCCAGCTCGCCGCCGCGAGCGGCGCCGACGTGCCGCCGTTGACGGTCTGGCTCGGGTCGGCGATGTACACCTTCCCGCTCGACCGCGACGTGATCGTCGGCCGCGACCGTGAGTGCGACATCTGCTTCCACGACGTCAACCCCGAGGATCTGACGCTGATATCTCGGGTACACGCGATTCTGCGGTTCGACGGCCGGCACTGGGTCGTGGTCGACAAGAGCCAGAACGGCATTTTCAATGCCGGTGCCCGCGCCAGTGTGGTCCCGATCCGCGACCGCCTGACCGTGGCGCTGGGTAGCCCGCACGGTCCCGAGCTGACCTTTCGGGTGGCGTCCTCCGCGTCGTCGCCGCTCCCCCGCGGCGGCAGCGCTGCCACGGAGATGTTCCGGGCATCGGCACCCCAACCCCCGCCGCGCACCCAGTCGCGGCCACTGCCGCGTCCACCGGCCCCGCCGTCGCCACCGAACCGGTTGGCCCCAGTCCGCGCCCAGGGCGCCGCGACAATCGGACGCGCAAAAAGCAACAACGTCGTCGTAGAGGACGCGCTGGCCTCCCGCGTGCACGCGCTGCTCGAGTTCACCCCGGCCGGGCTGCAGATCCGCGACAACGGCAGCAGCAACGGCACATTCGTCAACGGGTCGCTGATCACCACCGCGAAGCTGCGCGACGGCGACATCGTCACGATCGGCAACACCGACCTGCTCACGTCTGGCCAGACCCTGGTCCCCCAGCCCGTGGCCACCCGGACCAGCGGGCTGACCGCGCACGGGTTGGCGTTGACAATTGACGGTCACCAGCTGCTACACGACGTGTCGTTTTCCGCGAAGCCCGGGACGCTGACCGCGGTGATCGGGCCGTCGGGCGCCGGGAAATCGACGTTGGTCAAGCTGATCGGCGGTGCGATGCCGCGCAGCGCGGGCCTGGTCGCGTTCGACGGGCACGACGTGCATGCCGAGTACGCGTCGATGCGCTCGCGTATCGGGATGGTGCCGCAGGACGACGTGGTGCACCGCCAGCTCACGGTCGAGCAGGCCCTGAATTTCGCCGCCGAACTACGCCTGCCACCGGACACCACTGCCGACGATCGGCGCGAGGTCGTCGAAGGGGTGCTTGACGAACTGGAGTTGACGCCGCACAAGACCACCCGCGTCGACAAGCTGTCCGGTGGTCAGCGCAAGCGCGCGTCGGTGGCCATGGAGCTGCTGACCGGCCCGTCGTTGCTGATCCTCGACGAGCCGACGTCCGGACTCGACCCGGCGCTCGACCGCCAGGTAATGACCATGCTCCGGCGACTCGCGGACGCCGGCCGCGTGGTGCTCGTCGTCACGCATTCGCTCACCTACGTCGGCATGTGCGACCAGATTCTGCTGCTGGCCCCCGGCGGCAAGACCGCCTTCGCCGACCCGCCCGCGCAGATCGGGCCCGCGATGGGCAGCACCGACTGGGCCGACATCTTCGCCCGCGTCAGCACCGACCCCGACGGCGCGCATCGCGCCTACCTCGCCCGTCATCCGTCGGCACCCCGCGGACCCTCACCGACGGCCGGCGCGGCCCCGTTGGGCAGGCCGCCGCGGACGAGTTCCTGGCGCCAGGTGGTGACGCTGGTGCGTCGCCAGACCCGGCTGATCACCTCCGACCGCGGCTATTTCACGTTCCTGGCGGTGCTTCCGTTCATCCTCGGTGTGCTGTCGCTGGCGGTGCCCGGCAGTACCGGCCTGGGCTCGACGAATACGAGCGGGCCGGAAGAACCGATCGACATCTTGATCCTGCTCAACATCGGCGCGGTGTTCCTGGGCACCGCGCTCACCGTGCGCGATCTGGTCGGTGAGCGAATGATCTTTCAGCGCGAGCGCGCCGTAGGCCTGTCGGCGTCGGCCTACCTGATCGCCAAGGTGATCGTGTTCAGCTGCGCGGCGTTGATCGGCACCGCGGTCATGGTCGCCATCATGGCGATAGGCAAAGGCACACCGTCTCACGGCGGCGCGCTGCTGGGGTCAGGGGTGGCGAACGGGGTTCTGGAGTTGTATCTGGGCCTGGCGCTGACGGCGATCACGTCGGCGATGGTGGGGCTGACGCTGTCGTCGCTGGCCCGCTCCACCGAGCAGGTGCTGCCGATGCTGGTGGTGGCCATCATGGTGTCGATGGTGTTGGCGGGCGGACTGATTCCGGTGACGGGCCGAGCAGTGCTTGATCAGTTGTCCTGGTTCGTGCCCGCGCGCTGGGGCTTTGCGGCGTCGGCGTCGACGGTGGACCTGAACAGTGTCGAAGCCGGCCTGCCTGCCGATCGGTTCTGGCGGCACGTGGCGAGCGCATGGTTGCAGGACGTCGGCCTGCTGGCCGCGCTCGGGCTCATTCTCGCGGGCGTTGTCCGATTCCGGCTCCGGCTGGGCAATCGGGCTCGCTGATGCCGGTCTTCGTCCGCAGGCTCTTCGGCATCGGCAAGCTGCCCGCCGACGTGCGCGCCCAGGTCCAGGACGAGGGGCTGATCTACCTAGCCGACTTCGTCCCCGTCACCCGCCGCTTCAGCGGCGCCATCCCGGGTCTGCGGTCGGCGCACAGCGTCGCGAGCTACGTCGGCTCGGTCGTCTTCACCTCGCAGCGGGTGCTGGCGACCCTGTCGTCGTTACCGAAATTGGCCGGCCCCACCATCGACGTACGTTGGGATGCAACGCAATCCGGAGCTGCGACGGCTGAGATATCGGCTGCTGGGCTACAAGTCGAGACCGGCGTCGACGACGTGGATCCGAGTTTCAGCGGACACCTCTCCTTGCAATACAAGCTCGACATTCCCGACGGAGTGCTGGCCAACCTGCCTCGCCGGTCGCTGACCTTCGCGATGCCGCCGGAGAATGTTCTGCGCGCCGTGGGCGTCACCTATCGGCCGTAACTAGCGACGTTGCGACCAGGCTGCCGACGTCGCCGACAAGTCCGGCCACGGTGGGCGCCGCAGCACAGCCGCACTACCCAGCGCTGCCGCGATCAGTCCGGTAAGGACTCCGATCAGCGCCAATCGATCGGAATTGACGGCCCCCGTCCACCGCGCCTTGCCCCCGTGGATGACGAACACACCGAGCGGCGTTGCCGAGCCCTGACGAACCCTCGACACGGGAATCACGGTGGCGCCGTCCGCGGTTCGATAGGGCTCGCCGTAGACGCGAGACCGGGTGCCGTTGGCCGGTAGTTGCTCCAGTGAGTCAGGCATTGTCATGGGCCGATCCTCCTCTGAGTCCTGTCGCCAGTCTGGCCGTCGGTCCCCGACACGTCGAATGTGCATTGTTGACCGCCGCGCGAACGGCCGCTTTCTACGATGGCCTAGTGGACGACCACGCATTCAGTGCACCGGAGCGCCGAGCGATCTATCGCGTGATCGCCGAGCGCCGCGACATGCGCCGGTTCGTGCCTGACAGCACGGTCTCCGATGACGTCCTCGCCCGCCTGCTGCAGGCCGCCCACGCCGCTCCCAACGTCGGCCTCATGCAGCCGTGGCGATTCATCCGGATCACCGACCGCGAATTGCGCACGCGCATTCACGCGCTGGTCGACGAGGAACGCCAGCAGACCGCGCGCGCTCTGGGCCAACGAGCTCAGGAATTTCTCGCCCTCAAGGTCGAAGGCATCCTCGACTGCGCGGAGCTGCTCGTCGTGGCGCTGAGCGACGGCCGGGACAGCTTCGTGTTCGGCCGTCGCACGATGCCGCAGATGGATCTGGCATCGGTGTCGTGCGCCATCCAAAACCTCTGGCTGGCAGCGCGATCCGAAGGTCTCGGCATGGGCTGGGTGTCGTTGTTCGATCCGCCGAAGCTGGCGGCGTTGTTGTCGATGCCCGCGGACGCCGAACCGGTGGCCATCTTGTGCCTCGGCCCGGTGCCCGACTTCCCTGACCGGCCGTCGCTGGAATTGGACGGCTGGGCGCTGGGACGGCCGCTGCCTGAATTCGTGTCCGAGAACTCCTGGGGTCACGCGCCGCACCGCGCTACCTGATCCATCGGCCGACCGGCGGTTACGATGCCGGGGTGCAACCACCTCCGCCCGGCCCCCCTCCGCAGTGGGGCCCCGCGCCGGACGAACCCCAGGACCACGGTCAGCAACCCCCGCCCTACGGCGCCCCGCAGCAGTGGGGCGGCTACGTGCCGCCGACGTCACCACCGACTTTCCAGCAGACGATCGGCGGCATCAGCCTCGCAGTCATCGGACTGTTGGGCCTGCTCGGTGCGATCCTCACGCTGACGCTCTGGATCAACCTCAACAGCGCCGAGAACCACGCCACCGACGTGTGCAACCGGTTCAAGGGTGAGTACGCCAACTCCTGCCGCCACCAGATCGAGAGCATGGTTGTCTCCTTGCCGGTGGCCCTGGTCGTGTGTTTGTTCCTGATCATCGCGGCATGCCTTGCGGTCGCCGTCGGCGCGACAATGCTCTTCGCCAAGCGGACGCTGGGCCACTTCCTGATCCTGGGCGGCGGCATCGTCATGCTGGTCGTCTCGATCGGGGTGGAAGCGCGCTACGGCGCGACGAGTCGGGTTACCTACGACCTGATCGCAGGTCTGGTCATCGCGGTCATCGGCGGGCTGATGTTCGTCCCGGCCTTCCGAGTACTCCTCGGTCTGCCATCGCAGCTGAGCGCACAGCCCGACGGATTTCCTCCTGGACAGTGGCCGCAGGGCCCGCCGCCTTCCCCGCCGTTCGGCCCTCCCGGCCCGCCTCCGCAGTGGTGAGCGACCCGACCGACTCGGCCCCGCTAACACACGGCTCGCCGCCGGAGCCGATAACGTCGACCAGGGCTCGGCAAGGCTTCAGGAGGTGGCGACGATCGGCGGCACGGACGCAAACCCGGACGTAGTGCCCGCGCAGCACGACAACGTGCTGCTCGTGCACTGGCACGATCTGGGCCGTTACCTGGGCGTCTACGGCCACCCCGACGTCTCGAGTCCCCGGCTCGACGCGCTGGCCGCCGAGGGGATCCTGTTCACCCGCGCCCACGCCACCGCACCGCTGTGCTCACCGTCGCGCGGATCCCTGTTCACCGGTCGCTACCCGCAGAGCAATGGGCTGGTGGGGCTCGCGCATCACGGCTGGGAGTACCGGCCGGGAGTCCGGACGCTTCCGCAGATTCTTTCCGAATCGGGTTGGTATTCAGTACTTTTCGGAATGCAGCACGAGACGTCCCATCCCGCGCGGCTGGGTTTTGACGAGTTCGATGTGTCGAATTCCTACTGCGAGTATGTCGTCGAGCGCGCCCAGCAGTGGCTACGCGACTATGACGGCACCCGGCCTTTTCTGTTGACGGCCGGATTCTTCGAAACGCACCGACCCTACCCGCGGGACCGTTACGAACCCGCCAACACCGACACGGTCGACACCCCCGACTATTTGCCCAATACCGTTGAGGTGCGCCAGGATCTGGCCGAGTTCTACGGTTCCATCACCACCGCCGACGCGGCGGTGGGCCGGATTATCGACATCCTGGCCGACACCGGGCTGGATGCCAGCACCTGGCTGGTCTTCCTCACCGACCATGGCGCGGCGTTCCCGCGAGCCAAGTCCACTCTCTACGAAGCCGGTACCGGGATCGCGATGATCGTCCGTCCACCGACACGAATGAGTATGTCTGCCAGGGTGTACGACGATCTTTTCAGTGGCGTGGATCTGCTACCGACGCTGCTGGAGTTGCTCGGCGTCACGAAGCCATCGGACATCGAGGGCGTGTCCCATGCGCAGGCCTTGATCGGCGCGGATCACACCGATCCGGTGCGTGAGCATGTCTACACCACCAAGACCTATCACGATTCGTTCGATCCCATTCGCGCGATCCGGACCAAGGATTTCAGCTATATCGAAAACTACGCGCGCCGACCACTTTTGGACCTGCCGTGGGACATCGAGGAAAGCCCGTCCGGGCATGCCGTCGCCCCGCTGATCACGACGCCGCGACCCGAACGAGAGCTCTACGACTTGCGTTCGGATCCCACCGAGTCCAACAACCTGCTGACCGGCGCCGGCGCCGGAGACGCGGACAAGATCGCCGCCGATCTCGCTGTCCGCCTGCATAATTGGCGACAGCAGACGAACGACGTCATCCCGTCTGACTTCGCCGGCAGCCGGATCGCGGCCCGGTACACCGAGACGTACCTGCAAATCCACGAGAAGGCTCCCACCAGCCGGTCGGGTATCGCCACCGACCGCGGCATCGACGAGGCAACCCGTCGAACGGATCCGTAAACACGACCGGTGGGTGTCCGGTTAGGCTCTCTCGGTGCCCGCGCACCCGACCTCGTATCTCGTGCTCGCCTCGCAGCGCTGCGGCAGCACGCTGTTGTCCGAGTCGCTGCGGGCCACCGGCACGGCAGGCGAGCCGCAGGAGTTCTTCCAGTACCTGCCGACCACCGGGATGGCGCCGCAGCCGCGCCAGTGGTTCGCCGACGTCGAGGACGAGACGATTTTGCACCTTCTCGATCCGCTCGACCCCGGTACGCCGGATACCTCGTCGTCGATCGCCTGGCGTGAGCACATCCGCAGCTCGGGCCGTACGCCCAACGGCGTATGGGGCGGAAAGCTGATGTGGAACCAGACCCCTCTCCTGCAGCAGCGGGCCTCGTCGTTGCCCGACCGTTCCGGAGACGGCTTGCGAGCGGCCATCCGGGACGTCATCGGCAGTGAGCCGGTGTATGTGCATGTTCACCGGCCGGACGTGGTATCGCAGGCCGTGTCGTTCTGGCGTGCGGTGCAGACCCGGATGTGGCGCGGTCGGCCTCACGTCGAGCACCGCGAGCAGGCCACCTATCACGCCGGTGCGATCGCTCACGCGGTCGGGATGCTGCGCGAGCAGAACGAGTGCTGGCGCGCCTGGTTCGCCGAGGAAGGCATCGAGCCGATCGATGTGGCCTACCCGGCCCTGGGGCGCAACGTGAATACGATTGTCGCGACCGTGCTGGAGTCGCTCGGCCAGGATCCGCGGCTGGTGCCCGCTCAGTCCCAGTCGGTGGAAGACCACGCCCAGGAAGCCACGGACGAATGGGTGGACCGCTACCTCGGCGATGCCCGCCGTCTGGGCCTGCCGGAGTAGCTGCCGCTAGCCGCCGAGCTGCGCGACGAAGAACACCCGCCGGAACGGGTAGAACGTGAATCCGTCCGGGCGAGATGGGTAGGCCTGCGCAAGAAGCGGCATCAATTCGTCGCAAAAGCGTTGGTAATCCTGCTCATTGAGCCGCTCTTTGACTGGCGTGAGCGCGGTGCCGCTGATCCAATTCAGTACCGGATGCTCGCCGGTCAGCTGATGGATGTAGGTCGTCTCCCACGCGTCGACCGTGCAGCCGGTGCCGATCAGCAGCTCGGCGTACTTCACCGGCGTATCGACTGCGGTGCCGACCCGAAATGGGAGGTCGCGCAACGACTCTGCGAACTGCCCGCGCCGCGCCACCGCACGGACCGCGGCGTGCGACGGGGATTCGAAGTTGCCCGGCATCTGGATCGCCAGCCACGAGCCCGCGGCCAATTCACCGGCCCATTTCACGAACAGCTCGCGGTGTTCGGGCACCCACTGCATGGCGGCGTTGCTGAGCACCACATCGGTATCGGCGCGCGGCGTCCACGCTCGAAGATCCGCGACCGACGCATCGATGCCACGCTCGCGGGCCGCCGCCACCATCTCCGGTGAGCTGTCCAACGCCTCGATGACCGCGTCGGGCCAGCGCCGCGCCAGTTCGGCGGTGAGGTTTCCGGCGCCGCAGCCCAGATCGACCACCCGGCGCGGGTCCTGAGCGCCTATTCGGGACAGCAGGTCATAAAACGGGCGACCGCGATGATCCGCGAAGCTCAGGTAGACGTGCGGATCCCACATACTGGTCCTCCCGTTTCAGCACTGCGCAGCGCGACTGATATAGACAAACGTATTACCCGCCGCTTGCGAATCGACTCGAGGATGGATCATGCCCGACCACGACGAGGCCGCCGAGGTACGGGAGCTCTGGTCGGCGCTGGATTTGCCGGGCGTCATCGATGTGCACACCCACTTCATGCCGAAGTCGGTGATGGACAAGGTGTGGAACTACTTCGACTCCGCGGGCCCGCTGGTGGGCCGTGAATGGCCGATCACCTATCGGACGGCCGAATCCGAACGCGTGCAGACACTCCGGCGATTCGGCGTACGTCACTACACCTCCCTGGTCTACCCGCACAAGCCGCAGATGGCCGCCTGGCTCAACCAGTGGGCCCTACAGTTCGCGCGTGACACACCGGATTGCCTTGTCACCGCGACGTTCTACCCTGAGCCCGAAGCCGGGACGTATGTCGCTGCGGCGATCGATGCCGGCACCCTGATCTTCAAAGCGCATATCCAAGTCGGCCGATACGAGCCGAACGACCCGCTGCTCGACCCGGTCTGGGGTGTCATCGAGGACTCCGGCGTGCCCGTCATCATCCATTGCGGCTCCGGCCCAGTGCCCGGGGAACACACCGGGCCTGAGCCCATTCGACTTCTGCTGCAACGCTATCCGCAGCTGCGGCTGATCGTGGCTCACATGGGGATGCCGGAGTACGTCGACTTCATGGACATCTGCGAGCAGTCCACCAACGTCCTGCTCGATACCACCATGGCATTCACGCCGTTCGTGGAGGAGACGATGCCATTTCCGTCGTCACGCCGAAATCAGTTGCGCGACTTGGGCGATCGCATCCTGTTCGGCAGCGACTTCCCTAACATCCCCTACAGCTATACCGACGCCATGCGGTCGCTGACCCGGTTGCCCGACGTCGACGACGCATGGCTGCGGAGGGTGTTCTACGGCAACGCCGCAGCGCTGTTCGCGCCGACCGACTGAGTCAGGCGACGGGCTGCTGTTGCGCGATGCTGGCCCAGCGCAGCCGCTCCAGCAGCAGCGACTCGGGCAGCGAGACGTGGCCGTCGAGACGCCGACCCGACAGCGGGTCGAGCGCGGTCAGCGCCGCACGCTGGATGCCGGACTTCGAAATCAGCCCGGGCAGTGGCCCATTTGACGCAGGGTTGGCGTCGGTCCGGAATGCGCATGCGACCGCGAGAGTCTGGTCGGCGCCGGCGCCGGAGACCTCGGCGGCCGTCCATACTTCACGAACCGGGTAGGACCAGATCGCCGCGAGTGTGTTGGGCAGCGCGGTGTCGACCTTGACGCCGTATGCGGCGACGTAAGTGTTGCTGCCCTGGCTGATGCCGGTCCACGACTCTTTGGCCGGCCGCAGGAACGGCGACGGCACGTCCTCGGGGTTGGCGAGAGACGCGGACCAACCGCTCTCCCGGAGGTGGTCGGCCAGTCGACGTGCCGCGACCTCGGCCGTCTCTCGCAACGGGATCTGCGGCGAGCGGGCTTGCAGTGCCGCGAGATTGTCTGCGGCAGAGAGCGTTACGCCGATCCAGGTCTCCCGCTCCCGGGTGCCCACCTCCGAGGTGCTGTCCCGGCTGGTCACGCGGATGGTGTCGGCGTGCAGCCCGTAACGCTCCGCATAGCCGGCGATGAGCGCCAACGGCAGCGAGTCGACGTCGCCCAGTGGCGGGGCGACCCGCAGCAGCGCGGTCGTCCGCACATCGGTGACCGATTCCTCGGACCGGCGTTCGCCGCGGTTGGGCCGCAGAATCGCCAACCGGCGATAGATAATCGTGGTGACCGGCAGCCCATGCCACTGCGCCAGCAGCACGATCGCCGAGGCGATCGCGACGCCGAGCATCCAGCGCTCGGCGACCGTGTGCCACGGGAAGGCTGCGGCTCCGGCCACAACGGCCAAGAGCACCAGAGAGATCCGCCCGGTGGGCAGCGAGGTAGATGGATGCGCGCTCACAGCGATGCTTCCTTTCGACGGCGTGCGGCGACCGCGGCAGCAGCCACGACGGCCAAGAGAAGAGCGGCGGTTCCGCCGAATGCGACGATCCGCGGCCACGGGCTCGTGGGAGACGGTTCCGGCGGCGCCGCAACATGTTTCACCGGAGACTTGTCACCGCCGGCGGTGGCGGGAAGCTCCCAGGTCAGCGCGGCCACCGGATCCACGGCCCCCGCACCGACCAGGTTCGACGGCGCGCGGGCCCCGTTGTGCGCCGACGCGGTGATGCGTTCGATGACCTGCGTGGACCTCAACTCCGGATACTTGCTGCGCACCAGCGCCGCGACACCCGAGACGTATCCGGCCGCGTAGCTGGTGCCCACCAACGGAACCAGTTGCTGATGCTCGTTGGGCAGGCCGTTCGCGAGTCCACCGTCGTCCCGGTTGCTGACCGACACGATGCTCTCGCCCGGTGCGGCGATACCGACCCACGGGCCGGCCATGGTGAACTTCGACGGCTGATCGCCGGGCGTCAGCGAGCCGACCGACAGCACGTACGGCTGCCACCACGACGGCACCGACACCGAGGTCACACCGGCCCAGTTGCGTGGGTCGTCGGGATGGCTCAGGTCAGTGAGCGGATTGGAATCGCACGACGATCCGCTGGCCGTGCCACCGGCGTTGCCGGCCGCCGCCACGATCACGGCGTCCTTCTGGACGGCCGCGTAGCGGATCGCCGCTCCGAGAGCGCCCTGGTCGACGTTGCGGTCGGCGGGCAGGCACGTGATACCGGAGACGGTGATCACGCGCGCCCCGAGGTCTGCGGCGTGCACGATCGCCCGGCCCAGCGCTGTCACGTCCACAACGGCATGCGACACGGCCGGATCGCCACCGACGCCACGGGCCGAGAACTTCGCCGACGTCACCCGCAGCGACACCAGCCGAGCACCCGGTGCGACACCGGCGAAGCCGTCATCGCCGGGCTGGCCGGCGATCAACCCCGCGACCGCGGTCCCGCGGCCGTCACAGTCGGTGAGCCCATCGGTGGCTTCGACGTAATCGCCGCCCGGCTGGACCCCCGGCAGCCGCGGCCCTGGCCGCACTCCGGTGTCCAACACCGCGACGAGCTGACCGTCGCCGCGCGAAAACCGCCACGCCGCAGAGGGATCGAGAGCCTGCTGACTCGGAGGCACCGCCTTGAAGTCGGTGCCTGAGATGACTCCGGTAGCGCTGCACTCGCCGTACTTCTCCATTGGGGCCACCGGGCCCGGCGCGCCGGGGGGTGGCGGCGCCGCGGGGTCGACCTGTGGCCGGTCAATCGCCGACGCAGGCGGGCAGACCCACAGCGCGGTCACTAAAGCCGCTGCGAGACAACCGAATCGCCGAGTGCGGGCAGAACTCATCGATTGAGCACCCATTCGAACAGTCCGACCAGGTAGGCGATCACCGGGATCAGCGACGCATCGATTCCCGATGCGACGAAGCCGACAAGGCGACGCAGCGGCAGCGAGTAGGTCTCCGGCGACGCGATGGTCGGGCTCAACGCGACAACAACCCACGCCAGAACGAGAACCGCCAGAACGATCGCGATCACCAGGGCATTCAGGTACTCGGCCGTCGCGGCGTACAGCACGATCAGACCAATGCCCACCAGGAACGGCTGGGCGAGCAACCAGGTTTTGCACGCGGCCGAGTCCCATACCCGGGCCCGGAGGGCGGCCGCGGCCGCAGTCGCGGCGACCACGTACCAGCCCCAAGCAGAGAGGGTTTCGGGCCGCCATGCGATGGCCAGCGATCCGATCACGCTGAGCAGCACGGCACCTGCGATGAAACCGGTCTGGTGGGCGTCGCTGATCCGGACCCGACGCGGCAGGTCGGCGAGCACCCGTGACGACGGCGCCGACGGGGTCGGGTCGCCGGGTGCCGGGATGACCGGCAGCGGGAAACGTGCCCACAGCGCCGACAGTTGCGGAGCTTCCACGGTGACCAGCAGGGCCACGACGAGCAGGCCGGCGCCCAGTGTCACCAACGGCAGCCGCCACAGCGTACTCGCTCCGGCAGCCAGCAACACACCGACGCCGAGCACGGTTGTCGCGGTGAAAAATGTAATGGCACTGTGAATCTCGCGGCGGGGCAGGACAAGGCTGATCAACGACCAGGCGGCCACCCCGGCGGCGGCCAGCGTTATCTGCGGCGCACCGAAATGACCTGGCACCGCCAGGGCCAGCGCCGAGGTGACGGGCACCAGCGCGGCGGCCGATAGAGCGGCGCCCGTGGGGGCTGACCGTACGACCAGGCCGGCCACCACGGTGAGCAGCGCGACAGCGCCTACTGCGATCACCCCGGCCAGCGATCCGGTGGCCACCCGGTGGACCGTTCCCAGACCGGTTGCGGCCCAGATCAACCCGATGAGCGCTACGAGCGCGCCGCGCTGGATGTGCGCGGTGCCCCACGGCTTGAGCCGCGACTCCGAGAAGATCACGGCGGCGTCGGCGATGTCTTCGACGATGCCCGGCGCGGCGGGGCCGACCGGAATCGGCTGTAAAGCAAGCAGATCGCCGTCAACTACGCCAACCGTGCCCAGGCTGGCGTCCAGGCTGAACGGCGCACCGCCGATCGGCGCGAGGCTGAGCCGCGCGGGGGTCGCCGGTTCGCTGACTCCGCTCACCGCCGCATCTTCTGCGACCGCCGGGACGACCAATCGCTCGACCGCCGGGAGGATTTCACGCAACGGCAGATCCGCAGGCAGGGCAATTTCGGTCAGCCGGCTGTCCGCGAGGATGGCGACCCGCACGATGGGTATGACAGTGCTGGACATCACCGACTCCTCTGAATTCTGCGCGACATAGCTTCTCTCTCTCTTGGTAAATAACGATCGTTCGGGGAAGGTCAGACAGTTTGTGGGTTCGAGGCGCTGAAGTCTCGGGAGAGCCGGTTGCCCTCGAACCAGTGACCGTCGGGTAGTTGGCCGGTCAGTTGTTCGACCGCGACGGCGACCGCGAACGCGGTTCCGGGGCTGAACGTGGAGATCCATTCGCCGTCGAATGCACGCGACGGACTTACCAGCACCCTGCCCTCGACGGTGTCAACGATGCTCATGCCGACGTCGGTGGTGGTGTGGTGCCCGTCGTGATGAGCACCCGCGACGATCTCCACGTAGCTGCGCGGCCCGGAGAACACCGATTCGACCACGACGCGCGCCGATCGCGGAATACCCAGGTAGTCAAGGACTTCGGTGAGCGGCGCGCCGTTGCGCAGCCGCTCGTCGGCCCGCGCCCCGACCTGGGCGGGCAGGCTGAATTCTTCGAATCGTGCCGGCGAGCGTTGCGCAAGGCCGACTCCGAGTATCGGTACCAGCGCGCGAGCGTCGTGAATGTCCATTGTCGTGAAGGTGACCAGCTGCGCGTTACGCAGTGCGACAACCGTTTTGCCGCCGCGCCGCGCGATGATGCCGCGCAGCAGGTCATCGCCCCCGGCAGCGGCGACCGAACCCACATAGCGTAGGTCCAGCCACCGCTCCGGAAAGCACACCACCCGAACCCAATCGGCTACCGCCGCATTGATGGCGCCATCGACCGACACGAGGCCCATGCGGGCCAGTTCGGCGGTCTGGGTTGCGAGGAACGCACCCCGTTCGGCGGCATCAGTGTATGGCGTGGTGATCGCCAGTACCCAGGGGAACGTCCCCGCTCCCACGGTTTCTCCGATGCACCACGCCTGCTCGACAGTCAGCTCGACGGCGTTGGGCTGGTTGGTCATCTAGATTGCTAGCCGCCCCACTTGGCGCCCTCGGCGGCGTCGCGGGCCATCATCGACGTGGTGTTGTTCTCATGGGTGCCCGCCATCGCGCGGTAGGACAGCACCAACTGCTCCATCGCCTGGTTCCACTGCACCTGCCAGGCCTGATAGCTCATCCCGGTGTCACCCTGCCACCCCGACTGCAACGCAGCCTGCTCGGCAGAGATATCGGCACCCAGGCTCTGCAACGTGCCCGCATAACCCGCCATATCGGCCGAGTGCGCCAGCATCGCCGGGTAGTTGTACATGATCTGTGACATCACAAACCCTTTCGACTCAGAAGGTTTCGGCTCAGAAGCCCGGGTAGCTGCTCGCCGCAGCCGCATCCGCGGCCACATACGTGCCCGCCGCGTCACCCAGATTGGCCTGAGCGATGTCCAGCAACGTGTTCACCTTCGCCGCCGCCGCCACAAACCGCGCATGCGCCGCTTGAAACGCCGCCGCACCATCACCGGCGTTAAACGCCTGCGACGCCATCGCCTCCTGCTCGGCCTGACCAATCGTCGACCGCATCAACCCCGCCTTGGCCCCAAACGCCGACTGCGACGCCACCAACTGCGGAATGTGAGCATCCAACAAACTCATCCCAGAAATCCTTTCGTCCTTTGATTACCGTTGCCACACGAACGCATGCTCAGCCGTGGTCCCCCTCCCCGCCCGATGCCTCCGGATCCCATGTGCCCGGCACCATCGGCATGCGCGGACCGTTGCCAAATCCGTTGCTGCTCAGTGTCGACAGCCCCGACGCTTCAGCGGTCGAGCTCTTGTCCACCGTTCCGCTGAATCCCAGTGAGCCCGAACCGTTTCGGGATGCGACGGCGGCCTCGACAAGCTCGCGGTCGTCCCGCGCACCCCAGTCCGGCTCGACGTCGACGTTCATGTCGGCGAATTCGTCGGCGTGGTCATGCATCTCGGTTTTGCGGCGTCGACGCGTCCGTGACTTGGCTCGGCTTGCCGCGCCGACGGCGGCCGCGGCGGCGATAGATCCGGCAGGGGCCTTGTTCTCGTCGCGGTCGATCAGCGTCGGGCCTGGACCACCGTCGGGGTCCATCGCGCCCACGATGTAGGGGAAGCCTGCGGCAGGTGCCGGCGCCGGTGCCGCCCCGGCTGCCGAACCTGCGGGGGTGGATGTCGGACTCGCAGAAGCGACACCGGCCCCCGTCGGCGTCACCGCAGCCGCGGGCATTCCGTTCGGTTGCCCGGCCCGAAAGCCCGGCGCTCCAACTGCATCCGGCGTCGGCTCCGTAGCAGCTGGTGAGTTCAAGGTGCTGAGCGCCAAAGCGAGAATGATCGGCAGGAAGGCGGGCGAGCTCAGCAGCACCGACCAGAAGGTGGTGCCGAACGGAATGAAGAAAGCCTCGTAGGCGATGAAGAACAGCAGCGGGAACCACTGGGCGGGGTTCGCGAGGATCGAGCTGAGTGTCCCGATCGGGTCCTGGAGGAGTTGTCCCAACTGGTTGAAGATCTGGCTCAGGAAGCCTCCGGACGACGGCGGGTTGGCCGCGGCCGCCAACGGGTTGTTGGATTTCAGCACCGGTGGTGCCGCGGCGGTGCGTGGGGCCGACGCCAGCGCCGACCCGGCGATTCCCTGGTAGCTCGCCATCGTGGTGGCGGCCTGGATCCACATCCGGGCGTAGTCGGCCTCGTTGAGTGCAATCGGAATCGTGTTGATGCCAAAGAAGTTCGTCGCGATCAGCACGCCGTGGACGACGTGGTTCGTCGCCAGCTCCGGAATGGTCGGCATCGCCGCCAGCGCGGTGGTGTACGCGGCCGCGGCGATCTCGTGCTGAGCCGCGGTGCCCGCGCTGTTCGCGCTCGCCTCGGTGAGCCACGCCAGGTAGGGCAGGTGCGCGCTGACGTACTCTTCAGCGCTCGGGCCTTGCCAAGCGCCCGCCTGGACCGCGCCGAGCAGTGAGGTGAGATCGCTTGCCGCCGAGGCATACTCAGTGCTCAGCGCAGCCCAAGAACCCGCGGCCGCAAGCAGCGACCCCGGGCCAGGGCCGCTGCTGAGGAGCACTGAGTGCACCTCAGGCGGCGAAGCCATCCACACCGGCGCGGTCATGTCAGAGGCCGGCGCCGTAGGTCGCAGCGGCAGCGGCGTCGCCCGCTGCGTAACTCACTCCGGCCTCCCCGACGCCGACACCGGCGCGGCCGAGCTCCTCGACGCCCTCGGCGGCCACCGCTGCATGCTCGGAGCCCTGGGCGCTGAAGCCGGCCGCGGTCTGCAGCGACACCGGGTCGGCGGCCGACGGGATGACGGCCGTGATGGCCGGTGCGGCACCCGCGTGCGCGGCGGCCAACCGGGCCGTGATCGCCTCGACGGCGGCGCTGGCCGACGCCAATCCTTCTGGAACAACTCGCAGTGTCATGCCCTTACTCCTTCGTTGTTGAAACTCACCGGCCGCCGTCGGCGCCGACGTTCTCGTCGACGAGCGGATTGACCAACTGGACGTACGTCGGGATGTCGCTGTCGGTCAGCAGGATCGCGCGACCGGCCGGTAGCCGGTCGAACCGCTGACCGCGGACCTTGCCGCCGTCTACGGGGTTGCCCGACAGCATCAGCGTGGTGGCCTGCAGGTCATTGAATCGGCGCAGCAGCGGGCTGGTCATCAGAGCGTGCGCGGCACCGCTGGCCCGCGCGGTGACGATGACCCGCAGTCCCAGGTCGCCGGCCTGTGCCAGCAGCTCGATCAACGGGGTCCAAGGGCGTTGTCCCACATACGGTCCCGTCATCGCCGGGCTGTCCGGGATCTGGTCGACGTCGTCGATGATCAAGTAGTGGGTGTGACCCTCGAACGACCATCCGCTCAGCTGCGATGCGTCCAGCCCGGCAGGCGGCCGCCGCTTCTCGATGAGCGCCGACAGCCCGAGCATCGCCGGGGTCACCCGATCGATGTTCGCGGTGTACTCGTTGTCCGGGAACAGCGGCTCGTCGACGAGATGCAGTCGGCGGTCCAGGACGGTGAACGCGACGCGATCCGGGGTCGAGTTGTCGCGGATCGTGCGGATGATGTGCCGCAACAACGTCGTCTTGCCGGTCCGCGTGTCACCAAGCACCATCAGCAACGGATTCTGCGCGAAGTCGAGTTGCACCGCGGCCAGGTCCTCTTCGCGCTGACCGATGACGATCCGGTCGGCGCCCCCGTAAACCGGCTCGAGCGCGGCGGGATCGAGGTTCTTCGGCAGCAGCCGCACCGGCGGGGCGGCGATCCCCTCGTGCCGGGCGTTGATGGCCGCGACCTGGTCCAACTCAGGAGCCGCGATCAGGAAGTGCTCCGCGGCCATGGTCAGACCGCGACCGGGCTGGTCGGCGGGCACGCCCTCGGCCGGGCGGTGCAGCGCACCGACCAGCCGGACGTTGCTGTCGCGTGCGTCGTGCAGCTTGAGCTCCAGGCGCATGCCGAGGCCGTCGCGCATGGCCAGCGGCACCTCGAGCCAGCTCGGTGTCGTGACGACCACGTGGATGCCGTAGGCCAGACCGACGTTGACGAGCTCGGTCACCTTGCTCAGCAACGGGTTTCGCGTATTGAACTGGTCGGTGTTGTCACGGCTGAACGCGTACAGGTTGTCGATGACCAGGAACACCTGGCCCAACCCATCGTCCGGTCCCTGCTTGTCGCGGAAGACTTCCCGCTCCTGCCGCGACCGCAGCAGCTGCTCGAGCTCGCCGAAGGTGCGACGGATCCGCTCGGGCTCGAGCGACGACGCGACGCTGCCCACGTGCGCCAGGTCTTCCAGCGCACGCAGCTGACCGCCGCCGTAGTCCAGGCAGTAGAAGCTCACCTCGCGGGGCGAGTGCAGGCTGGCCGCCGACAGGATAAATGTCTGCAGCGCAGTCGATTTACCGGACTTCGCCCCACCGTGGATCAGCAGGTTGCCGGCCGACGAGCGGGCGTCGAACACCAGCGAGTCGCGGCGCATCTGGAACGGCCGGTCGATTTCGCCGAGGGGCCAACGCCATTCGCCGCGAGGCACCGACGCCCGCGCGAGCGCGGCGTTCAGCGGGATGACCTCGTCGAGCGGCGGCAGCCACAACTCGGGTGCGCGCGGGCCGAAGCGGGCCAACTGGTCGCCGATGGTCGCGATCAGCTTGCGCGACGGCGCGATCGGCTCGTCGTGGCCGTTCTTCGCGATCACCGTGGTCTGGTCGGGCTCCACCCGGCCCGCAGTGAACAACTTCGGCTCCGGAGTTGAATACACCACAAGCGTTTTCGGTGTCTGCGGCGGGTCGTAGACACCGTCGACGTAGGTGCTGCGGAACTTGATCGGCGCGGCGCCCGGCGCGGGCACCAGGAAGCCGACGCCCTTGTGCTCCTTGCCCGATTCGATGTGGTACGCGTCCTCCACACCGATGATCGACCGCGACACCGCAGGGCTGGCCACCTTCAGACCGATCCGGTACGAGGTGTTCTTGTCGATGTCCTTGATCTTGCCGACGTCCAGCGTCTGCGACGCGAACAGGATGTGGATCCGGAACGAACGGCCCTTGCGCGCAACGTAATCGAACAGCTCCGCGTATTCGGGGTGGTCGGCGAGCATGAGCGTGAACTCGTCGGCGACGACGAACAGCGTCGGGATCGGTGGCAGGTCGTGCCCCGCGGCGATCGCATTCTCGTATTCGGTCACCGAGTTGAACGTGCTGCCCTGCACCTTGCGGCCCGCTTCACGCAGCATCATCTCGCGGCGCGCAACCTCACCGCGCAGCGTGTCGGCGAACCGGTCGGCCAGCGACTTCTTCTCGGCCATGTTCGAGATCACCGCCACGACCTGGGGGAAGTTGCGGAAGATGTCCGCGCCCGCCTCGCCCTTGAAGTCCGCGTAGATCACGATCAGCCGGTCGGCGGAGTGAGTCGTCAACAGCGCCAACAGAATCGACATCAGGGTCTGGGACTTGCCGGCACCGGTCATACCGATCATCAAGCCGTGCGGGCCCATGCCGCCTTCGGCCTCGTCTTTGAGATCGAACATCAGCGGTTCGCCGGTGGCGGTGACACCGATCGGCACCCGCAGCTCCTCGTCGCGATGACGGGGCGCCCACATCGTGGGTACGTCCAACCGCGAGGCGTCCGGAATGCCCAACAGCGTGGTGAAAGTGGCGCCGCGGGTGGCCGTCGACTGTAGGCCGCTGTGCGTCGGGTTGGAGTCCCAGCGCGACAGCCGGCGCGCGACGTGCGCGGTGTCGTCGACAGTGAGGGTGTCGGCGTGATCGATGTAGCTCTGCCACCCGCCGGTCTGCCAGCGCTCGATCGCGCCGTCAGCGACGCGCAGGATCGGCTTCTCAGGGTCCGAATACTGCTCCCGGTGCGGCGGGTTGGTCGAGCGGTAGATGACCGTGACGCCGGCCCGCCCGGCCGCCAACGGCGACGCGCTCAGGTCGAACTCCGGATCGTCGACGATGATCAGCAAGTGCCGCAACGCATCCGCCGAGCCGCCGGCGAACGGCGGGACGGTCCGACAGCGTCCGCCCCAGCAACGAAGCCAACTCGTCGGGCTTGGTGGTCAGATAGCGGGCTGGGCCCACGCCGTCGGCCTCGGCCGGGATGTCCACGTGCGGCAGCCACTTCAGCCACGTCCAGTCCGGCGACTCGAGGTCCGGGGTTGCGACGGCAACGCCAAGCACCGTGGGGTCGTGCCACGTCACCGCCTGAGCGATCCAGGCCCGCAATGCACCACGAACCTCGTCGGCGTCGCCGAGCACGGTGACCCGCGACAGCTTGGTCAGGTCGATGCCGGTGGGAACGTCGTGGACGGTCCGCTGGGTGTCGAGCAGGCTGCGTAATGCGCTGTGCGACACCGGTTCCAGGTCGACCTCGTCGGCGGTGTCGTTGACCCGCAGCGAGGTGTCCAATGCGGCCGAGTGCGCGCCGGCACGGACCACGAGGAAGTCACCGTCCTGGGGGTCGCGCTCCCACTGCCGTCGCGAGCCGGGGATCGCGGCCAACTCCGCCGGCTCCGGGTGCGACCACTCGGCGGCGGCGCGCTGTGCGGACGCCTGCCCGCGGATGTTGTCCCGGACCACCGACAGGTAGCGCAGGTAGTCCGCGCGCTCGGCGTCGACCTCCTCGGTGCGCGACTTGTTGTCGCCCCCACGAAAGAACGCGGTGGCCGCCAGCAGCAGCACGAACGGGAAGAACAGCGTCTGCGGCGAGATGAGTCGCATGCCGGTCGCGACCATCGCGACGATCATCCCGACGATCAGCAACACGATCACCACCGGCAGCGCGCGGCGCAGCAACGACGGCGGGATCACCCGCGACAGTTCCGGCGGTGCTTCGATGTTGATGCTGCCCTTGCGGGTCACCGGCGACGGCAGCCGGCGACGTGCCTCGAAGATCAAGCGGCTCATCGGTTTTGCCCTTCGGCAGAAGTGCGGCCAGGTCGGGAGTCGGGTGCCAGTCCGTCGTGCGCGAGCAGCGCATCGGCCCGCGACAGCGTCGGCCCGGGGGCGTACAGCGTCAGCACCGACCACGGGATCGGCGTCGCGGGCTGGCTCAGGCCAAGCGCCTCCGCGGTTTTCGCGTTACCAGCGGCACCGGGTTCGTTGTCGATGCCATACCGGACACCGGTGTCGGAAATCCAGAACAGCGATCCCGCGGCCGGTGACGACGAGTTCTGCCCTACGGTCTGCGCGAAGTACCCGGTGCCCGGAGCCATCGCGACCCGGGTGGCGATCCCGCCGGCGCCGGCGCCAACCAGGTCCTCGGTGTGGATCGAGTCAGGAATCGGCAGTGCCGAACCGGCAAGCAGCATCAGCGAATTCGTGCTGGCGCCCGACGCCTTGCTCCAGTGGGCACAGGTGACCGGGTCGTGGGTGGCGTCGAGCAGGCCGAGGCGCTGCTCGGGGTAACGGCTGGTGTCCAGCTGGCGCGACACCGGCAGCTTGGCGACCTTGTCGGCGCCCAAGCGTGGCGGCTGGTCAAGCCCGTAGGAGTTGGCGTTGCGCAGGATCGCCGCCAGTACCGGCGAGATCTGCTGCAGGCCGTCCGGCAGAACCGCGTAGTAGTTGGCCGAATTGTTCTCCAGCCCAAGGGATTCGATGACGCCACCGATCGGAGCGGGCACCGGGAAGTGCGCCGGCGTGCCCGCCTCGGGGATAGCGGGAGGCGCAAGGGGCGGCGACTCAGGGATCGCGTTGAAGAGGCCGGCCGCGATGGTGCGCGGCGCGTGAACGTCGGTACCCAGACCCAAAGCGCCGGTAACCCCGTGGTCGGCGGGGTCGATCCGACTGCGGCGGCCCTCCCACAGCAGCCAGGCGCCGCTGGGGTTGCTGACCAAGACGGCCTTGCCCGCATCGACCGCCGCGGCGCGAGTGCCACTGCTGTCCGGGGCACCCGCGATCACGGTGACGCCTGCCGCCGTACCGCTGCTGGCGTCGCAGACCGTCCAGTCGGCGTCCTTGCGGGTGTTCTGCTCCATCCGCTGCGGCGCGCCGGGGATGCCGATCAGGTTGCCGAGCGGAAACTTGTCCAGCTCAGCGCCTTTCACCTGCGTCGGGTTGGCCGATTTGCCGGCGATCAGCCGGGCCGAGGCCAGGTTCAGCACCGGGTGCAGTTGGTCGCCGACCCGCACATACAGCGCGGCCGTCGACCGGTCGGCCAGGATCGGGTTGTTAGCCGCCGACCCGTTGGGGCGGATCAGCGAGAACACGAAGCAGCCGACAAGTGCGGTGACCAACACGACGACGCCCATCAGCACCGCGCGGGTCTGCGTGCGCAGTGGGTCGACGAGCATCCGGGTGTCGTGCAGGGCGACGCCAGAAGCTATGCGGCGCATGACAAATCGCCAGCCGGTGACCTGGTGGCGGGTGACGAAGCCGCGACGGTAGGCGACCTTGTCCGGGTTGTCGTTGACCGGGGTGCGGGACGCGAACGAGCGCCGGTCGTCGCCGGATTCCGACTCAGGCATTGGCGCCATTCCTCCTGTCCCTTCCGGATCGCACTGCTCCGTCTATCGTCATCGGCGCGGTCATGCGGGCATCTCCAGCCGCAGGCCTTCCAGCAACGGTGGCACCGTGTTGGCCACGTCGGCGGCGGTGATGGTCATGAGCTCCTCGTCGGTGAATTCACCGGTCTTGGCGTGTTCGGAGTGGTCCAGCCGGAATTCCCGTTCCTCTTCTGACTTTTCGACGACGTTACGAACGAATCGACCGTTACCGGCGATGTCGAGTCCGCGCCGTTCGACACCCACCGAGTCCGCCTTTGCGGTGCTGGCCATGTGAGCGAACAGGGCTTCCAGGTCGTCGAGCGCCTGCCGGTCGAACGTGCTGTCACGACGAGTGGCCATGAAGTTGGCGATCTCGATCAGTTCGGCCGGCTGGTACGACGGGAAGTCGATGGTCCGGGTGAACCGTGATCGCAGGCCCTGGTTGGTGTCCAGGAACCGGTCCAGGTCGGCGCGGTAACCGGCGATGATGACCACCAACCGGTCGCGGTCGTTCTCCATCCGGGCCAGCAGCGTGTCAATGGCCACCAGACCGAAGTCGTTCTTGGCGCCGGTGGCGACCAATGCGTAGGCCTCGTCGAGAAACAGCACGCCGTCCAGCGCGCTGTCGATGATCGCGTTGGTCTTGGCCTCGGTCTCACCGATGTGCTGACCGATCAGGTCGGCGCGGTGGACCTCTTTGATGTTCTCTTTCTTCAAAAGGCCAAGGCCGCAATAGATTTTGGCGACGACACGGGCGATGGTGGTCTTACCCGTCCCGGGCGGGCCGGTGAACACCAGGTGGTGGGTACGCTGTGCGACCTCTAGGCCGCGCTCCTTGCGCACCAACTCCATCGCCACCGCGCTCTTGAGTCGCGCGACCTGGTCCTTGACCTTCTCGAGGCCGATGAACTCGTCGAGTTCGCGTTCGGCCTCCGACAGCAATTCGGCCTTGCGCTCTTGCGCACCGGGATCGACGAAGTCACCGGGCTTGGGCTCGGTGCCGACGTCCCACGGGTCGGCGCGCGCGTCGATGCGGTCCGACGTGGTGGGGACGATCCCGAAGCTGGTATCCGTCAGCGCCTCTTCGACCTGAGCGTTCTCCGGGTTGGCGGCATAAAGGTCCTGCAGCACCTCGCGTGCGGTGTCCTCGTCGCCGTCTGCGCGCAGGGACAGGGCCCGGGCCAACGCCCCGTCCACCGCGGCGACGGCGACCGGGCCTTCCGGCTCCTCGAGGTACGACAGCGCGGCAGCAAACATGCCGAGCCGCGCCAGCGACACGCCCAGCGCGATCTTCACAGCGTGCGCGAACTGCTCGTCGAGCTTGGGGTCGTTGACGATTGGCGACAGCAGTTTGACGACGTCAGACCAGCGCTCGGCGCGGTAGTGGATCGTCGAGATGACCCACCGGGCCTCCTGCGAGCTCGGCTTCCGCCGGCTGACCGAAGTCGCCAAGTCATATGCCTCGGCAAACCGACCTGCGCCGGCCAGCGCCGCGGCGTAGGCGAGGTGATAGTCGTCGACCTCGGTCGCACGAAACTTGAGGTACAGCCCGGTGTCGTAGCGGAAGCCCAGCGCCCCCTCGGCCAGCTCGACCTGCCGCTGCAGTACGCCTGCCGTGTCCGTGTTGCGCGAAACCGCCTCCAGCACGGGCAAAGACGTGTCACCGGCCGCGGCGAGGCCGACCCACGCATCGGCCTGATCGTGGGCGATGCGGACCAGTCCGGTGAATCCGGATCGGGCTGCGTCGAGGTCGGCCGGACGGGTCCGGTCGTAGATGGTCAAGCCGAGCGCCCGGCAGCAGGTCGCGAATCGACTCGCCACATCGTCGTCCACCCGCGCCGCTTTGGGCCGGGTGGCGACTACGCCGTTTTCAGCGGTTTCCACGCCTCAGTCTCCCCTTCAGACGTAGTGTTGCCTAAGCTAACTTCCGGCGAAGTTAGCATTGCATAAGCTAGGTGTCGAGACGCACGTATTCGCTGGATACGTGGCCTCGCTCACGTGGCCGCCAAAGACCAAGCGCTGCATGTCAAAGCGCGTGTCGGACGGCGCGCAACGCATTTCGGGCACGGCGCGGCCGATGCTCTCCGCCGTGCGACTCCGCCCTCGCTTAATGAAAATGGGTGTCATTAGCGACGAACTGTACGCCATCGGGAGATCACCGTTTGACCGCCCTGACCAATGTGTTGCGGGCGATCATCGGCCCTGCCTCGGTGTCCGGGCCGGGGATCGGGCGGCCCACCTTCTGTAGGTAGTCGGCCAGCGGGGTCGCGGCAGCCTCCCAGCCGTGCTCACCGAACCACTGCTGCGCTGGGTCGTGCTGCTCGTTGTAGGTCAGTTGGAAGAACAACCGGTCGTCGCCCTCGGCCCGAGCCGCGCGTTCTTCCGCGACGGCAGCCTGGAACGCTTCGGTAGGCAGTGCCGCACTTTCTTCAACTGCAACATGACTTCCCGCCGTGGCCAGCGCGTCGATCCCGGTGAACAGCTGCACGCGCGCGGCGGCGGGCAGATAGATCAGCAGACCTTCGGCGATCCACGCCGACGGCTTGGATGCGTCGAAACCGCTGTCGCGCAATGCTTGCGGCCAGTCCTCTCGGAGGTCGATGGCGATCTCGCGGCGATCGGCGTTCGGCGTGGCGCCCTGTTCGGCGAGCACCTGTCGCTTGAAATCGAGAACCTGCGGACGGTCCAGCTCGAAAATCGTCGTTCCGCCGGGCCAGGCCAGCCGGTAGGCGCGTGAGTCCAGCCCCGCGGCCAGAATCACCACCTGCCGAACCCCGGCCTCGGCAGCCTGCCGGAAGTAGTTGTCGAAAAATCTGGTGCGGGCACCCTGGAAGTTGACGAAATTCTCGCCCCAGTCGGGTGTTTTGAGTTGATGGTCGGGGTTCTTCCCGTCGAGCACATCGGCAGCGGCGCCGCCGACCGCGTGGCAGAAGATCCCCGCGAACGGGTCGACGGCCAACGGATCGGGCTTCTGTGCTTCCAATGCTCGCGCGGCAGCGACTAACAATGCAGTCGCGCCGACACTTGTCGTGATGTCCCAGTTGTCATCGTCAGTACGCACGTCAACCGACCCTACGCGCGCACAACCATGCGCTAACGTCTCCCAATCCTGCCACGACGGCATTGAATACGACATCGTGTCGTAGATACAAGACCCCGTTCCCGTAGGGGGTATTCGCGGCTACACCAGCGGGCGGCCGGCTTTGATCCGCCGATCCACATCCCACAGCAGAAGGTTGAACGGGAACCGCCGGACGAACCGCGGCATCACGTTGTTGATTGTGCGGAGCACAGTGATCACCCGATCGAACCGACGCTGCGTGCGCTCGTCCCAGTCGAACTGCATCTCGTCCCGAAAGCGTTGCGGCAGAAAGCCCGCGGTCAACAACAGACCGAGCTTCTCCGGCTGACGTCGTACCACGTCGGGCAGCCGCAGCTTCTGAATCCGGCCGACCGCAATCGGATACAGATAGCTGCGAACGGCGTCGTCGATGTGGACCTTGTCGAGTTGCGCGTTCCAGTAGCGGTCGAACGCGGCCCGGTCGGCGGGCCACATCTCCGGCGGCACCTGCAAGGTGGAGCCGAGCACCACCGCCTCCTGGTAGTGCCGGTCGGCGTCGTGGTCGTCCATCTCGCCGATGAACATCCGATAGAAATCCACCCCACCCTTGTAGAGGCAGGCCGCCACCCACAGCTGCAGGTCGACGTCGAAGGCGTTGTACTGCACCGGGCTGTCGGGAGTGGAGTACACCTGCGCGTGCGCACGATTCACCGCGCGCCGAAAGGCCTCCTTCTGGGTGTCGTTGCCGGCCATCGCGACCGCGAGGTAGGTGAAGGTGGTACGGGCCCGCTTGATCGGGTGCAGGTCGATGCGGCCGCTCTCGACGCGGCTCTCCATCACGCCGTAGCCCACGCCTGGTCGGGCCAGTTGCATGATCACGTTGGCCGGGCCCAGCAGCAGCGCCATCCCCATCAAGGTGTCGTCGAGTTGAGGCGTGCGCTTTGGCCGGCTGATCGGCGGTGCGCTGACCGCGCGCTCGACGTGCCTGATTGGTTCGCTGACCGTCATCGCCCACCTGCCCGGTAAATCTGAGAACGCGTGTTTCCTGATATTGCAACGCGGCCTGACCGGTGTCAAGATGGGATTCGTGGCCACTGCCCCGTCGACGAGCGCGCGGCCGTATCGCGGCGTCGACGCCGCCGAGCGGTTGGCCGGCCGTCGCTCCAGCCTGCTGGTGGCGGGCCTCGACCTGCTGGGCAGCGAAGAGTCCGCGGACGTGACGGTGCGAGCTGTCTGCCGGCAAGCCGGGGTGGCCGCTCGCTACTTCTACGAAAGCTTCACCGACAAGGACGAATTCGTCGCGGCCGTGTTCGACTGGGTGATCGCCGAATTGGCGGCCACCACCCAGGCCGCGGTGGCCGCCGCACCGCCGGAGGAGCAGATGCGGGCCGGTATGGCCAACCTCGTGCGCACCATCGGCGGCGATCCCCGCGTCGGACGACTGCTGTTCAGCGCGCAACCCGCCAACGCGGTGCTCGTACGCAAGCGGGTCGAGTCCAGCGCGCTGTTCGCCATGCTGTCCGGCCAATACGTCGAGAGCGCACTGCGCGTGCCGGAGAACGACCGGATCAAGGCCGCCGCGCACTTCGTGGTCGGTGGCGTAGGTCAAACCATCGGCGCCTGGCTGGCTGGCGACGTGCGGCTCGGCCCGGAGCAGTTGGTCGACCACCTCGCGTCGCTGCTGGACGGGCTCGCCGACCCCAAGATGTACCGCGACTGACTAGTGCGCTGCGGGGACGCGACGATCGGCCGCTGTCTTCGGCGCGGTCTGCGTGTCGGCGGCAGTGAATTCCTTGACCCAACAGGCGAATTCGAGCGTGATTCCATCGGGGTCCTGGAAGTAGAACGACCGGACGTAGACCCCGGGGTGCACGGTGGCCGCGACCTGCCGGTCGCTCTCGTCGTGGTTGAGCACCGGCCCAACCCGCACACCCTTGTCCTTGAGCCGTTGCCGATAGGCGTCGAACTTCTCCGCCGGGACGTGAAATGCCAGGTGATTCATGGTGCTGACGGCGCTGGTGATCTCACCGATGCCCGGGATCGCGGCCGGCGACGAGACACCAGGCACCCGGTCGGGCGCCTCGGCGAACCAGAAGAACGCGACGCAGTCGCCGTTGCCGGCGTCGAAGAAGAAGTGCTGCCCCCTGCCGTCCGGCAGGTCGAGCGATTTGATCAGCGGCATGCCCAGGACGTTGCTGTAGAAGTCCACGGTGCGGGCCATATCCGAGCAGACCAGTGCGACATGGTTGATGCCGCCGAGCTCGAATTCGGAGTTGCGGTTGTGCGGCTTGATCATCCCCGGCCTCCCGTTCCGTGGCGGAGATCAGGATCTGAACCTAACATCAGATTCAGGTCTATTCCAGAAAAAGCGCCGTCCCGGGATCGAGCCGATCCCATGGTTACGACGAAGGAGGCCCAGTCGGTGTCGACCGTGTCCGACCAGCGTCGTGCGCCGCTCCCGACGAACCGGGGCCGCCGCACTCAGGCCGCCATCGACACCGCAGCCCGAACGGTTATCGCCCGCAAAGGCATCCTGTCCACCACCATCGCCGACATCGCCGCCGAGGCGGGGCGCTCAACGGCGTCGTTCTATAACTACTACGACTCCAAGGAGTCGATGGTCCGCGAGTGGGCCCTGCGATTCCATGACGAGGTCAGCGAACGCGCGAAACCGGTTACCCAGCATGGCCTTTCGTCGCGCGAACGCGCACATCGGGCGGCGGCGGCGCACTGGCACACCTACAAGCATCTGCTGGCGGAGATGGTAAGCGTCTCGCAACTGGCGATGGTCAACGAGGACTTCGCGTGTTACTGGGCCGAAATCTGCGCCATCCCAACCTCGTTCATCACCGAGATGGTGCGACGCGCTCAGGCCGAGGGCTACTGTGCCGGCGACGATCCGCAACTGGTCGCTGTCGCGATCGTCGCCATGCTGAACCAGTTCTGCTATCTGCAACTCGCCGGCCCGACGTCGGCCGGCGAGCCCGACGACGACGCCTGCGTGTCGACGCTTGCCAACATCTTCTACCGAGCCATCTACTACAAGGAGGGCCGCTGAGTGACTCGCACCGCCGGCACACCCGGAGTCGTCCGGGAATTCATTGGTCTGCCGTCTCCGACCGGCAGACGAGCCGGTGCGGGCGGGCACCCATGCCAGGGGCTGTATCACCGCGGCGTTGGGCGAAAGCCGAAAGTCGCGGTGATCGCCACGCACTACCAAATCGACTTCTCCGAGCACTATCTCGCCGACTATCTGGCGACCCGCGGAATCGGATTTCTGGGCTGGAACACCCGCTTCCGCGGCTTCGAGAGCAGCTTCCTGCTCGATCATGCGCTGGTCGACATCGGTGTCGGAGTGCGCTGGCTGCGCGATACTCAGGCCGTGGAAACGATTGTGCTCCTGGGTAATTCCGGCGGCGGTTCGCTGATGGCCGCGTACCAGGCCCAGGCCACCGACCCACACGTGACCGCGGTGCCGGGGATGCGGCCCGCGGCAGGTCTGACCGACCTGATCCCGGGCGACGGCTACGTGGCCAGCGCGGCCCATCCGGGCCGCCCCGACGTGCTGACCGCCTGGATGGACGGCTCCGTCGTCGACGAGAACGACCCGATCGCCACCGATCCCGAACTCGACCTGTTCGACGAGCGCAACGGCCCGCCGTATTCGCAGGACTTCCTGTCCCGCTATCGCTCCGCCCAGGTCGCGCGCAACCATGCGATCACCGACTGGGTCGAGGACGAGTTGAAACGTGTTCGGGCCGCCGGCTTTTCGGATCGCCCGTTCACCGTGATGCGAACCTGGGCCGATCCGCGGATGGTGGATCCGACCATCGAGCCGACGACCCGCCAGCCCAACCTGTGCTACGCCGGGCCGCCGGTCAAGGCGAACCGCTCGGCGCACGGCATCGCCGCGGCCTGCACGCTGCGCAGCTGGCTGGCGATGTGGAGCCTGCGCACCGCCCAGACCCGGGCCGAGCCGCACCTGGCCCGGATCGACACCCCGGCGCTGGTGATCAACGCCGAGGCCGACACCGGGGTGTTCCCGTCCGACGCTCAGCGCATCTACGACGCGCTCGCCGGCAGCGACAAGTCGCAGTGTTCGATCAACACCGACCATTACTTCACCACGCCTGGCGCGCGCAGCGAGCAAGCTGACACGATTGCCAAATGGATAGCCAAAAGGTGGCGCTGAGGGTTCTGGCTCACTTCGTTCCCGGCCCCAAGGTCATGGATTTCCTTGCCCCGGAGAAAGATTGGCTCGATATCCGCTGGTGCTCCGACGACGAGACGTTCTACCGGGAGCTACCCGAGGCCGACGTGATCTGGCATGTGCTGCGGCCGCTGTCGGGGTCAGACCTGGACCGCGCGTCCCGCGCCCGGCTGGTGCACAAATTCGGCGCCGGGGTGAACACCATCGACGTCGACGCCGCCACCAGGCGCGGCATACCGGTCGCCAACATGCCCGGGGCCAACGCGCCGTCGGTGGCCGAGGGGACGCTGCTGCTGATGCTGGCCGCCTTGCGCCGTTTGCCGCTGCTGGATCGCGCAACCCGCGAGGGCCGCGGCTGGCCGTCCGACCCCGAGTTGGGTGAGGTCGTCCGCGACATCGGCGCCTGCACGGTCGGCCTGGTCGGCTACGGCAACATCGCCAAGCAGGTCGAACGGATCGTCACCGCGATGGGCGCGACGGTGCTGCACACCAGTACCCGCGATGACGGTCAGCCGGATTGGCGGTCGCTGGCGGAGCTGCTCGCTACCAGCGACATCGTCTCGCTGCATCTGCCGTTGACCGATGACACCGAGGGGCTGATCGACCGCGCCGCGCTGGGTGGCATGAAAGTCGGTGCGGTGCTGGTCAACACGTCACGCGGGCCGATCGTCGACGAAGACGCGTTGGCGGAGGCGCTGCGCGACGGGCAGCTGGGCGCGGCCGGCCTGGATGTCTTCGGCGTCGAGCCGGTGCCGCCGGACAACCCGCTGCTCGGCCTGGACAACGTGGTGCTCACGCCGCATGTCACCTGGTACACCGTCGACACCATGCGGCGCTATCTGGTCGAGGCCGTCGCCAATTGCCGCCGACTGCGCGACGGTCAGCCGCTGACCCGTGTGGTCAACCAACCCACCGGTTGTTAGCTTGGGGGTCGAGCCGTCACACGCACCGGAAATTCCAAGGAAGGCGACCAATGCCGATCGCAATCAATCCTGAACATCAAGACCTGGCCGATTCGGTGCGGTCGCTGGTGGCGCGGGTTGCGCCGTCGGAGGTATTGCACGCCGCGCTGGAAACTCCGCTCGACAACCCGCCGCCCTATTGGAAGGCCGCGGCCGACCAGGGGCTGCAGGGCGTCCATCTCGCTGAATCCGTTGGCGGGCAAGGGTTTGGCATACTAGAACTGGCCGTCACACTCGCCGAGTTCGGCTACGGCGCCGTACCCGGGCCGTTCGTGCCGTCAGCGATCGCCAGCGCGCTCATCTCGGCGCACGACCCCGACGCCAAGGTCCTCGCCGACCTGGCCTCCGGCGCGGCCATTGCCGCCTACGCGTTGGACTCGGGCCTGACCGCCACGCGACAGGGCTCCTCGCTGGTGATCCGCGGCGAGGCCCGCGCCGTGCCGGCCGCCGCGCAGGCGGCACTGCTGGTGTTGCCTGTCGCGATCGACAGCGGCGAAGAGTGGGTGGTGCTGCCCCCCGACCAGCTCGAGATCGAGTCCGTCGCCAGCGTCGACCCGCTGCGGCCGATCGCGCACGTGCGCGCCAACGGCGTCGAGGTCGCAGACGAGGTCGCCTTGAGCAACCTCGACGCGCTCACCGCGCAGGCGTTGATCTCCACACTGCTGTCCGCCGAGGCCGTCGGGGTCGCGCGGTGGGCCACCGACACCGCGTCGGAGTACGCCAAGATTCGCGAGCAGTTCGGCCGCCCGATCGGACAGTTCCAGGCCGTCAAGCACAAGTGCTCAGAGATGATCGCCGACACCGAGCGCGCCACCGCGGCCGTATGGGATGCGGCTCGCGCCATCGACGAGGCTCGCGAAAACGGCTGGGATACAGGCGGTTCCAAGGTCGAGTTCGCCGCCGCGGTGGCGGCCACGCTGGCGCCTGCTGCGGCCCAGCGCTGCGCACAGGACTGCATCCAGGTGCACGGCGGCATCGGATTCACCTGGGAGCACGACGCAGGCGTCTACTACCGACGGGCGCTGGTGATCGCCGCCGGCTTCGGACGCAAGACCGCCTACCCGCAACGGGTGGTCGACACCGCGACCAGCACCGGGATGCGCACCCTCGACATCGACCTTGACCCCGACACCGAAAAGCTGCGCGAGGACATTCGCGCGGAAGTGGCCGGACTCAAGGAGATTTCGCGCGACGAGCGCAACACCGCGATCGCCGAGGGCGGCTGGGTGCTGCCCTACCTGCCGAAGCCCTGGGGACGCGGCGCCAACCCCGTCGAGCAGATCATCATCGCCCAGGAGTTCAACGCCGGACGGGTCCGGCGCCCGCCGATCGGCATCGCGGCCTGGATCGTGCCGTCGATCGTCGCGTTCGGCACCGACGAGCAGAAGCAACGCTTCCTGCCGCCGACATTCCGCGGCGAAATGATCTGGTGCCAGCTGTTTTCCGAGCCGGGTGCGGGCTCCGACCTGGCGGGGCTGAGCACCAAGGCGACCAAGGTCGACGGCGGCTGGCGGATCACCGGGCAGAAGATCTGGACCACTGCGGCGCAATTCTCGCAATGGGGTGCGCTGTTGGCCCGGACGAACCCGAGCGCTCCGAAACACAATGGCATCACCTACTTCCTGCTCGACATGAAGAGCGAGGGTGTCGAGGTGAAGCCGTTGCGCGAGCTGACCGGCGGCGCGATGTTCAACACGGTATTCATCGACGACGTGTTCGTGCCCGACGAGTTGGTGCTCGGTGAGGTAGACCGGGGCTGGGAGGTCAGCCGCAATACCCTCACGGCTGAACGGGTTTCGATCGGCGGCAGCGAGGCGCCGTTCCTGGCCACCCTCGATCAGTTCGTCGAGTTCGTCCGCGACGGGCAGTTCGACCAGATCGCGCAGAATCGGGCCGGCCAGTTGATCGCCGAGGGGCATGCGGCCAAGGTGCTGAATCTGCGCTCGACGCTGTTGACACTGGCCGGCGGCGACGCCATGCCGTCGGCGGCAATTTCCAAGCTGCTGTCGATGCGCACCGGGCAGGGCTACGCCGAGTTCGGGCTGTCGTCGTTCGGGGGCGACGGCGCGGTCGGGGATCCCGAGCAGCTGCCCGGGAAGTGGGCGGAGTACCTGCTGGCCAGCCGGGCAACCACGATTTACGGCGGCACGTCGGAGGTTCAGCTGAATATCATCGCCGAGCGCCTGCTCGGGCTGCCCCGCGATCCCTAAGCCGTGACCCACATAAGGTTCACGCCGACCTGACGGAGCTCAGATCGGCGTGAACATCTGTGGGAGGGGGCGGCCGGCCCCGTTGGTCCAAGAACGAGGCCGGCCTTATTCCCCCTGGTTAATGGAAGCTCGTCACCAGCCGGGTCCACCGGGGAAGCCCGGTCCACCTGGGAAGCCCGGTCCACCTGGGAAACCCCAGCCGTAGTGGTGGCCACCGTAGAAGCCCGGGTGTCCCCAGAAGCCGGCTGGGCGACCCCATCCGGGACGGCCCCAGCCCCAACCGTGATTGAAGCCGCCTGGGCCACCAAAGCCGGGTCCACCAAAACCTGGGCCACCCCAGCCCCAGCCGCGGTGGTGACCACCGTAGAAGCCCGGGTGCCCCCAGAAGCCACCTGGCCGGCCCCAGCCGGGGCGACCCCAGCCCCAACCGTGATTGAAGCCGCCTGGGCCACCAAACCCACGGCCACCCCAGCCCCAGCCGCCGCGATGGCCACCGCCAAATCCGCGGCCGAAGCCACCGTGGCCGCCGCCGAACCCGCCATGACCAAAGCCACCGTGGCCGCCGCCGAACCCGCCGTGGCCGCCGCCAAATCCATGACCACCGCCGTGTCCGCCCCACTCGGGCGGGGCGACTTGAATGGGGCCAACTGCCGGGACGGGCGCCGCCGGCGCGGCGTCAGCCGCGGGAGCGGCTCCGAAAAGCATCGCGCCTGCCACCGCGCCTGCGCCGATTGCGCTCGCGGCAACGCGGCGGGCTGAAGAGAGTGAGTGCTTCACCTTGCTTGCTCCTTCGTCTTCTGGTGACTGACACCGAGAACGTTAAATAGAATTCCTTAGCAAACGCTGAATTGCAACTCCGAAGTGCCTGAGAATGTCGTTTTACGTGCTGAGCAGCTAATTTTCCAAATTGTCCCTCCTACCACTGGTCCGCACAGCTAATGCAATACTGCCTTCAGCATCTCCTGAGGTCAGGCAATACTGGGTTCAGTAGTCACTGATGTCGGTATATGTCCAGTATAAAGCCATAATCCGGTTCTCCTGACTTCAGTATCTCCGTGCCTCCGCGGCTACGTATTTACACATTTTCTCAGCTTAGTAATTCTGGACTATTCATCGAAACAACAATCATTACAGCGAATTCACGTCGATATTCGCGATCTAATACATAGACCTCCCTAACCGCAAGTCAGCAATCATCGGTCGGTAGCGGTCACATGGTTGCCAGTCAACCGGTGCGCTGTCTGCCGGCGCCGCGGCACGGCGCGCCACCACTGCGAGGTGGTGTTTTGACCGACATAATCAAGTCCTGATCTACTGAACTCTCACGTCAACCGAAGGTCGTCAGCCGCATGGATTCCAGCTCGCCGTCATTTCGAGGCAGGCCGCCCGGACGCGCGGATGCGTCTGCGCAGACCGAGCGCTTCCAGAACGTCCATCAGAGCAACGACCGCAAGAAGGCCGCGCAGCCGTCGCGTGCGCAACGAACCCGTCGCACCGTCGACCTGTCCCCTGCCACGCACCGGGCCCTGGACATTTGGCAGCGCGACGCGGCCGACCGACTCGGCTACGCCCGGGTGACGGGGCAGGAAGTGATCAGCGCGCTCATCGAGCTTCTGCTGAAGGACGCGAAGCTGTCCGCCGAGATCACCCGAAGCATCAGAGACGCGCGTTAATCGCGCTGCCAGCCGGCAGTGCTAGCTTCGCGGTCATGGCAGACACGCAGGGCCCCCATCGCCGCGAGCAGGCCGTCACCGGCGAGCGCGCCACCCTGGAATCGTTCCTCGACGATTACCGAGACATCTTGGTACGCAAGGTTTCTGGCCTCTCCGACGCCGATGCCCGCCGCCATCTCGTGCCGTCGCCGACCACCGTCGGCGGGTTGGTCAAACATCTGCGCTGGGCCGAATACGGCTGGTTCGAGCAGTTCCTGCAGGGACGTCTCGACGACAACCGTCGCACGCACGAGCGGTCCTGGGAGTTCGAGTTGCAGCCGGACGAGTCGCTGCCGACCCTGGTCGCCGACTACCAGGCGCAGTGTGAGGACTCGCGACGCATCGCCGCGGAGTACCAGCTGGACCATGAGTTGCGGCACGGCCGGCTCGACACGACGGTGTCGCTGCGGTGGATCTACGTGCACATGATCCAGGAGACGGCTCGTCACACCGGGCAGATCGACATCCTGCGCGAACAGCTCGACGGCGGAACGGGTTTCGACGGCTGACTCTTCGCGAGACAGAAAGCAGGGCGGCGATTCTCGCGAATTCGCAGCCCCGGCTTCTGTTTCACGGCCTCCGACGAGCTAGTCGGCGTCGATCTCCCGCAGCTCGCGCTTGAGGATCTTCCCGGTCGGGTTACGCGGCAGCTCGTCGAGGAAGATCACTTCCCGCGGCACCTTGTACTTGGCCAGCTGATCCTTGACGTGCTTCTTGACGGCGTCCTCATCGAGATTCGCGCCGTCCTTCTTCACGACGAAGGCCCGCAGCCGATGTCCCCACTCCTTGTCGTCGACGCCGATCGCGGTCGCCTCCACCACGTCGGGGAGCGCATTGATGCAGTCCTCCACTTCGGCCGGGAAGACGTTCTCGCCGCCGGAGACGATCATCTCGTCGTCGCGCCCGCTGATGTAGAGCAGCCCGTTCTCATCGAAGTAGCCGACGTCGCCGGAGGACAGCAGCCCGTTGATGATCTGCTTGCCGCCGCCGCCGGTGTAGCCCTCGAACGGGAAGGTGGTGCCGACGAAGATCCGGCCCACTTCGCCCTGTGGCAACTCCTTGCCGTTCTCGTCGTAGATCTTGATCTTGACTCCCGTCACCGGCGGGCCGGCCGTCGTGGAGTTGAACTCGAGGTGGTGGGGCTGCGCGATGGTGGCGAACGAGATCTCGGTGGAGCCGTACATGTTGTAGATCACCGGGCCGAGGTCCTTGAGCGCCCGCTCCGCGACATCGGCGCCCAGCGCCGAACCCGAGGCGAAGACGATCCGCAGGCTCGACAGGTCGGGCTTGCTGCCCCTCTTCTCCAAGGCATCGAGCATCCGGGACAGCATCACCGGCACCACGACAACCGCGCTCACCTTGTGCTTTTCGATGTCGTCGAACACCTGGTCCGGCTTGAACTTGCTGTGCAACACCAGCGTCGAGCCCAGGAACATCCCGATCGTGGCGTGCAGGAAGCCCAGCGCGTGGAACATCGGCGCCGGCAACGAGGTCACCTCGTTGGCCTTGAACGGGACGTGCGACAGGATGCCGCCGATCGGCGCGAGTGTCGGCGGGGTGCTGCGGTTGGCGCCCTTCGGGGTGCCGGTGGTGCCGCTGGTCAGGATGATGATCGACGAGTGCTTGCTGGCCTTCGGCGCGGGCGATTTGCTGTTGGCGGCAACCAGATCCGCCAGCGTCTCGTCCGTGCTGCCGGAATCGTCGCCGTCGGGGTTGGTGTCCAGCGCACGCAGCTTGCCCAGCGGCGGGTCGGCCTTGCTGACGTCTTCGGTGTACTCATCGTCGTAGATGATCAGCTTGGCGCCTTCGCGCTCCGACACCTCTTTGATCTGCGGGCCCGAGAACGAGCTGTTGAGCAGGATGATGCGGGCCCCGACCCGCGCGCAGCCGAACTCCGCGATCGCGAACCAGCGGTGGTTGCGCGCCAGGATCGCGACGCCGTCGCCGCCTTTCACACCCTTGGCGAGCAGACCGTGCGCGACCGCGTTGGCGGCCTCGTCGAGTTCCTTATAGGTGAGCTCCCCGGCGTCGTCGATGATCGCGACGCGGTGCGGCGTGCGCCGGGCGTTGAACGACGGCAGCATGCCGATCTCGCCCCACTTCGCGATCTCGGCGGCCATCGCCGCGTAGTTCAGCGGGTTCTCCAGCCGGAACGTGCCGGATTCGATGATCTTGCGTAGATAGTGCAGTTCGAAGTAGCCACGCTCGGCGTACTGCTGAACCTTGGCTGCCGCCTGCACGGGCAGGTCGAAAAGACTGGGCATGCGGTCCACACTATGTGACGGACGTCGCACCGTGGCGAGGACGGTTTGCCGACTTACCATCGAACTCATGGCTGCGGTGTCGCTGGACGTGGGTGGACACCAGGTCGAAGTCACCCATCCGGACAAAATCGTCTTTCCCGAGCGCGACGGCCGGGCCGACATCACCAAGCTCGACCTGATCCACTATTACCTGGCCGTCGCCGACGGAGCCCTGCGCGGAGTGGCCGGTCGGCCGATGATTCTGAAACGGTTCGTCAAGGGCATCGACCAGGAGGCCGTCTTTCAGAAGCGTGCGCCGGAGAAACGACCCGACTGGGTCGACGTCGCCGAATTGCGCTATGCCCGAGGTACTTCCGCAAAAGAGGCCGTGCTGCACGACGCCGCAGGCCTGGCCTGGGCGGTCAACCTGGGCTGCATCGACCTCAATCCGCACCCCGTGCTCGCCGACGACCTCGACCATCCTGACGAGCTCCGCGTCGACCTGGATCCGATGCCGGGCGTGACCTGGCGGAACATCGTCGACGTCGCGGAGGTGGCCCGCGAGGTGCTCGAGGATCACGGGCTCGTCGCCTGGCCGAAGACGTCCGGTTCGCGGGGCTTCCACATCTACGCCCGCATCGAGCCGGACTGGTCGTTCAAGCAGGTGCGGCTGGCGGCGCAGACCGTCGCGCGGGAAGTGGAACGCCGCGCACCCGAATTGGCCACCAGCCGATGGTGGAAAGAGGAACGCGAGGGCGTGTTCGTCGACTTCAACCAGAACGCCAAAGACCGCACGGTCGCGTCGGCTTACTCGGTACGCGCCACCCGCGACGCGCGCGTCTCCACTCCCCTGCGGTGGGACGAGGTGGCCGACTGCGATCCGGCCGACTTCACCGTCGCGACGGTTCCGCAGCGCTACACCGAGATCGGCGACCCGTGGGCCACGATGAGCAACACCGCCGGCCGTCTCGACCAATTGCTCACGCTGGCCGAAGAACTCGGGCCCGCGGAGAAGGCGCCCAAAGGCGCACGCCGCGACGGCAGCGGACGGCGCCAGTCGCTGATGCCACTCATCGAGGTCGCTCGCACCAAGACCAAGGACGAGGCGATGGCCGCGCTGGACACCTGGCGCCAGCGGCACCCCGCGGCGGCCGAACGCCTGGAGCCGGCCGATGTGCTGGTCGACGGCATGCGCGGGCCGAGTTCGATCTGGTACCGGATCCGGATCAACCTCCAGCACGTGCCCGACGGCGAGCGGCCCCCGCAGGAGGAGCTGATTGCCGACTACAGCCCATGGCCGACCCGCTGACCGCGCTAGGCTCAGGCCGTGGACCAGCACTGGGATCGCCGAGGGTTTCTGCGGGCCGGCGCGGCTGCAGGCCTGCTCGCGATCGCGGGGTGTTCGGCGGACAAGTCACCGCCCGCGGCGAGCGGCGGCGGCAACGGCCCCGTCACGATCACCCACATCTTCGGCGAGACCACCATCGCCCAACCACCAAAGCGAGTCGTCAGCGCGGGCTTCACCGGGCAGGACGACCTGCTCGCGCTCGGCATCGTCCCGATCGCGGTGACCAGCTGGTTCGGTGATCAGCCGTTCGGCGTATGGCCATGGGCCCAGCCCAAGCTCGGTGCGGCCAAACCCGTTGTGTTGAATCTGAGCAACGGAATTGACGTGCAGAAGATCTCCGGCCTCAAGCCCGATCTGATCGTCGCCACCGACGCCGGCCTGGATCAGGACACCTACCAGAAGCTGACGTCGATCGCGCCGACGCTGGCGCAGTCCGCCGGCGACGCGTTCTTCGAGCCGTGGAAAGACCAGGCAAAAGCGATCGGGCAGGCGGTCTTTCAATCCGCCCAGATCGCCGCGCTGATCGGCAATGTCGACAAGGGCTTCACCGCCGTCGCGGACAAGTACCCGCAGTTCAAGAACAAGCGGGCACTCCTGCTGCAGGGCACGCTGCACGAGGAGAACGTCGTCGCGATCACAGGTTGGCAGACTGACTTCCTCAAGCAGATGGGTCTGGGTATCCCGGAGAGCCTCGCCTCGCTGGCCGTCGACCGGCAGCGCGCGTTCATCTCACGCGACAAGCTCAAAGCGACTCTCGGCGACGCCGAACTGCTGATCTGGACGACGGAGAGCGATGCCGATCAGGCCGCCCTGCTGGCCAATCCCGCTGTGGCAGAGCACCGTTCGCGCAGCGTGTTCACCACGAAGGACCAGGCCGGGGCTATCGCCTACGCCTCACCCCTGAGCTATCCGTTGGTGGCCGACCAATTGCCCGCGCTGATCGCCAACGTCCTGCATTGAGCGTGCGCTTCCTCGACTACGGAGACCGGGCGCTGCTGCTCCAATTCGACTGCACCGCAGAGGTATTGAGGTGGGCAGCCGCGTTGCGGGACGCCGCGCTGCCCGATGTGCTGGACGTCGTTCCGGGTGCGCGCACGGTGCTGCTCACCCTCGACGGCACCGGACGCCAAGGCGCACTGCGCCGTCGACTTGACGCGCTCGAGGTCACGGCGGGCGACGATGCGGCCGCTCCGCCCGAGCCGCGGGTGATCGACGTGGTGTACGACGGCGCCGACCTCACCGAGGTGGCCGACCTGACCGGCCTGACCGCAGCGGAGGTGGTCGAGGCGCACACCGCACAGCCGTGGGCCGTCGGATTCTGCGGCTTCGCACCGGGTTTCGCGTATCTGGTCGGTGGTGACCCGCGGCTGGCCGTTCCGCGGCGCTCCGAGCCGCGTCCCGCCGTCCCGGCCGGCGCTGTGGGTCTCGCCGGCGAATTCACCGGCATCTATCCGCGCCGGTCCCCCGGCGGATGGCAGTTGATCGGGCGCACCGACGCCGTGCTGTGGGACATCGATCGGGCCGACCCGGCGCTACTGACGCCGGGCGACTGGGTCCAGTTCCGGGCGGTGTAGCCGAATGGCAACCCTGGAGATCCTGCGCACCGGACCGCTGGCCCTCGTGCAGGACCTCGGCCGGGCCGGCCTGGCCCACCTCGGCGTCACCCGCTCCGGTGCCGCGGACCGCGCCGCGCATACGCTGGCCAACCGGCTGGTGGCCAACCCGGACGACCGCGCCACCATCGAGCTGACCATGGGCGGCTTCGCCGCGCGCGTCCGCGGCGGCCTCGACATCGCGGTCACCGGAGCCGACGCCGACGCTCGAATCGGCTCAACTCTGTTCGGCGCTAACAGTATTCATCATCTACGCGACGGCGATGTGATCTCGCTGGGCGTGCCGCGCTCAGGCCTGCGCAGCTACCTGGCAATCCGGGGCGGCATCGATATCGAGCCCGTACTCGGCTCGCGCAGCTACGACGTGCTGTCCGGGCTCGGGCCGCCGCCGCTAGAACCCGGCGACGTGCTGACGATCGGCGAACACCCCGACGACTATCCCGAACTCGACCAAGCTCCGGTGGCGCCGATCACCGACGGCGTGATCGAACTCGCGGTGGTGCCGGGCCCGCGCGACGACTGGCTCGCCGACGCCGACGCCCTGGTGCACACCATCTGGACGGCCTCCGAGCGCAGCGACCGGGTGGGCATGCGACTGCAGGGGCGCCCACTGGCGCACCGCGACCCGGACCGCCAGTTACCCAGCGAGGGTGCCACCCGCGGTGCGATTCAGGTGCCGCCCAACGGATTACCGGTCATTCTCGGCCCCGACCACCCGGTGACCGGCGGCTACCCGGTGGCGGGCGTGGTCGCCGACCACGACATCGACAAGGTCGCCCAGTTGCGGCCCGGCCAGCGGGTCCGCCTGCACTGGTCCAGACCCCTGGCGGCGGACCAGCCGAACTGGTAGACCAGCAGTGTGCACACCCAGGTCCACACCGCCCGCCTGGTTCACACCGCCGACCTCGAAAGCGACGCGCGGCAGCGCGCCCACGAGATGGTCTGCGACGCGTTCGGGGGCGAGTTCACCGACCCCGATTGGGACCATGCGCTGGGCGGGATGCATGCGCTCATCTGGCATCACGGCGCCATCATCGCCCACGGCGCGGTCGTCCAGCGGCGGCTGCTCTACCGAGGTCTCTCACTGCGCTGTGGATACGTGGAAGCCGTTGCCGTCCGTGAGGATTGGCGCGGGCAAGGTCTGGCGATCGCGATCCTCGACGCGTGCGAGCAGGTGATCCGCGGCGCCTACCAACTCGGCGCGCTCAGCTCGTCCGACCGGGGGAGGCGGCTCTACGCGTTACGCGGCTGGCTGCCGTGGCGCGGGCCCACGTCGGTGCTGGCACCCACCGGACCGACCCGCACGCCCGAAGACGACGGGTCGGTGTTCGTCTTCCCGCTCGGCACCACGCTGGACACCACTGCCGCCCTGACGTGCGACTGGCGCGACGGTGACGTCTGGTAGCCGAGAGCAACGACTCGGCAATTGGCCGGTAACCCGCCCGACACTCGACTGGCATACACACACTGCATGGACCAACTCGAGGGACCGTCGCTCGGCGGCTATCGGGTTGCCCTCACCGCCGCGGGTCACCGGATAGAGATTTCCGACTCGGCGGTCACGGTCGACGACATAATGCAGTCGCTGTCTCCGGCCACCCTGGCGATCCTGCGCGCGCTGGCTCTGCGGCCCGGTTGCGTCGTCGCCCGCAGCGAGCTGCTCCGCGCACTGCCGGGCACCGCTGCGGACCCGCATGCCGTTGACACCGCGATACTGCGGCTGCGAAAAGCACTGGGCGACAGGAACATTGTCGTGACGGTGGTCAAACGCGGCTATCGCCTGGCGATCGACGAAAACCCCGACGCCGCGTAGTTCGACTTGTGGGTCAGCTGAAAGCCTCCTCGGCGTCGACGCCCGCGACCTTCAACAGATTGACCACCTTGCGGTCGAGGTCCAGCCCGACCTGAGCCACCTCCGGGATTCCGAGGCTGCCGAACGCCGGGCCGGGCTGATCCATCGTGAAGACCGCGTTGCCGTCGTGGTCGCCATAGACCAGCATGCGCAGCGGCGCGTACAGCATGGCCTTGGCCTCATGACGGAACATGGTCTCGGCGATGACGTGGTTGCCGATCAGGTATTCGATCGCCGGCGTGTGATGCCCGGCAACGCCGAAGTATCCGCGCGCATCGATCTTGGCGTAGGTCATCAAGTCGTTGGGTGCGTTCTCGGCCGCGGCGGCGCGGACGTCGCCCCAATTGCCACCGGTCGCCTTGATCCGCTCCAGCGCGGCCTGGTCGACCGGCGGCGCCGCCTTCTCCAGCGCGGCAATGAACTGCTCGAAGGGAATTCCGGTTTCGATGTCGATCCGAGTCATGCCATGCGGTTCACGGTGGAAACCCATCGGCTTCACCTTTCATTGGTTCATTCAACGAACTTTCCGTTATCCGAGTCTATGGTTCGGTCAACGAACCTGCAAGGGTACGATCGACGGGTGGCCCTGCCCCGCGAGTACACCGCTGAGAGTTGTCCCATCGCCCGCTCACTCGAGATCGTCGGCGAGCGCTGGACGCTGCTGGTTGTTCGCGACGCCTTCTACGGCGTTCGCCGATTCAGCGACTTCCAAGCGCATCTCGACATACCGAAAGCTGTTCTTGCTGAGCGTCTTTCACTACTTGTTGATGAAGAAGTGCTGGTCAAGGAAGCCGGCCGGCGCGGGCGCGACGAGTATCTGCTGACCGAAAAGGGCCGCCGGCTGTGGCCGATCATCTGGTCACTGGCCGGCTGGGGTAACGAGCATTACGTCGACCGGGCGCAGCGAAAGAGCTACCGGCACGCCGACTGCGGCGGCGGGATCGGCCCCGATCGCGTGTGTTGCTCGTGCGGCCAATTGCCCGACGTCGCCGACCTCGTCATGCACCCGCCCCGCCGTCCGCGCGAACGCTCGAAGCGCCGCGATCCGGTCAGCGAGGCCCTCCGAAAACCGCACCGGCTACTGGAGCCTTTCAACGCGGACTGACCCGGCCGCACGTGATCCATCTCACGCTGAGGCCGTGTGCTCGATAGTATGGAAGGCGCACTGTGATCCATGACACTTCGCCTCCAGGGAGATCCGTTGTCCACCACTGCCGAACTGGCCGAACTGCACGACCTCATCGGTGGCTTGCGGCGGTGCGTGAGCTCGCTGAGGGCGCGCTACGGCGACAGCCCCGCGATGCGCCGCATCGTCATTGACGCCGACCGCATCATCGGCGACGTCGAATTACTTGACACCGATGTTTCCGAATTCGACTTAGCGCTCGTGACACTGCCGCAATCCAGCGAAAAGATCGCCATTCCCGATACCGATTACGACCGCGACTTTTGGCGCGACGTCGACCAAGAGGGAGTCGGCGGTCACAACCGGTCCTGATTTCACGCCCCGCCGCGAATCATCGGGGTGTGCGTGGGTACTCTTCGACGAACAGCCCGTTCGAAGAGGAACATTTGATGAGCGCACCCACGGCGAACCATCCTGCGTCCGGTGTCTTTTCACCGACGCGCGCACGCATCGAGCAGCGAACACTTCGCACCGATCGGTGGTGGTTGTCGCCGCTGCGAATTGACTTGGGATTCGCCGCATTTGTCATTTACGCGACCGTCCGCGCTTTTCTGCAGAACAACTACTTCGTCCCGCAGTACCACTACCTGACGCCGTTCTACTCGCCGTGCGTCAGCCAGGGATGCATCAAGGAAGCCAGTGACTTCTGGCCCCAGGTGCTGCCGGACGTCTGGTGGTTGCCCTACGCGGCAATGACGCTGCCGTTTCTGCTGCTGTTCCGACTCACCTGCTACTACTACCGCGGCGCCTACTACCGCACGGTGTGGCAGTCACCCACCGCCTGCGGCGTGGCCGAACCGCGCGTGCATTACAGCGGTGAGACCAAATTCCCGCTGATCGTGCAGAACACCCACCGATATTTCTTCTATGCCGCCGGCATCATCTCGGTGATCAATACCTACGACGCGATCGTCGCCTTCCACTCCGACCACGGGCCGGGCGGATTCGGCTTCGGCCTGGGCAATGTGATCCTGCTCGGCAACGTGATCATGCTGTGGGTTTACACCCTGTCCTGCCACTCATGCCGGCACGTCACCGGCGGGCGGCTCAAGCACTTCTCCAAACACCCTGTGCGGTACTGGATTTGGACGCAGGTCAGCAAGCTCAACACCCGCCACAAGATGTACGCGTGGATCACGCTGGGCACGTTGATGCTGACCGACTTCTACATCGCGCTGGTTGCCAGCGGCACCATCACCGACCTGAGGTTTGTTGGCTGAGAAGCCATTTCGCGGGAATCTAGAGAGTTGAGCGAGGTTTCATGACTGAGGTCGAACGGCACTCCTACGACGTTGTCGTCATCGGTGCCGGTGGCGCGGGTCTACGCGCGGTCATCGAGGCGCGGGAACGCGGCCTGAAGGTGGCCGTGGTGTCGAAGTCACTGTTCGGCAAGGCCCATACGGTGATGGCCGAGGGTGGTTGCGCGGCGGCGATGGGTAACACCAACCCCAAGGACAACTGGAAGACCCACTTCGGCGACACCATGCGCGGTGGCAAGTTCCTGAACAACTGGCGGATGGCCGAGTTGCACGCCAAGGAAGCACCGGACCGGGTGTGGGAGCTGGAGACCTACGGCGCGCTGTTCGACCGCCTCAAGGACGGCAAGATCAGCCAGCGCAACTTCGGTGGTCACACGTACCCGCGGCTGGCGCACGTCGGTGACCGCACCGGCCTGGAGCTGATCCGCACCATGCAGCAGAAGATCGTCTCGCTGCAGCAGGAGGACTTCGCCGAGCTCGGCGACTACGAGGCCCGGATCCGGGTGTTCGCCGAGACCACGATCACCGAGTTATTGAAAGACGGCTCCGAAAATGGGGGGCGGATCTCCGGCGCCTTCGGCTACGTCCGCGAGACCGGAAAGTTCATCTTGTTCGAGGCACCCGCGGTGGTGTTGGCCACCGGCGGTATCGGCAAGTCGTTCAAGGTGACCTCGAACTCCTGGGAGTACACCGGCGACGGCCACGCGCTGGCGCTGCGGGCCGGCGCCACGCTGATCAACATGGAGTTTGTCCAGTTCCACCCGACCGGCATGGTCTGGCCGCCCAGCGTCAAGGGCATCCTGGTCACCGAGGGTGTGCGCGGCGACGGCGGAGTGCTGAAGAACTCCGAGGACAAGCGATTCATGTTCGGCTACATCCCGGCGGTGTTCAAAGGCCAGTACGCCGAGAGCGAGCAGGAGGCCGACGACTGGCTCAAGGACAACGACTCAGCCCGTCGTACTCCCGACCTGCTGCCCCGCGACGAGGTCGCGCGTGCGATCAACTCCGAAGTCAAAGCCGGTCGCGGAACGCCGCATGGCGGGGTGTACCTCGACATCGCCTCGCGCCTGACACCCGAGCAGATCAAGAAGCGGCTGCCGTCGATGTACCACCAGTTCAAAGAACTGGCCGGTGTCGACATCACCAAGGAGCCAATGGAAGTCGGACCGACTTGTCACTACGTGATGGGCGGCGTCGAGGTGGACGCCGACTCCGGCGCCGCCACCGTTCCCGGCCTGTTCGCGGCGGGCGAGTGCTCCGGCGGCATGCACGGCTCCAACCGGCTCGGCGGTAACTCGCTGAGCGACCTGCTGGTCTTCGGCCGACGGGCCGGCCTGGGCGCGGCCGACTACGTGCGGGCCCTGAGCAACCGGCCGAAGGTCACCGAGGACGCCGTCGAGACCGCCGCCAAGCGGGCACTGGCTCCCTTTGAGACCCCGACGAATGGGACCGCCGCGGAGAACCCGTACACGTTGCAGCTGGAGTTGCAGCAGTCGATGAACGACTTGGTCGGCATCATCCGCAAGTCGGAGGAGATCACCGAGGCGCTGTCGCGGCTCGACCAGCTTCGCGAGCGGTTCAAGCACATCCACGTTGAGGGCGACCGCCGGTACAACCCCGGCTGGAACCTGGCACTCGACCTGCGCAACCTGCTGCTGGTCAGCGAGTGCGTCGCCAAAGCGGCGCTGGAGCGCACCGAGAGCCGTGGCGGCCACACCCGCGACGACCACCCGGGGATGGACTCGTCGTGGCGCAAGGTGCTGCTGGTCTGCAGCGCTTCGGGCGACGACCCGATCGTTCCCGACATCACGGTGACCCACAAAGACCAGACCCCGATGCGGCCCGACCTGCTCGACGCGTTTGAGATCTCGGAGTTGGAGAAGTACTACACCGACGAAGAGCTGGCCGACCACCCAGGACGGAGAGGCTGATGACTTACGACGCGACTTTGCGGGTATGGCGTGGCGACGAGGCCGGCGGCGCCTTGCAGGACTTCAACGTCGAGGTCAACGAGGGCGAGGTGGTGCTCGACATCATCCACCGCCTGCAGCAGACCCAGACGCCGGACTTGGCGGTCCGATGGAACTGCAAGGCCGGCAAATGCGGCTCGTGCTCGGCTGAGGTCAACGGCAAGCCGCGACTGATGTGCATGACGCGGATGTCGACCTTCGCCGAAGACGAAGTGGTCACGGTGACGCCGATCCGGACGTTCCCGGTGATCCGCGACCTGGTGACCGACGTGTCCTTCAACTACGAGAAGGCCCGCGAGATCCCGTCGTTCACGCCGCCGAAGGATCTGCAGCCCGGCGAGTACCGGATGCAGCAGCAGGACGTCGAGCGCTCGCAGGAGTTCCGCAAGTGCATCGAATGCTTCCTCTGCAACAACGTCTGCCACGTGATCCGTGACCACGATGAGAACAAAGAGCACTTCGCCGGCCCGCGATACCTGATGCGGATCGCCGAGCTGGAGATGCATCCGCTGGACACCCGCGACCGGCGCGACGAGGCGCAGGAGGAGCACGGGCTCGGCTACTGCAACATCACCAAGTGCTGCACCGAGGTCTGCCCCGAAGGCATCCACATCACCGACAACGCGCTGATCCCGATGAAGGAGCGCGTCGCCGACCGGAAGTACGACCCTGTCGTCTGGTTGGGCAACAAGCTCTTCCGTCGCTGAAAACGCGGTGTCACGTCACCGCCAATCCGGGTACCGTCGGGTGCGACCGGAAAGGCGGTGACCAATGACAATCCGAAAGCCCACCAGCGTCAACGACATTCACCGGGCGATCGACGAGCTGTCGGCGCGCGCCGAGCTCGCACACAAAGAAGGCCGTGACGAGGACGCCGCGGAAATCGAGAGTCGTGTCCAGGCTTACCGCGAGGAGCTGAGCCGACGGCCCTAGTTCTAGGTGTCGGCGTGCATCGTAGGCGGCTTAGACGCCGAGGCGCCGAAATACGCTGCGGTGGAAAACGATCGGCGCGATGTCCGGGTCGACCCGCACATCGCTGACCCGTAGCACCACGATCGTGTGGTCGCCGGCCGGGACCAGCTGCTCGATCGCCGTCTCCATCCAGAGGCTGGTGCCTTGGATGAAGACCGCGCCGCTGCTGAACGACTCCGTTTCCAGGTCGGCGAACCGGTCCCCGGTCTTGGCCGCCAACGAACGTGCGGCGCTGTCATGCGACTCGCCCAGCACACTGATACCCAGCGCCTGGACGTCCTTGAGTTTCGGCCACGTCGTCGAGCTGTTCTGCACGCAGAACGACACCAGCGGCGGCTCCAGCGACACCGGCACAAACGTGCTGGCCGCCAAGCCTTCTCGAACACCGTTGACCTCGGCGGCGATCGCGATGATCCCGGACGGGAAGTGGCCAAAGGCCTCACGTAGGGAGGTGGGTGTCAGCTTGTCAGAAGTATTCACCGGGCCCACTCGCGTCGACGGGATTTTCGTGGTGTCGACCCTACCTGTCAGGCGTTACAACTTTCGCGCTGCCCGTCACGTAGCCGTGCGCGGCCGCGACGTCCGGATGAGCCCGCAGCCTGCTCTTCCAGGCGTTGCGGCCGTACACCGGGAAGATCGGGTCTGACGGGTCGGCGCACCGTTCGGTCCGCTGCGCCAATTCCGTCGGCAGCGACAGTGTTGGCATCCGCGCGTCGAGTCGCGGATTGAAGAAGTACGGCACCGAGATGCGGTCCGTCGAGTGCCGCAAGGCCACCCGGTGCTCGGTCGCTCGCAGGTAGCCGCCGGTGGCGAACTCGAGCAGCTCGCCGATGTTGACGATGAACGCCCCGCTGACCGGGGGCACGTCCACCCAGACGCCGTCCCGCTCGCACACCTGCAGCCCATCGCTGCCCGGGTCCGCCAGCAGCAGCGTCAGCACGCCCGAGTCGCGGTGGGCGCCGACGCCCTGCGCGCTCGCCGCCATGGCCGGGTAGTGCACGATCTTGATCAGAGTGGCCGGCGCGTGCGCGAACGCGTCGTCGAAGATGTCGTCGGGACTGCCGAGTGCGGCCGCCCAATGCCGAAGCAGGGTGCGCGACACCGTGGCCAGCGCTGCGTCCCACTCGGCGATGACGGCCGGCAACTCCGGCACGCCCGCGGGCCACTGGTTGGGACCCTGCAGCCATAGGTAGTCGGGCTGGCCGGGGCCGCCGATCGGAGTCCGCTCCGGACCGAGGTCGATCTGCTCGCGCCAGTCGACCTCGCCGCGAGTCAGCTCGCCACCCAGCCTGGTGTAGCCGCGGAAGTGTGGACTGCGGACCATCGCGACGGCGTCTTTGTCGGCCTGCGGCAACGCGAACAACCGGCGTGCCGCGCGCAGCACCCGGCGGGTCAGCGCTTCGGGCACGTCGTGTCCGGTCAGGTAGAAGAATCCGACCTCGTGGGCCACCTTGCGCAACGTCGTCCTCAGTTGATCGGCAGGGTGGCGCAGGTCCACTTCCGGCAGCGCGGTGACACTCGGCACAATTGACATCCCATCCATCATTACCGCAGCTAGACGGGTAGGCCACCGTCTCACTCGGCACGAGGCCAACTGGTTGGTTGATATTTAGCTCACAGTCGCTTGCAACCGGTTACTCGCCGGTATAACTTAGCGGTGTTACTGGTGGGTAACTTAGCCCGAGTACCCAACCATAGGTGGCGTTCTCATCGAGGAGGAACCAGTGAGCCACTATAAGAGCAACGTCCGCGACCAGGTATTCAACCTGTTCGAGGTGTTGGGAGTCGACAAAGCCTTCGGTGAAGGCGATTACGCCGACTTGGATGCCGACACCGCCCGCGAGATGCTCACCGAAATGAGCCGACTGGCCGAAGGCCCCGTCGCCGACTCATTCGTCGAAGGTGACCGCAACCCGCCCGTATTCGACCCCCAGAACCACACGGTGACCCTGCCCGACTCGTTCAAGCAGTCGGTGCGCGCCGTCATCGAAGGCGGTTGGGACAAGGTCGGTCTGAACGAGGAACTCGGCGGCATGCCGATGCCCAAGGCCATGCTGTGGGCGCTGCACGAGCACCTGCTCGGCGCCAACCCGGCCGTATGGATGTACGCCGGCGGCGCCGGCTTCGCCCAGATCTTCTACAACTTGGCCACCGAAGAGCAGAAGAAGTGGGCCATCATCGCCGCCGAGCGCGGCTGGGGCTCCACCATGGTGCTCACCGAGCCGGACGCCGGCTCGGACGTCGGCGCCGGCCGGACCAAGGCCGTCCAGCAGGACGACGGCTCCTGGCACATCGACGGCGTGAAGCGGTTCATCACGTCGGGCGACTCGGACGACATGTTCGAAAACATCTTCCACCTGGTGCTGGCCCGCCCCGAGGGCGCCGGACCGGGCACCAAGGGCCTGTCGCTGTTCTTCGTGCCGAAGTTCCTGTTCGACTTCGAGACCGGCGAGCTGGGCGAGCGCAACGGCGTCTTCGTCACCAACGTCGAGCACAAGATGGGCCTGAAGGTCTCCGCGACGTGTGAGCTCACCTTTGGCCAGCACGATGTGCCGGCCAAGGGCTGGCTCGTCGGCGAGGTGCACAACGGTATTGCGCAGATGTTCGAGGTCATCGAGAACGCCCGCATGCTGGTCGGTACCAAGGCCATCGCGACCCTGTCGACCGGTTACCTGAACGCCCTGGCCTACGCCAAGGAACGGGTGCAGGGCGCCGACCTGACCCAGATGACCGACAAGACCGCGCCCCGCGTGACCATCACGCACCACCCGGACGTGCGCCGCAGCCTGATGACCCAGAAGGCGTACGCCGAGGGTCTGCGTGGGCTGTACCTCTACACCGCGACCTACCAGGACGCGGCGGTCGCCAAGGCGCTGCACGGTGTGGACGCCGATCTGGCGGTCAAGGTCAACGACCTGATGCTGCCGATCGTCAAGGGTGTCGGCTCGGAGCAGGCCTACGCCAAGCTCACCGAGAGCCTGCAGACCTTCGGTGGGTCCGGCTTCCTGCAGGACTATCCGATCGAGCAGTACATCCGTGACGCCAAGATCGACTCGCTCTACGAGGGCACCACGGCCATCCAGGCGCAGGACTTCTTCTTCCGGAAGATCGTCCGCGACAAGGGTGTTGCCCTGGCCCACGTGTCGGGGGAGATCGAGGAGTTCATCAAGAACGAGTCCGGCAACGGTCGCCTGAAGGCCGAGCGGGCGCTGCTGTCCACCGCCATGGAGGACGTCCAGGCGATGGCCGCGACGCTGACCGGCTACCTGATGTCCGCGCAGGACGACATCTCCAGCATCTACAAGGTCGGCACCGGTTCGGTGCGGTTCCTGATGAGCGTCGGTGACCTGGTCATCGGCTGGTTGTTGCAGCGTCAGGCTGCGGTGGCCCTGGAGGCTCTGGACGCCGGCTGCAGCGATGCCGACCGCTCGTACTACGAGGGCAAGATCGCGGTGGCGTCGTTCTTCGCGAAGAACTTCCTGCCGCTGCTGACCAGCACCCGCCAGGTGTTGGAGACCATCGACAACGAGATCATGGAGCTCGACGAAGCGGCTTTCTGATCCGCTAGACAGCAAAATCCCCCGTCCTCCTCCGAGACGGGGGATTTTGCTGTCTGCCGTTCGAGACACGAGAGGGCCGCCGCGGAATCCCCTCATCGCGCGGCGGCCCGGTCTCGATCTGGTGCCTGTAGGCAGGCAATCAGCCAATTCGAGGGAAGCCCCGCGCTGCCATCGGGTCGGGGGTCGGACGACAACACGGAGCTATCCGACGAGTTAACTACCCGACGGCTGAGGTGCTTAAACGCAGGCCGGAGCCCGCTGGATCAGGCCTCCAGGATGGCCGCGACACCCTGACCGCCGGCCGCGCAGATCGAGATCAGCCCGCGCACCGGCTTGCCGCCGTTCCTCGCCTTCGCCTCATGCAGTTGCTTGGCCTGTTGCGCGAGGATCCGCCCACCGGTGGCGGCGAACGGGTGACCGGCCGCCAGCGACGAACCGTTCACGTTGAGCTTGCTGCGGTCGATGGAACCCAGCGCCGCATCCAGGCCCAGGCGCTCCTTGCAGTACTCCTCGGACTCCCAGGCTGCCAGCGTCGCCAGCACGACGGACGCGAAGGCCTCGTGGATTTCGTAGAAGTCGAAGTCCTGCAGGGTGAGCCCGTTGCGGGCCAGCAGTCGCGGCACCGCGTAGGTCGGGGCCATCAGCAGCCCGTCGGCGCCGTTGACGTAGTCGACCGCAGCGGTCTCGGCGTCGACCAAGTAGGCGAGCGGGGTGATCGAGTGCTCGGCAGCCCACTCGTCGGTCGACAGCAGCGCCACCGAGGCGCCGTCGGTCAGGGGTGTCGAGTTGCCCGCGGTCATGGTGGCGTCGCCGGCCTTGACCCCGAACACCGGCTTGAGTTTGGCCAGCTTCTCCGCCGACGAGTCCGGCCGCAGGTTGTCGTCGCGGTAGAGGCCCAGGAACGGGGTGATCAGGTCATCGAAGAAGCCGCGGTCGTAGGCGGCCGCCATGTTGCGGTGGCTGGCCGCGGCCAATTCGTCCTGGTCGACCCGCTTCACGCCCATCTTCTTGGCGGTGACGGCCGCGTGCTCACCCATCGACATGCCGGTGCGCGGTTCGCTGTTCACCGGGATCTCGACACCGAGGCTGGCCGGCAGCTTGCCGACGAGCTTCAACCGGTCGACGTTGGACTTGGCCCGGCGCAGCCCGAGCAGCGTGTGCCGCAGGTTGTTGCCCAGCGCGATGGGCGCATCGGAGGTGGTGTCGACCCCACCCGCGGCGGCCACCTCGTAGCGGCCGGCGGCGATGCCGTCGGCGGCGGCTACCGCCGCTTGCAAGCCGGTGCCGCAGGCCTGCTGCAGGTCGAAGGCCGGGGTGTACGACGACAGCGCGGAACCGAGCACGCATTCGCGCATCAGGTTGAAGTCGCGGCTGTGCTTGAGCACGGCACCGCCGATGACGGCGCCGAGGCGCTCGCCGGACAAGTTGAAGCGGTCGACCAGTCCGCCCAGCGCGGCGGTGAACATGTCCTGGTTGGAAGCCTCGGCGTAGGCGCGGTCCGAGCGCGCGAACGGGATCCGGTTGCCACCCAGCACCGCCACCCGTCGCTTGGCGGCGGTCGCCTGGGAGCTTGCAGAGGTGCTTTCAGAAGCCACGGTTATCTCCGTCAGTTGATGGTTATCCAGTGTTGGGAGCCATGCTACCCACAGTTCTTACTCTGGAGTAAGTTAGCTCTCGACTACGGTACAGATACCCGACAGCATGGAAGGCAACCCAGTGGCACCCGATTTATTCTCCCAAGTCGTCAACTCCGGGCCCGGTGCGTTTCTCGCCAAGCAGCTTGGCGTGCCGCAGCCCGAGAAGCTGCGGCGTTATCGGGCAGGTGAACCGCCGCTCGCCGGGTCGCTGCTGATCGGCGGCGAGGGCCGAGTGGTCGAACCGCTGCGGGCGGCGCTGGACGGCGACTACGACGTGGTGGGCGCCAACCTCGGCGGGCGATGGGCGGATTCGTTCGGCGGGCTGGTCTTCGACGCCACCGGTATCACCACGCCGACCAAGCTCACGGCCCTGCACGAGTTCTTCACGCCACTGCTGCGCAACCTCGGCCACTCCGGGCGGGTCGTCGTCATCGGCACGACTCCCGACGAGGCGGAGAGCAGCGACGAGCGGATCGCACAGCGTTCGCTGGAGGGCTTCACCCGCTCACTGGGCAAGGAACTGCAGCACGGCGCGACCGTCTCGCTGGTCTACCTCTCCCCCGACGCCAAGCCGGCCGCCACCGGCATCGAATCGACGCTGCGATTCCTGCTGTCGGCCAAGTCGGCCTACGTGGACGGACAGGTGTTCCATGTCGGCGGCGCGGACTCGACCCCACTCAAGGACTGGGACAAACCGCTGGACGGCAAGGTCGGCATCGTGACCGGTGCCGCGCGCGGCATCGGCGCGACGATCGCCGAGGTGTTCGCACGTGATGGTGCCCGCGTCGTGGCGATCGACGTGGAATCCGCCGCGGAGCCGTTGGCCGAGACCGCCACCCGCATCGGCGGTACGGCGCTGGCCCTCGACGTGACCGCTCCCGACGCCGTGGAGAAGATCACCCAGCATCTGCGCGACCACTACAGCGGGCACGCGGACATCCTGGTCAACAACGCCGGCATCACCCGCGACAAACTGCTGGCCAACATGGACGACGCCCGGTGGAATTCGGTGCTGGCTGTCAACCTGCTTGCACCGCAACGCCTTTCCGAGGGCCTGGTCGACAACGGCAGCATCGGCGAGGGCGGCCGAATCATCGGCCTGTCATCGATGGCCGGCATCGCGGGTAACCGCGGCCAGACCAACTACGCCACAACCAAGGCCGGCATGATCGGGCTCACCGAGGCGCTGGCGCCGAAGCTGGCCGAGAAGGGCGTGACGATCAACGCGATCGCGCCGGGCTTCATCGAGACGAAGATGACCGAGGCCATCCCGCTGGCCACCCGCGAGGTGGGCCGTCGGCTTAACTCGCTGTACCAGGGCGGCCAGCCGGTCGACGTGGCCGAAGCGATCGCGTACTTCGCCAGCCCGGCATCGAACGCGGTGACGGGCAACACCATTCGGGTGTGCGGCCAGGCGATGCTGGGAGCCTGACATGACGCAGCAGCCCAGCGGGTTGAAAAACATGCTGCGCGCGGCGGCCGGCGCGCTGCCGTTCGTGCCGCGTGGCGGACAGGTGCCCGACCGGAGCGTGACGGTCCACGAACTGCCGATCGACCGCACCAACGTGGCCGAGTACGCGGAGGTCACCGGCCTGCGCTTCGGCGACGCCGTGCCGTTGACTTATCCGTTCGCGCTGACCTTTCCGTCGGTCATGTCGTTGGTGAGCGGGTTCGACTTTCCTTTCCCGGCAATGGGATCCGTGCACATCGAAAACGAGATCACCCAGCACCGCCCAATCCGGGTGACCGACACGGTCAGCATCACGACCCACGCCGAAAATCTGCGCGAACACCGCAAGGGTCTGCTGGTCGACATCCTCACCGACGTCAGTGTGGGCAACGACGTGGCCTGGCATCAGGTGACGACGTTCCTGCACCAGCAGCGCACCAGCCTGTCCGATGAGCCCAAGCCGCCACCGCAGAAGCAGCCGAAGTTGCCTCCGCCCAACGCGGTTCTGCGCATCAGCCCCGGCCAGATCCGTCGCTACGCAACGGTCGGTGGTGACCACAACCCGATCCACACCAGCTCGGTCGGGGCCAAGCTGTTCGGATTTCCCACCTCGATCGCGCACGGAATGTTCAGCGCGGCAGCGGTATTGGCGAACTTGGAGGCCAGTCTCCCCGATGCGGTCACGTATTCGGTGCGATTCGGCAAGCCTGTGCTGCTGCCGGCGAGCGCCGGGCTGTACGTCGACCAGGGTCCGGACGGCTGGGACATCAGCCTGCGCAACATCTCCAAGGGCTATCCGCACCTGACCGGCAGCCTACGCGCGCTTTAGCGGCGCCCGCTCGAGGAGTCGCATCAAGCCGTAGGCACTCAGGGCGCCGGCCAGGAACACCAGACCCAGCCACAGCGGTGGCCTGGCCAACTCCCAGACGAAGATCGCCGCCCACATCGGTGCGTTCTGGGTGATGGCCAACACTCCCGCGGAGCCGGCCAGCGCGATGGCCGGTACGTGGAACTGAGTTCCGGCGACGGCGTTGATCGTCAGGACGAACAGCGTTCCAGCGGCCGCGCCGGTCGCAAGCGCCGGGGTGAACAGCCCGCCTCGGGCGCCCACCCGCAGAAACGTCGCCGTCACAACGAGTTTGAGCACGAGCACGATGGCCGCCGTCCCCAGCGTCATGCCGCCGGCCAGGATGACATTGAGGATCGACCGGCCGTTGCCGGGCAACTCCGGCCACCAGTGCGAGCACACGCCGACCAGCAGACCGGCACCGGCGATCCCCGGGATCAGCAGCCACGACTTCGGCAACTCGCGCTGACTCGCCCACCCCATGACGCGGTTGAAGATCAGCCCGACCGCCAGCGCCAGCGGAGCCAGCACGACAGCGTAGGCGATCAGCAGGTGGGACACATTCGCGTTGGGCCAGACCAGGTTCGGCTGATCGTGGGTGACGAGCGACGACACGGCGACGGCCAGGCTCGAGGTGACCAGCGCGGCACCGACTGCACGAGGATGCCAGCTTTTCAGCATGATCCTCAGAGTGAACAGCGCGCCACCGAGCGGTACCGAGTAGACCGCGCCGAGTCCGGCCCCGGCCGCACACGCCAGCAGGATCTTGCGATCGCGTTCCGAGAGCCTCTTGATCCACCCGGTAGCGAGATTGGCCAACGCCACCGCTAACTGCCGGGGGGCCACCTCCCGGCCCAGCGATGCGCCGGAGCCGACCACCAGCACTTGCAGCGCCGCGTCGAAGGTGAACGGCAGCAACCGAATACGCTCTGGGTGCGTAACGGCCGCAGCCAGCGGCGCCACCTCCGCACGCGGCCGCAGTATCCACCAGCCCAGGCCCGCCAGCGCGCCGCCGATCATCGGGCCCACGGCCTGACGAATCGGACTGCTGGCGGTGACACCTTCGAGCAACGACCCGAATGAGTAGTGGTAGGTGAGGTGCTCGACCAGGCGCAACAATGACGTCGTCGCAAGTCCGGCAACGCCGGCCAGCAACCCGATAATGAGAACCGCACACGCGAAATCGGCGTTGCGGCTGCGCATTCGACTAGTCGGATTCGGCTGGAACGGGGTCGGGGTCGGCTGCATCTTTGTCGGACGGCTTGCCCTTCAGACCGCGCCAGAACAGGTTGATCATCACGTCGGCCGCGCCGTCGACGTCGGTGTCGCCGGTGCTGAGTCGGGTAGCGATCGCCTCGCCGGCGCCGACCAGTGCGGCCGCGATCATCTCGAAGTCGGTGTCCGGCTCAGGATTCCGGGTGCCCGCCTGCAGGACCCGGACCACCAGCGCGATGATGCGCTCACGCCCTTCGCGCACCGTGTGAGCGAAGGCTTGGGAGTTGGTGGCCTGGGCGTACATCACGATCCACGAAGCGCGGTTGGCGTCGATGTAGCGCATGAACGCGACAATTGTGTTGTGCAGCAGGTCTCTCGGACTCTGGTTGAGGTCGATGTCCTCGCGCACACCGTCGATGAACCGCGCCAGTTCACGGTCCAGGCACGCGCCGAACAGTTCCTCTTTGGAGCCGTAGTACAGGTAGAGCATCGGCTTGGAGATCTCGGCCTTGGCCGCGATGACGTCCATCGAGGTGTCGTGATAGCCGTTGATGGAGAACATTTCGACCGCGGCGTCGAGCATCTGCTGCTCTCGGACAGCACGGGGCAGCCGCTTGGTACCACCTGCCATGCTGTCCCCTTCTAGCCAACGCGCCTGTTCAGAGTAAGCAATTCGGGCGCGCGCCGCCGAATTACGGACCGCAGTCGGACTTGGGCCCCTTGAATTTCGCGATCCGCTGCACTGATGCGTCGACGCTCGGAACGGTCAACTCCCCTGCGGCTACGGCCTTCTCCAACCGGTCCAGCACCGCGGGCACCTCGTCGGTGGTAACCCACAGCGCGACGTCGGTGCCGGCCTGCAACGTCTTCAGCACGGCGTCCGGCACGCTGTAGCGGTCCTTGATCGCGAGCATGCTGGACAGGTCGTCACTGAAGATCGGACCGTCGAACGCCGGCGCCTTGTACCCGGTGCCGGTGCGCAGCAGCTGCACCGCCGCCCGGTTGACGCTGGCCGGCTCGTCGCCGGTGAGCTCGGGCACCTGCAGGTGGCCGACCATCGCACCGATCGGCGCCTGCGTCACCAGGGTCCGGTAGGGAATCAGGTCGTCGTTCTGCAGTTGCGACAGCGGCGGCGTGGTGACCCCGCCGGTGTGCGAGTCGCCGGATCCGTGACCGTGGCCGGGGAAGTGCTTGATCACCGGCAGCAGCCCGGCGTCCCGCAGACCGCGGGCGTACGCCGCGGCGTATTCAGTGACCTTCGCCGGGACCGAGCTGAACGACCGGTCGCCGATCACGGTGTCGTCGGGGGCGTCGGTGACGTCGACGTCGGGCGCGAAGTCGACGGTGATGCCGAGGCCGCGCATCTTATGGCCGCGCTCCAGCGCCAGGCCGTAGACCTGATCGGGAGTCTGCGTCTGGGCCAGCACCCGGGCGGACGGCGCGGGTCCGATCAGTTTGGACAGCCGCGCGACCCGGCCGCCCTCTTCGTCGACGCTGACCGCCAGTGGCAGGGCGGTGCTGACGCTCAGGTCTTTGACCAGGTTGGGGCCCAGCATCGACATGTCGGTCCAGCTGCCGATGAAGATGCCGCCGACGTGATAGTTCGTCACGACGGCTTTCGCGTCGTCGCCGTTGCGGACGCCGACCATCAGCAGCTGACCAAGCTTGTCGCGCAGCGGGATGGCCGCCGGGTTTCCGCAGGCCGGTTTGGCCGGCGGTTGCGCCTTGGCGGTCGTCGACGCGGACGGCGCGGGCTTCGGTGCGGAGTGGCTACACCCCGACATCAGCGCTGTGACGGCGGCGAGCACGGCCAGGATGCGCGGCAATCTCATCAGGCCATGCTGTCACGTGGTGAGCGGCCTGCGGTTAGGCGGCCGCGACCTCATCTTCTACGCCCTCTGTTAGCTTTGCAGCTATGAATCGCTTCGTTGCGCCCGCCGCTGCCAGCGTCGTGGTCGGCCTGCTGCTGGGCGCAGCCGCGATCTTCGGGATCACGTTGATGGTGCAGCAGGACACCAAGCCGCCGCTCCCCGGAGGCGACCCGCAGTCGTCGGTGCTCAACCGGGTCGAGTACGGCAACCGTAGCTAGTCCCACCGCTGTGCCGTTGTCGCGACGGTGGCTGTGGTTGGTTTCTGCGGTCGCGCTGGCCCTGAGCTTCAGCTCGTCCCCCGGCCGGATCTCGCCGGACACCAAGCTGGACCTGACCGCGAACCCGCTGCGCTTCCTGACCCGCGCCACCAATCTGTGGAACAGCGAGTTGCCGTTCGGGCAGGCGCAGAACCAGGCCTACGGCTATCTCTTCCCGCACGGAACGTTCTTCCTGGCCGGTCATCTACTGGGGCTGCCGGGCTGGGTGACGCAGCGGTTGTGGTGGGCGCTGCTGCTGATCGTCGGGTTCTGGGGGCTGCTCCGGGTCGCCGAGGCGCTGGCACTCGGCACCCCGTCGTCGCGGGTGGTCGCCGCCGCGGCGTTCGCTTTCTCGCCGCGTGTGCTGACCACGCTCGGCTCGATCTCGTCAGAGACCTTGCCGATCATGTTGGCGCCGTGGGTGTTGCTGCCGACGATTCTGGCGCTGCGTTCCGAGGGGCGGTCGGTGCGACGGCTCGCGGGGCAGGCCGGAGTGGCCGTGGCGCTGATGGGTGCGGTCAACGCGATTGCGACGCTGGCTGGGTGTCTGCCCGCGGTGATCTGGTGGGCCTGCCACCGGCCGAACCGGCGGTGGTGGCGCTACACGGCATGGCTGCTGCTCGCGTCGGTGCTGGCGGTTACCTGGTGGCTGGTCGCGCTGATCCTGATGGCGCGGATCAGCCCGCCGTTCCTGGATTTCATCGAATCATCCGGCGTGACAACGCAATGGTCGTCGGTGGTCGAGGTGTTGCGGGGCACCGACAGCTGGACGCCGTTCGTGGCGCCGAACGCCACCGCGGGCGCGCCGCTGGTCACCGGGTCGGTTGCCATCCTGGCGACCTGTCTGGTGGCGGCGGCCGGGCTGGCCGGGCTGGCCGGGATGTCCGCGCGCGGTGCGCCGGGAAGCGGCCATTTGGTGACGATGCTGTTGCTCGGCATGGTCCTGTTGGGCGCCGGATACAGCGGCGGCTTGGGTTCACCTGTGGCGCAACAGGTTCAGGCCTTTCTCGATGCAGGCGGCGCGCCGATCCGCAACGTACACAAGCTGGAGTCACTGATCCGCATCCCCGTGGTGCTGGGCTTGGCGGAGCTGTTGGGTCGCGTCCCGCTGCCGGGCAGCGTGCCGAAACCGGTGTGGCTGAATGCGTTTGCGAACATGGAGCGCGACCGGCGGGTCGCGGTCGGAGTAGTCGTGCTGACGGCGCTGACGGTTGGGACGTCGCTGGCGTGGACGGGTCGGATCGCACCGCCCGGCACATTCACGGCGATACCGCGCTATTGGCATGAGACCGCCGACTGGCTGACCGCGCACAACACCGGGACGCCGACCCCGGGCCGGGTGCTGGTGGTCCCCGGTGCGCCGTTCGCAACCCAGTTGTGGGGCACCAGTCACGACGAGCCGCTACAGGTGCTTGGCGACAGCCCTTGGGGCGTGCGGGATTCCATCCCGCTGACCCCGCCGCAGACCATCCGCGCGCTGGATTCGGTGCAGCGCCTGTTCGCCGCGGGAACACCGTCGGCCGGCCTCGCCGATACGCTTGCCCGGCAGGGCATTTCGTATCTGGTCGTGCGCAACGACCTGGATCCCGAGGCTTCCCGATCGGCACGCCCGATCCTGGTGCACCGGGCGGTGACCGGATCGCCCCGGCTGCAGAAGGTCGCACAGTTCGGCGCACCGATCGGCTCCGAACCGGTGGTGGGATTCGTGTCCGACAGCGGCCTGCGCCCGCGTTATCCCGCCGTCGAGATCTATCGGGTGGACGCGCCGACCAGCGGACCCTATCTCGCCGACATCGACCACATGCCCCGCGTCGACGGCGGTCCCGAGTCGCTGTTGCGGCTCGACGAACGCAGGCGGCTCACCGGCCAACCGCCGCTGGGCCCGGCGCTGATGACCGGCGACGCCGTCGCCGCGGGCCTACCGGTGCCGGTCGCCACCGTTACCGATACACCGCTGGCCCGCGAGACCGACTACGGCCGGGTCGACGACCACTCCTCGGCGATCCGGACCGTCGGCGACACGCGGCACACCTTCAACCGGGTGCCCGACTATCCGGCCCCCGACGCCGAGACCGTCTACGGCGCCTGGACCGGCGGCAGGCTGTCGGCATCCAGCTCCTCGTCCGACTCCACCGCCCTGCCCGACGTCGCCACCGCCGCGTCGCCCGCCGCGGCGATCGACGCCGACTCCGCAACGGCCTGGGTGTCCAACGCCCTGCAGTCGGCCGTCGGCCAGTGGCTACAGGTCGACTTCGACCACCCGGTGACCAACAGCGTCATCACCATCACGCCGAGCGCGACCACCGTCGGCGCCCAGGTTCGACGCGTCGAGATCGAAACAACCACCGGTACAACGACATTGCGGTTCGACGAGGCGGGTAAACCGGTCACCGCGGCGCTGCCCTATGGCGAGACCCCGTCGGTCCGGATCACCGCGATCCGCACCGATGACGGATCGCCCGGCGTGCAGTTCGCGATCACCGACCTGTCGATCACCCAGTACGACGCCAAGGGCTTCGCGCACCCGATCAACATTCGCCACACCGCACAGGTACCACCCGCTCCAACGAATACCGCTGTCGCGCAATGGGATCTGGGAGCGGAGCCGCTGGGCCGGCCGGGCTGCGCGAAGGGTCTGACCACCATGCAGTGTGCGCCGTCGATGGCGCTGGCGGCCGAGTCGCCGGCGACATTCAGCCGCACGCTGAACGTGCCCGTGCCGACGTCGGTAGTGCCGACGGTCTGGGTGCGGGCGCGGTCGGGACCGAAGCTGGCCGACCTGGTCGCCGAGCCGGACACCACGCAGGCGCACGGTGACGCCGATTCCGTCGACGTGCTCGGCGGGGCATACGCCGCCACCGACGGCGACCCCACCACCGCATGGACGGCGCCCCAGCATGTCACGCAGCACAAGACGCCGCCGACCATCACCCTCACCCTGCCGCAACCGACGGAGGTGACCGGGCTGCGGCTGACGCCCAGCACGTCGTCGCTGCCCGCGCATCCGACCATGGTGGCCGTCGACCTTGGCGACGGTCCACAGGCCCGTACGATGGAAATGTCAGGGGCGCAAATTCTTTCGCTCAACTCGCGCGTGACTGACACCGTCACGATCAGCCTGCTCGATTGGAAAGACGTCATCGATCGCACGGCGCTGGGCTTCGAGCAGCTGAAGCCGCCAGGGCTCGCCGAGATCGCCGCCCTGGGCACCGACGGTCAGCCGATCGCCGCCGCGGACGCCGCCCGTAACCGGGAGCGTGACGTCACCGTCGACTGCGAGCATGGCCCGATCATCGCGATCGCGGGCCGGTTCGTGCACACGGACGTCCACACGACCGCGGGCGCGCTGCTGGACGGCGCACCGGTGACAGCTCACCCGTGTGACGCCGACCCGATCGCGCTGCCCGCCGGGCCGCAGGAACTGGTGATCAGTCCCGGCCCCCAATTCGTCGTCGACGGCGCCGAATTGTCCAGCCCGATCACCGCACCGACAACGAGCGCCGCACCGGTGACCACCGGGGCGTGGGGTCCGGCTCGCCGCGAAGTGCGCATTCCCGCTGCACAGACGTCGCGGGTGCTGGTGGTGCCGGAAAGCATCAACGCGGGCTGGGTGGCGCGCAGCAGCAACGGGGACCGCTTGAAGCCGTTGGCCGTCAACGGATGGCAGCAAGCCTGGGTGGTGCCATCCGGAACGTCGGGCACCGTAACGCTGACCTTCGCACCGAACTCGCTCTACCGGATCGGGTTGGCCGGCGGCCTCGCCCTGCTGCCGCTACTGGCTTTGCTGGCGTGCTGGCCACAGCGTCGACGGTCCACCGATCCCGCCGCGCGCCCGTGGACACCCGGACTCTGGGCTGCCGCCCCGGTACTGGCCGCAAGCTTCATCATCGCCGGGTGGGGCGGTGTCACAGTATTCGTTGCCGCACTTGGCCTTCGGCGGGTGCTGCGTGACCGTACGTCATCCCGCGACACGGTGACGCTGTGGCTGAGCGCCGGCGGGCTGATCCTGGCCGGCGCGGCGTTGTCGCGCCATCCGTGGCGCTCGGTCGACGGGTATGCCGGCCACTCCGCCTGGGTGCAGCTGCTGGCCCTGATTTCCCTTGCCGCAGTGGCGGCCTCAACTGTGCATAGAGTCCCTGATCCGCGGGTTGGCCGCTGACAGCTGACTTGCCGCGCCGCCGCGCCACTGTTACGCGATAACCAACGGTTTTCGGGTGAGGCGGTGAGACGTGGCGGCTGGGCGGATCACGCTGACGGTGGCCGACGTCGATCGCTGGAGCGCCGCGGCGGTACGCGAGGTATTTCACGCCGCCATCGCCCGCAGCGAGGCGACGTTAGAGGTTGCGCGCCAACTGGATTCGCTATCAGTGTTCGATAGCTGGCAGGGGTCAACGGCGCTGGCCCGACGGCATGCCACCGCGGCGATTCGTCTGGATCTGGACGCGCACGGCAACGAGTCGCTGGCGGTGGCGCGGGCCGCCGCGAAGGCAGCCGATGGCATCGCGCACGTGCAGTCGGCGTTGAGCACGCTGCGCCGCGACGCCGCAGCGCTCCAGATGGTGGTCGACGGCGCGACCAACACGGTGGCGGCGAGAACGGACTTCGACGGCCCGCCGGTGGCGGCGTTGATCGCCGAGATGCAGCTGCAGCGTCAGCTGGATGCGATTATGGCAGAGGCTGATTCGACCGACTGCGAATTGGCCGCCGCTATCGACATGGCCGACGGTGACCTTTCGATCCCGCCCGGGCCGCACGACAATCGGCCCCAGATCCAGGTGGCGTTGTCCAAGCCGCTGCCCGACGACCCGAAGGAGTTCACCACACTGTGGAATCAGCTCTGCGCCGAGGAGAAGGACTGGCTGTACGACCGAGACCACAACGTCGGCAATCACTCTGGAATGCCATGGGATCCACCCGACAACTTGGGCAAGGACCACTACAACCGGATGCACCTGGCAGAGTTGCAGCAACGGGCTCAGGCCGATGTCGACCGCGCCACCCAGGACATTGCGCAGGTGACGAGTGGCTCGCGGGTCGACGACGGCGCGGTCTACGCGCTGCTGTCGCAATTGAGCGCTGCCAACGACCGGCTGGCGGGCTACGCAGCGATGAGCTCGACATTGGCGTCCAGCACCGGACCAAAGCGCTACCTGGGATTACTGGACGAATTCGGTTGCGGCGCAGTATCGATCGGCAATCCGGACACCGCGAGCCGCAATGCGGTTTTCGTGCCGGGCACCGGCCAGGGCCTGGCGCGGCTGCCCTTCAGCGATGAGAAGGCGCTGGCGATGTACACGGCGGCCCGGACCGCCGATCCCAGCCTGCGGCCCGAGCAGGTCGCGGTGACAACCTGGATGGATTACGACCGTCCAATGGACCTGAGCCGCGCCGCTTTTCCCCAGCCCGCGTATGGCGCCGCCGGCCGACTCGACACATTCGAGAACGGGCAGCGGGCCTCCCATGTCGGCCCGCCGTCCATCGACACGATCATCGGCCACAGTTACGGCTCGACCGTCCTCGGAGCGGCCGCCGCTCGCGGGCACCACCTCGACGCCGACAACATCATCGCGGTGGGCAGCCCCGGCATGCTCGTCGAGCGCGCTGGACAGCTGAGCCTGCGCGACGGCGCAGGGGTGTACGTGATGCGCGCCGCGTACGATGCGATCAGCGTGGGCGGCATCGTCACCGACTGGACGTTGGGCACCGACCCGACGGAGCCGGGCTTCGGCGCTATACGACTGGCCGCCGACCAGGGCCCGGCCGGCCCGTTCGGGCTGCCCAGCATCGACGCCCATAGCGGCTACTGGTCCGATGGCAACGTGGCGCTGCAGAATTTCGGCGCCGTGATCGCGGGCCTGCCACCGTGGCACCAATGACGGAAACGGGCCCGCAGCAGCCCAATCGAGGATGTTGTGGCGCCGCGCAGCCCGCTACTTCCGGTAGGACGTCACCCACGTCCCAGCAAGCGTAGCGGGCCTGGGCCGACAGCGTCGTCCTGGACACGTGCGGGACTCCAGCTGACGGATCAGCACGGGTCGCTACAGAGACTCGTCGAGCTCGCCGAGGCGGTCGGTCAGCCGCAGGTTCTCGGAATAGTCCACCGGACAGCAGATCAGCGACACCCCATCGTCGGCAAGCGCGGTCTGCAGAGTCGGCAGCAGCTCGTCGGCGGCGGAGATCCGATAGCCCTTGGCGCCAAAGCTTTCGGCGTACTTCACGATGTCGGGATTGCCGAACTTGACGTAGTGGTGTTCACCGAGTTCGAGGTCCATCTTCCACTCGATCAGTCCGTAGCCGCCGTCCTCCCAGATCAGCACCACGAGCGGAATCTTCTCGCGCACGGCGGTCTCGATCTCCTGCGAGTTCATCAGGAAAGCGCCATCGCCAACCACCGCAAGCACCTTCGAATCCGGCTGCGCCAGCTTCACGCCCATTGCGCCGGGCAACGCAAAACTCATGGTGGACAATCCATTTGAGATCAAACAGGTGTTGGCTTCGAAGGTCGGATAGAGCCGGGCCATCCACATCTTGGTGGCACCGGTGTCGACCAGCACCACGTCGCTGCGGTCGAGTGCGGCCCGGGTGTCGGCCACTATGCGGGCCGGGGCCAACGGGTACCTCGAATCCTGCTGTCCACGAGCGAATTCCTCATCAAGCAGGCCGGCGCCGGGAATCTCCGGGTCAGCCGTGAAGACCTGATCGCCCAATCCCTCGGCCAGCGCGTCGAGCGATTCGCTGATGTCGCCGATGATTCCGACATCAACGGAGTAGTGCGCGTCGACCTCGGCCGGGAACCGGTGGATGTGGATGATCTTCTTGTCGGCCTTGGGGTTGATCCGCACCGGGTCGAACTCCTGCAGTTCGTATCCGACAGCGATGATCGCATCGGCATTGTCGAACCCGAAGTTGACGTAGTCGTGCCGCATGAAGCCCAGCGCGCCAATGCTATTGGGGTGATCGTCGGGCATCACGCCCTTGCCGTGGAAGGTGTTGGCCACCGGCATGTTGAATTTCTCGGAGAACCGCACCAGCGCGTCGGTCGCGTCGGATCGGGCGGCGCCATGGCCGGCCAGCACCACGGGCCTCTTGGCGTCACGCAGGACGTCGACGGCACGCGCGACTTGGCGGGCCGCCGGCGCGTCGGCGCGAACGACGTTGCGCGGCAAGGGTCCCAGGTCGTAATCGGCCTCGTCGGCATCGATGTGCTCGGGGACGGCAAGATACACCGCGGCCGGGCGCTCGGTCTCGGCGAGCTTGAACGCCTTGCGCACCATCTCCGGGATCGCCTGGGCGGTCGGGATGTCGGCGGACCAGCGGGTGATCGGCGCGAACATCGAGACCAGGTCGACGTACTGGTGCGACTCCTTGTACTCGCGGTTCTGACCGACCTGGGCGGAGATCGCGACCAGCGGCGTGCTGTTGGTCGTGGCGTCGGCGACACCGAGCTGCATGTTGATCGCACCGGGCCCAAGGGTGGCGGAGACCACGGCGGCGCGTCCGGTGACCCGGCCATACATCTCGGCCATGAACGACGCCGCCTGCTCGTGCCGGGTGAGTACGTAGCGGATCTTCGACGAGGCCAACGCCTGCACGAAACGGATGTTCTCCTCGCCCGGCAGCCCGAAGACCACCTCGACGCCCTCGTTTTCCAGGCACTTGACTATCAGCTCGGCGGCTTTGCTCATTGGCCCTCCCTTGTTGGGAACGTTAGTGGCAGGCTAGGTGTTGAAGCTGTCAACAACTATCGCAACGAAGGATGTCAGCGTGCCCATCGCCACCATCAACCCGGCCACCGGCGAGACTGTCAAAACTTTCACACCCGCTACCGACGCCGAGGTCGAGGCCGCGATCACCCGCGCCCACGAGGCGTTCCTCGACTACCGTCACTCCACCACGTTTGCCCAGCGCGCCGAGTGGGCAAACGCTACCGCGGACCTGCTCGAGAAAGAAGCCGACGAGGTCGGCGCGATGATGACCCTCGAGATGGGCAAGACGCTCAAATCGGCCAAGGGCGAAGCGATCAAGTGCGCCAAAGGTTTTCGCTACTACGCGGAGAATGCCGAGAAGCTACTCGCCGACGAGCCGGCCGAGGCGTCCAAGGTCGGCGCGAAGCGCGCCTACACTCGCTGGCAGCCGCTCGGCGTCGTGCTGGCGGTCATGCCGTGGAACTTCCCGCTCTGGCAGGCCGTCCGGTTCGCCGCCCCGGCGCTGATGGCGGGGAACGTCGGCCTGCTCAAGCACGCCTCCAACGTCCCGCAGTCGGCGCTGTACCTCTCCGACGTCATCGCGCGCGGCGGCTTCCCGGAGAACACCTTCCAGACCCTGCTCGTCTCGTCCAGCGCGGTCGAGGCCATCCTGCGCGACCCCCGGGTCAAGGCGGCCACGCTGACCGGCAGCGAGCCGGCCGGGCAGTCCGTCGCCGCCATCTGCGGCGACGAGATCAAGCCGACGGTGATGGAGCTCGGCGGTAGCGACCCGTTCATCGTGATGCCGTCGGTGGACCTGGATGAGGCGGTCAAGACCGCCGTCACCGCGCGTGTGCAGAACAATGGCCAGTCCTGCATCGCCGCCAAGCGATTCATCGTGCACACCGATATCTACGACGCCTTCGTCGACAAGTTTGTCGAGCGGATGCAGGCGCTCAAGGTCGGCGACCCGACCGACCCGGACACCGACGTGGGCCCGCTGGCCACCGAGTCGGGCCGCGACGAGATCGCCAAGCAGGTCGACGACGCCGTTGCGGCCGGTGCGAAGGTCCGCCTCGGCGGCAAGACGCCCGACCAGCCCGGCTGGTTCTACCCGCCGACCGTGGTCACCGACATCAGCAAGGACATGGCGCTCTACACCGAAGAGGTGTTCGGCCCGGTCGCCTCGATGTACCGCGCGTCGGGCATCGACGAGGCGATCGAGATCGCCAACGCCACCACCTTCGGCCTCGGCTCCAACGCCTGGACCAACGACGAAGCCGAGCAGGAACGCTTCATCGACGACATCGAAGCCGGCCAGGTCTTCATCAACGGAATGACGGTCTCCTACCCCGAACTCGGGTTCGGCGGCGTCAAGCGTTCCGGCTACGGGCGCGAGCTCGCCGACTTGGGCATCCGCGCGTTCTGTAACGCGAAGACCGTCTGGGTGGGCTGACTAGGCAGACGCGCCGGCGAGGGCCCTGGCGTCCTCGTCGGCGAAGGTGTCCTCCAGTTGCACCGGCGAGTAGTCGAGGTCGATCTCGCCGAGCGGGCGACCGCGGGCGCTGCTGATCGTGCCGAACCGGCGCATCCCCTTGTCGGCGGCGTACTGCATCATTTCGTCCTGAACCAGACCGAACGGCGGCACGTCGAACAGCGCAAAACCCTGCCCGGTGGCGTCGAGCGCGAGCGGCATCAAGTCGTTCATCCGCGACTCGAACACCCCCCAATTGGCGTCGTCGGCCGCGACGTGGCGGCGGCAGGTGAAGGTGCCCCACGCCATGTGCCGGCGCTCATCGTCGCCGATGCGGCGCACCAATTCCTGCATGCCGGGCAGGATTCCGCGTTCGACGCAGATCTTGTGCCAGGCGTAGTAACCGGTGAGCGCCAACATGCCCTCGACAACGTGGTTGTAGGTGACCGAGGCCCGGATCTGCGCCGCAGGTGACGAATCGGACGACAGCGCGTTGAGGCAGTCCGGCAGCTCGTCGTAGAACATCGTCCGGTAGGCCGGCAGCGGTTCCAGGTAGGGCTGAAGGTCCTCGGTCATCCCGACGGCGTCGAGCCACAGGCGAAAGACCTGGGTGTGCTTGGCCTCCTCAAAAGCGAACTGGGTCAAATACATCTCGTCGCCGAGCCGTCCTTCTTCGCGCATCGCAGACATGAACGGCTGGATGTCCTCGGTCACCGCTTCTTCGCCGGCGATGAACTGCGCGCACAGCCGGGTGGCGAAATCGCGCTCATCGTCGTTCAGGCGCTCCCAGTCGGCGCGGTCGCGCGAGAAATCAATGTCCGCGGGATTCCAGAATTTGGCGTTGCCACCGGCGAACAGTTTGAGCGGCAGGCTGTCCCAGTTGAGACCGCCGGCGGCCAGCGAATCTGAATGTGTGCGTGTCATCAGACCTCCTCAGATCTTTTGTGGCTGACTTTTGTTGCTGTTCAAGGGAATCGGAGCAAAAGCCGCAGCCAACACGGCAACCAGGCGGCGTACCGCCAGCGCGGGCTGTTCCGGGCTGGGGTCGTCGAGGCCGAGGATCGGGTCGAGCCCACGCATGTACGGCGCCAACGCCAGGTGCGGAAAGATCAACAGCAGCAACGACATCAGTGCCTCGGTGTCGGCATCCTTGCGAAAGTCGCCGCGCACCTGGGCCTCTCGCACCAGCGGCCGCAGCACTTCGAGGTAATGCCGGTGGATGACATTGCGCACGCTGATCCGCGCGTCGGTATCGACCTCGAGAGTGGCCGCCGCATGCACGGAACGTTCGTGGGGATGCTCGGCAAAATAGGCGATCCACACGTCGAGCCAGTCGGTCAGGAAGTCGAAGAACGGCCGGCTCGGGTCGAGCTGAACTATCTGGGCTTCCATGTAGGCCCGCACTCGCTGGCTGACCACGTCGGTGATGAACGCATACAGGTCACGCTTGTCGGCAAAGTATTGGAACAGGCTGCCTTTGGCCACGCCCGCCCGGCGCGCGATCACGTTGAGGCTGCCACCCGAGAAGCCGTGGGCGCCGAACTCCGCCTCCGCAGCATCGATGACCGCGGCGCGTCGCGCAGGGTCGACACGGGCCCAGGTGACCGTTGGCATAGCCCTCCTCCGTTGGATGACCGCTGGTCACAATACTGTGAGCCGCGTCACTCCGCAAGGGTGTGTGGCAGATAAACCACTGCAGACCGGTGGAGACCGCTTCGGATGAAAGCTTCGAAATCGCCTCGTGACTAGGGCGGTTCCCTTCATACTGCTGCGCAAGGAGGGGTTCATGGGGCACTACAAAGCCAACCTGCGCGACATCGAGTTCAACCTGTTCGAGGCGCTAGCACTCGGCGAGGTGCTGGACTCGGGATCGGTCGGCGAGATCGACGCCGCGACCAGCCGCGAGATCCTGGCCGAGGTGGCACGGTTCGCGCAGGGCCCGGTGGCCGAGTCATTCGTGGCGGCCGATCGCGAGCCGCCGGTGTTCCTGCCGGACGAGCACACGATCACCGTGCCGGACCCGATCCGCAAGGCAGTGCAGGCGATTTGGGACGCCGAGTGGTGGCGACTCGGTGTCGCTCCCGAGATCGGCGGCACCGCCGTGGCGCGCGCGGTGAGCTGGGCGGCGCTGGAGATGATCATCTGCGCCAACCCCGCGCTGTTCTTCTTCTATGGCGGCCCTCCGATGGCCGACGTCCTCTTCACACTCGGCAACGAACGACAGCGCGCGCTGGCCAACGCGGCGATCGAGCAGCGCTGGGGCGCAACGATGGTGCTGACCGAACCTGACGCGGGATCCGACGTCGGAGCGGGGCGCACCAAGGCCGTCGAGCAACCCGATGGCTCCTGGCACATCACGGGCGTCAAGCGATTCATTTCCGGCGGCGACCTGGGCGACACCGTCGACAACATCCTGCATCTGGTGCTCGCACGGCCTCAGGGCGCGAGTGTGGGCACTAAGGGCCTCAGCCTGTTCGTCGTGCCGAAGAACCTGTTCGACTGGGAGACCTTCGAAATCACCGGGCGTAACGGGGTTTTCGCGACGGGGCTCGAGCACAAGATGGGCTATAAGGCCTCCCCGACGTGCGAGTTGACCTTCGGTGCGCATGGTGTGCCGGCCATGGGCTGGCTGGTCGGCGACATCCACGACGGCATCGCGCAGATGTTCAAGGTCATCGAGAACGCCCGGATGCTGGTCGGTATCAAGTCGTCGGGAACGCTGTCGACGGGCTACCTCAACGCGCTCGAGTACGCCAAGACGCGCATCCAGGGCGCCGACATGACCCAGATGCTGGACAAGAACGCGCCGCGGGTGCCGATCACCCGGCACCCGGACGTCCGGCGCTCGCTGATCATGCAGAAGGCGTACGCCGAAGGGCTGCGGGCGATCAACCTCTACACCGCCGCGCATCAGGATCCTGCTGTCGCCGAGGCGGTTTCGGGCGCCGACGCCGACACGGCGAACCGAGTCAACGACCTGCTGCTGCCGATCGTCAAAGGTGTCGGTTCCGAGCGCGCCTATCAGTACCTGACCGAATCCCTGCAGACCTTTGGTGGGTCCGGCTTCCTGCAGGACTACCCGATCGAGCAGTACATCCGGGACGCCAAGATCGACTCGCTGTACGAAGGCACCACCGCGATCCAGTCCCAGGACTTCTTCTTCCGCAAGATCGCGCGGGACAAGGGTGTGGCGCTGGCGCACATCGCCGGGCAGATCCAGTCGTTCATCGACAGCGACGCCGCCGACCAACGTCTCAAGGTGGAGCGCGCCTACCTGCGCACCGCCCTGGAGGACGTGCAGGCCATGACCGCGACGCTGATCGGGCACCTGATGGGCTCGGCGGAAGCCCCGGGTGATCTGTACAAGATCGGCCTGGGCTCGGTGCGCTACCTGCTCGCCGTCGGCGATCTGCTGATCGGCTGGCAGCTGCTCCGGCACGCCGAAATCGCCCTGCGCGCACTGGGTTCCGAGACCGATACGAAGGATCAGGCGTTCTACGAGGGCAAGGTCGCGGTCGCGCAGTTCTTCGCGGGCAACGTGCTGCCCGAGATCACGGCGACCCGCGGAATCCTGGCCCGCACCTCGACGGCGTTGATGGATCTCGACGACGAGGCCTTCTGACCCACGCTACGTCGGGATCTTTGCAGCGATCTGGTCGACGATGGCCACCGCCTGATTGACGAGGGTGGCGCTGTTGCCGCAGGCGGCGACGTCGATGACCACGTTGTTAGTCGCTTTCAACGCCCGTTGGCACGACAAGCTCACATTGTCCACGCGCACGGCGATTGTGCCGTTCTGATTGCTGAGCGGCCCAGAACTGTAGTTGGTGCCCTTGCCGGTCGCGTCGACGAATTTGGTGTTGGAGCAGGATTGCCAGGTCTCCTGTGACGCGGCCATGAAGGCCTGCGCCTGTGCGGGTGAGGGGAACAGCACGACGTCCTGCACGACCGCGTGGCCGTTGGGTCCCGGTGTGCCGATCAGGGTTTGGCCGCGATTGTCGGTCCAGCCGCTGTTGGCGTAGGCGTCGCTGTCGGCGACGTCCGCCAGGGCCTGGCAGTTCGGCGGGGATATGCCGCCTTCGTGCTGCAGGGTGCCGCTTCGGGCGGCCACCGTCATGTCGGTGCTGCCCATAACACCGTTGAGTTCAACCGGGCTCAGGAGCAGCTGTTCGAGTTGCCCGAGGGCGACGGGTGGCGGCGGAAGGGGCGGCGGCGGTTCAGTTCTGCCGGTTGTCGTATCGGCTGACTCCGCAGCGGTTCTCGGTGAGCTGTCGTGGCCGGTGATGCTGACGGCGGTGACGATGACCGCGACGAGGGCGGCAACGATGACAAGTGTTCCGAGACCCAGGCGTCGGTTGGACCATCGCGATGGTCTGGTTGCGACACGCGGCGCGAAAGCGACCGGTGATTGTGAGAGCGGTGTCGGTGCGTGAAAGGTTCTGGTGCTGGACGCGATTCGGAGGGCGTGCTCTGCGGCAACGGCCAGTTCGCTGGCGGTTTGGTATCTCAGGTCGGGGTTTTTGGCCATCCCCCGAGCAATGACATCATCGAATCCTGCTGGAACAGAGCGTTGTTGGTGACTCGGGCGGGGCGGAGCGGTGTAGAGGTGTGCGTGCATTTGTTGCGGCATGCTCGAACCGGGAAAAGGTTGAGCAGCGGTGAGGCACTCGTAGAGCAGACACGTCAAGGCGTAGACGTCCGAGCGGGCGTCGGCAACGCCGGTCTCGAAGCGCTCGGGTGCCATGTAGGCGGCCGTCCCCATCATGTAGCCGGTACTTGTGAGCCGTGTGTCGGCGGTGTCGTGTGCGATCCCGAAATCGATGAGGTAGGCGTTATCGCGCTGCGTGATCAGCGCGTTCGACGGTTTCACATCACGATGCACGAGCCCTGCGGCATGTGCGGCGTCGAGAGCTTGGGCAAGCTGGTCGACGATGCGCACCGCTCGCTGTGCCGATAGCGGACCGGCTCGGCGGAGTAATTCGCCTAGGTCCACGCCCTGGATGATGGGCATTACCAGATACAGGTGGCCGTTGACTTCTCCTACGTCGTGGACGGGAATGACGTGCTGCTCGTTAAGCCGGCCTGCGATCAGAGCTTCGCGCCTGAAGCGGTCTTGATAGCCGGGTTCTCGATTCAATTCGGCCGGCAGCACTTTGATGGCGACGTCGCGCTGCAGCAGGGGGTCGTGTGCCCTGAAGACCTTGCCCATGCCGCCCTGACCGATGAGCGACAGCAACGTGTAACGGCCGAACGCCTGCTCTTCCAATCGTCACCTCAGCTGTCGGTACGCGTTGTTTGGCTTGGGTGTTGTGGTTCGACTTGGTAGCAACCGGTTCGAGCTCAGCCAACACCGCTCACGGTCCCGTCGTCGGCTATCTCGATGCGATTTCTCAGGATCTCACAAGAGAAACGGCCAGGTGAGCAAATCAGCACCGGCCGCTCGATGGCGATGGATGATCTCACCGCGAAAACCACCCGGGGTTGGCGCCGCCGACAACCTTGCTTGTGTTGGGATTTAATGGCTTTCGAGCTCAATCCGCGTCAAGCCCGGCTCCGGAGTCATCGGCCTTCCGACAGAACTCGACGACGAGGCCTTCTGACCCGCACATCCCACGAACTACCCACGGTCGCGGCAGGGTCGTCCTAGAGTCGGCTACGTGTCGTTAGTGAATACTGCCTCCGGACCTGTCACCACCACTGATATCGGCGTCACGCTCATGCACGAGCACGTGTTCATCATGACGACCGAGATCGCGATGAACTATCCAGAAGCCTGGGGCGATGAAGACAAACGGGTGGCCGACGCCATCGATCGGCTCAACGAGCTGAAGTCGCGCGGCGTCGACACCATCGTCGACCTGACCGTGATCGGGCTGGGCCGCTACATTCCGCGCATCGCCCGGGTCGCGGCGGCCACCGACCTCAACATCGTCGTCGCGACCGGCCTGTACACCTACAACGACATCCCGTTCCGGTTCCACTACGAGGGCCCCGGCGGCCTCCTGGGCGGCCCGGAGATCATGTCCGATATGTTCGTCCGCGACATCGAGGAGGGCATCGCCGACACCGGCATCAAGGCGGGAATCCTCAAGTGCGCCACCGACGAACCCGGTATCACACCGGGCGTCGAGCGGGTGCTGCGCGCGGTCGCCCAGGCGCACAAGCGCACCGGGGTGCCGATCTCGACGCACACCCACGCCGGCCTGCGGCGCGGGCTCGAGCAGCAGAGGATCTTCGAGGAGGAAGGCGTCGACCTGAGCCGGGTCATCATCGGCCACTCCGGTGACAGCACCGACATCGGCTACCTCGAAGAGTTGATCGCACCGGGCTCCTACCTCGGGATGGACCGCTTCGGCCTCGACCTGATCTCGCCGTTCGAGGACCGGGTCAACATCGTCGCGCAGATGTGCGAGCGCGGGCACGCCGACAAGATGGTGTTGTCGCACGACGCCAACTGCTACTTCGACGCGCTGCCCGAGGAGTTGGTGCCACAGATGGCGCCGAATTGGCATTACCTGCACATCCACAACGACGTCATTCCCGCGCTCAAAGAACGCGGTGTCACCGACGAGCAGCTGCACACCATGCTCGTCGACAATCCGCGTCGCATCTTCGAGCGGCAGGGCGCCTACTCGTGACCGCGCCGGTCCCACCGATCGGCGTCCAGATCTCCGCGCTGGCGGCACTCGCGCCGGACGAGCCGGCGGTCACCTGCGACGGCCGCACGCTGACCCGCGGTGAACTCGACCGCTCGACGAACCGGTTGGCCCGCGCCTACGCCGAGCGTGGCGTGGGTGTCGGGGATTACGTGACGATGGTGCTGCCCAACGGGATTGAGTGGATCCAGGCCGCGGTGGCGTGCTGGAAGCTGGGCGCCGTACCGCAGCCGCTGTCCGCACGGCTGCCCGACGCGGAACTCGCCGGTCTGCTCGAGCTGCGGCCGCCGACCCTGCTGGTCGGCCGAGTACATCCCGAGATCGCCAGTGTGGCAGCCGGATTCGAGCCCGACCCATCGCTGTCCGACGAGCCTCTGCCCGAGGCGGTGTCGCCGGTGTGGAAGGCGATGGGCTCGGGTGGGAGCACCGGCCGGCCGAAACTCATCGAGTCCGGCGGTGACAGTAGAATTCCTGCCGCCATCGGCTATCCCCTCGGGGCCCAAGAGGGCGACATCACGCTGGTCCCAGTTCCGTTGTCGCACAACACCGGTTTCACCACGGCGACCATCGCGTTGCTGATGCGCCACCACCTGGTGCTGATGAGCCGGTTCGATCCGGAGACCTTCCTGCGACTGATCAGGGACCACGGCGTCACGTTCCTGACGACGGTGCCGACCATCATGCAGCGGTGCCTGCCGGTTTATCACGAGAACTCCGACGACTACGACTTGTCGTCGCTGCGCCGGTTCTGGCACCTTGGCGCGCCCTGCCCGCCCGCAGTCAAGCAGGCCTGGATCGACCTGCTCGGCCCGGAGAAGGTCTGGGAACTCTACGGCGGCACCGAGTTACAGGCGTTGACGTTCATCTCCGGTGACCAGTGGCTGACACACCGCGGCTCGGTCGGCATCGTGGTGGCCGGTGAGATGAAAGTGCTCGACGACGACGGCAGCCCGTGCCCGCCCGGCGAGGTTGGCGAGATCTACATGCGGCCCAGCCCGGGCAGCGCGCCCACCTACCGGTACGTGGGCGCCACCGCGAAATCCCGCGACGGCTGGGACTCACTCGGCGATCTCGGCTACTTCGACGCCGACGGATTCCTCTACATCTCCGACCGCCGGGTCGACATGTTCACCGTCGGCGGCCGCAACGTCTACCCCGCCGAAATCGAGGCCGCGCTCTCCGAGCATCCGGATGTGTTGTCCTGCTTGGTCGTTGGGGTTCCACATGCAGATCTCGGTCAGGTGCCCTATGCCCTGGTGCACGCCGGGACCACACTGGACGAGCAGACCGTGCGGGAGTTTCTGCGCGATCGCATTGCCGGCTACAAAGTCCCGTCCACCGTGGAGTTCGTCGACACACCGCTGCGCGACGACGCCGGCAAGGCGCGTCGTTCCGCGGTCCGCACCGAAATCATGGAGCGATTACGTCTTCTTGACGCGGGCTGACCGCCTCTTGATGTCGTAACTCCCAGCGCCGCAACGCTTCCCGACACGGCGACTCGACCAGCGCGTAGCTGACCGCCGAGATCGCGATGGTGAAGGCGAGCGTCAGAGTCAACACCTCGGGCATGTGCCCGTGGAAGGCGAACTGGCCGATCACCGGGAACACCATCGTCAATGCCGCCAGATGCCAGATGAAGATTCCGTACGACCAACGGCCGAGCGTCACCATCGGTGCACTGCCCAGGAAGCGATGGCCGTCGTCGGGCCGGTCGAGCACCAGCGGCGCGACCAACCCCACGGCGACCAGGGCGCCCATGGCGGTCTTGACGGTGAACTGGGCGTTGCTGCTGGGGACCAGCCCGGCCGGCCCGGCCAGCGGCGACGCCGCAACCAGGTAGGCCGCCAACACCACGGCGGCCATCAGAACGCGGTGCCGCGCCAGTCGATGCGGCCAGCCGATCGGGTGGTAGACCCACTCGGCGAGCAGCATGCCCGCGGCGAACCAGGAGAAGAAGGCCGGTGGCCATGTCAATGGATTGACCCCGGGCGGAGTGTGAAACGGAATCCAGCCCCAGAACAGGCTCGCCACAGCCACAATCGCGATCGCCGGCACCCGGGCCCGTACCGGCAGGCGGGACGCAAGCAGCGCCAAGATCGGCAGCGCCAGGTAGAAACTGACCTCGACCGAGAGACTCCACATCTGGGTGAGGCCGGCCGTCAGCGTCAGCGGCACATAGACTTGAGCGAGCGACAGATTCGCCAGCCACACCGTCAGATTCGGATGGTTGCCGTCCGGCAGCAGGGTCAGAATCACCACGACCGCAACCACATACGCCGGCATGATGCGGACGACGCGCGATCGCAGGTAGTGACCCGTTGCCGGGCGCGGCGCCAGGCCTCGCGCCGCAGCGGCGTGGCTGCGCCACAGCAGGAATCCCGACAGCGTGAAGAACACCGCGACGGCCAGATCGAAGCGCCCGAACAGTCGACCGTCGACTCCTCGTGCGTGCCCGGTGTCGAAGGCGACGTGGGTGACGACGACACCGATCGCCGCGCAGGCCCGCATCCCCTCGACGGCGGGCAGGAATTTTCGAGTGCCGCCCACCTGCGCGTCGTTCATGACCACAGTCTGCCGGGTGCCCGGTTTACCCACGGCGGGGAGATAAATCGCGACCTTAAATAATGCTGTTAGGGTCGAACGAGTTTTGCTTCGCCGCAGCGCGGTAGGCGGGTAGAACCCCAGGTCGCCGGGGGGTTCGACAACCGGACGAGACCACAAGGAGGTCACGGCAACGTGAACCGAGCAGTCATGTTGCGGATGGCCGCGTGCGGGATCATGGGACTCGGCGCCGCGCTGTTGATCGCCGCGCTGCTGTTGTGGACCTACACCGGCAGCCGGATCACCAAGATCCCGCTCAATCTGGACGCGACGCTGATCGGTGAAGGCAACGGCACGGTCGTCGACCCGGCTTCGATCTACAGCCCCCACCTCGTCGTCGACAAGAACATCCCGGTGGTGTCGCAGCAGCAGATCGACGTCGAGTCTCCGGCCAACGCCGACGTCGTCACCTTCCAGGTGGGTAGCTCGGTCCGGCGCAGCGACAAGCAGAAGGACTCCGGCCTGCTGCTCGCTCTGGTCGACACCGTCACGCTCAACCGCAAGACCGCCTCCGCGGTTTCCGACGACACCCACCCGGGCGGCGCCGTGCAGAAGCCGCGCGGATTCAAGGACGAGAGCCCGGCCACCAACATCGCGCTCCCGCACGAGGGGCTGTCCTACCGCTTCCCGTTCCACACGGAAAAGCGGTCGTACCCGTACTTCGACCCGATCGCGCAGAAGGCATTCGAGTCCAACTACATCGGAGAAGAAGACGTCAACGGCCTGACGGCCTACAAGTTCGTCCAAGACGTCGGCTACGACGCCGACGGCAAGCTGGCCGAGCCGATCAGGTACCCGTCGCTGTACGCCGATGACGCCGATAGCAAGGTCACCAACCTCGCGTCGATGTGGGGCCTGCCGGGTGATCCGGACGAGAAGATCACCATGACCCGCTACTACGCCGCACAGCGCACGTTCTGGGTCGACCCGGAGTCGGGCACGATCATCAAGGAACAAGAGCGGGCCAACCACTACTACGCGCGCGATGCCCTCAAGCCCGAGGTCACACTGGCCGACTACAAGGTCACCTCCAACGAGGAGACGGTCGAGGCGCAGGTCAACGCGGCGCGCAACGAACGCGACCGACTGGCGCTGTGGTCGCGCGTGCTGCCGATCACCTTCACCGCGGCGGGCGTGATCGCTCTGATCGGCGGCCTGCTGCTCGGCTCGTTCAGCCTTCGTACCGAGACGGCGCTGAAGGAATCGGACTCCGACGAGGACGAGCGCGGATTCTTCGGACGCGGCGAGCCACCGCCGGCGCGAGTGCCCGGCGCCGAAGCCGAGACCGAGAAGATTCCGACGCCGCCCAAGGATCCCAAGCGGGACGGCCCGTCGAGTTCGAGCGGCTCGTCGACGTCGGGGCCGTCGGATCTCCCGTAGCTAGCTCAGCGCGTGCGGTGGTCTCGTCCCGGATACGCGCTCGCGTTGGCGTTGCTGGTGGTGGCGCCGCTGCTGAGCCCCGGCTATCTGTTGCTCCGCGATGCGGTATCGACACCGCGGTCCTACCTCACCGATAACGCTCTCGGGTTGATCTCGGCCCCGCGGGCGACGCCCCAGGATTTCGCGATCGCGCTCGCATCGCATGTCGTCGATGGCGGTGTGGTGGTGAAAGCGCTGTTGGTGTTGGGTCTTTGGCTGGCCGGCTGGGGCGCTGGGCGGTTGGTCGCGACAGTGGTGCCCGAATCCGGTGCGGGTGGCCAGTTCGCGGCGATCACGCTGGCGATCTGGAACCCTTACGTGGGCGAGCGTCTCCTGCAAGGACATTGGAGCCTGCTGCTCGGCTACGGCTGCCTGCCATGGGTCGCGTCGACGGTGGTGGCACTGCGGTCAGCTGAAAGTCTCTGTCTTCCGGGGCTTTTCGGGCTGGCATTCTGGATCGCATTGGCCGGCCTGACTCCGACCGGGCTGATTCTGGCCGCGATCGTCGGCTTGGTGTGCGTCACCGTTCCCGGTGTCGCCTCGCGCCGGCGGTGTGCGGCAATCGTCGCGGCCATGTCAGGTGTTGCGGCGGTGCCGTGGCTGACGGCGTCCTTGGCCGGTCTGTCGTCGGCCGACAAGATGTGGGCTCACACGCCCGGTATTGCCGCGTTCGCGGCGCGCGCCGAGCCCGGCCTGGGCACACTCGGCAGCCTGGCCAGTCTCGGCGGCATCTGGAACGCCGACGCTGTACCCGCCTCGCGGACAACATATTTCACGCTGGTCTCCGCTTTCGTGCTGCTGGGCTTAGTGGCGGCCGGGGTAGTCGCGCTGCGCCGGTCGGCTCCGGCGCGACCGCTGCTGGCGTTGGCGTTGGTCTCGGTTGTGGTGCCCGCTGCGCTGGCCACCGGTCCGGGGCTGGCGGCGCTGCATGCGGTGGTCGAGGCCATGCCGAGCCTAGGTGTGCTGCGGGACGCCCAGAAGTGGGTCGCCTTGGCGATACCTGGCTACGCGCTGGCCGGTGCGGGTGCGGTGGTAGCGCTGCGGCGCTGGCTGCGGCCGCTGTCGGCGGCGCTGCTGTGCTGCGTGGCTCTCGTGCTGTCGTTGCCCGACTTGGCTTGGGGCGTAGGCGGAAAGATCGCCTCGGTGCGCTACCCCGGCGATTGGGCGGCCGTCGCGGCGGCGATAAACCGCGAGCCTGCCGAGGTCGCAGTGCTGCCGGCCGACACCATGCGGCGGTTCGCCTGGTCTGGTCCGGCGCCGGTGCTCGACCCGCTGCCGCGCTGGCTGCGGGCCGACGTGTTGACGACGGGTGACCTGACGATCTCCGGCACAACGGTCCTAGGCGAAGGCGACAAGGCCCGTGACGTGCAACGGCTACTACTGGCCGGCGCCGACCCGGATCAGCTGCGCGCGGCCGGCGTGGGCTGGCTGGTCGTCGAGTTGGGTACCCCCGGCGACATGAGCACGGCCACAGAGACATTGGCGCGACTGCCCGTCGCGCATCGAGGGCGGAACCTGATGCTCTATCGCGTCGGCGGCAACACTCCCGGCGCCTCGGCGGCTCGGCGGGCGGTGGTGCTCGTCGCGCATCTGGCCTGGCTGGCGATGCTGGTCGGCGGAGCCGTCGGCGGGGTGATTGCGGCCCGGCGGTCCCGGCGAGTGCCCCGCTAGCGGGGCGCTCGAGCCCGAGTGTGCGGCTAGCCGGGCGCTCGAGCCCGGCCGCTTGCCGACGGCTGTCAGACCATGCCGGTGACGCGGTCACCGGCGACCACGGACTCGAGCACCGAGCGCATGCCGTCTGCCGTTTGCTTCCAAGAGAATTCGGCGCTACGGGCTTGAGCCTTGACTCCGAGCTGATCGCGCAGCACCGGATCGGTGAGCAACTGCTCGAGCCGGTTCACCAGGTCGGCATGGTCGTCGACGAGGACCCCGGTCACGCCGTCGATGATCGAGTCGGCCAGTCCTCCCGAGGATCGGTAGCCGATGGTCGGCACCGCATGTTGCGCCGCCTCGATGACCGCCAAACCCCAGCCCTCTTTCCGCGAAGGCAGTACGTGCACCCAAGCCTGTTGCATGACTTGATGTTTCGCGTTATCGTCGATGTGCCCGTGGAACGTCACCGCGTCGCCGATACCCAGCCGATGCGCGTGGTCGATCAGCCGCCGGTGCCACCACCCGCCTCCGACGATGTCGAGATGCAGGCCGGGCATCGATGTGCGCAGTTGCGCGACAGCGGCCATGGCGTCCTCGATCTGCTTGTGCGGCACCAGGCGCGACAACACCAGGGCCCGCGGCATCGCCGCCCGCGGACCGTCGAGCGACGTCGCCGGCGCCTCATCGAGTCCGTTGCGCACCACGGCAATTCGCTCGTTACCGACACCAAGGCCGACCAAGTCGCGGGCCGACGGGAGCGACACTGTCACGTACTGGTTGTGACAGTTCAGCTTCGGCGACAGCCAGGACTCGACGAACCAGCCGACCCGGCCGAGGAACCAGCCGGCCACCGGCCACTGTTCACGATGGCAGTGATGCACGAGCACCGCGACGCGCGGGCCGTAGATCAGCCGGGCCAGAAACGGCAGGCCGTTCTGGGTGTCGACGACGACGTCGGGTCGCACGCGGCGCAACGGCCCGACGCCGATCCGCGCGCCCGCCATCGCCAGCATCGCCCAGATGTAGACCGAGTACCGACCGCCCGCACGGCTGATGTGGACGCCGTCGACGACTTCGCGACGCGGCGCTCCCGGATAGCGCGCGGTACGCAGAGTGACCTCGACACCGGACGCGGCCAGCTGAGCGCCGATCCGCTGCAGGTAAGTTTCGCTGCCACCACCCTGCGGGTGCCCGGTATCGCGCCAGCACAGCAGGAGCACTGAGCGCAGACCGGACATTCGGTCAGCCTAGTCGGGCCTGGGCTTTAGGGTTGGCCGGTGGCCGTGACCGAGATCTTTGCGCGGCGGGCGAGCCTGCGCCGCTCGGTTCGGTTGCTGTCGAGCTTTCGCTTCGAACACGCCGACGCGGCCCGGTTCTACGGCCCGCTGGCCATCGACACCGCCGGCATGGTGAGCGACCTCTGGCAGGGCATCCACGGCGAACGGCCGGTCGGCCGTCGTGTGCTGGACGTCGGGGGTGGGCCCGGATACTTCGCCGGCGCGTTTACCGACGCCGGGCTCCGCTACATCGGCGTCGAACCGAACCCCGACGAAATGCACGCTGCGGGGCCAGTTTTGGCGCGTGGTTCCGGGACGTTCGTCCGGGCGTCGGGCATGGCCCTGCCGTTCGCCGACGACAGCGTCGACATCTGCCTGTCGTCGAACGTCGCCGAGCACGTGTCCCGGCCGTGGGAACTCGGCGGCGAGATGCTGCGGGTGACGCGGCCCGGCGGGTTGGTGGTGCTGTCCTACACGGTCTGGCTCGGCCCGTTCGGCGGCCACGAGATGGGACTGACGCACTACCTCGGCGGGCGGCGGGCGGCGGCGCGCTACGCCCGCAAACACGGTCATCCGGCCAAAAACAACTACGGGTCGTCGTTGTTCGCGGTCTCCGCCGCCGAGGGCCTGGACTGGGCCGCCAGCACGGGCGCACTGATCGCCGCCTTCCCGCGCTACCACCCGAAATGGGCCTGGTGGCTGACGGCCGTTCCGGTGCTGCGTGAGTTCCTGGTGAGCAATCTCGTGCTGGTGCTCCGGCCGCAGTAATGAAACGTGTTCTCGTTTCGCCGCGGCTTGGGTAGGGTGGCGGCCATGACCCAAGTCACAACGGAGCAAGCGACAACGGAGTACGACAAGCTTTTCATCGGCGGACAGTGGACCGAGCCGTCCACATCCGAGGTCATCGAAGTGCACTGCCCCGCGACCGGCGAGTACGTCGGCAAGGTGCCCATGGCGGCGGCCGCCGACGTCGACGCCGCGGTCGCCGCAGCGCGTGCGGCATTCGACAGCGGGCCGTGGCCCTCGACGCCGCCGAAGGAGCGTGCGGCCGTCATCGCCGGCGCGCTGAAACTGATGGAGGCGCGCAAAGACCACTTCGTCAAACTGCTCGGCGGCGAGACCGGCCAGCCGCCGATGTCCATCGAGACGATGCAGTGGATGAGCGGCGTCGGGTGCCTGAGCTTCTTCGCCGGGCCCGCCGTCGATCAGGTCAAGTGGCAGGAAGTCCGCAACGGCGGCTACGGGCAGACCATCGTCCACCGTGAGCCACTCGGCGTGGTCGGCGCGATCGTGGCGTGGAACGTGCCGTTGTTCCTGGCGATCAACAAGCTGGGCCCGGCTCTGCTGGCCGGCTGCACGGTGGTGCTCAAGCCGGCGGCCGAAACACCGCTGAGTGCAAACGCTTTGGCCGAGGTGTTCGCCGAGGCTGGCCTGCCCGAGGGTGTGCTGTCGATCGTCCCCGGTGGAATCGAAACCGGTCAGGCGTTGACGTCCAACCCCGACATCGACATCTTCTCGTTCACCGGCAGCTCGGCCGTCGGCAAGGAGATCGGCAAGCGTGCCGCCGAGATGCTCAAGCCGTGCACCCTGGAACTCGGCGGTAAATCGGCCGCCATCCTGCTCGAGGACGTCGACCTGGCCGCCTCGGTGCCGATGCTGGTGTTCTCTGGTGTCATGAACAGCGGACAGGCCTGCGTGGCGCAGACCCGCATCCTGGCGCCCCGCTCGCGCTACGACGAAATCGTGGAGGCGGTGGGCAATTTCGCAGCCTCGCTGCCGGTCGGTCCGCCGTCGGACCCGAACGCCCAGATCGGTTCGCTGATCTCGGCGAAGCAGCGCGAGCGGGTCGAGGGCTACATCGCCAAGGGCGTCGAAGAGGGCGCGCGACTGGTCACCGGCGGTGGCCGTCCCGAGGGTCTCGATGACGGCTTCTACGTGCAGCCAACTGTTTTCGCGGACGTCGACAACAGCATGACGATCGCGCAGGAGGAGATCTTCGGCCCGGTGCTGAGCGTCATTCCATATGACACCGAGGAAGACGCGATCAAGATCGCCAACGACTCGGCGTACGGACTGGCCGGCAGCGTGTGGACCACCGACGTGCCGCGCGGCATCAAGATCTCCGAGCGGATCCGCACCGGTACCTACGCGATCAACTGGTATGCGTTCGACCCTTGCTGTCCGTTCGGTGGTTACAAGAACTCCGGCATCGGTCGCGAGAACGGGCCGGAGGGCGTCGAGCACTTCACCCAGCAGAAGAGCGTGCTGATGCCGATGGGCTACACCACCGACTGACCTGCCCGCCGGCCCGCCGAGTGTGCGGCTAGCCGGGCGCTCGAGCCCGAGTGCGCGGCTAGCCGGGCGCTCGAGCTAGAACGCATCTTCGCGAAGCTGCATGATCGCGAGGTCGACGTTGGCAGCGATTCCACGTTCGGCGGTCAACCGCGGCAGCATGTTCTTGACGAAAAACTTTGCCGTGGCGACCTTTCCGGCATAGAAGGACTGGTCCGCCGGGCTCGGGTCGCCGTCGAGCGCCGCCAGCGCGATCTCGGCTTGCCGCAGTAGCAGCCAGCCGATCAGCACGTCACCGACGGCCATCAGGAACGGCACCGACTCCAGCCCGACGCGGTAGAGCTCGGTGGCGCTCTGCTGCGAGTCGACGAGGTAGCCGGTCATGGTGGCGACCCACCCCTGCAGATCGTCGACCGCGGTGGCCAGTGCGGTGCGGGCGCCGGCCAGTTCGGGCCGCGCGTCGTCGCTGTCGATGAATGACTCAATCTGCTTGACCAGATGGGTCAATGACGCACCATGGTCGCGAACGATCTTGCGGAAGAAGAAGTCCTGTGCCTGGATCGCGGTGGTGCCCTCATACAGTGAGTCGATCTTGGCGTCGCGGATGTACTGCTCGATCGGGTAGTCCTGCAGGAAGCCGGACCCACCGAAGGTCTGCAGCGATTCGGTCAGGGTCTGGTAGGCCCGTTCGGAGCCAACGCCTTTCACGATCGGCAGCAGCAGATCGTTGACCCGGTCCGCCAAATCCTCGTCGGCGCCGGACACGATCGCCGCCGCACCAGGATCCTGGTGAGCCGCGGTGAAAAGGTAGAGCGCGCGTAGCCCCTCGGCGTACGCCTTCTGCGTCAGCAGCGCCCGCCGTACGTCGGGGTGATGGATGATGGTGACCCGCGGCGCCGTCTTGTCCGTCATCTGGGTCAGATCGGCGCCCTGCACCCGAAACTTGGCGTAGTCCAACGCATTCAGGTAGCCGGTCGACAGCGTGGCAATAGCCTTGGTGCCCACCATCATTCGGGCGTATTCGATGACCTTGAACATCTGCGCGATACCTCGGTGGCTGTCACCGACCAACCAGCCGACCGCCGGCGAGCCGTGCTGCCCGAAGGTCAGCTCGCAGGTGGCCGACACCTTGAGGCCCATTTTGTGCTCGACGTTGGTGACGAAAACACCGTTGCGCTCCCCCGGTTCACCCGTCTTGGGGTCGAGCAGAAACTTGGGCACCAGAAACAGGCTCAGCCCCTTGGTGCCCGGGCCGGCGCCCTCGGGCCGGGCCAGCGTCAGGTGCATGATGTTTTCGAAGACGTCGTCGCTGTCGCCGCTGGTGATGAACCGCTTGACGCCGTCGATGTGCCAGGTGCCATCGCCTTGGTCGACCGCTTTGGTGCGGCCCGCGCCGACGTCGGATCCGGCGTCGGGTTCGGTGAGCACCATCGTCGCGCCCCAGTTGCGGTCGATCGCCATCGCGGCCCAATGTCGTTGCTGCTCATTGCCGATGCCGTAGAGGACATTGGCCATAATCGGGCCGGCCATGTACATGAACACGGCAGGGTTGGCGCCGAGCACCAACTCGTTGACCGCCCACTGCACCGTCGACGGCGCCGGCACACCGCCGATGTCCTCTCCCAGCCCGACCCGGAACCACTCGCCCTGCCGCCACGCGTCGAGCGACTTCTTAAACGGCTCGGGCAGGGTGACGACGTGGGTGTCCGGGTCGAAGGTCGGCGGGTGGCGGTCGCTCTCGGCGAATGACTCGGCCACCGGACCTTCGGCCAAGCGGGCCGCTTCGGACAACATCTGCCGGACTGAGTCGCCGTCGAGGTCACCGAATGCCTCGTTGGCGAGCACCTCGTCCAACTTCAGCAGTTCGAACAGGTTGAACTCGAGGTCACGCACGTTGCTCTTGTAATGGCCCATCGCTGATGCCTTTCAATCGCCTCAGCCGAGCGTAACGCGATTCTTGGCCCCTGCGCCGGGAAAATTCAGCCGCGCTTCCAGAACTGGCGCTGCTGGCTCGCCGCACCTTTCTCGGTCGAGAATTTATCGAGTTCACGTAACACGTAGTCCCACAACCTGATTCCGCGAGTGCTTGCGCGGGTCGCCTCGTCGCGGATTCCTTCGCGCGTTGCTGCGAGTTGCGTGTCGGGATGGACGACAGATAGGGAGCCGGTGATGTCGAAGTCGGTTGGCAGGCCCTCGATTTCACTGCTTCAGCCACGACCCTGCTGTCGACGGCGACGTAGGCGGTGCAGCGGCACGCACGCCGAAGCGCAACGAGCGGGTAGACGAGCGTGAGCGCGACGCTGACGCGTTCGCCCGGCACGATGTTTCCGACGCGCATGGTGAAGGCCTCGGTGACGCGTCCTTCGACGATGGACGCGCGCTGCCGCCCCGCGATCCGGCAGCATGAACACGTAGGTGGCTTCGAGCGGCAGGTTGCCGCGCTCGGTGCGCAGGGCGCGAGGCCCACGTCATCGTTCGGCAGGGCGGCGCGGCCAGTCCGGCCTCGCTCATCGTCGTGATCGGGACGGTCATGATGAGCTCCCTTCGCGACTTTTATGCAGACAGGCATAAAAGTCGCGACTACGGGGTATTGCGGACCGATTGTGAACCACCTGTCTCAAATGTCTCTATCCAGCATCGGAGCGCCTGCCGACTTGCTTGCTGAACGCGAGTCTTATATGGTCTCTTACATATTCCTCAGGAGTGACCATGCTGATCGTCGAACTCAACGTCGCCGGCTACCGCTTGAGCGGTGAATGGGCCGGCCTGCGCCGCGCCACGCTGCGACCCGCGCGGTTCAACCCGCGGACCATCCAGTGGCGGCTGCCGCACCTTCGCCAGACCCCCGCGGCCTGACGGCCGGCCGGTAGGGCACGCATGTCGTTAGCAACTCAATCGCGCCGCAAGCGCGGCGACACCCGCACCAAGATGCTGGTCAGCGCCGCCGAGGTGATGCGCGAACGCGGCGCCGCCGGCGTGACCATCGACGAAGTCCTGCAGCGTAGCGGCGCTCCGCGCGGGTCGGTGTACCACCACTTCCCCGAGGGCCGAAATCAGATCCTCGCCGAGGCGCTGCACTACGCGGGCGAGGCGATCACCGCCGACATCGATAACGTCGCCGGCCGCGGCGCCAAGGTGCTACTCAAGCAGTTCGTCGACTTCTGGGCGCGGATGCTCGCGGACAGCGATTTCCACGCCGGCTGTCCGGTGGTGGCCGCGGCGATCGGCTCCGGCGACGACGAACTCCTGCTGTCGGCGGAAGCGGCGCGGATCTTCGCGCACTGGCGCACCGCACTCACCTGGGCGTTCGTCGCCGACGGCTTTCAGGAGCCCGACGCCGATGCACTGGCGATCATGTCGATTGCGACACTGGAGGGCGCCGTCGTGCTATGCCGGTCGACGCGCAGTAGCGAGCCGCTGCACAAGGTCTACGAGCAGCTCGAATTCCTGGTCAAGGCAAGGGAATTCGTGCAGCGCAACGGTGTTCCGACCAGCTAGCTAGTCACTCGCCGGAAGCGGCTTGGCTTCCTTCAGGCTCAGCGCGGTCGCACCGACCGCCAGTGTTCCGGCGCCGGCCTTGGTCACCAGCACCTCGGCGCCCGCGTCGTCCACATACCGCTTGCCCATGATCGCGCCGTCGGAGAACGCGGGGTCGAGCTCACCGGAACGATCGGCGCCCAACTCCACCATCGGCGCCCCACCGCACCGCAGATCGTCGAGGCTGTCGGCACTGCGGACGACGATCACCTGGGTGTCGCAGACCTGGCTGGCCAGACGGGTTCCGTTCTTGATCATGATTTCGATCCTCGGTTCGTTTACTGCTCGGCCGGAGCGGCGCGAAGCTCTTCGACGATGTCGCGGCGAAGCACTTTGCCCGTCGCGTTGGTGGGCAGCTCGTCGCGAAAGACTACCCGGTCAGGGGTGCGCGACCCCCGCAAACTCTTGCGGACATGCTCGCGCAGTTCCTCGGCGTCGGGGTCGGCGCCGGGGGCCGGAACCACCACCGCGACGATCGCCTGCCCCCACTGCGGATCCTCGACGCCGACCACCGCGACATCGCGCACATCTGGATGCTCGACGAGCACATCCTCGAGCTCAGCGGGCGCGATGTTCTCGCCGCCGCGGATGATCGTGTCGTCGCTGCGGCCGCCGATGAAGAGGTAGCCGCCTGCGTCGAGCATCGCGATGTCCTTGGTCGGGAACCATCCCTCGGAGTCGAGCACCGAGCCGATTCCGGTGTAGCGACCCGACACCTGCTCACCGCGGACGAACAGCTCGCCGGTCTCCCCCGCCGGCAGCACTGCGCCGTCCTCGCCGCGGATCTGCACTTCGATGCTCGGCACCGGCTGCCCGACTGAGCCGAGCCGCTTGAGCAGGGCCGGGTCGGCAGCCGCCTGCGCCTCGCGGTGATCGTCGGGCGTCAACACCGCGATCGTCGAACTCGTCTCGGTCAGGCCGTAGGCGTTGACGAACCCGACGTGCGGGAGCAGCTCAAGGGCCCTGCGGACCAGCGGCAACGGCACTTTCGATCCGCCGTAGGCCAGGTTGCGCAGCGACGGCAGCCGTTGGCCGCCGTCCTCCAACGCGCCGACGATCCGATCCAGCATGGTCGGCACCACCGTCGCGCTGGTGACCTGTTCGGCGTCGATCAGACGCAGCCACTCCTGCGCTTCGAAGACCGGCAGATAGACCATCTTGCGGCCGGCGTACAGGTTCGACAGCGCCGCGCTGACCCCGGCGATGTGGTACGGCGGCACGCAGATCAGGGCGGCGTCGGTCGGCTCGGCGGAGCCGAACTCGACAGTGCCGGTGACGTAACTGGTCAGGTTGTTGTGAGTCAGCTCAACGGCTTTGGGCTGTGACGTGGTGCCCGAGGTGAACAGCACGATGCCCACCGAGTCCGGGTCGGCGAACTCCACTACCGGCTCGGCGTCGCGGGCCCGGGCCAGGAAGTCGTCGGACAGAATGACCTGCTTGGCCGCACCTTCCAGCCCCTCCGGTCCGCCCAACTCGTCGAAGTAGCGGCTGTCGATGACGACGAGCGGCTCCGGCAGGCGCGCGATCAAGGTTTTGATGCCCTCGGCCGACAGCCGGTAGTTGATCGGTGTGAACGTCAGCCCGGCCCGCGCCGAGGCGAAGATCAGCAACGGCAGCATCGCGCCGCCGACACCGACATAGGCGACGTGCGACGCACCCGACCGGGCGATGATGCCCGCGCCGCCATCAGCGAGATCGCTGAGCTGCTGCGCCGTCATTCGGACATCCCCGGAGACGACGGCCGTCCGCTCGGGATCGCTCGAGCTGGCCATCTCGAGAAGTAGCGAAATACTCACGCTCGCACTTTCTGTGGGGTCGGCACGTTACAAAGCTCGTCCAAAGTGTCATGCAAGTTTAGATGACGTCACATTCGCGCCGTGCCGTGGCCGACGTCACGCCTCTTTTCCCGTTTGCCACCTGATGGGAGGGTTACCCCGCTCCGAGGCCGCCAGTAGTTGACCAAGCAACCACGAGCGAGTTGGGACCCACCGCGTTGACGACCTTCACAGCAGATCTTGTGCCCACCCATTCCAGGTTCACCCGGCTGCGCGCCGGAATCGCGGGCGCGATGCTCGCCGAGTTCTTCGGCACGTTCGTGCTGTTGCTCCTCGGCTTGGGCACCTGCGCCGTGAACACCGTCGGTCTGCCCGGCTCCGGCCGGCAGACCGTGCCGTTCGGCCCGGACAACTGGCTGATCAACATTTTCGGTTGGGCTTTCGCCGTGATGCTGGCCGCATATGTCTCCGGCGGTATCAGCGGTGCGCACTTCAACCCCGCGGTGACCCTGGCCTTCGCGGTCGCGCGAAAATTCGACTGGCGCAACGTGATTCCGTATTGGATCGCCCAGATCGCCGGCGCCTTCTGCGGGGCTGCGGCGGTCTATGCGGTGTACCGGCCCGCCATCCTCGCCCACGACGCCGGGATAGCCCGGGCGGACGCGATGGATACCTACGGGATATTCGCGACGTCGCCCGCGCAGTATTTCCACGGCGGCTACCTCGGGCCGGTTGTCGACCAGTTGGTCGGAACCGCGATCCTCGTCGTGCTGATCGCGGCGTTGATCGACAACCGCAACCAGGCGCCCGCCGGCAACCTGGCGCCGCTGCTGATCGGCTTCATCATCGCGGTGATCGGCTGCTCATACGGCACCAACGCGGGATACGCGCTCAACCCGGCCCGCGAAATCGGTCCGCGGGTCTTCGCGTGGCTGGAGGGCTGGGGCAAGTTGGCGCTGCCGGGCGATTATGGGCAGACGACCAACTACTGGTGGATACCGGTGTTCATGCCACTGTTCGGCGCGGTTGCCGGCATCCTGCTCTACGACTTCTTCATCGGCCACGTGCTGGATGCGCGCGCGGCGATGATGCGGACCCCGGAGCCGGGTCTGGCACCTGTCCCGACCACCGACGCCGCGGCAGGGGTGGCCGGTCCTGTGACCGCCGAGGACAGCGCCGAAGCCGAGGAACTAGAGGAGGAAAGAGCCGCCTGAGCTCAGGTGCCGGTCCACTTGGCCGGCCGCTTCTCCGCGAACGCGATCGCGCCTTCCTTGGCGTCGTTGGAGCCGAACACCGGCATCAGGATGCTGTTCTGCTTGGCGAACCGCTCGTCCTGGCTCCAGCCGCGGGAGTCGACGATGATCTGCTTGGTGGCAGCCACCGCCAGCGGTCCGTTGGCGGTGATCCGCTCGGCGAGATCGATCGCCGCCTCCAGCGCGCCGCCGGGTTCGGCCAGCACGTTGACCATTCCCAGCGCGTGGGCCCGCTCGGCAGTGAAGCTCTCGCCGGTCAGCGCCAACTCCATCGCGATCGCGGGCGGGATGCGCTCGGGCAGCCGCAGCAGACCACCGCCGCCGGCCACCAGACCGCGCTTGACCTCCGGAATACCGAACGACGCGTCCTTGGACGCCACGATCAGGTCGGTGGCCAGCGCGAGTTCGGTGCCGCCGGCCAGCGCGTAGCCCTCGACCGCGGCGATCAGCGGCTTGACCGGCCCACGCTCGGTGAAGCCCATGCCACGGCCTTCGACGATCGGAACCTCGCCGCGAGCAAACGCCTTGAGGTCCATGCCTGCGCAGAACGAGCCGCCCGCACCGGTCACGATGCCGACCGAGAGGCCGGGGTCGCCGTCCAACTTGTCCACCGCGTCGGCCAATCCGTGGGCCACCGCGGAGTTGACCGCGTTCTTGGCCTTGGGCCGGTTGATGGTGATGATCAGGATCCGGTCGCGCTGCTCGACGAGGACTTCGGGTTCTGCGGCTTCTTCAGTGCTCACGACGCTGTGACGCTCCTTGTTGTATTTCCAGTTGGGCTTTGTTGGAGATGGTATCCACCCCCAATGGCTGGGCTACCATCGCAGCCAAATGGCTGCCATCGAAATCGAACCCAATGAGATGAACAAGTGGGACCCCGGTCTCACCGAGCGGGTGATGGGCTGGCTGCGTCCCCTGATCAAGGGCTATCACCGCGCCGAGATCCGCGGCATGGAGTCCTTCCCGCCGGGTGGCGCCCTCGTGGTGGCAAACCACTCCGGTGGTCTGTTCGCGATGGACGTGCCGGTGTTCGCCACCGGGTTCTACGAGCATTTCGGATTCGACCGGCCGGTCTACACGCTCAGCCACGACCTGATCTTCACCGGGCCCACCGGCGAGTTCTTCCGCCGCACCGGCTTCATCCGCGCCAACCACGAAAACGCCGACGAGGCACTGCGATCCGGCGGCGTGGTGGTGGTGTTCCCGGGGGGCGACTACGACGTGTACCGGCCGACGTTGTCGGAGAACGTGATTGACTTCGACGGGCGTACCGGTTACGTGAAGGCGGCGTTGAACGCCGGGGTGCCGATCGTACCCGCGGTGTCCATCGGCGGTCAGGAGAGCCAGCTGTACCTGACTCGCGGCACGGGACTGGCCAAGCTTCTCCGGCTGGACAAGCTGATGCGAGCGAAGATTCTGCCGATCTCGATCGGCTTCCCGTTCGGGCTGTCCGCGGTGCTGCCCGTCAACGTGCCGCTGCCCACCAAGATCGTGATGCAGGTGCTCGAACCCATCGACGTGACAGCGCAATTCGGCGAGGATCCCGACATCGACACGGTCGACTCGCACGTCCGGCGCGTGATGCAGAAGGCGCTCGACGGGCTGGCCAAACAGCGTCGGCTTCCGGTAATCGGGTAACGGTGGCGTTCGGTCTGCTGGGCAGCATGGTCCGCGCCGGGATCATCGCCCCGATGCGGCCGGACAAGTATCTGCGGATCGTCGGGGTGGTGCGCCGCGAAGGTCTTGCTGTGACGAGCGGATTCGGAATGTCTGCGCAACGCTGCCCGAATCGGCCCGCGCTGGTCGACGAACTCGGTTCGCTGACCTACCGGCAACTCGACGAGCGCGCCAACGCGCTGACGGTCGCGCTGCAGGGATTGCCAGACGGGACACCGGAAGTCGTCGCGATCATGTGTCGCAACCACCGTGGTTTCGTCGAGGCGTTGATCGCCGCCAACCGGATCGGCGCCGACGTGCTGCTGCTCAACACCTCGTTTGCCGGCCCGGCGCTGGCCGACGTGGTCAACCGCGAGGGCGCGGACGTGGTGATCTACGACGAGGAGTTCACCGATTCGGTGGACCGCGCGCTGGCCGACAAGTCCGGCACCACCTGCGTCGTCGCGTGGACTGACCATCCCGAGCAACACGACGTCACCGTCGAGGAGTTGATCGCCGCCCACCTCGGCCAACGGCCCGTCAAGACGGACCGCAAGGGCAAGATGATCCTGCTGACGTCGGGAACCACCGGTAATCCCAAGGGGGCCAAGCACTCCGGTGGTGGCTCAACCGAACTCAAGGCGATCCTCGACCGGGTGCCGTGGCACACCGAGGAGACGACGGTCGTGGTGGCGCCGATGTTTCACGCCTGGGGTTTCTCGCAGCTGATCTTCGCCGCGTCGTTGGGGTGCACGGTGGCCACCCGCCGGAAGTTCGACCCGGAGGCCACGCTCGACCTGATCGACCGCCACCAGGCCACCGGATTGTGTGTGGTGCCGGTGATGTTCGACCGGATCATGGATCTGCCCGACGATGTCCGGCGGCGCTACAGTGGCCGCTCGCTGCGGTTCGCCACCGCCTCGGGTTCCCGGATGCGGCCCGACGTCGTCACCAAGTTCATGGACGAGTTCGGCGACATCCTCTACAACAACTACAACGCGACCGAGGCGGGCATGATCGCTTCGGCGACGCCGTCCGACTTGCGGGCCGCGCCGGACACTGCGGGAAAGCCTATCCTGGGCACTGAGATTCGCATCCTCGACTCCGATCATCGACCGCTGCCGACCGGCGAGGTCGGCCAGATCTTCGTCCGCAACTCCAACCGCTTCGAGGGCTACACCTCCGGCGGCAACAAGAACTTTCACGACGGGTTCATGGCGTCCGGCGATGTCGGTCGCCTGGATGAGGCCGGGCGGCTGTACGTGGTGGGCCGCGACGACGAGATGATCGTGTCCGGCGGCGAGAACGTCTACCCGATCGAGGTGGAGAAGACGCTGGGCCTGCACCCCGATGTCGCCGACACCACCGTGCTGGGTGTCGACGACGAACAGTACGGGCAACGACTCGCGGCTTTCGTGGTGCTGACCCACGCCGCAGCGGCAACGGTCGACGACCTCAAGCAGCACGTCCGCGACAACCTCGCGAATTACAAAGTGCCGCGCGAGATTATCGTGCTTGACGAATTGCCACGCAGTAGCACCGGCAAGATCTCGCGGCGCGACCTGCAGAGTCACATCCGCCCCAGTGGCACCTGACCTAATGGGCACTCGTTGTGCCCACCTCTCAGCGACAATGTCGCCATCCGGGTGGGTTGTCGCTCGAAGGTAGGCATATCGGACGCCGCCTCAGCTAGCGACCAGAGTGACGAATGGGGCTCAGGCCTGAGCCAGCGCGCCCTCGACCACCGTCAGCTTCTCGGAAAGCCCTGCCGCGCGCCGGATCTCGATGAGCTCATCGATCACGGCTTCGGTGACTTCGTGCGGATCGTCGACCGTCGCGCCGTCGGCGAGCACCGAAACATTCAGCTGGTCGACGTAACTCCACACGGTGATGTTTAATCCACTGCCTGTGGTCAGCGGGCCGACCGAGTAGATCTCGGTGACGAGCGCTCCCCCGACCCGGCCGTATTCGCGAGGACCCGGGACATTGGAGATCGGCAGGTTGAGCACCTTGTTCTGCCCGTCACGGTCGGCCAGCCAACGGAACAGCGACTCCGACGGGCCCGGCGGGAAGTACGCCGCCCAGCGGCTGATCAATTCGGGGCCGAGCAGTTGGTGGCTTTCCTTGGCGTCAACGGCGTAGTCGTGCGCGCGACGTACCCGCTCCAAAGGATCGTCGAGGTCGGCGGGTAGCGCCACCATCATTCCGGTGAACAGGTTTCCCGACACCCGGTCGGGCGAGAAGTCGAAGCTCACCGGCACCGACGCCAGCAGTGGGTGGTCGGAGTCGCCGTCGTAGTGCAGCCGCAGCTTCCGCAGTGCGCCAGCCGACAGCGCCAACACCATGTCGTTGATCGTGACACCGAGTGCCTTGCAGGTCTCCTTGATGTCGCTCAACGCCAAAGTGGCTGTGGCGAAACGACGTTCGGGAGTCAGCATGTGGTTCATGAACGTCGGCGGCGGGGTGAACGGCATCGTCAACTCCGGCGAGAGCTTGCGCGAGCTTTGGCGTACGCGGTTGATGCCCTTCGCCGTGTAGCCGATCGTCCCCGGGATCCGCCCGATATGGCGCATGTGGTCGGCGAACGCCGAGCGCACCAACTCACCGGTCGACGGCGCCCGGTCGGGCGCATAGCGGATCGCGCCGTCCTGCGGGCCGGGCGCCAGGTCCATCCCGCGCGCCAGCAGGTTGGCCGCGGCCACCCCGTCGGCCAGCGCGTGGTGGACCTTGCCGACCACCGCGATCCGGTTGTCCGCCAAGCCCTCGACGAAGTACATCTCCCACAGCGGGTGATCGCGGTCGAGCGGCGTGCTGGCGATCTCGCCGATCGCCTCGTCGAGTTCGCGACGACCGCCCGGGGCCCGCAATCGCCACGGCCGCACGTGATAGGTCAGGTCGACGTCGCAGTTTTCTCGCCACATCGGGTGATGCAATTTGAGTGGAATGTCAACCAGCTGATAGCAGAACGGCTCCAGCTTGTTGAGCCGGCTGTGAATCACCCGGCGGAACGCGTCGATGTCGAAGCTACGCCGGTCGGAGTCCAGCTCGATCACCGCGATTTTGAGCGTATGCATGTGCACGTTCGGCGTTTCGCTGTAGAGCAGTACCGCGTCCCAACCGCTCAGCCGCTTCATGGGTCGGACCTTACAACTGCGCGACGGTCAGATGACCTCTTTGGCCGCGATCATCCGGTTGCGGTAAATCTGGCCTAGGAACAGCCCGACGCCGGTCGACATCGCACCGGTGCGGGTCCCGTCGGTGAGGTCGAAGCCGTGCCCGGCGCCGGGCAGTTCCACGTAGCTGACGATCGACCGGGAGATCGACCGGAGCCGCTCGACGAAACTGCGCGCCTGTGCCGCCGGGATCACGGTGTCACTGCTGCCGTGAATCACCAAGAACGGCGGGGCATCTGGATGGATCCGTGCGATCGGCGACGCAGCACGGAACACGTCGGGATGGCGGTCGATGCGGCGCTTGACCACGACCCGCTCCAGGAAGTCGACAAAGCGGTCCCGCTCGACGGTAGAGCGGTCCTCCCAGTCGTAGCGGCCGTAGATGCCGACCACGGCGTCGACCGAGGTGTCCGAATCGGGCGGCAACTCGGTCTGCATGGCCGGGTCGTTGCCGGTCAGCCCGGCCAGCGCGGCCAGGTGCCCGCCGGCCGAACAACCCGCCACCGCAATGAAATTGCGGTCTCCACCGAACTTGTCGACATTGGCACGCGCCCACGCGATCGCGGTCTTGACGTCGGTGATGTGGGCCGGCCAGCGGTTGTGCGGCGACACCCGGTACTCCACCGAGAGGCAGATCCAGCCCATCTCGGCAAGTTGCGACATCAGCGCGTAGCCCTGCAGCTGGCGACCGCCATGCACCCAGGCGCCGCCGGGCACGAAGATCATCACTGGCGCCGGGCGCAGCGGCAGATCCTTGCGGCGCCAGACGTCCAGCAACTGCGACGGGAGCTTGCCGTAGCGAACGGACGTGCGATACAGGTAACGGCGGTGTTTGAGAGCTCGCCAGATCGGCGGGGCCTTGTCGGGGGCGGGCCATTCGATGGCGAGGTCTTGACCGCGCACCACGTCGCGAAGCGCAGCGTCCAACACCGCGTTCGTCTGGTCGCGCGCGGCTTGGGGGTTCACGCCTGCGCCCGGGGACTGCCGGGATTCCTTCGACGCGGCCATGTATTCCGGGATTTGCCGGTAGCCCCAGACGCCCATGGCAGTGATACCACCGAGGGGTTCGAGATGCCGTCCGACCACCGGCAGCGAAGCCATCGCGTCGCTCCAGGCCAGCATGTAGTCGCCGGGCTTGGCCCGCAGCAGCCATTTTGCCCGCGAAGTCATGGTCATCACGGGAGCGTACCCCGAGGTATGGCGGTCCAAGCGGAAACTTATCCACTTCGCCGCGACCGCCCCAGCTGCACGGAACGACGGGAACGGGCGTACCGTCGAACATGTCGGGCAGCTCGGTGACGAGCGAAAATGCCCGATCAAAAGGAAAAGCTGATGGCTTCAACGACCACGTCCCGTTCACCCTATTTCCTTCGCCTGGAATTGGTCAGGGACACGCTGATGTCCCATTCCAAGCTCAAAGACGAGGAAGCCAGCGAATTGGCGGAACACGTTCTGCAAGCGCTGAATTCGATTCCCGAGAAGATTCGCTAGCCGACGGCGGCGCTTCCGCGTCTCTTGACCCATCGATGAAACGCAGTTGAATCAACCACTTCCGCGGTTGCTTCGACACTCGACGCCTGTGAGCCGGGGTACGACTGACCCGACGGGTGTAGCCTTGGAGGTGCTGACACTTCCAGCCGGTGCGGAAATGAATTCGGCTGTTACGCCGCCGGACTCAATGGGCATTCGCTCGGGCCGCACACCCTGAATCACTCGATTGCGCCGGTAACCGCTGCTGGCGCAAATTCCTTGCTGCGCAACATAAATTGCGCCGTAACACGCCAACAGACTCCCCGGCTCGGCCAGCGGCCAGCGGCCGAGCCGGGTGCTTGGACTTTGTGATGCGGGCCGTTCAGACCGGCAACCCAGACGCACCTATGACAGAAGGAAGGAGAGCGACCATGGCGATTACCGACGTGCCGGCTTTCGCTCACTTGACTGATGCCGACATCGAAAATCTGGCCGTTGAATTGGACTCGATCAGGCTCGACATCGAGGATTCCCTTGGCGCGCGCGACGCGCGCTACATCCGTCGCACCATCGCCACCCAACGTGCACTCGAGGTCATCGGTCGCCTCGCGCTTGCCGCCAGCGCCAAACGTTCCGCATGGTGGGCAGGCACTGCGACCCTGGCATTGGCCAAGATCATCGAGAACATGGAAATCGGCCACAACGTCATGCACGGCCAGTGGAATTGGATGAACGATCCCGAGATCCACTCCTCGACCTGGGAGTGGGACATGAATGCGGTGTCAAAGCACTGGATTTCCGCCCATAACTTTCAGCACCACAAGTACACCAACATCCTCGGCATGGATGACGATGTGGGCTACTACGTGCTGCGCGTCACGCGCGACCAGCCATGGCAGCTCTTCAACGTCGGCAACCTGTTGATGAATGCCATCCTCGCGATCGGGTTCGAGTGGGGAATCGGCACCCAGAGCATCGATTTCGAGAAGATCGTGAAGCCGGGCCCCGAGCGCGACTTCACCCTGCAGCAGATGCGCGACTGGTCGATCAAGATCGGTAAGCAGGCGACCAAGGACTACGTCGCGTTCCCAGCGCTCACCTCGCTGTCACCGGCGGCCACCTACCGATCGACGCTGAAGGCCAACGTCGTGGCCAACGTGCTCCGAAATATCTGGGCCCACGCGGTCATCTTCTGCGGGCATTTCCCCGACGGCGCCGAGAAATTCACAACGACCGACATGCTCGGCGAATCAAAGGGTGAGTGGTATCTGCGCCAGATGCTGGGCAGCGCCAACTTCGAGGGCGGTCCCGTGTTGCGGTTCATGAGCGGGAATCTGTGCCAGCAGGTCGAGCATCACCTGTTTCCCGATCTGCCGAGCAACCGGCTGCACGAGATGTCAGTCCGGGTGCGCGAGGTATGCGACAAGTACGACTTGCCTTACACCACGGGCTCATTCCTGAGGCAGTACGGCCAAACATGGCGCACGATCGCCAAACTGTCGCTACCGAATAAGTACTTACGCGACACCGCCGACGACGCTCCGGAAACGCGCAGCGAACGGATGTTCCACGAACTGCAGCCCGGCTACAGCGGGACCGATCCGGCGACCGGGCGTCGTCGCGGTCTCAAGTCCGCCGTTGCAGCGGTGCGCCAGCTGCGTCGCAGTTCGCAGATTCTCACGCAGCGACAAGCTACTGGGCGGTAACCTACTGCACCGTAGGTTGCGGTAGGGTCTGTCAGAAGCCAGGGTGCGGTTGATACGGCGTCGTACCAGCGCCCCGGACGACCGCTAGACGGAGGCCGCTTCAGGTGAGCGAGATGCGTTATCTCGACCTGCACGGAGAGCGGGTTGCCTATCGCGACGCAGGCACCGGCGAGGCGTTGCTGTTGATCCATGGCATGGCCGGGAGTTCGGCGACGTGGCGGGCGGTCATTCCTGCGCTGTCCAAGAAGTATCGAGTCGTGGCACCGGACCTGCTTGGGCATGGCGAATCGACCAAGCCGCGCGGCGACTATTCGCTGGGCGCGTTCGCCGCATCGTTGCGTGACCTGCTCGATGAACTGGGCATCGACCGAGCGACGGTTATCGGCCAGTCACTCGGTGGCGGTGTGGCCATGCAGTTCACCTATCAACACCGCGACTATTGCGAGCGGTTGGCGCTGATCAGCAGTGGCGGCCTCGGTCCCGACCTGAACTGGATCTTGCGAATCCTGTCGGCGCCCGGAGCCGAGCTGGTGCTGCCGGTGGTCGCGCAACGGGCAGTGCTGAACGTCGGCAACAAGCTGGGGTCGTGGCTTACTTCGGTCGGCATTCAGTCGCCGCGCGGCAGCGAGATGTGGAGTGCATATTCGTCGTTGGCGGATCAGCAGACACGGCAAGCGTTCCTGCGCACGTTGCGCTCGGTGGTGGACTACCGCGGTCAGGCGGTCAGCGCGCTTGGCAAGATCCATGTCAGTCATGGATTGCCCACCTTGCTCATCTGGGGCGAAGACGACCGAATCATTCCCGTCGCCCATGGCTACGCCGCTCACGAAGCCGTGCCGGGCAGTCGACTTGAAGTACTCGCCGGTGTCGGACACTTTCCGCATGTCGAGGCTCCGACAGCAGTCGTGGACATTCTTGACGACTTCATCGCCACCACGGGTCGGGATGCCGATCTGATGAAGAGAGAATTTTAATCACCAGAAGCCGCAACATCATTGCCGCGCCATCGCGACCGTGAGCCGGTCCTCGGCCTTGATGAGGTGATCGTGACTGTCATTGCCGATGTCGATTTGCACCCAGTCGATCTGCCCGGAGAATCTGTTGCCGGTGGGGCCGTAGTCCGGGGATGCGGGTGAGCCGGTGTCGGCGCCGACGTCGCAGGCCTCGTCAGCGGAGTAGATCATCGGCTGCGTCCGCTCGACGCGGCCGCGGCCCACGGACTTGCCGTCGTAATACAGCGTGACGTCACCGCCCTTGGCCAAGCCCTCGCCATCGTAGGCGAATTCCATCCGCACCTGGTGCTTTCCGGGTGGGATGGGGTATTCGGCAGTGGTCATGTAGTGGTCGATGCCCAGGAAGTTATAGCAATACTTCAGCGCGCCTTTATGCGCATACAGCGACCAGCCGCCCACCATGCCGCCCTGGGTGATGATGACGCCGGTGGCGCCGGATTCCGGCACGGTGATGTCGGCGGTCACCGAGTATGACTTGTTCTTCAGGGTGAGCACGCAGTTCTCGCTGACCCGCATTCCGGGGAACAACAGCTGACTGTTCCCACGGATCAGCTGGGGGCGCCCCGCCATATCGGGGTTGAAGCGCTCAAACGTCCGATCATCAAGGGGCACAACGTTGTATTTGACCGCCTCGATGAGCCACAGCCGCTGCATGTCGGCAAGCTTCTGCGGGTTCTCCTTGACCAGATCGTGTGCCTGCGTCCAGTCGTCGGGTCCGTACAACTCCCAGATATCGTCGTCAAAAGCCGGCGGCGCCTCGGTGGTCCACGGCGTGCGGTGCTTGGTCACCGCGGTCCAACCTTTGTGGTAGATGCCGCGGTTGCCGAGTATCTCGAAATACTGGACGTCATGATGCTCGGGCGAATCGGCGTCACGCAGGGTTCCCAGCATGCTGACGCCTTCCAGCGGCGCCTGCGTGATGCTGTTCACCACGGTGGGCTCGGGCAGTCCGGCCGCTTCCAGGATGGTCTTGGCGACGTCGATGACGTGGTGAAACTGGCTGCGGATCTTGCCTTTATCGGCAAAGCCGTTGGGCCAGTGCACGATGGTGCCGTTGCGGGTGCCGCCCCAGTGTGAGGCCACCTGCTTGGTCCATTGATACGGCGTGCACAGGGCATGTGCCCATCCGACCGCGTAGTGGTTGTAGGCCTTAGGCGTGCCGAAGTCATCGATCTTGGAGAGCAGGAACTCGGTTGTCTCGATTTCGGGCATGCCGTTCAGCATGGCCATCTCGTTGAAGGAGCCGTTCAAGGTTCCTTCAGCCGAGGCGCCGTTGTCGCCGATGATGTAGTAGATCAGCGTGTCCTCGAGCACCCCCAAGTCTTCCAGGGCGTCGACGATGCGGCCGACCTCGTGGTCGGTCTGCTCGAGGAACCCGGCGTAGAGTTCCATCTCGCGGACCAGCACGGGCTTCAGCTCAGCAGGCATGTCATCCCAGGCCGGGATCTCGTCGTGGCGTCTGGTCAACTCCGCGTCCGCGGGCACGACCCCCAGCTCCTTCTGCCGGGCAATGATCTTCTCGCGCAACACATCCCAGCCGCGGTCGAATTTGCCCCTGTACTTGTCCGACCACTCCTTGGGCACGTGGTGCGGCGCGTGGGTCGCACCGGGGGCCCAATACATGAGGAACGGCTTGTCGGGCACCAGCGCCTTCTGCTGGCGCACCCAGGTGATGGCGCGGTCGGCGAGGTCTTCGGTCAGCGTGTAACCCTCCTCGGGCGACTTGGGCGGGTCCACTGGCGAGGTGCCCTCGTACAGTCCGGGGTAGTACTGGTTGGCTTCGGCACCGACGAAGCCGTAGAAGTACTCGAAGCCCGAACCGGTGGGCCACTGGTTGAACGGCCCCACCGGGGAGACTTCCCAGACCGGCACCTCATGGCATTTTCCAAACTGCGCGGTCGAATATCCGTTCAACATAAGGGTTTCCGCGATCGGTGCCTTGTCTTTTGGCCGCACACTGCTGTTCCCCGGTGCCGATGTGGCGATCTCGGTGATGCCACCCATCCCCACCGAGTGGTGGTTGCGTCCGGTCAGCAACGCTTGCCGGGTGGGCGAACACAGCGCCGTGGTGTGAAAGCGGTTCAGCTTCAACCCACCTGCGGCCAATCGCTCGGCCGTCGGCGTATTACACGGGCCGCCGAAAGCTGACGAACCGCCGAACCCCACATCGTCGAGCATCACAATTAGTACGTTGGGTGCGCCGTTGGGCGGGCGCAGCGCGGTGATCGGTGGGTAGGTCGTGTCCGGGTCCTTGGCGTCGTACGTGGTCAGTCCGACATGCTTGATGTCCGGAATCGGCAAGATATCTCGGCGCACCTGTTCTTGTTCGGGTGCGGCGGTGGGCTTCTGGCCGTTGGGGTGTGCTGATGGTTCAGTCATGATGGGCCTCTCGGGAAGTTTTCGTCCGGACTGCCGGTGGCAGATCCTGTCCAGCACCACGAAAAGCCATCTGGCACAATAGTTTCGTGCGATTCAGGGCGGCCGATACGATCGACGGCTCTGAATGGCACGGCCGCCATCCGAGCGGCTTGGCTTTGAGCCCGCCTGGATGGGCCCACGAATTCACCTTAGGCCGTCCGGCCCATCGACAACAGCGCAGTTGCTGGCGTACACCCGCAGTTGTCCGAATCGATGGTGAAGCGCTACATCCTGAAAGCCACGACGAACAGCGCGACGGCGCCCAGAACGGCGATGAAGCCGGCCATGATGCCCGCTATCGAGTACGGCATGGGACCAGCTGCTGCTCGAAGCGCCCTCATCGCCTGACGATGCTGAACCGACGCCAGCGTTAAGCCCGTAAGGCCCATCACGATCATGACCATCCCGATGACCCAGGGACTGACGATCGGTTCGCGACGCCTCTCGTTCGTTGCGAGGAACTCGAAGAACTGAAAGATGGTGAATCCGAAAGCGATCAAGGATGTACTCGTTCGGATCCAGGCCATCAGGGTTCGTTCCTCAGCCAAGCGAGTGCGTTGCACCGCGAGACGAGTGGCGGCGTCGACCGGGTGCTCTGCCACTGTCCAGCCTCTCCGTCGGCGCTACTCGGCCTATGTCACTCGGCGTTCATTATGTCGCTGCATGGTTTTGCGGGCGCTCATGATGACGCCTCGCGCCGCATAGAAGGCGGTCACCACCGCCAGCAGGAGTAACAGCACGAACATCGGCAGCCAGTTGGTCCTGCTGTGGGACACATTCCACCAGATGACGGCAAACAGCACGATGCAGACGCACAACACCGCATCGCGCCAATTGCCCTGGTAGCCGCTGGCCTTCTGACGCAGCGCGCGGTTGCGGTCGGTGGCAGCAATGAGGTCATCGATGCGCTCGTCGATGGTGCGCTGCAGCTCGGCCCGACGCGACTTCTGCTCAGGCGGAATGCCCTTCAGCAGGTCCTGATCCTGCTTGATGAGCTCGCGAAAGTCCGCCGTCCGGAACGGACTCCTCAACTGGCCGGCCGCCGCTGCCAACAATGCCCCACCCGCAATCGGAGCCGCGCCCAACGCAAGTCCGGCCAGACCAGACATTCGCCCATCTCCTCGATTACGCCATCGGCCCCGCAACCATCAGACCACGTCCGCCGCCCGCCGGAAGTCGGTCGGGTGGTCCGGATCCCGGGGGGCGGTCCGCATTGGCCATACTGGATCGATGCCGAGCACTGATTTCCACCCTGACCTCCGCAAAGTCGCCCGTTTCGCGCCTAAAGCACCGCTCGGCCCCAGGACACTGAAGCTCATCCGCCGGATTTCGCCGGTGATCCAGCGCGGCGGGAGCAGCCGCGACGTCGAGGCGCTCATCCTGCGATCCGGTGTCGGGGTTCGACTGCACCGCCCGGCCAAGGCCAGCACGCCCGGTCCGGCACTGCTGTGGATTCACGGCGGCGGCTATGTCATCGGAACCGCACAGCAGGACGACGGCCTGTGTCGTCGATTCGCGCGCGAGCTGGGCGTTACCGTCGCAGCGGTCGATTACCGGCTGGCCCCCGAGCACCCCTATCCCGCGCCGCTGGAGGATTGCTATGCCGCGCTGACCTGGTTGGCGGCCCTGCCGGCGGTCGACCCCGCACGAATCGCGATCGGCGGGGCAAGCGCGGGCGGTGGCTTGGCGGCGGCCTTGGCACTGCTGGCCCGCGACCGCGGCGAGATCAAGCCGACCCTGCAGCTGCTGGCCTACCCGATGCTCGATGACCGCAGCGCGTCAGGGCCGGAGAACCCGAACTACCGACTGTGGAGCCCGAAGAGCAACCGCTTCGGTTGGGCGGCCTATCTGGGTAATGCCGACCCAGACGTCGCGGTGCCGGCACGTCACAAGGATTTGAGCGGCCTGCCACCGGCATGGATCGGCGTCGGCACTCACGACATGTTTCACGACGAGAATCTCGCCTACGCCAAGCGGCTCGAGGCTGCCGGCGTGCCGTGCCAAGTCGAAGTGGTTCCCGGGGCGTTTCACGGCTTCGACCTGATAGTGCCGAAAGCATCTGTGTCGCAGTCATTTTTCGCCAGCCAGTGCGCGAGCCTGCGGTCCGCCTTGGCCGCGGTCGGCTGATGTCTGGCACCGCGCCATTCGCAGTGAGCGAGGAACAGCGGGCGCTGCGCAGCGCGGTCGCCGACCTGATGGCCCGCCACTCCAGTGAGACACAGGTGCGCGCTCAGATGGCCAGCGACACCCGTTTTGACCCCACGGCCTGGCGTGAACTGGCGGCGATGGGTCTGACCGGCTTGCTGATCGACGAGGAGTACGGCGGCGCCGGTGCGGGTCCGGTCGAAATGGGCATCGCGATGGAAGAGATGGGCCGGGCACTGCTGGTGAGCCCGTTCCTGTCGACGGCGGTGCTGGTGCCCAGCCTGTTGACGGCGATCGGCGATGCGGGCGAGTGTGGCGCGGTGTTGCCGCGGATCGCTGCGGGTGAACTGATCGCGACGGCCGCTTTCGCCGAGGACGGCTCGGCCCGAATACCGTCGACGATCGCCACATCGGCGGGTCTCATCGGCGACACGTGGCACCTCACCGGTTACAAGCATTTCGTGCTCGACGGTCTGTCGGCTGAACGGATCTACGTGCTGGCCGTCACCGATGCGGGTCCCGCCGTATTCGCCGTGGATGCCGGCGCGGCCGGCCTCGCGGTGACGCCGCTGAACACGGTCGACCCGACCCGTAAGCAGTGCCGCCTGCAGTTCGTCGACACCCCGGCGCGTTTGATCGGCAAGCCGGGTGCCGGCGTCGAGGCGTTCAACGCCGCACTAGACCATGCGGCGGTGGCCCTGGTCAGCGAGCAGGCCGGCGGCGCGCGGCGCGCGGTCGAGATGGCCACCGATTACGCCAAGACCCGCTTTCAGTTCGGCCGGGCGATCGGCAGTTTCCAGGCCGTCAAGCACATGTGCGCCGACATGTTGCTGGAGGCCGAGTCGGCGGTGTCCGCGGCGCGGTTCGCCGCAGCGTCCTTCGCCGCACAGGCATCCTCTCGCATCGCGGATCTCGCTCTGGCGCAGGCGTATTGCTCGGATGCCTTCGTCTTCGTGGCGGCGACCAGCATCCAAGTGCACGGCGGCATCGGGTTCACCTGGGAACACCCTGCGCACCTGTATCTGCGCCGGGCCCGCAGCGACGCTCAACTGCTCGGCAGTGCGTCCTGGCACCGCGAACGCTACATGCAGCAGATCGGAGCCTGAGCCATGACTGACGACGAACTTCGCGCGGAAGTTCGGAAGTGGTTGGGGGACAACTGGAATCCAGATATCGATCGGGCCAGCTGGGCGCACATTGTCGTCGACGCCGGATGGGCGACCCCCAGTTGGGAGCCGGAGTTCTACGGCCGCGGCCTGACCGACACCCAATCGCGTTTGGTCGCTGCCGAATTCGCTACCGTCGGGGCGCATGGCTGTGGTCACGACCGCGGGAACCTGTTCGCGTGCACGCTGCATGAGGTGGGAACCGACGAGCAGAAGCGACGGCTGATTCCACCGTCGATCCGCGGCGAGAGCAAGTGGTGCCTGCTCTACAGCGAGCCCGGTGCGGGTTCGGACCTGGCCGGCGTGCGCACCCGGGCCGAACGCGACGGCGACGAGTGGGTGGTCAACGGGCAGAAGGTGTGGACGTCGTTCGCCAAGACCGCCGACTACGGCATGTTGGTGGCGCGCACCGACTGGGATGTGCCGAAGCACCAGGGCATCAGCTTCTTCATGCTGCCGATGAACCAGCCCGGCGTCGAGGTGCGACCGATCCACCAGATCACCGGTGAGTCGGAGTTCAACGAGGTCTTCATCGAAGACGCCCGCGTCCCGGCTGAGAACCTGGTCGGCGAGTTGAACGCCGGATGGTCGGTGCTGCAGACCGCGCTCGCCTACGAACGACGGTTTATGGCCGACATCGCCCGCACCGCCAGGGACGCCAAGCGTCCCCGTGACGAAAAAGGCCATCTGCTGATCGAATTGGCGCGGGAGGCCGGCCGACTCGACGATTCCCACATCCGTCAGCAGATCGCTCGAGTCGACGCCCTGGCCTCGGTGAACCGGTGGAACACCCAACGATCGAAGGCCGCGACTGACCGCGTCGAGTCGGCCACCCTGATGGCGCTCGGCAAGATCGCGATGTCCCGGATCCTGCACGAGACGGCGCGCGTCGAAACCGAAATCGTCGGCGCGCAAGCTTTGTTGACCGGCCCGGAAAATCCCGTCGGCGACGCGGTGACCTTCCGGACGTTGAACGCCTACTTCACGTCGATCGGCGGCGGCACAGACCAGATTCAGCGCAACATCGTGGGCGAACGCGTGCTGGGACTACCAAAAGAGCCTGAGCCATACCGCAACACGCCGTTCCGGGACCTGCCGCACTGATCCGGCCCGTGCCATCCTGACAGCGTGGCCCCTCGCGAAAACCCGTTCCGCGGGATTCTCGACCCAGTGGCACGCAAGCTGCATCTGCCTTTCGGCACAAGAGAGTTCATCGACAAGATTGTCCGCGGGGGCATGGACCAGGCCGGCCGGCGGACGCTATCCATGCTGATCACCACCTGGGATGCCACCGGCGGCGGGCCGTTCGCCGCCAGCGCGATCGCCACGGCGGGCCTGGCCAAGACGGTCGACATCGCGCAAGGCCTGTTCATCGGACCGGTTTTCAACCCACTGCTCAAGGCGTTGGGTGCCGACCAGATCACGTTCCGTGCCTCGCTGTGCGCCTCGGCGGTGGTCGGCCTGGGCATCATGCGCTACGGGGTGAAGGTCGAGCCGATTCACTCGATGGACGTCGACACCCTCGTCAGCGCGGTGGCGCCGACTCTGCAGCGCTACCTCATCGGCGACATCTCCTGATCAGCTTGACGTGTAGGCGATTTCGCCACGAATGACGGTCGCGGCCACCATGTCGGCATCCAGTTCGGCCAGCGCTGTTTGGGGCGAGACGTTCAGCACGCACAGGTCGGCTGGTTCGCCGGGTGCGACTCGGCGCAGACGGGTGGGGTGCTCTGCGCTCCCCAGGAACATGGTCAAAGCCGTTCGGGCTGGGATGCGTTCGTTGCTACCCAGCACTGCGCCGCTGGGCGTGATGCGGCGGACTGCGGCGCGCATCGCCGCCCACGGGTCGCCGTCGCCGAAGGGCATGTCGGTGGACAATGCCACCGGCACGCCCGCGTCGAGCAGCGACGCCACCCGCCAAAGTTGATCGTGCTCGTCGGCCGGCACTTCGTCGAGGTACTGATCACCGCGCTCGGCAACGAAATTGGGCTGGGTCACCACGGTCACCCCGAGGTTGGCCACGTCGATCAGACTCTCCGGCGGGACGACGGCGGCATGCTCGATGCGATCGCCCGGATGACAACCTGTTTCACGCAACGCCGCGATGGTCACCAGCAACTGAGCGGCCGTCACGCAGTGGACCGCGACCGGGTGATCGTCGCGATGCCGATCGGCGATCCAGCCCGCGAGTTGTTCGAGATCCAAGTCGTCGTCGTGCAAGATGCGTTTACCCGGGGCCAGACAGTGCACGTGCTGGACCAGTTCGCCCTCTCGGTGCAGCTGCGATAACCCCACGATGTCGGCGATAGCGAGATCCGGTGTCGCATCGGTGATTCCGGTGAGGCCGTAACGGGTGAGCCGCTGACTGAGCTCGGCCAGGGTGGTTTCGCTACGTCCCAGCGCCTCCGCCCAGGAGGCGCTGCTGCGCAGCCTGCCGTCGGGGTGATCAGCCAGGCCGACGTGTTGCAGCCCTGCCGAGTTGAGGATCCACAGCACTCCGCTGCGGTGCTGAACGCGCAGCGGAGCCGCCGGTGCGATGGCGTCCAGGGCGTCGCGGTCCAGCGGTCCGGCGACCGAGTCGTGATAGCCCACGGCGCGGATCCAGCCGTCTTCGCCCGCCTCGGCGCCGGCCAACGCGGCGGCCAGTTCGGCCCGGTTGCGGACCTGTGGTGGGCCGACCCGAAGCGAGGTCGCCGCGGCCGCCGCGGAATACAGGTGCACGTGGTGGTCGTGCAAACCGGGCAGCACGGTTCCGCCGGCCGCGTCGAGCACGTCCTCGCCGGGCCGCGACGTCAGGGTGTCGGCCACCTCGTCGATGCGGTCGCCGATCCTCACGTCGACCATCGCACCGTCCAGGGTGACTGCCCGTTGAATCAGCATGTCGCGCAGAGCCTCTCGGCGACCAGGCGTTCGACTGCATCGTTGTCGGCTCCCAATGCCGACGCGGGCGGCGACACTGGCCGCGTGGCTGTCGCGGCCGCGCCCCGCGGGAACGTCGCGTATCGGGCGGCCACCTGGGCCATCGCCACGTCGATCACCTCGCCGCCGCCGCGGCGCAGCGATTCCCCGATCGCCCGTGCGGCCTCCAGCCCGCTGAGCGGGTCGGCGATCGCGTCGCCGAAGAACACCGGCCCGCCGTCGCCGGTGTCGACCAAACCTCCGGCCACAGCCGCGTCGTCGCCGAATGCCGGCCGGTCCGGCTGGTCGCGATAACCGTTGATGCGCAACCAAATTCGGCCCGGCCGAGCCGGTACGTTTTCGGCGTCGAGTTTGCGCCGCCGCAGCGCCGCGCGCCGCGACCCCTCGATGACAACGTCGGCGACACTGAGCAACGACCGCAGCACGTCAGCGTCGAAGTCGACCGCGTAGCAGAGCTTTCCGGCGTTCATCCAGTCAAAGAAGGCCGGGTCGCCGCGTCGGGTGCCGTCCGGACGCCGAGGGCTCTCCACCTTGACGACGGTCGCGCCGGCGCGCGCGAGGAGTTGGCCGCACAACGGGCCGGCCCACAGCGACGACAGATCCGCCACGAGTAGCCGGTTGGCTCGTCGTGGCCCCACGCCTGCACCGCATGAGCTGACCTCCGGCCTACCGGCGGAGGCTTCACCCACCGCCGCGGCGGCGATGTCGAGCAGCTGGGTGCGGTCGATGACCTCTGCCGTCGAACGCGTTGCAACCCAACAGGATAACTCGCGCCAGGGGTCAATGACGGTGTCGGCTTCTATCAGCGCGGGCAGCGCGGCGACATCGTCGTCACGGGGCAGCGCCACCGCGCACCACCCGTCGGTGGCCGGCAGCAGCCGGGTGGCCCCGCCAGCCGAGATGCGGCCGGGCTCAGTCAGATTCAGGATCGCCGCCCGGCCGGCCAGGATGGTCTGGACGTCCACGTCCACGCGGAGGAGCCCGTCGATCTCGGCGGCGACTCGGCAGGCTTCCTCCAACATCAGAACTGCAGCGCGGTGAAACGCCAGTCCAGGACTTGCCGCGGCTCGTCGGGATTGTCGCTGAATGCGTGTACCACCGAACGCAATCCGAGTACCCCGCCGCCGCCGGTCTGCTCGGCGGACTCGATGTGCAGCTCGCTGTAGAGGGTGTCGCCCTCGTACACCGGTCCGGTGTGGTCGCACGACTGCCAGCCCAGCACCGTCGCCAGGTTCGGCAACAGCTTGGTGGCCTGTGCCAGCGCCAACCCGATGGTGTGGCCGCCGTAGACCAGCCGCCGTCCACCGAGGCGTGAGTCATGGTGCACACCAGCGATATTCAAGGTCAGCCGGGCCAGTTCCGGCGCACTGGTGACCACGTCGGCGCTGCTGTGCAGCACCTGCCCCGCCACGCCGGCGTCGAAGTGCGGGCCGGTGACCCGCTGGCGGAAGGCGTCACCATTCCAATCGGCGGCGGCCGACGGTGGCTCAGCCAGGTCGGCACCGACCTTCGACAGGTCGTCGGCATGGTTGGAGCCCTCGGGATCGGCGCCTGCGCTCATCGGCAGCATCGCGCAGCGGTAGAAGTCGAGGACCAGCCGGTCGGCCTGGTCGAGGGTGGTGATCCGCAGCGCCATCAGCCCGGTGGGGGCGCGGCCCGGCTTGGCCGAGTTCTTCTTGAGCCCGACGATCTCGGTGCGGGTGAACAGCGTGTCGCCGATTGCCGGGAACCGGAAGAACGTCAGCCCGCGGTAGAAGAGGTTGGCTTTGACGTGCTGAGTGGCCAGCGTCGACTGGCCGATCGCAACGTCGCAGACCAGGCCTGGGTGCGCCAGCGGCGCGGGCAGCCTGGTGACGGCGGCCGAGAGCTCAGTATCGAGCGGGAGCCGCAACCGATCACCCAGGATGCTCTGGTGCACCGCCGCCAGCCCCGGTGTCAGCGTCATCGACGGCGCTCCCGTGAACACCTGCCCGGTGTGCACCTCGTCGAAGTAGGGGCCGACTGTCATCGTGACCCCGTTTCCCGGCGTGCCACCATGGGCCCATGGGGCTCAACGACGACGAGGCAATACTGGTCGCGACGGTGCGCGAGTTCGTCGATAAAGAGGTCAGGCCGACGGTGCGCGAGCGGGAACACGCTAACGAGTATCCCGAAGCGTGGATCGAGCAGATGAAGCGCATCGGCATCTACGGCCTGGCGGTGCCCGAGGAGTACGGCGGCACCCCGGTGTCGATGTGGGGCTACGCGCTGGTCACGCAGGAACTGGCGCGCGGCTGGATGAGCCTGGCCGGTGCGATGGGCGGCCACACGGTCGTGGCCAAGCTGCTCACGTTGTTCGGCACCGACGAGCAGAAGCAGCGATACCTGTCGCCGATGGCCACCGGCGAACTGCGGGCCACGATGGCGCTCACCGAGCCGAGTGGTGGCAGCGACCTGCAGAACATAACCACCACCGCGCTGTCCGACGGCGACCAGCTTGTGGTCAACGGTGCCAAGACGTGGATCTCCAATGCGCGACGGTCGGGATTGATCGCGCTGCTGTGTAAGACCGATCCGGCCGCCGAGCCGCGGCATGCCGGCATCTCGGTGTTGCTCGTCGAGCACGGCCCCGGACTCACGGTGTCGCGGGACCTGCCGAAGCTGGGCTACAAGGGCGTGGAGACCTGCGAGCTCTCGTTCGAAGGCTACCGGGCGCCGCACTCGGCGATTCTCGGCGGTGATGCGGGCAAGGGCTTTTCGCAGATGATGAAAGGCCTTGAGACAGGCCGTATTCAGGTGGCATCACGCGCGTTGGGGGTCGCGACGGCGGCCCTGGATGACGCGCTGGCTTACGCACAGCAGCGGGAGAGCTTCGGTCAGCCGATCTGGAAGCATCAGTCGGTGGGCAACTACCTGGCCGATATGGCGACCAAGCTGACCGCAGCTCGTCAGTTGACCCGTTATGCCGCCGAGCGCTACGACAGCGGCGAGCGCTGCGACATGGAGGCCGGGATGGCCAAGCTGTTCGCCTCCGAGGTCGCGATGGAGATTGCGCTGAACGCCGTCCGCATTCACGGCGGCTACGGGTATTCCACCGAGTACGACGTCGAGCGGTACTTCCGCGATGCCCCGCTGATGATCGTCGGCGAGGGCACCAACGAGATTCAGCGCAATGTCATTGCGGCGCAACTAGTCTCGCGCGGCGGGCTCTAAGCCACCGCGTCGACCAGTCCCCAGGCCAGGGCGGTCGGGGCGTCAAGGGTCAGCCCGCTCAGCACCAAATACGCTGTGCGCCAACGCCCTATTCGCCGGGTCACACTGACCGTCCCACCTGCGCCCGGCAGCAGTCCCAGGCCCAGTTCCGGCAGACCGAACACGGTATCGGCCGCGGCGTCGATCCGACCGCAGAATGCGGCCATCTCTAATCCGCTGCCGACTACTTGGCCGTGCACTTCAGCGCGGCATTTTGGACCGAGCCGGACGGTGATCGTGTCGAGCGCCAACGCCGGGCTGTACCGGGTGCGGGCCAGATGCGCACTGGCGGGATTGGTGAAGCCGCCGAACTCGTCGAGGTCGCCGCCGCTGCAGAACGACGGCCCGTTGCCGGTCAGCACCACCTCGTCGACCGACGAATCCAGTTGCGCCACAGCCAGAGTCTCCAGTAGCGCGGCGCGGGCATCGGTCGAGAATGCGTTGTGGCGTTGCGGGCGGTTGAACGCGATGTGCAGCGTGTTGCCGTCGCGGTGGGCCTGCACCGGATCGGCGATGTCGGGCACTATCGCCGGACCGCGGTCGGCCAGCCAGCGGGCGAATTCCGGGCCGGCCTGCAGGGTGGAGTAGGCCAGTGACTCGGTCACCACGCCCGGCAGTGCCGAGCCCTCCGGATCGACCGAGCGCAGCACGTCGTCACAGGTCGCTGCGGCGATCGGCCAGCGGTCCAGCCGCTCGGTCAGGTCGCGGATCGCCGCGTCGACCGAGGGGACGGTGATCGCCCGACGATCGTCGCTCTCGTCCTCGGTGAGGGTGAATGTTGCCTGTTGGAGCCAGAATTCGGAAGCATCGGCCAGCGACCCGACGGCCACGACCGGTACACCGAGCAGCGCAGAATCGAGCGCGGAGTCAGACTCCGAGACATCGACAACGCGCAGCGTCACACCGAATACTTCTTGATGAGCTCGTGTTTGAACATCTTTCCGGTGTCGGTCCGTGGAAGCTGCGCTTCGAACGAAATCGACTTCGGACACTTGTAGTGCGCCAACCGCTCTCGCAGCCACGCGGTCAGCTCGGTACCGAATTCCTCGGTCGCGTCGACCGGATCGACCGTCTGGACCGCGGCCTTGACGCTCTGGCCCATCTCATCATCGGGAATCCCGAAGACCGCTGCGTCCAACACTTTCGGGTGCGTGACGAGTAGGTTCTCGGCCTCCTGCGGGTAGATGTTCACGCCGCCGGAGATGATCATGTGGTGGCGGCGGTCAGTCAGGAAGAGGTACCCGTCCTCGTCGACGTAGCCGACGTCGCCGACCGTAGTCCAGCCGTCCTTATTCCGGGAGGAGGCCGTCTTCTCCGAGTCGTTGAGGTATTCGAAAGTGAAGCCGCCCTCGAAGTAGATCTCACCGGCCTGGCCAGGCGGCAACTCGTCGCCGTTCTCGTCGAGGATGTGCAGTTGGCAGTTCATCGGCTTGCCCACCGAACCGGGGTGGGCCAGCCACTCGTCGGCGCTGATCAACGTCGAGCCGATGGCTTCCGAGGACGCGTAGTACTCGTCGATGATCGGCCCCCACCAGTCGATCATCTGTTTCTTGATCTCCACCGGGCACGGCGCGGCGGCATGCATGATCCGCTCCAGGCTGGACAGATCGTACGAATTGCGCACATTCTCAGGCAGTTTCAGCATGCGGGTGAACATCACTGGCACGAACTGCCCGTGCGTCACCTTGTGCCGCTGGATGGCATCCAGGCAGCCCTCGGGGTCGAACTTCTCCAGGACCACAGTGGTGATGCCGCCGGCCTGCACCGTCATCGACCACACCGACGGCGCTGTGTGATAGAGCGGGGCCGGGCTGAGATAGACCGCGTCCGGGTGCATCCAGAAGCTGACCAGAGCCGACATCATTCCCGGCGCTTCAGCAGGCGTGACGTGCGGCAGCGCCCGCTTGATTCCTTTGGGCCGACCGGTCGTTCCCGAGGAGTACTGCAGCAGGTCGCCTTCGATCTCGTCGTCGATCGGGGTATCCGGTTGATCCGCAACGCATTCGGGGTAGCGCTGCCAGCCGTCGAGGTCGGCCTCCCCTTCGCCGGAGGCGAATAAGAGCAATCCAGGCAGGCCAAGGGGCAGATCCTCGGCGAGGTTCTCGCAGGTCTTGCGCAGGGCGGCGGATCCGACGATCGCCTTCGCGGCGCTGTTGTCGATGATGTACGCCGCTTCCGGCGCGGTCAGGTGCGTGTTGATCGGCACGTAGTACAGCCCGGCCCGTCGCGCCGCCCACATGACGGCGTGGATGTGCTCGTTGTTCTCCATGAGGATCGCGACGGCATCGCCTTCGACCAGGCCGGCTTGCCGGAAATAGTGCGCTAGTCGATTGGCCCGAGCTTCCAGTTCGTCGAAGGTGACGACGGTGCCGGACGGGTGAAGGATGATGGCGGGCTTGCCGGCGCCACCCTGCCCCGACGTGTGCTCACGAATCTGCATGGGCAGACTTTACCGCCGTAAAACTTGACAGCTGTCAAGAGGCCTTGATCTGCTCCGGTTGGGGGTGTGGATGCCCGCCGTGACGTTTGGCCCGTCCGGCGAAAGGCGCGGCCAGCGTGGCCGGCAGTTCCCGGCGGTAGCGCGCCAGCGCCACCAGGGCGATGGCCGCGTACACCCCGCTGAGCGCCAGGCGCCCCTGGGTCGACGTGAGCGGAAACTGCACGACGAACAAGACCAGCAGCGCCCACGCGGTCCAGCGCTGGAATCGCAGGCCGAGCAGCAGCGTCACGCCCATCAACGTCTGCGCGGCGGTCAGCACGATCTCTTCGATCTGGCGACCGTCCAAATGCATTGCGGCGCTTCCGCCGCCGAGCATGTACGCCACCGGCAGCGAGCCGATCAGCAGGGTCCACTGGTTGACCTTCGCCGAAATCAGCGTGGAGATCGCATCGTCGCCTTTACCGCGGGCGGCGAAGATCGTCGCGATGATGAACTCCGGCGCCTCCGATGCCAACGGCGCCAGCCACTGCACCAGCAGGAAGCGGTCGATCCCCAGCTTGGTTCCGGCGCCGATCAGGTTGTCGGCGAACGGTTTTGCACAGATCAGGATCACCACGGCGGCGAAGATGAACAGCGCCGCCACCGCGATGCGGCGTATCCGGTCGGGCAGCGCACCCAGCGCGGCAGCGGTGCCGATCAGCTCGGGCTCCTCGACGTCGCCGCGGCTCAGCTTGAAAAGGTAGTAGCCGAACCAGCCCAGCAGCGCCAGCCCGAACGCGATGTGGATGCGGCCGGTCGCGGGGATGGCGAAGACGGCAACGCCGGCGATCATCAGGAAACCGATCTCCACCCGGTTGCTCGGCTCGAGTTCCAGACCGTCGAGCTTGCGGCCGGACGCCTTGCGGGCCGCCAGCACGCTGACCAGAACGACGACCGGCCACCCGAGCCCCATCAACAGCCGATTCGATCCGGTCATGTTGGCCGCCGCGTACTGGGTGTACGCGGGGACATGTCCCGCCGTGTAGGCGTAGTACAGGTCGACGGCGTACTCCGGCAGCACCGCGATCACGGCCAAGATGGCCACCGCGAGGCTGCCCGACACGTCGACCTGAGCGGCTTCGGCGGCCCAGGCCAGCACGAAGCTGGCACCCACCACGGCCGCGCCGTAGGCGAGCAGTCCGACAACGGGGTCGAGTTCGATGCCGAGTACGCGCAACACCAGGGCGGGGCAGATGACGACGCTGACGATGGCGAGCGAGCGGAACAAGGTCCGGGAAACCGTTACAGCACCCGCCGATGTTGTCACGCCGCTAACGTACCTGCCCGGCATCCATCCAGCAACATAGACTGACTACCGAATGGATAGCGGTCGCGGTTCAAGTTTGCTGGTCAGCGGGGTCACAACTGAAAGTTCGGTGAGCCGATCTTTCAGTTGTGGCAACCCTGCGGTAGCGGCGGTGGTGGGCTAGTCGGACTCGGCGAGGCGCTGCTTGAGGGCCTCGAACTCGTCGCGGACGCCGGTCGGCAGCTTGTCGCCGACGAACTCGAACCACTCCTCGATCAGCGGCAGTTCCTGGCGCCATTCGTCGGCGTTGACCGCCAGTGCCTTGTCCACATCGGCAGCATCGACGTCCAACCCGTCTAGATCGAGATCCTGCGCGGTGGGGACGACGCCGATCGGGGTCTCGTGGCCGCCGGACGTGTGCTCGATGCGGTCGACAATCCACTTGAGCACACGGCTGTTCTCGCCGAAGCCCGGCCACAGGAACTTGCCGCCCTCGCCGCGACGGAACCAGTTGACGAAGAACACCTTCGGCAGCTTGGACTCGTCGGAGTTCTTGCCGAGGTCGATCCAGTGCTGGAAGTAGTCGCCGACGTTGTAGCCGAGGAACGGCAGCATGGCCATCGGGTCGCGGCGGACATCACCGACCTTGCCCTCGGCGGCAGCGGTCTGCTCGCTGCCCATGGTGGCACCCATGAACACGCCGTGCTGCCAGTCGCGGGCCTCGGTCACCAGCGGCACCGTGGTCTTGCGGCGGGCGCCGAACAGGATGCCCGAGATCGGCACACCCTGCGGGTCGTCCCACTCCGGCGCCAGGATCGGGCACTGCGACATCGGGGTGCAGTAACGCGAGTTCGGGTGCGCGGCCTTGGTTTCCGTCTCGCGGAGGACCCAGTCGTTGCCCTTCCAGTCGATCAGGTGGTCGGGCTCGCCCTCGAGGCCTTCCCACCACACGTCGCCGTCGTCGGTCTTGGCGACGTTGGTGAAGACGGTGTTGCCGGCGGCGATGGTCTTCATCGCGTTGGGGTTGGAGTCCCAGTTGGTGCCCGGCGCCACGCCGAAGAAGCCGAACTCGGGGTTGACCGCGTACAGGCGGCCGTCTTTGCCGAAGCGCATCCAGGCGATGTCGTCACCGAGGGTCTCGGCGCGCCAGCCCGGGATCGTGGGCTGCAGCATCGCGAGGTTGGTCTTGCCACAGGCCGACGGGAACGCGGCAGCGAAGTAATACGCCTTGTTCTCCGGGGAGATCAGCTTAAGGATCAGCATGTGCTCGGCAAGCCAGCCCTCGTCGTGGGCCATCGCCGAGGCGATCCGCAGCGAGTAGCACTTCTTGCCCAGCAACGCGTTTCCGCCGTAGCCGGAGCCGAAGCTCCAGATTTCGCGGGTCTCCGGAAAGTGCGTGATGTATTTGGTGTCGTTGCACGGCCATGGCACGTCTTCCTGGCCTGGCTCCAGCGGGGCGCCGATCGAGTGCAGCGCTTTCACGAAAAAGCCGTCATCGCCGAGCTTGTCCAGCGCGGCTTTACCCATCCGGGTCATCACCTTCATCGAGGCGACGACGTACTCGGAGTCGGTGATCTCCACGCCGAGCTTGGGGTCTTCGGCGCCGAGCGGGCCCATACAGAACGGGACGACCCACATGGTGCGTCCGCGCATGCAGCCGCGGTACAGCTCGGTCATGGTGGCCCGCATCTCGGCCGGCGGCTTCCAGTTGTTGGTCGGGCCGGCGTCGACCTCGCGCTCCGAGCAGATGAAGGTCCGTGACTCGACCCGCGCGACGTCGGACGGGTCCGACAGCGCCAGGTAGGAGTTCTTGTGCTTCTTCTCGTTGAGCTTGGTGAAGGTGCCTGCCTCGACCAGCTGGTCGGCCAGCCGCTGCCATTCTTCGTCGGAGCCGTCCGCGAAGACCACCCGGTCGGGCTGGGTCAGCTCGGCGACTTCCTCCACCCAGGACAACAGTCCCTTGTGGCTAGTCGGGGCGGTGTCCAGACCAGGAACGGTCGCTGAAGTCATCGAAATCTCCTGCAGTCGCTTTGCACGTGATGCGCGGCTTGTTAGCGGCGGCTTCTACACAGGTTATCGCGAGCTATATACCCATAAAAAGTCGAGGGCATATTGGTTAACTCACAGGAACGATTCAGAACGCGTCATCGGCGGTGCTGTTCGCCGAACTTTCCTCGATTTTCTCGGCGTCGCCGTCGTCGGACACCGGCGGCTCGGACTCTACGTTTGTATCGTTGGACGTGGCTTCGTCGTCGATTTTCGGCGGCTCGGGCTCACCGAGCTCGGCTCGCACCGCCTCGAGCGCTGCCTGCAGCGTCGGCATCTCCTGGCCGCGCAGCGCAGCGGCCCGCGCCCCGACGACGGAATGCTCGCGCAGTTCGGTGTCGATGGCGCTGACCTGGTCGGCGACTCGCGAGCTCTCGACCTCGTCCTGCTCTCCGAGTGCGATGGTGAGCGCCGTCTCTGCGGCCAGCACGCGGGTCGCCACCAGCTGCTCCGCCGCGGACTGCACCTGGGCGGCGGACTCGCCGGCCCAGCGGTCGAGCAGCGCCCGGTCTCGCAGCAGGCCGCGCATGCCCACCACCCACACCGTGAGCGCCAGTCCGATCGCCGCGCATGCGACCGCGCCCGCGATCGTCAGCCCGGGGGTCAGGTCGGCCAGTAGCCGGCTCAGCGTGAGCGCGACGCCCAGCCCGAAGCCGGCGCCCAGCAGCATCATCAGCCGGCTCTCCAACTTGCGTGATTTCAGCTGCGGCGCCGGCAGGTCGACGGTGGGCAGCGGGGTCGAGGCGGGCGGTTCGATGGTCAGGCCCAACGTCTTGGCGACCTCGTCCAGGTGCGTCGTCGTGCCGTCGTCGACCTCGGCGATGAGTTCCTTGAGCCGCGTCTCGGCCTGGGGCGGGAATCCGGCCAGGTCGCCGCGGCTCAGGCCCGCGGCATCTTCCTGCAGCTCGGTGCGGACCGAGGCGCAGCGATTGCGGGCGAAGTAGGACAGCTGCGTGCGAGCCTGCTGGGTCTGGCTGCGCAGCGCGATGGTCCGTTCGGATTTCGCGAGTCGTCGCTGTTTCAGGATCTCACCGCGCTCTTCGCGCAACGCGTCGACCCGCGCCCGCCGGCCCGCGCCGTCGGCGTCGCGGTCGTACCGGTCGGCGATGGTCTCCAGTCGAGACTTCCACGCCCGCAACCTGTTTCGCCGTGCCAGTTCGGCGTTGGCCACAAGCTCAGACACCGCCGTCGCCAGGTCGTCGATGCGCGGCTTGCCCTCCTCGGGCGCCGCGGCGACGCCGACCCATTGCACGTCGGCATAGCGCGGGGCGTGCGCGGCCAGCACCTCACGGTTGGCGGCCAGCACCTCTTTCCAGTTCTGGTGGACGTCGATCTTGGACACCGCGCCGATCACCGCGTCGGTTTCGTCGGTCGCGGCGTCGAGCAGCGCGCAGTCGGATGGGGTCAGCAGTGCGGCGGCCGAGACGACGAACACCACGGCCGCGGGCGCCTGACCGGCCTCCAGGTCCGTCGACTCGACGAAATTCTTCTTCGGCAGCTTCTCGCTGAGCGCGGCGACCACCCCGGTCACCCCGGCCAGCCACGGTCCGGTCACCAGCACGGCGTCCAGGCGCTCGACGTTCGGCCCGTCCAGCTGCGGCCCGACCGCCGCCACCAGCGCATCGACTTCGGCAACCGCGTTGTTGCCTTTTTTATCGGCCTTGTCGGGTTTGTCGGTCATACCGATCCTCCGGCCTGCGACCACAGCCGCAGCGATCCCCGGACGATGTCGCCGCCGCAGGCGCGCTGGATGCCCGGCGCGCGCCGGCTGCGCTGCCAGTGCGTGGCCCGGTTGAGATGCGCGGCGGCGGTCCGGCCGCGGTCGACCTTCAGGCCGGCGGCCTCGACGGCGTCGATCGCGGCCATCATCCGCGCGACCACCGTGTCGTCGTACGCCAGGAACTCGCTGATGCGCGAGTCGGTGACGGCCACCGCTTCCAGCTCGGCGACGGCGTCGAGCACACGTTGGTAGCGCAGCGGCGCGCCGAGCACGCCGAGCTTGGCGGCGACGGCGTCGATGCCACTCAGCTCGTGCAGCAGGGTGGCGACGTCGGCACGAGTGGCGCCGCGCTGGACCGCGGCGGTCGCCTGCCGGACGCCGAACTCGTCGAGGGTGGGGATCAGCCGGCGCGTGTGGCCGCCTACCAGCGCCTGCCACGAGGCGTCGTGCAGCGGCGCGACGGCCAGCAGGCCGATGAGCGGCTCGACGGGCATACCGGCGCGCTCGGAGAGTTGCGCGCAGCGAGCCCGAGCTGCGGCGGTTGGGCCTTCGGGGTGGCGCGCGGCGGCGGTGGTCGCGATCAGGTCGGCCTTGTTCAACACCGCCAGTACCGGCCGGTCGGCGGCGTTAAAGGCGGCGCAGTCTTCGGGTTTGACGGCGTCGGCCAGGACCCGGACGATCAGGTCAGCTTCCGCCGGGGGCGTCACCGGAACACCCGCGCGGGCCAGTGCGCGCGCGACGGTACTGCGGCCCACGCCACGGCGTCCCGTGACGCCCACCCGTAACGGGATGGCGAGTCGCTCGGCGATCGCGGTGCAGCGCGGGTCGGAGACCGCGACCGCAAATCGCTCCAGCTCTTCGACGAAAATCGGATGCCCCTATCCGCTCATGTCGCATTGCAGGTGCTGCTAACCCCTCATTGTGGCTGAGTACCTGCTCGTTGCGACGTAGCACCACGGGTTTATCGGTCGAATGGTGACATCTGCAGGGCCCACAGGCGAATCACCCAGTACCAGCCGAAGGACTCTGTTGGGTATCAATCTGCACCGCGGGCGGCTACATGATGGGTTCATGGGTCACGATGAACGGATGCGCTCGCAGCCCTGGGTGGACGCGGCCACACCGCCGACACCTTCTACAGCACTGCCTGCGGAACGTGACGTCCCCGGTTACCGCCGGACCACAAGTTTCCGCACACGGCGCTCGCAGTTGTCGGCAGCGCAGCAGCAGACCTGGGAGCGGCGGTGGCCGGAGCTGGGCTGCATGGCCGTCACCGACGACGAACCCGAACTGCTGGACACCCAGGCCTGGTTCGGACGTGACGCTCCGCTCGTCCTCGAAATCGGCTGTGGGACAGGAACTTCCACGTTGTCGATGGCGCAGGCCGAGCCGGATGTCGACGTCATCGCGGTCGAGGTCTACCGGCGGGGTCTCGCGCAGCTGCTCTCCGGCATCGACCGAGAGCACGTCACCAACATCCGGCTGATCCGCGGCGACGCCGTCGACGTGCTGGACCACCTGCTCGCGCCCGGCTCGTTGACCGGGGTGCGGGTGTTCTTCCCCGACCCGTGGCCCAAGGCCCGGCACCACAAGCGCCGGTTGCTCCAGCCCGCCGTCGTGGCGACCATCGCCGACCGCCTACGGCCGGGCGGGGTGCTGCATGCGGCCACCGACCATGCCGACTACGCCGAGCAGATCGCCGAGGTCGGCGATGCCGAGCCACTGCTGACCAGGCTGAATCCCGGCGCGGCGACGCCGATCTCGACCATCCGGCCGACCACGAAATACGAGGGCAAGGCCGAGGTCGCCGGCAGCGCCGTCAACGAATTTCTGTGGGAGAGGCGCTGACATGAGCCTCACTGAAGCACTCGACGCCGACGTCGAGTCGGGCCCGGCGCCGCGGCGCGTACTCCTGGTCTGGGATGCGCCGAACCTGGACATGGGCCTGGGATCGATCCTCGGCCGTCGGCCCACCGCGCTGGAACGGCCCCGCTTCGACGCGCTCGGACGCTGGCTGCTGGGCCGCACCGCGGAGGTGTCGCCCGGCCACGAAAGCGTTTCAGCCGAGCCCGAGGCGACCGTCTTCACCAACATCGCCGCAGGCAGCGCCGAGGTGGTGCGGCCGTGGGTGGACGCGTTGCGCAATGTCGGGTTCGCGGTGTTCGCCAAGCCGAAGCTAGACGAGAACAGCGACGTCGACAGCGACATGCTCGAACACATTGCGGAGCGCTACCAGGAAGGATTGGCGGCGCTGATGGTGGCGTCGGCCGACGGCCAGGCCTTCCGAATACCCTTGGAGGAAATTGCCCGCAGCGGGGTACCCGTCCAGGTGCTTGGATTTCGCGAACATGCGAGTTGGGCGCTAGCGTCGGATACCTTGGAGTTTGTCGACCTGGAGGACATAGCGGGTGTGTTCCGGGAGCCGCTGCCGCGAATCGGCCTCGATTCGCTGCCTGAGAAGGGGGCGTGGCTCCAACCGTTCCGGCCGCTGTCCTCGTTGCTGACCTCGCGTGTCTGACAACTCAACATCTATGCGCGGGTCGCTGCAGATCCAGTAAGGAGATTACGTGTTCGCCTGGTGGGGTCGAACGGTATATCGCTACCGGTTCATCGTAATCGGCGCGACGGTGGCGCTGAGCCTGCTCGGCGGCGTCTTCGGGATCAGCCTCGGCAAGCACGTCACGCAGAGTGGTTTCTACGACGACGGCAGCCAGTCCGTCAAGGCATCGGTGCTCGGCGACGACACCTACGGACGTGACCGAACCAGCCACGTCGTGGCGATCTTCACCGCGCCGAAATCGGTCAACGACCCGGCGTGGCAGAAGAAAATCAGCGACGAACTCAACACCTTTAAGAAGGACCATCCCGACGTGGTCGTCGGGTGGGCCGGCTGGCTGGCTGCGCCCACCAGCACCGACCCCGTCATCAAGGGGATGGCCAGCGAGGACGGCAAGCACACCTTCGTCAGCATCCCGCTCAAAGGCGACAACGACGACGCAATCCTGACCAACTACAACACCATCGCGCCCGATCTACAGAAGCTCAACGACGGCAAGATTCAGCTCGCGGGTCTGGAGCCGATCGCCAGCGCGCTGACCGGGACCATCGCGACCGACCAGAAACGCATGGAGGTGCTGGCGCTGCCGCTGGTCGCGGTCGTGCTGTTCCTGGTGTTCGGTGGTGCGGTCGCGGCATCGCTTCCGGCGATCGTGGGCGGCCTGAGCATCGCCGGCTCGCTGGGCATCCTGCGACTCATGGCCGAATTCGGGCCCGTCCACTTCTTCGCGCAGCCCGTCGTGTCGATGATGGGTTTCGGTATCGCCATCGACTACGGGCTGTTCGTGGTCAGCCGATTCCGCGAGGAGATCGCCGAGGGCTACGACACCGAGGCTGCGGTCCGCCGCACGGTGATGACAGCGGGACGCACGGTGGCCTTCTCGGCGACGTTGATCGCGGTCTCCGCGGCCAGCCTCTTCTTGTTGCCACAGGGCTTCGTGAAGTCGCTGACCTACGCGGTGATCATCTCGGTGTCGCTGGCCGCGATCCTGTCGATCACGCTGCTGCCCGCGATCCTGTCGGTCCTCGGCAAACACGTCGACGCGCTCGGCGTGCGCACCCTGTTCCGCATCCCGTTCCTGGCGAACTGGAAGCCGTCGCGCGCCTACCTGAACTGGCTGGCGGACCGCCTGCAGAAGACCAAGACCCGCGAAGAGGTGGAGGCCGGATTCTGGGGCAAGCTGGTCAACGTCGTCATGCGGCGGCCTCTGGTATTCGCCATCCCCATCATCATCGGGATGATCGCGTTGATCCTTCCGCTGCACAACCTTTCATTCGGCGGCGGTATCAGCGAGACGTATCTTCCGCCGGATAACCCGGTCCGTCTGGCACAGCAGAATTTCGACAAACTCTTTCCCGGCTACCGCACCAACCAGCTGACACTGGTGATCGAAAGCGACAACCACAGCAAGGTCACCGATCAGCAGGTCGCGGAGATCCGCAACGAGGCCGCATCGATCAGCGGTTTCACCGATACCACCTGGCAGGAGCGGGCGTGCCCGACGATCGAGGGCAACCCCTGCGTCTCGACGCCAAATGGCAGCCACCCCAAGGATGACTCGGTCCGGGTGATCCAGAACGGTCTGGCGCACGCGAGCGACGCCGCGAAGAAGCTCGCCGAGTTGCGGTCGATGACGCCGCCCCGTGGACTGACGGTCTTGGTCGGCGGCGTTCCTGCGCTGGAGCAGGACAGCATCCACAGCCTGTCCGCCAAGGCACCGCTGATGGCGGTGGTGCTGCTCAGCACGACGATGCTGCTGATGTTTTTGGCGTTCGGGTCGGTGGTGCTGCCTATCAAGGCGGCGGTGATGAGCGCACTGACGCTGGGCTCCACGCTGGGCATTCTGACCTGGATATTCGTCGACGGACACTTCGCCAACCTGCTGAATTTCACCCCGGCGCCGTTGATGATCGTCATCATCGCGTTGGTGGTCGCGGTCGGTTTCGGCCTGGCCACCGACTACGAGGTCTTCCTGGTCTCGCGGATGGTCGAGGCCCGAGCCCGCGGCATGTCGACCGCCGAGGCGATCCGGATCGGAACGGCAACGACCGGGCGCCTCATCACCGCGGCCGCATTGGTTCTCGCCGTGGTCGCCGGTTCGTTCGCGTTCTCCGACCTGATGATGATGCAGTGCCTGGCTTTCGGTCTGATGGCGGCGCTGCTGCTGGACGCCACCGTGGTCCGGATGTTCTTGGTCCCGTCGGTGATGAAGCTGCTCGGCGACGACTGCTGGTGGGCGCCGCTGTGGATGAAGCGTCTGCAGAATCGCCTCGGGCTGGGCGAGATTCACCTGCCCGACGAGCGCAAGGTGCCCTCGGCGCAGGCGCGGGCCGCTTCGCACCCCGCCGCGACGACGCGTCCGCCGGTCACCCCGGTGCCGCGTCCGCAGCATGACCCGACCCATCCCGGCACCGACAGCGCATCACGTCCGGCTCGGCCGTCCACCCCGCCGCCCCCGGCGGGGCCCGAGCCACGGCCCGAGATTCGCCGACCGGCCACGGACGCGCCGCCATCCGCCGCAGGCACCTCCCGGATGCCCGGCCCGGGTCGTCCGGAGCCGAAAGAGGCTCCGACAACGCGTTTTTCGGCTCAGCCCTCGGTCGCGCCGGTACCGGGTCGCCCGCCCGCTCCCCCGATGGGCGCGCCGCGCGGCGAAGACCGTGAGATCGAGTCGTGGCTGAGCGACCTGCGCGGCGGCAAGGCCGCCCCACAGCAGCCGTCCGCGGATGAGACCCGGGCACTGCAGGTTCCGCCGCGGGACAAGCCGTCGGACCCGCCGACCAACCCGCCAGACGACGCCACTACCGCGATCCCGACCCCGCCGCGCGAGGACAAGGATGCCGACCCCGCCACCGAGAAGATAAACGCTCACGGCGAGAAGCCCCGTCCCCGCCGCGGCGGTGGGCTCAGCGCCGCGGACCTGTTGCGGCGCGAAGGCCGCATGTAGCGAGTTCGCCTCGCGCTATTCGCTTTTGACCGGTTCCGGCTCGTCCTTGGCGGCCTCCATCAGCGCGTCGTCGCTCTCCTCGGCGGCCGCTTCCGGATCCCGGGCCAGCAGCACCTGGAACGCGTTGTTCAGGAAGGCGACGGTCGGAACCGACAACAGCGCGCCGACGATGCCGGCCAGCACGCCCCCGGTGGAGATCGCGATGACCACCGCGAGCGGATGGATCGACACCGCCCGGCCCATCACCAACGGCTGCAGGATGTGGGCCTCGAGTTGGTTGACCGCGACCAGCAACCCCAGCGTGATCAGCGCGTAGACGAAGCCCTTGGCCAGCAGGGCGACGATGACCGCGAGAAATCCGCTGAGGACGGCACCAACCAATGGGACGAACGCGCCGAGGAACACCAGCGAGGCCAGTGGCAGCGCCAGCGGGACGGCCATGATCACCAACCCGGTGCCGATACCGACCGCGTCGACCAACGCCACCAGGAAGGTGGCCCGGATGTAACCGGTCAGCGCGCGGAACCCGGCGCCGCCGGCGGCGCGCACTCGGTCACGGTGATCGGCCGGAAACAACTTGGTGACGTAGTGCCAGATGTTGCGGCCACCGTAGAGAAAGAAGATCAGTGTGAACATCATCAGTAGCGCCGCGGTGATGATCTCGGTGATCGCGGTCGCGGTCGACAGGGCGCCGCTGGTCAGCTTTTCCTGATTGTGTTGCAGCGCCTGGATTGCCGAGTTGCCGGCATGGTCGATCTGCTGACGGCTCAGATGCAGCGGACCTTCGATCAACCACTTCTTGGCGGTATCGATGCTGCGAGTGACCTCGTTGACCAGATCCGGAACGCCGACGATGAACTGGCTGACGACGAACGTGAGGATGCCACCGAGAATCGCGAAGCCGCTCAGCATCACCAGAGCTACGGCGCCACCGCGGGGAGCGCCGCGGCGGTCCAGCCAATCGACGATCGGCATCAGCAGCGCGCTGAGCATCAGCGCCAGAAGCACTGGAACGACGATCACTTCGAGCCGCTTGATCACCATCAACAAAGCCACAAGAGCGGTCAGAATGACCAGCAGCCGCCAGGCCCACGCTGCGGTCTTGCGGACGATCGGTTCTACCGAATCGGCGTAATCGGCGTTGGCCTTCGATGGCATACCGGCCAGCCTAGGTGCGGGCGCCGACCTTGCGCAGCGATCCGCGCCGCGAGCGATCTACTTGCGCGTGCCGAGGCCCGCGCTCAGGTTGCCCGGTGCGGCCGCGGCAGCACTGGGCGCGGCAGCCGCCGCGCTGCCCGGGGCGGCGTTTTGAGGGCCGGAGGTCGCCGAAGGTCCGCTCATCGCGAACTGCGGGAAGCCGAGCACCTGCGGCAGGCTGACCGCCGGCGTCTGGCATCTGCCCGCCAGGCCCGACAGGGGCTGCGCGATCGTCTGAAGATCGCTGGCGGCCTTGGGATTTGCGCCGAGAAATATCCGCAACGAGTCGGCTGCCTGCGGGCCGGCCGGCTGCATCAGAGCGGCCGTCATCGCCTGGTTGGTCTCCGGGTGCCCGTCGAGGTAGTCACCCGCGGACCGGGCCACGTTGCTGATCGTCCGCGCCATCTCGCTGGCGGCGCACGGGTCGGCCGCGCCGACGGCAGTGGGCGGCATCGAAGTCAGCAGGACCACCGCGGCAGAGCCGCCCAGGCCGGTCGCGGTCAGGACGCCGATCAGTCGACGGCGCAGCGTCGCGGGGTTCCCGGGCAGGGACGTCATTCGTGGCTCCTCGTGGCTCGCGAGGAGATGTTTGCCCCGCAGACAACTGCCGGCCCAGGGCCGGCACGCGAAGCCATCCTGCCATCGGATCCGTCGCGGCGGCGAACTCCACGGCGCGGATCTCGTCACACCTGTGGAAAACCTGTGCGGGAATCGGCGGCGTTACCGAGTTGTTGCAGCTCAGCGACCCGTAAGCCCTCTCGGTGCTACCAGCTCGCTGCGGTAGGCTCGCGGTCACGCGACGTTAATGCGGGGAGACCACAATCCAGCAGTTCATGATGCGCTTGAGCAGCGGCCTGCGCAGGTTTCGCTGGCCGGTCTTCGCAGGCTGGCTGCTCGCGCTGATCCCCGCCCTCTACCTGGTGTTGACCCAGTCCGGTCATCTCACCGGTGGTGGTTTCGAGGTGCCGCACTCCCAGTCGCTGCGGGTCCACGACGCGCTCGAGGCGCACTATCCCGACCAGGGCGCGTCGCCGTTGGCGCTGGTCGCGGCCCCGCGCGCGGATGCCACCTACGAGGACATGAACGCGGCGGCCGGGTTCCTGCAGCAGGTCGCCAAGCAGCAGCCCGACGTGGTGGTGGTGCCCAATGCCGCCCAGCCGTCGCCGCAGCCCGACCGGCCGTACGTGGTTTCATTGCGCCTCGACGGCGCAACCAACAACAGCGCCAGCGACGCCGCCAAGAAGCTGCGGGTCAAGGTCGGTGTCCAGGGCGAACATCCCGGCCAGATGCGCGACGGCCGCGTCCGCCTGTACGTCATCGGCCAGGGTGCGCTGAGCACGGCCGCGGCGGCCAACACTAAGCACGACATCGCCAAGGCCGAGCAGTGGAACCTTCCGATCATCCTGATCGTGTTGCTGGCGGTGTTCGGTTCGCTGGCCGCGGCCGCGATTCCGTTGATGCTGGGCATCGTCACCGTGATCATCACGATGGGCCTGGTCTATCTGCTGTCGGCATACACGGCGATGTCGGTGTTCGTGACGTCGACGGTGTCGATGTTCGGGATCGCGCTGGCCGTCGATTATTCGCTGTTCATCCTGATGCGGTTCCGTGAGGAGCTGCGCGCCGGACGCCAGCCGCAGGAGGCGATCGACGCGGCGATGGCGACGTCCGGCCTCGCCGTCGCGCTGTCCGGCATGACCGTGGTGGCCTCGCTGACCGGCATCTACCTGATCAACACCCCCGCATTGACGTCGATGGCCACTGGCGCGATCCTCGCCGTGGCCGTGGCGATGCTGACCTCGACGACCATGACGCCGGCCGTGCTCGCGACGTTCGGCCGGTCGGCCGCCAAGCGCTCGGCGGCGTTGCATTGGTCGCGTCGCCCCGAGACCACCCAGTCACGGTTCTGGACGCACTGGATCGGCGGCGTCATGCGCCGGCCGTGGGGGTCCGCGGCGGCGGCCTCGATCGTGCTGCTGGCGATGGCCGTACCGGCGTTGTCGATGGTGCTGGGTAACAGCCTTCTCCGGCAATTCAACTCGTCGCACGAGATCCGCGCCGGGGTGTCGGCGGCGTCGGAGGCGCTGGGCCCCGGTGCGCTCGGCCCGGTGCAGGTGCTGGTGACGTTCCCCGACGGCGACGCGTCGTCGGCCACCCACACTCAGACGATCGCCGCGATCCGCCAGGAAATCAGCAGGTCGCCCAACATCGTCTCGGTGGCCCAGCCGGTGTTCGCCGACAACAACAGCAGCGCGATGATGTCGGCGATGCTGTCAGTGGATCCCGAGGACCTGGGCGCCCGCAACACCATCTCCTGGATGCGCGGTCACTTGCCGGCCGCCGCCACCGGGTCGGCGGAAGTGAGCGTCGGCGGGCCGACCGCGCTGATCAAAGACTTCGATGACCAGGTGTCCAAGACCCAGTGGCTGGTGCTGGTCTTCGTCGCACTGATCGCGTTCGTGATGCTGTTGCTGTCGATTCAGTCGATATTCCTGGCCCTCAAAGGCGTGGTGATGACGATGCTGTCGGTGGCTGCGGCCTACGGCAGCCTGGTGGTGGTCTTCCAATGGGGCTGGCTGGAAAAGCTCGGCTTCCTGCCGATCACGTCGATCGACAGCACGGTCCCGCCGCTGGTTCTGGCGATGACGTTCGGCCTGTCGATGGACTACGAGATCTTCCTGCTGACGCGCATCCGGGAACGCTTCCTGCAGACCGGCAACACCCACGACGCCGTGGCCTACGGCGTGAGCACCAGCGCCCGTACGATCACGAGCGCGGCGCTGATCATGATCGCGGTGTTCATCGGGTTCGCCTTCGCCGGTATGCCATTGGTGGCCGAGATCGGGGTGGCGTGCGCCGTGGCCATCGCGGTCGACGCCACCGTGGTCCGCCTGGTGATGGTGCCCGCGCTGATGGCGGTGTTCGCCGAATGGAACTGGTGGCTGCCAGCCTGGCTGGAACGCATCCTGCCGTCGGTCGACTTCGAAAAGCCTTTGCCCGCAGTCGATCTCGGCGATGTGGTTGATGATCCCCGACAACATCTCGGCGCCCGCGGTGCCCAGTGCCGACCTGCGGATCGTGCTCAAGTCGGCGGCCCGGTTGAAGACCCTGGTACCCGACGCGATCACCGTCGCCGACCCGCTGGCCTTCATCGGCTGCGGACCCAGCAGCGAACCGGTGAAGGTCAAGGACAGCACCTACGTCGCCAGCACCGCCACCCGTCAACTGGCCGTGATCGGCACCCCGAACGGCGGCAGCGGCGTCACCGGACAGTCGGCGGCGCGCAAGCTCGTCGGCAACCTCTCGCACCGCGGTGGTGCCAGCCGCCCGGCACCCCGCGCAATCCGGCCCGTCCACCCCGTAACGCTGTGGCGGGGACGGCTCGCGGTCGCGCTGGACGCGCTGGAAGAGCAACGTGCCGCAGAAGGGGCAGCCGAGCACCCGGAATTCGAGCGCCACAGCCCGGTGGAGACCACCAACGTCCAGCTGCCGACCGGCGACAGGCTGCAGATCCCGACCGGCGCCGAGACGCTCCGGCTCAAGGGCTACCTGATCATGAGCCGCAACAGCAGCCAGGATTACACGGACTTCGCCGAACTCGTCGACACCATGGACGCCGAGAACGCCGCCGTCGTTCTGGCCGGTATGGACAGGTATTACTCTGGTCAATCACCCAGGCGGCAGTGGATCGCGAGCCAGTTGGTCCGGCGCCTCGCTGACCCCCATCCGTCAGATGTTGATAACGACGGTTGGCCCGAGTCCGATACGAAGGCAGACTGGGAGAGTGTCAAGCGACGCTGCCTTGCGGTAGCGGTGGCGATGTTGGAGGAGGCGAGGTGACGTTGGCAGCCGACCGACGCCAGGGACAGGCGCCGCACCGGCCTCCGGCGCGCCCCCGCAACGGTGATCGGCCTGTCGAATACTGGCCGACCTCGGCGATCCGTCAGGCGCTGGAAGGTGGCGACATCGCCACCTGGAAGCAGATCGCGGTCGCGATCAAGCGCGACCCCTACGGCCGCACCGCGCGCCAGGTCGAAGAGGTACTGGAGCACTCGCACCCGTACGGCATCTCCAAGGCGCTGGCCGAGGTGCTGGACCGGGCCCGCGACCACCTGGAAGCCAACGAGTGCACCGAGGTGGCCCGCCACGTGCGGGTGCTGATCGAACGGTCGGGTTTGAAGCTGCCCGAGTTCGCGTCCAGGATCGGTGTGCCGGTCAACGAGCTCAGCTCCTACCTCGACGCGACCACCAGCCCGTCGGCGTCGCTGATGATCCGGATGCGCCGGCTGTCCGACCGTTTCGCCAAGGCCCGCTCGCACGAACCGCCCGAGCAGCCGGTTCCGCGCGCCCCGCAGCGGCCCCCGCGCCGCCACTGATGGCCGCTCCCGACGACCGGACCCTTCGGCAGATCTTGGCCGAGACGCGGACGATCGCCGTCGTCGGCGCGTCGGACAAGCCGAAGCGACCCAGCAACGAAATTTATACCTACCTGGTGAAAACCGGCTTGTTTCAAGTGTTTCCGGTGAACCCGACGATCACCGAGATCGACGGCGCGCAGGTGTATTCGCGATTGTCCGACCTGCCGGTGGTACCGGACATGGTCGACGTATTCCGCCGTCTCGACGATCTGCCGTCGGTGCTGAACGACGTTCTCGCCCTCGAATCGCTGCCGAAAACCCTATGGCTGCAAGAGGGTTTGTGGCACGACGAGGTCGGCCGCGATGCCGAGGCCGCCGGTATGCAGGTGGTCATGGACCGCTGCCTGATGGTCGAACACGCCCGACTGAGTTAACGCGGATTGAGCGGCGAGACGCCGACGACCAGCCAGCGGCCGCCCTGCTTGGTGAGCGTCACCCGCAACGAGAGCACAGCGTTGTCCGGTGGCTGGCCCGGTTCGTTCTGAGTGGCCCGCATGACGACCGCGACGGCGGCCGCGTTGGGGCCGATCGCCTCGAGGCCCGCCTCCATGGTCGCCGCGGTCGCGGTAACGTTGCGCTTCGCCAAATCCGCTGTGGCCTTGCCGAATTGCTCTTTGAAGGTGTTGCCCTGCTCGGGCACCATCATCGCCACCGCTTTGTCGATGGCGGCCATCGGCTCCGAGGGCGAGAACGTTGCCGTCGCCTGGGCCATGTCGACGGCGATGCGCACCACCTCGACCGAATCGGCCTTGAGGTCGCGGTCCGGCGTGGCCCACTGGCGGTAGCCGGTGAGCACCGCGGCGACCACCGCCGCGGTAGTGAGCGCGACTACCGCCAGACGCAGGCCCGGCGCCTCGTCGTCGGTGCCGACCGTGACCGAATCACGGCGTAGCAGATAGCCATTCAGCGCGACGCCCTCGACGATCAACAGGATCAGCACCGAGCACAACGACACCCACCACACCGGCCACGCGAGCACGTACCCGATGGCCAGCAGCGCCGCGACCGCGGCCAAGGGCGCCAGGATGTCGAAGGCTGTTACCCGCCAAGCGTTTCTCATCGGATCGACGCCAGCCGCGAAATCATCAGCTTGCCGTCGATGTCGGAGACACCGAGTCGCAGATTCCAGTGCACGGTGGTCGGCTTGCCGCCGGCGTTCTCGCTGACCGAGGTCGCCACCACCATGACGGAGTCGGTGCGACGGGCAATCGACGCCGGCAACTCCGCGGGCGCCTTGGGACCGCCCTGCTGTGCGTCCAGGTCGTGGCGCACCGCTTCGAAGGCGACGGCCTCGACCTCACCGCGGCTGCGCGACTGCAGCCGCTCCACGACTTGCTGGTAGGGCTGGATCGAGGAGTCGAAGTCGGCATTGAGTTCGCCGACGGTCCCGTCGTGCAGCCGCTGCAGGCTCTCCTTGATGTTCTGGGTGTTCATGTTGATCAGCACGCCGGTCCAATCGGCCGCGGCCTGCATCGCCCGGGTCTGGTAGATGCGTTCGTCGACGTCGTTGCGGTGGTCGGTCCAGATCACGAAGCCCAGCGCGACCGCCGCGACGCACAGCGCGCCGAGCACGGCCGACGCGACGCCGTAGGGCGAGAACATCCGGCCGTCGGCGTCGCCGGACGTCTCCGTGTCGTCGGGCTTTCCGGCCGCTGGCGCGGTCTGCTCCTCGTCGGGCATGGCCGTGAGCCTAGCCGGGCGACGATCCAGACAGCGCTACGACGAGAGGCGGGGCTGAACGTTTGGTAAATATGGTGGCGTGACGGTAGAAGCTATTCGCTCGGGACTCGACCTGAGCTTTGTCGACAACGCGGCCCGCCCCCAGGACGACCTGTTCGGTCACGTGAACGGTCGCTGGCTGGCTGACTACGCCATTCCGGCCGACCGGGCCACGGACGGCGCCTTCCGGTTGCTGGCCGACCGCGCCGAGGAGCAGGTGCGCGACATCATCACCGAGGCGGCGGCGTCACAGGGCGCCGAGGGCACCGACCCGCAGCGCATCGGCGATCTGTACGCCAGCTTCATGGACACCGATGCGATCGCCGGCCTGGGTGTGCGCCCACTGCTCGACGAGCTGGCCGGCATCGACGCCGCGCTCGACGCCGACGGAGCTGGCCGCCGAACTCGGCGAGCTGCAGCGCACCGGCATCGGGGGCGGCACCGGCCTCTACGTCGACACCGACTCCAAGAACTCGACCCGCTACCTGCTGCACCTGAACCAGTCGGGCCTGGGACTGCCCGACGAGTCGTACTACCGCGACCCGCAGCACGCGGCGATCCTGGCCGAATACCCGAACCACATCGCGCGGATGTTCGCGTTGGTCTGCGGCGAGCACGACGGCGACTGGCCGGCGACGGCCGCGCAGATCGTCGCGCTGGAGACCAAGATCGCCGCCGCGCACTGGGACGTCGTCAAGCGCCGCGACGCCGACCTGACCTACAACCTGCGCACGTTCGCCGACCTGCCCGCCGAGGCACCCGGTTTCGACTGGGCGGTGTGGTTCGCACGCGCTGGGCGGCACGCCCGAGCAGGCCGCGGAGGTCGTCGTCCGCCAGCCCGACGCGCTGATCGCGTTCGCGGCGCTGTGGGCGAGCGAGGACCTCGAGGACTGGAAGACGCTGGCTGCGCTGGCGGCTGATCAGCTCGCGCGCGCTCGCTGCTCACCGACGACCTGGTCGACGAGAACTTCGACTTCTACGGTCGCACGCTGTCGCGGCACCGAGCAGATCCGCGACCGGTGGAAGCGCGGCGTCGGGCTGGTCGAGAACCTGATGGGCGACGCGGTCGGAAAGCTGTACGTCGAGCGGCACTTCCCGCCGGATGCCAAGGCCCGGATGGACGAGTTGGTGGCCAACCTGCGCGAGGCCTACCGCGTCAGCATCAACGACCTGGAGTGGATGACGCCGGAGACCCGTGAACGGGCGCTGGCCAAGCTGGACAAGTTCACGCCGAAGATCGGCTACCCCGCGCAGTGGCGGGACTACTCCGCGCTGGTGATCGACCGCGACGACCTGTACGGAAACTACCAGCGCGGCAACGCGGTGGGCTACGACCGCGAGCTGGCCAAGCTCGGCGGACCGGTCGACCGCGACGAGTGGTTCATGACGCCGCAGACCGTGAACGCCTACTACAACCCGGGGATGAACGAAATCGTCTTTCCCGCAGCGATTCTGCAGCCGCCGTTCTTCGACGCCGAGGCCGACGACGCGGCGAACTACGGCGGCATCGGCGCGGTGATCGGCCACGAGATCGGCCACGGCTTCGACGACCAGGGCGCCAAGTACGACGGCGACGGCAACCTCGTCGACTGGTGGACCGACAACGACCGCGCCGAGTTCGGCGCGCGCACAAAGGCGTTGATCGAGCAGTACGAGGTGTTCGCGCCGCGCGGGCTCGAGGCCGCGCCACCACGTCAACGGCGCGTTCACCGTCGGCGAGAACATCGGCGACCTGGGCGGGCTGTCGATCGCGCTGCTCGCCTACCAGCTGTCGCTGCAACGGCGCGGAAGCGCCGGTGATCGACGGGCTGACCGGCGTGCAGCGGGTGTTCTACGGCTGGGCGCAGGTGTGGCGCACCAAATCCCGCGACGCCGAGGCGATTCGACGGCTGGCCATCGACCCGCACTCGCCGCCGGAGTTCCGCTGCAACGGCGTGATCCGCAACATCGACGCCTTCTACGACGCGTTCGATGTCAGCGAGGACGACGAGCTGTACCTCGACCCCCAGCGGCGCGTCCGGATCTGGAACTAGGAACGCGAAAAGCCCCGCACGCCAAGGTGTGCGGGGCTTTTACGCGGTTGGACTACATCTGCCAGTCCTTGGAGCCGTCGTTCTTGCTGTAGGTGCCGACGGAGTTCTTCACGACGATGGGGTCGCCGCTGCCGAAGTTGTCGTAGAACCACTTCGCGTTCGTCGGGCTGATGTTGATGCAGCCGTGGCTGACGTCGCGCTTGCCCTGGTCGGCCACCGACCACGGCGCGCTGTGTACGTAGTTGCCGCTGTTGTCGAACTGCACGGCGTCCTGGACGTTGACCTTGTAGCCCTAGGCCGAGTTGACCGGCACGCCGTAGGTGGAGGAGTCCATCACGACCTTGGCTTACTTGTCGAGCACGTAGTAGGTGCCGTTCGGCGTCTGGTGGCCACCGGCGGCCATGCCCATCGACATCGGGAAGGTCTGCTCCACGGCGCCGTTGCGCGTGACCACCAACTGGTGGGTCGCGTCGTCGGCGGTGGCCATGCAGCGCGTCACCGATGAGGAAGTTGGTCTGCGCGCCGGCCGCGTCGACATTCACCGCGGTGTGCGCGGGCCAGAAGCTCAGCGGACGCCAGCGCACCTGGCTGGAGGTCAGCCAGTAGAACTTGCCGGGCACCGGCGGCATCGAAGACACGTGGATCGCCGCCTCGGCCATCGTGCTGGTTGGCGATCGGGCGGGCGAAGTTGATGATGATCGGCTCGGCCACCCCGACCGTCGAGCCGTTGACCGGGTTGAAGGTCGGCGGCACGAACGGAGGAGCGCCGGTGAACGGCTCAGGGTTCTGGCCGACGACCGGGCCCGACGGCGCGGCGGCCGTGACCGCTCCCGGAACGGTGGCGGGGACTGCCCCCGGCACGGCGGGATCGCCGGGTGCCGGCGCGGGCACGGCAGGCGGCGGCACAACCGGCGGCTGAGCCACCGGCTCGGCGGGCGGCGGCGGGGCCGGGTCGCCCGGCGGTGGTGGAACGGGGGCTTCCACGCCCGGTCCGGGCGGGGGGGGTGGTTCCGGGTCGGCAAGTGCGATACCGCCACCCACAATCAGCGCAGCGGTCAGTCCCAATGCACCGCACGCAGCGGCCAGCGGACCTTTGGTCCATCGCGACATTATGATTCCCTCCAAGTCACGGTCTTCAGCCAGTATGCAGTAGCGCAGGCCCGACCCAAGAATCCCGCGGCCCCCACAAACGGTGGACAACGGCCCACGTCAGGCCTGTGAGCTGGCGTTTTGCTCGTTAGTGTGACTCGGCCCCGCGGACGTCGAAGAGCTGCCTCTCGTAGGTCATTCCGGCCGCCCCGATGCCGATCAGCGCGGCGGAGGCGGCGAACATCGCCAGCACGCCGTGCTCGTAGAACAGGCCGCCGACGAAGGAGCCGGCCATGATGCCGCCCTGAAAAGCCGCCATGTACAGGCCGGAGGCACCGTCGGGATCGTCGGCGCCGGCGCGCATCGCCGCGGACTGGAGCATCGGCGACACCGCGTTGGCGAACCCGCCCCACAGTGCGATGGTGACGACCCCGACCAGGGCCGTCGCCACCGCCGGCAACCGGTGGAAGGTCAGCACGGTCAGCACGAGCTGCGTGACGTACAGGCCGATCATGCAGCTGATCGCCGCGACCCGTGGGTGATGGTCCAGCGGCCGGGCCACCAGCGGCATCGCCAGCAGTCCGGCGATGCCGTAGATCGACAGCAGCCAGGCGATGTCCGGGCCGCGAATGCCCACCACGTCGCGGATGATCACGGCCATGAACGTGAACGAGATGTAGTGGCCGGTGACCGCGACCATGGTAAGCAAGCTCACGATCACCAGTCGCCGGTTACGGAGATGGCGAGCGCTGCGGCCCACCGATGCCAGTTGGTCGTCGCGCAGCGGCAACGGCGGCAGCACAACCCGGGCGGCCACCGTGACGACGGCGGCAACGGCGGTGACCGCCGCGACGGCCACCCGCCAGTTCCACTCCAGGCTCATCGCTGCGGTCACGGGGCTACCCACCACGACGGCCAGGCTGATACCGACGTAGATAGACGTCGTCGCCCGTCCGGAGTGGCTGGCGGGGACCAGCCGGGTGGCGATCGGCGCGATCACCGAGAGCATCAGGCCGTGGGTGACCGCCGAGAGCGCCCGGCCGCCGACCAGCACCACGAAATTGGGCGCCAGCGCGGAGATCAGCTGGGAGACGGTCAGGCAGGACAGCGACAGCAGCAGCGCGCGACGACGGGGCCAATGCGCGGTCCAGCGGACCAGCGGGATCGTCGTGACCGCCGCGACCAAGGCGTACCAGGCCAGCAGCGTGCCGACCATCGGAATGCTGACATGCAGGTCGCGGGCGATTGCCGGCAGCGCGCCGACCGGCAACAGTTCGGCGGTGACGTAGGTGAAGGCCGCAGCGGCCAGCACGGCCAACTGAAGGGCGATTCGGAGAGTCCAGGGCCCGCTCGTAGCGGTTCGCCCCTCGGCCGCACCGGGTGGCACCACGGCCACTACTCAACCACGCGGGGCACGGATCCGTTAATGATCAGGAGCGGACGAGCCGCGCGATGGCCGCGGAGGCTTCCGCGAGTTTCTGCTCGGCCTCGTCGCCGCCCTGGGCAACAGCGTGGGTGACGCAATGTCCGAGGTGCTCGTCGAGCAGGTTCAGCGCGACCGACTGCAGCGCGCTGCTGGCGGCGCTGATCTGGGTGAGGACGTCGATGCAGTACTTGTCGTCTTCGATCATCTTCGCGATGCCGCGCACCTGACCCTCGATACGCCGTAATCGCTTGGCGTAATTGTCTTTCTGCGACGAATAGCCGTGTGCGGGTGCCATCTGGCCCTCCAACATTCTGATGTTCTAGTCGAGCTCGGGGCCATTGCGACGGCGCCGGGGTTGTCACCATTGTCAACGATCGGCGCGCCTTTGCGCCACGCCACCCTGGTAAAGCGGCGTTTCAGGTGGGCCGCCGATATACCCCTCAGGGGTATTTTAATGATTTTGGCCGACCCACGGCGGCGCGCAATACTTACGCTGTGTCTAAATCCAAGGCAGATGCCAGCAGTCCGATCGACATCAAGCCCCGCAGTCGCGAGGTCACCGACGGCCTGGAGAAGGCCGCGTCGCGCGGCATGCTGCGGGCGGTCGGCATGGACGACGACGACTTCGCCAAGCCGCAGATCGGGGTCGCGTCGTCCTGGAACGAGATCACGCCGTGCAACCTGTCGTTGGAGCGCCTGGCCAAATCCGTGAAGGAAGGCGTGTTCGCCGCCGGCGGCTACCCGCTCGAGTTCGGCACGATCTCGGTGTCCGACGGCATCTCGATGGGCCACGAGGGCATGCACTTCTCGCTGGTCTCGCGCGAGGTGATCGCCGACAGCGTGGAGGTCGTGATGCAGGCCGAGCGACTGGACGGGTCGGTGCTGCTGGCCGGCTGCGACAAGTCGCTGCCCGGGATGCTGATGGCTGCCGCCCGCTTGGACCTGGCCTCGGTGTTCCTCTACGCCGGCTCGATCCTGCCCGGCCGCGCCAAACTCTCCGACGGCACCGAGCGCGACGTCACGATCATCGACGCCTTCGAAGCGGTCGGCGCCTGTGCCCGCGGGCTGATGTCGCGTGCCGACGTCGACGCGATCGAGCGGGCCATCTGTCCCGGCGAGGGTGCGTGTGGCGGAATGTTCACCGCCAACACCATGGCCAGCGCCGCCGAGGCACTGGGCATGTCGCTGCCGGGCAGCGCCGCTCCCCCGGCCACCGACCGTCGGCGCGACGGCTACGCCCGTCGCAGCGGCGAAGCGGTGATCGGCCTGTTGCGCCGCGGCATCACCGCCCGCGACATCCTGACCAAAGAGGCGTTCGAAAACGCGATCGCGGTGGTGATGGCGTTCGGCGGCTCGACCAACGCGGTGCTGCACCTGCTGGCCATCGCGCACGAGGCCGACGTGAAGCTGTCGCTGGCGGACTTCAGCCGGATCGGCGCGAAGGTGCCGCACCTGGCCGACGTCAAGCCGTTCGGCAAGCACGTGATGTTCGACGTCGACCACATCGGTGGCGTTCCCGTGATCATGAAGGCGCTGCTGGATGCAGGTCTGCTGCATGGCGATTGCCTCACCGTGACCGGTCAGACGATGGCTGAGAACCTCGCGCACATCGCCCCGCCGGATCCGGACGGCAAGGTGCTGCGGGCGCTGGACAACCCGATCCACCCCACCGGCGGCATCACGATCCTGCACGGTTCCCTGGCCCCCGAGGGCGCCGTGGTCAAGTCGGCCGGCTTCGACTCTGACGTGTTCGAGGGCACGGCAAGGGTTTTCGAGCGGGAGCGGGCCGCGCTGGACGCCCTGGAAGACGGCACCATCACGCACGGTGACGCGGTGGTCATCCGCTACGAAGGCCCCAAGGGCGGCCCGGGTATGCGCGAGATGCTCGCCATCACCGGGGCGATCAAGGGCGCCGGCCTGGGCAAGGACGTGCTGCTGCTGACCGACGGCCGGTTCTCCGGTGGTACCACCGGCCTGTGTGTCGGGCACGTCGCCCCCGAGGCGGTCGACGCCGGGCCGATCGCGTTTTTGCGCGACGGCGACCGGATCCGGCTCGACGTCGCCAAGGGCACGTTGGACGTGTTGGTCGATGCCGACGAATTCGACTCGCGCCGTGAGGGATTCACCCCGTTGCCGCCGCGCTACACCTCGGGCGTGCTGGCTAAGTACGTCAAGCTGGTAGGGTCGGCGGCCCACGGGGCGATCTGCGGGTAGCGCCTACTTCACCAGCGCGAAGGCCAGGCCATCCCAATGCTTGGCGCCGACAACCTGCAGCACCGCGGTGTCGAGTTGCGGGTGCTCGCCCATCAGCTCGATTGCCTTGCGGGAGCCGAGGGTGACCGGGTCGTCGCCGGGCGACAGAATCTGACCGTCGCGAACCACGTTGTCCACCACGATCATTGAGCCGGGCCGGGTGAGCTTGACGGCCCAGTCCAGGTAGCCCGGGTTGTTCTCCTTATCGGCGTCGATGAACACCAGGTCGAAGGGGCCTTTGAGGCTCGGCAGAGTGTCCAGCGCCGCGCCCACCAACACCTCGACGCGGTCGCCGAAACCAGCGCGTTCGATGTTGGCGCGGGCGACCTCGGCATGCTTGGGCTCGTACTCGAGCGTGGTGACGCGACCGTCCGGTCCGGCGCCGCGGGTCAGGCAGATCGTGCTGTAGCCGCCCAGCGTGCCGATTTCCAGGATGCGACGCGCCCCGGTCGCGGCGGCCAACAGGCTCAGGAACTTGCCCTGCTGCGGCGAGACGGCGATCTGCGGCAGGCCCGCCGCGTCGCTGTCCTTCAGCGCGCCGGCCAGCACCGGATCGTCCACCAGCACGGTGGTGTCGAGGAAGTCGTCAACGTCAGCGGGAGTGGGCTTTTGGCTCATGCGTCAACGCTAACCCCGGGCCCTGGCAGTCCGCCACCGCGTATGGGCGTCCTTGCCGGGTACCCCCCAGGGGTATACGCTGGCGGGAGTTCGATCCCATTCTCGAAAGGTGAAAACGATGTCCAACGAAGCCGGCACCCTGTTGAGCTGCGGTCACGACGGCTGCGGCTGCCGCGTTCGCATCGAGGTCGCATGCCACTGCTCGGGCGATCACGCATACGTCTGCAAGTGCGGCGACGACATGGTCGAGGTCGCCAGCTAACGCACACCCTCTTTCGCGTAGACGACCCGCAGTACGTGCCCGACTTCGGGCCCCATGACCAATTCGGCCAGGGTGCACAGCGTCGTGACGTACTGCGAACCGTGCGCCGGTTGGACATTGCAGAGGTGATGCGCGATCTCGTGCAGCACGACCAGTTCCCGCATGGCCCAGTCGGCGTCGCGGCGATCGGGTACCGCGATAACGCCTGTGCCGTCGCGATTTTCGTAATGCGCTGCGGTTGCGGCGCGTCGGGCGCGCACCCGCAACGGCGCGGCGATACCCCACTCCCCTTGTACCGCAGGTAAATTCAGGACGCCCTCGACGTAACGCTGTACCGCGTCCAGTGATCCGAACCGCGCCTCTGGCGGCAGCGTCAATTGCGTCCCGAAGAACTCGACACTGTTGGAGCCGTGCTCGGCGGCACGGTCGAAGAGCGTGCGGACGAATTCCTCTGCGGCGTAGACCTTGGCGCGCTGGGCGTCCCGCTCGGCGCTCACCGTTCCAGCGCGGACCGCGCTCCGGACAGCTCGGGGCCGCTGCCCAGGCGGGCCCGCTTACCGGCCCGGTCCCCCGCCCGTCGCGCCGCCGACGAATACCCCGCAGTCGCCCGGCTGGCCTGCCAGGTGCCGCGCGCCTTCGACGCGGTGCGGTAATAGTCCTTGAGTTCTAATTCTTTGTTCCGCAAGGCAATTGCGGTTCCAGGCGGACGACGCTTGTCCTTCTTTGCTTCCTTTTGCATCTGCTCGCGGGCCTCGCGCAGCCGCTGTCCGACCCGCGCGCCGAACGCCAGCTGGAAGTTCAGCCGGGCGGTGATCGTCGGGGTGGGCCGGTGCTCGCCGGACGAGATGTAGGAGTCCGAGGCGCGGACCATCTGCACGACGAGGCTGGCGTACAGCGCGTGGGTGGCGTCGATGTCTTCGGCGAAGCCGTAGGCGTAGACGAACGTCGAGTTGGACGCGATGTCGCAGCGCACGTCGTTGGCGGCGGCGATCACCACGAAGAGCTGGACATAGGTCCGCAGTCCACGGGTGCCGGCCGTGCCGATGGTGATGGTGCGCTGCACCGGCGTCTGCGCGGGCGTGCGCTTGTCGGCGTGCGAGCGGGCGACAGCGAGGTCGATCGACGTCGCCGTGGCGAGCCGCTGCGCGGCCGACATGAATGCCTCGGCCTCGTGCGCGTTGTCGGTGCCCTCGGCCTGACGGAGCAGGGCGGCGATGCGCGCCAGCATCTTGTCGTCAGTCACGACACCAACCTAAAGGAACCGAAAGAGTGTCCGGCTCCGCCATTCACAGTCGCGCGTTGATCCAGGACACGACGTCGTCGAGCACCTGCTCTTGCTCCGGCTCGTTGAAGACCTCGTGATAGAGGCCCGGATAAATCTTCAGCTCGACATCGGTGCTGCCCACCGCGTCGACGAGTTGCCGGCTGCCCTCGGCCGGGATCAGCCGGTCGTCGGAGCCGTGCACCACCAGCAGCGGCGCGGTCAGCGACGGCGCGCGCTGCGGCATCGTCTCGCCGACCAGCAGCAGCGTGCGGGCGACGCCGCCGGGGATCTTGCCGTGATAGACCAGCGGGTCGGTGTTGTAGGCGTCGACCACGGCGGGATCGCGCGACACCGCACTGGCGTCGAGTGCCTGCAGCGGCAGGCCGGGCGCGATCGCGCCCATCGTCTTGGCGACTCGCCCCAGCAGCGGCGACACCGCGAGTTGCGCAGCGACCGCCGGCCCGGACAACACCATCAGATCGTAGTCGTCGGGATGCTCGACGCCGTAGGCGAAGACGATGCCGCCGCCCATGCTGTGGCCGAGCACGATGCGCGTGAGCCCAGGGTGCTGTGTGGCCGCGATGCCGACCAGGGTGTCGAAGTCGCCGGTGTACTCGGAGATGTCCTTGACCAGGACGCGCTTGCCGCCCGAACGGCCGTGGCCGCGGTGGTCGAGGGCGAAAGTGACCAGGCCTTCGCGGCCGAACCGCGCGGCGACGTGGTCATAGCGGCGGGCGTGTTCGCCCAACCCGTGGGCGAGGATCACCACGCCGCGGGGCGTCGTATCGGGGGTCCAGACGTCGTAGACGATGCGCACGTCGTCGACTCCGTCGAAAGAGTGCTCGGTACGTGTGATGGTCATCAGGGGAAGCGTAGACCGAACGTCAGACGCAGTCCGTAAGCTCTGTCGCGTGAGCGTGCTCGCCCGCGAATTAGCCGATGACGGCCACCCGGAATTCTCTGCCACCGCCGAGCCTTACCGGCGTGAACTGCTGGCGCACTGCTATCGAATGACCGGGTCGCTGCACGACGCGGAAGACCTGGTGCAGGAGACACTGCTGCGCGCCTGGAAGGCCTACGACCGCTTCGAGGGCAAGTCGTCGGTGCGCACCTGGCTGCACCGGATTGCCACCAACACCTGCCTGACCGCGCTGGAGAGTCGTCAGCGCCGGCCGCTCCCGACGGGTCTCGGCGCACCGAGTTCGGACCCGACCGCGGACCTGGTCGAGGGCGCCGAGGTGCCGTGGCTCGAGCCATTGCCCGACCCGGCGACCGTTGTCGGCGACCGTGAATCCGTGCGGTTGGCGTTTGTGGCCGCCCTGCAGCATCTGTCGCCGCGGCAGCGGGCCGTGCTGGTGCTGCGCGACGTGCTGCAGTGGAAGGCCGCAGAAGTGGCCGACGCGATCGGGTCCACCACCGCGGCGGTCAACAGCCTGCTGCAGCGTGCCCGCGCGCAAGTCGACGCGGCCGGGCTCAGCGCCGACGACCGGCTGACCGCACCCGACTCGGCGGACGCCCAAAAGCTGCTGGCGCGTTACATGGCCGCGTTCGAGGCCTACGACATCGAACGACTGGTCGACATCTTCACCAGCGAGGCGATTTGGGAGATGCCGCCGTTCGTCGGCTGGTACCGGGGGCCACAGGACATCATCACGCTGATCCATCAGCAGTGCCCCGCGGAGTTGCCCGGGGACATGCGGATGCTGCCGTTGACCGCCAACGGCCAGCCCGCGACGGCGATGTACATGCGCGCCGGTGACCAGCACGTTCCGTTCCAACTGCATGTGCTGGACGTGACGGCCGACGGCGTGACCCGGGTGGTGGCGTTCCTCGACACCGCACTGTTCGCGAAATTCGGCCTGCCCGAGCGTCTTTGACACGTGCGATGAGTTTTCCCGCGGTCCGCGGTCTGTATCTCTGACACGCATTGCAGCTTGGAGGACAGCATGACCGCTACGTACACCTTCGATGTCTTCTCCAGCCTCGACGGATTCGGCAGCGTCAACGGCGGCGACTGGGGCGGCTACTGGGGTAAGCAAGGTCCCGAACTGCTCGACCGGCGCCTGACCCTTTACGGCGTCGAGCAGCGAATGGTGTTCGGCGCCAACACATATAAGTTGTTCTCGCAGATGCTGGCCGAGAGCACCGAGGACTCCGATGTGCGCGACCCGTGGGTCACCCGGATGCGTCAACTACCGGCGACGGTGTTGTCGTCGACTCTGCGCGGGCCGCTCGACTGGCCAGACGCGACCGTGGTGAGCGGCGACGCCCTCGACGCCATTGCCCGACTCAAGCGCGAATCCCAGGTGCCGTTGCGCTCACACGGCAGCCTGGCGATGAATCGGGCACTGATGGCCGCCGGCCTCGTCGACCGCGTCCACGTGACTCTGTTCCCCGTGATCACCGGTCAGACCGGCGACGACCCGATCTTCGCGGGTGCAGCCGACTTCGACCTCGAATTGATCGACAGCCGAACGCTCGACGGCGATATTCAGGAGCTGATCTACCGGCCGACGCTGCACCGCTAGAACAGGCGACTGTCCGGCGGCGCCCCCTCCACCGCGCCGACCAGGCCGACGCCCGTGATCAGCGGCAGATCCAGTGCCGAGAGCAGACCCGGCGGCGCCTGGCAGACTGCGGGAATCACGTTGACCATCCGCGACGCGCCGGCCATCCGGGCACCGAGGTCGTGGTCGTGGTCGTCTGCCATCTCGAACTCGCAGCGCATGGTCGGCGAGCCCTCGATCTCGACGCGGTACAGACCACGACCCGACGCCGCGCCGTAGCCGAGGTCACGCGGCGGGATGGAGATGTGCGGCTGCGGCCAGTCCGGCGCCAGGTCGTCGCGCATCCGCGTGACGTGGTCGATGACGAAAGTTGGCTTGCCGTCGACATATCCGGTCAGCGTCGAGCGCATCGCCCCGACCGTGCCCGCTTCGATGCGTCCGGTGGGCGTCTCGAAGGATTCCTCGGCGACCACTCGCTCGACGTTCTCCTCGATCTTGTCGACCGTCACGCCTAGCCCCGCGGCAAGCTGGTGCACCACCGGCCCCCAGCCGAAGGTGAACATGCCCGGCGCGGCGGCGAACGCCACGAATTCCGGCGGCTTGCCGAAGCCCAGGATCTCGTAGACCGCGTCCTTGTCGGGATAGGTCGCATAGTTGAACATCTCGGTGATGCGCAGCGACTCGATCACCCGGGATACCCCGGTAAGCGCCAGCGGCAGAACGTCGTTCGCGAACCCCGAGTCGATGCCGGTGGTGAGGAACGACGCGCCGCCGGCCGTCGCGGCCTCGCGCAGTGTCGCGGTGAACCCCGCGTCGACACCGTCCGGATATACCAACGGCACCACCGAGCAGGACACCACGTTCTTACCGGCCCGCAGGATCGACACCATGTCGTCGATCGCCTCGGCCGGACGCAGGTTCGCCGCCGCGGCGTAGACCACGACGTCGGCGTCACCGGCCAGCAGCGGCGCGGCATCCTGCGTCGCCGTCACGCCCGTCGCACCCGCGCCGCACAACTCCCCCGCGTCGCGACCGGCCTTGGCGTCGCTGTGCACGACGAGGTCGACGAGTTGCAGTTGCGGATGGTCGATCACCCCGCGCAGGGCGATCAGCCCCATCGAGCCGGGACCCCAAACGCCCACCTTGTGCATCGCTGTCTCCTAATATTAGGAAGCCATAAATGATATTTCGGACGGATGGTAGGAAGGTGACGATGGATTCGTCAACAGCGCCGCCACCATCCAAGTCGCCGCCGACCGGCCGCGTGATGGATGCCCTTGCGGCACTGGCCGATTCATCGAATGGCTACACCTCAGCGGAGTTGGCCAAGCGGTGTGGGATCAGCACGTCGACCTGTGCGCTGGTGCTCGCCGAACTCGAAACGCGGCACTGGGTGGCCCGCCGTGACGATCGCCGCTACACCCTCGGCAGCGGGTTGTTCGGGCTGGTCCACGGTCTGCGGGCGCAGTTCCCGCTGCTGGACCGTGGCCGCGAGACGCTCGGCTACCTGCACGCCACGCTGGGTGCCGGCTGCTCGATGTCCAAGATCGGCCAGACGCACCTGACCACCGTCGACGCCGTCGGCCACGGCACCGATGGCGAGCACGCCGTCGGTCAGCGCTTCCCGATCGGGCCGCCGTTCGGACTGGTCGCGATGGCCTGGCGGGACGAGGAGACCATCGACGGGTGGCTGCACCGCGTCACGCCGCGTCTGACCGACGCCGACATCGCGGCGCATCGGCTGGTGCTCGCCGAGATTCGCGACCGGGGCTACGGGGCCTGGCGGTTCGATTCCGCCCACACCTCGCTGCACGATCGGCTGTCCACCGTGCTCGCATCGCTCGAGCCAACCGCTCAGGTGACCCGAGAGCTCAACACCCTGATGACGATTGTGACGCTGCAGTCGGTGACGAGTCGGCTCGAAACAGAGCTGACGTCAACCGAATTCGTGGTGCTGCCGATATTCGGCCGAGACGGCCAACCCGAATACCAGATCGAGATTCACCTCGGTGGACGTAGCGGATTGGACCTGGCCGACCTCGACGACGCCCTTCGGCGCGCCCAGGCGTTGCTGCGTCCCGGGGTAGCGTGACAGCGTGTCCGCTACCGTCCAGATCCGGCGCGCCGCCGACCGCGCAGTGACCACGACTTCGTGGCTGAATTCGCGGCATTCGTTCTCGTTTGGCGATCATTACGACCCGGGCAACACCCACCATGGTGTGCTGCTGGTCAGCAACGACGACATCGTCGCTCCGGCTGGGGGTTTCGACACCCACCCGCATCGCGACATGGAGATCATCACCTGGGTGCTGGATGGCTCGTTGGCGCACCGCGACTCGGCCGGCAACAGCGGGGTGATCTATCCGGGCCTGGCACAACGGATGTCGGCCGGCAGCGGGATAACCCACTCGGAAAAGAACGCCTCCAACTCGGATCCGGTTCGGTTCGTCCAGATGTGGGTGCAGCCCGACGTCGCGGGAATCGATCCCGGCTATCAGCAACAAGTCATCACCGATGCCGAACTCGATGGCCGTCTGGCGCCGGTCGCGTCCGGAATACCCGGCCGCGATGCCGCCATCACCATCCACAACCGATCGGCCGCCCTGCACGTCGCCCGCTTGCAGTCCGGTGACGAGTTGGAACTGCCCGGCGCGCCGTATCTGCATGTGTTCGTCGCCCGCGGACAGATCCATGTGGAGCAGGCCGAACTGCACGAAGGTGACGCGGCCCGCCTGACGGCGTCGGACGGCGGACACGTTGTCGCGCACGAGAATGCCGAATTGCTCGTCTGGGAGATGCACGCAGCTCTCGGCGACTAGGGTGGGCGCGGACGAACAGGAGCCGGGATGTCTGAACCGCACGCGCGTGATGTCGCTTACGATAACGGCGCATCGGCCAACCACCGCTTCGCCGGGCCGAAACCGACTCGGACAGTGAAGTTTTGGTCCCTCCCGATTCTGCTCACCCTGGTGATCGTGTCCGCGCTCTCCGTCTTCTATCTCGGCGGCATTCTGCAACCGATGACCAACCTGCGGCACTTCCCCGTGGCGATCGTGGACGAGGACGCCGGACCGACGGGTGCCCAGGTGGTCAAGGGGATGCTGGCCGGTTTCGATCACGACGCCTACGACGTCCGAGTGCTCGACCGCGATCAGGCCAAGAATCAGTTGGATAGCGCCCAGATCTACGGTGTCGCGGTCATTCCGCCGAACTTCTCGAGCAAGCTGCAGGCCTATGCGAAAAGCGCTCTTACTCCCGGTCGGGTCGAACGCGCGGTCATACTCGTCTCGACGAACCCACGCGCCGGCACCCTGGGCGCCGCCATCGCCGGTCAGACCCTGCAGCGTGAGGTCGCCCTCATCGATCAGCGCGTCGGGCAAAAGCTTTCGCAAGAAGTCGCCGAGCAAACCGGCAAGAAGCCCGAACCCGGCGCGGTGGCGCTCATGCTGGCCAACCCTGTCGAAGTCAAGACCACAGTTCACAACGCGCTGCCGGACGGTACCGGAAATGGGTTGTCCGCCTTCTACTATTCGCTGCTACTGATGCTGGCCGGATTCATCGGCAGCATCGTGGTGAGCCGCTTCGTTGATGCGAGGCTCGACACTCCGACCTCGCGCTTGCGCACGCTGCTGATCACATGGGCGATGATCGCCGTCACGTCGCTACTCACCTCGGGCGCCTATGTGCTGATCTCCGTTAAACTCGGCATGCCCGTTCAAAACCCTGTGACACTGTGGCTTTTTGGAACATTCGCGATCCTGGCAGTGGGTGTCACCTCCACTTCGCTGATCGCGCTGCTGGGCGCGATGGGCGTCTTGGTAAGCCTGTTCGTGTTCGTCATTCTGGGGTTGCCGTCCGCGGGCGCGACCGTGCCATTGCAGGCCACCCCGGCGCTCTTCGAGTGGCAGGCAAAATTCGAGCCGATGCACCAGGTGTTCGTCGGTGCAAGGTCTTTGCTGTATTTGGACGGCCAGCCCGGCTCGGGCCTGTCGCCGGCGTTGGTGGGCATCGCGATCGATCTCGTGATCGGCCTGCTGCTCGGCGCCTTCGTGGTTCGCGGCGAACTCCGTCGACGCCGACGCTCTGAGGTCCCGGTTGCTGCGACAGCGGTATCCGAGGAAGTGCCCTACCCGGAGCAGTAAACATCCAGTGGCCGAACGTCATTGGACTGCGGCCGAACCGTCATTCCGCTGATTGCTGTGTAATACCTGAGCAATGACATTCGCGCTGAAGGGGCATCGTTGGCGTTCAACTAGAACTTGGGCGTCAGGTCCAGCGACGTGATCGTGGTCATCTTGGTCACCAGCCACCGCTCGTGATCCCGTTGCAGCACAAGCCGATACGACAGATACTTGAGCGACGGTACGTCCTTGGTGGTCGGACTGGTGGACGCGGTATTGGTGTAGACGATCGCGGTCGCGTCTGATGCGGTCAGTGACTCCACCGCCGCGCCGACGACCTGGGTGGTGTTGGTGACCTTGGCCTGCTTGTTCGGTGCGACAAGCGCGTCGAGGTATTTGCGGTAGGCCGCCTGGAAGTCGCCGCTGAGGTATTGCGATGCCCGGTCGGTGAGCTTGTCGATGTTGTCCGGGTTGTAGGTCCACAGCGTCGTGATCGCGTTCGCCGCGGTGCGGGCGACGATCAGCTTGGTGGCCACGGTGGCGCGGTCGGAGAGATATGGCTGCATCATCGCGCCGGCGAAGGCTCCCGCGCCGACGAACAACACCGCGGCTACCGCCGCAACGACCTTGGAAGCCTTGGTGGCCGGCCGTCGTTCGCGGAACCGCACGACGCCACCTTCGACGTCCTCGTCTTCGGTAGTCTCGTCTTCGGTGGTCTCGTCTTCGGTTGTCTCGTCGACGCTTTCGGTGTCCGCTTCATCGACGGCTGGGTCGACAGGCGCAGCTTCAGTCTCAGCGGCGGCGGTCTCGACGGCCGACTCCTCGGTCAGATCACCTGTTGCAGGCTGCTGATCTTCCACTGGTTACCTTCCCGCTGAGCGACGACCACCCAACGATTTGTACTCTCGATCTTCTGTTTGCCGTCGGGGGACTTCATCGAAATATCGGTCGCGACCATCACATTGGCACTGCCGTCGTCGTTCCAGCGCTCCACGCCCGCCGCGAGCGTAGAACCCATGGTCGGCTCGGCCTGCGCGATCTGGACCAGAATCTCGTTGTGCTTGTCGTGGTACTGCTTGGCGAAATCTCCTGTGGCGTTGGCCATCACGCGGTCGTAGTAGACGTTGGCATGGAACGGGTCCAGCGTGGTGAAGCCTGCCATGAAGGCCTTGACGTAGCCGAGCACGTCGACTTCCTGCATGGCGTCGCGGTGATGCGACCGCTGGTCGAACAACACCAGTGACGATGTCGTGAGAGCGCCCACAGTGAGGAGCGTCGCGCCGGCGACCGCCGACGGCAACGCCCACGACTGCGACGGCTTCCACCACTGCTCACGTAGCGTTGGACGCCACGGCAGCTTCGACCACAGCGTTGGTTGTGGCGCCTTCAGCAGGGGCTCTTCGCCGGGTTGAATTCGTCTGCGGGGACTCACTTTTGACCCTTCGGCGGAGCGGGTGGAGCCGGGGGCGCGGGCGGGGCGCCGGGGCCCTTGGCCGGCAGCGCTGCGGGCTTGGGCTTGGTTACGACGTCCAGGTTGTCGACCAGCCACTGGCCGTTGCCACCCTTGACCAGCGATACCCGCACGGTCGCGGTGATGAAGCGTTCCTCGTCGCCGCCACCGCGGTGACCCTGCATGAACAACAGCATCGTCGCGTTGTGCCGCGACGCCGAGAGCACAGTGCTGTCCGTCACCCAATATTCGTTGATCGCCGGACGGCCCTTTTGCACCGCTTCCTGCTGCTTGACCAGCTCTGGTCGGTACTTGTCGGTGGTGAGCGACCGCGCGCGGGCGAAGTCCTGCTGCAACGTTTTCGGATCGTAGGTCAGCATCTGGGCGACCATCTTCGGGCCTTGCTGGTTCACCTCGTCGCGGGTCTTGTCCGCCGCGCGAGCCGGCAGGAATAGCGCGAAGACACTGATTGTGGCGCCCGCGATGCAGAGTGACACCGCGACTCCGACCGCAATTGCGCTGTAGCGCTTGATATCCGCGGGGCGTTGGTCGGCCGGCACACAGCGCACCTCGGTGCCGAGTAGCAGGTCCGCGAAGGTGCGACGGCGCGAATCCCACAGCGGCCACAGCCATCCCACCAATACCGAGAGTGTGTCGAGCAGGTGGGCGAGTTCGCGCAACATCAGCCGGCCGACGCCGACGGTGGCGCCGTCGTCCTGCACGACCGAGATTCCGAGCAGTGCCCGCCCCAGGCTGCAGCCGAGGACGGCCGGTAACACCGCACGGTTGACCATCGTCACCAGAGCGGCGAAGACGAGGACGGAGATCGACACCCACCACCACAGGCCTTGTGGCGGAGCAGCCAACCACACCAGCGCCATGGTCGCCACCACGGCAACACCGGGCAGTACGTCGACCGCGAACGCGGCGGCACGGCTATGCCAGCGCGCCAACTGCGCTGAGTCGTCGACTGCCGGTGCGGCTTGAGTGTCTGGGGCCTCCTCGACCAGCACCGTCACCTCGCCACCTGGTCGAGCTTGGAGATCCGGTACTTTCCGTCTTCGCGCACCATATTCACGCGCAGGCGATAACCCGCTTCCTGATTCTGGGTATCGGCGTTGGACACCTTCACCCGCAGCGGGACCAGGATGTCGATCGACCCGTCCGGGTTGTTGCGTTCCACCGCGGCGCGGAGATCGGACACCTCGACGTGGGCGTTGGCGGCCTGATACGCCTCAACGAGTAGCCCGCTGTACAGGATCGCCTGCGAGCGGAATGCCCCCGCGCCGCACTCGATGATCTTCTGCGCGCTGGACGCCATGGCCCCGATGTCGGGTGCCTGAGTAGCCCCTACGCAGTCCTTCGCGGCCTCCAGTGCGGCGGCGTCATCGCGCGCCGTGACCTGGCTCTGGTGGTGGGCGCGCAACGCGGCGAATCCACCAAAGCCAATGCCGCCGGCCAAGACGACGAGCCCGGCCGCGATGCCGATGAACGACTTCCGTCCGAGCCGCGACGGGCCGCGCGGGTCGCCCGTGACCTCGGCGTCCTCGACCTCGGCGTCCGACTCTTCCGCAGCATCGGATTCGATTGAATCCTCGGCAGTTTCGTCAGCGGTGGAATCGTCGGTTACGGTATCCGGCTCCGACAACGGATCTTCATCCGTCTCGTTCGGGGTCAGCTGGCTGGCGCCAGCATCTCCTTCCATCCGTCATCTCCTGTGTTGCGCGAGTTGTTGACGGAGTACTTAAGCCCGTCGGGGCCCGCTACCTCGCCACTCATCGGACTATAGACGGCCGCCGGCGGCCCGCCCGGAGCGTAGATGCAGGGGTTGGGCTGTTGCCCGTTGCACTGGACCGATCCCGAACCCGGCCGCTGCAGCGGATCGCTGGTCGGCGGCGGGGTCTGCCCGCCCGGTGGGAGCCGGTTGGCAGGCATGGGGTTCAGGCCGTTGTTGATCGACGGCGCCGGTATCACGTGACCGGGATCCACCGGCTGGTCACAGCGCGCACCAGGGGCCGGGCAGTTTCGGAACTGATTCGGGTCACCGAACCAGGGGTTGGTACCCAGTGGCTCGTACGGCTTGTTGCTGCGGCAGTCGGCCGGTGTCGGGGCCCGCTTGCCCGGCACATCCATACACGGAATGTTGCGCGTACCGCGCACCACGTTGGCCTGGGAGTCCTGCGGGATCCGGCAGTAGTTGTTGTCACGCAGCGGAGCGATGCTGGTGTCGGCGGGCGAGCGCCACTCGGGCGCCGGCCGGAACCCGGTCAGGCACGGCGGGGGATAGTTGATCGCGAACGTCAAGTCCAGCGCCGCCATCCGGTCCTTCTCGTACGGCGCGGAAACCGCCTGCGTGATCGAGGCCAGCTGCGGCAACATCACCAGCGTCTGCTCGACCCCCGGGTTGTAGCGCTTGAGCATGTCGATCACGATTTCGAGGTTCGCCAGGGTCTGCGGCAGCGCCTCGCGGACGCCGCTGAACACCGAGTTCACCTGATCCGCGGTCGGAGCCGCCTGAGTGAGGATGCTCTTCAGATGGCCGTCGTTGTTCGCGGTCTCGCCACCCAGGATGTTGAGGTTGTGCGCCCACCGTTCGATCGCGTTGCTCGACACGGCCTGGCTGTCCAGAATCGGCGCCGAATTCTGAATGATGTCGTCGACCTGATTGATGTTGGTCTTGAAGTCGCCGACGATCGCCTGGGTCGAGTCGACCAGGCGCTGCAGCGCCGGACCGAGGCCACCGACCGACTCGGCCGTCTCGTCGAGCAGCTTGCCGATCTTGTCTTTGGGCAGCACCGTCAAACCACGGTTGGCGGTGTCCAACGCCGGACCGATCTCGCTCGGCACGGTGCCCTTGGTCATCGTCTGCCCCGGCGAGAAGAACCCGCGCGCCTTGCCTTCCGACACCAGGTCGAGGTACTGCTCACCGACCGCCGACACCGAATGCACGTTGGCCGAGGCGTCGAGCGGGATCTTGAATTGGCTGTTGATGCTCATGGTCGCCTCGGCGCCCTTTTCCGTCGGCTCGACGGAGGTCACCTTGCCGATGGTGATCCCTCGGTAGGTCACGTTGGCCGTCGAATACAGACCACCCGAGGCCGGCAACTCGGCCTTCAACTGGTACTGCCCAACGCCCACCAATGACGGGACGCGCAGGTAATACACGCCGAGCACCAGCAGCGCGACCGCGGTCAGGATGCCGAAAATAACCAGCTGCCGCTTGATGAACTTGGTCAGCATTGCCGGTCCGCCCTTTCCACCAGCGGCCCACCGGGTGCGTCGAGTGGGTTCGGTGTGTAGCGCACGTCCGGGATCATCGTGTTGGGATCGCGGCCGTACGACTGCTCCAGCGCCCGCAGCGCGCCCGAGAACCCGGTGCCGGTGAGGAACGCGTTGTCCACCGCCGACAAGGTGGTGTCGACTTCGAGGGATGAGTTCATGAAGTCACCGCGGACCAGCTTGGGGACGGTGTCCAGGTCGAACGGCGCGGTGAAAAGGATCTTCAGGAACGACAACAAATAAGGCGAGGCCTTCCCCAGCTCTCTCAGCGGGCACTGCAGTAGTTGCAGGTCCTGATGCAGGGGCGCCCGGGCCTCGCCCAGGTACGTCGCGGCGGCCTGGCTGAGCGCACCCACCGAGCCGACCGCGTCGATGAGATGCTTTTGATAACCGGGATCCGCCAAGAATTTGATCAGCGGCGGGAATTCGGTCAGCGCGCGGTCCAACGTCGAGTTCCGAGTGCCGACGTACTCCAGCAACCGGTTCGTCGAGTCGATGGCGTGGGTGATGTCATCACTCTGCTCGTTGAGCTGCCGGGTGAAGGTGTCCAGTTTGCCCAGAAACGCGCGGATCTGCGGCCCACGACCGGTCAGGATCTTGCTGACCTCGTTCTGCAGCACTTCCAGGTTCGGCAGGCCGCCGCCGCGCACCACCATCGCCAGGCTGGCCAGTGTCTGCTCGGTGCTGGGGAAGGCCGACGAGTTCTTCAGCGGGATAGTGTCGCCGTTCTTCAGCAGCTGCGGCGACGGGTGGGCCGGCGGGGCCAGCTCGATGTGCTGCGAACCCAGCAAGCTGGTCTGGCCGATCTTGGCGGTGGCGTTCTTCGGCAGCTTGACGTTTTTGTCCACTCCCAGCGTCAGAGTGGCCACCCAGTTCTTCAACTCGATTTTGCGGATCGACCCGACGAACACATCGGCGACCATGACCTTGCTGTTGCCGTTGATCGCCAGGGTGTCCGGCATCTGCACGTACACCGTGTAGCCGTCGCCTCCGCCGCCCGGCCCGCCGGGCAGGCTCACGTTCGAGATGCCCTTCCAGCCGCAGGAACTCAACACAATTGCGGCAACCAGCAACACGAGGCTCTGCCATATCCGGTGCCGGACCTTGCACCACGTCACGCTCATCGTGCGGCTCACTGTCCCCCTCCTGGTGCCTCAGCGGGCAGCGCGGGTCCGGCCGGAGGAGCCGGCGCTCCCAGCGGCGACGGAGCCGGAGGCGGCGGAGGGCCTGGAATCACGTTGGGCGCCGGTGGCGGAGGTGGAATCGGAGCCGGGTTGCCAGGGACGCCGATGAACGGCGCCGGGCCCGGCTCTTCGTTGTAGGCGTTCGGGTATCCCGGCGGCGTCTGGTACTGCGACTGCACGGGCGCGATGTCGGGCCCGCCCATGAGTTCGGCCAGCGAGTCCGGGGTCAACAGGCTGGCGGTGACCGGTCCCACCTTCACACCTTGCATGCCGGGCGCGGTGATCCAACCGTGCTGGGTGTTGCGGTGCGAGGTCGGGGTGTCGGGCACCCAGATACCCGGCACGGTGGTGTCTTTGTAGCCGTTGGGCGGATGCAACCGGTCCTCGGAATAGGCGACTTCCTTGGGCAGCGTCGCGGCGAGGCTGAACAGATTCAGGCCGATCGGCGGGTAGTTGAACTTGATCGCGTCCAGGATCGGCCCCAGGTACTGCGCGCACAGCTCAGCTGACTCCTGGTATCCCGACCGGCTGCCGGCCTGGATCGCGCTGCACAGGAATTGCATCGGGTTTGCGAAGCCCATCGAGAGCAGGCCCGTTGCTTGGCCGACGAGAGCGCTATGCGCCGGGTGGTAGATCAGGTTCGCGTTCGCCAACGCCGTCGGAAGGATGTGCAGGGCCTTCTCCAACCCTTCCAAGGAGTCGGGTTGGACCAGCGCGTTGGTGGTGTCACCGAGGTTGTTGATGTCATGCGTGAGCACTTCGGCGTTCTTGTCCAGGAACGGCCGCACCGTGGTCAGCAGGCCGTCGAACTGCTGCAGCGCGTTGGACAGGTCGCGATCGGAACCGGTCAGGCTGTTGGTGAACTGCGCCAGGTTCTTGTTCAGCGCCACGAACTTCTGGTCGTCAGCGTGCAGCGCGTTGACGAACAGCGCCAGGCTGCGAATCACCCCGAAGAAGTCGCCGCGACCCTGATTCAGCGCGGTCAGTGCGCGTGACAGGTCGTTGAACGTGGTGTTGATCTGCTTGCCCTTGCCGGACAGTCCGTCAGCGAACGACTCGATGACGTCACCAAACGGACCCTTGGGCTGCTGTGGGGTGGGACCGAGTTTGGAGATGACGTTGGTGATGGAGTTGCGCAGCTCGTCGTACTCGGTCGGCACCTGGGTGCGCTCTTCGGGAATCACCGCGTTGTCGGCCAGCACTGGGCCGCCCTTGTATACCGGCTCCAGCTGAATCAGGCGCGATGCCACCAGCGTCGGGTTGAGGATCACCGCCTGGGCGTCGGCGGGCACCTTGTATTTATTGGCGTAGTGGAAGGTGACCTTCATCTTGTCGCCGGCCGGCTCGACCTTGTCGATCGCGCCGACCTTGACGCCCATGATCTCGACTCTGTCGCCGTTGTACAGGGCGTTGGCCACCGGGAAGTAGGCCACCACGGTGTTGTTGGTCAGCTTCTTGTACAGCTGAAGTCCCAAGTAAGCCAAGACCAGCGCCGCCACGATGGCGAGCGACCCGATAATGATCGCCGCTCGCGACACCTTCGGCATCCGGAGGTTCCGGAAATCAAAGACGGTACTCAATTCCCACTACCTCCTTGGGCTCCACTGCCGCCCGCTCCCCCGGTGTTGCCGATGTAGGGCGCAGGCAGCTGCGCACCGGGTCCCGGCGGAGCCGGAGGTACCGCCATCGGAGGCGGCGGTGGCGCCGCGGCGGGGTTACCCGGAGCCGGTCCCGGCAGCGGGCCGAGCGGCTCTGTCCGTCCACCGGGTGGGCCGGGCGCGATCGGAACGGGTGTGCCGGGCACGTCGGGCTGAACCTGCCCCGGGCGTCCGGCGATCGGGATGCCCGGCGTCGGAGGCAGACCGTTCGGGTTCGGCGCCGACGACATGATGTTCGGGTCCGGGTAGGGCCCGTTGGGTCCGAAGGGGCCCACGTTCTGATCGATGCCGGCACACGGCATCGGGTTGCCCGGCCGCGGCAGCAAGTCCCGCGGCGGCGCGTACGAGCACGGCGATCCGGGCGGGACGGCCGGACCCGGGTGATCCGCGGTGCCTTCCAGCAACTGCGGAGCCGGCGGCGGAGCACCGTTCGGGAACCGGGTGCCGTTGGGGTCGGGGAACCTGGCCGCCGGCAGGCCGGCGCTGCGCCAGAAGTCTTCCGGGTCGATGCCGCGCTTCTTGAAGGCGGCATCCACCCAGGGCTGCAGAATCCAATACGGCAACAGGTTGCCCAGCTGCACCTTGAAATACGGTGCCGACCCTACGGTCTCGTTGAGGTTCGCCGCGGTCTTGCCCAGTGTCTTCAACACCAGAGCCAGGTCGTCCTTACGCCTGTCCAGCAGGTCGCTGACCGTGCGCAGCTGCTCCAGAACGTGGTTGAGGTTCGGGTTGTCGTTGATCAGGTTTTGCACCTGTGCCGAGAAAGCGGAGACGTTGGCCAGTAGCGCGCTGATCGCCGCGCTGCGCTGATTGAACGCGGCCAGCAGGTTGTTGGAGTTCACGAACAACCGGTCGACCTGCTCGCTGCGGTCACCCAGTATCTGGGCGATCTGGTTGGCCTGAGCGAGCAGATGAGTGATCTTCTCGTCACGCTTGCCGATGGTGTCGGAGAACTTCGCCACCCCGTCCAGCGCCGCGCTCAGGTGCGGAGCCGTCTGGTCGATGGTCTGCGACAACACGTTCAGCGACTGCTTGACGGTGTCGATGTTCCAGCCCGTCGCGGCCTTGGTGACGTCGAAGAACGCGTCGTAGATCTGATAGGGCGTGGTGCTCTGTCCGAGGGGCAGCGTGCCGCCAGGCTGCAGAGCCTTGGTGCCCCGCGACTCGATCTCGAGCACCTTCTTACCGAGGATGGTGTCGGTCTTGATCGCCAGCCGACTCTCGGTGCCGATGGTGTCGCTGCCGGTCGAGAACTTCATCACGACGTGGTCGCCGTCGATCTTGATGGCCTCCACCTGGCCGACGTCGACACCGGCGATGCGGACCTTGTCGCCCTTGTTCAGCTGGCCCGAGTCGGTGAATTGCCCGTAGTAAATGGGCTGGGCGAAGAGCTGCGGGATGCTGGTCAAGGTCTGGCCGACCAGGACGACCATCACCGTCACGATCAGGCCCATCAGGCCGATCCGCTTGCGGTTGGCGGGTTCCAGCGTCCTCATTGCGGCGTGCACCTACCTGTCGGCTGCGACCAGAGTTTGACCGTGCGCACCGGACCACCGGCCTGCAGGCCGTTGGTCTTCAGCGTTAGGTCGCACAGGTAGAAGTTGACCCAGTCGCCGTAGTTACCGACCGCGTTGCCGACGATGTTCATGCCGGGCGGCGTGCGGCGAATCTGGTCGTCGTACAGATCCTTCTGGTCGATGATCGGCTGCTGCAGGGGCTCCAGGTAATTCAGCGTCTTGTGCAACAGGGTCCGGTTGTCGGCGAGCAGGTCGGCCACCGTACCTGCCCCGTTGCTGATGTTGGCGATCCCCGCCGCGAACGAGTCCGCGTGGTTGTTCAGGCCGGTGATCAGCTTCTCGAAATTGTCGACGGTCTCGTCAAAGTCCTTGCGGTGCTTGACCGTTGTGTCCAGCACGATGTTGAGGTTTTTGACCACCTCGCCGATCGCCTCGTCACGCTCGGCGATTTTCGACGTCAATTGCGCGGTCTGGTCGAGGACGTCGTTGATCGTGCCGCCCTGTCCCTGGAAGACGGTGATGATCGAGGTGGCGATGTTGTTGACCTTCTCCGGGTCGAGCGCGCGGAACAGCGGCTTGAATCCACCGATCAGTGCGTCGAGGTCCAGCGCCGGTGAGGTGTGCGACAACGGAATGAATCCCTTAGCTGGGAGCACCCGGTCGGACCCTTCGCCCTCGCCCCGCTTGAGTTCTAGGTAGCGGTCACCGATCAGGTTGAGGTAACGCACCTGCGCGGTGGTCGACTGATAGAGCGGCACATCGTGGTCGACGTCGAAGTCGACCCGCGCCCGGTGGCCGCCATCGACCAGCTTGATGTCTTTGACCTTGCCGATCTCCACGCCGGACGCCCGGACGAACTGGCCGCTGCGAAGGCCGCTGATGTTGCTGAACTCCGCGGAGTAGGTGTTGGTCCGGTCGAAGCGCATCTGACCGAACACCACGACAATGAGCGCGGTGAAGAGCAGCAGCACCGTGGCGACGATGCCGAGCCTGACGAGGGTTCCGGTGATTTTCATGGGTTGATCGTGTGGTCTCCCATTTGGCGGCCCCAGACGTACTCGACGGCATACGGGGAACCGGTGTCGATGTGGTTGTAGGGAGCGAGGCTGTTACCGGTATCCATGACCAGCGTCGGCGCCGGCCACAGCTCGCGGGTGATGGTCTGCCAGCAGCCGGGCGCGCCGGCCGGGCCACCGTGCGCATTGATACGGGGCAAGTTGTCCGGGTAGACGTACGGGTTCGGCGAGCCACCCACCACACCGGCCAGAGCCGCCAGTCCCAGGGTCGCGGCAGTGATCCCGAGCCCCGGCAGGCTCAAAGCCAGGCCCAGCCCGGAGAAGAGCTCTGTTTCGGAGCGCAGCGAGTATGGGCTGGTGAACGCCGCCACCTTCGGTTCCGCGTCGTGGAAATTTCGGACGGTGCAGAACAGGGCCGGACTGTTGAGGTCCAGCGTTTGAGCCGTGGGCACCAGGTCTTTGGCCCCGCGGGCCAGATACGGGCCACCCTTGTTGAAGATCTCGGCGCCGGTGGTGCCGAACCCGGTGGCCGCCAACAGCGCCCGGTCGAGGTCCTTCTCCTGGGCGTGCACGGTGTGGGCCGTTGTCGCCGCGTTGTTCAAGAAGTCGAACAGGTCCGGCGATGCGTCGGCGTAGGTGTCACCCAACCGGGCCAGCTGCTGGATGTCGTGTCGGATGATCGGCATCCGCGGGTTGACCTCATCGAGCGCGGCGCTGCCGTTGATGATCGACTGCCCGAACTTGTCGCCCAGTCCGCTCAACGCTTGCGCCGCGGCGCTCAGCGTCAGGTTGACCTTGACCGGATCCACCTTCTCGGCGATCTCGGTGAGGGTCTGGAACAGCGTATTGATTTCCGTCGTCACCGACCGGGCGTCGATCACGTTGTGCGTCGTGATCCGTTGCGCCGCAGGGTGTTCCGGCGCCGTCATCGAGACGTACTTCTCACCGAAGACGGTGGTCGCAACGATCTTGGCGTCGACGTTGACCGGGATCAGGTGCAGGTACTTCGGGTAGACGTCCAGGCTGAACTTCACCGCGGGCTTGCCGTCGCGCTCGACCTCGTCGATGGCGTCGACCCGACCGATCTGCACCCCGTTGTAGGTGACCTTCGAACCGGGGTCCATCACCAGGCCGGCCCGGTCGGACAGCATGGTCAGCTTCGTCTTCTCGGTGAAGTCACCGTTGTACTGCAGGTACACCAGCCATAGCACCAGCGCGAAGATGAGGAACACGATGATGCCCGCCACCCGGTAGGGCTGGAAAGGCGCCTTGTTGACTTTCCCTCGTGGATGCGTCATAGCCGCCTACACCGTGAAGTTGAAGTTTGGATCGACGCCGTAGAGCGCCATCTCGGCCAACAGGATGACGATGGGATTGGCCACCAGCGAGAAGCGCATCGACCGGCCGACGCCCTCCCCAACGCCGACGGGACCGCCGCTGGCGTTGTAGCCGTAATAGCAGTGCGACAGCATCACCACGATCGAGATGATGATGACTTCGACGAACGACCAGAACACGTCGTCGGGACGAAGGAACGTCCGGAAGTAGTGCTCGTACGTGCCCGACGTCTGCCCGTACAGGAACGTCGTGACGATCTGCGGCGACAGGAACGACAGGATCAGACCGATCGAGTACAGCGGAATGATCACCACCAGGCCGGCCAGCATACGGGTGGACACCAGGTACGCCGTCGACTTGACGCCCATCACCTCGAGCGCGTCGATCTCCTCGCTGATCCGCATGGCGCCGAGCTCGGCGGTCGCGCCGGCACCAACCGTGGCCGCTAGCGCGATGCCGGTGACGATCGGCGCAACCAGGCGCACGTTGATGAAGGCGGCGACGAATCCGAGCAGGGTCTCGATACCGATGTGGCCCAGCGACGCAAGACCCTGGATGGCGACCAGCGAACCTGCCGAGAGTGTCACGAAGGCGATGATCACGGCGGTGCCACCGACGACCGCCATCGCGCCGGTACCCATGCCCACCTCGGCGATCAGCCGCAGGACCTCCTTGCGGTAGCGGGTGAGGGCCCACGCCATGTCGCGGACACCGATGACCGCGAACCAGCCGATCCGGCCGGCCTCGTCGAGGGGCTTGGTCGCGGCGTCGCCGTACTTGCGCAGATTTTCGGAGGCCCGCGGAAAACGGCCGCGGAGTATCTGAGCGGTCGACATGTCACATCCCCGTTCCGAAGCGCACGCCGATGGTCGTCAGAATCACGTTGACCGCGAACAGCGCGACCACGCACAGCACCACGGTCTCGTTGACGGCAGTGCCCAGCCCCTTGGAACCACCGCTGACGGTCAAGCCGCGGTAGCAGCCAACCAGTCCGGCGATGAGCCCGAACGCCAGGGCCTTGATCGTCGCGATGACGACCTCGGGAAGGCCGGTCACCAACGTCAGCGTGGCCAGGTACGCACCGGCGGAGACGTTCTGCATGTAGACGCCGAACAGGAATCCACCAACCAGACCCACCATGCTGACCAAGGCGTTGAGGAGCATGCCGCACAGCGCGCAGGCCAGCACGCGTGGCACCACGAGCCGGTGAATCGGGTCGATGCCGAGCACCTCCATCGCGTCGATCTCTTCGCGGATGGTGCGGGCGCCGAGGTCGGCGCAGATGGCAGTCGAGACCGCACCGGCAATCACCAGCACGGTGTTGATCGGGCCGATCTGGGTGATGACCGCGATGCCGGCACCGGCCCCGGAGATGTCAGCGGCGCCGACTTGGATCAGCAGGATGTTGAACGTGAAGATGAAAAGCGCTGTGACCGGGACTGATACGGCCATGGTCGGCAACAGCGCCACCCGCAGGATGAACCAGCACTGCAGGATGAATTCCTTGTACTGAAAGGGGCTGCGGAATAAGGCTTTACCGGTGAGGACACACATCCGGAAGAAGCCGCCGACGAGAACCAGCGGCGGTCCGATCTGGTCGCGCAAGTAGTCGGTAACTCGCGGCTGCGTCGTCGTCACTGCAACCCCCTCCCGATGCAACCCTGCGTCATGCGGGGGAGCGGCGAATAGTCTCGCACAGCCCCTCCTTGCCCCGTCCCTAAGTGTGTGACCCGCGTCTCACTACCGGCAGGTAGTAAGGCGGACCACAGGACTGTACCCGATGGGCTCACGGGCGTGCATAGCATCGGCGTTATTAGCCTTTCGTCAATTTGACCTGGGGGTTTTTCGTTATGTCAGCTTGATCCGCCCTGCCCCGGATCTATTGTTGTGGAACCGCTTTCGGCGGTGCCCGAACGGCCGTAGCGCGTCCGCAATTCGGTTTTCAAAACTTTGCCCGAGGGGTTACGCGGCAGGGCGTCGACGATCTCCAGGCCCTTGGGATGTTTGTAGCGCGCCAGCCGCTCCCCCAGGAATTCGTCGAGGTCCTCGACGCTTAACTCCTGCGGACCGCCGGGCGCGACCGCCGCGACAGCGACCGGAACCTCACCCCACTTCTCGTGCGGTCGGCCGATCACCGCGACCTCAACGATCGACGGGTGACTGGCCAACACGTTCTCCACCTCGGCGCAGTAGATGTTCTCGCCGCCGGAGATGATCATGTCCTTCTTGCGGTCGACGACCCAGACGTAGCCTTCGTCGTCCATCCGGACCAGGTCGCCGGAGTGAAACCAACCGCCGTGGAACGCCTCGGCGGTTGCCTCCGGGTTGTTCCAGTAGCCGCTCATCAATGTGGGTGCGCGGTAAACGATTTCACCGACCTCGCCTCTTGCCACGTCGTTCATCTCCTCGTCGACGACACGGGCAGCCACCGTCGGGATCACCTTGCCCACCGAACCCAGCTTTCGGATGGCGTCTTCGCCGAGCAGCATGCAGGTCACCGGCGACATCTCCGTCTGGCCGAACGCGGCCAGGATCTGGCATCCCGGGAAGGTATCCGACATCTGCCGCAGCAGAGTGTCTGACGCCGGCGCGGCACCCCATGAGATGACGCGCAACTTCACGTCGCGCGGATTGGCCTGCTGCGCAGCGCAAACCGCTTGCCACTGGGCAGGGACCAGGAAGATCCCGGTGACCTTTTCGGCGGCGAGGACGTCGAGCAGCTGTCCGGGGTCGAACGCCCCGAGCGGATGGATGACCGTCGGCAGGCCCATCAACATTCCGGTCAACAGGTTGCCTATTCCGGCGATATGGAAGAAGGGAACACCGATGAAGCCGATGTCGTCGGCGGCGAAGCCGTGGGTGTACAGGTTGGCCGTGGTCTGACAGCTCAGGTTGGTGTGCGTGAGCACCGCGCCTTTGGGCCGACCGGTGGTGCCGGAGGTGTACATGATCAGCGCCGGCGAATCGTTGGGGATGTCGGCCGTGGTGGCCGGGTCACCCGATTCGTTCAGCAGATCTTCGTAGGCCAGCAGTCCCTGGTCGGCTGCGTCGCCGGCCACCACGATGGTGCCCAGTACCGACGTGACGTCACGGACTCCGGCCGCGACCGGGGCCAGCACCGGCTCGGTGATCATCACGCGGGCTTCGCAGTCATCGACCAGGAAGGCGATCTCCGGCGGCGTGAGCCTGAAGTTGACCGGGACCGCGATGGCTCCGATCATGTTGGCGGCCAGGACCGATTCCACGAACTCGGTGCGGTTCAGCATCAGGATCATCACTCGGTCGCCGGTGCCGACGCCGCGGCGGCTCAAGGCTCCGGCCAGCTTCGCGACCCGGTCGCGCAGTCCCGCCCAGGTGAGGGTGTGGCCCGCGAATCTCAGCGCCGTCGTGCCCGGCTGCATGTAGGCGTGCCGTTCGAGCTGGTTGACCCAATTCTGTCGTCGTGACAGGTACGGCTGGTCGTGAGCGGCGTCGGTGTCGTGGGTGCCGTGGCCGGTCAACTGCGCGGTCAACTGATCGATCCTCTTCTCGTCGTAAGCAGGGCGATTAAGTTGATATTTGATAAAACTTAGTGTTGTCTGGGTCACACTATGGTCTGGCCGTCACGAAGACAACCCCGATGAGTTCGGCGGGCGCGCTCGCCGCGACGCGGCGTCCGCTGCGCCGGGCGCAGTTATCAGACGAGGTCGCCGGCCATCTGCGAGCGGCGATCATGTCAGGGGTTCTGAAGCCGGGGACTTTCATCCGGCTCGACGAGACCGCCGCCAAGCTGGGCGTCAGCGCGACCCCGGTGCGCGAGGCGCTGTTGAAGCTGCGCGGCGAAGGAATGGTGCAACTCGAGCCGCACCGCGGCCATGTGGTGTTGCCGCTGAGCCGCCAGGACGTCGACGACATCTTCTGGGTGCAGGCGACCATCGCCAAGGAGCTTGCCACGTCCGCGGCCGAGCGCATCACCGACGCCGAGATCGACGACCTCGAACACCTCACCGACCTTCTGACCACGGTCGTCGCCGCCGGCGACGTCGAAGCGATCGCGACGACGGAGTTCGCCTTTCACCGCACCTTCAACCGCTCCACCGGGCGGATCAAGTTGGCGTGGTTTCTGCTGCACGTCGCCCGATACATGCCGCTGATGGTCTACGCGTCGGATCCGGAGTGGGGCGCCGCCGCCATACGCAACCACCGCGAGGTGGTCGCGGCATTGCGACGCCGGGACACGGCAAAGGTGGTCGAGCACACCGGCTGGGGATTCAACGACGGGGCGCGCCGCCTCACCGAGCGGCTGGCCGGCACCGGGATCTGGGACTAGACCCCCGCAACAATCAGGACGCGGCGAGGTCTTCGGCGCGCTTCTTGAGGTTCTCGGCGAGGTAGTCGATCACGTTGCCGGCCAACTGCTTCACCATCGGAGCGGGAATCGGCAGTGACGGCTCGACGTCCAGGTCGACGGTCAGCAGAGACGACGCGCCGGTGTCGACGACGCTGAACAATTGCTCCTGCTTCTTGAACAGCGTGCCCTGCTGCAGCACGGTCTGAATCTGAGTCGGGCTCGGGTAGTAGACCGCCTGGATCAGACTGTCCTCGAGGGCTTCGTATTTGGCGTCGAGCCGTAGCTGGCTGGGGCGCCCGTCGTCGTAGCGGGCCAGCACCCACAGGCCCTGGACTCCGTCGTTCCACTCCGGGTACTTCTCGAAGTCGGCGACGATGGCCAGGATCGAGTCGGCTTTGGCTTCGACCTCAACGGTCTTGCTGACAAAAGGCATTCGTCGAGCATATCGAGAACGCTTCGACGGCTATGTACTCAGTTACACGGTGGCCGTGGCGAGTAGCGCGCGGATCTCGTCGGGAATGGGCGTGGGACGGCGGGTGGTCTTGTCGATGTAGACGTGCACCCAGTGGCCGACAGCCGCAACGGGTTGCGGCTCGTCATCGTCGGTGCCGCGGAAGACGCCGAGTCGGTAGGTGACGCTGCTGTTGCCGAGCCGGCTGACGGCGACCCCGACGACAAGGCGCTCCGGGAAGTGCAGTTCGGAGAAGTAGCGGCAGCCGGACTCGGCGACGATGCCCTGCGCCGACGTGGTCACCGGGTCGAGCGTGACGTTCGTCTGGATCCAGCCGTTGATCGCGGTATCGAAAAGTTGGTAGTAGACCGCGTTATTCAGGTGACCGAACATGTCGTTGTCCGCCCAACGGGTCAGCACAGGCCAGTGCACAGGGAAGTCACGACTGGTGAGCCCGTCGGGTGCCGGGGGTACCGAACTCATGGTTGTATTCGACCATGCTGGAAATCCGGGGCGCCGTGCTGGAGCAGATCGGATCGCCTCGGCCGTACGCGGAATCCCGGCCCATCGCGATAGCTGACATCGAGCTGGCGCCACCCGGTGCTGACGAGTTGCTGGTGCGCATCGAGGCTGCAGGCGTGTGCCATTCCGATCTGTCGGTGGTGGATGGCAACCGGGTGCGGCCCACGCCGATGCTGCTCGGACATGAGGCGGCCGGGATCATCGAGCGGGTCGGTGACGGCGTCAACGACGTGACGGTGGGCCAGCGGGTGGTGATGACGTTCCTCCCGCGGTGCGGGCACTGCGCAGCATGCGTAACCGACGGGCTGACGCCGTGCCAACCGGGCAGCGCGGCCAACAATGCCGGCACGCTGCTCGGCGGCGGGATGCGGCTGACTCGCTCCGGCGACAAGGTTTTTCACCACCTGGGAGTGTCCGGGTTCGCGACGCACGCGGTGGTCAACCGGGCCAGCGTGGTTCCGGTGCCCGACGATGTCCCTCCCCCGGTCGCCGCGCTGCTCGGGTGCGCGATGCTGACCGGCGGCGGCGCGGTGCTCAATGTGGGCAAGCCGCAGCCGGGGCAGACGGTGGCGGTGGTCGGTCTCGGCGGCGTCGGGATGGCCGCGGTGATGACAGCGTTGTCGTACGCCGGTGTTCGAGTGGTCGGCGTCGACCAGCTGCCCGAAAAGCTCACGGGCGCGCGGACTCTCGGGGCGCACGACGCGTATACGCCGGACGAGGCGACCGAGGCGGAGATCAAGGCGGACGTGGTCGTCGAGGCCGCCGGCCACCCCCGCGCGCTGGAGACGGCGATCGCGCTCACCGGTGCCGGAGGGCGGACCATCACCGTCGGCCTGCCACGACCGGACGCGCGGATCAGCGTGTCGCCATTGGGTTTTGTGGCCGAGGGCCGGTCGCTGATCGGCAGCTATCTCGGATCGGCGGTGCCGGATCGCGACATTCCGCAGTTCGTCGAGCTGTGGCGGTCGGGCCGGCTGCCGGTGGAGTCGCTGGTGTCCTCCCGGATCACCCTCGACGACATCAACGCCGCGATGGACAACCTTGCCGACGGTGTCGCTGTGCGCCAGTTGATCACGTTCGACGCTGCGTAGTCAGCACCGCGGGCCGCATACCCTAAGCGCCGTGGAAGGCCCGCCGCAACGCGCGGCCCTGCAGTGCGAACAGCTGCTCGGAGACCTCCCAGTCGGGCAGCAGCGAGTCAAACCCGTGACAGGTACCGGCGAACACATGCAATTCGGTGGCGACCCCGTCGCGCAATAGCCGTTGCGCGTAGTCGAGCGCCTCGTCACGCAGCGGGTCGATGTCCGAGCAGCTGATGAACGCCCTTGGTAATCCGCGCAATTGGTCACGCCGCGCGGGTGCAGAGTGCGCCGATGCATCGCTGTGGCCGAGGTAGTACTTCCACATCAGTTCGCAGGCGGGTCCGTCGAACGCGGGCGTCGCGCTGAACTCTGTCTTCGATCCGGTCGCCCGGTCGTCGAGCACCGGCTGGTGCAGCAGTTGGAACACCAACCTGTCCGAAAACCGTTGTGCGAGCGCGGCCGCCAATGCGCCGCCGGCGCTGCTGCCGGCCACCGCGACGCGCGTCGCGTCGACGCCCACCTGCGTCGCCTTGGCGGTCACCCAGTCGAGCACGGCGATCGCGTCGTCGAGTGCGGCCGGGTAGGGATGCTCGGGCGCTAGCCGGTAGGCCACCGATATCACCGTGCAGTGCCCGCGGCGCGCGAGTTCGATGCATTGCCTGTGGTCGGTATCCAGATTGCCGAGTACGAATGCGCCTGCGTGGCAATAGATCACAACGGGTGCCGGATGCGGTGCGCCACGGTAGATCCGAACGGGTACATCGCCTGCGGCTGTGTCGTTGATCGATACCCCAGTCGCGTCGGCGCTGGCGACGGCCGCGCGGCGGCGTTCATCGAGCCCAATACGGATCGGGCCGACGTTCGTCAGATCGGTGCGGGTGACGGCGACGGCGCGCAGCACCGGATCGAGTCGATCGTCCGTCACTGGATTTTGAGGCATTGGCCGCCATCGATGACCAGTTCGGAGCCGGTGATGAACGACGCCTGATCCGAGACCAGGAACGCGACCGCGTCGGCCACCTCGGACGGCTCCCCGATCCGGCCGAACGGCGCCGAGGCGGCCAGCCGTGTCTGCGTCTCGTCGTCGAGCATCGGCGTCGCAATGGGCCCGGGAAAGACGGCGTTGACGCGAATTCCCGCGGTGGCGAGCTCCCCCGCCGCGGCCTGGGTCAGGCCGCGCAACGCCCACTTCGCAGAGCCGTAGGCGATGTGGTTCGGGAACGGCCGGACCGCACCGGTGCTGCAGGTGTTGACGATCGCCGCGCCCTCGGCGGCCCGCAGGTGTTCGAGCGCCGCCTGGATACCCAGGAAGGCGCCCAAACAGTTGACCCGCCAGGACTTTTCGAAGCCCTCGGGCGATTCCTCGCGGATCGAGGCCCGGTGCAGCATGCCCGCGTTGTTGATCAACGTGGTCAGCGATCCGAACCGGTCGACGGTGGCCGCGACGGCCTGTTGCCAGGCCGACTCCGAGGTCACGTCGAGTGTCATCCCCAGCATCGAGTCGCCGGAGACCTCGACGGGGTCGATGTCGCAGGCCGCGACGGAAAATCCGTCGGCGACCAGCCGTTGGGTGATGGCCCAGCCCTGCCCACGCGCGGCCCCGGTGACCAGCGCTACCCGTCGCGTCACCGCTCGCCCTTCGCTTCCTCGAGACCCATGGCTGCGCCGCGCCGCAGGGCCTGCGACTCCGCCGCCAGGGTGATCATCTGAAAACCCAACTGCGCCATGGCATGTCCAACCTTGCCGTTTCCGGCGTGAACGGCGGGCACCAGCCCGGCCGCCGACGCGGCCTCGCGAACCCGGCTGATCGCCTTGAGTACGACCGGGTCGGTCGTGGCATTGGTGACGTCGACGCCCATCGAGATCGCCAGATCCGCGGGGCCGACGTAGATGCCGGCCAACCCGGGCACTGCGCAGATCGCCTCGACATCGGCGAGCGCTGCGGCGGTTTCGATCATCGCGAACACGCTGACCCGCGCCTCGAGTGCGGCCGTGTCGGCGCCGAGGCTGGCCCGCAACGGACCGAAGCTGCGCGTGCCGCGAGGCGGATACCGGGTGGCGGCCACCGCGGCGGCGGCTTGGTCGGCCGACTCGATCATCGCGACGATGATGGCGTCGGCGCCGGCGTCGAGCACCCGCCCGATCGGTGCCGCGTCGGCGTTGGGTAATCGCACCGCCGTGCCGATCGGGACGTGTTCGAGCCGGCGCAACATGCGCGCGATGTCGGCGTCGTCGATGTAGCCGTGTTGGGCGTCGAATCCGACGTAGTCGTATCCGGCCCGAGCGAACTCCTCCGGCCCGATCGCCGTCGGGCCGGTGATCCAGCCACCCCACACGGGAGTGCCGGAAGCGAGTGCACGCTGCACATTCATGACGCGACAATCGCGATCTTGCCGCGTCCGGACACCGGACGGCTGGCCAATTCGAAGGCCGCCTGGACGTCCTCGACGCCGAAGGTGTGGGTGAGATATCTGGCCAGCAGACCGGGATGCTCGGCGGCGAACTTGTTGGCCAGCTCTAACATCCGCGGACGGTCCAGCGCCACACCGGATTTCAGTGTCAGGTTGCGGCGCAGCATGGTGCGCATGCTGATCGGATAGCTGTCGTCGTCGGGCACCCCGAAGTAGAACACCGTCCCACCGGGCGCGGTGGCATCGATCGCGTGATTCAGGGTGGCCACCTGATGGCCGACCGTCTCGATCACGACGTCCGGCCGGTCGGCCGGTTCGAGATGGCTGACCCAGCGGTCGCTGGTGGCCCGCACGTAGGTGTCGGTGCCGAACTGCGCGGCGATCCCGGCGCGGTCGACCGGGTCGACGCCCGTAACTTGCTGCGCGCCAGCCGCTTTGGCCGCGGATGAGAACAGCAGCCCGATCGAGCCCTGGCCGATGACGCCGACGTGGCGACCGTTGAGGTCGGGCAGCTGTTCGATCGCGTAGAGCACGCAGGCCAGCGGTTGCAGCCCGATGGCCTGCGCCGGGTTCAGCGTCGGGTCGTAGGACGCGACCTGGTTTCCGTCGGTGACGACCCGCTCCATCAGCCCGTCGAAGCCGGACGCCCAGCCCACTACCCGATCTCCCGGCCGGTGCCGGTCGTTGCGACTGGCGATCACTTCCCCGGCGACTTCGTGAACCGGAAAGCCGTCCTTCTCGGCGCCGCTGCGCCCGTGGTCGCCGGGCAGCAGACCGCGGACGCCGCGGAAGGCCGGCATGTCACTGCCGCACACCCCGGCGGCCAGAAACCGCAGCAGCACTTGGCCGTCGGCCAGCGATTCGGGCGTCTTCTCGGGGATCGAGATCCGCTCGAATTGATATGGCGCGACAAGCCGGTAGCACCACATCTCACACCTCCACCGGCAGCCGGCTCCAGCCCCACTGAAAGCTGGACGGCGGGCGGAACGCCGCCTCGTCGATGATGCGGTAGTCCGGCACGCGGCGCAGCCATTCCGACACCAGAACGTTGATCTCGAGACGGGCCAGGTGATAGCCGAGGCAGAAATGCTGCCCGCGGCCGAACGCCAACGAACGCGAAATGGGGCGATCCCAGACGAATTCGTCGGGGTTCGGATATTCCCGCTCGTCCCGGTTGGCCGACGCGAGCAGCGTGATGATCCGCTGCCCAGGTTCGATCGTGGTGTTGTGAATCGTGAATGGTTTGCGGGCCGTTCGGGCGAACCACTGCGCCGGCGCGCAGTAGCGAATCATCTCCTCCCGCGCGACGGGCACGTTGGCGGCCGCGTCGGCGCGCACCGCGGCAAGTTGGTCGGGATGGGTGAGCAATTCCCACAATCCGTGCGCGACGACCTTCGGCACGGTCTCGGTGCCGCCGATGAACACACAGAGCATCTGGGTGGCGACCTCGACGTCATCGAGAGCGCTGTCGTCGGGCAGTCGGTAGCCGAGCAGTCCGTCCACGATCGGCAACGACCCGTCGGAGGTGTCGGCCCGTCGCCGCCGGACGGCGGGGATCAGGTGCTCGAGGTAGTTCGGCCGCGCCGCGGAGGTATCGACCCCGCTGCCAGGCTCGGCGAGGCTGCCGGCGTTGACCGCGGCCAGCACATCGGGCGCGAATTCGACTGGAACACCGAGTAACTCGCAGACCACCGAGGCGACGACGATCCCGCCGTAGTCCTGGGTGAGGTCGAAGTTCCCTCGCGGCAGCAGCTCGTCGAGCCGCTCGTTGGCCAGCTCGCGGATCCTGGTCTCCCACTCCGCGGCCCGCTTCGGCCGGAACGACTGACTGTGCGCCTTGCGGACACCGTCATATACCGGCGCATCGAACACCGCGTGAAACGGCAAGGGATGCAACGGCGGATCGGCGACCGGGCCGTTGTTGTGGTTGGCCAGCACAGTCGCCGGCGGCAATGTCCCCTCGGACGCGACGAAGGTTCCGTCGTTGACCGCCAACAGATTCCAGATGTCGTCGAACCGCGACAACGCGAACGTATCCCACTGCGGCAGGTAGTACACCGGATGCCGGTCACGCAGCGTCCGGTAGTACGGCAGTGGGTCGGCCATCACCGCCGGGTCGAAGGGGTCGTAGGAGAAGTCGATCATTGCAGCGGCGACGGCGGAAGTGCTTGCAGGATCGAGTCTTCCCAGCCGTCGCGCAACGCCGGAGCCACGCTCATCCAGGTGACGATCTCGGCGGGCGGGCTGCCCTTCCACGACGGGTAGTGGTTGGCGAAGCACTCCCAGCCACCTTCGAGTGCCCAGTAGTGGATCACCTCGTTGAAGCGGAAGGTGGTGGTGAACGAGCCCAGCCAGTGCTTACCGGTGCTCTCCGACCACGGCACGTAAAGCCGTTCGAGTTCGCGGATGTAGTCGTCCTGGCGCCCCGGTTTGGTCTGCATGATCTCTTGAATCACCACGCCCGCACTGAAATTCGCATCCCGCAGTTGCGGGAGGGTCCGGTTGCTCGGGCCCGGGTACATGATCCGTCCTTCGCCGGTGGCCCCGATGCCCGCGAGGAAGGCCGCCCACTGCTTCGCCGCGGCGTGGTGGCTACCGCCGGGTGCCTGCGCCACGCCGATCCGCGCATAGTCGGCGAAGGCGTCGATCTCCCAGATCACCGTGGCCTGCGGCCAGTGTCCGTTGTACGGCGTCGATTCCCACAGCGCGAAGAGTCGCGCGCCCAACTCCTGCATCATCGGCTGGTAGATGTCGGTGAAGGCCTGGGTGAACTGCTCGCTCGAGCCCGAACCCAGTGCGATCGTCTCATGCAAATACAGCAGGGTGTGGCTGTGGTACTTGCGCATCAGCCAACCGGAATCAATTCGGAATCGACTGGCAGAGAGGCTTTCATGTCGCTGCGCAGCGTCTCGATGGGCGCGACCGCGCCTGCGACGCCGGCCGCCTCGAGCGCGTGGCGCTTGAAGGCGCGCGCGGCACCGGAGAGTACGTGCTGCACGGTGGTGGTGCGATGTCCGACGGCCAGCGGCCAATCGTCTTGCCAGAGCGTCACTTCCGTCATCCAGCGGTCGAGAGCCGCCAGCACCTCGTGGCGGATATGCGCGTCGGCGGCGAACATGTCCGCGCTGACGGCCAGGCCACGGGCGGCGCATTCGGAGCTCGCAGCCAGGATGTGCGGGTCGAGATCGACGGCATGCATGCCCAGGATGTGCAGCGGGCGGTGGTCACACTCCTGCGCCAGCAGCACGTGGACGTCCCAGCCGGCCCGGACCCGGTCACAGAGCCAGCCGCCGATCGAGCCAACCACGTCCGTGGCGCTGGTGGCGACTACGTCGAGTCGGTACGTGACCGATCCAGCGTGCGGGCGCGGCTGTTGATCCTCCAAGGTCCTCATCGCATCCCTTCACGCGTCGTCGATGACCCGGCCGCCCCAGCGTGACACTTTTACGACAATCTGTAAAGTTTCGATTGCATCAAGACTGGCGACGGGCCTTCAGCTCGGAGAGCACCTCGTCGGTGTGCTGGCCGAGTTGCGGTGCGGGCGACCGCGGCGCCCACGGCGTGCCATGGAAGTCCGCCGGTGTCGCCACCATCGGTATCGCGGCAGGGCCATCGGGCACGTCGACCACGCCGCCCGCGGCGTGAAACTGCTCGTCAGCGATGACGTCCTCAATGGTGTTGACCGGCGACCAGAAGAAATCCGGTTCACCCGCGAACACCTCGGCCCACTCGTCGAGGGTCTTGGTGGCGAAGATCTGGTCCAGTTCGCCGATCAACTCGACGGCGTTGACCGCGCGAGACCGCGCGTCGACGAACCGCGGGTCGTCCAGCCACTCCGCCTTGCCCGCCGCCCGGCACAGCGGCGGCCAGTGCCGGTCGACCTCGAGCCCGACGATCCAGAATCGCCGCCCGTCGGCCGTGGCGTAGTTGTTCATGCACGGGTTGAACATCGTCTCGCGCTGCCCGATCGCGATCGGCTGACCCGACATCAGGTAGGTGTTCAGGTCGAAGCTGACGGTGTAGGCGCCCTGGCGATACAGCGAGGTGCTGACCAGTTGACCCGCGCCGGTGGTGGCCCGCGAGACCAGCGCCGCGCAGACCGCCGCGGCCAGCGTCATGCCAGCGGAGTGGTCGCCCATCCCGCCGCGCTGGAATGGCGGCGTCTCGCCGGGCCGGGTCAGCAGGTGGGCCAGCCCGCCGCGGGCCCAGAAGGCGGCGACGTCGTAGGCGGCCCGGTTGGCGTCCGGGCCGGTCTCGCCGTAGCCGGTGATCAACCCGTACACCAGCCGCGGGTGGTCCGGTGCCAGCGACTCGTAGTCCAGACCCAGGCGTTGCAGCGCGCCGGGTCGCACATTGGTGATGAAAACGTCTGCGGCGCTGATTAATTCGAGCGCGGTCTGGCGGCCTTCCTCGGCAGTCAGGTCGACGACGACGCTGCGCTTGGACCGGTTGTCCATCTCGAACGGCGGGCTGACGTCAACGTCGAGGCCGAGCATGCGGCCGAACATCCGCGCCGGGTCGCCGGTCGGTGGCTCGACCTTGATCACGTCGGCGCCCCAGTCGGCGAGGATGCCGCCCGTTGCGGGCCCGGCCACCCATACGCCGAGTTCGACGACGTTGATGCCTTCCATCGGTCCGGCCATGTCTCACACCATGCCACGCTGTACTCTCACGTTCCATGAGCATGGTCACCGGACATGGGCCGCTGAGCAGTGCTCCCGCCGGATGGTTCTCGCCTGAGGTGCCCGCCGGCGTGGTCTACGTCGAGCCGCACCCCCGCCGGGTGCAGGCGATCAAAGACGGACGCACCGTGATCGATACCGAGCGGGCGCTGCTGGTGCATCGGCCAGATCGCCCACTCAGCTTCGCTTTTCACGCCGAGGAGGCATGCGGTCTGCCCAGCGAGCCGGTTGCCGAGGCGCCGGGCTACGTCGACGTGCCGTGGGATGCGGTGGACTCCTGGACCGAGGAGGGGCGCCCGCTAGTGCACTACCCACCAAACCCGTATCACCGGGTCGACTGCCGGGCGACCACGCGGCGCCTGCGCGTCGAAGTGGGCGGCGCGACGCTGGTCGACACCGATGCCACCGTGATCGTCTTCGAGACGGCGCTCGAGCCGCGACTCTACGTCGATCCGGCACATGTGCGCACTGAGCTTCTACGGCAATCGAATACGACGTCGTATTGCAACTACAAGGGCGACGCCACCTACTGGTCGCAGCCGCCGACATCGACGACGTGGCGTGGAGCTATCTCGATCCGCCGCCGGAGAGTTCGCCGATCAGGGGCTTCCTCAGTTTCGACGCCACCCGCGCGTCAGTCGTCGCGGAGCTACCGACGTCTCAGGACCGCGGCGGCGAATAGTTCGGCCGGCCGAGCCCGAGCGCATGCTGGGCGATCATGTTGCGGAAGACCTCGAGGGTGCCGCCGTAGATACCGACGGGCGAGGCCAACCGGAAAATGTATTCCGCGCCGCCATTGTCGGCTCTGTCGGCGGCCCCCTCGGTGTCGACCGGCAGCGCCGACGCCGCGCCCAGGATGTCCATCAGGTCCGGTGCGACGTCGCGCATGGTCTGCGCGTTGGCCACCCGGCCGAACATCCCCGGCGTGCCCAGGGCCGCCTCGGTGCGAGCGACGCTGCGGCCCAACCGATATGCGACCGAGGTGTCGTCGATCAGCCGACTGCCGTCGGCCCGCTCTCGCGTGACCAGCGCCGCGATGCTGTCGATCGCCTCGGCCATCAGCACGAGGTGCTCGCTCATCACCGCGATTCGTTGCAGACCGTCGTCCGCTTTTTCGGCGGTGCCGTGCTCCTCGTCGAGCGCACCCCGAAGGACTCCCCAGCCGCCGTTAACCGGGCCGATGCGATACCGGTCGTCGACCCGCACATCGCTGTAGAAGACGATGTTGGTGCGGTCGCCGTCGACGGTGCGGATGGGCTGGATGTCGACGCCGGGCGTGTGGAGCGGAACCAGAAACATGGTCAGGTTCTTGTGTTTTTGTCCGTCCGGATCGGTGTTGGTCAGCAGGAACACGTACTTGGCGTTGTGAGCGTTGGACGTGAACATCTTGGAGCCGTTGATAACCCAGCTCTCACCGTCGCGGACGGCACGGGTTTTGCAGGTCGCGACGTCGGAGCCGCCCTCGGGTTCGGTGTACCCGAGGCACAGCCGGATCTCGCCGGACAGCACGCCGGGCAGCACTTCCTCGGTGAGTTCCGGCGGCCCGAAGTCGCGCATCATTCTCGCGACGACGGCGGTGGTGCCCCAATGGAACCAGGGCGTGTGGGCCCGGCCGATCTCCAGATCCCAGACGCGACGACGCAGCGCACCGAACCCGCCGTCGGACTCGTCATGGAAGTCGTCGGCGAGATAACCCTCGGCACCGAGCGCCAGATGGACGCCCTCGTCGAAGTTCTCCCCGGTCTCGCGGTCGCGCCGGATCACCTCGTCGGTGACCACGTCGGCCAGGAATTTCCGCAGCCGGTCGCGGAATTCCTGGTCCTCGGCGGACAGCTCGACGGCGGAGAAGTCCATGAGAGTTACAGCCGCGCTTCGGTTTTAATCGACGTATCGGAGGTGCGCAGCGGACGGATCAGCGCGTCCTGGGCGAACGAGGCGATCAGCTCACCCTCCTCGGTGTGCACGGCGCCGCGGACATACGACATGCCGGCGCCCACCTGGGTGCTCTCGTGCGTATAGAGCAGCCAGCCCGTCCAGGTCACCGGCTCGTGGAAGCTGACCGACACCGTCATCGGCGCGGTCGACACGGTCAGGTGCGACTGGGCGGTGCCGATGCCCTCGTGCGCGCGCATCGTCGTCGAAATGCCAAGGTGGCCGGTGAAATACGCGACCAGAGCTTTGGCCAGGTCGTCGCGGCTCGGGATCGGATCGTAGTGCAGCCAGGCGTAGAGCTCCGGTGGCCCGACCTCGTCTGGGCTGTTCACATCGACCACGTCGACCAGTCGCAGTTCGCGACCCGCCATCGGCATCCCGCCGTCGTTGGAGTCGCGCGGCGCCGTCACCTCGGGCTTAGGCAGGTGATGCCGAATGACGTCGCCGGACGGCACGTCCAGCAGCGCCGTGACCGTGATGGCGCGCCGCCCGTTCTGCGAGACGCTCACCACGGCCGTCGCCGTCGACCGACCTTCGGCGACGACGTCGATGTCGATCTCGGCGGGTGGCCCGACCAGCACCGCGCGGGCGAACACCGCGGAGACCGAACGCACCGACTTCTCCGGAAACCGTTTGGCGACAGCGACAATCACCTGCGCAAGCACCTGTGTGCCCTCGACGACCTGACGTTCGTCCTCGGCGGCGATCCCGGTGTCGGCAACGAAACGGTTGTCTCCGTCGGGACGCGCGTCGAACAAATCCAGAAGGCCGGCGACCGACCAGTGCGTCTGCTCAGAGTCTGTTGTCACCTAGCGAGAATGACATTCTCGCTAAAACTTGTAAAGCCTCTCCCGTGGCGTTACAGCGCGTCAATGACCAGGTTTTTGAACTTGTCGATGACTTCGAGGGCGTGCGCCAGGCTGTCGCCGGGCAGACCGACCTGCACCCAGGTCACGCCGAGTTTGGCAAGCCGGTCCAGCCCGGTCAGGTACGCGTCGGCGTTGAAGTCGTCGTCGGAGGGACTGCCGCCGTCGATGTTGCCGAAGACGATGTCGACTCCTCCGGGGTCGCGGCCCGCGTCGTCGAGTCGGCGGCGCAGGTCGTCGATGCCGTCGGAAAGGGCGTCAATGGAATCCATCGCGGCGGTCCGCGCGGTCTGCGCCAATTGCGGGGGTGCGGCGAATGGGCACCAGCCGTCGCCCTTGGTCGCGGCGCGACGACGCGCGGCCCCCGTGTTGCCGCCGACCCAGATCGGCGGATGTGGATCGCTCACCGGACGCGGGTGGGCGGTGATGCCCTTGGCGCTGAAGTGCCTGCCTTCACAGGTGATGTCGTCGCCGGTCCAGACCGCCTTGATGACGTCGAGCGCCTCGTCGAACAGCGCTGCCCGCTCCTCGAAATCGACGCCGAGGGCCGCGAACTCGCGTTTGAGATAACCGACGCCGACGGCCAGCGTGAATCTGCCGTCGGACAGCAGATCCAGCGTGGCTCCAGACTTGGCCACCACGAACGGGTTCCGGTACGGCAGCACCACGATGTTGGGGATCAGGCGCAGGGTGGTGGTTCGGGCGGCGGCGTATCCCATCGCGACGAACGGGTCGAGCGCGTCGTGCCCGCCCGCCTCCAACCAACGCTGCGTTGGAGCGGGATGGTCGGTGAACCCGAAGCCGTGAAAACCGGCGGCCTCGGCGGCGGCGGCCACCGTGACGATGCCCTTACCTGTGACCAGCTCCGGGTTGTAGGGGTGGCTGTGCATCGGGTGGGTGATGGTGAATTTCATCTGCCGCTTTCCTTAGCCGAGCGCCGACGATGTCCCTGCACGCTATCGCGTGACATTTGTACGATAATCTGTAAAGCAAATCGGGTGAACAGCCAGCCTGTTGCCCGGCGCAAAGGAGCGACGACGTTGGGCACAACCGCGACCGTTGAGGGGCTGACGCCGCTGGCAGCGGGATTCTGCTTCGGCGAGGGTCCGCGCTGGTTCGAAGGTCTGCTCTGGTTTTCCGACATGCTCGGCGAGGCGGTCCACACCGTGACCGTCGGCGGCGCGATGACCACCCTGCCGCTGCCCGGCCACGCGCCGTCCGGTCTGGGCTTCCGGCCGGACGGGACGCTGCTGATCGCGTCCACCGAGGAACGCAAGCTGCTGGCCTACGACGGCGACACCGTCGACGTGATAGCCGATTTGAGCGACATTGCGCCGGCCGATCTCGGGGACATGGTCGTCGACCACCGCGGCCGCGCGTATGTCGGATCGCAGGCGTTCGAGGGCGGCGTCATCCTGCGCGTCGACCCCGACGAGTCCGTCCGCGTCGTCGCCACCGATCTCGACTTCCCCAACGGCATGGCCATCACGCCCGACCGCCGGACCCTGATCGTCGCCGAGTCGATCGGCCGGCGATTGACCGCGTACACCGTCGACGACGACGGCGGCTTGTCCGATCGCCGGATTTTCGCCGACGGCCTGGACGGGCCACCGGACGGCATCTGCCTCGACGCCGCAGGCGGCGTGTGGACGGCGATGACGCTGGCCCACCAATTCGAGCGCATTGTGAGCAGCGGCGGCAAGGGGCACGTGACGCATCGCATCGACATCGGCGATCGCACCGCGATCGCCTGCATGCTCGGCGGGGCGGCCGAGCGCACGCTGTTCATGGTGACGAGCAGCGACGCCTACCCCAAGAAGCTGGTGGGCACGCAACTCTCTCGGGTCGACACCATAATCGTCGATACGCCCGGGGTGGAGAGTCTGCGGTGACCGATTCGTACTACGAGTTGGTCGACGTCGCCGACCCCATCGGCGAAAAGTTCACTCCCACAGACTTGGTCCGCAGCACCTGGACGGCGAAGATCCAGCACGCTGCGCCGGTGTCGGCGCTTCTTGTCCGCGCCTTGGAGCGCTGTGCGGCCCGCGACGACACTCGACTGAGCCGGGTGTCGGTCGACCTGCTGGGACCGGTGCCGGCCGACGGGGAGATGTGGGTGCGCGCCGAGGTCTTGCGGCCCGGTAAGCAGATCGAGTTGATCAGCGCCGAGACGCTGGCCCGGGGCCCCGACGGCCGGCCACGGCCGACCGCCCGGGCCACCGGTTGGCGGCTGCAGACGCTCGACACCCCCGAACTGGCGGGCGCCGCCGCGCCGCTGCCCCGTCCGCGCAGCGAGGCGAGCACCCGTAATCTCGCCGAGAACTTCGACCGCAACTACGTGCACAGCCTGGACTGGCGCTGGCTGACCGAGCCGATGAACGACGGGCCCGGCGAATCGTGGATCGCACCGATCGCGAACCTGGTCGATGGCGAGACGATGACGCCGTTGGAGCGGCTGTTCGCCGTAGCCGACTGTGCCAACGGAATCGGCACCAAGATCGACACGGCCAAGTGGACGTTCCTGAACAACGACCTGGTCGTGCACGTGCACCGCATTCCCGACGGCGAGTGGATCGGCGTCCGCGCGGAGACCGATTACGGCCCCGATGGTATCGGCACGACGGTGGGCACGCTGTTCGACGAGACCGCAGCCGTGGCGAGTATTCAGCAGTCGGTGCTGGTCCGCCGGCGCCCCGGGGCTTAGCCCGCGCGCGTCGACCGCTGCGCGGCGGGGATGGACGGAATGACGTCCACGAGGCGCAGATGCATGGCGTCAGGCGCGCAGATGGTCGCCGAGATCAAGCGGCCGGCGTCGTCGGGCGGTACCGCGCCATCGGACCGCACGATCGACGCTCGCACGCCGGTTCCGACGAATTCGGCGTCCAGGCCGCTGACCCACGCCTCGAGCATCCGATCCGCCCCGGCGTGCGGCACGCCGATGAGTTCCGGGCCCAGCAAGACGACGTCGCCTCGGCCCTGGTCAATCATCGGCGTAACCAGTTGTGTCACAAGGTGTTGCGCGCCGACCCAGGACTTCGCGGCGACGCCGACGGTACTGATCAATGCGTCGACTTCACCGACGACGTATTCGACCGACTCCAGGAAGCCGTCGATGGACAGCGGGTCCGCCAGATCCAGGTGCGCGGCGAAGACTTCGGCCCCGACGGAGCGAAGCCGCGCGGCAAACTCCTCACACACCTGCAGGCGGCGACTGCCCATCAGGACGGTATGCCCGCCCGCCGCCAACCGGGCCGCCGTCGCGAATCCGACCGGTGAGGACGCCTCGGTGATCGCCACCGCCCTGGCGTGGCTCACCGCGGACACCCGTGATCCGGGGTTCGCACGGCTAAGCTGGCCAGGGGATATGGCAGTGGCACGAAAACAGCGTGACACTTGGGGCTAGTTTTGTAAAGTTGCGGGTATGGAGCAGACGTCGACGATCGAGGGTGACTTCTCAACGCAGCAGCGGATCCTTGCGGCGACCGCTGAGGTCCTCGGCCGCAACGGGAAACGCAAGCTCAGCCTCTCCGACGTCGCCGTCCAGGCGGGGGTGTCGCGGCCGACGCTGTACCGCTGGTTCGCCTCGAAAGAAGATCTGCTCTCGGCGTTCTCCAAGTACGAGCGGCTCACCTTCGAAAGCGGCATGAGCCACGCGACGGCCGGGCTGAAAGGCGCCGACAAACTCGACGCGGCGCTGCGATTCATCGTCGACTACCAGCACTCCTACACCGGTGTGCGGATGGTCGACATCGAGCCCGAGCATGTGATCACCCAGTTCTCCGCGGTGATCCCGCAGATGCGGGACGGTCTGCAACGGTTGATCCCCGGACCCAACGCCGCGGTCAAGGCGGCGACGGCCATTCGAGTCGCGTTCTCGCACTACATGATTCGCAGCGACGACGCAGACGAGTTTCTGGCGCAGCTGCGGCACGCCGTCGGCATCAAGCCGGGCGGTTAGTCGAACAGCACCGCCGCGTTGAGGTAGCCGGTCGGGTCGAAGGCCGCCTTCAGCGTTCGCATCGCCGCGATGTCGGCGTCGTCGCGGGACATGCCGAGGTAACGCCGCTTGCGGCTGCCCACCCCGTGCTCGGAGCTGACGTTGCCGCCACAGTCGGCGATCAGATCCATCATCGCGGCGTATAGGTCCTGCTCCTGTTCTGCGCTGCAGCGCAACACGTTCAGATGCAGGTTGCCCTCGCCGATGTGCCCGAACAGCACGCCGATCGCGTCGGAAGCGTGCCGCCGCACGAGCGCCTCGGCGTCGAGCGCGAATCGGGCGATCGCCTCCAACGGCAGCGACACGTCGAATTTCAGCGGCGGACCGAACAAGCCGACCACCTCGGCCAACGATTCGCGGACCCGCCAAAGCCGTTGCTGTGCAGCATTATCGACGCCCACCGCGGGCACGCCGGAACCAGATACGTCGTCCAGCGCGTCCGCGAGGCGCTCGGTCTGGTCGTGATCGGACGCCAGCTCCACCAGCAGCAGCCATCGGCCCTTGACCGGCGGCGGCGCCTCGAGATGCTCATCGGCCAGCGCGGCGGCGCGCCCGTCGACCAGTTCCAGCGCGGCGATGCCGTCCAGGTCGCGGAACAGTCGGCCGGCGTCGACCAGCGCGTCGAGTTCGTCGAAGCCGCAGACGGCGGTCACCCGATGCGACGGGTCCGGGTGCAGCCGCAGGTCCACTGCGGTGATCACGCCGAGTGTTCCCTCGGCGCCGACCAACAGCGACGGCAGGTCGTAGCCGGTGTTGTCGGCGCGCACCCGCGAGTGCCGCCGCACCACAGACCCGTCGGGCAGCGCGACATCCATCCCGATGACCTGGCCGCCCATGTTGCCGTAGCGCACGGTGCGCAGCCCACCGGCGTTGGTCGACGCCATCCCCCCGACCGTCGCGGTGTCGCGCGCGGACAGGTCGACCCCGAACACCAAGCCTGCCGCGTTCGCCGCACGCTGCACCGCGCTCAACGTCGCTCCGGCCCCGGCCTCGAGGCGGCGTTCAACAGCATCGACTTCGCTTATCCGGCAGAGTCTTTCGGTAGATAGAAGCACATCGTCGTGCTCCGGGACCGTGCCGGCCACCAGCGACGTCCGGCCGCCCTGGATGGTCACGTGGGTTCCGGCGTCGCGGCACAGCCGCAGCACTCCCGCGACTTCGTCGGCCGAACCGGGCCGCACCAGGGCGCTCGCGCGCCCCCGGTAGCGCCCGGTCCAGTCGGCGCTGCGGCCGGCCAGCACGTCGGGATCGGCGCTCACGTACTTCACGCCCACCACCGACGAGACCTGCTGCAGGACATCTGGGGCCATCGCGCCGGTCTACCACACTGATGCAGGATGGCAGTCATGCAACGTGAAGATGTCTGGTTCAACTCCGGCAGCGACCGAATCAACGCGTGGCTCTACCGGCCTGACGGAGACGGCGACAAGCCACTATTGGTGATGGCACATGGATTGGGCGCGGTGCGCACCATGCGCCTGGACGCCTACGCCGAACGGTTCGCCGCGGCGGGCTACGCATGCCTGGTGTTCGATTACCGCAACTTCGGTGACAGCGAGGGTGCACCCCGTCAACTACTCGACGTCAAGATGCAATTGCAGGACTGGACGGTCGCGACGGCCTTCGCGCGGACCCTGCACGGCATCGACCCGAAACGAATTGGGTTGTGGGGAACGTCTTTCAGCGGAGGTCACGTCATCGCGACGGCCGCTCGGGTTCCGGGGATCGCGGCGGTTGTGTCCCAATGCCCGTTCACCGACAGTGTGGCGTCGCTCGGCGTGATCAATCCGTTGGTCAGCGCGCGCCTGACGGCGCTGGCGACCCGCGACATCGTCACCTCCCGCTTCGGAGGCAACCCGGTGATGGTGAAGACGGCCGGCCATCCCGGTGAGATCGCACTGATGACCGCCCCGGACGTCTACGACGGCTTCCTGGGACTGGTGCCCGACGGCGTCGAGATGCGCAACGAGGTAGCCGCTCGGATCGGCGTGAAGCTGGTCGCGTACCGCCCGGGTCGGCTGGCGGCGAAGGTGCCCTGCCCAATCCTGTTCTGCATCTGCGAAACCGACACCGTCGCACCGTCCGGGCCCACCCGCAAATACGCGGCCATGGCGCCGATGGGTGAGATAAAGCTATATCCAGAAGGACATTTCGAGATCTACGTCGGTGATGCGTTCGAACGTGTCATCGCCGACCAACTCGAATTCCTGAGTCGGGTACTGCCTACCAGTTAGCTGATGACGCTGACGCCGCCGTCGACCGGAATCACCGCACCGGTGATGTAGCTGCTGGCCCGGCTGGCGAGGAAGACCGCGATGCCCGCCATGTCGTCCGGCTGGCCGATCCGGCCGAGCGGGAAGCCGGCGCCCACGGCGTCGGAACCTGCCCGCAGCAGTTCTTTGGTCATCCGGGATTCGAAGAGCCCGGGCGCGATCGCGTTGACCAGGATCCGCGGCGCCAACTCGCCGGCGAGGTGCTGGGTCAGCATGTGCACGGCGGCCTTGCTGGCGCTGTAGGAGAAGTTGTCCCGGCCCTTGCCGGGCGGGACGATGCCGTCGATGCTGCCGGTGTTGATCACGCGGGCCGGATCGCCGTCGTCGGCGGCGGCGTTGAGCATCGGCACCAGCGCGCGGGTCAGCATGAAGACGCCCTTGACGTTGACGTTCATCACCTTGTCGAACCCGGACTCGGGAAACTCGGCCAGCGGCGCGCCCCACGCGGCGCCGGCGTTGTTAAACAGCACGTGGATCTTTTCTTCCCGCTCGGTCAGGTCGGCGACCAGCCCGTCGACCCCGTCGACCGTGCCGAGGTCGGCCGGGATGGCCTGCACCGATCCGAGCGGCGACAATTCGGCGACGGCGGCGTCCAACTCCGCCTGCTTGCGGCTGGACAGGTAGACCGAAGCGCCGGCCTGCAGCAGCCCGCGCGCGATCATCAGGCCGATGCCGCGGCCGCCGCCGGTGACGACGGCGACCTTGCCGTCGAGGCGAAACAGGTCGGTCATGGCGCGACGGTCTCAGTCCTGGGTGTCCCCAGCGGGGACTCCACCCGGACCGCCTCGTCGCGGATCAATCCACGCAGCAGAGCGGTGCTGAACTCTGCGGCGATCTCCTTGGCGCTGCGGCGTCCGCTCGGCCGCAGCCAGCGGTAGGCGCCCAGCGTCATACCGATGTAGCCGAGGGCCACGACGTGGGAGTCGCACTCGAAGAACTCGCCGTCGGCGATGCCCCGGTCGATCAGCCCGTGCACGTGCTCGTAGACCTGGGTTTCCTTCTCACGGACCTCGGCGACCTGCTCCTCGGTGAACCACTCGGTGATGTACGGCTGCTCCTGGAAGTAGACCGCCGCGCCTTCGGGGTTGACGGCGATGTTGTTGAGCAGCCGCACGGTGTACTGGTAGAGCGCCTCGCGGGCCGACATCGTCGGGTCGTCGTGCACCGCGTCCAGGGTGCGCTCGGCGGCCTGCTGGTAAATGTCGTAGAGGATCAACGACTTGCTGGCGTAGTAGTGATAGACGGTGGCCTTGTTCAAGCCGACCACGTCGGCGACGTCGTCCATCCGGGTGCCGTGATATCCGCGCGCGGCGAATAGTTTGGTGGCTACTATCAGCAGCTCCTCGCGGCGGGTGAGCCCGTTCTCGGATGGCATGTCTACTCGCTATCAGCAGTCCGGGGAGAACCCGGAGTCAATCAACTGGTGGGTAGTCTAGGCAACACGACGGTTCACTGTTGCGCGTTGGTCAGTGGGACTAGACTTCAGACGAACCGCGTACCGACTCGAGAGGCAGTCAGATGCAACCGGATCCCGATCCCAGCTACGACTTTTCTGACGAGCTCGAGTTCTACTTCAAGTACTTGCCGTGGGGCCTGCGCGGTGTCACCGACGGCCAGGGCTACCCGCCGCCGTCGTACCCGCCGGTCTAAGCCTTTTCCCGATCCTCGAGATCGACGCCGCACCGCGGGCGTCGATCTCGAGGCATGTCTGACGCTGGTTACAGCGCCTTCAACTCCTCCGTGACCTCGCTGACCGACTTTTTCGCATCGCCGAACAACATCGAGGTGTTGTCGCCGAAGAACAGCGGGTTCTCGATGCCGGCGTAGCCCGATGACATCGAACGCTTGAGCACGATCACCGAGCGGGCTTCGTCGACGTTGAGGATCGGCATGCCGTAGATGGGGCTGGACGAGTCGGTGCGCGCGGCCGGGTTGGTGACGTCGTTGGCGCCGATCACGATCGCCACGTCGGTGCGATTGAACTCGCCGTTGATGTCGTCCATTTCCTTCATCGCGTCGTACTCGACGTCGGCTTCGGCCAGCAGGACGTTCATGTGCCCGGGCATCCGGCCGGCCACCGGGTGAATGGCGTACTTGACCTCGACGCCCTTCTCCTCCAGCAGGTTCGCCATCTCCTTGACGGCGTGCTGGGCCTGGGCCACCGCGAGCCCGTAGCCGGGCACCACGATCACCTGGTTGGCGTAGGCCATCTGGATCGCGGCGTCGGCGGCGGAAGTCGCCTTGACGGTGCCCTGCTCGCCGCCCGGGCCGGCGACTCCGCCGCCGTCACCGCCGAACGAGCCGAACACGATGGCGGGGATCGACCGGTTCATCGCAACCGCCATCAGGTTGGTCAGGATCGAACCCGAGGCGCCGACGATCATGCCGGCGACGATCATCGCCGTGTTGTTCAGCGCTAAACCCGCTGCGGCTGCCGACAATCCGGTCATCGCGTTCAGCAGCGAGATCACCACCGGCATGTCGGCGCCACCGATCGGGAACACCACGAACAGCCCCATGATGCCCGCGAAGACCAACACCAGCAGGATCCACCAGACCGGCATGCCCGGGTTCAGCCCCAGATAGACGGCGACACCAATCGCGCCGATCAGCAACACGAGGTTGGAGGCCTGGAACAGCTTGGCCGAGGCCACCAGCCGCTTCTCCACATTCTTCGGGATCGATTCCTGCAGCTTCAGGAACGCCACCAACGAACCCCAGAAGGACACCGAGCCGATGATCGCCGCGAACAGCGAACCGACGACCAGCGCCACGGTCGGCGACTGGTCCGGCCGGAACACCGAAAAGCCTTTGGTCCCAATGAATTCCGACCACGCGATGAGTGCAACGGTACCGCCGCCGACGCCGTTGAACAGCGCCACCAGCTGTGGCATGGCCGTCATCTTGGTCTTCTTGGCGGGCGGCACACCCAGCATCACGCCGATCGACAGGCCCGCGGCGATCAGGATCCAGTTGATCGACGCGGTGTCGCGCACCTTGATCAGCGTCGCGATCACCGCGACACCCATACCGACCGCGGCGATCCAGTTTCCGCGCACCGCGGTCTTCGGGCCGGTCAGGCCGGACAGACCGTAGATGAACAGCGCGAAGGCCGCGATGTACAGGACGTCCACGCCGTAGTTGACGTTTTCGGTGCTCACTTGACAGCCCCCTTCGCGCTGACTGCCTTGTCGGCCGCGGGCTTGCGCGACTTGAACATGCCCAGCATGCGGTCGGTCACCAGGAAGCCACCGATGACGTTCAGGGTTCCGAAGATCAGGGCGACGAACGCGATCGCCCGCACGCCCCAGCTGGCGTCGGCGGGCAGCTCACCCAGAACCAGCAGCGCTCCCAGGACCACGATCCCGTGAATGGCGTTGGTGCCCGACATCAGCGGGGTGTGCAAGGTGTTGGGCACCTTGGAAATGACGGCGAATCCGACGAACCCGGCGAGCACCAGGATCGCCAGGTTGGCCAGAAGTTGGTCGTACATCTAGGCGTTGTCCTCTCGAGTCACGCATGAGCCCGCCACAACCTCGTCCTCGAAATCCGGGGCAAGCTTGCCGTCGGTGATCAGGAGGTCGAGCAGCGCGGTGATGTTCTTGCTGTAGAGCTCGCTGGCGTGCTCGGGCATGGTGGCCGGCAGGTTCAGCGGTGAGGCGATCGTGACGTCGTGCTTGACGACGACCTGCCCCGGTTCGGTCAGCTCGCAGTTCCCGCCGGTTTCACCGGCCAGGTCGACGACGACGCTGCCGGGCTTCATCGCCTCGACCGCGGCGGCGGTCACCAGCCTGGGGGCCGGACGGCCCGGGACCAGGGCGGTGGTTATGACGACGTCGAAGCCGCTGATCGCCTCTTCCAGCGCCTTCTGTTGCTGCGCGCGCTCCTCGTCGGTGAGCTCGCGGGCATAGCCGCCCTCGCCGGCCGCATCGATGCCAAGGTTGAGCCACTGCGCGCCCACCGAGCGCACCTGGTCGGCCACCTCGGGACGGACGTCGTAGCCGGTGGTCTTGCCGCCGAGACGTTTCGCCGTCGCCAGTGCCTGCAGGCCCGCGACACCGACGCCGAGCACCAGCACCGTCGCCGGTTTCACGGTGCCCGCCGCGGTGGTCAGCATCGGGAAGAACCGGGTGGACTCCGACGCGGCCAGCACCACCGCCTTGTACCCGGCGACGTTGCCCTGCGACGACAGCGCGTCCATGGCCTGGGCCCGCGAGATGCGCGGGATGGCTTCCAGCGCGAACGCCTGCACACCGGCCGCCTTGAGCGCGCCGATCGAGTTCTCGGCGTTGCGGGGTGCCAGAAAGCCGATCAGGGTCTGGCCATCCTTGAGCTTGCCCACTTCATCGGCGGTCGGCGGCGCGACCTTGACCACGATGTCGGCCGACCAAGCGTCGCCGATGGTTGCTCCGGCCTCGGTGTAGAGCGCGTCGGGCAGCAGCGCGCGCTCTCCGGCGCCGGCCTCTACGACGACCGCGACACCGCTCTTCACCAGTGGCGCGATCACCTTCGGCACCAGAGCGACCCGTCGTTCGCCATCGCCAGATTCGGCGACCACGCCGACCGTCGTCTGCGTTTCTGTCATTTCCTACTCCCCGGTAAGTCGGCAACAACCCTAACCGGTCGCTCTAGCTCACCACATCGGGAAGTCCCGGCCATGCTCCTCAGTTGGCCTGGGGCCGAAGACGCGGCGCTCGGATTCCTCGATCGCGATGTCGTTGATGCTGGCCTCGCGACGGGCCATCAAGCCGTCTGCGTCGAACTCCCACAACTCGTTGCCAAAGCTGCGCCACCACTGGCCGTGCGCATCGTGGCATTCGTACTGGAATCGGACGGCGATGCGGTTGCCGTCGAAGCTCCACAGGCCCTTGCGCAGGGCGTAGTCGAATTCGCGCCGCCACTTGCGCGTCAGGAACGCGACGATCGCGTCGCGGCCGATGATGTGTTCGCCGCGGTTACGCCAATGTGAGTCAACGGTATACGCACGGCTGACCCGATCCGGATCGCGACTGTTCCATGCGTCTTCGGCGGCCTGGACCTTCTCAATCGCGGTGGTGCGAGTGAACGGCGGCAATGGCGGGCGGGCGTCAGTCACAACGTTCATCCTGCCCCCGATGTGCCGTCGTCGCGGGTGGCTTATCGTGACGGTCATGGACTTCGCAATGTCAGCTAAGGGCAACGACTATCACAAGCGGCTGAGCGAGTTCATCACCGATTACGTCTTTCCCGCCGAGGCGGAGTACGACAAGTACCGCGAGGAAGCCGGCCCGCACGACCACACCAGCCCGCCGATCATCGAGGAACTGAAAGTCAAGGCGAAAGCCGCCGGCCTGTGGAACCTGTTCCTGCCGTCGGAGTCCGGGCTGACCAACCTCGAGTACGCGCCGCTGGCCGAGCTGACCGGCTGGTGTCTGGAGATCGCACCCGAGGCGATCAACTGCGCCGCCCCGGACACCGGCAACATGGAAACCCTGCACCTGTTCGCCACCGAGGAGCAGCGCAAACAGTGGCTGGAGCCGTTGCTGAACGGCGAGATCCGCAGCGGGTTCTCGATGACCGAACCCGCCGTCGCCAGCAGCGACGCCCGCAACATCGAAACCTCGATCGTCCGCGACGGCGCCGACTACGTGATCAACGGCCGCAAGTGGTGGACGTCCGGGGCCGCGGATCCGCGCTGCAAGATCCTGATCGTGATGGGACGCACCAACCCTGAGGCCGCCAGCCACCAGCAGCAGTCGATGGTGCTGGTGCCGATCGACACCCCCGGCGTGACCGTCGTTCGCTCCACCACGGTCTTCGGCTACCACGATCAGCCCGGGCACTGCGAGATCATCTACGACAACGTCCGGGTGCCGACGACGAACCTGCTCGGCGAAGAAGGCGGTGGCTTCGCGATCGCCCAGGCGCGGCTCGGACCGGGCCGCATCCACCACTGCATGCGCGCGCTGGGCGCTGCCGAACGTGCGCTGGCCCTGATGGTGAACCGGGCCAACACCCGCATCGCCTTCGGCCGTCCGCTAGCCGACCAGGGTCTGGTCCAGCAGGCAATTGCAAAGTCCCGCAACGAAATCGATCAGGCCCGGCTGCTCTGCGAGAAGGCGGCTTGGACGATCGACCAGCACGGCAACCGGGCTGCCCATCTGCTGGTCTCGCAGATCAAGGCAGTCGCCCCGCAGATGGCTTGCGATGTCGTCGACCGCGCCATCCAGGTGCACGGGGCGGCCGGCGTCAGCGAGGACACGGTGTTGGCCCGGATGTACGCTTGGCAGCGCGCGATGCGCATCTTCGACGGACCGGACGAGGTGCATATGCGATCTATCGCGCGCGCCGAGATCGGCCGGGAGAAAAGCGCTTTCGCCGCGGCGGTCACCTAAACGTGACTACCGGCTTACGAGATTTGCAGGGCGCCTGGAACTTTCGCGACGTCGCCGACACCACCGGCGCGCTGCGACCGGGTCGGCTGTTCCGTTCCGGTGAGCTCAGCGAGTTGACCGACGAGGGCCGCGACGAGTTGCGCCGTCTTGGTATCACCGACACCGCCGATTTGCGTTCGCGCAGTGAGGTTCTGCGACACGGCCCCGACTTGGTGCCTGACGGCGTCGAGATCCACCAGTTGCCGATCCCCGATCTCCCTCCCGACGACGCCAACCCAGACGGCGAGGCGCCGCACGAGCACGCTTTCAAGCGGCTGTTCGAGGAGCGACCGGACGGCGAATCGGTCAGCGACGCAGCCACCCGCTACATGGTCGAGGAGTACAGCCGCTTTCCGACCTATCCCGGAGCCCGGGAGGCGCTGCACCGGATGGTGACCCTGCTGGGCGACGGTCGCACGGTGCTGTCGCACTGCTTCGCCGGCAAGGACCGCACCGGTTTCACGGTCGCGCTGGTCTTGGAGGCGGCGGGTGTCGATCGCGACGCGATCGTGACCGACTTCCTCACCAGCAATCAGGCCGTGCCGTTCCTGCGCGAGCGCATTCTCGACGCGATCCGGCAGCGCACCGACGTCGAGGTGACGGCGGAGTTGATGTCGACCACCGAGGCGCGGTTATCGGAAGAGGTGCTCGGCGTGCGCGCCGAATACCTCGACGCCGCGCGGCGGACGATCTACGACAACTTCGGCTCACTCGACGAGTACTTCCGCAGCGCGGGCATCACCGAGGACGACGTGCACAAGCTGCGCGACGCCCTGCGTGACTGACTAAGTCGCTGTCGCAACACAAGTACTGATCTCCGACCCGTGGTGCGTTCTTCTCAACGCGCGCGCATGCGACAGCACCACCCCGTGATATCGCCCATGACCATCGGGACTTCTGAGACCGGCGGGGTTGGTTAATCCAATATTCCAGACTTGAAACTTAATTTTCGCCAACGAAAACCTGTGTAATTCTCAGCCATCGCACTGGAAAGGGAGTAGAACATATGTCGAATACCACTGCCGCCTAGGCCCTGGAAAGGTCGCAAAATGTCTGGAAGAGCAGCTCGTTTCATCGGAGCGGGAATGGCCGCCACAGTGGGTGCGGGTTTCCTCAGCATGACAGCGATGGCGAATTCCGGTTTTGCGTACGCGGATGGCGACGTCGGCATCGTCATGGGCGGCAGCGGCCTACCTCTCCCCGGCCCGACTTATGTCGGAGCTGCCGACGCGCTGTACCTGGGCAATCCGGGTATCCCCGGCGGCCCGCTGTACCCCGATCTCGGCTTCTACCAGTCCACGTCGGACGTCCCGGGTTCGCCAGGATTTTTCGGGGACGGCCTGTTCACTCCCGAGGGTCTTTACCCGCTCACCGGCGTTCACACCCTGCAGCTCAACTACCCCAGCACGAGCGGCTTCCCGTCGGGCAGTACCTCGGTGGGCCAGGGCATGGAGCAATTGGAGACCGCCATCGCGGTCGAGCAAAAGGCCGGGGACACCCCGGTCGTGTTCGGGTACTCCCAGAGCTCGACGATTTCCAGCTACGTCATGCAGCAACTTGACCCCAACGGAGCGCCGCACACGGGCGCACTGGACCCCCAGTTCTTGCTGGTCGGTGACCCCAGCAACCCCAACGGCGGATTGCTCTCGCGGTTCGACGGCTTCACACTGTCGAATGGCCACGTGGTGGCCGACCCCCTGAGCTTGCCGGCCCTGGGAGTGTCGTTCGACAGCTTCACTCCGGCGGATGACTACGTCACCAACATGTATTCGCTGGAATACGACGGCTTCACCGACTTCCCCCGCTACCCGCTGAACTTCCTGTCCGATCTGAACGCTTTCCTGGGTATCGCCACCATCCACGGCACGTACCTGAATGGCGGCATCGACGGCAGCGGTCCGACCGGTGGTGACATCGCCGGCGCGACATTGCTGCCGGGCTCGATGGACTTACCCGGCACCACGGACAGCCTGACGAACTACTGGATGATCAACGAGACCGCGCCGTTGGTGGCGCTGCTCCCGAAGCCTTTGCAAGAGCTACTCGGGCCCGACCTGACGTACCTGATCAACCTGGGCTACGGCGACGGCACGCTCGGCTACTCCGTAGACGTGAATTCCCCGGCCGACGTGAACACCCCGTTCGGGCTGTTTCCCGACGTCAGCGTGAAGGACGTGTTCACCTCGCTGATCGCCGACACCAAGGATGGCTTCCAGAACTTGTTCGGCGGCACCGACCCCTACTCGTCGGCGGCACTCGGCACGGGATCGGTGGGGCAGAGCATCGCCGAGGCGATGGCATCGGTGCACAGCGCCCTCGCCGCCGACCCAGGAGCTTCGCTGACCGACCTGATCAACGCTCTCACGTCCGCAACATCGGCGGCCTATTCCGCTTTGCTGCCGACGGCCGACATCATCAACTCGCTGGTGACTAGCATGCCCGCCTACGACGTCTCGCTGTTCACGGAGGCACTGTCGAACGGCGGCGGCCTGCTCGACGCGCTCGGCCTGCCGCTGGCGGCGGACACCGCGCTGGTCACACTGGCGGGTGGCTTCGAGGTCGAGGTTCTCCAAAACACGATCGCCGAAATCGCCAGCGCATTCACGGGTGCCTTATAGAACAGGCGGGATAGGAAGGCGCCGCCACCATTGAGGGGTGCGGCGCCTTCCTGTGGGGGCAGTTCTAGGGCTCCAGCACGACCTTGCCGAACACCCCGCCGTCGGCAAGTGACTGCAACGCTTCGCGCCCCTGCGACAGCGGATACCGTTGTGGCGACGGGGGTTTCAACCCGGCCGCCACCAATTGGTTGAGGCCGAAAGAGAACAGCGACGCCGAACCAGGCACCTGTCGAAGGTATTCGCCCCACGCGACACCGAGCACGCCGGCGTTACGCAGCAACAACCGATTCACCTTCACCGTCGGAATCGAGCCCGCGGCAAAACCGATCACCAGCAGCTTGCCGTCAACCGCCAGCACCCGCACCGCGTCATCGAAGGCTTGGCCGCCGACCGGGTCGACCACGATGTCCACCCCGCGGCCGTCGGTGTGGTCGCGCACCGCCTGCGCCCAGCCCTCCGTCAGCGGCAGCACCACGTCGGCGCCCAGCGACTCGACGAATTCCGTTGCACTGGTGCGGTGTACGACGGCGATCACCTTGCTCGCACCCATGGCGCGCGCCACCTGAATGGCCGCGGTTCCCACACCTCCGGCCGACCCCAGCACGAGCACGCTGTCGCCGCGCCGCATCGCTGCGCGACGGGCCAGCGCGAAGTACATCGTGTTGTAATTCACCAGCAGCGACACCGCTTCGGCGTCGTCGAGCTCGGCGGGGCTGCGGGTCACATTGGCCGGCGGAGCGAGCACCTGTTCGGCGTAGCCGCCCAGAATGCCGAACGCCGAAACCCGTTCGCCCACCTTGAATTCGGAGTCCTCCGGCGCCCACTCGACCACACCCGCGGCTTCCATGCCGGGAATGAAGGGCGGCGGCAGCTTGAGCTGATACTCGCCCTTGCTCATCAGCAGGTCGGGGAAGCAGACCCCGGCGGCCCGAATGTTGATGACCAGGACGTGCTCGTTGCCGGCCACGTCCGGGACATCGGTGTATGCGAGACCGTCCGGCCCTGAAAGCTCTTGTACAACACAGGCTTTCACGCGGAGGCTATCAGCGGATCGAGAAGTTGGCCGCCTTCGCCGCGGACAGGTCGTCGATCTCGCCCCAGTGCGAAGCGATGTCGTCGACCGACGGCGGAGTCTTGAAGGTGACGCCCTCATTCTGGAACAGCGCGGTGCGCTGCACCTTGCCGCCGCCGACGATGAAGATCGAGCCGCTGTCTGGCACCTCTTCGGTGACCAGGTAGGCCACCACCGGCGCCACGAAGTCCGGCGTCAGGTTCTGCAACACCTCGGGCGGCAGGATGTCCTCGGTCATCCGGGTCGCCGCGATCGGCGCCAGCGCGTTGGCCTTGATGTTGTACTTTGCGCCTTCCTGGGCCAGCGTGTTGATCAGGCCGACCAGCCCCAGCTTGGCGGCGCCGTAGTTGGCCTGGCCGAAGTTGCCGAACAATCCGCTCGTGGAAGTGGCGACGAGCACGCGGCCGTAGCTCTGCTCACGGAAGTGCGGCCACGCGGCGCGGATGACGTTGTAGCCGCCGTAGAGGTGCACCTTGAGGACGGAATCCCAGTTCTCGAACGACATCTTGTGGAAGGTGCCGTCGCGCAGGATGCCGGCGTTGCTCACGACGCCGTCGATCTTGCCGAACTCGTCGATCGCAGTCTTGATGATGTTCTCGGCGCCCTCGGACTCGGCCACGCTGTCGTAGTTGGCCACCGCACGTCCGCCGGCGTCCTTGATCTCCTTGACGACGTCGTCGGCCATGTTGTGTCCGGCGCCGGTCCCGTCGCGGGAACCGCCGAGGTCGTTGACCACGACGCTGGCGCCTTCTTTGGCGAGGGTCAGCGCGTACTCGCGCCCCAAACCGCCACCGGCTCCAGTGACGACGACAACGCGATCCTGCACTCCGGGCATGAACTTCCTATCTCTCGATCTTCATTGACCAACAAGTGAATCGGGAAAAGCTAGAACAGCCGGCGGGCCAGTTTCCACGCCTTCTCTGTATACGGCGGGTAGATGAAGCTGGCGATGTCGGGGCGGGTCGGCTTGGTCAGCACCGATTTGCGGTGACTGAACTCCTCGAAGCCGTACTTGCCGTGGTAGGCGCCCAGCCCGGACGGTCCGACGCCGCCGAACGGCAGCTTGTGCGTGGCGAAGTGGAACAGCAGGTGGTTGACCACCATGCCACCGGCCGGCACTTCCTTGATCACCCGTTCGCGTACGGCCTTGGCCTTGGTGAACAGGTATGCGGCCAGAGGCTTGGGCCGCGAGTTCACGAAAGTGATTGCCTCGTCCAGGTTTTGAACGGTCAAAACCGGCAGGATCGGGCCGAAGATCTCGTCGGTCATCAACGGCTCGTCGGCGGACGGGTCCACCACCACCGTCGGCTGGATGTTCAGCTTCGACGGGTCGGAGCCGCCGCCGATCGCGACCTTGCCCTGTGTCGCGGCCAGCGCGGCGGTAAGGCGGTTGAAGTGCCGCTCGTTAACGATTCGCTTTCCGCCACTGGCGTTTTGGGACTCGAACGCGCTGACCGCCTTCTGGATCTCGTCGACCAGCTGGTCGCGGATCGGCGCCTCGGCGAGCACGTAATCGGGGGCGATGCAGATCTGGCCGGAGTTGATCAGCTTGGTCCAGGCAATGCGCTTCGCTGCAACCTTGATGTCGGCGTCCTTCGACACGATGACCGGGCTCTTGCCGCCGAGTTCGAGGGTCACCGGCGTCAGATGCTTGGCAGCGCCCTCGTAGACCTTGCGACCGATCTCGGTGCCCCCGGTGAAGATCAGGTGGTCGAAGCCCTGCGCGATGAGCTCCTGGCTGACCGCGCCGTCGCCCTCGATCACGGCGATCGCTTCGTTGTCCAGGTAACGCGGGACCAGCTCGGCCATCAGCGCCGACGACGCGGGAGCCACCTCAGAAGGCTTGATCAGCACCGTGTTTCCCGCAGCGATGGCTCCGGCGGCGGGGCCGAGCGTCAGCGCGAACGGGAAGTTCCAGGCGCCGATGACCAGCACGGTGCCGTACGGCTCGTACTCGACGAAGCCACGGCCCGGCAGCTGCGAGAACTCCAACAGCCGGTTTTTGCGCTTGGCCCACTTGCCCACGTTCTTCGCCGCGTAGGCGGCCTCGCCGGCGGTGCTGGCGACGTCGGCCAGCCACGCCTCGAACGGCGAACGGCCCAGGTCTTTCTCCAGCGCCTCCGCGACCCTGGCCTCGTTCTCGACCATCAGGCGCTCGAGCGCGCGAAGTTGCTCCTTGCGCCATTTGATGTTCCGGGTCCGACCGGTGGCGTACGTCTGACGCAGCCCCGCAACGGTCTTCGCGACGTCGGACGTCGCAGCCGGCGGAGCGGCAGGAGTGGTGATTTCGGTGGCTTCGGTGGTCATGGGGATCCCTTCCTCGACCGGCGAAAACCCAATCCTAATCAACCACCCGGTTGGGCAACAGGGTCCCCCTGGCTATCCCCTAGACGCGCTCAGCGGTCACGAACTGCGAGAACGCTTCCTTGTCGTCGGCCGACGGAATGCCCTCGACCCAACGGTTCAGCCGGCGCATCTCGTCCCCGGAATTTTGCGCGGTGGCCCGCCAGCCGTGATCGTTGAGCCAGGTAGCGACGTCGGCGCGGGCGTCGTCTTTGTAAATCAGGTCCTGGATGTCGATGTTGCGCTCGATGCCCAGCTTGGCTGCCACCCGGTCGAGACGCTCGCGCATCTCCTTGCGGCGCTCGTCGGAGTGGTTGGCCGCGGTCTCGGCGGCGATCCGACTGCCGGTGGCGCTCAACTCGGAGATCTGGCTGAACAGCCGGTCCTGCGCGTCGGCGGGCAAGTACATCAGCAAGCCCTCGGCCAGCCAGGCGGTCGGCGCCTTGGGGTCGAAGCCCGCGGCGACCAGCGCTGCCGGCCAGTCTTGACGCAGGTCGATCGCCACCTCGTGGCGGTCGGCGGACGGGGTCGCGCCGTGCGACGCGAGCGTCGATGCCTTGTACTCGAGCACCTTGGGCTGGTCGATCTCGTACACCGTGGTGCCGGCCGGCCACTCCAGCCGGTAGGCCCGCGAGTCCAGGCCGGACGCCAGGATGACCACCTGGCGGATCCCGGCGTCGGCCGCAGCGGCGAAGTGGGCGTCGAAGAAGTGCGTGCGCACCGCCTGGTACCCACGCATGTGCTCGAAGATCGCCGCGGCCTCGGTGTCGATGGACGCGACCTTCTCCAGCAGGTCGCTGTCGAGCATCTTTTCCCAGACCCCGGTTCCGGCCTCGGTGACCAGGATCCGCGCAAAGGGGTCGCGGATCAGCGGGTCGGGCTTGTCGGTCTCGGCAGCGCGGGCCGCGGCCACCATGACAGCGGTTGTGCCGACGCTTTCCGTGATGTCCCAGGTGTCGTCATGGCTACGCAATGCGCTCATCGTTGTGCTCCTCGTGATCAACCAAGCTGCGCGCGAAGCAGTTTGGTGGTGAAGGCCTCGTCGGCCAGGTCGTCGGGGATCCCACGGCCAAGTCGTGCCATTTCGTCGGCGTTGCTGACGGCCGTGACGTGCCAGCCGTGGCCGGTCAGCCACTCCGCGGCGTCGGCCCGGTCGCTTTCTTGGTAGGTCAGGGTTTCGACGTTGATGTCCAGGCCGAGGCGCTGGCGCATCCGGTCGAAACGGGCCCGGCGTGCAACGCGGCGCGCGTCGTTGTCGGCGGCGCCAAGACTGAACGCCTCGACGGCCAGGCGGCTGCCCGGCGCGCTCAGCCCGGTCAGGATGTCGAAGAGGCGGTCCTGGGCCTCGGCCGGCAGGTACGGCAGCAGACCCTCGGCTAGCCAGGCCGTCGGCCGGCTCGGGTCGAAGCCCGCGGCGGTCAGAGCGGCGGCCCAGTCGTCGCGGAGGTCGACCTGAACGGTCCGCCGTTCGGCAGTCGGCGCGGCGCCGGCCGACTCCAGTGTGCTGGTCTTGTAGGCGACGACCTGGGGTTGGTCGATCTCGTAGACCGTGGTGCCCGCGGGCCACTCCAGTCGGAAGGCCCGGGAGTCCAGGCCCGCGGCCAGGATCACCACCTGCCGGATGCCGGCGGCGACGGCGTCGGCGAAGTACGAGTCGAAATAGTGCGTTCGGACCGCCTGGTAGTCGATGGCCAGTCGGTGGGCCCGCCGACCATGGTCGTCGTCCCCGATCCAGTCCAGCGAGCTGGCCAGCCGCGCCCAAGGCGTCCCGGCGGTGGAAACCAGCAGGTAGGCGAACTGGTCGCGGATCAGCGGGTCGTCGGACCCGGTCTCGACGGCGCGGGCGGCGGCCACGCTCAGGGCGGTGGCGCCGACACTTTCGGTGATGTCCCAGCTGTCGCCTTCGGACCGGATGGAGGCCGCGTTCGATACACCAGTCATAACGACTAGATGCTACCGAATAAGTTAGGCAATCTATATGGTTCTGTGCGCTACATCACTGGGTCAATCGGACTACCGGACGAAGCTGCGAGCCAGCAGCAGTTTCAGCTGGTCAGTGATGGGATCGAGCTCGTGGCGGCTGCCGACGAAGCCGGCGTAGAAACCGACTCCCAGCAGCACCGCGAGCAGCATCTCGGTGAGAGCCGCTGGGTCGGTGCCGGCGTCCAACTCGCCGCGCTGCACGCCGTCGTTGATCGCCCACAGCAGGAACGTGCGAGTAGTGCTGACCGAGTCGGTTCCCGGCCGGCTCAGTTCGGGGTGGCGCTGCGACTCCAGCGTCGCGGTGATCAGGAATGCCGAGGCCGTCCGATTTTCGATCTCGGCCTCGATCGAGCCCTCGATGAACGCGGACACCCGGCCGGTCAGAGTCGTCTCCTTCTCCGCCCGCCGGATACTGGCCGCCACCACCTCGTTATTCGTCTCCTCCAGCACCTGCCAGTAGAGCACCCGCTTGTTTGCGAAGTAGTGGTTGATGGCGGGACGGGTCAGGTCCGCCCGGATCGCGATCGCCTGGAAGGTGGCCGCGTCATAACCGCGTTCGCTGAATACTTCGCGAGCCGCTCGCAGGATGCGTTTACGTGTTTCTGCCGCTTTTGCTGCGGGGGGACGACCCGGTCCCCGACTCGCGGGCTGAACCACATCCCGATTGTGCCATAGCTCACACCTGTGGCGATCACACAAATTGACCGTCTCGTTAGCCAGCGACGGTGTGCGGCATCAATCCGTCGGGTGGAACACTGCCGAACTTGCCGGCCTGGTAGTCCTCGAGCGCCTGGATCACCTCGGCCTTGGTGTTCATCACGAACGGGCCGTAATGGAACACCGGCTCGCGGATCGGCTGCCCGCCCAGCAGCAGCACCTCCAACGCGGGAACCCGGGAGTCCTGCGCGGCCGCGGCGTTGACCGTGATGCGGTCGCCGGGGCCGAGAACCACCAGCTGACCCTGCCCCACCGGATGCGACACCGGGCCCACCGAGCCACGTCCGGACAGCACGTAGATCAAGCCGTTGTAGTCGCGGTTCCACGGGATGTTCAGGCGGGCACCCGGTTGAATCGTCGCGTGCGCCAGTGCGATTGGCGTATGCGTGACGCCGGGTCCATGATGGCCGTCCACCTCGCCGGCGATGACGCGGAGCAGTGCCCCGCCGTCGTCGGACGCAAGCAAGGCGACGTCATTACCTTCAATCGCCTGGTAGCGGGGTGTCGCGAACTTGTCCGTCTTGGGCAGGTTGACCCATAGCTGGATGCCGTGGAATACGCCACCACTCGCGACCAATTCGGCCGGTGGCGTCTCGATGTGCAGGATCCCGGCGCCCGCGGTCATCCACTGGGTCGCGCCGTCGGCGATCAACCCGCCGCCACCGTGTGAATCCTGGTGGGCAAAGCGGCCGTCGATCATGTAGGTGACGGTCTCGAATCCGCGGTGCGGGTGCCAGTCGGTTCCCCGGGGTTCGCCAGGCTGGTATTCGATCTCGCCCATCTGGTCCATATGGATGAAAGGGTCCAGCGCTGCGCTGCTGACGCCGTGGAACGCGCGGACCACGGGGAACCCTTCGCCCTCGTGGCCGCGCGGACCAGTGGTGATAGTCCGAACCGGGCGTTCGGTGTCGATCGGACCAGCCGGCGTAACTCGCGGCAAGGTCAGCGTGTCTGCGGTGATTGCGGGCATCTCGGGCCTCCTCATTCGGATACCCGCTATAACCGGACCGTGGTCCGATTATTCCTCGACCGCCCTATCGCGCGCTCTTCGCTGCGTCCTTTTCGGTCGACTTACCCTCGTGGGTCAACCCTCCGCCGGCGTTCTCCAGATGTGCCCGGACAAACCACTGGAACTTCTCCAGCTCCGCGGCGTGGTCGATCAGGATGTCCTGGGTCACCGGGTCGAGCTTCTCGGTATCGGCAATGCCCTTGCGGGTGTCTTCGATGACTCCGTTGTAGACCAGGTCGACCGCCGCCAGGTGTGCCTGCACGGTGTCGCGGCCCACCGAATAGTCCTCCCAGGTGCGATCTTTGAGGATCGAGCCCGGAGTGCCCTGCGGCGATCCGCCCAGTGTGGCGATCCGTTCGGCCACCTCGTCGGCGTATCCGCGGACCAGATCGACCTGAGGGTCGATCATCTCGTGCACACCAATGAAGTTGGGGCCCACCACATTCCAGTGCACATGCTTGAGCGTGAGGTGAAGGTCGTTATAGGTGCTGAGCTGCTTCTGCAGCAGATCGGCGATCTTGGCACCCTGCTTCTCGGTCAGACCTGGAACAGTGAATGCGGTCATGGCTACCTCCCTGAAAGTCATTCCCTACCCGTCGCGACGAGTACCCGATGACCGCCGGGAGAAACCCCGGGCCCGTCACAGCGCGCGAATGTCCTGCAACGGCAATCGGGCGCCGCGGCGCGGCTCGTGGGCCAGCCCGCTGACCTCCAGCAGACGCACCACCCGGTGGCGGTGCGGCCGCATCGGCTCGAGGAACTCGACCATCTCGGCGTCGTCGATGGGATGCCCCAGCAAGGTCCAGCCGACCCATTTGCAGACGTGATAGTCGCCCACCGACAGCGCGTCTGCGTCACCGAACGCCCGTTGCGCGGTCTCGGCCGCGGTCCAGATCCCAACGCCCGGCAGCGACATCAGGGCTTCGCGGGCCTTCTCGGCCGGCCACGACGTAAGCCGCTCCAACGACGTAGCCCGCTGCGCGCATCCCACGATCGTGCGCGCCCTACCCGGGTCGACGTTGGCGCGGTGGAATTCCCACGACGGGATGCGACGCCATACCTCGGCGGGCGGCGGAACGCGCATCCGGTCCGGCGCCGGTCCCGGTGCCGGCGTCCCGAACTTGGTCACCAGCAGCCGCCAGGCGCGGAACGCGTCCTTGCCCTGGACCCGCTGCTCGAGCACCGCCGGGATCAGCGCTTCCATCACCCGACCGGTGCGTCCGATCCGCAGGCGAGGCACCCGCCGGAAGGCCTCGGCGACGATCGGGTCGACGGGTTCGAAATCGGAAGCGTCGTCGTGGGCGCCGAGCAGCGCCGGCAGCGCGTCGAGGTATTCCTCGGCGCCGCTCCCCCACGCCGTGCACTCGACGGCGTTGGCAGCGGCCCGGGTGAGGTGTGCTGTCACGGATCCGCTGTGCAGCAGGCTGGTTCGCCAGATCGCGCCGTCAGCCCCGGTCTGGAAGCAGGGATCACCGGGCCCGCGGCGCAGCGGGAACAACGTGTTCCTGGGGCTGACCGCACTGGGAAAAGTCACCGTGCGAGCGCTACTGATGATGTGCTCCCGCCGCCGCTCGTTCTCGTCGATCATATGTCCGGCTCGGCGTCATTGACCCACAACTGTGCAGCGCGTAAGGATGGCGAGGTGACGACCCCCTTCGACGATCCGTCCGCCGAGCTGGCGTGGATGTTTCTGCAGTGCCTGTCGGAGGGCAGCGATGTCGACGAGTGCTTCGAATTGCTCAGCGACGACTTCACCTACTGGAACATCGCGACCCGTAGCTCGGTCGACAAGGCCGCCTGGCGCGACGAGGTCGAGCGGCGCAAGCGCCGCATCGAGTTGGAGCTGGATTTCATCCAGTGCTTCAACGATGGCGAAAGCGTCGTGATCGAGGCCGAAGCCGACGGCGAGACCACCGACGGTCTGCGCTACAGCAGCCCGGCTGTCTTCATCGTCGAAACCCGCGACGGGCTCATCTCGTCGCTGCGCGAATACAGCGACACCCGGTTGACCGACCACGTCTTCGGAACGGCCGATGCCTAACCGACGGTGATGTCCGCCTTGTCGGCATAGAAGGCCACGTGGCCGACTATCTCGCCGACCGCAGGATAGGGCTGCTCGTAGAACCAGATCGCGTCCTCGACCGTGCCACCACCCGTGGTCACGCTGTAGTACGCGGCCTCGCCCTTGTAGGGACAGTAGGTGCTGGTGTGGGTGCGGGTGAGCACCTCCTGGGTTATGTCCTCGAGCGGAATGTATTGCACCGCAGGGTAAGTGGACTCCTGCAGCTGCAAAGCCTGGTGGGTGTCGGCGACGATGTCGCCGTTGATGCGAACCACGACCCGGTGGCCGGTCGGGGTGATGGTGATCGGATGCTCGGCGGTGGGTTCAAGAACGGGCCGACTGGTCATGACGACATCTCCTCTGCTGCGAATAGCTGGTTCAACGCTGCCAGACCCACAAGATTCCCGCTGCGGGTCAGCCGGCCGGGGCGAGCATGTCCTTCCAGCCGTTGTCCCCGGTGTGCCGCGAGTCCTGCAGGGAGTACCTGGCGCCGTCGGGCCCGACCACTTCGCCACTTTGCGGCAGGTACACCGCGCTCGGACCGTTGGGCGTGTAGACGCACGGGTTTGGCTGCTGCCCATTGCACTGAACGGAGCCCGAACCCGGCCGCTGGAGTGGGTCGTTGGTGAGTGGAGGCTGTATCGGCAGTCGATCGGCCGGTATCGGGTTCATCCCGTTGTTGACCGAGGGCGCCGGTATGACCTTGCCGGGATCGACGGGCTGATCGCAGCGCGCACCCGGCGCGGGACAGTTGCGGATCTGGTTCGGGTCGCCGTACCAGGGGTTGGTGCCCAGCGGCACATAGGGTTTGTTGTCGCGGCACTCCTTGGGCGTCGCCCGGCGCTTGCCGGGAACATCTACGCAGGGATAGTTACGCGCGCCGCGGACATCGTTGGCCTGAGTGTCTTGCGGAATCTTGCAATACGTTCCGGCCGGTAGTGGCGCCGTGCTGGTGTCCGCGGGTGAGCGCCATTCCGATGCCGGCAGGAATCCGGTCAGGCACGGCGGCGGATTGTTGAGTGACAGGTCGAGGTTCATCAGCACCGCCCCCGGGGCTGACGCGATCAACGTCTGGGCCACCGATCCGACCTCGGGCAGGAACACCAGCAACTGCTCGAGGCCTGCGTTGTAGCGCTTGAGCATGTCGGCGACGACTTCCAGGTTGGCGATTGTCTGCGGCAGTGATTCCCGGACATCGCTGAACACAGTGTTGACCTGGTCGGCCGTCGGGGCGCCCTTGGCCAGCAGGCTTTGCAGGTGTGGGTCGTTGTCGGCGATCTGTGCAGTGAGAACCTTGAGGTTGCGTGACCACTGCGCGATCGAGTCACCCGAATCCACCTGGCTGTCGAGGATGGGTGCGGAGTTGGCGATGATGTCGTCGACATCGGACAGGTTGGCCTCGAAGTCGCCCACGATGGACTGAGTAGAGTCGACGAGTCGTTGCAGTGCGGGCCCCAAGCCGCCTACCGCAAGGGATGTTTCGTTGAGCAGCGAGGCGATCTTCTTTTTGGGGAGCACCGACAGGCTGCGGTTGGCTGCGTCGAGCGCCGGGCCGATCTCGCTCGGCACAGTGCCTTTGGTGATGGTCTGCCCCGGCGAGAAGAACTTCCCCGGGTCGCCCGTCGACACCAGGTCCACATACTGCTCGCCGATCGCCGACACCGAGTGCACGTTGGCCGATGCGTCGACCGGGATCTTGTACCGGTCATCGATGCTCAGCGTTGCGCGCACACCGTGCGCCGTGGGCTCGACCTTGGTCACCTTGCCGATCTGGATGCCCCGGTACGTCACGTTGGCGGTGCGATACAGGCCGCCCGACGCCGGCAACTCCGCAACGAGGCGATACTGGCCGACCCCGAGCTGACTCGGGATGCGCAGATAGAACCAGCCGAGCGCGATGAGTGCCGCTAATGTCAAGGCGCCGAACACAATCAATTGGTTGCGGATGAAACGAGTCAGCATCACTCGCCTCGTTCCACCGGCGCATCGGCCGGGTTCGGCGTGAAGCGGATGTCAGGAACCATCGTGTTGAGATCGCGGCCCCAGGACTGCTCGAGTGCGCGCAACGCTCCGGAGAACCCGGTCCCGGTGAAGATCGCGTTGTCGACGGTGCTCAGTGTCAGGTCGAGTGCGCCGGACACGTTGATGTAGTCCCCGCGAACGATTTTCGGGACGCTGTCGACGCTGAACGGCGGTGACAGCAGCAGCGTCAGCGCGTCCACCAAATACGGCGCGGACCGGCCGAGTTGCTTGAGCGGACGCTGCAGGTCTTGCAGATCTTGATGCAGATCACCCCGCGACGCCCGGAAGGTCTGGTCGGTGACGTTGCTGACCCGACCCACCGCCTCGACGGTGTCGGCGAACAAGTCGCGCTGTTTGTTGAAATGGTCCACCAGAGGCGGAAATTCGGTGAGGGCCCGATCGATTGTGCCCGAACGCTCGGCCACCCGCGTCAGTAGTCGGTCGGTGGAGTCGACGGCGTGGCGGATGTCATCACGTTGCTGATTGAGTTGCGACGCGAAAGTGTCCAGCTTCTCCAGGAAGTCGCGGATCTGCTGGGCCCGTCCGGCCAGGATCTTGTAGACCTCGTTCTGGATCACCTCGAGGTTGGGCACGCCGCCGCCGCGCAGCACCATGGCCAGGCTGGCCAGAGTCTGCTCGGTGGACGGATACGTCGAGGAGTTGGCCAGCGCGATGGTGTCGCCGCTCGTGAGCATCCGCGGTGACGGGTCGGGCGGCGCGGCCAACTCGAGATGCTGGGAACCCAGCAGACTGGTCTGGCCGATCTTGGCGGTGGTGTTCTTCGGCAGCCGGACGCTCTTGTCCAGGTCGACGGTCAGGGTGGCGACCCAGTTTTTCAGGTCGATCGACCGCACCGTGCCGACGAAGACGTCGGCTACCAGCACCCGGCTGTTTCCGTTGAGCGCCATCGTGTTTGGCATCTGGACGTAAACCTTGTAGGAGCCCGGGCCGCTGCCCGGGCCGCCAGGCAGCGGCACGTTGGCGATGCCGCGCCAGTTGCCACACGACGTCAGCACCACTGCGGCGGTGAGCACCGCCAGTGTCTGCCAGAGCCTGCGGCCGAGCAGCCGCGCCGACCTCATCGACCCGGTCCCGGCGCGCCGGCTTCCGCGGCGCCCAGCGGCGGCCCGGGCGGCGGTGGCGGGGGCCCCGGAGAGGGCAACGGCTGCGGATACCACGGCGGCGGCAACGGATTGTTCTCGTCGTAGGCGTTGGGTGGCCCGGTCATGGTCTGACCGGCCGGCGGCGGGGGTATGTCGGGGCCGCCCATCAACTCGGCAAGCGAGGCGGCCGTCAGCAGATTTTTGGTGGCGGGCTGGACCTGCACGCCCTGCATCCCGGGTGCGACGATCCAACCCGGTTCTGAATTACGATGCGACCATTGGGTATCCGGCGAGAAGATGCCCGGGACGGTGGTGTCCTTGAAGCCCGGTGGCGGCTGCAGGCGCGGCTCTGAATACACGACGTTCTTGGGCAACGTATCCGCGGCGCTGAACAAGTTGATGCCGTATGGGAAGTAGTTGAACTTGATCGCATCCAGGATCGGTGCCAGGTACTGCGCGCAGAGTTCCGCCGAATCCTGATAGCCGAGGCGGCTGCCGGCCTGGATGACGCTGCAGATGAACTCCATGGGGTTGGCGAAGTTGGTGAATGCGGCCACCCCGCTGAGGCTTCCGTGCGCCGGCTCGTAGATCGCGAGAACGTTGGCGGCCATGTTCGGCAGGATGTGCAGCGCGGTCTCCAGACCGTCCCGCGGCTCCGGTTGCATGATCGCGGTCGTCACGTCGCCCAGGTTGTTGACGTCGTGGGTCAGCGCATCTCGATTCTCGGCCAGGAACTTCTGCGCGGTCGACAACAACGCATCGGTGTCGCGAATCGCGTTGGCGGCGGACTGGTCCGAGCTGGTCAGGTTGTCGGTCAACTGCTCGAGGTCTTTGTTGAGCGCCACGAACTGCTGGTCGTCCTGGTGCAGTGCGTTGACGAACGTCGCCAGACTCTTCAGCACCGCAAAGAAGTCACCACGGCCCTCGTCCAGGGTGCTCAACGCGTTGGACAGGCTGTTCAGCGTGGTGTTGATCTGCTGGCCCTTGCCGTCCAAGCCGTTGGCGAACGCCTCGATCACGTCGCCGAACGGCCCCTTGGGCTGGTCCTTGCTGGGCCCGAACTTATCGATGATGTGAGTGACGCTGTTGCGCAACTCATCCCATTCCACCGGCACCTGAGTGCGTTCGATCGGGATCACCGCGTTGTCGACCAGCACCGGTCCGCCTTTGTAGACCGGCTCTAATTGAATGCTGCGCGACGCGACGAGCGTCGGGTTGAGCACCACCGCCGAGGCGTTGGCCGGCACTTTGTATTTGTTGCGGTAGTGGAACGTCACTTTCATCCGGTCGCCGGTGGGCTCGATCTTGTCGATCGCACCGACCCGGATGCCCATGATCTGGACCTTGTCCCCGGAGTAGAGGGCGTTCACCGCCGGGAAGTAGGCGACCACGGTATTGTTGGTCAGCTTGTCGTAGAGCTGCCAACCCGCCAGTCCCACAACAAGACCCACGGCCGCGACGATCGAGCCGATCACCAGCGCGGTCCTCGACAGGTGCGGCAGCTGCAGCTTGCGGATATCGAAAATTGTGCTCATTGTTCGCTATCCCCCGTTCCCGCCGGGCGTGAGGAACGGTGCCGGTAGCTGTGGCCCGGGGCCTGGCGGCGGCGACGGTGCCGGCGCGACGGCGGGCGGGGGCGGACCGGCGGGGACGAAGCCCTCTCGTCGCGCTCCCGGCGGTGCATTGGGCGGCAGCTGGACCGGTGTCCCCGGCGCGTTCGGTATCGGAGCGCCGGGCAGCCCGGCATCCGGCACACCCGGGGACGGCTGCGGGCCATTGGGGTTGGGCGGTGACGACAGCACGTCGGGCAGAGCCGGATAGGGGCCGTTGGGCCCGAACGGACCCTGGTTTTGATCGATACCTGCGCACGGCATCGGATTGCCCGGCCTCGGCGACAGCTCAGGGGGCGGCGCATACGAGCACGGCGAACCGGGTGCGACGGCGGGCCCGGGGTGATCCGGAGTGCCCTCGAGCACCCTCGGCGCCGGCGGCGGCGCCCCGTTGGGGAACCGTTTTCCGTTCGGGTCGGGATATCGGAAGGCGGGCAATCCCGCACTGCGCCAGAAGTTCTCGGGGTCGATGCCGCGTTTCTTGAACGCCGCGTCGACCCAGGGCTGCAGAATCTGGTACGGCAAAAGGTTGCCGATCATCACCTTGAAGTACGGTCCCGAGCCGACCGCCTCACTGAGCGCAGCGGTGTAGTTGCGCAGCGTATTCAGCACGGACACCAGGTCGTTCTTGTGTTGAGCAAGAACGTCGGTGACGCCTCGCAATTGCTCGAGCAGGTGGTGCAGGTTCGGGTTGTCGTTGATGAGCCCCTGCACCTGAGCCGAGAATGCCGATACGTTGACCAGCAGTGCCGCAATGGCTTTGCCGCGTTCGTTGAAGGCGGCGAGCAAGGTCTGCGTGTTGCGCAGCAGCGCGTTGATCTGCTTACTGCGATCGCCGAGCACACCCGCGACTTTGCGGGCTTCTGCCAGCAGGTGTTTGAGCTCGTCATCGCGTTTACCGATGATGTCGGAGAACTTCGACACTCCGTCAAGAGCCGCGCTCAGGTGCGGGTATGTCTGATTTATGGTGCCCGACAACACATTCAACGACTCTTTGACGGTGTCGATGTTCCATCCGGCTGCTGCATTGGTGACGTCGAAGAAGGCGTCGTACACCTGATACGGGGTGGTGCTCTGACCCAGTGGCAGCACGTCGTTCGGTTGCAGGACCCTGTTACCGCGCGGCTCGATCTCGAGGACCTTCTTGCCCAGCAGCGTGTCGGTGCGGATCGACACCCGACTCTCGGTGCCGATGGTGTGCGTGCCGGTGGTGAATTTCATCAGGATGTGGTCGCCGTCGATCGACATGTCCTGCACGGTGCCGACATCGAGACCGACGATGCGGACCTTATCGCCCTTGCTGACGCCGGCGGAGTCACTGAATTGGGCGTAATAGCTCGCCCTGGCGAACAGCACCGGCAGACTGCCGAAGCTTTGTCCCACACCGACAACGAGGACCACGATGGCGATGGCCAGCGCTCCGACTCGGACCCCGTTGGCGGGCTGCAGCGTTCTCATTGCAGCGTGCACCTACCCGAAGGCTGGGTGAGCAGTTTCACCGAACGAACCGGCCCACCCGGCTGCAGACCGTTGACTTTCAGAGACAGGTCGCAGAGGTAGAAGTTGAAGAAGTCCCCGTAGATCCCGCTGGCACGACCGATGATGTTGAACGCCGCGGGCACCTTGCCTACCAGATCTCCGACCCGGTCGCGTTGGTCGTAGAGCGGTCCGGCGAGGGTCTCCAAATGGGTGACCGCGCCGCGGATCAGGGCCCGGTTGTCGGCCAGCAGGTCGGCAATTGTGCCCGCTGCGTTGCTGATGTGTGCTGCGCCGTCGGCGAGCGGGTCGGCCCGATCTTTCAGCCCGGTGATCAGGCCCTCGAATTTGTCGATGGTGGAATCGAGTTGGTCGTGGTGCCGCTCCGTGGTGTCCAGCACGGTGTTCAGGTTGTGGATCACGTCACCGATGGTCTGGTCGCTTTCGGCGAGCGTCTGGGTCAACTGTGCCGTCTGGTCGAGGATGTCGTTGATGGTGCCGCCCTCACCCTGGAAGACGGTGATGATCGACGACGCGATGGAATTGACCTTCTGCGGATTCAGCGACCGAAACAGTGGCTTGAAACCGCCGATGAGCGCGTCCAGGTCGAGGGCGGGCTGAGTGCGCGCCAACGGAATGAATCCACCTGGGGGTAAGACTTTTTCGGCGTTGTCACCGACTCCCCGACTTATGTCGAGGTAGCGGTTGCCGATCAGGTCCTGATAGCGGATCTGCGCGGTCGTGGACTGGTAGAGCTGCACCGAGCGGTCGACCGCGAATTCCACCCGAATTCGCTTGTCCCCCTCGACCAGGTCCACCTTCTTGACCTTGCCGACCTCCACCCCGGAGGCCCGGACGAACTGCCCTGCCCGCAGACCGCTGGCATTGCTGAACTCCGCAGAGTAGGTGTTGGTGCGGTCAAAGCGAATCTGCCCGAACACCACGACAATGATTGCGGTGAAGAACAATTGGACAGCCACGACGACAGCGAGCCGGGCGAGAGTTCCGCGGATTCTCATGGGTTGATCGTGTACTCCCCGTACTGGCGGCCCCAGACGTACTCGTTGACCAGTGGCTGGCCGAGCTCGAAGTGGTTATAGGGCGCAATGCTGTTGCCGGAGTCCATCACCAAATACGGCGCCGGCCATAGGTCGCGGGTGATCGGCTGCCAGCATCCCGGCTTGCCGAACGGGCCGCCCCGACCGTTGACTCGGGGCAGGTTGTCCGGATAGACGTAGGGGTTTTCCGAGCCCGTGATCGCCACGCCGAGCTGTGCCGCGTAGTGGTTGCCGCTCTCCAGCTGCGCGACCTTGGGGGCGACGTCGGCGAAATTGCGGATGGTGCAGAACACCTGCGGGCTGTACGTGTCGAGTAGATGCGCGGTCGGTTTCAGGTCTTTCGCAAGGCGTTCCAGATATGGCTGGGCGCGACTGAACACGTCATTCGCGTTGTTGCCGAAGCCAACTGCCGCCAGGAGAGCCGCGTCGAGCTCGGCCTGATGGCGGTTGAGCGTGCGGGCCGTCGTGACCGCGTTGTCAATGGCGTCGAACAAATCCGGCGCGGCCTTCGCATACACGTCTCCGAGCGCTGCGAGCTGCTTGATGTCGTGGCGGATCGTCGGCATCCGCGGGTTGACGTGGTCGAGGATCTTGTTGCCGTTGACGATCGACTGGCCGAACTTGTCGCCCAGTCCGGTCAGCGCCTGCGCCGCCGCGCTCAGGGTGAGGTTCACCTTCACCGGGTCGACGTTGTCGACGAGCTCGACGATGGTCTCGAACACCGTGTTGAACTCGGTCGTCACCGACGTCGCATCGATCACCGTCGACGGGGTAATCGGCTGCGGAGAAGGATCTTTCGGCGAGGTAAACGACACGTACTTGTTGCCGAACACGGTGGTGGCCTGGATCTTGGCAACCACGTTGCTCGGAATGAGGTCGACGTATTCGGGGTCGAGGTCCAGGGTGAAGCGCGCCGCCGGCTTGCCGGAGTGCTCGACTTCGGAGATGCCGGCCACCCGCCCGATGCTGACGCCGTTGTAGGTGACCTTCGAGCCCTGGTCCATCACCAGGCCGGACCGCGCGGCGAGCATGGTCAGCGTGGTCTTCGGAGTGAAGTCGCCGCGAAACTGCCCGTATATCAACGCAAGGAGCAACGCGCACGTCACGAACAGACCGATGCCCGCCGAGGTGTCCGGCCATGTCCGGGACCTGCGCTCCTTCTTCGGGTTGGCCACCGGCTACACCGTGAGGTTGAAGTTGGGGTCGACGCCGTAGAGCGCAAGCGAAGTGAGCAGGACGACGATCACCGTGGACACCAGCGAGAAGCGCATCGACCGGCCGACGGCCTCGCCCACCCCGACGGGTCCGCCGCTGGCGGTGTAGCCGTAGTAGCAGTGGGTGATCATCACGATCACCGCCATCACGATGACTTCGCCGCCGGACCAAAACACGTCCTCGGTGCGCAGGAAGGTGCGGAAGTAGTGCTCGTAGGTGCCCGACGACTGTCCGTAGAACAGCGTGGTGACGACCTGACCGGACACGAACGACATGACCAGTGCCATCGCGTACAGCGGGACGACCACCACCAGGCCGGCCATCAGCCGCGTCGACACCAGGAACGCCACCGACTTGATGCCCATCACTTCGAGGGCGTCGATCTCCTCACTGATCCGCATGGCGCCCAATTCCGCTGTCGCACCGGCCCCGACGGTCGCAGCCAACGCAACCCCGGTCACCACCGCGGTGACGACGCGGACGTTGGCCAGCGCGGCGAAGAAGCCGGTGAAGGCCTCGACGCCGATGTTGCCCAGCGACGCGAATCCCTGGATGGCGATCAGCGATCCACCGGACAGCGTGACGAAACCGACGATCGCGGCGGTCCCGCCGACGACGGCCATCGCTCCGGTGCCCATGCCGATCTGCGCGATCAGCCGCAGTGTCTCGCGGCGGTAGCGACGCAACGCCCATCCCGTCGACCACGCACTGGTGACCGAGAACCGGGTCAGGTGGCCGGCCTTGTTGATCCCCCGGATCGCGCCGCCGCCATAGTGATTGACGCTGGCCGTCGCGCGTGGGTAGCGCGAGCGAAGGACGGCGGCTGTCGACATCTCAGCGTCCCGTTCCGAAGCGGACGCCGATGGTGGTCAGCACGACGTTGACCGCGAACAGCGAAAGCACGCAGAGCACCAGCGTCTCGTTGACCGCGACGCCAACTCCCTTGGGTCCCCCCTTGGTGGTCAGGCCGCGGTAGCAGCCGACCAGACCGGCGATGGTTCCGAAGATCGCCGCCTTGACGGTCGCGATGAGCACTTCGGGCAGACCGGTCACGAGGGTCAGTGTTGCGAGATACGCTCCGCCCGAGACGTTTTGGAGCTTGACGCCGAACAGGAACCCGCCCACCAACCCGATCGTGATGACCGTTCCATTGAGCAGCGTCGCGACGACGGTAGCGGCCGCCACCCGCGGAACAACCAAGCGGTGGATGGGGTCGATGCCGAGCACCTCGAGGGCGTCGATCTCCTCGCGGATCGTGCGGGCGCCGAGGTCGGCGCAGATCGCCGTCGATCCCGCGCCGGCCACCACCAGCACGGTGGTCAGCGGCCCCAGTTGGGTCACGGCGCCCAGCGCGGCGCCCGCTCCCGAAATATCCGCTGCGCCAAAGGCTGCCAGCAACGTGTTGAGCGTGAAGACGATCAGCACGGTCAGCGGTATCGATACCGCGATCGTCGGCAGCAGTGCGACCCGGGTGATGAACCAGGTCTGGACGATGAACTCGCCCCAATGAAAGGGGCGGCGGAACAACGCCTTTCCGGCAAGTGTGCACATCCGCGCGAACCCGCCGACGGTGGCCAACGGCGGGATGAGTTGATCCCGAACGTATCCGACGAGGCCGACCGGCGTCGTCGCCGTCATCCTCGCCTCGCCCACACGGCACGTGAGTTCGCCCGCGGTAGCGGAATTATCCGCGGCACTCCGACATGCATCAGCGCCGTGGCCACTTCTTCACCATAGGTCACACTATGTAATACAAATCACTGCGCTTACATCAGACACGCTGGGGTTGCGGCGCCCAAAACTGATCGGGCGCCGCGTTGTTCGCCGTGTGACTATTCGGCAGGTGTCGCTTTGCGGTTCTGCTTGGTGTTCTTCATGTTGGCCCAGAACCGAGCGGCCTCTCTGATCGACTCTTCGACCGGCCTTGGCTCCCAACCTAATTCGCGGGTCGCCTTGCTGTGGTCAACAGGAGCTTCGGCGCGCATCATCCGTACCGACTGCATGCTGAGTTCGGTGTCTTTGCCCGTCAATCGGGCCCGCAGGCTGCCCAGCACCCCCATGGCGTACAGCACCGGAACCGAAATGGACCGCCGCGGCGGGGGCACGCCGGCCTCGTCGGCGGCGATCGCGACCACGTCCTTCAACGCGATCATGCGCTCGGAGATGACGTACCGCTCACCGTTGTGGCCGCGCTCGGCGGCGATCAACATCGCCCTCGCCGCGTCGTCGACTCCGACGACCTCGAGTTGGATGCCGTTCATCGTGAACGGCAACTTCCCGAAGACCGCGCCGGCGATGAACGCCCCGTGCGGGGTCCGGCCCCAGTCGCCGTCGCCGTAGGTCGTCGATACGCACATGGCAACGGCGGGCAGGCCCTTGCGCGCCGCGTATTCCAACACCAAATCCTCCGCCTGAAGTCGTGATTCGACGTAGGGGGTGAGATTGCGGCGGTCGATCTGTTCGGTCTCGTCCGCGACGTGACCGTGTCGGCGGGCCATCGTGGCGTAGGTGCTGGTGAAGACGAACCGCTGCAGCGTGGCAGCGATCGGCGCCTCGATGGCGACCTTCAGGACGTTGCGCAGTCCCTCGACGTTCGTCTGGAACAACGGCGCCGGATCCTGCAGCCAGGCACGGGTGTCGACCACGCAGTAGTACACCTGGTCGCAGCCCTGCATCGCCTCGCGCACGGTGGCCGTGTCGAAGACGTCGCCGTGGAAGCGGGTGACGTCGAGGCCGTCGATGCTGCGGGTGTTCGCGTTGGGCCTGACCATCACACGCACGTCGGCGCCCGTCGCGACCAGTTGGCGCGTGACGTGCGAGCCGAGAAAACCGTTGGCGCCGATGATCAACTTGGCATTACTCATGGGCGCCGCTCCTCCCCATCGCGTTGATCTGTATCGTCGCCGGCGCGGTCACTGGATGCCTCCGTAGGTTTTCATCCAGCGAGCCGCGTCATCGTCAAGCGTGCCGAGCTTTTCCGCCTTCTTGCACCACTTGACGCCGGCCTGCAGAAAGCGCAGCGGGTTGTAGACGTCTTCTTGCCTTGACCATTTCCCGTCGCCCGCGTAGGTGACGATCGAGATGTTGGTCGCACTGATGATGGTGCCGTCACCGGGGTCGCGCATCGGGTTGTCCAGCTCGCAGATGATCCGGCCGGTCGACTCGTCGATCACCGACCACAGTGACGGGAACTCCGTCATGTGGCTGCCCGGAAACGTCGACATCGTCGCGCGGATCCAGGTGCGCACCTCGTCGCGGCCCTTCATGGTGCCGGCGGCGTGCTCGATGTAATCGACGTCCGGGGTGTAGTGCTGCACCCACTCGTCCCAGTTCTTGGTCTCGGCGGCGTGGGCGACGGTCTGCTCGAACGTGGCGAACGCGGCGGCGAGTTCATCACGGGTAAAAACCTGCTTCACGCAAGGAACTAGAACACGTTCTACCGAGGTTTGTCGAGAAGTGGATAATCGAGAGGATGACGGACTACAGCAAGGCAATCCTGGCCGGCGGCTGCTTCTGGGGCATGCAGGACCTGATCCGCAAGCAACCCGGCGTGGTGTCGACGAGGGTCGGCTACTCCGGCGACCCGAGCGTCCCGAACGCGACCTACCGCAACCACGGCACCCACGCCGAGGCCATCGAGATCATCTACGACCCGGCCAAGACCGACTTCCGCAACATCCTGGAGTTCTTCTTCCAGATCCACGACCCGACCACCAAGAACCGGCAGGGCAACGACCTCGGACCCAGCTACCGGTCGGCGATCTTCTATGTCGACGAGGACCAGCACCGGGTCGCGCTGGACACGATCGCCGACGTTGAAGCCTCGGGTCTGTGGCCCGGCAAGGTGGTGACCGAAGTCAGCCCGGCCGGCGACTTCTGGCAGGCCGAGCCCGAGCATCAGGACTACCTGGAGCACTACCCGAGCGGGTACACCTGCCACTACGTCCGGCCGGACTGGAAGCTGCCGCGGCGCGCGAGCGTCGAGAGCTAGGTAATAAAGCTAGGTCCCGATCGCGCGGAGCTGATACAGGCCCGTGGTGGTCGCGACGGTCTTGCCGTCGGCGTCGGTCACGGTCGCCTCGAGGGTGAAGTCGGACTTGCCGCGCTCCGCGGCCTCGGCTTCGATCCGTGCGATCGTCTCGTCGTCCAAATGCGCCTCGGCCCGCAGCTCGGACTTCGCCATCCCGACGAACGTGATGTCGAGGTTCTTCACCAAGGGGAAGTATTTAGAGCTGTCGAAGGTGCTCAGACTGATGATGCCGCCGAGGATTTCGGCGACGGTGAACTGGACGCCGGCGTAGATCACGCCGAAGTGGTTGCCGTTTCCGTCAACCGGGACGGTGGCGGCGGCGAAGCCGCGACGGGCCTCCACCACGTGCACGCCCATGTTCTTCGCGGTCGGGATCGTGGATCCCAAGGCGGCATTCATCATCTCGACGAGCTGATCGGTCACGATCGCAGATCTTAGCGCCGGCGGACCACTATCTTTCCGCCGTCCTTCGGGGTGTAGGCCACGCCGCGGGCATGGATTCGTTCGTCCGGAGCAGTCGTTGCCTCGATCGTGAAATGGCGCAACACCGTTCGCAGTACAACTTCCATTTCCACGTTGGCGAACACAGCACCGACGCAACGTCGGGTGCCACCGCCGTAAGGAATCCAGGCAAAGCTGGGCGGCTTCGTGCCGACGAAGCGCTGCGGATCGAATCGCTGCGGGTTGGGGAACAGCTCGGGGTCGTTGTGCAGGCGCAGAATGCTGACGATGATGGTGTGATCCTGCGGGACCGACCACTCGCCGAGCTCGTACACCGGTGCGTAGACGTGCCGGCCGATCGCGTCGATAACCGTTCTGCTGCGCTGGGTTTCGAGGATCGTCGCCTGGCGCAGCTCGTTGTCGTCGGTGTCGGCCTCCGCCGCCAGCGCCGTCAGCACCCCGGGGTGCCGGCTGATCCGCTCGAACGTCCACGCCAGCGCCGACGCGGTGGTCTCGTGGCCGGCCGCCAGCAGGGTCAGCAGCTCGTCGCCGATGTCCTCGCGCGACATGGCCGAGCCGTCGTCGTATGAGCTGCGCAGCATCAGCGCCAGCACGTCGGTGCGGTCGTCGAAGTACGGGTCACCGTGTTCGTCGTCGATGAGCTTGTCGACGATCGCGTCGTACCGAGCCCGCCATTCCGCCAGGCGACGCCACGGCGTGTAGCGCAGGTAGGCCCCCGGCGGCTTGGGCAGGCTCGCCAGTCGCGAGCCCAGCGTGACCCACGGCGGGATGATCCGGCGCAGCTCGTCGAGTTCGGCACCCTCGGCCCCGAAGACCGCACGCAGGATCGCATTGAGGGTGATGCGCATCGTCGACGGCAACGTCGCGATCGGTGTCCCCTGTGGCCAGTTGGCGATCTCGCGCAGCGTCTCCTCTTCGATGATCGTCTCGTAGTTCTTGATGCTCTTGCCGTGGAAGGGCGGCGCCAACAGGCGGCGACGCTGCCGGTGGTCCTCGCGGTCCAGCGCGAATACCGAACCCGAGCCCAGCAGCCGACTCAGGTTGGGCTGAATGTTGCCGAGCACGTCAGGGCTGGTGGTGAAGACCTGTTTGGCCAGCTGCGAGTCGGCGACCACCACCATCGGGCCGTAGATCGGCACGTGGCAGGAGAAGACGTCGCCGTAGCGCTGCGACATCTGATGGACGAATTGGCGCCGGAACAACGCAAACATCAAGCCCTGCAACGCTTTTGGTATCCGCGGACCTGCCGGCAGGTGGATGGCGGCCGTGGGCGTGGCCACGCGTGCTTCGACGGTGCTCATGGTGGTGCACTCCCAACGTCGCCGCGGTACCGCGCCGTACCACGATTCTGTCCGGTACGGTACCGTCTGGTACCAAGCCCTGGCAAGGGGTTGACGTCGCAAGGAGGGGCCGTGGCGGCATCCGTCGTTGACGACGCGACTCCGACCGGGCCGACCGCCATCGATCCGTTCCGGCAGCGACTGCTCGACGGCCTCGCCGCCGCGATCGACGAACGCGGATACCGTGCCAGCACCGTCGCCGACATCGTCCGGCACGCTCGCACCTCGAAGCGCACCTTTTACGACCAGTTCCCCAGCAAGGAAGCGTGCTTCCACGAGCTGCTGCACGCCAGCGTCGAGCTGCTCGGCGAGCGGATCAGCAGTGCGGTCGATCCGAAGGCTGACTGGCAGAACCAGATCCGCCAAGCCGTCGAAGCCTACGTGGAGCACATCGAGTCGACGCCGGCGCTCACACTGGCCTGGATCCGCGAACTTCCGTCGCTCGACACCGCGGCGCGACCGTCGCAGCGGCGCAATACCCAACTCCTGACCAGTCTGCTGGTCAGCCTCAGCGACACCCCCTCGATGCGCACCGCAGACCTGCCGCCGCTGACCGAGGCGAAGGCCGTGATCCTGGTCGGCGGCCTGCGCGAGTTGACGGCTCAGGTTGTCGAAGACGGCCACAGCCCGCGCGACATCGTCGAGCCCGCCGTGCAGGCGTCGATCGCGCTGCTCGGCTACCGCTACTGAGCTACGCCGCCAGGAACTTTCGCAGCCGGTCCAGCACCAGATCCGGACGCTGCTCGACGATCCAGTGGCCCACGCCGTCGACCAGTTCGCACTCGAAATCGTCGATGTGCTTGCCGTATCCGTCGATCAGGTCGGGAGTGAGTACCGGGTCGGCGGTCCCGCTCAGCCAGCGGACCGGGACGGTGACGTGCGCGTCATTGAATTCGCCTCGGAGCCAACGCATCATCTCGGTGCTCTGAAAAGTCCGGTACCACCGCGAGCCGGCGACGGCGTGCCCCGGCTGGCGCATGCACTCCATGTACATCTCGACATCGTCGTCGGGCAGCAGGAATCCGCCGCCGACCCACGAGGCGAGCAGGTGGAAGAACCGTGCCTTGGGGTCGCCGACCACTCGTGGGCCGATTAGCGGCAGTGCCATCGGCACCTGGTACCAGAACCGCCAGATGTTGCGGATCGACGACAGGTCACGCTGCACATAGGGCGCCGCGGTGTTGAGACCGAAGAAGCCAGTGACCTTGTCCGGGTGGCGCAGCATCGCGATGAACGCGACCGGACCGCCCCAGTCGTGGGCGACCAATGTCACCGGCCCCACGCCCAACCGGTCCAGCACCGCGGCCAGGTCGTCGGCCATGTCGTTCTTCAGGTAGCGCGACCGTGGCGCGGAACTCCAACCGGCGCCGCGTAGGTCGGGGCACAACACGCGGTATCCGTCGGCGGCCAATGGCCCGATCACCGCGTGCCACTCCCACCAGTTCTGCGGGAATCCGTGCACCAGCATCACCGGCGGACCTTCGGCGGGCCCGGCGTCGGCGACGTGGATCGTCACGCCGTCACCCAGATCGATGTACTTGTGATCCACACCGTCGAGTTCGGGCATCTGCACCATGAGTGGCAACGTAGCCGATCAACGCAACGGACCGGAACCGCTTGGGGCGGTCCCGGTCCGATGTGGTGCGTCAGGATCAGGCAGCGACGAGTTCGCGCTCGTCAGGCTTGCTCTCGGCGCGGTCCTTTGGCGGCATGGCCAACTTGATGATCTTGCGGACGACGGTGCCGAACTGCTTGGGCAGCGACCCCGCGTTGTACGGAATGCCGTAGCGCTTGCAGATCTCCTGCACCTCGCCCGCGATCTCCGAGTAACGCTGGGCCGGCATGTCCGGAAACAGGTGGTGCTCGATCTGGTGCGACAGGTGGCCGGACAAGATGTGGAAGAGCCTGCCGCCGGTCAGGTTCGCCGAACCGAGGACCTGCCGGAAGTACCACTGGCCGCGGGACTCGCCTTCGGTCTCCTCGACGGTGAACTCTTGTGTGCCATCGGGGAAGTGGCCGCAGAAGATGATCATGTACGACCACACGTTGCGCATCAGGTTGGCCGTCAGGTTTCCGGTGAACACGAACGGCGCGAACGGTCCAGCCAGCAGCGGGAACGCGACGTAATCCTTGAGTACCTGCTTGCGGGTCTTGCGCCAAATCTCCTGGAGGACTTCACGCTTGTCGGCCAGCCGGATCTCACCCGAGGTGATGCGCTCGCTTTCCATTTCGTGCAGCGCGACCCCGTACTGAAACAGCACCATCAGCAGGAAGGCGTAGACCGGGTTTCCCAGGAAGTACGGCCGCCACTTCTGGTCTTCGCTCATCCGCAGGATGCCGTAGCCGATGTCGCGGTCCATGCCCACGATGTTGGTGTGGGTGTGGTGCATGTAGTTGTGCGAGTGCCGCCACTGGTCGGCCGGGCACGCGGTGTCCCATTCGAACTCCTGGCCGCGGATCGACGGGTCGCGCATCCAGTCGTACTGGCCGTGCATGATGTTGTGGCCAATCTCCATGTTGTCCAGGATCTTTGCGATCCCCAGCATGGCGGTCCCGGCCAGCCAGGCCGGCGGAAAGATACCGGCCATCAGCAACGCCCGGCCGCCGACTTCGAGGCCGCGCTGCGTCTTGATGACGCGACGGATGTAGTCGGCGTCGCGCTGGCCGAGGTCGTCCATCACACGTTCCTTGATGGCGTCGAGTTCAGCGCCGAACGCGTCGGCCTGCTCCGTGGTGAGGGCGATCTTGGGCTGAGTCATGTCGAGCCTCCTGGTCTTGTAGGGCTTTAAAGAGCTAGGTCGACGTCGCCGACGGGGACGGACACGCAGATCTGCACGTCCTCGCCGGGAGCGATCGACACCGCACCGCTGGTCAGGTTGCGCACCACACCGCTGGTCTTGCGGCGGGTGCAGGTATGGCAGATGCCCATCCGGCATCCGTTGGCGGGGTTCAGTCCGGCCGACTCGGCCTGCTCGAGTAGCGAGCGGCCGTCGTCGGTGACCTCAATAGCGCTGTCCGCGAATGTGACTCGTCCGCCGGACGGCTTGGCCGGCATATCGAGCGTTGGCGGGACGAAGCTCTCGGACTGCGCGTCGGGGCAGTGCTCGCGGACGGCGTTGACCAAAGCCGCTGGGCCGCAGACGAACACGGCGTCGGGCTCGCGCATGGCCGCGGCGAGATGCTCGGCGTCGAACCGGCCGTCGAGGTCACCGCCGGTCGATCGCGTGTAGCCGTGTAGCACCCGGACACCGGGCAGCGCCGCCAACTCGTCGTGATAGCACGCCTCGGCGCGGTTCCGGGCGTAGTGCACGAAGGCGATCTCGCCGGCGTGGCCTTCGTTGACCAGCGTGCGCAGCATCGCCAGGACGGGGGTGATGCCGCTGCCGCCGGAGACGAACAGGATGCGGCCGGGCCGCTGCACCGGGAGGACGAAGTCGCCGCCCGAGCCGGTCAGCCCGACCACCATGCCGGGTCGTGCGTGCTTGCGCAGGTAGGTCGAGACCAGCCCACCGTCGTGCTGGCCGATGGTCAGCTCGAGGTGCGCGGTGCCTTCGGCGTTGGCCGGTGAGTAGCACCGGGTGTGCCGGCGGCCGTCGATCTCGACGGCGAGGTTCACGTACTGCCCGGCACGCAATGGGTCGGGGGCGTCGGTGAACGCTTGATTCGGTGCCAGCACCAGCGTGACACTGCGTGGTGTGTCTCTACGAACGTCGATGACCTTGGCGCGACCCTCGGCACGCGTCCACGCGGCGTCCACGACCTCGGTGTACCGGTCAACGCCGTGCGGACCAGTGAGCAGGCCGACGAGGTCGGAACCCAGTACCCGCTGCTTTAAAGTTTCGGTGAACATGTGTATACGGTGCGCGCAGATGCTGCACTTCGTCAAGGCTTTCCGCAGGTCTGTGTTACGGTTCACACAGTGAACAGTCGTGCGCCTAGCTCACGGCCGTACCGGGCTGGCCGGTCACGCAGCCGCGAGGGACCGTCCCGCGAGGAGCGCAAAGAAGCAACTCGGCGGGCGATCGTCGCTGCGGCGCTGAAGCTCCTCGACGAGCACAGTTTCAGTGGATTGAGCCTGCGCGAGGTGACACGAGAAGCGGGCATCGTGCCCGGCGCGTTCTACCGCCATTTCGAATCGATGGAGTCCCTTGGGCTGGTCCTGATCGACGAGTCATTCCGGACCCTGCGGGACATGCTGCGCGGGGCTCGTGCCGGCAAGCTCGACCCCAACCGGGTGATCGAGTCGTCGGTCGAGATCGTCGTCGCCAGCGTGACCGAGCGCCGGGAGCATTGGCGCTTCATCGGACGCGAACGCTCCAGCGGCGTGATGGTGCTGCGCTACGCCATTCGCACCGAGTTCCGTCTGGTCACTTCCGAACTGGCCACCGACCTTGCGCGCTTCCCGGCCTTGAACGAGTGGAGCACTGACGACCTCAACGTGCTGGCGAGTTTGTTCGTCAACTCGATGATCGTGATCGCCGAGGCGCTCGAAGACGTCCAGGGCGCCGACGCGATCGAGGAGATCCGGATAACCGCGGTCAAGCAACTGCGGATGATCGTCGTCGGGATCACCGGCTGGCGCAGCCGCCCCTAAGCGTTTACCCGCCTTCTAGGTTCTTAGCGCAGCAGAGCAGAACTTCGGCGACGGTGCGCCTTTCGCGCGCCGAAACACCGTGCAGCATGACGTCTTCGACGGCGAACACCGCGTCATGAGCTGCGTCCAGGCGCCGTGAACCCATGCGGGTCAGAGCCAACGACTGCGCGCGCCCGCGCGGCTCTGCGGCAGCATTTTCGATCAGACCCGCCGTGCGCAGGCCGGCCAGCACGTCCTGCAGCGACTGACGGGTGACAAAGCACAGTCGCGCCAATTCCGCCGCCGACGCCTCCGGATGCTCCTTGAGCGCCCGCATTGTCGAGTACTGCGCCATCGACAGGCCCGTCGGTTTCAGCGCGGCGTCGCATTCGCGCCGCAGCCCCTGCTGTACGCGCTTCACCAGATACCCGATCGAGCGTTCGGCATCGGACGGTTGCATGACAGGAACCTTACACCTACGGTTGGGTCAGGAACCTGACATAGGAGGCAGCATGACCACCATCACCGCACACGCCGACCACGCGACGCTGATCAACGTGTTCACCGTCGAACCCGAACGAGCCGAACAGCTCGCCGACCTGCTGGCCAAGGCCACCGAGGAGGTCATGCAGTACGTCGACGGGTTCATCTCGGCCAACATTCACGTCAGCACGGACGGCACCCGAGTCGTCAATTACGCGCAGTGGCGCGATGAAGCCGCCATGCAGGCGATGCTAAAGGACCCGACCGCGCGGGAACACATGGCACCGTGCGCCGAGCTGGCCATCGGCTTCGACCCGCACCTGTACACCGTCGAGTCGGTGCATTCCGCGTCATGATGGAGCAATGGGCACCAGGATGCGGGACCTGCTCGGTAGCGCGTTGAGTTCGCTGCGCTACGAACCCACCGAGAAGCGGCTCCGGATGTATCTGGACGGCGAACTGGTGGGTGACACCGTCGACGGCTTGCTGGTGTGGGAGCCGCGCCGACTGGTCCCCACCTATGCGCTGCCGCAGGCCGACTTCGCGGCGGGGCTGGAATCCGTGGGCCGGGTCGACGACGTGTCCGACCTCCCGGTGCTGGTGCCGACGAATCCCTTTGCCGCGCATAGCTGTACCGGCGAGATGTTCGACGTCGTGGTCGGCGGGCGGCGTTGCCCGTCGGCGGCGTTTCGGCCGGACGACCCGGACCTTGCCGACTACCTCACCGTCGACTTCAGCGCGTTCGACTGGCGCGAGGAAGACGAGCCGATCGTCTCGCACCCGCACGACCCGTTCAAACGCATCGACATCCTGGTCGGCAGCCGTCACGTCCGAGTCGAGTCGGACGGCCTGCTGCTCGCCGAGTCGTCGCAGCCGCTGCTGCTGTTCGAAACCGGGCTGCCGACCCGGTTCTACCTGCCGCCCACCGACATCGTCGTCGATCTCCTGTCGTCCGAGACGGCCAGCGACTGCGCCTATAAGGGCCGCGCATCGTACTTTTCGGTGCCGGGCGGACGCTCGGACATCGCGTGGACGTATCGCGATCCGCTGCGCGAAGCGGAACCCGTGCGCGATCGCATCGCGTTCTTCAACGAGCGGGTCGACATCATCGTCGACGGCCGCCGCGGGCAGCGACCGATCACCCCGTTCTCGCACTGACCGCTGTGGCCGCCGCGCATCGTCCCGAGGGCAAGCTGGCCGACATCACCGGTCCCGGACTCACCGACCAGTGGGGGGTGAACTGCACCGACCTGGGTGCCTCGGTCATCGCGCCGGATGGGTCGCTGGTCTCGGTGTTCGGCGACACGTTCTCCGGTGAGCTTGTCGGACAAGGCGATTGGCGCTCACCGGTCATCCTGATCGGCAGCGGCGACGCCGCCCACCCGATCGCCTATCGACGCGCGGGTGGCCCCGATCCTGGATTCGCACAACAACTTTGGCGCTACGCACACCGCACCGGGCGCGCCGGTCGGCCGCGTCGCGGCATTAGCACCGTGATCCCATCCGATCTGTTGCGGGTCGGCGATGCGCTCTACCTGCACGCGATCGTCAACCGCGGGTTCGGCAACGTGGTGTGGACCGAGATCTGGCGGTCGGACGACAGCGGCCTCTCCTGGCGGCACCTGGATTCGAAATTCCCGGCCGGCCTGCACGACGGCCACGCGCAATGCTGGACATGGGACCACAACCCCGACGACGGCTGGATCTATGTGGCATCCACAGGCTTTCAGCGTGACAAGGGAATAATCCTGCAACGGGTGCGGCCCGCTCATCTTGCCGATCGGCGCAAGTACTCGGGGTGGGGACGCAGGAAAGGCCTGTGGTCGTGGGGCGCGCAGCCCACGCCGGTCACCCCGGCCGGCGAGACCTGGGGCGAATTGTCGCTGCGCCGACTCGACAACGGCAAGTGGATCCTGGGCGGATTTCTGTCCTCGGACTACGCACTCGGATACCGGGTGATGAACTCACCCATCGGTGTTCGATCGGCGCCGCTTCAACGGCCGGTGGTCGGTTCCGCCTGGGATAACGAAGACCACGCCGGGGGTCGCGTCGCGCAACTCTACGGCGGGTACGTCATACCGGGCTCGAAGCTCAACGTGGCCGGCGGTGTCGGGCTGGTGGTGTCGCAGTGGAACACGACGCACGGATGGCCTTATCGGGCAATGCAGTTCCAGGTGACGCTGCGGGACACTACGACGTAGTCACCTATCGACGTTGAACAGCGAGTCGCCGTCTTCGGGGGCTCCGTCGATCTGACCGCGGTGCACGCGATCCGGTCGCTCAGTCGGCGGCTCCGCGCCGGGCAGCACATCGGGCTGTTCGGCGCTGAGTTTGTACTCGAGGGACTCGCCCTCTTCCTCTTCGCGTTCCGTCATCCCGAACCTGTTGGCCTCGCTCCAATCGTCGGGCGCATCGACGACGATGTCGCCGTCGTCATTGCGCACCTCGTCGGAATCGGTCGACTCGCTAGGGCTCAGGGTGTCGTCATCGGGCATAGCGGTTCGGTTGCCCTTGAGTCCGAGCCACTAAACACCTGGCCCCCAATCTCCAAAGATTAGGGAGATTGCCCGATGTGCGGATTCCGTCCGCGCGCGCAGTGTGAAAGCATGAAAAGAGCACTCATCACCGCCGTCGGGGCGGCGGTGGTGGTTTCTGGCGGTTCCGGTGCGGGCGCCGCTCACGCCGACACGATGGAACCGCACCGCTGGTGCCCAGGCAACCCGAAAAACATGCCGTACATCGTGAACCCTCTGATCGACTGGGACTGGAGCGTCTGCCACACCTGGTACCCCACCAACTACGGGATGGGCAATGTGACGTCGCAGGGCCAACCCACCGCGATCTGGGACGGCGACAACCCGCCGCCAGAGGCGAGGCCGGTCACTAGCGCGGCGCGCGCCACATCGGCCACAGGGTCGGGCCGCCCGTAACGACGAGCTCCCCGCTGACCTCGAAACCGAACCTTTCGTAGTACGGCACGTTGTCCGCCTTGCTGGATTCCAGATAGGCGGGCGCATGCTCGGCGTCGACGCGGTCGAGACGGGACTGCATGAGCGCCTGGCCGTACCCTTTGCCGCGCACCGCCGGATCGCTGCCGATCACCGCGAGATACCAGTGCGGTTCCTCGGGGTGATTGGACTTCATTTGATCGAGCAATTGGCCGAGTTTGCGGCCGGTCGTCACACTCAGCCCGAATCCGAAAACGAACGCCGGCAACATCATCAGCTGTTCGCGCGTCGACTGCTTCCAACGCCCCGGCGAATCCCACAGCGCCGCCCCACCGATCGTGGACCCGTCGGTGGCCACCTCCACGCCGCCGCCGGCGAGGTGGTGGTGTCGGGTGATCGCCGCGAAGAATTTGCGCTGACGGGCCGCCCGCGCTTTGTCGTCCGGCATGATCCACATCGACACCGGGTCGTCATAGAAGGCCCGGCCGAGCGCGTGTGACAGCTCGGTGACGTCTGCCTTGACCGCCGGCCGCGTGTGGATTGTCATCGGCAGCCAGAGTAGTAGCGTCCCAGTGGTGTGGGACTTCGAAACGGACCCGGAATACCAGCAAAAACTGGATTGGGTCGAAGAATTCATGGTGAACGAACTCGAGCCGCTCGACCTGGTGTCGCTCGATCCGTACGACAAGAAAGACCCCGAGACCATGGCGGTCCTGCGGCCGCTGCAGCAGCAGGTCCGCGACCACAGGCTGTGGGCCGCGCACCTGAAACCCGAACTCGGTGGGCAGGGCTACGGCCAGGTCAAGCTCGCGCTGCTCAACGAGATCCTGGGCCGGTCCCGCTGGGCCCCGTCGGTGTTCGGCTCGCAGGCACCTGACTCGGGCAACGCCGAAATCCTGGCCCTGTTCGGCACCCCTGAGCAGAAGACGCGCTATCTCGAGCCGCTCCTCGCCGGCGAGATCACCTCGTGTTACTCGATGACCGAACCGCAGGGCGGCTCCGACCCGGGTCTGTTCGTCACCCGCGCCCAGCGCGACGGCGACCACTGGGTGATCAACGGCGAGAAGTGGTTCTCCACCAACGCCCGGCACGCGACGTTCTTCATCGTGATGGCGGTGACGAATCCGGAAGCGCGCACCCGCGACAAGATGTCGCTGTTCATCGTGCCGGCGGGAACGCCGGGCGTGGAGATCCTCCGCAACGTCGGGGTCGGCACCGAGTCACATGCCACCCACGGCTACGTCCGCTACACCGACGTGCGGGTGCCGGCCGATCACATCCTGGGCGGTGAGGGTGAGGCCTTCGCAATCGCGCAGACCCGACTGGGCGGTGGTCGGATCCATCACGCGATGCGCACGATCGCATTGGCCCGCAAGGCATTCGACATGATGTGTGAGCGGGCGGTGTCCCGCCAGACCCGGATGGGTCCGCTGTCGAATTTCCAGATGACGCAGGAGAAGATCGCCGACAGCTGGATCCAGATCGAGCAGTTCCGGTTGCTGGTGCTGCGCACCGCCTGGCTGATCGACAAGCACCACGACTACCAGAAGGTGCGTCGCGACATCGCGGCCGTGAAGGTCGCGATGCCCACGGTGCTGCACGACGTGGTTCAGCGCGCGCTGCACCTGCACGGCGCGCTGGGGGTGTCCAACGAGATGCCGTTCATCAAAATGATGATCGCCGCGGAGTCGTTGGGTATCGCCGACGGCCCCACCGAGTTGCACAAGATGACCGTGGCCCGTCGCACGTTGCGCGAATACGAGCCGGTGTCAACGCCTTTCCCATCGCAGCACCTCCCCACCCGGCGCGCTGCGGCGCAGGCCCAGCTGGCCGAACGCCTGGAGCACGCAGTCGCGGAGTTCTAGGCGGTGACGCGGTCGATGTGGGCCAGAAAGTGCGTCAGCACCGCATCGGGTGCTTCGAGTTGCGGCCAGTGCCCGATGTCGTCGGCCAGCATCACGACGTCGGGGTTGGGAATCACCTCGGCATAGCGTCGCGCCATGTGCGCGCCGGAGTTGGGATCGATCGGCCCGTCGATCAGTCGCATCGACACGTCGGTCTCCCGCATCGCCCGCACCCACCGATTCCTATGCGTGTGGCGGTCTTTGATGAATCGGCCGACCTTGTGCAGCACCCGCCGACCGTCGTTGTAATCCAGGATCTGACTGAAGACGTCCATCATGTGCGACGTCGGCTTGGTGTTCGGCCCGAACATCTCCCGTAGCGTCGGCTCCAGCAACCTGCGCGACAACGGGCTGTTCTGCACCGGACTCAGTATGTCGCCCAACGGAGTTCCCGAAAGCAGCTTCTGCGCTGCCCGCGGCGTGTAGGTCTCGACGAACATGCCGCCGTTGAGCCAGGTGATCGAGTCGATGCTCAGCGCACCGTACGCATGCTGGCCAAACTCGTTGCGGGCCAGCAGTTCCTGGCCCACCGAGTCGCCGAGATCGTGAGCCAGGATGTGCATCTTCTCGATGCCGAGGTGAGCCAGCAGCGCCTCGTGCATATCGGCGTGATCGTGCACCGAGTACTCGTAGTGCGCCGGCTTCGCCGAGAAGCCCATGCCCATCATGTCCGGCGCGATCACCGTGAAACGTCGGGTCAGTGTTGGCCAAATCGGTTCCCAGTCAAAGGAATTGAACGGGTAGCCGTGAATCAGCAGCAGCGGCGGCCCGCTGCCTTCGACCCGGTAGAAGATGTCGAATCCCAGGTAGTCGAAGTACAGTCCGGCGTCCAGCCAGGAGGCCAGTCCAATATCCATGACCCGGTCGACTTACGAGATGTAGCGGACGACGCTCTCGGCCACACACGCCGGCTTGTCGCTGCCCTCGACCTCAACGGTGGTCGACACGATCGCCTGCGTCGCGCCGTTGCCCAGGTCTTCGACGTCGACCAGCGAGCTCTTGGCGCGCACCCGCGAGCCGACTGGGACCGGCGAGGGGAAGCGAACCTTGTTGAGGCCGTAGTTGATTGCGAGTTTGATGCCGTTGACGGTGTACATCTGGTGCTGCAGCCGCGGCAGCAGCGCCAGCGTCATGAAGCCGTGCGCGATGGTCGTGCCGAACGGGCCGCTCTTGGCGCGTTCCTGGTCGACGTGGATCCACTGGTGATCGCCGGTCGCGTCGGCGAACAGGTTGACGTCTTCCTGGCTGATCGTCACCCAGTCACTTTCGCCGATGCTTTTGCCCTTGATCGATGCGAGGTCGGCGACGGAATCGAAGGTGCGCATGGCGTTTCTCTCCTTTGAGCTACGAGCGGCGTTGTTAAGCAGCATGCCACTGCGCTCGGGCGCGCCCGCCACCGGGATGTTTCGCCTCGAACGACGTTCGGGTATCCACCTGAATGAGATTCTGGCGCCGAAAAGGCCACCGAGCTGAATCGGACGTCGAGCCCGAGACCCACGAGGCACGATCACGATCAAGCATCCATGGGGATGGCTCGTACGTCGGGCGCACCATCGGTCACGATGACGCGCTCGACGTCGGCGAGACCGGGGCCGAAGCCCGGGGCAGGGAGTCCGAGAAGTAGCCGCTCTGGTGCACGATGACCGGGTGAAGCTCTTACTGCTCGCCGACACCCACGTGCCTCGTCGCGCCCGCGACCTGCCGGCACGGGTGTGGGAGGAAGTGTCGCGTGCCGACGTCGTGGTACACGCCGGCGACTGGGTAGCACCAGACCTTCTCGACGAACTGACAGCCCGCTCCGCACGACTGGTGGCGTGTTGGGGCAACAACGACGGCGCCGAATTGCGTGCGCGGTTGCCCGAACGGGCCGATGTGGAACTCGACGGGCTGCGCTTCACGGTCACGCACGAGACCGGCGCCAGCGCCGGACGCGACGCCCGGATGTCTCGCCTCTACCCCGACACCGACGTGCTGGTGTTCGGCCACAGCCACATTCCGTGGGACACCACGACGGCCACCGGGCTGCGCCTGCTGAACCCGGGCTCGCCGACCGATCGACGTCGCCAGCCCCACTGCACATACATGACCACACGCATCGACAACGGCGCGCTCACCGGCGTTGAGCTGCACCGACTGCGGAAGTAGCTCGCTGCTAGCTCGGACATAGCGTCTACACATACTTACCTCGTAAACAGAGACGAGTGAGCATCCTCATCGATCCAGCCAACGAATTGCCCCGCGTCGTCGGCCGATTCCGCCGGCAGCTCCGCCGTGCGTCCGAGCGGGGGTTCGACTCCGCGCGGCTGACCGAATCGCAGTCGGAGTTGCTGTGGCTGGTCGGCCGAAAGCCCGGCATCTCGGTCAGCGCCGCCGCGGCAGAGTTGGGGCTGGTGGCCAACACTGCCTCGACCCTGGTCTCCAAGCTCGTCGACAAGGGCTTCCTGGTCCGTACCGCCGACGAAGCCGACCGCAGGGTCGGCCAGCTACGGCTCGCCGGGTCGGCCCAGCAGGTCGTTGACACCTCGCGCGCCGCACGACGGGCGTTGCTGGCCGACGTGCTCGCCGATCTCGGCGATGACCAAATCGAGTCCCTGACAAAGGGATTGGCGGTTCTCGACACAATGACCCGACGACTACAGGAGCGTTGAACATGAGCAGAGCACTGCCAATGGCCGTTGACGGCCGGAATCTGATCTACCGCTACGGCCACTTCACCGCGGTCGACGACGTGACGTTGCAGGTCCGGCCCGGCGAGACGATGGGCCTGCTCGGACCCAACGGCGCGGGCAAGACCACCGTGGTGCGGATGCTGACCACACTGACTCCCGTCCAGCACGGCGAGTTGCGAATCTTCGGCTTGGACGCCCGCGACCAGACCAACGACATCCGCAGCAACATCGGCTATGTGCCGCAACAACTTTCGATTGAGTCGGCACTGACCGGCCGCCAGAACGTGGCCTGGTTCGCGCGGCTGTACGGCGTGCCGCGTGCCCAGCGCTCTGCGCGTGTCGATGAGGCGCTGGCCGCAATGGAGTTGCTCGACGTCGCCGACCGACCGGCCGGCACGTACTCCGGTGGGATGGTCCGCCGCCTCGAAGTGGCGCAGGCACTGGTCAACCGCCCGTCGCTGCTGGTGCTCGACGAACCGACGGTCGGGCTGGACCCGATCGCGCGCGACCACGTCTGGAGCCACGTGTTGAACATGCAGGGCCAGTACGGCATGACCGTCCTGCTGACCACGCACTACATGGAGGAGGCCGACGCGCTGTGCGACCGGGTCGCGCTGATGCATCACGGCACGCTGCGCGCCGTCGGAACCCCGACGAAGCTCAAGTCGACGGTGTCCGCCTGCGCGACGCTGGAAGACGTGTTCCGGCACTACACCTTGTCCGATCTGGCGGAGCAGGCCGAGACCGCGGGCTCGTTCCGCGAAATCCGTTCCAGCAGAAAGGTTGCCAGCCGTGCCGGTTGATGGCGCCGTCATGCCCGCAGTTGCCACCCTGACCCGTGCCCCGCGCGGCTGGCAACGGCTACCTGCGACGCTCGGCCGGGTTGGCGCGTTCGCGATCGTGGAGATGCAGAAGCTGCGGCGCGACCGCACCGAACTCGTCACCCGAATGGTGCAGCCGGCGCTGTGGCTGCTGATCTTCGGCACCACGTTCAGCAAGCTGCACGTGATCAATACCGGGCCGGTGTCCTATCTCGCCTTTCTGGCGCCCGGGATCATCGCGCAGTCGGCGTTGTTCATCTCGATCTTCTATGGCATTCAAATCATTTGGGATCGCGACGCTGGGATTCTGGCCAAGCTGATGGTGACGCCGGCGCCGGCGTCGGCGCTGATCTCCGGTAAGGCCTTCGCGGCGGGTGTGCGGTCGGTCGCCCAGGTGGTCGGCGTGCTGGCACTGGCCTACGTGATGGGCATCGGGATGACGATCAACCCGCTACGGATTCTCGGCGCGATGTTGGTCGTGATGCTGGGCTCGGCGTTCTTCGCCTGCCTGTCGATGACGCTGGCCGGGTTGGTGCGCAGCCGCGACCGACTGATGGGTATCGGGCAGGCCATCACGATGCCGCTGTTCTTCGCGTCCAACGCGTTGTACCCGGTCGACGTGATGCCGAAGTGGCTGCACCTGCTGAGCACGGTCAACCCGCTCAGCTACGAGGTTCACGCGCTGCGGGCGCTGTTGATCGGCACGCCCTTCAACCCGCTGGACGTCCTGGTGCTGCTGTTGGCGGCCGTTGCCGGAATCGCCGCGGCGTCGACGCTGTTGCGTCGCTTGGTCACGTGACGGTCCGCTGAATACTTGCACCCTACGTAGCGTCAGGTCATAGGTTCACAGCGATGACGGACGATGCGATCGGCGGCCAGGAGTGGAGCGTGGGCGACCTCGCCGACGCCGCCGGCGTCACCGTGCGCACCCTGCACCACTACGAACAGGTCGGGCTGCTCGCGCCAGCGTCGCGGACGGGTGCGGGTCATCGGCGCTACCTGGCCGAACAGACCGAACGGCTGTACCAGATCACCGCGATGCGCAGCCTCGGCTTCCGTCTCGACGAAATCCGGCGGGCACTGGACGGGGAGGACCTTGCCTCCGTGGTCCGGCTGCACCTCCAGCAGGTGCGAGACCGGATGCGGCAGACCTCGGAGCTCAGTGGACGCCTCGAGCGCCTGCTGTCGGCACTCGACTTCGCCGAGCACCCGACCGAAGAAATCATCCAGGCAACGGAGGCGACCGTGAACGTGAATCTGACGACGATCTACACCCGTGGTGGCGACGAGGGCGAGACCTCGACCGGCGGGCGGACCCGCGTGCCGAAGGACGACCCGAGGATCGAGGCGGGCGGTGACGTCGACGAACTCAACGCCCAGCTCGGCGTCGTCCGCACCCAGCTGCGCCAGGCACCGTTCGCCGGGTGGATTGCGGATATCCAGAACGAACTCTTCGATCTCGGCGCCGACCTCTCCTGCCCGGCGGGCCGCGAGACGCTCCGCATCAACGGCAACTACGTCGACCGGCTGGAGCGTCGCTGCGACGAAGCCAACGCGCAGCTCAGTCCGCCGGACTCGTTCGTGCTGCCCGGCGGCGGATCGGCCGCGGCGGGGCTGCACGTGGCCCGGACGGTCTGTCGCCGGGCGGAGCGCCGGGCGGTTTCCGTCGACGACCTCAACCCGGAAGTCGTCCGCTACCTCAACCGTCTGTCCGATCTGCTGTTCATCGTCGCCCGAGCCGTCGCCGGCGATCAGCGGACCTGGGTCCCCGGGGCAACCAACGGCTGAGAATGCCTGCAGTGCAACAGTTTTAGCGTCCACTCCTGAATTCGCCTCAGCGGCGGGCGTTTTCGATTCGTTATCAACGAGTGATACTCGCGTCTCAATCGTTAGCGAACCGCGATCCCCCACCCCGACGCGAGTGACATGCTTGTAGTTACTGAGGTGTTTGACTGCCACAGACAGCTATTCGACCGCGTATGCGGCAAATGAAAGTTGGGATAGGAGCTATGAAGTTCGCAGAGAAATTCCGCGGTGCGGCAGGAAGTCTGCCGCGCAGATTGGCAATTGCGACCGTCGGGGCAGCGCTGCTGGCCGGACTGGTCGGTGCGATCGGCGGCTCGGCGACCGTGGGGGCGTTCTCCAAAAAGGGTCTGCCGGTCGAAACTTTGAACGTCCCATCGGCGTCTATGGGCCACAACATCAGGGTGCAATTCCAGGGCGGTGGGCCGCACGCGGTCTACCTGCTCGACGGCTTGCGCGCACAGGACGACTTCAACGGCTGGGACATCAACACTCCGGCATTCGAGGAGTACTACCAGTCCGGTCTGTCGGTGATCATGCCGATCGGTGGACAGTCCAGCTTCTACAGCGACTGGTACCAGCCGGCGTGCGGCAAGAGCGGTTGCCAGACCTACAAGATGGAAACCTTTATTACCAGGGAGCTTCCCGCATATCTGCAGGCTAACCGAGGCATCTCCCCGAACGGCAATGCCGCCGTAGGTCTTTCGATGTCGGGTGGGTCAGCGATGATCCTGGCCGCGTACTACCCGCAGCAGTTCTCCTACGCCGCATCGCTGTCCGGCTTCTTGAACCCCTCCGAGGGTTGGTGGCCGACGCTGATCGGTCTGGCGATGAGCGACGCGGGCGGCTACAGCGCCTCCAACATGTGGGGTCCGACCAGTGACCCGGCCTGGAAGCGCAACGACGCGATGCTGCAGATTCCGCGCCTGGTGCAGAACAACACCCGCATCTGGGTCTACTGCGGCAACGGCACCCCGAACGAACTGGGCGGCAACAGCATGCCGGCCAAGTTCCTGGAGCAGTTCACCCTGCGCACCAACGAGCAGTTCCGGGACAACTACACCGCAGCGGGTGGCCGCAACGGCACGTTCAACTTCCCGCCCAATGGGACGCATGACTGGGGTTACTGGAACCAGCAGCTCGTTGCCATGAAGCCCGACATTCAGCGGACGCTCGGCGGTGGCCCCAACGCCACCTGATTGACCCACCCACACACATCGGCCGCAGCGCTCCCCCCGCGCTGCGGCCGATGTTCTTGCATTCAGGGTTAACTCAGCAACGCGCGGCGATCCTGGTGGAAATAGGTGTACGCGGTCGCCAGTGTGCACATGACCGATGCGAACACCAGCATCCCGGTGCCATTGACGAACAGGCTGATCACGCCACCGATCGTGCCGCCGACAATAAAACTGAAGAACAGCAGAAAGTAGCCCAGCCAGTCGGAGAGCTGTCCACCGGCGATGTGCCGTTCGATGCCCTGCCCCATTTTCACCAGCGTGCCGGTGACGTAACTCAGCGGCACCGATACCTCGCCGTCTTTGACGAACGACGCATTCAGAGCACCGATACCGAAGGCCACCAACATGATTGGTGGAAAGTCGAGCTGGTTCTCCTCCCAGCCCTCGTCGATCACGTCGACGAAGGTGGCGGCCAGCAGGCTGAACGTGGTCAGCACCGTCGGCCCGTGCGGATGCGCTACCCAGAAATGCCGCCGGCACACCGACGCGACCACCACCCCGGCGACAAAGCTCAGCAGTAGCAGGCCCGCCGTCGCCGACAACAGCACGTCATCGCGGAAGATGCCCAGCACGGCACGTTGGGCATTACCCGTCATGAACGTGACGAAGTAGCCGGCCGAGTGGGTGAAGGCCGTCGCTCCGAGCACTCCGGCGAGCACCGCGAGCACATATGCGAGGCGCGCCTCGCGGTCAAAAGTCTCCTGAAGGTCGAGCGTCGCGCGGGGCATGAATCTATGCTTCCACCGAAACTGCACGTCGCGCAGAGCTGGGACGGCGTTTCAGGCGCGATTCCTATCGGTCTGCTACAAACTTGGCGATCGCGCGAAGCGGGATGGGCAGCCATCCAGGCCGGTGGCGCGACTCGTAGCCGGTTTCATACACCGCCTTGTCCAGTTCGTAGGCCGCCAACACCAGGTCGGAATCTCGCGGATCCAGGCCCGATGCCGCCGCGTAGCCGTCGCAAAACGCGGTTCGGTTCCGCTGGACCCATTCTCGGGCGCGCGCAGCCAACTGTTTGTCGGCGGATTGATCGACCAGAGGTCCGTAGGCGGCGTAGTCAAACGATCGCAGCACGCCCGCGACATCCCGTAGCGGAGAGTCCGGCGCGCGCCGCTCCTCCAGCGGCTGGCCCGGTTCGCCTTCGAAGTCGATCAGCAGCCAGGACTCGGGCGTGCGCAGCACTTGCCCCAGGTGCAGATCGCCGTGCACCCGCTGCACGGTGATGGTCTGCTCGCCCAGCTTCTGGAATCGCTGCTCGATCGCCGACACGTACTGTCCGAGATCGGCCACCGCCGCGGCCGCCGACGACAACCGGGCCAGCATGGTGTCGACCGGGAACGCGGCTTGCGAGGTGCCGAGCGCCTCGGCGAGCCCGGCATGCACGGACGCGACGGATTCGCCGAGTCGATACGACTCGCCGGCGAAGTCGCCGCCGACCTCGTAGGCGTACAGGTCGCCCTCGGCGAACAGATCGCGGACGCTGGCGGTGGCCATCGCCCAGCCCTCGGCGGCGTTGCCCTCGAACTCGGTCACCATGCCCAGCGGGCTACTGCTGTCGCCGTCCGACCCCGCCAACTCGTAAGTGCCCAAAAGCCGCGCCACGTGCGGGTTTCCCGCTCGGCCGAGTACCCGGTTGAGCTCGATGTCGGGGTTGATGCCCGGGCTCACCCGACGAAATAGCTTCAGGACGGCATCGCGGTCGAAGATCACGCTGGTGTTGCTCTGCTCGGCGTCCGACACCCGCGGGTACGCGTTCAGCGGCAGGTTCACGTCCGGCTCCTTGCCGAACGACACCGCCTCGCGGTTGGCCGACGAGTCGACCAGCGACAGCAGGAACGCCGCCGAATCCGGGTCGTAGAGGGCGTCGAAGCCGACGCGGTCGCCGTCGGCGCCAATGGTGGCCACGGCGCTGTACTCCTCGGGCGGCTCTGAATTCCAGCCGACGATCACCTGGTAACGCTCGGCAGAGCCGTCGGTGTAGGTGACATCGACCAGCGTGAGGTCCAGGCCGTCGCGCAACCCGACGACAAGGCCCGGTTCCGCGGTCGCCAGCTCGCGGCTGCGGCCGGCGTACCAGCGCTGCTGCGGAAGCCATTCGGTCCACGGCAGATTCATTGCGACTCCTCCGAACCGCACAACTGGAACCAATAGAACCCGTGTCCCGGCAGTGTCAGCAGGTAGGGCAGGTGGCCGATGCGCGGAAACTCGACCCGGCCGGTCAACTCGATCGGTATGTAGCCGTTCCAGTGCTGCAGGTTCAGTTCGATGGGTTGCGGGAAGCGCGACAGGTTGTTGACGCAGACCACCACGTCATCGTCGGACACCCGGGCGTAGGCCAGCACCGACGGGTTCGTTCCGCCCAGCTCCTGGAACGACCCGATCGCAAACGCATCGTGTCGCCTGCGCACCATCAGCATGGTGCGGGTCCAGTTCAGCAATGACGTCGAGGTGTCCATCTGCGCTTCGACGTTGACGGCCTGATACCCGTAGACCGAGTCCTGGCTGGCTGGCAGGTACAGCCGGCCGGGGTTCGCCTTGGAGAACCCGGCGTTGCGATCCGGGGTCCACTGCATAGGGGTGCGCACGCCGTCGCGGTCACCCAACCAGATGACGTCACCCATGCCGATCTCGTCGCCGTAGTACAGACACGGTGACCCGGGCAGTGACAGCAGCAGCGCGGTGAACAGCTCGATCTGGTTGCGGTCGTTGTCCAGCAGCGGGGCCAGCCGGCGCCGGATCCCGACGTTGGCCTTCATCCGCGGGTCTTTGGCGTACTCGGAGTACATGTAGTCGCGCTCTTCGTCGCTGACCATCTCCAGCGTCAACTCGTCGTGGTTGCGCAGGAAGATCCCCCATTGCGTCATGTCCGGAATCTCGGGGGTCTGCCCGAGAATCTCCGAGATCGGGAACCGCGATTCGCGCCGCACCGCCATGAAAATCCGCGGCATCAGCGGGAAGTGGAACGCCATGTGGCACTCGTCGCCGCCGGTGCTGGGATCACCGAAATATTCGACGACGTCGGCGGGCCACTGGTTGGCCTCGGCCAGCAGCACCCGGCCCGGGAACTCGTCGTCGACGACTTTGCGCACTTTCTTCAGGAAGGCGTGCGTCTCGGGCAGGTTCTCGCAGTTGGTGCCCTCGCGCTCGAACAGATACGGCACAGCGTCCAACCGGAACCCGTCGATCCCAAGATCGAGCCAGAACCGCAGCACGTCGATCATCGCTTCCTGCACGGCCGGGTTGTCGTAGTTCAGGTCCGGCTGATGCGAAAAGAAGCGGTGCCAGTAGAACTGCTTACGCACCGGGTCGAAGGTCCAGTTCGACTCTTCGGTGTCGATGAAGATGATGCGCGCATCGGCGTACTGCTCGCTGGTGTCGCTCCAGACGTAGAAGTCGCCGTATGGGCCGTCGGGATCCTGCCGCGATTCCTGGAACCACGGGTGGGAATCCGACGTGTGGTTCATCACGAGATCGGTGATGACCCGGATGCCCCGTTCGTGCGCCGCATCGAGCAACGCGACGAAGTCCTCGACGGTGCCGAATTCGGGCAGCACTTTGTAGAAGTCGCGGATGTCGTAACCGCCGTCTCGTAGCGGAGAGTCGTAGAACGGCGGCAACCACAGACAGTCGACACCCAGCCACTGCAGATAGTCCAGGCGCTCCATGAGCCCCCGCAGATCTCCCGATCCGTCCGCGTTGCCGTCAACGAAGGCTCGAACGAGCACCTCGTAGAAGACTGCGTGTTTGAACCAGGTCGGATCTGCCGGCAGCGATTTGGCCTCGGCGAACTCGTCGGCGTTGGGATGCTCCACCACGCCGCCTTCGACGTGGCTTCCTTCCGCGGGATCATGCTCGGACGTGAGTTCTGTCCCCCTGGTCAAGTCCACGACGTTACACGTACCCGGGGTACGGCATCGAAAACCTTACGCGCCAAACGAATTCAGTTCACCCGCTGAGCTGCGGCGTTGGATCAGCCCGGCGGGCCATCCCCCAGCTGCACGTCGACGGACCGGCCCTTGAGGCCCACGGTGACGTGGTCGCCGGGGTGGTGCTGGTCGAGGATGTTCGTCAACGCGGTGGCCGAGTTGACCGGTTGACCGTTGATCGAGTCGACGACGTCACCCGGGTTGATTCCGGCGCCGGCGGCCGGCCCCGTCGGGATCACCTGGCGGACGATCGCGCCCGCGCCGCTCGCGTCGTTGACTCCGACGCCGAGGAAGGCGGTCGGTCCGATATGCACGGTGCCCGACGAGGCGCCGGCGCGGATCTGCCCGGCGATGGCCATCGCCTCGTTGATCGGGATCGCGAAGCCCTGGCCGCGGCCGAGGTGGAAGTTCGACGTCGCGGCGGTGTTCATGCCGATCACCTGGTTGGCGGCGTTGACCGTGGGGCCACCGGAGTCGCCGGGTCGGATGTTGGCGTCGACCTCCATCAAGTTGGTCAGGGTCTCGGTGCTTCCGGTCAGCGCGTCGTTGGCCGACACCGTCTGGTGGAGCGCACCGATGCGCCCTTCCTCGATGCTGGGTGCGCCGCCGGCCCCGCCGGCGTTACCGAGTGCGACAACCGGGTCGCCCACGCGCACGGAGTCCGAGTTGCCGATGTTGGCCATCGGCAGACCGCCGCCCGCGAGTTGCAGCACCGCGATGTCGTGTTGACGGTCGAATCCGATAACGGTGGCCGGGAAGACCTGGCCGTTGGCGATGGACCGCGCGGTGAGGTCGGTCGCGCCGGCGACGACGTGGTTGTTGGTGAGGATCACGCTCGGGTCGATGACGATGCCGGTTCCGGCGCCGATCGCGCTCTGGAAGCCCAGCTTGGCGTCGATGTCCACGATCTGCGGGCCCACCACCGCGCTGGCCGACGCTGCGTCACGTGGTACGGGCGGGATCGCCGGCGACGCGTTGGCGGCAGGAATCGTCGCCAGCCCAAGCCCTGCCGCTGCCAGCAGACTGAGCACGCTCAGCGACCTCCGCGGTTTGCGGCGGTGCGATCCGCTCATCCCGTCACCTCCTGCGTGAGTTACAACCTGGATTGATCAGCTATGCCTCAACCGCCATAACTTCGTTTATCTAACCGTAGCTTGCGTCGCGTAAACGGGCATATCGACGTTTCGCGACGGGTCCAGGCCTTCGCGGCGGTTGGCCCGGTAGCTTCAAAGTTCTGGCTGGACGGCAACTCAACCGCAAAGGTGTCTTACGCATGAGCGTTCTCGATTCGTTCCGACTCGACGACAAAGTGGTGATCGTGACTGGCGCCTCGTCCGGGTTAGGCGTGTCGTTCGCCCAGGCGTTCGCCGAGGCCGGGGCCGACGTCGTGCTGGGGGCGCGCCGCGTCGAGCGGCTTGCCGACACCGCCGCGCTGGTCGAGGCTGCCGGCCGCAAAGCCCTGGCGGTGGGCACCGACGTGAGCGTCCCCGAGCAGGACCAGGCGTTGGTCGAGGCCGCGATCCAGACGTTCGGCCGGGTCGATGTGTTGATCAACAACGCCGGTGTCGGCACCGCCGTCCCGGCCACCCGGGAGACGCCCGAGCAGTTCCGGTCGGTGGTCGACATCAATCTCAACGGCTCGTACTGGCTGGCGCAGGCCTGCGGTCGCGTCATGAAGCCGGGAAGCTCGATCATCAACATCGCCAGCATTCTCGGCATCACCACCGCCGGTCTGCCGCAGGCCGCCTACAGTGCCAGCAAGGCCGCGGTCATCGGGCTCACCCGCGATTTGGCTCAACAATGGGGCTCCCGCAAGGGAATTCGCGTCAACGCGCTCGCGCCGGGCTTCTTCAAGACCGAGATGACCGACGAGTACCCGCCGGAGTACCTGGAAAGCCAGGCGCACCGCCTGGTGCTCGGCCGCCTCGGCGATGACCGCGAACTGGCCGCCACGGCCGTCTGGCTGGCGTCGGCGGCCGGCGGCTACGTCACCGGGCAAACGATCGTCGTCGACGGCGGGCTCACCATCAACTAGACATGTCCGACTTCGACGCCGAGGCGCGATTCGCCCGATCGCCGGTGGCCCGCCTGGCCACCGCCGGTCCCGACGGCCGACCGCACCTGGTGCCCGTCGTGTTCGCGGTGCACGAACAGGTGGTGTACACCGCGGTCGACGCCAAACCCAAGACCACGCAACGGCTTCGACGGTTGATCGATATCGAGGGCAACCCGCAGGTGAGCCTGCTCGTCGATCATTACGACGACGACTGGACGCGGCTGTGGTGGGTCCGGGCCGACGGTGTCGCCACAATCCACCACGACGGCAGCGCGGCGGATGCCGGGCGCGACCTGTTACGCGCGAAATACGCCCAGTATCAGTCGGTTTCGCTCGACGGCCCGGTAATCGCCGTCGACGTCCGGCGCTGGATCAGCTGGCACGGCTGAGCGCGCGATGCGGTGCCCGTCATCCGACGTACATGCGCTTGCCAACTCACGTCCAGCTCAGCCGGCCGACATCGCCCGTTTGGCCAAGTAAACGCCGCTCAACAGGGCATATGTCCGCTAGGATGGCTCACCGAGAAGGACTCGCGCAATCAATACCCGGTTTGCTGCGCGGAACGTAGGGCAGTATGAGAGATACGGAATGCAAGCGGGGGCCTTGCATCGTCTCGGAGGGTGGACACCGTGGGTAGAGCGATTCGAGCAGGTTGGCTCGCGGCATCGACCGCCGTGCTGACCATCGCGGCGTCGGCGGCCCCGGCGGTGGCGGCGATCGCACCCCCCACCCCGAGCGCAGGCATCGCCTCGATCCAGCCGGCAAGCGGCGCCGTCGTCGGCGTGGCCCACCCGGTGATCGTCACGTTCGCGGGCCCGGTGACCAATCGCGTGGCGGTCGAGAGAACCATCAAAGTCACTGCGCCCAATCACATGACGGGGCACTTCGAATGGCCCGAACCCAATGTCGTCGAATGGAAGCCGAACGGCTATTGGCCACCGCACAGCCACGTCGGCGTGCAGGTACACGCACTGTCCACCGGCTTCGAGACCGGTGACGCGGTGGTCGGCACCGCCAGCATTTCCGCACACACCTTCACCGTCACCCAGAACGGTGAAGTGCTGCGGACGATGCCCGCGTCGATGGGCAAACCCACTCGCCCGACACCGATGGGCAACTTCTCCGCGCTGTCGAAAGAGCGCACGGTCGTGATGGATTCGCGCACGATCGGCATCCCACTCGAGTCGTCGGAGGGCTACAAGATCACCGCGCAGTACGCCGTGCGGGTCACCTGGAGCGGGGTCTACGTGCATTCGGCGCCGTGGTCGGTCGACTCGCAGGGGTACGCGAACGTAAGCCACGGCTGCGTCAACCTCAGCCCGGACAACGCCGCGTGGTACTTCGACACGGTGCACATCGGCGATCCGATCAACGTGGTGTCGTAACGGAATACATCGGCGTGACGCCGGGTTTGCGCAGGAATGCCAACGACACAGACGCGCGCGGTCCGGTTCGACAGCTACGGCGGTCCTGACGTCCTGTACGTCACTGACATCGACAGGCCGGTGCCCGGCACGGGCGAGGTGCTTGTCGAAGTCCGCGCCGCCGGCATCAATCCCGGCGAGGCGGGCATCCGCACGGGAGCCCTGCACGAGCGATTCCCCGCCACCTTCCCTTCCGGCGAAGGCAGCGACCTGGCCGGGGTGGTGGTCGAGGTTGGCGGCGGTGTCAGCGATTTCGCCGTCGGCGACGAGGTCCTCGGGTTCAGCTTCCAGCGGTCGAGCCACGCCACCCACACGGTCGTTCCCGTCGACCAGTTGATTCGCAAGCCGGCCGAATTGAGTTGGGAGGTAGCGGGTTCGCTATACGTGGTGGGCGCCACTGCCTACGCCGCAGTTCGTGCGGTGCAGCCGAAGCAGGGTGAGACGGTGGCGGTGTCGGCGGCCGCCGGCGGCGTGGGCAGCCTGGTCGTGCAGTTGCTGGCACTTCGAGGCGTGCAGGTGCTGGGCATCGCGTCCGGAAGCAATGCCGAGTGGCTGCTCGCACACGGCGTCGTGCCGGTCGACTACGGCGACGGGTTGCCCGACCGACTGCGGCAGGCCGCACCGAATGGCGTCGACGCCTTCATCGACCTGTTCGGACCGGACTACGTCCAGCTCGCGGTGGATCTCGGTGTGCCGGTACAGCGGATCAACACGATCATCTCGTTCGCCAAGGCCGCCGAAATCGGCGCGAAGGCCGAAGGCAGCGCCGAGGCGTCAACCCCGGCCGTTTTGCAGGAGATCGCCGACCTGATCGTCTCGGGCGCCGTGGACTTCGACGTCGCCAGGACCTACCCGTTGGACCAGGTCGTCGACGCATTCACCGAACTCGAGCAGCGGCATACACACGGCAAGATCGTCTTGCTCCCGCAAGCGACCGGTTAGGGGAAGTGCCCGTTGGCGTTCATTAACGCCTAGGCTCGACGACATGGCTACTACATTGCAACAACCCCGAGTCGCCGACACCCTGCATCGGATGTACGCCGAGGCGCAGGAGCAGATGTCGACGTTGCGCGAGCGGCGTCCGAACATGTCCGCGGCCAGAACCGTCCAGGAACGCGCCGACGCGATGAGCGAGTTCTACATTCCCGTCACGCCGGAGTCGGGGCGGCTGCTGTACTCGCTGGTGCGGGCGACCAAGCCGGCGACCATCGTGGAATTCGGTATGTCCTTTGGTATTTCGGCGCTGCACTTGGCATCCGCCGCGCGCGACAACGGCGCAGGGCGGGTGATCACGACAGAGATCAGCGACAGCAAGATCGCCGCCGCCAAGCAGACGTTCGCCGACACCGGCTTGGACGACCTGATCACTGTGCTCGAGGGCGACGCGCTGGCCACCCTCGCCGACCTGGACGGGCCGGTCGACTTCGTCCTGCTCGACGGGTGGAAAGAGCTGTACCTGCCGGTGATCAAGCTGCTGGAGCCGAAGCTGTCGCCCGGCTCACTGGTCATCGCCGACAACACCGAGAGCGCCGATGCGCGGTCGTACCTCGACTACGTGCACAGCAGCGAAAGTGCTTACGTGAGTTTCAATTTCGCCGTTCGCGACAGCGACAGCATGGAACTGAGCTGCTACGCCGCCACCTAACGGGGCTTCAGCGACTGTTCGAGCCAGGGCGTCAACCAGTGCACGCCCTCCTCGGTGAGGTGCACGCCGTCGCTGCGGACGTGGATTCCGTCGACGTCCGCGGTGTACGAACCCTGCGGGCACAGCTTCTTCTTGAGGTCGAGGATCCGGACATCCGGGCGATCACCAATCGTCTTGCCCAGCATGGTGTTCCACTCGTTCACCCGCTCGGGCTGGTCCTCGGGATACAGGCTGCCATCCGGCCGTTCACCGCGCCTGCTGTACGGCAGATTGGCGACGGTCAGCGGGGAGCCACTGAAGCTGAGGATGTTGATGGCGCGCGACAACTCGGCGTTGATGTAGGAGTCGAATGCCGGATCGCCGATGTGGGTCCAGCGGCCCTCGTTGACGCGGTCGACGGTCTCCCATCGGCCGATCACCAGCAGCACGGCGTCGGGTTGGTCGGCGGCGATCTGTGATGTCCAACGGCCGGGCCAGTTTTCGCATTCGGCCTTCTGGTCCAGGGTCTGACCGAGGTAGCTGTACGGACCACCGCGCACCAGGCTGCAGCCGATCACGGTGTGGTCGACGAACTGGAATCCCGGGGTCGGCGGCAGGAAGTGCATCATCGTCCAGCCAATCGAATCGCCGAACACCGAGACGGTGAAGGGGCGTAGCGGGTCCCGCTTGGTGATGGCCCGCGCCGGCTTGATGCCTTCCGGGGTCGACGGCGACACAACCGCGACCGGCGACACGTCCGGCGGCAGACTGGCGTCCAGCGCGCTGACACCGTGTTTGGGCACGACGGGAACGACCAGCAACGTCAGGGCGGCGGCGGTGGCCGCGGTCGCTCCGGCGAGCGGAAGCAGCGGCACCTCGACCGGGCGCCACTTGCGGATCGGCTGCTCGATCGCCCACCAGGACACCACCGAGATCGCCAGCGTCACGGCGACCCGGACGGCGAACAGCGACATGCCGTGCCATCCGGTCCGTTGACCGTTGAGCACCAGAAAGACCGGCCAGTGCCACAGGTAGATGCCGTAGGAGATGCCGCCCAGCCAGGCCAGCGGACCCCAGGCCAGCGCGGAGGCGACGGGCCCGCCCTGATCCAGCGCGACCGGCGCGATCACCAACACGGCCGCGACGGCCACCGCGATCAGCAGGCCGCTGTGGAACTCGCGGGCATTGCCGGTGGCGAAGTGCACCGCGACCCCGAGTAGCGCCAGGCCTATTGCCGGGAGCAAGCGGGCGATCCACTTACCCTGCCGGGACCGGATCAGCGACCAGCCGCGATTCAGAGCCGGCCAGTCGCTGACCAGCAAGGCCGACGCCGCGGCGCCGACCAGCAGCGCCTGGGCCCGGGTGTCGGTGCCGAAGTACACCCGGTCGCGGGTGGCGTTGGATGCGAGCACGATCGCGGCGGCGGCGGATCCGATGGTGCCGAGCGTGGCGAGCACGAAGATCGCCAGACGCACCGCGCCGACGGTGCCCCGCTTGTTGCGGCGCCGCCCGCGGGCCGCGAGCCCCACGGCCACGGCGACCAGCACCAACGGCCACACGATGTAGTACTGCTCTTCCACGCCGAGCGACCAGGCGTGCTGCAGCGGAGATGGTGGGGTGCCCTGCGCGAAGTAGCCGGTCTTGTCGGCGACGAACATCCAGTTCGCCACCCAGAAGAAGGCGGCGACGGCATCGTTGCGCAGGCTGGCGACTGCCTCGGGCGAGAACAGTTGCCTCCCGATCGCGACCGTCAGCACCATCAGGACCAGCGCGGGAAGCAGTCGTCGGGCGCGGCGCACCCAGAAGTTGGCCAAGTCGATGCGGCCGGTGCGGCCGAGCTCGTCCAGCAGCAGCGAGGTGATCAGGAAACCGCTGAGCACGAAGAACACGTCGACGCCGAGGAATCCGCCGGACATGCCGGGGATGCCGCCGTGGTCGGCGAGCACCAGCCCGACGGCCAGCGCGCGCAGGCCATCAAGCGCGCGAATTCCCGGGCGGCGTTCGTCGGCGCCCGATTTACGCGCCGGGCGGCTCGGCGGTGGCGGAGCGACCCAGCGTGGCTTCCGAGCAGAATGAACCGGCACGGGGTATGCCCCGGCCGGTTCCATGTTCACCTCTCCAGCGCGTCGACCGGTTTCCTGGTCGGCGGCTTTTTTGGCGCCGATACTCGGGTGCCCCTCCCTGCTTGATGCAGGCGCCAGTTTAGGTGCGGGCCGACCGCATCGGCGGCAGACACGGCGCGGCGACGGCGCGAGATATGCTGCCGCGGGCCAACTCCGAGTGCGCCCCTAGAGCTTCATTCCGCCGGAGGCTTCGATCCGCTCACCGTTGACCCATCCCATCTCGTCGGAGACCAGCGAGGCGATGACCCGTCCGATGTCGTTTAGCCCCCCCACGAAGGGTCGAACATGGCACCGTTGACATGCTCGACCAACAAGAACCATGCCATGGTTTCGAGCGTGGCGACCGTTCAACGTGAACGCGTCGCGCCTAGGGGCTCGCGAAATCGATGATCCCGCGGATGTTGCGCCCTTCACGCAGATCCACGAATGCCTCGTTGATCTGGTCGAGCTGGTAATGCTGGGTGACCAGTTCGTCGAGCTTCAACGCTCCGGCCTGGTACAGCGACAACAGCATCGGCACGCTCGTCCGCGGATTCATCCCGCCGTACAGCGCACCGCGGAGTTGCTTCGCCGACAGCGTCATCTCCTGCAAGACCACCGGCACCGGCGGCTCGGTGTACGGGGTGATCCCGGTGAGCACGCAGATGCCGCCTTTGCGAAGCAGCGTCAGCGCCAGCGGGATCAGGTCCACGTGCACCACGCCGGGGCAGATGACGACGCGATCGGCCATCAGACCGGCCGTGATCTCGCGCACCAGGGGTATCGCCGCCTCCGCGGATTCGGCGCTGTGTGTGGCTCCGAAGATTTTGGCCGAATCTCGTTTGGACTCAACCGGATCCACCGCGACGACATATTTGGCGCCGACGGCGCGTGCCCCTTGCAGGGCGTTCATCCCAACACCACCCGCGCCGATGACGACCACGGTGTCGCCCGGTTCGGTGCCCGCCGACACCGTCGCTGAGCCCCAGCCGGTGCTGACCCCGCATGACACGAGTGAGGCGGCATGAAAGGGAATCGCCTCGTCGATCTTGATGACGGACTTCTCCGACAACACGGCGTATTCGGCGAAAGTGCCGAGTTGTCCGTAGGCGAGCAGGTTTTCGTCACCGAGGTGTCGTCGGCAGGTGCCGTCGGTCGGCATCTCACGGACGAACAGGCTGGCCCCGATATCACAGATGTAGCTCTGCCCGTTGACGCAGAAGCGGCAGCTGCCGCACGCAGGGATGAACGACAGCGCCACGTGGTCCCCCGGTTGCACCGCCGTCACTCCGGGCCCGACCTCGGCGACCACGCCGGCGCCTTCGTGCCCACCCAGCAGCGGGAACCAGTCCGGCGCCGGCTGACCGCTGGCGGCCAGCACCTCGGGGGTCGGCACCACATCGCCGGTAAACAGGTGGTCGTCGGAATGACAGATTCCGGCGACGGCCATCCGGACCATGACCTCGCCGGCGCGTGGCGGATCGAGATCGATCTCGCGGATCTCCCAGTCCATGCCGACACCGCGGATCACGGCGGCGCGACATTTCATCGCGCCGCCCTGTCCGGCGCGAAACCCAAAATGCTTTTGACTTCCAGGTATTCGTGGAACCCGAATTCACTCCACTCCCGGCCGTTACCGCTGCGCTTGTAGCCGCCGAACGGCGCGTTCATGTCGAATGCGTGGTTGATGGTGACCCAGCCCGCGCGGATTCGGCGGGCGACCTGACGGGCCGTGTCGAGGTCGGCTCCGGACACGAAGCCGGCGAGGCCGTATTCGGTGTCGTTGGCGATCGCGACGGCGTCGTCGAGGTCGTCGTAGCCGAGGATGCACAGCACCGGCCCGAAGATCTCTTCGCGCGCGATGGTCATGTCATTGGTGACGTCGGCGAAGACGGTCGGCTTGACGTAGTAGCCCTGGTCCAGACCTGCCGGCCGGCCCGGGCCTCCGACGACCACGGTCGCGCCCTCGTCGACACCCTTCTGGATCAGCCGCTGGACCTTCTCGAACTGCGCCCGCGACGCCACCGGCCCGATCGTCGTCCCGGCCTCGGGGCTACCCACGGTGACCTTCTCGGCCGCCTCGCGTGCGATGGAAACCGCCTCTGCCATACGGGATTTCGGAACCAGCATGCGCGTGGGCGCGTTGCAGCTCTGGCCCGAGTTCGGCATCATATTGGCCACGCCGGCACTGACGCTCGTGGCAAAGGCGCTGTCGTCGAGCACGATGTTGGGGCTCTTGCCGCCGAGTTCCTGGGTCACCCGCTTCACGGTCGGGGCCGCGAGCTTGGCCACCTCGATGCCGGCGCGGGTCGACCCGGTGAACGACACCAGGTCGATGTCGGGATGGCTCGCGAGCGCCTCACCCACCCCGGGGCCGTCACCGTTGACCAGATTGAAAACACCGGCCGGCACGCCCGCGGCATCCAGGATTTCGGCGAAGATGTACGGCGAAAACGGTGCCACCTCAGAGGGTTTGAGGACGACGGTGCAGCCGGTCGCCAGCGCCGGGTACACCTTGACCGCGACCTGATTGATCGGCCAGTTCCACGGCGTGATCAAACCGCAGACACCGATCGGCTCCTTGGCGATGAGACTCTCGCCCTTCTGCTCCTCGAACGAGAAGTTCTTCAGTGCGTCGATGGCTGTGGTCAGGTGTCCGATACCGAGGAAGACCTGTGGCCCCGCTGCCAACGACGGCGGCGCGCCGATCTCGTCGGTGATCGCCTCGGCAAGGTCATCGGCGCGCTTCTGGTATTCGGCGAGGATGGCCTGCAACAGATCGAGGCGCTGTTCGCGAGTCGTCTGCGACCAGCTTGCGAACGCCCGACGTGCGGCGCGCACCGCCACGTCGACATCGGCCGCCGAGCCGAGCGAGATTTTCCCCGACACCTGCTCGGTCGCCGGGTTTTCCACGTCGAAAGCATTGGGCTGCAACGGGTCGACCCATTGTCCGTCGATGTAGAACTTCAGGTATTCGCGCATAGCGTGCACTCTTCCTTAGTCGCGCCGGTTACTGGGTGCCTTCGGCATACCAGGTGCGGAATCGGTCGTACTTGGGCATCTCCTCGGAATTGGCCTTTGGGTCGATGCACACGTGCAGCACGCCGACTTTGCCGCTCGCGTAGGCGCGCGCGATGGCCGGTCCGATCTCGTCTTCTTTCTCGACGTACTCACCGTGGCAGCCGAAGCCCTCCGCGATCTTGTCCATCCGGACGTCCTTGCTCCAATGCACGCCGGGCTGTGGTGACGGCTGGGCGAACGTGCGCTTGTAGACGCCCACTTCCAGACCCCACTGGTGGTCGACACCCACCACGCAGACCAGCGGAAGCTGCAGGCGCGCCGCCGTTTCCAGTTCAGCGATATGGAAGAGAAATGCCGAGTCACTCGTCAGCAGCATCACCGGCCGCTTGCCACCCTCGGCGACCGATGCTCCGACCGCATACGGCAATCCGGTCCCGAGATGGCCGAAGTTCTGGTTCCAGATCACGTCCCGCGGCTTGGACTGCGAGTAGGTCCACTGGAAGATGACGGTTGCGCCGCCGTCGCGGACCAGGATGCCGTCTTCGAGATCGTTGAACGCCTTGGTGGCCTCGACGACGTAGCGCGCCGGGTGAATCGGCGAACGTCCCGACGGCGCACTCACGGCTAGCTGCGCGAGTTCCTCGGCGTCGGAGTTGACCAGCTTCTCGAGATTGGCCGCTCGCGTCCGCGGCGTATCCCGGAGCGCGTCGACGAGTTGCGGCACGACGCCGCGCAGATCGCCCACCAGCGGCACGTCGAATTGGCGGTTCACGCCGATGGCAGCCGCGTCCTGCTCGACATACACCCATTTGCGGTTCGCGTCGTTGCCCGCCCAATGCTGGGTCCGGCCGTAGTGCATCGGCTCACCGAGTTCGGTTCCCAGCGCGACGCACAGGTCGGATTCCTCGACCGCCTCGTTGGCGGCCGGGGAGAACAGATAGGGGAACGTTCGCTCCTGCAACCCCGGGATGTACGACGTCCCCCCGGAGGTCTGGATGACCGGGCAGGCCATCAGGTCGGCGAGCTCCTTTACCACCGGACCGGTGCGCGACGTGTGCACCCCGTGGCCCACCAACAGAATCGGGCTCTTCGCTTCGCGAATCAGCTTCACGGCCTCGGCGACCGCAGGGGCGCCGGCCCCCTGGTTGACCAGACGATACCGATTGGGCGGCAAAGGATCCGGCACATCGAGCTCTTCGAGAATGACATGCGACGGATACTCGACATAGACCGGACCAGGCGTGCCGGACATGGCCTGCCGGATCGCTTCGTGGATGATCTCGTCGGTCTGGTCGGCGTACTCGATGGACGCGCTGTATTTGACCGAGGCCGCGAAAAGTGGTTCCTGACGGACGAATTGGATACGCCCGCGCCGGACCCGGCGTTCGGTGATGCGGGCGCGCTGGCCGCCGAGGAAGATCACCGGCGAGTTCTCCACGAGTGCGCACTGGATCGCGCCCGCGATATTGGCCATGCCCGGGCCGAGGGTGCCGATACACAGACCGGGCCTACCCGTCATCCGCGACGCAGCCTCGGCCATGAATCCCGCGCTGAGTTCGTGATGCGGAGCGACCACCGACCACCCGCGGGCGTCGGCCTCGGCGAACATGTGCACAAAGTTCGGGTCCGGGATACCGAACAGCGTGTTCACACCCTCGGCCTCGAACAAGTCGAGGATGCGTTTGTAGACGGGCACCGTCATTGTGGGAGACTCCTTCATTTGCAAGGTATTTCGTTGAGTAGGCAGCTAAACCGAATCGGCCAGACCCAATTGGTCGAGGACTGAGACGGTGTGGGCGCCGAGTTCGGGCGCCGGACCCGCGACACGACCCGGTGTCCGCGAGAACCAGGTGGGAACGCCCGGGAAACGCACCGGTCCGTGCGGCGTCTCGACCGTCTCGAACATGCCGACGGCGTTGAGATGCGGATCATCGAAGAGCGCGCCGGGGGTGTTCAGGGGCGCGGCGGGTATCTCGAGTTCGCGCAGGAGTGTCAGCCATTCCGAGGTGGACCGCTCCTTCATCGTCTCGGCCACCAGGCCGTAGATGGTGTCGATCTCGCGGGCACGCTGTTCCAAGGTCGAATACCGCTCGCTGGCCCACGGTGGCCGCACGGCGTTCATGAAGGCGTTCCAGTGCTTGTCGTTGTATATCAGCGCGGCGATGTAGCCATCGCTGGTCCGATACGGGCGGCGGTTGGGCGCCACGGTGCGCGGATACACCGCAGGCCCCAGCGGCGGGTCGAACAGGGCTCCGTTGGCGTGCTCGACGAGAACGAACGAGGCCATGGTCTCGAACATGGCGACCTCGACCTCTTGACCCTCACCGGTGCGCTCGCGGTGGAACAACGCCATCATCGTGGCGTACAGAGCGGTCAAGCCGGCGACCTTGTCGGCCATGATGGTGCCGACGAAGTCGGCTTGGCCGGTCAATTGCTCTTGCACCGCCGGCAGACCACACTCGGCCTGAATGGTGTCGTCGTAGGCGGGGCGGTCGCGGTCGGGTCCCCGCCGGCCATACCCGTAGCAGTTGGTGTACACGATGGCGGGATTGATCGCCGCGACGTCGTCGTAGGCGAAGCCGAGTTTGGTGATCGCCTTGGCGCGCATCGAATGGATGAACACGTCGGCGGTTTCGACGAGCGCCCGCAGCGCGGCCGATCCGGCATCAGTTTGCAGGTCCAGCACGACGCTGCGCTTGCCACGGTTGACGTTGACGAACACCCCGCTCATGCCCGGCGCCGGGCCTACCGAGATGTACCGGGTGTTATCCCCTTGCGGGGGTTCGACTTTGATCACGTCGGCGCCCATGTCGGCCATGATCTGCGTGCAATACGGCCCCATCACCATCGCGGTCAGATCGACCACCCGTACACCAGCCATCGGGCCCGTCGAGCTAATCATGCAGCGCTCCTTGGTCGCTCGAGCGGTGAGCCAGACCGAAGCTGTAGCGGATGTGCTCGTTGTGGCCGTCCGGGACGACCGGAAACACCAGCGGCTCCTCGACGTTTCGGATTGCATCCAGCTGGTCGCCGACATCCTCGACCGTCCACGACGGCCGGCAGACACCGCGACCCTCGGCGACGACCGCACGGGCCACGCGACCGGCCAGCGCGATGAACACCTCACCGGTCACCGAACAGGATTGGTGGGCCAACCAACCCACCACGGGCGCAACGAGTTCCGGGCCCATTGGGGGGTACGCCGAGGTGTCGAGGCCAGCGGCCATCCGCGTCACCGCGGCCGGCACGATCACGTTGCACGTCACGCCCTCATCCGCGCCTTCGAGCGCGACGACGTTGGACAACCCGATCACGCCGGCTTTGGCCGCCGCATAATTGGCCACGCCGTGGTTGCCGTACATCCCGCCGATCGACGAGGTCAGCACAATTCGGCCGTAGCCGGCCTCGCACATCAGCGGAAATGCCTGCCGCACAACGTGAAATGCGCCGCGCAGATGCACATCGAGCACGGCGTCGAAATCCTCGTAACTCATCTCCTTGAGGCTGCCGCGACGGACGTTACCCGCGTTGTGCACCAGGACGTCGACTCCGCCGAAGTGCTCGACGGCGGTCCGGATGATCGCCTCGCCGCCCTCGGGGGTGACCACCGACGCGCTGCATGCGACCGCCTCGCCGCCGGCTGCGCGAATCTCGCCGACCACCTGCTCCGCCGGGCCCGCATCCAGCCCATCGCCGTCGAGAGCACCGCCGTTGTCGTTGACGACGACCTTCGCTCCCCGCCTGGCCAGCAGTGTCGCGTACGCGCGACCCAACCCCCGTCCGGCTCCGGTCACCACGGCAACGCGGTCGTCGAATCGCAACTCGCTCATGAAAGCTCGAGACCTGCCAGATCACCCCTAGCGCGCCACTCCGCGATCAGGTCGCCGAAAGCATAGAAGCCCGGCGAGTAGAAATCACCGAGGAACGCGCCATTATCCTTGGCGCCACCCTGCCCCTCGTTGTTGTAATAACCAGGCGTGCAGGACATCTCGAACGCGGAGTTGTCTATCGCGAGTTCGCCGACCGTCGTGACCCAGCCGTCTTGACCCTCTTGACTGGGTTCGACAGTGGTCGCGCCCCGTTTCTGCGCCTCGGCGATGATGTAGGCGATGTGCTCGGCCTGTTGCTCGAACATCGCGGTGGTGTTGGCCGAGACACCGCCCTGGATGAAGCCGGTGAAGAACTGGTTGGGGAATCCGCGAGTGGTCATGCCGTGCAGCGTCTGGTATGTGTCGTGCCAGTAATCGAACAGTGACAGCCCGTCACGGCCCTCAATGACGTCGACCGCGAAGCGGCGGCTGATCTCCGTGGAGATCTCGAACCCACTAGCGAACACGACGCAATCGACCTCGTACTCAATACCGTTGGCGACAATGCCCTGTTTGGTGAGGCGTTCCACGCCCTTGGATTCCGATACGTCCACCAGAGCCACGTTGGGCAGGTTGAACGCCGGCAGGTACATCTCGCTCGAACACGGTCGCTTGCACATGAAGCGGTAGTACGGCTTGAGCGTCTCGGCGGTGTCGGGGTCGTCTACCAGCGCGGCCACCCGGCTTCGCAGCCGCTCCATGATCTTGTAGTCCTCTTCCTCCCGGATCGCCATGATCTCCTCGATCCCCAGCGCGGCGGGTTCCGGGCTGGCGGCAATCCGGGCGGTCATATTGCGGCCCAATTCGGTCCAGAAGTCGCACACCAGATCCGGTTCGCCGAACACCACCCCGACAAACGGTGACCAGTTGTGAAAGTTGCGTTTGCGTTCCTCCTGCCAACCGGGCTGCAGGGTCGCGGCCCAGGCCGGATCGGTGGGCGTATTGGCGCGCATGTCCACCGACGACGGCGTGCGCTGGAACACGAAGAGTTGCTTGGCATCCCGGCCGAGGTGCGGCACCAGCTGAACGCCGGTGGCCCCCGTGCCGACGAGTGCGACACGCTTGTCGGCGAGCTTGTGCAGGCCACCGTTGGCATCGCCGCCGGTGTAGTCGTAGTCCCAGCGCGCGGAATGGAACGCGTGGCCACCGGCGTCCAGGTACTCCTTGATGCCAGGGATGCCGGGCAGCTTCGGCTTGTTGTACGAGCCCTGCGCCATCACCACGAACCGCGCGCGGATGTCGTCACCGCGGTTGGTGGTCAGACGCCAGCGCTTGCTGCTCTCGTCCCAGCGCATGGCCTCGACCTGGGTAGAGAAGATCGCGCCGTCGTAGAGGTCGAAATGTTTGCCCATGGCCTGGCAGTGCGCGAAGATCTCGGCGCCGTCGGCGAACTTCTTGCTCGGCAGGAACTCGAGTTCCTCCAGCATCGGGATGTAGCAGTAGGCGTCGTTGTCGCACTGGATGCCGGGAAAGCGGTTCCAATACCACACACCGCCGAAGTCTCCGGCCATGTCAATGACCCGAACATCCTGCACGCCAGCTCTTTTCAAGTAGGCGCCCGACAATAATCCGGCGAACCCGCCGCCGAGCACCGCGACCTCGATGTCCTCCCCGATCGGGGGGCGGTCGGCCACCGGGGTGTAGGGGTCTACCTCGTAGAGGTCGGCCAAGTCGCCGTCGAGCTCGAGGTACTGCGCGCCGCCGTCCCTGCGCAGGCGCTTCTCGCGCTCCTGGGCGTACCTGGCCCGCGTCGCGTCGATGTCGACGTCCTGCGGCACCTCGGTGGGTCCGCACGCATCGTGGTCGATCGTCATCCCTCGGGGTGCTCCTTGTCGGAAACTTCTTGCGGTGCACCGGTACCCATGTATCTCGACAGCTGGTAGTGCAGGTTCACCGTGCTGCGCTCGCGGTACGGGTTCGGCTTGGTGCCCGGGAAACCGAGGGACTTCATGCCCTGCTGCACGGCGGCCATGTTGGAGAAGTCCTGCGGCAGCACCGACCGCCACCGGGGGTCACCGACCGGGGTGTACTCCCATTCCGTCTGCGGCGCTTCGCCATTGGGATGCAGCTCGAATACCGACACCTCGAAGATGCACTTGTCGGGGTTGTAGCTGGGGTGGGGGCGGGCGCCGTAGCAGAGCGCACTGGTCAATCCCTGACCGATCTGGAAGTTCGGGAAAATCTGCCATGCGGTGCCGGCCTGCCCCAGAATGTCGGCCGGAATCGTCGGCCAGACCACGCCGCGCGCCTCGTCGTCGCGGCGCGCCGACGCCAGCCAGTGCTCGAGAACCTTGTCGGCCGGCGTACCCTCGGGCAGCTCGTCGACGAGTCGCCTCGCCGCGTTCACCAACGTCTGGGTGGTGGTGGCGTTGGTTTCCTCCATCGTGTAGACCTGCATCTCCGCGGTCGACACGCGTGGGTCGGCGCCGATACCAAGACGGATCTTGGACTTGGTCGCCTCCATGTCCTCGGGCGCGTCGTAGCCGATATGGCTATGCCGCCCTTGCGCTTTCGCCCAGCCTTTGAATTCACCGAACTTATTGAACTCCGGGTGCGTGGTGAATACGTGGTAGGTCTCGTTGAAGGCCTCTAACGCGACTTTCCAATTGCAGTCGAAAGACAGCCATTTGCGCCACTTGTACCGCATGTTCTCCAAGCCGAACGGGTCGAGAATCTTGGCCGCGGGGAACAGGAAGTCGGCCAGCGGCTCACAGTCGGGATCCATGTTGATCCACAACCAGCCGCCCCAGGTGTCGACCTTGACCGGTCGCAGGTGGGTGTTTCCAGCGGTCAGCGTGTCCTGCCAGTCCGCGCGTTCACGGACATGGGTGCACGCCCCGTCCAGGCCGTAGGTCCAGCCGTGAAAGCCACACACGAACGACTTTCGGGTTCGGGCGCAAGCGTTCTTGGCGCCCTCCGGTGTATCGATCAACCGCCGCCCGCGATGCATGCAGACGTTGTGGTGGGCGTGAAACTCATTCGGACCGCTGCGCACCACAATGATGGAGTCGTCGAGAATGTCGTAGGTCAGGTAGCTGCCGACCTCGGGCAATTCCTCGACGCGGCCGACCTGCTGCCAGACCTTGCGCCACAGCTTGTCTCGCTCGGCGCGTGCATAGTCCTCGGAGATGTACGCCTCGACTCCGATTGTCATCGGCCGTGAGAGCTCCTCGGCCGCTTCAGAATTCACGCCCTTGGCTAGGTCAGTCATTACGGTCTCCTTATCGCATCTCGGAAGGAGTCGTCCTTGAGGAAGAGCGACGTGTTGTCGGCGCCCAGGTGGGTCCACTTGAGGTCCAGCCCGCCGTCGACCAGCAGGGTCTGACCGGTGATGTAGCTGGACAGGTCGGACAGCAGGAACAGGATGGCGCCGGCGATCTCTTCGGGTCGACCGCGTCGGCCCATTGCGATGGCCTGGCGATCGCGATCGGCGTCGTCGTCGACATAGGTGAGCGAGGCCGGGGTCGCGGTCACACCGGGGGCGACCGCATTCACCCGGATCTCGTCGAGCGCGAGTTCGACGGCCATGGTTCGGGTCATCGCGGCGATCGCCGCCTTCGCGGTGCCATAGGCGATGTGGAACGGCGCGGTGTTCATTCCGCTGATCGAGGAGATCGACACGATCGAGCCACTGCGGCTGTGGGCCTTCAACTCCGCGGCGACCGCCTGGCTCATGAAGAACGCGGTCTCCAGGTTCGCGGCGAACAGGTCGCGCCAGTCGCTGCGGCTCACCCGGGTCGACGGCATCCAGGTCTGTGGCCCGGCCCCACCCGCGACATTGACCAACCCGTGCAATTCGCCGTTTGCACGCTGGGCCGCCTCGATGGTGGTGGCCACGCCGTCTTCGGTCGCGACGTCGGCCGCTACCGGGACGATCGGCAGCCCGCGTTCGACCAGCGGCGAGATGTGCTGGTCGAGATTGTCTTTGCCTCGACTGACCGCGATCACCGTTGCGCCGGCCTCGGCGACCATCCGGGTGACCGTGGTGCCAATGCCGCCGCCGGCCGCGCCGGCCACCACGACCACGCGGTCCCGCAGACCGAGGAGATTATCGACCACTGGATGAATTCGCCTACGTATTGTCCGGACAAAATAGCAAGATACGCATAATTGAGAATATGATTCTCTGCACATGGCCGAGAGTCAAGTGGTCCTGAACGGGCATCGCCTGCCTGTTGTCTGGACCACGCTCGGTTGCTAACGTCACCGGCCGGAGGTCATCACCGATGTTGCTGCACGAAGGTCGCTCCGGCGCCGGCGCGTCGCCGACGGTCGCCGACGGGTGGCGTCTGGACCGACTCACGCCGCCCAGCAGGCTGTTCGGCGCCAACGGATTACGCACCGGCCCCGACGGCCGGATCTACATCGCGCAGGTGACCGGTAGCCAGATCAGCGCGCTCGACGTCGCGACCGGCCGGGTGGAGACGATCAGCGCCAAGGGCGGCGACATCATCGCTCCCGACGACGTGGCGTTCGGCCCGCGCGGGGAGCTCTTCGCCACCGAGGTAATGGACGGCCGGGTCAGCGTGCGCGGCACCGACGGCCGCACCCGGGTGCTGCGCGGCGACATCCCGTCGGCCAACGGCATCACGGTGCACCAGGGCCGGCTCTTCATCGGCGAATGTCGGGAGGGCGGAAGGCTTCTCGAGCTCGACCTCGACGGCGGCGAGCCGCGGGTGTTGCTGGACAACGTCCCCTCCCCGAACGCGATGGAGTTCGGCCCCGACGGCTTGCTGTACTTCCCGGTGATGGGCGCCAACGAGATCTGGCGTATCGGCCTCGACGGCGGCGAACCCGAAACCGTCGCATCCGGCCTCGGCGTGCCGGACTCGGTGAAGTTCGACGCGTCGGGCCACATCGTCTCCACCCAGGTGCACAGCGGCCAGGTGTTGCGCATCGACCCGCGCACCGGCGACCAGACCGTGCTGGCGAATCTCAGTCCGGGACTGGACAACTGCACGTTCGTCGACGGTCGGCTGTTCATCTCCAACTTCACCGGCGAGATCACCGAGATCCTGGCCGACGGATCCACCGATGCCACGCTTGCAGGCGGGCTGAACTGGCCGCTGGATCTCGCGGTCGGCGCCGACGGCAACCTCTACATCGCGGACGGCACCTACTTCTACATGCTCGGCCCCGACCACACACTGCAGACCGTCGGCATGCTGTTCACCCCGGGCTATCCGGGATTCCTGCGCGGGCTGGCTCCCACCGGGCCGGGCGAATTCGTCGTCACCACCTCCGGCGGCCAGGTGTCGCGCTATCGGCCGGCCGACGGCGAAACCGAGGTGCTCGCAGACGGTTTCGACCAGCTGTACGGCGTCGCCGTCGCCCCCGACGGCACGGTTGCGGCAGCGGAACTCGGGGCGGGCCGGGTGGTCGCCGTCCGAGGCGGCGGAGTCGACGTCATCGCGTCCGGGTTGGCCGATCCGCTCGGGGTGGCCGTCGCGCCCGACGGCGGCTGGCTGGTGTCGGAGGCCGGCGCCGGTCGGGTGGTCGCGCTCAACGGGTCCGGCCCGCAGACCGTAGCGGCCGAATTCGGCTGTCCGCAAGGCATTCTCGTTGAGGGCACTCGATTGTATGTCGTGGACGCGGGCGGCAAGGAGGTGGTCGCGGTGGACCTGGCCGACGGGTCGCGGCGCACCATCGCGTCAGGGCTGCCGCTCGGGGTGGCGACCGGCGTGGTGCCGAAGCCGTTGAAGGGCATGCCGCCGTTCTCCGGGCCGCAGGGACCGTTCGCCGGCATCGCCGCCGGGCCCGACGGCACGCTATACGTGTCGGCGGACGCAGACGGCAGCGTGTTGGCACTGCGGCGGGACGGCCGCGATGGCTGAGGCCGCCGACCACCGCTACCTGCAGGTCGCGCGCGCACTGCGGAAGGAGATCGTCGACGGGGTGTACCCCGTCGGCTCCCAGCTACCCACGGAACACCAACTGTGTGAGCGCTTTTCGGTCAGTCGCTACACGGTCCGGGAGGCGCTGCGGCGGCTACGGGACGACAACCTGGTCGCCTCGCGCCCACGCTCGGGGACCCTCGTCGTGCCGCGGCCGTCCTCGGACTCCTACGTGCAGGACGTCGTCTCGATCAACGATCTGTTGGCCTTCGCCACCGGTGCGCAATTCGCCATCGACTCCACCGGCATGACCGTCGTCGACGACGAGCTGGCCGGCCGGACCGGCTTGGCACTCGGCGAGGAGTGGTTGGCCGTCAAGGGCTTTCGCCGCGTCGAGGGTGCCGAGTTCCCGGTCTGCCGCACCGAGTACTACATCAATCGTGCGTTCGCCGGCGTGGGCAGGCTGCTGGCGCGGCACACCGGCCCGATCTTCCCTCTGGTCGAAGACATCTTCGGGCTGAGCATCGTCGAGGTGCGTCAAGAGATCGCCGCGGTGCTGATCTCGCCGACCCTGGCCGACCAACTCAGCGTCGAGGTGGGCAGCCCCGCCCTCGAGGTTCACCGGACCTATGCGACCTCCGACGGCGAAGTGGCACAGCTGACCATCAACACCCATCCGGCATCCCGTTTCCGTCACTCGATGACGATGCGACGGGTTCGCGGCTAACCTCACATGCGGCGATGTCGAACACCAAGCTGATCGGTGGGCGGACGGTCCGCTGGAACGACGAGCGGGCCGCGGAGGCCTATGCGCGTGGCTGGTGGGTGCGCGAGACGCTGGCCGACGCGCTGACCGACGCCGCGCGGCAGACACCGCAGCGCGAGGTGCTGATCGACGGCGAGTTCCGGCTCGACTGCGTGACGCTCGACAAGCAGGCGACCGCGCTGGCCGGGGCGATGCTGGAGCGGATGCCGGTCGGCAGCGTGGTGTCGTTCATGCTGCCCAATTGGCTTGAGGCCGCAGTCATCTACCTCGCCGCGACGATCGCCGGAATGGTGGTCAACCCGATCCTGCCGTCACTGCGGGATCGGGAGCTGCTGTTCATTCTGGACGACGCGAATACCCGGATGGTCTTCGTCCCGGCGGTTTTCGGCAAGCACGACTACGCGGCGATGCTGGCCCGGGTCACAGCCGAGATGGCAGATCCGCCCGAAGTGGTGGTCGTCCGCGACGGCTCAGCACTGCCGGCAGCGGCGGCGGAGGTGGCGTTGCCCGAGCTTGATCCCGATGCGGTGCGGATGATTCTGTACACATCGGGAACCACGGGTCGACCCAAAGGCGTTCTGCACAGCCACAACTCGATGCATGCCCTGATCTCCCAGCTCCGTGACCACTGGCGGGTGCAGCCCGGCGACCGGTTCCTCGTCCCGTCGCCGATCGCCCACATCGGCGGCTCGATCTACGCCTTCGAATGCCCGCTACTGCTCGGCACGTCGGCGGTGGTGATGGACCGCTGGGATGCCGACACCGCGGTCCGGCTCATCGAGCGGGAAGGCTGCACCCACATCGCCGGGGCGACGCCGTTTCTGGAGCAGTTGCTCGCCGCTGCCGAACGGGCCGGAACTCGCCTGCCACAACTGAAGTTGTTCGTCTGCGGCGGCGCGTCGGTGTCGCCGTCGTTGATCCGCAGGGCCGCAGACTATTTCGAGCGCGCGGTGGTCACCCGGGTGTACGGCTCGACAGAGGTTCCGGTGACGACCGTTGGATCACCGACCGACCCCGACCACGCCGCCGACACTGACGGCCGGCCCGGCTTCGCCGAGATCGCGTTGCACGCCGACGGCGAGATCCACGCCCGCGGCCCACAGATGCTGGTCGGCTACCTACACGCCGACGACGAGGCCGGATCGTTCGACGCGGGTGGCCACTTCCGCACCGGCGATCTGGCCCGCTGGGTCGACGACCACCTCGTGGTCACTGGTCGCGCCAAAGACCTCATCATCCGCAACGGCGAGAACATCGCACCCAAGGAGATCGAGGATCTCCTCATCGGTCATCCCGGCGTCGCGGACATCGCCGTCGTCGGGATCCCCGATCCCCGGACCGGAGAGCGGGCATGCGCGGTCGTCGTCCCTAACGGGGAGCCGGAACCCGATGTGGACAGTCTTCGCGTCTTCCTGCAGGCGCAGGGAGTCGCCATCTTCAAAGCTCCCGAGCAGGTAGTCATTTGGGATGCGCTACCGAGGAACGACGCCGGCAAGGTGCTCAAGCACCAGATCCAGGCGGCACTGACAACGACGGACGGATGACATGCAGGTAGCGATAGTGACCGGGGCGACCGGCGGAATCGGGTTCGGCTGCGCCACCAAGCTGGCCGAGGCGGGGATGGCCGTGCTGGCCACCGGGCGTAATGAGCAGCGCCTGGCCGAATTGGCAACCTCGATAGGCGATTCCGAACGTGTCGAGACGGTGGCCGTCGATCTGACCGACCGTGACGGGCCCTCCCGCGTCGTGCAAGCTGCGATCGACAAGTGGGGCCGGCTCGACTTCCTGATCAACAACGCCGGGGTCGGAAACCCGACACCGCTGCACGGCACCGACGACGACACCCTCGATTACTTCCTTGACATCATGCTCAAGGCGCCATTCCGGCTCGCCCGAGATGTGCTGCCGCACATGAAATCCGGCTCGGCCATCATCAACATCACTTCGACCTTCGCCGTTGTCGGGGGGCTGCGCGGTGGCCCGTACTCCGCGGCCAAAGGTGGGCTGACGGCGCTGACCACGCACATCGCCGCCCAATACGGGGCGCACGGGATCCGCTGCAATGCAGTCGCTCCCGGGGTGATCCAGACGGCGATGACCGAGGAGCGGCTGAACGACCCCCGGTTCCGTCGGATGCAGGTCGAGATGACCCCGCATGAGCGGCTCGGCACCGTCGACGATGTGGCCAGCACGGTGGCATTCCTGTGTTCTCCCGGTGGCAGTTTCATCAACGGGCAGACGATCGTCGTCGACGGGGGTTGGAGTTCCACGAAGTACCTTTCCAGGTTCGCACTGGAATCGGAGTGGACGGCGAAGTGAACCTGTTCGCGTTGCTGAATCAAGTGGCGCAACGCTTTCCCGACCGCGGTGCGGTGTATCACGGCCGGCGACGCTGCTGTACCTGGCTCGAGCTACGCGAGCGTGCGCTGCGGCTGGCCGGATCGATCCGCCGGGACCATCCGGCGGGCGCGCGGATCGCGATCGCCAGCGAGAACCGGCCGGAGATCGTCGAATTGCTGTTCGGGATCTGGGCCGCCGAATGCGTCGCGGTACCGATCAACTACAAGCTGCACCCGCGCGAGATGGCGCAGATCCTCGACGACGCGGGCGCGTCGCACGTCTTCGCCTCGCCGACGATCGCCGGGCAGCTGGATTCCGGCTACCCCGTGGAAGCCGTTGATTCCGAACGGTATTCACTTCGTTTTCATGCCGAGGCCGCGGACGTACCAGCTACCGAACCGTCGACGCTGGCCTGGCTGTTCTACACCAGCGGAACCACCGGCAGGTCCAAAGGCGCGATGCTGAGCCATCGCAACCTGCTAGCGATGACGGTCGCGCATCTCGCCGACATGGACTCACCCGACCAGGACTGCAGCCTGGTGCACGCCGCGCCGATGTCGCACGGGTCGGGCCTCTACATCCCGGCCTATGTCGCGCGCGGTGCCCGCCAAGTCGTTTCGGAGCGAGGCGGATTCGAGCCGGACGATTTTCTCGACCTCTGCGAGCATCATCCCGGCAGCAGCGCGTTCCTGGCGCCGACCATGGTTCAGCGGGTGGTCGACACCGGCCGCGCCCGGCCTCCTCAGCTGCGGACCATCATCTACGGCGGCGGCCCGATGTACGTCGACAGCATGAAGAATGCGCTGGCGGCGTTCGGTCCGGTGTTCGCCCAGATCTACGGCCAGGGTGAGTCACCGATGACGATCACCGGTCTCCGCCGCGCCGACCACGAGGGCGCCGACGATGCGGTCCTCGGCTCGGTCGGCTATGCGCGCTCGGGCACCGAGGTTGCGGTGCTCGGGGTCGACGGCGAACCGGCGCCGACCGGACAAATAGGCGAAATCGTCTGTCGCGGAGATGTTGTGATGGGCGGTTATTGGGGCAACCCGGCCGCGACGGCCGACACGCTGCGTGACGGCTGGCTGCGCACCGGCGACATGGGATCGTTCGACACACGTGGCTTTCTGACGTTGCACGACCGCTCGAAAGATGTCGTGATCAGCGGCGGCTCCAACATCTATCCCCGCGAGGTCGAAGAGGTCCTGCTCGAACACCCCGACGTGTCGGAGGCGTGCGTGGTCGGGGCGCCCGACGAAGAGTGGGGTGAGATCGTGGTGGCCTTCATCGTCGGGGGGGCCGACCCGGACGAACTCGACGCGCATCTGCTGACCCGCATCGCCCGTTTCAAACGGCCGAAGCGATATCTTGTCGTCGACGAACTGCCGAAGAACAGCTATGGCAAGGTGTTGAAGAAGGATCTTCGCCAGCAACTGGCCTGAGCCCTAACGGTTTTCGAAGTGCGTGCGGATACCGGCCAGCATGGCGGCGTGCGCGTCGACCGCCTCGCGCTGTGTCACCGCCGCGAGTGGGCGGGGCGCCGCGATGCTCAGCCGCTCGGTGAGGCGGGTGCCGGTGTCGATCGGTTCGAAGCTGACCCTGCCGTCGAGCCGGACCCTCGGGAACTGGCGCGCCTCGGTGATCACGTCGCCGTACCCCGGCACCTGGACCTGCGCCCAGTAGGTGATGCCCATCGTGATCGGGCCCAGCGGAATGCGGTCGCGGACCCGATACGTCTTCCGGTAGCCGTCGGCCGTCCGGTCGTGCGACAGTACTTCGACCGAAACCACCAGCGGATGAAGGTCTTTGATGTTGTCGAGGTCGACATAGAACTCGCGGACCGCGTCCGGCGGCGCGGGGATCTCCTCGCTGATCGCCCGCTCGGCGTGCGCGATCCAAAGACTCACGTCAGCGACCTCGGGCCAGCGCGTCCAGGAATCCGATGATGCGACCGCGGGTCTCCTCGGAGATCCAGCTGTCTCGTACGTCGGCATCCGTCGCCGCGCTCGCGTCGATGAGGGCGTGCACCGGCTTGTGCAGCTGAGCCTTGGTGGCGGCGTAGGCGGCAGCCGAGTACTGGCCGAGCTCCCGCGCGATGGCCAGCGCGGTGTCGAGCAACTCGTCCTTGCCGACCACCTCGTCGACCCAGCCGCGCGCCAGCGCGGTATCAGCGTCGATTGTCTTGGCTCCCAACGCCGCACGCGTTGCCGAGGTCCCCATGGCGGCGCGGCAGATCTCCAGCGCCGCGACGGGGAACGGCACCCCGACCGACAGTTCGGTGAGGCCGATGGTCCCGCCCGACATCAGTCGCACGTCGGCGCACATCGCCAGCACGCAGCCACCGGCAATCGCGTGCCCGTTGATCGCCGCGACGACGGGCGCGGCGTGGTTGTAGATCGCGAGAAACGCCTCCGACAGCGCGGCGACGAATCGCTCGGCGTAGTCGGTACCACCGTCGACCAGCGCCCGCAGGTCGACACCGGCGGAGAAGGCCCGGCCGGCGCCGGTCAGAACGACCGGCCCTTCGACGCCTCGCATCAGGTCGATGATGACGGTGAGCATGTCCAGGTCGAGCGCGTTCACCGGCGCCGTATCGAATCGCAGGATCGTCGCGCCATCTGCCGTCTCAAGTGCGGTCACCCGTCTTTCATACCGTTTGGGTTTCCGGTTCGATACGGGAGGTCCCCTGCCGGGCATTGACAACGCAGGCGACCCGCTGTCAGAGTGGTCGAGCGTTAAACGAAAATACTGTTCTCAGTTAAGGCGACCCGGATGACTTCCCCCCGCACGCGGCGACGCAGCAAGCTTGCGCCGGACCCCGACGTGCACCGCGCGATCGTGTCGGCCGCAGCCGAGGCGCTGCGCGAGCAGGGGGTCCGGGGTCTGAGCGTTGCGGCCGTCCTGGATCGTGCCGAGTTGAGCACCCGGGCGTTCTACCGGCACTTCCACTCCAAGGACCAGGTGGTAGCCGCGGTCTTCCTCGAGATGGCGCGCGCCGAGAAGCGCCGGTTGCGGCACAGGATGTCGAAGGCCACGGACCCGGTCGAGGCGGTCGCCGCCTGGATCGACGGCCGCCTGGACCTGGCGTTCGACGAGAACGTCAAGTCCGATCTGCGCCGGTTGTCGATGGAGGCCCAGTCTCAGATGTTCGCCTCCCCGGAGCTGATACAGGCCGCCTTCGACGAGATGCTCAAGCCGTTGATCGATCAACTGAGCCGAGGGTTGGCCGGCGGCGTCTTCCACGACGTCGACCCGGTGACCGAAGCCCAGTCCATTCAGGGCGTGGTGTGGTCGAGCACCGAACGGCACTGGGCCACTGGCGATTACGAACGAGCTGAGGTGCGCCGCCGGACCCTGAGGTTTTGTCTGCGCGGACTCGGGGTGCAGACAGACACGATCGACGACATCGTCCGAATGTAAGGAGCAGCAATGGACCTGGGATTGGCCGGATCGACCGCCGTAGTCACCGGCGGCAGCAAGGGCATGGGGCTGGCGATCGCGCAGACGCTGGCCGCGGACGGAGCAAGCGTCGCCGTGATGGCGCGCGGTCAGGCGGCCCTGGACGCCGCGGTTGAGTCGCTGCGCGAGGCCGGTGCGCCCGACGCGATCGGGATCAGCGTGGACATGACCGACGCCGCGTCGATCGCGGCGGGCTTCGACGTGGTGTCGGAGCGTTGGGGCCGGCTGAACAGCCTGGTCCACACGATCGGGCCGGGTGACGGGTTCTTCGAGCAGATGGACGACGCCGACTGGGACGCCGCCTTCACGCTCGGCACCATGTCCGGTGTCCGCTCGGTGCGCGCCGCGCTGCCGATGCTGCGCGCCGCGGACTGGGCCCGCGTCGTCACCTTGTCGGCGCACTCGATCCAGCGGCAGAGCCCGCGCATCGTCGCCTACACCGCATCGAAGGCGGCGCTGTCCAGCGTCACCAAGAACCTGTCGAAAAGCCTTGCCAAGGACGGCATCCTGGTGAACTGCGTCTGCCCGGGGACCATCGTGACCGCCAGTTTCACCGAGAACCTCAAAGACATCCTCGCCGCCGACGGCCTGGACGCCTCCGACCCGCACGACGTCATGACCTGGATCGAGAACAACTTCCACCAACCCTGCGACCTCGGGCGGGCCGGCCTGCCCGAGGAGATCGCGTCCATCACCACGTACCTGGTCTCCAAGCGAAACGGCTACGTCACGGGCGCGACGGTCAACGTCGACGGCGGATCGGACTTCGTCTAGGTCCGTTGCGCTGGCGCAGTCGCGAAGAATAGCATTCTCCTAAACTGCGAATCAGTGTTCCAGGGCTCGCGACGGAGGGAGCTCGATTGACCGAGACGTTGAGCGTTCAGCGGCCGAGCCACGGCGTCGTCGTGCTGCACCTGAACCGGCCCGAGCGACTCAACGCGATCAACGCGGCGATGGTCGGCGAGCTCACCGGCACTCTCGAGGACCTGAGCTCCGACACCTCGGTGCGCGCCGTCATCGTCACCGGCGCGGGGCGCGGCTTCTGCTCGGGCATCGACATGCGCGACTTCGGCGCGGGAGTCCCCGAGGCGTCTGCGCCCGCGATCGATCGGTTGCGTTTCCAGGAGACGATGGCCCGACTGCCACAGGCGATTCGCGACATCCCGCAACCGGTGATCGCCGCGGTCAACGGCCCGTGCGTCGGCGCTGGCCTGGCCATCTGTCTGGCCGCGGACATCCGAATCTGCTCGACCGCAGCGACATTCGGTAACGCCGCGATCCTGCTCGGCCTGTCCGGCGCCGAGATGGGCATGAGCTACTTCCTGCCCCGCATGGTCGGCACCAGCGTCGCCGCCGACTGGATGCTGACCGGCCGAAAGATCACGGCCGACGAAGCCGACCGCCGCGGGCTGGTCAGCGAGATCACCGAGCCGGAGGAACTCGCCGACCGGGCACTTGAAATCGCGACGCAGATAGCCGAACTCACGCCGCTCGGTGTCCAATTGACGAAGCGGGCCCTACAGGTCAACACCGATGCCGCCGGCCTGGGTCCCGCCCTCGAGCTCGAGAATCGCAACCAGGTGCTCAGCCACGCCACCGAGGAAGCAGCCGCGCGCCGGCAATCGTGGTCGAAATGACAGGCCCGCTGCACGGAATCCGCGTGGTGATGATGGGCGGCCTCGGGCCAGGCCCGTTTTGCGGAATGCTGCTCGGCGACCTCGGCGCCGACGTAGTGCGGGTGGATCAGGTTCGGGACGTCGACGCCGGCCTGCCGATCGACTACACCGTCCGGCGCAATCAACGCTCGATCGCCGTCGACCTGAAAGACGCCCGGGGACCGGATCTCGTGCGCCGACTCGTCATGGACGCCGATGCCTTCGTCGACGTGTACCGGCCCGGCGTTGCCGAACGTCTCGGCATCGGACCCGACGACCTGCTCGCCGCAAACCCGCGGTTGGTGTACGCCCGGATGACCGGCTACGGACAAGACGGCCCGTACGCCGCCCGCGCCGGCCACGACATCAACTACATCGCGCTCACCGGCGCCTTACACGCTATTGGCACGGCTGAAAACCCCGTGCCCCCTTTGAATCTCATCGGCGACTACGGTGGAGGCGGCATGCTGCTGGCCGTCGGTTTGCTCAGCGGCATCCTCGAGGCACGACAGTCCGGTGAGGGCCAGGTGCTCGACGTCGCGATGGTCGACGGGGCGGCGACCATCATGGCGCCCTACTACGGCATGGTGCATGCCGGCACGTGGCGTGACCATCGGGGCGACAACATCCTGGACGGCGCGGCGCAGTTCTACGGCGTGTATCGGACCGCCGACGACAAGCACGTCGCGGTCGGCGCGATCGAGCCGCAGTTCTACGCCGAACTATGCCAACAGATGGGTGTCGAGATCCCGCAGGACGCCGACGCGCCCGAGGCATGGCGGGCCCACCGGGAAGCGTTGGCCGCACGATTCCGGCAGCAGACCCGCGCCGAGTGGGAAGAGCAGCTCGGGACGCCCGGCACCTGTGCCGCGCCGGTGCTGACCATCACCGAGGCGCCCGCGCATCCACACAACGCCGCACGTCGGACCTTCATCGAGGTCGACGGCGTTCCGCAACCCGCACCCGCGCCTCGATTCTCGAGAACCGTTCCCGGACAACCGAAATCACCGTCACTTCCCGGTGACCACACCCGCGCGGTGCTGGCCGGCTTAGGGCTCGATGCGGACGCGGTGGCCGAATTGACCCATGCCGGCGTGGTGCGACAGAGCGCGGCGGCAACAACGCAGTAACGCAGTAGCGAAAGGACGATTGGTGGCTTGGGACTTCTCGACCGATCCGGAATGGGCGGCGCAACTCACGTGGGTGGACGAGTTCGTGCGCTCGGAGTGCGAGCCAATCGACCTGATTGTCAAAGAATCTCACGATCTCAACGATCCTGTCCGGCAGGCGCTGATCCCGCCGCTGCAGAAGATCGTCAAGGAGCGGGGGCTATGGGCGACGCACTTGGGCCCGCATCTCGGTGGGCCCGGTTACGGCCAGGTCAAACTGGCGCTGCTCAACGAGATTCTTGGCAGGTCTGAATGTGCACCGATCGTATTCGGTTCCCAGGCGCCGGATTCCGGTAACAGCGAGATCCTGGCCCACTACGGCACCCCGGAACTCAAGGAGCGTTACCTCGAGCCGCTACTCGACAATCGGATAATCTCCTGCTTCTCGATGACCGAGCCGCAAGGAGGAGCCGACCCGAAGGTATTCACCACGACCGCCACACCGGACGGCGACCATTGGGTCATCAATGGAGAAAAGTGGTATTCGTCGTTCGCCTCAATGGCGTCATTCATCATCGTGATGGCGATGACGGATCCGGATGCCGCTCCCTATCAACGGTATTCGATGTTCGTGCTACCCGGCGACACTCCGGGCATCAATGTTCTCCGCGATGTCGGGCTCGGCTATCAGCCGTTGGGAGGTGGCGGACGGGAGGGATACGTTCGCTACGAGAATGTGCGAGTGGCAGGCGACCACATGCTCGGCCCGCGGGGTGGCGCGTTCGCGGTGGCGCAGACCCGCCTCGGAGGCGGCCGCATTCACCACGCCATGCGCACGGTCGGGTTGGTGCGCCGCATCTACGACATGATCTGCGAGCGCGCGGTGTCGCGATACACCCAGGGCAGCGTGCTGGCCGACAAGCAGATGGTGCAGGAGATGGTCGCGGACTCGTGGATGGAGATCGAGGCCTATCGACTACTGACCCTGCAAACCGCCTGGAAGATCGATCAATTCAACGACTATCAAGCCGTGCGGGGCGATATCTCGGCCGTCAAGGCGATGATGCAGAAGGTGCTGCACGACGTATCGGCTAGGGCGCTGCAGATTCATGGTTCGCTGGGGACTTCGCACGAGATGCCGTTCGTGCAGTACCTCACCGAATCATTCGTTCTCGGACTCGCCGACGGTCCGACCGAGGTCCACAAGGTCACGCTGGCGCGGTTGTTGCTCAAGGATGTCGAGCCCGCCCCCGACACCTTTCCGTCCGAGCACATCCTGCGGCTACGCGAGGCGGCGGAGAAGAAATTTGCCGACACGCTCGCCGGTATTCCACGTGGATGACCCCGCGCCGAGGGACGCTGGGGCTAATCTGCGGGCAGTCGTCTTTCCCGCGCAGAAAGGCTCGGCAATGGCGAGGGCCCGCATTCGATCGCTCGCGATGGCTACGACGTTGATGGCGGCATCGCTCGCGGCGATCCCGACGGTGCACGCCGATCAGCTCGACGACATGTTCATTGCGGCCCTGCAGTCCCGGGACATCCATTACAAGTCCCCCGAGGCGGCCATCGCCGCAGCTCATCTGGTGTGCTCGGAGCTCAACAACGGCGACTCCAAGGCCAAGGTCGCCCAAGACGTGATCGATCAGACCGACCTCGACCCGTACCACGCCGGATACTTCGTCGGCGCGAGCGTCGGAGCGTACTGCTCGCAGTACTCCTCGGTGAATTGAGGGGTTGAAACTTTGCGCGGCGCAACCACCTCACTCGCAGGTATCATCGGGGCAGTTACCTCGGGAGAATCTGAATGATCACAAAAGTCCTCGTCACGGCCGCTATTGTCGGCGCCGTGGGTGCAGGTGCGGCGGCTCCGGCGTTCGCCGAGCCGGGTTCCTTCGGCGATATCAGCTGCTCATGCACTGCGCCCGACCCCCAGGCGCCGCTGGTTCCACACTTCTTCCTCTCGCCGCAAGCACCCATCGACCAGGGAATCCAGCAGGGGCTGACCGACACCAACCCCGACGCAATTCAGCGCTGATCGAGTAATTCGCCTGCCCGCGAGAGCAACCGCGGCAGCGCTTGCGCCATCACTTCCAGGTCCGGATCTGGCGTGCTCCGTCTCCGGTTGTGTTTGACGATCAGCGACCACGTCGCCGTCGACTTGAAGCAGGCCAGCGCACAGAACCAATCCAGTTGCGGCACTTCGCTTCCCATCGCATCACGATAGATCGTGGCGAGCTCGTCCCGTGCCGGCGCCGCCGCGGCGTATCGCGTTGGCCGTCGGTACGTGTGCGGATCGCAGTTGATCAGGAACCACCCGGCGTCCACCCGTGGATCGCCGACCGACCAGATCTCCCAGTCGATGACGGCGGCGACCCGGCTTCCGTCGGCTAGCAGGTTGCCGAGCCGGAAGTCGCCGTGCACGATCGCGGGTCGGAGGCCGGGCGGCGCGCTGGTGCGCAAGGCGTCAGCAACGGCATGCCATCCCGGCGCCATGGCAGGATCGACCGTTTCCAGCGTGCGGCACCACCGCTCGACTTCGTCGACCGGCCCGGTCGCAGATTCCGCTGCCAGCCCGACCTCATCCGGATCGATGAGGTGTAGCTGCGCCATCGCCCGCGCGGCATTCCGAAACCGTTCTGCGACAACCTCTTCTGGGCCGCAGTCGACATAGTCGAACAGCGGTTCGCAGCTGATCCCGTCGAGGAAGGACATCACGAACAGCGGCGGCACGTCCGGTGGGTCGCCCCGATCTTCGAAGAGCAGGTCGGGTACCGGCACCGGCGTGGCACCCAACGCCCTGATGATGCGTGCCTGCCGCAACACGTCGCGGTGTGCTGTCGGTGCGACGCCCGGCGGCGCAACCTTGACGGCGACTCGTCGATTCGCACGCCGGGCGGCATAGGTCAGGCTGGACGCTCCCCCGGTGAGCGGGACCAGATCCACAACGTCTCGTGACGAAAGTCGTTGAGCGAGCCTCGCCAGTAATTCGTCACTCAGTGGAACCACCCGATTTCACGCAGGAAAGGCTGCGTGTGCGCGATCCGCCCGGTCATGGTCTTCGGGTCTCCGGTGACGAGCGTCAGCGCGGTCTGTGTGATCAACTCGATGTCTTCGGTGTCGGCCTTGGCGAGATCCAGCGCGCCCGCACCCTCGGTCGCCACGGGATTGGAGGGGGCCGCGGCATTCACGGCGATGCCGTCGTCATATAGCTCTGCGGCAAGGCTTTTGGTGAGCCTGTTGAGCGCGGCCTTCACGGTCCCGTAGACCCCGAAGCCGGCAGTGCGGTCGAACTCGGAGAACGGCGGGCCGTCGGGTAGATCGCCGCCGACCGAGGTCACGTTGAGCACCCACCCGCGGCCTCGTTCGCGCATGGCAGGGATCGCGAGTTGGGTGAGATGCATCGGTGCCAGCACGTGCATTTCGATCATCAGTCGCACCCGGCGCTCCGGGAACTCGTCGAGAGGGCGCAGGAACGTCACGGCGGCGTTGTTCACGAGAATGTCCGGCGCACCGGCCTTTTCGGTTAATTGGGTGAACAGGTGTTCTCTGTCTTCAGATTTCGATAGATCGGCCTGGATGGCTAACGCGGATCCGCCTGCGGCCGTTATCTCTTCGAGGGTCTGCTGCAACGAGCCGTGGTACTTGGGATCGGGTTCCATGGTGCGGGCCGTGATTCCGACCGTGGCGCCTTCGGCCGCCAATCGCTGCGCGATCGCCTTGCCCAAGCCACGACTGGCGCCCGTCACCAATGCGACCCTGCCGTCGCATACTCCTGCCATCGCCTCGACCCACTTTCTCTCCCCACGAAAACGCCTTCTCTCATTGCGAGAATGCCGTTCTACCGATGGATGAAGTATAGGTTCCCCCGGCCAGGCGCCACGGCGGAGCGGCCGTGGCTGTGGGCTGACTAAGTGTCAATAAGGATCGACTCGGGCCGTGCGCCGAAATTTTGTTTGCCAGGAGCATCAGCTGAGCTGGTGTTAGTGCGGCCGATGTACCGCGGATTGCCTGCTGACGCCGTGTCAGTTAGCTGCCAACTACCTGTCAACCTGAGATTTACCCAAGATTTTGTATTGACTTCCTATGTTACCCGTAACTAGTGTTCCGTGACGTTACTCACAAGTAACAACACGCCCGCCCCGCATCACACACTCGACAGTAGGAGCAAGGACCTATGCACAAACGCTTGATCATGGCGGGCTTGGCGGCCACAGGCGGGCTGGTAACCACCGCGTTTCTGCAGGCGGCAGTCGCCGTCGCAGACACCGGAGCTGCGGCAGACGTGGTAAGCGCGACCGGCGCCGACGCGTTCACCATCGGCGGCTACACCTTCGACCCATTCACCTCACCCGGCGTCGAAGGCTGGGAGCCCGTGGCACCGTTGACGGCATCACCGCCACTGCTGGAACTCGGCGGCGGAACGGCCCTCGGCACTCCGCTCGCGCAGCAGGACTTCGAGGTTTTCAACGCGAGCGGCACCGACCTCGGGAGCGTCCAGGGCAACGAGACAATCACCAGCCTCTTCGGCCTGACCAACGGAGAATTCACCGTCGCCGGTAGCACCCCGATCGGTGACGCCACCATGCCGACCGACGGAACCGTGTACGACGTGTTCAACCTCGGTCACGGCTACGAGAACGTGTACGTCGCTACCCCCGACACCACCGTTGACGGTGTTACCACCCCTGGCACCGTCACCGACACGTTCATCACGCCGACGGGTAAGGACATCGACCTCAGCTCGCTGTTCGGCTTCAACGCGGCGAACCCGATGAACCCCGCCGACGCCTTCATCGGTCTCGAGGTCGGCAACCTCGCGGGCGCGCAGGACGCCTTCAACATCGCCGGCCTGACACTTGACCCGATCAACTCGGCGGGAGCTGAAGGCTTCAACACGGTTCTGCCGCTCGCCACTGCGGCGCCGCTGCTGGAATTCGGTGGCTCGTCGCTCGGCGATCCGGCGAACGGCCTGAACGATCTGGCCACGCAGAACTTCGATGTGCTCAACAGCAGCGGAGCCGAAATCGGCACGATCAACACTGGCGTTGACGTGACGAACCTGTTGGGCCTCACCAACACTCAGCTGATCGTCACGGGCGTCACGCCGACCGGAGATACGACCACAGGCCTGCCGTCGGTCGGATCGGTCTACGATGCGATGAACTTCGGCCACGGGTGGGAGAACGTCTACACCGCTACCCCGGGAGCCGACGGCGTCGTCACGGACACCCTCGTCGCGCCGTCGGGTAGGGACATCGACCTCAGCTCGCTGTTCGGCAACGTCAATGTCGCCAACCCGCTCGACCCGGGCGACGCCTTGACCGGACTCCAAGCCGGCGACAGCGCAATCGGCGCCGATGCCTTCAGCCTCGGTGGAGTCACGTTCGACCCGACGCTGGTCGGCGGGGCCGAGGGGTTCACCCCGGTGGAACAGCTCCTCGGCGCACCGCCCCTGTTGGACCTGGGTGGTGGCACGCCGACCCTCGCCGGCGTGACGCTGTCGCTCGCTGAGCAGAATTTCAATGTCTATGACGGCACGACGGCGGCAGATCAAATCGGCACCATCGCCACCAACGATCAGGTGACGAACCTGCTCGGCCTCACCAACACCGAGTTCACCGTGACTGATGGCTCATTGCTGGCCGGTGCTCCTGCCGGCGCGGCCATCCCGACGGACGGCACGGTCTACGACGTGCTCAACCTCGGCGGGATCGAGAACGTCTACACCGCGGTCCCTGGTGTGAACGGCGGAGCCGACACGATCACCGACACCCTGGTGACGCGGTTCGGCGACTTCGACCTGAGCTCGCTGGTCGCCGGCATCGACGCCACCCTGGGACTCAACCCGGGCGACGCGTTCACCGCCGGGCTGGACGCTGCCACCTCGATTGCCTCCGAAGCGGCAACCGGCGCCGCCTCCGCAATCGACCCGCTGGCCTTCCTCGGCCTGTAGGGCTCAACAGCACTACCCAAACATCCCAGGTCCCGAAAGGGCCTGGGACGTTTGGCATTTGGCGTTTGGCGTTTGGAGTCTTACCCCCTACGCATGACCGAGGCCTGCGCTTGCGTGACGAGGTTGACGGCCTCGTTGCGCGTCAACGACCCCAGCGCTTGCGCGGCGAAGCGCATCATGTCACCCGCCATCACGGTCGGCCCGTTACTCAAATTCTCGAATGCCTCGCGGACAACATCGTCGACACTCATCGCGTCCGAAGGGGCGTCGTCCTCGGAGCCGAGGACTCCGCGTTGGTGTTCGAGCCGACGCAGCGACGGCGTGTTGGTCTTGCCGAGGATGAGACCGATGATGTCAATTCCCTTGTCGTGCAACTCACTCCACAACGCCTCGGCGAACACCATGTCGAACGCCTTGCTGGCACCGTAGGCCACCATGTTCGGCCCGCCCGCCAGCCCGGCGCCCGAACCGAAGATGACGATGCCGCCGCGGCCGCGGTCGACCATCGGCTGCGCGAAGTGATGGCACAGCTGCATCGGCACCGTGCAGTTGCGGTGCACCATCGCCTCGGCGGTCTCGATCGAATTGGCGAGAAACGGTTCGAAAACCGGATCGGCCCCCGCACAGTAGACCAGGAAGCCGACCTCGATGTCGGCGGTCGCTCGGGCGACCTGCGCTGCCGCGTCGACAATGGCGAGATCGATTGCCAGCGTGCGGGTCTCGACGCCGGTGCGGTCGGCGATCCCGGCTGCCACCTCGTCGAGCACCGCCTGGCGCCGCGCCAGCAGGACGACGTTGAGGCCGCGCTCAGCGAGGCCCTCCGCGAACGCGGCGCCCACCCCGTCGGATGCGCCGGCCACCAGCGCCCAGGGGCCGTAGGTGTCCGCAAATGTCATGACGGCTGCCCTACCGGCGCCACCCGCACCTGGATGAACCGGCGACGGGCGACCCGCCAGCCGTGGGCGCCGCGGACCAACTCGTCGTCGTAGAACCCGGCCGCGTTCACGCCGGAGTTGCCGTCGATCATGATCAGCGCGTCGACGTAGGTCCGCGACTCGGCAGTGTCGCCGTGGACGTCGATCACCTGATTGGTCAACCGGTGCATGGTGTGGCCGGCCATCGAATGCGCCTGGTCCATGAATGCGGTGATCGCATCGACGCCCGTGAATGTCCCGATTTCGCCGTAGTCCAGTTCGCAGTCGTCGGTGAAGACCGTGCGGAACAGCGGCCAGTCCCGGCGATCAATCCCGGTCGCATAGCGGAGCAGGACTTCCGCGATGTCCAGGCGGTCTTCTCGATCGCTCACTTCACGTCTCCATTCGGATGGACGATGATTCGTGCTGGGCCGCTTGACTTTCGGGCCGAGTCGAGCGCGGCAGGGACTTCGTCGAGGCCGATGACCGCGCCGACGGCCGGCAGCGGATTCAGCCGGCCCGCGGCGATGGCATCGAGTGTGCCGTACCAGTCCTGCGGGTGCGGCCCCCCACCGAACTGGATGGTGACGCCCTGCCGGGTGGCATCGGTGATGTTCAGCAAGTCGCCGGTGTACCACCCTCCGGCGCAATAGATTCGGGTGCCCATGTCGACAGAGTCGACGATCTTCTGGATCAGGCCCGAGGCGCCGACGCATTCGAACACCACCATCGGGCCCCACAGTCCGCGTTCCACCCGCAGCTCCCGCCACAGGTCGAAGGGCGAGCGCTCGGCCGGATCGACGGCAATATGCGCGCCGAAGCTCTCGCACGCCAACGACCGGCGCTCAGAGTTGTAGTCCGACACGACGATTGGCTCGACACCGCGACCGGCGAGCGCTGCGACGGCGGAGAGCCCGATCGCGCCCGCCCCGATGACCACCGGAATTTCGCCGGGCTCCATGCGCGCTGAGCGCACATAGAACTCGCCGACCGCGAAGGCGTCGGTCAGGGCCGCGGCGTCGGCCGACACCTCGCAGTCGACAGGCTTGGCCAACGACTCGGCGACCACCACCAGTTCACCGAAGCTGCCCTGCGCTTCGGGATGCTGGCCGATGATCCGCACCCCGTCGGCGCCGCCGTTGACCGCGCGAATCGGAATCGACGTGACGCGGGTTCCGGCTGGAAACTGGCCGGAGCAATCCGGCCCGTGGCCGATGACCTCACCGACGAATTCGTGGCCGAGCACGATATCGCGGTCCGCGTCGTACAGGGAGCGGCCGGTCGGGTCGCCGATCCCCATTTCCGGGTGATCCATGAAATGCACGTCGGATGCGCAGATCGCGGTGCTCAGCGTGCGCAGCAGCAATTCGCCGGGCCCGGGCACCGGGTCGTCGATCTCTCGCACATCGAGTCGTCCGTCGCGCAACACCGCTGCACGCATCCGCACACTCCTTCACGCTTGGCAGTGTTCGATTATTCGAGATAGCATCTCGACAATCAGAAGCCCAGGTTAAGAAGCCGCCCGGAAGGAAGTCAAGACATTCCCCCGTCACCGCCGACCGTGCGCGTCCTCGACGTGGTAGAACTCCTCGCCGGCTGCGATGCGGATCGGCTTCGGTTCTCCGACGTCGTGCGCGAACTCGGACTGACCCAGGCCACCGCCCACGCCATCTTGACGACGCTGTGCGATCGGGGCTGGGTCAGCCGCGACCCGGTCGACAAGACCTATTCCCTGGGCCCGGCGCTGGCGGTAGTGGCCGCGCGGATCGAGACCGTTCGGCCGTTGGCGCATGCCGCGCGGGCCGCAGCGCTTGAGCTTTCCAGCGAATTCGGTTATGCCACATCGGTTGTCGAACGGGTCGGCGACTCTCTGGTGATCACCGCGTTCGAGGAAGCCGGCCAACGGTCCAGCGGGATACCCGGCGAACGGATCCGCTACGCCCCGCCATTCGGGGTCGCCTTCGCCGCGTGGGACACCCGCGAGGAGCAGCGGGCCTGGATCGGGCGCAGTGGAGCCACCAATCCAGTGCTCGCCGGTCGCCTCAAGGAGGTTTTAGCCAGTACCCGCAAGCGCGGCTTCGACGTCGACTGCACCACACCGGCATTGACTCAGGCCGCGCACGTGATGGGGACGTTGCCGGCCGACGGGCTGCCCGACCGCGTCCGCGAGATCACCGACCAGCTGCTGACCGAATTCACCACCATCGGGTTCCTCTCCGACGACGACGGCAGCCCGCGGCGCGAGCAGCCGGTCGCGACCATCGCGGCGCCCGTCTTCGACCAGCGCGGGCGCGTGCCGATGATCGTGGCCGTCCATCCGTTGCAGGCCTTGACCCGCGCCCGGATCGACGCGGTCGGTCGCCGCGTCACCCGCGCGGCCGCCGCGATCAGCCACCGCCGATCACCTGGTAAGTCTCAACCAACTTGATAGATCGGCTAAATACTTGCTAGTCTAACTAAGTACGTCTCGACTAGCTAAGGAGCACGCAATGCCGCGCACCGATAACGACACCTGGGACCTCGCGACCAGCGTTGGAGCAACAGCCACCATGGTCGCCGCGGCCCGGGCCGTCGCAACCAAAGCCGACAACCCGCTGATCAACGACCAGTATGCCGAGCCACTGGTCAGAGCCGTCGGCGTGGACTTCCTGACCCGGTGGGCAGCCGGCGACATCGACATCGCCGAGGTCGACAGCGAGGACTCGAGCTGGAAACTCCAGCAGATGCCCGACGCGATGGCCGTCCGCACCCGTTTCTTCGACACGTTCTTTCACGAAGCGACGCAAGCCGGCATCCGCCAGGCCGTGATTCTGGCGTCCGGTCTCGACGCCCGCGCCTACCGTCTGGAGTGGCCGACCGGCATGACGGTCTTCGAGGTCGACCAGCCCGAGGTGATCGCGTTCAAGACCCAGACACTGTCCGCGTTGGGCGCGAACCCGACGACCGACCGTCGCACGGTCGCCATCGACCTCCGCAACGACTGGCCGGCCGCGTTGACCGAGGCCGGCTTCGACACGAGCCAGCCGACCGCTTGGATCGCCGAGGGTCTGCTCGGTTACCTGCCGCCCGAAGCTCAGGATCGCTTGCTGGACAACATCTCTGCGCTCAGCGCCGACGGCAGCCGGCTGGCCACCGAGGCCATCCCGGACAATAAGGACGTCGACGAGGAGAAGGTCCGCGAGATGATGCGCAAGGCCACCGACCAGTGGCGCACGCACGGGTTCGACCTCGACTTCGACGAACTCGGCTACCAGGGCGACCGCAACGACGTCGCCGAGTACATGGACGGGCTGGGCTGGCGCTCGGTCGGCCGGCAGATGAGCCAGCTGCTGGTCGAGCACGGTCGACCGCCGGTTCCCGAGTCGACTGACTCGGTGTCCATGGGCGACACGATCTACTACACCTCAACCAAGTGACGCAGGCACCACAACGTCGTGGTTTCAACGACGTTGTCACGAGGTTCTGGGGTGTGGCGGCCCCGGCCTACAACCTGCCGTTGCTGCAGGAGTGGGTCTACCGCCCGGCGCACGACGAGGTGGTCGCGCAATTGCGCGACCACCGGTCGGCGCGGGTGGCCGATATCGCTTGTGGCACGGGTATTCTCGCCGATCGCATCCAACGTGATCTGCATCCCGCCGAGGTCTATGGCGTCGACATGTCAGAGGGGATGCTCAAGCAGGCGCAGTCCCGATCGAGTGACGTCGACTGGCGGCGCGGGCCGGCCGAGCAACTGCCGTTCGACGACGACGGTCTGGACGCGGTCGTGACGACGTCGGCTTTTCACTTCTTCGACCAGCCGGCCGCGCTGCGGGAATTCCACCGTGTGCTCGCACCCGGTGGGCTGGTGGCCGTGTCGACGATGAGCGCTCGTCAGCAACTCCTGCCGGGCAGCTTGAAGTCGCCGACGCACAACCCGACGCCGACCGCGATGCGTCAGCTGTTCGAGGGAGCGGGGTTCACCATCGTCGAGCAGCATCGGGTGCGGCGACCGCTATGGACGCGGCCCCTCGGCGACCTGTTCACGGCGGGCGTCAAGAGCTGACGCCTGCAATGCCTCTCCGAGGGTCCATACCGCAACGCCAAGCAGCACAACGTCTTTCAGCAGGAACTGGCCGGGCATCGCCGACAACACCGGAATCGGCCCGGCGAACCGGCTAAACACGCCGGGCGTCGTGAACAAGAAGCTGATCGTCCCGCAGAACAACACGATCGCCCACGCGCTACCGATCGCGGACAGGCGGGCCGACCACGGGCGCGTCACGATCAGAAGCGCGGCGGCGATCTCCATCGTTCCGAGGCCGCGCGCCACGGTGTTGACGCTGAATACGTCGTAGACCCAGCTCATCAACGGGCTGTGCTCGATCAGGACTCGGCTTTCCATCTTGATGTACTTGCCGAACCCGATCCACGCCAACACCAGCGCAAGTCCGTACCTACTGATCGCCTGGCCCAGCCTCGAAACACGCGCCGCCGTCGACATATTCACTGCTCCGTTCGATTCACTGTCCGCTCGAGAGCGACATCGTCCCACTTGTCGTAGTTGACCACTTCACTCAAGGGCCGGCGCCGCACCGGGCCGTGTCGCCCCTTCGGCCAGCCAATGACGATGTGCCCGGCCAACATCCAGTCGTCGGGCACGCCGACGGCGTCACGCAGCAGTTGCTCGCCGCCGTAGGCGCCCCAGCTGGTCAGGCACGCACCCAACCCCTGCGCGCGGGCGGCCAGCAGGAAGTTCTGCATCGCCGGGAAGATCGACCCGCCGAGCAGCAGCTCAGAGGCCGTCGGAAAGTGCTTCTGCGCGAACAGGACCGACGTGAACTCGCCGGCCCGGTCGTGCAGCTCGTAGGTCGCCCGGTTGGTGCGTGCGCGTCGGCTGTCGTCATCGACGGCGGGCCTGCTCATTCCGTACACCGGCTCGATCACCTGCAGCGCTTGCGCGGCGGCCTCGGCCACCACCGCCCGCTGTTCGGGTGAGCGCAGCACGACGAAACGCCAGGCCTGGGCGTTGGCACCCGAGGGCGCCCACATCGCCGCCTGCAGGCAGCGCTCCAGCGTCGCGTCGTCGACGGGCTCGTCGGTGAACCGCCGGATAGTCCGCGCGGTCGACATCGCCTCCCACACATCACTGGTCGCTTCCGCCGCCATACCGACTCCCTTCCGGAGTGCCGCTCCGGAAAAGAACCTACTGGGCGACCGCTCAGGTACGCGGCGGGCGCTGGTCGTTGGGGTCGTTCGGATCGGGTTCGCCGAACCACCGCGACGGCTCGTGCTCGCCGTAGGTGTCGTGCCAGTCCCACCATTCGTAGGGCTTGGTCTGCGGATAACCCTCCGGCGAGTCTTCCCAGTTCTCCTGCCGGCCGAGCGCAGTGAGGTCCAGGAAGCTCCACGTGTTGCCGAGCACCTCGTCGCCACGACCGTTGATGAAGTACGTGCGGTAGACCCGATCGCCATCGTGGATGAACACGTTGGTGCCGTGCCATTCGTTCACGCCGAAATCCACGTCGAAGTTGTCGGTGATGGAGTACCACGGCATCCGCCAGCCCATCCGGTCCTTCAACCGGTCGATGCCGGCTTGCGGCGCACGCGAGACGAAGACCAGCGTGGCGTCGCGGGCGTTGAGGTGGGCCAGATTGCCGATGTGGTCGGCGATCATCGAGCAGCCGCGGCAGCCGTGTTCGGGCCAGCCGTCGATGTCGGGCCCGACGAAGGCGCGGTAGACGATCAGTTGACGGCGCCCCTGAAAGAGGCCCAGCAGGTCAACCTTTCCGTCGGGTCCGTCGAACTCGTAGTTCTTGTCGACGGACAGCCACGGCATCCGCCGTCGCTGCGCGGCGAGCGCGTCGTGTGCGCGCATGACTTCCTTTTCTTTCACCAGCAGCTCTTGATGCGCGGCCGTCCATTCCTGCGCCGACACGATCGGGGGTGTGTGCATGGTGTTGTCCACCTTTCTTTTTCAGTTGATTGCCGACAGTCCTGCGGCGGTGAGGAGATAGGAGCCGTCGCGCGGCCGGGTGGCAAGTTCCAGCACCGACCTGCCGACCTGCTCCGGGGTGAGCGCCGGCCCGGCCGCCTTGACGAAGGCTTCGACGTCGATGCCCTGCCGATCGGCATACGCCGCAACGGCTTTGGCGCCGAGATCGGTGGCGGCGGTCAGGCGCGGCAACACGGACACGAAGTGGATGCCGAGTCCAGCCCGCTCGGATTCGATGGCGGCGTAGTCGGCGACGAATTTGACGGCGGCCTTCGCGCCCGCGTAGCCACCGCTGAGTGGCGAGCCGTTCACCGCGGCACCGCTGGACATCACGACGACCGTGCTGCCCGGCGCAAGCGGGCGCAGCAGCGCCGCGCGGGTCCAGTGGAACGCCTGCGCGACGTCCACGTCCCAGTTCTGGCTGAAGCTCTCCCATGTCTGCTCGTGCAGGGGGCGCATCGTCGGGCTTGCCCCCGCGCACAACACCAGTGTGTGCGGTCGATGCTTGTCGACGAGTCGATTCGCCACCTCGGGGTCTGCGGCATCGGCGGCCACCGCAGTGAAGTCGCCGTCAAGTTGGGCTCGCCCACGGGCGACACCGACGACGCGGGCACCGGCTCCTGCCAGCGTCGCGGCGATCGCGCGGCCGAATCCACGGCTGACGCCGGTCACGATCGCCGTCGTGCCGGCTAAATCGTCGGTCTGGTTCTCAATCGATTGGTGAATGGTCATAGTGAGTTCGATACGTCGCACGGCGTGAATTCATCGGGGCGCGACCGATGAATTTCGCGGGCCGGACGTTTCTGTACTCATTGAGGGCCCATCGCTGAGATAGGAGAACGACCGTGCCGGCCCAGGAGGACTTCATGGAGCAGGCAGCGCCGTTTCGTGGCGAGTTGATTGCGCATTGCTACCGCATGCTCGGCTCGGTGCACGACGCCGAGGATCTCGTCCAGGAGACGTACGTGCGCGGCTGGCGGGGCTACCCGGCGTTCGAGGAACGCGCCGCACTGCGGACCTGGCTGTACCGGATCGCCACCACGGCGTGCCTTCGGGCGCTGCAGAATCGGGCGCGCCGGGTGTTGCCCGCGGGTCTGGGCGCCGGGTCCGACGATCCCGATGTCGACCTCGACGCGCACGGCGGCAGTCACCACTGGCTCGAGCCGCTACCGGACGCATTGACACCCGAGAGCGCGTTCAGCACTCGACACAGCGTGCGACTGGCGGTTGCCACCGCCCTGCAAGAACTCCCCGCGCGCCAGCGCGCGGTGTTGATCCTGCGCGACGTCGTACAGTTCAGCGCCGCCGAGGTCGCCGAGCTGCTCGAGACGACGCCGGCCGCCGTCAACAGCGCGCTCCAGCGAGCGCGCACCCATCTCGCCGACGTCGCGCTGAGCGAAGACGACGTGGCCGAGCCGGACGAAGCCGACCGTCGCGATCTCCTCGACCGCTATTGCGCTGCCTTCGAAAACTCGGATCTGGCGGCGCTCACCGACCTGCTGCAGACCGACGTCAGGCTCGAAATGCCGCCGCTGCCAGTCTGGTTCACCGGTCGTGACGCCGTGACGCGATTCCTGGCCCAGCGGGCGTTCGCCGAACCGGGTGACATGGTGCTGATCCCGACGTCCGCCAACGGACAGCCCGCGGTCGCGGAATATCGCCGCACCGCCGACAACGTGCTGCGGGCGCATTCGATCCACGTCATCACCCCGGGGGTCAGCGAGATCGCCGCGATGGTCGTGTTTCTCGATCCGGCGCTGTTCCCGGTGTTTGGTCTGCCGCCAACACGCTGATCGGAAAGCAGGTCAAACCGCAAGAGCGAACAGATGTTTCTGCTTAGCTTGCGCGAAGGGGGACGACCGCGCGCCAAGGAGCCAGTGATGTCCCAGTTCATCTCCCGTCGGGTGCTGGCAGGCGTAGTCGCTGCCGGGGCCCTGTTGTCCGCCACCGGTTACGCCGCGGCCGACCCAGCGCCCCGGCCACCCAACTGCTCGGCCGCCGACGTCGCCGGCGTCGCCGCCGGTGTCGCGACAAACCTGACGACGTACCTGTACACCCACCCGGACGTCAACGGCTTCTACACCGGTCTCCAGGATCGGCCGAAGGATCAAATCGGCACCGAGGTGCAGAACTACTTCGGCGCCAATCCTCAGGAGGAGGCCGATCTCGAGGGCATCCGGCAACCGCTGAAAGACATCCGCGAGCGCTGCAACTGGACGCCGTTGCTCGGGCAGGGCGCCGCGTGAGGCTGTGGATCGCCGCGGCGGTCGCGCTGACGGCCGTCGCGCCGAGCTGCGTCGTGCCGGTGACCGGTGTGGCGAACGCCGACGTCTGCGCCAGCGTCGGCAGGCGTGTTTCGGTGAGTGGATGCACCAACCTCGCCGAACCCCCGCCGCCGGGTGATTACGCGCCGCTGCCGGGGGATTTCCCGCCCCCTCCGCCGCCGCCGAATGTGAACATGTGTGTCGGTGTCGGCCGTCGCATCCACGTCAGCGGGTGCACCTAGCCGCTGCGGCGATTTCTTCGCTCAGCTGCACTCAGGCGTAACACGTACGCTCGTCTAACGGGGAAGCCAGTGATCTCCCCATTTCGTCGCACAGCCAATGCTGCCGGATAGCCCAGGCGGCGCTGATCGACAAAGTAGACGTTGCGGAGGGGTGAGTCATGAGGGTGCCAGGTGTAACCGCCTTGGTCGGCGGTGTCGCCGGTGGAGCAGTGCAGATGTTGCAAGCCGGGGCGCAGAACGCGGCCAGCGCCGCCGAGGCCGTCCAGACCTTGACCGCGCCGGTGCTCGACACCGTGACCCAGTCGACCGCGCGCGTACTGGGCAACGGACGATCGAGCAACGGCGGCAGGGACGGAGCGTCGGCGACCGTGCGTTGGCAGAGCGGGCGACGCGTCCACCTCGACCTCGACCCGTTGCTGCCGTTTCCGCGCTGGCACGAGCACGCCGCGGTCGTCGAGGAACCGGTCCGCGCGGTCGCGGGCGTCGCCAACGCGCATGTTGAGGGCTCGCTGGGCCGCCTGGTCGTCGAACTCGACGACGCTGCCGACCCCGACGTCGTGCTGGAGACCGTCCGCGACGTGGTGAACTCGGCCGCGTCCGACATCGCCGCCGCGGGCCGCGAGCCGCAGATCCGGATCGCGCCGTTCGCCGACCCCGGTAATCCATTGGCCGTGCTGGTGCCACTCGCCGCCGCAGCCTTCGACGCGATCGCGATCGGCGCCGCGGTCACCGGCTGGGTCGTGAAGCTGCCCGCCGCCCCGAAGACCACGCGGGCCGCCGCAGCCCTGCTGAAGGATCAGCCGCGCGTGGTGGCCGTGCTCGAGTCGCGGCTGGGCAGGGTCGGCACCGACCTCACGCTGGCCGCGTCGAGTGCGGCCGCCAACGGGTTGACGCAGGCGGTCGGCACACCGCTGCTCAACCTGTTCGAACGCGTCCTACAGATCTCCGAGGCCGAGGCGCACCGCCGCCGCTGGCGCGACCGCGAGCCACAGCTGGCCTCCCCCACCCGGCCACAGGCCCCCGTCGTCCCGGTCATCTCGTCGACCGGAGTCGCCAAAGTTCAGGCAGCTCAACATAATTGGGCGGCTGCCGCTGCCGGTGAAGCGGCCCACGTGATGGTCGACGGCTCGATAGACGCCGCCATCGACACCGCGAAGGGATCGATGGCCGGGCCGGTGGAGGAATACGTCGACTCGGCGGCCAACGGCTCGCTGATCGCGGCCGCCAGCGCGTTGGTAGCCGGCGGCGGCACCGAGGATGCCGCTGGCGCGGTGCTGGCCGGGGTCCCGAAGGCCGCCCACATGGGGCGGCAGTCGTTCGCGGCGGTGCTCGGCCGCGGGCTGGCCGACGACGGGCAGATGATCCTCGACCCCGGCGCCCTGCGCCGCCTCGACCGGGTGCGGGTCGTCGTCATCGACGGCGCCGCCCTGCGCGGCGACCACCGCGCCGTGCTGCACGCTCGCGGCGACGTCCAGGGCTGGGACGACGACCGGGTCTACGAAGTCGCCGACGCGCTGCTGCACTCGGAGGAGCCGCCGGAGCCCGACCCCGACGAGCTGCCCGCCAACACCGCGCGGCTGCGCTGGCTGCGGCCCGCGGGACCGTCGGCCGCACCGGCGCAGGGACTCGAGCACGCCGACCTCGTCGTCGACGGCGAGACCGTGGGCCACGTCGAAGTCGGCTGGGAGGTCGACCCGTTCGCGATCCCGCTGCTGCAGATCGCCAACCGCACCGGGGCCCGCGTCGTACTGCGGCACGTGGCCGGCACCCAGGATCTGGCCGCCAGCGTCGCGGCCAGCCATCCGAGCGGCACGCCGCTGCTCAAGCTGGTCCGCGACCTGCGGGCCGACCGCGGACCGGTGCTGCTGATCACCGCGCTGCACCGCGACTTCGCCTCGACCGACACGCTCGCCGCGCTGGCCATCGCCGACGTCGGCGTGGCTCTTGACGACCCGAAGGCCGCGACGCCGTGGAGCGCCGACATCATCACCGGTACCGACCTCGCCGCGGCGGTGCGCATCCTGTCGGCGCTGCCGGCCGCACGCCAGGCCAGCGAGTCGTCGGTCAACTTGGCCAAGGGCGGCACCACGCTGGCCGGTCTGCTGCTGGTCACCGGCAACCCGACGGGGCCGAGCAACCCGATGGCGATCAGGCGCTGGCTCAACCCGGTCAACGCCGCCGCGGCCAGCGCCCTGGTATCCGGGGCATTCGCGGCGACCAAGGTGCTGCGACAACCCGATCCCACCCCACAGCCGTTGACTGCCTGGCACGCGCTGGACCCCGAGATCGTCTACTCGCGACTGGCCGGCCGGACGAGGCCATTGACCGCGGTCGAGAGTGCGCCCGCCTGGCGACGCGTGCTCGAGGACCTGTCTTACAGCCCATTGGTGTCGCCGTTGCGCGGGCCTGCCCGTGAGGCGGGCAAGCTGCTGTCCGCGACCAGGGCCGAGCTCTCCGACCCGCTGACCCCGATCCTGGCGGTGGGCGCCGCCGCGTCGGCGATCCTGGGCAGCAACGTCGACGCGGTTCTGGTCGGCGGTGTGATGGCAGTCAACGCGCTGATCGGCGGATCGCAGCGGTTGCGGGCCGAGGCCGCGGCCGCCGAACTCTTCGCCGAGCAGGACCAGGTCGCACGTCGGGTTGTGGTGCCGACGGTGGCCACCTCGCGCCGCCGGTTGGAGGCGGCCCGCAGCACCACCCGAACGGTGACGGTGGCGGCCAGTTCGTTGCGGCCCGGCGACGTCATCGACCTGACCGCGCCGGACGTGGTGCCCGCCGACGCGCGCCTGTTGGTGGCCGAGGACCTCGAGGTCGACGAGTCACTGCTGACCGGCGAGTCGCTGCCGGTCGACAAGCAGGTCGATCCGGTCGCGGCGGCCGACACCGAGCGGGCCAGCATGCTGTTCGAGGGCAGCACGATCGTCGCGGGCCACGCCCGGGCGATCGTGGTGGCCACCGGTGTGGGCACCGCCGCGCATCGCGCGATCTCTGCGGTCATCGACATCGAATCGTCGGCCGGCGTGCAGGCCCGGCTGCGGGAACTGACCGCGAAGGTGTTGCCGCTGACCTTGGCCGGCGGCGCCGCAGTGTCCGGCTTGGCATTGCTGCGACGCGCGTCGCTGCGGCAGGCGGTCGCGGACGGCGTCGCGATCGCCGTGGCCGCCGTTCCGGAGGGCCTGCCGCTGGTGGCGACGCTGTCGCAGCTGGCTGCGGCGCAACGGCTTTCGACGCACGGCGTGTTGGTCCGTGCGCCGCGGACGATCGAGGCGCTGGGCCGGGTCGACACGATCTGCTTCGACAAAACCGGCACGCTCACCGAAAACCGCCTGCGCCTTGTGCTTTCGGTGCCGGCCGCGACTGTCCCGCAGGGGCCGTTCCCCGGCGTCGCCGATCCGGAGGCCACCCGGGTGCTGCGGGCCGCCGCGCGCGCGTCGTCGCAACCGCACGAGGCGCAAGGCCACGCGCACGCCACCGACGAGGCGATCCTCAAGGCCGCAGAGTCCTACGCCGGTGGCAGCGACCCCGACTGGAACCTGCTCTCCGAGGTGCCCTTCGAGTCGAGCCGCGGCTTCGCCGCCTCCATCGGCACGCTCGACGGCGACACCAAACAGCCGGTGCTGATGCTCAAGGGCGCGCCCGAAGTAGTTTTGCCCCGCTGCACATTCGACGACCCGCAAGCCGACCTGGACCACGCGGAGTCGTTGGTGTACAACCTCGCCGAACAGGGCTTGCGGGTGCTCGCCGTCGCCAAGCGCACCTGGACCCGCGACACCGACGACGAGAACACCGACGCCGATGCCGTGGACGCGGCCGCGCACGATCTCGAACTGGTCGGCTATGTCGGCCTGGCCGACACCGCCCGCCCGTCGGCGCGACCGCTGATCGAGGCCCTGGTCGAGGCCAACCGCGACGTCGTGTTGATCACCGGCGACCACCCCGTGACGGCGCGAGCGATCGCGCGGCAGTTGGGTCTGCCGGACGACGCGCGGGTGATCACCGGCTCCGAACTCAACGGCCTGGACGAGGACGCGGCAGCCAAGCTCGTCGCCGACGTGCAGGTGTTCGCGCGGGTCAGCCCGGAGCAGAAGGTGCAGATCGTCGGTGCCTTACAGCGCTGCGGACGGGTGACGGCGATGGTCGGTGACGGGGCCAACGACGCCGCCGCGATCCGGATGGCCGACGTGGGTATCGGCGTCAGCGGCCGCGGTTCGTCCGCCGCCCGCGGCGCCGCCGACATCGTGCTGACCGACGACGACCTGGGCGTCCTGCTCGACACCCTGGTCGAGGGCCGCGGCATGTGGGCCGGTGTGCGCGATGCGGTGACGATCCTGGTCGGCGGCAACGTCGGCGAGGTGCTGTTCACCATCATCGGCACCGCCCTGGGCAGCGGCCGGGCGCCGGTCGGAACCCGGCAGCTGCTGCTGGTGAACCTGCTGACCGACATGTTCCCGGCGCTTGCTGTCGCGGTCACGCCGCAGTTCGAGGAGCCCGACGCCGACGAATACGACACGGAAGAAGAGGCCGCCGAAGCCCGTCGGGCTTACCAGCTGTCGGTGCTGACCGCGCCGACGCCGTCGCTGGACGTGGAGCTGATGCGCCAGATCGTCACCCGTGGCGCGGTCACAGCGATCGGCGCCACCTCGGCCTGGGCCGTCGGGCGTTGGACGCCGGGCACCGAAAGGCGCACCTCGACCATGGGATTGACCGCCCTGGTAATGACGCAGCTGGCGCAGACGCTGCTGACTCGCCGGCACAGCCCGCTGGTGGTGGCAACGGCGTTGGGCAGCTCGGCCGTGCTGGTGGCGATCGTCCAGACGCCGGGCGTCAGCCACTTCTTCGGCTGCACACCGTTGGGGCCGGTCGCCTGGACCGGGGTCATCGGGGCCACCGCGGGGGCCACCGGCTTGTCGATCCTGGCACCCAACTTCCTGGCCAAAACCGCCGGAATGGTGCAGCCCGAGCTCGCGGAGGCCACCGCGAACGCTTGATCGGCCTGCGAATTCACGTTTTGTCCAGACAGCGCTGGGCACTCCCAGCAAGATCAACCCCATGGCGATCGCAAGCGCAGCGAAGCTGGGCGCAGCGGGTCGACGTGAATGTATACAGCGGTGTTGCTGCGAGCAAGGGAAGTCCGATGGCCGAGACGAGTGCTAACCGAGCGAACAATCTGGCGCAGCTTTTCCTGCAGCGCGTCGAGAAGTCAGGAGACCGCGAGGCGTTCCGGGTTCCGGACGGCGGCGACTGGACCTCGGTCACCTGGAACCAGGCCGCCGAACGGGTCGAGGCCCTGGCGGCGGGGCTGCTGTCACTCGGCATCGAACCCGAGGACCGGGTCGGTATCGCCTCGGCCACCCGGCTGGAATGGATCCTCGCCGATCTGGCGATCCTGTGTGCCGGCGCGGCGACCACCACCGTCTACCCCAGCACCAACGCCGAGGACACCGCCTACATCCTGGCGGACTCGGGATCCAAGATCGTCTTCGCCGAGGACGACAGCCAGCTGGAGAAGCTCACCGAGCAGCGCAGCGAGCTGTCCAACCTGACAAAGATCGTCCTGATCGACGGATCGTCCGACGACGATTGGGTGATCACCCTTGACGACCTCGCTGACCAGGGCGCCAAATACCTTGCCGAGCATGCCAATTGCGTGCGCAAGGTCGCCGACGAGATCAAGTCCGACCAGCTGGCGACACTGATCTATACGTCGGGCACCACGGGTAAGCCGAAGGGTGTGCGGCTGCCGCACAAGTCCTGGGTTTACACCGGGAACGTGATCTCAGGCATGGGCCTGCTGGACGAGGACGATTTGCAACTGCTGTGGCTGCCACTGGCGCACGCTTTCGGCAAGGTGCTGATCGCCACCCAGGTCGCGTGCGGCTTCGCCACTGCGATCGACGGTCGCGTCGACAAGATCGTGGAGAACTGCGGTGTGGTCAAGCCGACCTTCATGGGCGCCGCGCCGCGCATCTTCGAGAAGGCCTACAACAAGATCATCACCCAGCAAAAAGGCGCCAAGGCGATGCTGTTCGGGTGGGCGTTCGCGGTGGGCAAGGAGGTCGCTCGCCGACGTCGCGAGGGCAAGTTCGTCTGGCCGCATCTGGTGGCCCAGCAGAAGCTGTTCGACGGGCTGGTGTTCGCCAAGATCCGGGACGTGTTCGGTGGGCGGATCCGGTTCTTCATCTCCGGCTCCGCGCCGCTCAACCGCGACGTCGCAGAATGGTTCGAGGCGGCAGGCGTTTTGGTGCTGGAGGGTTACGGGCTCACCGAATCGTCCGGCGCAGGCTTCATCAACCGGCCGGACAATTACAAGCTCGGCACCGTCGGCCTGCCCTTCGAAGGCACCGAGGTCCGCATCAGCGACGCCGGCGAGGTGCAGTTCCGCAGCGACTGCGTGATGGCCGGCTACCATCACCTCGACGAGGCCACCGCCGAGACCCTCAAGGACGGCTGGCTGGCCACCGGTGACCAGGGCAAGCTCGACGACGACGGCTTCCTGTCGATCACCGGCCGGATCAAGGAACTGTTCAAGCTGTCCAATGGCAAGTACGTGGCGCCGCCCGCGATCGAAGCGAAGTTTGCGACGCTGTGCCCGTACGCCAGCCAGTTCATGGTGTTCGGCGAGGGCAAGAATTTCGCCGCCGCGCTGCTCACCCTCGACGAGGACTCGATCGGTGGATGGGCCAAAGACAATGGGCTGGACGGTAAGTCGTACGAGGAGCTCACGAAATCCGATGCCGTGCACGACATGATCGAAGATCACGTCAAGAAGCTCAACGCCAGCCTGAACCGGTGGGAGACGATCAAAAAGTGGGCGGTGCTCGACCACGATCTCTCCGTCGACGGCGGCCAACTGACACCGTCGCTCAAGGTGAAGCGTGGCGTGGTCGCCGAGCAGAACAAGGAGACCCTGGATGGCTTCTACTCCTGAGCCGGTCGCTGAAGAGTCGGATCGGCTCCCCGACGCCGCCAACGCGGCACCCCCGGGACACCTGCTCCGCACCCTCGAGTGGCGGACCGGTCTGGAGTACGTCTCCGCGCGGGTCGCGATGCGACGCATCGCGGGCTGGCGGCACGGCGACGGCCACCCGGTGCTGGTGCTACCGGGATTTCTGGCCGGCCCTTTCTCGACCGATCTGTTGCGTAATGTAATGCGCGAGTTGGACTATCGGGTCTACGACTGGGGCCTGGGGACCAACTTGGGCTACCACGCCAGCATGAAGGAGTCGCTGCCCGCTCGCCTGCAGCACATCCGCGAGCGCAACGACGGTCGCCGGGTCAGCCTGATCGGCTGGAGCGCCGGCGGCATCTACGCGCGCGAGTTGGCCCGCGGACGACCCGACGACGTCCGATCGGTGATCACGCTCGGCTCACCGTTTCGCGGCAACCACCAGGCCAGCACCGCGTGGCGGGTGTGGCGGCTGGTGAACCGCGGCGCGGACGCCACCGAGTCCGTCTCGCAGCGGGCGCTCGAGAGGCGCGCCCAACCGCTTCAGGTGCCGACGACCTGCATCTACAGCAAGTCCGACGGCATTGTCGCCTGGCAGTGCTGCACGAGCGTGCCAGCTCCGCAGACCGAGAACGTCGAGGTGCGTAGCAGCCACCTGGGCTACGGGCACAACGTGCAGACGCTGTCGGTCATCGCCGACCGGCTGGCTCAACCGGAAGATGGCTGGCAGCCGTATCGGCGCTGACCTGGCGGTTAACTGCGCGCTAAAACCGTTCTCGGTGAGGCGGATTGGCGGGATGTCAATTGCCGGTCCGCTCCGGGCTGCGACATGATCGACGTTATGGCCGACATCGTTTTCTCGCTGCTGGACGTTCCGCGAGCCGCCCCGGTCGATGACCCGGACGCCTACCTGCGCGCCGCGATCGCCTGGCACTTCGGCGACGACACCGGCAGCGCATTCTGGCTGCGGGCCGCCCGGACGCTGGACTTCGACCCGCTCGCCGACGTCAACACCTTCGCCGACCTACGACTGTTCCCCAACCTGCTCAGCGAACTGCGCACCGAGCCCGTCGCGGATCTCATTCCGCGTGGCTATGGCTCACCGGCACCGGTGCCACAGATCTTCGAGTCCGGCGGCACCACCGGTGCACCGAAAAGGACTGTGCAGCTTCCGGATTGGTGCGCACAGGTCGTGGAGTGGCAGACCGAGGATTTTGCCAACGGCGGCTTCCTGCGTGGTGAGGACTTCCTGTGCATGATGCCGAGCGGACCGCACGGCGTGGGCTTCTTCTCGCGTCAGGTGTCCGAGCGACTCGGCTCGGTGTTCCACGCGATCGATCTCGACCCACGCTGGGTGAAGAAGATCGTGGCGCGCAACGCCACCGCCGAGATGGCGGGCTACGTCGACCACTTGGTCGAGCAGGCCGCTCATGTGCTGACGACGCAGCGGGTGGCGAACCTGCACACGACGCCGCCGCTGCTGGAGGCGATGGCCCGCAACGACGACGTGGTCAACCTGCTGAACAAAAAGGTCGGCTTCATCCTGCTCAGCGGCGCACACGTCGACACCGACACCCTTGACCTGCTCGGCAGCATTTTCCCCGAGACCACGATCACGATGGCGTTCGGCAGCACGATGATCCTCTCGCAGGCCATCACCCACCGCGTCGACGGCGACGGGCCGTTCGTGTTCCACCCGCGCAGCCCGTATGCGACGTTCTGGGTGGTCGACCCGGATACCGGCGAGGAAGTCGGCTACGGGGAGCGTGGCCAGGTGATCATGAACCACATCAGCAAGGGTATGTTCTTGCCCAACAACCTGGAGCGCGACAGCGCAATCCGGCTACCGGGGCTCGACGGGCAGGTGGGTGACTCGGTCAGCGAGGTGCGGCCCGTCGCCGCCTTCGAAGGAGAGCCGGTCATCGAAGGTGTCTACTGACATGGGCTCCGCCCCAACGGATCTGATCGCCATTGACGCGCTCGGCCCAGACGGTGAGTACCGCACCCGAAACCGCGAGACCGTCACGGCCACCGACGGTGTCGCCATCGCAGAACTCAGCCTGGCCCCAGCGCTGTACGTCGCCCGCGCGATCAAGGCGCAGCGCGGCGTGCGGCCACTGGCCGCCCACGAGCGAGAGGCCGCGTTGGCCAAGGCCGCCGATGTGTTCATAAACGGTGTGATCGCCGGACTCGACTTCGACGCGTATGCCGTTGCGGCCAGCCGTATTTCCGGCGTCCCGATCTCGGTGACCCGTTCCGGTGCCCACGCCGTCGCGGGCGGACTTTCGTCCGCCTTCGCCGCGGTGCAACTGGCGCGGCCGTCGGGGGCGACACTCGACTGGCGCGACGCACGCACGGGCGGCGCGGTCTGGGCCCGCCGCGGCGACGTGTTCGCCGTGCTGGCGTCCGGTAACGGACCGGGCGTGCACGGGTTGTGGCCACAGGCCCTGGCGCTGGGTTATCGGGTGGCGGTCCGGCCGTCGCGGCGTGAGCCGCTCACCGCCCACCGGGTGATTCATGCGTTGCGCGAGGCGGGATTTCGGCCGCAGGACGCGGTCTACCTACCCACCGACCATCGCGGCGCCGACGAGTTGATCCGGTCGGCCGATCTCGCAATGGTCTACGGCGGCCAGGATGTCGTCGACAAATATGCCGGCGACACAACCGTTTTCGTCAACGGGCCGGGTCGGGCGAAGACCCTGATCACCGCCGACCACGACTGGCGCGACTACCTCGACGTCATCACCGAGTCGATCGCCGACCTGGGTGGCGTGGCGTGCGTCAACACCACCGCCGTGCTCTACGAGGGCGATCCCGCGCCACTGGCCCAGGCGATCGCCGAGCGGTTGTCGACCACCGATACCTCCTTCCTGCCCACCCGGAACCTCGATGCGGCAACCGCTTTGGCGGTTCACCTGGCCAGCGTGGCGGCAGGCGGCGTCGCCCTGCTGGGCGCGGATCAGGTCGTCGCCCCACTCGGCGACGGCTACGCCGCGCTACGCCCCGCCGTCCACCTGCTGGACACCCCAGACGTCACGAAGATCAACGTCGAGTTGCCGTTCCCGTGCGTGTGGGTCGCACCGTGGTCACGCGCCGACGGACTCGAGCCGCTGCGGCATTCGCTGGTGATCAGCGCGATCACCGACGACGGCGATCTGATCGATGACCTACTGGCCGAGCCGACCATCGCCAACGTGTACGGCGGCCGTCATCCGACACATCACACCGCGCCGGGGATCCCGCACGACGGATTTTTGGCCGATTTCCTGATGCGCAACAAGGGATTCATCCGCGACTAGCGTTGTCGGCCTGAACTTGTCGGTGGTGGCTGCAATGCTCGGGTCATGCCTTCGAGTGCATCTGCTGGTGCTGTGGTGGTTGGTGCCGCCGAGCGTCTTGAGGTGCTGTTCGAGGAGTTGGCGGAGCTGAACGGTCAGCGCAACGCCATTGACGCGCGCATCGTGGAGATCGTTGCCGAGATCGATCACGACGGACTCTGGGGTGCCACCGGCGCGCGGTCGGTGGCGGCGTTGGTGGCCTGGAGGACGGGCTGCTCAACCGCGAACGCCCACACGATCACCACGATCGCGAGCCGGTTGGCGGAGTTTCCCCGCTGCGCGCACGGCATGCGGGAGGGTCAGCTGTCGTTGGATCAGGTCGGTGTCATCGCGGCGCGGGCTGGGCAAGGCTCCGACGAGCATTACGCGCAGCTGGCCAGTGTTGCGACCGTCAACCAGCTACGCGCCGCGGTCAAGTTCGAACCGCGACCCCAACCCCAGCCGGGGCCCGAGCGGTCGATCACCTCGACCAGCACCGAACACGGTGCCTGCTATCGGATCAAACTCGACCACCATGACGCCGCGAAGTTCAACGCCGCATTGGCCTCTCACCGTGACGCGCTGATGGCCGAATGGAAGCTCGATCACGGCACTGGTGCTGGCGACCCAGATCAGCGCCCCCCGTTGCCCAACACCGGTGATGCGTTCATGCGCCTGATCGAGTCCGGCTGGGACGCCGATGCGGCGCGCCGCCCCCACGCCCAGCACACCACCGTGGTGGTGCACGTCGACGTTGAACAGCGTGCTGCGGCACTGCATCTGGGCCCCCTGCTCAGCGACGCCGAACGCCGCTACCTGACCTGTGATGCCACCTGCGAAGTCTGGTTTCAACGCCACGGCGAGGCCATCGGCGCCGGCCGGACCACCCGGCTGATCAATCGGCGGCTGCGCCGCGCCCTCGAGCACCGCGACCGCACGTGCGCGGTTCCCGGCTGTGATGCCACCCGAGGGCTACACGCCCACCACATCCAGCACTGGGAAGACGGTGGCCCCACCGAGCTGGCCAACCTGGTCCTGCTCTGCCCTTATCACCACCGGCTGCACCACCGCGGCGCCATCACCATCACCGGACCCGCGAACGCCCTCACGGTCAACGACGACGAAGACCGCGAACTAAACCCGGGATCACTGGCGCGCCCACCCACACAACCCCCACCCACCGTGGCACCCTGCACAGGCCCGACGGGCGAACGCGCGGACTGGTGGTGGTACAACCCCTTCCAACCCCAACCACCACCATCCACCAACTAAACCCAGTGCGAACGAAACCGCCGCCGCCCGTCACCACAGGATGACGGGTGTGCGCCGCAACCAGGTGTCGGTCGTCAGTTGCTCGAGCACGAATTGAGCGACGTCGGCGCGCGCTATCTTGCCGCCGTTGACGCCGGCGAGGTCGGTGGTGGCCCTGATGCGGCCACGCCCTGCGCCGTTGGTGAGCATGGCGGGGCGGATGACCACCCAGTCGAGCGAACTGGCGCGGATCGCGGCTTCTTGGCGGTCCTTGTCCTGGTAGGCGGGGCCGAGCAGCAACGGTTGGAATATCCGGTCGAAGACGAAGCCGCCGTGGTGGCGACTGTCGCCGACTCCGAGTGCGGAGATACAGATGAGACGGCGGACGCCGGCGCGGGTCATCGCCGTGACGAGGGCCCGGGTCGCGACGGTCAGCAGATCAACCTCGCGCACTCCCATACCGGTGCCCAGCGCGCTGACGACGGCATCGCAGCCGTTCAACGCGCGCGCGAGGGTTTCCTCGTCGCGGACGTCGCCCTCGATCACCTCGACTCCTGGCAGATTCGAGCTCGCTGTCGCACGAACCAGCGCCAGCACGTGATGACCGCTGGCCGTGGCGTCGCGGACGATGAGCTGACCGGTTGCGCCGGTTGCGCCCAACACCAGTACCTTCACGTTTTTTCTCCCTGCCCTGGGCGATCCATGTTCTGCACCTGGTCTCTATTTCAGACCAGGTCTAACGTATAGACCTGGATGCTGCGCCGTAAGGAGGCAGTTTTTGGTAACCAGGGCACGTGAAAGGAACCGGCGTGGACTCTGTGAATGCGGCCGTGGGCGCGACTGAGCGTTTCAGCCGATATCAATCCGACGACGCCCAATCGGCCCTACCTGTGCATTGCCCAGTGCGCGACGTGCTCGACCGCATCGGCGACAAGTGGAGCATCCTCATGATCATGACCCTCGCTACGCGACCACAGCGCTTCAGCGAGCTTCAACGGGCTGTTCGGGACATCTCCAAGCGAATGCTGACCCAGACGCTGCGCGATTTGGAGCGTGACGGCCTAATCACCCGCCATGTCTTTCCGACGAAGCCGCCGAGCGTTGAGTATCGCCTTTCCGCTTTGGGCCAATCCCTCCTGGAGCCGATGGCGTGCCTCGTCGATTGGGCCGACGCCCGTTATTCCGACATCCATGATGCGCGTGCCCGTTTCGATAACGCATAGAGCGATATGGCGGCGGATACCCGGTGAGCTCGGATACTGAGCTCGAAAGGCTCAGACACAGCGCATTTCCGGGCAATGTAAACATCACTATTCGATGTGCCGATCCTTGTAAGCACCTCACACCAAGCGAAATCGAGTCCGCAACAGCCTATTTCGAACGACGGCCGTAGCGTTGGTAGAACTTCTCCACCCGACCCTCGGTGTCGAGGGTGCGCTTGGTGCCCGTCCAGAACGGGTGCGAGTCGCTGGACACCTCGACCACCACCAGCGGATAAATCTGCACCCCGGTCGGGGTTTCCCACTCGATGGTTCGCGAACCCGTCATCGTCGACCGCGTCAGGAATTGTGAACCGGTGTTGGCGTCCTGAAAGACCACCGGTCGGTAGTCGGGATGAATGCCGGGCTTCATTCTGCTTCTCCGTTGCTGTTGCGGTGCGAGGTGAATTCACCTGCCATACCCGGGGTTTCGTAGCAGGGGTCCTGATGCCAGTCGCCGAACGGGTCGTCGTAACGGGCCCAGGCGTCCTGGTCGGCCAACTCGGCGTCGGTGAGCAGCGCGCCGTTGAGCGCGTCGGCGATCGCGACCGGGTCAGCGCCACACGCCAGGATCGTCATCGACGTGTGCCGGTCGCCGAACCGGTGCTCCCACATCAGGTCGGCGAACGCGCGGCGGTCCGGGTCGACGTAGGCGACCTCCGATGACGTCATGGCCGCCAGCCACTTGCCGGCCGAGGCGACCCGCAGGCCGCCGCCCGCCGACTCCAGCCACATCACCTGATCGCCGCGGTTCGCCAGCCAGAGCCGGCCGCGCGCCCGGACGACGCCGTCTAACAGGGTGTCCACCGCGGCGTGCAGTCGTTCGGGGTGGAACGGTCGGCGGGCACTGAACTCGAGGATCCTGATCGCGCCGTCGGCCGCCAGCGGCGGCAGCCCGGCCAGCAGCGGGGCGTGCGGGTGATCGCTGCGGCCACGGCGCGACTGCGCGTCGAGATGCGCCATCGCCATCTCGACCCGGTCGACGCCGACCGCGATTCGGGCGCGCGGCGCGAGTCGGCGCAGCACGGCCAGGGTCGCGGGGTCTGGATGATTGAGCACCAGGACGTCGGCGAACTCCGCCTGGCAGACCGCCACCTGCGCCACCGTGCGCCCGTCGGACAACTCGTCCTCACCGAGCGCCTGACCAAGCCAGTCGATGGCGTCCACGCAGGTCACCACCCCAGTGATCACCACGTCGCGGGCGGCCGGGCCGTCGAAGTATCCCGGACCGACGCGCACCCGAGTGTGATTGATCGCCCAGCAGATCGGCTCGGGCTCCAGCCACGGCGCCAGCTGCACGACGATCCGCTCGACGCTGGGGCCGCGACGGTGCAACTTGCGCAGCAACACCAGCAGGTCGTTGCGGATCGTGCAGGCCAGACAGCCGTGCGCCAGTTCCAGCGCCTCCTCGGCCACCACCAGGTCGCCGTCGCGCAACCGGACGACGGTCCGCCGCACCACCTGACCATCGAATCGGTGCTCGACCACAACCGTTCCCGGTCGGCGCAGCATGGTGCCGGTGACCGCGTCGGTTCCGTCCTGACCGGCGACGAGAACCACAGGTGTCCGCATCCCACTCCTTTTTGAAAATGATTTTCATTAATCCTTCGCACACGCTACAGTCCGACGCGAGCCTTGTCGAAAACGATTGTCATTAAGGGAGACGCCCGCATGTCCGCTCGCTGCCAAGTCACCGGACGCTCGGTGAGTTTCGGCAATACCGTGTCGCATTCGCACCGGCGCACCCGGCGACGCTGGGCACCGAACATCCAGACGAAGACTTACTTCCTGGCCTCGGAGGGCCGGCGCATCACGCTGCGGGTCAGCACCAAGGGCATCAAGGTCATCGACCGCGACGGGATCGAAGCCGTCGTCGCGCGCCTACGTCGTGAGGGGCAGCGAATCTGATGGCGCGCAACGAGATTCGCCCGATCGTGAAGCTGCGCTCCACTGCGGGCACCGGCTACACCTACGTCACGCGAAAGAACCGCCGCAACGACCCCGACCGCCTCGTGCTCACGAAGTACGACCCGGTGGCGCGCCGTCACGTCGATTTCCGGGAGGAGCGCTGAATGGCCAAGAAATCGAAGATCGTCAGGAACGACCGGCGGCGCGAGATAGTCGACCGCTACGCCGAGCGGCGGGCCGAACTCAAGCGCATTATTCGTGCACCGCACAGCACATTTGAGCAACAGCGGGCGGCCCAGGCCGAGTTGGCCCGGCAACCCCGTGACGCCAGCCCGGTTCGGCTGCGCAATCGCGACGCCGTCGACGGGCGCCCGCGCGGGCACCTGCGCAAGTTCGGGTTGTCCCGGGTCCGGGTCCGCGAAATGGCCCACAAGGGGCAACTCCCGGGCGTCCGGAAAGCGAGTTGGTGATGGCCGCCAAGTCCAAGCGCAATCGCCGGACCAGTATTGTCGAGACCAAACCGGCCAAGAAGAGTCTACTGAAAACCCTTGGTGTGCAACGGGTCGACTACAAAGGCACCGCGCGATTGCGAATGTTCATCTCCGATCGCGGCAAGATCCTGTCCCGTCGTGTGACGGGGCTGGCCGCGCAGCAACAGGTTCAGGTCGCCACGGCGATCAAGAACGCCAGGGAGATGGCGTTGCTGCCCTAGTCGGCGTCGGCGATCATTTTCTCGTTGAAGACGGGGTAGATCTCGCCGTAGGCCCCGTCCCGCTCCGCGAACCGAAATCCCTTGGCGCGCTCCACCACGATCTCTTCGGCATCGGGCTTGGTCTGTAGCAGCGTCATGACCTCGGTGATGAATTCGTCGAGCGGCATGCCCCGGGGGTCGAATCCGCGCGCACCCTGCAGCGCCGTCTGCACTCGCGGCGGGACGATCTCGATGACCTGAACATCGCTGTCGCGCAGCTGAAAGCGCAGCGACTGCGTGTAGGAGTGCAGCGCGGCCTTGGTGGCGCAATAGGTCGGAGTGAGCGCACTCGGCATGAACGCCAGTCCCGAGGTGACGTTGATGATGGTGGCGCGCGGCTTGCTGAGCATCGAATGCAGCAACGCCGCCGTGAGCCGGATCGGACCGAGCAGGTTGATGCTGATGGTCTGCTCGGCGCGGCCGGGGCCACCCGTTGTCAGGTTCTCGACGCGCTGGATGCCCGCGTTGTTGATCAGAACATTGACGTCGGGGAAATTGTCTTTGAGTTCGATGGCGAATCGCCTGAGGTCGGCGGGGTCGCCCTGGTCCAGCGAGAGGTATTCGATGCCGGGGTTGGCCTCGGCGACCTCCTTGAGCGCATCGACCCGGCGGCCGGCGATGATGACGTTGTTGCCCTGCCGGTGAAACGCCTCGGCGAGGCCCCGGCCGATCCCGGTTCCTCCGCCGGTGACCAGAACGGTGTTACCCGTCAACTGCATGCGCTGTCCTCTCGTCACGTTCTGATACCTGCATCCTTGCGGTAGCGCGGGCAGGATGCGACCCACTACGCCGAAGACACCCGAAACGTGTCGGGTTCCTGATCTAGCCTGTAACGGTGGCGCAGTTTCCACGGACTCGCTACGCCAGTAGCAGCGAGGTCGACATCGCCTATCAGACCCTGGGCGATGGGCCGAACGACGTGCTGGTGCTGCCGGGGCCGTCCATCCCGATCGACACCATCGACGCCGAGCCGTCGATGTATCGCTTTCATCGTCGACTGGCATCCTTCAGCAGGGTTATCCGGCTCGATCAACGCGGGGTCGGCATGTCGTCGCGCGTTTCCCAGGACGTCATCGGGCCGAAGTTCTGGGCCAAGGACGCCATCTCGGTGATGGATGCGATCGGCTGCGAGCGGGCCACCATTCTCGCGCCCGGCTTCGGCTCGATGACCGGGCTCGTCCTCGCGGCCGACTACCCCGATCGGGTCAGCAACCTGGTGATCGTCAATGGCGCGGCGAGGACCCTGCGCGCCGACGACTACCCGATGGGATTCGAGATCGTCGAGGAAGACCCCTATACGACGGTGGCGATGGAACCGGACGCGGTGGACCAGGGCTTCGACATGCTCGGTTTCATCGCACCCAGCATGGTCGCCGACGATGCCTTTCGCGGCTGGTGGGACATGGCGGGAAATCGTGCGGCCTCACCCAGCATGGCCCGCGCCATCATCCTGACCGTGCGGCACTGCGACGTCCGCGACACTCTGGCCCGGATCACCGCCCCCACACTGGTCCTGCACCGCGAGGACTCGGAGTTCTGCCCCGTCGACAACGGCCGCTACATCGCCGAACACATCCCGGGCGCGCAACTCGTCGAGTTACCGGGCGCGGACGCGCTGTACTGGGTCGGCGACACCGCCCCCATGCTCGACGAGATCGAGGAGTTCGTCACCGGCGTGCGCGGCGGCTTCGCCGGAGATCGGGTGCTGACCACGATCATGTTCACCGACATCGTCGGCTCGACCGAGCGGGCCGCATTGCTCGGCGACGGCCGGTGGCGGAACCTACTGGACAACCACGACACCATGGTCCGTCACGAACTCGAACGGTTCGGCGGATTTGAGGTCAACACCGCCGGCGACGGATTCGTTGCCTCGTTCCCCAGCCCGAGCGCCGCGATCGCCTGCGCCGACTCCCTTGTCGATGCGGTTCGACTGCTGGGCATCGAGATTCGGGTGGGCATTCACGCCGGCGAGGTCGAAGTGCGCGGCGATGACGTGGCCGGGATGGCGGTGCACATCGGCGCGCGGGTGGGCGCCCTCGCCGGGGCCAGCGAGGTGCTGGTGTCGTCGACGGTCCGCGACATCGTCACGGGCTCCAGGCATCGCTTCGCCGACCGCGGCGAGCACTCCCTCAAGGGCGTGCCGGGCCAATGGCGGGTGTGCGCGCTGGAGCGGGCGCACGCGAACGTCACTCAATAACGCGAAAACCCTTGCTGCGCAGATAGTTGTGCACCGGGACAGCGTGCGAGACGACACCGATACCCATGCCGAGGATGGGCCAGATCGGCCAGAAGTACCAGGCGCCCACTGATACCGCGACCGCCAGCCAGATGCCGATCATCAGCAGTGCCGCCGCTACGTATGCGACCAGATGAATCCGCACGCCGCGGCGCGCCATCGCGATCCTGGCCGCCCGCCGCGCGGGGTCGGCGCGCGCGATCCGGCCCACGGGAAGATCGCTGAGAGTCTGGCGCAGCGCGCCGGCAGTCGTCGCTTCGAAGGCCCGATCGAGCCGGGTCTCGTAGTCGGGTATCGATAGATATCCCTGGGCGAACGCTTTACCGAGGTGGGAGACGACCCTCTCCCGCTCACGGTCGCCGACCCGGACGTCTGCGTTGGCCGGGGCATCCGGTCGTTGCACTGAGGCTGCGGCTGCAACCGCGACTGGGCAATTCATCATGATTCCTCCTTGTTGGCGGACGGTCAGCTGACGATCGGCTCGGCGAATGCTTCTCGAATGCCATGGGCGGCAAAGTCTTCCAGCGTTTCGGCGACCAATTGAGAGTCTTCGTTGGCATCGATCTCAACGACCTTTCCCCAGCGCATCCGCACGACGTGCACGCCGTGGTTCTCGTACGGGGCACCGCCAGGCAGGGTCTGTGTGCCGACCCAGCGGATGACGGCCACCGTGTTGTGGGGCCAGCCCTTGACCCAGACATCCCGCACCTTCAACGTCAGCGTCGGGGCCAACCGGCCCAGTCGCTCGAACCAGCGACCGAGTGCTTCACGGTCGTGACGGTCGCCGCCGAGCGCGTGACGTCCGCCGAAACGGTGGTGAATGTCGGGCGCGCAGCTTTCCAGGATGGCGCCGTAGTCGTGTGTGTTGATCCGCTCGAAGTTTTTCGTGGCGACCCGCTTGACGATGGTGTGATACATCGCGAACCTCTCATCTCGATTTTGTTTGACACTGTCAAAACTCTCTGACCAACCATCTCAGACGTGTTTGACACTGTCAAGATGAATGAGCGACAATCATGGTCATGGCACCCGCCGCCCGCCAAGAGGTACGCGAGGCTCTGCTCGCCGCCGCGCGCGCAGAAATCATCGAGCACGGTCGCGCCGCAATCAGCCTGCGCGCCGTCGCCCGCCGTGCCGGCCTGTCGCACGCCTCCCCCAAGTACCACTTCGGTGACCGATCCGGGTTGCTCACCGCGATCGCGACGGAAGGGTTTCACGCGCTGGCGCACAGCCTGTCCGAGGTGCGCGAATCAGACGCCCGTCACCAACTTGCGGTGCTCGGACGCGCCTACATCGACTTCGGCCTGTCCCACCCGGCCCTCTTCGAGTTGATGTTTGCGCCAGGCGAATTGCACACCGAGGACCCGGAACTCAACGTGGCGCAGCAGCAGGCCATCGGCGCTCTGACCGCCGCGGTGAGCCAACTGGCCGGCATCGACGCGACGGCATCGCAGACTCCGCCTAAGCTGGCCCTGATCAGTTGGGCGTTGGTGCACGGCCTCGTGGTGCTGGCTCGTGACGGCGCGTTACAGGCTGCGGCCTCGCCACCGGCGACCGACGCGGCCGAACTCGCCCACACTCTCGCCGACGTGTTCACCCAGTACGTCAGCGACGACCTCACGCAGCGCCAGTGAGCCGCACCACCGCGTCTTCACAGCCGCGTCACAAGTTGCCTCGTTACGCTCGAGAGCATGCCACCGCGACTGAATCTGTTCACTAATCGTCAGCGCGCCAACTCATTTGGTGGCGCCGCGCAGAATTACGACGCGTATCGCCCCCGCTACCCCGACCAGTTGATCGATGACGTGCTGGCGCCCGACGCGCACCGCGTGCTCGAGGGCGGCGCCGGAACCGGAATCGCCTCGATGCAGATGATCGACCGGGGTGTCGACCTGTTGGCCGTCGAGCCCGACGCCCGGATGGCCGCGGTCGCGCGGTCCAAGGGCGTTCCCGTCGAGCTCGCGACGTTCGAGGACTGGGATCCGGCGGGCCGCACGTTCGACAGGGTGGTGTTCGCCGCGTCGTTTCACTGGGTGGACCCGGCGGTGGCACTGCCGAAGATCCGCGGAATGCTCACTGACGGCGGGAAGCTGGCGTTGATCTGGAATCGGTTGCGTCCCAACAGCCCGACCCGCGCCGAGTTCGAGGAGATCTACTCCGATTACATGGACGTCGAAAACCGCAGTGGCGACGGCAGTCCCGGCGAAGTCGTTGACATGATCGCCGCGCAGGGATTCACGGTCTCGAAGCGGGAGTACCCGCACGACTTGCACTACTCGGCTCAGCACTGGGTCGACATCGCGTTCACGTTCTCCAACCAACTGCTGGTCGCCGAGGACCGGGCATCCGAGTTGCGGGCGCGGCTGATCGAACGAATCGGCCCCGCAGGCGTGTCGGTGGGCGGCGACGCCGTGGCGATCTTCGCCGAACCGGCATAGCTAGACCGAAGACGTTGTGCCGGTCTCTTTTTCACCGAACTCGAACACCTTGGCCGCGACCTCGTAGTCGCAGGCCAGCGCTGACCGGCCGACCAGTACCGGGCCACCCCGGAGACCCATGCGCCCGTCGATACCCACGTAGCTGCCCGGCGGGATCGGTTCGCTGACGCAGTAGAGCGTGGGCGCGGCGCCCGCCTCGATGTCGTTGCCGAACCGGTCGGCCAACGCGGCGACCACTTTGTGGAAGCCCGCCATCACTCGCGTGTCCGACACATTCGACAGGTTCGACGACACCCAGCCTGGGTGCGTCAGTTGGGCGATGACCGGTGACTGCGCCGCCCGCAATCGACGGTCGAGTTCGAGGCTCCACAGCATCACCGCGAGCTTCGAGCGCGCATAGGCCGGGTACGCCGACCAGCCGTGCGTACGCAGATGCATGTCGTCGAGCCGCAGGGTCGCGCTCTTGTGCGCGTCCGACCCGACGTTGATGATCTGCGAACGCACCCTGCCCAGCATCAGGTTGGTCAATGCGAACGGGCCCAAGAAGTTTGTGCCGATGGTCATTTCGAAGCCGTCGACGGTCTCGGTGCGGTGCTGGCTCAGGCCGCCGGCGTTGTTGATCAAGATGTCGACATCGCCCTCGAACTGGTCGGGGAATGCCCGCACCGACGCAAGGTCGGCGAGATCCAGTTTGGCGATCGAGGTGGAGCCACCGATCTCGGCGGCGCGCTGAGCACCCAACTCGGTGTTGCGGACGGCCAGGATCACGTGCGCACCCGCACGGGCCAACAGTCGTGCGGTACCGAGGCCGACACCGTTGGTCGCCCCGGTCACGATGATGCGCTTGCCGGACAGGTTGCCGAGTCGGCTCGGCGACCACGAATTAGTCACCTTTCGACCCTAGCCCCTGCAAGCTGCGCGGGTGGTAGCGATCGACAGCCCGGCGTAGGCTGCGGAGGAACGCACCGCGCAAACTGCGATCGTCAGCGCGTAAACGGTTGTATAACTTAGCATTTCGTCAAAGGAACGAACATGACTGATGTGAAAACGACGCTCCCGCCCGCCCTGAGCCGGGCACTGGAATTGCTCGCCGACCCGCCCGCTGAGCCGGACGTCAGCAACGGCTATCTCGACCTGCTGGGCACCACCGGCCACGAGGTAGCCAAGAACAACGGCGCCATCCAGGCGGCCTGGGCGTCGCCGATCGGGTCGTTGTTCTACGACAACGTGCAGGCGCTGACCCGCCGGTTCGTCGCCGCCATGCAGCTCCCGATCGAGTGGCTGCACATACCGGACGGCGGTGTAGCCCTGGATGTCGGCGCTGGGCCCGGAAACATCACGGCCTCATTGGCTCACGCGGCCGGGCCGAACGGGCTCGCGCTGGGCGTCGACATCTCCGAGCCGATGCTGGCCCGCGCGGTCCGGTCCGCAGCAGGTCCGCAGGTCGGCTTCCTGCGGACCGACGCGCAGAAGCTGCCGTTCCGTGACGCGAGCTTCGACGCCGCGATCTCGATGGCGGTGCTGCAACTGGTCCCCGACCCGGCGGCCGCTCTGGGCGAGATCGCCCGAGTGCTCAAGCCCGGCGGACGGCTGGCCGTCATGGTCCCCACGCTGCGTCCGCCGGTCAACCTGTGGCGCGCGCTTCCCACCGGCGGCGCCCATATCTTCGAGGACGACGAGGTCGGGGACATCTTGGAAGAGCACGGCTTCAGCAGCGTGCGGGTGAAGAGCACCGGCACGTTTCAGTGGGTGCGCGGCAAGCGCGGCTGACCGTCAGGCCAGCGGCGGGTTGGCGCGCACGCCGCCGTACATGCCGCGGCGCACGATCAGCGGCATGACCAGGCGTTCGACTGGCCACGACGGCAGTCGGAAGGCCTGGCCGGTGGGTAGGAAGACCTCCAGCCCGTTGGGCTGGATGCCCAGGATCGAGCCCCAGCGGCGGCCGGGCGCGCGATAGGTCTTCGCCTTTCCGCCGCTGAGTTCCGCGCGAACATTGCGGGCCACCAGCGCGTCGCCGCGGTTGCGGGCCGAACTGCGCAGCGGGTCGGTATCGGCGACGTCGCCGGCCGCGAACACCTCCCGGTGACCCGGTGTCCGCAACTCTCGGGTGACACGGACGAAGCCGCCCTCGTCGAGCAGTTCGCGTGGCAGCCAGTCGGTGTTGGGTTTCACCCGGCCGATCGCCCAGAGCACCGCGTCGGCGTAGGCGGCCGGCTGCCCGGTGCTCCAGTCGACCCCGCCGCTGGTGATCTCGTCACCCGCGAAGCCGTTGAACAACGCGGCGCGATGTCCCGGGTGCACGCCGACACCGCGATCGGTCAGCCGGCGCTCGACGCGCTGCCAAATCTTGGGGTGGTAGTCGGTCAGGGCCCGCTCGCCCGGGAAGTAGAGGTCGATTCGCTTGTCCGGCCAGGTCGTTGCCAGATTCACGGCGGCGGTCACGGCGGCCGCGCCGCCACCGACGACGATCACCGATGCCGCGGTGGCCAGGCGGTCGTGGTCGGCGTGCAGGTCGGCGCCGACGTCCGCGGCCGACTGCAGGGTCGGCCGGCGCCAGAAGCCGTTGCTCACCCCGGTCGAGATCACCAACGCGTCGTAGCCCTCGGCGAATGGAGCACCGTCGTCGTGATGGCCCGACACGGTTCGAGCGGCTAGATCCACGCCGGTCAGCGCGCCCTGGATGACCCGCACCGGGTCGAGCCGGCGGAACCGGTCGAACGGAATCCAGTAGTCGCGGGCCCAGTCGCGGGGACGGGCCAACCGCACGCCGAGCTCCTGGCCGCTCACCAGTCCTGGTTTGACCGAGACGCCGACGACGTCGAAATGCTTGGCGAGCCGGATTGCGGCGAGGATGCCGACATCGCCCAAACCCGCGACGACGACGCGTTTGCGGCCCATGCCGAAAAACTGTAACAGGTTCTAGTTCCGCAAATCAGGGTTGCGATCGGGCGTTCGGGTCCCGTGCCGTGAATTCGTGTATCGCAATGAGCGCGAAGCAGTCGATATCCGACACCATCTCGCTACACTTCGGCGTGTGATGAGCCCGTCGACACCGTGGGGGCACGAACATGGGCACTTACCGCAGCAATTGAGGCTGGGCAGTCACATCGCCGACCGCCGCAAAGCGCGCCGACTCAGCCGCAGGTTGGCACGCGTCGGGGTGAGCACGTCGCCCGACCGGCTCCGTCAGATGCTGGCCGGGTCGCCGGTCGCTCATGCCGAGGTGTACGACTTCAATTTCGCGGTGATCGCGACTCAGTACCGGCGGGACCAACTCCGGGCACGCGTGCGACGGATGAAGCGCCGCGGCGCGCGCTCGCTGCTCTTCGTCGGCATGGTTCTCGTCACGCTCAACTTCTTGTTCTGCATGGCCTGGGCGCTGTTCAACCTGACGCTCGAGTCCTCGCCGCTTTAGCCCGGGTACGTCGCCTCCGCGAGTGCGAGGATTTCGTCGCGATCCGCGGCCAGTAGAAATCCCAATTCGATTGCGGAGTCGAGCGACTCGGTGAAACGTTCGAGGTATTGCGCGGGTCCGCCGGGATACATCTGTTGCACGGTGGCGGCATCGAATGGTTGTCCGGAGCCGAAGATCGGCGCCATGACGGTCTGCTCGCCGCCATCGCCGGACGTCCGGGCGATCGGCACGTCCACCCAGGGTGTCCGCACGCCACCATGCACCAGGTGGTGTTCGTCGAACACGGGATGACCGCCGTCCAGTTGGATCGGCTCACCATGTGGTGCGGGTAGCCCCGTCCGCACCCAGTCGTTCAACCGTGCCAGTGCCGCCTGCAGGACGTAGTGGTGCTGCGGCGCAAAGTTGATGCAGTGGTCCAGTTCCTGGCCCATCAACATGTTCGTCGGCGCGTAGGCCGCGACGATATCGGCCAACGGCGCGAATCCGGTGTCGATCGGCGCGACCTGGATCGTGTAGTTGTCGGCGTGGGCGGTGCCGGCGATCTCCCACACCCGAAGCCGTTGATTGTCAGGCTGTCTCGCGCTGTGATAGCCCTGCCGACGACCGCCGAAGAGATCGGTCTCGGTGATGATCGTGACGAGCGGGGCTCGCAGATCCGGCCGAAAGGCAACCCCCTGCGATGACGTGCTCTCCAGCTCGGCGAACACCGAGTCGCCGTTCAGCGGGGCCGCGGGTCCGAACCGGGAATGCACGAGGAAGCCGTCGTATACACCGGCGCGCGGATCGACGGCGTTGATATAGGTCGTCAGGAACATCGCCGATTGCGACTCACCGACCGCGATGACGTGCTCCGCATGTAGACCGCGCAGAACTTCCGGCTGCCTGGCGAGCTGCCCGGCCTGCGAGAAGATGTCGTACGCATAGGCGTCCCCGGGGTGCTCCAGCGATGAATACCGTTGCTGATTCTGGCTTTTCAGCGACATGTCGATGCCGGTAAGGTTCTCGCCGCCGTCAATCCCCACGCGCTGCGCCGACACTGCGATGTACGCGTAACCGCCGCGCAGCATTTCGCGGTGCGCCATCATCCAGACCGCGGGGGCGTCGATGCCGCCGCTGACGTTGAGCCACTCGACGAGCACCGTGCCGTTGAACCGGGTGGCGTCCTTCGGTGTCAGCGCCACGATCCGGGTGGTGTAGGCCGCGGCCGCCGCCGGTGACACACTCCACCGGCCGTCCGGCCCGAGGTCGCCGGCCGCTTGGTAGGTCGATGCCGATCCCGAGATGAAGAATTCTTCTGCGACATATCCCACATCGCCGATGTCGAAGGCGCCCAACAGGAGTGCGGGTTTGCCGGACACCGGCGTGTAGGTCGCCGCATCATCGGCGCTGGTTGCCATTGGCGAATCATAAAGGGGGGCTCGGCCGATGCCGCGGAATCCCGACCTGAACTCCACGTTAAATGCGTTGCAATCGCCTGCCCACGGGGAATAACTTTCCTCGGGTTGTGGTCGTTCCAGATCGCAACTACGGGAGGATTGGGGTTCATGAACTCGCCGGAAGGGATGACCAGCGTGTTGCCACGGCCGCGCTCGGCACCTGACGACACGAGTCTCCAGTTCGGAGTCGTCCTGGCCGTTCTGCTGGTCACCGGGTGGATCGCGAACCACTTCGTCGCGCTGATGCCCACCATCAGCGACCGCCAGCACCTGAGCGCTGCCACCCTCGACGCGATCTTCGGCATCTATGCGGTGGGACTGCTCCCCGGCCTGTTGATCGGCGGGCGCGCATCGGACGCGTTCGGGCGGCAGGCTGTCGCGCTGACCGGCTCGGCGACCGCGGTGATCGGAACGATCGCCATGCTGTTCTCGCAGCATCCCGACGTGTTGCTGGCCGGCCGCTTGATCGTGGGCGCCGGTGTGGGCCTCGCGATGACCTCGGGCACCGCGTGGGCCTCCGACCTGCGCGGCCCGGCCGGCGCGGCGACTGCCGGCGCCGTGATGATCATCGGATTCGCGATCGGGCCGCTGGCCGGTGGGCTGATCGCCGGCGCCGGCGACCCCGGCGTCGAGGTGTCCTTCGGCGTGGCCGCGGCGCTGGTCGTGATGGCGATGACGGCGATCATCGTGGTCGCGCGGCGGACCGTCGCCGCCCCGCCCGTCGCGTCCGCTGCGAAAAATGTTGTCCAGTCGCAGCTTTCGAGTGCCCGTGCGCTGAGCTGGGCGATGCCGCTCGCGCCGTGGGTATTCGCCTCGGCGACACTGGGGTTCATCACCATTCCGGCGCGGGTGCACACCGGACTCGCGGCCCCCACCGCCGCTGGGATAGCGGCCCTGATCGTCAACGGCTCGAGTGGCGTCATCCAGGTGATCGCCCGGGCCCGCTCATGGGGCCCGCGGGCGGGCACCGTCGGCGCGGCGCTGGCCGCGGTCGCGTACGCACTCGTCGCAGTGTCACCACAGATGATGACGCTCGCACTGGCGGTTCCGCTGCTGGTGCTGCTCGGTTGCGCTGGCGGCCTGTCGTTGCGTGAGGGCCTGATCGATTTGGAAGCGGCTGCGCCGCAACATGTCCGAGGTGCGCTGACCGGCGTGTTCTACTCGGCGACGTACATCGGATTTGGCCTGCCGCTGCTGTTGACCAGTGTCGGGTACGACGTCACACAGCTGATCCTGGGCGGCATGGCGGTCCTCGCGGCGAGCGCCGCCGTCCTCCGGACGGTTCGGCTACGCCGAGATAGGCACCGGCAGAACTGATTTCACGCTCCGCGGCCGAACGCCGGGCGTCGGAATCGGGTCGTTGCTCACCACGCTCAGCCCGGCCAGGCGCCGCCATGAGCGGATCGCGTTGCGGGTGACCTCGAGAATCGTTGCGGCGCCGGCATCTCCGTGGGCCAACCGGTGGGCGCGCAATGCGTTCCCGGTGACGGCGTCAAGTGTGTCCCAGTCGTCGGTCTCGACCAGCGCGGTGGACTGGCAAGCGGCCCGCACCGCGTACAGCTCGGCCCCCTCCGCCGCCTCCGCCGCGGCGCGCCCGGCTCGTGCCGCACCGTCCCAGTTCACGATCGACGGCACATCACCAGGCGCGAACGTTCGATGCAGGTCGGCGATACCCGCGATCGCCTGGGCCGCCCCGCCGCCCGCATATCGCAGAACTCCCCACGGCGGACTGGTCAACAGTTTGGTCACCCAGATGTGGGTGATGCTGTCGGCGACGTCGGCGGTCCCGACGGTCAGCCAGGCGAGGTCGAGCACCAGCAGGCTGTTCTTCGGCGACAGGAAGCCGTCCGGCTCGGCCAGCAGGTCGTTGCACAACTGCACGAACGACGCCAACGGGCGGGCAGAGGTCGCCGGAAAGTCGGTGATCTCCTCGTCGCCCTCGATGTAGGAGATGACGTTCATGGCGCACCCCTTGCCCGATCCGGGCTGGTGTGACCCCCTCGCCAGACGCAACGGGTTGATGATGCGGTCGAGGTCCATTGGAGTTGCTTCCTAAGGGTTTTCGAGCGTAACGACCTGTGGCTTCAGGTCTTGATCCTAGGGAAGGTCCGGTCGTCAACGTCCGCGACACGGCGGGTCACACCGGTTCGAAATCTACAGTTCGCCGGAGAAGTCGGCGGTGATCCAGCGGTCGGGCCGGATGGTGAACAGGATGCCGGGCTGATCCTTCATGCCGTCGACGAAGGCGCGGCCGCCTTCCTCGCCGAGGTAGCGGATCGCGATGTCCACGCGAACGTCCAGCGGCGCCGGGGACGCGCTGTCGATGACGGTGCCCTCGACGACGACGTACTGGTACGGCGGTTCTTCGTTCTGCGCCACCAGTGTCACGACACCCGCTTGCTCGATGAGCTTGGTCTTTCGCGACTTGACACCCGTGTTGACCAGGATGTTGCCGCCTGGGGTGTAGCCGTACCAAATCGGGACACTGGCCGGCGGACGGCCGTCGGTGGCGTCGACGGACAACACCGCGACGTGCTTGCCGGCTAGGAACTCTTCACGTTGCGTCTCGGTAAAAGCAGCCATGGCCATGTGCAACGAGTCCTCGGCGCCCGCCTATTCCCCGAGGGCAAGGATCAGCTTGCCCGTGTTCTCACCGCGGAACAGCTTCTGCAGCGTGTCCGGGAAGTCGGCAACGCCGCCGTGCTCGATCTGCTCGTGCGAGCGCAATTCGCCGCTGTTGAGCCATTTCGCCAATTGCGCAATGGCTTCCGGGTAGCGCTTGGCGTAGTCGAAGATGACGAACCCGGTCATCGATGCGCGTGCGACGAGCAACTGCATGTAGTTGGCGGGCCCGCGTGGGGTGTCGTTGTACTGCGACACCGCGCCGCACAACACGATGCGGGCGCCGTGGGCCAGGCGGTTCAGTGCGGCCTCTAATGTCGCGCCGCCGACATTGTCGAAGTAGACATCGATCCCGTCCGGCGCGTGGGTCTTGAGCTCCTTGCGCAGGTCCGCGGTCTTGTAGTCGATCGCGGCGTCGAACCCGGCTTCCTCGAGAAGCCAGCGGCGCTTTTCTTCGCCGCCGGCGAGGCCGACGGCCCGGCAGCCCTTGATCCGCGCGATCTGGCCGACGACGCTGCCGACCGATCCGGCCGCGGCGGACACCAGCACGGTCTGGCCCGGTTCGGGCTTTCCGATGTCGAGCAGGCCGAAGTACGCCGTCAGACCGCTGATGCCCAGCGCGCTGAGGTACACCGGCGCCGGCGCCAGCGTGGTGTCGAGCTTGTTGACCTCGGTGCCGTCGGACACCGCGTAGCGCTGCACCCCGAAGATCCCGGACACATCGTCGCCGACGGTGAAGTCGGGATGCCGGGATTCGACGACGTGACCGACGCCCAGCGCCCGCATCACCTCGCCGATCTCCACCGGCGGCACATAGCTGCGGCCGGCGTTCATCCATGTGCGCATCGCAGGGTCGATCGACAGATAATCGACCCGTACGACGAAGTGGCCTTCAGCCGCAACGGGTTTGGACTCTTCGACGATGCTCCAGTTGGAGGCATCGAGTTTCTCGTCGGGGCGGGCGGCGAGTCGGCACTGGGTGTTGACGTTGGTCATCTCGCGGTCTCCTGAGCGGTCGGGGTGGTATGGGCGATGTCTGCCGCGCAGCCGAAGGCGTTGCGGCCAGCGGGATCCTCGGCAGTCACAGGGATCACCGCGACGGTATCGACGCCGGCGTCCAGGTAGACCCGAATCCGGTCGGCAACCTGATCCGGTGTGCCCAAAGCCGCCAATTGCCCGGCCAATTCGAGGGGGATGGCCGCGGCCAGGTCTGCGCGCCGCACGCCGCTGCGGGCCCTTTCGACGAGGTAACCGAAACCGAGTTCGCAGAACATCTCGCCGTAGCCGGGCGGGCCGAGGTACACGGCGAGCTGACCGGCCAACTGGCGCAGCGCGGCCTCGCCGGGGTCGACCGCGACCGGCAGCCATGCGGTAACGTGCGGCGGAATGCGTCCGGCTGCGGTCGCGTCCCGCTCGAGCTGCTCGCGAACCTGCGAGACACGTTGCGGCGAAGCCAGATTCAGCACCACCTCGTCGGCGACCAGCGCCGCCAGTTTCAGCATCGATGGCCCGAAGGCGCCGATGCCGATCCAGCTGTGCGGCAAGGGGTTCCGCAGCCGGAATCCGTGACTGCGGACCAGAGTGCCGTCGAAGTCGCCGCGCTCGCCGCGCAGGGTCGGCCGCAGGCACTCGATCGTCTCCCGCATCCGCGCGACGCTGCGCGACCAGTCCCGGTCGTGCCAGCCGGCGACGATGAACGGGCTGGAAGCGCCCAGGGCGATGTCGACCTGGGCGCCGGTGAGCGCGGCAACCGAACTGGCACCCAACGCGATTGACGCCGGCGTCCGCACACTGATCGGCAGCGGTCCGATCCGCAGCCCGAGACCCGGCGCGCGGACACCGATGGCGGTGGCCAACGCGAACGCATCGAACGTCGCCATTTCGCCGACCCACAACCCACCGAGGCCCGCGGAGTGAGCGGCCTCGGCGACCTCGAGCGCTTCCAGATCGGGGCGGTCCAGCCAGAACGGCAGCACCGCTTCGATCGGCGACCTCACAGCATCGCCGCCTCGTCGGCCTGGCCCAGCAGGATGCGGCCCGGCAGTTCCCTCGAGGCCTCGTTGACCTGGAAGTGCGCGGAGGCGGTGAACGCGTCGCGCAGCCGCCGTTGCAGTGGAGCACCGTCGTAAATGGCGCTGCCCCCGGCCAAGTCGTACATCGACCGAACGACGTCGGTCGAGATGCGCGCCCCGTGCGTGGCGGCCAGTCGCAACCGGGTGCGGGCCGCCAGCGACACTTCAGGCCCCGCTTCGGCCTCGCGCCAGGCCTCGTCGATGGCCTGGTAATAGCCCGCGCGCGCGGCTTCCAGCGCCGATTCCGCCGTCGCGACCGCGGCCTGGATGGTCGACCGTTGGCCCATCGTCCGGCTGCCTGCCGCACCCTTCTTGGTGGCGGCAAGGTCGATGAAATTGTCGATCGCAGCGCGGGCATTGCCCATCGCCGCCGCGGTGATGCAAGACGCGAAGAAGCCGAACGGCGGGAAGCGATACAGCGTCCGGTCGATCACCGGGCCGTCGAAAATCGACAGCACCCGTTCGTCGGGGACGAACACCTCGTCGGCGACGCTGTCGTGGCTGCCGGTGCCGCGCAGGCCGAGGGTGTGCCAGGTGTCCAGGATCTGCAGTTGCTCGGTGGGCAGCGCAACGACCGCGGGCTTGTCCTCCAGGATGCAGCCGGCGAACAACACGTCGGCGTGGGTGACGCCGCTGCAGAACGCCCAGCGGCCGGAGACCGCCACTCCCCCGGAAACGCGCCGGGCCTTGCCCTGCGGCGCCCATACCCCGGCGGCCAGGCCGCGGCCGCCGCCGAACAGCTCGTCGCGGCTCGCCGGCGGCAGGTAGCCGACCAGCAGGGTGCTGGTGATGCCGATCGACACACACCAGCCGGCCGAGGCGTCACCGCGTGCCACCTCCTCGGCGCAGCGCAAGGCGGTGCCTGCGGGCAGTTCCAGTGCATCGACCTCGCGCGGCGCTCCCGCCCGCAGCAAGCCCGACTCTTTCAGCGCCTCAACCAGTTCCGTCGGCAGTCGGCGGATCGAGTCGATCTCGTCGCCCATACCGCGGGCCAGATCCGCGACCCCGCGGGCGCGGGTCAGGATGGGCGCGGTGATGACGTCGGTGTCCATACGTCCTCGCTTTGCACAGACGGGGTGGTGGTTCGGTCACGCTACCACTACCGGTTTAGTTTTTGAACCGGTACATTAGCTGAACCATGGAATACCCCGATCTGTCGCATCGCTTCGACGGCGAGTCGGTCGCGCGCGCCCTGGAGATCGTGGGTGAGCGGTGGACGTTGCTGATCCTGCGCGAGTCGTTCTTCGGGGTGCGCCGTTTCGGCCAGTTGGCCCGTAACCTGCAGATCCCTCGGCCGACCCTGTCCGCGCGACTGCGCACCCTGGTCGACAAGGGCCTGCTGGAGAAGGCGCTCTACGCAAGCGATCCCGACCGCCACGAGTACCGCCTGACCGACCCCGGCCGCGACCTGTTCGCGGCGATCGTGGTCTTGATGCAGTGGGGCGATCGGCACCTCCCGCACTCGCAGGGCCCACCGATCGTGCTGCACCACCAACCGTGCGACCAGACCGCCGAGCCGATCCTGGTGTGCGCGCACTGCCAGCAGGAAATCACCGCGCACAATGTCACACCCGAGCCGGGACCCGGCTTCCGGGAGTTGGAACCGCAGGCTCAGGTGACCCGAAAGACGGGGTACTGATCCACAATTCGCGCGAAGTCCTCGAGCGGTGCGCTGCGAGCGATGTCGAAGAACGGACGTGCCCCCGGGGCCAACTCGAGATAGCGGCGCAAGATCGCGGCCCTGTGGTCGGAGAAGTCCTCCGCCAACGTCACCTCTTCGGGACCGCCGCGCCGTAGCACGGCGTGACCGTCGCCGCCTCGGAGGTTGCGCACCCAGTTCGTCGTCTGGCCGAGCATCGCCACCAGATAGCGCTCGCCCTCGTAGTCCGCGACGACGACCGGGAACGAGATCAACCGCCCGGATTTGTGGCCGCGGACTTCCAGGGTGGCCGCTCCGCTCGGGCCGATGCCCCTCTGAATACCCAACGCCGCCAAACGATTAGCGATTCGCGCCGACCACCCCGGACGACCGTCGCGATATTGCCATCGTTGGAACTTACTCACCGCACCGCGCAGCATGCGCTCACGCTACTGCGACGCGGCGTCGATCTCCAGAGCGAGCCGCCGCCTACTTCCAGGCGAAGACCGGCTGCTCCAACTCGTCGACCGCATCGTGGCGGCCGTCCAGGCAGAGCCACCGCAGCTGCAGGAGCACCGCACCGGTCGGGGCGTGAATGAGGTCGTTACCCAACGGGATCTGGACAACGGGCCGCGGACTTTCGGGGATGCTGACAAATCGCGGCGAGTCTGAACGCTGGAGCTGATGGATTCCGACCCGGTAGACCGCAACGACTTCGTCGGGCGCGGGCTGCGGGTCGAGCCGGCCGCCGCCCCAGATCACCACCGGCGTGATTACATAGCCCGACCGGGTCGGATAGTCGTCGAGCAGACCGAGCACATTCGAGTCGGCCAGCTTGATGCCTACCTCTTCGTCGAGTTCACGCAGGGCCGCGTCGATCGCACTCTCCCCCGGGTCCAGCCGGCCGCCCGGCAGTGCCCACTGCGCGGGATGCGCCGAGAGCCGAGACGTTCTGCGGCACAACAAGAATGCTGCACCGCCGGAGACGTCGACCATGCGACCGTCGAGAGATTCCGGCATCCGACGCCCCGCGATCCAGTCGTCGACAGGCGCCGGATCGATCCGATCTTCCCCGATCTCCGAATCGACCAGCAGCACGGCGACCGCCGCGTGCCGCTTCTCCGGATCGGCCACCACGCGACGGTCATGCGCGGCCAGCCGGTCACGGATCTGCTCCCGGAGTGCCTCGTCGTAGGGGACAGTCATCTGCCGAGCGTAGGGCTTAATTGCACGCACGCGTAGTGACTTAAATAACTTACTCAGCGAATTCCGGCACGCGATCATCTAGGTATTGTTTGCTATATCCAGCGATCGGACGAGGCGGGCGTGACAACGACTACGCGGTTACCGACGACGCGGCCGACCGCCACCGTTCTCGTGGTGTCCACCGCGGCGTTTCTGGCCAGCCTGGACCTCTTCATCGTCAATATCGCGTTCCCCGATATCCGTCAGGTCTTCGGCACCGCTGGGCTGGGCGCGATGTCGTGGATCCTCAATGCCTACACGCTCGTCTTCGCGGCCTTCATGAACCCGGCGGGCCGGCTCGGTGACCGCTACGGCCATCGCCGCGTTTTTCTCGCCGGTCTGGTGGTGTTCATGCTCGGGTCGGCCACCTGCGGCCTCTCCGATTCGTTTCCGATGCTCGTCGCTTCCCGGGCCGTCCAGGCACTGGGCGCCGCGATGCTCATGCCGAGTTCGCTCGCCCTGCTTCTCGCGGCCGTCCCCGCGTCCCGACGCGCCGTGGCCGTCAGCACCTGGTCCGCGGTGGGTGCGATGGCCGCGGCCCTCGGTCCGCCTGTCGGCGGTCTGCTGGTCCAGTTGTCCTGGCGTTGGATCTTTTTCGTCAACGTCCCGATCGGGTTACTGGCTCTTGTCATCGGCAGCGTGGTGCTGTCCAAAGCCACCGGGACCGGTACCGGCGTTCCAGATCTGTTCGGCGCGCTGAGCCTGGTGGTCGGCGTTGGCGCGCTGGTGTGGGCGCTGATCGAACTGCCGGTGGTCGGTCGCAGCGGCGCGGCGATCGCTGCCGTGGCCGTCGGGGCGGTCTGCGCGATGGCTCTGGCGGTGTGGCGTTCATTGCGCCACCCTTCGCCGGCCGTGGATCTGGACGCGGTGCGGGTGCTGCCGATGTGGTCGAGTTGCCTTGCGCTGTTGGTGTTTTCGTCAGCGCACGGCGCGATGCTGTTGAGTGGTGTCATGCTCCTCACCACCGTGTGGGGTCTGCCGCCTGCGGTTGCCGGCCTGTGTCTGGCACCGGGTCCGGTCATGGTGGTCATCATTTCGCCGCTGGCTGGGCGATTGGTCGGCAAGGTCGGCATCGGCGTGGTGGCCTCCGTAGGCGCTGCGCTCTACGCGATCGGGATCGGAATCTGGTTGTGCACGATCGGGCCGGTGCCGCACTACTTCGCCGATTACTTTCCGGCTCAACTGTTTACCGGTACAGGAGTGGGATTGGTGATGCCCAGCCTGTCCGCCGTCACCGGCGCTGCGCTGCCCGCCCACCGGTGGGGCGCCGGATCGGCGGTCACCAACACCGCGCGGCAGCTGGGCATGGTGCTGGGCACCACCGCGCTGACGATGATCTATCAACCCGGTGTCGACCTCGCTGCCGTGCGACACGGCTGGATTTTCGTCGCAACGTCGGCAGCTACCGCCGCACTCATCGCGGCGCTACTGGCCGTCTACTGGAAGCCCGCAAGCGCTGAGCCACACCCAGCTACCTGATTTACTGGTGGGGATGGCTGACATCACGATGCTGATCCTCGACGACCACGACTGGTTTCGCCTGCAGTTCGCCAAGCTCGACGAGCTGCAGGCGCAGAAGCCTGCTAATCAGCGTGCACTCGAACGGGTATGGCGGCCGCTTGCCGACAAGCTCGACGTGCACGCCCTCATCGAGGAGAAGATCTTCTACCCGCAACTGCTCAAGCGGGGCGGCAACGACGCCGAGGGCGAGACGCTCGACGCGATCGGCGACCACAACGACATTCGCGATGGTGTGCGCGACGCGAGCGCCGCCGGGATCGCCACCGATGAGTGGTGGGCGGCGGTCGGCCGCACCCGTGTGGCCAACGACGACCACATGGCCGAGGAAGAACGCGAGGGCCTCGCGGACTTTCGCCGCAACGCGCCGGTCGGGCTGCGTGAGTCACTCGGCGACCAGTATCGCGAGTTCATGGCCAACCACCCGACCACCCGCGGGCTGTCGATCGTGGACCGCGATCCGCAGAAGTATGTCGACGAGCAGCAAAAAGTCGCACCCTCGCCGCGCACCGACTACTCACTCGGCATCGGCAGCCTGAAAGGCGAGTAAAACAAGCGAATCATGCGGCCTGAGTTACCAGGCCGCATGATTCGATTGTTGGGTTACGGAAGGTTTAGCCGTGGCCGCAGCCGACGCCCGCAAGACATCCGCCCGGCGTTCCCCCGGGTCCTGCAAACTGCCCGCCGGATCCACAACCGACGCCGGCAACGCAGCCTTGACCGCCCGGGCCGCCGCCGGGTCCGCCGTTCTGACCACCGGATCCGCAAGGGCCACCGTTAGGAGCGCAGCCGCTACCGCCCGGATCCTGCTTGAAGATGGAGTGGGTGGGCGCCGCACCAATCGGACCCGCGCTGGCCTCAGCTGCCGCGATAGGCATTACCGCCATCGCTGCAGCAGCAGCTCCACCGACAACTAATGACTTGATAACACTGAGTTTGGACATGTCGAGCGAATTACCCCGTCCACACATGTCCAAAACATCAAATTTCAGTCGTGGTGATTCACGATGTTGACGACGTTGCCGTCGGGTGCCCGGACGAAGAATCGCCGTGGCCCCCAGGCTTCGTCGGTCAGCGGATGGACGATCTCGTAGCCGAGCTCTCGCGCCTCGGCGTACGCCCCGTCGATGTCGTCGGTGCAGACGGAGATGACCGAGTCTTCGGCGGCGGTACGGTCGTCGGTGACCAGTTGCAGCCTCGCCTGGGCGTCCGGCGACGAGAGCCGGGCCACCCAGCCCAGGTTGAATTCCTCGGTCGAGAGGCCGAGGTAGCCGCCGTAGAAGCTCTTGGCGTCCTCGATGTCCGCGACCCGCAGGTTGGCGAATATTTTGGTGGCCTGCATGGTCAGCTCGGCATCGGCGCGCCGCGGTAGTCACCGAAGGACCACAGGTTGCCCTCGGGATCACGCACGACGAATTCGTTTGCGCCATAGTCGGTTACAGCGAGGGGCCGCACCACGTCGGCGCCGTGCGCACGCACCCGCTCGAACAGTTCGCTCGGATCGGCGGTCACAACGTATCCACCCGCGGTGCCGGGCTCGCGGCACCATTGCGAACCGGGCTTGTAGGTGCCGAGCATGATGCCGCCGCAGCCCTCCGGCGACAGCAGTTGGGCATGGTCGACGGTGTCGCCCTCGCCGTAGCGCGCCGCGAGGACCATGCCGAAGGTGTCGACGTAATAGTCGATAAGTTTCGGGGCGTCGTGTGCCTGCAACGTCGGCCACACGGTCGGATTAGAAATAGTCATGCTCGCAGTTTGCGCGCAGCGTGTGACCACCGTCTTGAATGTTTCGGAACTCCTCGGCAATCCAGCGGCCGGGCGGAACTCCCACGAATCCGGCGAATTCACGGGTCAGATGGGCCTGGTCGCTGTACCCGGTGCGGGCCGCGACGGCGGCCAGATCGGCCGTCGCGTGGCGCCGCACCGAGTCCGAGATCTGCGCGGTCGCCCGCTCGAACCGCATCAACCTCGCGACGGTCTTCGGTGAACGGCCGACTTCGCGCTGGAACAAGGTGGTCAGATGCCGGCCGGTCACACCGACCCGGTCTGCCACCGCGCTCACCGATGCCCGACCGCCGCTGAGCTGCAGCAACTGCCAGGCGTGGGCCACCTCGGGCCGCACCCCGACATCGTCGCACCGTCGCCACGCGTGCGACAGGTACTCGGCGATCCACCCGAAGGCCTCGTCCCATCGACTCGCCTCGCTGACCCGGTCACGCAGCCGAATTGCGTTGCGCCCCAATACTGCAACACCGTCAAGTTCGGCCGCGTACAGCTCCGCGCTGGGCACTCCGAATAGCGCGCGTGCGGCGAGCGGATGCACGGCAAGCTGCACGCCGGACTGGCCGGGACGCTGCCGCACGTGGGCCGCCTCGACATGCAGCCCGCCGAGCAGAACCGGATTCGGCCGCGCGGCCGGCAGTGCCTCGGCCGTCTCGGCCGCCTGCACCCCATCGTCGAGACTGACGATGAAAGTCAGCGTCGACGACGGCATCCCACGATGCAGTTCACCCGGCCTGCCCGCGGAGCGATATCCGACCATCGACGTCACGCCCGGCGCGGCGCGCGGCGGCGCAGCAGCGAATTCCCCGACCTGATCGTCGTCGGCCATGGCATCCACGCTAGCCGCAAACCGACTATTAACCTGGCGATATGAGCGGTGACCGGGTGCCGGGCGGGGTGGTCCACACACTTCCGGCGGATCTGCGCGCGGCGCTGCTGGCCAACGCCACCGCGCTGGCCGCGTGGAAAGACATCACGCCGCTGGCACGCAACGAATTCATCTGCTGGGTCGACGACGCCAAGCAGGAGAAGACGCGTGAGCGCCGCATCCGCCGCACGCAGGAAGAACTCGAGGAAGGCATGCGCCGGCCGTGCTGCTGGCCGGGATGCAAGCACCGCGAGCGCAACGGCAAGGCCTGAAATACCCCTTTACGAGGCCTGCTTTGAGTACTACGCTCTGTGGTACTACGCAGCATAGTAGATCGACGGCTGGCCGCGAAGCAGCGGCTCGGCCGTGAGGGGATGGTTGCCATGAACCTCCGACCGGCGAGCACCGCGATGCGCCCGGCTCAGATCACCGACGCGCGATATCACCCCTCCGCTGCGCTGCGGCGCCAACTCAACAAGGTATTCCCGACGCACTGGTCGTTCCTGCTCGGCGAGATCGCGTTGTACAGCTTCATCGTCCTGCTGATCACCGGGATATACCTGACGCTGTTCTTCGACCCGTCCATGACCGAGGTCACCTACCACGGCGTCTACCAGCCGTTGCGCGGCGTGGAGATGTCGCGCGCATACGAGTCGGCGCTCGAGATCTCCTTCGACGTGCGCGGCGGGCTGTTCGTCCGGCAGATTCACCACTGGGCGGCGCTGTTGTTCGGCGCATCGATCATGGTGCACCTGGCTCGCGTCTTCTTCACCGGCGCGTTTCGCCGGCCCCGCGAGGCCAACTGGGTCATCGGCTCGCTCCTGCTGATCGTCGCGATGTTCGAAGGTTATTTCGGCTACTCGCTGCCCGACGACCTGCTGTCCGGTATCGGCCTGCGCTGTGCGCTTTCGTCAATCATGTTGGGATTTCCGGTGATTGGAACTTGGCTGCACTGGGCCTTCTTCGGCGGAGACTTTCCCGGCACCACGCTGATACCTCGGCTGTACGCGCTGCATGTTCTGGTGCTGCCGGCGATCCTTCTCGCACTGATCGGCGCGCACCTGGCGATGGTGTGGTTCCAGAAGCACACCCAGTTCCCGGGGCCGGGCCGCACCGAGCGCAATGTCGTCGGCGTGCGCGTGATGCCGGTGTTCGCGGTCAAGTCCGGCGCATTCTTCGCGATGACGACAGCGGTGCTCGGTCTGATGGGCGGCGTGCTGCAGATCAATCCGCTTTGGAACCTGGGGCCCTACAAGGTCTCTCAGGTGTCGGCGGGTTCGCAACCGGACTTCTACATGATGTGGACCGAGGGTCTGCAGCGTCTGTGGCCGGCGTGGGAGATCTACATCGGTGGCCACACTGTGCCCGCCGCGGTCGGAGCCGCGACGATCATGGGCGCGGTACTGGTGCTGCTGACGATCTACCCGTTCCTGGAAAAACGGTTCAGTGGCGACCGCGCTCACCACAACCTGCTGCAGCGCCCGCGCGACGTGCCGGTGCGCACCGGCATCGGGGCCATGGCGATCGCCTTCTACATGGTCCTAACGCTCGGCGCGATGAACGACGTCATCGCGTTGAACTTCCATATCTCACTGAACGCGACCACCTGGATCGCCCGCATCGGCATGGTGGTGCTGCCGCCGATCGTCTACTTCGTCACCTATCGCTGGTGCGTCGGCCTACAACGCAGCGACCGGGCCGTCCTCCAGCACGGCATCGAGACCGGCATCATCAAACGTCTGCCGCACGGCGCCTACGTCGAAGTGCACCAGCCACTCGGACCGCTGCCGCTCGCGTATCAGGGCGCTCCGGTTCCAGGGAAGATGAACAAGCTCGGTTCGGGCGGTTCTCCCGGTTCCGGAAGTTTCCTGCACGCCGATCCGTCCGGCGAGGATGCCGTGCTGGACGCGGCTCACCACGCCGCCGAGCGTCGCGCGCTCACCGCACTACGGAGTCGCTGACCGATAGCCTGGGCGGATGACGGGCGAAGCCCACTTCCACGTCATCGCCGAAAACTACGACGGCGAGCTGATTTGCAGCGACGGCTACACCTGGCCGGGCGCCGAGGCGTTCGTCGCCGACCTCACGTCACCACCCAACGGAGAAGCGGTCTACGAGCCGGTCCAGCTGGTGTGGATCGTCGAGGGCGAGGCGCCGCGGTGTCCGTTCGCGCACGGCGACGGCACCCCGGCCGACGAGCAGGCCGCGGCGGGATTCCTCGAACAGGTCGTCCGGCAGCCGCCGTACTGGTCGGCTTAGCTCCGTGCGCCGACCGCGCGCGCTATCAGTGCGCCGGCGGCGGTGTCCCATGGCTTGTTCGACATCATGACGCAGGCGTCCAGGGCGCCATCGGCAACGAAAGCAAGGTCGAGCGTTGCCGCGCCGACCATACGGATGCGTTCGACGAGCGGCACCAATTTCGCGGTCAGCGCCAGACGCCGGCGGTTATGTGCCTCGGCACCGGGGGCGACTGCGTAGTCGCCGATGGTCTTCACCGGCACCTAAGAGTTCACGAGGCGCCTTCGCTGTCGCGCCGATCGCGAGACATGATGTCGGGGTGACCACCGACGTTCGCGTGCTCGACAGCGAAGGCGAGCTCGTTGCCGCGGCCAACGTGTTCCGCACCGCCATGATCGGCTTTCCGCGACTGGCGGGCCTCGAAGCAGACCAGATCACCCAACTGCTCGAACCCGGCCGCACCATTGGTGCATTCGTCGACAACCAACTCGTCGGCACCGCCGATGCCGTGACGAGCACGCTCACTCTTCCGGGCGGGGCCAGGGTCGGCCATGCAGCCGTGACCCACATCGGAGTCCTGCCGTCGTTCACCCGCCGAGGCATCGCCAGCGACCTCGTTCGCCACCAGTTGCACGACGCGGCCGCACGCGGCGAAGAGGTCGCGACCCTTCGGGCATCCGAGGCGACCATCTACGAGCGATACGGCTACGGAGCCGCCAGCTGTTCCCACAGCGTCGAAGTCCAGGCCGCGCGGGCGACGCTACGTCCGGGCGTGGCGACGGGTGGCACGGTGCGATTGCTGGATCCTGCGCAGGTGTGGGACATGCTGCCGCGGATCTACGCCGACAACCGGCCGACACGTCCGGGAACGATCGACCGACCGGACGTGTGGTGGCACAGCATGCGGCTTCGCACCGAATCCGCCCCGGGCCCTTGGTATGTCGCGGTTCACGGCGCCGCCGGGTCCGAGACCGGATTCGCCCGCTATCGCCCGATCGACACCGACAAGTGGTTTGTCAGCGATCAGCGCACCATCGTCGTGGAGGACTTCTTCGCCCCCGACATCGCGTCCTACCTCGGGCTGCTGCGATTCCTCCTCGGCCTGGACCTGATCGATCGGGTGGTGTTCTGGATGCTCCCGGTCGACGATCCACTGCCGTGGCTGTTGCTCGATCGGCGGGCGGCGAAGCTGACCGCCACCCACGACGAAACATGGCTGAGAATCGTGAACGTCGAAAAGACTTTGACAGCACGGCAATACGCGGACGGTGGGGCCGTGGCCATCGCCGTCGAGGATGCCCTCCTGCCGGAGAATTCCGTAACCGTGTCCATCAACGCAGACGGCGCCGAACGCACCGACCAACCCCCGCAGCTCTACGTCGGGGTGGCGGGGCTGGCCGCCGTGCTACTCGGTGGGGCAACGTGGCGCAGCCTCTCGGCAGCAGGGCTGGCCCGCGTCGACGACCCGGCCCACGTGGCCGCGGCCGATCGCCTGTTCGCCGTCCAGCAAGCGCCGCACGCGGGTTTCTTCTTCTAACGCATCAGGATTCGGCGCAGACCGTAGACCGCCACGCCGGCCAGCAACACCGCGGCACCCGCAACCACAGACGGCAGCGGCAAGGCCGTCGCTACGACCAGACACCCGATGAATCCAAGCGTCGGAACGACCTTTGCGCCGAGCGTCCACGCCGACGCGTTGGCAATCGCGTAGTACACCAGGACCGCAAACGACGAGAACCCGATGGCACTGCGAATGTCGGCGGTTCCGGCGATCATCGCAACAACCAGACCCACGGCAACCTCGGCGCGATACGGCGTGTTGAAGGTCGGATGTATGACAGAAAGCTGTTGCGGTAGATAGTGATCGCGCGCCAACGCAAATGTCGTCCGAGAAACACCGAGGATCAACGAAAGCAGCGAGCCAAGTGCAGCCAGTACCGCCGCGACCCGGACGATCGGTTCCCAGCCGCCCGCGCCGGCGGCCCGCATCGCATCGGCAATCGGTGCGGCGGATTGCGCGAGGCGCGCACTGCCCAGGGCGGCCAACACCGAGACCGCCACCACCGCGTACACGGCCAACGCGACACCCAGCGCCAGCGGAATCGCGCGGGAAATGGTGCGCGTCGGGTCGCGGACTTCCTCCCCCAGCGTCGCAATACGCGCGTAACCGGCGAACGCGAAAAACAGCACCCCCGCCGCCTGCAGTACGCCGTGTACGCTCGTGCCGGTGCCAAAATTGAAGCCATCGAAGTTGTTGCGCGAGAATGCGATTGCGATGACAGCGACCGCGGCCAGGGTCGTCAGCACCACGGCGACGATGATCCGGGTCACCAGCACCGACTTGCGGATACCGGTGTAGTTGAGTGCAGTCAGCGCGAGCACCGCCGCGACCGCGACGGCGTGCGCCGCTGCGGGCCGGGCGTAGGCGCCCACGACCAATGCCATCGCCGCGCACGAGGCCGTCTTGCCGACAACGAAGCCCCAGCCGGCCAAAAACCCCCAAAATTCACCGAGTCGCTCGCGCCCATAGACGTAGGCGCCGCCGGATTCCGGGTATCGGACGGCGCAACGCGCGGTTGACGTCGCATTGAGGTACGCGATCACAGCCGCGATCATTAAACCGATCAGCAGGCCGCCACCCGCTGCCGCCGCGGCGGGCGCCAGTGCGGCAAAGATCCCGGCTCCGACCATCGAACCCAGTCCGATGACGACTGCATCACTGGTGCCGAGTCGGCGTTCCAGCGCAGGGCGGGCCTCGCGGTCAGGCCCGTCAGTCATGTAAGCCCGAGTAGATCTGCCAGCTGGGCGGCCGAATAATGGCCGGGCCCAACCCTGTTGCGCACCGCCTCTCGTGCGAGCCGAGCTAACGCCCCGTTGATCGGCGCGGCGACTCCATGCTCGTGGGCGATCCGGACAATCTCTCCGTTGAAGAAGTCGGTCTCGACGTCGCCCGTGCTGCGGCTCAGCGACTGCCAGGTGGAGTTGCTCGCACCGATATTCGTCCCGGGCACCGGCCGCGGCGTCGGCCCGTCAACCCGCGCCGCGGTGGACACGTCGAACGAGACGAATTCGATTCCCGCGTACTGAAATACGTGCTCAGCCTCACCGCGCAACGCGGTCACAATCCCACCGAGGTCGGCTCCTTCGGCAGCGAGCGCGCCCACCGCGTTACCGAGATTGCTGATCAGCTTGTTGTATTTCCACGGGCCGATGTCGTCGACGACATTCATCCGCACTCCGGCGTCGGTCCACGTCTTGTTCACGTCGTGGAGAAGTTCGGCGTCGGCGCTAAGACCGGCGGGCCAGCACCCGATGTGGAACTGCCCGACCACCGGCCACGACCGCACGATCACCTCGCCGGCGTGCAGATGCACGGCGGGCAGCCAGACGCAGATTCCGTAGACCCGGCGGAAGTAGCGCAGCGCTTTGTCTTCGGCGGCAACACCGTTGAGAGCGATGAACACCGGCAGCAGGTCACCCGCGGCGCCGACAATTCCGTCCGGCCCGTGCACGGGCTGATCCACCCACTGCTGCAGCGCGACGTCGAGTTGTTGGGTCTTGGTGGTGAACACCAGCACATCGTCGGGAGTCAGGCGCACCTGTTCGGCACCTGACACTGCGGTCACGGGGGTGTGGATCGTGCCGTCGGGCGTGCGCAACGTCAGACCGAAGGACGCCAGGGTCTCGGCGTGGCCACCCCGGGCGACCAGCACGGTGGGTAGGCCGGCCCTGGTCAGCACCCCGCCTACGGTACCGCCGATCGCACCGGCACCAACGATGATGTAGCGACGATCGGAACTCATTGGGCCAGTTTACTTCTGGCGCCGGACGAGGCTCAGACCAGATAGTAGTAGTGCTTGGCGTCTCCGTTGGTCGCGACGGCTTCGGCTGCAACCTTGTCGCCGGACTCGTCGAACCCGCGCAGGGCGTGGGCGTAGCGCACCGCCTTCAGAGTCGCCGAGAACTCTTTCTCTTCTTCAGGGAAGACCCGATCCGAGGGGAACCACTTGTCGAAGCCGATGTTCGTCAACAGCGTCCACAAATCGGCCTGCACGCCGGCCAGCAACACCACGACGCCGCTGTCGGTTTCGTCACGGACGAACTTCTCTACCCGCTGGATCACCACGGCGTCTGGGTGGCGCACCCGCTTGAGTCGCAACACCAGATACTTGATGTTGTCGTTCTTGATCCGCTGGCCGAGCTCATCGAGGTACTTCTCGAGTTCGGGTGCGGCACCAAAGAACAACTCGCCTTCAAAGTCGTAGATGAGCGTCGACGGATCGGACGGGTCGCCCGGCACCCGCTCGCGAACCACCCGTTCTGGCGCGACGACCAACTCCCGCGACTTGAGCTTGGCCGCCCGGGGCACGAACAGCAGGATCGACAGGGCCACGCCGAGCAGGACCGCGGTGTCCAAGTCGACGAGCACGCCGGTGAATGCGGTGATGAGTACCAGGCCCGCGTCGTAGCGCGACGCCCTGATGGCGTAGCTGATTCGTTTGACGTCGATCAGCCGTGCGGCGGTGATCAGCAGCAGCCCGGCCAGCGCGGCCCGGGGCATGTAGTGCAGCAGCGGCGCGAACAGCAGCACGATGACCGCGACGCCGACTGAGGCGATCACGCCGGAGAACCGGGTCACCGCGCCGGCCTGATAGTTGATCGGTGACCGCGTCACTGATCCCGACCCCGGGACGGCTTGGAAGAAGCCTCCGGTGAGGTTTCCGAGTCCTTCGGCGATGATCTGCCGGTTGTAGTCGATCTTCTGCCCGCTCTCGTAGGCGATGGCCTTAGCGATCGACAGCGCCTCCAGCAGACCGATGAAGGCGATGGCCAAGGCGCCCGGCGCCAACTGAGTCACTTCGTTGAGTTGGACCGACGGGATGTGCGGGTGCGGCAGGCTCTGCGGGATCTTCGCGGTCAGCGTGATCGCGGTCTTGCCGGCGTGGTCTTCGGTCGCCCACCCGGCCAGGTAGCCGATGAGGGCCGCACCGATCAGCGTGGCCAGCAGGTCGATCTGGGGCAGGCCGAATCGCTTCACCAACCGCCGCAGCACCACCGCGAGCACGATGGTCGCGACGCTGATGATCAGGGCGCGGTAGTTGAAGGCCTCACCGTGGAACAGGGTGAGGTAGGTGCGTTTCAAAACCGACTGTCGGCCGTTGCCTTGGTCTTTCACTCCCAGCGCATTGCCGAGTTGACCGAGGGCGATCAAAATGGCCGCGGACAATATGAAGCCGAGGATCACCGATTCGGAGATGTATCTCGTCAGGTCACCGAGTTTGAACACCGCAATCAGAATCTGGAAGGTGCCGACCAGGATCCCGAGCAGGAACAGCGCCTCGAACAAAACTGTCCGGTTCTCCTGGTCGATGTATGCCAGTGTGCTGAACACCAGCAGCGATATCGCACTGGTCGGGCCGTTCACCAGGTGCGACGACGACTGGAAAATCGAAGCAACGAACGTCACCACGATCGCCGAGTACACACCGAACTTCGGATCGACACCGGCGACGAGCGCGTAGGTGATGCCCTGTGGCAGCGACACCGCCGCGACGGTGAGCCCGGCGATCAGGTCGCGACGCGCCGTGTCCCCGTTGTAGTTCAGCTTCTTCAGGTTGTCCGTCACAGTGCTCATGTGCGCCGCTCCTCCTCGTCGCTTCGCTCCGCATCGTCGCCGGCGCGGCTCATGGGGTCTTCGTCTTTCGCCGCGAGTGTGCCGACGCGACTCGGGCCGGAGCCGAGGAGACCACGTCGTAGATGCCATTACTGCCGAAGAACTTCTCCTGCGCGTCGTACCAACTCTTGGCGATCGCGCTGACGGGGAACAGATTTATGGGCGGCAGCCGGTCCGCATGCTTGGCCAAGATCTCCGGCTTCAGTGGGCGGTAGCCGTACTGGGCGACCGTCTCCTGCGCCTCGTCGGTGTAGAGGTACTCCAGGTACGACTTGGCGAAGGACGCCAGCTTCTTGTCCTTGAGATTCGCGTCGACCCAGGTGACCGCCGGCTCGGCGAGGATGCTGACCGGCGGATACACGATTTCGAATTGGTCTTTATTCTCCGCCACCTCGCGCAGAGCTTCGTTCTCCCAGGTCAAATGGACGTCACCGATTTTCTCCGTCGAAAAGGTGGTGGCGGCGCCGCGTGCTCCGCTGTCAGCGACCTTGACGTGGGTCAGGAGCGCCCGGACGTAGTCGCTGGCCTCCTGTTCGCTGCCGCCGCGCGTTGTCACCGAGCCCCAGGCCGCGAGAACGCTGAGCTTCCCGTTGCCCGAGGAGCGGGGATTGGGACTGATGATGTCGACGCCGTCTTTGATCAGGTCCGGCCAGTCGTGGATACCGCGAGGATTGTCTTTCTCGACGACGAAAACGATCGTCGAGGTGTACGGGACGGAATGATTGGGCAGACGGCTCTGCCAGTCGGATGCGATCAGGCCGCGCTTGCGCAGCGCGTCCACGTCGCTCGGCAATGCCAGCGACACGACGCTGGCCTTCTCGTGGCCCTTGATGACTTCGGTAGCCTGTCGGCCCGAACCACCGTGTGACTGCTTGACTTCCACGGTGACGCCGGTCTTCTTGCGGAACTCTTCGACGAATGTTTTATCGATCGCCGCGTACAGCTCGCGGGTCGGGTCGTAGGAGACGTTGAGGATTTGGTTCGGCGAATTGTCGTGGTGCAGATTGTGGACGGCAAGCAGACTGCCGGCGGCAACGATCGTGACGATGCCGAGCGCGTTGATTCGCGACAGCGCAAACGGCAGCTTGATGCGGCGTTTCTTCGGGGGCGCGGGCTCAGTCATTGCCGCCTCCTGGTGTCGGTTTGATGGGAGCTGCCGTCGCAGGCGATGGGCCGCCCTAGGCGCTGGGTGTTCTCGCCAGCTGTGAGATCTGGAGCCTAGCGACGGCGTCCCTGAAAGACAGCTGTGTAAATCAGCCTGATCGCAATAGGCCTGGCCGCTTAACGTTTTCGCTGGTTAGCCGCCCCGCTGCCGGCCACTGGCGACTACCGTCTGCGACATGAGCGGCGCTGGCGACACACAGTCCTGGCTTGACAAGTCGGCGCTCACCGAGCTGGTCGCCAGGCTGGCCGCGGCGGCGGATCGCGCCGACGAGGCCGCGATCGTCGACTGCTACACCGAGCAGTCCTTCGACGACCACGGCGCCTTCAAGGGATCCGGCCGCGAATTCGCCGAGATGATCTGCGCGCCGGCGGGCCGCGCTCAGCAGCTGACGATGCACCACCTCCTGGGGCAGTCCGTCTTCGATGTCGAGGGCGACGAGGCTTGGGGCGAAACATTTTTCGTGATGCACGCGCTGATCGGTGGCAACCTCACTGTCGGCTACGGTCGGTACATCGACTACTTCCAGCGATTGGGCGGCGCGTGGAAGGTCGCCTACCGCCGAGTGGTTCCCGACGTCACCATCCCCGGCGACGATCCCGGCCGCTACTGGCAACCGAAGCGGGACAACACCGATCCGCGCTACGACCGCCTGACGGCGCCTCCTACTTAGAACGCCACCGCTGCAACAGGTAACGCAGCGGCCGCAACTGCTGGCCGTCGCGACCGGGTGCCCACAGTCCGATCAGGACGGCGCTGACCGCAATCACGATGCCCAGCACCAACAGCGACGAATGCATGGCGTCGATGAACGCCGTCTTGCTGAGGTAGGCCAGTCGGTCACCGGCCGGCCCCAGCCGTCGTGCCACCTCCAGCGCCTGGGCCAGCGAGGTTGACGCGGCGGCGCCCACCGACTTCGGAAAGCCGACGAGGTTGGGCAGCAACGTCTTCGAATACTGTGCGGCCAACATCGACCCGGCGAGCGCGATACCGAGTGCGGCGCCGATTTCACGGCTGGCGTCGTTGACCGCCGACGCGACGCCTTGCTTGTCGTCGGGCGCGGTGGTCATGATCACCGACGTCGTCGGTGCGGTGCATAGCCCGATGCCGACGCTCATCACCAGCATCGGCCACGCCGCCCGCCAGTAGGACGAACCCAGGTTGACGCCGAGCAGGCAGAGCACGCCGGTCGCGATCAGCAGTAGTCCGCTGAAGACGACGGCGCGCAGACCGAGTCGTGGCAGGTACCAGAACGACAGCACCGAGAGCAGCAGCATCGGACCCATGATCGGGCTCAGAGCCAATGCCGTCTTGTTGGGGCTGTAGCCCAGGATCATCTGCATGTACTGCATGAGCAGGAACATGTAGCCGAACATCGACAAGAAGAAGACCGTGATGGTTGCCGCGCCCGTCGCGAACGCCGGAACCGCGAACAGTCGCACATCCAAGAGCGGATAACGCTGCCGCACTTCGACAAAGCCGAACGCGAGACCCAGCAACAGCCCGACGGCAATGGTGGTCACCACCAGCGGGTGCGTCCATCCCCGCGCCGGCGCTTCGAGGATGCCGAACACCAGCGAGGCCACCGCTCCGCCGATGACCACGGCACCGCGCCAGTCCAACGGCTTCGCGTCGGCATCGCGCGAGCTCGCGATGGTCAGCGTCAGGACGAAGATCACCAGTGCCGCGCCCGCGAAGGCCCAGAAGATGGCGTGCCACGACCAGAAGTTCAGCAGCCCACCGGATCCGAGCATCCCGAGGACGGCACCCGATCCGGCGACGCCCGCCCAGATGCCAACGGCCTTGTTGCGCTCCTCTTTTGAGTAAGCGGCGGTGATCAACGACAACGTGGCGGGCATGATCAGTGCCGCGCCCGCACCGGCAGCCCCGCGCGAGATGACGACGACCATGGGGTCAGAAAGAACGGCCGGCACCAACGACGCCGTCGCGAACACGGCCAACCCCACCAGCATCGCGCCGCGCCGGCCGTAGCGGTCACCAAGCGCACCGGCCGGCAGCAGCAGGCAGGCCAGGACCAACGTGTAGCTGTCGACGATCCAGGTGAGTTGGGTCTGCGTCGCTGACGTCGCTGTCGCGATGTCGGGAAGCGCGGTGTTCAGCGCCACCATCGACGCGATCACCAACAGCACGCCGAAGCAGGCGACGGTCAGCAGCCAGAGCCTGGACCGCTGCGACAAGCCGGCCAGCGCGAAGTCGCCGCCCTCGCTCGGGTGGGCCACGGTGCTGACCACTCGCCACCCCCTCAGTGATTGAGTTGCAGAGCCCAGAGACCTCCGAGACTAACAGTCTCGTTTCTCGTCGGCACACCTCTACACCGGTGCCGGACCTACCAGCAGTTGCCGAATGATGGGGGATGCCCAGCGACTGAGTTCGTCACGGCTGAGGCCAGCGATCGGCGGGTTCACCATTACGTACCGGGTGATCGCCAGGCCGATCACGAACGCGCCCATCAAGCCGATCCGCTGCACGGGGTAGTCAGGGGTGGCGGTGAGCAGCTTGGGTGCAACCTGTTCGGCGAACACCTGCCGCAAGGTCTCGGCGGCGAGCGGGCTGGTCATCGCGGCACGCAGCAGCGCCAGAAACGTCTCGTCCTCTTCCCATACCGCAAAGAAGCGTGGCAGCAGGATGTCGGCGACGTCGGCCGGGTCGACGCCGGACAAGTCGGGCAGGTCGATCTCGAAATCCGCAGCAGCGGCGAATAAGTCTTGCTTGCTGCCGAAATACCGAATGACCAGAGCCGCATCCACACCGACGTCGGCCGCGACCGCGCGCAACGTCGTCCGTTCGTAGCCCTCGGATCCGAACCGGCGGCGCGCGGCGGACAAGATGTCCGCTCGCGTTTGCGCTGCGTTGCGCGGCCGAAGCACGGTCATGACGGCGCCGGCCCGACCAATAGTTGCCGGAACACGGGAGCGGCCCACTGCCGCAACTCTTCTCGGCTGAGTTCGGCTGCCGGCACATTGCCCAGCACCGACCGGGTCGCGGCCAGTCCGATGACGAAGGCGTCCGTCAACGCGATGCGCTGCTGGTCGAAGTCGGGGGTGGCGGCCTTCAGCGTCGGCGCGACGTGCACCGCAAGCGTTTGATTGAGTTTGTCGGCGGCCACCCGACTGGTCATCGCGGCTTGCAGCAGCGCCATGAACGAATGATCTTCTTCCCACACGGCGAAATACCGCGGCAGCAGCATGTCCGCGATGTCGTCGGGATCCACATTCGTGAGATCGGGAAGCTCGATGGTGAATTCGGTGGCGGTGGCGAAGAGGTCCTGCTTGCTGCCGAAGTATCGGGTGACCATTGCGGCGTCCACGCCTACGTCGGCGGCGATCGCGCGCAGCGTGGTGCGGTCGTATCCGTCGGTCGCGAACCGGCGGCGCGCGGAATCCAGGATGTCAGCCCTGGTCTGCGCGGCATTGCGCGGTCGCTTGGTCATCGTCGATCAACTTTATGTCATCAGCCGTTGACTAGGTACAAAGCCACGCGTATGTTCAAGTCACCAATCGTTGACAAAAGTCATCAGCTGTTGAAATCGACAGATCGGGCGGCCCCATGATCGCGGTATTACGCAGTAAGTTCGGCGGCGGACTTGCACGTCGCCTTTCGGAATCAGAGAAGACGCTCGAGGTGTTGGAGCGGGTGGACGAACAACTCGGAATCAGCGAGAGTCCGGCTGTCGCGGCAGAATTGAACGCACAGCCCGAAGTCTCTTCAGAAGCGGCAGCGTTGCCGGCCCGCCACGTCGCCTCCCCAGGGGCAGAACAATGAGCGCACGTCCGCACGGCAACGAATTCCAGGCCCACGAAGCCGGCAGCGTCGTCGCCGGCGTGCAGGGCGCACTGCCCGAACATCGATACGAGCAGAGCGAAATCACCGAGATGCTTGCCGGGCTGCCTGCTTACCGGGACCACGGAGACCTGCTGCGCAAGTTCCACGCGAGCTCCAAGGTGGACAGCCGCTACCTGGTTTTGCCGCTCGAGGAGTACGGGGCGCTCACCGATTTCGGTCGCGCGAACGACATCTGGATCGAGTGCGCGGTGGAACTCGGATGCGCGGCGATGTCCGCCGCGCTCGACGAGGCGGGGCTGCGGCCCGAGGACGTCGACGTGGTGATGTCGACCACCGTCACCGGCCTCGCGGTGCCGTCGCTGGAGGCCCGCATTGCAACCCGGCTGGGCCTTCGGCCCGATGTGCGACGGGTGCCGATGTTCGGCCTCGGCTGTGTGGCCGGCGCCGCGGGCATCGGCCGCCTCAACGACTACCTGCGCGGCGCGCCCGACGAGGTTGCCGTGCTGCTGTCGGTCGAGCTGTGCTCGCTTACCTTTCCCGCGGCGACGCTCTCGCTGGCATCGCTGGTCGGCACGTCGTTGTTCGGCGACGGCGCCGCGGCGGTCGTGGCGGTCGGTGCGCGCCGCGCCGAGCAGATCGGGGCCCGCGGACCGGAAGTACTGGGTTCCCGTAGCCACCTCTACCCCGACTCGCAGAACACGATGGGCTGGAATATCGGCTCCACCGGGTTCGGACTCATCCTGTCCCCGGACGTCGCCGGCGTCGTCGAGCAGTATCTCGCCGACGACGTCGCGGGATTACTGAACGCCTACGGCGTGGGCATCCCTGACATCGGCGCTTGGGTCAGCCACCCGGGTGGACCCAAGGTCATCGAAGCGATCGTCGGCTCGCTTGGATTACCCAGCAGTGCCTTGGAATTGACGTGGCGCTCGCTGGCCGAGGTCGGCAACCTGTCGTCCTCGTCGGTGCTGCACGTCTTTCGTGACACGATCGCCAAGCAGCCAGCCGCGGGCAGCCCCGGAATCATGCTCGCAATGGGCCCCGGCTTCTGCTCCGAGCTCGTCATGTTGCGCTGGCGGTGATGCGACGATGATCTGGTATGCGCTGTTGGTCGGCGCGGTAGCCGTCGAGCGCCTCGTCGAAGTCCGGGTGGCCGAACGTAATCGCGCCGTCAGCAAGACATATGGCGGACTCGAGTTCGGCGCCGAGCCACTACCCCGCGATGGTCGTGCTGCACGTCAGTCTGCTGGTCGGCTGCCTCGTCGAGCCAATAGTCCTGCACCGCAGCTTCATTCCCGCGTTGGGCTGGTCGATGCTCGCGGCAGTACTGGCGGCGCAGGCACTGCGCTGGTGGTGCATCACCACACTGGACTACCAGTGGAACACCCGGGTCATCGTGATCCCCGGCGCAAGCCGCATCACCGGCGGGCCCTATCGGCTGATCCCCCATCCGAACTACGTCGCGGTGATCGCCGAGGGCGTAGCTCTTCCGCTTGTGCAGACGGCTTGGCTTACGGCACTGGTGTTTTCGGCACTCAACGCGTGGCTGCTGAGCACCCGGGTCAAGATCGAGAACATGGCGCTGGCGGGCCTGACATGATCGACCTCCTGGTGGTCGGCGGCGGGCCGGCCGGACTAGCCACAGCGATCAACGGTGCCCGCGCCGGTCTTGACGTGGTGGTCGCCGAGCGTCGCCGCGGCCCGATCGACAAGGCATGCGGCGAAGGGCTGATGCCGCACACTCTGCGTCATCTGCACGCGCTGGCCGTGCATCCCCTGGGCAAACCGATCCGCGGTATCAGCTATCGCGACGGCAACCGCCACGTCGACGCCACATTCAAACGAGGCACCGGCCGTGGTGTGCGCCGGACTGTGCTGCACAGCGCGCTGATCGATGCGGCGGTCGAAGCCGGTGTCGAGATCGTCCGCGACGAGGTCCGCGAAATCAGCCAGGACGCCAACGGAGTTCGCGCCGGGCGCTGGCGCGCCCGATACCTGGCCGCGGCCGATGGATTGCATTCCCCGATCCGCCGGACGTTGGGACTCGAGCAGCCCAGCCCGGGCCCGCGCCGCTGGGGCATTCGTCGGCACGTGCAGACCGAGCCGTGGTCGGACCACGTCGAGGTGCACTGGGCGGCCGCTGCCGAGGCCTACGTGACACCGGTCGCGGACGACTGGGTCGGCGTGGCACTGCTCAGCTCCGGTCGGGGCGGATTCGAGTGTCACCTCGAGGAATTCCCCGAACTGCGCGAGCGGATCGACGGTCTTCCACACGAGCCCGATCGTGCGGCCGGCCCACTGCGGCAGAAGGTTTCGAGCCGCACGGCGGGCCGAGTCCTGCTGGTCGGCGACGCCGCGGGATACATGGATGCGCTGACCGGAGAAGGCCTCGGCCTGGCCTTCGGGGCGGCCGAAGCGTTGGTGGACTGTGTACTTGCCGGCCGGCCCGCAGATTACGACAAGCGGTGGCGTCAACTGACGCGTCGCTACCGGATGCTGACCGCGGCGTTGCTTCAGGCCAGCGCCTACGGTCCCGCCCGGGCGCGCATCGTCCCAGCCGCGGTGGCCATGCCGACCGTGTTCACCGGCATCGTCAATCTGCTTGCGCAGTAAGGTCAGACCTGGTTGAAGCCGCCGTCGGCATCGATCGTCGAGCCGGTCACGAAGCTGGACAGGTCGCTCGCCAAAAACACTGCGGCGTTGGCGATCTCGACGGATTCTCCGAAGCGCCCGAGCGGAATGGTAGAGATCCGAGCGGCGCGGAACTGTTCGACCGTGGTGTCTGGGTTAGTCTGCGCGGCCAGGTTGTCGCTGCCCGGCGTCGCGGTCGAACCCGGGACGACGACGTTGACCCGGATGCCCCGGTCGGCGAGTTCGTTGGCCCAGCCTCTTGCTAGTGACCGCACCGCGGCCTTGGATGCGGCATAGATGCTGAGCCCCGGGCGGCCGCGGTCGGCGGTGGTGGAACCGACCAAGATGATCGAGGCACCGTCGTTGAGCAGTGGCAGCGCCTTCTGCACGGTGTAGACCACGCCTTTGACGTTGGTGGTCAGCAGCGTATCGAGGTCGTCCTCACTGATGTCCCCCAGTCGGGCCACCCTGGTCGATCCGGCGTTGGCGACGACGACGTCGAGCCCTTTGCCGGCCGCGGCGACCTCCGCGTACAGCCGATCGAGGTCGGCAGGCACCCCGACGTCGCCGGCAACCGGAACGGCTTGCTGTCCTAATTGCGTTGCGGCGGTTTTGAGTTCGACCTCGCGCCGCCCGGTGATGAACACCCGTTCGGCGCCTTCGGCGATGAATCGCTCGGCGGTGGCCAGCCCGATGCCGGAGTTTGCGCCGGTGACGACCGCGGTCTTGTGGTCGAGCAGTCCCATCAACGTCCCCTTGTCGATTGCGAGCTCATACTCCCGCTCCCAGGTAGGAACTTCGCGAAATCTGAAATCTATTCCGCTGCTGCCGAAATTTTGCGCGTTTCGCGTCAGCGAGAAGGATGCATGGGGGTCTGCGCCGAGATACATACGCATACAACCGAACCCGTGTCAGCCAATGGCTGCGCGGAATCGATGCAGGCAACAGTAGTAGACGTGGTCAGCGGAAAGGGCGCGAGCCCGCGCCCGCGCCCTTTCCGCGTCGTTACCCGGTTAGGCGACAAGCGGCTTGGGACTGTCCACGATCGAGTAGTCGCTGGCGTCGCCGGACACCACTCGGCTGTGCTCCCCGTTGACGCTCACCGGGATGTCGCCGGCCAGCGTGATGCGGTGCACAGCGCGGTGCTGAGTGCCGTAGTCGGACACCGCGTAGTGCTGGGTCGCGCGGTTGTCCCAGATTGCGACGTCGCCGAGTTCCCAGTTCCATCGAATGGTGTTCTCCAGCCATGTGATCCGATCCTGGAATACGCGGTACAGCGACTGGAATTCGGCGCCGTTGAGCCCGACGAAAGACTTAGCGAACGAGCCGAGCAGCAGTGACTTCTCGCCCGATTCGGGGTGCACCCGGACCACCGGGTGCTGCGTCTCGTAGTGAGTCGAGTGGAATTGCGACGCGTATTTGAGGGTCGCCTCGGGATCCGCCTCAACCGCCGCCAGCTTGGCCGGATCGATCTGGCCGTAGTCGAAGGCGTTGTTGTGAACGGCCCATAGATTTTCCGCGAGCTCCTTCAATGGCTGCGGGAGCTGTTGATAGGCGGCAACAGTGGAGGCCCAGGTGGTCGTACCACCGTAGGACGGCAGCTCGACGGCGCGCAGGATTGACGCCTTCGGCGGTCGGTCGACGAACGTGACATCGGTGTGCCACTGGTTGGCGCCGCCGCCGCCGATGGACTCGAGTCGCATCACCCGGCTGCCTTCGAACTTCAGCGTCGGGTGCGGTGTCGTGGGAACCCCGAGGCTTTCGGCGAACTGGTAGTGAGAGTCGTCGTCGAGGTGGGTCTGTCCTCGGAAGAAGATCACCTTGTGTGCGACCAGCGCCTGATTGATCGCGGCAGCAGTGTCCGCATCGACCGCGCCCAGACGCACTCCCTCGATCCGCGCCCCGATGTTCTCGCCGAGCTGCACCACGCGTAAGTCACTGCTCATCCCATGCTCCCCGTTCAAATTTTTAAATGTAGGCGGCTGACTACACCTGTTCATATCGGCTAATGTACACAGATGGCTACAGCGGAAGCAACGATGACAACCACGGCGAAGCCAATCGGCAAAGACGAGGTGAGTGCTGCCGTTCTGCAGGCTGCCAGCGAGTTGTTCGCCGAGAAGGGCCCGGCCGCCACCTCTATTCGCGAGGTCGCCACCCGAGCCGGCGTCAACCACGGTCTGCTCCACCGTCACTTCGGTAGCAAGCGCCAACTTCTGGCTGCGACGCTGCAGCATCTCGCAGACTCCGCGGCGATCCTGCGCCAATCCGACGCACCCGCGGCAGAAATCGAGGCCGCCTACGAATTTCAGGCGCGCGTCATGGTGCGCTCGACACTCGACGGTTTCCCCGTCGAGGAACTGCAGCAACGTTTCCCAGGGATGGAAGCATTTCTGGCTCAGGTGCAGGCCACCCACCACGATGACCGGACCGCGCGATTGGCGGCTGCCCACGGAATGGCGCTGCAGATCGGCTGGGGGTTGATGGGACCAACGCTGCGCGTCGCGTTCGGATTGCAAGATCTCGACGACGCCGAGATCCGGACGGCGGTCGCGCAGCAGATCGCCGAAATCATTGCCGCTGAATAGTCCGCCGGTGGACAGACCACTCTGTCTAGCCGTGCTAATTTGGCTTTCATGCAGACCGCGGAGGCCAAATCGGTGCGGCCGGCTGATCGCCTGCTCGCCGCCGCAACAGAGCTCTTTGGCAAATACGGCATCCGTGCGATAGGTATCGACCGGATCCTGCGCGAGGCAGACTGTGCAAAGGCCAGTCTTTACAGCACTTTTGGCTCCAAGGATGCTCTGGTCATCGCCTACCTCACGGAGTTGGATCTCGCCGACCGGAGTCGATTCACGCAGGCGATCGAGGGCATCGCCGATCCGATCGCGCAGGCGCTGACTTTCTTCGATCTGGCCCACACCAAAGGTCTGCGTCACGACTTCCCCGGCTGCCTCTACACGAGCGCTGCATCCGAATTCCCCGGTGTCCGTTTCGAACCCATCGACGAGCATCGCCGTTGGGTGCGCTCGACGTTGAGCGGTCTGGTCAAAGCGGCGGGAGTTCGGCGCCCGGCGGCACTGGCCAGGCACATCCAACTGCTGTACGACGGCGCCCTGGTGGCATCGAAGGTCGAGCAATCGGTCGACGCGATCCGGGTGGCGCGCGGCCTTGCCGCGGACGCGATCGCCAGGGCCCTCTAACGCTTCAGCGTTCGGATCATCACGATTCGATCGGCGCGCCACCAGCGTGCGACAGCGCTCGGTTGCGCGCGACCTGCAGCTCACACGCTTGTGCGACCACACTGCGCGGCTCTCCACACTTTGCTGGCGCGCCTATGCCGCCGGTAGACAGAGTGGTCTGTCTATGTCACGGTTTTGACTGTCGCCGTCGAACTTTTAGGAGCCAGCACCCATGACCACCGTCTCTGGCCAGACCATCACCATCGACGCCACCGGACTCGACCGCCTGTCCTGTAGCGCCAAGGCCGACCCGGCCACCGGCAAGAAGACCTTGAAAGCGAAGACGGTGTGCGGATCCAACTTCCGCAACCTCACCTTCGTCCGTGACCTCGCACCCATGCTGGTGGGCGAACCCCCTACACTGCTGGGCGACGATGCCGCACCCAACCCGTCGGAAACCGTTCTCGCAGCACTGGGTTCGTGCATCGCGGTCGGACTGTTGGCGAACGCCACGCACCGAGGTGTCGCCCTCAGCAAGATCGAGGTCGCGATGGAAGGTGACATCGACATCTCTGCGGTGTGGGGCGTCGGCGATACCCCCGACGACAAGGTGCCAGGATTCACCGCGGTCCGCAGTCAGGTCGTGCTGGCCGGTGACGCCGACGCCGCCGTCCTGCAGGAGATCCACGACAACGCGATCCACTGGTCTCCGGTGGTGAACACGTTGCGCCGGCCGGCATCCGTCGACTCCACGTTGACCGTCCAATGACCACCGAACTCGACCGCCCGGTGGCGCCGTCACGCCCGGCCGTGCTCGCGGCAAACGTCCTCGACGAAATCTCCTCCAACGCAGCGGCACTGGATCAGGGGGGTCGCGACACCCGCGACAACATAAGTTTGCTCGCGCGCCATGGACTACTAGGGTTGGGCGCTCCCGGCAACCGCGACAACGGGCTGACGGCGATGGCCGCGGTAATCGCAGACGTGGCGGGCCACTGCTTGTCGACGGCATTTTCGGTCTGGGCGCACCGCATGACGCTCGAGTATCTGACGGCCGCTGCCACTCCCTGGTCGCTCAGCACGGTCTCCGGACTGAACGGTGCCGGGTCACTGGGGGTGACGGGCATGGCGTCGGCGTTCAAAGACGCTGCCGGCTGCGGCACCATTGACGTCGCGGCAATACCGGTCGACGGCGGCTACCTGCTCGACGGCACTCTGCGGTGGGCCAGCAATCTCTATCCGGATTCGGTCATGGTCACCGCCGCGCAGACCGCGTCCGGTGAAAAGCTGGTTGTCGCGCTGCCACTGGCCACCGGCGGCGTGACGATAGGTAAACACTTCGAGCTGCTCGCGCTGGACAGTACCGCGTCGTCATCGGTCAAACTCGAAGGCGTCCACGTCGCCGAGGGGCAGATCCTCAGCCGTGACATCGACGCCTTCCTGAACGCTGTCCGGCCGACATTTCTAGTTTTGCAGTCAGCCATGTGCATCGGGTTGGCCCGACGGTGCCTCAACGAGGTGGCGTCCAACCTGAGCGGTGTCAACTCCGCATTCACCGCGGAATTCGACGTGCTGACAACCGAACTGGTCCACGTTGAAAGCGAAGTGGAGTCTTTTGCCGCGACGGTCGGGAGCCCGTCGACACCCTCGAAGCATGATCTGCTCACGCTGCGGTTGGCCGCGGCCGACGTCGTCAGCGCCGCCGCTGCTCTGGAAATCCGAACCGCCGGCGGCAAGGGCTATGCTCGCCGCACCGACGCCAGCCGTCGATTCCGCGAAGCGGCGTTCATTCCCGTGCAGTCCCCGTCCGAAGCCCAGCTCCGCTGGGAACTGCGCACCGGCCGCTGAATCAGGAGACCAATCGTGTCCGCACCAACCCTCACCGTCAACGGCTCCGGTCCGACCACAGCCGCAATCGACCCGACTGATCCGTTCGAGTTATTCACGATCGGCGAGATGACGGCGCGCGTCGCCGACTCTGCGATCGAAAAGGCCACGCACCCTTGGAGTTTCTTGATCCGATCGCTGGTCGGTGGTGCGATGGTCGCATTCGGCGTGCTGCTCTCGCTCGTGGTCAGCACTGGCGTATCGACCCCAGGGGTGGCGAGCCTGCTGATGGGCCTGGCGTTCGGCATGTCCTTCGCGCTGATCCTGGTGTCGGGCATGTCGCTGATTACCGCCGACATGGCGGCCGGCGCGATCGCGCTACTGCAGCGACGGATGACCTTGATCGGCTATCTACGCCTGCTGCTGATCGGAATGGCCGGAAACTGCGTTGGTGCTTTGACTTTCGTCGCAGTGTGCGCTGCGGCCGGTGGTCCGTATCTGGGGCCGTTCGCGCAGCGGGCCGCCGTCGTGGCGACCGCGAAGACGTTGCAGCCGCCGGTGACCGCGATCTTGCTAGCCGTGGTGTGCACCTGGTTCCTGCAGACATCGATGTGCCTATTCTTCAAGGCCCGAACCGACTTCGCCCGAATGGGATTCGCCTTCTACGGGCCGTTCGCGTTCGTGAGTGGCGCGACGCAGCACGTCATCGCGAACATCGGATTCCTCGGATTGCCGTTGCTGCTGTCGGCTTTCCATCCGCAAGCCCCGCACACAGCATTGACATGGGGGTTCGGCGGACATGGCCTGCTCACCAACATCGCGATCACCACGGTGGGCAACCTCATCGGCGGCACCCTCTTCGTAGCCGTGCCCTTTCACTTCGTCACTACGCTGCAGGCGAAGGGACGCTGAGTCAGGCGCCGACAGCCCCCGCTTCAGCACCTTCCCGAACCGAACTCAACGGCGGTTGCGCACCGCCGCGGCGACCGCCTGTGGCGTTTCGGACGACGGATAGTGACCGACACCGGGCAACTCCGTCACCACCGCGTTCGGCAGAACATTCACCGCCTTTTTCAGAACATGGCCGCCCGACACGGGGTCGTCGAGGCCCCACACCAGATGCAGCGGTCCGGGCCAGCTCGCGAGGGCGGCTTCCCATCGCTTGTGGTGGGCGGCCCGCTCGGCGTTGTACTTGATCAGCAGATGCGACCGCTTGTGCCCATCGTCGCGCGACATACCGAGCCAGAGGTCGTCGAACTCGTTGTCGCTCAGGGGTGTTCCGCGTACGGCATCGAGCGCGGTGCGAACCCTGCCTGCGCTGACCCGGCTGGCCAGCAGCTTGCCGATGACCGGCAGGATGAGCAACCTCTGCATGCGGGTCGGACGGTAGGCGCTGTAGTCAATTCCCGAGTTGAGCATCGTGACGTGCTCGATCGTGAACGGGAGCGCTGCGCGGTTGGCCCGGTCGAGGAGTTCCTGCCCGACGATGCCCGCGTAGTCATGCACCACCAGCGTCACCGATGGGACGCCCAGGCGCGCGACCAGATCCTCGACGGTGTCGGCCGATTCGTCGACGGAGTAAGAGTAGCTGCGGGGCTTGTCCGATGCACCGTAGCCAAGGAAGTCCATCGTGATCACGTCGTGGTCGGCAGCGAGGTCGGCCGCCACCTCGGCGTAGTCATACGACCAGGTTGGAAATCCGTGCAGCAGAAGCACAGTGGGCCCACCCCCGCTGCGCCGGAACGCGATCCGGTGCCCGCGACGGCTGGTGAACGTGTCGTTCTCGGCGATCCATTCGGCGGCGGTCATCGCAGTTGCTCCGTCGGGATGTCGTAGCGCTCTTGGTACGCGCGCACCTTCTCCCGTACCTCGTCGGCGTCGAGGTTGGTGTCGGACCAGGTATACCGACCTTGGCCACCGTCGGAGGGATGGGCTTGCAGAAAGTCGCGCATCAATTGCATTGTCTCAGGCCGTAGTTCGCGGTCCAGGGCCTGATAGATCCCGCCGATGGTGGTCCAGGGGTCGCGCATGAAGTCGACGAACCGCACATCGATGATCCGGTCGCCGGGCACGGCACCACTGCTGCGGAGCGTCATCTCCCGCTCGAGACCGACGACGATCTCCTCGTAGCTTTGCGCTGCGCACTCGGCGATCGTGGAGTCGTCTGTGCTCATCCGGCGAAGATGATGCGTCAATGCGGCTATCGAAGAGATGACGTTGAGCGGGTCACGATGAGCCTGCACGATCAGCGCATCGGGGTATTCGGCGAACAGGCTGTCGAGCTGCCACAGGTGCGCCGGTGACTTCAGCAGCCACTGCCCGGGTACGCCGGATTGCAAATGCTGCAGAAACTTTCGGTGATAGCGGTAAGCGCCGGCATAGTCGGCATCGTAAAGCAACCAGCGGTAGTAGGCCGGAAGCCGGTACTGGACGGTGTAGATCATGCTGGTGAACTCGCCACCGGTGATCCGGACGCACTCCTGGCCGAACAGCGCTCCCATCGGGTGAAATTTGAGGAAGCCCGGCACGATCTGCTCGGAAAGTTCGATGTTCGACTGGATTTGGGCGATCCGTGGATCGTCATGATACGTCTCGGGCCGCGGCACGGGACACGGCTCGTCGACCTCCCAGGTCAACGGCGCGCGTAACTCCGGGTCCTGGGCGAGCAGGTCGTAGAGGATCGTGGTACCGGTGCGCGGCTGGCCGACGATGAAGATCGGCCGGTCGATCTTCTCCCGGATGACATCGGGATTCCTTTTACGCCAGTCTATTACGCTGAGACGATTCGACAGCGCGCGCATCAGGTCGCCGTAGGCGACTTCGACACCGATCATCGAGAGCCGGGCCTGGTTGACGAGCCCGTCGACCAATAATTCCAGAGCGGGCTGCCATCCGTCGTCGCCGAAGTCATCGAGCCCGGTCTGCTCGCAGGCGTTCGCAACGAGATTCTCGGGGGCAAATCGCTCCTGCAGAGTCATCGCCGCTCCTGATGGACCGATGTCGTGACCGCCGGAGGTTCGGGATTGTCCAGCCAGCGCAGCACGATGAAGCCCCGCTGGCGACCGCCCGTATCCAACCAATGGCCCACACCGAGATCGCGCGCCGAAATCGCAATGCGCACATGGCCGTCCGCATCAGGCTCGACACCCTTGTTGGTCACCGAGCTGTGCCGGCGACGCGGCTCCAGACATTCATGCCAGATGTTTTCCAACGTGACATTCCAATAGCGGGTATCGGGCGGCGCGATGTCGAGCACCAGTGCCTCGTCGGGTCCGAGCCGGAAGGTCCCGATCATGTAGAGGTTGTCTGGCGTGGTGTCGGCATCGCCGAGGTCAGCCGCCTGCGCGGTCACCAAGGTGTTGGGCTGGTCCAGTAGTTCGGGCTTGATGGTGCGATGCAGCGTGGCCAGTTTCATCAATGTCCATGCCATCGCGGTCAATTGATCGGACAGCGCGACGTCGGTGAGCGCGGTCACCGGGTCGGCGTCCAGTGGCTCGATGTCGAGGTCGGCCAGTTGTTCGGAGTCGCGGTCGCCGATGTATTCGCGGACCACCACCGAGGACGCATCCTCGGGAATCTGCACCCAGTGCGCCCCGCCTAGATCGGCCGGCTCCTTCGCGGACAGGACGAGCTCGAATTGTCCTGCGACCAGGATCAAGTCGCGATCGCTGACATAGGCGGCCATCCGGCGGGGGTTGAGGCCGGTGCCGGCCAGAATCTGTAGCCCGAGGTAGGCGCTGGTGCCGCGCCGACCGGTGATCCGGTAGCCGCGGTCCCCGCGAATCATCGCGAGATAGTAGTTGCCGTCCGGATTGGGCCCACCGACCATTCGGTGAGGCGTGCACATATCGAAGAACGACGGTCGGTCAGCATCGGCCTCCACGGACAATTGGGCGCACAGGGCCGAGATGCGCGAGATGGCCCGCAGTCCCTCCAGGAATTCACGTTCGGATTCCGCATCCTCAGTGACGACAGTGGTCATGTCGCGCAGCATGTCTTGGAAGAATTGCCAGGCACCGACCGATTGCAGATCCGCGAGGTCGTGAGGCATGGCCTTACCGTACGACCGCGCGCCCTACGGCGTGCGACTTCCGATGTAGGTCTGTGACCTGACCGTGGCCGGCACGTGCCCGTTGCTCGGCTAGGTTCACATCGGCTGATCGACAGCGTTCCTGACGGCACAGGGCTGAGATTCGATGACGGGCAAGGAGTTTTATGGACTTCGAGGGTGACCATGCCCGCGAGCTCATGTCGCTGGCTCACCACGCATTACGGAGCGACGACGTCGACAAAGGTGCGCTGTGCGCAGCCGCCATCAGGGTTATCGACAATCCGCCCCGCGACGGCATCTTGCGCTCGCTGGCCGACCACGTCTGCCAGGCCGTCTTCGACTGGGCCTGCTTCGATGGCTCCACGGCACGACTCGGGGGCGTCGTCACGGGTTATGAGACGGCGGCGCGTGCGCTGCGCGCACTCCAGGTCGAGGAGCGATTGAACACCCACTGATCGAAAGATGCTGCGCTCCAACCATTTAGCGGAACATGGAATACTGCGCGACCTCCACGGCAAGGTCGGGTTCGCCCAGCACCCGGCGCAGGAAGATGTCGATGTGCGCGACGACGGCCGCGGCGTAGCTGGGCGATGCGTCGAACTCGTGATTGCATTCCGCGAATGTCACCAGCTCGTTGACCACCCCCAGCTTGCTCAGTTGATCGGCCAGGCGGCGGGAGTTGATCGGCTGGATCAGCACGTCGGCGGTCCCGTGCACGATCATCGTCGGCGGAAAATCCGGATCGACGAGGGCCAGCGGGCTGACCGCGTCGGCCGCAGCCTCCGTGCACGGCGCTCCCAGCAGGTCGGCGGCGGGCAATGCACCATCACCGCGCTGGCCGGCCAGGATTGCGGCGAGATCGATTCCGGCAGGCCCCATTCGAAGTGCCGGCGGATCCTCGGCCCGGAAGCTGACCGGCGCGTAGCAGTCGATCACGGCCGCAATGGAGATCGGCACCGTCAAGTCGTCGTCGCCGTCATCGAGCGCGCTGTCGGCGTGAGTCGCGGCCGCCGTCAGTGCAATGTGCCCGCCCGCGCTGTGACCCCACAGCACGACCGCGTCGGGCCGCACGTCCAGCCGGTCGGCGTTACCGGTGACCCACCGCAGCGCCGACCTTACGTCGGTGACCGGTGCCGGCCAGTCCGCCTGCCCAAGCAGGCGGTACTGCACCTGAATCACGGTGTATCCCTGCGCGGCGAGCGCGGCCGACCGGGAGTCGAGCATTTCCGGCATCCCCACTCGCCACGCACCACCGTGTAGATGCAGCACCGCCATCGAACGCCGGGCCGAACCGGTGGGCCGAAAGACCCGCAGCTTCAGCGGGCCAGTGGCCCGATGGGCGTAGACGAACTCCTCGACAGACACCCCTGCACGGTAGCGGTCATGACTCTCAGGCCAAAGTGGCTGTCAGGTAACCGGATCCGCTACCGAAGGAGGCCAGCTCGTCCTTGGGCACCTCGAATCCGTTGGCGGAGTATGCCTGCTCGGTGGTTCTGATGTCTGTGCGCCAACCGTGTTCGCCGAGATAGTCGGCGGCCGGGTTTCGGTCGCCGGTGTAGAACAGCTCAGCTAAGTTGATGTTGGAGCCGATGCGCTGCGACCGCTCGGTGAGCCGCTCGGCCCAGTCGGCGGGCACGTCACGCATGTCCATGTGCTCGGTCGCGATCCGACTACCCGGCGCAGAAAGCGCAGCAATGTTGTCGAACAGGCGGTCCTGTGCGTCCGGGGGCAGGTAGACCAGCAGGCCTTCGGCGCTCCACGCCGTCGGTTGTTGCGGGTCGAAACCGCCGTCGACCAGCGCGGCCGGCCAGTCGTCGCGCAAATCGATTGCGACCGTGGTCCGTTCGGCGGTTGGCTCGGCGCCCAGGTCGGCCAGGGTCCCCGTCTTGAACGCAATCACCTGCGGCTGATCGATCTCGAAGACCTTGGTGCCGGCCGGCCACGGCAGGCGGTAGGCCCGGGTGTCCAACCCAGAGGCGAGGATCACCGCCTGCCGGATGCCCGATTCGGTTGCCCGCATGAAGAATTCGTCGAAGTAGCGGGTTCGCACGGCGATCTGCTCGTTCATCGCTCGACGGTTCAACAGCGGATCGTCGCCGTGCTCGATCTCGCCGTCGATGAGTTTCACGAAGGTGTTGACGCCCACCGCCCGCACCAGTGGGTCGGCCCACGGGTCGTGCAACAGCGCATCCGGGTTCTGCGAAGCCATCGCGCGCGAGGCCGCAACCGCGGTGGCGGTCGCGCCGACGCTCGACGCCAGGTCCCACGTGTCCTTGTCAGTACGAGCCATGTCAGTAGCCCCTTTCTGCGTCTAAGATTTAGTTAGCTCCTTTAACCATATCATGCAGATTACGACGCCTGCAAAAAATTAGCTTAGCTCAGCATAGGCCGCATGCAGGCCATCTAGCCGACGCAGCGTCTCGTCGCGAGGCTGGGTCGGCAGTTCGACCGTGACATGGTCTATGCCCAGGTCTTGGTAGCCCGCGAGAATCTCGGTCGTCACCGTCCCGACGTGCGAGGCGATCACCGGCACGTCAGGGCCGGCCTTGTCCCGTAGCTTTGCCAGGTCGCCGACGAGTGCGTCGGCGGACGGGCTCAGGGACAGCCAGCCGGCGCCGAGGTCCGCGATACGGGGGAAGTTCGCCGGCCCTCCCCCGACGAACACGTGAGTGTGCGGCTTGGTCAGCGGCTTGGGCCAACTGTAGATCGGTTCGAAATCGACGTAGTCGCCGTGGAATTCGGCCTCGTCCTTGGTCCAGATCTCGATCATCGCGCGCAACCGCTCGTCCATGACGCGACCGCGCATCTTCGGGTCGACTCCGTGGTTGGCAATCTCTTCACGCAACCAACCCACGCCGACACCGAAGAGGAAGCGGCCCTGCGACACCAGGTCCAGCGAGGCCACCTCTTTGGCCGTAAGGATCGGGTCGCGTTGCGTCACCAGCGAGATGCCGGTCCCCAGCAGCAATGACTGGGTCGCACCTGCCGCGGCGGTCAGCGACACGAAGGGATCGAGCGTCCGGTAGTACTGCGGCGGAATCGGTCCGCCCATCGGATACGGGGTCTTGGTGCCAACCGGTATGTGCGAGTGCTCGGTGACGAAGAGCGACCCGAACCCGCGCGACTCGAGCGCGGTCGCGAGCTCGACCGGTCCGATACCCGTGTCGTTGAGAAATGTGAAGACCCCGAACCGCATCTGCGCACCCTTTCGCCGCCGACCTGATTGACCGGAGCAGTCCAACCACGGCAACCGTCGGGGTTATTCCGGTCGCCCGGCGCGAAGCAGTAGCCTCACCCGTGTGGTGACCCGCGATCATGGCGATGTAGGTGACGCCCCTTCGGTACCGCCGCCGCTGCAACCGGTGAGCATCACCGCGCAGCCATCGGCCGCCGAGCAGGCCCGCACCATCGCCGCTGCCGGCAACTCCGCGACGCTGGCGACCCTGACGGCGGACGGCGACCCTTGGGCGTCGCTGGTGGCCTACGGTCTGCTGGGTGGCGCCCCCGTGCTCTGCGTGTCGAACCTCGCCGAGCACGGGCGGAACCTCGCCACTGATCCACGGGCCAGCCTGTCGATCGTCACCGAGAGCCGCGACACCGACCCGCTGGCGACCAGCAGGATCACGTTGGCCGGTGTCGTCGCGGCGCCGAAAGGCGCCGACCGGGACGCTGCGCGGGCGGCCTACCAGGACGCGGTGCCCGCCGCGCGCTTCTACATCGACTACAGCGACTTCGCCCTATGGGTGCTGCGCGTCGACCGGGTGCGCTGGGTCGGTGGATACGGCCGGATGGACTCCGCCACCGGCGAGGGCTACCTGGCCGCCGAGCCCGATCCGGTGACGCCGGCCGCGGGCGGGGCGATCGCGCACCTCAATGCCGATCACGCCGACGCGCTGTCGTCGATGGTGCGCGCCTTCGGCGGCTACCCCGACACCGAACGAGCGGTCTGCACCGGCATCGACCGCTACGGCCTCGACTTGCGGGTCCACACTCCTCGCGGCGTCGCCTACACGCGGGTCGGCTTCCCCGAGCCGCTTACGTCTGCGGGTCAATTGCGTTCGGTGACAGCAGAATTGGCGCGCGCCGCGGGTTAGACCGCCCGAGTTTCTCCGAGACATCGTCGGCGTCGACAATCGACGACCATGACCTCCCCCTCCGGTACTCTAGCGGCGGCGACGCAGCCAGCCGATTGCCCCGCGGCTGCCGGACTTTCGCCCGTCAATACGCTCGTGGCGACTGGTCGCCTGGCCGGTTCTCTTGGCCCGGTACATCGCCTGGTCGGCGTCGTGCAGGATCTCCTCGGCGCCGCGCTTCTCGCCGGGACGCAGCGTCACAAGTCCGATGCTGGCGCTGATCCACACGTAACGCGTTGTGGTGGAGTCTGTTTGGTGGTCAACCGCGATCGGCTCAGCGAGCGCGGCGTGCAGCCGCCTGGCCAGGTCATCGGCTTCGGCAGACTGTAACGGTGCGGCAAGCAGCGCTATGAACTCGTCGCCGCCGACCCGTCCGACTACGTCGTTGGGACGCAATGCCTGATCGAGCCGCTGCGCGGCGATTTGCAGCACGGTGTCGCCGGCGTAATGCCCAAGCGCGTCGTTGATGGCCTTGAAGTTGTCGCAGTCGATGAAAAGCACTGCACCCAAACTGCTTTGGCCAGGAGCGATCGCCTTGTTGATGAGCTCGAGAATGCGGGTGCGGTTGGGCAATCCGGTCAGCGGGTCGTGGGCGGCCTGGTGCTCGAGGCGCCGTTGCGTGGTATGGCTTTCGGTGACATCGACGAACGAGATCAAGATCGACGATCGCGCGGCGTCGGTTGGGTCCAACGGTGACCAGTTCACCGAGACCCAGATCCGCTCACCGTCCATCAACCGGTCGACGCCGTAGACGGTGTTCTGACGTGAACTGGTGGCAAGTGTTTTCAGGACGGGCCATTGGTCGGGGCTCAGTAGCGTTCCGGCGCTGTCGTAGACGGGAACCGAAGCGAGCTTCGCGAACTCGACGGCGTCGACACCCGTCTCCGGGACGCCCATGATCCGAAGGGCGGCGGGATTGACTGATTCGACTTCGCCGCCGGGCCCGATCACCACCACGCCCCCCTCGAGCGAGGCGACCACGGCTTGGAAATGCTGTTCGGCGCGCCGCAGTGCCGTCTGATCGGCACACAGCACGACATACCCGTCGCTCATCGGCGAGACCGAGACGCGCATGGCGAGCGCAGAACCGTCGACGGCCCGGTGCGTAGTCTGCTCCACTCCGCCGGCTGCCACGATGCTGGCGGGGTTGAGCGGAGCACCTACTGCCTCGCTGATCGGCAGACCCAAGGCCCGCGCCGCCGACCTGCCGTAGATCGCTTCGGCCGCGGGATTCCAGCTGGTGATCTCGCCCGTCACCGTGGTCGCAATGAACGCGTCGCTGACGTGGGTGACGAGCGCGGCCTGCACGCGCAGCCTGGCTTCGGTGGCCTTCTGCTCGCTCAGGTCGCGAAAAATGACCTTGTGCGCTGGTCGGCCTTCCCAGCGGGTGCGGATCGCGATGGCCTCGACCTCGCGGATCGTCCCGTCCAGCGGCAGGATCGCGAGCTCCAACGGAGGTGTTGCGTCGCCTTCGCGCCGACGCGCTGCGATGTGGTCGGCCACAGCCGGGAGCGAGTCGGGATGCACGAAGTCGGTGATCCGGCGCCCGAGGAGCTGGTCGGCCGATGCCGCGCCCATCCGTCGGATCAGGGTGTCGTTGACGTAGACGTAACGGCCCTCGGCGTGCACGCAGATGGCGAGCGGGCTGTGGTCGATCAACCACTGGTATCGCTGCTCGGCCTCGGGCGTCAGCGACCGTTCAGCCTCACATCGCGCGACTTGCTGCGCGCTGAGGTCTTGGTCCATCCCCGCCCCGGCCTTCGATCGGTTGCATCCAACCTGTGCTGAAGAGTCCAGCATATGAACTACGTGTGGACCGGCAGGTTGGCGGGCGTTTTTTGGTGACACCACCGCTCACCTTCAGACGCGGGTCGTTCAACCGCGCAACCAACACCAGTGTGAACATTCGATTGCCGGGAATTGCAGCTCGTAACGCGATTTTCGAGCCGCCCAAGGCCCAGTTGCGCGCGACCTAGCAAACACGGGACGCTCCACTCGTTGGCGAGTGGAGCGCTACCGCGCCGCCCTGGCGGCTTCGCGTCGAGACTTGTCTTTCGCGTGGGACGAGCAGCAATGGCTGATATCGCGATGGTATTGGTCGCAGCATTCGTGCGAACAATAATTTGACGCGGCCGAGTGCCAGCCCGGATTGGCCAGGTCGCGCCATCGATCACCCGGATCAAACGTGTGGCCGCAATGTACACAAGTCTTGACCTTGGTCTTGATAGCCATGCAGGTCAGGGTACGCGCACTGGCCCCTTAGTGCTGCGGGTTTCGGGCGGCGGCGAGCAATTACTTTCGCCGAACACGTGGCATGCAAATCAATTGATAAACCGCTCCCAGCAAGCGGATGAGTAGTTTCTCAAACTAACTTAGAAGCCGCCGGTTCAGCTATTGCGGCCATCCGACATACCCGCGCCGACGCACCGTGATTGGCGGACAACAAACCGATGAACAGGGTCCGGCCGGGCGGTCCGCGAAACAGGCTACTGAGCAGGGTGTTCCGCGTCTTGGATCGTGCAATCGCGAACGGGAGCGTTTCCCCGATAAGAGACGCCCGTGCGCACTCTTCCCCGAGCGACCCTTCGGCCATTCGGTAGGCGCCCAGCAAACTGACGGCAGCTACCAAAACGAGCCTTGTGGATCCCGCCTTCGCGGGTTGCGCGCTCGGATGCGGCAGTGCCGGCAGGAATGAACTGGAAAGTAATGACGTTCGGCTTGCGGTGGCGCGACCGTCAAAATCTTTTAATATCAGCCCATCGAGCATTCCTGATCGGGGGACATGGCGTTGACGATTCTCAAGCGGGCATGGGTTCCGCTGGTGGTGGTCGTGGCTCTGATCATTGGCGGAATCGCGGTGATGCGACTCAATGGCGTTTTCCCCGGCCCCGGCTTGCCCAAGCCCGACCCCCGGGATGCGACGCCGCCGTACGCAACCAAGACCGCCATCTACGAGATTCTGGGACCGCCCGGGACGACCGGCGTCGTCAACTGGATGGATGCGGAGTCGCTACCGCAGAAGGCCAACTTCACCACCTTGCCGTGGTCGACGACGATCACCGCCGCGATGCCCGGCATCTTCGCTTACGTCATCGCCCAAGGTGATGGCCCGTCCATCGGTTGCCGGATCACCGTCGACGGGAAGCTGGTCGATCAGCAACAGGTGAACACCCGGGACGCGCAAGTTTCTTGCTTGGACAAGTCCGCGTGACGGACAACACGAGCGACACGGACCGAATCCCCGTCGCGCAGAGTCACGAACTCGAGCGCAAGCCACGGATAGCCCGCACCATTCGCGTGCTGGCGTTGCCGATTGTCATCATCTGGGTGCTGCTCGCGGTCGGCGTCAACGTCTTCGTTCCACAGTTGGAGAAGGTCGCCGAGGAGATCTCGGTGCCCCTGTCGCCGTCCGATGCCCCGTCGGTGACCGGGATGAAGCACATCGGAGAGAAGTTCAAGGAGTACGACTCCGACAACCTTGTTTTGGTGACCCTGGTCGGCGACAAACCGCTCGGCCCGGACGCGCACAAGTTCTACGACGAACTGGTCACAAAGATCCAGGCGGACCACGAACACGTCGAGCACGCGCTGAACTTCTGGGGGCAGCGATTCACGTCCTCGGGTGTGGAGAGCTACGACCACAAGGCCGCCTACGTTCAGGTCAACCTCAAAGGCGATCAGGGTGGGGCGGTCGGCGACGAATCCGTCACTGCGGTGCGCAAGATCGTCGCGGACGCGAAGCCGCCGGCGGGTGTGAAGGCCTACGTCGCCGGCCAGGGAGCCCTGACCGCCGACGTGATCGTTGTCGGTGACAAAAGCCTGGCCAAGATCACGCTCATCACGGTCATCGTCATCGCGATCATGCTGATGTTCGTTTACCGATCCATCGGCACCGTGTTGCTGACCATGGTGATCCTCTTCGTGGGACTCGCGGCCGGCCGCGGCGTGGTTTCACTGCTGGGAGAACTCGGCATCATGGGGTTGTCGACCTTCGCCGTGAACCTGCTGACCTCACTCGCGATCGCTGCGGGTACCGATTACGCGATTTTCATGGTCGGCCGCTATCAGGAGGGCCGCGAACGGGGGTTGGACCGCGAAGCCGCCTACTACGACACCTTCGCCGGTGTCAGCAAGGTGGTCCTGGGCTCGGGCCTGACGATCGTCGGGGCGCTGGCCTGTCTGAAGTTCACTCGACTGCCGTACTTCAGTTCGTTGGCGTTCCCATGCGCGGTAGGTCTGCTGGTGGTGGTTGTGGCCGGGGTGACTCTGACGCCAGCCCTGATCGCATTCGCAAGTGGCTTCGGCCTTTTCGACCCCAAGCGAGAGTTCAACTACACCCGGTGGCGCCGTCTGGCGACGGCCATTGTGCGGTGGCCTGCGCCGATTCTCGCGACCGCTGTCCTGCTGGCGATCGTCGGCGCCCTGGGTCTGGCGGGCTTCACCCCGCGCTACAACGACCTTTACTACCTGCCGCACAGTGCCCAGTCGGTGCAGGCATACGACGCGGCCGACCAGCACTTCACCCAGGCTCGCCTGAACCCGGACCTGTTGATGATCGAGTCGGACCACGACCTGCGTAATCCCCGGGACATGCTGGTCCTGGACAAGGTGGCCGGCGCCATCTTCCGGGTGCCCGGCATCGAACGGGTGCAGAGCATCACCCGACCACTCGGCCCGCCCATCGAAGACGGATCCATTCCGTTCCAGCTCAGCGTGCAGAGCGCGCCGATCCGCGACAACCTCAGTTACCTGAAGGCCCGGGTCGGCGACATCAAGAAGATCACCGGCTTCCTCGACGTCCAGATCGGCCTGCTTGAGAAGCAGTATGCGATCACTCAGAAGCTCGCTAACGCGACGGACGACAGTGCAAAAACAACGGCGGAGACGGCGGCCGTCACGGACGAGATCCGAGACCACATCGCCGATTTCGACGACTTCTGGCGGCCGATCCGCAGCTACTTCTACTGGGAGAAGCACTGCTACGACATCCCGATCTGCTTGTCGCTGCGGTCGCTCTTCGACGCGTTGGACGGGTTCGATCAGCTGGCCGAGAAGTTCCACGCCCTCACCAGCGACCTGACCAACACGGCCGCGGCCACCCGTGAATTGCTGGCGATCATTCCGGAGAACATCGCCGTCTCGAAAGCGATCCGGGACACGACGCTGACGATCTACAGCTCGTTCGACAGCCTGATCGATCAGTTCGATCGGTTGACCGACACCAACGCCATCATGGGCAAGTCGTTCAACGACGCCCGCGTGGAAAGCCTGTTCTACCTGCCGCCGGAGATCTTCGAGAACTCCGACTTCAAGTTCGGGCTGAGCCTGATGGTGTCGCCGGACGGAAAGGCCGCGCGTTTTATCATCACCCACGCGGTGGATCCCGCGACCGCGGAGGGGATCAAGTCCGTTGATCAGGAGCGCAACGCGGCCAAGGAGGCGCTGAAACTCACGTCGCTGGAGAACGCCGACATCTACCTCGGGGGTACGGCCGCGACATTCAACGACATCGCCACCGGTGCCTGGTATGACCTGCTGATCGCCGCGGTGGCGTCGATCGTGCTGATCTTCATCATCATGGTGATCGTCACCCGCGCTCTCGTCGCCGCGGGAGTCATCGTCGGCACGATCGTGCTGTCGCTAGGGGCGGCGTTCGGGTTCTCGACGCTGATCTGGCAGCACCTGGGCCACTTCCAGTTACACTGGGTGGCAACAGAATTCGCGTTGATCGTGCTCTTGGCGGTGGGGTCCGACTACAACCTGATGCTGGTGTCCCGAATCGAGGAAGAGATCGGCGCCGGCCTGAACACCGGCCTCATCCGCGGCGTGGGTGTGACCGGCCCGGTGGTGTCGGCCGCCGGTGTCGTGTTCGCCGTGACGATGGCCGCGATGCTCAGCAGCGATCTGCGGGCGATCGGTCAGTTCGGCTCCACCATCGGTATCGGTCTGATGTTCGACACCTTCGTCGTTCGAACGCTGATCACGCCGTCGATCATGACGTTGATGGGGAAATGGTTCTGGTGGCCGAAGCGGGTACGGGTCCGCCCGGCCAGCCAGATGCTTCGGTCGGTCGGGCCGCGCCCGCTGGTTCGCGCACTGCTGTACCAGCCGCGGAACACGGAGTCGTAGACCTAGCGTCGGCGATCATTCCGAGCTCTGCGGATCCACGCCCATGACGTCGCCGAAGCTTTGCGACAGGTTGGCCACCATCCGCTGTTGAATATTGTCGTCGCGTCCTGATTCGTAATCGTCGGGTGCGCTCAGCACGGCGAGGTAAGCACTGGCGGTCACGGCCGACCACATCGTCAGCGCATGCTGCAACCGCCGGTTGGTGGGATCGACGTGCATCCAGTCAGCGAGCGGTTGAGTTATCACCCGCTTACGCGTCGCCGATACTGTCCGCTGCAGATTGCGTGTGGAGGTCACGACGCGCGCCATCGCGACGAGTCGGTCGAGGGTCATCGCACCCCGGCCCTCGGCTACCACGGTCAGTGCTGCAGTGCTGGCGCTCAGCAACGCGCGTTCAGGGTCGACATCGTCGCTTATTTCTTTGAGCGCCGCAGCGGTCGCCTCCGAGATGCCGTCGACGATCGACATGAGAACGGCTTCGGTGGTCGCGAAATACCGCGCGAACTCATCCAGCGATACACCGGCCTTCGCGGCAACCTGACCGACCGTGGTGGCGTCATATCCTTGGCGCGCAAAGAGTTCCAAGGCGGCATCGATGACCCGCTCACGGCCGGGATCACGCCGGTCTTCAGGCGGCGACGACCCATTCCCTGAGCCGGCCGCTGGGCTGGACCTGGCACCCACTGTGCAAGTATCGCACCGCCGCCGCGAGTTACAGGCCAGTTCGCCAAGACTAGGAGGCAGCGTCGGGCGCACGATGAGATCGGGGTCGACGCGGGTGTATGTCGAGCGACGACACCCACCTGAGGGAGGACGGCGATATGACGAAAGCTCAGTACGACCACCTGTGGGCACTGGCCCACGCAGAGCGGGCGGCGCTGGCCGACGATCTCGCCGGCCTCGGTGTCAAGCAGTGGCAACAGGCCACCCTGTGCGCGCAGTGGAACGTCGAGGACGTCGTCGCGCACCTGACCGCCACCGCGAGCATGACGCAGGGAAAGTGGTTGCGCAGCATGCTCGCCGCGCGCTTTCGTCCCGACGTGCACAACCGTCGACGGCTGGCCGAACACCGGGGCGCTGACCCAGCTGAAACCCTCGACCGGTTTCGTGCCGTCATCGACAGTACGACATCGCCCTCGTCACACATCCCGGCTTATCTCGGCGAGGTCGTCGTGCACGCCCAAGACATTCGCCAACCGCTGGGTCTGCCACGGACTCCCGACGTCGACACCTTGACACCGGTGGCCGAATTCTTCGCGCGCCGCAACTTCACCGTGCCCAGCAGCAGCCGTGCTGCCGACCTGCAATTACGTGCAGACGACGGGCCGTTCGTAGCCGGGGATGGGGCCCCCGTCACCGGATCGACCCTCGCTCTGCTCATGAGCATGGCCGGTCGCTCGGTTTATGTCGACGAACTCGATGGCCCCGGTGTGCAACTCCTGAGGGCGCGAACCCAGCCATGACACCCATCGGACATGCTGGACCGATGGACCACTACACCCACGACGGCCTGACTTTCGACGTCCGCGATGCCGGACCCGCTGACGGGCCGGTCGTCGTCTTGCTGCACGGCTTCCCGCAGCACAACGACAGCTGGGACGCCGTCATCGACCGCCTCACCGCGCAGGGCTATCGCTGCCTCGCGCCCAACCAGCGCGGCTACTCACCCGGTGCGCGCCCACCGCGTCGCCGCGACTACCGCATTCCTGATCTCGTCGGCGACCTCCGCGCGCTGATCGACGCCAGCGGCGCGGAGCAGGTGCACCTCGTCGGACACGACTGGGGTGCCGTCGTGACCTGGGCGGCGGCCGCAGAGATGCCCGGGCGACTCAAGACCATCTCGCCGATCTCCGTGCCGCATCCCGGCGCGTTCCTCAAGTCGATGCTGACCAGTCGGCAAGGTCTCGCGTCGTACTACATGTATCTCTTCCAGTTGCCGCGCCTGCCGGAGTGGACGATGTTGCGCCGCAACGGCAGCTTCATGCAGAGAGCGCTACAGCAGGCCGGCCAGACGCGAGCGGTGGCCAAGCGCGACGCGCAAGCCATGCTGGAGCCCGGCGCCCTGACGGCGGCGATCAACTGGTATCGCGCAATGCCACTGTCCAACCCGCGCTCGACCGGCCAAAAGGTCACTGTGCCAACGCTTTACGTGTGGAGCGACCAGGACATTGCCTTGATGCCCAAGGCGGCGCACAACACGGGTTGTTACGTGACCGGCGAATACCGGTTCGAGATCATGCCCGGCGTCTCGCACTGGATTCCGGACGAAGAGCCCGACAAGCTGTCCGACCTACTGCTCGAGTGGTTCGCCGCTCACTGACCTATCCGAGATCGGCCATCGCTCAACACCTTTCCGATCTCGGTCCAGGTCTGCTCGACGATCTTCGATGCCGGTTGTAGCTCGGTGATGCGGGACGACACCTGGCCCGTGTTGGCAACGCTGGCTTCCATGTCGCCCTCGAAGTAGAGGTCGGTGATCCGGCCCAGTAGCTGTATCCCGGGCTCGGCGGCGGCGACACGGGCGGCGAGGCCGGTTCGCAGCACCCGCATGGTCGGGTTGCCGGGAAGGTCCAGCATCACCGTGCCGTCGTCGCCGGCCGCGATGATCTCGTTCTTGAAGTTGGCGTGCACCGCGGCCTCATGGCTGGCAAGCATCCGAGTGCCCATCTGCACGCCCTCGGCACCGAGCACCACCGCGGCGGCCGCGGACCGGGCGTCGCAGATCCCACCGGCCGCGATGATCGGCAGATCGACCCGGTCGGCAACGAGCGGGAGCAGTACCAGCGTGGACGCCCCGAGGGCCGACTTGAACCCGCCACCCTCGACCCCCTCGACGACCAAGGCGTCGACGCCCGCATCCAGAGCCTTCAACGCGCCCTTGAGCGATCCGATGACGTGGATGACGGTCATGCCGGCGTCGTGCAATCGCGCGGTGAACAACGCCGGATCGCCCGCCGAGGTAAAGACGTGCCGAACCTCGGCGGCGACCAGTTCGTCCACGATGGACGGGTCCTTCTTCCAGCCCTGGATCATCAGGTTCGCCCCGACGGGCCGGTCGGTCAGCTCACGTACTCTGCGCAGGTCAGCGCGACCTTCTGGGGTCAGGGTCTCGATCATTCCGAGGCCACCGCCCTCGGACACGGCGGCGGCGAGTTCCGCCCGGGCGATGTACGTCATCGGCGCCTGCACGACCGGATACTGGACGCCCAGCAGCGATTGGATGCGGTTGTTCACGCCTTGGATCATGCCCGGATTGGCGCTGTCAGAGGCGGCACACTAATTTTTTACACGCGTGATGTCTTTTGCTGGCGCAGTCGCGCACGACGTCACGGGGCCCCACGCTCGGGGCGAACCGCGATCACTTCGATCTCGACTCGCATGCCAGGCCATACCAGTCCCGGGATCACTCCCAGCATGAACACAGGCTGGTGATGGATGACTGACTTACGGACGGCCGCGTAGGCGGGGATGTCGGCCGCGTCAGTGAGCCATTGCCGCACGCTGATGATGTCGACCAGCGCTGCACCGGCCAGCTTCAGTGCGTGTTCGACGTTGCGCCACGCCTGGGCCGCTTCCTCGCTGAAGTCTTGCGGCAAAGTCCCATCGGCGCGCAGTCCGGGAGTGCCCGAGGTATAGATCAATTCCGCTGCAGCCGGTACGCCCACGGCGTCGGCGTAGTTTCCGATGTGGGCCGCCACGCCGGTCAAGATGGGTTTCACTGAACTCGGCATCGCCGGCCTCACTTCTGTCGAAAGAACGCTTGCCACTTTGCCTACCGACTCCCAAAAAATGTACCATCCAGTACATTCACTTGGCTCTCGAAAGCCCGGAGACTCGATGCCAGTAGGTCGCCCCGGCCAGCTTTCGTGCGGGTAAATCGGCGATTGTGGGCGCGCCGAAAATGTACCCGGTAGTACATTTGTGACGACGTCCGCTGGCGAAAGGAGGGCTTCCAGTGTCACATCATTTCGATAGCCCGACAGGCCGTGAAGACCCTCGGCTGAACTTGTGCGACGCATACCTCTTTGCCGGCGCGGAGGCGAATGCAACCGTGATGGCCCTGACGGTGAACCCGGCAGCGGTGGTGGGCACGGCCATGCCCTTCCGTGGCGAGGCAATCTACACATTTCACTTCGACACTGACCGTGACGGACATGAAAACGTCTCGTTCGCAGTGGAATTCGCCGTCTCCACCGAAACCGATGCCGACGCAGTTCAAACATTCGCCGTGCGCCGAGTCGCGCACAACGGCCACGGTCCGGTCAGTGACATGCTGCTGTCGGGAGTTGTCGGCGCGTCCGCGTCCGGTAGTCGCGGATTGCGGGCCTTCGCCGGCGTCGTCCACGACCCTTTCGCCGGCGACGCCGCCGCGCTGAACACCTTCAAGGGCGCTTTCCAGCGCGGTGAGTATCGACCGGACAGCTTCGACAACCACGTCAACTACTTCCACGACCGCACAGTCGCCGCGATCATTCTGGAGGTGCCCACGGCCCTGATCTCGCAGACCCCGCATGTGGATATGTGGGCAACGGTGATGTTGCACGGCCATGCACCCGATCAGCAGGTGGCCCGATGGGGCTTACCGTTGTTCACTCACATCTTTCTGCGCGACGACGAGTTGCGTGAGCAATTCAATCGCACTCCCCCATCCGAAGACGGCCCCACTTTCGTTTCGAGCACCGTCGACACAGTCACCCGGTATGTGACCGCAAGTGGCGCCGCCGGCGACCCGTCAGCGTACGCGCACCGAGTCGCCGCGCTGTTCGGATCCATTTCTCTCCCTTATGAATTGGGCAGCACCGCATCGTTCGACTTCGCCGGGTTCAACGGCCGCGCGCTGAACGACAATGTCATGGACGTGATGTTGACCCTGCTCGTCAATGCTCCACTGAGCACCGGGATACGTCCCGATCCCGCGCGATTCGCCACCGATTGGCCGTACCTTCTGCCCGCCGCCGCGGACGAGCCGACACACCCGTCACATGAAGGGAGATAAGTAGATGCCGTTTATCCGGGTCAACTGCCCCAGGGGAGCGCTCACCCCCGATCAGAAGGCGAAACTCGCCCCACGGTTGGTGCACGCGCTCATCCGTCAGGAGATCGACCCCGTCACCGAAATCGGCACCGCCGCAACCGGTTTCTTCTATAACGAAGTCGACGTCGAGAATTGCTTCCCCGGCGGGGCTCCCCTAAGTGCGCATCCCGAGAAGATGTTCTGGACCGTTGAAGCGTTCGTGGCAGCGTCGTACTTCAGCCAGCGACGACGCGACGAGATGCAGTCCGACATCGCGAAGGCGTTCGTCGACATTCTTGGAGACGATGGCAGCGTCATGCAGCGCGAGGAGATCACCATTGCGCCGTCCTGGCTGATGCGACTTCACGTCGTGGTCATCGAGATACCCGAGGGCAGTTGGGGCGCCGGCGGCCAGACGATCGATACCGAAAAGATCAGCAAGCTGATCGGCGCGACGCAGGGGCCCGTCCGGTTGGCGGAAGCACTCGAACTCGCCTCCAGGATGAAACGGGCACGCTTGTCTTAGTAATCTACGCGGCGGGAGACACCGAGGCGGCCTTGGTGCGGCTGGCGACCGTATCGAGCGAGTCGGTCAGCGCCCAAACTGACAAACCAAGCAGTGCAATGTCTTTCATGAGGAATTCCCCGGTGGCTGACAGGACGGGAAAGCCGCCGGCCGAAGCTTCCCCGATGCCGGGAGTGGTGACCATGAACGACAAGGTGCCCAGAAAAAACAGAACGGCCAATGCACCACCGAGCACGGACAACTTCGGCGACCAGGGTTTGACCGCCAATAAGACAGCGGCGATCAATTCAGCCGTGCCGAGTAAGTCGCTGAACGTATTGATCGACACGACGTGGTAGACCCAGCTCAAGAACGGACTGTTGGCGACCAGTGGCGAGATGCCCTGGGCCTCATACGTCGTGAACTTCATTGCGGCGAACCACGCGATCACGATGACAAGGCCGTAACGGCCGGCGCGTGATGGAACCGACGCGCCTGCGCTACTTCAAGCCCCGGGTGCTTCCTGAGTCAGACATAGCGGCTGGGCCGGTCCCTTCGTTGTCGATCGCCACGCAGCAATCCAAGTTGCCAGGCCTAACACTTGTACTGTCAAGTACGATCCAAAGCAATAAAATCAGGATTCAACTGAAGGACTGCTAAATTAATGTACCGGACAGTACATTAATTTGCATCGAAAGCAAGCGAGATCGTCACATACTCGTCGGACGGTCGGCGGGAGTTACACCGACAGATCGGGATCTCCCTCGAAGTGGCGGACGTGATCGATGGCCATGTCCAATGCGACTCCCATCGGCCGCGAGTCATGCGCCGTCTGGGCCAGTAGGTAGCCGCCTTGGAGAGCAGCCATCACCCCGATTGCCAGCCGTTGAGCGTCGGCGTCTTCACGTAGGACTCCGCTATCACGCATCCGCGCAAAGGCATCGGCCAGCAATTGCTCCCATTCGTCGAAATGCTTTGCCAGCGCGACTCTCGCCGTGTCATTGACGTCTGAAAGTTCGGCGGCCAACGACCCGAGCGTGCATCCCCACGCGCCGCGGCGCAATGCGTTGCTTTGAACGATGGCATTCCGCCATTGCTGAAGGCCCCGGAATGAGTCGAGCTTCTGCAGCCGGAGCGTCTGCTTCGTCAGGATTTCTTCGGCCCGCAAGGCGATAACGTCCTGAATCAGGTCATCTTTGCTGTTGAAGTGTTGATAAAACTGCGACTTGCCTGCCGTGGCGGCGGCCAGAATTTCCTCCACGCTGGTGGCTGCGACCCCTTTGACGTACACCAACTCGGCAGCCGCTCGAATAATGCGTGCCCGCGTATCGGCCCCGCGCCCCTGTCGCCGCGAAACCGGCTCCTCAGAGTGTGTGGGCACAGTTTCATGCTACTGCGAGCACAGCAAGGCCCCTGAGCTCAATTAATCCGCACATCGCGGCGGGGCGTAGTCCTGCATTAGCCGCGCGTTAGTGTCTTTTCGTCGGCTTCAGCGAACGGGCCGACAGAAAAGTTGAGCTATTCATGACTGCACCAGCAGACTCGTCGATGCTCGAAGAGCGGGTCGGCCATCACTACGAGATGGACGGCACCTACCTCGTCGGCCGCGAAAAGCTACGCGAGTACGCCCGCGCGGTACAGGACTATCACCCCGCGCACTGGGACGTCGACGCCGCCGCCAAGCTCGGTTACTCGGACCTGATCGCGCCGCTGACCTTCACCTCGACGCCGGGCATGACCTGCAATCGCCGCATGTTCGAACAGATAGTGGTCGGCTACGACACCTATATGCAGACCGAGGAACTGTTCGAGCAGCACCGCCCGATCGTGGCCGGGGACGAGTTGACGGTCGACGTCGAGTTGACGTCGGTGCGCAGGATGGCGGGCCGGGACCTGATCACCGTGACCAACACCTTCACCGACGCAGTCGGAGAGCGTGTGCACACCTTGCACACCACCGTCGTCGGTGTCACCGCAGCCGACGTCGATCCGGCTATCAAGACGGCCGTTCAGGGCGCGATGATGCACGACGTCGACATCTTCGGAATCGGCGAGGACGACTATCACAAGACCGTGCGACCCGACGGCGAGATCCGGATCGCCGACGCGGGCCTGACCCGCACACCCGGGACCGCGTCATTCGATGACGTGAAGGTCGGCGACGAGCTGCCGGTGCAGCAAGCCCGGCTGACTCGCGGCGACCTGGTGAACTATGCCGGCGTGGCCGGCGATGCCAACCCGATTCACTGGGACGAGGGCATCGCGAAGTTGGCCAACCTGCCCGACGTGATCGCACACGGAATGCTCACGATGGGCTTGGGCGCCGGATTCGCCTCCACCTGGACCGGCGACCCCGGTTCGGTCACGCGTTACGCAGTGCGACTGTCGGCGCCCGCGATCGTGTCGGCGAGAGAGGGCTGCGCCATCGAATTCGGTGGCAAAGTCAAGTCTTTGGACCCGGAGACCCGCTCCGGCGTCGTGATCGTCACCGCGAAAGCCGACGGCAAGAAGATCTTCGGCATGGCCACGCTCGGCGTCCGCTTCAGCTGATCGGGTCGAACTCGATGTTCGGCGCGTGTCGCTCGGATGAGTTAATCGACAAGTAGGGAACGTAATTCGTTGCGCCCCGCCTCATCGATCGGCAACAGCGGCGGCCGGGGATCGCCGACGTCGGAGCCCAACAGGCTGAGCCCCGCTTTGACGGTGGTGGGCAGACCACCGGCAACGATGAACCGCAGTAACGGCGACAAATCGTCGTAAATGTTTTTGGCCGTGTCGAAGTCGCCGGACTGGGTCGCCGCGTAGAGGTCGAGGCACGGTTGCGGACGCAGGTTGGGCGCGGCGGTACACCAACCGCTCGCGCCGGCGGTGAGGGCGTCGAGAATCAGCGGGTTGCTGCCGTTGTAGAACGGCAGTGCATCGCCGGTGAGTTCTTTGATGCGCAGCATGCGGCTGAGGTCGCCGGTGGATTCTTTGACCATGGTGAGGTTGTCGATGTCGGTGAACATCTGCACGAGCAGTTCGGGGCTCATGTCGATGCCGCTCGTCGCCGGGTTGTTGTAGGCCATGATCGGGATGTCGAGTGCCACACCGACTGTGGTGTAGTGCTGGGCGATCTCGCGCGGGGTCAGCTTCCAGTAGGAGACCGGCAGGATCATCACCGCGTCGGCGCCCGCCCACTGTGCGTAGCGGGCGCGGCGAACGGTGTTGGCAGTGGTCAGGTCGCCGGCACCCACTATGACCGGCACCCGGTGGTCGACGGTGCTGACCGTGGTGTCGACGACGCTGTCGAATTCGTCCTCGGTGAGGTAGGCGGCTTCACCGGTGCTGCCGAGGGGGGCGATCGCGTGAACTCCTGCGGCAATGAGCTTTTCGACGAGGGTGGTCAGCGTCGCGGTATCAACGCCGCCGTCTGCACCGAACGGTGTGATCGGGTAGGCGATGATGCCGTGGATGTCCGGTGCGGGGGCCACGCTGGTCTCCTCGGTGGGCGAAAGATCGCTACTCGGACAGGGCGTCGGGGTGACGCGCGAGCGCACGGCGCGCGTAGTAGGTGAAGTTGGCCTGGCTGCGTTTCGGAGTCAGGGTCCAGTCGTGGGCCTCGCGAGCGAGTTTCTCCGGCAGCGGCTTGATGTCACCGGCGGCCATCGCGGCCAGCTGGAGTTTCGCACCCCGTTCGATCAGGACCGCCAGCGAGCAAGCCTCTTCAACGCTGGCGCCGGCGATGACGTGTCCGTGGTGGGCCAACAGCACGGCCTTCTTCTGACCCAGTGCGGCGCTGATGATTTCGCCTTCTTCGTTGCCCACGGGCACCCCGGGCCAGTTCGGCAGGAAGGCGCAGTCGTCGTAGAGAGGCGTGAGATCCATGTGGGACACCACTAGCGGCACTTCGAGCATCGACAGCGCGGCGACGTGGAATGCGTGGGTGTGCACAATGCATTGCACGTCGGGGCGGGCGCGATAGATCCACGAATGAAAGCGGTTGGCGGGGTTGGGTATTCCGCTTCCGGACAAGACATTGAGATCCTCGTCGACCAGCAGCAGGTTGCCCGCGGTGATCTCGTCGAAGCCAAGGCCGAGTTGCTGAGTGTAGAAGGTGCCGGTTTGCTCGGCCCGGGCGGTGATCTGGCCGGCCAGGCCCGAGTCGTGTCCACCGTCGAACAATGCGCGACAGGTCAGCGCGACCTTTTGCCGCAGCGTCCACCCGCTGTCACCGAATTCTCGATCCATCGCATTCTGGGCGCGCTGGATGAGCTCGTCTTTGGAGTCATTGAACGTTGCGCTCACCTTGGTCCACCTCCGGCTTGAGGTCACGCGACGTCGACCGCAGGCAACGCCCTGGCCCGATTCGATTGCCCCTTCACGATATCCGGGGTGATCGTCGGCGGTCTCACTGCCCGCCCAGTGAATGTCGCAATTCCCGCGCGGCCATCAGGCCGGCCATTTCCGCACCCAGCACGACAACGGTGGTTTCCTCCACGACGAGCCTCCCATTGCGACGGTGTCTCACCATCTTGCCGAACATTCACACGGCTCGAAAGGCGCATCGGGTGAGGTACATTTCGGCAACTGGCGCGGACAGCGAGGAGCGCAGGTGAGTCGACGCAGGTTGGTCCTCGTCGCGTTGTGCGCGCTGGCCGTCCTCGCCGGCGGATGGGCGTTGACGCGCAATCAGCCCTCAGAACCCGCCTCGACGACGGCAAGCGGAACCGGCGGGTCAACGTGCCCGATAGCCACCCTGCCGCGCGAGGCGGCCGACACCGTGCAGCGCATCCACTCGGGCGGCCCATTTCCGTTCCCGCACAGCGACGGTGAGGTGTTCGGCAATCACGAAGGCCACCTGCCCAAGCAGCGACGGGGCTACTACCACGAGTACACGGTGATCACGCCGCGCGCCCGGGACCGCTCCATGCGACGCATTGTCACCGGAGGATCACCGCTGACCCACCCAATCCAGTACTTCTACACAGGCAACCACTACGACACGTTCTGCCTGGTCACCGACGCGGGGAACCCACCGTGACACGCGAGCCGACCGCAAGCGATCCGGTGATCTATCGGATCGACGGCCGAAAGATCAAGTCTCCCGGTGACTTCTACCGAGAGATCGGATCGGCGGTCAACGGCGCGGGCGGATACTTCGGGCGCAATCTGGACGCACTAGCCGATTGTCTGCGCGGCGGGTTCGGCACCCCCGACAAACGGCCATACGAATTCGAATGGCAGAACAGCGCGCTCGCGCAGCGTCACCTGAATGACTTCATTTGCGGAGAACAAACTCTGTTCGAGGCTATACAGGACGTCTTCAAAGACGCTGGCGTAACTCTGCGTCTGAAGTAACCCCGATTAGGTGCACAGAGTGGGGGCGTCGCAGACGTTTCCGGGGCAGTAGGTCTTGTGCGCCGCGTCGACCATCGTTCCGACATCCAGCAGCGTGACACCGCGCTTGTTGAGGTGGTCGTGGATATCGTCGGCAATCGTCTGCGGCTGCCACCCCCAGGTGAGGTCGTAGCAGATCAGGTGCGCCTCACCGATGAGCGCCTCTTCGGTGCTGGGCGGCCAGTTCAGGCCGACGGCACGCAACTGGTTCAGATACGCCTCGTCTTGAGGGGTGGTTGCGCCCGCGATTCCGGCGCTGCACGCCAAGGCGGCGCCGGCCAGAACGGAAAGGGAGAGTTTGGTGAGCCAACGATGTGAGGTCATTCGTTCACTTTCTTGGAGAAATGACGCGGAACTGTGGCGGGCGTTGGAAGTGCAGAATATACGGGGATTGCCAGCGGAGCCGGGCTGAATGGTGCGAGGTTCGCCGCCTATTCACTTTGCAGAAAATTCCGCAGTGCCGCGCCAATGGCGTTCATGTGCGACTGCACGTCGCCTTGACGGTCGGTGTCGACGCCATTCCAGTTGGCGATCACCGCGTAGGACAGCGCATCCGCGCCAAGCGCAATGGCGCCAACATCCGCTCTGACGCCTGGGTCAGCACCAGTCTTGTTGCGAATAAGGATGTTTCGGCTACTCGCATGGGACAGCGGGTCGAGGCTGAACGCGGACGCCACCATGGACAGGTCGACCCCGGCGGCCAGCCAGCCGTTCACCCGCTCGGACACCGCCGGTGAAATCAAGGCACCGCGCGAGAGCTGACTCATCAGGCGCGACAACTCCGACGCGGAACCGGTCGACAGCGTCGCCGGATGCTGCGGCCCACGGTGGTCTCGGACGAAGTCGAGCAGCGAGGTGTGCACCAGGCCGAGCGACTCGCCCAGTGCGGCGACACTGCCTAATCCCACCCGCCCGAGGACGGCGTTGGTCGCCAAATTGTCGCTGACGCTGGCGATCAACACGCAGAGATCCTCGACGGACAGGGTCTGGACGTGCAGGCGTTGCCAGAGCCCCGAGTCTGCGACCGGGAGAGCCTGCGCCCGATCCAGCATGGTTGTGCCGCTGAGTGTTCCGGCATCGCATTGCCGTGCGACCTCGACGAGCAGCATGAGCTTGCCGACGCTCGCCGTGTTCATTGTGCAATCGCAGCTGCGGCAGGCCAATTCGCGGCCGGTCGCGTCGCGGACCGACACGGCCCAGTCGATGTCCGCGCTGTCACCGAGCGCATCGTCGATCGATCGCTGGAGCACGCGTCGACAGTATCGCGACTAGGAGTCGTGCAGGAACACCGCCGCGAGTGCCCCGGCGATGCCGGCGCACGCCAGAATCGTCGCGGCCACCGCCGTCCACCCGCGGGCATCGAACGCGACACCGCCGAGCCAGCCGACGGCACTCGACCCGCCGTAGTAGAAGAGGTTGTACAACGACGACGCCTGGGCTTTGCCCACCGGTGCGGCCTGCCCGGTCCAACCGGCGGCGGTGGAGTGCGCTCCGAAGAAGCCTGCGGTGGCAACCACCAATCCGATGAGGACGGTGATCACGTTGTCACTCAACGTCATTGCAATGCCCAGCATCATGATCGCCACCGAGACGAGGAGCACTCGTTTGCGGCCGAAGCGGGTCGCCTCGGCACCCGCCCGCGACGAGGCCCACGTTCCGGCCAGGTAGGCGAAGAACATCAGGCTCACTACCGACGGAGCCAGATGAAACGGCGCGCGGGTCAGATAGAACCCTAGGAAGTTGTAGAGCGCAACGAACCCGCCCATGAGTAGAAAGCCCTGCGCGAACAGCACCAGCTGTCGCGGTGTGCGCAGATTCTTCGCGAGCCGATGACCAAGGCTCCCTTCGGGATTCGCGTCGTCGCGCAACACCGGTGTGAATCCCCGTGGCTCGGGCGCGAGCCTGACGAAACCCATCGCTGCCACCCCGCAGATGACCGCGACGGTGAACACGCCGACGCGCCAACCGGCCACCTCGGCGATGGGGCTGGACACGATGCGGCCGAGTAACCCGCCGATCGTCGTGCCGCCGACGAAAGTGCCGGCCGCCCGCGCGGCGTGTACCGGGTCGACTTCCTCGGTCAGGTACGCCACCGCGATTGCGGGCACTCCACCGACCATCAGACCCTCGACAAAGCGTCCGGCGAGCAGCAGGGCGAACGTCGGCGCGAACGGCACCAACATTCCGACCAGGGTGGCGACCGTTACCGAGATCGAGATCGCCTTCACTCGTCCGATCCGATCGGCCAGCGCGGACCACGGAATGACACCGATCGCCAATCCCACCGTTGACGCCGAGACCACCAGCGCGGCCTTGGCCGCACCGACGCCGAGGTCGGCCGAGATTTGCGGCAGGACAGCCTGCGGTGAGTACAGCTGGGCGAAGGTCGCGACTCCCGCGCACGCCAGGGCCGCGAGAAGTCGACCGTAGGCGGTGGATCCCCGAGCGTGTCCGACCCAGTCGTCGTCTACCGGGTGCTCGGCGGCCACACCCTGAACCGTAGGAACCACCCACAGGGCGTGTCCACTTCGACGGCTATGGCATCGCTCACCTGCGGACGATTCCGTTCAGCGCATCGTCGACGGTGGGATAGATGTCCAAGAGGTCGTCAATACCCAAGACCTCCATGGGTTTTGAGGTGATCGGCCCATACGCCACCACCCGAAACGGGATGGACAGCTCGTCACACTTGCGCTCGGCCTCCATCAGGACGCTCATCCCGGCCGTCGCCAAGAACGTGACCCCGGTGAAGTCGATAACGAACGTCGAGGGCCTCCGGCGCAGGATCGCACCCACTTGATCGGCGAGGGCCGGGGCGGCAGCCATGTCCACGATGCCCGCCGCGGCCAGCACGACTGCCTCGCCGTCGTTGTACTCGGCCAGTTCAAGCGGCGAGAGCCCGCTCATCGGACCCGGCCGCGGGGACTCGTGCTTGCGTCATTGCAATGCTTCACCTGCGCTCCTACTGCTATCCGCGTAACCGGAGCTAATTCCCGGTCGGAGCGCCGTTCAATCCCGCGGGTTCCTGCGGCGCGGCCGGTGCCACCCAGGTGGGAGTCTCCCGTCGGCGCCACACACTGCGGACAGCGACAACGGCAAGTACCACGCCGATAACGCCGACGAGCGGCCAAAAGACCGTCTGGATCAACCAGATGCGGCGCTGGATTCTCCCGACCTGAATTGACGCGTCGCGCGCCCGAGCCAAGGTGTCCATGGCCGCCTTTCTGAGAAATATTCGGACTGTTTGTACCCCCGCGCTCACCGCGGAAACTTCAGCAAGTGGCCCTGAGAACGTCGGCTGAGGGTGCGGGCCCCCGCCGGCTACCCGGATGATGGAGCGGTGAGTCTGCATATGGGCCTGGTGTTGCTGCTGGTTGCCGTCGCGGTCATCGCGGCCGTGAACTGGTTCGCCGAGCACGCCGGACTGCCCAGCGCGGCCCTGCTGGCCATAGGCGGAATCGCCTATGCCTTCTTGCCGGGACCGAACATCCCGTTGCGACCCGAGCCCGCGCTGTACTGCATATTGCCGCCACTGCTCTACTACGCCGCGCTGGAGTCATCGCTCGTCGAAATCCGGCGGAACATGCGCACCGTCATCAGCCTGTCGGTCATCCTTGTCCTGCTGACCGCATGTTCGGTCGGCGTGGCATTCGCCCTACTCGTCGGCGGCGCGACGTTCGCGGTCGGCACGGCGCTCGGTGCCGCCGTGGCGCCACCCGATCCCGTCGCGGCGCTCGCGGTCGCCCGTAAGGTCGGACTTCCGGCCAACATCATCACCCTCATCGAGGGCGAAGGACTGCTCAACGACGCGACGGCACTCACCACGCTGTCCGTGGCCGTCTCGGCGGCCATCGGCGGCGGATTCTCGGCCCCGTCGGCCGTCGGGAAATTTCTGATCGCCGCCGCCGGCGGTTTCGCGGTGGGTGGGGCGATCGCGGTCTGTCGACGACTCATCAGCCGCTGGACATCGGACATTCTGACCGCCAACGCCGTATCGCTCGCGACCCCTTTCGTGACCTACCTCGCCGCCGAGGAACTCCATGTCTCCGGCGTGCTCGCCGTGGTGGTCTGCGGGCTGATCGTCGGGCACGATCTGCCGCGATCGGAGTCGGGCGCCAGTCGGTTGCAGACCCGAGCCGTCTGGCGACTGACCAACTTCCTGCTCGAGGGATTCGTGTTCCTGCTGATCGGCCAACAGCTTCCGCGAATCCTGCAAGGGCTGCATGCCTACTCGACGTCGACGGTTGTCGCGGCGGTCGCCGGCACGCTCGCGGTGGTGCTGCTGGTTCGGCCGCTGTGGTTGCTCGTCACGCAGCTCCTGCCGCGTCCGCTGCATTCCCGGCTGGGTGACGTGTCGGGCTCGGATCTCGACGAGTCGGGCGATTCCGTCCCGGATCGTCTCAGGCACGCACGGGATTTGCGTGCGCTCAATGTGCGTGAAGTGTTTGTGCTGAGTTGGGCCGGCACCCGTGGCGTCGTGAGCCTCGCAGCAATCTTCACGGTGCCACTGGTGACCGAGACCGGCGCACCGTTTCCGATGCGCGACCTGTTGCTGTTCTGCACGCTGGTCGTCGTGTTGGTGACGCTGATCGGACAGGGACTCACCTTCGCTCCCCTGGCCCGCGCGCTGGATATCCGTGCCAAGCCCGCCGACGAATCGCGGCTGCGCAAACTGGCTGGCATCGCCGCGATCAAGGCGGCGGTTGAACGGCTGGATGCACTGAAGCAGCAGAGCCCCAACACCATTGAGCGGCAGGCCATCGATACCGTGCGCACGCAACTCACGACGCGACTCAAGGCGCGCCAGCAGCAACTCGATGTGCTCGACGTGACGGACACCGACGACATTCCCGTCTTCCCCAACGACGAAGCACTCCTCGAGATGCGTCGTGCGGCCATAGACGCCCAGCGCGAAGAGCTCCTCCGCTGGCGCGACGCCGGCATGCTGCCCGACCGCGGCCTGCGCGCCCTCGGCCGGGCGCTCGATCACGAGGAAGGCATGCTCGCGTTCAGTAAGCCGTGATGCCGTCGCCCGATCAGATGAATAAGCGTCGACGGTGGGGCGGCACGCCTCATCCCGAGTTAGCGTGAGTGAGGAATCACTCGCTCGACAACAGTCGACCCCAGCGGCAGGACGGTCGATGGGAGGACGTACACGACATGAGCGCTGATCAGGTGAACATCAAGATCGTCAAGGACATCCCTGCCAGTGGTCAGACCGCCGCACTGGCCAAGGGTTCGGAATTGTTGGTAGACAGCATCACGGCGAACATCCTGATCATCAGCGGCGCCGCGATTCAGCTTCAGACCGAGTGAGTTCCTAGAAAAGGGTCGCGCCGACCGCTTATCAGCGGAAGTGTTGCAGGATGACCAAGCGGATCCTCAACGTTGTCACCAATGTCTCCCATTACGAGGACCCAACCGAGCCGACCGGGTTGTGGCTCTCGGAACTGACGCACGCCTATCACGTATTCGCCAAAGCGGGCTACGAGCAGACGATCGTGAGTCCGAGCGGCGGTGCCTCACCGCTGGAGCCGCGCTCGATGAAGTTTCCGAATTACGACAAAAGCGCCAAGGCGTGGCGGACCAACGATCGCAAGATGCTGCTACTGCACCGCACGGCAGCACCCAAGGACATCGACTCGGCAGACTTCGACGCGATTTACTTCACCGGTGGCCACGCGGTGATGTTCGATTTTCCCGACAGTGCAGGCCTGCAACGCATCACGCGTGAGATCTTCGAGCGCGGCGGTGTGGTGTCGTCGGTGTGCCACGGGTACTGCGGCCTGCTCAACACGACGTTGTCGGACGGCTCGCTGTTGGTCGCCGGGCGGAGGCTGACGGGGTTCGCGTGGTCCGAAGAGGTGCTGGCCCGGGTCGCCAAACTGGTGCCCTACAACGCCGAGGCGGAGATGAAAAAACGAGGCGCTCGGTACGGGAAGGGGCTGATCCCCTTCGCCTCGCACGTCGTCGTCGACGGTCGGCTGGTGACCGGTCAGAATCCGGGGTCCGCCAAGGCCACCGCCAAGAGGGTTGTCTCCGTGCTCGAGGGCTGACCTACTCGGCGACGTCCTGCTCTTCGTCATAGTCCTCGTATTCGACGTCATCGTCGTCGTATTCGTCGTCCTCGCAATCAAGCCCGAGGTCCAAGGGGTCCTCACCGTGTGGGTCGATGACATATTGCTGCCAATACCCGCTGGCGAAATAGATCGTGTCGGCGTGCTCGAGATCATCACCGACCTGGACCCAGAGTTCGCTCTCCGTGCGGCCGAAGCTGAACGCATCGTGGTAGACGACCCCGCCGTCAACGGTCTTGATGTGAATTTCGTGAGCCACCCGCGGCAGTCTTTCACCCACACCGGAGACGATGCAGGGTCGCTTCGGTGAACTCTTCGAGACGACCCGCTCAGAGTCCGATGTAGACGGCCTTGGTGTTGAAATAGGCCTCGATGCCCTTACGGCCACGCTCGCCGCCCCACCCCGACTGCTTGTGGCCGCTGATGGGCATCGACGGGTCCGCGGCGAGCGCCGAGTTCACCCAAATCTGGCCTGCGCGAAGCTCATTGACGACCCGGTGGGCACGCGCGAGGTTCTCGGTCCAGATCGATCCGGCCAGCCCGTAGTAGGTGTCGTTCGCAGCGGCGAGCACTTCGTCTTCCTCGTCGAACGGGATCACGCAGCCGACCGGCCCGAAGATCTCCTCCTTGATCAAGCGCATGTCGGGTGTGGTGTTGGTGACGATCGTCGCCTCGTAGAAGTAGCCCTTGCGGTCCATCGGCTTGCCACCGGTGATCACTTCCGCGCCGCCGGCCACACCGTCGCTCACGATCCCTTCGACCCGGGTGCGCTGCTTGTCGCTAATCAGCGGTCCCAGAACGGAATTCGGGTCTTCACTGCCACCCATCGGCAGCATCTTGGCGAACGCGGCGAGCCCCTCGACAACCTGGTCGTAGATGCCGCGCTGGACGTACATTCGCGAGGTGCAGGAACAGTTCTGCCCCGACCCGGCGAGCAGACCCATGCCGGCGCCCATGATCGCCTTATCGAGGTTGGCGTCGTCGAACATGATCAGCGGCGACTTACCGCCGAGCTCGAGGGTCAGGCGCTTGAGGTTGCCCGCAGCGGCCTTCACGATCAAGCGGCCGACCTCGGTCGATCCGGTGAATGAGATTTTGTCGACGTCCGGGTGCGCGGTGAGCGCGGCACCTGTGGTCTCGCCGTAGCCGGTGATGACGTTCAGGACGCCGTCGGGCAGGCCTGCCTCGCGGAAAATCTCTTCCAGCTTCAGCGCGGTCAGCGGCGTCTCCTCGGCCGGTTTCAGGACTGCGCTGCACCCCGCCGCGAGCGCGGGCGCGACCTTGAGCATCGCGACGAAGAAGGGACCGTTCCACGGGATGATCAGGCCGACGACGCCGACCGGTTCGAGTTGCGTGAAGGCGTGGTAGGTCTCCCAGCTGCCGAGCAGCCCGTCAGACACCAGGTTGGCCGATTCGCCGTGAATCTTGCCGACCCAGCCGGCGTAGTACTTCAGCATGTCGACCGACACCGGGATGATGTGCTTGGCCGCGTTGGAGTTCATGCCGTTGTCTTGGGCTTCGAGCGCGGCGAGTTCGTCGGCGCGTTCTTCGATGATGCGCGCGGCGCGGAACAGCACGTTCGCGCGGTGCGTGGCCGGCGCCTTGCGCCACACGCCCGACTCGAACGTCTCGCGCGCCCGGGCCACTGCCGCGTCGACGGCCGCCTGGTCGGAGTCCGGCACCTCCGCGATCTGCTCCTCGTTGGACGGGTTGAAGACCGCAATGGCGTTACTCAATGTCCTTCATCCTTTCGCGGGACCGTACAACCAGGAAAACCTACTCTATTAATTTAGAGTAGGTTTGAGGGGATGGGTAGAGCCCGAGTGCGCAAGCACTTCTGATCTGGAACTACGAACGCGCCCAATCGCTTTCGGGCGACCACCGCGTGGTCCGGGGATCGTGAGGTCTCCGAACCTGCGCCTACGGAATAACCCGGCAGTCAATTTCGGGCGTTCTCAAGGCTGATCGATTTATGGCACCGCCGTCTGGTTAGGTCGCCGTGCCAAGGTGTATCTTCTTGGCTTTCGGTCAACCTCTACCGGCGTGCGCTCCTGCCGCGCGCAGACACACTGGAGGACTTGACATGGCGAGAATCTTGACCGTCTCAGACACCGTCGACATCGAAGCGGATGCCGACCATCTGTATTCACTGATCAGCGACCCCACCCAGATGGGGACTTGGAGCCCGGAGAATCGGGGAGCAACGGTCTTGAACCCAGCGCCCGGCGGAGCTGCGTTTGTCGGCATGACGTTCGACGGTCGCAACAAGCGGGGCCGGGCCTCGTGGACCACCCGCTCCACCGTCACCGCCGCCGAACCCGGCCGGCGGTTCGCGTTCACAGTCCACACGATCGGGGTGAAGACGCCCCGGCTGCGCGGCGCGAATGCCTCGTGGGAATACCGGTTCGAACCGGTCGGATCGGGCAAAACCCGAGTCACCGAAATTTGGAGCGACGACAGGACCTCCTGGCCCGACGCGCTCGTCGCGGTGTTCGATCGAATTGTCACCTCGGGCAAGACCTTTCCCGATTTTCAGCGCGCGAACATTCGCAAGACATTGGATGCGCTGAAGCGGGCCGCAGAGCGGAGCACCAGCTGAACGGATACCGGTGATCGCTGGGTCGGTTTACCGGTCGCCCGTCCGGGTACGCGTCGCCAATGGTGAAAGCATTCGGATACAGCAGCAATGGCGGGCCTGACGTTCAGGAGTTCCTCGACCTCGATATGCCCGACCCGATGCCGGGTGAACTGCTGGTGGAAGTCCGCAGCGCGGGAGTGAATCCTGTCGATTGGAAGATCCGGGCAGGAATGCTCGGCCAAGCGAGCCCGAACGACCTGCCCGCGGTGCTCGGTTCGGAAGTCTCGGGAATCGTTCGCCAAGTCGGCAAAGACGTAGCGGGCTTTGCCGAAAACGACGAGATATTCGGCTCCGTGGCACCGGGGTCCGGAGGCTACGCGGAGTACACGCTCGTCACCGCAACTGCCGCTGCGCACAAGCCGCCGCAGGTGTCGTTCAACGATGCCGCCACACTGCCCGTCGCGGCCGCCACCGCATATGACGGCGTCAACCAACTGGCGCTCAAGGAGGGCCAGACGCTGCTCATCAACGGAATCGGAGGCGGAGTAGGAGTGGCCGCCGCGCAGATCGCCCGGGACCTCGGCATCAATGTGATCGGGACCGCGAGTGAGGACAAACGCGCGCTGGTGGAAACCCTCGGCGCGACACTCGTTTCATACGGCGACGGAGTCGATCAACGGATCCGGGAAATTCTTCCCGACGGCGTCGACGGAATCCTCGATCTGGCCGGGGGTGACGGCCTCCGGTCGGTGGCGGGGTTGGTGAACGATCGGAGCAAGATAATCAGTGCGGGCGACCCCTCCGTCGAAGAACTCGGCGGACACTTCATCGAACGGGATCGAACACATCGGGTGCTCGAGATCGTCGGCGCGCTGGTCGCAGAGGGCAAATTGGACCCTCACGTCGAGGACGTTCGATCGCTCGACGAGGCCGCAGATGCACTCGCGGCCGTCGAGGTCGGTCACGCACGTGGCAAAGTCGTCATCGAAATCAAGTGAGGTGAGGCCATGAATGTCGATACCGTCGACGCCGGCCCGCGGCGGATATCCCGATCGGTCGAGGTGACTGCCCCCGCCGAGGAGCTCTACGCGTTTGCAGCCGATCCCCGGCGCCACCATGAGCTTGACGGATCGGGCACCGTTCGAGCCAACATCACCATGCCTGCGGAACTTGCTGTGGGATCGAAGTTTTCAACACACATGAAGATGCTCGGTGTCCCGTATCGCATCACCAGCACGATAACCGCGCTCCGGCCGAACGAGTTGGTCGAATGGCGTCACCCGGTGGGCCACAACTGGCGCTGGGAATTCCAGGCACTCTCGCCGACGACCACTCGGGTCACCGAGACGTTCGACTATCACGACGCGGGCCGGATCAAGAATGCAATCGGCTACTACCACTTGATCGGTGCCACGAAGTTCAACGTGACGGGAATCGAGTCGACGCTGTCGAAACTTCGAGACCGGTACGCGGGGGCTTGATCCGGCGGGTCAGTGAGTCACGACGGCCGAGCGGTAGCTCGGGGCCCAGGCCCGCTCGAAAGTGCCGATGGACACCTTCTCGTCCCGCCCGGTGTGCATCGCGCTGTCGTTGAGGTGGACGATGCCGGATCTCGCGTCGATCCCGGTGACCACGACGAAGTGATTGCCAAAGTCGCTCCGGGAGGGGCGGTTCCAGATGATTTCGGCGTTCACGATCGCGATGACTTTGCGGCCCGCGGCAAGCTTGCGCTTGACGTCGTCGATATCGGTCTGCACGTTATCGGCCGCAATTCCGTAGTGCGACAGCAAGATTGGAATGTCACGGATGTCCGTGAGGCCCGACGGCTTCCATATCGACCCGTGGCCTGCTGCACCGGAGGTGCGTTCGGCCAGCGCGATCACCTCCTGCTCGGTCGGCTGGCGGTCGGTGAGTTCGCCGACCACATCGGCCACCGCCATCTCCCCGCAGTCGGACGTGCTCTGCTCACGCCAATACCGCGCGGCAACGTCAGGTTCGCCGTACATGCCGACCAGGGCGCCCTTGAGAGCGCTGGGGTACGCGTGCCCCGCGGCGGGCGATGGCACCGGCGAGGCAGCCGCAACGGCGTACCAGAGAATGACCAGAGCAAGCACGCGCGCGGTGGCCGCGCCACCCAGATGATGCGATGGGCGGTGCGTGTTGGCGCTCGACCGACGCGTCATGGTCCTCCCCACACCAGGATGAAAGTAGGTGCACGTAATCCCCGGCGGGACACTCGGAATCAGCGCCTTTATTTTGCGCGCAAGCAACCCCAGGCCCAACAGCCCCGCGAGGTTACACGGCTAACAGCAGTCTCACTGTTAACATCGTCCGGTGCAGGACTCGTCGGCGTTTTCCGGCCTTCGGCGGTCCGGTCCGGTATCCCGCCGCGACGCTTTTCGCTACGCCGCCGCTGCGTCGGCGCTGGCCGGACTGGGTGCCGCGGCCATCAGCGCTGGTAGCCCCGCACTGGCCGCCGCCGCTCCGACGCTGATCGACTTCGCCATGCGCCAGATCCCTGCACAGGACATCCGGGCGGCCGGCCACTCCGGAGTGATCAATTACGTCTCGCTGTCGCGCCCCGGCTCGTCCTTTGGCGCCAAGCCGATCACCCGGCCTTACGCACAGTCGCTGACCGCCGCGGGGTTGGCGATCGTCAGCAACTACCAGTACGGCAAGCCAGGCGGGTCCGCACCGTCGGACTTCTTGCGCGGGTTCCCCGGTGGCGTCGCCGACGCCAAGACGGCCTGGCAGTTGCATACCGCGGCCGGCGGCGGACAAAGCGCGCCGATCTTCTTCACCGTCGACGACGACATCAACCGCGAAACCTGGAATAACGTTGCGCTGCAGTGGTTTCGCGGAATCAATTCTGTGATCGGCGTACAACGCACCGGCGTCTACGGCGGCATCAACGTCTGCCAGTGGGCTGCCGCCGATGGTGTGATCGGGAATTCACGGACACCCGGCAAAAAGTGGGCCTGGCAGACCCGCTCGTGGTCGCACGGTCAGGTCGACCCGGCCGCAGTCCTTTACCAGCGGATCGTGAGCACAGCTTCTACCCCGGGGCCGGTGGTCGGCGGCCTTGAGGTCGACGTGAGCGATGCCTTGGCCCAGGACTGCGGTCAGTGGAATCTGCATCCGTAACGCAGTGACTAGCGCCCGCTTGATGACGCTCAGGTTTTGAAATCACCGAGCGTGGATAACCCATCCGCGTCAAATGTGGTCACCCCCTGGACTACGGAATACGGAAAAGGGAGTTCAACATGATGTTCTCGCATACTGCATTGAAGTCGACTGCGGCGGCTGCCGGAATCGCTGCGGCGGGAATCCTGACGGCGACACCGGCAATTGCCGACCCAGCGGCGCTCGGGTTCGGTCAAATGACCGAAATTTCCAGCATGGGCGGCACTATCGACTACACGGTGAGCAACTTGCAGCCCAGTGGCCACAATGACGGCGTGTGGTACTCCGACGTCACGGCCAGAGGCGTGAGTGGCAACGCGACCCCGAACATCGCCGACTTCAACGCTCGAGCGGTCAACAGCTCGACGTTTGCGGTGATGAAGGGCAACCAGACCGACGGCCTTCCCGAGGGCCCCCTTCCGCTCGGCCAAGAGGTCACGGGACGGCTGTACTTCAACGTTCGCAACGGCACCAACCCCGACAGCGTCGTCTACCGCGACGCCGGAGGCACTGACAAGGCCGTCTGGAAGAGCTAACAGCTTCCGATAGACGACGACCGTTCGCCCGCCTTCCGAAACCCACTGAGGATCGGAAGCGGGTGACGGTTGCCTGTCCTGAGCGCTCTACGGGTGAATCCCGGGCCCCTGTCTGCCAGTACGATGGCGTATCGAAACGTCGGGCCAGAGTGTCGAGCACCGCAGGTCGGTGCACCTCAGGCCGTTATCTCGAGCTGGAGGTGAACGATGACTGCCGGCGCCGAGAGCGACGCAGCCCCACAACCGCTGCGCTCCTTGGACTCGTTGCCGCACGTCGGCCTTCGTGGGCTTGCGCGCGACCGCGGACGCTTCTTCAGACCGCTCGGCCTTCAGTCGCCGCTGCGTGGCGTCGGTGAACGCTTCGTGATCGACATGCCGTTCGGCCCCAAGATGCTGGTGACGTCGTCCCCCGAGGATGCCAAGGCCGTCTTCGGCGACCGCGACGGCGCTCTGTCGTTCGGGGAGCTGATGAAGCGGTTCTCGCCTCACGAGAAGCTGTTCGGCAGCGACGCGTTCATCTTTCTCGAGGGCGAAGCCCACATGGAGGAGAAGCGCAAGGTTGCGCCACCCCTGCACGGCAAGGCACTCAAGTCCTACGAGCAGGCGATGACCGACATCGTGTTGCGCAGGCTGCCGGAATGGCCGCTCGGCGAGCGCATCGAGTTCTGCGACATCGGCGGCCAGCTCTCGCTCGACGTGATGATGACGGTGATCTTCGGCGTCTCGAAGCCCGAGCGGATGCAGCGCTTGGAGAAGGCGATGCTGGCGCACTGCGCGGCCACCGAAAGCCCGAGCTTCCTCGGCGTCGGGATGGTCACCATGGCAGTGCGCGGTAACTGGGTGGCAGTCCCGTCGGTGGCACGCACGGCCGCCGCAGTCGACGCGATCGTCCTGGAAGAGATCGCGGAGCGGCGGCGCACCGGGGCCCGACCCGACGACTGCCTGACGTTGTTCCTGGAGATCAATCAACAGGATGAGATTCCCCGCGACGACGCGTTTCTGGCACGCTCGATGCGCGGGCTGATGCTGGCCGGTTACGCCGCTACCGCGGTGACGCTGGGATGGGTGGCCGAACTGCTGGTCCACCAACCCGAGACCCTCACCACGCTCGAGGAGAGCATCGACCGCGGCGAGGACGCGTACCTCGACGCCGTGATCGCCGAGTCGATGCGCCTACGTCCGGCGCTGCCCATCACGGGCCGCCGGGCGCTGCGGGACTTCGACCTCAACGGCCTGCACATTCCGCGCGGGGCATACGTCATCCTCGCGATCATGGCGATGCACGAGCGCGAAGACCTGCATCCCGACCCCCTCGCATTCCGGCCCGAACGCTTCCTGAATACGAGGCCGGGCACCAACACCTGGCTGCCGTTCGGTGGCGGCGTCTATCGCTGCGTCGGCGCCGAGTTCGTGCTCTTCGAAGCGCGCGTGCTGCTGCGGACTCTGCTGCAGAACCGCAGGCTCGGCGCTGTCGACGGCGGACACGGCGGTCGCCCCAGCCGCACACACCCGTTGCCGGTGCCGATGAACGGCGCTCCGGTCAAGCTGTCGACCCACCACCGCGCGGGCAAGGCGGCGGCGGAGAACATCGCGACGTGAGCCCGGCCGGCATGCTCGCGCACCCGAGGAGGTCAAGCTCGGAAGGCTTTGAGGATCAGGACTGTTGCAGAGCATGGCTCGCATCCGCGACTCCGTCGCGGTCATGTAGCTGCGATGGATTGGGATAGCGGGGCTTACGAGCTCGATGTAAGAATCTCTCGACCAGGCATCCCTACCGGCAAATAACCCCTCACGCGGAACGACTGGAGAACAAATGCGAGGCAAATTGCGACGCAGTCGCCGCGGAGAAATGCGGCATCAAACGCAGCGGTTGCCGACGCTCGTATGGCGATATCATCGTTACCTCGCAGTCGAGATCCCGGCTCGGCATCCAGAATGCACGCCGGAAGGAATGCGATTGACGGACCAGACATTCCTGGATCTCGTGCGGCAAAGGGCTGAGACTTACCGCGATAAAATCGCTTTCGACTATTGCCGCTATCTCCGCCGATGGTGAAGAACACAGCCAGCTGACTTTCGGCGAACTCGACGCCAGGGCACGTGCAACCGCGGCCGTTTTGCAGCAGATGGGCGCCACCGGTGAACGCGCGCTGGTGCTGTGCCCGTCCGGGCTTGGACTTCATCGTCGCGTTCTTCGGCTGCATCTACGCCGGGACGGTGCCGGTCCCGGTCCACCCGCCGGCCCGCGCCCGCGTGATCGGCCGCGTCGCGTCGATCGTGCACGACACCGAGGCACGCTTCACCGTGACCACCGCCGAGACCAAGGCGAAGTTCCAGAGCGCGATCGACGAGATGGCCGACGGTCCGGCCATGCAGTGGTGCGCGGTGGACGACATCGCCACGTCGGCTGCCGACTGGGTCGCGCCGCACATCGATCCCGATGACACCGCGATGCTGCAGTACACCTCGGGGTCGACGGGTTCACCGAAAGGCGTTGTGGTGACTCACCGCAACCTGCTGAGCAACGTCGAGGCGATCCGTACCGCGTGGGGTGCCGGCAACGAGCGGGCCAACGGCGTGTTCTGGCTGCCGCTGCACCACGACATGGGGCTGATCGGCGGAATTCTCACCTCGATCCACGTCGGGGCCACATCCTTCTTCATGCCGCCCGAGTCGTTCATCGAGCGGCCGATGCGCTGGCTGGAAGCGATCACCAAGCACGGTGGCACGATCACCGCCGCGCCGAACTTCGCCTACGAACTGTGCATCGCCCTGAGCACCCCCGAAGAACGAGCGGCCCTGGATCTGTCGACGATGGCGACGGCGATGTGCGGCGCCGAGCCGATCCGTGCCGCGACCCTGCAACGTTTCGTCGACGCTTTCGCGCCGGCCGGCTTCCGGCCGGAGGGGTTCGCTCCCGTATACGGCATGGCCGAATCCACCTTGCTGATATCTGGGAAACCGGTAGCGGAACGAACCGCGCCCATCGTGCGGCACCTGGACAACGACGCGCTGCGCGACCACCGCGTCGTGACCGTCGACGCGGGATCTCCCGAGGCAGCCTCCTTCGTCGCGTGCGGTCAGACCCAGCCCCACCACGAGGTAGTCATCGTCGATCCGAAGACCGGCCGCCCGTGCGCGGACGACGAAGTCGGCGAGATCTGGCTCGCGGGCGGCAGCATCGCCAAAGGCTACTGGGGCAAGCCCACCGAAACGGCGGAGACCTTCGACGCTTATCTCGCCGACACCGGTCGCGGGCCCTTTCTGCGGACGGGCGACCTCGGTTTCCTTTTGGACGGCCAGCTTTTCGTGTCCGGTCGACTGAAAGACCTCATCGTCATCCGCGGCCGCAACCACTACCCCGAAGACATCGAGGCCACGGTTCAGGACAGCCACGACGCGCTGCTACGCGGCCGCGGGGCAGCGTTTTCGATCACGCTCGAATCGGATTCGACCGAGCAACTTGTCCTTGTGCAAGAAGTCGACCGCAACCGGGTCGGCGAGATCGACACCGACGCAATGCTCGACGCGATCCGCACCGCCGTGGCCGAGCACCACGAAATACGTCCTCACACAATCCTTCTCGCCGAGCCGTCGACCATCCCCACGACGTCGAGTGGGAAGATCCGCCGCAGTCGCACGCGGCGACGCTTCCTCGACGGGGACATCGCGGCGATCGCGCAGTGGCAGGCAGCGCCGCCAGCTGCGCCCCGGCGCTCTTCCGACTCTGAACCCCGGCACGCCGCGCTCGAGGCCACCGAGCTCGCCGCCTGGCTGGCGTCGCAGCTCGCCGAACTGCTCGACCATTCCGCGAGCGACATCGACACCTCTCTTCCGTTCGCGCACTACGGACTCGACTCGGTGCACGCGGTCCGGCTCACCGCGACGCTGGGAAAGCATGTGGGACTAGAGCTTTCGCCTACCTTGCCGTACGAGTACCCGACCATCGACGCGCTCTGCGCCTTCTTGGCCGACGGCACCACCACGCAGCCCGCAGCGGAGCTCGCCGAACCACGCCCGATGAGCGCCGACGAGCCGATCGCCATCATCGGCATCGGCTGCAGGTTCCCCGGAGCCGACGGCCCGGCGGCATTCTGGCGGCTGTTGACCGAGGGCCGCGACGCGGTCGGCGACATTCCCCCCGAGCGCTGGGCCGCGGAACCCGGCAGTGTCGGCAGGGGCGGATTCCTCGAGCAGGTCGACCAATTCGACGCCAAGTTCTTCAACATCTCGCCCCGCGAGGCGGCGCGCATCGACCCCCAGCAGCGCCTGCTGCTGGAGGTGGCCTGGGAGGCGCTGGAAGATGCCGGGCAGCCGACCGAGCCGCTGGCCGGTAGCTCCACGGGCGTGTTCGTCGGCGTCTCGACATACGACTACGGGAGCCTCCAGTTCGGCCGGCCCGACCTGATCGACGCCTACAGCGGCACCGGTGGCGCGCTGAGCATCGCCGCCAACCGGCTGTCCTACGCGCTGGATCTGCACGGGCCGAGCATGGCGATCGACACCGCGTGCTCGTCGTCGCTCGTCGCCGTCCACCTCGCCTGCCGCAGCCTGCGCGACGGCGAGTCGACGCTGGCCATCGCCGGTGGTGTCAACGTCATCCTGTCCCCCGCGCTGGGCCTCAACTTCAGCAAGGCCACCCTGATGGCAGCCGACGGCCGGTGCAAGACATTCGATGCATCGGCAGACGGATACGTCCGTGGCGAAGGCGCCGGCGTCGTCATCCTCAAGCCGCTGAGCCAGGCGCTGACCGACGGCGACCAGATCTATGCGGTGCTGCGTGGGAGCGCCACCAATCACGACGGCCGGACCAATGGTCTGACGGCTCCCAGCCGGCATGCCCAGGAGGTTGTGCTGGCCGATGCCTACCGCCACGCGGGCCTATCCCCCAGCAGCGTCCACTATGTCGAGGCGCACGGCACGGGCACCGCGCTGGGCGACACCATCGAGGCCAACGCGCTCGGCTCGATCCTGGCCGAAGGCCGCACGCCAGACAGCCCGTGCCTGATTGGATCGGTGAAGACCAACATCGGCCATCTCGAGGCGGCGGCAGGCATGGCCGGTCTGATCAAGACGGCGCTGGCGCTGCACCACCGCGAAATCCCGGCGAGCCTGCACTTCGATCAGCCCAATCCCCATATCCCGTTCGAGCGCCTCGCGCTGAAGGTGGTAGACGCTCGCACGCCGTGGCCGGTGAACCGGCGGGCGGTCGCCGGCGTCAGCTCGTTCGGCTTCGGCGGCACCAACGCGCACGTCGTGATGACGGAGGCCCCCGAAGTCCGGGCCCCGCAATCGGACGACGGCCGCGTCGAGTTGCTGCCATTGTCGGCTCGATCGCCAGAAGCGTTGTCCGCGTTGGCAAGCCGTTACGAGAACGCCCTGCAGGCCGGCCTGTCGTTGGCCGACGTCAGCTACACCGCGGGCGCTCACCGCGACCACCATGATTACCGGCTGGCCGCCGTCGGTCGCGACGCCGCCGAGTTGTCCGACTCGCTGGCCGCCTACCGGCAGGGCGAGACCCGGCCCGGCCTGACGACCGGACGCCGCCGGCCGGGACCGGGCGTGGTGTTCGTTTTCTCCGGGCAGGGTTCCCAGTGGCGCAGCATGGGACAGCAACTGCACGCCGACGAAGAGGTCTTTCGCGACACGCTGGCCGAATGCGATCGCGCGACGCGCCCGTATGTGGATTCGTCGGTGATCGACGAGCTGCTCGCGGGCAACAGCCTCGACGACATCGGCGTGATCCAGCCCGCGATCTTCGCGATGCAGGTCGCGCTCGCGGCGCTGTGGCGGTCGTGGGGAGTGGAGCCCGCCGTGGTGATCGGGCACAGCATGGGTGAGGTTGCCGCCGCGCATGTGGCGGGCGCGCTGAGCCTGGACGACGCTGCGCGCGTGATCTGCACGCGGGCCCGTCTGCTGCGCGGAGCCGCACCCGGCGGGGCGATGATCTCCGCGGAGTTGTCCCGCGCCGAGGCGGACGAACTCATCGCCGGGCGTGCGGGGCGGGTCGCCGTTGCGGCGAGTAACTCGGTGCGATCGACCGTGCTTTCCGGCGATTCGGATGTGTTGGCCGAGTTGATGATCGAGATCGAGCGACGAATGCGGTACTGCCGGTGGGTAGATGTCGACGTGGCGTCGCACAGTCCGCGCATGGCTGCTCTGCGCGCCGAGCTTGCCTCGGCGCTCATCGGCCTGCGACCGTCGGCCGCGAGGACGCCGATGTATTCCACCGTGAGCGGCGAACCGATCGACGGCGCGGCGTTGCACGGCGCCTACTGGGTGGAGAACCTCTGCTCGCCCGTGCGGTTCTCGCCGACCGCACGGCAACTGTTCGAGCAGGGTCACAAGACGTTCCTCGAGATCAGCCCCCACCCGGTCCTGCTGAGCGCGCTGCGCGAGGACGCCGACGACCTAGGTCACCCGTGCGTACTAGTGCCGTCGATGCGTCGCGATCAGGGCGGGCGCGACAGCGTGCTGGCCGCGCTCGGCGCGCTGTACACCGGCGGACAGTCGATTGCCTGGGATCGACTGCATCCGCGCGGCCGTCTCGTCGCGGCACCCACCTATCCGTGGCAACGCCAACGGTTCTGGCTGGACATGGCAAGCCCCGCGCGGCCCGTCGGCGAGGCGTCGCCGTGGCGTGGGCCGATCCATTCGGCAGCGCAGCCGAACACGGTCGTCTGCGAAATCGACGTCAGCACGGAGCTTTTCCCGACCCTGCGCGACCACCGGGTACACGGGTCGGTCGTCGTCCCGGGAGCCACCCTGCTCGAGCTTGCTGTCACCGGTACCGCACACGCCTTCGGCGGCGCCACGCCGGATGCCGCGCGATGTCGTCTTCCACCGAACGCTGGTTCTCGATAACGCGCGGACCGTGCAGTTGGTGCTCAGCGACTCCGGCTCGTTCGAACTTCAGGCCATGGACCCGGCCGCATCGTTGCTGGCGAGCGGCTCGATGGTCGTCGACGAACCCGACGGCGACAGCGAAGCGCATCACCCGGATGACATCCGAAGCCGTTGTGGCGAATCGATTTCCGGGACGGCCTTCTACAGTCGCCTCGCGCAGCACGGCCTGGAATATGGGCCGGCGTTTGAGAAGGTGACGGAAGTCTGGCGCCGCGACGGCGAGGCGCTCGCCCGGTTGTCGCCCGGCGATGCCGGCGACTTCGATGCGGCGTTGCTGGACGGCTGTTTTCAGGCGCTCGCCGCCACTCTGCCCGCGAACAACGGGCATTCGCACGACACGTATCTGCCGATCGGCGTTGCACAGCTACGGGTGCGGGCGATGTCACCGGACGGCGTCTGGTGCCACGCACGGTTGCGCGATGGCGCCGAGCGCACAGTCGTCGGCGACGTGTTCCTGCTCGACGGGTCCGGGGCGGTGCTTACGGAGGTACGCGGGCTGCGCCTCGAGCGGCTTGCCGACTCCGCGCCGAGCACGACTGAAACCCGCGCCGATGGCGATCTCTTCGTGCCGAGATGGGAGGCCGCGAGCCTTCCTGCGGCCGAACGTAATTCGGCTGGATCGGGGCACTGGCTGATCTTCGGCGACGGCGGCGCCACAACGGCCGCCACCCGGAAGCTGCTCGAGCAGCGTTCCCAAACCAGCGTGGTGGTCGAACAGGGATCAGACTTCGAACGACTTGCAACGGACCGCTACCGCGTCGATCCTGCTCAGCCGCAACACTTTCGACGTCTCCTCGACGCCGTGCAGACACCGTTGCACGGCGTGGTGCATCTGTGGAGCCTGCCAGATGCACTGGAATCGGGGCCAGTCGTCGGCCCGACCAGCGTGCTACACGTCGTCCAGGCGCTGACTTCGTCTCAGCAGTCGCCGCGCCTGTGGCTCGTCACCGAGGGCAGCCAACCGATCGAAGGGGACGTCGTGTCGGTCGCGCAGGCGCCGCTGTGGGGCATGGGCCGCAGCATCGACCACGAGCATCCGGAGTTGCGCTGCTCGCGCATCGACCTGCCGGCCAACGGGCAACCCGAGGACGTGGCAGCCCTGGTCGAGGAGCTGCTCGCCGACACGGGCGATACCGACGTTGCATTCCGAGGTGGACTGCGCTACGTCGCCGGCCTGACCCCGTTCGCGACGGAGCCGGAAACCGCTCGGCCCCAAGCCGGCTCGGCGTTCCGGATGGAGTACTCGCGGCCCGGTGTACTGGACGACATCGACACCCGCACGTTCGCCCGTCGCGCGCCCGCACCGGGTGAGGTCGAAATCGAGGTCCATGCAACAGGATTGAACTTTATCGACGTGATGCGGGCCCTCGGTGTCTACCCCGGCCAGGAAGACGGGCCCGCGCAGATCGGCGTCGAGTGCTCGGGCGTCGTGACCGCGGTGGGCGCCGACGTCGACGACGTGCGCGGCGGAGATTCCGTGATCGCCCTGGCGGCAGAGGGGGTCGGCTCCTTCGTCACCACCCCGGCCAGCCTGGTGACGCCCAAGCCGGTCGAGCTCAGCTTCGAGGAAGCCGCGGCAATTCCGATCGCCTACCTGACGGCGTATTACGCGCTGCACGAGCAGGCCCGGCTGCGTCGCGGTGAGCGCGTGCTGATCCACTCAGCGGCGGGCGGGGTCGGACTGGCCGCCGTCGAGGTCGCCCGTTGGCTCAACGCCACGGTTCTCGCCACCGCGGGCACTCCGGAGAAGCGCAACCACCTCCACGGCCTCGGCATACAGCACGTATTCGACTCGCGTTCAGTGGCTTTCGCTGATCAAGTGCTGGCCGCGACCGGTGGCGAGGGCGTCGACGCGGTGCTCAACTCGCTGTCCGGCGAAGCGATCTCGCACAGCCTCGAGACGCTGAGCCCCTACGGCCGCTTCCTGGAAATCGGGAAGACCGACATCTACGGCCAGGGCCGCCTGCAGCTGTGGCAGCTGCGCAACAACGCCTCCTTCATCGTCATCGACCTCGCGCAGCTGATCGTGGACCGGCCAGCCTATGTGGGCGCCCTGCTGCGCGACATCGTCGCCCACATCGAGCAGGGCGCGTTCCGCCCGCTGCCGGTGCGCGCCTTCCCGGCCGCCAAGACCGCCACCGCGCTGCGAACCCTGTCGCAGGGCAAGCAGATCGGCAAGGTCGCCGTCTCGGTGGACACGCGGCAGCAACCGGCCGCACACCGCGAGCGGCTCCCCGCCCAATTCCAGCCCGACGCCACCTATCTGATCACCGGTGGGCTCGGCGGCATCGGCCTTGCCACCGCGTCGTGGATGGTCGAGCAAGGCGCCAAACATCTGGTGTTACTCGGACGCGGGCCGGCGTCGGAGGCCGGGCAGCGGGTCGTCGACGAGCTGCACGGCAAAGGCTGCGACGTGGTGTACGTCCGCGGTGACGTCACCCAGACCGACCCGCTGGCCTCGGCGCTCGATTCGATTCGCACCACCATGCCTGCGCTGCGCGGCGTCGTGCACGCGGCGGGGATCCTCGACGACGGCATCCTCGCGCGCCTCGACGACCAGCGGCTGCGCGAGGTCATGGCGCCCAAAATCGACGGCGCGTGGAACCTGCACATGCTCACCCGCGACGACGATCTGGACTTCTTTGTCCTCTTCTCCTCTGCTGCAGCGGTTTTGGGATCGCCCGGGCAGGCGCACTACGCCGCGGGCAACGCCTTCCTGGACGCGCTGGCCTGGTATCGGCATGGGCGCGGCAAGCCCGCGCTCAGCATCAACTGGGGGCCATGGGCCGAGGTCGGTCTGGTCAATAAGCCGGAACAACAACGAAACCTCACCCGACACGGCATGATTCCCATCCCGGTCACCGACGGTATCCAAACGCTGGCGACGCTGCTCCGGTCATCGGCCACCCAGGTCGCCGTCCTGCGGATGGACCCGACCCTGACCGCGGGCGTGCTCGGCGCACCGGCCTCCCCCGCCCCCGAGCGACACGACAACCTTCTCGACGCCCTCGTGCGCGCCGACGACGACGAGCGGCAGCGGCAACTCGAGTCGTACCTGCGTGAACACGCGGCCGGCAAACTCGGTCTGGCGGCGTCGCAGCTCGACGTCGAATCCCCGCTGCATCAACTCGGGGTCGACTCGCTCGTCGCGGTGGAGTTACGCGCGCAGATCGAACGCGATCTGGGCGTGGTCGTGCCGGTCGTCCGCCTGCTGGACGGCCCGAGCGTGACAGGTCTGGCCGGTTGGCTGGCCGACCAATTATCCGGTGGCGCAGCAGAACCCACCCCTGTCGCGACCGACGACGCGCCAATCGTCGACGTAAGCAACGGCTCTGCCCCGGAGTGGATGGACGTCCTGGGCAGGCTGCCCGACATCTCGGACGACGACGTCGACGCGCTGCTGCGCGACGTCCTCGCAGCACGGGAGGGTCACGATGACGGATAACCTCGCCGGCCTGTCCGCCGAAGAGAAGCGCGTACTGTTGGCCCGCCTGCTGATGGAGAAGGCGGAAGCGTCGGCGTCGGCGCATCCGCTGTCGTATGGCCAGCGGTCACTGTGGTTCCTGTATCAGCTCGCGCCGGGCAGTCCCGCCTACACGATCACCTATGCCGGACAGATCCGCGGCCCGCTCGACGCGGCCGCGGTGGAGGCGGCGGCTCAGGCGCTCGTCGACCGCCACGACATTCTGCGGACCACCTATACGACCCGCGACGGTCAACCGGTTCAGCTCGTCCACCCCCGTCTGCCGGTGCGCGTCAACCGACTCGAGCTGGAGCCCGACGAGACACAGCGTTGGCTACGAAGGGAATCCGACCGTCCCTTCGACCTGCGCACCGGCCCGGTGATGCGGTTCAACCTGATCACCCAGGGCCCCGACGATCACCTGCTCGTGTTGACGCTGCACCACATCGCCGTGGACATGTGGTCGATCGACCTGATCCTCGACGAGCTTCGGCAGCTCTACGCCGCCGAGCACGGCGCTCCGGTGCCGCCGCTGCCACCGATGCGCTACGTCGACTACGCGGACGAGCACACCCGAGCCATCGAGGGTGCCGAGGGCGACCGGCTCTGGCAGTACTGGAGCCAGCAGTTGGCCGGGGAGACGCCGATGCTGCGGCTGCCCGTCGACCGGCCACGCGGCGCGGTCCAGACCTATCGCGGGGCCGTCCACAGCTTCACCGTCGACCGCGCGCTGACTGCGCAACTCAAGGACGTCGGCCGTAACGTCGGCGCGACGCCGTACATGACGCTGTTCGCGGCGTACGCCACGCTGCTCCATCGCTACAGCGGGCAGGACGATCTGCTGATCGGCTCGCCGTTCGGATGCCGGGACCATCCGGGGCTGGCCGGCGTGGTCGGCTACATCGCCAACCCCGTGGTGCTACGGCCCGGCCTCGGCGGTGATCCGACTTTCACGTCGTTACTGGGCCGCGTCAAGACGACGGTCCTGGAAGCGCTTGAGCACCAAGACTTTCCGTTTACGCTGCTCGTCGAAAAGCTGGATCCTGCCCGCGATCTGAGCCACACGCCGCTGTTCCAGGTCTCGTTCGCGTGGGAGCAGACCCGCCGCTTCCAGGAGGGTGCGGCATCGGCGCCGGGGGCGCTGGAATTCACCACCACCCACATCGGCCAAGGCGGTGCGCCGCTCGATCTGATGCTGTTGATGGGTGAGCAGGACGGCGAGTTGCTCTGCGCCCTGCAGTACAACACCGACCTCTTCGACGACACGACGATCGAGCGGATGGCCCAGCACTTCACGACGCTGCTCGGCGGGATCGCCACCGATCCGGGCGCCAACCTGTCGAAGCTGCCCATCCGCGCCGAGTCGGAGCGCTCGCGGCAGGCCGCGTGGAACGAGACGGGCGTCCGCTTCGACGCACCGAACACGTTGCCGGACATGGTGACCGCGGCAGCCCGCCGTAGCCCGGACGACGTCGCCGTGACATTCGGCGACCGCGACCTGACCTACGCCGAACTCGAGCGGCGCGCGGACGATGTGGCCGGCCGGCTTCATGCCATCGGTGTGGGGCCGGACAGCGTCGTCACCGTGCTGCTGGACCGTAGCGAGGATTTGGTGGTGGCGCTGCTCGGCGTCGCGAAGTCCGGCGCCGCCTTCATGCCGCTCGACCCGGAACAGCCGGAGAAGCGTATCGCGGCGATGACCGCCGCCGCCGGCACGCCGGTTGTCGTCACGCACCAGCGAAACCTGCAGCTGCTCAAGGATTTTACGGGTCATCGCCTCTGCCTGGACCTGCTGGCGGCTCGGTCGGACGCGGGCGCCGTCGCACCCCGCTCGTTCGCGCGGCCCGACGGGCTGGCCTACGTGGTTCACACCTCGGGTTCCACGGGAGTTCCGAAACGAGTGCTGAACACCCACGGCGGGTTGCGCAACCTGCTGCTCTGGATGCAGGCGAATTACCGGCTCGACGCCCGCGACCGGGTGTTGCACCACACACCGGTGACGTTCGACGCGTCGCTGGCCGAGATCTTCCTGCCGCTGATCGTCGGTGCACGGCTGGTCATCGCGAAGCCCGATGGGCACCGCGATGCGGCCTATCTCGTGCGGACGATCGCCGAGCAGAGCATCACCCAGATCGTGCACGTCGTGCCGTCGATGCTGCAGTCCTGGCTCGGCGAGCCCGGCCTCCGACAATGCGTGACGCTGCGACGGGTGACGTGTGGCGGCGAGGCCCTGTCCTACGACCTCGCGCAGCGTTTCCTGAACACCACGGACGCGGAGCTGTGGAACGAGTACGGCCCGGCGGAGTCCGCCGTCACGGCCACCTATGCGCACTGCAAGCGGGGCGCGCCCGGGCCGTCGATCCCGATCGGGCGGCCGATGGCCAACGTCCAGATTCATCTGCTCGACGCCTACCTCCAACCGGTGCCCGTCGGGGTGCCGGGCGAGCTGTATATCGGCGGCGCCGGGGTGGGCCGCGGCTACTCCGGTCAGCCCGGCCTGACGGCCACCAGGTTCATCGCCGACCCGTTCACGGCGAGCCCCGGCGCAATGCTCTACCGCACAGGCGATCTGGCCCGCTACCACGCCGACGGCAACATCGAATACCTCGGCCGCGAGGACGGTCAGGTCGAAATTCGCGGTGTCCGGATCGAGCCCGGTGAGGTCGAGGCCGCGCTGAGCCGGCATCCCGCCATAACGGAGGCCGTGGTCGTCGCCACCAAGGACGAGCGCGGCCACACCCAGTTGACCGCGCACGTCGCGGCCGCCGCCGAGCCCGCGCCGACCACCGCACAGCTGCGGCGCTTCCTGCTCGATTGGCTTCCGGCGGCCATGCTGCCTGCGCACTTCGTCGTGACGGACGAGTTGCCGCGGACCTCCGGCGGGAAGGTCGACCGGCGCACTCTCGCCGAAACCGGCACCGGATCGGCCGAACGCGAGCGTGAATTCGTCGCGCCACGCAACCGGACCGAAGAGCTGTTGGTCGAGATCTGGTGCAAGGTACTGGGTGTCGAACGGGTCGGCGTGCACGACGACTTCTTCGCGCTTGGCGGCTCCTCGACGCACAGCCTGGAGGTCGCGGTCCGCGCGGAGGCGGCCGGACTGCCGCTGAAGCCCGAGTCGGTGTTCTTGTTCGGCACCGTCGCCGAACTCGCCGCCGAATACGGGGAACCGCACGAGAGCGGCGGCGGCCGAGCCACCCGTCGCCGAGCCGGCGGCGGTCAGGCCGCACGCCGAACCGCAGCCGATGCCCGCATCCGAACGCCCGGCCCGCAACACCGTGATCGAAAGCATCGGCACCTACTTGCCTTTCAAGGAGGTGTCGACCACGGACCTGCTCGCCGGCTGTGTCAACGACATCGGCATCCCGCTGGAGAAGCTGACCGGCATCAAGCATCGCCGGGTGGCGGCCGAGGGTGAATTCTCCATCGACCTCGCCCGCCAGGCCATCGCCGACTGCCTGTCCCGGTCCAGCTACCGGCCCGCGGAGATCGACCTGCTGATCTCGTGCAGCATCTCCCGCTACGACGGCCCCGACCAGAAGTTCGTCTTCGAACCCAGCACCGCGGCGCGGCTACGCGACCAGTGCGGCCTGGACAATGCGCTGGCTTTCGACATCACCAATGCCTGCGCCGGCATGTTCACCGGCATCGCGATCGCCGACGCTTTCCTGCAGACCGGGCTGATCGGCCGCGCGATGGTGGTCAGCGGTGAATACATCACCCACATCAGCGAAACCGCGCAACGACAAATCCAGGGCCCGATGGACCCCCGCCTCGCTTGCCTGACGGTCGGCGACGCCGGCGCCGCGTTGATTCTGGAACGTGGCCCGAACAACCGGGCCGGCTTCCACGACATCGACATCGCCACGCTCAGCCGCTACGCCCCGATGTGCATCGCGAAGGCGACCGGCGGACCCGAGGGCGGCGCGATCATGACGGTCGACTCGATCGCGGCGACCGCAATCGCGGTGAAAGCGGCCGTGCCGTACGTGGCCGGCGTGATGCGACGCCACGGCTGGCGCCCCGAGCACTCCGACCACATCGTGATGCACCAGACGTCCGAGTCCTCACTCAACGACGCCGTCGGCGCGGTGAACCGGATGTTCGGCGAGGGCTCGGCCAACCCCGGCAACACCATCTACAACCTGGCCGAGCGTGGAAACACAGCAAGTACAACGCATTTCGTCGCCCTCAAAGATCACATCCTCAGCAATCGAATCAGGTCCGGCGACAACGCGGTCTTCGGTATCAGCGCCTCGGGCCAGACCGTCGGGGCGGCGCTGTACACCTTCGACGATCTGCCCGACCGGCTACGCCGCGGCTCCGAGGACCACCGCCGCAGAAGCGCTGCACGACCCCCCGGCCGTCGACCCGCCGCAGCCGCCCGCGGTGGGCATCGCCGGGGTCGGCACCGTCCCCGCCGGCCCGCCCGGGTCGCGCGGCTCGGTGGAACTGGCCACCCAGGCCGCCGCGCAATGCCTCGACCGGAGCGGCCTGGACCGCGAGCAGCTCGGGTTGATCGTCCACGCCGGTGTGTACCGGGACGAGTTCATCAGCGAGCCGGCCATCGCGGCGCTGGTCGCCGGCGAGCTCGGGATCAACGACGACATCCGATCACCTGATGGCCCAAAGACTCTCGCCTTCGACGTGTTCAACGGTGCGGTCGGATTCCTCAATGCCTGCCAGGTTGCTGTCCAGATGATCGGCGCGGGCAAGACCGGGCACGCGATGGTCGTCGCCTCCGAGACCGAGAACAACGACGGCAGCGATGCGCATCCCGCCTACGGTCTGAGCGAGACGGGCTCGGCGGTAGTGCTGTCACCGAGCCAACGGCAACAGGGGATTTGGCCGTTTCGTATTCCGGCACTACCCCGAGTACGCCGGTGCGCTCACCACCTATACCCGACACTCCGACGGCCGGACCTGGCTGGAGATCGAGCGCGACCCCGACCTGAGCGCCCATTACCTGACCATCATCGCCGACGCGGTGGGCGAATTGCTCAAGCTCGAGGCGATCGCTCCGTCGGAGATCGCCGCAGTGTTCCCGCCGCAGCTGTCGCAGCCCGACCGCGACGAGCTGGCCGCCCGATTGGGTATCGCCAGTTCGCTTTTCGTCGCCCCGGTCACCGACGCCGACCCGTTCTCGTCGTCGGTGCCGCACGGACTGCGGCACGCGTGGGAGCACGGACTGGTCGACTCGGGCGACGTCGGGTTGATCGTGAGTGTCGGCTCGGGGCTTCAAGTCGGCTGCACGACTTACCGGTTCTGACGGCGGCTACTCCTCGCGGAGCTGGGAAGCCAGCGGCGCCCGAGTGGTCTGCCACGCCGGACCGACCGCCGCCAACACCGCGGACACGATGGCGAGAACCGCATAGCCGGTCGCTTCGGACGCCGGGAAGATCAGCGGAACGACGGCACCCACGTCGACGATCGCGGCCCGCGCCACCGCTCCGATGATCGCGATGGACACCAACCCGCCCAGCACGGCGCCCGTCGCGCTCGCGATGACGGCCTCGATCGTCGTCACGGCGAAGACGGTGGCCTCGGTGGCGCCAAGCGCCTGAATCAGGGCGATCTCGCGGCGACGGCGAATTCCGAGCAGCAGCAGCGTCGATGACACCGAGATGAAGGCAATCGCGAGCAGGCCGTATTTCAGCGTGTTCAACGGTGCGAGGAAACGGGATTCGCCCTTGACGACCGAGGATCGGTATCCGTCGGCGTCGACGACCGTCACCGGTTGATTGAAATCTAGCGCGTGGATCTCGTTTGTCAGACCCCGCAGACTGACGCCGTCGGCCGGCTTGATGAACACCAGGCCGGCCGGCTGCGGACCGAAGATCTGCTCGGCAAGCTGGTAGGACATCTGAATTCGCCGCCCGCCCACCTCCGGAGTGGCCACGATGGTTCCGACGACGATTTTGCGGGCGCTGGGTCCGCTGCCCAACAGCATCGTGTCGCCGACGCGGATGCCAGTCTCCCGAGCCAGGATGCCGCCGACGACAAGTTGATTCGCTTGCACGCTTCGCCGCGGGGAGGGCCCGGCGAGCGCCGGGTAGGAGAAGGTCGGCCGGTCCTCGGCCCGAACGTAGGCCAACTCGCCGTTGGGCAGGGTGATCTCGATTTCCGCCATGCGTTCGGTGGAACCCACTCCAGGCAAGGCCGCCAGCTTCGCCATGTTGTCGGGCGAGAATTTCGCATCCGTCGAGCCCCAGTCGGTGAATCTGGTGGTGGTGAGGACGAGACGTCCGGTCGCCTGAGCCTTCGCCACGTTGTCGACGCCGTCGTTGATGGCGATCAAGAACCCGGACAGCAGCGTCGCGACGGCGACCGGTACCGCGACTGCGCCACCGATCGCAATCGTGCGTGATTGATCCGCGCGCAATCCGGTAAATGCGATGGCGAGTGCCGCGCGCCGAATTCGCTCCGGCCGCAGGCGAATCAGATCCAGGACTTCCGGGCCCATGTACGCCGCGGACAGCAGCAAACCGACAATGGCGACGACGACCCCGACGTTGGCGACCCCCGCCTGCCACGGCGTCAACCCACCTGACCACGTGGCCCACCACACGACGATCACACCCGCGAAGCCGATCGCAAGCAGCGCCACCACCTTCTGCCAAACCCGCGACGACTGGTTGTCCTCGTGGGTGGCACGGCCCGAAAGCTCGGTCGCTATAGGGGTTTTCGACGCTGACACACTCGGCAGGATGGCCGCGAGTACAGCCAGCAGGACTCCGATTCCCAGCGCCGCGACGACGACGTGCGCCTCGACCACGACAGGAACGTTGACCCCGACGAACTGTTGCGTCAGGTCGCTGGCACTGGCGACGACGGGGTGGGCGATGACAATTCCGAGCAGAACTCCGATGACCGATCCGGAGGCGCCGAGCAGTCCCGCCTCTGCGAGGAAGCCGCCGAAGGTAGATCAGCGGGGAGGCTCCCAGCGCCGAGGCGATCGCGACTTCACGCCGGCGTTCTTGAATCGACAGCCGGGTGAGTTGGGCGATCAGGATGACCCCGACCCCGATCGCGATCAGGGCGAAGATCGCCAGCAGCGGGAACAAGCATGACGTTGACGTTGAATCCCGCGGCCGGATCGTTGTGGGTCAGCACCCGGTAGCCCGGCCCGAGCACGGCGAGGGCGTCGGCGATCTGATTCTGGACAGTCTGTCGCGTTGGCACGGTCGGCCAGGGTGACGTAGACCGTGTCCACTCGGTCGGCGCGCGCGAACTGCGTCTTGGCCGCGCTGAGCGGCAACACGATGACGCGGCCGTTGTTGACGTTGTCCAGTTGCGGAATCTGGGCGAGCCTGGAGATCGGCAGTTGGCCTACGTCGGTTGCCAATTGGGCCGAGGGGCCCAGCGTGCGGCCGAAGGTGGTCGAGGTCGCCAAGACCTGAGGCTCTTTTTGGCCGTCGGCACAGACTTTCGGGTCGATCATCCACCGCGCGGAGCAGTCGATACCCAACGCCAGCACCACGGTGTCGTGGCCGCCGTCGCGCACCTCGGTCGCTGCGCGGATCACGGGGGCGAGCACCGCGACTCCGGGAACCGTGGCGGCCGTGTTGATCACCGCCGGCCCGACGCCGCCCTGGGTCGCGGCGCCGACGATGCGCAATGGCGCGGGGCCGGCGATCCGGTAGCCGACGTCGTCGATAGCGGTTCGGACGCTGCTGGTTTCGATCATGACCGCGACGACGATGGCCACCCCGCCGCCGAGGGACAGCGCCGCCAGCAGCGCACGCAGAGTGTGCCGCCGAATTGCCCGGAGGTTGATGAGCCTCAGGACGCTGGCGGCCGCGGTTAGTGCGCTGCTCGCCATGCTGCGCCGTGGGGCCGAGCTTGCCGTGTGTCGCTTTCGATGCGGCCGTCCAGGAGGGAGACCAGCCGGGGTGCTTCGTCGGCGATCGACCGATCGTGGGTGACCATCACGATGGTCTGGCCGGCCGCGTTGAGGGCGTAGAGCGCATCGATCACGCGGCGACCGTTCTTGGTGTCGAGGTTTCCTGTCGGCTCGTCGGCTAGCACCACCTGCGGGGTCATGAATAGGGCACGGGCGATCGCGACGCGCTGCTGCTCGCCACCGGACAGCTCCGCGGGCACCCGCTCGGCCATGCCGGCGAGCCCGAACTGGTCGAGCAGCGCTACGGCCCGGTCGTACTGAACGCGGCCGGATTGACCGGCCAGCAAGCTGGGCAGCATCACGTTCTCGGCGACCGTCAGGCCCGCCAACAGGTTGAACGATTGGAATACGTAGCCGATCCGGCGACCGCGAACGCCCGCCAACTCCTTGGCGGACAGCTGGGCGACGCTCACCTGGTTCACCAGGACCTCGCCGCTCGTCGGGGGCTCCAGCAGCCCGAGGATGCTCAGCAGCGTCGACTTGCCCGAGCCCGAAGGGCCGACCATGACGACGAATTCGCCGGCGGTGATCTGCAGATTGATGTCGTGGATGATCGGGATCGCCGTCGGGCCGGCACCGAAGGATTTGTGCAGCCCGCGCGCTTCGAGGACCACCGGCCCGGTTTGCGTGGGCGCGGGTTCCGCGACCTCGGCGCTCGGCGCCTGCCCGTTGAGGAATGCGGTGGACGAGGCGAACAGGGGCGAACGGGCCGGATTCTCGTTGTGCGCCCGAGTCGTGAGGGGTTGCTCGGGCGCGGTGACGGGCAGGGTCGTCACCTCGGCCAGCGCGGGCATGATCAGCGGGATGTCGACGCCGGAGCCGACCACGAACACGCTCTGCGGTCCGCCCTCCATCTCGCCCGCGCCCTTGACAATGTCGGCGAGCGCGGCCACTGCTTCGTCGTCGTCATGCGGCAGGAACCGGCGGCGCAGGTCGACGACCAGGCCGTCAGCCGTGCCGACCACCGCCAGTGTCGCGACGTCCGGCTCGATCGACAGCAACGCCGTGCTGTCGTAGCCGGCCGACGCGCCGGCCGCGCGAGCCAGCGCGACCGCGGAGGCGGCCAACGACGACGCGCTGGCCGACGCCAGCGCCGCGCCGCGCGCCGATCCGACCGAGGGCTGCTCGGGCGTGCTGATCGGAAGCTGCGTCGCCGCCACGAGATCCGGCATGATCAGCGGAACGTCGACACCGGAGCTGAGCAGGAACACACCTTGCGGCCCGCCCTCGACCGCGTCCGACACCTTTGACGATCTCCACGAGCGCGGCCAGCGCCTCGGCGTCGTCACTGGGCAGAAATCGACGACGCACCTCCTTCACCGATTCGTCGTGGGTGTTCAGCACGGCCGAGGTCGCCGAGTCCGGCTCGATACACAACAGCGCGATGTGCGTGTAGCCGGCGGCCCGGCCTTCGACGCGGGCCAACTCGATCGCCGACTCCGTCAGCAGTTCGGTGTGCGCCGACGCCAGCGCCGCGCCCCGGGCAAGCGCGGACTCGGGCTGCTCGGGTGCGCTCACCGGAAGCGTCGTCGCCTCCTCCAGCGCGGGCATGATCAGTGGGATATCGACGCCGGAGCCGACCACGAACACGCCCTGCGGGGCGCCCTCCATCTCGCCCGCGCCCTTGACGATGTCGGCGAGCGCGGTCACTGCTTCGTCGTCGTCGCGCGGCAGGAACCGCCGGCGCACCTCGACCACCATCCCGTCGGCCGCATCGACGACCGCCAGCGTCGCGACGTCGGGCTCGATGCACAGCAGCGCGGTGTGGTCGTAGCCGGCCGACTCACCGGCCGCGCGGGCCAGCGCTATCGCGGAGTGGAATGGCGACACCAGGAGGACGTTGTCGACCCTGCGTGTTGCCAGGCCTTCGCGCAGATTGGTCGCCGTGGCGACATCGAGCCAGGTCACCCCCGCGGATTTCACCTGGTAGCCGGCGCTGGCCGCCGTCTCCCGCGTGATGAGGATGGTGGCGATGATCTGCTCGGTCGTGGTGCCGGACGGCAGATCCGCGCCGTGCGCGATGTCGAAATTGCCGTGGTTGACGGTGACGCCGTCCGCCTTTTCGCCCGCAACGAGGACGGTACGGACAGAGGTAGGCGTCATTGAGACACCGAGCACCGCATCCGACACGTCCACAACAATAGTTTTTCGCTACCAGTGCTCACCCGTCCGCCGTTTCAACGGACGCTGAACGGCCCCTTGCCCGCATCAGCGTTGTTACCGCATAGTGAGAACAGTTGTGCACCGAAATACGGGAGGCGTCGTGTCGGACTACACGGTGATCGTCGTCGGTACCGACGGATCAGAAACATCGCTTCGCGCGGTCGACAAGGCTGCTGCGATCGCGGCCAAGTCGAACGCCCGACTCATCGTGGCGTCCGCGCATCCAGCATCGACTGATCGCGGGCAGTCGGGGGTCGACCCCGATCAAGCGCGGAACGAGAGCCATCGCACACAGGGAAACGCACCCGTGTACGACCTCCTGCAGGATGCGGCAGCCCGCGCCAGACAAGGCGGCGCAACAGATGTGGCGCAGCGCGCGGTGGAAGGGGCCCCCGCCGATGCGCTCGTCGATCTTGCCGATGAGGTGGGCGCCGACCTCATCGTCGTCGGCAGCGTCGGAGTGAATTCGCTCGTCGGGCGACTGCTCGGCTCGGTGCCGAAAATCATCAAGCGCCGCGCCAACACCGAAGTCCTGATCGTCGAGACGGACGACTGACATATCAGCCGCCGAGCCGCTATGTGCAGAGATATTGCCTGTTGAGCTGACAGTTGAGCGGCGGCGAGTACGGCCCGGTCAGCACGCCACGGAAGCCGCCGGTGGCCGAGGCGCCGGGTGCGATGGTGCGATTCCAGTTCGCGGGGCTGACCACCCAGTGCGTGCCGTATTGCGCGAAGGTGCCATTCCACATGTGCGAGATAGATTGTCCCGCAGGCATATCGAACTCGAGCTTCCAGTCGTTGAGCGGCGCCGTGCTCGAGTTGGTGACGGCGAAGTGGGCGATGAAGCCGTTCTGCCACGAGTGGGACACCGACAGCGTCGCCCCAGCGGCCGCCGCATCAGCGGCGGGGGTTCCGGCCAATCCGATGGCGGCAACTATCGCAATCGACACGACTACATGAAGCGCCGTGCGCCGGCGCGGCACATATGTGCCCAAACCTCCCATGACAGCCACGCTAGAGCCCGAGAAGCGATACCGACCGGCGCACGAGGGGCGGGCTGCCGGACCTTTGCAGAACCGAGACCGTCACGAGATGTCCGGCTGCGTCAATGGGATTCCAGGGTGACTTGCGCCGTCATTGTCGAACTGTTAATGCGTACTCAGCAGTTACTCTCCGGCTAGGTGGTGACCATGGCAGCTGCACACCCGTTCCGCGCTGACGATGCGCGGCCTAACGGGGTCCGTGCATGACGGGGCCAGGCCGGCACGGGTGTGACGAATCATGTTGACCGTGGCCGATATTGAGCGATGGAGCGCCGAGTCGGTACGTGAGGTGTTTCACGCTGCAGGCGCGCGCGGACAAGCGACGCTGGAAGCGTCGCGGCAGCTGAGTTCGTTGTCGGTGTTCGACACCTGGGAGGGCGCCACCGCCGAGGCCCGTAAACACACCAACGCCACGGTCCGCCAAGACCTCGACGCGCACGGCAACGAGTCCATGGCGGTCGCCCGCGCGGCCGGCAAGGCCGCCGACGACATCGAGCACGTCCAGTCCGAGTTGCGCTCGCTGCGCCAGGACGTCGTCGCACTGCACATGGCGATCGATCCGGTCAGCAACAAGATCGTTCCTGCCGAGAAGATGCCGCCGATGGAGGCGTTGATCGCCGAGAACCAACTACAGCCGCGGCTCGACAAGATCCTGGCCGAAGCCAACACGGTCGACACCGAATTGGCCGCCGCGATCAACATGGCGGAGGGCAACACGCCGACCCCGGCCGGGCCGCATGAGGATCGACCCGAAATCCGCGATGCGCTGTCCAAGCCGCTTCCCGAGGACCCGAAGCAGTTCGGCGATCTCTGGAAGCAGCTGACGCCGGAAGAAAAGGACTGGCTCTACAGCCGGGACCACAACATCGGCAACCACCCCGGTATGCCGTGGGATCCCTCCGATCCCAACGATCCCAACAACTTTCACCTTGGCCGAGATCACTACAACCAGCTGCACCTGCCGGAACTGCAGGCGAACGCACAAGCCAACGTCGACCGGCTCCAAGCGCAGTTCGACGCGTTGGCGAAGCAGGCCTACATGGGTGATCACGACGCCGCCGCACAGGCCAGCGCCATCGCGCCGCAACTAGCGGCGGCCCGACACAGCCTCGACGGGTTCAGATCGGTGCAGGCCACCTTGAACCGCAAGGACGGTCTGCAGCGTTATCTCGGAGTCATCGACGACCAGGGTCACGCCGCCGTCGCCATCGGCAACCCCGACTACGCGACGCGCAACGCGATCCTCGTTCCCGGCACCGGACAAGACATGGCCGCATTCGAAGGAAGCGACGCGAAATCGTTGGCCATGTACAACGCCGCGCACAATGCCGACCCGCACCAAACCGTCGCGGTGACAACATGGATGGGCTATGACCGTCCGATGGATCTCACCCAGGCGGCGTGGCCGGACCGCGCCATCTCCGGCGGCGCAGCCCTCGACGCGTTCCAGTCCGGCCAGCGCGCCTCACATGTCGGGGCGCCCTCGATCGACACCGTCATCGGGCACAGCTACGGATCGACCGTGGTCGGTGCCGCCGCCAACGGCGGAAACCACTTGGACGCCAATAACGTGATCGGAGTCGGAAGTCCGGGAATGCTGGCCAAGCATGCGAGCGATCTGAATCTCGATCCCGGTGGCAACGTGTACGCCATGCGGGCCCACAACGACATCATCGAACTCGTCACCGACATGACGCTGGGCAGGGATCCCACCAGTACAGATTTCGGAGGCATCCACTTGTCAGCCGGCCCCGGCCCCAGCAGCGACCCGTACGGTCTGCTACCCAGCGTCGCCGCGCACAGCAGCTACTGGCAGCCCGGGAACCCGGCCCTGGACAACCTCGGCGCGGTGATCGACGGTTTGCCGCCCCCTCAAGTCATCGGCCCTGACGGATTGGTCGTAGGCAAATGAACCCCGAACCTCGGCGACTGCCAACCAGCCTCGTCCTTGCCGCCGCCGTCGTCGTGCTCGCGGGCGCGTGCGGGCATACCGGCGGGCTCGGGCCGGCCGTTCCTACCGGAGCCACGATCCTTGGAGGTCAACCCGTGACATCAGCACCCCCACCACCCCAGGGATGGATAGTGCACACCGCCGTCCCGACCAGTCAGCAGCAGGCCCAAGACACCGTGCTCGGCTACCTGAAGAAGACAGTGCAGGGCCTACCGGCGGGAACCACGCTCGACGCCACCGGCTACGGCGCCACCAACACACCCCCGTGCAAGGACGAAGACACCGGCACCCCGCCGGTCTCACTCACCACGATCGGCGACCTCAAACCACCAGCCGGCACCGACCCGAACGCCCTCGTCACCCTGACGGGCGACATCTGGAAAAGCTGGGGATGGTACGTGTTTGAACGCGACGAGTTCCGCAAGCCCAACCGCTTCGGCTACGCCCCGGACGGCTATAGCCTGCAGATCAAGGCCAAGGCACAGGCCGGCTATCCGCCGAGCCTGGAGGGCATCTCACCCTGCTTCCCCGGCGAACTCCCCAATAACCGCAGCCCGTTCCCGACGGTCATCACCGCCGACTGACGGAAGGCGATGAATGCCTTTCCCGCCCTTCGTGTTTCTCCGGTTATCGCCCTCTCAGTAGATTCTCAGCGGCGTGGAATAAAACTGGGCGGGTGCCCAGGTCCGCGGAATGACGATGTAGCGTGCCGGCGCGTCTCATGAGGTTTCGGGATCTCAGCATTTCCGCGCGATCGGCGATGGTGTCGGCGATCGTCGTCGTACTGGGACTCACGATGGCGGGGTCAGTGGTGACCTTGGTCCTCTACCAGTACCTGGTGGCAGGTGTCGACGACGCGACAGCGAGCAGAGTCCGGAGCATTACCGATGCGCTGCAGACCAATTCGGCCGATGATCTCGAGCCCGCCTTGCTGACCACGACTCAGCGCGTCGTTGCCATTCAAGTGCTCGGCCCCGACGGAAGCGTCATAAAACGGGCCGGCGACGCCCCCGCCGCGCCTCTTGTGCCAGCGGATCGTTTCGATGAAACGCTCCTGCGCGGCCTGCCCGATGATGCCGTGGCCGGCGATGACATGCGCGTCAGCGGACGGCGCGTAAGCACGCGGCGCGGGCAGTACACCGTGATCGTCGGTGGAGGCAGCGAGGCAGTCGAATCGACAGCTTCTACCGTGGCATTGCTATTGGCTTGCGGCGCACCGTTTGTCGTTGGACTTGCCGCGGCGGCGACCTACCGTCTAGTACGCGGATCCTTGAAGTCAGTGGACGCGATACGAGGCCGAGTCGCCGACATATCCACCTCAGATCTTGCGGAGCGGGTCCCTGTGCCTGGAACACGTGACGAAATCTCAGCGCTGGCAACAACAATGAACGAGATGCTTGCCCGGCTCGAGTCGGGTCATCGAGCGCAGCAGCGTTTCGTCAGCGATGCCTCTCACGAGCTTCGCAGCCCTTTGACCACCATCATCTCCGGACTCGAGGCGGCCCAAGACCATCCTTCTTTGCTGAACGCCGAATTGGCCAGCCAGACCCTGCTGCCCGAGGCGCAACGCATGCGAGTCTTGATCGACGACTTGTTTCTGCTGGCGCGAGCCGACGAGCGGCGCCTCATGCTTCGCGCCGAAGAGGTGTCCGTTGGCGATCTCGCCGAGCGCGAAGTTGCCCGCATGCGCCGCGAAGCCCTCTGCGACGTGGATTCCCTTGTCACTCCGGCACATACGATCGGCGACTCGACTGCGATCGCACGCGTTCTGCGAAATTTGCTGGAGAACGCCGTGCGCCACGCTACATCTCGCGTCGGTATCTACGTCGGTGGTGTCGACGGCGATGTCGTCGTCGCCATCAGCGACGACGGTCCAGGTATACCTCTCGCCGACCGAGAGCGGGTGTTTGAACGCTTTGTCCGGCTCGACTTCGATAGGTCACGTAGCAACGGTGGCGCCGGCCTGGGTTTGGCGATCGTCGCCGAGCTTGTCGCGGCGCACGGCGGCGCCATCGCCGTCGAGGGGCAACCGGGACAGGGCACTACGATGCGCGTGACAATACCTCAACACACGAGTCGGTAGCCGACACCGCGTACAGTCTCAATTGTGTTGGTGTCGAAGGGAATATCGATCTTTCGTCGGAGGTATCCGACATAAACTTCGACGACGTTATCCGGCCCGTCGTAGTTTTCGTCCCAAACATTTCGTAATATCTCGGCCTTGGTGATGACGGCATCCTGGTTGCGGATGAGAAAGGCCAACAGACCGAATTCACGGGGTGTCAGGCTGATCGGTGTTTCACCGCGGTGTACCGCGCGGCTGGTGGGATTCAAGGATAACGATCCGGCGGTGAGGACGACTGGCCGTTCCGGCGCTCCGCGTCTTACCAGCGCGTGCAATCTCGCAACAAGCACTCGAAACGAGAAAGGCTTTGTCAGATAGTCATCCGCGCCCAAATCGAAGGCATCAGTCTCGTCATACTCGCCATCCTTGGCAGTCAACATGAGCACCGGTATCCATACCCGAGCCGTTCGCATGCGGCGCAGCACCTCGTACCCACTGTGGCCGGGAAGCATGATGTCGAGTATCACGGCGTCAAAATCGTTGTTGGTCGCTTCCCGCAGACCGTCAATGCCATTGTCGACGGTTACGACGACGAATCCCTCTGCCCGTAGACCCGCCGACAGCGTGGCCGCCAGCCGCACCTCGTCCTCGACGAGCAGCACCCTCATTGCTTCACGTTACTGCGTGTGTGCACCTCGCGAGAGCATCTCCTCGGTCGGCGCTCGACCGCGAGAATCTCAACGTTCTCTCAGCGCCTCTGCCGTAAAAGTGGTCAGACCACGGAATCCGGCGGTCCTTCGCTGAGACGGGAGGATGCCTAAGCGATGAACACTGTCACGGCGTGCGCCCTGACCGAGATGCCTGCGATTCCGCGTGCGACCGCACCTGGCGCCACGCCCGTTGACGTCAGGCCTGGCGCAGCGGTATGAGGGTCTTGCTGGTCGACGACGAGACCCGTTTGACGGACACCCTTTCGGCGGCGCTCAAGGTCGAGGGCTTGGTCGTGGTATGCGCCGGCACTGGCGTCGAAGGTCTCCACGAAGCGACCCACAACCGTTTCGATGTCGTGGTACTCGACATCATGCTTCCCGGCTACAACGGATATGAAGTGCTGCGCCGCATGCGGGCAAAGGGCATCTGGACACCGGTGCTCATGTTGACTGCCAAGGATGGCGAGTATGACGAGACTGATGCCTTCGATTTGGGCGCGGATGACTATCTGACAAAGCCTTTTTCGTTTCGGATACTTGTGGCGCGTCTGCGCGCCCTCGCACGCCGTGGTGCGCCGCAGCGTCCGGCGATCTTGACAGTTGGGGCGCTATCGCTTGATCCTGCCCGCCGGACCGTACATCGTGGATCGGCCCCCATCGAGTTGACCCCGCGCGAGTTCGCGTTCTTGGAGTATCTCTTGCGCAACAAGGACATAGTGGTCACCAAAGCGGAGATCCTGCGAGACGTCTGGGACGCCCACTACCATGGCGCCGACAATGTTGTTCAGGTGTACGTAGGGTATCTACGTAGCAAGATCGATGTTCCGTTCGGTACGAACACGATTGAAACGGTCCGCGGCGTCGGGTACCGACTACTTCCGGCCGTCTTGACCGCCGGTTCGTTGACCGTGAATGTGGCAGAGCAGACTGTTCAGCGCGGATCGACGGCCATCAGCCTTTCTCCTCGCGAGTATGCAGTTTTGGAATTCCTCATGCGCAACAAGGGAGCTGTGGTCTCCAGGTCTGAGATCCTGCGCAGGGTATGGAACGTCCGCGACGAAGGCCCGGAGAACGTGGTCGAGGTCTACGTGGGCTACGTTCGCCGAAAGATCGATACTCCATTCGGCACCAAAACCATTGAGACCGTTCGGGGCGCCGGATATCGCCTAGTCGGCTGATCCCCGGGCTTCTCAGCGGCTTCTCAACGACGTCCTCTTACCGTGGCGCTGGAATGCAGAGGAGGTCGCTTGTGAATATCGGGGACTTGCGTCGTGTGCTCGCTGAGCTGCCCGTCGATATGCCGGTCGTCGTCGAGGACTGCCAAATGGGATGGATGACCAATACCGCCCTGTATTTGGCTCCGGCACACAAGGATCACGGCGTCAGCGGCATTAGTCTGGGTCGGCATCACCAAGACGGCGCCGACAACTGCCACGCTCTGCTGATCAGCAGCCTGGGTCAGATTGACGTCGATATCGTCGACATCACTCCACACCCATCCTTGCAATGCGTCATCGATGCCGACGTCGATACGGTCGATTCCACACCCGTGCCTGCTCGAACACTCTCCGCCGGCACCGAGCGAAGTTAGGTTCACTCACACGGGTGAAGTGACAGGGTCGCTAACATTCTTGTATGGCGCAGACGCCCGGTTTCCGGCTGAAAGTGCTGGCTTCTGGGTTGCACCAGCTAGCCAGGAAATGCGACAAGGCCAGCAGCGACCTGTCCGCCGACGCCACGCCCCCGGCAATATCCACGTCGGGGTGGACGACATCGGCGGTCACGGCACACGTCATGGCCGAGCGAGCGGGTAAGGACGTGTCGGCTGTCGCGGCGCACTTTGCCGCGCGCGCAGTGCATTTCAACCTCGAGGGCACCGCCTTCACACAGCACGACGAACGCGGCGCCGCTCAGCTGCGCGGGGTAGGCCGCTGATGGCGGCCACGTCGCGCTTTCCGACGCTGTCGCAGCTGCGGGCCTCGGACTACTCCTACTTCGGGCAGCTCGGTGGCTACCTGCAGAAAATCTCGCCGAAGACACAGCAGGCGCTCGAGCAGTTCACCCAGGACGTGCAGCACCCGGGCGGCGTCCAATGGGAGGGCAAGGCCGCCAATGCCGCGATCACGCAGGCCGGATCAGACCTGGCAACCACCCGACCCTTCACCTGGAGCTGGGACGACGTGGCCTCCAATACGCGGCGCTGGCAGGACGAGCTCGAAGCGGGAACCCGAACCGCGCTCGACGCCGTGGCTGACGCGGAGCGAGACGGCTTCGAGGTCGGCGAGGACTACACCGTCAGCGACACCTACGAGGCCGAGACCGAAGAGGAATACGAGGAGCGGCTCGATCAGGCCGAAGCGCACGCCGGCCTGATCGGCCATCGCGTCACGATGCTGGTGGGCAACGAAACCCGCATCAACGGCGAGATGCGCGTCATGTCGGCCGGCTGGGGAACGCTGAACTTCAAGGAAAGCCCCGGTGACGGTCCAGGCGGCGATCCGACCCAACACGATCCGACCATCGTCGGACCCGGCACCGACCCGACCCTGGAACCTCAGGACGGTTCGCCGTACGACCTGGGCGTGACGATTCCCGGGACCGGCATCCTGATCACCGGCGACCCCGAGACCGGCCACCCCCAGCTGCACATACCCGGGACAAAGTGGAACGGAGACAACCCTTTTCCGGTTCCCGATGGTCAGCGAGCGCTGCCGACGGGAACCGCCGTCGGCCCCAACGGCCAGCAGTACGCGTTCTACAGCGTCAAACCCTACGGCCAGGGCGCCCAACCGAAGGACTTCATCGCTCCAGAATCCCATGTGCAGAATCTCGCCGATCCGACTCAAGACCTCGGGCCCCTGCAGGGCACGCTGTTGAATTCGACTCAGCGCGTTGGTATCTCGCAGGCCAGCGGCGTGTACGACCCCAAGACCAACCGGATGGTGATCGTCGGCAACATTGGCGCTGATGGGCAGCGCGCGTTGTGGCAATCCGACCCGATCAAGCCCGGCGATGCACCGAATGCCTGGATGAACAGCATGCACCAGACCGGGGCCTTCGGCAACGTCGGTGCCGGCGACCGGGAGAACCAGATCGTCGCCCTACCCAAAGGCGGCTACCTGCTGACCAGCGCCAGCAACGGCCAGCCCGTGGTCGGCCTGACCTCGGCCACCCCGGAAGGGCTGCTCGGCGCCACTCCCCAGTCACTCACTCCCGCAACGCTTCCGAGTCCCGGCAACATGCCCGCGGTCCCCTATGGCCCGACGGTGACCAAGATTGATATCCTTCCCAGCGGCCAGGAACAGGTCACGCTGCGCACGAGCACCTGGCCAGCGCCGGAAGGCTGGCCCACAGGACAGGACGCCCCGCCGGCGCCGTATCATCCCCGCACCTATACCTCGACATTCGACATCAACCCCTGAGCCAAGGAGCGACCGATGAGCACTGCCGCGCGCGCCGCACGATTCGTAACCGCTGGAACCGTCACTGCAGCAATGAGTTTGATGGGTTGTGGGCCACACGCCGCCGCGTTGCCGCCCGGCTTCCCCAACCTGGACAGCTTCGCACCCGTACCGGTTGACAACTACATTGCCACCGGCCCCAAAGGACCGGGTCGCTTCGTGGCCTTCTCCACCCCGTACAACATCGAATGCGGGTTCACCGCCACCACCGACCCGCTGCCCTCAGGCTCCACCCAGGGCGTGCACTGCGACGGCGAAATCCCCAGTGTCGCATCGGGTCCCACGACGACCGAATCCTGTGCGACCGGGACCGTCAGCTCGTTCGGGGCGTCAGGATTTCGCACCGACCGCCAGCTGTCCGGCTGCCCCATCGGCTCGTACAACGCCGGCGCGTTACTGGCCGCCGGTCAGAAAGTGACGTACCAGAACGTCACCTGCGCTGTCGGAAGCGATGTCCAGGTCGCGTGCATCGACACCAGCCTCGGCCAACACGGATTCGCGCTCAAACCGTCCGGCAACATCACGTTCTAGCTGAACGCGCTAGGCCCCAACAATTTTTCGGCACTCCTGAACGAACGCCTCGAGGCTGCCCTCTCGTCGGACGCTGACCACCGCCACCGCTACACAGCACAGCGCCGGCGCGATGAGCGCATAACCGCCCCACCGGCCCCCGGCAACGATTCCGGCAGCGCCGCCGGTCAAAAACAGCACCAGTGTCAGGATCAGTGTCGCCGCTTTGTATGTGTCGGGTTTGTGTTTGCGGCGGCGACCGACCATCAGCCCCAAATCCGTGATGGTGCCGGTGAAGTGAGTCGTGCGCACCGGATTGCCGCAGAAGCTGGACGTAAGCCCGTTCTGCATCCCTAATGCCGATGCGGCGAAAAACGCCTCAACGGACTGTGCCTCGATGCCCGATCTGGTGATCATGTCCCTGACGAACGTGTCCTCGACTCCCGCCGCGGCGACGAGCAGCAGGAGTGCTTCCGCGATCAGGATGACAGCCGGTCGCGTACCTGCGACGACTGACGCGTCGGGCAAAATCAGGCCGGCGAGCAGTGCGCCCAGGAAGAAGCCGGTCAGTACCGCCAACAGCACGTGCCCCTCGTACAGCCACGGGTTGGCGGTTTTCATGCCTAGCTGCGTGGTGACGCCGGTCAGATTGCCCACCGGCAGCGCAAAAATGAGCAGCGCGACGGCGTTGACGAATCCCGCGTTCAGCGCGAGCAGGGCACTTGTACTGAGCATGCTCCTGCGCAGTGACAGCCCACTTCCGGCGCTGTCACTATCTGGTTGCGTCGTCATCGGTAGCCCCGAGCCTAGCGAACCCGCGGGTCAGGAAGCGGGCTCGTAGACAACCGACCGTTCGCACTCGGCCTCTGGACCTAGACTCCCAGCAGATGGACCGGGCAGCGTTTGCCCGCATCAGGTTGGAGGCAACGATGCCCGCTTTCGTCCGGCTGCAGCTGTTCTGGCTGGCCGTCTCACTGTCGATCCCCGCGGTATGCATGATCTTGGCGGTCACCCACGCCGCAGACCCGCTGCTGTTGACCGACATCGCACTGCCCGGGCTGCTGAGCTGCTGGATCATCGCGCTGGCAGCGCCATTCCTGTTCGGCGGCAACGCCAGTCGCGATCTTCGCCGCACGGCGTTCGTGCTGATGTGGTCAGCGATTGCGATCGTGTTCCCACTGAGCTGGGACCTGCCCTGGGCGATCCTGCACAACTGGGTCAACGGGGCCACCGCACAGGACACATCGAAGTGGTACTTCTGGGCCTACGCGGTGGCCGACACTCGTTTCCTCCGCAGCGACCCGTTGATGATCCTCGTCGAATACTGGTCCGGGATCATCGGCGTCGTCGAGCTCGTCTTTGTGACGCTATTCCTGCGCAACCGCACTGCGGCCGCGATCCGGTTCTTCGTCGCGGCCGGCTGTTTGCAGTTCTACGGCTGCACAGTCTTTTTCGTCTCTCAGCTGATGCGCCACCTGGCGGACATCCGTCCCGACGCACTCAGCTATCTCAAGTTCTTCGGCCTGAACGGCATGTGGATGGTCGTGCCGGCTATTTCGGGCTATCTGCTGCTCCAGCTGACCAGCGATCCCCACTACGATGCCCGGGCGGCAAGCCGCGCCCTTGCCGGAAAGCGCGATGAAGCTCTGTCCCACAGCGCTATTGGCGCCTGACGGGTTGCGAAGTCTAGTTCGACCAGGGGTAGGCGAACAGCGGGCCGGTGACGCCGTATGCGAGGAGCCACGCCAACGCGCACAAGATCAATATCTGGATCGCCCAGTTCAGCAGGTGGAGTCGATGCGCCGTAAGCAACTCGAAACGGATGACGTTATTGAGCCGGGCGAGATCGCCGGCACTCAGGAACACTTTCCCGGATCCGACCCTGAGCATGTAGCCACTCGTCCCGTTGGGCCGATCCAGTCGCACGAGATGGAGTCGATCTCCCTCGTCGTCTCGCAGGCCGATGAGGCTGGTTAGCTCCGGTTGTCCCACGGCACACCCACTTAGATTGGGTTCTGGCTTGCAGCTGTTGGAGACCTCACGCTACTCCGCGTGGTGGCTGCGCACAATATTCTGTCCCACAGGCGATTTCGCATCGATGCGAAGTGCCAGACCTCGGTGAACCCAGGTGACGTCGCGCTTACGTGGTGCTGGGTTGCTCTGCGGGGCTCGTGTCATCTGCTTGCTGGCCGATGAACTCCACCCCGGCGCGAATGGCGGGGCTGTGGCGCAGAATGCGGTAATGAGCTAGTCGGCCGAGCCCTCGCGTCGTCAACAAACGTGCGCCGTGCCACGCCGCGGCCAGCCGCTGACTGGCGGCATAGGGGCTGTCGGGGTCATCGGGGTCGTGGATGAGGAGCAACGGCGGATAGTTGGCTCGTCGACCGATCCGCGTCATGTTCGTCTCGTGTAGTGGCATGGCGATTCGTTTTTCCAGACGACGGTGCAGACCCGCGCGGATCCGGCGGCCGAAGCCGTGGCGTACGGCGAAGAGATCCAGGTAGAGCGGAAAATCGCCCATCGGCGCCAGGAAGACCAAGCGTCCGACAGGTGCGCCGCCCGCCGCCGCCAATGCAGTCGCGTTCGCACCGAGGGAGTGAGCTACCACCGCGTGGGCGGGCCCATGGGTCTCGATCATGGCCGCAATCGCGTCGGCGCACTCGGTGGCGGTGGTACGCCCGGGCGCGAGCGCGCCCGGATCAGATTCGTTGTGGCTCGGCAGGTCGAACGCGATGACCCGATAACCGGCCTTCACCAGCGGTTTCACGAATACGGCCAAGTGCGGACGTTGGCCACCCCAGCCGTGTACCAGGTATATCGGCGTTCCCTCGCCCCATTCCTCGCCGGCGACCCGGTGCCCATCCCAATACGCTTCCACTGGCCGCCCCGGGGACACACCCGGCGGCATGCGCAGACTCGATTCGAGAATCGGTGGGGTGCACCACAACTCGACTGCCCACCGCGATCCCAGCCAGGGCACCGACCTCTCGAGGAGCCAAAAAAGTCGGCGCACGCGCTCCTCGACGGGGGGAAGAATTCCTGAGCCTTCAACATCGAGCGGGCCGACCTCGCCAGCCGGTGCTTGCTCCGACGCTGGTCCAGGCGCCCCTTCCGTCATGAACGCGATCGTAGTGCGGGCCGGCCCGCGTCGGCTTCGCGGGACAGTCGTGTGCTGTATGCGTGTGGAATCGCCGATGAATTTTGCCCTCCGGTGCAGTCTGATCTGCATGGGCAGGCTCATCTATGGCTTCAACGTGTCGGCGGACGGGTACATCGCCGACGCACAAGGCAACATCGACTGGTCCGATCCGAGCGAAGAACTGCACCAGTACTGGAACGACTTCGAGCGGGAGACCGCCCTAGCGTTCTACGGGCGGCGGCTCTACGAACTGATGTCCTCGTACTGGCCGACCGCCGACAAAGCCCCGGACGCCAACCCACTGATCGTCGACTTCGCGCGCATCTGGCGCGACATGCCCAAGGTCGTGTTCTCGCGCACGCTGAGGTCCGTCGACTGGAACTCCCGCTTGGAACGCGGCGATCCGGTCGAGGTGGTGTCGAGGCTGAAGGCCGAAACCGACGGCAGCCTGGAGGTGGCCGGCGCGACGCTGGCCGCGCCGATTGTGCGGGCCGGACTGGTCGATGAGTACCGGATCGTGATCGCGCCCACCGCCGTGGGCGGCGGTACACCCTTCTTCCCGACCCTGCCGTCATGGATCTCGCTGCGACTGTTGGAGAACCGCACCTTCCCGGGTGGCACCGTCCTGCTGCGCTACGAGGCGAAACACGACTGGCGCTGAGCGTGCCAGCTCCCTAAGCCCTGCTTGCGGACGTGGGGTCCTGGACTGGGAGTTGCAGGTAGGAGGCGCGCGATCCGCCGGTGTGAATGATGTGTCTTCCACTGTTATGCGGAACGTATTCGCGGATTCCAGGCATCATCGGGCCGAACAGGTCTTGGGCGCTGACGATGAACCGCAGTTGCTGGCCGGCCCGAAACGCCAGGCCGACCGGGGAGATTTCGATGTCGACCTCGGCGACCTGGCCGGGTCGCAGCTTTTCGATGCGATCGAAGGTGTGCGCTGGGATGTCATCGGTGGCCAGCGCGGAGTCGAGGTGCCGCATCGACACCCGCAGGCGGCCGTCGGCGCCTTTACTGCGCAAAATCGTCGACCCGCGCTCGGAGTTGTCGAGCATCATCGCGCCCTGGTTGGGCGTGGTGAATGCCTGTAACGGAGTGCCGTGTTCGTCGAGTTTCTCGACAAACACGAACAGGTCCATGTCGTCGGCGCCTTCGGCTTCCACATGGAGCCGCGCTTTGGGATAACCGACCAGCACCGTGTCTTCCTCGAAGCGCACCAAGAAAGACGCCCAGCCGGGATTCGCCTGTGCGCAGTAGGTGACGGACACGTCGTCGGGGGGCGCCGTCGTGCTCAGGGTGCGCGTGCGGCCGTCGAGGTAGTACTTCGTGGAAGTGACGCCGTCGGGCGGGAACTGATCGGCCGCCACATTGACCAGGTCGCCGCCTTGCATGTCGAGCACCGCATAGCGCACCCGCGGGGTCTGCTCCCAGCCGTTGCTTTCGCCTTTCAGGACGTGATCGAAGAACCGGCGCAGGTCTTCGCGGTTGGCGTCCTCGTAATAGTCCGGCCACTCCTGGCTGTTGTGGATCCGAATCCACTTCTGCTGGGAACTGGTCTGCCGCCACGCTCGAAACGTGCCCATTCGGTGCAAGGTGTTGGTGTAGCTGGCGACGACGTAGGCAGGCACGGTGATCCGGTCAAGCTGCGGAATCTTGTTCTCCCACAGGCTGTTAACGGTCGGATACCGGTCGGCTTCGGCGAGAATGTCTTCCTTGCGGCCCTTGCCGAAAAACGACTGCTCCTGCAGCCGCTCGGCGAAACCGGTGTCGGGCATCCCGCCGCGCATCACGAGATCGCGATAGGTGTCGCTGACCCCCTCCCACGGATTGATGGCGGCCAGGTGCGGCGGCTGTTCAGCCGCGGTAAACCACTGCGAGGCAGCCAGATACGACGTCCCGCTCATCGCCACCTTGCCGTTGCACCAGTCCTGCACGCCCAGCCACTCGACGAGGTCGTACCCGTCGCGGCCTTCCTGGCGATCCCACAGCACGCTGTCGCCCTCGCAATTCATCGTGCCCCGCATATCGGGGTTGCAGATGGCGTATCCACGGGCGCACCAGTAGGCCGGATCGGGGCCTTCCTGCTTGTGCAGACCCGACACAAGCTGGGTGTCCAGGCCGACCATCTCCAACAAGGTCACTGCCGACTCCGAGGATCCTTGCCCCTTGCCGTACGGGCTCCACGCCACGATGACCGGCACCTTCTCAGCGCCGACCGGACGAAAGACGTCGACGTAGATGGTCACACCGTCCCGCAAGGTAACAGCGATGTCCTTGTCGAAAACAATGTCGATCGGCAGCGGCTGAAACGCCGGCGCAATCTGGCGCCCCGCCGGCAACGTCTGAATGCCGGGTTCGAACCCGCTGAACACCCCGTACCGGTCCCCCGGCGCGAGCGGATGCGACGGCGCAAAGACCATCTCGTAGTCACTCATAGCAGCCTCTTTTCCTGTGTCATGGCGAGCCGCTCGGTATCGTCCCTAGATACGGGCCGTATCTATACGGGGACGGTACCTCAGCGCGGTAAGATACGCAACGTGTCCATCGATGAGACCGACTCGCGGGCGCCTGTCAGAGTTCGGCGCCGCGATGACGAGTTGATGGCCGCGATCCAGGAGGCGACGCGGTCCGAGCTTGCCGATGCCGGATATTCGGGAGTGACCTACGAAGGCGTCGCCCGCCGCGCTCGAACGAGCAAACCGGTGCTCTACCGGCGATACCCGTCCCGGGCGCACATGGTCGTCGACGCGTTGCCGAATCTGCACTGGCAACCTGACGACGTTGTCGATTCGACGTCGTTGCGCGACGACCTACTCCAGGTCTTCGGCGAGGTGTTGGAGAACTTTCGGGTCATCGGCATTGACAACTACCGTCAACTCATCGCGGACGCCGATGACACACTGCTGGATTCGCTCAACGAGCAGGTGACGAACCTGGCGATCAGAACCATCTACCCGGCGTTGTCGCGAGCACGGGCGCGCGGCGAGATCGGGCCACTTCATATCCCGCACCGTGCGGCCACGATCATCGGCACGCTGCTCCGAGATGAACTGTTCTTCACCCGTCACGCCGTCGACGGCACGGTGCTCGCCGAGATGCTCGACACCGTGTATCTACCACTCGTTAATGCGATTTCGCGTTGACCAGACTTGGTCGGCCGTCCCGATCTACCGACCCGTAGGAGCATCGTCATGAGCCGCCGATCGTTCGTGATCATCACTCGCTTTTCCACGGAGTACGGGCGTCTTGCTCATTCGCTAAATGCGTTGAGCTGGCTGCCCAACCTGCTGTTGCGGCTCAGCGTGGGGTTCATGTTCTTGAGCGGCGCGGTCGGAAAGCTCAGCGATGTAGGCAAATTCGTTGCGATGTTCCATAGCCTCGGAATTCCAGCGGCATCGATCATCGCGCCCGCCACTGCAGCCGTCGAGCTTGCTGGTGGCGCGGCGCTCATGATCGGCCTCGCGACTCGCCCCGTGTCTCTGGTACTGGCAATGGACATGGTCGGCGCGCTGGCCACAGATATCGGGCCCAGTTTGGCGGAAAAGTATTCGAGCTCATGGACTTTCCTGAGCAATCTGTTCTATTCCTCCGAGTGGTTGCTGACGGGTCTGCTGCTCCTTCTGGTGTGTGTTGGAGCCGATCGCGCCAGTCTCGACGCCCGTATCGCTCGGCGGTGGTCGCGATGCGAGCGTTAGTCAATTAGCTCTCACCGCAACATGTTTCATGGAATAGCGCTTCAACTCCGGTCGAGTTGACGGCTGTTGCGATCGCGAATGGCGGCGGCATGCTGGTTCCCGCGGTCACACCGCCCGGGCCTTACTGTAACCTTATCTTTGCCTTATTTTTCTTATTATTGGCGTAGGCTCAGCGGGACCCCAGGTCGGGGCGCTGCGCGAAAGGGTAACTATGAGTGTGCACTCCGGTCGGGCGCCCCAGTTGCTGTCGATCAGCGAAGCGGCGGTGGCTTACCGCGTGATCTACGAACGCGTAGATGTGCTGGTTCGCGGACGCAACAACGTCGCGGAACAGCCCGTTCCCGCATGTCCTGGCTGGACTATCCGGCAGGTAGTCGCCCACCTGGCCGGGGTTGCCGAGGACATCGCCGCGCTGAACTTAGAACAGAAGGGCACCGGGCCGTGGGCCGATGCCCAAGTCGCCCGGCTCGGGGAGCATAGCCTTGACGAACTGCTTGATCTCTGGGAACAGTCCCTCGACGCGGTCTCATCGCATCTCGCGCTGTCCTCAGACGCTGGGGTGTGTCAGCTTGTCTTTGACACTCTCACCCACGAGCACGACATTCGCGGAGCGTTGAATGAACCCGGCTCCCGTGGAAGTGATCTCGCGTTCACGGCGGCATTGAGCTTCTTGACGACGATGGGTGACAAATTTATTCGGCGAGCACAGTTGACGGCTCTCCGGTTAAGCACTCCCTCGATCGGATCGGTAGAACTCGGTGATCCGCATTCGGCAGGTGGTTACGTGAGATTGCGTGTGTCGGATTTCGAGGCGCTACGCGCCTTGGGCGGCCGCCGAAGTATCAAACAGTTGCTCGCGCTGCCCTGGGATGGGGACCCGGCGGGCCTGATGCCGGCCTTTACCCACGTGCTCCCTGCCTTTACCAACGACGGCCTGCGACCGCCCACCGACGACCTCATCGAATAGTCGTGCTCGGCACCTTATTCGGAGACCAGTTCATCGTCGGTGATCGCGTTGTATCCGCGGGCACCGAGGCGGTCTACGGCCGCCTTGACAACGCCGAACACCAAACCTTGCAATCCCGCGCCGAGTAACACGGCGCTGCCGGACCGGTTGAGGTCAGCCGGGTTTGGCGGAGCAGGCTCTTCGTCGCTGAGCCGCTTCCAGATCTGCCCGAATAACGCACTCGCCAACAAACCTCCGGTGACACTGATGGCGGCGGAAAGCGGGAGATACAGGGCTTTCGAGGTCGAACTCACGTAATTCTCCTGTACACAACATCTTTGGTCGCTGCGTCCGTGCCACAACTGACCGTGTCGATACGACATACCCCATGGATGTGCATACGAATCCGGCAACACCTACCCGCTTGCGCCGCCCTCGCACTCAGCATTCCGGGGCGGTCGGCGCCCCTCGTCGCGTAGTTGCGCTTTTTGACCACTTCTGTACGATTAGTTCAGTACTTGTCATTGTTTCCGATACACGGCCAAGTTGTAGATCGTCCTTGAGGCCGTGCCTGCCGACTGCGATGGAGGCATCGCTATGCCTGCCAACTTTCGTCCTTTCGATCCAGCCTTTGACGGCGTGCCGGCGATGCAGCTGTCATGAGCCCCAAAGTCTCTGTGGGTCAAGCGATTAGCCAACAAGGCGATAGCGTCGACTCGCGCTATCACCTGGCGGCGGCCACTCGCCGCCAGCTCAACAAGGTCTTCCCGACGCACTGGTCGTTCCTGCTCGGTGAGATCGCGATGTACAGCTTCATCGTGTTGCTGCTCACCGGCGTCTACCTCACCCTCTTTTTCGATCCCTCCATGCAGGATGTCACCTACAACGGCGTCTACCAGCCACTGCGTGGCGTCGAGATGTCGAAGGCGTTCGCGTCGGCCCTCGACATCAGCTTCGAGGTTCGTGGCGGATTGTTCGTCCGCCAGGTCCACCACTGGGCCGCGCTGCTGTTCGCGGCGTCGATCATGGTGCACCTGGCGAGGGTATTTTTCACCGGCGCGTTCCGCCGGCCCCGTGAGGCCAACTGGGTCATCGGCTCGCTGTTGCTGATCCTGGCCATGTTCGAGGGTTTCTTCGGTTACTCGCTGCCCGACGACCTGCTGTCGGGAACCGGCCTGCGCGCGGCGCTGTCATCGATCACGTTGGGCATGCCGGTGATCGGTACCTGGCTGCACTGGGCGCTGTTCGGCGGTGACTTCCCCTGCGGCGGTACTGGTGACGACTGCACCGCGGTCGGCGAGATCATTCCGCGGATGTACGGCCTGCACATCCTGCTGCTGCCCGGCATCATTCTCGCGCTGATCGGCGCCCACCTGGCGTTCGTGTGGTTCCAGAAGCACACCCAGTTCCCCGGCCCCGGACGCACCGAGAACAACGTCGTCGGCGTGCGCGTCATGCCGATCTTCGCGGTCAAGTCCGGCGCGTTCTTCGCGGTGACCACCGGTGTGCTCGGCCTGATGGGCGGCCTGCTGCAGATCAACCCTATCTGGAACATGGGCCCCTACAAGCCTTCTCACATTTCGGCCGGGTCGCAGCCCGACTTCTACATGATGTGGACCGACGGCCTGATCCGACTGTGGCCAGCCTGGGAAATCTACCTTTTCGGGCACACTATTCCCGCTGCAGTCGCTGTCGCCATCATGATGGGGTTAGTGTTCGGGCTCCTGATCGCCTACCCATTCCTGGAAAAGCGATTCAGTGGCGACCGCACTCACCACAACCTGCTGCAGCGTCCCCGTGACGTCCCAGTGCGAACCTCGATCGGCGCCATGGCCATCGCGTTCTACATCGTGCTCACCTTCAGCGCGATGAACGACATCATCGCCTACGAATTTCACGTCTCGCTGAACGCGACGACCTGGATCGGCCGCATTGGCATGATCGTGTTGCCGACGGTGGTCTATTTCGTCACCTACCGCTGGTGCGTCAGTTTGCAGCGCAGCGACCGGGCGATCCTCGAGCACGGCATCGAGACCGGCATCATCAAGCGACTGCCGCACGGCGCCTACATCGAGCTGCACCAGCCGCTGGGACCGGTCGACGACCACGGCCACCCCATCCCGCTGGAGTACCAGGGCGCGGCCCTGCCGGTGAAGATGAACAAGCTCGGCTCCGGCGGCAGCCCCGGCTCGGGCAGCTTCCTGTACGCGGACCCCCGCGCCGAGGCCGAGGCGCTCGCTGCCGCAACGGACGCCTCAGAGCATCGCGCACTCGCAGCATTGGGAAAACGACCGCACCGCAACGGAAACGGCGCGTAGGCGTTCAGCCGGACGGTACCGCTGCCGTGGGGATGCTGCTGTCGACGAGGACGGCTGCGATGGCGGCGGCGGTGGCGAAGGTGTCGGCGTTGAGGACTCGGTTGCGGGCCGAGGCGCCATCCAAGAGCAGCGCCAGTTCTTCGCCGAGTTGCTCGGGGTTGGTGGCGCCGGCCTCGCGCGCGGTTTCGGTGAAACGCGCGGCAAACGCTTTCTTGTAGTCGCGCGCGAGGACGCGTGCCGGGTGGCCCGGGTCGTGGATTTCGACGGCCGCCGCGATGAACGGGCACAGCGGCGAGTGAATGTCGAAGGCGGCGAGGAGCCGTTCGCGGGGTGTGAGGTCGGTGCGGTCGAACACCTCGGGCAGGACGTCGGGATCGAACCGGCGTAAGTGCTCGGCGATCAACTCATCCTTGCCGGCGAAGTGCTGGTAAAACGTCCGCTTGGACACCTGGGCCACCGCGCAGAGCTGGTCCAGGCCGGTGCAGTTGATGCCTTGATCGCGGAAGAGTTGTTGCGAAGCGGCGAGGATGCGCTCGCGTGCGCCCCTGCCGCGGCGCAGCCCTCGCGGCCCCTTCTCCAACTCCGTCATGCGCCCAGCCTAACCCAGTTGGGTACGGATCTGTGTACATAGCTTGCTATCCACCCAGCCGTTCGATACGTTAAGCACTCAGATCGGTGTACATAACATCGGCACCTTCGAACGATTGGAGTGATCGTGGGAAAACTCGATGGCAAGGTCGCGGTGATCACCGGCGCGACAAGCGGCATGGCGCTGGCCGGGGCCAAGTTGTTCGTTGATGAAGGAGCTCACGTCTTCATCACCGGCCGACGTCAGGATGCGGTGGACGAAGCGGTCGAACTGATCGGGCGGAATGTGACTGGCGTGCAGGGCGATTCGGCCAATCTCGACGATCTGGGCCGTTTGTTCGACACGGTCAAGCGTGAAAAGGGCGCGATCGACGTGTTGTGGGCAAGCGCCGGGACGGGCGCGCAGGGCCAGCTCGGCGAGATCACCGAGGAGGACTTCGATTCAGCCTTCATGTTGAACGCGCGCGGCACGCTGTTCACGGTTCAGAAGGCGCTGCCGCTGTTCAACGATGGCGGCTCGATCTTCATGACCGGTTCCAACGCATCGCTGCGGGGCTATCCCAATTGGAGTGTGTATGCGGGAAGCAAAGCCGTCCTACCCGCCTACGCACGAGTGTGGGTGTCGGAGTTGAGGGACAGGAAGATCCGGGTGAATGTGCTGACCCCCGGCCAGGTCGCCTCGCCGATGTTGGAAGAGGTGATGGACGACGAGGCGAAGGCACAGTTCGAGTCCGTGATCCCGCGGCGAGAGATGGGCCAACCCGAGGAGATCGCGTCTGCCGCGTTGTTCCTCGCTTCTGACGACTCGAGCTATGTCAATGGCATGGAGCTGGTGGTCGACGGCGGCACCACAGTGATCTGACTGATGAACTCGCCGATCCGGCTCCGCACTGAGGTCGCCGACACCCGGCGCAGTCGCCCACCAGCTCCAATCACCATGGCGCCCAGAGGGACTGACGTGTTCGGTTCTCGATCGGCGAGTTCATCTCACACTTCGATGACCTGGCACACCGACTCAAAGCGGGTCGGCACCGAAAGCAGGTCTCACCAGCCACGAGCAACAACAGACACAAGGAGTAACCATGACCACGTTCGCCCCGCACCGCGACACCGTGGAAGCCTTCGTCGACGCCATGCACGGCGGCGCCGACAGCGACGTTCTATCCAGCATCCTCGCCCACGACGTAGTGCTATACAGCCCGCTCGGCGATGAACCCACCAGCGGCCGCGAGGCGGTCCTGGAAGCCATGCAAGGAATCGGCGGGTCGGCCGACCTCACCTACAAGGAAGTCCTCAGCGGCGAGACACACCACGCCGCGTACTTCCGGCTGCAGATCGAAGACACCGCGGTCGACGGGATGGACTACATCCTGCTCGACACCGACGGCAAGATCGCCGAGGTGACCATCTGGTGGCGGCCGCTGCCGGCCGGGGTCCAGATGCAGCGGCATCTCGCCGGCCTCCTGGGCATGCAGGCCTGGGAACTTCGCACCGATACGGAGTAACGGTGGTCAGACAGGCCACACCTCGCGGCGCCACGCGGCGTCCCAGAACATCCACTCGTAGCGGGCGGTTGTGCCGAAATGGGCACGGGCACGCGCCTCGTCGGCAGCGCCCAGAGTCAGACCGACGTCGTCGGCCAGCGCCAGCACTTCGGCGACGATGGTCTGGTACTCGTCATCGGCATAGGTGTCAATCCAGCGCTGATATCGCGGATCAGGAGAACCGCGTTCAACGAGTTGCGCGCCCACCTTGGCATAAATCCAGTAACACGGCAGCACCGCGGCGAGCCCATCGGCGAAGGCGCCGCGGTACGCGGTGGCCAGCAGGTAGCTCGTATAGGCAAGCGTGGTCGGTGCCACCGGCATGGCACCGATGTCGTGGATGCCAAGTTCGGTGAGCAGTGACTCGTGCAGCGCGAGCTCGACCTCGGCGGTGCTGGCGGCGTGCCGGGCAAACATGCCGACACCGGTGTGTGTCGGTGCCTTGCTGCCCACAACGGTTAACGTGCGGGCAAAATCCCGCAGATAGTGCGCGTCTTGGACGACGTAGTGAGTGAAGAGCTCCGGGTCGAGGCTGCCGTCGGTCAGGCCGGCCAGGAAGGGGTGCTTCACGATCGCCGCGTAGGTGCCGGCAGCCTCGGACCACAACCGCCCCGTCCAGCCGTCTCGCATCACGACGGCGATGATTCCAGCCCGGTCATCGACTGCAACGCGGATGCCCTTGAGGCTGACATTGGACGTATCCGTGAAGCGTCCTTTGTAACCCCAAGTGCTATGTGTACCGGTCGAGGATCAAGAGACGCTTGAGGGAGTAACCGCGCCTGACGGCTGCGACCGCACTTGTACTTCGCGCTGGCCGGCCCGGCACGTGTGGTCGGTGGACCATTGCGGACGAGCGCATCGACGCGCGTGAAGCACAGCGCCGTTGCTCTGGAACGGATTCTTCCTCCGCCGTGGCCGGGTGGGCGGGCCGGGCCCGGAGTCACTAACGCCGTACTGAATGCTCCGCTCTTTCGCTGTTGAACACCCTATTGTTCACAGTCGAATCAAGGGGCAAGTCGCGTGCGCCAGCCGGGAACGCTACTTTCTCAGGTGTGATGTTTTCCGCCGCCGCACGCTTCGCCGCCACCATCCTCTCGCTGATAGCCGGCGTATTCCTCTTCGCGAATCCCACACAGCCCGGCCCCGGCCCTGCGGTGCGCCTGGTCGACGACGCGAACCCGCTGGCAGGCATGCCCTTCTACGTCAATCCCGCCTCCATGGCCATGCGCGCTGCGCAGAAGGCCAATCCGCCCAGTCCGGAGTTGAACGCCGTCGCCAACACTCCACAGGCGTACTGGATCGTGCCGGGCTCGTCGGCTTCCACGGTGGCGAAGTACACCGGCGACGCTGCGGCGGCAGGCGCGCTCCCGGTGTTCACCATCTACGGCATTCCGCACCGCGACTGTGGCAGCTTCGCCGCGGGCGGCATGGGCTCGGGCGACGCCTACCGCGGATGGATCGACGGCATCGCAGCCCAAATCGGCGCCTCACGAGCAGCGGTCATCGTCGAACCCGACGCGCTTGCCATGGCGGACTGTCTGTCCGGTGACCAGCGCCAGGAGCGCTACGACTTGATCCACTACGCCGTCGACACCCTGACCCGTAATCCGGCCACGGGCGTTTACGTCGACGCCGGCCACATCCATTGGCACAGCGCCGAGGACATGGCCGACCGACTCACCAAAGCCGGTGTCGGGCACGCTCGGGGATTCAGCCTCAACGTCGCGAACTTCTACACCACCGAAGACGAAATCGGTTATGGCGACACGATTTCGGCGCATGCTAACGGCGCGCACTACGTGGTCGACACGTCGCGCAACGGCGCCGGCCCGGCGCCGGCATCCAAGCTCGACTGGTGCAACCCGAGCGGTCGGGCGCTGGGGGCTGCGCCGACGACAGCGACCGGCAACGGACACGTCGACGCTTTCTTGTGGATCAAGCGGCCAGGCGAGTCCGACGGATCGTGCAATGGGGGCCCGCCGGCCGGGACCTTTGTCAACCAGTACGTCGTCGAACTGGCTCACAACGGCGGGCCCGTCGATCTGGCTCACGCGGGTCACTAGGAGCACTCGTCGTTACAGGCACTGTGCGGCGAACTGTTCACACGTAGTAATCGGAGGGGAAGATATGCCCGGCTGGACGAGGGGAAGCCTCCTCACCGCTGTGAAGACAGCAGCATTGGCGTCGGTACTGGCGTCAGCGGCGCTGGTGCCAGCAGCTGGCCCCGCGTTGGCGGATCCGCCTCCCGGCGATCCCGGGGCCGTCGCGGACCCCAACGCGGCACCGCCGCCGCCCACGGCGCCGCCGGTGAGGCTCGTCCCTGCCAACGGCTCGACGGTAGGTGTGGGTCAACCGATCGTCATCAACTTCCCCGGGCCCGTCGACGATGCCGGTGCAACCGAAAACGCCATCCACATCTCGTCGGAGCCGCCGGTGGAAGGCAAGTTCTACTGGATGACGCCCACGCAGCTGCGCTGGCGCCCGCTGAACTTCTGGCCGGCACACACCGGGGTGACCGTCGATGCCCTCGGCTCTGTGTCCAGCTTCCAGACCGGAGACACCCTGATCGCCACGGCCAATGACCCCACCCATCAATTGGTCGTCACGCGAAACGGCGCTGTGGAGAAGACGATTCCGATGTCGATGGGGATGGCAGCAGGTGGGCACCAGACCCCCAACGGCACCTACTACGTCCAAGAGAAGAAGCCTTCGGTCGTGATGGACTCCTCGACGTATGGGGTTCCCGTCAGCTCGACCTACGGCTACAAGACCACGGTCGAGCTAGCCGTCCGGTTCGACGACAGCGGCGACTACGTGCACAGTGCGCCCTGGTCGGTGGACGACCAGGGTAAGCGCGACGTCAGCCACGGCTGTATCAATATCAGCCCAACCAATGCGCAGTGGTTCTTCGACAACTTCAAAGCTGGTGATCCCATCGTGGTCACCAACTCCAGCGGCGGCACCTACTCGCGGCACGACGGCTCTAACGACTGGCAGCTCTAGCTCTACTAGCGGCGGCGGTCAAGGGGTTGCCGAATACCTCGCCAGTCAAGCCCGCCGAACCCCGATCGATGCCTGCACCGCCATCCCCAGCTGGCGGTGCGACGGGCACACGTCTTCACCAAACATCGACCAGCAATCCGGCCAGATGTGATCCTGATAGGCGAACCGATTGGAGGAACTCCGATGCCAGCACCCAATCTTCCGACAGCATTCGACTTCACCGACCCGGACGTCTACGCAGAGCGCCTGCCTGCCGAGGAACTCGCTGAGCTGCGTCGCGCAGCGCCGGTCTGGTGGAACCAACAGCCGCACGGTGCCGAGGCATTCGGAGACGACGGCTACTGGCTGGTCACCAAACACGCTGACGTGCGCGAGGTTTCGCTGCGCGACGACATCTTCTCCAGCGCCGCCAACTGCATCGTGCCGCGCTATCGCGACGAGGAATCCGGACGCGGCCAGATTGCCGCGGGCCGGTTCTCGATGATCAACATGGACGCGCCGCAGCACAGCCGCTTACGCAAGATCATCTCGCGCGGGTTCACCCCTCGCGCCGTCGATCGCCTCAAGGACGGACTCCGCGAGGCCGCCCGGGGAATCGCGGAAAACGCGGCCGGCGCCGGCGCCGGTGACTTCGTCCAGCAGGTGGCCGCTGAGCTTCCGCTGCACGCCATCGCGGACCTGCTCGGGGTGCCCGCCGAGGATCGAATGAAACTGTTTCATTGGACCAACGAGATGGTCGGCGACGAGGATCCGGAATTCGCCGAATCGGAAGCCTTGGCATCCGCCGGTCAGGTGATGCTCTACGGCACGCAGCTCGCTGCGCAACGCGCCGACGATCCGGGCGATGACATCGTCACCAAGCTGATCGAGGCAGACATCGACGGCCATAAACTCTCCGACGACGAGTTCGGTTTGTTCATGGTGACCCTGACCGTGGCCGGCAACGAGACCACCCGGAACTCGATCACCCAGGGGATGATGGCGTTCCTCGACTACCCCGACCAGTGGGTGCTGTTCAAGAGAGAGCGACCGCAGTCCGCCGCGGACGAGATCATTCGCTGGGCCACGCCCATTACGTCCTTCCAGCGAACGGCGCTGACCGACGTCACACTGGGCGGGGCGGCCATCAAGAAGGGCCAGCGGGTCGTGTTGTCGTATCGATCGGCGAACTTCGACGACGAGGTTTTCGACGATCCGTTCCGGTTCGACATCCTGCGAAATCCCAACCCACACCTCAGTTTCGGTGGAACTGGTGCGCACTATTGCATGGGCGCCAGCCTCGCGAGAATGACCGTCAATCTCATGTTCGAAGCGCTGGCTGACACGATGCCGGATCTGAAGTCCCTGGCCCCGCCCGAGCGGTTACGGTCCGGCTGGCTCAACGGCATCAAGCACTGGCAGGTCGATTACTCCGGTGGCTGTCCCGTCGCGCACTAGCCGCCTTCCTACGCCCCGCAGTCGACGCTGTTGACGTTGGAGCCGCCGACCTGCTTGCAGAACGGGAAGTTCTGATCGCCGCCACCCATGAAAAACAGCATGCCGCTGCCGTCAGCGTTGACGACGACGTGCTCGTTATGGGCGCACCAGTCGCCGACGTACGGGCCGCCAGCTTGGGAGAACGGGCGTTGCAGGCAGGCCTGGTTGTTGCAGGGGTCGGCCAGCGCCGTAGGGGTGCGGCATCGCCAGGCGTCACGCGCCACTGCAACTGCAACTGCCGAACCCGACTGCCAAACCCGACTGCCAAGGAATTCGAAAGTGCGTCGGCGTTCGTTTCGACTAGCGGCGCCAGGATTATTCAATGCCCACCCTCCGCACCACAACCCTGAGATGCAGCCGCTCACCCTGATTCTTTCGGCCGTCTAGATCGGAAACTCACAACGGTCAATTGGTCGTATACGATGCGTGGAATACACGGTGCCGCAACACAATGTTGTCTCGTGCCGGGGTATCGGCTGGCCTGATCCAAGTTGACATAATGAAACGCTGATCGTCAGTAGGCGGGTGGGCGTGCTGCTGGATAGTTTTTCCCGTAATAGCATTTGCCGGGCGAGTGCAGACGATCAACGACTGACAGCCCTGTCCGCATTGAGCGTTTGATAGACCGCGCCGTTTGCCCGAGGCCATTCCGCACATTCTTGCAAATACCGTTAGCCGTGCTCCGCCAGCTATTACACTCCCTGTTGCACACATGATGAATGTCGGTGAGCGAGCAAGCGAAATAGGCGAATCCGCCCCATGTTAAGGAGAACCACGTTGAACGAGACGGTAATACCCCGCCGCATGCGAATTGGCGCACCGGTACGCCCCGGCATGCGGGTGGCGAGGTTGGCATTGGTGATTGGATACGCGTCGATGCTCGGGCTCGCGCCCGTTGTTGCCGCGGCCCCCAGTGGAACGCCCGCGCCGACATTCGGCACCCCTAAATGCGGGAACGATGACGACAAGGATCGGATCTGGAACGGCGTCAAGGGCGCCTCGCCGTCGGACTTCAAGACCAATCTCGACGTCGTGTTCCCCACCGGGGAACCGTCTCGTGGATACGCGCTACACAACGGAAAGGAAGCCGGGCAGCCGAATCCGTACGATTTCCTACTAGTGCCAACGATCCGGGAGACGGGAATCGAATGCACGAACCTGATAACCGACCATCCACCCGAATACTTCACCGAGGCTTATAAATACGTGGCAAGCGCCCCTAAAGGTCTGCCGAAGGGGACGGACTGGGCGTTGGGCATCGAGTCCGGCGACCCGGGTGCGCGTAGCGCCAACCAATTGCACATCCACGTGAGCAGGCTGGCGGCGTCGACGCGGACCAGCCTCGACAAGGTCGCGGGGTCTTGCGCCCCGCACGAAGATCAGTGGCTTAAATCAAAGGTCGTTGTCAGCACGAGCAAGGGAGACCGGACATTTCGCTGCTGGAATTCCACCGTCATGACCCACGACTTCTTCGGCAAGGTCAACGACGCTATCGTCAAACCACTGAAGGTCTCGATGTCGAATGAGGCTTTGCTCATCACTGCGAACAAAGCCGGCGGGTTCCTCGTGCTGAGTAGTGATCATGCCGGCCCAGACCTGAACAAGAATGGGGTCAACAATATCGAGGGTCTGCTGAACAAGGGTTGACCGCAGCGCCACTACGGGTCGGTAGGTGATCTCACCGTCGCCTAATCATCGGCCGGCTTCATCGGTAATAGACGGGGTCAGCATTCCGGCGCCCGGCGGGCGTAGCGTACGTCCGCCGGGTCAATCCCCATTTATGCGCAGTTCCCAGGGCTGCATGCCGAGGGGCCCGACGCAGCAACCAGCCTCACCAAAGTGGTGACATCGAAATGACACACCGGGCCGTACCGGAAGCTTCGCGTGTTGCTAGTAATTCTGCCGCACCGGCTCGAGGTCGTAGTCGAGCTCGGCGTGGCGCCATGTCGGTCGCCAATAGTCCTCGCGGGCTTTGAACCTCTCTGCTGCAGCCACATTCGCAGGCTCTGACCGCAGGATTGGCGTGAGCCAATATACCGATTGGGCGACCGGGCGATCAACACCACGACGCCGCGGTGTCCCGGGTTTGGCTAGTCCTCAACGCGCAACGGGATCGAGATCCTCGCTCACGGCCGCAGTTAGACCGATGCTCTGGGCTAGACGCTGCGTAATGTCAGCACGGTGAGCTCGCTGGGAGCGAATACCCGGAAGGGCGGGCCCCAGAACCCGCTACCCCTACTGGTGTAGAGCTGTGTGCGCTCACTGTGCCTGCTCAACCCGTGCACCACAGGTTGGTCGAGCCGAACGAGGAAGTTGAACGGCCAGATCTGCCCGCCGTGGGTGTGCCCCGAGAGTTGCAGATCGACACCCGCCGCGACCGCTTGCGAGACGAGCTTGGGCTGATGAGCGAGGAGCAGCACCGGCAGCGTCGGGTCTGCCCCCACGACTGCCGCGCCGACGTCGGCGCCGTGCCCCTCGAGACCCGATCCCTGCGCGGTCACGTCGTCGACGCCGGCAATCACGAGCGCGTCGCCGCCACGTTCAACCACGACGTGCCGGTTGCGCAGCGTCTCCCAGCCGATGCCTTGCATGAAATTCAGCCAGCCCTCGGCCTCACTGAAGTACTCATGGTTGCCGGTCACATAAACGCGGGCACGCGTCGCGCGTACACGGGCGAGCGGCGCCGCCTGCGCCTCCCGCAATTCCGCTGTGCCGTCGGCGATATCACCGAGGTGGCACACCACGTCGGCGTCGAGTTCGTTGACCCGTTCAACCATCGCCGCGGACCAGCCGGCGCGGTCGAGCGGGCCATAGTGCGTATCGGTGATGATCACCACCCGCAGGCCGTCCATCCCCGCGCCGAGCCGCGGAATCGTCACGTCGACGTGCTTGACGCGCGGCACCCGCATCGCCTCGAAATGGCCCCACACGAGCAGCACAACGACCACGACGACGACCATGGCTGCGACGACCCGAGATCTCGACGGATCCCCCACGCCGAACGCCAGCAGAGCCAGCCGAAGCACCTCGGACAACACGGACCAGACGAAAAGAACCCAGACGGCACCCAGTAACACGCCGCCCGCAACGGCCGCACCGTCCCGGTGTCTGCGCCCGTGTCCCCACACCATCGTCATTAGCAGCGCAACCACGGCGGCGACGAACGCGAGCGTCCCGACCACGAGCGCGGGGGTGGGCCACCGAGTGCCTGCGAGCAACAGCGTCCACCACGGCACCCCAAACAGCAGCAGCACGATCGCGGACACCACGAGCAGCCGCCGCGCTCGCAAGTGTCTGACAGCTTGTGCCCGCAGGGTCTGATCAGCCATTGATAACGACGCTACCTGGCACCGCGCCGCCCGCGTCGAGCACGACGGTTGCCGACCGGCGGACCCGAGAGCCCCCGACACGGGCCGATGCCCACCCAGTCACCGCGGTCCCCTCACCCAGATGCCGATCCAAGAGCACTCATCGTGAGCAGTTGCCAGTCGGTTTGCAGCACAGGATCATCCCTGCAAGAGTCGCCCGGTCTTCTAGCGAGAATGGGAACATGGATACCGACCTCACCTACTCGGACGCGACGAAACTGGCCGAGTTTATCCGCGATCGTGAAGTCACCTCCGTCGAAGTCGTGCAAGCCCATCTCGACCGAATCGACGCGATCAACCCGAAGATCAACGCCATCGTTACGTGGGCCGCCGGCGCACTCGATGCCGCGGTCGCCGCGGACGAAGCCCTCGCCGCAGGGGCCGCGGTCGGACCCCTCCACGGCGTCCCGTTCACTGTGAAGGACTCGATCGACACCGCAGACGTGATGACCCAACGGGGCTCGCCAATCTTCAAGGGCCGCAGCCCCGATGTCGATGCGACCAGCGTGGCGCGGATCAGAAATGCGGGCGGCATTCTCATCGCCAAGACGAACCTTCCCGAGTTCTCCTACTCGACGGAAAGCGACAATCGCCTCACTGGGAGATCGAACAACCCCTGGGACCTCGACCGCACACCCGGAGGATCGAGCGGCGGTGAATCCGCTGCCATCGCAGCGGGTCTGAGCCCCTTTGGTCTCGGTACCGACCTCGCCATCTCAGTCCGCGGCCCGGCGGCACACACCGGCATCGTGTCCCTCAAGCCCACCCACGGCCGCATCCCCATGACCGGAGTCTGGCCGCGGGCACCGCGTCGGGATTGGCACGTGGGCCCGATGGCGCGCACGATCCGCGACCTCGCGTTGACGTACCCGCTTCTTGCTGGGCCGGACGGTCTCGACGGCTTCTCGGTCACCACGCCGACGTACGACCGCGGTGTCGGTCCTGTTCCGACGCGACCACTTCGTGTCGGCTGGCTCGTCGACTCGGGACTCGGGCCCATCGAGCCCGAGGTGGCCGCCACCGTTCGTGCGGCAGCCGCAGCGCTCACGGAGCTCGGCGCAATCGTGGAACCCGTGACCATCCCCGCCTTCGAGCGGGACAACCCCCTGGACGTGTTCTTTCGGCAGTTGGTCATGGAGGCCAAACCCGAGTTCGCGACCGTCACCGCCGGGCACGCGGACCAGATGTTCAAGATCTCCAGGGGCCTCCTGGCCACGCCGGATACCTCCATCGAGGCCTACGTCGACGCCGAACAGGGTTACGAGCGACTCCGCGACGGCCTGGCCGCGTACTTCGTGGACTACGACGCCCTGTTGCTTCCCGTCACGCCGTTCCCGGCGCCGCCGCACGGAAGCACCGAGTTCGTCGTCGACGACCAGACCGTCGACGCCAGCGCTCACGTGATGGCCTACACCGTGCCCTTCAACATCACCGGATTGCCTGCTCTGACAATGCGTTTCGGCACCAGCAGCAATGGGCTGCCCATCGGGATCCAGCTTGCGGCGCAGTGGCACGCCGAATCGACCGTACTGCACCTGGCGTCGCTGCTCGAGTCAGTCAGCAGTGTGCGCGACCTGCACCCCGACATCTAGAGGCGAAATGGCAAATGCATTTCAGCGACGACGCGCTACTAACTCCGAGACGGCCCGGAGACTTCTTCACCGACTTCGCCAGCGGCACAAGCGAACACGCAGGAAGGTTTAGTCACCGAGCTTCTGCGCGAACTCGATGACGTTGCCGTCCGGGTCACTGATGTGAAGGGTTCTTTCACCCCATGGTCGGTCCATGGGGCCGGTCAGTATCTCCACGCCGAGTTCTTTCAGCCGTTCCGCTTCCGCGGCGACGTCGTCGATGATGAAGCCGATCTCGCCGCACGGCGCCTTTCCGGCATCCAGCCCAATGAGCTCCGGCAGCTTCGAGCGTTCAAAAAGCGAAAATTTTGTGTTGTCCATCTCGAACTCCACGTAGCCATCGCCTTCGATCCGCACCTTGAGCCCAATAACGTCCCGATAGAACGTCATCGACCGCCCTAGCGATGCGACGTACTGAATGACGTAATCGATGTGGGGCATGCAGCCTACCGTATAGGCCTGCGCCGCATAATGATCCGCCGGCTGTAGCATCACCATCGCCCGAATTTCGGCGAATTCTTCGGGGTGTTTGGACCAGGCGACGGCGGTCGAGTCGGCGCCCAGGCAGACCGACAGCAACGCCTTAGTCGGCGAGGTCACCTTGACCCATAACGTCTTGACGCTCAGGGCCGCACCCGGGCTCTCGCTGGTTGGCTACACCGCGGAACCGAATTCCGCCTCGGCGCAGGCAACCGACTTCATCACCGCCAGGCTCAGTCCGCGGCTACTACCGGACGAGCGACGGCTCGGCTGATGGCTTCTTGAGGCCGGCAACTGTCCACGCGGACACGTCGGACAGGCGGATGCGCAGCGAGTCGTGCTCAACAACGGTGCCTGCGACGTAGCACCGGGCTTTACGGAGATGAATGAAAATTCGTTCTTGCTCGGCTTCGAGAGCCCCGATCCGGCGCGCGACATCCTCGGCATCGTTCCTGGTGAAGAACTTCGCGACATAGTGGCCGAAGTATTCGGTGGGCACCGTTATGCCCGTGGCGACACCCCAGGGCAGATACAGCGTCACTTCGATGCTGATGGAATCAGCTTCGAGGTCTATATGACGCAGGATCGCGTCGGTTCCGAGGGCATCCGAGTCAGGTATGGCCATGTCGAGATCGTAGAACACATCCTAGCGCCGCGGAAGAAAATCTACTGCGTCAAGGGTAGACATTCGCGATCGGTGCGGTTATAGTTTCGATCGCAGACAGAACAGAGGGTGATGGCACGGGAGATGACGAACTACCCGTGATGTCGAAGAAGGAGTGGCGGTCAGAGACGCAAGACCGATGTGAGACAGCAGTTCTCAGGCTGCCAAGCAAGTCCAGCAGTATCCGAATAAGTGGTACCGGCAGGTGAAGTAGAGGGAAAGGAGGAGTTACCGTCGGATCGCCCGTGATGTGAATGTCGGGCCGATACCGCAGTTCCAATGCAGTGTCGATTGATGGTGGTGATTTCCTCAGGGCCGGCAACCCCGGGGCGCGGCGATTATCGCGCGCCGGGGTGTCGGCCTTTCTCTTTTAAGCATGGCGTTGGGTGCCTCGAAAGGCGTTGTGGTACAAGCGAACAGCAACTCTGCCGACAGTGACCCAAACGATAAGTTCGACGACGAGGACTACCCGGCATACAGCATGGGCAGTGCCGCCCGAATTCTGGGAACCACCCCAGGGTTCCTGCGCAGCCTCGATGAGGCGAGACTACTCACACCTCAGCGCTCTGAGGGTGGCCATCGCCGCTATTCCCGCTATCAATTGCGGATCGCGGCAAGGGCTCGTGAACTGGTCGACCGCGGTACCGCCCTCGAGGCGGCGTGCCGAATCATCATCCTCGAAGATCAACTCACCGAGGCTCAGGCCATCAACGCAGAACTCCAACGCAGCCTCGACGCCCATCGGGCTCCCCCCGGTGGCTAACCCGTCGCCGAGTCCGCAACATTGCTACCACGAAGCAGGCGGTGGGAATCCGATCAGCCCAGTGTTGCGACGGTGTAGTGGGCGCGAAGGAGTCCGGCGGCGGCGTCATCCTGGTGGAAGGTGATTTTTTCGTGTCGAATCTCTGTTCAGCGGTATGGCTTTGGATGAGTCTTCGTTGGTCGACGGTTGCAGCGTATCGGCTTGGATCTATAGCGCGGTATCGAGATCCAGCGTGCAACTAGGGCATCGCAGATGGCGCGTTGTGGTTCTTCGCTCAGGGCGTGCATGAGCAGCAACAGGCTGCCGGTGAACAAGTGGAAGTTGTTGTGCCACTCGGTGATTACTGGGGAACGCTTGGCTCGGGCACGCACGGCGGCGCGGGGTTACGTCGTTGCGCGCAGATTGACGAAGTCGCTGAAATTGGCAAGGATATCGCGCGGATCGTCATAGATCGCGACAGCGCCAGCATCTAGCAGTGCCTTCCGGCTTGCTCCGCCGCTGAGTAAACCTACTGTCGGCACTCCGGCGCGTTTGCCTGCTTGCATATCCCACACAGCGTCACCGACGAAAATCGCCTCCTCGGCGCCAATTTCGGCGCGCTCAAGCGCTGTGCTGACAATATCGGGATGAGGTTTGCCGCGGTCGGCATCGGCACTCGAAGTGACGTGGCCGACAAGGTCATCGGCGTCAAGAACCCGGCGCAACAATTTCAGCGTCGTCTCCCCCGCCGATGTCGCCAACACCGTCTGCCATCCCTGATCGGTAATGGCCTGGAGTAGATCGCGGGCACCAGCAGTCGTCTGTAAAACAGGTTCATATTCGCCGAAATACCTGTTGTGGCTGTCCTTCGCCTCATCGCCTCTACTTTCGGCGAGTTCGTCACCGATTGACTCGGCGATAAGTTCATCTCCGGAGCGCCCCAAGAGTTCGATGATCCGCCAACATGACACGTGACGGCCCACGTCGGCGAATGCGCGTTGCCACGCCACCGCGTGATGAAAATTCGTATCGACCAACGTGCCGTCGAGGTCGAACAACACCGCCGGCGAACCCGCGTCACACATCTATATCCCCGTTTTCCCAGTAGTTACCGTCGCCACGCGCCATCACGACCAACCAGAGTCTCGGGCATACCCAGAAATCCTCCAATGAAGCGGTCCTGGGCCTAGTCGAGGATGGCCGCGAGTGGTGCTGCTGGATGCCGACGCTGCGTATTCACATGCCGCCACCCGTGGGAGTCCCCCAAACGCGTGTCATTCGCGCGGTGCGAAGGGCGTGCTCAGGGCGAGTATTCCGCGCCCGGTGGCCTCGCGAAGAGATGCTTTGGCAAAACCACCGGAGCGGGAAGACTCAGATGCCCGTGCCGGCATTGTCGCGACGTTGCGCAAGGATCCAGCCAGCGCCTGCCAAGCCGACCAGGGCCAGCGGAATCGTCCACAGCCGCCGGTTACCCAAAGCTGAGTTGCAGGAGGAGACGAACTCGCTTTTGGGCGCGAGTTGGTTGGCAATTGGAATCTGTTGAACGACAGGAGAGTTACCGATATTGCGGTTGTCCTGCTCCCGTGCAGCCGACAGATCGGAGTGCACCGCGTTGCCGCAGCCAATACCGTCGGAGATCGTCACCGGGACGAACAACCCGATCACGCCCGCGACGAAGAGAATCACGCCGCCTAAGAGGATCAGTCGCCGCACATTCGTCATTAATTGCTCCTTCTGTTGGGCCAGCTCAAGTTCGGGACGCAGACAGATAACCCCCGCGCGCCGCAATTAAACGTGGTCTGCATCGAGGGATTCCTGACAGCGACACGCCCGTCGAGCTGCGGTGTGGTCTGACGCGATGTCTCAAGCGCGGATCACCGACGATGAGATGAAAAGACCTGCTAGCCAATCGATCCACGACCTGCAAGACGCCATCACACTGAGCACTGCCCTCAAGACCGCAGACGATGAAAGCCCACAGGCCGTCGTGATGGCCGCAGTCCGAGCTATCGAACACGTCAACACCTGGACCACCGCG
>CAWGIJ010000013.1:0-305668 GCA_963822655.1 uncultured Actinomycetota bacterium
CCGGTGGCGGTATGTATGAGACCGGCGCCGGCGGTTCGGCGCCCCAAGCACGTCCACCAGCTGGTCGAGGAGAATCACCTGCGGTGGGACTCGCTCGGTGAATTCCTGGCGCTGGGAGCGTGTTTCGAGGACATCGGCATCAAGACCGGCAACGAGCGCGCCAAGATCCTCGGTGTCACGCTGGATGCTGCGATCGGAAAGTTGTTGGACAACAACAAGGGCCCGTCGCGCAAGACCGGTGAGCTCGACAACCGCGGCAGTCAGTTCTACCTGGCGCTGTACTGGGCGCAAGAACTCGCGAAGCAGAGCGACGACGAGGAGCTGCGCAAGCACTTCTCCGCGCTGGCCGATGAGCTGGGCAAGAACGAAGACACCATCATCTCCGAGCTCGACAAGGTGCAGGGCGAGTCGGTCGACATCGGTGGCTACTACCGGCTCGACGACGACAAGACCATCGCGGTGATGCGGCCGAGCAAGACGTTGAACGACGCCTTGGCGGCCGCCCGCGAGGACTGAGCGTCAGTCCACCAGGCCGCGCAGCGTCTCGATCAGCTTCACGCGCTCGTTCGCGGTCTCCGCGACCGGCACCACGTTCAGCGTGGTCACCCCGGCCTCGCGGAAAGCCGCGATCCGCTCCTTGACGAACGCGGGCGTTCCGATCAGGGAGATGTCGCGGACCAGGTCGTCGGGAACCGCCTTGGCGGCGGCTTCCTTGTCGCCGGCCAGATACAGCTCCTGGATGCGGTCGGCCTGCGGTCCGTACCCGTACCGGGTGGCCAGCGCGTGGTAGAAGTTCTTGCCCTTGGCCCCCATACCACCGATGTACAACGCCAGGTGCGGCTTGACGATTTCGCGCAGTGGCTCGACGTTGTCGCCGATGGCCAGGGTCGGGCCGGCGAACACCTCGAGGTCGCCCAGCGCCGGGTCGCGCTTCGCCTGCCCGGCCGCCAGTGACTTACCCCAGACGTCCTTCGCCTTCTCGGGCAGGAAGAAGATCGGCTGCCATCCCTCGGCGAGCTCGGCGGCCAGCTCGACGTTCTTGGGCCCGAGCGCGGCGATCAGAATCGGAATGCGTTCGCGGACGGGTCTGTTGATGAGCTTCAGCGCCTTGCCCAGGCCGGTGCCCTTCCCTTCGGGCAGCGGGATCTCGTAGTGCTCGCCCTGGTATTGCAGCTTTTCGCGGCGCCAGACCTGGCGGCAGATCTCGATGACCTCGCGGGTGCGCGCGATCGGGGCGTCGTAGCGGACGCCGTGGAAGCCCTCGATCACCTGCGGCCCGGAAGCGCCGAGCCCCAGGGTGTATCGACCGTCGGAGACGTAGTCGAGGCCGGCGGCGGTCATCGCGGTCAGCGTGGGCGTGCGGGTGTAGAGCTGCAGGATGCCCGAGGCCAACTCGACGCGTTCGGTGCTGGCGGCCAGATACCCGAGCGCACTCACCGCATCATACGAATACGCCTCGGGGACAAAGACAATGTCCAGGCCGGCGCGTTCGAGGTCGGCCACCTCGGCGGCCACCTCCTTGAAGCCGCCCGCGTAGTTGATTCCCAGTCCGATTCGCATGCCTGGCTGCTCCCTTGTCTTTTTCAGGCCCTGTGCGCTAGGCCCGGGCGAACTGGTCGGCCAGTTCGACGGCTTCCTGCTGGATTCTCGGAAATTGTGCGCCCATCGCTTCGGACAAAGCCGTCGCTCCGGAAAGCGGTCGCACCATCACCTTAAAGTCGTCGATCAGACCGTCTGCATTGACGTGGATGAAGTCGCAGCCGTTGATCGTGACGCCCGGGGCGCCGACGATGCCGGTCTCGAACTCCAGCGCGTGCAGACCGTGGTCGGCGTCGTGGATCTCGCGCACGTAGCGGAAGTTGTCGAACACCCGCAGCACCCCGCCCAGAATCGCTGCCGTGATCGGCTTACCGGCGTACGGCTTGAAGGCCACGGGGCTGGTGAATACGACGTCGTCGGCGAGCAGGGCCTGGATGGCCGCTTCGTCGCGCTCTTCGACCGCCTTGCGGAAGGGATGCATCGGACACCTCGCATGGTCAATTTGTTGAGTAGATGTGCTCGACAGTAGATCGTCGACCTCGCTATGTCCATAAGTGAATAATCAATTTGTTTACTAGTACGAAGGTACGATCGCGGAATGTCGCTACGTGATGCCGTGCTGGCCGCGCTGCTCGAGGGCGAGTCGTCCGGGTATGACCTGGCCAAGGACTTCGATGCGTCGGTGGCCAACTTCTGGATGGCCACCCCGCAGCAGCTCTACCGCGAGCTCGAGCGTCTCGCCGATCAGGGCCTGATCCAGGCCCGCATCGTCGAGCAGGAGCGCCGGCCCAACAAGCGGATGTTCTCGCTGACAGAGGCGGGCTACGAGGCCATCCGGGAGTTCACCGGGCAATCGGCGAAGCCATCGGCGATCCGCGACGAGCTCATGATCAAAGTCCAGGCGTTCGACGTCGGCGACGCAGCGGCCGTTCATGACCTGATCGCCGAACGACGCGACCGGGCCGAGGCGAAAGTCCAACGCTACCAACGGCTTCGGGCCCGGATTCTGGACGGCCGAACCGAAGACGAATTCCTGGCCACGGCGCCGCGGGTGGGCCCGTACCTGACCCTGATGCGCGGAATCTCCTACGAGGAAGAGAACGTCCGATGGGCCAGGCGGGCGCTGGCGATCGTCGAGCAGCGTCAGGGAGCCGGATCGGTCAGGTAGTGGGCGATGACCGGTCGCAGCCACTCGATGAGCTGCGTGTCGGACATGGCGATCAGCGGTGGCACGCCGAGGATGTAGCGGGCCACCGCCAGGCCCAATAACTGCGAGCCCACCAGGGCCGCGCGCTCGGGGGCGCGGTCCGGCGTGATCGAGGCCAGCGCGGGGGCCACCTGACTGACGAACACCGTGAGCAGGGCGTCGGCGGCGGTCCGGTTGGTAGCGGCCGCCCGCAGCAGGGGAAGTAACGCGCCCTGCGGGCCCCACGCGTCGACGAACATCGGCACCACCACGTCGGCGACGCGGTCCGGCGCGACGCCGGACAGGTCCGGGAAGTTGATCTCGAATTCCGACGCCGCGGCGAACAGCGCGGCCTTGCTGCCGAAGTAGTGCATGACCAGCGCCGGGTCGACATCGGCTGCCGACGCTACCGAGCGAATCGTCGTCCGCTCGAAGCCATGGCTGCCGAACTGCGATCGCGCGATATCCAGGATCGCGGCCCGGGTGGCCTGGCCGTCGCGTCCCTCGCGCGCTTTCGATGGCATGACGGACAGTGTATTCAACAACTGTTGACATGGCGCGCGGAACGTCCTAGCGTCGAGTTCAACAGTTGTTGACATAGCCACGAGAGGGTCACGCCCATGACCGTCACCGCCATCCAGATCGGACTCGACCCGGACGTCGTCGATTGCTCCTCGCCCGACTTTGCGCAGTTTCCCGGCTTGTCGAGGGAGAGGTTGCGGGCCGCCAACGACGAGAACGTCGCCGGTCTGCGGGCCGCCGGCTACGACGTCGACAACTGCCTGATCGACTTCGGCGCGGCCGGTATCGACAAGGCTCAGCACTGGCTTGCCGCCAAGCGCTACGACGCGGTGCTGATCGGCGCCGGGGTGCGGTTGGTTTCGGTCAACACCTTGCTGTTCGAGGCGATCGTCAACGCCGCCCATGTGGCCCAACCGGGGTGTCGGTTCGTCTTCAACCGTGCGGCCGTGTCGACCCCCGACGACATCCGACGCTGGTACCCCGATCCCGAGGCGGTGGCCTGATGACCGAGTACGACATCGACGTTCTGGTGGTGGGCGCGGGCCCGACCGGTCTGACCGTGGCCGGTGACCTGGCGCGGGCGGGCCGGTCGGTCGCGGTGCTCGAACGCCGGCCGACGATCAACCCGTCCAGCCGCGCGTTTGCCACCCAGGCTCGCACGCTGGAAGTGCTGGACGCCCGCGGGATCGCCGACGACCTGCTGGCCCACGCGCACAAGGCTTCGGGCGTCACGATTTTCGGCGGGGCGCGCATCGACCTGACCCATCTCGATTCGCCGTACCGGTTCGCGATGATCACCCCGCAGACCAACGTCGACCAGGCTCTGGCCGCTTACGCCGTCGCGCAGGGCGCCGACATCCGGCGCGGCGTCGAGGTCGTCGGGCTCGACCAGGACGCCGACGGGGTCACGGTGACCACGGGTGACCAGACGCGTTGGCGGGCTCAGTATCTGGTTGCCGCCGACGGGGCGCACAGCACGGTCCGCGCGCTGCTCGGGGTGGACTTCCCCGGCAAGACGGTGTTGTCGTCCATCGTGCTGGCCGACGTCAAGCTCGAGCGCGGCCCGTCCGGCGACGAGTTGACCTTGGGCAGCACGCGCAACGAGTTCGCGTTCCTGGCGCCCTACGACCGTCGTGAGCGGGACGGCCGGTGGTATCGCGCGATGGTGTGGGACCGTAAACAGCAAGCCCCGGACAGTGATCCGGTCGACGACGACGAGATCGAGCGGATTCTCGCGCACGCGATGAAGGCTGACCTCGGCTTCCGGGAGGTCAGCTGGAAGTCCCGATTCCACTGCGACGAAAGGCAAGTCGAGCAGTATCGGCACGGCCGGGTGTTCCTGGCGGGTGATGCCGCGCACGTGCACTCGCCGATGGGTGGTCAAGGAATGAACACCGGTATCCAGGATGCGGTCAACCTGGCGTGGAAGATCGATGCTGTGCTCGCCGGCGCCGAGGATGCGGTGCTAGACAGCTATCAGTCGGAGCGTCATCCTATCGGCGAGCGGGTGCTGCTGCAGTCCGGGATGATGGCACGCGGCATCACCCTGCGCCCGCGGGTTGCGCGTGCCGTGCGAAATCTATTGGTGCCCAGACTACTTCGTACTCCCCGGGTACGCGATGCGGTCGCCGGAAGCTTCGCCGGCACGGCGCTGCGCTACCGGCACCGGGCCGACCAGAGCGCTTTGGTGGGTACTCGCGCGACTCAGATTGCCTTGATCGGTGAGCGCCTGACACAGTTGCAGCGTGAGCCCGGCTTCGTGCTGATCCGCGAATGTGGCAGGGCCGCGATCGGTGTGACCGACCTGCATCAGGCGGAGCGGGCCGGCTCCGGGCCCGCGGTGCTGGTGCGGCCCGACGGGTACATCGCGTGGGCCGGCGACTCAGCCGACTACTCGCAGTGGCTGAACGCGCTCGCCCGGTGGACCGCACCGGCCGCGCGCCCGCACGTCGTGCCCCTGTCGGCCTAGCTGGCCGGCGGGTCGTCGACCGCGCGCAGCGGCGGGCTGTGCTCATCGAGGAAGGCACTGATCACCGCGGTGACTCGCTCCGGCGCCTCGAACATCGGGATGTGCCCGACGCCGTCGAGTTCGGTGATGCGGGTGCTGTCCGGCAACTGGGCCTGGAAGTAGCGGTGTGACCGCGGTGCGGGGAACACCCGGTCCTTCTGGCAGAGCACCAGATGCGCGGGCACCGCGGTCTGAGCCAGCTCGAGCAGGCCGGGGTTCCACAGCGATTTGACCAAGAGCTGGAAGTAGGCCGGGCAGTGCGCAACATCGTCGACGATCGCGGCCAGCTGTTCGTCGGTGACGCCGTCGGGGGTCCCGCTGACCGGAAGCGTGGACAGTGCGCGGGTACCTGGGATGCGGAGCGCCTTGGGGCCGAGGAAACGGGCGAACGCCCAGAACGGCATGCCCGACACGAACTTCGCGATCACCTCGAACTTGGCCGGGGTCCATCGGGTCCAGCCGCCGGCCGGGGCGATGCCGGTGACCGTGCGGGCCCGTCCGCGCCGCTCCAATTCGAAGGCCACCCAGCCACCTAGCGAGTTGCCGACGATATGCGCTGTGTCCCAGCCCAATTGGTCGAGCTGCCGCTCGACATGATCGGCCAGCACCGACGAGCTCAGAAACCAGGTGCCCGACTTCGGGCCGCCGTTGTGGCCCGCCATCGTCGGGGCGAACACCTCATAGGAGCCGGTGTCGGCCAGTTGCTGCGCGACGTCGTTCCAGACCAGCTGCGAGATCAGGAACGGATGTAGCAGCACGACCGGTTCGCCAGAACCGAGATGGATGGGCGCGCGGGTAGTCATGCCGCCGACATTATGGCGATACCCGCGGTACTGCAAGAAGCGCCGGTGTGGGCGTGAAAAGATTGGGGCATCATGACTAGTGCCCCTGGAACCAGCCGGGTTTTCTCCGGCGTGCAGCCCACCTCCGACTCGCTCCACCTCGGAAACGCGCTGGGTGCGGTCAGCCAGTGGGCGCAGTTGCAGGACGACCACGACGCGTTCTTCTGCGTCGTCGACCTGCACGCGATCACCATCCCGCAGGATCCCGAGGTGTTGCGGCGCCGAACCTTGGTCACCGCCGCCCAATACCTGGCGCTCGGCGTCGACCCGGCCCGCAGCACGATCTTCGTGCAGAGCCATGTCCCCGCGCACACCCAACTGGCCTGGGTGCTGGGCTGCTTCACCGGTTTCGGGCAGGCCTCCCGGATGACGCAGTTCAAGGACAAGTCGTCGAAGCAGGGGAGCGACGCCACCACGGTCGGCCTGTTCACCTACCCGGTGCTGCAGGCCGCCGACGTGCTGGCCTACGACGCCGAGTTGGTGCCCGTCGGAGAAGACCAGCGCCAGCACCTGGAGTTGGCGCGCGACGTCGCGCAACGGTTCAACAGCCGCTACCCGGACACATTCGTCGTTCCCGAGGTGATGATTCCGAAGGCCACCGCGAAGATCTACGACCTGCAGGACCCGTCGTCGAAAATGAGCAAGTCGGCTGCCACCGACGCCGGCCTGATCAGCCTGCTGGACGATCCGGCCAAGTCCGCCAAGAAGATTCGCTCCGCGGTGACCGACAGCGAGCGGGAGATCCGTTACGACCCGGAGGCCAAGGCCGGCATCTCGAATCTGCTGAGCATTCAATCCGCGGTCACCGGGGTCGACATCGCGAAGCTGGTCGACGGCTACGCCGGACGCGGCTACGGCGACCTGAAGAAGGAGACCGCCGAAGCGGTCGTCGACTTCGTCACCCCGATCAAAACCCGTGTTGACGAATTGCTCACCAATCCAAAAGAATTGGAAGCAGTGCTGGCCGCCGGGGCGGCACGGGCCGACGACGTGGCCACCAAGACCGTCGACCGGGTCTACGACCGGCTCGGGTTCCTGCCGAGACGTCCTTAGCGGGGTGCCATGAGCGAACCGGCCAAGCCAGGGATCCTAGATCGACTGCGGGCGCGGTACGCATGGCTCGATCACGCGGTCCGGGCCAACGACTGGTTCGACGAATGCCAGGGCAACTTCTTCGCGGCCGGGCTGACCTACTACACCATCTTCGCGTTATTCCCCCTGCTGATGGTCAGTTTCAGCGTCGCGGGTTTCCTGCTGTACCGGCATCCGGAGGTGCTGGATGCGATCGACAAGAAGGTCCGTCATGCGGTGCCCGGCGTTCTCGGGCAGCAGATCCTCGACCTGATGAACTCCGCGATCGACGCGCGGGCCTCGGTCGGCGTCATCGGGTTGGCCGTGGCGGTGTGGGTCGGCCTGAACTGGATGAGCAACCTCCGGGTCGCGTTGACCGAACTGTGGCGGCAGAGCGACGGGTCGCACGGCTACATCCGCACCAAATTCTCCGACCTGGCCGCGATGATGTCGTCGTTCGTGGCGATCTTCGCGACCCTCGCGCTCAGCGCGCTGGCCGGTGCGGCGCCGATGGCCCGATTGCTACACGCGCTCGGTGTGCACGAGCTGCCGGTGCTGGACGGGATCCTGCGCAGTGTCTCGGTGTTGGTGTCATTCCTGTTGTCGTGGTTGGTGTTCGGCTGGATGATCGCGCGGTTGCCGCGAGATCCGGTCAACTTCCACAGCTCGGTTCGCGCCGCGCTGCTCGCGGCGATCGGCTTCGAACTGTTCAAGCTGGTCGCCTCGATTTACCTGAAGTCCGTGCTGCACAGTCCGGCCGGTGCCACGTTCGGGCCGGTGATGGGGCTGATGGTGTTCGCGTATGTCACTGCGCGCCTGCTGCTTTTCGCGACGGCGTGGGCGGCGACGTCGAACGGTCACCCGCTGGACGATCCCGCGGAGCCGCCGGCTGGGCCGCCCGCTGAGCCGCCGGAGATCGCGGTGTCCATCCCCAAGCTACCGCCCGCCGACGCGGTCAGGGCGCGACAGGTGATGACCGGTGTGGCTGTGGGTGTCGTTGGGGCGCTGGGTTTTTCCCGGTTGACCCGACGCCGCAAAGACGTCTAGCTCAACATCGCGGCTGTCTCGTTAGCGACACAATTCGGCATCGACAGGGCGCGTCTGACTCCGGGCGTGTCATCCTCAGGAGCACTATTTATTGCTCTACGCAAAGGCGGGTAGGCGATGTCTGCACCAAATCTCTTCCACAAACTGGCTGCGGAAACGATCGGCACCTTCTGGTTGGTGCTCGGTGGCGTTGGCAGCGCGGTCTTTTCGTTGAAGGCCCAATCTGATCTGTTCTCCATCGGTATCGGCTATCTGGGTGTCGCGCTGGCGTTCGGTCTGACCGTACTGACCGGCGTCTACGCATTCGGGACGATTTCCGGTGGGCACTTCAACCCGGCCGTTACCCTGGGCGCGGCACTGGCTCGCCGGGTGGAATGGAAACTGCTACCGGCATATTGGATCGTTCAGGTGATCGGCGGCCTGCTCGGCGCGCTGGTGGTGTACTACATCGCGTTCGGCAAGCCCGGATTCGTCGCGACCGGACACCTGGCGGCCAACGGATACGGGGTGCACTCGCCGAACGGCTACTCGATGGGCGCGGTGATCCTCGCCGAAATCGTGTTGACCGCGATCTTCCTGTTCGTCATTCTCGGCTCGACGGATGCGCGGGCGCCGAAAGGCTTTGCCGGCCTTGCCATTGGCTTGACGCTGACGATCATCCACCTGGTCGCGATCCCGATCTCCAACACGTCGGTCAACCCGGCACGCTCGACCGCGGTCGCGTTCTTCAACGGCGACGGCGCTCCCGCGCAGCTGTGGGTGTTCTGGTTGGCGCCGCTGATCGGTGGGGCGATCGCCGGTATCGCCTATCCGCTGCTCTTCGGCCGGGCCGAGGAGACCCCGCCCACTGAGAACACCTAACCGGCCACCTTCAGGCCTGCGATGCAGCCGACAACTCCGGCTATCAGCAGCACCTTGACCGGCGAGGCCGTCTCCTCGCCGGTCAGCATCGCGTAGCCGACGGTGAGCACCGCGCCGATGCCCACCCAGACCGCGTAGCTGGTACCCGTCGGCAGGCTGCGCATCGCGACGGCCAGTCCGCCCATCGAAAACAGCAGCGCCACACCGAATATCAGCGAGGGAATTAGTCGGGAGAATCCTTCGGAGCGGTCCAACGCGGTCGCCCACACCGCTTCGAGCACTCCGGACGCCACCAACACCAGCCAGGCCATCGACCGACGGTAGCAAACGTCAGTCGCGCTCGACCCAGTCGCCGCTCACCATCACGGAGTGCACGGTGAAATCCTGTTCCAGCACAACGAGATTGGCGTCGCCACCGACGCGCAGGCTACCCGCGGCGCCGAGGCCGAGCGTTCGTGCGGGCGTCGTAGACGTCATCCGCACCGCGGCGATCAGCGCGGCGTCGCGATCGGAGCCGAGTCCCGCGGCCGTCGCGAAGAGCCGTTCCATGGTCGCGGTGCTTCCGGCGATCGTCTGCGTGCCGCGCACCCGGGCGACGCCGTCAACCACGTCGACGGGCACCGGCCCGAGTTGAAACTCGCCGTCGTGCGCGCCCGCGGCGGCGGTGGCGTCGGTGACCAGAGCGACCCGGTCGGCCCCGGCGGCCCGCACCGTCGCATACACCGCTGCCGGATGCAGGTGCACCCCGTCGGCGATCAACTCGACCGTCACGCGCGGATCTTCCAGCAGTGCGAGCGCGGGGCCGGGTTCGCGATGATGCAGTGGCCGCATCGCGTTGAACAGGTGAGTGCCGACCGTCGCGCCCCGTTCGATCGCGTCGCGAGTCTGCTGATATGTCGCATTGGTATGGCCCACTGCCACAACGACTCCGGCATCGACCAGGCGAGCGATGGCGTCCGCGCTGCCGGCCCGTTCGGGAGCCAGCGTGACCATCCGGATCGTTCCCTCGCCCGCGTCCAGCAGCGCATCGATCTCGGCCGCCGTCGCGTCACGCATCTGCGCGCACACGTGCGCCCCGCAATGCGCCGTGCTCAGCCACGGCCCCTCCAGATGGATGCCGGCGATGACGCCGTCGCGGGTGGCGGCCGCGAGTCCGCGCACCGCCGCCAACAACTCTGCCGGCGCCGCGGTCACCAGGCTTGCCAGCGACACTGCCGTTCCGTACCGCCGGTGAAAATCGTTCGCCCGCAACACCTCTGAGGCGTCGCCGTCGAGGTATGACGCGCCACCGCCCCCGTGCACGTGGATGTCCACGAAACCGGGGACCACTAGTGCGTCGGGCAGATCGACGTCGGGGGACTCCGGCGGCGGGCCCGCGCCGCAGCCCACGATCGCGCTGTCGGACGTGTGCACCCAGCCAGGGCGGCAGACCCCCTCGTCGAGGACTACCGTGCCCGCCGCGACTAGCGGCATGCCGAGACATCCGTTGTCGCGTTGGATGTTTCGTCGGGCCAGTGGCCGTTATTTTCCCAGAAGCGGCGGATTTCCTCGAGTTGTCGCCCCTTGGTCTCCGGGGCGAACCGGAACACCAGAAAGAAGCCCAGCGTCGCGATCAAAGCGAACACCGTGAACATTCCCGCGCCGCCGAGATCGTTCAGCATCGTCAGGAACACCGACTCGATGAGCGCATTTGCGGTCAGGTTCGCCGTGAGCATCGCACTCGAGCCCAGCGATCGCAGGTGCGCCGGGAAGCTCTCGCCGGCGTAGACCCAGACCAGGGCGCCGAAGCCGAAGGTGAAGCCCATGGTGAACATCAGCAACCCGGCGTATCCGAATCCGGACACCGCGTCGGACTTCGACGAGAACACGGCGATCAGCACCCCGTCGCCGAGGATCATGGTCGCGATGCCGCACAGCAGGATGGGCCGCCGGCCGACCCGGTCGACGAGCACCAGCGAGATCAGCACGGCGATCAGCGACGCCACCTCCATCACCGCAGGCAACACCAGCAGGGCGAAATTGCCCTGAAAACCCATGGCCTGGAACAACAGCGGGCTGTAGTAGATGATCCCGTTGATACCACTCAGTTCGGCGAAGAACCCGATGCCGACGACGAACAAGGTGGCGCGCAGATACGGCAAGCGCAGCATCTCGAGGACGGATCCGCCCCGCTCTTCGGCCATGGCGTCGGAGATCTCGGCGAGCTCGGCTTCGACATCGCTGTTCGGTTCGATCCGCAGCAACGATTTTCGGGCGTCGTCGACCCGGCCCTTGAACAGATACCACCGCGCGGTGTCGGGTGTGGAGGCCAGCAGCGGTAGCACCAGGAGGGCGGGTACCGACGCGAGGCCGAGCATCCAACGCCAGCTGCCCGACTCCGCCAGCATGTACGCGGACAGGTAGCCGCCGATGATGCCGAGGATGGTCGCCACCTGATAGGTCACCAGCATGGCGCCGCGCAGTCGGGCCGGCGCCGATTCGGCGATGAACACCGGGGTCACGGTGGCGGACAACCCGATCGTCATGCCGAGCGCCATGCGTGCCGCCATCAGCCACGGCATCGATGCCGCGGCGGCGCCTAACAGCGAGAACACCGCGTAGCCGCCCGCAACCAGCATCATCGACCGCTTGCGCCCGATCGAGTTGGCCAGGAATCCGCCGCTCAGTGCTCCGCAGATCTCGCCGATCACCACCATCGTGGTCAGCAGTTCCTGCTTACGGACGGTGAGGTTGAAGTCGTTGGTGATGAACAGCAGCGCGCCGGCGATGTTGGACAGGTCGTAGCCGCAGATGATGCCCAGCGTCGCCGCGGTGACGCCGATCAGCAATCGCCGTCGGGCCCGCAAAGACTCGCCGATGCGGCTCACGATCTCCCCTCCGGTAGCCGCCCGGCACGTGGCCGCTGCTTAGTGCTGCGGTCGCCTGTTCGTCGAGCGCGCCACCATAATCAAGCCAAACACAACGACCGTACCGATGACCGCGACGCCGACCCTAATCGGCAGTGCATCGACGCTGGGGATCAGCGCGGTCGCGTTGGTGGCGGGTCCGCCGGGGGTGTCGCCCGGCGCGGCGATTTTCGGTGCGGCCAGGGATGGATCGGGCTCGATCAGGGTTCCCACCCGGGTTCCCGGGGCGGTCGCGAAACCGTAGTCGAGCAGGTGAGCGGCCTGCTGCCACGGCGCGATCGGCTGACGGGTGCCGTGCAGCAACACCGCCATCAGGCGGCGGCCATCCCGATTCGCGGCGCCGACGAAGGTCTGCCCGGCGTCGTCGGTGTATCCGGTCTTACCGCCGAGGGCGCCGGGGTAGTGATAGAGCAGCTGGTTGTCGTTCTCCAGCTGATAGCCGGGACTGTCGCCGTGGCCCGGGAAGTCGAACTTCTCGGTGTGCACGATGTCGGCGAAAGTCGAGTTCTCCCAGGCATATCGGTAGAACAGGCCGATGTCGTAGGCCGAGGTGCTCATGCCGGGTCCGTCCAGGCCCGAGGGCGTCGCGGCGCGGGTGTCTTTGCCGCCGAGTTTGGCGGCTAGCGCGTTGATCTTGTCCAGCGCGACCGGCATACCGCCCAGTTGCATGGCCAGCGCATGCGCGGCGTCATTCCCGGAGTGCATCAGCAGGCCGTGCAGCAGCTGGTTCACGGTGAAGACGCCACCGGGGGAGACGCCGACCTTGGTTCCCTCCGCAGAGGCATCCTCGGGCGTGCCGTCGACGGTCTTGTTGATGTTGAGTTCGCGCAGCGAGGCCATCGCCACGAGCACCTTGATCACGCTGGCCGGGCGGTGCCGGCCATGCGGGTCGCGTGCGGCCACGATGGCGCCGCTGTCCAGGTCGGCCACCACCCAGGCCTCCGCCGAGATGTCGCCGGGCACCGGCGGGGTGCCGGCCGCGGTGACCACGCCACAGCCGCTGAGCTCGTTACCGCCGATCGGGGATGGCGGCACGGGCAGGGGCAGGGGAGGCTGGCCCGCTTCCGGAACTTCCGACGAGTCGACCGCGGCGGGAGTCGCCACCTTGTACGGGCACAGGTCGTGTACGACGGCGGGCTCCGCGAACGCCACCGGCATGCCGAGCAGCGCGGGCGAGCCGATCATGAAACCTGCCGCTGCCAGGCATGACGCAGTTCTGAAGAGACCCATGGTGACTGCAGAGTAGGCGATCGACGGCCCGATTTCCGGGAGCCGCGCTGTGACTGGTGTTACGGATGTTGCACAATCTTGTTATCGATGGGTAGGTAGCAGATCCCGGGTCCGGCGATGCGGCCCATCCACAGCCGGCGCGGTGTCTCGACCACACCGGTGGCGAGTCCGAAGGCCGGATGCTGGGTGTGCAGCTGGGCCACCACGTGCCCATCGTCGGGGTCGAAACCGGCCACCCAGACCGTGGGCTTGGGGTTGGGCAGCCAGCTGTAGGGCAGCAGCTTCCACATGATGCTGCGGATGACGGGCGCGCGCGGGCCGAGCCACTCGTTGAGCGGATTGCGGTCCGAGACCAGCGCCACCCAGATCCGGCCGTCGAGGCCGGTGGAGATGTTGTCGGGATATCCGGGTAGCTCGGTGACCAATGGGGTGACGGTGCCGGCCCGCTCGCCGGTCAACCAGTACTTCGACACCCGGCAGCCGGTGCTCTCGGCGAACACCACGGCCGACTCGTCGGCGGTCAGCGTGACGCCGTTGGCGAAGTACAGCTCGCCGACCAGTTCGGTGACCGTTCCATCGACGTCACGGCGGAACAGTGCGCCGTTGGGGCGGCCCTCGATGACCGAGCCCTTGTAATGCTCATAGGAGAAACGACTGGTCGACTCGGTGAAAAAGATTGTGCCGTCTGATGATTCGACCACGTTGGAACAGAAGGTCAGCGGCCGGCCCTCGATCTCGGCGACCAGCGTCTCGATCCCGCCGGTGGTCGGGTCGTAGCGCAGCAGTCCGCGGTGGCTGTCACAGATGAGCAGCCGGCCGTCGTGGGCGAACGCCAGGCCCAGCGGTCGCCCGCCGGTGCTGACCACCGCGTCCACCGACGCACCGTCGGGGCTGACCCGGATGATGCGGCCGTCCTCGACGCCGGTCCAGATGTTGCCGACAGCATCGGCGACGACGTCCTCGGCGGCGGTCCCCGGCACGTCGATGATGTGCAGCGCCGACGCGAGGTCCGGCTCGGGCAGCGGCCGGGATTCCGGTGGCTGCCAGCGGATCGGATCGATAGGCGGCTTAGTCATACCACCTCCGTCAGCACACCGCGCACGATGGACTCGATGGTGTCGAACTCCTGCTGCCCGCTGATCAGCGGCGGGGCCAACTGGATAACGGCGTCACCGCGATCGTCGGTGCGGCAATACAATCCGGCATCGAACAGGCCGGCCGACACCCGGGTCAACAGCGCGCGCTTCTCGTCGGCGTCGAAGGTCTGCTTGGTCGCCTTGTCCTTCACTAGTTCGATGCCGAAGAAGTACCCCTCGCCGCGGACGTCACCGACGATCGGCAGGTCGTACAGCATCTCCAGGGTGGCCCGCAGTGCCGGGGACTGTTGCCGGACACGATCGTTGAGGCCTTCGCGCTCGAAGATGTCGAGGTTGGCCAGGGCGACGGCGGTGGACACCGGATGCCCGCCGAAGGTGTAGCCGTGCGGGAACAACGTGTCGGTGCCGTAGAACGGCTCGAACACCTTCTCGCTGGCGATCATCGCGCCCAGCGGCGAATATCCCGACGTCAATCCCTTTGCGCAGGTGATCATGTCGGGCTGGTAGCCGAAGTCGGTGCAGGCGAACATCGATCCGATGCGGCCGAACGCGCAAATCACCTCGTCGGACACCAGCAGCACGTCGTAGTGGTCGCAGATCTCCCGGATGCGCTCGAAGTATCCGGGAGGCGGCGGGATCGATCCGCCCGCGTTCTGCACGGGTTCGAGGAACACCGCGGCCACGGTGTCGGGGCCCTCGAACTCGATGGCCTCTGCGACGCGGTCGGCCGCCCACTCGCCGAAGGCCTTGATGTCCGTGGCGAACCGCTCGGGCGCCCGATAGAAGTTGGTGTTGGGCACGCGGAAGCCGCCGGGCGTGATGGGCTCGAACGGCGCCTTGTACTTCGGCAGGCCGGTGATCGCCAGCGCGCCCTGCGTGGTGCCGTGATAGGCGATCGCCCGCGAAATGACTTTGTGTTTACCGGGTTTGCCGACGAGTTTGAAGTACTGCTTGGCGACCTTCCAGGCCGTCTCGACCGCTTCGGTGCCGCCGCTGGTGAAGAAGACCCGGTTGAGGTCGCCCGGCGCGTAGCGCGCGAGGCGCTCGGACAGCTCGATCGCGGTGGGCGTCGCGTAGCCCCACAGTGGGAAGAACGCGAGCGTCTCGGCCTGCCGGGCGGCGGCCTGCGCCAGTTCGGTGCGTCCGTGACCGACCTGCACGGTGAACAGACCGGACAACCCGTCCAGGTAGCTCTTGCCTTTGTCGTCGAAAATCATCACACCGTCGCCGCGGACGATGACGGGCGCTTCTACGTCGGGGCCTTGCCGGGCGAAGTGCAGCCAGAGGTTGTCACTCATGGTGGTGGTGAAGGTTACGCCCGCTTCGCGGGCTGCGCGGTGGGCAGGCAAATTTTTTCGAGCCGAGTGCGCTGCTGCCTTAACGCCGTTAAGGTTGGTCGAGCTGATGAATACGCTTGTCGGGGCTGTAGACAGCGAGGCGACATGAATGTCTCTCTTGCCTTTCCATCGTCGGTGCTGCGTGCCGACGTCGCGGACGGCGAAAATCATTCCAGTGCACAGCAATCGGCTAGCAGGGGCGTGCTCGACGGGGCCTTCGCGCTGCTGAGCGCGCTGGCGCGGGCCGACGACGGGCTGGGTCTCACCGCGCTGGCCCGCGCGAGCGGATTGGCCAAGACGTCGACCTATCGGCTGGCCGAACAACTGGTCGGCCTCGGCGCGGTGCAATGCGTCGATCACCGCTACTACGTCGGGGCGCTGGTCGACCGGATCGGGCAACGCTGGCAACCGAATCCGCTGTTGCGCCGCGTGGCGCACGGGCCGGTGCGTACGCTCGCGGCGCAATCGGGGGCGACGGCGTCGCTGCGAATTCTGCACGAAGAACGGCTTCGGCTCATCTGTGCCACCACGTTGCGCGGTCAGCCATACCTCACCGAGCCCGCCGATTCCGAGTCGATCGCCCGCACCGCGACCGGTCGAGTTCTCTACGCCGCCCAGCCAACGGAGAACATTGCGCTGCCCGACTGCTGGACGTTGCGGGAATGGCGTCGGCTGCGCGAGTCAATCCGCGAACCGGACGCCGTTGTCATCGATCGCGAGGATGTGTTCTCCGGGATCTGCTGTGTGTCGGCCCCGGTGTGGTGGCCTGACGGCACCTGCGCCGGCGCGGTCACGTTGCTATTGCTCTCACCCACGGTGCCGCCGCACGTGCGGACTCTGGTCTCGCACATCGCCGGCCGGATCGGCGCAGACCTGCAGTCGCATCGTCAATGACGTTGGTGGTGGGGCGATCCCGGCTGCGCGATGCGCACATGAGGTCCGGCGCGGACAACGAGTCGGGTGACGCCGTTGAATCTTTCCCCGTCGATGATCGGTGACAGCGGCTCCTGATCCGCCTCGATGAGCATTTCGTGGCCGCTGATATCGCTTAGTCGATCGGCGCGGATCGGGCCGCCGGCGACCAACGTCGGAAGATGCGCAATCATCTGCGCCGGCGATATCTCTCCGGCCTGAAGATGCAACGCACCGGGTTCACGTGCCAGCGGAAAAATCCGAAGTATGCCACCCAGATTCACGTCGAACGCGCCTGCGTGCAGCGCATTGTGTATTCGCGTCGGGAGCTCCTTGCCGTCGATCACCACCCGCGCGCGCGTCGGAGTGAACAGATGTGAGGCCCCGTCGGGCTTAATCGAGCGGCCGGAAACAAGACCGGAGGTGGCGTAGTCGCTGATCGCGCGGGCCACGACCCGAACTATGGTCGCACGGCCTGGATCGGGGTGCTGGTAATACTTATCGAAGAAGCGATTACCCACGCCTCCGGCGGCCAACGCGAAGCCGACGCGACGAAACGCCGCTCCGTCGACGAGTTCTCCTTCGAGTTGCATTGTATCGAGCCGTATTTCAGGCACTGAACGATTCGCCGCCGCGGCCTCGGTGAGCGCACGCACAATGGCGTCGGCGCGGCCACGCACCTGCGCCTTGCGCGCGACGAAGTCGATTGTGCCGCCACTGGTGGGGACAAACGTCGGCCAAAGTCGCGGGTTGCCCTCCCGCGAAAGCATTTCGTTGATCAACCAGTGCAGCGCGCCATCGCCACCATCGCTGACGAGATGACTGACCCGCGGGTAGATCTGGTCGACGACCTTGCCGAGGTCATTGATGGACTCGGTTTCATGCACCTCGCCCCACGGGCCGGCGATGCGACGCAGGGCGGCGACGCGATCGGCGGGCGCACCGCGATTCTTTCGCGCGAGCGGATTGACCACGACGCCTACATACATTGCCACGTGCTTACCACTACGCCCCAATCATTGTGCGGTAACTGGATGACGTTACCTGCGACGTCATCGTTGCGCCACAACAAATCTCGAGATGGAGCCGCGGCTGACGTTTCGGTCCGCTGAGCGGACCGTGCTCTTGCCGCGATCGTCTCTGTTGGTGCGAAATAGAGCGCTCGGATGCCAGTCGGACCGGAAAGCATTGGGAGTAGCGCATGGTCACGAAGAACCGCCGTGATTGAACCGGTCATCATCGCGGCGCCGTTGTTGATCGCCGCGATCGTGATGTCGGTCCGGTTCGTCGGCTGCGGCCTTAACGAAGTTGACCCGGTAAACGCGTACACGCCATATAGTTCGACGGTTCTCTCCATGCCGAACCTAATCAGCTTCTGGAGATTGAACGACCCCACCACCGGCCCTCCCGTAGCGCACGACAGCAAGGATTCCAATGACGGGCTATACGAGGCCGGGGTAACACGTCGAGAGCTCGGTCTGGTAAGCGACCTAAGCAATGACTCCGACAACTATGCCGCCCTTTTCGACGGCAGTACCGGTTTCGTCGAGATCCCTTTCGCGGCGAACGTAAATCCGTCGGCAGCTACCGGGTTTGCGGTCGAGGCACTCGTCTACGTTTGGGAAATTGACCCGAACAACCCCCGGGTCATCGTGTCGTCCTTCGACAGCACGCTTCATACGGGTTACGCACTGGCCCTCAACGGCGCAGACTTCGTCGCCACCGTCGGCACCGGCTCCGGAACTGTTTTCGCCATAGTCCATGCCGAGGCGCCGAAGCCTCGTGAGACGTACTACGTTGCGATGACTTACGTCGGTGGCAGCTTGGAACTTTTTGTGAACCCGCTGCCACCGGAGAAGGATTTTGACTACAGCGCCCGCAAATTCGTCAAACAGAGCTTCATTGACGACGATCCGGGCAACACGATGTATGACCAGAATTCCGGCACCTATGCGCCGCAGACGACGCGCATGCTGCAGATCGGGGCTGGCTTTGGATCCGATGCGTCGCCGGGCAAGCCCTTTTACGGTGTTATTCAGAACGTGGCGGTGTACAGCCCCCCGTTGAGCTTCGACGATATCGTCAATCACTACTTTGTCTTCTCTGCGGGATACTCGATTGCGCCGCCCGGTACCTCGCCGGCCACATTTTCTAGCGAAGGCAGCCTGTGGGTGGACGCCGCATTTCCTGGGATGCCCTCGCAGACAGATACTTTCAACGACGCGGGCGGTGCTCCTGGCGCGAAGCGGACTTACACGATCCCGTATTGGTGCACCTCCATCGACCTGATCCTGTTGGGCGGAGGTGCCGGTGGCGAGCACGGCACGTTCGCAGGTAATGCGGGCGGCGGCGGCAACGCGGGTCAATGGACTACGAAGACTATCCGGCGCATCGACGATCCGCAGCAGTCAGATCAAATCCCATGGACGACAACGTCTATCACGGTCGTTCTCGGGGCTGGCGGTCCGGGCGGAAAGTTCTCCTCCAAGACGGCGCCCGCCAATGGCATCGACACCACGGTCACCGTCGCGGGATTGTTGTTTTCAGCATCCGGCGGCAGCGGGCTCAGCGGGCTGGGTCAACCCGGCGCAGCCGTCAAACCGGACCCGTTGCAATTGAACGGCGCGAATTTCACCGGCGGGGCTGTACAGACCACCGCGGACGCGGACGGGAACGACCCCGGTGGCGGCGGGGCCGGTGGGGCCGGGGGCTTCGCCCCAGGCGACGGCGGCGATGGGGCAGCGGGCAGTGTCTGGATTGTCGCTCGTCAGACGTAGACACCGAGAAACGTTGAAAAGAGGAAGAACATGTCAATTCGCGTTAACGACACACTCGACATGCTGGCGAAGGCATATAAGGATGCGGGCCAATTTCTCGGTCTGGCCACCAGTGAACCTAGTCAGGCGACGACCAACGAGCCTTCCGGGACCGATTACAGCCGGGTACCCGCAAATTGGCAGAAGGCTGGTTCCATCCCGGGGGTGTACACGAGCAAGGGCATCATCATGACCGCCGACAGCGGTACATATACCCACGGAATATTGTGCAGGGGTTCGGCGACTGGCGCGGCAGATTTGATCGATTACTGCCCGATAGGGAACATAACCCTGTCCGGCAAGGGGCAGATCACGCTCTCCGTGAGCTACACCCAAACATGAGCCTTGGCGCCGTCAGCGACGGATCTCTCACAGTGATAGCCTGGCCCACGTATGTCGGTGTGTGCCAACATGATCCCGGCCCCGGGCCAACGCCCTACGGGGAGCCGCAGGGGCTTTGGTACCAACGCGGTGAGATTCACTGGGCGGTGGAAAACGGCGACGTCATCGGCCGCGCATTCGTCCTCGCGGGTCCGGGCCGGTATACCCACCTGGCCTACTTTCACAGTTCGGAAGGTCTAACCATGTGCGGCAAGGTACAGCTGCCGCATCCGATCGCGTTCCGGCGGAGCGGGGTGATCGAGATCTACCCGATCACCAACACCGATCTCCGGCTGCTGAAAGCACAAGGCTGCCCGTCATGAATCACATTGTCCGAGAACATTTTCCAGTGCAACCAAGCGTCACGTCGATAGGAGAGTGAAATGTCAGCCCTCAGCGATCTCACGTCAAGGCTCGACACGGCGAATGGTCATCTGTCAGACGTCGACAGGGATGTCAAGAGCACGACATCAGCCGTGCAGGCGGTGGACGCCGACGTACAGGCGGTCAACAACTCCGTCAGGGCTGTCGACAACGATGTGCAGGCGACCACGGTGGCGGTGCGGGCCGTCGATACCGATGTGCAATATACGAACGAGCTGGTGAACTATGAGATCCAGCAGAACGACACCATCATCTGCTATCTCGCCAAGATCGCCTCGCAGACCTGTTCGCTGCTGAACGAGGCAGCGCTGCAGACTGCGGCGCAACAGGCGATACGCAGGGACATTCACGATCTCAAGCAGCTTTACGAGCTGGCCAACCCGGCGGCTGCGGTCGAGCAGCACCGCCTCGAGGCCCTTGAAGCACAGCTTGAGAAGTGCTGTCCGCCCACGGCGCCGTCACCGCCGTGCTCGTTCGAGCCCTGCCAGAAGCCGGGTGCGGTTCCGCCGCCGCCGAGTCCGCCCGACCCAGTCGTCATCAAGGCCAAACGTCGCTAGGACGCGCACCTTTCAGGCCGTGGCGAACCAGCCCACGCCCGCCGCCAGCACCGAGAGGGCCAGGAACGTCGCCAGGGCGACCGGTCGTCCGGCGCTCGCCTGGGTCGGGCGTTCCCGGAGCGGGTCGAGGGCAAGGCGGACCGCAACATAACCCACCAGCGCGGAGACGAAGATCGTCCCGCGCGGCGTGCCTGCCACGAGCAGTGCCGCCGACCCGGCCAGCAAGATCAATGCGGCGCCGAGCTCGAGCAACTGCACCGGATATCGCCGCTCCCACTTGCCCGCGTGGTCCGGCAGCCACAGTCCGAGCCGGCCGTCGCTGTGCCGGCCCGAGCAGCAGCCGTTCAGCAGGCAGCCGACCCTGGCGAAGATCATCCCGACCAGGGTCGTGAACATCGCGCCGTCCCAGAACGCGGCGAACCGCAACCCGAACGGTTTCAGGATGAGCGGTGAAAAGATCAGCGCCAGAACGAGTCCCCCGTACAGCGTCATGCCGCCGTCGGAGTGTCGCCAGATGCGGCCGAGGTCGTGCCGGTAGGTCCCCCAGTGGTCTGCCACGAACCAGATCCGCGAACCGACCAGTGCCGGCACGAACATGATCAATGTCGCGAGGCTCGCCGCCACCCGGGGCAGGCCGAGCATCGGCGCGATCGCATACATCACGTAGAAGCCGCAGACCAGGCCGAGGTACAGCAGCGCCAGGTAACTCCAGACCGGCTTGCCCCGGAGGCTGAACAGGACTCTGCGCATACGCTGACCGCGGCTCAGATCAGGGCTGCGCAGGCCAAGGCCGCGCCTCCGACGATCGCCACGTCGGCGAGGTTGAACGCCGGCCAGCGGCCCAGCGAGATGAAATCCACCACGGCGCCGCGGATCAGACGGTCGGCCAGATTGCCCAGTGCGCCCGCCAGCGCGGCGGCGACTCCGGCCGCGACGAAGACGTTGTGCTGCAGGGTCGGGGCGAACAGCAGCGCACCGGCCGCGCACGCCACTGCGGCCAACCAGAGCACGACCTCGGACCGCAGCGAGACGCCGCGGGCGAGCAATGGGCGCCGAATGAGCACCACGTGTGCGCCGCCGTGCTGACGCAGTGCGAGTTCCTTCGTCAACCGGTCGACGGCCAGCACCGCGACGGCGACGAGCACCACGGCGTTCACGCTTGACCCTCAACGTCTTTGGCGTACAGCACGTAGCCCCACGGGCGGTCTTTGACGGCCGTCAGCCCATAGCGCTCCAGCGCCCGCCGGGCCGGCCCGTGCCGCGAGCCGGTGTGGGCGACCATGATCGGGAATCCGCCTCGCTGCGCGAGCAATTCGGCGTGGTAGCCGAGCGTGGAGGCGACGTTGTGGCGACGGGCGCGGCGCGCGATTGCGATCGTGCCGACGTAGTACGCCCGACGCGGTGGCCGCGGGGTGGCCGCGATCAGTTGGGGCAGCGCCGCGATCAGTAGGGGTCGGCGACGCGGAGCGACGTGTCGAAAGCCCTTGCGCAGCAACGCGGCATGCAGTCGGTACCGGTCGCGGGCCGGAAAGCCGATCAGGACACCGGCGAGCGTACCGTCCAGTTCGGCGACCAACGCGTGCTCGAAACTCGCGGAGTGGCCGGGCATTCGCCACAACTCGGCGATGGCGGCGCGGGCCCGCTCCGGGGATCCCGCCACCGCGGTGTACGCCTGCGGCGCGGCGTCGAACACCAGGCCCGCCGCGTCGTCATCCGGGCACGCGGGACGGACCACCACGCCGGCTGCGGGGAGGCTACTGGCTGACGATCCGACGCGCTTCGTGGCTGTTCCCACCGTGGACCGACGGTAGTCCCAATTCGCGGCTTTCGAGTGCGAACCGGCAAAGGGAGCGTCGGCTCACCGGACCGCGGCCGTCAGCGGGCGAACATCAACGCGCGCTTGACCTCTTGGATCGCCTTGGTCACCTGGATACCGCGCGGGCAGGCGTCGGTGCAATTGAATGTGGTGCGGCAGCGCCAGACGCCGTCGACTTCATTGAGGATGTCCAGCCGCTCGGCGGCACCCTCGTCGCGGCTGTCGAAGATGAACCGGTGCGCATTGACGATGGCCGCCGGTCCGAAGTAGCTGCCCTCGTTCCAGAACACCGGGCAACTGGTGGTGCACGCCGCGCACAGGATGCACTTGGTGGTGTCGTCGTAGCGTGCGCGGTCGGTCTGGCTCTGAATGCGTTCCCGCGTCGGAGGGTTGCCACTGGTGATCAGGTACGGCTTGACCGCGCGGTAGGCGTCGAAGAACGGTTCCATGTCGACGATCAGGTCCTTCTCCACCGGCAGGCCGCGGATGGGCTCGATCGTGATCGTGATGTCTTTCTTGGTTTTCTTGGGCAGCAGGTCGCGCATCAGCATCTTGCAGGCCAGTCGGTTGTGACCGTTGATCCGCACCGCGTCGGAGCCGCACACGCCGTGGGCGCAGGAGCGTCGGAAGGTCAGCGTGCCGTCGAGGTAGCTCTTCACGTAGATCAGCAGATTGAGCACCCGGTCGGTCGGCAGACACGGCACCCGGAAACTCTGCCAGCCGTTGGAATCGGCGTACTGGTCCGGGTTTTCCGGGTTGAACCGGGCGATCTTCAGCGTCACCATCACCGCCCCCTCCGGAGGCGCCGGCAGGGGCGGGGTCGGCGGGTCGCCCGCGGGCGCTTCGAGCGCGTCAGTGCTCATCAGTACTTCCGCTCCTTGGGTTCGTAACGTGTCTGCACCACCGGTTTGAAGTCGAGCCGGATGTCGCTGAGCAGATCGGTGCCCTGCTTGTCGGCCCCAATTTCCTTATAGGCCATGGTGTGGCGCATGTAGTTGACATCATCGCGGTTCGGGTAATCCTCGCGCGCGTGCCCGCCGCGAGACTCCTTGCGGTTCAACGCACCGACGACGGTGACCTCGGCCAGTTCCAGCAGGAAGCCGAGCTCGATGGCCTCCAGCAGGTCGCTGTTGAAGCGCTTTCCCTTGTCGTGCACCGTGATTCGGGAGTACCGCTCCTTGAGCGCATGGATGTCGGTCAGCGCCTGCTTGAGGGTCTCCTCGGTGCGGAACACCGCGGCGTTGTTGTCCATGGTCTGCTGCAGCGCGCCGCGGATGTCGGCGACCCGCTCGTTGCCGTGCTCGGACAGGATGTCGCCGACCCAGCCCACCACCATGTTCGCCGGGTCCGTTGGCATCTCGACGAATTCGTGGCCTTTCGCGTAGGCGGCCGCGGCGATACCGGCGCGACGGCCAAAGACGTTGATATCCAGCAGCGAATTGGTGCCGAGTCGGTTTGCGCCGTGCACTGAGACACACGCGCATTCGCCGGCCGCGTACAGCCCAGGCACGGTGTTGGTGTTGTCGCGCAGCACCTGACCGGTGATCGTGGTCGGGATGCCACCCATCACGTAGTGACACGTCGGATAGACCGGCACGAGTTCCTTGACCGGGTCGACGCCGAGGTAGGTGCGCGCGAACTCGGTGATGTCGGGCAGCTTGGCGTTGAGTACCTCTTCGCCGAGATGACGGACGTCGATGTAGACGTAGTCCTTGTGCGGGCCGGCGCCGCGGCCCTCCAGCACCTCGCGGACCATTGAGCGGGCGACGATGTCGCGGGGCGCCAGGTCGACGATCGTCGGCGCGTAGCGCTCCATGAAGCGCTCGCCTTCGCCGTTGAGCAGGCGGCCGCCCTCGCCGCGCACCGCCTCGGAGATCAGGATGCCCAGCCCGGCCAGACCGGTCGGGTGGAACTGGTGAAATTCCATGTCCTCCAGGGGAAGTCCCTTGCGGAAAACGATGCCGATGCCGTCACCGGTCAACGTGTGCGCGTTGGACGTGGTCTTGTACATCCGGCCCGAGCCGCCGGTGGCGAGCACCACAGCCTTGGCGTGGAAGACGTGGATGTTGCCGGTGGCCAGTTCGTAGGCGACGACGCCGGTGGCCACCGGGCCGTTCGGGGTGTCGCTGAGAATCAGGTCGAGCGCGTAGAACTCGTTGAAGAACTCGACGTCGTGCTTGACGCAGTTCTGGTACAGCGTCTGCAGGATCATGTGGCCGGTACGGTCTGCGGCGTAACAGGATCGGCGCACCGGCGCCTTGCCGTGATCGCGGGTGTGGCCACCGAAGCGGCGCTGGTCGATGCGACCCTCGGGGGTGCGGTTGAACGGCATCCCCATCTTCTCGAGGTCGAGCACGGCGTCGATCGCCTCTTTGCACATCACCTCGACGGCGTCCTGGTCGGCGAGGTAGTCGCCGCCCTTGACGGTGTCGAAGGTGTGCCACTCCCAGTTGTCGTCCTCGACGTTGGCCAGCGCCGCGCACATGCCGCCCTGCGCCGCGCCGGTGTGGCTGCGGGTGGGGTAGAGCTTCGTCAAAACCGCTGTGCGGACTCGGGGGCCGGCCTCGACGGCGGCGCGCATGCCGGCACCGCCGGCGCCGACGATCACCACGTCGTATCGGTGTTCGGAGATCACGTGTGCCACCTATCCCGAGATGCTCGGGTCGAACGTCAGCAGCACATAGGTCCCGAGTACCAACGTGAAGATCATCGACAGCACGAGCAGGCTGTTCAGCCAGAAGCGAGTGGAGTCTTTGCGGCTGTAGTCGTCGATGATGGTGCGTAACCCGTTGCCGCCGTGCAGTTGAGCAAGCCAGAGCAACAACAGATCCCAGGTCTGCCAGAACGGCGAATGCCAGCGCTGTGCAACGTAATTGAAGTCGATGCGGTAGACGCCGTCCTGCCACATCAGCATCATGAACAGATGCCCTAGCGCCAGGAACACCAGCACGATGCCGGAAAACCGCATGAACAGCCAGGCGTATTTCTCGAAGTTCGGCATGCCGCCGCGACGGCGCGGCGACCGCGGATTATCCAGGCTGGCCGGGCGGTCGTGGCTGCGCTGACGGACCGGCGCGACCTGGCCGCGGCCCAACTGGAGGTCCGGAGAGCTCATCGGAAGTGTCCGATCATGTGAATGGCTACGACGACGGCGACGGGCACCACGACCAGGATCCAGACCACGGCGATCGTCCAGAGCATCTGGCGCTGGTAGCGCGGGCCCTGGCCCCAGAAGTCGATCAGGATGACGCGGATGCCGTTGAGCGCGTGGAACAGGACCGCGGCGACCAACCCGAGTTCCATCAGGCCGACGATCGGGGTCTTGTAAGTGGAGATGACCTCGTCGTAGGCCTGTGGGCTGATCCGGACCAGCGCGGTGTCGAGGACGTGAATGAACAGGAAGAAGAAGACGGTGGCGCCGGTGATGCGATGCAGCACCCACGACCACATCCCGGGATCGCCGCGGTACAGGGTGCGGCGCAGGCGCCGCAGTCGAGATGACTCCTCCGGCGTGGCCGGATTCGCGGACGTCGTCGTCATCAGCGCCTCCCCATGCGTGTGGCAGCGGGCAATTCAATGTAGTCCCAACCGCGTGGCCGGTTGCCCATTCTTGTCGCCGATTGCGGCGCTTCGTGTCCGCCGACGCATTCGCCCGCGCAGAATCTAGGCTGGCCATGTGAATTAGCCAACAGTGGACGGGATTGTCGGATGCAGTGCAAGCGCAAGCGGTGTCGGGACCTTGACTGACGCAATCAACTGGAAGGCGCTGCGGGACAACGCGATCCACGTCTCGCGTAGCGCATATGCGCCCTATTCGAACTTCCCGGTGGGCGCCGCCGCGCTGGTCGACGATGAGCGGATCATCACCGGCTGCAATGTGGAGAATGTCTCATATGGCCTAGCTCTCTGCGCGGAGTGCGCCGTAGTGTGCGCCCTGCACTCGACCGGAGGCGGCCGCCTGCTCGCCCTGGTCTGCGTCGACGGCGGGGGAGCGTTGCTCATGCCGTGCGGCAGATGTCGCCAGGTGTTGTTGGAGCACGGCGGACCCGACATGCTGATCGACCACCCCGACGGGCCGCGACGGCTCGGGGATCTGTTGCCGGATGCCTTCGGTCCGAAGGATCTCGAACGTCGATGAGCCACTTCGATGCGCCGACGGTGATCAAGACCAAACGCGACGGAGGCCGGCTGTGCGACGACGCGATCGACTGGGTGATCGACGCATACACCCGCGGACACATCGCCGACGAGCAGATGTCGGCGCTGCTGATGGCGATCTTCTTGCGCGGCATGGACTATGCCGAGATCGCGCGCTGGACCGCGGCGATGGTCTCCTCGGGTGAGCAATTGGACTTCACCGACCTGCGCCGCGACGGCAGCCCACTGCCCACCGTCGACAAGCACTCGACCGGGGGGGTCGGCGACAAGATCACCCTGCCGCTGGTGTCGGTGATCGCCGCCTGCGGGGGCGCGGTGCCGCAGGCGTCCGGACGCGGGCTGGGGCACACCGGCGGCACCCTGGACAAGCTCGAGTCGATCGCCGGATTTTCCGGCGTTATCTCCAATGACCAAGTGCGCCAACAACTGTGCGACGTCGGCGCGGCCATCTTCACGGCCGGGCAGCTGGCCCCGGCCGATGCGAAACTCTATGCGCTGCGCGACATTACGGCGACTGTCGAGTCGATTCCGCTGATCGCCAGTTCGGTGATGAGCAAGAAGATCGCCGAGGGGACGGGCGCTCTGGTGCTCGACGTGAAGGTCGGGTCCGGAGCGTTCATGCGGTCGGAGCCGAAGAGTCGCGAGCTGGCCGAGACGATGGTCGCGCTCGGGTCCGAGCACGGGTTGCCGACCCGTGCGGTGCTGACCGACATGAATCGCCCGCTGGGCTCGGCGGTCGGCAACGCCCTCGAAGTCGCCGAAGCGCTGGATGTGCTGGCGGGCGGCGGCCCGCCCGACGTCGTCGAGCTCACCGTTGGCCTGGCCCGCGAGATGCTCGACCTCGCCGGCATCGACCGCCGCGATCCCGACCAGACATTGCGCGACGGGACCGCGATGGACCGGTTCCGGGCGTTGATCGCCGCCCAGGGCGGAGACTTGTCCATTCCGTTGCCGGTTGGTAAGTACTCCGAAACCGTCACCGCCGTGCGAAGCGGCACAATGGGTGACATCGACGCAATGGCAGTGGGGCTGGCGGTGTGGCGCCTCGGCGCGGGCAGATCCCGTCCGGGCGAACAGGTTCAGGCCGGCGCCGGGATCCAGATCCATCGGCGCCCCGGGAGTCCGGTGACGGCGGGTGAGACCTTGTTCACCCTCTACACCGATACCCCGGAGCGCTTTTCGAACGCGCTGGCCGAACTGATTGCGGGCTTCGCCGTTACCGACACCCCGCCGGTCGGACGGCCGCTGATCATCGATCGGATCACCCCATGACGACGCCGTTGAATCTGGAGACCATCAAGCGGGCCCCGAAGGCGCTGCTGCACGATCATCTCGACGGCGGTCTGCGGCCGGCGACCGTGCTGGAGATCGCCGGTGAGACGGGGTACGACGGGCTGCCCGCGACCGACGTCGACTCGCTGGCGCAATGGTTTCGCACGGCGTCGCACAGCGGGTCGCTGGAGCGCTACCTCGAACCGTTCTCGCACACGGTCGCGGTGATGCAGACGCCGGAATCGCTGCACCGCGTCGCCGTCGAATGCGTGGAGGACCTGTCGCGTGACTCGGTGGTCTACGCCGAGGTGCGGTTCGCCCCCGAGTTGCACATCAACCGCGGGTTGTCGTTCGATGCCGTGGTGGACGCGGTGCTCGCCGGATTCGTCGACGGGGAGAAGGCGGCGGCGGCCGCCGGGCGTCCCATCGTCGTGCGGTGTCTGGTCACCGCGATGCGGCACGCCGCGCTGTCCCGCGAGATCGCGGAGCTGGCAATCCGATTCCGCGACAAGGGCGTGGTCGGCTTCGATATCGCAGGTGCGGAGGCCGGTTACCCGCCCACCCGCCATCTGGATGCCTTCGAGTACATGCGAAACAACAACGCCCGCTTCACGATTCATGCGGGCGAGGCGTTCGGGTTGCCATCCATCCAGGAGGCGATCGGGTTCTGCGGCGCCGACCGGTTGGGCCACGGTGTGCGCATCGTCGACGACATCGACGTCGCCGGGGACGGCGAGGTCCACCTCGGTCGGCTGGCATCGATCCTGCGGGACAAGCGGATTCCCCTCGAGATGTGCCCGAGTTCCAACGTGCAGACCGGGGCCGTCGAGAGCATCGCCGCGCATCCGTTCGACCTGTTGGCCCGCACCCGATTCCGGGTCACCGTCAACACCGACAACCGGCTGATGAGCGACACCACGATGACGCGCGAGATGGCGCTGCTGGTCGACGCGTTCGGCTACGGGTGGAGCGATCTGCTGCGATTCACGGTCAACGCCATGAAGTCGGCCTTCATCCCGTTCGACGAGCGGCTGGCGATCATCGACGAGGTGATCAAGCCGCGCTACGCCGTTCTGGTGGGCTAGCTACTCGCGCCGCAACCGGGAGTCCACGAAGCGCTCGAGTTCTTCCCACTCCTCAACCGCTTCGGAATACGGGCCTTTGGGCTTGCTCGTCGAGTCGGAGTCCAGGACATAGGCGACCAGCTTGCCCAGCGGCTCGTCGGTCTCGAGGGCCTTGTCGACGGCTGTGTCCTCGGAGTAGTCACCGAGGTCGCGCAGGAACTCGACGGCCAGGTCGAGTTGCTCGTGGTCGACCGCGTCCGGACCGCCGGCGAAGTCGTCGGCCAGTCCGCTCAGCACGTAGACGTTGTCGTCGGTGATGTCGATGTGCAGCGAGCCGTCGGTGGCCGCGGTGCGGATGTCGGCGTAGGTGCTCAAGTCGGACAGGTCGTGGTCGTGCTCGTCGGCGAGGTAGCGGGCCAGCGCGCGCTCCGAGCTGAAGACGCTGACTCTTCCGTTGCGGCCCAAGAAGATTGGGCGTTCGTCAAAATAGCAGCGCAGGGTGTAGAAGGTGCTGGTCCCGGTCATGATCCGGATCGGGTCGATGCCGACCTGTGTCCAAAAATCCTTGTCGCTGCCGAGCACCACGGTGTCGCCGGCCGCCCGATCGGTCGCCGCGTCTTCGACGGACTCGACCGCCGTCTCTTCGGCGGTCTCCGGCTCGGCCTCGACCTCTTCTTCGGGGGCCGGCTCGGCCAGTTCGGCCTCGGCGGCCTTGGCTGCGGCGCTGTCTACGTCGGGGGTGCTGACGATCCCGTCGACGGCGCTGAGCACATCGTCCCAGCTGCGCCCGACCACGTCGGCGATGGCATGCCAGCGCTTGAGGCCGGCCTTACCGGTGAAGTGGTCGATGCCGCCGCTCAGCGAGCCCAGCGTCGGATTGCCGTTGAAGAACTTCATCACCGCCGGCAACTCACACACCGACCCGATCGAGGAGACGATCGTCAGCGCATCGGCCAGCGCGGCCACCGACTCGGCGGTCGGCTTGTCCGACACCACGTCTTCGACGGTCACCAGGTCGTAGTGCCTGTCCTCGGCGGGGTCCAGCTTGTGGGCATTGGCCTCGGTCAGCGCCTGCCAGGCCGGGTGGTCGACGAGGTCGTTGTCGGAGTTGGTGCGCACGAATGCGACCAAGTCGGCGGGTGTCTCAAAGGTGTAGAGGTCTTCGTCCTTACCCAGGAACGCCTCCCACTCGTCGCCGGCATCGCGCCAGCGGGGGGCCCAGACGGTGTAGCGGTCGCCGTCGGTGAGGCTCAAGCGGATAGGCACGAGGTCAGCAACCATGCGGCACACAATAGCGACGACCGCCCGCCGGACCGGGATCAGGCACCCCAGATGGCGAATTTGTCGCCGCGGGCAGCTTGTGGACGACTCCCATACACGTGTCCTCTGATCTTTCAATGAAAGGTTGCTGTGAATTCGTCGTGTTGCATTACGCTTCAGCCACGCAGGTCGGGGGTGCCGCCCGCGGATATGGAGGTTTCGATGACGGCGGTGCGGTCTCGCTCCATGAGCGTGGTGGTGCTGGCGGCCGCGTGCGCAACCGCGGTCGGCATGACGCCGGCCTTCCAGTCCGGCCTTCGGGGGCTCGCGGCGGAGATCTCGTTGGTCACCAGCGACGGCTGGATCATGGGCGGCACCGGCAACCCGATACCCGACTCGCAATACCTCAGCAGTGTCGAAGGCCTTTACCTCAAGAACTATCCCGACTCCATGTTCCACTACCAGCCGCTGGAGACCCCGGAGCAGTTCTGCCCGATCGAGTGCAGCAGCCCGGGTCAGCTCCCGCTGACCTTCGGCCAATCGGTGACCGCCGGAGTGACCGACCTGCACACCGCCGTCGATGGTGAGCTCACCGGCGGGGACAGCGTGTCGGTGCTCGGCTATTCGCAGAGCGCAACCGTGGCCAGCCAGTGGATGAACGAGCTGATCGCCAGTCACCAGACGAATCTGGACAACCTGCACGTCACGCTGCTCGGCGATCCGAACAGTCCGATCGGCGGCATCCTGGACCGCTTCCAATTTCCGGACGGGGTTGGCGCCTTCAGCTTGAGCCCTGAGCCGCAACACATTCCGTTCCTCGACATCCCGGTGAGCCTGGCACCCACTCCGCTCACCGACATCCCGACCGACATCTACACCGGTGAGTACGACGGCTTTGCGAACTTCCCGCTGGACCCCAGCAATGTGTGGGCCGACCTCAACGCTCTGATCGGCATCGAAACCGTTCACCCGTATTACCCCGATCCCGAGCCCGGGGTGAACCTCGACACCGGCAACATCATCAGTCTCGGGACTCTAGGGGACACCAACTTCTACGCGATCCCCGCGCCGCTGCCGACGTTGGCTTTCCTGTATGACGGCGGGCCCGTCGGGCAGTTCTTCTACAGCGCCTTGAGCCCGTTCGCGACGCTGGTGGATGACTGGGGCTACGGAAACCCGGGTGACCCCGGAGCCGGAATCCCGGTCTTAGGTCTGGGCGGCGCGATGATCGACCCGATCGGTGTGGCCGGGCCCTGGCAGGTGGACGCGACGGGCCAGCTGATGGCCTCCGGCGTCGACGGCTTCATCCCCAAGATGGACCCGCTGCAGATGCTGGCCGGCGTGGAATACGCTGCTGCGCAGACCATTGTCGGGCCGACCAACGAAATCTTGGAGGCGTTGGGTCGGCCGGATCTGCCGCCCGACACGCTGCTGGGGCTCTACGACCTGACCAACCACCTGGACGCCTCGCTGCTCACCGTGTGGGCCGATCTGACCGCGAGCCTTCCGAACTTGGCGCCGGACGCCATTCTCGACGGATCACCGCTGATCTCCGGGCAGCCGTTGATCGACCTGGTCGGGTACGGGTTCGACATCTTCAACTTCTTCGGCGCCTAGCTTGTAGTCCTCGCGCACCAGACTCGGGGTATGCACCCCTACTCGGAAACGTGACCATATGTGATATCACCGGTCGATGGACGTGCATGTTGTTGCTCATCCGTTGGCCGCGGTCCGGCTGACCACGCTGCGCGACGAGACCACCGACAACGCCGAATTTCGCGCCGCGTTGGGTGAGCTGTCGCTGATGCTGGTGTACGAGGCGACCCGGGACGTACATGGCGAGAGCGTCAGTGTGCGTACCCCGTTGGCCGAAACCACCGGGACGCGGTTGGTCAGTCCACCGCTGTTGGTGGCCGTACTGCGGGCCGGGCTGGGCATGGTCGAGCAGGCCCAGGTGCTGCTGCCCGAGGCGTCGGTCGGATTCGTCGGGGTTGCCCGCGACGAGGAAACCGCGCTGCCGACACAGTATTTGGAGTCACTGCCGGATGACCTGCGCGGCCAGCGGGTGATCGTGCTGGACCCGATGCTGGCCACCGGCGGTTCGATGGTGCATGCCATCGGCCTGCTGCAACGCCGCGGCGCCGACGACATCATCGTGGTGTGCGTGGTGGCCGCACCGGAAGGTGTTGCGGCGCTGCAGAAAGCCGCGCCGAACGCGCGGTTGTTCACCGCTGCCGTCGACGACGGCCTCGACGCCAACGCCTACATCGTCCCGGGTCTCGGCGACGCCGGCGACCGGCAGTTCGGCCCGCGCTGACCTCGGCGCCACTCCTTCTCATCGCTGCGCTCTGCATCGTCGTCGGCGCGGTGACCTACCAGTCGCGGACAGCCCGGGCGAGTTCGTCGCGCAGTGCGGTCGCGCGGTCGCGGTCGTACGACCGAACCTCGATGTAGAACTTGACCTTCGGCTCGGTTCCCGACGGTCGGACCACCACGCGGGCCGTCGTGTCGGTATCGCCGCCGGTGAAGATCAACGCATCGGTTCTGGGCAGCAGATCCGTTGTGGTCGAAGCGAATCCGACGATCCGGGAGGGCGGCGACTCGCGGAGCCGCCGCAACAATGCGGCCGCACCGTCGGCATCGGCGACCGGGCGCGACACGGCGGCACCGGAATGCGTCCCGAAGCGGCGGGCCAGGTCGTCCAGCGCATCCGGCACCGATCGGTGGGCGTCCTTCAGCGCCGCGACCAGATCGCACGCCAGCACTGCGGCGCTGATGCCGTCCTTGTCCCGGACCGCGGCCGGGTCGACGCAATGCCCGATCGCCTCCTCGTAGGCGTACACCAGTGTCCTGCCGGGCAGGCCGGCATCGGCGCGCGCCAGCCATTTGAAACCGGTCAGGGTCTCGACGTGCCGCGCCCCCCAATGTGCGGCGATAGCGGACAGCATCCGCGACGAGACCACCGTGCTGGCCACGACGCTGTGGGTGGTATCGCCGCGGGACAGGATGTAATCGCCCAACAGCCAACCGGTTTCGTCACCCGAGAGCATCCGCCAACCATCCGGCGTGGGGATGCCGACTGCGCAGCGGTCCGCATCGGGGTCGAGCGCGATCGCCACGTCGGCGTCGACATCGGAGGCCAGCGCGAGCAGCGCGTCGGTGGCTCCCGGTTCCTCGGGGTTGGGGAATGCGACTGTCGGGAAGTCGGGGTCGGGGGTGAATTGGCCCGCAACGGTGTGCACGTCGGCAAAGCCCGCGCGCCGCAGCGTCTCGACGGCCACGTCGCCGCCGACACCGTGCAGCGGCGTCAGCGCCACCCGGATCGGGCCCGCCGTCGACCGTCGTACCCGCGCAGCCCGTTCGATGTACTGCCCGGCCACAGCGGTGTTGACGGGCTCGACGGGCATCCTGGGGATCTCGTCGGCGAATGGTGCTGCGGCGATGGCGGTTTCGATGTCGCGGTCGGTGGGGGAGACGATCTGGATGCCGCCGTCGAGGTACACCTTGTAGCCGTTGTCGGCGGGTGGGTTGTGGGACGCGGTGATCTGGATGCCGGCCGCCGCGCCGGTGTGCCGGACCGCGAATGCGAGCACCGGGGTTGGGGCCGGATGGGGCAGCGCGATCACCGAAAAGCCTTTGGCCGCAAGCACGTCGGCGGCAGCCGCGGCGAAGGCGTCCGACCCGTGCCGCGCGTCGCGCCCGACCACCACCGTCGCCCCGGCCAGGCCGAGGTCGTCGAGCACCTTCGCCACCGCCCAGGTCGCGCGCAGCACCACGGCGAGGTTCATCGCATCCGGGCCGCCGCGCACCGGGCCGCGCAGCCCCGCGGTGCCGAACGACAGCGGTCGGGCGAACCGCGCCGCGAGCTCGGCCTCATCGCAGCGGGCGAGTTCGGCGGCCGTCACGGGGTCGGGGTCGTGCGCTATCCACTCCTGCGGATTGATGGCGCCGCTCCTCCTCATCGCGCTACGCGCTCTGCATCGTCGCCGGCGGTCTCACAGCCGGGCGACCACGTCGGCCAGCAGCGCGCCCATCCGAGAAGCCGACGCGGCTCCGGTCTCGAGCACCTCGACGTGGCTGAGCGGCTCACCGGTGATCCCGGCGGCCTTGTTGGTCACCAGCGAGACCCCGAGCACCTCTGCACCGGCCGCCCGGGCCGCGATCACCTCGTGCACGGTCGACATGCCGACCAGATCGGCACCCAGCGTGCGCAACATCCTGATCTCGGCGGGCGTCTCGAAATGCGGGCCCGGCAGGCCGGCGTAGACGCCCTCGGCGAGCCCAGGGTCGACTTCGCGGGCGAGGTCCCGCAGTCGCGGTGAGTAAGCGTCGACCATGTCGACGAACTGGGCGCCGACCAGCGGCGATCGTGCGGTCAGGTTCAGGTGGTCGCTGATCAGCACCGGCTGGCCCACGGTGAAGTCCTCGCACACCGCTCCGGCGGCGTTGGTCAGCACGACGACGCGGGCGCCTGCCGCGCAGGCGGTGCGGACGGGGTGAACCACGTGTTGCAGGTCGTGCCCCTCGTAGGCGTGCACGCGACCGATCAGGACCAGGACGCGCTGACCGCCGATGCCCACCGAGAGCACCTGCCCGGTGTGGCCGGCGGCGGCCGGTGGCGTGAACCCGGGGATCTCGGCCATCGGCAGGATCGCGGTCGGTTCGCCCAGGGCGGCGACGGCCGGCGCCCAGCCGGAACCCAGCACGATGGCCACGTCATGGTGGGCGATGCCGATCCGATCGGCGATGAACTGCGCTGCGGTATCGGCAAGCACAGACGGCAGCCTAATCGCCGCCGCGCCGGCTGAGTTGGTCCAGCACGCGCAGGAAGACGTCGCGGTCGCTCGCCGAAACCTGCCCCAGCCATTGCTCCTCGCCACGCTGGATGTCCGCCTGCACCGCGTCCTTGACGGAGCGGCCGGAATCGGTGATGGCCAGCAGCCGGGCGCGGCGGTCGTCGGGGTCGGGCATCCGCTCGATATGGCCGTGGGCCTGCAACTCGTCGAGGGTCGGAATGATGCGGGTCTTGTCGGCCCCGATCGCCTCGGCGAGCGCGGCCTGGGTGCGGATCGGTGAGCGATCCAGGGCGATCAGGACGATGTAGCCCCACATCGACAGCCCGTGCGCCGCCAGCACCGGCATCTCGGCGGCCACCGCCTTTCGGCCCAGTTCCGCCAGCATCTCCGCGAGGTCCCGTCGCGCCGCCTTTCGCGTCATCCGGCGATGATAAAGCTAGACATATCATAGGTGCACGCATACGATAGGCGTATGCCTACAAATACAGATCTCCGACCCTTGCACCGGACCGCCGTGCTGGCGTCGGTCGACGTCGTCTCGACCGTAAGCGTCGCCGACCTATCCAGGCCGACGCCCTGCGCCGGCTGGAACCTCGCCGACCTGCTCACCCACATGACCGTCCAGCACCGCGGCTTTGCCGCCGCCGCCCGCGGCCACGGCGCTGACGATGCGATGTGGCAAACCGGTGATATCGCCGAGGATGTGGCGGCCGACCCGGCCGGCACCTACGCCGTGGCCGCCGCTGACGTGATCGACGCGTTTGCGGGCGCCGACGTGCTCGAATCGTCGTTCGTGCTGCCCGAGCTCGGTGGCGATGCGCCCTTCCCCGGCGAGATGGCGGTCGGCTTTCACTACATCGACTACGTCGTGCACGGCTGGGACGTGGCGCGCAGCCTGGGCCGCCCCTATCGACTCCCGGCCGACGTGGTGGCCGCCGCGGTGCCGCTCGCGCTGTTCGTGCCCGACGGCGACTTCCGCGCCATCGCCAACGCGCCGTTCGGCCCGGCGATCCCGGCGTCTGAACCGACCGATGCGCTCGATCGGATTCTGGCCCACCTCGGCCGCTCGCCGCAGTGGACACCGCCCGTCGTGGTGGGCGACCACCGCTAGTCGTTGCGCCCGCCGGCGACCGGCGGTGAGATACTGCGTCGATGGCTTCAACCCCGGCGCTGGATCGCGTCGACGACACCGTGCGGCGTCGCAGTGGCGACCTCGTCGAGTTGTCGCACGCGATACACGCCGAGCCGGAGCTGGCGTTCGCCGAGCATCGCAGTTGTGCGAAGGCACAGACGCTGGTGGCCGAGCGCGGCTTTGAGATCACCGCGGCGGCGGGCGGTTTGGACACCGCGTTTCGCGCCGACTACGGCAGCGGTCCGCTGACCGTCGGCGTGTGCGCGGAGTACGACGCGCTGCCCGAGATCGGACATGCTTGCGGGCACAACATCATTGCCGCGTCGGCGGTCGGCGCCGCGCTTGCGTTGGCCGATGTCGCCGACGAGCTCGGGTTGCGGGTTTCGCTGCTGGGCACCCCGGCCGAAGAATTCGGTGGCGGGAAGGTGCTGCTGCTCAACGCCGGGGTGTTCGACGACCTGGCGGTGTCGGTAATGGTGCATCCCGGCCCGGTGGACATTGCCGCCGCGCGGTCTCTGACGTTGTCGGCGGTGCGAGTGTCCTACCGCGGCAAGGAATCCCATGCGTCGGCCGCGCCGTTCCTGGGCGTCAACGCCGCCGATGCGGTCACCGTCGCGCAGGTCGCGATCGGGCTGCTGCGTCAGCAGCTGGCGCCGGGCCAGCAGATGCACGGCATCGTCACGCGGGGCGGTCAGGTCGCCAACGTCATTCCTGGCCGGACGGAACTGCAGTACACGATGCGCGCCACCGACGCGTCGTCGCTGGCCGACCTGGAAGCCAAAGTGGGCGACTGCTTTTTGGCTGGCGCGGTGGCCACCGGCTGCGAGTACAACATCGAGCAGACCGAGCCGATGTACGACGCGCTGCGGCCCGACCCCTGGCTGGCGGAGGCTGTGCGCGCCGAGATGGTCAGCCTGGGCCGCTCGCCGCTGGCCGCGGAGTACGAGGCGGCGCTCCCGCTGGGCAGCACCGACATGGGCAACGTCACCCAGTTCATGCCGGGCATCCACCCGATGGTCGCCGTCGACGCCGGTGGCGCGTCGTTGCACCAGGCCGATTTCACCGCGGCCGCCGCCGGCCCTTCTGCCGACAAGGCCGTGGTCGATGGCGCAATCATGTTGGCGCGCACCATCGTTCGCCTCGCCGAGTCACCGGAACAGCGCGACCGGGTGCTGGCCGCACACGCCCAGCGGGCGACATCATGACGCTGTCCGACCTCACCGCCGCCTGGCTGAACGCGCACTACGACGACCTGGTCGAGTGGCGGCGGCACATTCACCGCTATCCGGAGCTGGGTCGGCAGGAATTCGCCACCACCCAATTCGTCGCCGAGCGACTGGTCGAGGCGGGCCTCAATCCGAAGGTGCTGCCCGGCGGCACCGGGCTCACCTGCGACCTCGGTCCGGAGGGGGAGCCGCGGGTCGCTTTGCGCGCCGACATGGACGCGCTGCCGATGGCCGAGCGCACCGGCGCTCCCTACACCTCGACGATGCCCAACGCCGCGCACGCCTGCGGCCATGACGGACACACCTCGATCCTGTTGGGCGCCGCGCTGGCTCTGGCCGGGGCGCCGGAGCTGCCCGTCGGGATAAGGCTCGTGTTCCAGCCCGCCGAGGAGCTGATGCCCGGCGGCGCGATCGACACCATCGCCGCCGGCGCGATGTCCGGGGTGAGCCGGATCTTTGCGCTGCACTGCGACCCCCGGCTGGCGGTCGGCAAGGTCGCGGTGAAGCCCGGGCCCATCACATCGGCCGCCGACATGATCCACATCAGCCTGTCTTCGCCGGGCGGGCACACATCCCGGCCGCACCTCACCGGGGACCTGGTCTATGCGCTGGGCACGTTGATCACCGGCGTGCCTGGCGTGCTGTCACGCCGGACCGATCCGCGCAACAGCACCGTGATGGTGTGGGGCGCGGTCAACGCCGGCGTGGCGGCCAACGCGATTCCGCAGACCGGAACGCTGGATGGCACGGTCCGCACCGCGAGCCGCGAGGCCTGGCTGGGCATGGAAGAGATAGTGCGTGAGGCGGTGACCGCGTTGCTGGCACCGCTGCACGTCGAACACAGGCTGCAGTACAACCGCGGCGTCCCGCCGGTGGTCAATGAGGAGGTCTCGACGCGCATCCTCACGCACGCCATCGAGGCGCTCGGCGCGGACGCGCTGGCCGACACAAAGCAGTCCGGTGGCGGTGAGGACTTCTCCTGGTACCTCGAGGAGGTCCCGGGCGCGATGGCCCGGCTCGGTGTCTGGTCAGGCCATGGTCCGCAGTTGGATCTGCATCAGCCGAACTTCGACCTCGACGAGCGCGCGCTGGGTATCGGCGTGCAACTGATGGTCAACATCGTCGAGCAGTTCGCCGAGCACGGCTAGCCGCCGTGGCCGGGGCCCACGTTGCGGGCCGGGCAGGTGCGGATCTTGTGCACGTATTCGTTTGGCGCACCGGCGATTTCAGCAGCATCGGCCATGACGCCGATGTAGCGCGCCGACGGTAAGCCACCTTCCCAGGCGTCCACCACGTACAACCACGCCAGCACCGGATCGGTGGTCGTGTCCGACGACAGGCGTTCCACCCGGCAGCGGATCTTCTTGTGGATGCCGAGCTCGGAGCCTTCCCAGCGGTCGAGAGTGTTCTCGTCGGCCGACGTCATGTCGTAGAGCACGACAAAGACCTTCGACGTCGGATCCTCGACGACGGTGGCCAGCGCGCCCTCCCAGCCGATGTCCTCGCCACCGAACGTCAGCCGCCAGCCATGCAGCCAGCCGGTTCCGGCCATCGGGGAGTGCGGTGCCCGCTGCTGCATCTGCTCGGGATGCATGTTCGACCCGTAGGCGGCGTAGAGCGGCACGGGGAAATCTTAGACGGCGTGCGCTGACGCGGCGCAGATCCGCAACGTTCGTTAGGTTATGTGACGTGGCGACCCGCATCGTGATCATCGGGGGAGGGCCAGCCGGTTACGAGGCGGCGCTCATTGGAGCGGCGCGTGACGCCCACGTGACCGTCATCGATTCGGACGGCATCGGCGGCGCCGCCGTGCTCTTCGACGTCGTGCCGTCGAAGGCGTTCATCGCCTCGACCGGGGTGCGCACCGAACTTCGGCGCGGGCCGCATCTGGGCTTCGACGTCGACATCGAAGCCGCCAAGATCTCACTGCCCGAGATCCACCAACGCGTCAAGCGGCTGGCCGCCGAGCAGTCGGCCGACGTGAAGGCGCAGCTGCTCAGCGCCGGTGTCAATGTGGTCGAGGGCAAGGGCCAGCTGGTCGACACCACCCCGGGCCTGGCCACCCACCTTGTGCAGGCGACCGCACCCGACGGCACGACCAGCGTCTACGACGCCGACGTGGTCTTAATTGCGACCGGCGCCAGCCCCCGCGAGCTGCCGACCGCGCGCCCCGACGGCGAACGCATCCTGACCTGGCGCCAGCTCTACGACCTCGACGCTCTGCCCGAACACCTGATCGTGGTCGGCTCGGGCGTCACCGGCGCCGAATTCGTGCATGCCTACACCGAATTGGGCGTCGACGTCACGGTGGTCGCCAGCCGCGACCAGATCCTGCCGTACGAGGATGCCGATGCCGCCGAGGTGCTGGAACGCATCTTCGCCGAACGCGGTGTCGAGCTCGTCAAAAACGCCCGCGCCGACTCAGTGGTGCGCACCGACTCCGGCGTGCTGGTGACACTGGCTGACGGCCGCACGGTCGAGGGCAGCCACGCGCTGATGACGATCGGATCGGTGCCCAACACTGGCGGTCTCGGCCTGGACCGGGTCGGCATCGAACTGGGCCCGGGAAATTACCTGAAGGTTGACCGGGTGTCGCGGACGAAGGTGTCCAATATCTACGCCGCCGGCGACTGCACCGGCTTGCTGCCGCTGGCCTCGGTCGCCGCGATGCAGGGCCGGATCGCGATGTGGCACGCGCTCGGTGAAGCCGTCAGCCCGATTCGGCTGCGAACCGTCGCCGCCGCGGTTTTCACCCGGCCCGAACTGGCTGCTGTGGGTGTTCCGCAGTCCGCCATCGACGACGGATCGGTGCAGGCCCGCACGATCATGCTCCCGCTGCGCACCAACGCGCGGGCCAAGATGTCGGGGCTGCGGCACGGCTTCGTGAAACTCTTCTGCCGTCCGGCGACCGGCGTGGTGATCGGTGGGGTGGTGGTGGCCCCGATCGCCTCTGAGCTGATCCTGCCGATCGCGATGGCCGTGCAGACCCGGCTGACCGTGAACCACCTGGCGCAGACGCTGAGCGTGTACCCGTCACTGTCCGGTTCGATCACCGAGGCGGCACGTCGCCTGATGGCGCACGACGACCTGGATTGACGCAGCCCTGCGACGATGCGGAGCGCAGCGATGAGGAGGAGCGGGGCAATCGGGCCCAGACAGGTAGCCTTGGGACCTGCGACCTACTGGCGAGTAACCGACAGGAGACCTGTGCCGTGAGCGACCCGAATCGCGCCCCGGCGAGCTTTTTAAGCCCCGAGCAACGCGGCTCGGCATGGCAGCGCCTCGGCAACGAACAGTTTGACGTGGTGGTCATCGGCGGCGGCGTCGTCGGTTCGGGTGCGGCGCTGGACGCGGCCACCCGCGGTCTGAAGGTCGCACTGGTGGAGGCACGCGACTTCGCCTCCGGCACGTCGAGTCGCTCCTCGAAGATGTTCCACGGCGGGCTGCGTTACCTCGAACAACTGGAATTCGGCTTGGTGCGCGAGGCGCTGTACGAGCGCGAGTTGTCGCTCACCACGCTGGCGCCGCATCTGGTCAAGCCGCTGCCGTTCCTGTATCCGCTGACCAAGCGGTGGTGGGAGCGCCCGTACACCGCCGCCGGCCTGATGCTCTACGACCAGCTGGGCGGCGCGAAATCCGTTCCAGCGCAAAAGCATCTAACCCGGGCCGGCGCTCTGCGGTTGTCCCCGGGCCTGAAGCGCAGCGCCCTGATCGGCGGTATCCGCTACTACGACACCGTCGTCGACGATGCCCGCCACACGCTGACGGTGGTGCGGACCGCCGCGCAGTACGGGGCTGTGGTGCGGTCGTCGACACAGGTGGTGTCGTTGCTGCGCGAGGGCGATCGGGTGACCGGTGTGCGGGTGCGCGACTCCGAGGACGGCGCGATGACCGAGGTGCGCGGCCACGTCGTGGTCAACGCGACCGGCGTGTGGACCGACGAGATTCAGGCGTTGTCCAAGCAGCGCGGTCGATTTCGAGTGCGGGCGTCCAAGGGTGTGCACATCGTGGTGCCGCGGGACCGGATCGTCAGCGACGTCGCGATCATCTTGCGCACCGAGAAGTCGGTGATGTTCGTCATTCCGTGGGGCAACCACTGGATCATCGGAACCACCGACACCGACTGGAATCTGGACCTCGCACACCCGGCCGCCACCAAAGCCGATATCGACTACATCCTCGGCACGGTGAATGCGGTGCTCGCAACCCCGCTGACGCACAACGACATCGACGGCGTCTACGCCGGACTGCGCCCATTGCTGGCCGGGGAGAGCGAAGAGACGTCGAAGCTGTCCCGCGAGCACGCGGTCGCGGTCCCGGCGCCCGGTCTGGTCGCCATCGCCGGCGGCAAGTACACCACGTACCGGGTGATGGCCGCCGATGCGATTGATGCTGCGGCGCAGTATGTTCCGGCCCGGGTCGCGACGTCCATCACCGAAAAGGTACCGCTGCTGGGTGCCGACGGCTATTTCGCATTGATCAATCAAACCCAACATGTCGGCGCGATGGCGGGACTGCATCCGTACCGGGTGCGCCATCTGCTTGACCGCTACGGATCGTTGCTCAACGAGGTGCTCGGGCTGGCAGCCGAACGCCGCGACCTGCTCAATCCGATCGCCGCGGCCCCGGGCTACCTGAGAATCGAAGCGGCTTACGCCGTCGCCGCCGAGGGCGCCCTGCACCTGGAAGACATCCTGGCCCGGCGGACCCGCATCGCGATCGAGTACTCCCATCGCGGCGTCGACTGCGCCCGTGAGGTGGCCGACATCGTCGCTCCGATCCTGGGCTGGTCGGCCGCCGACGTCGACCGTGAGGTCGAGACCTATACGGCCCGGGTGGAGGCTGAGGTGCTGTCCCAGACCCAGCCCGATGACGCCTCGGCCGACGCGCTGCGGGCCAGCGCCCCGGAGGCCCGTGCCGAGATTCTCGAGCCGGTGCCGCTGAATTGAAGCCGGCCCCGCTGCCGCCACGCGACGGGCTCGGGCCGGCGCGGCTGCGGGTGCACGGTGGGCCGCTCGGCGAGGAGCTGACCAGCCGGTTCGGGCCTGACGTGGCCGCCAAGGCGGTCGCCGGCGAAGTGGTCGATCAGCATGGCGTCGTGCTTGATCCTGCGACCGTGCTGCGGCCCGGCGCGGTGGTCTATCTCTACCGCGAGCTGCCCGACGAAGTGCCGGTGCCGTTCGACATCGACGTGCTGTACCGCGACGACGACATCGTGATCGCCGACAAGCCGCACTTTCTGGCGACCATGCCGCGCGGCCGGCACGTCGTGCAGACGGCGCTGGTCCGGCTGCGGCGACAGCTCGGGCTCAACGAGCTGAGTCCGGCGCACCGCCTGGATCGGTTGACGGCCGGGGTGTTGCTGTTCACCGCCCGCCGCGAAGTACGGGGCGCCTACCAGACGATGTTCGCCCGCGGCGCGGTGCACAAGACCTACCTGGCCCGGGCCGCCGTCGATCCCGACCTCACGCTGCCGCGGCGGGTGTGCAGTCGAATCATCAAGCACCGTAGTATCTTCCAGGCGACGGAAGAAGCCGGCGAGCCGAACGCCGAGACGTTGGTCGAGCAGCTTTCGGACGACGGTCTTTACCGGCTGACGCCGCGCACCGGGCGTACCCATCAACTACGCGTGCATATGGCGTCGCTGGGCATCCCGATCCATGGAGACCCGCTGTATCCCAACGTCATCGACGTCGACGCGGGCGACTTCTCCACGCCATTGCAGCTACTGGCCCAACGCATCGAATTCGACGATCCGCTCAGCGGCGTTCGCCGCGAGTTCGTCAGCGGACGGCAGTTGTCAGCAACGCTCGATACCCGGGCTGAGCCGCGGCAGGTCGTACCCGACGAAGATATGGCCGGGCCGGGCTGATACGACCGGGGCGGTTGCGGCCGCGCCACGGACCGACGACGCCGCCGAGGTGACCGCGTTGAGCACCTGGCGTGCCCAGTCGGTCAGACCGGTGGCTGCGGTCAGATCAGCGAATCGCGCGCTGACGAAATCCTGTAGTAATTCCACGTCATCCGTCCTTGTGTAGATGCCGGCAATTCCTAAACGAGTGAGAAGGCCTGTTTGCCTCACTATTTCGGCTTTTGTGACCAAAGCCATGCCGCGTCTTTGCGTGCGACACAGGTCACTTGACCTGCCGAGTCCTGGTGTGAAACGTGAATCCGACTGTTGTTATTCCACACTATGCGGTGTGCGGTTTTTCGGTCGGAGGCGAACGTCAACACTGCGTGAATATTGTCGGCGCGCCGAGCGTGCGGCCCGCTGCGCGGCCCGGGGAGGTCGTCGGCCGTCCGGATCGTGAACGGGCGGCAAACGCAGGCTGAAATCGCGAGCAGGCCTTCTGCGGCGGTCGCCGGGCACAATTGCCACAGGCCGAATGTTGTTACCATGCCTCATGGATGCGAGCGACACAGCAGTGCGTACGAAACGCCGGTGCGACTAACTCCGCTGACAGTCTGAAGGAATGGGATTGAAGCTCAACCGATTTAGTGCCGCACTGAGCATTCTGATGACCGGCATGCTGATCCTGTCGGCATGCAGTGGTCACAACAACGCCTCCGGTGGCGGTGCGGGCACGACCGTGCCGCCCGTGAAGGTGACCTGCGGCGGCAAGCCGGACCTCAAGGCCAGCGGCTCCACCGCGCAGAAGAACGCGATGGTCGAGTTCATCAAGGCCTTCAAGGAGGCGTGCCCGGGTCAGTCACTGGATTACACCGCCGACGACTCCTCCTCCGGCATCAACGAATTTCTGAACAATCAAAACGATTTCGCCGGTTCGGACTCGACGATGTCAAAGGACGAGTACGACCGGGCGCAGAAGCGCTGTGGCTCGCCGACCTGGAGCCTGCCGATGGTGGTGAGCCCGATCGCCATCGCGTTCAACGTCAACGGCGTGACGTCGCTGAATCTGGACGGTCTGACCGCTGCCCAGATCTTCAACGGACAGATCAACATGTGGAACGACGGCGCCATCCAGTTGCAGAACCTGGGCGCCCAGCTGCCCAACGAGCCCATTCACGTCGTCTTCCGCAGCGATGAGTCTGGTACGACGGACAACTTCCAGCGCTACCTCGACACCGCCTCGCGCGGCACCTGGGGCTTCCCGGCCGGACGCACATTCAACGGCGGGGTCGGCGAGGGCGCGGTCGGCAACGACGGCGCGGCCGACAAGGTCAAAAGTACCGAGGGGTCGATCACCTACCTCGCGTGGTCGTTCGCTCAGTCTCAGCACCTGAGCGCGGCCAACATCATCACCTCGGCGGGCCCGGACCCGGTGAGCATCAGTCCCGACTCGGTCGGCAAGACGATCGCGTCGGCCTGGTTCATCAAGAAGGGGGACGATCTTGCCCTCGACACGATCTCGTTCTATCGCCCGAACCAGCCCGGGTCCTATCCGATCGTGCTGGCGACCTACGAGATCGTGTGCTCGAAGTATCCGGATCCGAAGGTGGGCCAGGCGGTGAGAGCCTTCCTGCAGAGCTCGATCGGCCCAGGTCAGAAGGGTTTGGTCGGGGCCGGTTACATCCCGATCCCGGACGAGTTCAAACCGCGGCTGCTCAACTCGATCAACGCGATCTCCTAGGCGGCGAAGCACAATGTTCGGGGGTATTTTTCGCCGTAGCCAACCCGGTGTTCCAAAAGTTTCCCCACGGTAGTAAATCTTCTGAATCATGGAGTTCATGACGCTGCCCCCCGAGGTGATCTCGGCACTGATCCATTCGGGGCCGGGTTCGGAGTCGCTGGTCTATGCAGCGGCGGCGTGGCAGCAGCTGGCCGTCGATCTCGAGGATGCGGCGGATAGCTACACCACGACCGTGTCGTCGATGGGCGAGAGTTGGCACGGACCGTCGTCGGCGGCGATGAATCAATCCATCGCGCCCTACCTGAGCTGGCTTCGCACCACCTCGCAGCAAGCTCAGCAAGTAGCAGCGTCGGCCCAGGCCGCGGCGACCGCGTTCAACACCACGAGCGCAACCGTGCTTCCGACGGCGGTAGTGCTGGCCAACCGGGCGCAGCTGGCGCATCTGTTGGCCACCAACTTCTTTGGCATCAACATGCCGGCCATTGCCGCCAATGAGGCTGCGTACCAGGAGATGTGGGCCATCAACTCAGCGGCGATGACGCGTTACCAGACCGCGTCGGCGCAGGCCACCACGCTGCCGCAGTTCACGTCGCCCTCCTCGACCACAAATCCGTCGGGCCTGGCAGCGCAAGCCAATTCGGCATCGCCGGCCGCGACCGCCTCATCGGGGTCCGCCGTGTCGGCGGCCACCCCCGGTGGGATCAACGTCGGCATTGGCGACCCGGTGACCGGCTACATCGGCTTGGGGAATCAGTACGCCAACCAGTTCATCTCGTCGGGTTTCCCGATCAACCTGCTCAGCTACCTCGCGCAGAACCAGTCGGCCCAAGCGCTGCAGGGCGTCAGCGCGCAGGTCGGCCAGGGTGTTTCCGAGGGCGAGGAGGCGCTCGGCGGCGCAGCGAGCAGCCTGGGCGGCGGTGCTGCCGGCGCGCTGGGGGCGCTGGGCCAGGCCGGCGGCGGGCTGGGCGCGCTGGGCGCTGCCGGGCTCTCAGCGCCGGCTGCAGCGGCGGCCACTGGGGTTGCCATACCGATGGGTGGGTTGAGCGTTCCGCCCGCCGCAGGGGCGCTGCTGGCCACGTCGCAGGCGCCTGTCCAACTCGCCTCGGCGGCAACACCGCTCGGCACCGGCGCGACGTCGATGATGCCTCCGCTGATGGCACCGCCGATCTCACCCGGCAGCGGTTGGCGTAAGCGCAAGCCTCAAAAGTACGAAGACATTTCGATCGGCAAGGAATTCAAGGGCAACGTAATGAAGCCGCCGCCCTCCGCGGGATAATCGCTCAGGCTGATCCGAAAGCGCCTGTAGCAGCGCAGAAGCCGGTTATTTGCCCTGGTGGCGGGGACAGAACGCGGCGATGCTGACGCCGACGAAGAACCCCGCGTGATAGGCGTCCAAGCCGCTCTGCTGCATCACGTTGTTCGCCACGTCGCCCGCGGCTTGACCGCCGTCGAGCGCATCGCACACCTGGTGGCCGGCGATGACCGCCGCCTGCCCGGACGCGAAGGTGATCTGCTTGGACTGCAACGCATTCAAGAAGCTGGAGTCGACAGCGTCGGCGTGCGCGCTGGGCGCCGTGATCGCCATGACGGTGACCGGCACGAACGCCAGGGTTACTGATCGCACAGGATTGAGCAGGCGCACTCGGGTGGTCGTCCTTTCTCATCCGGTCCGCTGAGCAGAAAACCTGAGTTTTCGACAGCACGCAACGCTGCTGTCATTGCGATCATTGCATGCCGCGCCCGGACTTTTGAAGCGCGCACTGCGGCCAGCGCGAGCAACTCCTTTCGTTAACCGAATGGACATTCCTAAGGCATTTAGCGTTGGCAGGCAGGGCACCAGTAAGCCACTCGCTCGCCGCTGTCGTCGTACTTGATCGACGAGCCGCAGCGACGGCAGGTCTGCGCGCGACGCCCGTACACCCAGAACTGCCGCCCGGGCCGGGCGTCGCCGGTGGTGCAGCGGTTCTGGCGTAAACGGTTGACCCACAACATGTCGCGGGCTCGTACGGCCACGCGGCGCGGATCGCCGATGGCGCTCACCGGCGCGGTGGGAAGATGTCCGGTGAGAAAACACAACTCATTGGAGAAGACGTTGCCGATCCCGGCCATCACGCGCTGGTCCAGCAGCGCCTCGGCGATCGGTCGATCCGGGTCCGCGACGAGGTTGGCCGCCGCGAGGTCGGCGTCCCAGTCCTCGCCGAGCAGATCGGGCCCGAGGTGGTCGACGACATCGTGGTCATGGTCGCGTTCGAGGACCTGCAGTACGCCCAGGTCGATCCCGATCGCTCTAACATCGTTGGTTTCCAAGATGATTCGAACCCGGTAGTCGACACGCCGGCCCTTTGACGTGATCCGCCAGGCGCCGTCCATCTTCAGATGCGAGTGGACGCTGGCCCGCCCGACGCGGATGAACAGATGCTTGCCGCGGCTGACGACCTCGTCGACGACCTGACCGCTCAGATCGACCGTGGCGAAGCGCGGCACCCGCACGTCGCATCGGGTCAGGGTCTGCCCGACGAGTGCGGTCCGCAGTTTGTCCGCGGTGCGGAAAACGGTGTCACCCTCCGGCATGGCCTAACGCAACCGCAGCCCGCGCGGAGTCCGGGCGAATCCGGCGTCGGTCAGTGCCGTCACCACCGACTCGGGCACCTCGGGGGCGAGCACCGACAGGCTGTTGATGCGCTCGATGAGAATCGAGTTGACCTGCCCGGCGGCGACCAGCTCGGCGAGTGCCACCGCCGCGGCGTGATGGGGCTCTGCGCCGTCGTCGGCGAAGCTCAGCATCGACCGCCCGCCGCGCTCGAGGAACCACACCAGCTCACCGTCGACCAGCACGACCAGCGCGCCGGCCTTGCGCCCCGGCCGGGCCGCTCCGTCTTCCGTCGACCGTGACGGCCAGGGCAGCGCGGCGCCGTACGGGTTGGCCGGGTCGGCAGCGGCCAGTACCAGCGCGCGGTACTCCGGGCGTTCGGGGTCGACGCCGTCGAGATAGCTGCGCAGCCGGTCGACGGTCGAGGCCACCGCGAACTGGGCGCCGCCCAGCGACTCGACGAAGTAGCCGCGCTGGCATCGGCCGGAGTCTTCGAAGGCGGTCAGCACCTTGTAGAGCATGGCGAAGCCGCCGGGCACCCCCTCGGCCGCCACGGCGCCCTTGGTCAGCACGCCGTGCCGGCTCAGGAGTAGTTCCGCATGGTGGTGGGCACGGGTGGTGGATTCCGGCTCGGGCGTCGGCAGCGCCGACCAGCGGCCGGCGACCGTCGGGTCGGCGGCCCGCGCCTGTGGGTTGGCGACGCTGTAACGACTCAGGCGCGGCGGACGCTTGCCGCGACCCTGCCGGTGCGCCGGCGCGGAGCGCTTGCGCCCGGCGGCACCGCCCGACAACCTCGCGCGCACCGGCGCGAACGTGTCGCCGGTGACCCAGCCGGCCCAGATCAGTTCCCAGAGGGCGGTTTTGAGTTCGGCTTCGCCGATCCCGTTCTGCCCCAACTGCCGGAAGAAGAAGGCGCCGCCGCCACCCAGCGAGTCGAGTATCGCGCGATGGGTGGAGGTGAATTCGATCTCGGTGCCGGCGGCCAGCGTCAGCGGCGCGGTATCGGCGGTGTGGAAGGCGACCCAGCCGTCGCTGCCGGAGATCGAGCCCGCGCCCGACCACATCACTTCCCCGGAAGCCAGCAGCTCGTCGAGCAGCGCGGGGGAGTAGTCGCGCACCCTCGGTGCCAGCACCAGCGACTCGATCGCCGACGCCGGCAACGGAACGCCGGCGATCTGATCGATGACAGCGAGCAGGCCGTCGAGACCGTGATTGGGCGCCGAGCCCGGGCCGACTCCATGCCAGGCCGGCAGGAACCGGGCGTAGGCACTGGTGCTGACCGGCTCCACCTGGGCCCGCAGCGCCGCCAGTGACCGGCGACGCAGGATCCGCAGCACGTCGGCGTCGCACCACTCGTCGCCGGACGCGTCAGTGGAGAACTCGCCGCGGACGAGCTTCCCGTCGGCGGCCAGCCGTCCCAGCACGTCGGCGGCGACGCGCAGGCCCAGCCCGAACCGGGTGGCGACGTCGCTGGTGGTGAACGGCGCACGGGTGCGCGCGTAGCGGCTGATCAGCTCGCCGAGCGGGTCGGCGACCGCCGCGGTGAAGCTGGCGGGCACGCCGACCGGCACCGCCACCCCGACGCCGTCGCGCAGCCGGCCGATGTCCTCGATCGCCACCCACCAGCTGCCGCCGGCGAACGACACCGGTAGCGCGCGCTTCGCGGCGTACAGGGCCTCCAGCCAGCCGCCGACATCGGCACCACCGGCCCGCTCGGCGATCTCCTCGGCGGTCAGCGGGCCGAGTAGCCGCAGCAGGTCGGCGACCGCCTCGGCATCGCGGGCGGCACGGTCGGGCGACAGGTGCTGCAACTGGCGGCCGGTGCCGGCCACCACGTCCGGGTCGAGCAGCTCGCGAAGCTCGACCCGGCCCAGCAGCTCGGCCAGCAGTGTGGGGTCGAGCGACAGCGCCGCCGCGCGACGCTCGGCAAGCGGACTGTCGCCCTCGTACATGAACGCGCCGACGTAGCCGAACAGCAGCGACGCCGCGAACGGTGACGGCGTCGCGGTCTCGGTCTCGACGACGCGGATCTTTCGCGCGGCGATGTCGGACATCAGCCCGGTCAGCGTCGGCACGTCGTATACGTCCTGCAGGCACTCCCGGACCGTCTCCAGGACGATCGGGAAGTCTGGATACTTACGGGCCACGTCGAGCAGCTGAGCGGCGCGCTGGCGCTGATGCCATAGTGGCGACCGCTTGCCGGGGTGTCGGCGCGGCAGCAGCAGCGCGCGGGCGGCGCATTCCCGGAACCGGGATGCGAACAGAGCCGAGCCGCCCACCTCCGCGGTGACGATCGGGTCGATCTCGTCGGCGTCGAAGACGAACAGGTCGGCCCCGGGTGGGGAGTCGGCACCGGTTTCGGAAATGGTGTCGGGCAACCGCACCACGATGCCGTCGTCGGATGCGGTCGGTTTCTCGTCGATGCCGTAACGCTCACGCAGCCGCCGGCTGACCGCTAGCGCGAGCGGGCCGTGCACGCGTAAGCCGTAAGGGGAGTGCAGGATCACCCGCCAGTCGCCCAGTTCGTCGCGGAACCTTTCGACCAGTAGCGTGGCGTCGGTGGGCACGACATTGGTGGCGGAGCGCTGATCGTTGAGCAGCCGCCACAGATTCTCGGTGGCATAGGAGTTGAATCCGAGTTCTGCGCAACGACTTTCGAAGGGTCCGCGATCCAGGGCGGCCAACTCACCGGTGAACGCGCCGACCGCGCGGCCGAGTTCGGCGGGGCGACCGGAATCGTCGCCTCGCCAGAACGGCAGCCGCGCCGGCTGACCCGGCGCCGGAATCACCAGCACCCGGTCGTGGGTGATCTCGGTGATCCGCCAACTGGTGGCGCCCAGCGCGATGACGTCGCCCGGCCGCGACTCGTAGACCATCTCCTCATCGAGTTCGCCTACCCGCGAAGGGTTTTCGGAGTCGGTGGCCAGGTAGACGGTGAACAGACCGCGGTCCGGGATAGCGCCACCGGACGTCACCGCGAGCCGCTGCGCGCCGGGCCGCGCCGTCACCGTGCCGTTGTCGCGGTCGTACACCAGCCGCGGCCGCAACTCGGCGAACTCGGTCGACGGATACTTACCGGACAGCAGATCCAGCGTGGCCTCGAATGCGCTGTGCGGCAATGTCGCAAACGGCGCACTGCGCCGGACCATGTCGAACCACCGGTCGACGTCCAGCGGTTCTAGCGCCGAAGCGGCGACAGTGTGCTGAGCCAGGATGTCGAGCGGATTGGTCGGCACCTTCATCGTCTCGATCTGACCCGCGAGCATGCGCTGCACCGTCACCGCGCAGCCGATCAGATCGGTCCGGTGTTTGGGAAACAGCACGCCCCGGGACACCTCGCCGACCTGATGGCCGGCGCGGCCGATGCGCTGTAGGCCGGACGCCACCGACGGCGGCGACTCCACCTGAATGACGAGGTCGACCGCACCCATGTCGATGCCGAGTTCCAGACTGGAAGTCGCCACCACCGCCTTCAACCGGCCGCATTTCAGCTCCTCCTCGACGATCGCCCGCTGTTCCTTGCTGACGGAGCCGTGGTGGGCGCGGGCCAATAAAGTTGGGGCGCCGTATGTTTGGCCGCTGCCCAGCAGGTGGGCGGGGGCGCCGCCGGCGACTTTCGGGTTGGCGTCGACCGATATGTCGGTCCCGGTGCGTTCGGCGTGAATCTCGTTGAGCCGGGCCGTCAATCGCTCGGCCAGCCGCCGCGAGTTCGCGAACACGATCGTCGAGTTGTGCGACTCGACCAGGTTGACCAGTTGCGCCTCGACGTCCGGCCAGATGCTGCCGTTTTCCAGGTTGGCCATGTCGGGAATCGGCACCTGCACGGTCAGCTCGAATGTCTTTGCCGCGGGCGGGGACACGATGGTGGTCGGGGCGGACCCGGAGAGAAAGCGGGCCACCTCTTCGGCGGGACGGACCGTCGCCGACAACCCGATCCGCTGCGCCGGATTCGGCAGCATCTCGTCGAGTCGCTCAAGCGACAACGCCAGATGCGCGCCGCGTTTGGTGCCGGCGATGGCGTGTACCTCGTCGACGATCACGGTCTGCACACCGGCCAGTGTCGTGCGGGCCGCCGAGGTCAGCATCAGGAATAACGACTCGGGCGTCGTGATCAGGATGTCGGGCGGATTGCTGATCAGCTGTCGGCGTTGGGCCGGTGGGGTGTCGCCGGATCGCAGGCCGACGGTGATATCCGGGGCGGGCAGGTCGCGCTGCGCGGCGACGCGGGCCATGCCGGCCAGTGGTGTGCGCAGGTTGCGCTCGACGTCGACGGCGAGCGCCTTCAGCGGGGAGATGTAGAGCACCCGGGTGCCGTGGTCGCGCTCGCTGCGCGAGGCGCCGGCGAGGGCGTCGATCGCCCACAGGAACGCGGCCAGCGTCTTGCCCGACCCGGTCGGGGCGATGACAAGCGTGTTGTGACCGTCGGCGATCGCCGACCAGGCATCGGCCTGCGCCGGAGTCGGCGTCGCAAACGTCCCGGCGAACCAGTCGCGGGTGACGTCGCTGAACCGAGCTAGCGCGTCAGGGACAGGGGCCACCCAACCATCATGACAACTGTGTCCGACACGAACGCTTCAGCGCTGGTCGGGCGCCACCGCCTTGGCCAACTGCTCAGGAATGTCCTTGACTCGGATGATCGCGTCCAGCAGCGAGTGCGCGCAGGAATCGCTGAGCTGGCTCGAATCCGTCTCCGGGTGGATGATGCGCTGCCGGCAGATCTCGAAGGTCAACGCCAGCCAACCGTGGATCACGATGCGCAGGTCGCGCTCGACATCGGGCTCCAGTTGGCCGCCGGACCCGTCGACCTCCATGATGCGGCCCATGATGTGTTCCATCTGGCGGTCTTTGGCTTCGTCGTCGATGCCAAGCAGAACTGGGTCGGAGCGGCCGAGACCGACGTAGGCGGCCCAGGCGGCGTGCGGGTGCTCCTGGTGGTACTGCATGTAGGCCAGCACGCCGCCGCGCACCTCCTCGAACAGGTTCTGTCCAGGAGCCGGCGCGTTCGTGGTTTCGAACAGCTGGTCGGCTTGCCCTTTGACGACGGCGGCGAAGAATGCCCGCTTGTCCGGGAAGTAGTGGTACATCAGCGCCCGGGAGACGCCCGCTCGTTCCGCGATCTCGTCGATCCGGACCTCGTCATACGGCCGTTGTCCGAAGACTTCCGCGCCCAACGCGAGCAACTCGGCGCGGCGATCGTCCGGCGATAACCGGCGCCTTGGCGTTCGCATAGAGCAGATGGTACTTGCCGATGTCTCGCGCAGGCCCTCAACGCTCGGTAACCCTGCAAACTTGTCATCGCCCCAGTACACGTCCGTGTCAGAGGTGAACTCCGAGCTAGCGAGACGTCGTAGTCGCGCGTCTACCAGTGAATTTGTGAACTTAGCGAATTTCCGAATGGGGTCCGCAAGCCGTCCCCGCGAAGTCGGGGGTCATAGAATCGGTGCGTTATGGATGGCAGAACAGAATCCACCAAGGCCGGGTTGAGTCAGCGGATCGGCGCGCTGGTCGACGCCTTCGAGACGGTCATCTACGCCATCGCCTTCCTGCTGTTGGTGGCTGCCGCCGTATTGGTAGTGATCGGTGGCGCCGACGCGGCCATCGACGCGGTCAGTCATAAGGTCAACACCTTGCAGGGCGGCGTCCTGGTCCTCGATCGGGTGCTGATGGTGCTGATCATCGCGGAGATCGCCGCGACGCTGCGCGCGGTGTTGCTGTATCACGAAATCGCCGCGGAGCCTTTCCTTTTCATCGGGCTCATCGCCTGCGTGCGGCGGATCTTGATCGTGACCGCGGCTTCCGAGCAGGTGCACAGCGATAAGGAGCTGGACCGGCTGTTGTTCGAGCTGGGCGCGCTGGGGCTGCTGGTCATCGGAATCGCGGCGGCCATCTTCATGATTCGGCGCAGTGCGCCACGTGACGCCGAACACGCCTGAGCTGGTTTAACGCCGACGTCGGCGGGTATATGCCTGGGGCGCAAGTGAACGCGTGCGGCAGCGACAGAGGACCTCCGATGACGACACAACAGCATCATTCAACAAGTGACCGCCTCGGGCATGTAGACAACGAAGTCCATCACGCCATTCGATACGCAGTGTTGGCTGCGGCCGCCGGTATCGGTTATCTGATCGTCGGGGCGCTGTGGGACAGCACCTGCCAGGGCGCGATGTCTGTCGACACCGCCGCGTGCGGGGCCCCCCAGCTGACCCTCCTGGCATTCGGTGGACCGTTGATCTTGCTCGCGTCGGGTGTGTGGGCGTTCGTCCGGACCTATCGGGTCTGGCGTGACCACGGAACCTGGTGGGCGTGGCAAGGTGCCGGCTGGCTGCTGATGATCCTGATGCTCGTCACGCTGACGATGGGCGCGCCGATCGCGGCGCCCGTGCTGGGATAGGAACACCGGCACGCCGAAGGCCGGCCGTAGATTACATTTCTCGTCGTATACGGGGTTTGATGGGCTGCCTCATGTGGGTATCTGCCTTGCACCTATTACCCGAACGTGGGTGACAGAATTACGAACGCGACCACACCGATGCCCACTGCGATCACGATAAGGATCAGCGCGTGACGACGGAGACGAGTGCGATCCGCCGGATCTCAGCTTCTTCCGTCGTATCCGTAGGGCATGCGATACCCGGCGGCGATGATGACTAACCAGCTGGAGCGCGAGGGTACTGTCGGTCAAACTATGCTGGGAGGCCCGATGACCGTTGCCGCAGAGCCGGCGAAAGATCAGCAGCGGGGCGACGGCGCCATCGAACTGCGGGTGGCGGCGACGCTGGAGAACTTGGCTGTTCTGCGGACGCTGGTCGGGGCGGTCGGCACCTTCGAGGATCTGGATTTCGACGCGGTCGCCGATCTGCGTCTCGCGGTCGACGAGGTCTGTACCCGGCTAATCCGCTCGGCTGTCCCCGGTGCGACGCTGGAGATCGTGATCGACCCGCGCGACACCGAGCTACGGGTCGAGGCGTCGACCACCTGCGCCACCGAGGACGTGGTGACGCCGGGCAGCTTCAGCTGGCACGTGCTGACTTCACTGGCCGATGAGGTCCAGACGTTCCAGAACGGCCACGGCGTATTCGGTGTCACGTTGACTACCCGACGGGCGGGCTCTCTCAGGTGACAGCGCGAGCTGTCGGCAATTCGAGGTCTTCTCGACCCAACGAATACGCCGACGTTCCCGATATGTTTCGTGAGCTGGCAACGCTGGATGCCGACTCATCGGAATTCCAGCGGCACCGCGACAAGATCGTGCAGCGCTGCCTGCCATTGGCCGACCATATCGCCCGACGGTTCGAAGGCCGCGGCGAACCGCGCGACGACCTGGTCCAGGTCGCGCGCGTCGGCTTGGTCAACGCCGTGGCCCGGTTCGACGTCGAAACCGGTTCGGATTTCGTCTCTTTCGCGGTTCCGACCATCATGGGCGAGGTCCGCCGGCACTTCCGAGACAACAGCTGGTCGGTCAAGGTTCCCCGTCGGCTGAAGGAACTGCACCTGCGGCTGGGTACCGCGACGGCCGACCTCTCGCAGCGGCTTGGCCGCGCGCCTACCGCGTCCGAGCTGGCGCAGGAACTCGACATGGACCGGACCGAGGTGATCGAGGGCCTGGTCGCCGGCAGCTCCTACAACACGCTGTCGATCGACAGCGGAGGCGGCAGTGGCGACGAGGAGGCACGGGCGATCGCCGACACGCTCGGTGACGTCGACACCGGTCTGGAACGAATCGAGAATCGCGAGGCGCTGCGGCCGTTGCTGGAAGGCCTGCCGGAACGTGAGCGAACCGTGTTGGTACTGCGCTTCTTCGACTCGATGACGCAGACGCAGATCGCCGAGCGGGTCGGCATCTCGCAGATGCACGTCTCCCGCCTGCTGGCGAAATCGCTTGCGCGGCTACGTGACGAGTTGGAGTAGCGGATCGTCGTCGGCGCCCGGCGTCGTGTGCACCGACTGAATCAACGGCAGCAGATGGTCCGGGTCGCAGATCCGAAGCAGCCGCGTCACCGCCTTGCTGGGCACCACGGCCCATCGTAGTTTGGCGCCGGCGCACCGGACGTTGATCAGGTGGAGCGCGGAAAAGCCGGCTGTGCCAAAGAATTCCACCCCGCTCAGGTCCACGATCAGCGGCGTGGAATGTGTGATGCAAAGATCGAAGTAGTCGGCGAACTCGAGCGCGTTGGAGGCATCCAACTCGCCTTGCGCGGTGATGATCACCCGCGAGGTGTCCCGCGCCGCGCTGAATCGGGCGGAATGGTTTTCCCACGCGGGTGGCGGAAACGTCGAGTCTGGCCCCCGGACGGGCGACAGAGAAATGGGCTGTACATCGGACATGGTGTGACTCCATCAGTCGACAAAGCGTGCTGTGGATCACGTCAAGCGGGATTTGGTGCCGCGCGCGAGGAAAGCTCGGGAGAATCAAGCTCCCCTTGCGTCAATTAACGCTGTTCCGTGCGGCTGGAAACTCAACCTTGCTATGAGGCTACTCCGGTCACTAAATGCCTACAACACCTGAGGGCCATTCACAGATTGCCTGCTCAACGGCCTATTGAGCGATGGCCGACGCGAATCGCCGAACGGATTCGGCAGCCGCCGCGGCCGCGTCGTCGTGACCGGTGCGGGCGCGACCGGTGATGTCGCCGGTCGCCGGATCCAATGACACTTCGGCCAGCAGCTCACCGGTGGTCGGCTCGCACACCGCCCACGAGTAGCGCGCGTCCGATGACCAATCGGCGTCGGTGCTCGCGATGTAGTCGGGGTCGGAGATGTCGAGCTCGGCCAGCGCGGGACGGTCGTCGATGCGTTCGTCGGCGCGCAAGCCGCGCAGATACCACCGCCCGGCGTTGATCTCGACGGGCTGCAACGCGACTACTTGATTTCGGCGAGCACCGTGCCCTGGGTGATGGCGGCTCCCGGCTCGACAGCCAGACCGGTGATCACACCGTCCTTGTGCGCGGTGACCGGGTTCTCCATCTTCATGGCCTCCAGCACCACGACCAGGTCGCCGGTCGAAACCTCTTGTCCCTCTTCGACGGCCACCTTCACGACGGTGCCCTGCATCGGCGCGGTGACTGCATCGCCGGACGCGGCAGCGCCACCGGCGGCACCACGCTTACGCGGCTTTGGCTTCTTGCGGATCGCACCGACGGAGTCGGTCGCGGGACCGCCGCCGCCGAGCGCCAGGTCGCCGGGCAGCGACACCTCCAGGCGTCGGCCGCCGACCTCGACGACGACCGTCTGCCGCGGCAGCGCCTCGTCTTCGTCGATCGGCCCGCCGCCGGTAAACGGCTCGATTGTGTTGTCCCACTCGGTCTCGATCCAGCGGGTGTGCACGGTGAAGCCGTCGTCGTCGCCGATGAACGCCGGGTCGGAGACGACGGCGCGGTGGAACGGGATGACGGTGGCCAGGCCCTCGACGTGGAACTCGGCCAGCGCGCGGCGCGAGCGGGCCAGCGCCTCTTCGCGGGTGGCGCCGTAGACGATCAGCTTGGACAGCATCGAGTCGAATTGGCCGCCGATGACCGAGCCGGCTTCGACGCCGGAGTCCAGTCGGACGCCGGGCCCGGTCGGAATGTCGTAACGGGTGACCGGGCCGGGCGCGGGCAGGAAGCCGCGACCGGCGTCCTCGCCGTTGATCCGGAACTCGATCGCGTGGCCGCGCGGCGTCGGGTCCTCGCTGATGTCCAGCTTCTCGCCGTTGGCGATCTTGAACTGCTGCAGCACCAGGTCGATGCCCGCGGTTTCCTCGGTCACCGGGTGCTCGACCTGCAGACGCGTGTTGACCTCGAGGAAGGAGATCAGGCCGTCCTGGCCTACCAGGTACTCGACGGTGCCGGCGCCGTAGTAGCCGGCCTCCTTGCAGATCCGCTTGGCGGATTCGTGGATCTCCTTGCGCTGCGCGTCGGTGAGAAACGGCGCGGGGGCCTCCTCGACCAGCTTCTGGAAGCGGCGCTGCAGCGAACAGTCGCGGGTGCCGGCGACGATCACGTTGCCGTGCTGGTCGGCGATCACCTGGGCCTCGACGTGGCGCGGCTTGTCCAGGTAGCGCTCGACGAAGCACTCGCCGCGGCCGAACGCCGCGACGGCCTCACGGGTCGCCGACTCGAACAGTTCGGGGATCTCTTCGATGGTGCGGGCCACCTTCATGCCGCGGCCACCTCCACCGAACGCGGCCTTGATCGCGACCGGGACGCCGTACTCCTTGGCGAAGGCGACCACCTCGTCGGCGTTCTTGACCGGGTCGGGGGTGCCGGGCACCAGCGGCGCCTGCGCCTTGGCGGCGATGTGGCGCGCGGTGACCTTGTCGCCGAGGTCGCGGATCGACTGCGGGCTCGGCCCGATCCAGATCAGGCCGGCGTCGAGGACGGCCTGGGCGAAGTCGGCGTTCTCCGACAGGAAGCCGTAGCCGGGGTGGATCGCGTTGGCGCCGGACTTCTCGGCGGCGTCGAGCAGCTTCGCGAAGTCCAGGTAGGACTCCGCCGAGGTCTGGCCACCCAGTGCGAAGGCCTCGTCGGCCAGCTTCACGTGTGGGGCGTCGGCATCGGGCTCGGCGTACACCGCCACGCTGGGCAGTCCCGCGTCCTTGGCCGCGCGGATGACCCGCACCGCGATCTCACCGCGGTTGGCTACAAGAACTTTCGAGATCGTCGAGCTGGCGTGACTGGCCACTTCGCCTCCTGATGCGCACGTCTTCGTGTTGTCTAAGAGAAATTCTTACAAGTCGGTTCGGGGGAAGTTTATGCGGCGCGCCGTAAGCGGCAAGACCCGGTGTCTACTTCTCCGCAGACTCGCGGACCCGACGCTTGATTCGAGCCAGCATCCCCGACATTCCGCGCAGCCGAAGCGGGCTGATCAACTCGGCCAAGCCGAGTTCCGTATAGAAGTCGTCGGGCACCGCGAGGATGTCGGCGGCGGACTGCTCGTCCAGACCGGTGGCCAGGATCGACGCGAAACCGCGTGTGGTGGGCGCTTCGACGGGCGCGCTGAAGAACAGCCGCACCCGGTCCGGATCGTCGGCGTCGACGTGTAGAAACAGCGGCGACTGACACTCCGGGACCTGCTCCATCGCGGCCTCTTCGAGGTGGGACGGCAACGCAGGCAGATCGTCGGCGAACTCCAACAGCAACGTGAGTTTGTCCTGGCCCTGGACGTCGCCGAAGTCGGCGACCACCTCGGCCAGCGGCGTGGGCATGCTCATCGGGAGGGCACGGCTCCGGGAGCCTCGCCGGCGACGATCGGCACGCGCACTGCGTTGCCCCACTCGGTCCACGAGCCGTCGTAGTTGCGCACGTCGGGGATGCCCAGCAGATGCGTGAGCACGAACCAGGTGTGGCTGGACCGTTCGCCGATGCGGCAGTAGACGATCGTCTTGTCGTTCGGCTCGATGAAGCCGTAGAGCTCTTCCAGCTCCTCGCGCTTGCGGAACCGGCCGCTGTCGTCGGCGGCCTTCGCCCACGGGATCGAGCGCGCCGAGGGAATGTGGCCGGCGCGCAACGCGCCTTCCTCGGGGTAGTCGGGCATGTGGGTGCGCTTGCCGGTGTACTCGTCGGGCGAGCGCACATCGATCAGTGGCCCGCCGCCCAGGGTGGCCAACACGTCGTCCTTGTAGGCGCGGATCGGCGCGTCGTTGCGTTCGACGACCGGGTAGCCCGACGACGTCCGGCTCGGAACGTCGAGCGTGGTGTCGCGCCCGTCATGGATCCACATGTCGCGTCCACCGTTGAGCAGCCGCACGTCCGGGTGGCCGAACAGCGTGAAGACCCACAGCGCGTAGGCGGCCCACCAGTTGCTCTTGTCGCCGTAGATCACCACGGTGTCGTCGCGCGAAATACCTTTGCGGTCCATCAATTCGGCGAATTGCCGGCCATCGATGTAGTCGCGCACCCGCGGGTCGTTGAGGTCGGTGTGCCAGTCGACTTTGACCGCCCCGGGGATGTGGCCGACGTCGTAGAGCAGGACGTCTTCGTCGGACTCGACGATGGCCAGCCCGGGCCGGCCCAGATTGCCGGCCAGCCAGTCGGAGGTGACCAGCCGTTCCGGGTGGGCGTAGGCGCTCAGCGTCGGGCTGGGGTCTGCGGGTAGCGGCACACCGCGAGCCTACCTGCCGTTCTGCGCGGTCAACCGGTCACGACGGGACGGGGTTGGCCGTCCACAGTTCGGCGATCGATACGCCGACGCGCTGCAGCAGCGCCCTGGTGTGCGGCAGGCTCAGTCCGATGACGTTGGACGGGTCGCCGTCGATGCCGTCGATGAACCACCCGCCCAGCCCATCCAGGGTGAAAGCCCCGGCCACGCCCAGCGATTCGCCGCTGTCCAGGTAGGCATCCAGATCGCTCGGCGTTGGAGTCGCGAAATGCACTGTGGTGATGAAGGATTCGGCCGCCTGGGTGGTCAGGCCGTCGGCCAGCCGGATGAGGCAGTGTCCGGTGTGCAGCTGGCCCGACCGCCCGCCCATCGACTGCCACTCGCGCCGCGCCGCGTCGATCGACGCCGGCTTGCCGACCAGCCGACCGTCGATGTAGAGCATCGAATCACAGCCAACGACAACGCAATTCGCCGCGACGTCGGCATCGAGCAGGGTAGCGACGTGCTGGGCCTTGGCTTCGGCAAGACGGCGAACCACGTCACCGGGTGCGGCATCGGCGCCCAACGCGGCGATGATGGCGTCTTCGTCAACCCCCGACACCACGACCAACGGGTCGACCCCGGCCTGGCGCAGGACCCGTTGTCGGCCCTCGGAGGCCGACCCCAGGACGAGGCGGGTCATTCTGACTCCTCGGACGGGATCATCTACCCCGCATGTGAGCCCGCTGCTGCAGGCTCATGCGCTGCCAACTGTGAACCGCGTAGCGCAGCTTGTCGACCGGCATGCCCCACCGGGAGAACTCCGGTTCGCCCGGAACGCCGGGGCCGCCCGACGCGCCGGCTAGCACCGTGATCAGCGCGGCGACTTCGGCGTCGGTCGGGTTGCCCTTGACCACCTGGATGGCCGGGGCATGGGGTTGCTCACCCTCGGGCACCGGGGCCACGGTTTTCTCGTCGCTCGTCACAGTGGAATGTTCCCGTGCTTCTTCGGCGGCACCTGAGCGATCTTGCGCTCCAGCAACCGCAGCGCGGTGCCGATGTAGCCCCGGGTGTGCGACGGTGGAATCACCGCGTCGACGTATCCCCGCTCGGCGGCGATGTACGGGTTGACCAGGGTGTCCTCGTACTCCTGCTGCAACTGCAGCCGCAGCGCGTCCACGTCCTCGTTGCCGGCCGCGGCTTCCTTGAGCTTCTGGCGGTAGACGAAGCCGACCGCGCCCGAGGCGCCCATCACCGCGATCTGCGCCGTCGGCCACGCGACGTTGACGTCGCAGCCCATGTCCTTGGACCCCATCACGCAGTACGCGCCGCCGTAGGCCTTGCGGGTGATGACGGTGATCTTCGGGACGGTGGCCTCGCCGTAGGCGTAGAGCAGCTTGGCGCCGCGGCGGATGATGCCGTTGTACTCCTGGCCGGTCCCCGGCAGGAAGCCCGGCACGTCGACCAGCATGACGATCGGGATGTTGAAGCAGTCGCAGGTCCGCACGAAGCGCGCGGCCTTCTCCGAGGCGTTGATGTCGAGGCAGCCGGCGAACTGGGTGGGCTGGTTGGCGACGATTCCCACCGTCCGGCCTTCGATGCGGCCGAACCCGACGACGATGTTCTGGGCGTAGCCCTCCTGGATCTCGAGGAACTCGTCCTCGTCGAGGATCCGCCGGATCACCTCGTGCATGTCATACGGCTGGTTGGCCGAGTCGGGTATCAGCGTGTCGAGCTCGAGGTCTTCCTCGGTCAGGTGATCCTCGATGGCGCCCTCGGGGACCGGGAACGGGTACCGGGGCGCGTCGGTGAAGTTGTTGGGCGGCAGGTAGCTGAGCAGATCGCGGACGTAGTCCAGCGCGTCCTGCTCACCCGAGGCGACGTAGTGCACGGTGCCGGACTTGGCCATGTGGGTGTGCGCGCCACCCAGTTCCTCCATGGTCACGTCCTCGCCGGTGACGGTCTTGATCACGTCCGGTCCGGTGATGAACATCTGGCTGGTCTGGTCGACCATGATGACGAAGTCGGTCAGGGCGGGGGAGTAGACGTGGCCACCCGCTGCGGCACCCAGGATCAGCGAGATCTGCGGGATGACGCCGGAGGCCAAAATGTTGTTGCGGAAGATCCGGCTGTAGAGGCCAAGTGAGACGACCCCTTCCTGAATGCGGGCGCCGGCGCCGTCGTTGATGCCGATCAGCGGGCGGCCGGTCTTGATTGCCAGCTCCTGGACCTTGACGATCTTCTCGCCGTAGACCTCACCGAGGCTGCCGCCGAAGACGGTGGCGTCCTGGCTGAAGATGCAGACGTCGCGGCCGTCGATCGTGCCGTACCCGGTGACAACACCGTCGCCGAGCGGGCGGTTCTTCTCCAGCCCGAAGTTGGTGCTGCGGTGGCGGGCCAACGCGTCGAGTTCGACGAACGATCCCTCGTCCAGCAACGCGTTAATGCGTTCGCGCGCAGTCAGTTTGCCCTTCTCGTGCACCCGCTCCACCGCGGCCTCGCCCACCGGATGCAAGGACTCTTCGCTACGCCTGCGCAATTCGGCGAGCTTGCCCGCTGTGGTGTGGATGTCGATCTCGTGCTCGGCTTGTGCCTCGACCGAAGTCTCGGAAGTGCTCGTCATGGTGAAAGATCTTAGCGGTCCCTTAAAATTGCGAACCCCACCCCGCACTCGGACGCTGGGCGTGTCCGCGGACCGGATGTTTGGTTCGTCAGTGCCAGCAACGGTAACCTTCGTTACTTGTCACCTTGTTTGTCCCACCGGGCGTGCCTGCCTGTGGGATGGGTCCGGAGGAACGTCGGTGAAGGCGGAGAGCACACACCTGCTGCGACGGTGGTGGAACGACCCCGGCGACTACAACTGGGTGGTCGAGTTCTACCGGCGCCGGGGTTTGATGAAGGCGCTCCGCGCCGCGAACGCCGCTGGCGGCGTGATCACCGCAGTCGGCGATGTCTACCTCTACTACGAACACCTCATCCAGCCGTACTGGCTCAGCCACGCGCTGGTCATCTGGATGCTGGTCAATTCGATCGGCTGGGCGCTGTACTGGTGGTTCTTCCCGTGGCCGAGCGTCCGGCTGGCGGTGGGCATGTTCGCGTTCGCCGACTTCGGCATAGCGATCGCGACCGGACTGCACGCTGACCCGCTGGCCGCCCTGAGCACCACGCCGCTGTTCGCCCTGCCCGGCGCCTGCATCATGTTCTTCTTCGGAGCCCGCACGAATGCCGCGCACATGGCGTTCGCGACAGTCACGATCGTGGCCGCCGCGACGTGGCTGGCGCTCTCGGACCGTCCAGATGGGGTGGCGGTGGCGCTGGGCAAGGCGCTCGTCGCGCTGACCGTGGCGGTCGCCATCCTTCCCCCGATTCACTTCGGCTTCTGGCTGATCCGCAGCAACTCGATCGAGTCGCTGACCGATCCGCTCACCGAGCTGGCCAACCGACGTGGGCTGGCAAATTACCTGGACCGCAAGATCGAGACGCTGGCATCGTCGACACAACCGTTGTGTGTCTTCGTGATCGACCTGGACGGGTTCAAGAACATCAACGACATCTACGGCCACACGATCGGCGACACCGTCATCGCCCGCACGGCCGAACAGATCCGCGTCGCTGTCGGGCCTTCTGCTTTCGTGGCCCGCACCGGCGGGGAGGAGTTCGTCGCTCTCGACCTGTTGACGTTGCAGGCCGCGGCGAGCATCGCCGAAAACATGCGACTCGCCATCGAGGCGCCGGAGACGCCGAAAGCCACCGCGAGCATCGGGGTGGCCGCCGGCGTGATCGACTCCGTCGCGGCGTTCGAGGAGATCCATGCATGCGCCGACGACACGATGTACGCCGCTAAGCGCAACGGCGGCAACCGGATTGCACTGGCCGGAGCGCTCGACGGTGCGCACGACGGCGAATCGAAGGACGAAATACCGTTCCGCCCAAAGGTTTTGAAAGACTGACGGTCGGTGATCTAGGCTGGTGTAAATGGACAACGACGCACCGAGAGCGCCGCTTGACGTGGCGGCCCTGCGTGACGGGTTGGTCGGGCCCGGCATGCCGTGGCGCCAGCTCGACGTCGTGGCCGAAACCGGGTCCACCAACGCCGATTTACTCGCCCGCGCCGAAGGCGGCGCGGACATCGATGGGTCGGTACTGCTCGCCGAATACCAGAACGCCGGTCGTGGGCGGCATGGCCGGCAGTGGTCCGCCCCGCCGCTGACTCAGGTGGCCTTGTCGGCGGGAGTAGCCGGCGGCTCGGTCCCGCGTGGGGGCTGGGGCTGGCTGCCGTTGGCCACCGGGGTCGCGGTCGCCGATGCGCTGGCGTCGGTCGGGGTCGAGGCGGGCTTGAAATGGCCGAACGACGTGCTGGTCGACGGCGGCAAGCTGGCCGGGATCCTGGCCGAGGTATCCGCGCCGACGTCGGCGATTGTGGTGGGCCTGGGGCTGAACGTGACGCTGACTGTCGACGAGGCGCCGGATCCGCGGGCCACATCGCTGCTGATGTTGGGCGCGTCGACCACCGATCGAATTGCGTTGGCGCGCAGGATACTTCGCGAACTTGCCGCGCGGGTCGACGCGTGGCGTACCGCCGGTGGGGCCGACGCGGCGCTGATCGCCGACTACCAGCGGCACAGCCTGACGCTGAATTCCCGGGTGCGTGCCAGCTTGCCCGGCGACCGCGAGGTGGTCGGCGTGGCCCGATCCGTCGACGAGACCGGACGGCTGTGCGTCGACACCGGCGCGGAGACGGTGGCGATATCCGCCGGAGACATCACGCACCTGCGTCCCAGCGTCTAAAGTGCCAGCGTGGGCTATCCCGACAACGTGCTGGCCGGCGACGAGCATGTCGTCCTGCATCGCCACCCGCATTGGAAGCGGCTGTTCTGGCCGGTCGTCGTCCTGATCCTGGCGAGCGCCGCGGCGTCGTTCGGATGCGCGGTGGTCAACGGCACGACGTGGGCGCCGAACGCCAAACAGGTCGTCTACTGGGTGATCGGGGCGATCTGGCTGCTGTTGCTCGGCTGGCTGACGGTGTGGCCGTTCCTGAATTGGCTGACGACCCATTTCGTCATCACCGACCGCCGGGTGATGTTCCGGCACGGGGTGTTGAGCCGCAGCGGCATCGACATTCCGCTGGCCCGGATCAACAGCGTGGAATTTCGGCACCGGGTGATCGACCGGATTTTGCGCACCGGAACTCTGATCGTCGAGTCCGCGTCACAGGATCCGTTGGAGTTCTACGACATTCCGCGCGTGGAGCAGGTCCACGCGCTGCTGTATCACGAGGTTTTCGACACCCTCGGGTCCGAAGAGTCGCCGAGCTGATTGGCCCGGCCGCCGCGCGAACGCCAGGCCCGCATCAGCGTGACGTTGCCGGTCTCTTCGACGTCCTCGAAGACCTCGGCGATGCCGCCGGCTGTGAACGCCGCCTCGCTGCTGCGCGCGGATCCGTCCGGGAACACCCAGCGCCGGAATGCCCAGAAGCGGAACGCCATCTGTAGCAGGTTGCCGATGACGTAGGCCGAGACGAAGTCGGCGATGTTCTCCGCGGTCAGCGAGACCGCCGGCACCCGCAGGTTCAGCATGTAGCTCGACACCCACAGCGGCGCCATGCTCAGCACCACGCCGACGCCGCTGAACGCGAAGAACAGCAGCGCCTCGTGGTGACGCTCGCGGCCGCCGCGGTCGCGGAAGCTCCATTCCCGGTTCAGGATGTAGGACGCGATGACCGCGACGATGCCCGCGATGACCTTGGCGGTCACCGGCTTGGGCTCCAGGACCGTCAGCTTCAGCGTGTAGAAGATTGCCGAGTCGATGACGAACGTGGTCGCGCCGACGATCGCGAACTTGATCAGCTCGTGATGGCGCTCGGCGTAGGGGCGGATCGGCCCCGGCAGTCGGGCGATCGTGGCATCGGCGAAGGACACAATGTCGCAGTCTACGTATTAGTGGTTAAGGGTGCTCTGTGACTGTGTCACTGTGACTGCGTCACGAGCTCTCGATAGCGGCCATGACACCATGATTGCCGTGCGAAAGACCCCCAACGCGGCGCCCACGGTCGCCATGGTCGGCGGTGGCCAGTTGGCCCGGATGACCCACCAGGCAGCGATCGCCTTGGGGCAGACCCTGCGCGTGCTGGCCGAATCCGACACCGATCCGGCCGCCCAGGTGAGCCCCGACGTGGTGATCGGCTCCCACACCGACCTCGACGCCCTGCGCCGAGTCGCTGACGGCGCGACCGCGCTCACCTTCGACCACGAGCACGTGCCGCCTGAGCTGCTGGACAAGCTCGTCGCCGAGGGCGTCAACGTCGCACCGCCGCCGCAGGCGCTGGTGCACGCGCAGGACAAGGTCGTCATGCGGCGGCGCCTGGAAGCCCTGGGCGCCGCGGTGCCGCGCTATGTGGCCTTGGAGACCACGACGGACCTGGAGGGCATTGCCGCCTTCGCTCGACACGTCGACGGCCCCCTCGTGGTGAAGGCGGGCCGCGGCGGCTACGACGGCCGCGGGGTGCAGATGGCCGCGGACGCGGCGCAGGCCCGCGAGATCGCCGGTCAATATCTGGAATCCGGCATACCGGTATTGGTCGAGGAACGGGTCGCAATGCGCCGCGAGCTCTCCGCGTTGGTCGCGCGCTCGCCGTTCGGGCAGGGCGCGGCGTGGCCGGTGGTCGAGACGGTGCAGAGCGATGGCATCTGCGTGCTCGTGATCGCCCCCGCCCCGGACCTGCCCGACGACGTCGCCGCCGGGGCCCAGCAGCTGGCCCTTCGTCTAGCCGCCGAACTGGGCGTCGTCGGCGTGCTGGCCGTCGAACTGTTCGAAACCACCGACGGCGAGCTCCTGATCAACGAGCTCGCGATGCGACCGCACAACTCCGGGCACTGGACCATGGACGGATCTCGGACCAGCCAGTTCGAGCAGCATCTGCGTGCGGTGCTGGACTACCCGCTCGGGGACACCGACGCCATGGCGCCGGTCACCGTGATGGCCAATGTGCTGGGCGGCGCGCAAACGCCGACGATGACGCTCGACGAACGGCTGCACCACCTCTTCGCGCGGATGCCCGACGCCCGGGTTCATCTCTACGGCAAGGATGAACGGCCGGGCCGCAAAGTGGGTCACATCAACTTCCTCGGCAGCGACCCGGCCGAGTTGGCAAACCTGCGTGAACGCGCCGAACGCGCGGCACACTGGTTGTCGGAAGGGGAATGGACGGACGGATGGGACCCACATGACTAGCCAACCGCGTGTCGGCGTGATCATGGGCAGCGACAGTGACTGGTCGGTGATGTCCGCCGCTGCGGATGCGTTGGCCGAGTTCGACATTGCCCACGAGATCGGCGTCTACTCCGCGCACCGCACCCCGCAACGAATGCTCGACTATGCCAAGCAGGCCGCCGATCGCGGCATCGAGGTGATCATCGCCGGCGCCGGCGGCGCGGCCCACCTGCCCGGCATGGTGGCCTCGGCCACGCCGCTGCCGGTCATCGGCGTTCCGGTTCCGCTGGCCACGCTGGACGGGCTGGACTCGCTGCTGTCCATCGCGCAGATGCCGGCCGGAGTGCCGGTGGCCACGGTGTCGATCGGTGGCGCACGCAATGCCGGACTGCTCGCGGTCCGGATTCTGGCCGCGTCGGATGCCGGCCTACGGGATCGGGTTGTGGCTTTTCAGAAGGCATTGGCGGAATCGGTGCTGGCCAAGGATTCGGCTCTCAAGCAGCGTCACGGTAAAGTTACCGGCGAGTAGCAATAAGACTAGGAGGCCTGGAAATGGCTCAATGGGCCGGAGATTCGTCGTTCGATCTGTTCCAGTTGCCTGACGAGCACAACGAGCTGCGGGCAGCGATCCGCGCGTTGTCAGAGAAGGAGATCGCGCCGTACGCCGCGGAGGTGGACGAGCAGTCACGCTTCCCCGAGGAGGCGCTCAAGGCGCTCAACGCGTCCGGCTTCAACGCCGTGCATGTGCCCGAGGCGTACGACGGCCAAGGCGCCGACTCGGTGGCCGCCTGCATCGTGATCGAAGAAGTGGCGCGGGTGGACGCGTCCGCATCGCTGATCCCCGCGGTCAACAAGCTCGGCACGATGGGCCTGATCCTGCGCGGCTCCGAAGAGCTGAAGAAGCAGGTGCTGCCCACGATGGCCAACGACGGACTGATGGCGTCCTACGCGCTGAGCGAGCGCGAGGCCGGAAGCGACGCCGCATCGATGAAGACCCGCGCGAAGGCCGACGGCGACGACTGGATCCTCAATGGCGCCAAAGCGTGGATCACCAACGGCGGCAAGTCATCCTGGTACACCGTGATGGCCGTGACCGACCCGGACAAGGGTGCCAACGGCATCTCGTCGTTCATCGTGCACATCGACGACGAAGGCTTCACCGTCGGCCCGAAGGAGAAGAAGCTCGGGATCAAGGGCTCACCGACCACCGAGCTGTATTTCGAGAACTGCCGGATTCCCGGCGACCGGATGATCGGCGAGCCCGGAACCGGCTTCAAGACCGCGCTCGCTACCCTGGACCACACCCGGCCCACGATCGGGGCGCAGGCCGTCGGCATCGCGCAGGGCGCTGTCGACGCTGCCATCGCATACACCAAGGAGCGCAAGCAGTTCGGGCAGTCGATCAGCGACTTCCAGGGCGTGCAGTTCATGCTGGCCGACATGGCGATGAAGGTCGAAGCCGCGCGGCTGATGGTCTACAGCGCCGCGGCCCGCGCCGAGCGCGGCGAGGGCAACCTCGGCTTCATCTCCGCGGCATCGAAATGTTTCGCCTCTGACGTCGCGATGGAAGTCACCACCGACGCCGTGCAGCTGTTCGGTGGCGCCGGATACACCATCGACTTCCCGGTCGAGCGGTTCATGCGCGACGCGAAGATCACCCAGATCTACGAGGGCACCAACCAGATTCAGCGTGTGGTGATGTCGCGCGCGTTGCTGCGCTAACACGCGGCGGACGAATAGCGTCCATTTTGGGCGAATGTGTAGTTGGCGCGCGTTCGCGGATCGGTGGCGTTACAGTCACAGTGCATCATGTCCCCCTTGATGAATGCCTTGCTGGAACGCGAGGCGCCCCTGGCGCAGTTGACTGCGTCGGCGCGTCGCGTGGAACGCGGTGGCCATGGCGAAGTGGTGTTGCTGCGCGGCGAGGCCGGCGTCGGGAAATCCGCGCTGGTGGCCCGTTTCGCCGATCAACGTGAACCCCGGCTATGCGTCCTGCGCGGCTGGTGCGACCCCTTGGGCGCGCCGCGTCCGCTCGGCCCGTTGACCGACGCGCTGTCTGGGATGGACGCCGCGGCAGGGTCGGCCCTGGCCGCCGCGGTCGACTCGGGGGACACCGCGCGCATCTATCGAGAACTGTTGTCGGCCTTGAGCAATGGCGGTCGCTGGGTGTGGGTGATCGAGGACGCGCACTGGGCCGACGGCGCCACCCTGGATCTGGTGCGGTTCCTGGCGCGCCGCATCGCCGGGCTGCGGCTGCTGCTGGTGATCTCGTTCCGCGACGACGAACTGGCCCCGACCCATCCGCTGGCGGTGATGCTGGGCGACCTGTCGAACTGCGCGCAGGTGAGCCGAATTGGGCTGTCGGCGTTGAGCTTACCGGCGGTGGCGATGCTGGCCGCCGGTAGCGGGGTCAACGCGGAACGGCTGCATCGGATCAGCGGAGGCAACCCATTTTTCGTGACCGAGGTGCTCGCCGCCGGGCCGACAGCTCTGACCCGGGACGCGTTGCCGCGCAGCGTGTCCGAGGCGGTCTGCGGGCGACTCGCGCGGCTCTCGGCCAAGGCACGTGACGTCGCGCACGCGGTTGCGGTGTGCGGTCCGCGCGCTGACGTGTCGCTACTGAACCGGATGTGTCCCGACGCGCGACCGGCCCTGCACGAATGCCTGGGAGCCGGGGTGCTGATCGCCGACGGCGACCTGATCGGGTTCCGCCACGAGCTGGCCAGACGGGCCACCCGGGCGCAGATCCCGGACTTCGACCGCATCGAACTACACCGGCGCGCGCTGACCGCGCTGGCCGAGCCTCCAATCGATTCGGACATGTTGGCGACATTGGCTTTTCATGCCGACGAGGCGGGCGACAACGATGCGGCCGTCCGCTACGGTATAGCCGCGGCGGAACGTGCCGCGTCGCTGGGCGCCAATCGGGAAGCCGCAAGCCTGTACGCGCTCGCACTGCGCCGGGCCGCCGTCGCTCCGGACAGCGATCGCGTCGTGTGGCTGGAGCGGCACGCCTTCGCGTGTTACCTGAGTGGAGAGGCTGACCCGGCGGTCGCATCGCTGCGGGAGGCGATCGCATTGCGCCGCAAGCTGTCTGACCACCTTGCCGAAGGCGACGACCTGCGCTGGCTGTCGCGTCTGCTGCAGCCGCTCGGGCGGGCCGGCGAGGCGATCGAAGCTGCGCACACGTCGTTGGACCTGCTGGAGCGGCTCGGCCCGTCGCCGCAGTTGGCCTGGTCGCTGATCAACATGGCGCACATCTGCGCGCTGGCGCTGGACCCGGCGTGCGCCGAGTACGCCGCGCGGGCTCACGCGCTCGGTCGCGAATTACACGATGCCGCAGTCGATGTCCGGGCCCGCGGCTATACGGCGCTCACGGTGGTGTTCAGCCGCGGCACCGGCTGGGACGAGCTGGAGGCGGTGTGGCACGAGGCGCTGTCCACTCCGGGGCTTGAAGAACACGCCGCGGTGCTGGGCGTCCTGATCTACTGGTATGCGGTGCTGCGTTGTGAATTGGACCGCGCCGAAGGCTATTTGGCCGAGGCATTGCGGTTCTGCAATGACCACGATCTGGGGATGTTCAGCTCGCTGCTGAACTCCGCGGCGACGTTGGCAACCCTGCATCGCGGCGACTGGGATGTGGCCGCCGCTGACGCCGAGCAGATCCTGACCCGCCCGGAGCTCAGCCCCCAGCATCGCGTGCTGCCGTTGGTGACGCTGACCCTGCTGCGGGCGCGCCGCGGCCAGTCGCCGGCAGTCCCGGTCGTCGACGAGGCCGTCAACGGCGCCGCACCCGGTGACGTGGTGCACCTCGGCGTGGTCTGGGTCGCTCGTGCCGAGGTGGCGTGGCTGGCCGGTGACGACGAGCGGGCCGTCGCCGAGGCACGTGCCGGGCTGTCCGCGGCGGGGGAGGGAGCCGACCCGTGGCTGGTGGGCAGCCTTCGTCGCTGGATTCATCTGTCCGGCACTGCAATTGATGCGGCCGAGGGCGACGTTCGCACTCCGTTCGACCTCGAGATCGGCGGACAGTGGGAAGGCGCCGCGCAGGACTGGGACGACCGCGGCTGTGCTTACGACGCGGCGTTGGCGCGACTGGGCGGCGATGTCTCCGCGGTGAAGGCGGCGTTGGAGACGTTCCGCGAACTCGGCGCCAAGACCGCGGCGCGCCGCGCCCAGCAGCGCCTGGCCACTCTGCGCGTGCGGGCACCCCGAACCCGGCAGGCGGACAAGCTGTCTGACCCGCACGCGCTGACCGGGCGGCAGCGTCAGGTGTTCGATCTGCTGGCCGCCGGTCTGAGTAATCCCGAGATCGCCGCCGAACTGCACATCAGCCCGAAAACCGTTGGGCACCATGTCGAGGCGATACTGGCCAAGCTCGGCGTGCAGAACCGCACCCACGCGGTCGCCTACGCGCTGCAGCACCGCGCCGTGTTGCGGTCGGAGTCGTAGTTATGCCGTTGCCTGGGCCGCGGTTCCGCTCAGCCCGGCGCTCTCGACGCTGAGCAGGCTTTCCGCCTCGTGCTCTTCCCGGTAGGCCTTGCCGCCACCGTTCAACCCGAAGAGCCGCTTGCTCCATAGCAACCAGATCACCGCGACGACATTCACCGCCAGCGCGAAAGCCCTTAGAGCGGTGATCTTTTCGGTCAGCTCGTAGATCTCGAGCGGCAGGAACACGCTGGTGGCGATCACCGCGAAGTACTCCCCCCAACGCTGCATCAGCCACAGCCCGACCGCCTCGATCAATTCGATCAGCGCGTAGGCGGCCAGCCCGATGGCGATCCACTGCAGGGTGGACGACGACAGCGCGAACGCGTGAGTGATCTGGTGCACGAGTTTGGAATTCTCCGGGTCCCAGCCGATCTGGTTGGCCAGCGGCTTCAGCAACGGCATGTCCCGGTCGAGTGCGTGTTGCCACCGCTCCCGTGACCCACTGAACTTCAGCACCCCCGCGGCGACTGCCAGGAAGACGGCGGCGCGAAAAGCCCGCTCGACCGCCAGCAAGCGCATCAGGGTGCGATCGCGCAGGAACCGGCCTCGCGGTATCTCCGGTGCGGTGTTGGCCGGACCGCTGCGGCGCGGTGGGCCGACCACGAACGTCTCGCAGCGTAGGCAGCGCCACGCTTCGCCCGCGGGAGTATCGACCGTCAGGCGCTCGCGCAGGTTCGGCTCATCCGGAGCGAATGTCGCGTGCCCGCGTAACCCGCACGAGCGCAGAGCAAAATCGACCATGGCTGCACGCTACAGCGACGGGGCCACCAGTCGGCCTCAGTCGAGATCCGGGTTCCAGGTCGTCGGCAGCATCGGCACCGTCGACTCCCCACCGAACTGGTCCCGCGTCAGCGTCGCAAGGCCACCGGGTTCGGCGGCGCCGTCGCGGGCGGCGCTGCCGGTGAACCCGAGCGGCCCGGCATCGCGATCCGACGCCGTCACGGTCAACTCCTGGTCGAGGTCCATGTACTCGTGGCCACGGCCGAGCATGGTGGCCTTGGCCTTGCGTCGTCGCCGTGCCGGCTGTTTTTCTTCGGGAAGTGGCGCGACAGCGGGCATTTCGGCGATGTCGTCCGCTGTCTTCTTGGCCCGCTTCTTCAGACCGGCTGCCTGCTGCGCGGCCAGGTCCAGGTTGCCGACCATGTACATGTACGCCGGCATCGTGACTCCCGGCGGCCCGGCCGGTGTGGGCGGGGGAGGGGGCGCGGGTGCCGCTACCGGCGCGTGGGCCACGGTCACCGGGGCGGGCGCGGGCGGCATGGGTGCCGGCGCGGGCGGCGGTGGCGGAGGCGGTGACATCGCGAACGCCGGGGTCAGCATCGGAGCGGTCGCCGGGGCCAGCCCGGCCAGTCCCGCCAAGCCCGCCAGACCGGCCAGGCCGACCGGCGCCGCGGCTAGCGGAACCAGTGAAGCGGTCGCCAGCGGAATCACAGTGGTCAGCAAGATGGGCAGGGTGGATTCGAGGACGTAGTGCAGCACCTGGATCGTGTTGCCGATCGTGGAGCCGACGATCTCGACCAGAGCGAGCGGCCCGACCAGGACCAGCGCCGAGGGGTTGAAGGCGGCGGTGTAGACGACCGCCAGCAAGTCGTCGACGATGACGAGACCGGTGAAGGCGATGTAGGAGCCCGGGTCGAGCGGCACAGACAGGATGTAGGCGATCGTTGCCGGGTTCAGATATGACAGCGGGTCGCCGGTGTATGCCAACCACCATCCGGGCAGGGGATACGGCGGGAACAAACCGGGGTTCAGTCCCTGCAGCCACGTGGCGATGGGATCCCAGTTCCCGGTGAAACCGATCTGATTGAAGAAGTTCAGCAGCTCTTGGTACAGCGGGTACTGGCTGGGGTCCGGGTACGGGGGCTGGGGGAACAAGCCCTGGAGAAAGTTCTCCAGGTTGGTGAACCACGCGGGTGGCGTGGAGGGGTCGGTCGACGCGGCGGCTTTCATGATCGTCGGCGCCGGCTCCGATTGCGGCGACGACGCGACCGCCGCAGTCGACACGCCCTCATACGCGCTCATCACGGTGGCGGCCTGGACCCACATCCGGACGTAGTCGGCCTCGTTGAGGGCGATCGGAATCGTGTTGATGCCAAAGAAATTCGTCGCCGTCAACACCGTGTGGGTGACGTGGTTGGCGGCCAGCTCACCCAGGGTGGGCATCGCGGCCAGAGCGGTGGTGTAGGCCGCGGCCGCCGTCTGCTGCTCGGCGGCCATCGCGACGCTGTTCGCGCTCTCCTTGAGCAGCCAGGCCAGATACGGCGCATGCGCGGCCGCGTAGGACTCCGCACTCGGGCCTTCCCACGATCCGGTCTGTACCGCACCGAGCACGGTGGTCAGTTCCTCGGCGGCGTCGGCGTACTCGGTGCCCAGGCCGGTCCAGGCCTGCGCTGCCGCCAGCAAAGACCCCGGTCCCGGGCCGCTGCTCAGCAACGCCGAATGAACCTCGGGGGGTGACGCGATCCAGACCGGGGCCGTCACGGACGGCCGTCAGAAATTGAAGAGAACAACGCGTGCAGCGTCATGAGGAGACTCCCGCTTTCGGGGTCGACCGCCCCGGCTCGAAGGATGCGATGACGTGAGTCTCCTGGCTCTCGGATCGCTGCTTGCCTCGCCTTCCGGCTTTTCGGCCGTGGCTGGTGAGGGTCGCTCCCCGATGACAGTGGCGGGACCGCGCCGGACTCGCACCGGCTTCCTACGTCGTCATCACCTAACCGGGGAGATTTTGCCATATGACGCGCAATATCGCGGCAAATCGGCAGCGTGTGACCCATTCTCCGGTATCGGCACGCGACCCCGAAATGTACGGTGACCCGATGACGGGCAATCCGCGTGAGGCCGTGCGAAACGATCTGCTGCTCGAGGCGCTGGGCAGGCCGATCGATCTCAACGCGGTGGATTGGCGTGTGAAGCACCACAATCCGTCGGCGTCGCCGTTCGAGGTGCAGAACGAGACGCTGGACGGTATCCGCGAATGGGTCAGTGACGGGCTGTTCCGGCTCGGCGCCCCGAGCGGCAAATCGCAACGCTTCAGGGCGTGGCGCCACTCACTCGACCATTCGCTGCACAAGGTCTCCCACGCGTACGTCAAGCACTACGGCGATCCCGAGAAATGGATGTATGTGGTGTGGTTGTCGCTCACGGCAAAGGGTGAACTGCTGGCCCGGTCCATTGAGCAGAAAGACCTCGACGGCTACCGCCCCACAGCGCAGTGAGCGCGGCGCAGGTTCGGTCCGCCACCGTCGACGATCTGGGGCGGGTCCGCGACATCGTCAACCACTACATCGAGCACTCCGTCTTCAACTTCCGGACCGAACCGCAGAGTATCGACGAGGTGCGCGCGTTGTGGGAGCAGCGGCACCGGCGATTCCCGTGGTTGGTGGCCGTCGTCGACGGCCGGGTCGTGGGCGTCGCTTACGCCGGGCCGTGGAATGAGCGCGCCGCCTACCAGTGGACCGTCGAATCCACCATCTACGTCGACCCGTCGGCGCACCGACGGGGTGTCGGCGACGCGCTCTACATCGACCTACTCGATCAGTTGCGCCGCAAGGGATTTCACAGCGCGATCGCAGTGATCGCGCTGCCCAACGAACCGAGCGTGCGGCTGCATGAGCGGCACGGGTTCGTTCCCGCCGGCGAGTTGCGCGAAGCCGGCCACAAGCACGGCGCCTGGCGGGACGTCGGTTTCTGGCAGTGCCCGCTGGCTGGCGCCTAGCCGAGTTGAGCTGTGCAGTAATAGTTTTCGGTCTGGCCGTCGTTGCGCTGTGGCACCGGTAGACCGGCGTCGGCAAGCAACTGGCTGGACCGGTGCCGAGTCGTCTGCCAGCCGCGTTCGTCCAGATACGGGGCGACGTCATGCCGTTCGCCGCTGAACCACAGGTCGTCGAGGCGCGCGTCGAGGCCATGCTGGTACCACTTCTCCGACGAGGCGTGCATGACGTCCAACGACTCGGGCGTGCTGAGGAATATCTCCACCACCACTCGACTATCCGGCGCGCTGAGCTCGGTGATGTTGTCCAGCAAGCGATCCTGAGCCTCCGGCGGCAGGAAGGCCAGTAGGCCTTCGGCGACCCAGGCGGTTGGCCGGCTGGTATCGAGGCCGGCCTGTTGCAGCGCGGCCGGCCAGTCGTCGCGCAGATCGACCGGCACCGCGCGCAGGTCGACGGTGGGCTCGGCGCCGGCGGCGGCCAGTGTCGCCGTCTTGAAGTCCGTCACCTGTTGCTGGTCGATCTCGAAGACCACGGTGTCGGCGGGCCAGGACAGTCGGTAGCCGCGGGCGTCGAGGCCCGAGGCCAGGATGACCACCTGCCGGATGCCGGACGCGGCCGCGTCGTTGAGGAATTGGTCGATCAATCGCGTGCGCACCGCCAGCAGGTCGGTCATCGGCTGCATGCCCCACGGGTGGCCGGGAATGTCGACCTCGTCGGCGTCCATCTCCCCGTTGGCCCAGCGGGTGAAGAAGTCCACTCCGACCGCCCGCACCAGCGGCTCGGCGAACGGATCGTCGATGAGCCCCGCTTGGGTGGCTCGCCCCCGGCCCGCGGCCACCATCGTCGCGGTCGCTCCCACACTCGTTGCCAGGTCCCAGGTGTCGTTCTCGGTGCGTGCCATGCCCGCCAGCGTAGCGACGCGAAACTGGGAGTTACCTTGTGATGTTGTGGCCGAGCAAGATTCGGGCGCGTCGACATCACTTAACGCATCGGTCAGTTTCCATTCACTTTTCCTGGCGTGCGGCGGCATAAGGTACCGCGTTATGAGCGCACCTTCCCCCGTGCCCGCCTCTGGGGTGTCCGACGAAAACTGGTCTCCGCGGAAGTGGGAGACCACCTTTATCAGCGTGACTAATGAGTCCCTGCAGGTTGTCATCGACGAGGCGAACAAGGCGCTCAACACCCACGGTGCCCAGGGCTGGGAGGTGGTGAACTCCTCGGTGCAGCGCGTCCAGGTGTCGCACCACTTCGCCGGCTACGACAAGGGCGGCGAGTTCTATTTCGAGTGGAGCATCGTCTGCACGATGAAGCGGCCCCTGACGCCTTGACAGCGAGGCGGGCCCACCCGCCGTGCGCATTGACCTAACATCGCGGGGTGACCGAATCCCGTTCGATGAGCGACCAGGCCGGCCTCGCCACCGATGCCTGCTCGCATTCCGGGCACGGACACTCAGCTCAGCACGACTCTCGGTGGCGGGACAGCGCCAAGTGGGCGTATCGGTTGGCCTGGGTCAGCATGTTCGCGATGCTCAGCGAGGGCGTCGTCGGATTGTGGCAGGGCCTGTCGGTCGGCTCGATCGCGCTGACCGGGTGGGCGCTGGGTAGCTTGCCGGAGGCGCTGGCCAGCGCCATGGTCGCGTGGCGGTTTTCCGGCTCACGGACGACGTCGCATACCGCGGAGCGTCGCGCTCAGGTCGGCGTCGCCTGGTCGTTCTGGCTGACCGCGCCCTACATCGCCGCCGAGTCGATTCATCACCTGCTGGAGCGGCAGACCGCAGAGACGTCGGTGATCGGCATCGTGTTGACCGCCGCCTCGCTGGTTCTGATGCCGACCCTCGGCCACGCCAAGCACGTTCTCGCCGAACGGCTGGGCTCCGCGGCCATCGAAGGTGAGGGCACGCAGAACTACCTGTGCGGCATCCAGGCAGCGGCCGTCCTGGTGGGGCTGTTGGTGACTGCCTTCTGGCCGGGCTTCTGGTGGTTCGACCCGGGGATCGGCCTGGGGATCGCGGCGGTGGCGATCTGGCAGGGCGTCAAGTCCTGGCGCGGCGAAGACTGCTGCTGACGCGCTCAGCCGTGCCGAAAGCCCTTGCCGGACCGATCAAGTGGATCGGAATCCAACCCCAAGAACTTGGCTCGCAGCCGGTCCCACAGCTCTAGTTGTGAGAAGGCGGGCTCGTCGCGCATCTGCTGGACATTGGTCAGGAACGGGCTCGGCAGCATCAGGGTCATCAACTGCTCGTCGCGGCCGTTGAACAGGCGCACGCCCCATGACGTAGGGGAGCCGTCCTTGCCGATCCGGCGGTACATCTCGGCGCGCGAACACCGGCGGATCCGGCCCAGTTCGGGGCCGCTGTCCTTGTGCTCGCCGATGCACAGGTGGAAGTGCCAGCGACCGAAGTCGACGGTCGCGTAGCCGTCGTACATCGAGATCCGTGTGGGTGGGTTGGGGGCGGCGACCTCCCACGCGGCGCCCTCGATCAGGACGCCGAACCAGATCTCGTCCCAATATTCTTCGAAGCAGAGCGTGATGAGGTCGAGAAGGCTGCCCTCGTCGGTGGGCAGCGGCCAGACCTGTTCCCGGCCGTTGTCCTCGGTGGTCTGAACTTCTGGTTCAAGTACCTCAGTCATTGCGATGCCTTTCCGGCGCCCGCTCCAGGGCGCAATCTCCGCACAGCCCGCCGCGGGGCGTGCGGTAATACAAACAGCAGCTGTTGCGGCGGTATCCGGTTTCGTCGAAATCGACCGCCCCATTCAATCGCGGGTCGTTGCACACGTTTCGGGCCAGCTCCCACGCGGACGCGGTGGCGCGGTTGGAGTCGAAAACCCGCGCGGCGCCGAGCAGGGCGGAGGCGGAGTTGCCGCGCAGCAGTCGCTCCGAGATCGGGCCGAGCCGGCGCAACGCAACCGACAGCGGTGTGAGGTGGCGGTCGATCACCATGTCGGCGAGCGCGGGGCCGAGGTCGTCGTTGCGCCGGGCTTCGGGATGCTCGAGGTGCAGGGCGATCTGCCCGTCGGTCTCACGGAACTGCAGACGCTCGGGCGGCAGGTCCACCACCATGCCGTGGCCGACGGCCGCGCCCACCTCGATCGACCACAGCCGTGCGGCGAAGCCCAGATAGAACGTCGACGCCGCGACCCGTTGCTCGGTCACCGCCATGCGTGCCCGAATTCGGCCGACGGTCTCGGCCAGCAGCGTCGGGTCGCGGTAGAGGTCTAAGACCGGCCGCCACCCGTCGGTCAGTGGTCCGGTACCCAGTGCGAAATATGAGCTGACGTCGCGGATGTCGGCGAGTGCCGCGATCGCCGCGGAATCGCTCGAAGGTGTTATCGCGGAACCGAATACGGCGTTCAACTGTTTGCCGAGGTCGGCGGGCATCCCGTCGACGAGCGTGCCGCTCTGGCCGAGTAGCCAGGCCCGGTCGGCTTCTCGCAGCGCCAGGTCGAGGTCGTGGGTCGACATCACGACCGTCAGGTTCTGCTCGTGGGCCAGCGTGCGCAGCAGCCGGACCAGTCCGGCCCGCGACGGTGCATCGAGGAAAGCGGTCGGCTCGTCGAGCACCAGCACCTCCGGCTGCTGTGCAAGTGCGCGGGCGACGAGGACCCGTTGCCGCTCGCCGTCGGACATCTCGGCGGCCGGGCGTTCGGCCAACAGGTCCGCGCCGACGGCGCCCAGCGCACGCTCGACGATGTCGTGGTCCTCGCGGGTCAGCCGGCCGCTGACACCCAGGTACGGGATCCGGCCCAGGGCGGTGAGTTCACGCGCGGACAGCAGGCCCGGATCCACCCGATCCGTGAGCACCGCGGCAACCCGACGGGCGAGCCGGCCGGCCGGTACGCCGGCGATGTCGTTGCCCTCGAGCAGGATCCGGCCGCCCAGCGCGGGTTGCAGCCCACACAGGGTGCGGATCAGCGTCGACTTGCCGGCGCCGTTGGGGCCGAGCAGCACGGTCAGCTCGCCGCGGCGTGCCATCGCCGACAGTTCGGCTGCGACGATGGTGGTCCGTCGCCGGTGGCGGTAGCCGATGGCGAGGTCGCGAAACTGTAAGCCGTTCAACGTGACATCCCCACGCCGTGTCGGCTGCGCACCAACACCAGAACGACGATCGGCGCGCCGATCAGGGCGGTCAGCGAATTCACCGGCAACACCGTATCGCTGCCCGGCAGTTGGCTGACGATGCCGCACGCCAGCGCAACGACAGCGCCCATCAGCGCCGCGCAGGGCAACACCGCCCGGTGGTCCGAGGTGCCCAGCGCCAGCCGCGACAGGTGCGGCACAGCGAGACCGAGAAACGCGATCGGCCCGCAGAACGCCGTCGTCGCACCGGTCAGCAACGACGCCGATGCGACCGTGATCAGCCGGGCCCGTCGCACGTCGATTCCCATTGTGCGAGCGTAGTTTTCGCCGAGCAGCAACGCGTTCAGCGCCCGCAGCGTCAGCGCGGCGGCACACATGCCGACCGCGACCACCGGCAGCAGCAGCCGAAGATCCTGCCACGACGTGCCGGCGAAACTGCCCAGTCCCCACAGCAGATACTGCTGCACGCGCTGCGGGTCGGCGTAGACCAGCAGCACGCTGACCACCGCGGTGGTGGCGGCGCTGATCATCACCCCGATCAGCAGCAGGGTGGCCGCCGAGCGCACCCAATGTGCCAGCGCGACAATCACTGCCAGCACGGCCGCCGCGCCCATCGCGGCTGCCACGGCCATGCCGATTCGATCGCCGGCCAGGCCCGCGCTGAAGCCGGATCCGGTCGCGATCACGACGACTGCGACACCCAAGCCGGCGCCCGAGCTGACGCCGAGCACGTAGGGGTCGGCGAGCGGATTGCGGAACAGGGTCTGCATCTGCAGGCCGGCGATGCCGAGACCGGCCCCCGTCGCGGCCGCGGTGAGCACGCGGGGCAGCCGCATGCCGTGCACGATCACCTGCCATCGTGGGTCGGATGGTTGCGCACCCACCAGGATTCGCGCGGTGTCGAGCAGCGGCACGCGCACCGGCCCCAGCGCGAGCCCGAGGACCGTCAACAGCGCGACGGCGACGGCCAGAGCTGTCAGAACCACAGCGGCTCGGTTGGGCGGCAACCGGATCGAGCTGGTCGAGATGGCCGTCATGCGCGGGCGACCTGCCGGTAGAACGTGAACTCGTGCCGCGGCGCCAGGTCGGGATGCAGGATGGCCACCAGGTCGCCGAGCACGAGGTCGGGCCGGGCGGGTCCGCGCTCCCAGTAGTCCTTCCCGACGATCGTCCAGACCTGGCCGTGCAGGCGCACCGCCGCGAGGTCGGCGTACCGATGGTCGGCGGCCGTCGCGTCCCGCGTCGTCTTCCAGTCCTCGGCGACAAGCCAGAGCGGCGCCCGACCCGCTCGGGCGTAGACGGATTCGAAGTTCAGCTCCAGCGAACCGGTGCGGGTGTCATCGGCCCACGGGTAGCTGCCGCCGGCGTCCACGATCAGCCGCCCGGCGTAGTCGCCGCCGGCGGGCAGAATCCACGTGCCCTGATACATGACGCCGGGCAGCACCGCGACGGGCCGGGCGCCGGCGGATCGCTGGGCGGCCGTGGCGTAGCGCCCGCGGAGTTGGCCGTAGACCTCGGCGGCCTTCTTCTCGGTGCCGGTGAGGGCGGCCAGCGCCTTGATCCATTCGGCCCGGCCCAGCGGGGTGGCTTCCAGCCACTCGGCGTCGGCGAGCACGCCGACGCCGCCGTCGCGCAGTTTCGGGTAGGCGGGGTCGTCGGTCCCGGCGGTCACCAGCACGTCGGGGTGGACGGCGATGACGCTTTCCGCGTTGACCGCATGACCCGGCGCGTAGCCGACCGTCTGGCCGTTGCTGATCTGTTGTCGCAGTTGCGGATCGACGACGTCGGCGGTGTCGGCGACGCCGGTGACGACGCGAGCGCGCTGCAGTTCGGCGATCATGCCGAGCTGGGTGATCGAGGCCGAGTACAGGCTCGCGACGGGAATCGTAATCCGTTGTGCACCAGCAAGATCGGCGGGGAGCCGCGGTGCGGGCGCGCCGCAGCGGACCAGTACGTAGGACTCCGGCTTGCCGTGCGGGTAGGGCTGCTTGACGGTGAGCACCTGGTAGCTGTCGTGATAGCTGAGGGTGAAATTGGTGGCGTCGAGGACGGTGGACTTGTCCGGGAAGTAGTCGGTGCCGGGGCGGAAGTCGGTGATGCAGTCGCGGTCGGGGAGGCCGGTGACGGGGGGATGCGCGGCGCAGGCGACCGGCAGCCACACGCTCACCAGGAGCGCCACCCAGCAACGGCGTGACATCGACTCTCGCTTTCGGGGTCGACCGCCCCGGCTCGAAGGATGCGATGACGTGAGTGTCCTGGCTCTCGGATCGCTGCTTGCCTCGCCTTCCGGCTTTTCGGCCGTGGCTGGTGAGGGTCGCTCCCCGATGACAGTGGCGGGACCGCGCCGGATTCGCACCGGCTTCCTACGGCGTCATCGCCTTACCCGCGACATTGTCGCATCCGCTCAGCCGGCGCCGGCGCCCAATGCGTCCACCGCCGCGTCGATCTGGGGGACGACCGCGGCGCCGTGGCGGGCGACCAGTTGGCCCAGAGAGCGGGCCAGGTGCGGACCGACCGCGTCCGCTAGCAGCACCTCTTCGCCGATCACGACGCCGCCGACGATGTGCGCGGCCATCAACCGGTTGTCCGGGGTCACCTCGTACCGCCAGTCGGCGATCTGCAGCCGGGCGGGTTGCGAGGAAAATATGCCCCGCTTGGCGGCGGTGTGGGTCACCCCCGGCAATCCGGCAAAGACGTTGATCACCAACCCGATTCCGCCCGGCCCGGTCAAGGCGTGGCTGACGGTGCTGCTGACTCGTTGGGCGTCGAACTCCGCCATCAGTCGTTCATGGCGAGCACGAATTGCGGGGTGATCGTTTCGGGCGTACCGATGCGGCGCACCGCCGTGCCGGCGGCGTAGAACTCGACCGTGTGGTAGCCCCAGGCGTAGTTCTGGATGCTGAAGTGCACGCCGACGACGCCGTTGGCGCCGTCGCGCTCGGCTTCGCCCTGCATCCGCGACATGGCCAGCTCGCGAGCCTCGTAGTTGCCCTGCGTCCACTGCGGCATCTCGGTGTTGCGGCCCATCTGTCGCAGGGTCTGCATGAAGCCTTGTGCGGCAATGTGATACACGCAGTTGCCCATGACGAACGCCACCGGCGCCCAGCCCGAGCGCAGCAGGGTGGCCAGGTCCTGCCCGGACAGGTGGCTGGAGAACGCCTGGCCGTTGCTGCGTTTGAATGACCCGGGCTTCGGGCTGTAGCGCACCGCGGTGCCGACCGCGATGAACTCCAGATGCTCGGCCTCGGCGCCGTGCTGGCGCCATTCCAGGCGGACGCCGACGACGCCGTCGGCGCCAAGCGAGTCGGCCTCGGCCTGCATGCGGGCCATGGCATTCCAGCGCGCCCGGTAGGTCGCCTCGGTGAGCACCGGCAGCTCGGACTGCTGCCGGATGCCGGTGAACTGGTAGCCCACGTGGTAGACCGAGACGCCCATCACCAGGTCGAGCGGTTCGAAGCCGGCCCCGTGCAGGAGAGCGAATTCGTTGATGGACAGGTCCGAGGTGAAGACCCGGTCGGCGTGTGAGAGCCGCTCGCTGGCAACGGGGTCGAGCGGGGTCGATGACATGCGGACATCGTACGAGGCCGACGTCGGATGGACGGACTTTCAGTCCAAGCGATACCGAATCAGACGTGAACTGTTTGCCACCACAGCCACCGACGAGGCGTTGTGCAGGATCGCTGCGAGTACCGGGGACAGCGCGCCACCGGCGCCGATCAGCAGGCCGGCGGCGTTGACGGCGATCGACATGCCGTAGTTCTGCCGGATCACCTCGACCGCACGGGTACCGAGGTCGCCGACGTCGAGCAGGCGCCGCAGGTCGTCGTTGGCCAGCGCGACGTCGGCGGTTTCGACGGCGACGTCGGTGCCGGCCAGGCCCATTGCGATGCCGATGTTGGCCGCGGCCAGCGCCGGTGCGTCGTTGATGCCGTCGCCGACCATCCCGACGATGTAGCCCTCGTCCTGGAGTTGGCGGACCACCTCGAGCTTGTCCTCGGGCATCACCTCGGCTCGCCACTCGTCGATGCCGAGTTCGGCCGCAACGACTTTCGCGATGTCGGGGTGGTCGCCGGTGAGCATCACGATGCGGCGGATCCCGTTGGCGCGCAACTGCGTCAGCACGTCGGGGGCTTCGGTGCGGACCTCGTCGCGCAGGCTGATCAATCCGACCAAAGTCTCGTCGACGGCGAGCAGCAGGGGGGTTTCCGCCTGCTGGCGCAGCTTGTCGACCCAGTCGGAGGCTTCCTGGGAGACCGCGACGTTCTCGGCGCGCAGCAGTCCCGGGCTGCCGAGCAGCAGCGTCCGGCCGTCGGCCCAGGTCCGCATCCCGAGTCCGACCAGCACCTCGCACTCTTCGTGCGGCGGGATGATGATGCGCCGTTCCTCGGTCGAGCGGATCACCGCCTCGGCCAGCGGGTGCCGGGAGTGCAGCTCGGAGCTGGCCGCGTAGGCGAGCACCTGCTCGGGCTGCCAATCATCGTGCAGCGCAATGATGTTGGTGACGACCGGGCGGCCCACGGTGAGGGTTCCGGTCTTGTCGAAGACGATCGCGTCGACCCGGCCGGCCTGCTCGAGATGCGACCCACCCTTGATCAGGATGCCGCGGCGCGCGCCGTTGCCGATCGCCGCGCTGATCGCCGTCGGCGTGGACAGACCCACCGCGCACGGGCAGGCGATCAGCAGCATCGTCATGGCGCGCCGGACGTCTCCGGTCAGCGCGAGGGTGACCGCGGAGACGATGAAGGAGATCGGCACGAAGCGGCGGGAGAAGTTCTCGCCGACGGTCTGGATCGGTGCCCGGTCGAGCTGGGCCTCCTCGACGCGGGAGATGATGCGCCCGATGGTGGTCTGGTTGCCGACGGCGCCGGCACGGATCACCAGCCGTCCGCGCAGCACGACCGACCCGGCGTGCACGGTTTTGCCGGCGACGATGCTGACCGGCAGGGTCTCGCCGGTGATCGCGGACTGGTCGACCACCGCCTCGCCGTCGACCACCTCGCCGTCGACGGGTATTGCCACGTGGTCGTGGACCACAACGTCATCGCCGATCTGCACGGTGTCGATCGGCACCTGGACCTCGCTGCCGTCCTCGAGGCGAACCCATGCCGTGTCGGCGGTGCCGCGCAACAGATCGGAGATGGCCCGCCGGGTGCGGCGCAGCGTCAGGTCCTGAAGGTACTCACCGATATTCAGCAGCCACAGCACCGTCAGCGCGACGACGTTCTCGCGTAGCACGAGGCTGGCGACGGTCGCGGCGGTCACCAGGGCGTCGGTGCCCGCGCGCCCACTGCGCAGCCCGCGCAGCGCACCGCGCAGGAACGGGTAGCCCATGAAAATCGTCGCGCCGGTAGCGACCAGTTGGCCGGACGGACCTAGCAGCGGGGGGCGGCTGAACCCATAGCGACGGATGCCGAGCAGGGCCAGGGCCGCGCCGCCGATCACCATGCGTAGTACTTCGGTGTTGCGGATGTCGGAGGACCGCGGTGTGCGCGCTGGAATCAGTTCGGCGGCAACGTGTTCGGCGTCGGCGATCGCTGTCAGAACCTGGTCGCGGTCGCAGCGTCTCGGTGAATACCAGACGACGACGGAGCCGGTGTGTGGGTAGGCGTGCACGGCCCGGACTCCGTGCTGGCGGTCGACTGCTTCTTCCACCGCGACCGCGCGTCGCGAATTCGCGCGCACCCACGGGACTTTCACCCGCATGCGGCCCGCGGCGTCGGACACGACCTGGAGATCGGTCGTCATTATGACGGGCCGATCAGTGGTCGTGGTCGTGATCGTGCTCGCCGATGGCGGGCGGCTGAGCCTCCTCGCCGATGCGCTCGCGGGCCTCGGCCACCACGTCGGCGAGCTTCAGGCGGGCGGATTCGGCGGCTTCCTCTGCGCGGCGCGTGCCGCGCAGGCTCCACTCGGTCGCGGATACCGCGGCTTCGTGCAGGGGAGCTTTGTTGAGAGCCTTGCGCAGGAGTTCGTAGGCGCTGACGCCGACCACGCCGGTCACCACCGTCCCGGCCGCTTTTCCGAGTAGGCCTGACACCACCATCGCGAACGTCCTCCCGTTGTCTCGTGGGCACGAGCTTATGCCCTTCCGCCGACCGTAGCATTGTCATATAGCGATATCAACATGTATCGCCGGTGGCGGGGGCGCGCGTCGAGTGCCCGGTCAGCCGGGCGCTCGACCGCGGACGCCCGGCTGACCGGGCCTTCGCGGTGTGGGGGCCTACAAGCTGCGGGTCACCTTCTCGGTCTCCGTCTTGCGCGCCAGCGCGGCCGGGTCGGGGTTCGCGACGTACACCAGCGATCCGCCGAGCGACAACACGGCGAGCAGTCCGTCGATCACGTCGTCGGGCGTCTCCCACGGCGCGGTCGAGAGCACCCGATCGGTCGAGGTGAAACCCGAAGCGGCCGTTCGGCAGGCGTCCAGCACCTCGTCGACCGACCTGCCGTCGAATGCCGGACCCGGCCGCTGCTCGCCGGTGATCTGGTCGCCGTGCACCCGCACCGCGGTCGCGTAGTCGGTGACGCCGATCGGCAGATCGGGCACTGGGCGACCGAACGCGTCCAGCGACAAGACCGCGACCTCCGTCGCGCCGGTGGCGTCGGCCTCGTCCAGCCGGTCGAGGGTGCAGAGCGCGACGTCGGCATCGCCGCCGAACACCACCTCGCCGCCGATCCACCACACCCCGAACAGCACCGCCGCGGTCTGCCAGTGCGCGGGCAGCAGCACCGCCACCCGGCTCGACGGGCCCGCGCCGAACTCGTCGCGCAACAGGTTGCCGGTCTTGGCCGCCCAGTTGGCCAGCGTGACGGCGGACAGCTCGATGCGCTCGCCGGTGGCGTCGTCGTAATAGGTGATCCGCGGGCCGACCGGGTCGGCGCGCAGCATCGGATCCAGAATCGCGGCGCTGAGCGTCATGCGATCAGTAGATCAGTTCAGTGCCACTCCTCCGGGATCGCACGCTCTGTTGATCGTCGTCGGCACGAGATCAGTTGACGCACTCCGGGTGATCGGAGCCGGCGGTCAGGATCGGCGACGGCGGGGGAGCATCCGAGCTCGCCGTGTCGGGGTGCGAGGCGGCCGCCAGCTTGGGGCCGCCGTCACTGAGGCCCGATCCCGGGCCGGTGTAGTCGCTGCTGAGCACCACCCGGACCGAACCCTGCGGCACCGACGAGTTCGCGACGACGGGTAGCCCGCCGAGTTCTTTCGCGACGGCCTGGGCGCCCAAGTCGTCGGACTTGACGGCCTGCACCTGGCTGTTCTTCACGTGTGCGGTGTCATTGTTACCGACCTTGCCGGCGCCGAATCCCTTGGAGCTCAACACTTGTGACACCGAGGAGGCGAGCCCGTTGATATCGGTGTCGTTGAGGACGCTGGCGCTGGTCTTGTCCGGCGCGTAGGTGAGTTCCTCGGTCTTGCCCTTGGCCTGGCCGTCCAGCAGACCGGCGACCCAGCTCTGCACCTGGTGTGGGTCCACCCGCACGACGCTGTGCATGCCGTCGTCGCTCCAGCCGGACTCGTCGAGCACCGGAATGGTGGCGAAGGCGACCCGGCCGGCGGCCAGCTTCTGCAGTTGATTGACGAAATCCATGATGTCCCAACCGGATGAGATCACAACCGAGCGTTGGATGGCGGCCTGCAGACGGTTCAGGGTGGCCGGGCTGGACAGCGTCCTGCCCGAGATCACCTGGTGGGCCAGCGACGACATCACGACTTGCTGGCGCACTACTCGATCGAGGTCGCCGCGGGGGAGTTCGTGGCGTTGTCGGACGAAGCTCAGCGCCTGCGGGCCGTTCAGTTTCTGCGGGCCCGCGGGGAAGTCCGCGCCCGAAAGTGGTTCGTAGACGGGCTCTTTGAGGCAGACGTTGACGCCACCGAGCGCGTCGGTGATCAGCGAGAAGCCCAGCAGACCGATCTCGGCGTAGTGGTCAACCGTGACGCCGGTGAGGTCGGCGACGGTCTTGATCAGCGCCTCGCGGCCGGCCTCGGTGCCTTCGCGCTCGGCCTCGTCGGGTGCGGCGCCCGACTCGACCAGGCTGACCCGCTTCTCTTCTTTGGTCTGGCCGTAGACCCCGTTGATCTTGGTCTTGCCGAACCCGGGCGCCGACACGTAGGTGTCGCGGGGGATCGAGATCGCGGTTGCCGACTTCCCGTTGTCCGGGATGCGGATCAAGATGATCGTGTCGGTGTTACTGGCGACCTCGTCGCCGGCGCGCAACGACGCCAACTCCTGCGGGCTCAGCGGATTGCCGTGCGCGTCGGTGCGACTGTCCATCCCGACCAGCAGGATGTCGAGCGCGCCGTCGTCGCCGCCGTGACCCAGCGAGGGCGCGAAGACGTGGTAAATCCCGTCTTCGAAGGAGCGGACCTTGCTCCACGCCATCCCGGTCACGAGAAGTACCAGCGCGGCCGTCACGGTCGCAATCACACGAGTCACCCGTTGCTCAGGCATCACATCAGGTTACTTGCGTAACAGCCGTAACTCGGGTAGCTGAGTCTCGGCGTGCCAGACTCGATATCGATGACCAACAGAATCGTGATCGCGGGGGCAGGCGGACAGGTCGGCAGCTTTCTAGCGGCCGAGGCGACCCGGCAGGGCCGCGAAGTTCTGGCACTGACGTCGTCGCAGTGGGACATCGCCGACCCGCGGCGCGCCGGCGAGATCGTGCAGGCCGGCGACGTGGTGATCAACTGCGCGGCCTACACCGCCGTCGACGCCGCCGAGGACGACCAGGACCGGGCGCACGCCGTCAACGCCGCCGGCCCCGGACACATCGCCACGGCCTGCGCGCGGGCCGGAGCGCAGCTGGTGCACATCTCCACCGACTACGTCTTCGACGGCTCGGCGTCGCAGCCCTACGAGCCGAGCGACCACACCCAGCCGCTGAGCGTCTACGGGCAGACCAAGCTGGCCGGTGAGCACGCCGTCCTCGAAGCGCTGCCGGGCGCCGTCGTGGTCCGCACCGCCTGGGTCTACACCGGTGGCGACGGCAAGGATTTCGTCGCGGCCATGCGCAGGCTGGCGGCCGGCGACGGCGTCGTCGACATGGTGGACGACCAGACCGGCTCGCCCACCTATACCGGGGACCTGGTGAGCGCGCTGCTCGAGGTTGCAGACGGGCGGGTGCACGCCCCGAACAGCATCGTGCACGCCGCCAATGCCGGCCAGGTCACCCGCTGCGGGCAGGCTCGTGCGGTGTTCGAGATCCTGGGCGCCGACCCCGAGCGGGTGCGCCCGGTGAGCAGCGATCACAACCCGCGTCCGGCGCCGCGTCCGTCGTACTCGGCGCTGTCCGCTGGGCAGTCGCAGGCCGCGGGCCTGTCGCCGCTGCGACCATGGCGGGACGCCCTCGCCGAGGCGCTGGCTATCGCTCCCTGAGGCCCTCGCCCACCTCGACCGTTACCCTCAACGCGTGAGTGACGTCCTGCCGGTAGTGACCGTGACCTATTCGCCGGGCGTGCATCTGGACCGTTTTCTGGCTTCGCTGTCGCACGCGACCGAGCGGCCCGTCAGCGTTCTGATGGCCGACAACGGCTCTACCGACGGCACGCCGCAGGCCGCGGTCGAGCGCTACCCGGGTGTGCGGCTGTACAACACCGGGTCCAACCTGGGCTACGGCAGCGCGGTCAACCGCGCGATCGCACAGCTGGCTGACGCCGACGAGTGGATCATCGTCGCCAACCCCGACGTGCAGTGGGGCCCGGGCAGCATCGACGCGCTGCTGGACGCCGCGACGCGCTGGCCCCGCGCGGGAACCGTGGGTCCGCTGATCCACGATCCGGACGGCTCGGTGTATCCGTCGGCCCGCCAGTTGCCCAGCCTGGTTCGGGGTGGCATGCACGCGGTGTTCGGCGAGCTGTGGAAGAAAAACCCGTGGTCAGCGACCTACCGCCAAGAACGGCTGGAGCCCAGCGAGCGACCGGTCGGCTGGCTGTCCGGATCGTGCCTGCTGGTGCGCCGCGCGGCCTTCGAGCAGATCGGCGGCTTCGACGAGCGCTACTTCATGTACATGGAGGACGTCGACCTCGGCGACCGGATGGGCCGGGCCGGCTGGCTGAACGTCTACGCGCCGACCGCAGAAGTGCTGCATCACAAGGGCCACGCCACCGCGCGCGAGTCATCGCGCAATCTGGCCGCTCATCACAAAAGCACCTACCTATACCTCGCTGACCGGCATTCTGGACCGTGGCGGGCGCCGCTGCGCTGGGGCTTTCGGGCCGGCCTGGCTGTGCGCTCGAGGTTGATGGTGCGGAACTCAGAAGGACGGCGCTGATGAGCAAGCAGGTTGACGCGGTCGTGCTGGTTGGCGGCAAGGGCACTCGGCTGCGGCCATTGACGCTGTCGGCGCCCAAGCCGATGCTGCCGACGGCCGGGCTGCCGTTTCTGACCCATCTGCTGTCGCGGATCGCGGCGGCCGGAATCGAACGCGTCATTCTCGGAACGTCATACAAGCCGGCGGTTTTCGAAGCCGAATTCGGCGATGGCTCCAAGCTGGGGCTACAGATCGAATACGTGACCGAGCAGGACCCGCTGGGCACCGGCGGCGGAATCGCCAATGTCGCGGGCCACTTGCGTTACGACACGGCGATGGTCTTCAACGGCGACGTGCTCTCCGGCGCCGACTTGGGAGCGCTGCTGGACTATCACCACGAGCAGCAGGCCGACCTCACGCTGCACCTGGTCCGGGTCGCCGATCCGCGGGCCTTCGGCTGCGTGCCGACCGAAAACGGCCGCGTCACAGCATTTCTGGAGAAGACCGAAGATCCGCCGACCGACCAGATCAACGCCGGCTGCTATGTGTTCTCCCGCGAGACCATCGACCGCATCCCGCGCGGGCGCGAGGTGTCGGTCGAGCGCGAGGTGTTCCCCGCGTTGCTGGCCGACGGCGTCAACATGTGCGGCTACGTCGACATGAGTTACTGGCGGGACATGGGCACCCCGGAGGACTTCGTGCGCGGATCGGCCGACCTGGTCCGCGGCATCGCGCCGTCGCCGGCGCTGGGCGGCCACCGCGGCGAGCAGCTGGTGCACGACGGGGCCGCGGTGTCGCCCGGCGCGCTCCTCATCGGCGGAACGGTCGTCGGCCGCGGCGCCGAGATCGGACCGGGCGTACGGCTGGATGGCGCGGTCATCTTCGACGGTGTGAAGGTCGAGGCGGGCAGCGTGATCGAGCGGTCGATCATCGGGTTCGGCGCGCGCATCGGTCCGCGCGCCCTGGTCCGCGACGGCGTGATCGGCGACGGCGCCGACATCGGCGCGCGGTGCGAGCTGCTGCGTGGCGCGCGGGTGTGGCCCGGCGTCAGCATTCCCGACGGCGGGATCCGCTATTCCAGCGACGTCTAGCGGGCTCGGGTCGCCTGCTGCACCAGATACGCCAGCCCGTCGTCGACGCCGTCGGGTAAGCCGTCAATCGGCCACCACCGCAGGTCCACCGACTCCTCGCTGACCACGATGTGCGCGCCGGCCGGCGCACGGGCGACGAACTGCAGATCGAGGTGCCGAGTCGGCACGCCCAGTGAGCAGGTCAGCGCGTGGACGTTGATGGCGGCCAGGTCGGGGCAGAGCCGCAGATCGTCGACGCCGGACTCCTCGGTGGCCTCCCGCAGCGCCGCCCCGAGGATGTCGGCGTCGGAATCCTCGCAGTGCCCGCCCAATTGAACCCACCGGCCCAGCCGCGGGTGCAGGGTCAGCAACACCTGGTGTCCGGTCTGGTCGAGCACCAGAGTCGACGCGGTTATGTGCCCGGGCACGCATGCCCGACGGCAGGCGTCCTCGCGGGCGTCCAGGAACGCCAGCACCGCGTTGCGCAGCGAATCCTGCGAGCGATCCGGTGGCTGCCATTCGGTCAGCAGCGCGATCGCCGACGAGCGCACGCTCACTTGCGGACCAGCAGGTCGGTGACCGAGACGGGGGCGCGCGGTGTCGACTCCTCGGCCGGATACCCAATGGCGATGGCGCCCAACGGTTCCCAGTCGACAGGCAGGTCGAGCTCGGCGCGTACCAGGTCCGCGGCGAAGATCGTCGAGCCGATCCAGCAGCTGCCCACCTCGCGCACGGCGAGCGCGACCAGCAGCGCCTGCACCGCAGCCCCGACCGCGACCGTGAACATGGTGTGCTCGGCATCGGTGCGCGCCGCGTCGGAATACGTGTGCGCGCCGTCGGGCACCAGGAACGGGATCATGACCTCGGGTGCGTCGTAGAGGATCTGGCCGCGGGCCACCCGTCGCTGGACCGCGTCGGCGGGCTTGCCGTCACCGGTCAGGTCGGCGACCCACTTGGCCCGCATCCGCTCGAGCAGGCCGTCGCGGATGGCGCGATTCTGCAGCCAGACGAAGCGCACGGGTCGGGTGTGGTGCGGGGCGGGGGCGGTCAGCGCCTCGGCGACGGCGTCCTCGATCAGCTCCGGCGGCACCGGCTCGTCGGCGAACTGCCGCACCGAGCGGCGCAACAGCTGGGCTTCCCGACGGCCTTGCTCGAGAGCCTCGGCGGTGCCGAGCCAGAACAGGTCGTCGGTGCCCGAGCGCACGAGATGTCGGGCGGTCGCGTCGGTCTCGGTCACCACACCGGCGGGCAGCCCGCGCACCACGGCCACCGGGATCGCGGTCAGCTTCCCCTTGACCAGGTCTGCCGCGGCGGCGATCTCGTCGGCGACCGCGACCTCCGTGACCAGAAGTTCGTTGCCGTGGCCGTCGATGGCGCCGAGGTAACCGTGCAGCACCGCGACGCCGGCCGCACCGATGGCCGCGTCCGTCTGGCCGTTGCGCCAGGCCCGTCCCATGGTGTCGGTGATGACGACGCCGACCGTGACGCCCAGGCTGCCGCGCAGTCCTGTCCGCAGCGCCGCGGCACTGCCGTCGGGATCGACTGGCAGCAAAGCTAATTCGTTGGTGCCGATGTTGGAGCCATCCACGCCCGACGCGGCCTGAACCACGCCCAGGCCGTTCTCGGTGATCAGCGTCCGGCCCTTGCGGGCGAGCACTCGTACCGACTCGGCGTCGACGAGTTTGCGGCGCAACGTGTCTCGCTCGTCTGGATCCTCGGGAGCGGGAATCAGGCGCCCTTCGCACTTGGACAGCACCTTGCTGGTAACCACCAGGACGTCGCCGTCGCGCAGCCAGGGTGCGGCCGCGGTGAGCGCGGCGGTCAGGTCGTCGCCGGGCCGGAACTCGGGAAGGCCGGTCACCGGCAGGATTTCGATGGCCGCGGCGGTCCCGTGTTCGGGTGCGGCGGTCACGCTGCCACGCCCGCGAGGTCCAGGCCGGCGCTGACCATGTCGGCGGTCGCTTTCGGGTCGGTCATCAGCAGCGGCACCGATCGCACACCCATCCCGTCGATGTCGGCGTGATCGCCTTCGTGGATGAGCCAGTAGTCGAGGATGCCGGTGCCGGCCCGCGCGCCGTGATAGCGGCCGACGGCCTCGGCGGTGGATTCCACGCCGATCACGGTCAAGCACTGATCGGCCATCCCGCGCAACGGCTTTCCGTCGATGATGGGGGAGTAGCCGACGACGGGCGCGCCGGTGGAACGCAGCCCCGACCGGATTCCGGGCACGGCCAGAATCGCGCCGACACTCACCACCGGGTTCGACGGCGCGATCAGGACGACGTCGGCGTCCGTGATCGCGTCGGTGACTTCGGTTGTCGCCTTCGCCTTTTCGGCGCCGATGTAGGCGAAGCTGTGGGTCGGCACCTGCGCGCGGTAGCGCACCCACCACTCCTGGAAGTGAATCGCGCGCTGCCTGCCGTCGTCGGGATCGGTGATGACGACATGGGTTTCGCAGCGATCGTCGCTGGCGGGCAGCAGTCGCGCACCGGGCTCCCAGCGGTCGCACAACGCGGCCGTCACCTCCGACAGCGGATAGCCGGCCCGCAGCATCTGGCTGCGCACCAGATGGGTGGCCAGGTCGCGATCGCCGAGTTGGAACCAGTCCGGCTGCACGCCGTAGGCGGCGAGTTCCTCTTTGGCATGCCAGGTTTCGCCGCGGTGGCCCCAACCGCGCTCGGGGTCGACACCGCCGCCGAGGGTGTACATGCAGGTGTCCAGATCGGGGCAGATGCGCACTCCGTGCATCCAGGCGTCGTCGCCGATATTGACGATCGCGGTCAGTTCGTGGTCACCGGCAGGCGCAGCGTCGGAGGCGAATTGGCCGAGACCGAGTAGCTGCTGCACCCCGAGCAGGAAGCGGGCGCCGCCAACTCCGCCGACCAGAACCGTCACCTTCACACCGCACGACAGTACGCGCGGCGGTGCGACAGACGCCGAGGTGAGTCGGGTGGACGACGCGCCGAACTGGTGCCGGATTGCCTTGTGTGACAGGTGTGACCGACACGCCACCCCTGCATCGGCGTCAGTGTCGCAAAAAATAGGTCACGAGATGATATGGAAATCTTCCGAATCGCTTGCGAATCCGTTCTTACCCGTGTGTAATCACAGCAGTGTCATTTCGGTTGGCCCGCCGGATTCGGTGTCGCAGACCGAGATTCGATCAGATGTTCGAATCGCCGATGACCGACATCAGAAGAGCGAACTACAAAACCAGGTGAGGAGGCGGAGCATGTCCTATGAATACCTTCGGGGATTAATGGGAGGGACACCGCACACCGCTCTTGGTCTGCCGTTGACTGGGGTATCACAAAGGCCCCATTTGAGTTTGGTTCCCGACGCCATCGAGGACGAGTTCGAAGGCAACGAGGAAGCAACCGATCAGTGGCAAGACCGAGCGTTGTGCGCACAGACGGATCCAGAGGCGTTCTTTCCCGAGAAGGGCGGCTCCACTCGCGAGGCGAAGAAGATCTGCCTCGGCTGTGAGGTTCGAAGCGAATGCCTGGAATACGCTCTCGGGCACGACGAGCGCTTCGGTATATGGGGTGGGCTTTCCGAGCGCGAGCGGCGACGCCTGAAGCGCGGAATCATCTGACCTAGAGCGTTATCGAATAGCGGGCGACCCGCTGAGCGTGCACTGATCGCGCTCGCGGTCGCCCGCTATTCGTCTTCTATCGTCGGATCGATGACCGAGGGCTCGACGTCCAAGTAGGTGGCGACCTGGGCCACCAAGATCTCGTGCAATAGTTCGGCCAGCTCGACGGTGTCCTTAGCTCGTCGTTCAATTGGCTTGCGAAACAACACAACTCGCGCCCGGGTCGCGCTGCCGCGGACGTCGACTCCGGCGGCGATCAGCCGGGCCAGCGCGATCGGGCCGTCGGCGACCACCTCCGGCGGCCATTGCACGTTGTGCGGATCCTTCGCCGAGATCCGCGGAATCTCGTCGACCGCGACGTCGAGCCCGGAGAGCCGATCCTGCCACCGCCGCTCGATCGGCTCGTAGGCCTCGAGTACTGCCATGTCGAAGCGCTCGGCGCGGCTGCGCCAGCCCGGAACGGTCGGCGGCAGCAGCGGGCCGCGCATATCGCGGCCGCGGCGCGAGACTTTTCTGCCCGCCGAGCGCTGGCCGCGCGGGGCGCGCGAATCGCTCACCCGGCGATGGTAACGGTTGGGCATCCTGGCCCTAGTGAATGCGCGTGTCCGCCGCCCCGTGGACGTTTTCGCACGATAACCTCTCGATCGTGAACGTTCCGCGTCGCTGCTGCAGGCCAGGGTGTCCGCATTACGCGGTTGCGACGCTGACCTTCGTGTACGTGGATTCCACGGCCGTCGTCGGCCCGCTCGCCGTCGCCAGCGAGCCGCACTCCTGGGATCTCTGCGTGAGCCACGCCGGCCGGATCACCGCGCCGCGTGGGTGGGAGCTGGTCCGCCACGCCGGTCCGCTGGCGACGAACCCCGACGAAGACGACCTGATCGCGTTGGCCGAAGCCGTCCGGGAAGGTCGAGACGTGGCCGCCGGTGGTGGCACGGTCAATGGATTCCACGATTCCGGAGCTCAGTTCGGCAGCGCGACCGCCGAGGCGCCGGCCGCCAACGTTCTGACATCCGCCGCACCGCGACCGGCCACCAACGGCCGCCGTCGCGGGCACCTCCGGGTGCTGCCCGACCCCGCGGAGTAGCAACCTCGGCTCGGGCGGTCCAACGCGTCCGCCGCCACCGCTAAACTGACGGCCTAAGTGTCCCCGTCGTCAGGAGCCCTCTCGATGTCTCGGCTTGCTGCGGCTGTTCACCGTGTGATCAAGGCCTATGACGTGCGAGGTCTGGTCGGCTCCGAGATCGACGAGTCGTTCGTCAACGACGTCGGTGGCGCCTTCGCCCGCTTCATGCGCAGCGAAGGTGCCAGCCGGGTCGTCATCGGCTACGACATGCGGGACAGCTCGCCTTCGCTGGCGGCCGCCTTCGGCGACGGCGTGAACGAACAAGGTCTGGACGTCGTGCGGATCGGGCTCGCGTCGACCGACCAGCTCTATTTCGCCTCCGGGCTGCTCGACTGCCCCGGCGCGATGTTCACCGCGAGCCACAACCCGGCCGCGTACAACGGCATCAAGCTGTGCCGGGCGGGCGCCAAGCCGGTCGGCGCAGACACCGGACTGACCACGATCAGCGACGACGTCATCGCCGGCGTCGCACCGCACAACGGAGCCGGCGGAACCGTCTCGGACCGGGACGTGCTGACCGAGTACGGCGAATTTCTGCGCTCACTGGTCAACACCGACGGGCTGCGCCCGCTGCGGGTCGCTGTCGACGCCGGCAACGGGATGGCCGGCCACACCGCGCCCGCGGTGCTCGGCGCGATCGACTCACTCACACTGCTGCCCTTGTACTTCGAGCTCGACGGCTCGTTTCCCAACCACGAGGCCAACCCGCTCGACCCGGCGAACCTCGCCGACCTGCAGAAGTTCGTCATCGAGAGCGGCGCCGACATCGGGCTGGCCTTCGACGGCGACGCTGACCGGTGCTTCGTCATCGACGAGCGCGGTCTGCCGGTCTCGCCCTCGACGGTGACCGCGTTGGTCGCCTCCCGTGAGTTGGGCCGCGAGATCGGCGCGACGGTGATCCACAACCTGATCACCTCGCGCGCGGTGCCCGAGTTGGTGATCGAGCGTGGCGGCACGCCGGTGCGCTCGCGCGTCGGGCATTCCTACATCAAGGCGCTGATGGCCGAGACCGGCGCGATCTTCGGCGGCGAACACTCGGCGCACTACTACTTCCGCGACTTCTGGGGTGCCGACTCGGGCATGCTGGCCGCGCTGCATGTGCTGGCCGCGCTCAGCAACTCCGAACGCCCGCTGTCCGACCTGACCGCGGACTACCAGCGCTACGAGCCGTCCGGTGAAATCAACTTCACCGTCACCGATTCCGCGTCCTGCGTCGAGGCGGTGTTGAAGGTGTTCGGCAGCCGCATCCAGTCGATCGACCACCTCGACGGAGTGACGGTTGACCTGGGCGAAGGCAGCTGGTTCAACTTGCGGACCTCCAACACCGAGCCACTGCTGCGCCTCAACGTCGAAGGGCGCAGCGTCGAGGACGTCGACGCCGTCGTCGAGCAGGTGGGCGCCGAGATCCAACGCCAGAACAGCCAGGTCGGCCTGCCGGAGGCCGTGACGTGAACGCGGCCCAGGTCGTGATCGACCTCGACGACACCGACGGCCTGCTCGGCGCCGACCGCGACGGGTTATTGCGGGCGGCGTCGATGGCGGGAGCGCACGTCCGGGCGGTCGCCGCGGCTGTCGACGAGGGCGCCCTGGATTTGATGCGCGACTCCGGCGACCGGCCGCGCACGGTGATCTGGGTTGCCGGTCGTGGCGCCGCCGAGACCGCGGGCGCGATGCTGGCCGCGACCTCGGGCGGGTCGGCGCCGGCGCCGATCGTGATCGCCGCCGAAGCCCCGCCGTGGATCGGACCGCTGGACGTCGTGATCGTGGCCGGCGACGACCCCGGCGATCCGGGGTTGGTCGGAGCCGCCGCAAGCGGCGTGCGCCGCGGCGCGCGCGTCGTGATCGCCGCTCCCTACGAAGGTCCGTTGCGCGACATCACCGCCGGGCGGGTGGCGGTGCTGGAGCCGCGGCTGCCGGTCGCCGGTGGTTTCGGACTTTGCCGTTACCTGGCCGTCGGGCTGGCCGTGCTGGAACGCGTCGACCCCCGGCTCAAGGTGGACCTGGCCGCGCTGGCCGACGAGCTGGACGCGGAAGCGTTGCGCAACAGCGCCAGTCGCGAGCTCTTCACCAATCCGGCCAAGGCGCTCGTCGAGCGCATGTCGCGCCGCCGCTTGGTGCTGGCCGGCGACTGCGCCGCCACCCTGGCACTCGCGCGATACGGCTCCGGCGTGCTGCTCGCCACCGCCAACGAGGTCGCCGCCGCCAGCGGGATGGCGGAAGCGCTCGCCGCGCTGCGGTCCGGGCCGGGACCGGCCTTCGTCGATCCGACGGAATCGCTGTTCCACGACGAGGAGCTCGACGGTCCGATCACCGATCGGCTGCGGCTCCTGGTCCTGACGCTGGACGCCGAGCGGGCCATGGTGACGGCGCGGGTCGCCGGTCTGCACGACGTCGACCTGGTCGGCGCCCAGGATGTGCCGGATCTTCTCGACGGTCGCCCCGCGCGGCCCACCGTGCAACGCGCCGAGCAGCAGCTGGCTATATTGGCTGTCCGGCTGGAGATGGCGGCGGTTTATTTACGGCTGGTGCGGGGATAACTGGTTCTGAGGTAATGGCACGTGCAGTTGCTACGCGGAGCGATACGGACATACGCGTGGGGGTCTAGGACCGCCATCGCGGAGTTCACTGGTCGCCCGGTGCCCGCGGCCCACCCGGAGGCCGAGCTCTGGCTGGGCGCCAACCCCGGCGATCCGTCCTGGCTGGAAGAGTCGAACGGCGAAGTCTCTTTGCTGCAGGCGGTGCTCGACGACCCGGAAGGTCAACTCGGCGCCACCACCCGCGCCCGATTCGGCGACACGTTGCCGTTCCTGCTCAAGGTGCTGGCCGCCGACGAGCCGCTGTCGCTGCAGGCGCACCCCAGCGCCGAGCAGGCGGCCGAGGGTTACCAGCGCGAAGAGCGCATGGGCATCCCGGTGAACTCGCCGGTGCGCAACTACCGCGACGCCAGCCACAAGCCCGAGTTGTTGGTGGCGCTACACCAGTTCGAGGCGCTGGCCGGATTCCGCCCCGCGGCCCAGACCGTCAAGCTGCTGCAGGCGCTTGCGGTGTCGGACCTCGACCCGTACATCGACCTGCTGAACGACCAGTCCGACGCCGACGGGCTGCGGGCGCTGTTCACCACCTGGATCACCGCGCCGCAGCCCGACATCGACGTGCTGGTGACCGCCGTGCTGGACGGCGCGATCAACTACGTGAGCTCTGGCGCAACGGAATTCGCGGCCGAGGCCCGGACGGTGCTGGAACTGGGGGAGCGCTACCCCGGCGACGCCGGTGTGCTGGCCGCGCTGCTGCTCAACCGGATCACACTCGGGCCCGGCGAGGGGATGTTCCTGTCCGCCGGAAACCTGCACGCCTACCTGCGCGGGGTCGGCTTCGAAGTGATGGCCAACTCCGACAACGTGTTACGAGGCGGCCTGACGCCGAAGCACGTCGACGTTCCCGAGCTGCTGCGGGTGCTGAATTTCACGCCGAGCACCGAGGCCCAGTTGCGGGCCGACACCTATCCGGACGGCTTGGCGTCGTTCTATGACACGCCCACAGCGGAATTCGCGGCATCGGTGCTCACGCTGGGTGACGGCCAGATCGGCCACGAAGTCGACGCGCCCTCACGTCACGACGGGCCGCAGATCCTGCTGTGCATCGAGGGCGAGACGGCGGTGCACGGCAAGTCCGGGAAGGTGACGCTCACCGGCGGCGCCGCCGCCTGGGTGGCCGCCGACGACGGCCCGATCCGGCTCGTCGCGCACGAGCCGACGAAGATCTTCCGGGCTACCGTCGGTTTGTGACCAACTCCGGCTTGCCGGCGCGTCGCTCGGCCAGCCACAGGCGCATGTTGTGCCGGATGGTCCGGCCGACCAGCTTGGCCGACGGGACCATGTAGAGGCTGTCCAGCAACGAGAAGCGCCGCAGAAACCATTCGGCCAGAACGGGATCCGTCTCGGCCGCGCCGAGGAACTGGTCGAACAGGCTGCCCACCGGTCCGAACCACCACGGCTTGTCCCCGGCCGCGTGGTGGAAGGTGTGATCGCCGATCGCCGTCATCATCCACACCGGGAACGTCGACTTGGCGGTGGCCCTGTTCACCGTGCGCGCCACGTCCGGTGCGCCGTCGGCCAGCGCGCGGCGCAGGTGGCCGGCCTGAATCGACGTCATCGTCATGCCCTGCCCGTAAGTGGGGTCGAAGCTGACTACCGCGTCGCCCAGCGGCAGGATCCCGGCCGGAAACCGGTCGAGTTCGTGATAGCGCCGCCAACGGCTGGCGGGATACTTGTGAAAGGCGACCTCGCCGACGGGCTCGGCCTGTCGCAACGCCACGGCGATACGCTCCGGCAGCATCGTGTCGGCCACCACCAACATCTCCGAAAACGTATGCGGCGGTTCGACTTTGCCGACACCGAAGGTGGTCAGCGTCCAGGTGCCGTCCTCGTAGCCCAGCAGGCCCAGCCCGACCGGCTGCTCTCGTGACGCACCGGCGACGACCACCCGTTCCCGGATCAACCCCTCGGGCAGCCGAAACTGTTGCGACGCATAGCCGATGCCCACGTCAACCGTCTTCTCCGGCGGGCGCTGATAGCCCCACTGCTCCAGCCAGACCGGCAGTCGGGTGCCGCGACCGGCGGCATCAACGACCAGATCGGCGGCCACGAACTCGGGCTCGTCGGCGTCACTGTCGAGCAGCACCCCGGTCACCCGTTGCGCGCCGACGTCGAAACTCGGTTGCGCGACCGAGCGGTGCTGGATCTCGACATTGGTGATCTCGAGGACGCGGCGCCGGATCTGCCATTCGAGTTGCGGACGGCTGGGCACGTAGGCGGTGAACTCGTCGCGCAGCGTGTGCCCGGTGCCCAGCACGTGACCGGCCGCGCCGAAGTAGATGCAGTCCGGTCGGTTCTCCAGGATCGGAACGCCGGCGGCGACCATGCCGTCGAGCAGACCGGGGAACAGCCCGTCGAATTCCATCGCGCCGCGGGCCATCAACAGGTGGACGTGGCGGCCCTGCGGGACGGCGGTGCGGTTGTCGGGTCCGGCCGGCAGCTCGTCACGCTCAAACACGGTGACCCGATCGAAGAACTCCGAGAGCACCCGTGCCGCGCATAGTCCGCCGATGCTCGCGCCGATGACAACTGCGTGACGACGACCGTTCTCCCCACCCATCCGGCCACCGTACTCGGTACTGTCCCGGGGCATGGCCGGTCGCTGGCGCACCAAGACGATCGAGCAGTCGATCGCCGACACCGACGACCCGGACACCCAGCTGCGCAAGGACCTGAGCTGGTGGCATCTGTGCGTGTTCGGGGTGTCGGTGGTGATCGGCGCGGGCATCTTCACGGTCACCGCGTCCACCGCCGGCGACATCACCGGGCCGGCAATCTGGATCTCGTTCCTGATCGCGGCGATCACCTGTGGGCTGGCCGCGCTCTGCTATGCCGAGTTCGCCTCGATGCTGCCGGTCGCGGGCAGCGCCTACACGTTCTCCTATGCCACGTTCGGCGAGTTCGTCGCCTGGACCATCGGCTGGAACCTGGTGCTGGAATTGGCGATCGGCGGTGCGGTCGTCGCCAAGGGATGGTCGAGCTACCTGCAGACCGTCTTCGGATTGGCCAGCGACACAGTCACATTGGGCCCCGTCGACCTCGACTGGGGTTCGCTGCTGGTCGTCGCGCTGGTGGCGACCCTGCTGGCGCTGGGCACCAAATTGTCGTCGCAGTTCTCCATCGTGGTGACCGCCGTCAAGGTCGCGGTGGTGCTGCTGGTGATCGTCGTCGGCGCCTTCTACATCAAACCCGCGAACTACTCGCCGTTCATCCCGCCGCCCGAGACCGACAACTCCGGCAGCGGGATCGATCAGTCGCTGCTGTCACTGCTGACCGGCGCGCACGGCAGTCACTATGGCTGGTACGGCGTGCTCGCTGGGGCCTCGATTGTGTTCTTCGCATTCATCGGGTTCGACATCGTGGCGACCATGGCCGAGGAGACCAAGGACCCGCAGCGCGACGTGCCGCGGGGCATCCTCGCCACGCTCGGCATCGTGACCGTGCTCTATGTGGCGGTGTCGGTCGTGCTGTCGGGGATGGTGTCCTACACCCAACTGAGGACCACGCCCGGCGGCCGACACGCGAACCTGGCCACCGCCTTCGCCGCCAACGGCGTGCATTGGGCGTCGGGGATCATCTCGATCGGCGCGCTCGCCGGCCTGACCACGGTGGTGATGGTGCTGCTGCTGGGCGGCTGCCGGGTGCTGTTCGCGATGGCCCGCGACGGGTTGCTGCCGCGGCGGTTGGCCAAGACCGGCTCACACGGAACCCCGGTCCGCATCACCGTGCTGGTCGCCGTGCTGGTCGCCGTGACGGCGTCGGCATTTCCGACTGACAAGCTCGAGGAAATGGTGAACGTCGGAACCCTGTTCGCGTTCTTGCTCGTGTCGGCCGGCGTCATCGTCCTGCGCCGCACCCGCCCGGACCTGCCGCGCGGATTCCGAGTGCCGCTGGTGCCGGCGCTGCCGATCGCCTCGGTATGCGCGTGCGTCTGGCTGATGGTCAACCTCACCGTCGTCACCTGGGTGCGATTCGGTGTGTGGATGGTCGTAGGCGTCCTGATCTACTTCGGCTACGGACGCCGGAAGTCGTCGCTGGCCAACGGCGCGGCCCCCTAGCCCTGCCCGGTCGGCGTTCCGCCCGCATCTTCGCCATATGTGCAGTTGAGAAGGATTCTGCTGTCGTCGGGTTTACAAAACATGCCTCTATGTCTAGACATGGGACGTAGAAAGCGCTAATGTCCAATCTCAAGGTGTAATGGCTCACAAGGAGGTTGGCGATATGACCGCGGCAATAGGTCCCAAGGTGTGGCAGGACAGGAAGCGCTACATGTGGCTGATGGGACTGATCGTCCCGACGCTGCTGCTGGTGATACTGCCGATCGTCTGGGCGATGAACCAGGCCGGCTGGCAGACCGCGTCACAGGCGTGGTTCTGGATTGGCCCGTTCCTGTTGTACGTCCTGCTTCCGGCCCTTGACCTGCGGTTCGGCGCCGATGGGCAGAACCCGCCAGATGAGGCGATGGAGTGGCTGGAGAACGACAAGTACTACCGGTACTGCACCTACGCCTTCATCCCGTTCCAATTGCTCAGCCTGATTCTCGGTGCCTACCTGTTCACCGCGTCGAACCTGAGCTGGCTGGGCTTCGAGGGGTCGCTCAGCTGGCCGGCCAAGATCGGTCTGGCGCTGTCGGTCGGCACGCTCGGTGGCGTCGGCATCAACACCGCCCACGAGATGGGGCACAAGAAGGAGACGCTGGAGCGCTGGCTGTCCAAGATCACGTTGGCTCAGACCGGGTACGGCCACTTCTACATCGAGCACAACCGCGGCCACCATGTCCGAGTCGCGACACCGGAGGACCCGGCGTCGGCTCGCTTCGGCGAGACGTTCTGGGAGTTCTTGCCGCGCAGCGTGATTGGCAGCGCGAAATCGTCACTGCACCTGGAGGCGCAGCGTATCCGTCGGCAGGGCGGCAACCCGTGGAACCCCAAGACCTACCTGTCCAACGACGTCGTCAACGCCTGGCTGATGACTGCGCTGCTATGGGGCGCGCTGCTGGTCGCATTCGGCCCGGCGCTCATTTCATTCCTGTTGATCCAGGCCGTATTCGGGTTCAGCCTGCTGGAGTCGGTGAACTACCTGGAGCACTACGGTCTGCTGCGGGAGAAGAAGGACAACGGCCGCTACGAGCGCTGCACGCCCGAGCACAGCTGGAACTCCGACCACATCGTCACCAACTTGTTCCTGTACCACCTGCAGCGGCACAGCGATCACCACGCCAACCCGACCCGGCGGTACCAGACCCTGCGCAGCATGGATGGGTCACCGAACCTGCCCAGCGGCTACGCGGCGCTGATCGGGGTGACGTACTTCCCGCCGCTGTGGCGGCGGTTGATGGACCACCGCGTGATCGAGCACTACGACGGCGACATCACCCGAGTGAACGTGCAGCCGCGCCTGCGGAAGAAGGTGCTGGCCCGCTACGGTGCCGCGGCCTGATGGCCGGCTACCGCTGCCCCGGCTGCGACTACATTTACGACGAGTCGAAAGGTGCTGAGCGGGAAGGATTTCCGGCGGGTACCCGCTGGGACGACATCCCCGAAGGCTGGGGTTGCCCGGACTGCGCCGTCGTTGAAAAGTCCGAATTCGAATTGGAGGAATCGAAATGACCGACTACAAACTCTTCGTCTGCGTGCAGTGCGGTTTCGAGTACGACGAAGCCAAGGGCTGGCCGGAAGACGGCATCGCACCCGGCACCCGCTGGGACGACATCCCTGAGGACTGGAGCTGCCCGGACTGCGGCGCCGCGAAATCCGACTTCGAGATGGTCGAGGTTGCCCGCTCGTGAGCCAGTCCAGCACGACAACGCCGACCGCCGCGTCACACAGTCGCGGCGGTCAAGGCGTTGCGCCGGCGACGATGCCCTACGCCGCAGGAGCGGCGCCGCTGAGGAGGAGCGGCGCAAGAGCCACTAGGGTCGCGCGTATGCGAAGGGTCCCGTACGCCGAGGCGTCGCGGGCCCTGCTGCGTGATTCGGTGCTCGATGCGATGCGTGAACTGCTGGGCAGCCGCGACTGGTCGGCGATCACGCTGGCCGACGTGGCCCGCGCCGCGGGCATCAGCCGGCAGACCATCTACAACGAGTTCGGCTCGCGCCAAGGCCTGGCCCAGGGTTACGCGCTGCGACTGGCCGACCGGCTCGTCGGCGCCGTCGAAGATGCGATCTACACCAACGTCGGCGACGTGTACGCGGCGTTCCTGCAGGGATTTCGGGCGTTCTTCGCCGACTCTGCGGCCGACCCGCTGGTGATCTCGCTGCTCAGCGGGGTCGCCAAACCCGACCTGCTGCAGATCATCACCACCGACAGCGGGCCGATCATCACGCACTGCTCGGCCCGGCTGACGTCGTCGTTCATGAACAGCTGGGTGCGCGCCAGCGCCGAAGACGCCGGGATGCTGGCGCGGGCGATCGTCCGGCTGGCGCTGAGCTACGTGTCGATGCCGCCGGAGGCGGACCACGACGTGGCTGCTGACCTGGCACGACTCATGACGCCGGCGGCTGAGCGTTACGGTGAGTTCCGGGAGGACTACCAGCCGGGGACCACCGGCGAGGGCGCGGACGTCAAAGAATAGGCTTGTCGTCGCCGACTGACCTCAGATCGCGGCCGCGCACGTCGCGATTAATATGTAATCAAGCTAATTAGTTGACCGGAGGAATGGGTAGTAGATGACGACGACAGAACAGAAGCTGACCGCCGATGTGGTGAATGGGCTCGACTTCAAGGTGGCCGACCTGTCGCTGGCCGAATACGGCCGCCGCGACATCGAGCTTTCCGAGCAGGAAATGCCGGGTCTGATGTCGCTGCGCCGTGAATACCACGACGTCCAGCCGCTCAAGGGTGCCCGGATCTCGGGCTCGCTGCACATGACCGTGCAGACCGCGGTGCTGATCGAGACGCTGACCAGCCTCGGTGCCGAAGTTCGCTGGGCGAGCTGCAACATCTTCTCCACCCAGGACCACGCTGCCGCCGCGGTGGTCGTCGGCCCGCACGGCACCCCGGAGAAGCCGGCGGGTGTGCCGGTGTTCGCGTGGAAGGGCGAGACCCTCGAGGAGTACTGGTGGGCCGCCGAGCAGATCCTGACCTGGCCCGGTGAGCCGGCCAACATGATCCTCGACGACGGTGGCGACGCCACCATGCTGGTGCTGCGTGGCGCGCAGTACGAGAAGGCCGGCGTCATTCCGCCGGACGAGGAAGACGACTCCGACGAGCACCGGGTGTTTCTGAGCCTGCTGCGCAAGCGCTTCGAAACCGACAAGGACAAGTGGACCAAGATCGCCGCGTCGATCAAGGGTGTCTCGGAAGAGACCACCACGGGCGTGCTGCGGCTGTACCAGTTCGCCGCCGCCGGCGAACTGGCGTTCCCCGCCATCAACGTCAACGACTCGGTGACCAAGTCGAAGTTCGACAACAAGTACGGCTGCCGGCACTCGCTGATCGACGGCATCAACCGCGGCACCGACGTGCTTATCGGTGGCAAGAAGGTCCTGATCTGCGGTTACGGCGATGTCGGCAAGGGCTCGGTGGACTCGCTGGCCGGCCAGGGCGCGCGCGTCACCGTGACCGAGATCGACCCGATCAACGCCCTGCAGGCGCTGATGGAGGGCTACGACGTCAAGCGAGTCGAGGACGTCATCGGCGAGGCCGACATCATCATCACCACCACGGGTAACAAGGACATCATCACCCTCGAGCACATGAAGGCGATGAAGGACAAGGCGATCCTGGGCAACATCGGTCACTTCGACAACGAGATCCAGATCTCCAAGCTGGAGAAGTCGGGTGCCACCAAGGTCAACATCCGCCCGCAGGTCGACCTGTGGACCTTCGGCGACACCGGCAAGTCGATCATCGTGCTGTCCGAGGGCCGGTTGCTCAACCTGGGTAACGCGACGGGCCACCCGTCGTTCGTGATGAGCAACAGCTTCTCCAACCAGGTCATCGCGCAGATCGAGCTGTGGACCAAGAACGACGAGTACGACAACGAGGTCTACCGCCTGCCCAAGCACCTGGACGAGAAGGTCGCCAAGATCCACGTCGAGGCGCTCGGTGGTGAACTGACGAAGCTCACCAAGGAGCAGGCCGAGTACATCGGCGTCGACGTGGACGGCCCGTACAAGCCGGACCACTACCGCTACTGAGTTACCGCTCGACGCTGAGCGCCCCGCAACGCGGGCATTCAGCGTCGAGTGCCCGGCCAGCCGGGCATCAGCACGGCGCGGCTAGGCTCGCGCCGTGCTGATTGCTATCGAGGGCGTCGACGGCGCCGGCAAGCGGACGCTGACCGACGGCCTGCGGTCGACATTCGAGGCGAGCGGGAAATCGGTGGCGTCGCTGGCGTTTCCGCGTTACGGGCAGTCGATCACCGCCGACGTGGCGGCCGAGGCGCTGCACGGCCGGCACGGCGACCTGGCTTCATCGGTGTATGCGATGGCGATGCTGTTCGCGCTGGACCGCGCCGGGGGAGCCGTCGACATCGAAGCGCTCTGCCGCGAGCGCGATGTTGTGATCCTCGACCGCTATGTGGCGTCTAACGCCGCCTACAGCGCCGCGCGCCTGCACCAGCGGGCCGACGGCGAGGCGGTCGGCTGGGTGGGCGACATGGAATACGGCCGGCTGCGGTTGCCGTCGCCGGATTGGCAGGTGCTGCTCGGGGTATCCGCGGAACTCGCTGATCAGCGGGCCCGTCACCGCGCCAGCGTGGAGGCCGGCCGCGAACGCGATGCCTACGAACGCGACGCGGGACTGCAGCAGCGCACCGGCGCGGTATACGCCGAACTGGCGGCGGCGCACTGGGGCGGACGCTGGCTGGTGGTCGACGAAACGGTTGATCCGGGTGGCCTGGCGGCTCAGTTAATGGCTTAGTTGCCACCCGGCAGTGAGACACCTGTGGTAAAAGGTGCACGAAACACGCGTGTGGTAGCCGGGTTTTATCAAGATCTGGTGACACCATGGTCCCCATGAGGCAAAGGATTCTCGTGGTTGACGACGACGCGTCGCTGGCCGAGATGCTGACCATCGTGCTGCGGGGAGAAGGGTTCGACACCGCGGTCATTGGTGATGGCACCCAGGCGCTGACCGCCGTGCGTGAACTGCGGCCCGACCTGGTGTTGCTGGACTTGATGCTGCCGGGCATGAACGGCATCGACGTGTGCCGCGTGCTGCGCGCCGACTCCGGGGTCCCGATCGTGATGCTCACGGCGAAGACCGACACGGTCGACGTGGTGCTCGGGCTGGAGTCGGGCGCCGACGACTACATCATGAAGCCGTTCAAGCCGAAGGAACTCGTCGCCCGGGTGCGGGCGCGGTTGCGCCGCAACGAGGACGAGCCGGCCGAGATGCTGTCGATCGCCGATGTGGACATCGACGTGCCGGCCCACAAGGTCACCCGCAACGGTGAACAGATCTCGCTGACGCCATTGGAGTTCGACCTTCTGGTGGCGTTGGCGCGCAAACCGCGCCAGGTGTTTACTCGTGATGTGCTGCTCGAACAGGTGTGGGGCTACCGCCACCCCGCGGACACCCGTTTGGTGAACGTGCACGTCCAGCGTCTACGGGCCAAGGTCGAGAAAGACCCAGAGAACCCGACCGTTGTACTGACCGTTCGAGGAGTGGGTTACAAGGCCGGACCTCCGTGATCCTGCCTCGCGACTCGCAGGAGCGGCGTCGTTGATTTGGGGATCGAAGCCACGTTTTCGTGGTCGTTCGGGCCGTTCCGGCCCGGTTATGCGGGGCATGGGAACGCTGAGCCGTGCGTTCGGCGTGGCTTGGCGACGCTCGTTGCAACTCCGTGTGCTCGCCCTGACTCTCGGCATGTCGCTGACCGTCATCCTGGCGCTGGGTTTCGTGCTGACCAGCCAGGTCACCAACCGCGTGCTCGACGTCAAGATGCGCGCCGCCACCGAGCAGATCGAGCGTGCCCGCAGCACAGTCAGCGGGATAGTCAACGGCGAGGAGGCGCGCTCGCTGGACAGCAGCCTGCAGCTGGCCCGCAATACGCTGACGTCGAAGACCGACCCGACCTCCGGTGCCGGTCTGGCCGGCGCGTTCGACGCGGTTCTGGTGGTGCCCGGACAGGGCCCGCGTCCGGCGGCCTCGGCCGGTCCGGTCGACCAATTACCTAACTCGCTCAGGGATTTCGTCAAGGCCGGCCAGGTTGCCTACCAGTACGCGACCGTGCACACCGACGGGTTTTCGGGTCCCGCGCTGGTAATCGGCACCCCGACGATGTCGCGGGTGAACAACCTCGAGCTGTACCTGATCTTCCCGCTGGGCAACGAGCAGAGCACGATCGCGCTGGTCCGCGGAACCATGGCCACCGGCGGTCTGGTGCTGATGGTGCTGCTGGCCGGCATCGCGTGGATGGTGACCAGGCAGGTCGTGGTCCCGGTGCGCGCCGCGGCCCGCACCGCCGAACGCTTCGCCGACGGCCATCTCTCCGAACGGATTCCGATTCGCGGCGAGGACGACATGGCGCGGCTCGCGGTGTCGTTCAACGATATGGCCGAGAGTCTGTCGCGACAGATCGCGCAGCTCGAGGAGTTCGGTAATCTGCAGCGCCGCTTCACCTCTGACGTCAGCCACGAACTGCGTACCCCGCTGACCACCGTCCGGATGGCCGCTGACCTGATCCACGACCACATGGACGAGCTGGACCCGGCGCTGCAGCGGTCCACGGAGCTGATGGTCAACGAGCTCGACCGGTTCGAGTCGCTGCTCAGCGACCTGCTGGAAATCTCCCGACACGACGCCGGTGTGGCCGAATTGTCGGTCGAGGCAGTCGATTTGCGGACGACGGTGAACAGCGCGCTGAGCAACGTCGGGCACCTGTCCGAAGACGCCGGGGTGCAGATGATCGTCGACATGCCCGAAGAAGACGTCATCGCCGAGGTCGACCCGCGCCGGGTCGAGCGCATTCTGCGCAACCTGATCGCGAACGCCATCGACCATGCCGAGCACAAGCCGGTGCGGATCCGGATGGGCTACGACGAAGACACCGTCGCGGTGACCGTCCGCGACTACGGCGTCGGGCTGCGACCGGGCGAGGAGAAGCTGGTGTTCAGCCGGTTCTGGCGGTCGGACCCGTCGCGGGTACGGCGATCCGGCGGCACCGGTCTAGGTCTGGCGATCAGCGTCGAGGACGCCCGGCTGCACCAGGGCCGGCTCGAGGCGTGGGGCGAACCGGGTAACGGCGCCTGCTTCCGGCTCACCCTGCCGCTGGTGCGCGGGCACAAGGTCACGACCAGTCCACTGCCGATGAAACCCGTTGCCCCCGAACGCAATAAAGATCAGCAGCCGCGACAGCGCGAGCATGCCGAGCGGGGCGTCTGATGCTTCGCCTTAATCGCCCGACTCCTCCTCGGGCCTTTCCGGTCTGCATCGTCGTCGGGCGGCGTTTGGCTGCACTGTTTTTCGCGCTCGCAGTTGTGCTGACCGGGTGTGCGGGCGTGCCGAACGGGTCGGCGCCGCAGGCCATTGGAACCGTCGACCGGCCGGCCCCGGCGAACCTGCCCAAGCCGACCCCCGGCATGGACCCCGATGTGTTGCTGCGCGAATTCCTCAAGGCCACGGCCGATCCGGCCAACCGGCACCTGGCGGCGCGGCAGTTCCTCACCCAGTCGGCATCCAACGCCTGGGACGACGCCGGTAGCGCGGAGCTGATCGACCACGTGGTGTTCGTCGAAACCCGTAGTGCGGAAAGGGTTTCGGTGTCGATGCGGGCCGAGGTCCTCGGGTCGTTGTCGGATATGGGCGTGTTCGAGACGGCCGAGGGCCAGCTGCCCGACCCCGGACCGATCGAACTGGTCAAGACCCCGGGCGGGTGGCGCATCGACAAGCTGCCCGACGGGGTGTTCCTGGACTGGCAGCAATTCCAGGCCACCTACAAGCGCGACACGCTGTACTTCTCCGACCCGACCGGCAAGACGATGGTGCCCGACCCGCGCTACGTCGCGGTGTCCGATCGCGACCAGCTGGCAACGGAATTGGTGTCCAAGCTGATCGCCGGCCCGCGCCCGGAAATGGTGAAAAGCGTGCACAACATGCTGACGCCACCGGTGCGGCTGCGCGGGCCGGTGACGCGCGCCGACGGCGGCAAGAGCGGCATCGGCCGCGGTTATGGCGGGGCTCGCATCGACCTGGAGCTGATGACCGTCGCCGACCCGCGCAGCCGGCAACTCGTTGCCGCGCAGATCATTTGGACGCTGGCGCGCGCCGACATCAAGGGCCCGTACGTGATCAAGGCCGACGGCGCCTCCCTCGACGAGCGGTTCGCCGACGGCTGGAACACTACCGACGTCGCGGCGACCGACCCGGGGGTCGCCGAGGGGGCGGCGGCCGGGGTGCACGCACTGATCGGCGGGCGGATCGTGGCGCTGGAGGGCCAGCATTCCGACCCGGTGCCCGGCGCCTTCGGCCGGGCCACCGACCAGGCCTCGGCCGCGCTGTCCCGCAACGGTCATCAGGCCGCCTCGGTGGTGGTGCAACGGCCCGGCGCCCCCGACATGGCCTCGTCGCTGTGGATCGGCGACCTCGGCGGCGAGGCGGCCGAAGCCGCTGACGGACACACGCTTTCGCGGCCGACGTGGTCGCTGGACGACGCGGTGTGGGTGGTCGCCGACGGCAACACCGTGCTGCGCGCCATCCAGGAGACCGCTTCGGGGCAGCCGGCCCGACTGCCGGTGGACTCGGCCGGGGTGTCCAGTCGCTTCCCTGGTGTGATCGCGGAGTTACAGCTGTCCCGCGACGGCACCCGCGCGGCGATGGCGATCAACGGGCAGGTGATCTGCGCGAGCGTCGAGCAGACCCATGGCGGTCAGTTCGCGCTGACCTATCCGCGGCGACTTGGATTCGGGCTGGGTTCGTCGGTGGTGTCGCTGGCCTGGCGTACCGACGAGGACATCGCGGTGAGCCGCAATGACGCCGAGCATCCGGTGTCCTACGTCAATATCGACGGCGTCAACTCCGATGCGCCCAACGGCAATCTGCAGCAGCCGGTCGGGGTGATCGCGGCGAATCCGTCGACGGTGTACGTCGCCGACCCGCGCGGGGTGATGCAGCTGTCGATCTCCGGCGCCGAGGGCCTGCAGGGCTGGCTGGACGTTCCGTCGTTCATGGCCGGTGGAGCGATGCCGGTGATGCCCGGCTGACGTCGGTGCGCGGCGGAATATAGGTGACTTGCTGGCCCTGAATCATGGGCTACGGTTTTTCTGTGTCAGGTTTGTGGGTGACGTCTGAGCCGCCGGCGGATGCGGCAGGCGAGTTCGGCGGGGTTCCGCAGGAGCGGTGGGGCTGACACGGGTGGGCAAGCTCGACGTCGATCCTCCACGCCTTTCCGGCGCCGGCAGAAGTCTCGACTCGAAAACCGACGCCTTGGCATCCGCTGTGCAGGCACTCGAGACGGCCTTGTCGGCGTCGGGTCAGATGTGCGGCAACGATGCGGCGGGCAAGGCATTCGCGCTGAGTTATCGACTGGGTGGCCAAGCACTGTTTTCGGCGGCGGAGGCAGCCGTCAACGCGTGCCGCAATGTCGGATACGGGATCGAGGTATCGGCGTCGAACTATGCCCAGAGCGAGGCGGCGTCAAGGATAGGTGGTGGCGAGCCGTCGGTGCAGCCACCCAGCCAGCCGTCGAAGTTCTCGGGTCCGACTATGCCCAATCCCTTCGGGCCCGCTGTCGGTGAGCCGCTGCTGTGGTCGATCGTGCGCGAATTCGTGGGCAGCCCGTGGCCGGACGGTAACCCCGCGACACTGCGCGCTGCGGCGGGCGCATGGCGCAGCTTCGGCGGCGCGATTGCAGGCGTCAGCGGCGCCGTCGGCGGTTGTTCGGCCGAAGTGACCGGACACGACATACCTGAACTGGCCAATATCATCAGTGCCGTCACCCAATTAGGTTCTGGCGTAGGCGATTTGGAAAAACAATGCGAGTCGATTGCATCGTCGTTGGACTCGTTCGCCGGTGAGGTCGAGGCGTCGCAGCAGGCGATCCGCGACCTACTGCATCAGTTGAGCCTGTCAGGAGTTCTCGAGGAATTGGGCCGCATCTTCAGTGGCCATAATCCGATGGACGACATCAAACGGGTCGCCAACAACATCAAGGTCATACTGCACACCCTCGGCCGCGAGGCGGACGCCAGCTCGTCGCTGTTTCAGGCCGCGATGTCCGAATTAGACACGTTGACAACGCAATTCGAGAATTGGACGCGAAAGGAGTTCACGCACTTTCTCGGGAACAAGGTCGGCAACGCTGTTGCCGACCTGTACAACTCCGATGTCGACCTCCTCGAGGGCGGCACCAAGAGTCTTCTGGAAACTGTCGGCAGCTTGGGCGATCTCGCTACCCATCCTCAGCAGCTTCTCGACCTGCTGAAGCAGGCGAATCCTGAATACCAAATCGCGAACTTTGTAGCCAATCCAAAAGGTGCGTTCGAACGCAACCTCAACGTTGTCAAAGGTTTGGTCGACGCCAAGGACTGGAACAGCGACCATCCGTTACGCGGGCTCGGCGACAACATTGGAACCGGGCTGCAGTTTCTCATTCCGGGTGCCGGTGAGGCCAAGGCCGGCGCGGAAGGAGCTCGGGCTGCCGACGAGGCCGCGCAAGCGGCTAAGGGCGAAGGGAAGGCGGCTGACGCGCTGCTCGGCGGTGGCCTGAAATCCGATGTGGTCGGCCAAAGTTCGCGGATCGCGCATGATCTGGACGGCATCAAGGCCACGCCGGCCGAACCCGGCGCCGTGAAGCCCGCCGAGCCCGGTGCGGTGAAGCCCGCCGAGCCCGGTGCGGTGAAGCCGGCCGAACTCGCGCCGGCAGGCAAGCCCGCCGATCTCGGTGCTGCGAAGCCGGCCGAGCCTGGATCGACGGTGAGGCCGGCCGAACCCGGTCGATCGCCTGTCGATGTGCCGTCGACGCCGCGTGCCGGCGACGGCATTCACGAGCCGGCGCCCGTCGGTTCTGCTGCGACGGCCGCCGAGCATGCGCCTGTCGCCACGCCTCATGTTGCGGATTCGATTCCCGCACGAGTGCCGGTGGCACCCGACGGGTCGCCCGCGGAGCCTGCGGCGAGCTCACCGCACTCTGCGCCTGGACCGCATCCCCGTGGTGCCGACGCGTACGTGGCGCCGCACGATCCCGGCGGTCCAGGCGGGGGCGGAGATGGCCATGGCCCTGGTAGCGGCGACCATGGGCAGGACAGAGTGCGGCATCACGATGGTGGTGGACATTCTGATCCAGAAGGCCACGATCGCCACCCTGGGGAGGCGGAGCCGCCAACCCACGACGGGTCGGGCGACGACATCCCGCAGCCTCTATATCGAGATGAACCACTAGATACAGGGGAGTTGCTCGACAAGTACAAAGGCGAGAACGATCCAACCAACCCAGGTCGGTTCTTCGCCCCCGACACGGTCGAGTATTGGTCTCCTAGCGAACTCGAAGAGAAGCGCCTTTTCGTCAGGGATGGCTTGTTACATCGCACAGAAGACGGGATGCTGTTCGATACCCAAGGGGCAAAGACCCACTGGTCCGGCCCGGGGCGAGCGATGTTCGTCATGGACGAGCACGGCAACATCTATGCGTCCCTTCGACAAGTAGTGGGCCGATTTCACCACTCAAGCTTTCTCAGCGGCGGACCGGTGGCAGCAGCGGGGGAGATTGAGGTGATCGACGGCCTTCCTACTGTGATCACACGGAAGAGTGGCCACTACCTCCCTACAGGGGAACAACTAGAACAGGTCCGCGATATGCTCAGCGAGCAGGGGATTGATATCAGCGGAATAGACTTCGGAAGCGGGTTCTGAGTACTGTGTCATCAAGTCGGCCCGCATCGCCTTGGCGGCATTACACCAATCAAATTGTATACGGGACTGAGCTTCAGTCGCCGATCGATGATTCTTTGCTTAATGTTCTCGTTGATGAGTTGATCCGGCAGCGTTACTTCACGGACCCCGTTGGGAATCATTACGAGGCGGCGGTCGAGGCACTGCAGTCTGGCGAGGATATCCGGCTTGACGATAGCCAAGACGAAGGCGCAGTGCGTGATCTGCTCGTACGCATGCTGCGCATGCTCGATGAACGCCGACCGTGGCCAGAGCCGCCGTTCAGGACGCTGCCGGTCGGGGTATGGCGAGGACTAGAGGGATCGCCGAAAATCGGGCAGATACCAATCCGACCGATGGATGTAGAGGGGCTTCTTTACCGTGGCTTCGAGCATTATGAATCGGGCGACCCAAAGTCGAGAATTCTTATCCTACGTCTGCGATCTGGCGAAATTATTGGTTTGCGCATCGCCTCACTGTCCCAGCCAAATGTAGATGTTTACAGCCCATCGGACCCGGAGGAAGTGCGCGTAGCTTTACAGGAGTTCACGGGCCTAGATCTGCAACTCACTGTCGAATGACATCAATTACTTCGAATTTTACTGACTCGGCCATCCGCAAGAATGTGAATTCTGCGACGCGCTAAGTCGACTTTCGAATTCGCGGAGACTTGATGACCGACTCGTGTATCTGCGCGGCGTATACCCGCCTTCCTGTCACCCCGCACCGGCACACTGGCACCGTGCTGGATCTGGTTCTTCCGTTGGAGTGCGGCGGTTGCGGCGCGCCGTCGACCCGGTGGTGTGCGGCTTGCGCCGACGAGCTGACTCTGGGTGTGGACGCGCCGCGCGTTGTCACCCCGCGCATCGACCCGCAGGTGCCGGTGTTCGCGCTCGGCCGCTACGCCGGTGCCCGGCGGCGCGCGATCGTCGCGATGAAGGATCGCGGTCGCACGGATCTCGTGGCGCCCCTGGCCCGTTCGTTCGCGCTCGGTCTGCACCGACTATTGGAGTGGGGCCTGCTCGACGCGCCACTGGCCATCGTCGCGGCGCCGACCCGGGGCTGGTCGGCGCGGCAGCGCGGAGGAGACCCGGTCGCCCGAATCGCCGCTATCGCGACGGCGGGGCATCCCGGCATCGACGTGGTCCGCGCGCTGCGGATGAAGCCCTGGGCCCGCGACTCGGCCGGGCTGAGCAGCGCGGCGCGCGAACGCAATATCGCCGGCCGGGTGTTGTTGAGCCGTCGTCGGTTGCCGGCCGGCGCCGAGCTGCTGCTGGTCGACGACATCGTCACCACCGGCGCGACGGCCAGTGAGTCGGTCCGCGTGTTGCACGCCGCCGGGGCCCGGGTGTCGGCTGTGCTGGCGCTGGCTGCGGCGTGAGCGTTTGTGAAGAACTCGCAACGGGACGCGCGAAACCCTGGCACTCGCGCCCGTCAACGGTCTACCGTCGAGCGCAAGCACCAACAACGCCTTAACGCAGAGCATCTGATCGCTGCACCGGGCGCCACCGTCGACCGGTAGGGGGTGAGTTTTCGACACCTTGCATCGGCGGGCGGCCATTCCAGTTCTGACACCCCGTCGGCGCGTCTATCCATAGCCCAGCGCGTGAAACGCGTGCACCGCGAGAGAAGGCGAGTTGTCAAGTATGTCAAGGCAAACCGTGGATTCCGGACAGCTGTTGGCTGAACCTCCGGTCGACATCGACGAGCACGAACCGACCTCGACCGCCGAGGTCGTCGTCAAGGGGCGCAACGTCGAAATCCCTGACCACTTCCGCATTTACGTCTCGCAGAAGCTCGCCCGCCTGGAGCGACTCGACCGAACCGTCTACCTGTTCGACGTCGAGCTCGACCACGAACGCAACCGTCGCCAGCGCAAGTCCTGCCAGCACGTCGAGATCACCGCTCGCGGACGCGGGCCGGTCGTCCGCGGCGAAGCCTGCGCCGACAGTTTCTACGCCGCCCTCGAGGCCGCGATCGCCAAGCTCGAAGGCCGACTGCGCAAGGTCAAGGACCGTCGCAAAGTCCACTACGGCGACAAGACCCCGGTATCACTGGCCGCGGCCACCGCGATCGTCCCGCAGGTCGAGCAGGCCTTCGACGACCTCGACACCCCGCACTTCGGCGATCACCCGGAGGGCACCAACGGGCATCATCTGCCCGGGCGCGTGGTGCGGACCAAGGAGCACGAGGCCAAACCGATGTCGGTCGACGACGCCCTCTACGAGATGGAGCTCGTCGGCCACGACTTCTTCCTGTTCTTCGACAGCCAGACCGAACGGCCCTCCGTGGTCTACCGGCGGCATGCCTACGACTACGGACTGATCCGGCTCGCCTAGCCGAAATTGCTCGTCACCTAGGATGGGGGACGCTGAAGACTTCGATCCGTAGGGGACAAAGCTGTGCTGAGTAGGTTGCTGCGCGTTGGTGAAGGTCGCATGGTCAAGCGCCTCAAGCGGGTGGCCGAATACGTCAACAGCTTGTCCGACGAGACGGCGAAGCTCACCGACGAGGAACTGCGCACCAAGACCACCGAGTTCAAGAAGCGACACGCCGACGGCGAGAGCCTCGACGATCTGCTTCCCGAGGCGTTCGCGGTGGCCCGTGAAGCGGCGTGGCGGGTGCTCGACCAGCGCCCGTTCGACGTTCAGCTGATGGGCGCCGCGGCGCTGCATTTCGGCAACGTCGCCGAGATGAAGACCGGTGAGGGCAAGACGCTGACCTCAGTGATGCCGGCCTACCTCAACGGCATCGGCGGCAAGGGCGTGCACATCGTCACGGTCAACGACTACCTGGCCAAACGTGACAGCGAGTGGATGGGCCGGGTGCACCGCTTTCTCGGCCTGGACGTCGGCGTGATCCTGGCGCCCATGACGCCCGACGAGCGCCGGATCGCCTACGCGGCCGACATCACCTACGGCACCAACAACGAGTTCGGCTTCGACTACCTGCGCGACAACATGGCCCACTCGTTAGAGGACTGTGTCCAGCGCGGCCACAACTTCGCCGTCGTCGACGAGGTCGACTCGATCCTGATCGACGAGGCCCGCACCCCGCTGATCATCTCCGGCCCGGCCGACGGCGCTTCGAACTGGTACACCGAGTTCGCTCGCATCGCCCCGCTGATGGAGAAGGACACCCACTACGAGGTCGACATTCGCAAGCGCACCATCGGTGTGCACGAGCTCGGCGTCGAGTTCGTCGAAGACCAGCTCGGCATCGACAACCTGTACGAGGCCGCTAACTCGCCGCTGGTCAGCTACCTCAACAACGCGCTCAAGGCCAAGGAACTGTTCGCCCGCGACAAGGACTACATCGTGCGCGACGGCGACGTGATCATCGTCGACGAGTTCACCGGCCGCACGCTCGTCGGCCGCCGCTACAACGAGGGCATGCACCAGGCGATCGAGGCCAAGGAGCGCGTCGAGATCAAGGCCGAGAACCAGACGCTGGCCACCATCACACTGCAGAACTACTTCCGGCTCTACGAGAAGCTCTCCGGCATGACCGGTACCGCCGAGACCGAGGCCGCCGAGCTGCAGGAGATCTACAAGCTGGGCGTCGTCGCGATTCCGACGAACAAGGAAATGATCCGGTCCGACCAGACCGACCTGATCTACAAGACCGAGGAAGCCAAGTACATCGCCGTCGTCGACGACGTCAGCGAGCGCTACGAAAAGGGTCAGCCGGTGCTGATCGGTACCACCAGCGTTGAGCGCTCGGAGTACCTGTCGCGGCAGTTCCAGAAGCGGCGCGTTCCGCACAACGTCCTCAACGCGAAGTACCACGAGCAGGAAGCCGGGATCATCGCCGAGGCCGGCCGCCGCGGCGCCATCACGGTCGCCACCAACATGGCCGGCCGCGGTACCGACATCGTGCTGGGCGGCAACGTCGACTTCCTCACCGACCTGCGGCTGCGGGCCCGGGGTCTGGACCCCGTCGAAACCGCCGACGAGTACGACGCGGCCTGGCATGAAGAGCTGCCGATCGTCAAAGACGAGGCCGCCTCCGAGGCCAAGGAAGTCATCGAAGCCGGCGGGCTGTACGTGCTGGGCACCGAGCGGCACGAGTCACGCCGCATCGACAACCAGCTCCGCGGCCGCTCGGGTCGTCAGGGCGACCCGGGTGAATCCCGCTTCTACCTGTCGCTGGGCGACGAGTTGATGCGGCGCTTCAACGGCGCCGCGCTGGAGTCGTTGTTGACCAGGCTGAATCTGCCCGACGACGTGCCGATCGAGGCCAAGATGGTCACCCGCGCGATCAAGAGCGCCCAGACGCAGGTCGAGCAGCAGAACTTCGAGGTCCGTAAGAACGTCCTCAAGTACGACGAGGTGATGAACCAGCAGCGCAAGGTGATCTACGCCGAGCGCCGGCGCATCCTGGAAGGCGAAAACCTGCAGCAGCAGGCACACGACATGCTCGTCGACGTCATCACCGCGTACGTCGACGGCGCGACCGCCACCGGCTACTCCGAGGACTGGGATCTGGAGAAGCTCTGGGAAGCGCTCAAGACGCTGTATCCGGTCGGCCTCGACCACCACACGCTGATCGACGACGATGCGGTGGGGGAGCCCGGTGAGCTGACCCGCGAGGAACTGCTCGACGCGCTCGTCGCGGATGCCGACAAGGCTTATGCCAGAAGGGAAGCCGAGCTCGAGGAGCTCGGCGGCCCGGGCGCGATGCGTCAACTGGAACGCAACGTGCTGCTCAGCGTCATCGACCGCAAGTGGCGCGAGCACCTCTACGAGATGGACTACCTCAAAGAGGGCATCGGACTGCGGGCGATGGCGCAGCGCGACCCGCTGGTCGAATACCAGCGTGAGGGCTTCGACATGTTCGCCGGCATGCTCGAAGGGCTCAAGGAAGAGTCGGTCGGCTTCCTTTTCAACGTCGCGGTCGAGGCTGTGCCGCCGCAGCAGGTTGGGCCGGTCGATGCGCCGGAGGGCCTGGCCGAGTTCGCCACCGCCGCGGCGGCCGGCGCGCAGCAGCAGGACGGCGCGACACGTGAGCCCAGTCCGGCGTTGCGCGCCAAGGGAATTGACAGCGAAGCGCCGCAGCTGACGTATACCGGTCCCGCCGAAGACGGCTCGGCGCAGGTGCGGGGCAACGGCGGCGGGTCGTCGGCCGATGCCGGCGGCGGCACCCGCCGGGAGCGGCGTGAGGCCGCGCGGCGGCAGGGCCGGCACTCGAAGGCCAAACGGCGCTAGCCGATGTGCAGCGCGACCACCTGCCACCGGCCGTCTGACTGCTCGACGCGGCAGGCGATCGCGTGCATGCGGGGTCCGCGGCTGTAGCAGCCGAAGACCTCGGCCGCGTCTGAGCCCGCCGGTTGCAGGCGCACCCGGCGCAGTACCGCAACCCCGTCCGGCCTGCGCAGGCGCCGAGTCGCCGACAGCACCGAGTCGACGAGTTCGGCCGCCAGCACACCGTTCAGCTGGGCGATCGGCCGACGTCGGTCGATGACTTCGAGCACCCGGCGGATCGCGGCGTCGGCGAAGCTCGCCGCCTGACGCATCGGCAGCGACAGAGCGGGTTCGAGTGAAGGTCGTTGCGGCGCATGGGTATTGCGCTTACGCAGCGCGGTTGGTGACGGTGGCCGGCAGTGCCGGACATCGCGGGCCGGCGGCTCGCAATCGACGACGGGGGTGACCGCGAACGCCCCGCGATCCGATGGATTGGAATCGGTCAACACTGAACTCTCCCGCGAGACTTGAGGTGCCATGCTTGCTGGCCTGCTGGAGAGTGGCAGACGAGTGTGAGGATCATCGCACAATCGCCGCGACCGCGTCCCCGCGCTGTGCAGGGGCCCGACAGCCGGTTAGCGTTTCCGGCATATTGGTCTGTGACCAATTCCTAAGCACATAGGAAAGAGGCGATGTGACCCGGTTGTCCGTGTCGGACGCCTCGTTTTATCAGCTGGAGAACTCGGCGACTCCGCTGTACGTCGGCTCCCTGTCGATTCTGCGCCAGCCGCGCGCCGGCCTGAGCTACGAGACGTTGCTGGCCACCGTCGAGCGGCAGTTGCCGCAGGTTCCGCGTTACCGGCAGAAGGTCCGCGAAGTCACCATGCGGCTGGCCAGGCCGGTCTGGGTCGACGACCGCGACTTCGACATCACCTATCACGTCCGGCGCTCCGCGCTGCCGTCGCCGGGCAGCGACGAACAACTGCATGAGCTGATCGGCCGGCTGGCCGCGCGGCCGCTGGACCGTTCGCGTCCGCTCTGGGAGATGTACCTGGTCGAGGGGCTGGCCAAGAATCGGCTGGCGCTCTACACCAAGTCGCATCAGGCCTTGATCAACGGCATGGGCGCAGTCGAGATCAGCCACGTGATCGCCGACCGCAGCCGCCGCCCACCGCCGTTTGCCGAGGACATCTGGATTCCGGGCCGCGAGCCCGGCGCCGCGCAACTGTTGTTCGGCGCGATCGGCGACTGGGCCACCCGTCCCCAGCACCAGATGAGTGCCGTTCACAGCGGGCTCGTCGACCTGGTCACCAACTCCGGCCAACTGGTCGAGGCCGGCCGGCGGATGGTCGACGTCGCCCGCACACTGGCGCGCGGGTCGGCACCCCGCAGCCCGCTGAACACCACCGTGTCGCGCAACCGGCGCTACACGGTGGCGGTCGGACGCCTCGACGACTACCGGACCATCCGGACGCGGTACAACTGCGACGTCAACGACGTCGTGCTGGCGGTGGTGACCGGTGCGCTGCGCAACTGGTTACTGTCCCGCGGCGAGCCCCCGTCAGCGACCACCACCGTGCGCGCGATGGCACCGCTGCCGATCTACGAGGCCTTCGACTCGTCCAATCGCGGCCAGGCCATCAGCCAGGTCTCGCCATTTCTGGTCGACCTGCCGGTCGGCGAGGCCAACACGGTGGTGCGGCTGTCGCAGATCGCACATGCCACCGAGACCAACCCGACCGCAGCCAGCCTGGTCGACGCCCGCACTATCGCGACGCTGTCCGGCTTCGCGCCACCGACGTTGCACGCCATGGGAATTCGCGTCGCGACCAGCTTGTCGCCGCGGCAGTTCAACCTGTTGATCACCAACGCGCCAGGTGCGCAGTCGCAGATGTATGTCGCCGGCGCAAAGCTGCTGGAGACCTACGCCGTGCCGCCGCTACTGAACAACCAGGTGCTGGCCATCGGGGTCACCTCGTACAACGGCGCGTTGTACTACGGCATCAACGCCGACCGGGATGCGATGAGCGACGTCGACGTATTGCCCGCGCTACTCGCCGAATCGCTCGATGAACTGCTGGAAGCCGCTCAGTAGCCCTACCATTCGATGGTGAGCAAGTCGGAGAAGAAGCAGTCCAAGCTACCCAAAAAGGTCTACAAGGCCGAATTATTGCGACTGCAAACGGAATTGGTGAAACTTCAGGAATGGGTGCGCGCGGAGGGTATTCGCGTCGTCGTCATTTTCGAGGGCCGTGATGGTGCGGGCAAGGGCGGCACCATCAAAAGGGTCACCGAATACCTCAATCAGCGCGTCGCGTCAGTCACCGCGTTGCCCGCGCCGACCGATCGTGAAAAAGGGCAGTGGTATTACCAGCGCTACGTGGCGCACTTGCCGACCAAGGGCGAGATCGTGCTGTTCGACCGGTCCTGGTACAACCGCGCCGGCGTCGAGAAGGTGATGGGATTCTGCACGCCGCAGGAGTACACGCTGTTTTTGCAGCAGACACCGATCTTCGAGCAGATGCTTATCGACGACGGAATCCTGTTGCGTAAGTATTGGTTTTCGGTATCCGAAGAGGAGCAGTTGCGCCGTTTCAAATCACGCCGTAATGACCCGCTGCGGCAGTGGAAGCTCAGCCCGATGGATTTGGAGTCGCTGTACAAGTGGGAAGACTATTCGCGAGCCCGCGACGAGATGATGGCGCACACCGACAAGCCAAGCAGCCCATGGTATTTGGTGGAATCTGACATCAAGAAGCACGCGCGGCTGAATATGATCTCGCACCTACTGTCCACCATCGACTATCACCCGGTCAAGCTGCCCAAAGTGAAGCTGCCGGCTCATCCGATCAAGACCGGCGACTACCAGCGGCCGCCTCGCGGATTGTCGACCTATGTCGACGATCACGTCGCGACGCTGCTCGGCGACACCGAATGAGCTGTGCCTGATGCGGATCTACATCCCGGCGACGTTGGCGATGTTGCAGCAACTGGTCGTCGACAGCTCGCTGCGCCCGGTCAGCGGAACCGCCTTCGCGGTGACCCCGAAGCTGCGTGAGGCTTACGCGGAGGGCGACGACGAAGAGCTGGGCGAGATCGCACTGCGCGAGGCGGCGATGGCATCGATTCGGCTGCTGGCCGGCGCCGCCGAAGAGGGGGAGTCGGAGGGTGCGTTGCCGCCACGGCGCGCGGTACTGGTGGCCGATGTCGGCGATGTCACACTGCGCCCCGATCTGGATGACGCGGTGGTGCGGGTCGGCGCTCCTGTCACCACCGAGGAGGTGGTGGCCGCCTTCGTCGACAATTCCACCGCGGAACCTCAGGTCAGGGCGGCGATCGAGGTCATCGACGCGGCCGATTTGGGTGACGAGGACGCCGAGCTGACGGTCGGTGACGCTCAGGATCACGACCTCGCGTGGTACGCCGTGCAGGAGCTGCCGTTCCTGCTGGAGCTGCTCTAACTCACAGTCTGGCCATAGCTACGCAACCGTAGGTTACGGTACCGTAGGTTCTGTCCCCGACGAGCCACGGCTCGCTTTAACGGACAGGAAAGCCGGATGGACAGAAAAATGTCGAGAGCCGCCGCGAACGTCATCGAGACCCGGCCCATTACGCTGGCCGGCGTGGAGACCCACCCCGGCTGGCATGCGCTGCGCTCCCTCGCCCATCGCATCACCACGCCGCTGCTGCCCGACGACTACACCCGCCTCGCCAACCCGCTGTGGTCGGCGCGCGAACTCCGCGGCCGCATCGTGCAGGTGCGCCGGGAGACGAGCGACTCCGCGACGCTGGTGATCAAGCCGGGCTGGGGCTTCAGCTTTGACTACGAGCCGGGCCAGTACATGGGCATCGGATTGTTGATGGACGGCCGCTGGCGCTGGCGCTCGTACTCGCTGACGTCGAGCCCGTTGACGTCCGGCCCGCATCGCGGCAACCGCACGGTGACGATCACGGTAAAAGCGATGCCCGAGGGCTTCCTGTCCAGCCACCTGGTAGACGGGGTTCAGCCGGGCACGATCGTCCGGTTGGCCGCCCCGCAGGGCAATTTCGTGCTGCCCGACCCCGCGCCGCCCGCCGTGCTGTTCCTCACGGCCGGGTCCGGCATCACCCCGGTGATGTCGATGCTGCGCACCCTGGTCCGTCGCGATCAGATCACCGACGTGCTCCACCTGCACTCCGCGCCCACCGCGGACGACGTGATGTTCGGCGCCGAGCTCGAGCAGCTGGCCGCCGAGCACCCGGGTTACACGCTGCGGCTGCGCGCGACGCGCAGCGAGGGACGGCTGGATCTGTCCCAGCTCGACGACGAGGTGCCGGACTGGCGCATGCGCCAGACCTGGGCCTGTGGGCCCGAGGACATGCTCGCTTCCGCAGCGCAGACTTGGACGGCGGCCGACATCAACACCCGTCTGCACCTCGAGCGGTTCGCGGTATCGAAGGCGGCCCCGGTTGGGACCGGCGGCACGGTCACGTTCGCCAAGAGCGGAAAGACCGCCGACGCCGACGCGGCGACCTCGCTGATGGACGCGGGCGAGCAGTCGGGTGTACAGATGCCGTTCGGCTGTCGGATGGGTATCTGCCAATCGTGCGTAGTGACCCTGACCGAGGGGCATGTGCGAGATCTGCGGAACGGTGTCGAACACGAGCCGGGCACTCGCGTGCAGACCTGCGTTTCCGCTGCGGCCGGCGACTGTACTCTCGAAGTTTAGGGTTACCGGCTGGTAACCTACGCTGTCGTAGGTTACGATGGCGTAGGTCAGGAACTGCAGTCTGCAGGAAGGTAACCAACACGATGGCGATCACCGACCTCGATGTCTTTGCGCATCTGACGGACGCCGACATCGAGCACCTGGGCGTCGAACTCGACGCCATCCGTCAGGACATTGAAGACTCCCGCGGCGAGCGCGACGCTCGCTACATCCACCGCACGATTTACGCGCAGCGTGCGCTCGAAGTTGCCGGCCGGCTGATGCTGGCACTCGGCCAGCGCCGGTCCGCCTGGTGGGCGGGCACCGCGACCCTGAGCGTGGCCAAGATCGTCGAGAACATGGAGATCGGCCACAACGTCATGCACGGCCAGTGGGACTGGATGAACGACCCCGAGATTCACTCCTCGTCATGGGAGTGGGACATGATGGGGTCGTCCAAGCACTGGCGGTACACCCACAACTACGTGCACCACAAGTACACCAACATTCTCGGCATGGACGACGACGTGGGCTACGGCCTGCTGCGGGTCACCCGCGACCACCCGTGGAAGCGTTTCAACCTGTTGAACGTGTTCTACAACATGATGCTGGCGCTCGGCTTCGAGTGGGGCGTAGGCCTGCAGCACGTGGAGGTCGGCAAGATCATCATGAAGCGGATGGACAACGACGATGCCCGCGAGCGGGTGGACGAGTTCCTCGCGAAGGCCGGCCGCCAGGTGTTCAAGGACTACGTCGCATTCCCGGCGCTGACGTCGCTGTCGCCGGGCGCGTCGTTCAAGTCGACGCTCAAGGCCAACGTCCTGGCCAACATCGTCCGCAACGTGTGGGCCAACGCGATCATCTTCTGCGGCCATTTCCCCGATGGCGCAGAGAAATTCACAAAGACCGACATGATCGGCGAGTCGAAGGGCCACTGGTACCTGCGTCAGATGCTGGGCAGCGCCAACATCGACGCCGGCCCGGTCATGCGATTCATGAGTGGCAGCCTGTCTCACCAGATCGAGCACCACCTGTTCCCGGACCTGCCGAGCAACCGGTACGAAGAGATAGCGGTGCGGGTGCGCCAGATCTGCGAGAAGTACGACTTGCCTTACACCTCAGGCCCTTTCCTGGTGCAATACGGCAAGACGTGGCGGACGATCGCCAAGCTGTCGCTGCCGGACAAGTACCTGCGCGCCACAGCCGACAACGCCCCGGAGACCCGCAGCGAGTCGATGTTCGCCGAACTCGAGCCCGGTTTCGCCGACACCGACCCGACGACCGGACGCCGTCGCGGCCTGAAGACCGCGATCGCGACCGTGCGTGGGTGGCGCCGCAACAGGCGGGCCGCCCTCGGTGGGCAAACGCCCGGGCGGGACGACCTCGCCGCCTAGACTCGCTGCGGTGGAGGTAATCACCGCGCACCCGATCGTCGACGCCGTGCTGGATCGGCATCGCGATGCCCTGGGGGACGACCGGCCGGCGTACGGCAATCACGTGTATCGCTGCATGACGTATCATCGGCTGCTGCTTGGCTTTTCGATACCGGACGCGGCGGCGCTGGCCTGGGCCACCCACGACTTGGGTATCTGGACGGCCGGCACACTCGACTACCTGGAGCCGTCGGCCGACCTGGCCGCGGCGCATGCCGACGAGTTCGGCATCGCCGAAGTCGACCAGTTGCGCGCGCTGGTCTGCGAGCACCATCGGCTGCGGCCGCTGAGCGACCGTGTCACCGAGACGTTCCGTCGAGCTGACCTGATCGACGTCAGCCACGGCGCGCTGCGGCAGGGCATCGAACGATCGGCAATCCGGGCCGCGGTCAAGGCGTTGCCGTACAACGGTTTTCACGCATTTCTGGCCAAGGGGTTGAGCGGTTACGCGGTGCGGCATCCGCTGCGCCCGCTGCCGATGATGCGCTGGTGATGAGCGCGAAGCTAGCTCGCGAGGGCGACCAGCCGCTGCAGGGCTGCCAGCTGGTGCTGGTGATCGCCGTCGATCTTCGCCAGCAGCGTGGTGATGCCGGCGGCCCGGTAACGGTCTATCCGTTCGGCGATAACCTCATCGGTGCCAAGCAGGTTCGTCAGCCGACCCAGATCGAGCGGCACCTTGGCGCGGGCCTCGTCGCGATCGCCGGCCTGCCACAGCTCGGCGACGGCGGCGACCTCGTCGGCGTAGCCCAGCCGGCCGAACGCGTCGTTGTAGAAGTTCTGCCCGCCGACCCCCATCGCGCCGATCGTGAACGCGTAGCCGTCGGCGTGCCGGCGGGCGGCCGCGTCGCTGGACCCCTGATCGTCGTGGAACTCGAGGGCGACGGGCGCAACGAGGTCGAGTTGATCGATGGTGCGCCCGCCCCGTTGTGCGCCGTCGCGCAGCGGCCCCAAAAACACCTCGGCCGCCTCGGGGATGAAGGCGTTGCCCAGCCAGCCGTCGGCCATCTCACCGGTCAACTCGAGATTCCGCGGACCCATGGCCGCGATGTACACCGGAACGTGGTTGGGCCGCACCATCGGCCGCAGCGCAGACCCGCGGCTGTCCGGCAACGGCAGGGGATAGATCTCGCCGGTGTGCTCGAGGCGCTCGCCGCGGCTGACCGTGCGGATGATCTCGATGGTCTCCCGGGTGGTCTGCACGGGCTTGCGGAATCGGACGCCGTGCCAGCCCTCCATCACCCGCGGTCCCGAGGTGCCGATCCCGAGGATGAACCGGTCCGACGACAGCTCCTGAAGGCTCAGCGCCGACGTCGCGAGCATCGCCGGACTGCGCGAACCCAGTTGCACGACAAAGGTTCCCAGCTGCACCGACGATGTCTTCGCGGCCAGGTAGGCCAAACCGGTCAGGGCGTCGTAACCCCACACTTCGGGGATCCAGAGCGATGAGACGCCGGCCCGCTCGGCCTCCGTCGCGAACTCCACTGCGCCGGGCAATCGCGGTTCGATCATTGCGCCGATCTTCATGGCTGGCATGCTAACCAGCATGCGCTACCGCGATACACCCACTGTCGAAGTGACACAGCGCGTGCGGTGTGACGTCCCCACCGCGTGGGCGCTGGTGACCGACATCAACCTGCCGACCCGCTGCTCGTCGGAACTGCGCGGCGTCGACTGGCTCGACGGCGCGACCGCCGTGGAGCTCGGCGCGCGCTTCCACGGCCGCAGCGAGCACGAGGCGTTCGGAAACTGGTCGACGGTGTGCGAGGTCGTCGAAGTCGAAGACCAACGCCGCTGGGTGTACAACGTGGGCGGACCCGAGGCCGCCAGCGCGACCTGGGGGTTCGAGGTCGAGCCGACCAGCGACGGCGTGCTGATCCGGCAGTGGGCCCGGATGGGACCCGGACCGTCGGGCCTGACCCCGGCGATCGAGGCGATGCCCGACAAGGAGGCCCGGATCGTCGCCAACCGGCTGGCCGAATGGCAGCAGAACATGCAGGCCAACCTGGAGTGTGTGCGCGCCCACGTCGAGGGCTGAGCCGGGAGTTTCAGGCGGGGCCCTCGCGCAGCGCGGCCAGCAGTCGCCGTGCGGCCAAGACGCGCTGCGCCGCCGGGCCGGTCAACTCGTCCAGCGCACATTCGGGGTCGGCCGGTGGCCCCAGATGTCCGCATCCCCGCGGGCAGTTCTCGATGGCCTCGGCCAGGTCGGAGAACGCTCGCACCACGTCGTCGGGTGCGACATGGGCCAGGCCGAACGAGCGGATCCCCGGCGTGTCGATCACCCATCCGCCGTCGCCGAGCGGCAGCGCCACCGACTGCGTCGACGTGTGCCGGCCCCGGCCGATGTCGGTGACCTCGCCCACCGCTCGATGCGCCTGCGGCACAATACGATTCACCAGGGTTGACTTGCCTACTCCCGAATGTCCCAGCAGCGCGGTGATTTTGCCGGTCAGTAGATGCGCGACCGTGTCCAACGGATCGTCGCGGCCCGCGGCGATGACGGTGAGATCGAGGTCGGCGAACTGCTCGGCGAACGGTTCGGACGGGGCGAGATCGGATTTGGTCAGGCACAGGATCGGAGTGAGTCCGCCGACGTAGGCGGCGATCAGGGTCCGGTCGACCAGCCCGGTGCGCGGCGGCGGGTCGGCGAGCGCCACCACGACGAGCAGTTGGTCGGCGTTGGCGACGAACACCCGCTCGGTGGGATCGGTGTCATCGGCGGTGCGCCGCAACAACGTTCGTCGCGGACCGCGCCGCACAATACGGGCCAACGTATCGGTCTTGCCGGACAGGTCGCCGACCACGTCGACGTCGTCGCCGACGACGATCGGCGTGCGACCCAGTTCGCGGGCTCGCATCGCGGTGACCCGGTGCTCGGGGTCACCGCCGAGCACGCATCCCCAGCGGCCGCGGTCGACGCTGACCACCATCGCCTGCCGCGCGTCGGCGTGCTCGGGGCGGGTCTTGGTCCGCGGCCGGGAGCTCTTCCCGGAGCGGATCTTGACGTCGGACTCGTCGTAGTCCTCCGGCTTCAAGCGCCGGGCCCCTGCGCGAGCATGTCGGCCCACATGGCGGGGAAGTCCGGCAGCGTCTTGGCGGTCGTCTCGATGTCCTCGACGCGCACGCCGTCGACCCGCAGGCCGACGATCGCCCCGGCCGTCGCCATCCGGTGATCGGCGTAGGACAGCCAGGTGCCGGATTGCAGTGGCGTCGCGGTGATCTCGAGACCGTCGGCGGTTTCGCGGCAGTCGCCGCCCAGCCGGTTGATCTCGGTGCTCAGCGCGGCCAGTCGGTCGGTCTCGTGGCCGCGCAGGTGCGCGATGCCCGACAGCCGGGATACCGAACCCGGAATGGCCAGCGCTGCGAGCACGGCCACCGACGGGGTGAGCTCGCCGACATCACGCAGGTTGACGTCGAATCCCGGGTAGGACTGCGGGCCCTGCACTTCTAGGTACGAATCGTCCTGCTTCACAATGCAATTCAACTGACCCAGGATGCTCAGAATGGTGTCGGCGGGCTGGATGCTGGCCGCCGGCCAGCCGGTGACGCGGACCGTGCCGGCGCTGACCACCGCCGCGGCAATGAACGGGACGGCGTTGGACAGGTCGGGTTCGATGGGCCAGTGTCGCGCCGCGACCGGCCCCGGTCGCACCCGCCAGCGGTTGGCGGTCGCGTTGTCGACCTCGACGCCGGCCTGCCGCAGCATCGCCACCGTCATCGCGATGTGCGGTGCCGAAGGCAGCGACGGGCCGACGTGGTGGACGGTCAGGCCGTCGGTGAACGTCGGGCCGGCGAGCAGCAGGCCGGAGACGAACTGTGACGAGGCCGAGGCGTCGATGTCGACCGCCCCGCCGGCGACCGCCCCGGCGGCGCGGACCAGGAACGGCAGGCCGTCGCCGTCGATCTCGACGCCCAGACCGCGCAGTGCGTCGAGCAGTGGCGCGATCGGCCGCGCGCGGGCCTGCTCGTCGCCGTCGAACGTCACCGCGGACGAACCCAGCGCGGCCAGGGGCGGCACGAACCGCAACACGGTTCCGGCGAGGCCGCAGTCGATGCGGACATCGGCCGGGGGAGCGATCGTGCCGCTGATGCTCAACTCGTCGGCGGGACCATCGATGCGAAGACCCAGCGCTTCCAGCGCGCCGATCATCAGGTCGGTGTCGCGGCTGCGCAGCGCGCCGCTGATCGTCGAGACGCCCTGGGCGGCGGCCAGCGCCGCGAGCACCAGCGCGCGATTGGTCTGTGACTTCGAGCCCGGCACCGTCACCGTCGCGTGTACCGGGCGCGACGAGTAGGGGGCGGGCCAGGTATTCACGTGCTCCATCATTGCCTACTTGGCACCATGGGAGGCATGTGCGGACGATTCGCGGTGACGACGGACCCGGCGGCGCTGGCCGAGAAGATCGAGGCGATCAACGAGGCACGCAAGGTGGAGTCGCCCGGTCCGAACTACAACGTGGCGCCGACCACGACGATCACCACCGTCGTGCGCCGCCATGACGAGCCCGACGACGAGGCCACGAGGCGGGTCCGGTCAATGCGATGGGGGCTGATCCCGCCCTGGGTCAAGGCCGATGCCGACGGGGCGCCGGAGTCCAAGGGGCCACTGCTGATCAACGCACGTGCCGAGAAGGTCACCGCATCGCCGGCGTTTCGCTCGAGCGCCAAGTCCAAGCGTTGCCTGGTGCCGATGGACGGCTACTACGAGTGGCGCCCCAACCCCGACACCGGCGCGGGCAAGAAGGCGCGTAAGACCCCGTTCTTCATGCACCGCACCGACGGCGAGATGCTGTTCATGGCCGGGCTGTGGTCGGTCTGGAAACCCGCCAAGGATGGCGACCCGTTGCTGAGTTGCACGATCATCACCACCGACGCCGTCGGGGAACTCGCCGAGATCCACGACCGGATGCCGCTGATCGTGCCCGCGGGTGAGTGGGATCGCTGGCTGGATCCCGACACCCCGGCCGACCTGGACTTCCTGGCCGCGCCGCCCAGCATCGACGGCATCGATGTGTGCGAGATCTCCACGCTGGTCAACAACATCCGCAACAACGGCCCTGAGCTGTGGGAGCCGGCCGAGCCGCAACCCGAGCAAGCAACCCTGCTGTAGTTGTCGGCCGCGAACAACGGTCGGCGGCGATTTCGTCGGTGAGCGACGGTCCCGGGCGTGCAGCGGGGACTTAGCATGCCTGTGTGAGCGCCTCATACACATACACATTCGATGACATCCGGAACCGACCGGTCGCGGTGATCGGAGCGGGGACGCTGGGTCGGCGCATCGCGCTGATGTTCGCCAGCCGCGGCGGAACCGTCAACATCTACGCCCGCCGCGACGAGCAGCTCGCGGCCGCGAAAGAGTATGTGGCCGAATCCCTTCCGCGAGTCGTCGAGAGTCGCGACTTCGGCGAACCGGGTGTCGTGCACACGACGACATCGCTCGGCGAGGCGCTGGACGGCGCGTGGCTGGCTGTGGAGTCGGCGCCCGAGAAGCTCGAGATCAAGATTCCGCTGTGGGGCGAGATCGACCGGGCCGCCCCGCCGGGCACGATCTTCGCAACCAACTCGTCGTCGTACCCGTCGCGCCTGATGGCTGAGAACGTGCGCGACAAGACGCGGTTGTGCAACACGCACTTCTACATGCCGCCCGAGGTGACCGGCCTCGACCTGATGTCGGACGGCGAGACCGACCGCGGCCTGCTCGACACCCTGCTGGCCGTGCTGCCCGAGTTCGGCGTCTACCCGTTCGAAGCGCGCAAGGAGTGCACCGGCTTCATCTTCAATCGGGTGTGGGCGGCGATCAAGCGGGAGTCGTTGGCAGTCGTCGCCGAGGGAGTGGCCCGCCCGGAAGACGTCGACGGGATGTACAAGCTGAACCTGGGCGCGCCGGCCGGGCCGTTCCAATTGATGGACCTGGTCGGCCTCGACGTCGCACTCGACGTCGAAAAGCACTACACGGACGTGTTCCCGCATCTGCCCACCGACGCGCGAGATCTACTGCAGGCCTACGTCGATGCGGGCAAGCTCGGCCTCAAGTCCGGCGAGGGGTTCTACACGTACTGAAGCGAGAAACGAGTTGCCGCGGCATGTCAGAATCATGCCGATGGTGATCGAGACTCAGGAGCAGGTGGACGGCGGGCGGTCGTCGGTGTGGGCGCCGCTGCGCAATCGCGTCTACCGCAACCTGTTCCTGGCCTCCTTCGGCTCCAACATCGGCACGTTCATGCAGGGCGTTGCGGCCCAATGGTTTTTGGTCGAAAAGCACAGCCCCGATGTCATCGTTGCATTGGTCCAGACGGCGAGTCTGGGGCCGACGCTGCTGTTCGGGTTGTTCGCCGGCGCCCTCGCCGATCTCTTCGACCGTCGGCGGTTGCTGATATTTCTGCAGGCGTACGCAGTGGTGGTCGCGCTGGCCCTGGCGGTGCTGACCTATCTGGGTCGACTCACGCCGACGTCCCTGCTGATGTTCACCGTGGCCATCGGTTGCGCCTCGGCACTCGCCGGACCTGACTGGCAGGCGATCCAGCCAGAGGTTGTGCCGCGTGAGCAGATACCGGCCGTCTCGATGCTGGGCAGCGTCTCGGGTAACGCTTCCCGGGCCATCGGCCCGGCAATCGGCGGCATCATCGTGGCGTTCGCCGGCCCCGCAGCGGTGTTCGCGATCAACGCGGTGTCGTTCGCGGGCATCATCGTTGCGCTGCTGGTCTGGAAACGACCCAAGCAACTCGCGCCGCTCGAGCGAGAACACTTCGGCATGGCCATCATCAGCGGGCTGCTCTACGTCAACAACGGTCCGATTTTCCGCAGAATCCTGCTGCGCACGGCGGTTTTCCTGTTTCCCGCCTCGGCGCTGTTGGCTCTACTGCCGGTGGCCGCCTCGCGCACCTGGCATCTCGGAGCCGGCGGATTCGGCGTGGCGCTGGGGGCCATCGGTCTTGGCGCTCTGCTCGGCGCCGTGATGGCCTCGCCGCTGCACGAGCGAGTGTCGGACAACGTGTTGCTGGCCGTGTCGGCCGCCGTGTACGGCCTGGCGCCGATTGCGGTCATCTGGATGCCGTTCGTTGCGGCACTACCGATCTTGATGCTGTCGGGGGTGGCGTGGCTGATCACGTTGGCAACGTTGAACGCAGCGGCGCAGCTGACGTTGCCGCACTGGGTGCGGGCCCGTGCATTGTCGATTTATCTTCTGATCTCCACCGGGGCTCAGGCGGTCGGCGCCTATGCGTGGGGCGCGCTCGCCACGCGGGCGGGACTGGAAGTCGCGCTGCTGATCTCGGCCTTTGCGCTGGGCGCCGCCGCCTTCAGCGTCATCGGCTTTCCGCTGCTGCCGAACACCGGCAAGCTCAACATCGACGTCTCGACCGCCTGGCCCGAGCCGACGCTGATGTTCGAGCCATGTCCTGACGATGGACCGGTGCTGGTGGCGGTGCGCTACCGAGTGTTGGAGGAGAACCAGGGCGATTTCGTCAACGCGATGAGCCGGGTCAGGCGGTCACGGCTGCGAACGGGCGGTCACAGTTGGCGGCTGTACCACAACGTCGGGCACACCGAGCTGTTTCTCGAGAGGTTCACCGTGGCGTCGTGGAGCGAATTCGAGCGTCAACGCACCGAGCGCTGGCTGGGCTACGACTCGGAAAACTTCACGGCCGCAGTCAGTTACACCGTCGACCACACCCGGACAGACGAATACTACGTCGCCAAGCGAGTGCCCAGGTAACTGAGCGCGCGCTGGGCGGCATTGGCGCCGCACATGCCGTGGGCGCCCGGTCCGGGCGGGGTGGCGGCCGAGCAGATGTACGTGCCGGGGATGCCAACGTCGTACGGCGACAACGTGGTTCGCGGTCCGAAGGTGAGCTGTCTGATGTCCTTTGCGCCGGTCATGATGTCGCCGCCGACGTAGTTGGGATTGTAGGACGCAAACTGCTCCGGGGTCCGAACTGCTTGTCCGACAATCCGTTCCCGGAAGCCGGGGGCGAACCGCTCGATCTGTGCGACGATCGCGGCCGTTGCGTCACCCGAAAACCCATTGGGCACATGCGCGTACGCCCACAAGGGGTGAACGTCGCCGACCGACCGTTGAGGATCGGCCAGGTATTGCTGCCCGACCAGGACGAAGGGCCGCTCGGGCATCCGCCCGGCATGGACATCGCGCTCGGTCGCGGCCAGTTCGCGGTAGGTTCCGGCGAGGTGCACCGTGCCCGCGCGCTGGGCATCCGGGTTGGTCCAGGGCACGCCGCCCTCGACGGCGAAGTCGACTTTGAAAGCGCCTGGGCCATGGCGGAATCGGCGGTAGGCGCGGGCGACCCGGGCGGGTAGCCGAGCGCCGAGGATGTCGGCGACCGCCTCCGGTGCCAGATCGAACATGGAGATGTCGGCGGGCGGCAACTGCGACGCCGTCTGAACTCGGACACCGGTCTCGATCTTGACGCCCAGGTCGGTCAGCAGCGCAACCATCGCGTTGGTGATGGACTGCGATCCGCCTTCGGCGACCGGCCAGCCGTGCCGATGGCCGGCGGTGATGATACCCATCCCGATCGCCGACGTCATCGGGTAGTGCAGCGGCCGAAAGGCATGCGCCGCAACACCTCCGAACAACGCCCGCCCTTGCTGGGTGCGGAACAACCGGGCGAATGTCGACGCCGGGAGCACCGTCGGCGCGCCGAACCGGGCCAGCATCACCGGGTGGTGGGGGATCCGCAGCAGCGGCCCCATGATGTCCTCACTGAGGGCATCGAATCGGGAGGCCGAGTAGCCGAATGCGCGCCGCCACCGTGAGCCGTCACGGTCGAGACCGGCCGCGGTCTGGTCCACCGAGCGGTGCAGCACCCCGGCGCTGCCGTCGTCGAGCGGGTGGACGCAGTCGACCTCCGGCCACCGCCAGGTCAGCCCGTAGCGGTCCAGATTGAACCTGCTGACGAAGTCGGAGCCGACGGCCATCGGGTGAATCGCCGAGCAGTGGTCGTGCAGCAATCCCGGAAGGATGGCCTCGCTGCTGCGGGCGCCGCCGCCGACCTCGTCGGCCGCCTCCAACACGGTGACCTCGACACCCTCGGCTGCGAGGCATACGGCGGCAGCGAGGCCATTGGGCCCGCCACCTACCACCAGCGCAGTACTCATGCCATCGCTCCGTGACCGTGTTCCTGGTCCCGCCGAGCGGTGGACTTGCCACCGCGCAGGGACCATTCCACGCTAGTCGGGATCGGGCCGTTGGGCAGCCACGGCTGCTCGGCGACTGCATCGGCCACTTTCCAGGTGCCTCGCTCGATCACCCCGAGCGCGGCGTCGATCAGCTGGTAGTGCTGCACTCCGCTGCCGAAGGCCTCCGACTCGGCCCAGGCGATGACGCACTCGCCGGGCTCGAACGCCGCCTCGCTCTGCACGGCGCGGATCAGATCGGCGTTGTGCAGGTGACCGTCTCCGAAGTTGAAGCCGATCAGGGAGTTGCAGATGAACTCGCCTTCCCGCACGGTACGGGTGTCGACGTCGGGCAGGTGAGTCAGCAGTAGTGAGAACAAGCCGCGGCCCTGGCTGTGCATGGTGCGCCACGCGATCGTTCGCTGCGAGGTGATCTCCGCCCAGTGGGGCTCGTATCCGAACTCGATGAACTGGTCGACCTGGTTGCGCGCCGACCGGGTAACCCGGTCTAGCTTCGCCTCGGCGCCCGGTGCGAACGCCCACACCGCAGAGGCCCAGTTGCCCGCGTACTGCCGCATCGAGGGCAGGAAGGACACCTTGTCCGGCCGCAGGTTGCCCAGTACGGGGAAGAACAGCAGCGCGGCAGCGACCACCAGAGCCAGCCAGGATGGTGTCATGTGCCACGGCGCGTAGCCATTCCAGTTCGGGAAGCCGAGGAAGAGGAAGACCGTGCTGTAGGCAAACACCACGTTCCATTCCAGCGGCACCGCCAACGGGAACGTCGAGACGATGAAGAGGTGGAAACACACCATCAGTAGCGCCGCGGCCAGGGTCAGCCACTTGTTGGTCGAGAACAACAGGACCAGCGGTGCCGCAATCTCGACGGTGGTGCCGTTGACGTGGGCCATGAAGTCCGCCAGGCGGGACGGCCGGAGATCTGTCGGGAACGCGCGGTAGTGAGCTTTCCGCACGAACTTCGGCGCGAATATCGTGTTGCTCACCATCGGCGGAATGACGTTGGAGAAGTGCTTGCCGAACTTCGAGAAGCCGGCGCCGACCCACACCACCACGATGACCATTTTCAAAGCGGCGATCATGTTGACGAAAGGCAGCGCTGCGAAGATCACCAGCACCGGCAGGTACTGCTCGCCACGGGCGGCCAGGAAGATGGTCTTGTCCCGCAAGCCGATCAGCACGAGCAGCGCGATCGGCGCGATCAGCAGTGTCGGGTTCACTAGTCCGGATATGTTGTGCGGCAACGCTTTCAATAGTGAATCGTTGTGCACACCCGGTGTGAGCAGCGGTACGATCAGGGTCACCAGCAGCCCCAGGTAGATCGCGATGTCAGGCCAGGTGCGACGGTCACCGCCGGTGAACGGCACCCACTTCCAGGGTCGTAGCCGGATGGTTCCCGGTCTGGCCCAGAACAAAATTCCGCCGGTCATCGGTTTGACCTTGCCGGCCAGCGGTCCCCATGAGCCGGCCACTCCGACCGCCTCGAGAAGCACGGTCCACAGGATGACCTTTTGGTAGACGATCGGCTGATTCCACCACTGCGCCACATGCCAGAAAGCCGGCAGGCCCGACGTCGCCGTCGCGATGGTGACTCCGCCGAGGGCGAAGAAGAAAACCAGCTTCACGATGTAGATGGTGTGGACCATTCGCGGTGCGCCGAAGCCATTCTCGGCCCATTCGGACGCGAGGATCCGCATCCGCTCCATCAGCGGCTTCCTCAGGAAGATGTCCGGGTCGACGTCGGGCAAATACGGCTTGGTAAATCCCATTTCGCGTCGCTCCTTTCCGGGTTCGATTGGTCGGTGCAGTGCCGACAAGATTAGGGATGGCGCTGACCGCAAAAACAGTGGTCGCGCGACGAAGATGTGTGCGCGAGTTGTCTCCGGAAGACAATCGCGAGGTCTACCGTCATCAATGTGACAACAGCGCAGGCCGGCAACGACGTCGAGGTCAGCCGCCACGTCGCCGAGACCGCGGAAAGACTGCACAATCGGCTGGCTGAATTGACAGCGGGCATGCACAGTTACCTCGACGCGAAGATCCCCGAGCTGCGGGGCGATGAACGGGTGACCGAACTCCTCGCGCCCAGCCTCGAGGGAAATATCGACACGGTTCTTCGTGCGCTGCGTCATGGGATCGGCGTCGAACGCATCGAAGCCCCCACCGCGGCATTCGAGTACGCCCGGCGATTGGCGCAATACGGGGTGCCTGCCAATGCTCTCGTCCGGGCCTACCGGCTTGGCCAGAAGTTGATGAACGAGTTGGTCTTCAGCGAGGTGCGCCTGATCGACACCTCGGAGCAGACGAGGTACGCGGTCGTCGAGGCGATGTCGGGCACCATCTTCGAGTACATCGACTGGATTTCGCAGCAGGTCGTCGTCGTCTACGAGGACGAGCGGGAACGTTGGTTGGAGAACCAGAACAGCCTGCGCGCCTTGCGGGTTCGAGAGCTGTTGACCGCCGGCATCACCGCCGACGCCGACGCCGCGTCCACGTCGATCCGCTATCCGCTGCGGTGGCACCACCTGGCGCTCGTCATGTGGTACCCGGACTCCAGCGCCGACGGCGACGAGCTCGGTCGGTTGCAGCGATGCCTGCGCGATGCGGGTGCGGCCGCTGACGCCGGTGGCGCACCGCTTTTCGTTGCTGCCGACCGAAGCTGCGGGTGGGGCTGGCTGCCGTTTCGGGGTGCGGCGGACGAGGCGGGTGGCAAGGTCCGCGAGTTCTTCTGTGCCCGAAAGGATTCGCCCAGTGTGGCGATCGGGACGATGTCGTGTGGTGTCGAGGGATTTCGTCAGTCACATCGCGAAGCCGAAAATGCACACCGCGTCGCGATGATCGGCAAACGTGACCGCGTAGTCCTGGCGGCGACGGACCCTGGTTTGTCCGTGGTGGCGCGCCTCGGCGATGACGTTGCCGGCATCCGCGATTGGGTGGCCACCGTTCTGGGCAAGCTCGCGACCGACGACGACAACGACGGCCGACTGCGCGATACGTTGCGCGTCTTCCTGGGTTGCGGCTCCAGCTACAAGGTCGCCGCCGAAGAGCTCAACCTGCATTTCAACTCGGTCAAATACCGGGTGGGTCGCGCGGTCACGCGGCGTGGCCGTGAGATCGGCGGCGACCGGCTCGACGTCGAACTCGCGCTGCTCGCGTGTCACTGGTACGGCGTGGCCGTTCTGCAGCCCGCATAGATCGAGGCTGCACCCTGCGGGATGCGGCCTCGATAGCTGGTGAGCGTCAAGCGGCAGCGGCCGCGAGCCGGCCGATCGGCTGCCTGTTTCGGACCAGGTAAACAACATGGACAGCGCCTGGGATGAGTGCGGGGAGTAGCACGAAGAGGAGCATGGCGGCGAGGGTCAGGAGTGTGGCGATCATTTCTGGCTCGTTTCTGTTGTCGGAATGGGTTGTCATGTCCGGTGATTCGGATCGCGGCTTTGCGTTCGTCGTGAAAGGTAATCCGCTGAGCCCGGCGCGGCGATGTCGTCGACCAACCAAACTGCGTCGCGCACTTGTCTTCAGGCGACAAAGCGGCCCCGTTGTGCGCGGGCTGTTGGCGGTGCCGAACCGTCTGCAGCAGTGGCGTCGGCCCGGCATTGTTCCTGGCACCCTTTTGAGGCGCGTATTTGTGTCGCCAGGAACAATCGCTTTAGTTCGGCTGCGGACTATTTTCTGGTGATGACAACCAGCGAAGAGACCGTCCTCGAAGGTCCACTGCACCAATTTGCACGTAACACCTGGCAGTTGCTTCTCCTGATCGGCGTCTTGGGCGTGAGCCTCGGCGTCACCGTGCTGGCGTGGCCGGGCAAGACACTTTTGGTAGCGGGTGTCCTGTTCGGTATCTACTTGGTGGTATCCGGCGTCGGGTACGTCTTCGCCGCTTTCGGCACGCACGCCGGCGCCGCGATGAGGGTGCTGTCATTCCTCACCGGCGTGGTAACGCTCGTGCTGGGCTTTTTCTGCTTCCGTGACAAGCTCGAGTCGATCCTGCTGCTGGCCCTGTGGATCGGCATCGGTTGGCTGTTCCGCGGGGTCACCCTGCTGGCCGCTGCACTGTCGTTCGACCACATGCCCGCGCGCGGCTGGCAGGTGCTGTCCGGGGTGATCATCGTGATCGGCGGTGGGGTGCTGATCATGTCCCCACTCGATTCGATCGCGATCCTCACCCTGGTCGCCGGCTGCTGGCTGATCGCAATCGGCGTCGTCGACATGATCAGTGCATTGCTGGTGCGCCACCGGCTGACGGCGTGACCTAGCCGGTCAGGGCAGGCGCTGCTCGACTTCGAAGGCCAGGCAGAGTTCGGCGACGTCCAGCGGCCGGGACAGCGAGCGGTCGGTCAACTCCTCGATGCGGCGCAGGCGGTGCCGCACGGTGTTGGGATGACAGAAGATCTTCGTCGCGGTGTCGTTGGCGGAGCCGCCCTCGTGCAACCACGCTTGGAACGTGTCGAGAAGAATCGTGCGTTCGTTGTCCGGCAGTTCTTTCAGTCGTCGCAGCACCGACATCCTGATCTTCATCATGACCTCAGGGGCGCTCACTGCCGCGATGGCGAGAGGGGTGTCGTCGAACACCGTGATCAGTGAATCGGCTGACGCTTTCCCGCTGACCGCCAGCCGGGCGAATCGCAGCGCGTCGCTGGTTTCGGCCAAGTCGTCGAACGGCGGGCTGATGCCGACCCGGACGGTCGCGACCTGGCGGAGCACTGAAGTCAAAGTGCTTGCGGTATCCGGCATCCGCAGGTGCACGATGCCGATGTGTAAGTCCGGCAGCAGCCGCCACGCCGATCGAATATCGCGGGCGGCGAGCTTGTTCTCGATCGCGGGCAAGCCGAGCTTTCCGATCGCCGGTAACTCGGCTGCGACCACGGCGTACGGCCCGGTGGTGGGCAAGCGGAGCAGATCGGCTGCCTCCCAAAGGCTTTGGCTGTCGGTTATCCGACGGGACAGCAACGCTTCGACCAACGCCGACCGTTCTTCCTCCTGCTCCAGGATCTGCGCGGTCAGCTGCTGCCGGTAGGCGCTGGCCATCGCCTGGGTGAAGGTGTCCTGCGCAACAAAGACACGTGCCGTGGCGTTCAGGATCGACTCGGTGGGTATTCCCGCGGCCCGCCCAGCGGCGAGGGTCTCCTCCCACATGAACCGGAACCCGATCCGGTAGGCCGTCATCACCGCCGGCAACGGCAAACCGATGAACGCCCGCGCAGTTCCGACGTTCTCGGCAGGTGATACATCGACGTCGCCCTGCCCCGAAAGTGCGTGGAAGACGAATGTCAGATTCGCTGCGCAACTCGCGCTGACTTCGTCCTTGGTGACGACGGTGCCGTCGCGGTAGGCGTCGATCTCCCGGAACAGCCGATCACCCAGCGCCTGGCCCAGCTCGGGGGCGCGAGCCAGCATGAGCTTGCTGAGCTCGACGATATGCGGATCGGGGCCGGCGTCGTGGCTGATCCCGTCGGCCTGCGATACCGCGCTCATACTCCGAGACTTTATGCCCGCTCGCCCAGGGGATGTGGGTGGTTAAACAAAGCGAGCTGCGGGTCTTCCTGCGGGCGGAGCCGAGACGTTCTCACAACGAACACTCGTACCGAAAACAGCTTCCAACCGTAAGCAGTTGCACGCCGCCCGCGAGCAGCTGAAACAACAACTCGTTGCACCAACGAACTGTCAGAATTAGCCCTCATGGATCCAGAAAAATCAAAGACGACGACCCGTGCTCCTCAACTCATTCCGCACCGATTGCTACGCAACAGTCGAATTCACCATCCAGCCGTGCTCGATGAGGCCAAGAGACGGCGCGAGAGTATCCAGCTGCGGCTGGCCGATCGAATCACGGCATTCGCCGGTTCGATGAATTTCGTCTGGATCCACGCGATCCTTTTCGCTGTGTGGATGGTCGTTCTGGAGAAGAACCCCTGGCCGACATTGACTCTGGTGGTTTCACTCGAAGCGATCTTCCTGTCAACGTTCGTCATGATCGGCCAGAACCGGCAATCGGCGTTTCAGCAGGCCAAAGCTGACCACGACTTCGAAGCCCAGGAGATGGAACTCAAGACCAACACCGATCTGACACGCCAAATCCACGTCCTCACAGAGGAATTACACAGGCGTGTTATCGGCCAGTCCGGCACTTGACGAGTAGAAAGCCGATCAGATGCGTTGCGCGCCTGCGGCCCGGGGGTCAGCAATGCTCGAGAAGCTGACGGCCATGCGTGTGTCCCATTGCAAGCACGCCCGCAATGGGACACCAGAACGTCGACACCGCCGACGGCCAGGGCTTTGGAGGCCTGATTATTTCGGTCAGAGCCGGCTTGGTTGCCAAGAATCAAGGGAGTCAATGGATACCTGTATCCACCTGGTGTCTTTGACATCTCGTCATGCGCCGGCGATCCACGCCTGCTCTTGGCCCGGCTCGGGCAGGACGCGGCCGCCTTCGATCGCGCCGCTCGCCGGACTGTTCTGGATCACCATCATCACGCGGTCCGGCTCGACGTCGGCGATCCGAGACACGGCGGCTGCGATTTCCGTTGCGAGACGGGTTGTTTCGGCCGCTGGATGGCCGGATCGCACCCAGCCGTTAACCAGCACCGGATTCGCCGGTACGCCGTCGGTATAAATCCCGCTGGCGGGTAGCTCGTGGAAAACGACGTTGACATAGGTGCTGGGCACGTGGTTGATCTCGGCATGGATACGGCTGATCTCCTGTGCCAGCGCGGTCTTGACGTCGGTAGTCAGCGTCGCCGTTGTCGTCGTGCAGGTATACACCGGCATGGTCACTCCTTGAAATAGGCGATGAGCTGGCGCAGGCTCAGCCCAGATGCACTGCTTGTGGTTGAGTCGGCACCACGATGACGGTGGGCCCGTCGGCCTTCAGCGCCGCGGTGAACTCGCTGGCGAGTTTTTCGGCGGTGTCCACGTTCACCGCCCGGCAGCCGAAACCCTGTGCCAGCGAAGCGATGTCGAGGTCGGGCAGATCCAGGCCCGGTACCCCCGGTGTCTTTTCCAGTTCTGCGAACGATTTCAGGATCGAGTATTCGCCGTTGCGCATGACCACGAATACGATCGGCAGCCGGTGGTGGGCCGCGGTCCAGATGGCCTGTATCGAGTATTGGAATGACCCGTCTCCGATGGTGGCGAGGACGTGGCGTTTGACCCCGCGGGCGCGGTCTCCCAAGGCGACGCCCACCGCCGCGGGCAGGCCCCAGCCGATACCCCCGCTGGGGGTGGCGAAGAACGAAGCAGGTCGTGTGCTGGGCAAGAATCGCAGTTGTTGGGCCATCGTCGAGGTCGATTCGGTGACTAGCGGCGAGTCGGCCGGTTTCACGGTTTTCAATGTCGCCCACACGGCGTCCGCACTCAACGGCGCCGATCCGCTCAGGTCCACGGCGGCAGTGGATACCTGCCTTGCCGGGACCGAGCGATCACTGTGATCGTCGACGATGCCCACCAGTTGCTCCAACACCAGCAGCGAGTCGCCAAGGATGCTGTCACCGACGGGCGCCGTGGCGGCCAGTCGCGGATCGGCGGTGATCTGCAGCAGTTCGGTGGCCTCGGGCAGATACTCGCCCGCGACGTAGGGGTAGTACCGGAAGACCTGCGCCCCGATCACCACCACCAGGTCGTAGCCTTGCAGCACCTTGCTGACACCGTCGACGGTCATCGGCAACTGCCCCTGAAAGAGTTGATGGTCCTCGGGGAACGATGCCCGGTCGGGCAACGCGCTGCTGTAGACCGCTGCGCCGACCTTTTCGGCGAACGCCACCCCGACATCCCAGGCACCGCTGCGATCGACCTCCGGCCCGAACACCAGGGCCGGCCGTTTCGCGGCGTTGATTCGCTCGGCGAAGCTGGACAGCCGGTCAGCGTCCGGTGCGACGCGGTGGCTGACCGTGCGGATCACCGCCGGCCCCAGCGCGGGTTTCTCCCAGTCGTCCAGCGGGATGGATAAAAACACCGGCCCGGCCGGCGGCTGCAACGCGACCGTGTAGGCCCGCATGAACGCCGCCGGCACATCCTCGGCGCGCTTGGGCTCGTACGCCCACTTGACCCACGGCTGCGGAAACACCGTCTCGTCCGGATTGCTCAGATATGGCTCGCACAAGACCATTTCGCGGGTCTGCTGACCGGCCGTAATGATCAGCGGGGTATTGCCCTTGTATGCCGCCACCACGCTGCCCATCGCATTTCCGGTCCCTGCGGCGGTATGCACATTGACCAGCGCGGGCTTGCCGGTGCACTGGGCGAACCCGTCGGCCATGGCCATCACCGAGGCCTCCTGTAACCCCAGCACATAGGTGAAGTCATCGGGAAAATTCTTCAGAAACGTCTGTTCGGTGGAACCCGGATTGCCGAACACGGTGGTCAGACCCAGGGTGCGCAACAGGTCATAGGTCACCTCGTGAACGGATTTCTTCCCAGTCATCGCCTACCTGGCCTTCCATTCGATGAGTCTTGTTAGCGCGATTCTGATCGCGCGTTGCTACCAACACCTCACCCGAATCGCCGATGTCTGTCGATGTTCGCGGCGACAACGTCGAACCCCGGCCGGTGTCGCGGGAAACAATCGCCTTCTTGCTCGGAGCTCAAATCTTCTTATGGGCAACGACGTCGACGAAGCCTCCTCAGTGGCTCATGGCCGATACTGCCCGTCGAAAACCATTCGTCGACAACGGCGTTCGCGGGGGCTGTCGGCAGGCTGGCTCCAATAGGCTTTCATTGGTTGTGGGCTGGGAGTTCGCGCAACTGCACTTCGGCAGCGAAATCGGCAATCAGCTGTGCGCCGTCACACCGAGGCGGCCAGGTTGTTGTGCACGCCGACATTGTCGCGCGAATTCGCCACGAGCAGGATTGAAGTCATCAGGACAAGCCCTAAAACCGGGCAGCCGATTCGATCCGCAGAGGTATCCCATGACCAGCTTGAGCGCCAATCTCGTCGCATCCGCAGAGCGCTATCCCAATCGCGTTGCGCTGCGTTGCGACGACCTGCAGTTCACCTTCGCCGAGTTCGACGGGGCGGCCGCTCGGGTCGCAACGCTGCTCGAGCAAGCCGGAATCGAACCGGGGGATCGCGTCGGCGTGATGCTGCCCAATACGCCCGCATTCGCCATCGCGTTCTACGGGATCATCTACCGCGGCGCAGTCGCGGTCCCGATGAATCCCTTGCTCAAGGCCCGCGAGGTGGCGTTCTACCTCTCCAACAGCGGAGCGAAAGCGTTGTTCGGCACGCCCGGCTTCGCCGACGAGGCCAGTGCCGGCGCCGACGAAACGGGTTCGCAGTGCTGGATTGTCGACGACGCCGGGCTGACGGACTTGATCACCGACCTACCCGCGCAGGAGTCACCGGTGGAACGCGGTGCCGACGACATCGCCGTCATCTTGCACACCTCTGGAACTACTGGAAAACCCAAGGGCGCCATGCTGACTCACGGCAACTTGGGCCGCAACGCCGAGGTCAGTTGCCGCACCCTGGTCGAGACCGGCCCTGACGACGTGGTGATGGGCTGTCTGCCGCTGTTCCACGTGTTCGGCCTCACCTGCGGCCTCAACGGGTCGGTGCTGTCGGGTGCGACGCTGACGCTCATCCCGAGGTTCGAGCCGCGCAAGGCGCTCGAGGTGATCGAGCGCGACGCCGTCACAGTTTTCGAAGGTGTGCCGACAATGTATTCGGCGCTGCTGAGCGTGGCCGAGGAGGCGTCGCCCGAGGCGACGAGCACCTTGAGGGTCTGCGTCTCCGGCGGCGCGGCGATGCCCGTGCAGGTTCTCACCGACTTCGAAAAGGCTTTCGGCTGTGAAGTTCTCGAGGGTTACGGCCTCTCCGAGAGTTCGCCGGCGGCCGCATTCAACCATCCGCACCGGGAGCGAAAAGTGGGCTCGATCGGTACCCCGATCGAAGGCGTGCAGATGCGTGTCGTCGACCCGAACGGCGGCGAGGTACCACAGGGCAACACCGGTGAGATCCAGATCCGCGGACACAACGTGATGAAGGGCTACTGGAACCTGCCGGACGCGACCAAGTCCACGATCTCGCCGGACGGTTGGCTGGCGACCGGCGACGTCGGACGCGTCGACGAGGACGGTTACTTCTACATCGTCGACCGGACCAAGGATCTGATCATCCGGGGCGGCTACAACGTCTACCCGCGTGAAATCGAGGAAGTGCTCTACGAGCATCCCGACGTGGCCGAGGCCGCGGTCATCGGCGTCCCGCACGACTCGCTGGGCGAGGAAGTCGGCGCGGCGGTGGCGCTGAAGGAGGGAGCGAAAGTGCGCCCAGACGAATTGCGTGACTACGTCAAGGAGCGGGTGGCCGCCTACAAGTATCCGCGCCAGGTCTGGTTGGTCGACGCTCTGCCCAAGGGTCCCACCGGCAAGGTGCTCAAGCGTGAAATCACCATTCCGACAACCGAAAGCACACGATAACCATGGCAACCCCCAAGGACCCCACGGCCAAAGTCGACGAGTTGGCCGCACCACTCGACCTGCTTCTCACCAGCGCCACGAAGCCCTTCGCAAGCCGGATGATGCCGAACGCCACCTGGGCCCGCTTCGCCGGCAACCTCGCTCAGCAACCCGGCACGGTGGCCGACCGAGTGGGCACGCTGACCCGCGAGCTGGGCAGTATCGCGGTGGGCAAGTCGCACCGCGCGCCGGCGCGCGCCGACAAACGCTTCAGTGACCCTGCGTGGCAGGAGAATCCGCTGCTGCACAGGATCATGCAGGCCTATCTGGCCGGCTCTGAGACGGCTGAGGTGCTGCTCGCGGACGCGCAGTTGGATTGGCGCGACAAAGAGAAGATGCAGTTCGTCATCGACAATGTTGTAGAAGGCCTTGCGCCCAGCAACAACCCGCTGATCAGTCCGCTTGGCTGGAAGGCGCTGATCGACACCGGCGGCCTGAGCGCGGTACGCGGGGCGAAAGCCTTTGCCCGAGACATGCTTTCGAAGCCCCGGGTTCCCGCGATGATCGAGCCCGACGCCTATGCGGTGGGGGAGAACCTGGCCGTCACCAAAGGGGCCGTTGTACTGCAAACCTCGGTGTTCGAATTGATCCAGTACGCCCCACAGACCCCCAAGGTGCGCGCAATTCCCTTGCTGATGGTCCCACCGGTGATCAACAAGTACTACGTCATGGATCTCGCGCCCGAGCGCAGCATGATCGAGTACTTCGTCCAGCAGGGCCAGCAGGTGTTCGTAATTTCATGGCGCAATCCCCAAGCTCGACATAAGGATTGGGGCTTCGACACCTACGGGGCGGCGATCGTGGAGGCGATGGACGCGGCGGAGAAAATCACCGGAACCGACAGCACCCACCTGTTAGCCACCTGCTCGGGCGGCATTCTGGCAGCGATGACCGCGGCTCACCTCGCCGAGATCGGCGAGGGCGACCGGGTCGCGGGCCTCAACCTGGCGGTCACCGTGCTGGACGAGACCCGCGCGGGGTTCGCCGCCGCGGCGATGAGCGACCGCGCGGCGCAGGCCGCGATCCGAGTCTCGGACAGGAAGGGTTTCCTGGACGGGCGCGACATGGCGGAGATGTTCGCCTGGCTGCGTCCCACCGACCTGGTGTGGCGCTACGTGGTGAACAACTACGTACAGGGCCGCAAGCCCGCGGCGTTCGACGTGTTGTTCTGGAACGCCGACACAACCCGGATGGCCGCCGCACTGCACCGCGACCTGGTCTTGATGGGACTGAGTAATGCGTTGGTGACTGCCGGCGGGGTCAGCATGCTGGGCAGCCCGGTCGACCTGTACAAGATCACCGCAGACGCCTACATCGTCGGTGGCATCGCGGATCACATCTCCCCGTGGCAGGCCACCTATCGCAGTGCGCGACTGCTGGGCAGCAAGGACAACCGCTACGTCTTGTCCACCAACGGTCACATCGCCGCGCTGGTCAATCCGCCAGGCAACCCCAGAGCGTCGTTCCGCACCGGCTCAGTCGACGCCGAAGATCCCGATCAGTGGCTGGACTCTGCGGACAAGCACGCAGACTCCTGGTGGCCGGACTATACGAGCTGGCTCTCCGAGCGCAGTGGCTCAGAGGTTGATGCTCCGAAAGCGCTTGGTGGGGAAGATCTTCCACCACTCGGTCCCGCCCCGGGCAATTATGTGATGGAAAAGTGATGACCCCGGATAAGCCACAAGCTGCCGACAAGCGTCAATCGGCCCGCGTTCGGCGACGTCTTCGTGCGCTACCCGTGAGCCAGTTTGGCGAGGAGTGCTACGTCGCCACCGGCGGGCAGCGAATCCGGGTGAACGTGCGATGGGGAACCGGTGTGCCGCTCGTGCTGTGCAACGGCATCGGGGCGAGTCTGGAAGTGCTGGACCCATTGGTGGAGCAGCTGGATTCCGATACCACTGTGGTCCGATTCGATGTGCCAGGAACCGGAGGGTCGCCCACATCGCTTGCGCCCTATGGGTTCCCATACCTTGCCTGGGTGCTCGGCCGGGTGCTGTCCGAGCTGGGGATCGGCGTGGTGGACGTGCTCGGGCTATCCTGGGGCGGGGCGCTTGCGCAACAGTTCGCCTTTCAGAACCCGCGCCGGTGCCGCCGCCTGATCCTGGTGGCGACCGGCACCGGTGCGCTGATGGTGCCCGCTCATCCGCGAGTGCTGGCGAGAATGGCTACCCCGCGAAGGTTTTCGGATCCGGACTACGCTGCATCCATTGCCGGTGAGCTATACGGTGGCACGGTCCGCGCTCACGGGGACGATGTGGCGCGACTATTTCTCCAGCAGTTGCATGCTGGATCGAAGATGGGCTACCTGCACCAGCTTCTCGCGGGATCCGTGTGGTCCAGCCTGTTCGCGCTGTTCGCCGTACGGCAGCAGACGTTGATCGTGGCGGGTACCGATGACCCGATCATCCCGATGGTGAACGCGCGCATCATGAACGCATTGCTGCCCCATTCGCGACTGCACCAACACAGCGGCGGCCATATCGACCTCGTGCAGAATGCCGTCGAGATCGTGCCGGTCATCGAGGCTTTTCTGCACGAACCCGGAGATCGGCCATGACAACAATGCCAAAACCGCTCAGCGCGTTTGAGACACGAGGCGCGAAGGACGCCGATCCAGCCACCGCATTGCTCGTCGAGGACATCGGCCTTGCCCGGGAGACCGACTACTTCCTGATGGCCGATCAGCTGACCGACCCGGAAAAGGAGATCTTCGCCAAGGTCCGGGCGTTCGGCGAGGCCGAGATCCTGCCGATGGTCAACGAGTATTGGGAACGGGGCGAGTTCCCGTTCGACCTGATCCCGAAGCTCGCCGCGCTGAACATTGTCGGCGACTACAACCTGGGCGACCACGGGTGCACATCGATGAGCGCGGTCGCGGCTGGACTCGTCACCTACGAGCTGTCCCGCATCGACGGCAGCATCGCCACGTTCTTCGCCGTACACGTCGGCTTGGCGATGCAGTCGATCAACATCCTGGGCTCGGAGGAACAGCGGCAGCGTTATCTGCCGGCGATGGCGCGGTTGGAGAAAGTCGGGGCGTTCGCGCTGACCGAGCCCGAGCACGGCTCGGATGCCGTGATCCTCGAGGCCACCGCGGAGCGGCGAGGCGACGAATGGGTGCTCAACGGCCGCAAGCGCTGGCCGGGCAACGCCGTGTGGTGCGACTACATCGTCGTATACGCCCGCGACACCGCGGACAACCAAGTCAAAGCGTTCGTTGTGGAGAAGGACAACCCTGGCTACGCGGCGACCAAAATAGGCGGCAAGATGTCACTGCGGATGGTGCAGAACGCGGACATCACCCTCACCGACTGCCGCGTGTCCGAAGACGCACGCCTGCAGAACTGCAACAGCTTCAAAGATGTGAGCAAAGTGCTTGCGGGCACCCGCAATTCCGTCGCCTGGGGGTCGGCCGGACATGCGGTCGCGGCCTACGACATCGCCCTGAACTACGCCCTGCGGCGAAAACAGTTCGGCAGGCCGATCGCCAGGACCCAGGTCATCCAGTCGATGCTGGTGGAGATGCTCGGCGACCTCACCTCGATGCAGCTGTACGCCATCCGGATGGCTCGGCTCATCGATGACGGCAAGGCCGAAGAAACAATGGCTGCGCTAGCGAAGTACTACTGCACGGTCAAGGGCCGCAACGTGTGTCGGCTGGCCCGCGACGTATTGGGCGGCAACGGTGTCCTGCTCGACTTCCATGTCATGCGCCACCTGTGCGATATGGAAGCCTTGGTCACTTACGAAGGAACCGCGGAAATCCAGTCCCTCATCGTCGGCCGGCATATCACCAGTCAGAGCGCGTTTGCCTGATCCCGGACCGAGGATTCCTCCGTTAGATTAGAGTAATCCTCGTGCCACGAACCGCTGGCGATGCGCGACGCCGACTGATGGACTCGGCCAGGCGTCGATTTGCGGCCGATGGTGCTCTTGCTGCGACGCTCGACGAGATCCGCCGCGACGCCGAGGTCAGCGTCGGCGCGCTCTATCACCACTTCCCCGACAAGCCCGCCCTGGCGGCCGCGGTGTACGCCCAGGTGATGGCCGAGTATCAGGCCGGGTTCGTGACGATGCTGCGCCGTCACGACACTGCGGAGGGGGGCATCCGCGGCGGCGTCGCGCACCATCTGCGCTGGGTCACCGACAACCGCGGCGAGGCGGCGTTGCTGCTGGGGGACCGCCTGGACAGCCCGGCGCTGGACGATTCCAATCGTGTCTTCTTCGCCGACGTTCGCGACTGGTGGCGACCGCACCACAGCTACGGGGCCCTGCGCCCGATGCAGGGCGCCGTCACGGCAGCGTTGTGGTTCGGCCCGGCACAGGAATTCAGCCGGTACTGGATTGCCGGCAACGAACCCCGCATGCCCCGTGGCGTGGTCAAGACCTTCGCCGACGCAGCGTGGAAGGCGTTGCGGGCCAACGCTATCGAGGAGGACTCATGACGCAATCGCTCTACCATCAACTGGTCGCCGAGGGTGACGACCCCGACGCGACGCGCCGCGTACACGTCGATCAACGCGGCGACCGGGCCGTGGTCACTCTCGACGAGGCCGACCGGCTCAACGTCCTGTCGGCGCCGCTGGTCCGGCAATTACGTTGCGCGCTCGAGGCTCTCGTGCGCGACCATGACATTCGCAGCGTGGTGTTGACCGGTCGCGACCCCGGTTTCAGCGCGGGCGGCGACCTGAGGATGATGCGGACCGCCACCGAAAACCTCAGCCAGCCCGAAGGCGTCGCGGACGTCTGGCGCTGGATCCGGCGCGAATTCGGCGGCATCGCCCGGCTGATCGCCGGATCGGACACCATCTTCGTCGGCGCTATCAACGGCCCGGCCGCCGGAGTCGGCCTGGCCTGGGCGCTGGCCTGCGATATCGCCGTCGCCAGTGACAGGGCCGTCATCGTTCCGGCGTTCGGCAAGCTCGGTCTGATCCCCGAGGTCGGTACCAGCTGGGCGCTGACCCGTCGGCTGGGATACCAAGGGGCCCTTGCCTATTACCTGCGTGGCGAGCATATCGACGCGCACGAGGCGCAGCGGCTCGGCCTGGTCCAGCAGGTGGTGGCGCACGACGGTCTGCTGGACGCGGCTGACGCCTGGTGCTCGCGCGTCGCCGAGATGCCACCGCACGCCGTGGCGATGACCAAGCCGCTACTGCGCGCCACCGCCGACGCCGGTTGGCATGAGGCGCTGACCATGGAGGAGTTCGCCGAGCCCATCTGCTTCACCACTGCGGCGTTCGCCGACAGCGTGCACGCGATGCTGGCCAAGCCTCAGGCTTGAATTGCCGCGGCCACCGCGCCGGTCAGCCGGATCAGGTCAGTGGGCGCCAGCGCGACGTCCCAGCCCCGCCGGCCCGCGCTGACGAACACCCGCTCGAATACGAGCGCGCTCGAGTCGACGACCGTCGGCAATCGCGTGCGCTGCCCCAACGGCGACACCGCGCCCAGCACGTAACCGGTCGCACGCTCGGCCGCGCGCTGGTCCGCCATGACGGCTTTGCCCACGCCCAGCGCCGCGGCGGCGGCCTTCAACGACAGCCGAGCCTGCACCGGAACGATCGCCACCGCCAGCGCGTCGGGAACCGCGATGACCAGCGTCTTGTAGATCTGCCCGGCGACAACTGTGCCGTCGGCAGTCAACTCGCGAACGGCCTCGTCGCCGAACGAGCGCTCCCGCGGATCGTGGTCGTAGGTGACCACCTCATGCGGCACACCGGCGTCGGTCAGCACCGCCAGCGCCCGGGTCGCCTTGCGATTAGGGACCGGAGTACCCCGGCGGGTTGACGCCTTCCACCCAGAAGTCCACGCCGAGTGTGCCATTCGGCACGCAGTTGTAAGCCGACAGGTCGGAGACGCCGGAATCCAGCAACACGTCCTCGCACAGCAAGGTGTTGCCGGTGAACTCCTTGGACGGCTTGTTGAGGATGACGTAGGCGGCGTCGGAGTAGATCTCCGGCTTACGGGACTTGGCCATCGCCTCGTCACCGCCGAGCAGGTTCTGCACCGCGGCGGTGGCCACCATCGTGCGCGGCCACAGCGTGTTCGACGCGATGCCGTCGGCGCGCAGTTCCTCAGCAATGCCCAACGCGCACAGCGTCATACCGAACTTGGCCATCATGTAGGCCGTCGGCTTCAGCCACTGCTTGTCGAGCAGCACCGGCGGCGACAGCGTCAGAATGTGCGGGTTCTCCCGCCCCTTCATGTGCGGGATACAGGCCTGCGACACCGCGTAGGTGCCGCGGACCTGGATGCCGTTCATCAGGTCGAAGCGCTTCATCGGCACCTCGGAGATCGAGCCCAGGTTGATCGCCGACGCGTTGTTCACGCAGATGTCGATGGCGCCGAACCGCTCGACCGCCTTGGCCACGGCCGACTCGACCGACTCCGGATCGCGGACATCGCCGACGATCGGCAGCGCCTGGCCGCCGGCTTCCTCGAGTTCCTTGGCGGCGGTGTACACCGTGCCCGGCAGCTTGGGGTGCGGCTCGGCCGTTTTGGCGATCAGCGCGATGTTGGCACCGTCTTCGGCGGCACGCTTGGCGATGGCCAGGCCGATTCCGCGGCTGGCTCCGGAAATGAACATGGTTTTGCCCTTGAGTGACATGAGCGTCACAGTAACGCTGCTCACAACCAGGGCGGATCGGCGGTCCGGAAATACCACGGTGATTATCGCTGTTGAGCCAGGCAAAGCAGACAGTGTCAGTCGCAGCCTTTAGATTGAGGGGGGAATCGCGTGTCAACGGCGACAAGCCTCGTAGGCGAACAGCAGTTGGCCGGGTACCAGACGGGTCCGGTGTTGATGGATCTGTTCACCGGTATCGCGACAGAAGGGACTGCGTCACTCACCATGGCTGACACCGATAGCGCGACCGAGTCGGAAGTCGCGGTGGTTGCCGACGACGCCGACGGCGAGACGCGCACCCGATCCAACGAGAGCGATGCGGCGCTCACCGCCCGCTTCGAGCGCGACGCGATCCCACTGCTGGACCAGCTCTACGGCGGCGCGCTGCGGATGACCCGCAACCCCGCAGACGCCGAAGACCTGTTGCAGGAGACCATGGTCAAGGCCTACGCAGGTTTCCGGTCGTTCAGAGAGGGCACCAACCTCAAGGCGTGGCTGTACCGCATCCTGACCAACACCTACATCAACAGTTACCGCAAGAAGCAGCGTCAGCCTGCGCAGTATCCGACCGACGAGATCAGCGACTGGCAGCTCGCCGCGACGGCCGAGCACACGTCGACCGGCCTGCGGTCCGCCGAGGTCGAGGCACTCGAGGCGCTGCCGGACACCGAAATCAAGGAGGCGCTGCAAGCGCTGCCCGAGGAGTTCCGGATGGCCGTCTACTACGCCGACGTCGAGGGCTTTCCCTATAAAGAAATCGCGGAAATTATGAACACTCCGATCGGGACGGTGATGTCGCGACTGCATCGCGGTCGGCGTCAGTTGCGGGAACTGCTGACCGACGTCGCCAAGGACCGCGGCTTCATCCGCGGCGACCAGGCGCCTGAGGAGGTGTCGTCATGAGCGACGACTTCTCGTCGCAGCCCCCGATCAAGGCCGAATGCGCCGAGGTGCTCGCCGAGGTCTGGAGCCTGCTCGACGGCGAATGCGACGCCGAAACCAAGAGCAAGCTGCAGCAACATCTCGACGACTGCCCGCCCTGTTTCCAGTTCTACGGTCTCGAGGAGCGGATGAAGTTGCTGGTCTCCAATAAATGCCAGGGCGAGCGAGCTCCCGAGGGCCTGCGCGAGCGGCTGCGGGTGGAAATCAGCCGGACCACCATCATCCGGGGGCGCTGATCCACCCGAACGCCGAGCCACACAACAAAGACGCGGGCCGCCTGTCGGACGGTCCGCGTCTTTGTTGCTTGTGAGCGGTTGGCTAGGCGTTAGGCCGCTTGCCGTGGTTCGCCTTGCTGTGCTTACGGTCGCGCTTCTTTCGGCCTCGCTTGGCCATGACTGATCCTCCTAGAAGTTCTGCTTACCGATCAGTCTGACATGACGTGCCAGGTCAAAGCCAACTGCTAGACGACCGGCACGTGCACCAGGGTGCCGCCTGTGGCGCTGGCCGACGAAACCGGACCCTGCTGACCGGCCGGCTGACCCGCCAGCGGGGCCTGACCCGGGACCGCCGGTCCGACGCCGGGGCCCTGCGCCAGCGGAGCGGGACCGCCAGGTAGGCCACTGGGATTCTGGCCGGGCAGGCCGCCCAGGCCGGGCGTCTGACCCGGAAGCTGCTGACCGGGTAGTCCACCGGGGTAGCCGGGACCTTGGCCGGGCAGGCCGCCCGGGTAGCCGCTGAGGCCGGGGGCCTGTCCTGGGATGCCGCCGAGCCCAGGCGTCTGGCCCGGGATGCCGCCCGGAAGTCCGCCGGGCAGGCCGCCCGGAAGTCCGCCGGGCAGGCCGCCCGGAAGTCCGCCGAGACCGCCGAGGCCACCGGGCAGCCCGCCCGGAAGTCCACCCCCGCCGCCGAGCGCGCCGGTGGCGGGCATCAGCAGGTCGCCGGCGCCGGGAATGACGTTGTTCATCAGCCCGCTCAGCGAGCCGAACAGAGAGTTGGCAATGTTCACCGCGCTGCCGGCACCCGGCATACCCGGAATCGGGTCATCGGCGGCGAATGGTTGCTGGGGAGCGGCCGCAGCGGCGCCGGCGCTGAGCCCGACAATGGCGAATGCTGCCATTGCCACCCCGAAACCGGTCGCCACGTTAGTCAGTGGACCGCGGACTGTCATACGCGCAAACATGTTGTCGGACAACGGAATACTCCTCATATCGGTGTGTGTCACTCCCAGAGCTTCTGGCACTCCATTCACTTTGGACACTCTGCTTGCCAAATGTCACAAAACGGCCACGACACCGTCACGGAAACGGCTCTATAGGTTCTCTTAGTGATCTTGGAGTTTGCTTATCGAGATCTCCGAGACACGTTTCGTGACCTTTGTGCTGCATAAACCGCCTGCCGGATAACGCTGCGGACACGGTCGGGCGCTCGGAGTGCAACTGAGGAGTTCGGTTGTGGTTCGATGAAGCAAGGCAAATGCCGAAGACGGCGGGCTGACGAACGGGGTGATGATGGCCGAGGACGTGCGGGCAGAAATTGTGGCCAGCGTGCTCGAGGTCGTAGTCCAGGAGGGCGACGAGATCGCCGAGGGCGACACCCTGGTGCTGCTGGAGTCCATGAAGATGGAGATTCCTGTGCTGGCCGAGGTCGGCGGCACGATCAGCAAGGTGAGCGTCGCAGTCGGCGATGTCATCCAGGCCGGCGATCTCATCGCCGTGATCAGCTAGCCGTTTGGACGTCATAGCGGAGATCGCCGATGTCCACTCTCGGTGACCTGCTCGCCGAACACACCGTTCTTCCGGGTGGCGCCGTCGACCATCTGCACGCGGTGGTGGGCGAGTGGCAGATGCTCGCCGACCTGTCCTTCGCCGACTACCTGATGTGGGTTCGCCGCGAAGACGATTCGCTGGTGTGCGTCGCCCAATGCCGGCCCAACACCGCGCCCACCGTGCTGCTGCGCGACGCCGTCGGAACACTCGTCGACGCCGACCGCATGCCGCCGATCACCGCGGCGTTCGAGTCGGGCGACATCCGCTTGGAAAGCGGTGCAGGACAACAGTATTCGTGGCAGCAGACCGGGGTGAACATCGAGGCGATCCCGGTCCGATACGGCGACGCCGTGGTCGCGGTGCTGACCCATCAGACCTCGGTCACCGACACCCTGAAATCCAGCCAGTTGGAGACGGCCTACCTCGACTGCGCGGCCGATCTCGTGCACATGCTCTCCGAGGGCACTTTTCCCAACGTGGGCGACGTGGCGATGTCACGGTCGAGCCCGCGGGTCGGGGACGGGTTCATCCGCCTCGACGGCGCCGGTGTGGTGTCCTACGCCAGCCCCAACGCACTGTCGGCATATCACCGAATGGGCCTGACGTCAGAGTTGGAGGGGCACAACCTGATTACGATTACCCGACCGTTGATCTCCGACCCGTTCGAGGCTCACGAACTCGCCGAGCACGTGCTGAACTCGCTGCGCGGTGGGGCCAGCATGCGTGTCGAGGTCGACGCCGGCGGCGCCGCGGTGTTGCTGCGCACCATTCCGCTGGTGCTCAACGGGTCGGCGGCCGGCGCCGCGGTGCTGGTCCGCGACGTCACCGAGATCAAGCGCCGTGACCGGGCGTTGATGTCGAAGGACGCCACCATCCGCGAAATCCACCACCGAGTGAAGAACAACCTGCAGACCGTCGCGGCATTGCTGCGCCTGCAGGCCCGCCGGACCACCAACGCCGAAGGGCGCGAAGCGTTGATCGAGTCGGTGCGACGGGTGTCGTCGATCGCGCTGGTGCACGATGCGCTGTCGATGTCGGTCGACGAAGAGGTCAACCTCGACGAGGTGATCGACCGAATCCTGCCGATCATGAACGATGTCGCGACCGTCGACACGCCGATCCGGATCAACCGGGCCGGGGTGCTGGGCGTCCTGGACTCCGACCGGGCGACAGCGCTGGTCATGGTAATCACCGAGCTCGTCCAGAACGCCATCGAGCACGCCTTCGGCCCGGTCGCCTGCGAATCCACCACCGGCGGCGCTGTGACGATCCGCGCCGAGCGTTCGGCCCGCTGGCTCGATGTCGTCGTGCACGACAACGGGCGCGGCCTGCCCGACGGGTTCAGCGTCGAGCAGTCCGACCGGCTGGGCCTGCAGATCGTGCGAACGCTGGTATCGGCAGAGCTCGACGGATCCCTGGAGATGCGCGACGCCCCCGAGGGGGGCACCGATGTGGTGCTCCGGGTTCCGATCGGCCGTCGGGCGCGCACCGCGCAGTAAGCCAACACAACGGTGCGGCCCCGACTTTCGCCGGGGCCGCACCGTTGTAAACGAGTTGGATCAGACTCCGGTGCGGGCCTTCGTCCGAGCGTTGCGACGCTTCAGTGCACGTCGCTCGTCTTCGCTCATTCCACCCCACACGCCGGAGTCCTGCCCAGTGTTGAGCGCCCACGACAGGCACTCGGTGGTCACCGGGCAGCGGTTGCAGACCAGTTTCGCGTCGGCAATCTGTGCGAGAGCCGGACCGCTGTTCCCGACAGGGAAGAACAGCTCCGGGTCCTCGTCGCGACAGACCGCTGTGTGGCGCCAATCCATTAGTCGTTACTCCTCACTGTGTGCGCAGCACTGCGCACGAAAGATTTCTTCGGCTGTTAACGCAGGCACAAGAATTGTTTCCGTACCGTTGCGTGCGTTCATTTGATCGTTTCACAGGCTCAACAGATGTCAAGAGCGGCTCGTTGGTCCGTGGGCTATCTCACTTCAGAGATCTGTTACTAAATCCCTTATTCGTTTGTACTACACTCCCTGCGAGCCTGACCAGTGGTTTTGCCCACATATTGTGATCAGCGCAGGTCAGGGCGCCCTTTTTGCGGGCGGAGCGACCACATCCAGAGCGTCCGGAACGGACCGGAAAGTCATGCCTTCGCGCAGCCCGAGGTAGTCGCCGTCGATTTGGCTCGGCATGGGCGGATCGGCGCACGTGACCCGCACGCAATCCGCATTGTCGTCGCGAACGACCTGGTCACCGGCGATTTTGGGCTGTTTGGCGAACATCTGCGCGACCAGCTTCAGGCTCGGCACGACCTTCAGCTTCGTAACCCCGAACACCCCGAGCCCGGACTCGAAGGTGGCGCCGGGGTTGGTGCACATCGGCCTGGCGTCGGCGTAGGTCCACGGGCTGGAGTTGGACACGAAAACGAAGTATGTGCCGGTGATCGGTTCCCGGCCGGGCACCTCGACGGTCAGCCGAGGCTGCTTCCGGGAATAGGCGAGGGTGGCCCGGGTGGCCGCGAGGATGTACCGCGTCGGGGTGACCTTACGACCTCTTTCCCGCTGCGCCTCAACTCTGGCGACCGCTTCGGCGTCGACGCCCATGCCGGCGTTCAACACGGCCCACTGCTCGCCGCAGTCGATCAGCCCGATCCGGCGCCACTGCTTCTGCGGGCCGTACTTGTCGAGCAGCCAGATCAGTTGGTTGGTGGCGTCGATCGGGCCGGGGGGAATGCCCAGTGAGCGGGCGGCGACATTGGCTGACCCACCCGGGACGATCGCCAGCGCCGGGACGTGCCCGGTCGGGAGCTGGCCGGGTTTGCCGAGCAGGCCGTTCACCACGTTGCTCACCGTGCCGTCGCCACCGTGCACCACCACCAGGTCGACGCCGTCCTGCACTGCGGCCTCGGCGATTTCGCCGCCGTGTCCGCGGTGCCGGGTGTGCTCGACGGTCAGCTCTAGCTGGCTTTTGAGTGCGTGCGCCAGCAGATCGCGGGTCGCCGTAGTCGTCGAGGTCGCGGTCGGGTTGACGACTAGCACGGCGCGCATGAGGCCAAAGCCTACGGGAGGTGAGCGGCGACGATGCGGGCCGCGACGTGGCCCGAGGAGGAGCGTGACTTTCGGGACGAGCGGCGACGATGCGGGCCGCGACGTGGCCCGAGGAGGAGCGTGACTTTCGGGACGAGCGGCGACGATGCGGGCCGCGACGTGGCCCGAGGAGGAGCGTGACTTTCCGTCCCGTGGCTACGCTGAGGCGGTGACCAGGCAGCCTCCGACCAGTGTTCGCGGCGCGGGTGCGATCGTCGCCGCTCAGGGTGCGACGGGTGTGGTGGTCGCCGCTGTCCTGCTGATCCGGGCGATCGGCGGCGCGGGTCAGCGCGGAAACAACGTGTTCGGGACGTCGGCATGGTTCGCCCTGGCCGGCGGTGCGGTGCTGGCGGCCGGCTGGGCGCTGCTGACCGGCCGGCGCTGGGGCCGTGGCCTGGCGGTGTTCGCCGAGCTGTTGCTGCTGGGCGTGGCGTACTACCTGACGACGGGCTCGCATCGGCCCTCGATCGGTATCCCGGTGGCCGCCGTGTCGCTGATCGTGTTGGCGTTATTGTTCAGTCCCCCCGCGCTGCGCTGGGTCTCAGATCAGGACGGCCCGGCCAACTCCGTCAACGCCGAACCCGACACCCGGTAGGTGGTCCACTCGCTCTGCGGTTCACCGCCGACGGACTCGTAGAGCGCGATCGCGTCGGTGTTCCAGTTCAGCACGGCCCAAGCCAGCCGGGTGTAGTGGTTGTCCACGCACTCCTTCGCCAACGCGGCCAGCAACCTGCGGGCCAGCCCGAGCCGGCGAAAGTCCGGGCGCACGAACAGATCTTCGAGGTAGATGCCCTCGACGCCGTCCCAGGTCGAGAAGTTGAGGAACCAGAGCGCCATCGCCGCGACTTCACCGTCGACCAAGGCCACGTGTGCCTTCAGCGTCGTCGACGATCCGAAAAGAGCTGCGCTGATGTGCGATTCGGTCACGGTGCACTGCTCGGGGGCGTGCTCGAACTCGGCCAGCCCGTGGATCATCGCGGTGATCGCCGCGGTGTCGCCTGGCTCGGCTCGACGGATGCGCACGCTCATGGCTCGACCCCCAGCGCGGTCAGGATAGTGACGAATTTGGTTGTGGTCTCGGCGACTTCGCCGTCCGGATCGGATTCGGCGACAATGCCTCCGCCGGCGTGCGCCAGCGCGCTGCGACGGTCGGCGGACAGTTGCGCGCCGCGAATCGTCACCACCCAGCGCCCGTCGCCGCTGACATCGCACCACCCGACAGCGCCGGCGTAGAAGCCGCGGTCACCCTCGAGGGTGTTGATCAGCCTGGCGGCGGCGTCGGTGGGCACTCCGCCGACCGCCGGGGTGGGGTGCAGGGCGAGCGTCAAATCGATTGCAGTGATTGAGGTGTCGCGCAATCGTCCGGTGATCGGGGTGCTGAGGTGCCACAGCGCGGTGGTGCGGCTCAGCGTCGGCTCGGGGGCGATGGTCAACTCGCTGCAGAGCGGGCGCAGCGCCGTCGCCATGGTGTCGATCACCAGCTGATGCTCGCGTCGGTCCTTCGCCGAGTCGGCCAGGGCGGCGCCCGCGGCGGCGTCGAGTTCGGGATCGGCGTTCCGTGCCGCCGAGCCCGCGAACGGTTGGCAGGTCACCCGATCGCCGTCGCGGGCGACCAGCAGTTCGGGGCTGGCGCCGACCAGCGCGCTGCCCTCGTAGGCGCCGCCGGCCGGCGACAGGTCGACGAGGTAGCCGTACGCGGCCGGGTCGTTGTCGACCAAGCGGCGCAGGATGATTCGCGCGTCGAGCGGGGAGTCGGCCGCCAACTGCAGCGCGCGGGCCAGTACCACCTTCTGCAGGGTGCCGCCGGGTGCGGTCAACTCGTCGCAGGCCCGCCGAATGCGGGCGCGGTGCTCCTCGGGCGCGGGCAGCGCGCCGGCGACCCGCACACCGGGCATCGGCCCGGCCGGCCAGTCGGGCAGCCGCGCGACGCGCCGCACGGACTGCGGCGTCATCAGTGCCGCCGGTCCGTCGACGTCAAATGCCAATGCGCCCAGCACTATTGGTGCCGCGCCCGAACGCAGCGCAGATTGGGCGCCGGCCACATCGCGATAGCGGCCTCGTACGCCGTCGGCGATCAGCGCACCAGACGGACCGCACAGGACGAACGGTGGCTCAGTCGTCATACGGATGGGGGAGACCCAGCGCAACGACCTGGCGGATCCCGTGTTCGAAGCCGCCTACCGCGACGGACGCCGGGCCCATCCCGAAGCGGCTACCCTCGACCAGCGGCAACTGCACCCAGCGGGTGATGACGGCACGCGAGAAGTGGCCGTGCCCGACGAACACCACGTCGCGCGACTCCATCAACTCCAATGCCAGCGCAACCGCCCGGTCGGCGCGCTCGCTGACCTGCGCCACCGATTCGCCGTCTGGGACGCCGTGCGTCCAGATCGACCAGTCGGGATTGGTTTTGTGAATCTCTTTGGACGTCACGCCCTCGTAAGACCCGTAGTCCCACTCGGCGAGCAGCTCGGACTTCTCGTCGACGGTCAGGCCGGCGAGTTCGGCGGTCTCGACGGCGCGACGCCGCGGGCTGCTGATCACCTTCGGATCGTCGAGCTGCAGGTCCACCAAGGCCGGGCCGGCCGCGATCGCCTGGGCCCGCCCGTTCTCGGTCAGGTCGAGTTCGGTGCACCCAGTGTGCCGGCCCGACAGCGACCACTCGGTCTCCCCGTGGCGCAGCAATACCAATCGATGGCCCAATACGCCCATATCGATCGATTCTGCCTGACACGCATGGCGATCCACGCGCGGGCACCGTGGTGTTGGTGCTTGGATGGCAGGTGTTAACCGCCAGAAGATAAAGAAGGGGAGCGTCGTCTGATGAAGGGGACCCGAGTACTGGCGGTGGCCAACCAGAAGGGTGGCGTGGCCAAGACGACGACGGTTGCGTCGCTGGGCGCGGCGATCGCCGACGCCGGCAAGCGCGTGCTGCTGATCGACCTGGATCCGCAGGGGTGCCTGACGTTCTCCCTCGGCCAGGATCCCGACAAGCTTGCGGTGTCGGTGCATGACGTGCTGCTCGGCGACGTCGAACCCAACGCCGCGCTGGTGGAGACCGCCGAGGGGATGACGCTGTTGCCGGCGAACATCGACCTGGCCGGCGCCGAGGCGATGCTGTTGATGCGGGCCGGCCGCGAATACGCGCTCAAGCGGGCGCTCGACAAACTCGACGGCAGCTTCGACGTCATCGTGATCGACTGCCCGCCGTCGCTGGGGGTGTTGACCCTCAACGGCCTCACCGCCGCCGACGAAGTCATCGTGCCGCTGCAGTGTGAGACGTTGGCACATCGCGGCGTGGGGCAGTTCCTGCGCACGGTCGACGACGTGCAGCAGATCACCAACCCGAAGCTGAAGCTGCTGGGCGCCCTGCCGACGCTGTACGACCCGCGCACGACCCACACCCGCGACGTGCTGCTCGACGTCGCCGACCGCTACGACCTGCCGGTGCTGGCGCCGCCGATCCCGCGGACCGTCCGGTTCGCCGAGGCCAGCGCATCGGGCTCGTCGGTGCTGGCGGCGCGCAAGAACAAGGGCGCGTCGGCGTATCAGGAGTTGGCGCAGGCGCTGCTCAAGCACTGGAAGTCGGGCAAGGCGCTGCCGACGTTCGCGATCGACGCCTAGCCCACGGAGCCGATTAGCCCAGCGCGACCAGCGTCGGGCCGCGTTGCTCTAGCAGCTGCGAGCCGGTCGCAAGCGGGATCACCGGCGCGTCTGACGGTGGCCGCTGCACCGCCACGAATTCCTCGCCGACTCCGGTGACCGGATCGCACACCGCGATGCCGTCGGTCATCGGGACGATCAACTTGCCGGCCATCAGCGTCGCGGGGCCGACCGGGGCCGAAGAGCCCGCCGGCCCAACGGAATAGCGGTAGGTCAGGTTAGCCGCGTCGAACACCATCACCCGGTGGCCGGTCCACCAGGTGATCAGGTTGCTGGACCGGGTCACGACGTTGGAGGTCAGCGGCGGCTCGGGCAGCAGCGTGCTCCCGATGGTGGTGCCGGTCTCGTCGAGGATGTCGACGCGGGGCTGCGGCGCCGGCAGGTAGATCGCCGTCCGCGTCTCCGACACCGTCAGGACTTTGGCGCCCGAGCCGGTGCCGATGCCCGGCTCAGCGACATTGTGTTGATCCGGCTCGTCCTCTTCCTTGGCCGGGCGCAGCAGCGTCAGCCGCAGGTCGGCCTGCCGGCCGCAGGCCTCGAGCACCGATACCGCCGACGAACTGGCTGCTGCCGATTCCAGTCGGCAGCCGGTGCGCAGCCCCTTCGACGTCGGCTTCACCCGCGCGTCGATCTCGCCATAGGACAGCATCCGGACCATGTCCGACCGCCAGAGTTCGAGCCGGGTGTCGCCGGCGGACAACACGGTCGTGCCGTCGGAGCTCAGCTCCACCCGTTTGTTGCTGTAGCTGGTGCGGGCGGGCCCGCGTCGTCCGGTCGAGCCGTCGATCGTGCTGGCCTGCCCGCAGCCCCGGTCGTCGCGGTAGACCGCGACCGCGAAGCGGTACACCCAGGAGACGCCGCACAGGTCGGCGTCCCGCGAGTAGCTCCAGCGGACAGCGCCGGTGGCCGGGTCGCGGCCCTCGACGGCGCGTCCGTCGCCGGTGACGACGGTCCCGCCGACCGCGACCGGTTGCGCGGTGGCCGCACTGTTGGCCCGCCAGAGTTCGCGCAGCGACGCCGGCACCGTGTGGGCGGGCGTCGGGTTGGGCGCTGGCACTGCCGCCGGCCGGCTGATGGTGGCCCGGGCGTCGCTGGTCCACCAGATCAGAGCCGCCGCCGCGGCCACCACCGTCACTAGTGCGGCCGCGGCCAGCAGATCAGCCTTGGTGCGGCGTTCCGGCTTGACCATCAATCGACGGCGGCGACGAGTCAGTTGGTGGCGGGAGCCGCGGAAGCTTCGGCGCCAGCGGCTTTGCGTGGCCGACGACGGCGGCGCCGAGCTCGGGTGCCGTCACCGGAGCCGGCGTCGGAACTGCCTGCGGCCGTTGCCGATCCGTCAGCCTCGCCGTTGGGGGCCGAGTGGCCGGTCCCAGTCTGGCCGCCGCGGGTGCGGCGGCGCTGACGGTCGCTGTTGCGGGCCGGTGCGGACTGGTCGCCGTTGCGGCTGCCGCTGGACGCGGTGCGCTTCACCGGCGATTTCTTCGGCGTTCCGATCGAGCCCTTGGTCTCGGTGGGGATGTCCAGCTCGATATAGATGTGCGGCGAGTTGGAGTAGGTTTCGGCCGGGTCGGGGCAGTCCAGACCGAGGGCCTTGTCGATCAACGTCCAGCGGGGAAGGTCGTCCCAGTCGACAAGGGTGACGGCGATACCGGTCTTACCGGCCCGTCCGGTCCGGCCGATGCGGTGGACGTAGGCCTGCTCGTCCTCGGGGATCTGGTAGTTGATCACGTGGGTGATGTCGTCGATGTCGATGCCGCGGGCCGCGACGTCGGTGGCGACCAGCACGTCGATGTCACCACCGCGGAACTGCTTCAGCGCCTTCTCGCGCGCGATCTGGCCGAGGTCCCCGTGCACGGCGCCGACGGCGAAACCACGCTCGGCGAGCTCGTCGGCGACTTTCTGGGCGGTGCGCTTGGTACGGGTGAAGATCATGGTGGCGCCGCGTCCGCGTGCCTGCAGTACCCGGCTGATCAGTTCGACCTTGTCGAGCGCGTGCGCGCGGTAGACGTACTGCTTGGTGGAATCGTGCACGGCCGAGGAGTGCGGTGCTTCTGCACGGATGTGGGTGGGCTGGTTCATGAACGTGCGGGCCAGCGTGATGATCGGATCCGGCATGGTCGCCGAGAACAGCATCGCCTGCCGCTCGTCGGGAATCTGGCGAAGAATCCGCTCGATGTCGGGCAGGAAGCCCAGGTCGAGCATCTCGTCGGCCTCGTCGAGCACCAGCACGGACAGGCCGCCGAGCTGCAAGTGGCCCTGCTGGGCCAGGTCGAGCAGTCGGCCGGGCGTGCCGACCACCACGTCAGCGCCGGCGCGCAGCGCCTCGACCTGCGGCTCGTACGGACGCCCGCCGTAGATGGAGACAACAGAGAGCTTGCGGTCGTCGTCGGCGGTCAGGTACTTGGCAGCGGTGGACAGGTCGCCGTAGACCTGTAAGCAGAGTTCGCGGGTGGGCACGACGATCAGGGCCCGGGGGATTCCGTTGAGCGGACGATCCTCACCCGCGTTGGTGATGCGCTGCAGCAGTGGCACGCCGAAGGCGAAGGTCTTGCCCATCCCGGTGCGGGCCTGGCCGATCAGGTCGTCGCCGGTCAGGGCGAGCGGCAGCGTCAGTTCCTGGATGGCGAAGGGATGCTCGATCCCTTTTTCGCTCAGCGCCCGGACGATTTCGTCGCGGACGCCGAGGTCTGCGAAGGTGGATTCGGATGCGGCTCGGTTGGGTGTGATGAGTGGAGTCATGCGCGAAGCACGTATGCCTTTCGGGTTCGTATTCGATTGGTCAATCGTTGCGGTCACGCGCGCACCAGTTGACTGTCGAATACGTTGCCGATTCGCGGGCCCTGCACTGAAAAGAGGCGGGCCAACTGCGTGCACGCACATTGGCTAGGTAGAGGTGGCACGGATGTACCGCCGTTACCTGGATTGATTGTAGCTGGTAGGTGCCCCAAGTTCCGATTCGCGGCGCTATCGCGCGCCGCGGGCCGCCCTTCGCCGCGCACAGCGGGTCCTCACAGACGACCCCTAGAGTGTGTGCCATGACTCCGCTTTCGCCGGGTGACGAGCTGACCGATCCGCCTCCACCACGGCTCCCCGCGGACCATCCCGGTGTCAACGAACTGTTCGCTCTGCTGGCCTATGGCGAGGTGGCGGCGTTCTACCGGCTGACCGACGAAGCGCGGATGGCGCCGGATCTTCGCGGCCGAATTTCGATGGCCAGCATGGCCGCCGCGGAGATGGCGCATTTCGAGACGCTCAGCGAGGCACTGGAGCGCCGCGGCGTCGACGTGATGCCGGCGATTTCGAAGTACGCCTCAGCGCTGGAGGGCTACCACCGCCTGACCATGCCGAGCACGTGGCTGGAGGCACTGGTCAAGACCTACATCGGCGACGCCCTGGCGGCCGACTTCTACCTCGAGATCGCCGACGCGCTGCCCGACGAGGTGGCCGACGTGGTGCGCTCCACGATGTCGCAGACCGGGCACTCGCAGTTCGTCGTCGCCGAGGTGCGCGCCGCGATCGCGAAGAGCAGCAAGCAGCGCAGCCGGCTTGCATTGTGGTCGCGCCGCTTGCTCGGCGAGGCGATCACGCAGGCGCAGTACGTGCTGGCAGAGCATGACGAGCTGGTCGACCTGGTGGTGACGCGGACCGATGGGCTGGCGCATCTCGCCGGGTTCTTCGACCGGCTGCAGCGCACCCACGACGACCGGACGCGCGAGCTGGGCCTGGCCTAGCGGCTGCAGGTCGCGATCATCGTGCTGCTGGTCGAGATCGCGACGTTGTCACCCACGCCGTCGGCGATCGAGCAGTTCAGCCGACCGATGAGGCTGGTCGCCACGACCGATCGGGTGCTCACGCCGGGGTTCAGCACGACCGTCCGCGACCACGGCAGCGACACGTTGAAGTCGGTTTGCGGTGCGCCCGATGCGTCGGTGTAGACGATGGTGACCAGATCGAGCAGACCCTTGACGCCGCTGACCCGGTAGACGAAGGTCCGCGCGGCGACATCGGGCGCCACCGGCGGAATCGCTTCGGGCGACGGAGTCTCCGTCGGCGGGGTGCTGGTGGCGGTTGGGCTCGGTGGTCGCGACGTCGGCGTCATGGTGGTGACCGTCTCGGGCGGCAGCGCCGGTACCAACCGCGGAGTCGTGCCGTGGCTAGGCGGAACGACGACGGTCGCCGAGGTCGAGGCGCTGTCGCCGCCGTTCACGATCACCACGGTGGCGATGATGGCGAGCACGAAGACGATGCTGGCGATGGCCGCGATCGGGCGCCAGCGCTCATCGCGCGATGAGTGATCGCCGTCGGCGTAGATGTCGTCGACGGTCTCGTCATCTGAGTAGTCCTGGAGTTCGTGACCCAGGTAGTCGGTGGTACTGATGGTGCAAATGTTATCGATGGGCCTCAAAGCCGGACGCCTCGACGAGGGCGTGTCAGGTCACGATTTGCCAACGGCGGGCTCCTGCGAACCCTTGCCACCGACCGGCTTTGGGCACGCCTAGGCGGCGTCCACTAGCCTGCATCTCGAAGCAACATCCACCGAAGAACGGGAAGGGACCGGCGTGGAGGTCAAGATCGGTATCACAGACAGTCCGCGCGAGTTGGTCTTCAGCAGCACGCAGACGCCTGCCGAAGTCGAGGCGCTGGTCTCGGCCGCACTGGCCAAGGACGCGCATGTGCTGGGCCTGACCGACGACAAAGGCCGTCGCTTCCTCGTCAACTCGGCCGCGATCGCCTACGTCGAGATCGGCGCCGCGGACTCGCGCCGCGTCGGCTTCGGAATCGGCGCCGCGAAGAACTAGGGCCGGGTGAGCGGCACGTGTGACAAGCCGCCCCAGGCGAAGTACACGGTGCCGTCGACGGCGTCGTCCTTGCTGATCGGCCGGTCGGAGTCCAGCCAGTAACGGGCGCAGTCGACGCTGAGCGCCACCAGTGCCACCGCGATCATTCGGGCCCGGTGTGGGTCCAAACCGGAGTCGGCACTGATCAAGTCGAACACCGCGTCGATGCACGACTCGGTGGCCACTCGCACCTGCGCGGCGACCTGGGGTTCGGTGGTGTAGTCGTTGTCGAAGATCAACCGATAACCCTGGCTGTCGTGCTCGATGAAATCGAAGAACGCCTGCACCGCCGACCGCAGTCGCTGCCGGTTGTTGGTGGTGGTGCGCAACGCTTGGCGCACACCGGACACCAGATTCTCGACGTGCCGGTGCAGCACCGCCAAGTACAGCTCCAGCTTGCTGGAAAAGTGTTGGTAGAGAACGGGTTTGCTGACCCCGGCGCGCTCCGCGATCTCGTCCATGCCGGCGGCGTGGTAGCCGCGGTCGACGAAGATGTCGCTGGCGGCGATGAGCAGTTGACCACGACGCTCGTCACGAGGCAGTCGGTTGCCGCGCCGGGCCGAAGTGCCGGGCTTCACCCCGCTCCTGCCGGCGGCGTTGGCGAGATCGCTCATCCAGTCCTCAATCTGCTTGTCGTCGCGCCGGTCTCCCGAAAGCGCGGTCAATCCGAAAGACACTACTACTCACTGGCTTGAACAACTGTGACCCAAGTTCTATATGTCGGGCTGACAACGTGTTAAGGAGGCGTTCTGGCGCGCCTAGAGTCCCTGCTAGCAGGTGTTGTGCCATTCTGGGAAAGTGACCTTCGACCCCGAGTGGCGCGGGGGCAACCGGACACCGGTTCTTCGCGACGACTGGCGTGAGCCGCTGCGCGCTCAGCGCGACCCGCTCGCTTGGGGCGGAGCGGGTCGGGAGCGGTCGAACCGCGAACCCAGTCGCTGGCGCAAGCAGAGTTGGCTCGGGCGCTTCGTCTCCACGTATGGCTGGCGCGCCTACGCGCTGCCGGTGTTGGCGGCCATCACGGGTGTCGTGCTCTATCAGACCGTTACCGGCAGTGGCGCGTCCGCGCCCGCGTCCGGTCATCCGTTGCAGGGCCCGCCGAAAATCGGCGCCGTCGGCACGGTGATCGTCGACGCTCCACCGCGGGGCCTGACCCAATTCGACGCCAGCCTGCCGACCGGGATGCTCCCGAACGGTGGGCCGTTCACCGAAACGGGCGACAAGTCGTGGCACATCGTCCCGGGCATCACGCCGCAGATCGGCCAGGGCGCGGTCAAGGTCTTCAAGTACACCGTCGAGACCGAAAACGGCATGGAGCCCACCGCGTTCGGCGGCGACGACGCATTCGCCTCGATGGTCGATCAGACTCTGGGTAACCCTAAGAGCTGGACTCACGACGCGCAGTTCGCGTTCATGAGGGTCGACGCCAACGGCCGGACCAAACCCGATATCCGCATCTCGCTGAGTACACCGATGTCCGTCCGTGAGGGCTGCGGATACGAATTCCCGCTCGAAACATCCTGCTACAACCCGTCTTACGGGGCCGGGGTCGAACCGCGGGTCTTCATCAACGAGGCCCGCTGGGTGCGCGGCGCGCTGTCCTTCCAGGGTGATATCGGCTCCTACCGGCAGTACTTGATCAACCACGAGGTCGGCCACGCCATCGGCTACCTGCGCCACGAGCCGTGTGACAAGCCGGGCGGCCTCGCGCCGATCATGATGCAGCAGACGTTCTCCACGTCCGACGACGACAACTCGAAATTCGACCCGGAGTACGTCAAGCCCGACGGCAAGACCTGCCGGTTCAATCCCTGGCCGTATCCCATCGCCTGACCTCGGCCTAGCCTTGGGATGTGCTTCCCCCGCTCGTCGAGCCGGCCGGCGAATTGACCCCCGACGAGGTCAGCCGCTACAGCCGTCATCTCGTCATCCCCGATCTTGGCGTCGAAGGCCAGAAGCGCCTGAAGAACGCGCGGGTGCTGGTGATCGGCGCGGGCGGCCTGGGCGCGCCGACCCTGCTGTATCTCGCCGCGGCCGGCGTCGGGACCATTGGGATCGTCGACGACGACGTGGTGGAGGCCTCGAATCTGCAGCGCCAGATCATCCACGGCGTCGGCGACATCGGCCGGTCCAAGGCGCAGTCCGCTCGAGACTCGATCGCCGAGATCAACCCGCTGGTCACCGTGCACCTGCACGAGGCGCGCCTGGACCGGTACAACGCCGTCGACCTGTTCAGGCGCTACGACCTGGTCCTGGACGGCACCGACAACTTCGCCACCCGCTACCTGGTCAACGACGCCGCGGTGCTGGCGCACAAGCCGTACGTGTGGGGTTCGATCTACCGGTTCGAGGGCCAGGTGTCGGTGTTCTGGGAGGACGCTCCCGACGGCCGGGGCCTGAACTACCGCGACCTGTATCCCGACGCGCCGCCGCCGGGCCTGGTGCCGTCGTGCGCCGAGGGCGGCGTGCTGGGTGTGCTGTGCGCCTCGATCGCGTCGGTGATGGGCACCGAGGCGATCAAGCTGATCACCGGCCTCGGTGAGCCGCTGCTGGGCCGGCTGCTGATGTACGACGCCCTCGCGATGAGCTATCGCACGATCGCCGTCCGCAAGGATCCCGCGACGCCCGCGATCACCGAGTTGATCGACTACGACGAGTTCTGCGGACTCGCCCCCGAGACCGCCGGCGGCTCCGCAATCACGCCCCGTGAGCTGCGGGATCTGCTCGACTCCGGCGCCGACATCGCGCTGATCGACGTCCGCGAACCCGCCGAGTGGGACATCAACCGCATCGACGGGGCCCAGCTGATCCCGAGTTCGGTGATCAGTGCGGGTGGCGGTCTGAAGGGGCTGGCCCGGGACCGCAGGCCGGTGCTCTATTGCAAGACGGGGGTGCGTTCGGCCGAGGCGCTGGCGATATTCCGCGAAGCCGGGTTTGCCGATGCGGTGCACCTCGAGGGCGGCATCGTGGCCTGGGCGCGGCAGATGCAGCCCGACATGGTGATGTACTGATCCGCCACGCGGAACTGCGAATTCGTGTCTAGTCCCGGGACTTCGCTGAGCCCGTTTAGGCTGTTCGCGTGAGTGTCGACCCGCCGCCGGAGCACGTGCTGTCGGCATTCGGCTTGAGCGGAGTCGGGCCGACGCCGCTGGGCGCCGTCTGGGAGGGCGGCTGGCGCTGCGGCGAAGTGGTGCTGTCGATGGTCGCCGAGAACGCGCGGGCCGCGTGGTCGGCGCGGGTCCGCGAGACGCTGTTCGTCGACGGGGTGCGGCTGGCCCGGCCGGTCCGCTCGACCGACGGGCGTTATGTGGTGTCGGGTTGGCGAGCAGACACTTTCGTGGCCGGCCAACCCGAGCCGCGGCATGACGAGGTGGTGTCGGCCGCCGTGCGACTGCACGAGGCCACCGGCAAGCTGGAACGTCCACGCTTTCTGACCCAGGGGCCGAGTGCGCCGTGGGCCGACGTCGACGTGTTCATCGCCGCCGACCGGGCCGCATGGGAGGAGCGCCCGCTGCAGTCGGTGCCCGCGGCGGCGCGCGCCACTGCGCCCAGCGCAGACGGCGCAGCGGTCGCTTGATTTGATCACTCAGCTTGCCGGACTTCGCCGTCCGACCAAGAGTCCCAATCAGCTGGTCGACGGCGACCTGTACGGCACGGTGCTGTTCGCCGGTGCCGCCGCGCCGGGGATTACCGACATCACGCCGTATTGGCGGCCGGCGTCCTGGGCGGCGGGCGTGGTCGTTGTCGACGCACTGTCGTGGGGCGAGGCCGACGAAGGCCTGATCGACCGCTGGAACGCGCTGCCCGAGTGGCCGCAGATGTTGTTGCGCGCGTTGATGTTCCGCCTCGCGGTGCATGCTCTGCACCCGCGGTCGACGGCCGCCGCGTTTCCAGGGCTGGCCCGCACCGCCGCGCTGGTGCGGCTGATCCTCTAGTCGGGGAACTCGAAGCGAACTTCGTCGAGCGGGATTTTTCCCTCGCTCGACAGAATGCCTTCGGCACGAAGGAGTTCCAGCTGCTTCGTGGTGAGATGCTTGGCCGGACGGCCCGACGCGGTGATCACCCGGTGCCACGGCAGGTCCAGCGAATCCGTCCGCATGATCCAGCCGACGATGCGCGGGCTGGAAAGCCCTGCGACAGAAGCGATGTCGCCATAGGTCGACACCCGGCCCGCGGGAATCAATGCGACCAGCGCGCGCACCCGCTCGACCTGATCCTCGGTGATCGGTGCCATGTCAGATCACCAACTCACGGATGAGCGCCGCGACCTCGGCGGGCTTGGTCTCGGCCACCATGTGGTCGCAGTCGAACATGAGGTGCCGAAAATCCGGGCCCAACTGCTCGTGCAGAGCCTTGACCAATTGCTCGGTGACGTAGGGCGGCGACGTGTGCGCGGCCTGCACCAGCGTCGTGCGTATTCCCTTGGGCGGCAGCACAATGTCTCGTGACAGCTCGCTCCAGTAGGCCATCATCGCCGGCAGACTGAGCCGCCAGGTGCACCGACCACCGGGCAGCATGACGAGGTGCTGTTCGAGTTCGGTGTCGACGACGGCCGCATCGACGCCCTTCCACGAGCCGTTGGTCTTCGCCGCGCGGGCTTCCGCGACGTCGGTGTAGTCGGGGGAGGCGAGCATCGCATCCGCGATCTTGAGCATCCATCCGCCGTCGAGGCCCACCGCCGGGTCGAGCAGCACGAGGCCGCAGATTCGGTCCGGGTGCGCGGCTGCCAGGCTCATGGCGATCGCGCTGCCGAACGAGTGCGCCACGATCGCGACGGGGCCGTCGGCCGCGCTGTCGAGCAGATCGGCCAGCGCGGCCACGTTGGCGTCGATCGTCCACGGCGCATCCCACGACGAGTGGCCGTGACCGATCAGATCCGGTGCGGCAACGCTGATCTCGGGCAGGTACCGGCTCGTCAGGTGTTCCCAGCGCTGGCCGTGCCCGGTGAGCCCGTGCAGCGCGAGCAGCCGCACCGGGCCGGGCGGGCCGAAGCGGTGCACATGCAGATGGGTCACGCGTCGATCGTGCCAGCCCGCCGATCGAGGCGACTTGTCGGACCCCCGTGGTGTCATTCCCGCTATGTCGTACCACTGGGGCCCCGAGGCCCACGCCGCGCTCGATCCCAACCTGCGTGGGACGGTGCGTGTGCTCGGTGGGCCGGGCACCGGCAAGAGTTCGCTGCTGATAGACGTCGCCGCCGCACGCATCGGCGCCGGCGCCGATCCGGAATCGGTTCTGCTGCTGACGGGTTCGGGCCGCATCGGCGCGCAGGCGCGCAGCGCGTTGACGGCGCGGCTGCTGGCCGCCCACGAAGGTGGCGCCGGTCCCGTGGTGGTGCGCGAGCCGTTGGTGCGCAGCGTGCACAGCTACGCGTTCGCCGTGCTGCGGCTGGCGGCGCAGCGCGCCGGCGGGCCGCCGCCCCGACTGGTCACCAGCGCGGAACAGGACTCGGTCATCGGCGAGTTGCTGGCCGCCGAGATCGCCGACGGCCTCGACGGGTGGCCGGCCGAGCTGCGGGCGGCCCTGGGCACCGACGGCTTCGCCGCCGAGCTGCGCGAGCTGCTCACCCGATGCGCTGAACGCGGTGTCGACCCGCAGCAGCTGGAGCGGGTGGGCCGGCTGTCGGGCCGTCCGGAATGGGCAGCTGCGGGCCGCTTTGCCCGCAGCTACGAGCAGGTGATGCTGCTGCGCGCCGCCGTCGGGACGGCGGCCCCACAAGCGACGACGCCGGCGGTCGGTGCCGCCGAGCTGGTCGGCGCCGCGCTGGAGGCGTTAGCGGTCGACGCCGAGTTGCTGGCCGGCGAGCGGTCCCGGATCGGCGTGCTGCTGGTGGACGACGCTCAGCAGCTCGACCCGCAGGCTGCGCTCCTGGTCCGGGTGCTGGCCGCCGGCGCCGACGTGACGCTACTCGCCGGTGATCCGGACCAGGCGGTCTTCGGTTTCCGCGGCGCTGAACCGGCCGCGCTGCTCGGCGACGGCACACCTTCGATCGTGCTCACGGCGTCGCACCGCTGCGCCCCGGCCGTGGCCCGGGCCGTGTCGGGCATCGCGGGACGGCTGGCCGGTGGCGGTGAAATCGACGGCATCGGCGACGATCCCGGCTCGGTGCTGGTGAAGCTGGCCGCCTCGGCGGCTGGGGAGGCGACCATCATCGCCGACTATCTGCGGCGCGCACATCTGGTCGACGGGGTGCCGTGGTCGCAGATGGCCGTCGTAGTCAGGTCGGTGCCGCGTGCGGGCGCGGGGCTGCCGCATGCGCTGGCGCGGGCCGGTGTTCCGGTCGCCCCGCAATCACTCACCGGTCCGCTAGTGGCGCAGCCCGCGGCGCACGCCCTGATGACGGTGCTGGCCGCGACCTCCGAGGGGCTGACCGGCGAGCAGGCCGTATCGCTGCTGACCGGCCCGATCGGCCGCGTCGACCCGGTGTCGTTGCGCGAGCTGCGTCGTGCACTGCGGCGCGGCGAGACCGACTGTGCATCAATCGAATTCGGCGATCGGTTGGTCAAGGCGTTGACCGGCGACTCGCCGGCCCGGTTGCCCACGGCCCAGGCCAGGTCAGTGCAGCGGGTCCGCTCGGTTCTCGCCGCCGCGGCTGGTTCGCACCGACGCGGGGAGGACCCGCGCTACACGCTGTGGGCGGCCTGGCACCGCTCCGGCCTACAGCGTCGCTGGCTGACGGTGTGTGAGCGTGGCGGCACCGCCGGCGTGCAGGCCGGCCGCGACCTCGACGCGGTCACTGCGCTGTTCGACACCACCGACGACTATCTGTCGCGCACTGCCGGTGCGTCGCTCGGCGGACTGCTCGACCACCTGGCCGCCGAGCGACTGCGGGCCACCGCCGAACCCGCCGCGGCCGAGCAGGTTCCGGTGTTGAGCGCACACGCGGCGCTCGGTCGCGAATGGGATCTCGTCGTCATCGCCGGCCTGCAGGAAGGGTTGTGGCCCAACACGATTCCGCGTGGCGGTGTGCTGGGCACGCAACGGCTGCTCGACGTGCTCGACGGCGTCGCGGAGAGCGCATCCATGCGGGCGCCGCTGCTCGCCGAGGAGCGGCGGCTGTTGGTCGCCGCGATGGGCCGGGCGCGGATGCGGCTGCTGGTGACCGCCGTCGACGGCGAGGCGGGCGGCAGCGACGAGGCCGCCATGCCGTCGCCGTTCTTTGCCGAGATCGCGCAGTGGTCCACCGGATCGGCGGACGCCGCGCTGCAGCCGGTCGTCGGACCACGCGTGCTATCGGCCAACGCGGTGGTGGGCCGGCTGCGCGGCGTGGTGTGCGCGCCGCAGGGTGCGGTCAGCGACGCGACGCGCGATTGTGCGGCAGCACAATTGGCCCGTCTGGTTGCGGCCGGCGTGCCGGGCGCCGACCCGGCTGGCTGGTATGGCATGTCAGAGGTCAGCACCACCGAGCCGATGTGGAGCGGCGACGACCATGTCGTGACGCTGACGCCGTCGAGCCTTCAGACGTTGACCGACTGCCCGCTGCGGTGGATGGCCGAACGCCACGGCGGTACCGACCCGCGCGATCTCGGCTCCATCGTCGGCTCGATCGTGCACGCGCTGATCGCGGAGCCGGGCGGCGGTGAGGCGCAATTGCTGGCCGCCCTCGAGCGGGCGTGGCAGCATCTACCGTTCGAATCACGGTGGTACGCCGACAATGAACTGGCCCGGCACCGGGCCATGATCGAGACGTTTCTGGCATGGCGCACGCAGACTCGTGGCGAGCTGACCGAGGTCGGCGTCGAGGTCGAGGTCGACGGGGTGCTCGACGGTAATGTCCGGTTGCGCGGCCGGGTCGACCGGATCGAGCGCGACGCCGAAGGGCGGCTGGTGATCATCGACGTCAAGACCGGCAAGACGCCGGTCACCAAGGACGACGCGCAGCGGCACGCCCAGTTGGCGGCCTACCAGCTTGCGGTGGCCGAAGGCTTGGTCGAACAGGGCGACGAGCCCGGCGGAGGTCGCCTGGTCTATCTCGGCAAGACAGGGTCGTCGGGCGCCACCGAGCGCGAGCAGGATCCGCTGACACCGGAAGCCCGCGACAAGTGGCGGCTCAGCATCGGCGACGCCGCCGGCGCGACGGCCGGCCCGCAGTTCATCGCCCGGGTCAATGACGGCTGCACGCACTGCCCGCTCCGGTCGAGCTGCCCGGCGCACACCGACGCGCAGGGGATGGCATGACCGCCATCGCGCCGCCGCGGTACGGCCCGGCCGAATTGGCCGATGCGCTAGGACTTTTCGAGCCGACCGCGGAACAGGCGGCGGTCATCGCGGCGCCGCCCGGCCCGCTGGTGGTGATCGCCGGCGCCGGCGCCGGCAAGACCGAGACGATGGCGGCCCGCGTGGTGTGGCTGGTCGCCAACGGCTACGCCGACCCCGCTCAGGTGCTGGGCCTGACCTTCACCCGCAAGGCGGCCGGCCAGCTGCTACGCCGGGTCAGGTCCCGCCTCGCCCGGCTCAGCGGCGCCGGTCTGGTCCTGGGCGGAGAAACCGGTGAGGCCGCCGGCATGCCGATCGTCAGCACCTACCATGCGTTCGCCGGCCAACTGCTGCGCGAATACGGCCTGCTGTCGACCCCGGAGTCCGCGCAGCCCGTCGAACCCGACACCCGGCTGCTCAGCGAGACGGAGCTCTGGCAGTTGGCGTTCGACGTCGTCAACTCCTACCCGGGCGAACTCGACACCGAGAAGAACCCGGCCGCCGTCACCGCGATGGTGCTGCGGCTGTCGAGTCAGCTCGCCGAGCATCTCGTCGACACCGGCGAGGTCCGCGACACCCACGTCGAGCTCGAACGGCTCGTGCACACTCTGCCGGCGGGGCGCTATCAGCGCGACCGCGGGCCCAGCCAGTGGCTGCTGCGTATGCTCACCACCCAGTCCGAACGTGCCGAGTTCGTGCCGCTGATCGACGCCCTGCATCGACGGATGCGGACTGACAAGGTGATGGACTTCGGCGGCCAGATGTCCTGTGCCGCACGGTTGGCGCTGACCGTGCCGCAGGTCGGCGAGCAACTGCGTAGCCGCTACCGGGTCGTGCTGCTCGACGAATACCAGGACACCGGCTATGCCCAGCGCATGCTGTTGTCGTCCCTGTTCGGCGGCGGAGTCGACGAGCAACTGGCGCTGACGGCGGTTGGGGACCCGATCCAGTCTATCTACGGCTGGCGCGGTGCGTCGGCCACTAATCTGCCGCGGTTCACGACCGACTTCCCACTGTCGGACGGTAGCCCGGCGCCGGTGCTGGAGCTGAGCACCAGCTGGCGTAACCCGCCGACGACTTTGCATGTAGCCAATGCCATTTCGGCTGAGGCGCGGCAGCGATCGGTCGCGGTGAACCCGCTGCGCTCGCGACCCGGCGCCGCTCCCGGCGCGGTGCGGTGCGCGCTGCTGCCCGACGTGCTGGCCGAACGCGACTGGCTCGCCGATCATCTGCAGCACTGTTATCGGCAAGCCGCCGCCGACGGTGTCGCGCCGCCGACCGCCGCAGTCCTGGTGCGCCGCAACGCCGATGCCGCGCCGATCGCCGAGGCGCTGCGAGCCCGCGGGGTACCCGTCGAGGTCATCGGGCTGGCCGGGCTGCTCGCGGTGCCTGAGGTCGCCGACGTGGTCGCGATGCTGCGTCTGGTCGCCGACCCGGCCGCCGGCATCGCCGCGATGCGGGTCCTCACCGGACCCCGGTGGCGGCTTGGCGCCCGCGACGTGGCGGGGCTGTGGAGTCGCGCTGTCGCCCTCGACGGCCGGCACGCGGGCCGCTCGGGAGAAACCGCGGAGCGGATCGCCGAGTCTGCCGGGCCCGAGTCCGACACCGCAGGGCTGGCCGACGCGCTCGCCGATCCCGGCCCCGCGCAAGGCTATTCAGCGGAGGGGTATCGGCGGATCACGGCGCTCGCCGAGGAACTGAGCATGCTGCGCAGCCACCTCGGTCACCCGTTGCCCGACCTGGTCGCCGAAGTCCGCCGACTGCTGGGCGTCGACTGCGAGGTGCGGGCGGCAACGCTCGGGGACGGCTGGGCCGGCACCGAGCAACTGGACGCGTTCGCCGACGTGGTCAATGGCTACTCCGACCGCAGCGCCGGAGCCGACTCCCTAGCATCGGTCATCGGGCTGCTGGCCTACCTGGACGCCGCCGCGGTCGTCGAGAACGGACTCGCGCCCGCCCAGGTCGTCGTCGCCCAGAACCGAGTGCAGGTGCTGACCGTTCACGCCGCGAAGGGCTTGGAGTGGCAAGTGGTCGCGGTCCCGCACCTGTCGGGTGGACTCTTCCCGTCGACCGCCCAGGCCCGCACCTGGCTCACCGACGCCGCCGACCTGCCGCCGTTGCTGCGTGGCGACCGCTCCATCACCGGCATCCACGGTGTACCGATACTGGACACCTCCGATGTGACCGACCGAAAGCAGTTGTCGGACAAGATCTCCGCACACAAGGCCCAACTCGAGCAGCGCCGCATCGACGAGGAGCGCCGGCTCCTGTACGTCGCGATCACCCGCTCGGAGGACACGCTGCTGCTGTCCGGCCATCACTGGGCCGCCACCGGCATCAAGCCGCGCGGGCCGTCGGATTTCTTATCCGAACTCAAGGACATCATCGACCAGTCGATCGACGCGGGCCAACCCTGCGGCGTGATCGAACATTGGGCGCCATCGCCCGCCGACGGTGAACGAAACCCGTTGCGCGACAGCATCCACGAGGCCAACTGGCCCGTCGACCCGCTGGGCGCCCGCCGCGCCGACGTCCAGCGCGGGGCCGACCTCGTCGCCGCCGCGACGGCCGAGACGAGCGCCGGCGCCGAGGATCCCGAGGACTGGGCGCCCGACGTCGACGCGCTGCTGCAGGAGCGCGCCCGCGCCGCGCAACCATCGGCGGCAACGCTGCCCAGCGGACTGTCGGTCAGCAGTCTCGTCGATTTGGCCCGCGACCCCGAACACGCCCTGCAGCGGCTCACCCGCCGGTTGCCGGCACGACCCGAGCCGCACGCGTTGCTGGGCAACGCCTTTCACGATTGGGTCGAGCACTTCTACGGAGCCGAGCGGCTGTTCGACCTCGCCGACCTGCCGGGTGCCGCCGACACCGACATCGCGCAGCGCGACGCCGACGAGCTGGCCGCGCTGCAGGACGCCTTCCTCGACTCACCGTGGGCCGCGCGCACGCCGATCGCCGTCGAGGTGCCGTTCGAGATGGCCATCGGCGGCACCGTGGTCCGCGGCCGCATCGACGCGGTCTTCGCCGAACCCGACGGCGGCGCGACCGTCCTCGACTGGAAGACCGGCAAACCCCCCCACGGCCCGGAGGCCGCCCAACACGCGGCGGTCCAGCTCGGTGTGTACCGCATAGCGTGGGCGGCGCTCAGCGGCTGCGAGGAGTCGTTGGTGCGCACCGCATTTCACTATGTGCGAAGCGGGCATACCGTCGTCCCGCACACCCTGCCGGGCCACGAGGAGCTGGCCGAGATGCTGGTGCCCTAGGAGTTACGGGCGATCTTCAGCGCGGTGGTGATCATCGGAATCTGCAGCGGCAGCCGGGCCAGCGCGATGATGCGCATCGGCCACGGCTTGCCCCACCACAACCGGCACATGTTGACGTTCCCAGGGAACACCGCCAGGAACAACGCCGCGGCCGCTAGTGCCGCCAGCCGGCGAACCCGGGGCACCAGCAGCGCGGCACCAATGCCGAGTTCGGCGACGCCGGAGGCGTACGTGTAGAACCGCGGGCTGCCGGGCAGCTCGACCGGGATGATGTCGTCGAACGGCTTGGGAGCAACGAAGTGCAGCGTGCCGACGCCGAACAACAGCACCGCGATCCGATGGGCGGAGGTCCGGCTGGCATCCCGTTGAGGACTGTGTGTGATGGCGGTCATGGTTACATTGTGTCGTGCGTCCGTTCGAGCCGATGAGCTGTGGTCAAAGTTAGCCGTCGGGCACGCGATCTCGACGAGACGCTGACCACCAAACCCGGCTACGCCCTCGTTGGCGTCGTACGAGTTCCCGAGGTTCAACTCAGCCCGATACGCGCGATCTGGCGGCGTATCGCCCTCGCACTGCTGGCCTTGGCGGCGGCGGTCATCACCGTCTACCTCGGCCGCAACGGCTACACCGACGTCCGCGGCGGGCAGCTGACCTTCCTGGATTGCCTGTACTTCGCGACGGTGTCCTTGACGACAGTCGGCTACGGCGACCTGACCCCGTACACCGAATTCGCCCGGCTGATCAGCGTCGTGGTCCTCACGCCGCTACGGATCCTGTTCCTCGTGGTGTTGGTCGGCACGACTCTGCAGGTGCTTACCGAGCGGTCCCGGCAGGCCTGGAAGATTCAGCGTTGGAGGAGCTCAGTGCGCAACCACACCGTCGTCATCGGCTACGGCACCAAAGGCAAAACCGCGGTCGGCGCGATGTGCGGCGACGAAGCGGCCAGCAAAGACTTCGTCGTCGTCGACATCGACCAGTCGGCACTCGACCACGCGGCGGCCGCCGACCTCGTCACCGTGCACGGCGACGCCACCCGATCCGACGTCCTGCGGCTGGCCTCGGCCCAGCACGCGTCGGCGATCATCGTCGCCACCGGCCGCGACGACACCGCGACACTGGTCACCCTCACCGCTCGCGAGGTCGCACCCAAGGCCAAAATCGTCGCGTCGATCCGCGAGGCCGAAAACCAGCACCTACTCAAGCAATCCGGTGCCGACTCGGTGGTCGTCTCCTCCGAGACAGCCGGGCGACTGCTGGGCGTGGCAACCACGACGCCCAGCGTCGTCGAGATGATCGACGACCTGCTGACGCCGTCGCACGGATTCGCCATCGGCGAACGCGAAGTCGAGGCAACCGAGCTCGGCGGCTCGCCACGGCATCTGCCTGACATCGTGCTCGGCGTCGTCCGCGACGGCCGGCTCCTGAGAGTCGACGCGCCCGAGGCCGACGCCATCGAAGTGGGCGACCGACTGCTCTTCGTCCGCAACACAGGGAAGTGACCGCGGCGGGTCGCCACCAGGAGGTAAATGTGGATTTTCAACTGAACGCCGTGCCGCTGTTGTCGCGCATCGGCGCCGACCGAGCCGATCAGCTGCGCACCGACATCGATGCCGCCGCCGAGGGGTGGTCGGACGCTGCGCTGCTACGACTCGACCCGCGCAATCAGGTGCTGGTCGCCGACGGCAAGGTGCTGCTGGGCAAGGCGATCAACCTGGCCGACAAGCCGCCGGCGGACGCGGTGTTCCTGGGCCGGCTCGAGGACGGCCGGCATGTGTGGGCGGTCCACGGCCCGCTGGAATCCCCGGAGGACCCGAGCGTCAAGGCGGAGGTGGCCGACCTGCGCCGGGCCGGCCAGCTGTTCGACGACGTCGGCGCGCAACTGGTGTCTTCGGCTGCGGCGCTGCTGAATTGGCATGCCGGCTCGCGGTTCAGTTCGATCGACGGTTCGCCGACCAAACCGATCCGTGCGGGCTGGGCCCGAGTCAACCCGCTGACCGGTCACGAGGAATTCCCGCGCATCGACCCCGCGATCATCTGTTTGGTGCACGACGGCGGCGATCGCGCGGTGCTGGCTCGTCAGACGGTGTGGCCGGACCGGATGTTCTCGCTGCTGGCCGGCTTCGTCGAGGCGGGGGAGTCGTTCGAGACCTGCGTCGCCCGTGAGATTCACGAAGAGATCGGGCTGCACGTCAGCGACATTCGTTACCTGGGTAGCCAGCCGTGGCCGTTTCCACGGTCGCTGATGATCGGTTTCCACGCCATCGCCGATCCCGCCGAGCCGTTCGCGTTCAACGACGGTGAGATCGCCGAAGCGGAGTGGTTCACCCGCGACGAGATCCGGGCGGCGTTGAAGCTCGGCGACTGGAGCAGCGACTCGGAGTCGAGGTTGCTGCTCCCCGGCTCGGTGTCGATCGCGCGGGTGATCGTGGAGTCGTGGGCCGAATCCGCCTAGCTCAGCGTGGACAGTTTCGCCTTGACCTCTTTGCCGCTGGGGTTGGTCATCGTCGAACCGTCGGAGAACTTCAGCGTCGGGACGATGTGATTGCCGTTGTTGACCGAGCCGACGAACTCCGCCGCCGACGGGTCCTGCTCGATGTTGACCTCGTCATAGGCGATGCCCTCTGACTTCAACACCGTCTTGAGCCGGTGGCAGTAACCGCACCAGCTCGTGCTGTACATGGTGATGGAAGCGTTGCTCATAGTCCTACAAACATAGAGGGCTGCGGTGGCATGCCTGCAACGCGTATGTCACCCATCACTGCCAAGATGGAGCCCATGTCGGTGGTCGCGGATTCCCTGGTTGCCGACCTCGATGACGAGCAGCGCGAGGCCGTGCTGGCTCCCCGTGGCCCGGTCTGCGTGCTGGCAGGCGCGGGAACAGGCAAAACCCGCACGATCACGCACCGCATCGCCCAACTCGTCGCGGCGGGCCACGTTGCGCCGAGCCAGGTGCTGGCGGTGACGTTCACCCAGCGGGCCGCCGGTGAGATGCGGTCGCGGCTGCGGGCGTTGGGCGCCGCCGCGCAGACCGGTGTCGGCGGGGTTCAGGCGATGACGTTCCACGCCGCCGCACACCGGCAGCTGCGCTACTTCTGGCCGCGGGTGGTCGGCGATACCGGCTGGCAACTCCTCGACACCAAGTTCGCCGTCGTCGCGCGCGGGGCCACCGGCGCAGGCCTGAAGCTGAGCACAGACGACGTGCGCGACGTGGCCGGCGAGATCGAATGGGCCAAGGCGTCGCTGATCTCACCCGAGCAATACCCCGGCGCGGTGGCCGAAGTGGCCCGCGACGTCCCGCTGGACGCGGCCAGGGTCGCGGCGGTGTACGCCGCCTACGAATCGCTGAAGGCCCGCAATGACGGCCTCACACTGCTGGACTTCGACGACCTGCTGCTGCACACCGCAGCCGCGATCGAGAACGACGCCGCGGTCGCCGAGGAATTCCGAAACCGCTACCGCTGCTTCGTCGTTGACGAGTATCAGGACGTCACACCGCTGCAGCAACGGGTGCTGTCGGCCTGGCTGGGGGATCGTGACGACCTCACCGTCGTCGGCGACGCCAATCAGACCATCTACTCGTTCACCGGGGCCTCGCCGCGCTACCTGCTGGACTTCTCCCGGCGCTTCCCGGAGGCAACCGTCGTGCGACTGGAACGCGACTACCGGTCCACGCCGCAGGTGGTATCGCTGGCCAACCGGGTGATCGCCGCGGCCCGCGGTCGAGTGGCCGGCAGCAAACTGCACCTCATCGGTCAGCGGGATCCCGGGCCAGAGCCCACATTTCGCGACTACCCCGACGAGGTCGCGGAAGCCACCGCGGTGGCCAAGTCGATTGCGCAACTCGTCGATGCGGGCACACCGCCGTCAGAAATCGCTGTGCTGTATCGGATCAACGCGCAGTCCGAGATCTACGAAGAGGCTTTGACGGAGGCGGGCATCGCGTATCAGGTCCGCGGCGGCGAGGGCTTCTTCAGCCGTCAGGAGATCCGTCAGGCGCTGCTGGCGATGCAGCGCGCGGCCAACAACGACGTCGAGGGTTCGCTGCCCGAGGTCGTCCGCGGCCTCCTCGAACCGCTGGGGCTGACCGCCGAACCCCCGACCGGAACGCGGGCGCGCGAACGCTGGGAAGCGTTGCTGGCTTTGGCCGAACTGGTCGACGAGGAAGTCGCACACCGGCCGGACCTGGCACTCCCCGAACTGCTCAACGAACTGCGGACCCGCGCCGACTCACGTCACCCACCCGTCGTACAGGGCGTGACGCTGGCATCGCTGCACGCCGCCAAAGGCCTGGAGTGGGACGCGGTGTTCCTGGTCGGGTTGACCGACGGCACGCTGCCCATCACCCACGCGCTGGCCCACGGCGGCGAGAGCGAGGCCGTTGAAGAGGAACGCCGCCTGCTCTACGTCGGAATCACCAGGGCCCGAGTACATTTGGCGATCAGCTGGGCGCTGTCCCGCAACCCGGGCGGGCGGCAGAGCCGCAAGTCGTCACGTTTCCTCAACGGGCTGTCTCCGCAGACCCACGCTGATCCGACGCCGAACAAGCCGCGGCGCAAGAACGCGCCCGCGTCGCGCTGTCGGATCTGCAACAGCCAGCTGTCCACGCCGGCGGCGATCATGCTGCGCCGCTGCGAGACCTGCGCCGCCGACATCGACGACGAACTGCTCCTCGAACTCAAGGACTGGCGGCTGCGCACCGCCAAGGAGATGAACGTCCCGGCCTACGTCGTGTTCACCGACAACACGTTGATCGCGATCGCCGAACTGCTGCCGACCGACGACGCCGCGCTGGTCGCCATCCCCGGGATCGGCGCCCGCAAGCTCGAGCAATTCGGCCCGGACGTCCTCGATCTCGTCCGCAGCCGCGCATAAGCCCGTGGCGATCGCCAGCGCGGCGAAGCCGGGCGTAGCGGGTCGGCACTAAAACCCCAGGTCAGAAAATCGCTTGCCGCGTCAACCTGGTACGATCTAGCCTCGAAGCGAACTTTTCGCATGCCTAGCTGGAAGGGGGGAGCCCTCATGATCACGATCAACGCGTTCGACGTACGCCCGGCCGGCGCTGGCTCCGCCCATGCTGCCCATGCCGCCTCGGCGGCTGCGCACAAGCGCATCGCCGCCGCCAAGACCCAGCGTCCGTGGGTAGGGGCACTAGTCACCTAGTCAGCCCAGAATCTAGCCAGATGGCCACGGACCCGAAGTCACCAGGATCCGTGGCCAATTTTTTTGGTTAGGCAACCCGCCACTGGTCCGAAGATCCCCCAGACCAGGAAGCAGGTACGCACGAGATGACCGCGGAATTAGATCCCGACGATCAGCTGCCGGAGTTGCCGTGTCACGTCAGCGATCCCGACCTGTGGTTCGCCGACAGCCCGTCGGACTTGGAGCTCGCCAAGGAGCTGTGCGCCGACTGCCCGATCCGGCGTACCTGCCTGGCCGATGCACTCGATCGCGCCGAGCCGTGGGGAGTGTGGGGCGGCGAAATCCTCGACCGCGGCTCGGTCGTGAGCCGCAAGCGTCCGCGCGGACGTCCCCGCAAAATTGCGGCCTAGGCGCAAAACCGTTAGACCGCAGCCTCTTCGGGATCGGCGAAGCCGGGAACCAGCTCATTGGAGAGCCTCTGGGTCGGCACGTGCGCATCCAGCTGACACATGATCGCCATCGACGTCGCGAGCACCCGCATCGGGATGGCGAGCTTGGGCGGCAAGTTCATCTGACGAGCGGTCTTGATCTGCGAGACGCCCTGGTTCAGCTGACGGTAAGTCATGCGCTGCAACCATTTACGGGTGTAATGGAAGACCTCGACTTCGACGGGCTCGACGTACTGGCGCAGCATCTCGTCGATGTCGTGCACCGACACCTGCTCGCCCTTCTGGATGAACCCGGCCTTCTCCATCGTCGGCAATACCATGTCGTAATTCTTGTCGCGGGCAAGACGGATCGTCGCCCCGAGTTCGACCGGGAATCCACCGGGAAGCGGTGCGACGGCACCGAAGTCGATGACACCCATTTTCCCGTCGGGCATCAGCATGAAGTTGCCCGGGTGGGCGTCGCCGTGGATCATCTCGATTCGGCGCGGTGAGTCGAAGATGAAGGCGGCCAATCGGGTCCCCATCAGGTCGCGCTGCTCGACGGTGCCTTCGCGGATGATGTCCGCCATCGGGATGCCCTCGATCCACTCCTGGATCACGACCTTGGGGGCGCTGGCCACCACGCGGGGGACCAGGAAGTCGGGGTGACCGTCGTAGGCCTTGGCGAAGGCGCGCTGGTGCTCGGCCTCCAGCCGGTAGTCGAGTTCCATCTCGGTGCGTTCGATCAGCTCGTCGACGACGCCCTCGACGTCGACGCCGGGGGCGAGCTGCTTGACCACGCCGATCATCCGCCGGAGCGTCTTCAGGTCTGCGCGCAGCGCCTCGTCGGCGCCGGGGTATTGGATCTTGACGGCGACCTCACGGCCGTCGGCCCACACACCCTTGTGCACCTGGCCGATGCTGGCCGAGGCCACGGCGGTGTCGTCGAACTCGGAAAACCGTTGCCGCCACTTGGTGCCCAGCTGCGCGTCGAGCACGCGGTGCACCTTGTCGGCGGGCAGTGGCGGCGCGTCCTTCTGCAGCTTGGTCAGCGCTTCGCGGTACGGCTCGCCGAACTCCTCGGGGATCGCGGCTTCCATCACCGACAGGGCCTGGCCGACCTTCATCGCGCCGCCCTTGAGCTCGCCCAGCACGGTGAAAAGTTGCTTGGCCGCCTTCTCCATCAGCTCGGCGTTGACCTCGTCCTGCGATTTGCCGGCCAGCCGCTTGCCGAACCCGAGTGCGGTGCGGCCGGCGATGCCGCCCGCCAGCCCGGCCAGCTTCGCGTTGCGCGCAGCGCCCCCGCGTTTGATGTCTGCCACGACACCATCATCCACGACAAGCCTGTGCTTGCCCCATCGATCTGGAAACAACTGCTGTCAGCAGGAACACAGCGGATGATGGGGCCATTGTCGCGCCACAATCGACCCGGCGTGCACGTCGAACTCCAGCGTGGCGCTCAGCGAAGCGGGCGGATCGGAGTCGACCCCGCGGACCGCGCCGATCACCCGGTTGACCTGGCTGAGCGCCAGCGCCGCGGTGGCCAGCAGCGTCGCCCGGTCGGCGACGCCCACGGTGTCGCGCAGTTGCGCGGCCACCGCCGGCCAGGCGGCGTCCCGGTCCCTGCGGTGTAGGTCGGCGCAGTTCAGGCATGACGTCACCCCCGGAACGACGAGCGGCCCAACCAGCCCGGTGCCGTCGCGCACCCGCACTGCGAGGTGGGCGACGCTCTGGCTGTGCAGTTCGCGCAGCATCCGCGGGTCGGTGGCCAGGTTGTCGGCCAGCACCACCAGATCGGCGTCGGCGGATGTCACGGCGGCATGCGGCTGGTTGCTCTGCTTCACCCGCGCGCCCGAACACCGCAGCCCTTCGGCCAGCAACTCGGACAGCGGCCCCCGGCCATGCACGCGGATCGACACCGACCGCGTCGGGCGTCGGCGGGCGCCCCGGGTGGCGACTCCCGCCGTCACCAATTGTTTGACGAGATCCATCAATTCACCGTCACTGAGCCCGCTGGGCTGACGCCGAAGCTCGCTGATCGGCACCGGCGCGTGCATCGCGCGCAGCAATGTCGCCACCTTCGTCGGGGTTACGCCGCGCGGCGGGCGGATCAGCACCGCGCGGTGTGGACCCCAGCCGACCTGCACGGCGCCGTCGGGTCGAAGCAGCACCGGCAGCGCGGGGTCGAGCGCGTACAGAGCCCCGGCCTGCGCCATCGTGGCACTGTGCCACGGCGGTCTGCGGCTACGACTCAGCTATCCACAGGGCCGTCGTCCTCGCCCGCTTGACGCTCGAATTCGGCGATGGCTTCATCGATTCCGCTGGTGTCGCCGCCGAGAGCGCGGTCGATGAAACCGGCCGGGTCGTCGAGGTCGTCGGATCCGGGCAGCAGGTCGGGGTGCTGCCAGACCGCGTCGCGGGCGTCGACGCCGACGGCTTGAGTCAGCCGGTCCCACAGCGTCGCGGCCTCGCGCAGCTTTCGCGGCCGCAACTCCAGGCCGACCAGCGTGGCGAACGTCTGCTCGGCCGGCCCACCGGTGGCCCGGCGGCGCCGCAACGTCTCGCCGAGCGCGGTCGCGCCCGGAATGCGCTCGCCCAGCGCCTCGTTTACCACGGTCTGCACCCAGCCCTCGATCAGCGCCAGCAGCGTGCCGAGCCGTTCCAGCGCCTGAGTCTGCTCCGGCGTGGCCTTGGGCTCGAACACACCCTGCTCCAGCAACTGCTCCATCGCAGCGGGGTCGTTCAGCGACGCCGGGTTGAAATCGCGGGCCAGATCTTCGATTCCGTGCATGTCGATCTTCATGCCCTTGGCGTAGGCCTCGACGGCGCCAAGCAGCTGGCTGGACAGCCACGGCACATGACTGAACAAGCGGTGATGGGCGGCCTCGCGGGCCGCCAGGAATGTGACGATCTCGCTGCGGGGCTGCTCGAGCCCGTCGGCGAACGACTCGATGGCATCGGGCAGCAGCGCCGCAATTCCCTTGGGCCCCAACGGCAATCCGATGTCGGTCGACGTCAGAACTTCCTTCGACAACCGGGCCAGCGCCTGTCCGAGCTGCGAGCCGAACGCCATGCCGCCCATCTGCGACATCATCGACAGCAGCGGACCGGCCATCGCCTTGGCTTCCTCGGGCAGCGCCGACCCCCACACCGTGGCGATCTGTTGCGCCATCGGATCGCACAGCCGCTTCCAGGTCTCCAGGGTGTTGTCGACCCAATCATTGGGCGTCCAGGCGACGGTCTTGGTGGTGCCCGCGGGCAGGGCGGTCACGCCGTCGAGCCAGGTCTCGGCGAGGCGTACGGCGTCACCGATGGCTTCGCGGGTAGCGATCGGGATCGGCGCCACAAATCCGATCGAGCTGGATGCCAACTGGCGGGCCAGCTCGTAGTTCACCGGGCCGGTGGACTGTCCGCCGGCGCCTGCGCCGCTGAACATCTGTCCGAGCCGGGTGAACATCTGGCCCAGGTCGGCCACGTTGAATTCGCCGCCGAGCGCGCCCAGTCCGAACGGGTCGGCGGGTCCGGAGCCGGATTCGGGGTTGTTCTCGCGGCGCTTGTCGTGGTCCGGGTCGTCGCCCGCGGAGAAACCGAAAGGCACGTCAGCCATGTCCACAACGGTACTCACAGACAATGCGTGACGCGCGGTCCGTCGTCACGCTCTGAGTGAACCGGCCCGATCAGTGTCTAGTGTTATCGGCGTGAACAGGCGGATTCTGACGCTGATGGTGGCGCTGGTCCCGATCGTGGTCTTCGGCGTGCTGCTCGCGGCGGTGACGGTGCCCTACGTATCGCTGGGTCCGGGCCCGGCGTTCGACACGCTCGGCGAGGTCGACGGCAGGCCGGTCGTGGAGATCAAGGGCACCGCGACGCACCCGACGACGGGCCAGCTGGACATGACGACGGTGTCGCAGCGCGACGAACTCAGCCTCGCGGAGGCGTTAACGCTGTGGCTGTCCGGCCAGGAGCAGCTGATGCCGCGCGACCTGGTTTACCCGCCCGGTCAGTCCCGCGAAGAGGCCGACAAGGCCAACGACGCCGATTTCAAGGAGTCCGAGCACAACGCCGAGTTCGCGGCGCTGGGTTACCTCAAATACCCGAAGGCGGTGAACATCGTGACGGTGACCGACCCCGGTCCGTCGGTGGGAAAGCTACAGGCCGGCGACGCGGTGCAGGCCGTCGACGGCAAGCCGGTGGCCGATGTCGAGCAGTTCACCTCGTTCCTGAAGACCACCAAACCCGGCCAGCAGGTCACGGTCGACTTCCGCCGCAAGAACGCGCCGCCCGGAACCGCCCAGCTCACACTCGGCCACCACCCGAAAGGCGACTACGGCTTCCTGGGTGTCTCGGTGACTGACGCCCCGTGGGCGCCCTTCGCCGTCGACTTCAACCTGGCCAACGTCGGCGGCCCCTCGGCGGGTCTGATGTTCAGTCTCGCGGTCATCGACAAGCTCACCACCGGCAGTCTGGTCGGCTCGAAGTTCGTGGCCGGTACCGGCACGATCAAGCCGGACGGCGAGGTCGGCAAGATCGGCGGCATCGGGCACAAGATGAGCGCGGCCCGTGACGCGGGCGCGACGGTATTTCTGGTGCCTGCCGGAAACTGCTTCGAGGCGAATGCTGAGAAGGTGCCGGGGCTGCAAATGATCAAGATCGAGACCCTCGGCGGGGCAGTGGACGCGCTGCACGCCGTGACGTCCGGCGGACATCCACCGAGCTGCTGAGGCTCGTGCGTACAGTCGAGGGACATTCGCCGACAGCCACTGTCGAGACAGAGCAGGGAGCGTAGCTAGTGGGGATGCGGCCCGCCGCCAGAATGCCGAAGCTGACTCGACGCAGCCGAACCCTGATCGCGATCGCGTTGACCGTGATCGGGCTGCTGCTCGTCGGTCCCAGGTTCATCGACGCCTATGTCGACTGGCTCTGGTTCGGCGAGTTGGGCTATCGGTCGGTGTTCACCACCGTGCTGACCACTCGACTGATCGTGTTCGTCGTGATCGGGCTGCTCGTCGGCGGCATCGTGTACGCCGGCCTGGCCTTGGCGTACCGGACGCGACCGGTCTTCGTGCCGAGCAACGGCAGCGATCCGGTGGCGCGCTACCGCACCGTGGTGATGTCGCGGCTGCAGATTATCGGCATCGGCATTCCCGTGACGATCGGCTTGCTGGCCGGGATTGTCGCGCAGACGTTTTGGGTCCGCATCCAGCTGTTCCTGCACGGCAGCAGCTTTGGGGTCCGTGACCCGCAGTTCGGTAAAGATCTGGGCTTCTACGCCTTCGAGCTGCCCTTCTACCGGCTGGTGCTCAGTTTCTTCTTCGTCGCGATATTCCTCGCTTTCGTCGCGAATCTACTGGCGCACTACATCTTCGGTGGCATCCGGCTGTCGGGGCGCACCGGCGCGCTGAGCCGGTCGACGCGTATTCAGTTGATCAGCCTGGTCGGAACGCTGGTGCTACTCAAGGCGGCTGCCTACTGGCTGGATCGCTACGAGCTGCTGTCGCACACCCGGGCGGGCAAGCCGTTCACCGGCGCCGGCTACACAGATATCAACGCGGTGCTGCCGGCCAAGATGATCCTGCTGGCGATCGCATTGATCTGCGCGGTAGCGGTGTTCTCCGCGGTTGTGCTGCGGGACTTGCGGATTCCATCCATCGGCCTGGTGTTGCTGTTGCTGTCGTCGATGGTCGTGGGCGCTGCCTGGCCGTTGGTCATCGAGCAGTTCAGCGTCAAACCCAATGCGGCGCAGAAGGAACGCGAATACATCAGCCGCAGTATCACCGCGACCCGGCAGGCCTACGGTCTCACCGATGATGTGGTGACGTACCGGGACTACAGCGGCGACGGGCGGGCAACGGCCGAGCAGGTGGCGTCAGACCGGGCCACCACGTCCAACATTCGGCTGCTCGACCCCACCATCATCAGCCCGGCGTTCACCCAGTTCCAGCAGGGCAAGAACTTCTACTACTTCCCCGACCAGCTGGCGATCGACCGCTACCGCGATCGTGACGGCAACCTGCACGACTACGTCGTCGCCGCCCGCGAACTCAATCCGGACCATCTGATCGACAACCAACGGGACTGGATCAACCGGCACACCGTCTTCACCCATGGCAACGGCTTCATCGCCTCGCCGGCCAACACCGTGCGCGGTATCGCCAACGACCCCAACCAAAACGGCGGATACCCCGAGTTCCTGGCCAGCGTCGTCGGGGCCAACGGCAGCGTGACATCAAGCGGTCCCGCGCCGCTGGATCAGCCGCGTGTTTACTATGGGCCGGTCATCGCCAGCTCGCCCGCCGATTACGCGATCGTCGGGAAGAGCGGCGTCGACCGGGAATACGACTACGAGACCAACACCGAGACCAAGAACTACACCTACACCGGAAGCGGTGGAGTGCCGCTGGGCGGCTTGATCTCCCGGAGCGTCTTCGCCGCAAAGTTCGCGGAGCGAAACTTCTTGTTCTCCAACGTGATTGGATCGAACAGCAAGATTCTGTTCAACCGCGACCCGGCTCAAAGGGTGGAGGCAGTAGCGCCGTGGTTAACCACGGACAGCAGTGTCTATCCGGCGATCGTCAACAAGCGGCTGGTCTGGATCATCGACGGCTACACCACGCTGGACAACTACCCGTACTCCGAGCTCACGTCGCTGTCGTCGGCTACCGCCGACTCCACCGAGGTGGCGTTCAACCGACTGGCGCCGGACAAGCAGGTGTCCTACATCCGCAACTCGGTGAAGGCCACCGTCGATGCCTACGACGGCACGGTCACGCTGTACGAGCAGGACGAGCACGACCCGGTGTTGCAGGCGTGGATGAAAGTCTTTCCCGGAACGGTCAAACCGAAGAGTGACATCAGCGGCGAGTTGGCCGCGCATTTGCGCTATCCCGAGGACCTGTTCAAGGTGCAGCGGATGTTGCTGGCCAAGTACCACGTCAACGACCCGGTGACGTTCTTCTCCACATCCGACTTCTGGGACGTGCCGCTCGACCCCAATCCCACGGCCAGCAGTTATCAGCCGCCGTACTACATCGTGGCGAAAAACATTGCCAAAGAGGATGATTCGGCGTCATTCCAACTGACGAGCGCGATGAACCGGTTCAAGCGTGATTACCTGGCGGCCTATATCAGCGCCAGCTCCGATCCGTCGACCTACGGCAAGATCACCGTGCTGACCATCCCGGGACAGGTCAACGGTCCCAAGCTGGCGAACAACGCGATCACCACCGACACCGCGGTGTCACAGGACCTCGGCGTGATCGGGCGCGACAACCAAAACCGGATCAAGTGGGGCAATCTATTGACGCTGCCGGTGGCCAAGGGCGGGCTGATCTATGTCGAGCCGGTGTATGCCTCGCCCGGCTCGAGCGATGTCGCGTCCTCATATCCGCGGTTGATCCGGGTGGCGATGATGTACAACGACAAGATCGGCTACGGCCCGACCGTGGGCGATGCGCTGAACGGGCTGTTCGGACCTGGCGCCAGTGCGACCGCAGCCGGTCCTGCGCCCACTGAATCCGGCCCGCCCGCCAGCACGCCACAGGGCGGCGAGCCGCCGGCCGGCCCGCCACCCGCGGCCGGTGCCGTGGCCCCTGCGCCCAGCGCTGCCGTCAGCTTGTCGCCGTCGAAAGCCGCCGCACTCAAGGACGTCGAGACAGCGATGGGTGCGGCACGCGACGCGCAGAAATCGGGCGACTTCGGTGCCTACGGTGCGGCACTTCAACGGCTCGACGACGCGATCAACAAGTACAACAGCGCGAAATAGCCTCAGGCGTAAGCCGTTCGAAACCTCTCCCGGTAGGTCTTCGGGCTGATGCCCAGGTGGCTGACGAATACCCGCCTCAGCGTTTCGATGCTGCCGAAGCCGGCCATGCCCGCGGTCTCAGCAACCGACCGGCCGGATTCGAGTGCGCCGCGGGCGAAGTCGATACGAACCAATTCGACATAGCGCGCTGGACTCATCCCGAGCTCGGATTGAAAGAGCCGGGTCAGCTGGCGCGTGCTCAATGACGCCCGGGCAGCAAGAGATTTCACGCTGTGGTTGGCGGCCGGATTGGCCGCGACCGCATCGATGACCGCCCGCAGCGGCGACTGTGGCGGTGGATCGGCCTCCACCAACACCGAGAATTGTGATTGGCCCCCCGCGCGTTTGAGGTAGACGACCAGCCACCGGGCCACGTCGCGGACCAACTCGCTGCCGTAATCCATTTCGACCAATGCCAGCGCGAGGTCGATGCCCGAGGACACCCCGGCTGAGGTGAATACATCGCCGTCGCGGACGAAGATTGCGTCCGGCTCGACGGTGATCTCGGGGAAGGCGCGCGCGAATAGCCGCGCGTCGTGCCAGTGCGTGGTGGCACGACGGCAGTTGAGGAGACCGGCCTGCGCGAGGATGAACGTTCCAGTGCAGATCGATGCCATCCGCCGGGCGCGTGCTGACACTGATCGAACGGCCTCGACGAGCGCAGGGTCGATCGCTCGCCCCGGCAGTTGGTCGCTGCCCGCGACCAAGACCGTATCGGCGGAATCGATGGACGCAATGCTGTCAGTGACACCCAGTCGAGTTCCGATCGACGTCGTGACGTCCCGCCCGTCTAACGACGCAATTTTGAGCTGGTAGTTGGCGCCGAACCGGTTGGCTTCGACGAAGACTTCACCCGCTCCTGCGACGTCTAAGAGCGTCACGTCGTCGAAAACCACGATTGCCACCACCCGCGAAGCCGCTTCCACTTTCGCCACGCAAGACATTGTGTCGCTTTCTGTGGACAGAACGGCTCGAATGCCCACGGTCGCGGAGCCCGTGCGGCCGCACACTAGCCATCACGGTCACCCCAAGGAGACGAGATAATGACCACCAGCACGAGCGACACCATTGCCGACATCCGCATACCCGACTCGCGAATGGTTCGCGAGGCTACCGCTTTCATCCGCGACGCTGAAGACGACCTGCTGTTCAACCACTCGCGGCGAGTCTTCCTCTTTGGCGCGCTGCACGGCCTGCGCCGTGGGCTTCGACCCGACTTGGAGCTGCTGTACGTCGGCGCGATGTTTCACGACCTCGGGCTCACCGAGCGCTATCGTACGTCCACCCTGCGCTTCGAAGTCGATGGAGCAGACGCGGCCCGGGACTTCTTGACCGCACACGGTGTCGACAAGGCAGACGCCGACAACGTGTGGCTTGGGATCGCCTTGCACACGACGCCCGGCGTGCCCGAATTCCTCGCACCCGAAGTCGCCCTGCTCCAAGCCGGAGTCGAGGTCGACGTGGTCGGCATCGGCCGGGAGGATCTGGCTCCCGACGCGCTTGCCGCGGTGACTGCCGCCCATCCGCGGCCTGATTTCAAGCACCGCATCCTGGCGGCTTTCAACGACGGCATGAAGCGTCGCCCGCAGACCACCGCCGGCACGATGAACGCCGATGTGTTGCAGCACTTCGATCCCGCCTTCGAGCGCATCGACTTCGTCGAAAAGATTCTGAACAACAGCTGGCCGGAATAGCGGAAAGGACAGACAGATGGAAATCCATGAAGCGCTCTACACCACCAGAATGATGCGGCGGTTGCGACCGGACCCGATTCCCGTCGACACGCAGGCACGCATCCTCGATGCCGCCGTTCGCGCTCCTAATGGGGCTAACACTCAGCGCTGGCACTTTCTGGCCGTCGACGATCGTGAACTCATCCACGAGTTCGGCCAATTGTTTCGCCAGGCCCGCGCCCTCGAATACGAGAAGTTCAGCTCGGGATCCGGACCGATGGTAGCGCCGGCCCCCGGTGCGGACCTGGCCGCTCACGCCGAGACGATGCGCCGGATCAAGGGCTCGGGGGATTATCTGGCCGACCATTTCGACGAAATCCCCCTGTTGCTTTTCGTGTACGCCATCGACGACCTGGGCGGCGCCAATATCTATCCAGCGATCTGGAGTGTGTTGCTCGCCGCCCGGGCTGAGGGTATTGGCGGCGTCATGACGATGGTGCTGCGCAACTTCGAGGACAGGGTGAACGAGTTGCTCGGCGTGCCCATTGAGCAAGGATGGAAAATGTCGGCCATGCTCACCCTCGGGTATCCACTGGGCAAGTGGGGCGTCGCGGCGAATCGCCATCCCGTGCAGGAGGTTTCATCTCGGAATCACTGGGATGCCCCATTCGGTGTCGAAGTGTCGCAGCCGCTTTGGCCCCCTCACGACGAGATGACGACCGCCATGGCCGCGACGGGATGACCCTCGGCCGAAGTATTGCAGCGCAACGGATTCAAGCGAAAGGTGAAGTCGCATGATTGAGCGGAAGGAAATCGGGGTCACCGTCGTCCGACCGGGGGAGGGCGAGTATGTGGCCCTGCCCGGATTTGGGGCGGTGTTCAAGCTGTCGAGCAAGACAAACGGGGGTGAGGTTTCCATCGTTGAGCATCCGTTCGAAGTCGGCCTGCTAACCGCGGCGCACCGGCACACCCGCGAGGACGAGCATTCGATGGTGCTGGCGGGCGAGATCGGCTTCCGCTCTGACGACAGCGAAGTCGTCCTGGGTCCCGGCGGCTACATCACCAAGCCCCGCGGGCAGATGCACGCGATGTGGAACGCCGGCAGTAAGCCGGGCCGCATCGTCGAGATCATCACGCCCGGGGGGTTTGAGAATTACTTTCGTGAACTCGGTGAGTTGCTCCTCGAGCATGCGGACAACCCGCTCGGCAAAATTTTGCACGAGTCACCCGAGTTCGGCGCGCTGGCCGACAAGTATGGGTTGACTTACGGGTCACCCGACTGGATGGACGACATCTCCGAGCGATATGGGCTGAACCCGCCGTCACACTGACCCGGATCTGGGCGCGGGACCGCGGCTGGTGAGCGCGATTTGGTGGCCTCGCGTGAGTTCGGTAGCCTGGTATTCACCCGTCGCGGGGTGGAGCAGCTCGGTAGCTCGCTGGGCTCATAACCCAGAGGTCGCAGGTTCGAATCCTGTCCCCGCTACTAGTAGGAACGGCCCCCGGAGATCTCCGGGGGCCGTTTTGATGTTCGGTGAGGTGTCGAGTCGGTGCCGTTCCGGCAGCGGGTCAGGCGCCGTCCGCCGCGCCTGACCCGAGTCTGCCTAGGTGCACAGCGTAGGGGCGTCGCAGACGTTTCCGGGGCAGTAGATCCGGTGCGCCGAGTTGACCATGGTGGCGGCTTCCGCCCCCGTGACGCCCTGCGCGCCGAGGCGCGCTTCGAGGTCGTTGGCAATCCGCTGCGGGGTCCAACCCCAGGTGAGGTTGTAGCAGACGTCGTGTGCCTCTTTGATGAGCCCGGGCTGTGTGTCGGGCGTCCAGTGAAGGCCGACACCCCGCAACGCGGCCAGGTAGGCATCGTCTTGCGGGCTGGCATTCGCGACCCCCGTGCTACCAATCATTGCGATACCGGCCATCGCAAGAATGGCGAGCGTGGTTCGTGAACGACGCGTAGTCATCGGTTCCTGTTCCCCTTCGGTATTGAGCTATCGGCCGGTGCTGTCGGAGGCCGACCCTCTGGTTCGGGCGAGCTGACGCTGCCCTCTCACCTATCGGCCACGGCGTCCGTTGCGTTACCTCCTGTACATCCCCAGTTCATTCGGCAGTTGGCAGACCGACTCGAATCAGGTCTTCCGGCCAGGCATTGTCATCGCCGTCGGTTGTCCCGGCAGACAAAGAGGCAAGCAGCGGTCGCACTTCGGGTGTGCGCAGGTTCGAATCCTGGCCCCGCTGTAAAGAAGAACGGCCCCCGGAGATCTCCGGGGGCCGTTTTGATGTTCGCGGTGTGCCCCGGAAGATGTCCGAAGCGGAGGGCTGATCGGCAGGCCGAATCAGCGTGCCGCGGTGATGGCCGGAATGTCAGGCGAGCCAGCGGTTTTCGTCGACCCCGTCTGACCGGTGGCTCCCTCGTTACTGGTAGGGCCCGTTCATCCATTGCGTGGGTTCGTGCGGGTCGTCGCTGTACGCGACCGCGGTGTGAGCAAGGGAACGCCGACGTCGTATGAACACGCCGGCAATGGTGCCGATCGAGGCGAGCACCACCGCCAGCGCTCCGCCGAGCAGCCAGGCGCGGGTATGTGAGGGGGGCAGCGGGGTCGCGAAGGCGGCGTTGACCCAGTGGGTGCCATCGTCCATCGGCCCGACGCCGGGGAGTGTCTGGACCTTCGTCACGTCGACGTGCGCGGGGTCCTTGACTGTGCCGTAAGCCAGCGTCGTGCCGTTCAGCATCATGGCATCCTGCTCGCCCAGAGGGCGGGCCTCGTCGTGGCCGACCAACTGCACTGAGTCCAGTTGCACGGTGCGATCAGCGCTGACCACGTCGGCTGCGACGTTGTCATACATCAACGGTGTGAAGCCGCCACCGGTGAAGGCGCCTGCGGTCACGAGGTCCCCGCCCACCGCGGTGAATGGGAAGAGGCCCGCATCGATGACGTCGAGAACGACATTGGCTCCGGCGGGAACGAACACGTCGCGGTATGCGCCGCGATAGAAGTAGCGGAACGTCATGTCGGTGCCGACAGGGTTGAAGAACATCGGGTGGCCCTCGCGGTCGTGGTCGATAAACGACCACTGGTGTGGTCGCACCACGCCGCGGTCATCACGATCAACGTCGGGGGTGCGGGCGCTGATCTGCTCGGCCTGCCGGACTGGGTCGGCTCTGTCACCCGGGAGCAGCGGCGGCGCGACCGGATCAAAGTGTTGTGACGGCGCTGTCCGTGCGGCGTCGACGGCGTCTCTTTCAGCGGTTAGCGCCGGCGCCTTGGGAAGCGAAACGTGCTGCGGGGCATCCGTTCTGTCGGCTCTGTGTGGCAGAACGACCGGGGGCGCAATGGGAGGGGCGGGCTTTTCGACGGGTGGTTGTGGATCGTCGAGCGAGTTGCGCGGAGGCTTGGGTGCGTCAGCGTCAGGAGGGGGAGCGTCGTGGCGAGGTGCAGGCGGTTCCACATCGCGCCGCGCTGCCGGTGGCTCAACAGATTTGGGAGCCGGTTCCACGTCCCGGTGCCGCGGTGCCGGTCTTTCTTGCGGCTCCGCCTGCTGGGGTGGCGCGGCAGCTACGGGCGGTTCGATTCTGGGTTGCGGCAACCGGAAGATCCCCCCATCTCTTCCTGGAGATCCGCCGAACGGTCCATGTGGTACCGCCGGTCCTGGTGAGGGATTTACCGGCGCCGGACGCGCATACGCCAGCGGCGCGCTCGCGACGAAGCCGACCGTGGCGATGCACGCCAGCAACTTCCTCATGTCGTTCTCCTGTCGAACTTTGCAGGGGGCGTAGATCCGAGCCTGAAAACTGTGTTGCGGCGCCGGCGAAACTCGATTGCGTTGTGGTTGTTAAGGGGACGTCTGCTGCGTGAGACCGCACATCGATGGCGGCACGGAGCGCATAGAGTTAACCGAGCAAAGATCGGAGCGGTGAAACCCTAAGTGGCGCTTGGTGACTGGCGTCTGTCACCGGCACGCTTCAGTGCATCGGCACCCACGATGTACTGTGCGCTGGTGTCCTTTCGGCCGAGCCCTTCTTTGGCGATCGCTTAGCCACGCCAAAGGTAACTGTCCATTCACCGGTCAGTCGGTGATAACGGCTTCGATTCATCCGTTCGGCGGACAGGGCCTAGCAAACATGTGTACAACGAGCGCGTGGTCTACGACGTCATGCCGGACGCGCCACCCGTCGATCGCGGCGAGCGTCTTCGGCGGGGTGGATCCGGCGACCATGCGGTGGTTCGGCATCACGCCGAGTGAGCTTCGACGAACCCAGGGATGGTCGGCGCGGTAAGTTCCGAGCATGGCCGACGACAGAGTTCAGATAAAGATCGGCGCCACCGGCGTCGCGACGGTGACGATGGTGCGCGCAGACAAACACAATGCGCTCGACCAGGCCATGTTCGAGGGCCTGATGAATGCCGCAGAACAGCTGGCGGGCGACAGGTCGGTGCGCGCGATCGTGCTGCACGGCGAGGGGAAGAGCTTCTGCTCGGGCCTCGACATCGCCAGCTTCATGTCCGGTCAAGGCGGTACCGGCGTGCTGTTGGAACGCGACAACGGGCGAGTCGCCAACTTCGCTCAGCGGGTGGCCTACGACTGGTCGCTGGTGCCGGCACCCGTAATCGCCGCAATTCACGGCAACTGCTTCGGCGGTGGCCTGCAGATCGCGCTCGGTGCTGACATCCGCATCGCTGCCCCGGACGCCAAGCTGTCGGTCATGGAGGTCAAGTGGGGCCTCGTTCCGGACATGGGCATCACGCAGACCCTGCCGCGATTGATTCCTGTCGACGTCGCGAAGGAGCTCACGTTCAGCGGCCGGATCCTTTCTGGCAGTGAGGCTTTGGCGCTCGGACTGGTCACGCGCAACAGCGACGAACCGCTCGCGTCGGCGCTGCAGCTGGCCGACGAGATCGCGCAGAAATCACCCGACGCCGTGCGGGCAGCCAAACGCCTCTATGACGAAACATGGGTCAGCAACGACGCCGCGGGCGCGCTGAGGCGTGAATCCGAGTTGCAAACCGGATTGATCGGCAAACCCAACCAACTCGCCGCCGTGATGGCGGGGATGTCGGGGGAGCCACCGGTCTTCGTCGACCCCGCCTAGGAGCTGCGAAAACCCCGCCAATACCCCCTCGATCTGGCACGCTTCGAGAATCGATCTGCGAATGGGAGGTCGTGGGGGCATGAGCGTTCGTCGACGTCTGCTGCGCTTGGTGCCCGTGGCGCTTCCGCTCGCACTCGGCGCTGGGCTAGCACTCATGCTGATCTACCGCTGGGGAGGCGAGGGCGCGGTCCTCGCAGTCGACAGCCTCACCCTGGCGTCGTCGTCGATCTATGCGACGGTCTCTGCCGTATTGGCCGCTCGATCTGCCCATGGGGGCGGCCGCGGCGCCTGGACCATGCTGTCGGTCGCCCTTGCCGCCGGGGCGGTCGGGAACATGATTTGGGCTGTCCGATCAATTGTGTTGGGGCTCAACCCCTTTGTGTCATCCCCGGGTGTTTGGTATCTGGCCTGCACTCTGCTGATGGCAGTGGCGTTGACCTTCTTCCCAGCCGGGCCGATGCGGGGGTCGCGGCTGCGCGGCGTCCTTGACGGCATCACGGCGACTTTGTGCCTGTTTCTGCTGATGTGGATAGGCGCGCTGCACGGTGTGTACGACACCTACGCCGCGCATCAAAACGTACCTGTCCTGCGGGTGCTGCTCCCGATCGGCGACTTGACGGTGCTCGCCACCGCGCTGCTGATCACCGGGCGTGCCGACGCGCGATATCAACGCGAGCTATGGGTGCTCACCGCCGCGATCCTGATTTTGACGGTCACCGACACCGGTTACGGCAGCCTCATCGCGAGCGGCCGGTTTCACACGGGCAGTCTGCTCGATCTCGGCTGGTTTGCCGCGTCGATTGCTTTCGCCCTCGCCGCGCAGCTGAGTCTTCGTTCCCCGGTACCGCGTCGCCCCGAATCGGTCTCATCGAATACGTCGATATGGCTGCCATATGTCCCCCTGTTGCTGGCCGGCACCGCGGGACCGGCGATCATCATGTCGGGCCTCGAATCGGTGGTCGTGCCGCTCGTCGTCGTCGCCGTGGTTTTGCGGCAGGCGGTAGCCACCTGGGAGAACCGGCGCCTGCTTGCCGCCGCCGCCGACCAGGCGCTGCGAGACCCGTTGACCGGGCTGGGCAACCGCAGGCTCTTCCGCGACCGACTGACTCACGCGATGATGCTCGGACAGCGCGACGACCGCTCCGTTGCCGTGGTATCGATCGATATCGACGACTTCAAACTGGTCAACGAAAGCTTGGGGCACCCGGTCGCGGACACCGTCTTGATCCGTGTTGGCGAGCGCATTGTCGGCTGTGTCCGGCCGGGCGACACCGTTGCGCGGCTGGGCGGCGACGAGTTCGTGTTGTTGCTCGAAGGGCTGGAGGACCAGTCCTACCTGGTGGCCGGCCGCGTCGTCGAGGCCTTCGACCAGCCGTTCGTCATCGACGGCGAAAAAATGCTGGTGCGTCTCAGCGTCGGCATCGCGGTGGCGTCGTCGGACGAGCCGGACCTGACGCCGGAGGCGTTGATCAAGCGCGCCGACATGGCGCTGTACGCCGCCAAGCGCTCGCGCGCGTCCGGCATGCACTCCTTCAGCCCGGATCTGGAGTTGGGCGGGCCCGACGCGATGGAGGTGACCGGCGATCGGCCCGCCAGCCGCGGGGCGGCGCAGATCCGGCTCTTGGGAGAGTTGCGCCGGGCAATCGACCACGCCGAACTGGATTTGGTCTACCAGCCGAAATTGCACCTGCGCTCCGGTCGGTTCATGGGGGTGGAGGCTTTGTTGCGGTGGCCACATCCGGAGCGGGGCGTGTTGCGGCCGGATGCCTTCATGGAGCTCGTGCGACAGCACGGCCTGATGCGGCAAGTGACCGAACTCGTGATCGCCCGGGCCCTCGACGATGCGGTGCGTTGGCAGTCGTCTGGCGTGGAAACGTCCATCGCGGTGAACATGTTTGCCCCCGACCTCAAGGACGCCGGATTGCCCGATGCGCTGTGTCGAGCGCTGGGTAATCGCGGCCTCCCACCGGCTCGGCTGACGGTCGAGATAACCGAGGATCTGATTCTCAACGACATCGACCGGGTGACGGCGGTGCTGCACCGGCTGCGTGACCAAGGCATCCGCGTCGCGATCGACGACTTCGGCAGCGGTTTCTCGGCGCTGTCCTACTTACCCGACCTGCCTATCGACGAGGTCAAGCTCGACCGCCAGTTCATCTCGGCGATTACCGAAGATGCGCGGGCAGCCGCGGTGGTGCGTGCCGTGATCGACCTGGCCCACGAGCTCGACGTCATCGTGGTGGCCGAGGGCATCGAGGACGCCAGGACCGCGGACTGGCTGCGCGAGCACGACTGCGACATCGGTCAGGGTTACTACTTCGGCGAACCCGTCGCAGCCTCGACGATCCCCGAGTTGATTGGCGCCCGAACGCGATGAGCTTGGGTCGCGCGCTCTGCTGGGGCATCCCGCTGCTAGTCGGCTCGATCCTGGCGGCCGCGTGGGTATTTTCGGGCGGCTTCTTCGCTCCCGGCCACGATGCCTACGGCAGGGTCGCGATACCCGGCGAGCTCATGGTGACGTTGCCCGCGGGGCCGGCGCGAATCTACGTCCAGGAGCACGGCTACTTCGGCAGAAACCAGAGCGCGAGAATCCCGGCGGACATCCAGGTCGGCGTGCAACCCGCCGGCGGGGGAGCTCCGCTGCCGCTGACCTCGAATACGCACGCGTCGGCGACCGTCGTCGGCAACGAGTCGTGGAACACCTACGCCACCTTCAACGTCCCGTCGGCCGGCTCGTATCACGTGACGGTCTTCGACCCCGGCAAGAACGCCACGTCGCAGGACAGCGTCACGATAGGCAAGGGCCCGTGGGCGCCGGTGCCGCCGTGGCTGTTCGGGGTCGGCGTCGTTGCCGTCGCACTGGCGATCGCCTTTATCGCCGACCGAATTCGACTGGGAGCGAACGCGCGCCGATGACCCAGCACTACGAGCGGTTCCTCGCATTGCACCAGCAGCCCGACGCGTTCGTGATGCCCAACCCGTGGGACGGGTTGTCGGCGTTGATCTTCAAGCAGGCGGGTTTTGCCGCACTGGCTACGTCCTCGGCCGCACTGGCCGCCACCTTGGGGCGCCGCGACGGACGTCACGCAGTCAGCGTCGAGGAGCATCTGGCGCACGCCAAGCTGCTGATCGAGGTTGCCGGCTTACCGCTCAACGGCGATTTCGAAGACGGCTACGGCGCAACCCCGCAGGACGTTTCCGCGACGGTCACCGCTGCGATCGACGCCGGCCTGGCCGGCGTCGGGATCGAGGACACGTCGGGCGACCCGGCCAACCCCATCCGGGACTTCGACGAGGCCGTCGCACGAGTGGCGGCGGCGGCCAAGGCGGCGACGGGCCGCATCGTGTTGACCGGGCGCACGGACAACTTCATCCAGGGCCGCAACGACTTGGACGACACGATCCGGCGATTGACGGCGTTCGCGGAGGTCGGTGCCGATGTCCTCTACGCCCCGTATCCGCCCGATATGGCCGCAGTCGAGGCCATCGTGAAAGCCGTTGCGCCCAAACCGGTCAACATTGTGGTGGGCACGATGTCCGGGACGCCGACCGTCGCCGAGCTGTCCGCGGCGGGGGTCAAGCGCATCAGTGTCGGGGTCTCGCTCTACACGCACGTCGCAGGTGCCCTGCAGAGCGCGGCCCAGGCACTCGCCAGTGGCGACATCGCGACGGCCACGTCGGGAATGCATTTCTCCGAAGTGAATTCGTTGCTTGACGGCATCGCCCACGGCTGACGTCCCTTATTGCGAAAGATTGTGACAGCGTGATCCGGCGGAGCTGCCATAGCGTCTTAACGGCTATTCAGCTAGTGGCGCAATGGAACACGTCGTGAGGAGCTCCCGTTGACAGAGGCCGGATTGCTCGGGATGCGCGCGGCCGGGAACGATCTCCTCGAGGTCGCGGCGGCGTTGACGCACTGCGGCACGCCACACCGCTGTCGCGAGCCTCACGAGTTCGCGTGGGCTGAATAATCTGATGGGGGCGGTCCGGCCGGGGCTTCACAGCCTGCTGAAGAAGCCTGCGCATGGCGGGTGCGGAAATAATTCATCGCAGTCCGCTGTTCTGCTGCAGGGCGTTGTCACGTGTACGAGTGGTGGAGGATCGATGGTCCGTCGAGTCATAGCTTTGTTGCCGCTGATCGTCAGTGCTGCAGCACTATTCGCTGCGCCTGCGATGGGCGACTCGACAGAGGACTTCCCGATACCGCGTCGCATCATCGCGTCCTCCTGTGGCGCGGAGCAGTATCTGGCCGGCACCCGTGACACCAGCCCGGTGTACTTCGACCGCTACATGGTCGACAAGAGCCACCGACCCGCCGACGTCCAGCAAGCCGCCGTCGACCGGATTCACTGGTTTTTCTCCCTCGACCCCGCAGGTAGGCGGCAGTATTCCGAGGACACCGCGACCAACATCTACTACGAGCAGGTCGCGACGCACTGGGGCAACTGGGCGAAGATCTTTTTCAACAACAAAGGCGTCGTCGCCAAGGCCACCGATGTGTGCATGAACTACCCGCGTGGGGACATGTCGGTGTGGAACTGGGTCGGTCAGTCAGACATCCGATGAGCGAGACGATCGATCTACCGCTGCCTGGTCTGCCCGGACTTCTGCAGATGCAGCTGGCCCACGTTGAAGAAGGCGCCGCATTAGAGATTGAGGGTTCGATGGTCGTCCGCGAAGAGCATCTCGCACCGTCAGGCCACCTACACGGGGCGACGGTCGTCGCGCTCGCCGACACCGCGTGCGGCACCATCGCCGTCTTGCGGGGCACCCAGGTGTCGCTTGAACACCGCTAGTGGCAGCAACTTTCGAGACACGCGTGGCTGAATTCGAACCCGACATCCTGGCAGAGGGACTCGACGTCGTTTTCTGCGGGCTGAATTATGCCGCCAGCGCCGTCAAAGACGGCTATCACTTCTCGCATCGGAACAACCGCTTCTGGCCCGTGATGCACTTGGCGGGCTTCACTGATGTCCGCCTCCAGCCGGCCGACCAACGCCGGCTACTGGACTACGGCTGTGGCCTCACCGCGGTGGTGCAGCGGCCCACACGGTTGGCCAGCGAAGTGTCGCCGCTGGAATTCCGAAGCGCGCAGCCCGAATTGGAGTCGAAGATACGCCGCTACGCGCCACGGGCGATCGCCTTCCTCGGCAAGCGGGCACTCGCCTGCATGCTTGGCGTGCCCGATGTGGCATGGGGTCGGCATCTGCCGGGCTTCGCAGGCGCGCAGGCCTGGGTGTTGCCCAATCCGAGCGGTCTGAACATTGGCTTCTCACTCGACCAGCTCGTGGACGCCTACGGCGAATTACGGCAATCCCTCTCGGTATCCAGGTAGTTGCGTGATTACCACCAGCCGACGACTGTCGAGGAGTACCTCGAGGCGACGCGCGAGTCATTCGAGGCCGACGGTGTACTCGCCATCAGCGATGCCCGACTAGCCGGGTGCTAGCTTGAGGGTGATGTTTACCCAGGCCCGCGCACGATGAGAAGACGAATCTTCTTGCCAATTGCCGTCACCAGCGTGCTGGTGCTGTCGCTGGTGTACATGTGGTACAACAACGGCGAACACAAGCTCCAGCGGTGCGTCAAGGCTCAGCAGGACCACTTCTACTCCACCCCCGAGGGCAAGGAATTGCACAGCCACGGCACGGATCCGCCGACCGAGCTGTTCATCATCGAATGCAACCAGTTGGGTATCCACTGACCGTCAGCTGAAAATGTCTACAGCGCAACGGACTTACGGGTCTTCCCGTATGTACTGCAGGCCGGCGCCGGGTCGGCACATCAGCGGCAGTGTCGTCCACCCTCCCTACGTGCCCGGCACATCCCAGGTACCCCACAGAGCTAGATCGTCTCAGCAGTCCGCGAGCAGAACGCGCGCAAGCCATTCGACGCGACCAAGCGATTCTTCCAGCGTCATCATCCCGGCCAGCACCCCGGCCAGCGAGCTGCTCAACGCGGCGTTGAGCCCGAAAGTGATGTTCGGAATATCTTCCGGTGCAACACCATCCAGCAGCCTGTTGAACATCTCGGTGTTCGTGCGATTCATCTGGTCGATCGTGGCCCTGGCTTGGAGGTCGGTGGACGTCGTCGTCTGGAACATCAGCGCTGTCATATTCGGGTTGCGGTGGAATGCGCGCTGAGCGCGTCGCAAGTAGTCGAGGACTCCGGGCAGCGGGTCCAGCCGGTCGCGGCCTGCGCGTGAGGAAATGATCCGGCGGGTGAGTCGCTTCTGCCAGTCTTCGAGCGCTGCGGCGAGGAGATAGTCCTTGGAGTTGAAGTAGCGGTACACGGTGGCCAGCGCGACACCTGAGCGCTTGGACACGTCACGCATCTGTACCGCATCGGCGCCCACCTCGGCAATCAGCTCGATGACCGCTTCGATGATCGTGGCTCGCCGGACGAGCTGGCGGGTCGTCATATCCGCCAGCGAGGCGACGGCGGTATCAGGCTGTTGGACGGGAGTGTTGATGGCGCTGCCTCCGAGTCGGCCTGGCGGAAAAATAGAACTTGTTTCTCATCAGTGATCTCGTAGCTGACGGGTCGGGCAACATTAACCCAGCTCAAGTCATTTTTCAATCTTGACTTTAGTAGAACCGTGTTTCAATATAGAGCGGCGGCAACGATGCTTGCGAGGACGCGGCGCGATCGGAGATATTCATGCCCGGACCGATGGGCCTTCCGGTGATCGACACGATGATCGGATTTCCGCACGAGGGTTCTGCCCAGTACGACTTCATCCGCAAGCAGACCAAGGACCGTGAATCCAAAGAGGATTTCGAGTTCCCGGTCGAGTACATGTTCAAGGATGTCCCGCAGGGCTTGCCGACCGACGATCCGGTCTCGCTGGTCCTTCAGCAGATGGACCGGTTCGGTATCGAAAAGGCGATGATCGGGGTCGGCGAAGAATCCGCGACTCTGGCGTTGAAGTCGTTTCCGGACCGCTTTGTGCCCTCCGGTGCGCTCGCTGACCCCAATGACGTCATGGGCTCGGTCAATGCGATTCGCCGCGAGTACGAGCAGTTCGGTATCCGCGCAACGTCGGTGTTTCCGGCCGGAACGTTCCCGCAGGTCCCCATCGACGACCCGAAAATGTACCCGATCTATGCCACCTGCGTGGAACTCGGCATCCCGATCTTCGTCTGCGCGGGCATCCCCGGGCCTCGAGTTCCCTTTGGGTGCCAAGAGGTCTCACGCATCGACACCGTGATGTTCGACTTCCCCGACCTGGTGTTTGTCACGCGTCACGGTTGTGAACCGTGGGAGGACCTCGCTGTCAAGCTCATGTTGAAGTGGCCCAACCTGTACTACTCGACATCGGCGTTCGCACCCAAGTACTACCCGAAGGCGATCATCGACTACGCGAATTCGCGGGGCTCCGACAAGATCATTTACGCCGGCTACTTCCCGATGGGGCTGTCGCTGGAGCGGATCTTTAGCGACATGCCCAAGGTTCCGCTGAAGGACGACGTCTGGCCGAAGTTCTTGTACGGCAACGCCGCCCGTGTCCTCGGGCTGGAAGGCTGACGATCGATGACGCTGGCGATCACCGCCGAGCAGGAGCAGCTCGTTGACGCTGTCGGCCGTTTCGCGGCCCGGCACGCGCCCATCGACAAGACCCGCGCCGAATTCAGTTCACTCGCGACCGGTGAATTGCCTTCGTGGTGGCGGGAGTTCGTAGAAAACGGTTTTCACGCCGTGCATCTGCCGGGTCATGTCGGCGGGCAGGACGGAACCCTTGCCGACACGGCATGTGTCGTCGAGGCGGCCGCCGCGGCGCTGTTACCCGGTCCGCTGCTGAGCACGGTCACCGCGAGCGCGGTGGCAAGTCTCGCCGACGCTTCCGTCAAGCCGCTACTGACTGATCTGGCTGCCGGGGCGTCGGCGGTCGTCGTGCTGCCCGAGCACTGCGACATCCACGCCGTCTCCGAGGGAACCTCCTGGCGGCTCAACGGAACGTCGGAATCGGTGCTGGGAATCGCTGCAGCACAACGTATTCTGCTTCCAGCCCATGCCGTGGACGGCAGTCTGCGATGGTTTGTGGTCGCGCCGGGCCCGGGTTTGACGATCGAATCACAGGAAGGCACGGATCTGTGCACCGACGTCGGTGTCGTCGAATTCGGCGACCGCCTTGTGCCGGAGAGCGCCGAGATATCCGGCATACCAACGGAGCGGGCCCGTTGTCTCGTGATGGGCCTCGCCGCGTGTGCGGCCGCAGGGGCGGTGCGCCACTGCGCCGACGCCGCGACCGAATACATCCGCACGCGCGAACAATTCGGCAGGCCCGTCGGCTCTTTTCAGGCGCTGCAACACAAAGCGGCGACCCTGTTGGTCGCGTCGGAACTTGCCGCGTCAGCGGCTTGGGATGCGGTCCGCGCCGAAAGCGAGCCGATCGAACAGCATCAACTCGCGGCGGCCTCGGCTGCTGTGATGGCGGTGGGTGCCGCCCCCGACCTGGTGCTGGACGCGATGTTGATGTTCGGCGCCATCGGCTACACATGGGAACACGACACCCACCTGTATTGGCGGCGCGTCACCAGCTTGGCGGCATCACTGGGTCCGATGACCCGCTGGGCCCGGACGGCCGGCGAGTTGGCATGCTCGGTAAGACGCTCCGCGACAGTGAATCTGGGTGACGTCGAATCGGAGTTCCGTACCGGCGTGACGGCCGCACTGGATGAGGCACTGAGACTGTCCAACCATCACTATTCCGGCGACGTCAGAACCCCCGGCCTGGCCATTGGACCGCAGCGCGACCTGCTGGCGCGGCGAGGTCTGGTCGCGCCAAATCTGCCCGCGCCGTGGGGTCTTGGCGCCAGTGCGGTACAACAGGTGATCATCGCCGACGAGTTCGGCAAGCGGCCCGAGTTGATCCGACCCTCGCTCGGAATCGCGGAATGGATCCTGCCGACGATTCTCACCAGCGGAACCGACCTGCAACGCGAGCGATTCGCCTGGCCGATCCTGCATGGCGTGCAGCCTTGGTGCCAGCTCTTCAGTGAACCCGGCGCCGGCTCGGATCTGGCGTCGTTGTCCACCCGGGCGGTCAAGGTCGACGGCGGATGGCTGATCAACGGACACAAGATCTGGACATCGATGGCGCACCAGGCCGAGTTCGGCGCATTGCTGGCCCGAACGGATCCGGAAGCGAAGAAGCACCGCGGGATCGGCTACTTCCTCATCGACATGGCGTCACCCGGTATCGAGGTCTCGCCGATCAAACAAGCCAGCGGACGCTTCGAGTTCAACGAGGTGTTCCTCAACGACGTGTTCGTGCCCGACGAGATGCTCGTCGGTGAACCGGACGAGGGATGGAGCCTGGCGGTGTCGACCATGGCGGTCGAACGCACAGCCATCGGAAACTACGTCACCATCGACCGCGCCGCGGCGCTTCGCGCGGCGGCCGAAATGCCCGGCCCCGAGCAAGATGCCGCACTGCGGGCGCTCGGCGATGTCGAGTCCTACAGCACCGCGATCAAAGCCATGGTGCTGCGCGAGACCCTCCGCCTGGTGGAAGGGCAGGGCCCCGGGCCGACCTCCAGCATCGCCAAGTACGCGATGGTCACGTTGTTGCGTCGCGCGTGGACCGCAACGCTTGGCCTCAGCGGTCGCGCCGCGATGTTGGAGAAGTCCGAACCAGCGGTCGTTCAACCCTATTTCGACGCACCTGCCGAACTCATCGGCGGTGGCACACCTGAAATCCAGCTGACGGTCATCGCTTCAATGGTCCTCGGTTTGCCGCGCAGCTGAATCACCGCCACAGAAAGGACACCACCGCGATGACGACACGGCTTCCCTTCCAATTCTTCGATTGTGACAACCACTTCTACGAAGCCGTCGATGCGTTCACCCGCCACATCGATCCGCAATTCAAGAAGCGGGCGATCCAGTGGGCGCAACTCGACGGCAAACAACGTCTTCTCGTTGGCGGCAGGGTCAACAGGTTCATTCCGAATCCGACATTCGACCCGGTGGGAAAGCCAGGCGCACTCGACGAGTACTTCCGTGGCCGTAACCCAAGAGGTTCGGATTTGAACGCACTCTTCGGTGACCTGGAGCCGATCCCGCCGGCCTACCGAGACCGCGACGCGCGACTGGCTGTGATGGACGAACAGGGCATGGCGGGCTGCATCCTGTTACCCACCCTTGGCGTGGGGATGGAGCAGGCATTGTTGCCGGACCTGGACGCGACGGTGGCTACCTTCCGGGCTTTCAATCGCTGGATGGAAGACGACTGGGGATTCGCTTACAAAGAGCGGATTTTCGCTGCGCCCTACATCACCTTGTGCAAGCCGGACGAAGCGGTCCGCGAGCTCGAATGGGCGCTCGAACGCGATGCGCGTTTCATCGTCATGATCCCGGGCCCGATCACGACCGCGGTCGGAATGCGCCCACCCGGCGACCCGATGTTCGACGAATTCTGGCAACTGGTCAGCGATTCCGGCATCACGCTGTGCTACCACTCCGGCGAGACGTACTACTCGAAATTCATGCCGGCCTGGGGTGAATCGGACTACATGATGTCATTCCAGGCGCTGCTCGGGTTCCGGAGCTTGTTCTCCGGCAACGCCCTGCAGGACACGTTCGCCAACCACCTGCACAACGGACTGTTCCTCCGCTTCCCCAACCTGCGGATGGCTTCCATTGAGAGCGGCTCGGATTGGGTGTTCCACCTCTTCGAGAAGCTGACAAAGTCCTACGGCCAGATCCCGCAGATCTACCAGGAAGACCCGCGGGAGACGTTCAAGCGGCACGTCTGGGTGTCACCGTTCTACGAAGATGAACTGGCCAGCCTGCTGAAACTGCTGGGCGACAGCCAGATCATCATGGGCTCGGACTTCCCCCACGTCGAGGGCCTAGCAGATCCGGCGTCCTACATCAAGGACTTGGAGAACTTCGACTACACCCCCGGTCAATGCCGAACCGTCATGCGCGACAACGGCCTTGCGCTGTCGATCCGCCGACCGGTGTGAAAGCCAACAGGTCCAACGTTGTCGCCATGCTGTTGGAGGTCGGCGAGGAGAACGCGGCGGTATTGCTCGCACGCTCTGCGTTACCAGACGAGCTTGATCTCGACAGCGACCTCGATGCGCTGTTGGAATTCGGACTGGATCGCGATCAGGTCGACGAAGTGGCCCGGCTGACAGTCGGCACCGTCGGCCTCGACGACGAAGGAACCCGCCGGCAGCGTGACGAGATGGAGAAGACAATCTCGCGGCGCTGTGCCGACCTCGTCGATCAGTGGCTCACGTAGAGGGCCCGCGCCCGTCCGGCTACCCGTCGTCTGTTTCTCCTGCGTGACGGTCTTGGGTCGAACGTGTTGCGAAGCGACTTCGGTTGTGGCGCAGCGCTGTTGGTCGACTCTATACCGGTGCCTCGGGTAGCGCTTTCCGGCGGCGTGGCCGATAGTCATATGAAGGGTGAACCTTGGGTGTCAGCGGAGATGGGGGTGGTGATGACTCTATTGATCGACCCCGCCGGCCAGCAGAAGAACAAACCGGCTGCTACGACTGATGGCGAGAGCTTTCAATTCCACCGTGAAATCATTGTCTGCGGTGACGATCCGCTGGCGAACACAATCATCGATGAACTGAGGGGCGCCGGCGCTCGGATCATCCGGATCACCTCGGCCGCCGACCTGCTCGGCGCCGGTGTGCATCGCGCGCGGGCCGTGGTTTGCGCTGGACCCAATGACGCGGTGAATCTCGAAATCGCCCTGCTGGCACGGCGTTTCAGCCCGAACGTTCGCGTTGTGGCGCGTCTTGCCGACAACGTGCTGCGTGATGCGGTTGCCGCTGTCAGCGGCCCCGGCGCGATCTTGAATGTTGCCGACCTCGCGGCGCCGTCCGTCGTCGAAGCGGTTCTGTCGCGCAATACCCATCAGTTCGCCACCGCCGGTGTCGAATTCGTCGTCTGGGGGTCTGAGGCGCCGACGGACGGGACGCTGCGCGACATGTACAAGGACCTGGCGCCGGTGGCGGTGGTCCATGGCAAGAATTCGCCCACCCCCGGCGAAGTGGTGCCCTGTCCGGGGCGCGACCTTCAGGTCTTCAAGGGCGACTGGACCTCGATGATCGGCCCGAAGGACGAGTTGGAGGCCCGTGGAATCTCGGTGCCGCCCTCGAGCGCGACCCGTTCTCGCCACTCCAGGGTGCGACGCGCGATCGATGCTGTGCGCGCCATGCGTGAGGACGCCAACCCGCTGCTCTTCCCGTCGGCGATATTCACGCTGGTGCTGATTCTCGGTGCGACAACCATGGTGCGCTTCAGCTACGTCAACCCACGGATGTCGTGGCTCGATGCGCTGTACTTCACCTCCGAGACGATTACCAGTGTTGGCTTCGGCGACTTCAGTTTTGCCGCACAGTCCGGTGTGCTGCGGTGGTTCGCCATCGGATTGATGTTCGGTGGCGTCACCATCACCGCCATTCTCGTCGCGCTCATCTCGGATCTGCTGCTGTCGCGCCGCTTCGTCCATTCTGCCGGTCTGCGGCGGGCTCGTCGCATGCGGGACCACATCATTGTCGTAGGCCTGGGATCAACGGGCATCCGCGTGGTCAGTGATCTCGTCGCCGGCGGATATGACGTCGTCGTGATCGAGCAAGATGAGAACAGCCGCCTCCTGTCGATCGTGGCCAAACTCGACGTGCCGGTTGTTTTCGGAGACTCGACGATGCGCCAGACGCTGGAATCGGCGCGCGTCGATCGTGCCCGCGGGATTGCGGTGATGACCCAGGACGACATGGAGAACATCCGGACCGGCATCGTCCTACTGGAAACCCTGGGGTCCGACACCAAGGTGCCCATTGTGTTGCGCGTGCAGGGCCGCGCGCTGAGCGCCGCGGTGAGCCAGCAGTTCGGTTTCGAGAACGTGCGATCGGTCGTGGACCTGGCAGCACCGTGGTTCATCGGTGCGGCAATGGGTTTGCAGGTATTGGGAACGTTCTGGGTCGGGCAGCGCTCGTTCATGGTTGGCGCGATGCTGGTAGCGGAGGACAGTGAGCTCGACGGGATGCGCATGGAGGAACTGTCCACTCAGACGCGAGTCATCGCGATCATCCGACCAGAAGGACCGGTGAGGCTGCGCCCGCGCCGTGGAGCTGAGATGCGGGCCGGCGACACGGTGTACCTCATCGGCCCGTATCGCGAGTTGATCGCGACCCTCCGTAAGGGTCAGCCGCCGCCCCTCACGACCATCAGCGGCGAAGCCGCGCTGGCGCTCGCTGCGGCGCGTGGCCCACAACGTCCCGAGGTACGCAGGCCGCGCTGGGCGCCGGATCCTGTCGAGTGACGGGTCCGTCGCGCGGGCTTAGTGGCCGGTTCCGTGCCTATGGACGTCCTGTCGTCACTCGGGTTGAATACCTGTTGTGCGCACCGGTATCACCGGCCTTGCAGAGGCTCTGCTGAGCGTCTCGATGGTGCTGGCCGCCGCGACGATGTGCGCGGGCGCGGCACGCGCCGACCCGAGTCAGCAGGATCAGTTTGTGGAGCTCCTCGAAAAAGATGAGGTTCCCCTCGTCGACAACTTGCCGGCTCTCGTCGCCCGAGCCCATCAAATTTGCAAGGAACTCGATGGCGGCGAATCGGTCTATGCCGTGGTAGACGAAGAGATGAATGGCATGTACGAGGAGAATCCGGCTTACCGCCAAGAAGCCGGCCGGGTTCATAGAACCGCGATCAGATTCATCGCCGTCTCAGCGGAAGTCTACTGCCCAAAGCACCTGACCGATGCGTATGTCAGCGACGATGTCACCGTCACGATCCTCGGTCCAGCGGCAGGGGTGCGCCGCCAGACCTAGACGCGGATTCGGTTGTGGGGCAGGAGAATTCTTGCGCTTGAACTGGCTCATACGTCGTAGTACAGCGCGAACTCGTAGGGCGTCGGGTGCAAGTTGTACGGCGCCAGCTCATAGTCGCGCTTGTAATTGATCCACGTCGCAATCAGATCAGGCGTGAAAACACCTCCCGCGGTGAGGTATTCGTGATCCTCTTCGAGCCGGTCGATCACCGCCGCCAGCTGTGTGGGCGCCTGCGGAATCTCCGCTGCCTCCTCCGGCGGAAGCTCGTAAAGGTCTTTGTCGACCGGCGGGGGCGGCTCGATCTTGTTCTTGATGCCGTCCAGGCCGGCCATCAGCATGGCCGCGAACGACAGGTACGGATTGCCCGACGCGTCCGGACATCGAAACTCCAGCCGCTTGGCCTTCGGGTTCGAGCCTGTGATCGGGATCCGCACGCACGCCGAGCGATTGCGTTGGCTGTACACCAGATTGATCGGCGCCTCGTACCCGGGCACCAGGCGCTTGTAGGAGTTGACCGTCGGGTTGGTGAACGCCAGCAGCGATGGTGCGTGATACAGCAGTCCGCCGATGTAATGCCGCGCCATATCCGACAGCCCGGCATAGCCCGCGTCGTCGTAGAACAACGGAGCTCCGTCCATCCACAGCGACTGGTGCGAGTGCATGCCCGAGCCGTTGTCGCCGAACAGCGGCTTGGGCATGAAGGTGACGGATTTGCCTGCCTGCCAAGCGGTTTGCTTGACGATGTACTTGAACATCTGGTGATCGTCAGCCGCGTGCAACAACGTATTGAATTTGTAGTTGATCTCGGCCTGGCCACCACTGCCCACCTCGTGGTGGCCCTTCTCCAAATGAAATCCCGCGTTGGTCAGGTGAGTGAGCATCTCGTCGCGCAGATCGACGTAGTGGTCGGTCGGCGCGACCGGGAAGTACCCACCCTTGGGTCGGACCTTGTAACCCAGGTTCGGGCTGCCGTCGGATTCGTTCTCCACCCCGGTGTTCCACCACCCGGAGGCCGCATTCACCTTGTAGAACGACTCGTTGGTGTGCGACGCGAAGCTGACCGAGTCGAAGATGTAGAACTCGGCTTCCGGCCCGAAGTAGGCGGTATCGGCGATGCCGGAACCCACCAGATAGTTCTCCGCTTTACGCGCCACGTTGCGCGGATCCCGCGAGTACAACTCGAGCGTGAACGGATCGTGCACCGAGAAGTTGACGATCAGCGTTCGGGCCGTGCGAAAGGGATCGATCGTGGCGGTCTCCGGGTCGGGAAGCAGGAGCATGTCCGATTCGTGGATGGACTGGAACCCGCGGATCGACGAGCCGTCGAACGCCAGCCCTTCCTCGAACACGTTCTCGTCGAAGGCGTAGATCGGAATCGTGAAGTGCTGCATGGTGCCCGGCAGATCGCAGAAGCGGACGTCGACATACTCGATGCGCTCGTCCTGGGCGAGCTTGAAGATGTCGTCGGGCGTCGTGTCGGCCACGACATTATTCACGCACGTCGGGGACCGTTTCGCATCCTGAGCGCAGCCGTGGCTAGGTCAGGTCTTTCCTGGGGGTGTCCGCGGTGACTCCGCCGTCGACGACGAACTCCGCCCCCGTCGAATACGACGACTCATCGCTGGCCAAGAACAGGACGAAATTCGACACCTCGATCGGTTCAGCGGGACGGCCCAGCGCCGACCTGACGATGTCGTCGGGAAAGTGCGCGGTCATGGGCGTCCGGACCAGTCCGGGATGGACCGAATTGACCCGAATGTTGTAGCGCCCCAATTCGAGAGCGGTGGATTTGGTCAGCCCACGCACTGCCCATTTGGAGGCGACGTACGCGTGCGCGAACGGGGCACCGCGCAGCCCTTCGATCGACGAGATGTTGATGATCGAGCCGCCACCTGCGTTGATCATGTCGTCGACGACGGCCTGGGTGCCCAAAAACGTGCCGGTCAGATTGACGTCGAGGGTATGCCGCCAGCGTTCGAGTTCGAACTTGCGCAACGTCTTGCGGCCCGCGACGCCGGCATTGTTGACCAGGACGTTGAGGTGGCCGAATCGGCGCGTCGTTTCGGCGACCGCCGCGGTCCATTGCTCGGGCTCGGTGACATCGAGATGCACGTAGTGTGCGTCTTCGCCGAGTTCTTCTGCGACAGAATGACCTTCGTCGTCGAGCACGTCACCGACGACGACTTTGGCGCCTTCGCGCAACAACAACCGCGCGTGTTCGGCGCCCATCCCGCGGGCGCCGCCGGTGATCAGCGCGACCTTGCCGTCGACCCGTCCCATGCGAATGCCTGTCTAGCGACTCAGCCGCCGTAGGTCGGGCCCTGCACTCCGTTGGTCCAGGTGGTGGACTTGTTGCCGATGGTGCAGGTTTCCTGCAGCTGCGCGTCCTGCCCGAAATGTGCACTGACCTGGCTCTGGGTGTACTGCCCGCCGGAGGCCTTGCACTGGTCCTCGACGCCAGTCTGCGCGTGAGTCAGCGGTGCGGCCAGGATCATCGCGGCTGCCGGGAGGCCGAATGCGGCCGTTGAGAAGGCGCGAAAGACCGGACGGTTCATGTTTCTCCATTGTTCTCGGGTTCGGCCAGTTTACCGGCTGGCCCCCATCAGACGGCGGCGTGCGTTTTCGCGATGGTCTCCACGGTCGCGGCGAGGATCAGGCTGGCGGCGTCGGCGTCATCGACCCGATGGAGTAGGTCTCGTGACCCGTTGGGTAGCCGCCACCGTTGGTCGCGATGTGCACGTGGTCGTAGTGGTTGGCGGTCTCGTTGCCCATGTTCGCCGTCCAGCTCGGCTTGCCGAGGCCGGGATAGATCTTCTGCCGCCAAATCACGTGGTCGATGCCCCACCGCTTGGCGTTGGCCAGCGCGTACCCGGCGATCTGGTCGCCGAGCTCGATGCCCTCGGGGGAGTTGTGGTTCGGGATCATGACGTCGATCGCCAACCCGTTGGGATGCCACTTGAGCGCGTCCTGGCGGTAGCCGCCGATGGTGGTGATCTGCGGAAACAGCAGGCTGATGGCCCGGGCCGCCCAGATTGTCTTGACCTGAAGGCCGTTCTCCGGCGCGATGCCGGCGGGCAATGCGAAGGTGAAACTCTGGGCCGCGGTCGGCGCGTCGGCCGTCAACGACTTCAGTTCGGCAGGGCTGGCGAGCCGCAGCGGCGGTGCCTGCGCCGGCGGCGGGGCGGGAGGTGGCGACGGTTGTTGATGTGCCACCGGGCTCGCGCTGGGAGCTGCCGCCACGGGCTTCACGTCGCAGCACGGCGTTTCGGTGCTGTGCGCGTAAATCATTCCGGCGGACACGACGACGGTCGCTCCGAACGCCAACCAGCGACCCCGCCCGCTGGTTGACCGGTTTGTAGTCACGAAGAGCACCTTAACGCCAGGTCAGGCCTCGGGTGTCAGATTTCGACAGGTCGTGTCGATCAGTAGACGACGGGCGAGAAGGCGGCGGAATTGCCTGTGCCCTGGCAACTCACGTCGACGGCGTAGTGGCCGCCGAGTTGCTGAAAAATGATCGTGATCGGCGGAGAGGGGTTCGGCCCGTTGAGCGTCGTCTGGCGGTTGAAAGGCAGCGCCGGCGTCCCCTGAACTCCGATCGCGTGATACTGGCAGACCTCGATCGCGCCCGGGGGGTTTCGGAGGTCGGTGACCGTCGCGAAGATGGCCCCGGCACCCTCGCCGTAGCTCACCTGCATGCTGTTGTCGCTGTTGTAGAAGTAGTTCGGGTCGGTGGCCTGCGCGATCCCGGCGCTCGAGAACGACAGCAGAGCAACCGCGGCAGCTGCCGTCGCCGAAGCTTTCACGATGGTGTCGATGGTGTGCCCCACCTTCCATTGGAGTGACGTCCGTACAGATTAGTTGGGCCGACGCGAGGTCCTGCCGCTTCGCCACGCATACCCGGTTGGCGTGCATCCATACGTGGACGCAGCGGCTCTTGACGGGCCGAGCGTCGGGCTGCTAAACATGGCGTGCGCCCGCAATTGGGCGATCGCCCAATTTTGTACGGAGGCGCCACATGACCGTCGTACCTGAGACCGACGTCTACTACGACCCTTACGACACGGGAATCAACAACGACCCGTATCCGACCTTCGCGCGGCTGCGCGACGAGGCTCCGATCTACTACAACGAGAAATACGACTTCTGGGCGATATCAAGGCATTCCGACGTCGAGCAGGCGTTGGCGAACTGGCAGGTCTTCTCCAGCCGTCGCAGCGACATCCTCGAGTTGGTGAAGTCGGAGTTCGACATGCCCGGCGGCGTGATGATGTTTCAGGACCCGCCGGAACACTCCACGCTGCGCGGGTTGATGTCGCGGGTATTCACGCCGCGCCGGATGGCCGAGATCGAGGACCAGATCCGCGCCTACTGCGTGGGATGCCTGGATCCGCTCGTCGGGTCGGACGGGTTTGACATCATCGCCGAGCTGGCGTCGATGATGCCGATGCGGGTGATCGGCATGTTGTTGGGAATTCCTGAATCCGAACAGATTTCGGTGCGCGACGCCAACGACGCCAACCTGCGCACCAAGCCGGGTGCGCCGCTCAAGGTCGCCAACGCCGACTCGATCGCCGACGGCCGGATCTACGCCGACTACGTCGAGTGGCGATCGAAGAACCCGTCCGACGATTTGATGACCACGCTGCTCAACGTCGAATTCGACGACGACAACGGTGTGCACCGGAAGCTGACGCGCAAAGAGGTATTGCACTACACGCAGGTGGTTGCCGGTGCAGGCAACGAGACGACGGGCCGGCTGATCGGCTGGCTGGCCAAGGTGCTCGCCGAGCACCCCGATCAGCGCCGGGAGATCGAGCAGGATCGGTCGCTGCTGAATCGCACCGTCGACGAGACGCTGCGATTCGAGCCGACCGGACCACACGTAGCCCGTTGGATGGCACAGGATTTCGAGCTCTACGACGCTACCATCCCGGCCGGGAGCGCGATGCTGCTGCTGTTCGGCGCCGCCAACCGCGACCCTCGCCGATATGCGGACCCGGACGCGTTCAACATCCACCGCGACAACATCTCGCACATCACCTTCGGCAAGGGCGTGCACTACTGCCTGGGCGCCAACCTCGCTCGACTGGAAGGCCGCGTCGCACTTGACGAGATCCTCAACCGCTGGCCCGAATGGGACATCGACTACGACACCGCCCAACTCGCATCGACCTCCACCGTGCGCGGGTGGGAGAAGCTGCGGGTCGTCCTGCCTTAGCCCGCGCCGCGAACCTCACCCGTCTCACAATCCCGGCGTCATACGTTGTGCCCACCTCTGAGCGACAATTGTTGCGTCGCCGCGATTTTGTCGCTGTGAGGCGGGCAGATCGGCGGTCCCTGCCGCCGGGTGAACGGCTAGCCCGCGCCGCGTCGGGCCTTCGGTTGCGGCATCTCGAACTTGTCCAGGAATCGATGCACCAAACCGATCGCCTCATCATGACCGCCGGCGGTGCCCAGGCCCTGTTCGAGAATCAGCGTGCGACCAATCGCGGCGATGATGACTGCCAGCGCCGCCGGCGGAAAATCGTCGGTATCGAGGTCGTGCTCGCGGACGATGAAGTTGAGCGCGGTGATCTGCTGTTCGCGCCAGCGCTCCGACCACGCGGCGATTTCCGCGCGAATCTCCTTGCGGTGGTTAGCAAGTCCCATGAACTCCAGCAGCAGTCGGGTGTCCTTGGGTGCGGTCAGGGTGTCCCAGAACGCGTGCAGCGGCCGGTCCGAGGCGAGCGCCTTCTGCTGACGGTCGAGGTAGATCGTCGCGCCGATCCGGAAGACGGCGAGGTACAGCTCGTCCATGGTGGGGAAGTAGTAGTGCACGAGGGCCGGCTTGACCCCGGCCTGCGCGGCGACTCGGCGTGAGGTCGCCGCCGCGTAACCTTCCTCGACCATGATCTGACTCGTCGCGGCGATCAGCATGTCGCGCGTCGTCGTGTCGCGTGCCTTAGGTCGTGCGGATGCAGTCACATTCTTCGTCCTATCACACCGCCGGTTCGGCGACCATCTCGAAGAAGGCGGCCCCCGAGTCCGGGATGCGATTCTGCTTGAACACATTGACGGCGTAGGACACCAGGATCATCGAGTACACCATGTGCAGCAGCGTCGCGGCGTCCTCCGGCAGATCGTCGATGTCGAGGCCGTTGAGGTAGGCGACCGCTTCTTCGGCCCGTGGTGCGATGGCGTCGTAGAACCTGACCAACTCGTCGAAGGGTTTCGACAGCCGTGCCTCGTAGCGCTCCGCCCGGGTCTGCAGCGCCCAGTCGGCCACGAACGGTTGGAGGTCGGAGAATGGCTGCGGCAGTGCGTGATTGGACATCAGGACTCCTTCGCCGACTGGTAGGCGCCGACGGTGTCGCGGACGACCGTGTGGAACTGACGGATCAGCAGTTCCTGGTCGCTGAGGTGAAAGGTGTTCTGCGCGCGTGTCTTGAGCGCCGAATGGGTGGCCTCGATGGTGTTGACGTCCTGCATGGCGAACTCGATCGTGCTGTCCACCACCAACTCCTGTGCCAGGCGATCCGACGCATTCGCCGGCGGCACGAAGTACAGGTCGATTTCGTAGATGTGGGTGTCGACCGTCTCGGGCCAGTAGGTGTAGGTGATGTAGTAGTTGCGCGCCCAGAGTTGGATCGAGATGTTCGGGAAGACCCAGAACTGGTCGTTGCCCCACGATGCGATTCCGCCACGGTTCAGGAAGTCGGCCGACTCGTCGACGCCAATGTCCGGAATGTCGTCGGGGCCGAAAAGACCTGCGCGGAAAAGCTTGTAGACCCAGCGCTGGTCCTGGCGGGCCGGTCCTGCGGTGCCGTGTTCGCGGGTCGGCAGCGGCGGCGGTCCGGGAACCGACGTCAACATGTGCGGACGGAACAAGTCGTAGTGATAGGAGTCGACGGGCGGCACCATCATCTCGGCCTTCGCGACGTCAGGGTCGATGAAGCGGCCGTGCACATACGGCGGGTGGTACCACTCGCACACCGAGTCGACCGCCAGCTTCCAGTTGCCCATGATCCGGGTCGAGAAACCGTAGTGCTGCGTCATCTTCTCGAAGGGGTAGGCCTCGATGCCGAGTAGGCCGTCGCCCAGGAACTCACGCAGCGGAGCCGGGTCCTCGGCGAGATTGATGAAGATGAAACCCGCCCACACCTCGCAATGCACCGGCGGCATCCGTAGGGAGTCCTTGTCCAAGTTGAAGAACTCGCCCTCATTGGTGATGTGGTTGACCTTGCCGTCCAAGCCATATCGCCAACCGTGGTACTTGCAGGAGAACGCCCGGCAGTTTCCCGAAGACTCCTCGGCCGGATGTTCCTGCCAGACAACCTTGTTGCCGCGATGGGCGCAGACGTTGTGGAAGGCGTGCACTGTGTCGTTGGTGTCGCGGGCGATCACGATCGAGGCCAGGTTCCCAGGCAGTTCGCGGGTGAAATACGACCCCTTGCGCGGTAGGCGATTGATTCGCCCGACGCACAACCAGTTTCGCTTGAACACCGCCTCGCGTTCGTCGGCGAAGAACTCCGGTGAAATGGAGTCCTCGTAATTGACCGGCGCCGTGCCCAATTCGGGATAGTCGGTGGTGAATTTGCCGCGTCCGGTCGACAGCCGTTGCCGGATGCTGGTCACGAATGAGCTCCTTCTTGTGCGGGCTTCCCGTTGTTCGGTGTACTCCAAGGTTCGTCGTCCCACGCCCGATCCAGCGGCGCCATCTCACCGCCGAACGGGAAGAACACGCGCTGCGCATAGGTTTCGCGGGCCAGGCCGTGGCCGAGTTCGTTGACGAAGGCCCGCTTGAGCGGGTTGGTGAACAGTTGTCGCGTGTACCGCAGAGTCAGCGGTGGTCGCTTGATCAATTCGCGAGCGTGCTCCCAGGCCCGGTCCAACACCTTGTCCTTGGGCAGCACCTCGTTGACCACGCCCCACTCCTTGGCCTCCTGCGCACTGACCTTCTGACCCGTCAAAAGGAAGTACCGCGCGCGGTTGTGCCCGGCGAGCACACTCCAGATCACGTGCTGACCGTCACCGGGCACCTGTCCGCGCGGGAAGTGAGAGGCGTCCTGAAAGTAGGCGTCCTCGGAGGCCAGTACGATGTCGCCCATGATCGGCACCTCGGAGTGCATGTTGCACGGACCGTTGACCGCGCTGATCATGGGGACGTCGACATCGAGCACATTGAAGATGAGATGCCTTGCGTACCAGGCCTTCTCGTCGAGCTTGTGCGTCCCGCGGTCGTTGGGCATGGCCTGATAGATGGGGTGTTCGGGCGGTTCGCCGCTGGGTAGGCGACCCCAATTGGCATTGTAGTTTTCGCCCGTGCCGGTATGAATGAGCACCTTGATCTCGCGGTCGCCGGCGATATCGGCGAAGGCGTCCGACATCTCGTCGTGGGCCTTCCAGCTCCACACCAGGCTGTCGCCGTTGGTGTGGCACTGCATGAACAGGATGCCGTCGTCAGTGAGTTCGAACTTGTAGTTGGCATAGCTGTTCTGGTACTCGCTGAATCTGGCCCGCTTTGCCATTGGTCTCGTCTCGTCTCCCCGGTGGCCGCCGCCATTTGAGCGATCGCCCAATTGTCACGTGCCATCGTTACACCCTGTGAGCGCAGCGGTCAAGGCTTAACGGCCGTGTAGCCGTTCCACGATGGGCGCGAACGATTCGATCTGCGACTGCTGCACCGTGACGTAGTTGACGCCAAGCGACTCCCGTCGCGAAAGCAGGATCTCCGCAATGGATTCCAGATTGCCGATCATCACGTTGGGATGTTCACGCAAGATGTCGGCGTGAATCCCGGTGGTCGAGGCTGCCTGTGACAGAGCGGCTTCGGGATCCTCGGTGATCGCCGTGAAGTACGGCGAACTCTCGATTTCCAGCCGACTGTAGCGCTCGCCGGCCGCGGCCCGGACGGCGTCAGCACGGCGACGGGCAACGGCCAGGGGGTCGCGGCCGTCGGCATCGCGGGCGATGAACGGCACGCTGGACATGCTGACGATATCGGCCTCACGGCCGGCGAAGGCCAGCATCCGCGGACCGCCCCCGCCGATCATGATCGGCGGGTGCGGGCGCTGTACCGGCCGAGGTCGGCCGGCGTAGCCGCGCACCTGAACCTGCTGACCGGCGCACTCGAGCTGCTCGCCCGCCCAGTGCGCCTTGATGAGCGCGATCACCTCGGCCAGCTTGGCGATTCGCCGGCCCGGCCGGTCGAAGGTCAAACCCATTGCGTTGTATTCGGTTTCGCTCCAGCCCGCTCCGATGCCCATCTCCAGGCGGCCGTCTGAGAGCACGTCCAGGGTCGCTGCTTCCTTGGCCAACACTGCGGGCACGTGGTAATCGATGCAGAAGACCCGGCAACCGATGCGCAGCGTCTCGCTGACCGCGGCCGCCGCGGCCATCGCCGCGATCGGGGCGAGATCCTGGCGGGGGGTACGCGCGATTTTCTGGGCGGGCCCTGGGCCCAAGTAGTGATCGGCGAGGAAAAGTGTTGAGTAGCCGAGACCTTCGACCTTGCGAACGGTTTCGTGCCACTCCCGCCCGCCGGCTGCATTGGTCGCCTGCACGGCGAAGCGAAACGGAGGCCTGTCCATGGGCTTGACCATAAACGACACGGGGTGATAGGCATGCAGTGTTTGGGCAGTCGCTCAGGAAGTTGGCCAAAGAGTAGGGCGGTAGAGAACTTGAAGACGGCGGTCGTCACCGGCGGTGCCTCAGGAATTGGTCGCGCGATCGTCGAACGCTTGCGCGCCGATGGCTTCCGGGTGACGGTCCTGGATCTGTCACCCTCCGATGACGAGTTCAGCCACGTCGTCGACGTCACCGATCGCGAACAGGTGGACGCCGCGGTCGCCGCCATTCGCGAGCAGCTCGGCCCAATCCTGGTGTTGGTCAACTCCGCCGGGATGACGGGTTTCCAGAAGTTTTCGAAGATCACCTTCGCGGAGTGGTCGAAGGTGATCGACGTCAACCTCAATGGGACGTTTCATGTCATCCAGTCCGTGCTGCCCGACATGGTGGAGGCCGGCTGGGGGCGCATCGTCAACATCTCTTCGTCCAGCACGCATTCCGGCCAGCCGTTGATGGCGCACTACGTCGCGGCCAAATCAGCGGTCAACGGCCTGACCAAATCGCTGGCGCTGGAGTACGGTCCGGCGGGGATCACCGTCAACGCCGTCCCGCCCGGGTTCGTCGACACACCGATGCTGCGTGGCGCCGAGACCAAGGGCCAACTCGGCGGAAACGTCGAAGACCACATCAACCGCACACCGGTGCGCCGGGTGGGCCGACCCGAGGACATCGCCGCGGCCTGCTCGTTTTTCATCTCCGAGGAAGCCAGCTACATCACCGGACAAATACTCGGCGTCAACGGCGGCCGCAACACCTGAGAGGACCAGATGTATCAGCGGGACAAACTCTTCATCGACGGCAAATGGACTGCTGGCCAAGGCGATTCCGTTATCACGGTGATCTCGCCGCACAGTGGGGCCGAGATCGGGCACGCGGCATGCGCGGGACGGGCTGACGTGGACCGCGCCGTGCAGGCCGCGCGCGCGGCGTTCGACGCCGGCCCCTGGCCGCGACTGCAGCCGGGCGAACGGATCGAAGCAATCGGGCGGCTCGCCGCCATCTACAAAGAGCGGCGTGGCGACATGGCGTCGCTCATCTCCGCCGAGATCGGTGCCCCGATCAGCTTCGCGAAGAGGGCTCAGGTCGCTCTGCCGATGATGATGATGTCGGCGTTTTGCGGCATCGCCGGCGGCTACCCGTGGCAGCAGGACCGTCCGGGCCTGTACGGCAAGGACATTCGCGTCATCAAGCAACCGGTCGGCGTCGTCGCCGCGATCGTTCCGTGGAACATGCCGCAGTTCCTCACCGTCACCAAGGTGATCCCTGCTCTGTTGGCCGGCTGCGCGGTGGTGCTCAAGCCCGCACCCGAGTCGGTGCTCGACGCGCAATTGCTCGCCGAACTAGTCGCCGAGGCCGACCTGCCGCCGGGTGTGCTGAATGTGGTGCCGGGCGGGCGCGATGTCGGCGAGCAGTTGGTCAGCCACGACGGCGTGGACAAAGTGTCGTTCACCGGATCCACCGCGGCGGGCCGCGAGGTGGCCAAAGCCTGCGCGCAGGGGCTCAAGCAGGTCAGCCTCGAGCTGGGCGGCAAGTCGGCGGCGATCGTGCTCGACGATGCAGACCCGTCGGCCGTGGCGGCCGGGATTCAGATGGCCAGCCTGGCCAACAGCGGCCAGGTGTGCAACGCGTTGAGCCGGGTTCTGGTGCCGGCGTCCCGGGAGGCGGAGTTCGTCGACGCCCTGGCGGCCGGCATGGAATCGATGGTGGTGGGGGATCCCTCCGACGCCAACACCCAGATCGGGCCGCTGGTGGCGCAACGCCAGCAGGAGCGCGTGCGTGGCTATATCGAATCGGGCAACAGCGAAGGCGCGCGGCTGGTGGTCGGCGGCGCGGAGATGCCCGACGGCCTGGACACCGGGTGGTACGTGCGGCCCACGCTGTTCAGCGGGGCCAGCAACGACATGAAAATCGCCCGCGAGGAGATCTTCGGACCGGTGCTGACCGTCATCTCCTATCGCGACGAGGAAGAGGCTCTGCGGATCGCCAACGACACCGAATACGGACTTGCCGGTTCGGTGTTCACCGCCGACACCGATCGCGGCATCGGCGTGGCGACGCGGGTGCGGTCCGGCACCTTCGGCGTCAACGAGGGCTACATCATGGACCCCGCGGCGCCCTTCGGTGGCGTCAAGAACAGCGGCTACGGTCGCGAGCTGGGTGTCGAGGGCCTCGACGGCTACACCGTCACGCAGTCGATTTCGGTTGCCGGTTAGTGCTTTCCGCCGCCGCCGACTTCGGCGGGCAGCGGTGGCGGCAACGGAGCCGTCGAACTGGGCGCAGCCGGTGCGGCAGCCGGTGTCTGCGGCTTGGCGGCCGGGGTCTGGGCGGTGCTCGCCGGGGCCTTCGTGGTTTTGGGCCCGTGGTACGACACCATTGGCTCGCTGCGGATCGTCCCACTCGCATCGCTGAGCGTCAGCGAGCTCGAGGTCACGGTGTAGGTCACGCCGTCCTTCTGGGCGACGAAGCTGCCGTCGGAGGACGCGGTTACCGCCGCGATCAGTGTTGCGCCGTCGCTGATACGCACGCCGTGGTAGCCGTACGCGCCGGCCGGGCTCTTACAGATCGCCACCCGCGATTTGGCGGTGCTGCCGAAGGCGACCGCCGTGTTGGGTGCGGTGCATCGGGCGGTGGAGTCGACGAAGCCGAGGGCATCGGTGGATGGATCCGCGGACGCCAGGGGCGCGCCGATAGCGAGCAGCGTCCAGCACGCCGACGCAGCGACGGCAATTCGTCGAGTGCAAGGCAGGTAAGAGGACATGAACTCCACGACAACACGCGTGACCAGCAGGATCGCGCCCCCACGCCGAGTGATCACCCAATCGTTAGCTTCTCGAGATCCGCGCAGCTAGATTCGACGCCCATGGGACTGCTGTTTGATCCGAATAAATACGACCCGTCGCACTTCGACCCGGAGACCAACCGCCAGCTGCGCGCGACCATCGACTGGTTCGAGGCGCGGGGCAAGGTGAAGCTGCTCCGCGACGACCTGGAAGCGACCTGGGTATCGGACTTCCTCGACTTCATCAAGCAGGAAAAGATCTTCGCGACGTTCCTGACCCCGTCGGAATACAGCGGCGGCGACCCGAACAAGCGGTGGGACACGTCGCGCAACGCGGCGCTGAGTGAGATCTTCGGGTTCTACGGACTGTCGTACTGGTACGCCGAGCAGGTGACGATCCTGGGTCTCGGCCCGATCTGGCAGAGCGACAACATCAAGGCCAAGGAGCGGGCCGCCGCGCAACTCGAGGCCGGCGGCGTGATGGCGTTCGCGCTGTCCGAGCGCGAGCACGGCGCCGACATCTACAACACCGACCTGCTGCTCACGCCCGCCAAGGACAACGACGACGAAGGCGTGGTGTTCCGCGCGTCGGGGGAGAAGTACTACATCGGCAACGGCAATGTCGCGGGCATGGTGTCGGTGTTCTCGCGCCGCACCGACATCGACGGCGCCGACGGCTACGTCTGGTTCGTCGCCGACAGCGCACACGAGAAGTACGAGCTGATCGGCAATGTCGTACACGGCCAGATGTTCGTCAGCAACTTCCGCCTCAACGACTATCCGGTTCACGAGGAAGACATCCTCTGCACCGGGCCGGAGGCGTTCTCAGCCGCGCTGAACACCGTCAACGTCGGCAAGTTCAACCTGTGCTCCGGCTCGATCGGCATGTGCGAGCATGCTTTTTACGAGTCGATCACGCACGCTAACAACCGCATTCTGTACGGCAACCCGGTCACCGACTTCCGGCATGTGCGGGCCAGTTTCGTCGAGGCGTATGCGCGAATCGTCGCGATGAAGCTGTTCAGCGACCGCGCCATCGACTACTTCCGTAGCGCCAGCCTCGACGACCGTCGCTACCTGCTGTTCAACCCGGTGACCAAATCGAAGGTGACCTCCGAGGGCGAAACCGTCGTCACGCTGTTGTGGGATGTGCTGGCCGCCAAGGGATTCGAGAAGAACACCTACTTCTGCGAAGTGGCCCGCCTGATCGGCGCCCTGCCGCGACTCGAGGGCACCGTGCACGTCAACGTGGCTCAGATCCTGAAGTTCATGCCGAACTTCATGCTCAACCCCGCCGAGTACCCCGAGATCGGCACCCGCAACGACCCCGCCGACGACACGTTCTTCTGGGCGCAGGGTCCGGCTCGCGGGGCGTCCAAGGTGCAATTCGCCGACTGGACAACGGTTTACGATCAGCACGCCCAGATCCCGAACGTCGGGCTGTTCTACGAGCAGGCGCGCGCTCTCAAGGACTTGCTGCTGACCGCCCCGCCGGACCCCGAGCAGATGAAGGACCTCGACTTCCTGCTGGTCGTCGGCCACTTGTTCACGTTGGTCGTCTACGGCCAACTGATCCTCGAGCAGGCGGACCTGATCGGGCTCGACAACGACCTGGTCGATCAGATCTTCGAAATCCAGATCCGCGACTTCTCCCAGTACGCCGTCGCGCTGCATGGCAAGTCGAGTGCTAAGCCGGCGCAACAGGATTGGGCGTTGGCAACCGTGCGCAGGCCCGTCACCGACTCGCACCGGTTCGACCGGGTGTGGGGGCAGGTCCGGGCCTACGACGGCGCCTACGAAATGCGGCCCTAGCTAGCGATCACGCGAACGGGACATCGTCCGGGGCGGCACGGCGTGCGGCCAACACTGCGCGGGCGGCGTCACCGATCGGAAGTCGCAGCGGCAACTGCGGCTTCTCGGCGGCGTCGGCAATCTCGACGGCCACCTGCTCGGGAGTGATCATTGCCGCGCGTAGCTCCTCGTCGCCCGCCAGTGCGGCGTAAGGGTCGTCGGGCAGCGTGTAGGTGGTGATGTTGTCGAGCGCACCGGAGCTCACGGCCCCCGGTTCGAGCAAGGTGGTCTGGACGCCGAAGGCTGCTACCTCGATCGCGAGCGACTCCACCAGCGCTTCGAGTGCCCACTTGGTGGCTGCGTACGCGGCCCCGTTCGGCAGCACGACGCGTCCGAGGACGCTGGACATGAACAGCAACTTGCCGTCGCCGCGGGCGCGCATGCCCGGAAGTGCCGCTTGCGCGACGCGCAGGGCGCCGACCGTGTTCAGGTTGAACAACCGCTGCAGTTCGTCCAGCGGAATGGCCTCTACCGCGGCGTAGAAGATCTCGGCCGGGTTGATGACGACAATGTCGACATCGCCGGCGGCTTCGAACGCCGCGCGCACGCTGGCGTTGTCGGTGACGTCGAGCGCCAGCCGCTGGGCGAGGTCAAGACCATCGAGCGAATCGGTGTTGCGCGCAGTGCCGATGACGCGGTGGCCGCGTCGGATGAACTCTTCGGTGATGGCGCGGCCGATTCCGCGACCCGCTCCGGTGACGAGGACAGTCGACATGGTGGTGCTCCTTGCGGTGTCGGTGGCTGCTACATCGGTTGTAAACCGATCGGTGTACGAACTTGTTCCACCGTAACCGATCGACCGTCGTCGCGCCCGACATACGATCGGCCGATGCAAGGTGCCAAAGTTCTGATCACCGGCCCGACCGGACAGGTCGCAGTCCCCATCGCCAAGGCTCTGGCGGCCGACAATGAGGTATGGGGCATCGCCCGGTTCACCAACACGGCCGCCCGCGATGACCTGGAGCACGCGGGGGTCCGGTGCGAAAAGGTCAACCTGGCCAGAGGCGAGTTCAGCAGCTTGCCAAGCGATTTCGACTACGTGCTCAACTTGGCAGTTGCCAAGAGCGGCGACTGGGACAAAGACCTCGGCGCCAACGCCGAGTCGGTCGGACTGCTGATGGCGCACTGTCGCACCGCAAAAGCGTTCCTGCACTGCTCGTCTGCCGCCGTCTACGACCCGCCGGACGACGAGCCGCGCACCGAGCGCTCCGCGCTAGGTGACAACCACAAGCCGCTGTTCCCGACCTACTCGATCTCCAAGATCGCCGGCGAAGTCGTGGCCCGCACCATGGCCCGCGCCCTCGACATTCCGACCGTCATCGCCCGGCTCAACGTTCCCTACGGCGACAACGGCGGATGGCCGTTCTATCACATGGAGATGATGCTCGCCGGCATCCCGATCCCGGTGCCCGCCGGAATTCCGGCCAGCTACAACCCCATTCACGAGGACGACATCATCGCGACGATCCCGAAGCTGCTCGCGGCCGCGTCGGTACCGGCGACCACCGTCAACTGGTGCGGCGACCAGACCGTCAGCCTGCAGGATTGGTGCCGCTACCTCGGCTCGCTGGTCGGCAGGGACCCAGTGTTCGAGGAGAGCCCGCAAGCGTTGCGCGGCAACCCCACTGACGCGTCACGGATGCACGAACTGGTCGGCGCCGGCACCGTCGACTGGCAGGACGGACTCCGCCGGATGGCGGCAAAGTTCCATCCTGAGCTCGTTGGCTAGTCGACGTAACGGCTGATTCGCTGCTTGGGCGAGTGCGATAGGCATGGTCCGACCCCGGTGAGGCATACCGGCAGGGACGTCGGTCGGCACACTTCTTGGATGCATCAGTGGCAGCACTCGGTGTTTGCGGCGCGCGCAATTTGGGCATGTCCGACGAAGGCACACGGTGTTTTCTTCTGAGTCTCAACTCAGCCCGCGTGCAACTCAGTGAACAACTGTCCCGAATTGTGATCTGATGACGCATGCCCAAGGCCAAAGGCAAACAACAATATTCGTCGCCACTATTGATTTCAGTATACAAGTGTGTACTGTTAGGCGGTATGCCAGAACTCGGCGCGCACCCCAACGTCCCACGTGGTCGTCGGCTATTTCTTCGTGCTGTGCGGCGTTTGTTCAGCCCGCTGGAGCCCGACGACTACCTAGAGATGATCAACCCGCTGTGGACTACCCAGGAACTTCGCGGTGAGGTCGAGCAGGTTGAATCGCAAGGTTCGGAGGCCTCCAGCGTCCTGATCAGACCCGGTTACGAATGGCCCGGCCACAAGCCCGGCCAGTACGTACGGCTCGGCGTCATCATCGATGGCGTCTATCACTGGCGCGCCTACTCGCTGACCTCGGACCCGGCCGCTGAAGACGGCCTGATCAGCGTGACGCCGAAGAAGGTGGACAGCGGCGTCGTGTCGCCTTACCTGGTGGAGCAGATCAAGCCGGGCGAGATCGTGCGACTCGGCGAGATCGAAGGAGTGTTCACGCTGCCCGAACCGCTGCCGCCCAAAATGTTGTTCATCAGCGCCGGCAGCGGCATCACGCCGATCATGAGCATGTTGCGCAGCCTCGATCACGACAATCAGTTGGGCGACGTCGTCCACATTCACTCCGCCAGCAAGCGCGAGCAGATCATGTTTCTGCCGGTTCTGGAAGAACTCGCTGACCGGCATGAGGGTATGCGGCTGGATCTGCGCCTCACCTCGGAGCGCGGCCGGCTCGCACCCGGTGACTTAGACGAGGAGTGCCCGGACTGGCGTGAACGCGAGTCGTTCTGTTCGGGACCCGAGGAGATGCTCGATGCGCTGATCGAGCACTGGGAAGAAAACGGCGATCCGGAACGCCTGCACTATGAGCGGTTCCAGCCGAAGATCGGCGGTGACGGCAATGCCGGCGAAGGCGGCCAGGTGTGCTTCCTGGAAAGCGACAAAACTGTCGAATGTGACGGCGGCACATCGATTCTCGAGGCCGGCGAGAAGGCCGGTCTGGAACTCGAGCATGGCTGCCGCATCGGAATCTGCCACACCTGCGTCGGCACGCTGAAGTCGGGCACGCTTCGTGACCTGCGCTCCGGTGAGGTGAGTGAGCCGACCGGACAAGACGTACGGATTTGTATCAATGCCGCCGAGGGCGACGTTGAAGTCGAACTGTGATCGAAAGGAGCAACCATGACTGCGACTCTGGATAACCCGTTTGCCCACTTGGGAGAACAAGAGCGGGAGAAAATCGCCAAGGAACTGGACGCTATTCACGACGAGGTCTATGCCGACCTCGGCGACCGGGACAGGCGTTACATCAAGTCGGTGATCAAGGCCGAGCGGCAGATCGTCGTGGCCGGCCGGGTCCTGCTGCTGGCGTCACGGTCGAAAACCTCGTGGGTGCTCGGTACCGCGTGCCTCGGTGTCGCCAAAATTCTGGAGAACATGGAAATTGGCCACAATGTGATGCACGGCCAATGGGATTGGATGAATGATCCCGCCATCCATTCCTCGGTGTGGGACTGGGATACCGCCTCGACCGCAGCGTCCTGGAAGCACTCGCACAACTTCGTTCACCACACGTATACAAATATTCGTGGCAAGGATAAGGATCTCGGCTACGAGATCATGCGAATAGATCCGAACCAAAAATGGCGGCCGGCCTATCTCGGGCAGTTCTTCTACAACATGCTCCTCACAGCGCTTTTCGAGTGGGGTGTTGCCGTGCACGATTTGGACATCGACGCGATCCGGCGCCACGAAAAGCCATGGTCGGAAGTACGCAAGGACCTGAAGGGCATCGGCGTCAAGGCGCGCGCGCAGATCATCAAGGATTACCTCGGATGGCCGCTGGTCAGCGCGGGTGCATTCGCGCTCGTCCAACTGGCGTCGCGCGGCAGGCTCGACCAGCCGGCGGAATCTCGCATCGCTCGGCGACTGCGGAAGGTGTCGAACGTGGGACGGCTTGGCGCGACAGCCACCTTCCTCGACCGAGTTTTGCCCGGCGTCGAAAGCACGTACCTGCGCACCCTGGCGGCCAATGCGTTGGCCAACGTCATCCGCAACGTCTGGTCGCACGCCATCATCTTCTGCGGCCATTTTCCGGACCAGACGTACACCTTCGAGCAGGTCGAAGTCGAGGACGAGACGCGCGGCGAGTGGTACCTACGTCAGTTGGTCGGGGCGGCGAACATCGACGGCAGCCCGCTGTTCCACCTCATGAGCGGCAACCTGAGCTTCCAGGTGGAGCATCACCTTTATCCGGACATGCCGAGCAGTCGGTACTCGGAGATCGCACCGAAGATCAAAGACGTCTGCGAGCGCTACGAGCTGCCTTACAACACCGGACGATTCTCGAAGCAGTGGTACATGGTGCACCGCACCATCTTCCGCTTGGCGTTTCCCGGCGGGAAGCCGCGGCCGAAGCAGGGCCCATACCGCGGCGAGGGTGGCCGCGAGACGGCACAACATTCCTCGAGCGAGGCGAGCCGGTTCCGGGATCGCGTGCCGGCAGAACACCCGGCGGCCGGCCCGGAACACGAGTCGAGCGGCGTTGAGGTGCAACCGCCGCCGCGCGGTAAGGACTGAAGCAGCCTCGTCGGCTAGTCCTGCTTGGCGATCAGCTTCTTCAGCGCCTCGCGGTCGGACGCCAGCAGCTCGTCGATGCGGGCTTGATTGACGTCGGCGACGATGATCTCGCCGACCTCCTGGTACACGTTGCTGAAAATGCCGTGCGACTTCATCTTCTCGGTCTGGTAGACGTTGTCCTCGGTCGGCGTCACGTAATACACGATCTCGGGCTTGAACCGGTGGATCAGCCACAGGTGGATGACGTCCATCAGCCGCTTCTTGCGCATCTTCTCGGCGAACGTGTTCTGGTCGCGCACCGTGAGGATGTTGCGTCCGTGCCGGTCCTTGATCGGGTCGACGACCACGTTGGCCAGCGGCTCGTCGGCGTTGCTGCCGTAGATGCCGAGGTCGAGCACGTCCGACCCGGCGCGGCGCGGGCGTAGCCGCACCGTCAGCGTCTCGCCGATCTTGTAGTGGTCGCCCCACAACGCCAGCCACTCCTCGAGCAGCTTCTTGGGCACCTCGGTTTGCACCAGGTGCTGATGCTGCGTGGACCCTTCGCCCATCGACTTGGTGGTCGCGGTGCGACCGGACGAGGCTGCCAGCGCGGCATCGCTGCGCGGCCCACCGACCAGCGTTTGCGGTGTGCGATAAGGCGATTCGACCAGGCGCATCTTGCGCTGCAGCCGAGCCAGCGCCAGCATGCCCTCCTGGCGCAGCGACGTGGCGAACTCCTCGGAGGCCACACCGTCGATCTGGTGGCCGCCGTAGGTGATGAAGTTGAAGACGAAGCCCATCTTGCCGAGTTCCTCAGGGAACGCGCGCATCTCGTCGTCGGTCATGCCGGTGGTGTCCCAGTTGAACGACGGCGAGAGGTTGTAGGCCAGCATCTGGTCGGGGAACTGGGCATGGATCGCCTCGGCGAATTCCCGTGCGTCGACCAGGTCGGCGGTCTTGGTCTCCATCCACAACAGGTCGGCAAACGGCGCTGCCGCAAGCGATTTCGCGATCGCATACGGGATGCCGCCGCGGATCTGGTAGTAGCCCTCCGGTGTCTTGGCCAGCTCGCAGTCCCACGCCACGTTGAGACCGAGTTCCTTCACCTTCTTCTGCGCGGTGTAGAAGGGAGCGCGCTGGGCGAACGTCCGCCACTCGTCGACGCTCATGTCGTGCGATTCGCCGTCGTTCTCGGCGAATTCGAGGAGTTCGGCAACCGCTTCGCCGTAGGTCATCAGCCCGGCATCGTTCTGCCAAGTGTCGACGAACTTCGACTCGATCTCGTCGAACACCGCATCGACGGACCCTGCGGCGTGATCCGGGTGCGCGGCCGCATCGGTGATCAGCTGCGTAATGCCGTTGCGCTGCAACCACGCATCGGCTTCGTCGTATTGGGCGGCCGGCAACGCATAGAGCATGTGGCCGTTGAGTTCTGTGAAGCCGGACTCGTAGAAGCGCCGCACCAGGGCCAGGAAGCACGACTTGTAGGACGGGATCTTGAGGTTGGTCGTGCCGAGGATGAACGCCTGATCGCGCTCATCGGCATTGCTGTCCAGCAGGTTGGCGGCTTCGGCGTCGGTGCGGGCGACGATGATGCCCGGCACCCGCATGATGTCGAGCTGAAAGCGTGCGGTGTTGAGGCGCTTGACCTGTTCGTCCGACGGCACCAGCACCTTGCCGCCCTGGTGCCCACACTTCTTGGTGCCCGGCCGCTGGTCTTCGATGTGATACCCCGGCACGCCGGATTCGACGAACCGCTTGACCAGGTTGCGCACGTGCGCATCGCCGCCGTGTCCGGTGTCGGCGTCGGCGATGATGAACGGCCGATAGTCGACCGCCGGTGTCCGCTGGCGCTGCTCCTCGCTCATCCGCAGCCGCAGGTACTGCTGGTTGCGGTCCGCGGTCAGCAGCGCTCGGACCAGGCCGGCGGCCTCGTCGGGCACCTGGCTGAGCGGGTAGCTGGCCAGGTCGGGACCCGGGTCCTCGCTGATTGAGCCCTTGGCCGAGGTCGCCCAGCCGCCGAGGTAGATGCCCTCGATCCCCATCCGCTTCATCGTCACGGCCTGCCCGGGTGAATACGGGCCGAATGTGGTGATGCTCTTTTTCTGCGCGAACAACTCGCGCAGCCGCGGGTAGAACGCCTCGGCGGCCTCCCGCGCAACGATGTAGTCCGACGGAATGGTGCCGCGCTGCTCGACGACCTGACGCGCGGAGTAGAGGCGGGTGATTCCGTCGAATCGCTGGCTGTCGATATAGGCCTGCGTCGCGGCTACGTCGCTCTCGAACGCCTGCTCGGACGGGGTCTGCGACTTTGCATCCGCCTCGATGGTGCTCATGTTTTCTCCGCTCCTCGATTTCTGGGTAATCGCCGATTTCGCCTGATCTTGAGAGTCTATGGGTGTTGCGCGCCACGTCGTTTCAAAATCGAATCTCTGCCGCACACAGCCGCGGCGGGCATACCGCCGGGGCGGCGTCGTTAAACCCCAGAAAAATATCGGCGGCGACAGTTTTCGACAGACATCGGGGGGTGCGCTCGGATACGCTCTCCGGGCGCGGCGACGTTGCCGCGAGTGAGGGGAGCGCAATGACTTCTCTGCGCACGGCCCGCGCGCGGCAATCCCTGCCCGTGGCGTTGCCGCCGAGTCGCACCGTGCAGGTGCGATCCGCAGACGGCACCCGGCTGCACACCGAAGTTTTCGGTCCTGAGGACGGCTACCCGATCGTTCTCGCGCACGGCATCACGTGCGCAATTCGGGTGTGGGCCTACCAGATTGCGGATCTGGCACAGGATTACCGGGTGATCGCATTCGACCACCGTGGCCATGGGCGCAGCGAACGTCCGCGCCGCGGCGGCTACAGCCTCAACCACCTGGCCGCCGATGTCGATGCGGTACTCGAGGCCACCGTGAAACCGGGGGAGCGCGCCGTCGTTGCCGGGCACTCGATGGGCGGCATGGCGATCGCGGCCTGGTCCGATCACTATCGCCACCGGGTTCCAGCCCGCGCGGACGCCGTGGCCTTGATCAACACCACCACCGGCGACCTGCTTCGGGAGGTGCGCCTGCTGTCGGTGCCGCCACCGCTGGCTGCGGCGCGGATCTTCGGCGGAAAGACGCTGATCGGTCTGTTCGGTTCGCTGACGGTGCCGCCGGGTGTGGGACGCCTCAGCCGCGAGATGGTCTCGATGCTGGCGGTCGGCGCCGACGCTGATCGTGCCGTCGGGTCACTGATCTTCGAATTGTTCAGTGCCACCTCGGCGGCGGGCCGCGGCGGCTGTGGCAAGGCGCTGGCCAGTGCGATGGGGCGACGGCACATCGACCTCACCGGTCTGACCGTGCCGACATTGGTGATCGGCAGTCAGCGCGACCGTTTGACGCCGATGGTCCAGTCTCGCCGGATCGCCGCTGCGGCACCGAATTTGGCGGGGCTGGTCGAGTTGCCGGGCGGTCACTGCTCGATGCTGGAGCGGCCGCTGGAGGTCAACCGCGAACTACGCGCGCTGGCCAGTTCGGTCACCGGTCGGAAACGCATCAGTTCATAGCCGGGCAGCGACCTCCGCGGCCGCGCGCTGCCCCGACCGCACCGCGCCGTCGAGGAAGCCCGTCCACTCGTCGGCCGTCTCGGTGCCGGCCCAGTGGATCGGCCCGACCGGGCGCCGTAGCATCGGTCCGAAGCGTGTCCACGAGCCGGGCGGCACCGCGGCCGTCGGGCCGCCGGGTGCGAATTCTTCTGCGCCCCAACGATGATCGACGTAGTCGATCGGTGTGAGTGCCTCGTCGCCGAACATCGCCGCAAAGCATTCCAGTGCGCGCTTCCGGCGCTGCTCGGCCGGTAGCGCGTCGAAGTTTCGGGAGTCGACGAACCCCAGCAGGACGCCGGGTCCTTCGGGTTGCGGGCTGACATCGAAGGTGATGAACACGGGGCCCTGGTCGGACAGCGATTCGCCGGAGAAGCCCTTCTCGCGCCAGAACGGAGTGGGGTAGGCGACATAGGCCTTGCTGAGCCGGCCCTGCGGCCACTGCGCGGGCAACTGCTGATGTTCGGCGGGCAGTGCGGGGCTGAAGTCGATGACGCTCCAATGTTCCGGCGGGACGGCGACGATCACGAATTTCGCGTCGGCCCGGCCCTTTTCGCTGGTGACCGTCACACCGCCGCCGTGGTGTTCGATGCGCTGCACGGGCGCTTGCAACACCACACGGTCGCCCAGTTCCTCCGCTGCGGTGTTGGCGATGTGTTGCGTACCGGCCGCGAATCGGTCCTGCTGTGCGCCGTTTTCGACGTCGAGCATCCGGTCCAGTCCGCCCGCGGCGCGGGCGTAGCGGGCGGCGTGCAGCATCGACACGTCATCGGGCTCGCAACCCCACGTCACCCGCGCCATGATGGCCAGCAGGTCGCGGGTGGTGGCGCCGGCGCGCACCGACCGCAGCCATTCGCCCAGCGACTGGCTGTCCAATGTCGCGGCGCGCTGGGCGGTCCACGGTTCGGTCAGCGACACGGTTCGAGCGATGCGCTCGAATTGCCAACGCACACGACCGAGATCGAGTAAACCCGCGAGCGACAACCGTGGGATGGTACCGCTGTAATCGCGGACCTTTCCGCGCCAGCGGATCAGGTTGGCGCCGTCGTGGTAGGTCGGGATGGTTGTGATGCCGAGGTCGGCGGCGAGCTTCAGCACGGCGTCCTGCGTCGGGCCGACGAACGTGCCGCCCATGTCCACCGGCACGCCCGCGATCTGGCCGGTGTAGGAGCGCCCGCCGACCCGGTCGCGGCCCTCGAAAACCAACACATGGTGGCCGGACCGGGCCAGCTCACGGGCGGCGGTGAGGCCGGCGAAACCGGCGCCCACCACGATGACGTCTGCAGTCCAGGTGGCATCAGGCATGCCCTTCAGTCAACCCCATCGCCGCTGCGTAGTGTCAGGCCTGGTGAAAGTCTTCACAGCTTTATATGGCCTTGCCGACGCGGCCGAGCGCGCGCGGGAGCTTCGTGACGCCGGCGCCAGCGGGGTGGCTACCTTCGAGGGGCCCCACGACGTGTTCGCGCCGCTGACGCTCGCCGCCACCGTGCCCGGTCTCGACCTGATGACCAATGTGGCGATCGCGTTCCCGCGCAACCCGATTCACCTGGCGCACCAGGCCTACGACCACCAGCTGCTCAGCTCGGGCCGCTTCATTCTCGGCCTGGGGACCCAGGTCCGCGCGCAGATCGAGAAGCGGTTCGGCGCCGAGTTCGACAAGCCGGTAGCCCGGATGACCGAGCTGATCGCTGCGCTGCGGGCGATCTTCGCCGCCTGGCACTCCGGCGAGCGATTGGACTTCCGAGGTGAGTACTACCGGCACACGCTGATGACGCCGACCTTCAACCCCGGGCCGAATCCCTATGGCCCGCCGCCGATCTACGTCGGCGCGCTGGGGCCGCGGCTGACCCGCGCCGTGGCGCAGCACGCCGACGGCCTGCTGGTGATGCCGTTCGGGACCAAGCGGTTCCTGCACGAGCACACCATGCCGATCGTCCGCGACGGGCTGGCGGCGCGGGCTGGCGATGATTTCACTGTGCTGCCCGAAATCATCGTCTCGGCAGGCGAATCCGACGCCGACCTCGACGCGGCCCACACGCGGACGCGAGCGCTGCTGGCGTTCTACGGGTCGACACCCGCGTATCGGCCGGTGTTGGCCGCGCACGGCTGGCAGGACCTGCAACCCGAACTGAACACGCTGTCCAAGCAGGGCCGCTGGGAGGAGATGGGCCGACTCATCACCGACGAGATCCTGCACACCATCGCCGCCTGCGGCACACCGGCCGACGTTGCCCGGCACATCAGAGACCGCGTCGACGGTGTGGCCGACACCGTCTGCCTCTACCAGGCGGCCCCGATCGGCCTGCAGACACTGTCCGCGATCATCGACGAATTACGTTAAGGCGCAACCGTTAACCAGTCCTTGAAGCCCGAAGGGTCGTGGCGCCCCAGCGCGCCGTGCTCGTAGAGACCCCAGCCCTCGACCGGCTCCGCGTCGCCGTCGCGGCACAGCGCGCGCCCGACATGGTCGATCACGCCGAAGCCCGACCGCCCGATGATCGCAGGGTCGTTCATGTCGTAGCTGAGCCGCTCGGTGAACTTCTCGCCCTTCCACACGCCGTGCAGCCAGTCCGAGTCGCCGCCGTACCCGCCGCCGACGTGAATCGGCACCGGGAGCTTGGATTCGACCTCGAAGTGGACTGGGGTGCCGTCGGGAGCGGTCGCCTCGATCGTCGCGCCGGTGGGAATGCGGGTGCCCGAGCGGTAGTGGATCTTGACCCTCGGCCAGCCCAGTTGCTCGACACGGCCGTCACGCCAGATCCGGGTGCAGTCGTTGAGTGAGCGGAATCCGTCGGGCGCTTCCTGGATGATCAACACGACGGCGAACTCCTTGAAGGCGATGGGTACGTATAGCCACCACATGCCCTCGAACGGCGGGTCGGCGGGTCGGCCCGCCGGCTCGGCCTCCCCGATCGGCCGGATGCCCCAAGACCGATCGCGGCTACCGATCCAGGTGGCCGGGTCGACCGGAATTTCCTTGCCGTCCACCACGATCCGCCCGCTCCAGCTCCCGAGTTGGGCGAAGCGCTGCGCGTCGAGTGTCACCCGGTTTCCGGAACGCATCAGATGCGGCTGCTCCTGAACGACGTCGAACAGCCCCTCCCAGGTGAGATCGGCTGCAATACCTTCGGTTTCGTCGAGCGTGATGCGCAGCTTGTGCAGCGGATCGATGACCTCGACGCGGTAGCCATTGACATGCTGATTGAGCCGGTCCTGATCGATGGCGTCGGACAGGTGTACCGCGGTCTGGGTGTCGCCGCGCCGGATCAGCAGGAAAGCATCCTTCACCCCGAGGTTGGGGTAGTAGCCGATTCCGCTGATGACGAAGATGTCGCCGGTGCGGTCGTGGGCGTTGAAGTAGGAGCGGTCGTAGAAGTTGCGGTCCGAGGAACCCGGCCACGCGATGGGCTGGGGGACCTGATGTACCGGGAATTCGTCGAGCGGTCCGAGCATTACTGATCCTCTCCGATAAGACGCTCACCAATTAATTTGCGCATCAATCCTGAGTGGTAGAACAGCGATTCCACGCTGTCGGGCTTTTCGGTCTCGCCGAAGTGCACCCGCCGCGCACCGGTCCGCATGAACACGCACGCCCACATCACCCCGGAGTAGACGTAAAACCAGTGCAGGTCGCCGATCTCGACACCGGTCAGCCGTCGGTAGGTGTCGCGGACGTCTTCTTCACGCATGACACCGGGTAGACCCTCCAGCGTTGCCAAGCCGGCAAGTTCCTGAAAGACCATGTGCGCAAATATCATCCACGCGACATCGAGCTCGCGAGGGCCCAGCGTCACCATTTCCCAGTCCAACACTGCCACCGGCTGGAAGTCGCTGTACAGCACGTTGCCCACCCGTGCGTCACCCCACAGCAGCACCGGTTCGGCCGCGTCGGCCTCCTTCGGCCAGTTGTCCTCGAGCCAGCTGAATGTCCGCTCGAGCAAGGGGGACTGCCCGATGTCGGGCACCGCGAAGTTGTACCAGGACCTGACCCAGTTGAAGTGCCGACGCAGGGCGGTCTCGCCGCCTTGGCCCTCGGCGAGGAAGCCAAACGTTTTCTCTGCGTTGGGAATCGAGTGCAGTTTCCCTAGTACTCCGACCGTCGCGTCCTGCAGTTCACGCTGCTTCTCGACGGGAGCGTCGGCGAACCAGTTGCCACCGAACGTGTAGGGCATGACGTCCGGCGGCACCTCGCCCTCGACGTAGTCCATCAAAAAGAACGGCGTGCCCAGCACCTCGCCGCTGGGCTCCAGCCACCGCACTCGCGGCACCGGCACATCGGTCAGCTCGCCGACCCTGCGGATGACGTCGAATTGGTGGTCGAGGCGATAGGTCGGGAAAACCTGCACGTCCTCGGCGGTGGGTGCCACGCGGGCCACCAGCTTCTGGGTGACCGGTTTACCGTCCTCTTCCCAGCGGGCTGTCAGGATGATGGTCTCCGACGACATGCCGGTCGAGTCGATGCCGCTTTCGACCGTGACCTGCGGGGTTGCCCCGCCGGGCAGCACGGTCGACAGCCACTTCGACAACACCGCCGGCAGCGTCGTGACGTCGCGGCTCGAGCGCTGCAGCTTCTCGACTTGGTCGAGTACGGGTTCATGTGACACAGGGCGCCTCCTTCGTGAGGCAATTACGATACGGTGGGTAGCGTTATGAAAGCAGACCCATCCGCGGTTGACAAGGCCGGGGGCGCCGGACGCCCCGGGACCCACGCATCGACGCTGCCATATTGACGGCGACCGCGGATCTGCTTGTGCACATCGGATATTCGAATCTGACGCTTGCCGCCGTCGCCGAGCGGGCCGGCACGACCAAGACCGCGCTGTACCGGCGATGGTCGAGCAAAGCCGAGTTGGTGCACGAGGCGGCGTTTCCGACGGCGCCGTCGGCGCTGGTCGGCCCGACCCGCGGGATGGCCGCTGACCTGCGGGCGATGATCGCGGCCGCGCGGGACGTCTTCACCACCCCGGTGGTGCGGGCCGCGCTGCCGGGCCTGGTCGCCGACATGAGCGCCGACCCCGAACTGAATGCCCGGGTGATGTCGCGGTTCGCCGGGTTGTTCACTGCGGTGCAGACCCGGCTCAGCGAAGCGGTGGCCCGCGGCGAGGTGCATCCCGATGTCGACCCGGACCGGTTGATCGAGTTGATCGGCGGATCGACCTTGCTGCGCATGTTGCTGAGTCCGGACGAACCGCTTGACGACGCCTGGGTGGACCAGACGACCGCGATCCTCGTGCACGGCGTGACCCGGGAGGTAGGGTCGGGCCGGTGACCGGACGACTGGACGGGCGGGCCGCGATCGTCACCGGTGCCAGCCGCGGGCTCGGGCGCGAGATCGCCCTGGCGCTGGCTGCCGAGGGAGCGGCGGTCGCCGTCGTCGGCAGGACCGAAAGTGTCTGGGACGACCGGCTTCCCGGCACAATCGGGGAGACCGTCGCCGACATCGAGGCGGCCGGTGGCCGCGCGGTTGCGGTGCGAGCCGACCTGCTCGACCGCGACGACATCGCGCGCTTGGTCGACGAGACGCGAAATGCTTTGGGACCCATCACGATTCTGATCAACAACGCGGCGTTCACCGCGCCGGGCCGGCCGCCGAAGCCGGGCGACGAGGCGCGGACCAAGCCGTCGTCCGGCGGTGTCAAGGCGGACTTTCCGCCGTTGGTCGGCACGCCGCTGGGCGCGTACCGGCGGCACTTCGAGATCGCAGTGTTCGCGGCGTACGAGCTGATTCAGCTGGTCTACCCGGACATGATGAGCGCGGGTCTCGGCTCGATCGTCAACATCAGCTCGGTGGCCTCGCGGTTGCCGGGCGACGGGCCCTACCCCGATCGCGGCGCCGGCGTGCTGCCCGGCTACGGCGGCTCGAAGGCCGCCTTGGAGCACCTGACGAGTTGTGCCGCTTACGATTTGGAGCCGCACAACATCGCGGTCAACGCGCTGTCACCATCCAAAGCGATTATGACGCCCGGTCTTTCGTACTACGCGCGCGAGTTCGACGAGGTGTCGACCGCTCAGGAGTTCGCCCGTGCCGCCGCAGAGCTGACGCTGGTGGGGCCGTCGGTGGTGACCGGCCGGACCATCGGGCACCTGCAGGTGCTGGACGGAAGCTTTCGCGCGTTCGGAACTTAGGCCGCCTCGTCCGGCGGATCGGGATCGCTGTGCAGTAGCTCGTCCGGATGATGGGCGTGGTTGATCTCTGGTGGGCCGGTGCCGTCGGTCCAGCCAAGTCGCCCGTCGACGACATGGGTCTCTGCTTCCCCGCGCGATGCCACGCCGTGGTCGTTGCCGCAGAGGAAGTAGAGCTTGTCGGCATCGGTGCGCCCGCCGAGCGCCCAGTCATCGGAATGATGCACCTCGCAGCGGTAACCCGGCTCGAGGCAATTAGGGCGCGTGCACCCACGGTCGCGCGCGTAGCAGATCAGTCGTTGATCGGCTGTCGCGATGCGTTTGGCGCGGCCGAGGTACAGCGGCCGCTCGGCGTGATCGTCGAAGACAGCTAGGTATTGAATTGACTTGCCGGCCATGGCAATCAGATCGCGCATCGGAAGCCGCGACCCGCCGCCGGTCAGCGCGGGAGCGGCGGCGCTGGTGAGCTCTGAGAGCGTCGTCGTGACGACCACGGTGACCGGATGCCCGCGGTGGACACCGAGATCGCCGGACGCGATCGCAGTTTCGAGGCCCAGCTTCAACGCGTCGTGACAGCGCTGGGCGGGGGTGCGGTCGTCGCGCGGCTCGCCATCGGGTTGATGACGGCCGGGCCGCACCGCCGCCTCGATCGCTTCGAAGTACGCGCGGGCCTCCGGATCTAGCAGCCCGGACAACCGCGACATCCCATCGGGCCCTTGGCGACCAAGATGGACACCGCGGCGACGAGCTCGGTCCTCGTCGCTGAACAGGCCATCGGGGTTGAGGTAATCGGCTATCCGCTCACCCAATTTCGCGACGATCCCGGCGTCGACGCGGGCTGCGTGATCGACCAGCGTGCGCTCGGCGGCTTCGGCGTCGATGGGCGAGACGCAGGCGGGTAGTACATCGACGGCTCGGCAGACCGCGCGGATGTGATCGTGGCCGGCGACGCCGGCTTCGACCGCGGCTCCCAGATCCGGCAGTTCTGCGGGCCGCGTCTCACCGGTCAGCGAGCGGCGCGGCCGGATGCGGGCGGCGAGCTTGAAGCGCTGCGTGATCTCGTTGGGCGTGATGCGGAGCCGCTTCCATAGCGTTGAACGTGCCTGCGCCAGTGAACCTACCTCGTCCGGCGGGTCGGCGATCTCCGCGAAGATGCGGTACATCAGGCCGCGGTTTACGCGTTCCTGTGTCTCCAAGCGTTCCGCAACGTCGACACGAAACCTGTTGCCCGCCAGATCCGATGAGGTTTCGCGGAGTAGGTCGTGGGCGGCGTCGATCGCGTCGAGAGCGGAGGTGATCCGTTCCCGCGCCACTTCGACGCTGATAACTGAGCCCATAACTCGAGGCTACGAATCGACCCGACAATCCGGCCCTGACGGCAACGTGAAATACCCCGTCTGTGGATGAACTGCCAACTGTGGACAACTCAGACGAAGTTGATCTTCACGCCACACATCGTCGTACTACGACTGCGCCCGTCCGCGGCACGCACATCTACGGCGCACACGCCGTCACCGCGATCGTCGGCGAGCGGGACGAACCGCAGCACACCTTCGTCTAGGTGGATGCGGTGCTGATCGCCGCCGTCGATCACCTCGCGCCCAAGCAGCGCTGCCCATCGTTCGGCTGTGCTCGCGGGGTGCTCTGACTGCATCGCCACACCGACCAGATCGGTGACGACCCCCGTTGCGACATGGTCGCGCCACACCGGCCCTGCCCACGGCCACTCGTCCCAGCTGTCGGCTTGGTCGACCGACAGAATCGCGGCGCCGACGTCTTTCGGGTGTAGATGCAGGCCGGTGATACCGGGCCCGGGAGCGGTGAAAACGACTCGCACATTATGGTTTTCGAGCCGCAACCGCATCGCATCGAGGTGGTCCACCTGGAGTATCACCATGTATCCGCCATCGCCATCGCGCTTGGTGAGTTGCCGGCCCGCGGTGGTGCCATCCTGCATCGGCGAGACGACCTCGAGAATCTTGTTCCCGACGGGAAAGAGCGCGTTTCGGAGTCCGAACAACGCGACGTCGGGGTCGCGGTAGCAGAGTTCCACGCCGAGCTCTTCGCTGACGCGCGCCTCCACCGGCGCCAGATCATGGGCGACGAGTGCCACCTGGCGGAGTCGTATGCGCATAGGGACCATGATGACTCACACGCTTGCGCGCCCGACCGTCTGCACCGCCCCTGCGACCGCGTCGGCCAACCCGTCGATATCGCCGGCCGCGAGCCCCGAGATGGTGATGCGTATCCCCGGCGCAGTGCCGATCCGGAATCGTGTCCCGGGCGCCGCGGCCCAGCCGGCGCTCAATAGCTTTGTGATGGCGACGGTTTCGTCGGGAACAGGAACCCAGACGTTGAGCCCGGACCGACCGTGCGACGCCACCCCGCGATCGGCCAAGGCCGCCTGCAGTGCAGAACGGTTGCGGGCGTAGGCAGTTTCGGCCTGTTGCACCGTCCGCGCGGCCGCCTTGTCACGCCACAGGCTGACCGCGAGATCCTGTAGCAGGTGGCTGACCCACCCGGGGCCGAGGCGCAACCGACCGTGTACCCGCTCGACTGTTCGTTGGTCCCCGGCCAGCAGTGCAAGCCGCAGATCGGGGCCGTACGCCTTCGCCGCCGACCGCACGAACGCCCAATGCCGCGTGGTGCCGGCCAGCGTGAACAACGGCGCGCCGGCGATGCCGGAGCAGTGGTCGTCTTCGATGAGCAGCACGTCGTCGTGCTCGGCGAGTACTGCGCGCAGTTCCTCCGCGCGGGCCCCCGACAGCGCCGCGCCCGTCGGATTCTGGGCGCGTGACGTCAGCACCAGTGCGCGCACACCGCGACTCAGCGCCCGCGCCACATCGGCTGTCCGCGGACCGTCGTCGTCGACCTTGATCGGCTCGGCCGAAAGACCCAGCGCGGCTAGCAGATCCAACATGTTCGCCCATCCGGGGTCTTCGACGGCGACCCGGTCGCCGGGGCGCAGATGGGCGGTGAGAACGCGTTCGATGCCGTCGAGGGCACCCGAGGTGACGGTGACGTGCCCGGCCGGAACGCCGTCACCGGTCAAGGACGCGAGTGTGTACTCGGCCAGGTCGGCCGAGATCGGTGGATCCCCGTACAGCACAGGCGTATTCCGGCGCGGGCCACGTCTCGCGATGGGTAGCAGGGCGGGATCCGGATTACCGGTGGACAGGTCGCGCGCACCCGCTGGGACGTCGATTCCGCGCAGCGAGCGGGGCGTGGTCGCCGGCCGATCCCGCACCCGGGTGCCGCGACGGCCCGCGGTCTCGACGGCGCCGCGCTCGCGGAGCAGACGGTAGGCCGCGGCGACGGTGTTGGCGTTGACACCGAGTCGGCCGGCCAGTTCGCGGATCGGCGGCAGCTCGGCGCCGGGCGACAGAGCGCCCGTGGAGATGGCCGCTTCGACGTCGGTCGCAATTGACTCGGCTCCCGTACCGCTAATCCTGTATTGTTCTGGCACATACACAATTATGTACTAGTGCAAAAGAGGAGGCAACTATGACGACAGATCAGGCGTATGTGCCCACAACACGGACCGTCCCCACCCGGTATCGCGAACGCGCCCGCTACGACCACGCCACCGTCCACGCCATCCTCGACGAGGCGCTGAACTGCCATGTCGGCTTCGATGGAGCCGACGGCCCGGTGGTCTTGCCGACGATCCACGCGCGGCTGGACGAGACGCTCTACCTGCACGGATCGACCGGTAGCCACCCGATGACGGCCGCGGCGAGCGCGCCCGGCGGTTTGCCGGTCTGCGTCACCGCGACCCTGATCGACGGCCTGGTGCTGGCGCGCTCCTGGATGCACCACTCGCTGGAATTCCGCTCCGTTGTCGCCGTCGGCAACGCGCGACTGGTGACCGACGCCGACGAAAAGCGACGGGCGCTGGCCGCAGTGGTCGACCACGTCGCCTCCGGCCGCTCAGCCGACAGCAGGCCACCTAACGCCCGGGAGCTCGCGGCGACCGCCGTGCTCGCACTCGACCTCGTCGAAGTCTCCGCCAAGGTACGCACCGGCGGTCCGCTCGACGACGAGGAAGATCTCGCGTTGCCGCACTGGGCCGGGATCCTGCCGCTTACTCTGCGACCGGGAGCCGCGATTCCCGCCGACGACCTCGGCCAGGCGACACCGCTGCCCGCATACCTGACGGACTATCGTCGACGCTGATGAATGACGACACAGCGCGGGTGGTCAGCGCGAGCCGCGACATCGCCGCCGCCGCGCCGAAGATCTTCGAGCTGATCGCCGATCCCGCCCAGCAACCCCGATGGGACGGCAACGACAACCTTGCGAATGCCGGAGAGGGGCAACGGGTCCACGCGATCGGCGATGTTTTCACGATGACGCTGACCGGGGGCGGCGTTCGCGACAATCGCATCGTCGAGTTCGACGAAGGTCGTCTCATCGCCTGGAACCCGTCGACAGCGGGGCAGCCGCCGGCCGGGCATCTGTGGCGGTGGGAGCTAGAGCCGTTGGGGGAGACCTACACGCGGGTCACGCACACCTACGACTGGACGAGGCTTACCGACGAACACCGGCTCGCCCGCGCCCGCGTGACGACCAGCGACACGCTGCGCGCATCGCTCGACCGGCTGGCTGAGCTGGTCGAGCGGCTCTAAACCCTGGCCGTTGGCCTCGGCTACGTGCCACGATGGGTACTTGTCGAGTGGTGTGCCGATCTTTGATAGGGCGACTGGCCGGGTAGTCGCCGTGATCGCGCTGTTGATCGCGATCGCCGCTTCGCTGCGCGGATATCTGCCCGGCGTCGAGCGCGCCGACCGGCCACAACCGCCGCACAGCGGCCAGTCGCTGACGTACGTCGCGGCCCTGCTCAGCGCGTCGCTGGTGATCGTTGCGGTTTCGCTCGTCGCCCGACTTCGCGACCCGCGCCGGGTGCAGGCCAGCGCCGCTCCGATGTCGGATCGGATTTCCGGCGGTCGCGGCCGACCGGGGTGGCGCATTGTGCTGATCGGCGCCGCGGTGCTGGTGGTGTGGCTACTCGTGCTGTGGCTGCTGTCGCGATACATCGGCCCGCATCAGGTCGATGGTCCGCAGTCGGCGCCGAAACCCGCCGTCCCGACACCCGCGGGCAACGTCCCGCAACGGCCGGGCGCGCAGGACACCGACGCCGATCCGGATCGCGGCGTCCTGCGCTACCTGATCGCCAGCACCATCGCCCTGCTGCTGATGATCGTCGTGGGTGGTGTGATCACCCGGCGCCGCCGGACCGTCGAGCCGAGTGGCGCGGCGCCTTACCCCTTCTCCGAGCCCGTGCCGTCCGCCGGAACGGCCACGTCGCTGGTGCGTGCCGCTGAGAGCGGGCTGGCCGAAATAGAAGACCTCAATCACGAACCGCGACAAGCGATTATCGCGTGCTACGCGGCGATGGAACGCGAGCTACGTCATTTCCCCGGAGCAGTCCCGCAGGACTTCGACACTCCGACAGAGGTTTTGACCCGCGCCGTCGAACACCACGCGCTGCATGTCGACAATGCGACCGAGCTGGTGAGCCTGTTCGAAGAGGCGCGGTTCAGCCCGCATGTGATGACCGAGGCCCATCGGGGTCGCGCGGTCGATGTCCTGCGCCTCGTGCTCGCCGACATGCGGAGCCCGGTATGAAAAGACTGATTGCATTAGGTGTTTCGGTGGTGCTGTGCGCGGAGCTGACGGCGCTGTCGCTGCACGATCGCCGATACGTGCTGTGGGCGGCCGGTGCCGCGGCGCTGTTCGCACTGGTCAACGTGCGGCAGGTGCTGGGCCGTGACATCGTGCCGGCGCCGCCCGAGATCCCGAATGCCCTCGAGGAGACGCTGCGTAGCTGGCTGTCGAGGACGCAGACCCTCATCCACCGGTCGGAGTCCACCCGGGCCGACTGGGATCGGCACCTGCGCCCGATGCTGGCCCGGCGCTTCGCGATCGCCACCGGACAGAAGCAGGCCAAGGACCCGGCGGCGTTCGACGCCACGGGCCGAACGCTTTTCGGCCCGGAGCTGTGGGCCTGGGTGGACCCCAACAACATCTCTCGCACCGGCATCGCCGAACCCGCGCCGGGGCGGGCGACACTCGAGGAAATCCTGGAACGGCTTGAGCAGGTATGACAGGGGGTACGCAGCCGAGATGAGTTCGGAGACGGCGGTGACGACCACCGCGCGCGCAACGGCGGTATTGGACGAGATCGAACGCGTCGTGGTGGGCAAGCGCGCGGCGCTGACGCTCATTCTCACGACGGTGCTGGCGCGCGGGCACGTGCTGATCGAAGACCTGCCCGGTCTCGGGAAGACGTTGATCGCACGCTCTTTCGCCGCCGCGCTCGGGTTGAAGTTCACCCGCGTGCAGTTCACCCCGGACCTGCTGCCGGCCGACCTGCTCGGCTCGACGATCTATGACATGCAGTCGGGCCGGTTCGACTTTCGACCGGGTCCGATCTTCACCCAGCTGCTGCTGGCCGACGAGATCAACCGCACGCCACCCAAAACCCAAGCGGCGCTGCTGGAGGCGATGGCCGAGGGTCAGGTCAGTATCGACGGCGTCACGCATCCGCTGCCACAACCGTTCATCGTGCTGGCCACCGACAACCCGATCGAATATGAAGGCACCTACCCGCTCCCCGAAGCTCAGCTGGACCGGTTCGCGGTGCGGCTGGAATTGCGCTACCTGTCCGAGCGCGACGAAGTGTCGATGCTGCGCCGCCGCCTCGATCGGGGCTCGGCTGAGCCGATCGTGAATCAGGTTGTGGATCAACATGACCTGCTTGCCATGCGCGAATCGGTCGAACAGGTCAGCGTGCACGAAGATGTGCTGAACTACGTGGTGTCGCTGGCCGCAGCGACCCGGCACCATCCTCAGGTGGCGGTCGGTGCCAGCCCGCGTGCCGAACTCGATCTGGTGCAGCTGGCCCGGGCCCACGCCCTGCTGCTCGGCCGCGATTATGTGATCCCCGAAGACATCAAGGCGCTGGCGTCCGCCGCGGTGGCGCACCGCATCACGTTGCGGCCGGAGATGTGGGTGCGCAAGATCCATGGCTCCGACATCGTCGAAGAACTGCTGCGGCGCTTGCCGGTGCCGCGAACTCAACGCGATGGTTGAGACCCGCGAAGTCCAACTACGTTGGCGTGCTTCGTCATTGACGCGGGCGATCGCCACCTGCGCGGCACTCGCCCTGGCCGTCGGCCTGATCAGATCGAGCTGGCAACTCGTCGCTTTCGCGGCACCGTTGCTGGGTGTGCTGTGTTCGGTCAGCTGGCAGCGGCCGCTGCCGATGATCTCTGTGCGCGCCGAACCAGGTGCGCAGCGGTGCTTCGAGGGCGAGCAGATCCAGCTCACCGTCTCGGTGGGCACTGAAACATTCGGCACCGCAGTCGAACTCACGACGTCAGCGATCGACGGGATGCAACTCGATGTGCTGGAGCGCGCGTCGGGTCAGCAGCAGACGGTGGCCGTCAGCGCCAAGCGGTGGGGGCGTTACCCCATCCGCGCCTCGGTCGTGGTTGTCGCACACGGCGGTCTGTTGGACGGGTCGGGCATCGTCGACGCGTCCGAGGTGACCGTCTTTCCGATGACGCCGCCGCAGCCGACGAATCTCCCGCGGACGGAGCTGCTCGACCGGTTGGGCACTCATCTGACCCGACACATCGGTCGCGGGGTCGAGTACGCCGACATCCGCACCTACGTGCCGGGTGACCAGTTGCGCACCGTCAACTGGCCGGTCAGCGCGCGCCGCGGGCGGCTGCACGTGACCCAGCGGCTCACCGACCGTTCTGCCGACGTCGTCGTGCTGATCGACGGCTATCCCCAGCCCGCCGGCCCCGCGACCGACGCCACGGAGCGCATCGTGCGCGGCGCCGCCCAAGTGGTGCAGACCGCGCTGCGCAACGGCGATCGGGCCGGCATCATCGCCCTCGGTGGCCGCAGGCCCCGGTGGCTCGGCGCCGACATCGGGCAGCGCCAGTTCTACCGGGTGCTGGACGCCGTACTCGGCACCGGCGACGAATTCGAGACCACCACAGGCACATTGGCGCCGCGCGCGGCGATCCCGTCGGGGGCGATCGTCGTCGGCTTCTCCACGTTGCTCGACACCGAATTTGCGCTGGCGCTGATCGACCTGTGTCGGCGCGGCCACGTGGTGGTGGCCGTGGACGTGTTGCAGGGCGCGCCGTTTCGCGCCGCCCAGGATCCGCTGATCGATCGGATGTGGGCGCTGCAGCGCTCGGCGATGTACCGCGACATGGGCACCGTCGGCGTCGACGTGGTGGCCTGGCAGCCGGATCGGACCCTGGATCAGTCGATGCAGGCGGTGCCCGATCACCGGCGGCGACTGGCGGGACGCCGATCATGAGGCGCGCCGCCGCGCACCTGCTGTCGACCGCCTGCGGGCTGCTGATGGTCGCCGCCGCCGGCGTCGGCACCCTCGGGTCGGCCCGGGCCGTTGCGATCGCGGCGCTGGGTTCGGTGGCGGCCGCGGTGTTGTTCCGCCCGGTCGCCACGCTCGCGGTGCTGCTCACCGTGGTGGTGATCGCGCTGACCGGCCCGACGGCCTCGGTATCGGCAATGGCCGGCCTGTCGGCGGCGGTCTACTTGATGCTTCGGCACGGGGCTGCGACCGGCGCAGGCCTCGACTCGGTGAGCGCGCCCACGCTGGTCGCCGCGCTCGGGTTCACTCTCGTGGGGCTGGTTGCGACCGCATTCCCACTGGGGATTCCCTGGGTGCCGTTGCTGGCGCCTTTTGCGGTCTTCGCCATTTATCTGCTTGCCACCAGGCCTTTTCTGCGCGACGAGGAGGGTTAGCGACCGCCGTCACATCTGCGCGAAACTGTGATAACCCTGCGATTTCTTTACGCGCCGGCTGAGTACAAAATCTTGACCAGTGGTCAGTCGGGGGCAACAATGTTCGAATGCCGCAAGAAGAGCGGGCGCTGATCAGCGACGTGGAACGTCGTCTCGCCGCGAAATACTCAGAACTCCCGGTGGACCACGTCACGGCCGTCGTGCGACACGCGTACTCACAGTTCACCGGCAGCCGGGTCCGCGGCTTCATCCCGCTGCTGGTGCAGCGGCGCGCGGCCGAAGAACTCGAGGAACTGAGCGTCCTGCGGCCCGATCTCGCGGCCGTCGCGCTCGACGATCTCGAACAGCGCCGCGGTCTGACTTCTTCCGTTGTCGGCAGCCACGATTGGCTGTTCAGGCTTCCGGATTTCGCCCTAATTCGCAGTCGATCTCTGTACGGTGACTCCGCAGAGGGGTTGTCGACGAGGGGGCGTTTCGGTGGGCAAGCTGGGGGAGCGAGCGGTCGTCTGCGGTGCGGGAATGGGCGGATTGCTCGCCGCCCGCGTGCTCAGTGATTTCTACGACGTGGTGACCGTCGTCGAGCGCGACACGTTGACCGACGACGTCGACCACCGGCGCGGAGTACCGCAGAGCCGGCACTTCCATGTGCTGTGGAGCCGCGGCGCCCAAGAACTCGATCGACTGTTTCCCGGCATCCACGACGAGACGGTGGCCGACGGCGCGGCGATATGCGACGACGGCGACATGTCCCGGGTGTCGATCCGGGTGGCTGGTCACGAGCTGAGCCGGGAGGGCAAGTTCAGCGATCCGTCGGCGGTGACGCTGCACCTGCTCAGCCGTCCGCTGCTGGAAGCCCACGTCCGACGCCGGGTCCGCGCCATCGACAACGTGGAGATCCTCGACGGCCACGAGTGCGTCGAACCGATCGCGCCCACCCCGCAACGCGTCACCGGCGTCGTCATCGCCAACCGCGAGACCGGAACCCAGCAGCGGCTCGACACCGACCTGGTGGTCGACGCGATGGGGCGCGGCGCCCGCACGCCTGCCTTCCTGGAGGACCTGGGCTACGAACGACCGGTAGTCGAAAAGTCGAAGACCACCGCCAACTACGCGAGCCTGGTGATGCGCATTCCCGAGGGCATCATCAAAGAGAAGATGACCTTCGTCGTGCCGGAGCCGACGAAGCCCACCGGAGGGGCGTTCTCGGTTTACGAGCACGACACCTGGATCTTCACGCTGACCCGCGTCGCGGATAACGAGCCGCCCGAAGACCTCACCGGAATGATCCGGATGGCAACGCAATTCGCACCGCCCGCGCTACTGAGGGCGTTAAAGCGGGGTCAGGCCATCAGTGAGATCTCGGTGTTCCGCTACCCAGGAGCGACCTGGCGACGCTACGACAAAATGGACCGGTTCCCCGAAGGATTCCTGGTGTTCGGCGACGCCATCTGCAGTACTAACCCGATTTACGGACAAGGCATGACGGTCGCTGCGCTCGAAGCCAAGTCGCTGCAGGACTGCCTGGCTACACCGGACGGCGACCTGAGCCGGCGATTCTTCGCCGCGACCGCCGAGCACATCGGTCCGATGTGGGCGTCGAATCAGTTCAACGATCGCTACATGAACAACGGCGACCCGGAGAATGTGCCATCCAAGGAACTCCTGGACTTCCGCGAAGCGATGTTGTCGGCCGCCGAAACCAGCCCGGCAATGAGCGAAAAGCTCTACCGCTCGATGAATCTGGTTGACCCGCCGACGGACTACAGCCCTCTGCTGGCATCCGGCTGAATCTGGCGACGGTTGCGTTCGGAGACTTCGGCGTACCGATCTTTCAGTCCGCCCTGATCCAGCGTCTGCGCTCCGGCGATGGCACGTTCCGCGGCCAGCGCCGCGTCGGTGGTGGCCGCGGTGCCGGTGACGTAGATGTCCTTGAGCCCGGCCATGATTGGCGCCGCGACCTCGGCGATCTGGCTGGCCAGCTCCACTGACCTGGCCAGCAGTCGGTCGTGCTGCACGACCTCGGTGATCAAGCCGATGTGCTCCGCACGCGCAGCGTCGATCACTTCGCCGGTCATCGACAACCGGCGCGCCATCGCCGCGCCGACCACATGGGGAAGCCGCGCCGTCATGCCGCCGCCGGGCAGAATGCCGACGCGGGCGTGCGTGTCCGCGAACACCGCTCGTTCGGAGGCGATGAGAAAGTCGCAGCCCAAAGCCATTTCGAGGCCGCCGGTGAAGACGGCGCCGTTGATGGCGCCCACGATCGGTGTGCGCATGTCACCGGTCTGACGAATGCAGCTCTGGTTCTGAAATTGTTCGAAGTACACCGAGCCCAGCCGCTGCGCCTCGTGGAGATCGACACCGGCGCAGAACGCCGGGTCGGCGCCCGTGAGGACCACTGCCCGCACCGATGGGTCATCGTCTGCCTCGCGTAAAGCAGAGTAGAGCGCCCCAATCAGATCGGGGCTCAACGCGTTTCGCTTCGCCGGCCGGTTCATGGTCAGCACCCGGACCGCGCCGGTGTCGTCGCTGAGAACCAGCGATGACGTCATGTCAGGAACTGCGCGGCCTGCCGGACGAGGTCGAGCAGCGGCTGCGGGAAAATACCCAGACCGATGGTGATTGCGGCGCAGACGGCGATCGCGGCCTTGCTCCAGAAGCTGGGCATCACGACGTGCACGGGCTCGGCGGGCGGCTCGGTGAAGAACATCAGCACGATGACCCGGACGTAGAAGTACGCGGCGACCGCGCTGCCGATCACACCCACGATGACCAGTGGCACCGCGCCACCCTTGGCCGCCGCCGAGAACACCGCGAACTTGCTAATGAAACCGCTGGTCAGCGGGATACCGGCGAAGGCGAGTAGGAACATCGAAAACAGCAGGCCGACAACGGGATACCGCTGGCCGAGTCCGGCCCAGTGCGCAGTGGTGGCGTCTTCCTCGCCGTGTGCGTCGCGGATCAGGCTGACGACCGCGAACGCGCCCACGGTGCTGAAGCTGTAAGCGACGAGGTAAAACATCGTCGCCGCCAGACCCACCTGGTTGCTGGCGATCACGCCGGTGAGTAGGAAGCCGACGTGCGCGATCGAGGAGTACGCGAGCATCCGCTTCACGTCGGTCTGCGTCACTGCGGTGACCGTGCCGACCGCGATGGTCAGAATCGAGATGCCCCACAGCACCGGTCGCCATTGATCGTGCAGCGGCGGCAGCGCGACGTACACGACGCGCAGCAGTGCGCCGAACGCCGCGACTTTGGTTGCGGCGGCCATGAATCCGGTGATCGGCGTTGGCGCGCCCTGGTACACGTCGGGAATCCAGGAGTGGAACGGGACCGCGCCGACCTTGAACAGCAGGCCGACAGACAGCAGTGCGACGCCGATCAAGGCGAGTGAGTGGTTGTGCTCGGCGGCAAGCGCCTTCGCGATGCCGGGTAGCGACAGGGTGTCGGTGGCGCCGTACAGCAGCGCTACGCCGTACAGGAAGAACGCCGACGAAAATGCACCCAGCAGAAAGTATTTGACCGCGGCTTCCTGCGAGAGCAGACGGCGGTGCCGGGCCAGCCCACACAGCAGGTATAGCGGCAGCGACAGCACTTCGAGCGCCACGAACATGGTCAGCAGGTCGTTGGCGGCGGGGAACACCAGCATGCCGCCCACTGCCAGCATGGTCAGCGGGAACACCTCGGTCTGGCTCGCGCCAGCCCGTTCCGCTTCGTGCTCGGCCTCGCTGTCCGGGACCGCGGATGCCTGCGGCGTAAAGGCTTCCAGCCCGGCCGGCGCGTGCGCGGTTGCGGTGGCCGCGCCCGGCCCGGCGGCGGGGTTATCGGCGTTGTAGCGCTCGGCGAAGAAGAAGATGGCGAGCACCGCGACGAGCAGTACCGCGCCCTGCAGCAGCAGGGTCGGCCCGTCGATGGCCAGCGCGTGCAGCACCGCGTAGCGTCCCGGGGGATCGAGCCGCCGGGAGACGACGATGACCGCGGCGATGGCCGCGACCAGACCGCCGAGCGCCAGCAGGACCTGGGCGCCGTACCGGGCCCTTCGAGGCATGAACGCCTCGACCAGTACGCCGGCGACCGCGACACCGAAGACGATGAATATCGGTGACAGTAGCCCGTATTCGACGCTGGGCGTCGGCATCGAAGCAGCAAGAAGTGACGTCATCGGCGCGGTCCTTCCGCCATTCCGGGTACGTGCGCCGAGCCGGGCCGCACGATCGGTGCCGGGTCATGCGCACCGATGGTCGCCATGGTGTTTCCCACCGCGGGGTTGATGATGTCGAGCACCGGCTTGGGATAGATGCCCAGCACCAGCAGCAGCGCCAGCAGCGGTGCGACGACCAGGATTTCGCGCGGCACCAGATCCTTGATGCGTTCGTTGCCTTGCGCGACAGGGCCGGTCATCACCCGCTGGTAGAGCCAGAGGATGTAGATCGAGGAGAGCACCAGGGCGACCACGCCGACCGCGGCCGCCAACCAGTAGCGGTTGTATGCGCCCAGCAGCACCAGGAATTCGCTGATGAACGGCGCCAGTCCCGGCAACGACACCGTGGCCAGGCCGGCCACCAGGAACGTCCCGGCCAAGATGGGGGCCACCTTCTGAATTCCGCCGTAGGCGGCGATCGAGCGGGTGCCGCGGCGCGACACCAGGAACCCGGCGATCAGGAACACCGCGGCGGTGGAGATGCCGTGGTTGAGCATGTACAGCGTCGCACCGCTCTGGCCCTGCGTCGTCATCACGAAGATGCCGAGAATGATGAAGCCGAAGTGCGAGATCGACGTGTAGGCGATCAGTCGCATCATGTCGGTCTGGCCGATCGCCACAATGGCGCCGTAGATGACGCCGATCACCGCGAGCGCGACGATGGCGGGCCGGAAATACGTTGAGGCGTCGGGGAACAACTGTAGGCAATACCGCAGCATGCCGAACGTGCCGACCTTGTCCATCACCGCCGTGATCAACACCGCGGTCGCCGGGGTCGACTCCACGGCTGCGTCGGGCAGCCAGCGGTGGAACGGCCACAGCGGCGCCTTGATGGCGAACGCGAACATGAATCCCAGGAACAGCGCCTTCATCACGCCCGACGAGGCACCCAAGGTGCCCGACGTGACGGCGGCGACGATCTGGCGGAAATCGAAAGTGCCCGAACCGTGTTCGGCCGTCACCACGTACAGGCCGATCACCGCGGCCAGCATGATCAGACCGCCGAACAGGTTGTACAGCAAGAACTTCACCGCGGCGCGCGACCGGTGCGCACCGCCACCGAAGCCACCGATGAGGAAGTACATCGGGATGAGCATCGCCTCGAAGAACACGTAGAACAGCAGCACGTCCAGCGAGACCACCGAGATGATCACCATCGACTCGATGGTCAGCGTCAGTGCCACGTAGGCCTGCGCGCCGCGGGACCGCTCACCGCCGTCATTCCAGCCGGCCACCAACAGGACCGGCACGAGGATGGTGGTCACCAGCACCAGCATCAGCGCGATGCCATCGACACCGATCGTGTAGCCCGCGCCGAATGCCGGTATCCACGGGTGGGATTCGGTGAATTGGTAGGTCGGGCCGCCGGCCTTGAAGGCCCCTGCGAGAGCGATCGACAGCACCAGCACCGCCACCGACACGGCCACGCCGAGCCACTTCGCGAACTGCCGTCCGCCCGCGGGGATCAGGATGATCACGACGGCCGCGACCAAGGGCAGCAGCCACAGGATCGACAGCCAGGGAGCGTTAGTCATCGGCGCTGCTCCTCCTTGCTCATCGCAATCGCACTGCCCTGTTTATCGTCAACAGCGCATGAGCTCACCACGTTTGCACCGCCAGGATCGCGGCGGCGACAAGCGCCGCACCGGCCAACATCGACAACGCGTAGTTACGGGCGAATCCGGTCTGGAAGCCGCGCAGCCATTCCGACGTACGCCCAACCAGATTGGCCAGGGCGTTGACGGAGCCGTCCACACCCTGGTCGTCGAATTCGACCAGCGCATGGGTGATTTGCGCGCCCGGCCGCATGAACATCTCCTCGTTGAAGGCATCGCCGTAAAGGTCTCGGCGGGCCGCGACGGTCAGCACCGACACCTCCGCGGGCGCCGTCTCGGGCACGGCTTGCCGAGGTAGCGCCACAGCGCGACCAGGAAGCCGATCGCGACCACGCCGACGGCCACCGCGCTGATCACCCAGCTCGGTGCGACGGGGGTGCTCTCCTCGAAGGTGGTCACCGGCTCGAGCCAGTGCTGCAGCCGTGCCGCCGAAGCCGAGCAGTCCACCGGAGAACACCGATCCGACCGCCAGAAGGATCATCGGCCAGGCCATCAGCGCGGGCGCCTCGTGCGGATGCGTGTCTTCGGCCCAACGCTTTTCGCCGAAGAACGTCATCAGCATCACCCGGGTCATATAGAACGCGGTGACGCCGGCACCGAGCAGTGCGGCCCCGCCCATGCACGTAGCCGCGGACCCCGCCCGCACCGAGGGCGGCTTCGATGATCGCGTCCTTGGAGAAGAAGCCGGCGAACGGCCACACCCCGATGATCGCCAGATAGCCAAGGCCGAACGTGGCGAACGTGATCGGCAGCGCGGCTGCGCAGCGCCCCGTAGCTGGCGCATGTCCTGCTCTTCGTGCATCGCATGGATGATCGAGCCGGAGCCGAGGAACAGGCCGGCTTTGAAGAAGCCGTGGGTGAGCAGGTGCATGATCGCAAACACGTAGCCCGCCGGTCCGAGGCCCGCGGCCAGCACCATGTAGCCGATCTGACTCATCGTCGACGCGGCCAGCGCGCGCTTGATGTCGTCCTTGGCGCAGCCGATGAACGCGCCGAAGAGCAGCGTCACCGCGCCGACGATGATCACGCCGAGTCGCGCGTCGGGGGACAGGCTGTACAGCGGGTTGGACCGCACGATCAGGTACACACCGGCGGTCACCATCGTGGCGGCATGGATCAGCGCCGAGACCGGGGTCGGGCCTTCCATCGCGTCCCCGAGCCAGGCCTGCAGCGGAACCTGGGCGGACTTGGCGCACGCGCCGGACAGCAGCAGCAAGTCCGATCCAGGTCAATGCGCTCGTGGCTGGCGCCGACCGCCGACCGAACACACCGGAGTAGGACAGCGTGCCGAAGTTGGCGAAGATCACGAAAATCGCCAGCGCCAGCCCGGCGTCGCCGACGCGGTTCATCACGAACGCCTTCTTGGCGGCGGTGGCCGCGGTCGGCTTGTGGTACCAGAATCCGATCAGCAGGTAGGACGCCAGACCGACGCCTTCCCAGCCGGCGTAGAGGCCCACGAAGTTGTCGGCCACGACCAGCAGCAGCATCGCCGCCAGGAACAGGTTCAGGTAGGCGAAAAACCTTCGGCGGTCCGGGTCTTCGGCCATGTAGGCCACCGAGTAGATGTGGATCAGCGATCCGACCCCGGTGATCAGCAGCACGAAACAGATTGACAGCTGGTCGATCTGCAGCCCGAAGTCGACCTGAAGGCTGCCGACCGGAATCCAGGTGAACAGGTTCTGGGTGATGGCCCGGGCGTCGCCGTGGCGGCCGAGCATGTCGGTCAGCAGCGAGAGCCCGACCCCGAACGAGGCCAGCGCGGTCAGGCAGCCCAGCCAGTGGCCCCAGGCGTCGGTGCGCCGGCCGCCGAGCAGCAGTATTGCGGCGCCGGCCGCGGGCAAGCGCGACAAGCAGCCAGGTTAGATGTCGTCATCCCCTCAGCCTTTGAGCAGGTTGGCGTCGTCGACCGAAGCCGATTTACGGGCGCGGAAAATCGTCATGATGATGGCCAGCCCGACCACCACCTCGCAGGCGGCGACGACCATCGTGAAGAACGCCACCATCTGACCGTCGAGGTGGCCGTGCAGCCGGGCGAACGTGACGAAGGCGAGGTTGACCGCGTTGAGCATCAACTCGACGCACATGAACATCACAATCGCGTTGCGCCGCAACAGCACACCGGCCGCGCCGATGGTGAACAGCAAGCGCGGAGAGATACAGGTAGTTCTGCGGATTCACGACGCACCCCCTCTCGTGATGGCGTCAGCGCCGTTGGCGCCGTGGGGCGCCGGCAGATCGCGCTCCCCAACCGGCCGCAGCTCCAACACCGCGGGTACCGACAGCCGCGACGGCGCGCCGTCGGGCAGCCGTGCGGGAGTGTCGACGGCGTTGTGCCGGGCGAAGACGCCGGGGCCGGGCAGCGGGGTGGGGTAGCCACCGGGCTGGAATCGCTCAATCGACATCTCGCGCTGAGTCTTTCGCCGTTCAAAGCGCTCGCGGTGGGCCAGGATCATCGCGCCGATGGCCGCGGTGATCAGCAGCGCGCTGGTCAGCTCGAACGCCCACAGGTACTGGGAGAAGATCAGCGCCGCCAGCCCTTGGACGTTGCCGTCGGGAGCGATGTCGATCGACTGGCCGTTGGGCGAGAAGCGGTTGGTGGCGACGTTGCCGATTCCGGCGATCAGCACCGCGCCCATGCCCAGGCCGGCGATACCGCCGCAACCCGTTGTCCGCGAAGGGTTTCCACCAGTGATTCGGCCGAGTCGACGCCGATCAGCATCAGCACGAACAGGAACAGCATCATCACCGCGCCGGTGTAGACCACGATCTGGACGACGCCGAGGAACAGTGCGTCCTGGATCATGTAGATGATCGCCAGCACGATCATCGTCAGCGCCAGCGACATCGCGCAGTAGACCGCGTTGGCGGCCATCACTACGCCCAGCGCGCCGATCAGCGCGAGGGTGGCCAGAAGCCAGAAGATCACCGCCTCGCCGGTGGAGGTGCGGGCGACGGTGTCGGCGGCCAGGGGGTGATCACTTCGAGACGTCCGAAATCGGCAGCTGCCGCAGGCCATTCGCGGTGATGTTGCCGCGGTAATAGTCGGCGTCGGTGGCGCCTTCGGCCCTTGGGTGCGGCGCGGGGGTCATGCCCTCGAGCAGCGGCGCCAGCAGGTTCTGCTTCTCGTAGATCAGGTCGGCCCGGTTGTCGTCGGCCATCTCGTAGTCGTTGGTCATCGTCAGCGCGCGGGTCGGGCAGGCCTCGACGCACAGCCCGCAGCCGATGCAGCGCAGGTAGTTGATCTGGTAGACGCGACCGTAGCGCTCACCGGGGGAGAACCGTTCCTCGTCGGTGTTGTCGGCGCCCTCGACGTAGATCGCGTCGGCGGGACACGACCACGCGCACAGCTCGCAGCCGATGCACTTCTCCAGGCCGTCCTCGTAACGGTTGAGCTGGTGGCGGCCGTGGTAGCGCGGCTTCACCGGGCCGGGGTTCTCCGGATAGCTCTCGGTGATCGGGCGCTTGAACATCGCGCCGAACGTGACACCGAATCCGGCGAGGGAACTGAGGAACTTAGCCATTGGCTGTCTCCTTGGTCGCCGGCGCCAGTGCTTTGCCGGGCATCGGCGGCGTAGGGAATGCCGGTTCCAAGGCCGCCGTAGGTGCGGACCTTGTCTCCGACTGAGTGCGGCGACGCTTCTTGCGCAGCGTGACTGTTGCTGAACGGCCGCTGCAGCAGATACAGCAGTACGACCGTGACAGTGATGCTCGCGATCGACCAGCGCCGTCGTCCAGTGCGCGTATCCCTGGTCGCGCAGCGTGCGGATAGCCGGCGGCGATCAGCGCCCAGACCAGCGACACCGGGATGAGGATCTTCCAGCCGAGTGCCATGAACTGGTCGTAGCGCAGCCGCGGCAGCACGCCGCGCAGCCAGATGTAGAGGAACAGGAACACCCACACCTTCGCGGTGAACCACAGCACCGGCCAGAAGCCGCTGTTGGCGCCGGCCCACACCATGGTCAGCGGCCACGGCGCGTGCCAGCCGCCCAGGAACAGCGTCGCGGCCAGCGCTGACACCGTGGTCATGTTGATGTATTCGGCGAGGAAGAACATCGCGAAGCTCAGCGACGAGTACTCGGTGTGGAAGCCGGCGACCAGCTCGCCCTCGGCCTCGGGCAGGTCGAACGGCGCCCGGTTGGTCTCGCCGACCATCGACACCAGGTATGTACAGAACGACGGCAGCAGCAGGAAGATGTACCAGACCCGATTCTGCGCTGAGACGATCTCCGAGGTGGACATCGTTCCGGCGTAAAGGAATACCGTCGCGAAGGACAGGCCCATCGCGACCTCGTAGGAGATCACCTGCGCGGTCGAGCGCACCCCGCCCAGCAGCGGATAGGTCGATCCCGATGACCACCCCGCCAGCACGATCCCGTACACCCCGATCGAGGACAACGCCAGGATGAACAGCACCGCGACGGGGAGGTCGGTCACCTGCAGCGGGGTCCAGTGGCCGAACACTGACACCTGCGGCCCGAACGGGATGAACGCGAAGGCTGTGATTGCGGGGATCGTCGAAATAGCCGGGGCGAGAAGGAAAATCGGCTTCTCGACGCCGAACGGGATCAGCGGCTCCTTGAGCGCCAGCTTGATGCCGTCGGCCAGGCTCTGCAGGTAGCCGCGCGGGCCGACCCGGTTGGGTCCCCAGCGCATCTGCATGCGGCCGAGGATCTTGCGCTCGGCGAGGATCGCGACCAGCACGGTCAGCACCAGGAACACAAAGACCAGAAGCGCCTTGGCCAGGATCAGCCACCATGTGTCGTGCCCGAATCCGGTCACTTGCTCACTCCGATCTTGACCACGGCGCCGGGCGTGACGCCCAGTTGCCGATGTACCGCAGAACCTGGCGAGTTCAGCGGCAGCCAGGCCACGTGGTCGGGCATCTCGGTGATCGTCAGTGGCAGGGTGATCGCGCCGCGCGCGGTGCTGACCGCGACGTCGTCGCCGTCGGCGGCGCCGATCCCGTTCGCGGTCGCGGCCGACAGTCGGACCACGGGTGTGCGTGCGGTGCCGGCCAGGTGTGGCTCGCCGTCCTGCAGTCGTCCGTCGTCGAGCAACATCCGCCAGCCCGCCAGGACGGCTTCACCGGCGCCGGGGGTGGGGGCTGCGGGCGCGGCGACGCTCGGTGCCGTGGCTGGGGCGCCATCCCAGGTGCCCAGCCGGTTGAGATCGGCCAATCCGGCTGCCACCGTGGGGAATCCGAGGTCGATACCGATCTCGTCGGCCAGGGTGTCCAGCACGCGGCAGTCCGGGGTGGCGGCGGGCGGCAACGCGCCGGAGAAGCTGCGCTGACGGCCCTCCCAGTTGACGTATGTCCCGGCCTTCTCCGCGGCCGGCGCGATCGGGAAGACCACGTCGGCGCGCTCGGTGACCGCACTGTGCCGCAGTTCCAGGCTGACGAGGAAGCCCGCCGCGTCGAGGGCGGCCAGCACCGCCTCGGGGTCGGCGAAGTCGTCAGGCTCGATGCCGCCGACCAGCAGTGCGCCCAGGTTGCCGTCCTTGGCGGCGGCGAGGATGCCGTCGGCGTCACGCCCTGCGGCAGAGGGCAATTCGGCGACATTCCAGCCGGCGGCGACCTGCGCGCGGGCGGCGTCGTCGTTCAGCGGGCGGCCGCCGGGCAGCAGCCCCGGCAGCTGCGCCGGCCTCGATCGCCCCGCGCTCACCGGCGCGGCGCGGCACCCAGGCCAACTGCGCACCGGTGCTGTCGGCGAGCTTGGCGGCGGCGGACAGGGCGCCGGGTGAGCTCGGCAAGCCGTTCGCCGACCAGGATGACGGCTCCCGGCTTGGACAGCAGCGCGGCGAGATCACCGCCGGCCAATCCGTCGAGCGCCGCGGCCTCGCCGCCCGGCGCCGTCTCGATCAGCGTGCCGTGCATCTTCCGTAAGCCGTTGCTGGCGAACGGCGCAACCGCGTGCACCGGTAGACCGTGCTTGCGGGCGGCCTTGCGCAGCCGCAGAAAGACGATCGGCGATTCTTCCTCGGGCTCGAAGCCGACTAGCAGCACCACTGGCGCCGACTCCAGATCGGAGTATGTGGTGGTGAGCGGTTTGCCCGCGACCCTCGCGGCCAGGAACTGTGTCTCCTCGTCGGAGTGCGGCCGCGCGCGGAAGTCGATGTCGTTGGTGCCCAACACTATTCGGGCGAACTTCGAGTATGCGTAGGCGTCCTCGACGGTCAGCCGGCCACCGGGCAGCACACCGGTGCCGCCCGCGGCGGTGGTCAAACCTTCGAGTGCCACCGCGACCGCATGCGGCCACGACGCGGGCTCGAGTGCGCCGTCGGCGCCGCGGACCAGGGGAGTGGTGATCCGGTCACCCTGGGTGGCGTAGTTGAACGCCCAGCGGCCCTTGTCGCAGTTCCACTCCTCGTTGACCTCGGGGTCGTCACCGGCCAAGCGGCGCAGCACCTTGCCGCGACGGTGGTCGGTGCGCTGGGCGCAACCCGACGCGCAGTGCTCGCACACACTCGGGCTGGAAACCAGGTCGAACGGGCGGGCGCGGAAGCGGTAGGAGGCGCCGGTGAGGGCGCCGACCGGGCAGATCTGCACGGTGTTGCCGGAGAAGTAGGACTCGAACGGCTCATCGGCGTAGATGCCGACCTGTTGCAGCGCGCCGCGCTCCAGCATCTCGATGAACGGGTCGCCGGCGATCTGGTCGGAGAACCGGGTGCAGCGCGCGCACAGGATGCAGCGCTCGCGGTCGAGCAGCACCTGCGACGAGATGTTGATCGGCTTGGTGAAGGTCCGCTTGACGTCCTCGAAGCGAGAGTCCGCGCGGCCGTTGGACATTGCCTGGTTCTGCAGCGGGCACTCGCCGCCCTTGTCGCACATCGGGCAGTCCAGCGGGTGGTTGATCAGCAGCAGTTCCATCACGCCGTGCTGCGCCTTGTCGGCGGCCTCGGAGCTGAACTGCGTGCGCACCACCATGTCGTCGGCGACGGGAATGGTGCACGACGCCATCGGCTTACGCTGGCCCTCGATCTCGACCAGGCACTGCCGGCAGGCGCCGACCGGATCGAGCAGCGGGTGGTCGCAGAACCGGGGGATCTGGACGCCGATCAGCTCGGCGGCCCGAATCACCAACGTGCCCTTGGGAACACTGACTTCGGTGCCGTCGATGGTCAGCGTCACCAGCTCCGGTTCGGTGACCTTTCCAGTGTCAGCCACCTGAGTCATTGGCGCCACTCCTTCTCATCGCTGCGCTCTGCATCGTCGATGGCGCGTGTCACGCTTTCACTCCGTCTGCCTCGAGCATGGACAGCTTGGGGTCGAACGGACAGCCGCCGCCCTCGAGGTGTGCGACGTATTCGTCGCGGAAGAACTTGAGCGACGACGCGACCGGGCTGGCCGCGCCATCGCCCAAGGCGCAGAACGACTTTCCGAGGATCGCGTCGGCGATGTCGGTGAGCTTGTCGAGGTCCTCGGCCGTGCCGTGCCCGGCTTCGAGGCGATGGTAGATCTGGCTCAGCCAGAACGTGCCCTCGCGGCACGGCGTGCACTTGCCGCACGACTCGTGCATGTAGAAGTCGGTCCAGCGGCCGACCGCGCGCACCACGCAGGTGGTCTCGTCGAAGATCTCCAGCGCCTTGGTGCCCAGCATCGACCCGGCCGCGCCGACGCCCTCGTAATCCAGTGGCACGTCGAGGTGTTCGTCGGTGAGCAGCGGTGTCGACGATCCGCCGGGCGTCCAGAACTTCAGCTGGTGGCCGGCCCGCACGCCGCCCGCGTAGTCGAGCAGCTCGCGCAGCGTGATGCCCAGCGGCGCCTCGTACTGGCCGGGCTTGGTGACGTGCCCGGACAGCGAATACAGCGTGAAGCCGGGCGACTTCTCGCTACCCATGGACCGGAACCAGTCGACGCCGTTCAGCACGATCGACGGCACGCTGGCGATGGTCTCGACGTTGTTGATCACCGTCGGGCAGCCGTACAGGCCGGCGACCGCGGGGAACGGCGGCCGCAGCCGCGGCTGGCCGCGCCGGCCCTCCAGCGAGTCCAGCAGCGCGGTCTCCTCACCGCAGATGTAGGCGCCCGCCCCGGCGTGCACGACCAGTTCCAGGTCGAAGCCCGACCCGGCGATGTTGTTGCCCAGGTAAGCCGTTTGCGTAGGCCTCGGCGACCGCGTTCTGCAGGCGGCGCAGCACCGGCAGCACCTCGCCGCGAACGTAGATGAACGCGTGGCTGCGCCCGGATCGCGTACGACGCGATGATGACGCCCTCGACCAGGACGTGCGGCGTGGCCAGCATCAGCGGAATGTCTTTGCACGTACCGGGTTCCGACTCGTCGGCGTTGACCACCAGGTAGTGCGGTTTGGCCGCGGCGCCGCTGTCGCCCTGCGGGATGAACGACCACTTGGTGCCCGGTCGGGAAGCCCGCGCCGCCGCGACCGCGCAGGCCGGAGTCCTTGACCAGCCGGATCACGGCGTCGGGGTCCATCTTCAAGCGCCTTGTCCAGCGCCTGGTAGCCGTCGTTGCGGCGATAGGTCTCCAGCGTCCACGATTCGGGGTCGTCCCAGAACCGGCTCAGCACCGGAGCCAACGGTGTCGGTGACTCCATTCTTTGCGCTCCCCTCCGGCGTCTGCCGTCGCCGGTCATGTTGCGTTCCTTGGCCACCTCGCAGCCCGGCCAGCGTCGCCGCGCCCGCACCGCCCTGGCCCTCGTCCGGCCGCTGATCGGGGAAGCCGGCGAGGATCCGCTCGGTCTCCTTGAACGTGCACAGGGCTCCGCGGGTGGGGGCCGGCGGGTTACCGGAGCGCAGGCCGTCGACGAGGTCGCGTGCCGACGCGACGGTCTGGTTGTCGAAGAACTCCCAGTTGACCATCACCACCGGTGCGTAGTCGCACGCGGCGTTGCACTCGATGTGCTCGAGCGTGACCTTTCCGTCGTCGGTGGTCTCGCCGTTGCCGACGCCCAGGTGGTCTTTGAGCGAGTCGAAGATCGCGTCGCCGCCCATCACCGCGCACAGCGTGTTGGTGCAGACACCGACCAGATAATCGCCGGTCGGCCCGCGCCGGTACATCGTGTAGAAGCTTGCGACGGCGGCGACTTCGGCCCCGGTCAGATTCAGCTGCGCGCCGCAGAACTCCACGCCTGCCGGCGTCAGGTAGCCGTCCTCGGCCTGCACCAGGTGCAGCAGGGGCAGCAGCGCCGAGCGCGGGTTCGGGTAGCGGCCGATGATCTCCTTGGCGTCGACCTCGAGGCGTGCCTGCACGTCGGCCGGATAGGACTTCGGCGCGCCGTCGGTGACGAACTGGCCGGGCTCCTCCGGCGGCGGCCCAAGCCGGAGGAACACCCGCTCGCCGTTGCTGGCGCCGTTCTGGCGTAAATGCGTCATCGGTCCACCCCGCCCATCACCGGGTCGATACTGGCCACCGCGGTGATGGCGTCGGCGACCATGCCGCCCTCGCACATCGCGGCGACGGCCTGAAGATTGGTGAACGAGGGGTCGCGGTAGTGCACCCGGTACGGGCGGGTGCCGCCGTCGCTGACCATGTGCACGCCCAGCTCGCCGCGCGGCGATTCGACGGCGACGTAGACCTGCCCGGCCGGAACCCGGATGCCCTCGGTGACCAGCTTGAAGTGGTGGATCAGCGCTTCCATCGAGCCGCTCATGATCTTCTCGATGTGCTTCGGCGAGTTGCCCAGCCCGTCCGGGCCGACTTTCAGGTCGGCGGGCCAGGCGATCTTGCGGTCCTCGATCATCGTCGGTCCCGGACTGCAGCTTGTCCAGGCACTGCTCGACGATCTTGACCGACTCCGACATCTCCTTGACGCGAATGATGTAGCGGCCGTAGGAATCACACCCGTCGTCGGTGATGACGTCGAACTCGTAGTTCTCGTATCCGCAGTAGGGCTCGGCCTTGCGCAGGTCGTGCGGCAGCCCGGTGGAGCGCAGGATCGGCCCGGTGATGCCCAGCGCCATGCAGCCAGTGAGGTCGAGGTAACCGACGTCCTTGGTGCGGGCCTTCCAGATGTGCGTTCTCGTTGAGCAGGTTGCCCATCTCGCGCAGCGTGACCTTCAATTCCTTGAGGGCCTTGGCGATTTCGGTCTTCGCGTCGGACGGCAGGTCCTGCGCCACGCCGCCCGGGCCGAATGTAGGCGCTGTTCATCCGCAGGCCGGTGATGTACTCGAACAGCGTCAGGATGGTCTCGCGGCCCTTGAAGCCGGAGAACATCGGCGTCATCGCGCCCAGTTCCATGCCGCCGGTGGCCAACGCGACCAGGTGCGAGGAGATGCGGTTGAGCTCCATCATCATCACCCGGATGACGTTGGCCCGTTCCGGGATCTCGTCGGTGATGCCGAGCAGCTTCTCCACGCCGAGGCAGAATGCGGTCTCGTTGAAAAACGGTGACAGGTAATCCATTCGGGTCACGAACGTGACGCCCTGCGTCCAGTAGCGGTACTCGAGGTTCTTCTCGATTCCGGTGTGCAGGTAGCCGATTCCGCAGCGGGCGTCGGTGACGGTCTCGCCCTCGATCTCGAGGATCAGATCGCAGCACGCCGTGGGTGGACGGGTGCTGCGGACCCATGTTGACGACGATGCGCTCGCCCGGCTCGCCCTTGCTGCGGGCGGCCTCGACGATCTTGTCCCAGTCTTGGCCGCTGACGGCGATCAAGGTGTCGGTTCCGTTGCCGCCGTTACCGGCAGTGGTGTCGCTCATCAGTTGTAGGACCTCCGCTCGATCGGGCGGTGGGATCTTGGCGCCCTTGTACTCCACGGGGACGCCGCCGAGCGGGTAGTCCTTGCGCTGCGGATGCCCCTCCCAGTCGTCGGGCATCTCGATGCGGGTCAGCGAGGGGTGACCGTCGAAGATGATGCCGAAGAAGTCGTAGGTCTCGCGCTCATGCCAGTCGTTGGTCGGGTAGATCCCGAACAGCGACGGGATGTGCGGATCGCCGTCGGGCGCGGCCACTTCCAGTCGGACTCGGCGGTTGTGAGTGATCGAGATCAGCGGGTAGACGGCGTGCAGCTCGCGGTCCGGTGTCGTCGGGGTAGTGCACGCCGCTGACGCCCAGGCACAGCTCGAACCGCAGCTGCGGGTCGTCGCGCAGCCGCCGGGCGACCTGCGGCAGAAGTTCGCGGCGCACATGCAGCGTCAGCTCGTTGCGGTAGACGACGACTTTCTCGACGGCGTCGGCGAATTCGACGTCTATCGTCGGCTTTCAACGCGTCGGCGAGCCGGTCGACGACCTCGTCGAAGTAGAAGCCGTAGGGACGCGGGCTGCCCTCGTCGAGCGTGACCTGGCGGACCAGTCGGCCGTAGCCCGAGGTGTCACCGCTGCCGCGGACGCCGAACATGCCGCGGCGCACGCTGATCCGGTCGGCCTCGGCAGGCTCTCGGCGCTCGACGGGATTACCGCCGACCTCGCTGGCGGCCCGCTTGGGGTCGTGTTCCGGAGAGCTCATCGCAGCAGCCCGAGGTGCTCGATCGTCGGGCGGGCGGACAGTGCCGCCTGCTCGGCCGCGGCGATGGCCTGCTCGCGGTTGACGCCGAGCGGCATCTCCTGAATCTTGTCGTGCAGCTTGAGGATTGCGTACAGCAGCATCTCCGGGCGCGGCGGGCAGCCGGGCAGGTAGATGTCCACCGGCACCACGTGGTCGACGCCCTGCACGATCGCGTAGTTGTTGAACATTCCGCCCGAGGACGCGCAGACGCCCATGGCGAGAACCCATTTGGGCTCGGCCATCTGGTCGTAGATCTGGCGCAGCACCGGCGCCATCTTCTGGCTGACCCGGCCCGCGACGATCATCAGGTCGGCCTGTCGGGGCGTCGCCGAGAAGCGCTCCATGCCAAAGCGTGCGATGTCGAATCGCGGGCCGGCGGTGGCCATCATCTCGATCGCGCAGCAGGCCAGTCCGAAGGTGGCCGGCCACAGCGAGCTCTTGCGGAAGTAGCCCGCCAGCTGTTCGACGGTGGTCAGCAGAAAGCCGCTGGGAAGTTTTTCCTCGATGCCCACGATTTACCTCAGTCCCAAGTCAATCCGCCGCGGCGCCACACGTACGCGTAGGCCACGAACACGGTGAGCATGAAGACCACCATCTCGATCAGCGCGAACAGCCCCAGCTGGTCGTAGCTGACCGCCCACGGGTAGAGGAAGACGATCTCGATGTCGAAGACGATGAACAGCATCGCCGTCAGGTAGTACTTCACCGGGAACCGCTGGCCGCTGCCGGCGTGCGGCGCGTTGGCCGGCTGGTCGCTGGGCTCGATTCCGCACTCGTAGGCCTCGAGTTTCGCCCGGTTGAAGCGGGACGGGCCGGTGACCTGTGCGATGGCGACCGAGCCGAGCGCGAAGGCTGCGGCGATCCCTCCGAGTACGAGAATGGGCAGGTAAAGATTCATCCCGCGACGACGCTTCCTCACTCTGGTCTATGGGCTGGACTGTGAGCGCAACCACAGCCTAGCGACCGTGTGTGGCCGCCCGCTCAGCAGGTGAGATGTGACCTCAACCACAAATGGACGGATAGTGAACGCCTAAAAACGGGCGGCATGGGGTCGGTCGGGCATCCAACGTGAAAGATGAAGAGCGCCAAACGATATGACGTGATATCGCGGCGAGTTTGGTCCCGCTCAATGCTTGCTCCAGCGGACTGGCCGTGCCGAATTCCGGGGTCGAAAGACCGCTAACGCACCGGGGTGCGTAGCAATTCCAGGACGGTCCGGCTGAGCCGGATCGGATCGATCGGGTGGGGGACCGCGCCCTCGGCGCGCGACCAGCTGGCCAGCCAGGCATCGTCCTCGCGCCCGGTCAGGACCACGATCGGGGGTCCCTCGTCGATCTCGTCCTTGAGCTGTTTGGCAAGCCCCATGCCGCCCTCGGGGGTCGCTTCACCGTCGAGGATGGCCAGATCGATGCCGCCGGCGTCCAAATGCTGGACCACGACGGGTCCGGTAGCGACCTCGACGTAGCTCAGCTCGGGCAGGTCCGGGTGGACCCGTTTGCCCAACGCCGTCATCACGGCCTGTCGGGTGTTGGCATTGTCGCTGTACACGAGGATCCGCAGGGCGCTGATGGCAGACACGGTCCAGATCGTAACGCCCGGCGACAGTTACCGCGGCGTCCGTACGAAGTACGCGTCGGCCGAGACCGTCGCCGTCTTCGCCACCATGCCGAGCTGGTTCCAGCCGATGTCGAACTGGTCCCGATCGATCACGGCGCTGGTGGCCACCCGCACCGCGCCGTCGCCGAGCGTGCTGACCTGGATCGGCAACGGCACCGGCGCGGTCACGCCTTTGATGGTGAAGGTGGCCTGAAGATCAGCGGCGCCAACGCTTTTGGGATGGATGGCGGTCACCTCGACGCCGATCTCGGGATACCGGTCGGCGTCGAAGAAGTCGGCCGACCGCAGATGCTCGTCGCGCTTGCGGATGCCGGTGCGTAGCGACGCCACCCGGATCTCGAGACGACCGAAGATCGCGCCCTTGCCGGTGATTTGGCCGTCGCCGGCGACGTCGGTGAACCGTCCTTTGACCGGGATCAGGCCCCAGAAGTTCTTGATCCGGAAGCCGACGGTGGATCGGTCGCCGTCCAGGTTCCACACCCCGGTGGTGTCCGGGTCGTTCAGCAAAGTCTCGACGTCACTCATGGGCGCCATTCCTCTCAGCTCAGAATCGGGGCGAGATCAGCCGGGTCGAAGTACTCGTCGATGCGGTTGATCAGCTTGTTGTCGCTCACCTTGATCACGATGCAGACCCGAAGCGCGATCGATCCGCCGTTGCGGCCGGTGGCATGCAGGATGTGCTGCTGAACGAAGCCGTCGGTGAACAGTTGACGGTCCAGCACCTCGTAGTGGCGCTCGGCGGTGACACCGATGAACCACCGCAGTACTTTCATCGCGCGCTCTTTGTCGTCGTCGCGCTGCGCAGCGGCCCGCCACACCGCGACATCATCGCCGAGGAGTTCGTCGAGGTGGGACTCGTCACCGCGCTCGATGGCCGCGAACAGGTCGTCGGCAAGGTCGGCCACGGCTTCGGCAACGGGCATCGGGTTTCTCCTCATTCGTGTTGGTAGCCGGGGTGCGCGGCCGCCAGCCGGCGACCGACCAAGGCCCGCAACGCCGACTGCACCGGTTGGCCCGCGCCATCGACCTCACCGGCCCGGATGGCGGCGGCCAGTTGAGCCTCGTCGCGGTACCCGGCAGCGGCCAGGGCATCGGCGACGCCGTCGTCGGGGTCGGCGAGCAACTCCCGTTCGACCATGCGCAGGGCGTTGGCCGCGACCCGGGAGTGGAACTTGACCTGACCCGAGGTTGATTCCCGCACATCGGTCTCGAGGAAATCGGCCACCGCGGCGATCAGTTCCGCCGCGGTGGGACGACCATGTGCGGAGGTCATCAGGTTGCGGGCGCTTCCGAGCCGCGGTCGACGCCGGTGCGCAGCTTCACCGAGGCGGAGTACGCGAGCGTGCGGAATCGCAGGACCGGATCGTCGGAGGGCTCGATGCCGTCGGTGACGCGCATCGGGTCGAACACAACGATGTCGCCGCCGTGCTCGCGTTCGGTTTCCACGCCGGTAATCTCAAGAGTGCCGACCGTGACGGTCTGCTCGCTGTGCCAGGGCTTCGACGGGTCGACGGTGGAGTCGCCGTGCGCGGCGATCTGAACCTGGTAGTCAAACCGAACTGGTTGGGACGCAAGGCGTTCGTCGAGTTCGTGGATCAGGAAGTCCGCGTCTTTGGCTTTCGCGACATCCGGCGGCAGGATGTCCTCGCCCGCCGAGGGTTGCAGGTGATAACGGACGAAGCGCGCGCTGCCGTCGGCGGCAACCCACCGGAACGCGTGCAGGCCGTGATACGTGATGGCGCCGTAGCTGGCCGGCACTTTGTTCGCTTCTTTGACTACCGGCAGCGATTTGACGAAGCGAGGATGGGTGGCGATGTACCCGATCAGCCGTAGCGGAGCGGTGGGTCCGGGACGCGACGCCCGCAGCAGCGAGATGAAGCCGTCGGGGGTGCTGGCCGGGAACAGCTTCGCGGTCTGGGTGGACACGTCGGTCGTGGATCCGTCGGGAAGAGTCAATTTCACCGCCAAACCGCGGACGCCGGGAACGTTGTCGGGTTGCCGCGGATTGCCTGAGCCGCTGGAGAACCGGATCAGCGCCGGCACCGTCGCACCGTCGAGGTGCGCGGCGCGGGAGAGTGCCGCCGCGTCGGGGGTGGCGGTGAAGGTGCCGTGGTAGAGCTTGCCTTTGGCGTGCAGTGCGCGATTGCCGGGTTGCGCCCCGCCCGTTGAGCGAATTGCGTCGATTGCCTGATCAGGAGTAACCACAGCACAACCCTAGGCTCTCAACCGGCATGCGCGACTGCCCTTTCGAGCAAGTTCAGCAAGTCCCATTCGGTCTCGCAGACGCGGCGCCCGATCGTCGCGAGTTCTACCGACGGAGTCTGCCCGCTGAGGTGGCGTTCGGCCTGGTAGCGGCAGATGACACCCCAGCGCAGCGTGGCCTGCACCAGCCACCAGTGAAACGCGGCCCGGTCGACCATCGCGCCGCCGGCTTTTTCGTAGCCGTGAAGGAAATCCTCGATGCTGCCCAGCCCGCCGGCGGCGAGGCCGACGGGCGCGCCAAAACGCCAGGCTCGGATGCAGAACCAGGCCAGGTCTTCGTAGACCTCGCCGACGTGTACGAGCTCCCAGTCCAGCACGGCGGCCAGGCCGGATCCGTCGACGATCAGGTTCCCCATCCGAAAATCGCCATGCACCAGGCGCGGCGGTGACGGAGCCGGCCTGTTGTCGGCCAGCCACCGAAACGCCCACTCGAACGTCGCGGTGGTGTCACCGATGACATCCAGCTCGTCGCGCCACTGCGCCATCTGATCGTCATTGCTGATGCCGGGCAGATCCGCGTCGGCTCGGTGGATCGCGACCAGCGCCTCGGCGCACTGATGCAGCAGCCGCGCGCGGCCGGCCTCGTCGAGTTGACGCTGGATGCGACGGACGATCGTCTCGCCACCGATCGCGTCGCAGACCAGGAACGGATTGCCCAGTGCCGCAACCGAATCGTCCGCGACGACGATATGGGGGACCGGTGCGCCGGCGGCGGCCGCAGCACGCTGGGCGCGGGCTTCGAGTTCCATGCCGGCGTGCACCTCGTCGGGCGGGCCGGTGCGCAGGATCAGCGCTCGTCGTTGCCCGCCGCTGATCGCGTCGAACGCCCAGGTGGTACGGCTGGCGCCGCCGGTGAGCGTGTTCAGGTTCTCGACGGTGGTGACGGCGCCCAAGGCGGGCTCCAGCACGCCGGCGAGTCTCGGTGCCAGCTCTTCGAGAGACGTCACTTGCGGCCGAATTTGAACAATCGCTGGGCCACCCGACGGATCTGAATCTCCTCGGCGCCCTCGGTGATTCGGTAGCGGCGGTGGTGGCGGTAGATGTGTTCGAACGGCTCGTGGCGGCTGTAGCCCAGGCCGCCGAAGATCTGCATCGCACGATCGGCGGCGTCGCACACCAGCCGATTGGCGCGATAGTTGGCCATCGATACCTTGTCCGACACCTCCATATGGTGGTCGCGGTCGAGATGCCAAGCCGCGTACTGCACCAGCAGCCGGACCATCTGCGCTTCGGTCTGCAACTCGGCCAGCGGCCACTGCACGGCCTGATTGGTCGACAGCGGCTTGCCGAAAACCTTTCGCGTTCCGGCGTATTCGGCGGCCCGGTCGATGCAGTACTGCGCGGCCCCCAGGCTGCTGGCGGCCTGGCGAATCCGATTCTCGTGCAGGAAGGTCTGCGCGACCTCGAGCCCGCGGTCCACCTCGCCGAGCACCGCATCGGCGGGTACCCGCACGTCGGTCAGCTCGACCTCGCCGTGGTCGGTGGGCATGTTGAACGTCCACCAGTAGTAGGGGACCGCGAAGCCGGGTGCGTCGGTGGGAACGAGGAACGCGGTGATGCCCTGCGCCTGACCGGGCTCGCCGGAGGTGCGGGCGAAGATCAAATCATGCGTGGCACGGTGCACGCCGGTGTTGAATCGCTTGGAGCCATTGATGATCCAGGCCCCTCTTTCTGAGCCGTCCTGTACGGCGTGAGTTTCCAGCCAGGTCGCGTCCGAGCCGTGCAGCGGCTCGGTGAGCCCGAAGGCCATCGATCGTTCGCCGGTGATCAGCGCCTCCGACCACGCGGCGCGCTGCTCGTCGGTGCCGAATCGCTCCATCATGATCACCTGCGGGAAGTTCCCGACGATCGAGGATTCGTTCTGCAGGTCGTTGTGCAGGCCAAGGCCTTTGTGCGCCAGGTGTTCCCTGATGACGGCCATGTCGACATTGGAGCCGTCGCGTCCGCCGAGCGATGTCGGCAGGCCGTACCGCAGCCAGCCGGCCTTGTCGGCGCGGCGGCGCATCTCGGAGAGCAGGTCCTCCCACTCACGGGTGGGGATGCCGTCGTTGTCCCAGTCGGTGCGGGCGTGTTCTCGGCGCTGGTCGAAGTACTGCATGTTCTCGGCCTGCAACGGAGCGATCTCGCGCTCGATGAACGCGTCCATGTCGGCGAGCAGCCCCGGAAGGTGTTCGGGCAACGTGAAATCCACAGTGATTTCTCCTTAGGTGCCGTACAGGGTTTTCTTCCATACCGTAGCCAGCGTGGCAATGGCGTCGTCGTCGCCGATGTCCATGCCCAGACCGGACCGGCCGACGAAGACGGTGGTGAAGTTCTCGAACAGCAGCGCGATCGCCGCGGCGATGTGTTCGGGGTTGAGGTCGTCGGCGTAGCCCTGCTGCTGCGCGCGCCGCACCGAGGCGGCGACGATGTCCATGCCGAACCGCCGGAACTCGTTCTGCACGGCGGCGAATCGCTGCTGGGTGGTCGCCAGCTGGGCGACCGCGATCATGATGCCGATGTTCTGCTTGAACATGTTCCAGTAGCCGGTGACCACCGCGGTAAAAAAATCGAGGTCGTCGTCGGTGGGGGCACCTCCCGCTTGCGGGGGAGAGTCGGGCAGGTGCAGGCTCAGCCCGGACGGCGTCAGCACCTCGTGCAGAAACGACTCGGCCAGCGCCGCGAGCAGATCTTCCTTGTCATCGAAATACCGGTAGAACACCGCGGCGGACTTGCCCGCGGCCGACGTGATGTCGGCCAGCGTGGTGCCGTGAAAGCCGCGCTCCGCGAACAGCTTTCGGGCGGCCATCTCGATGGCCGCCCGGGTCTGGCGGCCTTTCGCGGTGACGACTTCAGTCGGCATGTTTCCGGTCACCGGCACGCAGCAGTGCGCTCGGCAGGTCATGGCCGACAACCGATTTCGCGACACCGGCCGCGGTGATCGCGGCCGCCAGGTCGATGTCGGTGTCGACGCCGCTGTCGCGCAGCAGGTACACCAGGTCTTCGGTGGCGATGTTGCCGGTGGCGCCGGGCGCGAACGGGCAGCCGCCGAGCCCGCCGGCCGACGCGTCCAGCCGAGTGACGCCCGACTCGACCGCGGCGTACGCGCTGGCCAGGCCGGCGCCGCGGGTGTTGTGGAAGTGTCCGCCCAGTGGCAACTCGCCGATCACCGGACGCAGCGCGGCGATCAGCGAGCGCACCCGCCCCGGGGTGGTGGTGCCGATGGTGTCGGCGATGGAGAACCGGTCGACGCCGTGACCGACGGCGGCGGAGCCGATGTCGAGGACCCGCCGTGGCGGGGTCGGGCCGTCGAACGGGCAGTCCCAGGCGACGGCGACGATCACCTCGACGCTGACATCGCTGCTGTGGGCGATGGCGACGATCTCGGCGATCTGCTCGGTGGCCGCAGCGCTGCTGCGTCCGACGTTGGCGTGGCTGAATGCGTCGCTGGCCGCCACCACGTATTCAATCGAGCGCAGGCCGGCGGCGACGGCTCGCTTGGCGCCGTTGGGGCTGGCGACCAGCGCGGAGAAGTTGATATCTGGGTAATTGGGTAGTTCGGCGGCCAACTCGGCGGCATCGGCCATCGACGGCACCTTCGACGGGGAGACGAACGCCGTGGCCTCGATCTCGCGCACCCCGGTCGCGGCGATGGCGGCCAGCAGTTCCAGCTTGGCGGACAACGGGATTGGCGTCTCGATCTGCAGACCGTCGCGCAGCGCTACCTCGCGAATGTCGACGTGTGTCACGGCGTCGCTCCTCCTCATCGCTTCGCTCTGCATCGTCGCTGGCGGTGGCATCAGATCACCCCCTCGGCGTGCAGCGCCTGGATTTCGTCGGCGCTCCTGCCGAGCAGGTCGCCGTAGACGCCGTCGTTGTGCTGACCCGGACGGGCCGAGCCCGCATTGCGCACGCTGCCGGGCGATTCGGACAGCACCGGCGTGATGCCCGGTCCCAGCACCGGGCGGCCGAGGCGTTCGTCGTGATGCTCGACGAGCATGCCGCGGGCCCGCAACTGTGGGTCGTTGACCACGTCGGCGACGGTGTTGATCGGGCCTGAGATCACGCCTGCCGCGCTGAGGGTGTCGATGATGTCGCCCGGTTCACGCTCGGCGGCCCACGCGCCGATGATGTCGTCGAGCTCGTCCTGATTGCGGCCGCGGGCAACGTGATCGGCGAACCTCTCGTCGGTGGCCAGCTCGGCCCGTCCCATCGCCGCGCAAAGCCGGGCGAACACGGTGTCCTGGTTGGCCGCGATCACCACCCACGAGCCGTCGGCGCTCTGATAGATATTCGACGGCGCGATCCCCTCCAGCCGGGTGCCGGACGGCCCGCGCACCACACCGCCGACGTCGTAGTCGGGGATGGTGGATTCTTGTACGGCCAAGCATGATTCGTTGAGCGCCACGTCGACGACCTGGCCGTGTCCGGTGACGCTGCGGCGATACAGGGCGGCCAGCGCCCCCTGGGCGCCGAACATCCCGGCCAGGCTGTCGCCGAGGGACAGCGCCAGCCGCGGCGGCGGGCCGCCGGGAAAGCCGTTGAGGTGACGCAGCCCGCTGGACGCCTCGGCCACCGAGGCGTAGCCGGCCTTGTGGGCGTCGGGCCCGGTCTGTCCGTAGCCGGACACCCGGACCAGGATGATCCCCGAATTGCGTTCGGCGAGAACGTCGTAACCCAGGTCCCACTTCTCCAGCGTGCCCGGCCGGAAGTTCTCCACCACGATGTCGGACTTCTCGATGAGGTCGAGGAACAACTCCCGGCCGCCGGGCTTGCGCAGATCCAGGGTGATGGCTCGCTTGTTGCGGGCGTGCACGGTCCAGAACACATGGTGCCCGTCGACCTCGGCCTGCCCCCAGGTCCGTAGCGGATCCGGTGCGCCGGGCGGTTCGACCTTGATCACGTCGGCGCCCATGTCGCCGAGCAGTCGTCCGGCGAACGGCCCTGCGATCAGGGTGCCCAGCTCAAGCACCCGGATACCGTCCAAAGGACCAGTCGTCACGAAACCCCCGTGAAGTCATGGCGCTCAAGCCAATCGGAGACGACGGTGACGGCCTCGCGCAGCTGGGCACGCTGGTCGGGGCCCGCGTAGTAGTGCGTGGCGCCGTGGATTTCGTGCATCTCCTTATCTGGGTGGCCGATCGCCTCGAAGAGCCGGCGGGTGTGCTCGGGGGTGCAGGCGTCGTCGGCGAGGTTGCCGATCACCAGCGCCGGCACCGCGATGTCGCGTCCACATTCGATGCCGTCACCGTTCGCGTCGTCGTAGCTCCACTGCGACAGCCAACTACGCAGCGTGGAGAACCGGGCCAGACCGACCGGGCCCATGTTCACCACTTGAGGATCGCCCAGATAACACGTTCCCGGAGCACGTTCGTTGGGATCGACGGCCGGGTCGAGCCAGCGCGGGTCGGCCATGGTGCCGTGCACGATGAACCCGAACTCGTCGTCTGGGCGGCCTGCGGCCTTCAACTCGGCGAGTTTGTCCTTGACCCAGGCGGTGATTCGGCGGTTGCGGTCGATCTGGGCCTGCCGGTAGCGGGCCAGGAACTCCGCGCTGTACGGCGGCTGGTTGGGGTTGTCGGGGTTGTACAGATCCAGTTCCGGGTCGCGCTTGGTCGGGTCCGACTCGTCGAGGATCGAGCCGTCCAGCCATTCGGTCAGCGTGCCGTGCCGGCTGATGTGCGCGGCCAGCAACATGAGCCCGTCGGCGGCCGGCAGGTCGAGCTTGGTCAGGTCGGGGCCATCACCCGACGGACTCGACGTGACGGTCGCATGCTGGGCCTGCTGCTGATAGAACACCGACAGCGACCCGCCGCCGCTCCAGCCGGCGAGCACGACCTTGCGGTAGCCGAGCCGCTCCTTGGCGTCCTTGATGGCCGCGCCGAGGTCTTCGATCACCTTCTCCATCAGCAGCGCCGAGTCGGTGCCGCGGAATCGGCTGTTGCAGTAGATGACATGGTGACCCGCCCGCGCCAGCGCGTTGATCATCGGCAGGTAGGCCCCGCCGCCGATCGGGTGCATGAACATCAGCACGGTGTCCGACGGGTTGTCCTTCGGCTTGAGCAAGTAGCTCTCCAGCACCACGATCTCGGCCAGCCCGCCGTAGACGTCGCGGACACCGGAATTGTTCTGGAAAGCAACGAGATACGGGATCCGGTCGTAGTCATGCTTCACGGGTGCAGTTGTGGTGGTCATCAGTGCTGTCCTAGGTCGTTGGCCAGCACCTCGGCTGACGGGGTGAGTCGCCGACGGGTGTCGATGGCGATGACTTGCCAGTCGACGCGCGAGTGCTCGTCGAATTTACGGCGGGCGCGTTCGCGTGCCTTTTCCGGGGCGCCGTGGTGAACACCTTGCGGCGCATGGGAAATCAGGCCGGGCGGCATTGGGATGCCGTAGAGCGACCCGCCGTGGAAGAACGCGATCTCGTCATAGTCGACGTTGCGGTGATACCACGGGGTGCGCTCGGTGCCCGGCACGCCTTCGGCGGGCTTGGGCAGGAAGTTCATCACGTAGACCCCGGTCGCCTGCATGAACAGGTGCACGGTCGGCGGGAGGTGGACGCTGTCGGAGGTCACCACGTTGTAGTCGGCGATGTTGAAGGTGAACGCGAAGTTGTCGCCCCGCCACCCTTCGACGTCGAGCGGATGGTGTTGGTAGACAAGCGTTGTCGGGCCACCGTCGTGGATCAGGCGGACGCGGTACTCGTCGCGGCCGTCGTCGTCGATCGGTTCGGGTTCGGGGATCACCGCCTGCGACGGGTCGAACGGGAAGTGCCGGCCCAGCGAACCCGGTGGGGGAACCCGAAACTCGTCGGTGGCCTCGATCATGAGCAGCGTCGTCTCAGCGTCGGGCACTTGGCGCCAGGTACACGCCTTGGGCAGGTACACCCAGTCGCCGGCGCGGTAGCGTAGCGGCCCGAACTCCGTCTCGAGCAGGCCTTCCCCCTGATGCACGAAACACAGCAGATCGCCGTCGACGTGTCGGGCGAAGTACCGCATCGGCTGCTCGCGGCGGGACAGCGAGATGCGGCAGTCGTCGTTGGTGAACATCAACAGCGGACCGCCGTCGGCGTCGGTCGCGTCGCTGGGCTTGAGCTCGCTGGCCAGCACGTCGATGGGTCGTAGCGGACCCACGGACCGGTAGGCGGTCGGGTCGTGGCGTCGGTACAGGTTCGCGGTCCGGCCGATGAACCCGCCGCGGCCCAGTTCGTCGTCCTTCAGGCCGTCGAGATCGGCATGTAGACGATGCGGTGTCTTGCCTTTACGCAGGTGAATGAAGGATTCCATGGTGGCTCCGGGGTTGCGGCGGCTGCTGGGACAGCAGAAACTGAAAGTGACATTACTTTTTGTTCTAGACGCTTACAAGGGAAGCCGAGATTATTTCTCGGGCCGGGCGCAGTCTGTATCGGCATGAGTAACGACACGATCGATGCCACTATCACGATCCCCGCGTCGGCCGCGGCGGTCTTCGGTGTGCTAGCGGACCCGACGACGCACCAGTCGATCGACGGAACCGGTTGGGTGCGGGAATCGCTCGACGGAAAGTCACTGACCGATACCGGCCAGGTCTTCCGGATCGCGATGTATCACGACAACCATCCGAACAAGAACTACGAGATGGCCAACAAAGTCGTGGTGTTCGACCGTCCTCGCGCCATCGCCTGGCAACCCGGTCAGGACCTTGCGGGGGACGGCAATCTGTCCTTCGGCGGCTGGATCTGGCGGTATGACATCGCCGATGCCGGACCGTCCGAAGCCCACGTCACGCTGACCTACGACTGGTCGGCGGTGCCACCCGAGCTGCGCGAGCACATCGGATTTCCGCCGTTCGAGCCGGTCCACTTGGAGAATTCGCTGCGGCACCTGTCCGACCTGGCGGCGTCAGTCTCGCACGCGTAGAACGACTTTGCCCTTTGCAGTGCGATTCTCCAGCGACGCGATCGCGGCTCCCGCCTCCTCCAGCGGATAGACGACGGGCTCTGGCGGCGCAAGCTTGCCGGAGGCCAGGAGCTTCTCGAGGTCTGCCCACTGCTCCGATAGCGCGTCGGGGTGGGTTCCCGCCCAGGCGCCCCAGCCCACGCCGACCACGTCAATGTTGTTCAGCAGCAAGCGGTTGACCTTCACGGTTGGGATGTCGCCGCCGGTGAAGCCAATGACCAAGAGCCGGCCACCCGGGGCGAGTGAGCGCAGCGAGTCGGTGAAACGGTCGCCACCGACCGGGTCGACCACCATGTCGACCCCGCGGCCCCCGGTCAGCTCCTTCGCTGCGTCCTTGAAGCCGTCGGCCAGCACGACGTCGGTCGCGCCCGCCGCGCGCGCGATGTCCGCCTTCTCGTCGGTGCTCACCACCGCGATGACCTTGGACGCTCCGAGCACCTTCGCCAGCCGAAGCGTCGAGGTGCCGATGCCGCCGGCCGCGCCGTGCACCAGCACCGACTCGCCTTCGTGCAGCCGTCCACGCACGGTCAGCGCGAAGTACATGGTCAGGTCGTTGAACAGCAGGCCCGCGCCCGCGGTGAAGCTCACGTTGTCCGGCAGCTTGAACACCCGGTCGGGCTGGAGCACCGCGACTTCGGCCATGCCGCCGGTCAGCATGGTCAGGCCGACCACCCGGTCGCCGGCTGTCACGTGCGCGCCATCCGGGGCCGATCGCACCACGCCGGCGATCTCGGCGCCGAGGACGAACGGCGGGTCGGGGCGGTATTGGTAGAGGCCGCGAGTCAGCAATGCGTCGGGGAAGGCCGCACCGGCGGCGTGCACGTCGACGACAACGCCGTCGCCCGTCGGTTCGTCGATCTCGCTGACCTCGACTGCCTCCGGGCCGTCGAGCTTGATCAATCGTGCTGCGCGCATGCCACGACGTTAGACCGATGTCACACGCGCACCGTCAGATGGGGTACCACTCTTTTTTGGAATCGTGACCGTATGCGATATCAGCGCAGCAGGTGATATCGCCCGTGGTGCTGATTCCGACAAAGCAAGTCACACAACTCAGCGACTGACGAGACTGGAGTGACTACGAGGTTTTCGTCAGCCCGGCGAGCCCGGTGACGATGAGTTCAAGGCCGAAGTTGAATTCCTCGTCGAACGGCACTGGCAGATGATCGGCGACCGCGACGGTGGCCGGAAATTGTGCGGGATCAAGATCGTGGAAGACCCGCGCCACACGGGCTTCGTCGACGCCGCCTGGATCGCTCGCGAGTTGCATGGCGAATCCCAACACATAACGTGACAACAAGGCATACGAATGCGCCGCTAGGTCGGGTGAGAATCCGTTGACAAGCAGGAAAGCGATCATTCGTTCACGGGCCGCCAGGGCATTGGGTCCAATCGGCACGTTCCCCGCCAGTAGTGGTGTGACGTTGCGGTGTCGTTGAAGCGCGTCAAACATGCTGTGCGCGGCGGCTTTACACGCTTCGGGCCAGGGCAGCTCACTCAGTTCTGCCATGTCGACCTCTGCCGTTCCGAAGACTCGGTCGATCACGTGCGCGACGACGTCGGCCCGGCTGGAGAAGTGGCGATACAGGGTGGCGGTGCCCGAATCCAGGCGCTGTGCGATCGTTCGCATCGAGAGCGCCTCGGCGCCCTGTTCGTCGACGATTGCCAGTGCGGCCGTGACGATTCGATCCACTGGAAGCGCGGGCCGACCCGGCGAACTCCGCCGCACATGCTGCTGTTCTGCCACGCAACGACCCCTGACCAGATGGCAATACCGGTAACGCCGTGACCATTATGCCTTGACGCTGTTCGTTAGTTATGGATACAGTGTATCCGTTAATGGAGAGGATTCGGATGACACTGTTACCGCTTGCGGGAGAGCCGTTTACGGCTCCCACCGACCGCGACATGCTGCCCTCGGAGCGGCGCGCTTTCGTGCGCACGCACCGCACCTGCGTCTACGGGTACCGGCGCAAAAGCGATGGGCCGGGCATGTCGATCGTGTACTACATCCCCACCGATGACGACGAACTGCTGGTGTCGACAATGGCCGGTCGGGGAAAGGCTCGGATCGCCGCTCGAGACGGCAAGGTGAGCCTGTGCGTGCTCGACGAACGCTGGCCGTTCGCCTATCTACAGGTGTATGCCGACGCTGCGGTGGAGCGCGATCGCGACCTTGTCGTCGACGTCATGATGGCCGTCGCCGGGCGGATGTCGGGGCAGCCATTAGGCGAGGAAGCCCGGCCGTTCATCGAATCGATGGCCGAGCAGGAGAACCGCGTCGTCGTGCGTTGCCGGCCCTACGAGACCTTCGCGCAGCCGCCCCGGCACCTACACCGCAATGATCAGGAAGAACTGATCACCCACTGGGTTTCGGGCATGGTCGCATGGGACGCGGTCGACCCGGTGTGATGCCCTTACGACGTATTCGTCAGCCGGGCGATCCCGCGGATGACGGATCGGCTGGCGACATGACGGACTCGCTGCGCCGGTGACAGCGGAAGTGGTTGCGGCGCAGCGCCCAGACGCGGGAACAAAGCCAGGGCGTTGGTGCGCTCGATGGCGGCACAGGCGGTGGCATCGAGGCCGGGGTAGGTTTCCAGCCCGGCCGCGAACAGCTTGCCCGCGACGGTCGGGGCGAACGGAAAGTCCGAACCGAAGGTGACGTGTCCGGGTTTGGCGAATGCGAGCAGGCTGGGCAACGCCGCGGCGCTGGAGGAGAGCGCAGTGTCGAAGTAGAAGCCGGCGAAGTCGTCGAGAACGTCGGCCCAGCTGCGGCCGGTATCGCCGGTGATGGCGATGGCCATCCGGTGACTGGCGTAGGGTACGAACCCGCCCGCATGGCTCAGGATGAACCGGATGTCGGGATATCGGGTGCAAATCCCGTTGCGCACCAAAAGATATGCGGCACGGGTGGTGTCGAGCAGGAAGTCCACCGCGAACGGCACCACCCCCGGCACCTTCGGCCCCGGCAGCTCGCCGGGATGGATGAACACCACGGCTGAGCGGTTGTTGAGTGCGGCGAACAGCGCATCCTGGCCGTCCTCGCCGAGGTAGGTGCCGGCGTTGTTGGCCAGTAGCACAACGCCGTCGGCGTGCAGTTCGTCGAGTGCGCGGACGGCCTCCGTGACCGCCTCGTCGATGTGCGGCAGCGGAACAGTGGCGAAATACCCGAACCGATCGGGCCTGGCCGCGGCCACGTCGGCCGTGTAGTCGTTGAGGTCACGCGCGAGCGCGGCCGCATCGGCGGGGTTCGGCAAAAACGCTGTGCCGGGGGTGGATACCGACAGGATCGCGGTGCCGACGTCGAGGTCCGCCATTGCCTGCAGCGACGCTTCTGCGCTCCACTCCGGCAGCGCACGTCCACCCGCTTCGAAAAGTCCGTCCTGCCGCAGGGTCTTTCGATAGTCCGGGGGGATCACGTGGTGGTGGGTGTCAATGCGTAGCACGATCTCCTCCTCCGCTGAGCGCCAATGCGGGCACGGTGTCTTCATGGCGTAGCAGCGACTGGGCCGCGGTTTTGAACTGGGACAGCTTCTCGACGATGCCCTGCCCCTCGCGGGTGTGGCCCCAGATGCTGATGCCCCGGTATGTGGTTGGCTCCCAAATCTTCTCGTCGACGACGATCGGATTCCATCCGACCTCCCACTCGAAACCCGACGGCGTCACGGCGTAGTACGACAGTTCGCGGTCGTTGGTGTGCTGGCCGACGCCCAGGGCCATGTCGAAGCCGCAGTCCCTGATCCGCTGATAGGACGCGACCATGTCGTCAAGGTCGGCCACCTGGATGTTGAGGTGCTGTACGCGGGTGCGGATGGGGTTGATAGGCAGCCGGTTGACCGCGGCGATCGCGACGGAGTGGTGGCGCTGGTTGACGCGCAGGAACCGGATCTTGAACTTGAGGCCACCGATCGTCTCGTCGATGTAATCGGTGAGTCGCGCATCGAACACGGCGTCGTAGTAACCCTGCACCTGTTGCGGTTTGGTGGACGTGAGGGCGACGTGGCCGATACCGGATTCACCGGTGACGAACCCGCCGCGCACCTGCGTGTCCAGCCGCGCACCGTCGGTGCGCGGGCGGGTGAAGATCTCTTGGTTCAGGCCGTTGGGGCCGGGGAAACGCACCAGTCGTTCGACCCCGCGGGTCTCGGCGTCTTCGACGGTTCCCTCGACGTGTGGCACGCCGTGTCGGGTGACGCGGTTGAGGATCTCGTCGAACGTGTCATGGTCGTCGACCTCCCAACCCACGGCGGTGACGTCCTCGGCCGGCCCGCGGCGCACCAGGAACCGGCATTGATGGTCGTCGAGCCGGAATCGCAGGGCACCCGGCAACGCCTCGTCGAGATGCATTCCGATGGCGTCGCGGCCGAAGCGCCGCCACTCGCCGAACCTCTCGGTGTCGATGACGAGGTAGCCGAGATGGAGCTTGCCGAAGACGTTCACGAACCGAAACCCGCAGGCGCGTTGAGGAAGTCGGTGACTACCCGGTTGAACAGTTCGGAGCGTTCCCACTGCAGCCAGTGTCCGGTACGTGACGTCATGATCAGGTCGGCGTCAGGCATGAGGTTGACCAGCATCGGCCCGCCGGACGGCCGGTTGACCTTGTCGTCACGGCCCCACAACACCAGTGTCGGCGTGGCCAGCTGCGCGAGCCGTTTATCGCGCGTGAGATCCATGCGCCACAGCCTCCGCGGCGCGCTCGGGCCGGAGGGGCGACGTAGCGGGGGATCGGCCACCACCTCGGGATCGATCGAGGCGGCGAATCGCGTGTCGATCAGGCTGTCCGGCACCGACGCGCCCTCGTAGACAAGGAAGTTGCGGATGAACGCCTCGAGCTTGTCGCGGCTGGGGCCGCTGCCGCCGTAATACGACAGCAGGCTCTTCAGCCCGGCGGTCGGGAGGCCGCGGGTGGTGCCGATGCCGCCAGGTCCCATCAGCACGAGCTTGTCGACGCGCTGCGGGGCGTCCAGCGCGAGCCGTAACGCGGCCGCGCCACCGTAGGAGTTGCCGACCAAAGATACTGTGCCGATGCTCAATTCGTCGAGCAGGCCGCGGATCATGTCAGCCAGATAGCCGAACGGGTCGGACTGGTCGACACCCTTGGCCGAGCGGCCGTAGCCGGGCATGTCCGGCACGATCACCCGGAAATGCTGGGCGAGCGCGTCGATGTTGCGGGAGTAGTTGGACACTCCGGACGCGCCGGGTCCGCCACCGTGCAGCATGACCACGGGTGTCCCACTGCCGGCCTCGGCGACGAAGAGCGGCTTCCCCGCAACAGCGACTGTGTGCTCGGTCAATGCGGTGGTCATGCGTTGGCCTCTGTTCTGCTCGCGGTGGAGAACACGTAGCCGGCGGGCGGCGGTGGCAGCGGCTGCCCGGAACCGGTTGCGGCGTAGATGAATCCATCAGGCCGTAGCACCGCGGCGACCGCCTTCCTGCGGCGCAGCCACTGCACGAGGCTCGGCTCGGTGATGGCGAGCGTTGGGACGCCCCACGTGTCCGCACCGCTCGGCAACGCGCCGACATGCAGGATCGTCCAGCGCCCGGCGAGGACGTCGTCCAGGCGGACGCGCGTCCCGGCGGCGTCGGTGACCCACGGTTGAGGGATCTGCCAGCCCACCGCGGGGTGCTCGACGCTGCTCACGAAGCCGTCGCGGTACCGGGCCTCGGGAAGCCAGGTGAACTTGTCCAACCGGTTGCTGATCGCCGGTACTCGCAAAACGCTGCGCATCAGATGGTTTCGCGCCACAGCGACGGCTCGATTGCGCACCTTGATGATCTGGCCCGTGCGGCATGCGCGCTTGGTCACCTCGACGAGGTGTGGCTTGCGTTCGGGTTGATAGGAGTCGAGCAGCGTGGACGGGGCCTGGCCCTTGACGACGGCGGCGAGTTTCCAGCACAGGTTCGCGGCGTCGCGGACACCGGCGGACATGCCCTGCCCGATCCACGGCGGCATGGCGTGGGCGGCGTCGCCGGCCAGAAAGACCCGGCCCACGCGCCACCGGTCGGCGACGCGGACATGGTGGCTGTAGATCACGGCCCGCAGAATCTCGACGTGCTGCCCGGTGATGCCCTGATCGTTCAGCACCTTCCAGATCGATTCGTGCCGGAGCAGGTCCTCCTCGAGTTCGCCTGCGCGCGCGGGGTATTCCCATCGGTGATGGCCCAGGGGAGTGGGGCAGTCGACGGTGGGCCGGTCGGGGTTGCAGTGAAAACGCAACCGGTCGTGGCCGTCCCACTCGCTGAGCAGCTTCGTGTCGATGACGACCCAGCGTTCGCTGTAGGTCCGCCCGGTATAGCCGACCCCGAGTTCCCCGCGCGTCGGCGACGAGCCGCCGTCCGCGGCGATCACGTACGAGGCGCGGACCCGTTTGATCGTGTCGGTCGGAAGGTCTGCGAGCATGAGCTCGACACCGTCATCCTGGGGATGCACGCGCAGGCATTCGTGCTCCAGGAGCACGTCGACGTGGGCGTACCGCGCGACGCCCTCGCGCAGCACTCCGTCGACCGCCGGTTGATACAGGAACTGCTGCGGCGGGTGGCCGGCGCCGCGCGGCCTGATCTTCAGGTCGATGAACGGCACATTGTTGGCGTCGACGAAGGTGAGCGGACGGTCGGGCAGCATGTCCTGTTGCAGTCGGTCGGCCAAACCGACGGATTGCCAGATCCGCATGACCTCCTCGTCGGTGGAGATCGCCCGCGCGCGGTTGTAGACGTCCGGATCACGCTCGATGACAACAACTTTCACGCCAAGTCGGCCCAAAATGTTCGCGGCGGTCGCGCCGGTCGGCCCATAGCCGATCACTGCCACGTCGTAGGTGTCTGAATTGGTCACGATGGTCTCTCGTCGTCGAGGGGTTGTTCTGTAGTGATCGTTACGGTAATGTAGCGATCACTACAGAGTCAAGAGGTGGACAGTGACGAAAAAAGCGCAGCCGGTACGGCGCAAGCGCGCGGACGGCGAGCTGTCGCGGGAGCGCATCCTCGACGCCGCCACCGAGATCTCCGCCGAGCGCGGCTATGAAGGCGCCAGCATTGCGCTGGTCAGTGCGAAGTGCGGGCTGCCGGCGAGCTCCATCTACTGGCACTTCACCAACAAGGACGACTTGATTGCGGCGGTGATCGAGCGCAGTTTCGGCGACTGGCTCGCGGCCTGGCAGGTGCCCGATGAGGGCACCGCCCAAGATCGTCTGGCGGGCATGGCCATGCAGATCGCGAAAGCGCTGCTCGACTCACCCGACTTCATTCGACTGGGCCTGATGTTGGCTTTGGAGCGCCGTCCGGTCGAGCCGCGGGCACGCGCGATGTTCATTCAGACTCGCGCCCAGACCTGCGACCAGCTGACCGAAACCATGCGCGGGTTTGCACCGGATCTCACCGAGGCTCAGATATATCTACTTGTCACCTACGCAATGGCCGGTGCCGACGGTTTGTTCATTGCCAAGGAAATCGGTGGCGACGCAGTGGATCTGATCGCACTCTTCGAGTTGCACGCCCACGCGTTGTACGACACCGCACTGCGGCTGATCGCGGAAGATCGGTACGGGAGAACATGACGGCGACGCCACACAGCGAGCTCGGTTCGCGAAAGGGCGAGCACACCGGTCGTTCGTCGAATCCGGTGATCAAGGTCCACGACCTGGCGTGGCTGGAGTTCCAGAAGCCGGATCTGGTTCGCGCCGAAGCGTTTGCGCGCGCGTTCGGGTTCACCACGGTATCGCGCGGCGGCGACGAGTTGCACCTGCGCGGCAGCGACGTCGGTGTGCCGTGCGTCCTCATCCGCCGCGGCCCGACGTCGCAGTTCACCGGGATGGCATTTCACGCGGACGATGAGACCGACCTGCGCCGGCTGGCCGCGGCCAACGGGACGGCGCCGCGTGCACTGCCCGAGGCGATCGGTGGGCTCGCAGTGGACCTGACGAACCCGAGTGGCATGCCCGTCCGCGTGATCGCGGGCGCACACCGACTCGGCGCGCTACCGGCGCAGTCGGCGCACACTTTCAACTTCGGCCCAGACATCCTGCGCGCCAACATCACCCAGCGACCACCACGGATCCCCGCCGTCGTCCAACGCCTCGGCCACGTGGTGGTGCAGTCGAACCGGTATCTCGAGACGCTCAACTGGTATCTCGATCAACTCGGCATGATCGTCAGCGACTTCATGTTCTTTCCCGGGCAGCGCGAGCGCGGGCCGACCATGAGCTTTATCCGCTGTGACCGCGGCCAGACGGTGACCGACCACCACACGCTCGCGCTCGCGCTGGGCCCGACGAACCGCTACGTCCACTCGGCCTATCAGGTCTGCGACCTCGACCGGCTGGCCGCCGGTGGGGAGTACTTGAAAGACGCCGGATACCAACGCTCCTGGGGAATCGGCCGGCACATCCAGGGCAGCCAGATCTTCGACTACTGGCGTGACCCCGACGGCTTCTTGGTCGAGCACTTCAGCGACGGTGACATGTTCGACTGCTCGCTGGAACCGGGGTGGGCACCCTTCACCGCGTCCGGCTTGGCCCAATGGGGACCGCCCGCCAGCAAAGACTTCCTCGGCACCAACCCGAGATCCCTTCCACACGAAGCGCGCTCGATGATCAGCGCGCTACGGGCAGACAACGAATTCGACCTCCGCCGCCTGATCGGCCTGATGAAAGTAGCCACGTCATGACGCTCTCGATCCTGCGCACCGCCGACGACTGGTGGGTGGTCACCGCCGCCGGAGCCGTCAAGGTCGACACCGACGCGACCACGACCGCGGACCTGTTGGCCGACCGCGCCGCCATCGACGCCGCGGCCTCCGGTTCGGCCGCCGTCCCGGTCGAAAGCCTGCCGCTGCTCTCCCCGGTCACCGCGCCGTGCCGAGTGGTGGCGCAGATGACCAACTTCGTCTCACACGTCGAGGATGCCGGGATGGATCCGAAGTCGATCCCACTCACGTTCTTCCGCAAGGCATCCGGCTCGATCACCGGCCCGGCTGACGCCATCGTCAAGCCCGAGCATGTGCGGTTCCTGGACTACGAGGTCGAGATCGGCCTCGTCATCGGTCGCGCAATCCCGGTCGGCACCGAGATCACCGAGACCAATGTGGCCGACTTCATCGCCGGGCTGGTGGTGACCAACGACGTGTCCGCACGCGACGTCCAGCTGCCGAAAACCCAGTTCTACGAGGCCAAGTCGTATCCCACCTTCACCCCGACCGGCCCCGCGCTGGTGCTGCTGGACGCCGGCGAATTCACGCGCTTCGGCGACCTGCGTCTGCAGCTACGGGTCAACGGCGAACTCAGGCAGGATGCCCACGTCACCGGCGACATGATCTACCCGCCGGTGCAAGCGCTGCAGGCGCTGTCCCGCTTTCAGCGACTGGAACCGGGCGACCTCGTCCTGACTGGAACGCCGGTCGGCACCGCGCTCAGTGCGCCGCCGAAGCCGATCGAGATCATCGGCTCGCTGCTGCCCCCCGCGGTCAAGTGGAAGGCGTTCTTCAACCGGCAGGCCAAGAACCCGAAGTACTTGCGGGACGGCGACGTTGTCGAAGCCTCGGTCGCAACCGACGACGGCGCGATCGACCTGGGCTCGCAACGCAACATCGTGAAGTACGTGTGATGCGCCGGGCGCCCGCTGGAGTGCCGGTGTATCAACCCGACATCTACTCCACGGACGCGATCGTCGACCCTTACCCGCACTATGCCCGGATGCGCGAACTCGGCCCGGTGGTGTGGCTGTCGAAGCAGCGGGTCTACGCGCTGCCCGGGTTCGCCGAATGCAAGTCGGTGTTGCGCGACGACACGGCATTCGTCTCCGGTGGCGGCGTGGCGCTGAACCCCGTCGCCAACCGGTTGTCGCGCGGCACCACGTTGGGAAGCGACGGCGCCGACCACGATCAGCGCCGCAAACTGGTCGCACACCGCATGCTGCCGAGAGCGCTGCGCGCAATCAGCGACGACATAGACAAGCAAGCGGCGCAGGTTGTCGAGGCCGCGCTGCGTTCCGGCGATGTCGACGGCGTGGCCGATCTGGCTTACGCGCTGCCCCTAGCCGTGGTGCCCGATCTGGTGGGCTGGCCGCGGGATCAGCGCGACGACCTACTCGCCTGGGGTGCAGCGACTTTCGACATCCTCGGCCCGCTCAACCGGCGCTGGATCAAGGCCATGCCGTCGAGCCTCCAGATGCTGCGCTTCGCGCGGGGCGTGGTGCGTCGTCGCAGCGTGATCGAGGGCAGCCTGGGGCACGACGTCCTGCTCGCAGCGGACAACGGCAAGTTGCGCCACCGCGACTGCCCGCCGCTGATGGTCGACTATGTCGGACCGTCGCTGGACACCACCATCAGCGCGATCTCCAGTGCCCTGCACCTGTTCGCTATCTTCCCTGAGCAGTGGGACTTGCTGAAAGCCGACCACGACCTGATTCCCAACGCCGTCAACGAAGTCATCCGCTACGAGTCACCGCTGCGTGCCTTCGCGCGGAAAGCGTTGCACGACACAAAGCTCGGCGGTAGCGCTATTCCGGGCGGGGCTCGGGTCCTGGTGATCTACGCCTCGGCCAACCGCGACGAACGGGAGTGGGAGCGGCCCGACGTGTTCGATATCCGCCGCGACGCCACCCGCCAACTCGGATTCGGTCACGGCTCCCACGCCTGCGCCGGCCAGGGGTTGGCGCGGATGGAAACTCAGGCGATGCTCCGTGCGTTGGTCGAGCGCGTCGACCGGATCGAGCTCACGGCATCACCCACATGGGCGCTGAACAACATCATCAGGCGGCATGAACACCTGCCGCTCAAGCTGATTGCCGCCTGAGGGGTTACTTCAGCTCGGACGACGACAGGCCCAGCAGCCGTCGAGCGACCACCAGCTGCTGGATCTGCTGGGTGCCCTCGAAGATGTCCATGATCTTCGAGTCACGGGCCCACTTCTCCAGCAGAGTCTCCTCGGAATAGCCGATCGTGCCGGCCAATTCGACGGCCTTCAGCGTGATGTCGCTGCCCACGCGGCCGGCCTTGGCCTTGGACATCGACGCCTCTTTGGAGTTCGGGATGTTGTTGTCGGCCTGCCAGGCGGCGCGCAGGGTCAGCTGGTAGCTGGACTCCCACTCGGCCTCCATCCGCAGGAACTCCGCGGCGGCGGCGCTCTGTACCTGGGCGGGCTTGTCGTAGGAGATCTCGACGCCCGCTTCGGTCAGGATCTTGCGCAGCTCTTCCAGCGTGGCGCGAGCGATCCCGACGGCCATCGCGGCGACCACCGGACGGGTGTTGTCGAAGGTCTCCATGACACCGGAAAAGCCTTTGCCCGACTCGATTTCGGGGTTGCCCAGCAGGTTGTCCTTGGGAATCCGGCAGTTCTCGAACCGGATCGCTGCGGTGTCGGAGCCCTTGATGCCCAGCTTGTTCTCGAGCCGCTCGACGGTCACGCCAGGGTGCTCGCGCGGCACGATGAACGACTTGATCGCCGCCCGGCCCTGCGATTTGTCCAGCGTCGCCCAGACCACTATGTGGGTGGCGCGCGAGCCGGCGGTGACGTAGATCTTCTCGCCGTTGATCACGTACTCGTCGCCGTCCAGCTTGGCGGTGGTGGACACTGCGGCCGAGTCGGAGCCGAACGACGGCTCGGTGATGGCCATGGCGGCCCAGACGCGGCCCAGACGCTCGAGCTGCTCGTCGGTGGCGACGGCGGACACCGCCGCGTTGCCGAGGCCCTGGAAGGGAATCGACAGCAGCATGGCGGCATCGCCCCAGCTGGCCTCCAGTGCCTGCAGGGCGGCAGCCATGTTGGCCGCGTTGCGGTTCTCGCCGTTGTTCTCACTGGCGCGAAGTCCGTTGGCGCCGGCCATATCCAGCGTGCCGGCCTCGGAGGCTCCGGCGAAGAGCTCAGCCAGCGTATCGAGCTCGACCGGGTAGGCGTGCTCCTTGAGATCGTACTTGCGGGCGATAGGCCGCATCATCTCCGCGGCGCCCTGGTGGGCCTTCTCGATCACTGCGCGCATTTTGCCGGGCAGTTCCAAATTGATTGCCATGGTTAGTCTTTCGTTGCCGATGGAAAGTCTTAGATGACCACTACGCCTTCGGCGATGCCGATGGCTCGAAGGTCGCGGTACCAACGCTCGACGGGGTGCTCCTTGGTGAAGCCGTGGCCGCCGAGCAACTGCACGCCGTCCAGCCCGATCTGCATGCCCTTGTCGGTGCCGATCTTCTTGGCCAGCGCGGCTTCGCGGACGAACGACAGGCCTTGCTCAGCCCGTGCCGCGCCACGCCAGGTGATCAGGCGCAGACCATCGAGTTCGATGGCGATGTTGGCGCACATGAAGGCCACCGACTGCCGGCGCGCGATCGGCTCGCCGAAGGCTTCGCGCTCCTTCACGTACGGGATGACGTAGTCGAGCACCGCGTGGGACGTGCCGACTGCCAGTGCGGCCCAACCCAATCGGGATAGCGCGATGGCCTCGGAGTAGTCGGTGTCGGTGGCGTCGTCTTCGCCCAAACGGGCGCTCAGCGGCACCGCGACGTTGTTGAGTTCGACGCGGCCGAGCGCGGCCGCGCGGATGCCCATGCTCGGGTCGGCCTTGACCGACAGGCCCGCACTGGACGACTCGACGATGAACAGCGCCGGCTTGCCGTTGAGTTGCGCTGCGACGATGAACAGTTCGGCGTCGGCGGCGGCCGGAACCAGCGACTTGACGCCGGTGAGCCGGTAACCGCCCGGGGTGCGCACCGCGGTGGTCTTCAGCGCGGTCGGGTCGAACAGCGGCTGCGGCTCAGCGATCGCCACGCAGGCCTGCGGAACGTTCTCGCCGGCGAACTCCTTGAGGTACGTCGCCTGCTGGCCGGCGCTGCCCCAGTGGGTAAGCGCGGCGGCGACGCCGGCCGGCGCCAGGATGGGCAGCGCCAGACCCATGTCGCCGTAGCCCAGCGCCTCGGCCACCAGAACATTGGTGACGCTGGAACGCTCGGCGGCGATGCCGTCGAAGTCCTCGGGGATGTTGATCGCGGTGACCCCGAGTTCGGTGGCCTTTGTGACCAGATCCTTGGGATAGGTGGCCGCGGCGTCGGCGTCGTGTGCCGCCGGCCGAAGAACCTCTTCGGCGAATTCCTCGACCGTCTCGACGATCATCTTCTGGTCGTCGTCGGGGGTGAGGTCGTAGTAGTCCTTGCCGCTGGTCTTCAGCCGGGTCGCCCCGCCGCGCAGGTTCTCGACCTTCTTGAACTGACGGCTGGCGGCGCCGGCGGCGGAGAAGATCTGCCTGGTGCCGTAACGCAGCGTCCGGTTCAGCGGGTCGCGCAGGCCGTACTTGTCCAGGAACTCCTGGCCAACGATCGGCGTGAGAAGGCCGATCGCCAGGTCGATGCCGGTGCGCTTGTGGGTCTGCTCGCCGATGGCGGATTGCTTTCCGCTGCGCTTAGGGCGCTGCTTGGAGCCATTTCGCGAGCCGTTCGTAGAGATGACAGGGTTTGTCATGAATGCAGCCTCGTTCGTTGGGGCAGTGCGATGACATTATCTTACTCCAAAGTAAGATAGAAAGCGCCTGTTACCTAGTTCACACGATTCGGGCTAGTGGGGAGAGTTTCCGCAGGACCTGCTCGTGCAGGAGGCCGTTGGTGGCCACCGCGTTGCCGCCATGCGGGCCGGCTGAACCGTCCAGGCTGGTGAATCGGCCGCCCGCTTCCCGGACGAGAACGTCCAGCGGGGCCAGATCCCACACCGACACCTCCGGTTCGGCCGCGATATCGACCGCACCCTCCGCGACGAAGCAGTAGGACAGGAAGTCGCCGAACGCGCGCACCCGCCACACCTTGTCGGTGAGATCGAGGAATCGGTCGCGCACGCCGAGCTGCGTCCAGCCGGACAGACTGGAAAACGACAGACTGGCCGAATCCAGTTGCGCCACAGAAGAAACTGACAGTCGACGCGGCTCGGCGGAGCCAACAGTCACGAAGGCGCCCGCGCCGGTGGCCGCCCACCACCGCCGGTGCAGCGCGGGTGCACTGACGACTCCAACCTGGGGTACGCCGTTGTCGAGCAGAGCGATCAGGCTGGCCCACACCGGCACGCCGCGGACGAAGTTCTTGGTCCCGTCAATCGGGTCGATGATCCATTGTCGGCCCGCGAAAGTGATTGCCCCGCCGAATTCTTCGCCGAGGATGCTGTCGTCGGGGCGGACCCGCGACAGCGCCTCCCGCAGGCCTTTTTCCACCGCCTCATCCGCGTCGCTGACAGGCGTCAGGTCCGGTTTGGTGTCGACACGCAGGTCGACGGCGCCAAAGCGGGCCAGTGTCACCGCGTCGGCCTGATCGGCCAGGGCCAGGGCCACCGCGAGGTCGTCGCTCATCACATCAGTAAAGCGTCAGTCGACGACGATCACCGAACGCCCCACCACGTCGAACGGGAATCGCCCGCATATTCATAGCGCTCCCCGTGGTCGTCGGCCCTATGCATTCTCGCGCATGCGGGCCAGTTTCGACTCCGTTCAACCACGGGAGGCACGATTACGATCGCGACACTCGCCACGATCGGCGATGATTCGGGTATGCCGCGGTGGCGGCGTCCGCGCGTCAGAAGGGACCTCTCGAATGGCTGACGAAAAGCATGGGCAGGCAGCACTTTTCGACGCGTTGATTACGAAGGGCACCGCATTCTCGCCCAACGAGCGCCGCAAGTACGGCCTGCTGGGTCTGCTGCCGGCGGTGGTGAAGACCCTCGACGAGCAGGCCGCCCATTGCTGGCACGAGTTCTCCACGCGACACGACGACCTCGACAAGCACATCTACCTGCGTGCGCTGCAGGACCGCAACGAGACGCTGTTCTACCGGGTGCTGCGTGACCACATCCCGGAGACCTTGCCGATCGTCTATACCCCGACGGTCGGCGAGGCCTGCCAGCGCTTCAGTGAGATCTACCGCCGGCCAAGGGGATTATTCGTGTCCTACGCGGACCGCGACTGCCTCGACGAGGTACTGAACAACCGGCCGCACCGCGACGTCGATGTGATCGTAGTGACCGACGGCCAGCGCATCCTCGGTCTGGGCGACCAGGGTATCGGCGGGATGGGCATCCCGATCGGCAAGCTGTCGCTCTACACGCTGATCGGCGGCATCGATCCCGCCCGCACGCTCCCGATCGTGCTCGATGTCGGCACTGACAACGTCGAACTGCTCCAAGACCCGCAGTACCTGGGCTGGCGCCACCGGCGCATCGACGACGACGAGTACTACGCGTTCATCGACCGCTTCGTCGGCGCGGTGCGAAAGGCGCTTCCCGACGTGCTGCTGCAGTGGGAGGACTTCGCCACCACTCACGCGCTGCCGATCCTGGGGCGCTACCGCGACAAGTTGCTCACCTTCAACGACGACATCCAAGGCACGGCCGCCGTCACCGTGGGCGCGTTGCACGGCGCCGCGAAAGTCGCCGGCCGCCCGCTGTCACAGCAGCAGGTTGTGATGCTGGGAGCGGGTTCGGCGGGCATCGGTGTGCTGAACATGGTCCATCGTGAGATGGTGAGCGAGGGGTTGTCGGAAGAGGCTGCCCGGCAACGAATTTGGGTGGTCGACGTCGTGGGGCTGCTCACCGACGACCGCAGCGACCTGTCCGAGGCGCAGCGAGAATTCGCCCAGCCCGCCGAGCAGGTCGCTGCTTGGGGGTTGACCGGGCCGGCGCAGCTCGCCGATGTGGTGCATCAGGTCGACGTCGGTGTCTTGCTCGGGTTGTCTACGGCCACAGGCGCTTTCACCGAGGCGATCGTGCGCGAGATGGCCTCCAAGGCCGACCGGCCGATCATCTTCCCGCTGTCCAACCCGACCAGCCGCGCCGAGGCGCACCCCGCCGAGCTGGACCACTGGACCGACGGCAGGGCACTGATCGCCACCGGTTCGCCCTTCGCGCCGATCCATCGCGACGGCGTCGAATACGTTGTGGCGCAATGCAACAACGTCTACATCTTCCCTGCCATCGGTCTTGCCGTCACGGCGGCGCGGGCCACCAGGGTCACCGACGAGATGATGCGGATCGCGGCGGCGACCCTCGGCGAGGCGTCACCGGCTCTTGACGATCCCGGCCAGCCGCTGCTGCCGTCGTGGTCGGACGCGCCGGCGGTGGCAGTGCGGATCGCGCAGGCCGTTGCGGTCCAGGCCGTAGCGGAGGGCGTCGCCCCGAAGCGCAGCAGCGAGGAGATCGCGGAGCGGATCGCGCAGGTGCGGTGGACGCCGGCGTATCTGACGGCCACATCGTGACCGTCGCTGGACCTACCATGGCGGCGTGTTGGAAATCCTCGCGGTCGCGTTCCTCGTCGCCATCGCGGTCAGCCTGATCGCACCGCGGCTGTTCCACCGCGGCCCCGGCGCGGGCTCGCTGAGCGGCACGCTGCTGATCACCGGCGTCAGCCCCAAGCCCGACGCCACGGGCGAGCAGTACGTCACGATCACCGGCGTCATCGACGGGCCGACGGTCAGCGATTTCACCGTCTATCAGCGGATGACCGCCGACGTCGACCGCTGGCCGTCGGTGGGGGAGTTGAAGCCGGTGGTCTACTCCGAGCGCAATCCCGAGAAGTGGGCCTTCGCGCCGCGAGAACTGCCGGAACCGCCGGCCGAGTAACGCCCGTCAGCCGTGGCCGATGTGCAGCAACTTGGTCAGGTTGGGCAGCTTGACCCGGGGCCGGCCGTGCGGTTCACCGGAGGACCGTTCGTGCTCGTCGATCAGCTTCCAGTGCGCGTCGGTCACTACCTTGGGTTGCCGTTCAATCAGCCATTCGGCGATTTCTTCACGCATGGTCGGCGCCGAACTCGGCCAAGTCGGCCGCCGCGGTGAGGTCGGCGATCAGCGCGTCGACAGTGTCCTGGGAGTCCTTCTTATTGGTGCCGATCACTCCGGACGGGCCGCGCTTGATCCAGCCGACGACGTATTGATTGCTGGTGCCGTCGATCCGGCCGTCGCGGTTCGGGATGGTTCCGCTCTTCTCGTCGAACGGCAGCCCCTCGGTGGGAACGCCGCGGTAGCCGACCGAGCGGACCACCAGCTGCACCGGCACCTCTTCGCGCTCACCGGTGTCCTTGGCCGTCACCCGCCCGCTGTCGTCGGTGACGAGCTCGTTGCTCCCGAGCACGATCTTTTCCACCCGTTCCTCTCCGGCGATCTCGATCGGTGAGGTCTGAAACCTGAAGACGATCCGGCGGTGGCCCGGCCGCGGCTCCTTGCCGACGTAGCCCTTGAGCACCTTGATGTTTTGCCTGCAGACCTTACCGACGGCCGCCGCGTCGTCCTCGGTGATGTGTTCGAAGTCTGCCGGGTCGACGATCACGTCGACGTTCTCCAGATCGGCCAGTTCACGCAGCTCCAGCGTGGTGAACGCGGCCTGCAGCGGGCCTCGGCGGCCGACGACGATCACCTCTTCGACACCGCGCGGGCGCAACGACTCCAGCGCGTGGTCGGCGATGTCGGTCTTGGCCAGCTCGTCGGGCTCGGTCACCAGGATGCGCGCGACGTCTAAGGCGACGTTGCCGTTGCCGATAACAACTGCGCGACGGCCCGATAGGTCAGGTGTCGATGCCTCGAAATGCGGGTGGGCGTTGTACCAGCCGACGAAGTCGACCGCGGCGACGCTGCCGAGCAGCTCTTCGCCCGGGATGTTCAACGGCCGGTCCGCCTGGGCGCCGATGGCGTAGACAACCGCGTCGTATTTCTCGGCCAGTTCGGTGGGGCTGACGTGCTCGCCGATCCCGATGTTGCCGAAGAAGCGGAAGCGATCGTCCTCGGCCGTCTTCTCGAATTGCCTGCTGATCGACTTGATCTTGGGGTGGTCGGGCGCAACCCCGGAACGCACCAGGCCCCACGGCGTGGGGAGCATCTCCAGCATGTCGACTGCGACGTCGAAGTTGTCGTCCGCATCCGCGGCCTTGAGCAGGGATGCCGCCGCGAAGAATCCCGAGGGACCCGACCCGACGATCGCAACGTGGTAGGGGCGCATAAGCCACGATGCTAAACGCCCGCCGTACCGGCTCGCGGCTAGTCGGACCGGTCGTGTCCGAACACCGGCCGGTAACGTGATCAGGCGTGGACCCCGACCGTCAGGCTGATATCGCAGCTCTCGACTCCACGCTGACCACGGTGGAGCGGGTGCTCGACGTCGACGGTCTACGCAGCCGCATCGACAAGCTCGAGCACGAAGCGGCCGATCCCAATCTGTGGGACGACCAGGCCCGTGCGCAACGTGTGACCAGCGAGCTGTCCCATACCCAGGGCGAATTGCGGCGGGTCGAAGGACTGCGTCAGCGCCTCGACGATCTTCCGGTGCTCTACGAGTTGGCCGCTGAAGAAAACTCCGAAGACGCCAAGGCCGAGGCCGACGCAGACCTGAAGACGCTTCAAACCGACATCGAGGCGATGGAGGTGCGCACCCTGCTCTCCGGCGAATACGACGAGCGGGAAGCACTGCTCAACATCCGCTCCGGCGCCGGCGGCGTAGATGCCGCCGACTGGGCCGAGATGCTGATGCGGATGTACATCCGGTGGGCCGAGCAACACAACTATCCCGTCGAGGTGTTCGACACGTCTTATGCCGAAGAGGCCGGGATCAAGAGCGCGACGTTCGCGGTGCACGCGCCCTACGGATACGGGACGCTTTCGGTCGAGCAAGGCACCCATCGGTTGGTGCGGATTAGTCCGTTCGACAACCAGAACCGACGTCAGACGTCCTTCGCCGAAGTCGAGGTGCTGCCGGTGGTGGAAACCACCGATCACATCGAAATTCCCGAGGGCGACCTGCGCGTGGACGTGTATCGCTCCAGCGGTCCTGGCGGACAGTCGGTGAACACCACCGACTCCGCGGTTCGACTCACGCACATCCCGACAGGTATCGTCGTCACCTGTCAGAACGAAAAGTCGCAGCTGCAGAACAAAGTTGCGGCGATGCGGGTCCTTCAGGCAAAGTTGTTGGAACGCAAGCGTTTAGAAGAACGTGCCGAGCTCGACGCCTTGAAGGGTGACGGCGGCAGTTCCTGGGGAAACCAGATGCGGTCGTACGTCTTGCACCCGTATCAGATGGTCAAAGACCTGCGTACCGAGTACGAAGTGGGTAACCCGGCGGCCGTTCTCGACGGAGACATCGACGGATTCCTGGAAGCGGGAATCCGGTGGCGCAATCGAAAAGATGACGACTAAAACGACGTATTTAGCTATCGACACAGCGCAGCGCTGGCACGACTTCTGGCACGGCGTGATCGGTCAATGGATCATCACCCGTGGTCTACGGCTGGTCATGGTGGTGATCGTCGCCATCCTGGCGGTGCGGTTTGTCACCTGGCTCTCTGACCAGGTGATCCGGCAACTCGACGAACGTTTTGTCGAGGGCGACTCGCTGGTCCGGTCGGAATCGTCCAAGCACCGGCAGGCCCTGGCGTCGGTCGCGCAATGGGTGTCGATTGTGCTCATTGCGATCTGGGGCATCGTCCGGATCGCCAACGTTTTCAACTTTTCGGTGGCGGGCCTCGTCGCGCCGGCGACCGTGATCGGCGCCGCGCTCGGTTTCGGCGCTCAGCAGGTGGTCCGAGATATTCTGGCGGGTTTTTTCCTGATCGTCGAAAAGCAATACGGCTTCGGCGATTTGGTGACACTGACCGTGGTATCGACGACCGAGTGCAGCGGCACGGTCGAGAACGTGACTCTGCGGGTGACCCGGCTGCGCGCGCCAAACGGTGAGGTGTTGACCATCCCGAACGGTCAGATCGTCAAGGCCGTCAACGAGTCCAAGGACTGGGCGCGCGCGGTGGTGGACATTCCCGTCTCGACCACCGTCGACCTCAACCGGGTCGCCGAGGTGCTGCGCCAGGAGTGCGAGAACGCCCTGGACAACCCGATCCTCGGCGACCTGCTGCTGGATGCGCCCACCCTGATGGGTGTCGAGAGCATCGCGGTCGACACCGTGACCCTGCGCATGGTGGCCCGCACGCTGCCCGGTAAGCAGTTCGAAGCCGGCCGTCAACTGCGTGTCCTGGTCATCCGGGCCCTGGCCCGCGCCGGCATCGTGACGGCGGCCGACGCCAAGGTAGGTGTCGTCGAAGGCCCGGGTGCCGAGGTGGCGGCCGCCGAACAAGAGGAGTACGAAAAGACCCGCGAGCCGGTTGAAAGCTGATGAAGCTCACACTCAACGTCCTCGAACGCAACAGCCGCGATGCGGACAAGCATTGGCCGAACTACGTGCTCGGCGGGCGTGTCCGGACGTCGACGCTGGTATTGATCGTCCTTTTCTTCGCCACCTGGTGGACCTACAACACCTACAAGCCGCACCCGCCCCCGCCGCCGGCGCCGGCTCAGGTCGTGCCGCCGGGCTACCTGCCCGACCCCAACTACACCTGGGTGCCGCGCACCCGCGTGCAGGAGCCGCGTTACGACACGCCGTCGCTCACCCCGACCACCACGGCCCCGACCACGGCGCCGCCCACCACGACCCCACCGCCGACGACGCCGCCGCCTTTCCAGCTGCCGCAGCTGCCGCCACCGTTCGGTCCTGGGACGACGACGCCGGCACCAGCGTCACCCGGCCCGACTCCGGAACCCGCACCCGCGCCCGGTCTGCCGTTCCTGCCGGGCCTGCCCGGATGACGCGCACTGGCTCGCCCGCGCGCTGCGTCGTCCGTACGACTGACACTCGCGGTTAGACTGGCGACCCGTGATGATCACCCTCGACCGAGTTACCAAGCTCTATAAGTCGTCCGCGCGGCCAGCGCTGGACAACGTCAACCTCAAGATCGACAAGGGTGAGTTCGTTTTCCTGATCGGCCCGTCCGGCTCGGGCAAGTCGACGTTCATGCGGCTGCTGTTGGGGGCGGAGACGCCGACCAAGGGCGACGTGCGGGTCTCGAAATTTCACGTCAACACCCTGCCCGGCCGGCACATACCGAAGCTGCGCCAGGTGATCGGTTGCGTCTTCCAGGACTTCCGGTTGCTGCAGCAGAAGACGGTGTTCGAGAACGTGGCTTTTGCGCTCGAGGTCATCGGGAAGCGCCCCGAGGTGATCAACCGGGTGACGCCCGACGTGCTGGAGATGGTCGGGCTGTCGGGCAAGGCAAGCCGGCTGCCGCACGAGCTATCCGGTGGTGAGCAGCAGCGGGTGGCCATCGCTCGCGCCTTCGTCAACCGCCCGCTGGTCCTGATCGCCGACGAACCGACCGGAAACCTCGACCCGGAGACCAGTAACGACATCATGGATTTGCTCGAGCGAATCAACCGCACCGGCACCACCGTGCTGATGGCGACCCACGACCATCACATCGTCGACTCGATGCGGCAGCGCGTGGTCGAACTGTCGCTGGGCCGCTTGGTGCGCGACGAACAGCGCGGCGTCTACGGGATGGATCGTTAAGTGCGCTTCAGCTTTCTCTTCAACGAGGTCCTGACCGGTCTTCGTCGCAACATCACCATGACGATTGCGATGATCCTGACCACCGCCATCTCGATCGGTCTGTTCGGCGGCGGTCTGCTGGTGGTCCGGTTGGCCGACCACTCCCGGAGCATCTATCTCGATCGGGTCGAGACGCAGGTCTTCCTGACCAACGACATCTCGGCCAACGACCTGAACTGCGAGAGCCCGCAATGTAAAGCGTTGCGGGAGAAGATCGAAAAGCGCAGCGACGTCAAGTCGGTGCGGTTCCTCAATCGGGACGACGCGTACAACGACGCCATCCGCAAGATCCCGCAGTTCAAGGATCTGGCGAGCAAGGACGCCTTCCCGGCGTCATTCATCGTCAAGCTCGAAAACCCCGAGCAGCACGCCGAATTCGACGCCGCGATGCAGGGTCAGCCCGGCGTCGACCATCTGCTCAATCAGAAGGAGCTGATCGACCGGCTCTTCGCCGTGCTTGACGGGCTTTCGAACGCCGCGTTCGCCGTCGCGCTGGTGCAGGCGGTCGGGGCAATCCTGTTGATTGCCAACATGGTTCAGGTCGCGGCGTACACGCGGCGCACCGAAGTCGGCATCATGCGACTGGTTGGCGCCACCCGCTGGTACACCCAGTTGCCGTTCTTGGTCGAGGCGATGGTCGCGGCGACACTCGGTGTCATCATCGCGATCCTCGGCCTGATGATGGTCCGGGCGCTGTTCCTGGACAGCGCGTTGAGCCAGTTCTACCAAGCGCACCTGATCGCCAAGGTCGATTACGCCGACATCCTCTACATCGCGCCCCTGCTGCTGTTCGTCGGCGTCGCGATGGCCGGGGTGACGTCGTATGCAACTTTGCGCCTGTATGTGCGGCGGTAGCGGTGGCCAAAAAGTCGCAGGACAAATCTGCGCCGGCCAGGCAGATCGTGGCGACCAACCGCAAGGCTCGGCACAACTATTCGATCTTGGACGTCTACGAGACCGGCGTAGTTTTAGTCGGCACTGAAGTTAAGAGTTTGCGGGAAGGCAAAGCCTCGCTTGCCGACGCGTTCGCCACCGTCGACGACGGCGAGGTCTGGCTGCGCAACCTGCACATTCCGGAGTATCACCACGGCAGCTGGACCAACCATGCGCCGCGCCGCAACCGGAAGCTACTTCTCCACAGGCACCAAATCGATGTGCTCATCGGCAAAATCAAGGATGGTAACCTCGCCCTCGTTCCGTTGTCGATGTATTTCACCGAAGGAAAAGTCAAGGTGGAGCTCGCATTAGCGCGAGGTAAGCAAGCGCACGACAAGCGGCAGGATATGGCCAAGCGTGACGCCCAACGCGAAGTGGTTCGCGAATTGGGCCGGCGTGCCAAGGGCATGAGCTGATCGGGGCGGCCTACGCCCAGCTATCTGCAGTCAGCTACGGCGTCAGTGATTTCGTCGGGGGTGTAGCGTCCCGGCGCACGGCTGCGCTGCGCATCATGGTGGTGACCTACCCGCTCGCCACGCTGTTGCTGGGGGCGCTGGCCTGTATCTCCGGCGGACCTATTCATTCGGGTGCCGTGCTGTGGGGTTCGCTGTACGGGATCAGCCAGGCGATCGGGGTCTACTGGTTCTACGAGGCTGTCAGTGCCGGACCGATCTCGGTGATCTCACCGCTGGCCGCGGTGCTGAATGCCGCTGTGCCCGTTGGGGTTGGCGTCGCACTCGGTGAGCGACCGGGCATGACGGCGTCGGTGGGCGTGGTGATCGCGATGGTTGCGGTGCTTTTGGTCGGCCGCGAGTCGCCGGATGACGACGATGTGCGAACGCATCGATTCACCAGCAAGGTGGCCTGGCTGACGATCGGTTCGGGTGTGGCATTCGGGCTGGATTTCGTTCTGCTGCACCAGGCCCCGGTGGTCTGCCGGATGTGGCCGCTGTTCTTCGCTCGCGCCGCGGCGACCGTGCTCGTGCTGGGGGTGGCGGCGGTGAGCAAGAATTTCGCGCTGCCGTCCAGCACGCCGCTGCGACTGGCGATGCTTGCGGCGCTGCTCGACACGTGCGCGAACGTCAGCATGCTGCTGGCGATCCAGAAATGGATGCTGTCGCTGGCCAGCATCCTGATTTCGCTGTACCCCGCGACGACGGTGGTGCTGGCGATCATCGTGCTGCGCGAGCGGCTGTCTCGCTGGCAGGCGGCCGGGATGCTGCTGGCAGCGGTATCGGTAAGCATGATCGCCGCCGTCTGATCGCGGTCTAGCATCAGGCGGCATGGGTGATGTCACGGTTCTCGACAAGTCCGACGTCTTGTCTGGCCTGTTCGGCACCTGGGACAGCATCGAGGAGTTACTGAGCGGACTGTCCGAGGAGCAGTGGCAGGCCGCGACGCCGTTGCCGGGGTGGTGTGTGGGCGATGTCGTCGCGCACATGATCGGCACCGAGTCGGCGCTGCAGGGGATCAGCCCGCCCGGTGCCGACATCGACCTGTCGACGCTCGATCATGTGCGCAACGCCGTGGGCGCGGCCAACGAAGCCTGGGTTCGTCACCTCGGTTCGCAGCCCGGAGATGTTCTGCTGCAACGGTTTCGGGCAATAACCGCGGAGCGGTGCGAAGTGTTGTCCGCCATGTCCGTCGACGACTGGAACGCGCCCACGCCCACACCGGTCGGCCTGGAGAGCTTTGCGCGGTTCATGCGGGTGCGGCTCTTCGACTGCTGGATGCATGAGCACGACATCCGCGACGGTGTCGGCACGCCGTCGCCGGACGCGGAGATGGGTGGTCCCGCGGCGCGGCAGTCGCTCGACGAGATCGCCGCGACGATGGGGTTCGTGGTCGGCAAGCTCGGGAAAGCGCCCGACGGCGCGCGGGTCGCCATCGAACTGAGCGGCCCGCAGGCGCGGACGATCCGCGTCGCCGTCGACGGCCGCGCGAAGGTGGTCGACGACTTCGGGGGGCAAGACCCGACCTCGACGATTCGCCTCGACGGCCTACTGCTGGCCCGCCTGGCCGGCGGACGCACCGACGACACCACCGGGGTCGAACTCCTCGGCGACACCGAAGTCGGCGCGCGCATCGTCGAACATCTCAATTTCGTGATCTGACCTGGGATGAATGCAGCCTGATCCGCCGTTGAAAAACGCGTACAATCAATTATCTTGCCGAAATTCGGCAGGGGTGCGAGGGGCTGAACGGTTTCGACTTCGCGCATCGAATCAAGGGAAGCGTGCCGGTGCAGGCAAGAGACCACCGTAAGCGTCGCTGCAACCATATAAGCGCCGATTCACATCAGCGCGACTACGCACTCGCTGCCTAAGCGACTGCGTGTCTGTCAGACCGGGAGCGCCCTCGACCCGGACCCTGGCATCAGCTAGAGGGACAAACCTACGGGTTCGGTCGCGGGACCCGTGGGGACATCAAACAGCGACTGGGATCGTCATCTCGGCTTGTTCGCGTGACCGGGAGATCCGAGTAGAGGCATAGCGGACTGCGCACGGAGAAGTCTTGAGGGAATGCCGTAGGACCCGGGTTCGATTCCCGGCAGCTCCACACGGAAGAAGCTGGTCAGGGCCGCAAGCCTTGGCCAGTTTTTTTGGCATGCGAGATCATCGTCGAGAACTCAGCGCGAACGTGAGCCGCCGCCGTTTCGGCCGGGCAGTTTGATTACCGAGACGTACATTTCCAGGATTGGCCGGTAGAGGTCAACGTCGTCGAGTTGACTGCCCAGCACGATCGAGTCGCTGGTGGCAACGAGTAACTGCGCAAAAGTCAATGGTGGGATGAGCAGTGCCCCGCCCATTCGGTCGAGGCCTTCGGCGATGAACGTGCTCAGCGCCTCGACGACCTCTAACCTTTTGGCCGCCACCCGGTCCCGCGCGTCGGGGTTGCGGAGCAGATACAGCGTGAACTCGTGGCCCAACGCGGCGTGCTCGGCACCGCGGTCATTGCTGAGTTGGCGCCAGCGCTGGGCAACTTCGTCGAGCTCGCGCGCTCCCAGCTCGGTCGCGGCCGACAGCACTTCGGCGAAGTTATCGAAGTAGCGACGCCAGTACCGGTCGCTCACCGCCAGGAAAAGGTCCTCCTTCGCGGCGAAGTGCTTGTAGATGGCACCTTTGGTGTAGCCCGCCGTATGTGCAATGTCATCGAGAGTTGCTGGCGCGAAGCCTTTTTCGGCAAACACTTCCTCCGCAGCATCCAAGAGAAGCGCACGGGTGTGCTCCAGGCGTCGCTCCCGTGTCCAACGCTCGACCATGAGGGCGATTGTGCCAGGGAATCTTAGAAACTCGCTCGCATTTCAGATACCAATGGGTATATTAGCGAAGAGTTCAGCTGCCGAAAGAGGTGTCATGACCGAAGTGTCGGACCGCAAGAGCGCGCCCTTCGTGACCGAGTCGCTGGGCGGCGTCGCCTCACTCGGCGCGGACGCTCAATCCAAAGTCAAACCGATCACGATCTGGGCAACTATCGGTGGCGCGCTCCTCGCGCTGCAGTTATACGTCTGGACCCGCTGGATCACTGGGCCTTACTTCGAGCGGGTGCCTGGCGGCCCGACGGACCCGCCGACGTACATGAAGGCCTTCCTCACGATGAATGGCGTCCTCGTGTGCGTCGGCTTGCCGATCGCGATCTGGTGGTTCATCGTCCGGCCCTGGCGCCGAGAACGGCGCATCACGCTCGACGGCATGTTGCTGGTCTCGATGGGTCTGATGTTTTTCCAGGACCCGTTGCTCAACTACTTCAACACGTGGTGCACGTACAACACCTGGCTATGGAACCGAGGCTCCTGGTCATCAAACATTCCCGGATGGGTTTCACCCGAGGAACCGGGTCGACAGGTCGCTGAACCTCTCCTGATCAATACCCCGGGGTACGCCGCCGGCGTACTGATGATCACGATCTTCGGATGCTGGGTGATGCGCAAGATCAAGGCCCGTTGGCCCCGCATCAGCAATCTCCGGCTGATCCTGGTCACCTACGCATTCACGTTCGTGCTCGACTTCTTTATGGAAGCCGGCTTCATGCTGCCGTTCGGGCTTTACAGCTATCCCGGTTCGATTCGCTCCGTGTCCGTGTTCGCTGGCACGTATCACCAGTGGCCAATCTACGAAGGCCTGATGTGGGGTGGTGTCCAAGCGGCGATGTGCTGCCTGCGGTACTTCACCGACGATCGTGGCCGCACCATCGTCGAGCGTGGACTGGACCAGGTCCGCGGTGGCGCCGGCGCGCACCAAACCGTGCGTTTCCTGGCGATCTTCGCCGGGATCAGCTCATGCTTCTTCTTCTTCTACAACGTGCCGGCGCAGTGGATAGGTATGCACGCCGACCCTTGGCCCGCGGATCACCTGAAGCGGTCGTACTTCAACGGAGGCATCTGCGGCGACGGCACCAACGTGCCCTGCCCCGACCCAGCATTGCCGATACCCACCAAACGTTCCGGTTACATCAATAACGAGGGCAAGCTGGTTCTTCCCGGCGGCGCGCAGGTTCCAACGGTTGTTCCTTTCCAGCAAGGGAATTGAGATGCTGACCCCGCCGCAATTGAGCCCGCGGATGGAAGAGCTCAGGCGGTCTTGGGGTCTTCAGGGGTCGGCGCGACGGCGATGGACTTCGCATCCAGGTAGCTCTCGAGGCCTTCGCGACCCAGGGTCCGGAGTCTAAAGCTGCGCGTGCAGCGCCAACGGCCAGGTCGACGTCGGCTGGCGTGGCGGCGGTGACTTCGGCGATGCATTTCTCGGTGTGCGGTGAGATGACGCGGAAGACTTCTCCGTGGGTCTGCACTCTGCGGTCCGCGATTCCCACCCTGGCGTTGTGGTCCATGCGGGCTCGCAAAACTCAATATCAACTACTTGTGATTAGGCCACCGACCATATACCGTCGGCTCGACGGAGTCCTGCGGATCACTGAAAACGGCAGCTACAGACCGATTCCCCATCGGAACGACTGCCATACCGCCATGGGTTCGCGCGAAGTCGGAACGAACAGGAGCGATCGTGGCTCGATTTCCCAAGCCGCCAGAAGGCAGCTGGACGCAGCACTACCCGGAACTCGGCACCGAGCCGGTGTCCTACGAGGATTCCATCAGTCCGGAGATCTACGAGCTGGAGCGCGAGGCGATATTCAAACGCGCCTGGCTCAATGTTGGTCGCGTCGAACAGCTTCCGCGCAAAGGCAGCTACTTCACCAAGGAACTCAAGGCCGTCAACACCTCGATCATCCTGGTGCGCACGCACATCCGGGGAGATCAAGGCATATCACAACGTCTGCCGCCACCGCGGCAACAAGCTGGTGTGGAACGACATGCCACTCGAAGAGACCAGTGGTGTGTGCCGCCAGTTCACCTGCAAGTACCACGCCTGGCGGTATGACCTGGACGGCAACCTGACCTTCGTGCAGCAGGAGGAGGAGTTCTTCGACCTCGACAAAAGCCGCTACGGGCTGGTGTCGGTGCACTGCGACGTCTGGGAAGGCTTTATTTTCGTCAACTTCGCCAAGACGCCGTGAGAAGTCGTTGCGTGACTTCCTCGGGCCAATGATCACAGATTTGGAGGGCTACCCGTTCGGCCAGATGACCTCGCGCTGGTGCTACCGGTCGGAAGTGAAGGCGAACTGGAAGCTCTACATGGACGCCTTCCAGGAGTTTTATCACGCTCCGGTGTTGCATGCGAACCAGTCACCGGCCGCCTACTCGAAGGCGGCCGCGCAGGCGGGTTTCGAAGCTCCCCTCTATCGGCTGGAGGGCCCGCACCGGCTGGTCAGCACGTCGGGTGTGCGGGCCTGGGAGATGGCGGATGAGATGCGCAAGCCGATCGAGGACATCTGCCAGAGTGGACTGTTCGGACCTTGGGACAAGCCGGAGTTGGGGGAGATGCCGGCCGGGCTGAATCCAGCGAAATGTGATCCGTGGGGCTTGGATTCGTTCCAGCTGTTCCCGAACTTCGTCATCCTGTTCTGGGGCCAGGGCTGGTACTTGACGTACCACTACTGGCCGACCTCATACAACACCCACGTCTTCGAGGGCACGCTCTACTTCCCGCAGCCGCGCACCCCGCGCGAGCGTGTGGCCCAGGAGCTCGCGGCAGTGTCTTTCAAGGAATACGGACTGCAGGACGCCAATACGCTGGAGGCGACCCAGACGATGATCGAATCGCGCGTCATCGACCGGTTCGTGCTCAACGACCAGGAGATCCTGCTCCGGCACCTGCATAAGGAAACTGCGGCCTGGATCGACGAGTACCGGCGC